>NZ_JBEPMU010000001.1:0-1493173 GCF_040545895.1 Dyella japonica
GCCTCGGCGGGCTGACGCCCGCCGAATTCCGTGTCCAGAACGATCCGGCCACCTCTAGTTATTCGTGGCACTGATCTGAGGGGAGTCGACACATCTAGCTCAAGCTATGCCCGTCAACGCAATCGGCTCGGCAAACTAATTACAGAATGCTGTAAAAATACAATAGGGAGCAATTTCTTGCGAGGTGGGCGAGTGTGTAACGCGCGCTGGAGAGGACCCAGGCACCGCGACGAAGAGCAAGACGCCACCTCCGTTGGGCAGGCCCCTCAAATGAATAATAGGTCGGTTTGGGAGGGGCGCCACATTGGACCAGAATCCGCCAAAAGTGATGGCCTGGCGTCCCCCACTGGGCTGCCAACGTATAGGCGTCTTACTCATAGGTCATTGAGGTACCATCTCAAGGGAGAGGTGGTATCGCACGACATGCTCCTTTTGAGGTGCTTGTCAGCGACGGATAGCCATTGTGGCTAGCCTCATTCCAATGCTAGACGGACGTCGGGTTGGCTAAGCCCAAGTACTGGATCGCACGCTATCAAGTGGCGCCGGGCTTCAGTGGGCCATCATCCTTCGACATCGTCATCAATGGCTAACTAGTCGTCGGGCATTCGTCGACGGACATCCCTGGCAATCTGGTCGTATCGCGTTGAGTGATTTAGCCACCAATAGAGCAATTGATAATCGGCAGCCACTTTGCTGTGCCAGGTCGCGCCGATGACACGACTCTTGAGGCCATCGGGTAGTCGATCCGCTGCATATTGGAAGCCTTTGACCCTTACCCAGCTTGTCGACAACACGATCTTGGCGTCGGGGTAGGGGGCCAAAATGCTTTCGAGTCGAGAGGCGTACTCGAACAGAACCCCCATTCCACGAAGGATGGTTCGGTTGCGTTGGTCGAGATAGACGTCGTAGTGGTGAAGAACGCCGTCTAAATCGAGATAGACGATCACTACGTCAGATCCCCCATTGGCTGAGATACGCCGCACGGAGTGCTTGTGCATCCACCAGCGCGTGATGCCGCTTGTTTGCCAACGCAGAGTGTGTGCTCCACCAGCGGTCAAGGGCAGGGCGGATGTCACTGAGGTATAGCCATGACAGTGCCGAGGCGATTGGTTGATCCGAATGAAGACCCGGCGTGCCTCTGATGACCATCTCGCATAGGCGTCGGTCCGCTTCGAAGTCGTAGCAGATGCAGGGTCTCGCGATTCGAGCGAGAAAGGCCCGGAGGCCCTGCGTCATATCTGCGTCGCTCATCGCAAAATGTCCGCGATCAAGCAGCGGATAGACAACGAGACTCACCCAAGGGGTTGGATCTTCGGGGAGGATTTGCCGTTCGGCGTAAAATACGTGTTCACCGTCTGAGGATACGAGAGCAAGAGAAACCAGCTCTGACGCCTCGATATCCGCCCATTCGCAATCAAGAAAGAGGTCCATGTGGATCCTTGCCTTGGTGTCAACTCTGATGGTGTTCTTCGGCGGGAACATGGAGCGACTGTTGTTCAGCGTCTTCGATGATTCGATCTGCCTCAGCATCTGTTCCGTCGACGTAGATGCGCAGTTCGTTGCGCTTTTCTTTGATATCAGTGACGGTTAACGCGAGTCCGGCAGCCCTTGCATGCTTCAGCAGCTTGCTGCTGAAGTGATGAAGGAGTGGCGCCCAGCTGTCCGGGCAAGCGAAAGCAAAGTAATCGCCGTAAAGCTCGGGGTAGGCTTTGCAGAGAAGTTCGTTGTTTTCCTGATTCACGAAGCGGCCTGCTCCGGGGCTGGAGTGAGCGAGAAGTTCAAGCGGAGCAGCGCTGTAGCTCCCGCGACATGGCCTCTGCAGGAAGGCGGACTGCAAGCAGTCGTACTGCCCAGACCCAAAGCAGCAATCCGAAACCGTAGAGCGCCAAGAGAAAGAGTCCGTAGAAGAGAAGCTTGAACGCCTCGACCTTTTGCTGAGAGACCAGGCGACAGGTCTGTTGGATGGTCTCTGTCGTTCGGCCCTGGCTCCGGACGGCGTAAAGCACATGCTTCTTTGCGCTGCCGAAAAAACGTGGCATCTGAAATTCGGCGAGGAAAAACGTCTGGCTATTGCGATTGCGGAGCAGGGAATCCAGAACGGGCGTCGTCATGACGCCTTCGCAATATCCGTCGCCACCGTTCTCTGTGTCGAAGCGGAGGTAGGAGTAGTGCCTTGCGCCATTCTGATTCTCCTCTGTGGAGCCCCAGCTGATTAGGTGGCCGGTGATCGTGCGAAGTGCCATTCAATCCTCCATATCCATCGAGTGAACTGATTCGTGGGCGGTGATCGCTTGCTCGCGTGGTGCGCGAGTTGCGTCGTCGGCTAGCGCCAGCCGGCCAAGCGTGCACACATGCCCGATCCCGGCGCCGAGTACGCTAGCACCATCAAAGCAATCAATACAATCACTGGGTGTTGTCTTTTTGAGCTGTGGTTTAGGAGGATGTGAAACGACGTCAGGCATTACACTGATGGTATTGATGGTTTTCTTGAGGCGGTTATGGCGCGCGTCGGTAGTCAAATTGGCGAGGCACCAACTACCGGCAGCGAGCACAGTCTGCCGCCTATGGCGCTGCGGGCGAGGTCTGATCATCTTTTAGTGCTCGTCACTGGCCGACCGTCCCGTGCTGGGCACGTACCACTCCAGGTTGCGATCCCGCAGGAACTCCTGCGTCGCCTGAGGTTTGAAACCTTCGGCAGCATTAATCAGGTATTGATTGCCCTAACTCGTCAGGCCATTGCCTGGTTGGATGCAGAGGGGCTGACTCTGCGTGCCGATGCCCATGAGGGGGCAGCCCCGGCGTCGCTAGAGGCCGCGCGGTCGGTTCCTAGCCACCTGGAAGGGCGGGCAAAGCAGGAGTACGTGCTGGCCTTGGACGACCTTTGGCCCAATGCTCGCCTAAGTACTTTGCCTAGGGAGGGGAATAGGCTTGTCGTTCAAATGGAAAGGCAGCCTCGGGCAGATGCTCAGCTCACCCAAATATCCCTTCCGAAGGACGTTCTGACACGCCTTCAGCACGATGGTGTGGGTGCGGTCAGCCAACTGGTTATCTCGCTGGCCCGTTATGCCGTTCGGCGATTGGACAGCGAGACGCTTTCCCTGGACGTCGGGGGCGAGTTAGGAGCTCGTGCGATCTCGGATAACGAGACGGAAGAGAAGCAGTCTATTTGCGGCTCTGTTGGAGGCGTTCTGGATGCGCCGAGTCTGACGGTGGCGGCATTAATCGAAAGGCTGTCAAACCTTCCCAAGAACGCATATGTCGTGTTCGCAGAGCGGGACAAGCGATGGTGGGACATAAAGCGAGCGGAAGTGATTCACTTGGGAGCCAATAGTCCCTATCTGTTCACCCCCATGCCAGCTGAAATTCAGACGGAGTCGGGTGCTGTGATCGTTTTGCTCAAGGGGAGCCCTTCTGACGTCTGGGAATTTGACGGCAACGACATCGAGTGATCGGAAACTAAAGAAGGGCAGGTCGGCTGGCAGAGTTATCAAGCAAGCTGGCGAAAAGAGCTGATGGTGATGAGTGATGTTGGGAAAGCCGAGAAGAGTGGAATGGCTGTCAAAGAACCGGCCTGGCTGCCGAAATAGCAACGTGAGGGCAAGTGAGTTGTTGGTGATGGTTGTGCTGGTACGGCAGGAAGCGAGTGTTGGCTGACAAAGCCATATAAATGATGCCCGAGTTTCATAGGCGCCTTAGACCAAGGTCGCCATCAAGGAAAGCAATCCATGAAGCCAAATCTTAGTCAGCTCCAGCGTGTTGATCTTCGCGAGGCTTGGCGTCACGAAGCTCTGGAGTTCACGCCATGGCTGGCGGAACAAGACAACCTCGATCGGCTGGCCGATGCATTGGGGCTGGATGAGCTGGAGTTAGTTCAGGCCGAGCACTGGGTAGGTGACTTCAAACTGGACATTCTGTGCTCGGACGACGGCGGCCCCGTGATCATCGAAAACCAGCTCGAGAAGACAAACCACGGGCATCTTGGGCAAATCATTACGTACGCGGCTGGCATTGGCGCCAAAAAAGTCATCTGGATCGCCGAGACATTCCGTGCGGAGCATGTGGCTGCCATCAATTTTCTCAACACCAACACCACGGATGAGTTGAATTTCTTCGCGGTCGAGATTGAGCTGTGGCGCATCGCCGACTCCCCGCTAGCGCCGAGCTTTAAAGTGGTGGCCAAGCCCGATAACTGGGCCAAGTCCGGCCGGGAGATGGCGCGTGCGGCGAGCGCCGCAACACCAACAAAGCAGAGGCAGCTGGAATTCTGGAAGAGGTTTGTAGCGCGGCTGGCTGAAAAAACGTCGTCCATCAAGCCTCAAAAGCCCCGACCCCAGCACTGGATCCAGATTTCGCTAGGGAGAGCAGGTTTCGGTCTGAACCCCACTTCCAATCAGCGAGACTCTCGTCTGGGGGTGGAGGTGTACATCAATGACAAAGAATCGAAGCGGCGATTCGCCGAATTGCGGGAGAAAAAGTCAGAAATCGAGGCGGCGCTGGGTTTCGAACTTGACTGGCAAGAGCTACCCGATGCCCATGCTTGTCGTATCGCTATCTACAAAGCCGACTGTCCCTTGGAAGAGGAAGGACGCTGGCCAGAGTACGTTGACTGGATTGTCGAGAAGGTCATGCAGATGTCAGCCGCATTCCGCCCAGCAATCAGAGGGCTGCCTTGAGCGACTTTGCGAGGGCTAAGTCACCGGCATTGACATTGCCGACGAAGCAAATGGCCGCATGAGCGGGCAATGCCCTAGCCCCTTAGCCCGTTCCCCTAGAAATTTACGCAAGAATTCCTTGAGAAGTTGAGTCAAATGATTACAGGCACCATCAAAACTCAGGTTGACCGCATCTGGGACGCATTCTGGAGTGGCGGCATCTCCAATCCCATGGAAGTCATCGAGCAGATGACCTATCTGCTTTTCATCAAGCGCCTGGATGAAATGCAGACGCTTAAGGACAAGAAGGCGGCGCGTACCCGTAAGCCGGATGAGGACCCCATCTTCAACAGCAAGCAGCAGAAGCTGCGCTGGTCGGTATTTCGGCAGATGGGTGATGCCGCCGAACTGTACAAGCTGGTGGCGGAGCGGGTGTTTCCCTTCATCAAGTCACTGGGAGGTGCGGATGGCGAGTCTGCCTATGCCAGCCATATGAAGGACGCGCGCTTCACCATTCCCACGCCCGCACTGCTGGCCAAGGTTGTGGACATGCTCGATGCGGTGCAAATGGAAGACCGCGACACCAAGGGCGACGTCTACGAATACATGCTGGGCAAGATCGCCACCGCAGGGCAGAACGGACAGTTCCGTACGCCCCGCCACATCATCAAGCTGATGGTGGACATGATGGCGCCCAAGTCGATGGACGTCATTTGCGATCCGGCCTGTGGTACGGCGGGATTCCTGGTCGCGGCGGCGGAGTATCTCGACCAGCACCATCGTGATGAGATCTACGCCGATAAGAAGGCAATTCGTCGCTTCAATCACGACACTTTCCACGGCTTTGATTTCGACAGCACCATGCTGCGCATTGGGGCCATGAACATGATGCTTCACGGCGTGGACGACCCCGCCATCGAGAATCGCGACTCCTTGAGTGAAAGCCATGCTGGCGTGGAAGAACGCTTCAGCCTGATCCTGGCCAATCCGCCGTTTGCCGGCAGCCTCGATTACGAAAGTACGGCCAAAGATCTGCAGGCTATCGTCAAGACCAAGAAGACGGAGCTGCTGTTCCTCGCCTTGTTCTTGCGCTTGCTGAAAGCGGGAGGCCGCGCGGCGGTTATCGTGCCAGACGGTGTGTTGTTCGGTTCCAGCAAGGCACACAAAGAACTACGCCGCATGCTGGTGGATGATCACAAGCTAGACGGCATCGTCTCCATGCCGTCAGGCGTGTTCCGTCCCTATGCGGGTGTATCCACGGCCATTCTGCTCTTCACTAAAACCAACTCCGGTGGCACGGATAACGTCTGGTTCTATGACATGCAGGCAGATGGCTACTCGCTTGACGATAAGCGAAACGAGCTGGATGCGGGTAAGCACGAGAACAACAATCTACCGGATGTAATCAAGCGTTGGCAGCATCGCGACAAGGAAGCAAAGCGTGCTCGCACTGAGCAGAGCTTCCTGGTTCCGAAAGCGGAGATTGCTGGTAACGACTACGATCTATCTATTAATCGCTATAAGAAGGTGGTGTACGAGGAAGTAAAACATGAGTCGCCACGAGTGATTCTGGCCAATCTAAGGCACTTGGAAGCGGAGATCATGCAGGGAATGGAGGAGCTAGAGGGGATGCTGAAGTGAGCGTCGCATCTGTGGCTAAGATTGGAGATCTATGCGAGCAGCTACGCGGAGTCACATATTCAAAAGATGACGTTGTGATGCTTCCAAGGCCGGGCTTTAAACCAGTGCTCCGCGCGAACAACATCACGGACAACGGGCTTACGTTTGACGACCTCGTCTTCGTGCCTCAGGCGAGGGTTGGTATCCGCCAATTCATCAAGAAGCACGATGTTGTGATTGCCGCATCGAGCGGGAGCATTGAGGTCGTAGGAAAGGCTGCGCGTGCCCTAGAGGATTTCGATGGTGGATTTGGTGCGTTCTGCAAAGTATTGAGGCCAAATAAGAAAGTTGATCCGGGATACTTCTCGCATTTCTTCCAAACGAAATCCTATCGGCAGCGAATTTCGCAGCTAGCCGCTGGTGCAAATATCAATAACCTTCGGAACGAGCATCTTACTGAGCTCGAGATTTTTCTCCCTCCGCTTTCGGAACAGCGTCGCATCGCGGCGATTCTGGACAAGGCGGACGCGCTGCGCGTCAAGCGCCGCGAAGCCATCGCCAAGCTCGATCAACTGCTTCAGTCTGTCTTCCTGGATATGTTCGGCGACCCAGTGACGAATCCGATGGGTTGGCCACAAAAGGAGCTGTTCGAGATCTGTGACCCGAATGATCGAATTAACTACGGAGTGGTGCAGCCTGGGGATCATGTTGATGACGGTGTGCCGCTCATACGAGTGGGCGACATTGAAGGAGGAAGGCTTGATCTGGCTTCTGTTAAGAGGATCGATCCCGCGATTGACAAGATGTATGGACGTTCTCGCCTTAATGGGAATGAGTTGCTCGTAACGTGCGTCGGCTCGATTGGGGGAATTGCCTCAGTTCCTCCGGCTGCCCGCGGTTACAACATCGCGCGAGCTATCACGCGAGTGCCATTGCTTGAGCCGAACATTCGTTCATTTGTGCGTGAATGTCTAAGAACACCTTCACTACAGCGTTACTTCTTACAAAAAACAAGAACGGTTAGTCAGCCGACACTCAATGTCTCCTTCGTTAAGAGTGCACCCATCATTTCCCCCCCGGCTCCCCTCGTGGCCAAGTTTTGCGAAGTCGCTAGCGCGGCTGAAGGGAGGGTCAGGGCAATGGCTGCTTCGGGCGAGAAGATGGCCTATTTGCTCAAATCGCTTCAACAGAAAGCCTTCTCTGGCCAACTTGCACGGAATAGCTGACCGATGACAAATTTCCAGTTTCTCCAATCCGAGTTCAAGTCGCTCTTCGAGCCAGCCTGGGGTGCGGAGCAACTGGTCTATTCCGATCCACGTGCCTGCTGCATGCGCACGCGCCATGCGCTGGAGCAAGCGGTGCATTGGCTGTACGAGCATGATCGCGATTTGCGCATGCCGTACGACAACAGCCTCAACGTCTTGCTGACGCAAACCGAGTTTGTCCGGCTGCTGCCGCCGCCGATTCATCAGAAGGCGCGGCTAATCCAGAAATTTGGCAATCAGACGGTGCACGGCAACCAGCCGGTGGGGCATCTGGACGCGTTGAGGTTAGTGCGCGAGCTATTCCATGTTCTGTTTTGGCTGGCGCGCACCTATACGCGCGCCAGCGATCCCAAGTCCATCGCGGCGGAATTCGATGAGAAGCGCCTGCCAAAGCTGGTGCGCGCGGATGAAGCCATCGCACTGACGCGCGATCAGCTCAAAAAGCAAGAATCCACATTCCAACAGCAGCTGGAAGCGCAGCACGCCAAATTGGAGGCGCTCGAGGCGCGTATTGCCGAGCAGGCAGCAACGCTAGCCGAGCGAGAGTCTTTGCTGGCGAATGTCGACGCGGATCGCGCAGCCGCTCGAGCTGAGCTGGCGCAGGCCAAGGCCGCCAATATCGCGGTGCCGGATACGCACGACTACCACGAGACGGACACGCGTCGGTTCTTTATCGACGTGTTGCTGCGTGAGGCTGGTTGGGAGATCGGCAAGAATGCCGCCGTCGAAGTGCCAGTCAGCGGCATGCCTAACTCGAAAGGTGAGGGCTTTGTCGACTATGTGCTCTGGGGCGCCGATGGTAAGCCATTGGCGGTGGTCGAAGCTAAGCGGAGTCTGAGTGACCCTGAGGTGGGCCGGCAGCAAGCGAAGCTCTACGCGGATTGCCTGGAGGCCGAACGTGGCCAGCGCCCGCTTATTTTCTATACCAATGGCCACAAGACCTGGCTGTGGGACGATCGCCGCGCGCCGCCGCGCGAAGTGCAGGGCTTCTACAGCCGCGAAGAATTGGCGCTTGCCATCCAGCGTCGCCAGCTACAGACCGATCCGGCATCGTTGCGCATCAACACGGCGATTGTGGAGCGCCCCTATCAGCACCGCGCCATTCGGGCGATGGCCGAGGCGCTGTCTCAGGGGCGTCGCGCAGGTTTGCTCACCATGGCCACCGGCACGGGCAAGACCCGTACCGCTATTGCGCTGGTCGAGCTGCTGATGCGCGCTAACTGGGTAAAGCGCGTACTGTTTCTCGCCGATCGCGTGGCTCTGGTCAAGCAGGCAACCAACGCGTTCAAGGAGCACTTGCCTGATTCCAGTCCGGTCAATCTGGTAGCCGATAAAAACGGTCAAGGCCGTGTCTACCTGTCGACCTATCCCACCATGATGGGTCTGATCGACGAGATGATCGGCGACGAGCGCCGTTATGGCATCGGCCATTTCGATCTGGTGATTATCGACGAAGCCCACCGAAGCGTTTATCAGAAATACGGTGCAATCTTTCGCTATTTCGATAGCTACCTTGTTGGCCTGACCGCGACCCCTCGTGATGAAGTGGATCGCGACACCTATCACCTGTTTGGGCTGGAAACCGGTGTCCCCACCGATGCCTACGGCCTGGACGAAGGCGTGGCCGACGGTTATCTGGTGGCACCGAAGGCCCATTCGGTGCCCATCAAGTTCGTGCGTGAGGGCATTCGCTACGACGAACTGAGCGATGTGGAGAAGGAGCATTGGGAATCACTGGACTGGGGCGACCGGGCCGGTGAGGACGAAGAGGAAGAGCCGCCTTCCGAAGTGCATGCGTCCGAGGTCAACAAGCAGCTGTTTAACGAACACACTGTGGACCTGATGCTCCAACACCTCATGGAAAATGGCTTGAAGGTGGAGGGTGGCGACAAGATTGGCAAGACCATCATCTTCGCGGTCAATCAAAACCATGCTCAGTTCATCGCCAAGCGTTTTGATCACCACTACCCGCAACACAAGGGTGAATTCGCCCGTGTGATCACGCACGCGGTGAAATACGCCCAGACCCTGATCGATGACTTTGAAAGCAAGCAAAACAAGCTGCCGCAGGTTGTCATTTCGGTCGACATGCTGGATACCGGCATCGACGTGCCCCAAGTATTGAACCTAGTGTTCTTCAAGGCCGTGCGGTCCAAGGTCAAGTTTTTGCAGATGATCGGTCGCGGTACGCGACTGTGCCCGAACCTGTTCGCACCCGACGTCGACAAAGATGAGTTCTTCATCTTCGATTTCTGCGGCAACTTCGAATACTTCAACGAAAATCCAAAGGGCGCGCTGGGTTCGGTGGCCGAGCCCTTGGGTAAGCGCCTCTTTAAGGCCCGCCTGGATCTGCTGGCATTGCTGCGTGAAGATCGCGGCGGCGTGGCCGAAACGGCAGCGCCCTATGGTGATGGGCCGTCGCTTCAGAATGGACTCGTGGAGCTACTTCACGGCGAAGTGGCCGCCATGAACCTCGACAACTTCATCGTGCGTACCGAACGCGAGCACGTCGTCCGGTTTGCCGATCGCAAGGCCTGGGATGCGCTCGATGATTCCTCGCTTGGTGATCTGCGTGCCCATGTGGCTGGCTTGCCCAGTCAGCGTGAGTCGGAACACATCACGGCCAAGCTGTTCGACTTGATATGTCTCAGTCTCCAGCTGGCGCTAGTCCGGTCAACGGCAGACTTGGTGACCTATCGCGATCGCATCATTGAATTAGCGGGTGACTTGGAGCGCATGAATGCGATTCCCACTGTTCGCGCAGAGCTGTCCTTGATCCAGGACGTTCAGACCGAAGAGTATTGGAAGGACGTCACAGTCGACATGGTTGAGCGCCTACGGCGGCGGTTGCGTGGCCTGATTCAGTTTATCGAGCGCAAGTCGATCAAGCCGGTCTACACGCTGTTGACGGACGAGAAGGGCGAGTCGAGTGAGGTCGTTCTCAAGGACTTCAGTACGGGTATCAACCTCGCTCAGTACAAAAAGAAGTTCGAGGCCTATATCCGATCCAACGAGAATCACGTGGCCATCGCCAAGCTCAAACACAATCGTCAGCTGACACTGACGGACCTGGCCGAACTGCAGCGGTTCGTTTACGAGTCGGAGCCAGTTGAGAGCCGGGAGCGGTTCGAGCAGTGCTTCGGAGTGGACAAGCCCCTGACAGTGCTCATCCGTTCATTGGTAGGTCTGGATCGAAATGCTGCCAAAGAAGCCTTTGGACGCTTTCTGGACGCCAATCATTACAGCAGCCAGCAGATCCGATTCGTCGAGATGGTTATTGACCGACTTACGGCAAGTGGCGTGATGGAAGCTGGGCAACTCTACGATCCCCCATTTACCGCGCTTCATCATGAGGGACTTGATGGAGTCTTCGGCGATGCCGACGCAGATGCTATCGTTAACGTCTTGTTGGACATCAATGCGCGTGCAGCAGCGTAGGCGCCCAGTTCATGCTCTAAGAAAGGTTGCCGTCGGCTACACACGTTCGGCACCATCCCGGCTGGTCTCCTTGGCTTTGTATGTGCCGACGGTGAGCGTATGAGCCAGAAAGTGGGTCGGCAGTCGTTATACGACGAGGTCTGGACGGATCCCGTGACGGACGTGGCAGGGCGTTACGGGCTCTCTGACGTCGGACTTGCAAAACTCTGTAAGACCATGGGGATCCCTCTGCCAGCCCGTGGCTATTGGGCGAAGGTACGCTCCGGTGCCCAAGTGAAGCGAACCCCGCTGCCCAGCTCGGGCCGATTTCGGGAGGTCGCGAGCCTCACGCGTTATGACTCCGAACAGGTCAAGGCGAAAAAGGCCATCGAGCAGCGAGCGAAGGAGACGAAGAAGTCCCTTGGGCAGGTCCCAGTGCCTGTCGAGCAGACAGTCCAGCATCCACTAGTGACCACTGCCAAGCAGCGGCTTGCCCGTTTAGACAGTGCCTCCGAGAAGCGCTTGCTATCCGCACCCGATGAGGTCCTAGACATTGAGGTCACCGCGGGATCGCTTGACCGTGCTCTTGCGCTGGTCAACGCGCTGCTTTTAGGGCTTTCGAATCTTGGAGCGGGGGTGGAAATAGACCGCGAGAAGAAGAGGACTCTGCTCATCTTCGAAAGCACTCATTTTGGCCTAAAGGTAACGGAGCGCATTACCCGTCGAGAGCACGTTGAAACGCCAGAGGAGAAAAAGGCGAAAGAGCGTTACTGGAAGTCTGCGGATCGGTACGGAGCACAGTATCCGAGCATTCCACGATATGACTACTTCCCCACGGGGCAGTTGACCATAACAGCCGGCCATTGGCCTTCTCGAACTTGGAATGACACCGGTCGTACTCGCCTGGAGGCGAGATTGGCGGAGGTGATAGCAGGCATCGTTGCCTTGTCTTCGGAAATCCGGGCGAAGGAGGAACGGCAGGCGCGGGAGGCCGAAGAGAGGCGGCAGAGGCAGCTGCGTTACGAACAGGAGCTTCAACGCTGGGAGCAAGAGCGTGCTCTATTCGAGGAGCTAGAGGCGAATGCTGTGAGATGGGAGCGGGCCTGTCGTTTAAGAAGGTACCTAGAGGCAGTAGAGGCAAATTCCGGTGGTGAGGGAACGGCTGAGTTCTCGGAATGGCTAGCCTGGGCTCGAGCTAAGGCTGACTGGGTCGACCCTCTTCTTAAGGCCCCCGATCCCTTGCTGGATGCACCTAAACCCAAGAGGCCAGGGCATTGGTGGGAGGCAAGCGAGTGAGTGCTGGGGGCATATTTGGGGGCATCTAGCAGTTTGGCGCCTCAGAAGCCGCTCAGTAGAGCGAAGTTCGTGTCCCCCCTTGGCACCATTAGCTAGTTTCAGGACGTCCCATAGAGTCCCGAAACGTCAAAGAAACCCGCTACTTAGCGGGTTTTTTTGTGCCATAAGGTTTCATGGCATGCCATCGAATCCCAGCACGCTTGGGGGTTCTTCTGGGGGTATATGGCAAGATGCCCCTAGGCAGGCAAAGAAAATACCCCCAGATGAAGCTCACCGAGCTGCAAGTCCGCAAAGCCGCCCCAGGCGATAAACCCAAGAAGCTGGCGGACGGCGCAGGCATGTACCTGCTGGTCGCCCCTAGTGGTGGGAAGCTCTGGCGCCTCAAATACCGTATAGACGGCAAAGAGAAGGTCCTGGCGCTGGGGAGATACCCTGATGTCGGTCTGGCGGAGGCTCGCAGTCGTCGTGAAGATGCCCGCCGGCAGATCGCCCGCGGCATCGACCCCAGCGCTGAGAGGGTCGCCGAGCGCCAGGCTCGCACGAGCGCTGAAAAGGTGGAAAGCCAGACCTTCGAGGCTGTTGCTCGCCTGTGGATGGAGCGACAGGACGTTGTGGAGATCACCGCGAACAAGAGCCGCTGGATTCTCGAAACATTTCTCTTTCCCTACATCGGCAATCGACCGATCAGCGAAATCACATCCCGAGAGCTGCTGGACGCGCTGCGTGCTACCGAGGCGACTGGCAAGTTGGAGACGACGAAGCGCGCAAAGATTAAAGCTGGCCAGGTCTTTCGCTTTGCAATCATCGAAGGCCTAACCGACAACGACCCCACGCCGAGCCTTCGTGGGGCGCTGCGATCACCAAAGCCCAAGCATCACGCGCGGGCCGATGCTCGCCGTGACCGAGCCTGGCGTGCACAACGTCACAGTCATGGTGAGCACGCAGCTGCTCAAGACCGCGCTTCTGGAAAACGTGTTCGGTTACTTCGCGCTCCTGGATCCGTGCCCCATTCTCCTGCTGCAGCCCAAAGAGGATGCCGCGGAGCAGGTTTTCGAAGGAGCGCATCAGTCCGCTAGTGCGTGTCACGCCTGTCCCAAAGAACGCGCGGACCGTGCGCGGTGCGCTAGCCATCAACAGCGCATCGGGGTCTCTGAACCCATCTGTCAACATCTTCAATTCAAGCGCGAATCCGGCCTATACGGTGCAGAATGCCAACAGCACGGCTGGTAATGGCCAGTCATCTGTTCCGTTCACGAGCTTCCCGCTCCTCACCGCCCAAACCTTCTGGTGGAGTGCGGTGGTCTCATCCGGATCCGTGACCGGAGCTAACGTGGCGATCGCAGGCTACTCCATCTGAGGAACACGGCCATGATCATCGTTCAGTTCTCCGATCTTTCGAAAGAAACCATCATCACCTTCTTTGCCGGACAACAGGAATCCGCTGTTTATCCAAACCTCGGAGAGGTGGATGCCAGTGATTGTCGGTGGATTGCATTCTTCAATGAGTTGCCGGAAGGCACTCAGGCGTTGCTGCCGGCACCTACACCTTCGTCATGAGGAGTAGCCATAACGCTAACGTCGCCACGCGCGGTTCCGCGATCCACAAGGTGCGTATCCGGGAAAACGCTTCTCGATAGGCGAATGCCGGTGCGATCGATGATTCGCTCAAAAGTATCGGCGATGACGAGCGATGCCAGGATGGCTATGCCTGCCGCCGCGGCAGTAGTCGCCTCGTAATCGAGATGCGACGAACGTTGAAGAAAGGAGAATGTTCCAGAGTAGATGCTGAATAACACTGTGATGTGAACTAGGTACAGAGAGTACGACACACGTCCAAGGAACTGCGCTGGACGACTTTGAAGTACCCGATCAAAGATTCCACACCGGACCACATATAGCAGTGCCACGGCGCCGAGCACATTAAACAGGTGCTTGCGTCCCCAATCGTTGATGGGTAACGCCGCGGCGTAGTTATACCGACCAGTGAAGTCAAAGCTGCCTGCATAGATCGCAATGATGAGCAGCAAACCGATGAGAAGGCGGCTGGAGGTGAGCTTGACTTGGCCGAGGTAGCTTCCAGCCAAGAATCCCATGTATAGCGGCCAGTCTTGGGGAAACCATAGGACTAGGGCTAATGTTGTGGTGGCTGCGGTGACGGCACCCGACCAGCCTTTCGGATTTATGGCTCGAAAGCCAAACACAAGCATCGATCCGATGAACTCAATCTTCATCGTCCAAAGGACAGGCGCGTAAGTTGACTTCCCCAGAAAAATTCCGCCATAGAGACCTTCACGCAATGCAGTGGCGATCGACACCGGTATGTCGTGGAACTGGTCCAGCCATCGAGAATGGGTCACCAGCTTCATGTCATCAGCGAAGTTGAACCCGGCGGCGTAGAAGCAATAGGCCAGTAGAGTGCTTCCGAGAATCGGAACGGAAAGGCGCAGGTATCGCCTCGCCGCGCGCACCTGCAGGCTAGCCATGCTTCCGGTATCGACGAATGACTTCGTCAACACATACCCACTCAGCACAAAAAACACACAGACGGCGAAATTACCGTTCCATAGGACGTTCAGGAAGGGGGCGCCAATGATGGCGTCAAGCTTGCTGGGTGTGGCATCCGCTGCTGCCGCCCCGGGATAGAGCCCTTCGAACGCTCGCGGGTAGCTAGAGATCAGCAGGTGGCATAACAATACGTTGAGCGCCGCCAAGCCACGCAGGCCATCCGCTGACCGATCCTTATTCATCACCACCGCCCATAGGCCGAACGAAGGGCTGAAGTATAAGGGAAGGGTGGCTTGCGAATATCATCAAGTGGAGGCGCAGTAGTGCCCCTCCACTCGGTCTAGTTCGAGAGCTTGGATTAGGATCCGGCCGCAATGATTGCGGCGCTGCAGGTGCCATCTGCAGCCTGCGTGTAATCGAGTCTGGAAATTGGCTTGCCCGCAGCCTGCGCGCTCAGGAGCACGGCGAGCATTGCTTTGCCTGAAGCAGTGGAGACATCAGGGATGTAGACGAGGCCGTACTGGCAGCTCACGCTTAGCGGCTCATTAAACACTACATAGCCTGGTCCGTTGTATTGGACGCCTACCTGCTGGATCGTCTTATTGTTATCGCTGGTCGCAAAGGCAGCCGAAACGGTCAGTAGCGCGGTCACGCCCGCGAGCATCATGTACTTCTTGTTCATGGTGTTTTCCTGTATTTGGATTTGCAAACTGAGGGGATCAGTCGCTCAGGAGCAGGTCTACGACCGAGCCTATGCTCGGGCGGTGCGCCGTGACTGTGAGAGTCGGCGACGAGGATCCGCTGTAGTCAGCATCGCCATCGAAGTGGGCGTAGATGTTTGCAACGGAAGGATTGCTTGCCGGGAACGTGAAGCTCACAGCGAGTGTCGACTCCGGCGCGACGCAAATCGTCGGGAGCACTGGGTCCCCGCTCGGGCCACATTGCGCGCCAGTAGAGTTACCTACAGCCGGATAGACGGTGCCGATTGCTTGGCCGTTGGCATAGAACTTCACGGCACCGGATCTCACCGACGGCGGTCCGAAGTAGACGATGTGCGTGCCGGTGAGGTGGGCCTGGATGATCGATGCCTTGCCGGGCTGGGGGGATCCAACGACTGATAGCGAGATGGCTGTTCCAGCAAACGCCGGTGATGCCATACACGCGAACGCAAGCAGCCCATAGAGGCTGCGAGGAACAATTTTCATGAGTATCTCCAAGAAAGCCAGGACGGCTGTGTCTTGCGGGACCGATCACCACATCGGTGTTTCGATGCATCCCGCTAGGGCGCCATCAAAGGACTATTGGCTGATTTCGACGAGGTTGGCAGTGCAACGGCCTGCCGTGTCGACGTCGTAGCTCACACGCGAAATCTTCAAGCCACTTGCTTGCGCGGCGAGCACCGTTGCGAACATCGATCGCTGGCCTGCATCGTTGGAGAGATTGTTGACGTAAATTACGCCGTAAAGGCAGTTGACCGAGAGCGGCTCTACAACTTTGAAGTAGCCGGTTCCGTACTGAACGGCCGTGCTCTGCAGAGTCTTGTTGGTATCGTCGGCCGCAATAGCCATTGTCGAAAAGGCAAACAGGGCCGCTGCGCAAGCGACCGAACGCAGAGATAACGCCAGATGCTTCGCTTCCATAAGGCAACCTTCCTTGATGAGCGCTCATCATTGAGCTCTGCCAACCTGCACGACTACTTGCTACCTAACAATCTGGATGAACGTGCTATCTCGCATGGCTAATCAGCCTTCGAAAAAAATGTGAACTGGCTCGCTGCAGAGACAGCGGCATTGTCGTTGAGCGAAGTCAATGTCGGGCATCAAGCGCTACTCGCGCTCAGCAGGCTACAACGTCGACCTAGCCACGCCTATTCCCTGTTCCTGCGAGCCCTGGTGCGCTGCGCTGGCGAGTGCGACTGCGAAGCCTGGAGAGTCGTGTTCTCGATCTTCTGCGATGAGGCTGGGTGCTTTCCCGAAACGAACGCCGAACTCGAGAAGGCCATATGGCGATACCGCGGTGATCCGAGTCAGCCGAAGTGATGGCGCTTGCGGGCCTTGACCATTCTTTTACCGCCAAAATTCTAAATTCACTCATCGCAGGGGCTGGTACTTTTTGCGAGGTGATTTTGCAATGGGCGACATCGTAGGGTTGCATCAGGGGATTCACTACGAGGCGACGTACCGCGAGCAGGGCGACTCAGCTCTCTGGAGCGCCACGTTGGCGCGCGGTAACGAACTGATGCTCGCCGAAGGATCCGTTTCAACCACTGGCACTGATGGCTTGGACGTTTCCGTGCTGGTCCATTTTGCCGTGCAGCGCCGGATTGAAGAGTTCTTCCAATGGATGCCGGCGGCCAGCGATCGGCCCAGGCAGTGGGCGAGCGGCGGATAAAAAGCGGGGCAGCCCGAGGATCACAGGCTGCCCCGGCGCCCGCCCATTGGCTACGACGGCGCAGGAGTTGTGGCCATAGGCCAGGAACGAACACCGAATGGGCGGGCGCGAACCAAGGCTATTTCAGCCCGGCTTAGCGCGCGGTCAGCGCATTGTCGAAACCATCATCACGGGGCGGCTCTCAACCGCCTGGCACTCACCGCTTGCCCAGAGCCTTAGCCACGTCCCTCGCCATGACACCGGCCCGCCTCACGGCGTCCTTGAGTTGCGCCTCTGTGACGTTCCATTTCTGGGTCCAGTAGCGGACCTCATAGTCCTCATTGACGTTTACGCGGTCGGCATCGCGCGGCCCCCGCTTGGTTGTGTCGTCTGACATGACAGTAGCCCTGCTAGTTGGGCCTCTACGAATCGCACGGCGTAGGTCATCGCGTAGTCAAGGTCATGCGACGGAGGTGTGGTCCGGCAAGCGGTACTCATGAAAAAGGGGCGGCAGCTTGCGGCCACCGCCCAAAATGCCAGGGAGTGAAACGGAGACGTGACTGCGTTGGGTGATTGCTTAGGCCGCTTGGGTCTCTAAGCGACGGGGCTCAGCCAACGCCTTATCGACCTTGCCAATGGGTATCTGGCGGGGTTTTAGCGCTTCGGGAATCTCGCGCTTGAGGTCAATCACGAGAAGCCCATCGCGCAGATCCGCAGAGACCACCTCCATGTGTTCTGCAAGCTCGAAGCGGCGGGTGAACGGCCGATTGGCGATCCCGCGATGCAGAACCTCGCCTACATGGTCCGTGCGGCGCTCGCCGCTGACGGTGAGCATGTTGTCCTGTAGCGATATCTGCAGGTCGTCGCGAGTGAACCCGGCAACGGCCATCGTGATTCGATACTGATCATCGCTGACCTTTACCGAATCGAAGGGCGGCCAGTTGTCCGGCGGCGGCGTCCGTGCCGCGCTCTCAAGGAGTTCGAAGACGCGTTCGAAGCCAATGCTTGAGCGGTGTAGTGGTGAAAAATCGAGCACAGTGCGCATAGCCATATCCTCTGGTAAGCAACATGGATTTGGGACTGTCGTCGCGCCGCTGGGCGCGGCCTCCGCCGATCCCGTAGCGATCGGCGGCGAAGAAAGATACTCATCGCCAAATGCTTGGCAAGGGGGGTGGTGGGCTCCGTTTAGCATCTATTTCTGTTGCCGAAACTGGCGGCGCCGGCAGAAGCTGGGCCCTCCCAAGCGCGACGGGTAGAGGACGCCCCCTCGGTACAGGCGAGGCCTATCCGACTGCGCGCATTCTTGCGCGGACCTAATCTGGTCCGGCACAAACAGCCTTCACAGGGGTAGGCTACTTGCAGGCGCTTACGACTTTTCGAAGCGAATACCCCTTGAGCACTACAGCTTCGGCAGCTATGCCGCGGCCTACGTTCGCCTGTGCGAGCCGTCGATTTTGGTTACAGACTTGATCTGGCCGTCTATTTCACATCGGCATACGGTCTAAAGGCTATGGTGGGACCCGCAGGGGCACTGGCTAGATAGGACCGACCCATGGGTGAAGTGATCGGAATCCATAGGAAAGTAGCTTACCGAGCCACTTACGAGGAAACGAAAGATCAGACACGGTGGTTCGCTTCTTTTAGTCGCGAAGACCAGCGCCATGAGGCGCACGGTGTGATTCGCGTCAACTGGACGGCTTTGCCGACCACAGAAGTGCGAGTGCATGCGACGATGCACCTCTACATCGAGACCCAGCTGTCTCGTTGGGCCGATGAGGACTCGCAACGGGATAGCGACGGGGCGGCCCACTTCCACAGGATAGGACCGCCCCGGCGCCCGCCTTCCGTGAGAACGTCCATCATGCTCAGCTCGGATGTCCTGTGAGCTATACGAGAGAGCAGCTGGCGGTAATCTTTGAGCATCTGGATACGGAGCTGCGCCGGCTCAAATCGGCCGGGCGGCCCGAAGAAGAGCTCTGGGATGCCTTTGAGCGCCTGGTCCACATGCCATCAATCGCAATCGACCATCGGGACCGCCTGTGGTGGTGGGAGCAGGTATATTCCGCGATGGAGCTCCACGGGCTGACAGGGCTCAGCCGCAACCGCCTTTCGCAGGATTTTACCTAGATCACCGACCCGATTGCCTGCCGGGCAAACATGCGGCTCTGATCGTGGCAGGTCGCCTCGATGATCGCGGCCAACTAGCGACCGCTTTCGTAGATTCTTCGTAGAGATATCGAGACTCTGCCCGCCGTATAGCGCAAAACGGAAGCCAAATGCATCGCGTTTGCTGGAGTGAGCTTCGTCGTAACCGCTAAGTGTGCCAGGCTAGCAAGTGCTTCGAGATCAACCACAGTGTCGCAAGCGCGTTTCCAATCCTGATCAGTGAGACGAAAGCGCTCAATCTCTCACCAAGATCGCATTTTATCGGCTGCATCTTTCGCCGCCGCATACATAGTTGACGCGAGTGGCCTCGGCAGCGTGTCTTGGGCGATGGCTTCCTGAGAGAGCTCGCATAGAGCTTTTGCCACGGCATGCGCATGACTGACAGGGTCCATCAGGCGGTCTTCCGTTTTGGCGTCTTGAGAAGGCTCGAACTAGGGTTGCTCCAGATTTGGACGCTAGCAAGACGGTCTAAAGGCCTATTCGCAATTACGTAGCGCCCTTCGGTGGTGAATCAAAGGCTCGCGGCGACGTCGATCACCTGCCAAGCGCCTTAGAGCTGGAATGTACGCCTATGAGTTCGCCATCACTGGCGCGAAAAATGCCTCCTCCACTGTCACCCGCAGCGTGGGGCGTTGTTCCGTTGGCAACGCTGAAGACCTGATATTTGACGCTGGCGATGGTTGACGTCCCTTGCCTGTACTGGCCATCCGAGTGGGCCGGCACGTCGGCACCGCCTTGGCGCGTTGCAAACGCATCGATACCTCGGCCAAAGACAATCACTTGCTGGCCAATGTCCTTGGGGTATATGCCAAATGTGTCCAGTTGCCTCTGCACGCCAACGGTTGAACCGTGAACGGTGAATGGCCGGTCGGTCTGCACGATCGCTATGTCGGCGGGTCTGAACCGGATGATCTGCATTCCCTTATGGGATTGGCCGCCGCCAAAGTTGGCGGAGACGGTGATTGAGCCAGGCGACACGGCTGCCCCCGCGTTTTCGACGCAATGAGCGGCCGTAATAACCCAATCGTTTCGAATCAAGGTTCCGCTGCAACCGGGAAGTGTCACCAGGCCGAACTTTTCCTGATCGGCCAGTGAAGTGAGCGTCGGACTTACAAGGGGTTCCCGCGTCTGGCCGATGGTCTGTGCCTTCGCAGTACAGAAAATTGCGGCAACTGCAATCGCTAGTCCTATAGCTTTGAAGCGCATGCTTGCTCTCCTTGATGGGACGCCTTCGGCCATCCATCTCCCGTGGCCGCGTGCGCCGAAAGAATGTGCGACGGCAAGCTACGCTAGTCACCGGGCGAGTCCATTCGCTGGACGGCATAAGTCTTCGGGTGTAGCGGTAACACCAGGAAATTGCCGTGTCGCCATGGGCGTGTTTGCTTAAGTATCGAACGAAGGGCGGATTTAAATGCCGCCAGCGTCCACGCTGCGAGCGGGTTTGTTCGTCGTCCGATTTTTCGACAGCTCGTGCCTGTGACAGTCATTGATCGGCTCATCGAGAATCTCCAGCGTGGCGCCGAGATTCCGCGATCGGGTTGCGGTCAAGCCACCCCCTGAAGCGAATAGATCGGTGTGTTGGCATGCGAACGGATTCACGCCGATACGTCCCGCAGAACCAAGCCGACTGCTGTGAGTTTGTGAAAAAACGACTCTGAGCCTTTTCTCTTTCTCTTATCGAACTGTCTTCGACAGCGAGTCAGGGCTGGGCGCGTTTTTCCTTTTTAGGCAAGAGATGTCCGCCTTACAGGGAACAGTCTTTCCCTATTTATGCTGGCCTGACATGTGATCTTGATAGTAGGAATTGTCTGATGTTTGCGAGATGTGGCCGTACCTACTATGGCTCTGCCGATTCAAAGAGGAAGTCGAGCGACCAAACGCAAAAGCGTTGATCTGCTCGCTGGATCGGCCGGCCCCAGGGACGGGGCCACCCTTCCTTTCCGCTAGGTGCCGCGATGCTCGCTGGTGTGTGCCTGACGCTTCTGGTTGTGCTGGCCATTGATCGCCCTCTGCTGCGCGCAGTGGAGAAGCGCCATCGGCTTCGCGAGCTGCGAAAGCATCAACAGCAAATTCGAGATGGCGCCTCGCGGTTTCCGTAAGCGAGTTCATTGTGGTTGCCGCATGACGAATCGTACGAATCCGCCCCACGGCCGGGGGCTCCTGGTCATCTTCTGCATTGAAATCCTGGTTGCCACGGCAACTCTCATTGTCGACTTCACCATCACGCATGGCGATGGCTGGCAGGACATGTCGCGATTCATGGCGGCCTTCATACTGACCGTTGTTCTTGTGACAACGTCATTCATCTGCCTGGTATTCGGCGTGGTGGAACGAGCCATGAGTCGACAAAGGGCGGAGGCTCCGCTGGGCATGCTGAATGTGGCGTGCATCCTTCACGCAACACTGATGGCATCGAGCGTGGTCGCAATGACCGTGTGGAGCAGTTGAGCGGCGTTCGTCCCAGCTTTTAGTTGCCGAAGGGGGCGGATCCCGGTGTATCGGGAAGGAAATCGCCGCCGCTGGCACGCTCCTTGATTCTCTCCTGAGCAAGAAAACAACAGCGTTGTCCCCGCACTGAGTTTCGTACCCGCGAAGCACCGCCTTGTCTCGCGGTTGGGTACGGCTGTGCTTCCCACAAGCGGTTGCTGCCATGGAAATGAATTTCACGTTGATTGATGAGCAGGGCGAGCCTGTCGAGGTCTTTTGCGAGGTCTTCGAGCGGGGCGAGGCCGTGTATTGGCGGGCGTGGCTGTATGGTTTTGCCACGCTGCTGGAGACGCTGGATGGCCATGCGGCCGATGAAGCGGCCATTGCGGGGCATATCCAGGCGGAAATCATGCTGCGAGGCATTCGCGCACATGCTGACGGTGAGGGGCAGTAACTGACCCATTGCATCGCAGGCCGCCAATACGGCCCGGTATGGCTCCGCTAAGATCAGCCGAGCGCAGGGGCGAGGAGCGGGGCGATGGGTTCGACGGAAACCGGCCGGCTATTGGCGGGCCAGTGTTATTGCGGCGCGGTGCGCTATCAGGTGCACGATGCCTTTGTGTACGCCGCCAACTGCCATTGTTCGCAATGTCGCCGCACCACGGGTTCGGCGTTCAAGCCGTTCGCTGGCATCGAGCGCGAGAAGCTGGCGGTGGTGCAGGGCGCGAACGGGCTGCTGATCGTGGGTGAACCCGATGGTCACGACGCGCATTGCGCGGCCTGCGGTTCGCTGCTTTATTCCGTGGTGCGTGATGGCGCCTTTGTGCACGTGGCCATGGGCACGTTGGTGGATGCGCCTTCCATCCGCCCCAACAAGCACATCTTCGTGGGCTCGAAGGCGCCGTGGTTCGAGATTACCGACGATCTGCCGCAATACCTGGAATTTCCCAACGGATAGAAAGAACCCCGCCGCGGCGGGGTTTCTCGTGTCAGGCACGGAGTGCGGAGGACTGAAGCCGGTGTCGATAAGCCGCTTCCGTTTCCGTGTAGAGGCCGGACCACGGGTCCAGCACATAGCCCTCGGCGGGCTCCGGCGATACGCGCCTGGCGTCGTGTTCCGCGCTGGCAATCGGCGCATCAAGGGTCATCGGATCCATATGCACTCCTGTGGGTTGTCGCGTGGAAGGTCAGCCTATCGAGCGGGTCGTTCGTGTGCGGTTAAAGCAAACGCGGATTTCGGCGAACGCAATTCTTATGAAATTCCTAGGAATCGAGCGCCATTTGACGTTCTCATGACGATGCCGTCGCGTGGCCGTCGCCGTATGAAGGTCTTGCGGCAGCGCAGGTTTCCACGACCTTGAAATGACGTGCGACAATGCCCGCCCCGCATCGCCGCGACCCTTTCTTGCGATGGCTATCCAAAAAGACGCTTATCGGCAGTTCCAGGAAGAACTGGCCGCTCTGGACAAGGAACAGCAGGCGCGTCGCCACGATGCCAACGAAAAGCCCATGGAGCGCGCTCGGCGCGAGTTCCTTGCGTTGCGTGAGCGCTACCACTTGAGCGTGGCCGACGTGGTGGCTTTTTTCCCGGAAGAGGAAGGCATTGCGTATCTGCAGAGCCTGATTGCCGCGGCCGAGTCGGCTCCGCGCAAGCGTCGTGTCAGCCGGAAAGCGTCGTCGCCGGACTGAGCACACTTTGCCCGCGCTCGCTGGGGCGCTAGCATCCGGCACTCCTTTCACGAGGTATCGGAATGCTGCGCTACGCGTTCGTTGCCGTGCTCGCTTTTGTCTGTGCGGATGCCGCCGCGCAGGATGTTACGCCGACCATCTTCGCGCCCGGTGTGATCTCGGGGCCCTTGCACGATAGCGCGCCGGCTTTCACGCCGGACGGGCGCACCGTGTATTTCACGCGCAGCGAGGGCACGAATTCGAGCATTCTCGTCAGCCATCTCGATCATGGGCGTTGGTCCGCGCCGGTCACCGCGCCGTTCTCCGGACAATGGAGCGACATGGAGCCGGCCATGTCACCCGACGGGCGTTTCCTCGTGTTCGTTTCCAATCGACCGAAGACGCCTGGCGGCAAGCCGCTCGATGGATTCTTCATGGGCCGCAGTTTTCCGGAGCATGGCGGCAACCTGTGGAAGGTAGTGTGGGAGAACGGCAAGTGGAGCGCGCCCGTGCGCTTGCCCGACGTGGTGAACCGCAGCGATTCCACCTTCGCGCCCAGCGTGGCGGCCGATGGCAGTCTTTATTTCATGCATCCGGCGGCCGATCCCAAACACTTCCAGGTGTTCCGTGCGAGCTGGCATCGCAACGGTTACGACGAGCCACAGGCGTTGCCTTTCAGCGATGGCCACGTCACCGATGTCGATCCTGCGGTGGCGCCCGATGAATCGTTCGTGGTGTTTGGTTCAAGCCGTTCGCCGGCGCGGCAGATCGATCTGTTCATCGTGTTTCGCGACAACGGCGAATGGGGCACGCCGATTCATCTCGGCAACGGCGTGAACAGCGCCGGTTCCGATGCCGAGGCGCGACTGAGTCCCGATCATCAGACGCTTTATTTCGCCAGCGACCGGATGGCGGATATTGCGCCCGGTACCGTTCGTGCCGACTGGGACAACGGCAAGTACAACATCTGGCACATTCCGTTGGCACCTTGGCTGGACGCGCACGCGCAGGCGAAGCCGTAGGCGCCTTCGCCTGGGCTGCGGCGCTTGCTGCACCCGCGCCTACTTACGTAGCGCGCGCCGGGTTTTGTTGCAGCGATGACGCCTCCGTAACAAACCTTTTGCGATACAGACGTCCATAACCCACGGGACGTCGATCATGATCGAACAGATTCCAGGATTGCCGGCAGGCGCGCTGGGGTTTCGCGCGAGCGGGCAGGTCACCGCCACGGATTACTCGCAGGTGCTGGTGCCGGATATCGAAGCGGCTTTCGCCATCAACCGGAAGCTGCGCCTGCTTTATCACGTCGGTCCCGACTTCACCGGTTTCGATGCCGGCGCCATGTGGGAAGACGCGCAGCTGGGCTTTCGCCATTTCAGCGGATGGGATCGGGTGGCGCTGGTCACCGACGTGCCCTGGATGCGCGTGACGGCGACGGCCATGGGGTTCGCCGTGCCGGCGGAGTTGAAGCTGTTCCACAACGCGCAGTTCGACGAGGCCATGGCGTGGATCAGCGAGCCGCGGCCGGTCGATGACGATGGGAACAAATGAAACCTTTTGTCGTGCTTGTCAGCCGGCGCGACATGTGATGAAGTCAGGACTATGTTCAGCATCCACGCCAACCTCGTCGCCATGACCGCCGCTTCCGCGTCGGCGACCGAGCATGCGCGCGCGCTGAACAATAACAACGCCAATAACAATACCCGCAACCACGGGTGGGCCGGCGTGTAAGCAGCAGCAACACATTACACACGCAAAAAGGCCCGCTCGCAGCGGGCCTTTTTGTTTTTCCGTCACGTGAAAGGCAAATCAGGAATCCAAGTCATGTGTTCGATCTTCGGCATGTTCGATCTGCAGCCCGGCGATGATCTGGCCGCGCTACGCCAGCAGGCGCTGGAGCTTTCCCAACGCCAGCGTCATCGTGGTCCGGACTGGAGCGGCGTCTTCGTGGATGCGGGGGTGATCCTCGTGCACGAGCGCCTGGCCATCGTCGATCCGGCCAGCGGCGCGCAGCCGCTGCGCTCGCGCGATGGTGCGCTGGCCCTGGCCGTGAACGGGGAGATCTACAACCATCGCGATCTTCGCGCATCCAGCGCTTACGACTTCACCACGGGCTCCGATTGCGAAGTGATCAACGCGTTGTATCGAGAGCACGAATCGCCAGTGGCGTGGGTGTCCAAGCTCAATGGCATCTTTGCCTTTGCGCTGTGGGACAGCATCGAGTCGCGCTACATCATTGCCCGCGATCCCATCGGCGTGTGTCCGCTCTACTGGGGGCACGATGGCGAAGGGCGCTTGTGCGTGGCGTCGGAAATGAAGTCGCTGATTGGCCTGTGCACCGACGTGGCGCCGTTTCCTCCCGGGCACGTGTACGACAGCGCGGATGGCGAACTGCGCCGTTATTACCGGAAGCCGTGGCGGGACTATGCGCACACACAAGGCCATGACGTGCCGCTGCCCGAGCTGCGCCACGCCTTCGAGCAGGCCGTGCATCGCCAGCTCATGACCGACGTGCCGTACGGCGTGTTGTTGTCCGGCGGCCTGGATTCGTCATTGGTCGCCGCGTGCGCCGCGCGCTTCGCCCGTCATCGCGTGGAAGACGACGACCGCGCCGAGGCATGGTGGCCCCGCCTGCATTCCTTCGCCATCGGCCTGGAAGGTTCGCCCGATCTGGCTGCCGCGCAGATTGCCGCCGATGCGCTGGGCACGGTGCATCACGGTTTTGTGTACACCTTCTGGGAAGGCCTGGACGCGCTGCCGGAAGTGATTCGCCATATCGAGACCTACGACGTCACCACCATTCGCGCTTCCACGCCGATGTACTTGCTCGCGCGACGCATCAAGGCGATGGGCGTGAAGATGGTGCTGTCGGGTGAAGGCTCGGATGAAATCTTTGGCGGCTACCTGTATTTCCACAAGGCGCCATCGGCCGAAGCCTTCCATGAAGAAACCGTGCGCAAGCTCGATGCGTTGCACAGCTACGACTGCCTGCGCGCCAACAAGTCGATGATGGCGTGGGGTGTGGAAGCGCGCGTGCCGTTCCTGGACCTGGAATTCCTCGACGTGGCGATGGGCATGGATGCGCGTCACAAGATGGCGGGGCAGGGGCGTATCGAGAAAGCCGTGTTGCGCGAGGCCTTCCAGGGCGCGCTGCCCGACGACATCCTGTGGCGCCAGAAAGAGCAGTTCAGCGACGGCGTGGGCTACGGCTGGATCGACGGCCTCAAGGCGCATGCCGAGCAGGCGGTGAGCGATCGCGAGTTTGCCGCGGCGGCCACGCGCTTTCCGCACAACCCGCCGGCTACCAAGGAAGCGTATTTGTATCGGCGCATCTTCGAGCGCTTCTATCCGGGTCAGGCGTGCGCGGAAACGGTGCCGGGCGGAAAGTCGATCGCGTGTTCCTCGCCCGCGGCGCTAGCGTGGGACCCGTCATTCGCGGCAGCGGCCGATCCGTCGGGACGCGCCGTGCGCGGCGTGCATCAGCAGGCGTTGGTGTGATGCGTGTGGCGACTGCCGGTGCGCGGCAGTCGCCATGGCGTTCAGCGCAAATCGGGATGCAGCAGGAAGCACTGGCGCTGGTGGCGGAAGTCGAGCAGGAAGTCCATGTCGCGCAAGGCGCCCGCGCCCAGGGTGATCGGGTGCTTGATGTTGTCCGCATCGGTGTAGACCTCGAAGGTCATGTCGAAGGGCTGGTTGGCGATGGTGAGCTTGACCTTGGCGGCGTCGGCATTGACGAAAGCATGGCTACCGCCGATGTCTTTCATGCTTGTTTTCATGCGGTGCAGCGGAGTGACTTCGTCCAGCGCGGCACGCGTGCCGATCAAATAGCTCTGCGCCCCGGTATCGAGCATCACCGATTGTGGCGTGTCGTTCACCAGCAACTGCGGATAGAGTCGAAGGCTGTTGCCCCAGAGGGCGGTGCTCACTCTCATGGGCGTATCGCACGCGGGCACAAGTGAATCCTTGCCGTAGATCTGGATGTCGCTCTGGGTGATCTTCAGCGTGCCCAGCGGTGCCACCAGGTTGCCGCCGATCAGCACGATGGGGCGCGGCACCACCGTCACCGGCACGTTGTGCAGGGTGATGCTGCCGATCGCCAGCGTGTCGAGTCGCCCGGCCTGGGTGGGCACGTCCTTGGCCAGCCATCCGTTGACGTGGCCTTGCCTGTCGAGTGGCGTGACGCCCAGGCGTTCGGCGTCTTCCTGGCCCAGGATCATGTCGCTGGCGCCGGTGTCGAGCATGGCCTCCACCTCGTGGCCATTGGCGGACACGGTGAAACGGGGAATGGTGGATACCTCTTCACGCATTGGTTTCGACTTCGCCCTCGGCTCCAGTTTCAGCGTCACGTCGCCGGCAGGCATGTCGTAAGAGAGCGCTGGCTGCCCGGCAATGCCATTGAGGTAGGCCTGCATGTTGTCGAGTCGCTTGTCCACGCCGTGGCCGCGGAATCGCGCGATTAGCTCGCTTTCGGCCTGGTGGGAATCAGCCCAGCGACCGGCCAGTTGGAGGTTGCCGACGCGGAACTGGCCGCACGAGAGGGCGATGCCCGGGCGCACGTCGATCAGCGCGTTCTCGCAGGTGCTGGCGTCGGCACTGGCGGCGTCGAGGTTGAAGCGCACGCGTTCCAAGGCCATGGCCGACCAGACATGGATCACCGGGTCCTGGCTTTCCTTGTAGAGCCTGGTCAGCGCCTCCGCATCGGCCGATTGCATGGCCTTCAGGATGGCCTGCAGGTCGGTGTTCTCCTGTGCCGCGCCTTCGCTGCCGGGCAGCGCAGGGCGGGTGTCGCCCGTGGCGCCGCTGGCCACGCTTGAGACGGCCGCGAGCAGCATGCCCGCCAGACCCGTCCACCCACGCGAGTGCTTGTTCCCCATGCGCCGTTCCCTGTCGCGATGCGATTCCCATGGCACGCGGTGAAGCCGTGCCGCCGCTGCATGTGAACGCGTATTCACCGTGACGGTTTACGTCAACGCCGCGTACCGGCTGGCGGAGCACCTCTGTTATCCTAGAGGGCTGAATATCCGGAACCGAAACCAGATGATCGAGACCAATCCGATCCTTGCGCAGATCGCGGACCTCAAGGGCCGCGTCGAGTCGCTTAGGGGGTATCTTTGACTACGCCACCAAGCGTGAGCGTCTCGAAGAAGTAAGCCGCGAACTGGAAAGCCCCACCGTGTGGGACGACCCGCCGCGCGCGCAGGAACTGGGCCGCGAACGCGCCCGCCTGGACACCATCGTCAGCGGCATCGACACGTTGACGGCCGGTCTCACCGATGCCGGCGAGTTGCTGGACATGGCCGCCGCCGACAACGACGAGGACACCGCCAACTCGGTGGTCGCCGACCTGGCCGGCCTCGAAGCCAAGGTGGCCAAGCTGGAATTCCAGCGCATGTTCTCCGGCAAGATGGACGCCAACAACGCCTTCGTGGATATCCAGGCTGGCGCCGGCGGCACTGAAGCGCAGGACTGGGCCGAAATCCTGCTGCGCATGTACCTGCGCTGGGCCGAATCGCGCGGCTGGAAAACCGAGCTGCTGGAAGTCTCCGGTGGCGAAGTGGCCGGCATCAAGTCCGCCACGTTCCGCGTGGAAGGCGACTACGCCTATGGCTGGCTCAAGACCGAGATCGGCGTGCACCGCCTGGTGCGCAAGAGCCCGTTCGACTCGGACAACCGCCGCCACACCAGCTTCACCTCGGTGTTCGTGTCGCCGGAAGTGGATGACGATATCGACATCGAGATCAATCCGGCTGACTTGCGCACCGACGTGTATCGCTCGTCCGGCGCAGGTGGTCAGCACGTCAACAAGACCGAGTCGGCGGTGCGTATCACGCATATTCCGACCAACACGGTCGTGGCCTGCCAGACCGAGCGCAGCCAGCACGCCAACCGCGACCGCGCCATGAAAATGCTCGCGGCCAAGTTGTACGAGTTGGAACTGCAAAAGCGCAATGCCGAGAAGGATGCACTGGAAGCCTCCAAGTCCGACATCGGCTGGGGCAGCCAGATCCGCAACTACGTGCTGGACCAGAGCCGCATCAAGGATCTGCGCACCGGCATCGAGCGCTCGGATACGCAGAAGGTGCTGGATGGCGATCTCGATGAGTTCATCGAGGCGAGCCTCAAGTCCGGCCTGGATGCGGGTGCCAAGCGCGTGGATGCCTGACCGAGCGTCATCGAGACTGCCCATGGAGACCTTGTCCGCATGAACAGCAGGAAGACTTTCCCGATTCTGGTCGTGTGGACCGCCCTGGCAGCATGCCAGGGCGTGGCAAATGCGCAGGACAACGGCTCCGCGAGTCAGGGCATCAAGGAAGATGCACGCTCCGCCGGCAAGAGTGTCGGCAATGCCGGCCGCGACGTCGGGCACGCCACCAAGGACGCCGCCGTGTCCGTAGGACATGGCGCGCGCGACATGGGCGTGGCGGTGGGCCACGGTACGCGAGATGCCGCTGTCACGGTCGGGCATGGCGCGAAAGAAGCAGGCCAAGGCATCGGCCATGGCGCCAAAGAAGGTTGGGACGCCACCAAACACGCGGTGAAACACGTGTTCGGCAAGGACGATTGATCGTCGGCATGGCGGGAAGACACTGGCTCGCCACGCCGACACCGGAAAGACAAACTCTAAAGATGCACTCGCCGAACGGCGCGAGCGCCGGCAGCTACGGAAACCTCATGACTGAACCGACCGAAATCCAGCCCATCGACGAGAACAAGCTGATCGCCGAGCGCCGCGAGAAACTGAAAGCGTTGCGCGGGCAGGGTGTGGCATTTCCGAACGACTTCAAGATGGACGCCTTCGCGGGCGATCTGCAGGCCGAGTTCGCCGATGTCGAGAAGTGGACGGCCGAAGCCATCGAGGCGCTGAGCCGCAAAGTGAAGGTGGCCGGCCGCATCATCCTCAAGCGCGACCAGGGCAAGGTCGCCTTCGTACAGATGCAGGATTTCAACGGCCGCATCCAGCTCTTCATCCACCAAGGCACGGTGGGCGAAGAGACGTACAAGGCGTTCAAGGGCTGGGACATGGGCGACATCGTCGGCGCCGAAGGTACGCTGATGCGTACGCGCACCGGCGAGCTGTCGGTGAAGGTGGAGAAGCTGCGCCTACTCACCAAGAGCCTGCGCCCGTTGCCGGACAAGCATCACGGCATGGCCGACGTGGAGCAGCGCTATCGCCAGCGCTACGTCGACCTGATCGTCACCGAGGAAGCGCGCCGCACGTTTGCGCAGCGCTCCAAGATCATCGGCTTCATCCGCAAGTGGCTGGAAGCCGAGCCGCGCCGCTTCATGGAAGTGGAAACGCCGATGATGCACGTGATTCCGGGCGGCGCCACGGCGCGTCCGTTCGTGACGCACCACAACGCGCTTGATATCGATCTCTACCTGCGCGTGGCGCCGGAGCTTTACCTCAAGCGCCTCGTGGTGGGCGGCTTCGATCGTGTGTACGAGATCAACCGCAACTTCCGCAACGAAGGCGTGTCCACGCGGCACAATCCCGAGTTCACCATGCTCGAGCTGTACCAGGCGTATGCCACGTACACCGAGATCATGGACATCACCGAAGAAGTGATCCGCGAATCGGCGAAGCACGTCATCGGCACCACCAAGCTGGTGTGGGAAGGCAACGAAATCGACGTGGGTCCGGCCTTCCGTCGCTGGAGCATGGAAGACGCCGTGCTCGAACTGAACCCGGAGATCAAGCGTGATGATTTGCGCAATCGCGACGCCATGGCCGCGCACGCCAAGCGCCTGGGTTGCCAGGTGAAGGCCGATTTCGGTTGGGGCCGACTGCTGCTGGAAATCTTCGAGAAGACGGTGGAGCACACGCTGATCCAGCCGACCTTCATCACCGATCATCCGGTCGAGGTCTCGCCGCTGGCGCGCGAAAGCGACACCAATCCCGGCATCACCGACCGCTTCGAGTTGTTCATCAACGCCAAGGAGCTGGCCAACGGCTTCTCCGAGTTGAACGACCCGGAAGACCAGGCCGCGCGTTTCCAGAAGCAAGTGGAGGCCAAGGCCGGTGGCGATGACGAAGCCATGCATTTCGACGCTGACTACATCCGCGCGCTGGAAGTAGGCCTGCCGCCGACGGGCGGCCTGGGTATCGGCATCGATCGACTGGTGATGCTGCTGACCGGCTCGGCGTCGATCCGCGACGTGTTGCTGTTCCCGTATATGCGCCCGGAAGCCTGAGTTGCGCGCTGCGGCCACCGGCACGAAAACGCGGCGCTGCATGGGCGCCGGCCTGATCGTGCTGGTGCTCGCCGCCTGTTCGCCGTCGCAGCCCGCCGATGGGCAGGACAACACGACGGCGGCCCCGGCAGAGACGAGTTCCGTGGCGACGCCCGCGTCCGCGGCAAGTGGCGCTGCGCCAGCGCAGGCGGCATTGAGCGAAGACGCGGTGGTCGAGCTGGTCAACGCCGCGATCCAGAAGCACAAGCTCACCGACCTGCCCGAGCAATGCCTGAGCTACATGGTCGAGGACAACGGCGGCAAGGTCATCGACATCGACGTGCGCGAGAAGCATGACGACAGCTGCGGCGGCGACCCGGGCGTTGCGCCGCGCCTGTTCTCGTTCAAGCTGGATCGCGTCAGCCACCAGCTCAGCACCGATGCGCTGGATCGGGCGGATGGGGAGTTCCAACCGATCGACTGACGCAGCGCGATCCCGCCGTTCCACGAGGCGGTTTGCCCGCGGCGCGCTAGAATGGTGGGCTAGACCGTTCAGGAGTTCGCCATGTGGTTTGCGATTGTGGGCACGGATGTGCCCGATTCCCTTGAGAAGCGTATGGCCGCGCGTCCGGCGCATGTCGAGCGCCTGAAGAAGTTGCTGGCGGAAGGCCGTTTGCTGGTCGCCGGTCCGTTCCCGGCCATCGACTCGAACGATCCCGGCCCGGCCGGTTTCACCGGCAGCCTGATCCTGGCCGAGTTCCCGTCGCAGGCCGAGGCGGAAGCCTGGGCAGGCGTTGACCCTTATGTGGACGCAGGCGTCTACGCCAGCGTCAGCGTCAAGCCGTTCATCAAGGCGCTGCCGCAGGCATGAGCGCATCCATGGTCGAACAGATCCGCGAGCGCCTGCAGCAGGCGCTCGATCCTTCGGCACTCGATGTGCTGGACGAGGGCTATAAGCACGCCGGACATGCCAACGAGGGGAAGGGGCATTTCCACGTGCGCATCGTCAGCGCGGCCTTCGCGGGCCAGCTTTCGATCAAGCGCCACCGGCTGGTCTATGCGGCCCTGCAAGGCCTGATGGACAACGGCATCCACGCGCTGTCCATCGATGCGAAGGCGCCGGGCGAGTAAGGCCGCCGGTTCCACCCCCGTCGTCTCAGCGAAGGCCAGGACCCGATGACTTTGCGTTGGCAAGCATCCTTCAATGGCACTGGATTCCCGCTTTCGTGGGAATGACGATCCAAGGCAAGAAATAAACTCTTTCGTAACATTGGCTTATACGTCAGTGTTAAAGTGAAACCTGTAGCCAGAACGCATTGCGGCAGGGGCCGGCGTTTGGCACAGTGACCCATCGCCCGGGCGCCCCCGGGCTTATCCACTTTTGCCGCCGATGCCCGCATGCGCCTGACTACGATCAAACTCGCCGGCTTCAAGTCCTTCGTGGACCCGACGACGCTTCATTTGCCGACCAACATGACCGGCGTGGTGGGGCCTAACGGCTGCGGCAAGTCCAACATCATCGATGCCATCCGCTGGGTGATGGGCGAGAGCGCGGCTAGCCGACTGCGTGGCGACTCGCTCACCGACGTGATCTTCTCCGGCTCCAACGCGCGCAAGCCGGTGGGCCAGGCCACGGTGGAGCTGATCTTCGACAACGCCGACGGCACCATCCAGGGCGAGTACGGCCAGTACGCCGAGATTTCGGTGAAGCGCCAGGTCACGCGCGACGGGCAGTCGGCGTACTTCCTCAATGGCGCGCGCTGCCGCCGGCGCGACATCACGGACCTGTTCCTGGGCACGGGCCTGGGCCCGCGCAGCTACTCGATCATCGAGCAGGGCATGATCAGCCAGATCGTCGAGGCCGCGCCCGATGAGCTGCGCATGCATCTGGAAGAAGCCGCCGGCATCTCCAAGTACAAGGAGCGCCGCAAGGAAACCGAGAGCCGCATCAAGTCCACCCGCGAAAACCTCGACCGCGTGCGCGACGTGCGCGACGAAGTGGACAAGCAGCTCGAGCACTTGAACCGCCAGGCCCGCGCGGCTGAACGCTGGAAGGCCTTGAAGGAAGAGCAGACGCGCAAGGAAGCCGAACTGCGCGCGCTCGAATACCGCGGCCTCAAGGGCCAGCACGACAACGAAGGCTCGGGCCTTACTGCGGCCGAGATCGAGATCGAAAAGCACGTCGCCACGCAACGCCATCACGAGGCGTCGATGGAGACGGTGCGCGAGCGCCACACTGACGCCACCGATCACTTGAACAAAGTGCAGGCCGAGGTCTACAAGGTCGGCGCCGAGATTGCGCGCGTCGAGCAGCAGGTGCGCTTCAACCGCGAGACCGCCGACCGCCTGCAGCGCGCGCAGGGCGAAACCGAGCGCGAACACGCGGAGCTGGCCGAACACATCGCCAACGACCGCACGCAGGTAGAAACCCTGCGCATGGCGCTGGCCGAAGGCGAGCCCAAGCTCGAAGCCCTGCAGCAGATGCAGGACGACACCACCGAAGCCGTGCGCGACACCGAAACCAAACTGGCCGACTGGCAGCAGCGTTGGGATTCGCACACGCGCACGGCCGGCGAGTCGAACCGTGCCGCGGAAGTGGAACGCACCAAACTCAATTACCTGGATCGTCAGGGCATCGATCTGTCGCGTCGTCGCGAAGCGCTGGAGGCCGAGCAGAAGGCCACCGATATCGCCGCGCTCGATGCCGCTTCCGAACAACTGCTGGTCGAGCACGACACGCAGCGCGAACGCGTGGAATCGCTGGGCACCCTGTTGGATCAGCACAAGAGCGCGCACGAGAAAGTACTCGACGAAGAACGCCAGGTGCAGTCTTCGCTCAACGAGGCGCGACAGCAGTTGCAGACGGCGCGCGGTCGTCAGGCCTCGCTGGAAGCCTTGCAGCATGCGGCGCTGGGGCAGGAAGAAAGCGCTGCCAGCGGCTGGCTCGCCCGCCTGGGTCTGGACAAGTCGCGTCGCCTCGGCGAATCGCTGCAGGTGGAAGCAGGCTGGGAAACGGCGGTGGAAACGGCGCTCGCCGGTTTCCTCGATGCCGTGCTGGTCGACGAATCGCATGCGCTCGCCGCCGAATTCGGTGCGCTGGAAAATGCCGACGTGGCGTTGGTCAACGCCGCCGAAGGTGGCGTGAACACCGCAGGCACCTTGGCCGCGCATGTGCGCGGCCCGGCCGCGGCATTGTCCATTCTCAACCACGTGCTCACCGCCGACTCCATCGAGCACGCGCATCAAATCGTTGCGGGCCTCTCGGCGCTGGCGCCGTACCAGTCGGTGATGACGCGCAACGGCGAATGGCTGGGTCCGGGTTGGGCGCGCGTGCGTCGTGCGCAAGGCAATCAGGTAGGCGTGCTGGCCCGCGAGCGCGAGATGCGCACGCTGGGCGAGCAGATCCTTGCGCTGGAAGAACGCATCGAGGAAGCCACCAACACGTTGGACGATTTGCGCACGCGCAAGTTCGAGGCCGAACGTGCGCGCGACGATGCGCAGCGCGAGCTGTACAACGCGCATCGTCGCCAGTCGGAACTCGCCGGCCAGGTGCAAAGCCATCGCGGCAAGATGGAAACCGCGCGTGCCCGCGCGGAAAAGGTCACCGGCGAACTCAACGACCTGATGGCCCAGCTCGACGAACTGCAGGCGCAGACGCGCGATGCGCGTGCGCGACTGGATGAATCGGTCGGCCATATGGGCGATCTGGAAGATCATCGCCGCGAGCTTGAAAACGAACGTCGCGCCTTGCTCGAAGCGCGCGAAGAAGCGCGCATGAACGCGCGCGAGGCAGCCGACCAGGCGCATGCGCTGGCGCTGTCGATGGAATCGAAGCGCTCCTCGCTCACCTCGCTGGAGCAGTCGCTGGCGCGCATGGAAACGCAACTGCGACAGATCGATGCGCGTCGCAGCGAAATCGCCGAACAGCTGGCGGCCGGTTCCGATCCCATCGCCGAGCTGGAAGCCGAGCGCCAGACCTATCTCGACCAGCGCCTGCTGGTGGACAAGCAACTGGTGGAAGCACGCCGCGCGCTGGAAGACTGCGACGGCGAATTCCGCCGCCTGGAGCAGGAACGCCAGCGCATCGAACAATTGCTGCAGGGCTTGCGCGAAAACCTTTCGCAGAAACGCCTCGCCGCGCAGGCACTGCAGCTGCGTGCCGAGCAGTTGGCCGAAGCCATCACCGCGTCGGGTCTCGAACTGGAACCGCTGCTGGCCGAACTCGCGGAGAACGCCGACGCCAGCCAGTGGCGCACGCAACTGGTGGAGATCGGTCAGAAGATCGTTCGCCTGGAACCGGTAAACCTCGCCGCGATCCAGGAACACGCCGAGCAGAGCGAGCGCAAGACCTACCTCGACAACCAGCTGGCCGACCTGGTCAGCGCCATGGAAACGCTGGAAGCGGCGATCAAGAAGATCGACCGCGAAACGCGCCAGCGCTTCAAGGAAACCTTCGATCGCGTCAACGCCGGCGTGCAGGAACTGTTCCCGCGCCTGTTCGGTGGCGGCCACGCGTATCTCGAACTCACCGGCGACGACTTGCTCGACACCGGCGTGGCCATCATGGCGCGCCCGCCCGGCAAGCGCGTATCGAACATCACGCTGTTGTCCGGTGGCGAGAAGGCGCTTACCGCGGTGTCGCTGGTGTTCGCCATCTTCGGCCTCAACCCCGCGCCGTTCTGCCTGCTGGACGAGGTGGACGCGCCGCTGGACGAAGCCAACGTGGGCCGCTTCTCCAACATGGTGAAGGAGATGAGCGAGAAGGTGCAGTTCATCTTCGTAAGCCACAACAAGGCCACCATGGAGGCGGCTTCCCAGTTGTGCGGTGTGACCATGCGTGAGCCGGGCGTGTCGCGCCTGGTGCAGGTGGATCTCGCCGAAGCAGCTAAACTTGCGGGCGCAGCTTGAGGATCTAACGTATGACCGCGCAACCCGTACTCGCCGTCGCCTGGAATGCCGCTGTTGGCATCCCGATGCTCATCCTTGGCCTGATCGTCCTGGCGGCGATGTGGCTGTTCGGCCAGCCGAAGAAGGAGCAGGGCAAGCGGCGCGTGGTGGTGATGGCGTCGGGCGAACGCCGCGAGCCGACGTTCGGCACCGAAGGCGAGACGTCCGACGAGCCCTCGTTCAGTGCGCGCGAGAATTTCCACATGGACGAACTCGATGCTCGCCAGTCGCCGCAGCAGGGCGAGCTCGACGTTGGTTTCCGCGAGGAACTGGAACGTCTGGGCGCGACGCTCGCCGGTGGCAAGGATCGTGGCGGCAAGGATCGCGTCGATCCGGCGCCGGTCGGTCGTCCGCAGGGCATGGCCGCTTCCATCGTCGACGCACTGCGTGCGCCGCCGGAACAGTTCGAGCAGAGCCTGGCGCAGGCCACGGGGGCTGATCAGGTCGCCGCACCGCGCGTGCATGAGCCCGAGCCAATGGTGGTTGCCGCGCCCGCACCGGTCGCTGCGCCGGCTCCCGCGCCTGCGCCGGAAGCACCTCGCGTGCCGCCGCGCTCCGACGTTGGCCGTCGCCCGGAGCGCATGCCGGTGGAGCGCATCGTCACGCTGTTCGTGGTGGCCCGCGAAGGCAACGTGTTCAACGGCGCCGACCTTATCGTGGCCGCCGACAAGACGGGCCTGGAATTCGGCGACATGGGCATCTATCACCGGCTGGTGGACGGCAAGCGCGAGCTGGGTCCGATCTTCAGCGTGGCCAACATGGTCAAGCCTGGCAACTTCGACCTGAGCCGCGTGGATGCCATGCGCACGCCGGGCCTGAGTTTCTTCATGACGCTGCCGGCGCCGATCCCTGCGCTCGACGCCTGGGACGCCATGTTGCCCACCGCACAGCGACTGGCTGAGCTCCTCGATGGCCAGGTGCTGGACGAGGAACGCAATGCGCTGGGTCGCCAGCGCGTGGCGCATATCCGCGACGAGCTGCGCGGCTGGGACCGCGACCACGAAGGCAGGGAAATCACCTTCGGCCGTTGATGATGCCGGACCGTCACGGGTCGGGCGCTGCACCAGCGTGAACCGGATCCCCACGTAGCCAAACGTGGGGCTTGCGCCGGATCAACGCGTCGGACAGAGTCCCCTCCAAGGAGGGAACATGGCCTGCACCCTGTTGCGTCGCCTTGCCTGTCTGGGTTTGCTGGCGCTGGCTGCCTGCACCCATTCGGATTTTCGTCCCGATTACCCTCGCGTTCCCAGCACGGTGCTGCCGGTCAAGGCGGATGCGCCGCTGGAGGCATATGCCTCGCGCATTACCGCGCAGCACGGCAACGACAGCGGCCTGCGCTTGATCAGCGATTCCAACGACGCCTTGCTGGCGCGCATTGCACTGGCCAATCGCGCCGTGCACTCGCTCGATCTGCAGTACTACATGTTCCACTCCGATGCGACCGGCGGCCTGCTGGCGCAGCGGCTGCTGGCGGCCGCCGATCGCGGCGTGCGCGTGCGCCTGTTGCTGGACGACCTGCACGTGGCCGGCAACGATGACGTGCTGCGCATTCTCGATGGCCATCCGAACATCCAGATCCGGTTGTTCAATCCCTTCCTGGAACGCAATTCGTCGATGTGGGGCGTGGGCAAGCAGTTCGCGGGTGATTTCTCGCGGCTCAACCGCCGCATGCACAACAAGGCGTTCATTGCCGACGGTGCCATGGCCATCGTCGGTGGGCGCAACATCGGCGACGAGTATTTCGATGCCGACAACAGCGTGAATTTCCGTGACCTGGACGTGCTGACGGTCGGTCCGGTGGTGGCCGAGGTCGGGCAGGTGTTCGATCGCTACTGGAACAGCGAGCAGTCGTTTCCAATCGGGGCGTTCCATCGCAAGACGCCCAGCCCCGAGAAGTTGGCTCAGCTGCGCAAGACCATGGGGGCGAGCGCGCGCCAGTTCAGCGAGAGCGGCTATGCGCAGAGCCTCGTGGCCCGCGTGGGCGACTTGGCTCACGAGGCGCCGGCCACCGCGTGGGCCTGGGGCACGGCCACCTATCTGGCGGACGATCCGGAGAAGGGCAATCCCGCGGCTGACGGCAAAGACCTGCACATGGCCCCGCAGATCCGCGCGTGGATGGATGGCGCGCAGCAACGACTCACCTTGATCTCGCCGTACTTCGTGCCCGGCGACAAGGGCGTGGCCTACTTCAAGGGCATGTGCGACCGCGGCGTCGAGGTATCCATCCTCACCAACTCGTTGGCGTCGACGGATGCCGGCAATGTCTACGTGGCGTATGCGTCCTATCACGTGGGCCTGCTGAAGGCCGGCGTGCATCTGTACGAATTGAAGCCGGATGCCCGGCGCGGGCGTGGCGGCAGCAGTTTCTTCGGCTCGTCCTCCGGCAGCAACAGCTTGCATGCGAAGGCCATGGTGGTCGACGAGCAGCATGCCTTTGTCGGTTCGATGAACCTCGATCCGCGCTCGGTGCACATCAATACCGAGGACGGCGTGATCGTGGATTCACCCGCCCTTGCCAAAGCGCTGTTGGCAATCTTTGCCGACGCCACCAAACCGGAACACAGCTATCAGGTCCTGCTGGACGACAAGGGCAGTGTGTACTGGCAGGCCAAAGAGCCCGGCCAGCCGGAGGTCCGCTACGACCATGCGCCAGAAACCAGCTGGTGGCGGCGCTTCAAGGTCAACACCGGCGGCCTGCTGCCGATTGAAAGCCTGCTCTGAGCTGGCCCTTGAAGTCTGGGGTAGGCGGCCCTATGATTGAGTGGTCACTCAATTATTGATTCTCCCATGGCTCGCCCCCGCAGCGAAGACAAGCGCAACGCCATCCTCGACGCCGCCACGAAAGTGTTCGCGGAGCAGGGGATCAGTGCGCCCACCGCGAAGATCGCGCGGTCCGCGGGCGTGGCCGAGGGTACGCTGTTCACCTATTTCGACAGCAAGGACACGCTGCTCAACCAGCTGTACCTGGAACTGAAGGTGGACATGCGCGAGGCCATGCTCACGGGCTACCCGCGCCGGGCGAGCATCCGCGAGCGGGCCGGCCACGTGTGGCGCACCTATATCGACTGGGGCGTGGCGCATCCGGAAGGGCGCAAGGTGATGGCGCAGCTCACGGTATCCGAGCGCATCTTCCCCGAAACCAAGGTCACCGGCTCGGCGCCCTTTGGCGACATCCAGGGCATGTTGCGAGAGGCCATGGCCAAGGGCGTGCTGAAGGATCTGGACCCAGCCTTTGTGGGCGCGCTGCTGACGGCCCTGGCGGAAACCACCATGGATTTCATCGCACGCGATCCTGGGCGTGCGGAGCACTATCGATCGGCGGGCTTCGAGGCGTTCTGGAACGCCATCGGCAAGGCCTGATTTTTTTGTTGTCATTAAATGAGTGTGTAATCACTCAATAGAGAGGAAACATCATGTCGAAGGTATGGTTGGTAACAGGCAGTTCGCGCGGCTTGGGCCGCGATATCGCCGAGGCGGTGCTGGCCCATGGCGATCGTCTGGTGGCTACAGCGCGTCGTCCTGAACAGCTGGCCGATCTGGTCGAGCGTTACGGCGACCAGGTTCGCACCGTGGCGTTGGACGTCGCCGATCCGGCGGCTGGCCGCGCAGCGGTGGACGAAGCCGTCAAGGCATTTGGACGTCTGGACGTCCTGGTCAACAACGCCGGTTATGGGAACGCCCAGCCATTCGAACAGACCGACGAAGATGGTTTCCGCGCCCAGATCGAGACCAATTTCTACGGCGTGGTGAACATGACGCGCGCTGCGCTGCCGGTGATGCGCGCGCAGCGCTCGGGACACATCCTGCAGATTTCCTCCGTGGGCGGGCGCATCGGTACGCCGGGGCTGTCCGCCTATCAGGCAGCGAAGTGGGCCGTGGGCGGCTTCACCGAAGTGGTGGCGGCGGAAGTGCAGCATCTGGGCATCAAGCTCTGTTCGCTGGAGCCGGGCGGCATGCGCACGGACTGGGCGGCCGAAGCCAACAGCACGCTGGGCGATCTGCTGCCCGACTATCAGGCTTCCGTCGGCGTGTTCCGCGAACGGCTCAAGGACGCGATGGGCAAGCAGGCGGGTGATCCGGCGCGCGTGGCCCAGGTGGTGCTGGCGATGGGCTATCACGAACAACCGCCACGCCATTTGTTGTTGGGCAGCGATTCGCTGCATTACTTCGGCATGATCGATGGTGAGCGCGTGAGTGCCGCCGAACGCTGGCGCGACGTGAGCCTCTCCACAGATTACGACGCGGGCGCGATGCCCCCGTTTCCCGCATCCTGAGAATGGAATGAGGTGCTGAGATGAAGATCGTTCTCTTCGGTGCCACCGGCATGGTCGGGCAGGGCGTGCTGCGCGAATGCCTGGCCGCGCCCGACGTGGATGAGGTGCTGGTGGTGGTACGGACCACGCTCGGCATCACCCACCCCAGGCTGCGCGAAGTGGTGCATCAGGATTTCTTCGACTACACGCCGATCGAACCCGAGCTGCTGGGCTACGACGCCTGCTTCTTCTGCCTGGGCGTCAGCGCGGCCGGCATGGACGAGGCCCGGTATACCCGACTCACGTACGACCTGACCCTGGCGGCAGCGACGACATTGGTGCGACTCAACCCCGCGATGGTGTTCGCCTATGTATCGGGCGCCGGCACCGACAGCACCGAACGGGGACGCAGCATGTGGGCGCGGATAAAGGGGCGCACCGAGAATGCGCTGCAGCGATTGCCGTTTCGCGCGGTGTACCTGTTCCGCCCGGGGTTTATCGAGCCGGTGCACGGCGAGCGCTCCAAGACCACGATGTCCCGCGTGGTCTACGCCATCTCGCGGCCACTGGTGCCCCTGCTGCGCGCCTTGTTTCCGAAGCACATCCTCAGCACGGTCATCATCGGGCAGGCGATGCTGTCGGTAGTCCGGCACGGTGCGCCCAAGGCCATACTGGAATGCCCGGACATCCTCGAGGCGGCAAGGCGAGCCTGACCGGAGCGGACATGCCAAAGAAGTAGTGCGTCTGTCAGATGAATGGCGTAGCGTGGCGCGGCGTTCAACCGGCTGCGGGCGCCTTGATCCTGGCCCGCATTGTCTGCGACCCCTCTGGCGACGGATGCCCGCATGCGTCCAGGTATTCTCGGCAAACCGCGCTCGTATCGTGACCATCGCCTAGCGTGGATGACGTGCTTCGCCTTGCTGGCGGCGTGCAGCAGCCTTTCCAGGCAGCCCAAGAACGATGCCTTGAACGAAGCACGCCATTTGTGGCGCGACACGGCGGAAATCCAGCGCAAGGACATCGCCGCCCGCAACTGGGTGCGTTGCGCCGTGGCCGCCTACCAGGCCTCGGAATCCGGGAGCGCGGCTCAACAAGCGGAAGCCCAGGACCTCGCCGACAACTGCACGCACGAGTTGCTGGGTTATCTGCTGGACGTCAAGCCGGGCGCCTGGAGTGCGCAGTCCTTGCACGTACTGGACCAGCCCTTGCGGGTGGCATTCCGCGATCTGCCTGACAGCCTGGACGATGGTCCTGTGGCCTTGGCGCGCGCCGATGAGGTGACCATCCCCCCGGTGATGGGAGTGCGTTACGCAACGCGTGGCTATGGCGTGCCGATGGTGGGTTGGCAGGCGCGATGCCATGACAAGCCGATCTGCATGCTCTATCCGCCCGAGGGCCTCACCAGAACCCTTGTCGCGTGGGTGGAACCCGGCGATGACGGCGTCGCGCAGCTAATCGTTTCCGGCATGCGCGAGCACCCAGACATCACCATCGGCAAGCGCAGTGTTCCCTTGGCGTCGGATCCCTCCGCGACCTTGGCTGCGCTCTACGATCGTTCGCACATCAACCGGCTGGCTGTGTGGAACCTCATTGGCGGGCGGCAGTTTGCGCTGCGCGAAGGCCTGTATCTGCTGGACGATTACGATCCGGACAAAACGCCGGTGATCATGGTGCACGGTCTGGGGCGCAGCCCGATGGTATGGGCGAAACTGACCAACCTGATTGATGGCGATCCCTCATTGCATGCGCGCTATCAGATATGGCACGTGATCTATCCGACCAACACGCCACAGTTGCTCAATCGCTTGATCGTGCAACGCTCGCTGGATCAGGCCTGGCATATCCTCGACCCCGATGGCACCGCGCCCGCCCATCAGGAGGTGACGCTGATCGGGCACAGCATGGGCGGCGTCATTTCCCGGCTGATCGTGTCCGATAGCGGCGATGTGATCTGGAAGGCCGCGTTCGACATTCCACCGGAGCAGTTGCACGGCACGCCCGCGGACCTGGCGATGGTGGATTCGGTATTTCGCTTCCACCCGTATCCCGGTGTGACGCGGACCATCTTCCTGGCGGCGCCGCACTTGGGCTCGCCCTATGTCGACAGCCTGATCGGGCAGGTGGCACTTCGCGTCGTGCACGCGCATGCCCCCGAACTCGACGCCTTGATTCGAGTGACAACGGAAAATCGTGCGCACGAGAATCCATTGCTGGCCCAGGATTACGAACGGTATGGCTTGAGCAGCATCAGCACCTTGCGCGATGCGCAGCCGGTGAGTCATGCGGCGCAGTCGCTAATGCCCGCGAAAGGCGTGCGCTACTACACGTTTGCCGGCGATCTGCCTGGCACGAATCCGCCGGGCGACGGCTTTGTTCCGCTCAAGAGCGCGCTGATTCCCGGCGCCGTCTCAACCACCATCGTGAAGGATGGCCATCAGCTCTACCTCAACGATGAAGTGCTGGCGAAGATCCTGGAGATACTTCGCCAGCCCTGATGCACCGCTTATTGCGCGACGAGCGTGGGCAATGACGGGTTGATCGACGAGGTCTGCGGCAAGGGCAGCTTGATGGGATCCTGCGGCCCCACGATGGCCCATACCAGCAACTTGGCGGGCTTGGTCGTGCTGGCGTTGCGGGTAACGAGATGGTGCGCACGTGGCGGCTCGTACCAGCTCTGGCCCGCCGTGTAGGTCTTCGCATCCTGGCCTTCGAGCTGCGAGGTCACTTCGCCCTCGAGCACATACGCGAAGATCGAGCCGGGGTGCAGGTGCGGCGCAGCGCTCTGGCCCGGCGCGAGCGTCACGGTGGCCATCATCGCGTTCTTGCCGGGCACATCGGGCAGCGACTGCTTCATGAGTGGCTGGACGCTCTCTTCGCCACCATCGTGAGCACGCGCCGCACCAGCGGCGCCGAACGCCACGACCAACGAGAGCAGGGCAGAAGCAACGCGGGGGAGCGATGTTTTCATGGCGGCCGCCTCGCTCAGGCAGGCAGTTTGCGGAAGGAAATCGCGAAGCGGTTCCAACCGTTGATGGCGATGACGAGCAGGGTGAGATCGGCCAGCTCTTCGTCGGAGAAGTGCGGGCGCACGGCTTCCCACACGCTGTCGGGAACGTGGTTGTCGGCGATCAGGGTGAGCGCTTCGGTCCATTCGAGCGCGGCGCGTTCGCGGTCCGTGAAGAAGCTGGTTTCGCGCCATGCACTGATGGTGGCCAGACGACGATCGTTCTCGCCGGCCTTGCGGGCATCGGCGGTGTGCATGTCCATGCAATAGGCGCAGCCGTTGATCTGCGAGGCGCGCAGGCGGACGAGATCGACCAGGGATTTGTCCAGACCGCTTTTGCTGATGCGCTGCTCCAGGCCCATCATCGCCTTGATGGCGTCGGGGCTGGCTTTGTAGAAGTCGATACGCTGGCTCATGGCTTGATCCTCGATGAGGGATTCGGTGAAGGTGGGAACAGGCTAGACTCCCCACTGGCCTTCTTGAATATCCATTTTCAAGAGAATCGAGGTGACCACTGATGGACATCCAGCTCACTATTTCCGGTCGGCGCGACCTTGCCGGGCAGCTATACCAACAGCTGCGTGCTGCCATCGTGGATGGGCGGCTGGTCGCCGGTGCGCGCGTGCCATCCTCGCGCGACCTGGCCAGCCAGTTGGGCGTGTCGCGCAAGACCACGCTGGAAGTGTTCGAGCGTCTGGGCGCCGAGGGTTTTCTGGTCGGTCGACAGGGCGACGGCACCTTTGTGGCCGAAGGCTTCATGGCGATACCGTCGCGCGCGAAGACGCGCGGCAGCGTGTCGCCCAGGGCAGCCAAGGTCTGGCAGCGCGTGCCGGCCGCGCTGGCGATGCCACGGCCAGGCGAGCGGCTGCGCTACGACTACCTGGGTGGCGTCACCGACAAATCGCTGTTCCACGCCGATGCCTGGCGCAAATGCATCGCGCATGCACTGCGTGCGCAGGCGCGCGGTCGCGGCATCTATCGCGATCCTGCCGGTGACCAGGAATTGCGCCTGGCCATCTCGCGCTACCTCGGTTTCAGCCGGGCCGTGGCGTGCGACTGGCAGGAGGTGATCGTGACGCAGGGCGCGCAGCAGGCCATCGATCTGGCCGTCCGTGTGATGGTAGATCGGGGCGACGTGGTGGCGGTGGAAGAACCTGGTTATCCGCCGGCGCGCAGCAGCATGCTGGCGATGGGGGCGCGGGTGAAAGCGGTGCGCGTGGACGAGGAAGGCCTGCGCGTGGACGAGCTTCCCGACACCGCGCGACTCGTCTACGTCACGCCATCGCATCAGTTTCCACTGGGCATGCCGATGAGCCTGGATCGGCGCATGGCCTTGCTCGATTGGGCATCGCGCCGCGGCGCGCTCATCGTGGAGGACGATTACGACGGCGAATTCCGCTTCGAGGGTCGACCGGTGGAATCGCTCAAGAGCCTCGACCGCAACGGCGTGGTGGCCTACGTAGGCACGTTTTCCAAGACCCTCTTTCCCGAGCTGCGCACCGGTTACGTGGTGCCGCCGTCGTCGCTGGCCGAGGCTTTCCTCAAGGCGAAACAGATCAACGACTGGCACGGTTGCAGCCTCACGCAGGCTGCGCTGGGCCGCTACATGCTCGACGGCGAGTTCGGGCGTCATGTCCGTCGGGTGCAGAAGCACTATGCAGGACGCCGCGAAGCGCTGGTGCAGCACCTGCGCGGGCCGCTGTCGACGTGGCTGGAGCCCATCGTGCCGGCCGCGGGCATCCACATGGTGGCGATGCTGCGCAAAGGCATGGACGAGGACGTCGTGATCGCCCGCGCACGCGCCGCCGCCATCGCGCTCTACGGCATCCGCGGCTTCTACGCCGGACGCCACGCGCGGCAGGGACTTTTGTTCGGCTATGGCGACATGCCGGTGGAAGACATCCATGCCTCGATGGAACGGCTGGCCTCCTTGCTCGCCTCCGCACCCCGCTGAAGGCCACCCTGGCCTTTCGGTTACCACCCAAAAGTCTTAGGCGCCGTACCCTGCGAATTCACGCAAATTCAGCATTTGCTTGAGCATGATCGGGTCGCACGGTGGGCATCCGAGCGATGGCGCCGAGCACGAGCACGACGGGCTCAGGGAAGAGCGCCAGGCGTCCAGGCGTTCTCCCGCGCAACGGGCAGGACGATCCGGGCGACATCACCGGACGGCGTGGGGGAAAAGGGAGCGAACGCATGCGCAAGGTTACGATCAGGTTTCAGGACGTCGCCACCGAACTAGCCCAGATCAACGCGTTGCGTGATGACGTGATGGAGCGCGCCTTCATCATGCTCGAGCAGCGCCACGACACGCTCGCCGCGATGCTGGTGCAAAGCCTGGGCGATCGCCAGCGTGCCGTGCGCTGGATGTGCCGTCACCAGAATGCCTTCGACGGGCGCACCGCGTACGAACTGCTTGCCGATGGCGAGGCGGATACGGTGTGGGACGAGATCGCGCTGTTGAGCGATGCACCGGTGTCGGCGCGCATCAACGCGGTGCGCATGGCTTACTGAGAGCGCTCGGTCCCCATCGATACGTCGCGCGTCGGTTTGATCGCCCACACGCTGTTGGTGTCGCCCGTGCGTGCGCGTCGCGTGGCGGCGCGCGCGAACAGCGCAAAGACACCACCTATGGCGATGCCGGTAAGGTCCACGCCGATCACGCGCCACGCGAGCGGCGACCACTCGTGCGTCATCGCCGATGCGTTGGCCGCCAGATCGACCAGCGCCATCGCGATGGTCAAGGCCGCGGTCGCCCACAGCAATTCGATGGTCGCCTTTGCGATGGGGCGCAGGCATGCATACGCGCAGGCACTAAGGAAGATGCCGTAGCAGGCCGCGCGCTGCGGCACGCCCGCGTCCACGCCCATGCGCACGGCGATCCATGTGGCCACGAATGCGCCGGAAATGGCCAGACAGGTGCCGATGCATACGCCCACCGTGGCGCGCGCCATCACCAGCGTCTTGCGCGGCTGGTCGGCGTGGCGTCGCTTGCGGCGCGATTCGATGTAGAGCAGGTTGCCCGAGTAGAACAGGAACGCGCCGGCCAGGCCGAGGATGAAATAAAGCCACTGCACCGTGCGTCCGCCGAAGCTGCCGAAGTGCAGGCCGAACAATGCGGCGTAGCTGATGCCGTTGAGGCTGTAGCGGTTGCCTACGTACGTGGCCAGCACGGTGCCGTCATGCGCGGACATCGCCACGGTGCCGTACGAACCGAGCGTGTGCTGCGAAAGGCCGCGCACCTCGGCCACCGCGTTGCGATCACCGTAATGCACGAAATGCATGTAGTCGGGCTCGAAGGTGGTCACGCCGCTCTTCAGGGCCTCGGCGCGCGCGCGTTCGATCAAGGCTTCCGTGGAAAGCATGCTGGCGGAGGTGCCGCTCACCGTCACGGCCGGAGTGGTGTTGGTGGCCTTGCCAAAGGCGTCGAACAGCTTGCCGTCGAACGCCACCGTGTTGAGCGCCGCCAGCGTGATGCCGAACAGGCAGAACAGCGCGCCAGTGACCGCGAAGATCACGTGGAACGGAAGACTGATCACGCCGATGGCGTTGTGCGCATCCTGCCAGAGCCGCTTGAGGTTGCGTCCCACACGCATGGCGAAGAGATCCTTCACCAGTTGCGGCAGATGAATGAGGATGCCCGAGAGCAAGGCCAGGCCGTAGATCACGCTGACGATGCCCATCAGGTACAGGCCGATCACCGGCAGTCCCAGCGAGTCGTGCAGTGCATAGACGAAGTCGGCCAGCTCGTTCTCCGCGGCATCCGTGCTCGGCGCGTCCACCTGGCTGGCGGTGGCGAAGCGGCTGACGTCCTTGGCTTCCCAATACGCATAGGCGGCATGCGAGCTGTCGCGCGGCAACACGATGCCGAAGTCCGCGCGTGCATCGGGATGATGGCTCAACAGGCGTTCGATCAAGGCGTCGTTGGAGGCCTTGGCGTCGGCCGCTGCAAGCCACGGCGGGTTCTGCCAGGCGGCGATGTCGTCGTGGAATACGGTGAGCGCGCCGGCATAGAACGCGACGAACAAGGCGAAACCGGCGAGCAGGCCGGTCCAGGTGTGCACTGTCTGGAACGTGCGGATGGTGGCGGGCTTCATCGAAACTTCCCTGTATCAGCCGGGCAGGCGCATGAGCCACAGCGCGGCAAAGACAACGACATTGGCGCCACCCATCACCAGCCAGGCGCGCGTGCCATTGCGAAACACGTAGGCGCCGGCCATGAACGCCGTCCACAACGGGAAGAACAGGATGAGCGCCGGAATGAGGAACGCCTCGCCGTGCGCCGGCAACACATACAGCAGCAGCGCGAGCAGCAGGGCGGCGAGCGGAAAGCCGAGCAGGGTGCCGGCCAGGCAGCGAGCGATCATGATTCGCCGGCTTCCATCGCGCTGGTGCGCCACCATGCGAGGTAAGGCAGGAGCACCCAGGTGAGCATCAGCGTAGTCAGCGCCGCCGTGATACCCGGGCCCACGCCGGCGTCGTACCACCAACTGCCGGTGCCGGACGCCACGAGCAACCAACCCGCCAGCCTCGCTAAGGCCGGCAATGAAGAGGCGCGCAGCCGCTGCTTCGCGCTGGCCAGGTAGACCAGCACGGCGCCCGACAGGGTCAACAACAGGGCAAAAAGGGTGATCACGTCGGCGCCTTGAAACCGTCTTTGCGGAGCTTACATGTTGAGAATTATTCTCATTTGATAACGGCGCTGTCAACCGCATCGGCGGCGGAATCGGCCTTCTTGCGCCGTTTTGCCGCGATCGCGGGGATGCTCAGAACTGATATTGGAAGCGACCGACGATGGCCGTCGGATGCTTGCCATCATCCGGATTGCCCGGCTTGTTGAGATCGATCGCGTGCACGAGATTGGCCGACAGCCGCACCGACTTGTCCAGGTACCAGTTCACCCCGATCGTGACGTTGGTTTCCTTGCCGCCCACCACGTCGCGGTTGTTGAGGTCGGTCATGCTCAAGCGCACGTCCACTTCCAGCGCACCGCCGCCGTGCCCGTTCCATGAGGCATGCGGAACCACCGGACCGAAGGTGGCGTTGCTCTCGCGGTAGTTGCGGCTTTCGCCGGTGATCATCCAGCTGGCGTAGCCGTACCAGCCGCGAAAGCGCAGTGGCGGCAGGCCGTTGTCGCGTTGCAGATGGGCTTCCATGTATTCGCCCTGCCAGGAGAACGGGCCGGCCACGTGGGCCACTTCCAGTCCGTAACGCTGCACCTTGTTCGAACCGGTGATGGTTCCGGTGTCAAGGAAATAGTCATCCGAAGAAAGCGCCACTTCGGGTGCCGACTGGAAGTGCTGGTCGTTGTCCGGCCCGGCGCGTCGCGTGGAGTAGTCGACGGCGAAGTGGTAGGGGCCGTTTTCGGATGTGAGCAGGTAAGCCAGCCGCCCGGTGAGCGCCACGCCGCGTTGCGTGCGGCCCTCGTCCTTGCTGCCCGCGGTGTAGAAGCCGTAGCTCCATATCCACGGCCCATGGAAATCGCTGGAGGTGATGCCCACGCTGCGACTCGGCGCCAGCGCATTGGTGGTGGCGCGTTCGAGGAAGGTGGTGTTGCGGAAGCTGCCGAACTGCTCGATGCCAAAGGGTTCCTGCTGGTTGCCGATGGTCACCACACCGAAATAGCGGGTTTGCTTGCGCACGTAGACATCCTTCAATTCGAGTCGGCCATCGACCAGCTGGGCATCGGCGTAGAACAGCCAGTCGAAACGAAACATGTGCTGGACGCTGATGTCGGCGCGCCGCACGGCCAGGGTCGTGTCGTTCAATGCAGCGCCGGCGTTGTTGGCGGCGTCGACCATCACGTAGCCGTTGATCTGGTTGTGGATGACCGGTGTCTCGATGCCTCCCTCGAAGGGCCGCATCAACGAAATCCGGCGCAGGGTATTGAGCGCGGCGTTGCTGTCGCCGCCCGTCGAGCTTGCGGGTGCGGGTGTTTCCTCCGGGGTCGATGCCGCCGGCGAGCTTGACGTGTCCGCCGGCCTGGTCGGCTGATGGACGCAGCCGCAGGCCACGGCGCAGCTGATGCTCGCTGCGAGCCAGGTGCGCGCATGGCAGGACAGCGTTCTGCGCTCCCGGGTGGCCATGATGTGCAAGGTTCCCGTGTTCCATGTCGGCGTGGGCGTGATGCCCGCTCGGCGCCTGTGGCCTGGCGGGCCGCCCATGCATCGTGCAGGGATTGTGAGGCCCCCATCCGTGGCTCCGCCTCCGAAAAACTACTGTCGCGGCGACGTGACGGGCCGCGATTCCCTACGGGAGCGCATGGCGGGGCACGCGGGTTAATATGGCGGTTTGCAATGCCTCCCAGGAGTCCTCGAGTGATCATCAACCCCAAGGTGCGTGGTTTTATCTGCGTGACGGCCCATCCGGTCGGGTGCGAGCGCAACGTGCTCGATCAGATCAACACCACCAAGGCGCAGGGCGACCTGGGCGAGGGTCCCAAGCGCGTGCTGGTGATCGGCGCCTCCACCGGCTACGGCCTGGCCTCGCGCATCACCGCCGCCTTCGGTTATGGCGCGGCCACGCTGGGCGTGTTCTTCGAGAAGCCCAGCAGCGAGACCAAGACCGGCACCGCGGGTTGGTACAACTCCGCCGCGTTCGATAAGTTCGCCAAGGAAGCGGGCCTGTTCAGCCGTTCGATCAACGGCGACGCGTTCGCCAACGAAACGCGCGAGCGCGCGATCGAGATCATCAAGAACGAGATGGGCGGCAAGATCGACCTCGTCGTCTATTCGCTGGCCTCGCCAGTGCGCAAGCTGCCGGACACCGGCGAAGTGGTGCGTTCCTCGCTCAAGACCATTGGCGAAACCTTCACCGCCAACTCGATCGACACCAACCGCGACACGGTGATCCAGGCCTCGGTGGAACCGGCGACCGAGCAGGAGATCAAGGACACCGTCACCGTGATGGGCGGCGAAGACTGGAAGCTCTGGATCGACGCACTGAGCAAGGCCGGCGTGCTGGCCGACCACGCCAAGACGGTGGCCTATAGCTACATCGGCACCGAGATCACCTGGCCGATGTACTGGCACGGCACGCTGGGCCAGGCCAAGCAGCATCTGGACAACACGGCCAAGCAACTGGTCGCCGAACACAAGGCCGAGCATCTCGACGCCTACGTGGGCGTGATGAAGTCGGTGGTGACGCAGGCCAGCGCGGCCATTCCGGTGTTGCCGCTGTACATCGCCATTTCCTTCCGCGTGATGAAGGAAAAGGGCATCCACGAAGGCACCATCGAGCAGATCAACCGCCTGTTCCGCGATCGCATGTATCGCAAGGATCACCAGCCGACGGAAACGGACAGCGACGGCCGCATCCGCCTCGACGACTGGGAACTGCGCGAGGACGTGCAGAAGGAATGCAAGGCGTTGTGGCCGACGGTCACCACCGAGACGCTCAACGAACTGACCGACTACGCCGGCTACAAGAGCGACTTCCTGCACCTGTTCGGCTTTGGCCGCAACGATGTGAACTACGAGGAAGACGTGAACCCGGATCGTCGTTTCGACGTAGTCGAGCTCTAAGCGCACGACACCGGATGCCGTCGTCGCGACGGCGTCCGGTATGGCCCAAAGACGAGGCATACAAGGCGGCACGCGCTCACTAAGCTGCCGCCATGAGCACCGCTATCGTCTGGTTCCGCCGCGATCTTCGCCTCGCCGACCATCCCGCACTCAGTGCCGCCGCAAAGGGGCACGAACACCTCATCCCGCTCTACATTCATGCGCCCCACGAAGATGGCCGCTGGCCTGCAGGCGCGGCCAGTCGATGGTGGCTCCATCACTCGTTGTCGCGGCTCGACGCCCAGCTGCGCGAACACGGCAACGCGCTGCATCTCGCGCAAGGCAACAGTCTCGACGTTCTTCGTGAGTTGATCAGGCGAACGGGCGCAACAGCGGTGTACTGGAGTCGCCAGTACGAACCCGAGGCCATTGCGCGCGACAGCGCCATCAAGGCTGCCTTGCGCGAGCAGGGCATCGACGTGCACAGCTTCAACGCCTCGCTATGGTGCGAGCCATGGCAGATCGAAACCCGGCAGCAAGGGCCGTATCGCGTCTTCACGCCGTTCTGGCGCAGCCTGCGACCGCAGCTTGAAACGCCGCGGCCTTTGCCGGTGCCATCGTCCCTGCGTGGTATCGACGTGGCTGGCAGCATGCCGCTCGATGCACTCGCCTTGCTGCCGCGCATCCGCTGGGACACCGGCATGCAGGAGACCTGGCAGCCGGGCGAGCAGGGGGCGCAGGAATGGCTGGACATCTTCATGGACGATGCGGTGAGCGATTACGCCCGCGCGCGCGACCTGCCTGCGCGACACGGCACGTCGCGGTTGTCGCCGCATCTGCATTTCGGCGAGATATCGCCGCGACAAATCCATCGCCAGCTGGCCGATCGCGTCGCCGATACCGATGCCCGCCGACGCCCGGACATCGAGCCGTATCTGCGCGAACTGGGCTGGCGCGAATTTGCGCATCACCTGCTGTATCACTTTCCCAGGACGCCCATCGACAACTTCAACGAGCAGTTCGACCGGTTTCCCTGGGCCCGAAAAAGCAGCAAGGCCATCGAACGCTGGCAGCGAGGCCTCACCGGCATTCCGTTGGTGGACGCGGGCATGCGCGAGCTATGGCATACCGGCTGGATGCACAACCGCGTGCGCATGATCGTCGCCAGTTTCCTGTGCAAGAACCTCAGGCAGCACTGGCACCACGGCGCGGCTTGGTTCTGGGACACGCTGGTGGATGCCGACCTCGCCAACAACACCATGGGTTGGCAGTGGGTGGCCGGCAGCGGCGCCGATGCCGCGCCGTATTTCCGCGTGTTCAATCCGGTGACGCAGGCGCAGAAGTTCGATCCCGAAGGGCACTATCTGCGTCGCTGGTTGCCGGAGCTTGCTTCGGCACCGCTGCCGTTGCTGCACGAGCCGTGGAAGGATGCATCGCTGCTGCAACGTAGCGGTTATCCTGCGCCCATGATCGACCTGGGTGAAACGCGGCAGGCCGCGCTCGATGCCTATCGCATCATGCGCAACGCCTAGGTCAGCGCGCCTCGTCGGCGGAGTGCACCGCGCGGCGAAGCATCCATGCCAGCACCGGCGGCGTGACCATGGCCGTCAGCAGCGACATCGCCACGATGATGGCGTAGATGCGGTCGGTGAATACGCCCGCGGACAGGCCGAGGCTGGCGATCACCACACCCACCTCGCCGCGCGGCACCATGCCGAAGCCCACCACCGTGGCGCTGCGAGCGCCCAGCGGCAGCGCACCGAGAAAGCCGCCGATCAGCTTCGAGGCGATGGCGATCAGCGTAACCACCACGAGCATCATGATCGCTTCGCCATTGGCCAGCTGGTGCAGATCGATCTTGCTGCCGGTGATCACGAAGAAGAACGGCGTGAGCAAGGCCAGCAGCGGCTGCGTCTGTTTCTCCAGTGAGTGCTGCTGGCGTGTCTCCGAGGCGATCATGCCGGCCAGGAACGCGCCGATGATGGCGGCCAGGCCGAACAGCGTCGAGACATAGGCCAAGCCAAGGCAAAGCGCCAACACGATGGCCAGGGCGGAGTGCGGGCTCGCGGGCTTGTCCAGCCAGGTGGAATTCCAGCGCATGACGCGCGCGCCGCCGATGCCGATGACCGCGATGAAACCTATCGCGCCCGCCAGCACGGCCAACAGATGCACCACATCGACGCCTTCGCCGCCTTGCACCGACACCACCACGCCGAGCAGCAGCATGGCCAGGATGTCGTCGATCACGGCCGCACCAAGAATCACCTTGCTCTCGATGCGCTGCAGTACGCCCAGCTCCTGCAATACACGCGCGGTGATGCCCGCGGACGTGGCCACGAACGCTGCCGCAATGAACATCGATCGGCTCCAGTCGAAGCCGCTGGCATGCGCCCACACGCCGCCCATGCCGAACGGCAGCAACACGCCGAGCACGCCGACGATGAAGGCGACCTTGCCGACCTTCTTCAAATCCTCGAGCCGTGTTTCCAGGCCCACGGAAAACAGCAGCAGTACCACGCCGATCTCCGCCAGCACGTCCAGCGGCGTGCCCGACGCGACCTGGTCAGGCGTGATCCAGCCGAGCAGGGAAGGGCCGACCACGCAGCCTGCCGCGATCTCGCCTACCACGCCGGGAAGCTTCAGGCGTTGCGCGATCTCGCCACCGATCTGCGCAGCGATGAAGACGATGAACAGGGTGAGCAGGATGTCGCTGGCGTGATGCATGCGAAGGAACGCGGCGGCAGTCGGATGCCACGCATGCTACATGCTTGGGACGGGGCGTGCGTTCAGTCGGTGGTGTGTGGTGAGCGTGGCGAGCTGTCGGCACGCAGGCGGCTGAACACCCAGCTGGCCGTGGCCGTGACGATCGCCAGCAACAGCACCGTCCAGCGGAAGGCGGGTATGTAGTCGTCGTGCGCATGGCCTTGCAGCAGCGCTTCCATCAGCAGCGAGGCGAGCGCGATGCCGAAGCTCATCGACAGGTATTGCGCCGTCGACGCCATCGACGAGGCCTGCGAGGCGTACTTTACGTCCAGGTCGTTGTAGATCAGCGTGTTCATGGCGGTGTACTGCATGCCCATGAAGCCGCCGTAGACGAACACCATCAGCGCGATCACCCACATCGGCGAACTCTTGCCGAGCAAGGCGAATGCCGCCAGCATCACGGCGACCACCAGCGTGTTGGTGAACAGCAGCTTGCGATAACCAAAGCGTTGCAGCATGCGATTGATGCCCCACTTGGCGGTGATCGAACCCAGCGCCTGCGGCACCATCATCAGGCCGGCCATCAACGGCGACCAGCCGCAACCCACCTGCAGGAACAACACCAGCAGCAGGAACATGCCCGACACGCCAAGTCGCGTGAACAGGTTGCCGGCCAGCGACACCCAGACGCTGCGCACGCGCAGCAGGCTGAGGTCGGCCACCGGATGATCGTTGCGGCGGCTGTGCCACACATAGGTGGCGCCGAACACGATGGCCAACACGCCGTAGATCGCGATACGCACCCACTGGCCACCGCCGCCGCTGGCCACTTCCGAGGCCGTCAGCAACATGGCCGACGCCGCCGCAAACAGCAGGAATCCCAGCAGGTCGAACGGATGCACGTCGTCGAGACGGTAGTCGGGCATGTCGCGGCGGTTCATCCACATGCCGACCATGCCCACCGGCACATTGATGAGGAAGATCAGTCGCCACGAGGTGTATTGCGCCAGTGCACCGCCCAGCAACGGGCCGAGCACGGAACCGAGCAGGCCCACCGTTGCCACCGTGCTCATGGCTTTCACGAAATCGCGCTTGTCGATGCTGCGCACGAGCACGTAGCGACCCACCGGCATCAGCGCCGCGCCGCCCAGGCCTTGCAGCACGCGCGCGGCCACGAGTTGCGGCAATGTCTGCGCGATGCCACACAACAACGAACCCACGGTGAAGGTGGCGATGGCCAGCGCAAAAATGCGCCGCGTGCCGAAGCGATCGCACAGCCACGGGCTGGCCGGAATGAAGATGGCCAGCGTCAGCACGTAGCTGGTGAGTGCGGTGCGCATGCCCAGTGGCGTGACGCCAAGCGCTTCGGCCATGGCGGGCACCGCCGTGTTGACGATGGTGGAGTCCAGCGCCTGCATGAAGAACGCGGCTGCCACCAGCCATATCAAGCCGCGATAACGCTCGCGGGAGGATTCCTCCGGCGGCGCGGGAACCGGCGCCTCCTCGCCCGGCGGGGGCACGGGAAGGTTGGTTTCGGTGGCGGCTAAGGTCTCTGGCATGTCCCTCCATGATAGCTGCTATGGCAGCTTGCTTTTGATGATCGCTGCGTCCAGAGTCGGCTGCGTTTCATCTTTGGGCGACGCATGTGCGCGCCACGTCAACCGCAAGGCAGCGGGCAACGGTTTCACGAGCGGAGATGAACGTAAACAGCGATGAAACGAGCGCGCTGGGGCGGCACCGTCCCGGCGCGTCGTCTTTTGCGATAGCACGCGGATCGACGCAGCCCGCGTCCACACGACAGGAGTCAACATGAGCAGCAAGCCACCCATCGTCATTTCCTCGCTCGATCTCAATCGCATCGAAGCGCTGCTGGAACGCATGCCGCCCGTGGAGGTGGCGCAATACGAGGGACTGCGCAGCGAGCTGGATCGTGCGGACGTGGTGGACTCCTCAGCCATTCCGGCGGACGTCGTCACCATGAATTCGGTGGTCACCTTCAAGGACGAGGATTCCGGCGACGAAGTCACCATCACGCTGGTGTATCCGTCCGGCGCCGGCGTGCCGGGCACGGTATCCATTCTTGCGCCGGTAGGCAGCGCGTTGCTCGGGCTGCGCGTGGGCCAGCACATTCAATGGCCCACGCCGGATGGCCGCCGACGCCAGCTGTGCGTGCTGGAGATCGAATACCAGCCTGAATCCTCCGGCGATCTGCATCGCTGAGGGCATCCGCGCAGGTTCGTGCACGCGCCCTTCACGACGCGGGCGCCATTTGCGACGGAGTGGTCAGAAGCGAGCCGGGACTGGGTAAACTTCCGCTCATGAGGACACCCGCATGAGCCAGAGTCAGGCCACCGATTGGCGCGCCCAGGCCGCCGAACTGCGCGACACGATCGAACGCGCGAACTACCGCTACCACGTACTCGACGATCCCGACATCACGGACGCCGAGTACGACCGCGCCATGCGCGCGCTGGAAGCCCTGGAACAGGCGCATCCGGAACTGGCCACGCCCGACTCGCCCACGCGGCGCGTCGGCGCGCGGGCGCAGGGCGGTTTCGCCGAGGTGCGTCACGTCATTCCCATGTTGTCGCTCAACAACGCCTTCGAGCAGGATGGCGATGGCGACCGCGAGCGCTTCCGCGAAGTGGCCGAGTTCGAGCGACGGATCGAACAGACGCTGGATCGCCGCAACCCCGTGTTCTCGGTGGAACCGAAGCTCGATGGCCTGGCCATCAGCCTGCGCTACGAAGACGGCGTGTTCATGCAGGGCGCGACGCGCGGCGATGGCGAAACCGGCGAAGACGTCACCGCAAACCTGCGCACCGTGCGCGCGATTCCGCTGCGCCTGCGCGGCGAGGGTTGGCCGCGTGTGCTGGAAGTGCGTGGCGAAGTGATCATGCTGCACAAGGATTTCGAGGCGTTCAACGCGCACGCCCGCGAGCACGGCGAAAAGACGCTGGCCAATCCACGCAATGGCGCCGCCGGTTCGCTGCGCCAGCTTGACCCGGCCATCACCGCACGCCGCAAGCTGAGCTTCTTCGCCTACGCCGTGGGCGACGTGCAGGACGGCGAGTTGCCGTCGACGCATTCGAAAACCCTTGCGAAGCTCCGCGACTGGGGTTTTCCGGTGTCGCCCGAAGTGGATACGGCCAAGGGCTTCGACGGCCTTGTGGCCTATTACCGCCGCATCGGCGCCAAGCGCGACAAGCTCCCTTACGACATCGACGGCGTGGTCTACAAGCTGGACGACTATGAAGGCCAGCGCGCGATGGGTTTCGTGTCGCGCGCGCCGCGCTGGGCCATTGCGCACAAGTTCCCGGCGCAGGAACAGACCACCACGGTCGAGGCCATCGAGATCAACATCGGCCGTACCGGTGCGGCGACGCCGCTGGCGCGATTGAAACCCGTGCAGGTGGGCGGCGTCACGGTGAGCAACGCCACCTTGCACAACGCCGACCAGGTGGCGCGACTGGATGTGCGCGTGGGCGACACGGTGATCGTGCGACGCGCCGGCGATGTGATTCCCGAAGTCGTGCGCGTGATGCTGGATCTTCGTCCGCCGCACACGCAGCCCTGGCAGATGCCCACGCACTGCCCGGTGTGCAACTCCGCCTTGTTGCGCGAAGAGGGCGAGGCCGTGTGGCGTTGCTCGGGCGGACTCATCTGCGCCGCGCAACGCAAGGAGGCGCTGATCCATTTCGCCGCGCGACGCGCCATGGATATCGACGGCATCGGCGAACGTTTCGTGGAAGCGCTGGTGGATTTCGGTTACGTGCACACGCCAGCCGATCTCTACTCGCTGACGCTGGACGATTTCCTGGAGATGAAGCGCCGCGCGGACGAGCGCGACGGCACCACGCCGGAAACCGTCAAGCAGGGCAAGGTGGCCACCAAGTGGGCCGAAAACCTGATCGAGGCGATCGCGGCCAGCAAGCACACCACCTTGCCGCGTTTCCTGTTCGGGCTCGGCATCATGCACATCGGCGAAAGCACGGCGAAGACGCTGGCCGCATGGCTGGGCAACCTGGCCGTGATCCGTCGCATGCCGGCGGCGCTGCTGCGCGTGCTGCCGGATGTTGGCGATGAAGTGGCCAAGTCCATCGCGGGCTTCTTCGCGCAGGAAGGCAACCAGAAAGTGGTCGATGCCTTGCTCGCATCTGGCATCGTGTTTTCCGACGAGACCCATCCGTCGCCCAAGCTGCGCCAGCGGCTCGACCTGGCGGTGCTGCTCGACATGGCGGGCGTGAACAAGCTTGGCCCCAAGAGCACGAAACTGCTGGCGGAGCACTTTCCTTCGCTGGACAAGCTGGTCGCGGCCGGTCCCGCGCATTGGGTCACGGCCGGCCTGCCATCGGCGGCATCGACCAATCTGGAAGCGTTCCTGGCGGACAAGGACAACCTGCAGCAGTTGCGCGATGCAGATGCCGCCATGTGGGAACTGCTCGACGCGATTCCGAAGACCACCAAGACTGCGGCGCTGCCGCTCGAAGGGCAGACCATCGTGCTCACCGGCACGCTCGCCTCGCTCAGTCGCGACGAAGCGAAGGAGCGGCTGGAAGCCCTTGGCGCCAAGGTCTCCGGTTCCGTGTCCAAGAAAACCAGTTTCGTGGTGGCGGGCGAGGCGGCCGGTTCCAAGCTCGACAAGGCGCAGGAACTGGGCGTGGAGGTGTGGGACGAAGCACGCCTGCTCGAACTGCTCGCCACGCATGAGGGCGGGGCATGAATCTGCACATGGCCGGACGCCTGCATCTGCGTGCGCGCCTGTATGCGCTGATCCGTGCCTTCTTCGCCGAACGCAACGTGCTCGAAGTGGAAACGCCGATCCTGTCGGCGGCAGGCAACACCGATCCGAACATCGAAAGTTTCCACGCGGTCTTCAGCGGTCACGTGGACGCCGGCGCGCGCACGCGCTGGATGCGTACTTCGCCGGAATATCCCTTGAAACGGCTGCTCGCTGCGGGCGTTGGCGACTGCTACGAGCTGGGGCGCGTGTTCCGCAATGGCGAAGCGGGCGGCCGCCACAATCCCGAATTCACCATGCTCGAGTGGTATCGCGTGGGTTGGGATCATCGCCGGTTGATGGGTGAGACCATCGCACTCGTCGAGGCCGCGCTGGCGATGACGGGCGCGCGGGCCGAAGTGTGGATCGAGGGCTATCGCCAGTTGTTCATCGACGAACTCGGCATCGATCCGGCGCATGCGCCCATCGCGCAACTGCAGGTGCCGCTCGAGGAATTCAACATCAACCCCGACGGGCTGACGCGCGATGACTGGCTCGACCTGCTCATCACGCATCGGCTGCAGCCGTCGTTTCCCGCCAACCGCATCACCGTGATTCACGACTATCCCGCCTCCCAATGCGCGCTGGCGAAAGTGCGGCCGGGCGACCCGCCGCTGGCGGAGCGCTTCGAGTTGTATCTGGGGCGTTACGAACTGGCCAACGGTTATCACGAACTCAACGACGCCGCGGAACAGCGTCGTCGTTTCGAGCGCGACAACGAGGTGCGTCGATCACGCGGCCAGCCCGTGATTCCGATGGACGAGAATCTGCTCGACACGCTCGATGCCATGCCCGATTGCGCCGGCGTGGCGCTCGGCATCGAGCGTCTGCTGATGTGCCTGGTGGGCACGGACGCTATCGCCGACGTGCTCACTTTTCCCTTTGCGGAGGCGTAATGACGTCGACCTTGTTGCCTGCCATCCATCACGTGGCGCTGATTTGTTCGGACTATGCGCGATCCAAGGCGTTCTACACGCAGACGCTGGGCTTTCGCGTGATTCGCGAGGTGTACCGCACCGAGCGCGACTCTTGGAAGCTCGATCTGGAAGTGTCGCCGGGCGTCAGCCTCGAGCTGTTCTCGTTTCCCTCGCCACCGCCGCGTCCCTCGCGACCCGAAGCGCAGGGCTTGCGCCATCTCGCGTTTGCGGTGCCGGACGTGGACGCCGTCATCGCGACGCTGCGCGAGCACGGCGTGGCGTGCGAGCCGGTGCGCGTGGATGAGTTTACGGATCGGCGCTTCACCTTCTTCGCCGATCCGGACGGGTTGCCCATCGAGTTGTACGAGGCGTAAACCTCTCGCAGAAAAAAACCAGCGGCTGTTCACGCCGCTGGTTTTCGAGGTTCAACGATGGTGGGCGCTCAGTCGTGCCAATCCAGCAGGTGGCGATAGATCAGGCCACCCACCACGCCGCCGATCACGGGGATGACCCAGAACATCCACAGCTGGCCCATGGCCCAACTGCCCTGGAACACAGCCACCGCCGTGCTGCGGGCAGGATTGACCGAGGTGTTGGTGATCGGAATGGAGATGAGGTGGATAAGGGTGAGCGCGAGGCCGATGGCCAGCGGCGCGAAGCCGGTGGGTGCGAGTTTATGGGTGGCGCCGTTGATCACGATGAGGAAGAACGCCGTGAGCACGAACTCGGCGACCATGCAGGCCTGCAACGAATACTGCCCTGGCGAATGTTCGCCATAACCGTTCGAGGCAAAACCGCCGGTAACCGGATCGAACACCGGCCTGCCGCTGGCGATCAGGTAAATCGTGGCACCCGCTGCGATGCCGCCCACGACCTGGGCGATCCAGTAAGGGATCACATCCTTGGCGGGGAAGCGGCCGCTGGCCCACATGCCTGCGGTCACGGCAGGGTTGAAGTGCGCGCCGGAGATATGGCCCACGGCGTACGCCATGGTGACCACGGTGAGGCCGAAGGCGAGGGCGACGCCAGCAAAACCGATGCCCAATTCAGGGAAAGTTGCCGCGAAAACCGCACTGCCGCAGCCGCCAAACACCAACCAGAACGTGCCGAAAAGCTCTGCTCCCAAACGCTTGCCCATATTCATGGGGACTCTCCTTGCCGGGTTTTCAGGGAATGGCTCGAGCGCATCCATGCGTGACTTCCACAACGATCCTGATGTGAAACAGGTTCTTAGTGCATGGCTCGAGTGGCCATAGGCTAGCAAAGTTGGTTGGCAGGGTAGTGCTGCCAAGTTCTGGGAATGGTGAAGGCTGACGTACCGAAGAGCCTTTTCCTTTGTGTATGCTGCTCCGTCGCTCTCGTCTGGCACTGCAGGATCCTTCGATGACGCAAGCTTTCCCGACCACGCCGACCCTGGCTTCCCCTGATCGTCGCATGGGGCCGCGTGATATCCAGACGTTGTTGCTTGCCTCATTGGGCGGTGCGCTGGAGTTCTACGATTTCGTGGTGTTCGTGTTCTTCGCGTTGCCGCTGAGCCATCTGTTCTTTCCGCCGGACACGCCGCAATGGCTGGCGCAGCTGCAGACGTATGCCATTTTCGCCGCGGGCTATCTGGCCCGGCCGTTGGGCGGCATCGTGATGGCGCACTTCGGTGATCGCCAGGGGCGCAAGCGCATGTTCACCCTGAGCGTGTTCCTCATGGCGCTACCCACGCTGGCCATCGGTCTGCTGCCGGTGTACGCGTCGGTGGGGTTGCTGGCGCCGTTGCTGCTGCTGTGCATGCGTGTGGTGCAGGGCGTGGCGATTGGTGGCGAAGTGCCGGGCGCCTGGGTTTTCGTGGCCGAACACGCACCGCGCGGACGCGTGGGCTTTGCGTGTGCATGCCTTACTTCGGGCCTCACGGTTGGCATTCTCATCGGCTCGCTCACGGCGGCATGGATCAACCATCACCTCGCGCCCGCCGATGTGTTGCGCTGGGGTTGGCGCCTGCCGTTCCTGCTGGGCGGCGTGTTCGGTTTCATCGCGGTGTGGCTACGCCGCTGGTTGAGCGAAACACCGGTGTTCGCCGAGCTGCATGCTCGCAAGGCCTTGAGCGAAGGATTGCCGTTGCGCACCGTGCTGGCCGGTCATGGCGTGAGCGTGGCGATCTCCATGGCGGTGACGTGGATGCTCACCGCGGCCATTCTCGTATTGATACTGGGGCTGCCCAATCTGGTGCAGAAATCGTTCGGCATTCCTGCGGACGAGGCCTTCCTCGGCAACAGTGTGGCGGCGTTCTGCCTGGGGCTGGGATGCGTGGCATTCGGCTGGCTGGTGGATCGCATCGGCGCGGCCTGGGCACTCATTGCCGGCTCGGTGGCGCTGGTGATCGCCACCTACGTGATGTTCGGCGACCTGGCGGCAGGTGGCGCGCATTTCCTGCCGCTGTATGCGCTCACCGGGTTCCTGGTCGGCACGGTGGCCGTGGTGCCCACCATCATGGTGGCTGCGTTTCCGGCGCCGATCCGTTTCTCGGGCATTTCCTTTGCCTATAACGTGGCCTATGCCGTGTTCGGCGCAAGCACGGCGACTTTTATCGGTTATCTCGCCGGAACGTCGGGGCGAATGGCGGCAGCCCACTACGTCACCATCACCGCGGCGGTTGGCGTGGCGGTGGCCGTGTGGCTGCTGGTGAAAGGGCGGGGCAGGGCCGAGTTGACGACTGAATAAGCGTCGCGGCCACGCCGCGCGCTCAGGCGTTGTTGATGGTCGACCCGGTCAACAGGCCGCGCGCCAGCATGCTGCACTGCTTGCGATAGAGCAGCATCTGCCATTGACGGCCGCCCAGCTGCCGCCACAGCACGGCGGAGCGTACGGCGGCCAGCAGATTGGTGCGCACCTTTTCCACCACCGCAGGCTGTTGCAGTTGTTGCGGATTGCCGGTGACCATCACGCGCGGCTTCAGCGTGGAAAGCGTGTTGGCATAGAGCTCGGCAAGGCGCTTCACCACCTGCGGCGAGTCCGCGCCGAAGTGTTCCACCTGGCGCTGCGCGGCCACGATGCCCTGTTGCAGGCGATCCAACAGATCGCTGCGGCGGGACAGGCTGCGCTCCAGTCGCATCACGGTGAAGGCCATGCGCGTCACCGCGACATCGCGGTTGTTTTCGTCGAGCAGGGTGATCAGCTGGCGCAGGCCCAGCCGAACGGCGGCGACGTCGCCGTAGACGCTTACCACCGACGGCGCATCGATGCGGAACACACTGGCCATGCTCGATGCCATGGCGATGTCGTCGCAGCGGCCGTCGTTGGCCAACTGCTGGGCGAGCGTGGTGGCCTGGAACAAACCTGCCAGGGCCAGCACGCGCTCTTCGTTCATGGCGAAAACTTCAAACACCGGTGAGGGACTCTGAAAGAAGGGGAGCAGCGGCATCATTCCAGCCGCCGAAGGGAGCGTCGGTGCGGTCGATCACGGCACCGCCGAGACAGGCCTCGCCGTCGTAGAACACCACCGACTGGCCGGGGGTGACCGCACGCTGGGGTTCATCGAACACCACTTCCAGCCCGTCATCGCGCACAAAGACCTCGCAAGCCTGGTCCGCCTGGCGATAGCGGGTCTTGGCGGTACAACGGAAGTGTTTCGCTGGCGGCTCACCGGCTACCCAGGTGGGCGGCTCGGCGTGCAAGCGACGCGAATAGAGCCAGTGGTTCTCGCCACCCTGCGCAACATACAGCACGTTGCCGGCCACGTCCTTGCCGACGACGTACCAGGCGTCGCCGCTGGCCCCGTGGCGTCCGCCGATCCCCAGGCCGTTGCGCTGGCCCAGCGTGTAATACATCACGCCCTGATGCTCGCCCACGGTTTCGCCCTCGGGCGTGCGCATGGGGCCGGCCTGCGCCGGAATGTACTGGGCGAGGAAGCTGCGGAAATCCCGCTCACCGATGAAGCAGATGCCAGTGGAATCCTTCTTCGCGTGCGTGGGCAGAGCGGCGTCGTGGGCCATCTGGCGCACCAGTGGCTTTTCGATCTCGCCCACAGGGAACAGCGTGGCGCTGAGCTGCTGCTGGCCAAGCGCGTGAAGGAAGTACGTCTGATCCTTCGCCGCATCCACCGCGCGCAACAGGCGGTACTTGCCCTCGTGGAAATCCACGCGGGCGTAATGGCCGGTGGCGATCTTGTCGGCGCCGAGCGCGCGTGCCTCGTCCAGGAAGGTCTTGAACTTGATCTCGCGGTTGCACAGCACGTCCGGATTCGGCGTGCGACCGGCGCGGTACTCGGCCAGAAAGTGCTCGAACACGCCGGCCCAATACTCGGCGGCGAAATTGCGCGCGTGGAACGGAATGCCCAGGCGGCCGCACACGGCCAGGGCGTCCTTGCGGTCCACGTCGGTGGTGCAGGGGCCGTCGCGGTCGTCTTCTTCCCAGTTCTGCATGAACAGGCCTTCGACCTCGTACCCGGCCTCCTGCAGCAGCAGGGCGGCCACCGAGGAATCGACGCCGCCGGAGACACCCAGCATCACTTTCACGGGTAACGATCCTCGGCAAGGAGGCTGTGCAGCATATCCAGCGGGTAGCGCTGGCCGGATAGCCAGGCGTCGATGCTCATCAGCACCAGCGGGCTGCGCAATGTGTCACCGAGTGCCGCAATTTCGTCGCGGGTGAGCCAAAGGGCGCGTCGAATGCCCTCATCCAGCCCGCGTGAAGGGTCGTGACCTACCGCCCGCGCCGCGAAACTGAAACGCACCACGCCGTCGCCGTGCTCCGTGCTGCGCCACTGGTGGACACCGAGCAGGTGCTCCACGGCCACCGTCCAGCCGGTTTCCTCCAGCGTTTCGCGCACCGCGGCGGTCACCAGGCTTTCCTTGTCATCCAGATGACCGGCCGGCTGGTTATAGGCAAGGCGGCCGTTGACCTCCTCTTCGACCATGAGGAAGCGGTCGCCATCGGCAACCACGCAGGCCACGGTCACATGCGGGCACCAGACTTGCAGGGGAATCGGAGAGAAATCGGCCATGGGGGACATATGGCGACGAAGCAGGCACTGGAAAAGCGGCCATTGTGCCATCACCTGAAGGCGATCTGCCTTCGCCGGTGGCCGCGGGAGCATCCCCGGTGCCCGGCGCTATACTTTCCCCCAAGGAAAACTTACGTAGAACCATGGCTCACGAACCCGAACACGAACAAGGCAGCGGTCACGGCCTGGCGCTGGAAACTTCCCGACCGGAAGTGGCACGCCCGCCGCTCTTCCAGGTGGTGCTGCTGAACGACGATTTCACGCCGATGGATTTTGTGGTCGAAGTGCTGAGAAGCTTCTTCAATCTGGACCAGGAACGTGCGGTGCAAGTAATGCTGCACGTCCATACACGCGGAAAGGGAGTCTGCGGGGTGTTTACCCGGGAAGTCGCGGAAACCAAGGTGACCCAGGTGAACGAATATTCACGTGCCCATCAGCACCCTTTGTTGTGCACTATGGAAAAGCTCTGAGCGGCAGAATCGAGTGAAATGACGAGGTCGCCGAGGGATGAAACGAAGCCGGCCCAAGGTAGTCCCTAAGCAGCAGTGCACCGCGGCTTGCCGGTCTGCCTTTGCGGATGGTTTGGGAGCCTTCACACATTCCCCCTCGTTCCCGGCGCCTTCTGGCATGGATATTGAAGAGCTTTCCAGCACCCCCATTTCGTAGCTATCGGGGCGCGCGGCGCCCAGCCACACAGCGGAGTAGGTCCGGATGTTCAGCAAGGATCTCGAAGTCACCATCGGCCAGTGCTACAAGCAGGCCCGCGAGCAGCGTCATGAATTCATGACGGTGGAACACCTTCTGCTTGCCCTTACCGAAAACCAGTCGGCCCTCGGCGCACTGCGCGCCTGCGGCGTCGACCTGCCGCGCCTGACGCGTGAGCTGGAAAAGATCATTGCCGAAACCGTACCGGTACTGCCGCACGGGGACGAGCGCGATACCCAGCCTACCTTGGGCTTCCAGCGTGTACTGCAGCGCGCGGTGTACCACGTGCAGTCTTCCGGCCGTAAGGAAGTCACCGGCGCCAACGTGCTGGTGGCGATCTTCGGCGAAAAGGATTCGCACGCCGTGTATTTCCTGCACCAGCAGGAGATCACGCGTCTGGACGTGGTCAACTACATTTCGCACGGTATCGCCAAGATCGGCGACGAGCCGTCCACCAGCATGCCCGGTTCCGAGCGCGAAGCCGAAGACGGCGAGCCCAAGGGCAACCCGCTCAGCGAATACGCCAGCAACCTCAACGAGCTGGCGCTGGAAGGCAAGATCGACCCGCTGATCGGCCGCCAGGACGAAATCGAGCGCACCATCCAGGTGCTGTGCCGCCGCCGCAAGAACAACCCGCTCTACGTGGGCGAAGCCGGCGTAGGCAAGACGGCCCTCGCCGAGGGCCTGGCCAAGCGCATCGTGGACGGCGACGTGCCCGAGGTGCTGGAAAACGCCACCATCTGGTCGCTGGATCTGGGCGCGCTGGTGGCCGGCACCAAGTACCGCGGCGATTTCGAGAAGCGCTTGAAGGCGGTCATCGGCCAGCTCAAGAAGCAGCCAGGCGCCATCCTGTTCATCGATGAGATTCACACCATCATCGGCGCGGGTTCCGCCTCGGGCGGTACCATGGACGCGAGCAACCTGATCAAGCCCATGCTGGCGTCGGGCGAGCTGCGCTGCATCGGTTCCACCACGTTCCAGGAATTCCGCGGCATCTTCGAGAAGGATCGCGCGCTGGCGCGTCGCTTCCAGAAGATCGACGTGGTCGAGCCCACCGTGGCCGACAGCCTCGAGATCCTCAAGGGTCTGCGCTCGCGCTTCGAAGAGCATCACAACGTCACCTACACCAGCGAGGCCCTGAAGGCCGCGGTGGATCTGTCGGTGAAGCACATTCCCGATCGCCTGCTGCCTGACAAGGCCATCGACGTGATCGATGAAGCCGGCGCGCGTCAGCGTCTGCTGCCCATCGACCAGCGCACCGGCAAGATCGACGTGCCTGAGGTGGAATACATCGTCGCCAAGATGGCGCGCATTCCGGCCAAGCAGGTCTCTGCCTCCGATCGCGATGTGCTGAAGAACCTCGAGCGCAACCTCAAGATGGTGGTGTTCGGACAGGACCAGGCCATCGAGGCGTTGTCGGCATCGATCAAGATGGCGCGCTCGGGACTTGCCGATCCGGCCAAGCCCATCGGCTGCTTCCTGCTCGCCGGCCCCACGGGCGTGGGCAAGACGGAAGTGACCAAGCAGCTGGCCATGCAGCTGGGCATCGAGATGATCCGCTTCGACATGTCCGAGTACATGGAAGCGCATTCGGTGTCGCGCCTGGTCGGTGCGCCTCCGGGCTACGTCGGCTTCGACCAGGGCGGCTTGCTTACCGAGGCGGTCACCAAGCATCCGCACGCGGTGCTGCTGCTGGACGAAATCGAGAAGGCGCATCCGGATGTGTACAACATCCTGCTGCAGGTGATGGATCGCGGCGTACTCACCGACACCAACGGTCGCGAGGCCAACTTCAAGAACGTCATTGTGGTGATGACCACCAATGCGGGCGCGCAGCAGGCATCGCGTCGCGGCATTGGCTTCGTCAAGCAGAATCACTCGATGGATGCGATGGAGGTGATTCGCCGCATGTTCACGCCGGAATTCCGCAACCGCCTGGACGCCATCATCCAGTTCAACGCGCTCGACTTCGATCACATCCTGCGCGTGGTGGACAAGTTCCTCATCGAACTGGAAGCCCAGCTCAGCGAGAAGCATGTGAGCCTGGACGTCGACGCTGATGCCCGCCGCTGGTTGGCCGAGCATGGCTTCGATCCGCAGATGGGCGCGCGTCCGATGGCGCGTGTCATCCAGGAGAAGGTGAAGCGTGCGCTGGCCGACGAGCTGTTGTTCGGCAAGCTGGCCGAAGGCGGCAAGGTGCACCTGAGCGTGACCGATGGCGAGCTGGTGGTAACCACCGAGGCCACTGAAGCCGTGCCCGCAACGATCAATTGATTCACCCGTTGTAATGGCGGAGGACGCCAGCAAAAAGGCCGCGCTTTGCGCGGCCTTTTTGCTTTTATTCATATCGACCAACGATGCGCGGCGCTACGAAAAGGCGCCAGCGCCCATGGATTTCAGGCAGACGTTGAAAGCGCAAAGTGCGCCATTGGAATGGCGACGCCATAAATTATGTGCGGCATAGGAATGTTCCGATGTAAGTGATTGGCTCAAAAAATCAGTATGTCCAGTCATTAGCGAACGAATCGTTCGCCCACTGTCTGACATCGTTTCCTGAGGCCATTCATGAATACCGTTTATCGCATCGTCTGGAATGCAGTTGCCGGCAATTGGGTCGTGGCTTCAGAACTGGCTAAGGGACGCAGGAAGTCCGGTAGCAGTAAGCACATGGCTGTCGCCGCCGTACTGGCGACGGGCATGCTAGGCGGTCTTTCGGGCACGGCGCATGCCGCCGTCGGCGTGAACGGCAATCCGCAGGAAACTACGGGCAGCTGCAAGGTAACCTCTGACGACGGCAGCGTCACATGGACTGTCATCACCGGTGCCAACTGTCTGGTGCCGAGCGGAACCTCGGCCAGCGGCCAGGGTAATCCTGGCGCCAACGCCATCTTTTACGCCTCCAACCTGACCAACGGCAGCGAGGACTCGCTGAACCTGGGCGGCTACCTCGACGTGTGGAAGACCGCCACCTTCCATAGTGCCGTCAATATGAGCGGCCAGAAGATCACGAATCTGGCCAATGGCACGCTGGCCAGCGACGCGGTCAATCTTTCTCAGCTCAATGCGGCACAGGCGCATTACTACAGCATCAATGACGGCGGCACGCAGGGCGGCAACTACACCAACAGCGGCGCGGCAGGTGCGGGTTCGATAGCCGTCGGCGTTGGCGCCTCAACAGCTGCTGGTAGCGCCAACTCCATGGCCATGGGTAATGGCGCCTCGGCCACTGGCACATACAACACCGCAATCGGCGCGGGCGCATCGACACCAGGGGGTGCCGTGTATGGAAACTATGCCACCGCCGTGGGCGCAAACGCCACAGCCAACCTTATGTATGACACCGCGATTGGCGCCGGCGCTGTTGCGAACAGCAGTGGCTGGACAGGCGCTCCAACGGGGGCTGTGGCTGTGGGGGCGCAGGGCAGCGCAATAGGCAACAACTCAATCGCAATCGGCCAGAGCGCGTCTGCAACAGGGAGCACCAGTCTTGTAATAGCGCCCAGACCCGACGGCTCATCTGTCACCTTTGTGGGCTCTGGGACTGCCATTGGCAGTAACTCATTTGCCGGTATGGGTGGTGTCGCTTTCGGCTCAGGAGCAAATGCAAACGCAACCATTTCGACTGCATTCGGGTTGGGCTCCAGTGCCACTGCGGCGGGGGCGACGGCACTCGGTGGTGGAACGTTGGCGCAGGGCAGCTATTCGCTCGCAGCCGGCGAGGCATCTGTGGCCTCCGGCAATTATTCGATTGCCGAGGGCAAAAGTGCCTGGGCCTCCGGCACCGAATCGATTGCAATGGGCCGAAAGTCCATCGCGAGCAACACAGATGCGATGGCTCTCGGCGCAAATACTTCTGCCACTGGCGTCAATAGCCTTGCCATGGGCAATGGCGCGCAAGCCTCCGGCACGAGCAGCATCAGCATCGGCACGGGCAACCTGGTCAACGGTAATAATTCCGGCGCGCTTGGCGATCCGAGCACGATCAACGGCAACAACAGCTACTCCGTCGGCAACAACAATACGATCAGTTCTGATAATGCCTTCGTCATGGGCAACACCGTCAACGTTGGCACTGGCCTCAATGGTGCTGTCGTATTGGGTAACAATTCGACAGTGGCTGCGGCTACGGCAACGCCGGGTGCGACCATCGGCGGCAATGCTTTCACCTTCGCGGGCGGCGCGCCGGCAGCTGGCGACGTAGTGAGCATCGGTTCCTCCACCGCACCGCGCCAACTTCAGAATGTCGCGGCCGGTCAGCTCTCTGCAACCTCGACGGACGCCGTCAACGGCAGCGAGCTTTTTGCAACCAATCAGCAGGTGACTACGAACGCGACGAATATCGCGAACAACAACCGCGGCTGCAGCTCTGGGTGGTGGCACGTCTTACGATCCGGCGACGGGCGCGCTGTCGAAAACCAGTTTTGGCCTGACTCATGCCAACGCCATCGCGGGGTCCAGCGGTGCAGCTTCTAACGTGGGCGAGGCCTTCGACAAGGTCGATGCCGCACTGGGCGCAGTCAACCAATCCGTGGTCGATATCAGCAACCAGTTCAACAACGGCACGGTGGGTCTGGTGCAGCAGGCGGCCGCCGGTGCCGACCTGACGGTGGGCAAGGATACCGATGGTGCAGCGGTGGACTTTGCCGACAAGAACGGCAATACCCGCACGCTGAAGAACGTCACGGCCGGAGTGAACGACACCGATGCGGTGAACATGTCGCAGCTCAACGCGACCAACGCCAACGTGACGCAGAACACCGCCGACATCGCGGGTAACACGACGTCCATCAGCACCCTCAATACCCAGGTGACGCAGAACACCAAGGACATCGCCGGCAACACCAGCTCGATCAACACCCTGAACACCAACGTGGCCCAGAACACCAGCGACATCACCACCATCAACGGCCAACTGGCTGATGCGGTGATGTACGACTCGTCCACGCACGACAAGGTGACCCTGGGTGGCGCCAGCGCCACGGCGCCGGTGCAGCTGACCAACGTGAAGAACGGCGACCTGTCGGCGGCCAGCACCGATGCGGTCAACGGGTCGCAGCTGTATGCGACCAACGCTAACGTGGCGCAGAACACCTCGGATATCGCGGGCAACACGACGTCGATCAATGCCATCAATACGCAGGTGACGCAGAACACCAGCGACATTGCCGGCAACACCGGCGCGATCAACACTCTGAACACCAACGTCGCACAGAACACGTCCGATATCGCCGGTAACACCGTGTCAATCAACACGTTGAACACCAAGGTGGCCCAAAACACCAGCGACATCACCACCATCAATGGCCAACTGGCCGAACCAGCTCGACAGCCGCGTGGGTAACGTCGAGAACAGTCTCAGTAACGTCACCAATACGGTCAACAACATGACCAACAACGTGACGAATGGTCAGAGCGGCATGTTCCAGGTCAGCGCCGACAGCAACGGTACGCAGCCGGTGGCGTCGGGCCAGCGCGCCACGGCAGGTGGCAACGGCGCAGTGGCGTCGGGTAGCAGCAGCACGGCTGTGGGCAACGGGGCACAGGCGACGGGCAGCAACAGCGTGGCAGTCGGCGCTGATGCCGTGGCCGACCGCGACAACACGGTGTCGGTGGGTTCGGCAGGCAAGGAGCGTCAGATTACCAACGTGGCAGCCGGTACGGCCGACACGGATGCGGTGAACGTGTCGCAGTTGAAGTCGGCGGGCGTGGTCAATGGCGATGGCTCGACCAATAAGGCCGTCACCTATGACAACAACACCGACGGTACTGCCAGCGTCACGCTGAATTCCGGTGGCGACCCGACCATCATCCATAACGTGGCGGCGGGTCGGGTGTCCTCGGACGCGGCCACGGTGGGTCAGGTGAACGATGCCATGCAGCAGACGGCCAACTGGGCGAAGAACTACACCGATCAGGCGGTCACCAATGTGAGCCGCCAGGCGCGTGCCGGTAGTGCGTCGGCCATCGCGGTCGCCAGCCTGCCGCAGGCGTACCAGCCCAGCCAGAACAGCGTGGGTGTGGCCTTCGGTACCTACCAGGGTCAGAACGCGGTGTCCGTGGGTATGTCCGCCATCTCGGAAAGCGGTCGCTATATCGTCAAGTTCAGCGCCACCGGTTCGCAGCACGGCGGTGGGGGCGCGGGCATTGGTGCGGGTATGGTCTGGTAAGTCCCGGTCTTCGCTTACCGGAAGAGGCGGCGCCGTAGCGATACGGCGCCGTTTTTTTGTGGCACACCGGTACGGGACAAAAGAAAAGGCCGCGCACTCGCGCGGCCCCTCATATTCAATGCCATCAATCGGTTGCGTGGCCCCATACGGGCCCGCAAAACCCGGCCTTCGCTTACTTCATGCGATAGGTGATGCGACCCTTGGTGAGGTCGTAGGGGGTCATTTCCACCTTCACCTTGTCGCCGGTGAGGATGCGGATGTAATGCTTGCGCATGCGGCCGGAAATGTGGGCCGTGATCACGTGGCCGTTTTCCAGCTGCACGCGGAACATGGTGTTGGGCAGGGTCTCCTGGACCGTACCTTCCATTTCAATGACGTCGTCTTTGGCCATGCGTTCCGTGGGGGCAGGGCAGCCGTCGTGGCTGCTTAATCCGTCGATTATGCCACGGAAGTTCCGATGGTTAAAGAATCATCAGCCAAAATGCTCATCGAGCTTGCGACGGATCTCCTGTTCCACCATGCCCTTGAGGGGCGCCAGCATCATGCCCAGCTCGGCCGTGACCTGGATGGCGTCGCTGGCCACGGCAATGCTGCCGTTCACGCCGGGACGGGAGAAACGCAGCACGTCGCCCTGCCACTGGCCCTCCATGCCGAACTTCTCCTGCATGCGTGCGGCGACCTTGTCGACCACGGCACGTGCCTCGGCGATGGACAATTGGTGAGGGCGGCGGATGTCGATCTTGGGCACGGGCGAACTCCTGCAAGGGCAAAAGTGACATGGTATGTCACGCGGCCAAGCTCGGCCTATCCGTCGCGCATCGTGCCGTTTCAGGCCGGTAACAGGCGCTTAAAGGCGTAGGCATCTGCTAGAGTCGCGCCGTCCATCGACTGGTTCACTGATGCGCATCGAGTTTCCCAATTCGCCCCGAGAGGATTTCCACTGGGACGGCCCCGTGTTGCGCATCGGCAGCGCGCCTGACAACGATCTGATCCTGGCATCGCATCAGGCGGGCGCGTATCACCTGCGCATCCAGCTCGATCGCCGCGGGTGGGTGCTGCAGATGCTTCCGCAGGGCAACCGCATCTATGTGAATGCGCGCCCGGTGCGCGAAAAGGCGCTGCTTCGCCCCGGCGACATCCTCAGCGTGGGCGACTGTCGCATGCTGCTGCGCGCCGACGAGGAGCCTGCCCACAGCCTGCCCGTGACCGTGCCCGCCGAAGGCCGTTGCACCGTGGCGCTGCGCGCGGTGGCCGGGCCGTTGTCGGGCCGCGTGCTGCCGCTGCAGGACAAGCTGGAGCTGGGTCCGCACGGCGGCATTCCGCTCGAGCTGCCGCAGGGCGAAACGGCCTCGCTGGCCTTGTTCTGGCGCGATGGGCAACTGATGCTGGAGGCCGGTCAGCAGTCCGAGCGCTACCCGCTGCGCGTGAATGGCGTGCCGGTGGTGCAGGCAGCCCTTCGTCCGGGCGACCAGGTGAGCCTGGGCATGCATCGTTTCGTGGTGGATGCGCCAGGGCTGGAGCCGGAGCCCGAGATCCCGCATCCGGAACCCGAGCAACCGCATCTGCCGGAAGAAGACGCCGGCCCTCGCGGTGAGGTGTGGTGGCTCATTGCTACCGCCGCGGTGCTCGCGCTGGGCATTGCCGTGGCCTTACTGGTGCGTTTCTAAGGCATCGCGAAGGCGATATCGAGGCGTCCCGCGTTGGGTTGACGCCGTGTTGCTGCGACGCGGCATAATGCGGCGACCTCTCTTTCCAAGGCGCCATTAGTGAGCAGACTCTGGAATTTCAGCGCTGGCCCGGCCGCGCTGCCGCAACCGGTACTGGAGCGCGCCCAGCGCGAACTGCTGGACTGGCAGGGTTGCGGAGCCTCGGTGATGGAGCTGTCCCATCGCGGCAAGCTCTTCATGGGCCTGGCCCAGCAGGCGGAAGCCGATCTGCGAGAACTGCTGGCGATTCCCGAGAACTACGCCGTGCTGTTCCTGCAGGGCGGCGCCACGCAGCATTTCGCCCAGATCCCGATGAACCTGGCGAGCGAGGGCGACAGCGCTGATTACGTCGTGACCGGCCACTGGGGCGAGAAGGCGGCCAGCGAAGCGGCGCCGTACGTCAAAGTGAACGTGGCAGCGAGCAGCAAGGGCGAACACTACCTGCGCGTTCCGCCGCGCGACACGTGGCAGCTCGATCCGCGTGCCGCCTATGTTCACTACACGCCCAACGAAACCATCCACGGCGTGGAATTTCACGATATTCCGCAGGTCGGCGACGTGCCGCTGGTGGCCGACATGTCCTCGGACATCCTGTCCGGCCCCATCGACGTGACGAAGTTCGGGTTGATCTACGCTGGCGCGCAGAAGAACATCGGTCCTTCGGGCCTGGTGGTGATGATCATTCGTCGCGACCTGCTCGAGCGCGCCGCGCGGCCGATGGCGCGCATCTTCCGCTACGCCGATCATGCGGCGAACGATTCCATGCTCAACACGCCCAATACCTGGGGCTGGTATCTGGCGGGCCTCACGTTCCAGTGGTTGAAGGAACAGGGCGGGCTTGCCGCCATCGGCGAGCGCAATGCGGCGAAGGCATCGTTGCTGTACGACGCCATTGACCACTCTGATGGGTTCTATCGCAACCCGGTGGCGCACGACTCGCGTTCGCGCATGAATGTGCCATTCACGCTGCACGACAGCGCGTTGGATGCGGATTTCCTCAAGGCATCGGAAGCCGCTGGCCTGCTTGCACTCAAGGGTCACAAGGCGTTAGGCGGCATGCGTGCGTCGCTGTACAACGCGGTGCCACTCGACGCGGTGCAGGCGCTGGTGAGTTTCATGCAGGACTTTGCCAAACGTCACGGATGAAACCGTTGCACGATAGGTCGCCGATCAAGGACTATCGGTGATTCCCCAAGTGGACTTCTTTGCTTCCGCAGCCCCACGACATGACCGATAAGAAATCCTCGCTTTCCGACGTGCGCGAACGCATCGACAGCATCGATCAGCAGATCCAGCAGCTGATTTCCGAGCGCGCCGGCTGGGCGCAGGAAGTGGCGCGCGTGAAGGGCGAAGGACTGTCGGCGATCGATTATTACCGTCCCGAACGCGAGGCCCACGTGCTGCGCATGGTGGTGGATCGCAACAACGGTCCGCTCAGCGACGTGGAAATGGTGCGGCTGTTTCGCGAGATCATGTCTTCCTGCCTGGCGCAGGAAGATCCGCTCAAGGTCGGTTTTCTCGGCCCCGAGGGCACCTTCAGCGAACAGGCGGTGCGCAAGCATTTTGGCCATGCCGCTTACGGCCTGCCGTTGGGCAGCATCGAGGAAGTGTTCCAGGAAGTTGCCGCCGGCCATGCCGATTTCGGCGTGGTGCCGGTGGAAAATTCCGGGCAGGGCATGATCCAGGTAACGCTGGACATGTTCCTTACCTCCGACGCCACCATCTGCGGCGAAGTGGAACTGCGCGTGCACCAGTGCCTGCATTCGCTGCAGGGCAAGCTGGAAGGCATCAAGCGCGTCTATGCGCATGCGCAGTCGCTGCAGCAGTGCAAGACGTGGTTGCGCGTGAACCTGCCGGGCGTCGAATGCGTGGCCGTGAGCAGCAATGCCGAAGCGGCACGTTTGGCGCGTCATGCCGACGACGTCGCCGCCATCGCCGGTGAAACGGCTGGTCGCGTGTACGGACTGAAGACGGTGGCGCAAGCCATCGAGGATCGCGCGGACAACACCACGCGTTTCCTCGTCATCGGCCGCTCGCTGTTTCCGCCCTCGGGCAACGACCGCACGTCGCTGCTCATCACGGTGAACGACAAGCCGGGCGCGCTTTTTCATGTGCTCAAGCCGTTCGCCGCGCATGACATCAGCCTCAATCGCATCGAATCGCGTCCCGCGCATTCGGGCAAATGGCAGTATGCCTTCTTCATCGACGTATCCGGCCACATCAACGACGAACCGATGCAGGCCGCATTGAAGGAAATGGGCGAAGCCGCCGCGCAAGTGCGCGTGCTCGGTTCGTACCCGGTGGCGCTGCCCTGACAGGTATCTGGCCGCCGCGTGCGGCCGCTGGAGAATTTATCGTGACCCGACTCGACTGGACCAGTCACCACGCCCGCGTGCTCAAGGGCAGCGTGCGTGTGCCTGGCGACAAATCCGTTTCGCACCGCGCGCTCATGCTGGGCGCACTCGCGGAAGGCACATCGCGCATTCGCGGTTTCCTGGAAGGCGAAGACACGCGCGCCACCGCCGCCGTTCTGCAACTGCTGGGTGTGCGCATCGATGCGCCCGCCGATGGCGAGCGCGTCGTGCATGGCGTGGGCCTGCACGGCCTGCGCGGAACCACGCAGCAACTCGACTGCGGCAATGCTGGCACCGGCATGCGATTGCTCGCGGGCCTGCTTGCAGGGCAGGAGTTCGACAGCACGCTGATCGGCGATGAATCGCTCTCCAAGCGCCCCATGCGCCGCGTCACCGATCCGCTCGCCCGCATGGGCGCGACGATCGAGACGCAGGATGGTTTGCCGCCACTGCACGTGCGTGGTGGTCAGGCGCTGCATGGCATTGCCTATACGTTGCCGGTCGCCAGCGCGCAGGTGAAGTCGGCGCTGTTGCTCGCTGGCCTGTATGCGCAGGGCGAAACGGAAGTGATCGAGCCGCATCCGACGCGCGACTACACCGAACGCATGCTGGCCGCGTTCGGATGGCCCATCGATTTTGCGCCCGGCCGTGCACGGCTGAGCGGCGGACACACGCTGCGCGCTACCGACGTGGATGTGCCGGCGGATTTCTCATCCGCAGCGTTCTTCCTCGTGGCCGGCAGCATTGTGCCGGGCTCGGAGCTGCGCTTGCCGTCAGTAGGACTCAACCCGCGCCGTACCGGCCTGTTGCAAGCGCTTCGATTGATGGGGGCGGATATTCGCGTCGAGAATGAACGCGAGAGCGGCGGTGAACCGGTGGGCGATCTGGTGGTGCGCCATGCGCCGCTGCACGGCATCGAACTGCCCGAGGCGCTGGTGCCGGACATGATCGATGAATTCCCCGCGCTGTTCGTCGCCGCCACGGCGGCCAAGGGTCAGACAGTGGTTCGCGGTGCAGCCGAATTGCGCGTGAAGGAATCCGATCGCCTGGCCGCGATGGCGACGGGCCTGCGCGCACTTGGCGCCGTGGTCGACGAAACGCCCGATGGCGCCACCATCCACGGTGGCCCGCTGCACGGTGGCACCATCGAAAGCCACGGCGATCACCGTATCGCCATGAGCTTTGCCGCGGCCGGCCTCATCGCCAGTGGCCCGGTGCGCATCAACGATTGCGCCAATGTGGCGACCTCGTTCCCGGGCTTCTTCGAATTGGGCAACAGCTGCGGATTCGAGCTGAAAACGGCTTGAGAATCGCTATGGCGGGAGCGCACCCGAAGCGGGGTGCGCTCGTGCATCTCGCTCGTTGCGGATCGTGCAGGTAACCTTGAGGCTTCACGCCGAGGTCGCCATGCCCACTGCCACGCCTTCCTTCATCGTCGCCATTCCCGCCCGCTACGGTTCCACGCGCCTGCCGGCCAAGCCCCTGCGCGACATTGCCGGCGTGCCCATGGTGGTGCGCGTGGCGCAGCGTGCGCTTGAGGCGGGGGCGTCGCAAGTGGTAGTGGCAGTGGACGATCAACGCATTGCCGACGCGCTGCAAGGGAAGGGCGTGGATGTGTGCATGACGCGCAGCGATCACGCCTCGGGCAGCGACCGCCTGGCCGAATGCGCCGAGCGCTATGCGTGGCCCGATGACGCCATCGTGGTGAACCTGCAGGGCGATGAGCCGTTCGCACCCGCCGCAGGCATTCGTGAGGTGGCACTCGCACTCGCCGAGGACGATGCGCCCATGGCCACGCTGGCCACGCCGATCACGGACGCGCACGAACTATTCGATCCGAACGTGGTGAAACTGGTGCGCTCGGCGACCGGTCGCGCCTTGTACTTCAGCCGTGCGCCCTTGCCGTGGGCACGTGATGCGTTTGCGGTTCATCGCGATGCGTTGCCCGACGGCGTGCCGTTCCTGCGACACATCGGCATCTACGCCTATCGGGCAGGTTTCTTGAAGCGCTACACCACGTTGGCGCGCACGCCGCTGGAACAGGCCGAGTCGCTGGAGCAGCTGCGCGTGCTGGAACACGGCTTTCCGATTGCGGCCCGTCTTACGCCCGAACCGTTTCCGCCGGGCATCGATACGGAAGCCGATCTCGAACGTGCGGAGCGTTGGCTGGCCGGTCGCTGAGCGCTAGCGTCGTCGGCGCAGCAGCATCACGAAAAGCCCGCCCAGCACCAGACCGACCACCAATCCAATGCCAGCGCCCCACAGGGCGCCGTTGATACCGGCGACGGCACGACCAATCAGAAAGCCCAGTACGAACAGGATGGGGAGTGGAAGGCAGCCCACCAGCGCTTCTCCATTCGTTCCCTGCGTTCGCCGGCACGCGTCATCCGCGCCTGAAGACGGCGATTATTTGTTGAAGGAAATGGGCACCTGTACGTAGCCATCGCTGGGCGTGCCGTTCTTGATGGCCGATTTGTACGACCAGCCCTTCACCGTTCGAATGGCCTCGTCGTCCAGCGCCTTGGACCCCGACGACATCATCACGTGGAAGGACTTGGCCTTGTCATCAGGCCCCACCTGCACCATCACCACCACCGTGCCGGTGCCGGCGGAATTCTTCATGGCCGCGGAAAAACGAGGAGACGGCTGGGGGCGGTCTTCGTCGACGCTGGCCGGGCGATCGCCAGCGGTGCTGCCGCCGGGACTTGCGGCAGGCGAGGCGTTGGCTGCGGCTGCGTCCTGGTCGGTGGTTCCGGCGATGGCGCCTTGGCACAGCAATATGGCAACGGCGGCCGCCGTGATCGTAACGAGCTTGCGCTTCACTTCCTTTCTCCTCCCTGTGGACCGCCCAAGCATAGGCAGACTTCGCGTTACACAACAATCGTGACTTTGGTCATTGTCGGAGGGCTTGATTGCGCGCCATGCCGCAGCCATTTCGTGGGTTCATGCGATGTCGTCAGCCGTGGTCCGCGCCCGTGCGCGAACCGTTTCGCCAGAGGCGATCGTCAACCCGTTCCGATGAGGACATTCATCCTGATGACTGCCGTGGACAAGCCATCCATTTTGTTCGTGTGCCTGGGAAACATTTGTCGTTCCCCGCTGGTGGAGGCGGTGGCGCGCCAGCGCAGCGCGCAGGCCGGTCTGGCGTTGACGCTGGCCTCGTGCGGCACGGGACACTGGCATGTGGGCAAGGGCGCCGATCCGCGCATGGTCCGTGCCGCGGCGGATGCTGGCTATGACTTGTCGCCGCATCGGGCGCGACAGGTACGAGCCTCCGACTTCCGGGATTTCGACTGGGTGCTGGCCATGGACCAGGACAACCTGGAAACGCTGGAAGGCTTGCGTCGCGGCAGCGGCACGGAGCCGACCCTGTTCCTGCCCTGGGCAGGCGTCGCCGCGCCGGACGAGTTTCCCGACCCGTACTTTGGCGACGTGGACGGCTTCCACCGCGCCGTGGCGCTGGCGGAGCAGGGCGTGGATGGCCTGATCGCGCGCCTGCAGCGCCAGTGAACGGATAGAATCACACGATGCAGTCCACACCGCCGCCGCAAGCCTTCGACGGCAAGGCTTTCGTCAAAAACCTCAGCACTTCGCCCGGCGTCTATCGTTATTTCGACGAGGACGGCGAGCTGCTGTACGTGGGCAAGGCCGGCAACCTCAAGAAGCGCGTCGGCAGCTATTTCCTGAAGCCGCGCATGGAGCCGCGCATTGCGGCGATGGTGTCGCAGATCGCGCGCGTCGAGATCACTATCACGCGCACCGAGGGCGAGGCGCTGCTGCTGGAATCGCAGCTGATCAAGTCGCTCAAGCCGCGCTACAACATCCTGCTGCGCGACGACAAAAGCTATCCGTACATTTATCTGTCCGGTGGCGAGGACTATCCGCGCCTCGCCTTCCATCGCGGCGCGCGCAACATGCCGGGTCGCTATTTCGGGCCGTACCCCAGCACGTTCGCCGTGCGCGAAAGCCTCAACCTGATGCAGAAGCTGTTCAAGGTGCGCCAGTGCGAGGACAGCTATTTCAAGAACCGCTCGCGTCCCTGTCTGCAGCACCAGATCGGGCGTTGCACCGCGCCGTGCGTGCAGCTCATCACGGTAGACGATTACCGCAACGACGTGCGCCACGCGGAAATGTTCCTCGAAGGCCGCAGCAGTGCCGTGATCGACGAGCTGGCCGGCCAGATGGAGAACGCCAGCAAGTCGCTGGAATTCGAGCGCGCCGCGGCATTCCGCGATCAGGTGGCCGCGCTGCGCAAGCTGCAGGCCGAGCACCACGTGCAGGGCGCGAGCGCGGACATGGACGTGCTGGCGTGTCGCATCGAAGCGGGCATGGCCTGCGTGAGCGTGCTGTTCTTCCGCAATGGCATCAGCCTGGGCACGCGCGATTTCTTCCCGCGCCTGCCGCTGGATGCCGAGCCTTCCGACGTGCTGGAGCAGTTCATTGCACAGTACTACCTCGATCGCCCGGTGCCGCGCGAACTGATTCTCGGCGAGACGCTGCCGACCCAGCAGATCCTTGGCGAGATGCTGGCGCAGCAGTCGGGTCATGCGGTGGAGCTGAAGTCCAGCGTGCGCGGCGAACGCGCGCGCTTCCTGCAGATGGCGGAGCGCAACGCGCAAGCCTCGCTCACGGCCCGGCTCGCCAGTCGTCAGACGCTGGGCGCGCGTTTCGACGATCTGCAGAAATTGCTGGAATTGCAGGACCCGCCGCGTCGCATCGAGTGCTTCGACATCAGTCATACGATGGGCGAACTCACCGTGGCATCGTGCGTGGTGTTTGGTCCGGAAGGGCCGGAGAAATCGCACTATCGCCGCTTCAACATCACCGGCATCACCGGTGGCGACGATTACGCGGCCATGCACCAGGCGCTGGTGCGCCGTTTTCGCAAAGTGGCCGAGGGCGAGGGCGCCAAGCCCGATGTGCTGCTGATCGACGGCGGCAGCGGGCAGGTGGCGCAGGCGCTCGATGTGCTCAAGGAGCTCGGCGTCACCGGCATTCACGTGGTGGGCGTGGCCAAGGGGCCGGGCCGGCGCGCGGGCGAGGAGACGCTGGTGTTGGCCGATTCCGGCCGCAATCTGCATCCCGGGCCGGCGTCGCCCGCGCTGCATCTGGTGGCTGCGGTGCGCGACGAGGCGCATCGCTTTGCCATCACCGGCCATCGCAAGCGCCGCGAGAAAGCGCGTGAACGCAGCGTGCTGGAAGATGTGCCGGGCGTCGGCGCACGGCGCCGTTCGGCCCTGCTCAAGGCCTTTGGCGGCCTCCAGGGCGTGGAAGCGGCCGGCGTAGAAGAACTGACCCGCGTGAAAGGCATTGATCGCGGGCTGGCCGAACGCATCTATGCTGCACTCCATGGTTGATCGACCGGAAATTGAGTGTTCCGCGTCATTCCGGCGAAAGCCAAAATCCCGCATGATCCACGATGTGAATCGCAGGCGGTTGCTTCCATGATCTCTGCATCCCTCTGCTGAACGCTTCAACCGGAAAGGATTTATGCACATCAACCTGCCCACCTGGCTGACCCTGTTCCGTGTACTGCTGTTGCCGGTCATGGTGGTGGTGTTTTATTGGCAGTTTCCGGGGCACAACATCACGGCCGCCGTGGTGTTCATGCTGGCGGCCATCACGGACTGGCTGGATGGTTATCTCGCCCGCCGCATGAATCTCACCTCGGCGTTCGGCGCCTTCCTCGATCCGGTGGCCGACAAGCTGATGGTGGCGGTGACGCTGTTCCTGCTGGTGGAAACGCATCGCGGCGGCTGGCCGGGCATCCTGATGGCGGTCACGGCGGCCATCATCGTGGGACGCGAGATCAGCGTCTCGGCCCTGCGCGAATGGATGGCCGAGATCGGCATGCGCGCCACGGTGAAGGTGGCCTTCATCGGCAAGCTCAAGACCACCATGCAGATGGTGGCGCTGATCGTGCTGATCGTTCAGCACGAGAAGGACGCCGAGGCCCTGCGCCTGTATCACATCGGCGAGGGGCTGCTGGTGATCGCCGGCATCCTCACCATCTGGTCGGGCCTGTACTACCTGCGCGCCGCCTGGCCCAGCCTGAAGGGCGACGGCTCGGGCCGCCCGTTGCCCCGCAGCGAAGACTGAATTTCTTTGTGACAGGTGCTTGACGGCCGCGCATTAGCCATTACAATGCGCGACTCCGATGCGGGAATAGCTCAGTTGGTAGAGCACGACCTTGCCAAGGTCGGGGTCGCGAGTTCGAGTCTCGTTTCCCGCTCCAAATTCGGTTGATCGATGCATCGCGATCAACACTTCAAAGCGGCCCCAGGGCCGCTTTTTTGTTGCCTGAGGCCGGCCTGCATCTGACAGATGTCAGCGAAGGCAGTGCGCGTTCGCATCGGCTCGATGGAGCCGATGCGCTCAGGACGCTACGGATTGAATCACCGTTTGCTCAGACCCCGACAAGCGCCGCGGCGCGATGGTTGGTCAGCCATTTTTCCAGCCGGGTCTTTGCGTCGTGGAGTTTCTGCAATTGATTCTCGATGGCTGCCATCTGCGCCTCGAGCACGGCCCGTAGTTCGGGACATCCGGGCACGGGCGAGGCGAGGAAAGGAATAACGCGGCGAATGACACGCAGCGGCAAACCCACCGACTGGCCGAGGCGGATGAAGCGAATTTCCGTGAGCACCTGTTCCGGGTAGTCGCGATACCCGTTGGCGACGCGGGCCGGCCGCGTGATCACGCCTTCGCGCTCGTAGTAACGAAGCGTGTCGCGGCTGATGCCTGCGCGCTTTATCAACATCCCTGTCTTCATGCATGCCTCTCAAATAATTGTCGTAAGCCCCTTGACCTGGGGCTCGGGTCCCAACTCTAGACTACCGCGCATTCACTAACCAAGCCGTTGACGGTCCGCCACGATAGGCGTCCCGCGCAGGCAACACGGAGGTCCGAATGCGGGAACTTGCCTATATGAAGACTCGTCGCGTCGAGTGGCGATCGGTCGCGGAGCCTCGCCTCCACGGTCCACTCGAAGCCTTGGTGCGCCCGGTGATCGCAAGCCGATGCGATGGCGACAACCTGCCGATCTTCAACCATGTGAGCACTGGCCTGCGTGCCGGAATCGCGCTGCATTATTTCGACCCCATACTGCCCGACGTCCTCGGTGCGTCGCCCTATGGGAAGCCGTTTGCGATCGGCCACGAATGCATTGCCCAAGTGATGGAATGCGGCGAGAACGTACAGCACATCCGCAAGGGGCAGCTCGTCATTGTGCCGTGGTCCATCTCCTGTGGCAGCTGCCCGACCTGTCACGGCGGACATACGTCCCACTGCAGCGAGGCGGGCGAAACCCTTCTTTCAGGATATGGATTCGGCGCGTCATTGGGCCCGTGGGGCGGTATGGTGAGCGATCTCCTGCGCGTTCCGTTCGCCGATGCGATGTTGGTTCCCGTGCCGGGCGACATCGATCCGCTCAAGCTCGCCAGCGCCAGCGACAACATGCCTGACGCATGGCGCGGCGTCGGGCCGGTGCTCCATGCGCATCCAGGAGCGCCCATCCTGGTCGTGGGCGGCGGTGCGCGCAGCATTGGGCTCTACGCGGCGGGCATGGCCGTCGCGCTAGGCTCATCGCGGGTGGATTACGTGGATTACGATCCCGAACGACTGCGTATCGCCGAAATGCTCGGCGCGCGCGTCATCGAAACCAAGCGTGGATCGGCATGGTTCGATCGCCATGCGCCGCGCGTGCGTGGCCCATATCTGGCTGCTGTGGAGGCCAGTTCCACCGCCGCTGGCCTGCGCTATGCCCTGCGCTCTCTTTCAACAGGTGGCAGATGTACGGCGGTAGGTTTCTACTTCGCCAAGAAGACGGGTCTGCCGCTGATGCAGATGTATGCCAGCAGCACCACGTTGCATGTCGGCCTGTCGCATCCCCGGCGGGATATTCCCAGCGTGATCGAGCTCGTGCGGGGAGGGCATTTCGACCCTCTCAAGGTCGCAACGCTGGTCGCTGACTGGGAAGACGCGCCCGATGCATTCATGACGAGGACGACCAAGGTCGTCATCCGTCGGAACGAATTCAAAGGTGTCGTTTCGCCAACGGTGTGATCGGCATGGGAGCTACCATCTCAAGCCGTCGTTTCGGCCGTTGCATCCAACCTCGCGAGTGGATGCAGCGGCGATTTCATCTCCCGCTCCAAATTTAGTGGATGCAAGCATCGGCATTCACAAAAAAAGCGACCCTCGTGGTCGCTTTTTTTGCCCCGGTTCCAGTTTTGCATTGAAGAGACTACCTATCTGCCATCCACTGTGAATCTGCCGGCCACGATCCGCTGCCGACAATGTGCTTCACGATCCGCAGTCCCTCTTCGAGAGGAACGGTTTCGGTGTCGTAATACTCGTCGCGCTGACCATTCGCAAGGACGAACCCTTCGCTCAGACCATCTCCCGCTTGAGGGGTTATGGCGTGTTCTCCGGGGTCGCTCTCGTTCCGCCAAAGCATCACCATGGCGCGTGCTTTGTTGGTCACGAACGCCAGGGTGCGGCCCGACGAACTCGTCAGCCATGTCTCGAGCTCTCCGTTACTCACGCGGGCTCGAAGAGTGCCGATAACAGTGTCTTCCTCAATGGGGGCGGTGTTGCCCGCCAAGCTCCACACTTCGCTCATCTGAAATCTTCTCGCTAGTTTGATGGGCAACGAAGCGATTCAGCGGGTACTTTGTCCAGGCGGCGCCCATCAATGCGTCTGCTTGCGATGCTCGATCGCCTGCCTGCGATAGAACGGGTAGCAGATGGCCAGGCACACGAACCAGATCGGCGTATAGATCAAACCCTGCAGCGTGTCTTCCTTCTGCGCGAACACCCACAGCACGAACGCGAAGAACGCCAGCACCAGCCAGCACATGGCCACGCCGCCGGGCATCTTGAAGATGGAGGTGGTGTGGCGCTCCGGATGCAGCTTCCGGTAGCGCATGTACGCGATCATGATCAACGACCACACGAAGATGAAGCAGATGCTGGAGATCGTGGTGACGATGGTGAAGACCTTCATGACGTTGCCTTCCTGGTAAAGCAGGAACACGCCGATGAAGAGCAGGAAGCAGGAATAGGCCAGGCCGTTGGCCGGCACATTGTTGCGGCTCAGCCGCGCGAACGGTTTCGGGCCGAGCCTGCCCGCCGACAGGCCGTACAGCATGCGGCCCGTCGAATAGATGCCGCTGTTGGCGGACGACGTTGCCGAAGTCAGCACCACGAAGTTGATCAGGCTCGCCGCGATCGGAATGCCGATCAGCATGAACAGGTTCACGAACGGACTCTTGTCCGGCACCACCTGGTTCCACGGCGTCACCGTCATGATCACCAGCAGCGCGAGCACGTAGAACACGATCACGCGGATGGGAATGGAGTTGATCGCCTTGGGCAGCGTCTTCTCCGGATCGCGCGCTTCGGCCGATGCCGTGCCCACCAGTTCGATGCCGACGAAGGCGAATACCGCAATCTGGAATGCGGCCATGAACCCGCTGCCACCGTGCGGGAACCAGCCGCCCTGCGTCCACAGGTTCGACACCGCGGCCTTGGCGCCCGACGGCGAGGTGAAGCCGATGGCGATGAGCACGATGCCGATGACGATGAGCGAAACGATGGCGACGATCTTCACCAGGGCGAACCAGAATTCCAGTTCGCCGAACAACTTCACCGTCAGCAGGTTGAGGCTCAGCAGCAGGACGATGCACGCCGCTCCCGGCAACCACAGCGGTACGCCCGGCACCCAGAACTGGATATAGCCCGTGATGGCGGCCACATCCGCGATGCCGGTAACCACCCAGCAGAACCAGTACGTCCAGCCGGTAAAAAATCCGGCACAAGGCCCGAGCAGGTCGTAGTTGAAGTCGACGAACGACTTGTAGTTCAGGTTGGACAGCAGCAGCTCGCCCATGGCGCGCATCATGAAGAACAGCACGCTGCCGATGATGGCGTAGGCGAAGATCACCGATGGACCGGCGAGACTGATGGTCTTGCCCGAACCCATGAACAGGCCGGTGCCGATGGCGCCGCCGATCGCGATCAACTGCAGGTGGCGGTTTCGCAGGTTTCGCTGCAGGTGATGCTGTTCCGGCGACTCCGTCGCAACGGTCGGTTCGTGGTTCTGCATAGGCGACACGATCCTTTCGATGATACGAAAGAGATCATCCTAAGGGATGGCGGCCAGTCCTGGCTAATGGGCATCGTGAAAGATCACGCCCAGTGTGTGCCGCTGTCCGCTGCGCAGGCGGCTTACGCCATGGCGCATGGTCACCCGGTAGGAGCCGCGCGTACCGGCGACGGGGCGCTGGTTGACCGCGAAGATGACAGCATCGCCTTGGCGCAAGGGCACGACTTCGACGCGCGACTGCATGCGTGGGCGTTGCTCGGTCAGCACGAACTCGCCGCCGGTGAAATCCACGCTCGGTTCGGATAACAGAATGGCGACCTGCAACGGAAACACGTGTTCGCCGTAAAGGTCCTGATGCAGGCAGTTGTAGTCGCCGGCGCCGTACCTGAGCAGCAGAGGCGTGGGACGCGTCTGGCCGGCGTCGTGGCATCGCGCGAGGAAAGCCTCGTGCGTGGCTGGATATTGAACGTCGATGCCCATGCGCACGTTCCACTGGTTGGCGAGCGGCGCAAGGCGTGGATAGAACGCACTGCGCAAGGCTTGCACGGGGGCGGGCAGGGGATAGCGAAAGTACTTGTATTCGCCCAGGCCAAAGTGGTGGCGCGCCATCACCACGCGGCTTCGGTACAGCGATTCGTTGGCGTACTGGGCGGCGATGTCGCGGCACGACGCCGGGTCGAGCAAGCCTTGAATGATCGTGTTGCCGCGCGCATCGAGATCGGACAGAAGCGCCGGCCAGTCGATGGCGTCGATGCGCGAGGCGATGGATGGGCTTGGCGAGTCGGTGAGTCGTGCGTGCATGGTCGGCGCGTCAGTTGGCGAGACCTCGAAAACTAGCCGGCAGCGACAGCGGTGACACTCCGTTTCTTGCGCACTTACCAGATGAGATCGTCGGGCACCTTGAACTGGCTGTAGAACTCGTCGTCTTCGCTGGCCGGTGCGCTTTCGGTCTTCCGGCCGTGATCGAGCACGATGGCCGTGACGTCGCGCTCGCGAATCTTCTCGGCGGCGATGCGCGGAACCAACTCGTAGCCGTCGCCCAGCCGCACGATGACCAGGGCGCCCTTAGCAAGTTGCGTGCGCAGCGCTTCATTCACCAGCACGCTCTGCATCTTGTCCCCGTCGGTGAAGCGATAGCTGATCTCGCCCTCGCGCTTCACCTTGTTGGCCTCGATGATCTGGCGCACCTGCGCGGCGATCTCGCGGGCATGGGCCTGCGCGTTGCGCTCGGCAGCAAGGGCGCGATCGCGCTCGGCGCGTTCGGCCTGCAGGCGCTGGGTATCGATCTTCTCGACCGCTTCGGCGGCCGCGGGCTTGCCCTGGCGCTGCTTGGCCTGGTCGCGCGCAATCTGGTCCACCTTGCCCTTCTTGGCGAGGCCGGCCTTGAGTAGCTGTTCCTGCAGGGGATTGCGCATGCGTGGAGCGTCCGGAAAACGTGGCCTGTGATTGTAGCGCGGCTCAGGCCAGGCTCGATCTGCGGTCCCGTGAGACGGGTCATGGCATGATGCTCACCGGCAGGGCTCCTCACCAAAGGATGTGCCGTGATACCCCATTTCACCGACCATTCGGCCAACGAGCGCACCTATCTCGCCTGGGTGCGTACCGCGATCTCGGTCATGGCGTTCGGCTTCCTGCTGGAACGCTTCGACATCTTCCTGCTGTTCACGTCGCGCGCGGTCGCCGGCGTGACGCAAACGCTGCACACGCGCGCCTCGCAGTGGCTGGGCCTGGGCTTGCTGCTGGTGGGGGCGTTGATGATCGTGGGCGCCACGGTGCGTTTCTATCGCAATCGCAAGGCGATCGAGGCGGCCGATACGTCGATCTACGGCGACTCGTGGACGGCACGCGGCATGGCCGTGCTGCTGGTGGTGATGGCCATCTTCCTCACGCTTTACGTGGCGCGGCAGCTTGCGGCGTTGAGTTGAATGGCCACAGGTGCTTTCGGTGGCGCGAAAACCCTCATGGTATTGGCAAGCCCATAGAAACCGTCATTCCTGCGAAAGCAGGAATCCAGTGCCTTTCTTGCGGTGCAGGGAAACCTTAAAGTCGCTGGATTCCTGCTTTCGCAGGAATGACGGTGAGGGGGTGCTGGTGTCGCGGTGAGGTTGCAGTGCAGTGAACGAAAAAAAAGACGCCGTATCGCTACGGCGCCTTTCGCATATTGCATGAAGCGCCGAATCAGAGCGCTTCGAACACGCCCGCCGCGCCCATGCCGGTGCCGATGCACATGGTCACCATGCCGTACTTCTGCTTGCGGCGGCGCATGCCGTGCAGCAGCGTGGCGGCGCGGATGGCGCCGGTGGCGCCCAGCGGATGGCCGAGCGCGATGGCGCCGCCCAGCGGGTTGACCTTGGCCGGATCGAGGCCGAGATCGCCGACCACCGCCAGCGCCTGCGCGGCGAAGGCTTCGTTGAGTTCGATCCAGTCCAGCTGGTCCTTGGTGAGGCCCACCTGCTTGAGCGCCTTCGGAATGGCTTCCTTGGGACCGATGCCCATCACTTCCGGCTTCACGCCCGCCACCGAGTAGCCGACGAAACGGCCGATCGGGGTGAGATTGAATTCCTTGATGGCCTTCTCGCTGGCCAGCAGCAGGGCGCCGGCGCCGTCGGACATCTGCGAGGAGTTGCCAGCAGTCACGGAGCCGCCGAACTTGTCGTTGCGGAACACGGTGCGCAGCTTGCCGAGCACTTCCAGCGTGGTGCCGGCGCGCGGGCCTTCGTCGGTGTCGATCACGCGGCTGTCGGTGACAATGCCGCGCGTTTCGAGGTTGGGGTAATGATCATCAAGCTGGAACGGGGTGATCTCGTCCTTGAACTCGCCGGCAGCGATGGCGGCCAGTGCGCGGCGATGGCTTTCCACCGCGAACGCATCCTGCTGTTCGCGCGTGACCTTCCACTGCTCGGCCACCTTCTCGGCGGTGATGCCCATGCCGTAGGCGATGGCGACGTCTTCCTTGTTGGCAAAGATGGCGGGATTCATCGCCACCTTGTGGCCCATCATCGGCACCATGCTCATGCTCTCGGTGCCGGCGGCGATCATCAGGTCGGCCACGCCGAGCTGGATGCGATCGGCGGCCATGGCGATGGCCTGCACGCCCGATGAGCAGAAGCGATTGATGGTGACGCCCGGCACGGTATACGGCAGGCCGGCGAGCAGGGCGCCGATGCGTGCCACGTTCATCCCTTGCTCGGCTTCGGGCATGGCGCAGCCGACGATCACGTCTTCGATGCGATGCGGATCGATGCCCGGCGCCTGTGCCATCACGGCGCGGATCACGTGGGCGAGCATGTCGTCCGGACGGGTGTTGCGGAATACGCCGCGCGGCGCCTTGCCGACCGGCGTGCGGGTGGCGGCGACGATGTAGGCGTCTTGCACTTGCTTGGTCATTGGGAACTCCAGATATCAGGCGAGGATGGATAAGTAGTGAGGGGAGAGGAGCGAGTAGTGAGAGGAAACACAGCTCTTTCTCACTTCTCACTCCTGCGCGCTTGCGCGCTCACTAGTTCCTCAATGGTTTGCCCGTGGTCATGGTGTGTGCGATGCGGGCCTGGGTCTTCTCCGTCTTGGCCAGCTCCACGAAGTGCTTGCGTTCCAGCTGCAGCAGCCATTCCTCGTCCACCTGCGAACCGCGCTCGATCTTGCCGCCGCACAGCGTGTCCGCGATGCGCGTGGCGATCGCCACATCATGCGGCGAAGCGAAATAGCCTTCTGCAAGATTGGCCAGCGACGCCTGGAAAGTGGCCGTGCCCACATCGCCGGCGACCGGGATGTTGCGAGCCATCATCGGCGGACGCCAGCCGCTCTCGGCCAGCGACAGCGCCACCTTCTTGGCGACGTACAGCAGTTCGTAGGCGTTGAAGACGACGATGTCGCTGTCGCGCAGCAGGCCCAACTGCTTGGCTTCCATCGCGCTGCCCGACACCTTCGCCATGGCAACGGTTTCGAACACCTTCTTCAGCGCTTCGAACGGATCTTCCGGATTCGCCTTCGCCGCGCGGATGGCCAATTCATGCAGGCCACCACCAGCCGGCAGCAGGCCCACGCCCGCTTCCACGAGACCGATATAGCTTTCCAGCGCGGCGACGGTACGTGCCGAATGCATCTGGAATTCGCAGCCGCCACCGAGGGCGAGACCGCGCACGGCCGACACCACCGGCACCAGCGAATGCTTGATGCGCATGCTGGTGGCCTGGAAGTTGGCGACCATCTTCTCGAAGTCGTCGAACTTGCCGGCCTGCAGCAGGCCCAGCGCGCCCTTCAGATCCGCGCCTGCCGAGAACGGCTCGCCGGTCTGCCAGATCACCACGGCCTTGAGCTGCTGCTCGGCGACGTCGATCGCCTGCTGCACGCCGTCGAGCACGTGGTCGTTGACGGTGTTCATCTTGGTCTTGAACGAGATGATGCCCACGCCGTCGTCGCCCAGCGTCCACAGGCGTACGCCGTCGTTCTCCCACACCGTGGTGCCCTGGTCGAACTTCTCGCCCAGGATCGGATCGGGGAACAACTGGCGCTGGTACACCGGATGCTGCGAACGCGGCTTGTCGGTGTTGGCGCTGGCCGAGTACGAGCCGTTCTTGCCATGAACGCCGTTGCGGCCGTCGGTGACCCACGCCGGCAGCGGCGCCTTGCTCATGGCCTTGCCGGCGGCGATGTCTTCGGCGATCCAGCCGGCCACCTGCTGCCAGCCGGCGGCCTGCCAGGTCTCGAACGGACCGAGCTTCCAGCCATAGCCCCAGCGGATGGCGAAGTCGACGTCGCGCGCGGTGTCGGCGATGTCGGCCAGGTGATACGCGGAGTAGTGGAACAGGTCGCGGAACGTCGCCCACAGGAACTGCGCCTGCGGATCGTTCGACGCACGCAGCTTGCCGAATTTCTCGGCCGGATCCTTGATCGCAAGAATCGCTGCCACTTCGTCGGATGCCTTCTGTTCCGACGGGCGATAGTCCTGCTTGGCCACGTCGAGCACGACGATGTCCTTGCCGGCCTTGCGATAGAAGCCCGCGCCGGTCTTCTGGCCCAGCGCGCCCTTTTCGATCAGGGCGGAGAGCCACACCGGCGCCTTGAAGTACTCATGCCACGGATCGTCGGCCAGCGTGTCGGCCATGGTCTTGATCACGTGCGCCATGGTGTCCAGGCCCACGACGTCGGCGGTGCGGTAGGTCGCGCTCTTCGGACGGCCTACGGCCGGGCCGGTCAGCGCGTCGACGGTGTCGAAACCCAGGCCGAATTGCTGCGTGTGATGCATGGTGGCCAGCATCGAGAACACGCCGATACGGTTGCCGATGAAGTTCGGCGTGTCCTTGGCGTACACCACGCCCTTGCCAAGCGCGGTGGTGAGGAACGCTTCGAGACCTTCCAATACGTTCTTGTCGGTCAGCCTGGTCGGAATCAATTCGACCAGGTGCATGTAACGCGGCGGGTTGAAAAAGTGCACGCCGCTGAAGCGGTGGCGCATCTCTTCCGGCAGCGCTTCGGCCAGTTGGTTGATCGACAGGCCCGAGGTGTTGGACGCGATTACGGCGGTCGGCGACAGATGCGAAGCGATCTTCTTGTAGAGATCCAGCTTCCAGTCCATCCGTTCGGCGATGGCTTCGATAACGAGGTCGACGTCCTTCAGATGATCAAGGTGCTCGTCATAGTTGGCCGGGATGATCGTTGCGGCGACATTCTTGTCGGCCAGCGGGGCAGGCGAGAGCTTCTGCAGGTTGGCGATGGCCTTCAGCGCGATGCCGCTCTTGGGACCGTCCTTGGCGGGCAGGTCGAACAGCACGGTTTCCACGCCGGCATTGCTCAGGTGCGCGGCAATCTGCGCGCCCATGACGCCGGCGCCCAGTACCGCAGCCTTGCGGATACGTAGCGCTTTGGGGGTGGATGGAGCGGTCATTGGCTTCTCCGTAATGCGAAACGCTGGTGGTGAGACGAACGGCCGTGGCGGCCGAAGGGAATGGGTGTGACGAAATCAGGGGGACTTCAGGCCCGAGGCGGCGAAGCGGATGAGGTGCGCCGCGGTCTGCTCGCGATGGCGCTCTTCGGGCACGTCACTCTTGCGCTGGATCATGCCGAAGCCCGACATGGCGTGCGTCAGGGCACCGGTCACCAGGTCCACGCGCCAGTACAGCTCTTCCTTGCTCAGGTGCGGCAACAGGCGGGCGAATTCGGCGGTGAACTGGCGCATCACATGGCCGTAGTTGTCCGACAGGAACTTGCGAAGGGTGTCGTCGTGCTCGGCGAATGCGCGCGCCAGCACGCGCATGAACAGCGAGCCGTTGCCATCGTGGGAAAGCTCCAGTGCAGGCACGATGAAGGCGGCCAGCACGTCCTCGATGGTGGTGTCCGGCTCGCCGGCGATCTTCTGCAGGGCGGCCATACGGCGGCCGTTGAGCTGGTCCAGGCGGCGGCGGAACACCTCTTCGATCAGGCGGTCCTTGGAGCCGAAGTGGTAATTCACGGCGGCCAGGTTGACGCCCGCAGCCGCGGTAAGCTGGCGCAGCGAGGCGCCTTCGAAGCCGTGCCGGGCGAACAATTCCTCAGCGGCACCGAGAATGCGTTCCTTGGTGGGCATGGAAGCACTTGAGACTGACATGGTCCGCAACCCCGGGGCAGGAATCAAACGATCGTTTGAGGATACGCGGGACGATTTGCGCCCGTCAAACGGTCGTTTCAAGGGGGTGTCAAAATCCCAGCGTGCGGCTTGCGTATCAGGTAGAATCTGTCAAACTTTCGTGAGCTAAATCCGCATATCTAGGCAGGATTTGGCGTAAGTTCGCCGGTAACGACCGGCCCGCCCACTCAGATACCAGTTTTTTCCGGAGCAGACCCTCATGGCGCTGGAGCGCACCCTTTCCATCATCAAGCCCGACGCTGTTGCCAAGAACGTGATCGGCGAAATCTACGCACGCTTCGAAAAGGCTGGCCTGAAGGTCATCGCTTCGAAGATGAAGCAGCTGTCGCGCGCCGAAGCCGAAGGCTTCTACGCCGTGCACAAGGAGCGTCCGTTCTTCAACGCGCTCGTCGAATTCATGATCTCTGGCCCGGTGATGATCCAGGTCCTGCAGGGCGAAGGCGCGATCCTGAAGAATCGTGACCTGATGGGTGCCACCAATCCGAAGGACGCCGCGCCGGGCACGATCCGCGCCGACTTCGCCGATTCCATCGATGCGAACGCTGTGCATGGTTCCGACGCTGCCGACACGGCTGCTGTCGAAATTGCGTACTTCTTCGCGACGACGGAAGTTCATCCGCGGTAATGAATGAAAGCGTTCTTCGGGGAACGCGAACGTCAAAAGCGGCCGCAGGGCCGCACGTTTCAAAAGACATCGCGTTCCATCGAAGAGCGAAAGGACCAGAGGGCGGCGATGAGCCGCAAATTTCAAAATGACTGACCAGGCCGTACCCACCATCACCACCGACAAGGTCAACCTGCTCGATTTCGATCGACAGGGCCTGCGTGACTTCTTTGCGCAACTTGGCGAGAAGCCGTACCGCGCCGAGCAGGTGATGAAGTGGATCTACCACCGCCTGGAAGACAACTTTGAAAACATGACCGACGTGGGCAAGGCGCTTCGGGCGAAGCTCGAAGCGTCGTGCTATGTCGGCCCGCCTAAGACCATGTTCGACAAGGGCGCTGCCGACGGCACGCACAAGTGGCTGCTCGGCATGGACGGCGGCAACGCCGTCGAGGCGGTGTACATCCCCGAGCCCACCCGCGGCACGCTGTGCGTGTCTTCGCAGGTGGGTTGCGGCCTGAACTGCCAGTTCTGCTCCACCGCGACGCAGGGCTTCAACCGCAACCTTTCCACGGCCGAAATCATCGGCCAGATGTGGGTGGCGGCCAAATACCTCGGCAACATCACGCACCAGAACCGCCGCATCACCAACGTGGTGATGATGGGCATGGGCGAGCCGCTGCTGAACTTCGACAACGTCACCAAGGCCATGAGCCTGATGCGCGACGACCTGGGCTTCGGCCTGGCCTCCAAGCGCGTCACGCTGTCCACCGCTGGTCTGGTGCCGATGATCGACAAGCTTTCGGAAACCATCGACGTGTCGCTGGCGGTGTCGCTGCATGCCGCGAATGACGAGCTGCGCACCGAACTGGTGCCGCTCAACAAGCGTTATCCCATCGCCGAGCTGATGGCGTCGTGCCAGCGCTGGCTGGATCGTAAGCCGCGCACCTCGATCACTTTCGAATACACCCTCATGAAGGGTGTGAACGACCAGCCCGAGCACGCCCGCCAGCTGATCAAGCTGATGCGCCGCATGCCCACGTGCAAGGTCAACCTGATTCCGTTCAATCCATTTCCTGGCACGCGTTTCGAGCGCTCCGACGCCGAGACCATCCGCGCCTTCCAGACCCAGTTGCTCAATGCCAACGTGCTGACCATGTTGCGTCGTACCCGCGGCGACGACATCGATGCGGCATGTGGCCAGCTCAAAGGGCAGGTATTGGACCGCACCCGTCGCCAGGCCGAATTTCGCAAGCGTCTGGACGAAGGGGCGAGTCATGCGGCTTGATCGAATTGTGCTGAGTGCGTGCGTGGCCATGACGATGGCGGCGTGCGTGCCGGTATCGAAGACCGGTAACGGCTCGACCGAGGGGAGCAAGATCACCCGTCAGTCCAAGGCCGAGCAGAAGCAGGAAGGCGCGCGCATCCACACCGAGCTGGCCCAGCAGTACATGGCCAACGGCGACCTGGAAGACGCGCTGGTCAAGATCAACAAGGCCTTGCAGTTCGACCCGACCTACGTGCCGGCGCACACCGTCGCGGCAGTGATCTACGAGCGCATCAACGACATGCCCAACGCGGAGCTGCATTACCGCAAGGCTGCCACGTTGGCGCCGGACAAAGGCGACACCAACAACAACCTCGGCTGGTTCCTGTGCAACCGCGAGGACAAGCCGGCCGAAGCCCAGCCGTATTTCATGAAGGCGGTGGCCGATCCGTTCTATCAGACGCCTTCACTGGCCTGGACGAACGCCGGCATCTGCCAGGCCAAGGCCCAGAACATGGCGTCGGCCGAGGCGGACTTCCGCAAGGCCATCGAAATCGACCAGCAGAACGGCGGGGCGTTGTATCAGCTCGCCAATGTGCTTTATCTTCAGAACGATGCGTTCCGCGCTCGTGCCTTCATCCAGCGATTCGATGCGCTGGGTCAGCCGACCGCGGCTTCGCTGAAGCTGGGGCACGATATCGAAGCACGGTTGGGCAACAAGGATGCTGCTCTCACATACAGCAGGCGACTGCAAAGCCAGTTCCCGGATTCGGAGCAGGCCCGCGCCCTCGACGCAACCGCACGCCAATGACCTCTCAGCAGTCAAATTCGGCCAATAGCGGCAACCGAGAATTTCCATTTACCCAAGCGCCCAACGCCACCATGGAAACCGAACACAACTCGCTGGACGCGATCAAGGGCACCCTTGGCGGGCGCTTGCGCGCTGCGCGCGAAGCTCGTGGGCTTGATGTCGAAACCTGCGCGCATGCCCTGCGCCTGCCGACCCGCGTGCTCAAGCAGATCGAGAGCAACGAGTACGGCGGCATCGACCATCATGTGTATCTGGGCGGCTACCTCACCAAGTACGCGCGCTATCTGGGCGTGGACGAGGACGAGGTCAAGGTCGAGCTCGATCGCATCAGGACGCCTGAGCCCACGCTGGTGGCCACCGGTGGTATTTCGCACTCGCGCTACCTGCTCGAGAACTACGCACGCGCTGCAACGTATGTGGTGTTGACCGCGGCCATCGTGGTGCCGACCATCTGGCTCGGCGTGCGTGGCACGCTGGATCGCGATGTCAGTCATCTGGCGCCGCTGGATGCCGCGCCGGTGGCCCAGATCGATGCACCGGTGAGCAGCGGTACCGTAGCGTCGTCCGCTGTCGCTTCCGTACCCAATTCGCAGGAAGGTACGCCCGGCACGGCGACAACGCCTGCGCCGGATTCCACCCAGGCCGCCGCGCCTGCGCAGGAACAGCCGTTGATGGCGTCCATGACGCCGTTCCCGAATCTTGGCGACAGCCACGCCGCGCCGCAGCCCGCTGCTCCGGTGGCAAGCGCGTCGACGGGCGCGGGCGCCCACAGCCTGGTGCTTAACCTGCAGAACGCCAGCTGGGTGGAAGTTACCAGCAAGGACGGCTCGCGTCTCGAATACGGCCTGCTGCCGGCCGGCAGCTCCAAGACCTACCACAGCGACCAGCCGCTGGAAGTGCGCATCGGCAACGCCGGTGGTGCCCAGGTGATGCTGGATGGCCAGCCCATGGCGCTGGACAGCTATCGCCGTTCCAATGTCGCGCATTTCCGCATCGAGATGCACGACGGCAAGGCCGCCCCCGCAGGCGCCTGAGTCTCGCGCCGGGCCTGTGCGGCCTGGCGCAATCGGTTATGCTTGCCCATTGTCCGCTCGGCAGCGAGCGGGCAAGTCGGGCTGATTTCTTTTCCGCATGACGGGCGCCGCCAGGTGCCTTCGATGTGCGGTTCCCCAAGGGTGATTGCATGGCATTTGAAGCGTACGACGATTACGAACAGAGCGAACGCGTACAGCAGTGGTTGCGCCAGAACGGCCTGTCCATCGTCGTCGGCATCGCGATTGGCCTGGTCGGCATCTTCGGCTGGCAGCAGTGGAACAAGCACAAGGCAGAGCATCAGGCCGACGCCGCCAACCTTTACCAGCAGATCCAGGTCGCCGCGGCGTCGGGCAAGACCGACAACGCCGACGCGCTGACGGAGCAATTGCTCAAGGATTACGCCGATTCGACCTATGCCGTATTCGCCGTGAGCGATCGCGCGGAACGCCAGGTGCAGGCCAAGCAGCTGGACAAGGCCATTGAGTCGCTCGGCTGGGCCGAGAACCATGCGTCCGATCCGAACCTGAAGGCGCTGTCGCAGATGCGCATTGCGCGCGTGCTGCTGGGCCAGGGCAAGGGCGCTGACGCCATTGCCGCGCTCGATCGCATGCCGCCCAAGACGTACGAAGGCATCTCGCAGGAACTACGCGGCGATGCGCTGGTCAAGCTTGGGCGCCCAGACGATGCCCGCAAGGCATACGAAGCCGCCAAGGCGGCGATGGGCGAGAACGCGCCGCAAAGCGTGCAGATGAAAATCGATGATCTGGCCGTGGCCGGGAAGCAGGGTGCATGAAACCTGAAGTGAAGAAGCGCGGTGCGATGAAGCGCGTTTGGCTGGTGGCGCTGACCTCTCTGGTGGTCCTGGCCGGCTGTCATTCGTTCAAGAAGGAAAACGTCCAGCCGCCGACTCCGCTGGCCAAGGATTTCAAGCCCACCACGCAGGTGACCAAGCTGTGGACCACCAGCGTGGGTGACGGTGCTGGCGACAGCGGCGTGCGCTTGCGCCCGGCCTTTGCCGATGGTGTGCTCTACGCTTGCAGCACCGACGGCAAGATCGCCGCCATCGACGCTACCAGCGGCAAGACGCTGTGGTCGAAGAGTTCGCGCACCCAGGGCTGGTTCGGCTGGGGCGACAAGAAGCGCGCCGATGCGTTGTACGCCGGCGGCCCGATGGTCTCGGGCGACCTGCTCGTGGTCGGCACGCTCGACGGCCATGTGTACGGCATCAATGCAAAGGACGGCAGCCCGCGCTGGGAATCGGTCGTCAATTCCGAAGTGATTTCCTCGCCGGTCATCTCCGGCAACCTCGTCATTGCACGCACGCAGGATGGCCGTCTGTACGGCTTTGACAGCGCCAACGGCGAACGTCGCTGGGTGTACGACCAGGATTCCGTGCCGCTGCTCAGCCTGCGCGGCAATGGCCCGTTGCTGGTTGCCAACGGCGTGGTGTTCTACGGCAACGATGGCGGCAAGCTCGTCGCGCTGCGCCTGGACAACGGCGAGAAGCTCTGGGAGCAGACGCTCGCCAGCGGCGAAGGCCGTACCGAAATCGATCGCCTGGCCGATGCTGACGGTTCGATCCTGCTCCAGGGCACCACGCTCTACAGCGCCGCCTATCACGGCAACGTCGCCGCGTTCGACGGCCCCAGCGGTCGCCCGCTGTGGGGACGTCCGTTCTCGACCTTCACCTCGTTGGACATCAGCGACAACGCCGTTTATGGCGTGAACGACGAGTCCCAGGTGTGGGCCTTCGATAAGAGCGGCGGTGCCGACATGTGGAAGAACGATGCGCTGAAGTACCGCTGGCTCACCGCGCCGGCCGTGCTGGGCGACTATGTCGTCGTCGGCGACCTCGAGGGCTACGTGCACTTCCTGCAGACGGGTGATGGTGCGCTGGCCGCACGCGAGCGCCTGTCGAAGAAGGCCATCCGCGCCCAGCCGTTGGTCGTCGGTGACATCGTGTACGTCGAAGACGTGAAGGGCCGCATCGGCGCTTACCGTCTCGGCGGCCACTGATCGCCGCTAAAGAAGGTTGTTGAATCATGCTGCCCGTCGTTGCCCTGGTCGGTCGCCCCAATGTCGGTAAATCGACCCTATTCAATGCAATGACGCGCAGTCGTGACGCCCTGGTGGCTGATATGCCAGGCGTCACGCGAGATCGTCACTACGGCGTGTGCCGCACAGGCACGCGTCCGTTCGTGGTGGTGGACACCGGCGGCCTGTCCGGCGATGAGGAAGGCATCGACGGCCTGACCGCGCAACAGGTGCGCCTGGCCATCGAAGAAGCCAGCGTGTTGGTGTTCGTGGTCGACGCCCGTGATGGCCTGCTGCCGCAGGACCGCACCATCCTTGATGAGCTTCGTCGCAGCGGCAAGCCGATCATCGCCGGCGTCAACAAGACGGACGGCCTCGATCTGCAGAACGCGATGGCGGAGTTTGCCGTGTTCGGCATTGCCAACACGCTGCCGCTCGCTGCCTCGCATAACCGCGGCACCGACGACCTGGTCGCTTCGGCGATCACCTTGCTGCCTGAAGAAGAACACGAAGAAGTCGATCCCAGCGAGGCCGACAGCATCCGCGTGGCCATCGTTGGCCGTCCGAATGCAGGCAAGTCCACGCTGATCAATCGCCTGTTGGGCGAGGATCGCCTGATCGTCTCCAACGTGGCCGGCACCACGCGCGATCCGATCCGCGTGTCGCTGGAGCGCGACGGCCGCAAATACACTTTGATCGACACCGCCGGTGTGCGCCGCAAGGCTCGCGTCGAGGAAGCGGTGGAGAAGTTCAGCGTCATCAAGACGCTGCAATCGATGGCTGCCGCGCAGGTCGTGGTGGTGATGGTCGATGCGCGCGAAAACCTGGCCGACCAGGACCTCACGCTGATCGGTCATGCCGTCGACGAGGGCAGGGCGCTGGTCATCTGCGTCAACAAGTGGGACGGCATGGACGGCTATGCACGCGAGCAATGCGAGCGTGCGCTGGAGCGTCGCCTGCAGTTCGTCGACTGGGCCAAGACCGTGTTCATCTCCGCGCTGCACGGCTCGGGTCTGCGCGAGCTGATGAAGGCGGTCGTGAATGCGCACCGTGCAGCCACCAAGGAGTTGGGCTCGTCCGAGCTGACCAAGACGCTCGAGCAGGCCTACGAGAGCTACCAACCGCCGCTGGTACGCGGTCATGCGCCGAAGCTGCGTTTTGCCCATCCGGGTGGCAGCAATCCGCCGACCATCGTCATCCATGGCAGTCGCACCAAGCACATCGCGCCAGCGTATCGCCGCTACCTCGAGAACTTCTTCCGCAAGCGCTACAAGCTGGAGGGCACGCCGATACGCATTGCCTTCCGCGATGGCGAGAACCCGTTCGCTGGCAAGAAGAACGTGCTCACCGACAGCCAGAAGCGCAAGCGCCAGCGCATGATCCGCGAGATGAAGAAGCGCGATCGCTGATCGGTTCTGCCGGGTGGGCGTGCACCTGGTGCGCTCCTACAGGGTACGGGGTGCGCTGGAGTAAACTAGCGCGATGACGAGCCTCAACCGCGACAGTTGGCTGGCCTCTCTGCGCGCCAGCATTCCCGAGATTTCTCCCGCCGAGGCACTGACCCGGCAGGCGCAGGGCAACGTGCTCATCGATGTGCGCGAGGATGGCGAACGGGCCAGCGGCACGCCGTTGGGCGCCGTCGGTTTGTCGCGTGGCTTTCTTGAGCTACGTATCGAGCAGCTCGTGCCGGATCGCAGCAACCCCGTACTCCTGTTGTGCGGCAGCGGCCAGCGCTCGCTGCTTGCAGCGGAGGCGCTGCAACGCATGGGCTACCAGCAGGTGGCCTCGGTGGCCGGTGGGTTCCAGCAATGGAAGGCGGAAGGGTTGCCGGTTGCGCTGGGTGCACTCGATAGCGACGCCGCCGAGCGTTACGCGCGCCAGCTGCAGTTGCCGCAAGTCGGCGAGGCGGGGCAGGCGAAGCTTGCATCGGCGCGAGTGGCCTTGCTCGGTGCCGGCGGTCTCGGTGCACCGGCGGCGCTGTATCTGGCTGCCGCGGGCGTGGGGCAGCTGACCTTGATCGACGACGACCGTGTCGAGCGTTCCAACCTGCATCGGCAGGTGATCCATGCGGATGCGCGCGTGGGCATGGCCAAGACGGAGTCGGCCAGGATCGCGCTCACAGCGCTCAATCCGCGTGTGCGTGTGGAAATCCGCAACGAACGCCTGCAGGCCGACAACGTCGAGCGATTGTTGGCCGATCACGACCTGGTGATCGATGGCGCGGACAATTTCCCCGCGCGCTATCTGGTGGACGCGGCCTCGCAGCGTCTGAAGCTCCCGATGGTCTACGGTGCGGTGGAGCGCTTCACCGGCCAGGTGAGCGTGTTCGATCCGCGTCGTGCGGATTCGCCGTGCTACCGCTGCCTGTTCCCCGAACCGCCTGCCGCGGCGGATGCGCCCAATTGCAGCGAGGCCGGTGTGCTTGGCGTGCTGCCCGGCATCGTGGGCCTGTTGCAGGCCACCGAGGCACTCAAGCTCATCCTCGACATTGGCGAACCGCTGGTTGGCCGCCTGCTGCATGTCGATGCGCTGGGCATGCGCTTTCGCGAGACGCGGCTGCCGCGCGATTCGGGGTGCCCCGGCTGCGGCGATGGCGCCACGTTCCAGGGTTACGAGGATCTGGTGCAGCTCTGCGCTGCGGCGGGCTGATCAGCGCAAGTCGGCCGCGATCAGCGAATAGATCGCCGCATCAAGCGGCTCGCCACGCAGGATGAGGCGGTTGCGCGCGATGCCTTCGAGCTGTGCACCGGCTTTTTCCGCCACGCGGCGGCTGGCCTGATTGTCTGTAGCAACCACGATTTCCAGTCGACGCAGATCCGTCGCCCGCAGCGCATGTCGCGCCAGCAGGCGCACGGCGCGGGTGGCGAGGCCTTGCTCCTGCTGCGTTTGTCGCACCCAGTAGCCGAGGTTGGCCATGCCGTACTCGGGTAACCAATGATTGAGCGCGATGCTGCCCATGAGTTCGTCGCTTGCGCGATCGGCCATGACCAGGGCGCATTCGTCGCCCACGCCGCGCCAGGCGAGCCGGGTTTGCGCGATCCATCGGCGGGCATCGTCCAGGCTGTAGGCCGGCGTACACCACCCTTGCCAGCGACCAATGGTATCCATCGATTCGTGCAGGGCGGCGTGCAAGGCATGCAGGTCCGAAGGGCGGTAGGCGCGCAGCCGCAGGTTGCCTTCTTCCAGCACCGGTCCTGATGGCCTGTCTTCACGTTCGGGCGGCAACAGCGAGTACACCGCGGCGGCGGCGGCTTCGCCGCGATGGATGATGCGGTTGGGCGAGATACAGTCGAAATGGGCGCCAAGGCGTTCGGCGGTGCGACGGCTGGCCACGTTGTCGACGGCGACCACGATCTCGATGCGGATCAGGCCGAGCACGTCGAACCCGAAGTCGGCGATGGCGCGCGCCGCCCGCGTGGCCACGCCCTGGCCCTGGGCCGACTCGCGCACCCAGTAGCCAAGGTTGGCGCTGCCCCGTTTGGGATCGATGCGATTGAGCGCCACGTCACCCAGCGCACGCCCCTGCGCGTCGAACAGGCCAAACGCATGGGTATCGCCGCGCTCACGGCCGGCCTGGCAGTCGGCGATCCACGTTGCGCTGTCGTCCAGATCGTAGTCGTCATGCAACCAGGGGAGCCACGGCGAGATGGAGGCGATTGACTCACGCACGGCCTCGAACAGCGCCGGGGCATCGTCCGGACGCCACGGCCGCAGGCGAATGCCTTGCGCGTCCAGTTCGAGAGGGGCAATCGGGTGGGTTGTGTCAGCCATGCGATGTCGTTTGTATGCGTGCGGCCGAGCCGGGATAATACGTTTCTTTGTAGACGGTCCCGATCATGAGCGCACGCATCCTCGACGGCAAACGCATCGCGCAGGAACTGATGGACCGCATCGGGCGCCGGGTCGCCGAGCGCGCGGCCAAGGGCCAGGATGTGCCAGGCCTTGCCGTGGTGCTGGTGGGCGATGATGCAGCCTCGTCGGTCTACGTTCGCAATAAACGCAAAGCCTGCCATCAGGTTGGCTTCCGTTCGTTCGACTTCGACCTGCCGTCGAGCACCACGCAGGAAGAGTTGATCGCACTGATCGACCGGCTCAACGCCGATCCGGCCGTGCACGGCATCCTGGTGCAGTCGCCGCTACCCGATCACATCGACGAGGATGCGCTGGTCGACCGCATCGATCCGAACAAGGATGTGGACGGCTTCCAGGCGGTCAACGTCGGTCGTCTCGCGCTGCGCCGCTTCGGCCTGCGCCCGTGCACCCCGCGCGGCGTGATGACGTTGCTTGGTCATACCGATCGCCCGGTACGCGGGCAGCACGCCGTGGTGGTGGGCGTGTCCAATCACGTGGGTCGTCCGCTGGCGCTGGAACTGCTGATCGCCGGCTGCACCACCACGTGCTGCCACAAGTTCACGCGCGATCTCGAGAGCTTCGTGCGCCAGGCAGACATCGTGATCGTCGCGGTCGGTCGTCCGGGTCTGGTCAAGGGCGAGTGGATCAAGCCGGGCGCCGTGGTGGTGGACGTGGGTATCAACCGCCTGGAAGACGGCCGCCTCGTGGGCGACGTGGATTTCGCCACCGCTGCCGAACGCGCCAGCTGGATCACGCCGGTGCCGGGTGGCGTGGGCCCCATGACGGTGGCGACGCTGCTGGAAAACACCCTCGAAGCCGCCGACGCGCGCGACGCCGCGCATCGCGGCTGATCGCATCGCCCCGCAAAAGAAAGCCCGCGCGTTTCGCCGCGGGCCTTGAAACTGCGACGTCAAACCACATGCAAAGTGCCTTGCCGCAGGGGTCTGGCCGACTTTTCATTCATGTGGAGAGTGGCGAGGCCTAGGCCTTCTGCGTATAATCTCCTCTTTGCAGCGGGACAAAACGCATGCGCATCCTCGCCGAGGCCCTCACCTACGACGACGTTTACCTCGTTCCGGCCCATTCGGCCGTTCTGCCACGTGACGTAGACACTTCCACGCGGCTCACCCGAAACCTGCGCCTGAACATTCCCATCGTGTCCGCCGCCATGGACACGGTCACCGAAGCCCGCCTCGCCATCACCATGGCCCAGCAGGGCGGCATCGGCATCATCCACAAGAACATGACCGCCGAGCAGCAGGCCGCCGAAGTGCGCCTGGTGAAGAAGTTCGAAGCCGGCGTGATTCGCAGCCCCATTTCCGTTGGCCCGAATACTTCCATTCGCGAAGTGCTGCAGCTCACCCGCGCGCACAACATCTCCGGCGTGCCGGTGGTGGATGGCGAGCAACTCGTCGGCATCGTCACCAGCCGCGACCTGCGCTTCGAGCGCAAGCATGAAGACCCCGTGCGCAACATCATGACCCGCCAGGAGAAGCTGGTGACGGTGCGTGAAGGCGCCAGCCAGGACGAAGTGCTGCAACTGCTGCACAAGCACCGCATCGAGAAGGTGCTGGTGGTCAATGACGACTTCCAACTGCGCGGCCTCATCACGGTGAAGGACATCCAGAAGGCACGCGACAACCCGAACGCCGCCAAGGATCGCCTGGAGCGTCTGCTGGTGGGCGCGGCCGTTGGCGTGGGTGGCGACACCGAGGCGCGTGTGGAAGCGCTGGTGGATGCCGGCGTCGACGTGCTGGTGGTCGACACCGCGCACGGCCATTCGCAGGGCGTGATCGAACGCGCCGGCTGGGTGAAGAAGCGCTATCCGCAGGTGCAGGTGATCGCCGGCAACATCGTTACCGGCGAAGCGGCACGTGCGCTGCTCGATGCCGGCGTCGATGCGGTGAAGGTGGGCGTGGGTCCCGGTTCCATCTGCACCACGCGCGTCGTCGCTGGTGTGGGCGTGCCGCAGATCACCGCCATCGACCTCGTCGCCACTGCGCTGAAGGACGAAATTCCGCTGATCGCCGACGGCGGCATCCGCTACTCGGGCGACATCCCCAAGGCGCTCGCCGCCGGCGCATCCACCGTGATGCTGGGTTCGATGTTCGCCGGTACCGAAGAATCGCCGGGCGACGTGGAACTGTTCCAGGGCCGCCAGTACAAGAGCTACCGCGGCATGGGTTCGCTGGGCGCGATGGCGCTGGGTTCCAAGGACCGCTACTTCCAGGACGAAGCCGACGCCGACAAGCTGGTGCCCGAGGGCATCGAAGGTCGCGTGCCGTACCGTGGTTCGCTGCGCAACATCATTCACCAGCTGATCGGCGGCCTGCGTGCCTCGATGGGTTACCTCGGTGCGGCCACCGTCGACGATGTGCGGAACAACGCGCAGTTCGTGAAGGTGACCAGCGCCGGTGTGACCGAAGCGCACCCGCACGACATCCAGATCACCAAGGAAGCGCCGAACTACCGGCTCAATTCCTGATGGACACGCGCCGGCCTGATGGCCGGCGCATTCGTTTCAACGGAAGGCGACGCCTGCGCGCGTCGCCTTCGCATTCAACGATTCAAGCGCAGGGCAGGGCAAACCTGCCGCGCACCGGAGCCGGACCGTGACCGACATCCATAGCGACAAAATCCTCATCCTCGACTTCGGCGCGCAGTACACGCAGCTGATCGCCCGCCGCGTGCGCGAGATCGGCGTCTACTGCGAAATCTGGGCGTGGGACCACGACCCGGCCGAGATCGCCGCGTTCGGCGCCAAGGGCATCATCCTCTCGGGTGGCCCGGAATCGACCACGCTGCCGGGTGCGCCCAAGGCGCCGCAGGAAGTGTTCGATTCGGGCCTGCCGATCCTGGGCATCTGCTACGGCATGCAGACGCTGGCCGCGCAGCTGGGCGGCGCGACCGAAGCCGCCGATGCGCGCGAATTCGGCCACGCCGAAGTGGACATCGTGTCGACCAGTCGTCTGTTTGCCAACTTGAGCGATCACGACAGCGCGCATCGTCTGGACGTCTGGATGAGCCATGGCGACCACGTCGCCAAGGCGCCGCCGGGCTTCGTCATCACTGGCACCACCGACCGCATTCCGGTGGCCGTGATGGAGAACGAGGACAAGCGCTGGTACGGCGTGCAGTTCCATCCGGAAGTGACGCACACCAAGCAGGGCACCAACCTGCTCAAGCGTTTCGTCACGGAAATTTGCGGCTGCCAGACGTTGTGGACCGCCGCGCACATCATCGAAGACCAGATCGCCCGCGTGCGCGAGCAGGTGGGCAACGACCACGTGCTGCTGGGCCTCTCCGGTGGCGTGGATTCCTCCGTGGTGGCCGCGCTGCTCCATCGCGCCATTGGCGACCAGCTGACCTGCGTGTTCGTCGACACGGGCCTGTTGCGCTTCCAGGAAGGCGACCAGGTGATGGCCACCATGGCCGAGCACATGGGCGTCAAAGTCATCCGCGTCAACGCCGCCGAGCGCTACTTCACCGCGCTGGAAGGCGTGGCCGATCCCGAAGCCAAGCGCAAGATCATCGGCCGTCTGTTCGTGGAGATCTTCGACGAGGAATCCGCCAAGGTCACCAACGCCGGCCACGGCCAGGTGAAGTGGCTGGCGCAGGGCACCATCTATCCCGACGTGATCGAGTCCGCCGGCAGCAAGACCGGCAAGGCGCACGTGATCAAGAGCCACCACAACGTGGGCGGCCTGCCGGAGCACATGAAGCTCAAGCTGGTCGAACCGCTGCGCGAGCTGTTCAAGGACGAGGTGCGCCGCATCGGCGTGGAACTCGGCCTGCCGCGCGCCATGGTCTATCGCCACCCGTTCCCCGGTCCCGGCCTGGGCGTGCGCATCCTGGGCGAGGTGAAGCCCGAATACGCCGAACTGCTGGCTCGTGCCGACGCTATCTTCATCGAAGAACTGCGGGCCTGGGATCTCTACGACAAGACCAGCCAGGCCTTCGCCGTGTTCCTGCCGGTGAAGTCGGTGGGCGTGGTGGGCGACGCCCGTGCCTACGAATGGGTGATCGCGCTACGCGCGGTGGAAACCATCGACTTTATGACCGCGCATTGGGCGCACCTGCCGTATGACTTCCTTGGCAAGGTATCTAATCGCATTATCAATGAGTTGCGCGGTGTTTCTCGTGTCGTTTATGACATCAGTGGCAAGCCGCCCGCGACCATCGAGTGGGAGTGAGTCTGGCCTCACCAAGGCGGTCCGGTCACTTTAGGAAGTTGTTTTAAGTTGATGATTTAAAGCATGTTGTTTGACGGCTCGTCGGGTCTTTCCGGCGGGCCGTCTTTGCAAGTGGCGGTACACCCCATTCGGGGAGGTGTGCGGGTCCATGGATATTGCCAAGGTCGCCATGGCGTCCACGGCAAGTCCATCGGGAGAGACCACATGCGAAGCGTGCGTGAGCTGTTTGATCTCACGGGAAAGACGGCGCTGATCACCGGCGCCTCGCGCGGATTGGGCCTGCAGATGGCCCAGGCGCTGGGCGAACAAGGCGCCCGCCTCGTGCTCTCTGCCCGCAAGGCCGATGAACTGATGCTCGCCCAAGCGCAACTGCAAACACGTGGTATCGAATGCAGCGCGATTGCGGCCGACGTTGGACGTGACGAAGACATTGCCCGCATGGCCGATGCAGCCATGGCCGCGCTGGGCCACATCGACATCCTGGTGAACAATGCCGGCGCCACCTGGGGCGCCCCCGCGGAGGATTATCCGACGGAGGCCTGGGACAAGGTCATGAACTTGAACGTGCGCGGCCTGTTCCTCCTTACGCAGCGGGTGGGTCGTCTTTCGATGATTCCGCGTCGCCACGGACGCATCATCAATGTGGCGTCCATCGCCGGGTTGGCCGGCAATGCGCCGGGTTCGATGAAGACTCTTGCCTACAACACCTCCAAGGGCGCGGTGGTGAACTTCACGCGCACGCTGGCGGGTGAATGGGGCGAATACGGCATCACCGTCAATGCGCTGGCGCCGGGTTTCTTTCCGACCAGGATGACCCGTGGCCTTCTCGGGCACCTGGGCGCCGATCACCTGAGTGCGCACGCACCGCTGCAACGACTGGGCGACGAGGAGGATCTCAAGGGCGCCACGGTGTTGTTTGCCGACCTCGTGATCGAAGCCGTGTTCGAGGACATGGCCGTCAAGGAGATCGTATTCCACCAGCTCGACGAAGTGATGAAGCCCGGCGCGATTCTCGCGTCGAACACGTCCACGCTGGACGTCAACCGGATCGCCGCCTTTACCAAGCGCCCGCAGGATGTCGTCGGTATGCACTTCTTCAGCCCGGCCAACGTGATGCGGTTGCTCGAAGTGGTCCGCGGCGCGCACACGGGAAAAGATGTGCTGGCCACCGTGATGCAGCTGGCCAGGAAGATCCAGAAGATGGCCGTCGTCGCTGGCGTTTGCGATGGCTTCATTGGCAATCGCATGATCGAGCAGTACAGCCGGCAGGCCGGCTTCCTGCTTGACGAGGGCGCGTTGCCGGCGCAGGTCGATCGAGCCATCGAGCAGTTCGGCTTCGCCATGGGGCCCTTTCGCATGATCGACATGGCGGGCAACGACATCGCATGGGCGATCCGAAAGCGCCGCTACCTCGAGCAGCCCGAGTTCACCTATTCCAGGACGGGTGACCTCCTGTGCGAGATGGGTCGCTTCGGCCAGAAGACGGGTGCCGGCTGGTATGACTACAAGCCAGGCGAGCGCGCGGCGCTGCCCAGTCCCTTGGTCAACGACATGATCGTGCGGCATTCGAAGGCGCTGGGTCTCAAGCGACGAAGCATATCCGACGAGGAAATCGTGGAGCGTCTTGTCTTTGCGATGGTCAACGAAGGGGCGCTGATCCTCGAGGAAGGCATCGCCTCGAAGGCTTCGGACATCGACATGGTTTATCTCAGCGGTTATGGCTTTCCCCGATACCGTGGCGGCCCCATGTGGTACGCCGATGAAGTGGGCCTCTACAACGTGATGCAGGCCATTCATCGGTACGCGAAAGGCTATCAGGGCAAGGCGTGGGTGGTGGCGCCGCTCATCAGGAAGCTGGTCGATGCCGGCAAGACGTTCAACGCCTGAGTGGCGAGCGCAGACAAGTCATAGGGAAAAGACATGAACGAGGCAGTCATCGTTTCGACCGCACGTACCGGCCTGGCCAAAAGCTGGAAGGGCGCCTTCAACATGACCCATGGAGCCACCATGGGCGGTCACGTGGTGAAGCACGCCATGGAGCGCGCCTGTCTGGAGCCGGGCGAGGTCGAGGACGTGCTGATGGGCTGCTCGTATCCCGAAGGCGCCCTGGGCAGCAATATCGCCCGACAGGTCGCCTTGCGTGCCGGTTGTCCGGTATCCGTGCCCGGCGCCACGATCAACCGTTTCTGCTCATCGGGACTGCAGACCATCGTGATGGCAGCGCAGCGTGTGATGACCGGCGAAGGCGACATCTTCGTCGCGGGTGGCGTCGAGAGTATTTCGTGCGTGCACCAGTACATCAACATGCACATGATGGAAGAGGGTTGGCTCAAAGAGCATAGGCCGGCCATCTACTGGGGCATGTTGCAAACGGCGGAAACCGTCGCCAGACGTTACCGCATTTCGCGCGAGCGTCAGGACGAATATGGCGCCCGCAGCCAGCAACTGGCGGCGGCGGCGCAGGCAGCGGGGCGCTTCGCCGAAGAAATCGTGCCGATGGCGGTAACGATGGGCGTGACCGATCCAGGGTCCGGCCGACTGGAAAGCCGCGAGGTCACCATTGCCTCCGACGAGGGCATCCGACAGGGCACGACCTACGAAGGAGTTTCCAACATTCGATCTGCGATACCCGGCGGTGTGATCACGGCGGGCAATGCCTCGCAGTTCTCCGATGGCGCGTCGGCAGCCGTGGTGATGAATGCACGCATGGCGGAAACCCGCGGCCTCAAGCCGCTGGGCATTTTCCGCGGTTTCGCCGTGGCGGGCTGCGAGCCGGACGAGATGGGTATCGGCCCGGTGTTCGCCATACCCAAGCTGCTGAGCAAGGCCGGCCTCACCGTGGGAGACATCGGCCTGTGGGAGCTCAACGAGGCGTTTGCCGTGCAAGTGCTCTATTGCGCCGACACGCTGGGCATTCCGATGGAGCGACTCAACGTCAACGGCGGCGCGATCGCCGTGGGGCACCCCTATGGCGTATCCGGTGCGCGTCTCGTGGGCCATGCGCTGATCGAGGGAAAGCGACGCGGCATCAAATACGTCGTGGTGACCATGTGCATCGGTGGCGGCCAGGGTGCGGCTGGCCTGTTCGAAGTGGCGTGAGGAAGGCGGCATGTCACTGATCCTCTCGCGCCGCGACGTGAACTTTCTTCTCTATGAGTGGCTTGACGTCGAGCGTCTCAACCGCATCGAACGCTACGCTGAGCACTCGCGTGAGACCTTCGATGCTGCGCTGGATACCTACGAACACATCGCCACCGCGCTGTTCGCTCCGCACAACAAGAAGAACGATCAGTGCGAGCCCCATGTTGACGGTGGAAAAGTTTGTATCCATCCCGAGGTCAGGGCCGCGCTGCAGGCCTTCTCTGCGGCCGGCCTGATGGCTGCTGGCCAGGATGCGTCATTGAATGGCATGCAACTGCCGCTGGTCGTGGAGAAGGCGGGCTTCGCCTATTGCATGGCCGCGAACGTGGCCACGGCCAACTATGCCTTTCTGACCATCGGCAACGCCAACCTGTTGTTGGCGCACGGCACGCCGGCCCAGATCGATGCCTTCGTCAAACCCCAGGTCGAAGGCCGCTTTTTTGGCACCATGTGTCTGTCGGAGCCGCAGGCGGGCTCGTCGCTGTCGGACATCACCACGCGCGCCGATTACGAGCGCGACTCGCCGCTGGGGCGGCAATATCGCCTGCGTGGCAGCAAGATGTGGATTTCCGGTGGCGAGCACGAACTGTCCGACAACATCGTGCACCTCGTGCTGGCCAAGATTCCCGGGCCTGATGGGAAGCTGGTGCCGGGCACCAAGGGCATTTCACTGTTCGCCGTGCCGAAATATGTCGTCAGCGCGGATGGCTCGTTGGGCGAGCACAACGATGTCGCGCTGGCAGGCCTCAATCACAAGATGGGCCAGCGCGGCATCACCAATGGCCTGCTCGCCTTTGGCGAGGGTGTGACTTATCGGCCGGAAGGCGGCGCCGGCGCCATCGGTTATCTCGTTGGCGAAGCCGGGCAGGGGCTCGCCTGCATGTTCCATATGATGAACGAGGCCAGGATTGGCGTGGGTCTAAGCGCAAGCGCGCTCGGCTACACCGGCTATCTGCATGCGCTCGATTACGCACGGAACCGGCCACAAGGCCGGCCTGCCGGCGCGGCGGGGAAAGATCCGTCCGCACCGCAAGTCCCGATCGTGCAGCACGCCGACGTGCGCCGCATGTTGTTGGCGCAGAAGAGCTATGTGGAGGGCGCGCTCGCGCTCATCCTGTATTGCGCCAAGCTGGTCGATGAAAAGCGGGCTGCCGACGATGGAGAGGGTGCACAGGAGAGGCTCTCGCTACTGCTGGATATCCTGACGCCGGTCGCCAAGAGCTGGCCGTCGCAGTGGTGTCCCGTGGCGAACGACCTGGCCATCCAGGTGCACGGCGGTTATGGCTACACGCGTGAGTACAACGTCGAGCAGTTCTATCGCGACAACCGGCTCAACCCCATTCATGAGGGCACGCATGGCATCCAGGCGCTGGACCTGCTTGGACGCAAGGTCGTCATGCGCGACGGCAAGGCATTGGCCTATCTGCGTGAAACCATGGAGACAAGCTGCAGGCGTGCCCGCGCAACGGGCGACACGTCGTTATTTGACTGGTCGCGCAAGCTCGACGAGGCACTGACTCGGCTGGTCGAAACCACACAGCAGCTATGGGCCGCAGGCGACCCGAGCCTCACCCTGGCCAATGCATCGATGTATCTGGAGGCGTTTGGGCATGTCGTGGTGGCCTGGATCTGGCTGGAGCAGGCGATGGTCGCCCGCGCCGGGCTGGCGGCAGCCACGGGCGGCGAAAGCGACGCGTTCTATCACGGCAAATGGAGTGCGGCCACGTATTTCTTCCGCTGGGAATTACCCACGGTGGACACCAAGTTCGACCTGCTCGCCTCCCTCGATGCCACGACGCTGGATATGGAGGACGGCTGGTTCTGAGCTTGCAGAAGGGCCAAGGCATGACCGGGCGCGCCAATGGCCGCCTCGTTCTCAGCAGCGATTGGATCGCCCGGATGCCCTCCGACTGCCAGGCGATTCCGAACTGCCATGCATCATGACGCGGCTCACCAGGGCACGGTCTCGCCCCGGTAGTCGAGGTATTGCAGGCCACTGCGGCCTGTCTGCGCGGTGACCACATCCACCACGCGCGGAATGCTGTCGCTGACGTCCAGCGGTGCGCCTGCGCCGCCCATGTCGGTGCGGACCCAGCCCGGTGCGATCAGCAGCAGCGTGCGTGGGCTTGTGCCCTGACGGGCCGCATAGCTGCGCATCAGCGTATTGAGCGCGGCCTTGCTGGCGCGGTAGCCCTCCCAGCCGCCATCGGTGTTGTCGCCTACGCTGCCCAGCTCCGATGACATGGCGACGATGACGCCGTCCGGCGCCACCAGCGAGTCGAAGGCTTCGATGATGCGCATGGGGCTGAGTGCGTTGGTCACCATCATGCGGGTGAAGGCGTCGGTATCGAGTTCGGTCATCGACTTGTCCGGATCAATGGCCACGCCGGCGTTGACGAACAGCACGTCGAGCAATTGGTTCTTCAACCGCTGACGCAAGGCGGCGACCTCGGCCGGAACGTCGATGTCCAGATGCTCGATCTTCAGTCGATCGCCCGCCGATGCTTCCAGGTCGTGCAGCTTGGTGCGTGCCGATCCACGCACCGTGGCGATGACGCGCCAGCCGCGCTTGAGATATTCGGTCGCCAGCGCGAGACCGAGCCCGCGCGAGGCGCCAACGATGAATGCGGTTTGCGGCTTCGGTGTCATGGGTGCCTCGTCATCGACAGTCAGGAGGTGCGTTCGACCAGCTTGCGCAGCACGGTGTCCAGCGGGGTGCCGGCCTTCAGCGAGCTAGGCTGGCCGTGTTCGAAGTCGATCCAGCCTTCATTGAAGCCATCGAGCATACGCATGCGAGGTTCGGGATGCTGCATGCCCTGCGTGAGGAACAGGTGTTCCCACGTGTCGCGCGGCACGGCCTCGGTGCGCACAGGGTGTCCAAGCGCCTTGGCGAAGCCGTTGGCGATGTCCATGGCCGAGTAGCGCTGCGGTCCTTCCAACTCGATCACGCGGTTGCCTTGCCAATGCTCCCGCAACGTCGCCGCGATGGTGCGGGCGATGTCGGCGGTGGCGACCATGGGAATGGGGTGGTCGAGCGGCTGCAGGAAGCTGGGGATCAGGCCGGCACGCGCCGCGGCGACATCCCATGAGGCGTTTTCCATGAACCACGCCGCGCGCACGAAGGCCGTTGGAATGGGCAGCTCGCGCAGGGCGGATTCGACCATGCGGGAGTTGTTCAACAGCGAGAACGTTTCCACGTGCGCGCCCACCGTGGAGAGGAACACCAGCTTAGCCGGACGCGCCACCTCGACTGCGCGACGAACGGCGGCGATCACCTTCTGCACGGCGGGAAAGCCCGGCGCAGGGTCGTAGTCCGGCGGAATCATCAGGAACACGCCGTCGGTGCCATTGAATGCGTCTGCCAGCGCCTTCGCGTCATCGCTCCCGGCAAGGGCAATCTCGCAGCCGCGCTCGGCCCACGGGCCAGCCTTGGCCTTGTCGCGCAGCACCGCACGCACGCGCTGGCCTGCGTCCAGCAGCCCGTTCGCCACCTGGCCACCTACCTGGCCCGTCACACCCATTACGGCATACATGTTCGCAACTCCTCATATCGGCGGCACCGGCCGCATCCGGATGAGGATTCTGGTCTCGTGCCACTCGTTTCGCGATAACATCAATGACAATGGATAAGTGACAAAAGGGCACGAATCGATGGCCTTCGACGAGCGCATGTTGAACGGCATGAGCGTGTTCACCGCCGTGGTCGACGGCGGCAGCTTTGCCGCGGCCGGCGAGATGCTGGACATGTCGCCACCCGGCGTCAGTCGGGCCATTGCGCGGCTGGAGGCGCGGCTGGGCATCCGCCTGTTCGACCGCACCACGCGCTCGGTTCGCCTGACCGATGAAGGGCGCCGCTTCCACGCGCAGGTGATGCCTTTGCTGGCCGGGCTGGAAGAGGCCGCATCGAGCGCGGCGGAGGGCGCCACGATGGTGCGCGGGCGGTTGCGCGTGCACATGGATCCGCTGTTCTCGCGCCTGGTGCTGGCGCCTCGCATCGGTGAATTCATGGATGCCCATCCACAGCTACAGGTGGAGCTGGCCACGCGTGACCAGTTGGGCGACATCGTGGCCGATGGCTTCGACCTGGCCGTGCGCTTCGGCGAACCGCCCGATTCCAGCCTGGTGGCGCGCAAGCTGCTGGTAACGCGCATCCTGACCGTGGCATCGCCCGCCTACCTGCGCCGGCATGGCCGGCCCCAGCATCCGCAGGAACTGGAAGGCGACCGCCACGTATGCATCGAATTTCGCGATCCAGCCACCGGCCACACCTTTCCGTGGGAGTTCCATCGCAAACGCAAGCGGCTCGCCATCAAGACCTCGGGCCGGCTGGTGGTCAACGATGGCGGCACCATGCACAGCGCCTGCGTGGCGGGCTACGGTATTGCGCAGGTGATGGCCGTGGCCACCGCGCCGTTGGTGGCGAGCGGGAAATTGGTGGATCTGTTCCCCGACTGGCCAGACGAACGCTTTCCGCTCTACGCGCTTTACCCTTCGCGCCACCACCCCTCGGCCAAGGTGCGCGCCTTCCTCGATTTCGTCGTGGCCATCACGGCAGCGGTCTAGCCGACGCTGCGGACGATAGAATGGCCAACCCTGCCGCCTGTTTGCCGATGTGATGACCGACGATCTTTCGCCTCAGATGCCAACGTTCTCCCCCGAGGACGAGGCCTATATGCGCCGTGCGCTGCAGCTCGCCGGGCATGCGCGCGATGCGGAAAACGAAGTGCCGGTCGGCGCCGTGCTGGTGCAGGGCGACGAGATCATCGGGCTGGGCTGGAACCGCAACATCACCCTCAACGATCCCAGCGCACACGCGGAAATCATGGCGCTGCGGGCGGCGGGCGAAAAACTGTCCAATTACCGCATGCCGGGCGCCACGTTGTACGTTACGCTGGAGCCCTGCGCGATGTGTTCCATGGCGCTGGTGCACGCGCGCATCGGGCGCGTGGTGTACGGCGCAACCGATCCGAAAACCGGCGCCGCGGGCAGCGTGTTCGATACGCTGATTTCCGATCGCCACAACCATCGCGTGACCGTGGAAGGCGGCCTCTTGGCCGAAGAAGCATCGACCATGCTGCGCGAGTTTTTCCGCGCCCGGCGCTAAAGGCCTGCTTGAAATCTCGCAGGCGATGTAGATACCTCATCGTCATTCCGGCGCAGGCCGGAATCCAGTAGCGAGTGCATCAGGTTGTCGCCGCAGACTGCTGCTCAAGCGCTTCGCGAAAATCCCCCACCGACGCTACTGGATTCCGGCCTGCGCCGGAATGACGATGCGGGAAATCGACGTTGGTTCGGAATGTCGATCGCTTGCTACGAATTAATGCGCAGCCTTGCGCCAATAGGGATTCAATTTTTCGAGTTTCGCCAGCGAATGCATGGCCTCTTCCGAGGCGTGAAACGCCGTGCGCTTGCCCCATCCGCGAAACGGCTTCAGCAGGGTTTGCGTATCTTCTGCGACAAGGAAGTCGCGAATCAGCGTACGGCCCGTCATGCGGTCGTGCGCCAGGCCCAGGTGTCCCTGCAGGTCGGCCAGTTGCTTGAGCCATGCGGACGTGGCCTGCTTCGGAAACGCATGCTGGTACAGCTCGACGCTGTAGCGCATCTTCTTGGTGGCGCTGCGCAGGCGATGCAGCCGTTTCTGGCCGCCATCCAGTTTGGCGGCGCGCTTCTTGAGCGTGTCCCAGCGTTGCTGGAGGGCGGCGGCTGCCAACTTGCGTATCTGATTGTCTGTCGGCGGCTCGACCGTTTGCACCCAGTGACGCCATGACTGCAACGACGCAGCAAGGTTGTGCTTCTTGAGTTCGACAACGGCCTGCTTGTGCGCTTCTTGTTGCCGTTCGGACAGCGCTTTGTTCGCGGCATCCACGCCGGGAAGCTGAGCGTGATCCTTGTCCAGGAAGGCGGGTAGGGTCTCCTGTGCCAGGATGTCGAGGTCGCGCGATTGTCCGGTGGCTTCGCGGCAAGACTTCAGATAAGCCAGCACGTCGCGCAGATCGTCATCGGAAAGCGCAGTGAGGTCGTTGAGCGTGGCCGTGACGCGGCGCAGGTTGACGCGCCATGCATGCAGCAACTTGGGTTCGTAGGGTTGTTCAAGCAGGCGCTTGCGCGCATCGAATGCCTTGGCGAAATAGCCGTCCAGCGCCTCGCATACGCGGTCGAACTCCGATGGCTTCCTCGGCCCGCCCTTGGCGCGGGCGGAAGAAGCGCGCGACGGCGTGGCGCGATGTTGAAGCCTGGCATTCATGCAGTGATTCCAGACGACCGGGATGTCTACTCTGCATCAAATGGTCACAATGCGCGAGCGGCATCCGACCGCGTCTTCATGACACGAAGGCGAGCGCCTCGGCGCACGATTGTTCGATCTTGAGGCTGAGCAGTGGATCGGCCCGCGTCTTGCCAAGGTTCACCGCTGCGATGGGCTTGCCCTCGCGGGCCGCCGCGGCAGCGAATCGATAGCCGGAAAACACCATCAGCGAGGAGCCCACCACCAGCATGGCGTCGGCCTCGTTCAGCGATGTGACGGCCGCGTCAACGCGATGACGGGGTACGTTTTCGCCGAAGAACACCACGTCGGGTTTCAGGATGCCGCCGCAATGCGGGCAGGGCGGCACGTCGAAGCGCGAGAAGTCGCGGCCCTCGAGGTCGGCATCGCCATCGGGCGCATCGCCCGCATCGAGCAAGGCCCAGGTCGGATTCGATTCCACCAGCATGTGCTGGAAGGTGTCGCGTGGCAGACGCGCGTCGCAACTCATGCAGCGCACTTCGTCCAGTCGCCCATGCAGGTCGATGACGTTGCGATGCCCGGCGGCCTGATGCAGGCCGTCCACGTTCTGCGTAAGCAGGGTAGAGACGCGGCCTTGCTCTTCCAGCCGCGCCAGTGCGCGATGGGTGGCGTTGGGTTGCGCGCGTCCGAAGCGGCGCCAACCGACCAGGCTGCGCGCCCAATAGCGCTGGCGCGTGGCCTGCTCGCCCATGAAGGCCTGGTAGGTCACCGGCTGCGGGCGTTTCCAGCCGCCGTTAGCGTCGCGGTAATCGGGAATGCCCGAGTCCGTGCTGCAGCCGGCGCCGGTCAGCACGAACAGGCGCGGATGCGCTTCCACGAACTCGCGCAGGCGTGCGCGATCCCATTCGACGTTTCCCGCCGTGGTGTCGATGGATGCGTCGACGGCGAATTCAGGCAACGGCACGGCCCTGCAACTCATCGATGGCGGCGGCGATGCCGTCGGGATGTTCCACCTGCACCACGCGCGAGCCGTGATCGACGAAGTCCGTATCGGTCTCGTGCGCCCAGGTCACGTGATAAGGCATGTAGACGCCCCAGCCGCCCATGTCGACCACGGGTGCGATATCCGAACGCAGCGAATTGCCCACCATGGCGAAGCGCGTGGGTGAGAGCTGGAATTCATCGAGCACGGTGCGATACGCACGCTCATCCTTCTCCGAAACGATCTCGATGCGGTGGAACAGGTCGGCAAGGCCGCTGCTGGCCACCTTCTGTTCCTGGTGGAACAGGTCGCCCTTGGTGATGAGCACCACGCGATGATGCTGCGCCACCGCTTCCACGGCGGCGCGAATGCCGGGGAGCAAGTCCACTGGATGCGCCAGCACCTGCTTGCCTAGTTCGATGATGCGATGCAGGTCGGTGGCGCTGATGCGTTGCCCGGTGATGTCGATGGCCGACTCCAGCATCGACAGCGTCATGCCCTTGGCGCCATAACCGAACAGCTTGATGTTGCGCCGCTCGGTGGCGAGCAGGCGGTCGTGCACGCGAACGTCGGCGAGGTCGATGTACTCGCCGATGATGCGTTCAAATTCACCATGCGCCGACTGGTAATAACCTTCGCTGTGCCACAGCGTGTCGTCGCCGTCGAAACCTACCAGTTCAATCACTTCTTCACCCGGTTGCCGTACTGGCCGTGCCAGCGATATGGGGCCATTTTCCCAGAAAACAGCCGGTATCGCGGTTGGCGTGGAGGGGCCGTCGGGTGAGACGCGGCAACGCGAAGGCGGCCGGCAGGTGCCGGCCGCACGCGTCTTGCCCTGGCTTAGTGCGTGGCCTGTGCCGGCGCGCCGTTGTTGATGAAGCTCACCAGTGCGGGGATGGTCTGCTCCGGTGCTTCTTCCATCAGCCAATGGCCGGAACCCTTCACGATCACGCCCTGCACGTGGGTGTCGACCAGCTTGGCCTGGGTGATGAGGAAATCGCCCGAGGCCTTCTCGCCGGCAAGCACCAGCATGGGCATGGTCAACGGCTTCTGTGCGAAGCCCGCGAAGTCCTGCGCGTCCTGCGGGAAGGCGTGGAAATATTCGAAGCCTGCCTTCATGCGGCCCGGCCGTGCGTACTGGCGGGTGTAGTACTGGCGGTCAGCCTCGGACATCGAATGCTTCGGATCTGCGGCGAAGTCGTTCCAGAAGTGCTCAAAGTAGATGCGTTCGCGGCCGTCGACCAGCTTCAACGGCGTTTCGCCGTAGAAATTGAAATGCCACTTGTCGCGCAGCAGCCACACTTTCTCCCAATCGCCCACGCCGGGAAGGAAGGCATCCATCAACACGATGCTCTCCACCTCATCGGGATATTGCGCGGCATAGGCGTAGGCCACCATCAGGCCGATGTCATGGCCGACGATCTTCACCTTGTGGTAGCCCAACTTTTGCACCAGGGCGTGGATGTCCTGCGCCATGGTCTTCTTGTCGTAGCCCGTCGCAGGCATGGACGAATCGCCCGCGCCGCGCAGATCGGGAGCAATCACCACGCGGCGATCATCGAGCTTGGCGATCAACGGCAACCACATGTGGCTGGTTTCGGCGTAGCCGTGCAACAGGATGACGGGCGTGTCCGCACCTGCTCCGGCCTGCAGGTAGTGCAACTGCACGCCGTTGACGCTGGCTGTGTGTTGTTCCACAGCGGGCGTGTTCGCGTGCACCGCGGCCTGCAGGGCGAGCGAGGCGAGCAACGCCACCGCAAGGCGGCGTATCGACTGCAAGGTCTTCATGATCAACTCCTGTAAGTGCCCGGCCGCAGGCGGCGACCGGGCGAGGCGATTACAGCTGGCTCATGCCGCCGTCGGTGATGATCTCGGTGCCGACGATGAAGGCCGATTCCGGCGCGGTGAGGTGAAGTACGGTGGAGGCGATTTCAGCGGACGTACCGAAGCGGCCCAGCGGCACCTGCGACTGGATCTGCGCGGCCGTGGCTTCGAGCGTGGCCTGATCCAGGCCCAGCTTACCGTAGAGAGGCGTTTCGACCGGGCCCGGGCTGACCACGTTCACGCGCGCACCCAGCGGCAGCAGTTCGGCAGACAGCGTCTTGGCCAGCGAAATCACCGCGGCCTTGCTGGCGGCATACACCGACGAGGTCGGCATGCCGATGTGCGCGTTGATCGAGCCATTGATCACGATGGACGCGCCCTTGTTGAGCAGCGGCACCAGCGCCTGGATCTGGAAGTAGGGGCCCTTCACGTTGACGTTGAAGGTCTGGTCCCACAGGGCTTCGTCCACCGACTCGAACGGCGCGAGCTTGGCGATGCCGGCATTGAGGAAGATGCCGTCCAGGCGGATGCCCTTGGCGCCCAGCGCACTGGCCAGTTCCTTGGCGCCCGCCACGCTGCTGGCGTCGTTGCGGATGGCGATGGCCTGCGCACCGATCGAAGCGCGGGCCTGTTCCAGGGCCGCTTCATCGCGGCCCGTGATGATGACGCGCGCGCCTTCCGCGGCGAACGCCTGTGCGGTGGCAAGGCCAATGCCGCTGTTGCCGCCGGTGACGAGGATGGTCTTGTCGTTGAAACGGTTCATGGCGTGTTCCCTTGAGGGTGTGTGGTTGATGAAGCCATGCTGCGCGCCAGCGTGGGCGTTGCCGTGCCACGTTTCCGATGAACACGTTCGATGGCGTCGAACGTCCTGCGGGAGTTCTTCGAGTGCCCCTTTGATGCCCGTGCCGTGCTTGCGTATCACGCCGTCGTGTCATTCGGGCGACGGATGCATAACCTTCAAGGCACGAGTCTGTTCAAATCTCGCCCCGCATCGATTTGCCTCATCGTCATTCCGGCGAAAGCCGGAATCGAGTGCCTTTAATCTTTGGTCACTGCCAAAAAGTCGCTGGATGACCAGCCACTCGGCTGTTGAAGAGCGCCTCCGGCTTTCGCCGGAATGACGGGTGGCAAGCGTGGAGTTTTTTATTCAATGGCGACACGGCGGCAGCGTAATCATCGCTGCGCGCGGCCACCATCACGCGAAGACGACGCTATCGTATCGGCTTCTTCCTCGCCAGGCCGTTTCCGCCAGCAACCGCTGCCGTGGCTCACGGGCGACCATTCCGGCAACGGCATGGGCGGCGGCAGATCGAAAGCGCGGAAATCGCCTTGCGCGTAGACCACGCGCCCATCCATCACGGTGAGCTCGGCGACGATCTGGCGGATGTCCTCGTCGGGCACGCTGAAGTAATCCTGCGAGAGGATGGCGAAGTCGGCGTACTCGCCGATGTCGAGCTGGCCCTTGCTGCCGCCCTCGCCGGAAAACCAGGTGTTGTCTTGCGTGTGCAGCGCAAGTGCGCTGGTGCGATCCAGTCGGTCCTCGGGCGGATAGAGCGTCTGGCCGCCCAGCGTGCGGCCGGTGGTGAGCCAGTAGAGCGTGGTCCATGGATCCATGCCGGCGGCCGTGGTGCCGCCCGAGCCGACGCCCAGGTGCAGGCCGGCGTCGAGCATGCGGCGAATCGGCGGCGTATGCGAGGCAACGTCGGTACCGTGACGTTCCAGAAAATACTCGCCCTGGTACGCCATGCGCGGTTGCAGGTTGATGCCGCCACCGAGTCGCGCGACGCGCTCGATGTTTCGCGCGCTGATAGTCTCCGCGCCGTCGAAGAACCAGGGCAGGGCGCGCAAGGTCATGTCCGCATCGACGCGTTCGAGGACATCCAAGGCCATGCCGATGGTGTCGTCGTAGACAGCATGCAGGCGCCACGGCCATCGGCGCGCCACCAGTCGCCTCACGATGTCTTCCAGGTCCACCGCCGTCTGGGCGGTGAGCTGCGGTGGCGGCTGCCGGAAGTTGTCGTAGTCCATGGCGGCATGCACGAGCACTTCGCCCGCGCCGTTGAAGCGGAACAGCTCATCGCCGTCGCCGTAATGGTTGATGGTGCACCAGTGCAGGAAGTCGCCGGTTTCTCCGCCCGGCGTTTGCGCGGCCAGGTGATAGGCCACGCGCACAGTGAGCAGATGATGCTGGGCCAACTCTTCCATGGCCTTGTAGTCGTCGGGATAGTGCAGATGCGCGGCGCCGGCATCGATGACGCTGGTGATGCCCAGCCGATTCAGTTCGCGCATGGTCTGGCGCAAGCTGTTGACCTGGTATTCGTGCGGCAACATGGGGGCGTGGGCGAGCGTCTGGCGAAATACTTCGGGCGTTGGCGTCGCGATCAACAAGCCCGTGGGCCGACCATCGTCATCCCATTCGATATGGCCGCCCGGTGGATCGGCGGTCTGACCGTCATAACCACAGGCAGCGATGGCGGCGGCGTTGAGCAGGGCCCGATCCTGCAGGTGCTGGACATAGACCGGCGTGGATGGCGCGATCGTGTTCAGTTCTTCCAGTGTCGGCAGGCGTCGTTCGGCGAACTGGTGTTCGCAGAAACCGCCCACCACGCGTACCCATTGCGGCGCTGGCGTGCGTGCCACCTGTTCGGCCAGCATGCGCAGCGCTTCCGCCAGCGTGGGTACGCTGTCCCAGCGCAGTTGCTGGTTGTAGTCCAGACCCGTGGCGATCAGATGCTGGTTTGCGTCGATCAGTCCTGGAATCACGCGTCGCTTTCCCGCGTCGATCACCACCGTGGCGGGGCCGGCGAGCGAACGTATCTGTCCGTTGGTGCCCACGGCCACGATGCGACGACCGTTCACGGCCAGCGCCTGCACTTCGGGCCGCTGCGCGACACCCGTGTGGATCTTCGCGTTGTGAACGATGAGCGTCGGGTACACGGCCATGGGCATCGCCTTGTTGCCAATCCGCTACGGCGATCAGGTTGCTTTGGCGGGCGTCTAGCTTTCGTGACTGTGCCCGGGCGGTGTCAAGCAGTGGGGTCATATCGCCCGGCGAATGAACCGGTAGATTGGCCGGGGTGCAGCGCGGGACCCGGGTCATGTGCATATGCACAAAAGTCATTTCCTGGCCCGGCAACGATTGGACAGCATGCGGTTACTCGTTGGGAGGCGAGGCCATGAACACAATCACGTCCGCAGGCATCGTGGTCACCTTGCGTCGCGCATTCGTCGCGATGGCGCTCGCATGCGCGTGGCCGGTATGTTGTCTGGCGGACAACTATGACTTCTACAGCAACTGGCCCACGCATGTGTCTGCCGCGGACGGCACCGACTTCGGCCTGGCCGTGCTCTACCAGTACGACATCAACCAGTTCTCCAATGACGCCGGCAAGTTCGAAGACGCCAACACCAACCGGCGTCGCTACTTCGGTTTCTACTTGCGTAAGCCGGGCGTGTACGACGCCATCGCGCAGTACGACTTCCAGGCCAAGCAATGGGCCGACGCGTTCGTGCGTTTCCGCAGCGCCGGCGTCTTCGGCAAGGACGTGGGCAATTTCCGCTTCGGCTACTCGAAGACGCCGGTGGGGTTCGAAGGCGTCACCAGTACCTCCGCCACCACCTTCATTGAAGCGGCGTTGCCGACGCAGGCCATCTGGGAAGGGCGTCGCGCAGGGTTCGACTGGGCGCTGGTACGGCCGCATTTCATCATCAATATCGGCGACTACTTCTGGCGCAAGGATTTCGACGGCAACAACCCCGGAAGCACCTGGGCCATGCGCGCGGCGTGGATGCCGCTGAACAAGCCGGGCGATGTATTGCATCTTGGAGTATCGGCTTCGCGCGAAAAGCTCGATTGGGCCGATGAAGGCTCGGTGCCCTCGGTAGCGCGCTTGCGCTCACGTCCCGAGGACGGCCTCTCGCCGGTGCGATTGGTGGATACGGGAAATCTTCCCTACAGCAAGAGCGTGCAACGCCAGGGCTTCGAAGCCTTGTGGATACGCGGGCCGTGGTCGCTGCAGGGCGAGTACCTGCAGGCGCAGGTAGATCGCACCAATGGCAAGCCGAACGTGGACGTGAACGGCTTCTACGTGTTCACCACCTGGACGCTCACGGGCGAGTCGCGTTTCTACAGTGACGGCAACGTGGCCGATCGCCGTTACAACGGCCGCGACCTGCAGGCGGTGCGACCGACCCATGCCTGGGGCGCCGTGGAACTCGCGTTGCGCTACAGCGAGCTGGATCTCAACGATGGCGCCATCACCGGCGGCAGGGAACACGACTGGACGGTGGGCGCCAACTGGTACATCGGCGAGCACCTGAAGTTCCAGACGAACTATGTGTGGGCGTTCAGCGATCGTGGGAACCTGAAAGTGAATCCCCGCATCTTCGAAGTGCGGGCACAGGTTTATTTCTAAGTCTGTTCAACCTTGCGTTGACTCCCATGCTCGTCATTCCGGCGTGCGCCGGAATGACGAGCAGAGGTGCGAGGTTCGCCATCGACGCCCGCAATGGGTGCCGATGGCGAAGCTTCAATGCAGGCCCACGCTGTCCCGCGTGGCGTCGAAGATCTTCTGCGTGTCGTAGCCCACGCCATTCTTGAACACGAACGGCATATGCTCGATGTCCGCCGTGTGCCTGGCCGGATCGCCGTCGATCAGCACCAGGTCTGCGCGCTTGCCGACGGCGAGCGTGCCGACGTCGGCATCGCGACCGAGATACTTCGCGCCGTTGGATGTGGCCACCTTCACCGCCTGCTCGAAACCGAAGCCGGCTTCCACCAGCAGTTCCACTTCGCGCTTGGACGAGTAGCCCGGCACCACACCGCCGTAGCCGGTGGGGTCGGTGCCGGCGAGCAGCAGGCCACCGGCATCGGCGTATTGCTTCTCCATGCGGGCGAGCTTGAGGTAGGTCTCGGGCGTCATTCGCGACTTGCTGTTCTGCACCTTGTCCCAGGTGGCCTCGTACTGCGCACGCACTTCGGGAAGCATCAGGTCCAGCGCGCCCTGCGGCGCCTTGGGCCGGTTCGGCACGAAGGTTTCGAACACAGTGAGCGTGGAGGTGAGCGCCACGTGGTGGTTGATCATGTCGCGCATCAGCAGCTTCACGTCCGCGGACTTCGGATCGACGGCGGCGAGCGAATCGTTCACGCCGGGGCTCTTGGGGCAAACGTCAGGCTGCTTGTCCTTGACGAAATCGCTGGACACGAAGAAGCCGTGCTCCAGATTGTCGATGCCCATGTCCACCGCTTCGCGGTAGGTGACGGAACACAGGTGCGCGGTGACCTTGGCCTTGCGCTCGTGCGCGGTGTCGATCACGCGCTTCAGTTCGTCGCGCGTGATCTGCATGTACGCCTTGTATGAGGTGACACCCTCGTCGGACCAGTAGTTGACGGTGCGCTCGGCATCGTCCGGCCCGCTCAGCACGTGCACGGCGGGAATGGGCAGGCCCGGGCCGTTGAGATAAGGGCCGGTCACGTCCATGTCGGGGCCGACGACCTTGCCCGCGGCAATGGCGTCGCGCACGTTGAGGTCGGCATACGGCATCATCGAGCCGGCCGTGCGCATGGTGGTGGTGCCGCCGGCCAGATACAGGCGAGGAAAGCTGTAGCTCATCTCGTTGTATTCGACGCCGCCGGCCGGATAGAACATGTGCTCGTGCACCATCACGAAGCCGGGCATGAGCGTCTTGCCCTTCGCGTCGATGACCTTGGCGTCCTGCGGTACTTTCACCTTGCTGCTCTTGCCCAGCGCAACGATGCGGCCCTTGTCGATCACCAGCGTCTGGTCACGCGCTGCCTTGGCGCCGGTGCCATCGATCACGGTGGCGTGGGTGAAGGCGATCAGCGGCTGATCGTAGGCAACGAAATCCTTGTCGCTGGGCGGCTTGGTGTCGGCCGCCCATGCGCTGGCGGTGGACAGCAAGCCGGCGATAGCGATGGTGAAAAGTGAACGCTGCAATGCCATGGTGCTCCCCCTCGTGAAAGTGGGGAGCATCGTAGCAAGCAGCGTCGTCGCCGGATCAACCCGCTTCGAGCAAGGCCACCGTGCCCTGGCCGCCATCGGCGCAGATGCTGACGATGGCGAGCGTGCCGGCCGGCTGCGCCGCCAGTTCCTTCACTGCCTGGCTGAGGATGCGCGCGCCGGTGGCACCGAACGGATGGCCAATGGCGAGGCTGCCGCCGTTGGGGTTCACGCGATCGCGCGGGAACGGTCCGAAGTCGCGGTCCACGCCGGCCTTGCGCGTGAGGAACTCGCGGCTTTCCAGCGCAGCGATGTGGAACAGCACCTGCGCCGCGAACGCTTCGTGGATTTCCCACAGCGCGATGTCGTCATAGCGCAGGTTGTGACGCGCCAGCAGCTTGGGTATGGCAAACGCAGGCGCCATCAGCAGGCCTTCCACGCGGAAGTCGACGGCGGCGATTTCCCAGTCCACCAGCTTCACGCGCGGCACGTGCGCGGGGATGCGATCCAGGCCTTTCTCGCTGGATACCCACAGGCCGGCCGCGCCATCGGTAAGCGGCGAGGAGTTGCCCGCGGTCAGCGTGCCTTGCCCGGTGGTGCGGTCGAAGGCTGGCGGCAGTTTGGCGAGTTTTTCCAGCGAGCTATCCGCGCGGGGAATGCTGTCGCGACGGAAGTCGCCCACGGGTATCACCAGGTCATCGAAGAAGCCGCTGTTCCATCCCGCGACGGTGCGCTGGTGGCTGCCCAGCGCCCAGGCGTCTTCGTCCTCGCGGCGCACATGCCAGTCTTTCGCGGTGATCTCGGTGTGCTCGCCCATGCTCAGGCCCGAGGTGCGATTGACGATGCCGGGGATATACAGGCGCACGTCGCCGGCCTTCAACGTGAGCGCATGCGACACCTTTTCGCCGACCGAGCGAGCCTTCTGGAACTGGCGAATCCAGTCGGAGAGGCTTTGCGGAAGCCCCAGCTGCACGCGGCTCAGGCTGTCCACGCCGCCCACCAGGGCCAGCTGCAGGCTGTCGTTGTCCAGCATGCCGGCTGCTTCGATCATGCCGATCATGCTGGTGGAGCAGGCCATGATGGTGGAGAAGGCCGGAATGGTGGCCGGCGCGCCGGCATCCATCAGCACTTCGCGCGCGATGTTGCTCCAGGTGAGGTTGGGCACCACCGCGCCCCACGCCGCGAAATCCGGCCGCTTGCCCTCCGGCAGGCTGGCGAGCATGTGCTGCACCACCGGCACCGACAATGCGATGGCGTCCTGCGAGGCCAGCGCACCGTCCACCTTGGAGAACGGCGTGCGCACGCCGGAGGCCAGCCAGACCGGCTGGCTATAACGCGACTTCAGGGTCATGAGAGTGTCCTGACGGCGAAATGGAAGGGATCAGGCGAACAGGTTCCAGACCGCCCCTTCGGGCGCACCACGCTCCAGCTTGTCCGGCAGCGGGTCGGTGGATGCCACGAATTCGAGCGAGACGGAGTTGATGCAGTAACGCTGATGCGTCGGCGGCGGACCGTCGTCGAACACATGGCCCTGGTGGCTGCCGCAGCGCACGCAGCGGATCTCGGTGCGCACCATGCCGTAGCTGGTGTCGCGCACATAGGCCAGGTGCTTCTCGTCGAAGGGGGTGGTGAAGCTCGGCCAGCCGGTGCGGCTGTCGAACTTGTTGCCGGCGAGGAACAGCGGCAGGCCACACAGGCGGCAGCAATACACGCCTGCGCGCTTCTCGGTAAGCAGCACGCCGCAGAACGGCGATTCGGTGCCGTGATCGAGCAGCACCTGGCGCTCGTCGGCGGTCAAGGTCGCCGCGAGCGCATCGAATTGCAGAGGGGTGGGAGGGGACAGGTCGAAGGTGGGACGTTGGTTCACGGCTTGCTCTCCTCGGCGAACATCTCGGAGCGGATGCCCGGCTTCCCACAAGATCGGGGCGCCGGCGCGTGGCTCAAGGGGTTTGCCGTCCGCGTTCGCGCGCTTCCTCCTCCTTCACGGTGAGCACGGCCTCGGGGGTGGCTTCCAGTCGCGCCTTGGGGATGGGGTCGCCGCTTTCGTCGGACAGCCCGTAGCTGCCTTCGTCGATCTTCTGCAGGGCGCGCTCGATGTCGGCTACGCGTTGTTCGTCCACGTCATGCTGCGCCTGGCGTACTTCCTCCAGCGCGAGATCCTGGGCGGAATCCTCGAACTCCTCGGGCTCGTCGCCGTGTTCTTCGGTGTAGGCACGCTTGCGCGCGTTGACGTTCAACTCGCCGCCGAGCACCTGTTTGCGCAGGGTCTCCAGGCGCTTGTGCTGCTGGGCGATGAACTCGGGACTGAGGTGCGACTGCTCGGCCATGGTAGTGATTCCCTCGGATGGATCATCCCCTAGCTATGGCATACGCCTCGTTCGTGCGTGGTGAAGAAAGCTCGCGCCGGCGGGCAAGGCCCGGCCGGCGCGACGCACTTACCAGCGGTAGGCCACCTTGCCGTAGACATAGGCGCCGTTGAAGCCGAACGGCGAGAACACCGAGTAGGGCATGGTGCCGTTGTTGTCGTTGGCGTGGATGACCCGGTCGGGGTAGGTGTTGAGCACGTTGTCGCCGCCGAGGGTGAAGGTCCAGCGGTCGAGGTTGTAGTTCACCGCCAGGTCCAGGATCCACTTGGCGCCGAAGGTCTGGTCCAGCGTGGCCGTGGTGGAGTTGTACGACACGAAGCTGCCGTAGCGCGTCAGCGTGCCGTTGAAGCTCCAGCGGCTGAGGTTGTACACCTCGTTGAGGATGAGCTTGCTGCGCGGCGTGGTATCGGCCAGCAGGCCGTACTGGTCGCGGCGGTCGATGCGCTTGAGGTTGATGCCGAGCTGGTTGAGGATGGCCGGGTTGGCCTTGATGTCGGTCACCTTGTTCTTGTTGTAGTTGTAGCTCAGCGTGCTCTGCAACGAACCGGCCGAGCCGAGGTCGCTCAGGTAGCTGGCCACCAGGTCCACGCCGCGCGTGCGTGTATCCACGGCATTGGTGAAATAGGCAATGCCGCTGTAGTTGGTGTTGGTGACGCCGTTGGCCGCCAGGTACGCCTGCACCGCGGGCGAGGTGGTGGCGAGATTGCTCGACAGCGTGATGCGGTTGTCGATGGTGATCTGGTAGATGTCCAGGCTCAGGTTGAGCGCATCGAGCGGATTCCACACCGCGCCGAACGTGTAGTTGTGCGACTTCTCCGGCTGCAGCGGCTGCGCGCCCAGCAAGGTGCCGACGGTGCTGTTCACCGGCACCAGCCCGGTGTTGTAGATGCCCGGCGGCAATTGCAGCGAATTGCCCGCGCCGTAATAGAGCGATGAGGTGTACGAATAATGCTGCTGCGCCAGCGACGGCGCACGGAATCCGGTGGATGCGCTGCCGCGCAAGGCGAAGCGGTCGGTGAAGTCGAAGCGGCCGGCGAGCGCGCCTGAGGTGGTGTTGCCGAAGTCGCTGTAATCTTCGTGGCGCAACGCCGCCGACGCACTGAAGCGATCCGTGAGGTTCGATTCCAGGCTCACGTATTCGGCCACGTCGTGGCGGCTGTAGGAGCCGGCATCGGTGGGCTGATAGCCGCCGAAGCCCTGCGCGCCGCCGGAGACGCCGGACGTACCCGTGTACCAGGAAGTCAGGTCGCCGGCGTCGATCTCGTAGGTCTGCCGCAGGTATTCGGCACCAAAGGCCAGCGTCACCGGGTTGGGCAGCCAGCTGGTGGAGAACTCCTTGGCGATATCCACGTCGAAGGACTGCTGCGACGAGTTGAGAATGCCGTCGTGGAACTCGGTGGGGCTATAACCGAAGTCATGCAGGAAGGCGCGATTCACGCTGTTCTCGGTGGCATACGACACGCGGTTGCCGCCGTAGTTGCCGCTCACGTCCCAGCGCCAGCCGCCTTCGGTCTTGCCGCGGATGCCGATGACCAGCGCGCGGTCGGTCGAGTCGGCGTGTTCCAGCGGCAGGTAGCCATTGGGATAGAGGGACGGCACCGAGTTGCTGTTGGCCAGGTTGCGGAAGAACGCGGGCGAGGTGGTGTTGCGCTCGCTGTAGTGGCCAAAGGCATAGAGCTGCACGTTGGGCGTGAGGTCGAACTGCGAATTGAGGAACAGGTTGTGGTCCTGCACCGCGGGATCGCCGTAGCGCTGCGTGGTGCCTTCCCAGGGGCGCGTGCGATTGGGTTCGGCGCGGTTGGTGTAATCCTGGTTGCCGTCCTGCAAGGTGAAGCGGATCCAGCCCTTGTCGCTGAGCGGAATGCCGAAATTGGCCGAACCCTGCCACTGTCGCCCGTCTCCCGCGGAATACTGGCCGCCGGTGACATCGACTTCGCCGCCTTGCGCGCCTTTCTTCAGCACGATGTTGATCACGCCGGCGATGGCGTCGGAGCCGTACTGGGCGGATGCGCCGTCGCGCAGCACTTCGATGTGATCCACGGCACCGATAGGAATGGTGTTGAGATCCACCGCCTGCGAACCGCGGCCGAGCACGCCGTTGGTGAGCAGGATCGCGCCCGGATGCCAGCGCTTGCCGTCCACCAGCACCAGCACCTGGTCCGGCGACAGGCCGCGCAATTGCGCGGGACGCTGAGAGTCGGCCGTGTCGGCCGCCGAGGGGCGCGGGAAGGTGAGCGACGGAATGATGCGGGCGAGCGCCGTGGTGAGTTCCGTGGTGCCGGTCTGCTTGAGCGCTTGCGCAGAGACCACGTCGATGGGCGTGAGCGAACTGCTTTCGGTCCGGTTGTCCACGCGCGTACCGGTGACGATCACGGTGCCGAGTTTCTTGGCGTTTTCGGTGGAGGGCGGGGGTGGGGTGGCGTCCTGTGCGGAGGCCTGGGAGAGGATCGAAAAAAGTGCAACGGCGAGGACGCCAGGCGCGGCCTTGAGGCCGACGGAGTTCTTATGCATGTGGTGGTTTTCCCCAGTCTGAAATGCTGTGACGCGATGCAGCAATTGCAGGCTAGTGGCCTTTGTCAGTTCGCGTCAACAGACGTATAGACGTCCAAACATGTCCAATGAACTTTGGTTGTCAGCTCATAACGTGACGTCATGAGCATGCCGCCTCGGCGGCAGCTCATGGCGTGACCGGGGTGGCAGAAAAGGAGGCTGCGCCGGGCGCGTCCTTCACGCAGCCTTGAATTTTCGGTTTTCTTAGTGGCTGATTTGAAAGGATTTCACGCGACATTGATGCTTGACTGAACGACCCTATATTGGGCGGAGCGCCGGGCGGGCTGTCGTTGTGGGTCGCGTGCCTGGCTGGATTGCACTTTTCATCAAGGCGGGACGTCATGGCACGCAAGAAGTCGCTTGAGCTCTATCGCAACATCGGCATCATCGCGCACATCGATGCCGGCAAGACCACAACCACTGAGCGCATCCTGTACTACACGGGCAGGAAGCATCAGATCGTGGACGTGCACGACACGAAGGACGGCAAGGGCTCTACCACCACCGATTACCTGGAGCAGGAGCGCAAGCGCGGCATCACCATCCAGTCGGCGGCGGTGTCCACCGAATGGAAAGGCCACCAGATCAACCTGATCGATACGCCAGGCCACGTCGATTTCACCATCGAGGTGAATCGCAGCCTGCGCGTGCTCGACGGTGCCGTGGTGGTGTTCGACGGCGTAGCGGGCGTGGAGCCGCAGACCGAGACGAACTGGCGCCTTGCCGACCAGTACAACGTGCCGCGCCTGTGCTACGTCAACAAGATGGACCGCACCGGCGCCAACTTCGAGCATTGCGTGAAGGGCATCCGCGAGCGCCTTGGCGCCAGCGTGCTGCTGTGCCAGGTGCCGCTGGGCAGCCACGACGAATTCATCGGCATGGCCGATCTGGTGGCCGGCGTGGGTTACCTCTGGAAGGGCGACGACAAGGACAGCCCCTGGGACACCGTGCCGCTCAACGAAATCGCCAGCCGCGTGAAATTCACCACGGCGGCGGATCAGGCGTGGGTCGACAATCTTGAAAAGCTGCGCCAGGAAACGCTGGAATACGCGCTGGCCATGGACGATGCCGCGTTCGATCGCCTGATCGAAACGGGCGAGTTCGACCAGGAAACCTTGAAGGAATGCATCCGCAAGGGCTGCGTGTCCGGCAAGCTGGTGCCGGTGTTCTGCGGCTCGTCGTACCGCAACAAGGGCGTGCAGCAATTGCTGGATGGCGTGATCGATTACATGCCTTATCCCGGCGAGAACGGCGGCATTGCGCTGGTGGACGAAGACGGCCACATCACCGGCGAACAGGGCGTGATCGACGACGCGCCCGCGCGTGCGCTTGCCTTCAAGGTGATCAACGACCAGTTCGGCACGCTCACCTTCTGTCGCGTGTATTCGGGCGTGATCAAGAAGGGCGACACGCTGCAGAACGTCACGCGTGGCAAGAAGGAGCGCATCGGTCGCATCGTCGAAGTGCAGGCCAACGCGACCAAGGAAATCGACGAGGTTCGCGCGGGCGACATCTGCGCGTTCGTGTCGCTGAAGGAAACGGAAACCGGCGATTCGCTCTCCGACCCCGCGCATCCGGCGCTGCTCGAACGCATGCGCTTCCCCGATCCGGTGATCAGCGTGTCGGTGGAACCCAAGAGCCGCAACGACATCGACAAGCTGTCGTCGGCGCTCTACAAGATGGTGAAGGCCGATCCGTCGTTGCGCCTGGAAATGGACAAGGAAACCGGCCAGACGGTGCTCAAGGGCATGGGCGAGCTGCACCTGGAGGTGACCATCGACCGCATGCGCACCGAGCTGGGCGTGGATGCCAACATGGGCAAGCCCAAGGTGAGTTTCCGCGAGGCGTTCGGTCGCACGGTCGAACACACTTACACGCACAAGAAGCAGTCGGGTGGTTCGGGCCAGTTCGCCGAAGTGACCATGATCTTTGAGCCGCAGGCATCGGGCAGTGGCGTGGTGTTCTCCGATGAAATCGTCGGTGGCCGCGTGCCGCGCGAATACATTCCGGCGGTGGAGCACGCGGTGAACGTGGAGTCGCGCGAAGGACAGATCGCCGGCTACGAAGTGGTGGATTTCAAGGCGCGCCTGATCGACGGCAAGTTCCACGACGTCGACTCGTCCGCGCTGGCGTTCGAAATCGCCACGCGCCAGTGCTTCCGCGAAGCGCAGAAGCTGAGCAAGCCCAAGTTGCTGGAGCCGGTGATGCGGCTGGAAGTGGTGACCGAAGCCGATTACCTCGGCGACGTGATCGGCGACATCAATCGCCGTCGCGGCACGGTGAGCGACCAGGGACAGAAGGGCACGCAGGCCTTCGTGCAAGGCTTCGTGCCGTTGGCGGAAATGTTCGGCTACATCAACTTCCTGCGCTCGGCCACGCGCGGTCGCGGCACCTTCACCATGGAGTTCGACCATTACGAGGAAGTGCCCGCCAACCTGGTGGATACGTTGATGGAGAAAGAGTCGAAATAACCGCCTCGATGGTCACGCCGCGTAGCGTTCCGCGCTCGCGGCGTGACGGATCGGTCGAGCGCGATCCTTCCTCGCGCGGCCGACATCAAGGGGAAATACATGGGGTGCGCGCTCGATCATCGAGCCTGATTCCGCAGGAGCGCAAAGGCATGGCTGAGAAACCCTGGTTGCCCACCATCCTGAGCGTGATGGCGGGTTACGTCGACACCGCCGGCTTTCTTGCGCTGCACGGCTTGTTCACCGCGCATGTGACGGGCAACTTCGTCACTCTCGGTGCAGCGCTGGTGAACGGCACCTCGGGCATCGTGGCCAAGCTGCTCGCGTTGCCGGTGTTCTGTGTGTTCGTGATCGGGGCGCGTCTGTTGCGCTATCGCCTGGTGGCCGTCGGACAGCCGGTGGTGCGGTCGCTGCTGGCGATCAATCTGGCGCTGTTTCTCGTGGCCATGGTGCTGGCCATTCGGTATGGACCGTTTCCGCAGGGCGACAGCATGGTCGCCACGCTCACCGGCATGACCCTGGTGGGCGCCATGGCGGTGCAGAACGCCTTGCACCGCGTGCACATGGCCGGCTACCCGCCGTCGACCCTGATGACGGGCACCACCACGCAGATCATGCTGGACGTGGCCGATCGCCTCTGCGGCGTACCCGACGAGCAGAGGGCCGTCATCGACCGCCGGCTGGGGCGCATGAGCGTCGCCGTGCTGGCCTTTGCCATCGGTTGTGCGGTCGGTGCGCTGGTATATGCTTTCGGCAGCATGTGGTGTTTTGCCGTGCCGCCACTGCTGGCCGTGGCTGCGCTGATGCGCCACGCCGATGCCTCGCCCGTGGCGACATCGAAATGACATTTAAGGGTCCATACTCGTAGGGCCAACAGCGGAGAAACCTCAATGAGCAAGACCAGCAAGGCCAAGGGCGACACCAGTGCCGCCAAGACCCGTCAGAAGGCGGCGCTCAACACGCCTTCCGCGCTTGGGGAGAAGGCGACGCGTGACATTTCCGGCGAGCTCAATGCTCTGCTGGCGGACATCCTGGCCCTGTACCTGAAGACCAAGAACTTCCACTGGCACATGTCCGGCCCGTACTTCCGCGATTATCACCTGCTGCTCGACGAGCAGTCGGACGAGATCTACGCCACGGTGGACCCCATTGCCGAGCGCGTGCGCAAGCTGGGCGGCACCACGCTGCGTTCGCTGGGCCATGCCAAGCGGCTGGCGCGCCTGTCCGACAACGACGCCGAGTTCGTGACGCCGGACGACATGCTGGCCGAGCTGCGCGAAGACAACCAGCGCCTGGCCGGCTACATGCGCGCCACGCATGAGCTTTGCGACGAGTACAAGGACGTGGCCACGGCCAGCCTGCTCGAGAACTGGATCGACGAGGCCGAACGCCGCGTGTGGTTCCTGTTCGAGACCAGTCGTCACGCCTGATGCGGCAAGCCCGTGGCTGGCATCCGCTGGTCACGGGCATTCCGTTCCGCGACGCGCGTGCCCCGCGGAATGAGCGCGAAGTGAGTCGTGAGGCTGCGCATGCGCGCGCGTTGTAGCGCTCGGCGTTGCCGAGGACACGTCATGTCCAGTCGAAACAAAACTCCCTCCAACCATGCCGACGACCCTCGTCGCCATCGACCGGAAAATCCCGCAAAGCGCTTATCCCGCAAAGAGGCCGAGCTGCATAGCCAGGCCCTGCAGGACGAGGCGCTGGAAGAAACGTTTCCTGCCAGCGATCCGGTGTCGCCGTTTATCGCAGCTCGACCCCACAAGCATCATTGACTGAGGCGACTGCTTGATCGAGCGGCGGCGCGATGGCGTGCGGATGAAGCGCCGCGCGTCGGCCGAGGGTCTCTCAGGAAAAACCACGCCAGCGCGCCACCATGCCGACGCCGCGCGTCACGGCGCTCGACAGCAGGCGCAGGTCCAGCGGCATGTCCGGGCGGCGCACATCCAGCAGCAGCGCCACGCGTGTGTGCTCGCTGCGGTTCCACACTTCGTGCGGATACGTGTCGTCCCACAACAGCTGCTCGCCGTTGCCCAGGCGATGCTCGTCGCCGGCCAGCCATAGCACGGTGCCAGGGCGTCCATCCTCGGCCGGCGGCACTTCCAGGTTCAGTTGGTAACGCAGGATGCCGCGGAACGGGCCGGTGTGACGCGGTATGTGCTTGTGCGGCGCCAGGAAGGAAATCGTGGCCGAGAGCACATCGGGACACGCCGCCAGCAGCTCCGACAGGAAGGGGCAGTGAGCCTGGTTTGCGCGGATGTCCTGTCCGTAGATCTTGAGCAGGAACATGCGCCAGTCGCGCCCGTCGGTGGCTGAGATATCGGCCTGCGCCGGCATGATCTCGTGGAAGCGCGGAATGGGTTGGGCGCTTTCGAGTATGGCCATGGCCTCGCCGCGAATCACCTCCCACGCGTCGTGGAAGCGATGGCCGTCGTGAAAGTAGGTGTCGATGGCCAAGACGGGCGGAGTGTTGATGCGAGCGTCGTAGAAACGGCGGATGGCCCGCGATGACAGCTCGTAGAGCGAATCCATCTTCGGTTTTCCTTTCTTCTTCTGCTCGGTGGGCTGGCTCGCCCCGGCGCCACGCGGCTGCGTCCTCCGGCAGTCCGCGTGTTGCACGGTAGCGACAGGAATCTCCTCGTCTCGTGAACGCGCGACGCGCGCGCTGGCCGACAACCGGGATCACTCATTTCAGATGAAAAAAATCGCCTTTCCGGCTGTTTTTTCGTGAGATTTTTCTTGTATTTTACGTGACGTCACGTAAAATAAGTGCAAACGAGGAGGATGCGCCATGGTTGACCCACTAGATCCGGGCACGCTTGCTTTGCCCTTGAGTTTCAAGCGTCCGCGCGGCCGCCCGCGCAAGCCCAATGCCTTGACGGCGGCGGAGCGTGCGCGCCGTTATCGGGCGAGGAAAAAGACCTTGTCGGCACACGTCGTGTCGCTCTCGGTGCATCACGACGTGATGCGCGAGCGTGACGAGGCGGTGTCGCAGGTGAAGCAGCTGCGCAACGAACTGGAGCAATTGCTGCAGCAACTGCGTCACTGAGCGCACGCAAGGCGCGTGCTGGCCGATACACCGCGCATCCGTCATGCGCGGTGTGGTCGTGCGTCCCTCGCGGTTCGGGGCGAATGCAGCCGGCTCGCTATGCACGCTTCTTCCATGGCGGAAGCCATGCGGTCAGGTGCCTTTGGTCAAGCACAGTGGCTGTCATGGCTGGGCTACCATCGGACCATCTCCCGGAAGCGTTGCGATGCCCATGCGCATGAAGCCTCGCGTTCTCGCCCTCTGCCTCGCCTTCGCGCCCTTGGGTGCGCTTGCCGCCGCGTCGTCATCAACCGTGCAGCCATGGACACCGGTGGGTGTATCCAGCGACCTGTTCGAGTCGCATCCGGCGTTCGATCCGCGTACCGGCGAGCTCTACTTCGTCCGCAGTTCCAAGGCGTTTTCCGGATGGCGCATTCTTCAATCGCATTGCGATGGCGGGCGCTGGAGCAATCCGGTGCCCGCGTCGTTTACGGCGCCCGGTGCGGAGGCCGATCCGTGGTTTACGCCGGATGGCCGTGGCGTGTACTTCATCTCCACCCGCGCCACCGGGAGCATGAAGAGCAAGGACCTGGACATCTGGCGTGCCGATCGCGCCGCCGAGGGCCGCTGGAAAGCGCCAGTGCGGCTGCCTGCGCCCGTCAATTCGGATGAAGCCGAATGGTTCCCGCGCGTGGGTCCGGATGGATGGCTGTATTTCGGCTCGAACCGTCCGGGCGGCCTCGGCAAGAACGACATCTGGCGTGCGCGCGAAACCAAGCCGGGGCAATGGATCGTCGAAAACGCGGGCCCCGCCATCAACACGGCCGGCGACGAATACGAGCCACTGCCGTCGCCCGATGGCAAGCGCCTGATCGTGATGGCGGACGGTGGACTCTACGAATCACGCCTCGGCTCGAACGGCTGGTTGCCGCGCATCAAGCTGGGGCCGGACATCAACGTCAACGGCTCGGAAATCGGCGCGCTGTTCTCGCCATCGGGAAAAACGCTGGTGTTCGCACGCGACACCGGTGAGCCGAGGTCGGGCGAGTTCTTCGCATGGCATATCGAAGGGCATGAAGCGTGGCCGCCGCCGTGCGGTGCGGCAGCCACCATGGATGGCGCGGGACGAACCAATGCGCCGGCGCGCAACGAATGACTCGGGCGTTTGCGCGAGTGCTCACACGTTCAGCGCGGCCTTCAACGCACTGGCCTGCTTGGGAAACCACGGCCCATTGGTTTCCAGCACATCGCTCGCCACTTTCTTCGCTTCGTCGTCGCGATGCAGAGCCTTCAGCGCCTTCACGCGTTGCAGTGCGACGGCGAGGCGGTTGGCGCCGTAGGCCTTGTCGGCGGCCTGCGTGAGATAGGGCAGCGCTTCGGCTGGCTTGCCGGTCTCCACCAGGTTGCGGCCGTAGCGATAGGCGTAGACATAGTCGTCAGGATAGGCGGCAATCAGCTTGCGCTGGTAGTCGTCCAGTTCCGCCGTGCGTTTGGCGCGCAATAGATAGATGCGCAGGTTGTCGGCGAGATTGCGATCGCTGGCGAGGTTGTTGCCCAGTCGCTGGCGCGTTTGCGTGATGGCGCGATCGAGGATGGCGGATGCAGCCGCCTGGTCGCCCACGGCGTCATCCAGGTTGGCGCTGGCGAGCACGGCGCTGCGCTGGTCAGCGCACGCAGGCTTGGCAATCAATACCTGCGTGTCGACGTAGTGATCGAGCGGCTGACGTTGCGCAGCAAGCAGCGTCTTGCGCTCGTCCGCAGGCAGCTTGCCGGTGGCGTCGAGCAGATTGTCGAGCACGTACGGGCGCTGGCAGCCGATGTCCTGCGCCAGCACTTTTTGCGCGTTGGCGATCACGGTCGCGTTGTCGTCCGCCGCCAGGGCCTTGGCAAGCGCGAGTTGATCGAGCGCAAGATTGACGCGAGCGTTCTTGCGCGCACCCTGTTGCTGCGAGGAAGGCAAGGCAGCGAACCAACGGAGGCCTTCACTGCCTTCGGAGCGCGCCTGATACGCCTCCAGCACCTCGGCCACGGCGTTGGGTTCGCCTCTAGAGGCTTTCTGCCTGAGGCGGTCCAGCGTGTTGCCGGTGGCCAGGATGGCGTTGATCTTCGGATAGAACTTCTCGCGCGGCTGTTCGGCGGAGATGCGCCCCAGTTCGTTGCCGTGCTCGTCCAGCACGACATAGCTGGGAAGGAAGGACGCGTTGAGCTTCTTCATCCACGTCTGGCCGTCCGGCGAATCGGCATCGGCTTCCACCACGATGGCCTTGCGCTGCACGTCGTTCCATTCGGCGCCCGTCAACACATGGCTGGCCATGTAGTAGCACGAGTAACACCATACGGCCTGGAAATCGACCAGCACCGGACGATGCTGTTCGGCAGATGCCTTCAAGGCTTCGTCGATGGTGAGAGGCGTCTTCGCCTCGGCGGCATGCAGCCCGAAGGCGGGCAGGGTGGCAAGCAGTGCCGCCAACAGCGGAGCGTTGGTGCGATGGAGAGCGTTGGGCATGGTGGCGTATCCCTGTTTCGCGTGTGAATGAGGAAGGTGGGAGGAATGGCCTTGTGGGCCACTCCTCCCGACGCAGGCCTGAGGGGTTGCCTGCATCAAGTCGGCATCGTCAGTAGTCGTAGGTGGCGCTCAGGCGCACGTAACGCGGCTGCTGGCGAACCACGGCCGAGCCGTACAGCGGGTCCGGCGTGCCAGGCGAAATCTGGTAGTACGGATACGCATTGAGGATGGCCTGCGAGTTGAACAGGTTGAACACGCTCAACGAGAACGCCAGCTTGTGATCGGCGAACGCAGGACTGTACGAAGCGGCCACGTCCACCTGCTTGTTCCACGGCAGGCGATGCGAGCCCGGCGGCGAAGGCAGGCCGCCGCACCAGTGGTAGTAGCTGCCGTAGCCATTCGGATCGGTCTGGTTCGGGCCGTAATAGCCCAGGCAATTGCGCGGGTTTCCGGATACCAGCGAGAGGTTGCCCGACACCTGCCATTCCGGATCGATCTGGTAGTAGCCGAACGCCTTGATCTGGTGCGTGTGATCGTTGCTCTGCGCACCGTTGCTGTTGACCATCAGCGAAGGGAAATCCCAGTCGATGCTGGTGGATGCCGCCGTCTGCTTGATGTCCGAACGAAGCTGCCCCTCGGTGTCGCCGTAGCTGCGCGAGAACACGTAGTCGATCTTGCCGTACCAGTGGCCGTCGAACGGATGCTCCAGGAACGTCTCCAGCGCGTAGTACTTGCGCTTGAGCGGCGGGAAGCCCATCTCGTCGTTGCTCAGCGAGACGCTGCGATAGGCGCCGCCGGTGTCGATCACCGTGAACGTGTTGGAGCGCCCCGGATTGATCAGGTAGCAGCTGTTGGTGGCGCTCACGTCGTAACCGAGCGATGCCGCCTTGTTCTCGATGGCGGGCACATCGCAGTAATCGTCGATGGCGTTGCGCAGGATGCGCTGCGTGAGCTTGGCGCCATAGACCCAGTTCGTGCCCAGCGTCTTGGTGAAGCCGAGGATGAATTCGTCCTGGTATTCGGGCTTGATGTTCTGCGCCGTCACCGTCTTCGGATCGGGCAGCACGCCGTAGGTGTTGTTCGAGGACACCGGGTTGGAGAACGGCACGATGCCGGTGGGCGTGCCGTCGGCTGCGATGCCGCCATAGGTAAAGTACTGCTGCGTGGCCACGTACGCACCCGCGGCATTGAGCGCCGGGTTGAGCGGCAGGCCGAGGTAGTAGCGGCCTGCGTTGCCGTACACCTTGAAGCTCGAATCGCCGTTCACGTCCCAGCTGAAACCAAGGCGCGGCGCCCACTGTGCGCTGCGCTGGCGGATGTATGCATCACCGTTCGCGTTGTAGTCGGTGAACTGGTCATTGCGAAGACCCAGCGACAGTAGCCAGCGATCGGTCACCTGCCACTTGTCCTCGACGTACTGCGCGCGCTGTCCCGAGCGCACGCTGGCAATCGAACTGTTGACGTACTGGATCGCGTAATAGCCGGAGGCGCCGTTGGGATAATTGGCCGGCGCACCCACACCCAGGTTCGGAATCAGCGCGACGTTCGGCGTGGTGGTGTACGCATAGCCCCAGTAGTAGCCCGGGCCCGAGGTCTGGCTGCCCTGGTCGATGGCGCGTGAGTTCTGGTTGTCGATGCCCGCCGAAATCGTATGCGAGCCGAGCTGGTAGCTCAGGTCGATGCGCAGGTTGTTGGTGGTGTTGTGGCGGTTTGGGCTGTACAGCGACTGCGTCACCTGGCTGTTGCTGATGGGGTTGCCACCAACGTACGACGGGTTCTGGTTCTGGATGTCGGTGACGTAGGTGAGGCTGCCGTCGTAGTTGCCCGGCACGTCGTAGTTCATCGTCTTCATCTTGCCGTACATGGCAGAGAAGGTCAGTGCGTCGGTGATGTAGCTGGTGAACTTGGCCGTGTAGAGATCGCCGCCCGTCTTGATGTTGTCGTCGAGGTTGACGAAATTGCCGCGCGACAGCGTGCTGTAGTCGTAATCGTAGATCGAGCCCGAGGTCTGGTACTTGCTGGACGCGCCGGTGACTTCGAGGATGTTGCTGTCGGTGATGTTCCAGTCCAGCTTCGCGTACCACTTCGGCGAGTCGTACTTGTAGCTCACATAGGGTTTGGCGTTGGTCACGTCATTGACCGTGCTTCCTTCCTGCCGCGAGGCCTCGGCTGCCAGGAACAGGAACAGCTTGTCCTTGATCAGCGGTCCGCCGAGGTAGGCGTCGTACGTGGTGGTCCACTGGCGATTCTTGCTGTTGGGGTCGTACAGGCTGCCGGCGATCGGCGAGGCAGGCAGGCCGTTGGTGTAATACGTGTTGGTGCCATCGGCTTGCGCGAACGCCGGCTGCCACAGCACCTGTCCACCGAAATGCCACTCGTTGGTGCCGCGCTTGCCGACCATGTTGATCACGCCGCCGTCGGATCGTCCGTACTGCGCGCTGTAGCCGCCGGTGTAGATCTCCTGCTGCTCGATGGCGCCGTACGGCAGCGTGAGGCCGCCAAGCGCGCGCTGCGGTTCGGTGGTGTTGAAGCCGTTGATGTAGTACGCGTTCTCGCTTGCGGCCGAGCCGCCGAAGCTCACCAGCGATTGTCCGGTCGGCCCGGTGTAGCCGCCGCTGTTGCCGGTGACGCCCGGCGCCAGCAAGGCGATGGCTTCCGCTGACCGGCCCAGTGGCAGGCGCACGAGTTCGTCTGCGGTGATGACGGTGCGCGAGTCGGTGGTGGTCACGTCGATGGGCGGCGTGGTGTTGGCCGACACGCTCACGCCCGCCAGTTCTTTTGCCGCCACTGCTTCGAACGATACTTCCGTGCCGGAACCCACGCGCAGCGAGATGTCGTTGCGCGTATCGACCACGCTGCCATCGTGCAGCAGCGACACGGTGTATGTACCCAGCGGCAACTCCGACGCGCTGTAACGGCCGCGGCTGTCGATGTTCACCGTGCGTGCAATGCCGGTGGCGCTCTTGATCAAGACCGATTCACCGCGACCGGCGGAGACCTGGCCAAAGATGCTGCCGGTGGTGGATTGCGCAAACGCCGGTGCGGCACCCGCGGCGAGCAGTGCGAACAGTGCGGCCGCGAGCGGACGCGGAGTAACAGAAACGTGCTTGTTCAAAGTCGGTACCCGAATAATCCGAAAACAGTGCTGATGCCGCGCGCATCCGTGCGCAGCGCGGGAATGCATCCCGCTCGGCCTCAGCGTTCTGAGAAAGCCCCTAGACCGGGATGGGGTTCCCGGTGCCTCGACGACGCCGGCGCGCGGCGCTGGTGACGATGGCTATGGCGCTATGAAAACCCGGGGTTTGCACGATTGAAAGACTTCGACAGATGAGCATTTCTCATGTCGGCATCACACGCGGTTATAAGCCGCGTCAGCATTGGGCTGCGGCGTGCGTGTGGAAGAATATTCGCGCATAAAAAAAGCCCGGCCCTGCGCGCCGAGAGGGGATTCGGCTGCGCAGGACCGGGCGTGCAACGACTCCGTCAGGCGGCGACGGTTTCCTGTTCGGTTTCTTCGACCGGCAAACGGATGAGGTAATCGAAAGCGCTCAGCGATGCCTTGGAACCTTCGCCCATCGCGATGACGATCTGCTTGTACGGCACCGTGGTGACGTCGCCGGCGGCGAACACGCCCGGCACCGAGGTTTCACCGCGCACGTCCACTTCGATCTCGTGGCGTGGCGACAGCTTGATGGTGCCCTTCAGCCAGTCCGTGTTGGGGAGCAGGCCGATCTGCACGAACACGCCTTCGAGCGCCACCGAGTGCGGCTGACCCGTGCTGCGGTCGGTGTAGTTGAGCCCGGTCACCTTCTGGCCATCGCCCGTCACTTCGGTGGTTTGCGCGCTGACGATGATGTTGACGTTGGGCAGGCTGCGCAGCTTGCGCTGCAGGACTTCATCCGCGCGCAGCTTGCCGTCGAATTCGAGCAGGGTGACGTGACCCACGATGCCGGCCAGGTCGATCGCCGCTTCCACGCCCGAATTGCCGCCGCCGATCACCGCCACGCGCTTGCCCTTGAACAGCGGGCCGTCGCAGTGCGGGCAATAGGTAACGCCCTTGTTGCGGTATTCCTGCTCGCCCGGCACATTCATGTTGCGCCAGCGCGCGCCGGTGGAAAGGATCACCGTCTTCGACTTCAGCACAGCGCCATTGGCGAGACGCACTTCATGCAGGCCGCCTTCGGTGGTGGCCGGAATCAGCTGCTCGGCACGCTGCAGATTCATCACGTCCACGTCGTATTCGTGCACATGCTGTTCCAGCGAGGCCGCCAGCTTCGGGCCTTCGGTGTACGGCACCGAGATGAAATTCTCGATGGCCATGGTGTCCAGCACCTGGCCGCCGAAACGTTCGGCGGCCACGCCGGTACGGATGCCCTTGCGTGCTGCATAGATGGCTGCCGCGGCGCCGGCTGGGCCGCCGCCCACCACCAGCACGTCGAACGGCGCCTTGCGGTTCAGGCGTTCGGCGTCGCGGGCATGTGCATTGGTGTCCAGGCGCGCGGCGATCTGTTCGATCTCCATGCGGCCGGTGTCGAAGAACTCGCCGTTGAGGTAGACCGTGGGCACGGCCATCACCTGGCGCTCGTTCACTTCGTCCTGGAACAGCGCGCCATCGATCGCCACATGCGAGATGTTGGGATTGAGCACGCTCATCAGGTTCAGCGCCTGCACGGTGTCCGGGCAGCTGTGGCACGAGAGCGACATGAAGGTCTCGAAGCGGTATTCGCCGTCGAGATTGCGCACCTGCTCGATCACTTCCTGCGAGGCCTTGGACGGGTGACCGCCCACCTGCAGCAGCGCCAGTACCAACGAGGTGAACTCGTGGCCCATCGGAATGCCGGCAAAACGCACGGTGACATCGGTGCCAGTGCGATTGATCGCGAACGAAGGCTTGCGTGCATCGGTGCCATCCAGACGCAGCGATACCTTGTCGGACAGCGGCGCGATGTCTTCCAGCAGCTCCTTCAGCTCCTGCGAGCTCTGGCCGCCATCGAGCGAGGCCACCAGCTCGATCGGGTGCACGACCTTTTCGAGATAAGCCTGCAACTGGGACTTCAGATCGGCATCCAACATGGTGACTTCATCCTTTATTCGGGGTGAGCGCATCTGGCGCCGCGGTCGTGGCCGGGCGTTGCGGGCGTCTGGATATTCGGAAAGCGGACCCGGCGGGGTGCCGGGTCCAGGGCGGCCCGATGCAGCGGGCCGCAAGACAGGACAACGATGAACTTAGATCTTGCCGACCAGGCTGAGCGACGGCTTCAGCGTCTTGTCGCCTTCCTGCCACTTGGCCGGGCACACTTCACCCGGGTGCGAAGCGACGTACTGGGCGGCCTTCACCTTGCGCAGCAGCTCGGAAGCGTCGCGGCCGATGCCGTTGTCGTGGATTTCGCACAGCTTGATCTGGCCTTCCGGGTTGATCAGGAAGGTGCCGCGCAGGGCCAGGCCTTCTTCTTCGATCATCACGTCGAAGTTGCGGGTGATGGCGCCGGTCGGATCGCCGATCATGGTGTACTTCACCTTCTTGATCGCGTCGGACGTGTCGTGCCATGCCTTGTGCGCGAAGTGGGTGTCGGTGGAAACCGCGTAGATATCCACGCCCAGCTTCTGGAACTGCTCGTTGTGATCGGCCAGATCTTCCAGCTCCGTCGGGCAGACGAAGGTGAAGTCGGCGGGGTAGAACACCACCACGGACCACTTGCCCTTCAAGGTGGCATCGGTCACTTCAACAAACTGGCCATCCTTGTAAGCCTGGGCCTTGAACGGTTTGATTTCGGTATTGATCAACGACATCTGTTGTTTTCCGTTGGTTGTGGTTGGTTGAATGGCAAGACTACGGGGTTTGACGTCATAGGTCTAATTGATTGTTGGCATCATAGTCATTGAGCTTGGCTATGATCACCCGGCCTGGGGCCTCGTTTCGTGCCGGCCGCCGTGCCGCCCGTGCAGATGTGGTGGCGTGGGCGAGCGATGCAAGGCGCTGCGTCGATTCGCTCCCGCAAGCACGATGCTTGCGCGCGGATCGCACGCCGCATGGCATCGTTCTCGACAAGAAAAGTGCCACGCATGACACGCATGCGTTCGCCTTGAAAAAACGTTCGCGGTTAGCAGGCGCAACGTGAGAAGTACGTGATGATTCGCCGGGAATCGAGACGATTTTTTGCGAACGAGGCAAGCGTCGAACAACATCACTAAGCAGGATTGACTTCGACCTGCGGAAACTTGTACCAAGGCAGTGACGGTCAAGCCATTCGACGTGAGCCAGGCTCGTCACGCGTCGAATGGTCTGGTCGCTTGCAAGCATCTCTTCACTTGGCAACGGTGGTTGTGATGGTGGCATTGGCGACGGAGTATGTGATCGAGGTTCATCACTGGAACGATAGCCTTTTCAGTTTTCGCACAACGCGGGACCCCGGTTTTCGGTTCGACAGTGGACATTTCGTGATGCTTGGCCTGGAAGTGGAAGGCAAGCCGCTGATGCGCGCGTATTCCATTGCCAGCGCCAACTACGAGGAGCACCTGGAATTCGTCAGCATCAAAGTGCCGGACGGGCCGCTCACCTCGCGCCTGCAGCATCTCAAGCCCGGCGACCCCATCATCGTCAGCCGCAAGCCTACCGGTACGCTGGTGCTGAACGACCTGAAACCCGGCAAGCATCTCTACCTGCTGGCCACCGGCACGGGCCTTGCGCCGTTCCTGAGCATCGTGCGCGACCCGGAGACCTACGAGCGCTTCGACAAGGTCGTGCTGGCGCATGGCGTGCGCCGCATCAGCGACCTGGTGTTTGCCCAATACCTGGAGCAGCAGCTTCCCGCGCACGATTACCTCGGCGATCTGGTGCGCGACAAGCTGGTCTATTACCCGAGCGTCACGCGTGAACCTTTTCGCCATCGTGGACGTCTCACCGATGCAATCGTGGATGCGCGCATGAGCGATTTCGCCGGGCTGCCGCCGCTCAACCCGGCAACCGACCGCGTGATGCTGTGCGGCAGCCAGGCCATGCTGGATGACACCAGTGCCTTGTTGGATGGTCGCGGTTTCCAGGCCTCGCCGCGTACGCGCGAGCCCGGCGATTACGTGATCGAGCGTGCGTTCGTCGAAAGGTGAATGCAGGCGAGCAGGATGCAGTATGCGTGTGGTGATGTTGACGGCGGCGTGCATCGTCCCCTGGTCGATATCGCTGATTAGTGGTGGCAACGCGGTGACGTGTCGGAAGCGGCCACGGTAGGCATAAGTGCTAAACGTCGAGATAGAGACTCCGGCAGCCCCGAGGAGAGTCCGTCGTGTACGATTTGCTGCGAACTGTCGATTCACCGGCCCAGCTGCGCACGCTGGACATGCCGGCACTCCATCGATTGGCAGGCGAGTTGCGTGCCTTCATCCTGGAGAGCGTGTCCCGCACCGGCGGGCATCTGTCTTCCAACCTGGGCAGCGTGGAGCTCACCATCGCGCTGCATTACGTGTTCGATACGCCGGATGATCGCCTTGTATGGGATGTCGGACACCAGTCCTATCCGCACAAGATCCTCACCGGTCGTCGCGAGGCGATGGGCGGCATCCGGCAATGGGGCGGCATTTCCGGGTTTCCGCGACGCGCTGAATCGGCCTACGACACGTTCGGCACTGCCCATTCGAGCACCTCGATTTCGGCCGCGCTGGGCATGGCGCATGCGGCGCGCATACGCGGCGAGCAGCGCCACAGCATTGCGGTGATCGGCGATGGCGCACTCAGCGCCGGCATGGCCTTCGAAGCCATGAACAACGCCGGCGTGTCGGAAGACTCGCCGCTGCTGGTGGTGCTCAACGACAACGACATGTCGATCTCGCCGCCGGTCGGCGCGCTGCGCTATTGCTTCGGACGCCTTATCTCCAGCCGCTTCTACCAGCAGGCGCGACAGGGCGTGCATTACGCACTTCGGCCCATTCCGCCGATCAGCCACCTCGCGTCGCGGCTGGAGTCGCAGATGAAGGGCATGGTGGTGCCGGCGCCGCTGTTCGAGGAATTCGGTTTCAACTACACCGGACCCATCGATGGTCATGATCTCGATGTGTTGATTCCCGCGTTGCAGAACCTCAAGAAGCTTCGCGGCCCGCAGTTCCTTCACGTGATCACGCAGAAGGGGCACGGCTACAAGCTGGCGGAAGCCGATCCCATCCAGTACCACGGCCCCGGCAAGTTCGATCCCAAGGTGGGACTGGTGTCCGCGGCCAAGGCGGCGCGCAAGAGCTACACGCAGGTGTTTTCCGAATGGCTGTGCGACGAGGCGGCGCAGGATCCGCGCATCGTCGGCATCACCCCTGCCATGCGCGAAGGTTCCGGTTTGGTGGAGTTCGAGAAGCGCTTTCCCGAGCGCTACTTCGACGTGGCCATCGCCGAGCAGCATGCAGTGACGTTTGCCGCGGGCCTGGCGACGGAAGGCTTGCGGCCGGTGGTGGCGATCTATTCCACCTTCCTGCAACGCGGTTACGACCAACTGATCCATGACGTGGCGTTGCAGAACCTGCCGGTGGCCTTTGCCATCGATCGTGCGGGCATCGTCGGCGCGGATGGCGCCACGCACATGGGCGCATTCGACATGGCCTACCTGCGCTGCGTGCCGAACATGGTGGTGATGGCCGCCTCCGATGAAAACGAATGCCGGCAGATGCTGCACACGGCGGTGAGTCACGATGGTCCATGCGCGGTGCGCTATCCGCGCGGTACCGGGCCGGGCGTGCCCACGGAAGCGGAGATGACGACGCTTCCCATCGGCAAGGGCGAAGTGCGCCGCCATGGCGGGCATGCCGCCGGACATCGCGTGGCGATTCTCGCTTTCGGCTCGATGGTGCCGCCCAGCCTCGCGGCGGCGGAGGCGCTGGATGCCACGGTGGCGAACATGCGCTTCGTGAAGCCATTGGATGATGCGCTCGTGCGCCAGCTGGCGCAGACGCATGACGTGCTGGTCACGGTGGAAGAGGGGTGTCTGCAAGGTGGCGCCGGCTCGGCCTGCCTGGAGTGTCTCTCCGACGCCGGCATCAGCGTGCCAATGCTGCGGTTGGGCCTGCCCGACGAATTCATCGAGCATGGCGATCCGGCGGCATTGCTCAATCACTATGGCCTGGATGCCGACGGCATTCGTGCTTCCATCCAGCGCTTCACCGACAAGGTATTGGCCACCAAGCCAAGCTGCGCGGTGGCGCGCGAGGCGCATTCGTGATGAGTGTGACGCTCGCCCGGCGACACGTGGTGTGCGCAAGGGCGATGCGCTCGGTTGAGACAGTCGGTCGCGTGGAGGCCGTGTCATGAGCATGCAACGCCTGGCCATTCTGGGTTCCACCGGCTCCATCGGCACCAGCACGCTGGATGTGGCGGCGCGCCATCCCGACCGCTTCCGCATCTTTGCGTTGACGGCACATCGCCGCATCGACCGTCTGTTCGAACAGTGCCTGGCGTTCCTGCCGGACGTGGCCGTGGTGGGCGATGCTGAAGGCGCTGCCGAGCTCGAACAGAAGCTTCGCGCGGCGCGATTGACCACCGAAGTGGCTTATGGGCCGCAGGCCTTGAGCGCGGTGGCGAGTGCCTCTGGGTGCGACACGGTGGTGGCTGCCATCGTGGGTGGCGCGGGCCTGGCTTCGTCATTGGCCGCTGCGCGCGCGGGCAAGAAGATCCTGCTGGCGAACAAGGAGGCGCTGGTGATGTCGGGCGCGCTGTTCATGCGCACCGTCGCCCAGCACGGCGCCACCTTGTTGCCGCTGGACAGCGAACACAACGCCATCTTCCAGTGCCTGAGTACGAATGCATGCACGGGCGCGGGTGTCGAGCGGCTCATCCTCACCGCGTCGGGCGGTCCGTTCCTGCAGCGGGATCTTGACACGCTCGATGACGTCACGCCCGATCAGGCGTGCAAGCATCCGAACTGGGTGATGGGAAGGAAGATATCCGTCGACTCTGCCACCATGATGAATAAGGGGCTGGAAGTCATCGAGGCGCGCTGGCTGTTTGACATGCCGCCGGAGCGCATCGAAGTGCTGATCCATCCGCAGAGCGTGATCCATTCCATGGTGGCGTATGCCGACCAGTCGGTGCTCGCGCAACTCGGCAACCCGGACATGCGCACGCCGATTGCCCACGCGATGGCTTACCCGGAGCGCGTCGATTCGGGCGTGGCACCGCTGGATCTCACGCGCATGGCCAACCTGAGTTTCCATGCGCCGGACCTGGCGCGTTTCCCATGCCTTCGCCTTGGCTTGCAGGTGTTGCGCGATGGCTGCACGGCCAGCGTCACGCTCAACGCGGCCAACGAGATCGCCGTCGATGCCTTTCTGCATGAGCAGATTCGATTCACCGATATCGCGCGTGTGGTTGAAAAGACGCTGGAAAGCCTGCCGCCGCTCGCCGGCTCCGCCGCTCTGGAAGATATTCTTGCGGCTGATGAACGCGCACGCGCCATGGCGCGTCAGTTCATCACGCAATTGCCGACCAGTCGCGTCGCCGTTGTCGCTGTTCATTGATGTGATGTGGAGATGTTTCCGTGAGTGAAGCTTTTCAGCTGTGGTCCTCAACCTCCGCGAGCGTCGAGCCGCTGGGCACGTGGATGCCGCGGATCATGCAGCGCACCGAACAGGCGCTGGAGCGCTATCTGCCACCCGGCGATATGGTGCCGACCACCCTGCACGACGGCATGCGCTACGCCACGCTGGGCGGCGGCAAGCGGCTGCGTGCACTGCTGTGCCATGCAGCGGGCGAGCTGGTGGATGCGGACCCTGCCATTCTCGACGGCGCCGCGAGTGCCATCGAAATGATCCACGCCTATTCGCTGGTGCATGACGATCTGCCTGCGATGGACAACGACCTGTTGCGTCGCGGATTGCCCACCGTGCACGTGCGCTATGGCGAGGCCATGGCCATCCTGGTGGGTGATGGTTTGCAAGCGCAGGCATTCGCGGTGATCGGCGACCTCCCGGCGACGGCTGCACAACGCGTGGCCTTGCTGAAGGAATTGGCGAGCGCCAGCAGTTCGCTGGGCATGGTTGGCGGGCAGGCCATCGACCTGGCGAGCGTGGGCCACGTATTGCCGCGCGAGCAGCTCGAGCAGATGCACCGGCTCAAGACCGGCGCCTTGTTGCGCGCCTCCATCTTCATGGGCGCGCATTGCGGGCCTTCGCCGATGTCGGCGGAATTGCATGACGCGCTGGACAACTACCAGCGTGCCGTGGGTTTGGCATTCCAGGTGGTCGACGACATCCTCGACGTCACTACCGACGCGGCCACGCTGGGCAAGACGCCAGGCAAAGATGCGCAGGACAACAAACCCACCTACGTGTCGCTGCTCGGCCTGGATGCCTCACGCGCGCTTGCCGAAGAACTGGGCGAGCGCGCACGCGCCGCGCTCACGCCGCTGGGCGGGCGCGCCACGCACCTGCACGAGCTGGCCGACATGGTGGTGCATCGCATCCGTTGATGCTCAGGCCTCGCGGTACCACAGCAGGATCACACCGATCAGCATGAAACACGCCGGCCACACGTAGCCGGCGATGCGACCGCCACGCCCGGGCAGGCGCAGTTCGAGCCATCGCGCCCAGCCCGCCGCTACGCCGGCGAGTGCAAGCGGCGTATGCGTCAACTCGATCAGCATCTGGTCCTTCACGTTGGAAATCTGGTGGCTGTGGGTCAACAGCATGGCGCCGCCCACGGCAACGAGCAGCGGAAATACCAGGGCGGCGCGTTCGCTTTTCAGGCGTCCCGTGCGCACCGACCATTCGAACGCGCCGAACAGGATGATCAGCAGCACGAAGAATCGATGCTGCGCTACTTCCACGTCGCGCCAGGCCACCCACCAGCCTTCGTGTCCCAATGGCCACACTTCCGGATCGGAGCGGACCAGCAGGAAGCCGGCCATGGCCAGGAACAACAGTGGCCAGTGCCTTGCCCAGCCCACGCCCGAGCGACCGAGCAGCGCAAGGAAGCCGATCAACAGCACGAAGACGCCAGCCCAGTGATGGTTGTATTCCGACCAGGCGATATCCTGCGCATTGCGCGGCGGGAGAATGCCGGAGCCGGGAATGGTGGCCGCCTCGGCGATCTGGTGATCGCGTTCGGCATCGCGGTCGAGCTTGGCCTGCAATCGAGAAATGGCGAGCGTGTCGTGATCGGGCGAATTCAAGCGTGGCCACGTAGGTGCATTGCGTTCGGCGATTTCGTGCAGCGTCACGCGATCCGTGGTGAGGTCGACCGCGGGCGGTACGGAGGTGAGCGAGGCCGCCGCGAAGAAGATGGTGAAGCCGATGCCGATCTCCACTTCCGCAAAGCGGCGCAGGCGGATCACCGAGGCATCGCGCCCGTGGCGCAACCGTTCCGTGACCAGAAAGTTGCCAAGCCCCAGCCCGAGCAAGCCGATGAACATGGCCACCTTGGCGCCCACCATCACGCCATAGGCCGTGCCGTAGAAACCTGGCGCGTCGCCCACGTAGAACACCCACATGGTGATGCCGGACGCCAGGATGCAGGCGACACCGATCATCGACATGCGCGAGAAGCGCGCGCCCACCAGGCGCAGATCATGGGCCTCGCTCAGCCGCCTCAGCACGAGGACGAAGCAGGGAATGGCCCCGATCCAGATGGCGGCGCCGAACTGGTGCAGGCCTTCCACCACCATCAGCAGGGCGTTGTGGTCCAGTCGCGCATAGGCGTGCGTGGTCATCGTTGCGGCGACCAGTTCGATGATCGCGACAAGCAGCAGCAATCCGCGCCCAGGGACCCATGCGATGGTGCGTGGCGTGATGCAGGCTGCCATCGCCGCGGCGCACAGCATCTTGATGGTGGCGGCCACCGCGAACGACGCCTGCATGACGTTGGCGAAAGGCAGGTCCACGGTCGACATCAGCACCGACACTTGAAGCGCCGTCGTTGCCAGCTCGGCGAGCAGAAGTGCCCATGCGCTCCAGCGCGTCAATCGCACCACGCGTTGCTCCAGATCGGCAGCTTGCGATAACTGCGGAGCCAGCGGATGCAGCAGGAAGACGAGAAAGAGCAGGCCGCCCAGCGTCATGGATTGGGCGACGACGACCAGGCCATGCAGGATGACGCTCAGGTAGCCAAAGATGTCGACGAGGAGGGCCACGAATCCCCCGGTATGGAATGTTGTCGAGTGAACGCGATACAGCGGTGCCGGTTTACGGCGCGGCCGTCACCGAGAACGGCAGGTCGCCGCGCGTGATGTGTCCATCCAACGCCAGCGCCTGCCAGCGGATGACATAAGCGCCGGGCTTCACGTCGGCAGTGCTGTCCAGCTCGTTCGGCTTGTCGCCGTTGGCGGTGATGGCGAGCGGCGTTTCGCTCTTGTCGGGACCGATCAGCACCAGGCGCGAGCGTGCCTGGTCGATCTTGCTGTTGTAGGTGAGTGCAAGCGTCAGGTGGCCGGCCGGCACGCTGCCGCTGGCCTTGGGCGAGCTATCGACGAGGATGGCGTGCGCACTGGCGTCGAGGCTGAAAAGCAGGGAAAACACGGCGATAGCGATACGGCGGGTTGGGAGCATGGGTCGATTCCGCAAGGCGAGAGGTCAAGTCGTCACGGGTTGAGTGGCTGCTTGCAGCGCCCGGTGGAATAGAGCATCGCAGGCAGGAAGGCGAAGGTGGAAAGCAGCACCGCGAGCAGGCTCAGCAACAGCACCGTGCCCATGCTGGCCGTGCCCGGATGGCGCGCGATGGCCAGGCTGCCGAACGCCGTGCCAGTAGTGAGTGCGGAGAACAGGATGGCGCGCGCCGTGGGCGAGCCCAGGAACAGCTGCATGCCGTGGCGCCAGTTCATCACGAAGTACACGTTGAACGACACGCCCACGCCGAGCAGCAACGGCAGCGCGATGATGTTCGCGAAGTTGATGGAGATGCCGCACAGCCGCGCGAACAACGCCGTAAGCAAGGCCGACATGAGCAAGGTGGCCAGCACCAGCGCGGCGTCGCTGGTGTGGCGCAGCACCAGCATCAGCACGATGGCGATGGCCAGGGTGGCGTAGATGGCCGCTTCGCGGAACGCGATGAGGATGGTGTCCGCCGCCTTGATGGTGTCGACGGCGGAGCCCGCGGCGTCAGGGGCCGCTTGCTGTACCGCCTGTACGAACTGGCGCAGGCCGATGGTGTTTTGCGCCTTGACCGTTGGCGTCACCTGCACGCGCACGCGTCCATCGGGAGCGAACCAGTCGCGCTTCAACTCGGGCGGCAGGCTTTCCATGGTGATCGGCTCGGCCGACAGCGAGTCGGCGAGTTGGTGAAGCGTATAGGGCAGGAACTGGGTGAGTGCCTGGTTGGCGATGGCCATCTGCTCATCCGTGCCGTGCGCCAGGCCGGCCAGTGCCTTGCCGATGCGACGCAACGGCGAGTTGGCAGGCAGCTTGTCGGCCACGCTGGCAATGCCATCGCTGGTGTCCTTGGCGGCATCGCGCATCTGCGCATAGCTGGGCGGCGTGGTCTTCTCGCCGGGATTGAGCACGGCGTACATCAGGTCGGACGCCTGTTGCAGCTGGTCGAGCTTGTCTTCCTGATCGGTGGGAACGAAGTCGACGCCCGAAACCACTTGCGCCACTTCCGGCAGCTTGCCCAGGCGCTCGCTCAGTGACTTGGCGGCCGGCAGATCCTTTACCAGGATGTCCATGGTGAACGGGTTGGTGTTGGGATCTTCCATCAGCGACCTGAGCGTGCGCATCGCCTCGCTGTTCGCATTCTTGGTGTGCAGCGGATTGGCGTCGAAAGGAATGGTGATGGCGCACCAGATGCCCACGACGCCGAGTACGCCGAAGACCACCAGCACCGCCTTGCGATGGCGTTCCAGCCAGCCATCGGCTGCAGCGCCGCCGGGCAGGGCGACTTCCGCGTGCGGCGAGCCCTTCGCCAGCAGGCGCAGCAACGCCGGCAACACGGTGAGCGTGCACAGCAGCGCCAGCAGCATGCCGACACCGGCGATGATGCCGAGCTCGGCAACGCCGGTGAAATCCGTGGGCGCGAACGCGAGGAAGCCGCAGGCCGTGGCCAGCGCGGCAAGGCCGACCTGGCTGACGACGCGATTCGCGGTTTCGTGCAGCGAGTCGTCGAAGGTGCGGTCGCTGTATTGGCGCGCATGCAGGCGCACGCCGAACTGGATGCCGAAATCCACCGCCAAACCAACGAACAGCACGGCAAAGGCAACGGAGACGAGATTGAGGCGACCCACCGCAAAGGCCGCGAAGCCGAGCGTATAGATCAGGCCGACGATCAACGTGATGATCACCGGCACGATCAGTCGCCACGTGCCCAGCGCAAGCACCAGCCAGAACACGAGCAGCAGGCTGCTGCCGATGGCGATGGGGCCGGCGCGATCGGTCAACGACGCGAATTCCTCGTCCGACAGCGGCACGGAGCCGGTGTAGTTCACGTGCACGCGACCGGACTTCACCTCTGGCAGTTCTTCAGCCAGCCGCAACATGGCCTTGGTGGCTTCTGCGCCCGGTTCGAGCGCGGTGTGATCGAGCACGGGATGGACGAGGATGAATTCCTGCCCCCCATTGCTATTCACCAGGTCGGGCGTAAGCAAGGCCTGCCAGGAGAGCGGCGCATGCTTGCCGGCCAGCGACGCTTCCATGGTCTGCGCCACATTGCCGAGCGCCGCGTCGTACGACGACAAGTCATTCGCCAGGCCGCGTCGCACGCCTTCCACCATCAGGTCGATGCCGTTGAAGAGGCCGCGCGCCGAGGTGTCCTTGGCCAGTGGGCCGAGCAGCGGCTGTGCCTGCAGCATGCTGTCGAGCGTGCTTTCCAGCTCATCCTGCGGCAGCAGCAGGAGTCCTTCGCGATTGAAGAACGGGCTGATGCCCGGCGTGGACGAGGAGTGGAAGTGTTGCTTGTCGGCCTGCAGTTCGACGTTCAACGCTTGCGCGACGATGCGCGCCTCTTCCGGCGTGGGGGCGCGCACCACGGCGGTGAGCGTATCGCTGAACTGCGGAAACTGCCGAGCGAAAGCCTGGCTCTGCTGGCGCCAGGCGAGCTTGTCGGAGAAGAGATGATCCGCATCGGTGTCGATGCTCAGGTGCTTGTGCGCGCCCCACAGGCTGAGCACGGCGAACAGCGCCGCGAGCAACAGCACGATGAGGTGATGCCGACCGCTGCGGTCGACCATCCAGACCAGGCCTTTGTGGATCGCTCTGAACACGCCGCCGGACCTCCAGACTTCGATGCTGCCGGCCGTGCGTCGAGGCCAGGCCTGACATCCGAAAACAAGGGTTAGAGATTAGCAGGGCTGCAATGCTTCGCGCCCCAGTTCGATGCCTGCCACGCCGGCCGCCGCACGCAAGGCGCGCGTGGCCTTGTTCATGCGCATGGCCAGTCCGGGCAGGTGCGTCAGCAAGCCTGGATGCCGCAGCAGGGTGACGAGCAGGCGCCCGGCAAACGGACGTCCCCAGGCGTCGATGCTAGCCTGCAATGCGATGGGTACGTTGTCCTCGCGTTCGTCGACGATGGCGCGCAGCACGATGAACGGTATGCGGTACTCGCTGGCCACCGCGGCAATGGCCGCGCTTTCCATGTCGACGGCGAGTGCCTGATGGCGTTCGCGCATTGCGCCTTTTTCGGCCACGCTGAGCAATGGCGCGGGAAGGCTCAGCAAGGTGCCGTCGTCCACGCGCGGCAGATGCGTCGTGGCCAGGCGGCGGATGAGTGCGCCACGCCACGAGGCATCGGGCTGGTAGTCATGGCTGCGTTCGTCGAGCACGCAGGACGGACAGAACAGCGTTCCGCTGCGCAGTCCCGGTGCCAACCCGCCCGCCACGCCAAACGACACCAGCGCCGTGGCGCCTGCCTCGATGAGTGCGAGCGCGCCTTGTCGCGCCGCGTCCTGGCCCATGCCCGACAGCCACAACGCACCGCCCTGGCCGAGCGGCAACGCGGTGCGCACGCGCAGCGAGCGGCGCGTCAATGCCCGCGCTTCCGATGCAAGCGCGGTCACGATGCCCACGGCGCCCGGCGTCACGGCGTCGGTCGCGAGTTCGCAAGCAGTTGGCGATAACGGCTGAGTGCCCATAGCGGAAAGTATGCGGTGTAGCCGTGGTATTTGAGGAAGAAGACGCGGGGAAATCCCGGTGCGTTGAAGCTGGGGTGATACCAGAGATCGGCCTCGGGCTCGCCGGCGGATTGCTGATGATCGAGCAGCCAACGCACGCCGCGATGCGCGGCGTCGCACGCGTGCTCGCCCGCGGCAAACAGGCCGAGCAGCGCCCACGCCGTGCTGTGCGGCGTGCTCACGCCATCGTTGGTACCGCGCAGCGCGGGGTCGAAATAGGTGTCGTTGGTTTCGCCCCAGCCGCCGTCGTCGTGTTGTTTCGCGATCAGCCAGTCGACCGATTCGCGTATCCACGGCTGCTGCATGTCCTGGCCTGCGAGCGCGAGGCCCGCAAGCACCGACCACGTACCGTAGATGTAATTCGTGCCCCAGCGGCCCCAGTACGAGCCATCCGGCAGGCGCGTGCTGCGCAGGTAGGCAAGGCAGCGTTCGATGACGACCTTGTCTTGCGGCCGGTTCAGTATGCCAAGGAAGGCGAGCACGCGACCCGACACGTCTTCCGTGGGCGGATCGAGCATCGCGCCGTGATCGGCGAAGGGAATCTCGTTGATGTGATAGTGCGTGTTGTTGCGGTCGAACGCGGCGAAGCCGCCGTTGGCCGATTGCATGCCGACCAGCCAGTCCGCGGCGCGCTCGATGCGATCGCGATACATGCCTTCGCGCGGCGTGCCGCTAACCGCAACGTGGAGCAGCGCGGCAACGACGGCGGTGTCGTCGAGATCGGGGTAGTACGCATTGGCGTACTGGAAAGCCCAGCCGCCCGGCGGCAGGTCCGGCGCCTGCACCGCCCAGTCGCCCTTGCGTTCGAGTTCCTGCAGCGGTGCCAGCCATGCCATCGCCCGCGTCACGGCGGCTTGCGTGGCGTCATCGGGTGATGCGCGCAGCAGCGCTATCGCGGCCCAGCCCGTGTCCCACACCGGCGACACGCAGGGCTGGCAATACGCCGTGCCATCGTCACGATGCACGATCAGCTTCTGCAGCGACTTCAGGCAGGTGGCGCGGGCAGGGTGATCCTTGGCGTAGCCGAGCAGGTCCATCGCCTCCAGTGCATTCACCATTGGCGGAAAGATGGCGCCGAGGCCGTCTTCGCCGTTGAGCCGCGGCAGGAACCATTGCTCCGCTTTCTGGATGGCCTTGCGCCGCAGCGACGAAGGTATCAGCGGATCGCAGGCGCGGCCCACTTTGTCCAGCACCAGGAACAGCTTGCTCACGAACGTGGTGGTGGCGAAGTAATGCTTTTCTTCATCCGGCGGTGTCACGAACAATTCGGCGATGCCGACGGCGCGCGGGTTCTTCGCCTTCGCCTTCATCGTGCAGAGGATGAACAGCGGCACCATCGTACTGCGCGCCCAGTACGACACCTTGTCGAGATGGAACGGCGCCCAGCGGGGGAACAACATGATTTCCACCGGCACGTACGGCGCGGCCCGCCACGGCACCTGGCCGAACATGGCGAGCAGGATGCGCGTGAACACGTTGCTTTTCGCCGCGCCGCCCCTGGCCAGGATGGCCTCGCGCGCGCGACGCATGTGTGGCGCATCGGGCGAATCGCCGGCCGCCTTCAGCGCGTAATACGCCTTCACCGTGCAGGACAGGTCAAGCGCGCCGTCGTGGTACAGCGGCCAGCCGCCATGCGTGTCCAGGCGTTGCTTGAGGCGGATGTAACGCGCCAGCTTTTCCTGCAGCACATCGTCGATCTCGTCGATGAAGTGCATCATCAAAATGTATTCGGACGAGATCGTGCAGTCCGTTTCAAATTCGAAGCACCAGTGGCCATCCGGTCGCTGCCGTTGCATCAACGCCTGGCGCGCACGGTCGATGGCCCGGTCGATGCGACTGGCATCGTTGGGTGGTTGATGCGTGGAGGGCGGGGCGGAATCGACGACGGTGGCTAAGGAATCCGTCATAGCGAGCGCGCGTTTTTCAACGGCGATGACCTCCGCCACGGCCACGCCGACCGCGCCTGCGGAACATCCCACTCCGGTGCCAGCGGTGTGAGCGGCAGCTTGCGTGCCGCCGCGCCGAACAGGAAGCGCACGGCCGGATCGTACTTGTCAGTGAGGCGCGTCAGGCCGATGGTCTGTGCCACGGCTGCGCGGGACACCTTCACCTGCGTGCCGGATGAGAAGTCGAGCCTGTCCTGCAGATTGCGCAGCGTGAGCACGGCCAGGCCGATGCTCCACAGGCAGAAGCGGCGGAAACCCGCATGGCGGGCAGGGACGATCAGCGTGTATTCCACCGCGCGGCACAGGTGCGAATGCGCAATGCCGATGAGTTCGATCATCGCGTCGGCGTAATGCGCATCCTGCTGGCCGGCGCTGAGATCCCTCAGTTCCACGCCGTAGCGCGCGAACACATCGTGCGGCAGCCAGCAGACGCCGTGGCTGCGGTCTTCCCACTGGTCCTTGAGGATGTTGGTCATCTGCAGGCCCTGGCCAAACGAAATGGCCAGGCGCATGAGATTTCGCGTTTGCGGTATCAGTTCGGGTTCGAAATCGATCAGCAGCTTGGTGAGCATTTCGCCGACCACGCCGGCCACGTGATAGCAGTAGCGATCCATGTCGCCTTGCGTATCCAGCCCTTGCAGGCCGACCACGCGCTGGAAATCGTGCATGCCCTGCGACATCACGCGCAGGCACTCGACGATGGCTTCATGCTGCGTGGGGTTGAACGTCTCGGTGATTTCCAGCACCAGCGGCAGGCGGAACATCAGGTCGCGTTCGCTTTCCGAGGTGGCGTCGGAAAGCCGCGGCGCGATGTGCGCGGCAAACTCGCGCGCATCGATGCGTCCGGTCACGGCATCGACGAACGCAGTTTCGTAGCGCCCTTTTTCTTCCGCGCTGAAGGCGGGCTCGTCCTCGATGGTGTCCGCAATGCGACACAGCAGGTACGCATTGGCGACGACGTCGCGCAATGCCGGCGGCAATTGCGGAATCGTCAGGGCAAACGTTCGTGACACCTTCGGAAGAATGGCTTCCTGGTAAGCGCTGGCGTTGTTGGGGGCAATCGCAGCAGCGTGTTTTGCATCGAACATTGGCATGCCTCGGCCTTCTTAGTATTCACATACAGAGAAACCAGCGCCTCGGCATGGTATCACCCTGTCCGTGAGAGACGCAGCCATAACACCAAAGCGAATGTCTTCGATTCGTAGAGACGCGATGGAATGCCATGAAAGCTCGGGGAAAGCAGAATTCGACCCACAGGCACTGGTGCGCCCTGCGGCGGAACGGCTACGGTGAGCGCGTGCGCCACCGCGCGTGTCGTTCGACCATAATGAAACTCAACTCATTCCCCGGGTTCAGGAACGACAACCTTATGTGTCCAGGGTCCACGCTGGCGATGGTGGGGCATACCTTGGTATTGCCCCCGTGAAATCACTGGTTACCGGCGCGACAGGGTTCGTGGGGTCTGCCGTGGTGCGGCGCCTGCTGCGCGAGGATCATCACGTGCGCGTGCTGGCGCGCGCCGGTTCCGATCGACGCAACCTGCAAGGTCTGGACGTGGAGGTGGTGCAGGGCGACCTCACCGACGCCGCCTCGCTGGCAAGGATTTGCGAGGGTTGCGATGCGGTGTTCCACGTGGCCGCCGATTACCGCCTCTGGGCGCCGCGGCCGCAGGAGTTGTATCAGACCAACGTCGAAGGCACGCGCGCCCTGCTCGAAGCCGCGCGCCGCGCAGGCGTGCCGCGCGTGGTCTACACGAGCAGCGTGGCGACATTGGGCATTCCGAAAGATGGTACGCCCGGCACGGAGACGACACCGGTGTCGTTGCGCGACATGGTCGGTCACTACAAGCGCTCCAAGTTCCTCGCCGAAGAAGTGGTTGCCGGTTATGCGGCGCAAGGGTTGCCGGTGGTGATCGTGAATCCGTCGACGCCGATCGGACCGCGCGATATCAAACCCACGCCCACCGGTCGCGTGGTGCGCGATGCGATGACCGGCCGCATGCCGGCCTATGTCGACACGGGACTCAACGTGGTGCACGTGGACGATGTGGCCGACGGGCACTGGCTGGCGTTCAAGCAAGGCGCGGTGGGCGAGCGCTATATCCTGGGCGGCGCCGACGTGAGCCTGCGCGAACTCCTGTTCGAGATTGCCGACATCGTGGGCCGCCCGCCGCCGCGCTGGCGATTGCCGCATGCGGCGGTGATGCCTGTGGCCTATGTGGCGGAAGGATGGGCGCGGCTCAGCGGCAAACCGCCCATCGCCACGGTGGAAGAGGTGCGTATGTCACGCAAGCGCATGTTCTTCAGCAGTGCCAAGGCGGAGCGTGAACTCGGTTATGCCGCGGGCCCTGTACGGCTTGCGCTGGAAGATGCAGTGGCCTGGTTCAGCCTGCATCGCTAGCGCATGAAGCGGCGCGCCAGGCGTGCCATGCGCGGCACGAAGGTGGGGCGCAGCAGGCGTTCGTCGTAGCCGCCCATGCGGAAGCTGTCCTGGGCCAGGCACAGGTCCAGCAGCTCGCTGATCTTCAGGTCCAGGCCAATCTGCTGATGGCCGGTGATGGTGAAGTTGGCGTCCTGCATCTCGCCGTTGTTGTCCAGGCCCTTGGCGATGCCGATGCGTTCCCAGATGAGGAACAGCCACACGCGCATCACCTTGAGCTCGAACGCCGGTCGTCGCCACCACGGCAATTGGCGTCGATACCAGGCCACCCAGTTGGCGAAGAACAGGATGTGGCGCGCTTCTTCCTGCATCACCGGCTCGAACGTCTCGACCAGTTCTGCCGGGAAATATCCCGTGCGCTTGGCCGACTCGAACAAGCCGAAGGCAAAGAAGCTGTCGATGCACTCGCTGTAGCCGGTGACCAGCCAGCCCCATTCGGGATCTTTCGGCACTTCGTATTCGGGCTCCGGCGCCAGCGGGATGCCGTACGCCTCGACCATCTTGCTGAGCACCACCTTGTGGCGAGCTTCCTCGTCGCCGTCCATGGTGAGTGCTTCGCGCAGCAGCGGATCGGCGATGGTGTTGGTGTACGTGGCCACGCGCAGCTTGGCCTTGCCCTCGGTCTGCACGGCGATGTCCCAGATCGGCAGCGAGGTGATGCGATGCAGTGTGTCGGCATCCAGCGCCGGCCATTCGATCACGGCCGGCTTGTATGGGTTGTGCGTGTCCAGGATCATCCGGCAGAACAGCCGTTTGTGGGCGTCCGAGCCGATCCTGATGCGTCCCGGTTCGCCGCCATCCCAGTGGCGCATGGTGTGGTCGGCAGCGGCTACGGCGTCATGGGACACAAGCTCACCTCGTTCGATTACGACAACTTCCGGTCCGGTGCCTCGGTCAGCGCCGGTTTGCGGCGCGACAGCCAGCGACGGTGCAGGCGATGCGCTTCCGCCCATTGCCACGACAACAGTGCCGGCACGCCAAAGCCTACCTCGCGGGCGCGCTTCACCAGCGACAGCGCGATGGCCGCATCGGCGGGCAGGCCGATGATATTGCCGAACAGCACCAGGCCGCCTTCCTGCACGCCCAGGCCCGCAGGCACGAAGAAGATGATATGCCTCACTGCCTGCGTGGTGGCCTCGATGGCAATCGCATCCCACACGGAAATGGGATAACCCAGCAACTGCAGCGCCAGCCAGCTTTCGAAGCTGCCCACCACGAAACCCGCCACCTGCCACGCGCACGCCACGGTGAGGCGTGCGGGTTTGCCGTACAGCTTGCGCACTTCGTCGTCGAGGCGGGCACCGTCGAGCAGCTCGGTGAATCGAGAGGGCCCACCCAGCAACTTTTCCGCAAAGGACTCAAGCCGGGAAAACACCTGCCCGTGACGGAACAACCAGGCCAGCCCGATCGGCAATGGCAACGTGGCGATCACCGCCCAGATCACCGAGTTGAGCGTGCCGATGTGCCCGGCCATGCCGATCAGCAACAACAGGCCCAGTGCCACGAAGATGTACTGGCTGACCAGGGTCAGCAGCACTTCCATGATGACGCTCGCTGCTGCGGGCGCGCCTTCGACACCGCGCCATTTGACCAGGCGGATGCCGACGATTTCGCCGCCGACGTTGGCCACGGGAAGCAGTCGATTGCACGCCTCGCGCACCGTGGCCACCCAAAACAGAAACGGCGTGCCGGCTCGGCGCTGCGGATCGCTGGGCGCCAGCAGCGCGCGCCATCCCATCACGTCCAGCAGCAGGGGCAGCGCATGGAACGGCAGCAGCCACAGCAACGCCCAGCCGGCATGATCGAAGGCACCGCTGATGGCCGACCAATTCTGGTGAGTGACCAGGATGATCGCGGCAATCAGGCCAAGCAGGCCGGCGAGATAAACGAAATATTTCATGTCGCCGCCGGATCGCCAAAGCCATGACAAAGCTGGCAGTGCTGGGCCACGGCTAGCTTCACGCGCGGCGACAGCAGTGCGGCCAGTTCGTCGGCGTGGCGATAGTTCGCCATCCCGGGCGTGAGTTCGCCGTGGGTGGCTGGATGCAGGTACAGCTCACTCAACCCATCAGGCAGGTGTTCCACCACGTCGAGCAACACCTGTTCGTCCATGGCGCCCGTGCCCTGGATGCCGAAGACGTGGTCGTTCGATCGCACGCCCGCGCGGCGCAGGCGGCGGCGCATCAGCGCAAGCCAGGGTTTCAGCCACGGGCCGGAGCCAGGTTCGGAAGGCCAGCGTACGGCCTGAAGGCCGTAGTCGCGCCCGATGGAAAGAATCAAGGAAAGCACCGTCGGATGAAGATGGAAATGTTTATGGGCGTTGACGTGATCGAGCGGCAAACCGGTGGCGGCGAACGCTCCGAATTGCGCCCGGATCTCCGCGCCCAACTGCTTGCGCACATGGGGCAGGAAGAAGAATCGAAACCCGTCGCGCACCATATCGTCGCCGAAGCGGCCGCGCGCGTCGACCAAATCGGGTATGCGTGAGGGCGGCAGCGCGGACAGTCCGTCGGCAAGCACCAGATGCAGTCCCACGGCGAGGCCGGGCATGCGTTTGGCACGCGCCACCGCGTCGGCCACGGCGGGCGCCGTGACCATCAGGCTGGCCGCGCGCAGCACGCCTTCGCGGAAACCTCGTTCCACCGCCTGGTTCACGGCCGGGTGCAGGCCGAAATCGTCGGCCGTCACGATCAGGCGCGGGCGCGTGGAGGCGGAGGCGGGTGACGCAGTCATCGGTGACGCATGGGCTGCGTGGTCACGCCTCGTGCGCGCGCAGGAAGCGGAAGAATTCCACGCCTTCGCGCAAGCGTCGCTTGGTCATCTCCCAGCTGCCGGCCATTTCCTTCACGATCTCCCAGATCTTCGACGGCCGGAAATAGAAGCTGCGGTAGAAGGTTTCCACGCCGTGGAAAATTTCTTCCTTGGACAGATGCGGGTAGCTGATCATCGCCAGCTGCACGCCCTTGTCGTTGACCGTGTTGGCCGCCGTGTTGTGTTCCAGCCAGCCATTCTCGATGGCCTGCTTGTACAGCGATGTGCCCGGATACGGCGCGGCCAGCGACACCTGGATGGTGTGCGGATTGATTTCCTTGGCGTAGGCAATGGTGCGCGCGATGGTTTCCTTGGTTTCGCCCGGCAGGCCGAGGATGAAGGTGCCATGCACGGTGATGCCGAGCTTGCGGCAGTTCTCGGTGAAGGTGCGCGCAATATCGGTGCGCAAGCCCTTCTTGATGTTGTGCAGGATCTGGTCGTCGCCGGACTCGTAGCCCACCAGCAGAAGGCGCAGGCCGTTGTCCTTCATGATCTTCAGCGACTCGTACGGCACGTTCGCCTTGGCATTGCAGCTCCACGTCCAGCCCATGGCGTGCAGGCCGCGCGCAATGTCGTGCACGCGCTCCATGTTGGAGCTGTCGGTGAAGGTGTCGTCATCGAACATCAGCTCGCGCACTTCCGGCATGTTCTCCTTGATCCACTTCGCCTCGGCCAGCACGTTGGCGGCCGAGCGCACGCGGTAGCGATGGCCGCCCACGGTCTGCGGCCACAGGCAGAACGTGCATTTGGAGCGACAGCCGCGGCCGGTGTAGATCGACACGTACGGGTGCAGCAGGTAACCGATGAAATACCGGTCGATCTTCAGGTCGCGCTTGTAGATGGGCGACACGAAGGGCAGGTCGTCCATCTGCTCGATGGTGGCGCGCGATGGGTTGTGCTGCACGCTGCCATCGATCAGCTTGTAACTGATGCCGGCGATGTCCTTGAAGGCGCGGCCTTCGGCCACTTCCTTGCAGGTGTAGTCGAATTCTTCGCGGGCGACGAAATCGATTGCGGACGATGCGAGCAATGACGCATCCGGCTCCACCGCCACCTTGGCGCCTACCATGCCGATGAGGATGTCCGCGCGGCGCTGCTTGATGAACTCGGCGAATTTCGCATCCGTGGGAAACGAGGGCGTGCTGGTATGGATGATCACCAGATCGTATTCGGCGGCGATGTCGAGGGTTTCCTCCACCGACAATTCTTCCACCGGCGCATCGAGCACGCGCGATCCCGGCACCAGCGCCGCCGGCTGCGCCAGCCAGGTGGGATACCAGAAACTCTTGATCTCGCGTTTGGCCTGGTAGCGCGAACCCGCGCCGCCGTCGAAACCGTCAAACGAAGGGGCTTGTAGAAAAAGCGTCTTCATGAATTGCCAAGCTCCTGCAGCTGTGTCCGCAATGAGTTGTTCAACACACTAGTCACGTCTTGCTCAAGGATAGCGCGATGGCGCGTGGTCGCGTGCATGCAATGCGTGTCCACGCCATTGAACGCGCCAATGCAGCAGCGCGCCCGCCCATTCCAGCAGCAACAGTGCGTCGCGAAAAGGGGTGAGCCAGAGATCCTGTCCACGGCGGAATCTTGCGGTGCTGCGCCAGGCCGCCAGGTAGCGCCACAGGCGCGCCGTGGCGCCACATAGCGCAGCGATCAGGCAGGGCATGGTGGGCGAAAGCAGCAGCGCAAGCGCCAGCAGTGGCCAGGTGAAGCAGATGAAGCTGAATGCGAATCCGGCGGGCGAGATCGCGCGGATGGTACGCAGCCAACGCAACTCGTGTGACCACAGGGTGACGACATGGCTTTCGGTCACGTCGGTGCCGACCATCACGTCGCTCAGCACGGTGCGCAAACCCTGTTGGCGCGAGCGTTCACCCAGCCAGAAATCGTCGGCCAGCGTGTCTTTCAACGCCTCAAAGCCACCGATGGCGTCGAGCGTGTCGCGTCGCAGGGCGATGGTGGAGCCGAACGCGAAGCGGGAAGACCCGAAGGCATGGGCCAGGCGGGCGGAAGGCGCGAACCAGTCATCGATGAACAGGCAACCCAGGCGCGCAATGATGCCGTTGCGCGCCACGCCGTGATAAAGACAGGTGACGACGCCCACGTGCGGATCGTCCAGCGGGGCCGTGACGCGCGCGAGATAATCCGGCGCCACGCGGATGTCGCTGTCGGCCAGTACGAGCCAGTCGTGCCGTGCATGGGCCATCAGGTTGATGAGGTTGCTGACCTTCAGGTTGGCGCCGTGCACTACCGGGTCGATCACCAGCGCCATGGAAAGGTCGGGAAACTCGCGTTGCAGGTGTTGCACGATCGCAACGGCCGGATCCTCCGGGTCGCGCACGCCGAAAAGAATTTCGTAATGCGCGTACTGTTGCGTGCAGAAGCCCTTCAGGTTCTCGTAGAGGCCGGGCTCGGCGCCATGCAGCGGCTTGAGCACGCTCACCGGCTGGTTTGGCTGATCGTTCACATGCGCTCGCGGATGCTGATTGCGGCGCGCGCAGCGGAACCAGGCCCAAAGGCTCAGGCACGCATAGGCCGTCGCGCACAGCGCCAGCACCAGGCCGATCCATGACAGCAGCGATGAATTGGAGAACGTGGGCATGAGCTCGGTTCGGACGCGATCCACCATTCGTTCCAAAGTTAATGCATGCGCTTTGTGAAGGCCTACTGCGGACGGCTTTGGCGGCGCGGTGCATGGATCGCGTTGCTGTGCCTGTTCTGCGTCACGGCGATCGCGCAGACGCCCTCGGGTGACGGTTCGCCGGCGAGCGCCATCGAGGGCGATTGGCTGGTGGAGAGTCGTGACGCCATTATCCGCATCGAACAGGACGGGGGCGTCTACGTCGGTACCATCGTATGGCAGCTGCACGACACCTATGGCCCCGAGGATGGGCCCGAGCTCAGCGGCAAGATCGTCACGGACCGCCACAATCCCAATCCCGCCTTGCGTTCGCGCCCGCTGACCGGCCTGCGCCTGTTGTGGGGGCTGCGTTACGACGCCGATGCGCGCGCCTGGGTGGATGGCTACGTGTACAACGCCGACAACGGCAAGGAATATCACTGCGAAGTTCACGTGCCGTCGCCGGACACGCTGGTGCTGCGCGGCTATATCGGCATCACGCTGCTCGGTGGAAGCACGAAATGGACGCGCACGCACGAGCCGTTTCCCGCACCCGCAGGCAGTGTCCATGCGACGAATTGATCGGTCTTCATCATCGCGTGAACGTGCAAGGGGCTACTCGACGTCGCTCATCCTTGCTAGCCTGAGTGCGCAATCGTTTGACGGTCGAACGTGCGTCGCGCCATATGTGACGAAGATGTGATGACCGGGCGTGTACCGCCGCCGTCCGCCGGAAGAGAGAGGTTTGAGCCTTGGCTAGCCGCGAGTTGGATGACAACGAAGGAGTCTGGTCGAAGAACGTGGTTTCGTTCCAGGATGAACCCCTGGTGCTGGTCGATGAACACGACCGCGAAACCGGATTTCTCGACAAGGCCTCTGCACACCACGGACAGGGCATTCTGCATCGGGCGTTCTCGTTGTTCGTGTTCAACACGAACGGTGAACTGCTGCTCCAGCAACGCGCCGAAGGCAAGCGCCTGTGGCCGGGATACTGGTCCAACACCTGCTGCAGCCATCCCCGGCGCGGCGAGACGATGGAGACCGCCATTCATCGCCGCCTTGTCGAAGAGCTGGGCATGCAGTGCGAATTCCAGTTCCAGTTCAAGTTCCAGTACCAGGCGCAGTTCGATGCCGAAGGCGCGGAACATGAACTTTGCTGGGTGTATGCGGGTCGCACGGACGCATCGCCGGTCGCCAACATGCTTGAGATCGCCGCGTTGCGCTACATCGCGCCGGACGCACTCGATCGCGAGATCGCCGCGCATCCCGAGCGTTTCACGCCATGGTTCAGGATCGAATGGGATCGATTGCGACGCGAGCATGCGCATGTATTTGCGCCGCCGGCCAGCCTGGCGTCCTGAACGCCACGACGTTGCCAGGTGGCTATACTCGGTTCAGCGATGAGTACGACCGGACTATGGGCGACCGCGCCGTGAGGCGCGACGCAGAACGATCCATCGATCAGCGATGAGGAGATTCCGTTGGGCATTCCTCTTATTCAGCAAACCAAGATCGCGCGTTACATCATCAGCAAGAAAGTCAGCGGGCAGAAGCGCTATCCGCTGGCGATGATGTTGGAGCCGCTGTTCCAGTGCAATCTCGCCTGCGCGGGTTGCGGCAAGATCGATCATCCGAAAGAGACCCTGCAGAAGCGCATGAGCGTGGAAGACGCGCTGCGCGCGGTAGACGAATGCGGCGCGCCGGTGGTGTCGATCCCCGGCGGCGAACCGCTGATCCACAAGGAGATGCCGCAGATCGTGCAGGGCCTCATCGCGCGCGAGAAGTTCATCTACCTGTGCACCAATGCGCTGCTGCTGACCAAGCACATCGACGAGTACACGCCGTCGCCGTATTTCACCTGGTCCGTCCACCTGGATGGCCTGAAGGAACGGCACGATCAATCGGTATGCATGGAAGGCGTGTTCGACAAGGCGGTGGCGGCGATCAAGCTGGCGTTGTCGCGCGGTTTCCGCGTCACTATCAACTGCACGCTGTTCAACAACGAGCAGCCCGAGGAGATTGCCGAGTTCTTCGATTTCGCCATGTCGCTGGGCATCGAGGGCATCACGGTGTCGCCGGGCTACAGCTACCAGCATGCGCCGCGACAGGATGTGTTCCTCGGGCGCACCGAAAGCAAGCAGCTGTTCCGCGACGTGTTCCGCATCGGCAAGCAGCGCAAGAGCAAGTGGGTGTTCAACCAGTCGTCGATGTTCCTGGACTTCATTGCGGGCAACCAGAGTTACCAGTGCACGCCGTGGTCCAATCCCACGTACAACATTTTCGGTTGGCAGCGGCCGTGCTACCTGCTGGTCGACGAAGGCTACGCCAGCTCGTACAAGGAGCTGATGGAGGACACGGCCTGGGAAAAGTACGGCGTCGGCATCAATCCCAAGTGCGACAACTGCATGGCGCATTGCGGCTTTGAAGGCACGGCGGTGGACGATACGTTTGCGCATCCGCTGAAGGCGGCGCGCGTGGCCACGTTCGGGCCGCGCGTCGATGGCGCGATGGCACCGGATCTTCCGGTGATGTACGGCGACCGCAGCGATGCCACGGCCATCCACATTCCCATCAGCGCCATCCAGCGCAGGGGTTCGTCGCCGGGAGCGGATGCCGGGCATTGAGGGGTGGCTGCGGCGGTCCATTCTTATACGCCGCTGTCTCGCCTCCTCACCGTCCATACCCTTCACCGTCATTCCCGCGAAAGCGGGAATCCAGCGTCTTTCAACTGACGGTAAGACCGCAAAGGCACTGGATGACCAGCCTGCGGCTGTTGAAAGGCGCTTCCCGCTTTCGCGGGAATGACGAGGAGTTGAGACGGCCGCGGTGAAGCGGCTTCAAACTTTGGTCTACGAGTGGGTATCAATGCATGTGGCCGTTCGTGCTAACCATCGTTCCCGCCCTCATGTGGCTGGGGCTGCTGCTCGTGCCCTGGCGGCCGTGGAGTACGCGCGAGCATCTTGAAGCCGATCCATCGGCCAGCGTTCGCCTCGACGACATCACTGTATTGATTCCCGCGCGCAACGAAGCCGACGTGATCGGCACGACCTTGCGTGCGTTGCAGGCGCAGGGCGATGGGCTGCAGGTGATCGTGATCGACGATCAATCGAACGACAGCACGGCCAGTGTGGCGAGGTCCTATCCGAATGTCCGTGTGATTTCGGGTGCGCCCTTGCCGGAAGGATGGGCGGGCAAGCTGTGGGCGCTGGAACAGGGCAGGCAGCATGTGCGCACGCCGCTGACCTTGCTACTGGATGCGGATATCGAACTGCGTCCCGGCATGCTGGCCACGTTGCTGCTGCACAAGCAGCGCGAGCAGCGCCAGTTCGTGTCGATCATGGCGGACCTGCGCCGCACGAGTTTCTGGGATCGCCTGTTGCTGCCGGCATTCGTCTATTACTTCAAGCTGCTTTATCCGTTCGCACTTTCCAATGCGCGTTCGAAGCTGGTGGCAGCGGGTGCAGGTGGCTGCATCCTGGTGGATACGGGCATGCTCGAGCGCATCGGCGCCTTCGCCAGCTTGCGCGATGCCTTGATCGACGACTGTGCACTGGCGCGTCAGGTGAAGCGTGCAGGTGGCCGCACCTGGATCGGGCTGAGCCGCGACGTGGTGAGCCGGCGGCCCTATGGCAACTTCGATTCGATCCATCGCATGGTGGCGCGCTCGGCATTCACCCAGCTGGGTTATTCCACCGCGGTGCTGCTGGTGGTGACGGCGCTGTTCCTGCTGGCCTACGGCGCACCCCTGATGCTGCTGGGCACGCCGCATGTGTGGCCGCTGGCGTGGCTGGCCTTGATTGCCATGCTGCTGGGCTACCTGCCCATGCTCAGGTACTACCGCATGCCCCTGTGGTGGGCGCTGCTGCTGCCGCTGGGGGCGGCCCTGTACCTCGGCATGACCTGGAGTTCGGCGCTGCGCTACTGGCGTGGCGTGCGCTCCCAGTGGAAGGGGCGGGTGTACGGCGTGGGCGGCTGAATCGCCTTTTAAATCAATCGTTTGAATTTTCTTTCTGGCAGGCGGTTGAATCTCGGCCCGTGAGAATGCCGTCGTGCTATCTTGATTGCCGTCCCAGTAATCAAGTCGCCCCATGCCTCCTTCCGACCACGGTGGACGCCGCCCGGGAGCCGGTCGTCCCGCCGGCGAACCCAGTCAGCGCATTCGCGTCCCTGAAAGCCAGGTGCCGGGCGTGCTGGCCTACCTGGAGGCCTACCGCAGCCCGGCCGCGCTGGAGGCGCCGCGTCCGCTGTCGCTGGATCCATCGACGGTCGCGCTGACGGCCTTCCTCAGTCGCGTACCGGCCGGCGTGCCTTCGATGGCCGATGCCGACGTGGACGACGTGGTCGATCTCAACGAGCACCTCGTGCTGCCCGGCCATGCGCCGAGCACCTTCATCATTCGCGTGTCGGGCTGGTCGATGATCGGCGCCGGCATTTTCGACGGCGACGAAGTGCTGGTGGATCGCGCGCTTGCGCCGCGCCAGGGCGACATCGTGGTGGCGATGGTCAACAACGAACTGACCATCAAGCGACTGGGCAAGGTGGATGGGCACATTGCGCTGCTGCCGGAAAACGCGCACTTCAAGCCCATCGTGTTCCGCGAAGGCGAGACGCTCAGCGTATGGGGCGTGGTCACGCGCAGCCTGCGCACGTTGCGCTGAATCGGAGCCATGCACGCATGGGTCAAGTCCTTGCCCTCGATTCGCTGCTGCACAGCCGCCAGGTCTGGCAGGGGCGTGCCGCGCCGCAGCCATCGGGCAGCCAGCCGACGGGTTGGCCCACGCTTGATGCCGCGCTGCCCAGCGGTGGCTGGCCCGAGCATGCGATGACGGAGATCCTGCTGCCCACCGATGGCGTGGGCGAGCTGCAATTGCTGTTGCCCACGCTGGCACGCCTCACCCGCGAAGCTCGCCCGGTGATGGTGATTTCACCGCCATACGTGCCTTACGTGGCGGGATGGGAAGCACGCGGCGTGGTGATGTCGCACGTGGATATCGTGCATGCGGACGAACGCGATGTGCTGTGGGCCGTCGAACAATGCCTGCGCTCGGCCAGTTGCGCGGCTGTGCTGGCGTGGCCGGTGCATGCCGATGATCGTGCACTTCGTCGATTGCAGGTGGCTGCCGATACCGGCAAGGCATTGGCCTTCGTGTTCCGCGATCGCCGCCATGCGGTGCAGGCATCACCGGCCGCATTGCGGCTGGAACTGGAAGGCACGCCCACGTGGCAGGTGCGCGTGCGCAAATGCCGTGGCGGTAACCCGCCGGTGCAGGCGGTGCCACTCGCCTCCGGCTGGTCGTGAAGGAGCGCCGCGATGCTCTGGGCCTGCATCTTGCTGCCGCAACTGGCACTGGACGGTGTCCTCCGGCGGCGTCCGCCATCGGACGAGCCGCTGGTGCTGGTGAGCGGCCCCGCGCAGGCGCGCATCGTGCACGCGGCCAATGCATCGGCGCGTGCGGCAGGCATTTATCGCGAGCAGCGGCTGGTGGCGGCGCAGGCATTGCTGCAGCAGTTCACGATGGTCGAACACGACGCGGAAGACGAGGCGCGCTGGCATCGCCTGCTCGCGGCCTGGGCGTATCGCTACAGCGCCGAGGTTGGCCTGTATGCGCACGCGGTGGTGCTGGAGGTCAGCCGCAGCCTCAACCTGTTCGGACCGTGGCCGCGCTTTGAATCGTTGTTGCGCGACGACCTGCAGGAACTCGGCTTTCGCCATCGCATCGCGCTCGCACCGACGCCGCACGCGGCCTATGTGCTGGCCGGCATGCACGATGGCATCGCGGTGATGTCGCCGGAGATTCTGCGCGAGGCACTGTCGCCCGTGCCGATTGCGCGCGCACGGTTGCCGATCGAGGCAGCGCAAGGCCTGCCGTCGATGGGCATACGCACGTTGGGGCAAGCGTTCAAGTTGCCACGCGCCGGCCTGCAGCGGCGCTTTGGCGCGGAGCTGGTGGCGCAGCTCGATCGCCTCACCGGCGACGAACCCACGCCCATGGACAGCTACCGTCCACCCGATGCGTTCGAGCAGCGCATGGAATGGACGCACGAGATCGAGCACGTCGAGGCACTGGTGTTTCCGTTGCGTCGACTCACCGGTGATCTGGCCGCCTATCTTGCCGGTCGCGATGGCGGCGTGCAGCGTTTCGAATTGGAACTGGAACATCGCAGCGGGCCGCCGACGCGCGTGACGGTGGGCATGCTGGCCGCTGCCCGCGATGCCACGTTGTTGTTCGACTGCGCGCGCGGGCGACTCGAACGTCTCGAATTGCCGCAACCAGTGCTGGCCATGCGCCTGGTGGCGAGCGATTTGCCACCGTTCGTGCCGGCGGGGCGCGACCTGTTCGATACGCGTCCCGTGAACGCCGTGCCGCTGGAGCAGTTGCGCGAGCGCCTGCGCGCGCGGCTGGGCGAGCAGGCCATCCAGCATCTGCATCGCACGGTCGATCCTCGCCCCGAGAAGGCGCAGTCCGATGCAGCGCATGTCAAGGCAGCCACATCGCCCGAAACCTTGCCGCGTCCGACCTGGTTGCTGGCATCGCCGCGTCCCTTGCGCGGACCGGTGCCCGACGTGCTCGCCGGTCCTGAGCGCATCGAAACCGGCTGGTGGGATGGTGGCGACGTGCGGCGCGACTACTACGTGGTGCGCACCTCGCTAGGGCAGTGCGCCTGGGTGTTCTGCGCGCCGGGCGAGCAGGGCAACTGGATGTTGCACGGGTGGTTTGCATGAACGACTACGCCGAGCTGCACTGCCTGTCTAACTTCTCGTTCCAGCGCGGCGCATCGAGCGCGCGCGAATTGTTCGAGCGGGCGAAGGAGTGCGGCTACCGCGCGCTGGCGATCACCGACGAATGCTCGCTGGCCGGCATCGTGCGTGCGTACGAGGCATCCCGCGATACGGGTTTGAAGCTGATCGTCGGCGCCGAATTCCAGATTGAAAATGGCCCGAAGCTGGTGCTGCTGTGCGAGAACCTGCAGGGTTACACCTCGCTGTGTGCGCTCATCACACGCGGCCGCCGTGTCGCGGAAAAGGGCAGCTATCGCGTGATGCGCGAGGATTTTGCCGATGGCTTGCCCGGCACGCTGGCCCTGTGGCTGCCGCAGGCCGAGCTGGACCCGGTGCACGGCGCCTGGCTGAAGACGCGGTTCGCCGAACGCCTCTGGCTTGCGGTGGCACTGCATCACGGTCCTGACGATGCGCGCCGCTTCGCCGCGCTGCAGGCGCTGGCCGAATCATTGTCGCTGCCGATGGTCGCTACGGGCGATGTACACATGCACGTGCGTCGCCGCCGTGCCTTGCAGGATGTGATGACGGCGATCCGTCATCACCGCACCGTAGCCGATGCCGGCGACCTGCTGTTCCCCAATGGCGAGCGTCACCTGCGCACGCGCGAGGCGTTGTCGGCGATCTATCCCGCGGAACTGATGGCCGAGAGCGTGCGCATTGCCGAGCGCTGCCATTTCGTGATGACGGATCTGAAATACCGCTATCCGGCTGAGCTGGTGCCCGACGGGCACACGCCAACCACCTGGCTGCGGCTGTTGACGGAAGAGGGCGTTCGCTGGCGCTGGCCGCAAGGTGAACCGGAAAAAGTCAGGAAGCAGATCGAATACGAGCTCGCGCTGGTCGAGAAGCTGAAATACGAATCGTACTTCCTCACCGTGCAGGAGATCGTGGCCTTCGCGCGAAGCAAGGACATCCTTTGCCAGGGGCGCGGATCGGCGGCGAATTCGGCTGTGTGCTACGCGCTTGGCGTGACGGCCGTGGACCCGGCCACCACCACGCTGCTGGTCGAGCGTTTCATCTCGGCGGAACGTGACGAGCCACCGGACATCGACATCGACTTCGAGCACGAACGCCGTGAAGAAGTCATCCAGCACATCTACGAGAAATACGGCCGCGAGCGTGCCGCCCTCGCCGCCACGGTGATCTGCTACCGCGGCCGCAGCGCCGTGCGCGATGTGGCGCGGGTGCTCGGCCTGCCTTCGGACCAGATCGACCTGCTGTCGCGCACCTTTTCCTGGAACGACGGCGACGCCCCGCTGGATGGCCGCCTGCGCGAGCGCGGCTTCGATCCCGAGAGCCCGCTGCTCAAGCGCGTGATCGCATTGACCTACGAGTTGATGGATTTTCCACGCCATCTTTCCCAGCACGTGGGTGGCTTCGTCATCTCCGATCAACCTTTGTCGCATCTGGTGCCGGTGGAAAACGCCTCGATGCCGGACCGCACCATCATCCAGTGGGACAAGGACGATCTGGACACCATGCGCCTGCTCAAGGTCGACTGCCTGGCGCTGGGCATGCTCACCTGCATCCGCAAATGCCTCGCGCTGCTGGAGAAGCATCACGACCGCGTGGAAACGCTGGCATCGATGCCGAAGGAAGACTCCAGGACCTACGAATTGATCCAGGCGGCCGACACCATCGGCGTGTTCCAGATCGAATCGCGCGCGCAGATGGCGATGCTGCCGCGGCATCGGCCGGAAAACTTCTACGACCTGGTGATCCAGGTGGCCATCGTGCGACCCGGGCCCATCCAGGGCGACATGGTGCATCCGTACCTGCGCCGCAAGCGTGGCGAAGAAAAGGTCACCTTTCCTTCGGAAAAGCTGCGCAGCGTATTTGAACGCACCCTCGGCGTGCCGTTGTTTCAGGAACAGGTGATGAAGCTGGCCATCGAGGCGGCGGATTACACGCCCGGCGAGGCGGACCAGTTGCGTCGTTCCATGGCCGCGTGGCGACGGAACGGCGACATGGAAATCCATCGCCAGAAACTGATGGCAGGCATGCTGAGAAATGGCTTCACGCAGGAGTTCGCTGCGCGCCTGTTCGAGCAGATCAAGGGCTTCGGTTCCTACGGTTTTCCCGAAAGCCATGCGGCAAGTTTCGCCTTGCTGGTGTATGCCAGCTGCTGGCTCAAATGCCATTACCGCGCGGCCTTCATGTGCGCACTGCTCAACGCGCAGCCCATGGGCTTCTATGGCCCCAGCCAACTCGTGCAGGACACGCAACGCCATGGCATCAAGGTGCGCCCGGTGGACGTGCGTTACAGCGATTGGGACAACACGCTCGAGCGAGATGACGCGTCGCATGGCGGCTATGCGTTGAGGCTGGGATTCCGCCAGGTGCGCGGCTGTCGCGAGGAAGTGATGCTGCAATTGATGGCGGCACGTGCGCGTATGCCCTTCGTCGACGTGGCCGACCTGTGCGCGCGTGCCGGGCTCAACAAACATCAGCAGGAAGCGCTGGCCGAAGCCGATGCCTTGCGTGGACTCGCCGGGCATCGGCATCGCGCGCGCTGGGCCATGGCCGGCATCGAGGCGCAACTGCCGCTGTTCGGCAACACCAGTCCCGTGGAGGATGAGGTGGTCTTGCCGCCGCCTTCGCAAGGCGAGAACACGCTGGCGGATTACGCGCGCACGGGCCTCAGCCTGGGGCCGCATCCCATACAGCAGATTCGTGCGCGCCTGCGCGCCGCGCGCTGCCTGGATTCAAAAAGCCTGCAGCATCGCCCGCATGCCAGCCTGGTGCGTGCGGCGGGATTGGTCACGCAGCGCCAACGGCCGCAGACGGCCAGCGGCGTCACCTTCATCACCATGGAAGACGAGTTCGGGCCCATCAACGTGGTGGTGTGGAGCCACGTGGCCGAACGCCAGCGGCGCATTTTTCTCGAATCGCGCCTGTTGGGCGTGGATGGCCGCTGGGAGCACGCCGATGGCGTGAGCCATCTCATCGCGCATCGGCTCATCGACCTGAGCGAGTTGTTGGGTTCGCTCGACAGCCGTTCGCGCGATTTCCATTGAGCGCCGCATCAAGTGACGCGGCGCTCGCCTGGCATCACGCCGCGCGCGCCCGCCAGCGGTTGTATGCGAAGCCGATGGCAAGCATCAGCGCCACCGCAAGCTGCGCCAGCAGCGATTGCCAGGTGGGGTAGATGCCCAGTACGTCGATGGAGGGCACGGGTGCCACGGTGACACCCGCCCATCCCGCCTCCTGCAACGCGGCTATGCCCTTGCCGGTCAGCACGATCGCCAGCAGGGCGATCACCAGCGAACTGATCGAGAAGAACAGGCCTAGCGGCAGGCGTTGGCTGGTGCGCAGAAGCAGCCAGGCGATGAATCCCAGGATGACTGCGCCCACGCCGATGCCGGCGAGCAGCCACTGTCCCTGTCCTTCGTTCCACAGTGCGGTATAGAACAGGATGGTTTCGAATACTTCGCGATAGACCGAGATGAAGGTCAGGCCGAACACGAACCAGGCCGAGCGACGGTCGAGTGCCGTGGCCATCTTTGCCTTCAGGTACGACTGCCAGCGGCCGCCGATGCTCTTCTGGTGCATCCACAGTCCCACCGCGAGCAACACGGCGGCGGCGAACAGCGACGAGAGTCCTTCGGTGAGCTCGCGACTGGCGCCGCTGATCGAGATGGCATAACTCGCCACCGCCCACGTGGCGGCACCCGCGAGCAACGCAAGCACCCAGCCTGCGTGCACGTAGTGCGCCGCATCATGCCGGTCCGCCTTGCGCAGGAATGCCAGCAGCGCCACGACCACGAGCAATGCTTCCAGCCCTTCGCGCACCAGAATGGTGAGCGCGCCGACGAAGGTGGTCATCGGGCTTGCCGCGCTTGCCGTGAGCAGCGATTGAGCTTGTGCGAGCAGGGCGTCCACTTCATGAGCCTGTGCCGGCACGGCGTCGCCCGTCGCCGGTTGCGACAGCGATGTGCGATACGCGCCCATCGCCGTTTCGATGCGTGCACGCAACGCCGCATCGCGCGCATCGAGCTGGGCTTCCATCGGTTCGACGCCATCGAGATAGGCCGATAGCGCGAGCTGTCGCGCTTTCTCGGCCTTGCCATGGCGATACGCCTGCACGCTGTCGGCGACACGCGTGCGCGCCAGCGGAATGCCGGCGAGTGCCTCATGCACGGCCTGCGGATGCGCGCGCAGATAGCCGACGACGATGCGTGCCTGGCTGGTTCCGATCACATCGGCCAGGCCGGAAACGCGTGCGCGCGCCAATTCGCTGGGCGATGCGATGGCGCCGCGGGCGCGTTGGTCGGTGCGCCATGCCTGTTCGCCTTGCGTGGCCGCCGCGGGGTAGGCGAGCGTGCCCACGTAGTACGCAAGCGCCCAGCGGTCGTCGCCGGAGAGCGTCTGCGCGTAGCTGGCCATCGGCGTGCCGGGGACGCCTTGCGTGATCACTTCGTAGAGCGACAGCGCGCTGCGCTGGTCGGCGCGCGACACGTCGGTGAAATCGATCGGCCGCGGCGACAGCTGAAGTCCGGCAGCACCATCGCCATGTCCGGTGGCCCCGTGGCACGCGGCGCACTGTGCCTGATAGACGGCGGCGCCGCGGGCGAGATCCGGTGCCCTGGCGGGAGCCGTGGGAATCGGGTAGGCCTGCAGCAGCGTGTCCGTGAGCGCGTGCGCCTGACGGGCGACGTCGGTTTGGGGCGCCTTTGCATCGATGAGTTCGACCAGTTTGTCGGCCTGCTGGCGCAATACCGGCGTGGCGGACGTGGGCGGCAACGCCTCCACGCGATCGCGAGCATGGCGCGCGAACTCGCGCATCTCGTCGTATTCGGAGGCGCTCACCACCTCGCCGTGCTTCACCGCGCCCGCGTAATCGGCCGCGAGGTAATCGAGCATCTGCCACGTTTGCGGCACGCTCGAGGCGGGATCGTTGGAGCCGGACTGTGCATGGGCTGGCAGCAACGCCAGTCCCAGCAGAAGGATCAGGAGCGGGAGTGTGTATCGTACGTCACAAATGCGATTCATTCTCATCTGTGAAGTGTACTCCCATCATTGGCCTCGCGTCGTTCGTGCAGGCAAACGCTGCGTTCGGGGCGTCATCACGAGGCGATGTGCAGCGGGCCCAGTATCGGCGAGGGATGTTCGAGCGTCAGGCGCCCGTGGCCAATGCCCATGCTGAGGCCCTGTGCCACGCGTTCGGCCGTGCCGATGAAAAGCTCCGCCACGCGCGCGTCAAACACTTCACGGGCGGTTTCGCGCCACAACGCCAGCCAGCGATGGAACAGCATCGGTGGGAATGGCGGCAAAGCGCGGTGGATGCCCATCGGGTTGCCGTGGTATCGCCCCGTGCGCAACACGATGGACGACCAGAAATCGCGCAACACGTGTTTGTGCGTGGTCCAGTCGTGGATGGCTGCGTTGAAGACAGGGGCAAGCGCCGTGTCCGCGCGCACCTTGTCGTAGAAGCGATCGACCAGCGTGGCAATGCCGATTTCGTTCGCCGTGGGGAAAAGCGCCATGAGGTGAACTCCTTAGCTCCGGCGCCGCCATGCCTTGTGGCATGAGGCCGCTCGGTGGCGCCAGATTCTGGGCCGCCGTGCCACCCTGGTCGATGGAACGCATTGCCGCATGCGTCGCACGTCACCGTGAATCGCGGGCCATCCAATGACTTAAAGCACGGGTGCGCTCAGGTGAGCCAGCGCATGCTGCGCTCATTGCCGGAGGGATGCCATGTTCAAGCGATCCATCATGTCGGGGCTGTTTGCCGCGGTGGCAATGCTGCCGCTTCATGCCGCCGAAGCACCGGCTGCCTTGCGGGACGAACTGGTACAGACCACGCAGAAGTTGATGGATGCGCTGCCGACGGGCGACAAGGCCATCTGGGAAACATCGGTCACTGACGACGCGGTGATCATCGACGAATTCGGTCGCGTGGCCGGCAAGGCCGAGACCATCGCATCGTTGCATCCTTTTCCTGTGGGCATCACAGGCAGCATGGAAATGCGCGACCCGCATGCCTGGATCCACGGCGACAGCGCCTTGCTGAGCGTGGAGCAATACGAGCGCGAGACCTACTTCGGACAGTCGTTTGTGGTGCGTTACCGTGCCTTGCTCACCTTCGTGAAGCAGGCTGGCCAATGGAAAGTGGCGGGATTCGAAGATGTCACCATTCCCACGGCGCCGCCGAAAATCGACGTGCCTGGCCTGGTGCTGGGCGACTACGCCGGCACGTATCGTTTTGCGCCGACTCGTGCGTGGACGGTGTCTGTGGATCACGGTGTGCTCGGCTATGTCACGCACGCCGGTGGCCCGGTGAACACACTACAGCCCGTGGCGAAGGATGTGTTCATGGGCACGGATGATGAGCGAAACCTGCTGGTCTTCCAGCGCGACGGGCGCGGCAAGATCATCGCGCTGATCGAGCGGCGCAAGTTCAACGATCTGCGCCTTGGAAAGGAAGGCTAGGCGCAGGCACCCAGGCGCATTTTCGGTGATGCCTCGACCAACACCGAGGATGCATGCCCGGCGTTGGCCACTCTTTACTAAGACTGGTTCATCGCGGGCTCAACCCGGCCACGCCGAATGCAGGATCACGCTGCAGAAGTTGCCGCGATGGAAATGCGGCTCCTTCAGGGCGATGACGTCGGCTTTCACGTTGCCGAAGGTGGTGTCGGGCTTGTGGCGGATGCCCTGGTAGAACGCGTTGATGATGTCCTGCTTGAACTGCGGGCTGCGCGGATGGGCGCCAACGACGGAGGCGCGATCGTCGTCGGGCACATTGGGAAAGCCAAGTCCCAGTACATCCATTTCCACGCCCGCCGTGAGCAGTGCAATTTCCGGCCGCATGAATTCCGGGATGCCCGGCGTGGTGTGCAGCGCAATCGAAGTCCACACCAGCTCGATGGCGTCGTTGGGAATGCCGTGGCGGCGCAGGAAATCCGCGGCGCTGTTGGCGCCGTCCACCTCGAAGCGCTTGTCCGCGCTGCTATGCGCGGGCATCAGCCCCATGTCGTGGAACATGGCGGCGATATAGAGCAGCTCGGGATCGTAACGGAGCTGTTTCTTCTGGCCGGTGAGGGCGCCAAACAGGAAGACGCGGCGCGAATGGTGGTAGAGCAGATCGGTTTCGGTGTCCCGCACCAGGTCGGTGACTTCCCTGGCGAGCTGGCTGTCCGGAATGGTGATGCCTGCAATCGTGGTCACTTGGATGACTCCCGTCGTGGCGGGCACGGTGCATGCCCTCCTTGCCGCCTATTTCATCGCGTGCCGGCCATGGCGTGATTTGACCTGATGTGTCAAATCATGCCATTTTGTCGCCGGGACGGACGCGTATTGGAGGCGCCCATGACCAGGACCATGGCCATCCTTGCTTTGCCGGGCGTGCAGTTGCTCGACGTGTCCGGCCCGCTCGACGTATTTGCCGAAGCGAACCGGCGCATGGGCAAGACGGTTTATCGGCCCATGGTGGTGGGCACGTCCACGCGCGCCATCGAGAGTTCGTCGGGCGTGCGCCTGATGCCGGACCTGACCATTCGCGAGCCGCTTCCGCGCTTCGATACCGTACTGGTGGCCGGCGCACCCGGCATGGCGAACGCGCCAGCCAATCTCAGTGCACTCGATTGGCTGAGGCGTGCCGCCAGGCGGAGCCGGCGCTACGGTTCCGTGTGCAATGGTGCCTTGGTGCTGGCGGCCAGTGGATTGATCGAAGGTCGCCGCATCACCACGCATTGGGGCGTGGTGGACGCGTTGCGCGAGCGTCATGCGGGTATCGACGTCGAGCCCGATGCGCTCTACCTGCGTGACGGGCCGGTATGCACGGCGGCCGGCGTCACTGCAGGCATGGATCTCGCGCTGGCCCTGGTGGAAGAAGACCTTGGCCGCGACGTCGCGATGCAGGTGGCCAGCGAGCTGGTGATGTTCTTCAAGCGTCCGGGCGGCCAATTGCAGTTCAGCCGGCACGGCGAGGCGGAACTGGTGGGGCACGCTGCCATCCAGGAGTTGCAGCGCTGGATAGGCGCAAACCCTGGCGAAGACCATTCGGTTGCCGCGCTGGCGGAGCGTGCGGGCTTGAGTCCACGCCATTTTGCACGCGTCTTTCATCAGGAAGTGGGCGTGCCACCCGCGGAATACGTGGAACAGGTGCGTGTGGAAGCGGCCCGCCGCCTGCTGGAAATTGGACGGGAAGCGCCCAAGCGCGTGGCAAGCCTCTGCGGCTATGCCGACGTCAACGGTTTGCGTCGCGCTTTCATGCGTCGCCTCGGCGTGACGCCAGCCGACTACCGGCGCATGCATCGTCCGGCGCTTGTCACGGAAGGCTGAAGACGCTCGTTACCCGGTGCGCGGGCGGTGTTTCAGAAAGCGCAGCGTGGCCCGCTCCAGCGCTCTTGGATGTTGCGCGCTGGTGGCCGGTACGAGGCGGTGCAGTTCGCCGCTCGCCCATCCCGTGAATACCTTTGGATGGATATACGAGGTGCGACAGACTTTCGGCGTGTTGCGGAGCAGGGTGGCTACCTCGCGTACGACATGGTTGATCGCCTCCTGCATGCTCCGCTCCGTGGCATCGGCGGGCAGGGGAGTGCCGGCGAGAAGGCCCACAGCCTGCACGGTGCCCGCCCAGGTGCGGAAATCCTTGGCTGTGAAGTTGCCTTGGGCTGCCTCGCGCAGATAGTCGTTGACCATGCCCGAATCGATGGCGTGGCGCTGGCCTTGCTCGTCCAGGTACTGGAAGAGGCGTTGTCCCGGAAGCTGCTGCACGCGTCGCAGCAGGCGCGCCAGTCGCTTGTTTTCCAGCGTCACGTCGCTCCGCTGACCGCTTTTGGCGCGGAAGCTCAGGCGCAGTGCACCTGCCTCCACGTGCAGATGGCGCGACCGCAAGGTGGTGAGTCCAAAGCTGCCGTTGTCGGCGGTGTAGACCTCGTTGCCCACGCGAATGAGCGTTTCGTCGAGCAGGCGCACGACGAGCGCGAGTACCCTCTCCTTTGGCCAACCCGACAGGGCGAGATCGCCGCGCACGCGTCGTCGGATACGCGGCAAAGCCTCGCCGAATTCGGCCATGTGCGAAAACTTTCCGCCGTCGCGCACGCGTCGCCAGCGCGGGTGATAACGGTACTGCTTGCGTCCCCTGGCATCGCGGCCGGTGGCCTGCAGATGGCCACGTGGATTGGCGCAGATCCATACATCCGCATACGCCGGCGGTATGGCGAGCTGGTGGATGCGATCGATCACCGCGCTACGCGTAATGCGGCGACCCCGCGCATCGAGGTACACGAAGCCCTTGCCGTGACGGCGCCGATGCAGTCCGGGTTGGTCGTCGCTCACGTAAACCAGCCCTTCCGCCGCGGCGTCGCGCTCGGGCCTGGTCTTGCGTGTACTCACGGCATGTCTCCGCTCATGCAGCGAGGCTTCCATGCCGCGCGTGAATCGCCTGACTGCCTTTTGTGACCATCGCATGCGCGAAGGCTGTGCGACCATGCGCGGCATGGACGAATTCGTCATGCCCAGGTCGCTCGGCAAGGGGCGCACCTTTGTCTACATGCTGCCGTGGCGCGAGCAGGACCTGCTGAAGGTCGGTTATTCGCGCCAGCCGCTCGTTCGCCTGCGCACCCTGCATCGACGCTTCTTCGACGTGTTCGACCTGGATCGCGGGTTGCTGCTGGAAACCGAGCGGTTGGCGCAGGCGCGAAAGGTCGAACGCGACCTCATCGTTCGCCATGCCGGGCAGCGCTCGCCCGCACCCCTGGTGATTCCAGGCGAAGCGGCAGGCTATAGCGAATGGTTTCGCGGCGTTTGTCCCGAAGTGACCTTGGAGCTGCGCGATGTGGCTGCACGGGAGGGCCTTGCGCTGCACAGCTTGCGCGATTGGCTGCGTCAATGGTTCAGCAGCCAGGGCGATGGCGTTTACGAATGGTCGTTGCGCATGCTCGAGGCCATCGAGTACGAGGCCTTCAATGTGCCGCCCGAATCGCAACGGGGTGAGGCGGCGCGTTCGCTGCGCTATGTGATGGATGCGTGCGAGGCGGTTGGCCTGCCTGTGGCGGCGCTGTTTCCCGAGCGCGTGCTGGCGTGGTACTGGCGGCTTTGAGGCTGGACGTCGAACTCGCAAAAATCCCACATCGCCGTGATGCATCCCGGCCTAGGCTTTGGTCCATGGACCGCACTCGCCTACGCCTCGAACGCAGCCTCGACGTACTGGACATCGAGGTATCCTCGTTGCTCCAGGCGCATCCTTCGGCCACGGAATTCTGGCCGCGCTTTGCCCAGCTTGCCGATGAGTTGATGCAGCGCAGTGGCGTCACCGATCAGGACTGGCTGACCGCGCGCATCGGCGCCATGCTGGCCACGCACGGCGTAGAGGGCCGCTATCCGATGTTCTGAGCGGTCATTGCTCGACCTGGATGCGTACGTCGTTGGCGCCGCGGTCGCGGAAGGTCACCACGCGCCCGCCGATGCGTTCGAAGCCCACGTCCAACTGTGCGCCACCCACGTCCAGGCCGTGCACCACCAGCCGGTCGATGCCGGGCGGCAGGCGCGGGCGACGCACGTGCACGATGCCGCGACGTCCATCGATATCCACGCCAAGGCAGGCCTGCATCAACATGAACATGGTGCCGGCCGCCCACGCCTGCGGCATGCAGGCGACGGGGTAGGCCACCGGCGGTTCGCCCGCCCGGCGCGGAAAACCACAGAACAGTTCTGGCAGGCGCATGCCGAAGTGCGTGGCCGCCTCGAAGGTTTCGCCCACCAGGCGCACCACATCGGCGCGTTCGCCGTATTGCGCCATGCCTGCGGCGCCCATGGCCACGTCGTGCGGCCACACCGAGCCATCGTGGTATGACATGGGGTTGTAGCGCGCCTGCTCGTGCGCCAGCGTGCGTATGCCCCAGCCGCCGTCGAAGGCGGCCGACGACAATTGGCGGATGACCTGTTGCGCTCGCTTCCTGCGGGGTAGCCCCGTATACAGCAGGTGTCCCACGTTGGAGGCGCGCACACGGCACAGCGAGTCGTCGCCGTCGCGTGCGATGGCGTAGTTGGCCATGTCCTCGTCCCAGAACAGTTCTTCCACCGCGTGTCGCAATCGCGTGGCGCGTGTACGCCAGCGCGTTGCGCATTCGCCTTCGCCACGATGCTCGGCGAGCTTGGCCATGCTGCGCAGCGCGGCATACACATAGCCCTGCACTTCAACCAGGGCGATGGGGCCCTGCGGGATACGCCCATCGGCATGGAAGACGGAATCGTTGCTGTCCTTCCAGCCCTGGTTCACCAGGCCGCCCTCGGCGCCGCGTGCGTATGCGAGAAATCCATGGCTGTTGGCGCCGCAGGTCATCTCTATCCAGCCCATGGCGGCCTTGAGCGAGGGCCACAGCTGATCGATGAAGCGGTAGTCGGCCGTGCGCTGCGCATAGGCGCCGGCCAGCATCACGAACAGCGGCGTGCTGTCCACGCCGCCGTAGTACAGGCCGAACGGCACTTCGCCCAGCGAGGCCATTTCTCCCGAGCGCGTCTCATGCATGATCTTGCCCGGCGCCGAATCGCGGAAGGCCGAGTTTTCCGTGGCCTGGCGACTGGAGAGATAGCCAAGCACGCCGCGGGCGAGGCTGGGATCGACCCACAGCGTCTGCAGCGCGGTGATCAGTCCGTCGCGCCCGAACGGCGTGGAAAACCAGGGGATGCCAGCGTAGGGGTAGGGGCCGGTCGGCAGGTCCGCCACCAGCAGCGCGATATCCGCGCGCGAGCGATCGAGCCAGTTGTTGAACAGGCGCGCGTTGCTCCTCAGGTTGGCTCCGCGATGGCGGCGCCGGCGCATGGTGGCGCGCGCCGCGGCGGCTGCGCTGCGGTAACGCTGGCGCGAGGGTTGAATGTGTTCGTCGCCCACTTCGATGTAGAGCGACGTGCTGCCCAGCCGCGGAATATCCATCTGGAAATCGGCGCGCTGCGCGGCCACGTGGTTCGGCGTCGCCGAAAAGGAGATCACCGTATGGCGCATCACCTCGTCGAGTCCGCGATAGGCCAACAGGACGTGATCCTGGCCGATTCGCGCGGGCAATGCTTCGCCGCGCCGCTCGCGTGTCATGCCGCGCACTTCGAAGATGTCGCGGAAGTCAGCATGAAAGCGCAGGGTCACCAGCACGGTGAGGTCGCTGTCGTCGAAGTTGTGCAGGTGTATCTGTTCGAACAGGCGGTTGTCCCACAGTAGCCGCGTGCGTTGCACGTGGATCACGCCTGCAGGCGCAGCCTTGCCGCCGGTGGGCGGCAAGGGTTCGTTGGTGAGGTCGGCCGTGAACAGCACGTTGTCATGGCTCACCGCGCCGCTCAGCAGCGAAGGGCGCGCATGGCCTAGTTCGAGAATCCAGTGCGAGAGCACGCGCGTATCGTTGCGGAACATGCCCTCGGCGCCGCCCAGCATGTCGCCGCGTGCATCGCTCACCGCAAAACTGTGTGCCACCTTGAGCGCGAACATGGCCCGCGTTTCGCCGACGGTGAGGTTCTCGATGATCTCGTTGGGTGCAAACTCACTGGGTACAAGCGCGTCGTCGTTCATCCACTGCCCTCATGTTCCCACCGCGCGAAGATCGGCCGGCGGCATCATCACCTGGCGATAGACCGTCTCGTAGGCGGCCGCCATGACGTCGGCGGTGAAGCGTCGTTCGAAGACGCTGCGGATACTCTTGCGGTTGAGACGGGGAAGGCGCATCACGGCGTCGACGGCTTCGTCCTCGCTATTTACTATGAAGCCGGTCAAGCCATCGTCGACGACGCTGGGCACCGATCCGCAGTTCCATGCGATCACGGGCGTGCCGCAGGCCATGGCCTCGATCATCACCAGGCCGAACGGCTCGGGCCAGTCGATGGGGAAGAGCAGGGCGCGCGCGTTGCCCAGGAAGGTTTCCTTGTGCGCGTCGCTGATCTCGCCCACGTACTGCACCAGCGGGTCGTCGAGCAGCGGAGCGATGTGCTCGTGGAAGTACGCCTGGTCCACCGCGTCGACCTTGGCTGCGATGCGCAGCGGGATGCCCGCGCGTCGCGCAATCGCAATGGCGCGATCAGGACGCTTCTCGGGCGAAATGCGACCTAGGAAGGCGAGATAGCCTTCGCCCGCCTGCGTGTGTGCGCGATAGAGGTCGGAGGGAATGCCATGCGGCACAGTGGCTATCCACGAGGCGTTCGGCAGTGGCGCGCGCTGCTGCCGTGAAATGGAAACGAGCGGATACTGCGGCCAACGCGCATACGCATCCGAAAGATCGGTGAGGTCCAGGCGGCCGTGCAGCGTGGTGATGGTGCGCGATGCCACGGCTTCGAATGCGGGCAGGTGCAGCAGGTCGATGTGAAAATGCAGCACGTCGAAACGGCCGATCTGCTTCTGCACTTCATGCAGTTGCGCGAGATGCGCGGCGAGATCGGATTTCAGTGGCGATGGATCCAGTCGTATCGACTGCGCGCGCGTGGCGCACAGGCGCGCATGCGTTTGCGCGTCGGCGCTTGCGAACAGGGTGACATCGTGCCCACGCTTGACCAGTGCGTCGGTGAGGTAGGCGACGATACGTTCGGTGCCGCCGTACAACTTGGGCGGCACGGCTTCATAGAGGGGAGAGATCTGGGCGATACGCACGGTCACCTCGCTGGGGCCCGAATGTCGCCACATGGCGTCATTGGTGGAAGAGTGCATCCCTTCGTCGTTGCCTGGCGATCGACCTGACGTGTCCGAGCACGACGGCTGTGTGCGTCGATTCGGTGGCGGAGGTGGCGCGGGGCGGTTGCTGCGTCCGTTCCCCCACACTCTGCGTGGTCATAAGTGGAGTCTGCGTGCAAACCATGTGTGACGGCATCACGCGCGCAAAAAAGAAGGCCGCCAGATGTCCTGCGGCCCTCGGAAATCAGTGTGTGCTGTGTATCAGACGGTGGCGAGAGTCGAATCGGACGCTTTCGCGGTCGCGCCCTTGTTGCTGGACGAGAGATCCGCGAGACGATAGCCCGCGGTCGGCAGGGTATGCATCAGCGGATTGGCGAACGGCTTGTCGATCGCGCGCCGCAAGATATAGAGATGCGAGCGCAGGGTGTCCGAATCAGGCAGCGACTCGCCCCACACTTCGCGCTCCAGGCGCGAGCGGCTGACCACGCGAGGTGATTCCCGCATCAGGATGGCGAGCAGGCGCAGGCCGATGGGCGAAAGCGTGAGTTCTTGTTCGGCGCGGATCACGCTGAGCGTGCCGGTGTCGAAGGTGAGGTCGCCTACGCTGAGAATCTCCCGCGACACCTGCCGGCGTTCGCGACGGATCAGCGTGCGCAGGCGGGCTTCCAGCTCGCGCAGATCGAAGGGCTTGCAAAGGTAATCGTCGGCGCCTGTATCCAGGCCGGCGACCTTGTCGTCCAACGTATTGCGGCCGGTGAGCATCAGGATCGGCGCACCCACCTTGTTCTCGTCGCGCAGGCGGCGGCAGACTTCCAGGCCATCCATGCCCGGCAGCATGCCGTCCAGCACGATGGCGTCGTAATCGTTGGACGAGGCAAGGTGCAGGCCGGTGATGCCATCGTAGGCATAGTCCACGGTGTAGCCCTGGCTTTCGAGGTATTCACCAGTGGCTTGCGCGTTCTGGCGATTGTCTTCCACGAGTATGACGAAACCGGATCGACGTTTCTTGGCGTGCATGTCGTTGCCCCACTGTGCGGTACGTGGTGAATGCCCCGATCAGAGCGTTCCCATCGTGAGTCACGTGTGAAAACCTCGTTGCCGCTGCTGACGCGAGTCAGCTGGCATCGCATCCAGTGCGGATTCAGTGGACGCGCGCTTCGGAGGCGGTGGCGATATCGTCGGCGTTGTTGCGCTTGAACACATCCTTGGCTGCGTCCTTCTGCTTGCCGCTCTCGGTGTGCACGGAGATCAGGATGTTGCCTTCGCGGATCTTCGCGTCGTAACGCTTCGCTTCGAATTCCGGCATGCCCAGGCCCACGAGTCCGCCGACCACGCCGCCAGTGGCCGTGCCCACGGCCGCGCCGCTCAGGGCAGCGATGATGGGGCCAGCCGCGATGAACGGCCCGACGCCCGGGATGGCAAGCGCGCCCACACCGGCAAGCCAGCCCAATGCGGCGCCCACGCCCATGCCCGCGATGCCGCCTGCGGTCGCGCCTTCCGGCGCCTTGGTGTTGTGCTCATGGGCAAAATCCTTGTTGCCGCGACGATCGGGCAACAAGGCGGAGATATCGTTGTTGGTAAAGCCCGCCTGCTTGAGCTCCTGCAGGATCACTTCGGCTTGCTCCGGCGTGCGGGCCATGCAATAGACAGAGGTATTCATGCAAACAGTCTCCTTGGCTCGGTTCGACGTCTCGCGATTCGGGGCGGCGCCATCAGGCGGCCGTGCATGGGATCAGTACTGTTCCTGGTGGCAGCGGCGTTCGGTGGTGTAGGTGGCGTTGTTGTCCTGATGCGCCTTCTGTACCTGGTTGCCGACGACGCCGCCGGCGACGGCGCCGCCCACCGTGGCAAGCGTCTTGCCCTTGCCGCCGCCGACCTGGTTGCCGAGCACGCCGCCGGCCACGGCGCCGATGGCCGTGCCGGCCACGCGGTGCGTGTCGCTGGAATTGACCTGCTTCACCGGCACGTCTTCGCACACGGTGCGCGTCTGAGGCTGCGAGGTCTGCGCGAAACTCGCGCCTGTACCCATCGCCAGGATCAGGGCCAGGGAAGTGATGGCATGCGTTTTCATGCGACTGTCCTCTGTGGGTGTCGCATGGAGAATTACGCCCCAAAAAGTGACCAGTGGGTCAAATTTCAGTGGTGCAAGTCAGCTGCGGTTGCTGACATCACGGCGGCGTGCACGCGCGCATGAACAGTTCCGGTACGCCATGGAGGGAATGCTGTCGTTAACGCATTTCGTGCACGCTGTTCAATGGCCGGTCGTGACGATGAACTCGCTCGAACAGGAGTCGCACGATGATCATCGAGAAATACACCATGCATGTTTCGAACGCCGAAGTGCCCGCGCCGACGCCGGATCCGGTGAAGCCGCCGGCACCGCTCCAGCCGGAAGAGCCGCCTGCGCAACCGGAGCCCGTGCCGCCCACGCCGGCGCGCCCGCCGTTGACCGATCCCGAGCCGCCGCCGGTTCCCATCAAGGATCCCGTGCCGCCGCCGGATCAGCAGCCGCACATGTAGCGGGCGGCCATTCACCCCTCTCGCGCGCAATCGCGGAAGCCGATAGGACGACGGGATCGTGCGAGGACGATCCCGTCGTGGCGTTGCGATGTACGAAAGCGCCGCTTAGTGCATCGAACGCTTGATGGCACTCATCTGGTCATGGCCCTGGCGCACCGAGGCATAAGCCTGCTGGATGGATTCGCGCGCCGAGAGCGAGAGCTTTTCGTCCTTGAGCGCCTCGTCATACTTCGCCTTGATGTGATCCTCGCCGCGCTCCACCTCGTCGATCACGGCCTTGTCGCCGTGGCTCATCGAGCTGCGCAGTCCGGTGAACATGCGATGGGCCGAGGCGAGCACGGTGCCGTCGTCGGCAGGCTCGCCGCCTTCGCGACGCACTGCTTCACGCAGGCGAGAGGCGATCTGGCGGCGTTCGGCCGCGCGGGTCAGGAACAACTCGCGAAACTGCGGGTTTTCCGCATCCTTGGCGGCTTCCGCATAGCCATCGACGCTGTCGATGGTGGTTTCGATAAGACCGTTGAGCACCTTGATCTCATGGGCATGTTGACTCATGGCAATAACCTCGTCGTGGGATGTGCGACGACGATGCCGTCCCGGTCGTGAGTGCACTGCCGCTCAAATGTGAAACATCCGAAGCGGCGCGGCGTGGGCGCCGCGGCATTTGGCCGGTGTTGCCAGTGTGTGGTCCGGTGGCGAAAGGCATCACGCCCAGACCACATGTTCGCGACGTCATGCATCACATGCTGTCGCTACAAGGTGGGTAGCCTGTGTGCGTGCGGCCATCCTAGTCAGACGGATTCGTTGAGGCTCCCATGACCAAGAATCGCGAGAACCTCGATAGCGATCTCGAGCGGCTGCAGGGCTACGCGCAGGCGCTGGCCCGCAAATATCCGGAGCCGCAATTGTTCTGGCAGGAGTTTTCAGGCCTGGCGGAAGAAGTGCTGCGCGACGCGGCGCACGATGATCACGAGTGGGCGCTGCGCCGCATTCGCCACATGGTGGCCGAGGTGGGCATGGGCGGTCCGCCGCCCGCGACATCGTGAGCAAAGGCTCAGGCCGCGGCTTTGGCGGTGGACTCGATGGCAGCCAGCAGTGCGCGCCGGTCATAAGGCTTGTTGAGATAGCGAACACCCGATGCGAGCCACGCGGGATCGGGCATGGCCTCGCCGGAAGTCAGCAGGACGCGAAGCTCCGGGTGGGCTTCCCGGGCCAGGCGAGCCACCTCCGCGCCGCCGATGCCTGGCAGGTTCACGTCGGCGAAGAGCACGTCGGGCTGGTGTTGCGCCAACCACGCGTTGGCTTCTTCGCCGGTGGCCGCGGCATGCACGTGATGACCCTCGGACTCCAGGAGCACGCTGGCGATGGTGCGAATGCCGTCGTCGTCTTCAACGAGGAGAATGGTGAGAACGCGGTCGGAGTTCATGTCTTTGCTTTGCGTGACGGCGAGTCGCAACAGTTCTGTGTAGAGACGGCCATGTCAATGCGGTGTCAAATTCCCGCTAGCTCGGAAGTTTTCTTTCTAAGCTATTCCAATGCCTGCCGCCTTCCCGGATGATGAATCGATTTCCTACGGGAGGCACTCATGTCGATTCTCAAGCAGGCGACCATCGACGCCATCAAGCAGAACGAGGCGGCCTTGCTGGCTGGCTGGATGAATAGCCTGGAACAAGAGGGTTCGCTGTCGGACAACCGCATCAGTCGCGACGACGTGAGCGGACAGGCGAGGGATTTTCTTCGCGTGCTGGTGGTTGCTTCGGCAGTGGGCGATGCGGCGGACTTGTCGCGGGCCGAATGGGCCGAGTCGCGGCAGTTCCTGGAAACGCTCTCACGCAGCCGCGCCGTGCGTGGACTGGATTCGCAGCACACGGCGCGTTTCATCTTCTCGCTGAAGCGGCCGTTGTTCGACCTGCTGCAGAAAACCTATGTCGCCGATCCCGTCGAGCTGTCGAACGAGCTCTGGGCCATCTCCGAACTGCTCGACACCTTGGGCATGCACACCATCCGCGCCTTCCAGAAGTCGCGTGAGGAAGTGATCCTGCGTCAGCAGGAAGAGTTGCTGGAGCTGTCCACGCCCGTGGTCAAACTTTGGGATGGCGTGCTGGCCCTGCCGATGATCGGCACGCTCGATTCGCAGCGCACGCAGGTGGTGATGGAGTCGTTGCTCCAGCGCATCGTAGAAACCGGTTCGGAGATTGCCATCATCGACATCACCGGCGTGCCCACGGTGGACACCCTGGTGGCGCAGCATCTGCTCAAGGCCGTCACGGCCATTCGCCTGATGGGCGCCGACTGCATCATCAGCGGCATCCGTCCCCAGATCGCGCAGACCATCGTGCATCTGGGCCTGGATCTCGGCGGCATCGTCACCAAGGCCAACCTGGCGGATGCGCTCGCACTGGCGCTCAAGCGCTCGGGGCTGATCGTGGCGCGAGCCGGCTGACCCATGGATCGCATCCCCATCCTTCGCATGGGCGACTTCCTGCTTGTCACCATCCAGGTGGACATGCATGACCAGTTGGCCATGACGCTGCAGGACGATCTGTCGGCCAAGATCAGCGAGACCTCGGCCAAGGGCGTGCTGATCGATATCTCGGCGCTGGACATCGTCGACTCATTCATTGGCCGGATGATCGGCATGATCTCGGGGCTGTCGCGCATCATGGATGCGGAAACCGTGGTCGTGGGCATGCAGCCGGCCGTGGCCATCACTCTGGTGGAGCTGGGCCTGAAGCTGCAGGGCGTAAGCACGGCGTTGAACGTTGAGCGTGGCATGAAATTGCTGCGCGAGCGTGTGCTGAATCAATGAGCAGTATCCGCAACGGCACGTTCGCCATTCGGTCCGAGCAGGACGTGGTGCTCGGTCGTCAGGCCGTGCGCAAGCTGGCGCAGGAGTGTGGCTTGCGGCTGGTGGACCAGACCAAGCTGGTCACTGCGGTGAGTGAGCTGGCGCGCAACGCGGTGATCTACGGCGGCGGTGGCGACATGGACTGGGCCATTGTGGAGGAAGGCGCGCGCAAGGGCGTGCAAGTGGTTTTCCGCGACAACGGCCCCGGCATTGCCGACATCAAGCAGGCCATGACGGATGGGTGGACCTCGGGCACCGGCCTCGGCCTTGGCTTGGCCGGCGCCAAACGGCTGGTCGACCAGTTCGACATTCAAAGCGCGCCCGGGCAGGGCACGCGCGTCACGATCACCAAATGGAACTGACGCTGCCAGGCACGCTGGCGATCGACATCATCATCGACGAGGCCACGCAGGTGGGGCAGGCTCGTCGCATGGCGCAGCAGCTTGCCAGCGATGCGGGCTTCGAGGCATCGGACGGTGGACGCGTGGCGCTGGTGGCGACGGAACTGGCCAGCAATGTCGTCAAGCACGGCAAGGGCGGCGTCATCTACCTGCGCGAGATTCCAGGGCGCAGCGCGCGTGGCATCGAGATCATCGCGGTGGATCGCGGGCCGGGATTCCATCTGGCAGCCTGCCTGCTGGATGGGTTCTCCACCGGCGGCACACAGGGCATCGGGCTGGGCGCCGCGGTCCGGCAATCACAGGTGATGGACGTCTATTCGGACGAACGCGGATCGGTGGTGCTGGCTCGGTTTTATCCGCGGCCGCGCGACGATGACGATATCCGTTTCGGCGTGAGCCAGACGGCGCTGCATGGCGAACGCTTCTGCGGCGACAGCTGGGCGCTGGCCATCGAGGGCACGGCCCTGTCGATGATGATGGTCGATGGCCTGGGCCATGGCGAGGCGGCCTCGCAGGCCGCGGAAGCGGCGGTCAACGCATTTGCCGCCCATCCAGTGGCAGAGCCGGGAGCGTTGATGGAGGAATTGCACCGTGCCATGACCGGCACGCGCGGCGGGGCGGCGGCCATTGCCCGGGTGGATACGGCCCAGGGTTCGCTCCGTTTTGCCGGCATCGGCAATATCTCGGCAAGCCTCGTCTCGCTCGAGTCGGTGCGCGGCCTTGCCTCTCACCCGGGCATCGTGGGGGTGCAGTTCCGCCGCGCCCAGGCCTTCGATTTCAGCGATATCATCGGCAAGCTGCTCATCATGCATAGCGATGGCCTGCAGTCGCGTTGGCGCATGGCGGACTATCCCGGCCTGCTTCATCGTCACCCGGCGGTCATCGCGGCGGTGCTGCATCGCGACTTCAACCGGAATCGCGACGATGCCACCGTCATGGTTGTCGCCCTGGAGCGCGCGCATGGCTGAATCCAACGAGCCCGAAGGTGCTGTGCAGAACGAGCTCGAGCGCCTGCGCGGCGAGACGCAGGCGCTGCGTGCCGAGCTGGATGAAACCAACCAGGGCGTCGTCGCGCTCTACGCGGAACTGGACAAGCAGGCCGAGCAGCTGCGCGAGGCGTCGGAACTCAAGAGCCGCTTCCTCTCCTACATGAGCCACGAATTCCGCACGCCGCTGGGTTCCGTGCTGAGCATTGCGCGGCTCCTCTCCGACGAAATGGACGGGCCACTCACGCCCGAGCAGCATCGCCAGGTCAAGTACATCTCGGTGGCGGCGCGCGAACTGAGCGACATGGTGGACGATCTGCTCGACCTGGCCAAGATCGAGGCCGGCCGCATCACCATCTCGCCGGCCTGGTTCGACATGGTGGACCTGTTCGCCGCGCTGCGCGGCACGTTCCGTCCGATCACCGAAATGACGGAAGCGGACCTGATCTTCGAAGACCCCGAAGGCATGCCGAAGCTTTACACGGATGATCGCAAGCTCGCGCAGATCCTGCGTAACTACATTTCCAATGCGTTGAAGTTTACGCCGCGTGGCACCGTGAAGGTATCGGCACACCTGCAGGATGACGGTACGGTGTGTTTCGCCGTGCGCGACACTGGCATCGGCATTCCCGGCGATCTGCAGAAGGATCTCTTCAAGGATTTCAGTCAGCTTGAATCGCCCATGCAGAAGCGCCTGCGCGGCACCGGCCTCGGTCTCTCGTTGTGCAAGCGCTACGCGGAGTTGCTGGGCGGCCATGTGGGCATGGAGAGCAAGCCGGGCGAGGGTTCGGTGTTCTTCGTGGTTCTTCCGCGCACGCTTCCCGAGGGCACTGCCGATGCCACGCTCTAGTCCGCTGCTGATCGTCGACGACAACACGGCCACCCGTTATTCGATGCGTCGCGTGCTGGAACGGCATGGCTATGCGGTCATGGAGGCGGGCACGGGGGCGGAAGGTCTGGTGTTGCTGGAGCAGCATGCGGTTGCAGCGCTTGTGCTCGATGTGAACCTGCCCGACATGAGTGGCTTCGACATTGTCCGTTACCTGCGCAGCCAGCCCGCTACGCGTTTGCTGCCCGTGATCCATGTGTCGGCCGCGTCGATCGAAACGGGTGATCTCATCACGGGACTGGACGCCGGCGCCGATGCCTATCTCATCCACCCGGTGGACCCGGATGTACTGCTCGCCACGCTGCGCACGCTGTTGCGCGTGCGAAGCGCGGAAGACGCGTTGCTGGAAAGCGAGGCGCGTTTCCGGGAAATCTTCACCAGTGCCGTCGCGCCCATCGCCGTGATGGACTCAGGCTTCGTCATCCACGAGGCAAACGACGCTTTTGTGCGGCTGCTGGATGGCGCCGTCGAGGCAGGAAGGCTGCCGGCTGCCTTTGAGCCGGGCCAGGGCGACGAGCTGGAGCAATTGCGCACGCATCTTGCGGATCGCAAGCGCTGGCGTGGCACGTTTTCCATGCGCCTGCGCGAGGTGGTGCGCCGCATCGAGTGGCGCATCGCACCATATCGCGCTCCCGACCTTGGCCTGGTGTTCGTCGAGGATGTCACCGAGCAGTGGCGCCGTGAGCAACGCCATGTGGCGGCGCTCGAATCGGTCAATACCAAGCTGGCCCAGGAAATTGCCGAGCGCGAGCGCACCGAATCGCAACTGCACCAGGCGCTGAAGATGGACGCGCTGGGCAAGCTCACCGGCGGCATCGCGCACGACTTCAACAACCTGCTCACCACCATCATCACCGGCATCGACCTGATGAGTCGTCACGTGGCGGAAGGGCGTGTCGAGGGCGTGCAGCGCTTTGCCGACATGGCGCTGGGTTCGGCGCGTCGCGCGGTGTCGCTCACGCATCGCCTGTTGGCTTTTGCGCGGCAGCAGCCGCTCGACCCGAAGCCGGTGGACATCAACCAGCTCGTCCGTTCGCTGGGCGACCTGCTACGGCGAACCATCGGCGAGCACATCGAGCTGAAGTTCGACCTGATGGAAGGTACCGGCATCGCCACGGTCGATGCGAACCAGCTGGAAAACGCCATCATCAACCTGGTGATCAACGCCCGCGACGCGATGCCCGATGGTGGCGAGATCCGCGTGCTCACCTCCACCATCGCTCTGCACGGCGACAAGGAATTGCCCGATGGAGACTATGTGCAGGTGGCCGTGATCGACAACGGCACCGGCATCGAGCCGGAGGTGCTCGAGCGCGTCTTCGAGCCGTTCTTCTCCACCAAGCCGCTCGGCAAGGGCACCGGGCTCGGCCTGTCGATGATCTACGGGTTCTCGCGGCAGTCGGGCGGGCGCGTCACCATTTGCAGCGAGAACGGCGTGGGCACGGAAGTGCGGCTGACCCTGCCGCGCGGGCAGTCGCAGGTGGAAGAGGCGTCGAATGTCGCCATCGACTGGGCGCTGGGCCAGGGTGAAAGCATTCTCATCGTCGAGGACAACACCTCGTTGCGCGCGCTTGCACGCGAGTTTCTTTCCGATGCCGGCTACCAGTGCACCGAGGCCGAGGACGTGGATGCGGCCTTGCGCGCCCTGCGCGGCGACAGCGCCATCCATCTCCTGCTGACCGACGTAGGCCTGCCGGGCATGAACGGGCGGCAGCTTGCCGAGGCGGCGCGTGCGTGGCGGCCGGCCTTGCCCATCCTGTTCATGACGGGCTACGCAGAAAGCACGTTGACCGGCAACGAGTTGCTCGATGAAGGCATGGACATCCTCATCAAGCCGTTTGAGATCGAGCAGCTGCTCACCAAGGTGCGCAGCATGCTCGACTGAGCGTGCGCCGACTCATGCGTGAATGCGCACGTCCAGCGCATGCGTCCTTGCCGCGATGCTAACAACTCACGCTTCGTGCTGACGATGCGCTCGCATCAAGGTGATGCTTTCTTTTAATTTCACAGCGAAGGCACTGCGCGATTCCTAAAAACGACACGCCGCAATTCGGCGGCGCAGGAGAATGCTATGGATAAGAATCGCGTTGAAGGCACCAAGCACGAAGTGAAGGGCGCCATCAAGGAAGGCGTCGGCAAGGTCACCAACAACCCTGCGAAGGAAGTGGCAGGCAATATCGAAAAGAACGCTGGCAAGGTGCAGAAGGAAATCGGCAAGGAGCACGATCGTCAGCGCGACGAGGACAAGCGCCACTGACCCTCGAGTGCTCCATCAGGGAGAGCGGCGCCCGGCAGGGCGTCGCTTCCCTACCTTGATGGGGTTTCAGCCGGGTCCAATTTCCCGCAGCACGTCGGCGCAGCGCACGCTTTCGCCCGCAATGCGCTGGAGCACGGTGCGCATGCGTTCGTCCTCACGGCCGCACGGCATGTCCAGGGCGAGATCCGTCAGAAGCACGATGTTGCTGAGGATGTTGTTGGCACGATGCACCGTGGCCATGGCGGCGTGGTGGGTGTCGTCGCTGTCGTTCACTTCGGCGCCAAGGATCTGCCAGCACAGCAGCGGCCATAGCAGCATGCGGATTTCCGCCAGCAAGGCGAGCGTGTCGGTGATGTCGGCGTTGTCGTGCATGAAATAGACGCCGAGCGAGCCGAATTTCACCGGGCCCTGCTGCAGGGCCACCATGGCGCCGCCGGTGATGCCGAGGTTTGCGAACCAGGTGTCCGTTCCCAGGCTGGCCATTTCCAAAGCGATCGGCGCAGGTGCCGCCAGTACATGTTCAAGCGCACTGCCGCCCAGTGGGTGCGGCATGCGCGGCAGCGTCTGCAGTGACTGTCCATAAGAGGACGCCACGGAACCATGCGTGCCCGCACCGTTGATGCGCACCACCAGGCAGGCTTCCGCGCCCAGTTGCTGGCAGATGGTTTCGAGCAGCCATTGCATGGCTTCTGTCGCCGTGGGACGACCGAAGGCTTCGCCCATCCATCCTGGAATGGCGTTGCTGAAGCTCGACGGTGAAGCGTTCATGGCTGGCCTTCAGTCACCCGATCGGTGACAGGGATGAATCCGGTGCGCTGCCGCGCTCGCTTGACGGCGTCTCCAAACGGTCGGCTCAGCTCACCAGCGAAGGCGTGCGCGCGCCCGTGCCGCACACTCGCCCATATGTATGCCTGCCCATGCCACGCCAAAGGCGACCGGCAGCAGCGCCAGGCGCAGCGCGGGTGGTGCCAGTGCGCTGCTGGCGAGCAGCACGCAGGCCAATACCAGCAGCAGGTCCGCCCCCAGGCGTCTGCGCCGGCAGTCGGCCACTTTTCGGAGATAAATGGCCATGGCCTCGTCGAAGGCTGCCCGCTCGCCGAGCGAGGTGATGCTTCGTTCCCGCGTGGCCATCGTGCGCATTCCACTTTCCCCAGCCCGGCGCCACGTGGCGCGTGAAGGCATGGTAGCGACGAGGGAGGTGATGACGGAATCAAGAAAACGTGTGGACGGAATTCAGTCGCGCTGCACGGTGAAATGCCGGGCGGGCGGCGTTTGCAGCCCCGCGAAAATCGCGCACACTACGTTAGGGAATCGTGACGCGGCGACGTGGTGAAAGTCACTCACCGTGTCGCGTGGTTGGGGCCGGGCGATATCGAGGGGGTTCGATGGAAACGTTGGCCATTCGCTCGCGCATGCGGCGAGGTATCGTCGGCGGCTTCGCGCTGCTTGGCGTGGCGTGCGTGCTGATCGTGTTTGCGGTGGCCTCCAGTTTTCGCGCTGAACGCTGGGTGCAGCATTCGCTGGAGCTGCAACAAAGCACGTGGGAGCTCTTCAGCCTGGTACAGGACGCCGAAACGGGGCAGCGCGGGTATCTGCTCACCGGCGATCGTTCCTATCTCACGCCGTTCCTGGAAGCGAAGACGCAGTTGCCCGTGCGTGAAGGCAAGCTCCGTAGCATGGTGGCGCTCAGTCCCGAGCGCGCGGTACAGCAGGCGCAGCTGTTCAATCTCATTGCCGCGAAGATGGACGAGCTGGGCCGCACCGTGCAGTTGCGCGACAACGGCCGGGTCGACGCCGCGCTGGATCTGGTCCGGGGCGATGCAGGTCGGCAGCTGATGGTGCAGATCCGCAGCGTCGTCATGGGCATGGACCAGGGCGAGCAGGAGATGCTGCGTGGGCGTAGTGCGTCCATGGATACGCAGCGCCTGCTGCTGATGATCGCCATCGTGCTCGCCATTGGCCTGGCCGCCGCGCTCGCCTATATGGTGATACGCGAAGGACAACAGCATGCCGAGGCGCTGCGCCGCTCCGTACAGGCGCTGGAGCAGGAAATCCAGCAGCGCGAAGACGTGGAAGCGCAGTTGCGCCAGGCGCAGAAAATGGAGGCCATCGGTCAGTTGACCGGCGGCGTGGCGCACGATTTCAACAACATGCTGGCCATCATCATCGGCAATCTGGAGCTGCTGCTGCGCCGGCTGCCGGGCGACGATCCGCGCGTGCAGGGGCCGGCCAACAACGCCTTGAACGGCGCCATGATGGCGGGCGAACTCACCAAGCAGCTGCTCGCCTTCGCGCGCCAGCAGGCGCTGCAACCCAAGCCGACCGACATCAACCAGTGCATCCGCGACATGTCGGCCTTGCTGCGTCGCTCGCTGGGCGAAAACATCAAGATCGAAACGGTGCAGGCAGGCGGGCTGTGGCCGGCCTTCGTGGATCGTGCGCAACTGGAAAGCGCCATCGTCAACCTGGCGGTGAACAGCCGCGACGCCATGACCGGTGCCGGCAAGCTCACCATCGAAACGGCGAACACGGTGCTCGATCGCGCGTATGCGCAGCAGCACCTGGAGGTCACCGCTGGACAGTACGTGATGGTGGCCGTGACCGACACCGGCGGCGGCATGACGGCCGACGTGCTGCAGAAGGCGTTCGACCCGTTCTTCACCACCAAGGAGCTGGGCAAGGGCACGGGCCTGGGGCTCAGCCAGGTGCATGGCTTCGTCAAGCAATCGCACGGGCACATCAAGATCTACAGCGAGGTCGGCGTCGGTACGACGGTGAAGCTTTATCTGCCGCGCGACTTCTCCGAGGCCCTGGACGAAGGTGTCAACGTGCACCACGACGAGGCGATCCAGGCGCAGCACAAGGTGCTGGTGGTGGAGGATGACCAGGACGTTCGCCTGTTCGTGGTCAATGCCTTGCGCGAAATCGGCTATGTGGCAGTGGAAGCCGCCGGCGCGGAAGCGGCCCTGCGGGAGCTGCAAGAACATCCCGACGTGAGCGTGCTGCTCACCGACGTGGTGATGCCCGGCATGAATGGGCGGCAGCTGGCGGCCCGCGCCAAGGAGCTCTATCCGGAACTCATCGTGGTCTACATGACCGGTTACACCCGCAACGCCATCGTCCACAACGGCATTCTCGATCCGGGCGTGCGCCTGATCAGCAAGCCGTTCACCATGGTGGAGCTGGGTCGCGAACTGCTGGCCGCGATCAAGGACGGCAGCAGCGAGCACGCCTAGGCGGACAAGCCCTCCGGCGATTTCACGCACGACTCACCGCGGACTCACGCCGCAAGGCTTCTGCTCAGGGTTCGCCCCATCAGGAGCCCCGACATGGCTCGCCCGATCTGGACCGGAACATTGTCGTTTGGCCTGTTGAACGTGCCCGTATCGGTGATGCCGGCCGAGCGACGCGTGGACCTGCATTTCCGCATGCTCGACAGCCGCAGCAACACGCCCATCCGCTACGAACGCGTCAACGCCGACACCGGCGAGGAAGTGCCGTGGAAGGACATCGTCAAGGCGTACGAATACAAGAAAGGCAGCTACGTGGTGTTGCGGCCGGAGGACATCAAATCCGCCTCGCCGGAAGGGCGTGAAGCGGTGGAGGTGGAAGCCTTCGTCGACGCGGCCTCCATCGGGCCGGAATACTACGAAAAGCCGTACGTGCTGGTGCCGGGCAAGAAGGCCGAGAAAGGCTACGTGCTGCTGCGCGAGACGTTGCGCCGCACCGGCAAGATCGGCATCGCCAGGGTCGTCATTCGTACCCGCGAATATCTGTCGGCGGTGATTCCCAAGGAAGACAGCCTGATGCTCGTGCTGCTGCGCTACCCGCAGGAGCTGGTGGACGTGGACGACTATGCGCTGCCCACCGGCAAGACAGCCAGCTACCGCATTACGCCCAAGGAAATGCAGATGGCCGAGCAGCTGGTCGACTCCATGTCTGACCAGTGGAAGCCGGGCGATTATCGCGACGAATTCCGCAACCGCCTGCACAAGGTGATCGAGAAGCGCATGAAGTCGAAGGGCGTGGTGACGCCGCTGGTGGAGGACGAATCGGAGACGCCGGAGAACGCCAGCACCAATGTGGTGGATTTCATGGCCCTGCTGCAGAAGAGTCTCGCCAGCAAGAAGCGTACGCCGGCCAAGAAAACCGCGACGCGCGCCAAGACGAAAGCGACCGGATCGACGAGCAAGCGCGCGCCGGCCAAGGCGGCGAAGAAGGCGCCGGCTCGCAAGCGCACGTCACGGCGCTCTGCCTGAATTCGAGCTGCGTCAACGGATAGCGCCATGGCCCTGCGCGAATATCGCCGCAAGCGCGATTTCTCACAAACCAGCGAACCCGCGCCGTCGACCCGTGCCGTGGGCAAACGCCCCATCTTCGTGGTGCAGCTGCATCACGCGCGTCGGCGCCATTTCGATTTTCGCCTGCAGGTGGGCAAGGTGCTGCGCAGTTGGGCCGTGCCCAAGGGGCCGAGTTTCGATCCCTCGGTGAAGCGGCTCGCCGTGGAGGTGGAAGACCATCCGTTGTCCTATGCGGATTTCGAGGGCGACATTCCGGCCGGGAACTATGGCGCGGGACATGTGGACTGCTTTGATCGCGGCATCTGGTCGACGGATGGCGACGCCGCTGCGCAACTGCGCAAGGGGCATCTTGAATTCGTTCTCCACGGCAAGCGTTTGCATGGGCGCTGGCACCTGGTGCGCAGTCATCGCAAGGAGAAACAGCCCGCGTGGTTTCTCATCAAGGCGCAGGACGAATATGCAGGCAATGGAGAGGCGGACGATTTGCTCGGTGACGCCGCCGCGCCGCCAAGCAAACGCAAGGTCCCGGCGAAGAAAGCGGCAGCGCCAGCGAAGAGCATGGTGGCGGCCAAAGGGAAGGCGCCATCACTGCGCGGCATCAGCGAGCGGCGCAAGGAATCGATCCATGCGGGTTTCTTTTCGCCCGCGCTCACGCAGTTGCGCGATCGATTGCCGGAGGGCGACGACTGGTTGCACGAGATCAAGTGGGACGGCTATCGCATCCTGACGGCGGTGGCCGATGGCGAGGTGCGCTGCTGGTCGCGCAATGCGCTGGAATGGAGCGGGCGCATCCCCGGCATTGTCGACGCGGTGCGCTCGCTCGGCTTGCGTTCGGCGCGCCTGGATGGCGAACTGGTGGTGATGGAGGGAGGGCGCAGCGATTTTGCCGCCTTGCAGAAGACGCTCTCGGGTGAGCGTCGCGGCGAGCTCACCTACATGCTGTTCGATGTGATCCATGTGAACGGCGAAGCCATCGATCAGGCGCCGTTACTGGAGCGCAAGGCTTTGCTCAAGGCGTTGGTGGGACGTGCGAAGGCGGCTCACGCCAAGCTGCTGGGCTACAGCGAACATGTGGTGGGCCATGGCGACGAGATGCTGGCCATGGTGATGAAGTCCAACCTTGAAGGCGTCGTGTCCAAGCGTACGACGTCGCCTTACCATGCGGGACGCAGCGGCGACTGGCTGAAGATCAAGCGCCTGGAAAGCGATGAGTTCGCTGTGGTGGGTTACACGCAAGGCAAGGGTAGTCGGCAGGGATTCGGTTCGCTGCTGCTGGGACGGCCCGCCGCAGCGGGTGGCTGGGATTATGCGGGACGCGTGGGCTCCGGTTTCACCGACAGCCAGCTCAAGCAGATCGGCAAGGCGCTCGATGGTGCAAAGGGCGGCGCGCAGCCCACGGTGCACGCGGACACCGTCGATCCCCTGTTGCGCCAGGCGCGCTGGATCAAGCCCAGGGCGGTGGTGGAGGTGTATTACCGCGGCATGGGCGGGAATGGCCTGCTTCGACAGCCTAGCCTCAAGACGTGGCGCGAGGACAAGTCGGTCGCCAGTCTGCGCGATGCGGATCGTGCCTCGCGTTCGGCGAAGTCAAGGCCGAAGCGTGCGAACGAGCCACCCAGCGTTCGCGGCATCACCATCACGCATCCGGAGCGCGAGGTCTATCCGGGCATTACCAAGCTGCAGGTGGCGCAGTATTACGACGCCGTGATGGACTGGTTTCTGCCCGGCGTGCGTGGGCGGCCGCTGTCCATCCTTCGTTGCCCCGAGGGCACGCAATCGGCGTGTTTCTTCCAGAAGCATCCCATGGCCGGCATGAAGCATGTCGAGCAAGTGATGCTGAAAGAGGGCTCGGGCGCGAAGCGTGCGTATCTGTGTCCCACGGATGGCGCCTCCATCATCGAACTGGTGCAATTCGGCGTCATCGAGTTCCATCCGTGGGGCGCCATGGCCGCGTCGCCCGACAAGGCCGATCGCATCGTGTTCGATCTCGATCCCGCGGACGATGTCCCGTGGGAGCGCGTGGTTTCCGCCGCGCGCACGACACGCCGTCTGCTCGAGCGTCTGGGGTTGGCGTCCTTCGTGCGCACGACGGGCGGCAAGGGATTGCACGTGGTGGTGCCGCTTCGGCCGGCAGCGGCATGGACGGAGGTCGAGACCTTCGCCAAGGCGTTTGCGATGTCCATGGCACAGGCGCAGCCCGAGGAGTTCGTGGCCGTCTCGGCCAAGGCCCGTCGGCGTGGGCGCATCTTCATCGATTATCTGCGCAACGGGCGTGGCGCGACCAGCGTGGCGTCCTATTCGTTGCGCGCCCGCGACGGTGCGCCGGTCGCGATGCCGTTGCGCTGGGAGGAGCTGGGCAAGCTTGCCGGTGGTGCCGCGTTCGATCTGCGGAGCACCGTGGCGCGATTGAAGCGCCTGCGTCGCGATCCCTGGAGTGAGATGGCATCCATGAAGCAGAGCCTCGCCCATGCGATGCGCGTGATTTCGCAGCACAGCTGAGTCGCCGCTGACCCCGTCACGCGCTGCGCACGCAAAACCGACGCGCGTCGTATGAGGTGTTCTGCAGCATCACGCACTCACTTCCACGAGAGAACGTCATGACACAGAGCACACTCAAGGGTCGCCGCATTGCCATGCTCGCTACGGACGGTTTTGAACAGTCGGAATTGATGGAGCCCAAGCGCCTGCTGGAAGATGCCGGCGCCAAGGTCACCGTGATCGCGCCGGACGGCAAGCAGGAAATCACCGGCTGGAACAAGAAGAATTGGGGCGACAAGGTGCCCGTCGACCAATCACTCGATCAGGTGAAGGCCGAAGGCTTCGATGCGCTGGTGTTGCCGGGTGGCGTGATGAATCCGGATAACCTGAGGCAATTGCCGAAAGCGGTGGAGTTCGTCAAGGCCTTCGGCGATGCCGGCAAGACCATCGCCGCGATCTGCCACGGACCCTGGACATTGATCAACGCCGGACTGGTGAATGGCCACACAGTGACGTCCTGGCCGTCCCTGCGCAAGGATCTGGAAAACGCCGGCGCCACCTGGGAAGACCGCGAGGTGGTGCGCGATGGCCAGCTCATCACCAGCCGCAAGCCCGACGATATTCCGGCATTCGTGGATGCGGTGATCCAGAGCCTCGCGGCCTGACACTGTTACGACTTGGGCTTCTGCCGCGGGTTGTTCTGCGGCTCATGCGGCGTGTGTTCGTCGGGCATGGTCTTGCCTTTCGAGGGGGTCGGTTGCGGCTCGGGATAGCCCGAGGTGCCCGGCGGCTGGTGAGGCTGCTGCTTGCCTTTCTTCTCGTCGCTCATGGTTGCCACACTCGATGGGAGTTGGGCCAAGGCTGTAGCTGCCGCCTTCTACACCGCGTCGTATCCGCGTGAGTGGCACGTCGCCCGTTCAGGCGCGCAGGCTCATGCAGGCTTGCGCGTCCGGAAGGCGAGGCTGATGCGCGGACCGAGTGGATGGTTCTGCTTGGGAATGCCATGGTCGTAGTGCAGCTGCGTGTCCCAGCTCATCAGCAGAAGGCTGCCTGCGGCAAGATCCAGATCCAGGCGTCGGGGCGCGACCTGTTTCTTGCTGCGGATGTGCATGCGGCGCGTCTCGCCCAGTGAGATCAGTGCGATGGGGCGTCCTTCGACCAGGTCGCCCAGGCGGTCATTGTGCATGGCCACGCTGTCGTGTTCGTCGCGGTAGAGATTCAGGCCAATGCTGTTGAACGATTCACGCGTTGCGGTGCGTGCCCGTTCGAGCGCCACGTCGAGTGGCCACGGCAAGTCGTCGGCGTCGGCGTCGAAATGCGAGGTGAGGCGGGGCACGTCCAGCTCGCGTTCGTACATCACGCGGCGCTGCTGCCGCCAGATCGGGCTCTCCAGCAGGTGCGCGAGCCAGGCGGCCGCCTCGTCGGCGCCGATGACGTTCTCCTCATAGACGATCCGGCCGCTGGCATCGTCCAGCAGCACGAGCGGGCCTTGGGAGAACAGCGAAAACTGCGTCACGGGAGGACTTGGGTCACGGCATGGGACTGACCCAGGAAATGGGGGCGATGCGGCCGAAAATCGAGGGCCGGAACCCGTCGCTGCCTAGAGGTCTTCAGCCGTGGGCGGCCTGTTCTGCCGAGTTTCCCAGGCCGCGTAATCGGCGGGTTCGTCGATGTCGAGCAGTGCGGCGGGCAGGTCGAACGCATCGACCATCGAGGCATGCCTTTGCAGCAGCGCGCGTGCGCCTACCGGGCCCTGCAGGGCGGCGAGTTCCTGCGCATAGGCCATGGGGAAGATGCAGGGCGGCGTGGGCGTGCCCTGGCGCCCGCAGGCAAGGATGCGCTGGGGCGCCTTGGCGTGGGCGTCGAGCATGTTTTCCAGGTCGTCCAGGCGGATCGATGGCTGATCTGCCAGCAGCACCATCAACGAATGCAGCGGCAGCGGATGGGCCAGCAGCGTCTTGACGCCTTCGGCCAGCGAGCTGCCCATGCCGGTGGCCCATTCGACGTTTTCCACGGGAACGACATCCAGGTTGGTCAGGCAGTCGATGACGCGATCACCCTGGGCGCCGACCACGACGACCACCGGATGCAGCTCCGCGGCCAGTGCGTTTCGCGCAATGCGGCGGACCATGGGTTCGCCATCGATGGCGATGACCTGCTTGAGTGCGCCGTAGCGACTGGCGCTGCCAGCCGCAAGAATGATGGCGCCTACGTGCAGGTCGCGACGGCTCATGGGTGGATGGGCGCCTGTGAATGCACGAGCGAGCCGCCGCTGCGGCCGTTGCGTGTCGCCAGGATTTCAGCGGCGATGGCCAGTGCGATTTCCTCGGGCGTCTCCGAGCCCACGTCCAAGCCTGCGGGCGCGTGCAGGCGTGGATCGAGGCGGGGCAGGCTGGCGCGCATCTGTTCGGCCCGTTGGCGCGATCCGATGGCGCCGATGTACGCCACGGGCGTATCGAACAATTCGCCGAGATAGGCCAGGTCGTGTTCCAGCCGATGGGTCATGACGACGACCGACGTCATGCTGTCGAGCGTGACGCGACTGACCAGCGAGCGCGGCGACGCCGTGAGTTGTCTGATGCCGTCGATCCTCTCGCGAGTGGATTCGTGATGGTTGACCAGGGTGGTGTGCCAGCCAAGCTGCAGGGATAGCAGCGCCAGCGCCTCCGCACCGATGCCATCGCCGATGACCACGAGCGCGAGCGGCGGGCGCAGCGATTCCAGCAGGATGTCGTAGCGCTGGCCGCTGCTTTCCACGGGACGCGCGATGGCAGCGGTTCCATCCATCGTCGATGTGGTCAGCTCCGCAAGAATCTGCGCGCTCAAGGCGGCATGGCCGATGTTGGACCACACCGTTTGCTCGCTATGCACCAGCCTTTGCGTGCGTGGCGGCAGCGGGTCGCCATGGCTGGCGAACACGGATGCCATGGCGCCGGGCAGGCGTCGTTCCCGCAGCTGCGCAATGGCATCGAGAAAGTGCACGTCGTCGGGCTGGTGCCAGGGCTCGATCAACACCTCCAGTTCGCCGCCGCAGCCTGTTTCCAGCATGACGTCGAAATTGCTTTCGCGACCGTAGGCGACCAGGGCCGGCTGGCCGTTTTCCATAGCCTGTTGCGCGCGCAGCACGATGTCGCGCTGCGGGCAACCGCCGGACAGTTCGCACACCAGTGGGCCGTCGCGCTGCACCAGCATGCTGGCGCCAGCCCGCCGGAAGGTGGAGCCGCGCGTGCGTGTGATGGTGACCAGCGCGGCCGGGCTCGTTCCGTCGCGCAGGTCCAGTGCCCGGGCGGCGCGGTAGAGGGGTTCGAATTCCTGCGTCACGTTCATGGTATGAAGTCAGCATCGAACCGCGTGGAGACTGCGTCAAGACCGGTGGCCGTCTTCACTCGCTCTTTCTTTTCTCCATAGGAAGATCACCGCACTCCGCTTGGAGCGCCTCGATGCGGTCGCCGCAGAGGGTGTTGCCGGCAGCCATATCGCCACCGTGCTTTCGCCTTGCAAGGGATATCCCGATGATCGTTCTTTCCATCAATGGGCAGGACTCGCAGGTCGACGTCCCTGACGATATGCCGCTGCTCTGGGTGTTGCGCGATGTCCTTGGCATGTATGGCACCAAGTTCGGTTGCGGCATTGCCCAGTGCGGTGCCTGCACGGTGCATCTGGATGGCCAGGCCGTGCGTTCCTGCGTGCTGCCGGTGGCTGGCGCGGTGGGCAAGAAGATCACCACCATCGAAGGCATCGGGGCCACCGACATCGGCAAGCGCGTGCAACAGGCGTGGCTGGGCATCGAGGTGGCGCAGTGTGGCTATTGCCAGACCGGGCAGATCATGACGGCTACCGCGTTGTTGGCGCAGAAGCCGACGCCCACGGATGCGGACATCGATTCGGCCATGTCCGGCAACCTCTGCCGTTGCGGCACCTATGTGCGCATCCGCGCCGCGATCAAGCAGGCCGCCACCGGCCAGGTCACGCTTCCGCAAACCATCGCCTGAGAATCGGTCGTTCCGTCCACTGCCTGACTGTCGAGACTTCGCCATGATGCTTCGTGTTGATCAAGCCCAGGTTGATCGAGTGCCGGAAGAGATCGAGCTGCAGAACCCCGAGCGGCGCGAATGGCTCAAGCGCGGCGGCCTGGTGGTGGCCTTCATGGCATTGGGCGGTGCGGGGCGCGCGTGGGGATTCATCGAGCATGCGCGCATCGATGCCGATCATCCCGAGTTCGCGCCCAACGCTTTCGTTCGGGTGAATCGCGATGGCAGCGTGCAACTGGTGATGCCGAGCATCGAAATGGGGCAGGGCGCCTACACCGGGCAGGCAACGCTGCTGGCCGAGGAGCTGGATGTGGGGCTCGACCAGATCACGGTCGAGCACGCGCCGCCGAACCGCAAGCTCTATTCGAACCCGTTGCTGGGCGACCAGGCGACGGGCGGTTCCACCACCATCCGTTTTTGCTGGACCACCCTGCGTGACGCCGGCGCCGCGGCGCGCTTCATGTTGGTGGCGGCCGCAGCGCAGCGATGGAAGGTGGATCCCGACCAATGCACGGCCGCACGCGGTGTCGTCACGCATACCGCCAGCGGGCGCACGCTGGGTTATGGCGAGCTGGCCGATGCTGCCGCCAAGGTCACGCCGCCCGAGAAGGCGCCGCTCAAGAATCCCAAGGATTTCCAGCTGATTGGCAAGCCGTTGCGTCGCGTGGACACGCCAGGCAAGGTCGACGGCACCTTGCCATTTGGCATCGACATCCGCGTGCCCGGCATGAAGGTGGCCACGGTGCAGGCCAGCCCCACCTTCGGCGGCAAGCTGGTGTCGGTGGACGATACGCGCGCCCGCGCGATTCCCGGCGTGCTCCAGGTGGTGAAGCTGGACGATGCCGTTGCCGTGGTCGGCGAACATTTCTGGGCGGCCAAGCAGGGTCTGGAAGCGTTGGACATCCGTTGGGATCGCGGCGCGAACGGCAACTTCACCACCGAGCAATTGTTCAAGGACCTGGCCGAGGCTTCCGAGCACGGCACGCCCATTCTTGGTCGCGAAGTCGGGCAGGTGGGTAACGCGAAAGGCAAGGTCGTCTCCGCCACTTACCAGCTGCCCATGCTGGCGCACGCCACCATGGAGCCGTTGAATACCACCGTGCACGTGCGCCCGGATGCCTGCGAAATATGGGTGGGTACGCAAGTGCCGGCGCGTTGCGTCGATGTGGCCATGAAGGTCACGGGGCTGCCTGCGGAAGCCATCCAGGTGCACAACCAGTACATGGGCGGCGGCTTCGGCAGGCGACTGTTCGAGGATTCCGTCGAGCAGGCCGTGGCCATCGCCAAACAGGTGAACTATCCGGTCAAGATCATCTGGACGCGCGAAGAAGACATCGCGCAAGACCGTTATCGTGCTGCTTACTACGATCGCATTTCGGCCACGCTGGATGACCAGGGCCGTCCCGTGGCATGGACCGATCGCACCACCGGCGCCTCCGTCATGGCGACATTCGCGCCGGGCGCGATGGGCAAGAACGGCCTCGATCCGGACCTGGTGGAATGCTCGGCCGAGTTGCCCTACGAGATTCCCAATCTCCGTGTGGACTGGGTGCGGCACGACATGCCCAGCGGTCTGCACGTGGGTTGGTGGCGCGGCGTGGGGCCGACGCACAACGTCTTCGTGGTGGAGAGTTTTGTCGATGAGTTGGCGCATGCCGCCGGCAAGGATCCGGTGGCCTATCGCCGCGACATGCTGGGCGACAACCCGCGCGCCCGCGGCGTGCTGGATCTGGCCGTGGAAAAGTCGGGCTGGGGAAGCACTCTGCCTGCGCGCCATGGCCGCGGTATTGCACTGGCCGCGCCGTTCGGCAGTTTCCTCTGCGTGGTGATGGAAGTGGAAGTGTCGCCGCAGGGCGAAGTGATCATGCATCGTGCGGTGGCGGCCGTGGACTGCGGCACCGTGATCAACCCCAACACGGTGGAGGCGCAAATCCAGGGCGGCCTCGTGTTCGGCTGGAGTGCGGCGCTCTACAGCGGCATCACGTTGAAGAACGGCGCCGTCGAGCAGCGCAACTTCAACGACTACCGCGTGCTGCGCATGAACCAGACGCCGCCGACCGAGGTGTACCTCGTGCCCAGCAAGGAAACGCCAGGCGGCATCGGTGAAACCGGCACCGTGATGGCGATGCCAAGCCTGACCAATGCCATTTTCGCGGCGACCGGCGTGCGCCTGCGATCGCTTCCCATCGACAAGGCGGCGCTCGTGCAGGACAAGCAGGCACTCGACGCCGTCATGGCGGCGACCACGCCGGATCATTCTTCCGTATCGGAAGGGCCTACCGCATCGGCGAGGAGGCGGACATGAAACTCGGACGTGCCATCGGGTGGATCGTCGGCGTCGTCGTGCTGGCGGGCGTGGCGTTCACGGGCTATGCGTTGCTCACCGTCACGCACAGTGGCAACGAGCAGGCCGGGCAGCCGGTCGGTGCCGGCACGCCACCGGATCTGGCCTCGCAGATGGCGCGCGGCGAATATCTCGCGCGTGCGGCCGATTGCGTGGCCTGCCATACCGTGCCCGGCGGCGCGGCCTATGCGGGAGGCGTGCCCTTCAAGCTGCCGTTCGGCACGATCTACTCGTCCAACATCACCGCGGACAAGGAAACCGGCATCGGCAATTGGAGCGACGACGATTTCGTGCGCGCGCTGCATGCCGGCGTCGACAAGGATGGTCATCCGTTGTATCCGGCGTTTCCGTACACCTCCTATACGGCCTTGAGTCGCGACGACATCCTGGCGATCAAGGCCTATCTGTTCAGTCTGCCGGTGGTGCATGCGCCGCCGCCGACGAACGATTTGTCGTTTCCGTTCAATCAGCGATGGACGCTCAGCCTCTGGAATGCGTTGTTCCTCAAGAAGGAGCGTTTCCAGCCCGAACAGGGCAAATCGGAAGCATGGAATCGCGGCGCTTATCTCGCGACGGCGCTGGGCCATTGCGGCGAGTGCCACACGCCGAGAAACGTGGCGTTCGCGATGAAGCGCGGCGATGCGCTGGCTGGCGCCGAGCTGGAGGGATGGAAGGCGTACAACATCACCTCGGACAAGGAGCACGGTGTCGGCGCGTGGAGCGATCAGGAGCTGACCGACTACTTCTCCAAGGGTCATGCCGCAGGCCGCGGCACCGCATCCGGCCCCATGGGCGAAGTGGTGGAACACAGCCTGCAGTATCTGACGCCGTCGGATCTCGCGGCGCTGGTGGCGTACTTGCGTGATGTGCCGCCGCAGCAAGGTGGCGTGCCTGCGTCGCAGGCGAACGCGGCGCCCGCCGCCATGGCATCGACGGCCAATGCCAGCCTTGGCGAGCAATTGTTCGTCGGCGCGTGCGCGGGTTGTCATCTCGACAACGGCCAGGGACGTCAGACGGAATACGCGACACTCACCGGCTTGCGATCGGTGCGCGATCCGCACGCTACCAACCTGACCCAGGTGATCCTGCATGGCACCCAGCTCGACGTGAGTGGCCAGCGCATTTTCATGCCATCGTTTGGCCGCGCCTATTCCGACGCGGAAATTGCGGCGCTGTCGAACTATGTGGTGAATCACTTTGGCGGACAGCAAGGACAACTCACGGCCACCGAAGTCTCCAAGCGCCGCTGACAATGCGCCATCGTTGAGGGCGAGCTACCAGACGAACGGCACGAACCGCTTCACCTTCACGGCGTACGCCGAATAATCGGGGAAGGCATGGCGCAACATGCCTTCCTCGACGCGGATGCGAAAAAGGAACGCGGGTACCGTGAGGAAGGCGAGTATGAGCAGCGCAAGCCAATCGCCGAGCGCGAGCCCGAGGCCCACGAAAGACAGCCATCCGCCGAAATAGCCTGGATGGCGAACGAACCGGTAAGGGCCCTGGACGATCAGCCGATGATCGGCTTGCACGGCAACGTTCGCCGAAAAGAATTTCCGCAAGGTCCACATGCCGGCCCAGCGGATGCCAAAACCGAACAGCATGACCGCAATGCCGATCATTTTGATCGCAGGCCCAAATGCATTGGCGCCGATGCCGAATAGGTAAAGAGCCATGCACACACACGGAATAAACAGATTGCTGGAAGCCAGGATCAGCATGGATCGGCGATCCACGTTGGCGCCGCTGCGGTCGTTGGTAGTGCGAAGAAGCAACATTTCGGATAGAAGCCATGCCGCGAAAAGCACGATGGCCAGCGTTTCGATCTTCATGAGGTTTCCCTTGCATGCGCGTGGGTGTGTCGCGTCCCGAAAAGCCGAACCCTTCTTTTATCTGTCGCCAATCGTATCGTTTGCCGGGTCAAAGCCCGTCCATCATCAGCGAATTGGACTTTTAAAGAGCGATAAGGATGGCTTGGCGCCTTTAATGCCCTAGACTGGGCCCGATTCCACCACATAGGTAAAGCGATGGCTATTGATCTGAAGAACCTTTCCCCTAAAGAACTCGAAGCGCTTATCGCCAATGCGAGCGCTCACATGCATGAGGCGCGCACCGCGCAAGTGCAGGCCGTCAAGGAAAAGATCGAGGCCTTGCTCCGCCAGAGCGGCTTGAGCCTGCAGGACCTTTATCCTGTCCGCGGCAAGAAGGTGGTGAAGGGCAAGACCGGTTCGGTAGCGCCGAAGTATCGTGATCCTTCCGATCCGTCCGTGACCTGGTCGGGACGCGGCCGTCAGCCGACCTGGTTCGTGAAGGCGCTCAAGCGTCGCGGCGTGTCGGAACAGGATCTGCTGATCGACGGTTCGGCCAAGCCGGCTGCACCCGCCAAGCGTGCCAAGGCTGCCAAGAAAGTGGCGAAGAAGGCCGTGAAGCGCACCGTCAGAAAGACGGCCGGCAAGAAGAAAGCCTAAGCACGACGGCTCGCGATGCGGCGGCCGGGATGGTGCAAAGCCTCCTGCTCGTCGTCGCATCGCGATGCTTCACCTGGTGCCTGCGTGTGGCCGCGTGCGCCATCCAGGTCAGGGCGACAGTCAGCACAAACGTGGTCACCCATGGCGCAAGCTGCAAGGCGAGCGTGGGCAGAGTGCGCCGCGCCGGATAACGCCCGGGTGCTGCGAACCGGAACATAATGATCTGCCCGAACATCAGCAGCTGCGCGATGTGATCGGCCGTGTCGTCGGGATGATGCGGCGCATGCAGGCCGTGTTTCCATATATCCGCCGCAATCATGAGCAGCACCACCAGCGACATGAGGATGGGCGTGGCGCCATCCCATTACCTGATCGGCGCCTTGTGCGAAGGTTCGACAGGCATCCGATGCTCTCTCTTCCGACACGCAAGACCATGCCGGCGATGTGTGGCGGCGGCATGGCGCTGATAGAAAACGCCTATGGCGACGTTAGGAAATATCAATCGCGAAGCGATGCGGAATGCCGCATCGAATACGGAACTTTCGCCACGATCGGCGTAACCTCGACGATTGCGGGGCATGTCGACGCGCGCCAAAACCCGCCGGCTCGCGTCACGACACCTCCATCGGATCAGGATCATGCGCCTCGGTGACCGACAGCGGTTACCTCTCGAGTGTGGCATGGACACCTGACGCTATTGCAGAACGAGTAGTGGGTTCGTCCTTCCAAGGAGAGAGCGCATGACAACCGAAGCAAAGTGCCCGTTCAACCACGCCGCCGGCAGCGGTACCACGAACCGCGACTGGTGGCCCAAGCAGCTGCGGCTGGACCTGCTCGCCCAGCACTCCAGCAAGTCCAATCCGCTGGACAAGGGATTCAACTACGCCGAAGCATTCAAGAGCCTCGACCTGGCAGCGTTGAAGAAAGATCTGGCGGCACTGATGACGGATTCGCAGGACTGGTGGCCCGCCGATTTTGGCCATTACGGTCCATTGTTCATCCGCATGGCGTGGCATAGCGCCGGCACCTACCGCATTGGCGATGGACGCGGCGGTGGCGGACGCGGCCAGCAACGCTTCGCGCCGCTCAACAGTTGGCCGGACAACGTGAGCCTGGACAAGGCGCGCCGCCTGCTGTGGCCGATCAAGCAGAAATACGGCCAGAAGATCTCCTGGGCCGACCTGATGATACTTACCGGCAACGTCGCGCTCGAAACCATGGGCTTCAAGACCTTCGGTTTTGCCGGCGGTCGCGAAGACACGTGGGAGCCGGATCAGGACGTCTACTGGGGCAACGAGAAGACCTGGCTGGGCGGCGACATCCGCTACGGCAAGGGCGCGCCCGGTCATGAGAAGGAAGGCGTGCTCGTGGCCGAGGCCGAATTGCACGGCAGCGAGACCAGTCGCACCGATGGCGGACGCAACCTGGAAAATCCGCTGGGTGCCGTGCAGATGGGTTTGATCTACGTGAACCCGGAAGGCCCGGACGGCAATCCCGATCCCGTTGCCGCCGCGCACGATATCCGCGACACCTTCGGTCGCATGGCGATGAATGACGAAGAGACCGTCGCGCTGATCGCGGGCGGCCACACCTTCGGAAAAACGCACGGTGCCGGTCCGGCAGACAACGTTGGCCCCGAGCCCGAGGGTGCGGACATCGAAAATCTGGGCTTGGGCTGGCGCAACAGCTTTGGCACCGGCAAGGGCGCGGACACGATTACCAGCGGCCTGGAGGTGACCTGGACCAGCACGCCCACCAAGTGGAGTCAGAACTTCTTCTGGAACCTGTTCGGTTTCGAGTGGGAGCTGACCAAGAGTCCGGCCGGCGCCAATCAGTGGCAACCCAAGGGTGGCGCAGGTGCGGGCACGGTGCCGCATGCACACGACAAGGACAAGCGCATCGGTCCATCGATGCTTACCACCGACCTGTCGCTGCGCATGGATCCGGCCTACGAGAAAATCTCGCGGCGCTTCATGGAGAATCCCGACCAGTTTGCCGATGCGTTTGCGCGTGCCTGGTTCAAGCTGACCCATCGCGACATGGGTCCGCGTGCGCGCTATCTCGGGCCGGAAGTGCCGAAGGAAGAACTGCTTTGGCAGGATCCGATTCCCGCGGTCGATCATCCACTGGTTGATGAGAAAGACCTGCCTGCGCTGAAGCAGAAAATCCTTTCGTCGGGATTGTCCGTCTCGCAGCTCGTGACCACGGCGTGGGCTTCTGCCTCTACCTTCCGCGGTGGCGACAAGCGCGGTGGCGCCAACGGCGCGCGCATTCGCCTCACGCCACAGAAGGATTGGGCCGTCAATCAGCCGGCCGAACTGGCGAAGGCGTTGAAAGTGCTCGAAGGCGTCCAGGCCGATTTCAACAAGTCGCAGTCCGGCGGCAAGAAGATTTCGCTGGCCGACCTCATCGTGCTGGCCGGCGGTGCGGGCATCGAGCAGGCGGCGAAGAATGCCGGGCACAGCATCACGGTGCCGTTCTCGCCGGGCCGCATGGACGCTTCGCAGGAACAGACCGACGTGGAGTCGATGAGCATGCTCGAACCGCTCGCCGACGGTTTCCGCAATTACCTCAAGGGCAAGTTCACCATCAACGCCGAGCACCTGTTGGTGGACAAGGCGCAGTTGCTGACCCTGACCGCGCCGGAAATGACCGTGCTGGTGGGCGGCTTGCGCGTGCTCAATGTGCACGCGGGCAAGGACGCGCATGGCGTCTTTACCGACAAGCCGGAAACCCTTACCAACGACTTCTTCCGCAACCTGCTGGACATGGGCGTGGAGTGGAAGTCGACCTCGGGTGACGTGTTCGAGGGGCGCGACAGCAAGACGGGCAAGGTGAAATGGACGGGTACGCGCGTCGACCTGATCTTCGGTGCGCACGCGCAGTTGCGCGCGCTGTCGGAGGTCTACGCCAGCGAAGACGGCAAGGAGAAATTCCTCAAGGACTTCGTGGCGGCATGGGTGAAGGTGATGAACCTCGACCGGTTCGATCTCGCCTGATCGATGGTGTGGCTCCGCCGGGCCTGGGCTTCGGCGGAGCCACGCGCAAGCTCAGCTTGCTGCGGGCGCAGGCACGGGCGGCAGCAATTTTCCTCGGGCCCACAGGTTCAAGGTCGCCAGTGACATGGCCAGGATGATCACGTTCGCGCCGATGAAAAGATAAGGTGCAAGCAAAGCGATGGGGCCGGTCTCCCCGCGTTCGATCAGTCGCAAAGGGGCGCTCGCCAGCGCACTGAGGCCGAACGTGAAACCCCAATAGCCCGCGGAAAAAGGCTGCGCCCGTATCCAGGGCAACAGGCGAATCAGGATCAGGGCCTGCAACAGGCCATAGCCAAGCAGTGCATGGACGAACAGATCGGGCGGCCCGCTGCTGATGCCCAGGTACGCGATGGCGCCCACAGTGGGCGGTGCCAGTTGAATGCCGAGCGTGGGGCGAATAGGCAGGGGCAGGGCCTCGGCGGTATAGAGCCGATGGATCAGCACCGACTCGATCGCCAGCCATGAAAACAGGCCGGCACCAAACGCCAGTTGCCCCCAATCCGCATAACCCAGCGCGGAAGCGACGGCGGCGGTCACGAACGAGCCGGCCACGGTCGGCAGGTAAAGCACGGCCGTGGTGTGCGCGGCTTCGCGGCCGCCTTGCCACAAGGTGCCGGTACGCCATGCAGCGAAGAGCACGGTATAGATCACGCAGACGACGAACAGAATAAGCGCGACGCCGCGTGAGTAGGGAAGGATCGCGCCCGCAATCAACATGCCCGACACGCCGATCAGTCCCACGAAACAGCATTGCACCGGATGGGAAAGTTCGCTCCGTGCGTGATGACTGGCATAGATCCATTTGGCCACATAGAAGGCCACCAGCGTGATCCACACCAGCGTGGCGAGCAGCAACAGCGACTCGCCGACCACGGCAGGCAAGGACCAGACACGGTGTGCGGCTCGCCAGGCATTGCCCAATCCGGCGAGGCCAAGAACGATGCCGAAGAAGCTGGCGGGAATGACGGGAAGCTGGCGCTGGCGTGTCATGTCGGGCCACTCGGTGGAGGGGCGATCAGGATAACGCGCGCGTGTGTGGTTGATGGCTGCAGGCGTGCGGTGGTCGTCCGGAATCGCGGGAGCTGCAGGCGTTTCCGTTTTGCGGAAGCTCTGGGGAAAGTCAGTCGGCATGCCGACGATTAAGCCCTTCTTTCATGCGGTTTAACTTTTATATGATGTAGATAATATAAATTTATGGCTCCTTCGCAGCTCGTGCCGGATTCCATCATGTCCACTTACGATCCCGTCGTTATCGTCGCCGCTGCACGCACGCCGCAGGGGCGGTTCCAGGGCGCGCTGTCACCGTTCTCCGGTCATGCCTTGGGAAGCATTGCCATACGTGCGGCGATGGCGCGGGCAGGCGTGTCCCCCGACGCCATCGATGAAGTGTTGATGGGCTGCGTGCTGCCCGCGGGCCAGGGCCAGGCGCCCGCACGGCAGGCCGCCCTGGGCGCGGATATACCGTCCAGCGTGGGCGCGACCACCATCAACAAAGTCTGCGGCTCGGGCATGAAGGCAGTGATGCTGGGGCATGCCTTGCTGGGCGATGGTTCGGCCGACGTGGTGGTTGCCGGCGGCATGGAGTCGATGACGAATGCGCCCTATCTGCTCGCCAAGGCGAGGGGTGGCTACCGCGTGGGCCACGACCGCATCTTCGACCACATGATGCTCGATGGGTTGGAGGATGCCTACGAACAAGGCCGGCCCATGGGCGACTTCGGCGAGATGGCTGCCGAACGCTACGGGTTCGATCGCGCCGCCCAGGATGCATGGGCCATGGAGACCCTGCAGCGCGCGCAATCGGCTGCGCGCGAGCAGGCATTTGCGGATGAAATCGTGCCCATCGAACTGCGCGATCGTTCGGGTACCGTCACGCTGAAAGATGACGAACACCCGCAGCGCGTATCCGTGGAAAAGATTCCTTCGCTGAAGCCAGCCTTCCGCGAGCACGGCACCATCACGGCTGCAAGCGCCTCGGCCAATGCCGATGGCGCGGCCGCGCTGGTGCTGGCGCGCCGTTCGGTGGCCGAGAAAAACGGTTGGCCCGTGTTGGCCGTCGTCAAAGGCCACGCCACGCATTCGCAGGAACCCGCGTGGTACACGACCGCGCCTGTGCCGGCGATCCGCAAGCTGCTGACGAAGCTTGCATGGTCGACGGATAGCGTGGGTCTGTTCGAGATCAACGAAGCGTTCGCCGTCGTGCCGATGATCGCGGCCAAGGAGCTGGGCATTGCGCGCGAAAAGATCAACGTCCACGGCGGCGCCTGCGCGCTGGGCCATCCCATCGGCGCGACCGGCGCGCGTCTGCTGGTGACCCTGGTTCATGCCATGCGCCGCGCGAACGTGCAGCGCGGCGTGGCATCGCTCTGCATCGGCGGCGGTGAGGCCACGGCCGTTGCATTGGAGCTTCCTTCGTAACGTCCGGCCTCGTCGCAATGGTTCGCGCCACGACTTTCATCATCGCTTTCGGTCGGCAGGTATAGGCTGAGGGCGATGGTGTAGATGGTGCCTGCCTGATCGATCGGAACGATCACTGGCCTGCCAGCGCCTGCGATACCGCGACGTATGGATGGCGCGTCGCGCGGCCAGCCTGATGGATGTGCCTTGCCCGGGAGATGTTTCATGGAACGTCGAACTGGAGCCACGGGAACACGCCTGCTGCTTCTGCTTCCCTTCGTGTGCCTGCTGTACGTGCCGTCGTACAACAAGGGTGATCCGGCGCTGTTCGGATTTCCGTTCTTCTATTGGTACCAGCTGCTGTGGGTTCCCATCACGGTGTTGCTGATCTGGTTTGTCTACCGGATGACCCACCATGAAGACTGACCTGGACTATGTCGCCATAGGCGTGTTCGCGTTCTTCTTCCTGCTGGTGACGGTGATGGGGTTCCTGGCGGCGCGCTGGAAGCAGGCGGACGTGAAGTCAAGCATAGACGAATGGGGGCTGGGTGGCCGGCGGTTCGGCACGTGGATCACCTGGTTTCTCGTGGGCGGTGACTTCTATACGGCCTATACGGTGATCGCCGTGCCGGCGCTGGTGTATGCGGTGGGTGCCTACGGCTTCTTTGCGTTGCCGTACACCATCATCGTTTACCCGTTCGTGTTCATGGTGATGCCGGTGCTTTGGAACTGCGCCAAGAAGCATGGCTATGTCACGGCCGCGGACGTGGTCTACGGGCAATACGGCAGCCGTCCTCTGGAGCTGGCCGTGGCGCTGACGGCGGTAGTGGCCACGATGCCTTATATCGCGCTGCAACTCGTGGGCATGGCGGCCGTCTTTGGCGCCATGGGGCTCAAGGGCGAGATGCCGCTGATCATCGCGTTCCTGGTGCTGGCGTTCTACACGTATTCGTCGGGCATTCGCGCGCCCGCGCTGATCGCCTTCGTGAAGGACATCATGATCTACATCGTGGTGATCGTCGCCGTGGGTCTCATTCCTGCCAGGCTGGGCGGATACGGGGCCGTGTTCCAGGCCGCCGACGCCGACTTCAAGGCGAAGGGCGCGGGAAGCATCCTGCTCGCCGACAACCAGCTGGTGCCGTATGCCACGCTGGCGCTGGGCTCGGCGCTGGCGGCGTTCATGTATCCGCACACGCTCACCGGCGTGTTTGCCAGCAAGAGCGGCAACACTATTCGCAAGAACGCGATCCTGCTGCCTGCCTATACGCTGCTGCTCGGCCTGTTGGCCCTGCTTGGCTACATGGGACATGCGGCGCACCTGAAGTTGAACAACAACAATGAAGTGGTGCCGGCACTGTTCAAGGCGCTGTTCCCGAGCTGGTTTGCGGGGTTTGCCTTCGCCGCTGTTGGCATTGGTGCGTTGGTGCCTGCGGCGGTGATGAGCATTGGCGCAGCCAACGTGTTCACGCGCAATTTCTGGAAAGCCTATGTGTCGACCGACATCACGCCCCAGGGCGAGGCGAAGATCGCCAAGATGGCATCGCTCATCGTGAAGATCGGGGCGCTGCTGGTGATCCTGCTGCTGCCCACGCAATTCGCGCTCGACCTGCAGTTGCTGGGCGGCATGTGGATATTGCAGACGCTGCCGGCCGTGGTGTTCGGCTTGTTCGTGTCGTGGTTGAGTGGGCGTGCCTTGTTTGCCGGTTGGGCCGCAGGCCTGGTCGCCGGCACGTGGGTGGCGTGGATGGATGGTCTCAAGCCCGTACACAATTGGACGATTGGCCAGAGCCATGTCGGTGTGTACACGGGCCTGGCGGCGTTGGCCTTGAACATCCTCGTGGTGATCGCGGTGCAACTGGTATCGCCGCGGCATCGATCCCTCCCTGTCGCATAGCGCGCGACCCGGTCGCCGGGTTGATCTGTGAGGCGTGACGAAGTCGAGGTAACCGTGGATGTGGATCAGCGAATGATTGAATAGCCGTCGGTTCGGCCAAGGAGCGGCTTGCGGGCGCTGCTGGCGGCCAATCTACAAAATAAAATACATATTATTCAACATAATAAATAATATATCTAAAGTCATTTATTCTTCGCCGGCCACCGCCATGCCGCCACGAATGCGGGCAACCTTCGGTCGTCGACGGCGCACCTACGCATTGGCTCGTTCGGTAAGCATCCATCTGAAACACCTCCAACAAGGGCTACCACTGCAATGAACAACTTCCTTTTGCGCGCATTGGCGATTACTGCCTTCACCGCTGCCGTTCCGGCGTTTGCAGCCACCAGCCAGGGCGAAGCCGCACCCGTGTTCACCGCCAAGGCCAGCCAGGCGGGCAAGACCATTTCGTTCTCCCTGGCCGACGCCCTGAAGTCGGGCCCGGTGGTGGTGTACTTCTTCCCCTCCGCCTATACGGGCGGCTGCGATATCGAAGCGCACACCTTTGCGGTTGAGAAGGAGAAGTTCGCGGCCGCCGGCGCCACCATCATCGGCGTGTCCGAAGACAGCATCCAGCGCCTCAACACGTTTTCGTCCGACCCGAACTATTGCGCCGGCAAGTTCGCCGTGGCATCCGATCCTGACGGCACGATCGCTGCGTCGTACGGCCTGAAGGTCACCGCCGCCGATCCCAAGGCTGTGGACGTGCGCGGCGTCACCATCGATCACGGCTTCATCGAGCGCACCACCTTCGTGATCGGCCGCGACGGCAAGATCGCCTCCGTGCTTTCCTCGGAGACCGACCACCTGCATCCGAACGAGCACGTGAGCAAGTCGCTCGCCATCGTCGAGCAGATGAAGGGCCCGAAGGCGCCGTAAGTCAGAAAGAGGTGGCGCTGCGCCTCCCGCGCGGCGTCGCCTTTCTGCCGACCCCGAACCCGGCGAACGCGCCACGCGTTCACGTGGGCAGGCGGCAGCGCGAAACGTGCCTTGCAGTGGCCTTGAGGTTGACCCGCAAGGCCCCTCCGAATCAGGCCGCCGAGGTGCCCGCCGGGCCAAGACTCTTGACGCCAGGCAACTGATCGAATCGAGCCGCCATGTGCACCAGGTCGGCCAGCGACGTGGCCTTCATCTTGCGCATCACCTGTCCTCGATGGGCCTTCACGGTGATCTCGCTGATACCGAGTTCGCCTGCCACCTGTTTGTTCAACAGGCCGGCGACCACCAGCGCCATGACCTCGCGCTCGCGTCGGCTCAACGATTCATAGCGATCCTCGAGCACGCGCATCTGCGCCTCTTGCTCGAGCGCGCAGCGGCTGCGCTCGATGGCGTTGCGTATGGCCTGCAACAGCACCTCGTCGTCGAACGGCTTGGTGAGGAATTCGACGGCGCCCGCCTTCATGGCCTGCACCGTCATGGGCACATCGCCATAGCCGGTGATGAAGATGATGGGCATGTCGATGCGGTCGACGGCGATGAGCTTCTGCAGATCCAGGCCGCTGAGATCGGGCAGCGACACATCAAGGATCAGGCAACTCGGCGCAAACACCCGAGGTCGTGCCAGGAAGGCCCGCGCGGACGCGAACGTTTCCGGTTGCCAGCCCGAAAAGCGGATCAGCGCGTCGAGCGCTTCGCGCACCGAAAAGTCGTCGTCGACAACGAACACCGTTGGCGCGGCAAGCGAAAGGGAGGGGGGAATGGATTCACGGTCAGATTCATTCAACAAACGCATGACTGTCTCCGAAAACGAGAGCGCCCCGGCCGCTCGATTCAATGAAACGCCGCGTTCAATGCGGCCAACAACACCGACTCGCTGAATGGCTTGAACAAACAATCGACGGCTCCCCGCTCGATGGCGAGGTCGCGAACGGATTCATTCCTGCTCCCCGTGATGAAGACGATGGGGATGTGCCGTTCGCGCAAGTCCAATTCACGCTGGAGTTCGAGCCCCGACATCCCTGGCATGGCCATGTCGAGAATCAGGCAGCCGGCCGTGCCGAAGCAATCGGAGGTGAGGAACTCCTCCGCGGACGAAAAGGCCCTGGCCGAAAAGCCAAATGCCATGAGCAGATCGGGCAGCGATTCGCGAATCGATTCATCGTCGTCGACCACGGTGACGAGCGGACGCATCGCAATCACAAACTTCCCGCGACACGTGCTGCGCGCAGCAAGGGTGCCGTCGCATCGCTGTCGCTGGTGGTCGTTCGCATGTCGCTGCCGGCGCGTGGAATGGCAAACCAGAACGTCGCTCCCGGCCCGTTGTTTGCCTGCGCCCGCAGTGTTCCCTGGTGCCGCTCGATGATGGACTGGCTGATGGACAGCCCGATGCCCATGCCGCTGCTCTTGGTCGTGTAGAACGTCTCGAACATCTTGCCCAGGCCTTCCGATTCAAAGCCCACGCCGGAATCCTGCACGGTGAGTCTTACCCGGGCGTCCTCATCCACTTCGGTCCGGACGAGAATTTCGCGAGGCCGGTCATCCACGCCATTCATGGCCTCCGAGGCATTGAGCAACAGATTCAGGATGACTTGCTGGAGCTGGACGCGGTCGCCAGTGACGGGCGGAATGTCCTGGCAAAAGTCCGTCTTCAACGTGACCCGGCTGGCTTTGAGCGTGCTCTGTGACAGTGCGATCACCTCCTTCGTTGCGTCGTTCAAGTTCACTCGTTCCGTGTTCGAGGATTTCCTGCTGAAGAGCGCGCGCACCCGGGTGATGACATCCGATGCGCGATGGCCATCGCGAATGGCGCGCCTTGCCGTTTCGATGGCGCCTTCGATATTCGGCGGATCTGCGGCGAGCATGCGCAGGCAGGTACTGGCGTTGGTGATCACGCCCGACAGCGGTTGATTCACTTCATGCGCAATCGACGCGGTCAGGGCGCCGAGGCTGTTGATCTTCGCCATGCGCGCCAATTCGGAACGGAGTGCGCCCAGTGTTTCCTCCGACGCGCGGCGCTGGGTGACGTCCTGGATGGCGCCGATGTACTCGCGCTGGCCATCGCGCCCTTGCGCACAATGCGAAACCACGTGCACGTGCTTGACCGACCCGTCCGGCATGCGCAGGCGAATTTCATAGTCATGGTCGGAGCCGACTTCGCGCGCATCACTCTTCTTGTCGGCGTGCAGGGTGGCGTCGTCGGGATGGATGCGGCCGGCGATCCGGTCGAGCGTGACGGTGGTGTCATGGTCGAACCCGAAGATGCGATAGAGCTCATCGGAAAGCATGACCTCATTGTCGTCCAGGCACCAGGAAAAGCTGCCCGTCATGCTGATGCGCTGGCCTTCGGCGAGAAACGCCTCGCTGCGCCGGAGTTGCTCCTCCGTGCGCTTGCGGTCGTCGATGTCGATGCTGATGCCGTACCACTTGATGATGTGGCCGGCTTCGTTCCGCAACGGATTCACGCGAAACAGGAACCATCGGTACTCGCCGTCGAAGCGGCGCAACCGGGCCTCGGTTTCCCCGGGCGCCTGCGATGCCATGATGAGTTGCCACGAGTCGGCGAGGCCATCGAGGTCGTCGGGGTGTACGGCCGCCTTCCATCCCCAGTCGGCAACCTGTTCCGCGGAGAGTCCCACGTAGTCGAGGTAATGCTGGTTGAAGAACTCCACCGAGCCGTCGATGCGTGCCGACCACACCAGGGCGGGAATGGTATGGATGATCGACCGGAGCTTGCGTTCGGTCGTGCGCAGCGCTTCTTCGGGACGCCGTTGATCGTCGATGTCGATCAGCAGGTGCATCCAGCAGGAAATGTGTCCTTGCGCATCGCGTAGCGGCATGCCCACCACGTTGAACCAGCGATACACGCCATCGGATCGACGGTGACGGCTCTGGACGTTATATGTCGAGCCGGTTTCGTAGGCTTTCGATTGCGCCGAGATGATGTACGGCAGGTCTTCGGGGTGAACGACCTCCGACGCCTTCGAGCGCTTCAGTTGCTCGAAGCTCCTTCCGAAATAGTGCAACGCATGCCGGTTGACGCGCCTGACTTCGCCCGACGGTGCCGTGATCGCGACGGGAAGCGGCATGGCGTCGATCGTGAGGAGTGCATCGAGTTCGCTTGCGGGCGAGGATTCTGCCGGCTGCTGTCGTCCACCGGTACCCGTATCCATCCCATACCATCGGGTGACATGTCCGGAGGCATTCTTCAGTGGGCCGACCCGAAACAGGTGCCAGTGATGGTTGCCGTCGCCGTGGCGCATTCGCACGCGCAACTCGCCCGGTTTGCCGGAAGCGACCATGGCATGCCAGCTTGCCAGCATCGCGGGAAGATCGTCCGGATGAACCAGTGCCATCCATCCCTGGCCCGATATCTCTTCCGTGCCGCGTCCGGCGAGATCGCACCAGCATCGGTTGATGAAATCCGCGTGGCCATCGGGCAACGCTATCCATGCGATGACGGGCAGTGCATCGAAGATCCGGGTCAACTCGGTTTCCACGGCGGTCTTCCTCGAAGTTATGCGCTGATCTTCAGAGGTCCGTCCATGGTGCTTGGGTGTTGCTGCGACAGCGCAGGCCCGTGCGCAGGCGATGGCGATACGGCCGAGTCGGCGAGGCGGTTTGTTGCCGTTCGCCGTAACCGCACGCTTTCCCCATGAATGCATGCGTGGTCTTGTCATCATCGATATTCCATGCGACGCATGGAATATCGACTTTGCCATACGACTTTCAGTACATCTACGGAAGTACATGATGCCGCTGTGAAGGTGCGGATAGGGTGAACGTCGTTGCTGCGTGTCGTGCGGAACGCGGCTGTGCAGACGTTGACGTGGCGATTACCCGGTGCAAGCTAAGCTGCGGGGTTTGGGATCATGCGCTGCGGAGGCGATTCGCCGCCGCCTCATCGTCATCGTCATTGCATCAATGATGATCATCGCGTCCGAAAGAACGTGCTCCACTTTTTCCCGCATGCTTCTTGCTGCCGCCACTTGCGAGTGAGACCGGGCGTATCGCGCGCTTTGTCCGCGCTTGCCATCGCCCTTTCGATGCAAGAAAAACCGATACCAAAGCTGGATAGACGCTGGCTTGCCCGCGGGTGCACGCTCGTTGGACATCGGGGCATGAACCCCGTGCCCGGCAGGTTCGCCGTGATTCGAAGCATGGCTATTCCCATGATGGCAGGCACGAAAAGCGCATGAAGATCCTCATGGTCCTCACTTCCCACGACACGCTCGGCAACACCGGGCGCAAGACCGGTTTCTGGCTGGAAGAGTTTGCCTCGCCTTATTACGTGTTTACCGACCAGGGCATCGACGTGACCGTGGTGTCCCCGAAGGGCGGGCAACCACCGATCGATCCCAAGAGCGACGATCCCAACAATCAGACGCCTGCACAGACGCGCTTCAAGGCGGACGCGGCCGCCCTGAAAATGCTGGCCCATACCGGGCGCCTCGACTCGGTCTCCTCGGAGAATTTCGACACCGTGTTCTACCCCGGCGGCCACGGGCCCATGTGGGACCTCGCGGAAGATCCGGTGTCGATCAAGCTGATCGAGTCGTTCTACGACAGCGGCAAGCCGGTGGCGACGGTGTGCCACGCGCCGGGCGTGCTGCGCCATGTGACCTACAAGGGCGAACCCATCGTCAAGGGCAAGCGCGTGACCGGCTTTACCAATACGGAAGAGGAAGAGGTTCAATTGACCCATGTCGTGCCTTTCCTCGTCGAAGACGAATTGAAGCGCCTTGGCGGACTGTTCGAGAAGAAAGACAACTGGGTGAGTTTTTCCATCATCGATGGACGCCTCATCACCGGCCAGAACCCTGCCTCATCCACGGAAACGGCGAAGGCGCTGCTCAGCATCATGAAATAGCGGAAGGTGCCAACGGTTGCATCGGCACGGGGCGTGTGTCGATGAAGGTTCGAGGGCCCCGCGATCGACGCGTGCCCTCGAACCTGCTTTTGCCATGCTTGGGAAGGCGAACATCATGAAGACAAAGCGGCTCGTGCTGGTCGCGATCATTGCCTTGACCATGGGAGCCCCGCTCACCGTGTACGCGAGAGACAAGAGTGCATCCACGCCGGCCGCCGCCGTGATCGAGTTGCCTCGGGAGGGCAAGCTTCCCTCGCTCGACGGAGCCATTGCATGGCTCAACTCGCCGCCGCTCACGCCGCAAGGCTTGCGCGGAAAAGTGGTGCTCGTGGATTTCTGGACGTATTCGTGCATCAACTCGATACGCCAGCTGCCGTACATCCGCGCCTGGGCGCAAAAGTACAAGGACCAGGGGCTGGTGGTGATCGGCGTGCATGCGCCTGAGTTTGCCTTCGAGCGCGACCTCGCCAACGTCACCAAGGCGGTGAAGGATCTGCGCTTTGGCGCACCGGTGGCGACGGCCGTCGACAGTCACCACGCCATCTGGCAGGCCTTCAACAACGCCTACTGGCCGGCGTTGTATTTCGTCGATGCCAAAGGGCAACTGCGGCACCATGTGTTTGGCGAAGGCGAGTACGACGCGTCCGAGCGCGTCATCCAGCAGCTGCTCGTCGAGGCCGGCGCGACCAAGGTGAGTCGTGACCTGGTCGCGGTCGATCCGCGTGGCGTCGAGGCCGCTGCCGATTGGGAAGACATGCAGTCGCCCGAAACCTATGTCGGTTCCGAACGTCGCGCCAACTTTTCCTCCACCGGAGGCGGCGTATTCAGCGGGCGCAGCGACTATGCCGCGCCTGCACGACTCACCCTCAATCATTGGGCGCTCGTCGGCGACTGGACGGTGGGCAAGCAGTCTGCAGTACTCAACAAGACGGGTGGACACCTGGTCTACCGCTTTCACGCCCGCGACCTTCATCTCGTGATGGGTCCGGCCAAGCCCGGCGTGCCCGTGCGGTTTCGCGTCACCATCGACGGCAAGCCGCCCGGCGTCGCCCATGGCATCGACGTGGACGAGCAGGGCGATGGCACGGTGTCGGAGCCGCGCATGTATCAACTGATACGTCAGCCCCTGCCTGTTTCCGACCGCGAGTTCGACATCGAATTTCTCGATCCGGGCGCCGAGGCATTCGTGTTCACGTTTGGCTGATTCACGCATCACCACCTGCGTTCGCCGAGTTCATGAGGCTGGATATGGACAAGATCGTGCTACCCGAAGACATCGACCAGCGCCGCCGCCATCTCGTGGGTGCGGCAGCCATGACGCTGGCTGCCGCGCAGTTGGGTGTTGCGTCCGTCGCTCATGGGCAGCAGGGTCCTGCGAGCCCCGCCATGCCGGCGGCAAAAGCGGGGACGCACACATCATTCACGACGCTCAAGCAGGTGAAGGCGGGCGTGCTGGACATCGGATACGCCGAGGCCGGCCCCGCCAAGGGACCGGTGGCGCTGCTTCTGCATGGCTGGCCGTACGACATCCACAGCTATGTGGACGTGGCGCCACTGCTGGCTGCCGCCGGTTACCGCGTGATTGTTCCGTATGCGCGCGGCTACGGCTCGACCCGATTCCTGTCGAACGACACCATGCGCAACGGCCAGCCCTCGGCGTTGGCCGTGGACACCATCGCCATGATGGACGCCCTGAAGATCGACAAGGCCACCATCGGTGGATTCGATTGGGGTGCGCGAACGGCGGATATCCTCGCGGCGCTCTGGCCGCAGCGATGCAAGGCCATCGTCTCGGTGAGTGGTTACCTCATCGGCAGCCAGGCTGCAGGAAAGATGCCGCTGCCACCCAAGGCGGAGCTGCAGTGGTGGTATCAGTTCTATTTCGCTACGGAGCGCGGCAAGGCGGGCTACGACAAATACCGCCATGACTTTGCCAAGCTCATCTGGCAGCTTGCCTCGCCCAAGTGGAATTTTGACGACGCCACCTTCGATCGCTCGGCGGCCGCTTTCGAAAACCCCGATCACGTGGACATCGCCATCCACAACTATCGCTGGCGTCTCGGCCTAGCGGACGGCGAGGCCAAGTACGACGAGTACGAGAGGAAACTCGCCGAAGCCCCTGTGATCGCGGTGCCGACCATCACCATGGAAGGCGATGCCAATGGTGCGCCACATCCCGAGCCCGGCGCCTACGCAAAGAAATTCTCGGGAAAATATGCGCACCGGCTCATCGAGGGCGGCATCGGCCACAACCTTCCGCAGGAAGCGCCGGAGGCATTCGCCAAAGCGATGATCGACGTCGACCATCTTTGAGGCGTGTTTGCAGGCGCGTCAGCATCGCGCGGCGATGAACGATGGAAGCAGCTCGCTAGTGGCTGCGCGGATCGTCCTTGTGGTCGACGTAGTCAATGCCGAGCGGTCCATACCCATACACCTGGGTCACGTATTCGCCGGACTTGGCCCAGTGGAAGTGCGGCGTATTCCCCGGAAGCACGACGACACTGCCGGGACCGTAGGCGACCAGCTTGGATTCGTCGAACGTCTTGCCGAGCCCGATGTAGAACACGCCCGAGATCACGGTGTAGATGCGATCCTCCGGATGCGTGTGCGGCATGAGCTTCACGCCGCCAGGCACCTTGACGCGCACGACGTACGGGCCGGGCTTCTTTGGGTCGCCCACCAGGATGGCCAGGCGTGCCTCGGGAGGAAAGGCCGGAAACGGCGCCCATTCGATGTTTTCCGGCAGCACCGAACCGAAGCTCTTCACCGGCAGTCCACCACCGACGGCCGTCACGGGCATCAGGCAGGCCATGCCGACGGTGATTGCGGGAAGGATGATTCTCCAAAGAGACATGGCGTGCGCTCCCGTGAGTTCGTAGTCGTGTGATGTGCGGCGTTCATGACACGCCGATGCCGCCCGGCGCGGTTGCGTTGGCGTGGTGGCGATCGAGGAAACCCTGGGCGAGCGTCGCCACTTCATCGACCTTGGTGTCCATCGCGAAATGGCCGGCATCCAGAATGTGGACTTCCGCGTCGGGAACATCTTGTTTGTACGCCCACGCGCCGGCCACGGTGAATGACGGGTCGTACTTTCCCCAGACCACCAGCAGCGGTGGCTTGCGTTGTTTGAGGAAGGCCTGCCATGCCGGATACGAGGCCACGTTCGTGCGGTAGTCGTAGAACAGATCTTCCTGGATGCGATCCTGTCCGGGGCGACTGAGAAAGGCCGATTCATCCGTCCACAGGTCGGGATCGTAGCGTTCCGGATGAGGATCGGAGCCCAGGTGACGCTGTCTTGCCGCGTCGAACGAGATCAGGTTCGCGCGCAGCTTGTCGGCCCAGGGCGCGCGATCGGCCCAATACTGGCGACGTGTTTCCCATAGCGGCCCCAGGCCTTCCTCGTGAGCAACGGCGTTCTGGATGATCATGGCGTCGATGCGTTCGGGCCGCATGAGTGCCAGGCGAAATCCGACGGGCCCGCCATAGTCCTGCACGAACAGCGTGCATCGCCGGATGTTCAAGGCATCCACGAAGGCATCCATCACTGATGCGATGTGATCGAACGTATAGGCGAATGTCTCCGGGCTTGGCGCATCGGAGTGGCCGAAGCCCGGGTAGTCGGGAGCGATGACACGGTAGCGCTCCGCAAGCGTCGGCATCAGCCTGTCGTACATGCGCGACGACGAGGGAAATCCATGCAGCAGCAGAACGCATGGCGCGTCGCAGCGACCAGCTTCGCGATAGAAGATGGTCAGGCCCTGAACCTGGGTCGTGCGATACGTGATCATGGCGTCACTGTGTTTCGCGTGCCCATCGCCGCCGGGGCGGCGATGGGCAGACGATCAGTTAGTCACAAGAGGGGTGGGAAGAACATTGCCCTTTGGTACCGGAGCCGATCTCTCGCGGACGTGAAGACGCAATATCTCGCGGGCAACTAGATGCCCGTATCCGTCATGCGTTCGCTGAGTACCCAGAGGCGCTCGGCAGCCACGGGATCGACCGCCCACGGGCGTACGCCCGAGGCCAGGGTTGCGCTGCCTGGTGCCGTCGTATCTTCCTCCGGCGCCAGGGCGGCGATGTCGCAATCCTCGCAATAGACGCCGCCGAAGCCATTGAGCTGTGCGCTGGTGGCGGCCCAGACGCTGGTCGCCGCTCCTTGTTGCGGACTCTTCATGCCGCGGGCCAGATCGATCACGGGCTGGCCGTGTTCGTCCACTGCGCCGATCTTCTGCAGTTCTTCCACGCTCATGTGGCGCGCGAGGTCGGTGACGATGCGACCCGGATGCACCGAAAAGGCATGCACGCCGTGCGCCTTGCCGCGCGCTTCCAGCCCCACGGCGAACAGCGCATTGGCCGTCTTGGACTGGCCGTAGGCAATCCAGCGGTCGTACTCGCGCCGTTCGAAATTCGGGTCGTCGAAGTCGACCGATGCGTAGCGATGCCCCAATGACGAAAGCGAAACCACGCGCGCGCCTTGTGCACGGACAAGCGCAGGCCACAGGCGCGCCGCGAGCTGGAAGTGACCGAGATGGTTGGTGGCAAATTGCAGCTCGTAGCCGCGTGCATCGCGCGTCAGCGGACAAGCCATCACGCCTGCGCTGTTGATGAGGATATGCAAGGGCTCGCCGGACGCCACGAACGCTGCCGTGAAGGCATCGATGGAGGAGGGCGACGCCAGGTCCATGGCCGCCAGTTCCACATCCATGCCGTCGAGCGCGGCCTTAGCTTTTTGGGTATCGCGTGCGGGCACGATGACGCGTGCGCCCGCGGCGCGCAGCGCACGTGACGTCTCGGTGCCGATGCCCGAGTAGCCGCCGGTGACGATGGCCGTCTTGCCGGAGAGATCGATGCCGGCGAGCACCTCGCGTGCCGTGCTTGCTGCGCCAAAACCGGAACCAAGGGGAGTCTGCAGGGAAGGCATGGAGAGATTCCTGGGGAAGTTGCGACCAGCCTAAGCTTGCGGCGGCGTACGATGAATACTTGAAAATTCACCATTCATGCTCAATCGTTCAAGCATGGTCAACGACCCTCTCTCCGACATTCTCAAGCTGGCCGACGTGCAGTCGCTGATGTCCGGCGGCTTCGCGGCGTCCGGCGATTGGGCCATCCGCTTTCCGGCGCCCGACAAGATCAAGTTCTTTGCCGCGGTGCGCGGTGAATGTTGGCTTCAGCTGGACGATGAAGCGACACCGATCCGCATGGCGTCGGGCGATGTGGTCCTGCTGTCGGCCCAGCGCAGTTTCGTTTTGGCCAGCAATATCGAATCAACTCCCGTGGAAGCGCATGCGTTGTTCGCGGGGCGTATCGATCCCATCGTCAGCGTGGGCGGTGCGACGCGCGCCGATGCCGAGGTGCTGCAGATCGGCGGCCACGTGCGCCTGCATCCCGATTACGGTGCGTTGCTGGCCGATGTGCTGCCGCCTTTCATCCACGTACAGGGCAGCGCGCCCGAGGCGCACGCCTTGCGCTGGATCCTCGATCAACTGGTGCGCGAGCGCGACGACCTGCCGGGATCGGGGCTGGCGACCATGCAGCTTGGCTATCTGCTTTTCATCCAGGTCTTGCGCGCGCATCTGGCGGCGGGTGGGTCGTGGCGGGCGGGCTGGCTGCGCGCGGCGACCGATGCGCGGTTGGCGCCGGCATTGCGATTGATCCACGGCGAGCCCGGCCGCGCGTGGCGGCTGGATCAGTTGGCGAAGGCGTGCGCCATGTCGCGCACGAGTTTCGCGCTGCACTTCAAGGCCGTGGCTGGTGAAGCGCCGCTCTCCTATCTGGCCCGTTGGCGCATGCGTTTGGCCGAGCACGCCTTGCGCCATGGCGATGCGCCGCTGGCAACGCTAGCCGAGACCTTGGGTTACGCGTCGGAGAGCGCATTCAGTCATGCGTTCAAGCGCATCGTGGGGCTTTCGCCCAGGCATTACAGCGCCACGGCGCGCGCCGCCAACGATGCGGGCGACGCAGCGTCGGAGGATGTGCTGTAGCGCGGGTTTCAGTGCGATCTGCGCTCAGCCGGCCGCGGCGGGCGATGCCCGGAACGTCACCACGAGCACATCGCGGAACGCGTGTTCGTCGGCCACCAGCGGCAGCACCGGAGTGACGCCGTGGAAGACGCTGGGGTCGTGGATCAGTGCGGCATCCAGCGGATGCGTGAGCGTGAAGTCGCCCAGCAGTCGTCCATCCGGCGCATGGATGGTGGTGGTGCCGCTGGCGATGTTGTGGCGGTTCACCAGCAGCACGAGGACATAATCCACGCCGTCGCGATGACTGCCTTCCGGTGTCGGCTCGCCCGCGGTGCCAGCCGTTGCCTCGATGCGAAACTGATGGACTTCGATGTGCCAGCGTTCGACCGATGGTGCCAGCGAGCCGAAGAAGGCGTGGCAGAAATCGAGAATGGTGCGTAGCGAGTTGCCGTGCACAACAGTGTCGACGATGGGTTCGAACCAGCGCTCGATGCCACCCTGCAGCGCGTTGTACTGCAGCGCCTGAAAATGCGGCTGATGGGGCTCCGGCGTCACGTCGCCATGGGCGAGCGCGGAGAACGTCGCATGGCGTCGGCGGCGAAAGCGGCCCTTGGCGGCCAGGTATGGATCGGGCTCCAGCTGATTCCAGCTGTCGGCGAAATCGTTCCAGTCCGACAGCCCGCCCGACGAGGTCAGCAGCGGGCGCATGGTGTCGGCGGGCGCAAAGGCGAATCCATCGCGTCGCACTTCGTTCAGAAGCGGCGACGCAGGCAGGTCAGCGAGATTGGGCATGCGCCCATGATAGCGATCTTGGCCGATCGCCGCTCCGGGCGCGCTGTCCTCATGCCTTCTTGATGGGGTGGCCGCCAAATTCGTTGCGCATGGCCGACAGCAGTTTGTCGGTGAAGGAGTCCTTGTCGCGCGAGCGCAGACGTTCGATCAGTGACTGCGTGATGATCGGCGCCGGCACATTCAATTCGATGGCTTCGTCGACTGTCCATCGACCCTCGCCGGAATCGGCGACATACGGCGCGATGCCCGACATGTCCGGATTCTTCTTCAGTGCGTCGGCGGTGAGATCGAGCAGCCACGAGCGAACCACGCTGCCGTAGCGCCAGATCTCGGCCACCTGCTGCAGGTCCATGTCGAACTCGGCCTTGTGGCGCAGGATGGAAAAGCCTTCCGCATACGCCTGCATCATGCCGTACTCGATGCCGTTGTGAACCATCTTGGCGAAATGGCCTGCGCCTGCCGGCCCCACGCGAGCCCAGCCACGATCCTTGGCAGGTGCCAGCGATTCGAAGATCGGACGCATGCGTTCGACCGCGGCTTCGTCGCCACCGATCATCAGGCTGTAGCCTTCGTCCAGGCCCCAGATGCCGCCGCTGGTGCCGCAGTCGACGTACGCGATATCACGCTCCGCGAAGCGCTTCGCGCGACGCATGCTGTCCTTGTAGAACGAGTTGCCGCCGTCGATGATCGTATCTCCTGCGGCGAGCAGCGGCAGCAGCGCATCCAGGTTGGCGTCGGTGGCTTCGCCGGCCGGCACCATCAGCCACAGCGTTCGCGGCGAGGGCAGGGCGGCAACGAGTGCGGTGAGCGAATCCGCCGTTTGCGCGCCCTTGCCTTCGAGATCCTTCCGCGCGGCCGCTTGCGGATCGAATCCTACGATCTGGTGTCCGCCCTTCATCAGACGCTGAGCCATGTTGGCTCCCATCCGGCCCAGGCCGATCATGCCGAGTTTCATGGTGCTTCCTTCCAGCGAGTATGGTTAATACACAGGGGCGCAAGCGTGCACGGTGAGCGCACGGCAGGCAAGTTCTCGTGAGAGTGGGAGCAAACATGCGTGCTGCATCGATTCGGGCGGGCAACGATTTCTGTATCTCGTGCAAAGCGTTGTAAGCTCTTGCGGAATCCGCTTCCGCAAACGGTGCCATGAGCCAGATCGGAAAGCCTCCCTGCGACAGCGGCGTGATCTTGAGTGCAGCGTCGTCGCAACCGTGTGCGGCGGCATCACAGCGCTGGATCCTGCTCGCCTCCATTCTTGGCACCAGCATGGCCTTCATGGATGGCACGGTGGTCAACGTGGCGTTGCCGTCGATCCAGCGGGAGCTCGGCGCCACCACGGCCGATGCGCAGTGGGTGATGGAATCCTATGCGCTGTTTCTCGCGTCCTTGCTACTGGTGGGCGGCGTGCTGGGAGATCGCTACGGGCGTCGCCGTATTTTCATGATCGGCACGGCGCTGTTCACCGCGGCGTCCATCGCCTGCGCGTATGCCGGCGCAGTGATGCCGTTGATTGTCGCGCGTGCGTTGCAGGGCATCGGCGCAGCATTGCTGGTGCCCGGCAGCCTGGCCTTGATCAGCGCCAACTTCGCGACGTCGCAACGCGGCGCGGCCATTGGCACGTGGTCGGCCTGCAGCGGAATCACCGCGGCCATCGGGCCGGTGATCGGCGGCTTCCTGGTCGATCACTATTCGTGGATATGGGCCTTCCTGGTCAACGCGCCGGTGGGCATCGCGCTGCTGTGGATCTGCGCCAGGAAAGTGCCGGAAAGCCGCGGGCAGGTGGGCAACAAGATCGACGTGCTTGGCGCCACCCTGGTCACGCTGGGCCTGGCGGGCGTGGTGTTCGCGCTTATCGAAGCGCCGTCACAAGGTTGGTCTTCGAGCCTGGTATGGATGGCGGCTGCCATTGGTGTACTCGCGCTGCTGTTGTTTGTTCGCGTGGAGGCACGCAGCGCGGGGCCGATGTTGCCGCTGGCCTTGTTTCGCGAACGCAATTTCGCGGGCGCCAATGTGCTTACCTTGCTGCTCTACGCGGCGTTGGGTGGCAGCCTGTTTTTTCTGCCGCTGAACCTGATCCAGGTGCAAGGGTATGGTGCCACCGAGGCGGGTGCGGCCTTGCTGCCGTTCATCGCGATCATGTTTGCGCTCTCGCGCTGGGCGGGGAGTCTGGTTGATACGTTTGGTTCGCGCCTGCCGCTGATCGTGGGTCCATTGATCGCCGCCGCGGGTTTCGCGCTGTTCGCGTGGCCATCCATCGGGGGCAGCTATTGGGTGGTGTTCTTCCCGGCCATCTGCATCCTCGGCCTGGGCATGAGCATCACTGTTGCGCCGTTGACCACCACTGTGATGAATGCCGTGGGCGAGGAACGGGCAGGGACGGCATCCGGCGTGAACAACGCCGTATCGCGTACCGGCCCCTTGCTGGCCATTGCGCTGTTCGGCATGGTGCTGACCTTGAGTTTCAATGAGACGCTGGGCCAGCGCCTGGGCGATTTGCACGCACCTTCGGTGTTGGTGGAGTCGGTTCTTGCGCAGCGCGAAAAGCTGGCCGGCATCGTCGTGCCGTCCGGTTATCCAGCCGAGTTGACGGCGGCGGTGAAACACGCCATCGGATTGTCTTTCGTCACCGGCTTTCGCTGGGTGATGGGGCTGTCAGCCGTGCTGGCTTTGCTGAGCGGCGTGAGTGCGGTTTTCTTCATACAGCACAAGCCGGCAACCAAGGCGACGGGGGCTGTCGGTGACAAGCGGCACGGCGCGGCCTGAACGTTTGCATGGCGTCGCATGACTAAGCGATGAGGGGAGCGGGAGACGTGCCGCCTTCCTCGGAACGGTGCACCTCGCCCAGTTGCCGCAGCGCGATGCCGAGGCCGATGCGATAGCCGCTGCCGATGTTGCCGTTGATGATCACGGTGGCAAGAGGGGCCTTGTGGGTGCCGACCTCGTGCTCCAGTTCGGCGTCACACGCCTCGTGAACCTCGATGTACGGTGCAGCCAGGCTGTCGAGCGCATCGATCAGGCCCGCCTCGGGGTGTTCACGCACTTGCGATGCGAGTTCGCCGGGGTCGAGCAGGACGAACTCCGTGTCGTCATTCCTGGCGGCGCATACATGGCCAACGAAGGTCCGCAAGTTGCTGCACTCGCGGAGTTCCAGTGTGCGCCCCGCGGCATCGGCTTGTTGCTGAAGTTGTCGGTGCACGTCCTGGGTGAAGGAGCCGCTGGCTGCATGCGGTCCATGAACGATCCATATGCTCACGCTTTCGTTGCCCTTCATCGCTCATCGAGCGGTAGCGACATGCTGCGTCGATGGGGCGTAAAGGTGCTACAACGGACGGGCATTGCGGCGTAAATTTTCTGACAAAGACGAGACCGTGCGCGCTTGCGCTACAGGCGGAACGTGGCCGATGCGATCACCACATCGCCGTGGAAGTGGTCATGGGCATCGAATTCCCTGTAGTAGCGAAGGCCAACGGCCAGGGCATGGCTTCCCATTCGCGTGCCGTAGTTCACGGCCGGCCCCGCGCCCAGCACGCGCCCTTCGAGGCTGCCGAGATTCGCGCCGCGGCCCGTGTCGGCAGTGACTTGTCGATAAGCGTAGCCCGCCAGGCCCACCACCCAATGAGGCGACAATCGCTTGCCGGCGGCAAGTTCGATGTGAGCTTCGTTGCCGCTGCGGTAGTGGGTGATGTCGTTCGGCCCGTTGATGCCGTAACCCACGGCGGCCGAGAGTTCCAGACGCGATGTTGGCGATAGATACGTCATCGCCCAGAGCACGTCGCCTGCCCAGCGGTTGTGACCGATGGATGCGTTGAAGCCCTTGCTGTAATCCCCGGTGGGACACCACACAGTCAACGAAATGGCATGCGAGAAGGAGTCGTTGACCTTCCAGCCCAGGCGTCCATTGACAGCCATGTCACCCAGGTTCGTATTGCTGACTGAGCCGCTCGCCTGGCGTGTTCCGGTGATTTCGCCAGTGAGGCGAAGATACGCGTAGGGTGCCGTCACGGAGATGGCGGCCTGGGCGCCGAGAATCGGCGTGGCCGGCGCATAGAGCAGGTTGACGCCCATGCTGTCGACGCGCTTTTTCAGCGATACCAGTGTCACGCCACCCACGGAGGTGCTGCCCACGGCGCCGCTGTACTGAGCGACCGCGCTCGATACATACCAGCCGGGTGCGGGCGCCAATCCAGCCCCCAGTGCCTGGCTTCCCAAAAGATAGAGGCCGCCGGCGCCTTCCGTTGCATATGCCGAAGTACTGAAGCAGGCCAGCGCTGACATCACCAGTCCCACCGACGCGCACGCCCTCACACGCATACGTTCCCCTGGCTGGTTACGGGCTGGCTATGGCGCGCGGGGTGCGAACCGCTGCCACGCCAATGGGACCTGCTTCAACGTACTTGGCGCGAAGCCACGGCTGATCAGAAGCGAGCCCTGACCAGCAACTGGAATCCCTTGAACCTGAAATTCACATTGCCGTTGAAGTTTGACTTGTTCACGTCCGCATCGATCTTGTTGAACGCGTATTGGGTGGTGATGCCGAAGTGCTCCCACGGATAGAACTCGGCGCCAACGCGTGCGTTGTAAAGCCGTGCATCGATCTGGTTGATGTTGGCCTTGAACGCGCCGGCATCGGCCACGATGCGAACCCAGCTCGCCGCCTGGTAGCGATACGAGACGCCAATGGACGGATCGGGCAGGTTGCTCGATACCCGTGCCGTGCGGCTGCCGCTCGCGGTGGCCGAACCGCTGCCGTTGGCCGCAAAGGCGTTACCCGAGAGCTTGAGGCTGAAGCGGTAGAACTGCAGGCCGCCCGAAACACCGAAGGCGCCGCGCTCGCCGATCCAGGCCCAATACCGATAACCCACCGAGCCCGCGTCCAGCGTGAAGCGGGAATGGAGTTGCGCGCCCACGTCAAGCTGATTGCCGTTGAACTGGAGCGTGCGATTGAGATAGCGAGTGCTGTCGGTGGAGTCGTGGTAATAGGTGAACTCGAACTCATGCCTGTCCCACGGTCGCCATGTCACCGAGAGATACGGCAGCGTCCGCGTGCCGCCCTGGCCAAGGTCGCGCGAGAAATCCAGTCGCGTTCCCGAATTCTTCACGTGGCCGTCGGCGCGCATCGATGCCGAATTGTTGTTGGCGAAACCACCGATGCTCACCGACAGATAGTCGAGCATCGGATGATCGTCCGCACGGACGGTCTGGAACGTCAGGGCCAAGGGCAGGGCAAGTGCCAGATACATACGACTGTTGCGGCGCATACATCCTCCACCAAGGAAGCACTGCTCGACTCCCCGTTGGCGACCGCTCAGCCGTTCCGGGCTGCCGTCCCGGCAACGCCGATGTGCTCGAGCGTTTCTGTTCCCATCGCCACTCGCCGACCACCAGCATACGCACATCAATGTTGAGATCGAGTCATCGCCGTATCAGCGTGCGCCCGGCATGCCGCGGCGGCTACGGTGATTCTACGTAGAGGCCATTCGGTAAATATTCGGAGCCGCCGGATGGGTCGTTTCGGGCGCAAGCCGAAGGGCGTCGGGACGGACAAAACCGACGCAGTACGCCATAGGCCAAGTGGCTTGTTGAGACCAAGGTATGAGTGCGTATGTTCAACTGCGGCGGCCCATTCCGCGAGGCAAGGAGAGCGATCATGGCAGCAGATTTGAGCGTGCTGGTGCAGCCGTTCCGGACGAAGGTCGGCAGTCTTGTCGATGCCTGCGCACGACGCGGTTGCGAGCTGCGGCCATACATGGCGCGACGCGATCCTTTCGAGCAGGCCAGGCTATGGCGACAGTCGCGGTCGATCGAAGAGATAACCAAGAAGATCGATACGCTCAAGGCGGCCGGCGCCCCGTTCCTGGCCAAGTGCATCGACCAGGTTGGCCCGCAATCGGGAAGCCTGGTGACCAATGCGCCGCCGGGGTTCTCCTGGCACCAATGGGACGAGGCCGTCGATTGTTTCTGGGTGGTGCGCGGCGCTGCCGAGTGGTCGACGCGCAGGCTCATCAATGGCCTCAACGGATACCAGGTGCTTGCCGACGAGGCGGAGAAGCTGGGGCTTACCGCGGGCGGTCATTGGAAGTCACTGAAGGACTGGCCTCACGTCCAGCTTCGTCCCGCGGCAGCACCTTCCGACGCGATGTCCGTGAAGGACATCAACACGGCCATGCAGCAGCGCTTCGGCTAGTGGAGTTCCGCTTGGCGGACCGGAAACCAGAGCGTGAAACGGGTCATGCCCTGCAGTTGGCTTTCCGCGCTGACGCGGCCGCCGTGAAGCTCCATGACGCTCTTGACGATGGACAGGCCAAGGCCAGTGGAATTCGCCGAGTCATTGCGGGAGCGATCCACCCGGTAGAAGCGGTCGAAGAGCTTTTCCAGATGCTCGGCCGGAATGCCATCGCCGGGATTCTCCACGGCAATCATCACGGCGGCGTCGGTTTGCTCGGCGCGTAGCGTGATGGTGTCGCCGGTCGGGGTGTAGCGCAGGGCATTGGACAGAAGATTTCCCACCGCGCGTCGGAAGAGGTCGCGATCGGCGTGAACGGTCGCGCGTCCTTGCACCTGGATGTTGACCCCGGCTTCCGAAGCCAGCCCTTCGAAGTATTCGGCGAGGCGCTCCAGCTCCGTGCCGACATCGAGGGATGTTCGCTGAAGCGCAAACTGAGGGTTGTCCGCGCGGGCCAGGAACAGCACGCTTTCGATGGTTCGGCTGACGCGGTCGCACTCCTCGATGTTGGAGCCGAGCAGCGCCTGGTATTCGGCTGACGTGCGCGGATGTGCCAGCGCCACCTCGTTGGTGCCGCGCAGGTTGCCGATGGGCGTGCGCAGATCGTGGGCGAGATCCACCGTGAACTGCCACACGCGCGCGAAGCCGCCTTCGAGGCGGTCGAGCATGTCGTTCAGTGCGCCGGATAGCGCATGCAACTCTGCGGGCGCGTTGCCAACGGTCAGGCGCTTGTGCAGGCTCTGTGCATGGATGGTGGCCGCATCGGTGGCCATGGAGCGCAACGGCCGCAACGCCCGGCGCACCAGCAGGTGGCTGAGCACGATCGCGGCGATCAGGCCGGCCAACAGGCGCAGCGCCATGTCGCGCCGATAGCGCCGCAGCAGTGCTTCGCGATCGGCGAGCGAGCGTGCCACGGTGATGGTCACGTGGGTGCCATCGCGCAGTTGCCCCATCACCGACAGACCTCGAATGGGCAGGCCGCGATCGTCATGCCAGCTGCTCAGCATGGTGGCGAGGACGCGTTGACCCGTGGGCACCGCGGCCTGGACTTCCAGCGGAAAGCCGCTGGGATTGTGATCGGCAATGATCTGCCCCGACGCATCGACGATGCGCAGCGCATTGCTGGGATCGCCCAGCACGCTGACCACCATGCGATCCTGATGCGCCTTCAGGTCGGCGATGGAATCCAGCTCGGCGACAAACCGTCGAAGGTGTCGTGCGGAAAGCACGAGGTTGGTTTCGTCCTGCGCATAGATGCGCTGCTCGGCCGCGCGGTACAAAAGCCATCCCACCAGGATGAAGCACACCGCCGTGATCACCACGAAGGTGGCCGTCAGGCGTGTGCTGAGCGAAAGGCTGCGCATCAGCCGGCCTCGCGTTCTTCGTCGAGCACGTAACCCATGCCGCGAACGGTGTGGATGAGCTTGACGTCGTGGCCGTCGTCGATCTTCACGCGCAGGCGACGGATAGCGACCTCGACCACGTTCGTATCGCTGTCGAAATTCATGTCCCACACGTAGGACGCGATCTGCGTGCGGCTCAGCACCTCGCCGCGCCGTCTCGCCAGAAGTTGCAGCAGCGCGAATTCCTTGGGTGTCAGGTCGATGCGCTGTCCGCTGCGGCGCACCCGGCGGCGCACGGCATCGATCTCCAGGTCGCCGATGTGGACATGCTCGATATCACGCGGCGGGCCGCGGCGGAGCAGGGTGCGGATGCGGGCCAGCAGTTCCACGAAGGCGAACGGCTTCACCAGGTAATCGTCGCCGCCGAGTTCCAGCCCGCGCACGCGCTCTTCCAGCTCGTCGATGGCCGTGAGCAGGAGCACCGGCGTGTCCTTCTTGGCACGCAGGCGGCGCAGCACCTCCCAGCCGTCGATGCCGGGAAGCATGACGTCGAGCACGACGAGGTCATAGCTCTCTTCCAGCGCGTGGTGCAGGCCATCGATGCCGTTGGCGACCACATCCACGGTGAAGCCGGATTCCTCGAGCCCTTTCTTCAGGTACTCGCCGGCCTTTTTCTCGTCTTCGATAACCAGCAGGCGCATGGGAACTCTCGCGTAATGCCTGAACCGATCATACGCGGGGCGCCCGACGGGCGTGATTACAGATTTGTCAGGAAGTCGTCAGGGGTGGGCAAGCAGGGGGAATCTAGCCTGTTGCCTGACCTGATCTGTCCAAGAGGGAGCCTGCTATGTGGATTGTCCAACTGGCGCTGCGGCGACCATACACCTTCATTGTCCTGGCCCTGCTGCTGGCCATCGCCGGCCCGCTCATGGTGTTGCGGACGCCGACCGACATCTTCCCCAACATCAACATTCCCGTGTTGAGCATCGTGTGGTCGTTCAACGGCTTTTCCGCCGACGACATGGCCAACCGCATCACCACGCCCTACGAGCGTGCGCTGACTTCCGACGTGGACAACATCGAGCACGTGGAATCTCAGACGGTCAATGGCGTGGCGGTGATCAAGGTGTATTTCCACGAGGGCGCGGACATCAATCGCGCCATTGCGGAAGCCTCGGCCAATGCGCAGTCGATTCTCAGGGTGCTTCCGTCGGGCACGCTGCCGCCGCTGGTGATTTCGTACAACGCCTCCACCGTGCCGATTCTCCAGTTGGCGCTGTCCAGTCATTCGCTGCCCGAGCAGCAGCTGTACGACCTTGGCAACAACTTCATCCGCACGCAATTGGCTACCGTGCAAGGCGCTGCCATCCCGCTGCCGTTCGGCGGCAAGGTGCGCCAGATCATGGTGGACATCGACCCGAAGGCCTTGCAGGCCCACGGTCTTTCGCCGCTGGATGTGGTCAACGCTGTGAATGCGCAGAACCTGATTCTTCCCGGCGGCACCGCCAAGATCGGCGCGTTCGAGTACAACGTGAACCTCAACGGTAGCCCGACCTCGGTCGATGCGTTGAACCTCATGCCGGTCAAGGCAACGGATGGCGGCGTGACCTATCTGCGCGACGTGGCGACGGTGCGCGATGGTTTTGCGCCGCAAACCAACATCGTGCGTGTGGACGGCACCCGCTCCGCACTGCTGCAGGTGGAGAAATCCGGTGATGCGTCGACGCTCGACATCATCGCCTCGGTCAAGAGTCTGCTGCCGAAGATCGCCGCGGGCCTGCCGAAAGCGCTGGACATCAAGCCGGTGTCGGATCAGTCGGTCTTCGTCAGCTCGGCCGTGGCGGGCGTGGTCCGCGAGGGTCTGGTGGCGGCGGGACTCACCGCCGTGATGATCCTGCTGTTCCTGGGCAGCTGGCGTTCCACGCTGATCATTGCCATTACCATTCCGTTGTCCGTGCTGACCTCGCTCATTGCGCTCTCGGTGCTGGGGCAGACCATCAACATCATGACGCTGGGTGGTCTGGCGCTGGCCGTGGGCATCCTGGTGGACGATGCCACCGTGGAAATCGAGGCGATCAGTCACCATCGCGACATGGGCAAGTCGTTGCACGATGCGATCATCGACGCCTCGGCGCAAATTGCCTTGCCCACGCTGGTCTCGACGCTTTCCATCTGCATCGTGTTCCTGCCCATGTTCCTGCTGTCGGGCGTGGCGCGCTATCTGTTCGTGCCGCTGGCCGAAGCGGTGGTGTTCGCGATGCTGGCCTCGTACTTCTTCTCGCGCGCCCTCATTCCCACCCTGGCCATGTACATGCTCCGCAACGAGCGTGCCGCTGAAGGCAAGGAGAAGGGCCGGGCAGGCGCATTGGGCCGGTTCCAGCAGCGTTTCGAGCGCGGCTTCGAAGGTTTCCATGCCCGTTACCAGGGCGCATTGCGGACGGTGCTTGCACACCCGCGCCGCCTGGCCGTGACGTTTGCCATCGTGTGTGGCGGATCGTTGCTGCTCATCCCGTTCCTTGGACGCGATTTCTTCCCCACCTCGGACACCGGCGAAATCCGCCTGCACATGCGGGCCCACACAGGCACGCGCATCGAGCAGACCGCCCGTCTGGTGGACCTGGTGGAGCAGCGCATTCGCGTGGTCATTCCCCAGCGCGAACTCGGCAGTGTGCTGGACAACATCGGCTTGCCGGTGAGCGGCATCAATATGACCTACGATTCGTCGTTGCCCGTGGGCTCGGCGGATGCGGACATCCTGATCTCGCTCAAGGCCGGTCACCGTCCCACCGAAGAGTACGTCAGCGCGCTGCGCGATCATCTCAACAGCGAGTTTCCGGGCGTGACGTTCTCCTTCCTTCCGGCGGACATCATCAGCCAGACGCTGGACTTCGGCCTGCCGTCGCCCATCGACGTTCAAGTGGTGGGCAACGACAAGGAAGGCAATCGCAAGGTTGCCGAGGAACTGCTGGCCCAGCTGCGTCACGTCGATGGCCTGGTGGATCCGCGTATCCAGCAGCCGAACGATGCGCCGTCGATCAACGTGGACGTGGATCGCGTCAAGGCGATCGAGGCAGGCTTCCAGCAACGCACGATTGCGCAGAACCTGCTCATCGCGCTGTCCGGCAGCTCGCAGACATCGCCCAACTTCTGGCTGAATCCAAAGAATGGCGTGAGCTATCCGCTGATGACGGAAGCGCCGCAGTACACCATCGATTCGCTGCAGGCGCTGGGCAATATTCCGCTGACGACCGGCAATGGCAGCAAGCAGGCCACGCCGCCCATCCTCGCGTCGTTGAGCACGCTGAGCCGTACCGCGCAGGACGCCGTGGTGTCGCACTACAACGTGCAGCCCGTCATCGACATTTTTGCGGGCGTGCAGGGACGTGACCTCGGTGCAGTGGCCGGCGACATCGATCGCCTCGTGGCTGCTGCGCGGGCGCATCTCCCCGCCGGCTCCAGCATCGCCGTGCGTGGCGAAGTGCAGACCATGCAATCGTCGTTCAAGGGATTGCTGCTCGGGCTCGCCTTCGCGGTGCTGCTGGTGTACGCCTTGATGGTGGTGAACTTCCAGTCGTGGACCGATCCCCTGATCATCATCAGCGGACTTCCCGGTGCGCTGGCCGGCATGGCGTGGATGTTGTTCGTGACGCGCACTACCGTCAGCGTACCTGCGCTCACCGGCGCCATCATGTGCATCGGCATTGCCACGGCCAACAGCATCCTGGTGGTCAGCTTTGCGCGCGATCGCATCGATGAAGGCGCCACGCCGCTGCAGGCCGCGTTCGATGCTGGCAGTACGCGCTTCCGCCCGGTGCTCATGACGGCGCTTGCGATGCTCATCGGCATGCTGCCGATGGCGCTTGGCCTCGGCGATGGCGGCGAGCAGAACGCGCCGCTGGGCCGCGCGGTGATCGGCGGCCTGATGTTCGGCACCGTGGCCACGCTGGTGTTCGTGCCGGTGGTGTTCGCCGCCGTGCACGCATGGCTTGGCCGTCGCCAGCCGGCGTTGCCGGCACTTCCTTCCCCTAATCCGATTCCCTGACGGGAGAGTCACCATGAACGCGCTCACTCCAGTTCCGCCATCCTCACGCTCGCGTCTTCTTGTCGTGCTGCCCGTGGCTGCCGTGTGTCTCGCGCTGGCCATCGGCGGGCTGCCGCGGCTGTCCGCACACGCCGCGGTGGTGCGCCAAACCGCAGCGCTCGGCACGCCTACCGTGGCTGTCGTCGCTCCCGGCCGCGAGCCGCTGCAACAGTCGCTGGTGTTGCCAGGTGACGTGCAAGCCTTCCAGGAGGCCAGTATCTATGCACGCACCAGCGGCTATCTCGGTCAGTGGCTGACCGACATCGGCACGCACGTCCACAGCGGCCAGTTGCTGGCCCAGATCGAATCGCCGGAAGTCGATGCACAGCTTGCACAGGCCCGCGCCGATGCGGCGACTGCCTCGGCCAATTATCAGATCGCCAGGGTCACCGCGGATCGCTGGGAGGAAATGCTCAAGAGCAACGCCGTGTCCCAGCAATCGAGCCAGGAAAACGTGAGCACCATGAAGGCCAAGCAGGCCATGCTCGCCGCCGCACAGGCGAACGTGGATCGATTGCAGCAACTGCAGTCCTTCGAAAAGGTCTATGCGCCGTTCGATGGCGTCATCACCGTGCGCAATGTCGATGTGGGTGCGCTTATCGATGCCGGCAACGGCGGCACGCCGGCGGCACTCTTCAAGCTCGCCGAAACGGACAAGCTGCGCGTCTTCGTCAACGTGCCGCAGGATGACGCGGCCGACGTGGCCGTCGGCGCCCGCGCAACGCTGACCTTGCCGCAGTATCCGGGGCGGTCGTTCGTGGGAAGCGTGGCGCGCACCGCCGGCGCGATCGATCCGGCCAGCCGCACGCTGCGCGTGGAAGTGGACATGGACAACGCCGATGGTGCCGTGCCGCCGGGTGCGTATGCCCAGGTCACGCTGATGCTTGCGTCCGCCAAGGCCATGCTGTCGCTGCCTGCCAATACGTTGCTGTTTCGACCGGTGGGCGTGGAGGTGGCCACGGTCGATGCCAAGGGCCTGGTGCGATTGATGCCGGTGACGCTGGGTCGGGACTTCGGCACGCGCGTGGAAATTCGCGCGGGCCTGAAGGGCGACGAGCGTGTGATCGTCAATCCGGGCGATGCCGTCGGCGACGGACAGTCGGTGCGCATCAATGCACGCCCTGCCGACGCGACCTGAGCGAGGAGCACACAGTCATGCGTAACTCATCTCTTCCCCGCGCGGCTTGCGCGCTCGCCATCGCCATCGGAACGACCCTGATGGTGGGGTGTACGCCGGGCCCGGCCTATGTGCGGCCAACGGTCGATGTGCCTCAACAATTCAAGGAGGCGGCCGTGACGGCGCCCGAGGCGCAGCCAGGCTGGGTTCCGGCCGATCCGCGCGACACGGCGCTACGCGGCGATTGGTGGACGCTGTTCAACGACGACACGCTCAACACGCTGGAAGCGCGCGTCGATGCAGGCAACCAGTCCATCGCCAAGGGACTCGCCAACCTGCAGGCCGCGAAGGCCGCGGCCAAGGAGGCGCGTGCTGCGTATTACCCCACCGTCACCGCGGGTGTCGATGCCAGTCGCTATCGCACCTCGCAGAATGTGGTGGGGCGCTCATTGGCTGGGAAAACCGTCTCCGACTATGCCGCGGGACTGGATGTGTCGTGGGAGCCCGATCTGTTCGATCGCATCGGCCATCAGGTCGACGCGGCCACGGCGCGCTACCAGGCCGGCGAAGCGGATCTTGCGTCGATTCGCCTGGCCATGCATGCGGAACTGGCCATCGACTATGTGGACTTGCGTGGCGTCGACGCGGAGACGGCCTTGCTTCAGCAGACCGTGGTCGACTTCACGAAGGCGCGCGATCTGGTGCAGGTGCGCTTCACCGGCGGCATTGCATCGGAATCGGATCTGGCCGAAGCGGAAACACAATTGCAGGTTGCCAGCGCACAACTGGTAGATCTGGGCGAGAGTCGCGCGCGTTACGAACACGCCATTGCCATGCTGATGGGAGTGGCGCCGTCCGAGCTGTCCATTCCCGCGTCCACGGCCGCGATCGCGTTGCCGGCCATCCCTTCGGGCCTGCCTTCGACCTTGCTGCAACGGCGTCCCGACATCGCCGCTGCCGAGCGAAGGGTGGCTGCCGCCAATGCCGATGTCGGTGAAGCGACATCCGCGTTTTTTCCCGATCTGTTGCTCTCTGCATCCGGCGGCGTCGAGGCATCGCGATTCACCCAGTTGGCAACGCTGCCCAGCCGGTTCTGGGCGATCGGGCCGGCACTCGTGGGCACGCTGTTCGACGGTGGTCGCCGCAAGCAGGAGCTGCATCAGGCCGAGGCTCGGGAAAGTGGCGCTGCGGCGGACTATCGGCAGACGGTGCTCTCGGCCTTTCAGGATGTCGAGGACAACCTGTCTTCGCTGCGTGTATTGAGCGACGAGTCCGGCACGCAGCAGCGCGCGGTCGTTGCCTCCGGTCGCGCCGAGCAACTGGCGCTTGCACGCTACAAGGCGGGCGCCACCGACTATCTTGAAGTGGCGACCACGCAGAGCGTGAGCCTCGATCAGCGGCGCGTGTACGTCGAGCTGTCGCGTCGTCAGCTGGAATCGGACATCCGTTTGATCAAGGCCATCGGCGGCGATTGGAGCGCCGATGACCTCTCCAAGGTCTCCACGGGCAGCACGCGGCAAGGCAGGTTGGCGCCGTGAAAGGCGGCGCCGTGATCGTCCTGGCGCAGATCTCGGTGCGACGTACGTGTCTGATATCGAGCGGACGTCAGCACCAGTAACGCTCCGCGCGCCACCCCGGCATCAGGGTGTTGTCGCGGGGAGAACGGGCAAGTGCAGTGCCGTTCGAAGTTCCGCACACGCCGCCTGGTAGTCCGCCTGCCAGTCGGCCTGGTGCAGCAATTGCGCGCCGATCACGGTTCCGGCCAGTCGACCGGCTTCCACGTCGCTTGGGAAATGCACGCCCATTACCACGCGATGCTGTGCGTACAGGTCGGCGCGCGCAAAAATCTCCGCGCGCTTTTCCGGCAGCATGTTGGCCAGCAAGATCGCGGTGGTATAGCCGAAGGTGGCGTGTCCGCTCGGATAGCTCCAGTCGTCCGGCTTTTCCTTGGACAGCGGATGCACCTGGTCGGACATCACCGATGGGCGGGCACGTCGCCAGTAAAGCTTGGCGTCCTTCACCTCGGCCTTGTCCAAGTCGGCGACGCGCTCAAAGAATGCGGCTGTCCTCGGCAACGTCGCCGGTTGCATGGACGGGCCGAGCACGTCCGCAAAGCGGAACACGGAACGTTCCACATCCGCCTTGGCTGCCAACTGTTCGGCGGCCGTGCGCGATCGCTGTGCGGCAAGCACGGCGCGCAGGTCCTCCCTGTCCGCCGCCGAACCTGCTGCCGGCGGAGGCGGCAACAGGTTCGACAGTTCAATGTCCGCATGATTCGGGCTGCCGCCGTCGGCCAGGGCGGACTGGGCGATGAGCAACATCAACGTCAAGAACGCAAGGCGTTTCATCAGAACAGGTCCGCCGAAATGGTGAAGTTGAAGTTGCGTGCCGGAATGGTCCAGTACAGCGGCGTACTATCCGCTGCCGTGACGCCGGCCAGGGCGTTGATGTGGGTGTTGTTGAACAGATTGTTGAGCTGCACGCCCACCTTGATGTCCTTCACATCGGTGATGTGGGGATCGAACTTGTAACTGGCGGCGAAGTTGGTGATCGCATAGCCGCCGATCGGCGTGTCATCTTCGACGTTGGCGGTGTAATAGGTCTTGCCGACGAACTTGTCGAACAGCGATGCGTAGACGGGGCCGTCGCTGTAGACGAAGCCCAGTGCGGCGGTCTTGTGGGGCGTGTTCGCATTCCACTGGTTGTCCGTGGTCTGGATCGCGCGGTTGAGCGAGCCGTTGGCGTAGACGCTGAAGCCGGCGCCGAGCAGGTAGGTGCCTTCCAGTTCGAGGCCTTTGTAGTGCACGCCGCCACCGTTGTAGAACTCGGTGACGCCACCGACCTTCTGGCTCTGGACGAAGTTGTTGAAGTCGATCTTGTACACATCGCCCGATAGCGTCAGGCGATCGTCGGTCCAGGTCGTGCCAAGCTGGATGTTGGTGGTTTTTTCCGGCGCCACGGCGCTGTCGGAAACCGCGGGATTGGGCACGTACAGCAGGTTGAGGTTGGGCGCCAGGTAACCCTTGGCCCACTGCGCATACGCCGTCCAGTTCGCGCTGAAGTTGTAGTGGAAAGAGGCCGAGGGCAGGGTGGCATTCCACTTCTTGGAATAGGTGAGCGGTGTTTCCGTCTTCTGGTTGACCGTAGCGTCCAGGTCGCGCTCGAAGTTGTTGTACTTCACGCCGCCGATGACATACGCATTGTCGGTGATGTTCCACTGGTACTCGACGAATGGCTGGATCGTGACCAGCGTGTCGTTCATGCGCCGATCCGCCGAGGCAAGCGCCAGCGAGGGCGCGCCGGGCGCGATCACCGGATTGAGCTGGTTGATCGTGTCGTCGAATTCATAGAGCCAGCGAATGTCGTCCTGGTGGTCGTACCACACGCCGGCGCGCAATTCGCCTGGGCCGAGTTCCTTGCCCACGCGGAAGATATCGCCCCACGAGCGGTTCGTGTTGCGCATGTGCTGGCCAGGGACATCGGTGGCGCTATAGAACGTGCCGTTCGGTGTTTCGCCATTCGGATCCAGGCCGTTGAAACCGAAGTGGTTGTAGCCGTAGGTGTAGACCTTGTTGTCGATCGTCCAGCCGTCGAACGCCGAATGCAGGCCGATGTAGCCGAGATTGGTATTGATCTCGTCCTTGTTGTAGCGGTAGTAGGCCTGGCTGGTCGGATCGTCGTTCAAGCCATAGTTGACGCCGTGCTGCTCGATCTGCGCCTTGGTGGCACCGAACGGCACATACTGGTTCAACTCGTTCGCCATGGCGACGAAGGTCAGCGTGGTGTTCTCGCCCAACGGTTGGACCACTTTCGCAAACACGGTCTGGCGACGCTGGCCGGCAAAGGTGAGGTAACCGTCCGACGAGCTGTTCTGCAGGTTGATCACCGCGCTGGTACCGCTGCTGGTGAAGACGCCCGTATTGATTGTTGCGCCTTCGATCGCCGTTTCCCAGCTGCCCAGGCTGATGTACGGGTTGATGCCGAACTGCTTCTGTGGATTGAGCGAATCCACCGAAATGGTGCCGCCAAACGTGGCGTTGCCGAGCGTGCCGGCGGTGCCCGGGCCGCGATCCACCGTCACTGAGTTGGTTTGCTGGTTGGTGAAGTACGACGTGGAATGGTGAGTGAAGTCGTTGGAGTCCATCCACGGGATGCCATCGAACGTGACGTTGTACTGGCCATCCTGGAAGCCGCGGATGGAGACGACCGGTGCCTCCATCAGGCCCGAACCGTTTGGCGTCACCGTGTACACGCTCGGCGAGATGGATGCGATGTCGGTGTAATCGCCCGTCGGTGGGACATTTTCCTGGATGTAGATACGGCCGATGATCGATTGCGGCTCGGTGGCCACCATCGACGCTTGCGAAGGCGCGATGTTGGTCACCGTGTCGGTTCCGGTCACCTGCACGGCATCCAGGCTCTTGGCCTGTTGCGGCGTGGCGCTGGTGTCGGCGGCGGTGTTGTCGCCGGCCCATGCGGGGGCGGCGATCGCGGCGGCCAGGCAAAGAGCAAGCGTGGTGCGAGAGCGCCCGAATAGCGCCGAAATATGCCGTGTCATGGTGTGCCCGTTTGTTGATTTTGGGGAAAGGCGACTTGGGCTACACCGTAGTCACGGCGAATGACAGTTTGGCAACAAAATGATTATTCGATAATCTGGAGAATAATCGTATTTATTTTCGCTAAGATAATCATAAGATTTGTGAAATCTATTTACTAAGTTAAATCTAAGATTCGCTAACGCGATTTAATAAGCTGGCTATAAGGCTGGTCGTGCCACGAGATGGTTTCGGCCGGGGTTCAGCGTCCTGGGTCCATTGAGCCGAGGCGCGGTTTTGGTGGCGTAAGCCCAGCGGCGCGCCAGAAGAATATGAGTTTGGTGATGGCAGGAAGTTTCTGCGTGATGGAAAGCGCGGCTATGGTCGCCCGTTGTCCTGGCGGCGCGTTATTGGCCGCTACGCGTCATTGCCATTCTGTGCATGACGATTGATGCGGGCTGCACGGTTTTGTTAGCCGGCCTTATGACACCGATCGCCGGCAAGTCAGACTATGTCGTGCAATGGCCGATGGCCGCGCTTTCGTAGATTATTTTTCTTGCGACGAAATCAGGGCTTGCGCACGGGATGACTCCCGGCGTCAGTAGCGATCTCATTTAAACCTGCCGACTCCGCGCGGACGCGTTCCCGCACTGCGACAGTTCGCGCATTCAATCGAAGTGATGAACGTATCCAACCTGGAAGCCCCCGGGGAGTAGCGAAAGAATCCACGGTGAGTCGCGATGAGATGCCCATAGGCCCACTCCCACGCCGAGGGCGGCGCCAACGAGTACGTCGCTCTGCCAGTGCCCATGCGTTTTCACGCGGGCCACGGCGTCGTAGGCAGGCAGGAGTGCGAGCAGGTAGACCGCCGGATGGTCGCTGCCGTAAGAGACGATGAAGGGCGTGACGGCGGCGGATATGGTCGCTACCTCTCCGCTCGGAAAGCTTTGCGCGTGGAAGCCTTGGAACCACTTGTTGGGGTTGTCGGTTTGCGAGGGGCGTTCACGCTGGAAGGTCCATTTGAGCGCCTGTGCGCTCACGGCGCTCACGGCCATCGAATCCACCGACCGCCAGAAGGTGTCGCCGAGCTTGTTGTCGTCGCCTAGCCAGAGCGCGCCGACTCCCACGGTGAGGATGGAGCCATAGATCAGCGCTTCCTGATGGCTGCGTTTCCAGATGCCGCTGTCGTCGTACGGCACGGTGTGGTCAAGGCCAAGAATGCCGCTGCCAGCCCAGCAGGGGCTGCAGGCGAGCATGAGGACGAAGGCTGCTGATCGTCGACTGAACATACGCCCTCCTATCAAGGTGAAAGACCCTGGGCGAGGAAAAGCATGTTGTTTCGCCAGAGGCCGACGGGCTTGGCGGAGGCGCCACATGCGGTGAGCAGTGCCTGCGCCTTGGCACTGGGGATGTCGCGATCGAGCAGCAGCAGGGATGTCCCTTGCGTTTTGATGGCGGCGCAGATCTGCGCGCCCGCGTCCGGGCTATGCCACCAGACTCCATACACGGGGCGATCGAGATAAAGCCGCAGGCCCCAGAGCGTCTGCTCTTCCACGGCATAGGTGTCCGTGGCTTCTTCCAGAAAGATGAGTGCGTGATAGTCGGACGAGTCCACGGCGGCAGCGATCTCTTTCGCCGCACGGCGGTTGTCCACGGTCGCGCCGTAGCCGTGGGCCGCGATGCCCTTGGTGGCAAGCAGCAGCACGATCCATAGAGCCAACAGGCCAGCGGTCCGCGGTCGACTGATGTCGAACGTGTGTTCCATGCGCGATGCGGCGAGCAGCGCGAGGGGAAGAAACAGCGGCAGGAGATATAGCGGCAGTCGTGACTGCGACAGGCAGAAGATCAGGAAAGGAATGGCGAACCACAGGCCGAGGAACAGTTGTATCGAATGCTCTTTCCGCCAAAGCGCCCAGCGGGAGGGCGTTGCCAGGTCGCGGCACGCTCCAGCGAGGCCGCGCCACCAAGGGGCCGTCCCGAGCAGCAGTACAGGGAGAAACGCCACCGCCCATCCGAAGGCGCCCGCGTGGCGCTTGTGCATGGCGGTGAATATGCGGCCATAGACCTCCTGATGAAGGAAGTAGTGAAGCAAGCCGTGGTAGCGAAGAATGACGATGGCATACCAGGTGAACCCCACCAGCAGAAATATCGCAACACCGACGGGATGCAGCAGGCGAACGACCTCACGCCAGCCGCCACAGATGCTGGTGAACACCGCGACGGAAAGAAGTGGCAGCAGCCCCGGAGGGCCCTTGGTCATAAAGGCCAAGCCAAAGCCGAGCCACATCACGAATAGGCCGTACCGTTGCTCGATGCCGGTTTCAGGCCAGGTGGCCGCGATGAAGCCAGCGATCGCCAGGCCCTCGGTCAGGGTGAGCAACACGTCCGTGCTGATGATGTTTGAACTGAAGAACGTAAACAGGCTGGTGGCGTAGATCAGCGCCGGAAGCCAGGGCTTGCGCGGGCTGGCTCGCCTGCCCATGGCAAAGAGCAGCGCCAACGTGGCCAGGTAGGCGACTGCGTAGGGCAATCTCGCCGCCCAGGTATTGCGTCCGAACACATGAAGCGACGCAGCGATCACCCAATAGGTCAATGGAGGCTTGGAGAAATTGAGTGATGCAGGACTGTAGGCGGGCGCGAGGTAGTTGCCGGAGTCCATCATCTGCAACGCCACGCCCACATAGCGCCCTTCGTCCGGGCTCCACAGTCCTCGCGAGCCCTGAAACGCCAGGCCAAGAAGCAGGCCAAGCAACAACACCCACAGGAATGAGCTTGCGTGGATGCGCGTGCTTGCCCGAACCGATTCGGCAGGCATGCTCAGGTTGCTGTTCATGCGTGCCGGTCCATGGGCTGCGCGAGAGGTGATGCCGCCTTGCCCGCGATTGGGGGCAGGCGGCGGCAAGCAAATGTTGACGCGCGAGCCGCGCGGATGATGCGTGCGTTCCGTGCAGGCATGGCGGTCGTGCTACCCCGCAGGCGCGTGCAGGCGTGTCGTTGTGAAGCGCGTGACGAGGGGCCAACGGGTTGGTCGCTCGGGGCGGCAATCCACCATGGGCTGCTTTGAATGCTCATGCGTTCGCTCCCGGGGTGGAGCAGCGAGTGATGAGGTTGCGTTGCGTGGAACCGATCCGGGGCGGTGCCGGCCATTGCGGGCATGGATGAGGCTCTGCGTTGGCTAGGGTCTGCTTACCCTTTTGCCAATTCCATGCCATATGACTAAGTGGCTGAGTGCGTGCATGTTTCGCAATCCGCCGTGCGTCGGCGGGGCCATGCAAAACCTGCACTCTGCAAATTTCGTTTGCAAAAAATGTAGGAACACATGCGTGGGTTAAAGGCCGCGCTTGTGCGGATATCGCGCGCGCGACGTCACAAGCGTTCCTCCGGGAGCGCCTGCACGAGCGCTTCAGCGGGCCACACCGCCAGCGATATGCCGCGGAACGGCTGGGTATAGATGGCGTGCACGCGATCCGCATCGCCAAGGCGCTTGGGATAGATGACCACCAGGCCATCGGGGTGATGGCTTGCCCACTCTCTCAGGGCGCGAAGACTGTGCAGTTCCGTAATGGGCTGAGTAAGGCGTCCGAGGAAAGTGTATTGGCCGTCGTTCGATTCGAGATTGGCGATGGGGCGCCCCTGTTGTTGCGCATGGGCGAGCAGACGGGCAACCGGAGCGAAGTCGTAAGCGGGCCACAACGTCATGCTGAAAAGACCGTTCGCGGCCACCACGGCCAGCAGGCTCACGACGGCGATGCGCTGCAACTCTCTCTTGCGTGATACGGTGAGCGCCGCTGCCAGAACCAGATACAGGGCGCCAAACGGCTGGCTGTGCGCAGACAGCGATGCAAACATGGGGTCGGCAAGATGCCCATGCGCCAACAGCCAATCCATGGCAATCAGTAGCACGCCGCCAACCGCGAGCAACAGCGCCAGCGGCCACGGGGACAACCAGCGACTGCCGCCCGCATCGCCCTTTGGCAGGCGCGCCAGCGACGCCGCGATCAGCAGGGCAAGGCCTGCGGACTCGGGCAGCAGGTAATACGCCTGTTTGCCGCTGACCATGGACAGCACCACGAGTACGGAACCAAGCCATGCGAACAGAAACTTCACGCCGGGTTCGAGCGGACGACGCCATGTGCCCAGCGCCGCCCAGGCGCGAGGCCATAGCGCGAAGGGAAACACGAGCAACGGCATTATGGGGAGATACCACCACACGGGTTGCGCGTGAGCGAAGGCATCGACGACGCGGCCCGCTGTCTGATGTACGAGAAGCATGTGCCGATAGGTTTCGCCGCCACTCCATGCCGCCAGGAGGGCCCACGCCAGCAGCACGCTGCAGGCAACGAGGCAGGCGATGCCTCCACACACATACCACCGTCGCGCATCGCGCCGGGCGCATTCGCTCCATGACGGGGCGAGCAGCCAGGGCAGGCCAACGTGCAGAAGCATCACCGGCCCCTTGGTCAACAAGCCAAGGCTGAGCGCCAGCGCAAACCCGCCCATGCGGGGCGGTTCTCCATGCGCGGAAGGCGCAAGGCAAAGCAGCGCGGCCAGCACGCAATCGGCCAACAGCACCTCGTACATAACCTGCAGGCCAAACAAAAAGCCATAACTGAAGGCGAGCAGGATCCAGGCGGTGCCGTGTGCGATCCATGCGCTTCGTGGGAACAATCGGCGCGCCAGTCGCCACGCCAGGATCAGCTGCAGTGCACCGAGCATCACTTCGAGCAGGCGTGGCCAGACGTCACCGACGCTCGCAACGGCCCAGCCCAGTTGAATCAGCCACAGCAGCAACGGTGGTTTGTCGCTATAGGGCAGGCCGTTGAGATAGGGCACCAGCAGACTGTGGTGCGTCCACATTTCCCACGCCACCGAGAGGGTTCGCGTGGAGTACATCGGCATGGGGCCGTGCTGGAATATCGCGACAAGCGCTGCCGCGATCCACAACGGCAGCCAGGCCCAGGGCAGGAACGCCGCAAGCCGAACGTGGAACGTGGCGCGAGTGGATGGGTCGTGGGTATCAGGGAAGAACACAGTCGGCTCGGGAGCGTGGCGTCAAAAATTCAGGAGGCATCAACGGCGACTGTCGATGCCTCCCCAGTCCTCGAGCGCACCCGTCGGCACCAGACCATCACGACATGAGGGAGCCACGGCATCGCTGCGGAACAGCCGCCAGTCATGCCCGCTGGTGACGCCCACATCCACCGTCGCTGCGGGGATGATGCATGGCGCCATCACATCGGCCAGCACCAGCACCCATCGTTGCGATGGCGCCTGTGCCTGCCACCGGATGGCCGACGCCAACTGCTGGTGCCATGGCGTGACAAACCCGAAGTCGACGAGAGGTCGCGCAAAGGCCAATGGCAGCTCTTCCTTCCATGCCACCAGGGCGAGTTCGGCGTGTGGGCCGATGGTCCGTTCGACGCGATCGACCAACGCGGCGGGAGAGCTGGCTCGCGCGAGTAAAGGCGCCATGCCAAACCCCCATATCACCCAGACGCCCGCCATGCCGGCGAGCACGGCTGCGCCCGCATGATGGCGACGAAATATCGCGACCTGCAGCAGCAACCAGGCACCTAGCGCGATGCACAGGCTCCACCACAGGGATGTCTGTTTGCCCAATTGACGAGCGGCAGCGAAACGCTCGGCCACGTCAGGGTGAAACCCGAGCGCCGCCACGCCGATGCCAAGTGCCGCGCCGCCGAGTAGCAGCAGAAAGCCCTTGGCCACGCATGACAGCATGCGTTGCCGCAGTGCATCTTCCAGATACGGGCCCGCGCAGAGTGCCAGCATCGGCAGTGCCGGCATGATGTACACATCGCGCTTGGCCCGGGTGAGGCTGAAGAACACGATGACCATGACGATCCAGCCGAGGGGCAGAAGGATGCGTGCATCGTGTGCGCGAAGCCGCTCCATCCATGCCGGCACCAGGCCGGGCAACGCCAGGCTCAGCGGCAGCCACGAGGTGAATATCACCGTGAGATAAAACCACGGTGGCTGGAAGCTGTTCCACGGATGGACGTAGCGGTTGACGGTCTGGTTGAAAAAGAGGTCGTGAAGGTAGGCGCGCGCTTCGTTGCTTTGATGGAGGTGCACGTAGAGCAGTAAAGGCACCATCCACAGCGCGATGGCCATGGCGAAAGCCAGCAGCCCACCGGTCCATTGCGCACCGCTCCCCGTGACCGCCGGCATCCACAGCCATCGACGCCGTACGGCGACAAGCCATGGCAACAGCATCATCAGCGGCAGAAAGCCGACGCCCTTGGTGATGACGCCCAGGCCGGCGGCGAAGCAGCCGAGCCAGAACGCGCGCCAGTGCGGACCCAGCAGCAAATGCCGCAGCAGGCCGGCGTTGGCCAGCGTGATGAAAAAAGTGACGGTTGGGTCGATCTGTCCGCGCTTGGCCTGGAACACGAATTGAACCGTGCAAAGCAAGGCGAGAGCGCCCATCAAGCCCGCACGGTGACCCCACAGCCGTCGCCCCAGGTCATACACGAGCCACAAGGTGCCCAGCGAACTGAGCAACGAGGGCAGCAGGAAAGCGATCGACCAGTTGCCGGTAAGCGTGTACGACCATGCTTGAGCCGCCATGAATAGCGGCGGCTTGTCCGAATACCAATCGCTGCCGCGATGGGGAATCAGCCAGTTCCCCGATGCCACCATGTGATGCGCCACCAGGGCGAAACGTGGTTCATCCGACGGTGTGGGTCCGCGCAGGCCAATGCCGGCTGCGAGCAACAGCAACGCACCCAGCATCAGCAGCCAGCGTTCCAGGCGTTCGCGCGGCCATGCCGGGGCCGCGTCATCGTGCGGTTTGCTTTCCGGGTGATGTCGATTCAACGGCATGGCGTCGGCACGCTCTGCGGCAGGCCTGCCAGGCATGCGATACGGCTCCGTCATGGCGCCCATGCCTGGGAGAGGAACAGATCGCCGCCGCGCATGGACTGCAACTCCTCGACGGACGACGCGGGCACGTGGCGGCCGAGCAGATCAGGATGCGCCGCCACGACGCGGCAGGCCACTTCGCGCGCGGACAGGCCCTGCGTGGGAAGCGGGGAATTGCCGTGGCCATAAGGGGCGTACACCGATGCGTCGGTAACGCTGAACATGCCTACCGTAGCCACGCGTGATGCCACCGCGAGATGCATCACGCCGCAGTCTGCCGTGATCATCAGATCCATGCCGGCCATGACGGCGCCCATGCGGCGAATATCCGATGAGAAGTAGCCGGGCCACTCGGAGCCGAGCATGGAATGGCCATGCATGGGAATGAATTCGAGAATGCTCGCTGTCGGGCACAGCGTCTTGAAGGTGTCGATGAACTCGCGCCACCACTCCATGGGATAGCGCTTGGCGCCCGTGGCATTGGCGAAAACGCCAACGACCGGGGGCGAGCTCGTCTGTCGCGATACCGAAAGCAGCTCTGCAACGACGCGCCGACCGTGAGCCAGTTCGAGATCGGTCAGTCGAATATCCAGCGCAGGATAGCCCAGCTCGTCGGCATGCTCCTGGCAGAGTGCCCAGCGCAGCAAGTTGATCGGGCGCTTGGCCATGTGTTGCATGGCAATGCTTGTGGGGGCCGCATGCGTGAGGCCCGAGTGCTGCGGCGTATCACTGAAGCCCAGCTTATAGGTGGCATGGAGCAGTCGGGTAACGGCGCGACTGAAGCCGGAGCCAAGGCATGGGTCGATGATCAGATCGTAACCACGCCGGCGCACGTCATGGAGCAGGCGCAGGAAGGGCAAGGGGTGCTTGAACCCGCGTCTGGGCAGGCAGAAGACATGCCTCACGCTGAAGAACGTCGCGAATACTTCCTCGGCGATGTCTCCTTCGGAGATCACGTCGATCTCCGCTCCCTTGAAGTGCCGCTCAAGCTCCGTGATCAACGGCGTGAGCAGGATGGTGTTGCCAAGGCGATGGTTGGGACGGCAAACCAGGATACGGAAGATGCCTTTGCGAGGCAGCGGCTCGTTGCAGTGGGGTGTCTTGGTTTCGTTCAAGCTGCACCGATAGGCGTGAGGGGATCATTGGCAATATCCGCTCCGGTGCGTGCTGACCTCTGTGCTGTTCCTTGCCAATACTCGGCGTCCAAGGGTGGGCGCAAGAAGTTGACGAATCAGCAACAGGGCATGGGCGGTTCGCAGCGGGGCAGGTGCCGTGGTGCGAAATCCGTGCCACTTCCGCAAGTGGCTGATGACTCGGTACAAAGACGTTTTCGACGTTGTGCGGGCCATCCGACGCATCCTGCAGAGTGCAAACTTTGTCTGCAACTATTGGCAGGCTGCGCGTTGGCTCAGGGCGCAGGATGTTCCGGGCACGCAGGCAAATCGTCGGCCGCGTGCGCAGGCAACGTGATGGTGAACGCCACGCGCACGCTCGCATCCACCTGGCAGCTGGCCACGTAGCCGATCGCACCCGGCGTGGTTGCCACAAAGCGGACAACGGCGTCGGGCGAGCCGAGCACATACGGTGGACTCACGCCCTGAAAGTATTGTTGATCCCAGTAGTCCTGCAGCTGGACACCGTCCATGTGCAGGACTGCACGCGAAAAGGCCTCGCGCAAGGGCGCGCTGCTGGGAAGATTGACAGGCGTCAGGCGCCGCCCCTGGCCATCCACGAAGATCTTTTTCAAATACACGTTGCGCACCGTGGTCTGATCCAGGGTCAGCTGTGGCCCATCCGGTGACGTGATGATCGCTATTTGCGACTGCGCGGCCACGGACGCACGCGCCAACATCAGCAGTGCGCCGATCAGCAGCAACCTCGCCCATGGCTGGCCGTGTGCGTGCATGGGGGCGATGTTCAGAAGAGCACCGCGACCGAGGCCAGCCAGCCGGTCGGCGCGAGCAACTCATTGTGCGACCCGTCGCGATACTCCAGCTTGAGGACCACGCCTTCAATCGGCTTGAAGTTGAGTGCCGTGGTTCGGATGGTGCTCGTCTGGGCGGGTGTCGACGATCGGTAACGCTCATAACGGCCAATGAAGTACAGCCTCCGCCACAGCGGCACTTCGGCCTGAACGAAGCCGCCGCGCTCATCGGGCTGGTTACCTGTGCTGCTGCGATAAATGCCTTCGCCCGTGAGGCTCACGTAACGGCTTGTCCAACTGAAATCGATGCCGTTGAGCCAGTATTTCTCGCGTGGCGATTCCAGCTCGTAGTTCAACGTGGAGGCGCCGACGCTGAGTGAGTCGCCCATCAGGTGGTAGAGCACCCTGCCGCCGATGCCCTGGCGAAAATTGTTCTGCAGCGTCTCGGTGGTGCCGAAGTTGGTGTATGCGTTGTCCTGGTCGCGGCCGATGTTGAGGTCTTTGCTGTCGTCGGCAAACACCCAGTAGTCCAGATCGTTCCCGCTGACCGGCAATGTGCCGAACATCATGGCGCCGTTGGCATGACGCGCAAAGGCGGCCGAGGTGGACAAGGGGCGCGACACGGTCCAGGTCAGCGGGTCGGCGTGCACCAGATTCCATTCGCCCACGGGCGTGAGGAACTTGCCGAATCGAAACGTGATGGCCTGGTTGGCGTGGTAGTCGGCGTAAAGCCTCTCGATGTCGAGCTCGGCATCGTCATCATCGGTGCGCCCGGTGCTGTTGACGGGGTTGGTGGCCTCGATCTCGGTGAACAGCTGCCAGCGGGTGCCGATGTCCTGGGTGATGAAGAGGCTCAGGTCGCGTACGTTGTAGCTGGTCTTGGTGCCCTGGACGCTGTAGAAATTGAGGTCGGCATAGCCGCCGACCCGCAAGCCCTGGCCCGGGAAATACAGGCCTTGGCCCAGCGTATAAGGGGCCGGCTTCCAGCCGCTGTCACCGTCATCGGCGGCCAGGGCGGGCGAGGCGAGGATCAGTCCAACCAGCAGGGTGGCCAGGCCAGGATGCAGAAGGCGGCGCATGTGCCTGTTCATCGATCATGCCTACCAGCAGGGAATGGAACGAAGCCGGCACGCATGGATCAAAGGCGGCAGGCACATCAAGACGACAGGTTCGCGTGCGAGCATTCCCTCGAAAGGACTCGCCGCTGCTGCGGATTCTGCGACAGTGCAGGGGCGGCCGCAAAGGCACGGCAGCCAACCGAAGCGGCAACGCACTCTTACCTCCAACGGGACGGCACCACCTTGACGACACGATCGGCCCTGTTCCGCCTGCTGTTCCTGACCCTGCTTGGCACGGTCATGGTGGTGGGAGCGTTGTCGTTCTATCAGTTCCGCAGCGCGCTTCGCTCGGAAATTGCGGGCAACCTGCAGTTTGGCGCCAGTACCGTGATGCAGCGCATCGACACGCTGCTCTTTTCGCATATCGAAAACATGCGCGTATGGAGCGGGCTGGAGGTGATGCAGGACATTCGCGTCAACGACGTGGACAAGCGCCTTTCGCATTTCCTTTCCGATCTGCACGCCGGACAGGGCAACGCCTATGCGGCGCTCCTGTGTATCGACGAGCATGGGCGCGTCGTCGCCGCCAGCCAGCCTTCGCTCATCGGAACGGCAGCGCCGGCCTGGGGTGTCTGGCGCGCCATTTCAGGGCCCCGTCTTGGCAGCGTATCCATTGCCCAGGCCTGGGATGCCGATGGCCAGGGCGTCATGTTGCGCACGCCGGTGCCCAATGCCTTCAGCGCGGGGAACATCGGCTATCTCTACGTGGTGCTGGACTGGCGCGCGGTGCAGGCATTGCTGGACGAGGCGGTGGATCATGGTGCGCGAGGTCTCCTGCTGGTGGACGATAGTGGTCACGTGATTGCCGCTTCCGCCGCCCTCCGCGAACGCGCCAACGTAGCGCGCCTGAAACTGGATTGGCCTTTGCCGGCACAGGGCGCCGCATCCTATGTGCGCGATGGCGGCGCACTTGGCTATGGCACCCTGTTGGTGGGTGTCGCCACCTCCGCGGGTTATCAGCAATTCCATGGGCTGGGCTGGCACATCGTCATGATGGAGCCGACCTCGGTATCCTTTGGGCCGATTTGGCGATTGCTGTGGGTCGTGCTGGCCGTGCTGGTGCTGACCTTGCTCGTGGGGCTGTGGATTTCGTCGCGACTGGCCAATCGCATTGCGCTCCCCATCGTGGCGCTGACCGACTTTACGCGCAGCTTCCGCCAGCGCGACGCGGCGCTACCGCATTTGCCGGCCACCAATATCTCCGAGATCCATGAGCTGCACCGCGCTTACGCGGAGATGATCGATGCCCTGGCGCGATCGCGCGAACAGGTGGTGCGCGCGGGCAAGCTTGCGGTCGTCGGCGAGATGGCCGCCATCATGGCGCATGAAGTGCGAACGCCCATGGGTATTTTGCGCAGCTCCGCCCAACTGCTGCAGCGGCAGCCGCACCTGGGCGAACGCGAGCATGAGCTGATCGGTTTCATTTTCAGCGAGACCGAACGACTGAACAGGCTGGTGACGTTGCTGCTTGAGTGCGCACGCCCAACGCCGCCGGATTTTCGCCCGCACGACCTGCATGCCATCATCGACAGCGTACTGGGGCTGCTCGAATCACGGGCCGAAAACGCCGGCGTGGCGCTCAGTCGAAGTTTTGCGGAGCAGGAACTGGTTTTCTCCTGCGATCGCGAGCAGCTCATGCAGGTGCTGCTCAACCTCGTGCTGAACGCACTGGCATTCGTGGGTGAGCACGGACGAGTGCAGGTGCTTACCCGTTCCGATGCCTCTGTGGTGTCGATCAGCGTGGTGGATGACGGGCCTGGCGTGCCTGAAGCCTTGCGTCAGGCGATCTTCGATCCTTTCTTCAGTCGTCGCGAAGGAGGTATCGGTCTGGGGCTCACGATTGTCCAGCAGGTCGTGCATGTACATGGAGGCGAGATCACCGTAGGCGAGAGTGCCTGGGGTGGTGCATCCTTCAACCTTCAATTTGTGGTGGACGGACAGAAGCGATGAACGCCAGGCGGATACTCGTGGTGGACAACGAGGCGAAGATGCGTCGCATCCTCGAGCTATCCCTGAAATCGATGGGGCATGCCGTTCTTGAGGCAGCTGACGGCGTGGAAGCGTTGGCCATCATCGAGAAGCAGGCCATCGACCTGGTGCTCACGGATCTGCGCATGCCCCGGATGGACGGCATGGCACTGCTCGCCGCGCTGCGCGAGCGAAACCAGGATGTGCCGGTCATCGTCATGACGGCCTACGCCACCATCGAGACGGCCGTGGCTGCGATGAAGCTGGGCGCGATCGACTACATCATCCGGCCATTCGAAATGGAGACCGTCGAGATGGCGGTCGCGCGCGCACTCGCCATGCAGGCCGTTCAACGCGAGAACCGTTTTCTGCGTGAAGAGATATCGCGTGGCTGGGGGGAATTCGTCGGCGTCAGCCCGGCCATGCAGGCGCTCTACGACCTGATCCGCCAAGTGGCACCGACGCGCAGCAACGTATTCATCGTCGGAGAAACCGGCACCGGCAAGGAGCTGGTTGCGCGCGCGATCCATGAGGCGTCCGGCCGGCAAGGCCTGTTCGTGCCGATCAATTGCGCTGCCATTCCCACGGAACTGCTCGAGAGCGAACTCTTCGGCCACGTCAAAGGAGCCTTCACGGGCGCCTTGCGCGACCGCGTGGGCAAGTGCGAACTGGCCAGTGGCGGCACCATCTTTCTCGACGAGATCACGGAGATGCCGACGAGCCTGCAGGCAAAGTTGCTGCGTGTCCTGCAGGAGGGGCGCATCGAACGACTCGGTGCCAATGCGTCGATACCGGTGGACCTGCGGGTGGTGGCGGCCACCAATCGTGATCCGCAAGAGGCGCTCGAAGCAGGACTGTTGCGGCGCGACCTCTATTTCCGGCTCAACGTGGTGCGCGTCGACGTGCCGAGGTTGCGCGACCGCGATGGCGACATGGCCATCCTGGCCAATCACTTTCTCAACAAATATTCGCTGGAGCTGGGGCGCGCCACGCCACGGCTCTCGCCGGCTGCCCTTGAACGGCTGGAGGCGTACAGCTGGCCGGGCAATGTGCGAGAACTCGAAAACCTGATGGAACGGGCCGCCGTGCTTTGCCGTGATGGCGAGGTGGATACGAGCCACTTGCCCGCTGAACTTTCCAGGGAAGTACGGGCAGCACCGCAACACGCCGCGCCATCGCTCGACGGACCCCTGGCACTGAAAGATCGGGTCGAGACCCTGGAGCGCCAACTCATCGAGGCCGCGCTGGCGCGGAGCGACAACAACAAGGCTGCCGCTGCGCGTTTGCTTGGCGTCAGTGAGCGCACGCTTTGGTACAAGCTGAAAACCTATCGGATGTAGCGCCACTCGAACGAAACGCCATGGTTGTGCGAGAAGTCGGCGCGCCAGGAGCGGGCGAGAGTAAGCTAACCGGCGTATGGTTCGACTTGTCCTGCCACTCGGGAGTATGGCCATGAGTACGGAAGGTCTTGATGCTGGCGTCTCCGCTCCCATCCCCAGGGCGGCTCCGCCGTCGACCCGGGTGATCTATCGGCATCCGTTGCCGATTCGGATCATGCATTGGACCAACGTTCTTGCGCTGACGCTGATGTTCTTCAGCGGCTTGCAGATATTCAATGCGCACCCGAGCCTGTACTGGGGAAATCGATCGGACAAAGGGACCGAAATCCTGGAGCTCGGCGCCCGCGAGGATGGCGCCGGAAATCTGGTGGGCGTGACGCGCATCGGGCAGCACGAATTCATCACGACCGGGGTTCTGGGCGTCTCGAGCGGAAGAGACGGCAACGCGCAGGTGAGGGGCTTTCCGTCCTGGCTCACCGTGCCTGGCCCGCAATGGCTGTCCATGGGGCGGCGTTGGCACTTCTTCTTTGCGTGGGTATTCGTGTTGAACGGGCTTTGCTATGTCGGCTACGCCATGGCCACGCGACACCTGCAGCGCGACCTGTGGCCAACCCGCGCAGACTGGCGCGGGATAGGGCGGTCGATCATCGATCATGTGCGCTTCAAGCATCCGCATGGCGAAGAGGCGCTGCGCTACAACATCCTGCAACGCCTGGCCTACTTGACCGTCATCTTCGTGTTTGGCGCGGGCATCGTGCTCATGGGGCTGGCCATGTCGCCGCGCATGGATGCCGTGCTTTCGCCCATGGTCGAAGCTGTTGGCGGTCGGCAGTCGGCGCGGACCATTCATTTCATCATCGCCTGGGGCTTCGTCGTTTTTGTGTTGATCCACGTTTTCGAGGTGTTGATCAGCGGGATGTTCAACCAGCTCAGAGGCATGATCACCGGGCGCTACGCGATCGACATGACGCCGGTTGATCCGGACTCCCCAAGTCAGCGTACACACGACGATGCCGTGCCTGCGGAGGAGCGCCCCCATGAGTAACCGTCGATCGTTTCTGCGCATGACCCTGGCGGGTGTTGCGGGCATCCTGGTGGCGGGCTGCGACCAGATTTCGCAGACAGTGTGGGGGCCCAAAGTGCTCGGCAAGGCGGAAGGCTTGAATCGTCGCGTGCAGGCCTTGTTGTCGCCATCAAGCAGCATGGCCAGGGAATACACCGAAGCGGACATATCGCCGGTATTCCATCCCAATGGCACCACCATGCCGGCCACGCCGGCCTATCAGGCCCTGATGGCCAACGAGTTTCGCGATTACAAGCTTCAGGTGGACGGCCTGGTGAGTCGGCCGGCCATGCTTTCGATTGACGACCTCAAGCGCCTCGACACGCGTACGCAAATCACGCGGCATGATTGCGTGGAGGGTTGGAGTGCCATCGGCAAATGGCAGGGAACGGTGCTTTCCGCCGTGCTCGACCATGTGGGCGTGGATCCACGGGCGCGCTTCGTCGTGTTCCATTGCTTCGACGAGATGGACGAAGACACGCCTTACTACGAGAGCATCGATATCGCCGAGGCAAGGCATCCACAGACGCTGTTGGCCTTTGCGTTGAACGACAAGCCGCTACCCGTGCCGAACGGCGCACCTCTGCGCCTGCGCATCGGGCGTCAACTCGGCTACAAACAGGCGAAATACCTGGCACGCATCGAACTGGTCAGTTCATTCGACGATATCGGCGACGGGCAGGGCGGTTATTGGGAAGATCAAGGTTACGAATGGTATGCGGGCATCTGACGCACGGCGCGCCCTGCAAGTCTCATGACCAGGATGGCCGCTCGCGTTATTCGGCGTGACGCAAGCGCAAACCGTCAAGGCGAATAGCGCGTGAAAAGGAAGTCGCGATCCTTGACGGGCACGTGACAGGCAAAGCAGGCCTTGGCGTCCATGTGCGCCGGTTTGCCGTCGTTGAACTGCACGAAACCCCATCCGCCGGTAGAGGCGTACCGCTTCGCGTCCTTGATCATGAACTGGACGTTGGTCGGCTCACCCGCAACGAAGGATTGCGCGCGACCAAATGCCCTGTTGTTCTCCTCGGACGGGATGTATCGCCAGGCGAGCCGGGCAACAATCGCGCCGTCGGGGAACGGCAGCACCCCGTTGCGATACGCGTTGACCGCAATCTCGTTGCCGAGAATGGCGCGAATATCGTTGAGGCTGCCTTCTTCATGCGCCACGGAAATCAGCTTCCAGTCGCGGTAGCCGGCGGGCATGGCTTCGACCGACTCCATCGAGCGGCTGTCGTCGGCGGCTATCGCCGAGAACGGCAGCGTGCCCAGGATCGTTCCCAGTGCGACCAAAAGCAGACCAGCTCTGATGCGTGTCATGGGAATTTCCCTCGTCGATGTCGGCCATCGATTCTATGCTCACTTGGCCGATCGAGGACGGTCATTCGACGCGGATCTTTTCCGCGCATGCAATGGCACTTGGCCTGCATGTCTTCCCGCTAAACAACGGCGTCCACGCCTTCCGCGGGACTATGCGTTTGAGGCTTCCTGCACGAGACCTCATCGCCATTGCCTCGCCAGGTTGTCGTGACTACCGACAGGGCTGCATCCGCCGCATTGACGCGGCACTATTATGTTATAACATAACATCAATAGCTGGCGCCGCCTGAGAAGGCATCGGCGTAACCAGCGTTTATGGATGTCGCCAAGCAGCGGCTCATCGGAACGTATCAGTGCATGCTCGTCTGATCGAAATCGTCTTGGCGTCGCTCGTCCTCGGGGCGACGTCCTTGTTCTCTCGTGTCGTCGTCTGGATGCCGGGCGCCATACGCACTCACTGGCTTCCATGGCTCCAGGCCACGGCCGTGGGCCTGCTCATCGGCGACAGCCTTTTGCATCTCTTGCCGCACGCACTGGGATCGCATGACGACCTGAGCAAGATCATGCTTGCGTTTGTCATTGGCGCGACGTTTCTGGCCTTTGTCGAAAACGCCGTGCGCGTCCACCGCTTCGATGCAAGCGTAGTGGCGCCTGCGGCACGGATGACGCTCGCCAGCGATTTCATCCACCATTCGGTCGACGGGATCATCCTGGCCGGCGCTTTCCTGGCAAGTCGTGCGGCCGGATATGCAGCGCTTGCCGCTATCGCGATCCACGAGATTCCGCGCGAGATCGCCAGCGCCGGCGTGCTGGTTTCCAATGGCTACGATCCGCGGCGCGCCTTCTTTCTGTCGCTCGCCATGGCCATCGCCGTGCCAACAGGGGCGATTGTCGTGGCCGCCACGTTGCCATCGGCGAAGGTGGCCGCGTTGACCGCGGCGTTTGCCGCCGGCTCCATCCTGTACGTGGCTCTGGCGGACATCCTTCCCGCGGCGTGGCTCAAGGCAAGCGGTAGCGCGCGATTGGCGCCCGCCATCGGTATTGCCGCTGGCGTCGTGTCCATGTGGCTGCTGGCGCGAGGCGAGCGGGCATGACCAGCAGGCGCTGCATGCGGGCGGCCGCAAGGCGGCGGGTCATGCGCTCCATGATGGCTCGCGCATCGTGGAAGAGATGGCTGCGCTTCGTTTGCTTCACTCTTGTCATGGCGGGCTTTTCGCAGGAAGCCACTGCCGAAGACCGCGATGCGCTTTGGAAGAAGATGGATCAAGTCTGCGTGCCGGTTGCGGCCCCTGGCGCACATCCACCATCGCCTTGCATCAGAGTTCCAGGGAATGGCGCCCATGGCGGCTACGCCATCTTCAAGGATCAGGCAGGACGCTATCAGTACCTGGTGATTCCTCTTGAGCGCATCAGCGGCGTGGAAGATCCGGCACTGCAGGCGAAACGCACGCCCAACTACTTTGCGCGCGCCTGGGACGCGAGGTCTTATGTGGAGGCGGCATTGCATGGCCGTCGTCCGCGTGACCAGTTGATGCTCGCGGTGAATTCCAGATACGGAAGATCACAGGATCAGCTCCACATCCATATCGATTGCGTGCGGACGGATGTCCACCAGGTTCTGCAGCGCCTGCTTCCCGCCGTGGGCAAGCAGTGGCGAAAGCTGCCTCAGCCGCTGCCTCCGTCTGGGCATGTCTACGACGCCCGCTGGGTGGATGGCGAATCGTTGTCCGTCGACCCGTTCAAGTCCCTGGCGGCAGCACTTCCAGCTGGGGACGCCATGGATCGTCATGGCCTGGCCGTGGTCGGGGCGCGATCGCCGGATGGCCGTCCGGGCTTCATCCTGCTCAGCATCAAGGCGACCTTTGATCATGGCAACCGCGGCAGCGCCGAGGAGTTGGAGGATCACGAATGCGCGATCGCAGCCGAACCCACTCACACCGATACCTTCACTTCGCTTCTCGGGAAGAATCACGAGCCATCGCATGAAACAGTCTCAGACAAAGAAGCCATTCTGTTGGGGCCTCCCTAGGCCGCGAAGCGTTGGATCAGCCACTCTCAAGCTGGCCTGCGCATGCATGGGCTTGGGGTTTTCCGCGATGTCGATCGTTGCGGCAAAGCCTGTTCCGCGTTCACCCGAGGCCGACTTTCAGATCGTTGAAAGCGTGCCGGAGGCAACCTCCTATGGCGAGCCCGGCGTGCCGCGCACGCAGGCCATTTGGCTGCAGATGATACGGTCGGCCCACAAGAGCATCGATGTGGCCGCGTTCTACATTTCCGACAAGCCAGGCGGCGGGGCACTTTCGCCCGTATTGGACGCACTGGCCGAGCGCGCATCGGCAGGTGTCGCCGTGCGCGTGCTGGTGGATCACACGTTCCTCAAGAACAACCAGGAAGGCGTCGACCGCCTGCGCCAAGTCCCTGGCATCACGATCCGCGTGCTTCCCGTGGATGAATTGACGGGTGGCGTGCTGCACGCCAAATACATGGTGATCGACGATGAGGCGGTATTCATTGGCAGCCAGAACTGGGACTGGCGAGCACTTGAACAGATCCACGAGATAGGCGCGCGCATCCGCAATGAGCGTTTTGCCAAGACCGTGGAAGCGTCCTTTGAATTCGACTGGCAATTGGCCGGCCATCCGGATTTGCCCAAGGCGGCCCAGGCAGCCCAGGCGTCGCCCGACTTCACCCCCGTGACCGAAGACAATCCGGTCATTCTCAATGATGGCGGCGCTTCTCCGATCACGGCTTTTCCTGCCTTCAGCCCGTCATCGCTCATGCCTGCGTGGGTCAGCGGCGAAGAGGTTGCATTGATCCATATGATCAACGCGAGTCAGCATGTCATGCGCATACAGGTCATGACGCTTTCGGCGATCAAGCAGTATGGCGCCAAGGGTTGGTGGTCCAATCTGGACACGGCCATTCGCGACGCTGCAGCCCGAGGCGTGGACGTGCGCATCATCGTCGGCGACTGGTCTCTCGGCGAGCCTACGCAGTCCTACCTGAAAAGCCTTGCCTCGCTACCGAACATCACGGTGAAGTTCAGCCGCGTTCCGCCATCGCCAAGTGGATTCATCCCTTATGCGCGAGTCGAGCACGCCAAGTACGCCGTTGCGGACGACGACAAGTCGTTCATCGGCACGGGCAACTGGGAGTGGAGCTATTTCCATACCACCGTGGACGTGTCGGTTCGCGTGAATGGAAGATCGCCGGCAAGCACGCTCACATCGATTTTTGATCGCGACTGGAGCGGTGGTTACGTGACGACGATCGTCCCCGGCGAAAATTACTCCGCGCCGCGAACGCATTGAATGCGGGCGGGCGGGCGCGATCAGCGTCGCCGCGTCTTGCGAGCGGTGGGCGTCGTTTTCGGCTTCGCCTGCTTCTTCGCCGCCGCCCGCTTCTTCAGTGCGCCCGCATACGCTTCTTCGTTCTCCACGAACTTGTCGTAGTAGCGCACGACCATGTCCGCCACTTCGGCATTGATGAGGTCGCCGTCGAGCTGCGGGTTGTCGATGACCATTTCCGTGGCGGCGTACATCACTTCGGTGGACAGGCGCATGGACAGCCGCAGCTCTGCCTCGTCCGCATGGGGATAGCGGCCGCGCAGTGCCGCATAACTGGTCTCGGTGACGGACTCGTGCGAATCCAGGCGGATATGCCGCAGCGTGGGCACCGCACGCAGCGCACGCATGATCCATGCCGCCCCGGGGAAGGCCATGGTGGCGGCATTGATGCGCGATTGCATGTCGCGCAGGCCGCGCGTGCTGGCCTCGCGTGATCCGTCGTAGGCCAGTTGCTGCTCCGCTTCCAGCCACTCGCGATAGGCGCGGTTCTGGCATGCCATCAGGCGCGCACCGAGTTCCTTGAGGATGGCGTACTTGTTGGGAAAGTAGCGATACAGCGCCGGCGGGCTGATGCCTGCTTTTTCGCACACCATGTTGGTGGAAAGACGCTCCACGCCCACGTCGCCGAGCAGCTGCGCGGTGACGTCGAGAATAAGCTCGAACGTTTCCACGGAACGTTGCTGCACCGGTTGCTGTTTGGTGTCGAGGTTGATCTTTGCCGCGCGCTTGGCGGTTTTCTTCGCGGCGTTGCCGGTGCCCATGGGTGGTCCTTGTTGGTCGAGCGCGTGTGGTCGATGACGTGGCGAGCGGCGACATTAGCAGTCTTCGATATTCGTGCGCATGCATCGGCGTGTTCGCGTGCCGGCTGCGTCGCCACATGAGCGTCAACGTGCTGTCATGACCGAACGATAGTTTTCACTACTCTTTTCCATCGTCGCACATGTCAAGGCCTTCGACACGATCCCCGGGCCATCACGGCTCCGTGGCGGGTGGCTGCGTGCCAAAAAAGGAGTCTGTCGTTCATGCGTCAAGCAATCCGTCTCGGCCTGGGCGTGGCAGCCCTCGCTGCCGCCTGTGGCGTGGCCGCGCAGGATGCGCACAATCTGCAAGGTGTTTCGGTGTCTGCCGCCGTCGACGATCCCAACGCGGCGCCGCCGGGCACGGCCTCCGCGCTGGCGCCCTCGCAGGCGAGCCTGTCGGCACTGGAGCCGCAATCCATCCTCAACCGCAACTACATCCAGACCATCGCGTCGCCGAAGGACGATTACCTCGCGCTGCTCGAGCTCACGCCGTCGGCGATCAATGCGTCGCCGAACGGTGCAGGCTTCTCCAGCAAGAGCGGCACGGTGCGCGGTTTCCAGGACGGCGAGTACGACGTCAGCTTCGACGGCATTCCGTTCGGCGATCCGGGTGCGTTCGGCCATGCGACCACCGCGTTCTTTCCCGCGCCGTCGCTCGGTGAGGTGGTGGTGGATCGCGGCCCGGGCACGGCGAGCAATCTAGGCAACGCAACGTTCGGCGGCACGGTGGCGTTGTACTCGGCGCCCACCACGGACAAGCCCTCCGGCCAGCTCTCGACCATGTACGGCAGCGGCAACACCTGGCAGGTGGCGGGCGAGGGCAACACCGGCACGTTCGGCAGCCTCGGCACGCAGGCCTCGGTGAACTACAGCCATCTGGAAACGGACGGCCTGCTCGACAACGCCGGCCTGAAGCAAGACAACGTGCTGTTCAAGATCAAGCAGCCGCTGGGCGAGCACACCACGCTCACCCTCGTTGCCGACTACAACAAGGTCAACTGGAACACTTTCACCGCGCAGCCGCGCAAGCAGACCGATCGCTACGGCATCGATTTCGGCGGTCTCACCCACGATCCGGACACCCAAGGTTTCTACAAGTACAACGTGGACGATCGCCACGCAGACTTCGAATACCTGCAGCTGCATGGCGACTACAACAGCTGGCGCCTGGACAACAAGCTCTACACGTACAGCCTGCGCGACGGCGGCCCCGGCGGCGTGGACCTGCTGGGCAACACACCCAACCAAGCCTTGCTGCCGCACGGTGGCGTACCCGGCGCGATCAACCACAGTGCGTATCGTGCGTGGGGCGACATGTTGCGTGCGGAGAAGGATCTCGGCAGCGGTTGGCTCGACAGCACCTTGCGCGCGGGTATCTGGGCGGAGCATGCGTACCAGAGCCAGCACGAGGTGACGGTGGATCTCTCCACCATGACGCCGCGCACGCTGGCCGGCACGCCGAACGACCAGATCATCGACACCAACGCGCACTCCAACACCACGCAGAGCTACGTGGAAGTGGAGTGGCGCCCGGTGGAAAACCTGAGCGTGGTGCCGGGTCTCAAGCACGTGGACTTCGACCGCACGCTGGACGGTGTCTCCAACTTCCTGCCGGTGGGTGGCAGTGGCCACTTCAGCACCAACCTCGGCGCGGTGGCGGTGAACTATCGCTTCAGCCCCAACCTCGCCGGTTATGCGCAGTGGGCGGAAGGTTTCCAGGCGCCGAAGGTGACCATCCTGCAGGGCGACGGCAGCCAGGTCGAGCCGCAGACCACCGAGAACTATCAGGCCGGCCTGGTGTGGAAGACGCCGGAGACGGTCGCCGATATCGACGTGTACTACATCGACTTCGGCAACCTGGTGAACAGCGTGGAGGAACCGATTGGCCCAGGCGGTTCGCTGATCAGCGTGTACTTCAACCAGGGCGGCGTGATCTACAAGGGCATCGAGGCCGAACTCACGCGTGTGCTGGGCCATTCGGGCTTCAGCTTCACTGCCAACGGCAGCATCAACAGCGCGTATTCGAAAACCACGGGGCTGCAGATTGCCAATGCGCCAAGTTCCACCGCCGACGTTGGCTTCATCTACGACCGCGGCCAGTTCTATGGTTCGTTCCTGACCAAGTACGTGGGTGCACGCTACACGGCCACCGGCGAAACCAGCGGTGCCAACTACAACCCCAATGCGCGGCTGCCGGCATACAACTATACGAACCTGAATCTCGGTTACCGATTCCTGCCTGATCTAAGACTGCAACTTTCGTTGAATAACCTGTTCGACCATCGCAGCGTCATCCAGGGCAACGGCGCGGCGAGCAACCCCACGTTCTATTACCTGTCCGGACGCAACTACACGCTCCAGGCGACTTATACGTTCTGAAGAAGAGAGTCGAATGATCTCGATGAAACGCTATCCACAGCTGCGCAACATCTTGCGCGTGGCCGCCTTTAGCATCGCCACCTTCGTTCCCGCGCTTCCCGCGATGGCCGCCGATCATGCAGCTGACGTCGATCCGCTCATCGGCGAAGACTGGTTCGGCGAAGTGTTCGTCGGTGCCACCACGCCGTTCGGCATGGTCAAGCTCGGCCCCGACATTCACGGCTTCGGCGCGCGTAAGGGCTTCCAGAGCGAAGGCGATATCCGCGGCTTCAGCCATCTGCACTTGAGCGGCGGTTCCGGCAAGTACGACAACATCCGCGTCGCACCGGTGACAGGCGCGCTCGATCCCAGGGACATCCATTCGCCACGTAGCGGCGAGCAGGCGAGTGCGGGTTATTACGCGGTCAACCTGGATCGCTACGGCGTGAAAGCCGAACTCACCGCCACGCGTCGCGTCGGCATGCATCGCTATACCTTCGAGCAGGCCGGCGACGCGCACATCACGCTGGATCTGGATCTGCTGGTGAAGGGAACGGGAGCGGAAACACAGCGCTTCCTCGGCGGCGACGTGTCGGCGGTGTCGCCGAACGAGATCGTCGGCGTGGGCCGCTACATTGGTGGCTGGAACGAAGGCGGCGAGTACGAGGTGTATTTCGACCTGATCACTGACACGCCCTCGCAAGGCGCGCAGACGTGGCTGGGCGACACCTTGAGCGCCACGCCGAAGGCCAGCACCGACACCGATCGCCCGCTGGGCGCATCGCTCGACTATCGCGTCACGGCAGGGCAGGCGATCCAGGCGAAGGTCGGCATTTCCTTCGTCAGCGCGCAGCAGGCGCATCGCAATGCGATCGAGGAAGTGCGCGACTGGCGTTTCGATGACGTGCGTGCCGCCGCCGTGGCGCAGTGGAACAAGGCACTGGGCCGCATCGAGATCGGTGGCGCGACGGCGTCGCAGCGCCGCCAGTTCTATACCGCGCTGTACCACACCATGATGATGCCGTCGGATCACACCGGCGAGAATCCCAAGTGGTCCTCGAAGGAGCCGTATTACGACGACTTCCAGGCGATCTGGGACACCTTTCGCAGCGATGCGCCGCTGCTGATCCTGATTGCGCCGGATCGCCAGCGCGACATCCTGCGTTCGCTGATCGACACCTATCGCCACGCCGGTTACATGCCCGATGCGCGCGTGGGCAACGACAACGGTCGCACGCAGGGCGGCAGCAATGCCGATGTGCTGGTGGCCGATGCCTATGTGAAGGGGCTGACCGGCATTGATTACGCCACGGCGCTGAAGGCGATGGAGAAGGATGCGCAGGTGCCGCCCGCCGATGCGCGCAAGGAAGGTCGCGGCGGCCTGGAGTCGTACAACAAGCTCGGCTACATCGCGCAGCCCACCGAACGCGCCGGCTCGCGCACCGTCGAATATGCCCATGACGATTTCGGCATCGCCGAAGTGGCCTGCGGGCTCGGTCATGCGAAGGACGCCGAGCTATACAAGGCGCATGCCGGCAACTGGGCGAACCTGTGGGATGCCTCGTGGCAGCAGGAGGGCGTGAGTGGTTTCCTGCGTCCGCGCAACGCCGATGGAAGCTGGGCGCCGCAATACCTGGTGCGTCGCGGCACCTGGCCGGACTTCTACTACGAAGGCGACCTGTGGACGTATTCGATCTACGCACCGCAGGACGTGCGCAAGCTGGTGCAGCTGTCCGGTGGCAACGAGGCCTTCGTGAAGCGGCTGGACGCGTTGTTCGACGGCCTGCATTTCGACATCACCAACGAACCGGGTTTCCTGATACCCGATCTCTACCTGTGGGCCGGTCGGCCGGATCGCACGGCGGACCGCCTGCTCACTTATCTGCACAAGGCCTTCAAGGATTCGCGTGACGGCATTCCGGGCAACGACGATTCCGGTGCGATGTCCAGCTGGTATGCGTTCCAGTCGATGGGCTTCTATCCGAACGCGGGGCAGGACGTGTACCTGATCGGCACGCCGTCGTATCCGCGCGTGGACATCGATCTGGGCGGCGGCCACACCTTCACCATCATCGCGGACAACCTCGACGGGCGCAGTGTGAATCGCTACATCCAGTCGGCCACGCTCAATGGGCAGCCGCTGGACAATGCGTGGTTCCGTCATGGCCAGATCGCCAAGGGCGGTACGCTGCATCTGGTGATGGGGCCGACGCCGTCACGATGGGGCACCACCACGCCGCCGCCGTCGCTGTCCGATCCGGGCTTTGCGCTCTGCACGGCCAAGCGTTGATTCCCTGTATCGCGCCGGCGAGTCCGGCGCGGTCTCCACACGATTCCAGGATGTTCGCCATGCTTCTCCGTCATACCATTTCATGGTCGCTGTTCGCGCTCACCGCCGTGGCGCTGGTGTCGCCGGCGGTGGCCGACGATGCGCTGCGCATCAACCAGATCCAGGTCATCGGCACGCACAACAGCTATCACATGGGTTTTGCGCCCAGCGCCACGCGCCTGATGCAACTGGAAGCGCCGCAGGCGCTCGCCGCCATCGACTACAGCCATCCCGCGTTGACCAAGCAGCTCGACGATGGCGTGCGCCAGATCGAGCTGGACGTGTTCGCCGACCCCAAGGGCGGCAAGTACGCGCATCCGTCCATCTCGCACATGATCGACCTGGCCGGCCTGCCGGACGATCCGCCGCTGGCAGCGCCGGGCGTGTTCGATCAACCGGGCTTCAAGGTGATGCACATCCAGGACATCGACCAGCGCAGCACCTGCCAGCCGTTCACCGCCTGTCTCACTGAAGTGCGCACGTGGTCGAAGGCGCATCCGGGGCATGTGCCGATCTTCATCCTGATCGAGACGAAAGAGGGCGCATTGCAGGCGAAGATCCCCAGCGTGACGCCCGATCCGTTCACGCCTGCCGTATTCGATGCGCTGGACAAGGAGATCGCCTCCGTGTTCTCCGCTGACGAGATCATCACGCCCGACCAGGTGCGCGGTAGCCATGCCACGCTCGACGAGGCCGTGCGCGACGGCGGCTGGCCGACGCTGGCCAAGGCGCGCGGCAAGGTGGTGTTCCTGCTCGATCAGCGCAAGGCGGAACCCGTCTACCTCGAAGGACATGCGGTGTTGAAGGATCGGCTGATCTTCACCAACGCCACGCCGGGTGCGCCGGATGCGGCCTTCACCGAATGTAACGAGTGCAGCGCAGAGCAGATCAACGAACTGGTGCATCGCGGCTATCTGGTGCGCACGCGTTCGGATGATCCGGAGCAAGGGCAGGGCAAGCGCAATGACGGCACGCGTCGCGACGCCATCATCAACAGCGGCGCGCAGATGATCAGCACCGACTACCCCGCGGGTGAGCCGTCCGATCACGGCTATCAGGTGGGCTTGCCCGGCAGCGTGGCGGCGCGCTGCAACCCGGTGCTTGCGCCGGATGCCTGCAAGGGCAAGGCGCTGGAAAAGCTCGCCAGGCACTGAGTTTCTTGCGAGATGGCCCGTTGCCGAGTCGACGGGCCATCTGGTGGCGCAGCCCTATTGAGGCTGCATCCTGTCACTTGATGCGCGTTGGCTGGCGCACGCTCATCGGAAATCCCTCTTAATCCTCTCTAGTAACTTCATAAATCCAAACGGGACAGTGAGTTAGCATCCTTGCATCGAGCGCGATGCGTGGCGGAGCGGATCTTCTCGCCGTGATTCCAAACGCCTCCGCTTTCGGCAGAAAGGTCTGACTGAAATACGCGGAGGACGTCGTATGACCGTTTGGAACAGCGCGCAGCGTCTGCGCGATGAGAGGTTACGTGCAGGCGCGCCGTACGCGCAGGGCAAACGCGTCGCAAAGGCGGATGCCACGGCCTTGCTGGAGGCAGTCATTCGGCCCGGCGATCGCGTATGCCTTGAAGGTGACAACCAGAAACAGGCGGACCTTCTGGCGAGCGCTCTTGCGGCGGCCGACAAGAACAAAATCCATGACCTGCACATGGTGCAATCGGGCGTGGTGCTTCCCGAGCATCTGGATGTCTTCGAGCTGGGCATCGCCAAGCGCCTCGACTATGCGTATTCGGGGCCGCAGTCCCAGCGCATTGCCAAGCTGCTCTTCGGCGGCAAGATCGAACTTGGCGCAGTACATACCTACCTTGAGCTTTTCGCACGTTATTACGTTGACCTCACTCCCCAGGTGGCCTTGATTGCTGCCGTCAGCGCCGACCGCGAAGGCAATCTCTACACGGGACCCAACACCGAGGACACGCCGGCCATCGTCGAGGCCACGGCATTCAAGGACGGCATCGTCATTGCGCAGGTCAACGAGATTGTCGACAAGCTGCCGCGTGTCGATATCCCGGGCGACTGGGTGAATTTCGTCATCGAAAGCGGAAAGCCGTTCTACGTCGAGCCGCTGTTCACGCGGGATCCCGGCGCCATCACCGAGACGCAGATCCTTACCGCCATGCTGGCGATCAAGGGCATCTACGCGCCTTATGGCGTGCAACGCCTCAACCATGGCATCGGCTTCAACACGGCGGCCATCGAGCTGTTGCTTCCCACCTACGGCGAACGCCTGGGGCTGAAAGGGAAAGTGGCAAGCCACTGGGCACTCAATCCGCACCCCACGTTGATTCCCGCGATCGAGTCGGGCTGGGTGAAGCAGATCCACAGCTTCGGTTCGGAAGTGGGTATGGATGCCTATATCGAGGCGCGACCCGACGTCTTCTTCACCGGCCCCGATGGATCCTTGCGCTCCAATCGCGCCATGAGCCAGACCGCCGGCCTTTATGCGTGCGACATGTTCATCGGCTCCACGTTGCAGATCGATCTGCAGGGTAATTCATCCACCATCACGGCCGATCGAGTGGCGGGCTTTGGCGGTGCACCCAACATGGGCAGCGACGCGCGCGGCCGGCGCCATCCCAGCCAGCCGTGGCTGCTGGCGGGCAAGGAGGCGGACCCCGATAGTCCTGCGCCGCTGCGTCGTGGTCGAAAACTGGTGGTGCAGATTGGCGAGACGTTTGGCGAGAAGAACGCACCGATGTTCGTGGAGCAGCTGGATGCCTTGAAGCTGGCGGCGAAGCTCGACCTGGAACTGGCGCCGGTGATGGTCTATGGCGACGACGTCACCCACATCGTCACCGAAGAAGGCATAGCCAACCTCCTGCTGTGCCGAAGCCATGACGAGCGGGAACACGCCATTCGCGGCGTCGCGGGCTACACCGAGGTAGGACGAGCGCGCGACAAGAAAATGGTGCAGCAGCTGCGGGAGCGTGGCGTGATCCGACGGCCGGAAGATCTGGGCATCGATCCGCTGGACGCCGATCGTCGTTTGCTGGCAGCGCGGTCCATCAAGGACCTCGTGCAGTGGTCCGGCCAGTTGTACGCGCCGCCGTCCAAATTCAGAAATTGGTGAGGAGCCCCATCATGGAAACACTCAATTACCGCAACAAGGCGCAGCAGCGCGCAAAGGGCACGAGGCGCCAGGCCATTGTCGGCGTGGTGGCTTCCGGAAATCTGGAGGTGCTGGCCGAACGCATCCTTCCTGACGGTGAGTGCGAAGTGGACATCCGCACGGCCGCCGAAGGCTTCGGCGACGTGTGGCAGGCGGTGGTCTCCGATTTCGTCGAACGCCGCTCGCCCGGAGGGCTGAAACTCTCCATCAACGATGGCGGCGCGCGACCCGACACCGTCGCACTTCGATTGGCGCAAGCCGTGAGTGCCATGGAAGGAGAGCGCTCATGAACGCGGCCGCCTTGGACAACGCGCAGGGCGAACGCCTGCCGCTCGCATCCACCGACAGCTGGTACGAAGCTTCGGCCAGGCAGCGCGTAGACGGCCTTCTGGATGCGAACAGCTTCGTGGAATTCCTGGGTCCGGAATTGCGCGAGACGAGTCCGCACCTGTCGCTATTCAACCTGCCGGAGCAGTTTGACGACGGCATGATCGTAGGGCGCGGTACGATCGATGGTGCGCCGGTGCTGATTGCCGCGCAGGAAGGCCGCTTCATGGGCGGCGCTTTTGGCGAAGTGCATGGCGCCAAATTGACGGGACTATTGCGCGCTGCCCGCGACATCGCGTCGATGCCGGTGCTCATCCTGTTCGACACCGGCGGCGTGCGTCTGCAGGAAGCGAATGCCGGCGAACTGGCGATTGCCGAGATCATGCGTGCCCTGTTGGATGCGCGCTTCGCTGGCGTGCCAGTGGTGGGACTGGTGGGCGGGCGTTCGGGATGCTACGGCGGCGGCGGACTGATTGCTGGCTGCTGTTCGGCCCTGGCGGTGTCGGAACAGGGGCGAATCAGCGTGTCCGGACCTGAGGTCATTGAAACCAATCGCGGCGTCGAGGAGTTCGATTCCAAGGATCGTGCCCTGGTATGGCGCACCATGGGCGGCAAGCATCGACGCCTGATCGGCGGCGCGGAAGTGTTCGCCGACGACAGCATCGAAAGTTTCCGGGACGCAGCTCGCTATCTGGTCGAACTTGTACCAGCACTGACGCTCGACACTCTGGAAGCAGAGCAGGCTCGTCTTGCACAGCGCATCAACGACTTTGGCGCGTGCGCGGATGCGCTCGACGTCTGGCGCCTGCTGGGTGCGACCGAGCCGGAACGCATTCCCGCCATGCCCTACGAGGAATTCGTCGTGCTGGCCAATCGACTTCAGGAGCCTCGTCATGACGCTCGATAAAATTCTTGCATCACTGTTTCCCACGGGCCACAACGTAGTGTGCGAGAGTGGCTTGATCTCCGGGCGCGGTCGCTTGCCGGATGGCAGGTCGATGGCCGTGATCGGCGTCGAAGGCCAAACGCCGGTCGGTGTGGAGGAGGCTGCCAGCCTCGCCAGCGATGTGATTGACGTGATCAAATCGGGCGGCAACGAGCCCATTCTGGTGTTGATCGACAGCGGCAGCCAGCGCATGAGCAAGCGCGACGAGTTGCTCGGCATCAACGAATTTCTGGCTCATCTGGCGAAGTGCCTGATGCTCGCTGACAAGCTTGGCCATCGCACGGTCGGCTTGCTCTATGGTCATACGGCTGCGGGTGCATTCATCGCCACGGCGCTGGCAACGCGCACATTGTTCGCGCTGCCGGGTGCCGAGCCGGCGGTGATGGATCTTCCATCCATGTCACGCGTGACCAAACTGTCCATCGACGTGCTTGAGGAGAAGGCCAAGTCCACGCCGGTCTTTGCACCTGGCCTGGATAACCTGTTCCAGACCGGCGCCGTGGCCATCACGCTGGACCCGGCCGCGTCGCTCGCCGATCAACTGCAGGCGCAACTGTCGCGACCGATCGGTCGCGATGACAACCGCGACCAGCTCGGCGCAGAACGCAATGGTCGTCCCAAGGCTGCCGACGTGGCGAGGCGTGTCCATGAACTTGCATGCGCCTCAGCCTGACCGGCTGCTGCAACGACACCAGCTGGTTCGTGTTCGTCCGGACGCGTGGAGCGCATGGCTCGCGTCGCGCAGCGATCTGGCGAACGAACCGTTGCTGCCCGGCTGGATGGATCGCGGCTGGCCGCTCATCGTGCGTCGCCCCGCGCCGGGCGATGGCAGCGGCTTGCCGCTTGGCCTTCCGCTGCCACCGTCGGCGGGCAAACGACGCATCGCCATACAGATGGCGGCCGGCGACATCATTTCCACGACTCCGCTTCCCACCTTGGTCGAGTGCGTCGATACGGCACCGGCCGCCTGGCGGCTGAGCCTGCGGGAACTGGCGACCCACGCAAGCGCGTATGGCGTGGAGGCTCGTGTGTTCGGTAGCTTGGCATGGCAGCGGTTGACCGGCCTGGCGTATCTGAGTCCGGGCTCCGATCTCGATATCGTTTGGACGTTTCCGCAGCGCAATCGGCTCAACTGGTTCCTGTCGGATCTGGTCGACATCGAATCGCGCGCCCCGATACGAATCGATGGTGAACTTCTACGTGCCGATGGCGCCGGCGTGAACTGGCGGGAACTGCACTCAGGTGTGCCTGAACTGGTCCTCAAAACGGCTGCTGACGTGATCCTGTGTCAGCGTGAATCGTTGATTGGAATGTCATCATGAATGCACGCATGTCCGCCGCGCCGATTTCCCCGGTTGCCAGCTCGTCGCCCGAGTGTTCGTTCCCGGACCGCGTGGCGACATGGGCGGAGCGCAGCTTGATGCTGGAAATCGAAACCTGGCCCAAGCCCGGCCTGGTGAGTCACGTCGATACTGGAAGCCACACCGATATGGACGCCGACACCTTCAGGCGCAGCGCAATAGCGCTGCGGCCTTACTTTGCCGCGTTGGTCGCTGCAGGCATGCGCAATGCATCCATGACCGTGCTTCGCAAGATCGGCCTGCGCGCCGAACGCGCCATGCTCTCGGCCACCGGCGGCGTGAATACGCACCGCGGCGCCATCTTTGGCGTCGGCCTGTTTTGCGCGGCGGCTGGTCTGCGCGAAGCAGGTCTTGTCGATGCGCGCGGAACATTGGGTGCCGTGGTGCGGCGTCGATGGGGCAGGGAGATTCTCGCCGGCCCGCGACTTCCCGACAGTCATGGCGAAATGGCCGGCACGCGCTACGGTGCGGGTGGTGCACGCCAGGAAGCCGCGCAAGGTTTTCCCAGTGTCTATGCGATCGGATTGCCCGCGCTGCGCGATGCGCAAAGCCTGGCGCCGGGCCATGATGAGGCGGCGCGCGTGCAGGCGTGCTTTACCCTGATCGCCACTGTCGAAGACACGAACCTGTTGCATCGCGGCGGCGCGGAAGGTTTGCGCTTTGCGCAGCAGGCGGCGCAAGCCTTTCTCGACAACGGAGGCGTTGGGGATCCGGCATGGGAACAATGTGCCGGGCGTATTCACCAGGCGTTTGTTAGGCGTCGGCTCAGCCCGGGCGGTTCGGCAGACCTTCTTGCCATGAGCGTGTTCGCCATGGAACTGGAGCGGTGGCCGTCCGATGGTTCCACCGTTGAGGTGGAATAGATCATGGCGCTCGCCATTCTTTGCTCAGGGCAGGGAAACCAGCATGCCGGCATGTTCGACCTGACGGGCGACGCACCTGAAGCCGCGTCGCTATTTGCATATGTCTCGAGGCAACTCGGCGGCGATCCGCGCGTCCTGGTGAGGCAGGCCGATCCGGATGTGCTCCACGGCAATCGCACGGCTCAACTGCTGTGCACGCTGCAGGCGTTGGCCGCCGCGGCGCTGTTCGATAGCGCGCTTCCAGGCCGTCGCTGCCTGGCAGGTTATAGCGTGGGCGAAGTGGCGGCCTGGGGCGTGGCGGGTTTGATAGGGGCCACTGAAACACTCGACCTTGTCGACAAACGCGCCCGCTTGATGGATGCGGAAAGTCATGGTGACGAGGGCATGCTGTTCATTCGCGGACTGGACAGGGCGAGCATCGACCAATTATGCGAAGGCCGGGAAGCCGCCATCGCCATTTGCAACCCCGCAAACGCCTGGGTACTCGGCGGCCGAAAAGTCGCGCTGGACATGATTGCCCAGGAGGCCGCCAAATGTGGCGCGCTGCGTGTTTCGTCGATTCCCGTGAAGGTGCCTTCGCATACCTATCTGCTTGCCGACGCCTCCTCCGCCTTTGGAGGTGCGTTGGCGGACATCCGCCTGCAAACGGGACGGCAGCCACGGGCTCGCCTCTTCAGTGGCATCGATGGCGATCCCGTGCTGGACGCGAGCCGCGATCTCAACAAACTCGCTCTGCAGATATCGCACCCCATCCAATGGGATAAATGCCTCGCGGGTTGCGTGGAGGCGGGCGCCACGGTCTTTCTGGAACTGGGCCCCGGTCGCGCGCTCGCCGAGATGGCCGCGGGCGCCTATCCCGAGATTCCAGCGCGAAGCCTTGATGATTTTCGTTCGATCCGCGGCGTGCTCGATTGGTTGACTCGAATCACTGGATCGGCGTGAGTGCGCGAGGCGCGTTCGGTGCCTCCCGGCATCGTGAATGCGGTGATGCGCCTTTCCTGTCTTGCCGAACGACCCTGCCTCCGTCGTGAGAGGTAGGCTTGCCTTGCGCTTGCCAACCATACGTCACCGAAGGGTGTGCGGCGGACCGATGACAGTCGTGGGCACGCGAGACAGTCGAGTTTTTCCGTGCGGGCTTGCCCGAATATTGATCCTATAGACGGCGCGCAAGATTTTGCCTTAGGTTGTAAGAACGCACGGCGCTGATGTTGCTGTGCCTCTCGCCTACCAAACCTTGGGGTCGCTCGATGTACTTGTCGAATCAGGCCAGTTCGCCCCTGACGGAGTCCGCTTCGGTGCATGTCGTCGTGCTGGAGGACGACGACGTATTGCGCGATCAGATCCTCGCGCCCAATTTGCGCCGATTTGGGTTTGATGTGGTGGCCATTGGCCACCCGCGTGAGCTGGGGAGCGCTTTCGCCGGGCGGCGCCCGGACATCGTGGTACTCGATGTTGGCCTGCCGGAGCGTGATGGGTACTCGGTGAGTCGCGAATTGAGGGCAACCCAGGGCGGCATTGGCATTGTCATGCTGACCGGCAGAGGCGACAGCGTGGACCGCGTGCGTGGATTGGGTGAGGGCGCGGATGCCTATCTCACCAAGCCCGTGGACGTCGATGTGCTGGGAGCGACGCTGCACAGCCTGGCCCGGCGACTGCGCATGCCGCCGGTTACCGCCACAGCACCCGTGACGTCACGGCGTGAGTGGACACTCGACAATGGCGGCTGGGCCCTTCGCTCACCAAGGGGTAGCTCGGCATCGCTCACCAAGACCGAATCGCGCCTGTTGTCCGCGCTGCTGCGATCACCGAACAACGTCGTGCCCCGGGAAGACTTGATCGGGCTGCTGACGGATAACGTGTTCGAGTTCGATCCGCACCGGCTTGATTCCATCGTCCATCGCCTCCGCAGGAAAATAAGGGGCGCGCTGGGCGAGCCATTGCCCTTGACCGCGGTGCATGGCGAAGGCTACGTGTTCGTCACTTCCTGACGCTCGCGCCGGGCCTTGCATTGCTTGACCAGTTCCCTGATGCGCACCAGCAGGTCGTCAGGGCTGAAGGGTTTGGGCATGCGGACAACCCAAGGTTCGAAAGGCTCGTCGTAGCCATCCAGAAAAGCCGAGATCAGGATGGTGGGCATCTGGGGCCAGTGCGGGCGAAGGGCGGCCAGGAGCATGGTTCCGTCCATGTCGGGCATGCGGTTGTCGCAGATCAGCACATGCGGTGGAGGGCCGTCGATCATGCGCAACGCCTCCGTGGCCGACGCGGCCACGTCCACGTGACATCCGCCCTGGCGCAACGCGTGCGCCAGCAACTCCCGCAGTTCGTCGTCGTCATCGACGAGCAGTACACGCAAGGGTTGCTTGGCGCAGGCATCCTTCGAGACGTCATCGCTGGTGCTGTTTTCGCTGCCCGTCGAGGCCAGTGGCAGGCGGATGTCGAAGCGGGAGCCGGCGCCGGGCGCGCTGTCCACTTCGATCGTGCCGCCCGCGTCGTCGATCAAGGCATAGACAACCGACAAGCCGAGCCCTGTTCCCTGTGTGCTTGGCTTGGTGGTGAAGAACGGCTCGAAGATGCGCTCGCTGATGGCGGGCGCCATGCCGGTGCCGGTGTCCTCGATGCGCAACCGGGCATGGGTATCGCCATGAAGCTCGGTCGCCAGGGTGACGCGTCCCCCATCAGGCATCGCGTCGCGTGCATTCGACGCCATGTTGAGCAGGGCGAGTTCAAACTGGCTGCGATCAAAACGGATCGGCAAGGGAGTGTCGGCAAGCTCCAGGTGAACGACGAACGGGGCCGGCAACAGTTGCCGCAGCATCGGCATCAATTCGCGAAGGCTGTGCCCAAGATCGAACGTTTCGCGGTGCGCCGGGTCCTGCCGGACGAAGTTGAGCAGCTTGCGCGTGATCGCCGCGCCTCGTCGTGCCGCCGTGTCCACGCCGCCCAAGGCGTGCGCCATGGCTTGCGCGTCTTCGTTGTTGGCAATGCGCGGCTCGGCGATCCGATACCGTTCCCGCGCGAATCCAAGGATGATTCCAAGAATGTTGTTGAAGTCGTGCGCAATGCCGCTGGCGAGTTTGCCGACCGCATCCATCTTGCGCGACTGCATCAGCTGCTCTTGCGCCCGCTCCCGCATGAGCATTTCCTCCTGCAGCTGGCTTCTGTGCCGGTTGGCCTCGCCCAGGCTTTCGCGCAACGCACTGGTGGCCCGGTCCAGGATCAGCACGATCAGCAGATAGCCGAACGCGCGCGATGGCAGGTCGACGAATGCATTGGGCAGGGTTCCGCCGTGCTGGGTTGCCTGCAGGGCGGCCCCGCGCCGTAGCAGGTCGGCCGTCATGCCGGCGATGAATTCGAGCATCACGGTGCCGTAGATCAGCCATAGCGCGCGCCGGCTGAGCATCAACCCGCCCAGGGCGATGGCCATGATGGGAATCAGGTCGCCGAACACGGCCCAGTAGCCAAAGGTGACATACGCCAGCAGCGCTGAAACCAGCACCACGCTGAGGAACTGGATGATGGCCGCGTGGAATCGTCCGCGCCGGATCAGCAGCAGGCCGTACCAGGCGGCGGCAGCCATCGCCAGGTCGGTAAGCAGGTCCACCAGGATGGCGACCTTCAGTCCATGTTCGCCCATCAAATGCTGATAGCCGGCGCTATAGACCAGCACATAGAGCTTGTTCAAGGGCAGCGCGACGCCCAGGAACAGGAAAAGCATCTGCACGAACGACGCGTTGCGGCGCTCCACCGGATCGACCACCGGAGCGGCCTGCAACCAACGCGAGAAACCTGACCACATGGTGATGCCTGCTCCCTTGCGCCGATGATGACGGCGGCCTTGATCAAACGGGTCGATGTCTCTGCAGCGTATCCGTGTCGTCTTTATTTCGCGACATTTTGCGAGGATAGCTGAGAAATCGTGCGTGACGGAAAATTGGCGCCGGACTAGTTTTTGGCCCATCAGGTGCGCCCCGCTGGGGAGCGGTCGCTGCCTGTACTTGCTTGCCCGCGCAAGGCGACACGGTGACGTGTCGTCACGGGTACCTGTTGCCATTCATCAGTCTGGGGAGACTCAATCATGCGATTCACATTGCACAAGCGGCTGCTCGGTGCGGCCATCCTTGCCACGTTTTCCGGCGTGCTCCTGACGGCGCCCGCGTCCACCCATGCGGCGGACACGTCACGCCTCAACGCCAGCGGCCTTGCCGCAAACCAGAGGTACGACCGGTTCATCGTGAGCTATCGGCCGGGCACGACGGACGCCGCAACGCGCACGGCCCTGCTGCAGAGCGTGAGTGGCGCCATCGGCAAGGCGGGCCTGTCCCGCGTGGCAACGTCCAATGCCGCGATCGGCAGCAGCGGCGTGGCGTACGTGCGCAAACTGGCCACGGGTGCGCATGTCGTGCGCACCAGCAAGCTGAGCCAGACGCAGGCAACGGCGCTGATGCAGCAGATCGCCGCCGATCCGTCGGTGACCCACGTCGAGCCGGATATCCGCGTTCGCGCCATCGGCGATTTCCGCGGCTCCACGGTCAAGATCAGCAACTTCACGCCCAACGATCCGTACTACGCCTCCTACCAATGGCATTTCCAGTCGGGCGACGGCACCATGCAGACCGTCGGCGCCGATACCAGCAGCTACGCCAATCGCGGCGGCGCGGATATCGCCAAGGCCTGGGATCTGGCCGATGGCCTGGGCGTCACCGTTGCCGTGCTGGACACGGGTCTCACGCATCATCCGGATATCGATACCTCGCTGGGCGATGCAGGCTACGACTTCATCAGCGACGCTTTTATTTCAGGTCGCGCCACCGATGAGCGCGTGCCCGGCGGCTGGGACCAGGGCGACTGGACGACCGAGGATCCGTGGCTGAGCGAGTGCACCGATTCCGGCAATCCGCCGGAGGACAGCTCCTGGCACGGCACGCACGTATCCGGAACGATTGCCGAGCTGACCAACAACGGCAAGGGTCTGGCCGGTTCCGCGCATGCTGCAAAAGTGTTGCCGGTGCGCGTGCTGGGCCATTGCGGCGGCTACATGTCCGACATCGCCGATGGCATCGAATGGGCGTCCGGCGGTCACGTGGACGGCGTGGCGGACAATGCCAATCCGGCGCAGGTCATCAGCATGAGCCTTGGCGGCGGCGGCATCTGCGTCGCATCGGACGTTGCAGGCGTCGCCATCAGCGACGCCATCAGTCGCGGCGCCACGGTGGTGGTGGCGGCCGGCAACAGTTCCGATGATGCAGCCAACTACACGCCGGCCAGTTGCCCCGGCGTCATTTCCGTGTCTTCCGTGGGCATCTCGGGCAAGCGCGCGTTTTACTCCAACTTTGGCAACACGGTCACCATCGCGGCGCCCGGTGGCGGCATTTACGCCAACGATGCATCGAGCGGCTCGGTGGTGTCGGCCGGCCTGGTGTGGTCGACGGTGAACGGTAGTGCGACCGCACCCGACGAGAACGACTACGTGTACGGCTCGATGGCGGGTACATCGCAAGCCACGCCGCACGTGTCGGGCACGGTGGCCTTGGTCATCGGTGCGTTGAACGCCGCGGGTCTGCCTGCGATGTCGCCTGCTTCCATCAAGTCGCTGCTCACCTCCACGGCGCGCTCGTTCCCCACGGTTCCCGATCAGCCGATTGGCGCGGGCATCGTGGATGCGGCGGCAGCGGTGAACCAGGCCATTGGCGGCAACAATGGCGGCGGCGGTGAGGCCACGGTGCTGAACAACGGCGACACCTTGAACGGGATCTCCGGCGGCGTGGGCGACACGAAGCTCTACCAGGTGACCGTACCGGCCAATACCAGCGCACTGGTGCTGCGTACTTACGGCGGCACCGGCGATGTGTCGCTGTACGTCAAGCGCGATGCCATTCCCACCACCAGCGTCTATGACCGCTCGTCCGTGCATGCGGGCAATAACGAGTCGGTGACGATCACGCGGCCGACGGCCGGCACGTATTACCTGCTGGTCTCCGGCGTGAAGGCATTCGGCGGCTTGTCGGTGCAGGCGAGCTATCCCGCTCCGTAACGCATGCGTCGGCCCGGCGATCCCCGCCGGGCCGACTGCTCCAGCCCTTCGGTCATTCCGTCCATTTTTCATCCGTGTCTGGCGCAACGCGCCGGATGGGAGGCGCTTGTGAACAAGATTTTCAGTCGTGTTTGGAATATATCGCTCGGCATGCTGGTGGTTGCATCCGAACTGGCGCGAACGCGCGGCAAGGCAGGGCGCACACATCGTGGTGCTCTCGTGGCAGCGAGCGCGACCGCCGTCATCGGCATGGCGCTGGCGCCGAATCTTGCCGAGGCCGCGGGTGCGCCGGAGCAGGCTGCTTCCGCCATGCAGTCAACGGTGACGAGCGGCACTACGCAACACCGCGATACCGCCGGGACCACGGTCAAGAAGTCCAAGAAAACCACTGCCGCAACCCAGCGCCAGCGTCTTGCAACGCTTGATGCCGACACCGCGGGCACGGTGACCGCGGCCGACGACACATCCGCATCGCATTACGTCTCGGTCACTGGCGCTGCCGACGGCAGCGACGATGCCGTTGCCGTCGGCGATCAGAGTGTGGCGGTTGGGCCGAATGCACTGGCCGCGGGCGATGAGAGCTCGGCCTACGGTGCTGGCGCTGTGGCGTTCGACGCCAATACGACGGCGATGGGCGCTGGAAGCAATGCTTTTGGCATCGGCGCTTCCGCGCTCGGCTCGCTGGCGTCAACGGCGAGCGACTACGCCACCGCTGTTGGCTACAACGCGACAGCCGCAGGCCTCAATAGCCTTGCCAGCGGCAGCAGTGCGCTGGCCGAAGGTCCGTCGAGCACGGCAGTCGGCGGGCAGTTGTACATCACCGATCCGGACACTGGCGAGGTGCTTCTGGATGGCCCGACCTATGCCTCGGGCATGGGCGCGACGGCATTCGGTGCGGGTGCACGCGCGACGGATTCGTTTGCGACGGCGGGCGGCGCTGCCTCGCAGGCCATGGGCAAGCAATCCACCGCGTACGGCTACATGAGTCTGGCGGAAGGCAACTATTCCGCTGCCCTGGGTGCTTTCAGTCAGGCGTCCAATGACTACACCACCAGCGTGGGCTATCTCTCCACGGCCGATGGCTACCTCAGTACGGCCATCGGTGAAGAAGCAGCCGCGCACGGTGCCTACGCCACGGCCGTGGGAACGTCCGCACTGGCCGAGGCCGACCAGACCGTCGCACTGGGCGAATACGCCCGGGCGCAGGGTCCGTCGGCGACCAGCGTGGGCTACCTCAGCATTGCCACCGGCAACGAGAGTGTTTCCGTGGGTGGTGTGTCCAACACCATCTTCCATGCCACGGAAGCGTTTGGTTTCGGTGCGGTGGCCGTCGGTTCCGGTACCTACGCGCCACAGGATCTCTCCACCGCCGTGGGCTGGATCTCATCCGCCAACGCGTTGCAGAGCACGGCGCTGGGCGCCGCGGCCCACGTCAATTACGACGCGGACAACGCGGTGGCCATTGGCGCTTCATCCGTGGCTGACCGTGCCAACACGGTGTCCATCGGCGGCGGCTTCACCGGCAATCGCCAGATCGTCAACGTGGCGGCCGGCACGGAAGACACGGATGCCGTGAACGTTGCGCAGTTGAAGGGCGCATTGAGCGGCGTCACCAACTTCGTCGCTGCAGATGGCGCGCTGGATGGCAGCGAGGACGCCTTGGCCGCCGGCCAGCATGCACTCGCTGCGGGCGCGTCCAGCGCGGCACTGGGGCAGGAAAGCACGGCCATCGGCTCCAATGCCGTGGCATTCGATGACAACACCGTGGCCGTAGGTGCGGGTGCAAGCGCGCTCGGCACGGGCGCGTCGGCCATCGGCAGCCTGGCCGCCACGGATGGTGACTACGCCACCGCGACTGGTTATGGCGCAACGGCCAGCGCACGCAATGCGGCCGCCTATGGCGCAGGCGCACAAGCGCTTGGTGCGGGCAGCGTTGCCATGGGTGGCGAAGCGGTCGACACCAATGGCAATCCGCTGCTGACGGATCTCGCTGGCAACCCGGTGACCGGTGCCGCTGCCGGCATGGGCATGGCAAGTGTGGCCGTGGGTGCGAGTGCGCATGCGGATGGCAATCTCTCCGTCGCCATGGGCGCAGGTGCGCATGCGGTGAGCGACAACGCGATAGCCGTGGGTCCGCTGGCGTATGCGGTGGGTTTCAATGCGTCCGCCATCGGCCATCAGTCGCTCGCGGCAGGGGATTCCAGTGCTGCGTTCGGTGACAACGCCATGGCGGTCGGTATCTACGCCACCGCCGTCGGCGCAGGCAGTCAAGGCATTGGCGGAGGTTCTGCCGCGATCGGCAACGGAGCACTGGCCGTGGGCGCCGATGGCGTTGCGCTGGGCTACTACGCTTTTGCGTTGGGCGACAACGCTACCGCGCTTGGCCCAGGAAGCAGTGCGTTGACGGAGCAATCGGTCGCCATCGGTTGGCAATCGGTGGCGGCGGGTGCGTCGACGACGTCGATCGGTGGCTTCTCGAATGCGGCGGGCGATTTCTCCACCGCCATCGGCATCGGTGCATCCACGCCGGGCACCCGGGGCATTGCCTTGGGTATGGACGCCTATGCGTCCGGATTTCACAGTAGCTCATTGGGCAGCGCCAGCCTGGCATGGGGCGATTACAGCGTCGCCCTGGGCGATAGCGCCGTTGCTGGCAGCAACGGCGTGGCGCTGGGCGCGTCCAGCGTGGTGAATGCAGCCAACAGCGTGTCCCTGGGTTACGGCTCGGTGGCGGATCGACCCAACACCGTGTCGGTGGGTGCGGCCGCGGACTGGACCGATGGCAGCGGCACGCATCCGGCCATCAATCGCCAGATCGCCAATGTCGCGGCGGGCACCGAAGGTACGGATGCGGTCAATGTCGATCAGTTGCACGCGGCGGTGGCCAGCACGGGCGTCAACGGATCGCATTATTTCAAGGCTGACGGCGCCTCCGATGGCAGCGACGATGCATGGGCCGATGGCGCCGGCAGCGTCGCCATGGGCAGCAACGCCGTGGCGGAAGGAAAGACCAGCGTGGCGCTTGGCAACGGCGCGACGGCATTCGACGAGGACACCGTCGCCGCGGGCCGCGGCGCGATTGCCATCGGGATCGGTTCGAGTGCGTTGGGAGCGGGCGCCAATACCAATGGTGACTACGCACTTGCCGCTGGCTACAACGCCGTTGCGGCGGGTGCGCAGGCCGTGAGTTACGGCGCCGGCGCACAAGCCACCGCCAATGGGTCGGTGGCCGTGGGCGGCCAGGCGCTGGATGCATCGGGCAATCCGTTGATCACCGTTGCCGGCCAGCCGCTGGGAGCTGCCTTTGCCAACGGCATTGCCGCCACCGCCCTGGGTGCCAGTGCACAGGCGCAAAGCGCGCAGACCACGGCGATAGGCGCCGGCAGTTTTGCGATCGGGCAGAACAGCACGGCGGTGGGTTATCTGGCTGAAGCACGTGGCGTGGAATCGTCCGCGCTTGGCGCCTATGCGTTTGCCGTGTCCGATTACAGCAACGCCTGGGGCGCGTGGTCGTATGCCAGCGGGACGGGCACGACGGCGCTCGGCTATTACGCCGACGCCGAGAACGAGTACGCCACCGCACTGGGTTACACGGCGTACACCACGGGAGATCACAGCACCGCCGTCGGCGGCCTTGCTTCTGCGCCGTACGATCACGCCACGGCCTTGGGCGCAAGCGCGTTTGCGCGGGGCTATGGATCCACCGCGTTGGGCTACAACACCTTCGTGGCCTCGGGAAGCAGCGAGGCCATCGGCAGCGAAAGCTTTGCCTATGGCGACCACTCCACCGCGCTGGGCGTTCAATCCATCGCGGACCGCGATTACTCGGTTTCCGTGGGCGCATCGGGCCTGGACAAGAACGGCAATCCGGTGAACTTCCAGCGCCAGATCACCAACGTGGCCGCGGGCACGGAAGACAACGATGCAGTCAATGTGCTGCAGCTGCGCCATGCCATCGATGCAGCCGCGACCGGTGATGGCGCCTTCGCCTCGACGGTTGCCAGCACGTTTGGCGGCGGCGCGGCCTGGGATGGCCAGGGCTTCGTGGCGCCTGCATACATGATCCAGGGCAGCAGCTACGGCAACGTCGGCGATGCATTCAGTGCCGTCGACGGCGCCTTGACAGCACTGACGGGCCGCGTGGGTCTGCTCGAGCAATCGGGTTCCGGTCCCTCGTCGCCGAATGTTCCGATGGGCAGCGGCAATGGCCTGGCCGTCGGCAACAGCAGCCTGGCGACGGACGGTCGCGACACGGCCATCGGCAATGGCGCCACGGTAGGTGCCGACGGCAGCACGGCATTGGGCAGCAATGCTTCCATCAGCGCGGCCGCCACCAATGCCGTTGCCGTGGGTGCAGACACCTCAGTCACCGCCGCCTCCGGCACCGCGGTCGGGCAGGGCAGCCAAGTCACGGCGTCCAATAGCGTGGCGTTGGGCGCGAACTCAGTGGCCGATCAGGCGGACACGGTGTCGGTGGGCAGCGCCGCCGCACAGCGTCGAATCACCAACGTGGCTGCCGGCGTGGCGCCGACCGATGCTGCCAACATGAGCCAGATCAACGAGGCACTGGCGACAGCCAAGACGTATGCGGATGCGGGTGACGTCAAGACGCTGAATCAGGCTAACGCCTATACCGACAGCAAGTTCGCCAACACCGTAAGCCAGTCCGACTTCAATCAATTCCGCAACCAGGTGAACGACCAGTTCTCCCATGTCAATGACCGGCTGGATCGCGTCGGCGCCATGGGCACGGCGATGTCGCAGATGAGCATCAACACAGCGGGCCTTGCCGGCGACAACCGTGTCGGCGTCGGTGCCGGCAACTACGGAGGCCGCTCGGCCATCGCCGTTGGTTATCAGCGTGCGTTCGCCGACCATCGCGCCAGCGTTTCGGTGGGTGCCTCGGCATCGGGGTCCGAGTCGTCCATCGGTGTAGGCGGTGGTTTCAGCTGGTGATCCATGCCGCGACGGTACCGGCCGGGAAACCGCGCCGGTGCCGTCGCGGCAACTTTCCCACCAGGAGTCGTTGCCAACCGCGCTCTTGTTTGCAGGCGCGTATGCCTAGCGGAACCCAGGGGCGGCATGACCAGGACAAGTCATCGCGGCTGGCACTCGGCCCATTCGCGCAACCCTCACTCGAACTCTTGTGGAAAAACTCAACGCGATGTGCGCTGACCGACGGCCAGTGCCACCGCAGCACGGGCGATCTGCACGCCGGCGTCGGCGTCTTCCTGATTGGACTGTGCCTGTGCCAGTGCCGCTTCGTCGCTCGTCAAGTCGGTGATGCTGGACAAGCCGTGCCGATACGCGTCGAGCGACGCCTGATAGGCCAGTTCGGCCGCCCTGGTGTAATCGAGTGCTTGTTCGCGATTCGCCAGGCTGGTTCTCAGGTCGTTGTAGCTTTGTGTCACCTGTTGGGTGGCGGCAAGCTTCGCGGCGGAAAGCGCGTCCTCTGCCTCGTCCCGCTTCGAGCGTGCCAATGCCACCTTGGTCGCGCGTCCGCCACCATCGAACAGCGGAACCTCGAAGGCGACGAATACGCTGTTGCCTGTCATGTTGATGCTGGAGAACGGGCTGTTGTCGCTGCTGGTCTTGCCGATGTTCTGGAAGACCTGGGCCTCGATGCTTAGCGTGGGGTGGTAGGCCGATCGAGCGGCCTGGACGTCGGCCGCGGCGGCGGCCACATGAGCTTGCGCGGCGATGATGTCCGGCCGCGAATTCAACGCTGTCGCTATCAGCGTGTCCAGTGCAGGGGGCGCTTCAGGCTCGGCGGGCACATCGCCGGCATCGTCCAGCTCGACGCGTGCGTTCGCACTCAGCCCCACCGTCGCCACCAGGGTGGCAAGTGCTGTCTGGGCGTCACCGGTGGCGCGTGTCTGCGCCAGTTGCATGGCTGCCGTCTGCCGATGCGCCTGCGCCACTTGCACCACGGTGGCGCGACCGTGGTGCCGCTGCTCGATAACGGCCTGTTCCGTCAGCTGCGCGGCATGCAGGGCCTTGTCGGCGGCGCGTACCTTGCCCTGCGCGGCGCTGGCGTCAAAGTAAGCTTTGGAGACCTCGAAGACCAGTTTCTCCTCGGCACCGAGCAGGCTCGCGTCGGCGGCCTGCGCCATCTGCATGGACGCTTCAACCTGATTCTTCTTGCGGCCGAAGTCGAGCAGAAGCCATTTCAATTGCAGCGAGGGAATGATCTCGCGCGAGGTCGACACGATATAGCCACGCGGCGATACATTGCGCGTGATCGCCAGCGGCGTATGTTCGTTGCCGGCCAGGGTCTTGATGTTCAACTGGGGTGCGTACTGGCTGCGTACCAGCGATGTTTCAAGGTGCGCCTGCAACGCGCCCTGTTCCGCCTCGTGGAACGACGGGTTCTCGTTCAATGCCAACTCGATGAGCTGTTGCAGCGAATAGCGCCGCGCTGCCGGGTCGCTGGCGTGCTGCGCCGGGGCGGCCCCCGTCGCATCCGATTGTGCCTGCGTGGCAGTAGCGTAAAGCGAGAGTCCAAGCGAAGCGGCCAACCAGCACCACGACGACGCCCGTGTGTCAGGTCGGGTGCGTGGCATGGGTAATATCCTCTTCAAGTTGCTGGCGCGCGCGATCAAGCGGCGACTGTGGTGTGGCGTCAGTAGTCGAACGCGTCTGTGGTGATGGATTCGTTTCACACAAGGCGTCGATCCTGTCGGCCAGGGCGTCGTCGATGCCATCCGAGGGCGCGATGGGTGGCGTGGATGCACGGATGCGCAGCAGGGCAAAGGCATGCGAGGCAATGCGTTCAATCGAGCCGGGACTCGCTTGGCGCGTGGAGTCGATTGGAAGGCGTCGCCATTCAAACTGCGCGCGCGCCTGCAGGACATCAGCGTGGGCAAGGTCCTGGCTCACGGCCACCTGTTGTTCCTGTGTCGGCGGCTCGGCCTGGCGCAGCAGTTGGCTGATCTTTTTCAGTGCGGCGATACGTAGCACAGCAGCCTGCTCCGCCGCACTGACGGGCCAGATCGAGGCGAATACCAGCGTCACCCAGAGGTTGCCGATCAGGATGCCGACGACGCGGTCGCGCAGACCGGTAAGGTCGGTGGCAGGAGCGTATCCCTGCAACACGCCGAGAAAGAACGCGAACGCGATCTGCATGCCGGCGTAGGAGACGAGCTCGCTGCCCGTGGCGATCCATGCGGCAAAGGCGGATACGGTGGCGATCAGCACGCAAAGCTCGCCGATGTCGGTCAGCAGCGGAAGGACGAACACGATGCACAAGCCGGCGATGAGTCCGCCGATGATGGCGCCCGAGGCGCGCAGCGTGAACTTGTGGACGCTTTCGCCAAACGTCGTGAGCGACACGAAGAAGCAGGTCGTCACCGACGTGCGGATACCAGGCCAGTCGAGCAGGGTGTAGGTGGCATACGAGGCGAGCACCGCAATCATCACCTTGAGCGCAAACCGGGCGTGCGCGCGATTGCTGAAAGCGTCGGGCACGAAGAACCCGTGCCTCGCAGCAGGAGCTTGAGGCGGGTTGGTTGCATCGCCCCCTTGAGCTTGGTTCAGCACCCGGGCCGATGCCTGCAGCAGCGCGACGCCGCGCACATCAGCCACTTGAAGCGGCAGTGTCGTGGCTATGTCCGCGCGTGCCGCCGTCGATGCCGCGCGACGTCGCGTGAATACGCGTCCGGCTTCACGGATGGATGCCGCCGCATGCCGACGGACCTCGATGGCGTCGTCATCGAGCACGCGGGCCACGCTCAGCACTTCCAGCAGCGCGGCGATCAAGGCCTCGTCTTCTATTGCAAGAGGCTTGAGGCGCTTGTCCCAAAGGAATGCCTTGTTCTTGAGCTGATCGAGCGCCAGCAGCTCCGCCCGTAACTGCTGTGAATCGTCGGTGCCGGGATGTCCCACCTGGCTGGCCACGCGCTCGAAGATGTCTGCAGCGCGCCTGCGTGACAGCGCCACGGGACTTTCGCCGAACAGCAGGTTCATCACTGCGGTGATCACGACCGGAGCCGTGACGACCACCCATAGCCATAGCACCTCATGCACTAGCGGGTCGGTGGCTGGAATGTCGTCTGCCAGCGTCTGCGTGAGCACCAGCACGTAGCCGGCAAGGAAAGCGATGGGCCCCAATGCGCTGGTGCGTGCGAAGAACGAACCGGCAAACGCGCTGAGGGCGAGCAGTGGCAGGCGCAAGGCCGGTTCCGACGCATCGAACACATAGAGCAGGATCGAGAGCCCGATAGCGAGGCTCGCTGCCACGATGCCGCCGATCGAAGTGATCAGCGTGGACGCGACGTCTTCCTGACTCGCGACGAATACCAGGTAAGCCGCGTAGGCGGGTAGGGGAATCTGGAACGTCATGGCCACCGCAACCATGAGCGCACTGGCGGCCGCGATGCGCGCGATGGCCCGCCCGCGCGCAGGCGTGAGCGCCAGCTCGCGTCGCCACAGCGATGTCCATGTGCCGGAGCGCGTGTCAGTTGGCGCGATCATGCGTTACCCGCACCGACGCCGTGGCACCCACGCGCAGCATGGGCGCGTCACCGTTTCGTAGATGCACCCATATGGGAAAGCGCTGGGCCACCACGACCCAGTTGAGGTTGCGGTCCACCTGGGGCAATCCGGGGCCGACGGAGCCCACCGGTTGCACGCCAGGGCCCAGGCTTTCGACCACGCCGTGCAAAGGCTGGTCGTCATGCCCCATCACCCACACCGTGGCCTGATCGCCTGCGTGCAGATGCGCGAGATCGGTCTCGCGGAAATTGGCGACCGCATACCAGTGGTTGTCGTCGATCAACGTCAGCACGGGATGGCCCGCCGTTGCGAACGACCCGAGTGCCAGGTTGAGGCCCGCGATGCGTCCGTCGATGGGCGCAACGATCGAGGTTTCACGCAGGTCGCGTGTAGCGAGCTGCTGGGCGGCCAGTGCGCCAAGCAACTGCGCTTTCAGGCTCTCGACGTCGCCAATGGCTTCCCGAGCCTGCGATGCCTGCTGGATCGCAGTATCCAGCTGCGCCTGCGCGCTGCGTTCGTCCGTACGCGCCTGGTCCATCTGTTGCGTGGTGGCGAAACCTTTGGCGTACAGCGGCTCGAGTCGCTCGCGCGTGTCGTGCGCCAGCGACAGCTGTTGGCGCGCGCGTTCCACCTGATGTGTCGCCGCCTGTGCGCCCGAACCCTGTGACGTCACCTGGCGGCCGGTCAGCGCGATCTGTGCCTGCAGCGCCTGCACCTGCGCGTTCGCCTGCTGCAGCCGATACTGGAACGGTTCGGGATCCAGCTGAAGCAGCACGTCGCCTTTGCGTACGGCCTGGTCGTTGCGGATATTGATGGCCACGATACGGCCACTGACTTCCGGCGTCAGCGAGGCGCTGTAAGCGTAGATGTATGCGTCGTGGGTGCGCGGTCGTCGGTCGACGACGATCACCGCGACCACGATCAGCACGATGGCCGCGATGACCGACACGGTTGCCACGGCTTGCCCGATGATGCGAGTGGAAGACATGTGCGCCGCCTCTTTCATGCGAGCCATGCCAGCCACACGGCCAGCGTGATGGCGATCCAGAGACTCAGGTAGACCAGCACCGGCACGGGCAGCTCGCGATCAACGCCCGTTCGAACCAGCACCACGCGTACCAGTACGACGCCCAGCACGCCGATCAGCGCGCACAGCATCCAGGTCGGGAAATAGGAACCCAGAATGTTGCGTGATGGCGATTCGCTGCAGGCCGTGATCAGCGCCGTGGCCGGTAGGGATGTCAGGCATCGCAGCATGAAACGCATGCGGCCCCATCGATGCCGTTGCATCGCCGGCATCATCTGGCGGCTTGTTGTCTTCATTGAAACGAGGCTCTGGGTTGGTGGCTGCGAGCTGCCTGGGTTGTGGCATGCGATCGACGGAATGGCATGCGGCACGCTGGGGGTCGACACGACAGGAGAGGAAGCGGGCCACCCCAAGGGGTGGCCCGAGCGGCATGTCTGCCAGGAAGACGGGCGGGCGTGTCAGATGTTTTCGCGGATCATTTCCAGCACATCGGCACCACGGCCATGCAGGATCGCGCGCGCCGAATACAGCGCCATCCCCATCACCGGCTTCAGCTCGATCATGGGCGGCTTGACCAACTCCAGCTGATTGACCAGCACGTTGAGCAAGGCAGGGCCGGGCTGCGCGAGCAACTCTTCGATGGCGGCATCGAGATCGGCTGCCTTGTCCACCGTCTTGCCCCACATGCCGATGGCCTCGGCGACCTTGCCGAAGTCGGGATTCTTCAACTTGGTGAACGTGTCGAGTATGCCTTCGGCCTTCTGTTCGATCTCGACGAAGCCCAGCTTGCCGTTGTCGAATACGATGATCTTGACCGGCACTTCTTCCTGCAGCGTGGTGATGAGCTCGCCGAACAGCATGGTGAGTCCACCATCGCCGCAGCACGCGATGACCTGGCGATCCGGCGCGGCCTTCTGCAGGCCGATAGCGCTGGGAAGTCCCGATGCCATGGTGCCGTGGAGCAGGCTGCCGAAGATGCGGCGCTTGCCGTTGGCGTCGAAACAGCGGATGGCCCACACGATCGGCGAACCATCGTCGGCCACCAGCAACGCATCGTCAGCGGCATGCTGGTTGATGCGCGACATCAGGTACGACGCGGGAATGGTGTCGTCGTGTCCCGGCTTCAAATGCTTTTGCCAGTCGGCCATGGCCTTTTCGTAGCGATGCACGTATTCGACCAGGAACGCATCGTCCGTGTTGTCCTGCAAATGGGGTAGCAGGGTCTGAAGCGATAGCTTGATATCGCCCACGGCTCCGAGCGTGACGTGGTGACGGCGGCCCAGATGCGTGGGCTTGATGTCGATCTGCACGATCTTGGCGTGATCGGGATAGAACTGACGCCACGCGAAATCTGCGCCGAGCAGCAGCAGCGTGTCGCAATCCAGCAGTGCGTGGTAACCGGCTTCGTTGCCGAGAATACCGGTCATGCCGACGTTATACGGGTTGTCATAAGCCAGGTCTTGCTTGCCACGCGAGGTGTGCGCCACCGGCGCCTTCAGCTTTTCCGCGACGGCCTTTATTTCCTCCAGCGCACCTTCGCAGCCCGAGCCGGCGTAGATCGCGACCTTGTTGCCCGCGTTGAGAATCGCCGCGATTTCAGCGATTTCATCGGGGTTGGGGCGGATGTCCGGCTTGGCGTGGTGCACGCGATAGGGGAAGTCTTCCTTCACTTCGCCGTGCGAGATATCGACGGGAACGATCAGCACCGCCACGCCCTTCTGCGTCAAGGCGGCCTGGCAGGCGGCCACGGCTTTCTTGCGTGCCTGCTCTGGCGTGTAGATCTGTTCGCAATGGACCGTGCACTCCTTGAATACGCTCTTGAAATCCACTTCCTGGATGAATTCAAAACCCAGTTCGCTGCTCATCACCTGGCTCGCAATGATCACCAGCGGCGCACGATTGCGATTGGCCTCGTAAAGGCCGTTGATGAAGTGGAGGCTGCCAGGCCCGCACGAACCTGCGCACGCGGTGAGTTCGCCGGTCAACAGCGCTTCGGCGCCGGCGGCGAAGGCGCCAGCCTCCTCGTGGCGAACATGCACCCATTCGATGGTGCTCCTGTCCAGGTTCTCGGCGATCAGGTTGAGCGTGTCGCCCACGATGCCGTAGCAACGCTTGACGCCTGCTTGTTCCAGAACTTCAACGATGATTTCGGCGACTTTCTTGCCCATTGCTCACTCCAGGGGATGAAGGCGTGACCAGGCCGCGGTCACGAGATCGATGGCGGTTGAGAGACGACGCGACGGGACGTGCGGGTCGTGCCGTGGGGACGCGACGTTCTGCTGGCTCTGCAGCGAAGTTTGCGCTGAGGGTCCGCGCCGCCCCATCCCCCTGATGGGGGTAATTCGTGGCGGAACGCGTCGTGCTACGCGTCGTCGCGCTTCGGTCTCGGTGGCGGCGCACCAAGCCAGCCCTCGGCACTCGTCGCATAGACGCGGCCGCGAGCGCGATTGAGGCTGCCGAGCGGGCGAAAAGGACGCGGGCAGTTCCACGGATTGAAGGGCAGGGCATTCACTGCCCGCTTCATGGCCACGCCCCGGGCGCCCAGTGCATCCTGTCGCGGAATGGTCAGCGTGGCGATGTCGATCATCGGTGAATCCGATTCGCGCCAGTGCGCGGCACCATTTTCGATCGGCGTGCGCGCGTCATCGACATAGCGTTGCACCGCCAGGCGATAGACCACGTCTCCCTTGGCGAGGCGCGAGGCAAGCTCGGCCTCCAGGTAATCGGGGTCCGTACCGATAGATGCGCCGTTGATATCGCTGGCGACAGGGCGCAACGAATAGCGGACGGGGCCGCCATCGCCCCAGAGCAGGGGCGCCCGGCTCCAGAACTGGAGCGTCGCCACGCTGTTGCAAGGCCGGCTGCCGGTGCGCACGTTGCGGATGATGCGCAACGCTTCGGCAAATCCTTGCGTCAGGATCAGGCGCGGCACGATCAGCCATTGCTTGCCGGTGGCAATCCTGGCGACCTCGACGAATTGCTTCGCATTGCGCGCGTGCGAGGCGGGGAAGCTCGTCATCAACAGGTCGTGGTGGTCATCGTTGTTGAAGTGAATGCGCACGGCGGCGCCCCGCATGTCCGGCAACCCGTCGCCAGCACACACTGGTGATGCATTGGACAGGCGCAGCGTCACCGGAAACTGGCGTCCCGCCTGGAAATAGCCCGTGGAGAGGTCCGTCGGCAGAGCATCGTCGACCAACAATCGGGCATTGTCGAAGCCAGCGATGATCTTCGCGTGCAGTGTGCGATGGCCCGGCTTGTTCGTCTTCCGGGCGACGCGCCGTTGGATGGCCAGCATGTCCTGCGCCCACTGCTGGATCAGCCTGCGTTCGGCCTCGGCTGACCCGCCTGCGTACACCTCTTGCCAATCGACCACGAATTCGCCCTCGTTTGCTGGCATGCCGGAATCACCCTCACTGCAGGGGCGCATCCGTCGTCATGGTCCACGCGGGCCCGCCTGCGCGACATCCCCTCGATGGGGGATGTTTCCCAGGATGCGCGCGGATCGTTTGGTCCGGCAGGGGTGCGCGAAGCCCGGCCATCGCGGCGAAAAACCGAGAAAAAACCTGGACGGAACCTGGATTTCACGACAGGCCTTGAGTGCTGACCTAGCTTTTGCATGCACGAATGTGGGCGCCAGGGAGCCGGCGCCGTGCATCGAAGATGGATCGCGATCACCCAAGAGAAGAACGCCGGAGACGCCACCGAGTGCATCTGCGGCAGTAGGGAGTGCAGATGAACCTGAGGCCGGCACTCAACGTCGAAGAGGCACTGCCTGCGTCGGTCGATCTGGCGGAGATCCAGCTGTACATGCCAACAGGCGCCGGCGCGGTGCAGGCGTCAGCGCGCCGAATGATGGACGAATGCTGGGACAGCCTGCGAAATTTTCATGCCGACAACATCCTGGCGGCGACAGCGCGTCTCGCAACGCTGCTGGAGAACGACAGGGTACTGGACGGTGATCTCGCGGACGAGGCGCGGGTGCTGCTGGTGATCGGCGATGTCTGGCGCGACGATCCTGCCAGGGCGCGGGGCGCCGCGTCGAGCCTGCTTCGACGAACCCGCTCGCCCCGGCTCCATGCCGTGCTGCTCTCCGTGCTTCGCTTCTGCCACTGGCGCACGCGGGATTTCCAGGCCTTCTATGAACTGCCGCCGTCGCCTTATTCACGATCGGCACAACTCTGCGCGCCAAGGGTCGCGTGCCTGTCGATCGAGTCCGCGGCGGAAGGCGAACAGCTGCGTTTCAAGCTGGCCGAACGCCTGGCGCGCGAAGCCATGGACCTGTCCGCGCGCGTCGCGGGCATCGATCCACATGTCGCACTGCTTTCGACCTGTGTCATGGCCACGATTGCCTACGAAATGGGCGCCATCGACGACGCCGATCTTCTCATTCGCGGCCGGATACCCACGCTCGAACAACACGGCTCCATCGAAAGTGCCTGCTGGGGCCTTGCCGTGGCGGCCAAGGTGGCTCATGCACGCGGCAACACTGCGTTGGCGTTGCTGACATGGCGAAGGGGCGCTGACATCGGAGCCAGCCGCGGCTGGCTGCGGCTGACCTTGCGATGCATGGCCGAGGAGGTGGTCATGCTCGTTGCCGAACAGCACCTGGAATTGGCTGAGCGCCTACTGGCCCGGGCGGATGCCAAAGCAGGGTTTCCGCACCACGGCGACAAGCTCACGGTGCTAGAGACCTGGCCACTGGAATTGGCACACTGCCGTCTGGCCATGGCGCAAGGCGCATACACGCAGGCACGTTTGGGCCTCGCCCGCCTGCGAGATGCCGCGCTCCATATCAATCATCCGGCGCTCGTCGCGCGAGTGACCACCGTGCTGGTGGGCGCGCTGTTTGCCGACGGATGCACGCAGGAAGCGCAGGCCGAGTTGCTGGGCGTGCTGCAGCTGGGCGCCAGCGCGGGACTGTATCGAACATTCATCGATGAATTGCCCATCATCGCGCCGTGCCTTCACGCATTGCGTCTCACGGACGGCGCGCGACTGGGCCATCTCAATCCCTATATATCCAGCCTCCTTTCGGCGTCCGGGCCGGCGCCAGCGGATCGAAAGAAATCGCTTGCCTGCCGCGATCAGGCGGAATTGCTGAGCACCAAAGAGACCATTATCTTAAGGCTCATACGTATGGGCCTGTCGAACAAGAGCGTCGCCCGCGAGTTGCGCATCGCACCGGAAACCGTCAAGTCCCATGCCAAGCGAATTTTCATCAAGCTTTCCACACGGACGCGTGCCGAGGCGGTTGCCCGGGCGACCGAGCTGGGGCTCATCTGACGCGTGTCATGGCTTGCCGTTGGACGCGCCAGCATGAGGGCATTTGGTTCCTTTCGACTCGACAGCCTCAATCACGTCCTGTCCCGCGTGACGGAGCAGGGCGAAACGCTGCCGGTGGCGATAACCGCCAAGGCATTCGACGTGCTGCGCTATTTCGTGGAGCATCCCGGCCGGCTCATCAGCCATGAAGAACTGCTGGAAGCGTTGTGGAACGGCGTGGCCGTGCAGCCCGAGGTGCTGAAGGGGCACGTGCTTGCCATACGCACGGCATTGCAGGACGACGCGCAGCATCCTCGCTTCATCGAGACGCAGCGCGGGCGGGGCTACCGTTTCATTGCACCCGTCGAGTCGCTGGTCAGGGAGCCGGTGGAAACGCCGCTGTCGACGCGCACGCTCGTCGGTCGCGGCGAGTCGCTGGCGCAGTTGCGCGACTGCTTCGAATGGGTGCGGCAGCGTCGTGCGCAGACCGTCTTCGTGCGTGGCGATGCAGGCATCGGCAAGTCGGCGCTGGTCGAGCATTTCTGCCGTGGAATCGAAGCGCAGGCCGCATTGATGTCCTTCGGCCGCTGCATCGAAGGTTTCGGCGGCGTGGAGCCGTTCTATCCCGTCATCGAATGCCTGGCCCGCCTTGTCAAAGGCGACCAGGGTTCGCGCGTGCAGGATGCATTGCTGTCTCACGCGCCTTCCTGGGCGTCGCTGCTGGGTGGTTTGATGTCGCGCGAGCGCCGCGCCCTGCTGCAACGCCTGCCGGGCGTCATGGCTCGCGGCCGTGCATTGGGCGAGTTCTGCGAACTGCTGGAATTCCTTGCTGAAGCGGGGCCACTGGTGCTGCTGCTGGAAGACGTGCACTGGGCCGATCACTCGACGCTGGACCTGCTGTCTGCGCTGTCGCGTCGGCAATCCCGCGCCCAGATTCTGTTGATCTGCACGGCGCGGTCGGACAACGGATTCCATCGGGCACCCGCATTCAAGCAACTCGTGGACGATCTTCACCTGCACCAGCTGTGCAGCGTCGTCGACCTGAAAGGCCTGCGTGAAGAGGACATTGCTGACTATGTCGCTCCGCACGTGATGCCCGGGGCTCCGGACATGACGGGTTTCCTCAGGCGCCGCACGGGCGGCAATCCGCTTTTCCTGAGCATCCTGCTAGGCCATCTGAGGGAAGGCCTGTCTGTCGGCGACACTGCCGTGCCGCCCACCATCAACGAGTTGATCGAATCGAAAATTGGCGGATTGAGCGAACAGGCGCGAAGAGCGCTGGAGGCGGCCAGCGCGGTAGGCGATACCTTCAATGCGCTCGTGCCCGCCACGGCGGCCGGCATGAGCGCACGGCGCTACGAGGATATCTGCGAGGAGCTCAGCCGCTCCGGCGATTTCATCGAGCGACAGCATCTTGAACGGACAGAGTCCGGCGAGACGGTGCGCGTCTACCGGTTCAGGCATGCGTTGTATCGAGAAGTATTGCTCTCCCGCCAGGGGCCGCTGCGTCTGGCGCAGAGTCATGCACTTATCGCCAAGGAACTGGAAGCGAGCTACACGCCGGCGGGTGACTCGCATGAACCCTTTGCCCTGGCTGAGCAGTTTTCCAGTGCGCACGATTGGTCCAAGGCCATCGCCTATCTCAAGATCGCCATTCAGACGGCCAAGAAACGTTTCGCGCACAAGGACGTCCTGATCATTCTGGATAAGGCCGAGCAGGCAGCTGCGCACATGCCGGATGCGTCGCGCGCGAAGATCGAGATGGACTTGATGGAAGATCGTGCGTCCATCTACGCCGCCAGCCATGACCGTCGCGCACTGCAGGTCTTCACCCAGCTGCGCGACACCGCCAAGGCGCTGGGCCAGGTCGACGCCCAGGCGCGCGCCGAGCTGGGTTGCGGCTTCGCCATAAGCTGGGCCGACGTGCCCGCGGCCATCGGTCATCTGGAAGCGGCGTTCGCACTAACCGAAGGCCAGACCAACTCGCAGTTGCGGGCGCGCATACGCCTGGCCAGCAACGTGTGGCGCATCTGGATGGCCGGGTGGACGAAGAACCTGTCCGAGCAATGCAGCCTCAATCTCAGGAACCTGCGCAACGGCGACGACCGACAGATCACGGCCTGGGGAATGATCGAATACAGCATGGTCTGCCTGGTATCCAGCCGCTATGGCGAGGCGCTGGAGACCATCGACGAGAATCTCGACATCCTCATGCAGCATGCCGCCGACCGGCCGGAGTTCAACGTGTTCCGCGCCATATGGATGGCACACCTGGGGCGGCCGTGGGCCCATATCATGCGGGGCGATTGGGGGCGTTCGCTGCGCGAGTTCGACGCCAGTGAAGCTCTCTTCGTCTCCAACGCCAATCGCTACAGCGTCTGCACGCTGGAGACATTGCGCGGCCTGCTGCATCTGCTGGCAGGTGATTTTTCGGGCGTCCGGCGCATCTGCGAAAAGCTGGGCTTTTATGGACGCGCGACTACCGAATCGCCCGCACCGCTGTACACGCTGCAGCTGCCCAATGAGATCCGCCATTGCACCTTGCTTGCCGGCGCTGCCGAAGCCGCGCGCGGCAACGCAGAGGCGGGCATCGATACGCTCCTGCAGTTGCGCAGGGACATGCTGGATCGACCGGTGATCATGGACTGGTACTGGCAATTCCTGCTGCTATGGACGCTGTCCGACACCCTGCTGAGGATCGGCAGGGTGCAGGAGGCGAGGTCCTTCGCCGACGAAATGGTGCGCACGGCTGCCGATACCGAAGAAGGAACGTGGCAGACGATGGCGCTTGAGCTGCGAGCGCGCGTGGCGATCGATCTGGGTTATCTCGACGATGCGCAGGTTCTCGTGGAACGCGGCGAACGCGTCATCGATGACCTGGGCGCACCCATTGCGTCCTGGCGCCTCTATCAGTCAGCCGCGGCATTGCAACGTTTGCAAGGTTCCGTTGACGTGGCGGAGAAATACGAGAGGCTTCGAGACGCCGCCATCCAACGACTCGCGGCGAGCTTGCCCGAGGCTGATCCCCTGCGAGAGGCGTTTGTGCATTCCACCGTTCAGCGCCGTTGATTTTCTCGTGGCTGATCCTGTGCCATGGTTGCCATGGCCGCTTTCGGACGCAGCTTCAGTCGGTCAACGTGCGCCTCAGGTCATGGCGTTCGCGATGGCCTGAGACAGGCTCTCGACGTCCGTCAGAAACGGCAGGCGACTGGTCCGAAGCGGGTGCTCGGTCGCGGCGGCGATAATGATGCCGGCAAAGCCGCAGCCAACGAGAACCGCCGGACACGAGACGTCACCCAAGGCCTGAACTGCCGTATCGCGGTAGAGGTGGAGACTCGACGACCGTCTTCTCTCTAGTGTCAGCGCCAGGCTTGATGCCGTGTGAAAAGAGTAGTCAGGGTGCCGGCGGCGAGATATATCATGGCCTCCGGTTTACATGATGGGTCGCCTCGGTGAACACCGATTTCGGAATGTCTGCAGCACGCACCGATGTGCTTTCGCAGGTGCTCACCCTGATCAGGCTGCGTGGGGACCTCGTCTACACAACGCATCTAAGCCAGCCATGGGGCCTGCGTTTTCCTCCTGGGCCTGCGCATTTTTGTTTCGTGGAGGTCGGCGGCGCCTGGGTGACGCCTGCGGGCCAGCCGCCGCTATGGATCGAGGCCGGCGACCTGGTGCTTTTACCGCTAGGAAAAGGTCACACGATTGCTCATGCGACGGACTCGCCGATAGATAACGTCGATGCGATTGCTCCCGATCACTTCGATCGCGACAAGCTCGTTCTCCGCCATGGCGGGGAGGGGTCGACAAGCCAGCTGGTTTGCGGCTTTTTCAGCTTCGAGGGCAGCCCACTGCCTGCGGTGATGTCGGCGCTTCCTGCCTTGATCCACGTGCCAAAGGGAGATGCGGGCGCGCCGCCATGGCTTGCCGCGATCTCGCATTTCCTTGTCGACGAAGCGAGGCGGCCGGATCCCGGTTCGTCGCTGATGATTTCCCGGCTGATCGACCTGCTGGTGATCCGCACGCTGCGCAGTTGGGCGGCCAGCGAAGCGAATCGCGTAGGGTGGCTTGGGGGCCTGGCTGAGGAGCGCATCGGGCGGGTGCTGGCGGCGATGCACGCCGATCCGTTCAAGCGATGGACGGTCGAATCGCTTGCCTCTGTGGCGGCGATGTCCCGCTCGATATTTGCCGAACGGTTTACCGCCGCCGTCGGCGAGCCGCCACTGCGCTATCTTTCGCGGTGGCGCCTGACCATCGCGGCGGACATGCTTCGAAGCGGTGGGCTCAAGGTCACGGAGGCCGCCTACAAGACTGGCTACGCCTCCGACGCCGCGTTCAGTCGGGCATTCAAGAGCCACTTCGGATACGCGCCCAGCGAGGCGAAGATCCAGCAAACGGCGGTTTGAGGCGTCTTCAACCTGGCAGCGCTCCCGTCGGAGCGCTATCCCGAGTCTTGTCGGACGCCATTCACCTACTGCTGGGTGGCGCGCGCGATAAGCGAATCGAACTTGGCATCCAGCAGCGTTGCCATGGCAAGCAGGGGAGGGTTCTCCTCGATCACCATCAGCGAAGAAGGGCGCACGTACGTCACCATCGTGCCCTGACGGTCCTCGGTCTCGGTGACCAGGATCTCGACGGGTGCGAAAAGACCGGCCGTGATGTCGTGCCGAATCATCGTGACGGCGATCAGCGGATTTCCAAGAATCCAGCGAACGGTGCGCCGGTTGATCTGGAAGGTCGATAGCCAGCCGCCATGGTCGATCTCGGCAAACAGCATGAAGCCGCTTTCACCTTCGAACCGCTCTTGCACGGCGCGGACGAATTCCGTTTCAGTGATACCCGATTGCGCCAGGGTCACGATCTCCGATGGATTGACGTGTCCCATCAGGGAGCGAAGGCGCGTCAGCACCTCGTCAAATTTCACCGAGGTGGCAACTTCGATGCGCACGCCTTCGAATGGCTTGTGTTCAATATCGCGGTTCATGTGTAGCTCCTGCGAGATGAGCGAGCAGTGTTGAGTCGCTGGATGGTGTGTGTCTGCACACGCACAGGGCGATACGTTTGGTCGCCCTGTGCGTGCCGAATGCTTGCCAGGTGGGACGACCGTATCAACGGGCGGCAGCGGCTTCGATATCAGCGGCCAGTTCATCGGGTGCCGTAAGAAACGGCGTGTGGCCGGTCTGCAAAGTGAATTCGCGACGCACCGGTGTGCTGGCGACCATCTGGGCCTGGAAAGACGGGCTGATCACTTGGTCATTGGCCGTATGAATATAGACCTTGTCGACCTGGCCGAACTTGCCTGCAGTGACGTGCACGGGCGTGGCCAGCGGCGCGAGCGGCTCGTCCAGGATCAAGTCGGGAATCGCTTTGCGCAAGCCTTCTGGGGCGCCATTGGCGAACAGGTCGGCGCGCGCGGCGTACTCGATCGAGGCGATGCCCTTTTCCTTGTTGATCTGCAGGTGCGGGCCAATCTTTGCATCGGCGTCCTTGTTGGCCATCGATACCAGCGAGTCGCCATCGTGAGGCAAATAGGCGGCCGTGAACACGAGGGTCTTGATCTTCGCCGGCGCCTTTTCGGCTGCGTCGGCGATGACGATGCCGCCGAAGCTGTGGCCCACGACGACCGCGGGGCGGTTGAGCTTCGTCAGTGCGCCCACCACGGTATCGCCGTAGAGGTTCAGGCTGACCTTGTCGGGTGCAGCAGGGTTTCCTGGGCGACCCGGCAGATCGACTGCCACGACCTTGTAGCCATCGGCTTCGAGTTTGGCAGTCACATGGCCCCAGACCGAGGCGTTTTCGAACGCGCCATGGACCAGCACGATCGGCGGCTTTTCTGCCGCCATGGCGTTGGTGCCGAAGGCGAGAGCGGAGGTGATGAAGGCAGCGAGAGCGAGTTTCATGGGGAAGATTCCTGTTTTTTGAGGTTCGTGGCGGCTAGGCCGGCGTGGTAGGCATAGGTTAGGTTTTTAAGAAAAACCAGCCATACCGAAACCTCCGGAATCCATGATGGACCGTCCGATACCCATGGCTGGCGGCGGGAGAGGGGAAGTGGAGGCGCCCGGGGCAAGGCATCGAGGGCTGCGAAGCTGCGCTTCGCCGTCATGGCGCCAACACGGCGCCGCCGATATCACGCCGGCCAAGACGGCGCTTGCAATAAGTCTTATATAAGACTATGTTGTCTTCCATTGACGCAGTGAGGGCGCATGTCATGGGTGTTGGCACGAAAGGGCGCAAAGATGCACTTCGATGCAATTTCACGTCGCTGCGCCAGGCTGCGCGGCACGTGTCGCGCTTCTACGACGCGCATCTGGCAAGCACCGGCCTGGGTACGAATCAGTACACGGTGCTGGCCAATCTGGTGCTGCACGGCCCGATGACGATGGGTGAAATGACGTCACTTTTGATACTGGACCGCGCGACGTTGGGCCACAATTTGCGTCCACTCGAGCGTGATGGGCTGCTGACGATCACGGTGGGCAAGACTGATCGTCGTGAGCGCGAAGTAAAGCTGACCGACAAGGGGCGTCGTGTTGAAGCGGAGGTCCGCCCGTATTGGGATAGAGCGCAGGCGTTATTCGAGCAGGAATTCGGCAAGAACGAAGCGCTCGCCATGCGGCAAACCATGTATCGAATTGCCAGGCTGGGCCTGGTCGAGCCCGACGGAAAGCTCGCGGTCGCCTGATGACACGACGTCATCAGCCTTATTAAATACGTGCATATAAGACTAATTGGCGCGGCACGGCGAGGAGAAGCAAGTGATAGCGCGCAAAGACGTTGAATTCATCGGTGACGGTGGCATCAGGCTAAGAGCGTGGCTGTATACGCCCGCAGACATGCACGGCCGACTTCCCGCCATCACCATGGCACACGGCTATGCGGGCACGCGGCAGCATGGCATCGAGCGCTTCGCACAGTTGTTTGCGGAAAATGGCTTCGTCGTGCTGCTGCACGATCACCGAGGGTTCGGCGCCAGCGAAGGCATGCCCCGGCAGGACATCGACCCGTGGAGGCAGATCGCGGACTGGCGACGTGCCATCAGTTTTCTGGAAAGCCTGGACCAGGTCGACCCACAGCGCATGGGCTTGTGGGGAACGAGTTATGCGGGAGGACATGCGCTGGTTCTTGGCGCAACGGATCGGCGCCTCAAGTGCGTCGTGTCCCAGGTGCCAACCATCAGTGGATTCGAGCAAGGATTGCGGCGCATTGCGCCGGAGGCAGTGTCGGCCATCGAGGAGGCCTTTGCCGAGGATGAGCGTGCACAGCTACGGGGTGAGCCACCGGCTCGCCAGGCAGTAGTCAGCCTGAACCCGAACACGCCAGCCGCTTATAGGACGCAGGAGGCGGTCGACTTCTATTTGCTAGAGGCCGCCCAGGCCGCGTGGGACAACAACGTTACGCTGAGATCGACGCGAGCGGCCCGGATGTACGAACCCGGCGCCTGGGTCGCACGCGTGTCCCCCACGCCTTTACTTATGGTCGTGGCATTGAACGACACGATCACTGTGACAGATCTCGCACTCGCCGCTTATGAGCGCGCACTGCAACCCAAGAAGCTCGTAACCATTCCGGGTGGCCATTTCGATCCGTACCTGTCGCAGTTCAATGGCGCGGGAGCGGCTGCGCTGGAGTGGTTCAAAGAACACCTTACGCGAATTTGAGAGGACATCATGCACCACCTGACGTTTGACATCGCGAACGACGTTGCAACCATCACGCTGAAGCATCCACCGCAAAACCGAATTGACGACCAGATGGTCGACGAGCTTGACGAAGCGCTGGACGCCATCGCTACCAGCGGCGCACGCGCTGTCCTGCTACAGGCCGATGGCGACAATTTCAGTTTCGGTGGAGACATTCAACTGTGGCCGGATGCTCCGGCGAACGAGCTGCGGGATCGCTTTGAGCGATACATGAATGTGTTCAACCGGTTCGAGCGTCTTCCGATGCCGGTGGTAGCCGCCGTGCAGGGCCTCTGCTTTGGAGGAGGCTTTGAACTTGTGCTGCGTGCCGATGTGATTTTTGCGGGCGATGGCGCGACGTTCGGGCATCCAGAACAAACCCTGGGAATCGTGACGCTACTGGGCGGCATCTATCGCGTGGCCGAGCGAGCAGGACGTGCACGGGCATCGGAGTGGGCAATGACTTCGAAGCCCATATCGGCTAGCGAGATGAAACAGGGCGGCGTGGTCAATCGCGTGATTGCCGATGGCGATCTTGCCCGCGAGGCAAGGGCATTTGTCGAGGATCTCGCTCGAGGCCCCACGCGCGCATACGCCGCTCATAAGGCCTTGCTGCGCGTGTGGGCAGTGGGCGGCATAAGCGCGGCCGACGAGGCGATGTTCGATATAGCGATGCCGCTGTTCGCAACAAGTGATGTGCAGGCTGGCATCAAGTCGGCAGTGGAAGCTTTTAAGGCGGGCAAGCCGCGTCCCGTGCTTCATTTTTCCGGACAATAGAGAAACCAAGGAACCAAGATGAAAGAGAACATCATCACGGCGAAAGACGTGGCAGAGATTCGCGCGCTATTCCTTCGCCAGGCAGCCGCCGAGTCGGCGCATGACATTGGCGGCATGGAGGCTGTTTTGGCCCAAGCCGAGCCAGGGCAGCCCGATCCGGTAAATTTTGTCGCACGAGCCTACCGATTTTGGGGACGCGAAGCGGTACTCGAACATTTCCGAAGCGTCTTTACCGGGACGTGGCGGTTCGAGCCTGAAGTGGAGGAAATCAAGGTGCTCCCGATCAGCGCGGATGTCGCTCATATCTTCGCCCCTACCCACATTACGGCCGGGCCCGCGGGAGGCGATGAGGCGACCTATCGCTTCCTAGTCAACGAATTTGCGGTGCGCACGAGCGACGGATGGCGCATCACATCGATTGTCCCCGTGCCTGCCCAATGACGTAAGTCTGTGGATGCGACACCGGCTTAGTCTGATCGGCCCGCCGAGAGCGAAGCGATCATCGGCTTTTTGGTCAATGATTTCGCCGTGCGCCGCTGGCCATGATTGCACCCGTTTCGCTCAATCGACCACTCACACAGCGACAGAGAGTCGGCCATGAAAGCAGCTGTCTATTACGAGAATGGTGGTCCAGAGGTTTTCCGCTTCGAGGAAATCCCTACGCCCGTCTGCCAGCACAATGAGGTGCTGATTGAAGTGCTGGCCGCGTCCATTGAGGGTGGCGACCTGGTCAATCGGGAAATCCGACCGCTGGCCCGGACGCCCCATACCGCGGGCTATCAATGCGCAGGCACCATTGTCGAGGTGGGTGCTGGCGTTACGGATCGCTCCACAGGCCAGCGTGTCGTCGCCATTCTTCCTTGGGGTTCGCACGCACAATTTGCCGTGGCGCCCGCCAAGGACACGTGGGTGCTGCCGGCGGGCATGGATGTCGACCAGGCATCCGCGATACCCATCGCCTGGGGTACGGCACACGAATGCCTGTTCGAATTTGGCCAATTGCAAGCGGGTCAGTCGGTGCTGATCCATGCCGCATCCGGTGCGCTTGGGCTGGCCGCTGTACAACTGGCCAAGCGGGCCGGTGCCCGCGTGCTCGCGACGGCTTCAAGCGCTGCGAAGCTGGAGCGCCTGCTTCCCTATGGTGTCGATGTCGGCATCGACTACACCCGCGAGGATTTTGTGGCTGCCGCGCGCGCCGCGACGGAGGAGAAAGGGGTTCATCTCGTCATCGACAGTGTCGGTGGCGAGAATCTGGCACGAAGCATCCAGGCGCTGCGCTATCGCGGTCGGGTGATCAGCGTCGGCGTATCGGGGCGTGACGAATCACGCCCCGATCCGGTTTCTCTATGGCGCGGCAATAACAGCATGCAAGGGGTGTATTTCCCGAGCTCGCTGAATCTGGAGCACGATCGCGTCCACACCATGGTGCAAAGCCTGATCGAGCAGGTGGCACGTGGCGAGCTTCAGGTCGTTATCGACAAGGTGTTCCCCTTGTCCGAGGCGGCCGATGCGCATCGATACGTGCTTGAACGGAAGGCTTTGGGCCGCGTTCTGCTGCGCCCTTGAGTTCTTCGCGATTGATCCACTCCATGGAGTGGAGGCGCGCGGCGTCGTGCCGCGAAACTCGGGTTGATGGCCTGAACACATCGAGCCATTTCGACCTCACAAGCCCTTTTCATCCAAGTAATTCATGCCGATGTTGGTGGCGCGATGACAATAGGTGGCCACCAGCACGACACCCGCCAGCCTTGTACCAAGCACGCGGCCAACCGCGATACGGCCGGCCAGATCGGCGAGCCATGCGAAGTAGGCTCGCCAGTCGTAGCGCTGCGCGCGGTGGCGTTGCAGATACCAGCCTTCAATGACCACCACGATCGCGACTATTGGCGGCGGAAACAGCAGAAATATGAAAAGGGAGCGGATGCCCATGCGGCTCGTCATTCCCGTCCACGTTGCGCTGCAAAGTAGGCGAGGATTTCAGTGGGTGTGACCTTGTCGTCGTGGTTGGTGTCTATCTCGTCGAAGTGCGACGAGATGCGCGGCATGGCCTTGGCCTCATCGCGAGTCAGCATGCCGTCGCCATCGCGATCGGCTGCAGTGAAACGTCGTTGCATCGCGTCCGCCAGATGCTGTTTCTGGTCGGTGCTTAGCTTGCTTTGAGCGCACGCGGGCAGGGCGAGGATCAACGACAGGGCGAAAGGAACGAAAAGATAGTTGCGCATGATCGAGTCCGGCTTGGGGAAGTGGCCGGAACGATAAGGCGGGTGCGCCCTTTAAGGTTTGTCGTTTTGGCGATGAGTTGTGAGCGCTTGTTGCTGAGTCAATGCTTGTCGTCACGCAGGGGCAGCACCAGTGTCGCTTCGAAGCCGCCCCCTGGGAGATTGCGCAGTACCAGTCGCCCGCCATGTTGCGTGGCGATACGCCGTGTACTTGCAAGGCCTAGGCCGCTGCCGATGGCATCACTTCGTGCTTCGTTGCCGCGCAGGAAGGGTTCGCCCAATCGCGGGATCAGGTGTTCCGCAACGCCTGGGCCGCCGTCGCTGATCGCGCAACGCACTTCATTGCCGGTCACCATGAGCGACGCCCGGAAAGGTGACGCCCCATGACGTATGGCATTGCGCATGAGGTTGTCGATGGCGCGGCGCAAGGCCATTGGCTTAGCGGTCAGTGGCATCTTGTCCGGCGCCTTCACCTCCCATGCGCGCCCAGCCACGTCATTCAGCGCGGCGAGATCGCGCAGCAGACTGGCCAGATCCACCTTGCTCGCGGCTTCTTCGCTGCCATCGCGCACATAGGCGATGAACTGTGCGCTGAGGGCGTCGATGGCCTCTATGTCGGCAACCAAACCGCCGTGCAATGATGGATCGATGGACGCACTCGATAGCTCCAGGCCTAGTCGCAGGCGGGCGAGTGGTGTGCGCAGATCGTGCGATATCGCAGCAAGCAACACATCGCGTTCGCGCGCGGCGCGACGCACATCCGCCGCAGCCATGCCGAGTGCTGCATTGAGTTCCACAAGCTCGCGTGCTGCGCTGCCCGGAAGTTCCGGCGGTGGCGTGCCCGCGACCACGGAGGGCGCCGCGTCGGCGAGTCGCCTCAGCGGCCGGGTGAGGCTGCGCGCGTAGGCTGCCGCGATAAGCACCACGACCAGCGTCGAGATCAACACCGTCAGCAGCGTGCTGCGCAGGAGCGGCGCCCGCAGGTCCACGAAGGGGATGCCGATCCAGCCCTGGCTGGGCTCTTGTGCGGAAACCCAAAGCATCGGTTCGCGCAGACCGGAGATCTGCATGTTGCGGCCGGGAAGGCGGGCATGCAGTACATCACGCACGTGCCTTGCCAATGGCATGTTCGGTTCACGACGGGCGGGCGGCGAGGCTCGATGTTCGATACCCAGTGCGGCCAGGGCGGCGTCGCTGCGGCCCTCCTGCAGCAGTGCGTCGGCCGAAGCGAGTTGCACGATGAGGACGCGCGCGGTGTAGTCGGCAGCAGAGCCTGCGCCGGTGATGCGCAGCGCAAACACGGCGATCACCAGCACCAGGCATGCCGTGCCAATCAGCAGCCATACCAGTCGGGTGAATAAACCACTGGCGGGCGCGTTCATTGAAGCGCCCCGTCAGGCACGAACACGTAACCGTGCCCCCACACCGTCTGGAGCCAGCGGGGCTGGCGCGGGTCGTCTTCGATCAGGCGACGCAAGCGACTCATCATTACGTCCATGCTGCGATCGAACGCGCCGTGCTCGCGGCCGCGCGCCAGGCTCATCAGCTGATCGCGGGTCAGCGGCTGGCGTGGGCGCTTGACCAGCGCGGCGAGTACCGCGAATTCGCCGGTGGTGAGCCGCAACACCTCGCCATCGCGGAGCAGGCGGCGCGTATCCAGTTCCAGCACAAACGCGCCGAAACGAACGCTGCCTCCTTCATCCTGCGGTGCGCCGAACGGTTGGCGACCACGGCGCAAAACAGCGTTGATACGAGCTACGAGTTCGCGCGGGTTGCCCGGCTTGGGCAGGTAATCGTCGGCACCGATTTCCAATCCAACGATGCGATCAATCTCGTCGCCGCGCGCGGTGAGCATGATGATGGGTATTTCCGTGCCTTGTCCGCGCAGGCGCCGGCAGATGGAAAGGCCATCCTCGCCAGGCATCATCAAGTCCAGCACGATCAGGTCGATATGGCATCGCGCCAGTTCCTTGTCCAGTTCGCGGCCATCGCTCGCGACATGTACGTTGAAACCTTGCTCTTGGAGATAGCGCTGCAACAGCTCGCGCAGACGACGGTCGTCGTCGACGATCAGCACGTGTGGAGCCGCGGCGGTGTTCATGGCGTGATTCTGCCGTGCCGGGACGATTGCCGCGAGCCTATTTGTAACAGGATGTTCCCGGTGGCGCTCCTGGCAATATCCAGTTGCACTCTTTCGCGGTTCCGATACGCCTGCCTGGCCGGGGCGGTAGGAGCATGGCGCTGGGCCCACGGCCTTTCTTCCACTACCGGAGAGCACCATGCACAAGATCATCGTGGCAACCGGAATTGCCTTGCTCCTCAATGCCGCAACGCTTGCGCCAGCCATGGCGGCGGGCCGTTTCGTCGCTCGCGGCGTGCTGGCCCAGTCCAATGGCGGCGTCGCAAGCGGCCATGTCGCAGGATTTCGCGGCGCCAACGGTGCCGAAGGCATCCATGGTCGACGCACGGTAACTGACGGGCAGGGCAACGCCGCCACTGCCAGCGGCGGCGCTTGGCGGGGTCCGAACGGCGGCACAGCCGCGCGTTCCGGCGAAACGACACGCAACAGCGACGGCTCGTGGCAGCATCAATCGGGGTTCGCTGCCCATGGCCCCGATGGCGGCAGCATCCACAGCCAGGGCAGCGCCAGCGGCAATGGACAGGGCGACGCCAACTTCTCGCGGCAGACGACCGCCAATGGCGCACGCGGCACCTATGACGGCACAACCAGCGGTGCGAGCGGTCAAGGCGTGACGCATACCACACAGGCAACCGGTGCTAACGGCAACACGTACAACGGCGAGACGACCGTGAGCAAAACGGGCGTGACTCACACGGGCAACTGTACGAACGCCAGCGGACAGACAATTACCTGTCCCTGAGCAGAGAGATCATGAGGAGAGGGTGATGACGATGGCGCGTTGGTGGTTGAGTGTGGGACTGCTGCTAGGCGGCCTCAGTGTCGCGCGGGCGATGGACGTGCGGCATGACCTGGCCTACGGCCCGTTGCCCGCCCAGCGCCTGGATGTCTATCTGCCAGCGAAGACACGAGCGGCGCCCATCATCGTCATGGTGCATGGTGGCGCGTGGATGTTCGGCGACAAAACGAGTCGCGGTGTGGTGGAGCCCAAGGCGTTGCATTGGACACAAGCGGGCTACGTTTTTGTCTCCATTGACTATCGCCTGCTCCCGCAAGCGGGTCCACTCGAGCAAGCCAACGATGTTGCCGATGCACTGGCCTACGTGCAGGCACATGCGGCCGAATGGGGCGCCGATCCTTCACGGGTTGTACTGATGGGCCACTCCGCCGGCGCGCACCTGGTGTCGTTGCTGTCCTCGTCGCCATCCGTCGCCACCGCGCGCGGCGCCAAGCGCTGGTTGGGCACGGTATCGCTGGACAGCGGCGCCATCGACGTGCCGGGCATCATGAATGGGCCGCACGCAGGCCTCTACGATCGCGTGTTCGGCAAGGACCAGGCGCAATGGCAGCAGGCGTCACCGATGGCTCGCCTGGAGGACGATGCCCTGCCCATTCTGCTGGTGTGTTCGAGCAAGCGGATCGAGTCGTGTCCCCACAACCGCGCCTACGCAACGAAAGCTCATGAGCTTGGCGTGCACGCTGACGTCCTCATGGAGCCGCTGACTCATGCTGAGATAAATGCAACGCTGGGAGAGCCCGGCAGTTATACCGACGCCGTGGACGGGTTTCTTCACGGGCTTGGCTTGCCCTGACACGGCGCTTGATTGGGGTGCGCACCCAACTGGAAATCAAATTCAGGACGAGTGACTGCTCGTTTCCTGGACAGAACTGCGATGGGTAGGTTGTCTTGAGTAAGCGCCATCGCCGATGAGGCGTTTTGTTTTCCCTTATAGCGGCTTTGCACTTCCAATGAGGGTAGCGTCCCAGTCAGAACATACGGCGCCCGCCTCATATGTGGAGTCAAAAAATGCGAGCAGATCGCCATCCGGATCTGTCGACGCACGCAAGTCGTCATAGTCCAGAATGAATTCGCCCATGGCTGAATCCCAGCGGGCACTTGGCGGATTGATTCGCATGTTTTCGATGCCGGCCGGCTGCGGGTACGTGAACGCGTAGAATGCTGCTCTCGGATATGCGGCGCTTCCAGCCCACCAACCCATCTCGATGAGCTCTGCGTTCATGGCATTGCGACGAATGTAGTCTGCGTTGGCAGGTCCAGGGGACGAAGGCTTGCCGTTGTAGCGAACGTCCCGGATATCCAGCGTCCCCCACATGAGGCCGACTGGCTGCATCTTTCCCTGGAACCGCCCCTGTGAAATCTGCATGACGCGCTGTGTGCTCAACAGGATGCGCCACCATGCATTCGCCAATCGGGCATCGTAAGGGCGTTGTGCCGTGTCCTGGTCAAAGGGTACTGGGTTGGGAACTTCCTGCGGGCGTAGGTTGATGGAAACTTCAACACCCGCTTCACGAAGCAGCTCAAAGAGTCGCTTGACGAACTCGGCGACGGCCATGGGGCCAAGTTCAAAGTGGCCATGAAATCCAGCGCTCGTATTGCAGCGAATGGCGTGCTCAATAAAGTCCGCCCGCACTTCGTAGGCTCCGCCGCCGTGCGACAAGGGCCCCGTCGTCAGACCCCGAGCATCGACCCACAATGGCAAACCAGACCATTGCGGCTGAAATGGCTCCCTCAGTTTCAACTTGCCTATGGCCTGCAGACCCATGTGTAGAAGGTACTGCGTGCCCGCAAATTCCTCATAGGGGAGGGCAAGCCAAGGGTCGTTCACGATATCGCTCAAGGGTGACATGGCAAGACTCCCGTGTAACGAGAAGCTGGGTCCAGGTGATAGAGGCGACGGCCCAACATACGCCTTCTCACGCCAATTCGGAAAGATGTAGCGCCTGGCAATGGAGGACCGAGCGCGACCCATCCGGGAGAACACCCCGCTTACGGCTGCACTTTTCGCAGGAGACGAAGCTCGTCCTTCAGCCAGTCTGCCGAGGTCTGTACGTTGCCATCGCAGTCCACCAGATAAGGTTTGCCGCTGAAGCTGCTTTGCGTACCAGCCTTCTCGATGAATTCGTCTGCTGAACTCACCTTGTTTTGCTCTATCAAGTATTTGAGCTTTAGCTCGAGGTGATTCTTCGCATCCGCGGCATGGTAGGTCTTGCCGTTACGGATGAACGTGCAGCGGCTCTGGCCTACAAATGAAAGCAAGGCCGCCACCTCACGCTGACCTTGAGCGTCCAGCTCAGCACGCGCAACGGTGGAGGCGAGTTGTAACGCGGCCAGCAGGGCGACACTTGCGAGCAATTGAGGATGTTTCATGGCGTCATCATCGATGGATGAGGCATGTGATGCAGTGGATGCATGCACGGCCCGCAGGTATTAGGCGTATGCGAATGGCTTTGGCGTCAATGCCTTTGATCGGAAGGAGTCTGCGGTGCTTGTCGAGCGGCGTCGTGACCCGTCCGAAAAGGATTTCTGAATGCGGAGCGACGCTGATGGCAATCAATGGCCATGAGCCTGCCGACAGTCAGCAAGGATAGGCATTGGCTATGTTAAATGAATGACGTATTGGAGCGAACGCATGATCCGTTAACGCCTGGAGCGACGCGAGGGTAGAAAGATGCCTGGATATCGCTGGATGGTCGTGTTGGCCTTCACCATCATTTGCCACTTCCTTCAGGCGTGCTCCACGCTGCCCGCGCCTGAGGATAAGGAGCAGACGCATCACCTGCCGCCTGCCACCGATACCGCATCGGCGCGGTACACACATGCGGAAGTAGACAAGCACCAACACCAATCGGGCTTCCGGCTGTTGACCTTGAGTACGAATGCGCTGCTCAGTCGCGTAGCGCTCGCAGATCATGCGATGCACTCGATCGACTTGCAGTACTACATCTTCGCCAATGACATGACGGGGCATCTGATGCTGCAGCACCTCCTTGCTGCGGCCGATCGTGGCGTGCGCGTGCGGATACTCATCGACGACAATAACTTCGATGACAAGGACCATCTATTCGAGGCATTGGACTCGCATCCCAATATCGAGATCCGGCTGTTCAACCCTTTTCAGACACGCAACCCGAGCCTGGTGTCACGATTCACCCAGTTCATGCTCGAGTGGCGCCGTCTTAATCGGCGCATGCACAATAAATCGTTCATCGTCGACAACGAAGTGGCCATCGTGGGCGGGCGCAACATCGGCGATCCATACTTTGATGCCGGGAGCGATACACATTTTCGCGACCTCGATGTGGTGGCCATCGGTCCCGTAGTTCAACAGGCGTCCGAAGCATTCGATGGCTATTGGAATTGCGATGCTGCGTATCCGCTGAACAAGCTCAAGAAGACAGATGGTTCCGATCAGAAGCTCGTTGCCGCACGGCAGCTACTTCAACAGGACGTGCGCGCGTTCGCACAATCCGACTACGCGCAATCTGTGCTGGACGAGCTGCCTGATGGACCAACAGCCGACAAGCGCGGCGCATGGTTTTGGGGAGATGCCGAACTTGTGGCCGACCAGCCTGAAAAGATCGAGGCAAAGCACGATGAGCCTGCGCTGCGCATCGGCCCACGACTGAAGGCCATGATCGATAGCGCTCAGCATGAAATACTCGCGACGACACCATACTTCGTCCCGGGTGATGCTGGTACAAAGCACCTCGTATCTCTGGCGCAAAGTGGCATCACGGTCAAGATACTTACGAACTCGCTCGCCTCCACCGACGAAACAGCGGCCCATGCGGGCTACGTGCACTATCGCAAGGCGATAGTCTCAGGCGGCGTAGAGCTCTATGAGCTCAAGCCATCGTCGGGTCAGAGCCAACCATCCACGTCACTGGGGCAATCGTCCGGAATCAGCTTGCACGCCAAGACCATTGTCGTCGACAGCCGTCAAGTCTTCATCGGCTCGCTCAACATGGATCAGCGCTCGAAGCTACTGAACACTGAAATGGGCGTCATCGTGGATTCGCCCGGTTTGGCCAAGGCTATCAGTGACTTCTTCCAAACGGCGACACAGCCTTCCAACGCTTACAGGGTGGAGATTGCGCCCACTTCCCATCAGCTCATCTGGGAAGCCGACGATGAAGGCAAGCCAGTGACCTATCAGGATGATCCCGGTGCGACCACGAAGCGGCGCGCCGAAGTGACATTGCTGCGCATGCTTCCTATCGAGGGCTTGCTCTAGTTACCCGGTAGTTGCCACTCGCTCCCGTGGGTGCGGTTTCGGCGCCCATCTGACGGACCTGTCGCTGATTGGGTCGGTCCGCAGGGATCCAGTACATGCTTTTGGGCAGGGCGATGAGGGCAAGTTTGAGGCCCTGGCCATGACGCCGGCGTGCTTGGCTGCATTCTTGAGCAGCGCCTCGAGTCCTCGACGTGGCGGGCACGTCAAGCTTGACCTCGTCCGGAGGCCGCATTGCGGATGCTGAATTTGCGGTGTACAGCGTACGCTTTAACGCGTACGCTGTACACATGAGCAAGGATCGCATCTTCGCCGCCGCCAGAGCCATTCACGACCACGAGGGGGTCGCAGGACTTACGGTGCGCAAAGTTGCCACGCGCGCCGGCGTCTCGCCCATGGCGATGTATCGACACTTCGCCGACAAGGGCGCTCTCTTGAACGCGCTGATGGACGACGGCCTCGCTGCGTGGGAGAAGATCGTCCGCGCCATCCGGGCCAACGATCCGATGGAGTGGCTGGAGGCTGTGACTGAGGCTTTCCTCAAATTCGCCCTTAGCCAGCCGCACAGGTTCGATGCCGCTTTCTTCCTTCCCGCGCCCGAGGCACGGCGCTATCCCGATGACTTCGTCGCAGGCCGTTCTCCGGTCATAGCGATGATCATGATCAGGATCGATCAGGCTAAAGCGGACGGACGCCTCGGCGACACGCCGGCGGTGGATATTGCCTTGGCGCTCGCAAGCCTGGCGCAGGGGCTGGTCTCCATGCAGCGCGCCAACCGATTTTCCAGCGACAGACAGTTCCGGATGCTCTTTCGCGCCCAGCTCCTCCATTGCCTTCAATCCTTTTCCTCACGGAGAAAACAATGAGTGCCATCGCCAAAGTCGTGGCCGCGATGACGGTCGCTGTCTTCGCTCTAGCGGGGGAAGCCGTTGCGAAGCCGCTCGCTATCGTGAATGCCGAGATCTATCCGTCGCCCAATGCTCCCCAGATACACGACGGCATAGTGCTCGTGCAGGACGGCAAGATCGTCAAAGTCGGTACCCGGTCAGAAGTTTCGGTGCCCAGGGCCGCTCGAGTGATCGACGCGCATGGCGCTGTTCTCACTGCAGGCTTCTGGAACAGCCACGTTCATATCATGCCTTCAGACCTCATGGGCGCGAAGACAGCCAAGGCGGCGGCGCTCGAAGGCGGCATCCAGGCGATGCTGACGCACTGGGGCTTCACCACGGTCTTCGATCTGGGGTCTTCGACTGAAAACACGTTGGCATTGCGCAAGCGCATTGTGTCCGGCGAGATCGCCGGGCCCATGATTCTTACGTGTGGCGATCCGTTCTTTCCCGAAGGTGGCACCCCGATCTACGTGCGGCAATACCTGGCTGATCACGGTTGGGCCAATGAGGAAGTCTCGACGCCGGAAGAAGCTGCCGATCGTGCGGTTCGACAGCTCGACCACGGCACGGACGCGGTGAAGATATTCGCTGGCGCTATCGTGGGCGGCGATATCGGCGTGCTGCCCATGCGCCTGGACATCGCCAAGGCCGTGGTGGCCGAAGCGCATAAGCGAGGCAAACCTGCTTTCGCGCATCCTTCCAACTATGCCGGCATCAACGTGGCTATCGACGCCGGCGCGGACATCCTGGCGCACACCACGGCGACCGAAAACGGAAGCCACGATCCTTACGGTTGGACGCCCACGCTTATCGCGCGCATGCGCGCCCGCAACATGGCCTTGACCCCCACCATGACGCTGTTTGAGTGGGAGGCGAAGAAAATCCACCAGAAGCCGGAAATCATGGCGCAGACAATCAAATTGATTACCTCCGAAGTGAAGGATTTTTCCGCCGCCGGTGGAGAAATCCTGTTCGGCACCGACGTGGGTTACACCGATGCCTACGACACCACCGAGGAATATCGCCTGATGTCGGGCGCTCTCGATTGGCGCCAGATATTGGCCTCGTTGACCACCGCACCGGCTTCTCGCTTTGGCTATGCCGCGCACAAGGGGCGCATTGCTCCGGGCATGGACGCTGATCTCGTGCTCCTCGATGGCGATCCGGCCAACGATCCAACCGCCTTCGCCCGCGTGCGCGACACCATCCGCGGTGGTCTGGTGATCTGGGGGACAGACCGCTAGTCACGCAAGAGCGTCGTGAAAGCTTGCTTCTCGCGCTGAAAATCGGCATCGCAAAGTCGTTGCCTTGATCCCCTGATCTCGTTGCAGCCAGAATGCAGCGCATCGGGTATCGATATCCAAACCGGGATTGCAACGCGCATGACGGATGAATCGAAAGTCACGAAGGAAGATCAGGGTAACTGCGCCGGAGAAACCATCGCCGGCATTGAAATAAGCGGCAAGATCTCACGCCGTGAGTTTCTCGCGGGCACGGCCATCGCCGCAGCCGCCGGACTGATGATCGTGCCTCGCCACGTCCTGGGCGGGCCCGGCCATACGCCGCCCAGCGATCGATTGAATATCGCTGGCATCGGTGTCGGCGGCATGGGCATGCACAACATGCGCGCCTTGGCTGGGGAGAACATCGTTGCACTGTGCGATGTGGACTGGCGCTATACGGACAAGTCCTTTCGCGGAATGGTCGATGGCCTGGGAAGAATGCAGGCGCGCCTCGACAAGGCGCAGACCGCGAAAGAGCGCCAGGAACTGCAAGACGAGATCGAGCAGACCAAACTGCTTTCCAGCAAGTTCAATTCGATCAAGCGTTATACCGACTACCGCCAGATGCTCGAACAGCAGAAGGACATCGACGCGGTGTTCATTGCAACGCCGGACCATCTGCATGCCGTGATCGCCAGCGCGGCGATGGGCCACGGCAAGCACGTGTATCTACAGAAGCCACTCACCTGGTCGATTTACGAAGCCCGCGAACTATCCAGGAAAGCGAAAGACAATCCCAGGCTCGTCACGCAGATGGGAAACCAAGGCCACTCGACTGACGATGCCCGGCTGATCAACGAGTACATCGCGGCCGGCGCGATCGGCGATGTTCGCGAGGTCCACGTTTGGACGAATCGCCCGCTTGCGTACTGGCCGCAGGGAATTCCACGTCCGCAAACCAGGCCGCAGCCGGACGATGCGAACTGGAACGAAGGCGCGGTGATGGATCGGCTTGCCAATGCCATGGTCGGTAACTATCCGAAGCCAGAAGGGCTGGCGTGGGATCTCTTCCTTGGCCCTGGTCCCGTCGTCGACTACCACCCTGTGTATCACCCGTTCAACTGGCGCGGCTGGGTAGATTGGGGCGTGGGCGCCATCGGCGACATGGGAGCGCACCTGATCGACTCCCCGTTCTGGTCGCTGGACCTGGGGTTTCCGACGTCCGTGGAGACCGTCTCCACGCCATTCAACGATGCCTCGTATCCCGTGGCGACAATGACGTATTACGACTTCCCCGCGCGTGGCAGCAGGCCGCCAGTGAAGCTCACCTGGTATGACGGCGCGTTGTTGCCGCCGGGGCTGCAAGCGTTAGGAGCCGGTCAGATGAGCAAGGATGGCGGCGTCCTGTACGTTGGGGACAAGGGCAAGCTCATCCACGAAACCTACGGCGCGAACCCGCGCCTGCTGCCACAGTCGTTGCATGATTCGGTGGGCACACCTCCCCAGACACTCGCGCGCATCAAGACTTCGCACGAGATGAACTGGGTGGACGCCTGCAAGGGGAGGGCGGAAGCATCGTCGCCATTCTCGTATGCCGCACGGCTGACGGAGGTCATGCTGCTGGGCGTCGTGTCCCTTCGTGCGGGCAGCAGGATCGAGTACGACGCACAGAACATGCGTATCACCAACATGCCGGGTGCCAATGCGTTTCTGCGCCGCGAGTATCGCGATGGGTGGTCTCTCTGAAACGACGAGATAACCACAGTCAGCGCGCGACGGCCAGCCAGTGTTACCGAGGGTGGATGATGCGTTCATGCCGGCGCCAGTAAAGCCTGCCTTAAATGATCAAGGGTCGGCTTGATGGTCGATGGCCTTATTGAAGTTGATGGGCGACGCGGGCTCGGTGGAGATGAAGATCCTAGAGCTCTTCGGGCAACTGGAAATTTCCGTGGAATTTCGAGCGCTCTTTCTTGGGCTGGACCATCTTCGGCTGGACCATGGGGATGGCTGCAGACGGACTATGGCATGCGACGCTAGCCAGCGTCCCATTTACCGAATCGTTCGAAGGCTCACGCCCGGGTGCTCAGGGCAGGCTTGGCGGCACGTAAAACAGCCGTGCCGGAAGGCTCGAAAGCCATCCAGCGAGAGATGCCAGGTCGGACAAGCCGAGGCCAGAAAAGGCGTTATGTTGTTATGGTCGTGAAAACAATCACTTGTGGCGTCTCAGCGTGGGAACGTAACGCCTTTAGTTGCTTGGCATTTCAACTGATGTTGTCATTTTGCGTTGGCTGCAAGTGAACGTGTTACTTCGTCTGCGGCGCCCAGGCACGCATCAATGTGTGCAACCGAAGCAAATGAACGCCGCGGGGGCCGGCAGACGCCCGTCAAGATTCCTATGTTGATACGCCCCCAAAACGCGCCGCGCGCGATCCTTAAGCAGCGCGGGCACTGAACTCACCGCCGACGCGAGCTGCAGGGCAGCCTTGGCCGGCACGACCCCCGCTTTGCGTGCCCGATCAGCCTGGAAGCCCGCGGCAATGCTTGCACGATATTCCGGCCATGAATGACGCATGGAGCGCCGAAGCTCGGTTTCTTCCGTGAGGCAGCATATGTCTCTGCGAGTGGCCTCAGTATTTGGCGCGAGTATGAATCGTCCAGTAAGGTCTGGCAGCCGCAGTTGGTCGTCGAGGCGCAAGGATCGCGCCCCGAGCTCACGAATTGTCATAGCGCCCTCGAACAACGAAACAAGAAGTTCGTCCGCCAAGCGGTCGTCGAGATCAAAGTTTCCTGACTGAAGAAAAGTCACAAAATTGTTCGCTACTTGCGGGCACCAGAAAAGAAGGGTGGCTATATTGTGGAAGTTCTGCGTGGTGACAATCAGCAGGAAGCATCACTCTTGGTTGCCATTGCCGCTCCAAAGCAGGTATCGGAGCGGGTTAGCCGAACGAGCATGCAGCGCGTCCGTCCGCACATAGACGACTTGGCGCTTCCGCTAATCATGACGGTCATTGAGCCCGAAGAGGGGGCGTCGCGGTTCTATCAGCGGGCCATTCAATTCTATGGTAAGCCTTAACGCTGTAAGGGTTGTCACGCCCTGATAGCCCATGCATGGCCTGATTTGAGAATTGCAGCTTAGTCGAGGAGTGCCAAACGCGTGCAAGTCGCGAGTCCATTAGTTGACTGGCTCGATGGAGACTAGAGCCACTCATCAACCAGCGCGTCAACCACGGCGTTCCGTCAACATTTCCGGCCGAGTAAGGCGATTAGGGCTCGTTATCGTGGCTAGAGCGACAGTCACTTTCCCAGTATCGAGATCCGCGTCCCGCCTGGAGGGCCGATCTGCTCGCTAGCCGTAAGTGAGGGCGAGGCAAAGTGGCTTTGGTGCAAGAACGCCATCGTGGGCCTTCTCAGTTCTGCACGAGCAAAAAGCCGCTATGGAAAAGTACTTCCTCTCTTCGATCTATCTTCGATAGATGCAATCGGCGGGCGGCTGTAAGTTGCTGAGCTCGACCGCGGGCGAGGATAGGTCTGGATGGGCAGGTGGCGGCGTTCCAGCGAGCCTATGGGTGCAGCGCGACAGGCTGCCCAAGCGCGGGAATGTAGTGAGGGATGCCCCTGGCGAGTAACTGCTCGGCCATGCCACGCATCCCTCGATCATACTCGCCGTGCACAAGCAGTACCTGACGGCGCCGATGCGGCCCCAGCCAGTCCAGCAAGGCGTGCTGGTCAGCATGAGCAGAGAAGCCGTTGATCGTCCAGGTGGCGGCGCGAACCTGGATGGGTTCGTCGAAAATGCGAACCTCGCGCGTGCCATCGATGATCCGCCGCGCCAGCGTCCCTTCCGCGGCATAGCCCACAAAAACCACGCTGCACTTTTCGCGCCATAGATTGTGCTTCAGATGATGGCGCACGCGCCCGCCGGTGCACATGCCGGACCCAGCCATGATGACGGCGCCGCCCTGGATCTGATTGATGGCCATGGAGTCAGCGGTGTCGCGCGTAAAGTGAAGCCCCGGCATGTCAAAGGGATCTTCGTCCCGCAGCGTGGCGAGGAAGGGGGCGCCAAAGCACTCAGGATGACGCCGAAAGATTTCAGTCGCCGATATCGCCATGGGCGAATCCAGAAAGACCGACATGCGCTTCGGTAAGTTGCCGTTTTCCTGTCCGCGCTTGAGGAAATAAAGAACCTCCTGAGCACGTTCGAGCGCGAATGTTGGAATGATGACGTTGCCGCCGCGATCCAGCGTGGTCGATACGGCTTCGTAGAACTCGGCAATGGAAGGTTCCAGTGCGCGATGCGATCGATCGCCGTAGGTCGTCTCCATGACGACATAGTCAGCTGGCGGCGCGGGTGTGGCATCGCGAAGCAGGGGATGTCCAGGGCTGCCGACGTCGCCAGAGAACAGTACTTCGATCCTCTTTTCGCCGCCCAGAACCTCCAGTATCACCGACGCGGATCCAAGGATATGCCCGGCATCCAGAAAGCGGGCACGCAAGCCGGGGGCAACGTCAATGGTCCTTCCATAGTTGACTGGCGAGAAGAAATCCATCGTGCGAAAAACGTCGTCGAGCGTAAACAGCGGCTTTGCATCCTCAGCACCACGCCGACGGCCGCTGCGCCGCGCCTTGCGTGCATCCTCTTCCTGCAGGCCTGCCGCATCCAGCAGGATGATCCGCGCGAGATCGATCGTGGCGGAAGTCGCGTAGATTCGTCCCCGAAAGCCACGACGAACGAGCAGCGGCAACCGACCGCAATGATCGAGGTGGGCATGTGTAAGCAGAACGGCGTCCATATGCGCAGGATCAAAGACGAAAGGCTCCCCATTTGCGCGCTCTGCGTCAGGCCCACCCTGGAACATTCCGCAATCGACCAACACGCTGCGCGAGCCACATTCGACTTGGTGGCAAGAGCCCGTGACTTCGCGGGCGGCGCCATGGCAGCGATACACAACGTCAGTGGCCATGGTCGATCACCTTTTTCATGATTCCAGCCTTCTTAAGTGCCCATGTTCAATGCCGCATGAACACCGGCATGGTCATCGTTTCAAGAACCTCGCGCGTTGCTCCTCCGAGAACCCACTCGCTGAAGCGGGTATGGCCGTAAGCGCCCATCACCAGCATGTCTGCCCGCACTTCGCGGGCTCGGCTCAGCAGCTGTTTGCCGATCTCGGCATCGGCAGCTTCGAACAGCAGGCTTTCGCTACCGATGCCACGCGCCGCCAGATAGTTCGAAAGCTCAAAGGGAGGCTGCCAGTCGGCCATGCCCGGCGGAAGCTGCTGCTTCCCATGTAGCACGATCACCTTGTCAGCTTGCTGGAGCAGAGGCAGTGCGGCGTGAACGGCGCGCATGGATTCGGATGATCCATTCCACGCGATGACGATGATGCGTGGAGCCCCCGACTTGTCCGTCTGATCGGGCACCACAATGCAAGGCATTCCCGAGCCAAGGACCATGTTGCCTACCGCGCCAACCGTCCCCCACAATGTTCGCTGGGAACGTCCAATGACGATCACGTCGTGCCAGGTTCCCGCCAGGGACAGCGAACGCGTTATCTCGTCCTGGGTAACCTGCCAGTGCACCTGTGCGGCGCCAAGAGCATGCGCAAACTGCTCGAAGTTCGGGCCCGCACCAAAAGCTTCGTCCTTGAGCTGCCGCGCGGCATCCTGAAATTCCTGCGCCAGGCCCGGGGTCTCCCACGGCGGGATCATGATGACGGGGCAAACGTAAAGGCCCGTGAGTCGCGCCTGGCGGCTAGCCGCAAGCATCGCCGCATACTGGGCAGCACCATTCCAGTGCTTGAAGCTCTCACAGAAGAGAAGTATGTCACGCATGGCCTGCACCAAGGCTTTTCCCGCCTTCATGGGAGCGCTTGCTGCCGTTTGACAAGACTGATGGCCTGCTTTCCTGCACTTGGATATCGGCAAGCGAGTTGGCTGTTAGCTCGACGGCTCGAATGCTGCCGGTGGGTGAAGGGACCAATCGTGGCTGCGCCTGGGTTTTCTTTGGCGGGACCGTTGCTGTCATGGCTGACCACCGCTTGTTCGCTTTCCGGTTGGGCATGTGATTTATCCTTGCTCTGTTTGGCTGCCGGCGTTTCCTGTCTCATCCAGGGCGTGCTGCGTTGTCTCGCCCTGCCAGCGCAGGCTTTTCTTCGCTAGCTCCGCATCGTCGTTAGCCAGACCAGTCAAAAAATCCACCTGAAGGTCAGCGAAAGTTGCTGTGCTTGCACATTGCGGGACTCCGGCAACGATGGCCGTGTCCTTATCCAGACCATGATTGAAGAATGACGGCCACTCCCTTTGCGCGCGCGAGGCGTCGAACATCCATGATTCGAAAGCGTTCAAGGTCGCGATACATGCGCCCTGGCCGAAGTTTTCGCAGACGCCGGTTGCGCTTTGCCTTGTGCGAATGAAGGTCGAAATAGACGAAGGCAGCATGCCCGTAGCTCACAAGCGGTGTTTGCGTCAATGTCTGCTTTTCCATGTGCATCGATATTGACGGTGATCAACGATGACGCGGGGCATCCGCTTCGACGGAGATGCCTGTTCTGGCCTCGCAACGGAGTGCCTTGGCACGGTCCATCGGTTCATCTATCCATTCCTGCACGGCATCGCGCAGCGCCATCCGCGACGACATGGCCGCGAACGCATTCTGCTTCATGGTGGCGATGTGCCGGTCCGACATGCCGTGCCCGCGCGACCATTCGATCGCATATCCCTGCGAGGCTGTCGAATACGCGGGTTCACCGCGGAGCCCCAACACCTCTTGCGCCACCTCTAGTGGATCAATCGCATCAGCGACATTGTTCGCCAACCTCGCCAGGCGAGGGTGGGGTGCAACGGCGGTCAGTTGGTAGTGGCGCAAGCCGTGAAGCGCAGCTTCCTGTGCCAGATCCGGTGCTAACTCGCGCAGGCGTGATGCGATGGAAGCCTGCTCGGAGATCTCGACGCGAGGCCCCAGTTGACGCGCAAGATCGATGCTTTGCTTGAGGCTGCCTCTTGCCATGGATAGCGATACCTTTCGCGCTAGCAAGCGGGCGCACTGGCTGGCATAGGGGATATCCATCAGGGCAAGCGCGTCCGCGAAGCCGATAAGACCGATCCGGAGCTTGTGCCCTGTCTGCGCTGAAGGAAGCCGGGCTTTCTGTATCGCGTTCTCCAGTATCTCCACCGCCAGCGATGCCGTGCGTTCGATGGCCGCCAGATCGAGAGAATCGCCTGGCATTCCGGGCTCGCCTACAAAAACCACTACGTTGATGACGGCGGCAAGTTCGTTGTCCGGCCACGCTTCGAGCTGCGTACCAGCCGTGGCGAGAATGCGTTCGTCGAGCAGTAGTCTCCACGTCTCCATGGCATCGAGCAGGCGCTGCTCGGTATCCCGAGTCGCCAGCGCACGAGCTACACGCCCCCAGGTGTCCTGAATGGAGACGTCTTTCAGCTCGTCGCGTTCCCGCCATCGAAACCATGCATCCCAGGCTTCGACGGCACAAACATCGATGAATTCTGGTGTCTTGCTCATGATTTCCGGCGCATCCCTGATATGCGCCAGTGTCGAATCTGCCCGCGGCAACCTCATTGAGGCGCATCAATTTGCCGTCACTTGCACCTTGTTACCGACTGTTACAAATCGTTTCAAATGCGTCTTCCTACAGTGATGTAGCGCCGCTATGGTTGATAGCGCATCGACCCGTTCGGAAATTGCATGGTGCTTTTCCTTCTTTCGTCCTCCGGCGCGCCGATGGCCAGCACGCCCGTGGCGCCGAGAGCCGCCATGGTCTACGTCACAGATGACGGGGACTGTCGAACCAGGGCAGGCGGCCCGGCCTTGAACGCGGCGCTTCCATCAATAGCGGGCTCGAACGAAGGGACCGATAGATGCGGGAAATGAATCCATGCACTGCCGTGCGGCCGGCTTTGAATGCGCAAATAGCGGAGACTTGAATCATGAAAGTGAGTGATGCGATGAATGGGCAAGTACGCACTGCGCTCGCCAGCGATGACGTGGTGTTGGCCATGCAGATCATGGTGGGGGCGAAGGTGAGCGGCCTTCCTGTCGTGGATGGCGAAGGGGCGCTGGTTGGCATACTTACCGAGGGCGATCTTCTTCGACGCCCGGAGATTGACACCGTGCGTCAGCGGCCGAGGTGGCTGGAGGTTATTCTCGGTCCGCGACGCTTGGCTCAGGAGTATGTCGATACACACAGCCGCCGGGTGGCTGATCTCATGACGGCCGACGTGGTGACCATCGATGAAGACGCCCCCTTGTCGGAGGCGGTCTCCCTCATGGAGGAGCATCACATAAGGCGTCTTCCGGTGACACACAAAGGACAACTCAACGGCATGCTGAGCCGTTCGGATCTCTTGCGGGCGTTCATCCATGCGGTGCCAAGGCGCGCTGAAACCGTGGACGTGTCCGATGCCCACATTCGTGAGTGCATCGACAACGAGATCCTGCGCTGTCCGTGGATAACCCGGTCAGCGATAGTCGTCGCAGTCGAGAGGGGTGTCGTGGAGATCGATGGCGTCGTCACCAATGAGGCCATGCGGGACGCGGTTCGTGTATTGGCGGAAAACGTTCCCGGGGTGCACGCAGTCAGGAACCGACTAACGATCGAGGACCCTGCCACCAGCTATTTGTAGAACGAATCCACATCATTGAGCCTCGTCAATGCCTTCCGCCGCCACGCCCGTACCGTTGTCTCACCCTCCATCGCAGCCGAGGCAATCTCATGCATCTACGTTCCTGGCATAACATGGGCGGCAGGGCAGAGCGTCGCATCTACGCCAATGGGTTTGCCGTGTTTCTCTTCACCACGGTCGCCAGCTCCATCGCGCTGTTGGTGAATTGGGGTGGCAGCCCCGATCCGCTGGTGATATGGATATGCGGCGTCAGTTCAATGCTTCTGTTGTTCGTATGCATCGCACGATGGAAGCGATAGCGCGATGGATCCGGCCATCACGCGTGCACTAGCACCTTCATCAAAACGATCGCATTGATGAGGCGGCAACCTGAGCTGCGAAAGTGGCCGCAGTCTGCACAACTACCGATCTCGGCAAGGCCATCATCCGTGGAAGGTTTGCACCTCGCCATGAGTCATTATTGTTGGCAATGGCGCACTGTGGCTGTGGGCGTGCTTCGTACTTTCCTTCTGGCTCTAACGGACCACCAGTACGGGAGTGTTGGAGTTGGACAGCACCTTGACGACAACCGAGCCAAGGAAAAGACTCTTGAGAAGGCCGCGCCCGTGTGATCCCATGACGATCAAATCACTTCGGTTCTTCTTGGCCCACTGAACAATCTCCATGCCCGGGTCACCAACGAGCATACGTTCCTCAAATAGATGTCCGGACCTTGTCAGGACACGTTCCGGACCGCGAAGTGCCGCCCTGCTGTTGATTATGTGAAGCCGGCAGATGCTGTCCGCGTCAAGGTGCTCGGTGATGTACTCGTGCATATGGTCATCCACATGGATGAGCGTAATCTCGGCATTCGCCTGCCAATGCAAAGCGACGTACTTGGCTGCCCGTGTACTGTTTGCACTTCCGTCAATGGCTAGAAGAATTTTCATGAGATGCGCCTCGCCCCATGCTGCCGAACTGCGACGTTCCAGGCAGGTCTAGTGCGCAAGCAGCAATGGGATCCTGGAGTGCTTGAGCATGTGCCGAGTTATGCCTCCCAAGAGCCACTCGCTCATGCGAAGATGCCCCCATGCACCCATCACGATGAGGTCGATGCCGTGCTCCTCGGCCAAAGACTGAATGTGGCGCCCGGAGGCCCTGGCTCCCGCGCCGGGAAGCCAACGCGCGTGAATGCTTCGGCGCTTCAGCCACTCCCTTAGAGGTAACGAGGGTGGCGCCGCGCTTTTTCGGCCCATTTCTCCATCGAGCACGATGACTTCGGCTGCTTTCGCAAGAAGAGGATGCGAAGCCCTTATGGCACGTGCTGACTCGATCGACCCATTCCACGCGATCAAGATTTTTTCCGGCGGCCCTGAAATGTCGCTACGTTCCGGTACAAGCAGTACCGGAACGGAATCGGCGAGTATCGATCGACCCAGAAGACTGGCGCCCCCGGAAGCGAGGTTTCCCAGGCCGTCAAGACCGGCCAGGACAAGATCCGCGAATACAGCGCGACGAACCATGACGCTTTGATAGAAGCCACGATCGACGCACCACTCGCCGTTCACTCTGTGCTTGCGACATAGCGCGAGCCACCAATCACGTCGCTCCAAGGCGGCTCGCTCTTCCTCGTCAAGTACGGTGAGGGCCTCCGGCAGCGATAGCACCAATGGATCTAGCGTGATGACCTGCATGCCCGTGACATGCGCGCGGTGTTGCCGGGCCAGTGCAAGCGCTAACCGAAACAGCGCATCGTCGTCATCGCGCCGGTTGCCAACGTCAACAAGCAGGTCGCGCATGGTGCCGCCTCCAGCACACTCCACCGTAAAGATAGGCCGATCGCCGGGATGCATCGTTGAGCTTGGTCAACTTTGTGCTCATGTGGGTGAGTCCGTAACTGTCACGCAGTTCATCGTCAACGAAAGATGTCCGCGCGCCTGCTGGATACCCTCATAGGCGCCTACGGATACCAGCGCGATCAACACGAGGCCGGCGATGGCGACGGCCAAGGCAAGCCAAAGCGCCTTGCCGTCTTTTTCCATCATTCCGAGAGAAAACAGCACGACCGCTAGGCCGGGCAGCATGTTCCCAAAGGGAATTGGCAAAGCGACGATGATGGCCAGGAGGAAGCAGGCAGTGCCCACCGGCACCCTCATCCAGGCGGGCGTGGGCCATCCAGCCCTGGGATGAACCACTTTTTCGAGCCGCTGCAGCACCGGAATAGCTCGAAGCACCAGCGCTGCACTTGACCTGCCGAGCTGTCGGTTCCTTAGCGCGGCCGGTAACCATGGCCGCGTGCGCCCCATCACCAGCTGCGCTGCGACGAGTGCCATGCCTATCCCGAATGGAAGAGACGCTCCAGGAACCGGAATGGGAATCGCCATGGGCAAGGAAAGTAGGAGGAGAGCTCCCCAGGCTGATCTGTCGTCCAACAACTTCAGCATGTCACCCACGGATGTCCCGCGGCGACTCCTCTCCATGATTCGCTGGATGAGTAGTTCGGAGAGAGGAGCATCGGATGCCTTCAATGCCCTATGGGCTGGCTTTCTCCTCTCGAATCTCCTTTGACTCAACGCGAAGCCGCCGCGGACCCGCCGTCTCGTAGTTCCGCTGCCCGATTTTTCCCGCATGTGACTAGTCCCCGGAAAATTTGAACATGGACAGCACGGTGCGGTGACCGAGGGCAAGGTGAGTGATGACTGCCGTGACGTGGAGCAATAGAAAGAACCAGATGACCATACCGATGGCCTCGTGGAACTCCTTCGCGGGTTCCACGAAAGGTCGTGGCGCACCGGTTTCGGGGGACCCAAAGTAGATGGCGACGCCACTCAGTGACAGCATGGTTGCGAGCAACAACATCAGGCCTTGAATGGCGCCCGCCAGATGCTCCTGGCGCGCAGGATCCTGCCACTTCGTCGCCAGCCCTGCCGCCATATCACTTGCCAGGTCACGGAGCCTTTTTCTCGAAAACCAGGGAAAGTAGTGACCCAGTTCGTAAGGCACATAACCCAGCGGGAACAGGATCCAATGGAGTGACAGGGCAGCAAACACCATCATGCCGACGATTTCGTGCAGTTCCATGCCCAACCATCCCATGCCGTGCCTCGTGCCATCCATGAAAAGGCTGAGGAGAAGCTGCAGGACCACACCCACGGCAATGGCTGCATGCGTGACACGGAGCAGGAGTGGATACTTCATCAAGGCACCTTGTGTCTGTGTGGCAATCAGGCAAGACATGCTGGCGGCAACGGTAGGCAGCCTGATCGCCATTGTCGTGGTCGGCCTGCGTTGGTATCGAGCGAGAGATGGCCATGGCGGGCTCGGTAGCAGAAGGCCGTGAAGGTTGGTGTGCGCAACGAACTAGGAGTGCGCGGCGCGTTTTTGCGACTCAAGAATCAGGGCGAGCGATGCTAGCCAATTCAATGCGACATCAGTACGGGTATCGGCGCGTTGAGTAGCATCTCGCGGGTCACGCCTCCAAATGCCCATTCGCGGAAACGCGAATGACCATAAGCACCGGCGACGACCAGATCGGCACCCGTCTTCTTGGCATGGGCGAAGATCAGGCTGGCGATATCCATCCCCTTGGAGCCCTGCGCCGTAGAGTGGGCAGTCACGCCGTGCCGTGCCAGATGCTCGATCAATGCGTGCCGACGTATGGGATCCTTCGGGTCTGTATCACTGTCGTAGGAAAGCATTTCTACGGATTCAACCTCGTGCAAGAGCGGTAGCGCGTCATTCAACGCGCGACGGGCTTCGCGGGAAGAATGCCAAGCGACGACGATCTTTCGAGGGACCATACTCGAAGCAGGCGCCTGGCTTGGCACGATCAGAATGGGCAGGCCCGATTGCATGAGAAGCGAGGCCAGCCCCTGCGCCTGACGTGACGCCGCCGCAGGATCGCCTGACCTCCCGACGACGATGAGATCGGCGGCGAAACACTCTTTCGCCACCGCTTCCCAGGCGGTTTGGTAGAGTGCTTCAACCAGGCATACTTCGCTTGAACTGACCTGGGACTGGCTAATCTTTGCATGCGCGCGATCAGCCATCTCTTGTGCTTCGTGGCGAAGCTTGTCATGCACTTTTTCAATGCGGGGATCGGTCATGATCTCCCACGCGTTGTATGTAGGTTGCGGCAGCTCCACCACCTGCATCGGAAGGAGCTTGGCATCGAAATGCTCGGCCAGTGCAAGGCCGAACTCGAGAGCTCGCTCGTCACCATCGCTTCCCATCATGGCTATGGCTATATCCCGATACATGGCGCCACCCGCTATCGTTTCACGGTGCTATCGAAAATACGCCAGCGAATCGCGCTTATATTGATCAGCGTCAATGGGAAGAGGGGGCTACTTCAGGAGCCGCCAATCTTCTTATGACATTGCTTTGCCGTCGTTGTCGATTCGACTGTTTCAGTGATCGCACCGTCCCAGAGTCTCCCGGGATCGCAATCAGCGCTTCAAGATCAATGGGGTTCAACACAGGCGACAAGGCGCCTGCAGCGGCCATAACCTCTTTGTCCGCAGGACGACTCTTAATCGCCAAGAGCTGGCGCTGCCATGGCTGCCAGGCCGCCTTCGATCAGCTCAGCGACGCCCGGTGTCCCAAGCAGATAGTCGATGGTTCTCGCGTTGAACGCATTTACTGCTTCTTGCCTGACCTGGGGCCAGCTGTCCGCCGTGAGCTCATTGCGGCCGAGCCAGACGAGCGCGACCAGATCGATTTTTTCATCGTCGGACAGGTCGTCGAGAAAACAGTGCAGCTCCTGCAGCAGAGGCTCGTTCAAATAGTCGCCCTCATGCTCCTCAAGGGCATCGTAAACCGCCATACGAACGCAATCCTGTTCGTCATCCTCCGGCTCGAACGGCAGCAATGTCCGCGCGTCGTACTCGCGCAGTTTGTCGGTCAAATAGCTGACGGTATCGCGACCAATCGTGAGCTCGGGAGAAATATCGGCATGACTTCGTTCGGCTGATGTGTTCATAAGCTGGTTGGCGCCGTGGAGCCGCTGAGGCTCGCTGGTGAGTCTGCGCGGCACGCCCCTGTGGTGCTGGGTGGGTGCTCCTTGAATCGCCGCATGGCACTTGGCTCTTTGCGCCTCTGCTGCGCGCTAGTGCTGCATGAAAACGGGAATATCCATGGCTTCGAGTACACCGCGGGTCGCGCCACCGAGAACCCATTCGCGCAGACGCGTATGTCCATAGGCGCCCATTACCAGCAGGTCAGCCGCTGTGCGCCGAGCCATCCGCAGCAAGCCATCGCCCGCGGAATCTTCAGGCTCTGAGAGAAGCTCGCTTTCACAGGGAACACCATGCCTGGCCAAATAGGCCGGCAGGTCGAACGGTGGTTGCCATGCACGCATGCCTGCGGGTGGATGCTGTGCGCCGTGCAATATCGTCACTCTGCGCGCATGGCGAAGAAGCGGAATCGCCGCATGGGTTGCCCGAATGGCTTCCATGGAGCCATTCCAGGCGATCGCTACCGTTTGGAGCGTCATCGTGGACAGCGGCTCGTCGGGTACGACGATGCAGGGTGTCTCGGCCCCAAGCACCATGTTTCCCACGGTGGCAACGGAGCCCCAGGGCGCATGCCTGGCGCGCCCTATCACCAGTACGTCATGCCAATTCCCGGCGAACTTGAGGGCCTGTGGTAGCTGACCCTCCGCGACCTGCCAGGACGCGCTCGTCGCGCCTCGTTCGCCTGCGTACGCTTCGAACGATGGCCCAGCGCTCAAGGCCTCTTCCTTTTTTTCCTGAAGCGCTTGCGCGAGATCGGCGATCAATTCCGGCGTCTCGTAGGGTACGGGCATATCGCTTGGCGATGGTGCGACGTACATGCCAGTCACATGCCCGCCCAGCCGAGCGGCGAGGCGCGCGGCATAATCGACATGAGGCGGCCAGCGTACGAAACTTTCGCAATAGGCGAGCACGTCTTGCATGGATACTCCTGGCTTTGCCCATCATTCGACGACAAACGTCACTCGAAGCCGTGCCCGCCATTCGATGATGGTTCCATTGGAGGAAGTACGCACGGTGATATCCCTGACCCAGGCGCCTTGAATGTTCTCGATTGTCCTGGACACTTTGTTCAGGCCGCCTTGAACAGCGTCATCCAGCCCGATCTTGGACGAAGCGACGACCTCGATGGTTTTGGCGATGGAGCTCATGACGATCCCCCGATCGAAGATCATGACATTTACGAAAACTACGCCTTGGCGGCTCGTCTTTATTGATCTTGCTCAACTCGGCATGCCTGGACGTGGGGCGACTGAAGATTGACGGGGGTCAATATGGAACCCTGCGGAGATTTCACACTTGCAGCCGTGGCGGAAGGGGCGCCCACGCAGTTCAAGCACTCGGGAGGGTTTGCCATGCGTATGCCATTGGGTCCGTCTTTGCTTTTCTTGGCGCTGATTTCGACGGGATGTACGGGCTATGTGAAGAAGACCGACTTCGATGCCGCCATCAGCGAACTTCGCGCCAATGACCAGAAGCAGCAACAGGAGATAGATAGCCTGGCCAGCGAGATGCACCAGCGCTTCGCCATATATGACGCCAAGATTGCCGAGATGGGCGGTCGCGTCAAAGTGGACGTCGCTGCTCACTTCGCCTTCAACGATGCCACGCTGCGGGATGAAGACAAGCCGCTGCTGGACGACTTTGCAAAGGTCATCACGTCGCACTACCCGCAGGCCGTGATCACCGTCGAGGGGTTCGCCGACGCTGCTGGCTCGCCCGGCTACAACGCCCGGCTTGGACGCAAGCGTGCCGACGCTGTGCGTGACTATCTCCTCCAGCACGAGGGGATGTCTCAGGATAGGATTCGTGCCGTGAGTTACGGCAAAGCAGACAACCGACAGGTGCTGAAAGGGAAGTGGGGCGACGGTGCCGAACCGAATCGCAGGGTGACCCTGGTTGTCGACTACACGGGCGTCGCTTCATCGTGATGCCGTAGCCGCGGCGCCGCGTCGCGCCGTGCAGCATTGGCCGGCGCGGCAGCGAAGGGCATCCGGTGGAGAAGTGTGCAAGCCCTAGGGAAACGCAGGCCAAAACGTTCCGCTGATCATCCAGACGGCCCGAACATTGCGGCCACCACCGCGCCATCCACGAGCGTGGCGTAGCGCTCATGGATGGCGTTGCCAGCCGTGCGCGGTGTTGTTGCTTTGCGGGGATGCTATCAATCCGTAGCGGTACGGGTCGTCCAGCGTTTCTACGGCGTAGTGCCGAACAGCCGATCGAACACGATCAGAATGCCGCCATGGTTCTTGTTGACGTACGTGAGATCGCTTGCTTGATGCACGCGATGATGTGCTGGTGTATTGATAATACTCACGATAAATCCCAGACGAGGCGCAAGCCCTGCATGATTTGCCGCTAAGGCCGATTTGGAGAAAGCCGCGGGCACAAGGGCTTGCCAGCCTTTTGATGCAGTCGCATCATCGCTGCTAACGTGCTCCACGTATCCCCCCTGCTTGCTGTCCAGTCGATTCGTGAAGTTGATTGAAGTCAACTTTACGAAGGCTTCCCCTGACATGCCGCACAGAGGTCACCAAGAGTTCCATGTCGGCCGAACCAACATCCATCGCGCAGCAGCCTCTTGCCTCAAGGCAAAAGAGAAAACTTGGGGCGGGGCTGGTCACTGGCGCAGCGGATGATGATCCCAGCGGCATTGCAACCTACTCGCAGGCGGGGGCGCTTTGGGGCTATGCGACGCTCTGGACCGTCGTCCTGACGCTTCCTTTGATGATAGGGATCCAGATGGTGTGTGCGCACGTCGGCCGCGTCACGGGGCGTGGGCTGGCTGCAAACATGCGCGCGCATCTCCCGAGAACCCTCGTGCTTTTGCTTGTGTTCCTGCTGTTACTTGCCAACATCATCAACCTCGCGGCCGACATCGGCGCTATGGGTGCTGCCGTTAGTTTGCTGCTGGGTGGGCCGGCCTGGTTCTATGCACTCGCTCTGGCGACAGTATCCCTGTGCCTGGAAGTGTTCGTGCCGTTCGTGCGCTATGCGCCGTTCCTCAAGTGGCTGACGCTGAGCCTGCTTGCCTATGTGATGACGGCTTTTGTCGTTGACGTACCCTGGCGATCGGTGGTCGCGCAGCCATGGCCCACTTGGCCGTGGAGCGTTAGCTACTTCGTGGTCGTGGTCGGCGTATTTGGCACCACCATCAGTCCCTACCTTTTCTTCTGGCAGGCCGCAGAAGAGGTGGAGGAAGAAGCACAATCCCCGACCGACCGGCCGTTGATCGAGGCGCCGGAACAAGCCGCCACTTCGTTCGAGCGCATCCGCTTCGATACGGTGTTCGGCATGTCCTACTCGAATATCGTCGCGTTTTTCATCATCCTGACCACAGCCTCGGTACTGCATGGCCATGGCGTAATGGATATCCGCACGCCCGCCGATGCGGCTCGGGCGCTGGAGCCACTTGCCGGAAGATCCGCGTCGCTGCTGTTTGCCGCGGGCATCATCGGCACTGGCTTGCTCGCCGTGCCGGTCCTGGCAGGCTCGGCAGCGTACGCGGTCACCGAGGCCATGGGCATGAAATCGAGCCTGGCAGAGAAGCCGGGCAGTGCAAAGGTCTTCTACTCGATCATCATCGGGGCGATGGTGCTAGGTATTGTCTTGAGCTGCTTGCCCATCGATCCGTTGCGCATGTTGTTTCTGGCGGCGGTCATCAACGGCGTGATTTCCGTTCCCCTCATGGGTGCCATCATGTGGATTGCCTGCCAGCCTGGCGTCATGCGGCAGTTCGTCGTCGTCGGCTGGCTGCGCTGGTTGGGTTGGGGAGCGACGGCGGTGATGGCGCTGGCGGTCGTTGGCATGTTCATTCATTGAGGAGCCTCCATGAAATCCATGCGGCTCACGGCAGCGGGACAGCCTCTGGTGCTCGTGGAAGAGGCGACGCCTGTTCCGGGACCGGGCCAGGTTCGCCTCGAAATACGTGCATGCGGGGTGTGTCGTACCGACCTTCATGTCTGCGATGGAGAGTTGCCGCAGGCGCGCTATCCCGTCGTGCCCGGTCACGAGATCGTCGGCATCGTCGATGAGGTCGGCGACGGCGTGCTCTCGCCGGTGCTGGGCGACCAGGTGGGCGTGCCGTGGCTCGGGCATGCGTGCGGCCAATGTGCTTACTGCACGCGTGGACAGGAGAATCTTTGCGATACACCGGCGTTTACCGGTTGCACGCGAGATGGCGGTTATGCCACCCATGTCATTGCGGATGCCGACTTTTGCCTGCCGCTGCCTCAGACGGACTATCCCGATCCGGCCCAGGCCGCGCCGCTATTGTGCGCGGGACTTATCGGCGGCCGTGCATTGTCGTTGGCGGGTGAATGCCATCGCGTCGGCCTATATGGCTTTGGGGCGGCAGCGCACTTGCTCGCCCAGGTTGCGACGTACCAGGGCAAGGACGTTTTCGCCTTCACGCGAGAGGGCGACACCGCTGCCCAGGAATTTGCCCTTTCCCTGGGCGCGGTCTGGGCCGGGGCATCGCATTCGCGTCCACCATTTGAACTGGATGCGGCGCTCATTTTTGCGCCGGCGGGCGAACTGGTCCCCATCGCGCTCAAGGCGGTTCGAAAGGGAGGCGCCGTCGTGTGCGGCGGCATCCACATGTCAGACATTCCCAGCTTTCCCTATGCACTGCTGTGGGAGGAGCGCCGTCTGCTCTCCGTGGCCAATCTGACTCGCCAGGATGGCCGTGAATTTCTTCGAGTCGCCGCGGAGGCAAAGGTCAAGGTTCATGTGCAACGCTACCCGCTTGCGCAGGCAAATGAAGCGCTGAAGGCACTCCGGCTGGGATGGGTGCAGGGCGCCGCGGTGCTCGTCCCCTGATTTTTTCAGTGGCAGACAAGTACGGGTACTTCGGCACTCAGCAGTAATTTGTGCGTCTCGCTGCCCAAGAGCAGGCGATCGATGCCAGAGCGTCCGTGCGAGCCCATCACGATGAGGTCGCAGTTCTGTTCGCGGGCAACGCGCATGATGGCCTCATAAGGGCGATGCGCATATTCGTGTAGACCTTCCCATGGAACCTTGGCCGCCTCCGCGCGCTGCCTGGTTTCTTCCAGATAGTAGGCGGCCCGCTCATTGACCTCCTTTTCGTAAGCGTCTTCGGGAAAGATCATCAAGTCGCTGAAGTAGGGGGCGGAGGCAAACGGTTCCATCGCGTGAAATGCGACGACGCTGGCCCCCAGCTTCTTGGCAAGCTGGATGCCGAAATCCACTGCGCGCAGCGAGAGATCGGATCCGTCCGTGGGCAACAAGATTCGTTTGAACATAGCCTGCTCCAGACGTCGAAAGGTAGCGGATGCCCGCGCAACGGCGCCAAGGGCTTGCATGCAGCCTGGGCTATCTGTCGGCAATCCCATTTGACCCACGTCAATAGAACGATGTGGCGGGAGCGTTGAACCTCTGCGAGACCTGCACGAATGCGCGATGTCGATGGCGCTGGGTTGTTGATCCTCGTCAATGTTCCGGCTACCGCTCTGACGTAAAAAAAATTGGCAGGATGCTAACGAGTATCTCCAGCCATTTGGTCAAGGACAGGTCCAACAGGCCCATAGCTTGAGTAGCCGCCATGCCTACCCGCACCTCTCATCACGCCGAGATCGCCAAGCCGTTCCTTCCCTTTCTCGAGGCGATCGAGGGCGATCACTGGATCGAACCGCTTCGAGATGGAACGCCTGTTCTCATCCGTCCGCTGACGGCGAAGGACCGGGAGCGAGAGACCGCCTTCATCGAGCGGTTGTCGCACAAGGCGCGCCGCATGCGTTTCTTGGGAGATTTTGAGCATCCTTCGGCCGCCACCATCGATCGCCTCATGGACGTGGATTATCAGTCGCGCATGGCCTTTGTTGCCCTGATCCATGAAGACGGCAGGCTGCGAGAAATTGGCATTAGCCGCTACAGCGCCACGGAGGACGGCAAGAGCTGTGAGTGCGCGGTTACGGTGTCCGACGATTGGCAAGGCAAGGGGCTTGGCGTGCTTCTGATGCGTCACCTTATCAACATGGCGCGCAGGAACGGCTTCAAGAAAATGTTTTCGGTGGACGCCTCGGACAATTACGCCATGCGGGATCTCGCTGCCTATCTCGGGTTTGTCCGCCGTCCCGATCCTCAGGACAGCGCGCAAGTGCTGCACACGCTCGATCTCGCTTGAGGATACGCGGAGCCCATCATGAAGATGCCATTGAGCGCCCCCGTAGATGACGAGACGGGGCCGGCCACCGGAATGCGGAAGGGCTATAGCGACATCCTGGCCCTCGTCACCTCCTCAGGCCCATGGAGCCCGGCCGCGTTTGCGGGGGTGGACATTGCCGCGCTTTCCAATGCGCATGTCACAGGGTGTTACATCGCCCCTTCGCTTCGCTCGTTGCGGGGAGTCGACGGCGAACCGACGGTGTTGGCGCTTCTTCTGGACCAGTATCGCGACGAGCGTGACGATTACGACGCTTTTGCAGCGTTTGCGCAATCTCGTGGCGTCAGGCATGTCGCGTGGCACAGCACCAAATTGGCGCCGGCAAAAACCATGCGGTCATTAGGGGCCTGGCATGATCTCATCGTGCTCGAGCGCGATATGGCCGAGCCATCGTTGTTGACCGACGTGCTTGGCGAGGCGCTTCTCACATGCCGTACGCCTTGCCTCTTGTTGCCGCCACACTGGGACAAGCCGCTCAGCTTCAGGCATATGATGATCGCCTGGAACGGCAGCATTGAATCTATCCGTGCCACACACGCTGCGCTTCCCTTGGCACGTCTTGCGGAGGAGGTGGTGGTGATGAAGGATGGCGCCCTGAGCCTTGAGGCGAAGGATGAAACTCCTCCATTCGATCCCGTGATTTATCTGCGTTCACACAATGCGAAAGCGACGGAGAAGCCGTTCTACGCCAGTCCCTTGAATGCAGGCCCGGCGCTTCTTGCCGCAGCGAGGAAGCATTCCGTGGACTGTCTCATCATGGGAGCGTACGGCCACGCGCGCGTAAGGGAGCGGATTCTCGGAGGAGCCACCAGGCATGTCCTGGAGCATGCAGACATGCCCGTTCTCATGCAGCACTGAAAGATCGCTGCAAACAAGGGGTGGAGAGACGGCCGCGCCAGGGGGCGGGGAGGGGAGCTTGAACGCGACCGCCTCTCCAGAAAGTGCCGCAGGATGACCGTGGTGGGAACGGTCAAGGGAGTTCCATCTCCATGCCTTTTTTAAGAAGTGACCTCCTGGTTGGTCTTCGGTCGCTGGGGTATCCCTCAACCACCAGCCAGGGGCGCGCTAGGGGCGGCTCTGCCGCTGTATGGTTGCATAGCAATCTTTCTGCCAAAGTGCCGCCACGTCGTCCGGGGAGAGGGTGCTTGCGTAGATGCGCTGGATGAGTTGAAGCTCCGGAGGCACCAAATCTTCTCCCGACTTCCTTAGATCCGCCACGTAATCGCTCATCGTTTCGCCGCTCGCTCTGGCCGAGGCGATGTCGCGCACAATGTCAGCCCACTTATCGCACTGCTGCAGCTCGGACAACTTCGATGGTGCCGTCGTCGCCCCAGTTTTTGGCGAAGTCGGCAACGTCAGGGCGTTCGCGGCATGGGATCCAAACAACAGAAGCCATGCACCCAAAGCAAGGAACCTCATGGATTTCCCCGGCAACGTAGGGCAGTTATCCGATACCGCGAGCGTCGAGGCGGCAGAGAGGCATATCCGTCAAACCCTCATTGCCTCTAGTTACGCTGGCGATGCCGATATCGTCAGGCCCATGTCTTTTGGGAACCTTTTGTCGGGCCGCGGTACCCGGGTGAGGCCTTGAACTGCACGCACCATGCCCGGCCTGCCGCCATTCATGACGAACATGGTTTGACGAAGGATCCATAACTTTCTATCTGATGGCCTTTCAGTTCGATAGCCGGCCATGGCGCGACATGCGGTTCTATCCAGCTGCGCAGGGCGCTCCTTAGAGGGCTCATCGGCCATCAGCATCGATTACAACTTCGCCACCCTCTTTTTAAGATGAACCTGGCGCGACGCCTTTCAGGGGCAAACAAGCACGGGAACGCCGCACCCGCCAATGATTCGGAGCATCTCGTGGCTCAGTCGCCCGCCATGGCTCCCGGCATACTGGCGTGCGCTGGCCACGATGAGGTCGCAGTTCGCTCGCTCTGCCGCAGCGATGATCGCCATGCAGGGACGGCGATCGAAGGCGTAGCTGTCTTCGAAGTCGACGCCGGCGTCGCGGGCCATGTGGCGAACCTCGGCAAGATCCGATCGGGCGCTGCGTATCGCCTTGGCAGTATGACCGGGGCTGTCGTGGAGTATCGCGTCGGCCGCCAGAACAACCGACGCCACCGGCCTCAATACCTCAAGACCCATTACCTTTGCGCCGCTTGCCGCTGCGAGCGCGATGCCGGTCGATGCGGCCTGTAATGACTGTTCGCTGCCATCAACGGCGAGAAGGATGCGCTTGAACACATGCCGTCCTTTGGTGGTCAGGGTCGCCGTGAATCGACGATGAGGCTGATGAGGAGCAGCACGGCGCTTGAACCGCATACCCATTCGACGAACGGGATGGCTTGCTTTCCCCAGGCATGGACATAGGCCAGCGAACTAGCTACCGCGACGACGGCGAGAATGCCGCTGATCATGGAAAAACTGGGGCGCGGCTGGAACTGTCTTTTCCTTGTCGAAAACGTCATGGTCATGGCTGATTACCGGATGGTGACTGAGCGCGATAGTCACTCGCTTCTGCGCCGTCTAAGTCTCTTTCCTGACCTCATCGACGGCATGTTGTGCTGCATCTCCGAGCCAGCAGAGGCTTCTCTGCGCCAGTTCCGCATAATCGTTGGCCAACCCGCTCCAGAATTCGGTCTGAAGATCAATGAACACCCCGAGGCTTGCGCATTGCAATAGGCCAGCAAAGACGGCCGTATCCTTGTCCAAACGATGGTTGAAGAAAGACAGCCAATCCTTTTGCGCACGCGAAGCGTCGCTCATCCATGACTCGATAACGTTCAATCCGGTCGCCAGTGCGTCCCGGCTGGCGTCCTCATAAATGCCGGCCGCGCCATGCACCGTGCGGCTCGAAGAAAGGGTTGTTGGTGTCGACATGGCGGCGGCCCTGGGAGTGGTGTTGGACCGAGCGTCTGCTTTCCGTGCCGTGTCGGTATTGACGGCGATCAACGATCGTTCGGGTCGTCGGCTGAGAAGAGAGGCCAGGCTGATTTACGCAGGAAAATGGCGGTGTGCACTCTGTGGGTTCATCAATCCATTCCTGCATGGCCTTGCGCACGGAGATTTGCGAAGACGACGGCACGACGGCAGCCTGCATCAGGGCGGGAACCTTTACGGAACACCATGCCGGCGTAACCAATCCAAAGCGTAGCCTTGCTCGTCCGCGGGATGTGCAGGCGCGAAGGAGGTGCTGTCTTGCCATCGGAGCTACGCGTCCCGCATATCGCCCGCGCAAACATCAATAGATAGGGATGTCCTGCGCATATGTCGGGGGTCCTTGATGCGACATCGGTGTCGATGCTATTTGCGGCAGCCCCCTGGTTGAGGAGCGCCAATGCGCGACCACCTTTATCCTGTTACCGACTGTTACAAATCGTTTCGGAATCGTCGTCGCCCAGTGATGCGGGGCAGCTAAGGTCGTTGACATGGGTAGTGTGTCGCGATCAACGGGGTGTCGCCATGAACATGCGCTTGGAACCTTCGTCTTCCTTTGCGGCTGATGCGCGTTCGTACCATCCGGAGGATGCGACCTGGGCCATCGACGTGAATGAACTGCGCAAGCATGTGACGGTGCTGCGCCACAAGCTCGCCGCTGGCCAGTCGATCTATCACGCGGGACAATCCTTTCACTCCTTGTTCCTGGTGCATGCCGGCTTCGTCAAGTTGGTGGAGCTTGCCGACGATGGTCGCGAACAGGTGATCGGGTTCCGGGGCAGGGGAGATTTCCTGGGCACTGAATCCATCGGTCTGGACGCTTACGCCTGCGGCACGGTATCGCTCGAGTCCGGCGAGGCATGGGAACTTCCATTCCCCGCCATGCTCCAGGCTTGCCACCAGATGCCGGAGCTCAATGCGCGCCTGGCCGCGGCTTTGGCCAGGGAGATCCGCACTGATCACGCGTGGATGCTTACCATCGGCACGCTCAACGCCGAGCAGCGTGTCGCCGCGTTCCTGCTCGCAGAAGGCAAGCGCTGCGCAAGCATGGGCTTCAGCGCCAAGCACTTCATGCTTCGCATGCGGCGTGCGGACATGGCCAGTTTTCTTGCGCTGACCAATGAAACGGTGTGCCGTGTGCTGACCAAGCTGCATGACATGCGGTTGATCGCCGTGGCGCGGCGCGAAGTGAAGGTGCTCGATGAGGGCGCGCTGCGCAGCATGACGGGGCAGATGGCGTAACCCAATTCGATCTGATCAGCTTCGACTCCGCAGCCTATCGCCCAGCGCGCGATACACAGCCTCGGCGATATCTTCCTTGTGGTAAGGCTTGGGCAGCATGGCGAAGGCCTTCAGCGCCGCTTCGTTGACGACTGGCGTAAGACGCTCATGCCCGGAGGTGAGCAACACCCGCATGCCTGGCCTTCTGCGGCACACTTCTTCGGCCAGCTCGGCGCCGGTCATGCCGCGACCCAGCACCACATCGGAGAACAGGAGATCGATTTCAGGGTGCGCAGATAAAAGCGACAGCGCCTCCTCGGCGCCCTTGGCCTCCACCGTGGAGTAGCCCAGGGAACGCAGGAAAGCGATTGCGACCTTCCGCACTTCTGGTTCGTCCTCTACCACCAAGATTGTTCCGCTGCCCATGCGAACGGAGGCAAGGGGCCCCGCCGAGATGGCCGGTGGGTTGGCGGATGCAGGAAACCAGAGTTCCACACGCGTGCCGTAGCCAAGCTGGCTGTCGATGGTCATTCGACCGCCGGACTGCTTCATGAAGCCGTAGACCATGCTCAGCCCCAGGCCGCTGCCTTTCCCCACTTCCTTGGTGGTGAAGAACGGCTCGAGTGCATGGGCGAGGACGTCAGGTGTCATGCCGAGCCCCGTATCCCGTACGCGAAAGACCACATGGGGTTTCCCATCCGTGGAAAGCGGCGCGGGCTCGCTGCCGTCGATCAGGTGCACGCTGATATCAAGGCGGCCGCCCCTGGGCATGGCATCGCGCGCATTGATTGCCAGGTTCACCAGAGCGGTATCGAACTCCGACGGGTCGACCTCGATGGCGGGCAGGTCGCTCGGGCAGGCCACCGCCACGGTGATGCGCTCGCCCAGCGTCCTTGCCAGCATTTCGCGAAGCTCAGGCAGCAACTGCATGGGGGTCACCGCTTGGGGCGACAGGCGCCGCCGGCTGGCAAACGACAGCAGCTTGCTGGTCAACGCCGCGCAGTGTTCGGTAGCGCGCGCCGCGCTGTCAATGGCTTCCCGTGACAATTCATCATCGGGCAGCGTCGGCGCCAGCAGTTGCAGATTGCCCGAGATGATCGTGAGCAGGTTGTTGAAATCGTGCGCGATCCCGCCCGTCAGCTGGCCGATCGCGTCCAGTCGCTGCGCGTGCGCCAGCTGCTCCTCGCTGCGACTGCGCTGCACGGCGGCAGCAAGCATGTTGGCTACGGATTGAAGAAAATGCACCTTGTCGTGATCGAAGCCGCCCTTGTCTCGCATGGCCACGAGCAGCAAACCCATGGGTTCATACCGGTCGGGCAGCGGAATCAACGTGGCGCTTACCATGCCTGTACCAAACAACGTTTCCGTCAGCTTTCTTAGCTGCGGTGGAATGCCTGCGGGCGTATCGGCATCGAATTCCAATCTCGTTTCGCCCAAATTCCAGCTTGGCTCGGGAAGGTTCATGCAGATGCGCCGTTGCAACGCGGTGGTCATGCCGACCGCCGCGGGACACGTCCATAGGGGGTTGTGCACGTCCCGAAATAAAATGGCGGCTGATTCGGCCTTCAGGGCTGAGGCGACCAGCGAGGGGATGCTGTCCACCGCCTGATCGTAGCTTGACGACTCCAGCAACAGACGGCTCACGCGCCCCGTGGCAGCGTCATAACGCGCGCGTACCAGGGCCTGCCGTGCGCGTTGCGTCTCTGAAATGTCGCGAATAGACGCAGCGAACAGGGTTCGGCCCTGAGCGGCGATAGGGCTCAACCCAATCTCCACGGGAAACGATCGCCCGTTGCGACGCACGCCAGTCAGCTCGTAGCCGGCGCCCATGGGGCGCACGCGCGGATTGGCCATGTAGCTGGAGCGGTGCGATTGATGCGCCAGCCTGACTCGTTCTGGCAGCAACGCTTCCACAGGCAGTCCATGGAGTCCGTGCGACCCATAGCCGAAAAGGTTTTCCGCCTGGGGGTTGGCAAGCACGATACGCCCGTCGTGATCGACAACGATCATGGCGTCCGGTGCGGTGTTGAATAAAGCCTGGAACAGTTCCGCATCACCCGTCATGGAAAGCGGATCGCTCATTCGCGTTCCACCTTTTCCGTGAACATATAACCGGCGCCGCGAATGGATTTGAGCAGGTCGGGCTGCGATGGGTCCGTTTCGATCTTGCGCCGCAGGCGGCCAATCTGCACGTCGATGGCGCGATCGAAAGGGCCGGCGTCGCGACCATGGATGTGCGACATGATGTCGTTGCGCGACAAGACCCTGCTGGGATGCTCCAGGAATAGCTTCAGCAGGTCGTATTCACCACTGGTCAACGGCACGACGTCGCCGGCGGGGTTACGCAAGACATGCGATGCGGTATCCAGCCGATGGCCGCGAAACACAAGCGTTGCGTACCGCTGGGGCGTAACGGCGTCCGCACTGCGCGCCGCGCGTCTGAGAACACTTCGAATCCGGGCCAGCAATTCGCGAAGTTCAAAGGGCTTGGTGATGTAGTCGTCCGCACCAAGTTCCAGGCCCACGATACGGTCGACCGACTCGCCGCGCCCCGACACGATGATCACCGGCCCCTGCCAGTGGCTGTGCAGGTAGCGCGTCAACTCAAGGCCGTCTTCGCCGGGAAGTCCCAGATCCAGCAGGATCAGGTCGACCTGCGCGGCGCGCAAAGCATCCTTCAGCTCCGTTCCGTTGCCGGCAGGGGTGACACTGAATCCCTGGGCGGTGAGATAGCGCCGGACAAGCGAGGTGATTTCATCGTCATCATCCACGACCAGCACGTGCGGCAGTGGTGCGTTGGAAGACGATGAGTGATCAGTCATAGACACGGGCTTCCCCAAGCGGTGTCCACTGGAGCAGGGCGTCCAACCCCGGTAAAACGCCCAATAAACATACACCCGCGCACGGCGGAGCAACACTAGCCAAAACGGCCAGCTGACCCTCCCGGGCGTTTCGTGGGCGCTTAGATGGCGCCCCTTTGTAAGTCTGTTGCAAGCGTGGATGAGACCTCAGCCGGCTCGGGCGTCCTCAAGGCCTGGGCGCAGGGAAAGACGTGGCTTGAGGTAGGCCAGCAGATCGGCGGGCGGCAGCGCCACGACGTCCTTGGCCAGTTCCTCAGCGAAACCGACAGTCGCCGGTTGGCGCAGGTGCTCGTGCAATACGCCAAGGAAATGCGGCGGCGCCACGAGGAATAAGCGGTCATAGTGGTGATGCGCATGCGCGTTCAGCAGCCGCACCACCAGCATGTGCGCAAACCCGTGCGTTTCCTTGTCCTTGTAACCGGTGTGCGGCTCGATGACGTGGCGCGCGGAACCGACACTTTCCTGGGTCCGCGGCACCGTGCGCCCGGCGATTGTCAGCGCGGGTGTTCCCCGCAGCGCCGGGTTGGTGTAGCAGGCAACTTCCACCAGGCTGGCGTCGCCGCCGATGGTTTCAAAGATGCGGGCACGCGCCGCATCGCTTACCAGGATCCACGCTGTCGACATGATGTACTCCCGAAGCCTCAGAGACACACGCTCAACCAGAGAGTAGGCGGCTCGTGCGGGCGAAACTTGACCGGCATCAATCGAGCGCGCGGTTCGAAACGGCGCTTGCGCCGCCACGGCGGCCGCGGCGTGCGCGTCCGCCAGCGCCGATAAGCCCATCATCCATGGAGGGCTTGCAACGCCCCATGTCGCGAACGATTGCAAGTACCAATATGACTGCGGCAAGTAATGCCACAAACTTGAATGCCGAAGCAGGTCCAAAGGGAGGCCTTTCCACGAATCGGCTGCTGTTCGCCGGTTTCACTAATGAGCGCCTGCTGGCGAAGAAGGCCCTGCCAAACGTTGCGCATAGCTTGGCCGCGCAAGCGGCCGCGTGTCGACCATGAGTGGCCGGGATGGCAAGTTCTAATTCTCCGGCGTACGAACCGTACGGCTTTGTGCGAAGCGACCGCGTAGCTTGAAGATGGCCTCGGCACCGCGGATTGCCATCCATTCGACCAGTGAAAACACCAGGATGACCAACGCCAGTGGCCAAATGCCGGAGAAAAGTGCAAAGCAAGCGGCACTCAGAAGCAAGCCGATCATCGCTGCCATTCGACTTAACTTGAACGCCACAAAATAGCCGCACCCGCAAAACGCGATGGCTACGCCGATCATCCATGGAGCGGAAAGCGCCAGTGAGGTCGTCGCCAGCACGCCGGCACATGCCAGGTAAGTGCGGCCGGTCCATTGGGTAATCTCGATGGCGGCGCCTCTCTCGAGAATCCTTGCAAATAGCACCTTGTGAGCCGTAGTCATGTTGTCGGTCTCCTCGATACCCCAGTCCTGTCCAAGTGGGCACACGAAAGAACGCTGCCATGGGAGCATGGCTATTCCAACAGAGCCAGGCGCGCCGCCTGCCTCGTGTCCAGCTTCAGCGAACCACCAGAACGGGAATGCTGGACTTGGAAAGCACCTTGATGACAACAGAACCGAGGAAAAGACTCTTGAGAAGGCCGCGCCCGTGTGAGCCCATGACGATCAGGTCACTTCGGTTCTTCTTTGCCCATTGAACGATCTCCGTGCCGGGATCGCCGACGAGCATGCGTTCCTCGAACAGGTGCCCGGCCTTCGTCAGGGCGCCTGCGGCGCCACGAAGCGCGGCTCTGCCATTGGCCGTGTGATAACGGCTGATGCTGTCCGCGTCGAGTTGCCTTGCAATGTAATCGTGCAAGGGAATATCGACATGGACAAGTGTGATCTGGGCGCTCCCTTGCCAATGTGTGGCAACGTACTTGGCAGCCCTTGTGCTGTTTGGACTTCCATCGACAGGCAGAAGAATTTTCATGTGATACGCCTCGACATGTGCTGCTGAACCACGGCCGACAAACAGCCCTGCTGCGCGTGAAACAATGGGTTCATGGAATGCTCGAGCATGGGCCGCGTTCCGCCGCCAAGAGCCCGGGCAGCCAGCGCGCGTGGATGTTTCGGCGATCCAGTCGTTCCCTCAGGGGTGGCGAGGATGCGTGGCCCGTTCGGTTGCGGCTTCAGATCCGGAACGTTCACCATCGAGCACGATGACCTCCTCTGCCTTTGCAAGAAGAGGGTAAGAAGCCCGCGCGGCGCGCGCCGATTTCAACAGACATATCGCGCATGGTGCCGCCTCCGGCACTTACCCGTCACAAAGCTAAGCCGGACGTCTGGCTGCATCATTGAGGCCGATCAACTTTGCGTCATGGTCGGGGCTCGGCCCGCGCATCGCCGACGGACGACTTCAGCCGCCCGATCATCGCCTGCCCAATGGCTTGGCCGCTCTCATTGACGGGGCTCAACTCCTGTCAGATCGCCAGGTCGCCTAATAGGCAAAAAGCCAAGCAGCGGACGCCACACCTCACCGCATGAGCGATAGACGACCGTGCACACCAATCGCCCTCCATCGACCGAAGGACTGAGCGAACTCGAAGCCAGAACGCGGCTGGAACGATATGGCCCCAATGTGCTGCCAGGGAGCCGTCCAAAGCCCCTGTGGCTGATCGTTCGGGACGTCTTGATCGAGCCCATGTTCTTGATGCTGCTCGCTGCGGGCGGCCTCTATCTTGCGCTCGGCGATCTGGCCGAAGCCTTGTTCCTCATGGCATCGGTCATCGTGGTCATCGGCATCACACTGGTTCAGGAGCGAAAGACGCAACGCGCACTGGAAGCGCTACGCGACATTTCAGCCCCTCAGGCACGTGTGGTCCGCGACGGGCGCGATAGGCGTATTCCGGCGGCGGAAGTGGTTGTTGGCGACGTGCTTTCGCTACAGGAAGGTGATCGTGTTGTCGCCGATGCCCAATTGTTCGGCGGATACCTGGAGGTGGACGAGTCGCTGGTCACTGGCGAGTCGGTACCCGTGATGAAGGTGCCAGGGTCCGACGATGAAAAAGTCCTTGGTGGCACGATGATTGCCAAGGGCAGGGGCGTGGCCAGGGTCACCGCCATCGCCTCGGATACGGCGATTGGCCATATCGGACAGGGACTCAGTTCGGCGATAGAAGTGACCTCGAGTCTTCAGCGTGCTTCACGAGGTTTGATTCGCCGCTTTGCCGTGGCCGCCATGGTCTGTGCCGTGAGCTTGTGGCTCATCAATTGGTTGTGGGGCAAACACGGGCTGATAGAGAGCCTGCTGTCAGGCATCGCCTTGGCGATGGCGATCCTGCCAGAGGAGTTTCCCGTCATCTTGACGGTGTATCTCGCATTGGGCGCATGGCGTATCGCTCGCCATCAGGTGCTGGCGCATCGAATATCCGCTGTCGAGGCCCTCGGCGCCATCACCGTACTGGCCGTCGACAAGACCGGCACGCTGACACAGAATCGAATGCGCGTGTCCGAGTTGTATGCCGACGGATTCGCGCTCCGCGTTGATGGATCGCAATCGCTTGAGGCTTGTCATGGGCTGCTGCGTCTGTCCCTGTTGGCGACGCCGGTAGGTTCCAGCGATCCGATGGAGCTGGCCATTCACGCATTGGGCGCCAAGGTGATCGATGCGCAGACCTATGCACTCACCAGGGCGGCACCCGCTAAAGAATATGACCTGGACCCGAATCTGCTTGCAATGACGCGGGCCTTTCGGCAGGAGGCGAGCGAGTGTTACCTGCTCGCTTCCAAGGGGGCGCCCGAGGCGATCATGGAGCTATGCCATGTGTCGCCCGATGAGAGGCGGGTGCTGGAGGGTCAGGTGCGAGCGATGGCAGAACGCGGCCTGCGCGTCATCGGTGTCGCCAGCGCACGCTGGCAGGGCGATGCGTGGCCACCGTCGCAGCGCAGCTTTGATTACCGCTTCGCCGGACTGATCGGGCTGATCGATCCACCTCGACCCCGGGTCGCCGAGGCCATCGCTGAATGTCGTGCCGCTGGCATCCGCGTCTTCATGATGACGGGCGATCATCCCACCACGGCGCGAGCCATTGCGAGCCAGGTCGGGGTTGGGCCTGATCCCATGCTGCTCACCGGTCGGGAGATCGCATCACTGACAGACGAAGAGCTGGACGAAAAGTTGCGGCACACGGATATCTGCGCACGCGTACAGCCGTCCGAAAAGCTGCGCCTGGTTATTGCGTTGCAGCGGCAGGGTCAGGTCGTTGGCATGACGGGAGACGGTGTCAATGATGCTCCCGCGCTCAAGGCGGCCAATGTCGGTATCGCCATGGGCGCCCGCGGCACGGATGTCGCGCGCGAAGCTGCGGCGCTGGTGCTACTGAATGATGACTTTGCCAGCCTGGTGGTCGCGATCCGGCAAGGGCGGAGAATCTACGACAACATCACCAAGGCCACTCGGTTCGTTATTGCGGTACACGTACCCATTGTGGCTCTTGCCCTCGTGCCGAGTCTGCTGCACTGGCCCATTTTATTGACGCCAGTGCAGATCGTTTTGATGGAGCTGCTGATTGATCCGGCGTGCTCCATTGTCTTCGAATCAGCCCCGGCGTCTCCGTCGATCATGCAGCGACCGCCCCGGGTCGTCGGTGAAACGCCTTTTCGCCTTGCCAACGTGGGCTACGCTATGGCGCAGGGGGTAGGGCTTGCCGTGATTCTCCTGCTTGGCTACGCGCTTACCCGCGATCACGGTGTCGAGTCCATGCAGGGGAGGGCCCTGGTATTTATCGGACTGGTTTCCGAGATGTATCTGCTGACCCTCTCCAACCACGATCTAGCTGACGCACTGTGGCGTGCGAACTGGCGTGAAAATCACTGGCTTCTGTACATGCTCGGTGGATCGGGTCTAATGCTGGGGATCATTCTCGGTATGCCGACCCTGCGCCAGCTACTCGGATTTGCGGCACCGGGCACTTCCATGCTCATGTTTGGATTGCTCACCCTCGCAGCGAGTGTCATCTGGCTCGAGTGCTTACGTGCACTCATACGCCGCACATCGTTGGGGGTCGCAGAGTAGGGTAGCCGCGGGAGGGCCCGTTCCGGCAGACCGCAGCAGACCTCCGTCGATGCCGGAGAGGTCACACTCTGCGACTTCGGCTACTGCCGTATGCGTGCCTCCGGCCCGGCGCGAATCGGCTCGATGAGTACCGCAGAATGCGCCGCCATGACACCTTGCAACGAAAGCTCGTCACATGGGTGCGCGATGGCCATGCGAAGGGGGTTCAGCGCGCGACAGAGAGGCTGCTGACATCGCAGGCATGGCGGCGATGTCAGCGTCGCGCCGCAGGCAAAGAGGCATCGTCACTCATGCCTGCAATTCCAGTTCGAAAGTGACCGCAGCAGGATCGTCGGGGTCCGGACAAGGGCGAAAGCCAAGGCGACGGGCCAGCGCATGTGCGCCGGCATCACGAAAGGCATCGACTGCAAACATCTTGCGGATGCCGCGCATCCTGGCAATGCCAATCAAGTGATGCATGAGGATGCTTCCCACGCCGCGCTCGCGCCATAGGGGATCGACGGCAACTGTACAGTCGCAGCGTGTCCGTTGCGGGTCGCCCCGAAATCGCGCCAGGCCGACCAGCGTTTGCTGGCCATTGACCTCCACCAGCCCCAACAGGCCCATATCATGGGATACGTCCATACGAACGAGCTCGCGAACAAGCTCGTCGCGATCGGGTTGGATTAGTCCCAGCGAACACTGGTCAAATACTTCCGGCGTCAGACGCCGCACAAAGTCCCTTTCCAGAGGCGCATCATCACCACATGCCGGCCGCACGAGAATGGATTGACCGTCTCGTAGATAGCCGGTCCAAGGGTGCAGCGATGGCACAGACCAGGAGACTTTTTCTGGCTCCCGGTGCGCCCCCGCCACGCGGGAATGCGAAATTTTGTGGGGCATGGCGCTACTCCATGAAAGTCTTTCCGCATACGCCAACCATGCGCCTTCTGTGGACGGGGCCAATTGACGCTGCTCAATACTTCGGCTGATTGCCGCTGGGAAGCCTTTGAGATCGATGGAGTCACGGCATCCACTGCCCGCCGTTCACGTCGAAGATGGCGCCTGTAATGAAACTGGCCTGCTCGCTGGCGAGCAGGGAAACCAGTTGCGCGACGTCTTGCGGGCAGCCCAGTCGCGCGACCGGAATGCTGGCGACGATACCCTTCAGGACGTCCTCTGGAACGGCTTCCACCATATCCGTCTCACAATAACCTGGCGCGATGGCGTTCACCGTGATGCCCTTGCAGGCGCTTTCGAGCGCCAGCGAACGCGTAAAGCCCAACACTCCGGCCTTGGACGCCGAGTAGTTCGTTTGCCCGACCTAGCCCTTGCGTCCATTGATAGAACTGATGTTGATGATGCGGCCGTAATGGCGACCCCTCATGCCGTTGATGACGGCGCGCGTCATGTTGAACATCGACCCCAGGTTGGTCCGCATCACTTCCAGCCATTGTTCTTCGCTCATGCGATGCAGCATGGCGTCTCGCGTAATGCCGGCATTGTTGACGAGGATATCGACAGGACCCATCTCCCTTTCGACCCTTGTCACGCCTTCTGCGCACATCGCATAGGCCGAGACGTCCCAGGCATAGGCAGGTATGCCCGTCTCGTCGCGAAATCGTCGGGCTGCCTCCTGGTTTCCGCGATAGACCGCGGCGACCCGGCAACCATCATCCCGGAGTGCGATGGCAATGGCGCGGCCCAGGCCGCGTGTCCCACCTGTGACCAATGCATGGCGCATGAGAGGCTCGCTTCTCTGCTAATGAATGGCGGGGGTATGAATCCCTGCCTGCACCATCTGCCGATAGGCGGATGGATAGTTGATGAGCGTCAAATTAGTCGCTCCTCTCATGGCAAATCGTTGGCACGAAGGGCTCCGAAATTGACCGCCGTCAACCCATTGTTTCCTCGGCGGTCGATACTCATGCTGCCTATACGCGGGGAAGCCGTCATGAAAGTGCGCGACATCATGAGTCCAAAGGTCCAGCTCGTTCGGGACACCGATAACATCGGCAAGGCCATGCATCTCATGCTTGATGGCGGCTTCAGCGGTCTGCCGGTGGTCAACAGCGAGGGCGCGCTGGTGGGCATGCTGACCGAGGGCGACTTCATCCGTCGCGCGGAAACCGGAACGGCCAAGCGGCGCTCGTTCTGGCAGGAGTTCCTGCTGGGCCCTGATCGCCTGGCGCGCGATTATGCCCACGCAAACGGCCGGGTCGTTGAAGAGATCATGGCGCCAGAGGTGTATTGGGTGGAGGCTGACGCCCCGCTGGAGCACGCCGTCGCGCTGATGGACAGCCATGGCGTCAAGCGTCTTCCAGTGCTTGATGCAGGGCGGCTGGTGGGTGTGCTGAGCCGGTCTGATCTCATGCGCGCGTGCTTGCGTCTCATCGAGAGCGACAACGGGGCGACCGTGGTGGGCGACGCACTGATCAAGGCGCGCATCGACGAATTGTTTGCTCGTCAGCCATGGGCGCCGCGCGAGACGGTGCACGTTGAGGTGGCGCGTGGCGAGGTCGACTTGTGTGGCGTCATCACAAGCGAGTCGACCCGCGACGCGCTTCGCGTCTTGGCGGAGAACGTGCCCGGCGTGGTCAAGGTCCACGACAAGCTGACAACGATAGAATCGATGTCTGGGTGCATCGTGCGAACCCCGGTGTGACCATGCTGCCCGGCAAGCGCGCTAGCAGCGGGGCCGTCTTCCGCGGCGGCAGGAGCGTGTGGAATGGTCGCCTCGTGACCATATGGTTGGTCGCCTCTCTCATCTTTTTTTCGATGTGGACACCTTCCGCGCGAGCCGATGATCCCGTGGCCGCCGAAACATGTCGCGGAAAAGAGGAGATCGTCATTCTTCTCTATCACCGCTTTTCGACTGGCGCGACCGGAGAAACCACCGTCCGTTTCGAGAACCTGCTTGCCCAGCTGGCTTATCTCAGGCATCGCGGATATGAATTCCGATCGCTTCGCGAGGTCGTCGGGTGGCGCAAGGGGTTGGTCGTCGAGCTACCTTGCAAAACAGCGGTGTTCACCGTCGATGACGGTCACCGCTCCACCTTCGACATCCTGCAGCCGGTGATCAAGGCCAATCAGATTCCCGTCACGCTTTTCATCTACCCGTCGGCCATATCGAATGCGTCCTACGCCATGACCTGGGACCAGCTCAGCATCCTGCGTGATACGGGACTCTTCGACATCCAGTCGCACACGGTTTGGCATCCCAATTTCAAGACCGAGCGGCGCCGGTTGACGCCCGCGGCGTATCGTGTCTTTGTGGCGGATCAACTGAGCCAGTCCCGAATGCTGATCGAAAACCGCGTGGGCGGGCAGGTCGATTTCATCGCGTGGCCTTTCGGCATACATGACGAAGCGCTGGAGAGCATCGCGTCAAGGGAAGGCTATGTGGCCGGATTTGCACTGGGAAACCGGCGGCTGAGCAAGCGCGATCCGCTGCTCGCAATGCCACGTATCACCATGCCGGATGTGGGCGACGCCGCTGCCCTCGATCATTTCTTCCATCCACTGGAAAGTGCCGCAGCAACGGACGGACAGTGACGATGAGGCGGTGGATGCGGCTAATGGTCGGATCGCTGGCGTGCCTTATGTCGTACGCCGTGGTCGGATCGACGGTGACGGGGCGTGTGCTAGACGCGGCGACAGGTTTGCCGGTGCCGGACGCCCTGGTGACGATCCAGGGGCGGGTGTGGCCAGTGGGCACGCACGGAGAGTTCGCGGTCGATACGGATAGCGATCTCGTCCAAGTCCGCGCGCCTGGTTATCGGGCGGAACACCGATACGCAACGGAAGAACCGGTCATCTTCCATATGCACTCGTTTCGGCCGCGCGCCGTTTACCTGTCCACGTATGGCGTTGCCAATGGATCTATTCGCGAGCCAGTGTTCAAACTGATCGACGAAGGTGTGATCAACGCGCTGGTCATCGACGTCAAGGGTGACCGTGGGCAAACGTCGTACCGCAGCCATGCCAGGATTGATTGGGGCGCTCAGGCGCATTCGCCCATGCCGGCCATGCGCGACCTTGGCGTGCTCATTGGCTCCTTGCGGGAACAAGGGGTGTACCTGATCGCCCGGATCGTGACGTTCAAGGATGAGCCACTGGCCGCCGCGCATCCTGAGTGGGCTGTCCGCCGCGCTGATGGTGGGCCATGGCGCGACAATGAACAGTCACGGTGGATTGATCCGTCGAACGAACAAGCATGGGGACACTATGCTGCGCTGGCCGAAGAGGTGGCGCTGTTGGGGTTCGACGAGATTCAGTTCGACTACGTGCGATTTCCGGACGCCCAGGGCCTGGTTTTTACCCAGCCCAATACAAAAGAGAGCCGCACACGGATGATCGGCTCCTTTCTGCAAGCCATGCGGGAAAAGCTGGCGCCCTACAACGTCTTTTTGTCCGCCGACATTTTCGGCTACGTATGCTGGAACCGGAACGACACCGGCATCGGCCAGCAGTTGGAGGATCTAGGCGAGCGGGTGGATTACATCTCGCCCATGCTCTATCCATCGAGCTTCACCTGGGGCATCGAAGGGTTGGCCAAGCCGACCGACGATCCGGGGCAGATCGTGCGGCGTTCGCTCGCACAGGCACAAGCCAGGACGGGGCTTCCTGGCGTACGCTTCCGCCCTTGGTTGCAGGCCTTTCGCGACTACGCATTCGATAGGCGGCCGTTCGGAAGGGACGAGCTCAGGTCCCAGATGGAGGCCGCCGTTGCCCTCGGTTCGGATGGCTGGATGCTGTGGAATCCGCGCAACCAATATCCGGATGTATCGCAAGCCTTCACCTCCACGCTTCCCCGAATTGATGGCGGTCAATAACGTCCGGGCAGCACGTGCCTACATTGATCGACGTCAAACATCGAACGTCGAACGCTGGAGGTAGCCATGAAGACTGACCGCGAACTGCAAGAAGACGTATTGGAAGAGCTGGACTGGGAACCCTCGGTAAATGCCAGCCGCATCGGCGTGGAAGTTAAGGATGGCGTTGTCACCTTGGAGGGCAAGGTCGACAGTTACACTGAAAAATGGGCCGCCGAGCGTGCCGTGAAGCGCGTGTCGGGTGTGCGGAGTCTCGCCATGGACCTCGAAGTGGCCTTGAATGCAAGCCTTTCCCGCACGGACACTGACATTGCCACGGCGGCGAAGAATGTCATCGACTGGAACGCCTCCATTCCGAAGGACGCTGTCAAGATCGTGGTTGAAAAGGGCTGGGTGACGCTGTCCGGCGACGTGCCTTGGGCATTCATTCGGGAGGCCGCGGACAGGGCCGTGAGAGGGCTGCTCGGCGTCAAGGGCGTGATCAACCAGATCGCGATCAGCCCGCCCGTCGAACCTCGCAATATCAAGACAAAAATTGAAGCGGCCTTGTATCGACGCGCTCATGTCGATGCGTCTGCGATCACCGTAGGTGTGAATAAGAGCACCGTCACGCTTTCGGGCAAGGTCGACTCCTTGGCGGAACGCGAGATCATCGAGCAGGCTGCGTGGAGCGCACCCGGTGTGAAGAGCGTGGTCGATAACCTTATCGTCACCTGACCATTCATAGGTGCGCCGAAAGGCGCGTGTCGTCTTGCTGAAAACCTGTGTCACAGGCGGCGATAGCCATGTACTTCGCCGCCTTTGCCGACGATGGAATCGGCAGGAGGAGTGTTGTGCCTCTTGTTCACGATGGCCGCATACTTGTCGATCGCCGCGATGCCGGCCTTCAACTGGCCCGGGCGCTCGGACCATTGAAGGGAAAACGCCCACTGATACTGGGCATTCCGCGCGGTGGTGTGGCTGTGGCTCGCGTCGTCGCCGATCAGCTTGAGGGCGATCTGGATGTCGTACTGGTACGAAAGATCGGGGCGCCGGATCACGAAGAGTTTGCAGTGGGCGCCATCGACGAATCCGGCCGCGTCGAATTGGCCGACTACGCCGGACGGGTGGGCGCGGATGCTGCATATGTGCAGCGGGAAGGGGCGCGCCAGCTCGAAGTCATAAGGCAGCGCCGCCGCCTGTATAGCCCGCATCGCACGCCCGTCGACCCGAAGGACCGCATCGTGGTCGTAGTGGATGACGGCTTGGCAACGGGAGCCACCATGCGGGCAGCGCTGACCGCCGTACGCAACCATCACCCCTTGCGGCTCGTCTGCGCGGTGCCCGTGGCGTCGCCGCGCAGCCTGACCTCGCTGGAGGGTTTGGCCGACGATGTGGTTTGCCTATCCGCACCGACGTCCTTCCGGTCGGTAGGGCAATACTACGAAAACTTCCTGCCGGTAGAAGACGAGCAGGTCGTTGACCTGCTTCGCCTCTGCGGTCAGGGCGACAAATCGGAAGTCGGTTGCCGCCGATCCATGCAGTTCTTCGTGGATGGCGCTTGCCTCGAAGGCGATCTGCACATTCCATCACACGCACGCGGCGTTGTGATCTTTGCCCATGGCAGCGGCAGCGGCCGGAAGAGCGAACGCAATCGCTATGTGGCGTCCGTTCTGCAGCATCGAGGGTTTGCCACACTTCTTTTCGATCTGCTGAGCACCGACGAAGATCGCGCCGTCTCCAATCGATTCGACATCGCCACGCTGGGACGTCGCCTCGATACCGTAGTGCATTGCCTTGACAGGGAGCTCGCGGTCCAGGCGTTGCCGCGAGGATTGTTTGGAGCCAGTACGGGGGCCGCGGCCGCTTTGATGGTGGCCGCGCGGCGCGACGACATCCGCGCCGTAGTATCCAGGGGCGGGCGTCCGGACCTTACACCCCGGGAGCTGCTGTCGCGTATTGCGTCGCCGACGCTGTTGATCGTTGGCAGTGCCGACAGCGACCTCGTTGCGCTCAATCGTGCCTGCCTATCGTCCATGTCCAATCACGTCGAATTGGTTCTTGTGCCCGGCGCCACGCACTTGTTCGAAGAAAAGGGAGCGCTCGAGCGCGTCGCCGTGCTGGCCGCAGATTGGTTTACGCGCTGGCTTTGAGCATGCGGCAGCTGATGAGTTCTATTGACAGCCATCAATAGGGGGCGCTTCGGTCCTTCTATCATTCAAGCACTGGAACGCAAGCGGCGTCCGCGGGCGCCGGCAAGGACCAGGAGGTCGATCTCTCAACTTTGCGGAGCACTTGGCTTATGAATACCATGACACGTTGGTACCCCTTCAAATCGCTGACTCGCGTCGACCCCTTCGGAGAGTTCGACGAGTTCTTCCGCAATCCGGCGCTGCGGCCTACCTGGAACAGCACTGACATCGTGCCCGATGTCCGTATCGACATTACAGAGGATGACGGCGCCTACCACGTCAAGGCAGACATTCCTGGCGTGAAGAAGGAGGACATCGAAGTTTCCGTCGATGGAAACCAGGTGTCCATCAGCGCTTCGTATACGCGCGAGAAGGAGCAGAAGGAAGGTTCCCGAGCCATCGTGACGGAGCGTTCCTTGGGCCAGGCCACCCGCTCGTTTGCGCTGCCGACGGACGTCGCTGGCGAAAAGGCGCAGGCTCATTACGACAATGGCGTCCTCTCGCTGACGCTGCCCAAAAAGAGCGATGGAAACGCTCGGAAGATCGCTGTGAATTGAATGACTGGCAGGGCGTTTTCGCGCTCGACGACATCATTCCGAATGGTGGGCATTCATCATGCCGGCGTCCGAGAGATCCCAGCTGGACCTTGTTCGATCGCACGCGCAGAGGCTGAACGGCGATTCCGCCGACTATGACGATGTGGTGGAGCGGGCAGGTGAATGCTCACTGGTGTTGATCGGTGAGGCAACCCACGGCACGCATGAGTTCTATCAGATGCGTGCCGACATCAGCCGCCGCCTCATTGACGAGAAGGGATTTGAGGCCATTGCCGTGGAGGGCGACTGGCCGGATTGCTACCGGGTCAACCGCTACGTGCGTGGCGTCAATCATGACGATAGCGCGCTGGAGGCGCTCGGGGACTTTCAACGCTTTCCCAGGTGGATGTGGCGGAACGCCGTCGTCGAAGAGTTTGCCGGCTGGCTGAGAACGTACAACGCTGATCGCCCGCTCAAGGATCGGGTGGGCTTTTATGGCATGGATATGTACAGCTTATATCGATCCGCGGATGCCGTGATCGGCTACCTGGAAAAGGTCGACTACGAACAGGCTGAGATAGCGCGGCATCAGTATGCAGCGCTCGATCACGTACGGGACCCTCAACGGTACGGTTACGAAGCTGCCATGGGTCTGCGCCCCGATTGCAGCGCCGCCGTTCGCGAACAATTGTGCGAGATGGTCGCGCGTGCGAAGGACTATCAACGCAATGATGGTCCCACGGCCACGGATGACTATTTCTTTGCCGAGCGCAATGCCTATGTGGTGGCTCATGCGGAAACCTATTACCGCGCCATGTTTGGCTCACGCGTCGCGAGTTGGAACCTGCGCGACGCCCATATGGTGCATACCCTTTTCGCGCTTCAACGCCACCTGCAGCATCAAGGAGGCCGTGGGCGAATCCTGGTGTGGGCACACAATTCTCATGTCGGCGACGCAAGAGCCACGGACATGTCCCTGGGTGGCGAGCACAATGTTGGCCAACTCGTGCGGGAGCGTGGCCAGATGGGGGACGCCCTTCTCATCGGCTTCACCACGTACACAGGCACGGTCGCCGCGGCAGAGAAATGGGACGGCGATGTGCGCTTTCAGCGCGTAAAGCCGGCCATGAGCGGTAGCTACGAGGAACTCTTCTATCGGACGAAACTCCTGGGCTTCTATCTTCCCCTGAAAAGCCAGTGGGCACAGCCCTTGGCAGGGCCTCAGTTGGAGCGCGCCATTGGCGTGCTCTATCTGCCGCAATCCGAGCGCGAGAGTCATTATCTCCATGCGTCATTGCCGGCCCAGTTCGATGTCGTATTTCACATCGACGAAACGCGCGCCGTGGACCCGCTGGATTGATGGACTCGACGAGGTCGTGTGAACGACCCCACTGAGCGCGCGCAAACCTCGGCGCTGCACGACGGATGAGCGCCGGCCTGTCACGTCTCCAGGGTGCCCAGGTGCTCCGCCGTTTCCAGAAGAGGAATCGATTCCATCGCGGCTGCCAGGCTTCCCGAGATGTCGATACGCGATTCCCGGCCCTCGATGGTATTGGTAGTCACGATCATGTCCGCGCCGACCTGGCTGATTAGTTCGCGCGCTCCGGGCGCAAACACGCCGTGGATGGCGATGCAGGTCGGCGATAACGAGCCCGCTTCCAAAAGGCTCCTGACGCACTCGGCCATGGTACATCCGCTGGAAACGATGTCGTCGAGCAACACGGGGTGAAAGGTGCGCACCAGGCTGGCGGCCTCCGCGGGAAGTGAGAGCCGTACGTGCGTGTCATCGGCTCGTCGCTTGCTGGCGATGAAGTGTGGCGCGGCCAGCCGAGCTGCCACATCCGATACCCATGGCAGGCTTTCGCTGTCCGGCCCGACGATCACGGGTCGGCGTACGTGCCGGCGGATCCAGGCAGCTATGGGGGCGGCGGCATGGGCAACGATGCCGTTGCGAATGCCAACCTGGGTGAGGGTGGCATGGCGGTGCAGGTGGGGATCGACCGTGACGACGACGTCGAAGTGTGCGCCAAGCCAGGACCCAAACAGCCGTGACGTAACCGCCTCACCTGGATGAAATCTCGCGTCTTGACGCATGTAGGGAAGGTACGCAGCAACCAGTGTCAGCCGCCTGGGCCGAAATTCGCGCAGCGTATCGGCAGCCATGAGCAACGGCGCCAGTTTCGCATCCGGATGATCAAGCGTGCACACCAGCACGATATCGGCGCCAGCGGTTGGCTCCTGTACTGTCACCAGCGTTTCACCGTCCGGAAAGCCATGCACCTTCATCGCCATGGTCTGGCGGTGGCAGCGAAGGGCCAGCAGCGCGGACAGATCATCGTTTCCGGGAAACGTGTAGATCAGTCTGTTCATGAGTACTTGACCTCGACAATGCCGGGGTGCTCGGCCACATACGCCATCGCGTATGCCAACTGGCCTTTCGTTTCCGCATGGATGACGAAAAGCGGGTCGTGACGGCTTACCGTCTGGCCGGGCCTGGTTTCCAGTGCGACACCTGCGAGCGGCACATGCGGAGCCCCGGCCAACTTCGCCACTTTGGCCAGCCGCCGGTTGTCGATGATTCCGACAACACCTTGTGCTGTCGCTTCAATCGGTTGTTGGTAGGCTGCCTTTCCTGGTGTCCGCATGCCGCCCTGTTCCTCGCAAATGGTGACGAACTGGCTCCATGCGGCCCCGCTATCGAGCGCATGCGTCACGATGCGAAGGGCTTTCTGGTCGTCTTCCAAATCATTGGCAAATGCGTAGAGCTGTGCGGCAAGATACAGGGCGCGCTCGCGCAGGTCGCGTGGACAAAGGTGCTCGCCCCGCAGCACTGCCAAGACATCGTGCGCCTCAAGGGCAGGGCCGATGCCGCGGCCAACGGGCGCAGTCCCGTCGGTAACGAGAGGGCGAACCCGGACGCCGAACGCATCGGCGACCTTGGTCATCAATGCGCAGAGAGCTTGCGCCTCGCCTGGCGTCCGCACCTTGGCAGTAGGGCCGACTGGAATGTCCACGATTACATGCGATGCGCCGGCCGCCACCTTCTTGGAAAGCACGGATGCGACGAGCTGGCCCTCGCTCTCCACATCGAGCATGCGTTCGATGCGGATCAGCACATCGTCAGCCGGGCTGAGATGGGCGCTTTGCCCCCACACGACGCACCCGCCCGTTCGCTCCACGACACGCTGCATCGACAGCACATCGAGATTGACGGGCGCCAGCGTTTCCATCGTGTCGGCCGTTCCTGCAGGCGATGTAATGGCGCGGGAGGACGTCTTGGGCATCAACATGCCCAGGGAGGTCAGGATGGGGACAACGATAAGTGTCGTGCGATTGCCAGGCAGGCCGCCGATGCAATGCTTGTCGACGACAATATGGCGCGTCCAGTGCAATCGGGCTCCGCCTGCGACCATCGAGCGGGTCAGCGACACCACTTCCCGTTGGCTGAGTCGCCCGCCACTGCATGCGGATACGAACGCGGCGAGTTCGACGCTGGAATACCGGTGTTTCACCATGTCGGCCATGATGGTGTCGAACTGCTCGTCATCCAGTTCGTGGCCGTGGATCTTGCGCCTTATCAGACCCAACGACTCTACTGATGGCGCGTGCGAAAATGAGGCCCTGTCTCCTGGCTTTGGCGCGAGCTCACACCAGGCCGCCTCTGACAGGCCGGCTTCGTCGGTTGCAAGCAGATCTCCATGAACAACGTCGAGCATCGTCACCAGGTCGCGGCCACCCACGTGGACCTGGATGCGTGCTCGCGGTGAGAATCCCTCGCTCTGGCAGATCGGAGAATCGCTGCGAAGGAAGAGGACGCGCTCGTCCCCCGTGTCAATGCCCAGTCGGCGAAGCAGGCACGTTTCAGCCATGGTCGTCAGCGCCGTCCGCTCCAATAGGGACATGGGTCACCTCGCCGCGTGCGGGATCAAGGGACGGGGCTAGCCAGTCCGTCGCATGCAATTTGCGTGGCCGTCAGGCGGTCCCTCAGGGCCGGTTCGGTCAAGGCCACTTCTCCTGCCCGCCGTATGAGTTCGGACAACGCATTCAGCACGTCGCTTGCGGTAAGGATGCCGGCGAGGGCGCCGCCTTCGTCGACAACCGGCAGCCTTCGCACGTGATTGGCGCGCATCATCTCCAGGATATTCTCCAGTGGTGTTTCCTGCCGGCAGGTCACAAGCCGACGAGACATGATGGATCGTATGGATCGGGTACCAGCCATCAGATCGTGTGCGACTGCCACGCAAATATCCCGATCGGTCAGCATCCCTACGGGGACTCGATCTGAGCCAAGGCATTCGGTGACGACGAGGCACCCAACGAGGTGCCGCTCCATCAATTCGGCCGCTGCATGCACGTTTTGCGCGGCATCAATAATGACGACGGGCGATATGGCAATGTCACGAGCTTGCATGGATCACCTTTGACGAATTCGTGGATAGGGCGCGGACAGATTGATGTCCGTCGTTTCGGCGGCATCTATGCCGCCGAGAGACGATGCCGGCCTCAAGCACCCGCGGTTCCGGTCATGCACCCGGACGACACAAGCATCCGCTCTTTGACGTCACCGACATTGACGGTTATCAACGATTTCTGCTCTTGCTCAATGACACCGTCTTCTCTTTGGGATACGAGTGCGGGGTGTGATCGCGCCGCACCACCGCAGCACCAGAACATGTCCGAGACGGGCTTGTGAGCTAGCTGGCAGCGTCTGGGCAGGCTGGCCCTGCGCATGACTTATGCCAATGAAAATTCAAACCAGGGCGGCGCATTCATCCAGACGGCAGGTCATTCTCCCCCTGGGCTGCCACGGTCGCGAGGAAGATAAGTGCATGTCAACGCGGGTGGCTATCAGCCGGTGCGACCTTTGATATTGAGCGTCGTCAATGCTCACTCGGCCCTAAAGAGGCAGCATAGGGTTCTAGGACTTTAGATGGTCTGGGGTTGGTCCAACGATAGTCACGATTGCACCTTCATGTACGCCGGTTGCCATCGAAGCCGGGACCGCAGATATGAGTTCGAACAGACGTCGAAATTTTGGTCAACTTCACGTGGCCATAGTGGCTTTTTTCATGTCCTCTTTAGCGCTCGCACAGATGTCGACGCAAGGCGAGAAAAAAGCTGTCCAGCTGGCCAACCAGGACTGCGCGCGCTGTCATGGCGTCAGCGGGGACAGCCCGTTTCCCTGGGTTCCGAGGCTAGCGGCACAACGCGCAAGCTATCTCAAGGCTGAGATTCTTGATTTCAGGACACACGAGCGAAGCGAGTTGCTCGCGCGCGACATCATGCAGGGCAGGGCGGCCAACATCGATGATGAGACCGCGGCGTCACTCGCCGGCTACTACGCTCGGCAGCCACCCGCCCCCGGAACGCCCGGGGATCCCGAGCGAGTAGCCAGGGGGAGGGCACTGTTTGAGCAGAGCAATGAAAGTCGGGGAGCTTGTATGACATGTCACGGACAACATGCGGAGGGAGTTGGCATCTTCCCTCGGCTCGCCGGTCAGCACGCGGTCTATTTGCAATATCAGCTCAGAGTCAAACAGCACGATCGGCGCAGAACGTCCGTCATGCATGGGATGATCAGTGAGTTGAGCCCGGAGGACATGATCGATCTGGCCGTGTATCTGCAATCCATACCTTGATGCGTTCGTCGAATGGAAGATTTCTGCTCGGTTCGCGAGGTCGAAGCCTGGGCGGCGGCCAGGGCGCGGCTTCACCGCGGACTTGGTTCTCGGATATGTGCATTTTCCAATGCCCCATCGCGATGGAGGTCGGAACTGACTTCGCCTGCAGCCATCGCCGCCTCTTAGTTCGATGCGCATGTGAGCATTGGGTGATTGTCGTGAGGGGCGCATAGCCAAGTAGCGCCCCTGCCATTTATGGATATTCAGCACGCTGAATCGCTTGAAGATATCAATCGGATGCCGCCTTCTTGAGCGTCGCGTCCGCTTGGCCCAGCTTCTCCTGGGCGGCCCCCGAACCCAACGCCTTCACTTCGATCGCGACTTTGCCAATCTGGCCAGTAAAGGTGTCTTCGCCTTCTGAATAATCCGCCGAGACTGGTGTCGCGTCGTCTTCGCCCACGCCAGCAGTTTCGTCGGCCGAGAAAGCGAATGGTTGCGTTTGCTCGATGCGGCCGCTCGCCACCTTGCTTCCATTGACGAACAATGTGGCGACTCCGCCCTTGCCCAAGCCGCCGCCGTCGTAGGCAAATTCCATGCGAACCGTAACCTTGCCGGCACTCAACGCCTTCGGTGAGGAGATCACGTATTGATGGAGGCCGAGGAAGTTGTAGCAATAGGTTGGCCGGCCATCCTTGAGATACAGGCTCCAGCCGCCAAATCGGCCGCCTTGCGCAAGAATCACGCCTTTAGCACCGCCCTTCGGAATGTCCAAGTCGGCCGTTATCGTGAAGGAACGGTTCTTCGTATTGATGAAGGTATTCTCGGTCAAGCCATTCATGCCAGCACCAAGCACCAGTGTCGTGCGATCACCCATCAGATCAGGTCGCCCCACTAGCGCGGCATTCGTCCGCTCCAGCATGCGATCGTCGATGGGCAGCACACGGTACTTAATGGCTTCGCGCATGAACAAATCCTGCATTTCCTTAAGCTTCTTCGGATTGGACGAAGCCACGTCACTCGACAGGCTGAAATCACTGCGCGTGTCGTAAAGCTCCCACTTGTCATTTTCGAGGTCGCCCCTGGGTTTCGCCTCCCATGGCGCCTTGTGGATGGTTCCGGCGAACCAGCCATCGCTGTAGATGCCGCGGTTGCCGAAGATCTCGAAGTACTGAATCTTGTGCGTGCTTGGCGAGGTTGCCTTCTTGAAGGTGTAGACCATGCTTACACCTTCGATGGGCTCCTGAACAACGCCATTGACGCTCGTGGGCTGGGGAAGATTGGCCGCTTCGAGTATCGTTGGCGCAATGTCGATCACATGGTGCCATTGACTACGCACTACCCGGGTCTCTGCAAGGTGTCCGGGCCATGAGATAACGAGTCCATTGCGCGTACCTCCATAATTGGACGCCACTTGCTTGGTCCAGGTGAACGGCGTGTCCCCTGCCACGGCCCAGCCGGCCGCCATATGTGGGTAGGTGCTTGCGCCACCCCATTCGTTGTAGTGCCTGAGCATGTCCTGCACGGTTTCCTGCACACCATTGAAGTAGGTGTACTCGTTGAACATGCCGTTCATTCCACCTTCCGCGCTCGTGCCGTTGTCGCCGAGGATGTAGAAGACCAGTGTGTTGTCGGACTGGCCTGTCTCCTTGAGTGCATCAAGGAGTCGGCCAATCTCATGGTCTGCGTATTCTCCGAACGCGGCATACACTTCCATCTGATGTGAAAAGAGCTTTTTCTCGTCAGGCGAAAGCCTGTCCCAATCCTTGATCGCTTCCGGTTTTGCCGCGAGCTTGGTGCCGGCGGGGACTACGCCCAGTTCGATCTGTCGTCGAAGCGTCTCTTCGCGCAATTTGTCCCAGCCTTCATCAAACTTGCCTTTATATTTGGCGATCCACTCGGGCGACACGTGATGCGGCGCATGCGTAGCGCCCGGGGCGAAGTAGATGAAGAATGGCTTCCTAGGCGTGAGCGACTTCTGGAACTTCATCCAAGTAATCGCCTGATTGGTCATGTCGGTCATCAAGTGATAACCGGGATAATGCGGCGTCGGGATGCGATTCATGCCATGGAAGAGACTGGGTGACCATTGATCGGCCTCGCCGCCTATAAAGCCATAAAACTCGTCGAATCCTGAGCGCGTGGGCCAGCGATCTGTAGGGCCCGATGGACTTACCTCCCATGCCGCCGTTTCATGGCTTTTTCCAAACATGGCCGTACTGTAGCCATTGAGCCGAAGGACTTCGGCCAGGGGCGCGATGTTGTTGGGGCGCTGTCCCGTGTCACCGGGAAATGCCGTCGCTGTTTCCGTGATGCTTCCCATGTTGTTCATGTGATGATTGCGCCCGGTAAGAAGGGCGGCACGTGTCGGCGAACACAGGGCAGTCGTATGAAACTCGTTGTAGCGCAGCCCTTCACCTGCCAGCTTTTCCACGGTGGGCATGTGGACAGGGCCGCCGAAGGCGCTTGGCATGCCGAATCCCATGTCGTCGACCAAGATGATCAGGACGTTGGGCGCGCCTTCGGGCGCATCGACCAGGAAGCGCGGAGGCGGCGTGGCATGGCGGGCGTCCAGGATCGTGCTGTGAACAGCTTCTGGCTCGGCTATCGGCAAGATACGTCGGTCGAGGCTCTGCGTCGTTTGTGAGGCGGCAGCACTGCCAACAAGTACGGCGACGAGGCCGGCCGTTGCGATCATCTTCTTCATCGCGCTTCCTCCCGAGTGGTCCTCGACGGATGGCCTTTTGCAACCTACGCCTTCGCCATGCGCGTGAATTGATAATGATCAATCAAAGCGTTAGATCCGCCTGGGTAGGGAGATGCAATCGATCATTGAGAGGGCACGCATTTTTACGAAGGACCGGATCAAAGGGGCAGGGAATAACACGACCTCCTCGCAGCCCATAGGGATAGAGTCAATCTGGCTACAACAGACGCCACGCCGGTTAGAGCGGCTCAGGGCAGAGGGCGAGTTGACTTCGCGCCTGCTCCGCCATATCACGATTCATCAAGGCAAAGGTCTCACGCATGGGAATGGGGGCTGCTGGCGGCGCGGCACGGCCGCCTGGCCATTTGTGGGCGCCGCGCATGGGTGGCTGAGGCGTGGATCAGTACGAGTGCTTCGGAGACAGCATGCGTCTACCCGGCATCGGAACGAAAGATCCCGCGTATCACATACGGAGGACGCGACTTCGATTCCATGTAGCTACGCCCTACATATTCGCCCACGATTCCAAGCCCCAGCAATTGAAGGCCGGAAAGAAATGCCAGGAGGGAGACAATTGATGCGTAACCCGGAAGTTCAACTCCGTATATAAGAGTTCGCAAAGCGATATAACAACCATAAGCCATCGCTGCGATCGCAACGCTCACGCCGAGATAGGTCACGAGACGAAGCGGAGCCGTCGAGAATGAAGTGACCCCCTCGATGGCAAGGTTAACCAGTCGGAACGTGTTGAATTTGGTCGCGCCTGAAGCGCGCGATGGACGGACGTAATCAATTTCTTCCGTGCGGAATCCGGCCCATGCAAACAAGCCCTTCATGAAGCGCCGGTTCTCGGGAAGACCATTGATGGCATCAACGACCGATCTATCCATCAATCTGAAGTCGCCGACGTTCTCTGGAATGGCCACGTCCGACATCATGTTGAACGCGCGGTAGAAGAGGGCGGCCGAAAAACGCTTCGTCCACAGGTCGGAACCGCGGTCTGATCGGCGCGCAATAACCACTTCTGCACCCTTGGCCCAGCGACTGATCATCTCCAATACGAGTTCAGGAGGGTCTTGCAAGTCCGCATCCATGGGAATCACTGCATCGCCGGATGCTGAGCGCAGGCCTGCGCTCAGGGCAGCCTCCTTACCGAAATGGCGCGACAGGTCCACGACCACCATTCGGAATGCTCGCGACCGGTAGGTTGTCGCTTCCAGGAGCGTGTCATCGGAGCTTCCATCATTCACCAGGACGAGCTCCCATTCGTACGGAGAGCCCGCGAAAACATCTTCCAATCGGTCGAACGCCACTCGGAGGGTGCCTTGTTCGTTATAGGCGGGCATCACCAACGATATCAATTTGGGTCGAGTGCACTCGGAAGCATCCTTCATGTGGCGATGCACGGGCGCGTAGACTCCGGCATTTTCCTGGCGGCAGGTCATGGCGTTGTGGCGTCGCGCGGGCGCTCGATGACCACGCCGCTCGACGTACTGCCGATGATCCGCATGGGTAATTTGTCCGCACGGAAACTGGAAAGCAGGCGCGGATCGACGACGGCAACGGCGCTCGGCGCGCTAGACCATCGTGCTTCAAATGCGGAGATGTTGGTCACGAAACCCTCGGGGCGAGAGGGCACTCCGGCCAAGAGATCGTCCGGATCCTCATCTGCAACGGTGACTACCCGCTGCAGATAGAAGGGCAGGCCTCGCAGATACGCGTGAACGGTAAAAACCTCGGTATTGGCATGCATTCTCGGCAGCATGAGCTGCGCCACGGGTGCGGCAGAAAGATTGTTCGCGATGGTCACTATGTTCGCAAACAGCATCTGCCATACGAGCAAGGTTGTGAATCCCAGCAGGCTCACCACCGTTGCTGGACTGAACCTGCGCGTGAGCAGGAAAGCGCAGGCTGCGCTAACAATCGCCAGCGCGCCCAGTCCGCGCATCAACCACATCTGGGCAGGGCGCATGTCGATGTGCTGGGACAGGTGTCGGGTGCTGATGGTGAGCGCCAGCGCAATCAACGCCAGCGTTACGGCCAAGGCACTGATCCCCATGAAACGCCATGCAAGAGCGCGGATGGTAAGTGTTGACAGTCTCCGAGCGATCAAGATGGCCAACGCCGGAAAGATCGGAAGAATGTAGAACGGAAGTTTCGAATGAGATGCCGAGAAGAATACGAGAACGACCACAATCCAGCAGAGAAGGAAGCGCTCAGATCGCGATTCCAAGGCATTGCGCCAGCCACTTCGACTCAGTGGAAGGAAAACCGCCCATGGAAACAGACCGAGCAATACGACGGGTATGAAGAACCACCACTGACGATCTCGGTCGTAAGCATTGGTGAGAAAGCGGCTGAAGTGTTCCTTGATAAAGAAATAATCGAAGAAGTCGGGATGCCTGAGGCTGATCGCGACAAACCAAGGAGCACAGATGCATAGGACAACGCACAATCCCCAACCCATCGTCATGCGACGAAGGATGCTCCAATCCTTTTCCAAGAGCATAAAGACCGCCAGCGTGATGGCTGGCAACACAAGGCCAATCAGTCCCTTTGACAGCACGGCAAGCGCCACGCTTGTCCATCCCAGAAGATTCAGCAACTGGCGCTGTCGCGCGGCGGCGGGATCAAACTGCGCCACAAGAAATAGACAGATGGCTACCGTAAGGAATGCGGCGACACCCATGTCCATGGTGTTGATATGGGCACCAGCTACGAACAGCAGCGTGCTGCCGAGTACGACGGCCGCGACCCAGCCTGTTCGCGCGCCGTAGAGACGTTTGCCGGCCCAACCCACGGCTAGCATAGCCAGGAGTCCGGTGAGCGCCACCCATAGGCGGGCGGACCACTCATGCACACCAAAGAGACTATAGAAAAGGGCGCTTGCCCAATACTGTAGTGCTGGTTTGTCGAAGAAATTGAAGCCGTCGAGTTTGGGTGTGAGCCAATTGCCGCTGGCAAACATCTCCCGCGCGACCTCAGCGTAACGCGCCTCATCGGGTTCACCCAGCGGCCGCAGATTTAATCCCGCAAACCACACAGCCAGCCACCCGAAAGAGATTGCGCGCAAAAGCAATGGCGACGCGGACCAACGCAATGCCGCGAGGGTTCCGACCCGGCTGCCTGAAGCACCGATTCGACTATTGGAGCGGCAAGCCAGCGTGCGAAAGAGACCTGTACGAGGCGGCGAGTTGTTGCTTTGGCGTGTTCTGGCTTCGTTCAAGCGGCACCGATAGGCATGGATGGATCATTGGGCGAGATCCGCACCGGCCCATGTGGGCATCTGTGCCGCCCAGGACACTTGAAGCTCGATGATGAGCGCAAGATTTTGGAGTGACGGATACAGAGCCTCTGGCGGATCGCATCAGGGCTGACTCTGTGATGCGAATTCCGTGCCACGATCGCAATCGGCTAGTGGCCCGCAACGATCATCGATCCATGCTTCATCAAACAGCCGATGCGGCCTATGGCCTGCAACCTTTGTCTGCAGATATTGGCGGACTGGGGCAACGATGTAGTGCGCAGGATGCTGCGAAGGGATCGAAAGATCGTCGGCTTGGTGCGTTGATACGGCGATGGTGGGAACAACGCGCGTGCTTGCATTCACCCTGCTCGGATGTTGGCTGGCTCGCGACGAGCGACATCCGAGCCCCTTGTCCGGGCACGGTCTTGCCGAAATGATGACTCGGCGGTACTTAGCCGAGTAGTCGATGAACTCAAGGCGCCCATGGGGTGTGGGCATGGCTTGAAAACGGTCTATCTAAAGCCTTGGCCATGATGCTGGATGTGCTTGGCAGCAATCTTGAGCTGCGCCTCGAGTCCCCGATATTGTGCGGCGCGCCTCAAGCTCGGCTTCATTTGGATACCACATTGCGGATGGCGAATGGCCGTGCACAGCGCGCGCTTACAAGCGTTCGCTGTGCACATGAGCATCGCGGTCGAGACTGTCAGTTGTTCGATGACGACTCTTTGCCGCCAGGGTGTCATTTCCCTCGATAGTCCGCGGCGCATCACGATGCGTCGACGCTCATGGGCTCGCGAAGGGCGCCGAAGCAGGCCGGGTCCTTTCTGCATGTTGCCGGGCCACGCAGTGGTTGTCTCGCTGTGTGCCCTACAGCTTGAACAGCGGCTGCAATGCCCGCGCAAGCCACCCTGAAAAACGCAAAGGCAGGTCGGTCGCTGCAACACACACGCAGGGCACGCCAGGCGATGTCACCGGTTGATGCTCTACGTCGCTGTCAAGGTCGGCCACATCGCCCGGAGCAAAATGGCCCAAGGAGTCGTCGTAGGCGCCCTGCAGGACCATGGTCAGCTCGTTGCCACCATGAGTGTGCATGGGTACGGAGCGCCCCGCAGCAATGCGCAACAACATCAGATGTCCGTCATCAACGCCGCGCGAACGAATGTGGTGCACGCCAGGTCCAATGGTTCGCCAGCGAAGGTCGCTGTAGGTTTCCCCGAAATAAGGCCAAAGCGGCTGCGGCAGGAGATCGTGGTCGAGACCGCGACGGACCGGCGCGGCCGTGGGCGGCGCCGGCCGCGCACCAAGCCGGCTCATGATGTCGTTGCGTGCTTCAGCCGACATCGACGCGCCTTCCTGCAGGCTGACCAATTGGCCTCCCACCGCATCGGCATCCAACATGCGCTCGCGGCAGCTTTGGCAGATGCTCAGATGCGCCGACACAACGACACGAAACGCTGCGGGCAGGGCGCCTGCCGAGTAACCGATCAACGTGCTGTCATCGAGGTGATGGTGCGGCTTCATGGCGCGCCCCTCAGCCCGGCCTGCAACTTGGCGAACGCGCGCCTCAGGTTGGACTTCACGGAACCCAGCGGCATGCCCAGCTCGTGGGCGATTTCGCTGTGGCTTTTGGCTTCGAAATACGACATGCGAATAAGGCGGGCCTGCGTGGCCGGTAGTTGGTCGATGGCGAGGGAAAGGCCAGCCTGGTCGGTGAATGCTTCGGTACTGCTCACGTCGTCTTCCGGTGCGGTCCGGTCGAGCCAGTCGAGGCCTTCCTGGATGTCCAGCCAGTGAGGCTCGCCCCGCACGCTGTCGATATAGAGGTTGCGAGCAATGCGGAACAGCCAGGTGGCGAGGCTGGCGCGCTTCGCATCGAACAGGTCGGCGCGCCGCCACATGCGAAGCATGGTCTCCTGCACCACCTCCTCAGCCTGGGGCTGTGGCACCTTAAGGCTCAGCAGATACCTGAGCAATCGCGGTGCGTAGTGATCGTAGATGCGCATGAAACATTCGACGTCTTGTCGCACAGCGACGCCGGCCACCTGGTCAGCCCAGTAGTACGCGTCGTCGGTTGCTGAGTTTGCGGGTCCTGACACGCGGCGAGCGGCCTCGAGAGGCCTTACCTTCGTAGGAGGTGGAGAGGAGGCCATCATAGCCATGCCTGGCGGGCCGTGGACACGCAAAGATGCCCGCCGCCACCGCCGCCAATCCTCGGGGGGAGCGGGAGGTGTACGGCAGCGGCGGCGGGCAGCAAAACGCAGGTCATGGTTCGTTGAGTGCTCGGATCATGTTGGCTATACGTGCCCGGCCATGTTTTGGATGCAGCTACTGCCCTGGGCGGGGTCGCTGGCACAGGGCGTTCGGCGGCGCGTCGGCGCTGTTCGCGGATTTCCCAGCATCTATCTTCGGGTTTGTTGCTTAAACAGGGAATGAGCCAAGCCTGCATCCTGCCATTCAGGGGCTTTCTCGCCCGATCACCGTCCATGAGCCGAGCGCAGTTCAACGAGCTTCTGGTTCGCGCGAAAATGAGGGGCTATAAACTAGGTGCGCTACGGTCGGATGCGCCGCTGCTCTAAACCGATGTGCCATCTGCGTGGATATAAGTGAACGCCGCGCATGCTCAGGACAAGCTTGGCGCTTGTTTGATGCCCAGGTGAGAGCACTGAGCAAACCCGAGTGCGCGGCGCGGTCTTGGATGTGACGCGGCATTCGCTTTCGGGATGTTCGATTCACCCCTGAGGCACTTTTCGCAGACGGCGCGTGTCGTAGCCCATGGCGGCAACGCGGGCGACCAGAAGGTCGTATTGCTGATCGGAAATCATCGGCGAGCGCGCCATGATCCAGACGTAATCGCGCTTGTTACGCGCCACAATCACGGTACGGTAATCGGGATCGAGCCAAGCAATGATGTATTCAGCTTTTATCGGCCACAGAAACTGCATGCCCCAAACCGCATTGCCGCTATTTGCATGCACAAACCCGGTGGCATGCATGGTTTTCAGCTTGCCGTCGAGCGCACCGTCTCGGTAAGTGAAGGTGGTTTGGATGCGGCCATCGGGGCGCAGGGTGTAGGACTCTACGGCATGGAAAGCATGCCGCTCGAAGTACGTGGGTATGGCAGCAATGACATACCAGTCACCCATATACCGTTGCACATCCACATGTGATACGGGAGCAATCGGCGCCTGGGCCGCGCAGCCGAACAGGGGTAGTGCGACAAGCGCGGCAGCAGCCAAGCCTTGCAATAAATGGCGCATGACACCTCCCTCCTATGGCTAGCGGTCGCGCACAAACCGGTAATGGGCGATCAGCCACTCCTGGCCATTTCGGTATCCGAACAGCTCCGCACAGGCCATCCAGAACATGCGCCAGCGTTGAAACCACAGCCTGGCGAGTGCGTCACTGCTGTAGGTCTCTTTGAATAGCGACAGCAGGGAGGCGCGCTGCTCATCCTGGCGGGCTAGCCACGCGTTTGCGGTGCGCTGGTAGTGGGTGCCGTCGATCAGCCACTGCCGATCGAGGCGCATGTCGCGCTGGAAGCAGAGCAGGGTATTTGCGGCTGGCATCAAGCCACCGGTAAAGAAGTGTCGCCCCATCCAGTTGTCTTCGCCCTCGGTTTCGAACGGATAGGCTGCGTGGCGATGAGCAAAAATGTGCACAAAAAGCCGACCGTCGACGCGCAACCAGCCCGCGACGCGCTCCATCAGGAGCTCGTGGTTCCGCACGTGCTCGAACATTTCGACCGACACGCACCGGTCATAGCTTTCACCAGGCAGATCGAGTGCATTGATGTCGCAAGTAATGACCCGCACGTTGCTCAAGCCGCGCTCATGGCACTTTGCCTGTATGTGGGCGCGCTGGGAGTGCGAATTGGACACCGCGGTAATGCGTGATGCGGGAAACCGCTGGGCCATCCATAGCGTGAGGGAACCCCATCCACATCCGAGCTCAAGTACGTCTTGTCCATCGAACAACTGCGCTCGCTGGGCATATAGCTCGAGCATGGCGTGCTCCGCCTGTTCCAGAGTGGTGTCTTTTTCCGGAAAGTAGCAGGCCGAATACTTCAGGTTCGGCCCGAGACAATGTTCGAAGAACGCCGTGGGTACTTCGTAATGCTGGGTGTTGGCTGCGTCGGTGTGGATGGCCATCGGACCGTGGCGCAGCGTACTGATCAGGCGCTGATGCCTTTCCTGGCCTGCGCTGACGCCTCCGCGATTGCATTCGGCCAGCCGTTGCGCACACAGACGGCGAATGCCCGCGCGCACCCATGCGTCGGGCAGCAGGCCGCGCTCGGCCAGCCCAAGCAGACCGGACGCAGGACGATCGGCATGGAGTTCGTCGGATGGAGCAAGGGTCGCGTTCATGAGGATGTCCTGGAGGCACCGGAACGTGGGAACCACGGAAACAGCATGGACGTGCTTTGCTGGTAGGCGCGGTAGTCGTCGCCCCGCGTTCGTAGCGCCTGCGCCTCGGTGTGAGGAATGCCACTGATCCAGCGCAGGAACACGTACATCACAAGTGGGCCGGACCAGGCCAGCCAGCCGATCGGCGAGCCCACTGCAAGCGCGACGTAGCTCAACCAGTGCAACCACTCGAAGAAATAGTTCGGGTGACGCGAGTAGCGCCACAGACCCGAGCGACAGGTCCTGCCGTGCTGAGTCGGGTCTGCGCGGAAGGTGGCAAGCTGCCTGTCGGCGAGCGACTCCAGGGCGACACTGGCCAACCAGATCAGCACGCCCAGTGCCGTCCAGACAGTCACGTCGTTGACCGGATTGCAGGCCACTGCCATGAAGGGCAGGGCGAACAGCAACACAAGCAATGCCTGAGCCTGAAAGAACAGGTAGAACTTGGCCTGGCTGTTTTGCCAATGCGCGCGCAGCTGGCGATAGCGCCCGTCTTCTGATTCGCCACTCACGCGGCGCCACAAATGCGCTGTCAGACGCCATGACCACACGCCGCCCATGAGAGCCAGCAGCAGGCGAGGCAAGGCCGCGCCGCTGCCCGTGACGGCCATCAGTATTGCAGCGACACCCAGGCCGCCAGCCCACAGGACGTCCACGATCCCCGCGTTGCGACGACGGCGTTGCCAAGCCCAGCCCAGCGTCATGATCACCACCATGATCACGCCGACCCATAGCAGTTGCATCGCGCCGCTCATGTCCGGCTCGATTCATCGCGTCGTGCGTCGTATTGACTCAGTGCGCCCAACAGCGGCAGCGCCAAGGCCCAGCAGGCGGCGATCCAAGGCAGGCCGGGCCAGGACGACACCTGCACCGCGCCCCATCCACGTGCGGCGGCAAGATAGGACATCGGCGCACCGAGGCCGCCAGCCAGTGCGGCAAGCCATGGCCGGCTCCGCAACACCGATAGCGATCGCGGGATGGTCGTGGCGAAGCACGCCCACAACATCAGGATCCACACCGGTGCGCCCTGGGGCGGCCATGCAGGTACTCGTGAGGCGTAGTCCAGCCAGCCGGTGGAGGCCGCCACGCCATCGACCAGCAGGCCCATCAGCAGGGCCGCCACCAACAGGCGCGCGTCTCGCGAAGGGTGTTGCGAAGTCAACAGCTGGCCCAGCACGAACACGGCGCCGGCAAGCAGTGGCAAAGCGAGATGCGCTTGTGCCGCGCCTCGCACGAGCAGAAACCATACCGACTGGTAGCCTACGAGATTGATCCAGAACGTCATGCGTGCAGACCTCCATCGCGCGCCGTCCACCGCGCCGCGAGTGGCTGCGCACCGGGTTTGGCCAGAAGCAGGTGCGAAACACCGATAGAGCGCTCCAGGAAGCCGCCTTCGCAATAGGCCAGGTAGAACTCCCACAGGCGAAGAAAGCGCTCGTCGAACCCCTGCGCGCGCGCCTCGGCCACATGGGCAAGAAACCGGCCACGCCAGGCATGGAGCGTGCGGGCATAGGAGAGGCCGAAATCTTCCTGATGCACCAGCGCCAGGTCGCTGGCGCGCGTCTTCGCGGCCAGGATGGCACTCAATGACGGAATGAAACTGCCGGGAAAAATGTGCCTCTTGATGAAGTCGACCGACGCCAACGCCTGCTCATAGCGGTGGTCCTCGATCGTGATGGCCTGAATCAGGCCGATGCCGCTGGGCTTGAGCAGCTCGCTTAGCTTGGCGAAGTAAGCGGGCAGGTAGCGCGCACCGATCGCCTCGATCATCTCAATGGATACCAGCTTGTCGTACTGGCCATCCAGGTCACGATAGTCTTTCAGCAGCAGGTTGACGCGATCGCTCAAGCCGGCGTTGGCGATACGCTCGCTGGCAAGCGTGTACTGTTCATGCGAAATGGTGGTGGTAGTGACGTGGCAGCCATAGTGTTGGGCCGCATGCAACGCAAAGCCGCCCCAACCCGTACCGATCTCCACCACGCGATCGCCAGGCTTGAGGTTCAGCTTGCGACAGATGACGTCGAGCTTTCGCGTCGACGCAGATTCGAGAGTGTCTTCGCCATCGCTCCATAAGGCCGACGAGTACATCAGGTCCGTTGACAAGAACAGCGCGAAGAACTCGTTGCCAAGGTCATAGTGCGCGGCGATGTTGCGGCGTGCGCCGGCGCGGGTATTCTCGCGCAAGGCGTGCCAGGTCCGCATGGCGAGTCCGCCCAGCTTGGCCATGCCGCTTTCCATGCCGTCGAGCAAATCGCGGTTGCGGACCAGCAGCCTCACCAGGCCGACCGGGTCGTCGCAGCGCCACCATCCCTCTGCATAGGCTTCACCTGCGCCAACGCTGCCATTGAGGGCCAATGCCCGATAGAAGCGCATGTCCTGCACATGTACGTGCACGCGCAATCCGTCCGGGCTTTCGTTGGTCGAACCTACGTCGATGTCGCCGACGGCATCGCGCAGACCCAGCACGCCATGGCGCAAGCCTCGCATGGCCTTGAGCAGACGTTCCCGCAACACGCGATCGACCCATCCGGGTTGTGTGTCGGCCGCACTCAGCAGGTGCTCTTTGGCAATTTCAGTCATGACACTTCCCTGGGGTGCGGCCTGCCGTGGCCGGCTGGATGTTCGTAGACGGGGGCGCGTTTAAGCCATAGCCTGAGCGCCTGCCAATGGATGGCACCCATGACCTGAGCGGTCATGAGTGGATAACGCCAAAGCACACGTCCAAGCGCATGGCGACTCAGTGGCTGGCGCCGCAAGGACAGCGTCGCATCGAACTCACAGGTATCGCCGTCTCGCACTTTCATGTGCACCCGAAGATCGTCGGCGGGCGGCGTGAACCGCCAGTCATAGCGTCTTGCCATGGCCATGAAAGGGGAGACGTGGAACTGTTTGTCGAAGTTCCAGGCCATGGTGCGTCCACGACGCCATGCGCGATCGGCCGTCAGCACGTAAGCGTGGCGTTCACCCCACGGCGTATTGGTAATCTCGGCGACGATGCAGGCTAGTGTGACGCCATCGGTTTCGTAGCAGTAATAGAAGACAACGGGATTGAATACATACCCTGCATATCGCGGGTGCGCGAGCATGCGGATGGGGCCTGTGGGAACCAGGCCGGCGTCACGGCGCACGCGTTCGCGGACGGCGTCTGCAAGCGGCAAGTCCGCAGGGCCGAGATAATCCTTCCGTCGCCACTCGGCGAGGTTGCGGCGATTGGCCGACCACAGCGGATGATGACGAAAAACCGTCTCAATCTCGTCCAGGTCCAACAGCAGCTGCGCCATGCGATAGCGGAATGCATGCTCGCGGGGGGCATGGCGCCGATGCGTTACCGTGCCCTCGTACACAGCGCTGGCCAGGGCGCTCATGAGCAGGGCTCCAGCGTGGCCTTGGGCAAGCGGACCAGGGAGCAGAGCGCCTGCGCCACTTCCATCGCGCTGCGCACGCCGTCCTCATGGAAACCCCAACCCCAATAGGCGCCGGCGAACCATGTTTGCCGTTTTCCCTGGATCTCCGGCTTGCGCGCCTGCGCAGCGACAGAGGCGGTTGTGTACACCGGATGGCTATAAGTCATACTTCGCAGAACTCGCTGCGGGTCGATGGATTCGGTCTGGTTGAGACTGACGATCAGTGGCTCGGGTGCATCGATGCGCTGCAGCAGATTCATGCAGTAGCTGACCGTACATGCGGCCTCCGGATCGAGGGGAACCACTGCGTTCCAGGCCGCCCATGCCTTGCGGGAGCGCGGGAGCACCCGCGTGTCGGTGTGCAGTACAACCTGGTTGGCTTCATAAGGCATGGCGCCAAGGATGTCCCGCTCCTGCTCGGAAGCATCCGAGAGCAGCGCAAGAGCCTGGTCACTGTGGCACGCCATCACCACATGGTCGAAAGTCTCGACTCCCTGGTTGGAATCGATCGCGACGCAGTCGCCGCGGCGGACCACCGAGCGCACGGGCGAGGATAGGCGCTCCTGGACACTCCAGCGCCGACGCAGGGCGCGCACATAGGTCGACGACCCACCTTTCACCACTTGCCACTGCGGACGCCCGCTTACTTGCAGCATTTGATGATTGGCCATGAACTGCACGAGATAGCGTGCGGGAAACTGGAGGATCTGCCGGGATGGCGACGACCACAAGGCCGACGCCATCGGAACCAAATGATGGTCGCGGAACGTGTGCCCGTAGCCGTTCTGCAGGAGATAATCACCGAGTGTCGGGCCAGCGCCCGGCTGGTCGAGCAGCGCCGGCGCTTCCCGATAGAACCGGAACAGATCACGCACCATGCCCCAGAAACGTGGCGACAGTAGATTGCGTCGCTGGCAGAACAGCGTGTCGAGAGTGGTCGCGTTGTACTCCAGGCCGCTGGCTTCATGCCGGGCCGAGAAGCTCATGGTGGTGGCCTGCGATGGCACACCCAACTCGTCGAACAGGGCGTTCAGCAGGGGATAGTGCACCGGGTTGTGCACGATGAACCCGGAGTCGACCACGTACTCCTTGCCAGCGAGTTGAACGTGGTGTGTATGCGTGTGACCGCCGAGGTAATCGCTGGCCTCGTACAGTGTGACAGCGTGTTCGCGGGATAGCAGCCAAGCCGAGGCGAGCCCTGCGATGCCCGAACCGATGACGGCGATGCGCATGGCTAGTACTCCGCCTTGCGCTGCACCCAGGCGGGCACGGGCTTCAGGTCCCACACCAATCCAAGCAAGGCCAGAAAGCGCAGGCCGTACCAGGTGAGATCGATTTCCCACCAGCGGAAGCCTTGTCGCGCCGAGCCGGGATAGAAATGGTGGTTGTTGTGCCAACCCTCGCCAAACGTAATCAAGGCAAGCCAAGTGTTGTTGCGGCTGTCGTCATGAGTAGGGAAGCGTCGGCGTCCAAAGCGATGGGCCAAAGAATTAATGGTGACCGTCGCATGGAACAGCACAATGGTGGATATGAAAAATCCCCAGACGAGCATCTGACCGCCACTGGTTCCCCACGAGGGCGCCAGCACGTGGAGCAGGGAGCCGAACCCGAACAGCAGAAGGGCGAGCGCGACGGGTACGACCGTGTCATACCGATCCAGCCAGCGAAGTTCCGGAAAACCGCGCAGATCGGTGACGCGATCCAAATCGGTGCGGAAGGCCTCCGATGTCAGAAACCAGCCCGCATGACTCCAGAGAAAGCCGTGAACCGTGGGGGAGTGGGGGTCGAGCGCTGTGTCGGCGTGCCGATGGTGGTTGCGATGATGCGCAGCCCACCATAACGGGCCACGCTGCACACAAGAGGCGCCGATCAACGCAAACACGAATTGCACGGCGCGCGAGGTTCGGAACGCGCGATGCGAGAAGTACCGGTGATAAAACCCAGTGAGTGCAAACATGCGGATGGCGTAAAGCGCTGCCGCGGTCAACATGGCCACGGGCGATGTGCCGACCAGGATGACGCCGAGACACGCCAGATGCATAGCGACGAAGGGAATGGCACGCACCCAATCGATGCGGCGCGGGTTGGAGCTCGCCGCACCCTCGGCGCCCGCATCGAACCACGCGCGCATGCGCTGTGCCAGGGAACCGCTTTTCGACAAGGCTTGCTGGGAAAGCGGGTGGCTCATGGACGGGTTCCGCCGTTGAATATGTCTTATACGACGCGAAGCATGGATCGGATGCACTACCGCTCAAGGCGAACAACGCGACGTGAGGGGTAGTCGAGCGGCTGACTCGACTTCGGCACGCGTGGGTGCTGGCTCGACGGCATCCAGAGGAAATCGAATCTGCACGCGCTGGCGATGGCCTTGCTCGTCTCGAATATTGCTGATCCCTACAAATTCCTCGAGGCGGCGATCGGCGCTCGCGTAGGTCAACCGCAAGGACGGGGCAATGGCACCCAGAAACCCGTCGAGGCCGAGGCGAAATTGGCGCGATTCACTGCGAGAGCTGGCCAACGGTTTGAGCTTCAGATCCAGATAGCCAAGCCGACCGGGAACCACAAAGGCCGCTTGTACGCCCTCGGGTCGATTCAATGTCGCCCAGCGGGACTGTACGAACGCGTCAAAGCCTGCATCGACGACTGTGTCGGGACGCGACGGAAGGGCCGCGGACCGGGTTGTTGCATCGGCACGATCCCGCACATAGACACGCCACGCTCCTGGCATGCGCGTCGCGCCCTCCAAGTAGCCATCACGCGCGTCCTCGAAGGTGAAATCCGGAGCCCAGGGTTGACCCGAATAGTGCAGCCACTTTCGCGCAAATGGCTGGCCGTTGGGGCAGCGATACAGGACAAGCCGCGTCAGCGTCCCTTGTTCCCGAAATAGCCAGTGCTCCTCCCGGTAGCGGATCGGACCGCCATCGGCAGCGTACGCTATGCCCGAATAATGCGATGCGCCTTCAAATGAGCCGGCATACAACAGGTCCGGTGCCATCAGCGCCAGGCAAGAAATCGCCAGCCTCGGGACTGCGGAACGAATGGATGCGCGGCGTGCCACGGGAGTGAGGAACGCGGAGTGAGTGCTCATGTGGTTCAAAACCGCCCTAGGAAATGGATGCGCTTGATCAGGTCCATCGCTGGATAGTGGCAAGCCGGGATCTCCTTCACTGGCAGTTTTATAGGTCAGGCTTGACGCCTTCATCCTGTTCACTTTGCGATGGCACCGTCGCGATCACGGAAACATCCATCTCGATGCCTGGGTGAGGGAGTTGCATAGAGAAAAATGCATCTTCATTCCACGCCTCGACCGCAGATAAACGAGCCCCTGGCCCCTCCTTGCCGGATCTTCGAGTGATCAATCTCTGCGGCCAGCTCTCTCAGGCAGAAGGGCTTTGCCAGCACTGCGACATTCGCAGGCAGTTCCACAAGAGCCTGTCTAGGCTCTGCTGTCACGACGATGATGAGCAGGCGTTCAAAGAGCCTGCGGGCCATGGCCGCTAGAGCAGATCCGTCCATGGTTCCCGGCATATTCACGTCAGTGAGCAGGAGATCGAAGGGCCCGGCCGTGTGGAGATGGACAAGCGCCGCATCGGCATTGCTTACGCCGATGGCTGCAAAGCCGAGCTCGCCGAGCATGGCGCAGAAGAGGTATCGAAGGTCATCGCCATCCTCCACGACCAGAGCCAGCGGGATGGTCGCTCTGCCATCGGTTTCGGTGTCGATTGAAGTCATGATCAATCCCCGCTCTTGAAAGGCAGTACCCGATGGCTGTGTTTTACGCAGGAGCGACTTCACGGCTTGGCTGCCGTCTACAGGTATACGCACTCGACTCTCACTTGGATTCAACCTGAAGCCCAAACATTGGCGATTGCCCAGGAAGCGTGCTGGCTGGTCACGGCGCCAGGGGCGGAGAAGGGCTCGGGCGGGCCAAAACGCAAGCGAATCGCCCCTTTCGTGCAATGGCACCAGGTGTGCACCGCGCCGACTTCGATGCCGCTAGCCTTGTCTTCCGTGCGAATCGGGGTGCATCCAAACCCGGCAAACGTTCGGGACGGCGGCATGGCTCGACAGTGTGCCGCCGCATAAGAACAGCATGAGCCAGCGGAGCTGGCCCAAGCAGGTTGGGGCAACGGGCTGTATGGAGGTGCTTCGACATCTGGCTGGACAAGCGGCCGCGACGGTACAAGCGGAACTGGCGTGCCCTCAGTGAAGAAAGGCCACGAAATCTTCGGGCGGCACAGCCTCGCCGCATATATAGCCTTGATAATGAAAACAACCGTGCCGGTATAGAAAATCCTTCTGCTCGGACGTCTCTACGCCCTCGGCCACGGTCTTGATGCCAAGATTCTTGGCAAGGGAAATGATCATGCGCGTGATAGTCGCGCCACGGCCGCCCTCCTGGATCCCCCGTATGAACGAGCGGTCGATCTTGATCTCGTCCAGTGGCATCCGCTGCAGGTAACTCAACGAGGAATAGCCCGTTCCAAAATCATCCAGTGCGAAGCGTATGCCACGTTCGCGCAACAACATCATGCGCTCGATGATGGTCTCAATGTTTTCGGCGAATAAGCTCTCGGTCACTTCAAGCACAAGTCGAGATGGGTTGGCGCCAGTGCGCCGGAGCACGTCCAGTGCACATGACACAAACCCGAGGTCATGCAATTGCCTCACGCTAATATTCACCGACAAAGTCAAGGCTTCTGTGCGCGGATTGCAGGCCCAGGCGACAAGCTGCCGGCAGGCCGTCTCAAGCACCCATTCACCAAGTGGCAGGATGAGCCCCGTGGCCTCGGCAAGGGGAATGAACTGAGCTGGTGGAACGTCGCCGCGAGTAGCGTGGCTCCATCGCAAGAGAGCTTCGGCACTGACCGTGCGGCCATCACTGTCGATTTGCGGCTGCAGGTACATCTGCAAGCGTCGCGCATGGAAATCAGTGCGCAGGTCATGCTCCAGCGCCAGGCGCTCCTGCATCGCCACTTCCATGGCCTTGTCGTATACGCAGAGTTTGTTCTTGCCGGTGGACTTTGCATGGCACAAGGCCAGGTCGGCGTGCTTTAGGGTGTCTTCCGTGCCACGCACGCCATAGTCGAACAAGGCAATGCCCACGCTCACGGTGCAGAGATAGCTTGCGTCGCCCAACGCATAGGGCAGGGCAAGTGCGCTCCAGACGTTGTGGGCCACGTTCTCGGCGGCTTGCAAAGCTGATGAGGGATCGAGCCCAAGATCGCCGAGCAGCGCTACAAACTCGTCGCCGCTGAGTCGCGCCAGCACATCGTGCGTGCGGACGCATGCTTGCAGACGCAGCGCCACTTGCTTGAGCAGCAGATCTCCAACGGCATGCCCCATCGAATCGTTCAGGAGCTTGAAATTGTCGACGTCGACGAAGAGGATAGCGCCCCAGCCGTGCGTCGACGCAGGCAGGGCCAGCATGTCGTCGAGCTGCTCCATCAACTTTCGACGATTCGGCAAGCCGGTGAGAATGTCGTAGTACGCCAATCGGTAGATCTGATGCTCGGCTTCCTTGCGTTCGGTCAGGTCGGTGTTTGCGCCTGAAACGCGCATGGCCTTGCCGTGAACATCGCGCAGGATGAAACCGCGCGACAGCACCGGCACATAGTGTCCCTTCCGATGACGAAGCCGAAATTCCAGTTCATAGCTCTCGATGACGCTGCTCAGTAAGTGTTCGAGCGTCGAGCTGATACGTCGTGCGTCGTCCGGGTGCAAGCGCCGCTGCCAAAGATCCCGGGTTGCTGGTAGCGCATCGGACGTCAGTCCGAGCATTTCCCACCAGCGTGGCGAGTAATAGATCTCACCAGTGGTCAGATCCCAGTCCCAGGCGGCGTCGTTGGTACCGCGTAGCACCAGGCTCAAGCGCAGCTCGGAATGCTTGAGCGCACTCTCGGCCTGCTTCAGACGGGTCACGTCGGTAAAGCTCACTACTACTTCGGTTGGCTCACCGTTCTCGTCGAGGTTGGGCGCGGCGTTGCATACGACCCAGACCAGTTGCCTGTCGGCGTTGCGATGCAAGCCAATGACGTATTGCGAGACGGGCGCCCGGGTTCTAAGCACCCGGGCTACAGGAAATTCGTTCAGCGGCAACGGCGAGCCGTCTTCGCGGACGAAATCAAAGTGCCTATCGGTGTAGAAGGCTCCCAGCAGCTCGTCGTATCGCATGCCAAGCATATGGAGCGCGGATTGATTGGCATAGATTATCTCCGTGCTGGCGCGATGGAGCACGATGCCCGCCTGAACATGTTCGAACAGAAAACGATACAGCCGCTCGCGTGAGGACAGCGCCTCCAGCGCGTTCTTATGTGCGGCGCTGTCGCGAGCAATGCCAAGAAATCCCAACAGCTCGCCTTGCTGGAAGATGGGTGTAATGGTCAGTCCATTCCAGAACGTCTCGCCAGACCGGGTGCGGCTGAGGATTTCGCCCGAATACGGCTTGTTGGCGCGGATGGCCTCCCGTATAGCGTCAACCTCGTTGGGGTCCGTGCCCGGCGCCTGCAAAACACTACAGGTAAGACCCTTCAGATCAGCGCTACTGTAACCGGTGAGGTCGGTAAACGATTGGTTGACGTAGAGTATGCGACACGCTTTATCGGTCAGCACGATACCGTCTGTCGCCATCGAAAGTATCGGCGCAATACTTCCAAGGTCCATCGCATTATCCATGGGCGTATTGTCTCATCTGATCCTGGCAATGCTTGCCGTGACCTTGCACAAAGCAGACGGCCGCCGTAACACTGCCCAACTACGCTACATTGCCGTTCGGGTGCTTACAACGGCGAGCAGAACCGGCCGATGGCTGCTGCTGGCATGAGCCTGACGCAGTACATATGGAAGGAAAGCTTCTTTAGTGGCGCCGCTTGGAAGTCACTGCCCGCAGCGCAAGAGAACACAAACAACCGCGACGCGTCGCCCGGCGTTGCGCCGGTTTACGCAGGCTCTATCAGACGCAAGCGCTTGGGGTAGGCCGTTGATTCAGTCGGCTGCACTGTATAGCCAGCACACCGTTGCATGATGATCCTTCGCGCGATGAGGCTGCCTCGAACATGAAATCCTGCAGCTGGCCCACAAAGGGTGGTTCGATCTCGTTGTGACCTGCCGCCTTCAGTTCACATCGATTAGGGCAAGTTATCAAGGGTAGGCGAGCGCCGCTTTCGGATTGCTCAAAAGAGCAGGCCTCAGCGTATAGCTTAGGCGGCGATCGCAATGATGGTCAGCCGGCGTAGGTATTCGTCCCGGCCAGCGTTGGACATGACGATGACTAAATGGGTCGACGGGATTACAGAGAGGCGATCTGATGCCTTCTTGAGTCCCCCTGTGCCGCACTTGACTCGGCTTCCCACGCTTCCCATGTGGCTAACGTCGCTCCATGAATGCGCTTTTGGTCACGCAGAGAGTACCGGAGAGCCTTGCTGCTTGAGCATTCCACCGAAGTTGTCGGGATGATTGCCGGAGGTATCTCCAGCAATTCGGGGAATGGGGGAGTGCCCCCGTCATGCCCACCTAGCTTGCCTACGGCTCCTCAAGTAGTCGCGCGGCTGGGTTGCTCGTCGCACCGCCGGTCTGAAAGTACCCCATTACGCTCGACACCGCTCGGTGCTCAGTCATCGCCATGATCGCGGGCAGCGGCACACCCTGACGGCTCGCCTCCGTGACGAACCCCGACCGCAGGCTGTGCCCACCAAAGTCCCCCTCCAGGCCCGCGAGCTTGGCGCGGCGCTGCACAATCTCTCCCACGGCCGCCGGGGAGAGGGCAGGGCCGACTCGCTGCTTCCACAATCGTCGAAAAATCGCCCCCTCTGTGATGCCGGCGGCGGCCAACCAGGCCTCGAGCGCCTGGGCGGCGCGATCCAGGACGGGCTTGTCCGGAGTGGAGGTCGCTGTCACGCCGGCCTGCTGCGTCTTGCTGTGTTTCAGCCGGTAGATGAAACCCTGCGGGCCAATTCGGCGCAGGTCACGCAGGTCGGCGGCCGCCACTTCACTGCGCCGACGTCCACCGCTAGCGAAGGCAAAGCAGAGCAGGGCACGATCGCGCAGACCTTCCAGGCTCTCGTCGCAGGTGGCGAGCATCGCCTCGAGCTCGGCCAAGGTGATGGCCGTCTTCTTACGCGGGCGTTCGCCGCGCTTGACAGCCGCCCGGGCGGCCCGACTGAGCACCGTACGGATGGCAGGCTGCTCGCACGGATTGGTCACGTGTTTGAGTCGATGCGCGGTCGACAGCACCGCGACCCGATGTCGAACCGTCGCCAGCGTCCAGGGACCGGGCTTGGCTTTCAGTCCCGCCGCGACCAAGGCCTGATCGACGGCCGGCGGCAGCTCCCAGGCCAGCTCGCCGTCGGCCGACCGGCGCACCACGTGGTCCACCACGAATTGCAGCACGGTGGCTTCGGGCACCGGCAACGTCAGCTCGACGCCGTAGCGCGCGGCGTGCCAGCCGGCCCAGTAGCGCAGGGCGCTGGCATAGCTACGCGTGGTGTTGGCGGCCGCGGCTTCGGCAAGCAGTTCGCGCACGGCGTCGGCTGCCTGTTGGGCCAGCTGGATCGGCAACGCCAGGCTGGAGGCTGGCTGCGCCAAGGTCGGAATCGGTGAAATACCTTTCATAATATGTAATGTATACTACGAAATAGCGCTCGTACCCACGATAATCATCACTTATCGCGAGTACGAATCCAAGCGAGTAGGGCGCCGATCGAGGAGAGCCATTTCATGGCACGAGGCATCACCCAGGACCAGGTCAACGCAGCCGCAGACGCCATCCTGGCCTCGGGTGAGAATCCGACGGTGGAGAAGGTGCGGACCGAGCTCGGTACCGGTTCGCCCAATACGGTCACTCGCATGCTTGATAGTTGGCGTGGCCAGCTTGGGGCGCGGCTGACGCAGCTGAGCACCCTGCCGGAGGTGCCTGACCTGGTGGGGCAGGCGATGCTTGCACTGTGGCGTCTCGCCACGGAGCATGCGGAGCGCGCCATCGAAGGTCGTTTCGCCAGTGAGCGTACGTCGCTTGAAGCTGCTCGAACTCAATTGGCTGCGGAGCGCGAAAGCTGGGGAGCTCGCCTGACGGAGGCCGAAACTAATGCGGCCCAGGCGCAAGCAGCCCGAGAGCTAGCTGAGCACGTCTGTGCCACCCTGGATGGCCAATTGCAGGATAGTCACGCCCTGCGCGCCGACCTCTTACAGCAGCGCGATCGTCTGCAGGATCAGCGTGACCTGCAATCTGAGCAATTCCAGGCGCTTCAGGCTCAGTTGGACGAAACCCGTACTGCACTCCAAACAGAACGCGAACGCCAAGAGGCTCACATTCGTGCCGTCGAAGATCGCTCTCATCGTGAAGTCGACCGTGCCCGACAAGATGCAGGACAGTGGCAGCAACGGTATGAAAGCGCACAACGAATGCATCGGGATGCCACTGCGGCAACGGAAAGTCGGTGCGACTCACTTGGTGCCCGCGTGCGCGAACTTGAGCAAGAGACTGCACGCCAAGCAGGCCAAATCGTGGGATTAGAAAAAGCGCTGTCGGCGGCGCACGTGGCAGCGGCCAAGCCAAAACGTCAGATTTCCCCGAAAACCAAATCCCCCACGCGCAGCACGCCAAAGAAGCCGTCGGGACGCCAAGCTCGGAAGTAGCTCTACGTCAGAGGGCGACCGAATAAGCGGACATGACACGATTAGCGGACAGGCGACAGAATTAACGGGACAGCGACACCGGCGGGGTTCACCGAACCAGCTGGCCTAGGGTTGTTGGCTGTCTGCGGCCGACGGTCCAATGCTCTTGGCTGTTTCGTACCATGGCCCAAGGTTTTTGGCAGACATTGCACAAGTTGTCGGTCGATGCGGCTCAAGTTTGATGGTCGCAGCCAAGCGTCCGCTTTCCCCGAAAGCAAAGGCGTCCACACGCGCTCGCACACCAAAGAAGTCGCCGGCAGGGTCAGGCCGCAAATAGCTTGATGTCAGAAGACGACCGAATAAGCGGAAACGGCGTTGCGCTCGATGAGTCTGGGCCGGCCCAGACGTGTTGGCGATTCAGCACCGATGGATCAGGTTGGTCGGCAGTTCAGCGCAATGGCGTAAGTTGGTTGGCGGACATTGCACAAGCTGTTGGTCGACGCTGCTCAGGTTTCATGGCTGCAACCAGTGACGATGGCTCTGGCCGCATCTGCCGGATGCTACTGATTGCGTTACATCGCTGGACTTCCACAGATCTCGCTAGAAGTAACGTAATCACTTAGCGGGACGTAACAGAAACAGTAGTTTCGGCTGGACACCGCGACGCTTGGACGGCCGCGCTGGATCATCTATAATTTCGCATAATGTATAGCAGGGGCGAAAACGAACGCGGAGACGGCGTGCGTATCGACTCCGTGTCGCAGTATCAGGAAGGCGGCAGCAATTGCCGCAGCTGCCTGAGCCAGCCGAAGCCACACCTTGCGGTCGCCCTCGGTGCGGCAGCGTTCGGCCTCGATTAGAGGTAGCCATCGAGATAGCGGCTCGCCTGTCGCTTTGCACATCGTTTCGATGGCCTCGGCGTTGGGGTGTGATGTTCCCGCCCTCCAGTTGCTGACGGCTGGCCGGGTTACATTTAGCTTGCTCGCCACTTCGCTGAGCGTACGCAGCGATAGCTTTTGCATATAGATATCGAGCAAACGATCAGAATTACTCATGGTCAAGGACCTTGACTGGTGGAGGGTCAAGGCACTTTACTACGCCCTATGGTCAACAGTCTTGACCATAAGGGGAATTCAATGGTCGTTCTGGCTGCACTGTGCGCTCTCTGCGCGCCTCTCATCCTCCTGGCTTTGTTCCTTCTCGCGTGGCGCATCTGCGCCTACGCAGGCCGGCAGGCCTCCCTCCGCTCGGCGGGGTGGCTACTGTGACCGCCTTCCAGGTCGAGATGATCGTTTTCGCCGGCCAGCAGTGCGAGCGTCATATGGCGCTTGAGTCTGCCTACGTTTCTGCCGGCATGTTTCTCGACGCTGCTGAGTGCGCTGAGGTTGCTGAGCAAGAGAGCGCCTACGCGTTTGAACTGGCGCGCCGGGCATGAGCGTCGAGCAGCGTTTGGCCGTCCAGGCGATTCAAGATGAATTGGCAGCGGGTGCGTTCGTTCGCGCCCGCGCTTTCATGGCGCAACGAGCCGCCGCACGGGAAGTCCCCTCAGCTAACAGGGGACTAAAGTCCTCAGTGGAAACGGTGGAACACGCTGCCAACGACGCGGCTCTGGCCATTGTGGACTTTCTGACGTTCTCGGCTCCGCTGACGGTGCTCAACGATCCTTTGCGCGACGGCGACTGGGGCGCTCGGCTTCGTGCCGAAGCGGCCAAGGGTTGCGAGACGAGCATCGAATTGCTTTGCCGCTACGTGGTGCAGGCGATTGCGCCGGATAGTGGGTTGCGCATCGACCCCCAGGTGCGTGGCTTCCGCAATTTCTACGCGAATCACTGCCGCATCCTGATGCCGTCCGGTGAGGTGTGTGGGTTTGTGGCGCTGGGTGGCGAATCGCAGCGCGGCACGTTCTGCGTGGAGCTGACCGGTGCGGGTTGTGCCCACGTCACGGCGTGGGCACACACCCGGTGTGTGGTGGAAGGGTGGGCGGCCAAGCTTTCCCGCGTGGACTGTGCGCACGACGATAGGGAAGGGCGGTACACCCTGGATGACGTGCAGCGCTGGCACAGCCAGGGTAAGTTCACGACCAAGGGTAGGCCGCCGGCTATTGGGTTCGCTGGCTACGCCGATGGCTCGGGCCAAACGGTCTACATCGGCAAGAACACCGGCAATCAGCAGCTGTGTGCTTACGAGAAGGGAAAGCAGCTGGGCGATCCAAGCAGCCCCTGGGTGCGCTTCGAAGCGCGTTTCGGCAGCAAGTATCGCGAAATTCCGTACGACATCCTTGAACGCCCGTGGGAGTACCTCGTGGGCCATTACCCCGTGTTGGAGTGGATCAGCCAGCGCAGCACGCGCATGGAAACGTCGATGGCGAAGGTGGCCGCGACGATGTCAAGCGCGTTGCGTCATGCGCGCAGGCAGTGCGGCCGCGTGGTGTTCGCCGTGGCCGAAGCCTTTCCCGAAGCGAACGATTTTGCCGATGCGATGGCAAAGCTACTCACGCGCAAGCAGCTCCCGGCGTGGGTGGCATCTGCTGGATTGGGAGCGTCTGTTCTTGCCCCGCTGTTGGGCTCTGAGATGCACAAATACATCAACGTTTAGACGTCCATAGGAGACGCACCATGAACCAGAAAACTCACTACACGATCCTGCGCGCTTTCAGCGAAGTGCGCGTGCAGGCTGGCAGGAAGGATCCGAGCAAGAACCACGGCTTCCAGACGTGCGGCATCGTCAAGGGCGAAGGCCGCGTCGAGGAATTTCAGCAGTACTTCGACCCGTCGAAGGCGTCGCACTTCCTGCCGCCGGGCGATTACGAGGTGCGGGCGACGGGCATCTACCTGGACCGCGATGGTCGTTTGCAGATGGAACGCGAGTTCGTTCCGTTGGCGAAGTCGAAGGCGGCGTAAGACGTGGGCACGCCCGTCGTTCAAGGTTGTGATTCGGCGGACGTCGATGCGACGACGGGCGTGTGCGCGCATCCGTATTGGGTGCAGCAACAGAACTTCTTTCCAGACCTCGACGCAACGTCGGGTGTCCTCATCGGTGTGGCGATCTTGACCTGCTGGGCCACGGCGTATGGGTTTCGATCACTCCGGCGGGTCGGAGACTGACCATGAAGAAGAACAGCAACAGCAAGCTCTATGCAGGTGCGGCCCTGGCCTCGACGGCGCTCGCTGGTGGTGCCGCGATGGCCGATGGCATCGACGTGTCCAGCATCGTGACGTTGATCGGCACGGTGGCGACTGCCGCCGGCCTGATTGGCGTGGCGGTGCTGGCGATGCACTACGGCATCAAGGCTTACAAGTGGGTCAAGGGCGCGGGCTAATCCGTCCCTTGGGGGTGGCGCGGGGCGCAGGCCCCGCGTCCTTTCTGGGCACGGAGAAACCGTATGGACGGCTATTTCGTACTGATGGCGTTGCTGGGGGCAGGATGGATTCTTTTTGGACCATCGCGCGACGACTGAGCCTCTCTGGGGCGTTTGGCGCGCTGTTGCTGTGCTCGGCGTTGTTGCTGCCGTCTCGCGCTGATGCTGCGGGGCCGACCTTCTCTAGCGCCTGGGCGTCTTGCATGGCGCAGGCTGCGACCTTTAACGGCGGTCAGAATCTCGGTTACCACTGCGGCGATCTAGGGCGTAACCTCACACTTCAGTCGTGTTTCGTAGGAATGTTCCCGAAGACGGGTAGTTACATCCAGTCCTGGCAGTACGACTGCTCTACAGAGCCGAACTCCAGCAACCCGTGTGCGACGCTCGGGTCGCAAACGATGAACATTAGTTACTCCGCGCAGCAGACCTTAGGTACGTCCGGCGCCACGTGGCAGACGGACTACACCACGGGGGCGCAGGTGCAGTGCCCCTTCACCATCTCCTACTCGAATTACTCGGCCTTGGCTGACAGCCAGGGGATGTTCCACGTGCAGGCAACGATTAGCTACAACGGCAATCCGTCGGGATCGGAGAGCAGCACGCCTACTGCCGGCACGTCCGTGTACAACGATGCGACGGGCAACCCGTTGGCGCCGCAGCCTGCGTCGGATGGCAGCTCTTCGCCCCAGCTGTGTGGCGGCACGAGTTGTGCTGACCCTTCGACGGGCAACGTGTGCTCTGTGGTTGGTGGAGCGCAGACGTGCACAAAATTTCCGGCATGGACGCCGAACATGACGGGGGGCTGCTCGGGCGGCAGCGGCGCCATTTGTGCGGGGTCGCCCACGGCGCCGATACCCTCCAAAGGGCAGGGCGGCGTGGTTGATCCGGCAACGCAGATTGCCGGCTCCGATAAGTACACCTCGCAGAATATGCAGACGGGGCAGGTAAGCACCGTAGTGGTGAACACGTACACCGGCGCTGCCGGGCAGACCGTGACCAATGGCGCTGGGCCGGGCGCTAAGGGTGCTGCGAATTCCTCGGGCTCGTCCAAACCCGCATCGTCGTCAACCTCTGCGGGTAGTGGCTACGGCTCGGGCGCGGACTGCAACTCGCCACCGGTATGCAGCGGCGATGCCGTGATGTGTGGCATCGGGCGTCAAGAGTGGTATGCCATGTGCTCGGCGAAGGCTTCCGCGGACACGTTGGATAAGCACCTTGCGGGCGACGGCAATGGTCCTCCGACGTTTGCCAGCGATAGCACGAAGTACGGCCAGGGCGACGTGTGGAGCGATCCTGACACGTCGCAGGATGGCACGGTGGGTGGGCAGGCGAACAAGGGCGTGTATGACCAAAGCGGGTTCGGTTGGGGTCGCGCGTGCCCGATCAAGGATATTCCGATTTCGCTGGGCACGCTGGGCTCGTTCAATGTGCCGGCAAGCAACGGCTGCGTTGTAGGGCAGTGGCTTAGCGCGTTGATCGTCGGCTTTGCACTGTTCTCAGCGGCCATGATTACCGCAGGCGGGAGGGGCTGATATGCCTATCGTGGTGGCGTGGATTGGCGAGATGCTGCTGAGCGTGGTCGGTCAGATGGCGATCAGTGCGTTGGTGAGCCTGGGCATTGGCTTTGTGGGTAGCAAGGTGGCTACCGGAGTGATTGACACCATCGGCATTAGCTCGATGCTTGGCGCGGCGGGACCGCTCGTTGACTTCATGGGCTGGCTGAAAATCGATGTGGCCGTCACGATTGTTTTGAGTGCGTGGGCGGGCCGCAAAATCACAGATGCGGCAACGGCGCACATCGTTGCCAAGAGGAAAAGCTGATGCCGGTCAAGGCGTGGACAGGTCTGCCGGGAGCAGGCAAGACGGCATGCATGGTGGCGGCGATTCTGCAGTTTAAGAAGGATCATCCGGAACGCCCTGTGTTCGCGATTAACATCAACGGTCTTGACCCGAGTGTCGCGGAACCGCTTACGCTCGAGCAGTTGCACAAGTGGTGGGAGCTTCCTCCGGGTGCGTTGATCTGCATTGACGAGTGTCAGGAGGATGATTTCTTTCCGCTGGACCGTGGCCAGCCGCCGGAGTGGGTGAAGCGCATTTCGAAGGTGCGTCACGAAGGCATGGATTTTTGGATGACGACGCAGCATCCGAATTTGATGTCTGCTTACGTGCGCCGTTTGATGGACCAGCACGTGCACTCGGTGCGTAAGTTCAACAGTCAGGTCGTGAGCCGCTTCACCTGGGGCCGTTGCATGGAGAACTGCGAGAAGGGCGCGGCGCAGAAGGTGGCGGTGCATACCGTCGGCACGCTGCCGAAGGAAGTGTTTGAGCTCTATAAGTCCAGCAACGCGCACAATATGAAAATGCGTGTGCCGTTTCGCGCCTGGATGTTGCCGGTGCTCGGCGTGGTCGCGCTGTGTGCTTTGGTGGCGATCCCGCTGGTGATCAAGAAGCTCAAGGCGCAGACCGATCACACGCCAACGGCCGCAGCGGGCGTTACCGCCGCGCCGGGCGCTAAGCCCGGTGCTCCCCAGGGGTCCGAGGCGGATCGCCTGCGCCGGGAGGATTTCGCTAAGTGGATGAAGCCGCGTGTTGACGGCTTGCCCTGGTCGGCGCCGATGTTCGACGGTCTGTCCGTTCGGTCGAACCCTCGCCTTTACTGCATCGCCGTGGATGATGGCCGCTGCACGTGCCACACGGAGCAGGGCACGCGCTACGCGGTGCCGGCGGACCGTTGCCGCCAGATCGCGGCGGATGGCCTCTACAACCCCTTTGCGGACGGCCTGGAACTCGCACGCAATGACGGTCAGAAAGGAGAACGCGAGTCGGTACAGCCGCAGGCGCCGACGAGCGTTCCTTCTGAACCGAATGGCGTTGAAATGACGGGCATCCGCAAAGAGCGTGTGACGGCCGCCGCCTATGATCCGCCCACGTACAAGGCGTGGAATTCGGACCCCTTCGGCGGTGGCAAGGGCGGCGGCTGACCGCTTCTGCTGGACGCACGTCCGGATACGCTCTCGGACGGTTGGCTGAAAAACAGCGCTCAGGATCCTGAGCACCGTTTTTCGAAGTCCGGTCATCGCCTCGCCAAACCCGCTTTTGCTACCCTGTTCGCAATGGACAGGGGATGGTCATGCGACAAGTGGATGTTGTGCTGAGCCTGCTGACGCTCGTAGCTGTGGGAATGGGTGTTGCCGCCTACCGTGCTTGGCACCCGGACTCTGAGGTTATCGAGCTCGCTTCCGGTACTCAGCCAGTTGAATCACCTCGGCCCTTCGTCGTGGCTCGTAAGTTGACGGCTGTTCCTGTTCCGCCTTTCCCGTTGCAAGCGAGTTCCGAGGGCGGCGTTCGGTGCTGGAAAGGCACGGTGTATCGTCAGACGCATTCGCGTTGGGTGCCCGTATATTCGCCGGACGGCCGGGCTGCTCTGTGCGAAATTCAAGCTGAGCCTGTTCGCCCTCAAAGCTCTGAAGCCAGCGACTGAAGGCGCGGATGTTGCTCGCGGTTATCCGGCTGGTTTTGAAGGATTCGCCGGGTGCGATGAGCCGGTTTTGCCGGATGCGCCAACCGGTCCAGGCGCCCGCGAAGTCGTGGCTGCAAGTGACCTGATCTTGTAGAAGCTGGGCGATTTGCAGCAGCGTGACCACTTGACCGGCTGGCGTCGTGAACTGTTGCAAATCGTTGTCGTAGAGCCAGTTTAAGCGGGTTCGGCGGCGTGGCATTGGCGCTTTCCGTGCGTCAGAACCAGTAGCCATGCCAGCGCCGTGCCAAGAGCCAGGGCTATGAACAACTTCGCATAATGTATATTATGTAAAATTATAGATATAGTGGCTCAAGCCCTGATGTCGGTGCTCTTTATAGATGGCACTCGCTCCTTATTGGCGTCACTTGCTTCATTGATGTCACCTCGGCGTCTAAAAGCCGCTTTTCCAGCTCTTAAGAGCGAAACCGCGCCCTAGAGCTGCAAATGCAGCTCTTAGCCCACCATGAGCTCCTAAAGCTTTCTCAGCCCTTGATTCCACCCTGATGTTTCATGTGGATGGTCAATCAGGAGGTTGAATCGTGCAGCCGTATGAAACGCGAATCATCACCAGGACGATCTTCCTGGCTGGACACGCGTTTGTGTATCAGGCGTGGTTCGAGGCCGCCGGCAAGGATTTCCCGGATCAGGAGTGCGCCGCTTTCAGGCATCGAATGCTATCCGCTGTACGGTGCCACCCTCCGGTACAGCAATGGTCGATCATTTTCAGGTCCTTACCACTTCCTTGCGGTCATACATTCACGCTTGAGGAACTGGCTTACTGCCATTTTCGGGATCAACTGGGCTGGCCGGTTAGTCCTGCCCATTTCACTGCTGGAGTTAGCGACGACATTTGACCAGCATGATGCCGACGACAAGTCAGGCGATAATCCGTGGCTACCACTCTCTCCTGCCGCCCGTATTGAATGAGTGCTACCGGGCGCAGACACTGAAGGTGAAGTCCAGGATGAGCAGAGTCTCTCTGCGTACTCCGGTCGAACTGAACACCAGTTCCATTGAGGTGTGAACACACCGCTGGTGCTGATCACCGCGACAGTGTTCTCCAACGTGGCTGGCGAATTCAGAATAAGAGCCGATTCGCCCATTCCAGTACATGAGACCTAACGGTCTCATTAAACTTAAGCGCGGTTGCGACCGTCGTCAGTCCAGCAGGCACCCACGCCAGAGTCCTCACGGTCCACAACGTTCGCCGGGAGAACTGAACTTGTGCATGGAATGCTCCCTTGGCTTCATCTAGGCGCTCTCGGACCACAAGCGGGGGGTGATCGGTCTTGAGGTTGATCGAGTCGAAGACGGTCTTAAAGGCATGCTCAATCCGACCAAGCTGGAGTCGCTGATTCTCCGTGAACCCGGAGAACAATACGGCGATCAGTAGCGCACCCAGGGTGAGCAGAATAGATTCGACGAGCGAAGCGGCATGATAGACACCTATGACGGCGACCAGACTGAGAGGAAGCCCCAGAAGCTTGCTAGAGCTTTCGCCGACTACGGCTTGGATCTTTGTTACGAAATCCACTTCGGCCTGGCTGATTTCCTTTCGCACCTTGTCGAATGAGAAGCGACTTATGTACGTGTCTACATCGTACTGGTACTTGGCGAGCACCTTGTCCCAGTGTCCGGCCAAGTAGGTCAAGTCCGCATTGTCATTAGTAGCTTCACCAAGCACGTCGGCGACAGCGAGGCGGAAAAGTGAGCGCCGCTCTTCTTGATGCAGCTGGCTAGTCGCCTCCCTGGTTGTTAGTGCCAAGAGCGGACCGAGTTCAAGATCGGGGAGCTCAAGGGTTTCTGCGGTAATGCGAGTGCTCAGTTGAATGGTTCTTGGTGGCGATTTCTCATCTGCTGGGATGACAAACAGCAGAGTCAGTGGATCGGTGGGCCCGGTCGCGACGCGATGACCAATCTCCGCCAAGCCTTGAACGAGCTCCGTAAGCTTTGTCAGTTTCCTTATGCCTGCCGGTGGCGACTCCTCACCCGCCGCATAGTCCAAATCAATGAGGTAATAGGCGGTCGGTACCACGCCTTGTCCGGGCCGCGGAGAGCCTTCAACCAAGGCGACTATCGAGTGATAAAAGCGTGCGTGCTCATTCGCAGCCAGCATCCACGAAAACAGAATGTGGTCCGGTTGAGTTATTTCGGGTGGCTCTGAAAAGTGGCCAAAATGCACCGCCAGTTGTTCGCATTTGCTAATCGCTTCGCGAAGTCGCTGGCCTGATTGCCCCTCGTACGTGAATGCCGAACCAGCAATGAGCGGCCTTCCGCTCGCTCGATAGAGTTCGACAACATCCGGAAACATCATTCCACCCCATCGAGTTGGCCACGATCTCTGAGCGTATCTTCAATCTTCTTGATCATGGGTACGGGGATTTGAGTCAAGGTCAAGGAGCGGCGTTGATGGTCATAGATAATTTCGGCATCCCTAATGCCGAGCGCATTGATCTCGAAATTAAGGTTCCAATGATCTGTGCGGGCAGCAATGCGTGCATATGCCTGAAGCGCCCGCTTGTTCACCTGAAAGTCTTCCGGGATCTGATTGTCCTCCTCATTGAGAAAAGCTTTTAGCCCTTCCAGGTGAACCACCTGCTCTATCGGCAGCTCACGAGCGACGACTTGCACGACATGATCCAGCGTAACCGTCGACCCATCTCCAAGACTATCAAGATAATCAATTAACGCCTGACGGGCTCGAGGCGCATACGGTGCGATAGCCTCTGTCTTTCTTACATATGCGCGAACGGCCTTAATGACGCCTTTGGTTGCCCGTGCGGATGAGACGCCCTTCTCACAACCCAACGCTTTTATGAAGTAGCCCGCAACGTCATCGCGCCCTTTCCGGTTGATGAAGCACAGGTAAGTCCGCTCGCGCGCGGACTCATCTGCTTCCTCATCCCCTTCGCGCTCGTCGCTTGCCTCTTCCTCGCGGTTAGTGATTGTTGCTAGATAGCTGTGAAGATTGACGCGGGCAGCCTGGTGGAGCTTCGACAGGTCGACCTCATTGATCTCCTCAGGCTCGAAATCCTCGGAGAGAGCGATGCCGTCTCGCTCTTTGATCATAGCCACGAGCAAATAGTCAACGTCACGGACGGTGTAAGCCGCGAAAAAAATGAAACCGCCTGTCGCAAAGCTCTCTTCGGCAGACAAGGCAGCCAGTTCCTCCATGGCCGTATGGGTTAACGCCACGAATTGCTCTTCCGTCAATTCACGCGAAAAAGTAGCGGTAGCGCCTGGGAACTGCCCCTCACGTCGCCGGTCGCCAAATTGCCCCCAATAAACCGCACCTTGATCTCGTCCAAGGAGCCCCGCCAAGAGCGAGGCCAGATGCAGCACCAACGGTTTGCTGGTGTCGAGTAGCCCTTCTCGGAGGTTTACTCGTGCAACCGTTGCCCCCCTTTCCTTGACGAGCTCATGAATGACGGCGAATTTTAGCTGGTCCATGCACCCATTCCCCTTGTCCGTTTGATGAAAGTGTAACGCTTTATCCGCCACCCTCCCTACAGCAGAACCCCCTCAGGACAGGCCGATCGCCTGGCCCCTCCCCGGATACTTCAGCGCTAGATCCCCTGCCCTAACTTCACTCGCCAGGCCCGCGGCCCTTCCGCGGCCGACGGCGTGATCCTACGACGGCTACGGAAGGGCCATGGGCCGTGCTCGCAAGCAGCAACTTAACCCTATGGGGTTCGGCCATTGTGCGATGCCACGCCGCGCTAGCGGACGTGGTCGCCTTTGGCGAGGACGTCCACAATGCAATTCCATGCCCTAATTATGGACCTTTGAAAACGCAGCACCTTGCAAAGAAGGGGGAGCCAATGCTGGCGCACTGCACTGGTTGGTTGTTGGCGACGCAACGCGTGTCCGTGCCGGTACGGCTCTTCAATAGTAATCACAGAGTCCGCGATCATATCGCTCGTAGGCATCGTTGATTTGTTCAGTGCTGGGAGCTTTATAGCCTGATTCGCACCCGTGTCGCATTCGATGGGCAATGACGTACCACCCTGTGAACTCACTGCGTTCTATGTGCAGATTACTGCGAGCCGCCTCGTACTCCGGCTCGGGTTGAAATGACCGCGTCAGACCAATTGAACGCATCCTAAGCACGGCAGCGTCAGCGGCATCAACTCCCCCGTCGGGATCCGTGCCATGCAGTGCGAATGTGGTCGCCCAGACCGATTGCTCCATCGGCACCATGCATAGCCATGAGGCCAAAATTTCATAGACATCTTTATCAGTCATGGTCGTCTCCCGAGGGCACCCTGTTTTTCCCGTCCTGTCACGACCTGGAACTTAGCCCCTCCCTCTCTCAAAGATTGAGCGGGTAGCATCATCGTCTTGTCCACAAAATTCGCTCCAACTTTGCGAGCGGCGAAATGGGTGATGAAACCCTGATTGATCAGCGGCGCATGGAATAGTCGCGTTCAAAATCGAATCTAACTTTGCGTAGAGTTCGAGGCGTTTGTCATGCGGTTACCTCAATAAGGAAACTGCGATGACCGTTCTCTCACCGACACTTCGACTCCGCCGTCAGCTCCTGAGGATGGCCGATACCCTCGCGAGTCGCCCCGAATTGGGAGACATGGACCTTGGCCAACAAGTGGTAGCGTTGCACGAAGAATGGGTGGCAAGCATGCGCGCACCTTCCCTCGTCAATGCTCGCTTTGCGGTCGCCCAGTGGGCGGATATGTGGTCGCACCTTCCAAGCGGCGTATCGCCAGTGAGTGCGGCCGGCATGAAGCCCTACGTGCAGCACCTGGAGATGGAGGGGCTATCCGCGCGAACGATTTGCGCGAAAATTTGCTTCGTGATTCGTTTCTTGCATGCTGTCGGCGCGTCCGAGGCAGGCGCCACACTCGCAAAACTCAAGCGAAGGCATACTCACAGCTATCGCTCTCAACCACGGATTAGTCGGGCCTTGGTGGTCAAGGAGATCGAAGTCATGCTCTCCCTGGTTGACATGGACGACCCGCGGCACGTGCAGGATGCGGCCATGCTTTTGGTGCTTTACGAGGGCCCTGCCCGTTCGTGCGAGATCCTAGGGGTTCGAGAGGGCCACTACTGGGCTGCATTGCCAGCTGCCATCTCGGACCTGACTCTCCACGCTGACGACTCTGCCGTCCTTCGGCTCAACAGTCGCAACACCTCGGGCCGTGACCAGATTGAGCTTTCCCCCCGGTGCGGCAGATACCTTCGACGCTGGGTCGAGCTAACCGGCCTTCAGGACGGGCATCTTTTTCGGTCCTTTGTACATGCCACGGTCGACCAGGTCACGGCACATCCGATGACGCGCCTGACGGCCAGAAAGCGACTCGTTGACTGGGTTAAACGTACGGGGCTACCGACAGAGGGAGTGACGCTTGAGTCCCCCCGCATGGGGCTAGCGACGGATCTCTTCCCTTTGGCCAAGAGCATGGATGATCTTTTGATCAGGACACGTTGGGGCAATCCATCATCCCTGCTCCGCGCCCTGAATGCACCGACAAGAAGTGGCGTCTATTCATCTGGTCAGGTTCAACTGACACCCAGCTCAACGGGGTATCGACGCAAGCCGGGGCTGGGCTCCCCCCAGCAGTCTTTCACCTTCTAGTGTCAGTCGGCTATCACACTTGCCCGACCCTTTAGGGGTCGGGCGGCCATAGAGGACAATAGCGCTCCGGTAGATCCGGCAGGAGCTGCCATCCGAGAAGCCATATCGCAGCGCGCCTGGCGCCGGGGTCTGCCAAGCTCTGAAGGTCGTCCCAGCGCGGCGTTTTCATCGCAGCCACAAGCGCGCAACGCGTATGTACGAACCGGCGCAACGTCGGCGGCACCATGACCCGATCGATCGACAGAGCATCACTACCCACGGGTTGGCCACGGCATGACTCGAGAAGACGCTGCTCGGCCGTGAATCGGTCGAGCAGCCATATGCTCGGCCATGGCGACGCGTTGAAATAAACGTCGTCGAGTGCGCGAGCCAGTCCATCGATCCAGTCGAGCAGTTCACCATCCGATCCGGACGGGCGTCTTGTGGCCGCGCGGCCCTCTGACTGGTGACTTAAAACAAGCGCCGTCACCCAATCGGTGTCGGCGCCCTCAAGGGCATGCGCGTACTGGAGTGGTTGGTTATGCATAGTGCATCGCGTGGCAAAGACGCGAGCCCAGGTCCGGCGATAGCCAAATGGACGACCGGCTGCATGGTCTTCCATCCAGCACGCCGGGCAAAATGCCCGGCGCGCCTCCCTGTTTAACCATCGGGGGCCAGTGTCTAATAAATGGTCTCGTAGCGACGCTGCCGAAACACCTAGTGCTCGCCCCACGCGCTGCAGAGCGGCCGCAGAAGGATGGTCCGGTGTACCAGAAGTGTCGAGCTCCTCGCCGTGCAGCCCCGCCCATAAGGCGTTTGCGTGAGTGTCGTAAAATGCGGCGGCGCGCCCCACGACGGACCACAACGTCTCATCGGGGCCGGGGCCCGGAACGAACCAGCGAGTACCTGTTGCCACAGAAGGCTTCATGCTGCCTTATCCAGCACGGTTTCTGCCTTCACCGCGGCCAGCGGTGGCTCCACATCGGCGCGCTCCAGCAATGTCACCGTGATGCATTCATCCCCCGTCTCCACCGCGTGTGCCGCGGCATAGCAGATGGTCTTAACGATGCGGTCCAGCACGCCACCCGACAACCTGATGATGGCTGCCATCATGGGCATGGAAGAAAGAAGCGATGGTTTGGCCAGAGGGAGAATGGCCTCCAGTGCATCCAGAAAGTTGACTAGGTACCCATCCTGCTTCCACACGGGAAGTTCGCGATAGCGGAAGCGCGCATTGAGGTGCTCATCCAGCTGCATCGCCCTGGGTGCTTCGGCAGTACCCAACGCCACGATGGGAATATGAAGCTCGTTCATAAGGAATTTGATCGTGTCCAGGGCGATACGCTGCTGCCTGGCCGTCGAAGTCAGAATGTCCTGGATTTCGTCCACCAATAGGAGCTTGACGCCGGCTGCCGCGCAGGTCTTTAGCACCATGCGCTCGCGATCACTGCCAACGTAATTCATCGCGTCGGGCACCTCGAGGGCACTCAGCATGCGGTTATAGAGTGTTTTGGCCTCCCTGGCACCGGTCATGCTTATAGTGAGGACGGGAAGGGTCGACGGTGCCTTTTCCGTTGCCGGCTGTGGAGGAAAGCGACGACGCACGGTGGTGGCGAGCATGGTCTTCCCTGAGCCAGGTTTTCCAGACACCACCAAGCCGCTTGCCCGCGTCTGCGGGGGCTGTAGGCAGAGAAAGGATATGTGGTCCATGATGGGCGCCAGTCGCTCGTGACTGATGAAGCGCTCTATCAGCATGCGACGAGCGCGTTCAGCGGGATCGAGGGAAAGCAGTGGCGCGATGTGCGGTGCGAGATGCGTTGTCTTTGTCATGGCGAAATCCTCAAATCCATTCTTCGACAATGAGTGCGGCAGTCTGGGGGCGTACGGCCGGTTGAATGGTTGCCATGGCCGGAGCCACCCTGTCGCTGGCATGTGTCTCGATGGACTTCTGCTTGGCCGCCACACGCCCCTGCCGGCGACGCGCTTTCTGCGTTTCTCGATGCGCCTGCGCTTCAATGGCATCACAGGTATCGAAGCCCTTATCCATCTCGCTGTTCATACGTGCCTTGGTGGCATCGTCCATACGGCGTAGTGCGGACAGGTCATTCGCAGCCACGCCGGCAATGGCGCTGGCGGTTACAAGCACCCCGTCGGGGCGTCGCACCCATACGCTGCCTCGACGGCGCGGGTCGTAGCGTACAATGACGCCCTCCTTCTGGTTGAGTAGCGGCCGGAGGCCGTCGTCCCAGTAGCGCGAGTTGTCTAGTTCAATGCCCGTTCGGCGCACCAACCGGATCACGTACGGAAGAAACGACATACGAAACTCGTCGGGATACGGGACCACAGTCGGCGGCCGGATGTACCCCTCGGCATCGGTATGACCCTCTTCCCACGCCACCCTCGGACTCACGCCCACGCTACGGTGGCGGCGAACGTGGTAGTAACGGCAGATCTTTTCCACGAGCCAACGTTGCAGCTCATCGAGCGTAAAACGCGCTCTCTTCTCGCTGTCGTAATCGGCGCGATCTTTGACATTGCTAAAGGTTGTACCAGGCACGAGATGCGCGATCTTCATGAGCGTACCAATCAGTCGCTCGATGTGCGCACCATAATGGGGCGTCCGCACAGGACGCCATTCGAGTTGGATGCCATGCTCTTCGCAGCCACGTTGCAGCGCCATGCTCCGGAAGTCCTTGCCGTTGTCCACTAGGATCCGCTCCGGCAAACCGTACATGGGCCACATGTCACCCTCTTCCTTCGGCAGGCAGGCGTGCTCGATGCAAAGCGAGACCGACACCGCCGATGGAGCGTCCATGCTGAGGTAGATGCCTAGCACGCAGCGGGTGGCTACATCGATGGCGACAGTTAGCCACGGTCGTCCCAGGACAGTCTGCCGGTCGTCCGTGAGCACGAGGACGTCGACGGGTGTGTGGTCGATCTGAATCAACTCCAGCGGACGATCCACTTTTAGCCGCCCGGGGCGGGGCTCCCAGATCTGTTTGGCACGCTTGGAGCCAAGTTGTGCTTTGCTCACATCCGGAGCCGACCGAGCCGCAATACGGGTTTCCACTGCTTTGCGCGAAGGCTCCGGAAGCGCGAGACGGCGGCAAAGGGATTGTGCACGCTCGACAATGTAGCTTGCCGGTGCCGGCTCTCTCTGCAGGAAGTACTTGTCGATCGCGTGCTGGATGACACGGTCGACCCCAGGCGCCATGTAGCTTCCACCTGGACGACGTCCTCTTTTTTCGCGAATCAGGCTGGATGTCCGAGGGTTCTTTAAATAGCGCGCCCGAGCGCGACGTATTTGGCGCACGCTGATGCGATGCCTAGCGGCAAGTTGACGCGCATCACCCTCCGGTAGCCCTTTTGTGAGCCAAGGACGAAGGTCCTTCGCCAAAGCACTGGCCCGCTTCCACTCAGCCTCTGGAACAAACGATGAGTCCGCAGCGGACGGTGTCTTAGTTATAGGCGTCAGTTGTGTGACGGCATACGACCGAATTTGGCCGTCCGCCATGTCGCGGGCGCGCACATGAGTGAGTGAATCGTAGCCATCAATCTCAACCACGCGTCCGTTGGCGACACAAATCTTTCCCGGCGTGAATTCATTCTTCATGGCCGAATCCTCCGACAACATCACGCTCCGTCAAACAAGCTGTTGCAAGGCCCAGGTGTCTGGCCACGCTGGCCAGTCGGTCGATAACAGCGGTATCCACACGCGACGCGGGCTTCACCTCGATGGCCGTCCAGTGATCGAAACCTCGGCGCCGAAGATGACGTGGTACCTGCTCGAACACCACCAGAAGGTCAGGCGTGTATCGACGACGCCGGCCGTGGTCTTGGTAGTGCAGCGTGAACGGTTGTGCGTGGATAGCCACCAGGTGAGGTTGGCGAGCGAGGTGGCGGACCACCTGGCTTTCCAGGCGACTCTCCACCGCAATGGCGGCTTTCAAGACGAACGGCACACGACCGCATACGTGAGAGGCACGAGACAACGGTATGGTGCGGCTGCCCCAGTCCAGTTTGTAGCTTTGCAATGCCGGTGATACTTGCAGAACGGAAGAATCGGACATATCGGGCTCCTGCTCGCGTTGGCGAGCGTCGACGTGGTCAAGCCCAATGCGCATAGCAACTGGGCGAGGACTCCCCTGCCCTGAGGTGATCTTGGTCAGCCTCAATGACGGAGAGGCTGGACGCTAGCGCCGTAGACAGGCGTAAAAAGATCGGAATGGTTTTGCGCTCGAGTGAAAGCGGCCATTGCGGCAGCTGCGCGGCAGGCAAAAAAGGATTCAGGCGCCGTCGTCTTGCGACCGATCTACTAGAAATGAAAAGTTCGCTGGGAGGCCGTCCGGAGGCGATCGGCGTCTTTGATAGTGGCGGCGTGGCGCTTCTGAGTCCCGTCGGGACTCATAATGACAACCTCTCGGTGTGCAACTAAGCGTTCAAGCGCCAAGCGGTACTTCGCACCGTCCGCTGGCGACAGATTACAGGTCGAGGCAAACAAGTCGCCAAGCCTGCACCTCGTGACCTGAATGCACCGCAGCTTGATGTAATCTGTAGCGAAATATTGGCTGGTATGGGTCGAGGAAGATGCCAGGCTCCCAGCTAAACAGCCGAGAGCCGTTGAGCAAAGACATGCCGCAATTCGCCATAGAAGTGGGTAGCGTTGAATGCTCAATCACCGTCCTGGAGCTTCCAGACGGCGCACTTTGGTATGCGCATATCGCTCGTGCTGGCTCGCTTCCGCGAGATATCAAAGGACGCGTTTTTGCCGCCGATCCAAATGAATTGTTGCGACAAGTAGTGCTTGAAGTGGAAGAAGCAGTGGTTTGGTTCTACGGAAATGCGGTCCACTGATCTCACTGAAAGCTAGGCATGCCTGGTACCGGCGGTGCGGCCACGTCTTCAACGAGAAGACTCTTCAGTTCATTCGGTTCGACTTAGGCCTGGGTTCATAGTAGAGCTGCACATCGCGTCCTGGGCCATTTCGCTCATCTTGCTTTGCTACGGCAGCGATCGAGTCACCTTCGACGATATTGTAGGGAACCCTTGCTGGACTCTTTCATGGGCGCACCAAACAATGGATCTGGACCAGGTACTCCGGTCAGCTCGCCAGAGCTTCTCGGGTGTTTGCGCACAACGTCTTTATATCGATCAAGGAGGTGATCATCCTGCCAGGATCATAAGACGAAAATCGGCACACTGCTTCCTGCGGCAGCTCAAACCTAGCCATCTCTGCCAAGCCACGCGCGGATTCGATTAAATCGGCTAATAGCTGCCGCCTTCGTGAGCCGGCTGGCAAACGACTCAGCTCTGCAATGCCCTGCTCAAGATCTTCGATCCAATCCAACAAAAAACGCTCAGTAATCGACGGCATACGCACTCGAATGTAAGGCTCACAATGTGCACCTCCTCTGTGCGTAACGGTGTCCCATATACCAAATACGTCACTTATTAACCGAAGGAAGACTCTCAGCTGCAAAAACGCCTCTATCGAGGACTTCAGCTTGGACATGCCCTATCAGAGCGTCTTGGTCGACGCAGATACCTGTCAGGAAGCCACGAAACCTACCTTGGCCGAAGATAAATGCTCGCCAAGCAACACCACTACCCTCAAGGCTATTGCACTCGCAATACACGGACAAGGTCTCGTTCCTGTCATCAACAATGTCGAACGTTGGCATGAACACCTCGCTACATCACCATGCGGAATCGTATGGACTGACGCGGTGCATCGACGACTAAAATACGCCCACCCTCATCACGAACACCAGGCAATCATCATGCCGGGTGGATTATTTTCGCGCGCTCTGCATAAGGTCGATGAAAGGAAAGCCGCGCAACGTTAGCCCATCGTCTCCGTCACGGATTGCCATATGACCTTCACGAGAGAGCAGCTAAGCGACATGTTCCAAAAGTTGGATGAGGAATTGAAGAGACTTGTGGCAGAGGGCCAGCCAGAAGAAGCCCTATGGGAGACGTTCGAGCGCATTGTCCAAGTGCCAGCGTCAGCGATTGACCATCGAGACCGGACCTGGTGGTGGGAGCAGCTCTACTCGACCATGGAGCAGCATGGCTTGACCGAGCTGAGCCGTGGCCGGGCTACACGGGAATTTCCCTGACCCCTTTGAAAGTGAGTCCATACCTGAGTTGGGGAGCAAGAACTGCACCTCTTCCCAGTCCTATTCTGTGACGATGCGCTCTAGATTGATGCCTAAGCTGTCAGGAGCCAGTCGCTACAGCAAAGTCTCCAGAGCCTTCCCGAAAAGCTCGGGTTGCCCCTGATAGAACACCTTCACTGCGTCGCTCCTCAGCAACTTCTGCCGCAAAACGATCCGCATCGCGTCATCGGTGATCAGTCGCTTGGCCGCCCTCACGTAATCGTCCGTCGACCTAGCGACCAGCCACTCCGGCAAACCGATGCGGGTAAACAGCGCTTCATCGATATGTTCCAGCACTTCGGGCCCGGTCTTGCACACACCCACCATACCCAGCGCAGTCACGTCCACAATGCCGTTGGTGTTGCCGAACGGAAACGGGTTCAGATACAGATCGCAAGCGTTGATGCGCGCCATGTACTCCGCATACGGCATGATGGGATGGATGAATGCATCGGGTAGAAAGCGGCAGATGAGATCGCGCGCTTCCAGATACACCAGTCCGCGTGCGACGCCCATAAAGAAATGAAACTCGAGCGGCTTGTCCACCTCGCGACGGATACGTGCCAGCATATCGATGAAGCCCGGATTCAACTTCATCGTGGTGGCGGCAACCGCTATACGCACGGTGTCGGGCTGCTCGCGCAGTGTGGGATCATAGGTACTGGTTTGTGCCGACGGAACGAACGGCATGGCAGCCTTCGGCACCGGCAGCAGCTTTTCGCTAAAGCAGCCTGGGTCGCCCACCCAGTCTTCCGGCAAAACGAAGTAGTCGATGAAGGGCGACATCGAGGTGGCGGGATGTCCATAGGAGACAATCTGCACCGGCGCCAATCGCAGGTTGGTCAGGTAAATGCTGTGCGGAAACATGCCAAAGGCCGGGTAATAGACGATGTCTGGCTGCAGCTCTTCGGCTTTGGCACGCACGAACGACACGGTATCACCCGTGACTTCCACATACTCGTCGAATACAGCCTTGCCCAGCGTATCTACCTGCCCTGCGTGACCGATGCCCACGACGTGGAATCGCTCGCTAGCTGCCTTGATCGAAGCTGAGTGGGTGCGGTAGATCGAATGGGAGCCTGAGAACCACTCCAGCACGACCATCAGCAGCGGTTTTTCACCGGCTGCGCGTGTTCTCGGCACATGTGTCACATCACGTATGCCCTGCTCCTCAAGCTTCTTACGCACGAGCCGGTTGATCGGCGCCTTGATCGCATGTCGACGCGGCGTGTCGGCATAGCTGCAATGCATGTAGACATCGTGCAGCACGCCGATCGGAAGTACATTCAGGTCATTGATCTGCTCGAGCTTTAGCGGCAACCATTCCAGTAGCACTTCGCGCTTATCGTGGGCTGCCATCGTGCCAAGGAAGCGCGGCGAGAGCAAAGCGCAGGCCAGCGCCACCGCCAGGTGGCGGTCATACGCCCACAAGGCCTCCATATCCAAAGGAATTTCGGAGTTCGGCGTATAGAGCAGACAGAACTTGGTCAGATCGCGATTGTTTACTTCCACTGCGCGCGCATTCGGCCCCTTGATGTTTAGGGCGCGTAAAATGTGATCTGCGTTCCGAAAGGAGCTGGCGGCAAACAGCGTCGCGATCCAGCGATGGAAATAGAGCAATTGCCGATAGCCATCGAGAGATAGGCCGAAGGCCGAGTCGCTGAACAGCGCCGAGAGCGCCGAACAGATGCGATTGATGACATGTGGATCCTGGTCCACACCCACCATGCTCGCCGTGGGCTGGGCTTCGAATCCACGGTCGAACCCGCCGTAGTTGCGATCCAGCATGGCCAGCAGAGCGACAAACTCCCTAGCCGCCTGCTCATGCTTGCGCGCGTAGCACGCTGATTCAAAGCGGCCGAGCGAGAAAAGCGGTTCGGTGGCTGCTGCCGTTGCTTGGGAACTACTCATGACACCCCCTTCTACCGGCACGGACACGATGCGTACCGAGACAAAAACCTTCCATTGGAAACGGGACGCCTCGTTCTTCTGACTCCCCAAAGGGCAGCAGGCTTAGATAATCCGCGCGCCACGCGGGTTATTGCCAGGCTGGTTCCAGAAACTGTCGCCCGCAAAGCGCTGGAACAGATCCTGAGGTAGGATGGTGGCCCTTGGCGCGGCACGCACTTTTCTGCCGACAGTATGCAGGCCCGGCGTGCCCAGCCGTTCGTCGCAGGCATCGCCTTCGTCGAACACGATATTTTCGAAATCGTGCTCAAACCACGGCTCACCGATGAAGTCGTACACTGCCGCCAGAGCCTTCTTGGGGTTGTTCGCCAGCGTGTCGTACTGTACCAGCAACATGCTTTGCGCTTGCTCCCCATAGAACGCTTCACGCAGCGCATCGTAAGCGAATCCCACCAGGCCGTCGGAACTGGCTAGCCCGGTGGCGCGCGAATACACCGTACCACCGGCGGTGAAATTGAAGATGCCGGACGGCTGCAATGGATTGCGGCGCACCAGGCGCTCGAAGCTATCGATGATCCAGTTCGTATCACGCACGCAGGCGATCAGCTTGGCCTGCGGAAATAGCTGGTGCAACGCCGGCAACTTGCTGCACCACAGACGGTTGGTGTCGAAAATCACCCGAGCGTTGCTTGTGGCGAAGTAGTTCGTTACCAGACCCCGCAGAACGCGTTGCCTCGCGTCGTTATCCAGGAACAGCGACGTCTCCAGCCGGTCACTCATTGCTTCGAGCAACGCCAAGAAGATGCCGCCCACCGGGCTGGTCATGCCAGCATGAAACCGCGGATTCTGCTTCAGAAGCGCCGCCAACAGCGTCGAGCCCGACCGCGGCAGGCCCGAAATGAAATGAAATGCCGGCTCTTCACTTTGCGTCTTCATCAAGTGCGGATCCTTTGTATCTGGATATCTGAAGCATCGATGGTCCTTTCACGACCACCGACAGGTACAAGTGGACTGAACTGAGAGTCCATCCTACATGACGCATCAATATCGGGATTTCATCCCGACCTATGACTATGCCTCACGTTCGCCATCTTCCAGGCACCCAAGCGTCTGGATTTGTGTTCCAACGCACCTCCCGGGCACCCATGAGTCGAACGATCTGTTCGCCCTCCCCTCCCTCAAGGAGAAAGGGGGGACTTCAACTAATTGCAACGCGTGCTTTCTTCTTTACCCATCGGCATTCAGATGCCCCGATGGGGACTGGCGCGTCGAGTGCATTCGCTTACCGGCATCGAATCCACACCCTCTGGCGTACGGATGCTGCCCTGCACGCAGTTCATGGTCATCGACGAGCCCGCCACCGGCACCTGGACCGGACCTTCCGTCGGCAACCCCCCGGTCAGTGCAACCTCCAGCATCTGGAACGATTCGGGGCTTTGCGTCACGGTCAGGCGCACGGCGGGATAGATACGGGTCATGTAGTGGGCGGCCCAGCGTGCGCCACGCCATTCGTCCACGTTGAACGGAGGCACCGTCACCGCCGCCACTGGCATGATTGTCCCGCGACTCGTTACGTAGCTGATCGCATAATCGCTGAGCGTATTGCCGTTACCGCTATTCAAACCGACTCCGCTGCTATCGACCACCAGGGTCGAGCCATTGGTACCCTGCACCTCCGGGCTGTCGTACGCCTGCTTCAGGCCCGTCAGTCTGTCGCCGCCCATCAGCCCGGTAATGTTGGTCACGGCCGCCCCGCTTGCCGTGGTGCCATCGAACACCTTGGTGTCAGTCGAGGCGGTCACCGTCACCAAGGCCGGCGTGATCGTGCCGGTGCCGGCGACGTAACTGATCGCATAGTCGGCGAGCGTGCTACCTATGCCGCCGGTCACAACCGCATGGCTGCCGTCGACCAGCAGCGTGGAACCGTTGGTGCCCAACACGTGGGAGTTGTTGTACGACTGGCTCAGGCCGGTCAGGCTGTCACCGCTCACCAGGCCGGTGATATTGGTCACGGTGGCGTTGCTTGCCCTGGTGCCGTCGAACACCTTGGTGTCAGTCGACGCCGTCACCGTCACCAAGGCCGGCGTGATCGTACCCGTGTTGTTGACATAGGTGATGGCATAGTCACTGAGCGTATCGCCGCTGCCGCTGCTCAGTCCCACGCCGCTGCCGTTGACCCGCAAGGTGGAGCCATTGGCGCCCAGCACGTGCGCGCTGTTGTACGACTGCGTCAGACCCGTCAGCGTGTCGCCACCCACCAGACCGGTGATATTGGTTACCGTGCCGTGGCTTACCGTGGTGCCGTCATACACCTTGGTATCGGTCGAGGCCGTTACCGTTACCGAGGCCGGTGTGATCGTGCCCGTGTTGTGGACATAGATGATGGCGTAGTCGCTGAGCATATCGCCGTTGCCGCTGCTCAGGGCCACGCCGCTGCTGTTGACCAGCAACGTGGAGCCGTTGGCGCCCAGTACGTGCGAGTTGTTGTACACCTGCGTCAGACCCGTCAGGGTGTCGCCACCCACCAGGCCGGTGATGTTGGTCACGGCGTCGCCGCTTACCGTGGTGCCGTCGAACACCTTGGTGCTCGAGGTTGCCGTGACCGTGACCGACGCCGGCGTGATCGTACCGGTGTTGTTGACGTAACTGATCGCGTAGTCGCTGAGCGCGCTACCCGCGGTGCCGGCCACGCCGGCGTGGCTGCTGTCGACCAGCAGCGTGGAGCCGTTGGTGCCCAGCACGTGCGAGTTGTTGTACACCTGCGTCAAGCCCGTCAGGGTGTCGCCGCCCACCAGACCGGTGATGTTGGTCACGGCCGCGCTGCTTGCCGTGGTGCCGTCGAACACCTTGGTGTCGGCCGAGGCTGTCACCGTCACCGAGGCCGGCGTGATCGTGCCGGTGTTGTCGACATAAGTGACCGCGTAGTCGCTCAGCAGGCTGCCGTGGTTGCCGTTCACGCCCGCCCCAGTGCCATTCACCACCAGCAGCGAGCCGTCCGCGCCCAGCACATGGGAGCTGTTGTATGACTGGAACAGCCCGGTCAGGTTGTCGCCCGACAGCATGCCCGTGATGTTGGTCACCGCTACATTGCTTGCCGTCGTGCCGTCGTACACCTTGGTATCGGTCGATGCCGTCACCGTCACTGCTTTCGGTGTGATCGTGCCATTGGTACCGGTGAGCGCGTTGCTGCTCAGGTAGTAGTTGCCGGCGTCCGCGCCGCCCAAGGTGATGTTATTGACCGTATAACCAATGTTGTTGCCCGCGTGCGTGGTGTTGAACGCGCCATCGCCACCGACGGTGACGGTATCGCCGGACAACTCTCCCGAAAGACCCACTGTCAGGCCGGTGATGTTCGTGGTGCCGTCATACACCTTCGACACGCCATTGGCCTGCGGCGCTAGCGCAATCCGGTCCACCGCCTGGTTGCCGACGTAGGTCGCCTGCAGGAAGTTGTTGCCCACGATGCTCGTGTTCGAGCCTGTCAGCCCGTAGTTGCCCGCGGCCAGGAAGCCCGCGCCGCTTAGCACCTCGCCGCTGGGCGTCACAGTAAACGTGACGCTGCCACCGACACTGTCGCTATACGTGAAGGTGTTTCCGTTGTGGCTCGTTTGCGTGAGCGTATGGATGACGTTGCCGCTATCCATGTACTGCGCACTGGTGACGGCGTAGCCCGGCGTCGTGCCATAGGCATTGTTCATGTTCTGGATGTGCACCAGCAACTCTTGCGCGGGCACGATCTGATAGTTGCCGTTGACGTAGCTGACGTTGTAGTTGCTGGAGGTATAGCCCGAAGCCACCAGCACGCCGTTATAGGTGCCGGCCGCCTCGTCGACGCCGACGCCGGTGCGCGTGATCGAGAGCGTGCCGCCCAGGTTGCTGGCGTTTTCGCCACCGACGAAGCCGGTGAAGCTCACGCCGTTGTAACCGGCCGTGTCGCTCTGCGTGACGATCTTGGCATCGTTGTTTGCCGTGACCACGAGGTTGGCGGTGCTGATCAACGCGCTGGCCGAGGCTGGCGAGGCAACGATGTAATCACTGGCCAGTCCCGCGACCTCGTTGCCGGCGCCCACGCCGCTGCCGTTGCCGCTGGCCGCCCCCGTGAAGCCGGCCAGACTACCCGTGCCACTCGCCACCACGTTGCGCGTGCCGGCGTTTGGATTGTCAAAAGCCAGATTGATACCCGTGACGCCCGAGGCGGCATCGTTGCCGACGAGGCCGGAGGGCGACAGCGTCACCGTGGAGGTCGTGCTCGTCGTGCCGTCATAGGTCTTACCCACGGCGTTGATGACCGTGGTGAGCACCTTCGGCGTGATCGTGCCCGTTGTGTTGAGGTAGCTGATCGCGTAGTCGCCCAGCAGGCTGCCGCGGCTGCCATTCACGCTCGCCCCACTGCCATTAACCACCAGCAGCGAGCCATTGGCACCCAGCGCGTGGGCGTTGTTGTACGTCTGGGACAGGCCGGCCAGGCTGTCGCCCGACAGAAGGCCGGTGATGTTGGTCACCGCTGCACTGCTTACCGTGGTTCCATCGTAGGCCTTGGTGTCCGTCGAGGCCGTCACCGTTACCGCCTGCGGCGTGATCGTGCCCGCCGTGCCGACGTAGTTGATCGCGTAGTCGCTCAGCAGGCTGCTGTGGTTGCCGCTCACGCCCACTCCGCTGCCATTCACCGTTAGCAACGAGCCATTGGTGCCCTGCACGTGCGAACTGTTGTATGACTGGAACAGGCCGGTCAGGTTGTCGCCAGCGAGCACGCCCGTGATGTTGGTCACCGCCGCACCGCTCGTCGTGGTGCCGTCATACACCTTGGTGTCCGTCGACGCCGTCACCGTCACCGCCTTCGGTGTGATGGTGCCGCCGCCGTTGGGATTGCTGATGACCGGGCTCGCCATGGAGACGTTCCAAGATTTGCCGCTGAAGCTCGCATTCAAGCTCAGCGATCCGGCCTGCACGGTCACGGTAAGGTTGTTGCCCGCGTGACTGGTGTTGAACACCGCGCTGGTGATGTTCAAGCTGCTGGTGTTGATCGCCACGGAGGTACAACCACCTGCCCCGCCGATGGATCCCAGCACGCTCGAAGAACCGAGATTCAATGCACTCAAAGCATTGTTGCTGCCGTCATAGGTCTTGCTGGCCGTGAAGACGCCCGAAAGATTGGGCTGCGTGCGCACATCGAAATTGCGGGTGCCTGCCGTCACGTTAGTCACGTTGCCAAGATTCGCGTTGTAGGCCAGGTAATCGATGGCGCCTGTGGCACCGACCACGGCGGTACTCAGCTGCGCGACGTTGTCGTTCCCTGTGTAGGCAGTGAAGGTGCCAGCATTGGGCAGAATGATCTGGGCTCCATTGGTGGTCAGCACGTCACCGGCCGTATCCGTGCCGGAGGGAAGCCCGGAGACACCTTGGGCACCGGCCACCAGCGTGACGTTGGCGCCGCTGGAGAGATTGGCGCTCAAGGTGAGATTGCCGGTCGTGTTCGCTGTCACCGAGCCACTGGCCTTCACGCCCGCCAGGGTGATGTTGCCGCTGCCTGAGATATTCGTGAGGTTGGCGGTGATGTTGGCTGCAGTGAAGCTGGTGCCGTTGGCCATCACAACCTGGGCTGTTCCGCTACCGACATTCAACGAGCCGCTGATATTGATCGCGCCGTTGTTAACGGTCGTCGTGCCCGTGTAGTTGCTCGCGCCCGACAGCGTCAGCGTACCCGGCCCTACCTGCGTGAGGTTGCCTGGACCGCTGATGTTGTTCGAAAGGTTCGGCGAACCGGTCACGTTGATGACGGCGGTGCTGCCCGCGTTGAGCACCACGCTGCTGTTGGCGCTTACGCTCAGGTTGGCGCCGGTCAAGGTGCTTGTGCTGGTATTGAAGGTCAGCTTGCCGCCGGCACCGCCCACGGCACCCGAGTTAGCGCCGGCGCCGCCAGCCACGCCGGCCGCTCCACCCGCACCACCGGTTGAATTAGTACCACGCCCGCCCGCTCCACCGGCTCCGCCGGTCGTTCCTGGTGTTCCCGACGAACCATTGCCGCCGGCATAGCCGTACGAACCGCCGCCGATACCGCCGGCACCGCCGCCACTGCCGGTGGCAATGTTGATCACCCCGGTCGTAACCAGGTTCTGGCCGTTGATCGTGACACTGCCGCCCGCACCGCCGACACCGCCGCTGCTGGGGGGAGCAGAGCCATTGTGATAACCCGTGCCGGCACCGCCGCCGCCACCGCCACCGCCGCCCGCGCCGCCATTGAGCGCGATGCCGCCGGCGCCTGCATTGATGGGGCCCGCCACGACAACGTCGCCACCCGCGCCGCCCAAGCCACCGGCGCTACCCGTCTGCATGTTGCCACCGTTGACGCCGCCTCTACCGCCACCGCCACCGCCGCCCGCGCCACCGGTAAGCGCGGTGCTTCCCGTGGCGGCGATGGTTCCGTACACCAGCACCGCGCCACCTGCTCCGCCCGTTCCGCCGACGATATTGGCCGTCGTCGTCTGGCTGGGCTGCGTTCCTCCCACGCCACCTGCTCCGCCCGTAAGCGTCACGTTGGCGGCAGAGATGGTGATACCCGCGTTCTCGATGATCGATCCGCCCGCTCCGCCCGCAACGCCACCGGCTGAACCGTTGGCACCGTTCCCACCCGTCGCCGATACATTGCCGCCGAGGTTGATCGACCGATCGATGGTGAAGTTGCCGACGACATTCGCCGTGAAGTCACCTGTACCGGTAATGCCCGCGGCATTCGCCGCCACCGTGCTTAGATTGAGCGCGGCGTCGGATCGATTGATCAGCAGATTGCTGTTGTCGGTGACGGCCCCCAGCCCCAGAGTGCCGCTTGTCCCGTTGTTGCCCACCTGCAGCGTGCCCGCCGTAATGGCCGTCGTACCGGCATAGGTGTTGTTGCCGGTCAGGACGGTCGTGCCCGTGCCCATCTGGGACACATTGCCCGTGCCACCGATCATCGCGCCGACCGTAGTGCTGCCGCTGAGGTTGAACACCAGGTTGGCGTTGTCGGTGATGTTGCTGGCCGTGCCAAGGCTGCCCGTGGTGCCGCCGTTGCCCACCTGCAAGGTGCCGGCGCTGATCGTAGTATTGCCGCTGTAGCTGTTGTTGGCGGCGAGCACGGTGGTGCCGGTGCCCGCCTGGGTCAGGTTGCCCGTACCGCTGATTGAACCGACCACCGTCGTGGTGCCGCTGACGTTGAAGGTGAGATCGCCGCTGTCGATGACATTGCCGGTGCCCAGGCTGCCCGATGCACCGCCATTGCCAATCTGCAGCGTGCCGTTGGTGATGTTGGTGGTGCCGGTATACGTGTTGTTAGCGGTGAGTATCGTCGTGCTGGGAGCGCACTGCGCGAAGCCGCATTGCACGATCGTCAGGTTGCCGCTCCCGCTTAGCAGGCCTGCTTCCGTCACCGTCAGACCCGGCGCGACGGTGATGTTGGCATTGCCGGTCAATGCCGTCGTGGTGCTGCCCAGGGTAGTGGTGTAGTAAGTCGTTGTGGTGCCATTGTTCAAGCTCCACAGATAACCACCGCCCAGGGTGATGTTGGTGTTGGTCGAAGTCAGCTCGCCACCCACCGCGGCCGTGGCGTTGGCGACCACCAAACCGTCGATTTGCAGCGTGGGCGTGCCCGCGTACGAAGTGTTCTGGGTATTGAAGACCGGGAACGGCGTGAACGATGTGTTGGGATTCGTCTTCGTGACGATCACATCGAACGTATTGCCAGCCAGATTGGTGCCGGTGGGTATGTTGAAGGTCGCGGCAGTGCCGGCGACTTCGTCCGCCAGCGCGGCGTAGGTGCCAGTGAAGCCGGCTACGTTCGTCAGGTTCTGCGTGGTGCCCAGATACACGTTTTCCAACGTGCCGCTGCCGCTGATGGCGTTGGCGATGGTCGTGTTGTCCGAGCGATCGAAAGTCAGGTTGGCCGCGTCAGCCACGCCGCCCGTACCCAGGCTGCCGCTGGTGCCGCCATTGCCGATCTGCAACGTACCCGTGGCGATGGTGGTCGTGCCGCTGTATGCGTTGTTGGCCGTCAGGACGGTCGTGCCCGTGCCCTTCTGGATCAAGTTGCCGGTGCCACTGATCGCCGCGTTGACGGTGGTGTTTCCGCTGAGGTTGAACGTCAGCGTGCCGTTGTCAGTGACGGTGGCGGCCGTACCTAAACTGCCCGTGGTGCCACCGTTGCCCACCTGCAGCGTGCCTGCATTGATCGTGGTGCTGCCGCTATACGTGTTGTTGGCTCCCAGCACGGTGGTGCCCGTGCCCGCTTGCGTCAGGTTGCCGGTACCGCTGATCGAGCCATTGACCATGGTCGTGCCGGTGGTGCTGAAGGTCAGGTTGGCGTTGTCGGTGACGTTGCCCGTACCCAGGCTGCCCGCCGCGCCGCCGATGCCGACTTGCAACGTGCCGCTGCTGATCGTCGTCGTGCCGGTGTAGGTGTTGTTGGCGGCGAGGATCGTCGTGCCCGTACCCACCTGGGACAGGTTGCCCGTGCCGCTGATGACACCTGGGGCCGTGGTGGTGCCGCTGAGATCGAAGACCAGGTTCGCGTTGTCGACCACCGCACCGGTGCCGAGCGTGCCGGTGGTGCCACCGTTGCCAACCTGCAACGTGCCATTGCTGATCCGCGTGGTGCCGCTGTAATTGTTGTTGCCGGCCAGCACCATGGTGCCGGGACCCGTCAGGTTCATGCCGGTGTTGGGTGCACTCGGTGCATTGACCAAGGTTCCGCTAACCAGCAGCTGATTTCCGGCCGCGATATTGAAGTTCGTGCCGCCAGACTGGTCCAGGGTGACGCCCTGCGCCGAGATCGTCGAGTTCGCGGTGACCGTGACGTTCTGGGTGAGATACCAGGCACCGTAGATTGCAGCGCTTCCCGTCACCGGCCCTGGGTTCGCGAGCGTTCCCCCATTCAGAGTCAATCGTCCCAACGTGTCTACCGTGCTGTTGCTGCTGGTGGTCAGCACCGAGCCGCTGTTGAGGATGATCGTGGCGCTCTGCGCTGTACCGACAAGTCCATTGTCGTTGGTACCAGCCTTGAGCGTGCCGCCGTTGTTGACGGTGATGGTCGTGCCATTGCCAAGTGCGCCGTATCCCGTGTTGCCGCCGTCGCCGACCAGCGTGCCGGCGTTGACCGTGATACTGCCACTGAAGTTGTTATTGGTGGAGGTATTGCCGCCGCCAATATCCACCACGCCCGTGCCGTTCTGCGTCAGCGTGCCGTTGCCGCTGAGGCAACCAAGGACCGTGATGTTGCCCGTCGTGTTGAAGATCAGGTTGGCCGTGTCGGTGACATTGCCCGTACCCAGGCTGCCGGTACTGCCGCCATTGCCCACCTGCAGCGTGCCGGCGCTGATATTGGTGGTGCCGCTGTAGTTGTTGTTGGCCGCAAGGATGGTGGTACCGGTGCCCACCTGGGACAGGTTGCCAGTGCCACTGATCGCGCCGCCGACCGTGGTGGTGGTGCTGAGGTTATAGGTGAGATTGCCGTTATTGACGATGTTGCCGGCACCGAGGCTGCCCGTCGTGCCGCCGCTGCCGACCTGCACCGTGCCGTTGCTGATCGTGGTGGTGCCGGTGTACGTGTTGTTGGCGGTGAAGATGACGGTGCTGGCGTTGCACTGCGATACGCCGCACGATTCCTGGATCGTCAGGTTGCCGCTGCCGCTGAGCGCGCCGCTCTGCGTCACCGTCAAGCCCGGCGCCACGGTGATGTTCGAATTGCCGCCCAGCACATAGCTGTTGGCATCCGTCAGCGTGTTGAAGCCGGTAGTCGTGGTGCCGTCGAACAGGCTCCACAGATAACCGCCGCCCAGCGTGATATTGGTGTTGTACGAGGTCAGCGTGCCGCCGACGGCCATGGTAGCGTTGCTCACCACCAGACCGTTGATTTCCAGAATGGGCGTGCCGGTGTAGCTGTTGTTGAAGACCTTGTACGGCGTGAACGAGCTGTTGGGATTGCTCGCCGTGATGATGGTGTTGAAGGTGTTGCCGGCCAGATTCGTCCCGTTCGGCAGACTGATGCCGGCAACGGCAGCGTTCACCTCGTTCGTGCTCACGGCGTAGGTACCGGTGAAGCCGGTGACATTGGTCAGCGTCTGCGTCGTTCCCAGAAACACATTTTGGAACGTACCGCTGCCGGTAAGCGGGTTGGCGATGGTCGTGCTGCGCGACAGGTTGTAGACCAGCGTTCCGCTGTCGGCGATGGCGCCCGTCCCCAGGCTGCCGGCGGCGCCGCCGTTACCCACCTGCAATGTGCCCGCCGTGACGGTAGTGGTACCGCTGTAGGTGTTGTTGGCGGCAAGGATCGTTGTGCCGGTACCTGCCTGCGTCAGGTTGCCGGTGCCGGTGATGGTCGCGCTCACCGTCATGTTGCCGCTGAGGTTGTACGTCAGCGTGCCGTTGTCGGTGACGGTGGCCGCCGTGCCCAGGCTACCGTTGCCGCCGCCATTGCCCACCTGCAGCGTGCCCGCTGCGATCGTGGTGCTGCCGCTGTAAGTGTTGTTGCCAGCCAGAACGGCGGTGCCGGTGCCTTGCTGGATCAGGCTGCCGGCACCCACGATCGAACCGCTGACCGTGGTCGTGCCGCTGGTATTGAAGGCCAGCGTGGAATTGGCATAACCCAGATACACATTGGTGGCGCCCAGGCCGCCCGACGTACCGCCATTGCCGATCTGCAACGTGGTGTAGCCGACGTAGGTGTACACGCTGGTGCTATAGGTGTTGTTGCCCGACAGGATCACCGTCGGCGCGGCGCATCCGATGGTGCACACCGGCCCGTAGCCAGGCCATTGCACGGTGAGCTGATTAGGGGTGCCGCTCAGCACGCCGCTTTCCGTCACGGTCAATCCCGGCGCCACGGCAATCCATGAATTACCGCTCAGCACGAAGTTGCTGCTGCTCGTCAGCGTGGTGAAGTTGGTTGTCGTGCTGCCGTTGAACAATTGCCAAAGATAACCGCCACCCAGTGTGATGTTGGTGCCGGACGAGGTCAGCGTGCCGCCGAGTGCCGCGGTGGCATTGGTCACCGTATTGCCGTCGATCTGCATCGTGGGCGTACCGATGTAGGCCGTGCTCTGCGGATTGAAGACCGGGAACGGAGTGAACGCTGTGTTCGCGTTCGCGCTGCCGGACAGCACGACGTTGACCGTGTTCCTGGATATATTCGAGTTGGTGGGTACGTTGAACGTCGCGGTCGACGCGCTGTTCTCGTCCGCCAGCACCATGTACGTTCCGGTGAAACCGGCTACGTTCGACAAGGTCTGGACGGTTCCCAGGAACGCGTTCTGCAGCTTGCCGGTACCGCTGAGCGCACCGGCTACCGTCGTATTGCCCGACAGGTTGAACGTCAGGTTCGCGTTGTCGGTGATATTGCCCGTACCCAGGCTGCCCGCCACGCTCCCGTTGCCGACCTGCAGCGTGCCAGCGGTGATGTTGGTGGTGCCGCTGTACGTATTGTTGGCGGCCAGGATGGTGGTGCCGCTACCGGCCTGCGTCAGATTGCCGGTGCCGGCAATCGTCGCGTTCACGGTCGTCACGGCATTGAGGTTGAACGTGAGATTGGCGTTGTTGGTGACGGTAGCCGCCGTGCCCAGGCTGCCCGTCGCACCGCCGTTGCCGATCTGCAGCGTGCCCGCGCTGATCGTGGTGCTACCGGCATAGGTGTTGTTGGCCGTGAGTACAGTGGTGCCCGTGCCCACCTGGCTCAGGTTGCCGCTGCCGCTGATCACCGGCGTGATCGTCGTGGTGCCGGTGGTGTTGACGATCAGGTCGCCGTTGTCGGTGACCGCACCGGAGCCAAGGTTGCCCGTTGTGCTTCCGTTGCCGACTTGCAGCGTGGTGCCCGCGTTGATCGTGGTGCCGCCGCTGTACGTATTGTTGCCCGCCAAGACGACCGTACCCGTGCCTGCCTGGGCTAGGCTGCCTCCGCCAGAGATCACATTGGCGATCGTCGTGGGGCTGCTGAGGTTGAACACCAGCGCGGCATTGTCGACCACATTGCCCGCCCCTAGACTGCCGGCCGCACCGCCATTGCCCACCTGCAGGGTGCCGGCACTGATGGTGGTGGTGCCACCGTATGTATTGTTGGCGGCGAGGACGACGGTGCCCGCCCCTGCCTTCGTCAGGTTGCCGGTGCCCGCGATCACCGTGTTGATCGTGGTCGTGCCGCCGAGGTTGAAGATGAGGTTGGCGTTGTCGGTGACGGTACCCGCCGTGCCCAAGCTGCCCGTGGTGCCGCTGTTGCCTACTTGCAACGTGCCCGCGTTGATCGTGGTGCTGCCGCTGTAGGTGTTGTTGCTCGTCAACACGGTGGTACCCGTGCCGACCTGACTCAGGTTGCCGCTGCCGCTGATCACCGGCGTGATCGTCGTCGTGCCCGTGGTGTTGAAGATCAGGTTGCCGTTGTCGGCAACCGCGCCAGTACCCAGGTTGCCCGTCGCGCCGCCGTTGCCCACCTGCAGCGTCGTACCTGCATTGATCGTGGTGCCGCCGCTGTACGTGTTGTTGGTCGCCAGAATCAGCGTGCCTGCGCCCATCTGGGTCAGGTTGCCCGTGCCGCTGATCAGGTTACTGATCGTCGCCGTGCTGCCGACGTTGACCAACAACGCCGCGTTGTCGATGACGCTGCCCGAGCCCAGACTGCCGGTAGTGCCGCCATTGCCCACCTGTAGCGCGCCCGCACTGATGGTGGTGCCGCCGCTGTAGGTGTTGTTGGCGGCCAGAATGGTGGTGCCTGTGCCACCTTGCGTAAGGCTGCCCGTACCGCCAATCAGGTTGCCGACGGTGATCGCGCCACTGAGGTTGAACGCGAGTTTGGCGCTGTTGGTGACGCTGCCCGTGCCCAGGCTGCCGGCCGTGCCGCCATTGCCCACTTGCAGCGTGCCCGCATTGATCGCCGTAAGGCCGCTGTACGTATTGTTGGCGGCGAGAACCGTTGTGCCCGTGCCCGCCTGGGTCAGGCCGCCGCTCCCCGAGATCACGCCGGCAACGAGCGCCGTGCCCGTGACGTTGAACACCAGACCGCCAGCGACGTTGTACGTGCCGACCAGCGAGGCATTGCCCGCCTGGAAGATCAGCGTGCCGGTCGTTCCCGTGACAGCAACACCCGCCTGATCGGTAATGTTGTTCTTGGCCACCAACTGGATGGACGTCGAGTTTAACTGCGCCGACAGATCCGCCATGCCGATGGTGATATTGGAGGTGACGTCGCTCGCGCACGACACGCCGGTCCAGTTCACCGGCGAAGGGCTAGAACTTCCATTGCCAATGACGATGTTGTAGGGATCGAGCAGCAAGGTGCCCTGCGCGCCACGCGGCGCCGTGGTGGTGACATTGCCGCGAAAATGGAGGTTTCCTTCGCTCGATGTTTCGACCCAGCCGCCGTTGCCGCCGAGCATGCCGCCGCGTGCCAGGATGGCGCCGTCGAAATCGGTCGCTTCATCCGACCACAGCACCACCGTGCCGCCATTGCCACGTTCCGTGGCCGACGCATCGATCGTGCTGTTGGCGTCCACATGGGTCATCTGCGCATGCGTTAGCGAACCCTCGCCGTGCGCCTCGCCACCGATCAACGCGGTGCCGCCTCCGGCGGCGCCGCTCACATTGATCGCAGCGCCCTCGATGCCGACGTAGGGGCCGGTGATGGTCACCGTGCCGCCCTGCTCGCCCGCGGCGGCGCCCGCCGCGCGAAGGGTGGCGTTGCTCACCGAGACCACGCCACTGTCACCGGCCGCCGGGTTGCCGCCATCGATCACGATCCGGCCGTTCTTCGTGCCGATCGAGTTGGCCTGGACGATGCCGCTGAGATTCATCACGCTGGTTTGCAGCATGTCCAGGCCGCGCGCGGTGAGCAGCACCTGCCCACCGTCTGCCGCGATCAGGCCCTGGTTCTGGATCAGCGCCCCCAAGGTGGACGCCGTCACGTTCACGCTCAGCTGGCCGCTGTTATCCAGCTTCAGGCTGACGCTGCTGCCCGACGCCAACGCCACCGTTCCGGTGGACGTGTCGATCGTTCCGCGGTTGATCACCTGCTGGCCGGCCAGCACCACGAAACCACCGTTGACCGCCTTCAACTGGCCCTGGTTGATCACCTGCCCCGACGTGCCGGCGGCACTGAAGGTGTAGGCGCCCTTGCTCTGCATGAAGGCAGAGGTGTTGATCGGCAAGGTGCTGGCGACCAGGCCGCCAACGCTCACCTGGGCCGTCTTGCCGAACAGGATACCGTTCGGGTTGACCAGGAATACCTGACCATTGGATCGCAGGTTGCCGTAGATCTGCGACGGGTTGTTGCCCAGCACATTGTTCAACGCTACCGCGCTGCTCGACGGCTGGTTGAACACCACCGTGTTGCCGGCGCCGATGTTGAAGCTATCCCAGTTGACCGCCAACCGCGAACTGTTCTGCTGCACCGTCATCGTGCTGCCGGACGTGCCGATGTGGCCCTGCCCGCCTACGATGTTGCCACCCGTTGGCAGGCTCTGCGCATGCAGTGCGCCGCCCATCATCAATGCCAGTGCCGCGCCCAAAGGCCGCACGGCCGGCATGCGATTCGACGATGCGCCGGTCGCACCCACCGCCGTACGGCTATGCGCGATCTCCGGCGCTACGACGACGCAGCGCAGGCTTTTGTTGTAGACAAGACGATACAGTTTGGCATTCATGTGTACGCGCTCCCGGTGCGATCGCACCGAAGACGTGGGACATCAGAAGAAGATTTGCGCCTGGAACCACAGCCAGCTGCGGTGGTCGCGCGTGGCGGTATCGGCGTCACCGCCGGGATCGCGTATCGCCCACATCAACTTGAAGTCGTAGCGGCGCTGGTGAAGCAGATCCGCACCCAGGCCGGTACTGCCCAAGCGGCGCTCCCGCGGCCCTTGATAGCCCGCCCACGGCGAGTGATTCACCTTCAACCAGCCGTCGTCGCGAAACAGCGAGAGCGTGAGGTTGTCGCCCCCCAGCGCAGCCAGCGCAAACGAATCGCGAAGTTCCAAGGTGACGGCTGCCCCTTCATCGCCTGGGGCTTCGCCAACGGGATAGCCACGCACAACGGCCGGACCACCCAGTGTGAAGTCCTCGACGGAGTTGAGATTGGTGCTGGCCCATTGGCCCTGCAGCGCGCCGTACAAGCTGATCCGTTGCGTGTTGTTCGCCAGATATCCCAGGGTCTGGTCACGCGAAACGCTCACGTCCAGCTTGTTGAAATGGCCCGCCGCATTCGGCGTATCGACCGCCCGCAGGCCATCGCCATAGCTGATCACGCCGCGCGTGAACGACACCATGTACTGGTTCAGACCACCGCCGCCCAGCGTGTCGATGGCATCGCCATACAGGCCGAGGGTCCCGCTGGTGTCGCGCGTATGGTAAGTCTCCGCCAGTACGCTGTCGGACAACCGTTTGACGCCAAAGCTGGCTCGCAACCACAGATGCTTGTACGGAGAAAGCAGCAACGGGTAGGACACGTAGGCGTTGATTTCGTTGCTGCCGCCATGAGCGTTGGTGGCGTTGAACGGCGCGCCGAGCCGATATAGCAGGTGCGTGTAGTTGGCGCCGACACGCCAACCGTCGTAACCCACCGGCAAGCTGTAATCGATGACGCCATTCAAGGCACCGCGCCCGACCGTGCCATCCAGCCCCCAGCGATCGGACAGCGCGATATCGGCGGCCAAGAGATCTCCGATACCTAGCGGGCTGTTCCAACGCAGGTCACCCGTCAGGCGAACGCGCCCGGTGTACTCGTTGCCATAATCATCCACACCCAGCACGCCCGTGACGCGCTGCCCCGGCACCGCATTCAGCGTGAAATCCGTGGTACCCACGGCGTCGCCGGGCGACAGCGTACCCGACGCACTCGCCACGCCAGGCAGGGTCGCGACGAGACCGACCGCGCGATCCGCACGGGCACGCGTCAGCGTCGCGCCTTCACAGGCGGTCGAACTGCCGCCACAGAGTGCTTCGTCCACATAACGTTGCACGCGCGCCGGATCGTAGCCACCGTCTTGGCCCGCGCGGGTCTTGTCAAGCTTGCCTTCGAGCACGGCGATCGTCGCAACACCGTCTTCAACCGTCTGCTTCGGCACATAGGCCACCGCCACAAAATAACCGCGTTCCCGGTAGTAGCGGGTCACCGCAACGGCAAGGGCATCGAGTTGCGCCATCGTCGCCGACGTACCCTCCAGCTGCCCGATCTCCGGGACCGAATGGCGCAAGCTCGCATCGTCGACATGCGCATTTCCCGAGAAATGGATCGCCTTGACCAACACGGTCGCCGACGATGTCGACGACTTCTGCTCGGTGGGCGCGGGCGACGTGACGCCCTGATTTCGCCCTTGCACGGCCGGGGACGCCGGCGCTGTCTGCTGCAGCAATTGGCCGGCGTTCGGGCGCGTGGTTTGCGCCTGCACGGACGTGGCCATCAACATGGCTGCCGACAACGTCGTCCATGCAACGGTGACGCCGCGAAAATTGATGCGCGTCAGTGCAGCACGCATGCCCGTCGCGTACTGCTTCGTGGCGATATCCATCCCCATGTCCCCTGTTTAAAGTGCGATAGATCTAACCTTTCACATGCATCGCCGTCGCCCCTTACATGGCGATGGACTCTACCGTCGTCTCGCAAGCCCACGCAGATTGGGGCACCTTGACTTCAAAGCTACGTACAGGTCTGGTCCGGGCCCATCGGAAGATTCCTATAAATCAAAAGAAAGCCGCCCGTGCGTGCTTTTAGCGCGCGAATATCGATCCGCTCAGCCGGATAACCGAAACCCCGGAATCGGGGGCGCATACAGGGGGGGGAGACCGTGCGAGATGCGAGGCTGCTATAGGCCACAACGTGATCCTTCACGACTGGAAACAGCCTGAGCACGGAAATGCTCGCTGGCCTGGATACCACGGCTGTATCCAGGCGGCAGAACGATGGAGCTAATGCGGCCAGGAAGTTTTCATGCACGACGTGATGGTTCCGTGAACCGACACCTGACACAAAAAGGCGACGAGCGCCCTTGCAGGCACGCGCAACACCCATAGCAACTAGCGGCGACACGGGTAAAAGAAGAGCCACGAGGTACCTCCCAGGCCACGGATCAGAGCATCCCGTTGAATCTCGCGTAGTCGAACAGCTCCTTGTCGCTTTCGATGCCTAGTTTTCGCATGGCGTCGCGCTTCTGCTGACTGACGGTCTTGACGCTTCGCCCAGTTCGCCGGCTGATCTCGGACACCGTCAGGCCAAACGAAAACATCCGAACGATTTCACTCTCACGGGCTGATAACGACACCACTTCGCTCGCATCAAGCTGCTGCGGCAGCCGCTTGCGGACGTTATCTGCCACATAGATACGCCCAGAGCGCACCGCCTCAATGGCGAGGCACAAGTCCTTCGTCATCGAATGCTTGTCGACGAGACCTCTGACGCCAAGGTCCAGCATGCGCTGCAAAAGGCCACCGCTTTGGACCATGCTGAGAACAATGATATGGACGTTCGGATAGGTCGCCCGGATACGCTTCAGCATGCCTAATCCGTCTTCGCTGGGTTCTGCGGTAGGCATGCTGAAATCGGTAATGAGCAGGTCGCAGGGTGAGCCCGCGAGGGCTGCCATGACCTGCATACCGTCACGGGCCTCGCCTACGATGCGAAAGGCGGCGTCATATCCATGCAGCGTGGCCTTAAGGCCTACAAGAACGACGGGGTGATCATCGACAATGACGATACGCATGCAATTCAATGCCTTGAAGATAGTCCGTTAAAACTAACGCACCCCTGATAGGGAGCACTCCACAAAGCTTGCGGCCAAAATCACACCACGCCGCGACTGGCCTTCCCTGCAATGATCCCCGCTGCTGAGTGGCAAACCGCACTGACACGTGTAGCACGTAACTCACTCAGTGACCCGATCTGCGCCCGTGCCAGCCCCATTTCCCGGGGTGAGTGTTCGCTCCACTCATGCGGCCAGCTCAACAGAAGGCCGTCAGGTCCCGCGGCGCGATCCCTGCGCGCTCGCAGAAGGCGAGATAGCGTTGCAAGCCGGTCTTCCAGTTTTCGATGGCCAGCACCTGCCCTTCTTCGCCGAGAAGGACCACGTCACCCACCACGATGGTCAGCGCGAGAACATGCCCTTCCTTGGAAATCGCCTCGGGTGTATGGGCTGAGGCAGCTGTCTCATAGACCACGCTACCGGGACCGGCAATCCAGTCGTGCTCTTTATATTTCCAACGCCCCACGATCGTATAAACAATGACCGTGCCCGAGTGATGATGCCGCGGAAGCTCCAGACCCGCCGGCACCTTCATGAGGACAATCATCTCGCCGCGAATGGGATCCAGTTTGAAGTACTTGAGGTACACATCATTCGAATAGGGCGCGAAAGGCACCCAGGGGAGCGCTTCGTCGTCGATAACCGTGGTCCGGACGTGCTCGTGATACATGGGTGCCTCTGGTGGCAAGCATGATGGCGGCCGACTAGAATCGGCCGAGCGCGACTCCCTATGACCGGAGTGCTTCCTTAGACGCCATAGTTAGCGGGAAAGCCTGCGTCGCGCGATGTCCCATAACGACATCTGCCAGTCAGTTTTCGACAAGCCGCCGCACCCAGGCCGCCAGGAGGGATAGCCATGAACGCTGCTCGCAAGGTCCCGGTCCGATACCTGGTCCTGTTGCGCGACTGGCTAAGGACGCAGGACGTGGATACCGATGCCTTGTTGCGCATGGCTGGCATCGACGCCGCGAAGTTCGATCGCCGCGACGCCACGCTGGAACCCATGGAAATGGAGGCATTCATTGCCAGCGGGCGCAGGCTTACCGGCCGCAGCGACTTTGGCTTCGAGCTGGGCCGACTGATCAAGATGACATCCCACGACCTGCTTGGCTACGGCATGCTCAGTTGCGGAAGCATCGACGAAGTCCTGCGACTAGTGGCGCGCCACTACCACCTGATGACCGAGACGTTCACCCTTCGCTATCAACGAAATCCGACCGGCACGGGTGAAGCGATCTATACACCGGCCATGGCGATGCCGGTGGAGACGTTGCATTTCTATCTCGAGGCATTGGCCGTCGCGCATGACAACCAGCTTCGCCTCATGCTTCCGGAGGAATCCAGGGAAACGTACGACATCTACGTTTCCATGCCACCACCACCGCATCATGTGCGTTATCTAACGCTGGCGCCGACCCGCTATCATTTCGACGGAAACGCCCTCCCCGGTATACGGGTGGTCATGGGTGCCTCCGTACTGGATCACCACCTGCCCTTTGCTGATGTCCATGTGGTAAGGGACGTCGAAAAACGTTGCAGCGATCTGGCGAACCGCCCCCGCGCCGCCGGCATGGACTGGGTGCAGTACCTGCGCATGATGTTTCTCCAGGTGGAGGGAGACCCGCCAACGCTGGAGAGTATCGCCCGGAGCAATCGGGTGTCTCCCCGCACTATCGACCGTTATCTGCGCCGAGAAAATGTAAGTTTCCGGGAGCTTCTGCATCAAGTTCGCCTCGAGCGAGCTTGCGACCTGTTACAGCATTCTCCGAGTACCGTAGCTCAGATAGCGCAGCGACTCGGGTTTAGCGATGCCGCCAATTTCAGCCGTTCCTTCCGCCGCGCCGTTGGAGTCTCCCCTGCAGCCTATCGACAGCGTGCACTGAAGAAGGTGTGTGGTTAGTACGGAAGGCGTGATACAACGGTCCACTGTCTTGGGGAGACAAAGCCTTGTCCAGTTCGCCTTGAATCTGAGCAATTAAGCTCGTGTCATCGAATCCGATCCCGTTCGATCGCCCATAGAAGCTGCGTTTCGGAGCGTCTTCACGAACAACCATCGCCCTCCAAGTAATACCAGCGGGGTCAGAGAAGATAGTGACCGCGCAATCTGCACCATCGACCCGGATATTGAATTGCGCCACAGCTAGTTCCCCTGGTGGGTGCTTCACCGCTTTACTCAGCCTGGATCAGTTACCCATTCCTTCGTGAATTAATAGGGCAAGGGCAATCGCACTGGCGATGGCCTTAGCCATCTCACGAACCATACCTTCCGTGAGATGGAAGCCGGTATCTCCGTAGCGATCCGGCAACGTGCCAGGTTCGTATGGGAGGCGAAAAATGCCCCAGGTGCCTATCCAGACCTGCACGCCAGGCAAATCGACCTCTGAGGCCGAAGCGCGTATTAGGCATTCGTCCACGACATATTCATCCGTGGCCACTAACGACACGTGGGGCTCCCGGCGGGCGCCATTTATGGGGTCCGGCCGGTCATTGGCCAGGGCGAGACAAGGTTACAGGCCGTGCTCCCCTGCATGGCCCTGCGTAGGGGCCTGTTTGGACCGCCAGGAAAGGACCAAATGACCGTCGGTGCGGTGGCACGTGTCCGACAGAATATTTTCTCGCTCTACTGCGAGTCTCAGTACTTAGTCGTTAAGACGCCGGACGATCTTCGCCACGTCGAAACGTTGGCACGGCGTCATGCAGGGACCTCGAGGGCCGCTGACGAAGGAAGCCCTCCCAAGTTCATGTTCCGCTTGCCGGGAGAGAAATCCGGATCCCCGCTGCCTAAGGCGTTCCTCCAGCAAGCTGATTTCATTTCTTCGATGGGGCGCGATGTCATTGGGCTTCTCAATGAGCTTCCCGCATTCAGCACGTTCATGCCATCCGAGCACGACTTCCGTCGTGGCCGCAGTCATTGCGCTGCGATCTTCAGATCCGGCATATGACTCCATGGCCACATAGTCAGCGAGGTGATGCAGGCCAATTGCTAAAACCATGGCATGCCGCAAGCTCTTTGGCTGAAGCTGATACTCCATCCAGGCCGGCAATACGAACAGCTGGTAGAAATCGAGCGCTGGCTTCGGCATTGCCAGAATCCTCGCGGGAGGTATCTAACATCTGAGGAAACCACCCTGCCTACGCGCTGGGTTGGTTTGATATATGAAGCGAAGCCGTCGAGCACATCGGGCAGAGGTTGTCGCTCAGGATTGCCCTGGTGTCGGGTTTGTCTTGTCCATCTTTGAAGAACCCTTGCGTGCGGCTGTCTTCTTGGTGGTGCTCCTCGATTGTGTCAAGAAGGACTCGCAGCTAAGAATCAATTCACGGCCGTAAGCTTTAGAAGCGTCCCAAACAGCGGTGCGACTCACCGCTAGAAGCATGTACGCGGCATGTGCTACCGCCACGACCAAGACCACCATAGTTCGGCTTCCTTGCGGCGTGTCGCTGTGCCACGACAGACGCCACAAGATGAATATGCAACCCGCCACGACGATCATGTTCAAGCACAGCGCTAACAGTTTGACGCCAAGCAAATTTCGACGAAAACCGTAAGTAATGTTTTCCCCAAACAAGATGGGAAACTTCTTCGTGTCACGAGTGTTTTGACGAAGCCAGTTACCACACTGAGCATAGAAGGCGTCTGCGGCGGCTTGGTCTGCACTCTCTTCTGCCGGGCTTGGGGCCGCCACAGCCAGTTTTCCCTCTAGAAACGATCGATATCGGTCTTTTGAGCCAGCATCGATGGTGCTGTCGTTTCGGCGGAACATGATGATAGAAGGCATGCCTCCGTGTTCAGCGTAGAGCTTGCCCTCTATCCCGCGGCCACGAGCGCGCGAGAAGTCCGCGATGGCAAACAGGAGAACGAGTATCCCCAGCGTTGCAATGAGGTTTGAAAGCCCAAATGACTTCCAAGAGATTAGGAGCGAAAGTGCAGCGAGCGCGGGAGCTGCAGCGATGATCGCGGGAAACAGCCTGGCGCGTATGGAGTAAGCGTCGAAGAACTTAAAAAGATCCATCAGAGTCCCTCCACTTCGTCAGCAAACTGCTCCGGAACTGCGGGAACCATGCCGGGATGCCCGCCGCCGCCGTAGTGCGATATCCATGTCGTGCGGGTGCTGTAGACCATGAAGCCTCTGCGCATGAAGGCGTTCTTGACTTGCCCGCGCGGGTAGTCTTGCTTGTTTGAACCAACCGAGCAGAAAGCCGTTCCGACGACTGCCCCTTTCGGTTGCCTTGGCCCAAGCCACATGTCCAACACTGAGGGAGTTACGTTGTGCCTGCTTCCATGATGAGGCACCTGCACGAACGTGGGCCGATCCAATCCGAGCTGAGCACCGAAGTTACCGGCCTCAGCTAACCCGATGGGTCCCACGTCGGCTGTGAGCAGGACGCCCTGGCTGCCCAATAGGCCATACTGCACCACGCAACTTTCATTTGATGCCGACGTCACGGCGTTTTTCGCGAGGGTTTCCACGTCCCATTTTTCTTCAAGTTTCTTCTTCGCAGCCTCGACCAATGATCGAAACAGACCGAAGCTTTGCGACTCAGCAGATTCGGTCGAGTACCTTTCGGGTGTCTTGCCAAAGTCAGGAATCGAATTGATATATCGGGCTCTCGTGGGCGCGAGTACAGTGAATGCGCCAATTTTTACTCCCTGAAAGACCTCGTGGATATGGGTCCCTTTCTGAAGAGCAAGCCTCTCAAGTTCCACCAGATACGGGTGTCGGTCCTTGATGTCGTCTATCAGACCTTGCAGCGTAAAGTTGCCGTGGAAGTGGTCAAGAATTTCCGCAGCATATAGCCACGGCCGGTTCATCCATAGATTTTTTACATCGAACTTCTCCATCACACCAATAAGGCCAGTGGCATGGTCGTCATCGGCATGCGACAGAACCATATGGTTGATGTGGTAGCCAGGGTAGAACTGGTTGATGTGATTGATGATGGTTTCGGCCGTCGCAGTACGCCCCCCATCGACCACGTGAAGGTAATAGCCCTCGGTGTCGTCACCGTAGCGGACAACGATTGCGTCTCCGGAACCCTCCCCTATAGGAAGAAAATCGATCTCATAGTTCATTGCCGCTCTCTTCCTGTTCTGGAGTGGAAAGGAAATACGTTTCGTAGCAATCGTTCATGCGAGCACCCGGGCTGATCCTCGCGGCGCACGGCGCCGCACTGATGCGATAAGTAATTGAGTCGCAATCCTGCCTAATGTGATTCGCGCAACGTAATGGTCAGACTCCCCTTGTCGCCGGCGATGACCATGATGGCCGGGACGCCGTCTGCGGAAAGGGTTTGAGCCAAGTCGTCCACCAGCTTTAAGTCAGTCTGACTTGGCCTGGCGGAGGCGTGACGGGGGTGGGAATGCCAGTCGCCAACGTAGTCCACCATGCCGCGAGTTCGCGTAACACAACGCAGGCGAAGATCTGCGACGCCCTCCTTCCCCCGAATAAACTCTCTAGGAGTTGCAACGCTGTCCAAGGGAGCGTGATAAGCGTCGACAAGATAAATGGTGCGAGCCTTGTGATCGGTCACGCCGACCAAGATGCCGCCCGTTTCGTTGGGAAGCGCCAGAGCCCTTAGCGATTGCAGGTGGGATTCCAAGTCGACGTCCCAGTAAATAGTCCACCCGACAGCGGAAGACTGCCGCACTTCGCAAGGAGGGACGTCATAGCAGTGGACACTGCCCGCAGACCCATCCAACGACCATACGCGGATAGCCGCTGAACTTGCCTCGGCTGCGCGCTGCAAGCCCTGGTTCAGCAGCGCACCGTGCAGCGTGATTCGGGTAGCGGACATGACCAGCGAACGATCCCTGCAGCCTGCCCCCACACGTATCTCGGCTGTGCTTTGCAAATGAGCTTCGCCCCATTCCTGTCGTAATACGGCGCGATAGTACTGGGCCTCAAGCGCCGCTACCCTCAAGTGCTTAGCCGCGTCCTCGATGAGAAGCACAGAGCTGCCGCCGGAAGGTGTAAGGAAGACTGATGCAGTCCGTGGAACGTCTTGCAGTGACCAATCGCGCGGTACCTCGAGAGAGGTCGTGGCATCGATTAGTAAGTCGGCGCTCGCAATTGCAGCGACGAGCGCTTCGTGCTCGCAGTCATTGGCCTTTCCTCGGATCGTCTGCAGTTGCGGATCCCTCTCGCCGAGGGCGGACTGCATAAGCGCACCGACCACTTCCGATTTCGACCGTCCCACACTGATGTCAAAAGCTTGATGGCGAACAACGTTGTGTGGATCGAGCATGTCGGGGTCGACCAGTGTCCAGGATCCCCAACCCTCACGTGCCCATAGGAGCGCGAGGGTGCTACCTAGGGCTCCGGCACCTGCGAGCAGGCCCCGAAACTTGCCGCTCCCCTCAGGCAGACCGGACCAGCCGCGAGCGGCCGCGCGATCTACTCGATGGCGGACATGCATTTGTGTAACCCGAATGTCTCGCCAGTCGCTCGAAGGAGTGACTGCCAAGGATGATGCTTGCCCTACATCCCCTTGAAGAGCGACGGCGCGGAAAACGTGTCCACCCGGCTGACCTTGGTAGAGGACGCCCATCGCAAGCCCCAGACGAGCCAGGTCTGTCTCGACCAAAAACGCCAAAACATCGAGCCGCTCGGTGACCCCATCGCGCAACCGAGGGATCCGAATCAGCATCAGGATGTTGATCCGGCTTTCGGCAGCAGTCACTAGGAGGCCCTCACCGGCCGCCAACCGATACAGTTCTTCAATCAACGCCGGAAACACAGACGTGCCCACCTGTACCAACCGATCCTCGAGGTCACCAAGCGTTTTTGGCAAGTACTGAACGGGCGGATGTGTGACGCCGGAAATTTCGAACGTTAGGAGTTGCAGGGGTGGTGTTACGCCCGGGGTTGATTCGTCGACATCAAATGACGCCGCGAGTGTCACTCGCTCCGCAGTTTCGCTGAGCAAACGCAATCGCAACGTTTTGTTTTGATCCTGGATGGCGTCACCGAATCCGACCGGCAACAGCACTCGCCAGCCAGAATCAAAGAACAGCTGCTCCAATGCCTGATCACGAGCATGCAGTGTTCCATCGGCCGTCTTTTCTAGCCACTGCAATACCCGCGTCAGGAACTGGCCCGGCGTCCAGGTACGCTCCAGACTCGACCATGGGACGTCATAAAGGCATAGCGAGCGGAGCTCGCCTTGAAGTACGCCGTTTTGATGCAGCGTTTCTGGAAAATCGCTGCGGAGCGGGCGCGCCTCGAAGGGCATCGATGCGCCGGGGCGATGGACTAACGCCAAGCGTTCTCGCGGATGAATACCTACATCGTTCCGGGCGGCGACAGTACCGTCACCGATGTCCACGACAATGGCGTGCCAAGACTCCCCATCAGGAGCGCGACGCAGCTCTACAACGTCAACGTCGGGATGCTTCTCGCAGGCTCGCAGCAGCGCAAGAAAGGGAGAATCCACAGGCAGGGAGGCCACATCGCCGGATAGCGGCAGGCCGCATTCAAGGAATGCCATGGATCATCCCGCTCGTGGCGCCGCCGCCGCGGTCACTGCGGCCACACCACGGGCTCGCGCTTCCTTTCGCCGGACACCAGACGCGGAAATTTCCATTTCCAAGGGTTCGGGAGACCTCGCATTTGGCTCTTCCCCTGTGCAATGAAATATACCGCTGTGATCCCCAAGAATTGCCTTGTATTCGCGCTTGGCACGAATGCACGGCGGATCGGAATCGTCGTCCTTGATCGGTTTGGAGCTAGCCACAATCCTGGCACCGAAGCGCGCCTGACCTAGGGCGGATCGTGCGTCGGGAGAAACCTTGACCTTTTCCCCAAGCCTGGACCAACTGTCGTACGAAAGGGAATGCCATGAACAGTGGTGAGGTGCGAGCAGGAGATCGTAAGCCAACACATCTGGCGTCGCCTTGTAGCGACTCCACAGGCGCTCCCAGATCGCAACTTCCGCATCACCGGCAGTCAGGAAGCGGCAGCTATCCGGATGTAGTGCGGATGACGCGAGCTGCATATTGAGGATGGTGCTGGAGTGATTCTTCGACAGTAGCTCCTCATCGTCATCATCCTGCCTGGGCATTGGCGCGAGTAGGTGTGCCTCGAAATAGCTGCTCCAGCGGCCGTTGATTGTGCGAAATTTGTCGCCGGTCTTGATCAAGATTGTGCCGAGATCGTCAGTCTTACCATTCTCATCCTCACCCAAGATCAGCACGCGCTCGCCATCGATCAATAGCTTGCCATCGCGGAAGCGCTGCACGCGCCGCTTAGCTTCCCGATTGAAGGCTTTGGCGTCCGCACACAGCGTGTGATTCTTGGAGGCGCGACGAAAGACCATGGGCGATGACCATATCTCGCGGATAACAATCTTCTTCTCCGCATCCGGCTGGTCATCGGACGGATACTCGTCGATGGGGCCCAAGTGGAAATGCTTCTCCAGCCCGGTGCAGTGATCTTTGTCCGGATGACTTAGCAGAAATGCGTCCACATAAGGGCGCCCCTTTGCGTCGCGCGGCAGGCGATCGCGAAGATCCTTAGCTACATCGCGCGTGTCGTCCGCATCATCATCGGCCGCTACGCGGATATTGACGTCCACCAGCACGTGGGTGGCAGGCTCATCGGCAAGGCGAATCAGCGCCATGTCGCCGCAGCCCACAGGGAAAAACGTGACCATCGCACTCATTCAGCCATCCTCACGCGGTTAGGGCGGCAGAAGGGCCGGCCGCGTGCTATGATACGTCTAATGGTTATATGGATACAATCATTAGTCACGTTATATCTTGCGCTTTTCAGGTGTTTGCATGAAAAACAATGAGTTGGAGTCAGTGAGATCGCCTCGTGGCCGCTGGGGCCAAGACCGTCGACTGGAATTCATCGATACCCGGCTCGCCTGGGAGGGACGACTGAATCGTTCGGCTCTTACGGACTTCTTCAGTATCTCGATACCCCAGGCTTCGCTGGATTTGGCTAAGTACATGGACTTGGCTCCGGCGAACATGCAGTACGACCCGTCGCAGAAGACCTATGTGGCTCAAGCATCTTTTAAGCCGGTCTTCGCCGAGGCGACTAGCGATCGATATTTGGCGGAACTCTATGCGCTGACACTGAAGGTGCTGTCGCCCGACCTTAGCTTCTTGGGCGCAACTCCCGAGACCGACGTGGTTCGCCATCCGGCGCGATCGGTACCGGAGAACTACTTGCGCCAAACACTCTCCGCTATCCGTGAACAGCGGACGCTACAAATCCACTACCAGGCCGTTAGCCACCCCGACCCCTCCGAGCGCTTAATTAGTCCGCGGACACTCGGTTACGATGGTGCGCGATGGCATATACGCGGCTATTGCCACTTACGGCGCGCATACCGCGATTTCGTATTCGCGCGTATTTTGTCGCTCTCGCTCGGCGACCCTTCCGAAGATCCGGTTCCGGCGGACGAGGCCTGGGACCAGGAGTTGGATGTAATCATCGGTCCGCATCCTGATTTGAGCGAGGGGCAGCGGCGGGTTATTGCGCTTGACTATGGAATGACTGGCGATCAGCTGAAGATCCCGACTCGCCAGGCGCTGGTGTACTACTTGCTCAAACGCCTCGGCGTGGCTTCCTCGGTGCCAAGGCCCGCGGCCGAACAACAGATCGTCTTGCTGAATCGTGAAGCGCTTGTAGCCTACGTTCCTGAGTTGGCAGATCCTTCGTCGGGCACAGGAAAGTGAGCCGGCAGCGCTGATCGCAAACGGTAACGATTTTGTTGCCCGCGTCTACAGAAGACGGCTTCTGCATTTGTGCAGAGCATCGCCGCTGTATCCCCTGGGCGCACTGACGTGCCATGTGCTTCGCTGGTTCAGTTCGATGGTGCACGCAACGGAGCCGATTCGCTCATTTGGCAACTACAGATTACTCACATCCCGCCGATACAGGCGTAGCAGTACTACGTGATTAATGCCACAGGGAGTGACGGTTTTGAGTTTGTCTGCAGCGGTAGGCGAAAAGGTCAAGAAGACAGTCAAACAGTGGGCAATCAAGCGTCTCTCATCCGAAATTGGAGCGATGCTACAGAGCGCTCGCGAAGAGAGCGCTCGAAAAGCCAGACAAGATGGGTACGGCAAGGGCTATCAAGAAGGACAGGAAAGTGGCCGCACCGAGGGCCACCAAAAGGGTTACGAAGATGGCTACCAGGCCGGCTTAACGGCTGGCTCGTCGGTGTTCACGTTGGTCGATGAGCGCACGCCGTTTCGCCCCAAATTCATGGAAGACACTCTATACGGCCCCTCCAGGTTCCCTGTAACCGAAGTCTCCATGGAAAGAATGCGTGCCGAAGTACGCGCTGCTGTCGACGCAAAAATTCTTGCGGAGCCTACAGTCGATCAGTGGCGGATGATTTTTGCGGATCACCCGTCAACCTGTGTCTCAGCCGGCGCAGGGTCGGGCAAATCGACAACCCTGATCCTCCGCGTGGTGTTCATGGTCCAACACATGGGTATCCGGCTGGACCAGGTGACCGTGGTCTCATTTACGAAGGCCTCGTGCGAGGAACTCCGCGAGAAACTCGCCCGTGTTCTTGGCCATTGGCAGAGGAAGGAGATTGACCCCGAGTCCCTCCGACCCAACGTCTCGACCTTTCACTCACTGCTTATACGCCTAACGCGAAAGGCCATGCCAGGCCGTCAGTTCTTTGAGATCCTGGACGATAGGGACGAAGTGTCCGAGGAGGAGATCGCCACTATTGAGGTTGACAATCCTCTGATCGCAACCGATCTCTCAGAGCCGCAAGCGACGCTATTGGACACCGCTTATCGAGCTGCCTACCGGGACGATCGTCGATTTCGCCGCCTCGTTTTCCAGCTGCTGGCGTACTCTCTGGAAGACAGGAACCCTCACTCAAAGAAAGCGGCGAGCAATTATCCCGCCCGGACCATTCGTTCGGCGTCGGATCGCGACGCTCAGCTATCAGATACCTTGAGTTCTTCATGGGCTGCTTTGGGCTGGCCGCTCCCCTCGGACTGCGGCGTCGAGAATGAGCGAATTCAGGCTTTCTCCGTAAACGGATACCCCTTCTTTGCTGACGCCCGAATTGGTGAAGACGGCCCACTTATTGTCTTGGCCTGCCCCAAGGGTGCTGGTGAAGGCCTGTTTGGACCGCCAGGAAAGGACCAGATGACCCTCGGTGCGGTGGCACGCGTCCGACAGAATATTTTCTCGCTCTACTGCGAGTCTCAGTACTTAGTCATTAAGACGCCGGATGATCTTCGCCACGTCGAAACGTTGGCACGGCGTCATGCAGGGACCTCGAAGGCCGCTGACGAAGAGAACCCTCCAAAGTTCATGTTCCGCTTGCCGGGAGAGAAATCCGGATCCCCGCTGCCTAAGGCGTTCCTCCAGCAAGCCGGCTTCATTTCTTCGATGGGTCGCGATGTCATTGGGCTTCTCAATGAGCTGCCCGCATTCAGTACGTTCATGCCATCCGAGCACGACTTCGCGACTGCGCTTGGGATTTTCTGGGGATACTTCGAGAACACCCTCAATGATGCGGGCGTCATCACCTTCGACCGGACGTTCATGCAGGCGGCGTCGCAGATCGACACGATGCATGTTGATCCATCCGTGTTGTCGAGAATGCGTCACCTCTTGGTCGATGAGTTCCAAGATATTTCGCCCTTGATTGTCGATTGGCTGACGGCCGCGCAAAGACGCCTTCGAAAGCAAGCGCCCAATCGGCCCATCAGCATCATGGCCATCGGCGACGACTGGCAATCGATCTATAGCTGGCGAGGCAGCTCGCCCGAGCTATTTATGAATTTCGGGGCATACTTTCGTTCTGATTCTAAGCTCGGTCCATCGGGACAGCTTGAGATGGGAACAAATTTCCGAAGCACCAAAGAGATCGTTGACGATGCAACGCTTCTGACGGAGCGCATTGTCGAAAAGACAGACAAGCACTGTGACTCACCACATCTCGGAACAGACTCCGATCATGGTGTCCGCATCATTCAGTACGGAAAGAAGCCAGTGAAGGACGGAACCGATATCAATGAGTGGCTTGCGAAGAAACTGGTTCCAATAATTTATGAGCAGTATGAGTACGCAGTGTCAGTTGGCGGCGATCCTTTGGAGCGAGTAATTGTTATGACGCGAAGCAACTCGACGCGTCGCGCGCTTAAAAACGCGTTGGAGAAAAGGATCGGTCTCAGGCTGATGACATATCACCGCGCCAAAGGATTGCAGGCGACCGTGGCCATCATGGTTGGCGACTGTAGCCCGGGCGAAACCCATCCATTCCGAAACGCGGTGTATGAGAGCAGCGGACGCTTCCCTATCGGAGTGACATACGACAATGCACAGGCTGATGAGGCTCTCCGACTCGCGTATGTTGGTGTCACTCGAGGGAAGCGCCGGGTTCTATGGGCCGTCGAGAACCTTCAGTCGTCGTACTCCGCCGAGGCCTATGGAAGTCGCGGCGTCACCATGCAATTGCCATGAAACAAGCGCTGACAACGACTTAGCTCGCCGCTGTACAAGCTGAGAGTTTCGGCCTCAGCCTCGACGGCTATGAAATACTGAAGTGTTTGTCGGCGATCGATCCCGAACAGGCATTCGATTTCAAACGCTGCGGACTCCGCACCCCAGGGGCCCATTTGCTCCCCGTTTTCGTATTGCTCAAGCAGCCGGGCCACGCGCCCGGCTATTGCGCGGCTAATTCGCCGGCGGCGACCTCGATTCTCGCGGAGGCGTTCGGTACACGGCTTATCGATTACAGGATGGGACGTAGCAAGTTGCATGAAAGCCTCTTATTTGAAGTGAAGACCGGAGCAATAGATTCGTGACAGTCGGCACCAGCCAGGGGCTAAGAGCCTGGCGAACACGACGGTGATTGGATGGCGCCCGCAGGACGCGCGCGGGCACGAGAAGATGAAGGTCACCATGACCTCCAAGGGAATGGCGCCGGTCAGATTCACTGCGTGGTCTAAGCGATCGCGATAAATGTCACTACCTGCTAGGCGCAGACGGTTCCGACAAGGTTGGTCACCAGGGGTCACTGGCCTTGGCGGTAGATGGCCTAAGGAACAGGTGCATAGCTGGCCGGAGCGACCTCTGCAGCTAGCCTGGCGACAACTTCCGGGGCGGGCCACACCTGGCTAGGGCGGGAATGCGGAGTCGCGCACATCACGCCAGAGAGTTGTCGGCGTTGGGGCCGCAATAATGATTGGCCTTGCCGCCATTCTTGCCATCCCTAATTAGGCAGGCGAGGCACCAAATTATGCGTCTCTGCATAATTATGCGGAGTTGCATAAAATCGCATAAATTCACTGAATCAATGACATAGGTGTGCGCTGCTTTGACGGCACTGGGCCGCTAAATGCGCTGGATAGGTGTCGCCAGGTGACCATCTTTGGAATCGCCGATCACGGGCCGGGTCCGCATGCTATTGTTTTTGCTATTCTTTAGCTTCAGCGATGGCTTGTGACGCCAATTAGGGGCACCGACACCTGAGCCCGGCATCAGCACCGCGGCATTCCCTGCTTCTTGGATACGCAAATCGGCTTCCCGCACGGGACTAGTAGTTGCCCGCTTTACCGTCCGACTCCCGCCATCTCGATGCGATACACGTAGCCTCGCGGCCCGGGCGGACGCTTCGGCAGCTCAAGGTGCAAACCATCGGCTTTCTGCTGGAATGCGATCGATGTGCCTGTAGCCAGCAAGGTTACTTTTCGAACCGCCATGGATGGCGTGATGGAATGAATCAGCGCCTGGCCATTCGCGGGCCATTCCATTTCGATGGCGTAGAGCTGGCCATCATGGGTAGTGAATCGGAAGTCGTCGGGCGTATAGGGTTTGGTCTTGGTGTCCTGCATGGTGCCGGCGGCGACCTGGGTTGGGCCTTCGCCGAAGCATTGCCATGGACGTGAGCCGTAGATGGCTTCGCCGTTTGTCTTCAGCCATTGGCCCACGGCCAGCAGGATGTTCCTGGCTTCGTCGGGAATCGTGCCATCGGCTTTAGGACCGATGTTCAACAGCAAGTTGCCGTTCTTGCTCACCACGTCGGCGAGCAGCTGGACGATTTCGTCGGGTGACTTGTAGGAGTCGCCTTCGGCATAGCCCCAGGAGTCCGGGCTTACGGAGGTTTCGGTCTGCCATGGCTGTGCAAGGATATCGGCGGCCTGCCCTCGCTCGATGTTCAACGTGCCGGTGCCGGGCATCATGTTGTCGAGCTTGTAGTTGAGCACCACGCCCTGATCACGCGAGGCGGCCTGGTTGTAGTAGAACGCGGCAAACTCGGCGAGCGCACCGCGAAAGCGCGGCTGGCCTACCCACCAATCGAAGTACATCAGATCCGGGTGATAGTCCTGCACGATTTCGGAAGAGCGCGCGAGCCAGTCGTCGAGATAGGCGTCCGAAACGAAGGTCCAGTCCACGTCTTTGCCGTCGGCACCCTTGGCTCCTTCGGTGGGATGCGCCGGCCCATAAAGTGCGGCGTACTTCGGATCGTTGACGTCCGAGTCGAAGCTGCGGCCGTATTCGTAGAACCAATCGTGTTCCGCGCGATGGGACGACAAGCCAAGCTTCATGCCTTGCGCGCGAATAGCCTTGGCGAGCTCGCCGATCACATCGCGATGCGGCCCCATTTTCACGGCCGTCCAGTCGGATAGCTTGGAGTCGTACATGGCGAAGCCGTCATGGTGCTCGGCCACCGGAACCACGTAGCGCGCACCTGCCGCGTGGAACAACGCGGCCCACGCCTGCGGATCGAAATGTTCTGCCTTGAATCGCGGGATCAGATCCTTGTAGCCGACCTGCGGCATCGCTCCATACGTGCTCACCTGATGCAGGTAGTAATTGGCGTACTCGCCGCTGCGTTCGTACATGTGGCGCGGATACCACTCGCCCTTGTACGCCGCCACGGAATACACGCCCCAGTGGATGAAGATGCCGAACTTCGCATCCTGGTACCACGATGGCGTGCGATACGCGGTCAGGCTCTTCCAGTTCGGCGACACGGCGCCCTGCCAGGCCGCCTTATGCGTTTGCGCAAGCACGGCTTGACGCGCGCCATCGAAAGGACGGTTCGCTTCCACCCATTGGCGCTCGATCGTGGCTGCGTCTGGCGGTACGAAACGTGATGGCGGATCGCTGGCGATGGCTGCCGTTGCACATAGCGCGCAAGCCACACCTAGCCAACGGTGGTTACGCCGTGACACGGAGGAAGGTCTGGCAAAACGCGCAAGCCCAGCGAAAACGGTGTTTTCGCGAGAGTACTTCTTCCGGAACGGCATACGCCCCACTCCTTGATTCACACCGGAAGGCGCCAGTCGTGCGGAGTGCGCCTCCCCTGCCCTTGCGAACCTGAGTGGGACGACCTCGGCGGTACCGAGGCCGTCCCGTCAGACCCGGGGGGAGTCATGCCTGAGACAGGCAGGGAAACACGGTCTTACTTGAACTTGTAGTCGAACGTCAGGAAGATTTCGCGACCGTTGTATTCATCGGCGGTCTGTCCGGTGGTGACGAACTCGAAGCCGCCGGCGTAGTACGGAATCGCGCCAACCTTGTCGAAGATGTTGGATACCGTGAGCTTCAGCGTGGTATCCGGGTTCATCTTCCAGCCGATCGCAGTGTTCCAGGTGATCCACACCGGCGTGCGACCGCGGTACGTGGCGGAATCCACGGTCACCGGGTTGCCATCCTGCGTTACCTGGCACACGCCCGTGCTGATCGACTCGCTGCCATTCTGCACGTTGACCATGCCCGGCTGGATGCCGTTGGGCAACACGACGCAACCGGCGTAGTTCGGAGCGCGCATGCTGCCGTCGCGCACGCCGGAGATCGACACATCCCAGTCGCCCTTGGTCCAGTCGGCGATCCAGGTCATGCGACTCGCGACGTTGTTGTAACGCGTGTTCTGCAACGGATCGGAAGCCAGCACGCGCTGCTTGTACGAGAGGTTGTCGGTGTAGTTGATGCCGGCGCGGAAGTTGCCGTAATCGTCGGTGTGGATCTTGTAATCCAGCGACGCGTCGATGCCGCTGACGTACAGCGATGCCTCGTTGATCGGGCCGGAGTTCTCCGAAATGATCTGGCCGGCCGCGTTACGCGTAACCATCTGCGTGACCATCTGGCAATACGCTGAACCCGGCACGTGCGCCGTATACGGCGACAACGCCGAGGTGCCGTTGGCCTGCAGGCCGGTCAAGCAACCGGCTTCGTCGACCAGCACGGTGTCCTTGTCGAGGTACTCGATGGCGTTGTCCACGCCCATGTGCCAGTAGTCGGCCGACACCGAAAGACCCTGCACGCCCGGAATCTGCCACACGAAACCATAGGTCCAGGAATGGCCGGTCTGCGGTTCAAGCAGGCGGCTGCCGTTGGTGTTCAAGTTGTAGTACTGCGAGGTCGGGCGCTGCACCAGGCTGCACCACGTGCTGTTGGACACGCCGGACTTGATGGCGTTGATGCACTGCAGAGGATCGAGGTAATCACCCACCGGCGACGTGGAGCCGGTCAGGTAGATGGCCTGCATGTCCGGCGCCTTGAAGTTGGTGCCGTAGCTGCCGCGAAGCAGCAGGCCGTCGTACGGGCGGTACTCCAGGCCCGTGCCCCAGGTCTTGGCCACGTCCGCCTTGCTGGCATCGTTGTACTTGTCGCCGCGACCGGAAATGGTCCAGGTCAGCGAATCGAGAATCGGCACGCGGAACTCGGTGCCCAGCGAGAAGCGCTGACGCGTGCCGCCGCCGGTGAGATACGCGCCGAACGGATTCTGGAACGTGCTCGGATCGGCAGAGCGCGGGTCCGGCGAAAGCAGGAAGCCGTTGTGCGCGGCTTCGAGCACTGCAGCCCAACCCACGGACTCGTCCACCCACGGCAGCTTGAACAGATCGCCGTTGATGCGGAACTGCGCCTGATCCAGCCACGACGACGACGTGTTTTCGCCGTTGACCGCGAATTGGCCGTACTGCTGCGGCGTGATCGGATTCCACCACTGCTGCCAGTTCATGTTGTAGATCGGCAGGCCATCGGCCGTGGTGCCCTGCTGCTTGCCGAGGAAGAAGTTGTTCATGCCATCGATGTTGATGCCCGTATAGTCTTCGCGCACCGTGTACTTCTGGCTGTTGAGATTGAAATCCCAGTTGAAGCGGTTGTCGAACAGGGTGCCTATCAGGCCAACCTGCAGGTTCCAGTTCTGTTCGCGGTCATGCGTATTGGCCGCCGTGCCCATCTCCTGCGCGGTCAACTGGCGGATCGCCTGGTTGATCACCTGCCCCGTGCTCTGATCGTAAAACTGGCCGGTCACTTCCACCGGCAACTGGGTGTTGGAGATGCCGGTGGTGTCGTAGAGAGCGGCCGAACCATACAGCTGCAAGCCATTGCTGAAGTCGTACTCGCCGGCGATATAACCGTTCTGGCTGCGGCTGCCAGGCGTCAGCACCCAGTTCTGGAACAGCGCGGGCTGCGAGCAGTAGTAACCGTTGTTGGTCACGCTGGCGATCTGCGTGCCGTTGGTGGTCACCGAGTGCGACTGGCTCAGCTGCGAGTTGGTGAACTTCGAGCAAGTGCCGGCCGGCGGCGTGATGTACATGCCGTTGGCATCCGTCGCCGAGAGCGCAATCGCGCCAGCCGCGTCGTACTGATAGCCAAACATGCGCGATGCCGGGCCCCAGGCGCCATAGCCTGCATCGGACACCGAATCCTGATACGGACGATCCTTGCCCCACAGCGCCGTGCGGTTGGACTGTTCGAGGTTGTAGAGGATGTGCCAGTTGCTGCCGGACTTGCCGCCGAAGAAATTGATGTCGCCGTAGTTGCGGCCGCCACGCGTGGCGCCGCCGCCAGTGATCTGCAGTTCGTCACCCTGGTAGTTCTTCTTCAGGATCACGTTGATCACGCCCGCCACCGCATCCGAGCCGTAGATGGACGAAGCGCCGGAAGCGAGAATTTCGACATGGTCGATCATGCCGATGGGAAGGTTGTTGTAGTTCTGGAAGTTGCTCTGCTTGTTCAACGGCTGCGGGTAATCCACCACGCGATGGCCATCGATCAACAGCAGGCTGAAACCGGGGCCAACGCCGCGCAGGTTGACCGAGCGCGCATTGACCGAGCTGGAGCCCCACGAGGCCGGATCCGACGTCTGCTGGCCCACCTGCGGCAGCGAATCGAGGAATTCCCACAGCGTGGTGAAGCCCTGGTCCTTGATCTGCTCGGCCGTGACGGAGACCACGGGCGCCGGGCCTTCGACTTGCGCGCGCGGAATCATCGAGCCGGTGACCGTGACGCCCTGCAGGTCGACCGTCTTGTCCGGCTTGCTGGACGACTGCGCGCCCGGTGACGACTGCTGCGCGGATGACGGATCACCACCGGACGCCGCGGATTGTGCGAAAGCGAGCGGCGCGAAAAGGGCCAGCGCCAGGGAACTGGCGAGTACGCTGCGTCGCAAACGAATGTTGTTCATGGTTGACTCTCCCCGAAAAGCTTCAATGTTGTGATTGCTGTTGAGCCTTGCGCTCGCCTGCTCTATTCACTTCTTTGTGCGCTGTATTCGCTCGCCTGCGCCGGTCCGCTCTCGCGGTCCCTGATCCGGAATAGACGCTTCATGCCGTCCTGCTCTTGATGACGCTGCGCGATGGCCTGACGACGTTTCTGCAGGCCGTCCATTCGCGATACCCTTTGTTGCCCTCGTGCCATCCCCGCGCGCGTTGCGCTCCCTCAAGTCGCTGGAACCGCACAAGCCCAGCCTGGATAAGGACCTGCGCTGTCGCGCAAGTGCGTTCGCCAACACCACGGCAGACTCATGCCCCCGCATGCCTGCACGCCCTTGCTGCCCCACTCCGCATCGGTCCCGCCGCTCCCGTCGCAAGAAAGAATTTATATACGAACTAGAGGTTCATATTTGATTGGAAATACCGTTATAAAGCGAAACTAGATCGATGCAAGTTGCATTGCAACAAGCAAATGCCGAACAACTGCCCAGGCAATGATTTCGCTTGGATATGAGGCGAATGGCCGCTCGGCTGAAGCTGTCTTGATGCTTACAGATTCGCTCCCAACGGGTCGCGGCGTTGCGGGGCAGCGACGGGCGGCAAGCTCTTGCGACGTAGCGTGCATCGCAGTGCCAGCGTGGCTTTGGCGCCAGCGCGACGCGACAAAAAGACAAAGCCACAACGGAGAGAAACTCGTGCAAGTTTCTCCTGCGTGATGACGCTTTATGTCGTTGACACCGAAACGATCACTGCCCTTTAATGCATCTCCACTCACGGACGTCTTTACGTCCAAACACTTTCTGTCAAAGGTGGTGCATGAAGCGCTTTCTACCAGCTGCCCTCGGCGCCGCTCTCGCCATGGCCTTCGCATCGACCGTCTCGTCGGCCCAAGAGGCAACGGACATCACGCCCTCGCCCCAGCAGATTCACTGGCAGGACCTGGAGTTCGGCGTAATCGTCCATTTCGGCACGAACACTTTCCTCGATCGCGAATGGGGCGACGGCACCGCCGATCCCAAGGTTTTCAATCCCGACCATGTCGATGCGCTGCAGTGGGCGCGAGCCAGTCGCGCGGCGGGTGCGCGCTACATGGTCATGGTGGCCAAGCACCACGACGGTTTTGCGTTGTTTCCAACGGCGCAGAGTGACTACTCGGTCAAGAGCAGCCCGTGGATGGGCGGCAAGGGTGACCTGGTTCGTCTTGCTTCCGACGCCGCCCGTGCTGAAGGGCTGGAGTTCGGCGTGTACCTGTCGCCGTGGGACAGGCATGAGCCCCGCTATGCGGAGCCGCAAGCCTACGATGCGTATTACCGCGCGCAGGTAGAGGAACTGGCGCAGCACTATGGGCCGCTCGTCGAATGGTGGCTGGACGGCGCGGGCAGCGCAGGCCATGTCTACGATTTTCCGCGCTACATCGAAACGCTGCGCACCTACCAGCCCAATGCCATGGTGTTTGCCGACATGGGCTTGTTCGAGTACGGCGACCTTCGCTGGGTTGGGCAGGAGGATGGTTACATCCGAGGCGAGAACTGGAACGTGATCGATCGCCACGGCTACCGGCGCTGGCGCCCGGTGGAAGTCGACACGCCGCTGCACGACCTGCACTGGTTCTGGCATCCGAATGACGAGGGCACACTCAAGAGCGTGGCCAAGCTCGTGGATACCTGGGAGAACAGCGTCGGACGCGGTGGCCAGTTGATGCTGGGCATTGCGCCGGATCGCCACGGCCGACTCCCCGACGCTGACGTCGCTCGCCTCGAAGCCTTTGGCAAGGCACTGCGCGCGCGTTATGGCGACGCCAGCAACCTGGCACGCCACCATGTGGGTACGGACGAGAACATCGAGGCAGCGCTGGATGGCGACAAGAATACGTTCTGGTCCGCGCCGGCGGGCTCCCGGCATGCCACGCTCGAAGTGAATTTCGGCCACCCGGTGACGTTCGACCGTACGCTCACCATGGAATGGCTCGATGACGGCCAGCACGTGCGCAAGTACGCCATCGAAGTGTTCGACGGCAAGGCGTGGCATGCAGTAGCGAGCGCCGAAGCCATTGGCCACATGAAGATCGACGTGTTTCCGCGCGTCACCGCGCAGCGCGTGCGATTGAACATACTCTCCAGCGTTGGCGATGCTTCCATCCGCGAGTTTCAGGTGTTCAACGCGGGCCCGCTCCCTTCGAACTGAAGGGCGGCCGGCCCGCAACGCCGAACGCGCGCCCGATGCGGCATGACCGCGACGCCTGCGCGGCAGTCGCCACAAGAGCAAACATTGCGCAGCGAGCATGCCATTCATCGGCATGCTCAGCGTGGCACGTCGGCGTGGCCCGTCACGGTGAACGTTGCAGGCAGCTGCCCCGCCGAGGGCTGGTGGCCGCCCGCAAACAATGCGTAGCGCCCTGCCCTGACGGCACGCGTGCCGTCGGCATCCACCAGGCTCAGTGCGCGCGCATCGAGATGGAATGACACGGTCCGCTGCTTGCCTGCTGCGAGTGAAACACGCTGGAACCCCACCAGCGCCCGACGCGGCGCATCGGGCGCGTCAGGGTATGCAAGATAGAGTTGCACCACCTCATCGCCGCTTCGCGTTCCGGTGTTGCGCACACTCACTGCAACGTCGAGTGAGTCACCCGCCTTCAGGCTTTGCGCGGACAGCTCGGGCGCATCGTAGGCGAACGTGGTGTAGCTCAGGCCATCGCCGAACGCATACAGCGGTTCGCCCTTGAAGTAGCGATAGGTGCGGCCCTTCATCGTGTAATCGATGAACGGCGGAAGATCGCGCACGTCGCGATAGAACGTCACTGGCAGGCGGCCAGCGGGACTCATGACACCGGCAAGCGTTTGCGCCACGGCCAGCCCGCCCTGTTCGCCGGGATACCACGCCACGACGATGGCGTCCGCATGCTCACTCGCCCAGTTCAAGGCCACGGCACTGCCACTCATCAGGACGACTACCAGCGGCTTCTTGCTGGCCGCAACGGTTTCAAGAAGTTTCTGCTGCGAGGCAGGCAGACCGATATCGGTGCGGTCGCCACCCATGAAACCTGGCACATCGACCTTCAGCTCCTCGCCCTCCACACCCGGCGACAAGCCCACGAAGGCGACCACGGCGTCGGCGTCGGCAGCCGCACTTGCTGCCTCGGCGAGCTGCGCATCCGCGGGCGCCATCCATTCCAGATGGATGCCCTGATCCTCGCCGCTGTGTTCCCATTCCAGGCGCAGATCGTGCGGATGCGTGTCGTCAAAATGCAGCTTGACCGAAGGCGGCTCATCGCCACCCGTGCTGCCGGCAATCAATTGGCCATCCAGATAAAGACGCACGGGATCGTGCCCGCGACAGTCGAAGCATCGATCCATCCGCACGGCCAGGGTGTAATCGCCTGCACCAGGCGGCAACAGCTGCCCGGTCCAGCGCACCGCGTAGCGGGACGCATCGAGTCCGGCCGCAGGTGGCGCGTGATCCGTATCCATGTCCACCTTGCTGTCGAATCGCGTGAACGCCGGCTTGCCGGAGATGCGTGCATCGCGAAAGTACTCGCCCTTGAGGCCGCGCGTGACATGCATCCCATCGCCTCGCAGCGCGGTCTCGGGAATCGGAACCGTCACGCCCTCGGCGAGCGTGGCGCCCTGCGCGTAGCGCACGTTTTGTTCGCCCCATAACGCGCGCAGGCCATCGAGTGGTGTCACAGGCTGCCGCGCCGTGCCGTGATAGTTAGCCTCCAGCACGGACAAGGCATCGGCGTTGGGCCCCACTACCGCGATGCGGCCGCCGGGTTTCAGGGGCAGCGTGTTCGCGCGATTCTTCAGCAGCACGATGGATTCGCCCGCTGCGCGCAATGCCAGCGCGCGATCCGCCTCGGCATCGTCCCGTGGCGTTGGCGCGGACGCGTCGAACATGCCAAGTCGATAGCGCGCAGTGAACAGCCGGGTCGCTGCCACGTCGAGGTCGTGCTCGCTGATCCTGCCGTCTGCGAGTGCGCCACGCAGGTCCGCATAAGCCGAACCGCAATCCAGATCCGTGCCCGCACGCAACGCACTGGCGGCCGAGCCCGCGTTGTCCTTCTGGTAGTGATGGAACATCGTCATGTCGTCCACCGCATCGCAGTCGGACACGACAAAGCCCTGGAAACCCCAGTCGTTGCGCAGGCGTTCGCCAAGCAGCCACGGCAAGGCGCAGACGGGAACGCCATGAATGGCGTTGTAGGCACACATGATCGAGCCCGCACGACCGTCGACAACCGCGGCGCGGAATGCCGGCAGATAGGTGTCTTCGAGATCGTGCGCGGACACATCCACGTCGAAGCCATGACGGCCTGGCTCCGGGCCGCTGTGCACGGCGAAGTGCTTTGGCGTGGCGATCACCGTGGGGTGCGCCGGGTCGTCGCCCTGCAGCCCTTCGATGAAGGCCACGGCAAGCGTTGCCGTCAGGCGTGGATCCTCGCCATAGGTCTCCTGGCCACGCCCCCAGCGAGGGTCGCGGAAGATATTGATGTTGGGTGACCAGATCGTCAGGCCGTTGTAGCGCCCATGATTCTTGTCAAACCCCGTGGCGAGGAACTTGTCGCGCGTCTGCGTTGCGACCACCCCGCCCACGGCGTGAAGCAAGGCCGGATCCCAGCTCGCCGCAAGACCGATCGCCTGCGGGAACACGGTCGCCTCGCCAAAACGCGCAAAGCCATGCAGCCCCTCGCTCCACCAGTCGTACGCGGGAACGCCAAGCCGCGAAATCGCCGGCGCGGCACTTTGCAACTGCGCGATCTTCTCCGCTGGCGTCATGCGCGCCACCAGGCTGCTTGCGCGGTCAGTCGCTTCATCAGCCAAGGCGGAAGTCGCCAGCGACGCGCCGAACAGGAGCGCCGCCAACCGACCGGCCCGATGCCATCGCTTCATTCGCATGTGCTCCGCCAGGTCATGGTGTTGCGCGAAGCGACGCGGGAGAACTCAACGAGACACGACTGAGGCCCGTCATCGGCCCCTGAATCGGCGCCGTCGAGAAGATGCACAGGTCGTGCGTACCGCCATGCGCAGCAACGGAAGCGGCCACATGGTAGGTGCTGCCCGGCACGCCCTTCGCAGGCAGAGGCATGCTCGCCGCCAACGGACCATCGCACGTGTCGAGGTGAACTTCGAGCTCGCCTGCTGCCGTGTGCGATGCACGCGCCACCACCTTCGAGGCGTCATGTGCCAGGCCGTAGTTGCGGGCGAGCCATGCGCCATCGATGTCGATCGAAGAGACATCGTCCAGCGGCACCTTCGCCACGCGCCAACAGCTGTTCATCACATCAACGTTGTAGACCGGCGCAGGCGAGGTGGCGTCGGGCAGCAGCGGCACGCGCAGGCCCAGGTCACCTTTCGGGCAGCCTTCAAGCGCGCGATCGCCATAGCTCGCAAGCGTCCGCGCGTCGAAGCGTTGCGTGCTTACGCGCGCCAAGGGCGTTCCGTCAGCGGCAAACGTCGTCGCGCTGATGGTGACGGGAAGCGTCGCTTCGATTGGCTCGTGGTAGGCAGGCGAGCTTGCCACCGGCATGGTTCCGTCCGTGGTGTAGCGGATGGTGACGGACGATTCCTGCGCGGCAAGCGTGACACGAACCTTGTCGGCGGTTTCATTCAGGCGCTGCGCACGCATATCGACGGCGAACGCGCTGTCGGCGTAGTCGATGCCCATGCCCCGGTAACGGGCGAACTGCGCGGGAAGCCTTGCGATGAAGTTGTCGTAGTGCCGCGCGTTCGCCGGCGTCCAGGCGGCCTCGGCCAGGGCGTCCAGTCGAGGAAACGCCGCATGCTGGATCTGCCAGGGCGCAGTGAGGTACTCGGTCCAGATATTGGCCTGCGCTCCCAGCACGTGCTTCGCCTGCGCGGCAGACAACTTGGGCGACACAGCTTCGAACGCATAGACGCTGGCGAGCGTCTGCACGCCCAGCCGTCCGGAAGGCTCGTCGTCGAGGTGACTCTGCAGGTTATCGAAGTAGAGCGTCGGTGCCGGCGACAGCACGACATCATGCCCCAGCTTTGCCGCATCAATGGCGCCCTGTGTGCCGCGCCAGGACATCACCGAAGCGGACGGCGGCACGCCGCCCTCAAGGATTTCATCCCAACCGATCAGTCGACGTCCATGCTGTGCCAGGTATTGCCCCATGCGCTCGATGAACCAGCTCTGCAGCGCGTTCTCGTCCTTGATGCCCAGCGCGCGCATGCGTGCCTGCACGGCCGCCGATGCCTTCCATTGGTCCTTGATGGCTTCGTCGCCACCCACGTGGATGAAGGTCGAGGGAAACAACTCCATCACCTCGTCCAGCACGTTATGCAGGAAATCGATGGTGTGCTCGTCGACGTTGAAAAGGTACGGATTGACGCCCCAGTTGATCGACACCGGCGGCTGCTCGCCGGTAACGCCAATGTCCGGGTAAGCCGCCACGGCGGCCTGTGCATGGCCGGGCATGTCGATTTCCGGCACCACGGTAATGTGACGCGCGGCGGCATAGGCGACGATGTCCTTCACCTCGGCCTGGGTGTAGTAGCCACCGTACTTGCTGTCGCCATCACCCGGCGGCCGACGCCATGCACCGACCTGCGTGAGCTTGGGATAGCGGCGGATTTCCAGGCGCCAGCCCTGGTCGTCGGTGAGATGCCAGTGGAAGACGTTGAGCTTGTGCTGCGCCATCGCATCGAGCAGTTGCTTGATCTCCGCCGGCTGCTGGAAATGCCGCGCCGAGTCGAGCATCAGGCCTCGCCACGCAAATCGCGGCCAGTCGGCAATATGCAGCGAAGGCACCGAGACGGCGCCCTTAGCCGCATCCGGCGTCATCAACTGCCATGCGCTGATCGCGCCGTAGAACAACCCTGCCGCATCCCTCGCGGTGATGCGCATGCCTTGCGCGTCGACGTCAAGCACATAGCCTTCCGCTTGAGTGACGCTGGCGGACGCATCGCTACGGATGACGATGCCGCCGCGAGTCGTGGCCGCCGCATCCTCTATCACCGGCAGCGAAAGCCCGCGCGTTCGCGCGAGCAGGTCCGCCAGATATCGGGCAGCTTCGCTTGCCGCGCGATCCCCCGGCGCGACATGGATGACGGCGGCCGCGCTGATCGCATAGCCGCCCTGTCCCAGGCTGACCTGCGCGGGAAGCGGAATGATGGATGGCGCAGCCGTGGCGTGGGCATCGACGGCGAGCCCCAACAGGCTCGCCAACGCCAGCGCCATCGTTGCCTTCAATCCACGCTTAGCGCACCGCATCGGGCAACGCCTCCCAGATCTGCGGATCCTCGGCACCAATCACCCAGGCGCAGAAGCCTTCCAGGCCGTATTGCTTCACCACGTCGTAGCGGTCGCGAAACGCGTGCGCATCCGGCAGGAACACCCACTCGCGCATCTGGTCGCGATAGAAGTAGAACCACGACTCGTGCTCCACCGGATCCCACTGCATGGTGGCGTTGAATTGCTTGGCCAACGGGAACGATTCGTCCGCATCGATGTATTGCGCGGAGATATTGGAGTGTTCCTTGCCGTCCTCGCCCACGGGGTCGCCGGCAAACCAGTGGTAGCCGTAAAGGCCGATGCCGAGCGAAAGCTTTTCTTTCGGCACCACCTTCAGGGCGTATTCGAGGTTCGCCATCACCCAAGGCATGCCCGCCACCGGACCCGGCGTGGTCCAGCGCGTGTGCTCGTCGTACGTCATCAGACAGACCAGATCCAGCGCCTGTCCCAGCGCCTTGAGATCGTACGCACCTTTCCAGTATTCCCAGATCCATTTGGCGAAGGGCCCGCGGCCCGAGTAACCCGGCGCGTTAGGCACCACCGCCATGGAAAGCTTGAGGCCGTGCTTGTGCAACGCCTCGGCAGTCTGCTGCGTCAGCAACGTCAATGCGTCGCGATCAGTCCATGCAATGTTCTCGAAATCGAACTGGAAGCCGGTGAAGCCGTACAGCTTCGCCTGTTCGATCATGCCGCTGATCATCGCCTTCTTGGCGGTTTCATTGATCAACAACTCGTGGAACTTCTTGCGGTCGCCACCCGCCGAAATGATGGGCATCACCGGCACATGGTGCGCCTTGGCGAGCTTGAGCACATAGAGGTTCGGTGCACCCGAAACCAGGCCGTTCTCGTCCACGCCAAACCAGGTGGGCACCAGCAGATCGACCTTGTCGATGTGTGCTTCGAAAGAGTTGATCGATTTCTGTACTTCGATCATGTAGAAGAGCGCGGTTGGCGCTTTTGCAAAGGCGCCGGTCGACGCACATGCAAGACACAGCGAAAGGGCCAGGGACATCCATCGTTTCATGGCGCAGCCTTGAGTGAACGGGGAGTGGAGAAGGTGATGCGATAGACGTACGCATCGCTGCCGATTGGTCGGGAAGGAAGGCGCAGGTGCAGGCCGTCGGCATCCTGGGTGAACGGAATCACGCGGCCATCCGCCACGGATTCGACACGAGCGACCTTGTCGTCCGGCTTGATCGAATGGATGGTGGCCTGGGCGTTGCCCGGCCAGTCCAGCTCGATGGCGTAGAGCTTGCCGTTGCCGGTGGTGAAGCGGAAATCCTCGGCGGTATATGGCCTGGTCTTGGTGTCCTGGAAGGTGCCGCTCACCACTTCGGTGGGGCCTTCGCCAAACGTGCGCCACGGCTTGCTGCCATAGATCGCCTCGCCGTTCGTCTTCAGCCAGCGGCCGATGCTGCGCAGCGTGTCCTGCGCGCCTTGGGGAATCGTGCCGTCGGCGCGCGGCCCGACATTGAGCATCAGGTTGCCGTTCTTGCTGACCACGTCCACCAGCAGATGGATGATGAAGGTCGGCGACTTGTACGTGTCGTGCTCGATGTAGCCCCAGGAGTCGTTGCTGATCGAGGTGTCGGTTTGCCAGTGAGCGGCGTGGATGTCATGCAGTTGTCCGCGTTCGATGTCCAGCGTGCCGGCGCCATCAGCGAAATCGCCCAGCTTGTAATTCACCACCACGCCGTCGCGCTTCGCGCCCTCGTTGTAGTAGTACGACAGCAGCGTGGGCAGCGTGTTGCGGAAGGTCGGGTGACCGATCCACCAGTCGAAATAGATCAGGTCCGGATGGTATTTGTCGGCCAGCTCGGCGGTGCGCGCGAGCCAGTCGTCGAGCCACGCCTGGGAGACGTAGGTCCAGTCCTGCGCCAGGTTCTCGTCTTCCTTGCTCAGATGCGCCACGGCCGGGCCGTACAATTCCGTATTGCGCGGATCGTTCACGTCTGAATCGAAATGGCGCCCGCCATCGAAGAACCAGTCGTGCTCGGCGCGATGCGAGGACACGCCAAAGCGCATGCCCTGCCCTCGCACGGCGCGCTCCAGTTCGCCGATCACGTCGCGCTTGGGGCCCTTCTTCACTGCCGTCCAGTCCGACAGTGCCGAGTCGTACATGGCGAAGCCATCGTGATGTTCCGCCACGGGCACGACATAGCGCGCACCGGCGTCATGGAACAGCTGCGCCCACGCCTTCGGGTCGAAGTGCTCGGCCTTGAACATCGGCACGAAGTCCTTGTAGCCGAAGGTCGATTGCGGGCCATACGTGGCGACATGATGGGCGAACTCTTTCGTGCCCTGCTGGTACATGTTGCGCGAATACCATTCGCTGCCGAACGCGGGCACCGAATACACGCCCCAGTGAATGAAGATGCCGAACTTCGCATCGTCGTACCACGCGGGCGAGCGATATTTCTGCAACGAGGCCCAGTCGCTGCGAAACGGCCCCTGACTCGCCGCCTTGGCGACGCGATCGAGTATCGCCTTTCGTTGCGGCGCGAATTTGGCGCTGGCCTGCTGCCATGCCTGATCCTGCGCGGCGGGCGGCAAGGTATCCGCCGTGGGTGCCGTGGCCGACTGCGCCCACGCCGATGCACACAGCAACCAGCTTGCAACGAGCGCGCAGCGCGCGGCCGGTTTCATCATGGCTGTTCGTCCTTGTTCGGGAGGAAGTGGGCGCTGCCGATGTTCAACGGGTGGTAGTCGCTGGCCACGCCGCCGGCGCGCACGCCGTCGGGCCGGATGATGTCCACCAGAAGGTGCACGGCAGCGCCCTTGCCTGCGGCTGGCCACGCGCCCTCGATATGGACGGGTTGCGCGAGGTCGCGCAGCACTTCGTCACCGTGCGCGAGTTCGTGGCCGCGATCGTCGATGGCGCGCCAGTGGGCGACATAGTTCTGCATGGAATACGAGGGCAGATGCGTAGCCGGATAGCCGCTCACCGTAGCCTTGAATCCGCGCAGCCCGCCGGCATCGACCTCCCATTGCGTCGCCACCGACAGTGGTTCGTTGCGCGCTTCGTAAATCGCGTAAGACGGCCGGCGCTGCCTGTTCTCGTCGACCAGACCGTGGTCGACATAGCCTTCCGTCTGGCCCGCCCATAGGTTGCGATGGGACTTGTAATCCTGATACGTCCAGAAGATCGCACCGGCAATGAAGCTGCGCCGCTGGATGGCATCCATCTGCTGGAGCAGGTTCTCGCTGCGCGCCTTGTCCGCCGATGCACTGTCATGCGAGAAAACGCCGGGATAGCCGAACTCGGAAATGATCACCATCTTGTCGGGATAGGTGCGGTCGACGAAATCCAGCCACGGTTCCACGTCGCTGCCCGAACCGCTCCATGATCCGAAATAGGCGTTGGCCATGATGAAGTCGACGTCGTGCATCACGGGCGCCTCTTTCCATGGCTTGATGCTGATGTCGGCATCAGCAAAGGTCACATAGCGGCCCGGATCGATCTCGCGAATCAGCGAGGCCATCGCATCCACATAGGCGCGGCCGCCGGGCATGGAGGCGTCGCTTTCGTTGCATACGCTCCACGCGAAGATGCTGGCGTGGTTGCCGTCCTGCTCGATCATCTCGCGCATCATGGCCTTGGCGAGCGCGAGCAGCTTCGGGTTCTTGAGCTGCGCCTCGCTGAATTGCCAGACCGGGATTTCCGGTATCAGCAGGATGCCGTGCCGATCGGCAAAGTCGAGTACGGCGTCATTCTGCGGATAGTGCACCGGCCGCGTCAGTGTGGTGTGCAGGGCGGCCATGTCGGACCAGTCGCGGCGTATCGTTCCCGTCGACTCGGCCAGCCCTTCCCACGGTGAATCCTCGTGACGGCTGACGCCGCTCAGTCGCACCGGTTTGCCGTTGACGTAGAGGCGGCGGTCGCGAATGACGATGTCGCGTAGCCCGAACGACTCGCTGCGCGAGTCGAGCACGGTGCCGTCGGCAGCGTGCAGTTGCGTCACCCATTGGTAGAGCCGCGCGTCGCCGACGTTCCACAACTGAGGATGCGGCAGGTTGACGGCAAGCGTGACGGCGACGGGCTGTCCTGCGCTTGCCGTGACGTCACGCTGCGCCTGAGCCACCGCCTTGCCGTCGGGATCGACGATGCTGGCAGTCACGCTATAACGACTGTCGCCACCATCGACGTTTTCGACGAATACGTCGCTGCTCACGCTGGCTGCATCGCCGCCAAGCTTGCTCGTGATGCGTTGCCGCCGGATCAGCGCGTGATCGGAGACGGTGAGCCACACATCGCGCACGATGCCGCCGTAATGCCACCAGTCGTACCACACGCTGCCGCTGCCGGCCTGCCGCATGGCGTAACCGGGAATGGTGGCCTCGCCGGGGAGGTTATCCAGGCGCACGGCGATGAGGTTTTCTCCCGCGCGCAACTGCTTGCCGATATCCAGCGCATACGCCGTGTGCCCGCCCTCGTGGCCACCCACTTCCACGCCATTGACCCAGACGCGGCTGCGATAGAACGTGGCGCCGAAGTGCAGTTCGACATGCGACGCAAGCATCGACGCAGGCGCCGTGAAGCTCTTGAAATACCAGGCGACACCTTCGTAGTCGTCGTCCTCGCCGATGTTCCAGGTGTGCGGCACATCCACCAGCCGCGTTTCCGCCGGCGTCGCGGCGGACCAGCCGGCGGCGAGGCCCGCGTCGGCGGCATCGGTACGGAATCGCCAATCGTGATCCATGTCGATGCGCACCTGCGCGTAACTGGCCACTGACCACAGCAACATCGACCACAGCACCATCCGCACGCGATGCAACTTCGATCTCATTCCCTGCCCCTGCTTCGTCGGCATGAACCCGGCGGAAGATGTCGTATCAGCGCCCCAGTCGCCAGTTCGCCGCACCCAGAACGCCCAGCCGTCCGTGCTCGACGACAACGACGGGCGTGTTGTTCAAGAACGCGCGCATCACGCCCTTGTCCCGGAACCGTTCGGTGAATGGCCCGGAGCGCAGGATGCTGGTGATTCGCGCGAGAAAACCGCCGGCGAGACAAACGCCGCTGCTCGCGTTGAAGGCGATGGCCACGTCGCCGCAGAACGCGCCGAGCCAGCGACAGAATTGATCGACGGTTTGCGTGGCGAGCGTATCCATGCCGGCCAGCGCCAGGGCGGTGATCTCGCTGGGGTCCGTAAGCGTCGCCGGCATGCCTTGCACCACCGCGAGCGCGCGGTAGAGGCGCAGCAGGCCCGGCCCGCTGAGCACGCGGTCATAAGGCACGTAACCATCTGCCGGCCCCAGCACCGCGCGAATGGCTTGCTCGATGCCAGGGCGAGCGGCCAATTCCATATGCCCTGCTTCGGTATGCAGCACGCGAGCCGGTCGGCCCGGCAGCCACAATGCGGCGCCCAACCCCGTTCCGGGACCGATCACGGCCACGGCGCCATCGGGATTGCCAACGCCATCCACAATGGCCGTGCTGTTCTGTTCCCCGAAATCGCCAACAGCATGGGCGAACGCTTCGAAGTCGTTGAGCACGTCGACGGACGCGAAGCCGCCTTCAATGCACAGATCCTCCAGCAGGACGGGCCAGGCCAGGCTCTCATTGATCACCACACCTTGCTCGACGAATCCCGCGCAGGCCAGCACCAGCACGTCCGGATACACGTCGTGCTCGCGACAGAAGCTGCGGAGAATGCTCGTCAGCGAGGCGTGCTCGGCGCAGCGATACACCTTGTAGAGGACGATCTCCGGCTTGCCTGTCGCCGCGTCGGGCACCACCAGGCCGATGCGCGCATGGGTGCCACCGAGATCTGCCGCGAGAAAAGGCGGCACCAGGTGCGACTGCCGCCCGATGGTGCCGACGATCTGGCCACCTCTGTCCCGAAGGCGATCCATATGCAGGGGTTCGGTCCCCTTATCCGACAACGGCGCCATCAACCACCCCGGTGCTGTGCATGCCTCAACCACGTTCGTTGGTAGACGAACAGGCGCTTTCCATCTGTTCGGCGGCAAGGCCATCGCGATGCCTGAGCTTGTCGGCTCGACCATCGGCGGCCCGCCCATCCGCTCACATATAAACCTAGTTTTTATCTATGCACAAGTAGTAGGATGCCCGAAAGGCCTCGCGGCCGGGGCAGTCGCGCACCGTCGCGCCGTCACACGGCCAATCAGAAAGCGGTTTTGGGGGTTTTGATGCCGGGTCTGCACAATCACCAGATTTCGCCAGGCAGGCCGGATCGGGCGACCGCCCGACTCGCGTCACTCGCCTTTGGTGGAGCGCCGGTGGGCAACCTGTATGCAGGCGTATCCGACCAGGCGGCCCGGGAAGCGATCGCGCACGCCTGGCGGCAAGGCATACGGCATGTCGACACCGCGCCCTATTACGGATACGGCCTCAGCGAGGCGCGCATCGGCGAAGCGTTGGAAGGTATCGAGCGTTCCAGCTACACGCTTTCCACCAAGGTCGGCCGGCTCATCGATGTGGACGTAGATCGCGCGGACCGCAGTGACGGCTTCGCCGTCGATGGCCGCCGCGCTCATTTCAACTACACGCGTGATGGCATCCTGCGCAGCCTTGATAGCAGCCTCCGGCGGCTTCGCACCGATCGCATCGACCTGCTCTTGCTGCATGACATCGGCGCGTTGACGCATGGGTCCCGTCACCCGCAAGTGTTGGCGCAAGCGCTCGACGAGGCGTTGCCGACCATGGCCGAATTGCGCGGCCAGGGCGTGGTGGGCGCCATCGGCCTGGGCGTAAACGAAGAAGCCGTCTGCCTGGACGTGATGGATCGCTTTCCATTGGACGCGATCATGCTGGCCGGCCGTTACACGCTATTCGAACAGGCACACAGCCGATCCGTCATGGCGCGCGCTCAAGCCGATGGCGTGTCGGTGCTGATCGCCGGCCCGTACAACTCCGGCCTGCTCGGCGCGGATGCGGGCCCCGGCGACACCTACGACTACGCTCCCGCATCGCCGGCCATCAAGGCACGTGCACAGCAGTTCTACGACGCCTGCGCACGCGCGGGTGCAAGTGTCGGCGCGGCCGCACTGCAATTTCCGCTCGCACACCCGGCGGTGTCGAATGTCGTGTGCGGGCTGCGCTCGGCGTCCGAGGTTGATGACGCCGTCGCACGCATGCAGGCCACGGTTCCCGATGCAGCCTGGGCGCTGCTGATCGAACAGGGCCTGATCGATCAAGGCGTGCCCACGCCATGATCATCGACGCACACCGCCACTACTGGGATCCGTCGCGCCTGGAGTACGGCTGGTTGGCGCATGCCCCTGTCGCGCTGCAGCGCGCGTTTCTTCCCCCGGATCTCGATCCGACGACGGACGCCTGCATCCTCGTGCAAGCCGCCCCGGATGAGCGCGAAACGCTGTTCCTGTTCGACATCGCCCGACGCACCGATGGCGTGCTCGGCGTCATCGGCTGGGTCGACATGGAAGCGGACAACGCGACGCAACGCATCGCCGCGCTTGCCGAACAAGGGCAAGGACTGCTGCGTGGCATCCGCCCGATGGTGCAGGACATTCCCGATACGGAATGGCTGGCGCGCCCCTCGCTCGACCGCGCGTTCGACTGCCTGCGCGATCACGGCCTGGTTTTCGATGCGCTGGTGGACAACCGCCATCTGCGCGCGCTTTCGCAGCGACTGGCGCAGCACACGGGCTTGATCACCGTGGTGGATCACGGCGCGAAGCCGAACATCGCCGATGGCCAGTTCGCCTCGTGGGCCAGCGCGATTGCCCGCGTCGCGCAGGTGCCGGATGTGTCCTGCAAATTGTCGGGACTGCTGACATTGATCGATGCGAATGGCGACGCGTCAGCCATCGATCCCTACGCGGCGCACCTCTTCGAAAGCTTCGGCGGCCAGCGCGTTATGTGGGGCAGCGACTGGCCCGTACTCACCACGCACGCGACCTACGAGCAATGGAAAGCCCGCGCGCAGACACTCACACGACGTTTCGCCCCGCACCACGAGGCGGCGGTGTTTGGCGCCAACGCCGCGACGATCTATTCACTCGCCACACCCGTGCCGGCGCCTGCATCGGAGGGAATGTCATGACAACCCGTTTCACGTATCGCCCATGCAATGACGTGGAGTGCCTCGGATGAGCGGCCGATTGTCCGGCAAGCATGCGCTCGTCACGGCGGCGGGAGCGGGCATCGGGCGCGCGACCGCATTGGCCTTTGCCGAAGCTGGCGCGACTGTGCTGGCCACCGACATCCACGAGGACAGCCTGGCATCACTGGCATGGAGCCATCCTTCGATCAGCACCCAGGTGCTCGACGTCACCGACGACGCGGCGATCCGCGCGTTGGCGAAAGCGACCGGGCGCGTCGATGTGCTGTTCAACTGCGCCGGCTACGTGCATGCCGGCACCATCCTCGACACCGATGACGAGAGTTGGCGGCGCTCGTTCGCCATCAATGTGGACAGCATGTTCCACCTGTGCCGTGCGCTGCTTCCGGGCATGTTGAACCGCGGTGCGGGAAGCATCATCAACATGTCGTCGGTGGCATCGAGCATCAAGGGTGTGCCGAATCGTTTCGCCTATGGCGCCACCAAGGCCGCCGTGATCGGACTGACGCGCGCCATCGCGGCCGACTACGTGTCGGCCGGCATACGCTGCAATGCCATCTGCCCGGGCACGGTCAAGACGCCATCGCTCGCCGAACGCGTGCGCGCGCTGGGCGGCGATGAGCAGGCGGCATGGCAGGGCTTTACCGCGCGCCAGCCGATGGGGCGTCTCGGCACGCCGGAGGAAATCGCCGCGCTCGCCGTCTATCTCGCCTCCGACGAATCGTCCTTTACCACCGGCACCATCCACATCGTGGATGGCGGCTGGTCGAACTGATGGAAGCCATTGCATGAAACTTTGCCGTTATGGGGAACGTGGCGCCGAAAAGCCTGGAATGATCGACGGCGATGGCGCATTGCGCGATCTCTCGGGCGTGATCGACGACATCGGCGCCAACGTGCTCAGCCGTGACGGCCTGCGCCGCTTGATGGCCATCGATCCCTCCACCCTGCCCCGCATCGATGGCACACCACGCTACGGCGTGCCCGTGGCGCACGTGGGCAAGATGCTCTGCGTGGGCATGAACTACGCCGACCACGCCGCTGAAACGAATGCGCCCGTGCCTGAGCAGCCGGTGCTTTTCATGAAAGCCACCACCGCCATCGGCGGCGCCAACGATGCCGTGGTGATTCCGCGCGGCTCGGTGAAGACCGACTGGGAAGTGGAGCTGGGCGTGATCATCGGCGGGGTCGCGCGGGATGTCTCCGTCGGCGACGCACTCGATCACGTCGCCGGCTACGCGGTGATCAATGATGTCTCCGAGCGCGAGTTCCAACTGGAGCACGGCGGCCAGTGGGTGAAAGGCAAAAGCTGCGACACCTTCGGGCCGATCGGCCCTTGGCTGGTCACCAAGGACGAAGTCCCCGACCCGCAAAAGCTCACCCTCTGGCTGGAAGTGAATGGCCACCGTTACCAGCATGGCAACACGCGCACGATGGTGTTCGGCGTGGCGCAACTGGTGAGCTACATCAGCCGCTACATGACCTTGATGCCGGGCGACGTGATCAGCACGGGCACGCCCGCCGGCGTTGGCCTCGGCCTGCATCCACCCACCTACCTCAAGCCCGGCGACGTGATCGAACTGGGTATCGACGGACTGGGTCGGCAGCGACAGGACGTGCTCGCCCATCCTGCTTCATCCGCGTGAGCGATGTCCCGTTTCTTATTGAGTCACCGGCACCGGAGGCCGGCCCGATGGTGAAGATTACCGCCCTGGAAACGTTCGACGTGCGCTTTCCCACGTCGTTGGCGCACGACGGCTCGGATGCCATGAATCCCGATCCCGACTACTCCGCCGCCTACGTGGCGCTCAAGACCGATGCGTCCGATGGCCTCGCCGGTTACGGGCTGGTGTTCACCATCGGCCGCGGCAACGACATCCAGACCGCCGCACTCGCGGCATTGCGCCCCATGGTGGTCGGTCGCGCGGTCGACGACATCGTCAGCGACCTGGGCGCGTTCGCGCGGCAGCTCACCGGCGACTCGCAGCTGCGCTGGCTCGGCCCCGAGAAGGGCGTGATGCACATGGCCATCGGCGCGGTGATCAACGCTGCGTGGGATCTGGCCGCACGCAAGGCGAACAAGCCCGTCTGGCGTTTCATTGCGGACATGACGCCCGAACAGCTGGTGGCGCAGATCGACTTCCGCTACCTCACCGATGCGCTGACGCCCGAGCGTGCACTGGCGATCCTTCAAGAAGCCGAGCCACACAAGCAGGCGCGCATCGCGCAGCTGGAGGCGGAAGGCTATCCCGCCTACACCACTTCGCCCGGCTGGCTCGGCTATACCGACGAGAAGATGCAGCGCCTCGCCAGGAAAGCCGTGGCGGATGGTTTCCGCACCATCAAGCTCAAGGTCGGGCTGCGCATGGAAGACGATCTGCGACGCTGCCGTCTCGCGCGCGACGCCGTGGGCCCGGACATCGCCATCGCGGTGGACGCCAACCAACGCTGGGACGTCCAGACGGCCATTGAATGGCTCAAGCCGCTGAAGGACATTGGCCTGGCCTGGGTCGAGGAGCCGACCAATCCCGACGACGTGCTCGGCCACGCCGCCATCCGCTGCGGCGTCCACCCCATTCCCATCTCCACCGGCGAGCACGGGCAAAACCGCGTATTGTTCAAGCAGCTATTGCAGGCCCAGGCCGTCGACCTAATCCAGATCGATGCGGCGCGCGTGGGCGGCGTGAACGAGAACCTCGCCATCCTGTTGCTGGCCGCGCATTTCGGTACACGCGTTTTTCCGCATGCGGGTGGCGTGGGCCTATGCGAACTGGTGCAGCATCTGGCCATGGCCGACTTCGTGGCCATCACCGGCAAGAAGGAGGATCGTGCGATCGAATTCGTCGACCACCTGCACGAGCATTTCGTGGAGCCCGTGACAATCGCACAAGGGCGCTACCTTGTGCCTACGGCACCGGGCTTCTCCGCGCGCATGCACGATGCCTCGATCCGCGATCATCTCTACCCTGACGGCATCGTGTGGAAAAGCGCAGCCAAGACGGCCGTGGGGTGAAGCATGAAGACGCCCGTGACGAATATCGCCGACCTCCGCGAGATCGCTCGCCGGCGCGTGCCGCGGGCCTTCTTCGAATACGCCGATCGTGGCTCCTACGATGAAGTGACGCTGCGCGAAAATCGACGCGCGTTCGAACGCCTGCAACTGCGCCAGCGCGTGATGCAGAACGTCGACCATCGCTCGCTGGGAACCACCATCCTCGGCTCGCCGGTCAGCATGCCGCTGGCCATTGCACCCACGGGTTTGACCGGGCTGCAGCACGGCAGCGGCGAGATCCTCGGTGCGCGTGCAGCGGCCGAAGCGGGTATTCCGTTCTGCCTCAGCACCGTGTCCATCTGTTCGATCGAGCAGGTGCGCGCCGCCTGCGACACGCCGTTCTGGTTCCAGGTCTACGTGATGCGCGACCGCGGCTTCACCCGCGAACTGATCCGCCGCGCCCGCGCCGCGCAATGCTCCGCCCTGATGCTCACGGCTGACCTCACCGTGCAGGGCCAGCGTCATCGCGAAATCAAGAACGGTCTTTCCGTGCCACCCAAGGTGACCCTGCGGAACCTGTTCGACATCATGGGCAAGCCTCGCTGGGCATGGAGCGTGCTCAAGGCACCGAGCCGCTCGTTCGGCAATCTGGATGGGCGCATCCAAGGGGCCGACAGCCTGACCACACTTGCACAGTGGATCGCCAACCAGTTCGATCCCACGCTGAACTGGAATGACCTTGCATGGATACGCGAGGAATGGCCGGGCAAGCTGATCATCAAGGGCATTCTCGATCCGGAGGATGCACGCCTGGCCGTGGAGCATGGCGTCGATGCCATCGTGGTTTCCAATCACGGCGGACGGCAACTCGATGGCGCTCCCGCCACCATCGACGTGCTTCCATCGATCGTCGATGCCGTCGCGGGCCGCACCGAGGTGTTGTTCGACAGCGGCATCACCAGCGGCCAGGATCTGATCAAGGCGCTGGCGCTGGGCGCGCGCGCCGGACTGATCGGCAAGGCCTTTCTCTACGGACTGGGCGCCAACGGGCAGGCCGGCGTGACGCAGGCCATCGAACTGATCCGGCGCGAACTGAGCGTCACCATGGCGCTGACCGGGCAGCGCGACGCTACGCGCATCTCGCGCGATATTCTGTGGCGCAAGGCCTGATCAATCCGCGCATTCGGCCAGATCGAAGATCTTCTGCATCGGCACCCATTTCTGCCCTGCCCCGGCCCATGGCAGCGGCCGCTGGAACGTGGACATCAGGGTTTCCCACGCCTGCACGCGCTCGCTGGCCGCATCGGCGAGCGCCTTGGCTTGCGGATCGAAATCGGCGCCGACCCGCATCAGCATGACCAGCCGCGTGCCGGTGCGGAAGATCTGCATCTCCTCGATGCCCGACGTGCGGATCGACGCCACGATCTCCGGCCAGATGTTCTCGCGGCGATGCCAGCGTTCGTATTCGGCGATGAGCGCGGGATCGTCGCGCAGGTCCAGCGCCAGGCATTGCCAGCTCATGCCGGCACTCTCGCCATCGCACGCTGCCACTGCTGCTGCGCGAACAGGAAGATCGCCACGAAACATACGGCGGGCACGAGCATGGCGTGCGCGATGCCGACCCGATCCGATACCACGCCCATCGCGGCCGTGAGTACCGCGCCACCAACGATGGCCATCACCAGCAGCGCCGCGCCGAACTTGCGCTCGTCATCGCTACGGCCTTCCACGCCCAGCGCGAAGATCGTGGGATACATCACCGACATGAAGAAACTCGACGCCACCAATGCGTAGATGCCGATTCGTCCCGGATCAAGCGCCGCCACGGCCATCAGCAGCACGTTGGCCAGCGCAAACAACGCCAGTACGCGCGATGCCTTCAGGTGCTTCATCAGTAGCGCGCCTGCAAAACGGCCCGCCATGAAGCACACCAGCCCCGCCGTGACGAAGCTGGCCGCCGTCTTGTCCGCCGTGCCCGGCATCGTCGCCTCCGCATAGCGGATCATGTGACTGAAGATGGCCACTTGCGCGCCCACATAGAAGAACTGCGCGGCGACCGCCCCCAGGAGACGACCATCGCGCAGCAAGCGCCTCAACACGCCCCGCTCGACGGGTGCGCCTTCCTCGCGAACGCCCGCCGACGGGAAGCGCGTCAGCACGATCAGCGCTGCCCAGAAAATCACGCCAAGGCCAATGATCAGATAAGGCATCTGCACGGCAGCGGCTTCGCTCTTCATGAACGCCTCGCGCGCGCCCTCGCTCATGGCGGCGAGTTCCGCAGGCGAGTGCTGCACACCGGTAAAGATGAATTGCTGACCGATCAGCACGCCGGCGATCGAGCCCAGCGGATTGAACGCCTGCGCCAGATTCAGCCGCGAGGCTGCCGACGATGCCGGCCCCAGCAAGGTGACATAGGGATTGGCCGAGGTCTCGAGGAAAGCCAGTCCGCACGCGATGACGAATAGCGCCGCAAGGAACATGGCATACGTCGCATAGGCCGCGGCCGGCCAGAACAGCAGCGCGCCCACACCATACAGGGCCAACCCCAGCACCACCGCCGACTTGTAGCCGTACCGCCGCATGTACGCTCCGGCAGGAAGCGCGATGACGAAATACCCGAGGTAGAACGCGCTTTGCACCAGCGCCGCCTGGAAGTCGGACAGCGTGAAAGCCTTCTTGAATTGCGCTACCAATACGTCATTGAGGTTGTTCGCCACACCCCAGAGAAAAAAAAGACTTACGATCAAGACCAGGGGCAGGAGCGGGACGCCGTCCCGGAAGCGACCACCCGCCGTGATCGGCGCGGCTTGTGGGTGCATGAACGTCATCCTCCGGCCGTTGGCGAGGGCGTCCATCGGCACGGACGCAACAATTGTGCAAATATGAACTTATAGTTTATATGTACCACAAGGTGCGGCGCAGCATGACGGGTAGTGAGCCGGCTGGAATCAACTCGTAAGAACCCGCCATTGGCTGCATGACGAGCCACTCAATAACACGGACGCATATGGCTGCTGAGTCTCCCAAATACCGCGCTCCCGCCCTCGACAAGGGATTGGACATCCTTGAACTGCTGGCACGCGCCGTGGCGCCGCTGACCATTGCGGAGATCTCCGAAGGCGTCGGCCGTTCGCGCGGCGAAATCTTCCGCATGCTGCAGGTGCTGGAAGAACGCGACTACATCAGTCGCCCGGATGGCGAGGGTCGTTACTCGATCACGCCGCGACTCTTCCGCCTGGGCATGGAACAGCCGCCGGTGAAGAGCCTGGTGGAAACAGCCCTGCCCATCATGCACAGGCTCGCGGACGACATCGACCAGTCGTGCCATTTGGTAGTGCCGTCACAGGAACAGATCGTGGTGATCGCACGCGTCGATCCGCCGGGCGAAATCGGGCTGGTGGTTCGCGTGGGCCATCGTCGCCCGATTTCCCACTCCGCCTCCGGCTACGTGTTGCTGGCATGGCAGGACGACGACACCCGCGAACGCTGGTTCACCATGATGATGGCGCACGAGCCGCAGCTGCGCCGCGCACCCATCGAAGAGGCGATCCGCGACATTCGCACCGTGGGCGTTGCCACCATTGCGAGCCAGGTGGTCGATGGCGTCACCGATATTTCCGCGCCGGTCATGCAGCACGATCGCGCCATCTGCGCCATCACCATTCCCTTCATCGAACGGCGCGGCTCCAACATGACCATGGCGACCACCACCCAGTTGCTCATCAAGGCAGCCAACGACGTGTCCGAGGCGCTGGACCATCGCTCCACGCCATCGCTGGGCAATTGACGTCATCGCCCATGCACTGGCGGGAGGCGTCGCAGATCATCCGCCCAGGGCGATGATCGCCATGGTCAGGCACACCCCGATCACCGTCATGCCAAGGCCTGCTCGCCAGGCGCCAAGACCCGCATAGCGGCCCAGCGCAAAGCCGCCACCAAAGAGCATGGCCAGGCTGAGCACGCGCGAAATCAACAGCGCCTTGGGCACGTCATCGAGCAGCATGAAAGGAAGCACCACGGGGAACGTGGACAGCACGACGATCAGGAACACGCGCGCCGCGCGCAACAGATCGATGAGATAAAGCCGCGGGCGCTCCGGCAAGGGTTTCAGGTTGACCAGCTTGGCCCTGAGCGGCTCCAGATCGGCGTCCGACACGAGGATCTCGATCAGGGGCGGCAGCGCGTTGCGAACCACGCCGATGCCGGCGGCCACGTCGGGTGCATTCTTCGTATCGAGCGCGAGCGTCAGCCGATTGCCGCGGCCGATGAGTGTCTGCAAGAGATACATCATGGCATCGGCCAAGCCCCAGGCGAGATTGCAGCCCAGGGCAGCACGCCACATGGTGGATGGCGTTTCCTGGTCCGGCCCCACGGTGGACACGGCTCCGACAAACGTCAGTGCCATGAGCAGTCCAAAGCACATCTCCGACACGCGCGCCAGAATGTCCAGTCCGGATCCGGCAACCACGGGTGACCCGTGTTCTGCGGGACTCTTCGCTTGGTTCATGACACTGCTCCTCTAAGCAGGTTCATGCTTGCGGCCGCAGCCAGGACGACCGTGCCTATCGTTTCTTGATCAGCGCGAAAAGCGGCGCCGAGATGAGCAGGATGAGCAGCGCCTTGCGACCGAGTTCGGCGCCCTGCCCCAGCACCACACTCAGGCAATAGAGGCAGGCCATCACGCCAATCACCACATAGAACTGAAGCTTGGCCGTCGACATGTCGATGTCGCGATTGAGCCGCCACATGGCCACGACGGAATAGAGATACGGCAACACCATCAGCACCACGGTGGCGTCGGTGATGTGGGCGAACTGCGTGGCCAGGTCAGGCGACGTCGTGATGAGCAACATCAAGGTCATCATGATGCCGGTGATGACGAGGTTCTGAACCGGCATGCCGTGCTTGTTGGTCAGTGAGAAACGATGCGGAAACATGCCGTCGCGGGCGGCTGCCTCGCCGGACTGGGCCACGATGAGTATCCAACCCACCAGGGACCCGGACGCCTTGAGAATGGCCGCCAGCGAAATGATCACGGCCGCCCACGGCCCCAGCATCGCCTGCGCCGCCTCCGCGAACGGCGCTCCGGAGATGCGAAGCTGGGAACCGGGAATGATGCCCATCAACACCGTGCAACAGGAAATATAGATCGCGGTCGAGATCAGCAAGCCGATGATGGTGGCCAGCGGCACGTTGCGTTTCGGGTTCTCGATGACGCCCGCGGAAACGGCGGCGCTCTCCACGCCAAGAAAGGCCCACAGCGCGATGGCGCCGCTGCGCCCGATCGCCGTCATGGTCGGCATCTCCTCCGGATTCCAGCTGGCCATGAACACATCGGGCCGAAACCAGAACCAGCCGAGCAGACCGACAAAGGCAATCGGCAGGATGCCGGCCACGGTGCTGATCGCCGTGAAGTGTCCCACCGCGCGGGCGTCCCGCGTGTTGAGCCAAACGAACAGCCAGATGACGCCGGCGGTACATGCGTTGGCAATCCAGGGATGTTTGAGCACCGGAAAGAACACGGCCAGGTAACCCGTCACCGAGACGGCGATGGCAACGTTGCCGATGACGTTCGCGACCCAGTAGAGAAAGTTGGTCTGGAAAGCGGGAAACGCGCCCATGTGATCGCGCGCATAGGCATACGGACCGCCCGCCTTGGGCTCGACCATGCCCAGGTGCGCGAAGACCAGACCGAGCGCGCTGGCGCCCAGCGCCGCCACGATCCAGCCCAGGATGGAAATGCTGCCGACGCTGGCAAGACTCGACGGCAACAGGAACAGGCCCGTGCCCACCATATTGGCAACGACCAATGAGGACGCCCCCATCAGCCCCATTTTCTTGCCGCCGCCTGTGCTCATGAGCGTCCTCGTCAGGAGGACTTCAAGCACTGCAGATAGTATTCGCCGTCCTCCACCTCCACGCCGTGCGTGTCATGGCCAAATCCGGGGAAGGTGTGGTCCCAGCTCTGCAGTGCTTTCAGATAGCCCACATACGGGCCATCCGCCGGACCGGCCACTTCGCCCGGCATCAGCATTGGAATGCCCGGCGGGTAAGGAACCACGCTCGTTGCCAGCGTCCGCCCGGCGAGATCGGCCAGCGCCACACGCTCGACCTGCACGCGCAACAACTGCTGATAGGCATCCGCCGGCGACATGCGCACATCGGGAAGGCTTGAATAGGCGTGCTGCAGATGCTGTGTCTGATTCGTTCGCTTCATCTCCGCGAACATCTGGTCGCCCAGTCCGCGCAGGCCGAGACTGCCATAACGGTCGGGATGGTTTGCCACCAGTTCCGGCATCACGCGCTCGAGCGGCCGGTCTTCGTCGTAGTCACGCTTGAAGTCGAGGAAGGCGGTGATCAGCGTGCTCCATTTGGCCTTGGTGATGCCGATGGAGAAAAGGAACAGCACGCCAAAATCGCTGGTCTTCTCCACCACGATGCCGCGCGCGCCGAGATAGGCCGTGAGCAGCGTTGCCGGGAATCCGGTTTCGCCCAGCGAGCCATCGTCCTGCACGCCAGGTGTAAGCACCGACACCTTGATCGGGTCCAGCATGCAGTAGCCGTCCTCCAGATCGCCAAAGCCATGCCAGTTGTCGCCGGGATGCAGCACCCACGCGTTGGCATCCGTCGCCAGCCATTCCGGTGGCGCATCGACGAAATCGATCTTGGCGCCGGTGTTGAGATCCGTCACCACGTCAGGATTCCAGGTGCGGAAGAACCACGAGCCCTTGCTGCTGAAGTCGCGATGCAAACGTCCCACGATCTGCCGGAAATGAATGGCCTCATCGATGCACTCGCGCGTGAGGCTCAAGCCGCCCAGGCCATCCATCATGGATGCGGCAACCTCGTTCGACGCCATGATCGGATAGAACGGCGAGGTGGAGCCATGCATCATGAACGATTCATTGAAGCGTGCGTGCGGAATGCTGTTGCGACCATCGCGCACATGGATATACGACGCCTGCGAAAACGCGGCCAGCAGCTTGTGCGTGGAATGCGTGGTGAACACGGTGGGGCCGTTCGCGTCGTGCTCGGAGGCTGGCCCGTGCATCGCAAGCCTTCCCGAGTAAAGCGGATTGAACCTCGCGTAGCCGTACCAGGCTTCGTCGAAATGCACGCGATCGACCCAACCGCCCACTTCGTCAAGCACTCGCGACGTGTTGTAGCAAAGGCCGTCATAGGTGGAATTGGTCACCACCACGAACACCGGCTGCTGGTCTGGCAGGTTCTTCGACAAGGGGTTGTTGGCGACGGCGCTGCGAACGCTCGCCTCCCTGAACTTGTCGGGGTAGATCGGCCCGATCAAACCGTAACGGTTGCGCGATGGCACCAGGTAATGCGGAACGCCCCCGGTCATGGTGAGGCCGTGCTCGATCGACTTGTGGCAGTTGCGATCGCACAGCACCACCTGGTCGCGCCCCACGCAGGCCATGAAGATGATGCGGTTGGAGGTGGACGAGCCGTTCGTCACGGTATAGCTGCGATGCGAGCCAAAGATACGCGAAATGTATTTCTCGCTCTCGCCTATCGGCCCGGTGTGGTCAAGCAGCGAGCCGATCTCGCCCACGCTGATGGACAAGTCCGTGCGAAAGATGTGCTCGCCGTAGAAATCGTAGAAGGCGCGGCCGGTAGGATGCTTGAGGAACGCGGTGCCGCCCGTATGGCCCGGCGTATGCCATGAGTATTCGTGGACTTCGTTGAAGTTGGCCAACGCGGTGGTCAACGGCCCGAATAGCGTCGCCAGGTAGATGCGCATGGCCGTGTGCACGCGGCCGCTCACAAAGGTGGCCGAATCCTGCGACAGCCAGATCAGCTCGTTGATGGCCTGCACCGTCTCCACGCTCAGTGTCTGCGCCTTCTCCGGCTCGGTCATGAGGAAGATCGGCACGTTCTCGTTGCGCGAACGGATAAGGCTGATCAGCTCGATGGCCGCTGCATTGTTCCGCTCCACGCCATCGCCATCGGGCAGCGACCAGTCGATCAGCATGGCGTGGATGGCCGCATCGGAGATGATCGAGGAACGCGCGTCATCCACCGTGGAGGCCGACGTGGTTTCCATGTTGCGCTCGGCAAACTCTTGCTCCAGCGTTCGGCAGGCTCTTCCGCCGGCACTGTCGGTGCCGACCTTGGAGTGAACCAACAGCACGCGTAGTTTCTGGCGCAGGTTGCGACGCTCGAGCATGGCGATTCTCCTCGTTGGCCACCTGGGGGCGGCGGCCACCACCTGAAGCTCATGTTGTGAAGTCCTGGTCGTCCCGTTGTCGGGCCGACTCGGCGCTCATTACTTCTTTCGTGCGGCCTTTGCCGGCTTGGCAGCGACATCTTTGTCCACGATGACGCGCACCCACATGTCGCCGTTGGCGTCCGCATGCATGTTCTGCACTTCCCGCGCAAAGCCAGGGAACTTGCGCCCATAGGCTTCCACCGCCTGCAGGAAGCGGAAGATGGGGCCGCCCTTGGGATCCATGCGCTCGCCCGGCATCAGCACGGGAATGCCCGGCGGATACGGAACAATCATCAAGGCAGCGACGCGGCCCGGCATGTCCGCGATGCGCACCTCTTCGGTATCGCCATGAATCAGGTGCTGGTACGCCTCGGCAGGTGTCAACACAGGCTCGGAGAGCGTTTCGCCGGCCTTGTTCGCCATCGCCTGCAGATCCAGCTCGCTCATCGTCTCGTGCATCTCGTCGCACAGCTGCGGCAGCGTCATCTCGCGATAGCGATCGGGATAGGCATGCACCAGATCAGGCAGCGCCTCCTCCAGGGTGGCGTTGCGATCATAAAGCCGCTTGAAGGAGAGCAAGGTCTCCAGCAACGTGCCCCACTTGCCCTGCGTAGTGCCCACGGAGAACAGCACCAGCACCGTGTAGTCGCCGGTGCGTGCAATGGCTTGCCGTCGCGCATCGAGGAACTTGGTCAGCACCGCGCCGGGTATGCCGCGCTTGGCCAGCTTGCCCTTGGCATCCGTGCCTGGACAAAGAATGGTGACCTTGGTCGGGTCGAGCATGCAGAAATCATCCTTGACCACATCGTCCGGCAAACCGTGCCAGGCGTCGCCCGCCCTCAAGGTCCAGCACGCTGTCGATTCGGCCAGCACATCAAGCGGCGCTTCGTGGAAAGGAACCTGTTTTCCCTTCACGGGAACGCGTGGCGGCTGGAACAGCGAGAAGAACCATTGGCCGTCATCCTGCAGCCGCTGGGCAACGAGCGCGACCGTGCGGCGGAACGCCACCGCCAGGCCCACCGTTTCGCGCAACAACGCTGGTCCGGATGGCTCGTCCATCATGGCCGAGGCGATGTCCAGCGACGCGATCAGCGGATAGAACGGCGAAGTGGTGCCGTGCATCATGAAAGCTTCTTTCACGGGTGCCATGGCGAGCTCGCCGCGCTTGCTGTTGCTCACATGGATGTAGGACGCCATCGAGAATGCCGGAAGCATCTTGTGCGTCGACTGCACGGCCAGCACCGTCGGACGATTCTTGATGTCGCGCGGCACGCCCATCGCGTAGCGATGTTTGTAGAGCGGATGGAACTTGCCGTAGGCGTACCAGGCCTCATCGAAGTGGACCCGATGAACGCTGGTCGAAAGCATCTCCACCACCTTGTCGACGTGATACAGCAGGCCGTCGTAAGTCGGATTGGTGACGACGGCGTAGACAGGCTCCTTCGACTTGGCGTTCGCCGACAACGGTGAATCGGCAATCAGGCCTTGAATGTGCGCGTGCGAAAAGCGCTTGGGCGGAATCAGGCCGATCATGCCGTAGCCGTTGCGACTGGGCTGGAAATACACCGGCCGCGCGCCCGACAGCGTCATCGCATGGTTGAGCGACTTGTGGCAGTTCCGATCGGCAATGACCATCTCGTCCTTGCCGATGCAGGCCTGCACCACGATGCGATTGGAAGCTGACGAGCCGGCCAGCACGTAGAACGTCCAGTCCGCGCCGAACACCCTCGCGGCCATGCGCTGCGAGTCGGCCGGCGGGCCTTCGATGTCGAGCCACGAACCCAGTTCGGCGTTGGAGATGCCGATGTCCGCACGCATGATGTTCTCGCCGAAGAATTCGTGGAACTCCGCCCCGGCTGGGTGCTTGAGGTAGGCGGCACCGCCCATGTGGCCCGGTGCATCCCATTGATAGGCGCCCTCTTCCGTCAGTTTCTTGAGCGCCTTGAAATAGGGAGGAAGCAGGCCGCTGTGATAATCGTCAATGGCGAACTGCAGGCGGCGCGCGAAAAACTCCGGCGTCTCGCTGCCGACGTTCACGTACTCGCGAACCTCCTCGACCAGACTCATCGACAAGTCCGGTGTCTGGATGCTTTTGGTCAGCAGAAAGATCGGCAACTTCAGCGACTTCTCGCGCACGGCACGAACGATCCGCATCGCGGACTTTTCTGCCATCGAGCTGGTTTCGCCAAGGTCCCAGTCGATCGCCACGGCGGAGTACGACGGCTTGCCGCGTGCAATCGCCAGGCCGTCCTCGCCATTCATGGCCTGCACCACCGCAATGCCGCGCTCCTCGATGGCCTTGCCCAGGCGGGACAAGGCAAGACGGAACGCCGAACCCTCGTCCGGCAAATCGGTAGTGACAAAGAGAATCCATGGATGATTCATCGACATGAGGTGCGTACTCCAATGCTGTTCAGGCCTTGTCGATACCACCGATCACCCGGCGCACGGCAACGCACTAGGGATTCAGGTCATACCGAAACGTTGTTTGCAGACGCTGTCCCTGCCCGCGCAGATCGGTCAGCGCGATGTTCTGTCCCCACAGGTATTCCACGCCAACCATCGCCCGCTCGCTGAACTTCCAGGCGAGGTTGATGGAAGCGAACTTGGTGCTCTTGGGCTGGTCTGGACTGATCAGCAGGTTGGATTGGGGGCTGATCCTGAGATAGCCGTAAGCAAGACTCGAGGTCAGGTCCTCGTGCCATGCATGCGTGTAGCCGGCGCCGAATCCCCTCGCACGAATCGCGCGCAGATCACCTTCGGGCGTAAAGGCAGCATCCAGTCCCAGCCCGGAAATGTCCTGCAGGAAATTGGCGTAGCCCTTGCCGTAGCTCGCCCATCCCTGGACGCTGTCGTGTTCGAACAGAGCCGTGGTGCCGGTGAGTTGGGTCGCATAACCCGTCGTGCTGCGCGTGCGCGCCGTGGCGCTTTCCACGCGAAGGTCGCGCAGGATATTGGCCCACTGGATGTGCCAGCTGGGCGCCTGCCACCTGAGGCCCAGCGTGATGTCGGGACGGCGCGAATAGGTGTTGAAGCCCTCGATGACGCTGATGTCCGCATTGGGCTTTTCCAGCGACATCGGCAGGGTCAAGGCGCTCTCGCCACTTCGGTACAGCACCGGCGCAAAGCGAATCTGCGGCCCGTATTTGAAGGTGAACGAGTTCGGACCTTCGTAATCGAGGGTATTGGGGAAGACGTCGATGTCGGTGAACGCAGAGATGTTGTAACCGGCCAGCAGCGAGTAATGCTCGTTGTCCAGTTCGCCGTAGAAGGCCTGCAGGTTGTACGGCATGTCCCCGGTGCCGCTGCCGAAGAAGTTGTTCTTGTAAACGACCTTGAGCGTGCCGTAATCGGTCTGGCGCTGGAAATCCATGCGGAACACGCTTTGCTTGGCGCTCATGTTGGAGCGCCGCCCGCTGTCGTAGAAAGGCTGTCCGCGCACGGGAATCGACGAAGGAACGAAGAGGTCGGCCGCGCCCATGTAAGTGCTGTCGGCCATCGCATCCAACTGGGCGATCAGGTCGACCTTGAGCAGATTGCCCGTGTCGCCCAGTCGCACGTACCCTTCGGGGAGCGGCTCGTACGCACCGGCAATGGACGAAGGCGGCCGATAAGGTGGCGGCCCCGAGGGCGTGGGTGAAGGCGCAGCCGTCGCCGGACTCGTCAGCGGCGGTGCCGTTGGCTGCGCCTTGGCAGTGGCCTCCTGCGTCTTTTCTTTTGCCTCCAACTCCTCCAGGCGCGATTGCATCTTCTGCATCACCTGCTGCTGCGCCTGCATCTGCGCCTTGACCTGCTCCAGTTGCGCCTTGAGTTCCGTGGTCTCGGACGATTGCGCCATGACCTCGGGACTGAACGCCACAAGACCGCTCAGGAGAAGTGGCGCGCAGCAGAGCGTCTGCCGTCGCATGAAACCGAGGGATGGCCGATGCATGGTGGTGCCTCCAGTCAACTTAGTAGAACTGAACGGGAAGCTGGTGCCGGACACTCGTTCGGTATCCCAACGCTTCAATGACATCAGCTCAACCAATCAGCATGAGGTGACAGCAGCCAGCACGCCTTCGCCGGCGCGCCCTTCGCCTTACTCGGGTAGCGCCGTCCGGCGGAACCATTCCTCGACCGACGGATCAGGCTTGCCGAGGTATTGTTCGTAGACCGCGTCGATCTTTCCGGTGCGATAGAGCCGACTCAGCACCTGGTCGACCAGCAAACGAAAATCCGGATCGCCCCGCGCCAACGCCAACGACAAGGGTTCGTAATCGAACACTCGGTTCAGTACGACGATCTGGCCTGAGGTGTCGCTCTTGGCAAGATCGAGAAGCACATTGCGCTCGGCAAAGAATCCATCGACGCGGCCATCGAGTAGCGCCTTGAGGCCGGCATTGAGATCGGGAACAGGAACAACGACGCTGTTGACCTTGAGTTCGTCGCGGCGCTCCTTGAGGAGCTTTTCGGAAACGGAACCGGCGATGACCGCGAAGTTGCGCTGCTGCAGCACCGCAAGCATCGGCGAACCTCGCCATATCGGCCGACCGCCGGACTGTCCGGTCTCAAGCAGATCGTGCAACGCGACCGGAGCGTCCTTGCGCAACATGACGCCGACGCCACTGCTCATGATCGGAATGGAAAAACTCACCTCGGCCCGGCCGCTCAACGAGGGCACGGATGGTCCGCACAAAAGGTCGATACGACCCTCCGCGACGGCCTTGAAGCGATCGGCCGCATCGACAGCGACAAATGCCGTGGTGACATTCGGTGCGTGCAAGGCTTCCTGCGTCGCGCTGACAATCTGTCGGCACAGGGCAATCGCATAGCCATCGGCGGAGCCGGGCTTGTCCTCGTAGGTAAAGGGACGCGCCTGGGCATAGTAGCCAATCGTGAACTTGCCGCTTGCGCGTATGCGCTCCAGCGTTGCGCTGCCCTGCCCTCCGGTCGGCGCCTGCGCCAGGATGGCCGGCACGTACACCACCAGCAGCCCGAGCAACGCCCAACGCAACAGGCTGTTACGCACAACATCATTCATGCGTGACATGTCTTCTCTCCTGGAAAGCCTTGATCCGTCATGGCGAGCTATCCGCGCAGGGGCTCCGCAGCGATCGGGGGAGGAAAGCGAGGTGCCAGGAACCCATAGATCAGGAAGGTGAGCGCCATGACGATGGTTGCACCAAGCACGGCCTCCGTGCCGGATGCGTAGATGGCATAGGTGCTGTAGAGCATCGCCACGATCACCACAAACGCATTGAGTCGATAAGTGTGCTGAGGCACGGATGCCTTGCGCATCATGATCATCAGGCCCGACAGCGCCAGAATGTAGGGAATGACGTTGGTCACCACGGCAAGGTTGACCAGCACCGCGAACTGTTCGCCCAGGCTAGGCGATGCAGTGGACAACGCCATCAAGCTCTGCACCACCGCCATCACGATCATGCCGATGATGGGTGCAGTCATCTTGTTGGTCTTGGCAAAGAAGGCCGGGAACATGCGTCCTTCGGCGGCCGTCTTTGCCGTCTGCGCAATGGTGAACTGCCAGCCGAGCAGCGATCCCAGACATGCAAGGATGGCCAGCGCGCGAATGATCGAACCCACCGTCGGATTGAACATCTGCGAGTACGCCAGCGCGAACGGGCCGGTGGACTTGGCCAGCTCTTCGTTGGGCACGATGCCCTGGATTACGGTGGTGGACAGAATGTAGATGGCGGCAGCACCCAGGGTGCCGAGCATGCAGGCCATGGGCACGTCGCGTTTGGGATTCTCGACGGCATCGGAGTTCTGCGCGGCTGACTCCATGCCGAGGAAGGCCCACAACGTAAGCGCGATGCTCGAATCCATGCCCTTGAAGAAACTCAGGCCGTGCGGATTCCACGCTGCTGAGAACGTCGAACTCTTGAACCATATCCAGCCGATGATGGAGAGCCCTGCCACCGGCACGATGACGCCCCACACGGTGATCGAACCAATGCGCCCGGTAATTCTTGGGCCACCGAAGTTCGCGAGCGTGGTCAGCCAGATCAGCAGGATCACGCCGATGCAGGTCGAAGCAGGCGTCGACGACAACCACGGGAAGAAAGCTGCGAGATAGCCCACCGCCGAAATGGCGATCGCCACGTTGCCGATGGCCAGCGACAGGAAATAGAGGAAAAAGGTGAGGAAATAGCCGCCCTTTCCATACGCCTCTTCGGCGTAGGCCGCCATGCCGCCAGCGCGTTGGCTAAGCAGGCCCGCCTGGGCAAAGCCGTAGGCGATGGCCATGGATCCCAGGGCCGTCACCACCCACGAGGTCAAGGAAATGGCACCCACCTGCGCCATGTTTGCCGGGAGCATGATGATGCCTGAACCCATCATGTTGACCGCAACGAGTACGGTCAGCTGGATCATGCTCATCTTCTTCGTGCCGTCCATCATAGCCTCCCGATTCCGAATTCTGGAGTTGCCAGGACTTGCCACGCAAACACGCGCGACCGGCCTAAACGACCGGCATTCGATTTTTGAAATGCACTGCCCCTACGTACACAGCACTTGGAGAAATTATTAAATATCTTTAATCGATACTGTGCTGCCGCCAATCAAGATGGCGTGAATCATCGTGATGATCAAATATATTTGGACATCTATACATCTAAATACGCAAATCCTTTCCGTATAAATCGGATGGATAATGATGTTCGACGCAGTCACGCACGGCATGATTACTTCGCTGGATCTACTGAATATGACTCAGTAGCCGTGAGTCGCGAGGCTTATCGCATTTGTGTATGCATGCAAGCCAACACTCCGCGCAGTGGAGAATCGACTCGATGGCCGCCAGTGGTCGCGTTGGTGAAGGAGGCGCCGTTATCTCACGCGGCGCGAAGAACGGAATGGAAATCGAACCCAGTTTCCGCCCATCCTCTTTCCTATGAAAGAAGCCCCGGCAAACTCGAATGACGAGTCTGCCGGGGCTGGTGGCGAATCCGAATATCACCAGAACATACTCATTCCCGAACAGTGATCTCCACGCGCCGGTTGGGTGCCAGGCAGGCAATCAGCTGTGCCCGCGAACCATTAGGGCATTCCTTCACAGGGAACGCTTCACCCCGGCCTTCCGAGGTCATGCGGTTGGCGGAGACGCCTCTGCTTGCAAGGTAGTCGCGCACGGCATCAGCACGTTGCTGCGACAAGGACTGATTGTGTGCAATGGCGCCAAGCCGGTCGGTGTAGCCCGCAATGTGTATTCTCGCGTCGCCGTCACGCAACTGACTCGCCAGCTTGTCCAGCTCGTCGCGCCCCACGGGCGAAATATCGGCAACACTCCCCTTGTCGAAAGCGAATGCGGCGTCCGCGGAAAGCACACGCTTCTGTTGTGCCGGCACGGTCGGCGCGGCGGCCACTGGCGATGTGTGTTCCAGCAAAGCGGCGCAGGATTCGGGCTTCCAGTAGAAGCTGCGCGCCAGCTTGTTTTCGTCAAAGAGCACCTTGTACTGACACACCGTCACTTCGCTGGTGTCCGCCTTGCGGAAGTTGAACAGGTAGTTCCACTCGCGCACGCCCCACACGCCTTCACTGAAGTGGGGATAGCCGATCAACGCCGACAGCTGTTGTTTGTTGAGGCCAGCATGCACCTGTCGAAGGTCTGCCGAATTGGGGAACGTACCGCCTTTGTGCATCGGCGTTGTCGCTTCTGGCGCGGGCCATACGAGTTCACCGGCCGCATGGCCATCGTTCGCCACGTTGCGGCTGACGTTTCCGCAGCCACCCATACCCAGCGCCAGCAGAGCCAGCGCAAACACCTGCATTTTCTTTGTGTGCTTCATATCCATGGACTCCCGTGTTCACCAAGCCACGTTGACACTGCCGCCCACGCCCAGGTCGCCCCGGGTGTCGGATGAGGCGGCGAGCTTGAAGATGTAATGGCCGCTTTCGCTGATGGTGGAGAGGCCCACTGCCAAACCAGCTTCACCGCGGTACGAACCCACGCCCACGCCGAACGTACTCAGGTTCGGCTGGTAGGCCTGGCCCAGGCTGGACATCGCGATGCCCGCGGCAATGCCCGCATTTGCACGGTTGGACACGGAATTGATGTCCTGATGAATACCGTCGAGCTTCTGGTCGGTATAGTTCTTCGCCCAATCCTGCGCGCTCTGGATGCCTGTATTGAGTTGCTGGACGTTCACCGCGTCAGTGGCATTCACGCCTGCCGCAACATTGGTCACCGTGCGCTCGTGGCCGGCCGAACCCACCGATACCGAATTGCTGGTGGACGCCACCGACCCCGCGCCAACGGCAACACTGTTGTCACCGGTTGCGGAGGAGCCGCCACCGATCGCCGTGCTGTTGTTGCCTGATGCGCTGGAGCCGGCCCCGGCCGCCGTCGCGTTGTTGCCCGTGGCTGATGCCGAGGACGTGTTGTCGGTGCTGGTCTGGTAGGTATTGTTCGCGGTGTTCGTGCCACCGCCGCCTCCACTCGTCGGCGGCGGCAGATTGTTGACTACGCTGGTGAGGTTGTTGAACTGCGTATACAACGAGTTCAACGACTGGTTGGTGGCATACAGCTGCGAGCCGTTGATCGCATCCGTGCTGCTGCCGCTGATACGACCCGCCGCCAGGTTGGTAAGCGTGCGCTCCGCACCTGCACTGCCTATGCTTACCGTCGATCCCGGCGTCGTGCCGGCGAAGTTGTACGTGACGCCGCCGAGAGTGCTTGAGGCAGTACCCACGGCCGCATCGGCCTGCGACTGGGAGCCGAGGGCGACGCTGCCCGCGAAGGCAGCCTGCGACCCCGCACCCAGGGCCAACGCCTGGATGCCATTGGATGTGGCGTTGGTGCCAAGCGCCACGCCGTCGGCGAGATTCACCGTAGCGTTCTGACCAATCGCCGTGCCACCCGGCGCGGTCTGCTGCACGATGGCGCCATTACCCATGCCGATGCCGTTGTCGCCGTTCACCGTGGTTTGCGGACCGATGGCCACCGATTCCGCGCCTGCCGCCAGCGAATCCGACGCGGCGGAATTGGCGTGGAAGTACTTGATCGGCGTAACCGAGAACGAGCTCATCGCACCTTTCAGCTGACGCAACGTCACCGCATCCTGATCCTGCGTGCCGTCCGCCACGTTGGTGATCTGGCGGAAATCGGTGGCATTGCCTACGGAAACCGCGCCGAGCAAGGTGCGATCCGTGGTGTTGTAGGGAATCACATTGGTGCCGACGAGGATCGAGCCCGAACTCGGTGCGATGGCACGATCAGACACCGCCCCCGAACCCAGCGCCACGCCGCCCAGCACGGAAACGCCCGTGTTCTGACCCAGCGCCGTGCCATTGCCGGCTGCCGCCGTGGCGCCTACGCCTGCCGCCAACGCGTCGATGCCGGTCGCGCCGTTGTTGGTGTAGTTGCCGCCATTCGTGCCGTTGTCGTTCACGCTGTAGTAGTGCGTCGCGTTGGCGGTCACGGTGTTGCTCAAGTTGTCGACGGCCTGGTTGGTGGCGAACAACTGCGAGCCGTTGATCGCGTCAGTGCTGCCTCCATTGACCTGGCCCGCCGCAACGTTAGTGATCGTGCGCTCGGCACCCGTCGTGCCCACGCTGACCGTACTGGTAGGTGTCGTGCCGGCGTAGGCATAGGTCTGGCCAGCGATGGTGCCGCTGGCGGTGCCAATCGCAGCGCCGGTCACGCTGCCCGCGCCCAGCGCCACATCGCCCGCGTTCGTGCCAGCCGTTGCGCCATTGCCGATCGACACCGCATTGGCTGTACCTGCGGTGGACACCGGCCCAATCGCCACGCTGTCCGCACCGGCGGCGTTGGAATCGGCCAGGATGGAGTTGGCATGGAAATACTTGATGCCCGCGCCGTCCACCGCGCCGCCGATCTGGTTGAACACCTGCTGCAGCGAACTGTATGTGCTGCCGCCATAGCTGATGCTGGTGTTGATCGCGCCGGTAGCCGGGTTGTAGGTCGTGCTGCCGCCATAACTGTTGGCGATGGAGTTGCCCAGGTTGGTCACCGTGCTGCCCACGGTATTGAGCGCCTGATTGGTGGAGAACAGCTGCGACCCATTGACCGCGTCCGTGCTGCCGCCATTGATGCGGCCAGCAGCAACGTTGGTGATGGTGCGCTCCGCATTCGGCGCGCCCACGCTAACGGTGCTGGTCGGCGTGGTGCCGGCGAAGGCGTAGGTTGTGCCATTGATGGTGGTGTTCGCCGTACCCACGGCCGCCCCTGTGACGGAGCCGGCGCCCAGCGCCACATCACCCGCGTTGACGCCGGCGGTGGCGCCATTGCCGATCGATACCGCATTCGTCGTGCTTGCGGTGGACACCGGCCCGATCGCCACGCTCTCCGCGCCCGCCGCGTTGGAATCGGCCAGGATGGAATTGGCGTGGAAATACTTGATGCCCGCACCGTTAACCGCGCCACCGATCTGATTGAAGACCTGTTGCAGCGAGCTGTACGTGGTGCCGCCGTAACTGATGCTGGTGGTCACCGCACCGGTGGCCGGGTTGTACGTGGTGCCACCGCCGATGCTGGTGGCGACGGTGTTGCCGAGGTTGGTCACCGTGGTGCCCACCGCAGTCACCGCCTGGTTGGTCGCGAACAACTGCGAGCCGTTGATGGCATCCGTGCTGGAGCCGCTGATGCGGCCGGCCGCAACGTTGGTGATGGTGCGCTCGGTGTTCAATGCACCCACGCTCACCGTGCTGGTGGGCGTGGTGCCGGCAAAGGCGTAGGTCGTGCCATTGATGGTGGTATTCGCGGTCTGTACGGCGACGGCCGTGGTGGAGCCCGAGCCGAGCGCAACATCATTTGCATTATTGGCGGCCGCCCCGTTGCCGAAGGCCACCGCACCCGCGGCCAACGCGCTACTGCCGTTGCCAAGCGCGACCGAGCCGATGCCCTGCGCGTTATTGTTGTTGCCAATGGCCACGGCGCCATCGCCATTGGCCGTGTCATTGGCGCCGGTTGCCACCGCACCATTACCCGTCGCGGAATTCGGGTCGCCGATGGCCACGGCACCGTTGCCGTTGGCTATCTGCCCTTCGCCCAGCGCGACCGCGCCCGTGCCGCTGGTCACCTGCGAATTGTGGCCGCCCGCGATCGAACCCGTTCCCGCGGCTGCCGCGACGATGCTGCCGTCGCCAAACGCTACCGTAGACGCGGCCAGTGCTTGCGCGGCGTTGCCCATGGCCGTCGCATTGAGTGCCGTAGCTTGCGAAAGCGCGCCCAGCGCCACGGCGTCCTGGCCGCTCGCCGCCGCACCCGCACCCAGTGCCGATGCACGCGTGGCCGTCGCCGCCGCGTTGTTGCCCAGCGCGACAGCCGACTGTTGCGTGCTCTGCGCACCGGAACCGGCGGCCACTGCGCCAATACCACTGGAAATGGCCTGATTGCCCAACGCCAGTGCGAAATTGGCCGAGGCACTGGAAAGCGGGCCTACCGCAACCGCACTCTGCCCGGCAGCGTTTGCGCTGACGCCCATCGCCGCCGAGGTTGCACCGGATGCGGTCGCCAGGACACCGGCAGCCAGCGCATTCACTCCGCTCGTGTTCGCGCGAAGACCAATGGCCACGGCACCGCCTGCGCTTGCGGTGGTTTCGCCGCCGATGGCAATGCCGTTGTCGCCCGCCGCCGCCGCGCCCGCTATGGCATCGCCGCCGAGGGCAAGCGCGCCTGCGCCCGATGCCCTCACCGCGGAAGCGGCGGCTGTGCCACCCACGCCAAGTGCGGTGGCATAGGAACCCGTGGCCTGCGCCATCTGGCCGATCGCGGTGGACTCTCCGCCCGATGCCTTGGCGATCGAACCGACCGCCGTGCTCCATATGCCGGTGGCACCCGTCAAGTTGCCGATGGACACACCTTGCATGCCGCTGGCGGTCGCCTGGTTGCCGAGCGCAACGGCTTCGAAGGTCGTGGTGGTGGTGCCATCGGGAAGCACGATGCCCGAGGCTCCGTTGGCCTGGGCATTACCGCCGATGGCAATGGGAGAGCCGCCATTGGCGGCGACCGCAGAGGCGCCCGCGCCCAGCGCGATGGTCAACCCTCCGGATGTGCCACTGGAAGCATTTGTATTGGTGCCGATGGCCACGGCGTTCTGGCTGGTTGCCTTCGATGTCGAGCCCACGGCAATGGCGTTGTTGGCAGAGGCCGTGACGTCGGTACCGATGGCAATGGCACTGGCGGCGAGCGCTCCGGTAGTAGGCGCGGTACGCGCACCGATGTAGATGGCATTGATGGCGTTGGCGTACGCCTGGAAACCGACGGCCACGCCGTTCTGCCCCGTGCTTTGCGCTGCATAACCAACCGCCAGCGCGCCGAGCACGGACGCATTCGCCGTCGCGCCCAGCGCGGTGGCCCCGACGCCATTGGCGGTGGCTCCGAAACCCATGCATGAGGCGGTGCTGTTGTAAGCATTGAAGGGAGCGGCGGTGCAATCCACCGATTGCGCGTGCGCCGGCAAGACCCATCCGATTCCACCTGCTGCCGCCAGCACGATGAAGATCCCCGAACGCGGATGTCGCAGCGACGAACGTTTCACGGTTTGTCCGCCACCGCTCTGGCTTGACGCCAGTTCCGAGACCACCACGAGCTGATTCAGCGCGCGGCTCCAGACTTTGCGATAGATCTTGTTCATACCCAACTCCCTTGTGGCTGATTTGGCACCAGGGATGCGGTCAGGACAAAGTTTCCGGGCGCACTCGACCATCGCGCACGCGCCAGCGCGAGCACAGGGACGATGAACCCCTGCGCTCATGCATTCGCATGAACGTTTTCTTTAAACGTCAGGAATCGAGTCGACGCGCTCGGCTACTAAGAACCTGCACACCCCTGTTTGTGTCGAGGACTAAAACGAAACGGCATGGCCAAGGGGGAATCAGCCTGATTCGTTTCGTTCTGCTGGTGCGACGTCCCTACGTCCAGCCAACGCTACCGTGCTTTCTCGATCGCCATAGGCCGAACTGTTTCAAGACCCGCGTACGGCTGTCGCCGTCCGAGCATGCCAGTACGAGATGAACTTTGTGAGTGGCAATCCACGAGCTAAACATGAAGCTCATCACACTTGCCACGATCCACTTTAGCGCTAACAGCGCACGCAGGTTTCATCCGGGCTATCGACCATCCCGGAGCCAGGCCAACCCACCATGCATGCATTCACGTGCGGAAACGATTTTCCGTTTAGACGTCTAAATAAACGAAGTCGTCGTTCGAAATATCTTGCTCATCCCGGGAAGCCAACTCGCGCCGCGGCTCGCCGCCACTTTCGGTGACGCGCCCATAGAACGCCCTCTTCCCGCACGGGGTCTCACGATCCCTACGGCTGTTCGCCCGCCCGGATCGTCGCTTCATTGATCGCATGTACTTGCGCTTCATCCACTTTTTCGATCCTGCGGTCGTAGGTGAACAGGCCATTGTGTTCGCCTTCGACGTCGGTGATCTGGGTATAGACGCTGCCGGACATGCCTTTGGCCATGCCTTTGTCGCGCAGTACGGCGGTGTTGGCGACGTAGCCGGCCGTCAGCGCAAGCTGGTCCTTGACGGCGCCATAGGGATTGATCGGCGTGTTGGGCCAGACGTGATCGGCGATACCCAGCGTGAGGCCGCCGTGCTCGCCGTCGATGGCAGCGCGTTGCGCATCCGGACTGGGCAGGCCCGGCCCCTGGTAGTCGTGCACGTCGTAGACGTCGCCGGTGTGCGGATCACCCTTGGTATCGCAGCAATTGGCACCGCTGCGCGCATCGACCAGTCGCGAGGGATCGAGCCGTTTGATCTGCGCCGCCAGCTCGGCGGCGGCCGGAATGCTCCATTGGCCCCAGCCTTCGTTGAATGGAATCCAGCCGATGATCGAGGTCTCGCCGGCAAGTTGCTCGACAATGGCCGATACATCCGCACGGAAGCGGGCCTTGTCGGCATCGTTGAGCTGATTGTTGCGTCCGTTCGGCAGCGCCGGCATGTCTTGCCACACCATCAGGCCGATGCGATCGGCCCAGTAGTACCACCGTGCAGGCTCTACCTTGATGTGCTTGCGGATCGTATTGAAGCCCAGGTCCTTGGTTTTCTGGATATCGAACTTGAGCGCCGCATCGGTAGGCGCAGTGTAGATGCCGTCGGGCCAGTAACCCTGGTCCAGCGTGGCAAGCAGAAACGTCGGCTTGCCATTGAGCACGATGCGGTTGCGGCCGTCCACCTTTGCTATGGCGATGGTGCGCAGGCCGGCGTAGCTGGTCACTTCGTCGCGTTGACTACCTTGCGTCAGCGTCGCCTTGAAGGTGTACAGGAAGGGATCCTGCGGGCTCCATACATGCGGCTGCGCAATGGCCAGATGCAGGGACTCACCAGCCGGTCCGCTTGCCTCACCCACCGACTTGCCATCGGCATAGGCGACGACGTGCAGCGTGGCTGCATCACTTTGACCCTCGATCCTGGCGGTGACGGTGAACGCATCCAGACTTGGCGACGCCGTGAAGTTCAGTTGCGCCAGACTGGTGGCCGGCACCGGCTCCAGCCATACCGATTGCCAGATGCCCGACGCCGCGGTGTAGAAGATGCCCTCGGGCTTCAGCCGCTGCTTGCCGACCATCACATTGGCGTTGTCCACCGGCGCATGCACGGCAACGATGATCTCCTGCGGGCCGCGCCCGCGCAGCGCCGACGTGATATCGGCGCCGAACGATGTATAGCCTCCCAGATGTTGCGCCACTTGCCTGCCGTTGACGTACACCGTGGCGTCCTGGGCCACCGCACCGAAGTTCAGTCGCACATGGTTTCCGCCCGCAGTAAAGCTGGCCGGGATGTCCACCATCCGGCGGTAGAACATGAAGTCCGAATGCTTCTGCACGCCTGAAAGCACGGACTCGATGGGATACGGCACCAGCGCCCGGCTCTTCAGTGTCTTGCCGAATGGCGGCGCAGTCTCCCCTTCGCCAGGCTCGTATTGCCACAGCCCGTTCAGGCTCATCCATTGGGGATGATCGAGCGACGGGCGCGCCAGTTGCGGTCGCGGATACTCTGGCAATGCGTTGCTCGGCGACACTTCCGCGGTCCACGGCGTTGCCAGCGGCGCCACTTTGCCGCTCCAGGTTGCCGTCTGCTCTGATGCCGCCATCACGGTCGTGGCGAAACTCATCGCGATGGATAGAACCATCAAGCACTGGGCAACACGCACTCCACGATTTCCTTTCATTCGCTCTTCCTCATCAGGTATCCGGTTTACTGCGCCGACATCGATGGCGGCGCATCGCGCAGGTCCGCGCCCCAAGCCTTGTTCGGCTCGGGCCCCATCGTCAGCACCAGTGTTGCGCCGTTCGCGATATCGGCATGGCTGAACCAGGGCTTGTTCCACGGCTTGCCGTTGAGCGTGGCCGACTGGATGTACATGTTCGTTGCGGAATTATCCTGCGCGACAATCTCGAAGATCTTGCCGTTGCCCATGTGCAGCCGGACCCGGTCGAAGATCGGACTGCCCATGATGTAGTCGGGGCTCGACGGATCGACCGGATAGAAGCCCATCGCACTGAGCACATACCACGACGAGGTCGAGCCCTGGTCGTCCATGCCAGGGAAAGCGTAGCCGCTGGCGTCGCTGCCATACATGTCGGCCAGGATGCGGCGCGTCAGCGCCTGCGTCTTCCAGGGCTGGCCGCTCCACGCATAGAGATAGGCCGCCTGCTGATCGGGCTGGTTGCCTTGCACGTACTGACCGATCAGGCCCGTGCAATCGCGGCAGATGCCCTTGGCCGTATATGGCGTGGAGAAGAATGCGTCCAGCTTGGCGCTGAACGCATCGCGCCCACCGAGCAGATTCGCGAGCCCCCGCACGTCGTGCGGCACCAGCCACAGCGTGGACCAGCCCGAGGCTTCCTTCATCATGAAGTTGTAGTAAGGCTCGCCCGGATCGAATGGCGAAATCCACTTGCCGTCTTCCGTGCGACCACGCACGAAGCCCACCGACGGGTCGAACACGTTGCGGTAATTCGCGGCGCGGCGCAGGAACATCTGCGCGTCGTCGGTCTTGCCGAGGCGTTGCGCGACGTCGGCCAGCGCATGATCGTCCCAGGCGTATTCGAGCGTGGTGGCGGCGCCCGCCTTGCCGCCTGCGTAAGGCGGGCTAGGATTTCCCGGCGGCACGATGTCGGAAATCCAACCGTTCTTCATGTATTCGGCGAGATAGCCGCGCGGACCCTTTGGGTCGGTGGCGTTCTTGCGCAAATACTCATAGGCGGCGGCGTAGTCGAACGGAATGCCGCGCTGCCATGCGCCGTCGTAGAGGAACACTGCATGGTCGCCGTGGAACGAGGTGTCCATGTAGCCGTGTTCGCGTGCGCGATCCAGTTCGGATCGCATGATGTCCTGCACCACCTTCGGTTCCAGCAGCATCAAAAGCGTGATCTGGTTGCGACCGGTATCCCAATAGGGCACCGGGCCATAACGATCGTAAGCGGCAACCTGGACCTTGCCGTCCTCGCCAACAAAATGATCGCCCTTGCGCGCAACCAAGCGCGGGCTGGCAAAGGAGTGATACAGCGTCGAGTAGAACAGCATGCGCTGCTTCGGCGTGCCGCCGGTAACCTCGACGCGATCGAACAGTTGCGCCCACGCAGCGCGTGCCTGCGCGTGCACGCGTTCGAAATTGCTGTCCGGATCTTCATCACGCAGTCGCTGTTCGGCTTCGTCGGCACTATGGCCATGGGCGACCCTCACCAACACCTGCTCGCCGGCCTTGGTGTCGAACCTGACATAGGCACCGGCATAGCTGCCGGATACTGCGCGCCGGTTGGCCTGCACGTCCGCATCGCCAATGCCATAGCCTTCGTGCTGGCGATCCGCGCGAAACGTGCCAAAAGCCGTGAACGGCCGCGAGAATTCCGCGACGAACCACGGCCCTTCCGAATCGTCGCGCAGATGTCCACCCTTGGTGACGCCGCGAATGGTGTGGTCGCCGACCACCTCCACGTCGCCGTCAGGGCGGCGCAGATTCAAGATGACGTTGGAGCGATGGCTCGCCGGAAAAGTGAAGCGCATGAGGCTGGTCCGTTGCGTGGCCGTCAGTTCGACGCGCGTATGGAACGTGGCCAGGTCGACGGCGTAGTAGCCGGGTGACGCCTTCTCGCTCGCCTTGTCGTAATAGGACTGGGTGTAGTCGGGCGGCACGGTCCAGTCGCCCACTACCGGCATGATCATGGGCGCCGCGCGACCACCATAGGTCGAACCGCCACCGGTGAAACCGATCATCGTGGGATTGGTGTAGTAGTAGGACATGCCGACGCCCGCCGGATAGCTGAGGTCGACATTGAGGTTGACCGGCGTGGCCTCGGTCGCACTTTGCGGCAGGCTCGCGCCCGGCGACGTCATGCCCGAATACAGCGGCTCGCCCGGCGGCGGCGAATTGCCGATGAGTTCCGGTCGATCCAGCGGCGCCGTGCCTACCAGCGGATTGGCCTCATCGACGGACGACACAGCGGACGACGCGAGGCCATTCTGCGCACGACCAGCGCCCATGCTGCCGACGGCAAAGATCGCGAGCACGATGGCAGCGGCGCCGTGCCGCTTGAAGATCGATGAGGTGCAGCGACGAAAACGTTCGAAAGACAGCGTCATGTTTTCTTCCTGTGCGCAAAGAAAGCACATCCATGTGCCAAGCAGGTCATCGCCGCCCTCCTTTCCCGGGGAGGGTGAGAGAAGGAGAACGGCAATGAGCTGGCCGATCACGGGATCAGGCGGCGCGCCCGATCCCGCTCATGCTCCTTCAACCACCGTCACCGAACTTGTATGTCAGGCCCACGTAGTACTGACGCCCGGCGTATTCGTACTGATACAGGCGCGCCGTGGTGTCGCCACCCAGGTACTGGCGCGGCGTGGACTTGGTCAGGTTGATGATCGATGCCGTCACCATCAGGTGCTTGGTGAACTCGTAGTCGCCGTTCAAGTCGATCTGGTTGTACGGCTCCGTGTAGATCGGCAGACCGGAGGAAAGTCCCTGCATGGTGCGACCGGTCCAGTTGCTGGTGGCGCGCAGCAGCAGTCCGTTCTTTTCGTAGAACAGCGAAATATTCGCCGCGTACTTGGCGCTGCCGATCAGCTCCGACTTGCCGACTTCCGTATCGCCGAGTGAGACCGGCGTTTCGTTGGTCTTGTTGAGCGTGTAGTTGGCGATGTAGCCAAAGCCCATGTCGAAGGTGTGCTGCGTGTAGAGTTCCACGCCCTTGGACGTGCCCGAACGTCCGTTGGCGTTGGTGCTGTACTGCATGAACGGCGTCGGCGTGCCGTTCACGTCCACCGTCATGTTGTTGACGGTTACAGGTACGACGAAGTTCTTCACCTTCTTCTGGAACAGATCCACGCCAACCACCGATTCGGGCGCGTAGTACCACTCGCCCGCCAGGTCGAACTGGGTGGCCGTGAACGGCTTCAGGTCCGGGTTTGCACCACTGCCGTACCAGCCGGGAAGCGGTGCGCCGAACTGCTTGCGGTCGTCGTAGTAGGCCTGGGTGTTGTTGGTGAGGCTGCCCAGCTGCGCCAGGTCGGTGTAGTTGGCGCGGGCCATCGCCTGCGAGCCTGCGGCGCGCAACACGAAGTTGTCCGCGAACGTCCACGCGACATTGAAGCTAGGCAGGAGCTTGTTGTACTGCTTGTGCGAGGAGGCGTTGGAGAACGTCTCGATCACCGCCTGCTCGCGCGGCAGATACTGGAAGTCGCCCGGCGCGCACGGCCCGCCCGCCACGTTCAAGCCGCTGGCCGGGCAGATCAGGATGTTGCCGCCACCGTCGTGGTAGTACACCGCGTTGTTGGTGGTGATCTCATCGGCAACGGTGAGATCCTGCTTGGTGCTGACGAAGCGCAGGCCCACGTTGCCGCGTAGCGAGCCCGTGTCGAAATTCGCCTGCACGTACGCGGCCGAAATCTTTTCCTGGATCGACGACTTGTCTTCGGGATGGTTGTACAGCACCCGGTCGTAGGTGGAATTGAGATAGTTGTAGTACGCCGGGAAGTTGATCGCCGGGAAAATGCTGTCGTTGTAAGCCTCGGTGTTGCCGTCCAGCGAGTTCGGCTGGAGAAAGCCCGCGGGCAGCTGGCCGGCATTCGGGTCGCAGGTCTGGAACTGCAATTGCGTGCCCTTGCAGTACCAGCGCAATTCGTTGTTCTGCTGCTCGGCGTGGTTGTCGCGATACTTCACGCCGAACTGCAGCGATTGCATCCAACTGTCCTCGAAGGCCCAGGTGAAGTCCGCCTGGGCGAAATTCTGCGAGGTGCTGGTATTGACCATGTTGGAGCCGGTGGAACCAAGATCGACCTGCCCTTCGCCAGCGAGCATGTTCTGCAGCACATTCGGCGATGCCGTGATCGTGGGCTTGCCGTTCAACGTCCACGCCGCGCCATTGCTGCCATCCACCCATTGGCCGTTGACGAAGTTGCGCGGCTTCGCAGCCATGCTCAGCTCGACCGACGGACCACCGGCGGCCCAGGTGCGACCGACGTTGAACGAGCCGCTGAGCGCGCCGCCGTTGTCCCACTCGCCTTCAAGATTGATGGTCTGCGACGTGGCTTTTTCGACCGAATAGTTGCCGGTAACCCACGGGATTTCCGTGGAGCAAACGTCCACCGGTTGCCGCACCGCGCCGGTGACCGGGTTGGTCAGCGCATTACAGCCGGCGCCTGCCGGCGGCAGCACGTAGTTCGCACCCGTAACGACGGTGCGCGACGGGTCGAACGACAGGCCATTGGCCGCGAGCAACCTGCCCTGCTGATCGGCGTAACTGCCGGTGGGCAATCCCCACTCGGGAACTTCCAGCGTATTGGTGATCTGCGTCTGCTGCCGCTGGAAACGGAAGTAGTTGCCGGTCATCAGGAAGTGATCGCTGGGCTTGAACTGCATGGTCGCCTGCGCACCCTTGGTGGTCAGGTCCAATTGGTTGCGGCTGGTCGCGAACTGCTGCGGCATCCAGTAGCCCGAATAACTCTTTCCGCTCTGATCGGTGACGCCGCCGCCGGGCCACAGCGCGAGATTGGGCGCCACGTCCGCACCGTATTGGTGACCATGCACATCCGTCGGCGGCACCGTGCACGTCGACTGGTCCGTGCAGTCGTTGGACCACCAATGCCAGCTCGATGCGTTGGCCATGTAATCGATGTCGCGGCGCTTCTGGTACGAGCCGGCGACGAGCACGCCGAACGTCTCGTCCTTGTTTTTCCACGACCACAGCGCCGATCCTTGCGGCGTGACCTTGCTGCTGTTATCGGAGCCGGCGGCATTGATGGACACGAAGCCATCATTGGCCTTCATCTCCAGCGGCCGGCGCGTGCGCAGGTCCACGTTGCCGCCGATGCCGCCCTCGTCCAGGCGAGCCTCCAGACTCTTGTAGAGCTTGATGTCGGAAAACATGTTGGCCGGCATCAGCGTGTAGTTGAACGAGCGCGACAGTCCGGCCGACGTGTCCGCCGAGGCGACGTAGTTGCCGTTCAATTCGGTGAGCGTGAGCTCAGGAGCAAGGCCTCGAATGCTGACCGTCTTGCCTTCGCCCGACTCACGGGTGATGACCACGCCTGGCACGTGCGCCAGCGCATCGGCGATGTTCTTGGCGGGAAACTGCGCGATATTCTGCGCGTTGATCACTTCCACAATGGAATTGGAATCGCGCTTGTCCTGCATGTTCTGGTCGACCGACTGTCGAAAGCTGGTGACAACCACTGCATCGAGCGTCTTGGCTTCGCCGCTCTTTTCCGTATCGGTTTTCTTGTCCTTGTCGTCCTTTTTCGTCGTTGAGCCATCGGTCGCTTGTGCAGGCGCAGATGTCTGCGCAAAGGCAATCGCGGGCGTTCCCAGATAGCCGCCCAACGACAATGTCGCCATGGCGAGAGCGGCGTACAACGGCTTGCGCGTGAACACGTGTGGCAGGTAAGTCATGTTTCTCCCCAAACTTGTGATGCGCCCTCAAGGAGTCGGCGCGGTGATCCCCCGTTTGATCACTGCTGCAGATGCGCGATTTATTGCGGCAGGCGTGGTCCTCCTTCATGAATTGAATCGATCCAAATTTCTGGCCGCAGCAGCGCCCTCATCCCGTCAGCGGCGACGACTTCAAAACCTCGTGTGGCTTTTGCGAAGGCGCGGGTCTATCGGATCAAATGCAGCGCACCGCTGCCCGCCCCGGCGCTCCCGACGCCGAGTAGTCCCATAGAGCGCAGATGAGAAGGCTTAGACCGACGCTCGCCACCGCGGCGCGGCTACGCGCCGTGTACGAACCCCACGGCTTTCCGCGGGCTTGCCGTCGTCGCGATCGCTGGTCGATGGATGACACGCATCGATCGACAGGCTGATTGCCCTCCGCGCAGGCAGCGCAAAGACGGTGGCCACGGGACAGGCCAGGGACGACAGTGACGCGGGCCGCGAGCTTGCGGACGATGCGCGGCGTTGTGATGACGGAAATGCGGGCGGTATTTGCTGCCATGGGACGGCTTCTCACTCCCTCAATCGGTCTGGAGGGAAACAGCGAGACATGGCCGCGCATGACGCGCGCGCCCTTCGTCCCTCTCTTCCCCGGCCAAGCCCAAGCCCGTCAGATCCTTCGCTTTCGCGATGTCATTCGAATCTCACGCAACTTGGATCGATCTAATCCCCCGTGACGGGCATTAGTGCGCTCAAACACGCAAGCTGTCACGCTGCGGCGCAAAAACGTGGCGCCGAACCGATGGATTTTCCGCAAGGAGTGATTGGGATGTCGGTCGCCGTCGCGCCAGCTGGGACAAGAAAAGGCGATGGCGAAGGGGCGCGCCTCAGGCCATCGAACGCGTTGAGAAGCTGTGGTTGCGCGCACCCTTGGTCGCCGGCTTCTGGATTCAAGCCGGCACGTTCTTCAAGCGACGATGCCGCAGCTCGCAGGCGTCGCACACAAACACATGCATTGCGACGCCCGAGCGTGCGCTCGCTCACCCGTCGCCGTGGCTCGCGGAGGCATTCAGCGCGGAAGCAATGGCCGCATCGCCGTTGGCGATGTCTTTCCACGACAGTTCCACACCGTTCCGATGCCCGCGCAGCGTCAACTTGAGCCCGTTCGGATCGATTGCAAGCGTGTAAGCCTGCCCTTCGATGGTGAGTTCGCGGCGTAGCGGTTTGTCTAATGGCGTCATGGGGAGCCTTCTCACTGAGTAGTGAAGAGCGGATGTCGCTAGGCCATAACGCTTACGTATCCGGCGCGCAACGGCCAGCGATCAGCGAGAGTACACCCTGGCTATCGACGACGCGATGGCGGCGCGGTAGTGCCACGCACGATCAGGTCCGCGGAGAGGATGCGCTTGCGCGGTGGCACGTCGGAATCGTTGAGCAATTCGATGAGCATGCCCATGGCTTCGCGTCCTAGCGCGTTCTTCGGCTGGGCAACTGTGGTTAGCGCCGGGGTGGTGTATCGCGCGAAACGAATGTCGTCGAAACCGACGATGGAGACATCATCCGGCACGCGCAAGCCACGCGCATTCAATGCGCGCATGGCGCCGATCGCCATCTCATCGTTTGAGCAGAACACCGCAGTGAACGATTGCCCCTGCGACAACAGCAATTCGATGGCCCGCTCTCCGGCCTCGATGGAAAAATCGCCGGCAGCGGTCAGTGCAGGATTGATTGCTATCTCCGCACGCTGCAGCGCCTGCCGATAACCCTGCTCGCGATCCACGCAGATCGGGCTCGCCGGCGGGCCTGCGATGAAAGCGATGTCGCGATGACCAAGCATCACCAGGTAGTCGACGGCGACACCCGCAGCGCTGACGTTGTCGACGAAGACGCTGGAGATCTGTGCGTCCTTGACGTATTCGCACGCGTTGACCACGGGCAACCTGCCCTGGATCGGAATCGACGGCACGCGTGGGGACATGGTGATGATGCCGTCGGCTTGCCTGGCGGCGACCATGTCGGCGTATGCCTGCTCGCGAACCAGGCTGCCCTGGGTTTCACCCAGCAACACCGAGTAGCCGCTCTCGTGCGCCACCTGTTCGATACCGCGGATCACTTCGGAGAAAAATGGGTTGGCGATATCAGGCAGCAACGCCACGATCAGGCGCGTGCGCGCCGTGCGCAGGTTGCGAGCGAGTGCATTGGGCGTGTAACCCAATCGCCGCACCACGTCATGGATATGCTGGCGCGTGATCTCGCTGACGATCTCCGGGCGCTGCAGCGCGCGCGAAACGGTGGCCACGGAAACATTCGCGGCGGCGGCAATTTCCTTCACCGTCCGTCCGCGCACAGGCTGCTTCGCGACGTCGGTGCTTGCGCCCTTGCGGCCCTGCCCCTTGCGCTTGGAACCATCCGCACTCACGAGTTCCGATCTCCTTCGCAGCCGCCGTGTCCGGGACGATACCACTGGCTTCCAGCCCGCAAGCGCCTGCTGGCGCCATCTCCACGCAGAGTCTAACGCACTTTGGTGCGCTGCAATGTAATGGATTACATGAAAGCGTTGCGCCAGCGTTTGCACATCTGTTACATAAACCCGCCGCTTTGCGGTGATGGCCGTCGTTGCGTCGATGACAACCGGCCAGGCGAAAATCGAAAGACCCAATGTTTGCGCGGATGTAATCGAATACATTTTCAATCGCAGCATCGCATCGGAGGGGTAATGAGGGGACGGTCCGTGTCGTGCATCGCCAGCGAGGCGCCGGGCGCCATGCGTGCGCGATCCCGCTCATCTCAATGCTCCGCTTCAACGGAAAAGGCGCGATGAGCCGGCTGGGCATGGCCCTCGTTGGCCCCGGTTTCATTGCGGCGCATCACATCGACGCCGTCCGCCGCCTGGGCAACGTGGACATCGTCGGCATCGCCGGATCGAGCGCCGAATCGGCCCGCCGCCGATCCAACGAACTTGGCGCCGGACGCGCCTACGACAGCTATCAACAGTTGCTCGATGATCCGGCCGTGCACGTGGTGCACAACACCACGCCCAATCATCTCCACAAAGAGGTGTCGCTGGCCGCGCTGCGCGCCGGCAAACATGTGATCTCGGACAAACCGCTGGCGAGCAGCGCGCAGGAAAGCCGCGAGCTCTTCGAGGCCGCGAGGCATTCCGGGCTCGCCCACGTCGTCACCTTCAACTACCGCGGACACGCGCTCGTGCAGCAGGCGCGCGCCATGATTGCGAAGGGCGAACTTGGCGCGCCCGTGTTCGTGCATGGCTGCTACCTGCAGGACTGGCTGACCGACGAGCGCAGTTATTCCTGGCGTCTCGATCCCCGCCTGGGCGGTGCGAGTTCTGCGCTGGGCGATATCGGCTCGCATTGGTGCGATCTCGCCGAACACGTCACCGGTTCGCGAATCGTGGCCGTGCTTGCCGATCTGCATACGACGGTGCCCGTCCGCCATGCCCCCGTGACGGCCACCAAAGCCTTCGACACGTCCACAACGGCACAGCGGCGCGAGGTGAAGATCACCAGCGAAGATCTCGCCAGCGTTCTTCTGCGCTTCGACAATGGCGCGCGCGGCTGTCTCGTGGTCGGCCAGGTGCTGCCGGGACACAAGAACGATCTGCGCCTTGAAGTGAACGGCCGCGAGGCATCCGTCGCGTGGCGACAGGAGCAGCCCAACGATCTGTGGATGGGTCATCACGCGCAGGCCAATGCCGTGATCACCCGGGATCCCGCTCAGCTCGATCCATCCGCGCGCGGGTACGCGCATCTGCCTGCTGGCCATCCGGAATCCTGGGCAGATGCATTCCGCAACCTCATCGCCGACGCCTATGCGTGGATTCGCACGGGGGCCACGCCACAGAGCAAACCCTCCGCCCTGCCGACCTTCGCCGATGGCTACCACAACAGCCTCGTGATCGAGGCCATGCTTCGCAGCGATGCGTCCGGTGGCGCGTGGCAGCAGGTCGACGACGATTCCGCATCGCAACTCAACACAGGGGAACGGGCATGAAGTGGCGCCTTCGCTTGATGATGCTGCTCGAGTACGCGATCTGGGGCGCGTGGTACGTCACCGTCGGCACCTGGCTCGGCAAGACGCTGCACTTCAGCGGCCAGGAGATCGGCGCGATCGCCGGCACCACCGCCATCGGCGCGATGATTTCGCCACTGTTCGTCGGCCTGCTCGCCGACCGCCTGTTCGATACGCGCTGCGTGCTGGCCGTACTGCACCTTGCGGGCGCTGCGTTGCTCGTGGTGGCGGCGCAACAGCAGGCGTTTGCGATTCTCTACACCGTGTTGCTGGTCTACAGCCTCTGCTACATGCCGACGCTGGCGCTCACCACGTCGCTTGCCATGCGGCATATCGACGATCCGCGCGAGGAGTTCGGCGCCATCCGCGTGTTCGGCACCATCGGCTGGATCGTCGTGGGCCTGATCGTCGGCACCTGGGGCGTGGAAGCCACGGCATCGCCGCTGCATCTGGCGGCGGGACTCTCGGTCGTCATGGCCCTCTATTGCATCACCCTGCCCGCCACACCGCCACTGGCGCGCCACCAGCGCTTCGAATGGCGCCATGCACTGCCACTGGAATCACTGCATCTGCTGCGCGGTCGATCCATGGCAGTGTTCGCGCTTGCCTCCTTCCTGATCTGCATTCCGCTGCAGTTCTATTACGCCTTCACCAACCTGTTCCTCAACGAAATCGGCGTGGTCAACGCCGCCGGCAAGATGACTGGCGGTCAGATGTCGGAGCTGCTGTGCATGCTGCTCATCCCCTGGTTCTTCCGCCGGCTCGGCGTGAAGTACATGCTTGCCGTCGGCATGCTGGCGTGGGTGCTGCGTTATGCGATGTTTGCCTTCGGCAATGCCGATCAGCTGATGTGGATGCTGTGGCTCGGCATCATCCTGCACGGCATCTGCTTCGACTTCTTCTTCGTGGTGGGACAGATCTACATCGATCGCGAGGCTCCGCCCGCGCTGCGCGCCGCCACGCAGGGACTGATCACCTTCCTGACCTACGGCCTGGGCATGTTCGTCGGCTCGTGGTTGTCGGGCGTGGTGGTCGACACGCACGCGCAAGCCGGTGCGCAAGGCGTCGCCATGCACGACTGGCACGGCATCTGGCTCATCGCCGGTGGATGCGCGGCCTTCGTGCTCGTCCTGTTCGTAGCGCTGTTCAAGGAACGCCGGGCCGTCGCCACTGACGCCGCTGTCGCCACGACCTGATTCCCCCTCATCCCCGTTCGGCCCTTCAGGAGATTCGTTCCATGATGACCCGCAGGCAGTTCCTGGCTCGATCCGCACTACTGGGCAGCGCCGCCTGGCTCGCTGCCGGCGCCCCCGGCAGGCTTCTTGCCGCAGCGGCCGGCAAATCGCTCGGCATCCAGTTATACATGGTGCTCAAGGCGTACCAGGACGATCCGACGGGAACGCTGAAGACGCTCAAGTCCATCGGCTACACCGAGATCGAGGCCATCATCACCACGACGGCCAAGACGCTGCGCGACCAGTTGAACGACGCCGGCCTCGCCTGTCCCAGCATGCACTTCGACAGTCTCGGCATCGATGCGGGCCTGGAAGCCGCGCACACGCTCGGCACACAGTACTTCGTCAGCAGCATGCTGCCGTCCTTCATGGCGAAGATGAAAGGCGGCAAGGCCGAGGCAACCTATACGCGCGACGACGCCAAGCGCACCGCCGAATTCGCCAACCAGATCGGCGAGAAGGCGAAGAAGGCGGGCCTGCAATACGCGTATCACAACCATCATCTGGAGTTCACCGACGTCGGCAACGGGCAGACGTTCTACGACGTGCTGCTCAAGGAAACCGACGCGAACCTCGTCAAGCTGGAACTCGACTGCGGCTGGGTGCACGCGGGCGGCAAGAATCCTGCGGACTACTTCAAGGCCAATCCCGGCCGCATTCCCTTGATGCATGCGAAGGACTTCCTCCCCTCGCCTTCTCCCAACGAGTTTCCGGGCGCGGAGCTAGGCCGCGGCACGGTGGATTACAAACCGATCATGGCCGCCGCGGACGCCGCAGGCCTGAAACACTGCTTCGTCGAGCAAGAAGGCCCATTCAATCGCATGAGCCAGCTCGAAGCGGCACGTGTCGACTACGCCTATCTGCGTCCGCTGCGCTGAGCGGCGCATCCTCACTGACCGAACTCTTGTTTCCAGGGAACCTCATGGAAAAGAACACGTACGACGCCATCGTTGTCGGCACCGGTGTCAGCGGCGGCTGGGCGGCGAAAGAACTCACCGAAAAAGGGCTCAAGACGCTGGTGCTGGATCGCGGCCCCATGGTCAAGCACGGCGACTACCCCACTGCGATGAAGGCGCCATGGGAGCTTCCCTATGCCGACGAGCCCACGCAGGAGGACATTCGTCGTCATCCCGTGCACACGCGACCTTCGTTCTATGGCATCACGCAGTCGACCAAGCATTGGTTCGTCGATGATCTCGACAATCCGTATGTGGAGACCAAGCCGTTCGACTGGTTTCGCGGCTATCACGTCGGCGGACGCTCGCTGATGTGGGGTCGCCAGAGTTATCGCCTCAGCGAGATGGACCTGACCGCCAACGGCAAGGAAGGCGTGGGCGTGGACTGGCCGATCCGCTATGCCGACCTCGCGCCCTGGTACGACTACGTCGAGAATTTCATCGGCGTGAGCGGCTCCACCGAAGGGCTCGCGCAGCTTCCCGATGGACACTTCCTGCCACCGATGGAACTCAACATCGTCGAGCAGGAATTCAGCGGCCGGCTCGCCGACACGTTCGGCCGCAAGCTGATCATCGGCCGCACGGCCAATCTCTCCGCGCCACTCAAGCACGACCAGAGCCCGCAGCGCGCCACCTGCCAATACCGCAACCTGTGCATGCGCGGTTGTCCGTTCGGCGGCTACTTCAGCAGTAATTCGTCGACACTGCCCTCAGCCGAGCGCACGGGCAACATGACCATCGTGCCCAATGCCATCGTCTACGAAATGATCTACGACCACGCCCGCGGCAAGGCCACCGGCGTGCGCGTGCTCGATGCCGAGAACGGCAAGCAGACGGAGTACTTCGCACGCGTGATCTTCCTGTGCGCATCGACCTTCGGCACCACGCACATCCTGCTCAACTCCACCTCGAGCCGTTTTCCCAATGGCTTCGGCAACGACAGCGGCGAGCTGGGCCACAACGTGATGGATCACCTGTTTGGCGGCGGCGTCACCGCGTCCGTGGATGGCCATGAGGATCGCTACTACTCCGGCCGGCGACCCAACGGCTTCTATATTCCGCGCTATCGCAACGTGGGCGATGACAAGCGCTCGTATCTGCGCGGCTTCGGCTACCAGGGCGGCGCGAGCCGACGCAGCTGGTCGCGCCTGGTGGATGAGCCGCTGCTGGGCGATGAGCTCAAGCGCGCGGCCGAAGAGCCGGGTCCGTGGCAGATCTCGATGTCCGGTTTCGGTGAGATGCTGCCTTCGCACGACAACTACGTGACGCTGGATCACTCGCGCAAGGACAAGTACGGCCTGCCCGTGCTCAACTTCAACGTGGCGCATGGCGACAACGAAATCCAGATGCGCAAGGAAATCCTCAGCGATGCGGCGGAAATGATGACGGCCGCGGGTTATCGTGACGTGCACACCTACCAGGTCGAAGCGAACGTGGGCGCCGCCATTCACGAGATGGGAACGGCGCGCATGGGGCGCAATCCGAAAACCTCGGTGCTCAATGGCTGGAACCAGATGCATGCGTGCAAGAACGTGTTCATCACCGACGGCTCGTGCATGACCTCGTCCGCCTGCCAGAACCCGTCGCTCACCTATATGGCACTCACCGCCCGCGCGGCCAGCCACGCGGTGGAAGAACTCAAGCGCGGCAATATATGAGGACATCGCCATGAACCGTCGTGAATGGTTGAAATGCGTTTCCGCCCTGGCCGTGGGCGCGGTTGCCGCGCCATCGTTGTTGGCCACCCTGGATGCCTACGCCACGGCACGCGCGCCGGGTTACGCGCCAACGTTCTTCAGCGCACCTCAAAGCGGGCTGATCACGTCCGTCGTCGACATCATCATTCCCCGCACCACCACGCCGGGTGCAGTCGATGCCGGCGTTCCGGCCTTCATCGACCAGATGTTCACCAGCGTCTACACCAAGGAAGAACAGGAACGCTACCTGGCGTCGCTTGCAGCATTCGACCGCGCCGGCAGCAAGCCTTATCTGCAGCTCGACGATAAGCAACGCAAGGCGCTGGTCACCAGGCTGCACAAAGAGGCGCTAGGCCAACCCGCGGATGCCACATCGGCATCCGCCGCCAACTTCGTGTTGATGACCAAGAAGCTGGCCATGCTCGGCTTCTTCATGTCCGAACCGGGCTGCACGCAGGTGTTGCAATACGCCGCGGTGCCGGGCGCCTACCATGCTGACCTGCCGCTGGCCAAAGCCGGCAACGGCAAGGCGTGGGCCGTCGAAACCGTCTTGACGCTCTGATCCATGAGCCGAACGCAAACGCCAGGTGAGCACGCATGAAGACACTCAAGGGTCCCGGTATTTTCCTTGCCCAGTACGCGGGCAACGAGGCGCCATTCAATACGCTGCCCGACATCGCGCGATGGGCCGCCTCGCTGGGCTTTGTCGGCGTGCAGATTCCGTCGAACGATCGCCGCCTGTTCGATCTTGAGCAGGCCGCTGCAAGCAAGACGTATTGCGACGATATCGCCGGCACGCTCGCTGAGCACGGGTTGGTCGTCACCGAATTGTCCACGCACTTGCAGGGCCAACTCGTCGCTTCGCATCCCGCCTATGACCGGTTGTTCGATGGCTTCGCGCCACCCGCATTGCGCGGCAACACGCAGGAGCGGCAGGCGTGGGCGGTGGCGCAGCTCAAGCTCGCGGCGAAGGCCAGCCAGCATCTTGGACTGTCGTCGCACGCCACCTTCTCCGGTGCGCTCGCCTGGCACCTGTTCTATCCATGGCCGCAGCGCCCGGCTGGCCTGATCGATCAAGCGTTCGCGGAACTCGGCAAGCGCTGGCGTCCGATCCTCGATGCATTCGATGATGCAGGCGTGGATGTCTGTTTCGAACTGCACCCGGGCGAAGACCTGCATGACGGCATCACCTTCGAGCGCTTCCTCGATGCGGTGGATCATCATCCGCGCGCCAACATTCTTTATGACCCCAGCCACATGGTCCTGCAGCAGATGGACTATCTGGCCTTCATCGACATCTATCACGAACGCATCCGCGCATTTCACGTGAAGGACGCGGAGTTTCGCCCCAACGGACGTGCCGGCGTCTACGGCGGCTACCAGAGCTGGATCGATCGCCCCGGACGCTTCCGCTCGCTGGGCGATGGACAGATCGATTTCCGCGCGGTCTTCAGCAAGTTCGCGCAGTACGACTATCCGGGCTGGGCGGTGCTCGAATGGGAGTGCTGCCTGAAGGATCCGCAGGTAGGCGCGAAGGAAGGTGCGACTTTCATTCGCGATCACATTATCCCGGTGACCGATCGCGCCTTCGACGACTTCGTCGCCACCGATGCGGACCCGGCGTTCAATCGCCAACTCCTTGGAATCGACTAAGCCATGAGCGACCAATCCCTGGGCCTCACTCGCCGCGCTGCATTGGGACGCATCGCGGCGGCGGCAGCGTTCGGCGCCACGTCCATGCTGGTCTCTGCACAAGCATCGCCAAGCAAAACGTCGCCGGAGCGATTGCCCGCCGGGCGCCTCAAGCAATCGCTGAGTCGCTGGACGTCCAAGGAACCGCTGCCGCAGCTGTGCAGCCGCATACAAACCATGGGCTTCAGCGGGCTCGACCTGGTGCACGTGGATGAGTGGTCGGTCGTCACCGATCACGGGCTGGCGGTGTCGATGGGCTATCCCACGCGACGCGATAACTTCATTGCGATGGGTTTCAACGACCCGGCCAACCACGCCGTGCTGCTGAAGGAACTGGAAGACACCATTCCGCTGGCCAGGAAGGCCGGCGTGAAAAACCTGATCACCATGTTCGGCAACCGTCGCGCCGACATCGACGAGAAACAGGCGCGGGACAACTGCATCGCCGGCTTGTCGAAGATCGCTCCCTACGCCGCGGAGAACGGCATCACCCTTTGCGTGGAGTTGCTCAACAGCAAGGTGGATCATCACGGCTACCAAGGCGACAGCACCGCGTTCGGCGTGGCCGTGATGAAGGGCATCAACTCACCGAACGTGAAGTTGCTCTACGACATCTATCACATGCAGATCATGGAAGGCGATGTCATCCGTACCGTTCGCGACAACATCGCCTGGATCGGCCACTTCCACACCGGCGGCGTGCCGGGTCGCCACGAGATCGACGGCACGCAGGAGCTGAATTACCACGCCGTCGCCAAGGCGATTGCGGATGCCGACTTCCAGGGATACATCGCGCACGAGTTCGTTCCCGCCAACCCCGATCCTTTCGCCTCTTTCGCCGATGCCGTGCGGATATGCACGGTATGAACCCGCCACGGACATTTCCATGAAGCAACTCAACACCACCATCCTCGCCCTGCTGGCCGCCGCCATCATCGGACCATCGTCGGCGCACGCACAGGCTTCGGAACCTACCGACCCCAAGGCCACCGAACAGTGGGAACCCGTGCCCAAGGTGGTAACGCCCGGCAAGCAGGATGCGGCGGCACCCTCCGATGCCATCGTGCTGTTCGACGGCCACGACCTCAGCCAGTGGGAGGCATCGAAAGAGCACACGCCGGCACACTGGAAGGTGCACGACGGCATAGCGACGGTCGACAAGACGAGCGGGAACATCCAGACCAAGCAGCATTTCCGCAACTATCAGCTGCACCTGGAATGGCGAGTGCCCAAGAACATCACCGGCGAAGGTCAGGCGCGCGGTAACAGCGGCTTGTTCCTCGCCTCGACCGGTCCTGGCGACGAGGGCTACGAGATTCAGATCCTCGATTCGTACAACAACAAGACCTACGTCAACGGACAGGCAGCCAGCGTCTACAAGCAGGCCGCGCCGCTGGTGAACGCCATGCGGCCGCCCGGCGAATGGCAGACCTATGACGTGGTGTGGACGGCGCCGGTGTTCGCCGCCGACGGCTCGCTGAAATCGCCAGGCTACGTCACGCTGTTCCATAACGGCGTGCTGGTGCAGAACCACACCCAGCTGGCCGGGGAAACGTTCTACATCGGCAAGCCGAAATACAAGCCATACGCGGACGCCGCCATCAAGCTGCAGGCGCATGGCGATCCATCAGCGGCCATCAGCTTTCGCAATATCTGGGTGAGGCCGCTGGATTGAATCGCGTAAAAAAAGCCGAGCCCCACGGGGCCCGGCTTTTGAAGTGCAACATCGACAGATCTGCTTGACGCCCAGGCTCCCGAGCTAGAACTCCTGGCTCAAACGAATGCCGATGGTGCGCGGTGGCGTCATGACGGTATACACCTGACCGTTGGGATACTGCGGCACCACGTCGTGGGCCGCGCAAACGGATTCCGCGCATTCGGTGTAACGGTAAAGTTGTCCACGCTTGTCGAACACGTTGTTGATGTAGAGATCCACCGACAGGCCATGCTTCTTGATGCCAGCCGTAAAGTCCGCGGTCGTGTACGCAGGCAGATTGCCCACCAGTCCGCGCTCCAGGATGCGCAGGTCCGACGTGCGCTCGCCCACGTGCACCACGGCAGCCTGCACGAAGGCCTCCATGCCGGCCACGTCGAAAGCATAGCGAGCGATGAGGTTGCCCTTGAACTTGGGCGTCACCGGCAACTGCGTGCCCTTGGGTGCCTGCGGTCCGGTCACCACGTCACCCGTGAGCGGATTGACCGTGCCCGCAGGACAGTACGTGATCGGCGTGCCGCTGGTATCCGTGAAGCCGCAGTAGTTCTCCGTCAACTTGGCGTTGTACAACGCGATGCCCGCGCCAATGGTGAGGTTGTAGGTGGCGGCCCAGTTCAGATCCGACTCCAGGCCATCGATGCGCGCCTGGCCCGCGTTCTTGATCTCGGTAAGACCATTGGCGCCGAGGATGCTGAACTGGAAGTCCTTCCACTTCTCGCGGAATACGGCGCCGTTGAACGACAGGCGATTCTCGAACCACGTCGTTTTCCAACCCAGTTCGTAGTTCGTCAGATAGTCCGACTTGTACGGCGGCAGACTGCCCCTTCGATTGATGCCGCCGGGGCGGAAGCCTTCGGACCAGGTGCCGTAGATCATCTTGGTGGGCGTGATCTGCCAGGTCAGGTTGGCCTTGCCGAGCGAACCGGTTTCCTGGGTGGTCTTGAAGAAGTCCGAGCACGGCGCGCCGTGGTAAGGCGTTTGCGTCACGCAGCCTGCTTCGCCGTAACTCGATGACGGCGAATAGCCAGCACTGAATCCGTAGAAGCCCTGCAGGCTGTTGTCCGTCTTGAAGTAGCGCCCGCCGATCGTGCCAGTCAAGGTCTCCGGTATGAAGTCGTAAGACAGCTCGCCGAATACCGCCTTGTCACGGTCGTTGCGTTGCTGCTCGGTGAGCCACAGCGTGTTGGGCCAGCCGGGCACCGCCAGCGAATCGGCCAGGCCGTTGATCATGTAGGCCTGTTCGATGTCGTGCACCTGTTTCTGCCAGAACAGGCCGCCCACCACGCGCAGGCGGTCTTCCTTGGGCGAGGCGATGCGCAGCTCGTGGCTGTTCATCGTGTAATGGTCCTTGCCCTGGATGAACTGCGACGGATTGATCAGCTTGCCACTGTTGTCGTAGATGTAGGCACCGTAGCCGGCCAGCGTGTCGTACCAGAACGAGTAGTCGCTGTAATCGCTGTACTCCTCCTGGTTGCGCTTGAGGCGACCGTACGCATAGGTCAGGTCGAAGTTGCCGATCTTGCCTTCCACCGTCAAGGCCGCCTGGATCCAGCGGTCGTTGGTCTTTTCCGGATAGAAGTGCGTGATCGCCAGGCTGCCCACCTGCGGATCGGAAGCCACGTTGCCGTTGGCCACCGTCTGCTGCCCGATCAGCGACGGCGTGATCGACCACTCGTCGTTGAGGTTGATCTTCAACGCCGCACGCGCGCCGCTGGTGTCGACGTCGTTGTAGTTCTTCTTGGCCGCGCCGGTACACACGAGATCCGGCGTATTCGGGCATCCCTTCGCATTGCTCACGGTGATGCCGGAGGTTGGGAAGGTGCGCTCGCCGACCACGTTGTCGATATAGCCCGCGTCGTGTTCATGCCAACCCACGAGTCGGATCGCCGTGCTCGGCGACAACGGGATGTTGATCATGCCGTCGGCCTCGTAGCCGATGCCGCCATGATCGACCGAGTTGGTGCCGACGCTGTAACTGGCGGCGAATCCACTCGGATCGGGCTTGTTGGTGATGATGCGCAACGCGCCCGCTTCGGCACTCGCGCCATAGAGCGTACCCTGCGGGCCCGACAACGACTCGACGCGGGCGATGTCGTACATGTGGATGTCGAGCGGCCCCTGGATCGTGGTGACCGGCTCTTCGTCCAGATAGACGCCCACGCTCGGCAAGGAACCGGAATGGTTGCCGTCGCCGCCACTGGCCACGCCGCGCATGTAGATCAATGCGAAGCCGGGACCAAACGTCTGGTAGGAAACACTGGGCAGGTATTTCACGTAGTCGTCGAAACTCTTGACGTGAAGCTCCTGCAGTTGCTCTCCGCCCAGCACGTCGATGCTGATGGGCACCTTCTGAAGATTTTCCTCGCGCTTCTGCGCCGTCACCGTCACCGTACCCAGCGTCTTGGGCTTGGACGGTGTGGCTGGCGGTGCGGGTGGAGTCTGCCCCTGGCTCTGGCCCTGGCTGTTGTCTTGCGCGAAAACGCTTGGCGCCACGGCAAGACAGATCGCCGCGGCAAGCGGCAGCCTGGCTAGTCGCACCCTGTCTGTACGTATTGGCTGTCTAGGCCTGACCCTCTGCATCGACTTACCCTCCCCGGTAGTGACGACGATTTATGAGTGCTTGCTACAAGACTTCCCTCCCCGGCGGCTCGGGATAACTGCCGAGCACCGGTCCCAACGCCTGCTCCAGCGGTGCAAGCCAACGCGCGTAGTGCCGCCAGTGATCCACCCCTTCCCGGTAGATGGGCCGACGCACCTGCTCCGAACTGGCCGTACGCACGGGCCGCTCGTTCTGGAAGAACCGCAGACACGATTCCTCGAACGGCAACCCGCAATGGTCGAGCAGACGCCGAACCTCTCCTTCGGTGTCCTCGACCATGTGTTCGTAGATAACGCGATGGATGCGCCCCGGCAGCACCTCGTCGAAATGCGTCATCAGCGCGACGTAGTCGCGGTAGTAGCGCCCCAGATCCTCCAGGCTGTAGCTGAAGCTCTGTCCGCGCGCAAAGTGCTGCTTGAAGCCGGAAAAGCAGCAGGCCACGGGATGCCTGCGCGCATCGATGATCCTGGCGTTCGGCAGCATCAGGTGGATCAGGCCGATGTGCATGAAATTGTTCGGCATCTTGTCGATGAACAGCGGTGCCGAGGTCTTGCGCTGGATGCGCGTGTGTTCGAGGTAACGTTCGCCCAACTCGTGCAAGGCGTTCGCATCGAGCGACGCCAGCGCCTCGTGGTACGGCATCTCGCTGGCGGCATCCGCCTGCTCGCGCAGGGTGCGCGTGATCGAGGTGACCTCGGGCAGCTCCATGGTGCCTTCCACCATGCTGTGGCTGGAGAGGATCTGCTCGATCAGCGTGGAGCCGGCGCGTGGCAGGCCGACGATGAAGATCGGATCGCGCGAGGCATTGCCGCAACCGGCACGCGCGTCGAAGAACTCGCGGGTATAGCGCTGGCGGATATGGTCGACGCGCGCGGTCGTTTCGTCGGCGCTGTAGTCGAGCTGTGCGCGGCGTAGCGCATTGCCTTGCGCGTAATGGGCGAACGACGGCTCGTACTCGCCTGCATCCTCCAACGCCTTGCCGATGGCGAATGCCAGATGCAGGCGATCGTCCTCTCCCAGATCGGCGCGGGCCAGTTGCCGGCGCATGATGGCCAGGTCGTCGTCGCTGAAGCGGAAGGTCTTGAGATTGGCCAGGCTCCACCAGATCTCGCCGAACGAAGGCTGCAGCTCCACGCCGCGACGGTAGGCATCGATGGCGCGCGCGGTGTGGCCGGCCGTCTTCAACGCATGGCCGTAACTCATCCATACGCTGGGATGACGCGGGTCGCGCGCCACCAGGTCGCCATAGATGCCGATGGCCGGCTCGTAGTCGCCGATGCGACACAGCACGGCCGCCTTGAGGTTGAGGTGCCCCAGGTTGTTCGGTTCGACCGCGAGCAGCTGGTTGATCTCCACCAGCGCGCGCTCCGGCTGGTTGCCCCGGTGCAGCATCAGCGCATAGTTCTGGCGCGCGGCATGAAAACTCGGTGCAAGCTCCAGGCAGCGCGCAAGCAGATGCTGCGCGTCTTCGAGACGTCCCAGGCGAGCCGCCACTTCCCCGAGCATGCGGATGGCGGCAACGTCGGTCGGCGCCTGCTTCAGATGCTCGCGCAGCAGCGCCTCGGCCTCGGGAATGCGGTTCTCGACCAGCGCCGTGGCCGCCGACAGCAAACGCGGATCACGCGTCGAACAGCGCACGTGCTGGGCGTAAGCCGCATCCGCCTGGGCGTGTTCGCCCGACGCCATCAGGACATCGCCCAGCGCTCGCCACGCCTGCGGCAGGTCGGGTTTCAACGCCACCGCCTTGCGCAGTGTCGTTATTGCTTCCTGCCCGCGTCCGCTGCGGCCAAGGGCAACACCCAGATCAAGATGCGCGAATGCCCAGTTCGGTTGCCTCAGCGCCAGCGCGTGGAGAATATCGACGGCGCCTTGCATGTCTTCCTGAGCGGCGTGCGCCGCGGCTAGCAGGCGCAAGGCCACGGGCTGGTTCTCGACCACCTTGAGGATTTCGGTGGCCTGTTCGGCAGCCATCGCCGGGTTGCTCTCCAGCAGGCGCGCGGCATGTGCCAGCGCCTGCTCCAGCGTGCCGCTCGCATCTCCCGCCGTCATCGCGCGCAGGCCCATCGCGGCATGCGGTGCATACGGTGGCGCGACATGAAGACGGCACTGGGCATAAGGCGGCACACGCTCCTCATAGGTCCTTGAGCAACCGGTAGTTGAACTCTAGCGATTGATAATACGAATTCACCAGAATGCGTTCGTCCTGTCCGTGCGATCGGTCATCATCCACGTCATACGGCAGGCCATTGAAGACATACGATGGCATGCCGGCCGCGCGCAGGAACACACTATCGGATGCGCCGGCCGACATCATCGGCGACACCGGAACCTCGCCCCACAAACCCTTCGCCACGCTTGCGATCTGCGCGAACAACACCGTGTTCACCGGACTGGGCGGACTCGGTTGGGGCGGGGCGACGCGGCGTATCTCGATGCCGGCGTCGGCCACGGCATTCGTGAGCATGGCGTCGACATGGTCCGGATCCTCGTCCGGCAGCAAGCGACAATTGATGGTGGCGCGCGCCATCTGCGGCAGCGCGTTCTCCGCATGTCCGCCTTGCAGCAGCGTGGGCACGCAAGTGCTGCGCAGCTGCGAGTTGTTATAGGTGGACGATGCGGCAAGCCGTGCCAGCGCGGCCGGATCGGATGGCTCCCTGCCCACGGCGCGCATGTCGGCTGCGGTCTTGCCCGTATAGAAGGCGGCCAGTCCGGCGTAATAGCCGCGCGTGGCCGAGTTGGTACGCAGCGGAAACTGCAACGACGAAAGGCGGTCCAGCCCTTTCGCCAACCGATAGATCGCATTGTCGGGCGTGGGCAGCGAGCTGTGCCCGCCCGCATTGTGCACGGTGAGCGTGTAGCTGAGAAAAACCTTTTCCGCCGTTTCCACCGAGAGCACAGCCGGCTTGCCGTTGCGGATTTCGGGGCCGCCGCCGTCGACATTGATCGAATAGGCGGAACGGATCAGATCCGGCCGATGCGCCAGTAACCATTGCACGCCGTTGGATACGCCATCCTCTTCGCCCGCGGTGAGCGCGAGAATGTAGTCGCCCTTGGGCTTGGTGCCTTCGCGATGCAGGCGCAGCAACGCAGTGACCAACCCTGCCCCGCCGCCCTTGATGTCCATGGTGCCGCGACCATAGAAGTAGCCGTCGCGCTCGGTGAGTGCGAAGGGATCGACATGCCAGTCCTCGCGCCGCGCCTCGACGACATCGAGATGTGCCAGCAGCAATACCGGTTCGCGCTCGCCACGACCGCGCAGTCGCACCACCAGATTGCGCCGCTTGGGATCATCACCCACCACCTGCACATCCGCCGGCGCAAAACCTTCGGCGATAAAACGTTTGGCGAGCCGGTCTGCCGCCACCGTCGTGCTGCCGTGCTCGGAGGTCGTATCGGTGGTGACCAGCTCGTTGAGCAGCTCACGTCCCAGGGTGTTCTGCGCATCGATGGCGGCATCACCCGCATGCAAGCCCGTAGCCAGCAAGGCGAGTGCCACAGCGAGCGTGACGGCCATCCCTCGATTCATGCTTGCTCCATCGCGAGGGCCAGCCCCTGGCCCACGCCGACACAAAGGCTGATCAACGCCCTGCGCTGCCGATGGCGGCGCAAGGCGAACGCAGCGGTCATGGCCAGCCGTGCGCCGCTGGCACCCAATGGATGGCCGAGCGCAATCGCACCACCGTTTGCGTTGACCTGCGCGGCATCGTCGGGCAAGCCCAGCGCACGCGTGCACGCCAGCACCTGGGCGGCGAAGGCTTCGTTGATCTCGATGCGATCGAAGTCCGCCAGGCCAAGACCGATACGCGAAAGCAGCTTGTGGATCGCCGGCACCGGACCCAGCCCCATTACGCGCGGTGCCACACCTGCCGACGCCATGCCGGTGATGCGTGCGAGCGGCTCAAGGCGGTACTTCTGCAGGGCTCGTTCGGACGCCAGCAACACAGCGGCGGCGCCATCATTGAGACCGGACGCATTGCCGGCCGTGATGCTCGTGCCTGTCCCGAGCAACGGCTTGAGCGCGGCGAGCTGTTCGTGGGTCGTACCGGGGCGCGGCTGTTCATCGGCATCGATAGCGATGATCTGCTTCCCCGTCGGCGCCTGGACGCCCGTGATTTCCTCGGCGAGCCAGCCTTGCTGCCGCGCATGTTCGGCGCGCTGCTGGCTGCGCAACGCATAGGCATCCTGGTCGGCGCGGTCGATGCCGTGTTCGCATGCGAGGTTCTCGGCCGTCTGCGCCATCGAATCCACGCCGTAGATTTCCTGCATGCGCGGATTGATCAGGCGCCAGCCCAGCGTGGTGTCTTCCAGCTTCTGGTCGCGTGCCAGGGCGCCATGCGCCTTGGCCATGACGTAAGGCGCACGCGACATGCTCTCCACGCCGCCGGCAATGACGGTGTCGGCCTCGCCGCACGCAATGGCCCGCGCGGCCTGCCCGATCGATTCCAGCCCCGACGCGCACAGGCGGTTGACCGTCACCGCGGGCACGCTCGCTGGAAGCCCGCTGAGCAATGAGGCCATGCGCGCCACGTTGCGGTTGTCTTCGCCCGACTGGTTGGCGCAACCCAGCATTACTTCGTCCAGCGCTGCCCAATCCATTCCCGGGTGGCGCGCCATCAAGGCCGCGATGGGCAACGCCGCCAGATCGTCGGCACGCACACCCGACAACGCACCGCCATGCCGGCCAAACGGCGTGCGCGTGGCGTCGACCAGGAAGGCGCTATTCATAGACCCTCGTCAGGGCCATGTGCGGCTGCCAGTTGCCGCGTTGGATGGCGTGTTCAATCGAACGCTGTGCGTCATGCAAGGCGGGCAGGATCAGTTTGACGGCGCGCGCGGGCGCATCGTCGGTATACGGCATGCCAACGTTGAGCGCGGCAACGACGCGCCCGTCGGCCGCGTGGATCGGCACGGCGATCGAATACAGGCCCACTTCCAGCTCGCGCGCGACGATCGAATAGCCTTGTTCGCGCACGCGTTTTATCTCGGCCTTGAGGGCCGTCATGGTGTGAAGCGTATGCGGCGTCAGCGCGCGGAATTTCTGCTCGCGCATCCACGCCGTGAGTTCGGTGTCGGACAAATCGGCCAACACCACGCGGCCCAGCGATGTCGCGAACGCGGGCAAACGCGCGCCGACGCCGAGCGCCACGCTCATCACGCGCCGCACCGGCACACGCAGCACATAGACGATGTCGCTGCCATCGAGCACCGCCAGTGAGCATGACTCGCCCACGCGCTCGGACAGCAACATCAGCGTCTCCTGCGCCAGTTCGGTCAGGTCCAGCGAAGACAGGTAGCTGTAGCCAAGCTCCAGCACGCGCGGCATGAGATAGAAGCTGCGGCCGCGACTGCCCACGTAGCCAAGATGCTGCAGCGTCAGCAACAGGCGACGCGCCACCGCGCGCGACAGACCAGCGCGTTCGGCCACCTGGGAAAGACTGGGATTGGACAGATCGTGGCTGAAGGCGCGCAACACTTGCAGGCCGCGGGCCAGCGATTGCACGTAGTCAGCAGTGTCCTCGAAGGGTTCCGATGCCATAGGCCGCAGGTGTCCGTTGACAGGGCGAGCCTAGAAGGATTCCAATGAGTTCGCAATACGAATTTATGTTCGATTATCGAACAAGCTGCATCCGGGGGGAGAGGCTTGGCAAGCGAACACGACAGCGTCCTGCACAGCTGGTGCGTGCAGTCACAATGGCAAGCGCCGACCGTGGTCGGCGGCAGCGGCGCGCACCTGCAACTCGCCGATGGACGGCGCATCCTCGACATGAGCAGCCTGGCCGAGTGCAGCAACCTGGGCCATCAGCATCCCGCCATCGTCCGGGCAATCCGCGAACAGGCCGAGCACCTGTGCTTCGTCACTTCGGCCTGGGGTGCGCAGCCGCGCGCCGAACTGGCCGAGGCCATCCTTGAGAAAGCAGGCTTCGACGGCGGACGCGTGTTCTTCACCCTGGCCGGCGCGGACGCCAACGAGAACGCCGTGAAATTCGCCCGCCAGGCGAGCGGCAAACCGCATGGCGCCATCGTCACGCGCGACCGCTCCTATCACGGCGCAAGCTATGCCTGCATGGCGCTGTCCGGCGACGCACGCACGCGGGCGCAAGCGGATCCCGCGTCGTTCGGCGTGCTGCACGTGCCGCCTCCGTATGCCTATCACGGTGCATTCGGCAGCCACGACGCAATGAGCTGCGGCGAGCGTGCAGTGGAAGCCGTGGCGACGGCCATCGACCATGAAGGCGCAGACAAGGTCGCCGCGGTGATGATGGAGCCCAACGCAGGTACCAACGGCATCGTCGCTCCCGACAACTACTGGCCCGGCCTGCGCGAAGCGACGCGTGCACGACACGTAGCCTTGATCGCCGATGAAGTGATGAGCGGCTTTGGCCGCTGCGGCGAATGGTTCGCCTGGCAGCGTTACGGCGACGCCGGCAAGCCGGACCTGATGACCCTGGCCAAGGGACTGACCGGCGCGCATCTGCCGCTGGGCGCAGTGGTGTTGTCGAAAGACATCGCCGCCCGCCTCGAACATCAGATGCTCTACACCGGGCTGACCTACTGCGGGCACCCGCTGTCATGCGCGGCAGGTCTTGCAGCACTGCGTGCGTACGAGCAGGAAAACCTGATCGAACGTTCGCGCACGCTCGGCAAGACCCTGTTCGCCGAATTGCAGGCCATGCAGTCGCGTCACAGCGTGATCGGCGACGTGCGCGGCGGGCACGGCCTGTTCGCGGTGATCGAACTGGTCGCCGATCGCGCCACACGCGAGCCGTTGTCGCCCTGGCCCAGGACGCCGGATGCCCTGAATGCGCTGGTCGATGCGGCGATGGCCGATGGTGTGTCGTTCGCCTGTCGCGGCAACCTGATCCTGCTGGCGCCGCCCCTGGTCATCGGCGAACAGGACCTGGCCGACGCGTTGATCCTGCTCGATCGCCTGCTGACGTTGTTCTTCCCTTCTGCTTCGTGAGGAAACATCCATGAGCTTCCGTCTCACGTACGCCACCATGTACAACCCGCCGGAAGCCATGCACGAGCGCTTCGAGGAGGCCATGGCACGCGTCGAGGCCGCCGGCGGCGCGCGCCACCCCTTGTTCATCGATGGCGCGGATCGCGACGCCGCGCAATACGTCGAGCGCCGCGCACCGTTCGACAGCCACTTGCGACTCGGCTACTTCGCACTGGCCGACGCGGGCGATGCCCATGCCGCCATGGAAGCGGCGCGCGCCGCTTACCCGGCGTGGAGAGCGACGTCCGTAAGCGAGCGTGCCCGCCTGGTTCGTCGCGTGGGCGAGATCATGGAGGCTCGCGTCTACGATATCGCCGCCGCGCTCACGCTCGAAGTGGGCAAGAACCGCATGGAAGCCCTGGGCGAAACGCAGGAAACAGTCGACTTCTTCCGTCACTACGCCGACGATTTCGAAAGCCATGCAGGTTACGTCAACGCGCTTCCCGATGATCCCATCGACGGCGCGGCATCGCATAACGCCAGCGTGATGCGGCCCTACGGCGTGTGGGTGGTGATCGCGCCGTTCAACTTTCCGCTTGCTCTTGCGGGCGGACCCACCGCTGCCGCGCTGGTGACCGGCAATACGGTGGTGCTCAAGGGCGCCACCGATACACCGTGGGCAGGCCGCCTGCTGGCCGACTGCATCCGCGACGCAGGACTGCCGCCCGGCGTTTTCAACTATCTCTCCGGCGCAGGACGCGATGTCGGCGAAGCGCTGGTGCGGCATCCGCATACCTCAGGCATCACCTTCACCGGTTCGGTGCCGGTGGGCCGGCAGTTGATGCAGCAGATGGGCAGCGGTGCCTATGCGCGCCCCTGCATCGCGGAGATGGGCGGGAAGAATCCGTGCATCGTCACCGAACACGCCGACCTCGACCGTGCCGCGGCCGGCATCGTGCGATCCGCCTATGGCATGGGCGGCCAGAAGTGCTCGGCGCTGTCGCGACTCTATGTGCACGAGCGTGTCGCCGATGCACTCATCGAACGCCTGCAGGCGCAGATCGCCGCGATTCGCGTCGGCGATCCGCGTCGCCGGGAGAACTGGCTTGGCCCCGTCGTCAACGCAACGGCGTACGCCAACTACCGGCAATACGCCGATGCCCTTCGCAGCAGTGGCGCGCGCGTGATCAGCGGCGGCGCGCAGTTGGGCAATCATGCAGCCGATCCGGCACTCGCCAACGGCTACTACGTCGAACCCCTGCTTGCCGAAGCACCGCTGTCGCATCCGCTGTGGCAACAGGAAATGTTCGTTCCCATCCTGATGCTGCACCGATACCGGGATCGCGACGATGCCATGCGGCTGGCCAACGATTCGCCCATGGGCCTCACCGCAGGATTCTTCGGCAGCGAATCCGAAGTGCCGTGGTTCCACGACAACATCGAAGCCGGCGTGACGTACGCCAACCGCCCGCAAGGCGCGACTACCGGCGCGTGGCCCGGCTACCAGCCGTTCGGCGGCTGGAAAGGTTCGGGCTCCACCGGCAAGGCCATCGCCTCGTTCTATTACCTCGCGCAATACCTGCGCGAGCAGTCGCGTACCGTGGTGGAGTGAGTCCATGCATCTGTCGCTTGCCGATGCGATCGAGAACTTCGTCGCCGATGGCGCCAGCATCGCGCTCGAAGGCTTCACCCATCTGATTCCATTTGCGGCGGGCCACGAGATCATCCGCCAGCGCCGGCGCGACCTGCACCTGATCCGCATGACGCCCGACCTGGTCTACGACCAGATGATAGGTATGGGCTGCGCGCGCAAGCTCACCTTTTCCTGGGGCGGCAATCCTGGCGTGGGCTCACTGCACCGCTTGCGTGACGCCGTGGAACGCCAGTGGCCCAATGCACTGGAACTGGACGAACACAGCCACGCGGGCATGGCCACCGCCTTCTGCGCCGGCGCATCGCGACTGCCATTCGGCGTGCTGCGCGGCTATGTGGGCACCGACCTTCCCGCGCGCAATCCGAACATCCGCCACGTCACCTGCCCGTTCACGGGCGAATCGCTGGCCGCCGTCCCCGCCATCAATCCCGACGTGACGATTCTGCACGCACAGCGCGCGGACCGCGAAGGCAATGTCGCCATCGACGGCATCATCGGCGCAGCGCGCGAAGCCGCACTGGCGGCGCAAACGCTGATCGTCACGGTGGAGGAGATCGTCGACGAACTGCCGCCGGCGATGAATGCCATCGTGTTGCCGTACTGGATCGTCAGCGCCGTGGTGCATTGCCCCGGTGGCGCGTATCCCTCCTATGCGCAAGGCCATTACACGCGCGACAACGCCTTCTACCAACATTGGGATGCGATTGCGCGCGAGCGGGACAGTTTCAAGGCATGGATGAACGCACACGTGATCGGCACACGCGATCACCGCACGTTCCTCGCCGGCCTGCAGCAGGCCGCCCCATGAGTGATTGCACCCGCGACGAATGGATGACCATAGCGGCATCGCGCTTGCTGAAGAACCACTCGGTCTGCTTCGTCGGCATCGGGCTACCAAGTGCGGCGTGCAACCTGGCACGGCTGACGCACGCCGCAGGAATCGTGCTGATCTACGAATCGGGCACCATCGGCACACGGCCCGATGTGCTGCCCTTGTCGATCGGCGACGGCGAACTGGCCGAGACCGCCGCCTGCGTCATATCGCTGCCGGAAGTCTTCAGCTACTACCTGCAGGCGGGGCGCGTGGACGTGGGTTTCCTCGGCGCCGCGCAGATCGATCGCCACGGCAACCTCAACAGCACGGTGATTGGGCCTTACGACGCGCCAACGACGCGCCTTCCCGGCGCCGGCGGCGCACCTGAAATCGCGCTGCATGTGAAGCAGGTGTTCGTGATGGCAAAGGCGACTCCGCGCAGCTTCGTCGAACATCTCGACTTTCGAACCAGCGCCGGCTACCTCGATGGCCATGGTGCGCGAGCACGCACCGGCTCCCTTGGCAGCGGACCTCGCGCGGTGATCACCGACGTCGGCATGCTCGCACCGCACCCCGAGACCGACGAATTGCAGCTCGTGGCGCTGTACGCCGATGCCAGCATCGACGAAGCGCGCGCCGCGATCGGCTGGCCACTGCGCGTTGCCGAGAGCCTCGACACAATCGCCCCACCCACCGCCTACGAACTCGACACCCTGCGCGCACTCAACTCACGCACCCGCGAGGCGCACGCGCGCCCTGTCCACATTCCGCTTCCACCCGAAGGATTGCCGTGACCATGACCGTGCCCAATCCCGCCCACATCAAGACCGCGCTGCCCGGCCCGAAGGCCGCCGCCATGATCGCCCGCGATGCCGAAGTGATCTCGCCCTCGTATCCGCGTGACTACCCGTTCGCGATGTCGCACGGTCGTGGCACGGAAGTGTGGGACGTCGACGGCAACCGCTTTCTCGATTTCGCCGCGGGCATCGCGGTATGCGCAACGGGCCATGCCCATCCGCGCGTCGTCGAAGCAGTGAAGTGCGCGGCGGACAAGTTCCTGCATATTTCCAGCGACTACTGGCACGCGCAGATGCTGGGGCTGGGCGAACGTCTCGCGCGCGTGGCGCCGATGCTGACGCTCGCCGGCGAACCGGCGATGAGCTTCCTTTGCCAGTCCGGCACCGAAGCGGTGGAAGGCGCACTGAAACTCGTGCGCTACGTGACGCGGCGACCGCGCTATATCGGCTTCCTCGGTGGCTTCCATGGCCGCACCATGGGCTCGCTCTCGTTTACGTCGAGCAAGTACACACAGCAGCTTGGCTTCGCGCCGACCATGCCTGGCGTGACGCACGTGCCGTACCCGAATCCGTATCGCCCGCTGTTCGCCGGTGCCGACCAGGGCAAGGCCGTGCTCGACTACATCCGCATGCTGTTCGAGCGCAGCGTGCCAGCTTCCGAAGTCGCCGCGTTCCTGGTCGAACCGATCCAGGGCGAAGGCGGCTACATCGTGCCGCCTGAGGGCTTTCTTGCCGGCCTGCGCGAACTCTGCGACGAGCACGGGATCCTGCTGATCTTCGACGAAGTGCAATCGGGCGTGGGCCGCACCGGCAAGATGTTCGCGTGCGAGCACACCGGCGTGGTGCCGGACATCATGACGCTGGCCAAGGGCCTGGGCTCGGGCCTGCCAATCGGCGCCGTGGTTGCGAAGAAATCATTGATGTCGCAATGGAAGCGCGGCGCGCACGGCAACACCTACGGCGGCAATCCGCTTGCCTGCGCGGCAGCCAATGCCACGCTTGACCTCGTCTCGGAAGGGCTTGCCGACAACGCGGCAGCGATGGGCGCCCACTTCATGGCGCGGCTGCATGAGCTGTCACGCGACTATCCCTGCATCGGCGAGCTGCGCGGCAGGGGCTTGATGATCGGCATGGAACTGGTGGAAGCCGATGCCGAGCGCACGCCGGCCCGCGCGTTGTGCGATGCCGTGGTCACGCGCGCGTTCCACAACGGACTGCTCCTGCTCTCCTGCGGCACCAGCACGGTGCGCTTCATGCCGCCGCTGAGCGTCAGCACCAGCGAGATCGACGAGGCCATGGTCCTGCTGCGCGCCAGTCTCGATCAGGCATTGGCAGGACATTGAGCCGATGACGCGCCGAGCGACCCTTGCACTCGCCCTGCTCGCCTGCGCTGGCGCGGCGCAGGCGGCGCGCGAGAGCGTGCTCAGGCAGGTGGACCTGCCGCACAACTATTACTGGCGCGAACTCTACGTGCCGCAACTCACCACGGGCCCGGACTTCGCCAGCTTCACGCCCGAGAGTGACGCGCTGATCTACAGCATGGGCGGTTCGCTCTGGCGGCAGCGCATCGACAGCGACACCGCCACGGAACTGACTCATGCACCGCGCTCCTACGACAACCAGCCGGACGTCGCGCGCGACGGGCGCAGCGCGGTATTCACCCGTTACGACGGCAACGCCGTCGAACTGTGGCAGCTCGACCTGACGACCGGGCGCGAACATGCACTGACCTCGGACGGCGCGGTGAATCTCGAACCGCGCCTGTCGCCGGATGCACGACACATCACCTGGGTGTCGACGCAGGGCACCGGCCACTTCAACCTGTTCATCGCCGACATCGATGCGAACGGCCTGCACCATGCGCGCCCTCTGCTCGGCGAGCGCAAGACGACGCTCGATCGCTACTACTATTCCGCGTTCGACCATGCCATCAATCCGTCCTGGTCGCCTGACGGCAAGACCATCTATTACGTCAGCAACCCGGAGATCGCATGGGGCACGGGCGACCTGTGGTCGGTGCCGGTGACCGACCCGAGCAAGCGCACCAAGGTGCTCAGCGAGGAAACCAGCTGGAACGCGCGGCCGGAACCCAATCCGGATGGCAGGCGCCTGCTCTACACCAGTTATCACGGCCGGCAGTGGCAACAACTCTGGTTGACCACGCCGGAAGGTGCCGCGCCGCTGCCGTTGACCTTCGGCGATTTCGATCGTCGCAATGCGCGCTGGTCGCCCGATGGGAAACGCATCGCCTATATCGACAATCAACCCAGCAGTGGCGATGTCGGCAATACGGCACTGCGCGTCGTCACCGCACTTGGCGGCGCAACGACCACCATCCAGCCGATCCATCGACACTACAAGACGCCCCGCACCCGCCTTGTGCTCGACATCGTCGACGAACACGGCGAACGCACGCCCGCACGCGTCGCCGTGATCGGCCCTGATGGCCGAGCCTACGCGCCAGACGATGCGTGGATGCATGCCGACGACGGCTTTGACCCAGCACTGCAATCGACCGAAACCCACTACTTCCATTGCGCGCCGCCCTGCGCCCTCGACGTGCCGGCCGGCTCGGTGAAACTCTGGGTGCAGCACGGCTTTGCCTACGCGCCATGGCGCAAGACCGTGGATGTCTCTGCCGGCCACGACGTGTCCTTGCGTGCCGCACTCGTGCCGCAACCGTTGCCGGCGGCGTTCGGCGATTGGATCAGTGCCGACCTGCATATCCATATGAACTACGGTGGGCACTACCGCAACACGCCAGCCAATCTCGCGCGGCAGGCGCGCGCCGAGGATCTCGATCTTGCCTACGACCTGGTGGTCAACAAGGAGGAGCGCATTCCCGATATCGCCGCCTTCCGCACCGACGCCGATCCGGCGAGCCTGCCTCGCAGCCTGGTGTTGCACGGCCAGGAATACCACACGAGTTTCTGGGGCCATCTTGGCCTGCTCAACCTTGGCGACCACTTCATCACGCCGGATTTCTCCGCGTACCGGCACACCGCGATGGCGAGCCCCTATCCGCACAATGGCGTGATCGCCGACCTTGCGCACGCGCAGGGTGGCCTGGTCGGCTACGTGCATCCGTTCGACACACTGCCTGATCCTGCGCACGACGCGGTGCTCAGCAACGAGCTGCCGGCGGATGTGATCAACGGCAAGGTGGATTACATCGAAGTGATCGGTTTCTCCGACCACAAGGCCACGGCTCAGGTCTGGTATCGACTGCTCAACCTTGGCTTCCACCTGCCTACCGGCGCGGGCACGGACGCGATGGCCAACTACGCCTCGCTGCGCGGACCGGTGGGTCTCAATCGTGTGTTTCTCGATACCGGCGGCAAACGCGACGCCGCAACGGCCATGGGGGCACTCAAGGCGGGTCGCAGCTTCGCCAGCAATGGTCCGCTGCTCGGCCTGCTGCTCGACGATGCCAAGCCCGGCGACACGATAACCACGGGCCGGCATCACTATCGCGTCGCCCTGCGTTCGCCGGTAGCCGTGGAGCACCTGGAACTCGTGCACAACGGCCAGGTGGTCAAAGTCTTCGAACTCGGCAGCAACCACCAGACCTTCGACGATGAAGGGGACATCGATCTCGACGGCGGCTGGCTGCTGCTTCGCGCGTGGAACGACGGCGCCGATCCACAGGTGCTGGACATCTATCCCTACGCCACGACCAACCCGGTGTGGCTGGGCGACCGTGGGCGCACGCCAAGCGCACATGACGATGCCGCCTGGTTCGCCGATTGGCTGACGCGAACCATCGAGGCGGCCACCGCCCGCGATGACTACAACACCGCCGAGGAAAAGCGCGCGACGCTCGACTACCTCAGCCAGGCACGCGAGGCCTATCGCGCCATGGCCGGCAACCAGACATCCAACGAACCCACGCGAAGCAGCCGATGAAACGAAGCACGCGCCTGCCCCTGATCCTGATGATGCTGTTGAGCGGGCCCGTCGCGGCCCATGCCGACGACAATCGTTTTACCACCGCCGACATCAATCGCATCGCCCATGTCGACGAGCCGGCACAGTCGCGCGACGGCAACTTCATCGTTTACACCGTGAGCACGGCCAACCTGGAGCGCGACGAGCCGCAGTCGGACCTGTGGCGCGTGCGCTTTGACGGCACGGGACGCGTGCAACTCACCCATACGCCGGACAGCAGTGAGAGCCGTCCGCAGTGGTCCGCCGATGGCAAGTTCATTGCCTTTCTTGCGGACCGCAAAGTCGACGGCGAAGTCAGCGACGACGATACCAAGACCCAGGTCTGGCTGATGCCGGCCGATGGCGGCGAAGCGCGCCGCATCACCGACATGCCCAGTGGCGTGGAGGATTTCGTGCTCTCGCCCGATGGCAGGCAACTCGCGGCGATCGCCTTCGACCCGGAATATCCGCCCGGCACCAAGAAGCCGAAGCATCCGCTGCCCGTGGTCACCGATCGCTTCCAGTTCAAGGACGACGACACGGGCTGGCTCGGCAACCGCCACAAGCATCTCTATATCGTGGACATCGCCAGCGGCAAGGCCACGCCGCTCACCTCGGGCGCCCACGACGAACAACTGCCGGCCTGGTCGCCCGACGGCAAGCTGATCGCCTATGTCACCAAGCGCGGCGCCGATCCTGATCGTCACCTCAATTACGACATCTACGTGATCGCGCCGCAGGCCGGCGCCAAGGAGCGGCAACTCACCACGTTCGCCGGCTCCGACCTCGACCCGTACTGGGAAACGCGTCCGGCATGGAGCCCCGACAGCACGCGCATCGCCTATCTGCAAAGCGGCGAGGACAAGTGGATCTACTACGCCCCGTGGCAGCTTGCGATCATCGACGTCGCCACCGGCAAGGCGACGCTGCCGGCGCCGATCGATCGCTGCTTCACCAAGCCACGCTGGTCGCCGGATGGGCGCAGTGTCTACGCGTTGATCGAACAAGCCGAAGTCACGCACCTGTCGCGCATCGACCTGCCGAGCGGCAAGATCACCGAACTGACGCACGGCGAACGCTTCGATGCGGACCTCGACGTATCACCCAACGGTCGCATCGTGGTATTGGGTGGCGACGATACGCATCCCGCGCGCCTGTCCGCCGTGGAACAGGACCACCTGCGCCCGCTGGAAGATCACAACGCCTGGCTCGATGGAAAACACCTGGCCACCACCGAAACGCTGCACCTGCAAAGCGCCGATGGCACGGCGCTGGACGCGTTGCTGGTCAAACCCGTGGGCTACGTCGCGGGCCGTCGTTACCCCACCATCGTGCGCGTGCACGGCGGCCCCGTGTACCAGTTCAGTCACGAATTCATGCCGGACTGGCAGGTCTACGCGGCGCAGGGCTACGCCGTGCTCGCCGTGAATCCGCGCGGCAGCTCGGGGCGCGGCTTCGATTTCGCCAAGGCCATCTATGCCGACTGGGGCAACAAGGACACCCAGGATGTACTCGCCGGCGTCGACCGCGCGGTAGCGCTGGGCATTGCCGATCCCAACCGCCTTGGCCTTGGCGGCTGGAGCTACGGCGCCATCCTCACCGACGAAATCATCGCGCGCGACACGCGTTTCAAGGCCGCCATCGCGGGCGCGGGCTCTGGCAACATGTATGGCATGTATGGCGACGATGAATACGCGCGCGAATACGAAATCGAACTCGGCACGCCCTGGGCCAACCGCGAGGCCTATGATCGCGCCAGTTATCCGTTCCTGCATGCGAACCAGATCAAGACGCCGACGATGTTCCAGTGCGGCGAGCGCGACTTCAACGTGCCCTGCATCGGCGCCGAGCAGATGTACCAGGCGCTACGCTCGCAAGGCATTCCCACCGTGCTGGTGATGTACCCCGGCCAGCATCACGGGCTGACCGTGCCGAGCTACCTGCGTGACCGGATGGAACGCAACCTCGCGTGGTACGACCGCTTCCTGAAATCGGGAGACGCCCATCCTTGAGCACGGCAACGTCAATGCGCTGGCTCCTAACGCCCGAAGCGCTTGAGCAGCGGAATCAGCTGCGCCTGCGGCAGGGCCTTGGCATAGTGCCCGCCATCGCCCTGCATGTCGCGCGCGGCGATCATCGCATTGACGATGCTTTCCTCGGCCGCCTGCGCCGTGGCTTCAAACAAGGGGTCCACATGGTCGTTGCCGATGAAGCTCATCTGCTGCAAGGGCTTGTCGTGCAGTGCGTCGGCATTCGCCGTGGAGAACGCCACGAAGATGTCGCCCGAACCATTGCCGGCGTAGCTACCCATGCGCGCCAACCCCATGCCGGCGCGCTTGGCGATGCGCTTGAGCTGTTGCGGCAACAGTGGCGCATCGGTGGCCACCACGATGATGATCGAACCGGTGTCGGCAGCGGCCGCGTTGGTTGCACTACGCACTCGGTCATCGCGAAGGTATTTGCCCACCGGCACGCCCGCGATGCGCAGGCTGTCGCGCAAGCCGTAATTGGCCTGTACGAGCACGCCGATGGTGTAGTCGCGGTCGCCGATATGCACGCGCCGCGACGCGGTGCCAATACCGCACTTGAATTCATGGCAGATCATGCCGGTGCCGCCACCGACATTGCCCTCGGCCACCGGACCGCTCTTCGCATCGCGCAACGCCTGCGCGGCGTGCTCGGGGCGCACGTGGAAACCGTTGAGGTCGTTGAGGTCGCCGTCCCAGGTTTCCGCCACCACGGGCAGCGACCACCAGTAGCCCGATGCATCCGCGCCACCCGCACGTACGCGCTCGGCAATCACCGCGTCGCGCACCACGCCCACGCTGTGCGTGTTGGTCAGCATCACCGGGCCTTCCAGTTCACCCGATTCTTCCAGCCATGCGGTGCCGGTCATCTCTCCGTTGCCGTTGAGTGCGAACGATGCGCCGAACGTGGGAATGTCGAAGCTGTCGCGTCCGCGGGGAAGAATCGCCGTCACACCCGTGCGTACCTTGTGCCCGTTCGGCAGATCCTCGATCAGGGTGACCTGGCCCACGGTCACGCCCGCCACGTCGGTGATCGCGTTCAGCGCGCCGGGCGTGCCATCGAAGGGAATACCAAGATCCCTGGCGCGGGGTTCGGCCGCCGAGGCGACGCCGCACAGGACATACAACGCAAACGCAAGACGACAGCGGGGCATGGGCACTCCAGAGCTCGACCGTTTGTTGCATCAGTCTATCCCGGGAAACCAGCCACGCATGCACGCTGACACGAAGATCACCGACCTCACCCGCGCCCGCGCCCTCGACCCGCGCTATTACTTCGGCGAGCCGATGCTTGCAATGGAACAGCGTGCGGTATTCGCACGCAGCTGGCAGCTGGTGGCGCATCAGGAACAGCTGTCCGGCCCGGGCGACCACGTGGTGGAACACATCGGCGGCGTGCCCGTGCTGATCGTGCGCAGCCAGGACGGCGTGTTGCGCGCCTTCCCCAACGTCTGCCGTCACCGCGCGGGACCGCTGGCGCTGTGCAACGGCAAGGGCGCGCGCTCCCTGCACTGCAAATACCACGGCTGGACCTACACGCTGGAAGGCCAGCTGCGCAGCGCACCGGAAATGCAGGACGCCTGCGACTTCAAGGTGGAAGACATCCGCCTGCTGCCCTTGCGCGTGCACGAGTGGCAGGGCCTGGTGTTCGTGGCGCTGGATGAAAACACGCCAGGCTTTGATGAAGTCTACGGCGGCATCGCCGAGCGTATCGCGCCCATCGATCTCACTGCGATGCGCTATCTGCGGCGCGACAGCTACGACATCGACTGCAACTGGAAGGTGTACATCGACAACTTCCTGGAGGGCTACCACCTGCCCCACGTGCATCCGGGCCTGTCGCGCGTGCTGGACTATCGCGCCTACGACACCGAGCTGTTCCCGTGGCACTCGCTGCAATCCTCGCCGCTGCGCAACAGTGCCGACATCTATGGCGATGGCCAGGCGTTCTATTACTTCATCTATCCCAACGTGATGTTGAACATCATGCCCGGGCGCCTGCAGACCAATCGCATCTTGCCGCTGGGGCCGGGTCGCTGCCGCGTGGAGTTCGACTATTACTACGCGCAGGATGACGCGGCGCAGAAGCGCATCGCCGCGGACCAATCCTTCAGCGACGAAGTGCAGCAGGAAGACATCGATATCTGCGAGGCCGTGCAGAAGGGCCTTGCATCGGGTTACTACGAGCCTGGCCGGCTGTGCCCCAAGCGAGAAGGCGGCGTCTGGCATTTCCACAACCTGTTGCGCACGGCCTATGTCCAAGGCGCGGGAGAACCTGCATGACGATGAAGCTTTCCATTCTGCTGTGCGCCATCGCGGCGGCATGCGCCTTGCCCGTCGCTCATGCTGACGGCACGGGACGCACCGTGGTGCACGCCGGCCATCTGCTCGACGTGGATAGCGGCAAGCTGCTCAGCGACCAGGCGGTGACAATTGTGGATGGCCATGTCGTATCCGTGCAGCCATGGTCGGCAGCCAGCGGAAACGGCGCCAAGGTCAGGGACTGGTCGGCGTACACGGTGGTGCCCGGCCTGATGGACATGCACACGCATCTGGCCGACGAGATGGAAAGCGCCGACTACGGTGCCGCGCTCAAGAGCAATCCCGCACGCGACGCCTTCATTGGCGCAAAGAATGCGCACGACACGCTGCGCGCCGGTTTCACCACCGTGCGCGACGTGGGCGTCTTCCGCGGCTTTGCCGACATCGCGCTGCGTGACGCGATCAATGCCGGCTACGTACCCGGTCCTCGCATGTTCGTTGCCGGTGCGTACATCACCATTCCCGGTGGCGGCGGCGAGATCACCGGCCTGCCGCCCGGCACGGTGGTGCCCCCGGAATTCCGTGTCGGCGTCTCCAAAGGCGTGGAGGACGTGCGCAAGCATGTCGACTTCCTTCTGGACCACGGCGTCGACCACATCAAGGTGATCGCCACCGGCGCCGTGCTGGCCGACAACACCGAGCCGGGCGTGTCGGAGTACACCGAGGAAGAGATCCACGTTGCGGTGGTCGAGGCCGCCAAGCGCGGCAAGTTCGTCGCTGCGCACGCGCATGGCGCCGAGGGCATCAAGCGCGCCGTGCGGGCGGGCGTGCGCTCCATCGAACACGGCTCGCTGATCGACGACGAAGGCATCGCATTGATGGTGCAGCACGGCACCTGGCTGGTGGCGGACATCTACAACGGCGACTACATCGACAGCGTGGGCCGCCGCGAGGGCTGGTCCGAGCAAACCTTGCGCAAGAATATCGAGACCACCGAGGCCCAGCGCGAGGGTTTCCGCAAAGCAGTAAAAGCGGGTGTGCATATCGCTTTTGGCACCGATGCGGGCGTGTATCCGCACGGTGACAACGCCCGCCAATTCGCGTACATGGTGAAGTATGGAATGACGCCCCTGCAGGCGATCCGCTCGGCCACCATCGATGCGGCGCGACTCATGGGGAAAGAGAAGGAACTCGGCTCGATTGCGCCCGGCAAGGCCGCCGACCTGGTCGCAGTGGCCTGCGATCCACTGCAGGACGTGGAGTGCCTGCGCCGGGTGCAAGGCGTGATCAAGGCTGGCGAGACGGTTTCCATCGACTAAACCCCATGAGTGCAGACGTGAACAAAAGCGACAAGATCGGCTTCTGGACCTGCACCGCCCTGGTGGTCGGCAACGTGATCGGCATGGGCATCTTCATCCTGCCCTCCTCGCTCGCACCTTACGGTTTCAACGCACTGATCGGTTGGCTGCTGACTTTGGTCGGCTGCCTGATCCTGGCCCGCGTGTTCGCCCATCTCTCGAAGGCGCTGCCGGGCGCCGATGGTCCCTACGAGTACATCCGCTGCACGCTCGGCGACCTGCCCGCCTACATGGCGCTGTGGGCGTATTGGGTCTCGCTATGGCTCACCAATGCCGCGCTCGCCACCGGCGTGGTCGGTTACATCACGGTGGTGATGCCGCAACTGGCGGTGATCCAGCCCGCGCTGTTCGCGCTGTGTCTGTTGTGGCTGTTCGTGATCATCAATATGTTCGGCGTGCGCTCGGGAGGCGCCGTGCAGATCGTGACTTCGGTGCTGAAGCTGTTGCCCATGGTCGCCATCGCGCTGCTCGGTGGATGGGTCTTGCTCACCTCGCCTGCAAGCTATGTCGTTCACCCGCCAACCACTCCGATCACTTTCAGCGGCATCCTGGCTGCTTCGACCATCGCCTTGTACGCGATGCTCGGCATCGAATCGGCGAGCGTGCCCGCCGGACGCGTCAACAACCCGGGGCGCACGATTCCGCGCGCCACCATGGCCGGCGCCATCCTTGTCGCGGTCGTCTACATCGTGGTCTCGGCGGTACCGCTGCTGTTGATCGAACAGAAGGAGCTGGCCAATGCGGATGCGCCGTTCGCCTTGCTGATGGATCGCTTCGCGGCGGCCGGCTCCGGTCGATGGCTCGCCTTGTTCGTGGTGGTGAGCGGGCTCGGCGCGCTCAATGGCTGGACGCTGCTGATGGGCGAACTCACCCGCACCATGGCCAACAACGGCTCGCTGCCGGCCGTGTTCGCGCGGCAGAATCGCCATGGTGCACCGGCCATCGCGCTGATCGTCACCGGCCTGCTCGCTTCGGTAATGACCTGGATGAGCTACAGCCAATCGCTGGTGGCGGCATTCACTTTCCTCACCCGCGTGGTCACGGCGGCAAACCTTCCGTTGTATCTGAGCTGCTCGCTCGCGCTGGCGGTGGTGTGGCGTCGCAACGCCGGCTTCGGCATGGGTCGCAAGGTGTTGCTGGTCGCCATGGGCGGCGCAATCTATGCCGTGTTCGCCTTCATCGGCAGCGGTCGCGAACCGTTTCTGCTGGCGATGGGCTTGATCGCGGCGGGGCTTCCCCTCTACGCCATCATGCGGCTGCGTCGCAAATCGCCGCATCGGACAACGGCACAGGCCAAGGTGTGAGTTCGATGAGAGATCCTCGCTACGACATTCTGTTTACGCCGGTAAAGATCGGCCCCGTCACGGCAAAGAACCGCTTCTTCCAGGTGCCGCATTGCAACGGCATGGGTCATGCGATGCCGCTTGCCCACGCGGCGATGCGCGAGATCAAGGCCGAAGGCGGCTGGGCGGTGGTATCCACCGAGGAATGCGAGATCCATCCCACCAGCGACCTCACACCCTACGTCGAAGCACGGCTGTGGGACGATCGCGACATTCCCGCCCTCGCACTGATGTGCGACAAGGTGCATGCGCACGGCGCGCTCGCCGCGCTCGAGCTTTCGCACAACGGACCGACCGCCTCAAACCTGTATTCGCGCGAGGTGTTGCTTGGCCCTTCGCATCAGGTATCGAAGTACGGTTATCCGTCGCAGGCGCGCGCGATGACCTTGCACGACATCCGCGAATACCGTCGCTGGCATCGCGAGGCCGCATTGCGCGGCAAGCGCGCGGGCATGGACATCATCTATGTCTACGCTGCGCACGATCTATCGCTGCCCATGCACTTCCTGCAACGCCGGCGCAACCAGCGCAGCGACGAATACGGCGGCTCGCTGGAAAACCGCGTGCGCCTGCTGCGCGAAGTGCTGCAGGACACCCGCGACGCCGTCGGCGACAGTTGCGCCGTCGCGCTGCGTTTTGCCACCGAAGAATTGCTGGGACCCGGCGGCGTCGAACTGGCCGAGGCGCAGGACATCGTCGGCATGCTGGCCGAACTGCCCGACCTGTGGGACGTCAACCTCGCTGCCTGGTACAACGATTCGGTGCCGTCGCGCTTCGCCAGCGAAGGCGCGCAGGAACCCTTCATCGACTTCGTCAAGAAAACCACCACCAAGCCGGTGGTGGGCGTGGGCAGGTTCACCTCGCCCGACACCATGGTGTCGCAGATCCGGCGCGGAGTGATCGACCTGATCGGCGCGGCGCGCCCGTCCATTGCCGATCCCTATCTTCCGAGGAAGATCGAGGAAGGTCGCGCAGACGATATCCGCGAATGCATCGGCTGCAATATCTGCGTTTCCGGCGACATGACCATCTCGCCGATCCGCTGCACGCAAAACCCCACCATGGGCGAGGAGTGGCGCAAGGGCTGGCATCCCGAACGCATCCAGCCTGCGCGCGAACCCAGCCGCATACTGGTGGTCGGCGGCGGCCCGGCGGGACTGGAAGCGGCGCGCGCGCTCGGCCAGCGAGGCCATGACGTGAGCCTCGCCGAATCGCGCCGCGAACTGGGCGGCCGTGTCACGCGCGAAGCACGCCTGCCCGGCCTGGCCGAGTGGGCACGCGTGCGCGACTGGCGCGCCGGGCAGATCGGCAAGCTCGACAACGTGAGTGTCTATCTCGATTCGCTGCTCACGGCGCAGGACGTACTCGACTTCGGTGCCGAACACGTGGTGCTGGCCACTGGTTGTCACTGGCGGCGCGATGGCTTCGGTCGCAGCAATGGGCTTGGCGTTCCCGGTCTCGCCGACAATCCGCGAGTCTTCACGCTCGATGACCTGATGAACGCCCGCCTGCCCGAAGGCCGCGTGGCGGTGTTCGACGACGATGGCTTCTATTACGCCAGCGTCGCCGCCGAACTGCTGCGCGAGCGCGGCTGCGATGTGGCCTACGTGACGCCGGAAGACAGCATCGCCCCATGGAGCGTCAACACGCTCGACTACCGCCATATCCGCAAGCGCATGGCCAAGCTCGGCATCGAGGCCATCGTGTCGCACAACATCGCGAACTTCGCCGGTTCAACGTTGACGCTGGAAAACACCTGGGATGAGCAGCGAACCGAACGAGCCTGCGATGCCGTCGTTACCGTCACGTCGCGGCTGCCCGACGACAGGCTGTTTCAGGAGCTACTGCAACGCCAGGGCGACTGGGCCGATGCCGGCATTCGCACCGTGCGCTGCATCGGCGACGCCGAAGCGCCCGGTCTGATCGCGCACGCGGTGTATGCAGGTCACCGCTACGCGCGTGAACTGGAAGAACCGGCAACGGGCGAAGTGGCGTTCAAGCGGCACTTCCACACCGCCAACCCGGACGATCTGCGGCGCGAGACGTTGACGTGAGGTGATTCGTCGAACGCGAGCTTTCCGACTGGCGCAAGCTCGCTCGTTGCAGCGATTTCTGATCGCCAAAAAAATAAGGCCGGCGCGCGCCGGCCTTCGTCACGATTGCGCCGGTCTGGTCACGCCATATCGAGGCGCCTGAATTGCGCATCGATCTCCGCCCCGATGGCCCGGGCGAAGTTTTCCACCACGCGTACCGTGGCTTCGTCCAGATCCCTGGGCTGCGGATCCACCGCGCACAAGGTGCCGAAGAACTGCCCGTCCGCGCGATAGATCGGCACCGAGATGTAGCTCTCGAAGCCGTACAGCGCCGGCGTCGGATGCTTCGAAAATTGCGGATGCGTGCTGGCGTGACTGAACGTCACCGTCTGGCCATGCTGGCGGATGTCGTTGCAGATGGTCGTTTCCAGCACGAGGTCCTGTCCGGCGCGCAGCCCGAAATTAATCGTGTCGTAGACCGCGCAGGCCGTCCAACGCGTATCGGAAACCCTCGCCACCGTGGCGAAACGCATACCGGTTTCGCGCGACACCGCCTCGAGGATGGACGCCACCCCAGGCATGCGCGCCACCAGGTTCACGTCGCGCGCCGCCGCGGCATGCTCGGCCGCCGCCGAGGTGAAACCCGGCGCCAATCGTTCGAGCACACGCCGCTGCAGGCTGATGCGCGAGACGCGATGCACGAAATCGCGCAGGTCGACGGTGAGACTGCGCAACTGGGCCGCCTCACCCGTCACCACCAGTTGCCGCGCATCGATGCGCACATCGAGCAAGCCATGTTGCGCCTTGAACTCGGCCACTTCCGATGCAAACGCTTCGATCCAGTAGTGATCGGGCCGCGCGCTGAGGAAGGCGACCATCAGTGGCCCTGTTCCGTTTTCGCCATCGACGGATGGCGATGGCATGTCGAACCCAGCCACGGACGGCGGCCACACGTACTCGGTGGAAGTGCTTTGTGGGTACATGAATTCGTTGATCCCCGGCCGCACGACGCGCCTTGAGTATGCGCCAACCGGGCGCCGTGGAACGCGCGTGTCCGGTGACACCGGCGCGATGACGCATGCAAGTCAAACGACGCGGCGATCGGCGTGCTCGCAGGTGTGTCAATGACGCAACACCTTTGGGTGCGTTGCAACAACGCGCCCGATGCGCGCCGCATGCGCGCCCGCCGATGCGTTGCATATAGCGCAGATGCAGTCCCCGCCTGCGTTGTCGGCCGACGACTGACTTCCAGTTGTCATGCCGTTGTCTTGAATCGATCCAAGTGACAACTCCTTCTTATTGCAATGCAATATTTTTTGAGATCACTTTTTCGCGCTATATCAACAGCTTAAACAAAACCCAGAATTTTTAGATCGAGTGAAATTTCTTGTTGACAACGTTATCAGCTGACTTCAAGAATGACGGTCATTGGCAGCCGCCCCGTGGCACTGCCATCCAGCGGCGGATCACCCCCACCCGACGGATGTACCGACTCCGCCTCGCTGGCATCAAGACCCGATCACCGTGACGAACACGACCGCTGCCGCAAGGCAGTGCGGGTGGTTTCGTCCGGAGAAATTCGACGGAAGGCGCATGTGCTCATGCCTGTCGCCCTTCCGCAGCCCACAGAACAGAAAGTCGTTGCAGGGAGAAAGGCGTGATTTATCGCAAGAGCGCACTTTGGACAGCCATGGCCGCCGCGTTGATCGCCAGCGCATCCGCCATGGCTCAGGACGCCAACACCGGCAGCCAGGCACCAGGCACCGCGCAGCAGGCCACCAACACCTCGTCGAAAGAAGCGGACCCCAAGCAGGCCACCCAACTGCAAGGCGTCACCGTTACCGGCATCCGTGCAAGCCTGCAGAAGTCGCTGGACCTCAAGCGCAATTCCGATTCGATCGTCGATGCGATCTCGGCCGAAGACGTGGGCAAGTTCCCGGACACCAATGTGGCCGAGTCGCTCTCGCATTTGCCGGGCATCAGCGTGGACCGCAACTTCGGCGAGGGCGACAAGGTCAGCATCCTCGGCACCGACCCCGCGTTGAATCGCCTGTTGTTGAACGGACAGACGCTGGCCTCCACCAATTGGACGTCCGATCCGAACAACCCGGACAGCCGCTCGTTCGACTACAGCCTGCTTACCTCCGAGATCATCGGCACCGCCGAGGTCTACAAGACGCCGCAGGCGCGCATCGATGAAGGCTCCATCGGCGGCACGGTCATCATCAATACGCGTCGCCCACTCGACCTGAAAGCCAATACACTCACCGGTACCTTCAGCGAGCAGTACAACGACCGCGCGGACAAGAGCGAGCCGCAGGGTTCGCTGCTGTACAGCTGGAAGAACAGCGACAGCACCTTCGGCGTCCTGGGTTCGGTGATGCATTCCGATCGCACGATCCAGCGCGAAGGTACCGAGATCTTCGGCTACCAGCGCGCCAACGATCCCACCGATACCGACCCGAATCACCAGTTCTCGCCCAACGTCGTGCCGCCGGGCACCACGGGCGTCTACCCCACGGCCATCAATACCGCGCTGTTCGAGCAGGAGCGCAAGCGTGACGGCGTGTCCACCGACCTGCAGTGGAAGCCGAGCGAAGCGTTCGAGCTGAACTTCACCGGCTTGTACGTCACCGAGAAGTTCAACAACTTCAACCAGAGCCATTACGGCGACTGGTCGGGCAGCGCGCCCGATGCCACGGCGCTCAACTTCACCAATGGCGTGGCCACCAGCGGTTCGTACGGCGCGAATGCGCCGACCTATCTCGACGGCTACGAGCGCTTCTCCAAAGTGAACACCGGCACCGCCCAACTGCGCGCGGATTGGCACGGCAACGGCTGGAACGCATCGAGCCAGCTCGGCTACACCAGTTCCACGGGCGGCTCGCAGGGGATCTACAACGTGCAGTTCCAGGGCTTTGGCGGCTACAACTGGAACCTGGCCGGACAGAATCCGCAGATCAACTTCAATTCGCCGAATGATCCGAGCCAGATGCTGGCCCATGGCGCCGGCTTCAGCTACGCGCCCAGCTTCGACAAGGAGCGCTACTTCCAGGCGGACTTCAACCACGACCTGAACTGGGGTCCGTTGAATGAAGTCGAGTTCGGCGTCAAGGCAAGCAACCATTACAACGGACAGACCGGCTATGCCGCGCTGATCCCGTCGCCGGATGGCTCGGGCGTCTCGCTGGCCGACCTCGATGGCGGCAATACGCCCGGCGGCTACCTCAGCGGCCTCAATGCCACGCCGAGCATGAGCAACTGGACGCAGATCGACCCGGGTGCGTTGAAGAACTACGTGCAGTCGCTGTACACCAGCGCACCGATGGACCCGAAGGCCACCTACGCCATCGCCGAGCAGAACCGCGCGTTCTATGTGCAGGGCGATTTCGCCGGCGACAACTATCGCGGCAACTTCGGCGCACGCTATTACCACACGCGCGACACCGTGACGGGCTACAACTCCATCGGCGACAACCAGTACACGCCGGTGGACAAGCGCAGCAGCTACAACGGCTGGCTGCCCTCGTTCAACATTGCGTACGACCCGATCGAAGACGTGACGCTGCGCTTCGCCGCAGCCAAGACGATTGCACGCCCGCGCTTCCAGGAAATGACCCCGTACGTGGCGCTGGATGACCGCACGCTCACCGGCTCGGGCGGCAACACAGACCTCAAGCCGTACAAGTCGACCAACTACGATGCGTCGGCCGAGTGGTACTTCAGCGAGAACAGCCTGCTTTCCGCGGAATTCTTCTACCGCCGCATCTCCGGCTACATCCTCAACACCAACGTGCAGCAGACGCACTTCGACCTGACCACGTTGCAGGACGCGAGCTACTCGATGGAAATTCCGGTGAATGCCGGCGTGGCCAAGGTGAAGGGCGTATCGCTGACCTACCAGGGCAACTACGCCTACGGTTTCGGCCTGCTTGCCAATTACACCTACTCCGACGCGGACACCAGCAATGCGTTCCCGCTGCCGTACAACTCCAAGAACGCGTTCAACCTGACGCCGTACTACGAGAACGGCCCGTGGAGCGCGCGCGTGACCTACAGCTGGCGCTCGTCGTACTTCACGCAGATCGCGCAGCTGCAGTCCTCGCAGATCACCGGCATCTTCCGCGAGCTGGACGCCTCCATCGGCTACCAGATCAACGACCACCTGCGCGTGTCGCTGGATGGCACGAACCTGCTGGACGAAACTTATTACGTCTACAACAACACACCGGCCGAACCGCTCAACGCCTACAAGAATGGGCGCACTTACACGCTCAATCTCGGCTTCAAGTTGTAAGTCCCCCCACTTCCGGGCGCTCTCGTAGCGCCCGATTTTTTTGGGGGCCGATGACCGTTTCACTCGCCTGTGCGATAACAAGCCTTTCAGCTGGATACGGAGCGCCTAGCCTTGTTCTCACTGACCCGTCTTTCCATCGGCCTGCTGGCCGCCCTCGCCTACGCCGGTGCCACCAGCGCCGCCACGGTCACGCCACTGGATACAGGCTGGCAGTTCCGCCTGGCGCCCAACTCGGCATTGGCCGCGCAGCACCCTGACCAGACGAGCTGGACCGCCGCCCGCATACCGGGCAGCGTGCAGACCGATCTGCTGGTGACGGGCAACATCGGTGATCCGTTCTATCGCGACAACGAAGCGCAGCTGCAATGGATCGGCCTGGCCGACTGGGATTACCAGCTTTCCTTCAACGTCGATGCAGGCACGCTGAAGCAGGACCACGTCGACCTCGTGTTCGACGGCGTGGACACCTTCGCCGACATCGTCGTCAACGACAAGCCGCTGCTGAAGACCGGCAACATGTTCCGCCGCTGGCGCATCCCGGTGAAGAACGTGCTACATGCCGGCAGCAACACGCTCACCGTGCGCCTGCACTCGCCCATCGCCAAGCTGCAGCCCTGGCTGCTGATGCAGCCGTACGCCCTGCCCGGCGAATTCGACTCGTCGTTCGGCGACGAGCCCAAGGGCAAGCAGACCTCCAACTACGTGCGCAAGGCCAATTACCAGTACGGCTGGGACTGGGGCCCGCGCTTCGTCACCATGGGCATCTGGCAGCCGGTGCAGCTTGAGAGCTGGACCGATGCGCGACTGGACGATTTCCACATCGCGCAACCGCACGTGGATGCGGACAGCGCACAGCTCTCGGCGGATGTCTCGCTTCAGGCGGGCAAGGCCGGGCCGGCCCACGTCACCGTGAACTGGACCGCGCCGGATGGCAGCACCGGCCAGACGGCGCAGGATGTGACGATCAAGGCCGGCGACAACACGCTGCACGTACCGTTCGCCATCGACAAGCCCGCACGCTGGTGGCCCGCTGGCTACGGTGCGCAGAACCTCTACCATTTCCATGTCGAAGTGACTCGCGCCGGCAGCACGCTGGTGAGCGCCGACCGCAACACCGGCCTGCGCAGCGTCGAATTGCGGCGCGACCGCGACCAGTGGGGACGCGGCTTCGCCTTCGTGGTGAACGGCGTGCCGATCTTCGCCAAGGGCGCGGATCTCATTCCCACCGACAGCTTCCCCGAACGCACCACGCCCGAACAGCTCAAGCAGCTGCTCACCTCCACCCGCGACGCCAACATGAACATGCTGCGCATGTGGGGCGGCGGTTACTACCAGAGCGATGCGTTCTACGACCTGGCCGACCAGTTGGGCATCATGATCTGGCAGGACTTCATGTTCGGCGGCGCCATCACGCCGTACGACCATGAGTTCCTCGGCAATTCGCGCGTGGAGGCCGAGGAGCAGGTGCGACGCCTGCGCAACCATCCCAGCATCGTGCTCTGGTGCGGCAACAACGAAGTGCAGACGGGCTGGGAATCCTGGCCCGATCGCGAGGACTTCAAGAAGTCCATCAGCGCCGACGAACGCCAGCGCATCGACAACGGCATGCGCGAACTGTTCGGCAACACCTTGCGCAACGTGGTGAAGGCCAACGATCCTGATGTGCCGTACTGGGCCAGCTCGCCGAGCACGGATTTCGACGGCGAAGCCAACGTGCTCAATGACGGCGACTACCATTACTGGAAAGTGTGGTCCGGCTCCGAGCCGATCGAGCACTACCTGGACGTCACGCCGCGCTTCCAGTCCGAGTACGGCCTGCAGTCGTTCCCGGTGATGTCCACCATCGAGAGCTTTGCCGCGCCGGCCGACATGTCGCCGAACTCGCCGGTCATGCGCGCGCACCAGAAGTTCGCCAATGGCAACGGCAACGATCGCCTGCTGCTCTACATCCGTGCGAACTACGGTGAGCCCAGGGATTTCGCCTCGTTCGTCTATCTCAGCCAGTTGATGCAGGCCGAAGGCATCGAACTGGCGGCCGAGCACCTGCGCAGTTCGCGCCCGCAAAGCATGGGTTCGCTGTACTGGCAGCTCAACGATGTGTGGCCAGGGCCGTCGTGGTCCAGCATCGATTACTACGGCCGCTGGAAAGCCTTACAGTTCCACGCCAAGCGCTTCTATGCGCCGGTGGACGTGGTGCCGATCCGCCGCGACGGACACACCACGCTGCACCTCGTCTCCGACCGCACCGCGCCGTTCAGCGCAACGCTGCGCACGCGCGTCTACGACATGGCCGGCAAGCAGCTCAGCGAGCACAGCAAGTCCATCGATGCCGCCGCACTCAGCAGCACCGACGCTGGCGAGTTCAGCGATGCGGAGCTGCTGCATGGCGCCGACCCGCGGCGCAGCGTCGCCTCGTTCGATGTCATCGAAAACGGTGAAGTGATAGCGCACCACCTGCTCTACTTCGGCCTCGCCAAGACGCTGGCATTGCCGAAACAGCCGGGCCTCGAAGCAAGCTGGCGCGAGAACGGCACCGTGCTGCGCATCAGCACGAAGCAACTCGCGCGCGGCGTGTGGATCGACCTCGGCAAGCTCGATGCCGAACTCTCCAACAATGCTTTCGACCTGTTTCCGGGCGAACACGTGGACATCACGGTGCGTAGCAACGCCGACCTGCCCGCGCTCAAGAGCGCACTGAAGCTCACCTCGCTGGTCGATGCGGTGCAGCCGGAGACGAAGAAATGATGACCACCCGCCGCCACCTGCTGAAATGGATGGCGCTGGCGCCCGCCGCCACGCTGCTCTCGGACGTTTCGTTCGGGGCAGCAGGCAAGGCAGCCTTCGTCAGCCAGCGCCCTCCGCTCGCCAAACGCAAGTTCACCAGTCCCGCCGTCGAGAAGCTGCTCGCGCAGACCAAGGCGCGCATCGGAGATCCCGAGCTGGCGTGGATGTTCGAGAACTGCTTTCCCAATACGCTGGACACCACCGTCGAGGTGGGCACGCTGCGCGGCAAGCCCGATACCTTCGTGGTCACCGGCGATATCGACGCCATGTGGATGCGCGACTCTTCCGCCCAGGTATGGCCGTACGTGCCACTGGCGCGACAGGACAAGGCACTGCAGCAACTGTTCCGCGGGCTGATCCATCGCCATGCGCTATGCATCAGCATCGACCCGTATGCCAATGCATTCATGCCCGACCCCACGGCAACATCGAACCTGGACTGGGCGCAGCACGACATCACCGACATGAAGCCGGGCGTCGCCGAGCGCAAATGGGAAATCGACTCGCTGTGCTATCCCATCCGCCTGGCCCACGGCTATTGGCAGGCCACCGGCGACACCACGCCCTTCGACGACGACTGGCACGCCGCCATGCGCGTCGTGCTCAAAACGTTCCGCGAGCAGCAGCGCAAGGACGGCGCGGGGCCGTATCACTTCCAGCGCACCTCGCCCAATCCCACGGAATCGCAGTTCCTGCAGGGCTACGGCAATCCCACAAAGGCCGTGGGCATGATCCACGCGATGTTCCGTCCGTCGGACGATGCCACGGTCTATCCGTTCAATATCCCGGGCAACCTGTTTGCCGTCGTGAGCCTGCGCCAGTTGGCCGAGATGTTGCGCGCCATCAAGCACGACGGCGGCACGGCGGATGACTGCATTGCGCTGGCCGATGAAATCCAGGCCGCTGCAGAGGCGCACGGCGTCATCCATGGCGACCGTGGCGATTACTGGGCGTATGAAGTCGACGGCTACGGCAACCAGTTGTTCATGGACGACGCCAACGTACCCAGCCTGCTGTCGCTGCCCTATCTCGGTATTTGCGCGCAGGACGATGCGCGCTACCAGCGCACGCGTTCGCAGGCGTGGAGCAGGCGCAATCCCTATTTCTTCCAGGGGCGCGCGGCGGAAGGCATCGGCGGGCCGCACGAAGGGCTGCGCATGATCTGGCCGATGTCGATCATGATGCGCGCGTTCACCAGCAACGACACGGCGGAAATTGCGCAGTGCGTTGCCTGGCTCAAGTCCACGCATGCAGGTACAGGCTTCATGCACGAGAGCTTCGATCAGGACGATCCCGCCAAATTCACGCGCTCGTGGTTCGCCTGGGCCAACACCTTGTTCGGCGAACTGGTGGTGAAGCTCGCCGGCAGCCATCCAGGCATTTTGCGCAAGGCTTAGTCGTCGTTTTCCATTCCGTTGATATCGCCGCCCACGTTTGCTTTCGAGGAGTCAGATCATGGTTACGCGTCGCCGCTTTCTTCAAGGCATGGCCGCCTTCACTGTTCTGGGTAGCAGCGCGAGCGCGCTGCCGGCGTTCCCGGCCGCTGCGGGCAAGAAGAAGGCGCTTGCCGAAGGCGTGTCGCGTCACGTCGACGTGTTCGTGGGCACCGGCGGTCACGGCCACACGTTTCCCGGGCCGACCATGCCGTTCGGCATGATGCAGCTCGGCCCCGACACCAACGACTCCCAATGGGACGGCAGCTCGGGCTATCACCAGGCCGACGGCTCGATCATGGGCTTCTCGCACACGCACCTGTCAGGCACCGGCGCCGCAGACATGCTGGACGTGCTGGTCGTTCCCGCCATGGGACCGGTATTGCTGCAGCCGGGCGACCGCGACTATGACGGCGTCAACTACACCTCGCGCTACGACGGCGTGCACGCCGGCAGCGGCCCCAAGCCCAAAGGCTACAAGACGGGCATCAAGGGCTATCGCTCGCATTACACAGGCGAACAGGCGCGCCCCGGCTATTACCGCGTGCAGCTGACCGACAGCCATGTGCTCGCGGAACTGACGGCGACGGATCGCGCCGGCATCCATCGCTACACCTTCCAGCAAAGCGGCGAGGCTCATCTGCTGGTCGACTTCGCCCACGGCTTCCACGACGATCCGAAGAAGCCGGCCCGCGTTACCGACGCCGAACTGAAACTGGTAGGCAATGACACGCTGGTGGGCTCGCGTCGCGCGCATCAATGGGCGGATGGACGTCACATCTATTTCGCGCTCAAGGTGTCGCGCCCGTTCAAGCAGGGCACGCTGTATGCCGACGACAAGGCGCTGGCCGACGGCAGCACGCAGGCCAAGGGCATCAACCTCAAGGCCGCCCTGTTCTACGACAAGCTCGACGACGCACCGCTGCTGGTGAAGGTCGGCATTTCCGGCGTGGACATCGAAGGCGCGCTGCGCAACCTGATGACCGAGATTCCCGCATGGGATTTCGATGGCGTGCAGGCGGCGGCCGAAGCCGCGTGGGAACGCGAGCTTGGCAAGATCCGCATCGAGTCATCCGACGATGCCATCATGCGCACGTTCTACAGCGCGCTCTATCACACCATGCTCGCGCCCACGCTGTTCAGCGACACGGACGGCCGCTATCGCGGCATGGACATGAAGGTGCACCAGCTGCCCAAGGGCCAGCACAACTACAGCACGTATTCGCTGTGGGATACCTACCGCGCCGAGCACCCGTTGTTCACGCTGTATCAGCCCGAGCGCGTGCCCGACCTCGTCAACGGCCTGGTGCGCATGGCGCAGGAGAGCCCGGCCGGTCCGCCGGTGTGGCCGCTGCAAGGCATCGAAACGGTGTGCATGATCGGCTATCACTCGGCCGTGGTGATTGCCGAAGCGCAAGCCAAGGGCTTCACCGGCATCGACTACGCCGCCGCGTGGCCGGTGTTCCGCAAGCGAGCGATGGAAGACGATTACTTCGGCTTGCCCGAATACCGCAAGCGCGGCTACATCCCCAGCGACGTCGAAAACGAGGCGGTGAGCAAGACGCTGGAATACGCGTATGACGACTGGGTGATGGCGCACTACGCCGAGAAGCTCGGCCATCACGACGATGCCGTCGCACTCAAGGCGCGCTCGCAGAACTACCGCAACGTGTTCGACAAGTCGGTGAACTTCGTGCGGCCGCGCGGCAGCGATGGAAAATGGCTGGAGCCGTTCGATCCGCGCGCCATCGGCCATTCCAAGAAGTGGCGCGACTTCACCGAATCGAATGCGTGGCAGGCCACCTTCCTCAACCAGCACGACGTGTACTCGTACATGACGATGTTCGGTGGCGCGAACACCTTCGAGAAGAAGCTGGACGAGCTGTTCACCACCGACTCCGAACTGCCGGCCGATGCGCCGCCGGATATCGCCGGCATGGTCGGCCAGTTCGCCTTCGGCAACGAGCCGGGTCATCACATGCCCTACCTCTATGCGTATACCGGCGCGCACCACAAGACGCAGGCGCGCGTGCGCATGCTGCTGGAAACCATGTACCTGCCCGAGCCCGATGGCCTGCCCGGCAACGAGGATTGCGGCCAGATGAGTGCGTGGTACGTGATGAGCGCGCTGGGCCTGTACGCGGTCGATCCGGTGAGCACGCATTACGTGTTTGGCAGCCCGCTGCTGGAGCGCGCGGAAGTGCAACTCGCCGGCGGCAAGCGACTGGTGGTGCAGACGCAGGGCAACGGCAAGGGCCGTCCGTACATCCAGTCGGTGAGCTGGAACGGCAAGCCGTGGAGCAAGAGCTGGATCAGTCACGCCGAGCTGACCGCCGGCGGCACGTTGCTTTTCCAGATGAGCGACAAGCCCAACCCGGCGTTCGGCTCGGCCCTGGCCGATCGTCCGCCCAGCTTCGGCAAGCCAGCCAGCGAACAGGCCTGACCGTTCGCCATCGAGCGCGCCCGCCCTAGGTGGCGGGCGACGCCTGCGGCGCAACGCTATGCAGGTCCTGCAGCGTCGTGGGCAGCAGTTCGGCGATGGTCGGGTGGATGTGCACGGCGTGCGTCACGGTGCGATACGGCGCATCCGCATACATCACGTCGAGCAGGCAATGGATGGCCTCGTCGCCGCTGGCGCCGAGGATGGCGGCGCCCAGCAGGCGTTCGCTCTGCGCATCCACGATCACCTTCATGAAACCCAAGGTCTCGCCTCGCTCGATGGCGCGCCCCACGCGCGTCATCGGCCGCACGCCTACCTGCACGTCGTAGCCGCGCTTCAGGGCCTCGGTTTCGGTAAGCCCGATACGTGCCAGCGGCGGATCGATGTAGAGCGCATAGGCGGGAATGCGATCGGTGATGCGGCGCAGCTCGTTGTCCAGCACATTGGCCGCGACGATTTCATAGTCGTTGTACGAGGTGTGCGTAAACGCACCGCGCCCGTTGCAGTCGCCCATCGCCCAGATGCCTTCGACATTGGTGCGGCACTGGTCGTCCACCACGATGTAGCCGTGATCGTCCATCTCCACGCCAGCAGAGTCCAGGCCCAGGTCGTCCGTGTTCGGCCGGCGTCCCACCGCCAATAGAAGATGCGTACCATGCACCGCCATGCGCGGCTCCGCACATTCGGCGATCACGCAGATCCTGCCTTCCTCGCCTTGCAGCTCGATGCATTCGGCACCGAGATGCAGTTCGATGCCTTCGCGCTGCAGTATGTCCACCACGGCCTCGGATACATCGGGATCCTCCCGCGGCAACAGCCGCTTGCCCTTTTCAACGATAGTCACCTTCGCGCCGAACCGGCGAAACATCTGCCCGAATTCCAGCCCGATGTAACTGCCGCCCACGATCACCAGGTGGTCTGGCAGCTCCTTCAGATCCATCACACCGACATTGGTCAGATAAGGCACGGTCTTTACACCGGGAAAATCCGGCTCCACGGCGCGGCCGCCGACGTTGATGAAGATCTGGTCCGCCTCAATCAACTCATCGCCCACGCGCATGGTCCGCGGCGATTCAAATCGCGCATGCCCGCGCAGGAGGGTGACGTTGGGCATGCCGGCCACCCAGTTTTCCACGCTGCTGCGCGAGCGCTCGGAAATGCCGCGCGTGCGCTTCCACACCTGCGCCATGTCCACGGTGATATCGCCCGTACCCACGCCATACTCCGCAGCACGGCGACCGGTGTGCGCCACGTACGCACTCGCCACCATGGCCTTGGTGGGAATGCAGCCCGTGTTGACGCAGGTGCCGCCCATCAACTTCCGCTCGATCAGGGCCACCTTGCGGCCGGCGGCGCTCAAGCGCTGTGCCAAGGAAGGACCCGCCTGCCCCGCTCCAACCACGATGGCATCGAATCGCTGGGTCATGATGGCTGCTCACGCTGTTCGGAAAACGCAAGCGTGACACCGCGACGCGTAAGGAAGCGTCAATGCGTCAGGCACCGGCGCCGCACTGGCTTATGGCGTTGCCAGGCGCGCGGCGTGGATTGCCATGACCCGGTTTTCCTGCGAAGGCAGTACCCGGCTTTGCAGTCCTTGAAAACAGGGCGCGAGAAGCGCGGTGACGCGATCTCGGGTGGCCGCGTCGTGCTCTCCGATGCCACCAGTGAACACCAGCAGGTCCACGCCGCCCAGCACCACGGCCATCCCGGCGACCTGCCTGGCCACCGACAGGGCGAACTGTTCCAAAGCCAATGCGGCCAGGGGGTTCTCCGTCGCACGCGCCAACTCACGCACATCCGCGCTCACACCCGAGATGCCGCGCAGACCCGAGCGGTGCTCCAGCAGATCCTCCAGCGCGCGTGCATCCGCATGCCCTTCGCGCAGAAGAAACAGCATCACGCCGGGATCGAGATCGCCCGGACGCGTTCCCATGATGATGCCGCCCGTCGGCGTCATGCCCATGCTGGTATCGACGGATTGGCCGTCACGCACGGCCGTGAGGCTGGCGCCGCTGCCAAGGTGGGCGATCACCAATCGCGATGGGACATCCGCCATCTGCCCAAGAATGGACTCGCTCGAGAGCCCATGGAATCCATAACGCTGCACGCCCTTGGCCAGCAGCTCGTGCGGCAACGGCAGGACACGGGCCATGTCCGGCAGATGCCGATGGAACGCCGTGTCGAAACACGCGACCTGGCGCGCGTGCGGCAAGGCCTTGGTGGCATGCCGGATCCAATCGAGCGCCGCGGGCACATGCAGCGGCGCGAAGCTTGCCGCCGCCTCGATCTTCTTGGTCACGCCCTCGTCGATCAGGCAGTGCTCGCGCAGCCACGGGCCACCATGCACGATGCGATGGGCCACGGCGTCGATGGGTGTATCCGCGGCAAGCTTCTGCAACACGGCGCGCGCGGCGTCGTCGCTGTCGCCCGACAGCTCATGACTCGCCGCGCCGGCGTTCTCGCCATAACGCAACTGCCAGTGCTCACCGCGTACCTCGATCTCACCTTCGGCGACCGCTCGCGGCTCGCTGGATTCCACCCGATAGATACCGAATTTGAGCGACGAGGAGCCGACATTCAGGGTCAACACATTCATGCGGACTGCCATTGCCAGTCGCGCACGTCCGGCAGATCGATGCCATGCTCGCTCACGTAAAGGCGATGGCGCTCGATGTCGCTCCAATAGCGCTGCGACGCTTCGGCACGCAGGTGCGCGAGTTTCGGCACACGGTTGACCACGTCCAGCGCCAATTGGAAGCGGTCGAGGTTGTTGAGCACCATCATGTCGAACGGCGTGGTGGTGGTGCCCTCTTCCTTGTAACCGCGCACGTGGATGTTGTCGTGGTTATGACGGCGATAGGTGAGCTTGTGGATGATGCCGGGGTAGCCATGGAAGGCGAAGATGACCGGACGGTCGCGCGTGAACAGGCGATCGAATTCGTCGTGATCCATGCCATGCGGATGCTCGTCCGACGTTTGCAGCGTCAGCAGGTCGACCACGTTCACCACGCGGATGCGCAAATCGGGAATGGCCTTGCGCAACAGCGTGACGGCCGCCAGCGTTTCCACCGTGGGCGCATCGCCGGCACAGGCCATCACCACATCGGGATCGTCATCGCCGTGGCCCGCCCAATGCCAGATACCGGCACCGGCCGTGCAATGCGCAATCGCCGCTTCGATATCCAGCCACTGCCAGTCGGGCTGTTTGCCGGAGATGATCAGGTTGACGTACTGGCGGCTGCGCAGGCAGTGGTCGGCCACGGAAAGCAGGCAGTTGGCGTCGGGTGGCAGATAGATGCGCACGATCTCCGCCTTCTTGTTCGCCACGTGATCGATGAAGCCCGGGTCCTGGTGCGAGAAGCCGTTGTGGTCCTGGTGCCACACGTGCGAGCTGAGCAGATAGTTGAGCGAGGCGATGGGCGGACGCCATGACATGGTGCGCGTCACCTTCAACCACTTCGCATGCTGGTTGAACATCGAGTCGACGATGTGGATGAAGGCCTCGTAGCAGTTGAACAAGCCATGCCTTCCCGTGAGCAGGTAGCCTTCCAGCCAGCCCTGGCATTGATGCTCGCTGAGCATTTCCATGACGCGGCCATCGGGTGCGAGATTCATGTCGGTATCGACTGTCTCGGCCATCCATGCCTTGGGCGACACCTCGTACACCGCCTCCAGTCGATTGGACGCGGTTTCGTCCGGCCCGAACAGGCGGAAGTTGGCGTCCTCGCGATTGAACGCCATCACGTCGCGCAGCCAACGACCGAGATTGCGCGTAGCCTCCGCCTTGAGTGCGCCAGGCTGCTCGACGTTCAACGCATGCACGCGGAAGTCCGGCATGCGCAGCGGCTTGAGCAGGCTGCCACCGTTCGCGTGCGGGTTCGCGCTCATGCGCCGCTGGCCCGTGGGCGGCAACTGGCTTAGCTCTTCGATCAGCGTGCCGTTGCCATCGAACAACTCCTGCGGTTTGTAGCTGCGCATCCAGCGTTCGAGTATTTCCAGATGACCAGGCTTGGCCATGTCGGAGAGCGGCACCTGATGCGCACGCCACGTCCCCTCCACCGGCACGCCATCGACGAAGGCAGGCCCGGTCCATCCCTTGGGCGAACGCAGCACGATCATCGGCCAGCGCGGCCGCTTTGCCGCACCAGCGTCCGCGCTGCGCGCCCGGCGCTGGATGCGCCGGATGCGTGCGAGACAGATATCGAGCGCCGCGGCGAATGCCACATGCATGTCGGCCGGATCGCTGCCCTCCACGAACACGGGCTCGTGCCCATAGCCCTGCAGCAGATACTTCAGTTCACGATCGCCGATGCGCGCGAGCACCGTCGGATTGGCGATCTTGTAGCCATTCAGATGCAGGATGGGCAGCACGGCACCGTCGCGCGCGGGGTTCAGGAACTTGTTCGAGTGCCAGCTGGTAGCGAGCGGGCCGGTCTCCGCTTCGCCATCGCCGACGATGCAGGTGACGATGAGGTCGGGATTGTCGAACGCTGCGCCGTACGCGTGCGACAGCGAATAACCCAGTTCGCCGCCTTCGTGGATCGAGCCCGGCGTCTCGGGCGCCACATGGCTGGGCACGCCGTACGGCCAGGAAAACTGCCGGAACAACTGGCGCATGCCTTCGCGATCGCGACCGACGTGCGGGTAGATCTCGGTATACGAGCCTTCCAGATAACTGTTCGCGACGAGTCCCGGGCCGCCGTGCCCCGGACCGATCACATAGATCATGTTCAGGCCCTGCTGCCGGATGACGCGATTGAGATGCACGTAGATGAAGTTGAGCCCGGACGTGGTGCCCCAATGGCCAAGCAAACGCTGCTTGACGTGATCCAGCGTCAGCGGTTCTTCGAGCAGCGGATTGTCCCGCAGGTAGATCTGCCCGACGGTGAGGTAATTCGCCGCGTTCCAGTAGCGGTGCATCCTGTCCCTCAGGACCGGATCGAGTGACGGCATGGCGCGCATCCTTATGATCGGGACGTGATCGCCCGATCCTGCCTGCCGATGCGTGCAGGCGCCGTCATCACGCCGCCGTCGCGCGGCGCGTTGGTTGCGTCACGGCTTCACGTCGAGCTCGTTGGTCACTTCCTTGACGCCACCCGCTTGCCGGGCCACCGTTTCGATGCGCAGCTTTTCCTTGTCGTCTTTGGCTACGCCCCGCAACACGACCGCGCTGTCCACCACGATCACGGTGACATGGTGGCCCGCATCGGACAGCGAGGCATCGTTCTCGATGGCCTTGCGCACCGCGGCCTGCAGTTGGGCATCGGCGGATGAGTGGACCTGTGACACGGGCTGGGGAGGTTCGATTGCCTGTAACGCCATGGCCTGGCCGGTGATCAGCGCCGCCAGGCAGCCCAACGCACGCCTGTTCATATGCTTGCTCCGTCGCGTGGAAAACTGCCGCCCTGCTATTAGCAAATGTTGCCCGTGAACCGAACGTGCAATCGGTGGTTTCGCCATCGTCGTCGCGCGGACGAATCGCCGTGTCATGCCGGCACGCGGCGGCATTCCATGCGATCGGCGCCGAGGCCTTTCACGACTCCATCATCTTTTGCGGAACGTGCCGCACGCGGCTGAACCACGGTGCGTGGGCAAGAAAAAACCCCGGCACAGGCCGGGGTTTTCTTCTTACTCGATACGCTTGATTACTTGCCGAAGTCGTAGCCCACTTCGAAATACACCGAGCGACCCAATGCGTTGTACAGGGTCACGTCGTAGTACGGCCAGCTGCCGTTGGTCGTGTCCGTGGGCGGACGCTTGTTGGCGATGTTGTTGACCACCAGCGAGATCGTCGTGCTCGGCAGGACCTTGTAGTTCACGCTGCCGTTGAAGGTGATCCACGGACCAATGTCCTTGGCGGTGCCGATGGAGTTCCAGGAACTGCCGTTGCGGATGCCGAACAGCGTGCTGCTCCACTTGCCGATGTTCCAGGTGGCCGTACCGCTGACCCTGCTCTTGAACTCATTGGAGTTGGCGCAGCACAGGTAGTTGGTCACCGGATCGCCGGCCTTTTCCTGATAGGTGTGCTTGAGTTCGTCGTAGTAGTCCAGGCTAAACAGGAAGCTGCCGATCGACGAGGTCTTGAGGTGATAGTTCAAGCTGGACTGGATGCCGGTCTGGTATTCCGTGGCCACGTTGATCGGGTAGGTATCCACTTCCGATATGCCGCCGGGATTCACCGGATCGGTGGACGGCAGGCGCTTCACTTCGCCCAGCACTTCGCGACAGGTCGGCGAGTTGATGTCGAACGCCTGCTCGCCGTTCTCGGACGTGCCGAGGCGGCAGTTCGCTTCCTGCTGCAGGATTTCGTCGCTGCTCAGCGTCACCACTTCATTGGAGATGCGAATGGCGTTGTAGTCCACCGACCAGCTCAGGTTGTTGTCCGCCGTGGACCAGACGAAGCCATAGGTGAACGACTTGGCGGTGATGTCCTTGAGGTTGGTGTTACCCGAAGACACCGCCAGCATCGACGTGCCCGACTGTGCGCAGTTGTCGTAGGTCTGCGAGTTGTAACCTTCCTGGCGACACTTGTAGTAGTCGGTCGACTGCGAATAACCGCTGCTATGCGAGGAGAACAGGTAGAACATGTCCGGCGCGCGGAACGCGGTGGCGTAGCTGCCGCGCAACAGCAATGTGTCGATCGGACGGTATTCCAGGCCGAGCTTGTAGGTAGCCTTGCCGTTGCCGGTACCCGCATAGCTGTATTTGTCATAGCGCGAGGACACGTTGGCGACCAGCGTCTCCAGCAGCGGTATGCGCATCTCGCCACCGAAGGCGTACTGGCTGCGCTTGCCCGCTGCGGTGGTGCTGCCGGTCACGCCACGATAGTAGCCTTCGGCGGCGGCCGGACTGGCCGAGCTATTGTCGAAACGCTCGTTGCTGTTCTGCACGATGGCAGCGAAACCCACGTCGCCCGCAGGCAGCGAGAACAGCGAGGTGGTGTTGGCGGTGAGGGTCTCGTTCTGCGTCCAGGCCATCGAGTGGGAGATGTTGGGCGCGGTGAACTGGTCGTACTGGGCACGCGTCAGCGGTTGATACAATCGATCCAAATTCGGCGCGAAAATAGCGTAGCCATTCGGATCGGTACCCAGCTGCGGCCCGAGGTAGTAATCGTCGATGCCGTTGGCGGCGAGGAAGTCGGTGGACTTGCGCGTCACATTGGACTGCGAACGGTTGTAGTAGCCGTCGTAGTTCCAGCTCGAATTGCCGATGCTGCCGCGCACGCCGAGGCTCACGTTGTAGGTGCGCGTGAACACGTGCTGGTCCTGCGCATCCGAACCCACTTCTTCGGGCGCGAAGATGCGCTGCCATTCCTCGTACTGGCCGCTGGTCTGGTTGTAGAACGTGTTGTTCCAGAACGGACTGCCGCCGTTGTAGGTCGGGTTGCTGTAGCTGTACAGCATATCCGCATACAGCTCGGTGCTGTCGTTGAGGTGGTAGCGCGCGAACAGCGAGCCGTTGGCGTCGGTGCTCTTGTTGGCCAGCGTGGCGTAGCTCACGTTGTTCGGGCTGCCGCAGTAGTAGCCCAGGTTGGAGCCGGCGCGATAGCTGTACGCGGTGGTGCCGTTGTACAGATAGCTCAGCGGTGCGCAGGTGGCCGCACCCGGATCGACGTAATGCGGGTTGTCGCCTTCGGCCAGGCGCAGGAAGGTGCGTGAGGGCACGCCGGGCTTGCCGGTCGGGTCATCGTTGTAGGAGTCGATGTAGCTGCGCTGGTAGGCCCAGATCGGGTCTTCCTTCGACAGCTGCAGGCCGCCGCTCAATTCGAAATCGCCCCAGGTGTGGCCCGAGCTCAGCTGCAGTCGCTTGCTGGCGCCGCCGCCATCGCTGTAGTCGCCGTAGCGGAAGCTGACGTGCGTACCGTCGATGTGGTCCTTCATCACGATGTTGACCACGCCCGCGATGGCCGCCGAACCATAGATGGACGACTGGCCGCCGGTCAGCACATCGATATGGTCGATCAGGCCCACCGGGATATTGGCGATGTCGGTGATGTTGTTGTTGCCGTTGTACGCCAGCGGATAGCTCGCCATCGGCCTGCCGTTGAGCAGGGTCAGCGTGAAGCTGGGATTGAGGCCGAACAGGCTGACGGTCTTGGCGCCGGGCGTGTAACCACCGGTGAACTGCGGATCCTGCACGGAGCCGTTGGCGATCGGCAGCGAACGCAGTGCATCGAACGTATCGGTAAAGCCCTGCTGGTCGATGTCCTTGGCGGTGATGGTGGTGATGGGCGACGGACCTTCGATCTGCGCGCGTGGAATCAGCGAGCCGGTCACCGTCACCGCTTCGAGCTTCTTGGTCTTGGCGGTCTTCTCATCGGTAGCGGTGGCCACCGGCGCGGGCGCGCTGCTGTCCTGCGTCGACTGCGCCACGGGCGCCGGCGACGCGGCATCGGCTTCACCGGCCAGCGCCTGGCCGATCGACAAGGCCAACAAACTCACTGCAAATGCACTTGCAACATAGGTTTTCATGAACAACGGTTCTCCCCGGAATGTGCTCAATTTGCCGCCTCGCGGCGGACTTGCCATGACGCTTCTTCGCCGCCGTGATCCCCGGCGGGCAATATGAAGACGCAAAAACTCCCCATGCCGCAGAAATGCGTTTCTGCGGCCCCCGACTTCTCTGCAATGCATCAACTCAGGGCGTAGGCGCTAACCCAAGCCACTCGATCTCCGACAACCCAACCCCTTGCGAGCCGTCGACATGCTCCGCACGCCAGCGGTAATGCGCATAGTCCCCCTGATGCGCAACGCCGAACGCACGCGTCTGTCGACGCCACGGAAATGCTTCGCCGCGACGTTCATCCAGGGTCACCCAGTGAACGCCATCGGCCGAACCTTCGAACTTCCAATTCTTTGGATCACGTCCCGCCTTGGCGGACGACGTGAGCGTGTACATGGTGATCTGCCGTGGCTGTTCCAGATCCAGCTGCACGGTGGGTTCCGAGCCGCGCAATTGGGCTTCGGTGTCGGATGTGTTGTCGCTCAATGCACGCGCAGCCTTGTCGTCACCCGGCACAACGACCTTCGCACCCTTGGCGTCGGCGGCGTCGACCAGTGGCGACGGCGCGGCGCTGCCCGTCGTTTGCGACGGCAAGCGCGCACCGCCATCGGCACTGCCCCACTGGGAAGGCGCATCGCCCATGCGGAAGTCGAGCACTGCGCCGTTGGCGAGATCGGCGTGCGCCAGCCAGCTGCGGTCGTACGGCTTGCCGTTGAGCATCATGCCCTGGATGTAACGGTTGCGATCGCTCACGCCCGAGGCACGAATGTCGATGCTCTTGCCGTTGTCCAGGTGAATGATCATGTGCGGGAAGTACGGCGCACCGATGGCGTAGGTCGGCGTGCCCATGCGCAGCGGATAGAAGCCGGCCGCGCTGAACACCCACCAGCCGGACATCTCGCCGTTGTCCTCGTCGCCCGGGTAACCCTGCCCGATCTCGCTGCCGACATACAGGCGCGACAGCGCATCGCGCACCTTGTCCTGCGTCTTCCACGGCTGGCCGACCAGGTCGTACATGTAGAGGATGTGATGCGACGGCTGGTTGCTGTGGCCGTACTGGCCCATGCGCACATCGCGCGCCTCCAGCATCTCGTGGATGATGCCGCCGTATTCGCCCACGTGGAATTCGGTGCCGGCGTCGAAGAACGCGTCCAGCTTCTTCGCCAGTCCGTCGATGCCGCCGTAGAGGTTCGCCAGCCCCTGCCCGTCCTGCACGCCGTCGAAGGTCATGTTCCAGGCATTGGTTTCGGTGTAGTCGCCACCCCAGGCGCGCGGATCGAAATGCTCCGCATCGATGCGCCAGGAACCATCCGGCTTGCGACCCACGAAGAAGCCGACGGCAGCATCGAACAGGTTCACGAAGTTGAGCGAGCGGCTGTGGAAATAGCGCGCATCGTCGGCATAGTGCGAGCCGTACGCATCGCCCGACTCATGATTGGCAGCGAGCGTCTGCGCCAGTTCGCCAATGCCGAAATCGTTGAGGTAGCCGGCCATCGACCACGACAGGCCTTCATCGGTGCTGTTGTCCACGTAGCCGTTGAACACCGAGCGCTCGATGCCTTTGCGGCCGGCGCCCGGAATGTCGCTGACCACCGTCGCATCCTTCAACGCCGCCTGGTAGAACGAACGCACGTCGAAGTTGTGGATGCCCTTGTTCCAGGCATCGGCAAAGGCGACGTCTGCGCTCGTGCCCACCATCAAGTCGGCATAGCCCGGCGACGACCAGCGCGCGATCCAGCCGCCGTCGCGGTACTGCTGCACGAAGCCGTCGATCATCTCGCCGGCCTGCGTGGGCGTCAGCAGTGCATACGCCGGCCATGCGGTGCGATAGGTATCCCACAGGCCGTTGTTGACGTACGGCTTGCCGGCGACGATGCGCGCGCCCGTCTGGGTGGGCGTATTCGTGCCAGTGGCCGCGGAGAACGGGCTCGCGTAGCGATAGTCGGGCTTCTGCGTGGTGCCCACGTTTTCGTAGGCTTCGTTCGGATACAGGAACAGGCGATAGAGGTTGGAGTACAGCGTGACCTTGTCGCCTGCGGCGGCGCCCGGAATCTCGATATGGCCGAGCATCTCGTTCCAGCGGCTGGCGGCGCGCGCCTGCACGCTGTCGAACGTGTCGTCGGCGGCAATCTCCAGCGCGAGATTTCGCTTGGCCTGCTCCAGGCTGATCAGCGACGTGGCGATGCGCATCGTCACCGTCTTGTTCAGCGCCGTGTTGAATCCGAACCAGGCACCCACGTGCTCGCGCCCCTGCGTCGTCAGCCGGCCGCTTTCCGTGACGGGCTGATCGAACGTGGCAAAGAAGAACAGGCGCGTAGCACCGGTGGACAGATGACTGGCCACGTCGGAATAACCGCTGATGCTGTTGTGCGACGGATCCAGCTCGATGCCGGCCTTGTCATTGCGGTTGTCGAACACCAGCTGCGAGCGCTCGCCCTTGAAGGTGAAGCGCATCATGGCGGCATGACTGGTGGGCGTCATCGCCGTGGTGATGCCGTTGTCGAACGTCACCTGATAAAGATCGGCACGCGCCGTCTCGTGATCGTGCGTGAAGCTCAGCGAACGCGCGTCGCGGTCGAGCGGCGGCGCGCCACTCTCCACGGCGGCGGGCATGACCTGGAACGTCTGGCGATCGCCCATCCACGGGCTGGGCTCGTGGCTCAGCGCGAACGCCTGGATACGCGGGTGGTTGTCGGGGCCGTTGCGGTCCTGGTACTGGTAGATCCAGTCCGAGCCAGCCTGCGTGGTCGGCGTCCAGAAATTGAAGCCATGCGGCATCGCCACGGCGGGGAAATTGTTGCCGCGCGAGAAATGCGCGTTCGCATTGCTGCCGCGACGCGTGTCGACATACATGTTGGGTGATGCATCGGTTGCCGCAGACGCATCGGCGAAACGCAGGTCGTCGAGATAACCGTGGAACGCCTCCACGCCCTTGGGTGCGTTCTCCACCAGTTCGATGGCGGCGACCGTCTTCCCGGCAGCCACGGCGCCCACATCGATGTCGATGGCATTCCACTGGTTGTCGTGCAGCACGCGGGCGCCGCCCTGTGCCGGCGCACTGGCGCGCACGTGGTGCTGATCGAAGGCATTGAGCGCGGATAGACGCGTGCCGTCCGTAAACACCAGGTCGACCGCCACGAACTGTGCAAAGCCGCGAGCCTCACCGGAAGCGTCCGCAGGAAGCACGACATAGGAGAGATGCGAGGCCGCCGTCACCGGCTGCTTCGTGCGGTACAGCACGGTGCGGCGCTCGCGCGCTTCGTTCACCGCATCCGCGTCATAACGAAGAGCGCGCGTGCCGGTAAAACCGACACCCGGCTTGGAGGTGAGGGATTCCTCCTTGCCGGGGCCGGACACCACACTCATTCGCCAGCCTTTGACGCTGGCCGATTCAGGTTGGGCATCGCCCGTTTCGAACGATGTGAAAAAGCCCTGAGCGGGCACAGTCGCTGCATGCGTTGCCGCCGCAAGACTCAAGGCAACGGAGAGACTCATCACGCGACGACGCAGGTCACGCGACGACGTGATGCCATGAAGGACTGATCGCTTGCTCATCTGTTCTCTCCGCAACGCCTGTGCACCCAATGATGGCTCATCCACGCTCGCCGTTACTTACGATTTCGGCGGCGGGAACGACGGCGGCGCCTTGGCGATATCGCTGCCCCACGACTTGTTGGCCTGTGCGCCGAGGGTGAATTCCAGCTGGCCGCCGTGTTCGGCGAAGCTGGCCGGCAGCCACGGGCTGTCATGCGACTTGCCGTTCACCGTCAAGCCTTGCACGAACGGTGTCTTGGTCGAGGCCGATGGTGCGGCAATCACCACGTCGCCTTGTGTGCGATGAATCACCGCGTGGGTGAACAGCGGACTGCCAAGGATCAGCTCGCCGCGTCCCGGAATGGCCGGATACATGCCCAGTGCCGACCAGACGTACCACGATGACATCTCGCCCAGGTCGTCGTTGCCGGGAATGCCCTCGGGCGTGTTCTTCCACAGCGTGTTGACCACGATGCGCACGGCTTCCTGCGTCTTGGACGGCTGGCCGACGAAGGCGTACAGCCACGGCGTGCCCACCGACGGCTCGTTGTTGAGCTCGGCATGCATCGGGCCGGCTTCGGTGAGTGCCCATTGTCCCTTGTCGTCGTGGAAGAACTTGTCCAGTCGCGCGGAGGCCTTGGCGATGCCGCCCATCTGCTCGAACAGGCCGCGCACGTCGAACGGCACCATCCACAGGTAGACCGCCGCGCTGCCTTCCACGAAGCCATCGTCGGCATCGGGCTTGAACGCGGGCCAGCTGCCGTCGGCATTGCGGTTCTGGATGTAACCGCCATCCGGCGCAGCCTTCGGATTGAACAGGTTGCGCCAGTAGCCGGCGCGCGTCAGGAATTCGTGCTCGCCCTTGCTGTCACCCACACGCGCCGCAAGCTGCGCCAGCGCGAAATCGGCGGTGACGTCTTCCAGCGTTTCCGCCGCGCCGCCCCACGCATGCGATTGCGTGGCGATGTAGTGCAGCTTGAGCCACTGGTCGAGCGACGGACGCTGACCCACGCACTCCACGTTGCAACCGTCGTCGGAGAGATCGTTCTTGGTGACTTCGGTGGCCGCCTTCACCAGCGAGGCATAGGCACCATGCAGATCGAAATCGTGGCCGCCGAAGGCATCGATGGCTGCCAGCGACGGCACGGCCGGATCGCCGCTCATCACGTGCGTGCCGCCGTTGTTGTGCGTCCAGCGATCCCACTCGCCGTTGTTCTGCTTGGCCTGGTTGAACAGGGACTGGGCGATGTCGCTACCCACGTCCGGATACAGCCAGGTGAGCAATTGCAGCTGCGAGCGATAGATGTCCCAGCCGGAGAAGTTCGCGTACTGCACGCGCTGCTTGCCGTCGACGCGATGCACCTGCTGGTCGAAGCCGCGGTATTCGCCGTTGACGTCGCTGAACACATTCGGATGCAGCAGCGAGTGATAGAGCGCTGTGTAGAACGTGGTTCGCTCATCGGCCGTGCCGCCAGTGACGGCCACCTTGCCGAGCGCTTCGTTCCAGGCATCGTGCGCCTTGGCCTGCACCTGCTCGAGACCGGCTTGAGCAGGAATCTCCGCCGCGAGATTCGCCTTGGCGTTGTCCAGGCTCACATACGAAATGCCCACGCGCACCTGCACCGGACCCTTCGCCGGATCGAAACCGACCCACACGCCCGAGCCCTTGCCCGCCGTGGGGAAGCCCTTCGCGTCGTAACCCGTGCCGCCCTGCGCGCTCGTCTTGCCCGACTGCACTTCGCCGTCGTGCCATGCGCCGGTGGCATTGAATGCCTGATCGAACTGCGCGACGAAGTAGAGCGTGTAGTAGCTGCGCTGGTCGGCCTTGGCCAGATAGCCGCAGAAATTGCCGCTGGTCACCGAGCCGCTGACCGTGTGCGCCGCGCGATCGATGGTGACGTTCGCATCGCTGCTGCCCACTTCGGAATCGGACGCGCGAATCAGCAGATTGGCTGGCTGCCCCGCGGGGAAGGTGAAGCGGCCGACGCCGCTGCGCGTGGCGGCAGCCAGGTCCACCTGCACGCCGTTGGCGAGGCGCACGCGATACGCGCCGGCCGTGGCCTGTTCGTTGTCGTGCGAGAAGTCGCTGGCGTAGGTGCCATCGGTGAGATCGGCGGACGGCGAACCCTTCACGGCCATCGTCACCGGCATGAACGGCACATCGCCGCTCGCACCGGCGCAGCCGGCGCCGGAGATATGGGTCAGCGCAAAACCGCGGATGCGGGCCGAGTCATACAGGTAACCGCTGGGCGACGCCGTGCGGGTGTGCTTGCCGCGGGTGTTCTCGGGACTCCACTGCAGCATGCCGAACGGCAGCACCGCGCCAGGATAGGTGTTGCCGCCGTGGCGACTGCCGATCAACGGATTGACCTCGCTCGCCGGCGAGTTCGCACCTTGCGCAAGCAGCGGCATGGCCGCCGTCATGGAAACACCACACGCCAGCGCCGCGATCCACGCGCGACGAAGCCCCTGCCTTGCCGACAAGCCCTGCCCCATGCCTTCTCTCCCCAAAAAGGCCGCCGTGACGGCCCTCTTCACATATTTAGATCGATCTAAATTCGTCATCTAAAAAAAGGCCACGAAGATGGACCCGTTTCCCCGGATGACCGCGACTTGTGCCTGTCGTGGACTTTAACCTGCTTTTGCGCCGGGATGCTTGCTGCAATGCAAAAAAGATCCGCGTCGGCCAAAACATCGCCAACGCCCCGCCAAGCAATCCGGCACCCGGACCAGCGCAAGCCGCGCACCCAGCATGCTTTTCGGCCCGCGTAACTCGCACACGAAAATCTCGCGAACGTCGGGCGAGTATCACGGCCCGCGCATTGCCTCACTCATCTTAGTTCCGTATCTTCGAACTTTAGAACATCCAAACCCTCCCTCACACACGCATAGAGGTTCCTTCCATGGAATATCGGCAATTGGGCGCTTCCGGTTTCAGGGTGCCCGTACTGAGCTTCGGCACCGGCACGTTCGGCGGCAAGGGCGAGTTCTTTGGCGCCTGGGGCAATACCGATGTTGCTGAGGCCAAACGCCTGGTGGATGTCTGCCTTGACGCGGGACTGACCATGTTCGACAGCGCGGACATCTATTCCGACGGCGCTGCCGAGTCGGTGCTGGGCGAAGCCATCAAGGGCCGCCGCGACCGCGTGCTCATCTCCACCAAGGCCACCTTCCGCTCCGGCGAAGATCCCAACGACGTCGGCTCCTCGCGCTTCCATCTGCTCAAGGCCTGCGATGCCGCGCTCAAGCGCCTGGGCACCGACTACATCGACCTGTTCCAGCTGCACGGCTTCGACGCCCTCACGCCCGTCGAGGAAACGTTGTCGACGCTCGACGATCTCGTGCGCGCCGGCAAGATCCGCTATATCGGCGTGTCGAATTTCTCCGGCTGGCACCTGATGAAGTCGCTGGCCGTGGCCGATCGCTACGGCTATTCGCGCTACATCGCCAACCAGGCGTACTACTCGCTGATCGGGCGCGACTACGAATGGGAACAGATGCCGCTGGGCCTGGACCAGGGCGTGGGCGCCGTGGTGTGGAGCCCGCTGGGCTGGGGCCGCCTCACTGGCAAGATTCGCCGCGGCCAGCCGCTGCCCGCCACCAGCCGCCTGCACAAGACCGGCGACGTGGGTCCGCAGATGTCGGACGAGTATCTCTACCGCGTCGTCGATGCCTTGGACGAAGTGGCCGCCGAAACCGGCAAGAGCGTGCCGCAGATTGCGTTGAACTGGCTGCTGCAGCGCCCGACGGTGTCCACCGTGGTCATCGGTGCGCGCAACGAGGAGCAGCTCAAGCAGAACCTCGGCGCCGTGGGCTGGAACCTCACCAAGGAACAGGTCGCCAAGCTCGATGCGGCCAGCGACGTGACGCCGGTGTATCCGTACTGGCACCAGCGCGGCTTCCAGGAGCGCAATCCGCTGCCGGTGTGATGTCCCAACGCAAAAAAGCGCGCCGTGACTGGCGCGCCTTTTTTTTCGCAGCCACGCGAACCGATCAAGTCGCCTTGAGCGCCGCGTCCACCATCGCCTGTGCTTCTTCCAGCAGGCGCTGCAGATGCGCTTCGTCCTTGAAGCTCTCCGCGTAGATCTTGTAGATGTCTTCGGTGCCTGACGGTCGCGCGGCGAACCAGCCATTGGCCGACGCCACCTTGATGCCGCCGATGGAAGCGCCGTTGCCCGGCGCACGATCCAGCACCGCCTCGATCTTCTCGCCCGCGAGCTGCGTGCTTTTCACCTGGTCGGGCGAGAGCTTCGACAGCTTCGCCTTCTGTTCCGTGTTCGCCGGCGCATCCACGCGTTCGGAAACGGGCGTGCCCAACTGGCGGGTCATCTCGCGGTACAGCTCGCCCGGATCCTTGTCCATGCGCGCGGTGATTTCGGCAGACATCAACGCGGCGGCGATGCCGTCCTTGTCGGTGCTCCACACGCCGCCATCGCGACGCAGGAACGATGCGCCCGCACTCTCCTCGCCACCGAAGCCGAGCGAGCCATCGAACAGTCCATCCACGAACCACTTGAAGCCGACGGGCACTTCGTAGAGCCGGCGTCCGAGCCGCTTCGCCACGCGATCGATCAACGCCGTGCTCACCAGCGTCTTGCCCACCGCCGCATCGCCACGCCAGTGCGGGCGATGCTGGAACAGGTAATCCACCAGCACGGACAGATAGTGATTGGGCAACAACAGGCCAGTGCTGCGCGTCACGATGCCGTGGCGGTCGTGATCGGTATCGCAGGCGAAGGCCACGTCGTAGCTGTCCTTCAAACCGATCAGGCGCTGCATGGCGTGCGACGAGGAAGGATCCATGCGGATCTTGCCGTCCCAGTCCACGCTCATGAAACGGAAGGTGTGATCCACCGCGTCGCTCACCACGGTGAGGTCGATGCCGTAGCGTTCCGCAATCGGCACCCAGTAATGCACGCCCGAACCACCCAGCGGGTCGACGCCCAGGTGCACGCCGCTGCCGCGAATCGCGTCGAAGTCGATGACGTTGGCCAGGTCCGTCACATAGGCATCGACGAAATCGTGTTCATGCGTGGTCGATGCACGCTTGGCCTGCGCAAAAGGCACGCGTCGTACGTCGCGCAGGCCGTCTTCGATCAAGGCGTTCGCGCGCTTCTGCACCCAGCCCGTGATGTCGGTATCGGCAGGGCCGCCGTTGGGCGGGTTGTACTTGAAGCCGCCGCCGTCCGGTGGATTGTGCGACGGCGTGACCACGATGCCGTCGGCCAAGCCATTCGTGCGCCCACGATTGTAGGTGAGGATGGCGTGCGAGATGGCCGGCGTCGGCGTGTATTCGCCGCCCTTGGACACCATGGTCTCCACGCCGTTCGCAGCAAGCACTTCGAGCGCACTTTCAAGCGCCGGCTGCGAGAGCGCATGCGTGTCGATGCCGATGAACAGCGGACCGTTGATGCCCTGCCCGGCGCGGTATTCGCAGATGGCCTGCGTGATGGCCAGCACGTGCCATTCGTTGAAACTGCGATCGAACGAACTGCCGCGATGACCGGACGTACCGAACGCCACGCGCTGGCTGGGCACGCCCACGTCGGGGCGCAGATCGGCATAGGCGTCACGCAAACGCGCCACATCCACCAGCTGCGACTCCGGGGCCTGCTTGCCGGCCAGCGGACTGAGGCGGCTCATCGACGCACCTCGTTGGCAATGAAGGCAACGGGCTGGCGCAAATGGAAAGACGTGGTCATGCGAGGGCACATCCTGCTTCAATTCAAAGGAAGCATTGACCCTCGCCGCGGCGCTGCGTGTCAATAGCGAAGCCGTCGTGGAGCGCGCCCCTGGTTGTGGATAGCGGGTGAAATGGTGCAGCGATCCAGCCGCGGTTCAGCGCAGCTGGCTGTCCTTGCTGCCGCGACGGTTGTAGCCGCTGAACGCCGCCTCTTCCTGATCGTGCGCTTCCTGGCACTTCACGCAAAAGCGGACGCCGGGCACGGCCTTGCGCCGCGCCTCGGGAATCGGGGCATCGCACGCTTCGCAATGCGTCAGGCTGGGGCCTTTCTGCATGCGGCTGCGCGCACGCTTCACCGCGTCTTCCACGGTCGCGTCGATCTGATCCTGCACGGCGCCGTCGCCGGCCCAACCCGTTGCCATGGCCCGCCTCCCGATACTGCTCGTGCCGCCTCCTTTGAGGCGTCCAAGGTCAATGTAAGGGCTTCAGGGCATTTTTCCACCCTTCGTGCCAGAACCGCCGCAGTCTTCCGGGTCAGAAACGCTTGCGCAGGAAGTAGCGCGCGCTGCCCAGCGGATGGTCGGGAATTTCGCCGAACACGCTGTAGCCGAGCTTTTCGTAGAAACCACGGGCCTGGAAGGCGAACGTGTCCAGCCACGCTCCCACGCAACCGCGCTCGCGCGCCAACGCTTCGGCACGCTGCATCAACGCACTGCCCACATCCTGGCCACGCAGCGATTCGGGCACGGCAAGCAAATCGATATGCAACCAGTCGAGCGCCGTCTCGCCCCACAGGCCGCCGATGGTGTGACCGTCCGCATCCCGCAGCGCAATCACCAGCGGCTTGATTTCGATCGCAGCGACCTTGCTGAGGTTGTAGGCCCGCAACGGCGCGGCAATTGCTTCGCGATCAGCGGCGCTGGGAGCCTCGATGGCGTGAAGCTCGTAGCGCATCAATGCGGACCATCCTGTACCGTCGATGCCTGCGGCGGAACGCTCGATGCCTGGTTGATTTCGGCAACGTCGCCGGCGCCATCGAAACCGCCGCCCAGCGCTTCGATCAGGCGGATCGAAATATCCGCTTGCTGGCTTTCCAGCAAGGCGAGGCGCTGCTGCGCGGTGAGCAGTTGCTGGCGACTGGTGAGCGGCGTGAGCGGTCCCTTGAGACCGCCGCGATACGCCGTCATCGCATCGTCCCAGCTCTTTTGCGCGTCATCGACGGAGCGTTTCTCCAGCACGATCTGCTGACGCACGGAGGTGAGCGCCGAGACCTGATCGGAGACGTCGTTCAACGCACTGATGAGCAGGCCGTTGTAGCGCGCCACCATGGCGTCGTATTCCGCATCGGCCACGGCCAGATGCGCGCGACGACGGCCGCCATCGAAGATGGGCAGGCTCAATGCCGGGCCAAATACATACTGGCGCGCGGGCAACTGCAGCACGCTGGTGCTGCCGCCCACCGCGATGAAGCCGGCCATCGCGGAGAGACTCACGTTGGGCAGGAAATCCTTCTTGGCGGAGGTGACATCCTTATTGGCCGCCTCGATTTCCCAGCGCGCCGCGACCAGATCGGCTCGACGACCAAGCAGGTCCACCGGCAACTTGTCGGGCAACACGGCCGGCCCGCGATCCACCAGATGCGGGCGCTCGATGCTCAGTCCGCGATCCGGTCCCTGCCCCAACAGCACGGAGAGACTGCTGCGTGCCGCATCGATGGCACGATCGGCGGCCACCTTCTGCTGCTCGGCGCCGGCGACTTGCGAATCGGCCAGGTGTTCCTGCTGCGGCGTGTCGAGACCGCCCTTCACCAGCTTGCGCGTTACGTCGAGCGAACGGCTGGCACGCTCCAATTCCGCATCGGCCACGTCCTTTTCGGCGAAGGCGTAAGCGAGATGCACATAGGCGCGCGCCACATTCACCGACAACTCGATGCGTGCAGCATGCGCTTCGATATCGGCGGCGCGGCTACGCCCGAGCGCCGCTTCCCACGCTGCGCGCTTGCCGCCCCACAAATCGAGGTCCCATGAGAAATCCGCGGTGAGCGCCTTGCTCCACGCAAAGGTGCCGATGGCGTATTCGGGATAGATCGGGTTTTTCTTCGACAGGTACGCGCCGGTGATGCCCGCGTCGAAGTTCGACTGCGGCAGACGCCCCGCATTCACGCTGTCCGCCACGGCCTGCGCCTGGCGTGCACGCGCCTGCGCCTGGTCGAGGCTGGGATTGTTCTTCAACGCTTCCTCGATGAGCGCCGTGAGCTGCGGATCGCCGTAACTCACCCACCAATCCTGCGCTGGCCACGCCGTGGGACTGAGCTGCACGTCGGCCAGGCTCTGCTCGGACTTGAGGCTGCCCGGCTCGGTGATGGTGCCCGTGGTGTGCAGGCCACGACTGGTGACGCAGCCCGCGAGCACGAGACTGAGGGCAATGGCGGCGGAAAGGGAGAGGGAACGCATGGGAATCATCCGGAAGTCAAACGCTGAGATGCGCATGGCCGACGGCGCACCATCGACACAGCGACGGCTCGGCGCGAACCACTTCGCCACGCATGGCAACGCGTATCGGTGTGGCCATTATATCGCCGCATGTCGACGACGCGCAGCGCTGCGCACCGCCGAAAACCCAGGCACGAGGCCTACTTTTGTCCAATTGCCATATCGATGGTGCAGGCGTCGCCGCTTGGCGCAGCGTTCGACCGCGCTTACGCTGCACGGCGGCGCTCGTCATCGACGGGCACATCGTCATGCCACGCAAGGAGTCATCGCACATGCCCAAAGTGTCCTCTGCCAGCATCGTTTCGACGGATGCCCACTACCTGCATCACATCGAGGCAGCGCACTTCAAGCTCGACACCGATGAACCGGTGAAGCTCGGCGGCCAGGGCGCAGCGCCCGCGCCGTTCGATTACTACCTCGCCTCGCTTGCCGCATGCACAGCCATCACGTTGCGCATGTATGCCGAACGCAAGGGCTGGGATCTGGGCGAATTCCGCGCCGAGCTGCAACTCGATCGCGACGACGATGGCCGGCTGCACGTGATGCGCACGCTGCATGCCTCGGGTCCGCTGACCGACGAACAATGGAACCGGTTGCTCGAAATCGTGGCGAACACACCGGTTACCAAGGCCATGCGCGAGGGCGTGGAGATCGCCAGCCGCCGCGGGGACGCACCGTCAGAAGCCTGATGCGGGGGGACTTGCGCGCGAAAATTCGTGACCTGCATCGCAAGTATTTGCATCGTTTCACCATGCAGCCACCTTCACCAGAACGTCACCGGCTTTTATGCGAAAGTCCCCGCCGGTGTAACAAGGTTGCGCCTGGTGGCAGGGTGAAAGTGGCGCAGCCCAACAGGTGGTTCGGGGCGGCAGGATGGCCCGGAGATGCGCCGGCAGGAATGCCGATGCCCGACCTGGATGATTGGGGGTGGCGGCGAATGACGATGTCACGCCGACCACATGACCTCCGGCCCACGTGAGCCGGAGGGAGTTACGGCAGCCATGGGGAAGAACGCAATGGGGGAAGCTTTCGCGCCACGCGCCTGGGGCCGTCATGTGGCTGTCTGCATGGCATACGCCTTCAGCTATGCGCTGCTCCGCGACATCTCCGTTTCACACTGGAATCTACCGGCGGGCTTGCGCGTTGCCTGCCTGCTGCTGTTTCCGTATCGCTACTGGCCCGCGCTGCTCATTGGCGAAATGATTCCGGTGGACTATCACGCGTGGCACTGCGCGGATGATTTCGGCTGGCGCTGGTCGGCGTTGGCGGCCGTGCCGCCCATCCTGCCGCTCATGGGCGTGGTCGCCTGGGCACGCCGCCATGCGCGCCTGCTGCTCGGCTCTCACCAGATCAACATGGGCATGCTGCTGGGCGTCATCCTGGCGGGCGCCGTGCTCACGGCCGCGGGCAACGCCATCGTGCTGATGGCGGTGCAGGTACCGCCGGGCGAACCGTATCCACCCATCGATGCCCAGATCATCTTTGGCTACTTCCTCGGCAATTATCTCGGCGCGCTGGCCATTGCGCCGACGGTGATCGCGATCTACCTCCGGCAGATGCGTGCGCCCGCCCTTCATCACGACATCGAACTGTGGCGCAGCCGCCTCGCCAAGGACACGCTGATCGGCGTCGTCACGCCACTGCTCGCCCTGATCGGCCTGGTGTTCAGCAGCCAGGGCGACAGCATGCAGGTGTTCCGCATCGCCATGTTCCTGCCGGTGGTGTGGCTCACCTCGCGACACGGCTGGCAAGGCGCGGCGCTGGGCGGCACGCTCGCCAGCCTCGCGGTCACCATGACTTCGTTCGTGGTGCGCGATCCGGGCGTGATCCAGGCGCAGGCGCTCATCGCCTTCGCCATCACCACGCTGCTCATGCTGGGTTCGCGCATCGCCCACCAGGCGCACGCGGAACACGCTACGCACATGGACACGCTGCGCGGCTTCCAGCTCGCGCAGCAAGGCCTTTACCTGGAAGAACTGCGGCTGCGCCAGGCGGCCGATACGCTGGAACACATCGGCGTGACGATACGCGAAAACCACAACCGACTGCTGGATCGTCTTCGACACGTGCTGCCCACGAACGAAGAACACACCTACGCCAGGCAGGTCGCCCTCGCCCAGCATGAAATGCATCGCCTGGCCAACGCGCTTTATCCACGCGGATGGCGCGAACGCGGCGTGCCGGCCACCCTGCGCGAGGGTCCGTTTGCGCAAGCCATCCACATCGCGGGTGCCGCGTATCAATGCGAGCTTTCCGGCCGCGGGCTGAGTCAGCTCGCGCCTGACGTGCACATGGCGCTGTACCGGCTCGCTTGCGAAGTGCTGGTCTACGTGCTGTCGCGCGGACGCATGCAGGATGTGCATCTGCAACTGCGCGGCGGACACACGCGCGGGCGTCGCTGGGTGGTGATGCGCCTGACTGGAAAGCGCGCCACCGGTTATTCGACCGCCGCCGAACCGGGCCTGGACGATGAGCCTTGGAAGCACGCCATGACGCTGCTTGGCGCCAGCGGTTTGGGCATTTCCTCGATCCGCGACCGCACCCACATCTACGGCGGCGACGTGCATCTTCGCGAGATCAGCCCCAGCGTGAGCGTGACGCTGCTGCTGCACGACTCGCTGCGTACCACGGCGATCCACCGGAGCGCTTCGCGCTAGAAGCGCCCCGGTGGCGGTTTACCGCACCATCAATTGGCGCGCGAGCTGCATTCCACCGGATCGGTGCACTTACCCGCCGTGGTCACCGTCTGCGGCGTCGCGTTGGTCGTGGTGTTGAAACGCGAACTGCATTCCACCGGATCGGTACACTTGCCCGCCGCGGTCATCGTTTGCGGCGCCACGTTGGCCGCGGTGTTGAAACGCGAGCTGCATTCGACCGGGTCCGTGCACTTGCCTGCAGCCACAAACGTCCTCGCGGTGCCGTCGGCCTGCGGCGCCACCAGCACCTTCAACGCGCCGTCCTGATAGACGATGTCGCCGGCCGTGTTGCCCGTGACCGGCAGCGGTTCGCTCGGTGTCGCGACCTGCGCGGCATCCGAGCCGACCGGCAGCGTCAGGAAGGTGCCGGAAGCGGCGGCGAATGCAGCACGCACCTTGCCGTTGAGATCGTTGATCTGCACATAACGCACGCCATCGCGCTGGAACAGGTACACGTGCCAGTGCGGGCTGGTGCTGACGTCGGTGGCGTTCGGCCACGATTGGCCAAGGCCCGTCGACGGCAGGCCGGTGGCGGCCATGGCGCCCATCGATGTCAACGACATCGCCAGTACACCCAGAGACAGCCACCCGCGAACCCCACGACTCGATGCATGGTGCATATGCTTTCTCTCCATAGTTGATCCCCTATTCCAAGATGCCTTCTGGCATCGATCAAGAGCGGTCACCACTGGCGGATGCCGAACGACACCGCGCCAGCCGAGCGACTCTGCCCTAGTCGGTGCACGAGCAGTAAGTGCCTGAAGCGCGTACGACGCCATGCTTTTCTCGCATCAGTAACTATCCGTTCATCGCTTTCACGAATCCGTCACATAGTCACGCTAGGTTGCCGGCAAACCCTGGCTCATCTGCCGACGACCGCGTCGACGGCGCTGCGAGTGCACGTGACCGCCGATTCCACCTCCGGGCTGGCGCAGTTGTTCGAAGAACAGCACGACACGCTCAATCGCTATTTCCTCAAGCGCACGGCGCATCCCTGGGATGCGCAGGATCTGGCGCAGGAACTCTACCTGCGCCTGCTGCGCACCGATCGCGCCGCCGCCGAAACGATCGAGAAGCCCGAGGCCTACCTGTTCACCGTGGCGGCGAACCTGGTGAAGGAGCATGCCGCGCGCAAGCAGCGCAGCCCCAGGACCGGCGAGGAAGTGAACGATGCGCTGGAACGCCTGTTCACGCCGTGCGATGCCGCTGCCGGCGTGGATCGCGACGTTCGCCGTCAACGACTGGCGGCAGTGATTGCGCGACTCACGCCCAAGTGTCGTGCAGCACTGGTGCTGCATTACCGCGACGAACTGGGCTACCGAGACATTGGTGAGCGACTGAATATTTCCACGCACATGGTGAAGAAGTACATCGTCAAGGCGCTGGCCGTGTGCCGCGTCGGGATGGCGCGCTATGACTGATTTCGCCCGCCACCGCGAAGCGGCCGAGCGGCAGCGCCGCGCCACCGAGGATGCCGCCAGCTGGTATCTCGACCAGCAGGATGGTCTCGATGAAACCCAGCAGGCGCAATTCATGGCATGGCTGCGCGAGTCGCCGCTGCACGTCACCGAATATCTCGCCATTGCCCATCTGCATGGCGACCTGGGAGCAGCCAGTGCGCTCGATCCGCTGAGCGAGGCGGAACTGTGCAAGCTGGCCGTGGACGATGCGTCGGTCGTCGCACTGCCCGTGCCGCGTACGCCCGAATTGGCACCTGCCGCGCCAGCACGGCCACGTCGTCTCGCATGGCTTGCGCAGGCTGCCGCCGTGGCGATGGTGCTGGGTACCGGCGCCGCATCGTGGCTGCAGTCCGCACCGCAGGCGTGGGACAGCTACGCCTCGGCCCGCGACGCCGTGCGCAGTGCCACGCTTGCCGATGGCACCGACGTGCAGATCGATCGCGACAGCGTGGTCGTGGTGAGCATGAGCGACACGGCACGCCGCATCGACGTCCTGCACGGCGGCGCACTGTTCGACGTGGCGCACGATACAACGCGCCCCTTGCGCGTTCGCCTGGGCGCCAACGACCTGCAGGACATCGGCACCGTGTTCGACGCACATCGATCCGCGGATGGCGGTCGCGTCACCGTGGTCAGCGGCAAGGTGGAAGTGTGGCAGCGCGAAGACAAGCCCTGGGCACCCGAAGGCCTCGGCGAGCGCCGCACGTCGTTGACGCAACTCACGGCGGGCCAGGAAGCCACCATGCACGTGGACGGCTCGCTCGACGTGGTCGATCACCACGCCGACCTGGCACGCAGCACGCACTGGCTACCGTCGGACATCCATTTCGAAAGCGCGAGCGTGGCCGACGTGGCACGTCGCTTCAATGCCTACAACAGCCGCCCGCTGGTGATCGAGGATGCGCGCATCGGCGCCACGCTGATTTCCGGGCGATTCCACGCACGCGACATGGATTCGTTCGTGGCGTACCTGCTCACGCTGCCCGACGTGCAAGTCATCCGCAGCGTGGACGACGTGCGCGTGGTGCGTGCAGCCACCACGCTTTCGCACGTTCGCGCTGTAAGAAAAAATTCATGAAGAAAACGGTACCCAATGGCTCCGCTCGACACTCGTAGTGAGTCATGCCGCGGCGAGGAGTGACTTCCTCGCCGCCCCATGTCACTCCCTCGAAGGTCAGACGCACCATGCGGAAACTGCTTGCTCTCCAGATCGCGCTGCTGCTCGGCAGCACTCTCCCCGCCCATGCATTCGCGCAGGCACCGGCCGCTGCCGCCACGCCCGCCATCGCACCCATGCCGCTCAACCAGGCGCTGGACCAGTTCTCGCGCAGCACCGGCCTGCAGGTGGTCTACAGCCCCGACGTTGCCGACAGCCTGCGCAGCAGCGGTGCTCCCGCCGGCCTCGAGCCGAAGCAGCAGCTGACGCAACTGCTCAAGGGCACCGGGCTGGGCTACCGCTTCGTGACGCCGACCACCGTCACCATCGTGCGGGACCCCAACGCGGGAAAGGCCCTGGCCGCGGACGCTGATGCGTCGCGCGGCCTGCCGCCGATCAACACCACCGACGGCACGCGCGATCTTGCGCCGATCAGCGTGCATGCGAACGCGGTGGATACGCTTGCGCCCAGCGCCGCACCGCTGGATGCCACGCAGCCGACCTCCGTGATCGACGAGCGTTTCATTCGCGATGGCCTGCGCTTCAATGCCAACTTCGACGACATCATCAAGTACGCGCCCAGCGTGACGGTGACCTCGCCGGAAGGCCCCGGCCTGGGCAAGAACGAAGGCATCAGCATCCGCGGCTTCCAGGATGGCCAGTTCAACATCACCTTCGACGGCATTCCGTTCGGCGATGCCAGCGACCTGCACCACACCACCTCCGCCTACTTCAACAACCACGTGCTGGGGCAGGCGGAAATCGATCGCGGCCCGGGCGGCGGCTCCACCATCGGCAACGCCACGTTCGGCGGCACCGTGGGCCTGCGTTCGCGCGATCCCAGCGATGTCTCGGGCATCACGCCCTACCTCACCCTCGGCAGCTGGAACACGCGCGCCGGCGGCGTGAGCGCGGACGAGCAACTGGGCGACCACACCAGGCTGTTCGCTGACGTGTCGAAGGAATCGAGCGATACCTACCTCAAAGGCACCGACGACAAACGCGAGCACATCTTCGTCAAGACGATCACCGAGCTCGGCGCCGATACGCTGCTGACCTTCGTGACCAGCTACAACCGCGAGCACCAGAACACCGTGCAGGGAGCGACCAAGGACGAGATCGCCGAGTTCGGCTGGCGCTACGGCCTCACCAACGATCCCACGCTGCAGTCGTACCAGGGCTACAACAACGCCGCGTACTATTCGAGCTTCACCTATGTCGGCATCACCAGCCGTCTCGGCGACTGGGACGTGGACAACAAGGTCTACCTCAACACCTTCGATCACTGGGCACGCAAGACCAGCGACGCCAGCGACAACAACCCGGCGGACAACGGCGTGACGTTCTACGACGCCAACGGCAAGAAGCTGAAGAAGGTCGCCACCGATGTGCCGGGCAAGCTCTCAGACTCGGGCTTCCATGCCTTCGGCGATGTGCTGCGCCTCGCGCGCGACCTCGGCCCGGGCGAGCTGCAGACCGGCGTGTGGCTGGAGCGCAACCTGGATGCGCGCTACCAGTATCCGATCGACGAAACGACCGGCCAGCTGAGCGGCACCAAGTACGGTCCCGCGTATAACTACCTGCTGGACGATCGCACCGACACCGTGCAGCCCTACCTGCAATACGACTGGCGCGTCAGCGACAGCTTCACGCTGAGCCCGGGCGTGCGCTATTCGGAAGTGACGCGCCAGCTCAATGCACCGCTCAACAAGGTGTCGCCGCCGGTACCGTCGTACGCCGAGGCCACCTATCACTCCACCCTGCCCTCGCTGAGCGCACACGAAAAGATCAGCGACGAGTGGAGCGCCTATGCGCAGGTGGCGAAGGGCTTTCTCGCGCCGCCCATCGACGTGATCGAAGTGAACGGCTCGCGCAGCCTGAAGCCGGAACAGACGCTCAACTATCAGCTCGGCACGGCCTACGCCACGCGCGAATTCACCTTTGGCGCCGACGTCTACTACATCGACTTCTCCAACTTCCTCACCACCACGGAAGTGGCGACGTCGAACGGCAACGAGAGCACGTACATCAATGCCGGCGGCGCCATCTACAAGGGCGCGGAAGCCGAAGCCACCTACGCGCTCACGCAGACGTTGAGCCTGTACGGCAACGCCAGCTACAACAAGGCCACCTACAAGAACACCGACGTGCAGGTGGCTGCCACGCCCAAGGTCACCGCCGCGCTGGGCCTGCTCTACAGCAGCCCGCTCGGCTACTTCGGCTCGCTGATGGGCAAGTTCGCCGGCGAGCAGTACGGCGTGGACAACGTGACCGACAGCAACGGCAACACCGTGTTCCAGAACAGCCAGCGCATCGGCGGCTATTTCACCACCGACGCCGCTTTGGGCTATCGCGCGGCCTCTGGCCCGTGGGGTGCCAAGGGGTACTCCGTGAGCGTGGACATCAACAACCTGTTCAACGTGCACAAGATCACGGGTTACGCGGGCACGCAGTCGGTCAGCGGTGCGCCGCTGTTCTTCGGGCTGCCGGGTCGCGGCGTGTTCCTCGACCTGTCGGTGAAACTGTGAGGCGCATGATGAGCATGAAGCATTCATGGCTGCTGCGTGCATGCCTGTTCGGCACGGCGTTGGCCACCTTGCCGACGCTGGCGCAGAGCGAGGAGGTGGCGGCGCGCGTGATCGTGCTGCGTCATGGCGTGCGTTCGCCCACCAGTTCGCCCGACGAATTGGCGCCCTACGCCAATCGTGCGTGGACAACGTGGCCCGTCGCTCCCGGCGTGCTTACCGAACATGGCGCGCAAGGCATCACGGCGCTGGGCCAGCGCATGCAACGCATGCTGGTGGCCGATGGGCTCGGTCGCGGCCAGTGCGACGATGCGTGGCTGGTGATTGCCGACAGCACGCCACGCAACCGTGCCAGCGGTGCGGCACTGGTCAAGGGTTTGCAGCCTTCGTGTCACACAGGCTATCTCGCGCTGGCGCCGGAGCAGAACAATGCGCTGTTCCACTTCGTGGGCAAGAGTGGCGCCAAGGAGGAAGACGCCGCCGTGGCACCGGCGACGTGGCCGCCTTCCGCGCTGCCCGAATTGCAGTTTGTGCTGCTGGGATGCCGCGGCGATATCTGCCTGCAGGATGCCGCCAGACAAGGCCGCAAGCTGTTGATCGATCCCGCGCATGACGACGACGCTGCGCACGCGAAGTCGCTCAAGACCGCGGGCAGTCTCAGCGAAAATCTCATGCTCGAATACGCGCAAGGATTTCCCCTGGCGCAAGTGGCATGGAGCAAGGGCGATGCAGCCACCATCGGCCGCATCATCACGCTGCACAACCAGCAGTTTGCGTTGTCCAAGAAGAGCTTGCCCGCTGCGGCCAAGGCTGGCTCCAACCTGCTCGCGCACATCGTGGCGACGTTGCAGCAAACCGCCGGCATGAGCACCAATGCGGCTCCGCTGGCGCCGGCGAAGACGCGCACCGTGCTGCTGGTGGGACACGACACCAACCTCGCCAACCTGGCCGGCGTGCTCGACGTCGACTGGCACGACGAACGCCAACCCGACGACTATCCGCCCGGCGGCGCCCTGGTGTTCGACCTGCTCAAGCAGAAGGAGGGCTACGCCGTGCGCGTATCCACCTGGATGCCGACGCTGGCCGCACTGCGCAAGGCTGACTTCAGCGATGACGCCGCGCTGGTTCGTCACACGCTGCCGTTGGCGCCGTGCAAAGGACAGGAAATCTGCCCGCTCGGCACGGTGGTTCATTGGCTGGATGGCCGCCTGGACCCGGCGTCGATCGATCCGTCGATCCCGGCCATGCCAGTCAACCAACCCTGAACGGAAGGCCGCCGCCGGAGGGCGGCGGCCTAAACCTTCGCGCCTCCATCCGCATCTGAGCGACCGTCTGCGCGCCGCACCGGTCGCGCCCCGACCCGTCGAGGCAAGGATGAAAGTCGCGCTGATCGTGCTGTGCTGCATTGCCGGACTGTGGGGCGTGCCCGCCCTCGCCCAACCCGTGCCGGGTGACATGAAGGTCCAATGGGACGCTGGCGCCGCCGATTGCCAGGCCCATCCGCAGCGCCGCCTGCAGGTGCATCGATACGATGAGCACACGTACATCCTGCGCGAAAGCCTTTGCCAGACCTACGAAGGCCCGTTCATGTATCTGCTGATCGGGTCGACGCGCGCCCTGCTCATCGACACCGGCGACGTGGCGGATGCCAAGCAGATGCCGCTGGCTTCCACCGTGCTTGGATTGCTGCCGACCGTGAACGGCCAGCGATTGCCGCTGCTCATCGTTCACACGCACGGGCATCTCGATCACCGTTCCGGCGACGTGCAGTTCGCCTCCGCGCCCAACGTCACCATCATCGGCACCGATCTTGCGCATGTGATCGACGGCTTCGGCTTCCATCAATGGCCCGATGACATCGCGCATGTCGAACTCGGCGGCCGCAAGGTCGACGCCATTCCCACGCCCGGCCATTATCCGTCGCACGTCTCGTACTACGACGGCAATACAGGGCTCGCCTTCACCGGCGATTTTTTCCTGCCGGGCCGATTGATCATCGACGATACGGCGGCGGACCACGCCAGCGCCGTGCGCATCAACAACTTCTTGCGCGACAAACCCGTGACCTATGTGCTCGGCGGCCACGTCGAGCTGGACAAGCACGGCCAGGTTCAGCCAATGGGATCGAACTGGCATCCCGACGAAGCGCCGCTGCCGCTAGGCAAGGACGATCTGGCGCAACTTCCGCAGGTGCTCGCTTCGTTCAACGGCTTCTATAGCCAGTCCGGCCGCTTCGTGATGTACAGCCAGGCGCGCATGTTGCAGGTGATCAGCGTGGTGGGCATTCTTCTCCTGATCATCATCGCGCTCTCCTTACGCTGGTGGTTCAAACGTCGGCGCCACGCCCGCGCCGGCCACCCTCGAACGTGAATATCGGAGCGCTTCATGCGTCCTTCGCTCCCCGCCGTCATGACGGAAATCCAGATCACCGCGCCCGGCCCGGCCGACGTGCTGCAGCCACGGCACGTGCCGGTACCCGCGCCGAAACCCGGCGAAGTGCTGATCCATGTGCGCGCCGCCGGCGTGAATCGCCCGGACGTGCTGCAACGCGCGGGCAACTATCCGATTCCGCCCGGCGCCAACCCCACGCCCGGGCTGGAAGTGGCCGGCACGGTGGCTGCCATCGGCGACAGCGTGACCATGCATGCCATCGGCGATGAGGTTTGCGCGCTCACCAACGGTGGCGGTTACGCGGAATATTGCGTGGTGCCCGAAGGACAGGTACTGCCGATTCCGCGCGGCGTCTCGATGACGCAGGCCGCCGCCATTCCGGAAACGTTTTTTACCGTGTGGGCCAACCTCTTTCAGCTTGGGCATGCGCGTCGCGGCGAAGTCGCCTTGATTCACGGCGGCACCAGCGGCATCGGCACGACGGCGCTCATGCTGTGCCGCGAGTTCGGCATCCGCGCGTTCGCCACGGCCGGCGGCGCAGCGAAATGCGAAGCCATCCGCGAGCTGGGCGGCGAGCCGATCAACTATCGGCAGGAATCGTTCGTGGAAGTGGTGCTGGCGCGCACCGAAGGACACGGCGCGGACGTGATCCTCGACATCATGGGCGCCGCCTATGTCGACGACAACCTCGCCACCCTCGCGCGCGATGGCCGATTGCTCTTGATCGGCTTCCTGGGCGGCGGCGTGGCGGACCACGTCGACCTGCGCACCATCATGGCCAAGCGCGCCGTGGTCACGGGCTCGGCGATGCGTCCGCGTTCGGCACAGGAAAAAGCGGCCATTGCGGCCGCCTTGAGGGAACACGTGTGGCCGGTGCTGGCGCAGGGTCGCTGCCTGCCGATCATTCACGCCACCTACCCGCTCACCCGCGCTGCGGATGCGCACCGGGCGATGGAGAGCAGCCAGCACATCGGCAAGATCGTGCTGGAAGTGTAGATCTCAGTAAGCGACCACCGCTTCCGGCGCCGAAGGCAACGGCGTATGCCCGTGCGCGGTTTCCAGCCATTCGTCCATCTGGCGGCGTGCCTCGCGGATCTGGAGTTCGCCGGTCGGGTGCCGGCGCAGCTGGGCGCGAAGCAGCTCGATCTCCTGCTGCAGCAACGCGTTCTGCTCGATCAGCTCGTCGCAGGCGCGGGATAGCAGGTCGTTGTCGCGATCCCATTCCATACAGGCACCGCCTTTTTCCCGGGTGGGATACAAAATTGCCCCTGACGCCGTTAACGCGTCGTGACACTTTGGCTAAGACTTTTGCGCCGTCTTGACGTGCCCTGGGCGTAGGCTCAAGCCATGGCCATTTCACACGCCCAGCTCGACCAGATGCTCGACGCGCTGGATACGTCGGTGCCGAGCCTGGTGCGGAGCAAACCCGTGCCCGGCGAGTTCTGGGCGAGCTTCACGAGCATGGCCCAGGCCATCCAGGATCGCGCCCCGCCCAACGACCGCGCCTGGGTCTGCGACCGGCTGGACGCCATCCAGGTCAAGCACCACCTCGTTCCGCCCGCCGACCAGATCTGACCATCGGGTGCAGCAGCAGCCGCGCTTCAACTGCACACCAGCACCGGTGTGTTGCAGCAGCTCATCACCTTGTGCGGCACGCTGCCGAGCAATACACGCTCCAGCCCTTCGGAGCCGCGCGAGCGCATCACGATGAGGTCGCAATGATGTTTCGCGGCAGCAGCCACGATGGCCGCGTAAGGGCGAAGGTCGAAGACGTATTCCGTTTCGCACGGCACGTTCACCGCATTGGCACGCTGCACCACTTCGTCCAGGTATTGCTGTGCATGTGCCTTGGCGACGTCGCTGTGGCAAGCGCTGTGCTGGAGGAGTTCGGACATGAAGGACACCGTGGACAACGGCGGCATCACATGCACCGCAAACACCTTCGCCCCGAGCTGGGCCGCCAGTTCAATGCCTGTCTCCACGGCTTTCAGTGCACGCTCGGAACCATCCACCGGCAGAAGAATGTTCTTGAACATCGCCAGGCCTCCTTTGGATTCCTGATACCAGTGTAGTCCCGCCGCGTGCGCGTGGCGTGCAAAAGACCCGAGCCAGGCGCACCCACCGTGCGGCGGATTGACGCCGATCAGTTACACCGCCTGGCATCGGCCTAAGCTGGGTATGCATCACCCGTGACACAGGCCCCACAGGCCGCACGCCACACTCCCCTGGCTTCCGCCATCGCCTTCATCCGCGGCATCGGCCGCCCTAGCGAGGAACCCATGTTCAAGCACATTCTCATTCCCGTCGACGGATCGGAACTGTCCCTGCGCGCCGCGAAGGTAGGCATCGAACAGGCCAAGCTGACCCAGGGGAAAGTCACGGCCCTCCACGTGATTTCACCGTTCCGGACCATCTCGTACATGGGCACCATCCTGGCCGCCACCGAGTTCGCCTATAACGAGGAAGCCAAGGCCAACGCCGAACGCTATATCGAACAGGTGAAGATGTTGGCCGACGCCGCCGGCGTACCGTTCGAAGGCGTGGCCGAATTCGGCGACGAGCCTTACGACACCATCGTGCAGACCTGCAAAGCCAGGCAGGCCGACCTCATCGTGATGGGTTCCAACGGATGGCGCGGCATGACCCGCCTGTTGCTGGGCAGCGAAACGCACAAGGTGCTCTTGCGCGCCGATGTACCCGTGCTGGTTTGCCACTGAGGTCGAGCGCCCCTGCCACTCATCCAAGCGGCAGGAGCGCCAACATCAAAGACTCAGCTTCAGGTCGGCCACATACGTGCGCTGCGGAAACGGGTGGTACAGGTAGTACTTCTCGTTGGTGAGGTTGTCGATGCCGAACGATGCCGCGAGATGCTCGTTGATCTGGTAGTGCGCGCGCACGTCGAACACCGTGAACTTGTCGAACGCGCCGAAGACGTGCGGCGTGTTGTCCGAGTTGTCGAGCGTGGAGAACTGCCGCCCGCTGTAACGCCCGGCCAGCGTGAACGCCCAATGCGCATCGGGTCGATACGTTGCCACTGCCGTGGCACGCCAGCGCGGCACGTACGGCGCATGCTTGCCTTGCGAGCTGGTGCCCGTGGTGCTGACAAAGCTGTCGTTCGAGAGGATGGTGGAGTCGACGAACGTCACGCTGCCCGAAAGCTCCAGGCCCTTCACCAGCACGTTGTCCTTCTGCGCCACCAGCTCGATGCCGCGGTTGCGCAACTCGCCCACGTTCATCACGTAGATCACCGGCACGGCCACGTTGGGCAGCGAGGACGTTTGCGCAACGAGTGCGTCCTTGGTGTTCTCCTGGAACAGCGACACGCGAAGCATGCCCTGGTCGATGGCGTGCTCCACGGCCAGTTCGCCGCTGCGCGCCGTTTCCGGTTTCAGATCCGGGTTGGGCACGCTGTACGTGGAGCCGGTGGACACCAGCTGGTAAAGCTCGCCCACGGTCGGGAAACGGATGGCCTTGGCCAGCGAGCCGGTGATGCGCCAGTTGGCGGCCACGTTCCATTGCAGCGTGGCCTTGGGCGAGAAACCGTCGGCCTTCTCCACCGGCTGCTGCACGGCCGTCTTGCCGCTGAAGTTGTAGCCATCGCTGGCCTTCCACCATTCGTAGCGACCGCCCAGCGTGAGCATCCACTGTGGCGCGAAACACCACTGATCCTGCAGCCACAGCGCCTGCGTCTGCGTCTTGCCGCGACCGGTGGAAAACAGCGTGGTGAGGCTGTCCGGGTCCTGCCAGTTGCTGAGGTTGGTGGTGGGGTTGGCCAGCTCGTACTGGTCGGCATGCGCGCCGACGGACACTTCCTGCCCGCCGTCAACACCAAGCGGACGCCAGATGCCGGTGGCATCGGCCGTGGACCACTGCGTGCCACCGTAGCTCGCCAGCCGGCCGTTGGTGGTTACGTTTGTGCCTGTGGTGACGCCTGCCGGCTGCCACTGGTTGTCCTTGAGGAAGGCATAGTGCGTGACGACGAATGACGCGTCGTAGTCGCCCTTGGTATCCGACTTCAACGACAGCCCCTGCATGAGGTGATGCGCGCTGAGTTGGTAAGTGTTGCTGGCGAAGCCCGCCACCTTGCCGTAGGTCGGATCACCGGCAGCATTCGTAAGATACGTATCGGTGCTCGACTCGCCGTGGTTGCTCCAGTAACCCACCAGGTAAGTGACTTTCCATTGCGGCGTGATGTCGTAGCTCAGCTCACCGTTGAGATCGAGCACGCGCGTGTGCAGCAGCCCACCGGCGCCGTACACGTTCGCCACCTGCCCCATCTTGTTCAACGCCGGCACCGTGCCGCTGGTACCGGCCGGCGTGTTGCTGCCGGTGATGATCGACAGCGGCTGGCTGAAGCTGTTCATCGCGCTCGCGCCGAAGAACCAACCCAGCTTGCCGCTGCGCCCGCCCGCCGTGAGGCTGGTCTGGCTCGTGCTGAAATTGTCGTGCGTACCGTACAGGTCGAACGACTGCACCGCTTCGGTCTGCTTGATGGTCACCTCGGTTTTCTCGGGCATGCGCGTGACGATGTGCATCACGCCGCCCATCGAATTGCCCGCGTAAGCCGCCGAGAACGGCCCGTACATCATGTCGATATGGTCGATGGCTTCGGGCGACGTGATGCCCCAGCGCGGCGCGCCAATGGTGTTGTTGTTCGCAATCAACGCCGAAATGGGAATGTCATCGACATAGACCAGCGTGCGCGCACTGGAATTCAAACCCCAGGTGCGCGTGGCCAGCACCGGCTGCGTGTCGCCGTAGTTGCGCTTGCGGATGAAGATGCTGGGCAAATACTTCGCGGCATCTTCAACGTCCACCGCATTGATCGTGGCCTCGACCCGCTCGGAAGGCACCGAGGCCAGCGTGGCGGGAAAGCCCGGCGCCGCCAGTTGCTGCGCAGCGGCGGTGACCTTCACCGCGCCGAGACTGGTGACGTCGCTTTCCGGAATCGGCGCGTCCGGTGGAGCACTGGGCCCGCTCTGTGCCCAGGCGATGGATGAAGCAAGCAGCGTCAGCGGCCATCCAAGGGCCGCTCCGCTCAGGAGAGAAAAGCGCATGACAAGAAATCCGTTTTGATCAGCGCCGCACGCGACGCATGACTGGAGAACAGGCAAGCACGGGAACGCTGGCACGGCCACGCGATCCCGCGCGCCACACGCCATCCCCTGTGATTGCTGTCGATGTGGGCAGGCGCGCAATGCTTGCGCCCACCATCAAGCCGTCATCCGAGCTGGATGGACGGCGGTCCCCGCGGATCTGCGCTGAGAACAGGCTGGGCCTGCCACGCCACGCTGGTGCGCGACACCGGCGCCACGGCCGGCAACGGTGCAGCAAGAAGAAGAGCAACCAGCGCGCCCGACAACAGCGGCGTATGGGCCAGCATGACGCAGTAGCCGCACTGGTCCATGTGCTGGGTGGGGTCGCCCGGCATATCCGGCATGCCGGGCATGCCCGCGGTATGAACCATGCCGGGCTTGTCGGGCATGTCGGCCATCTCGTCCATGCCAGGCATGGACGCATGGTTCTCGGCGGCACCGTGCCCAACGCACCAGGCGCCAAGATCGGACGACAGCAGGCTCGGAAGCACGCGGGAAACCGTGGGCGCGGCCACCAGCAGCCACATGGCGGCCACTGCCAACCATGCCACCAAACGCCGTGATGTCCTGCCCCGATTCAAACTGCTTCCCAACCCTTGAGTACGCTCCAGAGATGATCGCATGGAGCGGCGCCAATCGCACGCCAAACATGCTGCGGCGTGGCGTCACGCGGCGTACCCGGTGAATACCGGCGCGTGGGGCGCTTTATTCCTGCGCGGGGCAATCAGACACGACGCGGCTCCATCCGCAAAGCCGCACGGAGAGAAACACTCCAATGCCTTGCGGCGCGCTTCGGCGCCTGAATTCGCCGCGACTTAGCGGGTTCGAAGCCACACTCCATGCCCGTTCACGACAGCGGACAACCATTACGCCGTGCGCTTGCCCGCCTTCTTGGCTACTGATTTGCTCGCTGATTTGCGCGCACTTTTGGCCGCCGACTTGGCGGCCGGCTTCGCCGTTTTCCTAGCCGCCGCAGGCGCACTCTTCTTGAGCTTCGCCTGGTTGTACGCGATGGCCGCCTTCACCAGTTTCTTCAACGCCGCCTTGTTGACCTTGTCGCCCTCAAGCAGATCGATGGCGCGCCATGTGCTGCCGTCCAAACCATTGTTGAAGAGCTTGTCCGGGTCTTCCAGCTTTGCGCCATGCGAGAAGGTGATCTTCACCTTCTCCTTGTGTGCATTGGCCACCGCGATAATGCCGTCGCGATACCACGTGGGGCTGCCCATCCACTTCCATTCCTCCACGATGGCCTTGTCGGCATCGAGGATGGCTTTGCGCACGTCGGCGAGCGTCTTGCCACGCCAATCCGTGATGCCTTCGATCAGCTCGTCGATGCGTTCCGATGGATTCATGGGATGCTCCCGATCGTGGTTTCGCTGCCTGCGTTTCAGCGCAGCTGCTGGATACGAATCATGTTGCCGGCGGGATCGCGCACCGCGCAATCGCGCACGTCATATGGCTGATCGGTCGGCTCCTGCACGATATCCGCATCGCTCGCCTGCAGCTTCTCGAACGCCCCAGCCAGATCGTGTGTCGCCAGCAGAATGATGCCGAAGGTGCCCTTGGCCATCATCTCCGCGATGGTGCGGCGCTCGTCATCGGTAATGCCGGGGCTCGCCTCCGGCGGATACAGCACCACGTTGATGCCCGGCTGCCCCGCCGGCCCCACCGTGATCCAGCGTTTGCCGCCGTAGCCCACGTCGTTGCGCACCTCGAAACCGAGCGTGTCGCGATAGAAGGCCAGCGCCGCGTCCGGGTCGTTCTGCGGAAGAAAGCTGGAGTGAATCGTGATGTCCATGGCATGCCTCTCAGTGGTGGTGAAATCCATGAACTCAGTCTAGATCGGCATCCCTCGCCGAAACTTCTCGATTCCTGACCGGTCGCGTCACCTGCTTGGCCACGCACGATGGAATACCTGCCGTGGCCTGCGCTTCCTTCCGCTTATAGACACCCGGCGACATGCCTACCAACTCCGTGAACCGCGTGGTGAACGTACCCAGCGACGCGCAACCCACCGTGAAACAGACATCAGTAACGCTGAGATCACCCCGCCGCAACAACGCCATCGCCCGCTCGATGCGGCGCGTCATCAGATACGAATACGGCGACTCGCCATACGCCGCGCGAAACTGCCGGCTCAGATGCCCGGCGGACATATGCACGCCACGCGCCAAGGCCTCCACGTCCAGCGGCTGCGCGTACTCGCGGTCGATGCGGTCGCGCACGCGGCGGAGGCGGGCCAGGTCGCGGAGGTTTTGGGCTTCGGTGGACGTGGTCACCTTCCGATCGTGGCACGCGTGGCTGGAGCGCTCAAGCCGAGCCGCCCGGTCGACGTTGTGTCGACGACTGGCATTCCGGCACCGCAGCGGCCTATATTCGATGCATCGCACATCCCGGTGACGGTGTTCACATGCACCCTTGGATCTCCTCCCTCATTGGCGGCGTGATGATCGGGCTGTCCGCCGTGTTGCTGATGGCGTCGATGGGTCGCATTGCCGGCATCAGTGGCATCGCCAGCAGCCTGCTCACAGGTGTGCGCGACCAGGGCTGGCGCATCGTTTTCCTGTTGGGCCTTGTCGCAGCGCCGTGGCTGCTATCGCTGTTGCGAGGCGAGAACGCCATCGGCGCTCCGGTGGTCTCGTGGCCCTGGATGGCGGCGGCAGGATTGCTGGTTGGCCTTGGCACCCGCATCGGCAGCGGCTGCACCAGCGGTCACGGCGTGTGTGGCTTGGCCCGGCTGTCGCGGCGCTCGTTGCTGGCAACGGTTTTCTTCGTCGTCGCCGGCATGGCCACCGTCTTCGTCATTCGACATCTGCTGGGAGGCGTGGGCGCATGAAGATGAGCACCGCACTGCTCGCCGGCCTGTTGTTTGGACTGGGCCTCAGCCTGGGAGGCATGACCGAGCCCTCCGTTGTGCTCGGCTTTCTGGATATCACCGGCGCCTGGAACCCTCGCCTTTTGTTCGTGATGGTCGGCGCCGTGCTCACCACGGCCATTGGTTATCGCCTGGTGTGGCGCCGTTCCGGCCCATGGTTCGGCGACGCATTCCACGTGCCTGACGCAACACGCATCGACACGCGCCTGGTGCTTGGCGCATTGCTGTTCGGCATCGGCTGGGGCATCGCCGGTTACTGCCCGGGGCCGGCACTGGCATCGCTGAGCGGCGGCTACGCATCAGTGTGGATTCTGGTGCTCACCATGGCGCTGGGCTGGTGGCTTGGCACACGCGTGCCCACGCCCGCACGGTGATCAATGCAAACGGGGCGAGCAAGCCGCCTCACCCCATATCATTGACCTGCTTCTTTCCCTGACGAATCAGGGCAGCGTCAAATGGATCGGATTCGACTTCATCGATGAAGACAGCGACGGGAACGGATCCACGCCGGACATGGTCTTCACGTCATCCAGCGACACCACGGCGCAGGTGTAGTTGGTGACGTTGGTGCACAGGAACGCCGCCGCACCCACGCCCGGCTCGTACACGGCCTTCCACGTGTACGCAGGCACGGCCACCGCGTCCTTGCCGATGGTCGGCACCGAATCCGTGGCGAACGCCGGACCCGTCACCACGTAGATCTCGCCCAGCTGCGTCGCCAGATTGCGCACGGAATCCTCGATCTTTTCCCACTCGCCCGCATTCAACACATGCAGCTGCGGCACCACGTTCGCCATCGAGAACGTCTCGTCCTCGGACGCAATCGTCGAGGGATCGCCCGCCGGCGTCATATGGCCACGGTCGTAGCCGCTGTTCGTATAGTCCGACGACTGCGAACGATCCGCCGTCGGGATGCCGGTTTCCTGATGCCAGGAACCATCGCGGCTGATCGAGTTGGCGCCCGCAATCTGCGCCGCCGTCAAATGCTCCGCCGAATACAGCGGACCCTTCGTCACGCCCGAGGCAAACAACACGTACTCGGTATGACACACCTCCGTCGTACGACTCAACAACGATGCATCCAGCGCAGGCGCCTTGCCCGCGACAAAGAAATTCGGACAAGCCGTGCCGGCAAACGCACCGCCGGAAACAAAGAAGCAGACCGCAAACAGCCAAGAGCCAACGCGCGACATGTTGTTCCCCAGAAGAGTGGTGCGGGGAACCTAGTCATTGCGCATGTCAGCGCGGTGACGTTGCGGTGAGTGCAAATACTTGCGGCGCGTCTTGTGCGTTCGGTCACTTCGCGCCGGAGATGGCTTCGCTTATCAGCCAGCAAGGGCGGGGTTGCACTAGACAAACGCCGAGAGAACGTCAGCGAGATCGGCAGCACAAACACGCCCCTTCCATTGGCCAGCCACCATTTTGGATAACGGCAGCGAAGAGGCGCGGTATCCGGCCGCCATTGCCGGTATCCTGCGGCTTTTCGCAGAGCGGAGCGTCTATGTTTTCAGTCAAGCAATGGATGATGGCCGTCACGGCCGGGGCTGCTTTTACCAGCGCCGCCCTGGCGGGCAACGCCCCCACGGCCAGCACCGATCTGTTTGACCGCGCGGCGGACATGGTCAAAGGTCGCCAGGTCATGTCCGCGGCAGAAATCGCCTCGAGCCTGGGGAGCGAATCACCGGGATCTTCACACGGCACTCAGATCACCTTTCCGGCCGGCACATACATCGGCGTCAGCGTGAGCGAAATTCGTGTTGCGACGACCCAGGCCGGCGTTCCCCAATTCGCTGAGGTCGTCACCGACCCATCGGGCTGCATCGACGCCACGCCCCTTCAGACGCGCTACACCGCAGACGGCCTGTATGACGTCCCCCTTGCACCCGCCGACCACGCGCGCCGATACCTGACGCATGAAGCGGATGGCGTCCGGATCGCGATCGGGATCTCCATGGATCCCGCGTTTTGCGCGAAGAGCTTCATCGCGGAGATCGTGACCAAGTCGCCGAAGAGCTAGCGCCTGGAAAAGGTGTCACTGCGCAATCTGCGGGTGCGTGATTCATTGGGAGCCCATCAGCCCCAGGACGAGCCCAAGCTTCGGATCAATATGCGTAACTTTAATACTTCGTCGGCGACAGGCTTCAAGGTGCGTCGCTTCGACGGAGCTCAAAGCTGGACTTATCTTGATTGAAAGGTCTGCTTTCGACCCGAAGCGGGCCTAGTCGGGCGAGAATGAAGCGAGCTTCGAATGGGGAGCAGATGACAGTTTTGGGATATGCCCTAGCGGGACTATTTGCCGGGTTATGCGCCGTAGGAGGAGGAGCTCTGATCTGGGCGCTTTTCTTCTCAGTCCGCATGACCTTCCAGTTTGAGCAGCGAGGGGTGGCGTACTCTCGCGCCACCCTCTGGAACCCGATGAATGCAATGGTGCGGCCTGACTTGCTCAGCGAAGCAGGTCGTTGCTCCCGGCGACTCGCGCTTAGGGGCCTTCTCGTCTTTGCGGCAGCCTATGCATGTGCTGGCGCCTTTGGACTGGTGGTCAAATTCATGGGCTAAGGGTTACGTCCGCTTCCGACCCAAAGCAGACCTCAGGCCGTTTCAACAGTTGAGGGATCCACATGAGTGAGCTTGCGCGAAAAATTAGCGAGAAGGTCGAGCTTGGAGCATTTGCGGAAGCGCTGCAGTTGGCCAGGGTCTCTACATCTGGACGGATGCTTGACCCCGCGGTGCGACAAGCGATCCTTGATCTGACAGCCGAACTTCGATCAATTTGCATGGGCATGGCAAGCAGGAAGATGGACTTCGGCCCCGAATACGACGCTATTGAAAATGTCCTTCGCCAGGCAAACGAGCTGACTGGACAAGATATGTATGGCCAATACACGCGACAGGAACCGAAGTCGATGGACGAGGCTCAAAAATGGAACGAAGAGCTCGATGCCGTGCTTCGGTCCGTTGGCGTTGTGGATCGCTCGTTCTGCCTTCGGCTCCTGGACTTCTATACATATGGCACCGCGTCCTCTGTTGGTTGGGTAGAAGCCAAAATGAAGGTGCTACTGGTCCGTGTGCGGCAAGGAAAACATCTAAGCGTGTTTGACCTAAAGCTAGGCAAGCCAATGCTCGCCCATAGAGAGGCAGAGCTGCGGGGCTGGATCGAGGAATATTTTCCAGGACTGAACCTGTAGCGAGTTCGGCTCCGACCCATAGCAGACATAACCAAACCCAAGGCAACAAGATGGATCTCATCCGATGATCGATAGGCAGCTTCAGTACGTCGAGTGGGCCGCGTTCGTGGATGAACTCGACGAAGCTCGAGAGCATCTCGAAGACCTGATCAAGAACCTCAAGGAAGATCTGGACTATGGCGAGCCCGAGCTTCGCGCAGAGCTAGGACACGTGTTTGCACACCTGAACAGGGCGTGGCGACGAAGCGCGCGAGGTTTGGACGATGCCGAATGGGAATGGGCATCCCAGTTTCCTGATGATCTGACACCGATGGTCTAATGCCCGCTTCCGACTGCGGACATTCCCGCGGGAATGGATGATTGAGGGGATCACCGTGAACTTGGCACCAATGACACCGGTTGTCGTATCGCTGACCACATCTGTGCTGATGGCCTTTGGCGCCAGGGAGCATCATCAGGAGATGAGCCAAGTCGGCGTCTACGAATTCCCGTCCGTTTACCTATATCTCTTCCTATTTGCGTCGGCGTTCTTTACCAGCGTTCCGTTTTGGCCCGGCGTCACCGGCGATCACGACTCGGCGCTCATTGCTTTTGGTGTCTTTGCATTCTTGCCGCTCGTTGCAGCGTTTTACTTCAGACGCTACCGGTTGACTATCGAAGGATCGAGAGTAACCGTCGGGGCGTTTCGCAAGCACCACTTCGACCTGGCCGACATTGCCCATTTTGAGTTGGAGTGCGGGCGAGGAGCCGAGTTGAGACTCGAACTACGCGATGGCACGAGGATCAACGTATCGGGTCTTGTTACTGATTTCGATCAGGTAGCCCAGTCAATCGTCGGGCGCAGGCCGTAAGCGGAATGTCCACCTCCGACCAGAAACAGACATCCAACCATCTCGAACTTCAGACACAGGCAGCGTCTGTGATCGCCTATCTCGCCCAGTCCGCACTAACCCTGCTGATGATCGTTTCGCCCAGAGTCTGAGGGAGAGACAACGATTGATGTTGGCGGCGGGCGGCACATTGATGTCCCCGTTCCCGAGGGACTAGGGCCATGGGGGACGCGCCCCATGGCAGCCTTGGCGGGCTAGCGCCCGCCGAATTTCGGATGCTAAACGATACGGCGGCTTCTGGTTATTCGTGGCATTGAACTGATGGAAGTCGACACCAAGAGCCGGCGTATCAGGGCACGAACGGGCAGCCTGCCGGGGCGTACTTGGCGCCAATTTTTGCATCCACCGTGCAGCTCCAGCTGCCATTGGTATCGCGAATCCAGGTAATCATGCCTCCGTCTATGCGGGATTGGACGTGATTGCCAAGTTGGGCTTCGACTTTGCCTTGGCCCGCTGCGTCCTGCGGAAGCTGGATATGCGGTACGCCCATGCCGGCCGGTAGCGCCGGCCCACTCTGTGACGCTCCTTGAAGAATGTCCGAACCAACGATGGGGGACGTGTCGCACTGCCCCTGGGAGGTTCCCAACTGGACCTTGCCACTGGTTGCGCAGTCTTCCACAAGTACCCTGGCGTCGCTGGCTTCGCTCATGGCTCGTGTTACCTGCGACTTGATGACGTAGGTCTGGTATTGCGGTATGGCGATGGCGGCAAGGATCGCAATGATCGCAACCACAATCATCAACTCGATTAACGTAAAACCCTTCTGCAAGTTCTTCATGGTGGCCCCCTGTAGACCAGCAAACGAAAACTAATGCGTAGAACCGTAAGTTTGCACTCATGGACCAAGTGAAATGAAGATGCGGCGCACAACTTTCGGTGATATGTGGCTGATCTTATGTCTAAAAGTCGCCCTCCAGATGACGATGAGCGGCGGCAGAATCAGGGTTTTCAAGCTGGCCTGCCAACAGCGAAACATGGCGGCTCAACCCCTGCTCACAGGCCCCCCGAGTTGATTGAGGCTGCCGTGCGATTTCCGGCAGAAGTGCCGCCGAACGGGTTGAACGCGGCGTGGCGAGTAGCCTGTTGAGACCGCGCGATGGCCGCCTGCGGATTGTGCTGGACGACTTCAGGAAACCAAGGCCCGGTGACTCGGGGTCGTGGCAGCACGAAGCCTTCGTGACGTTCAAAGATTACAAGCGAATGACACTGTCTTCGCTGGATATACCCGAGGATGAATTGGCGGCTTCTCGTCACTACGTTTTGGCGCGTTTGCTCGCGACATGGCCTTCAAGGCTCGAACCCTGGCCCGCCTCCACCCGAGAACAAGCGACGCGAAATGCCTCAGGTAATTCCGCCACGAATGTTGTCACGAATGTAGGGCCAGAAAGGATTGGACATCTCATCCATGGGCTCGAACGCTTGTTGCGGCCTCACGGGGCCGCGAGGGTCGAACTTGCCGGCAAACCAGTCGGCGACGATGCTGGCCTGCTGTTCCACACGATAGTCGCTCCAGCGTTTTCCTGCCGCGCCATAGCGGTAAACGGCCGGCCGGTCGTAGAGCGCCCAGGCTTGTTCGCGAACTGCTTCGCAGTAGAGGATCGGCGTGAAGCTGTCGTGGGCGATCTGCCATGCGTGGGTCAGTTCGTGCATGAAGAGGTGACCGGGCGCGCGAGCGGAGTCGCCTGACGCGTTGAAGGCCCACGTCGTGGGATGCTCGTAGCCCTCGCCCATATTGACCAAGATCACATCGCCTGGACCCGGAACGGTAAAACCGTGCCCGTCAAAGCCGCTCATGTTGGTCAAGAGAATTCGATCGTACGGAATCTTCCCGCCGAACACCTGATCTGCGAACGCGCATTCGAATGGCTCTAGCTTCCTTTGCTTGATCAGCGCTGGCGTTATCGCAGCACCCACCAGGAATGCAGGAATCAGCAAGCCCGGCGACACCAGGAAAGCCACACCGGATGCAAACGCCACGCCGATCAGACCCGGAACAATCAACTCATTGGCATCGGCAAGCCCGGCGGCGTCACCCGCTATGGCAATGGCAGCGCCCGTGGGGCCCAGCAATGTTCCCATCGCCACGATGGCACCGAGCCAGCTACCGATGTCGCCAATCACGCCGAGATAATTCGACTTGTATTCAACGTGCGCCTGCCAGGTACCTTCCTTGAAGGCAGGCCAGAAATCCGCAATGGTCTGGTTCGTTCCATGCTGATGCCACTCGAATTGGCGCTCGCCTACCTCATCAGTGCCGTGTGCCTCGCCTTGCGCGTTGAAACCCAATTGCAGGGACGAATCGCCGCCCGCCGTTGAAATGGTGATGCCAAGCGCGGAGACCACCGATACTGAAAACGATGGCCATCCCGTCGCCCTGAGATAGCCGGAGTAGTAATAGCTACCGTCGCGATGGATCTCCAGAAAGTGCTTGCCGCCCAGCGCCTCGCGCGTGGTGATGGTCTGGGAAAATTTCACCGGCCGTGCATTGCGTGCCACCAGGTCACGCAATGACATGGGGAACGTGCATCCCAGACCCGTGCCAACGCTACGCAGCGAACTGACGCGCGAACCCACTTCGTCCCGCAGATGGATTGTTGTCATCGCATTTCTCCCGTCGCAGGAATCACAGCGTGCCGACGACAACGTCCGTCAAGGCGATACGCTGCCAACGGGCCAGCCCCAGCGAATCGGTGCCAATGCACAGCCATAGGGAAATGTCCGGCTGCGAACTCGCGATGGTGTCGCGCGCCATCGCCAGTACGCGATTGAGCGGCGTCTTCGCCCTGCCCTCGCCACTCATGGCCTGGGCAATACTGGTCAATGCGGATTCGCGCAGCTCGGCTTCCATCGGCATGCAATTGACCGCGTAGAGTTCGCCCACTACCGCATGACGTGGCAGTGCCGGAACGCGGCCAATGTGAAGATGAACTTTCAGCTGTACCTGCGCGTCGTTGAGCGTGACGCCACCGGGGTAATCATTTCCATAGTTGATGGTGAGGCCGTCGCTCTGGTCATGCACCAATGCACGGCGTAACCCGGGCTTCCCTTCATGCCGGGTGGGACAATCCATGATGAAGTCGGACGCCGTGGTCTTCACCCTCGTCGCCTCAAGACCAATCCATTCCTCGCCTTCGTAATCGAGAACCATATCGGTGGCCACGCGATGTCTCCTGATTGAGGTGTCTGCTTCCGCTACAGCACAGGGAGTGGGCGGGCGTCGCGAGGAGATCGGACGAAGGTCACATGGCTTGCCATGCCCCCGCGCACGCCGGACGGCAATATCCGGTGGAGCGATGAGGGGAACAATTGACCGAATGGTCTATCAGATGCAGCCCAACGGCTGATGGCTGGCCTATCGCGAAATGACCAAGGGTGCGCATGTTCACTCGCGCTTTTGAGAGCGCGCATTGCCTGCAGGTCTTCCAGGGATGGTGCTGACATTCGGCAAGCATGACGCCGTCACGCTCACCCGCAGCCCGGCTGACACTCATCTCGCCCAACACTGGCAGACGATCACAACCGTGCTCGTTAGGGTCGGTATGTCACTCGCGCTGTCATATGGCAGGGCCTCGCGAGTGACCATGACCACCAAGTCATGAAGCGCGGGCCGTGAGTGCTTGGAACACCCACGACCCGCTAACCATCACCAACTGACTGAGAGTTGATCATGGCTACCCACGATCATACGGTACGCATTCGCTCGTCCGTTCCCCCTGACGACACTTTCACTTCGCCACTTGGCGACGCGTCGCGCACGCGTGCGGCGTGGCCCGAAACTCTGCGTTTACCCATGCTAAGCACACGCGGTGACATCGCCTTGGCGGTGCTCGCGCTCACACGTTTGCGTGTCGATAGCGAGCAGTGCCGCGACGCGCAAGCGCGGGGATTCCCCGGCAGACCGCTGCCATGGCCGCTTCCCGTGGCCGTCACGGCCAATCTTGGGACCGCCATCCACTGTCTTCAGTGGGTCGCGCGCCAGCTCGGTGACGAGCCCGGAGTGAACATCACACGCCTCCGATGATCGCCGTGGCGGCGCATCGGCCGGCAAGGCGATGCGCCGCACTCTGGCGATCACCGACGACGCTGCTAAGCATTCACTGACACGGAGCGCTGTAAGCGCCTATCCGCCGCGCGGCCGTGCCCGACAAGGGAAGACCACCATGGAACTGATCCACCTCACCCCGCATTCGGATGTGGACCCCTCGCAACCGCTGCGAGCCCCCGGCGACATCCTGCTGCACGCCTACCTCATCCCCAACGCCCTCAACCCCGCCCGACTCGCCCGTCGCACCGGCATACCCTCCAATCAGATAAAAGCCTTCATTGCTGACACTCACCCTATCACCCCCAAGATCGCACTCCGCCTTTCCCTCGCCTTCGACACCACCGCCTTCTACTGGCTTGCACTTCAGGCGCGGTACGATCTGGAAAGGGCGAAGCCTGTTGTGCGCGCTTATCGGCCTCTTGTTGATTGAGGACAAGCGCAGACAAATGGATGGAGGCGGTGAAGTCTCAGCGCCGAGGCTAGAATCAACCACCTCCGTCCCATCTGCGCCGGGCCGGGCATTGTGACAACGGACAGGGAAAATCGGCGTCTGCTATCGATCCAAAGCAGACCCGTCGAAAATTGCATGGATAACGAATGGAAGCCAATCCGTATGCCCAGTTCGCGTGTACTAAAGAGCATCGCCAATGGTCTCGTCGGGACCTTCGTAAGCCGAAACAATGACGTTTTGGGCTACTGGGGTATTGGGCAGATTCAGAGAGAGATTGAAGGTCTGTCGGACACAGTCGTTGAGCTGGATTTAATGCATGGCGTGGCGATGCCAGAGGGGCCAATAGCTAAAGCGCTCATCGCGCAATACTCGACGTATCTGCTCGCGTCTTTGGCTCGGGATGGCTTCACTCCATCGGAACTCACTGCCGCCAAAATTCTGGTCGAGTTCGGCAACTTCGGGGAAGCTGAGGCTCCGGACCTTTTCAGCACGACTGGGCAACCATTCAACTGCAGGGCAGTCCTCACGAGTAAGAGTGGTAAGACATTTTCGGCGGTGCGCGGAGGGCTTAGCCGGCCTCACAATCCAGCCATTGAGCTCCGAAGCTTGCGAGCTCAGTGACAAGCTGAACCGCCGATTCCGTCAGAAAAAAAGTGCACTCTGACCCCAGTTTCGACCCCAGTTTCGTTCGAAAAGCTAGCGAGATACTCCTAACAAAACGGCGTTTCGAACGATGTCATCCAGCAGGTCAATGGAAGACTGGGCACCGCAGCCAACAGCCGCCTCGTCGAGAGACCCATGCCAAACAACACCCCAGCGCGGATTCAAAAGACACACCCCAGAAACTAGTGGTGCACCTGCCGACCTAGCCAGCGCCGCGTAGGTAAAGAGTTGTCGAAGGTCAACTGCACGAAAACCGCGATCTCCTGCTTTGATCTCAACCAGCGTACTTCCGACAATCAAGTCACCAACGCAACTTGAAATTGAGCCGCACCCCCTGAACGGAGGCTCAAAGACAACTTCTGAACCGCCGGAAATGCGAAGAAATGCACCGATACTCGTTGCGACTTCGCGAATATCAGTTAGAACAGCCTCTGAAAACTCAAACCTACCCTGCGGAGCCTCACCCAACCAACTACAAACATCCGACCAGATTCGACACACGCCATCCTCACTGGCGGGACCAACGTCACCAGCTAACCAAATTTCTCTCGAAAGCCGAAACGCAGACTCATTTACTGGGCCATTGAGTTCGGCGGGTGATAAAGCTGTATAGGGCGGCACGAATCGCTCAGACGCCAAGTTGATATGGCGAATGAAATTGTCTGCAGATGGAGTGATCTCCCTCCACAACGAGGTATAGGATACGGAAAACTTGCGCTCTGTAATCACAACGGAACCTTTACCTGGCCGTTATTTGCCACCTTGTTCTTCGAAACCCAGCTAGCAATGATTGACTCAAAATCCCCAAGTGTAAGCTTCTTTCGCCAGTGATCACCTTCATCCTCCAGAATGTAGGAAGCGGCAACAACCGCCCGTCTCTCCCAGGATGATAGGTTCTGATAGTTTCGCCGCCGATCCGAGACGAACCACGCCAAGTCGCGATTTGCCATTGCTATGATTACATCGCGCTTCACCCCAATACTGGAAGTCTGCTGATAGATCCGAAGAAGGATCTGCTCCGACTCCTCATCGAGCGCCAATGCCAATACTCGAATGGCGTGAGCTTGATTTACGGGTACGTTAAGGATATGCGACTTCCCTAGGAACAGATCCTTTACCGCGGAGAGCATGCGAGACCGCGACACTTCATTAAGCTCAGACGCGACACTGGCGAATACCTGCATCACGAGAGGAAAGACCGGCGACAAAATTTCTAGATTATCCGCCAAAGAAACAACAGAAGCGGCACGAGCCTCCGTTCGCAAATGCTTGATGGAACGAACCAGCTTTCGAATAAAGCTCTCTTCAATCTGGGTTTTTCGCATCTCCCTAGCGAGCATCCCAACGACATCGAATTGCCTCAGCGACTCACGCAATTGTTCGTAGTCCTCATTCGCACTTTCGGAGTATGGATCATAGTGAAGTTTCAGAGACATGAAGCTGCGATAGACGGCCTGCTCCTCGTCTCCGCGCTCAGTCTCATCTGATTTCATGTTGAAGTGGGAGAGGTACTCCTCGGTTGACATGATTCTTGTCTTGGACTTTTGTAATGAGAGCCCATCACTCTCACCCATCTTCTGCGCGAGCATCACTAGCAGTCCGTGCGCTTCTTCTCTAGAGTTTGCAAACAGTCTGAAATCATCAACAAATCGAGCAAACTTAACGCCTTCGGCCAACAGCAATCTATCGGTTGAGTTCAAGAGCAATTCACTCAACAACCTAGCAGCAGGACCGCCCACGGGAAGACCGTAAGAGACTCCTCCTGAGAACTCGGTCAACAACCGAATGACGCGCTTCACCGCATCGCGATTCGCGGTAACTTTCTTTAGCGCATTCTCGAGACGATGGTGGTATATGCGAGGGTAGAAATCCGAAATATCAGTAAGGAGCACGAATTTATGCTCTCTTGCCAGACGTTCACAGCTTTCTTGAAAAGAGAACCAGCCTATCTCTCCGTCAAAAATATGCGCATCGCCCTTTTGTCGCCTAAATCGATACGAGTGAACCACTCCCTTTTCGACCGGCACACGGGCCACCTCAATTTCTGGCCCGAGCAAAATAACGAGGGACAACAAGTACAGATTCCAGACGGGATCAACTTGTGTGACCGCGCGAAATCCGCTGTAACCAACTGCCGCTAGGACCTTGTCATTCACAGGCGGCGCAGCGATGAGCATATCTTGGAAGCTGCCGTGAATTTTTCCGAGCAACTCCAGGATTTGCTCTTTCGAGTCAGTAAGTAGGGAGGTCTCGAACGATCTCGGAAACACATCGGTATCACCCAAACGTATGACATTCTCAAGGGCGTGCTCCATTGCCTGCTTCATGGCTGAAGACAATTTTGAGAAATGCTCGACCTTCTTTACCGTCGAACTAGAGGCTGCCGCCCTCGACCTTCTTGTCCTTGCGCTTGTTGCTGCCGACGGCATTACATCACCATCCCCTCCCTCAGTACGTCCCTGACCTTTCTTCACAACCCCTCCAATTCCGATGCTTACTGATTAAGAAAGAACTATAGACAAAAAGTTGACCCACGATTGGATTCCCTTCCGCGTTGCCAAAAACGGGGGGCTAAGTCGAAGCTCCCAGTGTGACGACACTGGCAGCCGGAGAAAACAAAGCCAGGGTCACAGTGGGCTATCCCCGATTTTTCAGTGGTGCACCGACCAGGAACTGGGTGCAGCCCGTTTTGCGCGGCTTTCTCCGCGATGCAGCATTCATGGCTGCCTTTGGCCCGTTCCTGAAGCGAGCAGACGCAGGCAAACTTGCTGCAGCGGCAGCCAAGAAAGTCCGTTTCATGCCCCTGCCTCGTATTTATTATCCAAGGAAGGTATTCGAAAGCCATTTCGAATGCATGCCGGCCAAAGGTAATAATTAGGTCTGCAAGTTCGTAATCGAAACACAGATGCCCAATCTGAGCGTCGCAAGTATCAACGGTGGGATTCTTGGGTGCATCCATGCACCCAACCCCTCCGAGCTTCGCGCTACGGGGCCAGCCTGCGGCTGTCCGAATTTGTTCCAGACAAATTTGTCGAACCAGTGGGTTCTCACCCAGTCGCTCCATCAGAAACGAAAACGCCCCCAGGCGGGGGCGTTTTCGTTTCTGGCGGAGAGAGTGGGATTCGAACCCACGGTAGGCTTACACCTACGGCAGTTTTCAAGACTGCTGCCTTAAACCGCTCGGCCATCTCTCCGGGTTTTGTGCTCGCGTCGTGCCTTAAGGCGCTGGATTACTCGCTTCGCTCGCCCCTTCGGGGCCGCCCTTCGGGCGTTCTTCGCGCTTCGCGCTCGTCCTGCCTTCGCTGGAATGACGAGAGGGGGCGTCATCGTATCAGGAATGGGGTGCGGTGCCCTGCCCTTTTTTCGACAAGGCAATCATGGCCCACAGCATGATGGCGACGGGAATGGCGGCGCCCAGCAGCGGGAGCAGCAGGATGGGCTGGCGGATCACCATGGGCACCAGTTGCGTCGCAGAAGCGAAGGCGATGATGGCGAAGCGCAGGCGGCGGCTGTGGCGGGCGAACCAGAAGGAGCCCACCACCAGCACGGTGGCGATGATGCTGAGCACCAGGTCCACCGTGGGCACGGGGAACATGGTGACCAGGCCCAGGCGCGTGAGCAGTTCGGTGGCCAGGATCACCAGCAAGGTGTAGCTGGCGGCGAGTTCCACCTTGTCCCAGCGCTGGGCGCTCATGCCGGCTGCCTCACGCGATTTGTTCGAGGTTGCGCAGGTACGGGCGCAGCGCGTCGGGCACGGTGATGGAGCCGTCGGCGTTCTGGTAGTTCTCCATCACGGCGACCAGCGTGCGGCCCACGGCCAGGCCGGAACCGTTCAACGTGTGCACCAGTTCCGGCTTGCCGGTGGCGGGGTTGCGCCAGCGGGCCTGCATGCGGCGGGCCTGGAAGTCGCCGCAGTTGGAGCACGAGGAAATTTCGCGATAGGTGTTCTGGCTGGGCAGCCACACTTCCAGGTCGTAGGTCTTGATGGCCGAGAAGCCCATGTCGCCCGTGCACAGCAGCACCTTGCGGTACGGCAGTTGCAGCAGTTGCAGCACTTTCTCCGCGTGGCTCACCATTTCTTCGAGCTGCGCATGCGATTGCTCGGGCGTGGCGATCTGCACCATTTCGACTTTCTCGAACTGGTGCTGGCGGATCATGCCGCGCGTGTCGCGGCCGTAGCTGCCTGCTTCAGCACGGAAGCACATGCTGTGCGCGGTGAGGCGCATGGGCAGCGTGTCCGCTTCGACGATGCTGTCGGCGACGAGGTTGGTGAGCGCGACTTCGGCCGTGGGAATCAGGTAGCGCTTGGTTTCGTTGACCTCGGTGGAGAACAGGTCTTCTTCGAACTTCGGCAGCTGGCCGGTGCCCTTCATGGTGTCCGCGTTGACGATCAGCGGCACGTTGCATTCAAGGTAGCCGTGCTCGCCGGTCTGCAGGTCGAGCATGAACTGCGCGAGCGCGCGATGCAGGTGCGCAAGCTGGCCGCGCAGCACGGTGAAGCGCGCGCCGGAAAGCTTGGAACCGGCGTCGGCATCGAGCCAACCGTGGCGGGCGCCGAGGTCCACGTGATCCTTCACCGCGAAATCGAACGTGCGCGGCGTGCCCCAGCGCAACTGTTCGGCGTTCTGGGTTTCGTCGTTGCCCAGCGGCACGGATTCGTGCGGGATGTTGGGAATGCCCAGCGCGATATCGGCCAGCTTGGCCTGCACTTCGGTCAGCGCGTGCTCGTTGGCCTTGAGCTTGTCGCCGATGCCGGCGACTTCGGCCATCAGCGGGGCGACGTCTTCACCCTTGGCCTTGGCCTGGCCAATGGCCTTGGACCGCGTGTTGCGCAGGTTCTGCAGTTCCTGCGTCTCCGTGGAGAGCTGCTTGCGCTGGCTCTCCAGCGCCTCGATGGCGGCCACGTCGAGTTCGTAGCCACGGGTCTCCTTGAGGCGCGCGGCGGTGTCGGCCAGGCGCGAACGCAGCAGTGCGGGGTCCAGCATGATCAATCCAGATGAAGGGCTTGGAACCTTGGATTATCGCTGCGGGGCTGGCTGGGGGGCAATGTTGGGGATTGGGGTGCGACACCGATGGCATCGCGGCCTGTTTTTTGCTCGTCATCCCGGCGTGCGCCGGGATGACGGGCGAAAAAGCCAGCACCCCGCCAGCAGCTACACGCGCCCCTGCCTTCCATTCCTCCCCAACCACCACGCCATCACCGCGCCGGCCAGCAGCCAGCCGACGGCCTGCTCGATCAGCGCGGCCAGGGTGAAGTTGGTGGGGAAGCGGTACCAGTTCCAATAGGGAACCATGGTGCTGAGCCAGGCGAATACCGCGGCGGCCAACGCAATGCTCAGCCGCGTCATGAAGCTGAAGGCGGCCAGGCCCATCACGAACGCCAGCGCGAGTGCGGACAAGGTGTCCGACGCCCATTGCCGTGGCAGCTGGCCGCTCATGTCGGAGAGGTCGTCGCCTTGCGGCATGTAGACCATGAAGGCATACGGCGACACTTTGGTCTTGGCCGAATAGGCATCCATGGTGGCCTTGTCGTGCATCTTGGCCGGGTCGACCGTGGGAACGATGTAGACGCCCGCCTGATCGCCCAGGCCCGGACGCAGGCTGGCGAGCACGGCGTCTTCGGCCACGGGTTGCCGCATGCCGACATCGCCCAGCCCCAGCGCCATGTGCGCCACGGCGCCCCAGATGAACATCACGATGCCGCCCATCAGTGCTGCTACCAGTACTCGCATGGCTCGCTCTCCCTCGATACCTACGGTGGTGGTGCGGCGAATCTATGCCGGCTCCGCGGGGCACCGCAAGGTCCTGCGCAGCAGCGACAGCGGCTGGATCAGCTCGTGCGCGCAACCCCGATGGGCAGCGTGTCGAGGCGATGCATTTCCGGCTCGTCCCACAGGGCGGGATTTTCCAGGCACGCCAACGCGAACGCGTGCGCGTCGTCGCCCCAGAACAGGCGGCCATCCAGCGAGAGCGTGGGCACGCCGAATACGCCTTCGGCGATGGCTGCATCGAAGTTGGCGCGCAGTTGTGCCTTCACGGCGGCATCGGCAATGGCGGCAGCCGGGTCGGCGATGCCGAGGCGTTCGGCCACGGGCGCCAATGCGGCGATGGTGTCGCCGGCGTTTCCCTGCGCCCATATCCAGTCGAAGATCGCATCCGTCGCCGCCACCGTGCTGCCGGCCGCAATGCACAGGCGCAACGCCCCCAGCGGGTTGAACGGATGCGTCGGCGGAAAGCGCAGCGACTGGCCGTTCTGGCGCGCACGCCACAGCGCATGGCGATAGGTGAATTCGCGCTTGCCCGGAATCTCCGCGGGGCCTTTCTGGCCGAGGCGATCAAGCAGGCCGGCGAACACGATGGGCCGCAACGTGACCTCACGGGTAGCGGCCAGCGCTTTCACCTTGGGCCATTGCAGCCAGGCGAACGGCGAGATGAAGTCGAAATACCAGGTCACGGACATCGCATCACCTCACGAAGCAGTTGGGTACGACCACGCGATCACTCGCCGCGCGCCTTGCGCCGCGCCTCGCGCAGGCTCAGCAGTTTCTCGCGCAGCTTCAGTTCCAGGCCGCGCTCGACCGGTTCGTAGAACACCGTGCCATCCAGCGCATCAGGCAGGCATTGCTGATCCAGCGCCACGCCGCCTTCGCTGTCGTGGTCGTACTGATAGCCCTGCCCGTAACCCAGCCCCTTCATGAGCTTGGTGGGCGCGTTGCGTAGATGCATCGGCACCTCGAGCGTGCCGGTCTGTTGCACCACGGCGCGCGCCGCGTTGTACGCCTTGTAGGCCGCGTTGCTCTTGGGCGCGATGGCCAGCCAGATGGCGAGCTGCGCCAGGCCGAGTTCACCCTCGGGACTGCCGAGGCGTTCGTAGGTATCCCACGCATCCAGCGCCATGCGCCAGGCGCGCGGTTCGGCGAGGCCCACGTCTTCCACGGCCATGCGCGTCATGCGTCGCGCGAGGTAGAGCGGATCGACGCCACCGTCGAGCATGCGCGTGAGCCAGTACACGGCGGCATCCGGATCGGACGAGCGCACCGATTTGTGCAACGCCGAGATCTGGTCGTAGAACTGTTCGCCGCCCTTGTCGAAGCGGCGCGTGCGATCGGCCAGCACCTGGGTGAGCGTGGCCTCGTCGATGCGATGGTCTTCGGCCAGTTCGGAGGCGATTTCCAGCAGCGTGAGCGCGCGGCGCACGTCGCCATCGGCCGCCTGGGCGATGAGCCTGAGCGATTCGTCGGCCACGTCCAGCTGCATGCTGCCCAGGCCGCGCTCGTTGTCTTCCAGCGCGCGCTTGAGCGCCATCACGATGTCGTCCACCGTGACCGCTTCCAGCACGTGCACGCGGCAACGCGAGAGCAAGGCGGAGTTGAGTTCGAACGAAGGGTTTTCCGTGGTGGCGCCCACGAAGATGATCACGCCACGTTCGATATGCGGCAGGAAGGCATCCTGCTGCGCCTTGTTGAAGCGATGCACCTCGTCCACGAACAACACGGTGCGGCGACCCTGCGCAAAATTCACTTCGGCTTCGGCCAGCGCCTTGCGCACATCGGGCAGGCCCGACATCACGGCCGAAATGGCGCGGAAATCCGCGTCCGCATAGCGCGCCACCAGCAAGGCCAGCGTGGTCTTGCCGCAACCGGGCGGCCCCCACAGGATCATGGAATGCACCCGCCCGGCTTCCAGCGCACGGCGCAGGGCCTTGCCGGGAGCCAGCACGCGCTGCTGGCCCACGATTTCATCCAGGGTACGCGGCCGCATGCGCTCGGCCAGGGGCTTGAGATCGTCGGGCTCCGCGAACAGGCCCGGCGCGTCGAACATATCGCTGCGTGACATGCCGGGCATGATAGGACATCGGGCCGGTGGAGGCGCCCATGTCCACCATCGTCAGGGCTTCGGTTCGCCCTCGCGCCCTTGCCGCAGCAGGCTGAAGGCCATGCCGCCCACCACCAGTGCGCCCAGCGCCAGCACCGCCCACAGCAAGGGCTTGGTCCAGTCGTAGGGCACTTTGGGCGCGGCCAGTGCCGAAGGGCCAGCCTCATCCGTGCGCGGACCCAACGCCGCCAAGGGCGGCAGCCATGGCTCGCCATGTTCGCTGCGCAAGCGGCTCAGCGCTTCGTCCACTGGATAGTCGCCGCGTCGCGCTGCGTAGCTGCCGGCCAGCAATCGATAAGGCGCGCTGCCTTCGGAAAGAAAGACAAACTGCGGCGGCACCCAGCCCACGCGCAACGTGGGTGCGTCCGCGAGCGGCGTATCGCTGTGCACACGAAGATGTTTCACGTTGCGAATGTCGAAGGCCGCGGTGGCCTCGCCGTTCTTGCCGCCCGTGCGCACCAGGTCGAGCGCGGCGACCTCCATCCATGGCGATGCCGCCGCATCCTGCGCCAGCACATGCACGCGCGCCGCGTTGTTGCCGGCAGGCAACGCAACAGTCACCGACTCCACCGGCAAGGCCGCCGGCAAGTCGTAGTCGACATCGCCGTTCGCCTGCCCGCTTTTCGTGGCCGCCAACCACTGCAACTGCGAGGCGTGTTCGGCGGCGGCATCGGTGTAGCTGCCGGAGAGCTTCGCAGTAGGTGCGTGACCCGCACTCCAGTCGACGTCGCCATCGGTGAGACGCACGCGGAAATAGCGGTACGCATCGCTGCTGGAGATATCGGCGTTCAACTGTTCGACTTCGTCCTGTTCGCCGTGCACGCGGGTGAGGCTGAGGTCCGAAGCGAGCAGGTTCCACTGCCGCAGATCGTTGCTGCCCTCCACCACCACATGCACCTGGAAATCCTGCGTCAGCGACGATGGATCGAGCGCAAGCCGATCCATCCCCATCTCACGGCCTGCATCGATCAGCCACGCATCCGGGCGTTGCACGGCGGGGCCGTGATCGGTCTGGCTGATGACGATGCCGCCTGCCGTATTGCGCTCCACCTTCACGCTATCGGCCGACGCGGCCGGCACCGGCAAGGGCAGCAGGCGCACCATCGTCTCGAAGTCGTGGCTGACCGGCGGCGACGGCGGCAGCGGCGCGAACGGCACGGGCCTACCCAGCGCATTGACCACGATCAGGTCGCGCAACTCTGCACTCGGGTTGACCGAGGCGTACACCTCCGGCGTCAACACCACCCGATAAGCCTCATCGGACGTTTTCGCATCGAGTGCAAACGCGTACGCGTAATCCGCGTTGCTGTCGGCCTGGGCCGCAGCCGCAGGCAACATCAAGGCGAGCGCAATCCAGCGAACATCAAGGCGCATGCCCGGTCTCCTCCATAGACGATGAACGGCGCGGCGGAGCCGGCGCCAGGTATCCAATGACACTGCACAACAAGCCAAAGGCGATGAACGAACCAATGCCGAACAGGTTGCCCAACTGGCGACGGTCGACCAGAATCAGCTTGGCCAACACCACGCCCATGAGGATCGCGCCCGCCAGCCAGAACAGGCGATGCCCATGCCGCGATCCCCACACCCAGGCAAACAGGCCCAGTACGCTCCACACCACGGTAAGCGACATCTGCGCGAGGCTGGAATCGGCAAGATCCCAACCCCACGACACGCCACCCAGCTGATGGACCGCGCGCAAGGTGAAACTGGTGGCCAGCGCTAGCACGATGCCGCCGAGCATGGGGCCACGACTTCGCTGAACTATCGCGGGCAATGAGGGTTCGCTCAGCCAGGCAACAGAGGCCATGGCGATCAGCAACAGCAGCAGTTCCAGCGGATTGATCAGCGGCACGTAGCGCAACGGCGCGGCATCACCGGCATGAAACAAGGCGGCAACGCCAACCAGCCCAAGCACCGCGAGCAGCGAATACTTCAGCGGCGCCAGCCACAGGGACATGGCCTGTTCCATCGGTGCAGCGAAAAGACGAGGCCGCGCGTGCGCAACCGCAAACGCGATCAGCAACGGCGCAAAGCTCAGCAACACAACCCAGCTATCGGACAACCAGCGCAGCCGGTCGAGCGACACGGCCACGCCCACCGCGGCCAGCAAGATCCATCGCCACAACCATAGCCAGTGCGCCGTTGCGCCAGCCCACGACGCGTCGCGAACATTCAGCAGCGTGCGCCAACCAAGCCCGGCCGCGAACAGCACGGCAAACAAATTCCATCCCTGCCATGGCTGTCGGTGATAGCCACCGGCCAACAGGACCCACGCAAGCATGAGCGCCATGCATGCCACGGGCGTCCACACCAGCGCCGCGCCAAGCTCGGGGGACGAACGGTAACGGGCCGCTTCCGCCACGCCCCACGCGGTGAATGCAAGCCACGCCAGCCACGCCGCGAACCGGCTCACATACGGCACGAAATGCGCGATCTCCTGCGCGCTGGCCGCCAGCCACCACAGCATCGCCCAGCCAAACAGCACGACCGAGAACACGCGATACAGCACGCGCCCCGCGCTCCAGTGCGAGAACAGGCCGCTGCTCGCCAAGCCGGCGATCACGATCATCAATGCGCTGATGCATTCGCGGTTGAGCACGGGCCATGCGCCATACGTGCCGTGCATGGATTGGTCGATCAGCAACGCACAACCCGCAAAGAGCTGCAACGCCACGCCGCTCCACGTCGCCAGCCAACGCTGTTGGCGCAAACCCAGCCAGATCAGGCCCGCGCCTTCCAGCGCAAAGATGCTGCCGGTCACATCCGCACGCAACGCCAACGGCACCGTAAGCGTCGCCAGCGCCACGGCGAGCACGGCCCAGGTATCGCGCAGCAGACGCATGGCCGGCTGATGGCGAGAGACGTAGGCAACACCCAGATAAATCACCGCCGCGACCAGCGTGGAGATGGCCAGGCCCTTGCCATCCCAGTGCAGCAGTGCGCCCTGCAGCAATAGGCTGATGAGCGGATTGCCGAACATCAGGCAGCCGTCGATCACCAGTCGCCGATCCACCGGCGCACGCACCACGTGCAGCCAGGGAATGGCCAGGTAGAACAGGAAATTCAGCACGAGGAATGGCTCGGTGCTGGCGAACAACGCAGGCTCGTAGCGAAGCACGCCCCACGCGCTGCCGACCGCAAACGTCGCGATAAAGCCCAGCAGGTTCAGCGCGCGCCACGAACGCTTCCAGGCGATGCCGAGAATGGCCAGATTCAACACGGCGTAATAACTGAAGAGCGCCACGTGGCTGCCGCTGCCGGTGGACACCAGGATGGGTGCGGCAAAACCGGCTAGCAGGCCAAGCACCGCCAGCGCCAGCGCATCCTGCATTACCGCGAGCACGCCGACGCCGGCCACCAACACCACCAGCAGGGCGAACGCCGCGTCCGCGGGCAGCAGATCGTAGAGACGGAACGCGGCGAACACGGTCATCACCAGCACGCCGATGGCGCCGCCCTGCAGCGACAAGGCGAACACGCGCTGCGTGTTGCGCTGGCGCCAGCCGAATGCCAGGCCGGCAATGGCCGCCAACGCCACCAGCGCCACGCGCAAACCGATCGGCACGCGCAACATGCCGGCATCGGAAGCGTATTTGAGCAGGGCCGCCACGCCGGCAAACAACACCAGCATGCCGATCTTCACCGGCACGTTGCCTTCGGTGAACCAGTGCCACACGCGCTTGATCAGGCGATCGGCCAACGAAGGAGCCGCTGGCGCGCGGGGCACCGTTTCGGAGGCAGGCCACGCCGCGGGCTCGGAACGCGTGGGCGATGGCGGCGCGACCGCCTCTTTTGCGACGGGCGGCAGCGTAGCCATCGCAGGCGCGGCGGCTGGCGGCGGAGACTCCTGCAAAGCCTCTCGCGCTTCGTTAGCGCCCACCCAAGGCTGTTCAACAACGGCGGGTTGCGCCGGTACGGTCTTCGTCAGTTGCGCACGAAGATCCTTCAGCTCGCGGGACAACGCCGACTGCCTGCCCCAGAGCAACCCCAGGGCGGCGCCGCCAACGATTCCGGCCAGGCCACCTTCCGTGGCCAGGCCACCCACGATTGCGCCAATCACTATCCATAGAAAAACCATGACCATCCATCTCCAGCCGTGCCGGGTTGTCATGGCAACAGTGTGACACGGACGGCCCGAAGACCGCCGTGTCCGCCGCGGCGTTCGGAGAACTCCTACCGAGCCTCCGAGCGGCGCGCTTCCGCCCGCTGCTCCATCCAGTCGTAAAGTACGGGCAACAGCAACAGCGTGAGCAGCGTGGAGGTGATCAACCCACCCACCACCACCGTCGCCAACGGCCGCTGCGTTTCCGCACCCACACCGCTGGAAAGCAGCATGGGCACCAAGCCGAGTATCGCCACGCTGGCCGTCATCAGCACCGGTCTCAACCGCAACGCCGTGCCGCGAACCACGGCTTCGCGCACGCCCATGCCTTTGGCGCGCTGCTCGTTGAGGAAACTCACCAGCACGATGCCGTTCAACATCGCCACGCCGAACACGGCAATGAAACCGATGGCCGATGGCACCGACAGGTATTGCCCGGTCACCGCCAGCGCCACGATGCCGCCGATGGTGGCGAACGGCACGTTGGCGAGGATGAGCGCCGCATACTTCATCGAATTGAACGCGGTGTAGAGCAGGATGAAGATGAAGAAGATCGTGGCGGGCACGATCAACGCCAACCGTTTCAAGGCGCGTTGCTGGTTCTCGAATGCGCCGCCCCATTCGATGTAGTAGCCCGTCGGAAGTTTTATTTTCTGCGCGATGGCCGCGCTCGCTTCCTGCACGAAGCCGTCGATGTCACGGCCGCGCACATCCATCTGGATCACCGCGTAACGTTGCAGCTGCTCGCGCCGGATAAACGAATAACCCTCCGCCTCACTGACGTCGGCCACTTGCGAGAGTTGCACGATGGCACCGCCCGGCGCCTGGATCGGAATGCGCTGGATAGCCTGCAGGGAGCGCTTGTCGCTGTCGTCCAGTCGCACGGCGATGTCGAAACGCTTCACGCCATCGATCAGCGTGCTCACCGCGTCGCCCCCGATGCCGTTGCGCACCACCGCGAGCACGTCGTCCGCGTTGAGGCCGTAGCGCGCGAGCGCGTCGCGATCCACGCGCACGCGTATCTGCGGCTTGCCCATATTGGGTTCCAGCGCAAGATCCGCCACGCCGGGCACTTCGCCGAGCACGCCCTTGATGCGAGCGCTGAGGCGATCCAGTTCGCCCAGGTCGTCGCCGTAGAGTTTCAAGGCGAGCGTGGCGCGCACACCGGAGATCAACTCTTCAATGCGCATCTGGATCGGCTGCGTGTAGCTCACCACGGCCGTGGGCAACGCCTCGGATAGCTCGCGCTGCATGTCCGCCTCGATGCTTTCCAATGTCTGGCCCTTGCGCCACTGCTCGCGCGGCTTGAGCGGCGTGTACACCTCCATGTAGTTCACGTCGGCCGTTTCGCCCTTCTCCGCACGGCCGATCATTGCCAGCGTGGTCTCCACCTCGGGAAACGATGCCTTGACGCGTGCAGCCACCTGGCGCGACACCTCGATGGATTCCTCCAGCGACGCCGACGGAATCGAGGTGATGCGCCACATGATCGCGCCCTCTTTCAGGTTCGGCATGAACTCCTTGCCGAGGAACGGGAACAGCGCAAGGCTGCCCAGCAGCGCACCGCCCGCCATGCCCAGCACCCAGCGACGACGCCGCAATGCCCAGGCGAGCACGACGCCGTAGCGCTTCTTCAGGAAGGCCACCAGGCGCGTGTCGCGCTCATCTTTGGGCTTCAGTGCAATGGCTGCGAGCACGGGCACCAGAGTCAACGCGAGCAGCAACGAGCCGGCCATGGCGAAGCTGATGTTGAACGCCATCGGCTTGAACATCTTGCCTTCCAAGCCTTGCAGGCTGAACAACGGCAGGAACACCACGATGATGATGGCGATGGCGAACGCGATGGGGCTCGCCACTTCCTTCGCCGCCGCAAGCACGGCAGCGGTGCGATCCACCGGCAACCCGTGTGCCTTGCGTTCGGCCATGAGGCGGAAGGCGTTCTCCACCATCACCACGGCGCCATCGACCATCATGCCGATGCCGATGGCCAGCCCCGCCAGCGACATCAGGTTGGCCGACAAACCCGCCTGCTCCATGCAGATGAAGGCGATCAGCATGGCCAGCGGCAGCGTGACGACCACCACCAGCGCGCTGCGCAACTCGCCAAGGAACAGGAACAGCACGATCGCCACGAGAATCGAACCCTCCACCAGGGCGCGCACCGCCGTGCCCATCGCCTTGTTCACCAGGTCGGTGCGCTCGTAGACGGGCTTGATCGTCACGCCATCGGGCAAGGCCTGCTGCACCGTCGCCAGCTTTCCTTTCACGGCATCCACCACGCTCTTGGCGTTCTCGCCGATGCGCGACAACGCCTGCCCCATCACCACTTCCTTGCCATCGCGCGTGACGGCGCCGGTACGCGGCGCGCCTGCTTCTTCCACCGCGGCCACGTCGCGCACGTAGACCGGCGTGCCGTCTTCGGACTTCAGCACGATCTGCCCGATGTCGCGCGCGCCCTGCACCAGGCCCAGGCCGCGCACGAGGTATTGCTCGCGTCCGACGTCGATGAAGTTGCCGCCGACCTGCGCATTGTTCGCCTGCAATGCCTGGATCACGTCCTTGAAACCCAGGCCGTGCGCGATGAGCTTCATCGGATCGAGGCGCACCTGGTACTGCTTCTCCTGCCCGCCCCACGAGGTGACGTCGTCGACGCCGGGCGCGGTGCGCAGCATCAGGCGGATGGTCCAGTCCTGCAGCGTGCGCAGGTCGCTGTCGCTGGGCGAGTCTTTCAGCGTGTCATCGGCGCGCTCCACGGTGTACCAGAACACCTGGCCAAGGCCCGAGGTGTTCGGCCCCATTTCCGGCTTGCCGTAGCCTTCGGGCAAACGGTCGCCCACCTGCTGCAATCGTTCGTTGACGAGCTGGCGCGCGAAGTAGATGTCCATGTCGTCGCTGAAATACACCGAGACATAGGACAAGCCAAATAGGCTGACCGAACGCACCTCCTCCACCTTCGGCAGGCCGGCGAGCGCGGATTCCACCGGCGTGGTGAGCAAGGACTCCACGTCCTCGGCCGCCAGCCCCGGCGCCTCGGTATACACATTGACCTGCACGGGCGTGACATCGGGGAAGGCATCGATGGGCAGGTTGCGTGCTGCCTGAACGCCGAGCGCGCCAATCACCACGAAGGCGATCAACACCAGCAGCTTGTAGCGCAACGAGAGTTCGACGAGACGCGCAAGCATCAGTCTTCTCCCAGTTGCGAGCGCAGCAGGCGCGCCTTGAGCGCGAACGCGCCCTTGCTGACATACGACGCGCCAGGCTTCAGGCCCTGGCGTATTTCGACCCAACCGTCACGAGTTTCGCCGACCTGCACGGCCACCGGCTCGAATGTCCCGTTGCCCATGGCAACGAATACCGTGGACTGGTTCTGCAACAACACGACCGCTTCCGCAGGCACGGCAAGCGCGCTGCGCCCGCCCACGGTGATGCGCGCATCGACCAGTTCGCCGGGATGCAGCAGGTCGCGCGTGTTGTCCACGGCCATGCGTACGGCGACGGTGCGCGTTTTTTCATCGGTCTGATGCGAACGTTGAACGACCTTGCCGGGCAGACTCTGCTCGTGGATGAGCACGCGCGCGGCCGCGCCGGGCATCACGCGCTCGGCGTCGGACGGCGGCATCCGCGCCTCGACCCACACCGAATCCTCCTTCACCAGCGTGAACAAGGTGCGTCCCGCATCGACGCGTTCGCCGACCAGGAACGCGTCGCTGGTGATGCGTCCATCGGTGGGCGCGAGCAGTGCGTAACTCCCATCAGCGCGCGCGGAGCCGGCTCGCAATACGCCTTGTATCTGCGCGTCCGACAAGCCATAGGCGCGCAAGCGTGCGCGCGCCTGGTCGCGCTGCACCTGCACCTCGGTATAGCGGCGACCGGACACGGCCTGCGATCCCAGCGCGGCAACGCGTCGCCATTCCTGTTCGGCCACGATGAGCGCGCCTTGCGTTTCGGCCACCTGCACGCTCGACAGCGTCACCAGTGGCTGCCCAGCCTTTACCACGTCGCCAAGTTTTACCTGGCGCGACAACACCATCGATTCGATGCGCGGCGACACCAGCACGGTGGAATAGGCATCCACTTTCACTTCACCGGGCGCCTTGATTTCCTCGGCGAGTTCGCGCGTAGCGAGTTTGGAAACGACGATGCCTGCGTCCTGCATGGCGCGCGCATCGAGCGCCAGGGGATTGGCCGTCTGCTGAGCGAAGGCGGCGCTGACCGCAAACGACAACACGAGCGCGCAAGCGGCGCGCTGAAGAAACATGGTCATGGGGAAGCTTCCTGGGTGCGGCCATCCAGCCAGTCGGTGAGGCGACCGGCGGCGGCGAGATAGTCGAACCAGGCCTGCCAGGCCTGGCTTTCGAGCGCGAGGGCGGAAAGCGCCGTGTCGAGGCTCTGCTTGAGCTGCACGAGATAATCGGACGTGCTGATTTCGCCGGCGCGCCAGAGTTTTTCGAGCAAGGCGGTGCGATCGTCGAAAGCCGCCGCGCGGCCGGCACGAAACGCCTGCCCCGCCGCGAGCAACGCGTCGTAACGCGATTGCGCCTCGCGCAGGGAAGCGCGAGTCACTTGCTGCCGGGCACGCACCATGGCAGAAGCCGCGCCCGCCTCGGCGAGCGCCGCATCGATTTCCGCACGGCCATTGTTGAGCACGGGCAACGGAATAGACACGCTGAGGCCAATCACCTGATCGGTCCTGACGCCCGTGTTCACGCGGCCGCCGGTCAAGCTCACGGTGGGATCGTGCAAGCGTGCCCGTCGCGCCACGTCGATGCCCGCCTGTGCGGCCGACTCATCGGCGCGCACCTTGAGCAGTTCGGGCCGATCATCGAGCGCCACCGGCACGATGCCGGTCGATGCAGGCGGAAGTCCCGCTGGCAATGGCGGCATGGCCGCCTCATCGCCAGCGACTGCCTCGAGCGCAGCGCGTGCCGCAGCTTCGCCTCCCGCCAACGAGGCCTGCTGGATCTGCGATTCGCCCAGGGCCAGTGCCGCAAGGTCGCGCTCCGGGCTGCTGATATCGCCCACGGCCAGGCGTTCGGCGGCAAGCGCATCGAAGCGACGCATCAAGGTCACGCGATGCTCGCCAAGTTCGCGCTGACGCGCAGCGAGCGCAGCCGACGACCAGGCCTTCAACCAGCGCGAGGCGACATCGCGGCGCTGCAGTTCGTACGACGCCTCACGACTGCGTTGCTCGGCCTCGGCCAGGGAGGTGCGTGCGCGTCGCTTGCCGGACATGTCAAGCGGTAGCGATAGCGAGGCGGTACGACGATCGACGTCGGCATTCTCGGCATCGAGCGACAGCGACGGGTTGTACACGGGCTGCGCCGCCGCGCGCACCCGCGCACGGGCCGCATCAACGTCGGCGCGAGCGGCCTGAACCTCGGGGCTCGCCTCCCATACGCGCTGCACGGCACTTCGGATGGGGGGCGCGGCGACGGGCGCCGCTTCTGCCTCGCCCGGCAAAGCCATGGCGCGGGCGACATGAAACACACAGGCAGCCCCGATAAGGGCCGCACGTAAAACGGACATGGAACCATCTCCTGGACAACGATCACGACGAACGCGCCCTCAGGGGCGCGGCAAGGCGTTCGTTGTCAGGCGATGGGTGGACGCAACAGGGATGCCGTAACGGCCGGCACGCGACCGGCATCGACGGAGGAAACGAGCAAGGGCGCGTCCGGCGTACCGACCGCCAGCACCACCGAGGTCGGCAAGGTGGCCGCATGCGGGCAGGCGCAATGGCAGGAGCCGCCCTCGCCCAGCAGGCAATCCCCATCGCCAGCCGGGGATTGCGGCGTAGCGTCCACGGTCATCGTCGCGGCCACGGAAGCACGGCCGGCATAGCCGTCCAGCGCGCCGCCATCGGCCAGGCATATGGAGCCGCTGACCAGCTTGATCAGCAGCACGGCCACCACCAACACCCACAGGCCGCGATGGCGGCGCAGGCGCTTGAGCAGTGGCACGGAGGACGATGGCATGGCCGGCATGCTAGACGGGGTAGCCGCTGTTAGACAATTTCATCGAGGGGCGACCGCGGCTTTGTGACACCCGACGCCTGCACCATGCCGAAAATACGCAACCCCCATCGCTACGACGGCCGCCCGCATGGCTATCATGGTGCCCCTACGGCAGGACGGAGTCGGCACGTGGCGCAAGGGCCAGGACGAGCAAGCAAGCGGGACGTCTGGGGGAATGTGTCACGGCCTGTCGCCGGTGCATCGCGGCGCCACTTTGGCTGGCGCGTATTTGCCCTGCTCTGCCTGCTCATCCTCCCGGCGCTGGGCACGGCCCGCGACAGCGACCCCTGGGCGCCGTTCGACATCCCCTGGTTCGATCGCCTGGGCGTGGCCGACGGTCTTCCGCATTCGATCACCACCACCGTCGAACAGGACACGCGCGGCCTCATCTGGATCGGCACGCTCTCGGGCCTGGTGCGCTACGACGGTTACCGCATGCAGGTGTTCACCGGCAACAGCGGCAGCAAGACCGATATTCCGGACGCCTACGTCCGCTGCCTGCTCACCCTGCCCGACGGCAGCCTGCTGGTGGGCACCAACGCCGGCGGCCTCAGCCGGTTCAATCCGCTCAACAACACGTTTCGCACCTACCCCGTGGGCAAGGGCGGCACCAGCGATCGGAAGATCTACGCGTTGGCCGCCGATGGCAATCGCGGCATCTGGATCGTGACGGAGCGCGGGCTCGACTACCTGGACCTGCGCAGCAATCGCATCCAGTCGATAGCGCTGAGCGAAGGCATGTCCCCCCGCAGCTTCAGCGTGTTGCAGGATCGCGCCGGCAACCTGTGGGTGGGCAACAACAGCGGCCTGTTCGTTCGCCGCAAGGGTGAAACCGACTTCACGCGCCCCGAGCGCCCGGTTGATGGCAGTGGCATCGACGTGGTGCTCAACGACGGCATCTGGGCGCTGCTGGAAGATCGCCAGGGACGCCTGTGGGTGGGAAGCACGCAATCGGGTGCGGTGTATCGCGACGAGGCCGGCCACTGGCACGCCATCCCGGGCTTCAGCGGTTACCAGCGCGACCGTTCGCGCCGCGCCACCGTGCGCGCCTTCACCGAGCTGGCCGGCGACACCATCTGGATGGGCACCGATGGCGGCGGCGTGTTGTCGTACGACGTGGTCAGCGGCACCCTGCATGCGGTGGCCCACGACACGGCCATGCCCTCGTCGCTGCCCGGCGATTCCGTGCGCGGACTGCTTCAGGACAGCACGGGCAACGTGTGGGTGGCGACCGATCTGGGCGTGGCGCGCTACGACCCCAACGCGCGCAAGGCGTTCGCCCTGCTGCCATCGAACAGCGATCACCGCTCGCTGGCGAACACCAATGTGCGCGGCATCTTCGTCGACAGCCATCAACGCATCTGGCTGGGCATGAGCGCGGGACGCGTGGACGTGATCGATCTGTCCGGGGCCAGCATTCGCCATCTCGAACTGGGCGGCGTGCAGACGCGGCGCGATGTGCAGGCCTTCGCCGAAATGCCCGACGGCACCATCTGGGTCGGCACGCAGGGCGTGGCAAGCGTGGACCCCAACACCTTCGCCATTCTCGATTCGGCGATTCCGGAACTGGACGACAAGCCGGTGCTGCATCTGCTGCCGGACGGGCAGCGGCTGCTGATCGCCACCTACGATGGGGTTTATCGCTACGACACGAAAACACGCGCGCTTTCGCATTTCAGCCACGACGCCAACGATCCCACCAGCCTGGCCAGCGACACGGTGCGGCGCATTGCGCATATCGGCGCCGATCTCTGGTACGTGACCGGACGCGGCATCAGCATCGCCACCAGCGCGATGCAGAACAAGGGCTTTGAGAACCTGCTCAATCGCCCCGGCGACAACACCAGCCTGCCGAACAACCTGGCCAGCTCGATTGCCATGGATGCGCAGGGCACGCTGTGGATCGGCACTTACGGCGGCGTGGCCATGCTGCAACCACGAAGTGCCGGCGAGCCGTATCGCTTCGCCACCATCGGCACGGCCAACGGACTGCCCAGCGACAACATCAATGCGGTGCAGCCGGACGACCTGGGCAATCCGTGGGTCAGCCTGCCCAACGGCCTCTCGATGATCGACGCCAACACGCATGCCGTGCACAACCTCGGCGTGCGCGATGGCTTGCGCATTTCCAGCTACATCTACGCGGCCGCGGCGCGCGCACCGGGAGGCGAGCTGCTGTTCGGCGGACTGGGCGGCCTCACCGTGGTGCGTCCGGAATGGCAGCCGCCCGATCAGCCCGACGCGCCGCTCGCCATCACCTTTGCCGCCGTCAATGGCGTGCCGCTGCCCTACGGCCAGCTGCCGCGCGCCGGCGAATCGCTGAAGATCAACTCACGCAACCGCAGCCTGCGCGTGGACTTCGCCCTGCTCGACTACGAGGCACCCAACGAAACCAGCTACAGCTATCGCATGGAAGGCTTCGACGAGGGCTGGATCGAGGTGCCGCGCGGCGGCCTGCCGACCGCCATCTACACCAACCTCCCGCACGGCGACTACAAGCTGCGCCTGCGCGCGCAAACGCACGGCATGCAGCTGCGCCAGATCGAATCGACCATCGACGTGAGCGCCGAGCCGCGCTGGTACGAAACCGTGGCCGCCATGGTCGCGGCCGGCATCCTGATACTGGCGGCGATCTTCGGCATCATCCAGCTGCGCACGATGTACCTGCGGCGCCAGGCCAAGCAACTGCAGCACCAGATCGACCTGCGTACGCGCGATCTCGTCGTCGCCAACAAGCGGCTGGACGAACTCGCCAACACCGATGCACTCACCGGGGCATGCAACCGTCGCCGCCTGCTGGAACTGGTCGAGGAAATGCGTGCACAGAGCAGCGACGGCCATGCCTGCATCGCCCTGCTGGACCTGGACCGCTTCAAGCGCATCAACGACACGCACGGCCATCTCGCCGGCGACGCGGTGATCCGCCACGTCAGCCAGATCATGCAGGCGCACTGCCGTGATTCCGACTGCGTGGGCCGCTACGGCGGCGAGGAACTGGTGGCCTGCCTGTCCGAGAGTTCACTGGAGCAAGGCATGGTGGTGGCCGAGCGCATTCGCAGCGCCGTGGCCGAACAACCGCTGATCTACGAGGGGCAACCGATTCCCGTCACCGTCAGCGTCGGCGTGGCCGCCTATCACGCGGGCGAAACGCTATCGCAGTGGTTGACGCGCGCGGATGGCGCGCTTTACGAGGCCAAGAACGGCGGGCGCAACCAGGTCGTCGCCGCGCAATAGCGCTCAGCCGAAGTGCCGATGCCGGTAGATGGCATAGCCCAGGCCTACCGCACCGGTGAGCGTGGCCGGCACCAGCAGCACACGCTCCTGCCAGAGCATGAAGCCGAGCGCGCCCAGCGTGGCGCCCGCAATGAAATGGCTCGCCACCAGCAGGCAGATGTTGATGCGCAGCGAATCCACTTCGAGGCCGCGCAGCCGATGGCCAAGATAAATGCCCAGGTCGGTGAAGATGCCCGAGAGATGCGTGGTGCGTATGGTTGCGCCGCTATACGTGCTCACCATGGCGTTCTGCAATCCGCACGCCGCCGACGCGAAATACAAGCCCAGATCATGGCCGCCATGGATCAGCGGCGTGGCGGCAAACAGCAGCGCCGACTCCAGCATCAACACCACGCCGTAGCGACGCCCAAGTCGCAGCGCGCCCTGCTGCACGATGAACCCACTGAGCATCGCACCCAGCAGGAAGGCCAGGATGACCAAACCCCAATGCGCGATTTCACCAGCATCGCCTCGCGCTACCGCCAGCCCGAATTCCGTGCTGGTGCCGGTGAGGTGCGTGATCGGCTGGTGGCGAAAACAGAGATAGCCAACCACGTTGATGCAGCCCGCGCCGAGCGCAAGCAGGCCGCCACCCACCCATGCCCAGCGCGGAAGCTGGCGCAGCATGTCGCGGTCAGTTCTTGATCGGCTGCGTCTGGATCACCGGCAGGTCGCCGATGACGTCGGCGCCCGGCGGCGGCACGAAGTTGAACGTTTCCGGCGGAATCGGCACGTTGCGCTGCCAGTCCGAGAAACGAATATCCGTGACGGCACCCAGCTGGTCACGGAAAAGCATGCGCGCCAGGCCATTGGCATCGAAACCGAGGTCCGCGTAGTCGAACTGCGGGTCCTTGGCCTTGGAGGTAAGGCGCAGCCAACTCAGGCCGTCGTGATCGCCCTGTTCCGCGACATTGAAGTCCTTGTCCATCTGCTTCACGTCGGTGAGCACGGTGAGCGGACTGTGCGATTCCTCGGAGCTCTGCACGCGCACCGTGACCTGTTCGAGGTCGGGATCGTACAGCCACACACGACTGCCATCGGCCACGATGGTCTGCTTGGACGGCGCCAGCGTCTCCCAGCGGAACTGGCGCGGCGCCTGCAGCGCCAGCGTGCCGTTGCTGGGCTTGCCGCTGTTGCCATTCGCATCCTTCAGCGTCTGCGAAAACTTGCCAGAGAGCGAGTGCAGGCCGTTGGCGAAGGCATCGAGCCTGGTGCGGGCCGGGCCGGCGGCCATGGCGAGGCTGCTGACGGAGAGTGCAAGGGCCGCAGAGGCGACGAGTAGCAGGCGTTTCATGGGTGCCTTGTGGGTAATGCTGGAAAGGAAATTGTGCAGGGAGAAGGCTTAATGATGCGCCGCCAATTTACCTACCGTCATTCCTGCGAAAGCAGGAATCCAGCGACTTTGGAGGCGCCTGGCACGTTCTAAAGGCACTGGATTCCTGCTTTCGCAGGAATGACCAGCAAGAAGACTGCACTTTCAAAGCTCAATTCTTCGGCGGCGGAGGCGCCAGCACTTCGCGGTTGCCGTTGTGCTGGGGCGCACTTACCACGCCATCCTGCTCCATCTGTTCGATCAGGCGCGCGGCACGGTTGTAGCCGATGCGCAGGTGACGCTGCACGCCGGAGATCGAAGCGCGGCGCGTCTCGGTGACGATGCGCACGGCGCGATCGTACAGCTGCGCGTCGGCATCGCCACCCTCTTCGCCTTCCTGCGGCAGACCCGAGTCGTTGATGAACTTGCCGTCGGAGGTGGCTTGCACCTCCTCCAGCACGCCTTCGATGTATTGCGGCGCGCCCTGCGAACGCAGCCAGTTCACCACGCCGTGCACTTCATGGTCATCCACGAAGGCGCCGTGCACGCGCTCCGGCGTGGCGGTGCCGGGCGGCAGATAGAGCATGTCGCCGTGGCCGAGCAGCGCCTCGGCGCCGGACTGATCAAGAATCGTGCGCGAGTCGATCTTGCTCGACACCTGGAAGGCGATGCGCGTGGGGATATTGGCCTTGATCAAGCCGGTGATCACGTCCACCGACGGTCGCTGCGTGGCCAGCACCAGGTGCACGCCCGCGGCGCGCGCCTTCTGCGCAAGACGCGCGATCAGCTCTTCCACCTTCTTGCCGACGATCATCATCATGTCGGCGAACTCGTCGATGATGATGACGATGTACGGCAGCGGCTCCAGCGGTTCGGCCGCGAGATTGGGCATCTCGGGGTTCGGGCGGAACAACGGATCGAGCAGCGGCTGGCCGGCGTTCTCGGCGTCCTTCACCTTCTTGTTGAAACCAGCGAGGTTGCGCACGCCCACGGCAGCCATGAGCTTGTAGCGGCGCTCCATTTCGGCGACGCACCAGCGCAGCGCGTTGGCGGCTTCCTTCATGTCGGTGACGACCGGTGCGAGCAGATGCGGAATGCCTTCGTAGACCGAAAGCTCCAGCATCTTCGGGTCGATCATGATCATGCGCACGTCTTTCGCGCTGGCCTTGTACAGCAGGCTCAGCACCATGGCGTTCACGGCAACGGACTTGCCCGAGCCCGTGGTGCCGGCCACCAGCAGGTGCGGCATCTTCGCCAGATCGGCCACCACCGGCCGGCCGCCGATGTCCTTGCCCAGCGCGAGCGCCAGCGGCGACTTCATGGCGTCGTACTTGTCGGAGCGCAGGATCTCGGAGAGATAGACGATCTGCTTGCGCGTATTGGGAATTTCCAGGCCGATGACGTTCTTGCCCGGAATCACGTCGACCACGCGCACGCTGACCACGGACAGGCCGCGCGCAATGTCCTTGTCCAGGCTCGACACCTGCGAGCCGCGCACGCCGGCGGCGGGTTCCAGTTCGAAGCGCGTGATCACCGGGCCGGGGTACACGCCGACCACCTTGGCCTCGATGCGGAAATCCTTGAGCTTCAGCTCGACCTGGCGCGACAACACCTCGAGCGTTTCTTCCGAGTAACCCGGACCCTGCTCCGGCGCCTCATCCAGCAGCGACAGCGGCGGCAGTTCGCCCGGCGCGGACGCACCGGTGAACAGCGGAATCTGCGTTTCCAGCTTGGCGCGCTCGCTCTTCACTACCGGCGCCGGCGCGGTTTCGATGCGCACGGGCTCGCGCTTGGCCTGCTTCACGGCCTCGGTCTTCTTGACCACCTCGCGCTCGGCGCGCGCCTGGCGGGCAGCCATCACTTCCGGCGCTTCGCGCAGCTTGCCGCCGAACCAGCCGGCCAGCTTCAGCACGCCCTGCCCGGTGAGATCGGCCACCTTGAACCACGACAGGCCAGTGGCCAACGTCACCGCCACCAGGAACATGGCAAGCAGCAGCAGAGGCGCCCCCTTGTCGCCCAGCGCCTGCAACAAACCGCGACCCACCCACATGCCGATGATGCCGCCTGCGCCCTGCGGCAGGATCGGTTCGTCACTGAAATTGAGATAGAGCAGCGCCGGCGCGGTGATGAAGAAGAACACCGAACCGATCAGCCGCAGCGAAGGCTCCCACGGCTGCACGGTGCGTTCGCCGCGATGGCGCAGCACCTGCACGCCCAGGAACAGCAGCAGCAGCGGAAAACAGTAGGAGACCAGCCCGAAGATGTAGCGCAGGACATTGGCGATATTCGCGCCCACTTCGCCACCGAAGTTGCGCGCATGCTCGACCGTGCCGGCATGACCCCAACTCGGGTCCTGGTCGTTGTAGCTGAACAGGCAGACCAATAGGTAGAGCGCCAGCGGCAGCAGCAGCAGCGCACCGGCCTCGCGCAGGCGGCGCTTCAGTTCTTCACTGAGGCCTTCGCGCTCTTTCTTGTCTTTCTTGACGTTCGCGGTACGCGGCACCGTGGTCCTTATCCTGTCTTCAAGCGTCAGTCCGGCCGCCAGAAAGGGCGGCCGGACGGTACAACATCCGCCGAAGCGGCAGGCAAGACCTTAGATCATGCCCTTGAGCGCCGGATGAACCAGCTCGCCGCCGTCGACGTTGATGCCCCCACGCAGCGGTTCGAACTGGCGCCATTCGTTGCCGGCGGCCAGACGCTGCACATACGGCAGGATAGCGGCAGAAATCGCCACCGACGAGGTCTGCGGCACGGCACCCGGCATATTCGTGACGCAGAAGTGGGTTACGCCGTGCACGTCGTACGTCGGCTCCTTCCAGGTGGTCGGACGCGAGGTCTCGAAGCAGCCGCCCTGGTCGATGGAGATGTCCACCAGCACGCTGCCCTTCTCCATGGTCTTGACCATGTCTTCGGTGACCACGCGCGGCGCCTTGGCGCTGGGGATCAGCACGGCGCCGACCACGATGTCGGCGGTGGCGACTTCTTCGGCCACGGTCGACTCATAGGCGTACAGCGCGGTGACGTTCGGGCCCATGGCCATCATTTCGGCCAGGCGATCCTGGCGCTTGTCGAACACCACCACGTTGGCGCCGGCAGCGGCGGCCAGCGCAGCGGCGTTGCCACCGGCAGCGCCGGCACCCAGCACCACCACCTTGCCGCGCGGCGTGGACGCCATGCCGCCCAGCAGCTTGCCCTTGCCGCCCTGCGGACGGTGCAGCAGCGTGGTGCCGATCTGCGTGGCGATGCGGCCGGCAATGACCGACATCGGCAGCAGCAGCGGCAGGCCGCCGTTCTCTTCCACCGACTCGAACGCCACGCCGGTGAGGCCGATGTCCAGCAGGCTCTTGGTCAGCGCCGGCTCGGCAGCCAGGTGCAGGTAGCAGAACAGCAGGTGATGCTTCTTGAGCAGGGCGAGGTCGCCGGCGATCGGCTCCTTCACCTTCACGATCAGCTCGCCGGCCTCGTACAGGGCGGCGGCATCCGGAACGATCTTCACGCCGACCTTGGAGTAGGCCTCGTCGGAGAAGCCGCTCTTCTCACCGGCACCAGCCTGGATGAACACCTCGTGGCCGCGACGCACCAGGTCGGCAGCAGCGGCGGGAATGAGGGCAACGCGACCTTCGAGGGTCTTGGTTTCGGAAGGAATACCGATACGCATGGGGAGTGGATCCTGTGGGGATGGCTAAGGTGGCAACACGCCAGGCCGATGCCGGCCTGACAAAACCCGCGCCGGCAGCCTTGAATCGCTCCCGCGTCTTCCCCATGCTTCCGGGTTCGGACGCGTCGTTCCTTGATGCCGTGCAGCCGGATGAAACCGCGGCAGACGATGGAGCGAATGACTGTTCAAGTCGCCAGCAAACCCGAAGGATTATAACCATGATGGGCAGGCCGTTTTCACATTTCCGCAACGCCGCGCGAGCAGACCACCTTTGCGCAGTTGCAGCAAAGTCAAAGGGATACAGCCCATCCTGCTGAAAACCAGCTGACAGCCCATATATAGGGCGGGTCGCCGGGGAACCATGCGCACAAGCATGGTGCAGCCGGCATCATTCCAGCCCTCTCACCATCCACGAACGTCACCGCCGACCGAAGGCGGATAGAAGGAACGCATGAACGCATCCACCAAGCACAGCCGCCTGCTGATCCTGGGCAGCGGTCCCGCCGGTTACACCGCCGCCGTCTACGCTGCCCGCGCCAACCTCAAGCCGATGATGATCACCGGCCTGCAGCAGGGCGGCCAGCTGATGACCACCACCGAGGTGGACAACTGGCCGGGCGACGACAAGGGCGTGCAGGGTCCGGAATTGATGCACCGCATGGCGCAGCATGCCGAGCGTTTCGAGACGCAGATGGTGTTCGACCATATCCACAGCGTGGATCTGAAGCAGCGCCCGTTCCGCCTGAAGGGCGACTCGGGCGAGTACACCTGCGATGCATTGATCATCACCACCGGCGCCACCGCCAAGTACTTAGGGATAGCCAGCGAAGAGCACTACAAGGGCCGCGGCGTGTCCGCCTGCGCCACCTGCGACGGCTTCTTCTTCCGCGAGCAGGAAGTGGCAGTGATCGGCGGCGGCAACACCGCCGTCGAAGAAGCGCTGTACCTCTCCAACATCGCCAGCAAGGTCTATCTCGTGCATCGCCGCGACAAGCTGCGCGCCGAGAAGATCATGCAGGACAAGCTGTTCGAGAAGGCGGCCGCCGGCAAGATCGAATTGATCTGGAACCACACCGTGGACGAAGTGCTGGGCGACAACTCCGGCGTCAACGGCGTGCGCGTGAAGGACATCAACACCGGTGCCACCCGCGAGATCCCGGTGACCGGCTTCTTCGTCGCCATCGGCCACCAGCCGAACACCGGCATCTTCGACGGCCAGCTCGACATGCACGACGGCTACATCAAGATCCGCAGCGGCCTGGGCGGCATGGCCACCATGACCTCGGTGCAGGGCGTGTTCGCCGCCGGCGACGTGGCCGACCACGTGTATCGCCAGGCGGTGACGTCGGCCGGCTTCGGCTGCATGGCGGCGCTGGATGCGGAGCGTTGGCTGGATCAGCAGGGTCCGGCGAGCTGAGGTTTTTGATCGTCGTTCCGGCGCACGCCGGAATCCAGTAGCGGCTGTGTTGGGTTATCGCGACAACTCATCACACGGAAACCGGATTCCGGCCTGCGCCTGAATGACGAAATGGAAGACTGCGGTAACGTCAGGATGACGATGTCTTTGCCGTAACCTTTGGAGCGCCGTGATCGAAGCCCGCTTCCACGACAGCATCGAACGCATTCCGGCTCACGCCTGGGATGCGCTTCGACCCGACGACAATCCCTTCGCCTCGCATGCTTTTCTCGCCCTGCTCGAGCGCACCGGCTGCATCCGCGCCGACTGGGGCTGGCAGGCGCACCATCTTGGTCTATACGAAGACGGCCAACTCGTCGCCGCGGCACCGCTCTATCTCAAGGGCAATTCGCACGGCGAGTTCGTGTTCGACTGGAGCTGGGCCAGCGCCTGGGAACGCGCGGGCGGCGACTACTATCCCAAGCTGCTCAATGCCGTGCCCTACTCGCCCGTTCCTGGGCCACGCTTGCTCGCCGGCATTGATGCGCGCACGACCGAACGACAGCAGGCACTCACCGCTGCCATGCGCGCGTTCGCCGAGCGCATGAACCTTTCTTCCGTGCACGCCAACTTTCTGCGCGACGATGAGCTGGCCGCATTCGAAACCACGTGGCTGGCGCGCTCCGACGTGCAGTTCCATTGGCACAACCACGGCTATGCCGATTTCGCCCAATTCCTCGCCACGCTCAATCACAAGAAGCGGAAGAACATCCGGCAGGAACGCGCGCACGTCGCCGGCAGCGGACTGACCATCGAGATGCGCGGCGGCGACAGCCTGAGCGTCGAGGAGTGGCGACACATCCACGGGCTGTACGAGTCCACTTTCGACGCCAAGGGCAACCACGCCGCGTTGACGCGCGCGATGTTCCTCGGTCTCGGCGAAACGCTAGGCGCCCATGTGCAACTGGCGCTGGCACGCCATGGCACGCGCATCGTGGCAATGGCCTTGTTCCTGCAAAGCAGCGACACGTTGTACGGGCGTTACTGGGGCGCGGAAGTCGATGTGCCCGGGCTGCATTTCGAGCTGTGCTACTACCAGGGCATCGAGCATGCGATTCGCAGCGGACTGCAACGCTTCGAACCGGGTGCGCAGGGCGAGCACAAACTCGCTCGCGGCTTTTTGCCGGTGCGCACGCACTCGCGCCACTACCTGGTCAACAAGAGTTTCCGCGACGCCGTGCATCAGGCACTGGAACGCGAAGCCGAAGCGATGGACGACTACGCGCAGGAGCTGATGCAACACAGCCCCTATGCGCACATCCCGCAGACTTGATTCCCTAGCCGATGGAAATGCCGACCACCTTGCCGCCGGCATCCAGCCGCACGCCGAACGGCAGGCTGTTGCCGGGGCCGAACTCGATCCGGTAGTCGTTCCAGACGTCGTCGTGGTCGTGGCGCTGCCCCTTGAAGATGAACGACGACGGCTCGCCGAAGACGGACAACTGCTTCGCCATGCGCTCGGCCAAGCCCGCGGCCAGTTTTGCTTTCAGCTTGTCGCCGAACATCGACGGATCCTTGCTGCCCTTCTGCAACTGTTCGAAGGCCTGGCGTACCACGCTGGTCGTTGCCGCGTTTTCGCCATCGGCAGGCTTTCGCGCTGCGGCGGCGATATCCGGATACAGCGCTTCGAAAGCGGCCGTCACCAGCATCTGCCCCGGCTCCGGGTTGTCGCCCACGTTGGTGAACGCGATGACCTGGATGCCCTGCTTCGGGAAATATTGATTGGACGTGGTGAAACCGAACGAACCACCGGTATGGCCGATGCGCGGCTGCTCGTCGAGCGTGTCGATGAAGAGGCCGAGGCCGTAGTCGGTGCTGCCCGGCATGGGCGTTGTCATCAAGGCGTAGTCGGCCGGACGCACGATCTTTCCGCTGCCGAGCGCCACATTCCAGCGCTCCAGCTCGTCGACGGTGGAGACCAGATTGCCCGCGGCCCAGCCGACCGTGTCATGGATGGTGGGCGCCGGCTCCAGCTTTCCGTCGGTGTGCCGGTAGCCTTTTGCCATGCCCGGCACGCGCGACTCGTCCGCCACCGTGGTCGTGTGCGTCATGCCGGCGGTCGTCAACAAGTGCGTCTTCACATAGTGTTCGTACGACTCATGCGAGGTCACTTCGATCACCCGGCCCAGCATCGCGTAACCGCTGTTGGAATACGACCAACGGCTGCCCGGCGAAAAATCCAGCGGCTTGCCCTTGATGCGCGCCATGATCTGATCGAACGTAGCCGGCTTGACGGCCCACGCCTCCACGTCAGGCCCATCCAGGTATTCCGGCATGCCGCTGGTGTGCGACAGCAACTGCTTGAGCGTCACTTCCTTCGCGTGCGGCGCATCCGGCAGGTAGGTCGCCAGTGTGGCGTTGATGTCGAGCTTGCCCGCCTCCTGCAGCTGGAGAATGGCCGCCGCCGTGAACTGCTTGGTGATCGAGCCGATTTCGTAGTGCGTCGATACCGTGGCGGGCGTCTTGCGCTCGCGGTCGCTCAGCCCATAGGCGTGAAGGTAGATGGCCACGCCATCCCGATAGATCGCAAGGGTGGCGCCCGGCGTGCCCGTGCGTTGCAGCACCGTTTGCACGTCGCCGTCGATGCGCTTGGCCAGTGCGGGATCCAACCCGGGAGACGACGCCATGGCCATTGGCGCGAACAGGGCCAGGCACCACATGAAGCGACCGCGCATACCCAATCCATGGAGTTGTGAAGGTGGGGCATGCTAACCACAACGTCATGCCGGTAGCATGTACCGGACTTCCCGCACGGCATCCCCAACCGCCCACGCCCCATGATTCGACTGCCCCTGCTCGACGCGACCAGGCCGGAACACTTTCCTGATCCGCGCAAGGCGTTGAACGACCCGAACGGCCTGCTGGCCTTCGGTGGCGACCTTTCGCCGCGACGGCTGCTGGCGGCCTACGCGCAGGGCATCTTCCCGTGGTTCAACGAGGACGAGCCGCTGCTGTGGTGGTCGCCCGATCCGCGTTGCGTCTTCCATACGAACAGCCTGCTGCCGAACCGTACGTTGCGGCGCCGGCTGGCACAGGTCGACTGGCGCGTCACGGTGGATCACGCCTTTCGCGACGTGGTGGAAGCCTGTGCCGCGCCGCGCCCCGGCCAGAGCGGCACCTGGATCGTGCCCGCGATGGCCGACGCCTATGAACGCCTGCACGAGATGGGCCACGCGCACAGTGTCGAAGTGTGGGAGCAGGAGCGCCTGGTCGGCGGCATCTACGGCATCGCCGTGGGCCGCTTGTTCTGCGGCGAATCGATGTTCAGCCGCGAAAGCGGCGGTTCGCGCGTGGCGCTGGTGGCGCTGGCGAAACTGCTGCGAGGCTGGGATTTTCCGTGGATCGACGCGCAGGTGACCAACGCGCACCTGCTGCAACTGGGCGCCGTGGAATACCCGCGCGCCCAGTTCCTGCGCACCGTGGCGCATCTGTCCCATTTGCCGGGTCAGCCCGGCAGCTGGGCCTCGTTCACTGCATTGGCGCAGCTGGCGGATCAGGCCGCCGCCGACTGACGCGCCTGCGCGGCACGATACGAACCGAGGATGTTCTCGCGCACCGGCTTCTCGCCGGAGGCCAGCACCTGCAACCATTCCTCCGTGCTGAGCACCGCCGCAAATCGCGACTGCTGCACCACGCTGAACACGCGATGGATTTCCTCGGCGCTCGCATAACCAGCGCGATTGGCGTAGGACACGGCGCCGGAAGCGTCATGCACGAATTCCACTTCCATGCCGCGATCGAACGCGTGCTTGATGGTGGTGTCGTTGCAGTTGTGCGTCATGTAGCCCAGCACCGTCACCGTATCGATGCCGCGCTGCACCAGCCAATCGCCCAGGCCCGTATCGCTGAAGGCGCTCGGCAGCGGCTTGAGGAACAAGGCATCGCGATGGCGGCGGGCAATGTCCGGATGCAATTGCCAGCCATCGCTGCCGGACGCGAACGCCGGCGCATCGGCGGGCGAATCCTGCTGGATCACGATCACCGGAACACCGGCCGCCGTGGCGGCATCCATGATGCGCGCGATGCGCGGCAGCGACTGCGACGACGGCGGATATTCGATCTGCAGCTCGCCGGTGAAATATTCGTTCTGCACATCGACCACGATGACGGCACGGCGCGGATGAACGGACATGGCACAACTCCTCGTTGAGATGCCGGTCATGGTGCGCCAGTCGGCACTTGCCAGCGAGTGGCCTGAAGGACAACCATCGATGATATCGGGCCAACGAGGTATGTCGGGTCATGCGCGCGATTCGTGTTGCCGTGGTCGCCTTCGAGGGCATCCTGCCCTTCCATCTCTCCGTGCCTTGCGCGGTATTCCAGTCGCCGACGCCGGAGGGCCCATCGCCCTTCCGCCTGCGCGTGCGCTCCGCCGAAGGCAAGCAGTTGACCAGCGCGGCAGGCTTCACCATCGGCACGCCTTATGGGCTGGACGAACTGTCTCGTTCGGACGTGATCATCGTGCCGTCGTGGCGCGATGCGGATGAAGTGCCTCCCGCCGCCCTGCTCCACCAGCTTCGCAAGGCCGCCGCGCGCGGCAAGTACGTGGTTGGCCTGTGCATGGGCGCGTATGTGCTGGCCCACGCGGGATTGCTGAGCGGTCGTCGCGCCACCACGCACTGGGCCTGGGCCGAACCCTTGATGGCGCAGTTTCCCGATATCGAGGTGGATGCCGACGTACTGTTCGTGGATGAGGGCAACATCGTGACCTCCGCCGGCGCCGCCGCAGGCATTGACTGTTGCCTGCACCTCGTTCGCCAGATGCTGGGCGCCGACGTTGCCAACCGCATCGCGCGTCGCATGGTGGTACCGCCCGTGCGTCGCGGCGGGCAGGCGCAATTCATCGAAAAGCCCGTGGCCGATGCGCCTGCCGACAAGCGCATGGCGCGCCTGCTCGAGCACGTGCAACGGCATCTGCACGAAGACCACAGCCTCGACACGATGGCGGAAAAAGCTGCCATGAGCCGACGCACATTTACGCGCCATTTTCGCCAGTTGACCGGCAGCAGCTTCGGCGACTGGTTGCTGTCGCAACGGCTCGCCGAAGCGCAGCGATTGCTGGAGACCACGCAACGTCCGCTGGAACGCATCGCCGCGGACATCGGCCTGGGTTCGCCCGTAACATTGCGACAGCACTTCCAGCGCGCCTATCGCACCTCGCCGGTCAGCTATCGACGCACGTTCAGCGCACCGCGCGACCAGGCTGCATCAACCCGCGGCAACGCCCGTTGACGGGCGCGGCACGTGCGACGCGTCAATCCAGCGACACCTGCTCCAGGCCGATCGCCTTGAGTTCGTCGTAGTGCTCCAGGAAGAGCGCCACGATGCCCGGATCGAGCTGCCCGCCGGCCGCGTTGCGCAGGTAATCGATCACTTCCGGCTCCGGCCAAGCGGGCTTGTACACGCGTGGAAAACTCAAGGCATCCCATACGTCGACGACGCTGAAGATACGGGCGGCGAGTGGAATGTCCTCGCCCTGCAGGCCGCGTGGATAGCCCGTGCCATCCCAGCGCTCATGATGCGAATAGGGAATGTCGATGGCCGGCCGCAGGAAGGCGGTGCGCAGGAGCAGATCCCGCCCCAGCACCGTGTGCGTACGCATCAGCGTCATTTCCTCGGGCGTGAGCGGGCCGGGCTTGATCAGCACGGCATCGGGCAGCGCGAGCTTGCCGATGTCGTGCAGCAACGCGCCAAAGCGCAGGTGCCGCAGCGCATCGCCCTCCAGTCCCACGCGCCGGGCCAGCGCCACCGTCATGCGCATGACGCGTTCGGAGTGGTCGCGCGTCTCCTTGTGACGCGCGTCCATCGCCGATACCAGCGCGCGCAGCGATTGTTCGTTGCCACTCAGCAGCAGGTGATTGAGGCGATCCATGCGACGCATGTCGCGGCCGATCAACCAATAGAGCAACGCGCCCGTCACCACCACATACAGGCTGCCCTTGATCGAGTGCAGCAGGCTCAGCGTGCGCTCGTCGATGTCGAGCGTAAGCAACAGGTGATCGGAAAAGAGCACCCACAGCAGCGCCACCGACACATAGATGGCCACGATGCGAAATTGGGGCTTGACCGTCACCGCATCTCCCTGCCGCCTTCGCTATCGGCCGTCCGGCCAGCACGCGACCAGCCCGAGCATACGCCCAAGATGGCAGCGGCGTGGTCGACCGACGTGCATCGTCAGGCTTCCTCGGGCTCGATCAGCACGTCGATGAACTGGCCAACGCCAAGACCCACGGCGGCTGCCGAGGATTCCTCCAGTTGCAACCAGAACGTGCCGGAGCGCTCCACTACGGCACCACGGAAATCACGTCCGTTGACGCTGCCGCGAACGCGATGCCCGTGGCCGCATTTCCATAGCGGCCTGGCAGGTGTCGACCATTGACTGACCGGATCGAACGGCAGTGGCACCAGCCACGGTCGCTGATCACTCTGTACGGTGGCGCGAAACGCTACGGCGCGATGTCTGTTCATCCCCGTTCCCCTGGCGTGCCCCGGCCACGAAGATAGCGGACGCGGGGCGTCCGGTGTGAGGATGAATCGGCTCTTTGATGGCCAGGAGGGTCAAACCGGCCATCTGGATGGCTGTAACCCAACTGCCAAGCGTGCGGAAATACCAGGGCGCCGGCTGGCTGAAGCCCTCCCCGCAACCCACCCAGGAGCCTTCGCGCCAGCCGTCGACATACGGCTCGACGCCCGCCATCAGCGGATGCAGCGTCTGGATGGCCAGCACGCCACCGGGCTCGAGCAGCGAGGGTACGGCGGCCAACAGGGCATCCACCGACGCCCCGCCCAGCAGCGAGAAGTTGCACACCACCACGTCCGCACGCTCCGTCAGCGCACCGGTCGCCATGTCCTCATAGGAAACGACGCGAAACTCGCCGCCGCCCTTCGCGCGTGCCGCTTCCACCAGCGATGGAATGGCGTCGACGCCAAGCACGTCGATGCCTTGTGCGGTGAGCGCCCGCGCCAGCCAGCCTTCGCCGCAGCCAACATCGATCACGGTGCACGGCGACTGCGAGAGCACGGTGTCGACGATAGCCTGGTCGGTCACCAGCCTGCGGCTTTCGATACGGCCTTCGCGAACCGCGCTTTCCCAGGCCTGCGCATTGGCATGCCAGGCGTCGAGAATCAGGGCTTCGCTGGTCCCGTCGCCCACGGGCGAATCAACTTGCGCGACTGACGTACTTGCTGGCGACGTAGTTGTCGAGAATGCCGATGAACTCGCTGGCGATGTTGTCACCGCGCAGCGTCATGGCCTTCTGGCCGTCAATGAAGACGGGAGCCGACGGTGCCTCGCCATTGCCCGGCAACGAGATGCCGATGTTGGCGTGCTTGGACTCGCCCGGGCCGTTCACCACGCAGCCCATCACGGCCAGCGTGAGGTTCTCCACGCCGTCGTACTTCACGCGCCACAACGGCATCTGTTCGCGCACGTGATCCTGCACGGTGCGCGCCAGCACCTGGAAGAATTCGCTGGTGGTGCGTCCGCAACCCGGGCAGGCCGTGACCAGCGGCGTGAACGCGCGCAGACCCATGGTCTGCAGCAGTTCCTGCGCCACGATGACTTCGCCCGTGCGCGAGGCGCCAGGTTCGGGCGTGAGCGAAATGCGGATGGTATCGCCGATGCCTTCCTGCAGCAGCACCGCCAGCGCAGCCGACGATGCCGTGATGCCCTTGGAACCCATGCCCGCTTCGGTAAGGCCCAGGTGCAAGGCGTAATCGCAGCGGTCGGCAATGTCGCGGTACACCGCGATCAATTCCTGCACGCCGGAGACCTTGCACGACAGGATGATGCGATCGCGCGGCAGGCCGATTTCCTCGGCACGCTTGGCCGAATCCAGCGCCGAGCGGATCAGCGCCTCGCGCGCCACGTGCGCCGCATCCCACGGCTGCGCACGCTGATGGTTTTCATCCATCAGGGTGGCCACCATGCTCTGGTCCAGCGAACCCCAGTTGGCGCCGATGCGCACCGGCTTGTGGTAGCGCAGCGCCATCTCGATGATGGAGGCGAACTGCGTGTCCTTCTTCTTGCCGAAGCCCACGTTGCCCGGATTGATGCGGTACTTGGCCAGCGCTTCCGCGCAGGCGGGTTCCGCTTCCAGCAGCTGATGGCCGTTGTAGTGGAAGTCGCCGATGATCGGCACGTCCACGCCCATCATGGCCAGCTTGTCGCGGATGCGCGGCACCGCTGCGGCGGCGGCCGGCGTATTGACCGTGATGCGCACCAGTTCCGAGCCCGCACGCGCCAGCTCGGCGATCTGCTTCGCGGTGCTGGCCGGATCTTCGGTGTCGGTGTTGGTCATCGACTGCACCACGATGGGCGCACCGCCGCCCACCGTGATCTTGCCGATCTTGACGCCGACGCTGGGACGGCGCGAAGCGGGCTGGGCGGGACGCGGGGAAGAAGTCGAGTCGCTCATGTGTGGGATCGCGGTTCTGGGACGGCAACAGGCAAAGGATACCCGAACGGCCGGATGCGCCCTAGCAAGCGTCGCAGCACCGCGCGCGATGCGGCAAAACCGCGCAATGGAGCCACGCCTACGGCTTGAACGAGGATCATAGGCGCTGCCCACGCGGCATTGTCATTAAGGAGTGCATGCCCATGCTTCAGACTTCCCGCCAGGATGGCGTCTCGCGTATGACGCCCTCGCCCTCTTGCGCCGGTTGCGGCCACGCCGCCGTCTGCCAGGCCAGCGGCTACGACCGGCCCGAACTGTCAGGACTGCGTCATATCGCCGAACGCGTCGGCCCGCTGCGCACCGGCGAGTACCTGTATCGGCCCATGTCGCCGTTTCGCGCGCTCTACGCGGTGCAGACGGGCATGGCCAAGACGGTGGCGGTGGACGTGGCCGGACGCGAGCAGGTGCTGGCGTTCCATCTTCCCGGCGAGATGATCGGCCTGGACGCCATGGAGCGCGAAGTGCACGACAACGCCGTGATGGCGCTGGGCAAGACGCAGTTCTGCCGCTTTCCCTACCCGGCCGTGCGCCATGTCTCGACCGAGCAGCCGGAAGTGCCGTGGCACTTGGTGCAGTCGGCGAGCCGGCGCATCTCGCGCCTGCAACTGACCAGCGGCAACCACATGGCAGAAGAGCGCTTCGCTGCGTTCCTGGTGGACCTGCGCGACCGGCGCGCCATGCTCGGCCTGCCGTCCGACTACCTGCCGCTGCCCATGTCGCGTGCGGATATCGGCAACCACCTGCGCCTGACCACGGAAACCGTGAGCCGCCTGCTCGGCCGCTTGCGCCAGCGCGAATGGGTTCGCGCCGATCGCACCGGCCTGCACATCCTCAACCTGCCCGCCTTGCGCGAACAGGGCCTGTCGCTGCTGATGCACTGAACGCCTCACGCTCAACCGGCCGTCCTGCGCAGGGCGGCCTTGAGCAGGCGCTGTTGCACTCGGTCGCCGAAGCGACGGGGTTGCGCGAGTCCCATGCGATCCAGCGCTTCGTCTTCGCCGCCCACCGGGTTGCCCGGCGATGCGGCGGCGCGCAGCACCTCCCACTTGCCTCGCCAGGTGGAACTGCGCGCCTTCAGCCAGCCAAGCGCCGGCAACAGGCGTTGCTCCACCTCGGTGAAATCGCTGCCGAAGGGAAACGGCGGCAGCAGATCCTTCGTCTGCCATGGCGCCAGCGCCTCCTTGAGCACCTCGGGCCGGTTGTTGCGCCAACGCTCGGGTATCTGAAAATCCGCGGCGAGCTTGCCGTGCGATTTCGCCTCCGCGCACAGCGCGTCGATGAAGCGCGCATCGGTGATCGAAAGCATGGCTTCGATGCACTCGCTGTCGGTCTTGCCGCGCAGGTCGGCCACACCGTATTCGGTCACGAACAGATCGCGCAGGTGGCGCGGGATGGTGGTGTGTCCGTAATTCCAGCGGATATTGGTTTCCACGCCGCTGCGGCCCTGGCGCGTGGAGCGCAGCAGCAGGATGGAGCGGCCATCGGCCAGTTCGTGCGCCATCGCCACGAAGTTGTACTGCCCGCCGACGCCGCTCACCACTTCGCCGTCCTCCAGGCCATCGGACACGGCCGAACCCAGCAGCGTCGCCATCATGCAGGTGTTGAAGAAGCGCGCGCCGCGCCGCTGCAGCGACGCCAGCATCTGGTGGTCGCCGTACAGCTGGTTGACGTTGGACACGCGGCACATGTCCAGCGCATCCGGATCGCTCGCATCCAACTCGGCCAGCCAGCGATAGAGCTCGCGCGTGCCGAGGAAGAATGCGCCGCGCAGATAGTGGCCGCCCGGCGTCTCCGGTGACAGTCGGCCGCAGGCGGCGGCGCGCTCCATCGCCATGTTGTCCCACGCGCGACGCTTGAGGATGCCGGCGCGCTGCAGATGCATGAAACCATCCATCACCATTTCACTCGCGCCGTACAAACCGGCGCGCAACGGTGCGAGACCGCCGATGCGCGCGGCCAGTGCATGCGTGCCGCCGCGCGGATCCAGCGCCACCAGCGCGCGACGCCACTGCGTGTTGTCTTCCTGTCGCCAGCGCAGTCCGTAGACCAGCGCGTCGGACAACGCACCGATGCCGATCTGCAGGCATCCGCCATCGCGCACCAGGGCGCTGGCGTGGATGCCGAGCGCGTATTCGATCGTGTCGATCGGCTGGCGCGGCACGGAGAACAGCGGCGGCGCGGTGTCGGTGCGCAGCTCCACGTCGAAATAATCGCGCTGCACTTCGGCATGACCGGTGATGTACGGCAGATCCGGATGCACCACCGCCACGCACAACGGGCGCGGCTTCCCCGATTGCACGACGCGGTCGATGAAGTCGAAGGTCAGGTCCGGATTGCACGACAGGCTGTAGCGCACGCCTTCGGGCGTTTCGCGTCGCGCCACCAGCTGCACGAGCAGGTTGATGTCCTGCACGGCGAGGTCGCGCGCCACGTGCGTGTAGTTCTGGCTGATGTAGTTGCGCTGCGCGCCGCCCGAATGCAGCAGCGCGCCCGACTGCATGTAGAACTCGTGCACCGCCACGTTCGACGGCAACTGGTTGCGCGCCTGATCGACGGCGTATTCCGGATCCACCGCGTCCGCGCCGAAATGCCGTTCCACGAACGGACCGACGAAACGCGCCTCCAGCCCTGGCGCCGGCTGCGGACGCGTCAGCGACAACGCAGTGTAGAGCGCCATCGAACGCGATGTATCCGCCTTGGTCAGCCGGTACAGCGCGTTCAACAACTCATGCGGCTTGCCCAAACCCAGCGGCGCAGCCACGCGCAGGTCCGGGCCGATTCGTTCGGCAAGCTGCTGCGCGCACGCATCGGTGTCGGTATGGCATTGCTCAGGCGACATGGAGCGAACATGACAGAAAGTTCATGGGAGCGACATGACCGGATGGACGAGGCGTATTGGTGGCATGCACCAAGTGAATACGGGTTGAAGAAGCCCCGAACAGATGCCCTACACTCCAGTCATGAACCGACCTACCGCATCCGCCCATGCACGCCTGCTGGCCGAACAGGCGCTGAGCCGTGCCGCGGGCGCGCCGCTGCTGGCCGGCAATCGCGTCGAACTGCTGATCGATGCGGCCGTCCATTTCGAGGCCTGGCTGGCGGCCATCCGCGGCGCACGCGAACGCGTGCTGCTGGAGAACTACATCATCCGCGACGATGACATAGGCCGCAGCTTTCGCCAGGCGCTGGTGGAATGCGCGCAACGCGGTGTGTTCGTGGCGGTGGTGTACGACTGGCTGGGCTGCAAGGGCCAGTCGCGCGATCGCTTCTGGGCACCGTTGCGCGCGGCGGGCGGCCAGGTTCGTGCGTTCAATCCGCCGCAGTTCGGCCATCCGTTCGGATGGGTCAGCCGCGATCACCGCAAGCTGCTGGTGGTCGACGGCGTGCACGGTTTTCTTTCGGGCGTGTGCATCAGCGGAACATGGCTGGGCAATCCGTCGAAGCAGGTGGCGCCGTGGCGCGACACCGGCGTGGCCTTGCACGGACCTGCCGTGACCGAACTGGAGACGGCTTTTCTCGAGAGCTGGTCGAGCATCGGCACGCCGCTGCAGCCGTTCGAGCAATCCTCGGCGATGGAGGACGCCGGCACGGTGGCGCTGCGCGTCATCGCGACACAGCCTGCCACCGCCGGCATGTACCGCCTCGACCAGCTGATTGCCGCCATGGCACGCAATACGCTGTGGCTTACCGACGCCTATTTCGTCGGCGTCGCGCCCTACGTGCAGGCGCTCGCCGCCGCCGCGCGCGATGGCGTGGACGTGCGCCTGTTGGTGCCCGGCAGCAGTGACATCCCCTTGGTCGCCGGCATGTCGCGCTCGGGCTATCGGCCGCTGCTCAAGGCCGGCGTTCGCGTGTTCGAATGGAACGGCTCGATGCTGCACGCCAAGACGGCCGTAGCCGATGGCCTGTGGGCGCGCGTGGGTTCGTCCAATCTCAACATCGCCAGTTGGTTGAACAACCGCGAGATCGACGTGGCGGTGGAAGACACCGGCTTCGCGCAGCAGTTGGCCGATCAGTACGAGCGCGACCTGGAAAACGCCACCGAGATCGTGCTCGCGCCCAGCCGCTGGCGGCGGACCACCGATCACGTGCAAAGCCACGCCCCGCGTCCGCGGGTGCGGCACGTCGGCGGAAGTTCGGGGCGTGCCGCCGCCGGCGCGCTGCGCATCGCCAATACCGTGGGCGCGGCGCTGACCGATCGCCGCGTGCTGGGCGACACGACCACCGGGCCACTGATGATCGGCACCGTCGCGTTGATCGTAGTGGCAGTGGTCGCCGTCCTCTGGCCCGCCGTGATCGGCTGGCCGCTGGCCGTGGTGGCCGCCTGGTTCGCGCTCAACTTCGGCATCCGGGCGTGGCGTCTGCGTCGCCGCCTCAGGCAACGCGCGGCCGAGCTGGACGATTCGCCGGAGCCATGAATCACCCGTGAATCCAAGCAGATAGCCGCCATGCCTTAGGCCAAGGCTGCGCTTAGTGGGCCAAGCGGATGTAATCGCAGCATTCGATGGATGATTCTCATGCTAGGCTCACGCCTTCATGCGCTCGCCCGATGACACCCACGACCAGGCCGGTCCGCCGCCGCGCCAGATCCTGACGCCCAGCTCGCTCAACCGGCTGGTGCGGGACCTGCTGGAAGACGCCCTGCCGCTGATCTGGATCGAAGGTGAGCTGTCCAACGTCGCCCGCCCGGCATCGGGGCATATCTATTTCACGCTGAAGGACACCAACGCCCAGGTGCGTTGCGCCATGTTCCGGCCCAAGAGCACCTGGCTGAAATTCCGTCCCGCCGACGGCATGCACGTGCTGGTGCGCGCCCGGGTCGGGCTGTACGAGCCGCGCGGCGAATTCCAGTTGGTGGCCGAGCACATGGAACCGGCCGGCGAAGGCGCCTTGCAGCGCGAGTTCGAACAGCTCAAGGCGCGACTGGATGCCGAAGGGCTGTTCGATCCCGCCCGCAAGCGTGCCCTGCCCCGTTATGCGCGACGCATCGGCGTGATCACCTCGGCGACCGGTGCGGCCATCCGCGACGTGCTCAGCGTGATGTCGCGACGCTGGCCACTGGCCGAGGTGGACGTACTGCCCGTGCCGGTGCAGGGCCGCGAAGCGCCGCCCGCCATCGTGCAGATGTTGCGCAAGGCATCGGCCAGCGGACGCTACGACGTGCTGCTGCTGACGCGCGGCGGCGGATCGCTGGAAGACCTCTGGGCCTTCAACGACGAGCAGGTCGCGCGAGCCATCCATGCCAGCGCGGTGCCGGTGGTGTCGGCAGTGGGTCATGAGATCGACTTCAGCATCGCCGACTTCGTGGCCGACCTGCGCGCGCCCACGCCGTCGGCCGCCGCCGAGTTGCTGGTGCCCGATGCGTTGGCGCTGCGTCGCCACCTGCATCAACTGCAGCAGCGACTGGCCACGCTGGAACAACGCAAGTTGCAGGCGCGCATCCAGCGCGTGGATCATCTTCTCGCACGCCTGCAGGCCCAACGGCCGCAGGCACGCCTGGCGCGCGATCGCGAACGGCTCACGCATCTGCAGCGGCGACTGCTCGGCGTGCAGCGCGAACAATCGCAACGTCGCCTCAACGCATTGGAACGCGTGCACGCGCGGTTGCTCGCCCAGCATCCGCGCCTGCGCCTGATGCTACTGCAACGCCAACTGGGCGAACTGCGGCAACGGCTGCTCAGCAGCATCGAACGCAAGCTGGAACGTGATCGCGCCACCCTGCGGCACAGCGGCCGCGCGCTGCACGCCATCAGCCCGCTTGCCACGCTGGAGCGCGGTTATTCCATCATTTTCGATGCCAATGGCAAGGTCGTTCGATCATCCAAAGGTATCGACGAAGGCACGCCGCTGCGTGCGCGACTTGCCGATGGCGAACTGCCGCTGATCGTGCGCAAGAACGAGCCACCAAGCGAGCAATAGCGCCGTCAGCTCACGCGGCATGAACGACCCGTGTCGCATCCTTCACGCTTCGGCATGAGGAGCAACGCATGATTGGCGCACAACTGTTCGTGAAAGCACTTGAAGCCGAAGGCGTGCACAGCATCTTCGGCGTGCCGGGCGAAGAGAATCTGGATTTTGTCGAGGCACTGCGCGACTCCTCCATCCGCCTGATCGTCACCCGCCACGAACAGGCCGCCGGTTTCATGGCCGCCACCTGGGGACGCCTCACTGGTGAAGCAGGCGTGGCGCTGTCCACGCTCGGGCCGGGCGCCACCAACCTGGTCACCGCTGCCGCGTATGCGCAGCTCGGCGCCATGCCGATGTTGATGATCACGGGGCAGAAACCCATCCGCGAACACAAGCAGGGCCTGTTCCAGTTGGTGGACGTGGTGGACATGATGCAGCCGCTGACCAAGTACACGCGGCAGATCGTGTCGGCCCCCACCATTCCGGCACGGGTCCGCGAAGCCTTCCGTCGCGCCGAAGAAGAACGACCCGGCGCCGTGCACCTGGAACTGCCCGAAGACATCGCGCGCGACACGGTGGAAGACGCCATCCTGCTGCCCACCGAATACGCGCGCCGGCCCGCACCCGACGATGCGGCGCTGGTGCAGGCGGCCGAAGCCATTACCAGCGCCAGGCATCCCGTGCTGATGATCGGCGCGGCCGCCAATCGCCAACGCACCACCATTGCCTTGCGCGATTTCATCGACAAGCTCGGCCTGCCCTTCTTCACCACGCAGATGGGCAAGGGCGTGATCGATGAGGATCATCCGCTGTGGCTCGGCAATGCCGCGCTGTCGGACGGCGACTTCGTGCATCGCGCCATCGACGCGGCCGACGTGATCATCAACGTCGGCCACGACGTGGTGGAGAAGCCGCCATTCTTCATGCGCAAGGGGCGGCGCACCGTCATCCACATCAACTTCTCCAGCGCGGAAGTGGATGCGGTTTACTTCCCGCAGATCGAAGTGGTCGGCGACATCGCCCACACGGTGGAACGCCTCACCGATGCGCTGCAACCGCAGGAACACTGGAACTTCAGCTTCTTCGATCGCGTGCGCGACGCGTTCCACAAGCAGCTGGAAGATCACGCACGCGACGATCGCTTCCCCATGCATCCGGTGCGCGTGGTCGACGACACGCGGCGATTCATGCCCGACGACGGCGTGCTGTGCCTGGACAATGGCATGTACAAGATCTGGTACGCACGCTATTACCGCGCCCGCGAACCCAACACCGTGCTGCTCGACAACGCACTCGCCACCATGGGCGCAGGCCTGCCTTCAGCCATGGCAGCGAAGATGGTGTATCCCGAGCGCAAGGTGCTGGCGATCTGCGGCGATGGCGGCTTCATGATGAATGCGCAAGAGCTGGAAACCTGCGTGCGCCTGAAACTGGACCTGGTCATCCTGCTGCTGCGCGACGACGCCTACGGCATGATCCGCTGGAAGCAGGCCGAGATGGGCTACGCCGATTACGGCATGGTGTTCGGCAATCCCGACTTCGTCGCCTTCGCCGAAGCGCACGGCGCACGCGGCCATCGTCCCGGCAGCGCCGCCGAATTCCTGCCCACGCTGGAGCGCGCGTTCAACGCGGGCGGCGTGCACCTGATCGACCTGACCATCGACTATTCGGACAATCACCGCATTCTCAACGAAGAAATCCCGCGGCTCAGCGCAGCCGTCTGAGCGCCTACGTTTCGGAGTCATCCATGCTTGCCAAGAGTTATCCGTACTATCTCGCCAACCAGCCGCAGACATCCAAGGAAATGATGGATGTGCTGGACAAATACAGCGGCAAGGTCGCCACGCGTGTGGCGGTGCCCGACGCCAAGGCCACCGAAAAAGCCATTGCCGCGGCCGTGAAGGCCACCATCCCGATGCGCGATTTCAAGCCGTGGGCGCGACAGCAGGTGCTGCAGCATTGCGCGCAGCGCTTCACCGAGCGACGCGAAGAACTGGCCTATGCGCTGTGCGTGGAAGCAGGCAAGCCGATCAAGGATTCCGATGGCGAAGTCACGCGCCTGATCGAAACCTTCACCATCGCGGCCGAAGAGGCGGTGCGCACCAATGGCGAGACGATCAACCTGGAAATCGCCAAGCGGCTCAACGGTTACCACGGCTACACCAAGCGCGTGCCGCTGGGGCCGGTGTCGTTCATCACGCCATTCAACTTCCCGTTGAACCTGGTGGCGCACAAGGTGGCGCCGGCCATCGCCGCCGGCTGTCCGTTCGTGCTCAAGCCCGCCGAACGCACGCCCATCGGCGCGCTGATCATCGGCGAGGTGCTGGCCGAAACCGATCTGCCCAAGGGCGCGTTCTCCGTGCTCACGCTGGATGGCAAGCATGCCAATCCATTGGTGGAAGATCCGCGCTTCAAGCTGCTCTCGTTCACCGGCAGCCAGATCGGCTGGGATCTGAAAACGCGCGCCGGCCACAAGAAGGTGACGCTGGAACTGGGCGGCAATGCAGCATGCATCATCGATGCGGACCAGGGGCCCAACCTCGATTACGTGATCGACCGGATGATTTTCGGCGCGTTCTACCAGTCCGGCCAGAGCTGTATCAGCGTGCAACGCATCTACGTGCACGAGTCGCTGTACGAGGAAGTGAAGAAGCGGCTGATCGCCGCGGTGAAGAAACTCAAGGCGGGCGATCCGAAAAAGAAGGACACCTTCCTCGGCCCCATGATCGACGATGTCGCCGCCGAGCGCCTGCAAAGCTGGATCGAAGAAGCGCGCAAGGCCGGCGGCAAGATCCTTTGCGGCGGCAAGCGCGTTGGCGCGATGCTCGACGCCACCTTGATGGAGAACGTGCCCACCAGCGCGAAGGCGTATCGCAACGAAGCGTTCGGCCCGTTCGCCCTGCTCGCGCCGTTCCGCACGTTCGATGAAGTCGTCGAACTGGTCAATGATTCGGAGTACGGCCTGCAGGCCGGCATCTTTACCGACAGCCTCGCCAACGCGATGCGCGCGTGGAACGAACTCGACCAGGGCGGCGTGGTGGTCAACGATGTGCCGAGCTTCCGCGTCGACAACATGCCTTATGGCGGCGTGAAGCTGTCGGGCATCGGTCGCGAGGGCATCCGCTGGGCCATCGAGGACATGACGGAAGTGCGCCTGATGGTGATGCGCGAGCGCTGAGTTTTCCCTTCTGCAGATGGCCCGCCACGACATGCCGAACCTCGGCGTGGACGTGGCGCACCGTCCGTTGACTGTCACGTATCTGTCTTGCGCGGGTGCTTAGCTTGCGAGAGACCGACCACGAGGGCATGTCATGCAGACCGAAGCCGCAGTCGTCTCCGCCGCGCCGCCACGCCCGGGATCCGGTCGCATCTTTGCCCTGATCTTCGGCGTGATCCTGCTGATCGGCGCGGGCTATGCCGGGCTTCATCTGGTGCAGGATCTCTCGGCGGTCCGCTCGCATTCCATCGCCCCATTCCTCCTGCTCGGCGTCGCGCTGCTGATTGCGCTGGGCTTCGAATTCGTCAACGGCTTCCACGACACCGCCAACGCGGTGGCTACCGTGATCTACACCAACTCGATGCCGGCCAACATGGCGGTGATCTGGTCGGGCGCATTCAATTTTCTTGGCGTGCTGCTTTCCTCCGGCGCAGTGGCCTTTACCGTGGTCTCGCTGCTGCCGGTGGAGCTGATCCTGCAGGTCGGCGGCCAGGCGGGTTTTGCCATGGTGTTCGCGCTGCTGATCGCGGCGATCCTGTGGAACCTCGGCACCTGGTATTTCGGCCTGCCCAATTCCTCGTCGCATACGCTGATCGGCTCGATCATCGGTGTCGGCCTTGCCAATCAACTCATCTCGGCGCACAGCGGCACCAGCGGCGTGAACTGGGATGCGGCCATGGGCGTGTTCCGCGGCCTGGTGTTCTCGCCCATCGCCGGTTTTCTTCTGGCCGGCCTGCTGATGTTGCTGCTCAAGACGCTGGTGAAGATTCCGGCGCTGTATCGCGCGCCCGAAGGCAAGAAGCCACCGCCGTGGCCGATCCGCGCGCTGCTGGTGCTCACCTGCACCGGCGTGAGCTTCAGCCATGGCTCCAACGACGGCCAGAAAGGCATGGGCCTGATCATGCTGATCCTGATCGGCACCGTGCCCACGGCGTATGCGTTGAATGGCGCGGTCTCCGGCGGCGAGGTGAAGACCTTCCACCAGGTATCGGTGGACGCGCAGCAGGTGTTGAGCGGCATCGCCGGCAGCATCACATTCGACGGCGACCCGCGCGCCACGCTCACCGCCGCCGTGCAGCAACGTGCAGCGCAACCGAGCACGGCGCCGGCGCTGGCGCAGCTGATCGGGCAGATCGACCATCAGGTGGGCAATCGCTCGTCGCTGAAGTCGGTGCCGCCGGAACAGATGGGCAACGTGCGCAACGACATCTATCTCGCCAACGCGGCCATCCCGCTGCTGCTGTCCCAGCCCGGACTCGGCAAGGAGCAGACGGCCACGCTCACCAGCTGGCGCGGGTTGGGCACGCAGGCTATCCAGTTCATCCCGCCGTGGGTGAAGGTGGCCGTGGCACTCGCGCTGGGCCTGGGCACGATGGTGGGCTGGAAGCGCATCGTGGTGACGGTGGGCGAGAAGATCGGCAAGGAACACCTGACCTATGCGCAGGGTGCGTCTGCCGAGCTGGTGGCCATGACCCTGATCCAGGCCGCCGACATGTACCACCTGCCGGTCAGCACCACCCACGTGCTCACCTCGGGCGTGGCCGGCACCATGGCCGCCAACGGCTCGGGCCTGCAGTGGTCCACCGTGCGCAACCTGCTGATGGCCTGGGTGCTGACCCTGCCCGCCTCCATCCTGCTGGCCGGTGGCCTGTACGTTGTCTTCCGCCAGATCTTCTGAGCGTTACTAGCTCCAGGGCGCGCCTGCGCCCGTCCGGAGGTGGAAGCGAACGGCCACGCCGGATCCGGCATGGCCGTCGTCACACACCGCGTCTGGCGTCGCAACCACGGCTATCATTCCCCCAGGGAGCCCGCCTCGGCGGGCTTTAGCCGTCGCGTCCTTTCAAGGAGCTTGCCGGATGCACGCCAAGACCGTCTTATGCCTCGGCACGCTGCTGCTGGCCACCAGCGCATGGGCACAGAACACGCCCGCACCCGCCAGCACGGCCCCTGCACCATTGCCACCGGCCAATGCCGTCGAACTTCAAACCGTCACCGTTCGCGGCGAACAACCGGGCCCCGCGCTATGGGAAGTGCGCCGCGGCACCCATGTGCTGTGGATCGTCGGCACCTTGTCGCCCTTGCCCAAGCATGCCGAATGGCAATGGACGAAACTCGAGCGGGCGCTGAGCCGTTCCAGCGAGCTGCTCGAAGCACCATCGGCACGCCTCAGGATGCCGCCCAGCCTGTTTTCCCGCCTCGCCCTGCAACCGTCCGCCAAGCTCAATCCAGGTGGCGCCACCCTGCAAAGCCTGCTGCCGCCGGAGACGTACACGCGCTGGCTGGCGCTGCGCCACCAGTACCTGCGTGACGACGACGCGCTCGAATTCATGCGCCCCATGATCGTGGCCCAGCAGCTCTACGAAAAGGCGCTGGCGGCCGATGACCTGACCAACGACATCGATGTCGCCGACATGGTGGAGAAGCTGGCGCGCCGGCACGGCAATCGCATCATCGGCGTGCGCTACGAACTGCTCGTCACGCGTGCACCACCCAGTACAACCATCGACCAGGACCAGCAGAAAGGCATCGCCTGCCTCGACGAAACCATGCACCTGGTCGAACAGGACATGCCCAAGCTCACCCAGCGCGCCAATGCCTGGGCAACCGGCGACATGGCGACGCTGCAGAGCCTGATGCCGCAGCGAAGCTACGAACCGTGCATCGTCTCGGCCATCAATGGCGATTTCGAGAAGCAGCTCAATATCCCCGACCTGCCCCAGCGCATCGAGAAGGCCTGGATGGATGCCGCCGAAGCCGCACTCGTCCGCAATCGCAGCACGGTTGCCGTGCTGTCGCTGGACCAGTTGCTGTCGTCCGACGGATATCTCGCCAAGCTGAAGGAACGCGGTTTCATCGTGCGTTCGCCGGAGGATGTGGATCTCTAGGGCTTTTCGAATCCTGCGTGCAGGTTCGCCCTTGGCCGTCATTCCGGCGCAGGCCGGAATCCAGTGGCGGGCGCGCGGGGTTATCGCCACAGGCCGAACGCTCCTGCGAACGCCGAGAACCCTGCACCGACGCTGCTGGATTCCGGCCTGCGCCGGAATGACGAGCCAGGGCATCGTCGATGATTTGCAGAAGCAAAAAAGGCTGCACCCCTCGCAGGGCGCAGCCTTTCTTTCAGCGACAAACGCTGCTTACTTGCTGCTGTTATACAGCGCAGCCGCATCCGCCTTGAACGACTCGGCACTACCCGAGCGGCTGTAGAACATGTGGCCACCCGGATACACCGCGAGCTTCACGCGCTGCTGCTGACCGAACGTCGGCATCTGGTCGATGATCAGGCGCGAGGTGAAGAACGGGCACGACAAGTCGTTGTAGCCGTGCACGATCAGCACCTTCATGTTCGGATCGTTGCCGATCGCCTTGCGCAGGTCGGCCACCGGCTTGTCGTCGGCGTTGCCGCGATCCCACGCCTTGTTCACGGCGTACGACAGGGCTTCGTAATGCGCGTCCGTCTTCCAGCCCACTTCGCGCGTCACGAAATCCACCATCGCACTGGTGGTGGGAGCGAGCAGCGCCTCGAGGATAGGATCGCCCGACTGGCGATCAGCCGAACCCGGGAACGGATCGAACGCGGTGACATTGGAGTCGTAGACGCTGCCGATCTTCTTCTCGTTGCGATGGATTTCGCGCAGGTAGGTGCCGATGTCCACGCGGCCATCAAGACGCGACACCACGGCCGGATCGAGACCCGTATACGCCGACACCTTCTGCACCATGCGACCGATGGCGCCCGGGTCCGAACGGCCCGCGAGGAAGTCGGTGACGAACTGCGTGCGCACATAGGTCTCGACGTCGGCCATCGCGGCCGGCGTGAGCTTGCCCTGGTTTTCCAGGTGCGCAGCCGTCATCGACGGCAGGTTGATCATCCACGGCAGCGGCGACAGCGCATCGCCATCGCCGATGGCGGCCGGGTCGAGATACGGCGACACCATCACCAGGCCATTCACGCCCACGCCCATGCGCGTCTGCAGCTCATAGCCGATGCGCGGCGCGCGGTAGCCGCCGTAGCTTTCGCCCATCACGTACTTCGGCGCGCGCAGGCGGCCATGCTTGACCAGCCAGTCGTACACCACGCGCGAGAGGTACTTGATGTCCGCCTCGGTGGAGTAGAAATCCTTCTTGGTCTGCTCGTCGTCTTCCAGCGAACGCGAGAAGCCGGTGCCGACCGGATCGATGAACACCAGGTCGCTCATGTCGAGCCAGGTGTTGGGGTTGTCCTTGGTCACCGCCGCATCCGACGGCGCATCGCCATCCACGCCGAACTGGATGCGCTTGGGGCCGATGGCGCCCATGTTGAGATACACCGACGACGCACCCGGGCCGCCGTTGAACGCGAAGGTCACCGGGCGATGCGGATCGTTGCCCGGCACCATGTACGAGGTGTACACCACGTCGGCAATCTTCTTGCCCTTGTCGTTGCGTACGGTGATGGTGCCGACCGTCGCCTCGTACGACACGGTACGGCCGCCCACGCGCACGCTCTGCTTGATGGTCTTGTCGGCAGGCAGCGGCGGCAGGTCGCCATCGGATTTCTTGTCGGCCGCTTCGGCCGCCGGCTTGGCATCCTTGCCTTCGGCCGCCATGGCAGCCCACGGCGACAGGGCCACACCCAGCGCAAATACGGCCGCACACCACGCAGCTCCACGCCCCATGCGGGCGAAACGACCTCGAATAGGCAGATCAGGATTCATCGGTACTCTCACGCAAAGACCCACGGGAATCGCCCGGCAGCACGCGCGGGCGAAAACTCCATTGATGGGGCAACGGGCACCCGCGTGACCAGTGCCGTAAGACAGGGTCAAGACTTTGCGACGGGATTCGAAGGAAAAGCCGCCTACCCCTGCGCGGGCATGGCGAAGCCGTCAGCGCGGGGCTTCGCGCCCATGATCACCATCCACAGCACGAAGGCCACTTCGCCCAGCTGCAGCGGGAAAGCGATCTGGCTGACGGTGTCCTCGTAGGCGGGAAACACCACGCCCGACACGCACAGCGCGAGATAGGCCAGCCCATTGAGGATCAACCAATACCCCAGCAGGCGCGGCACGAAGCGCGACTTGATGATGAGCAGCGCCAGCGGAATCAGCCACAGTCCCCAGAACATCTCCGCGCACGAGATCGCCTGGCCATGCATGCGCAGGAACAACGCCATCAGCCCTTCGCGTTGCGCCTGGTCGAACGCTCCCAGGAAATCGGCACCGTTCACCAGCAGCAGGGCCGCCACGTCGTTGAGCGTGTTGAAGAAGTACAGCGGCGTGTCCATGAAGCCAAGCACGAACATCAGCGCGGCGAGCTTCTTGTCCACGTCCTTGAAGAAGTGATACAGCGTGAAGGTGAGGAACAGGCTGACCACGCCCGTCACCAGGTCGCCGAAGATGCCCAGCCGGAACATCAACTCGTGCGTGGCGATGTTGTGCGCCGTGGCTGCCGCATCACCGTGGACGAACAGCGCGCCGGGAATGTAGATGAGACGGAACGGCGCCACCAGGGTCAGCGCCAGATAGATCAGTCCGGCGATGCGTGCGTCGCGCTTGAGCGTAGTCATGGTCGGCCTCTCCCCGGAACGGCGTTGAAAATCTCATCTGCCCGACCGCGACGTGCGAGCCGGCACGGCACCATCGTCCCATCCTTGCATGGAAACGCCACGGGATCGGCGGCTCACCAACCACACCAGCCCGATCGCCAGCGCGGCGCTCAGCACGCGCAATCCATTGCCCAGCCAGCCGGTGGCTGCCGAAGGCGCCACGTCGAACACATCCCACGCCGCATTGAGCGAGACATGGAACACCAGGCCGCACCACAACGTATAGCCGTTCATCGCATCGAGCACGGCGAACACGATGCCGCCCAGGAAGGTGATGGCGAACACCTGCATCGCCAGCTCGCTGTCCTTCATGCCCACCCAGTGCACCCAGCCGAATACCAGCGCCTGCACGAGTACCGCCGGCGCCATGCGCCAACCCAGCGCGCGACGGGTGAAGATGAAACCGAAGCCGCGAAACACCAGCTCCTCGGCCAACGGGAAGAGTAATGCGGTGAAAAGGATGTCCCGCCAGTCGATGGTCGTCTGCAGCTTGCCCGTCACCGCGCAGCCCACCCAGAACGGCAGCGTGGCCACGAGCACGCATACTGGCGCTTTCCATCCCGGCGCACCCAGCCCGAGCAGCCGCGGCACGGATGTGCGCTCGTCGCGCGACCTGAGGCAAAGCAGGGCAAGCAGCGCGAACACGACAGCCAGCAGGTTGTCCATGCTCGATCCCGCGTACGACGACATGGGCAGGCCGGGAATCTTCACGCCCACCATCAAGGCCAGGTCGCGCACCGACAACGCGGCGAACAACACCGCGGTCACCACCACAGCCTTCACGAACACCACCCGCCGACTCGACGTCTGCATGCGCCCTCCTGGCAAACCTGTGGTTACGTGGGACGAACGCCCTACTGTCACCCGCCTGCAAGGCCGGCTGCAAGAATGACCTTTGGGGCAGAGGCGACTTGGCCAGCCTGCATCATTCGCACGACGAACGCACCGCTCGCCTCGCCCACGCGACAGGCGTGCTTGAAACCGTGTGGACTCAGTGCGCGGAGCCCTGCGCCTTTTCCAGATCGCCCACCGTCACGGTGCCGGTCCACACCGCGTCGCGAATCCGGAAGTACTCTTTGGGATCCCAACGCCACGCCACGAAAAGGCCGCCGCAGCCGGTGATCGGGCCGCCATCGATCGAACGTGCGCCACACGGTGGAAACGCACCGGTCTTTCCCGCAAGAACGGGAATGCCTGCGGCGAACTGGGCAAGCGTGACCGAGCTGACGCTCGATTCGCCAAAGCCCAGGAACGAACCGGACATCTTGCTGCGCCCCTCGCGCAATGCGCGCTCCATGCGCACCTTGGCCACGGTATCGCCGTATTCGGCGGACAGCTGCTCCAGCAATGCGCTCGCCTGCTGGCGCTGCCCCTCGTCCAGGCTCTTCCACACCTCATCGCGCGTGGCGACGAAACGCGGATAGTGGCGTTCCGCGGCGAGCGCAAACCATGCATAAGCCGTTACCGGATCCTTCGCCACGCCCTCGCCATGCAGGTACATCAGGCCAATGCTGAGCTGGGACAGCTTGTCGGCATAGCGTGCGCCCTGCAGGAAGTACTCCATGGCTTTCGCGTAGTTGCCGGCGGCGTAGTACTTCATGCCGGCGAATTCATAGAATTCGTCCGGGTGACCCCAGGTGGACGTGCGCTCCATCGCTGCCAGCACTTCCTGCGAGGCCTTGTCTTCCATCGATGCCGCATGGGCCGCGTTGGGCATGAGCGGAAGCAGAGCCGCGATGACCATGCCGATCCATATCGCCTTCACGATGACCTCCTTGCCGCATGCACGGCCCTTTCCGCGCATTTCATGACTGCAACCATCGAGAGCGCGTGAAGGAGGCTTCCGCCCTGATATCTCACGTCACTTCTTGCCACTGAAAGTAACGACGATGGGCCACGCGCAGCAGATCGCGGTCTTCCGGTGTATCGCCGTATGCATAGACCACCGGGTAGGCGGACAGGTCGTAGACCGCACGCACACGGCGGGCCTTCTCGGCATTCACGCATTGCTTGCCGCGATAGCGGCCGGTCAGCACGCCATCGCGGGATTCGAGCCGCGAACAGAGCAATTCCAGGTCGTGAGTACGGCACCAGTGCGACAGATAGACGTCCAGCGCGCCCGATACCACCACGACCCGATCACCCTGCGCCTTGTGCCAGGCGATGCGTTCGAGCGCCTCATCGCGCAGCACGCCAGGGAGCACCTCGCGCGCAAACGCAGCACCGCGCTCGAACACCTGCGCTTCGGATACACCACGAAAACCGGCGCAGACGGCGCTGCTTCGCATCAGGTTGGGTGACACCCAGCCAAGCTTGTAACCCGCCACCATCGGCGCGAGCACGGCGCCACCCAGTGCGCGACGGCGCGGCGATACCGCAAACTCGATGAAAGGGCGGAACATTTCCCGCGTGGTGATGGTTCCGTCGAAATCGAACAACGCGAGATTCATGGCACTCCCTGGCCGCAACGGTAACGAGGCTTCGCCTGCGCGCCGCGCATGCTCGGCACACGCACGATGCGCGTCAAGTGTCCTCAGGCGATGGCGCCCGCATCCGATGTGCGCAACCGGGCCACGTCACGCAAGGGCGGCGCGCCGAACGCGCGGCTGTATTCGCGACTGAATTGCGAGGGGCTTTCGTAGCCCACGCGATGCGCGGCGGTGGCCACATCGCATTGGTCGGCAAGCAGAAGGCGACGCGCTTCGTGCAGCCGCAGCTGCTTCTGGTACTGCAGCGGACTCATCGCCGTGATGGCACGAAAATGATGATGCAGCGACGACGCACTCATGTTCACGCGCGCGGCGAGATCATCGATGCGCAGCGGTTCGTCGTAGTGCTGCCGTAACCAGTCGATGGCGCGCGACACCTGGTGGCCCTGGCTGCCGGACGTGGCGATCTGCGCCAGCAAGGCACCCTGCTCGCCCGACAGGAGGCGGTACAACAGCTCGCGTTCGATCAGCGGCCCCAGCACTTCCAGGTCGCGCGGCGCATCGAGCAGGCGCACCAGCCGCAGCAGCGGATCGAGCAGGCCGCCATCGAGCGGACTGATCGACAGCCCCGAGGCCGACACCGACGCGCCACGCCGCAGCTGCACGCCGGGCAACAGCTCGCGGATGCACTGCAGGTCCAGACGGAAGGTGAGGCATAGGCAAGGCGCTTCGTTCGATGCCCGCACGACCTGCGAGGACACCGGCACGTCCACCGCGTTGACCATGTACGAGGCCGGCTCATGCAGGAACGACTGCTGCCCGAGCAGGATCTGCTTGGCGCCCTGCAAGGCGAGCCCGAGGCCGGGGCCATACATGGCGCAGGTCGGCGCGCCCACCGAGTCGGCGCGGAACAGCGTGAGCGCCGGCCACGCCGTGGTGTGCAAGCCTTGGAACGAGGCCAATCGTTCAACGCGTGCTGTCAATTCCTCGCCATCCTGCGCAAGCCGCGTCGAAGCCTGGGATGGGGAAAGTTTTTCATTCATGGACTTATGACCGAATTCTACCGTGCGAGATTGCCCGTTCCTCCGCCCGTTGGCGAGCCTACCACCGGCGACATTGCAGGATCAGGCAATCATCTCGCAGGAATCGGCTACCCGGCATCCGCGCGGCACGCCCATACTGCGGCGCTTCGCTGTTCCCTCCCCCTAAGGAGTCATGCCATGACGATGTCCATTCGCGGCTACGCCGCCCAGTCCCCCACCACGCCGCTGGCCGCGCACCAGTTCGAACGACGCGACCCGCGCGCCAACGATGTGGTGATCGACATTCTTTATTGCGGCGTCTGCCATTCGGACATCCACCAGGCGCGCGACGAGTGGGGCGGCAGCCTGTACCCGATGGTGCCGGGCCACGAGATCGTGGGCCGCGTGAGCTCGGTCGGTCCCGAGGTCACCAAGTTCAAGGTGGGCGACACCGTAGGCGTGGGCTGCATGGTCGACTCGTGCCAGCACTGCTCCTCGTGCAATGCCGGCCTTGAGCCGTATTGCGTGGAAGGTGCCACCTGGACCTATAACGGCGTCGATCGCCACGACAAGATGCCCACCTTCGGCGGCTACTCCGAGCGCATCGTGGTGTCGGACAAGTTCGTGGTGTCGATCTCCGACAAGCTCGACCTGAAGGCAGCCGCGCCGCTGCTGTGCGCCGGCATCACCACCTGGTCGCCGCTGCGCCACTGGAACATCGGCAAGGGCAGCAAGATCGCCGTGATCGGCCTGGGCGGCCTGGGCCACATGGGCCTGAAGTTCGCCAAGGCGATGGGCGCCGATGTCACCCTGTTCACCCGTTCGCCGGGCAAGGAAGCGGAAGCGCGTCGCCTGGGCGCCGATCACGTGGTGCTGTCCACTGACGAGAAGCAGATGGCCGCGGTGTCGCGCCAGTTCGAGTTCATCCTCGACACGGTGCCCAACCCGCACGATCTCAACCCGTACCTGACCACGCTCGCCGTGAACGGCGTGATCTGCCTGGTCGGCCAGCTGCAGCCGCTGGACCCGCCAGTGAACGCCGCGCAGGTGCTGCTGGGTCGCCGCTCGATCTCGGGCTCGGCCATCGGTGGCATCGCCGAAACGCAAGAAATGCTGGACTTCTGTGCCGAACACAACATCGTGAGCGATATCGAAGTGATCGACATCAAGAACATCAACGCCGCCTACGAGCGTGTGATCACCAGCGACGTGCGCTATCGCTTCGTGATCGACATGGCGTCACTCAAGGCCGCCTGATGAACTCGCCCGGGCCGCGCAAGCCGCCCGGTTGAACACGACAAAACCGGCCCTCACACGGCCGGTTTTGTTTTGCCGCCGAGATGCCGCGTTGGCTGGCGTGCTTCGCGCAGACGCTGCGCATGCGTTTTGAGCAAGTCACCACGGGTGACGATGCCCACCACGCGACGACCATCGCGCGCCATCACCACCAGGCGGCCCACGTCCGCTTCCACCATGTGATCGGCGGCTTCGCGCAGGGTGTGATCCTCACGCACGACGATGGGCGGACGACGCAGCAGTGACTGCACGCTCGCATCGGGAGACAAGCCGGCGCGTAGCAGGTCGCGACGCGTCACCACGCCGAGCAGACGGCCCTGGTCATCGAGCACCGGAAAACCCTGATGCTTGGCCGGTGCGTACTCCGTCGACAACCATGCTCGTACGTCGCCGACGGTTTCCGTAGCGCGCAGGCTCACCACCTGCCGACTGCAGGCGTCGCCCACCGCGATGCGCTCCAGATAGTCGGCCGTGTATTCGGCCGGCACGCGCACGCCGCGACGAACGATCTTCTCCGTCATGATGGTGTTGCGCATCATCAGGCCCGACACCAGATAGGCCGCCGCACACGCACCCAGCAACGGCAGCAGGCCATGCGGTTGCTGCGTGGTCTCGAAGGCGAACACCACCGAGGTGAGGAAGGCGCGCGACGCACCGGCAAAGATGGCCGCCATACACACCAGCGCAGCCACGCGCGGATCCACCTGCAACCACGGCAACGCCTTCACGCATAGCAACCCGAACACGCCACCCATCGCACTGCCGATGGTGAACAACGGCGCAAGCGTGCCGCCCGACGTGCCACTGCCCAGGGCCACCGACCACGACAGCAGCTTCATCAGGCAGAGCGCGAGCATGCCCGCGAAACCGATCTGTCCGGCAAGCAGCGTGGCGATATTGGTATAGCCCACGCCCAGCGTCGCCGGCATGACATAACCCACCACGCCCACCACCACGCCGCCGATGGCAGGCCACCACATCCAGTGGATCGGCAGTTTTTCGAAGCCGTCCTCGATGGCATAGGTGAGCTTGGTGATGCCCACGCTGATCACGCCGGTGGCGATGCCCATGACGATGTACGCCACCACCGCACCGAGTGCTGGCGTGGCGATGGCCGGCATCGGAAACATGGGCGCGTTGCCTTCCAGCAGATAGCGCACCGCCGTGCCCATGACCGCAGCGAGCGCGACCGGAATCAGCGAACGCGCGCGGCGTTCGAACAGCAGCAGCTCGATCGCCAGCAGCACGGAAGAAATCGGCGCGGAGAACACCGCCGCCATGCCCGCTGCAGCGCCCGCAGCCAGCAGCGTCTTGCGCTCGTCGGCGGTCACGCGCAGCAACTGACCGATCAGCGAACCCAGCGCGCCGCCGGTCGCAATGATCGGTCCTTCCGCACCGAACGGACCGCCCGTACCGATGGCGATGGCCGACGACACCGGCTTGAGCCAGGTGATGCGCGGCGGGATCCGGCTCTCATTGAGCAGCACCTGCTCCATCGCCTCGGGAATGCCGTGACCGCGAATGGCGCGCGAACCCCAGCGCGCCATCGCGCCGACGATCAGGCCGCCGATCACCGGCACCACGATCACCCACCAACCGAGATGATTGCCCGCGGGGCTGCTGAACTCGGTGCTGATGCGGCCGTAGAAGGCCAGATTGGTCACCAGGCCAATCAACGCCGTGAGCAACCGCGCCACCAGCGCCACGGCCGAACCCAGCAGCATGGCGAGGAACGAGATCCACAGCACGCGGCGACCCAGCGGCCGAAAATGGCGCGGCATATGCGCGGCGGCCAGCGTCGGGTCCAGCGAAGGGGCGAGCGGAAGCGCCGCACGCGAGTGCGGATCGCAAGAAGATTCGGAGGACATGAGGTGACCGGAGAGGGTAAGCCGCGCAAGGTTACGCGGATACGCGCCCAGTAGCTGGCTGGAAAATGAACGGCAAATGCGCGCCTCAGGCGCCCAGCGGCGGTGCCTTCGGCGCGTTCCAGCCCAGCATGTTGTAGACGCGATAGCGCAGGATGCCCAGGTACTCATGCAGCGATGCATCCATCAGCATGAAATTCCAGGTGTCGGGCGCCACTTCCCTGCGTGCATTCACCCAGTCGCCCGCCACCGGCTGCGGCACGATGCCGAAGTGCGCGAAGTACAACAGCGAGCGGCGCAGATGGATGCCCGAGGTCACCAGCACCACGTGCTGCGGCGCGTACTCGGCGAGGATGGGACGGCTGAATTGCGCGTTCTGCCAGGTGCTCATGCTGCGCGATTCGATGGCCATGTCCGCCGCGGGAATGCCAAGCGCTGCCAGCGCGCGACCGTACACCGTGGCCTCCGCTTCGCCATGGCTTTGCGAATCTCCACCGCTGACGACGAGGCGGCATTCTTTTCCTGCGGCCTTGCACGCGTCGTAGAGCTGCGCGGCACGCAGCAGGCGCCCGTTGACAAAGTAGGACGGCTGCAACGCGTGCCCTTCCACCACTGCCGTGCCGGCGCCCAGCACCACGATGGCATTGCGCGGCGCCCAGGCGATGGCCGGATCCACTTCGTAGCCGGACTGCAGATCGTCGGAAAGCAGGCGCGGCAGCGCTCCGCAGCCAATGCCAAAGAACACCAGCAGGCCCACGATCAGCAACGTGCGTGCCGTCTTGCGCCAGCGCAGGCGATACAGCCACACGATCAACAACAGCAGCACGAACAGGACGGCCAGCATGCGGATTCCCCGCTCCATGGAAAGGCATGGCATCTTAGGGCCTCGGGACATGGCGAGGCGATAGTGAGCGCACTCTGCCAGGCACGCGCCAGCACAGTGGCGAGCGGACAACGGAACACCGCGGGGACCGGTTCATGACCACACTCGTTTTCGTGCACGGCTGGAGCGTGACCAATACCTCGACCTATGGCCTGCTGCCGCAGCGGCTGCAGGCGCAGGCAGCGGCGGCGGGCATCGCGCTCGACGTGGCCGACATCTGGCTGTCCGAATACGTGAGCTTCGACGATGTGGTGACCATGCCCGACGTGGTGCGCGCGTTCGATCATGCGCTGCGCGACCTGCATCTGCAGGACGCGAGCTTCGCCTGCATCACCCATTCCACCGGCGGCCCGGTGGTGCGCGAATGGCTACGTGCGCAGCGCGAGCGTCCGCGTGCTTTCAGCACCATTCGCCTCACGCATCTGATGATGCTCGCACCGGCGAATTTCGGCTCCGCGCTGGCCCAGCTCGGCAAGGGCGTGCTGGGAAGGCTGCGTGCCTGGGCCGGCGGCGTGGAACCGGGCCAACGCATCCTCGACTGGCTCGAACTGGGCAGCGGCGAATCGCTGTCGCTCAACATCGACCACATCCATGGCGACGATCTTGCCGAGCGCGGCCAGTTCCTGTTCGTGCTGACGGGCGATCGCCCTGATCGCTCGCTCTACGACCACATCAACAGTTACACGGGCGAAGACGGTTCCGATGGCGTCGTGCGCATCGCGGCCGCCAATCTCAACGCGCGCCATGCCGTGCTCGCACGCGAGAGCGGCAGCATTGGCGACACGCTCTCACTCAATGTCGTCAATGCACCGCGCACGGCGTTCAAGCTGATACCGGGCGCCTCGCACTCCGGCGACGACCAGGGCGTGATGGCATCGGCGCCACCCGCCACCGTGGATGCCCTGCTGCGCTGCCTGCATGTGCGCGACGTCGCCGGCTACCACCAATTGTGCGATGCCTTCGACGCGGAGAACGCGCAACGCGATGCCGACCGCGTGGAGCTGGAATCGGTGGGGCCTTTCCCCGCGCGCGTGCACATCCACGATCCGCGCAGCATGCTGATCGTTCGCCTCACCGACGAGGGCGATGAACCGCTGTTCGGCGCCCGCCTGCTGCTCAAGGCGGGCACGCCGCCTAACCCGGATTGGATGCCGCAGGGCTTCATGCTCGACCGGCAGGCGAACAGTCACCACGGCAACGTGATCACTTTCTTCCTCAACCATGCGCTGCTGGCCGGTACACCTCGCGTCGCCGACCCGGCCAACAGTCGCCGCACGCTGCGCGCCGCCATGGACGGTCACCGGCCCTACAGCGCGACCATCGAGCCCAACGACCTGGCCGGGCTCGTGCATCACGCCATCGCCGCCACGGCCGCGCAGGACGACCTCTTCCTCGTCGTCGCGCCACACCAGACCACCATTCTGGACGTGGTGCTTCCGCGCCATGTGCGCGAGGGCGTGTTCCGGCTGACGCAGAAGCGCGAGCCGGAGGATTTCTCGCATCCGGCGCCGGGCGACGTGATCCCGTGAGCCACGCTGCGCACGGCCAACCCCGAGTTGCCGCGGCGCGCGTTACACAGGTATGCAGCCTCCCTTCCTGAACCGGACGTCGTCACGGGCGCGCCACCCACGCGCGCCTGCTTACCCGGAACGCCGGTTTGCCTTAACCTCGCCGCCCATGGATGCCCCCGTGGACGACGACGCTACGCTGATGCTTGCCTATGCACGAGGCGAGACGGCGGCGTTCGACGTCCTCTACACGCGCCACCGCGGTGCGCTGTATCGCTTCCTGCTGCGCACCGCCCGCGATCCACAGCTGGCCGAAGAGCTTTTCCAGGACACCTGGAGCCGCGTCATCGCCTCGCGCGCCCGCTATGTGCCGCAGGCCAAATTCACCACATGGCTACTGCAGATCGCGCATAACCTGCTGATCGACAGCCACCGCCGCAAACGGCCGGTGGCCACCGGCGACGAAGCGGAGCGCGTGTTCGAGCTCACGGCCTCGCCGGAGCACGAGCAGCCCGAACATGTGTTGTCCGAGTTCGAGCGCAGGCGCCGCCTGCAGCTGGCCATCGAGCAATTGCCGGACGAGCAGCGCACCGCCGTGCTGCTGCGACTGGAGAACGACCTGAGCGTGGAGGAGATCGCCGAAGTCACCGGCGTGGGACGCGAAACCGCCAAATCGCGACTGCGCTACGCCATGAACCGCTTGCGCGAACAGTTGGCCGAATGAATACGCACGACCACGACCAAGACGAACTGCCCGGCGACGACGAGCTCAAGGCGCTCTATCGCAGCCTGCCGCGCAAGGAGCCGTCGCCCGCACTGGACGCCGCCATCAAGCGCGCGGCGGCCGATGCCGTGCGCGCGCAGCAGCAACGCAAGGTGATGCGCTGGCCAGTGGCCGTGGCGAGCGTCGCGGTGATCGTGGTGGCGGGCGGACTGGGCTGGCGCATGATGCAGCAGCCATCGAGCGTGCCGCAGATATCCGCTACCCGCGATGTGGTGATGAGTGCGGCGCCGTCGAACGAGGCCGCCAAGCCGGCGCCGGCGGAAAGCGCCATCGATGCCGCCACCCACGAGACTGCGCCGGTTGCCTCCGCACCCGCTGCCCGCATGGCAGCGTCCACCATGCGGAAGCAGGAGAACATTCGCTCCGCCATCAAGCCCAGGCTCGTGGCGCCTGCCGTGGTGGCGCAGCAGCCACCGACCGCCGCGACGGAAGCCGCACCGATGGCCGGCTTGAGCGAAGACCGCGTGTCGGACGCGACCTTGGCGGCTCCGGCCCCACCGCCCGCCCCGGCTCCGCCCGCACCCGTGGCGGAGAGCACGGCATCGGCTTACGCCCCCTCGCCCGCTGCACCGCCGACCATCATGGCCGGCAACCAAAGCGAGCGGGCCACGATGGCCATGAAGACCATGGCCGCGCCCGCGACCGTGACTGCGCCGGACGCCACCGCAGCCCAATCCTCGGATACACCAACGCAGGAGCTGGCAAAGATCCGCCAGCTCTTCGCGCTGCAGCGTCACGATGAAGCCGTGCAACGGCTGCTCGCCTTCCGGCAGGCGCATCCAGACGTCACCCTGCCCGACGACCTGCGAGCGCAACTGCCCGATCATGAGTGACACGCTGTACACCCTCGCCAGCACCTGCCAGCACAGCGAGGACATCAAGAAGAGCCGCTTCCTCGCGCAGGCCGCACCCGTGCAAACGGCCGAGCAGGCGCTCGCCTTCGTACGCGGGGTGGGCGACCCGGCGGCTACGCACAATTGCTGGGCCTATCGCATCGGCCAGGACTATCGCTTCAACGACGACGGCGAACCCGGCGGCACCGCGGGGCGTCCGATCCTGCAAGCCATCGAGGGCCAGGGCATCGATCGCGCGGTGGTCGTGGTGACGCGCTGGTACGGCGGCATCAAGCTCGGCGCAGGCGGATTGGTGAGAGCCTATGGCGGCACGGCCGCGGAATGCCTGCGCCGCGCGGAGCGGCTTCCCATTGTCGCCATGGCGCGACTGGGCGTGCACTGCGACTTTGCCGAACTGACCTTGCTCAAGGCGCGCCTGCGCGAGTTCGATGCCGAGGTGATGCACGAAACCTTCGGCGCCGATGGCGTCGAGCTGGATATCCAGTTGCCCGCCCTACGTGCAGAAGAGGCGCAGGCGCGCATCACGGATATCAGCCGCGGCCGCTACCACGCGCGCCGCCTGGATTGAATCGGGGCTCAGCCGCCCCACCTTGAACAGGATGCGCCGATCCGGCGCGGATGCCGACGACGAGAACCCATGAGCGATACCGCCGACACCAAGCGCCCCTCACGCCGCCTTGGCAGCCTGCTGCGGCTGTGGCCTTTCGTGCGGCCGCATCGCGCACTGGCCGTCGGCTGGCTGGTGTTCCTCGCCATCTCGTCGAGTGCCACGCTGGTGCTGCCCATGGCGGTGCGCCATATGATCGACCAGGGCTTTGGCCATTCCAGCCTGGCGACCATCAACGCCACTTTCCTCGGCCTGTTCGGCGTGGCGCTGGTGCTGGCGTTTGCCACGGCCGCCCGTTACTACTGCATCGCGCTGCTGGGCGAACGCTCGCTGGCTTCGCTGCGCTCCGAGCTTTATGCGCATGTGATCCGGCTCGACGTGGGCTTCTTCGAACGCAGCCGCGTGGGCGAACTCATCTCGCGCCTGGGCACCGACACCGAAGTGATCCAGGCCTTGATCGGCTCGGGCATCTCCGTGGCACTACGCAGCGCCGTGATGTTGCTGGGCGCCACCGCCATGATGGTATGGACCAGCCCGCGCCTGGCCGGCCTCACCGCGCTGGTCATTCCCGCCGTGATGCTGCCCATCCTCGTGTTCGGCCGTCGCGTGCAGAAACTCTCGCGCGCCAGCCAGGATCGTCTTGCCGACGCCGCCGCCATCGCCAACGAAACGCTCAACGCCGCACCAGCGGTGAAAGCCTATGCGCGCGAAGACATCGAAAGCGCGCGTTACGGCGGCGCCATCGCGCGTGCGCTGGCCACCGCACGTAGCCGCATCGGCATGCGATCGATACTCACCGCCACAGTGATCGTGCTGTTCTTCGGCGCCATTGCGCTGGTGTTGTGGGCAGGCGCCCGCGACGTGCTAGCCGGCACGCTCGACGTCGGCGTGCTCGCGCAGTTCGTGATCTACGCGTTTCTCGCTGCCGGCTCGCTCGCGGGACTCTCCGAAGTTTGGGGCGACGTGCTACGCGCGGCCGGTGCCATGGAACGCATCGGCGAACTGTTCGAAGAACGCGCTGAGATCACCAGCCCGGCACGGCCCACCGCCCTGCCTCGCCCGATGGAAGGCGCGCTTCGCTTCGACAACGTGCAGTTCCACTATCCGTCGCGGCCGGACGCACCGGCGCTCCACGATTTCAACCTCGCCATTCGCCCCGGCGAAACCGTGGCGCTGGTGGGGCCATCGGGCGCAGGCAAGAGCACCGTGTTTGCCCTGCTGCTGCGCTTCTACGATCCGCAGACCGGCCGCATCACGCTCGACGGCATCGACTTACGTGCACTCGCCCTGCCCGAGTTGCGCGGCGCCATCGCGCTGGTGCCGCAGGAGACGGTGATCTTCGGCGGCAGCGCAGCCGACAACATCCGCTTCGGCCGCCAGGATGCTGATGACGACGAAGTGCGCGACGCCGCGCGCGCCGCCGAAGCGAACGATTTCATCACCGCGATGAGCAAGGGCTACCACGAGGAACTCGGCGAACGCGGCGTGCGCCTTTCCGGCGGACAACGCCAACGCATCGCCATCGCCCGCGCCATCCTGCGCGACGCGCCGCTGCTGTTGCTCGACGAAGCCACCTCCGCACTGGACGCGCAATCCGAAGCCGCCATCCAGCAGGCGCTGGAACGTCTCGAAAAAGGCCGCACCACCCTCGTCATCGCCCATCGCCTTGCCACCGTGCAACGCGCGGACCGCATCGTGGTGATGGACGGCGGCCGCATCGTGGCGCAAGGCACCCATCAAAGCCTGCTCGCCGAAGGCGGTCTCTATGCGGAGCTGGCGAGGTTGCAGTTCACGGCTTGACGCCGACTCACTTCGTCTTCGTCGCGGGCAGTGATGGCGTAAAGGAGGGAAGACGCAGCTTGACTATTTCTATCTGGGAAGACGGCGATACAGCGACGTCCAGTTGTGGATGAGAGATGGCGTCGCCTTCGCCAGCCTTGTGCGCACGACAGTCATCGTCACCTTGGCAGGTCCAGGCCTGCCCTTTCGCTGCCGACATCCAGACCAATAGCGGCGACAATTCGGACAGCTGCTCGACGGCCGAAGGTGATGTGATGTTCATGCCGGTGATCGTCCCGAGATCGCCATACCGCGCATGGAAGTTGCCCATCAACGCGACCACCCGTCCATCTTGAGTCAGGGCACGTCGAATCGCCTGCGCCATACCCTGCTCCTTCAGCGCCAACGGACCGCCTGCCTTTTCTATGGCCTTCTGATCGTAATCGGGCTCCGTCAGGACGATATCGATCCGCCGCCCCCGTTCACGCCAGCGCCTAACCTGATCGATAAGCTGCAGCATGGCCTGGCTACTACGGCCATCCCTCACTCCGGCACTCCAGAACGGCGTAGCGAGCCATCGCTGCACATCCGCCAACGAACCTGGCGACGCGAGGTAAGTATCCAGCGCGGGTTGCTCAAAGGAAGGTATTTCCAACGCGAGCGTCACCTTGCCCGTTGCGGCTTCCTGATCGACCAGCGCCTCCACCAGCTGCGGAATCTCGCGCGTACCGTGTATCTCTCCAACGATCCAAAGTTGCCGCGAGGCGCCAATACAGCCGATACGCTGCGCCGCATCTTTAATAGTCCGCAGTGCACTCGTCTGAGCACAGGCTCGTGATGAAGGCGGTTCAGCCGCCTGTACAGGCGACCATAACGGTATAGCCAGGCAGGAAAACGCAGCGACGAACAAACGAATATGCAGCATGGAAACACCGTCCTTTGGCCTGATGAAATTCGTGCCCATGGAAGCATCACTCGTTTGTTCGGGACTAGCGGCGATGTTCCATCGCCGTGTCAGACGCATGCCGCTGCATCACTCAAGGGCACGCTCGCGCAGCTGGGTTGGAATGTGCCCATCATGTTGTTGATGTCCAAGTCGGAGCGTGGGCGATGTCTGCTGGCATGACGGCGATGACCATCTCGCCGCATCAGGCTCGCGAGTGAAGTGCTGCGACGAGCGCGTGCACTTCGTCCACATCGGTGCGGATCTCGCCGGTGGCCATATCCGTCAATGCGGCGTTGGCCCAATGCATGCCCGATGGCAGGCTGGCCTTCGCGGATGCGTGGATTTCGGCCGCACCGGTCGCCTGCGCAAGCCCGGCGATATTTCCTGCCCGCACGCCTGCACCGGGCATGACGACGATGCGTCCGGCGGCCTGCTCGATCAGCGCGCGAATCGTGCCTGCACCGGCGATGGCGGATACCGCGCCGCCCGAGGTGAGCACGCGCTCCGCGCCCAGCGCCACGACATCTTCCAAGGCCTGTGGCAGATCGCGCGCCATGTCGAACGCTCGATGGAAGGTCACGCCCATGCCGCCGGCCGACGACAGCAGCAACTTGCAGCGGGGCACATCGACGCGCGCCTCGGCATCGAGCACGCCGAACACCACGCCGTCGCAACCCAGCGACAGGCAGCTTTCGATGTCGTGCTGCATCAGCTCCAGCTCGTCATCGTTGTAGAGAAAGTCGCCGGCACGCGGGCGGATGAGCACGTAAAGCGGAATGCTCAACCGCTCGCGCACCTGGGCGATCTGCGCCACCGATGGCGTGAGCCCGCCCAGCTCGAGCCCGGTGCACAACTCCACCCGGTCCGCCCCGCCCGCCTGCGCGGCCAGCGCGGAGGCCAGTGAATTGGCGGCCACTTCGAGCAGACGTCTTGTCATCAGTACACGCTCTTGGATGGCACCAGGCCATCCTGCTTGCCGGCATCGCACACGGCATACGAGAAGCCGGACTGGATCGCGAACGCGCCCACTTCGCCATGGCGATTCATGGCCAGGAAACCCACCTGCAGATCCTTCGAGGCGGAAGGACGGCGCTTGACGATGCGCATCACCGCCTCGCGGCATGCGTCCTGCGGCGAGCGACCCTGGCGCATCAACTCCACTACCAGGAAGCTGCCGACGTTGCGGATCACTTCCTCACCCACGCCGGTGGAGGTGGCGGCGCCGACGTCACCGTCGACATAGAGGCCGGCACCGATGATGGGACTATCGCCCACGCGACCGCGCATCTTCCACGCCATGCCGCTGGTGGTGCACGCACCGGCCAGGCGGCCGTTGGCATCGATGGCCAGCATGCCGATGGTGTCGTGGTTGTCCTTGCCGCCGGGCATGCCGGTCTTGCCGTAGTCGCGCACTTCGCTGTTGGCCGAAGGCTGGTAGTGCGCCGTCTTCAGCCACTCCTTCCAGGCGGCCTCGGACTCGGGCGTCAGCAGCTCTTCCTTCTTGAAGCCCTGCTCCAGCGCGAACTGCAGGGCGCCATCACCCACCAGCAGCACGTGCGGCGTGCGTTCCATGACGCGGCGCGCCACCTGGATGGGATGGGCGATGTGCTCGAGCGCGGCCACCGCACCGCAACTGCCGTCGGCATCCATGATGCTGGCGTCCAGCGACACGTGGCCGTCGCGGTCCGGATAGCCGGCCCGGCCCACGCTGTGATTCTTGAGGTCCGCCTCGGGAATCATCACGCCAGCCTCGACCGCATCCAGCGCATTGCCGCCCTTGGACAGCACGCCCCACGCGGCCTGGTTGGCGGCCACGCCGAAGTCCCAGGTGGAAATCACGCGCGGACCCGCGCTGCCTTTCTTGGTGCCGTTCGATCCGGCCAGCGCATGCGCGCCACCGGCCAGTGCCACGGCCGATGCCCCCAGCACGGAGGCTTTCAGAAACCCTCTACGATCCGTCATGCTTTTACGCTCTCCAAAAAAGAAGCCCCGCGCCTTGCGACGCGGGGCTTCCTTATATCGATGACCGGCGCAAGCGCCGGTTCGCCGAAATCAACCAGCGATCTCGACGCCCGAAGCCTGGGCGCCCTTCGGACCCGTGGTGACTTCGAACTTCACGCGCTGACCTTCCTGCAGGCTGCGAAAGCCCTTGGCGTTGATCGCCGAAAAGTGGACGAACACGTCCTCCCCACCGTCCTCAGGCGCGATGAAGCCGAAACCCTTGGCGTCGTTGAACCACTTGACCGTACCGAAACGCATTGCGTGAACCTCTGAATCATGGACTGGATGCACCACGGTATAGCGCTGAACCACCTTGACCCCTTGGTCCGCCGCCCCTGGCACAACGGAAGTATCAACATGTTTTATGGCAAAGCGCAATATGGTGGAAGCTTTGACACGATCAAAACTCCACCGGCTGCTCAGCTTTTGAGCAAAACATCCAGGATACGGGGTACCTCGGCCGTGGCCGCGGCCAGGTGGGCGAAGATTTCCTCGATGCTGATCTCCGCCTCGTCGCCGCAACCGGCGGCGAAGTTCGCCACCAGCGCGAGGCAGGCGTAAGGCAGGTCCAGTTCGCGGGCGAGCACGGCCTCGGGCATACCGGTCATGCCGACCAGATCGCAGCCATCGCGCTTCATGCGGGCGATCTCCGCGCGGGTCTCCAGGCGCGGCCCCTGCGTGGCCCCGTAGCAACCGCCATCGATGACAGCGATGTCAGCCTTGCCCGCCGCCACGATCAGCTCGCGACGCAGCGACTCGGTGTACGGCTCGCTGAAATCGATGTGGCGCACCTCGGCCCCTTCGACGTCGCAAAAACTCGTGTAGCGACCGTGGGTGTAATCGATGATCTGGTCGGGCACCACGATCACGCGCGGCCCCATGTCGGCGCGAATGCCACCCACCGCATTGACGCCAATCACCTTGCGCGCACCGAGCGAATGCAGCGCCCAGAGATTGGCTCGGTAGTTCACCCGATGCGGCGGCACCGTGTGGCTCTCGCCATGGCGGGCGAGGAAGGCCAGCTTGCGGCCGGCGAAGTCGCCCGTGACCACATCGCCAGAGGCGGCGCCGAACGGCGTATCGATGCGATGGCGCGAGGCGTTCTCGAGCCCGGGGAAGTTGTACAAGCCGCTGCCGCCGATGACAGCCAGATCGATGCTCACGATGCGTTCCTGTATTCCGTTCAAAGGTATTGCGAGGTGGCCGCCAGCCGCTCGGCGAATCCCGCGAGATGGCGACCCAGCGCCTCCCGCGTCCGTTCGTCGGCCAGCCGCCCGTCGACAATCTTGGTGTGCGCCTGGAACACCAGCACGTCGCCCTGCGGCTCGGTGCGGGCACCCGCCCGACGCAGGATCAGGCGAAGCTGGTCCTGCGCCCGCACCGTGCCGGTCACACCCGGGCTCGCGCCGATGATGCAGATGGTCTTGCCGGCGAGCACCGACACCTTGCGTGTCTTGCCGACGCGCGACGCCCAGTCGATTGCATTCTTCAGCACGCCGGTGATGCCGCCGTTGTATTCTGGGCAGGCCAACAGCAGGCCGTCCGCACGCTCGATGGCATCCTTGAACTCGGCTACCGGGGCGGGATCCCCCTGCTCTTCCACGTCCTGGTCGAACAGCGGCAGGTCATGCAGCCGATGGAGCGCGATGTTCATGCCGTCGGGTGCAAGCTCTTTCGCCGCATGCAGCAGCGCGGTGTTGAACGATGCCTGCCGCAGGCTGCCGGAAACCCCCAAAATGTTCATGCACTACTCCGTGGTCGTTGTGGCCCGCACGCGTCTTACTTGAGCGCGTAGATGCCCGGCAGGTTGCGACCCTGCTCGTGATAATCCATGCCAAAACCGAACACGTAGCGATCCGGCAGCTCGACGCCGTTGAAGTCGGCCTTGATGCCGTCGACGAGGCGATCGTGCTGCTTGGTGCAGAGGCTCACCACCAGCACCTTGCGCGCACCGCGACGCAGGCAGTCATCGCGCACGGCCTTCAGGGTGTGGCCTTCGTCGAGGATGTCGTCCACCAGCAGCACGGTGCGATCGGTAAGATCCACGGCCGGCTCGCGCAGCCAATGCAATTCACTGCCCGAGGTGGCGCCGCGATAACGCGTGGCGTGCACGTAGTCGAACTCGACGTCGGTGCGGATGGCCAGCGCGAGATGGCCAGCGAAGATCAGCGCACCATTCATCACGGTGAGGAACACCGCGCGCTCGCCATCGAGCGCCGCGTCGATGCCGCGCCCCATGTCGACGATCACCGACTCCAGCGCCGCACGATCGAACAACAGGTCGGCCCCGGCGAGTGCGGCGGCCAGCGAAGGAGTGGAGGTGGTCATGCGGAAGCTTGTCCTTCCACGGCGTGCAACGCCGCGATGCGCGCGATGAAACGATCGCGCTGGGGGTTGTCGAGGAGGCCTTCCCAGGTAGAGGCCACGTCGCCGCGCAATGCGGCGAGGCGTTCGGGTGCTGAAGCGGCCCGGCCCTGCACGGCGGCAATGGCCTCATCCACCACGTCAGGAAAACAGGCGAGCACGAGATCGCAACCGGCATCCAGGTGCGCGCTCACGCGTTCAGCCACGCCACCGGCTGCGCCGGCGGCCGCCATGCTGATGTCGTCGCTGATCACGGCGCCGTTGAAACCGAGTTCGCTGCGCAGGATGTCCTTGATCCAGCGCGAGGAGAATCCCGCCGGCTCCGCATCGACTTCGGGGTAGATCACATGCGCCACCATCACGGCCTCGGCGTGGGCAGCCATCGCCTCCACGAAGGGCACCAGATCGTCGCGACGGATCACGTCGAGCGTGCGCGTGTCGACCGCCGTGGCCTTGTGCGTATCCACCGCCACCGAACCGTGACCCGGAAAATGCTTGAGCACGGCAGCCATGCCGCCCAGATGCATGCCGCGCACATACGCCTGCCCGAGTTCGGCAGCGACGGCAGGATCGGCATGGAAGGCGCGCAGGCCGATGGCGGCGTTGCCGCGTGCCAGATCCACTACCGGTGCAAAGCTGAAATCCACGCCAGTGGCGCGCAGCTCGCTCGACATCACCCAGGCGTGCTCTTCGGCCAGGCGAATGGCATCGTCCGGATCGCGGTCGTACACGGCGCCGATGGCGGACAACGGCGGCAGGCGCGTGTAGCCCTCGCGAAAGCGCTGCACGGGGCCGCCTTCCTGATCGACGGCGATGAGCATGTCCTCGCCACCGACGTTGCGAATATCGTCAATCAGCGTCATCAACTGGTCGCGCGAACTGAAATTGCGCGAGAACAGCACGACACCGGACACACCCGGCGCCGTGAGCCATGCATGTTCCGATGCAGCCAGCGCCGTGCCGGCCAGGCCGATCATCAGCATGAGGTGGATTCTCCAGCCGCCTGACGCTCATCGGACGTCCAGCGCGCATACGGGTGAGCGATCAGGTTGACGTTGTAATAGCGCGCCAGATGACTCACCTCGCGGCCCAGCCACGCAGGGCGCGGAAACGATGCATCGGTCGTGGGCAGTTCCACCTCGGCCACCACGAGCCCGGCGTTCTCACCGAAGAACTCGTCGATCTCGAACAGCACGCCATCCACGATCACGTGATGGCGGATCTTCTCCACCACGCCATCGCACAAATCGGCGAGCATCTGCTCGGCGTCCGCTATGGGCACCGGATATTCGAACTCGGCACGCTCGATGCCCAGCTGCGCGGACTTGATGTTGAGCCAGGCGCGCTCACCCGTACGGCGCACGCGCACGGAAGCGCGCGCCGTGCCGTCATGCAATGCCTGCGCACTAACGAGATAGCCCTGGGCGATGCGCTCGCTTTCGGTGACGCCGTCACGCCAGCTGTCGTCGCCCAGGAGGAATTTGCGTTCAATCTCGATGCCCATGCTGCGTCCGATGATTGGGGAGATATGTGACGGAGCGGTGAAGGCCACAGCCTTCCCTGCGATGGCTCAGCGCTCGAACAGTGCGATGGACTCCACGTGCGCGGTATGGGGGAACATATCCATCACGCCCGCTGCGCTCAAGCGAAACCCGTGCTTCTGCACGAGGATGCCGGCGTCGCGTGCCAACGATCCCGGGTGACAGGACACGTAGACAATGCGCTGGGTTTCCTTGTGCGGCAGGTATTCGAGCACCTTGTCCGCGCCCGCACGCGGTGGATCGAGCAGCAGCTTGTCCCACGATTGCTTGGCCCAGTGCGCGTGGCGCTGGTCCTCGAACAGGTTGGCCACTTCGAAGCGTGCGTGGGTGATGCCATTGCGCGCCGCGTTTTCTGCCGCACGCTCCACCAGGCCATGCTCGCCTTCCACGCCCACCACTTCGGCCACGCGTCGACCGATGGGCAGCGTGAAGTTGCCGAGACCGCAGAACAGATCGAGCACGCGATCGGTCGGCTGCGGGTCGAGCAGTTCCATGGCGCGCGCCATCATGCGGCGGTTCATGCCGGCATTGACCTGCACGAAATCGAGCGGGCGGAATTCCAGTTCCACGTCCGCAAACGCGGCATCGCCACTGGGAATGTTGAACGCAAGGCGCGGCGCCTCGGGCCACAGCGGATGCACGCTGGTGACGCCACCGGGTTGCAGGTAGATGGCGAAACCATGCTGCTTGCCGAAGGCGATCAAGGCCGCCTGGTCGCGCTCGCTCAGCGGCACCATGTGACGGAACACCAAGGCCACCACGTCGTCGCCGGCGGCAAACTCGATCTGCGGAATATCCGCCGCCGCGTCCATGCCGCTGACCAGTTCGGCGAGCAGGCCAATCTTCGGGCCCAGCGACGGATGCACGACTTCGCACTGCGTGATGTCCGCCACGAAACGCGGATTGCTTTCCTCACGGAAGCCCACCAGCACGCGCCCCTTCTTCGCCACCGAGCGCACCGACAGGCGACCCTTGCGACGATAACCCCACGGCTCGTCGGTCAACGGCGGCAGCCAGGTATCCGGCATCACTTTGCCGATGCGCTCGAAGTTGTCCTTCAGCACGCGTTGCTTCACTTCGATTTGCGAGACCGCATCCAGATGCTGCAGCGAGCAGCCACCGCACTGGCCAAAGTGACGGCAACGCGGCTCCACGCGATGCGGCGAGCGCGTAAGCAGCTCCACCACCTCCGCCTCGTCGTAGTGACGATGACGCTTGCGGATGCGCAGCTTGACCTCTTCGCCCAGCAGCGCGCCGCTGACGAACACGGCCTTGCCGTCGATGCGGGTGACGCCCTTGCCGTCGTGGCTGAGGTCGGTGATGGTGGCTTCGAATTCTTTCATCGTGGGAACTGTCTTCCAAAACGCGCACGCCCGGATCAGCTAGACCCGGGCGCGGTTATCGGGCTAAAAGGGCGAGGAGGCTATTTCTGCTTCCAGGCGCCCGAGGGGTCCTGATAATACCAGCCTGGCCGCGCCCGCTCGATCCAGCCCTTGGCGAAGGTGGCGCGAATCTGCGCTTCCCACTCCGGGTGATTGTTGGCATTGGCCACCTCGCGGTACAGCGCATTGCGATCCCGGTTCTCGTCGGCCACGGCGGCACTCACGCCCGCGCGCTGGTCCAGCGGCACCTTGCCCGCGTCGCGTACGGCCACGAGGCCGTCCTGCGTGAAACCTACCGCGCCGCTGTTGAAGAGTGGCGTAAGCGTGTCGCGGAAGCGGGCCTGCATGCGGCCATGGATGGCCTCCGTGGTTGCGGTCTGGATGCGCAGGTTCGGCGTATCGGCTGCATAGGCCGCGGGAATCAACAGGTCCAGCAGCATCGCCGAGGGCTGGCTGCCCTTCTTCGGCGGCGGCGCGGGTTGATCGCTCTTGGCCGGCTGCGCGGGCGCCGAGTTGTCGAGCACGGTACCGATGAACTGGTCAGCCGCCTTCTGCGCCGCGGCCTCGGGGAAATAGACATTGATGGTGACGCACCCCACCAGCGCGACCAGCAGCGTGGTCAGCAATCCATAGACGAGCTTGCGCATGTTCGACTCCTTCGGGGATGGGGTATTGCTAGTGGACTTCCGGTCCATTGCCTTCGATGGCGACCTTCAATCGGCGAAGCAGGGTCGGCCAGTCCACTTGCGTCTGATGGCCGATTACCTGCAGGCGCGGCAAGCCGCTGCCTTCGACGATAGTGTAGCCATCGGCGTCGTTGTCGAGGCCACCCATGTGGCACACGGACGCCTGCAGCGTGCAGTTGAGGCCGATGCGCTTGTAACCGAAGGTCTTGAACAACTTGAGCACGGCGCCCTGCAAGCCGGCTGCCATGCCGCCGCCACCAACGGCGGTGAGATTGTTCACGGCGCGCTGGCTGATGCGTCCACCGCCGCCGGCAAGCAGGCTGGCCTTGAATGCCACGGGATTCCAGTTCACCAGGCGCAAATCGTCGACGGAACCGTCCATGCGGCCGGTGATGCTGCCGAAGTCGAACACGCTGGTCATCGCGGCGAGATCCAGTTGACGCAGCTGCACGTCGCCCGTCAGCACGGGGCTCGGCCCGAACGGACCCTGCAGGCTCAACTGGGTGATGTCGACGAAGCCGTCGAACACATTCACCGAAAGACCGCCTTCGAGTTCGAAGCGGTCGTCCACCCAGCGCAAGGCGGGAATGGCGCCGCCGAGCGTGCCCGGAAATTCGGGCCACCCCATGGCGCGCGAGAACGCCGCCATGTCGATGCCGGCGAAAGCCAGCGAGGTTTCGAGACGACGCCCCTTGGACGCGGCGGGACGCCACGCCAGATCGCCCACGCGCACACGGCCGTTGAGCAGCGGAACATCCACCGCGTGCTGCAGGCTCAAGGCGCCGCCACGACTCTGCCAGCGCATCTGCGCGGCACCGTTGGGCATGCGATACACCTGCAAGGCCTGCCATCCCAGCGTGGTGGCCGGCCGGTCGGTGTTCGCGTTCCAGTCGAGGCCGCCGCGCAATCCTTTCACGGCAAGACGCCCCTCGGCATCGGCGGCATCGAGACCATCGGTGTCGAAGGCGAAACTGCGCAAGCCGTCGGCACCCAGGTCCAGGTTGCCGCTGAGCTGGCCTTCGATGCGCATGTCGCGCAAGCCCAGGGTGGCCAGCCATGCCTGGCCGTAACGCTGGTAAGCCGCCGGGAAACGCGACTGCAGGCGATCGAGCTTCAGCTGCTGCAGATCGCCCTTGGCGTTGAAGGCCATCGCACCTTCCAGCTGCAGCGCATCCGCATCCGCGACGCGCAGGCGGCTGAACTCCACGGCGCCATTGCGCGTGGCGGCCGACAGGCTCAATTGCACAGGATGATCGGGCAGACGCGCAAAGATCGGACCGAGCAGCACTTCGCCGCCTCGCAGGCTCGCGTCCAGATCGATGCGCGACGGTCCACTGGTGGTGTCGATGTTGACCCGACCGTTGCCATTGACCGCCTGACCGGCGAGCGCGCCGCCGGGCGTGTCGAAGCCACCGCCGTTCAGGGCAAATTGCCCCGATGCCTGCAGGCCCTTGTCCTGCAAGTCGAGCGCCATGTCAGCGTCGAGCTTGCCGCCGGTCGCGCGTCCGGACCACACCGTGCTCAACAAGCCTTGCAGCCACGCGAGCGGCACACCCTTGAGGCTGATCTGCGCGTGCGTGGGCTGATCCAGCGGCAAGGCGGTGCTGGCCTGGATCGCGCCCTGCGTCAGGTCGATCTCCAGCGTATTGGCCGCCTCGTCGATGACCATGGAGACCTTCGCGTTGCCGAGCGCGCCACCGGGGGCGCCCGCCAGCTGCGCGGTGCCGTCGAACAACCAACGCATGTGCGTGTCGCGTTGCAGGACGCCCTGCAGGTCCACGCCGACGCGCTTCCATCCGATGGCAGGTACGTCGGCCTTGGCGGCACGCAGGCTGAGCTTGAGGCCGCCCTGTCCGTCTTCGCCAATCTGGGACTGGACGCCCTGCATCTTCAGGCCGGGCACGCTGACCACCTTGGCACCCAACGCCACATCGGCGCGCGCCGGCAGCGCCAAGCTCGCCCATAGCAGGAGGCAAAGACCGAGAAAGAGATGGCTTGATGTGGCACGCATGACGCGCCATTCTGCCAAAATCAGCTGAACGACACGGACTAGTCATGCAACACACGCTTTCCAGCGACCCTTCAAGCCAACGGGGAGCGCCCGATGGCGTTCGCGCCCTCGTCGCCGACGATGACCCGAGCAGCCGCCTTTTCCTGGTGGAAGCCTTGCGCAGCCTGGGTCTGGACGCCCAGGCCTGTCATGACGGCCCTTCGGCCATCGCGATGGCCCGCCACGAGGCCTTTGATCTGCTCCTGCTGGACTGCCGCATGCCCGGTGCGGGCGCGGAGGCCGTGTTGACGGCCTTGCGCAGCGATCCGGGCGCTCGTTCGACCGACTGCACCGCGGTGGCCACCAGCGCCGAGATGGATGTGGTGGAGCGCCAACGCCTGCTCGCGGCCGAATTCAGCGAAGTGCTGCAAAAGCCCTGCAACCTGGCCGACCTGCGCCGCATTCTTGCGCTGGTCCAGGCGGGCGCGACCGCCGCCCCCTTGCTGGACGATGCCCAGGCACTGGCGACCATGGGCGACGCGGACGTCGTGAAAGCCATGCGAACCCTGCTGCGCACGGAACTGGCGACGCTCTATCAGGATCTCGATGAACTGCTGGACGACACCCAGGGGCTGGCCGAACGCCTGCATCGGCTTCGCTCGTCCTGCGGCTTTTGCGGCGCGGCGGCGCTGGGCGTGCAAGCAACGGTGCTGCAGCGTCACCTGAAGCTGGGGCATTCCGGTTCATTGGCTCCGCTGTCGCGCTTCCGACGCGCCCTGCTCGCCACCATCGAGGCGCTCGGGCACGAAGCCGAGGCCTGACCTCAGCGGCGCGACATGGCGGCGCCCAGCACGTGCCAGGCGCGCAGTTCGCCGCCTCCGAGGTGGAAGCGGATTACCTCGCGCATCATCACGCGCAGCGCCGACAGGCCTGCCGCATCAGGCATCACATCTTCGGAGAACGCGAGCAGGTCGGCACCGCGCAACGCGTGCGCCGTTCCGGGACGGCAGGGCGAAGGCCCCTGCTCCACCGCATAGCGATAGAGCTGGGCCGGCTCCACCGGCTCGCCCGATTCCGCCTCGAATTCGAGCTGGAGGCCATAGCCCACGGCTTCGAGCAGATCGCGCTCGAAGCGTCGCAGACTCCACGCCAGTGGCTCGCTGGCCGCCAGTCGAGGCAGTGTGCGCGCATAGGCATCGAACAGCTCGGGCAAGGGATCCTGCCGACCGGTAAGGCGCACCGACAGCTCATTGAGATAGAGCCCGGCAAGGCCGGCATCGCCGGTCAGGCGCAAGGGCGGCGCCACGTTCTCCGCCGATTGCAACGTGGCCAGTTCGCCGCGCAGCAAGAGATCGAGCGACAACGCCTGGAAGGGTTCCAACTGCGCGCGCTGCACCCGCGCGCGCTCACGCCGGACACCGCGGGCGACCACACCCAGGCGCCCATGGTCACGGGTCAGACATTCGAGCAGCAGCGAGGTCTCCCGATAGGGCCGCGAATGAAGCACATAAGCCGGCTGCTGTTCGATGCGCATGAAGGTGAAGGTTACAGGCTGGAAGCAACGCGTGACGGCAATGCTTCCCTCGCCGCCGCGAACGTCACCTGGCGACTCGCGCGCCGGCGATCAGCGCGCGCGGCGATGTCAATCGGTGTACCCGAACTTCTTGAGCATGGTCTCGTCGTCGACCCAGCCCTCACGCACCTTCACCCAGAGACGCAGGAACACCTTGCGCTCGAAGGTGCGTTCCATGTGGCGGCGTGCCGACGTGCCGATGGCCTTGAGCTGCGCACCGCCGTTGCCGATCACGATGGCCTTCTGGCCATCGCGCTCCACCCAGATCACCGCATGAATTTCGGCAACGCCGTCCGGACGATCGCTGAACTGCTCGATCTCCACGGTGGTGGCATACGGGAGTTCCTGGTCGAGTCGCAGCATCAGCTGCTCGCGCACCATTTCAGCGGCGAGGAAACGCTCGCTGCGGTCGGTGACTTCATCCTCGCCGAACACCGGCGGCTGCACCGGCAGACGCTTGAGGATGCCCTTCTCCAGTTCCTTCAGCCCTTTTTCCTTGAGGGCGCTGACGTAATACACGTCATCGAAACTGTGGCGGGCCATCAGCTCGGCCACGAACGGCAACATGGTCGACTTGTCCTTGGTCAGGTCGACCTTGTTGATCACCAGCAGGCGCGGCACCTTTTGCTCGACCAGCGCGTCGTACAGCGCCTCGTCTTCGTCGGTCCAGCGTCCGGCCTCGATCACCTGCACGACCAGATCCACTTCGCTGATCGCCGAGCGCGCGGCACGGTTGAGGCTGCGATTCATCGCACGCTTGGCGCCGCGATGCAGACCCGGCGTATCCACGTACATGATCTGCCCAGCTTCGCTGGTGGCGATGCCGAGGATGCGATGGCGCGTGGTCTGCGGGCGCGGGCTGACGATGGACAGCCGGAATCCGATCAGCGCGTTGAGCAAGGTGGACTTGCCCACGTTGGGACGCCCCGCGAGCGCGACGGTGCCGCAGCGGAAATCGTCGTGGGGAAGTTCGGCCGGCGTGCCGAGATCGAGTTCGTCGTTATCGTTCATGAGTTCAGTTCCTGCAATCGGCGCAGCACGGTTTCAGCGGCGTCCTGTTCGGCGGCGCGGCGGCTGGAGCCACGACCATCGGCCCGGATCGGGGCCGGTTCGGTAATTTCGCAGGAGACGTCGAAGGTCTTGGCGTGGTCCTCGCCATGGCTGTCGATCAGATCGTACTGCGGCAAGGGCCAGCCGCGCGCCTGCAAATGCTCCTGCAGGCGGGTCTTGGCATCTTTGGATGAGCGTGGAATGGCCGCCACGAGCGGTTCGAACAGGGCGCGCACCACGCCACGGCAGGCTTCGAAGCCTGCATCGAGGTAGACCGCCGCCACCAGCGCCTCGAAGGCATCGGCGAGGATGGAATCGCGGCGGAACCCGCCGCTCTTGAGCTCGCCCGAGCCCAGCTTGAGTTCATCGCCCAGCTCCAGCTCCCGGGCGATGACGGCCAGCGCCTGGCCGTTCACCAGCTGCGCCCTCAAGCGCGACAGCTCGCCTTCGCTGGCATTGGGGTGGGCCTCGTAGAGCACTTCGGCCACCATCACGCCGAGCAGCGCATCGCCAAGGAATTCCAGCCGCTCATTGTTTGGCCGTCCGGCGCTGCGGTGAGTTAGCGCCAGCTGCGCCAGGGCAGGATCACGAAAACAATAAGCGAGCTTGGTCAAATTCCGGGCCTTGCTTAGCCGTCGACATTGCCCTGCAGCGCAACGCTCTTTTCGAAGTGCAGCAGGAAGTCGATGTTGTACATGAAGGGAATGCGCTTGTCGTAGCTCACACTGAGCTCGGCCGCATTGCCGTTGCGCTTGATGGTGATGTCCTGGGGCGTGATGGTGTCGTCACTTACGTACTGGAAATCCAGCTTCTTGATCAGGTCATTGCGGACCTGCGTCACCGACTTGCCGCCACCCTCGGTGGCCATCTGGTTCATGGCCTTGGTCACGCCCATGTATTCGGTATACGCCGGCACCAGCTTCATCGCCATGAAGCCAAAAAAGCCCACGACCATCAGCATGATGAGAAACCCGATCAGGGTGATGCCTGTTTGCTTCGATTTCATAGTCCCCTCGCTATGCCGCCTTGCGGCGAAACCCGGTTTGCTGGCATGGGCCACCACGACGCTCCGGATGCGGCCTGGCGTGCACATTGTCGCGCCAAGCCGTCGTGAACGTCACCGGGCGCACGCCTATGCCCGTCACGCTTTTAGTGAATGATCGTGCCCATGCGATGGATGGCCACGCCCGAGCCGGTCCAGCTCAGCCAGATCAGGAAGGCCTTGCCGGCCAGGTTCTGCTCCGGCAGGCAGCCCCACCAACGGCTGTCGGTGCTGTTGTAGCGGTTGTCGCCCATCGCCAGGTAGCAGCCCTGCGGCACCACCAGCGGCACGTGCGGATTGGGAAGCGGCGGCGGCACCGCGTAGTTGGGCATGCGGGCCGTCAGGTGATTGACCACGCCGCCCTCGCCGTTGGGCAGGTGCTCGTTCCACACCGTGGCGCCCATTTCCAGCATCAGGCGCGACTCGGCGCGCTTGGGATCGCCTTCATAGGGCCCGATGAGATCGGCAGCCACCGGCTCGCCGTTCACGATCAGCTGATCGCCATGCATTTCCACGCGATCGCCGGGTACGCCGATGACGCGCTTGATCCAGTTCTGGCTGGGCACCGGGGCGTGCGGATCGGCGCAACTCTGGTCGCCGCTGCGCACCAGCTTGCCGCCGTCTTCGCACAGGTATCCCGGGAAACGGAACACCACCACGTCGCCGCGCTTGGGCTCGCCCAGGCTCACGAACTTGTTGTTGAACGCCGGCATGCGCAGGCCGTAGGAGAACTTGTTCACCAGGATGAAGTCGCCCACGTCCAGCGTCGGCATCATCGAACCCGACGGAATGCGGAACGGCTCGGCCACGAACGAGCGCAGCACCAGCACCACCAGCACCACCGGGAACAAGGAGCGGGCCCAGTCCACCGCCACCGGCTCGTGCAGCTCCTTGCCCGCCGCCTCGGCCTTGGCCTTGCGCGACTTGTAGAACAACAGGCGGTCCAGGCCCCACACCACACCGAACAGCACGGTCAGGCCAAGCAGAATCGCCGAAAAATCAAAATCCATTGAAAGCTCCTCGGGAGCATGGGAACGAGGGTGTTGCAGGAATCATCGACAGGCAAGGCGGCAGCAAGCCGCTATCGCCATCCATGTTCCGGGCCCAGCTTTACTTATCCACCTTCAATACGGCAAGGAACGCTTCCTGTGGGATTTCCACGCGTCCCACCTGCTTCATGCGCTTCTTGCCTTCCTTCTGCTTCTCCAGCAGCTTCTTCTTTCGGCTCACGTCGCCGCCGTAGCATTTGGCCAGCACGTTCTTTCGCAGGGCCTTCACGGTGGAACGGGCGACGATCTGCGCGCCGATGGCGGCCTGGATGGCCACGTCGAACTGCTGGCGCGGAATCAGGTCCTTCATGCGCTCCACCAGGTCGCGACCGCGACGCTCGGCGTGGACGCGATGCACGATCAGGCTCAGCGCATCCACGCGATCGCCATTGATCAGCACGTCCACGCGCACGAACGGGCCTGCCTCGAAGCGCTCGAAGTGATAGTCCATCGACGCATAACCGCGTGACACCGACTTCAGGCGATCGAAGAAGTCGAGCACCACTTCGGCCAGCGGCATTTCGTAGGTGATCTGCACCTGCGTGGCCAGGTACTGGATGGAGCGCTGCACGCCGCGCTTCTCTTCGCACAGCGTGATGATGTTGCCGATGTAGTCCGGCGGCGTGAGGATGCTGGCGACGATGATCGGCTCGCGGATTTCCGTCATCAGATGCGGCGCCGGCAGCTTGGCCGGGTTGTCCAGCATCAGGATCGAACCGTCGCTCTTGAGCACTTCGTACACCACCGTGGGTGCCGTGGTGATCAGGTCCAGATCGTATTCGCGTTCCAGGCGCTCCTGCACGATTTCCATGTGCAGCATGCCGAGGAAGCCGCAGCGGAAACCGAAACCCATCGCCTCGGAGCTTTCGGGCTCGAAGAACAGCGCCGCATCGTTCAGGCGCAGCTTGTCGAGTGCCTCGCGCAACGCCGGATAATCGTCGGCCGAGACCGGGAACAGGCCCGCGAACACGCGCGGCTGCATGGTCTGGAAACCCGCCAGCGGCTTCTCGGCCGGCTTGGCCGCCAGCGTGAGCGTGTCGCCCACGGGCGCGCCGTGCACGTCCTTGATCGAGGCCGTGATCCAGCCCACTTCGCCAGGCGACAGCTTGGCCAGCTTCTTGCGCTTGGGCGTGAACACGCCCACTTCGCTCACTTCGTGCGCACGGCCGGTGGACATCACCAGCAGCTTGTCGCCGGGCTTGATCTCGCCCTGCACCACGCGCACCAGCGACACCACGCCCAGGTAGTTGTCGAACCACGAATCGATGATCAGCGCCTGCAGGCGATCGGTGTCGCCCACCTTCGGTGGAGGAATGCGCGCCACGATGGCTTCGAGCACTTCCACCACGTTCTGGCCGGTCTTCGCACTCACGGCAACGGCGTCATCGGCGTCGATGCCGATGACGGCCTCGATTTCGCCTTTGACCTTTTCCGGATCGGCCGTGGGCAGGTCGATCTTGTTGAGCACCGGCACCACTTCCAGGCCCATCTCCACCGCCGTGTAGCAGTTGGCGACGGACTGCGCTTCGACGCCCTGCGCCGCATCCACCACCAGCAACGCGCCTTCGCACGCGGCCAGCGAACGGCTGACTTCATAGGAGAAGTCGACGTGGCCCGGCGTGTCGATGAAGTTCAGCTGATAGGTCTTGCCGTCGCGCGCCTTGTACGGCAGCGACACCGACTGCGCCTTGATGGTGATGCCGCGCTCGCGCTCGATGGGATTGTTGTCGAGCACCTGCGCTTCCATCTCGCGTTCGGTCAAGCCGCCGCAGATCTGGATGATGCGGTCCGCCAAGGTGGACTTGCCGTGATCGATATGGGCAATGATGGAGAAGTTTCGAATCAGTTCCATGGAGCACGCTAGCGGCGTTCACTGATCTGCGGTACGCGCAGGCAGCGCATGACCGGGATGGTCACACGAACCCAGCATTATCGCATGGAACCATGCCGCTTCGTGCACCGCAAAAAGCCGGCATTCTCAAAGGGATTGGCGAGATCGGCACGCCCCGTTGCGGGGCGTCGCGCGATCCCTCCCTGCCTCCGGGACGACGGTGGCCCAAGCGCCCATCGTCCCGGTCATTCCGGCTATACCACGCCGGAATACGACGAAGTCACCGTTCGCGGCACTGCCATCGGGCCGCGAACCGTGGCCTCAGTCGTCCTTGCCACCGGGCACAGTCAGCCCGATGAAACCGCTCTGGTCGCCATGGCGGACCAGCAGCAGCACCGTCTCGCCCGGCTTCGCATCCTTCGTGGCCTCATGGAAAGCGGCCGCGCTACCGACCTTTTTCTGGTTGACCATCAGGATCACGTCGCCCGGCTGCAATCCCGCTCGCGCCGCCACCGAACCGGAAATATTGCTGATGCCTACGCCCTCGCCCGCCTTGAGGCCCAGTTGCTGGCGCGTATCGCCATCCAGGTCCTGAACGGACAGGCCCAACGCACTGGCCCCGGCCTTGGCGGCAGGCTGCCCGGCATCGGTCGACGCCATCACGGCATTCTTGTCGCGAGGCATTTCGGCCACGGTGACCGGCACGCTTTCCTTCTTGCCGTCGCGCAGGATCTCGATGGTGGCCTTGGTGCCCGGCGGCGTCTGACCGACCAGTGGCGGCAGATCCGCACTCTGGTTGATGCTCTGGCCGTTGTACGCAAGGATCACGTCACCCGGACGAATGCCCGCCTTGTCGGCGGCACTGCCCTTGTTCACCTGTGTCACGGCCGCGCCGTTGGCATTGTCCAGCTTCAACGCCTTGACCATGTCGTCGCTGACCTGCTGCACCATCACGCCGAGCTGGCCGCGCGAGACATAGCCCTTCTCCTTGATCTGCTTGACCACGTTCATGGCCACGTCGATCGGGATGGAGAACGCCACGCCCTGGTAACCGCCGGTGTTGGAATAGATCTGCGAATTGACGCCGACCACGCGTCCCTGCAAGTCGAACAGCGGGCCGCCGGAATTGCCGCGATTGATCGGCACGTCCGTCTGGATGAAGGAGGTATACGGCTGGTCCTGGCTGCCCAGGTTACGTCCCACCGCACTGACGATGCCTTGCGTCACCGTGTAGTCGAAGCCGAACGGCGAACCGATCGCCAGCACCCACTGCCCGGGCTTGAGCGTGCGCGAGTCGCCCACGGAAACGGCCGGCAAGCCGCCCTTGGCGTCGACCTTGAGCAAGGCGATGTCGTATTGCGGGTCGCTGCCCACCACCTTCGCGGTGAGCACGCGGCGATCCTGCAGGCGCACGGTCACCGTATCGGCGCCGTCCACCACATGATTGTTGGTAAGCACATAGCCGTCGGCAGAGATGATGAACCCCGAACCCAGCGACGTATGCTGCTGCTCCTCGGGCGAAGGCATCATCGGCATGCCGAAGAAGCGGCGGAACATTTCCATCTGCGGATCGTCATCATCGTCCGGCGCATCGGGCATGCCGCGCGCGCCCGAACGGGCTTTCGATTGCTTCTTGCCGCTGTACTTCGCCTCCACATGCACCACGGCCGGGGCGTTCTTCTGCACGATGCCGGTGAAGTCGGGCAGGCCGGACAACGTCGGCGCCGCACTCTGGGCCTGCACACCACCGGCCAGCGCCAAACTCATCACGACGGCGCACGACAGCGTACGCAAGGCAAGTCGATTCATGCACTTCTCCTTCTGCGTTTCAGGCACACCATGCCGGCCCGCAGTTCAGACAGGCATGGAGAGGTTGAAAGGGAACGATCAGGCCGCGGCAACGGACACACGGCCTTCGATCATTGCGGCCCGGCGGCGGCCTGCGCGGGCTGCTGGTCCGGATGAATCAGCAGCAGATACCGGCCATCGCCATTGCTGACCACGGGGTAGCGCGCAACCCGGTACGGGGTAAGGCTGTTGCGCGAATACAACGGCGTGCCGCCATCGCCTTCCAGCGTGGCCGAGGCCTGCTGGCTCATCTTGTACGGTACTTCGGAATAGACATTGAGCCCCGGCGGCGCCACGGCGGGCGTTTCCGACTGAGCGACCAGGGCATTCTGTGCCGCAGGCACCGACGGCGTGGCCACCTGCGCCGAGAGACGATCAGCGCCCTGCCCGGCCGGCTGGGCCACCATCAATGCCGCCACCGCTACGCCGGCGGCAATGGCGCCACCCGCGGACCAGTGCAGCCAATGCCTGCGCTTGCCCTGCTGGACCGACGCGCCTTCGCGCTCGATGGCCTGCATGACACGGGAAGCGAAGCCTTCCGAAGCGAGCGGGGAGAGCTCGCGACGCAGACCGTCACGGACCACGTGGTAGCGCGACCAGTCCTGCTGGAGCGAAGCGTCATGGTCGAGGCGGCGCAACAGAAAGCGCAGCTCTTCCTTCGACAGTTCGCCGTCCATGCCGGCAGAGAGGTTTTCGCGTTGATGATCAGTCATGGTTTTTTGACCTCGCGGTCTGAGAGCAGTGGCCGCAATTTTTCATCGATAGCTTCGCGCGCCCGAAAAATACGTGAACGTACCGTACCGATCGGACAGCCCATCGCCTCGGCGATTTCTTCGTAGCTGAGGCCGTCCACTTCACGCAGGGTGATCGCGGTCCGCAATTCCTCAGGCAGGGCTTGGACAGTGGAAAATACGGTTTGTTCAATTTCCTGTCGCATGAGTTCGCGCTCGGGCGTGGCGCTCTCGTGCATGCGGTCCGCGCCGGGCACGAAGGCGGCATCGTCGATGGCGATATCGTCGGCAGGCGGACGGCGGCCCATGGCCACCAGGTGATTCTTGGCCGTGTTCACCGCAATCTTGTACAGCCAAGTATAGAAAGCACTCTCGCCACGGAAGGAGCCAATGGCCCTCCAGGCACGGATGAAAGCCTCCTGGGCCACGTCTTCACATTCAGCGTGGTTCTTCACATAGCGGGTGACCAGGCCTATGACCTTGTGCTGATACTTGCGCACCAGCAGATCGAAGGCCCGTTTGTCCCCCTGTTGGACGCGCTCGACCAGCGCACTGTCCAGTTCATTTTCGCCCATCCGGGCCATCTCCTTCGTCGATGCTGCCACGCGCCCTGGGATGCCTTTGAATGGATGCGAGTTGCTCAGACAAGAACTGTACGTTCTAGTTCAGCATGCCCCCATCCCGGGACGACAAGTGCGCCTACGTAGCGACACCGATGGTGGAAACGCATGGGCACCCCAGCGGAGCACCAGCCATGACGAAAGGACCACCACCGCCCCGGCAGTGCGGCCCACGGGCGCTTCAGGCGCCCTATCGTGAAGTATGGGGCCCTTCGCGGCCCATGCAAGTCACGCAGCCGTGTCGCTGATGCCGGCAAGCAGGCGTTGGCGCTCCAGCAGCAGCTTTTCGAACACCGGCTGGGGCAGCGGGCGGCAGAACAGGAAGCCCTGCAGCTCGTCGCAGTGGTTGGCGCGCAGGAACTCCATGTGCTGTTCCGTCTCCACGCCTTCGGCCACCACGCCACGCTTGAGGCGATGGGCCATCTCGATGGTGGCGCGCACGATGGCCTCGTCGTCGGGGTCCACGCCGATATTCTTGACGAAGCTCTGGTCGATCTTGATGCGGTCCGCCGGCAGCTTGCGCAGGTAGTCGAGCGAGGCAGCACCGGTGCCGAAGTCGTCGATGGCGATGCGCACGCCCAGTCGATGCAGGCCCTGCAGGTTCTCCACCAGGTTGGGCGCCGCCTTGATGCTGATGCTTTCGGTGATCTCCATTTCCAGCAGGTTGGCCTCCAGCCCGCTCTCGTCGAGCGCGGCGGACACAATCTCCAGCAGATTGGGCTGCATCAGCTGCACCGCAGAGAGATTCACGCCCAGCCGCAGGCCCAGGCCGAAACGGCGCTCCCATTCCTGCGCATGCCGGCAAGCGGCGCGCAGCACCCATTCGCCGATGGAAACGATCAGGCCTGTTTCCTCCGCCAGCGGAATGAAGAAGCCGGGGCCGATGAAGCCGAGTTCGGGATGCTCCCAGCGAACCAGCGCCTCCATGCCCACGATGTCTTCGGTGACGGCATCCACCTGCGGTTGATAGAACACGCGCAGTTCGCCCTTGTGCTCCGCGTGGCGCAGGCCGGACTTCAGCGCGAGGTTCTGCTGCTGGGACTGCTCGGCACTGCCCTCGAAGATCTGGTAGTTGTTGCGGCCCAGGCTCTTGGCGGCGTACATCGCCTCGTCGGCGTGCTTGAGCAGCGTGTCGGCGTCGGGCGCGTCATCGGGGAAGAAGCTCACACCGATGGATGCGGTGACCTGCAACTCCGTGCCGTCGTCGATGCGCAGCGGCGCGCCCATCACCTGCACGATCTTTTCGGCGATGCGCAGCACGTCTTCGTTCTTCACGATGTGGCGCAGGATCACTACGAATTCGTCGCCGGCATAACGGGCCACGGTATCGGAGGCCCGCACGCTGCCGCGCAGGCGCTGCGTGGTGGTGAGCAACACCTGGTCGCCCACGGCATGGCCCAGCGTGTCATTGATGGTCTTGAAGCGATCCAGGTCGACGAACAGCAGCGCGAAGCATTCGCCGGTGCGGTTGGCTTCGCGAATGACCGTATCGAGTCGGTCGTTGAACAGCAGTCGATTGGGCAAGCCGGTAAGCGCGTCGAGCAAACCTTCGGCACGGCCTTGCTCACGCGTGTGCCGCAACTCGATGGCGTGCGCGAAGCGCGACGCCGCACAACGCAGCACCGGCTGCACGATGGCGAGCGACGGCAGCGGTTGACGGGTGCCGACCAGCAAGGCACCCAACACGGTGCGCCGCTCGTCCTGCAACGGCCATCCCGCGAAACCCGCCAGGCCCAGCTGCGCCAGCAAGGGATCCATCGGCGCCAACCGACCCGCGTCGGATTGATGCAGCATCGCCTGGCCCGACAGCACCAGACGCAACGAACTTTGCAGATGCGGACCCGGCCAAAGCTGCTCGTCGCCGCGCCAGTACTGCACGAGCTGCACGGGTGCGCCACCCTCGTCGGGACGAGCCGACCACACGGCGACGTAATCCAGGCCCATGTCTTCGAACAACAGGCGCGCGGCCTCGGCGATGCCTTCGTCGCCGCTACCCGAACCGAACATGCGCGCCAGCAACGCCAGCGCCACTTCGGCGCGCGCACTGGCCCGGTCGCTGCGGAACATCAGCGCCACGGCATCGCGACCGGCGTGATTGACCGCCCGCGCACTCGCCTCGCCGGAGTCACCGCCGCGCGACGAGCGTCGGCGTCCCGGGTGCCACTGGCGCGAACCTTCGGCAATCACCTGTTCGACGGTCGATTCGGTGAAAGCCAGGATGTCCTTGATCGGACGGCCGCGCAGTTCGTGATCACCCAGACCGCTGTTGCGCGCTACGGCGGGGCTGTAATCGACCAACTGGCCGCGGGCCGGGTCCACGATCAACCACTCGCTATCTACTTCGTCGAAGGCAAAACGGTAGTCGCCGCCACTCGTTGGCGCCTGGCCTTCCAGGCCCTCCGATCGCACGGCCATGCGGTGCACGCGCTGCCAGCGCGAAAGCAGCTCGTGTTCGATCTGCGAGGCATACAGCCAGTCGGCAATGCCCGCGGGCAGCACGTTAGGCTTGAGCACGGCGTTGTCGTCAAGCACTGCAAGAATGGGAGCGCCGATGCATGCCGGCACGCCGCGCAGCACCTCGATGCCCGCCATGCCTTCGCGGCCGTCGCCTTCGAACACGATGACGATCAAAGCCAGCGGCGGGCGGCCTTCCAGCAGGATGCCCGCGTGCGTGGCGTCGCGCGCGGAATGGACGACGAAATGCCCGTCACGGTCGAACGTGTCGAACAGGGACCGACGCAGCTCACGCTGCGCCGCGACGACGAGAATGCCAGCAGGACTCGCCATGTCAGAGCATCCAGCGGCCGTCGCGCAGACGCGGACGTTGCGCCGGCTTGGGCTGGCAGCTCAGGCGCACCAGCACATCGTTGAAACTGGACACGAGTGACTCCGGCGGATCGAGCACCACCACGCGCCGGACATGGCTTGCCGTGGCGCGCGCCAGCTGGCGCAACAGCGTGGCATCGGCCATGGGCAATGGCAGCGGCAGCCGCTGCAGCAGGTAGATGCCGAAGTGATTGCTCTGCAACATGTAGCGCAGGGCGATATTGAGGCGTTGCGATCCGGGCAGGCTGACATGCTCTTCGCGCAGGTTGCCCAGCCCCAGTTCCGGATTCCACAGATACACCGCCTGCCCGCTCCGACGTACCAGCGGGCGAAGTTGGGCGAGCAGGCCAACCTCCTCGCCGCCATCGAGCGCAATCAAATTGCCTCGAGCCGCCAGGATGCGCTCGAGGATCTCAGCGCCGTCCTGGGTAGGGCTGGCGGGGGTGGCGATGGACGTATTCATTCCGACCTAAATTACGTGTTCTGCGGCGATTCGCATAGGGAGGAACCAAGCCTCGCCGGAAACCGCGGCCCGTTTCATGCGGCAGCGCACAGCTCGGGTTTTTACGGGGTGTTCATCCGCTCGCGGGCGACCCGTGCTTGTCTCGCAATCCTCGCTACGGGAGGGTATGGTGGAGCGCTTCGTGGCCACCCTCTTTATCCCCATGTTCGAAGGATTGCGCTTCAATCATTGGAAGACGAGCCTGGACGACAGCGGCATCGTGACCCTGTCCCTCGACCGCGCCGGCAGCAACGTCAACGCCATCTCGCGCGATGTGCTGGATGAACTAGGCCAGATCGTGGAACGCCTGGCCATCGAGAAACCGGCCGGCGTGCTGATCCATTCGGCCAAGCCGTTCGGTTTTGCGGTGGGCGCGGACATCAAGGAGTTCGTTACCTATGCCCAGCAGGGCACGGTGCTGGAGAACATCGAGAACGGTCAGCGCGTCTATGAGTCGCTGGCCCGCCTGCCCTGTCCCACCGTGGCGGCCATCCATGGCGCCTGCATGGGCGGCGGCACCGAATTGATCCTGGCCTGTCGCCAGCGCATCGCCGCCGACGATGACAAGACCCGCATCGGCCTTCCCGAAGTGATGCTCGGCATCCATCCGGGCTGGGGCGGCACGGCACGGCTGCCGCGGCTGATCGGCGCCACCGATGCCCTGCCCGTCATGCTTACTGGCAAGGCCTTGTCGGCCAAGCGTGCGTTGGCACTGGGCGTGGTCGACCGGCTTGCGCCTCCCGCCGAATTGCTGGCCGAGGCGCGCGCCCTGTTGCGTCGCCCGCATGTGCGCCCATTCGCGCTGCGCGCCAAGGCCTGGGCCACCAACACCTGGCTGGCCCGGCAATTCCTCGCGCCGATGGTCATCAAACAGACGGCCGCCAAGGTACGCAAGGAACATTATCCCGCACCGTTCGCGCTGATCGATGTGTGGAAACGCGGCGGCGCCAGCATCCAGCAACGTCTCCGCCTGGAAGCGCGCTCGGTAGCCAAGCTGGCCGAAACGTCGACCGCACAGAACCTCATCCGCATCTTCTTCCTGCAGGAGCGCATGAAGAGCCAGGGCAGCGGGATCGATCACGGCATCAAGCATGTGCACGTTGTCGGTGCCGGCGTCATGGGCGGCGACATCGCGGCGTGGGCCGCCTTCAAAGGCTTCGAGGTCACGCTGCAGGACCGCGAGATGAAGTTCATCCAGCCTGCGCTGGATCGTGCCCGCCAGCTGTATGAAAAGAAGCTCAAGACGGCCGACAAGGTGGAAGCCACCGTTCGCCGCCTGCGTGCCGATGTCGAAGGCAAGGGCGTGGCCACGGCCGACCTCGCCATCGAGGCGATCTATGAGAATGCCGACGCGAAGAAAGCGCTGTACACGACCATCGAACCGCAGTTCCAATCCAACGAGCTGCTCGCCACCAACACCTCTAGCATTCCGCTGGATGAACTTCGCGTGGGCCTGAAGGCGCCGCAGCGATTCCTCGGCCTGCACTTTTTCAATCCGGTCGCGCAGATGCCGCTGGTGGAAGTGGTGCGCCACGACCAGCTTAACGCCGATGCCGAAAAGCGCGCGCTCGCCTTCTGCAAGGCCATCGGCAAATTGCCGGTGGCCGTGAAGGGCACGCCGGGCTTCCTGGTCAATCGCATCCTCATGCCTTACCTGCTCGAATCGATGCGCCTGTACAGCGAAGGCGTGCCTGGCCCGGTGCTCGACAAGGAAGCGAAGAAGTTCGGCATGCCGATGGGGCCAATCGAGCTGGCCGATACGGTGGGCCTGGATGTGTGCGCCTCGGTCGGCAAGGAGCTCGCGCCCTTCCTCGGCCTGGAATTGCCGCCCGGCCTTGAAGACAAACTCGCCGCCGGCAAGCGCGGCAAGAAGGACGGCCAGGGCATCTATGTGTGGCAGGACGGCAAGCCGCAGAAACCGGAAGTCGATCCGGACTACGCGGTACCGGCCGACCTGCAGGACCGCATGATTCTTCCCATGGTCAACGAAGCCGTGGCCTGCCTGGCGGACCAGGTTGTCGACGATGCGGACCTGCTCGATGCCGGCGTGATCTTCGGCACCGGCTTCGCCCCGTTCCGTGGCGGCCCGATCCAATACGTGCGCAGCGAAGGCGCGACCGTGGTGAAAGGCAAGCTGGAGCGACTCGCACAGCGTTATGGCGAGCGCTTTACGCCCAAGAACGGCTGGGACCTACCGACCCTCGCCAAGAGCGGTTTCGAAGTGCCTACGAGTGACGCACCGTCACAAGGCTCCAACGACGACGCCTGATCGGCACTCGCCTTCGCAACGCAAAACGCCCGGCCTGAGCCGGGCGTTTTCTTTGGCGACGACGAAACCGATCACATCACCACATCAAGTCGTCCGGCACGCCGTCTTCGCCGACACCGCCCGCACTGCCCGGCTCCACCAGCAACCCGATCTGGTTCGCATCGATGGCCTTCACCTGCTCGGCGAGCTCGCGCGTCACCACCAGGTAACGCCCCTGCTGCTGCACCACGCCCAACTCGCCGGCATTGATGGCCTTGAGCTGATCGGCGTCGACATGCACGCGACGAATCTTTCCGCCATATTCGAAGTGGCGAACATGGTCGACGTCGGGCTTGTTCAACGTCTTGCCCTCCAGCAACTGCTGGATCTTGAGCTTGCGCTCGCGACGAACACGCGCCTCTTCGGCCGCTGCCTGCTCGGCACGCTTGCGCTCGTTCGCCTCGGTTTGCGCACGAATGGCGTAAGCCTTGGCCAGGTCGATTTCCTCCTGGCTCTTGGGCGCCGAAGGTTTGCCATGCGGCTTGTGCTGGCCCGGCTTGCCGCCCTTGGACGGCGAACCGCCGTGGCGTTGCTGGAACGGCTTGGCACCGGGCGGCGCCGAAGGGCGCTTTTCTTCGCGGACCTGTTTGACGATGCCACTCTTGAGCAGCTGATCGCGCAGGGAATCGGCCATGGTTGAAACTCGCTTGCTGTGCTGCTGTTACGAAAAGTGGGCGTCGATCAATAATGCGGCGGCGGCGGCTCGCTGTGCGGATCGTGTCCTTGCGAGCTGCGCAACGAAGACAACTCGCTGCGCAATCCGCGAATGACATCCTCCAGCGCGGCCAGACGCATCGACAGCTCCGCATCGGCGGAGGCCAGTGCGTTCACCGTGTCATCGACAAAGGTGAGTCGCACTTCGAGCTCCGTCAATCGCTGCTGCAAGGATTCGTCCGCCATGCTCACTGCCTCAGGCTGCGGCCGCGACCGATACCGTAGTACGCCAGGCCCGCTTCTTCCACCGCCACCGGATCGTAGAGATTGCGGCCATCGAACACCGCCGGCTCCGTGAGCATGCTGCGGATGCGCGCGAAATCCGGGCTGCGGAAGGCTTTCCATTCGGTCACGATGGCGAGCACGTCGGCACCTTCCAACGCTTTATAGGCGCTATCGCACAGCGCCAGATCATCGCGGTCGCCGTAGATGCGATGCGTTTCGTGGCGTGCCTCGGGATCGAACGCGCGCACCATGGCACCCGCCTTCCACAAGGCCTCCATCAGGTTGCGGCTCGAGGCCTCGCGCATGTCGTCGGTGTTCGGCTTGAAGGCCAGGCCCCACAACGCAATGGTCTTGCCCGCGAGTTCGCCGTTGAAGTGCCGCGAAATCAGGTCGAACAGCTTGGTCTTCTGATCGTGGTTGACCGACTCCACCGCGCCTAGCAAACGGGCGTTGTAGCCGACGCCGCGCGCCGTGCGTTCCAGCGCCTGCACGTCCTTGGGGAAGCACGAACCGCCGTAGCCGGCGCCCGGATAGATGAAGTGATAGCCGATGCGCGGATCCGAACCGATGCCCTGGCGCACCAGCTCCACGTCCGCACCCACGCGCTCGGCGATGTTGGCGATCTCGTTCATGAAGCTGATCTTGGTGGCGAGCATCGCGTTGGCCGCGTACTTGGTCAGCTCGGCGGAACGCTCGTCCATCACCACGGTACGCTCATGGTTACGATTGAATGGTGCATACAACTTGCGCAACACGCCGATCGCCCGCTCGCTGGAGCTGCCAATAACGATACGGTCAGGGCGCAGGCAATCCTCCACCGCGTCACCTTCCTTCAGAAATTCCGGATTGGACACCACGTCGAACTCGACTGAGGCACCGCGCTTGGCAAGTTCGTCGGCGATCGCGTCGCGCACGCGGTCGGCCGTGCCCACAGGTACCGTCGACTTGTTCACGACCACCGTGTAGCGATCCATGTGCTGTCCGATCGTGCGAGCCACGCCGAGCACATACTTGAGGTCCGCGCTGCCGTCTTCGTCCGGCGGCGTGCCCACGGCGATGAACACCACCTGCCCATGCGCAATGCCCGGCGCGGGATCCGTGGTGAAGTCCAGCTGTCCGCTCGCGTGATTGCGTTTGACGATGGGCTCCAGGCCCGGCTCATAAATGGGGATGTCGCCGTTTTTCAGGCGCTCGACCTTGCCTGCATCGATATCGACGCAGACCACGTGGTTGCCCATTTCAGCTAAGCAGGCGCCGGTGACCAAACCCACGTAACCGGTGCCGAAGATCGTGACCTTCATTGTCGTGAAAACTCCAGAAGACAGAAGGCGGGATTCTAACAGCCCGATAGTGGCCACGGTTGCAGGGAAGACCCATGCCGCGACGAATAGCCGCCCGCTACAAAAGACACGGGGCGCGAATTGCTTCGCGCCCCGTGGGTATTTCAACCAGCTCTCGCCGCGATTACTTTGCGCCGCCAGCCTGCTCGCCAGCCGGCGTCGGGCCGGTCTTGACCAGGGTGACGTCGAAGATGATCGTCGCATTCGGCGGGAAGCCGTTCTGCGGCTGGGCGCCGTAGGCGATGTTCGACGGGATGAAGAACTTGTAGTGACCGCCGACCTGCATCAGCTGCATGCCTTCGCGGAAGCCCGGGATCACGCCGGCGAGCGGGATGGAAGCGGCGCCGCCGCCTTCATGCTTGGCCGAATCGTCGAACACTTCGCCGTTCACGAACGAACCGACGTAGTTGACCTGCACGGTGTCGCTCGGACCCGGACGAGCACCGGTACCCTGGCTGATCACCTGATACTGCAGACCCGAAGCGGTGGTCTTCACGCCAGCGGCGGTCTTGTTCTTGGCCAGGAACGCAGCGCCTTCGGTCTGGTTCTTGGAGGCCACCTGGGTGTACTCAGCCTTGGCCTTGGCCTGCAGGTTGGCCACGAACGCGTCGCGGACCTGCTTGGCTTCGGCTTCGCTCATGGTCGGCTTCTGGCCCGACAGGGCGGACTGCAGGGCGCGAGCCACGGTGGCCGGATCCACTTCCTCGCGGACCAGCGGCGGCAGCGAGCTGGCCAGGTCCCAACCGACCACGTAGCTGGCTTTGGTCTTGTCGACCGCAGCCGGAGCCGCAGCCGGGGCGGCTGCGGGCTTCGCGGCCTGTGCGTGCACGCCAGCGGTCATGCCCAGAGCAACAGCGAGCGCGGCCGCCGTCAGCGTGGGACGCAGAAAATGCTTCATGTAGAACTCCCTCGTATTTGGATGTGCCGGCGCTACCGGACTTAAGCCCCCCCGATGGAGGCAGGCCCCGCATTGTGCGGTGCTTGCTAAGTCTTGGCAACGATAGTGGGCCTATGACCGTCAGTCGTGATTAAAAGTTCACATTTCGGCAAAAACCGCGGTTTTTTACGAATTTTCCACATCCGATCCGCTTCACCTACGCTCCCTAGCGGTCACCCATGTCCGTCGTCGGAGCGCCCCGGCTTGTCCAGCGTGTCGCGCAAGGCCGCCTGCAGGCGCGCATGCACCTGCACCAGGCCACGCCACAGCAGCCACGCCAGCAGCAACAAGACGAGCACCAGGACGATCGCCACCTCGCGCGGCGGGAGGATGGTCGAGGCCAATGCCGCCACCAGCAGTCCGAGCACCCACATAGTGACCAGCGGGATGAAGCGCGCCAGGATGCTGCGGATGTGCATGTTGTAGGCACCGCCGATGCGCTCGGGAATGCTCAGCTCCGCCAGCAACATGCCGAGCGCCGAGGCTTTGCGGTACGCCGCCACGATCATCGGCAATGAGATGAGGGCTGCGATCGACCACGCCAGGCTGCGTTTCACCTGCGGGCTCTCGGCCAGGAAATCCCAATGGAAGAAGCCGCGGCGATAGAGATACGACATGATCAGGAACGCGGCGACCACCAGCATCATGTTGATGATGACGTGCCACACCAGGCGCCGGATCATCTTCGCCACTACCGCGCCCTGCCCGCTCAGACTGAGATTACCCATCCACTCCGTATAGGCACCCAACAATCCAATCAGGCTTTTGGGCATTCGGCGCGAAAGTGTGCTCGCCAGCGGATCCGAGGCGCGAATGAGGTACGGCGTGAGGAAGGTGGTAATGGCCGACACAGCCACCGCCACGGGATAGAGGAAGCCGCTGGTCACCTTGAGCGTGAGGCCGAGCGAGGCGATCACGAAAGAGAACTCGCCGATCTGCGCCAGGCCCATGCCCACGCGCAACGACGTACGACCGTCATTGCCCGCCACGAACGTGCCGAAGCTGCAGGTAATGACCTTGCCCAACACCACCACCGTCGTCACCACGATGATGGGCAGCCAATATTCCTTGAGCATCGCCGGGTCGATCAGCATGCCGATGGCGACGAAGAAGATCGCGCTGAACATGTCCCGCACGGGTCCAATGATGCGCTCGATCCGCTCCACACTCTGCGATTCGCCCACGATAGCGCCAATCATGAAGGCGCCCAGCGCCACGCTGTAACCCATCTCGGTCACCAGCAGGCAGAAGCCGAAACACAGGCCCAGCACGGCAACGAGCAGCACGTCGTCACGGCTCACGCGTGCGATGTAGTCCACCACGCGCGGCACCAGCAAAAGCCCCACCACCAGCGACACCGCCATGAAAAGCGTGAGCCTTCCCACCGCCGCCATCGCCTCGCTCGCCTCCAGGCCGCCGGTACTCGCGATGCCCGTCAGCAACGCCATCAGCACAATGGCGATCACGTCCTCGATGATCAGGATGCCGAACATCAACTGCGCGAAGCGCTCGCGCTTCAGATCCAGATCGTCCAGCGCCTTCATGATGATGGTGGTCGAAGACATCGAAAGCATGGCGCCGAGGAACAGCGCATCCATCGACGTCCAGCCAAAGAAGCGACCGATTTCGTAGCCGAGCCACAGCATCAACACGATTTCGCACACCGCCGCCACCAGCGCGGCGCCGCCCACCTCGCGCAGCTTTTTCAGGCTGAATTCCAGGCCCAGGGCAAACAGCAGAAGGATCATGCCGAGCTCGGACAAGGTGCGGATGGTCTGCTCGTCGTGGATGAACACCACGGGAAACGTATAAGGGCCGACCAGCACGCCGGCGATGATGTATCCGAGTACGACTGGCTGACGCAGCCGCTGAAAAATCACCGTCGTCAGGCCCGCGATCAACATGACGGTCGCGAGGTCCTGGATGAAGTGCAAATCGTGCATCAATGAAATCCGTCGGAGCGTCTCGCAAGACTAACAATCGCACACGCGATACACAGCCCCACGTCGCGAAGACGGTCGTTTGCACAGCACGAAGCGCGTTTGCACCGCAGCCGCTAGAAAGCCGCGTTCACGTAACTGCTTGTTGTGATTCATTCGTGAAGAAAAGTTGAAAAATTTTCGCAACGAACGCTTGACGAAATCGCCAACCCTATCTATTCTTTCGGGCTTCCAGAGGCACAACGGGGCCATAGCTCAGCTGGGAGAGCGCCTGCATGGCATGCAGGAGGTCGGCGGTTCGATCCCGCCTGGCTCCACCAAAATTAGATACGTCCCCATCGTCTAGAGGCCTAGGACATCACCCTTTCACGGTGGCGACCGGGGTTCGAATCCCCGTGGGGACGCCACTCTAACGGCAAACCGGATTCCGGCGCAGCGGTAAGAGTGGTCAAGGATGAAATCTGTTGGTGTAGTACTGGAAGCAGTAAAAATGTGGAGCGGTAGTTCAGTCGGTTAGAATGCTGGCCTGTCACGCCGGAGGTCGCGGGTTCGAGTCCCGTCCGCTCCGCCACTTTACGAAGAGCCCGCCCTTTGGCGGGTTTTTTGTTGCCTTGGGAAAAGACACGGCCTCGTCGAGGCGGCCTCTGCCACCACCTGAACGCGCCTTCACACTTCCGTGGAAAGCCCCGGCAAGGCAGCGTCTGGCGACGAATTCCCCACCCGCTCCAGCGTCCCTTTCGAGTGTCCCTGCTCCGCCAGGTATTCCAGCCAGCGGGAGAGAAACCCGTTCATGCGCAGCCGGTGCTGCAGCACCGTATTGGCTGGCGGAAACGGCCCGAGCACCTGCCAGAGGTGCCGTCCCGGATGGCAGTGCAAGGCTTCGGCCACATGCGCATCGGTGTACATGCGCAACTGTGCCGATGGCGATGGCTGGCCGGTGTGCGCATCCACGAAGTTGTAGGTGAGCTCCAGCTCCAGCGTGTATGGATGACGTTCCTGCACCTGCAGCCGTACATCAAGACCATCGTCCACGCTGGACAGATAGAACCCCGGCGGCAACTCCTGCGGCGCAAACAACCGGACCAGCCGGTGGTAGTTCTCGGCATAGAGCCCCATCAGGAAGCCGAAGCGTCCCGGCAGCAAAGCCTGGCGGCTATCCAGTACGGCACTCATGGGCGGTGGGCACTCCTGCTACTAACCAGTACTTAGAACATGGTCCGCTCGATACCGAAGCGGTCGAAGATCTTGCTCGCAATCTCCTCGATGGAGACATGCGTGGTGTTGAGGCTGGGAATGCTCTCCCGACGCATCAGCTTCTCGGCCTGCGCCAATTCCCAGCGGCACTGCTCCAGCGTCGCATAACGGCTGCCGGCGCGCCGCTGTTCACGGATCTGCGCCAGCCGCATCGGATCGATGGTGAGACCGAACAGCCGATCCTTGTAGGGGCGCAGTCGCGCCGGCAGTTCTAGTTTGTCCAGGTCGTCGTCGGTCAGAGGGTAATTGGCGGCACTCACGCCGTAATGCAAGGCCATGTAGAGGCAGGTGGGCGTCTTGCCGGAACGCGATACGCCCACCAGGATCAGGTCGGCTTGCGCATAGTCCACATCGATACCGTCATCATGTGACAGCGCGTAGTTCGTGGCGTTGATGCGCGCCTCGTATTTGTCGAAGTCCACCAGGCCGTGCGAGCGATTCACCGCGCCCGAACGCTTGGCGCCCAGCTCGTCCTCCAGCGGACCAATGAACGGGGCGAACACGTCCAGCATCAAGCCGCCGCTTTCGGCCACGATCTCGCACAGCTCGCGCGAGGCCATGGTGTTGACCACGATGGGACGCTCGCCGGTTTGCGCGTAGCGGGTCTTGATGCGCAGCGCCGCCGCCTCGGCTTTTTGGGCGTCGTCGATGAAGGGCAAGCGGTGCTTGTCGAACTGCACCCCTTCAAACTGGGCCAAAATACTGTTGCCGATGGTTTCCGCCGTAATACCAGTGGAATCGGAGATATAAAAAACGGTTCGCTGCATGGCTAATCCAAAGTCCCTGGTGGTTCTTGGCCACCACCTTAGCGCAACGTGAAAAGCCTGTCTTTGCTTGACTCACAGCTGACTGGTATGCAGCTGGCGCTGGTTTTCACCGGAATGGTCTTCTTGTGCTTTGCACCATCGGCAGCGGACAATACCAGTTCTTTGTAACCCGATTTCATCCGAAACCGGGACAAGCCTGCTTCTGAAACCTACGAGCTCTCGAGGAGACTCCCTTGAACGATCTGGTGCTTTGGCTCGACACGCTGCGCATGACCGACCTGGGCAAGGTCGGCGGCAAGAATGCGTCGCTCGGCGAGATGATCGGCAATCTCGCCAAACTCGGCGTGTCCGTGCCCGGTGGTTTCGCCACCACCGCTGACGCGTTCCAGCAGTACCTCGACAAGAGCGGCGTGGCCAAGCGCATCCAGCAGCGCCTGGCCTCGCTCGACGTGGATGACGTGATGGCGCTCACCGCCGCGGGCAAGGAAATCCGCGAATGGGTGACCGAGACGCCGCTGCCGGCCGATCTCGACAACGCCATCCGCAACGCCTACGCCAAGCTCTGCAAAGACGCAGGCGCCGAGAACATTGCCGTCGCCGTGCGCTCTTCCGCCACCGCTGAAGATCTTCCCGACGCTTCGTTCGCCGGCCAGCAGGAAACCTTCCTCAACGTGGTCGGCATCGAGGACGTGCTGCACAAGGTGAAGGAAGTCTTCGCCTCGCTCTACAACGACCGCGCCATCGCCTATCGCGTGCACCAGGGCTTCAAGCACGAAGACGTGTTCCTTTCCGCTGGCGTGCAATTGATGGTGCGCTCGGACGTGGGTGCGTCGGGCGTGCTGTTCACGCTGGACACCGAATCGGGTTTCCGCGACGTGGTGTTCGTCACCGGCTCGTACGGCCTGGGCGAAATGGTCGTGCAGGGTGCAGTCAATCCCGATGAGTTCTACGTGTTCAAGCCCACGTTGAAGGCTGGCAAGCCGGCCGTGCTGCGCCGCAGCCTCGGCGCCAAGCAGCAGCGCATGGTGTATTCGGACAAACCCGGCGAGCGCGTGCGCATCGAAGAAACGCCCGCCCAACTGCGCAACAAGTTCTGCATCACCGACGAGGACGTGCAGGAACTGGCCAAGCAGGCGCTGGTCATCGAGAAGCACTACGACCGCCCCATGGACATCGAGTGGGCGAAGGACGGCAACACCGGCAAGCTCTACATCGTGCAGGCCCGTCCGGAAACGGTGAAGTCGCGCGCACACGCCACGCAGCTTGAGCGCTTCCATCTGAACGAGAAAGGCAAGGTGCTGGCCGAGGGTCGCGCCATCGGCCAGAAGATCGGTTCCGGCAAGGCGCGCGTGATCCGCTCGCTGGCCGACATGAACAAGGTGCAGCCGGGTGATGTACTCATCGCCGACATGACCGATCCCGATTGGGAACCAGTGATGAAACGCGCCGCCGCCATCGTCACCAACCGCGGCGGCCGCACTTGCCATGCGGCCATCATCGCGCGTGAGCTGGGCGTCCCGGCTGTCGTCGGCACGGGCAACGCGCTCGACACCATTCCCGATGGCACCGAAGTCACCGTCTCCTGCGCCGAAGGCGACACCGGCACGATTTACCAGGGCCTGCTGAAATTCGATCGCGTGACCGCCGACCTGGGCGACATGCCCGAGGCACCACTCAAGATCATGATGAACGTGGCCAACCCTGAGCGCGCGTTCGACTTCGGCATGCTGCCGAACGCCGGCATCGGCCTGGCGCGTCTCGAAATGATCATCGCCAGCCACATCGGCGTGCATCCGAAAGCGCTGCTGGAATATGCCAAGCAAGACGCCGAGACCAAGAAGAAGATCGACGAGCGCATGGCCGGCTATGCCGACCCGGTGTCGTTCTACGTCGATCGCCTGGCGGAAGGCATCGCTACCATCGCGGCATCGGTGTATCCCAAGCCGGTGATCGTGCGCCTGTCCGACTTCAAGTCGAACGAATACGCCGGTCTCATCGGTGGCTCGCGTTACGAGCCGCATGAAGAGAACCCGATGATCGGCTACCGCGGCGCCAGCCGTTACGTCGACCCGGGCTTCGCCGAGTCGTTCGGCCTGGAGTGCAAGGCCGTCAAGCGCGTGCGCGAAGTGATGGGCCTGGACAACGTGTGGGTAATGATTCCCTTCGTGCGCACGCTGGGCGAAGGCCGCAAGGTCATCGAGGTGCTGGCGAAGAACGGCCTCAAGCAGCGCGAGAACGACCTCAAGATCATCATGATGTGCGAGGTGCCGTCCAACGCGCTGCTCGCCGATGAGTTCCTCGACATCTTCGACGGCTTCTCCATCGGCTCCAACGATCTCACCCAGCTCACGCTGGGCCTGGACCGCGACTCGAGCATCGTCGCCAACCTGTTCGACGAGCGCGATCCGGCGGTGAAGAAGCTACTTGCCCTCGCCATCAAGACAGCACGTGAGAAGGGCAAGTACGTGGGCATCTGCGGTCAGGGCCCGTCCGATCACCCGGACCTTGCCGAGTGGCTGATGGATCAGGGCATCGAGTCTGTGTCGCTCAATCCGGACACCGTGGTGGATACCTGGCTGCGCCTGGCCAAGCGCAAGGCCGCGTAAATCCATCGACGTATGCGTGACCCGAAGGGCGGTGGCAGCACCGCCCTTTCTTTTTCTGCTGACCGCGGCCTCATGCGCGCCCTTGCCTGCTCACGCAGACGGGAAACTAAAGGCCCGGGACGAGGTCCACAGAGCATCGCGACCAGAGGGGCACGTCCATGCAACGACTCACCAGGCTGCTGGCGAACAACAAGGGCTTCCTGACCTTCATGCTCTGCATGTTCATGTTCCGCAGCGCCGTCGCGGACTGGAACGTGGTTCCCACCGGCTCCATGCAGCCGACCATCGAAATCGGCGACCGCATCGTGGTCGACAAGGCCGCCTACGACCTCCGCGTGCCGTTCACGCACCTCTCACTGGTCCATCGCGCCGACCCGCAGCGTGGCGACATCGTGGTGCTGGATTCCAGCGCGGCGGGCGAGCGTCTCGTCAAACGCGTCATTGGCGTGCCCGGCGACCAGATCGCCCTGGTGCAGAACCACCTGTATGTGAATGGCAAAGCGGCCGATTACCACCTCACCCAAGTCAACGGAATCCGCGACGATCGCGAAGACCCTGCCCTTTACGCCGTGGAAGACTCGGGCAGCCGGCCTCACGTCGTGCGCTGGTCGATGGCAGCACAAGGGCACACGCGTGATTTCGGCCCCGTCACCGTACCCACCGGCCAGTACCTGCTCCTGGGCGACAACCGCGACAACAGCGCTGACTCGCGTTATTTCGGCTTTTTTCCGCGCAACGAGATCACCGGCCGCGCCACCCGCGTCGCACTCTCATTGGATCCGGGCAATCATTACCTGCCCCGAAGCGACCGCTGGGGCACCGCGCTGCGCTAGTCGATGACGTTCGCGTGGAGAAATACCTCCAAACCCATTGCCAGCCACCCCGTCACCACGTAAAATCGCCGGCTCGCGTGGACCACACGCACATCTTTGGAGAGGTGGCAGAGTGGTCGAATGTACCTGACTCGAAATCAGGCGTACGTGTAAGCGTACCGTGGGTTCGAATCCCACCCTCTCCGCCAGAAAAGCAAAACGCCCCCTCGTGGGGCGTTTTGCTTTTCTGAAGGTGATGGCGGGGACGAGAACCCACCGGTTCGACAAATTTGCCAGGAGCAAATTTGGACAGCCGCAGGCTGGCCCCGTAGCGCATAGCGCGAAGGGGTCAGGGCCATGGATGGCCCTGACAATCACACCCCATCACGCTGCGACGCCTCTGCTCGAGAAGCATCAGCGCATCACAAACCCCACATACTTCTTTACGCATTCATCCCCAATCCGTCATGCTCGCGTCGCATCGCCACACCAGGCATCCCATGATCGAGTTTGGACACGGAACCCACGTCGGCCTGCGCCGCACGCGGAACGAAGACACCTACTACGCCGACGCGTCGCTCGGTCTTTTTCTCGTGGCCGATGGCATGGGCGGGCATCAGCATGGCGAAGTGGCTTCTGCGATCGTGCGCGACGCCGTTGCCGATCTCGTCGCTCGCGGACACAGCCTGGTGGAAGCGGTGCGCGCCGCGGACGAACGATTGATCCAGCACAGCCGCAGCTTTCGCGATCCGCGCCCTATGGGTACGACGATTGCCGCCATTCGCCTGCATGCCGACAGTTACGAGGTGGTGTGGGTGGGCGATAGCCGCGTCTATCTCTGGCAGAAGACATTGCGCCAGGTGAGCCACGATCATTCGCTCGTGCAAGAACTGGTGGCGGCCGGAACGCTCGATGCAGCGCAGGCGGCCCGACATCCTCAACGCAACGTGATCACCCAGGCCCTGGGCATCACGGCCGCCGAGCAGTTGCACATCGGCATGGCGCGCGGGAAGCTGGAACACGGCATGTGCTTCCTGCTTTGCAGCGACGGGCTTACCGAAGAAGTGGACGATGCCATCATCGCGAACATCGTCTCGCGCCAGGATCTCTCGGCCCAGGAGAGTGCGGAGCATCTGCTGCTCGCCGCGCTCGATGGCGGCGGCAGCGACAACGTCACCATCATCCTCGCCCGCATCAATTGACGCGGGCGTTCGGCGTCAATTGACGGCAGGCGCTTCTTCTCGGCGCCACACGGAAACACCGCCCGCACTCTTGTCCAGCGCATCGAGGCGCTTTTCGTGCGCGGCTATTTCATCCGCGTTGGCGCGCAGCACGCGCGGACGGCGATCGAGCACCATCGGTGCCAGCGTCACCGAAACACCCTGCTCGTGCGCGCCTTCAAAGCCCAGATCCAGCACGACCTGGCCCGACGTCATGGCGATATAGACGTCCGCCAGCAACTGCGCGTCGATCAGGCCGCCATGCAAGTCGCGCGCGGAATTATCGACGCCCAGGCGTTTGCACAAGGCATCGAGGCTGTTGCGCTGGCCGGGATAACGCTCGCGCGCCATCATCAGCGTGTCGAGAACGCTGCAACGATCTTCCAGGCGCCCGTACGATTCACCCAGGCGCGCAAGCTCGGCGTTGATGAAGCCGACGTCGAACGTTGCGTTGTGGATGATCAGTTCCGCGCCGTCGATAAACGCCAGAAATTCTTCCACCACGTCCCCGAAACGCGGCTTGTCGAGCAGGAATTCGTCCTCGATGCCCGTGACCTGCCGTGCACCTTCATCGATGGCGCGGTCGGGATTGAGGTAAGTCTGGTAGTGCTTGCCGGTGGGACGACGCTCGATCATCTCCACGCAGGCGATTTCGATCAGGCGATGGCCCTGACGGACTTCGAGACCTGTGGTCTCGGTATCCAGAACGATCTGCCTCATGCCTTGCTCCTGAATTGTTCGGCCTGTTCGCGCGCCGCCACATCGACGCGCTCGTTTTCAGCATGGCCGTTGTGACCCTTGACCCATTGCCAGCGCACCTGATGCATCTGGGTCGCGTTGGACAAACGTTCCCACAGATCCTGGTTCTTTACCGGTTTCTTGTCGGCAGTTTTCCAGCCGTTGGCGCGCCACTTGGGTACCCACTCTTCGATGCCCTGCATCACGTAGCGCGAATCGGTGGTGAGCGCGACCTTGCAGGGACGCGTCAACGCCTCGAGCGCCGCGATGGCGGCCATGAGTTCCATCCGATTATTGGTGGTGGCTGGCTCACCACCTGAGAGCATGCGTTCCGTGCCTTTGGCGCGCAGCAGTGCGGCCCAGCCGCCCGGCCCTGGATTGCCGAGGCATGCGCCGTCGGTAAAAGCTTCTACTTCAGTCATTGTCACCATCGATGTGCGAAAAATCAGGATGCCGCATTGCGTCGGGCACCCGGTGCCAGGCCTACGTTGACCGTGGCCGGCAAGGTCTTGGGTTTGAGTCGAATGGGCGTCGCCATGCGACGACGCTTGCGCGCGATCAGCAGATAGCCGCCGCCCAGGGCATGCGTCGATTCGATGCCGGCGCGACTGCTTGGCCACAAGCGTCCCACGCGCTCGATACGCTCGATTTCCAGCTCACGACGGCGCACCCAGCGCTCCAGCAGCAGTGGTGAATGCATGGTGGGCGAATGCCCGCGCGTGCGCCACATCATCCAGGGCAGCCATGCGCTGAAGGGGTGCAGCCCGGTGAGTGCAAGTACGCCGCCTGGCGCGAGCACGCGCGAGGCTTCTTCGAGCATCTCCTGCGGCGTGCTGGAGACCTCCAGTGCGTGTCGCAGCAGCACCAGGTCGAACGCATCGTCGAGGAACGGCAGCGGCTCGTCCGTGCGCGCCGTGAGATCGCCAGCGTAATGTTGACCGCTCACGCTGAGTCGGGTCCAGCTGCCCAGCAGGGGCAGCACGGGTGGCTTGTCGTCCAGAGTGGCGCTCACCAGCAGCGCGTGGTTGCCGCTGCAACGCTGCAGGCCAGGCGTAAGTGCCACGGTCTCCTCAGCCAGTAGATGGCGCAACGGGGCACTGCTGTAGATGTCTTGATCACGCTGAGACATGAAGGGCCGACCGGTCGTATCGATAGGCCACAGTGTACCGGCAGCCCGCCGACAACGTGTCCTGGTCGACAGCCAGACCGGGGCCGGCCCCACAAGTCTGAACTGCCCCACAGAGAGTTAACGTCTCACTAACGAGCGAGCGAAAGGGGGGCTTTATAGTCGGGCACTTCGCGCAAGCCAGGAGGGCCTGCGTCAGTCGATACGAAACCGCGGAGGACGACTCCTTGCACGTCGTACCGTTACCGGCGCTTGCCGACAACTATATCTGGGTGCTGCACGACGACGATGGCCAGGCCATTGTCGTGGATCCGGGCGACGCCCAGCCGGTCGAGGCTGCCCTCACACAGAGGCAGCTGCAGCTTCGCGCCATCCTGCTCACGCATCATCATCACGATCATATCGGCGGCGTGGCTGCGTTGCTGGCGAAACACGAGGTGCCTGTCTACGCGCCTCATGACGAGCGCATCATCCAGGCAACGCATCGCGTCAGCGACGGCAACGTCGTGGAACTCGTGTCACCGGCGGCGCGTTTTGAAGTCATCGAAGTGCCTGGGCACACGACGACGCACATCGCCTATACCGGCGAAGGCATCCTGCTTTGTGGCGACACGCTTTTCAGCATGGGGTGCGGGCGCCTGTTCGAAGGTACGCCGGCGCAGATGCTGGCATCGCTTGATCGCCTGGCTGCATTGCCGGGCAATACCCTGGTGTGCTGCGCCCACGAATACACCGCGGCCAATGGACGCTTCGCGCAAACCATCGAGCCGACCAACACCGCGCTTGCCGCACGCCGACAGGAAGTTGCCGCGTTGCGCGCGAACGACAAACCCAGCCTTCCGGTCGCCCTGGCGACCGAGCAGGCGACCAACCCGTTCCTTCGCACGGACAACGATGCCGTGATCGCCTGGAGCCAACGCCAAGGCGTGGCCGGTGATCGCGTGGCGCGTTTCGCGGCGTTGCGGGCCAACAAGGACGTTTTCACCGGATGAAGACCACACGACGCCTTCGCCCCCTGCCCTTGGCCACGTCGGTATTCCTTGCCGCGTGCGCATCCGGCCCTGCACAAAAGCCTGCGCAGGCCCCGGCGCCCGTACCGGCTCCGCAAAGCCCGGCGTCCCACACGGTGGTGCCGTCGCGTCCCGCCCCGGTAGCATCCAACGCAGTCGAAGACGGCAACATCTGGCAGAACCTGCGCAACAGCTTCGCCATGGCCGACTGCGACGCCGACCCGAATATCCTCGCCTGGGCGCGCCGCTACACCAGCAATCCCCAGCGCTTCGAAGACCAGATCGCCGCTGCCGCGCCACGACTGGCCTATGTGCAGCAGGTCGCCGCACGACACAACGTGGCCGGCGAATTCGCGCTCGTTCCCTGGGTCGAAAGCCAATATCGCCCGGTCTACGGCGCGAAGGGCATGCCGTCGGGCATGTGGCAGATCATGCCGTCGACAGCCAACGCCATGGGCATACGCGTCGACAAGAATTTCGATGGACGCCTGGACGTGCCGGCGGCCACGGACGCCATCATGACGCTGCTCAGCCGCTATCACGATGATCTCGGCGACTGGCGCCTGGTGGACTATGCGTTCAACGCAGGCGAGTTCGGCATCAAGCGCGTCGTCAGCCAACATGGCACGCCGCCGGACGAGCCGGTGATCCCGAAGATGCCCGTGAAGCCGGTGACGCGCGAGCACTTGGTCAAGCTGCTCGCCATCGCATGCGTCATCCGCGAACCCGATCGCTTCAACGTCAGCCTGCCCACGCTGCCGTCCGAACAACGCCTGGTGAAGGTGGACATCGACAACTCGATGCCGATGGCGCGCGCCGCCAGCCACGCCGGCATGTCGCAGGACGATCTTAAGGACATGAATGCCGCGTTCCGCAATGGCGTGATCGATACGAACGCCTCGCCCTATCTGATGCTTCCCAGCAACAAGGTGCAGCAATTCCGCAACGCGTTGCTCGCCGAGAACAACGGCAACATCCAGAGCGTGCCCGGCACGGCGACACTGCCGCCCCTCGGTGCGGCACTCAGCGCAGCCAACGGCGATGGCGACGACAGCTCGACGTCGAATCAGCGCAGCGCATCGACACCAAATCGCACGCATACGGTGAAACCCGGCGAGAGCCTGTGGTCCATCGCGAAGCGCTACTCCGTCGACATCAAGCAACTGCAGCAGTGGAATCACCTGGCCGGAGCGGTGGTCAAGCCGGGACAGGTGCTGAAGATCAGCGCGCCGGGCTGACATGCACCATGCGAATGGGCGGCGGACGCTGATGAAACGCTGAAGCCATCGAGCACAAAAAAGGGCGACCCGACGGTCGCCCTTTTTCTTTTGCAGCGGAAGCGCCGCTTACATGCGATCGGCAGCGATCTTGATCTCGGTCTTCGCCTTCAACGAATCGATGTACGCCTGCGTGGCAAGAATGCCGTACGCCTGGCCCATCTGGTCGCGCAGCGTGCTGCGCTGCTCGGCAGAAATCTTGCTCAGGTCGCCGTCCTGCACCTTGTCGACACCCACCAGCGCATAGTTGCCGTCCTGGAGGGCGACACGGGCGAACTGGGCCTTGCCAGCAGCAGGATGCGGCAACAAGAAGGCCTGCTGCAGCACTTCCGGCGCCACGCCCTGCTGCATGCGCACGGCATCGGCCACGACCTGCACGGTCGCACCCGAGGACGCTGCGACGGCCTGCATGTCTTCGCCCTTCTGAAGGCGAGCCAGCAATGCGTCCGCACGCTTCTGCTCTTCGGCCGCGGTACGCTCCGCGAGGATCTTCTGGCGCACCTGGTCGCGCACTTCCGCCAGCGGACGCGCCGCGGCCGGCACGTGCTTGTCCATGCGCACCACCACAGCGTGATCCGAGCCCAGGTCGATCAGGCCGGAGTTGTTGCCCTGGAGCAGCACGTCGTCGGAGAAGGCAGCCTGCACCAGCTTCGGATCGGCAGTGATGCCCTGGCCACCCTTGCGGGAGAACAGCTCCGTGGTCTTCACCGGCAGGTTCAGTGCCTGCGCGGCGGGATCGAGCGTGGATGGATTCTGATACGTCTGGTCGGTGAGCTTGCCGGCCAGTTCGTTGTACTGACGGTCACGCTCGGTCGAGAGATAGTCCTTGGCGATCTGGTCGCGCACTTCGGCGAACGGCTTGGCATCGCCGCTGCGCACGTCGCGCAGCCACAGCACGTGGTAGCCCTCGTCGGACAGCACGGGCTTGGAAATCTGGCCCTTCTGCAGGGCGAACAGAGCAGAGTCGAAGGCCGCGTTGGTCACGCCCTTCTCCAGCCAACCCAGGTCGCCGCCCGAACGCTTGGAGCCCAAGTCGTCCGAGTCCTGCTCGGCCAGCTTGGCGAAATTGTCGGTCGTCGCTTCCGAGGCGATCTTCTCTGCCTTGGCGAGCGCAGCCTTCTGCTGGTCCGGCGTCGCGTTCTTGGGCACGTTCACCAGGATGTGCGAGACCAGGCGCTGCTCCGGCTGCACGAAGCGCTGCTTCTGCTCTTCATAACGCTTCTTCAGCTCGTCTTCGCTCGGCTGCGCGTCGATCTTCAGGTCGGCGCCATTGACCTCGATGTACTTCACCGAGACCTGCTCCGGATTCATGAAATCGGCCTGATGCTCCTTGTAGAAGGCATCAAGCTGCGCATCGGTCACGTCGGTATCGGTCAGCGTCGGGCGCGGCACCGCGAACCAGCGCAGGTCGCGGCGCTGGTACAGCAGGCCGAGGTAACGATCCATGTCGGCATCGGTGACGATGGTGCTGGCAATGATGGCCCGCGGCAGCAGGCTCGGCTCGAGCGATGCGCGCTGGCTGTTCTCGAACATCGCCGGCGTCATGTTCTGCGCAGCGAGAATGGCGCGGTACGTGGCGGGGTCAAACTGGCCATTGACCTGGAACGCCTGTTGGGTGGCAATGCGATCGCGCAGCTCGGTGCTGGAAACCTTCAGGCCCAGCGTGTCGTTGGTCTGGCGCAGCAGCTGTTCGTTGATCAGCTGGTCGAGGATCTGGCGCTTGGTTTCCGGCTTCTCGAATTCGGCGGCATCGAACTGGTCGCCCATGCGAGCCATGGCATCGCGGCGCGCCTCGTTAATGCGGTCCTGGAAATCGCGCTGGCTGATCTCGTGCTTGCCGACCATCGCGACGTACGTATCGGTGCGCGATGCGAAATACGATTCGATGCCGAAGAACGAGATGGCGAAGACGCAGATACCCAGAATGACAATGGAAGGCCATCCGTGAAGCTTGGTACGCAATGCCTGCAGCATGGAAATGTTCCCGGGCTCTCGTTGTTCGGCGCACCGAAGTGCGGGGTATTGAAATGACAAGGGCGCCACACGGGCGCCCTTGCGAACTGTGGCGGAGCGGACGGGACTCGAACCCGCGACCTCCGGCGTGACAGGCCAGCATTCTAACCGACTGAACTACCGCTCCACTTATTTCTGGTGGGTGCTGTAGGGATCGAACCTACGACCCTCGCCTTGTAAGGGCGACGCTCTACCGCTGAGCTAAGCACCCGAAACTAAGCAAGTAGCCGCTTAGTTTAGGGCATCCTTGAGGGTCTTGCCAGCCTTGAACGCCGGAACCTTCGAGGCCTTGATCTTGATCGTCTCATTGGTGCGCGGGTTGCGACCGGTACGGGCAGCGCGCTTGCGCACGGTGAAGGTACCAAAGCCGACCACCGACACGTCGTCACCCTTCTTCAGCGCCTTCTGCACGGTCTCGAAGAACGCTTCGAGAGCACGGCCGGCGTCAGCCTTGGTGAGTTCGGCCTTCTCGGCAATGGCATTGATCAGATCGGTTTTATTCATTGAGACACTCCCTTAAACGGTTATGCAGCCCGCATGGTCATTCTGGGACCAGGCGACGTCACCTCGCGACAAAGGCACCGGGACATCACCAAGCAACCCCGCATCACTGCGCATCGTGCTCGGCGTCAGGCTGCGGTGTCGCCTTTATACCAGTGGCCCCCAGGGTCCGCAATGACAAGCAATACCAAGGGTTCGCGCGGTTCAGCATGGTTCGCGAACGCTTGCAAAGTATGTGCTGAAACGTTATGCGGCCGCGGTATTTTCTGACGTGATCCAGATACGAAAACGGGCGGTTGCCCGCCCGTCTTCGGTGACACTCATCACGGATCAGTGAGGCCGCGTGTACGACTCCTGGTCCTGCGTCTCTTCGTGCGGCGCCTCCACCTTCGGCTTGTCGCCTTCGTTGGCCTGACGCGGGTGCAGGGGACGTTCCAGCGCGATATCCAGCACTTCATCGATCCAGCGCACGGGATGGATGTCCAGCGACGCGGTGATGTTGTCAGGGATGTCGGCCAGGTCCTTCTTGTTCTCGTCCGGAATGATCACGGTGGTGATGCCGCCGCGATGAGCCGCGAGCAACTTCTCCTTGAGGCCGCCAATCGGCAGCACGCGGCCGCGCAGCGTGATCTCGCCGGTCATGGCCACTTCGGAGCGCACCGGCACCTTAGTCAGGGCCGATACCAACGCAGTTCCCATGGCGATGCCAGCACTCGGTCCATCCTTCGGCGTGGCACCTTCCGGCACGTGGATGTGGATGTCGTATTTCTCGTGGAAATCCGGCTCGATACCGAGACGATCGGCCCGTGCGCGCACCACCGAAAGCGCTGCCTGGATCGACTCCTTCATCACGTCGCCAAGTTGGCCCGTATGCACCAGACGGCCCTTGCCCGGGACTATCGAGGCTTCGATGCTGAGCAGGTCGCCGCCCACCTGGGTCCAGGCCAGGCCCGTCACCAGGCCCACTTCGTTCTGCAATTCCTTGCGGCCGAAGTCGAAGCGACGCACGCCCAGGTACTGCTCGAGATTCGCCGAATTGACCGCGACACGACCCGGCGTCTTGGCCTTCGATTTGGCCGTCTTTACGGCCGATGCCGACTTGGCCGCAGTGCTCTTGGCTGCCGCCTTCTTGACCTGGCCCAGGGTGAGCTCCTTCACCACCTTGCGGCAGATCTTGGAAATCTCGCGCTCGAGGTTACGCACGCCCGATTCGCGCGTGTAGTAACGCACGATGTCACGCACGGCCTCTTCGTCGACGCTCAACTCCTCCGGCTTGAGGCCGTTGGCCTTGAGCTGCTTGGGCAGCAGATACTTCTGCGCGATGCCGAGCTTCTCATCCTCGGTGTAACCCGGAATGCGAATGACTTCCATGCGGTCCAGCAGCGGGCCCGGGATATTGAGCGAGTTCGCGGTAGCGATCCACATCACCTCGGACAGGTCGAGATCGACCTCAAGATAGTGGTCGTTGAAGGCGTGGTTCTGCTCGGGATCGAGCACTTCCAGCAGCGCCGAGGACGGATCACCACGGAAATCCATGGACATCTTGTCGATCTCGTCCAGCACGAACAGCGGATTCTTCGAACCCACCTTGTTCAAGTTCTGCACGATACGGCCCGGCATCGAACCGATGTAGGTACGGCGATGGCCACGAATCTCGGCCTCGTCACGCACGCCACCCAGGCTCATGCGAACGAATTTGCGGTTGGTGGCCTTGGCGATCGACTGACCCAGCGAGGTCTTGCCCACGCCGGGCGGACCAACGAGGCACAGGATCGGGCCCTTCATGGTGTTCACGCGTTGCTGCACGGCGAGGTACTCGAGGATGCGCTCCTTGACCTTCTCCAGACCGAAGTGATCGGCATCGAGCACGTCCTGCGCAAGCTGGAGATCCTTACGGACCTTGCTGCGCTTTTTCCACGGCACGCCCACCAGCCAGTCCAGGTAGTTGCGCACCACCGTGGCTTCGGCCGACATCGGCGACATCTGGCGCAGCTTGCCGAATTCCGCGCGCGCCTTGGCCAGCACCGGCTTGGGCATGCCGGCCGCTTCGATCTTCTTCTGCAGCTCTTCGATTTCGTTCGGGCCTTCCTCGCTCTCGCCGAGCTCCTTCTGGATGGCCTTCATCTGTTCGTTGAGGTAGTACTCGCGCTGGCTCTTCTCCATCTGCGACTTCACGCGGCCGCGGATGCGCTTTTCCACCTGCTGCAAATCCATCTCGCCATCGACCAGGCCGATGAGGAGTTCAAGACGCTGACCGACGTCCGACGTCTCCAGCACCTTCTGCTTGTCGGCCATGCGCACGGACAGGTGCGCCGCAATCGAGTCGGCAACACGCGAGGGATCATCGATGCCCGACAGCGTCGCCAATACTTCCGGCGGAAGCTTGCGACTCTGCTTGACCAACTGCTCGAACAGCGAAATGAGCGTGCGCGACACGACGTCGAGCTCGCGCTCCTTGGAGCTGTACACCGGCTCGATGACGCGCGACGTGGCGGTGAGCATGCCGCCGTCTTCGTTGTAGTTCTCGATTTCCACGCGCGACTGCCCCTCGACCAGCACCTTCACGGTGCCGTCGGGAAGCTTCAGCAGCTGCAACACGCCAGCGAGCGTGCCGATTTCGTGGAGGTCGCTGATCTTCGGGTCGTCGATGTCCGGGCTCTTCTGCGCCACCAGCAAGATCTGGCGCTCGCCCTCCATCGCGCGCTCCAGCGCACGCATGGATTTATCGCGTCCAACGAACAACGGAATGACCATATGGGGATAAACCACCACGTCACGCAACGGCAACACTGGAAGAGCATCCAGCGTGGCACCGGTGGCTTGGGGGTTGGGGGCGGTCTTTGCCATCGAAGAGAATCTCTCGTGATGAATTCGTCTTTGCACCGACACTGCGCCGGGTGCATCTGTACGTCAAGTGGTGGCTTTTGGCCATGCACTCAAGTGCATGACGGACCACAAAAACAAAATGGCCCCGGCATTTCTGCCAGGGCCATTCAAGTCACTGTCGCGCTTGAACTGCTCAGGCGGCGTCGCCACCCTCACCCGCTGCGCGCGGCTGCTTGAGGTTGCCGCGATAGATCAGATACGGCTCGGCCTGGCCTTCAATGACGGCATCGTCCACCACCACCTTGCTCACGTGCTCCAGCGACGGCAGCTCGTACATAGTGTCCAGCAGTACCTGTTCAAGAATGGTGCGCAGACCGCGTGCGCCGGTCTTGCGCTTGAGCGCCTTGCGGGCAATCGCCTGCAGTGCTTCCGGGCGGAACTCGAGCTCCACGCCTTCCATTTCGAACAACTTCTTGAACTGCTTGGTGACCGCGTTCTTCGGCTCGGTGAGGATCTTCACCAGCGCCGGCTCGTCGAGCTCGTCGAGCGTAGCGACCACCGGCAGGCGACCGACGAATTCCGGGATCAGGCCATAGCGCACCAGATCGGACGGCTCCACGTCGGACAGCACCTTGCCAAGATTTTCCCTGCGCTCCTTGCTGCGAACCTCGGCCGAGAAGCCGATGCCCGTCGTCTCGGAGCGCTGCTGGATCACCTTCTCCAGGCCTGCGAATGCACCACCGCAGATGAAGAGGATGTTCTTGGTGTCCACCTGCAGAAATTCCTGCTGCGGATGCTTGCGACCGCCCTGCGGCGGCACCGACGCCAGCGTGCCTTCGATGAGCTTCAGCAGCGCCTGCTGCACGCCTTCGCCGGACACGTCACGCGTGATGGACGGGTTTTCGCTCTTGCGCGAAATCTTGTCGATTTCGTCGATGTACACGATGCCCGACTGCGCCTTGTCGACGTCGTAGTCGCACTTCTGCAGCAGCTTCTGGATGATGTTTTCCACGTCCTCGCCCACGTAACCGGCTTCGGTCAGCGTGGTGGCGTCGGCGATGGTGAACGGCACGTTGAGCAGGCGCGCCAGCGTTTCGGCCAGCAGCGTCTTGCCCGAGCCGGTCGGGCCGATCAGGAGGATGTTGGACTTGCCCAGCTCGACGTCGTCGCTCTTCTGACGCGACTCCATGCGCTTGTAGTGGTTGTACACGGCAACGGCGAGCGCCTTCTTGGCGCGCGTCTGGCCGACCACGTACTGGTCAAGCGTTTCCATGATCTCGCGGGGCTTGGGCAGCTGGCTGCGCCCGGAGGCGGCCTTTTCCTCAAGCTCTTCGCGAATGATGTCGTTGCACAGCTCTACGCACTCGTCGCAAATGAACACGGACGGGCCCGCGATCAGCTTGCGCACTTCATGCTGGCTCTTGCCGCAGAAGGAGCAGTAGAGAATCTTACCGCTGTCGTTGGAACGGCCCTGCCGATCGTCGCTCATGCCTGGATCCTGCTGATAAATCGATTGCGGTTTGAGAATAGCACAGCGTTCCGCGTCTGCAGCGAGACGCGGAACAGCTTGCAAACCTGGTACCAGGTGGCTGAAATCAGGCCGATTTCACCGTTTCGACGGCGCGGCGGTCGAGGACCTGGTCAATAAGACCATATTCCATGGCAGCCTCGGCGCTCATGAAGCGGTCACGCTCCATGTCCCGCTCGATCTTGTCCAGCGGCTGACCCGTATGCTGAACGTAGATGTCGTTCAGGCGGCGGCGCAGGTACAGGATTTCCTGGGCCTGGATCTCGATGTCGGTCGCCTGGCCGCGGGCACCGCCCGACGGCTGGTGGATCATCACGCGCGAGTTGGGCAGCGAGTAACGCTTGCCCTTGGCGCCGGCCATCAGCAGCAGCGACGCGGCGCTGCAGGCCTGGCCGATGCACATGGTGCTGACGTCGGGCTTGATGAACTGCATGGTGTCGTAGATCGCCAACCCGGCGGTGACGGCACCGCCCGGGCTGTTGATATAGAGATGGATGTCCTTGTCCGGATTCTCGGACTCCAGGAACAGCATCTGCGCGACCAGCAGGTTGGCCACCTGATCGTTCACCTCGCCGACAAGGAAGATCACGCGCTCCTTCAGGAGGCGCGAATAGATGTCGTACGAGCGCTCGCCGCGAGCGGTTTGCTCAACGACGATCGGTACCAGGTTGAGGTTTTGGATCGGATCCATAGCCATGCGTGTCGCTCTCCGGTGTATTGGCCTGAAGAATGCCTCAGGCGTTGACCGGGCGCATCACCTCGTCGAAACCCAGGTTCTGGACAGTGGTGGAGGCGTGATCTGCCACCCACTCTGCCACCTGGTCTTCCATCACGCGGTTCTGCAGCCCAGACATCAATTGGGGATCGCGATTGTAGAGTTCAATGACCTTCTCCGGCTCCTCGTAGGTCGAGGCGATGGCGGCCAGCTGCTCGGCCACGCGGCTGCGGTCGATCACCAGGGCCTGCTTGCGGGCAATCTCACCCATCAGCAGACCGGCGATGACACGCTTGCGGGCGACCGGCGTGGCGGCCTCGATCAGCTGCGGCGGAACCTGCTGGCCGCGCGGGATGCTGTTCTGGGCCAGAGCCTGGGCCTCGGACTGCACCATCACGTTCGGCACGTCCAGATCCGGGTGCGAATCGGCCAGCTTTTCAGCAACTTCGGACTTCAGGCGGGCCATCAGGGTGGCCTTCAGCTCGCGCTCGAGGTTGGCGCGCACTTCCTTGCGGAACTTCTCCAGGTCGCCATCGACGATACCGAACAGTTCGGCGAATTCGCCGTTCACTTCCGGCAGCTTCGGCTCCTGCACCTTGATGATCTTGAAGTGGCATTGGGCCGTCTTGCCGGCCAGGCCTTCGTTGCGGAAGTCGGCCGGGAACTCGACGTCGGCCGCGAATTCATCGTCAGCCTTGCGGCCGGTCAGCACCTCGTCCAGTGCCTTGAACAGATTGCCCGAGCCCAGCACGCTGCCCGCACGCTCCAGGCCTTCGGCCGGGAAACGGTAGTCACCAGCCTGCGCCGAGTATTCGAACATCACGAAGTCGCCTTCGGCGGAGACGCGAGCCACTTCTTCGAAGCTGCGGCGCTGCAGGCGCAGGGTTTCGATCATCTTCTCGATGTCGGCGTCGGTCACTTCGGCCACCGGGCGGGTCACGGCGAGCGTGGAAACGTCGATTTCCGGGAATTCCGGCATCACTTCGAAGGTGGCCGTATAGGCGATTTCGCCCTCAACCGGACGACCCGTGGTGTCGATCGACGGATTGGCGATCGGGCGCAGGTTCTCCTGGGTGACGGCTTCGCGCAGCGTGCTGCCGATCAGGTCGGAAAGCACCTCACCGCGGACCTGGTCGCCGAAGCGCTGCTGGATCACTGCGGTCGGCACCTTGCCCGGACGGAAGCCCTTGAGACGCACGGTGCGACCCATTTCGGCGATGCGAGCATTCACCTGCGACTCGAAACGCTCCGCGGGGAACTTCACCGTGAGCTTGCGCTCGAGCTTGCCGACGTTTTCAACCGAAACCTGCATGACGTCTCCTGGTGTACCGGTAAGGGCGCCCGTCAAAGGCGCCTGGCGGCTCCGGGCCGCCTGCAAAAAAGAAAAAACCAAAGGGATGGTGCGAAAGGAGGGACTCGAACCCTCACGGGGTTACCCGCTGGAACCTAAATCCAGTGCGTCTACCAATTCCGCCACTTTCGCATCAGAACTACTAAGAGGAAGTGTCCGTAAGCGTCGGATTCCCAAGGGAATAGTCAGGTCGAAAAACCCTTACGCCCCGCCCCGCCAGCTTCCGGGCGCTCCGCCCCTAAGTCGATGATTCCCTTACACGAAAGCGGGCCATTTTACGGTTCGCGCGGGGCACAGCACAAGCGGGGCAACCAAGAGCGTGCGGAGGATATCGACCCGCTTGCGACGCGCGGCATCTCACTTGAAGGTGAGCGACTTACAACTCACGAAGCACGCGGAAACCCACGCGCCCACTGCGCACGCTGGCATCGGCGCCTTGGCGATACGCCGAGCGCACCTGCTCCGGCGAGCTGCCCCACGAACCACCACGGACGACGCGTGAACCGCAACCAGGATTGACCCAGGCGCTGCCGTCACGAGGCGCCCGCAGGTAGCTGTCGTGCCAGCAGTCCTGCACCCACTCGGACACATTGCCGTCGATGTCGTAGAGGCCAAAGGCGTTGGGCGCGAAACTCCCGACCGGCGCTGGCCCCCAATAGCCATCGCGATAGCCCTGGAACGCGTTACTCCAGCGTCGGCCACTGGGTGAACGGTCTCCCGAGCCTGTGAGATTTTCCACCTTGCTGCTCGGCGTGCCGTCACCCCACCAGTAGCGTGAGGTGGTGCCGGCACGCAGGGCGTATTCGAACTCCGCCTCGCTGGGCAGCCGATAGGTTTTGCCGGTGCGCTGGCTCAGCCAGTCCACATAGGCCTTGGCGTCGTTCCAGGAGACATTGACCACGGGCATCCGGCCGTCCGCATTCTTGCCGGCATAGTCGTCCTGCCACCCGGCGCTGGTGTCGTCGCGCATCGCGCCGGTGGCTTCGTCATACACGCTGGCGCCGCCCAGCTTCACCGAATCGGGCTGGTAGCCGCTGGCACGAACAAATTCGCGGAACTGCCCCACCGTGACGGAAGTGCGCGACAGCGCGAAGCCCTTGCCGATGGTCACTTCGTGCTGAGGCGTCTCGTCGTCTTCCCGTCCCACTTCATTGTCGGGCGCACCCATCTGGAAGCTGCCGGTGGGAATGACCACCATGGACGGCGTCTGGCCCGGAATGTCCACGAACCGGTCGGTAAACACCTGGCCCGGCTTGTAGCTGGCATACAAACGCGCATTGGTAAGGCGCTCGCCGAATTCGGTGAGCCCAGCCAGGTCGGGACTGATGGCCTTGGCCTGCTCGGCCAGCTGCTGAGCCAGGGTGAGGTTGCCCGAGTCCAGGGCGGAGCGGGCCTGGCCGAGCAGACCGTTGGCGCGCGCCTGCCGCATGCTGTCGACGCGACCATGCACGTCACGCAGCGCCGGAGATTCGGGCGCGATCTGCGAAGCTTCCGTTAGCGCTTCATCGGCAGCCTTGAAATCGTTCTGCGCCACGGCAGCCAAGGCACGGTCGAGCACGGCACGCTGCACTTGCAAGGTGCCCTGTGCCGCGACGGCGTTGTCGGGGTCCAGCTGCTGCACCTGCCGATAGAGTTCCAGCGCGTTGTTGCCGGCCGGCTGATCGACATTCCCTTGCTGCAGCAAGGTGGCCGCCTTGGCGAGCAAGGGTCGAACCTGCGACAGCGTCTTCAGCTTGACCTGCAACTGGTTCACGTCGTCGGTGGCATCGGGAATGAGCTTGAGTGTGCCGAGCAGATCGCTGGCGGCATCGGCATCGCCCACGGCCAGGCTTTGGTTGATCTCCGCCACCAGTCGCACGCGCACTTCAAACAGTCCTTGTGCAGCGCGGCGGCTATCGGGCTTGAGCTTGAGTGCCTGCTCGTACAACGCCACGGCACTGCCGTCGTCGCCAGCGAGCTGCCCCGCCCTGAGTGCCTTGTCGGCGCGTGCGATCAGGGCTTCCACTTCGGGCGTATCCGCGCTCAGCTGCTCGGGAAGGTTGGTGTTCTTCTTGCTGAGCCGCGCCACCACCACGTCGGTGGGCGCAAGGGTGAGCGGCGGGCCCGCATCCACTTCCGAGGGTTCAGGCAATCGCACCGTGGACGCAGGCGCCAACGAAGCTGCCGGCCCGAGGTTCATCGCGCGATGCGCGGGATTCATCGACGGCTCGACATGAAACACGCGCGGAAAGAAATGGTAGACGAGCGCAAGCCCCAGCACGACGACACCCAAGGTGCCACCGAAGGCTCGCTGTCGTCGTACGGTTTCCTTGCTCGGCATGTTGGGCGTCCCTGGGCAGCCTGCTATGGTGGGCGATCTAAACCATAGGCACAAACCGATGTCAGGACAATGCGTGCGTGCACGTCCTGGCTCAGGATCACTGATGCATCAAGAATCTTCCCTGGCGCCTGACGCCGTCTGGATCCAGCGGCGCGACGACCTGCAGGCCTGGCTGGCGGAACTCCCGGCCGATGCCGCGCTGGGTTTCGATACCGAGTTCATGCGCCGAAACACGTTCTATCCACAGCTGGCGCTCATCCAGATGGGCTGGAACGGCCGCTACGCGCTGGTCGATCCCGTGGCGTTCGACATCGGCGACGCGCTGCAGCCACTCATCGGCGAAGGTGCTGCCGTCACCGTCATGCACAGCGCCAGCGAAGACCTGGAAGCCTTGTCCCCCTTTCTGCCCCACGGACCGCGCCAGCTGTTCGATACGCAGATCGCCGCCGCCTTCGTGGGCATGGGCCTGGGAATCAGCTATCGCGCACTGGTGGCGGAACTGACTGGTGCCGAGCTGGACAAAGGCGAAACACGCTCGGACTGGCTGCAGCGACCGCTCACCGATTCACAACGCGCCTACGCCACCCTGGACGTCGTCTATCTGAAACCCGTGCACGAGCAGTTGGCCGAGCGACTGGTGCAACGCAATCGCATGGCATGGCATGCGGAAGACTGCGAGCGACTCAAGCAGCGCGCCTGCTACCGCGAAGGCGATCCGCAACCGCAGCGCACGTTCCGCAGCGCGTCCGAATGGCGGCCCGAGCAGCGCGCCCTGCTCCGTCGCGTGCTGCTGTGGCGCGACCAATCCGCACGCACGCTCGACCGACCGCGCCCCTGGCTGCTCGAAGATGCCGCCGTGATGAGCCTGGTGCAGCAACTGCCGCGCACGGCTGCCGAGCTCGACAGCCGCACGCGCGGCCAACGTGCGCTGCGTTCACCACAGCGCAGCGAACTCCTGGCTGTATTGCAGCGCCCGATCGATGCCGACGAAATCGCCATCACCCAGACCATTCCCGAATCGCCGCAAGGTGAGGCGAAGCGCGCCCTGCCCGCCATGAAGGATTGCGTGGACAAACTCGCCGGCGAACTGGATCTTCCCGCCGGCCTGCTCTGCCCACGCAAGGTGCTGGAGGAATACGTGGTCACCACCCAGTGGCCGGAATTTCTCGAAGGCTGGCGTCGCGAGATCCTGTTCGAGCCGTTGAGCCGCCTGCTTCCCTGAGGCCATGCCGGGGGCTTGGCGAAGGCCAAAGGTCGCTGGTAACATCAACGGCTCGTGTGGGGCGGTAGCTCAGCTGGGAGAGCGTCGCGTTCGCAATGCGAAGGTCGGGAGTTCGATCCTCCTCCGCTCCACCAATCTACAAAAACGAACAGCGCTTTAAGCCTCGCGGCCTAAAGCGCTGTTTTGTTTTGGGCGATCAGGAAGCCGACCTCATCCAGATCATTCTTTTCCTGGCCATAGCGCGTTTTCCTCACGCATCACGCCTGCCCCAAAAAAACGAAGGGGCATGCGACATGTCGTGGGACTCACGACAGCACATACCCCATCGCCATGAGCCGCAAAGCGCGTGATGCGCGCTGCCAGCTCGGTGCGTTGTCGTTATCGACGATGCCGCGTATTCGGTGCGAGCGGGCGACTGGGAGCCGCACCGGTATGACCGGCCTCTCTCGCAAACCGCTGCGTCGTCTGATAGCTGAGCTTCTTGTCACTCGACTCCCGCTTGACGGAAGTTCCACTGTAGACGTCGTGGATGCGTGCCAGAGAAAGGGGCTCAGTAGGTTGCTTCATGAGAATTCCTTGGAAAGTGGCAGATGCGTGCCCAGCCGAGGCCGGACACAACGGTGACTGCAAAAACCGAGCAGAACGACTTAGTGCAGACAGTGATACCAAAGAGCCTCAATGCCCGTCCGTGTGGCACACACTTTCGCGTCCCTGACGGAGACAAACCCTTCTTGAAGCAAGCGACGAAGATCGAAACGACAACCCGCCGCTTTCAAAGGCAAGGCACAAACAACGGCAACATCACTCATTGCCTGGATGCGGGAACCTCGTGAGGGCTGGTGAATCCGTCCCTCACCGGAATGTGCTGACCACCCACGCTTGAAGCACCCTGAAGCGCTTCGGATATCCAACACTTCGAACCACCATACTCTCTATTCCCTGCTCGATTGTTAGGTTTTCCGGCAGGCTGGCATTGCACCGCTGAAGCGCCTCCGCCGCGTCTCCTTCGACTGCCGCCGCCCCCTTCCTCTCTCGTCGCTCTCGACCAAACATGGTCAAGTCACGTCATGCGTGACGAGGAACGATGAGTCGCATCGCGCGGCCTGATCAAACCATCCATTCCTCGACCGAAATGAATGGCCACACATTAATCATTTGCTTTTTAGGACGGCGACCTCTACTGTGCACGAGCTGAGTTTCAAGGGTCACCACGAATTGTGGCCCGATGCTGTAGATTGAAGTTACCTACACCGTTGCACCCGTTTCCTCCTTGTGACCAGCTTTTTCGCCGCTAAGCGGCTTTATTCGTTCCAAGGAGCAAATCATGTCTCAAGTCGAAACCGGTACCGTGAAGTGGTTCAATGACGCCAAGGGCTTTGGCTTCATCAGCCGTTCGAGCGGTGAGGACGTGTTCGTCCACTTCCGCGCGATCCAGTCGCAGGGCTTCAAGAGCCTGCAGGAAGGCCAGAACGTGTCCTTCATCGTGACCCAGGGCCAGCGTGGCCTGCAGGCCGAGAACGTGCAGATCGTCTGATCTCCGTTTCAGCCTGACGAAAAACCCGGCCTTGAGCCGGGTTTTTTTTGGCCTGTTGCACGCCCCATGGCCGCACCATGAGCGTCGGCGCCTGCCGGAAACGGCAAGCGCCAGGCAACGCTGCGCACGAATGCCTGGAAGAACGTCAGCGCTTGACCGGCTCAGGCACGTCGCGCGCCGCTTTCTTCTTTGCCTGCTTCTCGTCCTGCTGTTTCTTCTTCGCGATCTCGCGCTGACGCTTTTCGAATGAATAGTTCGGCTTTGCCAAGGGAGTCCTCGTGGAGTGAATCGCCGGCGACGAAAGCACTAGGCAACGTCGACAGCGTCGTTGGTGGGAAGGTCAAACCTGACGGTTGCCTTGGGTCTCGTCGAGCATGCAGGCGCACACTCAGCACTATCGCTACCGAGCTGCGGAAGCGCGTTCTTCGACATAGTCGGCACGCACCGCCTTGCAATACGGGCCATTCATCACGAAGCGGCGACACACCGAAGGCCGGCTTTCGTAAATGCCGCAATTCATGCGCGTGCTGTTGATGGCCACGCACCAGCCATCCTCATCGTGTTTCATCACGTGCAGCCCGTTGGGCAAATGCGTGGTGAGATGGGAAGGAATCTTGTCTTCCGGTTGCAGAACCACGGTAAGGCGACAACACACGGCGTCGCACGTGGCGCAGCCGGAAGCCTTTTTCGCAGCAGTACGCAGCTCTGTCATGACACCACCGGTTTGCTGGCGCGGGAGTAATAAAGCAGATGGCCGCGATATGGCGGCGCGTCCTGGTCGTCCATGGGACAACGCGTTTCCGTCAGTTCAAAGCCCTGCTCCGCCAGCAGACGACTGAAGCGCGCGCTATGGCCGCGCCCCGGATCGGTGACGATAATCTCGGCATTGGACGCCGCGTGGCGTTCCACAACGGCGGCGAGCAACGGCGAATGCGCGGGCTCGTAGAGAACATCGCTGGCAATGATCAACTCGAAGTGGCCCAGCGTCGGCAGCGGAATATCCCAGCGCAGCTGGCGATAGTGCACCGAAGGCAATTCGTTGAGCGCGGAGTTGTATGCGAGAAATGGTTCGGAAAGCGGATGCATGTCCGAAGCCACCACATCCGCGCCTCGACGCTGCAATACGAGGCTGGCCAGCCCGATCCCACAACCCAGTTCGAGGATGCGCTTGCCGGCGATGTCGAAGCGATGCATCGCCTGCGCAAGCAGCCGTCCGGACGGCCAGATCTGGCCGAACAGGCTCCATTGCGCGGAAGAAATGCCCAGTCGTGCGCTATGGCCGTCCTGGTCGGAAAACTGTTGCTTGTCGCTGAGAACGCGCAAGCGATACACGTGCCCCCCAACGGGAACACGTTCGTGACGAGTGGAATAACCTGGCATGGATGCTCCCAGGGGCGTCCCCGAAACACCGGGGCACATGTGAAAGGGAGCGAAGCGTGTGGCTGCCGTGACCACACATCACGCGCGAGGCGAGAAAGTACTTGCAACGCGATGCTACACCATTGTTACGGGGCAAATGTGACGGGTCCGTTCCGATCAAGGGCATTGAGATGGAGTCAGCGAATTGGCCGCGCGGTGCATACGCCACGCCTCGCAACGTTTGCGCGATTCAATTCGCCAGCGGCGGTTCGACCACTTCGGGTCGTCGCACGCTCAACGCCGTGCCCGCTGCCGCCACGATGATGGCGACGATCGCGAGCCATTGCAGCGCGCTCAGTCGCTCACCCAGCAACGCGACACCGGCAACCGCCGCCACGGCAGGCTCCAGGCTCAACAAAGTGCTGAAAGTGCGTGCAGGCAAGCGCGTGAGCGCCATCATCTCCAGCGAATAAGGCAGCGCCGAACTGAGCAGCGCCACACCCAGCGCGTAAGGCAGCAAGGCGGGCGACACCAATGTAGTGCCTGCATGTGCCACACCGAAGGGAATCGCCAGCAAGGCGCCGATGGATGTGCCCCAGGTCACCGCGTCTGCGCCATGCGCATCACCTGCCCGCCTGCCGAACACGATGTAGAGCGCCCAGCCCAGCCCGGCCGCCAGCGCATACATCACGCCAACCGGATCGAGTGCCTGCGCCGTTCCGCGCAAGGGCAGCAATAGCGCAAGACCCACGATAACCAGCGCAATCCACACAAAATCGACCAGGCGTCGCGAACTGAACACCGCCAAGGCCAGCGGACCGGTGAATTCCAGTGCCACGGCGATGCCGAGCGGGATCGTCCGCAGCGACATGTAGAACACCAGGTTCATCGCGCCCATGGAAAGCCCGTACGCCCATAGCGCACGCCAATGCGGACGATCGCCCAGCCGGCGCCACGGACGACGCCATAGCAGCAGGATCAGCGCACTGAGTCCCAGTCGATACGCCGTCGCGCCCTGCGCGCCAACCGTCGGAAACAGATGCTTGGCCAATGAGGCACCGCACTGATACGACACCATGCTGATTAACAGCACGCCAATCGCCAGTGCGACCGGGCCAATCGTGGAACGTGGGGACATGGGGCCATCGCAATGGAACAGTGGCGACATGATGCCTGCAGGCTCTTGCGATGCCCACCATGCAAAGCGGGCTATCCGCACGATTGCTGACAACACCCGTCAGCAGTGGCGCGGCCCGCGTGGCATGAGGCCATCGAAAGAGCTTGCGCATTCGCTGACTGCAAGGAAAACGACAGCGGCATGGCCCTTGATGTCACGCGAGGCGGGCACACTTTTGGCACTGCACGCCGAAGAAAACGACCGCCACAGTGCTCGTCATCCGCCGTCTCTTGGAGATTTGCTCGTCATGACACCGCAAGAACAACAGCTACTCGATGATTTTCTCCAGCGCCTTGCCGCCGCCGGAAGCGTGATGAAGGACCCGCAGGCCGACGCACTGATCCGCCAGCGACTGGCAACCCAGCCGGACGCGCTCTATCTGCTGGTGCAGCGCAGCCTGTTGCAGCAGCAGGCGCTCGATGCCGCCAAGGCGCAGATCGCGCAATTGCAGGCCCAGCTCGCGTCGCAGCAGGGCGGCGGCAGCTTCCTCGGCGGCCAGCCCTCGGCCTGGGGCGCTGTACCTCCGCCCGTTCCGCCGCAGCAGCCCATGCCCCAACAGGCCGCGCCGGGCTGGCGTGACCGCCTCTTCGGCAGCGCACCGGCACAACCTGCCGCGGCCGCGCCGAGCTTTCTCTCGCAAGCGGCAACGACCGCCGCGGGCGTCGCGGGCGGCATGTTCCTGTTCGATGGCATCGAGAACCTGCTGGGCGGCCACCATGGTGGCGGCTTCTTCGGCGGCGGTGGCCAGCCGACGGTGATCGAGAACATCACCGAGAACAACACCTACAACGACGACAACAACGACCGCCTCAGCGACCATCGCGATCGCGATGACTTCGCCTCCAACAACGACTTCTCGTCATCCAGTGATTTCGACGACAGCAACGATGGCGGATTCGACGACAACGGCTGGGCATAACCCAGAGCGTTGAATTCACGCCTCACCCGCGAAGCGCACCCGGTCCAAGGACGGGGTGCGTTTTTTTATGCCGACGTGGACGTGGTTGCCGCCAGCGTTCGCAGTTCCGCATGCTGCGAGTGGCGCAATTCTTCCCGCAACGCCTCGACGAAATACGCCGGCGCCGTGGCAAGCACGTGGCGCAGCAGATCGCAGGCTTCCTCGATGCGCCCCTGCTCGGTAAGTACGGAAGCCCAACTGCACTGGCCACGGTAGTCGCCCTTTTCCGCGGAACGGCGATACAGCTCGCGGGCGCGCTCCGCGTTGGGCTCCGTTTCCCAGCCGTGCTCGTGGTATTGCCCGAGGAAATGCATGGCGCGGCCGTGCCCGGCTTCCGCCGCGCGCGTGAACCAGTGGAATGCCGCCGCGCGATCGGCGCTCACGCCGCGCCCGTTGGCAAGCGCATGCGCGTAGTTGTACATGCCCCACTCCGAACCATGCTCCGCCGATTCCCGATACCACACGGCGGCGAGTGCGTGATCGACAACACCACCCCAGCCGTTTTCCAGGCAGCGACCCAGCATGTTCATGGCGAGCGATTCGCCCTGGTGCGCCGCGTGCTGGAACCAATAGCGCGCTTCCGCTGCGTCGCGCTCGCAACCAATACCCTCGAGGAACATCTGGCCCAAGGCCAGCTGCGATGCACGGTCGCCGGACAGCGCCTGTACCTGCACCATGCCGAACGCACGTGAGGGATCGCGTCGCAGCAGTTGCGGAAAGTCGTCGTTGTTCTTGGCGGATGCGTGCGTCATGGTTGCCTGATCGGTACCTACCGGAAGCGCGCTGGCGGTACGCGCCCCGATCAACATCGCCGCGACCCTATCAGAAACCGGAGCTGGTGGTGAGAAGGCCGGGGCACGTCCTGGCGCGGACGTGTCTGGCGTGGATCCCCGCCCCCCGAGGCCTGCGCACTGGCCATCCGGCGGATAGGCGGGCGGGCCGGCCGTGTGGCCCCCTCGCGGACCAACGCCAGTCGGCCCGCATGAAAACGACCTCTGACCCGCTCGCCGATAGCGGTCGAAAACAGAGTCCAGGCCAAGGTCATGTTCTGCATGGCGCGACATTGACAATATTGAGAACGATTCGCAATATCCCGCAGGAACAAGACAGGCACGCTCGCCACAACCACGGCTCGGCGGCCGCGGCATGCTCGCGCTGCCGTCGCACCCTCGCCCGTTTTCCATCGGTCGCCGCGCAAGCGGTGAGCCCGGTCACATCGCTACCTACGCCATCCGATAAGCATCCTCTGGCCTAGCGGAAAACCAGGGCGACCCTGCTAGCCTTTTGCCCGCTGCAACGGTTCAACCGATTCACGCGAATCGCCGCGCGCATGCATCAACAGGGGCTGCACGTTTCGTTCTCCAACAGGTGATCCATCGGATACCCTGCGAGTCGAATCCACGCCTCGCCCACGGACAGCGGAAGAACGGCATGCAAAATCTGGAAGACACCAAGCTCGCCATCATTGGACTCGGCTACGTCGGCCTGCCCCTGGCCGTGGAATTCGGCAAGCACTACGACGCCGTCGGCTTCGACATCAACCAGCGTCGCATCGACGAGTTGAGCACCGGCGTGGACCACACGCTGGAAGTGAACAGCGACGAGTTGGCCGAAGCCAAGCGGCTGCGCTTCAGCTCGCAGCTGGCGGACCTGGCCGACCGCAACGTGTACATCGTCACGGTGCCCACGCCCATCGACTCGGCCAAGCGCCCCGACCTCACGCCGCTCATCCGCGCGAGCGAAACGCTGGCCAAGGTGCTCAAGCGCGGCGACATCGTGGTGTACGAATCCACGGTGTATCCCGGCTGCACCGAGGAAGTGTGCGTGCCGCTGCTGGAGAAAGGCTCAGGCTTGGTGTTCAACCGCGACTTCTTCGCGGGCTACAGCCCCGAGCGCATCAACCCGGGCGACAGGCAGCACCGCGTCACCAGCATTCTCAAGGTCACCTCGGGTTCCACGCCGGACACCGCCGATTTCGTGGACCGCCTGTACGGCTCGATCATCACCGCCGGCACGCACAAGGCCAGTTCGCTGAAAGTGGCCGAAGCGGCGAAAGTCATCGAGAACACCCAGCGCGACCTCAACATCGCACTGGTCAACGACTTGTCCATCCTGTTCAACAAGCTCGGCATCGATACCCTGGAAGTGCTGCAGGCCGCTGGCACCAAGTGGAACTTCCTGCCGTTCCGGCCGGGGCTGGTAGGTGGCCACTGCATCAGCGTCGACCCCTACTACCTGACGCACAAGGCGCAGGAAGTGGGCCACCATCCGGACGTGATCCTCGCCGGTCGTCGCACCAACGACAGCATGGGCCCGTACGTGGCCAGCGAAGTCATCCGCCTGATGGTGCGCAAGGGCATCAACCCGGTGCGCGCGCGCATCCTGGTGCTCGGCCTGGCCTTCAAGGAAAACTGCCCCGACCTGCGCAACACGCGCGTGGTCGACATCGTGCATGCGCTGCGTGGCTACAACGCCGAGGTCGATGTGCACGACCCCTGGGTCAACGTGGCCGAGGCCGAGCACGAATATGCATTGAAGCCTATCGACACGCCGAATAACGGCGACTATGACGCGGTAATCATTGCTGTAGGCCATCGTCAGTTCACGACGCTGGGCGCCACGGGCATCCGCGCGTTCGGCAAGCCCTCGTCGGTAGTCTATGACGTGAAATATGTCCTTCCGCGCGAAGCGGTCGACGGTCGTCTCTAAGGAACAAGTGTCATGAAAGTGCTGGTTACAGGTACTGCGGGTTTCATCGGCTCCCACGTGGCCCAGCGTCTGCTGGAACGCGGCGACGAAGTGGTGGGCCTGGACAACCTCAACGACTACTACGACGTCACGCTGAAGAAGGCGCGCCTCGCGCGCTTCGCCGACAAGCCCGGCTACACGCACATCCACGCCGACCTGGCCGATCGCGCGGCGATGGAGAGAACGTTTGCCGAACACCGGCCGCAACGCGTCGTCCATCTCGCCGCGCAGGCCGGCGTGCGTTACGCCGCCCAGAACCCGCACGTCTACACCAGCAGCAACGTCACCGGATTCCTGCATATCCTGGAGGGTTGCCGCCACCACGGCGTGGAGCATCTCGTGTTCGCCTCCACCAGCTCGGTGTACGGCGCCAACACGTCGATGCCGTTCTCCGAACACAAGTCTGCCGAGCATCCGCTCACGCTCTACGCCGCCACCAAGAAGGCGAACGAGCAGATGGCGCACAGCTATGCGCACCTGTACGGCATTCCCAGCACGGGCCTGCGCTTTTTCACCGTGTACGGTCCGTGGGGCCGCCCGGACATGGCGCTGTTTCTTTTCACGCGCGCCATCCTCGCCGGCGAACCGATCCGCGTGTTCAACCATGGCAAGCACAAGCGCAGCTTCACCTACGTGGACGACATCGTCGAAGGCGTCATCCGCACGCTCGACAAGGTGCCGCCCATCGACGAACGCTGGGACAGCAACCAACCCGATCCTGCAACCAGCGGCGTGGCGCCCTATCGCCTGTTCAACATCGGCAACGAACGTCCCGTGGAGTTGCTGCAATACATCGAAGTGCTCGAATCGTGCCTCGGCCGCAAGGCCATCATGGAGATGCTGCCGCTGCAGCCGGGCGATGTTCCCGACACCGAAGCCGATGTAACGGACCTGATACAGACCGTTGGCTATAGGCCGCAGGTGTCGGTAGAAACCGGGGTAGCCAACTTTGTACGCTGGTACCGGGAGTACTACCGCGTGTGATCGACTAAGGCCACCACCAGTCCGGAGCGACTGCGCGTTGCGCCACGGACCTGATCCACGAATAACACCGTTGTGAAGAACGTGGATCCCGAAGGGGGTTGGTGTGATCATCGACTACTTGAGTGGTGCGCATCCCGCGGATGTGGAAGCCGATCTGTGTATCGTCGGCGCCGGCGCCGCGGGCATCGCCATTGCTCACAGTTTCATCGGCACGTCCGTGCGCGTCTGCCTGCTCGAAAGCGGCGGCCTGAGCGGCGAGCAGCGCAGCCAGGCGTTGTACGAAGGCAGCTCGGCCGGCCAGATGGAATTCGATCCGGGCACGTCGCGCATGCGCGTGTTCGGCGGCAGTTGCAACCTGTGGGGCGGCGGCTGCATTCCGCTAAGCAGCGACGATTTCAAGCAGCGCGACTGGGTGCCGCACAGCGGCTGGCCTATCGACTACGAGGAACTGGAGCCCTACTACGCACGCGCCCGTTCGTTCTGCCAGCTGGGTGATATCGGCTTCACCGAAGGCAGCTTCACCGCGCCCACCGCGCGGCCGGTGCTGCCCTTCGACGATGACAAGCTGGTGAACCAGTTGTTCGCGCGCTGCGGCATCCTGTTTGGCGAAGCCTATCGCGACATCCTGGATCGCGCGCCGAACATCACCGTGCTGCTGCACGCGAACCTGCTGGAACTCATGCCCTCGCCCGATGGCGCGCACGTGCAGGAAGCGGTGATCGGCTCGCTCGGCGGACACCGCAGCAAGGTGCGCGCCCGCCAGTACGTGCTGGCTTCCGGCGGCATCGAGAACGCGCGCCTGCTGTTGCTCTCCAACTCGGTGATCCCGCAGGGACTGGGCAACCAGCGCGACATGGTCGGCCGTTACTTCATGGATCACCCCAGCGGCACCATCGGCACGCTGACCACCGACGATCCCGAGCGCGTCACGCGTCCCTATGAACGCGTGCGTGGCAAGAACGCGCCGCAGTCGTTTCCGGAGATTGCGCTGTCGCCTGACTACCAGCGCTCGCAACGCGTGTTGAATGGCCGCGTGCATCCGTTCGGCGTGGAGGGGCCGCTTCCTCGCGGCATCCGAGCCCTGCGTGAACTGCGCACCGTCATGCGCAAGACCGTGCGGGACGAAAACGCCCTGCTGGAGGCCCGGCTCTCCGAGGCGCTACGCAACGCGCCTGCGGGCGAAGCGATCGCGGTACCCAACAGCATCGGCCTCACGGCGTTGAAGCTCGGCCTGGGCATCGGCGACATCGCCAAGGCGATGGTCTACAAACTCACCGACCGTCCCACCGTGAGCAACAGCCACGTCGAACTGGTGGGTTATTTCGAACAGGCGCCCAATCCCGACAGCCGCATCACGCTCGGCGATGAAACCGATGCGCTCGGCCAGCGCATGGTCCGTGTCGACTGGCAGCTCACGCCGCTGGACCGTCACACCTATCGCACCTCGGCCACGCTGTTCGGCAACGAGCTGGCGCGATCGTGCAACGGCCAATTCGAACTGGCCGAGTGGCTGGCCGATGAAAGCGGCACCAGGCCCGAGGTCCACGGCACGGCGCATCACATGGGTACGACGCGCATGTCCGACGATCCTGCCCAAGGCGTGGTCGACCGCGACTGCCGCGTGCACGGCATGGCCAACCTGCACATCGCAGGCAGTTCGGTCTTTCCCACGGGAGGCTGGGCGTTTCCCACCTTCACCATCGTGGCCCTCAGCCTCAGGCTCGCCGACGAACTGCGCGGACTGCTGATGGCCGGCTTCCTCTAACCCTGCCGACGAGACAACGGAATGCAAGCGGCCATGCTCCACAAGGCAACCTTTTCCCGTTTTACGCACCGCGTGGCGGCATCGCTGCGCGCCTGCGGCTTTGCGCCACCGACCGCCGACGAAGCACGCGTGATCGTGTTCGACAGCGCGCCCTGGTGGCCATTGCGCAGCGATGCGGCCAGCCTGCTTTCGCCGCACGAAGCAGCGCGCGCGGCGCGCTTTCGCCATGCGCTCGACCATGACACCTACACCATCGCGCACGCGTTCTGGCGCGTCGCGCTCGGCATCGCCATGAACATCGACCCGGCGCTGGTGGTGTTGTCGCGCGCACCCGATGGACAGCCGCAGCTTCCCGGCACCGGCTTCGCCACCAGCCTCAGCCACAGCGGCACCATGGTGGCCGTGGCGATTGCCCGGGGTGCGGCCGTAGGCGTGGACATCGAAGGCTTTCCACCGCGCACGAACCTGCAGGACATTGCCAGCGTGCTCTGCTCCGCCGCGGAAGCGCAGGCCATGGCAACGCTGGATGGCGAGGCGCGTACGCGCTTCTTGCTCGAACTGTGGACGCGCAAGGAGGCCTTGCTCAAGGCCTTTGGCGTCGGCCTGCGGGTGGCACCGTCCACCATCGATGCAAACATCGACGTCGCCATTGAGCCTCCCGTCAACACGGCGGGCGCAACGGCCTGTCGCCTTGCCACTCTGGCTATGCCAGTCGGCTGGCTGGGTGCGCTGGCGGTAGCGCAAGACATCAAAGGGCATTCGCTGCATCACGTCTGACGCGACGTGCTTGCGCGCCGTCGCGCATGCAAGGATGCGCATGCACATCGACTTGTAACACCCCTGAGACAGCCGAACAGGCTGTGCCGTCGGTCCGCCGTAAGTTGCATCGACATGCGCGAACGCGCCGCGATAGCCTCATTGCGCCACAGGACCGTGGCCACACTCGGGGAAGTAGGGGGATCGGATGCTTCGTTTTCTGCGCCGGCAATCGATGCGTTGGCTAGCCCTGCTCGGCATCTGCGAGCTGATGTTGCTGGCCATGTCGCTGACGCTTGCCACCTATATTCGCTACGCGCACAACGCGGACGAACTCGCCGAGTTCACCGTACACCTGCCCGAGCGCTCGATGGTGTTTGCCTCGATCATCGTGATCGGCATGATCGCGCTCGGCCAGTACCAGGCGCATATCCGCATGACGCGGTTCGGGCTGGTTGCTCGTCAGGTCGTCGCCTTTGTGCTGGGCGGCATCCTGCTGGCGATCGGCTATTACGTGGTGCCGCAGGCCTATGTCGGCCGCGGCGTGCTGGCCATCGCCCTGCTGCTGGGCTTCATCCTCGTGCTTGGGATTCGCCTGCTGTTCCTGCAGCTGGTGGAAGTCGAAGCGCTGAAGCGTCGCGTGCTGATCCTCGGCGCAGGCCATCGCGCCGCGCAGATCCACAACCAGATGCGTCGCCGCACCGATCGCCGCGGCTTCTGCGTGGTCGGTTACGTGCCGCGCATCGACGAAACGGTGGCCGTACCGGAAGATCACCTCATTCGTACCAACCTGCCCCTGCACGTACTGGTGCAGCGCCAACAGATCGACGAAGTGGTAGTGGGCGTGGACGACCGCCGCGGCCACATGCCGATGGATGACCTGCTCGAATGCCGCCAGATGGGCATCACCATCACCGACCTTACCTCGTTCTTCGAACGCGAATCCGGCCGCCTGCAGCTCACCATTCTCGACCCGTCGTGGCTGGTGTTCTCCGGAGGCTTCAACGCCACGCCGCTGCGCCAGTTGAGCAAGCGCTGCTTCGACCTGGGCGCCGCGGCATTGCTCCTGATTCTGTGCTGGCCGCTGATGCTGCTCGAAGCGCTGGCCATCATGATCGAATCCGGCGTTGGCCAGCCCATCCTCTATCGCCAGGAACGCGTGGGCGCGCACGGCCGCACCTTCCTGTTGCTGAAATTCCGCAGCATGCGCACCGATGCCGAGCGCGATGGCATCGCTCGCTGGGCCGCCAAGAACGATGATCGCGTCACCCGCGTGGGACGCATCAGCCGCAAGCTGCGCGTCGATGAACTGCCGCAACTGTGGAACGTGTTGAAGGGCGACATGAGCATCGTCGGCCCGCGCCCGGAACGCCCGCAGTTCGTGGCGGACCTGGCCACGCAGATTCGCTACTACAGCCTTCGCCATTGCCTGAAGCCCGGCCTCGCCGGCTGGGCGCAGCTGAGCTATCCGTATGGCGCCACGGTGGAAGAAGCCGCGGAAAAACTGAAGTACGACCTGTTCTACGTAAAGAACCACAACCTGCTGCTGGATCTGCTCATCCTTATCCAGACTGTGGAAGTGGTGCTGTTCGGCCGTGGGGCGCGCTGAACGTCATTGACCGCACTGGCCGCCGGGTGGTGGAAGCGCACGATGCGATCTGGCCTACCAACAGATCCCTTTGTGGCAGCCGCCTGGCGACCAGTGCGGTCTCGCGTTATCGCGCGGGGTCGGCCACGGCATGTGCTTCGGTATGCAGGGGATGCAGCGGTGAACTGTGCCACTCCACCACTTCCTCATGATCGAAGCGAATCCACGATGGGCCGTATTCCCAGAGATCGCCATGCATGACCAGCGGCTCGCCTTCGAGCGCACGCACGTCGTCGGCCGACATGCCCACGTGCAGCACCACGCCTTCGACAACGCCCTCATGCGACACGCTGCCCGCACCCGCCTGAATGGGCGTGTCGTCATCCGCCATGCCGCTGGACGACGTCAGCGACGCCGTATGCATGGCCCAACCCAGCGCACCCAACGCCACGATCACCAACAGCACGGCAACGCGAGCGTGCGGACGATGCGCAACGTGCGAAGGTTCATGTCCTGCCGACGCGGAGAACGGCGCACCGCGGCGTGCAGCAAAAGGATCGGGCATCTCGCGCACCGTGCCGGACAGGTCACGGCCACCCGCGTTTGCACCAGGCGAAGCGGTTTGCGCTGCACCGGGCAAGCGCCCGTAACGCCGGTGAAACTCCATGGCCGCCCCGTACTGCGCATTGAGCCGTTGCAGGCGCGATGCCGCGCGTGCGTCGACGGGACGTCCCTGCTGGCGATCGGGATGAAGCGCGGCAACGTGACGCCGATACGCCTGCTTGAGTTCGTCCAGCCCACAGCCAGGATTCAGGCCGAGACGCCGGTACAGGTCGAGGAAATCGGTCTCGTGCGTCACCACCGTCCCCCAAACCATGGCGTCGAACCGCTTGAAAACAAGGCTGGCACGTGGATCTCGTCCATCGCCTTGCTACACCGTTTGGCCGTCCATTCAACGGCTATCCGAGCTTGACACGACATATGCCTAATCACAATATCGACCTATTGCGACAGGAGAATGCACGCATGCACGCCGGTTTCTCCTTGTTATCCGTTCGTTCGCCCCGCGCACGCCGGAGCTTGCTCGCCCTGTTGCTTGCGATGGCCCTGCCCGCCAGCGCATCCGCCGCCATCGACGATGGGGTGCCGCCCATGCAGACCCCGCCTACGCTTGGCGCACACACCATGCTCAACCAGTCCGAGGGAGATGGCAGCTCGCCCGCCGTCACCTCCGGCATCCATACGCAGGACAACGGCAGTTCGCTGCTGGTGCTGGTGGCCGGCCATGCGGACAACGACGCCGAGCCTACCGACAGCTACGGCAACACGTGGAAACGCGTGGGCGATCCGGTCACCTATAACGGCTACGACGGCCGCTTCAACGCGCGTGCCTATATCGCCATCGGCGCCCACGGTGGCAAGCGTCACACCGTGCAGGTGCTCAAGGCCGGTTCGCCAAATGGCGAAATCACCATTCCATTCATCGAAATTGCGCATGCCGGCAAGCTGCAGGACGTGGCGCAGAACTACCCCACGCCCGGCGTGACGGCACGCGCCGCCAACAAGCTGTCGCGTGCCTGGCAAGGCATGATGGGCGGCAGCGACACCACCAGCACGCTGCTTACCAGCGGCACCGTCACCACCACCGGCCCGGCCACGCTCGTGGCGGTGTGGCTGGGTGAGGCGTACATCTACAACATGAGCGCCGTGCCTGGCGACGGCTTCAAGGTGATCGACAGCTATCTGCACCTGCCGCCCAACAGCGGCGTGCAATGCGCCGTGGCCATCAAACAGGTGGACAAGGCCGGCACCTATTCCGTCACCTGGAACGGTTCGCCAGCGCAGGGCGCGATCCTCTGGCTGTTCGCCTTCCAGGCACCCTGACACCATCGCAACAGCCGCACCTGTAACAGGTGTGTATCACTTTGCGACGCAACCATCGCCGTGCCTTCTGTTGCCCAGGCATGCAGTGTCGCTGCATCGCGCCGTGGCTATCCCTAACAGCCTATTCCGGTCGGGCCTGTGCAACGCAATTCGTTGCGTTCCCCTGCTGCTTAGGGCGTATTCACACAAAAACGCCTGCGACGGAGACTAAGCGCGTTCCGATGTATCACCGCAGTTGCATGACAACACGTCGGAACACGGCCCGGGGGAACGACATCGAGACATGATCGGATCGGCTTACGGTCCGCGCTGCAGAAACAGCGATCGTCGGCCACCGGATGGATGAGACGTCGCTGCCACGCGAACCACGCTTGTTCAGGGGGAGAAAACCATGAGCGCCGATGCCGACCGGCTGATTGAGGTGGACTGGGGCACCTTTGATCCATGGCGTATCCAAGCGGTGCGTCACCGCCTGATGGATCACCCGCTGCTGCAACTTCCTTCGCTGGTGGAACTGAGCAAGCGCCTGGAATCGCGCGGCCGCGTGCGCACGCACAGCAGCGACGCCACGCCGGGCACGCCGTTCAACACCGCGCCCAAACTGCACCCCAACCACATGACGGCCGCGAGCACGCTGCAGCAGATCGAGCAGGCCAAGGCGTGGATGTCGCTGTTGAACGTGCAGACGGATGACACCTATCGCACCCTCGTCGACGACGTGCTCGACGACGTGAAGCCAGGCGTCGACCGCGTGGACCCGGGCATGTGCTATCGCGGCGGCTGGATCTTCATCACCTCGCCGAACACCGTCACGCCGTTCCATTTCGACAAGGAACACAACTTCATCCTGCAGGTGAGCGGTCGCAAGACCATCTACGTGTGGGACCACCGCGACACCGTCGCCGCCAGCGAAGAAGCGCGCGACCGCTTCCACGCCTGCCACGAACGCGACCGCCTGCACTGGGACGAAAGCCTGCGCGCACGCGCCACCGTGTTCCATCTCGAACCGGGCCAGGGCGCGTACATGCCCTCCACCAGCCCGCACATGGTGGAGAACGGCGACAACGCCTCCGTCACCATCAGCTTCACCTACTACACGCACGCCACGCGCCGCGACAGCCTGCTGCACGCAGCGCACGAGCGCATGCGCGGATGGGGCATGCATCCACCTGCGGTGGGGCAGAACGCCCTGCTCGATTTCCTGTTGCACGCGGGTTTCCGCACCGCCATCGACTCGCGCGAATGGCTGCGTCGCTCGCTCGGCAAGCAGCCCTATACGGATGGCGCGGCCTATGCCATCGCCGGTTGATTGATCGCGCGACCACACGTCGCGTGCAGGTGAATGCCCATGACTCAACACAACATCGCGCAAACGTCACCGAGCGGCACTGAGCTGTCGCTGCTCGACGTGCTGGTTCGCCAGACGCCGGCGCCGGTCACGGGATCGATGCAACGGCTGGAAATGGCCATCGATGCCAGCGTGGTGCGCGCCATCGACGCACGCGCGGAACGCCTGGGCGTCGCGCCATCGGTGCTGCGTCGCGCCGCACTAGCCATGCTGGAATCCCGCTTCACCGGCCGCGAGGAAATGGTGCTCGCCACCGCATCGGGCAACATCTTCCACAAGGTGCCGGACGAAGGCACGGTGGACGCATGGCTGCTCACGCACGCCACGCCCGCATCGGCGGACGAGGAGGCAGCCAGCGCCATCGGCGCCTGGATCGACGATGCACCGGTCGCCTTGCCGCTGCGCTGGTCGCTCTCCGCGGAGGGCTCGCATCTCGCACTCGACTACGACACCGCCGTGTTCGACGAGTCGATGCTGCTCACCCTCGCCCACGCCCTGTCGCACGTGCTGCATGCGCTGGCGCACGACGACGCGCTCGAATCCGTCAGCGTGCTGGACGAGGAAACCCGCACGCGCCTGCTTCATACCTGGAACGACACGGCGATGCCGCGCCATGCCGGCGACACCGTGCACGGCCTGTTCGCCAGCGTCGCCGCCAAATGTCCGGCAGCCATCGCGCTCGATGGTCCGCTTGGAAAGCTCAGCTATGCCGAGCTCGACGCCAGCAGCCGTCGCGTTGCCGTGGGCCTCATTCGCGTCGGCGTGACGCAGGGCAGCACGGTCGGCCTGCTGCTGGATCGTTCGCCCGACGCCATCGTCGCCATCCTCGGCATTCTCAAGGCAGGTGCAGCCTATCTGCCGCTGGATCGCACCAATCCCGCAGAACGCCTGGCGTTCGTGCTCAAGGATGCGCAGGCCGCCGCCATCATCGTCGGCGACGGCATGGCGCCGCCTGAAGACATCGCCGCTCCGGTCTTGGATATCGGCGCGCTGATGCGCACGGCGGGTGATGCCGAACTTCCCGCGGTGGATGGCCAGGCACTGGCGTACGTGATGTACACCTCCGGTTCCACCGGCACACCGAAGGGCGTGGAAATTCGCCACCGATCCATCATCCGGCTGGTGCGCGACGTGCGCTACGTGGACTTCGGCGACAGCCCGCGCGTGCTGCACGCCGCGCCGCTGGGTTTCGATGCGGCCACGTTCGAAATCTGGGGTGCGCTGCTCAACGCCGGCACCTGCATCGTGCATGGCGAACGCGTGCCCAGCGGCGCGGGTCTCGCCGCCACCATCCGCCACCACGATGCGCGCATCGCGTGGCTCACCGCCGCGCTGTTCAACGCCATCATCGACGAGGACGGCAGTCATCTGCGCGGCCTTGAGCAATTACTCACCGGTGGCGAGGCGCTGTCCGTCGCGCACGTGCGCAAGGCGCAGGCGCTGTTGCCTGGGACCACGCTGATCAACGGCTACGGCCCCACCGAATGCACCACGTTCGCCACCACCTTCCGCATCCCGCCTGCGTTGGATGCATCGCTGCGCTCCATTCCCATCGGCCGCCCGATCGCCGACACCACGCTCTATGTGGTCAACGCACGCGGCGAACCGGTGCCGCCGGGCGTGATCGGCGAGCTGTACATCGGTGGCGCGGGCGTGGCGCGCGGCTACATGGCGCGCGAGGAACTCACCGCGGCGCGCTTCGTTCCCGATCCGTTCGCCGGCAATGACCATCGCCTCTATCGCACCGGTGATCTCGTGCGTTGGCTGCCGGAAGGCGTGATCGATTTCATCGGCCGCATCGACGGCCAGGTGAAGATCCGCGGCTACCGCATCGAAATCGGCGAAATCGAAGCCGCACTACAGGCGTTGCCGGGCGTACGCGCCAGCGCCGTGCTGGCGCGGGAAGACCAGCCCGGACAGAAGCGGCTCGTGGCCTATTTCGTGGCCGAAGACGCTGCGGTGACGGCTCGCGCACTGCGCGCCCAGTTGGCGCAGACACTGCCCGACTACATGGTCCCGGTGGCCTATGTGCGCATGGACAGCCTGCCCGTCACCACCAACGGCAAGCTCGATCGACGCGCCCTACCCGCACCGGGCCGCGGCCGTCCGGAGCTGGCAGACAACTACGTGCCGCCGTCCGGCCAACTCGAACAACAACTGTGCGCGCTGTTCTCCGACGTGCTGGAGATCGACCAGGTCGGCCGCGTCGACCACTTCTTCGACCTCGGCGGCAACTCGCTGCTCGCCGTGCGCCTGATGGAACGCGTGCACGCCACGGTGTCGACCACGCCGACGATTCCCGCCTTCTTCGCCGAACCCACGCCTGCTGCATTGGCATCGCTGATCGAAGGACGCGGCGCCAAGTCGGCCTTGTCTTCGCGCATCGCGCGTGGCCGCCAAGGCGATGCGGGCGAACCCGTGGCCATCATCGCGGCAGCGGGCCGCTTCCCCGGCGCTGCGGACGTGGAAGCGTTCTGGGCCAACCTCTGCGAAGGGCGCGACACCATCACGCACTTCGCCGCCGAGGAACTGGACGCATCCGTTCCTGCCTCGCTGCGCAACGATCCCGACTACGTGGCTGCGCGCGGCATCATCGATGGCGTGGAGGATTTCGACGCGGCGTTCTTCGGCATCTCCCCGCGCGAAGCCGAACTGATGGACCCGCAGCAACGCATCTTCCTGGAGCTATGCTGGGAGTGCCTGGAACGCGGCGGCTACACGCCGGACCGCCACGAAGCACCGGTCGGCGTGTTTGGCGGCATGTACCACGCCACCTACTTCCAGCATCACCTGACGCATCGCCCCGATCTCATCGAGAAACTGGGCGCGTTCCTGGTGTCGCTGGCCAACGAGAAGGATTTCTTCGCCACGCGCGTGGCGCACAAGCTCAACCTCACCGGCCCGGCGGTGAACGTGAGCTCGGCGTGTTCCACCTCGCTCGTCGCCATTTGCCAGGCCGTGGCCGCGCTGCGCGCCGGGCAATGCGAGATGGCGATTGCCGGCGGCGTCTCGGTCACCTGCCCGCCGCGCAGCGGCTACATCGCGCAGGAAGGCTCGATGCTGTCGCCCGACGGCCACACGCGCACCTTCGACGCGAACGCGCAAGGCACCGTGTTCAGTGATGGCGCCGCCGTGGTGCTGCTCAAGCGCTGGTCGGATGCGCAACGCGATGGCGACAACGTGCTCGCGCTCATCCGCGGCATCGGCATCAACAACGACGGCGGCGGCAAGGCCAGCTTCACTGCGCCGAGTACCGAAGGCCAGGCGGCGGTGATCACCATGGCCCTGGCCGATGCCGGCGTCGACGCGCGTTCCATTTCCTACGTGGAAGCCCATGGCACCGCCACGCCGCTGGGCGATCCCATCGAGATCGAAGGGCTCACCACCGCCTATCGCCAGCACACCGACGACTGCGGCTACTGCGCCATCGGTTCGGTGAAGAGCAATATCGGCCACACCGTGATCGCTGCGGGCGCCACCGGCGTGATCAAGACCGCACTGTCGCTGCACGAACGCGTGCTGCCGCCGTCGCTGCACGTGCAGGCCACCAATCCGAAGATCGACTTCGCGAACTCGCCCTTCGTCGTCAACGACACGCTGCGCCCGTGGCCGCAAAGCGAGCAGCCATTACGCGCCGGCGTGAGTTCGTTCGGCGTGGGCGGCACCAATGCGCATGTGATCCTCGAACAGGCGCCGGACATGCCGCCCTCGGATGCCGCCGAAGGCCCGCAGCTGCTGTTCCTCTCCGGCCGCACGCCCGCCGCCGTCACGACGTACGCGGCCAGGCTCGCCGATCATCTCGCCGCGAATCCCCAGATCAACCTCGCCGATGTCGGCAGCACGCTGCTGCATGGGCGCAAGGCGTTCAACCATCGCGCATGCGTGGTGGCGGCGAGCACCGACGAAGCCGTCGCACGCTTGCGCGAGTTCTCGTCATCCAACGTGCGCGAGTCGGCCAAGCCCGCGCCGGAAGTCGTGTTCCTGTTCCCGGGCCAGGGCTCGCAGTACGCGGGTATGGGCAAGGCCTTGTACGAAAGCGAGCCGGCCTTCCGCGCCGCTCTCGACGATTGCGCCGAGGCGTTGCGGGGCGAACTGGGCTTCGACCTGCGCGAGCGCATGTTCGACAGCGATGCGGCGGCGCTGCGGGAAACCTCGCTGACCCAACCGGCCACCTTCGCCATGGAATACGCATTGGCGAAACTGTGGCTCTCGATGGATATCGTTCCTGCCGCCATGATCGGCCACAGCGTGGGCGAGTTCGTCGCGGCCGTGATCGCCGGCGTGATGAGTCTTGATGATGGTGCGCGCCTGATCGCGCGTCGCGGCCGCCTGATGCAGTCCATGCCCGCCGGTTCGATGCTGTCGGTGCGACTGGCCGCCGATGCGGTGCGCGCTCGCCTGCCCGATGGCCTGCAGCTCGCGGCGGAAAACAGCCCGAATGCCAGCGTGGTCAGCGGCGACTCCACACGAATTGATGCGTTCCGCCTGCAACTGGAGGCCGATGGCGTGGCCTGCCGCGTGCTGCAGACCTCCCATGCCTTCCACTCCTCCATGATGGACCCGGTGCTCGAACCGTTCCGCGCCGAAGTGATGCGCGTGGCGCTGTCGGCGCCGAGCATCGCCATCATCTCCACACTCACCGGCGAGCCGCTGCGCGATACCGAAGCCACCTCGCCCGATTACTGGACCAGCCACCTGCGCGGCACCGTGCGTTTCTCGCCGGCCTTGCTTAGCCAACTTGGCGAACAGCCGCGCGTATTCCTCGAAGTCGGCCCGCGCAATGCGCTGACTACGCTCGCGCGCCAGCATGCGCAAAGCCGCAAGCATCATGTGGTTTCCAGCATCGCGGACGGCGAACCGGTGGAGCGCGGCGCGTGGGTCGCGGCCATGGGCGAGCTGTGGTGCGCCGGTTTGCCGGTGGCCGTGTGCGCACTGGATCGCCGCGCGAATCGTCGCCGCGTGCGCCTGCCCACCTATCCGTTCGAACGCAAACGCTATTGGGTCGAGGCCGCTGCACCTGCCGCCATCGCTCCCGCCGCCATCGCCGACAACGTCGTTCCGTTGTTCACCCCTTCGCCTGCACCCGTCGTGGAGCCCACCATGGATGTCAACGTCTCCGGCGCCAATGCCGGTTCCGCCCGTCAAACCCGCCTGCTCGCCCAGCTCACCGAGCTGTTCGAAGACGTCTCGGGCACGGAATTGCAAGGCGTCGATCCAAGCGCCGGCTTTGTCGAGCTGGGCCTGGATTCGCTGTCCCTCACGCAGGTCGCGCTGCAGTTGCAGAAGACCTTCGCGCTGAAGATCACCTTCCGCGAACTGATGGAGTCGTTCTCCTCCTTCGAGCGCCTCGCCATGCATATCGACCAGATGCTTCCGCCGGATGCCTCCGCGCCGGCCGCACCCGTCCCTCCCGCTGCAACCGGCGCGACCGTGGCTCCCGCCGCCATCGTCGCGCCGGTCATGCAGATGGCTGCGACCGGCAACGTCGTGCAGGACCTGATCCAGCAACAGATGCAGATCATGCAGCAACAACTCGCGCTGCTCGCCGGTGCAAGCCTCGCCGCCGCGCCTGCCGTCGCCGCAGCCGTAGCACCTGTGGCTGCAACGCCCGTGCAAGCTGCCGCACCCGCCGCACCTGCCACCGTCACGGCACAGGCGGCGCCGAACCAACCGCAGACGCAAGACGAGGAAGCTGCGCTGGCGCACACCACCTATGACGTCAAGAAGGCCTTCGGCGCCATTGCGCGCATCCACAACAACCAGACGGAACTGAGCGATCGCCAGCACGCGCGACTCGAAGCCTTCATGCGCCGTTACATCGATCGCACGCGCGCATCCAAGGAATACACGCAGCGTCACCGCAAGCACCTGGCCGATCCGCGCGTGGTGAACGGCTTCCGTCCGCTGCTCAAGGAAATGATCTACCAGGTGGTGGTGAACCGCTCCAAGGGTTCCAAGGTGTGGGACCTGGATGGCAACGAATACGTCGACATCCTCAACGGCTTCGGCATGAACCTGTTCGGCTGGCAGCCGGACTTCGTGCTCGACGCGGTGCGTCGCCAGCTCGATGCGGGCTATGAAATCGGCCCGCAGCATCCGCTGGCCGGCGAAGTGGCCGAGCAGGTCTGCGAGCTCACCGGCTTCGACCGCGCCGCGCTGTGCAATACGGGTTCGGAAGCGGTGATGGGCACCGTGCGCATCGCGCGCACCGTCACGGGACGCGACACGCTGGTGATCTTCACCGGTTCGTACCACGGCATCTTCGACGAAGTGATCGTGCGCGGCACCAAGAAGCTGCGCTCGGTGCCAGCGGCTCCGGGCATCCTGCGCAACACCTCGGAAAACGTGCTGGTGCTGGAATACGGCACGCCCGAGACGCTGCAGATCATCCGCGAGCGTGCATCGACCATCGCCGCCGTGCTGGTGGAGCCGGTGCAGAGCCGCCGTCCCGATTTCCAGCCGCGCGACTTCCTCAAGGAACTGCGCGCCATCACCGCCGATGCCGGCGCGCTGCTGATCTTCGACGAAGTGGTCACCGGCTTCCGCTCGCATCCGCGCGGCGCGCAGCACGTGCTCGGCATCGACGCCGACCTCGCCTCGTACGGCAAGGTAGTGGGCGGCGGCTTCCCCATCGGCGTGATCGCCGGCAAGCGCCAGTACATGGACGCACTGGACGGCGGTGGCTGGCAGTACGGCGACGCCTCCATCCCGACTGTGGGTGTCACTTATTTCGCGGGCACCTTCGTGCGCCATCCGCTGGCGCTCGCCGCGGCGCATGCGGTGCTCAATCACCTCAAGCAGAACGGCCCCGCGCTGCAGGAGCGCCTCAACGCACGCACCAGCCTGCTGATGGACGAACTCAACGCATTCTGCGCCAGCGTGGGCGCTCCTATCCAGTTGGTGCACTTCGCCTCGGTGTGGAAGACCAACTTCACCGAAGACCATCCGCTGCAGGACCTGCTGTTCGCCATGATCCGCAGCCGCGGCATCCACATGCTGGACAACTTCCCCTGCTTCTTCACCACCGCGCACAGCGAGCAGGATTTCCAGGCCGTGGCCAAGGCGTACAAGGAATCCGTGCTGGAAATGCAGGAAGCCGAATTCCTGCCGCGCAACAAGAAGGTGGAAGCGCTGGCTATCGATGCCAATCGGCCGCCGGTGGTGGGCGCAAGGCTTGGCAAGGACCTGGACGGCAACCCGGCGTGGTTCGTGCCCAATCCCGACGTGCCGGGCAAGTTCATGAGGGTGAACGCATGAACCCGAATGATCCGTCCCAGTTGCCGGATGCCGACGCCATCGCGGTCGACTACGACCCGTTTGCCGGTGCGGTGCTGGCACGCGTTGCACCGGCCACCGCACCGCAGCGCGAGGTGTGGCTGGCTTCCACGCTGGAGCCGGAAGCCTCGCTTGCCTACAACGAATCCGTTTCGCTGCGCCTGCATGGCGAACTCAATGTCGACGCACTGCAGACCGCGCTGCAGCAGCTGATGGAGCGGCATGAAGCGTTGCGCGCCACCTTCGCCAATGACGGCAGCGAACTGTGCATCGCCGCGCAGCAGGATCTTCCCTGCCCGCTGCGCGAACTGTCGTGGCTGGGACCCGACGAACAACAGGCCGAGATCGAAGCAACGCTCGTGCGCGTGGTGAGCGAACCGTTCAACCTCGACACCGGCCCGCTGGTACGCGCCGAACTGCTGCGCATCTCGTCGCAGGAACACCTGCTGGTGTTCACCGCGCACCACATCGTGTGCGATGGCTGGTCGTTCGGCGTGATCGTGCGCGATCTCGCCGCGCTGTATGCGCAGCAGATCGGCCAGGGCCAGGACCTGCCGCCCGCCGACACCTTCGCCGAATATGCATTGGCCGAAGCCGAACATGCGCAGAGTGCGGAAGGCAAGGCATCCGAAGCGTATTGGCTGAATCGTTTCGCCAACGCAACGCCCTCGCTCGACCTGCCCACCGATCATCCGCGCCCTCGCCAGCGCAGTTTTCAATCGCTGCGCGAGGACTTGCTGCTGGATGCTTCACTCATCGCCGACGTGAAGCGCGTGGGCGCGCAACGCGGTGCCAGTCTCTACGCCACCTTGCTCGCCGCGTTCGGCCTGCTGCTGCAGCGACTCACCGGGCAGGACGATGTCGTGATCGGCATTCCCTCTGCCGGCCAGGCCGCAGGCGGTCATCATGACCTCGTGGGCCACTGCGTCAACGTGCTGCCCTTGCGCGTGATGATGGACACCAACGCGCCGTTCGCCGACAGCCTCAAGCAGGTGCGTGGCGATCTGCTCGACGCCTTCGATCACGCGCAGTACACGCTCGGCAGCCTGCTGGCACGCCTGGCGCTGCCGCGCGACCCCGCACGCCTGCCGCTGGCCAGCGTGCTGTTCAACCTCGACCAGGCGCTGGACGAGCGCACCGTGAGCTTCCCAGGCTTGTCGTTCGAATTCGCCGGCAATCCGCGCGTGTTCGAGAACTTCGAGCTGTTCGTCAACGCCGTGCAGTTGCCCAACGGCATTCGCCTGGAATGCCAGTACAACCGCGACCTGTTCGAACCGGCCACGGTGCAGTCGTGGCTGGATGCGTATGCCACGCTGTTGCGCCAGGCCGTGGGCAGCCCCGAAGCCGCCGGCAACACGCTGGGACTGGTGTCCCCTTCGGCGCAGGCGAGCTTGATGGCGCTGCAGCCGATGCGCACGGCCTACCCCGCGCTGCAGCTCGCGCACGAGTACTTCGAGAAGCAGGTGGATCGCGCGCCTGCGCGCATCGCCATGGCCAGCGACGCACCACTCACCTACGGGCAGCTCGATGCTCGCGCCAATCGCATCGCGCGCGTGCTGCGCGAACGTGGCGTGGGCGAGGGCAACCTGGTCGGCCTGTCCGTGGCGCGCAGCAGCGACATGATGGCCGCCTTGCTGGCCGTGCTGAAATCCGGCGCGGGCTATGTACCGCTGGACCCTAGCTTTCCCGCCGAACGCCTCGCCTTCATGGCGCAGGATGCCGCGCTTGCCGCACTCATCGTGGATGACGAGGCGTCTGAATTCTTCGAGTTTCCCGCCTCGCAGGTGCTGTCCCTGCAGCGCGATGCCGCGCTCATCGATGCCACCAGCGACGCGCGCCTGCCGCGCGACGAACGCTCTGCCACGCCTGATTCCATCGCCTATGTGATCTACACATCCGGTTCCACGGGCAAGCCCAAGGGCGTGCGCGTGCCGCATCGCGCGACCTCCAATTTCATCAGCAGCATGCAGCGCGAACCGGGCATCCGCGAGGATGATCGCCTTGTCGCGGTCACCACGCTGTCGTTCGATATCGCCTTCCTCGAACTGATGCTCCCGCTCAGCGTGGGCGCGGCCATCGTGCTGGCCAACGCCGACGACGTGCGCGACGGCACGGCCCTGCGCCAGCTGGTGGAACGCCACCACGCGACGATGATGCAGGCCACGCCCGCCGGTTGGCGCGTGCTGCTGGAGTCGGGCTGGGAAGGCTCCCGCGGCTTCAAGGCGATTGCCGGTGGTGAACCGTTGCCGCTGGACCTGGCCGAGGCTTTGCTCGCGCGTTGCGGCGAAGTGTGGAATGCCTATGGCCCCACCGAAACCACCGTGTGGTCCACGCTGTGGCGCGTGCAGCATCCGCGCGCCGGCATCACCATCGGCCGGCCCATCGCCAACACCACCGTTCACGTGCTCGATGAACATGGCGCGCCCTGTCCGCTCGGTATGCCCGGCGAAATCTACATTGGCGGCGATGGCGTCACGCTGGGTTATCTCAACCGCCCCGAACTCAATGCCGAACGCTTCCTGCCCGATCCCTTCAGCGGCGAGGCGCAGGCGAAGATGTATCGCACCGGCGATCGCGGCCGCTGGCTCGCCAAGGGCGAACTGGAACACCTGGGCCGCCTCGATTTCCAGGTGAAGATTCGCGGCTATCGCATCGAACTGGGCGAAATCGAAACCGCGCTCGCGGATCTGCCGGAAGTGGCGCGCGCCGTGGTGATGGCGCGCGAGGATCGCCCCGGCGACGTGCGACTGGTCGCCTATGTGGTGCCCGCCGAAGGCGTAGACCTGGACACCGTGGATCTGTGTCCGCGCCTGCGCCAGCGCCTGCCCGACTACATGATTCCACAGCACTTCGTGGCGATGGCTGCCATTCCATTGCTGCCGAACGGCAAGATCGACCGCAAGTCGCTGCCCGCGCCCGCACAGCCCACCGCCGAAACTCGGCGCGACCGCCGTGCTCCGCAAACGGACACGGAACGCCGCGTGGCCGCCGCGATGGAAACCGTGCTCGCATTGCCCGATCTCGACGTACGCGACAACTTCTTCGCGCTGGGCGGCCACTCGCTGCTCGCCGCGCAGCTCACCGCGCGGCTGAACCGCGAGTTCGGCATCGCGCTCTCGTTCCGCACGCTGTTCGATGCACCGACCATCGAAGGCCTGGCCGACACCATCGACAGCCATCGCGTGCCCGAGCATGCCGCCGCAGCCATCGATATTCCACGACTGGCCGATCGCAGCGTGGCGCCGCTGTCGTCGATGCAGCAGCGCCTTTGGTACATGGAGCAACTGCACCCGGGACGCGTGGTGTACAACACGCCATCGGCACACCGCCTGCGCGGGCCCATGAACGTGGACGCGTTCCGCGAGGCCTTGCGCGATGTGGTGCAACGCCAGCCGGCACTGCGCACCTCGATCGAGACAGGCGACAACGGCGGCGTACAGCGCATCCATGCCGGCCTGCTTCCGGCGCTTCCCTTGGAAGATCTCTCCGATCTTCCCGCCGACGCGCGCCTGGATGCGATTCGCCAGGCGCTCGACGCGGATATCGCGATACCGTTTGACCTGTCGCAGCCGCCGCTGTATCGCGCGCGCCTGTTCCGCATCGACGAGAACGACCACGTGTTCTATTTCATGGCCCACCACATCGTGTGGGACGGCTGGTCGTTCGATCTGCTGTACGAAGACCTCTCGCGCGCCTATGTGTCCCGCTGTGCCGGTGGCAGTGAAGGTCTGCCCTCGCTCGCCGTGGAATACGCCGACTTCTCCGCCTGGCATCGCGACTGGATGCGCAGCGACAGCGTGCAGGAGCAACTGGCGCACTGGATGAAGACGCTCGATGGCGCACTGGAACCGCTGGAACTCCCCGCCGATCGTCCGCGGCCGGCACGCATGTCCGGCGCGGGCGCCACCGAGTGGGTGCGCATTCCCGCCGATCGCGTGGCCGCCGTGCATGCGCTGGCGCAACGCGAGCAAGCCACACCGTTCATGGTGCTCTTGGCCACCTACTACGTGCTGCTGCATCGTCTTGGCGGACAACACGACCTGATCGTGGGCACGCCCGTGCGCGGACGCAACCGCGTCGAGACCGAAGGCATCATGGGGCTGTTCGTGAACGCGCTGCCGCTGCGCGTGCAGATCAATCCTGACTCGCCGTTCCGCGACGTGCTGCGCGAGGTACGGCAGGTGGTGCTGGATGCCTTTGCGCATCCCGACGTGCCGTTCGAGCAGTTGGTGTTCTCACTGGGGCTGGCGCGCGATGAAAGCCGTCCGCCGATCTCGCAGGCGATGTTCTCCTTCCAGGATGCGCGCCGCCGCATCGTGTCGTGGGGCGAGCTGGCGCACGAACACCTGCCGGTGTTCCAGCGCGGCGCTGCCGACGACATCGGCCTGTGGTTCCTGGAACAGGAACACGGCCTGCTGGGTGGCATTACCTACAACACCGATATTTTCGATGCGCAAACGGCCGCGCGCTTCCGCGATTGCTACGAAACCCTGCTCGCCTCGGCGCTGGCCGAACCGGCACGCAGCGTGGCTCGCCTGGATCTGCTTCCGGCGCATGAAAGCACCTTGCTGGCCGATTGGAACCAGACGCAGCTGGACGTTCCCAACGTGCCTGTGCATGTTCTGTTCGAGCAGCAGTGCGATCGTTCGCCGGAACGTGCATCCATCCGCTGTCGCGACGTCACGCTCAGTTATCGCCAGCTCGACGAACGCGCCAATCGCATCGCGCATGCCCTGCGTGCGCGCGGTGCAGGGCGTGGCGCGCTGGTGGGCATCTCGCTCACGCGCGACATCGACATGGTGGCTACCATGCTTGCCGTGCTCAAGACGGGTGCGGGCTACGTGCCGCTCGATCCGGAGTTCCCGGCCGATCGTCTTTCGTACATGGCGCAGGATGCGAACCTCAGCGTACTGGTGACCGAATCGGCGCTGACGACGCGCATCGACAGTGAAGGCACCGCGCGCCTGCTGCTGGACGAAGCCGCGGATGAACTCGATGCATTGCCCACCACGCGACTCACCAGCGATGCGACTTTCGATGGCACCTCGGTCGCCTACGTGATCTACACCTCCGGCTCCACCGGCCGGCCCAAGGGCGTGGCGATTCCGCATCATGCCGTGGTCAACTTCCTTGCCGCCATGGCGCAGCGTCCGGGTCTTTGCGCGGATGATCGCCTGCTGGCAGTCACCACCTTGTCGTTCGACATCGCCGTGCTGGAGTTGTTCGGCCCGCTCAGCGTGGGCGGCGAAATCCTGCTCGCCACGCGCGAAGAAGCGACGGATGGCGATGCGCTGGAACAACTGCTGACGACGCAGTCGGCCTCCATGATGCAGGCCACGCCGGTCACCTGGCGCCTGTTGCTGCAAACGCCGTGGCAGCCGCCGCATGGGTTCCATGCGCTGTGCGGTGGCGAGCCGCTGTCCGCCGACCTGGCGCAGCAGTTGCTCGCGCGCGGCTGCGAACTGTGGAACATGTACGGCCCTACGGAAACCACCGTGTGGTCCACCTGCTGGCGCGTGGAGCATCCCGAGCGCGGCATTTCCATCGGCACGCCGATTGCCAACACCACCATCCACATCCTGGACGAGCACGGCCAGCACTGCCCCATCGGCGTGCCGGGCGAGCTGTGCATCGGTGGCGATGGCGTGGCGCTTGGCTATCTGCATCGCGACGAACTGACGGCGGAACGCTTTCCGGCGGATCCGTTCGCTCCGGGCGCGCGCTTCTATCGCACCGGCGATCGTGCGCGCTGGCTGGCCAACGGCACGCTGGAGCATCTGGGCCGCATCGATTTCCAGGTCAAGCTTCGCGGTTACCGCATCGAGCCCGGCGAGATCGAGGCCGTGGCGCGCACCGAACCCAGCGTGCTCGATTGCGTGGTGGTAGTGCGCGAAGTGGCGCCTAACGATGACCGCCTGGTGCTGTACGCCGTGTGCAGCGACGACGAAGAACACGTGTGGCCGAAGCTGCGCGCGCAACTCGCCGCGCGCCTGCCTGCCTACATGCAGCCGCAACACCTGGTGCGCCTAGCCGCGTTGCCGCGCACGCCCAACGGCAAGACCGATCGCAAGGCGCTGCCACCGCCCGTGCTCAATGTTGCCGCGCCAGTGGATGCGGAGCCTGGCGTGAGTGCCAGCGACGATCCGCGCGAACGCTACCTGGGCCAGCTTTGGTGCCGGTTGGTGGGCACGGACGACGTGCGCGCCAGCGACAACTTCTTCGACATCGGCGGCCATTCGCTGCTGGCCATCGAGATGGTCACGCAGGTGCGTAAGGAAATCGGCGTGAAGCTCAACCTGCTGGACGTCGCGACGAGTCCGCTCGCATCGCTGGCCGCCGCCCTGCCCGAAGGCGATTTGACGGAGGCGGGCAAGACGGCGTCGCTGGGCGGGCGGTTGCGGCAATTGTTCGGCAGGCGGTGAGAGGACCATATCGGTGCAAGGGGAACCGACATGACGACGCTAGCGATTCTGGTGTGCAGGGTCAGCTTCTGGCTGCTGCTCTACATCTTCGTCGGCTATCCGCTGATCATGTGGCTGTGGAGCAAGGTGATGCACCGCCCGGTACGCAAGCAACCCATCCTGCCCACGGTGTCCATCATCATCGTGGTGCGCGATGGCGTGCGACACATCCGCGCCAAACTGAAGAACCTGCGCGCGCTGGATTATCCGGCCGAGTACATCGAGATCATCGTGGCCTGCGACGGTTGCACCGATCGCACCGCCGCCCTGGTGCGCCATGCGCACGATGCGCGCGTGCGCGTGCTGGATTTTCCCGTGTCGCGCGGTAAGGCGCTTTGCCTCAACGACGCCGTGGCCACGGCGCGCGGCGAAGTGCTGCTGATGACCGACGTGCAGCACAAGCTTTCGCCGCTCGCCCTGCGCGAACTGGTGGGCAACCTCGGCGACCCGCGCGTGGGCGCCGTGAGCGGCAGCCTGGAGCTGGAGAACGTGAGCAGCACCTTCGCGCATGGCGTGAATGGGTACTGGCACTACGAGAAGTTCCTGCGGCTTCAGGAGAGTCGTTGTGGTTCTTCCATCGGCGTGTGCGCGGCGCTGTATGCCGTTCGCAGCGAACTGTTCAAGCCGCTGCCACCCGATACGCTGCTGGATGACGTGCTCATTCCCATGGATGTCGCGGCCTCCGGCCGGCGCGTGGTGTTCGAACCGCGCGCCGTCGTTTGGGGCGAAACCGCTCAGGTACCCCTCGACGAACAACCTCGCCGCATGCGCGCCATGGTGGGCTGTTTCCAACTGATGGACGTGGCGCCGTGGCTGCTTTCCCCGGCACGCAATCCGCTGTGGTTCCGGTTCATGAGCCACAAGCTCTTGCGCCTGCTGGCGCCCTGGCTCTTCCTTTCGCTGCTGCTGTCGACGGCCTATCTCGCACGCCACCACATGGCCTATGGCGCCTTGCTCGTGTTGCTGCTGTTGTGCATCGGGCTGGTGCCGATCGAGCGGGCACGCCCGCACGCGGGACGCTGGTTGCCGGTGCAGCTGGTGGTGGCGTTCTTCTATCTCAATCTTTATGCCGCGCAGGCTTCCATCGCCTACGCCCGGAGCCGAGGTGAGCACTTATGGTGAGCCCGACATCGAACGAAGCGAAGGGCCCCGGCATCCGCGAACGCTTGGGCGAGCTTTGCTACAACACCGGCCTGCTCAGCCCGCTGCAGAAGATGCGCGCGTGGTGGCAGAAGGATCTGCGCATCCTGGCCTATCACCGCGTGATGCCGGTGCCGGACCCGGATCACTATCCGTTCGACATGGAGCTGATCAGCACCACGCCGGAGGAATTCCGCGAACAGATGCTGCTGGTGAAGGAACGCTATCTGCCCATGCGCCTCACCGATGTCGCCGCTGCGATCAACGCCGGCCAGGCGCTGCCGCCGGACGCGGTGGTGATCACCTTCGACGACGGCTACGACGACAACTACCGCATCGTCTTCCCGATCCTCAAGGAGCTGGGTGTGCCGGCCACCTTCTTCATTTCGACCGGCCATATCGACAGCGGGCGCCCGTACGCCTACGACTGGCTGGTGCACATGATCCTGCTGACCAACGCGGAGCGTCTTGTGTTGCCCGAGTTGAACATGGACGTGCCCATGCCAGCCTCGCGCGCCGAGCGTCGCGCGCTGGCCACCAGCGTGCTGGACCACATGAAGGAGATCAGCGCGCTCGAGCAGGCCGCCATGATCCGCCGCCTGGAAAGCGCGTGGAACATGCCGTCCGATCATGCCTATCCCGCCGATTGCCGGCCCATGAACTGGGACCAGCTGCGCGAGATGCGCGCGGCCGGCCTGGAGATCGGCTCGCACGGCGTGAACCACTGGATGCTGTCCAAGCTGCCGCGCGAAGACCTGGAGCGCGAAGTGTTCGATTCCCGCAACGCCCTGCTGCGCGAACTCGGCCCGATGGCGCTGCTCATGTCCTATCCCGTGGGCAGCAACCGTGCGTTTGACCAGCAGGTGATCGAGGTGACGCGCGATGCTGGCTTCGACCTGGCCTGCAGCTACATCAGCGGCACCAATCTGGAGCCGGCCAACAATCGCTATTCGCTCTATCGCATCGCGGTGGAGCGCTACTACGGCAAGGCCTGGTTCGCTGCGTTGCTGACGCTGCCCGGCCTCATCGGTTATCCCACACCCGCTCATCTGGCTTCGACCGACTGATCATGTTCCCACTGATCCTCATCTACGTCGTACTGACCATCGTCCGACCGCAGGAATACATCACCGCGCTGATCGGCTTGCCGGTGCTGCCCGTGGTGCTGGTGCTGGCGTTCGCGGCGTGGCTGGCCTCGGGCACGCGGGCGCCGCGCGCACCGCAGTTCCTGATACTGATCGCGTTCTTCGTGGTGCTGATGGTTTCCGAAGTGGCCAACGGCTGGCTGGGCGGCGTGAAGGAGGAACTGGGCAAGTTCGGTCCCATCGTGCTGACCTTCTTCATGATCGCCACCGCCTGCACCACGCACCGGCGCATCCTCACCCTGATGGGCGTAATGGTGATGTGCGCCACGCTGCTCGCCTTGCATGGCATCGGGCAGAAGCATGCCGGCATCGGCTGGACGGGTATTCCCATCGGCGAGGATGGGCGCATCCAGTACGTGGGCATCTTCAACGATCCGAACGATCTTGGCATGCTGTTCGTCTCCGTGTTCCCCATGGCCGCCCTGCTGTGCAAGCGCGCAGGCTTCGTCGGCAAGCTGTTCTGGCTGGGCTGCATCCTCACCCTGCTCTACGGCGTGTATCTCACCAATTCGCGCGGCGCCATGCTGGGCGTGCTGGTGGTGATCGGCGCGTACATCTGGTATCGCCGCGGCCTGGTGGTGGCCGGCGTGCTCGGTGCGGTGGGGCTGGCCGCGATGAAGATGCTTTCCTCACGCATGCAGGAACTCGACGCCGGCGAGGAATCGGCCAACGGTCGCGTGGATGCCTGGTACGAAGGCCTGCAGATGTTCAAGTCGCATCCGGTATTCGGCGTGGGGCCCGGCAACTTCACCGACTACAACCAGCTCACCGCGCACAACTCGTTCGTGCTGGTGCTGGCCGAGACCGGCTTCGTGGGTTACGTGCTGTGGCTGGCGCTGATCGGCTACAGCTTCTGGATGGTGGCCGCCGTACTTCGCCTGAAGCCCGACGCGCAGGCCGAGCCCGAGCGCTTTGCCGCGTGGAATGCCGAGCGGCCGCTGGCGCTCACCTTGCTGCTCTCGCTGTGCGGCATGTTCATGTGTGCGTTCTTCCTCAGCCGCAGCTACATGATCGTGCTGTACGTGGTGCTGGCCATCGTTACCGGCTTTTACCTCGGCGCACGCCAGCGCGTGGAGGGCCTGCCCACCTTCAGCATGAGCGAGAGCGGTGGGCGATGGATTCCCGCCGCCGTCGGCAGCATCGCGGGCTTGTTCGTGCTGGTGACCATCCTACTGAGGACCACGGGATGAAGACGCCCCGACCTGTCTTGCTTCAAAGCGTGAGGGAGTGTTCGCCATGAGTGGTTGGTACGAGCAGGCTTTCCGCCGCGTGCTCTATCCTGCATACGAGAGCGGCCTTCGCCGCCGCAGCACGCTGTCCTGGCTGGCGTCCTACGAGCGCGACCAGTGGTATTCGCCCGAGGCGATCAAGGCGCTGCAGTTCCAGCGGCTGAAGACGCTCATCGAGCATTGCTATCGCGAGGTGCCCTACTATCGCCGCCGCTGGCGCGAGTTGGGCATCACGCCGGAAGACATCCGCAACCTGGACGACTACGCGCGCCTGCCCGTGCTCACCAAGACGGACATCCGCGAGAACTTCGCCGATCTGCAGGCGTCGTCGTGGCGTGGCCGCCTGCTGTTCAAGCGCACCGGTGGCTCCACGGGCGAGCCGCTGGAACTGGGTTATACGCGCGAAAGCTACGACCGCCGCATCGCCGTGATGTGGCGCGGCTACGGCTGGGCCGGCGCACGCCCGGGGCGGCGCACGCTGTACCTGTGGGCCGGCTCGGTGGGCACACCGGGCCGCGCGCACCAGCTCAAGGACAACCTCTACAACGCGCTGTTCGCCCGTCGCGTGCTCAACAGTTTCGAAATGACCGAGTCGAACCTGGCCGCGTACGCCGACGCCATCGACCAGTACCGGCCATCCATCATCGTGGGCTACGTGAATCCACTGGCGCAGCTGGCGCAATGGATGGTGGAGACCGGCCGCAAGGTGCATCGCCCGGAGAGCGTGATCGGTGCCGCCGAGGCCTTGCATCCGCACCAGCGCGAGACGATACGGCAGGCGTTCGGCAGTCCCGTCTACAACACCTACGGCTGCCGCGAATTCATGCTGATCGCCTCCGAATGCGCGCACCACCACGGTCTGCACGCGAACGCCGATCACCTCGTGGTGGAACTGCTGGGCGCCGACGGTAAGCCCGCAGCGCACGGCCCCGGCGAAGTGGCCATCACCGACCTCTCGAACTACGGCATGCCGTTCATACGTTACGTCAACGGTGACCTGGCCTCCGCATCGAGCTCGCACGATTGCCCCTGCGGACGCGGCCTGCCCTTGCTGGAACGCATCGATGGGCGCGTGCTGGACGCCATCCGCACGCCGGACGGCCGCATCCTGCCGGGCGAATTTTTCCCGCACATGCTCAAGGACGTGCCTGGCCTGGTGCGGTTCCAACTGATTCAACGGCAGCTCGACCGCCTTGAGCTTTCCATCGTGCGCAGCGATGCGTTCGACGACGCCTCCATCGCATACATCCAGCGCGAGACGGCCAAGGTGCTCGGTGACAGTGTGGCGCTGGATTACCGGTTCGTCGACGACATTCCGCTCACGCGCAGCGGCAAGCGGCGCGTGACCTTGTCGGAGCTGGCATGAACATCACGCACGTGGTCGAAAACCTCAACCGCGGCGGCCTGGAGCGCATGGTGCTCGACCTGGTGCAGCTGCAACAGCAGCAAGGCCATCAATGCCAGGTGGTGTGCCTGTATGAAACCGGCGCACTGGCGCACGAACTGGATGCGGCCGGCATTCCCGTGGTGGCCTGCAACAAGGGCCGCGGTTTCGATCTGCGCGCGCTGGCCCGTGCCCGTTGGGCTATCGATCGTCACGATACCGACGTGCTCCACACCCACAACGCGGTAGCCCACTACCAGGCCGTGCTGGCCTCGTGCGGACTGGACGTGCTGCGCGTACTCAACACGCGCCATGGCATGGGCGCGGGGCAACGCACCGGGCGCAAGGAATGGCTTTATCGCCGCGCGCTGGCACGCACGGACATCGTGGTCACGGTGTGCGAGGCGGCGCGGCGCAACGGCGTATCACGCGGCATGCTTCCGCACACCATGACACGCGTGGTGCCCAACGGCATTGCGGTGGATCGTTTCGTGCCTGCTTCCAACGACATGCGCCGGCACGTGCTTCAGCTGCTCGAGCTGGACGAAGACGCCTTTCTTATCGGCAACGTGGGGCGATTGAACTGGACCAAGGACCAGGCCGGGTTGATCCGCGCCTTCCGCCAGGTGCACCAACAACATCCCCAGGCGATGCTGTTGCTGATCGGCGATGGCGAGCTGCGCGCGGAACTCGAACGCTGCGCCGAGCACGAAGATGTGCATGACGCCGTGCGTTTCCTTGGCGATCGCAACGACGTGCGCGACCTGCTGCAGGGACTGGACCTGTTCGTGCTGTCCTCGACCAGCGAGGGCTACTCGATGGCCTTGCTGGAAGCCTGCGCGGTGGCGTTGCCCATCATCGCCACCGATGTGGGTGGCAATGGCGAGATCGTCCACAGCGGACGCACCGGTCAACTGGTACCGGCCGGCGATGCGGATGCATTGGCCGAAGCCATGTTGATGCTACTGCGCGATCCGCACCGCGCTTCCGCCTATGGCCGCGCAGCGCGCGACTGGGTGGAGAAGCATGGCTCGCTGGAAACCATGGCCGATCGCTACGAGCGCCTTTACCAGGCCATGGAGTGTGTCACGTGCGATTGAAGGTGCTCGTGCTGACCAACCTGTTCCCGTCGCCGTGGGATCCGCTGCGCAGCCCGTTCAATCGCCAGCAGTTTGAACGGCTGGGCCAGCACCACGACGTGGACGTGATCACGGCGGTGGACTTCCGCGAGCGCTTCGGCCGCAAGCGTGCGCCCTTCCGCGTGAACAACCTCAACACCGAACAATTCGTGTTCTTCTATCCGCCGGTGATCGGCCGCTCGCTGCACGCCGCCTGCTGGCTGGCTTCCCTGCTGAGCCAGAAACTACGCCGTCTGCGCCGCGCGCATTACGACTGCATGCTGCTGAGCTGGGGCTATCCCGATGCCGCCGCTGCCAGTTGGGTGGCGCGCCACCTGGGCATTCCCTACGTGGTCAAGGTGCACGGCACCGACCTCAACGTGAAAGCCGAACAAGGGTTGATCCGTCCGCAGATACGACAGGCGTTGCGTGGTGCGCAAGGCGTGGTGGCGGTGAGCCAGGCGCTCGCCGACAAGGCGGTGGCGATGGGCGTCGATCCATCGCGTGTGCACGTGCTCTACAACGGCGTGGAACCCAACCTGTTCACGCGCGGCTCGCTCAGTGATGCGCGCACCAAACTCTCGCTGCCGCAGGACGAACGCATCCTGCTCTACGTGGGCAACCTCAAGGACACCAAGGGCTGCCTGGATTTGCTTGAAGCATTCCCGCGCGTGCTGTCCACGCATCCGGATGCAAACCTCGTGTTCGTCGGCTCGGGCCCTGCTCGCGAAGCCTTGCTGCAACGTGCCGCCGCGTTGGGTTGCCAGGAGCGCGTGCGACTGGTTGGCGCGGTGGAACACTACGCCCTCGGCGACTGGTTCCGCGCTGCGGATCTCCTGTGCCTGCCCAGCCACAACGAAGGCGTACCCAACGTGGTGCTCGAAGCGATGGCCTGCGGAACGCCGGTGGTTGCGACGCGCGTGGGCGGCATTCCCGAAGTGCTGCCCGAGCAGGCGGGGATTCTGGTGGATGCGCATGACCGCATTGGCCTTGAAGGTGCATTGGTCGATGCGTTGGGCAAGGCGTGGGACGGTGAACGCATCGCTGCGTATGCCAGCCGGTTTCGTTGGGATGAGAACATCCAGCGGCTGGGGGATATCTTGCAGGGGGCGGCGATGAGTCGGGCGGGATGGGTGGGTTATTCGGCGTCGTGAGGAAGCTTTCGCCTGTTTAAGGCTGCAGCCTTCCTCAAAGGCGAGACAACTAAAGAAACAGCATTCTGTGGGCGACGTTCCTTGGGCGAACGCTTTTGCTCGTCATCCTGACGCAGGACGATTTTGCTCGTCATTCCGGCGGGGGCAGATTTTGCTCGTCATTCCGGCGCAGGCCGGAGGCGCTTTTTTCAACAGCCGAATGGCTGGTCATCCAGCGCCTCTGGTTTAGGTTATCGCGATAACTTTGGTCGCGCTTTTGTGGTGCTTCCGCCAGCGTGCCGCCTACGCGGCGGGCGTTTCGATCGGCTGCCGCCGCTCGAGTCACTTTTCTTTTGCTGGCCCAAAAGAAAAGTAACCCAAAGAAAATGGCCTTTAGAGCGATAGGCTCGTAGCGTTCTGTCGGATACGAGCCTTGAAGGTTTTGGAACCCGGATCGTCACGATCTCTCTAATCAGCGGTACGGCTACACCGCCACGCGCCGAAACGGAGAGGACTTAAAGCGCAACGTCGCTGCGCTGCCTCATGACTGCCGGCGTTGGATTCTCGCGAAGCACTGCACTTCTCCTTCTCCCCTACGGTGAGAGGGTTGGGGCATTGCCACCTTTACGGTGGTAAGGGGCGGGTGCTCGCGATCAGGTATCTACTTCGTGCCTTGGCTCTTGGCTCTTGGCTCTTGGCTCTTGGCTCTTGGCTCTTGGCTCTTGGCTCTTGGCTCTTGGCTCTTGGCTCTTGGCTCTTAGGGGTCCCCGTATGACAGCGGCGGGCGGGTGGAGGAAAGCCCGTAGGGTGGCCGCATGGATGCGGCCAGTTTTTCGACAGGACACGGATGTCCTGTCGAAAAACCCCGCAACCCGCCCGCGTACCTTCCGTCCACAGGACGGAAGGCGCGTCATCCGGGGGGCCTTTTCTTTTGGTTACTTTTCTTTGGGCAAGCAAAGAAAAGTGACCCGGACCGCGGTAGCGGTTCGGAAGCCCGCCGCAGGCGAGCCAGGTCACAGCACCGCAACAACCGAGAGAAAAATCATTGGGCTCCTGCCCTTGCCCCGTTGGGCGTTCGCAGGAATGACGAGCAAACGGCAAGAAAGATCTACTTGTCACCCACTGGCACAGCACTCCCCTGCGCCACCACCTCATTCCCAAACATCACATCCATCCCCCGCCTCAACCCCACATGCGGCGCCCATCCCAGCACGTCGCGCGCCACCCGCTGATCGAAATTCGCCAACGGCCGCAGCGACCTCACGCGATACCGCGTCAACGGTACGTTCCGGTGCAGCAGCTTGCCCAGACCTTCAACGCCCACTGCCAAGGTCATCAACAACGCTGTGGGCCAACGCATCAGCCGCAATTCGCCGCCCCGCTTGCGACGCACGCGATCGAGATACTCGCCCTGCGTCACGATGGCCGGATCGACCACGTGAATCACCTGCCCTTGCGCCGCTTGCGCATTCGCCGCAAGCAGCAACGCATCGACCACGTCATCGACATAAACCAGTGGCAGCGTCTGCGATGGCGAGCCCACCGCGATCCAGCGACCCGCGATGGCCAGCGTTCCGTTCGGCGTGGTGTGCTCCGATCCCGGCCCAACGATCTGACCCGGACGAAGAATCACGGCAGGAAGCCCATGCTCGCGAACCGCATCGCGAACCAGCGTTTCGGCAATCAACTTGGTCTGCGTGTAGCTGCCGCGCCAGTCGGGATGCGGCTCCAGCGGTGAACCTTCGTGGATGGCCACCGCCGGATCGCGTCCTGCGTGATCGAGCACGCTCATGGAGCTGACGTAGACGAGCTTCTTCGTGGCATGACGAAGGCAGGCGTTGACGATGTTGCGCGTGCCCCACACGGTGCCCGCCTCAAAATCGCGCGGACCGCCGCCCATGGCCGCGCCCACGTGATAGACCGTGCCCGCGCCCTGCACCGCATGTTCCACGATGCGCGGATCGCCAAGATCGCCCACCACCACCTGGTCGGCCAATGCGCTGATGCGCGGATCGGCGCGACGCACCAGCACACGCACGCGCTGGCCATTCCGCCTCAGCGCATGGAGCAGCGTTCGGCCGAGGAAACCGGATGCGCCGGTCACCAGCGCATCGACTGGTGCCAGGGTTTCGTAACGCGCTTCCAGTTCCTGTTTGCGTTCCTCGTCGGCGCGACGACAGGCCGCTTCCATCAAGGCGATGGGACGTCGTCCATCTTCGGCGCTGACAGGCGGCGCCTTGCTGTCATGCAAGGCCTGTGCAAACGCTTGTGCGCCGGCCTGGATGCCGGGCGAGGATTTCAACTGTCCTGTGGCGAAGCGCAGCACGTTCCAAGGAATGCGGAACACATCGCGCACGGCGTCGAAGAACGCGCCCAGCACGATGCCAATGAATTTCGGGCCCGGCAGCACGCGGCGCACATGACACACCTGCAGGAAGCGATCGATCTCGATAACGCCCCGCGTGCCCTGCACCACGATGCGATTGAGCATGGGACGGATGTTCCATGACAGCATCACGCGCCCCGTGCCGCGTGCGCACTCGGCCGTGGCATGCCACTCGTCGAACTTCAGCGTGGTCGACTTGCCGGTGGAGCGGTAACGGATGTCGAGCTGCTCGATATTCCCCAGGAACGCTTCCAGCGTGTACAGGCCGTGCACGCCGAGGTCGCGGAACGGATAGGAGCCCTGCGCCACCATGCCGGGCAGCGGTCCGCCGCCGTAGGGCGGATAGTCGGAGCTTCGCCATACGTCGACCGCGACCAGGTCGCCACAGGCACCCGAGGCCACCAGTTCGCGTGCGCGCACGACCATCGGATCGGACAGGTCGGAATGATCGACCGAGAGCACGAGGCCTTTTTCGCGCGCCTTCCCGATCATGGCGTCGCACTCGGCCACCGAATCGGCCATCGGCTTCTCCACGAATACGTGACAACCCATGTCGAGCGCACGCAAGGTCAACGCACAATGACTGGACGGTGGTGTGAGCACGTAGATGGCCTGCGGGCGGCAGTCGGCCAGTTCGGCAAGATCCGACACCACATGCTCGATGCCGAACGCCTGCGCCAGCTTGCCCGCGGCCTCGCGGTCGAGATCGCAGATGCCTACGATCTCCACATAGTCGAGCCGCTTCAGCGCCTCGATGTGATAGCGCGCCACGTAGCCGGCACCGACGATGCCGATGCGCAGACGATGGTCGACGGAAGCATTCATCCAGGTACCCGACGGTCAGCAAAAGTCATGTCCGCCGCGGCGAGCGTGGTGGCGACTTCGCGCAACACATCCTCCACACGGCGATCCCAGGTTTGATCGGCCACCGACGCCATGCGCTCGGCCGCGCCCTTTTCCGGCCCGTCGGCAAGCACTTGCTCAAGGCCGGCGAGGAAGTCCTCGTGCCCATCGGCAATGCGCACCACGTGGGCGAAGCGCGCAATCTCCGGATTGCCCACGGCCACCACGGGTTTTCCGGTGGCGAGGTATTCGCGCAGCTTCAGCGGATTGGCGTTTTCCACCTGGCGGTTTCGGCGATACGGAATGATGGCCGCGTCGAACGCCTTGGCCCACGCGGGCAGGCTGCCGTACGGCTGCGCGCCGGCCAACACCACGTTGGGAAGCGCCTCGAGTTCGGGCAGCTTGATGGCGGCATAGCCCACCAGCAGGAAGGTCCACTGCGGACGCGAACGCGCCAGAAAGGCAATCAGCTCCACATCGATCCACTCGTGGATGGAACCGAAGTAACCCACTACCGGACCACGCAGGCTGCGCGCGAGTTCGGGAACCTTCGTTGCCGGATCGGACGCGCGCGCGAAGAGCTGCGCATCCACGCCGTGCGGCGAGAACCGCGTCTGCGGGTTCTGGGCCTGCTTGGTGGTCAGCAAGGCCGGCGGCGCGACGAACACGATGTCCGCGCGTTGCGTCAGGGCAAGGTCGCTGGCGGCGATGACTTCGGCATCCACGCCGGGATGCGCAGCGTAGTCGTCGATGCAGTAGTACACGCAGAAGCTCTCACCCAGCCGTCGCGCGAGAAAACCAGGATGCGGCGTCACGAACCAGGAGATGCGCTGGCGCGTGCCCAGCACACGCATGGCGCGGCGCAGCGCCCACTGGCTGAACAGGCGGTTGAACAACGGCACACCCGGAATACGGCGAAACGGCAGCTGCGGCACGGTGCAGTGCCAGAAATTGGTGTCCACGCGCTGCGGCGCACGCAAAGCCTCGCGCAACTTGCGGAAGGCGCGGCGCAGGTCGCGACCGCTGGCCTGTGGCGCGCGCATGCCCGGTGAATCCACGTAGAGCACCGGCATGTGAGCCGCCAATCGCGTGGCCACGTGATGGCTGCTGGTGCGGTTCTCGGCAAACCAGTCGTTGCCGAAATAGACGACGCCGTAACGCTCTAGCATGCCCCCTCCCGCGCGAGGGTCGGGCGTGTAGCCACCATGACCTGTCCCCTGTCCAGGTTGATCACGAGATGTGAAGACGGCGCATGGAACACGACGCGCCCTCGGGTCTGTCGGGCACGCTGCTGAGCCCGATGTCGACAGCACGAGCCTAACGCAACGCCCCTGGTGCTCCCATAAGTCGAATTGCCAAGGCGGAAGCGAGAAAAGCGCCTGATTTGGCGGTTTCCATGCGGTCGCTCCGTGTGCGCGGCGGGTCCATCGGCCGTTCGTCATAGCCTTTCGGTCGCATGCCCCATTGACTATGTGCCCAATGGATATCGAGGCGGCTTGGCGACAAAGTGCTCTTATCGGCTGGACCGTGTGTTCGCCGCCGACCGGCCTTTCCGGGGCACTCCCGGGGACCGGCCCTTCCACATCCTTTCCGTGCGAACTGTCTTCATGACGCTCCGACCGAAAAAGATGCAACTGCTGCAATGGATGCCACACGCCGTGGTGTTCACCCGCGCGCCCGACGCGGACAAGGCGCTGTACCTCACGTTCGACGACGGCCCCAATCCGGACCACACGCCTGCGTTGCTCGAGCTGCTCCGCACGCACGGCGCCAAAGCCACCTTCTTCCTGATCGGACGGGAAGCGGAGCGCTATCCACAACTGGTGGAGCGCATCGTCGAAGAGGGGCACGCGCTGGGCAATCATTCGTACAGCCATCCGATGTTCGATGCGCTCACGCATACCGAGCAATGGGTGGAGGTGGAACGAACCGATCAGGTTCTCTCGCATTTCGATGGACGCAGCCACCATGGCTTCCGTCCGCCGCGCGGTGTGTTCTCGCTGCTGCTCACGCTGCGTTTCGCCTTCAGCAGGCGCAAGCTGGCCTATTGGTCGTACGACTCGCTGGACTACCAGAAGCGCGAGCCCGATGAATTGACCGAACGCCTGCGCGCGCAACCGCCCCGCGCCGGCGACGTGATGTTGATGCACGACGACAGCGACTGCTCGCGCCGCATGCTCGAACAATTGCTGCCCGAGTGGAAGCGGCGCGGATTCACGTTTCGCGCGTTGCCTGCATGACGCCAGGCAACGCACCTTGCGACGCGCGCGTGCCAGGGCACCGCGGTCGCTGACAGGGGATGTGCAATGAATTGGGTGGCCATGGCATTGCTGGTATTGATCGTCCTCGCGGCCGCGTTGTGCGCCGTGGCATGGATGGCCATCCGCTCGCGCAACATGCAGGTGTGGCTGGGCAGCTACCTGAGGCGGCGTCCGCGCCCCGCGGTGAAGGGGCCCACGCACATCATGTTCTGTTTCGTGGATCACTACGAACCGGCCTGGGGTCGCGTGGATCTCGACACCCAGCGACGCCGTGTGGATCGCTGGCACACGGGCTACCCCGCCATGGCATCGCGGCATCGCGACGCCGATGGCCGTCCGCCGCAGCACACCTTTTTCTATCCCGAAGAAGAATACCTGCCCGAGCACCTGGACAAGATCGCCGGGCTTTGCGCGCAGGGTTACGGCGAAATCGAAATCCACCTGCACCACGACAACGACACGCCCGAGAATTTCTGCGCCACCATCTCGCGCTTCAACGAATTACTGCACGCGCGCCATGGCGCGCTGTCACGCGACCCGCGCACCGGCCAGTTGCGCTTCGGCTTCATCCACGGCAACTGGTCGCTGGACAACTCGCGCGCCGACGGCCGCTGGTGCGGCATCAACAACGAGCTGATCCTGCTGCGCGAACTTGGCTGCTATGCCGACTTCACCCTGCCCTCCGCGCCCAGCGAAACACAGACGCGCACCATCAACGCGATCTACTACGCCACGGACGATCCCTGCCGTCCGAAATCCCACGACACCGGCACACCGGTGCGGGTGAATGGCACGCCCACGGGCGACCTGATGATCGTGCAGGGGCCGCTGGGTCTGGACTGGAAGCGTCGACGCAAGCTGATCATGCCGCGCATCGAGAATTCGGATGTGCGCCACAGTTGTCCGCCCACGCCGGAACGTGTCGACGCCTGGGTGCGCACGGGCATCCATGTGGAAGGTCGCCCCGAATGGATCTTCATCAAGATCCACACGCACGGCACGCAGGAACGCGACATGGACACGCTGCTTGGCGAGCCCATGCACGCCATGCACGAACATCTGGAAAAGACATACAACGACGGGCAGCGCCACGTGCTGCACTACGTCACCTCACGCGAGATGTACAACATCATCAAGGCCGCGGAGGCCGGGATGGAAGGCAATCCTGTGCGCTATCGCGACTTCGAACTTCCCCCACCGCCCGGCGTCACCCGGTGGACATCGCCGGCACGGTCGCCTGACCACGCCACCGAAGCCGTCGCGAACGTCCCCGGCATGGAGTAATCACGATGCATTGGCGAGCCAAAGGCGTGCTGCAGAAAGTGCTGGGCCACGTGCCGGGCGGCGAGCACGCGCATTACGTGCTGCAACGCCGATTTGGCGGCTTGCGCGGCTTCACGCGCGAGTTCGACATCAAGATGGACGACTGGCGCCTGATGGCCGGCCACCTGCGCGAGGCGGGTGTCCCCATCAAGGGAGCGCGGCTGTTCGAGATCGGCAGCGGCTGGTATCCCACGTTTCCGTTTGCCTGCTATCTCGGCGGTGCACGGCAGGTCATCACGGTGGATTTGAATCGCCATATCAAGCTGGACCTGGTGAGGGAATGCGCGGCGAATCTCGGGCGCCACACGGCACTCATCGCCGAGGCGTGCGGCCTGGCCGAGGACGATGTCCGTCGACGCCAACAGCAACTGGTCGAACGGCTGCAACGAAGCGACGACGTCACCGCTGCCACCGACGGCGTGGTGATCTACGAGGCACCGGCGGATGCCTCGCGCACGACCATTCCTGCGCATGAACTCGATTGCGTGTTTTCCAACAGCGTGCTCGAACACGTGATTCCCGAAGCGGTGGATGGCATCTTCCGCGAGGCCATGCGCATCCTTGCTCCCGGCGGCATCATGTTCCACTCAGTGAACTGCGGCGATCACTACGCGTATGTCGACGGCAAGATCAACCAGCTCAACTACCTGAAGTACTCCGACCGCGAATGGCGGCGCTGGGACAACGACTTCCTCTACCAGAACCGCATGCGTGCCTACGAGTTCGTGGATCGCGCGACGGCGGTGGGTTTCGACATCGTGCTCAACACCGAGTGCCCGCGCGAGAAACGTCTGGCCGAACTGGCCGCGATGCAGGTGCACCCGCAATTTGCGCACATTCCGCCCGAACGGCTGTGCGTGACGTCGATCGACTTCATCGGTCGAAAGCGTTCCGCAGAGGCATCGCCATGACCTCCGCCCTGGTCAGCGTGGTGATGCCTGCCTACAACGCGGCGAAATACATCCGCGGCGCCGTGGCGTCGGTGTTGTCGCAAACCTATGCGTCCTGGGAACTGGTGATCGTCGACGACTGCTCCACCGACGACACGCCGGCGCTGCTCGATTCGCTCGCCGATGTGGACGACCGCGTGCGCGTGATCCACGCCAAGCAAAACGGCGGCGTGGCGGCGGCACGCAACGCTGCCATCGACGCGGCCAGCGGCAGCCATATCGCCTTCCTCGACAGCGACGATGGCTGGCATCCGCGCAAGCTCGAATGGCAGATGGAACACATGGAAGAAACGCGCGCCCGCGTTTCCTATACGCCGTACGATCGCGTCACCGAGCAAGGCCACCTGCTCTCGTGCGTGCGCCCGCCGGCTACCGTCAGCTACGCCCAGATGCTGCGCAGCAACCACATCGGCAACCTCACCGGCCTCTACGACCGCAGCCTGGGCGACGCCGCCTTCCGCGCCGTGGGCCACGAAGACTATGTGTTCTGGCTGGAAATGGTACGCCGCGCCGGCGCAGCCTCCTGCGTACCCGGCGACCAACCCCTCGCCTACTACTGCGTACGCGACGGCTCCGTCTCCGCCGACAAATGGCGCGCCGCCTGCTGGCAATGGCGCATCTACCGCGACATTGCACAACTGAGCTGGCTTTCTTCATCGCAGCATATGTGCCACTACGCGTGGGAAGCGGTGAGGAAGAGGATGGCTTAAGCAGCCATACGTTTCTTGCGCCTTCTGCGATACGCAATGCGGTGACTCGCCTTTAGAGCGGCAAACTGAAAGTCTTTAGCGAGCACCCGCCCGTCACCACCGTAAAGCTGGCAATGCCCCGGCCTTCTCCCCGAAAGGGAGAAGGACAAGTGCGGTGCATGGAGAGGACGTAAGAGCGAAGCCAAAGCAAAGGCCGATGCGAAGCGAGGCCCCGCTTTAAGTCCTCAGCGACTCGGGCGCGTTGTGCAGCGCTACGAATTGCCCGCTGTGTGGCCTCCCATGGGTGTCCCGCCACAACCATCCTCGAGCATTCGGGCTTATCCCAGCACAATGCTGCGAGCCTTTGCCCTGAAGGCCATTTTCTTTGGGTTACTTTTCTTTTGGGCCAGCAAAAGAAAAGTGACTCGAGCGGCGGCAGCCGATCGAAACGCCCGCTGCGTAGGCGGCGCGCTGGTGGAATCGCGACAACCGAAGCGCAAAGTCACTGGATCCCGGCCTACGCCGGGATGACGAACCTGGGTTGGCCTGCAACCCAAAGTTCCGCAACGCCCGGGCCTCCCGACAAAAACCACACCATCAAGGCACCCTCGGCATCGGCCCCTGCAACACCCCCAACACCCTCTTCGCCACTCTCCCCACCGGCCCCAACTTGTCCGTAATCATCCCCATCAACCGGAAATCCTCCTCGCTCCAGTAACGCACGAGGAAACTCGCCGGCAAGAAGATCGCAACAAACGTGATCGCCCCCGTGATGAAGGCGAAATGCCCAGGCGTCACATCCGCCACCAACCAACCCGCGCCCGTCGCCACCAATCCCACCGCAAGCAAGCGCATCATCACGGCCACCGGCAAACCCGCGCTGGCCACGCGACGGATATAGAACGTGCAGATCGCCAGTTCCGCCAGGCGCGTTCCCGCATAGCAGAGCACCGCACCCAGCAAGCCGAAATGCGGAATCAGGCTGAAACCCAGGATGACGTTGATGATCAGCGCCGAGCCCGAGATGCGCAGGCGATCGCCCTGGCGATCGGTTACCACCTGAAACGCAGCGATGCTGTTGGTGATGAGCAGCAGGCCGGCCAGCACCAATGTCACTTCGATGGCCGGAATCGCATCCACGTATTTGTTGCCGTACATCAGCGTGACCAGGCCAGGCGTGGTGACGAAGCCCAGGCCGGCGATCATCAGTCCGGTCGCCCAATAGAAACGCGTGGCTTCCGAGAGCACTCGGGTCGCTTGCGATTGCCCGCTTTGGCCGAACGCGCGCGCCATGTACGGCAGCAACGTACTGGTAAGGCCCACGGAGAACAGTTCCACTGCGCCGCGCGTGAGCGTGCCCGCGATGGCGAAGAAACCCACCGCCGTGGAATTGGCATAGGTGTTGAGCAGGAACACCTCGATGGTGTTGGTCTTGAGCCCAATCAGCAGGATGAGTACCGCGGTAAGACGTAGGTGGCGCGTCATGCGCCGCGACATCTCGTCGGGCACTTCGCCGGGACCGAACGGCAGGCAGTAGCGCCGGTACGCCATGCGGTTGATCAGGTTCAGCGTGAGGCAGGAAATGGCGAAGATGCCGACGAAGGCGAGCAGCCCCGCGCGGAACCAGGTCGCCAGCCCCACCAGTGCGAGCATGATCACGCCGGAGATCACCGTGGCGATCGACACCGGCTCGAAATGCTCCTGGCCTTTCGATATCGCCACCAGCAGGCTGTAGTTGGCCTTCGCCACCACGCCGATGGCGACCAGCACCGAAATGGGCATGATGACGCCCGTCCACTCCTGCGGCTGGATGATGGCCACGCCGGCAAAGAACAGCGCGACGACGATGGCGCAGCTCCACAACTGGTTGCGCATCAGCCGATAGGAAAGGTGCGAGGCAACCTCGGGCTGGCCTGCGCCATACGCCTCGGCGATGAACTTGGTCGACGACGTGGTAAGCGCGTGGTTGCTGCACGTCATCAGCCAGCCGCACAGCCACACGGTGAACGCGTAGCGGCCGAAATCCGCCGGACCCAGCGCACGCGCGATCCACACGCTGATGAACAGGCCCAGTGCGTACTCCACATAGGTGGAGGCCGACACCAGCGCCACGCTCCGTAGTGCTGCCATCCGACGATTCATCTCGACTTGCCCCTGCTCATGCCCTTGCCTTCCACTCAGCGCTACGGTGAGGTGTGTGCCGCCAGCGGCGACGTCGATCCGCTCCCGGGCGGTTGCTGCTGCAGCCACATCGCCACGCCGCTGCCGCGGTTGTTCCAGTTGAAGCGGCGCAACGTGTCGCCGATCTGCGCGCACTCGGTGTTGTACGACGAGGCCAGTGCATCGAGACGCCGTTTCAACGCCTCGCTTTCCTGAGGATCGCGTTCGAAGTAGTAGGCCGCCGCCACCGGCATGACCAGTTCAACGTTATGCGAATCGCTGTACCAGCCGTCGGAATCCTCGATATCCGCCAGCTTGCTGCGAGTGGCCTTCGACGATGCCCAGTACCAGGCGATCTGTCCCTTGTCACCCGAGCAAGGATTGCGCCATTCGTGGCCCTGGACGATGGTGTTCACGTCGATCCAGCCGTAGCGCTCCATGTAGCGTCCGAACGCCGTGATCATCTCCGGAATGCGGCGGTCGCCCGTCACCAGCCACGTGTGCCACAGGCCGTCGATGATGTTCTCGCTCATCCACGGCGACGATCCGCGCACGTCGGTCTCGGGTTTCCAGGAATCGTCCTCGTGGAGATTCCAGCTGTTGCGCCACGAGCCGTCGTCGCCGAGTTTGTCGGGATTGCTGCGCTGATGGTCGTACAACCAGCCCACGCGCTCGCGCGCGTAGCCGAGATAGCGCGCGTCGCCGGTCAGTTCGTAGGCATTGATGGTGGCCAGCAGGCCCAGGCCCGCGAGTCGTTCGGTAAAGCGCTCGCCAGGGCCGGTGTAAGGGCCTGGCGTGCCGCTCCAGCCGCCGTGCTGCCAGAGCGTGACCATCTTGTCGACGGTCAACGCATCATGTTCGCTGTCATCGCCGGTGAGCGCCAGCGCCAGCAGGATCGGCTCGACGTAGACGTACTTCACGTCGCACGGTTCCTTGCCGTACGTCCAGCCGCCACCGCAAAAGGGACTGAACGGCAGTCCGTCCCGTTTGATGTACTTCATGTAGAAGTGATAACTCTGGTCGGCAGCCTGCAGGTAGTCGAAACGGCCGGTGCGCACATATGCCTTGAACAAGGTGGTGGGGCGATCGAACAGCCACGCCGTGTGATCGTCCACCGGCAACTTCTTCGCCCACTCGAATTGGGTCGACACGTAGTTTGCGTACGCCTCGCCCTTGGTGGCAGGCGTCTGGGGACCGGCGATCAGCGACGCGCACAACCACGCAGGATCGAGCGTGGCGAGGGCTGCCGCCACGCGCACGCCATGCGAATCGGCAACCAGTTCCTGCGCATACGGCCAGCCGGGCGCCTCGCGCGTGCGTGGCTTGCCGGTCGAGAAGTAGTAGGTGCCCTCGCCCTTCACGAGTTGGGCCTGGAACTGTGCACGCACGGCACGAATGCTGCGGTCCCGCGCGTACCAGAGCAGCGTGACGTCGACGTGCGACGGCACTTCGTTGCCAGCGGCATCGAGGATGCGCAGCTGGTGCACGTCATGTAGTGCGGATGGCGGAAAGGGGATGCCGACCGTCACACGCACGTCCGTGGCATCCCCGACATTCTGGTGCACCACGATGCGTTGCGCCGCGGCACTATCGGCCGGCGCCTGCACGGTCGCTGCGGCCGGTGCCTTGGGGGACTCCGGCTTGGTGCGATGTGAATGTGGAGCCGACCAGGAGACCATGGGAAACAACAGGAGAACCAGACACGAAAAAACGATTGCCAGGCGTCGCAGTACCCGCTGAGAGCCAGGACCCGCCGCTGGCACCATCCACGTCATCACGCCACCGACGATAGCGGCGCGCGCTTGCTCACCATCTTGCGCTCCCACAACAGGGCCGTGCGCACGATGAAATCCAGGTCGTCGTACTGCGGCTGCCAGTCGAGCACCTGCTTCAGGCGGTCGCTGCAGGCGATGAGCATGCCCAGGTCGCCTTCGCGCCGCGGCAGCTCCACGATATTCAGCGGATGACCACCCACACGAGCCACCGAATCGAGCACCTCGCGCACGCTGTAGCCATGGCCATAGCCGCAATTGAGCTTGAGCGATGAACCATCCTCGCGCAGGTGATCGAGCGCGCGCAGGTGTGCGGTGGCGAGATCTTCCACGTGGATATAGTCGCGGATGCCGGTACCATCGGGCGTGTCGTAATCCGTGCCGTAGATGGCGAGGGATTCGCGCTTGCCCACCGCGTGCTCGCACGCCGCCTTGATCAGCAGCGTGGCCGACGGTGCGGAATGTCCAATGCGGCCCTTCGGGTCACAGCCGGCCACGTTGAAATAGCGCAGGATCACGTGGCGCATCGCGCCAGCTGCGCAGTAGTCGCACAACATCATTTCCGACATCAGCTTGGAACGGCCATAGGGGTTGGCCGGCTGCGTGGGCGTATCTTCGTCCGCCACGCCATGCTCGGTCAGGCCATATACCGCCGCCGTGGACGAAAAGATGAACTTGTCGACGCCTGCCTCCGCGCACGCAGCCAATAGGTTGCGCGTGTTGCAGGTGTTGTTGCCGTAGTACTTGAGCGGGTCGCTCACCGATTCGGGCACCACCGTATGCGCCGCAAAATGCATCACGGCATCGATGCCGTGGTGCTGCAGCACCGATGCCACCAGCGCGGTGTCGCCCACGTTGCCCACCACCAGCTCGGCGCCCTGCACCGCTTCGCGGTAACCGGAACTGAGGTTGTCGATCACGACCACGTGCTCGCCGCGTGACGTGAGCTGCTGTACGACGTGGCTGCCGATGTATCCGGCGCCACCGGTGACGAGTACCTTGTTCATGCTCACGACCCTGGCCGAGTGATGGGAAAGTGGTGACCCATCCACTGCGCGACATGATCGAGCAGGCGCTGGCGGTCACTGCTGAGAACGTAGGTGTGGTCCGCTTCCTTGAAGTAACTGACGCTGATGCATGGGTGATCGGCGAGACGGCCGAAGCACTCGCGAAACTGCCGGATATGGTTGAAGTAGCGCGCCACGCCGCCGCTGTAGATGAAATCGAGCTTGAGCCCACGCTGGAGCATGTCGGCCAGTTGCGCGCGCACCACTTTCGGCGGCAGCGGCTCCACCACGAAGGCAGGTTCGACCGGGCGCAGCGCCACCGGTATGCGCTGACGCGTGAACCGTTGGCGCCAGACGGAAAGGCTCAACAGGCGCGGCAGGTAATGGCGCACGCGTTGGCCGAAGGTGCGATGGCCGTACCCGTCGAGGAAGAACGCACCCGCCACGCGCGAATCAACGTAGGCGGTGGAGTGCGCATTCTGCGCGCCGGAACACAGGCCGAACAGCACGAAACGCGTGCAACCCGATTGCTGTTTCAGCAGCTCCATCGCATCGCGCACATCGGCAACCACTTGCTCTGGCCGCGACAGGCGCTGGCCGCTTGCACCGCTGTCGCCGATGGTGGACTGATCGAAGCGCAGCGTCGGATAGCCCAGGCCGTTCAATCGTCGTGCGAGTTCCACGTGCAAACGGAACGGACCCACGCGATACACCATGCCCGCGTTGAGAAGAATCACGCCCACGCCATGCTCGATCACCGCAGGCAAGCCCACCACCCCGACCAGATGCCGAGCGCCACCGAAGCGAAAGGCCTGTTCGTGCATCACGCCATCTCCTTCAGGTGGCGCCTGGCGGATTCCAGTAGTGGATGCGAAAGAATCGCCAACTCCAGGCTGTCAACGTCGTCCCAGCGCGGCGATACGTCGACACGGATCTGCTTACTGGCGTAGGGCTCGTCCAGACGCGACGCCTCATCCGGCGACGACGACGTCAGCCATGCCGAGGAAATGCCCGGATCGAGCAGGCGAAGCCCCAGCAGCTGTGAGCGCAGGCGCTCGCTCGTCTCGAAGCCGGGCCATTGCGTGCTTACATCGAGATCGGGTCGCGCGACCTCGAAACGATTCAGGTCAACCTTCAGCGCCTCCTGCATCCAGTCGTACTGCCGGACCAGTGCAGCGCCATCGGTAATCGCATCCCACGCCACCACGCCATCCAGTCGCGCCGCCTGCGCCACGGCCAGCGCGGCATTGGCACCCAGTCGCGCACCAAAGGCCAGCATGCGGCTGCCGCCGTAACGGTTGCGCAGTTCGGCCGCGGCGGTCGCCACGTCCGCCAGGCAACGCGGCCATTCGAACGAGCTGCTGTCGCCCGCGGAATCGCCGGTGCCGAAGTAATCGAAACGCAGCACCGGAAAGCCGCTCTCCGCCAAGCCGTGCGCCAATTGCCGGTACAAACGGTGGCAGCGGATGTGCTCCACGCCGAACGGAGGACACAGCAACACGGCCGTGCCCGTGACCGCAGCGGCTGGATGATAGAAACCGAACAGCTCCCTTCCGGGGCCGAAATAGAACGGCAGTTCGGCTTCGATGCGCGCCTTCATCGGTGATACACCAGCGAAACGAGGAATTCGTTCTCGTGATAGCTCTGCTGGACGGCGGTGCTGTTGCGTATTTGCCTGGTATAGGCGACGCGCCAGCTCCAGCGCTGCGTGAAATCGTGGCTGAGCGTCAAGCCGAAGCGGCTCGTCTTGTCCGTGCGATCGATATTGGTGTAGTCGAGGTGCTGGTAGTTGGCGAACGCGGTGAGAAAGTACGTCGGCTGCAGTTTGTACTCGACGCTGACGGCACCACTCTTCTCTTTCTGGTTGAAGGTGGTGTCGTTGAGGTAGGACAGCTTTCGATAAAGCGGCTGTACGGTGATCGACAGACGGTCACCGCGGTAGCTGTAGGTACCCTCGACGCTCTGGTCCAGGTACACCTGCGAATCCACCACCATGGTCCCGGTATTGATACCGCCGCGCGTGGGATCGCTGATCAGGTCCAATGGATTGGTCGGGACATTGGTCATGCTGTCCACGATGGTCTGGCCTGGCTGCAGCAACATGTCCTGCGCGGCGTCCGAATACTCGTAGCGCCCGGTGAGGCTGAAGCTGTTGTCCACGCTGGGCCGCCAACCCAGCGTGACGTTCGCCATCGGCTTGGAAGCGCTCGGTGCGTGGGTGAAGTCGATATAGGCCCAACCCAGCGAGGCGTCCACGTCGAAGTCGCGCAAAGTGTGGACGTAGTGCGCATAGAACTCGTTGCGCGTGTAGTCCGGGCCGGCACCGTTGTTCTTCAGGTCGACACGCTGTGCTTCCACGTTCAGCGACACCTGCGTGGTCGGGTTCACGTCGCGGATCACGCGAAACGCGCCCAGCCCGCGGGACGAATCGAAATCGTCCACCTTCGATGCGTAGCTGTTGAGGTACTTCAACTCGGCCTGGCCGCGCGTGGCTTCGTTGAACTGGAAGTGCAGCACCGGTCCCAGCGAAAGCACGTTGGTCTGCTGCTGGTTGTCGGGCGCATTACTGGCCAGCGTATCCACCGGCTGCACGCCGGCATCGTCCTCGATGGTGAAATCCAGACGTTGCGGAATCACCGACCAATTGGCCTGCGCACTGAGCGTGCCCAGCAGCTGGCTGTCGAAATTCTTGTTGCTGTAGTCGAGATACTCCACCGTACCGACCACGTTCGCCTGGAGCGTGGAGCCGAACTGCCGGTAGGCGAAGTTCACGCCGGGCACGAAGACGTTCGTGCTTTGCGGGTTTTCCGTGGAAAGCGCAATGTTGTCGCTGTGTTCCACGCTGCCGAACACCGAATATGCGAAGTCGCCAGCCCACGCACTGCCAGGCACGACGACGAGCGCAATCATGGTGGCGCGGGCGAGCCTGTTGTAAGCCGGCATATCCTTTCCTCTGACCGTTTCCCTGAGGCACCATCCCACCCTGTGACGGCGCCTCCCTCCCTAACTGTCTAGGGCGCTTGGTTGAACACGACTCCTGCGAGCTTGCTCGGTTCGAAATGACTCAATGCCTGGCTGATCGCGCCCGGCGTGTCTTTCCCATAGCCGGCCACCACCACCACGAAATCGGCGAGGTCCGCGAGGATCCGCGCGTCCGGCGCGCCCTTGATGGAAGGCCCATCGAGGAAGATGTAGCGGTCCGCATAGCGCGAACGCAGCGAGTCGATGACCGCGCGCATGCGATGCGAGGTGAAGTACTCGCTACTGCTCTCGCGCGATTTGCCGGCGGGAATCAGGCGAAGATGCGGCACGCCGGTGTGGTAGATGATCGATTCGATGCCGATGGCCGGATGGTCCATCAGGTCGATCAAGCCGCCACGTGCCGGCTCGACGCCCATCACCTTGTGCTGGTTCGGGTAGCGCACGTTGCAGTCGATCAGCAGGCTGGTCTTGGCTTCGTCGAACGCGAACGCCGCGGCCAGGTTACGCGCCACGAAACTGCTGCCCGAGCGTGGGCTCACGGCCACCACCAAGGTCACGAAGTTGTGGTTGCCGCCCATGGCGAGCAGGCGCGTGCGGATCTCGCGGAAGGCATCGGATTGTTGCCGCACCGATTCCTCGCGGTGAATCATGCGCCGCTGTTCGAGCTGGATAGGTGCCAGCGCTCCGCCCGCCTCGTGCATGCGCGCGATGGACTGGCTCGAGGTCTTGCGCAGTTCCAGGTTGTGCGCGGCCGCTTCCAGCACTTCGCTGATGCGTTCGGACATGTTGTCGTCTTCTAGGTTCTTCATGGTCATCCCTTCAGCCGTATCCAGACGGCAATGAGGTAGACGGCGCCCACACCGATCACGATCAACCCCACGATCGTGTTGCGCATGCGATCGCGGCGGCGATCACCTGGCGTCGGATAGAACGGAATCGTGGCCAGCACCGGCGTTCCGATGGCCTGTTCCAGTTGCCACACGGAGCGCACGCGCGGGTCGAACCACACCAGCGCAAGCAACAGACCCAGCGGAAGCGCCACCGAAAGCCCCATGCCCGCGAGGCCGAAATGCAGGAAGCGCAGGCCGGTCGGTGACAGCGGCATCACGGCCGGGTTCTGCACCAGGAAGTTCAGGCCGCGCTGCTCGGCGTCCAGGTTCATCGACACGCGTGCGTTTTCGCGGCGCTTGAGCAGATCCTGGTAGACGTCGCGGTTGACGTTGTAGTCGCGCGTGAGTTCGGCGGTGACGTTCTCCGAGTTGGCGATGCGCGCGCTACGCTGCAACTCGGCCTGCAGCATCGATTCACTTGCGCCCATGCGGGCGGCCGCCGCCGCACTGGCGGCGCGTGCGGAGGCCAGCTGCGTCTTGATCTGCTGGTACGCCGGATTGAAGGTCACGTTGTTGTCCAACGTGGTGGGCGTGCCGGCCAGTTGCGCCGCCTGCTGGCGCTGGTCGGAGGCTGCCAGCTGCTTCTTCAGGTCTTCGATCTGATGGCGGATGCGCACCACGTCCGGGTAGGAATCCGTATAGGTCAGCAGCAACTTGTTGAGCTGCGACTGCAGTTCGCCCAGCTGCATCTGCAGCACGCCATCGGCGGTCTGCACGGTGCTCACTTCGGATTCGCCGTTGAGCTGCGCGGCGAGCGAGCCTTCCTGCGAGCGGCGTTCCATCATGTCCATGCGCGCCGATTCGATCTGCGTGCGCAGCTGGCTGATGCGCGCGGCGGTGTCGGCTTCGCTGCCGGGACGCGCATCCGCGTTGGCATCGCGATACGCCTTCAGCTTGTCCTCGGCATCGGTAAGCTTGGTGCGATAAGCCTCGACCTGGCTATTGATGAACTCGTAGGCTTCGCGGCTTTCGCGCTGCTTCGATGCCAGGCTTTCGCTGATGAACAGCTGTGCAAACGCACGCGCCACTTCAAAGGTGCGCTTGGCGTTGTTGTCGCTGTAGGCGATGGTGATCAGGTTGTCGCGCGTGATCTGCACCTGCGTGCGCGACTTGATGCCTTCGGCCAGGCGATCCTGCTCCACCGGCGAAGGATTCGTGGCCATCCAGCCGCCCGCTTCGAGGATCTTCGCCATCACCTTGCGGCTGAAGATCACATCGCGCGCCATGTTGGCGCGATTCTTGTTCGCCGTGGGCGCGGCAGCGCCCTCCATCAGTGGCGTGATGATGCTGCTTTCCTGCGCAAGAATCGTCGTCGATGCGACGTACTTGCGCGGCCACAGCATGCCGGCCGTCAGTGCGGCCAAGGCGATCAAGGCAAACGCGATACCGAGCGCGAGGCGGCGTCGACGCGCCTCGTTGATCAATGCCGGCACAAGGCTTGCCATCGGCCTGAGTTCTCCACTCATGGCGACGTCCTCCCTCTTCCCCTGCGAGCGGCGTCAGAACGCACGCATCGGTACGGTGACAACATCCCCCGGTTGCACCGGGTAATTGGTGGCCAGGTCGCCCTTCTGCAGCACGTTGTCCAGACGCACCGCATAAGGCGTGGTCACGCCGTTCTTGTCTTCGCGATACAGTTCCGTGCGATCGGGCGCCGCGAACTCGGTGGTGCCACCGGCCGCCAGCACTGCATCCAGCACGGTCATGCCCTGTCGATACGGAATGGAGACGGGCGTGCGCACGGCGCCGGTAACGCGCACGCGCGAGAGGTATTCATGGCTGCGCAGCGCCGTGAGGATCACCGCCACCTGCGGGTCACGTACGTACGACTGCAGCTTTTCCTTGATCTCGGCCGCTACTTCTTCCGGCGTCTTGCCGCCGGCCATCACGTCGCCGATCAACGGCACGGTGATCTTGCCGTCCGGCCTTACCGGAACGCTGACGCTGAGATCGGGGTTCTGCCAAACGGTGACCTGCAACTGGTCGTCCACGCCGATCTTGTACGTGGATACCGCTTGCGCGGCCGGATCGATCTTGGGTGCCTCGGTGGAACCGCGCCCCGTGGCGCAGCCGGAAAGCACGACAGCAACGCAAACAGCAAAGAACAGCGAGAGAACTTTCATGGCGGGCCCCCTGCGTACAAAATGTGAACTGCGTCACTTACGAGTATATCCACGGCCCAAGAAAACTTGACAAAGCCATTCGTTCTATGTCTTGACGCACATGGATTCCAGGAAAACACGCTCGCGCAACGGCCACCGAAAAAGTGGCGGCCACGGCAACACCGGCCCGGCTCAAGGGAACGGCAAACCCTTGCAGCGCGCTCCGCAAAACCACGCCTTCCGGGTTTAGGCCGTTTGGCCGATAGCCCGGCAGACGATGCGCGAGCAGCAGTCGCTGGGAAGGCATCAGGAAACGTCGTCCACCCCGCCTATGCACGACATTCGCCAAGCTTTCGTCCCCATCCGCCAGGACACGTCCATGACGAAAACGCCTGACATCGCGCCCTTCGACGCCCAGCCACTGAAAGGCAAGACCGTTCTCATCACTGGAGGCGCACAGGGCATCGGCCGCGGCATGGCGCAAGCGGTGCTTGGCGCGGGCGGCAACGTTTTCATCGGTGACTTGAATGTCGACGCCGGCAAGGCCTGCCTCGACGAATGGAAGGTTGGCAAGCGCGCCGGCTTCGCGATGCTGGATGTGTCGCGCGAATCCATCGTCAAGCGATGGACGGCCGCAGCACTCAAGCATTTCGGCCACGTCGACGGGCTGGTGAACAACGCGGGCATTGCCAACCCGCATACCGGCCCGCTCACGGAGCTATCGCTCGAGCAATGGAACCGTTATTTGGCCACCAATCTCACGGGAGCATTTCTCTGCGCGAAGCACGTGCTTCCGGAACTGCGGCGTCATGGCGGCGCCATCGTGAATATCGCCTCCACACGTGCCTTGCAGTCCGAGCCGGATTCCGAAGCCTATGCGGCGACCAAGGGCGGACTGCTCGCCTTCACGCACGCCCTGGCCATCAGCGCGGGCCCCGACGTGCGTGCCAATGCCATTCTTCCGGGCTGGATAGCCACCGACGCATGGCGTGCGCCACCCGAACGCAGTGCTCCGAGGCTCAGTCGTCGCGATCACGCACAGCATCCTGCCGGCCGCGTCGGCACGCCGGAAGACATCGGTACTTTGGCCGTCTATTTGCTATCGGCGCAATCGTCGTTCGTCACCGGGCAACACTTCGTCGTCGACGGCGGGATGACGGTGAAGATGCAGTATGCATAACCACGTGGCGCGTCGTGCGCGGTGCGCACCCCGTGCACTCCCGAACACGACGTCACGCACCATCGCGCATCACTGAAGAGCACGCAAAACAAAAGGCACCTAGATTTCTCTAGGTGCCTTTCGAATTGGTGGGCCGTGAAAGATTCGAACTTTCGACCAATTGATTAAGAGTCAACTGCTCTACCAACTGAGCTAACGGCCCTGAAACTGTTTGTACTTACTCGATCAACTGGGGTGGAAGATGGGACTCGAACCCACGACCCTCGGAATCACAATCCGATGCTCTAACCAGCTGAGCTACATCCACCGCAAATCTTGAACTGGCGCGCCCGACAGGAATCGAACCTGCAACCGTCGGCTTAGAAGGCCGATGCTCTATCCGGTTGAGCTACAGGCGCTTGTGCACATTGTGCATAGCATCTGCATGGTCGGGGCAGAGGGATTCGAACCCCCGACATCCAGCTCCCAAAGCTGGCGCTCTACCAGGCTGAGCTATACCCCGATTTCGAAACCCTCAACCTTTTCGGGCTGAAGCTTTGAAATGCTACGGGTGACGCCTAGCCTAGTCAATCCGTATCAAAGCAACCGAACTTCCAATGTTACGCTCGGTCCGCGTGGCGATGGATTGCCTTGCGGTGCAAGCCGTGATGCGAACATCACAACCTGCTCTCAAATGGCGCGCCCGGAGAGATTCGAACTCCCGACCACCAAGTTCGTAGCCTGGTACTCTATCCAACTGAGCTACGGGCGCGTTTTTAACCTTTGCCTTGTCGCTTAACCACCGGAGTGGAAAGCGCCGAAGCGAGAAGCGGAATTATTCAGATTCGAGGGCAGTGCGTCAACACTTTTTTTCAGATTTTTTGCATCGCCGTCTGAGAATCTTCACGTTCGGCGACAACTGCACTTCCGTCGAGCCGCTTATTTTAGCCTTCTGTTTCACTTTCGGCTACACCTTCGCGCAAAAAAACGCACACGTCGAAACATCGCCGGCAACACCGAAGTGCCCTTCCGATACGCCGCTCGCGCTGAATGACGGGCGCTCGCAGCCATCTTCAGCGCGCCACATGATTCCGAGGCACCCAAAAGAAAAGGCGGCACATGGCCGCCTTTCTTCGATGCATGCAGTGCGCGATCAGCGATCGGCGATACGGCTCTGCGTGGCCGGATCACCCACCTTGGCGCCGGTGTCGCCACGCGGCGGCGGAGGCGGCGGCGTGGACCCGGTGCTGGAGTTCTTCGACCAATCCGCCGGCGGGCCCGGCACGCGGCCAGCCATGATGTCGTCGATCTGGCGCGCGTCGATGGTCTCGTACTGCAGCAGCGCGTCAGCCATGACATGCAGCTTGTCGATGTTGTCGGTCAGCAGCTGCTTGGTGCGCGCGTAGTTGCGGTCGAGGATGGCTCGCACCTCTTCGTCGATCTTGCGCGCGGTCTCGTTGGAGACGTTCTTGTGCTGCGTCACGGCGCGGCCGAGGAACACTTCGTCCTCTTCCTCGCCGTAGGTCACCGGACCGAGCTTGTCGGACAGGCCCCACTTCGTAGCCATGTTGCGGGCCATCTTGGTGGCGCGCTCGATGTCGTTGGATGCGCCGGTGGTGACCTTGTCTTCGCCAAAGATCAGCGCTTCAGCCACGCGTCCGCCGTAGAGCGAGCACAGCTGCGACTCGATGGCCACGCGGTTCATGCTGTACTTGTCGCCTTCCGGCAGGTACATCGTCACGCCCAGCGCACGACCGCGCGGAATGATGGTGACCTTGTAGACCGGATCGTGCTCGGGTACGAGACGACCGACGATGGCGTGACCGGCTTCGTGATACGCCGTCAGCTTCTTCTCGTCCTCGCTCATGGCCATCGAGCGGCGCTCGGCACCCATGAGGATCTTGTCGCGCGCCTTGTCCAGATGGCTCATGCGCACGTCGCGGGCGTTCTCGCGCGCGGCGAACAGCGCAGCCTCGTTCACCAGGTTGGCGAGATCGGCACCGGAGAAGCCCGGCGTGCCGCGTGCGATGGTCATCGGATCGACGTCCGGCGCGGTCGGCACGCGGCGCATGTGCACCTTGAGGATCTGCTCGCGACCCTTCACATCGGGCAGGCCGACCACCACCTGGCGATCGAAACGGCCCGGACGCAGCAGCGCCGGATCGAGCACGTCGGGACGGTTGGTGGCGGCGATCACGATGACACCTTCGGTGCCTTCGAAACCGTCCATTTCCACCAGCAACTGGTTAAGCGTCTGCTCGCGCTCGTCATGACCGCCGCCCAGGCCAGCGCCGCGATGGCGACCGACAGCGTCGATTTCGTCGATGAAGATGATGCACGGCGCGTGCTTCTTGGCCTGCTCGAACATGTCGCGCACGCGGCTAGCGCCCACGCCCACGAACATCTCGACGAAGTCCGAGCCGGAGATCGAGAAGAACGGCACCTTGGCTTCGCCAGCGATGGCCTTGGCCAGCAGCGTCTTGCCTGTGCCCGGCGGACCAACCATGAGCACGCCACGCGGAATCTTGCCGCCCAGCTTCTGGAACTTGCCCGGATCGCGCAGGAACTCGACCAGCTCGCCCACTTCTTCCTTCGCTTCGTCGCAACCGGCGACGTCGCTGAAGTTCACCTTGATCTGGTCTTCGCCCTGCAGCTTGGCGCGCGAGCGGCCGAAGCTCATGGCGCCGCGACCGCCGGCACCAGCCTGCATCTGGCGCATGAACCAGATGAACACGCCGACGATAAGGATGATGGGCAGCCAGTTGAGCAGCAGGCCCAGCAGCGAGAAGCCGTTGTTCGAGGGCTCCTGGCGGACCTCCACGCCCTTGTCCTGCATCTGCTTGACCACCGAGTTGGTGGACCAGCCCAGGACCGGCGCGACGGTGCGGAACGAGCTGCCATCCTTCAGCTTGCCGCTGATGGCGGCGGGCTGGTCGGCACTGATGTTGGCCGAGGCCACGTTCCCGTTGTCCACGCTCTGCACGAAGCTGCTGTAAGGCAGGTCCGACGAGGAGGCGCCATGCGGGTTGAAGCTCTGGAACACGGTGAGCAGCACCACCGCGATGATCAGCCAGAGCAGCAGGTTTTTCGCCATTTCATTCATGCACGGTTCTCGCCAGATTGCCTGCCAGGGATCTTTCGTCCCACGGCCAATGCATACACCTCCCGCGAACGCGCGCGGGAGGCCTTGGGTTTACGCATCGTTACGCGGGTGAAGTCTGCGCGCAAGCTGCGGATGTATTCGTCAAAACCTGTCCCCTGGAACAACTTGATCAGAAACGAGCCCCCGGGCTTGAGCCACTGACGGCTGAAATCCAGCGCCAGCTCGGCCAGGTCCATCGCCCGAATCTGATCGGCCAGGGCCACACCACTCATATTGGGGGCCATATCAGACAGCACAAGATCGACCTGCTGGCCTTGCAGGCGGCTTTCCAGCTCGCGCAGCACCGATTCCTCGCGGAAGTCGCCCTGAAGGAAGTCCACCCCGCCAATGCCCTGCATGGGAAGGATGTCCATGGCCACCACGTGGCCGGTGTCGCCCAGACGCTGGCGCACCAGCTGCGACCAGCCGCCCGGCGCGGCACCAAGGTCCACCACGCGCATGTTGGGCTTGAGCAGGCGATCCTTGTCGACCAGCTCTTCCAGCTTGAAGACGGCGCGCGACCGCAGGCCTTCGGCCTGGGCTTTCTTCACATAAGGATCATCGAAGTGCTCCCGCAGCCAGCGGGAACTACTTTTGCTGCGAGACATGAGTCGGCGACTGCCACGGATACGGGGGAGATGGCTGCATGATACCCTTACCGGTCCTATCGCAGTGAATCCGAGACTGAACGCATGGCACTTTCCCCTTCGCAGCGCCGCTACCTGCGTAGCCTTGCGCATGATCTGAACCCGGTCATCCTGCTGGGCGCCAAGGGTGCAACCGAGGCTGTGCGCAAGGAACTGGACCTGGCGCTGTCCCAGCACGAACTGGTCAAGGTGAAGCTCTCCGGTGGCGACAAGGAAGAGCGCCAGCAGCAGATCGATTTCCTGGCCGAGGGCACGCAGTCCGAAAGCGTGCAGCAGATCGGCCACATCGTGGTGCTGTTCCGTCGCAACGAGGACGAGCCCAAGCTCGCCCTGCCCCGCTAAGAGGCATACCGCGATGGACTTGTCGCTTGACCGACCCGAGGGCTACCTCTTCGTGCGCCGGGTAGGCGCACGAGGCATTACCGTGGTCGACCGCGAATTCACCCGCAGCTTCCTGCTGTCGCCCGAGCAGCTGGTGGAAAACTGGCCCGTTGCGACAGCCGCCGAACTTGATGCCGGCCATATCGACGCCATCCTCGCGCTGAAACCGGAAGTGGTCCTGCTGGGCACCGGCGAACGCCAGGTATTCCCAGCTCAGGCCTTCATGGCCGGCCTGCTGAAGAAAGGCGTGGGCGTGGAAGTGATGGACAACGCCGCCGCCGCCCGCACCTACGACCTGCTGGCCGGAGAAAGCCGCCGCGTGGTCGCTGCTTTCATCTTGCCGGCTGAAAGGCGGGAGTGAGCGGAGAGGAGTGAGAAGTGGGAGCACCGCCATCCGCTCTCACTTCTCTTCCCTGTTTTCTCGCTTGTTTTCTCGCACTCAACGCGATGGCAGATACCCCAGCGGGTCCACCGGATTGCCGTCCTTGCGGATCTGGAACTGCAGTTCGTCGCGCGACGCGCCGGTCGAACCCATTTCCGCAATCTGCTGCCCCGCGGTCACGCGCTGGCCTTCCTTCACCAGTCGCTTGCTGTTGTGCCCATAGGCCGACAGGTAGCTGTCGTTGTGCTTGACGATGACGAGCTCGCCATAGCCAACCAAACCGTTGCCGCTGTAGACGACCACGCCATCGGCCGCCGCGCGTACGGGATCGCCTGACTTGCCGCCGATCTCGATGCCGGGAATGGCATCGCCCGACTGGAAGCGCTTGATCAGCGTGCCGTCGGCCGGCCAACGCCAGCTCACGCCACCGTTGCTGCGCGTGGCACCGGGCGCTGCCGGCACGGGCGGAGCCGGCGGCGGCGTGTTCGCGGCCGTGGCGGCAGGCGCACCGGCGACGGGAACCACCGGCGTGGTGCTGGCGGCCGGCGCAGGCGTGGACGCGTGTGCCGGCGTCGCTGCGGCCGGCGCTGCAACCACCGCAGGATTAGTGGTCGAAGCTGGTGCCGACTGAACACCTGGCTGCGATTCTGGTGCGGGCGTCACGACATGTGAGGTCGACGCAGGCGGTTTGACGGCGGTCGCCACCACCGGCGCCGTGTGCATGGCCGACGCTGCGGGCGGCTTGCCATCGGCGGGAGCCAGCTTCAGTTCCTGCCCCGGCCAGATGGTGTACGGCGAATCGATGTGGTTCCAGCTGGCCAGATCGCGGAAGTCCACGCCATTGCGGAAGGCAATCGAATACAGCGTGTCGCCCTTCGCCACCTTGTAAGTGCCGCTCGACGTTGGACGCGGCGCCGGCGTGACGACGCGCGACGACCCGCTGGATGCAGGTTCGACAACGACGGAGCGCTGGGTGCCGCAGGCAACCAGCAGGACGGTGGAGGTCAGGATCAGTGACCGGAGATATCCATTCATGTGAGCAGCATAACGAGGCGCCGCGTCATTTTCATGCGGACATTGCCGACAGACGCATCGTTCTGCCGGCCGGCGTTCAGCGCGACAGGAACCACCAGGCTGCCAATGCAGCCAGAATCAGCAGCGCGGCCCAGCCGATCCGCTCGATGTGCTTGTGCAGAATGCGCTCGGCACGCTCGCCAAAGATGCGGATAAGCAGGGCCAGCAACCACACACGCTTGCCACGGCCCACCGCCATGCACACCAAGAACGGAATCACCGGCACGCCCACGATGCCCGATGCCCAGGTGACGAACTTCATCGGCACCACCGGCTGCAACGCGGCCAGTGCAAGCACCAGCATCAGGCCCAGCCAATGCTCGTTCATCTGCAGACGCAGGTTGTCGACGCCCTTCTCGATGGGCGCGAGCAGGTGCAGGCTGTCCAGCAGCGGCGACAGCGCGTGGAACGCCCAGTGACCCAGCGCGTAGCCGACCAGCGAACCGAGCAGCGAGAACAGCAGGCTGATGTTGGCGTAGAAGAACGCCTTGTGACGCTTGCCGAGCATCATCGGCGCAAGCATCACTTCCGGCATGATCGGGAAGATGAAGGCTTCGATGAAGCTCAGGCCACAGAGGTAATACACAGCCCTGGGGTGGCGCGCCCACGTGAGTGCACGCGCGTAAAGCGGTCCGAACAGACGCATCAGTGGTGGCTTCCTTGTGGGCCGCGTGTCATCAGCCGATGCCGCCAAGCAGGGGCACGAAACTGACGGCGGCCAGTTCTTCCTGGATGAAATCGCCCTGCCCGTCGCCACGCATGCGGATCAGGGTCTGGTTGCTCGGCGAACCCACCGGCGCCACCAGCACGCCCGTGGGGCTGAGCTGATCGAGCACGGCGTGCGGAATCGCATCGCCTGCGGCGGTAAGAATGATGGCGTCGAACGGCGCCTCGTCCGGCCAACCCAGCTTGCCGTCGTCGTGTCGCGAGCGGATGTTGTTGAGGCCGAGCTGGCGGAAACGGCGACGCGCCTGGCGCAGCAGTTCCTCGATGCGTTCCACCGTGAAGACCTGCGGCACCAGTTGTGCGAGCACCACGGCCTGGTAGCCCGAGCCGGTGCCGATTTCGAGCACTTTCTGCGGTACGCCCTGCTTGCCGTCAGGGCGCTCGAGCAAGGCCTCGGTCATGCGCGCCACCACCCACGGCTGGGAGATGGTCTGTCCATGGCCGATGGGCAGCGCGGTGTTTTCGTAGGCGCGCGAATGAAGCGCCTGGTCGATGAAATGGTGACGCGGCGTGTTGCGGATCACGTCGATCACGCGCTGGTCGCGAATGCCTTCGTCCTTGAGCTTCATGGCCAGGCGGTCACGCGCGCGCTGCGAGGTCATGCCCTCGCCTTTCAACGCGGATGGCGGCAAAGGATGCACGTTCATGCCCTCACGCTGCCTCGTCGGCGGGCTTGCCGCCGGCCACGCCCTTGTTCAACCCGCCGATCCAGCTGCTGACCTTTTCCAGCGCCTGGAAGCGCGTGAGGTCCACGTGGATGGGCGTGACTGACACGTAACCACGGCGCACGGCGTTGAAGTCCGTGCCCGGGCCGGCGTCGTCCACGTCGCCAGCCGGGCCGATCCACCAGATTTCCTTGCCGCGCGGATCGGTCTGCTTGATGCAAGGCTCCGAACGGTGGCGCTTGCCCAGTCGCGTGACTTCGAAGCCGCGGATCTCATCCCACGGCAGGTCGGGCACGTTGACGTTGAGAATGGTGTCCGCCGGCAGCGGATCGACCAGCAACTGCTGCATCAACAGCAGCACGGCATTGGCCGCGGAATCGTAGTGCTCGCCCTTATGGTCCTTGCTGACCAGCGACACGGCGATGGCAGGCAGGCCAAGGAAACGACCTTCCATCGCGGCCGATACCGTGCCCGAATAGATCACGTCGTCGCCGAGGTTGGCCGAATTGTTGATGCCCGAGACGACCATGTCCGGCTCTTCGTCCAGCATGCCGGCGAGGGCCAGATGGACGCAGTCGGTGGGCGTGCCCGCCACGCGGTAGTACCCGTTGTCCATGCGCAGCGCGCGAATGGGCGCGTCGAGCGTGAGGGAGTTGCTGGCGCCGGAGCGATCGCGGTCGGGTGCCACTACGGTCACCTGGCCGACCGCGCCGAGGCGCTCGGCGAGCACGCGGATGCCCGGTGCATCCACGCCGTCGTCGTTGGAAACAAGAACTCGCATGATGATCCGTTCAAAGCCAATCGTGGCGGCGCGGGTTGGACGGCGCACGCCGGGTGAAGCCTGAAGTCTACCGGACCGGCGCAGCGGTTTCACATCAGCCTGCCTCACGTTTCCAGCCGCCGATGTGCCGCCATTCGTGGTCGCCGGCTCAACCGCGACGCGACGCCGCCGTAACGCAGGTGCATTAGGATTCCAGGCATGAAACCGCGCCCGCCCACTCCGGTAACCGACGACGATGCCCGCCTGTTCCGCGAGGCGATTGGCGACGTGAAACCCATCGACCCGGTCGAACCCGCGCCATCGGCACCCAAGCCCGAGCCGCTCCCGCTCATGTTCGAGGCGGACGAAGCCGCCGTGCCCGGCGAACTGCTGGACATGGCCTTCGACCCCGGCCTGCTCGAAGTCGGCGAAGAACTGAGCTACCTGCGTGACGGCTATCCGCCCAAACTGCTGCGCCAGCTCAAGCGCGGCCAGTACAGCATCCAGGACGAGATCGACCTGCACCAGATGAACGCCGCCACCGCGCAGGCATGCATCACGGATTTCCTCGCCGAAGCTAAACACCGCGGCATCCGCTGCGTACGCATCGTGCACGGCAAAGGGCTACGCTCCCGCGCCGCCGGCCCCGTACTGAAAGTGCTGACCGATCGCATGCTGCGACGCCGTGACGATGTGGTGGCGTTTGCTTCGGCCAGGCCGATGCAAGGCGGAACCGGAGCGGTTGTCGTGCTGCTGAAGGGGCACTAGGACGTGTTGCCGAACAAATCAGCCGCTCGTCGCGCCGGGAAGTTCGGCTTCACCGTCCCGTCTCGGTATCAGATGGACATGCGCGTGAAATATCTTCTGCCCAGCGGCGTGACCGATATTAGACCCGAGATTGAAACCTAGGACGGTGGCGTCTTCGCGCAGGATAGTTTCGCGGCACGACAAGATAAGCTCATGCATTGCTTCTCGTTCCTGCGCGGTCGAAAAGAACACGTCCGTGATATGTCGTTTGGGAAGGACGAGCGTATGCAGAGGCCTGACTGGATATTTGTCATACAGCGCAAATGCGAAGTCATTTTCAGCAACCACGGCCGCCGTACCAAGCAACAGGCAAAAAATGCATCCCTCTCGTCGAGCGTGCCATTCCATGGGCGGAACTAACTCCTCAAGCCTAAGCGCAGGTCTAACGCTTCTTCGTACATGTGCACAGCAGTAACGACCGCGCAGCTTCGCGGAAAGGCATTCGATTCGGCCCGAGTGTATATGACGGCCTATTTAGCCCGTAATCGCCAACTCTCTTACCACAGTAGTGGCGTACGCCCCCGCGGGTAACCCGAAGCTCAGCTCCAGCGTGCCGCCGTCGAGCCAACGCCACGTCAGGTCCTGAGGAATCATCCGCAAGGCGCGACGCTCCTGGTCCATCTTCGCGGCTACAAGGCCTTCGGCAAGATCGGCATTGTCCGCAGCGATGGCGTTCTCCAACAACGCCACCTCAGCCTGAGCCGGCGTCTCGCCACGGCCCCACAACGGACCTGACGGATGAATGTCTCCCGTCGCCAACCGCTGCGACAGCGTGGCATCAAACGGCTCCGGTCCAAACCACGAACGCGAACCGGCCAGCGACCAGATCTCGCCTTCCATCGGCGAATCCCATGCATCGCGCTCCACGCGTGCCGCCAGCACGGCGTTGAAGATGTGCGAACGCGCGGCCGACAACAGGAAGTGACGCTTGTCGCGATCCACGCGGCGCCCCGCGAACATTGCGCGCGCCTGCGCCACGTTGCCGCCCTCGCGACCGAAACGCTGCTCGCCGAAATAGTTGGGCACGCCGCGCTGTGCGATCTGCTTGAGGATCTGATCCGCCACCACGCGATCGCCATCGACCTGGCGCAACACCAGCACGAAGCGATTGCCGCGCAACGCGCCACGCTTGAGCTTGCGCTTGTGACGCGTCACCGCCAGCACCTTCACGCCCTCGGCGGTCAACGTCGACCAATCGGGGTCGGTCTTGCCTGCCAGCTGCACGGAGAAGGTCTGGCGCGTGACGGCATGGCGATCCTTGAGTCCCGCATAGCCCACGTTGAGCGGCGGAATGCCAGCGAACTTCGCCAACTCGCGTGCCACCCAATCGGTGTTGGCGCCGCGCTTCTCCACCCACAACAGCGCGTGCTCGCCTTCGCCATCGGCGTCGTAGCCGAGGATTTCCTCGACCTGGAAATCCTCTGGAGTGCTGCGCAGTACGGCGGACAGCGGCGGGTTGCCGTAGGCATAGGGCAATTCAAGATCGGACATGAGACTCCACCGGCGTGCCGGCAACAAAGAAGAAAAGCGCCGGGGCGCATTACATCAGGAACAGCGTGGCGAGACCGAGAAAGATGAAGAAGCCGCCCGAGTCGGTCATGGCGGTGATCATGACGCTGGAGCCCAGCGCCGGATCGCGCCCCATCCGCATCATCATGAGCGGAATGCCGACGCCGCAGAACGCCGCAAGCACGAGGTTCAAGGTCATCGCCGCGGTCATCACCACGCCCAGGGGGAAGTTGTCGTAGAGCAGCCACGCCACCACGCCAATCACGCTGCCCCACACCACGCCGTTGATCAGCGCCACGGCGATCTCCTTGCGCCACAGGCGACGCGCGCTGGCCGGCGTGATCTGGTCCAGCGCGAGTGCGCGCACGATCATGGTGATGGTCTGGTTGCCCGAATTGCCGCCGATGCCCGCGACGATGGGCATCAACGTGGCCAGCGCCACCAGATGCTGGATCGAGCCTTCGAACAGGCCGATCACGCGCGAGGCGATGAAGGCCGTCACCAGGTTGATTGCCAGCCACGCCCAACGATTTCGGATCGATTTCCAGACGGAGGCGAAGACATCTTCCTCTTCGCGCAGGCCGCCGCGACTCAGCGCTTCGCTTTCGCTTTCTTCGCGCAGCACGTCGACCATGGAGTCGATGGTGAGTCGGCCGATGAGATGCCCGTTGCCATCCACCACCGGCGCCGTGACGAGGTCGTAGCGTTCGAAGGCCTGGGCCACTTCGTAGGCATCGTCCGTGGGATGGAACGTGTTCACGTCCGGTGCCATCACCTCGCTCACGCGCTTCTCGGGCGAATTGACCAGCAGCCAGTGCAGCGGCAGTACACCGGTGAGCAGGTTGTCGTGATTGATCACGAACAGCTTGTCGGTTTGCGCAGGGAGTTCCTCAAAACGGCGCAGGTAGCGCAGCACGGTTTCGAGGCTGATGTCGTCGCGGATGGTGACCATCTCGAAATCCATCAGCGCGCCGACCTGATCGTCCTCGTACGACAACGCCGCCTGCACGCGCTCGCGTTGCTGCGCATCGAGGCTGGCCATGAGTTCGGGCAGCACTTCGGTGGGCAGGTCGTCGACGAGATCGGCCAGCTCGTCGGCATCCAGCGGTTCGACGGCGGCGAGGATCTCGTGCTCGTCCATGTCCGCGATGAGCGACTCGCGCACCGCGTCGGAGACTTCCAGCAGAATCTCGCCGTCGCGATCGGCCTTGACGCGCTGCCAGATCGCCAGGCGGTCGGTGAGCGGCAAGGCTTCGAGCACATAAGCGATGTCGGCCGGATGCAGGGCGTCGAGCAGGCTTTGCAGTTCGACCTGCACTTCGCGAAAACCCTGGTCAAGATCGGGCTCGGGCAACTGGCCAAGACCACGCAACCGCCGCAGCAACTCGGCGATGTCTTCCAGCTGATCGTGTAGACGCGAGGCCGAAGAGCGGCCTCCTGTCTCGCTCATGCCAGTACCAGCAGCACGCAGGCTTGCGCCGCAATGCCCTCGCCGCGGCCGGTAAAGCCGAGCTTTTCGGTGGTGGTGGCCTTGATGCTGATGCGGTCCAGTTCGCAGCCCAGTTCTTCGGCCACCGCTTCGCGCATGGCCAGCGAGTGCGGACCGACCTTCGGCGCTTCGCAGATCACGGTGACGTCCGCGTTGCCCAGCGCATAGCCCTGTTCGCGCATCAGCTTGGCGGCATGACGAAGGAACACGCGGCTGTCGGCGTTGCTCCACTGTTCCTGGCTCGGCGGAAAATGACGGCCGATGTCGCCCAGCGCCAGCGCACCGAAGATGGCATCGCACAAGGCGTGAATCACCACGTCGCCATCGGAGTGCGCCACCACGCCGTGCGTGTGCGGCACGCGCACGCCGCCCAGCATCACGTGGTCGCCTTCGCCGAACGTGTGGACGTCGAAGCCCTGTCCGATCCGCATCATGGGGTACTCCTTGGAGCCGTGGCGGCTCATCTCATACGCGACAACAGGAATTCCGCGAGCGCGAAATCCGTTGCCGTGGTGACCTTGATATTGTCTTCGGCGCCTTCGACGAGCAGCGGCGCGAAACCCGCGCGCTCCATCGCCATCGCCTCGTCGCTTACGGTGACGCCCGCCGCGTGGGCGGCCTGCAGCGCTGCCGACAGTTCGCCACGACGGAACATCTGCGGCGTGAAGGCCCGCCAGCGATGATCGCGCGGTTCGGTGACTTCGCTGCGACCGGCAGCGTCCGCGCGCTTGAGCGTGTCGCGCAGCGGTGCACCGAGCAAACCGCCGCCAGCGGGCACGCCAAGATCGATCAGCCGCGTGATGTCGCCTTCGCGCACGCAGGGACGCGCGGCGTCATGTACCAGCACGAATCCGTCGTCGCCGATGGTATCCGGCAAGGCACGCACGCCTGCCAGCACCGAGTCGCAACGCTCGGCACCACCCAACGTGGTGAGCACGGGTTTTCCATACAGATGGTCGATACCAGGCCAGTGGGCATCGTTGTCGCCCAGCACCACCATCAGGCCGGCAATGCGCGGGTGCGTGGCCAGCCGCTCCAGCGTATGCACGATGAGCGGACGACCTGCGAGCGGCAGGTATTGCTTGGGGATGCTGCCACCTACGCGCGTGCCGCGCCCCGCCGCCGGCACCACGCACCAGAGCGGCGCGCTCATGGGTTGCCGTTGGTAGAGGCTGCGGACGCGGGCGCCTGCGTGGCGCCCGGCTTTTCGACCACCTGGTAGAACGTTTCGCCCGGCTTGATCAGGCCAAGCTCGGCACGGGCGCGTGCCTCGACGGCCTGTTCGCCGTGCTTGAGGTCACTTACATCCGCGCCGAGGGCCTGGTTGCGCTGGGTCAGCTTGTCGTTGTCCTCACCCTGTTTCTTCACCGCGGCGCGCAGCGTTTCCACGCCATGCACACCACCGGTGCCGCTCCACAGTTTCACCTGCAGGGCGATCAGGACGAGGACCAGGACCAGGGCGACCCAACGCAGCATGGGCGAGACGCGCTCCTATCAGCCCGGCAGCTTAGCCAGATTCGGGAACGCGTCACGACCAGCGTAACGTGCCGCCGAGCCCAAGGCTTCTTCGATGCGCAGCAGCTGGTTGTACTTGGCCACGCGATCGGTACGGCACAGCGAGCCGGTCTTGATCTGTGTCGCGGTGGTGGCCACGGCGATGTCGGAAATGGTGGTGTCTTCCGTCTCGCCCGAGCGGTGCGACACGATGGCCGCGTACTTGGCGGCGTCGGCCATGGCGATGGCTTCCAGCGTTTCGGACAGCGTGCCGATCTGGTTGACCTTGATCAGGATGGCGTTGGCAATCTTCTTGTCGATGCCTTCCTTGAAGATGGTCGGGTTGGTGACGAACAGATCGTCGCCCACCAGCTGGATGTTCTGGCCGAGCTTGTCGGTAAGGTGCTTCCAGCCGTCCCAGTCGCCTTCGCCCATGCCGTCTTCGATGGTGACGATGGGGTACTGCTTGGCCCAGCTGGCCAGCACATCGACCCACTGTTCCGGCGTGTAGACCTTGCCTTCGCCTTCCAGGTCGTACTTGCCGTTCTTGAAGAACTCCGAGCTGGCCACGTCAAGGCCAAGCAGGATCTCGCTGCCCACCTTGTAGCCGGCCTTGTTCACGGCTTCGAGGATGGTGTCGAGCGCTTCGATGTTGGAGCGCAGGTCCGGCGCGAAGCCGCCTTCATCGCCCACGGCGGTGTTGAGGCCCTTGCCCTTGAGCACGCTCTTGAGCGCGTGGAAGATCTCGGCGCCGGCGCGCAGCGCCTCGCTGAAACTCGACACGCCCACCGGCAGCACCATGAATTCCTGCACGTCGACATTGTTGTCGGCATGCGCGCCGCCGTTGATGATGTTCATCATCGGCACCGGCAGCGAACCGGGCTTGCCGGTGGTGCCGTTGATGCTGGCGAGGTACTGCCACAGCGGCTGGCGGTTCTGCGCGGCCACGGCGTGCGCGGCAGCCATGGAGACGCCCAGCAGCGCGTTGGCGCCCAGCTTGCCCTTGTTCGGCGTGCCGTCGAGGTTGATCAGCTTGGCGTCGAGGCCGCCCTGGTTGGCCGCATCAAAACCCTTCAGTGCGCTGGCGATGGCACCGTTGACGTTGCCCACGGCGTTCTTCACGCCCTTGCCCAGGTAACGCGCCTTGTCACCGTCGCGCAGTTCCACCGCTTCGCGCGAACCCGTCGACGCACCGCTCGGCACGGCCGCGCGGCCAAAGCCGCCGCCGGCAAGGGTCACTTCCGCTTCAAGCGTGGGGTTGCCGCGGGAATCGAGGATTTCACGTGCGTGGATGCGGGTGATTTCAGTGCTCATGGGGTCCGTAGCTTGTGAGGTGAATGAAGCGAGGGGGAAACATCCTGCCTGATTTGCGGGGGATGCGCTTCACTCGCCTCCCCCAAGACGAATCACAGCGTATGTTCGAGGAACGGATGTCGCTTGGTGACCTGGTCGAGTTCGAGCAGGGTTTCCAGCAGCGCCTCCATCTTGTCCAGCGGCCACGCATTGGGGCCATCGCTGAGCGCCTTGGAGGGATCGGGATGCGTTTCCGCAAACAGGCCGGCCACGCCCACGGCCACCGCCGCACGCGCCAGCACCGGCACGAATTCGCGCTGGCCACCCGAACTGGTGCCCTGCCCGCCCGGCAGCTGCACCGAATGCGTAGCGTCGAACACCACCGGGCAGCCGGTGTCGCGCATCACGCTCAGCGAGCGCATGTCCGACACGAGGTTGTTGTAGCCAAAGCTGGCGCCGCGCTCGCACACCATGATGTCGTCGTTGCCGACGGCCTTGGCCTTCTCGACCACGTTCTTCATGTCCCACGGCGCGAGGAACTGGCCCTTCTTGATGTTCACCGGCTTGCCGGCGCGCGCCACGTTCTGGATGAAGTCGGTCTGGCGGCACAGGAAGGCCGGCGTCTGCAGCACGTCGACCACGGCGGCCACTTCGTTCATCGGCGTGTATTCGTGCACGTCGGTGAGCACGGGCACGCCGAGCTGGCGCTTCACTTCGCCGAGGATCTTCAGGCCCGCTTCCATGCCGGGACCGCGGAAGCTGGTGCCCGAGGAGCGGTTGGCCTTGTCGAAGCTCGACTTGAAGATGAAGTTAATGCCCAGCTTGGCAGTGATTTCCTTGAGCTTGCCGGCCGTGTCCATCTGCAGCTGTTCGGACTCGACCACGCAGGGGCCGGCGATCAGGAACAGCGGCTGGTCGAGGCCGACATCGAAGCCACACAACTTCATGCCACGGACTCCTTCGCAAGACGCTCGCCTTCGCGCACCGCCTTGAACTCGCGCGCTGCCTGCACGAAGCCGATGAACAGCGGATGGCCGTCGCGCGGGGTGGAGGTGAATTCCGGGTGCGCCTGGCAGCCGAGGAACCACGGGTGCTTCTGCTGCGGCAGCTCGACGATTTCGACCAGGAGATCGTCCATCGACTTGCCCGAGATCACCAGGCCGAGGTCTTCGAAGGTCTGACGATAGCGATTGTTGAATTCGTAGCGGTGACGATGGCGCTCGCGCACCACGTCCTGGCCGTACAGCTCGCGCGCCAGCGTGCCGGCCTTGAGGCGGCATTCCTGCGCACCCAGGCGCATGGTGCCGCCCAGGTCCGAGCGCTCGCTGCGCTGTTCCACTTCACCGGTGGCCGTGGTCCACTCGGTGATCAGCGCGATCACCGGATCGGGACTGTTGCGGTCGTTCTCGCTGGAATCAGCTTCGGGAAGACCGGCCACGTTGCGGGCGAAGTCCACCACCGCGGCGTGCATGCCGTAGCAGATGCCGAAGTACGGCACGCCCTTCTCGCGGGCGTACTTGGCCGCCAGCACCTTGCCTTCGAAGCCGCGCTTGCCGAAACCGCCCGGCACCAGGATGGCGTCGGCGTTGCCCAGCACCTTGGCGGCGCCCTCGGCCTCGACCTGCTCCGAATCAACCCAGTTGAGATTCACGCGGGTGAGCTGCTTGATGCCGCCGTGACGCAGCGCCTCGCCCAGGGACTTGTAGGCGTCCTTGTGCTCGACGTACTTGCCGACGATGGCGACGTTGACCTCGTCCTTCGGATGCTCGACCGCGTCGACCGTGCGCTGCCACGAGGAAAGATCCGCCGGACCGGCCTGCAGGCCCAGGCGCTTGACCACGATTTCGTCGAGGCCCTGCTTGTGCAGCCACAGCGGCTGCTTGTAGATGATGTCCACGTCGGCCGCGCTGATCACGGCGTTTTCGGGCACGTTGGTGAACAGGGCGATCTTGCGGCGCTCGCCATCGGGCAGCGGCTGTTCGCAACGGCACAGCAGTACGTCGGGCTGGATACCGATGGAGCGCAGCTCCTTCACCGAATGCTGGGTGGGCTTGGTTTTGATCTCGCCGGCGGCCTTGATGTAAGGCACCAGGGTCAGGTGCATGAACATCACCTTCTCCGGGCCGTGCTCGATACGCAGCTGGCGGATGGCCTCCAGGAACGGCAGCGACTCGATGTCGCCCACGGTGCCGCCGATCTCGACCATCGCCACGTCATAGCCGCGGGTGGCCTCATGGATGCAGTGCTTGATCTCGTCGGTGATATGCGGAATCACCTGCACGGTGGCGCCGAGGTAGTCGCCGCGGCGCTCCTTGCGGATCACCGACTCGTAGATCTTGCCGGTCGTAATCGAATTCTTGCCGGTAAGCCGCGTGTTGACGAAGCGCTCGTAGTGACCGAGGTCGAGGTCGGTCTCGGCACCGTCGTCGGTCACGTAGACCTCTCCGTGCTGGAAGGGGCTCATGGTGCCGGGATCCACATTGATATAGGGATCCAGCTTCATCATGGTGACCGAGAGGCCACGCGCTTCCAGGATGGAAGCCAGCGACGCCGCGGCGATGCCCTTGCCAAGAGAGGACACCACACCGCCGGTGACGAAAATCAGGGGGGTCATGGGATGCAGCCGTGCTGGAAATTTGTATTTTAGGGGAAGAACGGTTTCACCGCGAGGGTTTGCGGGGTCTAAATGACTGAGGCGTTCAAGTTGGCGCCTCCCGGCACCGCCCCACGACCCTCACAGTCATTCCGGCGAAAGCCGGAATCCAGTGAGTTCCGCCCGGTCTCAAAGGCGCTGGATTCCGGCTTCCGCCGGAATGACGGTGAGCGGCACCAAACGGGAATGAAGGTCGGAGTTCCCCCTGAAACAACAAAGGCGCCCATAGGCGCCTTTGTCATCAAGCAGAAACCGGCTTACTCCACCGGCACCATCTGCGAGGTCGGATGCATCATGTTCACATTCATGTTGTGCAGCACCCACAGCGAGCCCACCACCACGATGGCCAGGATCAGCAGGGTGAACAGCATGATGGCGAGGTTGCCTCGCTGCGACGGCGAGGTGCCCATGTGCAGGAAGTACACCAGCTGCACCACCAGCTGGGCCACGCCGAACACGATGATGCCCGGCATCATCAGGTCGTGCGGCACCTTGCCGCTCATCACCACGCCGAACGAGGCGAGCGTGAGCACCACCGACAGCATGAAGCCGACGAGGTAGGACTTGGTGCTGCCGTGGTCGGCATGGTCGGCGCCGTGGTGGGCCGCGTCATGGGAAGAGTGGTTGCCGGACATCAGATGGCCCCCCGCAGGTAGACAAAGGTGAAGACGCAGATCCAGACGATGTCCAGGAAGTGCCAGAACAGGCTCAGGCAGGACAGGCGGCGACGGGTCGCGTCGGTCAGGCCGTAGCGGCGCATCTGGTCCATCATCACCACCAGCCAGATCAGGCCGCAGGTCACATGCAGGCCGTGCGTGCCCACCAGGGTGAAGTAACTGGAAAGGAACGCGCTGCGGCTCGGACCGGCGCCGTCGGCGATCAGCTTGGCGAACTCGTGCACTTCCATGCCGATGAAGCCGGCACCGAACACGAAGGTCACCGCCAGCCACGCCAACAGCTGGTTCTTCTTGCCGGCGTGCATGGCGAGCATGGCCATGCCGAAGGTGACCGACGAGATCAGCAGCAGCATGGTCTCGCCGAGCACGTACGGCAGCTCGAACAGCTCCTTGCCGCTCGGGCCGCCGGCGGTGGCGTTGGCCAGCACGGCGAAGGTGGCGAACAGGCCCGAGAAGATCAGGCAGTCGCTCATCAGATAGATCCAGAACCCCAGCAGGGTCTTGGATCCGTCGTCGTGGTGATGGGCGTCTCCACCATGGGAGACGCCGTCAAGCGCGCCGTGGGTGGCGCTTACTGCAGGACTGCTCATGACTTACGCCACCTTCTGACGCTGCGGCGCGGCCACCGGAGCCACCTGCGTGGTCTGGAACTGCTTGAGCTGCGCGTGACGCGAACGCTCGATGCGCTCGACTTCCGCCGCCGGCACCCAGTAATCGACGTCGCGGTCGTAGGCGCGGACGATGAACGAGGCGATCATGCCCAGCAGGCCGACAGCCGCCATCCACCAGATGTGCCACACGAGGGCGAAGCCCAGGACCGTACCGAACGCGCCCATGACCACACCGACGCCGGTGTTGCGGGGCATGTGAATGTCTTCGTACTTGGCAGGTTGCACGTAGGCGACTCCGTTTTGTTTGTCTTCCCAGAACTGGTCCAGTTCACGGACCTGGGGCAGCGTTGCGAAGTTGTAGAACGGTGCGGGCGAGCTGATCGACCATTCCAGGGTGCGGCCACCCCACGGGTCGCCGCTGGGATCGGTGAGCTTCTTGCGGTCACGCACGCTCACGTAGAACTGCATGAGGATGCAGAAGATGCCGGCGGCGATGATCGCCGCGCCGATGGCGGCCACGATCAGGTACGGCTGCCACTCGGGGTTCGCGTAGTGGTTCATGCGACGCGTCATGCCCTTGAGGCCGAGGATGTACAGCGGCACGAAGGCCACGTAGAAACCCACCAGCCAGCACCAGAACGACGCCTTGCCCCAGCTCTCGTTCAAGCGGAAGCCGAACGCCTTCGGGAACCAGTAGTTGATGGCCGCAAAGCAGCCAAACACCACGCCGCCGATGATCACGTTGTGGAAGTGCGCGATCAGGAACACGCTGTTGTGCAGCACGAAGTCCGCACCCGGCACCGCCATCAGCACGCCGGTGACGCCGCCCACCACGAAGGTGACCATGAAGCCGATCGTCCACAGCATCGGCACGGTGAATTCCACGCGGCCGCGGTACATGGTGAACAACCAGTTGAACAACTTCGCGCCGGTAGGTACGGAGATGATCATCGTCATGATGCCAAAGAAGGCATTGACGTTCGCGCCCGAGCCCATGGTGAAGAAGTGGTGCAGCCACACCAGGAACGAGAGCACGCCGATCGCCGAGGTGGCGTACACCATCGACTTGTAGCCGAACAGCGGCTTCTTCGAGAACGTGGCGACGATTTCCGAGAACGCGCCAAAGCACGGCAGCACGAGGATGTAGACCTCGGGGTGGCCCCAGATCCAGATCAGGTTCACGTACATCATGGCGTTGCCGCCAAGATCGTTGGTGAAGAAGTGCATGCCGAGATAGCGGTCGGCCGTGAGCAGCGCCAGCGTCACCGTGAGGATCGGGAACGCGGCCACGATCAGGATGTTGGTGACCAGCGCCGTCCAGGTGAACACCGGCATCTTCATCAGCGTCATGCCGGGCGTGCGCATCTTCATGATGGTCACGATGAAGTTGATGCCGCTCAGCGTGGTGCCGAGACCGGACAACTGCAGCGCCCAGATGTAGTAATCCACGCCGACCGTTGGACTGTAATCAAGCCCGGACAACGGCGGATAGGCCAGCCAGCCGGTCGCGGCAAAGTCGCCCACGAACAGCGACACCATCACCAGGAACACGCCCGACAGGAACAGCCAGAAGCTGAGCGAGTTGAGGAACGGATAGGCCACGTCGCGCGCGCCGATCTGCAGCGGCACCACCAGGTTCATCAGGCCGGTGATCAGCGGCATGGCCACGAAGAAGATCATGATCACGCCGTGGGCGGTGAACACCTGATCGAAGTGGTGCGGCGGCAGGTAGCCGGCCGAATCGGCCGCGGCCGTGGCCTGTTGCAGGCGCATCATCAGCGCATCGGCGAAGCCGCGCAGCAGCATCACCATCGCCACGATGATGTACATGATGCCGATCTTCTTGTGATCCACCGAAGTGAACCACTCCTTCCACAGGTAACCCCACAGACGGAACTTGGTGAGAGCCGCGAGCATCGCCACGCCGCCAAGGAGAACGGCGGCGAGCGTCACCATCACGATGGGTTCGTGATAGGGAATCGCGTCAAGGGTGAGCTTTCCAAACATGGCTTACTTCTCTGCCTTGGCCGGGGTGATGTTCGAGGACACGCTGTTTGAGATCGGAGCGCCCCCGTCCTGGTGTTCGTGCATGTCCATCTGCATGCTTTCTTCCGGCGCGTCGTGATGCATGTCCATCGACATGCCCTCGTGCGCGGCGGCGTCATGCGACATGCCGTCCATGTGTTGGTTGACGACGCTCGCGAACAGGCCGTCGGCCACGCTGCCGTAGTAGGCGACCGGCGTTTTCTCGCTGGGCTTGGCCAGCGTCTTGTAGCTGTTGATGTCCAGCGTGGACGGCGCGGCCTTGGCCTTGGCGATCCAGTCCTTGAAGCCATCTTCCGAGGTGGCGATGGCCTTGAAGTGCATGTCCGAGAAGCCTTCGCCACTGAAGTTGGTCGACAGGCCGTCGTACGCACCCGGCTCGCGGGCGATCAGGTGCAGCTTGGTTTCCATGCCCGCCATCGCATAGACCTGGCTACCCAGCTGCGGGATGAAGAACGCATTCATCACCGAATCGGAGGTGATCTGGAAATTCACCGGGCGATCGGTCGGGAACGCCAGCTCGTTGACCGAGGCCACGCCGTATTCCGGGTAGACGAACAGCCACTTCCAATCCATCGACACCACTTGCACGGTGATCGGCTTGGCTTCCGATTCCAGCGGCTTGTACGGATCGAGCGCGTGCGAGCTGGTCCAGGTGATCACGGCAAGAATCGCCACGATGATCGCGGGAATGGTCCACACCACCACTTCGATCTTGGTGGAGTGCGACCACGTCGGCGCGTAAGTGGCCTTCTCGTTGGCCTTGCGATAGCGCCAGGGAAACCACAGCGTCATCGCGATCACCGGAATCGCCACGATGGCCATCAAGCCCAGCGCGATCAGGATGAGGGACTTCTCCTGAGAACCCACGTCGCCCTTGGGCGTGAGGACTTCCAAGTTGCAACCGCTGAGCAACACAGCGGCGCCAACGCCTGCGTAGCGCAAGCGCGAAATAAGGGCATGCATGTTCACTGACTACCTGGGGTACAGCGTGGGGACGGGCGGCATGGTAGCGACTTGTCCGCGCGTTTTCGCCTCTTTGAGACACAATGCCGCACGTGCAACATTTTGCGCACGGCGCCGCGACCACTTGACTAAAAAAAGCAAGCGCGCGCACCCGCATTCCACCGTCGAACCTGATCGAAAAACAAAGAAAATCGAGGCTGCGGCGCCCCTGCTACCATGCGCCGATGGACCTCACCACGCCGACGAAACTGGCCGCCCTGCGGCAAGCCATGCAGCAAGACGGCATCGCTGCCTGTCTTGTTCCCAGTGCCGACCCGCATCTTTCCGAATACCTGCCCGCGCACTGGCAGGCCCGCGAATGGCTTTCTGGCTTCACCGGTTCCGCCGGCACCCTGGTGGTCACCACGAAACACGCGGGCTTGTGGACCGATGGCCGCTATTTCGCACAGGCCGCCAAGGAACTGGCCGGCAGCGGCATCGAGCTGATGAAGCAGCGCGTGGCTCACGCGCCCGAACATATCGACTGGCTGCTGGACAACCTGGGCGAAGGCCAGGTGTTGGCTGTCGCTGGCGACAGCTTCCCGTTGAGCGCCGCGCGCCAGCTGGAGCGCCGCCTGGAACGCATCGGCGCGCGCCTGCGTACCGACCTCGACCTCCCTGCCCTGATCTGGCCGGATCGTCCCGCCCTGCCGCACGCCGCCATCGTCGAACATCCCGCGCGCTACGCCACCCAGCCGCGCAGTGACAAGTTCGGCCGACTGCGCACCGCCATGCGCAAGCTGGGCGCCACGCATCATCTGCTGTCCAGCCTCGACGACATCGCGTGGCTGACCAACCTGCGCGGCAGCGATGTGGAATGCAATCCGGTGTTCCTCGCCCACCTGCTGGTGCAGGCCGAGGGACACGCCACGCTGTTCGTGGACCGCGGCAAGCTCAGCGACGCCCTGGTGCAGGCGTTGGCCGCCGACCAGGTGCGCATTGCCGATTACGCCACGGTGACCGACGCGCTGTCCGAACTCGGCGCGCAGGACCGGTTGCTGCTCGATGGCAACCGCGTGGTGGTCGCCGTCGCCTCGGCCATTCCCGAGACCACCGCCACGATTGAAGCCGCCAATCCCTCGACGCTGTTCAAGGCGCGCAAGACGGAAGCGGAGCTGGAACACATCCGCGACGCGATGCGCCGCGACGGCGCGGCGCTGGTGCGCGCGTTCCGCCGACTGGAAGAACGCGTCACCGCCGGCATGACGCAGACCGAGCTGGATGTGGATGCACTGGTGCGCGAGGCGCGATCCGCGCAGCCCAACTTTGTGGGCGAGAGCTTCTCCACCATCGCCGGCTACATGGCCAACGGCGCACTGCCGCACTACCGCGCCACGCCTGAGGCGCACAGCACACTGAGGGCGCAGGGCCTGCTGCTGATCGATTCCGGCGGCCAATACCTGGGCGGCACCACCGATATCACGCGTGTGCTCGCGCTGGGTGAAACCACCGCCGAGCAGCGTCGCGACGCCACCCTGGTGATGAAGGGCCTGATTGCACTCAGCCGCGCCCGTTTCCCCAAGGGCGCCAGCGGCCCGCAGCTGGACGCGCTGGCGCGCGCGCCGCTCTGGGCCAGCGGCATGGACTATGGCCACGGCACCGGCCACGGCGTGGGCTACTTCCTCAACGTGCACGAAGGCCCGCACGGCATCCGCCCGCCCGCTTCCGGCGCCACGCTGGTGCCGCTGGATCCGGGCATGATCACGTCGATCGAGCCTGGCTTATATAAGGCAGGCCGCCACGGCATCCGCCACGAGAACCTCGCGGTGGTGATCGAGGCGGACAAGACCGAGTTCGGCGAGTTCTACGCGTTCGAGACGCTCACGCTCTGCCCGTTCGACCGCCGCGCCCTGGAGCCGGGCTTGCTCAACCCCGAGGAACGCGCCTGGCTGGACGACTACCACGCCACCGTGCGCGCCGCGCTGGCGCCCCTGCTGGAGGATGCCGACCTCGCGTGGCTGGAGCGGCATTGCGCACCGATTTAGAGGTTTGCCCGTCATCCCGGCGCAGGCCGGGATCCAGTAGCGAACCCGCTGGGTTTTCGCCCAAAACCAGCCTGTACATGGTTTCACCAAAACTGCGTACTGAAGCCACTGGATCCCAGCCTGCGCCGGGATGACGGGCAAAACACCGGCTTCGTCGGCACACAGGCGCAGCCATCTTGACCCCTTCCCCGCGCCCCGCCATTCTCCTCCGATTCCCGAGCTTCGACCCCGCACCCATGAGCAGTCGCTACAACGCCGCCGACATTGAAGTCCTCTCTGGCCTTGACCCCGTCAAGCGCCGCCCGGGCATGTATACCGACACATCGCGCCCGAACCACCTGGCGCAGGAAGTCATCGACAACTCGGTGGACGAGGCCATTTCCGGCTACGCCAAGACGCTGGAAGTGATCGTCCATACGGACGGCTCGGTGGAAGTGAGCGACGACGGCCGCGGCATGCCGGTGGATATCCATCCGGAAGAAGGCGTGCCGGGCGTCGAGCTCATCCTCACGCGCCTGCATGCGGGCGGCAAGTTCTCGGGCAAGAACTACAACTTCTCAGGCGGCTTGCACGGCGTGGGCGTGTCGGTGGTGAATGCGCTGTCCAATCGCGTGGAAGTCACCATCCGCCGCGACGGCAACGAATACCGCATGGCGTTCGAGAACGGCGACCGCGCCAGTGAACTGGAAATCATCGGCTCGGTGCCCAAGAAGAAGACCGGCACCACCGTGCGTTTCTGGGCCGACCCGAAGTACTTCGACTCGCCGAAGATTTCGCTGGGCAAGCTGCGCCACCTGCTGCGCGCGAAGGCGGTGCTGTGCGCCGGCCTCAACGTGAAGCTGCTCGACGAAGCCACCGGCGAAGTCAACGAATGGCATTACGAGGACGGCCTGCGCGACTACCTGCGCGACGAACTCGCCGGCGCCGAAGCTATTCCGACCGAACTGTTCGTGCACCATGTGCAGCGCGAAGCCGATGGACTCGATGTCGCTCTCGCCTGGGTGCCGGAAGGCGAGCTGGTGCAGGAGAGCTACGTCAACCTCATTCCCACCGCGCAGGGCGGCACGCACGTGAACGGCCTGCGCTCGGGCCTCACCAATGCCATCCGCGAATTCTGCGACATCCGCAACCTGCTGCCGCGCGGCGTGAAGCTGGCGCCGGAAGACGTGTGGGAACGCCTGGCCTTCGTGCTGTCGACCAAGCTGCAGGATCCGCAGTTCGCCGGCCAGACCAAGGAACGCCTGTCCTCACGCAACGCCGCGGGCATGGTCGAGAACGTCATCCACGACGCTTTCAGCCTGTGGCTCAACCAGCACGTGGACCTGGGCGAACGCATCGCGCAGCTCGCCATCGAGCGCGCCAGCGCGCGCCTGAAGGCGGCCAAGCAGGTGGTGCGCAAGAAGATCACCCAAGGCCCCGCCCTGCCCGGCAAGCTGGCCGACTGCACCGCCACCGACCTCACCCGCACCGAGCTGTTCCTGGTGGAAGGCGACTCGGCCGGCGGCAGCGCCAAGCAGGCGCGCGACAAGGAATTCCAGGCCATTCTTCCGTTGCGCGGCAAGATCTTGAACACGTGGGAAGTCGAATCCGGCTCCGTGCTCGCTTCGGAAGAAGTGCACAACCTGGCCGTGGCCATCGGCTGCGATCCGGGCAAGGATGATCTGTCCGGCCTGCGCTACGGCAAGGTGGTGATCCTCGCCGACGCCGATTCCGACGGCCTGCACATCGCCACGCTGCTGAGCGCGCTGTTCCTGCGCCACTTCCCGTCGCTGGTGCGCGAGGGTCATGTGTTCGTCGCCATGCCGCCGCTGTTCCGCGTGGACGTGGGCAAGCAGGTGTTCTACTGCCTCGACGAAAGCGAAAAGAACGCGATGCTTGAACGCGTGCAGCGCGAAAAGATGAAGGGCGCCGTCAGCACCACGCGCTTCAAGGGTCTGGGCGAGATGAATCCGTCGCAGCTGCGCGAGTCGACCATCCATCCGGACACGCGCCGACTGGTGCAGCTCACCGTGGATGGCGACGACGGAACCACGAAGTTGATGGACATGCTGCTGGCCAAGAAGCGCGCCAGCGACCGCAAGGCATGGCTCGAGGAAAAGGGCGACCTCGCAACGCTGGAGGTCTGACCGCAAGCCACCGCCGAATTGCTATGGATTTGCCAGCATTGGCCGCCGCTTCAACACAATCGGCGGCCATGCTTATGGAAACGGACCTCCAACCAAGAGCGGCAACATGCTACTCGCAGACTATCCACAGGACGTGGAATCTCCCTCCGACATGGCTGTCGCTGTCACGGATGAACCTCCACCTTCCCCACTACCTGTACGCCTGTCGGGACTCGATGGCCTGCGCGCCATCGCCGTCACGGCCGTCGTGCTGTTCCATGCCGATTTCTATTGGGTACGCGGTGGGTACCTCGGCGTCGACCTGTTCTTCGTCATTTCGGGCTTCCTGATCACGGGATTGCTCGCTCGCGATTGGGACAGCACCGCGCGGGTCGACTTGCGCGACTTCTACTGGCGACGCGCCAAGCGCCTGCTGCCGGCGTCCTGGCTGATGATGGCGGTGGTCGTCATCGCCGCCGCCTGGGTGGCCAGCGATGCCTTGCCTCATCTGCGCCGCGATGTTGTCGCCTCGCTCCTTTACGTGACGAACTGGGAGCTGTTGCACTCCAACACCTCCTACTTCGAGTCCACCGGCCGGCCGCCGCTGCTGCAACACCTGTGGTCACTCGCCATCGAAGAGCAGTTCTATCTCTTGTGGGCACCGCTCGCCGCACTCTTGCTGCCGCGCCTCGGGCGTCGCGCGCTCGGTGTCGTCGCCATCGTGATCGGCGCGGCGTCGGTGGTATGGATGGCGGTGCTGGCGCACACCATGGGTTATCCCGGGCAAGGCGACCCTTCGCGTCTCTATTTCGGTACCGACACCCACGGCTTTGCCCTGCTGTTCGGCGCGGCGCTGGGCCTGTTGTGGCAGCCGGCACAGCGCATGCAACCGCTTCGACTCGCACGCCGCGGCGTGGGCGTGATGTTCGGCGTCATGGCGCTGGCCGGCATGGTGACGCTGTTCACCGCGATGGGTGAAGACACGCCCACGCTCTATCCCTGGGGTTTCCTGCTGGCTGCCGCGGCGAGCAGCCTGTTGATCGTGACCGCCACTCATCCGGGATTGCCGCTGGGTCGCTGGCTCGACGTGCGGCCATTGCGATGGATCGGCGAGCGCTCCTACGGCATCTATGTGTGGCACTGGCCGGTGTTCATGCTGGCGCGCCCGGGCATTGATCTGCGTGCACTGGATGGCACTGCCGTGCTGGCATTGCGCATCGCGCTGACGCTCCTGCTGGCGGCGCTGTCCTATCGCTACGTGGAAATGCCGATACGCCACGGCGCGATCGAGCGCATCCTCCGCGATGCACGCGCCGCCTCTCGTCGTCGCCATGCGTGGTGGCGAGGGTTGGCGATGGCGTGCACGGTCGTGCTGGCTTTCGGTGCGGTGGGCGCGATCCTCTGGCAGGCGCCGGCAACGGCGAGTCCGGCGCAAGACGTACGCGAAGCGTTGAGCGTCGATACGCCGGCGGCCGCGAACGCGTTGCCGGAAGTCACCGAACCGGTTGCAGCGCTCAGGGTCGATGACAAGCTCACACCCATTCCTGCGGCGTCGGTCGAAGACCACGCCGACCCGGTGACGCCAACGGATGCGCCGCCACCGTCCGACGAACCTGGCATGGAAAGTTTTACGGGCAATGACGTTACTGCCGTCGGCGACTCGGTGCTGCTCGGTTCGAGCCGCCTGCTGAAGGCCACGCTGCCGGGCGTGGACGTGCATGCCACCATGGGCTGGCAAGCGGCCGACGTGATCCGCCAGCTCAAGGCGCTCAAGAGCGCGGACATGTTGCGCTCGGTGGTGCTCATTCACCTCGGCACCAACGGCTACGTCACCGAAGACCAGTTGCGCGACATCCTTTCCATGCTGGCCGATTGCAAACGCGTGGTGCTGGTGAACACCCACGTGCCGCGTCGCTGGATGGAGGCAAACAATGCGCTCATCGATCGCGTCGCACCGGATTTCCCGAACGTGGTGGTCGTGCGCTGGAGCGATGCATCAGATGACCAGCCCGACTATTTCGTTTCCGACGGCGTGCACCTGACGACCATCGGGCAGCGCGTCTTCATCACCGGCATCATGCGCACCGGGCATCTGGTGCGCGACAACGAAGCGACGCAGACGGCGTCCGCCAATGAGGATTCGTCCAGCACCGCGACGGCAGCAGGCGACCTTTCCAGCACCTTGGTGCTCGCGCCGCAGCCCACCGCCAGCGACGCCTATTGGCGAAAACTGGCGCAGTGCGAGACCGACGCCAACTGGCGCAATGCGGGTCGGCATTCGGGTGGCCTGGGCATATCCATCGAAGACTGGAAAACCTGGGGCGGTGTCGAGTACGCGCCCACGCCAGCGGAAGCCACGCCTGCGCAGCAGATCGACGTGGCCAATCGCATCGCCACCGAGGGCTGGACCAATGCGCAAGGCGTTACCGTCAAACCGGCCGGCTTCGCCCGCTGGCGCTGCGTGGTGGCGCTCGGACGCCCACACTCGACCTCACCCAATATCTACACGCAGAAAAGTGTGATCGCCCAGACGTTTCACCTCGGTGAGCGCGGCGACGTGGTGCGCGATCTGCAGCTTATCCTTGGCGAAACGCCCGATGGCATCTACAGCAAGAAACTGCGCAAGAAGCATCTTGCCTACCTGAAGCAAAATGGCCTGGCGGAAGAACTGGCAGGATCGGATCCTTGAATGAACGGAGAACACGGCGCATGGCACCTGTTTCGCGCTTACTGATCATCAGTGCCTGGTGCGCTGGACTTCTCGCCCTCTCGTTGCCTCATTCCGCGCAGGCGCAGGACGCCAGGCTGGCGAGCCCGGTGGACGATCTCGTGTGTCCGCACGCAGCGCCTGCACCCAAGGCAGTCACCACGCATCCGGCCGCGAGCGTGTCCATGGCCGGCAACCAGATGCCCAGCGACGCGGAACTGGGCCCGCTGGTGCGCACCACTGTGCGCGAGCAGCCTGCGCTCGATCCGCAAGCCATCGCCGGATTCGCGATTGGCAACGGCACGCCACGGCGCATGGCGTTCTGGGGCGACAGCCATATCGCTGGCGGCCCGTTCATGCCTACGCTGATCAGCGTGCTGCGCGACAAGGGCCTGAGCGTCGCCCCGCGTTTCCTGCCGCCGACGATGGGACGAGCGAACGTCAACCTGCCTGGACTGCGTGCGTATTGCATCGGCTCGGACTGGAACACCGATATCGCCTACACCTCGCCCAACCCCATCGACATCGGTCCGGCGTTGGTCAATCGCGTGGCCGTTGCGGGGCCGGAAAGCTATCTATGGCTGGACCTGCGCGACGCATCGCGCCAGCCCGACGTGCAGCAAGTGCAGGTGGTGTACAACGCACCCAGTGGCGCCACCATTGACTACGCCATCGACAATGGCGCCTTGCATAGCGCATCGCTGACATCCGGCGGCACCAGCCAGACGCTGACCGTGCGCAGCGATCGCCCCATCTCCACGCTCAAGCTGCGCGTGTCGCAAGGCAAGCTGGTGCTCTACGGCTTCGTGCTCGATCCGGTACAGCCGCCCGCCGTCACCTTCGACGTGTTCGGCCTGCCCTCGGCCACCGTGAAGGGCTGGGCCAATGCCAATCCCCAGCTCATCGCGCAGGCGCTGCATGGCGTGAGCTACGACGGCGTGGTGTTGGAGTACGGTACCAACGAAGGCGCCGATCCGGATTTCGACAGGGACAAGTACGCCGCCCTGCTAAGCAAGGCGCTCACCAATATGCGCACGGTGTTCCCTTCCGCCTCATGCGTGCTCGTGGGGCCGCCCGATCGCGGCGTGCTTCGCCAGGGCAAGGGCGCGCCGCTGCCGCTGCTCGCCTACAGCCGCGTGCACCAGCAGATCGAGAACACGCAGCGCGAGGTCGGCAGCCGCTTCGGCTGCGTCGCGTGGAGCTGGCAGGGGCTGATGGGCGGCCAGGGCGGCAGTTACGGCTGGGCGCACGCGCAGCCGAGCCTGATGGGCCGCGACCTGATCCATCTCAGCCCCGACGGCTACCGTCGCACGGGCCGCGCGCTGGCCAAAAGTTTGGGCTGGACGCCGTAATCTCCTGCGCGGGCGCATGGCGATCGCTGGATCGCCTGCGCCCGCGTGCTTACACTGGTCCGTGCCGCTCCCGGCATCCCCTTCATCACGGAACGTGTCATGGCCCTCACGCCGCCCATCGACCTGCAGCGCTGGATCGACGAGCACCGGCATCTGCTCAAGCCGCCCGTGGGCAACAAGTGCATCGTCGATGGCGACTTCATCGTGATGATCGTCGGCGGCCCGAACTCGCGCACCGACTATCACTACGACGAAGGCCCAGAGTTCTTCTACCAGATCGAAGGCGAGATGGTGCTGAAGGTGCAGGACGAAGGCGCGGCGCGCGACATTCCCATTCGCGCCGGCCAGATGTTCTACCTGCCGCCCTGCGTGCCGCATTCGCCGCAACGCATGCCCGACTCCATCGGGCTGGTGATCGAACGGCGCCGGCTTGCCGGCGAAAAAGATGGGCTGATGTGGTACTGCGAACGCTGCAACCACAAGCTGTACGAGGAGTACTTCACCCTCGACAGCATCGAGCGCGATTTTCCACCGGTGTTCGAACGCTTCTACCGCTCGATCGACGCGCGCACCTGCGTCGAATGCGGGCACTTGAATCCTGCGCCCGCCAAGTACGCCTGAATCATTGCGCGGTGGGCCGCATCAGGCGCGCTGCAACCACTTGAAGGCCATCCGGCGAAGCGAGACATCACTGGCTGGATCGTCGGCGATCTCGCGAATGGAACGCCATGCGAGCGCCAGCGATTCCTCGTTGATCTCGAATGCCTCGTTCGCCCCCGCGCGCACCACATAGCGCACGTCGTAGTGCCAGTGTTCCGGCTCATGGCCGCGCGCGGGAATGCGATGGCGATCCAGGTCGAAGGGTTCGGGATCGACGCTCAGGCCGGTCAGACCGGATTCTTCTTCCGCCTCGCGCAAGGCGACGCGCGACAGTTCGTCATCGCCGTCCGCATGACCGCCCAACTGCAGCCAGCGTTGCAGCTTCCGATGATGCGTCAGCAACACGCGTTCGCCGTCGGCACTCACCAGCCAGGCGGACCCGGTGAAATGCCCTTCCAGGGCGTCGCGAAAGAAAACCCGCGGGCCTTGCGCCAGGAACACCTCGAAATGCGCGGCGTCGTTCTCGTGAGGCCATTGCTGGCGGTATTGCTGAAACTGGGCGAGCAAGGCGCTCATCGGCGATCCGTGACAGTCGAAAACAGGCCGCGCGGGGCACGCGGCGGGGCCGCATTATTCCAGACGCCGCCGAGACTGGCACGGCCCGGGGGCCGCCCGCAGTGCAGCTTGTCCCCTCCCGGCCCGCTGGGCTATGGTTCCGTGTCGTCGCAGGGGAAGCGACGTAAAAGCCATGGCGAAAGTCACGGTAGCGCGCTTTTTCATAAGAAACGAAAAATCCGGCGGTAGGGGAGAAACATGCTGAAAAACCTGTTCGCGACGCACCCGATTCAGGCGTCGCCACACGTCGACGCGGGTGAACTGCCGCACGACAGCCTCCAGGGCGAAGCCAGCCTCAAGCGCGTACTCACCGCGCGCCACCTGGTGATGCTGGGCATCGGCGCGGTGATCGGCGCCGGTATCTTCGTCATCACCGGCCAGGCTGCCGCCGAACACGCCGGCCCCGCACTGATCATCAGCTTCATCGTCGCCGGCATCGCCTGCGCCTTCGCCGGCCTGTGCTACGCCGAGTTCGCCGCGATGATTCCGGTGTCGGGCAGCGCCTACGCCTACTCCTACGCCACGCTGGGCGAGATCGTCGCCTGGTTCATCGGCTGGAACCTCGTTCTGGAATACCTGTTCGCCGTGGCCACGGTCGCGGCGGGCTGGTCCGGCTACTTCAACGAGTGCCTCTCCATCCTCGGCCATTGGACCGGGATTTCGATGGCCCTGCCCGACTACCTGTCGAGCGCGCCGCTTAAGTTCACCGACACGCACCAGATCGTGACCACCGGTGCGCTGATCAACCTGCCGGCCGTGCTCATCGTGAGCGGACTCACCTGGCTGTGCTACGTGGGCATCACGCAGTCGACCTTCGTCAATTCGCTCATCGTGACGATCAAGGTGCTGGTGATCGCGCTGTTCCTGATCTTCGCGTTCCGCTACATCGATCCGGCCAACTGGCATCCGTTCATTCCGAAGGAAGAGGCCCCGGGCCGCTTCGGCACCAGCGGCATCTTCCGCGCCGCGGTGCTGGTGTTCTTCTCGTACGTCGGCTTCGACGCCGTCTCCACGGCGGCCGGCGAAGCGAAGAACCCGCAGCGCGACATGCCGATCGGCATCCTCGGTTCGCTCGCCATCTGCACCGTGCTGTACATCGCCATGGCGTTGACGCTGACCGGCATTGCGCCGTACCGCATGCTGGGCACGCCGGAGCCCGTGGCCACCGCACTGAGCATCCATCCGGAACTGAACTGGCTGAAGGCCATCGTGTCGTTCGGCGCGCTGGCGGGTCTTTCGTCGGTGATCCTGGTGATGTTGCTGGGCACCTCGCGCATCTTCTTCAGCATGGCGAAGGACGGCCTGCTGCCCAAGGGCATGTCGAGCGTCCACGCCAAGCACCGCACGCCGCACGTGGCCACCATCATCGCCGGCGTGGCCGCGCTGGTGATCGCCGGCCTGTTCCCGGTGAGCATCCTTGGCGAGCTGGTGTCCATGGGCACGCTGCTGGCCTTTACCACCGTGTGCATCGGCGTGCTGATCCTGCGCTACACCCGCCCTGACCTGCCGCGCTCGTTCCGCGTACCGGGCATCTGGGTGGTGAGCGTTCTGGGTTCGGTGATCTGCCTGTATCTGTTCTGGCAGTCGTTCCGCGCCAACTGGCCGCTCATGCTGGGCTGGACCACCATCGGCATGCTGATCTATTTCCTCTATGGGTATTCCCATAGCAAACTGCGCAAGCAAAACTCCTGATCCGACACGAAGGGCCGGCTGCACGCCGGCCCTCTCGTTTTGACCCCGTGGCACCAGGCCGTCGCATGCTCAAACAGCTCTTCGCACGTAAAACCGATTTCTCCGACGCCGACGACGCGTCGCATGGCCCTACCCTGCGCCGCACGCTCGGCCCCTGGGGCATCACCGCGCTGGGCATCGGTGCGGTCATCGGCACCGGCATCTTCGTGGTCACCGGACAGGCTGCGGCCGAACACGCCGGTCCGGCGGTACTGATCTCTTTCATGCTCGCGGCAGTCTGCAGCGGCTTCACGGCGCTGTGCTACGCCGAGTTCGCCACCCTGATCCCCGTCTCGGGCAGCTCTTATTCTTATGCGTACGCCACGCTGGGCGAGTTGCTGGCGTGGTTCATCGGCTGGAACATGGTGCTGGAATACGGCATCTCCGCCTCCGCCGTGGCGGCCAGCTGGACAGGTTATTTCACCAGCATGCTCGACCAGGTGGGCATCCATCTGCCCACGTCGCTGACCGAAGCGCCGCTCGCCTTCACCGACGGACACCTGGTCACCACCGGGCACCTGATGAACCTGCCGGCCGTGGCCATCGTGCTCGCGCTCACATGGCTGTGCTACGTCGGCATTCGCGAATCGGCCGGCCTCAACGTGCTGATGGTGGCGCTCAAGGTGGGCCTGATCATCGTGGTGGTGGTGGCCGGTTATCGCTACATCGATCCGGCCAACTGGCACCCGTTCATTCCCGCCAACGAGGGGCCGGGCAAGTACGGCTGGTCCGGCATCATGCGCGGCGCGGCGATGGTGTTCTTCGCCTATATCGGCTTCGAGGCCACCTCCACCGCGGCGCAGGAATGCAAGAACCCGCAGCGCGACTTGCCGTTCGGCACGCTGGTGTCGCTGGTGATCTGCACCATCCTTTATCTGGCCATGGCGGCCGTGCTCACTGGCCTGATCTCTTACACCGAACTGGGCACCAGCGAGCCGGTGGTCACGGCGATCAAGAATCATCCGGAGCTGGGCTGGCTGCGCTGGGTGGTGGAGATCGGCGCGATGATCGGCCTGTCGTCGGTGATCCTGGTGATGATCATCGCGCAGCCGCGCATCTTCATGATCATGTCGCGCGACGGCCTGCTGCCGCCGGTGTTCAATCGCATCCATCCCAAGCACCGCACACCGCACATCAACACGGTGATCACCGGCATCGGCATCGCCGTGCTCGCGGCGGTGTTTCCGCTGGATCTGCTCGCCGACCTCACGTCGATGGGTACGCTGATCGCCTTCGTCGCGGTGTGCGCGGGCGTGCTGATTCTTCGCTACACCTCGCCGGAACTGCACCGCGGCTTCCGCGTGCCGTGGGCCTGGGTAATCTGCCCCGCCGGCGTGCTCAGCTGCCTGGCCCTGCTGGGCGCCATGGCCTGGTTCAATTGGCTGTTGATGATCATATGGACCGTCATCGGCCTGGCCATCTACTTCGGCTACGGCATCCGCCACAGCCGTCTTCACACCCGTTCCTGAAGGGCCAAACGGCTTTGGCGGCGATCTGCCGCCAACGTCGCCGAAAATGCGGAAAGGCACACCACACGCCTGGGGAAGGAATCCTCCTCCCTTGGCGATCATTCGTGAGGCCTGGTCTTTAATAATTAAGCAAGTGATTGTTTTTAAACGCTTTAACGAGACTTTTTCAAGAAAATTTTGAGGCCCGCGGGCCCCAAAATGCCCCGCCCGGAGTATCATCTGTGCTCCGTGGGTTGATCACTTGGCAGTGGGCCCCGGATTGCCGCCCGGCGCGTCAGGCGGGTCAGCTCCTCGGCCTGACGCGTCTGGGCAGCATCTTCTCTCTCACCGAGTTCTTCGGTTCGAGTTTCTCTCCGTGTGTACGCAAACGTTCGACGCATCACGCGTGATCGCGTGCGTGACGATGACGTCATGGAAAAAAGAAAAGCCGGCATCGATGCCGGCTTTTCATCACGCGATGCGCGCAGCGATCAGGCCTTCTTCGGCGCGTGCGACACGCACCAGCCCTTCGCATTCACCGCCTTGCCGGGGAACAACTGGCACGGGCCGTAACCCGTCGGCGCACCGGAATAGAATTGGCAGTTGGAACACACGTCGCCGGCCTTGCGCTTCGCATCGGTCGACTTGTTGGCATCTTCCACGTAACCGAGCGCCTTGGCGGTCGGATCGGAATCAGCCAGGTGCGGCAAATCGGCAGCGCGCGACACGCGCGGCAGCGTGCCGATCACGGCGGCAGCGACAGCCGTCCCGGCTGCGGCCTTGAGAAAACGGCGACGCGATTCAATATCTTTTTCTTGCGACATAGGTCCAACCTCCGTCTGGAACATTCATATTCGCCGCACCCGCGACGAACCTCCGGGAATGCTACTCGGCCCAGCGATAAGTCGTGAGAATGGATCGCATTTTCGGCATATGCCTGAAACCGGCGTGGTATAGTGTCAACTCATTTGGACGTCCATACATCATGAGCCAGGTTCTTCCCGACACCATTTCGCCCGCGCTGTTCGCCGAGCGTTCCGACGCCATCGCCGACGCCGCGCGCGAGCTCGCCGCCGCCGGGTGGACGCCCGCCACCAGCAGCAATTTCTCCATGCGCGTGGATGGCGATCACGCCGCGATCACCATCTCCGGCCGCGACAAGGGCAAGCTCGGTCGCGACGACATCATGCTGATCGACATGAACGGCAAGGCCGTGGGCACCAGTGCGCGCCCCAGCGCCGAAACGGATCTGCACACGCAGGTCTACCGCCGATTCCCCGAGATCAACGTGGTGCTGCACACGCACTCGCGCACGCAGAGCGTGGCCTCGCGCCTGTTCGCCACCGAAGGCGTGGTGAAGCTGGAGGGCTGGGAACTGCAGAAGGCCATCGCCGGGCAGACCACGCACGATGCCGAACTCGCCATCCCGGTGTTCCCGAACACGCAGCACATGCCGGAACTGGTCGCGCAGGTCGAAGCGTGGCTGGACAGCGGCCGTCCGCTGCACGCCTATCTCATCAACGGTCACGGCATCTACACCTGGGGCCGCGACATGGCCGAGACGCGCCGCCATCTGGAGGCGTTGGAGTTCCTGCTCGGCTGCGAACTCGATCTGAGGAGACTCTCCGCATGAGCCGCCTGCGCATTTTCAGCGACACCCAACCCCAGACACCGCTCTCGGTGCACCACGACCACGCCGACATCTCGCACGAGCTGTCGAAGATCGGCGTTCGCTTCGAGCAGTGGGAGGCGAACCAGCCGATCGCGCCTGGCGCGAGCCAGGACGAGGTGATCGCCGCCTACCGCAGCGACATCGATCGCCTCATGTCCGAACAGGGCTACCAGGCCGTCGACGTGATCAGCCTCAAGCCCGACCATCCGGATCGCGCCACGCTGCGCCAGAAATTCCTCAGCGAACACACGCACAGCGAGGACGAGGTGCGCTTCTTCGTTGCCGGTGCAGGCCAGTTCACCCTGCACGTGGACGGCAAGGTCTACGACGTGCTGTGCGAACAGGGCGACCTGATCGGCGTGCCCGACGGCACCCGCCACTGGTTCGACATGAGCGAGGCGCCCTACTTCGTGGCCATTCGCCTGTTCACCAACAAGGAAGGCTGGGTGGCGCAGTTCACCGGCGAGGACATCGCCCAGCAGTTTCCCCGCATGACGCCGCACGAGTCCGCCGCGGTCGCCTGAGTCCGGCGCGCCGGTCGCCTACGGCCGGACGGGTGAACAGGATCATGAACCGGAAGGCCGCCCCTCGCCCGGGGGAGCGGCGCCCGGTAAGCTTGTGGCCCCTGCAACCCGGCTTTTCCGCATGACCGTCATCCGCGCCATCGTCACCGATATCGAGGGCACCACCAGCTCGATCAGCTTCGTCAAGGACGTGCTTTTTCCGTACGCCTACAAGCGGCTGCCCGCCTTCATCGAAACGCACGGCGACACGCCCGAAGTGCAGCACTGGCTGCACGAAGCGGCCAAGGAAGAAGGCATCGTCGAGGCACCGCGCCAGGACGTGATCGAACTGCTGCTGCGCTGGATCCGGGAAGACCGCAAGTCCACCGCGCTCAAGGCGCTGCAGGGCATGATCTGGCAGGAAGGCTACGAAGGCGGCGACTACCAGGCGCACGTCTATCCGGAAGTATCCGCGGCGCTGCATGCATGGCGCGCCGACGGCCTGCACCTGTACGTGTATTCCTCCGGCTCGGTGCCGGCGCAGAAGTTGTTCTTCCGCTACAGCGACGCGGGCGATCTCACGCCCATGTTCTCCGGCTATTTCGATACGGAAACCGGCCCCAAGCGCGAGCGTCGTTCCTACGAGCTCATTGCCGAGGCCATCGGCGAACAGCCGGCACACATCCTGTTCCTCTCGGACATCGTCGAAGAACTCGATGCTGCCCGCGAGGCCGGATTGCGCACGGGCTGGCTGTTGCGCGAGCCGCTGGACGTTCCCGACGCGCCGCGCCACCCGGCGTATCGCACGTTCGACGACATCGTTCTCTGACCTTCTCGGGTTCCCGCCATGCGTACAGCCCTGATCGCCCTGCTCGCCTTCGCAGCCGGCGTATTGCTCATGGTGGCGGTATCCCGCCATGCGCCGGCTCCGCTTGCCGTCGAGCCGAGTCACCCGGTCGCGGCCGCCGACACGGCGCCGGCACCGGCGAGCACGGCCACCACCGACGAAGACGACGCCACCAGCGATAACTGGCCGCAGCAAGCGCCCTCGCCCGAACAGGTGATGTATTCGCAGCGCGGCATGGTGCAGAAGGCGCTGGCCGAACTGGGGCCGCGTACGGCCGGACGTCCCAACCTGTACGTCGTTGCGTTCGGCGCCGATGGCGGCGAAGACGTGTTCCGCAACGAGGCCGAATACGCCGCGAAGATGTTCCCACAGCGCTTCGGCAGCGACACGCACGTGATGGTGCTGGAAAACAATCCGGGCTCACTGGAACGCCATCCGCTGGCCTCGTGGACCAATCTGGAAAGCACGCTCGACGGCCTCGCCAACGTGATGAAGCCGGACGAGGACATCCTGCTGCTCTACCTCACCACGCACGGCGACGAAGACCACAACCTGCTGGTGGACATGGACCCGCTGCCGCTGGACCAGATCGGCGCCACCGATCTCTCCGACATCCTTGGCAAGCGCCCCTTCAAGTGGAAGGTGGTGGTGGTCAACGCGTGTTATTCCGGCGGTTTCGTTCCGTCGCTGCAAGGCGCGGGCACCCTGGTCATCACGGCAGCGAGGTCGGATCGCAGCTCGTTCGGCTGCGGCACGGATTCGGACATCACCTACTTCGGCCGCGCCTGGCTGGTCGATGGACTCAACCGCACGCCGGACTTCATGGAAGCCTTCCGCCAGGCGTCCGCTGAAATCGCCCAGTGGGAAGCGAAGGACAAGCTGACGCCGTCGGAGCCGCAGATGAACGTCGGCGCCGGCATCGCTGCGCAGCTCGCCCAGTGGCGCAAACACGTTACGCCCGGTCCGGCAGTGGCGTTCAAGCCGGCATCGCCCGCCGCCGTGCTGGATCGCCCGACCGGCTCACGCTGAGGCGCGGACTCACGCCGGCACCGGGCTGCGTGCCTGCCAGATCCAGCGTTCCGCGCTGAGCGGCCGGCCATCGCGATCCAGCGGAAACAGCACGGCGCCACGCGGCGCCACGCGCAGCTCCATGCCTGCCTGCAAGCCCAGCCGCGACAGGTCTTCGCTGGCCACGTCGGATTCCAGCGACAGGTCGAGCGAGGCGACATGCAGATCCAGGTGCGCCACGCTGCCGGCGAGGTAGATATGGCGCAAGCGTGCTTCCCACCCCGGCTGCGAGGCCGGCGCGGCGAGGCGCAACTGCTCCGGCCGCACATAGACGATCGCCTCGGTGAAGCGGCCTTGCCAGGGATCGGTCTGCGGCATCCAACCGCCGGCCGCAAAGCCATGGTGGGCGAGCTTCACGTTGAACCGGTTGACCTTGCCGATGAACTCGCACACGAACGGTGTCGCCGGTTGCTGGTAAATAACCTCGGGCGTGCCGACCTGCTCGATGCGCCCGTTGTTCATCACAGCCACGCGATCGGCCAGTTCGAGCGCCTCTTCCTGATCGTGCGTGACGAACACCGTGGTCAACTCCAGCTCCTCGTGCAGCTCGCGCAACCAGCGGCGCAGCGTGACGCGCACCTGCGCATCGAGTGCACCGAACGGCTCGTCCAGCAGCAGCATCTCCGGCTCCACCGCGAGCGCACGGGCCAGCGCGACGCGCTGGCGCTGACCACCCGAGAGCTGCGCCGGAAAGCGCGCGCCCATGCCTTCCAACTGCACGCGGCGCAAGAGACGATCCACGCGCGCACGAATCTCGCCGCGCGACGGACGCAACCTCCACGGCCGCACGCGCAGGCCAAACGCAATGTTCTCGATCACGGTGAGGTGACGAAACAGCGCGTAGTGCTGGAACACCATGCCGATGCGCCGCTCGCGCGCCGGCTGCGCAAGAAAGTTCTCACCGTCGTTGAGCACGCTGCCGCTGTCGGGATAGTCCAGCCCCGCGAGTATGCGCAGCAGCGTCGTCTTGCCCGAGCCGGACGGCCCGAGCAAGGCGAGGAACTCGCCCGGCGCGATGCTCAGGCTCACATCGTCCAGTGCCTGGAAGCCGGCGAAGCGACGATGGAGTCGGGACAGTTCAAGCGTCATGCCGCACCCTCAATGACCACCCGGCGCATGCGCGGCGATCTCGTCGCCATAGCGCCATTCCAGCAAGGACTTCACCGCCAGCGTCACCAGCGCCAGCAGCGCGAGCAACGACGCCACCGCGAAGGCGCCGACGTATTCGTATTCGTTGTAGCGCATTTCCACTTCCAGCGGCATGGTGGTGGTCAGCCCGCGGATATGCCCGGACACCACGGAAACCGCGCCGAACTCGCCCATCGCTCGCGCATTGCACAGCAGCACGCCATACAGCAGCGCCCAGCGAATGTTGGGTAGCGTCACGCGGAAGAACATCTGCCAGCCGCTGGCGCCGAGTACGCGGGCGGCTTCCTCCTCCTCGCTGCCCTGCGCCTGCATCAGCGGAATCAGTTCGCGGGCGACGAACGGCAGCGTCACGAAGATGGTGGCCAGCACCAGCGCGGGCACGGCGAAAATGATCTTGATGCCGTGACTGTCCAGCCACGGCCCGAACCAGCCCTGCGCGCCAAACAGCAGCACATACACCAGGCCCGATACCACCGGCGACACCGAGAACGGCAGGTCGATGATGGCGCCAAGCAGCGCCTTGCCGCGAAACTGGAAGCGCGTCATCGCCCAGGCTGCGGCGATACCGAACAGCACGTTCAATGGCACGGCAAGTACGGCGACCAGCAAGGTGAGCTTGATGGCCGACAGCGCTTCGGGCTGCTTGATGGAATCAAGATAGGGGGCCACGCCTTGGCGAAAGGCTTCCACGAAAACCGCGATTAGCGGCAAGAGCAGAAACAAGGCCAGAAAGAACAGTGCCACCAAGATCAACGCAACACGCACCAGGCGACGTCGCCAACTCACCGACCGCCGCGAGTCATCGCGACTCAAGACGTTGAGTACCACCGTAAGGGCGGCCAAGAACAAGGCCAAATGACGAATGGTTGTCGACGACATTACGATGGAGAGTGCCAGCACCAGCAAAGTCACCGAAATCGACGCGATCAACCCAGCGCGACGCGACAACAGGAATGACCGTGATGGCGAAGAACGGCTCATGCCGAGCGCTCCTGCCATCGATGGCTCCAGCGCTGCAGGAACGCCACCAGCACCAGCAACACGAACGATATCGAGAGCATCGCCACGCCCAATGCCGCCGCACCCGCGTAATCGAACTGTTCCAGCTTCTGCACGATGAGCAGCGGCGCAATTTCCGAACGCATGGGGATATTGCCTGCGATGAAAATCACCGAGCCGTATTCGCCCACCGCGCGTGCAAGCGCCAGCGCAAAACCGGTGAGCAGCGTCGGCGCCAGCATGGGAAGGATCACGCGGAAAAAGGTTTGCCAGCGTTGCGCGCCCAGGCTCTCGGCCGCTTCTTCCACATCCTGTTCCAGCGACGACAGCACCGGCTGCAAGGTGCGCACGACGAACGGGAAACCCACGAACACCATCGCCACGAACACGCCCAGTGGCGTATACGCCACCTTGATGCCCATGGGTTCCAGCCACTGCCCCAGCCAACCGTTCGGCGCATACAGCGTGGTGAGCGCAATGCCAGCCACGGCCGTGGGCAAGGCGAACGGAAGATCCACCAACGCATCGAACAGGCGACGTCCGGGAAAGCGATAGCGCACCAGCACCCAACCCACCAGCAGGCCGATCACCACATTGACCAGCGCCGCCACCACGGCGCCGCCGACGCTCAAGCGCAACGCCGCCAGCGTGCGCGGAGCCGACAGCAGCCGTATCAACCCTTCGAAGCCGATGCCGGACGCTTTCCACGCGAGTGCTGCCAATGGCAGCAATACGATCAGGCCGAGGTAGGCCAGCGCGACACCGAGGCTGAGTCCAAATCCCGGTAGCACGCGCCTGCGCATGGCGTCAGCTTCCCGCGCCCAGTTGGTCGAACACACCGCCATCGTTGAAGAACTTCGCCTGGGCCTTGCGCCAGTCGCCGAACAATTCGTCGAGCGTGAAGGTGCGCACGGCAGGGAACTGGCTGGCGTAACGCGCCGCTACGTCCGGCGCACGCGGACGGTAGAAGTTCTTCGCGGCGATATCCTGTCCCTGTGGCGAATAGAGGAATTCCACATACGCCTGCGCGACGGCGCGCGTGCCGTGCTTGTCGACATTGCTGTCCACCACGGCCACCGGCGGCTCGGCCACGATGGTGATGGAAGGCACCACGATCTCGAATCCGTTGTTGCCCAGCTGGCGCTGCGCGAGCAAGGCTTCGTTCTCCCAGGCGATCAGCACATCACCGATGCCCCGCTGCACAAAGGTGTTGGTGGCACCGCGCGCACCGGTATCGAGCACGGGCACGTGCTTGAAGAGTTCCTTCACGTACGCGGTGGCGGTGGCATCGCTGCCGCCAGGTTGCTTGAGTGCATAGCCCCAGGCCGCCAGGAAATTCCAGCGCGCGCCGCCGGAGGATTTCGGGTTGGGCGTCACCACCTGCACGCCCGGTCGCACCAGGTCGGCCCAGTCCTTGATGCCCTTGGGATTGCCCTTGCGCACCAGGAACACGATGGTCGAGGTGTACGGCGTGGCGTTGTTCGGCAACTTCTTCTGCCAGTCCTTCGCCAGCAGGCCGTGATCGGCGATGGCGTCGATATCGTAGGCAAGCGCCAGCGTCACCACGTCGGCGGACAAACCATCCACCACCGAGCGCGCCTGCTTGCCCGAACCGCCGTGCGACATCTGGATGGTGACGCTGTCGCCGTGCTGCGCCTTCCATTGCGCGGTGAATGTGGTGTTGATCTGCCGGTACAGCTCGCGCGTCGGGTCGTAGGAGACGTTGAGCAGCGAGACATCCTTGGCGCCCACGGCGGCCGCCAGCAGCACGCTGGCGGCGGCAAGCAGTACGAGGATGGACTTCTTCATGAGGCCTCCTGCGGAACGATGAAACGGCAGACTAGCGTTGGCCGGCGGACAGGCGAAATCGCAATATGGCATAACCTCAGGTCGCGGCCTTGCGCAGCATCAGCACGCAGCGGGCCCATTTGCGCTTCAGGGCAACTCGCTTGCGCTCTCGCGGGCCACCGACGAGGCCTGCGACAAATGGACGGCCAGACGGTGCGCCGCCGCGCGGATCTCCGGCATGGCCGTGCATTCCCACAGGTTGCCGCGCAACAGCGAGCCGATGGCATATAGCCCGTGCTGCACCCGGCCGTCGGCATGTGTGAGCTGTCCGTCCGGCTGCGCCAGCACGCCCAATTGCAGCGGATCGGCGGTGGCCAGGCCATCGCGCAACAACTGCGACAAAAGGTCGTGCGCGCCGTAGGCCACGGCCGTATCCAGGCCGGTTGCCTGGATCACCAGATCGGCTTCGAGCGCACTGACCAACTGGGTGGCGCGCTCGCGCAGCGTCACCTGCAGCGGCGCCGAACCGTCGACGTCAAGCACGCGCGCCGCCAGCACCTGCAGGCGTCCTTCTTCGTGCAGCTGATAGATCGCCTCGCCCGTGGCCGGTGCCATGCGATGACGCGCCGCCTCCCACACCCAACGCGCATGGCGCAGGAACTGCCGGCGACGCGCATGCGTCAGTCGCTGCCAAAGCGTGGCGTTGATGGGACGCATGCCATCGATGATGCTGCGCCAATCCGTATCGCCAGCGTCGTCCAGCGCGCGCCGCACCAGGCGGAACATGGCGGCGGGGCAATCGCTGGCCAACAACGCCTGATTGAGCGCCTCCTGCCGCGCATACGGCGCCAATGGCAACGCCGCATGATTGAACGGCAACAACCCATGGCGCGATACGGCGATCAACTCCGCGTGCGGCCACTTCGCCGCGGCCGACAACAAGGTGTCCACGGCCGTCAGACCCGTGCCAATCACCACGACGCGGCGCGGCGCCTGCGGATGCCGGTCCAGCCGCCATGGATCGAGTTCGTACGCGCCGCTTGCCAAGGCCGTGGTGGACACCGTGCGCAACGGTCGCTGCGCCAGCGCACCCACCGCCAGCACCACGTGCCCTACTTCCAGCCAGCGGTCGGCACCCACGCGAACGGCATAGCCATCCTTGCCGCGCGAGACGATTTCGCGCGCGCTTTCCGGATGAATGCGAAAACTGCGCCCGGCGCGGCGCGCGGTGTCGATGCGCGCGCCCACCTGCGCCTGGATGAAATCGCCGAACAGTCGCCGCGGCAGGAAATCCGTGCCCTTCACCTGGCCCAGCTGGCGCGACGCGTGCTGCAGGAAGTCCTCGGCGTGCTCCTGGAATACGCCCATGGCGGCGGCGCGCACGTTCAACAGATGCTGGTCGTCGCTGGTGGCGTAGGCCACGCCACGTCCTGGTGCATGCTGTCCCACGATCCAATGCACCGTGCCGCCGTCGAACCGCGCGAGCAGTTCACCGAACGCAGCAGCACCCGCCGCTCCACCACCGATCACCGCCACATCAGCCATAACGCGATCCTCGAATGGGACACGAAGCCCTTGCGATCTGCCAATGGCAGGTCACGGCGCGTTGTGTCCCCTTGAAAGAAACCCCAGGTGAAAACTGCCTTCACATCCGACGGCAGCCGTACGACTCGGTTGGCTCAGCGCCCGTCCTTCGGGCGTGTACCGCTTGCGTGTCTTTGCGTGTCACCGTTCGGCATGGTGTTTCCCCGGCATGTCGGCCCGTCTGGCAAACAAGAAATCACAGGCGCCGTTAAGGCCGCGCTAGCCGTCCGTGCACTTGTGGCGCGGCTCATTCCCGGGAGGTTATGACGGACGGCTCACCGCATGCCGCTTGGCCAGCACGGCGGCCACGTCGGAAAGCCCCAGGCCGCGTGCGCGTAATGCCACCGTGAGGTGATAGACGAGATCGGCGGCTTCGCCCAACAGCGCTTCGTCGTCCTGCGCCACGGCCGCCAGCGCTGTTTCCACGCCTTCTTCGCCCACCTTCTGTGCCATGCGGCGTATGCCGCCTTCGAACAGGCTGGTGGTGTAGCTGCCGGCCGGTCGTTCGGCATGCCGCTGTGCAATCAGCGCATCGAGTTCCGCGAGGAAACCGAGGGGCGTCTGCACCTCGTTGCCGAAACAACTGCTGGTGCCCCGGTGACAGGTCGGGCCATGCGGTTCGGCCTGCACCAGCAAGGTGTCCGCATCGCAATCCATGCGCACGGACTTCAGCGCCAGCACATGCCCCGACGTTTCTCCCTTCATCCACAGGCGCTGCTTGCTGCGGCTGAAGAAGGTGACGTGCCCGCTATTTTGCGTGGCGGCCAGCGCCTCGGCATTCATGTAGCCCAGCATCAAGACCTCGCCCGTGAGCCAGTGCTGGACGATGACCGGCAGCAGGCCATCGCCCTTGGACCAGTCGAGTCGGGAGGAATCGAGTGTGGAGTTCATCGTAGATACCAACCGCATTGCCGATGTTTAGATTCTTACCGCCACGCCCCACGCACTCAGCGATTGCTTGAGCGCGGGAATGGCGATGGCGCCGGAGTGGAAGACGCTGGCTGCCAGTGCGCCATCGACGTCGGCCGCCACGAAGGCATCACGAAAATGTTCCGCCGCGCCCGCGCCGCCGGAGGCAATCAAGGGCACGTGGCAGAGGCTGCGCACGACGCTCAGTTGTTCCAGGTCGTAGCCCTGTCGCACGCCATCGCTACCCATGCAATTGAGCACGATCTCGCCGGCGCCACGCTGCTGCGCTTCCACGATCCAGTCCAGCGTGCGCCGGGGCAGCGCCTGCGTGCGCGACGGATCGCCGGTGTATTGGCGCACGCGCCATTCGCCGTCGGCATCGCGCAGGCTATCCACGCCCACCACCACGCACTGCACGCCGAACGCCGCTGCCAGTTCATCGATCAGCTCGGGGCGCTCGAGTGCGGGAGAATTTACCGAGATCTTGTCCGCGCCGGCATGCAGCACGGCGCGTGCCTCTTCCACGCTGCGGATGCCACCCGCCACGCAAAACGGAATATCAATGACGCTGGCCACACGCTCCACCCAGCCGCGATCCACGCTGCGCCCTTCCGGGCTGGCGGTGATGTCGTAGAACACGAGTTCGTCCGCGCCTTCGTCGCGATAGCGCAGCGCGAGATCCACGATTTCGCCCATCACCACGTGATCGCGAAAACGCACACCCTTCACCACCTTGCCGTCGCGCACGTCCAGGCAGGGAATCAGGCGGCGGCTCAACATGCGAGGGCTTCCTTCACCGTGAAACGGCCTTCGAGCAAGGCGCGACCGAGGATCACGCCCTGCGCGCCCGCGTCGCGCGCGGCCCGGATATCGTCGAGCGAACGCACGCCGCCCGATGCCTGCACCGCCATCGACGGCACGAGCGTGGCGAGGTAGCGGTAAAGATCGAGATTGAAACCGCCTAGCATGCCGTCGCGATCGATATCCGTGCACAGCAGGTGTTTGGCGCCGCATTCGGCATACCACGGCGCCAGATCGTCCAGCGTGGCCGATTCCGCCTCCGTCCAGCCCGCGCTGGGCAAGGTCCACGCGCCATCGCGATACAGCGTGTCCAGGGCCAGCGTGAAACGCTGCGCGCCGCGCGAAGCGAGCCAGCCTTCCACCATCACCGGATCGCGTATGGCCAAACTGCCCAGCACCACGCGCGAGACGCCGGCATCGAGCAATCGCTGCACGTCCGCCTCGGAGCGCACGCCGCCGCCGGCCTGGATGCGCATGCCGTCGCTGGCAATCGCTTCGATCACCGCGAGATTCTCCAGGCTGCCGCCGCGCGCACCATCGAGATCGACCAGGTGCAACCATTCGGCACCGGCCTGCGCGTAATCGCGGGCAAGCGAGCGAGGATCGACATCGTAAGTCGTCTGTTGCGCATAGTCGCCCTGCTTGAGGCGCACGACGCGACCGGCGCGCAGGTCGATGGCGGGAATGACAGTGAAACTCATAGTTCGAGGAAATTCTTCAGCAGGCGGGCGCCGACCTTGGCCGAGCGCTCGGGGTGAAACTGCATGCCGTGGAAGTTGCCGCGTGCGATGACCGCGGCGAACGGTCCGCCAAAATCCGTGGTGGCCAGGGTGTGATCGCCCACGGGTACTGCGTAGCTGTGCACGAAATACGCCCAGTCACCATCCGACAACCCATCCAGCAGGCGATGGTCGCGCTGGCGCTGAAGACGGTTCCAACCCATGTGCGGCACGCGCAGCTCCGGCTGCTCGACAAAGCGATGCACCGTGGCAGGAATCACGCCGAGACAGGTCGTGTCGCCTTCTTCCGAACGCTCGCACAACAGCTGCATGCCCAGGCACACGCCGAGCACCGGCTGCGTCAACGAGCGCATGAGCTCCACCAGGCCAAGTTCGTGCAGGCGCGCCATGCCCGGACCGGCCGCGCCCACGCCGGGCAGGATCACCTTGTCCGCCGCGCGAATCGCCTCGGCATCGGAGGTGAGCGACGCATCGACACCCAGGCGCTGCAGCGCATAGCGCACCGAGCCGATGTTGGTGCCACCGGCGTCGACCAATACGACGCTCATCAGAGCGCCCCCTTGGTGCTCGGCAGCTCGCTGCCTTCGCGCCGGATCGCCTGGCGCAACGTGCGTGCCACCACCTTGAAACACGCCTCCACCATGTGGTGCGCATTCTCGCCATGCACGCTCAGGTGCAGGTTGGCGCCCAGCGTCTCGCACAACGAACGGAAGAAATGCGGAACCAGTTCGGTGGGCACATCGCCCACGCGTTCACGCGGGAACTGCCCCTCGAAGACGAAGTACGGGCGACCGGAAAGGTCCAGCGCCGCGCTCGCCTGCGATTCGTCCATCGGCAACACGAAACCGTATCGGCCGATGCCGCGTTTGTCGCCCAGCGCCTGCCGCAGCGCCTGGCCCAAGGCCAGCGCGCAATCTTCGATGGTGTGGTGTTCGTCGATCTGCGTGTCGCCATCGCAGCGCAGCGCCAGCGCGAAACCGCCGTGCTTGCCGATCTGCTCCAGCATATGGTCGAAGAAACCCAGCCCCGTGTGTACCTGCGGCTCGGCGGACTTGTCGAGATTCACGCTCACGGTGATGCGCGTTTCGCGCGTGTTGCGCTCCACCGTGGCCATGCGAGGCCCGTCGAGCAGTTGATGGGCAATCTCGTCCCAACCGAGCCCGTGCGGACCCACGCGGAAGCCGCGCACGCCCATGTTGGCGGCGAACTGCAGATCGGTCTCGCGATCGCCCACCATGGCCGATGCCGCACGACTCCAGCCATCGTCCGCCAGGTAGTGACGCATCATGCCGATGCCCGGCTTGCGCGTGTCCTTGCGCTCATGCAGGAAGCTGCGGTCGATCAGCACCTCGCCGATCCTGATGCCTTGCGAGGCCAGGATGCGCATCAGCAACTCATGCGGGCCGATGAAGTCCGTCTCGGGAAAACTGCCCGTGCCGAGGCCATCCTGGTTGGTGACCATCACCAGCTCGTAGCCCGCGGCCACGCAGCGCTGCAACGCCGCGATGACGCCCGGCAGCAGCGCGAACTTCTCGTAGCTGTCGATCTGGAAATCTTCCGGTTCCTCGATCAGGCAGCCATCGCGGTCGATGAAGAGAATCTTGCGGCTCATGAGGGCTGTCCTGCGACCGCACCATCGGCCAGCGCGCAGCTGTCCTGCGTCCGGTTCTGCAATACATCGAGCACGCGTTCGTTCTCCTCCGGCAGGCCGACGGTGATGCGCAACGCGTCGCCAAGTTGCGGATAGCGCTGGATGTCGCGCACCACGATGCCGGCACCCAGCAGGCGTCGATAGACGGCGCTCGCATCATCAAAGCGCACGGCAAGAAAGTTGGCCTGCGAGGGAAGCACCTCGCGCACGCCCGGCACGTCTGCCAATGCGCGAGCCATGCGGCCACGCTGCTCGCGCACGATGGCAATGTGGCCGCGCGCCGCGGCCTGCCCACTCTCTGACAACGCTTCCAGCGCCAAGGCCACGCAGGGGCGCGGCAATGGATACGGCGCCATGATGCGTCGAAGCAAGGCGATCACCTCTTCATTCGCGAGCAACGTCCCGATGCGCGCACCTGCCAGCGCCCAGGCCTTGGAAAGCGTGCGAAGCACGGCGAGGTTGTCGAACTGTGTCAACACGGATGTCGCACTCGGCGCGTCGGAAAACTCGATATATGCTTCGTCGACCACCAGCAGCGCGCGATCGACCAGCGCCTGCGCAAGACGCGTCACCTCGCGCAAAGGCACCAGCTGCCCGGTGGGATTGTTCGGCGTGCACACGAACACCAGCTTCACCGCAGGCGTGATGGCCGCGAGCACGGCGTCCACGTCCAGCGTGAAATCCGCCGCCAGCGGCACGGTGACGACAACGGCATTCTGGATATGCGCACTCACCGCATACATGCCGAACGTGGGCGGCTGGATGGCGATGGCGTCCTCGCCGGCGCGGCAGAATGCGCGCACCAGAAGGTCAATGGCTTCGTCGCTGCCGCGCCCAACCAAGACCTGCGATGCCCTTACGCCATACAGACGCGCCAGGGCGTCGATGAGCGGCGCGGGCTGCGGATCGGGATAGCGGTTGCACGCCAGATCGTGATCGCCCGGCGGCGCCCATGCCGACTCGTTGGCGTTGAGCAACACGCGACCGCCGCTCGCTTCCATCCGCGCCGACGAATACGGCTGCAGCGCGCGAATATCGGGACGCGCGAGATCGAGCACGCTCATGCCGCATCCTCCAACGCCGCCAGACGCAGCGTCACGGCGCGGCGATGCGCCTCCAGTTGTTCGGCCGCGGCGAGCGTGGCCGTGCACGGGCCGATGGTGCGCAGACCTTCCGGCGACAGCTCCTGCACGGTGATCTGCTTCTGGAAGCTGGCCACGGAGACGCCGCTGTAACTGCGTGCGTAACCGTAGGTAGGCAACACGTGGTTGCTGCCGCTGCAGTAGTCGCCCACGGATTCGGGCGTCCATGCGCCGAGAAACACGGAACCGGCACTCTGGATGGCGTCGAGCAACGAGCGCGGCTCGTCGACCTGCAGAATCAGATGTTCCGGCGCGTAACGGTTGCTGACGTCCACCGCCTGCGCCAGCGACGCCACGGCGATGAGGCGGCTCTGCGACAGCGCCTTCTCGGCAATCCCCGCACGCGGCAACGCAGCGCACTGAGCGCTCACTTCGGCCTCGACGGCGTCGAGCATGGAAGACGACGGGCTGAGCAGGATCACCTGCGAATCCGGGCCGTGTTCCGCCTGCGACAGCAGATCGGCCGCCACGAAGGCCGGGTTGGCGTTTTCATCGGCAATCACCAGCACTTCGGAGGGGCCCGCCGGCATGTCGATGGCAGCACCCTCCGGATCGGACGACACCTGCAGCTTCGCCTCGGTCACCCACGAATTGCCGGGGCCAAACAACTTGTCGCACTTGGGCACCGATTCCGTGCCATAGGCCATGGCGGCAATTGCCTGCGCGCCGCCCAGCTTGAACACGCGATGCACGCCGGTGATGCGCGCCGCATACAACACGGCATCGTCGCAGCGGCCATCGGGACGAGCCGGCGAGCACAGCACCACTTCAGCGCAGCCGGCGATGCGGGCGGGCACACCGAGCATCAGCGCAGTGGAAGGCAACGGTGCGCTACCGGCCGGCACATACAGGCCCACGCGATGAACCGGGCGAAGCATGCGTTCCACCCGTACGCCACGGGCGGTGTCCAGCGTCACCGGCTGCGGTGCGGCAGCGCGATGGAAGGCGTCGATGCGCGAGGCGGCCTCTTCGATGGCTGCCTTCAGCTCGGGCGCGAGCCGCAGTTCTGCCTCGCGCCATTCCTTCTCGCTGACTTCGATGGCATGCAGTGCGCAGCGATCGAACGTGGCGGTGAGTTCGCGCAGGGCCACGTCGCCATCGGCGCGCACGCGCGCCACGATCTGCTCGACGCCGCTGCGCAGGCTTTCGGCGCGCGATTGCGCCGGACGCGACAACGCGGCGCGCTGCCCCTGTGTATCCAATGCGTTCCAGTCTAGGCGGTTCATACGCTGTACTCGTTCATTCGGCCTGCATCACGCAAGCATCTTCTCGACCGGCAGCACGAACATCTCGCGCGCTCCGGCTTTCTTGATCTCTTCCAGCTGGCGCCAGCTGACTTCGCCCGCGCACAGCGCCTGCAACATCAGCTGGTCAGGCTGGCCAGCCACGGGCAGCAACGTGGGTTGCGGGCCGCCGGGCAGCAGACGGATGACCGCATCGAGCGCACCACGCGAGGTCTGCAGCAACAGCAGCCGCGACTCGCGCACCTGGATGACACCGTCCAGGCGCTTGAGCAACAGATCGATCATGTCGCCGCGTTCGTCCGTGGGCAGCACCTGCGGACCGGCCAGCACGGCTTCGCTTTCCAGCAGCACGTCCGCTTCGCGCAACTGGTTGGCGACCAGCGTGCCGCCGCTTTGCACCAGATCGCAGATGGCGTCGGCCGTGCCCAGGCGCGGCGCAATCTCCACCGATCCCGCCAGCGTGACCACGCTGGCGTCGACACCGCGTTCGCGCAGCCATTCACCAAGCAGGCCCGGATACGAGGTGGCGATGCGTTGACCCTGCAGTTGCGATGCGTCGCGGTAATCGAGCTCCTGCGGCACGGCCACCGACAGGCGGCAACGGCCGAAACCCAGCGGACGCCACTCGGCCAGCGCGGGACCATCAAGGCCGCCGGTGAGGCGGTACTCGCTGAGCACGTTGCGACCGACGATACCTAGGTCGCAGACGCCCTGCGAGATCAGGCCGGGAATGTCGTCGTCGCGCACCAGCAGCAGGTCCACGGGCTCGCCTTCGCCGAAACAGAACAGCTTGTCGCGGCTTTGGCGGAACGTGAGTCCGCAGCGATTGAGCAACTCCAGGGCGGGCTCGGTGAGCCGGCCGGATTTCTGCATCGCGATACGCAGTCGGTCGCGCGGTTTCATGCCTTTGCCTTTTTAGTGGCCGCACGACGACGCGCAGCGCGGGCGGCTGCGGCGAGATAGCCGCCACTGCCCTGATTGAGATAGCGCGCCACGCGCCCGATGGTGGTGATGCTCACGGCGGTGCGTTCGTGGATCTCGCGATACGACACCCCGTCGAGCAGGTAAGGCACCACCCGCCAGCGGTCCACCATCACTTCCAGCTCGGCGGGCGTGCACAGGTCGTGCAGGAACGCCGACATCTCCTCGGCGTTCTTCAGCGAGAGCAAGGCCTCGCACAAGCTCAGCTCGGCGGACTCGGCAGGCGTCTCGGGATCGATCGATCGGCGCTTCATAATGTACTAATGCGTTAATACAGTGGATCGCATCATACGCAAGCAAGGCGCCGGCGGCAACCGGGGACTGAAGGCTCCATCGTTGCCCGCTCTGCCCTTTGGTGTATTCGCCGCGAAGCAATTTCTTGCGAACATGCATGTCTTACGTGAGCAGGAGCACAGCAAGCTTGATGGACTCGTTCGAGGCGACGTTGGACGCAGACCGCCTGCCTGCGATTTCGCTGGTCACACGCCGATTGCAACGGTTGATCGACCAGGGCTTCCTGGAAGCCGCGCCAGGCGCCCTGGCCTGGGAACTGGTCACCCATGCGTGGGCGCTGCGCCCAGCCCTGTTCGATGGTCGCGAAGGCCCAAGGCCACACCCACTGGCCGTGGCGGCCATCGCCCTGGCCGAGGCCGTTCGGCTGGAATCATTCCGCGGCGACGCCCCTCTGCAGGCCATCTATGTCCTGGCCCTTTCCACCCTGCTCGACGGCATCGCCCGCGAAGGCGAGTTGCTTCGCCTGCAGGAAGTCGACCGGCACCTGCTGGACGCCGCCCGGGCTGTCCGGCTGGGCCATCTCCATGGCGACCGGCTCGACCCGTTGCGCAAACCCAGCTGAGCGTCGTGCTCGCCAACCCGGATCAACCGGGTTAAATTAGATAGGTAGCCTACCTATCTAATGACCCAGCCCGAAGATGATTCCCACCCCGTCTGCCGACAGCGACGCACGAGAACTGGCCGAACAGCTGCGGTCGGCGCTGCGGCGCCTCTATCGCCAGCTGCGCCGGCACGCGGTCGATCAGGACATGTCGCCGCTGCACTTGCCGCTGCTGGTCAACATCGTCGAAAACCCGGGCATCGGCGTGGGCGAACTGGCACAGCTGGAAAACCTGCGCAGCCCCACCATGACCGGGCACATCAACAGCATGGTGGCGGCCGGCCTGGTGAAACGCACCGAACCCGCCAAAGGCGATCGGCGACGCGTCGGACTCGTGGCCACGCCGCATGGTCGCGCACTCATCGACGCCAAGCGCAAGCGCCGCACCGATCAACTGGTCCAAGCGCTGCTGCAACTTTCGCCTTCATCGCGCGCCGCCCTGTGGGCCGCGGTTCCCGCCTTGAACGACATCGAACTCAACGACATCGACGCATGAGCACCCCCAGCGCCACCCTCACTGCCGCCGCGCAGGCGAACCATCTGCCCACCGAACACGAAATCCGCCGCGTCTTCGCCGGGCTGGTGATCGTGCTCGCACTCGGCGCCATCGATCAGAGCATCGTCGCCACCGCCCTTCCCCGTATCGTGAGCGACCTGGGCGGCATCACCCACTTATCGTGGGTGGTGACGTCGTACGTGCTGGCTTCCACCGCCACCATGCCGCTGTACGGCAAGCTGAGCGACCAGTACGGCCGCAAGCCGGTGCTCTACTTCGCCATCTTCACCTTCCTGCTGGGCTCGGTGCTGTGTGGCGCCGCGCGCAACCTGTTCGAGCTGATCGTGTTCCGCGCCATCCAGGGCATCGGCGCGGGCGGGCTGTTGCCGTTGGCGCAGATCATCATCGGCGACATGGTGCCGCCCACGCAGCGCGGCAAGCGGCAAGGCGTGGTGGCCGGTATCTTCGCGCTATGCAGCGTGGTGGGCCCGGTGCTTGGCGGCGTCATTACGGATCTCCTGTCCTGGCACTGGATCTTCTTCGTCAACCTGCCGGTGGGCGCTGTCGCATTCGTGATCATCAGCCGCACGCTGCGGCAATACACGCCACTGCACACGCGGCGCATCGACTATCTCGGCTCGCTGCTGATGACCACCTGCACGATTGCCTTGTTGCTGGTGCTGACGCTCGGCGGCGGCGAATGGCCATGGATGTCGATGCCCATCGTGGCACTGAGCGCATTCGCCCTCGTCACCGGCGTGATGTTCGTGCGGCACGTGAAACACGAACCCGGCCCCGTACTGCCGCTCGACCTGTTCCACAACCGCCTGTTCGTGGTTGCGAGCATCGTCATGGCGCTGACCTTCATGGGCTTGATGGGCGCAAGCCTGTTCTTCCCGCTGTTCTTCCAGCTGGTGATGGGTGTGAGCCCCGCTCGCTCCGGCGTGCTGACGGGCCCGATGATGATGGGCATCGCGCTGTCCGCGCTGTTCAACGGACGCGTGCTGATGCGCGCCGGACGCTACAAGCCCACCGTGGTGGCAGGCCTTGCGGTGGCCACGATGTCCTTCGGCGTGCTCGCATGGAGTGCGGCCACGTCGCAGAGCCTCTACATCATCGAGCCTTCGATCTTCGTGCTCGGTCTGGGCCTTGGCCTGGTAATGCCCAACGTGACCATTGCGGTGCAGAGCGCGCTGGCGCCGATTCATCGCGGCGTGGGCACGGCCACGCTCACGTTCTTCCGTTCACTGGGCGGATTGGTTGGCGTCGCCGGTTCCGGCGCCATCCTCGCGTGGCAGCTGCGCAGTCGTGGCGATACCGCCATGCCTTCCGTCACCATGACGCCCGAAGGCGGCGGCATGACGAACCACGCCCTGCTGCATCAGGTAACGGACGCGGCGGTGATGGTGTATCGCCACGCCATCGCCTCCACCTTCACCGTCGGCGCCTGCATCGTGGCCTGCGCGTTCGTGCTGATCCTGCTGCTGCCCGAAGTGCCGCTGAGCGATCATCACCACACCGCACCCGCTCCGGCTGCCGACTGAGAGACACGGATGATCGCCCCGCGACGAAACGGATCGCTCGCGCTGTGTGCAAGCTGGATGGCTTTCGTCGTGGTGGCGTTCGCGCTGACAGCCGGCGCGCTGCAATGGACACGAACTGATCTGGATCCGATCGCCATGCCGCTCAGCGCGTATCTACGCGGCGCCGGCGGTGCCTGGCTGCGAAGCGCCTACTACCTGATGGCCAGTGCCCTGGCCGTTCTCGCCTGGGCGAGTTTTCGCGCAACGCGCGCCGCCCTGCGCAGCGGACTGGCGAGCGCCCTGTTTGTTGTCGCCGCACTCGCGCTACCCATCGTGGCCGTCACGGTGTTGTACGAACACACGCCGAAGGAAGATCTCGCACGCCTGATCCATAGCGAAGCTGCGCAGACGACGTTCCTGTGCCTGGTGATGGGCATGTTGCTGCTCTCGTCGCGGTGGCGGCGCGATGGGCGCATGCAGTCCGGCGGCACCATCGGCGTCGTGCTGGCGTGGCTCGCCTTCGTGCAGATGTGGGTGCTCGCGCTTTGGAAAGGCCTGCCGCCCGGGCTCACGCAGAAAGCGCTGATCGCGCTGATCCTGCTGTGGCTTGCCTGGGCCACGCGGCAATTGTGGCGCGCGAGTGCTCAGCCAGATTGAGTCGCACAAGAAAAGGGCCGCATCGGCGACCCTTTCCTGCGTTCCTTATTTGGCGAAGGCTCGCTGCCGCACCAGCTCGCACACCGTGCGCACATCGCCATCCATGGCGCGGTCGCGCGCCATGAAACCGATGCGCTTGCGCAGCGCATCGTGCGCCTTGCGCACCGCCTCGCCCGCGTGGAAATCGCCCACGTTCGCCAGCGCCGCGGTCAACTGCTGCACTTCCTCGACGAACTGCGCGTAGTGCGCATGACCTTCGCGCGGCGCGTTGGACACCTTGCCAGCCAAGGTCTGCCAGTCGCCCTTCGACGCAAGGCGGCACGCGGCATTGAGCATGGCCTGGCGGAAATCCAGCGCCTGCGCAGCCGTGTACAGCTCCAGCGCCAGCACGTGGCTGAGGTCTTCCATCATCTCCAGCACATGGCGCGCCTCGTTGGCGCCCATCGACACGTGGTCTTCGGCATTCGCACTGGTCGGCACGGAATAGACGCTGGCCGGATGAGCGCGCGTGGCCAGGTCGTTCACCAGCGCGGCGGCCGTGTACTGCACGATCATGAAACCGGAATCGGTGCCGTCCTCATTGCCGGTGAGGAAGGCTGGCAAACCATCGTTGGTCGCCGGGTCCACCAGCTTGTTGAGGCGACGCTCGGAGATGGAGGCAAGCACGGGAATGGCGGCCTTCACGTAGCTCATGGCCAGCGCCAGCGGCATGCCATGGAAGTGGCCGGCCGAAATCACCTGCTCTTCGATGAACTGCGCATCTTCCGCATCCGGGAAGATCAGCGGATTGTCGGTGACCGCATTGAGCTCCACGTCGATCACGCGGCACGCCTGCGCCCATGCATCGCGCACGGCGCCGTGTACCTGCGGCATGCAACGCAGGCAGTAGGCGTCCTGCGGCTGGTGTTTCTTGCCGCCCTTGAACGGCAGGAAGCGCGCATAGAACGCTTCGCGACCATGGCGCTGATTGGCCGGCACCCAGTCCCAGCCGATGTCGAAGGTGAGTGCCTGATCGGAAGGATCGGCCCAGGCCTCGGCCGACCACTGCTTGAAGCGCGGCACCAGGTGATAAGGAATGTCGACCAGGGTGCTGCCGGCCAGCAGTTCGCGCACGTGCGCGGCGGCATCGACCTGTCCCGGATGCGGACGCAACGCGTGCACTTCCGGACGCAGCGCGCCGCTGCGTCCGGCGAAGGCATCGAGCGTCATCGCAGCAGCAAGATCGGCCAGCTCCAGCAGGTGTTCGAGTTCGTCCAGCGCCAGCGCGGCCGTGGCAAGCATCTGCGCCGTGCCGTTGTTGAGCGCCAGGCCTTCCTTGAAGGACAGGCGGATCGGCGCGAGGCCAGCGCGCTTGAGCGCTTCCGCGCCCGGCAGGCGCTCGCCCTGATAGAACGCTTCGCCGCCACCGAGCAGCACGATGGCCAGATGCGAGAGCGGCGCAAGATCACCACTGGCGCCTACCGAGCCCTTCTCCGGCACCACCGGCACGATGCCGGCGTTGAGCATCGCGGTCAGCGCCTTCAGCGTTTCCACGCGAATACCCGAGTGGCCACGCATCAGTGTGTTGATGCGGATCACCAGCATCGCGCGCACCACGTCCGGCGCAAACGGCTTGCCCACGCACACGGCATGCGTGGTGATGAGGTTGTGCTGCAGTTCTTCAAGCAGCGTGCCTTCGGGCTTGTCCGGGTTGCCACCGGGCAGCTCATCACGCAGTCGATGCGCACCCAGCAACTTGTCGGCATTGCTGCCGAAACCGGTGGTGACGCCATACGTGGGTTCGCCGCAGCTCACCTTGTCGGCGAGGAAATCGGCCGCGCGCTGCACGCGCTTGAGTTGGACCTCGTCGAGCTCCACGCGCAGTCCCTGGCGGGCCACCGCCACCAGTTGTTCGCGCGTGAGGCTGTTGCCGTCCAGGAGTATTGTCTTTGCAGTCATGCTTGGCTCCAGCCCGGACGGGCCATCTCGGATTGGGTTGTCTGTTGCAGCCGCCGCGCCTCACGGCTGCAGCGGCGGATGATCAAACGCGCAGCGCTCAGGCGCCGATGTCGGCCTGCGCCAGTTCCACGCGCAACGTCTTGATGAGATCGGCGCGCGACACTTCGAACTGGTCTTCGCGACGCAGGTCTTTCACGGTCACCACGCCCTTGGCCAGTTCGTCTTCGCCCAGCACGATCACGAAGCGGATGCCCGCGCGATCGGCGTACTTGAACTGCTTGCCGAGCTTGCCGCCATCGAGCACCACTTCGGTGGCGATGCCAGCGCCACGCAATTCGCTGGCCAACGCGAGATAGGCCGGCAACTGCGCCGGGTCCATCTGCGTCACCAGCACGTCGACCGTGCTGCGCGCCGTGCCGATCAGGCCCGCATCGCGCAGCTGCCAGTACAGGCGCGTGAGGCCAATGGAAATCCCCACGCCCGGCAGGTGCGACTTGGTGTATTGGCCGGCGAGATTCTCGTAGCGGCCGCCAGAGCAGATGGAACCGATCTGCAGATGGTCGTTGAGCGTGGTCTCGTAGACGGTGCCGGTGTAGTAGTCCAGGCCGCGCGCGATCGACAGGTTCAGCGCGTAATGCGATTCGGGCACACCGAACGCGTGGATCAGGTTCAGCACTTCCTTCAATTCCGCGCGGCCCTGCTCCATCGTTTCCGGACCGGGGCCAAGCGCGTCGAGCTTGTCCAGCGCATCCTGCAGCGAGGTGGAACGCACCTGCACGAAGTCGAGGATCTTCTGCGCCGTTGCCGCGCTCAGGCCGAACGGCTCGCCGGTGAGCGTGTCCCGCACGTAATCGGCGCCGCGCTTGTCGAGCTTGTCCACCTCGCGCAGCACCAGCGTCTGCTGTTCGCCGTCCGTCACGCCAAGGCTTTCGAAAAAGCCGCGCATCAGCTTGCGGTTGTTGAGCTGGATGGTGAACGCGCCGATGTTCAGTTCGCGGAACACGCTGTAGATCACGGCGGGCAGCTCGGCGTCGTAACGCACCGACAGGCTGTCCTTGCCGATCACGTCGATGTCGCACTGGTAGAACTCGCGGAAGCGGCCGCGCTGCGCGCGCTCGCCGCGGTACACGCGCTGCATCTGGTAGCGGCGGAACGGGAACGAGAGATCGTGCTCGTGCTCGGCCACATAGCGGGCCAGTGGCACGGTGAGATCAAAGCGCAGCGCCAGCTCGGGCACGCCGTCGTTCTTCTCGGCGTTGGCCAGCGCACCGGTGGACTGCACGAAATACACCTGGCGCTCGGTTTCACCGCCCGTCTTGGTGAGCAGCACGTCGGAGAATTCCATCACCGGCGTTTCCACCGGCAGAAAACCGAAGCGCTCATAGTTGCGGCGGATCACGTCGAGCATGCGCTGGAACGCGATCTGGTCGAGCGGCAACAGCTCGAGCACGCCGGGCATGGTACGGGCCTGGGTAAGCGCCATGAAGTCCTCTGCTTAGCGGTATGAAAAGCGTCGGCCAACGCTGGTTGGCAGCCTGTCCGACAGAGCCCTATAGGTTAGCAGAAGGCCGCCCCCAGGCCCTCCTCAAACACGCTGCGACAGGGCCCGGCAACTTTGTGAAGAAAATTTTTCGCCCAAGTGTTGCCAAGCTTTGGAGGTGTCATTAAGATACGCGGCTCCCACGGGGTGTAGCTCAGCCTGGTAGAGCGCTACGTTCGGGACGTAGAAGTCGCATGTTCGAATCATGTCACCCCGACCAAAATTCGATGAAAAAGCCGGCCTAGTACCGGCTTTTTTATTGGGCGGCCGATGGTTGGCAGCTGATGCCTCATGGCATCCACCGCCCCCGGAAGGGATACGAGCTCATGGGCTACTATCCGCGGCTCGCCACCGATATCCCGCGCATGGGCAACAAAGTTCTCTACGCACCTTACATTGATGGACTCAGGGCAATCGCCGTGCTGTCCGTCATCGCGTACCACTTGAATCCACACTGGCTTCCTGGCGGTTTTGCCGGCGTCGACGTTTTCTTCGTCATTTCCGGCTTCGTCGTGGCCGGATCCGTTGGAACCCTTGAGCGACTTGGTCTTCCGCGGTTTTTCCTCTACTTCTATTCAAGGCGGCTGACCCGCATCACCCCTGCGCTGGTGGTTTGCCTGGTGGCGACTTCAGCCGCCCTGGCCCTTTTGATACCCGAGGCGTGGCTTTCCCGTTCGAATCAGGAAACGGGCCTCTACGCCTTTTTCGGGCTGTCGAACTTCCTGCTCGCGCAGGGCACGGGGTATTTCTCGCCGGTCGCTGAATTCAATCCGTTCACGCATACCTGGTCGCTCGCCGTCGAAGAGCAGTTCTACCTGGTTTTTCCGATCCTTTTCTTCGCATGGATCTACCGGCGCAAGTTCGTCTCCACCGCGCTTTTCGCCGCTGGTGTGGTCGCCTCGTTCATCGCGGCGATCTGGCTGGCCCACGTCGACCAGACCAAGGCTTTCTATCTGACATGGGGGCGCTTCTGGGAACTGGGCGTTGGCGTCCTTCTTTTCCAGCTCATGGCGCTGCGCGGTCATTCCTTTACCCAGGCAAGCGAACCGCGCCGATGGTTCGCGCTGTCAGGGGACTTGGCAACGCTCGCCCTGCTCATGGGATTAGTCATTGCCAAATCCGAAAAAGCTCCTTTTCCGGCCTGCATATTGCCCGTCGCAGCAACGGCAGCCGTACTGGGGTTTCTTCATGGCCGGTCGGGTGGCTTTGCCGCTTTCCTGCTGACGCGCTCACCGCTTCGCTTCATAGGAAAAATTTCCTACTCGCTTTACTTGTGGCATTGGCCGGTATTTGTCCTGTTTCGATGGACGACTGGACTGCAAAGTCCTGCACAGATGCTGGCTGCGCTTGCCATCGTGGCCATCCTCTCCACCGCGTCGTATTACTGGATCGAGATACCGCCGCGACGCACGGCTCGCAGGCTTAATCAGGTCGCCGTTGTTTTCGCGGGGATCGCGCTGATCGGGATTGGCTACAAGCTCTCTGCCAAGCTCGATGCCAAACAGCACAAGATCTCGATCAGCACCGTCGCGCGCAACGCCCAGGATTGGTATCCGGCCGGAGAAGCCACCAGCCCGGCGCACCCCGGTTGCGTCGTAAAGCCGACCATGACGCCGATAGGCACCGGCTTCTCCTTGCATTACGTCAGAAGGAACTGCGAAGAGCCCGTCACCGCTCCCCGGGTTTTTGCCGTGGGTGATTCTCACGCGATCGGTTATGAGGCTCTGTACAGAAGCTATGTGATGGAGACGGGTGCCCAGGTCGTCCTCTATCAAAACGGCGGATGTCCGTTCCTGAGCCTGCAACCCGGGCGCGAGGACGACGAGAGCTGCAAGGCGAACACGCAGGCGTCACTTGCCGACCTGCTTGGAAACATTCACGCCGGCGACGTCGTGTTTCTCCCCTCGCTTCGTCTCCCCCGATTCGGCGATCAGTGGGCTCAATCCACCGACGAGGAAGTAAAGAGCAGGATTTTTGGTACGGAGGCAGTCGCCCGCAGAGAAAAGGGTGTCACCGAAGGAAAGGACGTCGTGCGCAAATTTACGGATCTGGGTGCTCGCGTCGTATTCGAGGCTCCCAAGCCGATTTTCAGGACGCCCGCCTTTCGCTGTGCGGAAACCTACAATCGCAGCAATCCCATCTGCCAGGCGGGGTCCGAGGTCGATCGCGGGGAGGCTGTGGCGTTTCGCAAGCCGGTGGTTGATGCGCTGGCCCAAATCGCGGCAAGCAACGATCACATCTCCATTTGGGACCCGTTTCCCATCCTCTGCCCTCCAGCGGCAACCTGCAGCGAGTACCGCCAAGGCAGACCACTATTCTTCGACGGCGATCACCTGAGCGGCTACGGCAGCCGGGTACTTGTGCCGTCATTCGAGGCGTTCGTGAGGGAAAAGTAGCGGCGAGGGCCTAGCTGGTCGCCGGCTCAGTCAGACTTGCATTGCGAGGTCGGTCAGACGATCCAGCTCTTCCTCATCGAAACCTGCTTCCAAACGCGCTGGCCGGTTGAAAGGCCCACGCAGGTTGCGGCCCATGTAGTCGCGCAGCAGGTCGAGGAAGGTGTCGCGGGGATTGACGCCGTCGCGCTCGCAGCAGTGACGGAACCAGCGGGTTCCCGCGGCGACGTGCGCCACTTCCTCGCGCAGGATCACTTCGAGGATGGCCACGGTGCGATCATCGCCTACCGACAGCAGGCGCTCGATCATGCCTGGCGTCACGTCCAGGCCGCGCGCTTCCAATACGCGCGGCACCAGCGCCATGCGCGCGGTGTCGTGGTGGGCGGTTTTCTCGGCCATTTCCCACAGGCCGTTGTGCGCGTCGAAATCGCCGTAGGCGTGGCCCAGCTCGGCGAGTCGTTCCGAGAGCATGGCGAAGTGGCGAGCTTCGTCGTTCGCGCAGCTGGCCCAGTCGCGGTAGTAGTCGATCGGTTTGTCGCGAAAACGGTAGACCGCATCCCAGGCGAGATTGATGGCGTTGAACTCGATATGCGCCACGGCATGCACGAGTGCGGCGCGGCCTTCGGCGGAACCCAGGCCGCGATGCGGTACTTGTCGCTGCGGCACCAGGTTCGGACGCTCGGGACGGCCAGGCGCACCGATGGGTTCGGGCGCAGGTGACGCGCTCTCGGGACGCAGTTGACCAGCCTGGAATGCCGCCCACGCCTCATGCGTGAGGCGCAGTTTTTCGGCAGGATCCGTGGCGTCGAGGCAACGCTTGGCGGCGGCGTGGAGATCGGCGGTCATGGCGCGATGATCGCGGAAAGTCCCAAGGGATGGCGGGAGCGCAAGCGATGCGCTCCCGCGTGCAAGTCGACCGTTACGCGCTGCGGCGCGCCGCCTTGGCGTCGTCCGAGCGCAGCATTTCGATCTGCTGCAGGTATTGCTTGTCGAGGCCCGTGACGTATTCGCCGGAGAAGCACGAGGTGTCGAAGTGCTTGAGCGCTTCATTGCCGTCCTGCACCGCCCATACCAGGTCCTTGAGGTCCTGGTAGATCAGCCAGTCGGCGCCGAGCACCTTCTCCACTTCCTTCTCGGAGTGGCCGGAGGCGACCAGCTCGGACGCGGCCGGCATGTCGATGCCGTACACGTTCGGGTAGCGCACCGGCGGCGCGGCGGAGGCGAAGTACACGTTGCGCGCACCGGCTTCGCGCGCCATCTGGATGATCTGGCGCGAGGTGGTGCCGCGCACGATGGAGTCGTCCACCAGCAGCACGTTCTTCTTGCGGAATTCCAGCTCCACCGGATTGAGCTTGCGGCGCACGGATTTCACGCGCTCGCCCTGCCCCGGCATGATGAAGGTGCGGCCGATGTAGCGATTCTTGACGAAGCCCTCGCGGAACGGCACGCCCAGCGCTTCGGCCAGCGCGGAAGCCGCCGTGCGCGCGGTGTCGGGAATCGGAATCACCGCATCGATGCCATGGTCCGGACGCTCGCGCAGGATCTTCTCGGCCAGCTTCTGGCCCATGCGCAGGCGCGCCTTGTACACCGACACGTTCTCGATCATCGAGTCTGGGCGGGCGAGGTACACGTATTCGAAAATGCACGGCGCATGCACCGCGCCTTCGGCGCAGTGGCGTGCAAACAGCTGACCGTCGTCGGTGATGATGACGGCTTCACCCGGGTCCAGGTCTCGCAGACGCTTGAAGCCGAGGATATCCAGTGCCACCGACTCGGACGCTACGGCGTATTCCCGGCCTTCCGGCGTCACACGCTCGCCCAGCACCAGCGGGCGGATGCCGTTGGGATCGCGGAACGCCAGCAGGCCGTAGCCCAGCACCAGCGCGATGCACGCATAGCCGCCGGCCGCGCGCTGATGCACGCCGGCCACGGCCTTGAAGATGTGATCGGGCGTGAGCGCCATGCGGTCCTGGATCTGCAGCTCGTGCGCCAGCACGTTGAGCAGCACTTCGGAATCCGAATCGGTGTTGATGTGGCGACGGTCGTCTTCGAACATCTCGCGGCGGAGCTGTTCGGTGTTCACCAGATTGCCGTTGTGCGCGAAGGCGATGCCGTAGGGCGAGTTCACGTAGAACGGCTGCGCCTCGGCGGAGCCTTCCGAACCGGCCGTGGGATAACGGCAATGGCCGATGCCGATGCGCCCGCGCAGCCCGCTCATCGAGGTCTGGTTGAACACGTCGCGCACCAGGCCGTTGCCCTTGTGCAGGCGCAGGCGCGCGCCGTCCACCGTGGCGATGCCGGCGGCGTCCTGGCCACGGTGCTGCAACACGGTCAGACCGTCATAGAGTGACGCGGCGACCTCACTGGTGCCGACGATGCCGATGATTCCGCACATGGTTGAAAGCCTGTAATTAGTAATTCGTTGCCGGGGCGACCGTGGTGGCGATCGCGGGATGGGTTTCATGCGCAGTCGCTGGCGAAGCGCCTGGCATGCCCGCCGGCAAGGCGGGTAAATGGTCCAGCAGAGGCTGCGGATTGAGGTAGTGGCGGACATTGTCCGGCACGCGCTCACCCAGCCACGCAGCCATTCCCTTGAACTGCGGCAATAACGCTGAATCGTGCCACCACGGGTCGCGCGTGAACGCGGTGAACCCGAGCAGGAACACGGCAAGCGTCACCAACAGCACGCCGCGCACGAAACCGAACACCATGCCCAGCAGGCGGTCGGTACCGGACAACCCGGTACCTTCCACCAGCTTGCTCACCAGGAAGCGCAGCAGCGCACCCAGGACCAGCACGGCGATGAAGCAAAGGCCGTAACCCACCAGTATCCGCGCCGACGGCAGCTGGATGCTGTGTTCGAAATAACCCGCCACGCTCGGCCCGAACGTCCAGGCCACCCAGAACGCGGCGATCCAGATGCCCAGGGCCAGCACCTCTGAAATGAGGCCACGCCACAGGCCGATCAAGACCGAGACGCCCAGTACGGCAAGAATGATGTAGTCGGCCCAATTCACCGGGTCACCTCACCGTCGCGGGTTCACGTTCAGGTTGAAAATCACGGGGCGGTGACGACGTTGCCGTCCACGCCAAGCTTGGTCTTGATCTGGTCGCGGATGCGCACGGCGTCGGCGCGCTGCGTTTGCGGGCCCGCGCGCACGCGCCACAGCTGCTTGCCGTTGGCATTGACCGTATCCACATAGCCGTCGAAGCCGTTCGCGCGCAGCTTGTCGCGCAGCGCATTGGCGTCGTTCTGGCTGCCCATGGCGGCCACCTGCACGGCCCAGCCGCCGGCGCGGGACGTCGTGGGCGCGGCCGCCGTATTCGCTGCCGGCTTGGCGGCAGGCGCATCGTCCTGCGATGGCGTGGAAGCGCTACCTTCCAGACGCGCAGGCGCGCCCGGGATGGTCTGGGTAATCTTTAGGCGTGCCGCTTCGGCGGCCGCGCGCGACTCGAACGGGCCGGCCGTCACCAGGGTCAGCGACTTGCCGCCCTGGTTGATGGTGCGACCCGCGGCGGGATAACCCAGGCCGCGCACGCGCTGGATCAGGCTCTGCGCGCTGGCGCTGGACGCATAGGCGCTGAGATTGAGCGAATACGAACCGTGCGCGGCGGTTGCCGGCGGCGTGGCCGGTTCCTGCTGCGCCGGAACGGCCGGCGTGTTGGTCGGCTTGGTCGCGGAGGTCGTGGCCGTCGCGCCAGCGGCTGCCTTGCCCTGCACCGGGATCACCGGCTGGGCGGCATTGGAGCCGGGGCGCGTCACCGTGGTCGGCTCGGGCTTCTGGCCGGCGGTCGGGTCGGTTTCCACATCCTTGGGACGGTTGGAGCCGATGTTCACGGTCGCCAGCTGATCGGTCGAACCCACCGGCGCGGCGGTCGCTGCCGGCGTGGGCACGGCCGGCTTGGGTGCGGGCGCGGCAGAGGTGGCCGGCGCCGCACCGGGCGTCAGGCTCATGGTCTTGGTCTGCAAGTCGCGATCCGGTGCCGGCGGGATCGCCAGGCTCACCGTTTCGTCGCCACTCGTGGTCGGCGGATTGCTGGAGATGAACATCGGCACGAACAGCACAGCCAGCGCGATGAGAACGGCAGCTCCCAGCAGACGTGTTTTCAAGACGGGCTCCAAACGGGCGGGGGTGCGAGAACGGGGGCGATTATAGCTGGCCCAGCTGCCACTCAGGCCGAATCCGCACCCGCTGATTCAGCAAGCACCGCCGCGGCGACGAAAAACGAGCCAAAAGCGAGCACGCATTCGCCGGGCCTGGCTGAAGATCGCGCCGCTTTCAACGCACTGCCGACGTCGGGATGTGCGTCGCAAACGGCCCCGGGCAACACGGAGGTGAGCTGCTCGGCGAGTGCGGCGGCCGAGAGCCCGCGCGGCGTGTCGCGCTCCAGCCCGGCCAGGTGCCAATGCGCGATGCGCGTGCCCAGCGCCTGGATCACCCCGGCCACATCCTTGTCGGACAGCGCGCCGTACACCGCGTGCACGCGAACCTCGGGGCGCGCGTCCAGCCACTCGGCCAGCGCACGCGCCGCCTGTGGGTTGTGGCCCACGTCGACCACGAGCGAAGGATCGCCACCCAGCACCTGCAATCGCGCCGCCACGCGTGCCGTGCGCACGCCGGTCGCTGCCGCCGCGGCGAGATCCTTCGTCGCCAACACGGCGTCCACACGTTGCAGTCCGTGAAGGGCGGCGATGGAGGCCGCGGCGTTGGCGTACTGAACGGGTGCGGTCAGTGCCGGATCCGGCAGCGTCAACACGGTGCCGTCGCGATGGCGCCACTGCCAGCCCGAGGATTCGCGTGCCACCGAGAAATCCGCGCCGGCCCGCTCGATCACCGCGCCGATGCGTTCCAGCGCCAGCAAAAGTCCCGAAGGCGGTTCCCGTTCGCCGACCACCGCCAGGCGCCCTGCCCGCGCGATGCCGGCCTTTTCCACGCCAATGGTGTCGCGGTCCGGCCCCAGCCAGTCCATATGGTCCAGATCGATGGTGGTGATCACAGCGATATCGGCATCGATGATGTTCACCGCATCCAGCCGGCCGCCCAGGCCCACCTCGAGCACGGCGATATCCAGCCCGGCACGCGCGAACAGATCCAGCGCAGCGAGCGTGCCGAACTCGAAATAGGTCAGCGGGATCTCGCCGCGCGCCGCCTCGATGCGCTCGAAGCTGGCCACTAGGGCATCGTCGTCCGCGTCATGGCCATCGATGCGAATCCGCTCGTTGTAGCGCAGCAGATGCGGCGAGGTGTAGCAGCCCACGCGTTGGCCTGCTGCGCTCAGCATGGCTTCCAGCATGGCAACGGTGGAACCCTTGCCATTGGTGCCACCCACGGTGATCACACGCCGCGCCGGTGCGGGCGCGGCCATGCGTTCCCACACGGCACGCACGCGATCCAGGCCCAGCTCGATGCTGCGCACATTCACGCGTTCCTGGTAGGACAGCCATTCGTCGAGAGTGCGGGTCATGGGCACAGTGTTCATGCATCCAGTGGGCGAAGCCAGAAGCGCAGGCGATGGGCAGAAGGCGCAAAGGCGTCGAGTTCGGTCCAGTCCAGCTCGCAGAACATGTCGTCCTGCCGCTGGTAGCCGCGCTTGTTCCAGAACGCGTCGTTGGGACGATAGCCGGTAGGCTGGCGCGAGTCGTTGCCGGCGCGCTCCACCGCGCAGAACGCTGTCCAGCGATAACCGTCGAGAGCGCGCGCGTGACGTTCACGCGCATCGAAGAAGCGATGGCCGATGCCCTGCCCGCGATACGCAGGCAGCAACACCGACTCGCCGAAATAGAAAACGTCACCAAGCACCATGCCACGCTCGATGAAAGGCTGCTGGATGGCAGGCGTTTCGTCGGCCAGCGGGATGCCGGTGGAACAGCCAACCACCTCATCGCCGTCCAGCGCCAGCACGAACACACTGCGACGCGAGCGTGCGTACGCTTCGAGATAACGCTGCTCGTACGCCATGTCGCCGTCGTACAGATACGGATAGTCGCGAAACACCGCGATGCGCAAACGCGCCAATGCTTCCAGATGCGGCCTTACCGCCTCGCCGACGCTGGTGAGGATGCGCACGCTCATCGCTTAGCCGCCTGACACCTGCGCGATCCAGTCCTGCAGGTTGTAGTAGTTGCTGATGCGCGCAATGCGGCCGTCGCGGATATCGAAGAACGCGCCGCCCGGCAGCACGTAGCGCTGGCCATGGGCAGGCGGCAGCCCGTCATCGTCGGCGAGATATTCGCCGTGCACCACGTACTCGGCAGCGGCATGGCTGCCATCGGCGCTCGCCATCGGCACGATGTCGCGCAGTTGCTCGCGGTAGCAGCGGTTCATGCGTTCCAGGAAGCGGCGAAACGTGTCGCGGCCCTTTTCGCGGTGCCCCTGGTTGATGTCGTGCACCACGTCGTCCGTCAGGCAATCGAGCATGGCCTCCCAGTCCCCGCGATTGAACGCGTCGTAATAGCGTGCGATCAGGGCGATGCTGGGGGACATGGCGGCATCCTGCGGGGACAAGGGGCGCACAGCTTAAAGCATGTGCCACCCGCTTGATCACGCCCCGGCCTTTGTCCCAGCGCCTTCTCAGAAGTGCACGCCGGTGGCGCGCAGCGCCCAGTACATGCCGAACGCGGTCCAGAACATTTTCTTGAGTGCCCGGCCGGCCAGCCACGCCGCGAGCAGGCCAACCAGCAGGGGCATGTGTTTTTCGAGCGTGCTGCGCGTGTCGTTGATGATGTTCATGATGAAGTCCTCCCCGCACCCCATCGGTGCGGGAGACATCATCCGTCCCGCCTGGTTTCAGAGGCAGGGAGCGACGTCAGGCATCGCAGGTGACAAGCATCACGCGCCGCGCAGCCGGAGCGCGTTGCCCACCACCGACACCGACGACAGGCTCATCGCCAGCGCCGCCACCATGGGCGACAGCATCACGCCCAGCCACGGATACAGCAGGCCCGCCGCCAGCGGCACGCCCACGGCGTTGTAGACGAAGGCGAAGAACAGGTTCTGGCGGATATTGCGCACCGTGGCGCGCGACAGCGTCAGCGCACGCACGATGGCGCTCAATTCGCCCTTCACCAGTGTCACTTGCGCGCTCTCCATGGCGATGTCCGTGCCACCACCCATGGCGATGCCGACGTTCGCGACGGCCAGCGCGGGGGCGTCGTTGATGCCGTCGCCCGCCATGGCCACGCGATGGCCCTGTGCCTGCAGGCGCTGGATCACCTCTGCCTTCTCGGCAGGCGATACATCCGCGTGCACCTCGTCGATGTCCAACGCGCTGGCGACAGCTCCCGCCGCAGCGAGGTTGTCACCCGTGAGCATGACAATGCGCAAGCCTTGCGCACGCAGATCGGAAAGCGCTTGCGGTGTGCTGGGCTTGATGCGGTCCGCCACGGCGATCAAGCCCTCCAGTGCGCCATCGACCGTGAGGAACATCACCGTGGCGCCCTCGCCGCGCATTGCGTCCGCACGCGCCATCACTTCGTCATCGAGCGGCACGCACGCGTTGGACAGGAGACGGTGATTGCCGAGCGTGACCGCGTGCCCATCGACCTCGCCTTCCACGCCGGCGCCCGTCACGGTGCGGAATTGCGCTGCCTGCGGCACCGCGATGCCTTCCGCTTCCGCGCCGTGGACGATGGCCCGCGCCAGCGGATGTTCGCTGAGTCGCTCCAGTGCCGCCGCCATTCCCAGCAATGCGGGGCGAGGCATCTCACCAAGGCTTACGACCGCCTTCAAAACGGGCTTTCCTTCCGTCAGCGTGCCGGTCTTGTCGACGACCAGCGTGTCGATGGCGCGCAGTGACTCGATGGCCGCCGCATCGCGAAACAGCACGCCATTCTGAGCGGCGCGGCCACTCGCCACCATGATGGAAATCGGCGTGGCCAAGCCAAGCGCACACGGGCAGGCGATGATCAGCACCGACACCGCCGCAACCAGCGCATAGGCCAGCCGCGGCTCAGGCCCAAGCCATGCCCACAACGCAAAGGCGAGCACCGCAACGGCGACCACGGCGGGCACGAACCACGCCGCCACGCGATCGGCCACGCGTTGCAGCGGCGCCTTGCTGCGTTGCGCCTGCGCCACCAGCGCGACGATCTGCGAGAGCATGGTGTCGGCGCCAACCCGTTCCGCGCGCATCAGCAATGCGCCATCCTGGTTCACCGTGCCGCCCGTCACGCGCTCGCCGCTGAACTTGCTCACGGGAATGGGTTCGCCAGTGAGCATGGCTTCGTCCACGTGGCTGCTGCCGTCGAGCACCACACCATCCACCGGCACTTTTTCGCCGGGACGCACACGCAACGTATCGCCCGCATGCACCGCCTCGAGCGGCACGTCGTGTTCGGTGCCGTCTGCCTCGACGCGATGCGCTGTCCTAGGCGCCAGCCCCAGCAAGGCCTTGAGCGCCGCGCCCGTGCGGCGACGCGCACGCAGTTCGAGGAAATCGCCCAGCGTCACCAGCGTGACGATCACCGCCGCCGATTCGAAATACACGCCCACGCGGCCATGCATGTCGTGGAAGCCGGCGGGAAACAGCGACGGCGCGACGAATGCCACGACGCTGTAAAGCCATGCCACGCCCGTGCCGAGCGCGATCAACGTGTACATGTTCGGCGACCATGGCTTGAGCGAATGCCAGCCACGCGCAAAGAACGGCGCACCGCCCCACAGCACGACAACGGTCGACAGCAAGGCCTCGCTCCACGCCGCGATGCCATCCCATGGCGAGGGCACATGCCACCCGAACAAATGCGGCCCCATCGCCAGCAGGAATACCGGCAGCGTCAAGGCGGCCAGCGTCCAGAAGCGACGCGACATGGCGCGCAATTCATGATCATCATCGTCGAGGCTTGGCATCATCGGCTCCAGCGCCATGCCGCACTTGGGGCAATGGCCGGGACCGATCTGCTGCACTTCCGGATGCATGGGACAGGTATAGACGGCGCCGTCGATCACGGGCGCGGGTTCCGCCGAGGGCTGAAGATAGCGCGCGGGCTCGGCAAGAAACTTCTCCTTGCAGCGCTGGGCGCAGAAGTAGAACGTCTCGCCGTGATGTTCCGCCTGATGCCTGGCATGGGCAGGATCCACCGACATGCCGCACACGGGATCCTTCACCGCATGCGCTGCGTGGTCATGATGAGCGCCGTGATCATGGTGATGATGCGCTGGTGCTTCCGGATGTCCGCCGCAACACGACGGCGTCGTCGACGGAGCAGGCTCAGGCCTGTCACTGCAGCAGGCTTGTTTCTCCGCGCTCATGCCTCGTCCTCCTGATCGGTCAACGCTTTCAGGATGGGACATTGGTCGGGCGAGCCGTGTCCCGGGCATGCGTCGATGAGCTGCTCCAGTCCATCGCGCACACGGGTAAGTTCGGCAATGCGTTCGTCGATGGCGGCGAGCCGCTCCTCCGCACGCTTCTTCACCGCCTTCACGCCGCGCTGGCGATCGGCGGAGAGCGCCAGCAGATCGCGGATTTCCTCGAGCGTGAAGCCAAGATCCTTCGCGCGACGAATGAAACGAAGCTGGCGCACCGCGCCTTCGTCGTAACTTCGATATCCGGAGGCGCGGCGCAACGGCTCAGGCAGCAGCCCTTCGCGCTCGTAGTAGCGGATGGTGTCGATAGCCACGCCGACGCGACGCGCGACGGCCCCGATGGTCATGGAAGCGCTGGATGTGTTCATGGATCAAGTCTAGACCTTTGATCCAGGTCTAGAGTCAAGCCCTTTTTTCATGGCATCGCCTTCTGTCGAGAGTCCTTAACCTTGGCACTCAAGCCCATTACCTTGGCACTGACTCTTAACGATGGCACTGGGCAGTCCGAATGCGACGCTACCCCTGATAACACGGGCTAATCGGCACTCCCCTTGACCACTTGGATGGGGGCGAAGCCTCGGTGTTTTGCATGGAAAGGCGAAATTGGATGAATACACTTGTAGGCAGCGATGTTTACCACGGGTGGCACTGTCGCCCAGCGGCCAAGAAGCAATTCCAGAATGACTATGCACAGGCTTATGAGCGTTATCGCATGCGGTGAAGTCAACCGCTTTTTGCGACACTTTCGCAGGATCATGAATTCAATCGACTAATGGAGCGGGCCGTGTCCCACCCAATGGTCGCCGGTCCGCCGGAGGATTGTTGGTCCCGGGCCCAGAGTCGGTCCAGCCGCGCCTTGGCCGGAACGAGGCCACAGAGGAGCCGACGAGCAGCTAGCCCCCTTCACGTTTTCAGCATGGGACCGATCACAGGCTCTGAACGACTGCGTGACGTCTCGTTGAGTGCAGGCATTGCACTGAGTTTGGGGATGGACGGCACTAATGCCTTGTCGCCTCCCATATGAGCAGCTTGAAGATGCCAGCGATCAACGATGTCACCAGAACGGCGCTAAGCCACAGAAAGACGAACCAACTGAGTTTATGCCACCAGCGCGGCCTGGAGCCTGCGGGTACTGAGCTCCGCATCAGTGATACCCTGCGTCCGATTCGCGGACTTTGCCGCGAAACACGCGGTACTGCATGAAGCTGTAGCAAAGGATGATGGGAAGGATGATCGCCGCGCCTACGAGCATAAAGAGCTGGCTCGAATGATTGGCCGCCGCCTCCCAGATCGTCAGCGACGGCGGGATGATGTAAGGCCAGATGCTAATGATGAGCCCGGTGTAGCCCATAAACAGAACGAAGAGCGCCAGGGGAAAAGGTAGCCGCTCGTTCCGGCGATTGACCGCGCGCCATATTCCCCAAATGCTGGCAACGACAAGGACCGGTACCGGGGCAAAGTAGACGAGGCGATGACCGCCGAACCACCGCTCGGCCACCGCCGGGTTACCTAGAACCGTCCAGGCGCTCGCAATGAAAATGGTGGACAGAAGGACCGCGCTGATCGGCCTCATGAGCGCGTACATATTCTCCTGGAGCTTACCGTCGGTCTTGATGATCAGCCAGCCGCAACCCAACGTCGCATAGGTCACGAGAAGCCCAAGTCCGCAAAACACGCTGAAGGGTGAAAGCCAGTCAAAGCTGCCTCCTGCAAATCGACCGTCTACAATTTTGATGCCCTGCAGTAGCGAACCCAGAATAACGCCCTGGCAGAAGGCGGCCTGTACGGAGCCCGCGATAAACGCCAGATCCCACATATGTCGCGTGCGTGTGGCCTTAGCCCGCAATTCAAATGCCGCGCCTCGAAAGATCAAGCCTGCCAACATCAAGACGACAGGAAGGTAATTGGCTGGCAGCAGTGTGGCGTAGGCGACGGGAAAAACGGCGTAAAGCGCCGCTCCACCAAATACCAGAAACGTCTCGTTGCCATCCCATACCGGCGCAACGGTGTTGAGCATTACTTCCCGGTCGGCGCTTTTCTCTAGGAACGGAAACAACAAACCGATACCGAGATCAAAGCCATCAAGCACGACGTAAAGAAATAGCCCCAGCCCGATGATCGCAGCCCAAACAGTGGCGAGGTCTAGATTCATGGCTCTACCTGTCGATGGGATCTTCGGGACGATATAGAGGGTTGTTGACGAGCGCGGGGTGCGCGGCCGTTTGAACAGATGATTGCGTCTCGCTACCAGGGCCTTTCTTCATCAACTTGAGGATGTAGTAAATGCCTAGACCAAAGACGAGGAAATAAACGACTACGAAGGTCAAGAGCGAGGTCCCCACCTGCTGCGCATCGAGCGGTGACGCCGAGTCGGCCGTGCGTAAGACACCGTAGATGGTCCAGGGTTGGCGCCCTACTTCGGTCGTGACCCAGCCAGCCAGGAGCGCCAGAAGTCCTGTCGGCCCCATGTAGAGCGCCCAACGCTGGAACCAGCGTGTCTCGTAGATACGTCCTCCTCGTCGCAACGCCAAAGCGGCCAGGGAGAGCAAAAGCATCAGCAAGCCAAGGCCGACCATGATGCGGAACGTCCAGAACAGGATCGGAGAGTAAGGACGGTCTTGAGGCGGAAAGCTTTTCAGTCCTCTGATCTCGCCGTCCCACGAGTGGGTCAGGATCAAGCTACCAAGATGCGGCACCTTGACGGCGTGTTTGGTTTGCTCTTCCTGCATATCAGGAAACCCAACTAGATTGAGCGATGTACCGCCGCGCTCGGTTTCCCACAGCCCTTCGATGGCCGCAATCTTTGCAGGCTGATATTGACGGGTATTCAGCCCGTGGGCGTCGCCCACGATCATCTGAATGGGCACCAGCATCAGCAAGATCCATAGCGCCATCGAAAAACTACGCTTGACCGCGAGATCGCGACGCCCGGCCAGCAAATGATAGGCGCTGCATGCAACGACCAGGAACGCGGCCACGATGTATGCCGCGATGGTCATATGTGCCAGCCGATAGGGGAAGGATGGATTGAAGATCACCTTCCACCAATCTATCGGTACGAGCTGACCGTTCTCCATAGCAAAGCCTTGCGGCGTCTGCATGAAGCTGTTGGATGCAAGAATCCAGAAGGTGGACACCAGCGTCCCGGTGGCAACCATCAACGTTGCAAAAAAATGCCCTCGGGCTCCCACTTTCTCCCAGCCAAACAACATGACCCCAAGGAAACCCGCCTCAAGGAAAAAGGCAGTCATCACTTCGTAGGTCAGTAGGACGCCGGTGATGGGGCCAGCAATGCGAGAGAATCCGGCCCAGTTCGCACCAAACTCGTAGGCCATGACGACCCCGGAGACCACACCCATGCCGAAGGCAATGGCAAAGATCTTGGACCAGAAGAAATACATCTGCTTATAGACCGCATCTCCTGTTCTAAGCCACATTGCCTCAAGCACAGCAAGAAACCCAGCCAGCCCGATGCTCGTCGCCGGGAAAATGATGTGCGCCGAGATGGTAAAGGCAAACTGGATCCGTGCGAGGAGGATGGCATCAAAGATAGGCATTGGCGAAAAGTCCCGTGGTCTACCTTCGTAATCTCGATATAGGCGGTTGATGACACGAGCAAGCCCCTGACGGATCACGCTGCCACTAACCGTTCAATGGCTAAAAATGGACAGCGTGATGCCTCCCCCGCACTGCCCAACTAGAGCGAAGACGACTAATGTGGCTCGCGCCTCCTTCAAAACCCCTGCCGCTGCCCGGGTAGCTCTTGCACGATGACGAACGAGTCGACGTGTAGGTTGCACTCCGGCCCTCTCGCCTCACTTTCGTCTTCCAAACCACGGTGCCATGGCCTGAAAGACGCCATCGCGGCGAACGAGTGCGTGAAAGAGCGCAGCAGCCAAATGCAGCAGAACCAGCGCGAAGAACGCGAAGGCCAGGTAGTGGTGTGCATTCCACAGCGCGGTATGCAGGGCCAAGCTGCGCGGGGCGATGGACGGTAGATGCAGATTCCCAAAAATGACGGCCGGGTATCCAGCCGCAGACAACATGGCCCAGCCAAGCAGCGGCATGGCGATCATCAATCCGTACAGCAGATAGTGAGATAGCGAAGCCGCCAGCTTCATGGGTACGGGCAGGTCCACCGGTAACGCCGGCGCTCCATAGCGCCATCGCACCATGAGGCGCACGATCACCAGTAGCAGGATGATGATTCCCAGCGACTGGTGCGTAGCAATCAGGCCCAGATAACCCGGCGCAATGGTGGCAACCATCCCCACGCCGATGAAGAACATCGCGATGATGCAGGCAGCCATGACCCAGTGAAGTACCCTCTGGACGGGACGAAACATCGGACTCAGGCTGTTCATGGCTGCACCCCCGACTTCCCTTCCGGATAGTACTTTTCTTCCGAAGCGCGCAGATCGTATGAACGCCGGTACACGGCGGAGCGGGCCGCCGGGAAAGGATCACTGGAGACCGCCATGCCAGTGGGAAGGACCGTGGGATCGTAGTTCAAGTCCCGGCAAGGGCCGTTCTGTTCGGGCTCAATCTGCTGCACGACCAGCGTGCCCACGTCGATGGTCTGCCGGTCCTTGGGCCAGGCCTTGGTGGGATCGTTGACTGGATCCTCCTGAGTCGCCACCGTGACCTGCATGGTCCATCGGGCTGGACCTCGGTTGATGCGCTCGGTGATTTCCTGCTCCAGAAAGTCCGCAGGGCGCTGCGCCAGATCGGCTGTGGAGAGGTTGGTGACGGGAGACTGCGGCAGAAGCGACCAACGCACGATGTGCTTGGTGCCGTTGCTCGCCGTGAATTCAAAGCTGTTGAGACTGTTGTAGGTCTCCTCCGCATAGCTTCCTGTCCACGGCGCGCTCTTCGCCCAGGCCAGGAATGCCCCGAACTCTGGATGCGCTGCAATGTAGTTCTTCATGGCATCCGCCTCCTTGCTCTTAGACGCCACCAGCAGGTCATAGAACGCGTCGGGGTTTGCGGCGGCAAACACGGGCGCATTGATCATCGCTGTGCGCCACAGCTGGCCATTCGATGCCGCGATCTGCAAGCCCATGCCTCTCACACGAACGCTCGCGTCGGTAGCGCTCAATTCGGGAGACCCCAGATTGAATCGCCCAATAATGGGGTACTCACCGCGCTGGAACATCGGCGCACTGGACAGCGCCTGACCGTTGCCATTGGCCTCGAAGGTCCCTGTAAAGCAGATGCCCTTTGCGTGGTTGCGTCGATGACCAAGGGCTGGGCCGCCGGGTGGCGCAAATACTTCCACCAGCTTCTTGGAAGTCACGTGGCGCGGTGCCCACCAGCCGGTGTAACCGAAGAGCCCAGCCGCCACGAGGACAATGAGTCCGATTACGACGAGGGGCCGAAGCTTGTTCTGCCCGGGTGACTGAAGAGCCATACGAACTCCTCTTGCATGATTGGCAGTGCTGGTGGCGACAGGAGCAAACTCGACGCTGCCCATAGCGTATGCCCGCTACGCGTTCTGCTCAATGGCCGTCATGCCAAAGTCCCATAAGCCTCCGAATTGAAACGCAACCCAAGTGCCCTCGGAAGGCAAACGCCTCATCACTCGGCCATGGGCGGCATGGGCAACGCGTCGCCCCGAGCACGAGCCAAAGAGAAAGGTCCGGGCCAAGCAGGGTCCGGGGTGACCAGAGTCCGCAGTCATGCCAGAAGCAGTCACTGATGCCCTCGCACCTGTGCCGTTGCGCACGAAATGAAAGGGCTTCCTCCCAACGTGTCCCGCGAGGCCTATGGCAAACCGATGGCGCGCTATGGTGCACGTTCGCGTATCAATTCTCCGTCTATCGCAATATCAGTAGTAGTCACACAAGCCGCGCTCATAACGCTCGAACGCTTCGTCAATCCGCTGGCTTGTACGCTCCCCATAGCCCCCCCTCCATGCTATGCCTCATGCGATAGGCAACCCGGTACCACACGCCAAATTCATCATGTTCAATGTTCACGTTTGAACGTGCTGCCTCGAACTCGGCTCCGGCCCGTACGATCGCGTGGCGCCTAGCCGATGGCGTACTCGATCGCGACGAGTGCAGCTGTACACACGGCCGACATCGATGTTGTGAGAAGCGCTCGTACTGCCGCCGGACATCCTCCCACTGGGCGATGCCAGCAGATCAATGCGGGCCGACCAGCGTGCGTGAAATTGGTCGGTAGCCTCGTCACTGGCCCGATATTTGCCCTTGGCAATGACACTAAGATACTTAACTCAGGCCGGTCGTCCAAAGAATTTTTTTCCAAATCAATCACTAACGTGCAGTGCCAGAGTTAAGGTACTACGACAGCCTTCACCGGTTTCCGGCCTATGCTCTCCACCGGCACAGACATGCCGGCGCGACCCGAGGTAACCCTTCGCCGACGCGTGACGAAGTCATCAGGACATCCAACCGCTCACCGGGAGTGCCGCATGACCGACCCTTCGCTCCAGCCGTCACGCCAACCCTGGAGGTGGGCCGTCATCGCCCTTGCCGTGGGGGTGCTTGCGGTGGCCTTCGCCTATGTCGGCGGCTGGCTGACGCCGCAACGGCTTTCCTCGCGCCAGATCGTGAACCAGTTGCAGGCCGGCGGCGTGCATCCCGGCTTCCGGCGCAACCATGCCAAGGGTGTATGCGTGGCCGGCTATTTCGAGAGCAATGGCTCGGCTGCCACCTATTCCAAGGCCAGCGTGTTTGCACCGGGCCGCACACCCGTGGTGGGTCGCTTCGCCCTGCCCGGCGGCAATCCGTATGCACCGGACAGCAGCGTGCCGATCCGCAGCTTTGCCCTGCGTTTTACGCTGCCCAATGGAGAGCAATGGCGCACCGGCATGAACAGCATGCCGGTGTTCCCGGTGGCCACGCCGCAGGCCTTCTACGATCAAATGGTGGCCACGCAGCCTGACCCGGCCACGGGCAAGCCCGATCCCAAGCGCGCGGGCGCGTTCTTCGCTGCACATCCGGAAACCGGCGCCTTCCTCGCCTGGGTGAAGACGGCCAAACCGTCGGCCAGCTACGTCACCGAAACGTACGAAGCGCTCAACGCGTTCTACTTCGTCGACGCCGATGGCAAGCGCCATGCCGTGCGTTGGGAAGTGACGCCGGAAGCGAACGATGACGCAGGCACCGGACCGCAGGCCGGCGATCCCGACTATCTCGCGCAGGATCTGCAGAAGCGCATCGCGCAAGGACCACTGCGCTGGCATCTGCGCGTGACGCTGGCCGAACCGGGCGACCCGACCAACGATGCGACCAAGGCGTGGCCCGCCGATCGTCCGTCCATCGATGCCGGCACGCTGGTGATCGAAAGCGAACAAGCGCAGGACAGCGGACCGTGTCGCGACATCAACTACGACCCGACCGTGCTCCCCTCGGGCATCGAGATCTCCGACGACCCGCTGTTGCCGGCGCGTTCTTCCGCCTATGCGGTCTCCTATCTGCGCCGCACGCGTGAGGAAGCGCATTTCCCCGGCGCCCCGACCCCCTCTTCGGAGCATCCGCAATGAACGCCCGCAACGCTTCCTATCCTGGCGCCTTCCATCCCATCGCGCGCCTGTTGCACTGGCTGATGGCGGTGCTGATTCTCACCATGCTGTTCGTGGGTGTGGGCATGGTGTCCACCGTGTCCGACAAGCACCAATGGTTGCTGGCCATCCACAAGCCGCTGGGCGCGGCGATCTTTGTACTGGCATTGATCCGTCTTGGCGTGCGCCTGCGTTTTACCCCGCCGCCATTGCCGGCCGACATGCCGGCGATCATGAAGTTCGTGGCGCATGCGTCGCACTGGTTGCTCTACACGCTGATGCTGGCCTTGCCACTGGTGGGATGGGCGATGCTCTCGGCGGGCGGCTATCCGATCTCGCTGGGCGGTTCGCTGCATCTGCCGCCGCTGTTGCCGTTCAACGGCGAGGTGTTCGCGTGGCTGCGCGAGGCGCATCGCTATCTCGCCTACCTGCTGTTCTTCACGGTGCTGGGCCATATGGGCGCCGCGCTTTATCACGGGCTGATTCGCCGTGACGACGTGTTGCCGAGCATGACCTTCCCGTCGAAGGACGTCGCGCCTGCTCGTACGCCATCGGGGCCGTCTTCGCGGCATTCGTGAGACGACGCCAGCTGCGGCACGCGATGAACCGCTCCCATCGCGTGCCGCACTGCCACTTGCGTCGCGAGCTGTCAATAGTATGATTCGTGTCATACAAATTACGTGGAGCGGCCATGCGTTACGACGCCGAACACAAACAGAAAACGCGTACCAAGGTGCTGGAAGTGGCCGCCAAGGCCATCCGTACGGAGGGTCCTGACCGCATCGGCGTGGCCGGCGTGATGGCCGAAGCCGGCCTCACCCACGGCGGCTTCTATGCGCACTTCAAGTCGAAGGACGACCTCGTCGCCGCCGCCGTCGAGCAGATGTTCGACGAGTCGCGCGCGCGCGTGCATCACGAGATGGATGGCCACTCGCCGGCCGAAGGGCTGTCCAACTACATCGACTTCTACCTGTCGAAGAAGCATCGCGATGCACGCGGTGCTGGCTGCCCCATGGCGGCGCTGTCGTCCGATCTGCCGCGTCTTCCCGAGCAGACCCGCACGCTGTTTGCCGCAGGCGCACGTCACCTGGTCGAATCCATGACGGAAAAGCTCACGGCGCTGGGCTATGCCGAACCGCAGGCGCTGGCGCGCTCCACCATGTCGGAATTGGTGGGTGCCTTGTCGCTGGCGCGCGCGGAAACCGACCCGAAGCGCTCCGACGCCATCCTCGCCGATTCGCGCCAGCTGTTGAAAAAGCGCCTGGGCCTGGAGTCCGCTTCGTGAGCATGATCACCGAGATCGGCCGGGGCTTGAGCGGGCTGGAGCAGCTGCGCGCGTTCATCGCCTCGGGCCAGCGTCCGGGCATTGGCGACTCGCTGGATTTCGACCTGGTCGAGGTGGCCGAAGGTTTCGCCGCGTTCGAAGGTATGCCGGGTGCGCACGCGTACAACCCCATGGGCATCGTGCATGGCGGTTATTTCGCCACCCTGCTCGACTCGGCCTGCGGCTGCGCGGTGCATTCGCGACTCAGCGCGGAACAGGCATACACCTCGCTCGAACTGAAGGTCGCCTTCCACAAGGCCATGACGCGTGACACCGGACGCGTTCGCGCCGAAGGGCGCGTGCGTAGCATCGGGCGGCGCGTGGCGTTTGCCGAAGCGAGCCTGATCGATGGCGAAGGCCGTTTGTACGGCAGCGCGACGTCGACGTTGCTGGTGTTCGACCGCTAAGACCGTCAACGAGCTCGCGCGCGCATGGCACGCGTGCGCGCCGCACGTACCGCACCGGCTGCACGGCCACTGGCTCGCGTATTGGCTGCCTTCTTCGCCGCCGCCTTGCGTGCGGCTGGCCCCTTGGTTCGCGCCGCCTTGCGCGCAGCCGCCGAACGTTCGGCCGGCGTGTGTTCCGCGGCCGCCTTGCGCGCGTGTCGTGATAGCGCTTCCTTCGAAGCGGACCCGGTACTTTCACGCTTGAGCGCATTCAACGCGGCGCGGCTGCGCTTGGCCGAAGTTGCCTTCGTCGCCGGGCGCTTCTTCGCCACCGGTTTCTTCCGCGTAGCCCTGGCGCCCTTCTGTTCCGGCACGTCGATGCCGGCACGACGCGCCTGCGAGAGTCCAATGGCAATGGCCTGCTCCGGCGAACGCGCGCCGTGCACGCCCTCGCGGATGCGCTCGATTTCCTCGCGCACGAATTCGCCGGCCTGGGTGCTGGCCGACTTGCCTTGGCGCTTGTCCTTTTGCGCGCGTGCCAGGGCTCGTTCTGTGGGCATGTCGCGACTCCGGTGAGGGCGGAGAAACATGCTGCCGTGACCGCCGTGAAATGCGGAACAAATAAAGCTCAAGCGATCGACACGCGTGCTACGCGCCGATCACGTGTAGCAACGGTCGGTGCGACAGCCGACCGGTGCCCGCCGGCGATCAGGCAAGCGCGCTGTCTTCCGCGGGATCTTCCGCCGCCACAAAACCGCCGGTCTGACGCTGCCACAGCCTTGCGTAGAGACCGCCTCGCGCAATGAGCTCCGCATGCGTGCCGGTTTCCACGATCTCGCCCTTGTCCATCACCACCAGGCGATCCATGCGCGCGATGGTGGAGAGGCGATGGGCGATGGCGATCACCGTCTTGCCGCGCATCAGCACTTCCAGGCTGTCCTGGATGGCCGCTTCCGCATCCGAATCGAGCGCCGAGGTGGCTTCGTCGAGGATCAGGATCGGCGCATCCTTCAGCAGTACGCGCGCGATGGCGATGCGCTGGCGCTGGCCGCCGCTGAGTTTCACGCCACGCTCGCCGACGTGCGCGTCGTAGCCCACGCGGCCTTCGCCATCGACCAGTTGCGGAATGAACTCTTCCGCGCGCGCCTTGCGCACCGCCTCGATCACCTGCGCCTCGCTGGCGTCCGGGCGGCCGTACAGCAGGTTGTCGCGGATGGAGCGATGCAGCAGCGAGGTGTCCTGCGTCACCACGCCGATCTGCGCGCGCAGGCTTTCCTGCGCCACCTGGGCAATGTCCTGGCCATCGATGAGGATGCGGCCGTCCTCCAGGTCGTACAGCCTCAGCAGCACGTTCACCAGCGTGGACTTGCCCGCGCCGGAAGGCCCCACCACGCCGATCTTCTCGCCCCCGCGCACGTTGAGATCGAGGCCGGAGATCACGCCGCCCTTCTTGCCGTAGTGGAAGTGGATGTCCTCGAAGTGCACGCCGCCTTCGGTCACTTCCAGCGGCATGGCGCCGTCGCGGTCCTGCACGGCGCGCGGCCTGGAAATGGTCTCGATGCCGTCCTGCACGGTGCCCACGTTCTCGAAGATGCCGTTGATCACCCACATGATCCAGCCGGACATGTTGTTGATGCGGATGACCAGGCCCGTGCTCAGCGCGATCGCGCCCACCGTGACCTTGCCCTGGCTCCACAGCCACAACGCCAGCGCCGAGGTGCCCACGATGAGGAAACCGTTCAACGTGGTGATGGTGGCGTCCATCGCCGTGGTCAGGCGGGTCATGGCGCGCATGCGCTTGATCTGCTCGCCCATCGCATCGGCGACGTAGGCTTCCTCGCGCTGCGTATGCGCGAACAGCTTGAGCGTGAGGATGTTGCTATAGCCGTCGACGATGCGGCCCATCAGGCGCGAACGTGCCTCGGACTGCTTCCACGAACGCTCCTTCGTGCGCGGCACGAAGTAGCGAAGCGTAGCGATGTAAAGCACCAGCCAGACGATCAGCGGCACGGCGAGCCACACATCGGCCTTGGCGAACATGAAGATGGCGCTGCCGGTGTAGATGGCCACGTACCAGATCGCATCCACGATCTGCACCGCCGATTCGCGCAGGGCGCCAGAGGTCTGCATGATGCGGTTGGCGATGCGGCCTGCATAATCGTTCTGAAAAAAGCCCAGACTCTGGCGAATCACGTAGCGATGGTTCTGCCAGCGGATGCGGTTGGTGAGGTTGGGCACGATGGCCTGGTTCACCAGCAGGTCGTGCAGGCCGATCAGGATCGGACGCGCGATAAGCGCCACGAATCCCATCCACAGCAACTCGTTGCCATGCAGGCGGAAGAAGTCCGCCACGGGCGCACCCTTGGCCATGTCCACGATGCTGCCGATGAAGCCGAACAGCGATACCTCGACCAGGGCCACGCCAAAGCCCACCACCAGCGCGGCGGCGAACACCGGCCACACCTGGCGCAGATAGAACACGTAGAAACGCCATACCGACGACGGCGGCATGCCGTCGACGGGTTCCTTGAACGCGTCGATCAGCGATTCGAACCAGCGCAACAGCATGGGGAGTTCGTCCTTGGCGGGGGCGGCAGCGCTCAAGGCGCGCGCGATAGCTACTGGGTGAAGGCGTGGGGGAGAAGTTTCAAGTCACGTGACACCCGAAAGCCTTCCGCCCCGGGAGAGCGCATGGGCGCATTCCCGCGGATAAAGCCCCGGCAGCACAGGGGATACTTGCATTCCTGAAAACTTACGATATATCTTAAGACTGTTACTTACGATATATCGGAGTTAGTCATGGGATTTCGTCATTTCTTTGATCACCACCATCAGCATCACGGCCGCCACGGCCACTGCCGCGACGGTCTCGAAGGCCGCGAGGCATGGATTCGCGAGGCCATCGGGCGTGGCCGAGGACGGGGCCTTGGCCGCGGCTTCGGCGACGACGAGGGTGAAGGCGGTTGGGGTGGCATGGGCGGGCGTTTCCGCGGCGGCCGCGTGTTCGGCCACGGCGACCTCAAGCTCATCCTGCTTGCCCTGATCGCCGAGCAGCCGCGCCATGGCTACGAACTGATCCGCACCATCGAGGAGATGTTCGACGGCGCCTACGCACCCAGCCCCGGCGCGGTCTACCCCACCCTCACGCTGCTGGAAGAAATCGGCCACGCCAGCGTGCAGAGCGACGATGGCAAGAAGCTCTACACCATCACCGCCGAAGGCAAGGCCTTCCTGGCCGAGAACAAGGAAGCGGTGGACGCGGTGATGTCGCGCATGCAACAGACGGCCAAGATGTTCGCCCGCGCCGCCGCACCGATGGCCTTGCGCGAAGCCATGCACAGCCTCAAGCGCGCGCTGTTCATGCACGGCGGTCCGTGGAATGCGGAGGAGGTGAAGCGCATCGGCGACATCATCCGCAAAGCCGCCGAAGAGATCGCCAAGGGGCGCAAGGATGCGTGAGGCCATGTCCCCCGCGCCAGCCGATATCCACCAGCTGCTGGCGCAGGTGGGCATGCGCGCCACGCCGCCGCGCGTGGCGATCTGGCAGGTGTTGAACGAGTCGAGCGATGAACTCGACGCCGTAGCCTTGCTGCGCCGGGCGCAGGTTATCGAAGCTCGCACCAGCCTCGGCACGGTGTATCGCTTCCTGCGCGAACTGGAACAGCACGGGCTGGCCAGTTCGCGTGCCGTGGCGCACGAGCGCTCACGCTGGCGACTGGGTTCACCGAGCGAGTCGACGCCTGCGCAGCCCCAGGCCATGGCGGCCGTGGCACGCCTGGCAGCGGCTTTCGGCTATCGGCTGGTCCGCGCGACCTGAGCATCAGCGTCGCAGCGTTCCACGCCGCGACGCCAATCGATCAGCCAGCCGCGTCGGTTCGGGCAAGCGGTACTTGCGACCGAACGCCAGCACCAGTTCCGGTGCCGTGGCCATGCTCACACGGTGTCCCGGCGAGACGATCAGCGGGCGAATGCCATCCTTGCTGCGCAAGACACAACCGATCACCTCGCCCTTGTATTCCAGCGGCTGACGATCGCCCCGATGCGGGCCCACTTCCTCGTGCGTGCCCACCAGGATCGATTTCGCCACGCCGATGGTCGGCAAACCGGTGACCACGCCCAGGTGAGCGGCAATGCCGAGTCCTCGCGGATGGGCCACGCCTTGTCCGTCGACGAAGACCAGGTCCGGTGTTTGCGGCAGCTCCGACAAGGCCTGCAACAACGCGGGCAACTCGCGGAAGGAGAGCAACCCGGGGATGTAGGGCATGCGCGTCGGTTGTCGCGCAACGACTTCGGCGATGGGTGCCAGCGTCTGCGAATCCAGCAGCACGGCGGCAGCACGCGTGACCGCACCGCCCTCCTCGAAGCCCACATCCACGCCCGCCACGTGGCGCAGTGGCGGATAGTCGTCTTCCAGATGCACCCGTGCGGCCAGTTCGCTTTGCAACTGCCGCGCCTTGGCCACGTTGCCATCCCAGGGCGGCACGGCGTGGGTGATGTCGATGGAGGTCATCGCGCAAGCGTGAACGTGGCGTGCTGAACACACTGTCAAAGGCATTTATTCATTGACCGGTTCAGGACCGGTCCGGATCATGCCCGCATGCCTATCCTTTCCCGCTTGCTGCTGATCCTCATCGTCGCCATCGGCGGCACCACCACCGTGCTTGCGCAGGACGCGCAGAATACGAGCCAGAACCAGCAGGCGCCGCTGGCCACGCCCGACCAGCTCAATGCGCAGCTCGACCAGATCAAGCAGACGCTGGCCGACAAGCAGGTGACGGACGAGACCCTGTCCACCGCGCGCACCAAGGCGCAGTCGGTGCAGCAGCAGGCCGATGCGCTGGCAGCCAGCCTCGCCCCGCAGGCCGATGCGCTCAAGGCCAAGATCGACGTGCTCGGCCCGGCTCCCGAGAAAGGCGCGCCCGCCGAAGCACCCGAAGTGGCAAGCCAGCGCAAGCAACTGCTCAAGGACCAGACGGACCTGACCGGCCAGGTCACCCAGGCCAAGCTGATCAGCAAGGAAGCCCAGCAGCTGGTGACCAGCATCAGCGCGATGCGCCGCAACCTGTTCCAGACCCAGGTCAGCGAACGCAGTGCGTCGCCGCTGAGCCCCGCCTTCTGGAGCCGCATTGCGCAGAACGCACCGGCCGATCGCGCCGCCTTCCACGATCTCTCGCAATCGATCAAGGGCGCCGTCGTGCAGGCATGGCAGCCCGACAATCGCGTGCCATTCATCGCCTGCCTGCTCGGCGCCATCGCGCTGATGGCGGCGGGACGTCGCGTGCTGGAACACCAGATGCTGGACAAGGCAGCGCGCTACCTGCCTTCAGGCCATTTGCGCCGCAGCGTGATGGCCGTGCTGGTCACCGTGGGCACGACGTTGATCTACGGCGTTGCCGCGTGGCTCATCTATCTCGCCGTGAACTGGAACGGCGTGTTCGATCAGAACCTCGACGACCTCGTGCGTCCGCTGGTGCGCCTGATGTTCTACATCGCCACGATGGCGGGACTGGGACGTGCGCTGCTGATGGTGAAGCATCCGTCGTGGCGCCTGCCGCCGATTTCCGACGACCTCGCCAATCGCCTGTGGCCGTTCCCCATGCTGATGGCCTACAGCGCACTGTTGTTGAGCATCATCGAGCGCGTCACCAACAGCATCGGCGCCAGCCTCGCCGCCATCATGGCGGCGAACGCTTTCGCGGCCACGCTGATCGGCGTGCTGCTGGCCTACGCGCTCGTCCTGATGAGCCGCGCACGCCGCGCCCTGCTGGCCAGTGGCGAAAAGCCGGCGAAGCGTCCGCTATGGGTAGGCGTGCTGGTGTTGTGCGCTTTCCTGGGCATGCTGGTGACCCTGCTGGCGGTGCTTACCGGTTACGTGGCCGCGGGTTTCTACGTCGCGCGCCAGATGATTCGCGCCGGCTTCCTGATCTGTGCGCTCTATGTGCTGATGCACCTGATTAACGATCTCTGCGAGTCGTTGTTCGATCCGGAGTCGCGCACCGGGTTGCGCATGCAGCAGAATTTCGGCTTCGAGCCCGCACGTCTCGAACAGACGGCCACCATCCTTTCAGGCGTTGGCCGCGCCTTCCTGCTGTTGTTTGCCATTCCGCTGATTCTCGCGCCCTACGGCGCCGGGCCGAACGAGCTGGTGGATCGCGGCGCGCATTTCTTCAGCGGCGCATCGCTGGGCTCGCTGAAGATCAACCCGACCAGCATTGCGCGCGCCTTGATGGCGCTGCTGGTGGGTGGCCTGATCGTTCGCCAGATCAAGCTCTGGCTGGGCAACAAGCTGCTGCCCAAGACGGCGCTCGACAAAGGCATGCAGATGTCCATCGTGACGCTGCTGGGCTACGTCGGCGGCATCCTGGTGTTCGTGCTGGTGCTTGGCGCGCTGGACGTGGATGTGCAGAGCATCGCGTGGGTGGCCAGTGCGCTGTCGGTAGGTATCGGTTTCGGCCTGCAGGCCATCGTGCAGAACTTCATCTCGGGCCTGATCCTGCTGGCGGAACGGCCGGTGAAGGTGGGCGACTGGGTCAGCCTCAGCGGCGTCGAGGGCGACATCAAGCGCATCAACGTGCGCGCCACCGAGATACAGCAGGGTGACCGCTCCATCGTGATCGTGCCCAACTCGCAGTTGATCACGCAGAACGTGCGCAACGTGACGCTGGCCAATGCGCAGGGCCGCGTGCAGATCCGCCTGCCGATGCCGTTGAGCAGCGACGCGTCCAAGGTGCGGCAGATCATCTTCGACATCCTGCGCAATCATTCCGTCACGCTCAACACGCCCGCACCCAGCGTGCAGCTGGACAGCATCGACGCTGGCTCCATGATGTTCGTGTGCACGGCCTACGTGAATAATCCGCGCGACGCGGGCACAGTGAAGAGCGACCTGCTGTTCGAGATTCTCGACCGCCTGCGCAAGGCCGACCTGCCGCTCACCACGCCACAGGACATGGTGGTACGCACGATGCAGCACGATTCGGCCACCGCGCCGAACCCGAGCGGGCCGGTGTTCCCGGGCAAGTCGACCTGACAAGGCTCACCCATCGGCCTAGACTTCAGATGTCGCCTGGAGTCAGCCGATGGGACACCACGTTGTCGTGCCCTCGCCACCGCTCGATGTCCTGGTCTCGCGCCTGTGGGACTGGGACATGCCGCCGGCCGCCCACCACTTCGAACGCGTGCTGCCGGTGCCCGGCGCGGCGCTGATCATCAACCTCCACGAGAACGAAACGCGCGTCTACAGCGACGACGCCGACCGGCGTTGCCTGCGCGCCGCGGCCTCCGTCATCGGCGGCCCCTGCCTGCGCAGCCAGATCATCGACACCGCCGAACAGGTGCGCGTGATGGGCGCGGTGTTTCATCCCGGTGGCGCGCATGCGTTCACCGGCGAGGATCACGAAGCGCTGGTCGACCAGGACATCGGCCTGGAAGACATCTTCGGCCATAGCGCGCATCGCCTGCGCGAACAACTGCTGGATACGCCCTGCCCGCATGCTCGCCTGGCCATCCTCCAACAGTGGCTGCTGGCACACATGCGCATGCCGCGGCTCGCGCCCGAAGTGTTGCATGCGTTGAACAGCATCGGCGCGCAACCGCAACTGGCGCGCATTGCTCCGCTGGTACGGGATACGGGCCTGTCGGAATATCGGTTTGGCCGTCTGTTCCGCCGACAGGTCGGCATGGGGCCGAAGCGTTACGCACGGCTCATGCGCTTTCGCCGCGTGGTGGATGCGGTGTACCGGTCGCAGGCGGTGGACTGGAGCGGCGTGGCCATCGACGGCGGCTACGGCGACCAGGCGCATCTCGTGCACGAGTTCCGCGCCTTCGCGGGCATGACGCCCACCGCGTTCATGGCGGCGCGCGGGCCTTATCCCAATCACCTGCCGCTGGACTGAGGTCGGCGCCCTGAAGCCGCAGGTGTGGAGGCTTTCCTTCACTTTCGCCGTGGCATGATTTGTCGTCCCCAACGAGTTCACTGCCATGCCTGCCGACCTGTTCTCGCCCGCACCCGCGCAGGGTCCTGCATCGCGCATCCGCGTCGGCATCGGCGGCTGGAACTTCGCGCCGTGGCGCAACAACTTTTATCCGTCCGGACTGGTGCAACGGCGCGAGCTGGAATACGCCAGCAACCACCTGCGCGCCATCGAGATCAACGGCACGTACTACGGCGCGCAGAAGCCTGCGACCTACGCGAAATGGGCGGCCGAAACACCGGATGGATTCGTGTTTTCGCTGAAGGCACCGCGCTACGTCACCGAAGGCAAGCGACTGGCTGATGCCGGTCGCGGCATCGATGGCTTCGTGTTCGGCGGTCTGGCGGAATTCGGCCGCCGCCTCGGCCCGGTGCTGTGGCAATTCCCGCCATCGCGCGCCTTCGACGCCAACGACCTGGCCTCGTTCCTCGACATGTTGCCGCGCGAACTCAACGGCCAGCCGATGCGCCATGTGCTGGAAGTGCGCCACCGCAGTTTTCTCGACGAACGCTATGTGGAGTTGGCGCGTTCGTATCGCATCCCTACCGTGTTCACCGATTCGCCGCAGTATCCGTCGCTGGCCGATCTGACCGGCGACTTTGCCTATGCACGGCTGATGCGCAGCGAATCGCACCTGGATACCGGCTATGCGCCGGGCGAGCTGGACCACTGGAGCACGCGCGCACGTGCCTGGGCCGAGGGCAACGACCTGCCGGAACTACCGCACGTGTCCGCCCCGATCAAGCCGCAGGCGCCGCGCGACGTGTTCATCTACTTCATCAGCAGCGCGAAGGAACGCAACCCGGCCGCCGCCATGGCGCTGCAGCAGCGGGTGGACGCCGCGGGCTGACGCCGGCGTGCCTGGCCGCGCCGGAGGGTCTACACTCGCGCCACTCCGCCAGGGCGTTCCGTGATGCGCACAATCAAACCATTGCTTCTGCTGGTCGTGCTGGCCGTGGCGGCGTTGCTGTGGGGCCGCCACACTTCCGAGCCTGCGCCGCAAGGCAACGCGGTGCCGGAAAGCGCGGCACCGCAAAACGCAGTGCCACCAAACGCCGCGGCGCCCAATGCAACGCCGACGCGCAGCGACTCACTGCCGTCGTTCCTGCCGCCGGAAGCCGCCGACACGCTGCGACGCATCGCCACTGGCGGCCCGTTCGAACATCGGCAGGACGGCGTGGTGTTCCAGAACCGCGAGGGGCGCTTGCCGGCGAAGCCCGAGGGCTACTATCACGAGTACACCGTGGACACGCCCGGGCTCGATTACCGTGGCGCCCGACGCATCATCACCGGCGGCACCCCGCCGCAGTATTACTACTACACCGACGACCACTACCGCACATTTCGCCCGTTCGAGGTATCCCGATGAGTGCGCAATTCGATCTCGATTTCGGCGACGCCGAACACGGCGGCATCTTCTTCGTCACCAGCGAGGATCTGGAGCCCTTGGCCGAGGCGGCCGGCATGCAGGGGCTGCGCGTGTGTCGCATCAGCCTCGCCGACTACACCGACGAGGACGCGCTGTTCGATCGACTCACTCGAGCACTGCACCTGCCAGCCGACTTCGGCCGCAACTGGGACGCGCTGGCCGACAGCATGCGCGACCTCTCCTGGCTCAAGGCCAGCGGCTACATCCTGCTGTTCGATCACGCCGAACAGATGCGCAACCACAACGAAGACGACTTCGACACGCTGCTCGACATTGTCGAAGAGGCGGTCGACTACTGGCAGGAAGCCGACACGCCGTTCTTCGTATTCTTCGCGCTACCCGAAAGCGCCTTCGATGACACCGACGCCTGAGCACCACACCACCATGCAAGAACTCGATTTCGAACTGGACCGCGACTACGTGGAACTCAACCAGCTGCTCAAGCTGGTCGGCCTGTGCGACAGCGGCGGCGCCGGCAAGGCCATCGTGGCCACCGGCGCGGTGTATGTGGATGGCGAACAGGAACTGCGCAAGACCTGCAAGATCCATGCGGGCCAGGTGGTGCAGGTGGAAGACTTCGTCATCCGCGTGAACGCACTGGACTGATCAGGCATCCGGCATCGGCAGCGCGGCGAGTTTCGCATCCAGCAGCGGCGACGCCGGCAGGCGGATGCCGAACTGTTCCTCGATGACCCGCTTGATCTCGTCCGTGCCTTGCAAGGTGCGGCGCTCGGAGTCCTGCCCCAGCGTATGCACCACGAATTCGCGATTGCGCAAGCCGAGCCGGCGATCCGCCAGCGTGCGCGCCACGATCAAGCCGTGGCGAAAATGCGAAGACGGATACGTCGACGTGAAATGGTTGCCCACCACATAGTCGATGGCTTCGGCCGTTTGCAGCCGGAATCGGTAGAGCGTGCGCCATTCATCGCGAACCAGCGCCTGCGTGCGCCATTGCGTGCCATCCGTGATCAGCCGGAACGGTTCCAGTGACGTGGGCTGCGCCTCGTCGACCACCAGACGCAACGCGCCACCCAGCGCCATGCTGCCGAAGCCGACGTCGGCCAGCCAGCTCTCGCCTTCCACTTTCACGCGCAGCAGCATATGCGTTTGCGCCGATTCGGCATCCTCGGGCTGGTTCCACAGCACGCGGGCGATGAGCCCGGTCACGTCGAATCCGATGGCCTTCAGCGCCGCCTGGAACAGGCCGTTCTGCTCGAAGCAGTAGCCGCCGCGATGGTTCTTCACCAACTTGGTTTCGATGGCCGCCAGATCCAGCGATACCGTCGTGCCCAGCAGCGGGTCGAGGTTCTCGAACGGGATGGCCGCAATGTGCGCCGTGGCGAGCGCGCGCAAGGTCGCCACGTCGGCGCGTGGCTCGCCGACGAAGCCGATGCGTTGCAGGTAGCCCTCGAGATCCAGCGGATGCGACATGGGAAGGTCCAGGGAGGCCGGAGCCGAACCATAACACCGCCTTGGCGGCGCCTTCGCATCCTGCCTGGCCGGAGCTGGCAGGATGGAGGTAACCGGAAGCACCCAGGCGACGAATAAGGAAGCAAGGCCCGCCACTCCCCAGGCGGGCATGTCCCCACTCTTCGATGGAGCGTTCCTTCATGAGCATCCGCCGATTCAAGTTGTTCCCCGTCCTCGCCAGCGTGTTGCTGATGGGCGGACTGGGCGCCTGCACGCTGGCCACGGCCGGCAGCGACAACGCCCCGCTTCCCGATCCCACCGTGGATGCCAGCCCGGCCCAGGGCGACCAGACGGCCGTTCTCGCCGGCGGTTGCTTCTGGGGTCTGCAGGCGGTGTTCCAGCACGTCAAAGGCGTGAAGAAAGTGTGGGCCGGCTATTCCGGCGGCGCCGCCAGCACCGCGGACTACGACCGCGTCAGCGACGGCGACACCGGCCACGCCGAGTCCGTGAAGATCGTCTACGACCCCACCAAGGTGAGCTACGGCCAGTTGTTGAAGATCTACTTCTCCGTCGCCACCGACCCGACGCAGCTCAATCGCCAGGGCCCGGACGTGGGCACGCAATACCGCTCAGCAATCTTCTACGGCAACGACGAACAGCAGCGCATCGCCACCGCGTACATCGCGCAGTTGAAGGCAGCCCATGCGTTCGCCGATCCGATCGTGACGCAGGTAACGCCTCTCAAGGGTTTCTACGTGGCCGAGTCCTATCACCAGGACTATGCGAAGCGGCATCCCAACGAGCCGTACATCGTGTTCAACGACGCGCCCAAGGTGGTGCACCTGCAGCAGCAGTTCCCGACGCTCTATGTGCCCGATCGCGGTGAAGTGGTCAGCGTGACGCTGCACTGAGACGTCAACCGGCTTCGGGCGGCACCAGACGAAGATGTGAGTTGTTCTGGCGCCGCCCGGGACTCAGCAATTGCGCGATGACATCGGGCTCGACCGGTCGCGAATACAGGAAGCCCTGCCCTTCCACGCAACCGGCGCGCAGCAGGAAGCGATGCTGTTCTTCGGTTTCGATGCCCTCGGCAATCGGGCTGATGTCCAGGCGCCGGCATAGCGTGAGCATGGATTCCACGATGGCGCCGTCGCTGGCGTCGTCCGGCAGGCCGGCGACGAAACTCTGGTCGATCTTCAGGTAGTCGATGGCACGCAGCTTCAGGTAGCTCATCGACGAATACCCGGTACCGAAGTCGTCAATGGCCACGCCCACGCCCAGCGAATGCAGCGCGTGCAGCGTGCGCTCCATCTCTTCGCCCAGGCGAAGGATGGCGCCCTCGGTGATTTCCAGCATCAGGCGCTCGGGCGCGAGGCGCCGCGATTCGAGCAGCATGCGAATCTCGTCGACGAAGTTCGCCTGGCCGAACCAGTTGGCGGACACGTTCACGGCCATGCGCAAGGGCGGCAGGCCCGCCTTGTCCCAGGCCGACATCTGCTCGCACGCGGCCTGCAGCACCCACTGGTCGATGCGGCGGATCAGTCCGAGTTTCTCCGCCATGGGAATGAACTCGCCCGGCGCGATCAGGCCGCGCTGCGGGTGATACCAGCGCAGCAGCGCTTCCACCGCCACGATGCGTCCGGTGCGCATTTCCACGGTGGGCTGGTACATCAGGCGGAACTCGCTCTCCGACAGCGCCTTACGCAATTCCGAGGCGAGCGCGATGCGGCGCCTTGCATCAGCCTGCATGCGCGGCGAATAAAAGCGGAAGGCGTTGCGCTCTTCCGTCTTCGCGGCATACATAGCGGCATCGGCATTGGTGATGAGCGTGGGCACGTCGGTGCCGTCCAGCGGAAAACAGGCGATGCCGATACTGGCGCTGAGTGCGAGTTCGTAATCGCCCACGGCAAACGGCGCCGACAGCACGGTGAGCAATCGCCCCGCCAGCGCGCTGGCCTGTTCGCGCGAATGCAGGTCCGACAGCAGCACGGTGAACTCGTCGCCGCCGATGCGCCCCGCCACGCCGCGGTCGCCCAACTCGTAGACGATGCGTTCGGCCACCTTGACCAGCAGGTGGTCGCCGATGGCGTGCGTGTAGCTGTCGTTCACGGCCTTGAAGGCATCCAGATCGATGAAGACCACGGCGGCCATGCCGCGCTCGCGCTCGGCAGTGGTTATCGCCTGCACGCAGCGACGCTCGAACTCCGCCCGGTTGGCGAGGCCCGTGAGCGTGTCGTGCGCAGCCATGTACTGCAGGCGCTGTTCGTTCGCCTTCGCCGCGCTGATGTTGTTGATCACCGCCACGTAGTGCTGCACGTCGCCTTCCGGGTTACGGATGGCACTGATGCTGAGCAGCTCCGGATAACTGGTGCCGTCCATGCGACGGCTGCGCACTTCGCCCACCCAGTTGCCTTCGGCCTCGATCACGTCCCACACCGAGTTGGGCAACGGCGAGCCGTCCGGCAGGCAACGCAGGTCGTCGAAGCGCAGGCCTTGCAAGGCTTGCACGGTGAAGCCGGTCATGCGGATGTGCGCGGCGTTCACGCGCGCCACGCGGCGGTCCGCCTCGGCGATGATCACGCCTTCGGCAATGCTCGCCAGCGCTTCGGAGGCGATGCGCCGCTGCTGCTCCAGGTTCACGCGCTCGGTGATGTCGCGCAGGATGGACTGGCGCACGCTCCGCGTGCCCCAGTCCGTGACGCTGCTGCGCATCTCGACCGGACGCAGTTCACCGTCCGCCGTGCGCAACTCGCCGGTAATGGCGCCGTCCGCGCGATGCAGCAGCGGCGTGAAGAAGGTGGAGAGTTCCTCGCCGGTGAGGTTGTCCACGTCGCGGCCGGTCCATTGCAAGGCCGTGCGGTTCGCTTCGAGGATGCGGCCGGTTTCTTCGTCCACCATCAGGATGGCGTCGGCTGCGCTGTTGAACAGCAGGCTGTAGCGCTCCTCGGTGCCGCGAATGCGCGAAAGAATGCGCTGCGCCATGCGCAGCCACAGCAACGATGCCACGCACGCGGTGAGGAACACCGCGAGGAACAACACGCGTCCCAGCCAGATGGCGCCCTGCGCCACTTCCAGCGAAAAGCCGTTGGTGAGCGGCTCGAGATCGTTGTTCAGCCCGTTGATGCGATCGAGCTGCCAGTGCAGCCACGCCTGATCGGGCTGGCCACGCGAGTAAGCGTCGCTCAACTCCTTGGCCACGCCGTCCAGTTGCCTGAGCGGGCCGTCGGCCGCGCGCCAGAGCGCCACGGCCTCGCCCATGTGCGGCGCGGCTGTGCAGCAGCGCAGCATGAAGATCATGCCCGGCTCGGCCTGCGGCAGGATCTTGCCCCGCTGGAAGGCCTGGTGAATGAGGGTGCGGTCGTAGTGGCCCGATGCGATGGCGTCGCGCGCCCAGCCGTCGGACGACAACAACTCGTAGTTCTTGCGGAAGGCGGCCAGCCGGGCCGCATCGCCCGACTGGGCATAGCCAAGCAGGTCCACCACCGCCTGCTTCTGCGCCTTGCTCCAGACACTCTCGCCGTTGAGGAAACCGGCGAGAGTGACCTGGACCTGGAGGGCTCCCCAGGTAAGCATGAGAATCAGGCCGATGACGGCCACCAGCCCATAGGCCAGTGGCCTCAAGCGCCGGGACAGCGGTCTTGGAGAGGTGCTACGGATCAAATCCATGGCGTCCTTTTACACGACCACTTCATAAAGCTACATCTCGTCCCGTCACGCTGTCGACGACGAGATCCCCATTACGCCGCCTGCTCTTCCACTTCACCCACGGTGTGCTGCATCAGGCAACGCTCCAGCCCGTAGTGCAGACTCACGTAACTGCGCTCGATGCATTCCCGCAGGTGCTCCACTTCCTCGTCGGCTGGCTGGCTGCCCATAAGGGTACAGACGATCTCCAGCGCCTCCCATGGATGAGTATCGTCATAGGCAGCGTGTAGCTGAAGCCAACGCAGGGTCGACTTGCGGCCGGCCGCAGGCAGGCTGTTGGCATACGCCACGCTGTCATACACCTTCTGGGACCACTCGCCCGTCACGCCTTCGATGGCGTAGTTGGTGGCAGCGATGCCGGCGGCCAGCGTGTCGCGACCGCAAACGTCGTGGCACCACTCGGCAGCCGTCTGCGTGCCGCGCGGCGGCAACCCGTCAAGGACCTCTTCACGCGACACGCCCGATCCCTCGGCCCAGTCGAGCCAATACTCCGCGTGGTTCTGCTCCACGCGGATGTTACGAACCAACCAGCGCCGTGCCATGTTGTCGCCGGCACTGCGGCCATAACGCGTCTTGAGCAGGCTCAGCGCCATGAAGGACGGGAAGCGCTCGATCAGCGACCAGGTGCCGACCATGAAGTTGCGCACGGTGGACAGGTCGATATGACCCTCGCTCATCATGTCCCACATCACGTGGTCGCGGACGCTCCGGCGGGCGGGTTCGCAGGCTTCCACCATGTCGCGTGCCCATTTCGGGTAGCTGGACAGTTCGGTCAGCGAGCCGGTGCGTACAGTGTTGGTGTTCATGCAGTTTCTCCAGTCGTCAATCAGGGAATACCGCCGGACCCTGCCGGCGGCCCGACACGTACCGTGCCGGACCACCAGTGTGGTCACGCCATGAATGGCTTGCACCGCCCTCCTACAGGCCGCTCGGCGAAACACCCGCAAATGATTGACAAACATTGAAAAACACCACACCCAAAAGCGAACCCCAGGGGAAAGGTCGACGAAAAAATGACGTCAAAATGTCGACGAACGTCGATTTATTGACGCACAAGGCTCGCGCCACGCCCCGGCGGCGACGCCACCAGGCACGCGCAGACGAAGACGCTCCCGCGATGGGAGCGCCTTGGGTTCATCGTTGGAATGGCACGTCGCCGCCCAGGGCGACGATTGCGTTAGCGCGAACAGAACACGCCGGACAGGACCATGAGCAACCCCGCCATCGAGACCACCCACACCAGCGTGCGCAGGTAGGGAATGCCGATCACGTACACCGGCAGATAGACCACGCGTGCCCAGAAGTAGAGTTCCGCACCGAGCGCGGTGGTAGCGCTGGCGCACTGTCCCACCAGCACGGCCAGCACCGCCGCCGCAAAGAACGGGAACGTTTCGAGGAAGTTGCGGCTCGCGCGCCCCGCGCGATCGGCGGCACCGGTGAGCGCGCCCTCGCCGGTCCGATTGCCCGTGTTCCAGGACAGGCCCCGCTGCTGCGTGGCCAGTGTCACCGCCAACAATACGTAGACCACGCCAAGCAGGATCGACCACCCCAACATCTGCAGCTCGACCGACATGTCGCACCTCCTCGTTGGATGTGACGACATGATGCGCCCGCCAACGGTCCCGCACCACCGTGCTGAGTCAAGGATGGCTGGCGCTCACCAGGCTGCGTGAGGGATCAGCGAATAGACGCCAGGTGCCTTGTCCGCGCGCAGCACGCCACGTGCCCTGCGCTGCGCTGCGCGCAAGGCACGTCCGACGATCAGATCATCGGCAGGTTGAGGCCCTGCTCCTTCGCGCACTCGATGGCGATGTCATAACCCGCATCGGCATGACGCATCACGCCCGTGCCCGGATCGTTCCACAGCACGCGCGCAATGCGCTGGTCCGCCGCTTCGCTGCCGTCGCACACGATCACCACGCCCGAGTGCTGCGAATAACCCATGCCCACGCCACCGCCGTGATGCAGCGACACCCACGTTGCGCCACCGGCCACGTTGAGCATGGCGTTGAGCAGCGGCCAGTCGCTCACCGCGTCGGAGCCGTCACGCATCGCTTCGGTTTCGCGATTGGGGCTGGCCACGGAACCGGAATCGAGATGATCACGACCGATCACCACCGGCGCCTTCAGCTCGCCCTTGCGCACCATCTCGTTGAAGGCCAGGCCGAGTTTGTGGCGCAGGCCCAGTCCCACCCAGCAGATGCGCGCCGGCAAACCCTGGAAGTTGATGCGCTCCTTCGCCATGTCGAGCCAGCGGTGCAGGTGCGGATCATCGGAGATCAGTTCCTTCACCTTCTGGTCGGTCTTGTAGATGTCTTCCGGATCGCCCGACAGCGCCACCCAGCGGAACGGACCCACGCCGCGGCAGAACAGCGGACGCACGAACGCCGGCACGAAACCCGGGAACGCGAACGCATCCGCGCAGCCTTCGTCCTTCGCCATCTGGCGAATGTTGTTGCCGTAGTCGAAGGTGGGAATGCCTTGGGCGTGGAACGCGAGCATCGCTTCCACATGTTTTTTCATCGACTGCTTGGCCGCCTTGGACGTGCCCGCCGGGTCGCTCTTGCGACGTTCGAACCACTCATCGACCGTCCAGCCTTGCGGCAGGTAGCCGTTCACCGGATCGTGCGCGCTGGTCTGGTCCGTGACGGCATCCGGGCGCACGCCGCGGCGCACGAGTTCCGGCAGCACGTCGGCCGCGTTGCCCAGCAGCGCGATCGACTTCGCTTCGCCCGCCGCGGTGTACTTGGCAATGCGTGCGAGTGCGTCGTCCAGATCGCTCGCCTGCTCGTCGACGTAACGCGTCTTCAGGCGGAAATCGATGCTCTTCTGCTGGCACTCGATATTGAGCGAGCACGCGCCCGCCAGCGTCGCGGCCAGCGGCTGCGCGCCACCCATGCCGCCCAGGCCCGCGGTAAGTATCCACTTGCCCTTGAGGCTGCCGCCGTAGTGCTGGCGGCCCATCTCCACGAACGTCTCGTAGGTGCCCTGCACGATGCCTTGCGAACCGATGTAGATCCACGAGCCGGCCGTCATCTGGCCGTACATCATCAAGCCCTTCTTATCGAGCTCGTTGAAGTGTTCCCAGTTCGCCCACGCGGGCACGAGATTGGAATTGGCCAGCAGCACGCGCGGTGCATCCGCATGCGTGGGAAACACACCCACCGGCTTGCCGGACTGGATCAGCAGCGTCTCGTTGTCGTTGAGTTCGCGCAGCGCACGCAGGATCGCGTCGAAGCATTCCCAATTGCGCGCCGCGCGGCCAATGCCGCCGTAAACCACCAGCTCGGCCGGATTCTCGGCCACATCCGGGTCCAGATTGTTCTGGAGCATGCGGTAAGGCGCTTCGGTGAGCCAGCTCTTGCAGCTCAGTTCGGTGCCGCGCGGCGCACGGATGGTGCGGGAGGTGTCGATTCGGGTGGGAGCGTTCATGGGAAGCGTCGCAGCCAAGGGGAAAACGCCATTGTGGCGAGGCGCGCCCGTGCCCGCAAACCGCACTGCGGCAAAAAAGCCGCCCCATCTGCCATCCGGCACTGTCGCGTCGCGCGTGGCGAAATCATGCTTGGGGCACTCTCCTGGAGGTTGCGCTCATGGTGCGTTTCCTGGTTGTTGCCGTGCTTGGCCTGGTTGCATCCGCCGTTCATGCGCAGGCGGCGGAAACGCCGCGTTGCACGGTATGGCAACGGGAATTGTCGTTCGCCGCCTCGGTGGATCGACACGACGAGAAAGCGTTTGCCGAACACATCGACAACGACGCCGTGTTCGCCGCGAACACCGCGCATCCGCAGCGCGGCCGCGCGACGATCCTCAAGCACTGGAAGGTGCTGCTGGAGGGCAAGAGCATGCGCGTGCGCTGGTATCCGGCCTGGGTGGTGCAGGCAGGCGATCCTTCCGTGCTGCTGTCCAGCGGACCGGCCCTGCTGGAAAACCTCGCGCCGAATGCGAACCCGCGCTACACACTCATCGCGTTCAGCACGGTATGGCATCGCGGCAACGACGGCGTGTGGCGCGTGATGTTCGACGGCGGCGACGAAGGCCGCGCCGCCACCGCACAGGACGTGGCGAATTTCGAAGCCGGACGCCGCACCGAGTGCGCGCCCGATCTCGTATCGCTTGCGATATCCCGCTGAGGGCGGCACGTCCATCATTGATGTCCGAAAACGGCGAGTCACCCCGGCATGGCGGTGTTAGCCTTGAGTCATGGCTTCCCTCCCCGATCACCCGATTCCGGACGACAAGACGTGCGAACAGGCACGCCTGAGCCGAGACGCTCGCTTCGATGGCCTGTTCTTCACCGCTGTCACCAGCACGCGCATCTATTGCCGCCCCGTGTGCCCGGCACCATCGCCGAAGCCGCAGAACGTGCGCTACTACGGCAGCGCCGCCGCGGCCGAGGCGGCGGGCTTTCGCCCGTGCCTGCGCTGCCGGCCGGAGCTGGCGCCCGGCAATGACGCATGGCAGCGCGGCGATCACGTCATCGCACGCACGCTGAAACTGATGGACAGCGGCGCGTTCGACGAATGGTCGGTGGACGACATGGCTGAACGCGTCGGCCTCGGCGCGCGGCAGCTGCGCCGCCTGTTCGTGGAACGGCTGGGCGCGCCACCGATCAGCGTGCACACCACGCGTCGACTGCTGTTTGCAAAGCAGTTGCTCACCGAAACCACCATGCCCGTGACGGAAGTGGCACTCGCCTCCGGCTTTGGCAGCCTGCGTCGTTTCAATGCGGCTTTCCTGCAAGCGAACCGCATGGCGCCGCGCGACCTGCGCCGCCATCCGAGCGCGACGACGGGCGACGCGATCACGCTGCGGCTCGGCTATCGACCGCCCTACGATTTCGAAGCGATCCTCGCGTTCCTGCGCGGACGCGCCCTGCCCGGCGCCGAACTCGTGGATGAGCACAGCTACGCGCGCGTGTTCGGCACGCCCGATGCGCCGGGCTGGCTGCGCCTGAGCGCATGGCCCGGCCACGATCACGCGCTGCGTCTGGAACTGCACTGCCCGCAACCGGCGCAGATGCTCGGCGTGGTGAACAAGTTGCGTCGCATGTTCGACCTGGATGCGAGCCCGCAATCGATCGGCGACGCGCTGAAGGAAAGTCCCGTCCTGCGTCCGCTGCTGCGCAAGCGCCCAGGCCTGCGCCTGCCCGGCGGCTGGGACGGTTTCGAGATTGCGGTGCGCGCGATTCTCGGGCAGCAGGTAAGCGTGGCTGCAGCGCGCACCTTGGCCACACGCATCGTGCAGCACTTCGGTACACCGGTGACGTCACCGGTTGCCGGACTGGAGCGCCTGTTTCCCGGACCGGAATTGCTCGTGGATGCGGACCTGCGCGCCATCGGCCTCACCACCGCGCGCGCCGCCACGGTGCGTGGCGTGGCGCAGGCGCTGCTGGATGGGCGCATCGATTTTCGCAGCGAGCAACCGCTGGATGAATTCGTCGAACGCTGGGTGGCGTTGCCCGGCATCGGCGAATGGACCGCACACTACATGGCGATGCGTGCGCTCAGCCATCCCGATGCGTTTCCGGCCGCCGACCTCATTCTTCGTCGCGCCGCCGCCGGCAACGGACCGGAGCTTTCGACGAAGGCGTTGACCTCACTCGCGGAAGCGTGGCGTCCATGGCGCGCCTACTCCGTCATGCACCTGTGGCGAAGCGCGAGCGACGCAGCGCCACCCACGAAGAAGAAGGCCGCGTGATGTCCAACGACACCATCTGGTTCGACACCATGGACACGCCCATCGGCGTCCTGCGGCTGGTGGCGGACGAGATCGGTTTGCGCGAAGTGTGGTTTTCCTCCGGGCGTCATCAGCGCTCGCCGCAAGCGGACTGGGTGCATGCGCGCGAGCCGCTGGCACAGGCGAGGCAACAGCTTGAGGAATACTTCGCCGGTGTGCGCCAGCAGTTCGATCTGCCGCTGCATCCGCTAGGCACATCGTTCCAGCAGGCAGTGTGGTGGGAGCTCGCACGTATTCCGTACGGCACCACCATCAGCTACGGCGAACTCGCGCGACGCATCGAGCATCCGCAGGCCGTGCGCGCGGTGGGTGCCGCGAACGGTCGCAATCCGCTGCCCATCGTGCTGCCATGCCATCGCGTGATCGGCGCCAACGGCAGCCTCACCGGCTTTGGTGGCGGACTACCCACCAAGCAGTTCCTGTTGTCGATGGAAAACCGCCTCGCCGAGGGCGACCTGTTTGGCGCCATGCTGCAGGTGGGCAAGCGCTAGGCGCGTCGATCAGCGCTCGTTCGTGGATGGCGGTGGCGTCACCGCGTTCTGGTACGAATCGAGCCGATGCGGCGTGTGCGAAAGATGATACGGCGCATTGGCGGACGCTTCCGGCGACGACGCCATCTTGCCCGCGCTGCCCGCGGTTTTCGCATCAACCTGCGACGACTTCGTTGCAACATGCGATGCCGGCTTTTTCGATGCGGACAGTGCAGCCGGCGCACTCACGCTGGCAGCCGCCGCCGGTGCGTCTTGCGGTGACGGATGCGCCACCGCCACCGTTGCCCACAGAGGGCAAGTGGCGAATGTTGCGTAAAAGAAAAGACGTGTAATGGTCATACGCCTGGGCGATCATACGGCCTTTGTATCGATTCTAAGTCATTGCATATGAAGATCCTGTTTCGCCCGTTGCTCTGTTCGCTGATCGCGCTCGGAGCCGGTTGCGCCACGCCTCACCCGCAAGCCGCCGCACCCGCCGTCACCGCGCCGCAGAGCGCAGCGAAAGCCAAGCCCGCGCCCGCGCCGCTGCTGCTGATTTCGATCGACGGTTATCGCACCGACTACATCGAACGCGGACTCAGTCCCACGCTCGCATCGCTGGCAAAACAGGGCGTGCGCGCAGCCGACGGCATGCAGCCGTCGTTTCCGTCGCTGACGTTTCCCAATCACTACACCATCGTCACCGGCCTGCGACCCGATCACCACGGCATCATCAACAACACGATGACCGATGCGTCGCTCGGCAAGTTCTCGCTGAGCAATCGCGATGCGGTGAGCAACGGCCAGTGGTGGGCGGAAGGCACGCCGCTGTGGGAAACCGCGCAGATGCATGGCATGAAGACCGCCACCATGTTCTGGCCCGGTTCCGAGGCCGACATCCACGGCGAGCATCCGAATTTCTGGAAGCCGTACGACGGCAACGTGACGCCCGACCAGCGCGTGGACCAAGTGCTGGCATGGCTGGATCAGCCCACCGCCGAGCGCCCTGCCTTCCTCACGCTTTACTTCGATGCGGTGGATCACGCCGGTCACGACTTCGGCCCCGACTCGCCTCAGGTCAACGAGGCGATTGCGCAGACTGACGCGGCGCTCGGCCGCCTCGTGCAGGGGCTTCAGCAGCGCGGCCTGCTCGATCGCATCAACATGATCGTGCTCGCCGATCACGGCATGGCGTCCGCGCCGCAGCGCAACGCCGTCCTCATCGACAAGCTCATCCCGCTCAAGCACGTGGAGCTGGTGAGCGTGGGCGTGCTCGCGGGTTTCAATCCGAAACCGGGTTTCGATTTTGCGAAGATCGAAGCGCAACTGGAGAAGCCGCAGCATCACATGACGTGCTGGGACAAGACGCGCGTGCCTACACGCTTCGCCTATGGCAGCAATCCGCGCGTGCCGCAGCTGCTGTGCCTGGCGGACGTGGGCTGGCGCATCTCCACCACCGAATACCTCGCGAAGAAAAAGAAGCCGACGCAGGGTGACCACGGCTACGACAACGCCGCGCCGCAGATGCAGGCGCTGTTCGTGGCGCACGGCCCGGCATTCCGCCAGGACGCGCTGGTGCCGTCGTTCCCGAACGTCGACGTCTACCCGCTGATGACGCATCTGCTCGACCTTCCGGCCGCCGCGAACGATGGCGACTACGACGCCGTCAAGGGCATGCTGAAGCCGGACGCGCAGTAACGCCCGGCATTCCACGGCAAGAGCCCGCAACGCGCTCTTGCCGTGGAGATACCTGATTCACTGGGGAATCGGCGGCTCGGTCTCCGGCTTTGACGGATTGACCAGCGGCGGCAATCGATACAGGCGCAAGGCGATCAGCAAGCCGGCCACGATGAGCGCGCCGACGAACACGGCCACGCCATTCCAGCCATGCGATGCGTAGAACAGGCCGCCACTGGCGCCGGCCAGGCTCGAACCCATGTAATACGAGAACAGGTAAAGCGAGGACGCCTGTGCCTTGTTGTTGCCCGCGCGACGCCCCACCCAACTGCTGGCGATGGAGTGCCCGCCGAAGAAACCGAACGTCACCGCGACGATGCCAAGCACCACGAGCACCAACGGCTGGGTCACGGTGAGCGCCAGCCCCAACAGCATCAGTGCAAAGGCCGTCCACAGCACCTTGCGGCGTCCGAGCTTGCCGGCGAGATGGCCCATCCAGGCCGAGCTGAAGGTGCCGATCAAGTACACGCTGAAGATCGCGCCGACCACAGCCTGGTTCAGCCCGTACGGCGGCGCCAGCAGGCGATAACCGATGTAGTTGTACAGCGTGACGAACGCGCCGAGCAGCAGGAAGCCTTCGGCGAACAGCCATGGCAAACCGGCATCGCGGAATGCGGAAGCGAAGCGCCCCATCAACGCGCGAACATGGAAAGGCTGGCGCACGTGGTGACGCGATGGCGGCAGGCTGCGCCAGAACACCAGGCCCGAGGCCAGGCCGATCACGCCGACGGTGGCGACGCCGATGCGCCATCCGAAGAATTCCGCGAGCACGCCGGCCACCAGTCGCCCGCCCATGCCGCCGATGGCATTGCCGCTGATGTAGAGGCCCATGCCCAGGCCGATCGAATCCGGATGCATTTCCTCGCTGAGATACGTCATCGCCACGGCGGGCAGGCCGCTCAGCGTGAGCCCCAGCAGCGCGCGCAGGATCAGCAGCATGTGCCAGTCCGGCACGAGCGCGGTCAGCAGCACCAGGATGGCCGATGACACCAGCGAGGCCGTCATGATGGTCTTGCGCCCCCAGGCGTCCGACACGCCGCCGGCAAACAGCATGGCGAACGCGAGCACGCCCGTGGTCAGCGAGAGCGACAGCGCCGCGGTGGCCGCGCTCACGCCATAGTCCTTGCTGAACTCGGGCATCAGCGGCTGGGTGCAGTACAGCAGGCCGAAGGTGGCCAGACCGGCGGCAAACAGCGCCATGTTGGTGCGTCGAAAAGCAGGCGTTCCGTGGCGGGTGAAGCCGCGCGATTCAAGTTCGCCCGCTTCCGGCCGATGTTTTGACCGAGACACCGGTTCCGCGCTTTCCCGCCTTGCCATGCTGCTGCCGCCTCGATACTGCAAAGGCCGTAAGCATAAGACTTGCTGAGATCGTGTTCGACCCGCCACTCAGACACAGATCCAGACCGAAGGGCTTCTGCGCCCGGGGCTGGCAAAACGTCCATATCACGAGGGGAACGTGATACATAGAGGCCGCCGGGGAGACGTCCGAAGGAAGGACCACCCTCGCATGCCGGTAACGGGAGACCGGCGGACAAGGGGGGATATGCGTTTTCGCGAGCCCATCGTGATTGTTCTTGCATGGATGTGCGCCCTGTTCTTCGCGCTGGCCGCGGAGGCAACGCCTGCGCGTGCGAGTCTTCCGGTGCTGCAGGTGGCCGCGCTGGCGCCGTTGAAGCCCGCGCCCGATCCCGCGCAAGTCATCCACGGCGGCATGGACGACCGCTTCACGCGCAGCCTTTCCACACACACGCCCAACGCGGTGGAAACCCAGCGCTGGTATCGCCTCACCATCGACCGCGACTGGCACGAGGCAAGTTCACCGGTGCTCAATTTCACCGGCGCCACCTACATCCGCATCACCGTCTACGCGCCGCCGGACTACCGCCCGCACGAACTGTGGTTCGCGCAAACCGAAGAGCTGGCGCGCTACTCGCGCCACCATCTGGCGCTGGAACTGCCACACGATCTGCGCGCGGGCCAGCCGATCTACGTACAGATCGCCGCAGACAATTTCACGCGGCAGATCCGCGCCGACATCACCGACATGGCGTCGTATCAGGCACAGGACCTGACGCACGTGCGGCTCATCACGCTGTTCTCCAGCGTGCAGTTCACCATGGTCCTCGCCGCGTTCTGCCTGTGGCTGGTGCTGCGCGATCGCGTGCTGCTGTATTTCATCGGCTACACCGGCTGCCAGCTGATGAACCAGTTGCTGACCAGCGGCGAGATGTACGAACTGCCCGGCGGCGCACTGCTGGTACCGCTGGGCACGCACGCGCCATGGCTGTTCATCGCGCTCAGCGCGCCGCTGCTGCTTTCCTTCATCCTGGAATTCTGCGAACTGCGCGTCATCACGCCCCGCCCTGCCCGCGTGCTGGGCCACATGCGCTGGCCGTACTTCGTCATCGCCGCGCTGCTGTGCTTCCCGTTCGCGGAACGCATGCATCTGCTGGCCAGTGCGTACAACCTGTGGTTCATCATCACTTCTCTGTGGGCATTGAGCACGGTCATCCTCGCCGCCTCCCGGCACGGACGGCAAGCGCGCTTCTTCCTCGTGGCGTGGTTGCCGCAGGTGCTGCTCACGGTGCTGCGGCTTGGCCAGATCCTGCTCGCGCTGGATCTTCCCCGCTGGTTGGAATACAGCCTGCCTTTTGCCACGGCGTTCTGCAGCGTGGTGGTCACCATCGGGCTGGCGGATCTGTCGCTGCGCGCACGACGCGAACGCGACGTGGCCCACCATCTGGCCGATCACGACGCGCTTACCGGCCTGCTCAATCGACGCGCCCTGGTCGCGCGCCTGCACGAAGCCGTGGCGCAGGTACGTCCCCAGCACCAGCCGCTCGCGCTGATCTTCCTCGACATGGATCACTTCAAGTCGGTGAACGATCGCTTCGGACACCAGAGCGGCGACGCCTGCCTGCGCGCCGTGGCCGAAGCCATCGCCGACGAACTGCGTCCCTCCGACAGCCTTGGTCGCTACGGCGGTGAAGAGTTTGTCGCCTTGCTGCCGGGTACCACGCATGAGCATGCGATGGCGGTGGGCGAGCGCATCCGCCGCAGTATCGAAACACTGCAGGTGCATGCGCGTGGCAATACGTTCCAGACCACCGTGAGCATGGGCGTGGCCAGCCTGATGGGTGCAAACGACACGGCGGACGACCTGATTGCGCGCGCCGATGCCGCGCTCTATCGCGCCAAGACCCAGGGCCGAAACTGCGTCGTCGCCCACTCACCGCTCACGGCGATGGCGGGCTGAGCCTCAACGCGGCGGCGTTGCCGTGTTCGGGCCGTACGCCCACGCGAGGAACACCGGCAACATGCGTTTCCATGTGGCCTGGTTGTGTTCGCCATCGGCAAACAGATCGTAGGCGACGTCATCCGTGTGCGAGGGATGATCGGCGTAGTCCATGTCGATGCGATAACCCAGATCGCGCAGCCCGCGACGGTGCGTTCCATCGGGCGCCTGGAAACCGTTGATCAGATCTTGCAGGTCTTCCACCGCGTCGATGGTGCCATTGTGGTCGCGGTCATTGGTTTCCTCGCGACCGCCCACGGCAAACCAGAAGCGCAACGGCTTGCGCTGCCCGGCGCGGTCCACCATCGCCTGCGCCAGTCGCGTGCCTTCCACCGCGTTGGCGTCGCTGCGGTCGGCGGCGAGCCAGAACGAGGGAGAAAATGCACCGACCTGGCCGAAGATTTCCGGGTATTCCCAACCGATGGAAAACGCGTTGAGCGCGCCCAGCGACCAGCCAAGCATGGTGCGGCTTTGCGCGGAGGCCTGCGTGCGGTAGTGCGCATCCACGTACGGCACCAACTCGTTGGCCAGCCACGCCGAGTAATCGTAGGCGCGCGCGCCGATGGGGCCGATGCGCGAGCCGCCCACGATGCTCTGCCTGCGTGACCGATCAAACAGCCCATAGCCCGACGCGCGATCCTTCAGCATGTCGACGGCGACCACGATCACCGGCTCGATGGCGTGCTGCGCATACAGCGTCGCAAGCGTCTGCTGCAGGCCGACGGCTTCCATGTCCTGGCCATCATTCGCATAGAGCACCGGATAGCGGCGACCCGACGTGGCGTAATCGGGCGGAAGATAGATGCTGACCTTGATCTGCTCAGGCGCGAACGCCTTGGCATCGAGCGCAAGCTTGGTGGGCTGCGCGGGCGTGTCATCGCCCGCGTGAACCAATGACGATACGAGCAGCGCCCCGACCAACAGGCACGCAGCAAACGGCTTCCAACCTCTATGCATCACCATCACTCCACCACGATCAACCAGCCCTTGCCGGGCTCCACGGAAATGACATCGCCCGGCTTGAACGAAGCCTTGGGCTGAAAGCCGGCGATCTCCGGCGCCGTCCATCTTACGCGCCGGGCCGACAGGCCCAGCGCCTTCCAGTCGATGGCCAGACGCACGTCCACTTTTTGCGGCGCCCACGATGCAATGGCGATCAACGTCTTGCTTCCCTTGCGCACATAGCTGGTGACGAGCACGTCGTCGCGGTTCGTTTTCACCGGCGTGTCGTGCGCCCACCAGCCGATCATCTCGGACTGCTCGATGCCTACCGAATCCCACAGCTTCCACAAGTCACGCGGATCGCTGCCCGGCGACCAGCCCAACCGGTTCGTCATGCCGAACAGCATGCCGCGCCATGGATTGCCGTCGTTCTGCAGCATCTCGCCCATCAGGCCATAGGGAATGCCGGAGAGTTCGGTGAGCCAGTAGCTGGGTGAGGTTTTCTCGTAGTCGAACTCTTCACCGAACCACAAGCGGTCGATGTACGGAAATAATTCCATGTACAGCAAGGCGCTGTTGATGTAGCCGTCGCGCGGGTTGTACTGGCTGGCTGAATGCAGGTCGATCAACGGGTCGGGACGATGCGCCTGCAACACCTTGCGCACGCGCTTCATGGTGGTGCGGTCATAGGCCACGTCGTCCAGGTACAGGCCATCGATGCCTTCGTTGCGCGCGAGCCAGTCCAGCCCCTCGATGTAGTAGTTGTGCCAGCGGCTCTGGCCGGCGTTGATCACGGCGGCATCGCGATTTTCAGGCACGTGCCACGCGGCGATGTAGTCGCCATCCAGATGTTCCTGCAGCCACGAGAATCCGCCGCCCTTGCCGGCGCTGATCACCTCGTGCCCGAGGCTTTCGAGCATCGGCAGTTCCGGCGCGCGATCGGAAAGCTCGCGCACCGTGTCGTAGATCTTCACCCGCATGCCGCGTCGATGAGCCGCATCGACATATGCACGCATGGCCTCGGGTTCGAGGAAGGGATAATTGATCCACGGATTGATCGGCGTGGCATGGTGAATGTTCACCACGTTCGCACCATCGGCCTTGATGGCATCGAGGTCGCCGTACTTGTGGAAGAAGCGTTCGGCGAAATGCTCCGCCGGATCGATGGTCTTGAACGGCGTCACGCGCATGACGATGTCGTAGTGCAGCGTGTCGCCGGCTTTCATCTGGCGCGGGCCGCTGAAGGCGATCACCTGATAGCTGGAGCCGGCATCCTTTCCCGTGCTGGCGACGCGTTGAAAACGGATGCCACCTTGCCCGTGGTTATCCCACGACAAGGGCATGCGCAGCGGTTGCTGGTGATAGAAGTTGGTATTCAGCGGCCGGCGATAATTGTCGTCGCGCAGATGGAACTCCAGGCCGGCATTCACCGATCCTATCCATGCGCCATCCTGGTTGTTCTGTTCGTTCCACGTCCATTCGAACGTATCGGGCGCACGATCACCCTGGCGTCCCAGGCCCAACTCGTACTTGGCCACCTGCTCGTTGAGTGGCATGTCGAGGCGGATGTCCTTGATGGCGATGTCGTGCTCGGCCGTCAAAGCGATGCGGAACGTCAGCGTGCCATCGGCTTCCAACGCACCTTCGAGCACGGTGTCGAGTGGACCCGCGCTTCCATGCACCGTCCAGTGCACGCGGCCCGGCCCGTCGACATTGACGGCGGGCGGATACGCCGTATAGCCACTGGATGTCGCTTCATTGCGGCTGCGGTTGATCAGCTCGAAGACGGCGTCCGACGGTTTGGCCGATGCCTTTCTTGCCTGCTCGATGGCGTCATCGCCGAGGGCACGCGCCATGACGTGATCGCCCTCCGCTTCCTGCACCGTGAGCGTGACGGGACGCGCGAGCAAGCTCGTCGGCACGCTCGACCAACCTGTCATGCGGTCATTGAAACGCGTGGATATCTGGCGCGGCAGGCCGTCGCCGTTGAGAACGATGTCCCGGCCCAGAATGCCCAGCACACTGCCATCCACCGTGACTGGCGTGAAAGGCTTCACGACCGAGTCGTCCTGCGCAAGCGTGGAGTCGAGCCAGCGCAGGCGGCTCAGCTTGAATGGATCGTCGTCGCCGTGTGCGACCGCCTCACCTTCCGCCACGGTGATTTCTAGCGGAACCGATTGCGGCGCCACGCCATCCGCCGACACGACGACTTCACCGCGATAGACCCCGGGCTTGGCCGACGCGGGAATATCCAGGCCCATCCACAAGGGCTGCACTCGTCCACGGGCCGCGTCCACGCGCACGCTGAAAGGCTTGCCGTCGTAGCCGATGCCACCGAGGTTGAAGCAAGTCAGCGCGCTCGCCGGAATAGTCGAGCCATCAGCAGCCTTCAGTGCGCCAAAACGAACCCGCAGGTCATTCACCGCCGAGCCTGGCGCCCAGGCGCCGAGCTGGAAGCTCAGGTATTCCCCGCGCAAGGCCGTGTCGCTCAACGCGCCTCCCGCGCCTCGCGTAGCCCAGGCCTCGGGCAAGGCGTCAAACATGCGGATGGGGTTGGCGCGGGTTTCCGGGAACAACAACAACCTGGCGGCAGCATGCTGTTTCAACAAGGCGTCCACCTGTGCAGGCGATGCGGTGCGCTCCATCGCGGTGTAGGCATCGAAATCATCGACGGCCTCGTAGCGCAAAACCTTTGCCTGCGGCAGGCGCGGCCAACGCTTGGTGTCGCCGCTTTTCTTCGCCCACGCGGCGTCGGCGGTGGATACCGGTGCCGCGTACGTGACCGTCGGATAGTTGCTGCGCCCCTTGCTGACATAGGGCTGGTAGTAGACGGCGTAGACGCCGGCTGTTTTTGCCTGGAACACCAGCTCACCGCTGGCCTGGTCGATGGGCCCACGCAAGGTGTTGGCAACGGTGGATCCATCGGGTGCCGTGACGATCACGGCGACGTCCTCCGGGTGTGCATCGCGGCGGCGCCAGGGGATCGTCGCGCGTACCGCATCCGCGGGCTTGTCGACCTGTACCAGGTAACGATGATTGCCCAGCGCATCGGCGTTCCAGCGCAAGGGTTGCTGCGTCACCGGCGCCTGCGCGTACACCGTGCCGGCCATGGCCAGCAGCGCACACGCCACGATCGAGGCACTACGTCGATATCCCATGTCCACCCCTGGCAGCCAAAGAGCCGGTGCGTGAATCGCGACACCGGAGCGACGTGTTTAACCCGAGGGAGTGGAACGGGGCAAGTTCCGGAAGCGCTTTACGCGCCGCGGTCCGTGCGCAAGGTGCGCACGTCTTCCACGTGGCCCGCCGCCGCACGCCCGCTGACCCAGCCGAACAAGGCGATGCCCGTCACGATCATCACCGCGCCAAACGCCGAATAACCGTGCGGCCAGGCCTCGCCCAGGAAGGTGGCGCCAATCACCGTGGCGAACAGCAACTCTGCCGCCTGCATGGCTTCCACGGCGGCCAGTGCCGTCGGTTCAGTGCGCACCATGTCGGTGGCGCGGAAGAACAGCACCGTGGCGATCACGCCCGAAGACAACGCCACGCCCCCGGCAAGCAGCACTTCGCGCATCGTCGGCGGCCCCACCAGCATCCACGTCGCGACAGCGAGAACCAACCACAGCGGCCAACTGCACAGCGTCATGGCGAACACGCGTTGCGTGGCGCCGATGTGCGAGCCACTCTGCTCCAGGTGCAACAGCACCATGCGGTTGCCCAGTGGATACATGAAGGCGGAGAACACCACCGCCGCCATCGCCAGCCAATCGCTGGCGCGCAACTGGCCCTGCGCATGTCCCCACTGCAACGCGAACACGCCCGCCACGATCAACACGCCGATGGCCACGCTGCGCCATGCCAGATGCCTGCGTGCGTCGCGATAGATGAAAGGCGCGAGCAGTGGCCCCGCCAACACCGTGGTCTGGAAACTGCCGGCAACGAGCCAGGAAGGGCCGCTATTGGCCGCCCATGTCAAAGGCAGGCCGAACAGCACAAAGCCAACCGCACTCCACAACAGCCAGGTGCGCGGATGGCGCTTCAACTCACTGGGAAGTTCGCCGAGACCACCCTGCCACGGCAAGGCGATGGCCAACAGCGGCAGCGTGATGAGATAACGCAGGATCACCGCCCACGCCCAATGCCCGCCGCCCGCGACGAGGCTGCGGTTGAGGACGTAGGTCATGGTGAAGAACAGCGCCGCGCACAGCGCCAGTCCCACCGCGGCGACAGCGTTGGAGCGCATCGACGGGCCGTGGTTGAAAACCACGAGTGTCGCAGACCTGCGCACGTTTTCGAAGGCCGGCAGTTGCCGCGACTCAGCCCGAGCTGGGTGCCAGCGGCAACTGCAGCCTCACCAGCAGCCCGCCGCCGTCGACGTTCGCGGCATGGATGTCGCCGCCGTGCGCCTTCACCACGCGTTGCACGATGGCCAGCCCAAGGCCATGCCCGTGAGCGCGCGAGGCGTTGCTGCCGCGGAACAGCGGACGGAACAGCGAGCCGATTTCCGCCTCGGGCACGCCGGGCCCGTTGTCGCGCACGGATACGTCGACGCGGCCGCCTACGGCTTGCGCCTTCAGCTCCACGTGCCCGCCGCGCGGACTGAACTTGATGGCGTTGGCGATGAGGTTGTCGAATGCGCGCTCGAGCAACAGCTCGTTGCCTGACACCACCGCCGGCGCACTCTCGATCAACTCCAGCGTGATGTTGCGTGCCTGCGCTTCCAGGCCGGCGCGCCGCGCGCTTTCGCGCAACAGGGCCACCACATCCACAGGTTCGCGATTGACGCCGGGGATGCCGCCTTCCAGCCGTGACAACGCGAGCATCTCGCCAGTCATGTCGTCGAGGCGGCTGATTTCCTGTTCCGCCTGCAGGAAGTAGCGCGCGGCTTCCTCGGGCGTGCTGCTGCGCTGGGCCAGGTCGAGTATCAGGTGCAGGCGCGCCAGGGGCGAACGCAGTTCATGCGAGAGATCCTGCAGCACGCTGCGATCGTGCGCCACCAAGGCCTCGATGCGTTCGGCCATGGCGTCGAAATCGTTGGCGAGTTGCCTGAGTTCCTCGGGTGCGCGGCGCCCCTGCCCTTCCACCCGCGCCGACAATTCACCCGCCGCCATGCGCCGCGTCGCCTTGCTGATGGCATCCACCGGCTTGGCCACGCTGCGCGCGACCCACCAGCCCACCAGGCCGATGAAGAGCAGCGAAAGGCCGCCTTGAATCGCGAGGAAAATCGTCTGCCGCGTTTGCTGGCGCAGGCGCGAATGCGTGCGGCTGAGCGCCACCAGCTGGCGCACGCGTCCATCGCTGCCCTGCACCTGCTGCACGGCGAGATAGAGATTCGGCCATGGCTGCAGCACCACGTCGCGTTTCTCATCCAGCCAGGTCTTCAGCGATTCCTGCACCGAAGGAGGCATGCGGATGGGCGATAGCGCCTGGCCGTTCTCGAACAGCGTGGCCTCGATGCCTTCGCGCCGCTGCTGCAACGACCATTCCGCGAGCGCCGTGGCGCCGCCGCGTTCGTAAGCCTGGTCCGCACCCTGCGCCACGGCGGACCAGTTGATCTCCACCGCCGTGCTGTATTCGATGAAGCTCTGCGTGAGAAAAATGCCAAGCCCCAGCGCCAGCAGGTTCGCGGCGCAGAAGCTGATCAGCACGCGCCAGTAGAGCGAACTCTTGAACGGACTCACGCGCCACCTGCCACAAGGCTGTAGCCCGCGCCACGCACGGAGTCGATGCGCGGCGCCTGCGGCGAGGCTTCCGCCAGCTTGTGGCGCAAGCGGCTCACATGCACGTCGATGCTGCGATCGAAACGCTCCAGCTCGCGCCCCAACGCCATGCGCGTGAGTGTGGCCTTGTCCACCAGTTCGCCAGTGCGTTGCGCCAGCGCCAGCAGCAACTGGAATTCCGCGCCGGTGAGCGACAGCTCCTGCTCGCCCACGTAAGCCCGGCGTTCGCCAGGCTCCAGCCGGAGCAGCCCCACCTGCAACGTGCCTGCGGTGGCTGGCGTGTTGCGGCGCAGCTGGGCGCGCACGCGCGCCAGCAGTTCACGCGGCAGGCAGGGCTTGGTGAGGTAATCGTCCGCGCCCAGTTCCAGGCCGATCACGCGATCCACCGGCTCGCCGCGCGCCGACAGCATGATCACCGGCAGGCGATGCTTGAGGCGTAGCTCGCGCAACGTATCCAGGCCATCGCGGCCCGGCATCATCACGTCGAGGATCAACAGGTCCGGCCGCGTCGATGGTTGGTGAAGCTGGGCCAGGCCCGTCTCGCTGTCGTGCGCCACGTCCACGACGAAACCTTCGCGCCGCAGGTATTCGGCCAGCAGCTCGGCCAGGGCGCGGTCGTCGTCAACGATGAGGATACGGGGCATGTCGGGATTTCTATCTTGCCGGGTGACCATTCAAGCGGGGCGAAGGAACTTGCTCCACCGGCTTTACCGTTCTTTACCTTCCCGCAAAGAACATACACATAGCGCTGTCGTCAAATAGGCACCACGCAAGACCCACCCACCACGACACAGGTAATCCCCATGCGCAAGAACATCTCTCTCGCTCTGGTGCTCGCTTCGGCTGTTGCCCTCGCTCCGTTTGCCATGGCGTCCGCACAGGACGGTGCCCCGCAGGGCGGCTTCCATGGCCGTGGTCACGGCGCGTTTGAGGCGTACAGCAAGCTGAACCTGACGGACGCCCAGAAGGCCAGCATCAAGCAGATCATGCAGGGCGCCTTCTCGCAGGGTAAGGCGCAGCGCCAGGCACTACGCCAGCAGCGCGAAGCCTTCGAGCAGATGGCGCCGAATGCTTCCGGTTACCAGGCTGCGGCTACCGCCCTGGCCCAGGCCGAAGGCGCCGCCACCACGGCTCGCGTGCAGCAGCGCGCCGCCATTCGCGCCCAGGTCTACGCCATCCTTAGCCCCGCCCAGCAGGCCCAGCTGGCCAGCTTCAAGGCCCAGCGCGAAGCACGTCACCAGCAGTGGGAACAGTTCAAGGCCCAGCACCCGACCACGGGTTCGTCCTCGGCCCAGTAACGGTTCGGACGACGTCATAAGAACCACCGGCGCGTCCTCGCGCCAGCAAGAAAACTCGGCGCCAGCCTGCATGCTGGCGCCGTTTTTTTGGCTTTCCAAGAGCACACCCTGTGCGCGAACGCACGCCCCCGTTATCGCCAGTAACGCACAGGGTGCGCTCCCTTCCGACGGCGATCAGTCGGCCTTGAAGCCAGCCTGCTGCTGCGCCGGCACGAAGATGGGCGGCCCATAGCCATCGGGTTTGCTGCCCACCGACACACCGCCATGGATGCGCGACTGCTGCACGTCGCCGAAGAACCAGTACGGGAACGTGGGCTCCAGCGCGCTGGCTTCGTTCAAGCGGGCGCGCAGGTCGGCGGGAATGTCGAATGACAACGCAGCGAGGTTGTCGTCCAGCTGCGCCATTTTCGTGGCGCCGATGATCACCGAAGCAATGCCCGGCTGCGTCGCCACCCAATTGAGCGCCACCTGCGCCATCGGCTTGTGCATTTTCGCGGCGACTTCTTCGAGCGCACCGACGATGGCCCAGTTGCGCTCAGTGAAGCGATCAAAACCAGGCGCGCCGGAAATCTTCGAGAGGCGACCATCGCCCGCGCCGCCAGACTGGCTCGACTTGTACTTGCCCGACAGCAGGCCCATGCCCAGCGGACTCCACGCGGTGATGCCCATGCCGAGTTCAACGGCCATCGGTACGAACTCGTGTTCGATGTGGCGCTCGATCAGCGAGTACTCCAACTGCAGGTTCACCAGCGGCGTCAGCGCGTGTGCCTCGGCGTAGGTCTGCGCGCGCGAGGCGTACCAGGCGGGCACGTCCGACAGGCCGGCGTAGCGGATCTTGCCGGCGCGCACCAGGTCGTCCAGCGTGCGCACCACTTCCTCGGCGGGCGTCAGGCGATCCCAGGTGTGCAGGAGATAGAGGTCGATGTAATCGGTGCGCAGGCGGCGCAGCGAACCTTCCACCGCGCGCAGGATGTTCTTCCGGCCGTTGCCGCCCGCATTCGGGTTGCCGGGCTGGGCGTTGTAGGTGAACTTGGTAGAGAGCACCACGCGGTCGCGCGTGCCGCTATCGGCCACGAACTCGCCCAGCAGTTCTTCGCTCGCGCCATCGGTATACAGGTCGGCCGTATCGATGAAATTGCCGCCGGCAGCCAGATAGCGGTCGAACATGGCGCGGGCAGTGTCTTCCGCGGCGCCCCAGCCCCAGTTGTCCCCGAAGGTCATGGTGCCCAGGGCAAGGCGGCTGACGCGCAGGCCGGACCGGCCGAGGGTGTAGTAGGCATCGAGCGACATGGCGAACTCCCGTGATGGTGGGTGGAACGGATGGCCGAAGCATGCGCCTTGCCATTACGGGGAAAAATCCGCATCTTGTGGATGCTTTATTAAGAACGGCTAATCAATGGCCCTGGACCACGCCACCGCCCTGCGCGCTTTCCGCCTGATCGCCCGGCACGGGAGCTTTACCCGTGCCGCCGCCGAACTGGAGGTCACCGCTTCCGCGCTCAGCCAGACGCTGCGCCAGCTGGAGGATCACGTGGGCGTGCGCCTGCTGCACCGGAGCACCCGTCGTGTGGGGCTCACCGAAGCCGGCCGCACCTTCCTCGAACGCATTTCTCCGGCGCTCAGCGAAATCGACGACGCCATCGACGCGCTGCGCCAGCATGGCGACAAACCCGCCGGCACGCTGCGCATCGCCGTGCCGCAGATGGTGCTGGACCATCTGATCGCGCCCAGCGTCGCCAGCTTCATGCGCGCATGGCCGGAGGTGAAACTCGATATCCAGGTAGAGAACCGCCTCACCGACCTGATTGCGGAAGGCTTCGATGCCGGCATCCGTTTGGGCGAACGCCTGGAACGCGACATGGTGGCGCTGCCGCTAGGCGGCCCGCAGCGCGCGGTGGTGGTGGGTTCGCCGGCCTATTTCGCGGCGCATGGTCGCCCCGCGCATCCACGCGAGCTGGCGGCGCACGACTGTGTGCGTTTCCGCTTCAGCAGCAACGCGATCTACCGCTGGGAATTTGCGCATCCGTCGGGCGCGTCCAAAGGCCAGTGGTTCGAACTCGATGTGGACGGGCCCATCACCACCAACGATCCCAGCATGGCGATACGCGCCGCCATCGGCGGCATCGCGCTGACGCACATGGTGGAACCCTCGGTGCGCGCGGCGCTGGCCGATGGACGATTGGAAAGCGTGCTCGACGACTGGCTGCCGCCGTTCGATGGCTTCTATCTCTACTATCCCAGCCGCTTGCAGGTGCCGCCGAAATTGCGCGCGTTCATCGATCACCTGCGTGCGCACATGGCGGCTCACTGATCCGGCGATGGGGCTCGCCCCTGCTGGCGCGAGCCCATGCCGTGAGCCAAGGTGAACGTCAGGCGCTATGCCTGTGCATCATCACCGTATCCGCTTCAAACACATGACGAATCATCTTCAACGCCAGTGGCCCGACACGTACACGCTACCCGGCGCGTAGTACGCCGGCACCCAGACGCGTGCCGCATAGTGCGGCCGTGGCGCCACCACCACGCAACCGGTGAGTGAGAGGCTCGCGCTGAACATGACGGCGAGGCCGAGACCGATCAGCAAGAGTCGACGCATGGGGTTCTCCTTCGGGTGGGTTCGATGCGGAAAACGCCGGCCTCGAATGACCCGATGACGGGGACGCCTGAAACCGATGGCTGCGATTCATGGAAATCGCAGCCACCGTTCATGCTGACCTTGGACTTGCGCCTCAGTGCTGCTGGGCGAGGCGTTGCATCACCGAGCGGTAGCGCGCGGCGATGCGGTCTTCATCGCGATGGGTGAAACCGCGCACTATCCATTCGCCGCCCACCACCACGTCGCGCACCAGCGGTGTGTTGCCGGCAAAGAGGAAGCTGTCGATCACCGAGCGCTCGTCGCGTGCGGCAAGCAGTGGCGCGCGATCATCGAGCACCAGCAGATCGGCGCGCGCCTTCGCACGCAACTCGCCGATGGGCAGGCCCGAGGCCACTGCACCGCCGCGCAGGGCGGCCTTCCAGAGCGTCTCGCCCACGCTGTCATCCTGACGACGCGCGGCGATGTTGCGATGACGCGTGGCAAGACGCTGGCCATATTCCAGCCAGCGCAGCTCTTCCACGGGCGACACCGAGATATGCGAATCGGAACCGATGCCCAGCGTGCCGCCTGCATCGATGAACGACGCCAACGGAAACAGGCCATCGCCCAGGTTCGCCTCGGTGGTGGGACATAGGCCCGCCACCGCGCCGCTGCGTGCGATCTGCACGGTTTCCTTGTCGCTCAGGTGCGTGGCGTGGATCAGCGTCCAGCGTGCGTCCACCGCCGCATGATCGAACAACCATTCGACCGGGCGTGCGCCACGCGTGGCGAGACAATCCTGCACTTCGCCAATCTGTTCGGCGATGTGGATATGGATCGGACAGGCCTTGGCGGCGTTATCGGCGAGCACGGCCTGCAATGCCTCTTCGGGCACGGCACGCAGCGAATGCAACGCGATGCCCACGCGCACACGTTCGCTCTCGTGCTTGCGCAGGCTTTCGAGCAGGCGCAGGTAGCCGGGCACGTCGTGGCCGAAGCGGCGCTGGCGCGGCGCCAGCGGGCGACCGTCGAAGCCGCCACTCATGTACAGCACCGGCAACAAGGTGAGCGCGATGCCGGCCTCGCGTGCGGCCTCGATCAACGCCAGCGACATCGCTTCGGGCTGCGCGTAGGGCGTGCCGTCGGGCTGGTGATGCAGGTAGTGGAATTCGCACACCTGCGTGTAACCGCTTTTCACCATCTCCATGTACAGCTGCGCGGCGATGGCCTGCAGCTCGTCCGGCCCGACGGTGGCCGCAAACGCATACATGGTTTCGCGCCAGGTCCAGAAACTGTCGTCGCTCTTGCCCTTGCGTTCGGCAAGGCCAGCCATGGCGCGCTGAAACGCGTGCGAATGCAGGTTGGGCATGCCCGGCAACACCCAGCGCCCCAGGCGCTCGCCTTCGCCGGTGCCGATGTCCGCCAGCATGCCGCCATCGTCGATGGCCAGCACCGCATCCGACACCCAGCCCTGCGGTGTCCAGAGTCGGTCGGCGGCGTAGCGGGTCGGGACGGTGACTGCCATGAGCAGGCTCCTCGGGAACAGAGCATCCAGTGTAACCGCTGGCTACGGCGCCTCGTTCACATCGGTGCGGCATAATGGGGAAATGGCCAAGAAATCCCAGGAACACACTCCGAAGCTGCTGGTCAGGCAGGCCAAGCCCGCCGACGTGCCCGCACTGGTCGACCTCACCGCCCGCGTATACACACCCGAATGGGGTCATTCGGCGGAAATGCTGCGCTCACAGCAGACGCACTTTCCCGAAGGCCAGTTCGTGGTGGAGTACGAAGGCAAGATCGTCGGTTACTGCGCCACCTTCCGCATCGACGAAGCCACCGCTCTCGCGGCGCATACGTGGATGCAGATCACCGGTGGCGGCATGGCCTCGCGCCATCGCCGCGATGGCAACTGGCTGTACGGCATGGAAGTGGTTGTGCATCCCGATTACCGCAACATGCGCATCGGCCAACGCCTGTATCAGGCACGCAAGCGCCTGTGCACCGACCTGAAACTGCGCGGCATCGTGTTTGGCGGACGCATCCCCGGCCTGGCGCGCAACCTGCAGCGCTACGGCAGCGCCGATGCCTATGTGCAGGCCGTGGTCGAAGGCAAGCGACGCGACCAGACGCTGAGCTTCCAGCTGAGCAACGAGTTCGAAGTCATCGGCCTGCTGCGCGGCTACGTGCCTTCAGACTATGAATCGTTGGGCTATGCGGCGCATCTGGTATGGCGCAATCCGCAGTTGATGGATCACCCGGACATTCCGTCCATCCCCTCGACGCAGCGCCTGCCCGACATGGTTCGCGTGGCATCCGTGCAATATCAGCAGCGGCGCATCCGTTCGTTCGAGGAGTTCGCGACGCAGGTGGAGTATTTCACCGACATCGCCGCCGACTACAGCGCTGACTTCGTGACCTTCCCCGAGCTGATCACGTTGCAACTTCTGTCGATCGAGAACGAAGAACTTTCACCGGTCGAATCCATCCGCAAGCTCAGCCAGTACACGCCCCAGGTGAAGGAACTCTTCAGCCGGCTGGCCGTGCACTACAACATCAACATCGTGGCCGGCTCGCACCCCACCGAACAGGCCAACGGCGACATCCACAATGTCTGCTATGTGTGCCTGCGCGACGGTTCGATCCACGAGCAGGAAAAGATTCATCCCACGCCGAGCGAACGCACGGTGTGGAACATCACCGGCGGCGACACGGCGGCCACCATCCAGACCGACTGCGGCCCCATCGGCGTGATGATCTGCTACGACTCGGAGTTCCCCGAAGTCGCGCGGCACCTCACCGACCAGGGCGCGTTGATCCTGTTCGTGCCGTTCTGCACGGACGTGCGCGAAGGCTACCTGCGCGTGCGCTATTGCTCGCAGGCCCGCGCCATCGAGAACCAGTGCTACGTGGTGCTCTCCGGCAACGTCGGCAACCTGCCGGGCGTGAACAACTTCGACATCCAGTACGGCCAGAGCTGCATTCTCACGCCCAGCGATTTCCCGTTCGCGCGCGACGGCATTGCGGCCGACTCCACGCCCAACATCGAAACCGTGCTCTTCGCCGATCTTCATCTGGAAAGCCTGGCGCGTGCGCGCAATGCAGGCGCCGTGCAAAACCTCAAGGACCGTCGCTTTGATCTCTACGAAACACGTTGGACCCGCAAATCCGAGCCGACATCGTGACCGGGCCTGACGACGAACACGCACGGGCCTCGTCCGTCACTGGACGCTTTCAGCAACTCGCCGGATCGGAACTGTTTTCGCCAGTGCAATGGCGTCGACGCGTGCTGTTCTGGGGCGGCGCCGTGCTGGTGGGCTTGGCGGCCATCGGTTTTGCGCAAGCGGCGGACTGGGCATTCAACGTCTTCCACGGCGTCGTAACGCGCAACCGCCTCTGGGCATTCCTGATCACGCCGGTGACGTTCGCGCTGCTCGCGTGGCTCACCGAAGGCGCACTCAGGCCCACACGTGGCTCGGGCATTCCGCAAGCCATTGCGGCACTCAAAGTCGAAGACGAAGGTTTCCGACAAGGCCTGTTGTCGCTGCGCGTGGCCATCGGCAAGATGGCGCTGACGCTTGCCGCCCTGCTCGGCGGCGCATCAGTGGGACGCGAAGGACCCACCGTGCACGTGGGCGCCGGCTTGCTCTACACGCTGGGTCGACGTTTCGGCTTTGATGAACCTGCCGCCGCGGGCCGTTTCATTCTCGCCGGTTCCGCAGCGGGCCTCGCCGCGGCGTTCAATACGCCGCTCGCCGGCATCGTGTTCGCCATCGAGGAAATGAGCGGCTCGTTCGAACATCGCATGAGTGGCATCCTGCTCACGGCGGTGTTCATCGCCGGCCTCGTGTCGCTGGGCATGCTTGGCAACTACGCCTATTTCGGCCACTTCAACATTGGCCTGCCGTTGGGCGAGGCATGGTGGGCGGTGTTGGCCACGGGTATCGTGTGCGGTCTTGCGGGTGGCTTGTTCGCGCGCTTGATCCTGCCGAGCGATACCGGTTTTCGCGGCGTCATCGGCAGGCTGCGCGCGCGCCAGCCGGTGGTGTTCGCCGCCGCCTGCGGCCTAGCGCTCGTGCTGCTCAGCCAGCTGACCAACACCGGCCTCTACGGCACCGGTTACGCACAAGCCAAGGGCATCCTGGAAGGCCACTCGGACATCGTGACGAGTTTTGGCGTGCTGAAATTCCTGGGCAACGTCGCTTCCTACTGGGCGGGCATTCCGGGCGGCATCTTCTCGCCTGCGCTCGCGGTGGGCGCAGGACTGGGCAACAACCTCAGCGCCATCCTGCCGGGCGTCGATCCTTCCGCCGTGGCGCTGCTCGCCATGGCGGCCTATCTTTCCGGCGTGACGCAGGCACCGCTCACCGCCACGGTGATCACGATGGAGCTCACCGACAATCAGCAGATGGTGCTGCCGATCATGGCCACCTGCCTGATCGCGCGCGCTGCTTCATCGCTGTTCTCGCGCCAGCCCGTGTACCGCGCGCTGGCCGACAAGCTTATCCGCGGCTATGAACTGGAACTGGCGCGTCGTGCCGCCGAAGCGGTGCCCGAGGACAACGACGGACAAGTCTTGATAGAAGACCCCGCCACGCCGCCGCTTCCCACCGACACCGCTTCCCCGACCGATCAACGACCGTCATGACGCCACGCTGGGACCATTTGCTGATCAACGCCACGCTGGCGACCTTCGCGGGCGACGCGTCATATGGACTGATCGAGCGCGGCGCCATCGCCATGCACGAAGGACGCATCGCATGGATAGGCCCGATGGATGCGCTGCCGGGCGACGCGCCGTCGCTTGCCGCGCACGTGGAGGATCTCGGCGGTGCGTTGATCACGCCCGGCCTGGTCGATTGCCACACGCACCTGGTGTTCGGCGGCAATCGCGCGCATGAATTCGACCTACGCCTCAACGGCGCCACCTACGAAGAGATCGCGCGCGCGGGCGGCGGCATCGTGTCGACCGTGAAAGCCACGCGCGAGGCAAGCGAAGACGCGCTGTTCGCACAAGCATTGCCGCGCGCCCACGCCCTGATGGCCGATGGCGTCACCACGCTGGAAATCAAATCCGGCTACGGGCTGGACGTGGACAGCGAGCGCCGCATGCTGCGCGTCGCGCGCCGCATCGGCAAGGCGCTGGGCATCGCGGTGCGCACGAGTTTCCTCGGCCTGCATGCGTTGCCACCCGAATATCGCGAGAACCGCGCCGGCTATGTGTCGCTGGTATGCGACGACATGCTCCCTGCGCTTGCGGCCGAAGGCCTGGTCGATGCCGTCGATGCGTTCTGCGAGAACATCGGTTTCACGCTTGAGGAAACGCGTCGCGTATTCGATCGCGCCACGCAGTTGGGCTTGCCGGTGAAGCTGCATGCCGAGCAGTTGTCGGACCTCGACGGCGCCGCCTTGGTGGCGCGCTATCGCGGCCTCTCCGCCGATCATCTGGAATACCTGAGCGAAAGCGGCATACGCGCCATGGCCGATGCGGGCACGGTTGCCGTGCTGCTGCCAGGCGCGTTCTACGCGTTGCGCGAAACCAGGCTGCCGCCCATCGCCGGCCTGCGGGAACACGGCGTCGCCATGGCCGTCGCCACCGACTGCAACCCCGGCACGTCCCCCCTGCTCTCGCTGCGGCTCGCCGCCGGCATGGCCTGCACGCTGTTCCGGCTCACGCCGGAGGAAGCGTTGCGCGGCGTCACCGTGCATGCGGCGCTGGCCCTCGGTCTCAGCGACCGTGGCACGCTGGAAGTCGGCCGACGTGCGGACCTGGCCGTCTGGAACGTCAACCAGCCTGCCGAGCTCTGCTACTGGATCGGCGGGAGCCACGTGCTGCGGAAGCTCTATGTGGGCGGCGAGGAACCGTCTCCCGCCTCCTGAGCCTTCGCTCCGCCCATAAAAAAAGCCCCCGCCAGGCGGAGGCTTTTTTTGTGAAGCCAGGCGCTTAGGCCGACTTCTTCTTCGGCGCGGCCTTCTTGGCGGCTGCCGGCTTGGTCACGGTCGCCTTGGCACCGGCCACGGCCGGCTGCAGCGAATGAGCGCGGCTGTTGCCGTAGCTGCCACGGTAGGTCTTGCCACGACGGGTCCTGCGATCGCCCTTGCCCATGGGGAACTCCTTGATTCGTTAGGGTGAATACGGCCGACCATCGTATCAGCGACCGTCCAAAGCGCAATAGTCAGCGGCAACCGGGGCCGGCGCAGCCGCGCTTTTCGTCGGGACAGTCCCCGGCGTCGATCTGCACCGTCACATGCTGGATGCTGAAGCGCTCGGCCAGCACCCGGTTGATGGCCACAATGGCCGGCGTGCTGCTCGCGCCGTCATGCAGTTCGGCATGCAGCGTCGCCATGCGCGAGCCGGAGGCCAGCTGCCACACGTGAAGATGGTGCACGTCGCGGATGGAAACATCGGCGCCACGCAATGCCTCTTCCACGTCACCCGTGTTCATGCCTTCGGGCACGCCTTCCAACAGGATGTGCGAGGAGCGACGCAGCAGCCGCCACGCGCTATGGAGGATCAGCAGCGACACCAGCAGCGACAGCACCGGATCGGCCCAGTTCCAGCCCATCCAGCGCACAAGCAGCGCCGCGATCACGGCCGCTACCGAACCGAGCAGATCGCCCAGCACGTGCAGCGTTGCGCCGGCAAGGTTCACGTCGTCATGCGCGTGGCCATGCAGCGTGCTCAGCACCAGCACGTTCACCACCAGGCCGATCAACGCGACCACCAGCATCATCCCGGACAGGATATGCGCGGGTTCGAACAATCGAGTGATCGCTTCGTACGCAATGAACGCTACCAGCACGAACTGGGTGAGCGCGTTGACGAAGCCGGCAAGCACTTCGAGGCGGCCATAACCATAGCTTCGGCGAGCATCCGCCGGCCGACGCGCAAACCATGCGCCGACTACGGCAAGCAGCAGCGCCAGCGCGTCGATCAGCATGTGGCCGGCATCGGCCACCAGTGCCAGCGAGCCGGACCAGAAACCGCCCACCATCTCCACCACCATCATCACGGTGGTGAGCACGAAGGCGAGGATCAGTTTCTTTTCGCGACCGGTGACGCCGCCGTGGGCGTGCGCATGACCATGCGCATGGCCGTGAGCGTGGTCATGGTCGTGATGATCGTGGGTGTGCGCGTGCGCGGAACTCATGGGCAAATGCTAGGAATCAGCGGCCCCGTTACACAATCACGACGCGATCTGCCGCCATGCTCAGTGAGCGCACTGGGCGTCGTGCACGTGAAAGGCACGGTGCGTGCGCAGGTTCACGAAGTGCGCGCCCGCCACCAGCAAGCCGCCGCAGGTCACCATCACGCTGTGCAGCGCAATGCCGTAATGCTCGGCAAAGGTGACGCCCATGATCAGCAACGCCAGGCCCGGCAGCGCCAGCAACAGCGGCAGCGGACGGTGATGATGCCGATAGCCGCTGATGAGGCTGATCAACGCGAGCGCGCTGGCGAACATCACGAAGCCGCGTTCGAACGCGTGGTCGGCCAGGAAACCGAGGCCGACGAACGGCAACACGGCGAGGACAAACGGCAGCGCCGCGCAATGGATGGCGCACAGGAACGACGCGGTCGCGCCAACCCTGTCAGCCACGGACCAAAAGCGACTCTTGTTCTGCTGGGGAGCTTCCATCGGATCGGGGACCGGAGCGGAGCACAGAGGGGTCGTGGGTGACCCGATGACGCAATGTTACATTATAACGCCTTAAACGCAAACCCCTCCCACCGGCCCGTTCAGGCAGGCACGGGAGGGAGCGTCAGCCCTTGCGGCAGTGCTTGCAGAGGCCGTGCACTTCCAGCGTCTGCGCCTGCGGGCGGAATCCGAAGGCCTTGGCCTGCGCCTCGATCAGTTCGGCCACACGCTCGTCGCACACTTCCTGCGCGCTGGAGCAGTTGTCGCAGATGAGGAACGGCACCTGGTGCGCCTCGGCCGGATGATGGCAGGAGACGAACGCGTTGATGGATTCCAGCTTGTGGATGAAGCCATGCTCGAGCAGGAAATCGAGCGCGCGATACACCGTGGGCGGCGCCGCGTTGCCATGCCGTTCGCGCAACTGGTCCAGCAGGTCGTACGCCTTCACCGGCTTGCCGGCGGCAGCGACCAGCTCTAGCACTTCCTTGCGCAACGGCGTGAGCCTTAGGCCACGTTCCTCACTGGCATGCTCCACCGCACGAACGAAGCTTTGCGCGTCGTCGTGGTGATGGTGGTGATGCGTGTGCGGTTTGTCGACGGCATGACTCAATGGATTCACCTCGGAAGCCATCATACACCGTCACTTACGTGGAGCTTGAGGCGCGATATCGCAAGTGGCTGCTCAACGCCGCCTTGGCAGCGGCGGCGGCACGGCCCTGGGCTTGGGCCGCGGCCTCAGCAGCACGATGATCCAGCCGATCGGCCCCAGTACCGCCGCCAGCACAATGCCTTCCACCGTGCGACCGCGCCACCATCCCAGCAACGCGCCCACCACCACGAACAACACGCTCCACCAGAACAACGCTACCCACGGAACCAGACCCATCAGGTTCAGGAAGATGTGCATGAAGGCGTCGGGCGCGTCGGGGTCGACGCCCTGCATCGCTTTGTCCAGCAGCTCTTCCACGCCCACCCCGTCAACTCACTACGATAGGCGGATGATGCGATGTCCGAGCGTGGCTTGCACCATCGCCACCGCCGTTTCGTTACCGGATACGAACCATGCGTTGCCTCCTGATCGAAGACGACACCCAAACCGCCGCCTTGATTCGCGAGAGCCTCGCCGAGGCGGGCCACGAGGTGGCGGTCTGCCATGATGGCGCGAGCGGCATGGCGCGCGCCGCAGGCGAACGATGGGACGTGGTGCTGCTGGACCGCATGCTGCCCGGCGGCCTGGACGGGCTGGACATTCTGGCCGCCATTCGCCTGTGCGACGACCGCACGCCGGTGCTGGTACTGAGCGCGCTGAGCAGCCTGGATGAGCGCATACGCGGTCTGCGCAGCGGTGGCGACGACTACCTGACCAAGCCCTTCGCCCTTGATGAGCTGCTGGCCCGCATCGAAGCCCTGGCCCGGCGGGCCGGCCAGCGCGCCGAAACCGAAACGCTACGCGTGGAAGATCTCATTCTGGAGCCGCGCACGCGCCGCGCCTTCCGCAACGGCCAGCCGATACCGCTGCAGCCACGCGAATACCAGCTGCTGGAATACCTGATGCGCCACCAGGGCGAAGTGGTGACCCGCAAGATGCTGCTGGTGGCGGTCTGGGGCTATCACTTCGATCCAGAGACGAAGGTGATCGACGTGCAGATGAGTCGCCTGCGCAACAAGATCGACCAGGAAGGAACACCAGCGCTGATCCGCACAGTACGCGGCGTGGGCTTCACCATCGGCCACCCCAACTCCGATGGCTAGTTTTCGGCACTCAGTGGTGTTTCGCATGGCCGCAGGTTACGGCCTGTTGTTGCTGCTGTCGGTGGCCATGGTCTCCACCGTGTTCTACGTCGGCACGGCCGGGCTGTTTCGCCGGAATATCGACGAACAGCTCCGCAGCGCCTCGCGCCATCTCATCCAAGTGGATCAGCAACAGGGTATCGGCGTGCTCACCCTGCAGGTGCACGGACTGCTCACCGACAACCAGGACAGCGATACCGAAATCTATCTACTGCTCGACGCGGCAGGCCATCCACTGATCGGCAACCTGACGGCGTGGCCACCCTCTGCCGTCAATCACGACGGCCTGCGCCAGATGGAAGTGCAACGCCTGGGCGTCCGCTCGTTGAGCCGCGTGCTGAGCCATCGCTTTCCCGATGGCAGCGTACTGCTGGTGGGACGCGATATACGCGACGTACGCGAGCTCGAGCACATGATCCTGGTGGCCCTGAGCCTGGGCGGCATCTTGGCGTTGATGTTCGCCGGCGGCGGTGCCGTGCTCTTTCGTTCGCAGCTGCAACGCCAGCTCAAGGCCATTCATCGCACGACGACCGAGATAGCGGCGGGCCGCCTGGATCGCCGCGTCATGGTGGGCAGGTCGCGCGACGAATTTGCCGTGGTGGCGGGCGACATCAACGACATGCTGGACGAAATCGAACGCCTGATGGAAACATCGCGCAGCGTTTCCAACGCGATTGCGCACGACCTGCGCACGCCACTCGGCCGGGTGCGCGGAGCGCTGGAACAGGCCCTGCGCGCCCATCCCAACGAGCAGAGGCTGCCTCAGGGTGCGCAATACGCCATCGACGAGATCGACAGCCTGATCACCGTGCTGGATAAGCTGCTGCTGATCGCCGAGGCCGAGTCCGGCGTGCGTCGACAAAGCTTCGAGCCATTGGCGCTGCGCGAACTGCTCGACGACATCGTGGAACTTTACCGGCCCGCTGCGGAATCGCTGTCCATCGATCTGCAGTGCGTGATCGAAGGCGAACCATCGGTGCTGGCCGATCGGCATTTGCTTGCGGGCGTGCTGGCAAACCTGCTCGACAATGCATTCAAGTACGCAGGCAACGGGGCGCATGTGGAACTACGCGCCCTGCAGGCGGGCGACCAGGCGACCATCAGCGTACGTGACGACGGACCGGGTATTCCATCGGCGGCGTTGTCGCGCGCCACCGAACGCTTTTTTCGCGTGGATGCGAGCCGGCACCAGCACGGCAATGGGCTGGGACTGAGCATCGTGGCGGCCGTCGTGGCGCTGCACCGTGGCCAGCTCACGCTGGAAGACACCTCGCCCGGCCTGATGGTCGGTATCACGCTGCCCGCGGCCAACCTTTCCAAATCGTAACTGTTGCTGCCGATGCGATCGGACTAAGTTTCACGCGACTTTTCTGCCTAGCCCGCGGACGTAGCGATACGTTGGCAGGCACTGGAAAACATCGCGGTGACCAGGCACAGCGCCTGGCTGATTTCGTGCGCGTCCCCGGCGCCGGCCAGCAACGACAACAGAACATGAGAAAGCATCAAGGACGACTGGTCGCGGGCGGCAGCATGCTGGGAGCGTTGCTGCTGGCGATCGCCATCCACCACGGCTCCCCGGCCATGGCGCAAGCCGCACCAGCTCCAGCCAGGCCGCTCGACCCTCAGACGGTGGCCATCAATGCGCAACAGGCCAGGCAGGTTCGCGTCTCCGACGTGATTCAACGGGACTTTGCGCCGCGTGTCGATGCCGTCGGTTACGTGGATTTCGACCAGGACCACGTGGCCCAGGTCGGGTCGCCCTATGCCGGCCGCGTGCGCGATGTGTTCGCCAAGGCGGGCGACAAGGTCCATCGCGGCCAGGTGTTGTTCTCCGTCGACAGCCCCGATCTGGCGCAGGCCGAAGCGACCTTGGTAAGCGCCGCCGCCGCGCGGGCACAAACCACACTCGCACTGGAGCGCGCCAAGGGCATGGCACAGGTGCAGGCCAATGCACCGCGCGACCTGGAACAGGCCATCTCCGATCAACAGACGGCCGAAGGCAATTATCAGGCCGCGCGGCGCGCGCTGCGGATCTTCGACAAAAGTGACGCGGAGATCGATCGCATCGCCGCCACGCGCCGTGTCGATGGCGAATGGCGCATCGCCAGCCCCATCAGCGGCACGGTGAATGCACGCAACGTCGCACCGGGCGACTTGATGCAGCCGGGCAGCACGCCATCGCCCTTCACGATCTCCGATGCCGACAGCCTGTGGCTGGTAGCGAATGTCTCCGACGCGGATGCCACACAGGTGCGCGTCGGCGAGCCCATGACGGCCAGCCTTTCTTCGCTGCCGGGGCAGCTGATCCATGCGCAGGTCGACTACGTCAGTGGCAGTTCCGATCCAGCCACGCACCGCGTGATGCTGCACGCGGTGCTGCACACGCCGCCGGCGGGTCTGCGTCCGCAGATGCTCGCTGACTACAGCATTACCACTGCCCCGGCGTCGCGCCACGATGCCGTGCCCGCCGATGCCGTGGTACGCGAGGGCACCGGCGCGATGGTGGTGTTCACCACGGCGGATGGCCTGCACTTCACGCGTCATGCCGTGCAGCTGGGCGCCATCCGGGATGGCTATTACCCGGTGCTGGCCGGACTCCCCCCGCATCAGCGCATTGCCGCCGAAGGCGCGCTATTCCTGAGCAACGCGCTCGCGCTGCAATCGCAGTGAACGGCAGCGCCTCGCGCTTTTCATAAGGATTGATCGTGTTTCGAGGCCTTGTCGCGTTCGCGCTGACCCGCCGTGCCATCGTGTTGATGGCGCTCGCCGGGTTCGTCATTGCCGGAATGATTGCCTACGCCAGGCTCAATATTGAGGCGTATCCCAACCCGGCACCGGTGATCCTGGAGATCACCGCACAGGCGCCAGGGTTGTCGGCAGAGGAAATGGAGCGCAACTACACGCGCCCGATGGAAGTGGGCCTGGCCACCACGCCCGGCGTGGAAAGCATTCGCTCCACGTCGTTCTACGGGTTGTCGTTCGTTCGCGTCACCTTCAAGTACGGCACCGATTACTACTTCGACTACACGCAGGCCGCGCTGGCGCTGCAGCAGAACGTGAGCCTGCCCAACAACGTGCAGCCTCAGATCCAGGCTTCCAGCCTGGTCGGCGAGATATTCCGCTATCAGCTGGTGGGGCCGCCGTCGATGAGCCTGACGGAACTGCGCACCCTGCAGGACTGGGTGGTGACGCGGCGATTGCTCTCCGTGCCGGGCACGGCGCAAGTCGTTACATGGGGTGGCACCACCAAGGAATACGACGTCGAGGCCGACCTCAACACGCTGCAAGGCTATGGCATCACCCTGCCCCAGCTGGTGGCCGCCATTGGCAATGCCAACACGAACGTTGGCGGGCGCACGATCAATATTGGCCAACAGTCGGTCAATGTCCGCGGCGTGGGCCTGATCAAGGACGTCGACGACATCGGCAACACCGTGCTCGCGCAATCCAGCGGGACACCGGTGCTGGTGAAGGATGTGGCCAAGGTCGATGTGGGCGCCGTGCCTCGCCTGGGACGCGCCGGCCGCGACATGCAGGACGACGTGGTCACCGGCATCGTGGTGATGAACCGCACGCTGCAGACCAACGAAGTGGTGGCGCGCGTCAAGGCCGAAGTCGCCAGGCTCAACAGCGATGGCACGCTGCCGGCCGGCGTGAAACTGGTGCCGTTCTACGACCGCTCGACGCTGGTCGCCGTGACCACGCACACGGTGCTGCACAACCTGATTTTCGGTTGCTTGCTGGTGTTCCTGATCCAATGGATCTTCCTGGGCGATCTGCGCAGCGCCATCATCGTGAGCGCCAACATCCCAGTGGCGTTGTTCTTCAGCGTGATCATTTTGGTGCTGATGGGCGATTCGGCCAACCTGCTGTCCCTGGGTGCGGTGGACTTCGGCATCATCGTCGACTCGGCCGTGATCCTGATCGAGAACATTTTCCGCAACTTCCAGAAGACTGCCGGCGAACAGAGGGAGTTGCTCCACGATTCGGCACAGGGCGAGCTTGGCACCTATATGCGCGGCGGCGCCACGCACGGCTGGAATGATCGCCTGCGCCTGCTGTTCATCAGCGCCATGCAAGTAGATCGCGCCGTGCTGTTCTCTTCGGCCATCACCGTGGCCGCCTTCATTCCGTTGTTCACCATGCAGGGCGTGGAAGGCCAGATATTCAATCCGATGGCGCGCACCTACGCCTATGCGTTGTCTGGCGCACTGATCGCCACCTTCACCGTTTCGCCCGTGCTGGCGTCGCTGCTGCTACCCAAGCACGTCAAGGAAACCGAGACGTGGTTCGTGCGTGGCATCCGCTACGTCTATAGGCCGGTGCTGCGTTGGGCGTTGCGTCGTCGGCGAATCACGGTGGGCCTGGGCGTGGGTTTTCTGTTGCTCGCCGTTTTGCTGCTTACGCGCGTGGGTACGGAATTCCTGCCGGCGCTGGAAGAAGGCAATCTGTGGATTCGCGCCTCCATGCCGTCCACGATTTCGCTGGAAGCGGGCGAGGACAAGGTTGGCCAGTTGCGGCGCATTCTGCTGAAGCATCCGGAAGTGGTCACGGTGGTATCGCAGCATGGCCGCCCCGATGACGGCAGCGATGCCTCGGGCTTCTACAACGTGGAGCTGTTCGTACCGTTGAAGTCGCAGGACGAATGGCCGGCCGGCCACACCAAGGAAAAACTGGTGGCGGACCTGCAAAATGAATTCGAAAACGCCATGCCGGGCGTGGAGTTCAATTTCTCGCAGTACATCCAGGACAACATCGAGGAAGGCCTGTCCGGCGTGAAAGGCGCCAACTCGGTGAAGATCGTGGGACCCGAATTGCCGGAACTCGAACGCCTCGCCGACCAGGTGATGCACGTGATGCAGCAGGTGCCGGGCGTGCAGGACCTTGGCGTGTTTCACGTGCTGGGCCAGCCCAACCTCAACATCACCATCGACCGCGCCAGGGCGGCGCGTTACGGGCTCAACACGGGCGACATCAATACCGTGGTGCAGGCGGCAGCCGGCGGTACATCGGCCACGACCGTGCTGGAGGGCGACCGCCAGTTCGACCTGGTGGTGCGGCTGGCACCGAAGTATCGCCAGAGCATCGAGGACATCGGCCGCATCCAGGTGGGCTACAGCCTGCCCAACGGCGGCACCGGCTACGTGGCACTGCGCGACGTGGCCAGCATCACGCTCGACACAGGTGCGTCGTACATCTATCACGACCGTAACGAACGCTTCGTGCCAGTGAAGTTCAGCGTACGCGGTCGAGACCTGGGCGGGACGGTGGCCGACGCGCAGAAACGCATCGCCGAACAGGTGACCTTGCCCTCCGGTTATCACCTGGCATGGGCCGGCGAGTTCAACGACCTGCAACAGGCCAAGCAGCGACTGACCGTAGTGCTGCCCATCGCGATGGGCTTGATCCTGGCGCTGCTGTTCGCCCTGTTCAATTCGTGGCGAGACAGCCTGCTCACGCTGGCAGCGATTCCGTTCTCCATTGCCGGCGGCATCATCGCCCTGTATTGCTCCGGGCTGGATTTCAGTATCTCGGCGGCGATCGGCTTTGTGTCGTTGTTCGGCGTGTCGGTGATGAACGGCATCCTGGTCATCACCTACTTCAACCACCTGGTGTTCGCCGGCCACACGCCCCTGGAGGCGATGACGCAGGCCGCCGAGCAGCGCATGCGCCCCATGCTGATGACCGCATTGTCTGCCTGCATTGGCCTGCTGCCCGCGGCGATGTCCCACGGTATCGGCAGCCAGGTGCAACGCCCGCTCGCCACCGTGGTGGTTGGCGGCATGCTGCTGGGCCCGGTGATGCTGTTGATTGTTGCGCCTGCACTGCAGGTACTGGTGGTCGAGTGGTCGCACAAGCGCAGGCAGCGTCGCGTGAGTGGAGAGGCAGCATGACGTCACTGATCGAATCTGCTTCGAAGCACTCATCGTCAGGCGTTCGCCGAGATGACCACGGGGCAAACCGGAGCCTGCGACGATACGCGTTGCGTTTGCCCGTGCCTCGGACCTTGCTGGTCATCACTATGGCGGCATGCTGCGCAGGCTGTGCCCCAGGACCAAACTATCAGCGCCCGGACACGCCCTCACCTACCCGGTTCACACGTGACACGCTGACGACGACGGCTGGCGAGGCTACCGCCACGCCGCAGCAATTCGTTCCCGGGCAGACCATCGCCCAAACCTGGTGGCAGGTATTCGGATCGGATGCCTTGAACGATCGTGTGCAGCGAGCGCTGGCCCGTAATCCGGATATCGATGCCGCCGCTGCCGCCTTGCATCAGGCGCAGGAAAGCGTCGCCGCGCAACATGCCACGTACTTTCCCTCTGCCCAGCTCAACTACACGCCATCACGCCAGCGCGATGCCGTGGGCACGCTGTCGCCCACGCTCACCTCCAACGCAACGTACTACACGCTGCACACGGCGCAGCTCAACATCAGTTATGCGCCCGATGTATTCGGGCTCAACCGACGCACGGTGGAGTCGCTGCAGGCGCAAGCGGACAACCAGCGCTATCAACTCGAGGCCGCACGTCTGAGCCTGGCCTCCAACGTGGTCAATGCGGCAATCACGGAAGCTTCGCTGCGCGCGCAGATCGATGCGACCGAGGAAGTGATTACCGAAGAAACGCGCGCGCTGGATATCCTGCACAAGCAGGCAAAACTCGGTTACGCCTCCGGGCTTGATGTCGCCGCCCAGGAAAGCGCCCTGGCCCAGGCAAAGCAGGCGCTACCCGGATTGCTGAAGCAACTGGAGCAGAATCGCGATCTGCTCGCCGTGCTGTGCGGCGACACGCCAGACCATGCGGATGCCACACCGTTCGATCTCGAGAACCTCGTGCTGCCGGCGACCTTGCCACAAGGTGTACCTGCGCACTTGGTGCAACAGCGTCCGGATGTACGCGCGGCCGAGGAAAACGTCCACGCAGCCAGCGCCCAGGTTGGCGTGGCGCTGGCCAACCGCCTGCCGCAGTTCACCCTTTCTGGTGCCTATGGCGGCAGCGCGACTTCGTTCAACCGCATGTTCGCCGACGACAATGTGTTCTGGGTGCTCGCTGGCAGCGTGAGCCAGACCGTGTTCGATTTCGGTGCACTGAAACACAAGCAGCGCGCCGCCGAAGCGGCCTTGCAGCAATCGGCGGCCGAGTATCGAAGCGTGGTGTTCGGCGCTTTCCAGAACGTGGCCGACGCACTCTACGCCATCGACAGCGATGCACGTGCCCTGAGCGCCGCCACCGATGCCGAGCACGCGGCGGCGCACACGCTGGAACTCACCCGGAAGCAGCAGCAGCTCGGCTACGTGAACGTGCTGGTGCTGATCAATGCTCAGGAGAGCTATCAGCAGGCACGCATCACGCGCATCCAAGCGCAGGCCGCACGACTGAGCGATACGGCAGCGCTGATACAGGCCCTGGGCGGCGGCTGGCAGGCCGCCGAGGCGTCAGGCCGAGGTCAAGTATCGGGTTGATCGCGACCTGTCGCTGCCGTTCCCCTAAACAGGAGCGACAGCGCTGGTGCGAGGCAATCAGCCCTTCGCCTTGGCGATGGCGTCGTCGATGCGCTGCAGCGCCACCTCGCGACCCGCAAGGTAGATGGTGTGATCGATCGACGGCGACACCTGCGTGCCCGTCATCGCCACGCGCAGCGGCTGCGCGATCTTACCCATGCCCAGCTCCAGCTTGGCAGCGATCTGCTCGATCACGCCGTGGATCGGCTCGGGCTTCCACTCGACATTCGCGATCAGGCTCTTCGCCTCGGTGAGCACGGCCACGGCGCTGTCGTTCTGCAGATGCTTGGCCACGGCCTTCTCGTCCCATTCGGTGATGGGGCCATACCAGATCTTGGCGCGCTCAGCCATTTCCTTCAGCGTCTGCACGCGATCACGCAAGGCGACGATGACGTCGGCGGGATTGGGGCCTTTGCTGAAATCGATGCCTGCCTGCGTGAGGTGCCATTCGAATTCCGGCGCGATCACCGAGGGCTCTTCGGTCTTCAGGTAATGCTGGTTGAGCCACGACAGCTTGGTCACGTCGAAGCGCGACGCGGCCTTGTTGACGTCGGCCACGTCGAACAGCTTGACCATCTCCTCCTCGGAGAAGATTTCCTGGTCGCCATGCGACCAACCCAGGCGCACGAGATAGTTGAGCAGCGCGTGCGGCAGGAAGCCGTCGTCGCGGTACTGCATCACGCTCACCGCGCCGTGGCGCTTGCTGAGCTTCTGGCCATCGGGGCCGAGGATCATCGGCAGGTGCGCGAATTCCGGTGCCGGCTTGCCAAGCGCCTTGTAGATGTTGATCTGGCGCGGCGTGTTGTTCACGTGGTCGTCGCCGCGGATCACCTCGGTGATGCCCATGTCGATGTCGTCGACCACCACGGCGAAGTTGTACGTCGGCCAGCCATCGGAACGGAAGATCACCAGGTCGTCGAGCTCCGCGTTGGCCCACTCGATGCGACCCTTCACCTTGTCGTCGAACACCACCGTGCCTTCCAGCGGATTCTTGAAGCGCATGACGCGGTTCGGATCGTCGCGGTACGGCTCGTTGCGGTCACGGTAATAGCCGTTGTAGCGCGGCTTCTCGCCCCTGGCGTACGCCGCCTCGCGCATGGCCTCGATCTCTTCCTTGGACTCGTAGGCGTAGTAGGCCAGCCCGGCCTTCAGCAGCTCGTCCGCCACTTCCTTGTAGCGCTGTAGACGCGCGGTCTGGTAAACGGGGGCGGCGTCGGCGTTCAGGCCCAGCCAGTTCATGCCATCGAGGATGGCCTGCACGGCTTCGTCGGTGGAGCGCTCGCGGTCGGTGTCTTCGATGCGAAGCACGAATTCGCCACCGCGGCGACGGGCCTCCAGCCAGCAGTACAGGGCCGTGCGGGCGCCGCCGATATGCAGGAAACCGGTGGGACTGGGGGCAAAGCGGGTGCGGACGGTCATGGGCTGCTTGGGCAAGGACGATAAAGAAGTGCGGAATTTTAGCCGATACGGGGGCAAGAACCGATCCATGGCGGTCACAACCGTCAACGCAGCGCTTTTTGCGACGGCGCTGGCCGGCGTCGCGGTGGCATGCCCTGTCCGCGCGGAGGACAACAATCCCGGTTACGACCGCCCCGGCCTGGGTTTCACGGCCGTGGTGCTCAATGCGGGCGACGTCACCATCGAGCAAGGCCTGCCCACCTGGACCCGGGACAACCTGGGCGGCGGCCAGATCCAGTCCCAATACACCACCGACAGCCTGGTGCGTGTGGGGCTGGGCGGCCCGTTCGAGGCACAGCTTGGCACCTCGCCCTTCAATGCCATCCATACCACCGGCCCCGGCCTCGACACTTGGAGCCACGGCCGCGGCGACACGACGCTTGCGCTCAAGTTCGCCCCCAACAAGGCCGATGCGACGTGGACCTGGGGTTTCCTGGGCAGCGTGGAATTCACCGACGGCGATCGCCAGGTGCGCAACGATCACCGGCAATACCTGCTCGGCGTTGACGTGAACTGGCAGGTGGGCGACAACGACGGCATTGGCGCCTATGTGGAACAGACGACCACCGGCAGCGACGGCCAAAGCACGTTCGCGCTCAACGAAAGCCACGTGCTCAACAAGTCGATGGTGGGCTACGTCGAACTCGCGCAGGTGCACGAACGTGGCGAACACAGCGGCACCGAGGCGGGCACGGGCGTGGCGTGGCAGCTGACGCGCCGCGTGCAGATCGATGGCGGCCTGCGCGCCCGCATTGCCGGACACGCCCAGCTGTGGATGGTCAGCATGGGCGTGTCGGTCTTCCTGGGGCACTGAGGCTCAGCGCCCCGGCGCTTACTTCACCGTGATGGTGATTGGCTTGGACACGATCGCCGGATCGAACGGAATATGGTTTTCGTCGGCCAGTTCCAGCTGCAGCGTGTGCTTGCCCGGTGCAAGCTTGAGCGTCGTCTCGGTCTGGCCGTTGCCGAAGTGGATGTGCTGGTCGTCCTTCGGAATCGGCTGGCCGGCCGCGGGCAGATCCTTCACATCCACCAGCAGGTGATGGTGACCGGTGCCTTCCTTCTTCACGCCGGCGGGCGCCACGCCCATGCCCTTGAGACCGAACAGCACGGTCACTTCCTGGCCGACGACGGCGCCGTCCTTGGGCGAAATGATGTAGACCTCGGCACCCGCGGGCGCCTTCGTCACGGGAAGCCCGGGAGCATCGGCAGCAACAGCTCCACCGGCAAGGCCGGCAAGCGCAACAGCAAGCAGAAAGCGTTTCATCGATGTGGCTCCGCAATGACAAGTCCCGCGAGTGTACCCGCGGGAGACGTAGTGGAAGCGTCAGCATGGCATGGCACGCCGTGGTTGCCGTCATGCGGGCGTCATGCATACGCCACGACCCCGCAACGCCGCCAGAGGAATCTGCACCGGGCCAGCCAACGGTAACTCCCAGTGCGCATCGGCATTGTCAGCGAAACCTATCCACCCGAAATCAACGGCGTGGCATTGACCGTGCACAGCCTCGCCGCCGGACTGGCGTCGCAAGGGCATACGGTCGACCTGATCCGTCCCCGCCAGCAGCAACCCTTCAAGGACGAGCCCGGCATCGTCGCGCTGGAAGTGCGCGGCGCCTCCCTGCCCCGCTATCCCGGCCTGCGCTTCGGCCTGCCTGCGGGCGGCACGCTGCGCGACCGCTGGACGCGCCTGCGCCCCGACGCGATCTACGTGGCGACGGAAGGCCCGCTGGGTTGGTCCGCGGTACGCGCCGCCAAACGCCTGGGTATTCCCACCGCCACCGGCTTCCACACGCGCTTCGATGCCTACGCCGATCACTACGGCGTGGGCTTCCTCACGCCCATCGTGCGCAACTACCTGCGCAACTTCCATCGCCGCGCCGCCGCCACGCTGGTGCCGACGGAGGCGCTCGCCAACGAACTCACTGCACTGGGCGTAGACACCGCGCGCCTGCTGCGACGCGCCGTGGATACGCAGCTGTTCCACCCGCGCCATCGCACTGCCGCGTTGCGCGACGCCTGGAACGTGGACGGCAACACGCCCGTCGTGTTGTATGTGGGCCGCATCGCGCCGGAAAAGAACCTCGACCTTGCCGTGCGCGCCTTCCGCGCCGTGCAGCAGCAGGTGCCGAAAGCGAAATACGTGTGGGTGGGCGATGGCCCGGCGCGTGCAGCGCTGCAGGAAGCCAATCCCGATTTCATCTTTGCCGGCATGCAGCGCGGCGATGCGCTGGCGCAGCACTACGCCAGTGCCGACCTGTTTCCGTTCCCGAGCCTGAGCGAAACCTTCGGCAACGTGATTCTCGAAGCCCTGGCCTCGGGGCTGCCGGTGGTCGCCTATGAAGAAGGCGCTGCACGCGAGCACCTGCACACCGGGCAGAACGGCTATCGCATCGATGCCGGCGACGAACGGAGCTTCATCGAATCCACCGTCATGCTCGCTTCCAACGCCAGCCTGATCCGCCACATGGGCCGTGCCGCGCACGCGAGCATCGCCAATCTCTCACCCGACGCTGTCATCAACGAGTTCGAGCACCTGTTGCGTGAACTAGGGCGGGATGGCACCAACGAAATGGCCCGCGCCGAATCTGTTTGCGCGCAGGCCAAGGAAGAACGAGGGCGTGTATGTCGATACACAACCGAGTGATGACGCGGGCATGCGCGCAAACAGATTCGGCCCTTCGGGTTGCCTCTCCCGTAGCCACAAGCGGTAGCGCGACGCTCGAACAGGCGCCCAGCCTGCACTGCGCGCCGCGCTACAGCCTGTGGCTACGGGAGAGGCAACGCGGACCATTTCGTTGGTGTCATCCCGCCCTCACCAAGGAGAATGCGCATGAGCACCATGCCGCCACTGCACACGCCTGAACTGCCTGCAGGCCCTCGCTTCGCCATCGACCGGCGCATGTGCGTCGCCGCCAACCGCTGGGGCACGCGACGCGCCGTCGGCGTGTTCTTCGGCGTCATCAGCCGGCTCGGCGATGGCGTGTTCTGGTATTCATTGATGGCCGTGCTCGCCCTGGTCGACGGACGCCGTGGCCTGCTGGCTGCCGCGCAGATGGCTCTTACCGGCCTCACCGCGCTGCTGCTCTATCGCCTGCTCAAGCGCTGGACGCGCCGCCCCCGCCCGTTCCGCGCCTGCCCCGGCGTGATTGCCCACGTGCCGCCGCTGGACGAGTTCAGCTTCCCCTCGGGGCATACGCTGCAGGCCGTTAGCTTCACCATCGTCGCGCTGGCCTGGTATCCGTTGCTCGCGCCGCTGCTGCTCACGTTCACGGCCCTGGTGGGCGCGTCGCGCGTGATCCTTGGGCTGCATTACCCGAGCGACGTGATTGCCGCCACGGTGATCGGCAGTGCGCTGGGTGCGCTGTCGCTGTGGGTGCTGCCGCTGCACGTGCTGGTGGCGTAACGCTAGACGAGGCGCGCACACAACGCGCTGTCGAATCGCTGCGCATTTGTGCATCACTGCGTCGCCATCGCTTTGGCATCAGTGAGATAGGCAACCTATCCACAAGCTTTTCCCGCATGCATCCACATTGGCTGTGGAAAACCGACATGCAAGGTGTCGGGCGCGCTGCTTACTTCTTGATCATGGCGTAACGATCGCCTTGTGCAGCAAGCAGTTGCGATGCTTGTCCACAGGTTTGCTCCACATACATCCACAAACGCTGTGGAAAACATCGCTGCCACTGGGCAAAACATCAGCACGATGTCGCAAACCGTTGTCGGCAAACACGGTTCGCGGGGTTGTCCACAGGCTTATGCAGCAGCTATCCACGCGAGCTGTGGAAAACAGGGAGCCTGATTACGCCGCCAGCACTCTTGCGCGTAACACATGGCGCAATGGAGCGCATCGCGCACAAAAAAACAGCGCCACGCGGGCGCTGTTTTTCTTGAGCGACGCAACGCACCGCTTATGCGACGCGCGGCGCCTTCATCATGATGCCCAGCAGATCGGCCAGCTTGTCGCGCATCTCGCGGCGGTCGACGATGAGGTCGATGGCGCCGTGCTCCACCAGGAATTCCGAACGCTGGAAGCCTTCCGGCAGCGTTTCGCGCACGGTCTGCTCGATCACGCGCGGGCCGGCGAAACCGATCAGCGCCTTGGGCTCGGCCACGTTGATGTCGCCCAGCATGCCTAAGCTCGCCGACACGCCGCCGGTGGTGGGATGCGTCAGCACGCTGATGTAGGGCACGCCGGCATCGCGCATGCGCGCCAGCGCGGCCGAGGTCTTGGCCATCTGCATCAGCGAGAACAGCGACTCCTGCATGCGCGCGCCACCCGTGGCGGAGAAGCACACGAGAGCGCTGCGCTCGGCCAGCGCGCGTTCGGCGGCGCGGGTGAACTTCTCGCCCACCACCGAGCCCATCGAACCGCCCATGTAGCTGAACTCGAAGGCCACGGCCATCAGCGGACGGCCCTTGAGGCGACCGCTCATGGCGATCAGCGCGTCCTTCTCGCCGGTGGACTTCTGCGCCGCGATGATGCGGTCGCGGTACTTCTTGGAATCACGGAACTTGAGCGGGTCGCTCGGCTCCATGCTGGCCCAGTGCTCCTGCATCGAGCCCGGATCGAGGAAGGCATCAAGGCGAGCGCGCGCCTCGATGGTGTGGTGATGTCCACACTTGGGGCAGACCATCAGGTTGCGTTCCAGCTCCGGACGGTACAGCACCGTGCCGCAGCCACCGCACTTCTCCCACACGCCTTCCGGCACCTTGCCCTTGCCGGCGTTGCCGGTGGCTTCCGTGCGAGCACGGGGGGTCATGATTTTCTGGAGCCAGTTCATCGCAACACCTCAAACGTTCATGACGCGACGCCGCGTCACGAACGCAGCGTGTCCTCAATGCGCATCCAGCGCGGCGCGGATGGGCGCCAGGAAATCCTTCGCCCGCACGGTGATGTCATCGACACCTTCCGCACCGGCCAGCCGCTCTACCAGCGCACTGCCGATCACCACCGCATCCGCGAAGCCGGCGATGGCCTTGGCCGACTGCGCATCGCGCACGCCAAAACCCACGGCCACCGGCGCCTTCGACTTCGACCGGATCTCGGCCACGCGGGCAGCGATGTCGCCAGTGCTCAATCGTGCCGCGCCCGTGATGCCGGCGAACGAGACATAGTACAGGAAACCCTGGGCGGACCCGCACAGCTGCACCATACGCGCGGGTGCGGTGGTGGGTGCCGCCAGCAGGATCTGCTGCAGGCCGGCCGCTCGCAGAGGCGCCAGCACGGCCGATTCCTCCAGCGGGCAATCCACCACGAGCACGCCATCCACGCCGGCCTTCACGGCCTCGCTGGCAAAGCGCTCGTAACCGTGGATTTCGATCGGGTTGAGATAGCCCATCAACACGATGGGCGTGTCGTTGTCGCGTTGGCGGAACGCGGCCACCCAATCCAGTACATCGGTGAGGCCCACGCCTTTTTCAATGGCGCGCTCGCTGGCGTGCTGGATCACCGGGCCATCGGCCATGGGATCGGAGAACGGCACGCCCAGTTCGATCACGTCGGCGCCGGCATCCACCAGCGCATGCATCAGCGCCACGGCGTGTTCGGGCGACGGATCACCCGCAGTCACGAAGGGAATGAGGCCCGTGCGGCCATCGGCCTTCAACTGGGCAAAGCGGCGATCGATGCGGCTCATACCTGCACTCCTTCGCGTGCGGCGATGGTGTGAACGTCCTTGTCGCCTCGACCGGACAGGTTGCACAGCACCAGGCCGTCCTTCGGGTATTCGCGCGCCAGTTTGATCGCCTGCGCCACGGCATGGCTCGATTCCAGCGCGGCGAGTATGCCTTCGGTGCGCGCCAGCAGATGGAACGCTTCGAGTGCCTCGTCGTCGGTGACGCCCACGTATTCCGCGCGACCGGCATCTTTCAGGAACGCGTGCTCGGGGCCCACGCCGGGATAGTCCAGTCCGGCGGAGACCGAGTGCGTTTCGGTGATCTGCCCGTCGTCGTCGCACAACACGTAGGTGCGATTGCCGTGCAATACGCCAGGTCGACCGGCTGCCAGCGACGCGGCGTGATGTCCGGTCGCCATGCCCTCGCCCGCCGCTTCCGCGCCGACGATGCGCACGCCTTCGTCATTGAGGAACGCATGGAACAGGCCGATGGCGTTGGAACCGCCGCCCACGCAAGCGGTGAGCACGTCCGGCAGTCGACCAAATTGTTCCAGCACCTGCGCGCGCGCCTCGCGGCCCACAATGGCGTTGAAGTCGCGCACCATCAGCGGATACGGATGCGGGCCGGCCACGGTGCCGATGATGTAGAACGTATCGGCCACGTTGGTGACCCAGTCGCGCATCGCTTCGTTGAGCGCGTCCTTGAGGGTCTTCGAACCGGACGTCACCGGCACCACGTCCGCGCCGAGCAGCTTCATGCGGTAGACGTTGATCTTCTGGCGCTCGATGTCCACCGCGCCCATGTACACCACGCACTTGAGGCCGAAGCGCGCCGCCACCGTGGCGCTGGCCACGCCGTGCTGGCCGGCGCCGGTTTCCGCGATGATGCGCGGCTTGCCCATGCGCTTGGCCACCAGTGCCTGGCCGATGGTGTTGTTGATCTTGTGCGCGCCCGTGTGGTTCAGGTCCTCGCGCTTGAGCAGGATGCGCGCGCCGCCCACGTGCTGGCTCAACCGCTCGGCGTAGTACACGGGGCTGGGGCGGCCCACGTAGTACTTCAGGTCACGATCCAGTTCGGCGATGAACTCGGGATCCTTGCGCAGCCGCAGGTAGGCCTCGGTGAGTTCGGCCAGCGGCGCCATCAGGGTTTCGGCAACGTAGCTGCCGCCGTAATTGCCGAAGCGCCCGTGTTCGTCGGGATAGGCGCTGAAGTCGATCTTGCTCATGGAAGGCACTCGGGAAAGTCACAGAAAGACACCGCCCAACCTACCCGAAAGCAGCCGTGGCAAAAAGCGATATGATGGCTACGACTCGTCAGTAAAACTCACAGGTGCCATGCCCCGTGCCCTGCCCTCGCTGAACGCCCTGCTGGCCTTCGAAGCGGCTGCCCGCCTGGGCAGCGTGAGCCGCGCAGCGAGCGAGTTGCATGTCACCCACGGCGCCGTGAGCCGGCACATTCGCGCACTGGAAGAAGACCTGCGCACCTCGCTGTTCCAGCGCCAGGGGCGCGGCCTCGTGCTCACGCCCGCCGGCCAGCGCCTGCGCGATACCAGCACGGCCGCGTTCGCCCAATTGCGCGACACCTGCGACGAGCTGCGCGTCGGAACCGCGCACGCACCATTCGTTCTGGGATGTCCGGTGAGCCTGCTCGCCCGCTGGATGATTCCCCGCCTCGAACGCCTGATGGAAGAACTGCCGGACCTCGATCTGCATCTGCGCCCGCAGGAAACCGCCTTCGATGAATCGCTGGGCGGACTCGATGCCGCCATCATGGCAGGCGAGCCACCGTGGCCAAACGGTTGGCGGGTGTATCCGCTGGCGAGCGAACGCATCGGCCCCGTGGCCAGCCCGGGTTTTGCCAAGGCCCATCCATTCGCCGGCAGCCGGCCACAGGACATCGAAGAGCAAACCCTGCTGCACACGCAATCGCGTCCGGATGCATGGGGCCTTTGGGCAGAGAGCGTCGGCCTGCCCGCCAAGCGACTGACACTGGGACAGGGTTACCCGCACCTCTATCACATGATCGAAGCCGCCGTGGCGGGACGTGGACTCGCCATCGCCCCGGCGCAACTGGTGGCGGGTGACCTTGCATCCGGACGCCTGGTGGCGCCGTGGGGATTCCACGATGTACGCCCGCAATGGGTGTTGGCGACGTCCGCACGCGCCGCCGATGCGCGGGTCGAGCCGCTTGCCGAATGGCTGAAGGCCGCCTTCGCCGAACAAGGCAGCTGATCGGCGCTGTGCATTTGCGCATCAACGCGTAGCGACTTCTTTCGCGTCAGTGGGATAGCACACCTATCCACAAGCTTCTCCCGCAGGCATCCACATGCGCTGTGGAAAACTTGCGCGCGGCACGCATGCGGATAGGCGAAAGCGATGCACGACATTGAGCAATCGCGCATCAACGCGTCGCGACCTCTTTGCGGTCAAGCAGATAGGACACTTGTCCACAAGCTTTGCCTGCCTGCATCCACATTCGCTGTGGAAAACACGCGTGCATCGACGGCGCATGCATGTCGACGCACTGCGCATTTCTGCAGCAGTGCGTCAGGATGTGTTTGCCATCAGGCAGATAGCACACCTATCCACAAGCTTTTACCGGATGCATCCACATTCACTGTGGACAACACCGCGCGCAGCGCGCGAATCGCGCGAGAACGCGAACTCGAACTCGAACTCACAGATACTGGCGAATGCGTTCGAGCAACTTGCGCGATTGTTCCTCGTCGAGCTCGCCCAGCCAGCCGCGACGGCCCTCGGGAATGTGCGCCGCCGGGTCTTCGTCGTTGAACACGTAGTAGTCGAGCAGCTCGCGCCAGGCCGCGCGCTCTGCCGGCGGCAACGACTTGAACAGCAGGATGCAATGCAGCAGGCCGCCCAGGCGCGTATTGGGCGCGAGCCCCGTGCCGTGCGCCTTCTTCCACCAGTAGTTCACCAGCGCGTTGAGCCTGCCGAGCGAGGCCACGTGATGCCACCACATCGGCGGGATATAGATGGCATCGCCCGGTTCGAGCTCCGCCGCCTGCGCATGCGCCATGGCTTCCTGCAAACGCGGATAGCGCGGATCGTCGAGGCGATCGAGACGCGCCATGCTGATGGCGGCGCCGGTGGGCGCGAAGTCCAGCGGACCGATATAGAGGTTGCGCACCTGTTCCGGCGGAAACAGCGTGAAACGGCGCACGCCGCACGCCACGCAGGCGATATTGTGGTACTCGTCGAAATGCGCCGGTGTGGTGACGCGGTTGCCGATCCACAGACGCGGCGTTACCGACGCATCGAGCAGCGGCAAGGCGTGATGTTCGAGCAGACCCGGCAGGCAGTTGGCGATGGGTGCGCTCTGCAAGGCAATGCCGGGCGCGTTCGCGGCATCGGCAAATTGCAGCAGCCGCTGCAGCGCCTGCGTGACCGACGCGCGGTGATGCTCGAAATTGAACGCCTCCGCTTCGCCGCGATAACCCACCACGCCCTCCGCTTCAGGCGGCATCAGCAGCGCGTCGACCGGCGCCCCGTTGTCGGCTGCCATCAATTGCGCAGCAAAGGACTGGTCCGACTCGCGCGCCGCCTTGACCAGCGGCCAGTGATTGACCAATCCGCGAATGACGAGCGGCCTGTCGCCTCCAACGATGGTGTCCAGCGCATCGGGCTGGCCTTCATAGTGGAATGTTTCGATCGGGGCGGGCATGCGAAACCTGGGCGGACAGACCAGTAGCCATGCTAGCAGCGGGCCGACGTCTACAGACCCTGGCCGTCCGTTTGGCGAACCGCTGCGATGAAGTCCGCCAGCTTCTGCGAATCCTTGATGCCCGGCGCCGACTCGATGCCGCTGGCCACATCCACGCCCCACGGCGTGGCGATGCGAATGGCCTCGGCGACATTGGCCGGCGTAAGGCCGCCGGCGAGAATCAAGGGCTGCGTGACATCGCGCGGCATCAGCGACCAATCGAACGCCTTGCCGCTGCCACCGGCTTCGCCGAGGCCGTGACCATCCAGCAGGAGTCCCGACGCTCCCGGGTAGCGGAGGAGGCTGGGCAAGTCGGCGGCGCCTTCGCCCATGGCAATGGCCTTGAGATAGCGGCGACCGAACTGCGCGCACCAGTCGTCGGATTCGGCGCCGTGGAATTGCAGCAGGTCCGGCTGGATCGCGTCGATGGCTTCGCGAACGAACGCGGCATCGTCGTCCATCAGGAGCACGACGGCACTGACGAACGGTGGCAACGCCCGCACGATGGCTTGCGCCTGCGCGATGGTGACGCGCCGCTTGCTGCGCGCCGTCAGCACCACGCCGATGGCGTCGGCGCCGAGACGTGCGGCGAGCAAGGCGTCCTCGATGCGGGTCATGCCGCAACACTTGATGCGCGTCATCGCGTCACCTCCGCCGGCAATCCCCATTGCGCCTCGTAGCGTGGACCGAGAAAGGTGAGGCCCGAAGCCGGCGCGGTAGGACCGGCCACCTCGCGACTGCGCCCTTCGAGCAGCTCGTGCATCCAGTGCACCGGCTGTTCGCCTCGACCGATCGGCAGCAACGAACCGACGATGTTGCGCACCATGTGGTGCAGGAAGGCGTTGGCCTCGATCTCGATGATGACCTGCTCGTCTTCGCGCCGCACGCTTACCGCCAGCACTTCGCGACGCGCATGGGCGGCCTGGCACGAAATGGCGCGGAATGCGCTGAAGTCGTGCTCACCCATCAGCGCTTGCGCAGCAGCGTGCATGCGCTCGGCGTCGAGCGGCAGGCGCTCCCAGGTGACGTAGCGCGCATCCAGTGCAGCACGCACCTGGCGATTGAGGATGCGATAGCGATAGCGGCGGCTGCGCGCGGAGAACCGCGCATGGAAGGTCGGATCGACCCGCTGCGCCCACAGCACGGCGACCGTACCCGGCAGGTTGGACGATGCGCCGAGCGTCCAGCCGCGCATGTCGCGCTCCACCTCGGTATCGAAATGCACCACCTGGCAACGGCCGTGCACGCCGGCATCGGTGCGCCCGGCGCAGGTCACTTCCACCGGGTGCGCCGCAACGAACGACAGCGCGCGTTCCAGCGCGCCCTGCACGGTCTCGCCGTGGGTCAGCCGCTGCCAGCCGGAAAATTCGGTGCCGTCGTATTCGATACCCAGGGCAATGCGCATGAAAACCAGTAAAGCAGCCAACAGAAGCGCAAAGGTTAGCAGGCCCAAACGCACACGGGCCGGCAAAGGCCGGCCCGTGCGGGATATCGCTCAGAAAACGAGGATCAGCGGATGCTTTCCAGCAGGCGCTTGGCCACGTCCTTCTGCATCTGCGTGCCTTCGTGCATCACTTCTTCCAGCATCGCCTGGGCGCCGTCCGGGTCGCCCATGTCGAGGTAGGCGCGGGCCAGGTCGAGCTTGGTGTCCACCGGATCGTCGGTGAAGTGGCCGCCCAGCTCGTGGCTGAGGCCATGGTCGGCTTCGTGCTCCAGGCCGTGGTCCAGGCTGTGCGCGTGCTGTCCTTCCGTCACCGTCTCGGCTTCGGGCTCCTCGAAGTGCCAGCTGGACGCCGAGGCATCGAGCTCTTCTTCCTTCGCGGTCGAGGCCGGCGCACTGGCCGATGCCTGCGACGGACGCGGGGTCAGGTCGAAGTCGAAGTGATAGCCGCTGACCTTCGGCGCGTGCTGCACCGAGGGCGTGGGAATGGGCGGGATGTCCTCGTGATCCTTGGCGTAGTTGCCGAGGTCGAACTGGTCCAGCGCCTCGTGTTCGTCCTCGTCATGGCGGGGCGCCACGTAGCCATGGGCGAACAGCGGGTGTTCCGGCACCAGGTCTTCGCCCATGTGCAGCACATCCACCCACTCCGGCTGCTGCTCGTCGCTGATGTGGGCGTGCATGGCTTCGGCCGCGGCTTCGAAATGATCGACGTCGCGACGGCTGTAATACAGGCTCACCAACTCCAGGTGCAGGCCGATGTCGTCCGGGTGCTCGGCGAGCTGATCGAGCAGTTCGTCCTGATCGGGGTCGGCGCTGGCGCCACCGCCATGGGGAACGGTCCCGAAGCGGTCGGCCAGCGACGATGCGCTCGCCGCCGCAGGCTCCACCGACTTGCGGCTACGGCCACGCAGGGCGGCCAGCAGGCCGAGCACGATGACGGCGGCGCCGGCACCCCATGCCCAGGTCTGCATGAACCACGGTTCTTCTTCGGCCACCGGCGCGGGCTTTGCAGCCATCGGCTTGGCAGGCGTCGGCTTGGCGGCAGCCACCGGCGCGGAGCTGGCGTGTGCCGGGGCGCTGGTGCTGGCAGCAGCCGGGGTGGCGGCGGCCGTGGCCGGCGCACTGGACGCAGCCGCAGGCGTGGCCGGCTCGCTGGCCTTGACCACCGTCTCGGCTTCGGCGGACTTCACCGACGCCGCCTTGGCGGGCGCGGAGGCCGCCGCAGCCGGCTGTCCGCTTGCCTTGCGGGCGTCGGCCAGCTTGTGCTGCAGCTCGGCGATCTCGTTGTCCTTGAGGGACAGGAGGCGCTCGTTCTTGCTGTTGATGTCTTCCAGGTCCTTCAGGCGCGACTTCAGCTCGTCACCCTGCTTGGTGAGCGAGGTGAGGGCTTCCTGGCTGCGCAGGAGGTCCTGGTGCAACGCGGCCATGCCCTTCTCGGCAGCGGCCTTGTCGCCCTTGCCACCACGACCGGCGGCATTGTCCGAGCCTTCCTTCGCGGGAACCAGGGCCAGGTGATCGCCGGCGGCACCGCCGGTGGCCGGCGCCGAGCTGGCGTTGGCACGTGTGCCGGCGTCGGCGACCGTGGTCGGCGTGCGGGCGGCACCCGAGCGCCAGTCGCTGTTCTGGCGGCGGACTTCGGCCACGGCAGCGGCGGCGGTCATGGCCTGGGCGTCTTCCTTGGACGGCACGCGCAGCACGGCGCCGCTCTTCAGGGCGTTGATGTTGTCGCGGTAGAAGGCGTCCGGGTTGGCGGTCTTCAGGGCCACCAGCATCTGGTTCATGTCCACGCCGGCCGGCGCGGTCTCATGGGCGATGGCCGAAAGGGTCTGGCCCTGCTCCACCGTGATGCTGCCATTGGCGGCCACGCGCGGTGCCGGCGCGGGCCTGGCCGGCTTGGCTTCGGGGGCCGGAGCCGGGGCGGCAGCCGTCGATTCGGTGCTGGTCGCGGCCGGCGGGGTGGCCGCGGCGCGACGGGAGGACTTGCCCGAGGACTGCGTCGGTGCGCGGGTGGCCGGCACGCTGGCCACGGCGCTGCCCGGCGGGTCGAGCAGGATGGTGAATTCGCGCAGGCTCTTGCCCGATGCGTTGTTCACTTCGACCAGCAGGTCGAGATAGGGATCGTTGACTGGGGCGGAGCTGGTGATGCGGATCACCTTCTTGCCGTTGGCGCCGTCCACCACGGCGAACGAAAGGGGAATCGTGGGACCGGCCGCGACGCCGGCCTGGGCCGCGTCCTCGGAGGAAGCCAGCCGGGCCGTGAGATTCTCCAGCTCGGCCGCATTGGCGGGATTGAGCGGAATTTCGGCCAGCAGCGGCTGCCCGAGGGCCGATTTCACCTGGATCTGCCCCAGTTCCAGCGCGGCTGCCTGGCTGCTGCCGAGGGCAAGCGCCAGCAGCATCGACAGCTTCAACGAACGATTCATCGTGTTTCCCCCGAACGACCCCGTGACGTTTTCTTATGGCATGCCGCGAAACGGCAGCGCCTGCAACGAGGCGTCACTTTAGTTAGATACAAGCCAATCAACAATAGCGTTGATCAGTATTTACAGCACTTTGCTGGCGTTTGTTCTCGTTGGACGGCGGCCCCGGGGGCCGCCGCCTGCCCTCAGTGCCCGGTTGGCTGAGGCGTGGCTTTCGCGGCCTTCAGCTGGGCCTGCAGTTCGGCGATGGTCTGGTCCTGCTGCTTGAGCTTGGCATCGGTGTCGTGCGACTTCGATTCCTCGCGCGCCACGTCGCCCTGTAGCTGCTTGAGCTGCGCCTGCTGCTTCTCGATGGCCTGGTCGAGCTGCTTCTGGTCGGCCGCCTGGCCGGCAGGCGACGTCGACGGCTGTGCCGCCCGGGCAGGTACCGCGAACACCAATGCACACATCACCAACCCGGTCAGCACATGCTTCATTACAGATAGTCCTTGATCAGAAGTTCTGCGATTTGAACGGCGTTGAGCGCCGCACCCTTGCGGATGTTGTCCGCGACGATCCACATATCCAGGCCGCGCTCGTGCGAGATGTCCTCGCGGATGCGCCCCACGAACACCGGGTCCTGCCCTGCGGCATCGCCCACCGGCGTCGGGTAGCCGCCCGCCTTGCGCTCGTCCATCACCACCACGCCTTCGGCGTTTTCCAGCAGCTCGCGCGCCTGCTCGGCGCTGATCTTCTCGCGCGTCTCCACGTGCACCGCTTCGGCGTGGCCGTAGAACACCGGCACGCGCACCGCCGTGGGATTCACCTGGATGGTGGGGTCTTCCAGAATCTTGCGCGTCTCCCACACCATCTTCATTTCTTCCTTGGTGTAGCCGTTGGGCTGGAAGTCGTCGATGTGCGGAATCACGTTGAACGCGATCTGCTTGGAGAATTTCTTCACTTCCACGTCCTGGAAGCTGAGCAGCGCGGAGGTCTGCTTGCCCAGTTCTTCCATGCCGCTGCGGCCGGCGCCGGACACCGACTGATACGTGGCCACGTTGATGCGCTCGATGCCCGCTGCGCGATGGATGGGCGCCAGCGCCACCAGCATCTGCATGGTCGAGCAGTTCGGGTTGGCGATGATGCCGCGCGTGGTGTATTCGGCGATGGCGTGCGGGTTCACTTCGCTCACCACCAGCGGAATGTCGTCCTGGTAGCGGTATTCGGAGGTGTTGTCGATCACCACCGCGCCCGCCGCTGCGGCACGGGGCGCATGCTCGCGGCTCACCGAACCGCCGGCCGAGAAGAATGCGATGTCGACGCCGTCGAAATCGTAGTCCGCAAGGTTCTGCACGGTGATCTGTTTGCCGTCGAAGGTGATTTTCTCGCCGGCGGAACGCTCGCTCGCCAGCGGCACCAGCTCGCTGACGGGGAATTCGCGCTCGGCAAGAATCGCCAGCAGGGTCTCACCCACGGCGCCCGTTGCGCCGACCATTGCCACCTTGTAGCTGCTCTTCTTGCTCATGTCCCGTAATCAGGTAGGAGGAATCGGAAAACCGCTCCGGCCTCCGCATCAAGCGGAAATCTAGCCGGGGCAGCGCGCAAAACAACCTGCGACACGCCTGGGCGTGAATGTCATCACGCTTTATGTGCGGAGCCGCGTATCAGAACCGCCGGATTGAGCGCCGTGGGCGGTTTTCCCGCCGCCTCGCCAAACCCAAGCGCTGCGATCACATTGTCTGCCGCTAGGTTAGCCATCGCCCGGCGGGTTTCTTCGCTGGCGCTGGCGATATGCGGGCTGAGCACGGCGTTGTCGAGCGTCAGCAGGTCCGGATGAACCATCGGCTCGCCCTCGAACACGTCCAGCCCCGCCGCGGCCAGCTTACCTTCACGCAGGGCAAGCGCGAGCGCGGCATCGTCGACGATGCCGCCACGGGCGATGTTCACCAGCACCGCGGAGGGCTTCATCTGGGCCAGCTCGGGCGCGCCGATGGCGTGGCGGTTCTCCGGCGTGAACGGCAGCACCAGCACGAGGTAATCGACCTGGCGCAGCAGTTCGGACTTGCTCACCAGCGTGGCCTGGCACTCGCGCTCCACCATTTCGGGCAGGCGCGAGCGGTTGTGATACAGCACGCGCATGTCAAAGCCGGCTGCGCGACGCGCAATGCCCTGTCCGATGCGACCCATGCCAAGGATGCCGAGCGTGCGGCCGTGCACGGGCAAGCCCAGCCAGTCGTCGAAACGCATGTTGCTGCCAGGCCACTGCCCTGCCCGCAGCCAGCGCTCGGCGGCGCTGACGCGACGAGCGGCCGCGAGCATCAGCGCCCAGGCGTAATCGGCCACACTCTCGTTGAGCACGTCCGGCGTATTGCTGGCCACGATGCCGGCGCGGGTCAGCGCGTCCAGGTCGAGGTTGTTGTAGCCCACGCCAAGGTTCGCGACCACCTTGAGACGCGTGTTGCCCTCCAGCACCGCCGCATCGATGCGATCGGCCAGGCCCACCACCGCGCCATCGACGCCGGCCAGCTTCCGCTTCAGCTCGTCCGCCGAATGGCGATGCTCGACCGCTTCCGCGTCGACGTCGAAGTGTTCGGCCAAGCGGGCCAGTACATCGGGAAACAGCGGGCGCGATACCCAGACTTTCGGTTTGGCAGTCATCAACGTCTACTTCGTCGTTCCGGGCCGGCCGCGAGCGGACCGGCCGATATCAGGGAATGCGGGGAAGAACCTCACCCACGTCGCCGCACTGGGCACGATGCCGGAGCGCGTGGTCCATCAACACCAGCGCCATCATCGCCTCGGCGATGGGCGTGGCGCGGATGCCGACGCAGGGGTCATGGCGGCCCTTGGTCACAACATCGACCGACTCGCCGGCCAGGTTCACGCTGTGGCCGGGAATGAGGATGCTCGACGTGGGCTTGAGAGCAATCGAGGCCAGCACTTCCTGCCCCGTGCTGATGCCGCCGAGAATGCCGCCCGCGTGATTGGACGCAAAGCCGTCCATCGCCATTTCGTCGCGATGCTGGCTGCCGTGTTGGGACACGACACTGAAACCATCGCCGATCTCCACGCCCTTCACCGCGTTGATCGACATCAGCGCGGAGGCCAGATCGCCATCGAGCTTGCCGTAGATCGGCTCGCCCCAGCCCGGCGGCACGCCATCGGCCACCACGTTCACGCGCGCACCGACGGAATCGCCGGACTTGCGCAGCGCATCCATGTACGACTCCAGCGTGGACACTTCATGCGCGTCCGGCCAGAAGAACGGATTCTGCTCGACGACGTTCCAGTCGAACGAGCCCGGCGTGATCTCGCCGATCTGCGCAAGATAACCGCGCACGCGGACGCCGTAGCGTTCGGCCAGCCACTTCTTCGCGATCACCGCTGCCGCCACGCGCATGGTGGTTTCACGCGCCGAGGAACGGCCGCCACCGCGCGGATCGCGGATGCCGTATTTCTGCCAGTAGGTGTAGTCGGCGTGGCCAGGACGAAACGTCTGGGCAATGTCGCCGTAGTCCTTGCTGCGTTGATCCGTATTGCGAATCAGCAAGGCGATGGGCGTGCCGGTGGTCTTGCCCTCGTACACGCCGGAGAGGATTTCCACCTCGTCCGCCTCGCGGCGCTGCGAGGTGTGGCGACTCTTGCCGGTGGCGCGACGATCGAGATCGGTGCGGAATTCTTCCGCGCTGATCGACAGGCCCGGCGGGCATCCATCGATCACGCAGCCGATGGCCGGGCCATGGCTTTCGCCGAACGTGGTGACGGTGAACAGTTTGCCGAAGGAGTTGCTGGACACGAGGCGGGGTCGTCTGCGGAATAACCCTCACAGCTTAGCGCGATGCAGCAAATCCTGCGCCCTTGGCGCCGATCTCGCGCCATTCGCGCGCCAGCAAGGCGAACACCACGTCGTCGACCCATTCGCCGCGGAAGAGCAGGCTCTCGCGAAAATGCGCTTCCTGGCGCATGCCCAGCGCCTTCAGCAGGGCCATGCTCGACGCGTTGCGTGGATCGACCGAGGCATGCACGCGATGGATATCCAACCCGCCGAACAGCCCGTCGAACAACGCGCCCACCGCTTCGCGCGCCAGGCCATGGCCCTGTGCGTCCGGCGCCAACGTGACGCCGAACTCCGCCTGCCCGTCCTCCGACAGGCACAGGCCCAGATCGCCGATCAATGTTGGTTCGCCATGGCGACGGATGGCGCGCTGAAACCATTCACCGGGCGACGGAACGGCGATGCCTGATTGGTTACGGATGAAACCCTCGGCGTCGGCGAGTGATGCCGGGCGCCAACCCTGGTAACGCGAAACCTCAGGATCAGATCGATAGCCAAACAACGCGGCCGCATCGCCTTCGCGCAGTGCATCGATGCGCAGCCGCGCCGTGGTCAGCTCCATGACTGCTCAGCGCCCCTGACGCGCCTTGGCCGCCGCGCGAATCGCTTCGGCGTGCTCGATCAGGTCGCGACGCTCCAGCGCAAACACGCCCATCGCGCCCACCTTGAACTCGATCCACACGAACGGGACTTCCGGCAGCAACTCCACCAACTGGCGCTCGCTCTCGCCCACTTCCACGATCAGCAGGCCGTCTTCCGTGAGGTAGTCGGCCGCTTCGTCGAGCATGCGCACGCAGATGTCCAGGCCGTCCTCGCCCGAGGTCAGGCCAAGCTTGGGCTCGTGGCTGTACTCGCCCGGCAGTGCGGCGTATTCGTCTTCGGTGACGTACGGCGGGTTCGACACGATGAGGTCGTAACGGCGGCCCTTCAGGCCGTTGAACAGATCCGACTTCACCGCCTCGACGCGGCCTTCCACGTGCTGGAACGCAATGTTCTCGCGCGCCAGCGACAGCGCATCGTCGCTGATGTCGACGATGTCGACCTGCCATTCCGGGTTGTACTCGGCCATGGCGATGCCGATGCAGCCCGAGCCCGTGCAAAGGTCCAGCGCGCGCTCCACGTGGCGATGATCCAGCCATGGCTGGAAGCCCGACTCGATCAGTTCGGCGATGGGCGAGCGCGGCACCAGGGCGCGGCGGTCGCTCTTGAACTTCAGGCCTGCGAACCAGGTTTCGCCCACGAGGTAGGCCACCGGCAGGCGCTCGCTGACGCGGCGCTCGATCAGCGCCAGCACGCGCTCGCGCTCTTCCGTGGTCAAGCGGCCGGCGCCATAGGCCGGCGGGATGTCCGGCGGCAAATGCAGGCTGGCCAGCACCAGATGGGTCGCCTCGTCGATGGGGTTGTCGTGGCTGTGCCCAAAGGTGAGCCCGGCCGCCGAAAACCGGCTGGCGCCGTAGCGGATGAAGTCGATGATGGAGGCGAGTTCGTGGGTCACGGCGGGCACATGGGCGTGAAGGGGTCGCACAGTATAGCGGGTGTGCCCTGGTTCGCCCGGAAGAACGCTTTGCCCGAGGCTTTAGCTCGTCATTCCCGCGAAGGCGGGAATCCAGCGTCGTTGCTTGGGCGTGGAAAAGGCACTGGATTCCCGCCTTCGCGGGAATGACGAGCACGGCATGGACGACCGGTGCGTATTCGCCCTCGGCTTCATTCATACTTGCGCGATGACCTTCAACGTACTCCTGCAATACATCCTGCCCCACCGCGCGCTGTCGCGAGTGGTCTACTGGGCCACGCGCTGGACGTTCAAGCCGTGGAAGAACTTCCTGATCAGCACCATCGTGCGCAACTATCAGGTGAACATGGCCGAGGCCGCGCAGCCCGATGCGCTGGCCTACCAGCACTTCAATGCGTTCTTCACGCGCAAGCTGCGACCCGATGCGCGCCGTGCGGATGCCGACCCGAAGGCGCTGCTCTCGCCGGCCGACGGCAAGATCAGCCAGATGGGCAAGATCGTGGACGGCCGCATTTTCCAGGCCAAGGGACAGGAATACACCGCTGCCGAACTGCTGGGTGACGACGCCAGCGCCGTGCCTTATCGCAACGGTCGTTTCGCCACCATCTATCTGTCGCCGCGTGACTATCACCGCGTGCACATGCCGCTCAAAGGCACGCTGAAGGAAACCGTGCATGTGCCCGGGCGCATCTTCAGCGTGGCGCCGTTCGCCGTGGAAGCGATTCCGCGCCTGTTCGCGCGCAACGAGCGACTGGTCTGCCACTTCGAGGGCGAGCACGGTCCGTTCGTGGTGGTGATGGTGGGAGCCATCCTGGTGTCCAGCGTGGCCACCGTGTGGGACGGGCTGGTGATTCCGCCGTATGCCTCGTCGATCCGCCGCAAGTCCTTCGTGGGCCAGAACATTACGCTGGAACGCTTTGCCGAAATGGCCCGCTTCAACATGGGTTCCACGGTGATCATGTTGTTCCCCGAGGGCATGGCCGAGTTGGACACGTTGGCCTCACAGCAGCCCGTGCAGGTCGGCCAGCGCCTGGGCACGCAGCTCAAGGGGTGAGCGGTCGCGTCAAGGATTTGACGCGACGAGTGACGCATTTCGTCGTTTTGTGACCTTTTTGGCTCATTGCCTTTGCCGGGCGCGGGTAAGCTCCCCGCTCGGCGACGCCCTGCGCGAGCGCCATCCCCCGACCGAGGACCGCCGATGCGCATCGTCACCCGACTCATCGCCATGAACCGCAGCCGCCAGCTCGCCAAGCAGCTTCGCGAGATCGAGCGCCAGATCCACGCCCTGCCCAAGCGCAGCCGCGCGCGCCTGGGCACCATGGCATTGCGTGAAATCGGCCAGGCATCGCGCAGCGACTTCCCGCACCTCTACGGCACGCCGCCGGAAGAGCGTTATCTGCCCTGGGGCCAGGGCACCGACATCGGCCTGGCCCGCGCCCGTTCGGACAACGCAGAGATCGCCATGCGCGGCATCGCGCTCTGGCTGGCCGTGGCCTACCACGAGACCAAGAACACCCCGCATCCGAGCATGCAGCCGCATCACCGCGACCTGATGCGCCTTCTGCGTGGGCTGAAGGAAGACCATCGCGAAGACCCGATGCAGTCATGGATGCAGACGCCCGCAGCCGCCTGAGTCACCGGAGCCCTCGACACCCGCCGCTCGTCATTCCGGCGCAGGCCGGAATCCAGCGGCGGCGACGTTAGCGTGTCGCGATAGCGGGTCACGCTTTTGGGTGACGCGAAAACTCGAAATCGCCGCTACTGGATTCCGGCCTGCGCCGGAATGACGAGCAAAAAAAACGCCGCCCTTTGAAAGGCGGCGTTTTTTCGTTACGGCATCAAACTCAGCGACAGGTCGGCAACCTGAGCACCTGCCCCGGCTTGATCTGGTGATGCTTGAGGTCATTCATCTCCGACACCTCCTGCACGGAGGAACAACCCACCTTGCTGACGATGCTGGTCAGCGTATCGCCGCGCTTGACGGTGTAATTGCGCGTGCGCGACGTGCTGGCGCCGCGCGACGACGCGGCCGGCGGCGGTGATGGCGACGACGGCACAACGGGGATCACCGCCGTGTGCAGGTCGTTCGCAAGGATCGGCCAGGGGCCACTGGTGCAACGCGCTTCGTACGGCTTCTCCAGCACCTTGGGCACCATGATGCGCACGCCCGTCGACTGGCTCACCTGCGGGTCGAGTCGCGGATTGAGATTGCGCAGCGTGCGGAACCAGCCGTCCTGCATGCCACCGGCGGAACCGAGGCAAACGGTGAGCTCGGTGAGCGACGCAGGACGCTTCAGCACGATGCTGCCCTGCGCGCCGTCCACGTGCGGGAAGCGCAGGTTGTAGCTCTCCGGATGCAGGAACAGCCACGCGGCTGCCAGCACGGAAGGCACGTAGTCACGCGTTTCCTGCGAGAGCTGGTTGTAGATGGTCGGGTCGTACAAGCTCACCGTGGTGTTGTCGCCCACGAGGCGGCGCATGCGGCCCTCGCCGCCGTTGTACGCGGCCAGGGTGAGTTCGAGATTGTTGTTGAAGGCCTTGAGCTGCTCGTCCATGTACTCCGCGTTGGCGCGCGCGGACTCGGCAGGATCGAAGCGCGAGTCGAAACCGTCTTCGGTATTGAGGCCAAAGCGAATGCCCGTGGCATACATGAATTGCAGCGGGCCCGCCGCACCGGAGCGCGACACCGCGTGCACCTTGCCACCCGATTCCTTCGCCAGGATGCCGAACAGCAACGCTTCGGGCAGATCCTGCTTCTGGTATTCGGGCCACATCTGGTAACGCAGGAACTGATAGTTGACGTAGGCATCCATCAGGTTGCCGCGCCACTGTGTGAGCCACATCTCCAGCGCCGCCTTCACGGGGCCGTTCATCGCGATGAGCTGCGAGAGTTGCTGGCCGCGCAGCAAGGTCACGCTGCGCTGGGCCTCGGGCAGGCTCGCGGCACCGGTCTTGCCAGCATCGCTGCCTTCGGGCAGATCGTCGCCCATGCTGCCCATGTCGTCGCCCAGGTCGAAGTTGCCATCCTTCAAGCGCAACAGACGATCAAAGGCCGAGAAGAAGCGTTGCGGATCGCAGCCGGGCGTCGAGGGGCAATGCGCGGAAGCGTTCTGGAGCTGATCCAGCGCCGTGGTGAGCGTTTGCTGCGAGGCCTGCGCGTTGCCTGCGCGCGCCTGGGTAAGCGCCGTCTCATAACCCTTGCTGGCCTGGTCCAGCTGCGCGTAGAGCTGATTAGCCTGGGGCGTGGGGGTGGCGGGCTTGGTACCACCACTACTGGAGCAGGCGGCGACCAACATCATGGCGCCAGCCAGAGGTGCCACGCGCAGCGAACGGGAAAAGGCGGGAAAAACCATGGACGACGTCACTGCCAGACCGAAAGCGCGACCTTACTGCGCGCAGCGGTGTCGACTCAACCGAAAAGAACGCCGTGACGCGCGGGCGCATGCCGTCGTGTTCGCGTGAAGGCGCAAGATCGTGCCGGCTCGCTACAATCGTTCCGCACCCAACGGATGGAACGCCATGACTGAGATTCTGATCGGCCGCAACGACGACACCAGCGTGAGCCTGGACCCGCGCTACGGCAATCGCCACGGCATGATCGCGGGCGCCACCGGCACCGGCAAATCGGTCTCGCTGATGGTGTTGGCCGAAGGCTTCTCGAAACTCGGCGTGCCCTGCTTCCTCGCCGACGCCAAGGGCGACCTGGCCGGCCTGTCGATGGCCGCGGCCGAACCGGGCGAGAAGCTCAAGGCACGCCTGGACAAGCTCCATCTCAACGACTGGAAGCCGCAGGCGAACCCGGTCATTTTCTGGGACATCTACGGCAGGCTCGGCCATCCCGTGCGCGCCACCATCAGCGAGATGGGCCCGACGCTGCTCGGCCGCATCCTGGAACTCAACGACACGCAGGAAGGCGTGCTCGAAGTGATCTTCAAGGTGGCCGACGACCAAGGCTGGCTGTTGCTCGATCTGCCCGACCTGCGCGCCCTGCTCGGCTTCGCCAGCGAAAACGCCAAGGACATCTCCACGCATTACGGCCTGATCAGCACGCAGAGCATTGCCGCGATCCAGCGCGCGGTGCTCAAGCTGGAACAGGATGGCGCTGACCAGTTCTTCGGCGAGCCCGCGCTGGAGCTGGCCGACCTGATGCGCCAGGACATGAGCGGACGCGGCGTGATCAACGTGCTCGCGGCCGACCAGCTCATCCTCAAGCCGCGCCTGTATTCCACCTTCCTGCTGTGGCTGCTGTCGGAACTGTTCGAACAATTGCCCGAAGTGGGCGACCTCGATCAGCCGAAGCTGGTGTTCTTCTTCGACGAGGCGCACCTGTTGTTCGACGACGCGCCGCCGGCGTTGCTGCAGCGCGTGGAGCAGGTGGTGCGCCTGATCCGCTCCAAGGGCGTGGGAGTGTACTTCTGCTCGCAGAACCCGGACGACGTGCCTGGCAACATCCTGGGCCAACTCGGCAACCGCGTGCAGCATGCGTTGCGTGCGTTCACGCCACGCGACCAGAAAGCGGTGCGCGCCGCTGCCGAAACCTTCGTGGCCAATCCGAAGATCAACGTGAGCGAAGCCATCACGCAGCTTGCCGTGGGCGAGGCATTGGCATCGACGCTGCGCGACGGTGGCGTGCCTTCGCCCGTGGAGCGCGTGATGGTGACCGCCCCCACGGCACGCATCGGCGCGATCACCGACACGGAGCGCGCCACGGTGCGCCAACGCTCACCGGTGGGCGGCAAGTACGACACGGCCGTGAATCGCGAATCGGCCGCGGAAATCCTGGCCAAGCGCGCGGCGGAAAAAGCCGCCGATCCGCAGGTGATCGCCAAGCAGGCGCCCGCAGGCGCGGCCACTCAGCAAGGCGCCGGCTGGACGGATGCCGCGAAGGAAATCCTGCTTGGCACCAACCGTCGCCAGGGCATGATCGAGGCGATGGCCAAGTCGGCCGTGCGCGCCGCGGGTTCGCGCCTGGGCCAGCAAATCGTACGCGGCGTGCTGGGCGGCATCTTCGGCGGGAAGCGCTGACGATGTCGAACGTGCGCGTGGTGGCGATGATGCTGGTCGTCGTGCTGGTCGTGCTCATGGTGCTCTTTGCCAATGGCTCGATGGGTCGGTTCCTCTGTCGCCGCTTCAGCCATGGCTGGCTGGAAAACCACGGCTTCATCGCCTGTTATCCGCGTGGGCCGTGACGACGTCGCCATGCCACCCATCAAGACCATTTCGCCCGAGACGCCGCTCGCCGAACGCTTTGCCGCCGGACTGACCTATCCGCTGCGCGGCGGCGCGCTCCCCGTCTGCGTGATGCTGGCCCTGGGCCAGTGCCTGACCATCCTGCCCAGCTTCGTCGGCCTTGGTTTCGGTTTCGCGCTCTGGCTGGCGCGCTGGCGTTACGCCGCGACGTGCCTGGTGCATACCGCCAACGGCTTTGCGGAACCACCCGATATCGGCGTCGAGGAAAGCCCAGGTGCCGGACGATGGCTGACGCTGGTGCACATGCTGGTGGTTGCACTGTGCGTGGCGTGCGCGCTGCTGTATCCGTCCATGCTATGGCCGCTGCTGCTGTTCTTCGCCTTGACGCTGCCGGCCATCGACATGTCGCTGGCTTTCGACGGCGATGGTGGCGCTGCCCTCAATCCGTTCAAGTGGCAAGCCGTCATCGGCCGACTGGGCGCGAGCTATTTCATCCCAGTGGTGATCAACGTCGCCACCGGCGTGTTGATCATGCTGCCATCGCTGATGCGCCCGGGCATCGGCCATGCGCTCGCGCAGCCGTTGTTCGCCTTCGGCTACACCTACCTGATCATCTTCAACCTGCACCTGATGGGCGTGATGATCCATCGCCATCACGAACGCTTCGACATGGAACCCGAGGCCGAAGCACTGATACGCGAGAGCGGCCAGGACGAGGACGAGCGCCTGCTCGTCGTGGTCCGTGAAACGGCCGCCGTGGATCGCCGCGCAGCGATCGGCATGCTGGTGGAACGCATGCAGGGACGCAGCGCTCCCACCTCGTTGCATCAGGCGTATCGCCAACTGTTGAAGCAGGAAGGGCTCAACGAAGGACTGATCGAACATGGGCAACTGTGGATCGCCGCGTTGATGGCCCATGGCGAAGCGCGCCGCGCCCTCGCCTTGACCCAGGAATGCGTGGAGATCGATGGCACGTTCCTGCCCGACTCGCCCGAGCAAGCCGCCATCCTTGCCGAGCTGGCCGCCAGCTCGGGCATGACGCGCTTGTCGCTGAAACTGTGCCGCGGCTTTCTCGCTCGTTGGCCGCGCTCGCCCGAGTGTCCCCGCATCGGATTGCTCGCCGCCAAGCAGATGACCGAACGACACGGGCAGGACGCCGAGGCCGCCGTGCTGCTCGGCAAGCTCGCGGCCACGTGGAAGGAACACCCGCTGCATCCGACGCTGGTTGCCCAGGCGTCGCAGTTGCAACGCGCCATTGGCATCCCGCACACACCTGCCGTGGACTAGCGTTTTTTCGTGTTGCGGCCTGCCCCAAGCCGGGTGTAGCGTGCGCACGCCATCTCCTTTTGGTGCATCGCCCCGTCCGTGAGCGATTCCGGCGCTCCGCGGCCGTCGACCCAGCCGGCTCACCCTGGTGCACGAGGAGAATTCCATGCGTCACGTTATCGGCAAGTTCGTATGGCTCGGCCTGATGCTGGCGACACCCGTCGCTTTTGCCCAAAGCACATCGGCCGCCAAGGAGCCGCCTCGCGCGGTCATTTCCCTTTATCGCGTCGCTCCCGGCAAGCACGAAGCCTTTCTCAAATGGATGGCCGATCGCGACGCCATCGACAAGCAGCTGGGCCTGCCGCGCGCGCAGTGGTACGCGCATTTCCAGGGCGATTCGTGGGACTACGTCGCCATCGCCCCCGAGCTCAGCGCTGCACAGCAGAAGAAGGAAGACGATGCGGCGAAAGCCAAGGGGCTCACCACGGGTGCCAAGTCGTCGATCGAATTCCGCCAGTTCATCGCCTCGCATACCGATACGGTCGCCTTTGGACCGATGAGCGTGAGCGACATGGTCACGCTCATCAATACGCCGTAAAACGCGCAGCGGGAGCGCACGGATGCCGCTCCCGCCACCGCTGCGCACGCAAGCCGGCTAACATCGACAGCACGAGCAACGCAACGGAATGATCCACGCATGAGTCGCTGGCGCCCACCCTCGCCTTCTTCCACCGCCATCATCACTCGCGAAGGCTTCGAGAAGCTCAAGGCCGAACTGGATCACCTGTGGCATACGCTGCGCCCGGAAGTGGTAAAGGCACTGGCCGCCGCCGCGGCCGAGGGCGACCGCTCGGAGAACGCCGAGTACACCTATCGCAAGAAGCAGCTTGGCGAGATCGATCGCCGCGTGCGCTACCTGAGCAAGCGTATTCCGTCGCTCAAGGTGGCCGAAGGCGCGCCGGCGGATCAGGCGATGGTGTTCTTCGGCGCGAGCATCGAGCTGGAAAACGTCGATACCGGCGAAAGTGTGCTGTATCGCATCGTGGGTCCCGACGAAACCGACGCTCGGCAGGGCTGGATCAGCATCGATTCGCCGCTGGCTCGCGCGGTGCTGAAGAAACGACTGGATGACGAATTCGAAGCGGAGCTGCCCAGCGGCCGCACGCGCTTCGCGATCGTGGCGGTCAGCTACTGACCGCCACGGGCTCTCACTGCCCCCGCAGCAGCGCCTGCACGTCGGACTGATGCGACTCGACGAAGCGGATGTTGTCAGGGTTGATCCATACCTGGTTGAGGTTGCCGGACAGCGCGGGATCGTTTCGCGCCTGCACGGCCATCACCGCATTCATCAGCGCGATATTGGCCAGCATGAATTCGCGCGGCGTGAAACCATATTTCTTGACCAGGGCCGGAATGCGCGGGTCCGCCGACATCGCCTGGTTGGCCAGATCGTCCAGGCTGTGCACCTTGCTGGCATCGGGCTCCGCCTGCGGCGGAATGCCGGTGGCGCGCGCTTCGCGCGTGGCAGCGGCGAGGCGGCCGAACACATCGTCAGTGAGCGTGTATTTCTTGATCTGCTGCTTGTCCGCATCCGGCAACGAGGCGGGCGACATCTGTGCATGCACCAGCGGCACGGCGCCGAGCACCAGGGCAATCACGGCCATGCGGCACGCGGACAGGACACGATCAAGAACAGGCATGGAAATCTCCGGAAGAACCAGCAGGGCTGGCAAGGCATCACCCCGACATCGGGTGCTTCAATGACATCTCAGTTCTGCAGAAGTTGCTTCAACGCGTGCTGGTAATCCACGTCGATCTGCTTGAGCCGCGTCGTCTTGGCCTGATCGTTCACCCAGCGGCCGTGCTCGACCTGTTCGCGCATCAGGCGGAATTCCAGGTCGATGAAGGGGCGCAGCACACTGTTGTCGGCCTTGGCGAAGCCGGCGAGATCGGGAATGCGCGCCAGATTCGTGCGCTCGCGTTCACCCGCCGCGCCAGGTGCCTGCCCGTAGCTGCGCATGAAATCGATGAGCTGGCCGCGCAAGGGTTCGGCCATGCCATTGCGCACGACCAGCACGCCGGAAGGAATCAGCGTGGACCGCCAGATCACGCGCAACTGCGTGGCCTCCGCAGGGAAATTGCGGCGAAACAGATCCAGGTCGGGGTTGTTGCAGGTCGCAACGTCCACTTCGCCGTTGGCCACGGCAAGCGCGTTGTTCTGGTGATTGCCCACGCGCACGTTGGCGAAGAACGTATCGGAGTTGAGTCCCTTGGGCGCGAACACTTCGGCTTCCGGCGCGACATAACCGGTGACCGACAAGGTTTCGCCGCGCGCATAGCGCCAGCGCCCTGGCTTGGCGAGCATGTCCTTGAGCGAATGAATGGGGCTGTCGGCGCGCACAATGAGCATGGCCGTGTTGCCCTTGGCGCCGTCGTCGCGCACGAACTGCGCCACCACGCTCATGTGCTGATGTTCCACCGCCTCGATCGCGAGCCGGCCGGAGAGAAAGGCAATGTCGACACGCTGGTCGCCGATGGCACCGGAGAGACCCGCGTAGCTGCTGACCGAAACGGTGGTGACGGTGTGACCGAGCTTGTGCTCCAGGTCTTCCAGCAACGGGCGCCATTGCTCGCGCGATTCGGCGGCGCTGCCGATGGGAAGGATGCCGAAATGGATCGCCGGATCAGTTCCGCCCTTCACCACTTCGTCGGCGCGGATCGAAACGGCAGGCACCAGCAGGCAGGCCATCCACACGGCCCGTAACCACCACCCATGCCCCTGATCACGGCGCACTCGACAAGCCTTTTCCATGCCCGCTCCCCAGCCCCGCTGCATTCCTTGTAGCGCGATTGCCACGCCGCCGCAATTTGTTGCAGTGGCGTAACGGTGAAGATCAAAGCGCGACAGGCGGCGGATACGCACGCCCTTCGCGGCGCGGCTGGTAGCACGCGGCTTGCTGGTGGAACGGCTCGGAGTCGCTCCGGGCATGCCATCCCGGCAGGCCAGACAACGGCAAGGGGCGCAGGTCCAAGGGGTCGCGCAGCAGGCGTCCGGAGGCGATGCCATCGGCACAGGCCGCGATGATGTCACCCTCCTCGCCGGAGCCGACGAACACCAACGCCTTGCCGACCAGCAGCTTGGCCGGGGTCAAGGCATGTTCGAGCAAGGCATGGCCAAAGACATGGATGGCGGCCCGCCCGTCCAGCCACGCCTTTCGTTCGCGCCAGAACAGGCCGTACCAGTCGTGTGCATCCCAGAGATCGAGCAGCGAACGATCCCGCAGCTGCACGATCACGCCAGCTTCGTCGAAATGCGTCATGGCGTACTGGGCGCGCGATCGTTCGCGTGTACCCATGCTTGCAATCTCGACCATCTGCTGCGCATTGAGCGCGCGCTTGAGCGAGGGATAACGCAGCCAGGCCATGGCGTTGAACAGGTCGTGCCAGTTCGCCTCGCGCGTGGCGATGTCACCGCGTTCGGCGATGCGCTGCTCGTAGTGCAGGCCGTCGTCCAGCAAGGCCTGCGTCTGCGCGACGAAACGTTCGCGCTGACCGGCAGGCCTGGCGGCATTGAGTTCGTCGATGGAAGGCCAGTGCGTGCCCTGGATCCAGGCACCATGTTCGCACCAGCCGCTCAGCGGCCAGCGCGAGAAAACCACCGGATCGACGCTTTCGCGAGACGGCGCGATGTAGCGCATCACGCCACCGCGATCAGCCGGCCAGGCGCGCGTGCAGGTCGTGCTCGTCGGCGTCTTCGATCACCACGTCCACGAACTGGCCCGCCTTGAGCAACTGGCCGTTGGCGACATGCACCACGCCGTCGATTTCCGGCGCATCGGCCGCCGAGCGTGCGACGGCCCCGTCGGCGCCAGCCTCGTCGACCAGCACCTTCATGGTGCGACCGATCTTGCGCTGCAGCTTGGCCGCGGAGATTTCCGCCTGCACTGCCATGAATTGTTCGAGGCGATCTTCCTTCAATTCCTCGGACACGGCGCCCGGCAACTCGTTGGCCTTCGCACCGTCCACCGGCGAATAGGCGAACGCGCCGACGCGGTCGAGTTCGGCTTCACGCAGGAAGTCGAGCAGCTCGTTGAACTCCGCATCCGTCTCGCCGGGGAAGCCGACGATAAAGGTGCTGCGGATGGTGAGGTCGGGCACGAGCTTGCGCCAGTTGCGGATGCGCTCCAGCGTCTTGTCGATATTGCCGGGGCGCTTCATCAGCTTGAGGATGCGCGGGCTGGCGTGCTGGAACGGGATGTCGAGGTACGGAAGGATCTTCCCTTCCGCCATCAACGGCATCACTTCGTCCACGTGCGGGTACGGGTAGACGTAGTGCAGGCGCGTCCACACGCCCAGTTCCGACAGGCCTTCGCACAGTTCCGTCATGCGCGTGCGGTAGCTCTTGTCGCGCCACTGGCGTTCGGCGTACTTCACGTCCACGCCGTAGGCGCTGGTGTCCTGCGAGATCACCAGCAGTTCCTTCACGCCGCCCTTCACCAGACGCTCGGCTTCCAGCAGCACTTCGTCGACCGGACGCGACACCAGGTCGCCGCGCATCGACGGGATGATGCAGAAGCTGCAGCGGTGATTGCAGCCTTCGGAAATCTTCAGGTAGGCGTAGTGCTTCGGCGTCAACTTCACGCCGGTATCCGGAATGATGTCGAGCAGCGGATTGCGCTTGGGCGGCAGCGCCGAATGCACGGCCTGCATCACGCTCGCATAGTCCTGCGGGCCGGTGATGGCGAGCACGTCCGGGTAAGCCTCGCGGATCAACTCCGAGCGCTTGCCCAGGCAGCCGGTCACGATCACCTTGCCGTTCTCGTGCAGCGCTTCGCCAATGGCATCCAGCGATTCCTGCACGGCTGCATCGATGAAGCCGCAGGTGTTCACCACCACGGCATCGGCCGCGCCGTAGCTGGGCACGATCTCGTAGCCCTCGACCTTGAGCTGCGTGAGGATGCGCTCGGAGTCCACCAGCGCCTTGGGGCAGCCAAGGCTGACGAAACCGACTTTGGGCGAAACCTGCGACATGGCGTGGGGACCGTAACTATGCGGAAAACGGGCGATTGTATCGCACACCCGGCCGCCACACCGACTTGACTTCCTGAATGGCTAAAATGGCGTTTTGCCGCCGCAGGAACGCCAGCCATGGGCCAGACCATCAACCTCAACACCACGCGCATGCAGTGCATCGGCGCCTATCTCGCCCAGCCGGAGGGGAAACCCAAGGGCGGCATCGTGGTGATCCAGGAGATCTTCGGCGTCACCGAGCACATCCGTCACGTGGCGGACGGCTTCGCGCGGGCCGGCTACACGGCGATTGCCCCGGCGTTCTTCGACCATCTGGAGACCGGCGTTGAGCTGAAGTACGACGACGAAGGCATGCAACGCGGTCGTGAGCTGGTCACCGAACTGGGCCTGGAGCGCGCCGTGGAAGACGTGGCGAGCGCCGCGGAGGCCATCAGCTCGGCCGGACGCATCGGCACCGTGGGTTATTGCTGGGGTGGCACGGTGGCCTTGCTGGCAGCGCTGCGCCTGGGCCTGCCGTCGGTCAGTTACTACGGTGCACGCAACGTGCCTTTCCTGGGCGAGAAGCCCAAGGCGCCGGTGATGTTCCACTTCGGCGAGATGGACAAGTCCATTCCGCCCGAAGCCGTGCAGAAGCATCGCGACATGCTGCCGCAAATGGACGTCTTCACCTATCCCGCCAACCACGCCTTCAACCGCGACGTGGGCCCGCAATACGACGAAGCCAGCGCGACGCTCGCCTACCAGCGCACGCTGGCCTTTTTCGACAAGCATCTGGCGCAGGGCGCATGAGCGACGCATCGTTCGCGCTCGACGCCCGCCTGCGGAACGACACGCGCCACGTCGCCTCGCTGGAGTTGTGCGATGTGCTGCTGATGAACGATGCGCGGTTTCCCTGGCTGGTGTTGGTTCCGCGCGTAGCCGGCATGGTGGAGATCTGCGACCTTCCCATCGAGCAGCAAACCATGCTGTGGCGCGAAGTGAGCCATGCATCGCAGGCGCTTCGTTCGCTTGCGCCGTTCGACAAGCTCAACCTCGGCGCGCTGGGCAACATCGTGCGCCAGTTGCATGTGCATGTGGTGGGACGCCGCGAAGGCGACGCCGCGTGGCCTGGCCCGGTCTGGGGCAGCGGTGCCGCGCTGCCCTATGACGAGCACGCGCTGGCTTTGCTGCGCGAACGCTTGCGCGTGGCGTTGACCACGACCGAGTCATAAAAAAAGCCCGCGGCATGCGCGGGCTTTTCTCGAAACGATCGATCAGTAGTGCTGCTGCGTCGGCGGCGGAGCGTCGGCCGCCTTCGGCGGTGCCTTGTAGTCTTCCAGATCGCGTGCCTTGGTATCGACCACACTGATCTTCTTCAGCGTGCCACCGTCGTCGTAGTATACGGTGAAGCCGTAGTCGATCTGCAGGCGCGCCATGTACTGCAGGTGCTGCTTGCGAACCTTCGAGTCGTCGCTGGGTTCGAGCAGGACCGTCTTGGGCAGCTTGCCCTGGTCCTTCAGATAGGCGAAGTGGCTGCCGGTATCGAGTGCCGACAGCACGGCGCCGTCAACGATGAACTGGCCGCTCTTGTAGGCCTGGATCACCGCATCGAACTGGCTCTTCATGTCCGAGGTGCGCACTTCATCCTTGGCGCTACCGCGGTGGCAGCCGGCCAGCACCAGCATGCTGCCCAGCAGGATGGCTGCGCCGGCGCGGGTCAGCAGCGTGGAAAAACGGGTCATGCGGGATCTCCTGCAATGCATCGAAGTGAACGAAAGGAGTTTAGCGCCGCCCCGGTCTCATGCACCGAGGCCGGAAGGCAACCATTCAGGTGAATGTGACGCCAGTCGCAAGGGATTGCGAACGGCGCCTTCAGGTGCGCGGGAGCGTAACGCCCTGCTGCCCCTGGTATTTGCCGCCGCGATCCTTGTAGCTGGTCTCGCATTCCTCGTCGGATTCGAGAAACAGCATCTGGGCCACGCCTTCGTTGGCGTAGATCTTCGCGGGCAGCGGCGTGGTGTTGGAGAACTCCAGCGTCACGTGGCCTTCCCACTCCGGCTCCAGCGGCGTCACGTTGACGATGATGCCGCAGCGCGCGTACGTGCTCTTGCCCAGGCAGATGGTGAGCACGCTGCGCGGAATGCGGAAGTATTCGACCGTGCGCGCCAGCGCGAACGAGTTGGGCGGAATGATGCACACGTCCGCTTCCACGTCGACGAAGCTGGTGGGATCGAACGCCTTCGGATCGACGATGGTGGAATTGATGTTGGTGAAGATCTTGAACTCGCGCGCGCAGCGCACGTCGTAGCCGTAGCTGGACGTGCCGTACGAGACCAGCTTGGTGTCGTTGCGCGTCTTGATCTGGCCCGGCTCGAACGGCTCGATCATGCCGTGCGACTCGGCCATGCGGCGGATCCACTTGTCGGATTTGATGCTCACTCGGGCTCCCGAAGGACTGCTGTGTCGCGCCGGACGGCGTAAAGGATGGGAAAATAGCGGAAAGTGAGGGGTGGCCGCCAGTCGAGGCTGGATGAGACGGGGTTTGGGGTTCGCTTTGCTGTCTTGTAGGGGGCCGGGGGTGGTTGTGGGCTGGGGGCCAGCCGGTTGTCCTGGAATCGGGGGCTTTAGGCGCTTCTGCTCATCATTCTGGCGCACCCCAAAAGCGGGCGGGGGCCCGAGGCGCTGGCCTTTGCTCGTCATTCCGGCGAAGGCCGGAGGCGCTTTACAACAGCCGAATGGCTGGTCATCCAGCGCCTCGGTTTCGGGTTCCCGCGATAACGTCTGATCGCGCCTTTGTGGCGCTGCCGCGACCGGGCCGCCTGCGCGGCGGGCGTTTCGATCGGCTGCCGCCGCTCGAGTCACTTTTCTTTTGTTGGCCCAAAAGAAAAGTAACCCAAAGAAAATGGCCTTCAGAGCAAGGGCTCGCAGCATCGTGCTGGGATAAGCCCGAACACTCGAGGACGGTTGGCGCGGAACACCCATGGGAGGCCATACAGCGGGTACTCCGTAGCGCTGCGCAACGCGCCCGAATCGCTGAGGACTTAAAGCGGAGCCTCGCTTCGCATCAGCCGTTGCTTGCTGTCGATCTCCACGCCATCTCCGTGCACCGCACTTCTCCCTCTCCCCTTGTGGGAGAGGGTCGGGGCATTGCCACCTTTACGGTGGTGAGGGGCGGGTGCTCGCGAAAGCGCAGCTAATTCGCGCTTTGTTCTTGGCTCTACGGGTCCTCGTATGACAGCGGCGGGCGGGCGCGCGAAGGGAAAGCCCGTAGGGTGGCCGCAGGGATGCGGCCAGTTTTTCGACAGGACAAAGATGTCCCGTCGAAAAACCCCGCAACCCGCAGGCGAGCTAGGTCGCGGCAACGCGACAACTGAGCGATGCCAAAATCAGCCGGCCACAGAAACGCCTCCTACGGCGCCCCCTGCACCATGATCTTGCCCAACCCCAATGACTTGTTCCGCGGCATCCGCGACAACCGCCCCGCCGCATTGCGTGCGATCTCGCGATACCGCGCGGCCAGGTCCGACTCCGGTATCGCCGCTACGGTCGGCGTGCCGCCGTCCGCCTGTTCGCGAATGCGGATATCCAGCGGCAACGAACCCAGGTACGCCACGTTGTACTGCTCGGCCATGCGCGCACCGCCGCCTTCGCCGAAGATGTGTTCCTCGTGGCCGCAGTTCGAGCACACGTGCGTGGCCATGTTCTCCACCACGCCGAGCACCGGCACTTCGACCTTCTCGAACATCTTCAGCGCCTTGCGTGCATCGAGCAGCGCGATGTCCTGCGGCGTGGTCACGATGACGGCGCCAGCCACCGGCACCTTCTGCGACAGCGTGAGCTGGATATCGCCGGTGCCCGGCGGCAGGTCGATGATGAGGTAATCGAGCTGTTCCCAGCGGCTGTCGTTGAGCATCTGCATCATGGCCTGGGTGACCATCGGGCCGCGCCAGATCATCGGGGTTTCCTCTTCGATCAGGAAACCGATCGACATCACCTGCAGACCGTGCGCTTCCAGCGGCAGGATCGACTTGCCGTCCGGCGACTGCGGCTTGCCGCTGGCGCCGAGCATGCGCGGCTGGCTGGGGCCGTAGATGTCCGCATCGAGCACGCCCACCTTGGCGCCTTCAGCGGCCAGCGCCAGTGCAAGGTTGGCCGACACCGTGGACTTGCCCACGCCGCCCTTGCCCGAAGCGACCACGATGACGTTTTTCACGCCCGGCTGCGGCGCCAGCGTGCCCTGCACCTTGTGCGAGTGCACGCGCGTGCCGATCGACACCGTCGCGACAGCAATGGCCGGATCGGCTTCCAGCGCCTGCTTCACGCGCGCCGCCAGCGCATCGGCCACGCTCCTGGCCGGATAACCCAGCTGGATGTCCACCGACACGCGATCGCCGTCCACGCCAACGGCGCGCACAGCATCGGCCAGCGGCGCGCCAGTATGGGAATCAACAAGGTCGCCAAGAATACGGCGGACCAGCGCTTCACTCGCCTGCGTCATATCGGGATCTGCGGAATGTCGTGGGGATTACCCATTATGCCAGTCCAGCGCCGCGAGCCGCGTACGGCGCTTTCGCAGTGCAACTTGACGCCCTCGCGGCAGGTCGGTCAGGCTCCGAACATACGCTTTCGTACGGGAGGGATCATCCATGAAGTCATTGCTTCGCATCGCCGTCGTCGCTGGACTGCTGCTGGGTACCAGCGCCGCGTTTGCCGCCGAGGTCACGCCGGTCGGCACCTGGAAGACCATCGACGATGAAACCGGCAAGCCCAAGTCCATCGTGAAGATTACCGACGAAGGCGGCGAACTGAAGGCCACCGTGGTGGAAGTGCTGCAGTCCGATGAAGGCCCGCACCCGACCTGCAAGAACTGCGACGGCGAACGCAAGGACAAGCCGATCGAGGGCATGAACATCATGTGGGGCGTACACAAGGACGGCGACATCTGGGACGGCGGCAAAATCCTCGATCCCAAGACCGGCAAGGTCTACAAGGTGAAGCTGCAGCCCAGCGAAGATGGCAGCAAGCTCACCGTGCGAGGCTACATCGGCTTCTCCCTGCTCGGTCGCAGCCAGGAGTGGCAGCGCCAGCCGTAAGCACGGCGCTGGTCTCGAGGGAGCGCAGCAGTGCGCTCCCTCAGAAGTAATTCCTCAGCTTGCCGTGGCTTCGGCCCGATGCACCGCCATGCCACGCGCCGTAAACGCCGCACGGGTCGCCTTGTCGGCCGAATGCTCCACCACCAGATGCTGCACACGCGCCAGCTCGGCCACCTGATGGGCAGCCACAGCGCCAAGTTTGTCGTCCGTGGCCACGACCACGGTTTCATCGCTCGCTTCGATCATCGCGCGCTTGAACAGCGATTCCTCGCTGTCGAAGCCCCACAGGCCATGAGCCGCATCGATGGCGCAGGCGCCGGGAAAGCACAGGTCCGCGCGCACGCGGCGCACCTGATCCACCGCCTGCGCGCCGGTGGCGCCGCCAATGGTGGTATCGATGCGTCCGCCGATGAGCAGCACGTCGAAACCTTCGCGATCAAGCAGCACCTGGGCGATATGCGGCGCATTGGTGATCACGGTGAGTCGCGCGTCGCGTGGCAAAGCCGCGGCAATGGCGGCGTTGGTGCTGCCCGCATCGATCAACAGCGTTTGCCCGGTCTGCACCAGACTGGCCGCCTTGCGTGCGAGCGCTTCCTTGCGCGCCGAGTGTTCGCCGCGTCGCTGCTTCAGCGGCGTGAGCGTGACGGCAGGCAATAGCGCGCCGCCGTAGACACGTTTGCACAATCCCAGCGCCGCCAGCTCGCGCAGGTCGCGGCGAATGGAGTCTTCCGATACCTCGAAGGCGAGCGCGAGCTCCGCCGCCACCACGCGCCCTTCCGCGCGCAGGCGCTCCAGAATGCGTTGCTGGCGTTCTTCCGGCAGCGCGTTGCTGTCCACGTTGGAAACGGATGACTTAACCATGCGATGCCTCTCGGGCGGACGAGTCCAGCAGTGCCAGTTCGACCAGCCGCTGGCGCAGGCCGTCCGCACCACGGAACCACCAACCATGCATGCCCAGCGCCTCGGCGGCGGCCACGTTGCGCGCCGAGTCGTCGATGTAAAGCGCTTTCGACGGATCGACCGCGTAGCGCTCCAGCAATCGCTGGTAGATACGCGGATCGGGCTTGATCAGGCGCTCCTCGCCGGATACCACGATGCCTTCGAACCACTGCAGGAATTCGAAGCGCTCACGCGCAATGGGAAAGGTTTCCTGCGACCAGTTGGTGAGCGCCAGCAGCCGCACGCCACGCGCGCGAAGTTCGGCCAGCAGCGCGACGCTTTCCTCCATCGCGCCGACCAGGGTTTCTTCCCAGCGCAGATGGTAGGCGTCGATGAGTTCGGCGTGTTCGGGAAACTTGCCGCGCAATAGCGCCGTGGCTTCCGTCCACGAACGGCCCGCATCCTGCTGCTCGTTCCATGCGCTGTTGCAGACGTCGCGCAGGAACCATTCCAGCTGCGCTTCGTCATCGATCAGTTGCCGGTAGAGCCGGCGCGGGTCCCAGGCAATCAGCACGTTGCCCAGGTCGAAGATCACGGTGTCGACGGCTTGGTTCATCACTTCACGATCCTGGCGGAAAACGACACCAACACCAGCAGGCCAGCCACGCCGGCAAAGGCCATCGGCAGGTTGCTCACGTGCGCCACCAGGCCGATCAGTGCCGGGCCACTGAGCAGGCCCACGTAACCGAGCGTGGTCACCGTGGCGATGGCGATGGCCGGCGGCGTGTTGGGCAAGCGCCCTGCCGCGCTGAACATGACCGGCACGATGTTGGACGCGCCCAGGCCGATAAGCACGAAGCCCACCAGCGACATCACCGCGCCCGACACGCAGGCCACCAGCAGGAAACCTGCCGCCGCCAATGCCGCGCCAATGCGCATGGCGAACACAGGGCCGTAGCGACCCACGAAACGATCACCGGTAAGACGCCCCAGCACCATGGCCGCGGAGAAGAACGCATAACCGAAGCCTGCGGACGCCTCCGACAAACCGCGGAAATCGCGCAGGAACACCGCGCTCCAGTCGAGCATGGCGCCTTCGGCGAGAAAGCTCACGAAGCACAACAAGCCAAGAAGCCACGCCAGCGCGTGCGGCATGCTCAGCGGTTCCTTGCGCGGGGTATCGGCCGTGGGCGCGTCATCGAGCAGATCGCTGCGCAACCACATCACCATCACCGCCAGGACGAGTGCCATCACGGTGGCGGCAAAAGTCAGCGGCACGCCAACGGCCAGCAACGCGCTCATCAAGGCCGCACCCGTCAGGCCTCCCACGCTGAACAGGCCATGGAAGCCCGACATGAGGCGACCGCCATCCAGCCGTTCCACGTCCACCGCGTGCGCATTCATGGCCACGTCCACCGCGCCCAGCACCACGCCGAAGTAAAGCAGCACCGCGATGAGCATCGCGGTGCTGGAAGCCATCGCGAGCACGGGCAGCGCCACGCACATCAGCAGGCCCGAGGCGACGATGAGCGTGCGGTTGCCCAGCTTGTGCGCCAGCCAGCCCACGAACGGCATGGACAGCATCGAACCGCCGCCGAAGGCGAGCAGCGCCAGGCCGAGCTGCGCGTCATCCAGGCTCAGTCGCGCCTTGGCATACGGCACCATGGGCGCCCATGCGGACATGCCGATGCCGGAGACCAGGAAGATCAGGCGCGTGGCCCGCCGGGCCGCCCGGACGTCAACGGCAGACGAACCATCCGAACGGTCGGCAATGGCATTCAAGGGCGTGCCTCTTGATCAGGAGAACAAGTACAAATGTATTGAAATGTGCAAAAACGTGCAACAGGCGTTCGCGATGGCCAGCAAACGCTGCGTTTCGCCACACGCCTTCCCTTTTTACGTGACAGGCTGAAGCAGCTTCGGAGCAAGGATTGCCCCATGACCACCATCTTCACCCACGCCGCGGTCCCGTTGATGATCGGCGCCGCCCTTGGCCGACGCACCGTCAGCGGCCAACTGCTCGCGGCCGGCGCCATCGCCGCCATGTTGCCTGATATGGACGTGCTCGCCTTCCGGCTGCACATTCCCTATGCCGATGCGTTCGGACATCGAGGCGCCACGCATTCCCTCGCTTTCGCCGCCCTGCTCGCGACGCTGGCTGCGCTGAGCCATCGATGGTTGGCCAGCACGCGTCGCGTAGCTGCTCTTTTCGTGGGATTGTCCACGCTATCGCATCCCCTGCTCGATGCCTGCACCGATGGCGGACTCGGCGTCGCGCTCGCCTGGCCGCTCACGGATGCCCGCTGGTTCGCGCCCCTCCACCCTATTGCCGTCTCGCCCATCGGCGCGCGCTTCTTCAGCGAACGCGGCCTGCACGTGATCGCGTCGGAGCTGTGCTGGGTGTGGCTGCCCGCGGCCGTGGTCGCCGCAGGCATCGCGCTCTGGCAACGGGCGTCCAAACGGCCGTGATGCGGTGCCTGGGGAGCCGCGTGTCATAATGCCTGACCCACTCCCTAAGTTTGCCGCCCATGAGCCGACGCCTCCTCGTCACCAACGCGCTGCCCTATGCCAATGGCCCGCTCCATCTCGGCCACCTGCTGGGCTACATCCAGGCCGACGTCTGGGTACGCGCGCAGCGGATGCAGGGCAACGAGGCCATCTACGTATGCGCGGACGACGCCCACGGCACGCCCATCATGCTGGCCGCCGAAAAGGCCGGCCTGTCGCCGGAAACCTATATCGAAGGCATCCGCGTTGGCCATGAAGCCGACTTCGCGGCCTTTGGCGTGGCGTTCGACCATTACCACTCCACCCATTCGGAAGAGAACCGCGAACTCGCCTCGCTAATCTACACACGCCTGCGCGACGGTGGCTTCATTGCACGTCGCAGCATCCAGCAGTTGTTCGATCCGGAAAAGGACATGTTCCTGCCCGATCGCTACATCAAGGGCACCTGCCCCAACTGCAAGACGCCCGACCAGTACGGCGACAACTGCGAGAACTGCGGCGCCACCTACGCGCCCACCGACCTGATCAACCCGTACTCGGTGATGTCCGGCGCCACGCCCGTGCTGCGCGACTCGGAACACTTCTTCTTCGAACTGGGCAAGTTCGAACAACTGTTGCGCGACTGGTTCGCCGGCAAGTTCACCCACGGCCAGCCGGTGGCCAACAGCGGCGTGACGGCGAAGCTGCGCGAGTGGCTGGATGGCGGCCTGAAGGATTGGGACATCTCGCGCGATGCGCCCTACTTCGGCTTCCCCATTCCCGACGAGCCGGGCAAGTTCTTCTACGTGTGGCTGGACGCACCCGTGGGTTATCTCGCCAGCTTCAAGGCGCTGTGCGATCGCACCGATCTGAAGTTCGAGGATTTCCTCGCAGCCGACAGCCGCGCCGAGATGCACCACTTCATCGGCAAGGACATCATCAATTTCCACGGCCTGTTCTGGCCGGCGATGCTTCACGGCGCGAACTTCCGCACGCCGACGGCGCTGCACGTCAACGGTTACCTCACCGTCAACGGCGCGAAGATGTCCAAATCGCGTGGCACCTTCATCAAGGCGCGCACGTATCTCGATGCCGGCCTGCATCCGGAATTCCTGCGCTACTACTTCACCACCATGCTGAGCGATGCACCGGTGGACGTGGACCTCGACCTCAAGACCTTCGAGGAACGCGTCAACTCTCACCTGGTCGGCAAGTGGGTGAACATCGCCAGCCGCACCGCCGGCTTCGTGCACAAGTATTTCGACGGTCGTCTCGCTCCCGCCTTCAGCGCGGAAGAACAGGAACTGTGGCGCGAACTGCTGTCGCTCTATGGCGATGTCCCCGCGCTGTACAACACCGGTGAGTTCGCCGAAGTGGCGCGCCGCTTCGTGACCATGGCCGACATGGTCAATGGCTACATCGCCGCCAAGGCGCCGTGGGCCATGGCCAAGGACGAAGCGCGCCGCGCGGAACTGCACCAGGTGTGCTCCTTCGCGCTGGCCGCGTTCCGCCTGCTCGCCGGCTTGCTGAAGCCGGTGGTACCGGCCACGGTGGAAGCCGCCGAGCGTTTCCTTGCCGCGCCGATCAACGGCTTCGACGACGCACGCGCCGAACTGCACAACCACACCATCAACGCGTTCGAGCCGCTGCTCGGCCGCATCGATCCCAAGCAGGTCGAGGCCATGGTGGAAGCGTCCAAAGACTCTCTGGCGCCCACCGAAACCAAACCCGCCCCCAAGAAAACCAAAGAACACGCCAAGCCCATGACCGAAACCAGCACCCCGACCGCCGCCACCGAACCCGCCGTGATCAGCATCGACGATTTCGCCAAGCTCGACCTGCGCATCGGCAAGGTCACGGCGTGCGAATTCGTGGACGGCTCCGACAAGCTGCTGCGCTTCGAACTGGACGCCGGCCCGCTGGGCACGCGCCAGATCTTCTCCGGCATCCGCGCTGCCTACGGCGAGCCCGAAAAACTGGTGGGCCGCAAGGTGGTGTTCATCGCCAACCTCGCGCCGCGCAAGATGCGCTTCGGCCTGTCCGAAGGCATGATCCTCTCGGCCGGCGACGGCGGCAGCGACCTGTTCCTGCTCGACGCCGACCAGGGCGCGCAGCCCGGCGCCACTGTTCGCTGAGTGCCGCCCGTCAGTGACCTAACGTGGGTACTGATGCCCGGGCTAGACGGCACGGGCAGAATGTTCTCGTCGCTGACTTCACACTGGCAATTCGACGCTCCCTTTTTGTGCGTTAACTACCCAGCCTCGGTGCCCACGAGGCTGGATAGCTATGTGGAGCACGTAGTGCATCAGGTCGCCGCGCTGGATCGCGTGGTGCTGGTTGCCGAGTCGTTTTCCGGTCCCGTCGCCATTCTTCTCGCCGCGAGGCTGGGGCCACGACTTGCCGGTCTCGTATTGTGTGCGAGCTTTGCCACCACGCCTCATCCGCTGGTCGCTCTGGCGCACTACTGCCCTTCCTCGCTAATCGAATACGCCAAGCGCGAGCCGCTGCTTCTACGCCACTATTGCATGGGCAGTGATGCCGCTGCTTCGCTCATTGAAGAACTCTCGAGCACGCTTGGCGAGGTCGAAAGCGTCATGCTCAAGCGACGTTTGGCGATGCTGGTTGATCTGGATGTCAGGGCGGCCCTCAAAAACGTGGCTGCACCGATTCTTCTGCTGCAGGCTGGCCGAGAGCGCTTGTTGAGCGGGCGCGCCGTCCACGCCGTCATGTCGACCGTGCCCCAAGCCACTGTCGCATGGATCGATGGTCCGCATCTTCTGCTTCAGGCCAAGCCTCAGGCGTGTTGGCAGGCCATTGGCCGCTGGAGCGCCGCTCACGGTTTCGCGCTTTGCGTCGTCGCTGCTTAAACTACGCCCATGACTTTCGCTCCACTCTCCCTCAGCGACCGCATCGACGCCCTGCTGCCGCAGACGCAATGCGAGCAATGCGGTTACCACGGCTGCCGGCCGTATGCGGAGGCGATTGCCGGCGGCGAGGCGAAGATCAACCAGTGTCCGCCCGGCGGTGCCGCAGGCATTGCGAGGCTCGCGGCATTGCTCGACGTTCCCGTGCTGCCGCTTGATCCGGAGCACGGCATCGAAAAGCCGCGCACGCTTGCGCGCATCGTCGAGGCCGATTGCATCGGTTGCACCAAATGCATCCAGGTGTGTCCAGTGGACGCCATCGTGGGCGCGTCGAAGGTCATGCACACGGTGATGAGCGACGACTGCACCGGTTGCGAACTGTGCGTGCCGGCCTGCCCGGTCGACTGCATCGTGCTCGAGCCGATGCCGTTGGCGCAGGTGAATGATCCGTTGCATGCCGATGCATCGCGTGCACACTTCCAGCGCCGAGAGGCACGACTCGCGCGGGAGCACGCGCGGCGCGACGCCGAGCTGGCCGCACGCAAGGCGGAAGTGGCCGCCACGGCCACGCCAACCAACCCGGTGCTGGCCGCACTCGCCCGGGCCAAGGCCAAACAGCAAGGAAAGCCCCAGTGAAGAAAGCCGACGTCGTCGAGCTGTTCACCCGCCTGCGCGAACTCGATCCGCATCCCACCACCGAACTCACCTACACCACGCCGTTCGAACTGCTCGTTGCCGTCGTGCTTTCGGCACAAGCCACCGACGTGGGCGTGAACAAGGCGACGAAGAAGCTCTATCCCGTCGCCAACACGCCACGGGCGATCCTCGACCTGGGCGAGGAGAAGCTCAAGCAGTACATCAGCACGATCGGCCTGTTCAACGGCAAGGCGAAGAACGTGATCGCCCTGTCGCGCATTCTCGTGGAACAGTACGACGGTGATGTGCCACGCACGCGCGAGGCGCTGGAGGCTCTGCCCGGCGTGGGGCGCAAGACGGCGAACGTGGTGCTCAACACGGCCTTCGGGCAGCCCACCATTGCGGTGGATACGCACATCTTCCGTGTTTCCAATCGCACCGGCCTTGCGCCTGGCAAGGACGTGCGCGCGGTGGAAGACAAGCTGGAGAAAGTGGTGCCCGCCGAATTCAAGCAGGACGCTCACCACTGGCTGATCCTGCATGGTCGCTACGTGTGCAAGGCGCGCAAACCCGATTGTCCACAATGCGTGATCCGCGATCTGTGTCGCTACAAGGACAAGACCGCGGCTTGATCGCGCCTCGCACGACGTTTGCGACAGCATGGAGCGCGCACTCCGTTGCATAGGCGCACTCCATTGCATGAGCGCACGACGGTTGCATTGGCAACGACCATCGCGCTGATGGCGCAAGCGTCAGTCACGCGAAAGCACCGAGCAGCAACTCGATCGACGATGACGCGATCATCACGGATGTTTTTGCGCGCGCTCTTTCATGATGTGGTCGTATCGACATCGCGAGCACATCGGCGATGTGTTTCTGGTGCGTCCGCGAACATGATGCGTGCATGCCGCGATGCACGCGTGTCATCGCGTCGACATGTGGTTCCTCGGTGACGGCACGCCACTCGTCACACGCAAGCGGTGCTTTCCTGCCATTTCGCTGCATCACACTGTTACTAGTGGCCTATGACGTGCGGTGAAGCTCGCAAAACCTCATAAATTCCTCAGTGTTTCGCGCAAGTTCCTCAAGCTTGGCGAACGCTGCGGACCTAACGTTGAACCTCCCCCGGACCACTCCCCGTTAGGAGGCCTCACCATGAAGCGCATGATTCTTCCCGCTGTCGTGGCTGCATTTGGTTTCGCATGTATCGGTGCCGCCCACGCCGCCGTCGAAAGCTATACGGTCGACATGAACGGCTACGCCGTGATTGGTTTCGTTGGAAACTCTCCGGCGGACTATGCACGCGCCCAGCAACTGGCGAACGGTTGGGAAACGCAGCGTCACCTGATGCTCAAACCGCAGTCGATCAAGGCCGTGGCCATCGACCAATCCCAGGGCGTCGCCCTCAACCAGACGCAGTTGCGCGAAGCCATCGTGCAGGCTGCCCTCGCCAAGACTCCTTGAACACACCCTCTTCACGCTTTTGACGGCGCCATCCCCAGGGTGCCGAACAGGAAGGAAGACGGCGGGCGAGCAGGCCCGCCGTCTTCCTTTTTGTCTCTCCCATTGACGCGACTCACCGCGCTTGCCAACGTGACACCCGCTCGATCCGCGAGAACGGGCAAAAGATCCGCAAAAGGTAGATGACGGATCATGCGGCAGGGCATCGTATGGTCGATGCCTACGCCAAGTCCGATACGGGTGCCATGGCATGCATATTCTGCTGGTCGAAGACGATGCCGAGCTGGGCGGTGCGATCAAGCACGCGCTCGAGCACCAGTCGTACGCGGTGACCTGGCTGCGTGACGGGCGCGAGGCGATGGAGGCATTGCGTGGCGATCCCGTGGATCTGGTGCTGCTCGATCTTGGCCTGCCCGGCAAGGACGGCCTGGAAGTGCTCGCCGAAGCCCGCCGCTCGGGCGTGAAGACACCCGTACTCGTGATGACCGCACGCGACGCGCTGGAGATGCGCATCCGCGGGTTGGACCTGGGTGCCGACGACTATCTCGTGAAGCCGTTCCATCTGGGCGAACTTGCCGCGCGCATCCGCTCGCTCACCCGTCGCACGGCGGGCCTGGCCGACAACCTCGTGGAAGTCGGCGGCCTGCGCCTCAATCTGGCCACGGCCGAGGTCGAATTTCGCGGCGAACGCGTCACGCTCACGCGTCGCGAGTTCGCCCTGCTCCGCGTATTGATGGAACGCGCCGGACGCATCGTGCGCCGCGAAGCGCTGGAGAACTCCGTGTACGGCCTGGACACCGTGGTGGAACGCAACGCCATCGAGGTGCAGGTGCACTGGTTGCGCCGCAAGCTGAGTCCGGAGGTGATCCACACCGTGCGCGGCATCGGCTACATGATTCCGCGCGAGCCGCAGTGAAGTCGCCATCATGACCACAGGCGCCCATCCCGCCAGTCTTCGCACGCGACTGACCTGGCTGATCATCGCCGTGATGGTTGCCGTGCTGATTCCGCTTGGCTGGATCAGCTATCGCCGCGAATTGCGCGAGATGAACGAGTTGCTCGACGGGCGACTCGCCCAGGCCGGCCGCACGCTGGGCACCTTGATCGCCCACGGTCAGCTGCCGATGCGCGGCGATGCGGATCTGCCTTCCATCACGCAGAGCGTCGACAGCCATCACCACGGCGTGGTGGTCTCGGTGCATCCGCGCAACTACGAGCCCGAGGTCGGCTTCCAGGCCTACGATCCGCAAGGCGAACTGATCGCCGCCACCTCCAATTTCGCCGACCTGCCGCCACCCACCAGCGAAGAACGCGGCTTTCGCGACATCCAACGCGAAGGCAAGCTGTGGCGCACGTTCACCCTGCAGAACCGCGCCAACCTGGTGATCCGCATCGGCGAGAGTTCCAGCAACCGCGTGGACATCGCGCGCGGGCTCGTGATCGAACACACGCTGCCGCTGCTGATCGGCCTGCCCTTGCTTGCGCTGCTGGTGAGCCTCGCGGTGAAACGCGGCCTGCGCCCCGTTGCCGTGCTCACCGAGATGCTCGACCGCCGCACGCCGGGCAGCCGCAAGCCGATGCCTGCCGATGTCGCGCCCGGCGAGATCAAGCCGCTGATCGTGGCGCTCAATCAACAACTGGAACGCCTGGAAGACGCGCTCGATCGCGAGCATCGCTTCGCCACCGACGTGGCGCACGAACTGCGCACGCCGCTGGCCGCCACCATGATCCACCTCGAAAGCGCGATGATCGCCGACGACCCCACCGAGGTCGAATTCACCGTCCGCCACGCGCAGCAAAGCATGGCGCGACTGGGGCGGCGCATCGAGCAGATCCTGGCCATGGCTCGACTCGAAGCCGGTGCCGCCTCGCAGCAGCGCACGCCGATGGATCTGGCGCGGATCGCCACCGAAGTGATCGAGGAGCTGGCGCCGCTCATCGCTGAGAAAGACATCGAACTCAGCCTAGCGCACGACGACATGGTCGTGGTGCTCGGCCACGAGGTGGCGCTCACCGCCATGTTCCGCAACCTGATCGAGAACGCCCTGCGCTACACGGAAACCGCAGGCCAGGTGGACGTTTCCCTGCGACGCGAAGGCAACCAGGCGATCGTCGACATCTGCGACAACGGCCCCGGCATTCCGCCCGACCGGCGACAAGCCGTCTTTCAGCGCTTCCATCGCGAGGTGGAAAGCGCCACGCGCGGCTATGGCCTGGGCTTAAGCATCGTGCAGCGCGCGATCGAGCTGCACGATGCTTCCATCGAGCTGCTCGAATCGCCGCTGGGGCGCGGATTGCTGGTCCGTATCCGCATGGCTGCAGCACCCCGATAAGGCCGCACGCCTCAAACGCAGCGCGGCTTTTGCGCGTCATTCCGGCGCAGGCCGGAATCCAGTGGCGACCACATCGGATGGTCGCAAACGTGCTCTCTTTATCCGGTCGCAAAGGCCGTTCGTCCACCGATCTGCGCCAGAACGACGAGCGGAAGACCGCGCAGCCACCTTTCAGCCTTCCAAAAGGTTTCCACAAGACTGCGTCGTCATCATGTCCTGCGTCGGGTCCTTGGCCCAAACGCTGCGACGCTCATGCTTGGTCTTGTCCGAATCGCCCTGTCGCGACCGCTCACCTTCATCGTGCTGGCGGTGCTCATCCTCATCGCCGGGCCGTTGGCGGCCTTGCGCACGCCCACGGATATCTTCCCGAACATCGGCATTCCGGTGATCAGCGTGGTGTGGAGCTACAACGGCCTGCCGCCCGACCAGATGTCCGGCCGCGTGGTGTATTACTACGAGCGCCAGCTGAGCACTTCGGTCAACAACATCGAGCACATCGAATCGCAGTCGCTGCCCGGCATGGGCATCGTCAAGATCTTCTTCCAGCCGGGCGTGGATATCCGCACGGCCACGGCGCAGGTCACGTCGATTTCGCAGACCGTGCTCAAGCAGATGCCGCCGGGCATCACGCCGCCGCTGATCCTCAACTACAACGCCTCGACCGTGCCGATCCTGCAGATGGCGCTGTCGAGCAAGAGCATGTCGGAGGCGAAGATCCTCGACCAGGGCCTCAATGTGATGCGCCCCATGCTCACTTCCGTGCCCGGCGTGGCGGTGCCCACGCCGTACGGCGGTGCGGCACGTCAAGTGACGCTGGATCTCGACCCGCGCGCACTCGCCGCGAATGGTCTCTCCGCGCAGGACGTGAGCAACGCGCTGGCAGCGCAGAACCAGATCATTCCGGTGGGCACGGCAAAGATCGGCACGTACGAATATCACGTGCAGCTCAACAATAGCCCCGATGCCGTCGACGAACTCAATCAGCTGCCGGTGAAGACCGTGCGCGGCGCCACCATCACCATTGGCGACGTGGCGCACGTGCGCGACGGCGCCGCGCCGCAAACCAACGTGGTGCGCGTGGATGGCAAGCGCGCGGTGCTGATGCCGGCACTGAAGGTGGGCGACGCATCGACGCTGGCGGTGGTCTCCGGCATCAAGCAGCTGATGCCGCTGGTGAAGGAGTCGTTGCCTTCCAGCCTCAAGGTGTCGCTGCTGAGCGACCAGTCGACCTTCGTGAAGGCGGCGATTTCCTCGGTGGCGCGCGAAGGCATCATCGCGGCCCTGCTCACCTCGGTGATGATCCTGATCTTCCTGGGCAGCTGGCGTTCCACGGTGATCATCGCGGTGTCCATCCCGCTGGCCATTCTTTCGGCCATCGCATTGCTTGCGGCAACGGGACAGACGCTCAACGTGATGACGCTGGGCGGCCTGGCGCTGGCCGTGGGCATCCTGGTGGACGATGCCACGGTGACCATCGAGAACATCAACTGGCATCTCGAACAGGGCAAGGATGTGCATTCGGCGATCATGGATGGCGCCAAGCAGATCGTGACGCCGGCCTTCGTCTCGCTGCTGTGCATCTGCATCGTATTCGTGCCGATGTTCCTGCTCGATGGCATCGCCGGCTTCCTGTTCCGCCCGATGGCGTTGGCGGTGATCTTTGCGATGGCTTCGTCGTTCCTGCTGTCACGCACGCTGGTGCCGACGCTGGCGATGTTTCTGCTCAAGCCGCACCACCTTGAGAAGGGCTTGGGCGATCATCCGGAGGACGCCTACCTCAATCATCACGAGGGCGATCAACCGGCACGGCGCAAGCGCAGTGTTTTCCTCGTGGCGATGGTGACGTTCCAGCAACGTTTCGAACATCGCTTTGCGCAGGTGCGCGACGTGTATCACGCGACGCTCGCCGTGGCGCTGACTCATCGGCGCCGTTTCATCGTGGGCTTCCTTGGCTTCGTGCTGGCTTCGTTCGCGCTGGTGCCGCTGCTCGGCCGCGACTTCTTTCCCGACGTGGACGCCGGCGCCATAGCCCTGCACGTGCGTGCGCCGATGGGCACCCGCGTGGAGGAAACCGCAGCCGAGTTCGATCGCATCGAAAACGCGATACGCCAGGTGATCCCGCCCAACCAGCTCGATACGGTGATCGACAACATCGGCTTGCCGCTGTCCGGCGTGAACATGGTCTACAACTCCAGCGGCACCATCGGCCCGCAGGATGGCGACATCCAGGTCGTGCTGAAAGAGGACCACGCGCCCACGGCCGATTTCGTGCGCGAACTGCGTGCGCGCCTGCCGCGCGAGTTTCCCGGTACGCAATTCGCTTTCCTGCCGGCGGACATGAGTTCGCAGATCCTCAATTTTGGTGCGCCAGCGCCGCTGGACGTTTCCATCGCCGGTCGCGACCTGAAGGCCAACGAAGCTTATGCCACCGAAATCATGAAGCGCCTGCGCGAAGTGCCTGGCATCGCGGACGTTCGCCTGCAGCAGAGCAACAGCTATCCCCAGCTCAACGTGACGGTGAACCGCACGCGCGCCGACCTCCTGGGCGTGACCGAACGCGACGTCACCAACAGCATGGTGGCGTCGCTGGCCGGCAGCTCGCAGGTGGCGCCCACGTTCTGGCTCAATCCGAGGAATGGCGTGTCCTATCCCATTGTCGCGGCCACGCCGCAATACAAGATGGACAGCATGGCCGATATCGCGAGCCTGCCGGTGACGCCCGCCACCAAGGGCGCCAGCCAGGTGCTTGGCGGCATTGCCACCTTCACGCGCGTGCCCAGTCCTGCCGTGGTGTCGCACTACAACATCCTGCCGTCGTTCGACATCTACGCCGCCGTGCAGGATCGCGATCTCGGCGCCGTATCGAGCGACGTGCAGAAGGTGCTGGACCAGTTCGCCGCGTCGCGCCCCCGGGGCACGCTGGTGAGCCTGCATGGCCAGGTGGGCACGATGAACGAAGCCTTCGGCGGCCTGATCTTCGGCCTGGTCGGCGCCATCGTGCTGATCTATCTGTTGATCGTGGTGAACTTCCAGTCCTGGCTCGATCCGTTCGTGATCATCACCGCCCTGCCCGCCGCGCTGGCCGGCATCGTGTGGATGCTGTTCCTCTCGCACACCACGCTGTCCGTGCCCGCCTTGACCGGCGCCATCATGTGCATGGGCGTGGCCACGGCGAACTCCATCCTGGTGGTGAGCTTCTGCCGCGAGCGTCTTGCCGAACATGGCGACGCGATGAAGGCCGCGCTCGAAGCGGGCTTCACACGCTTCCGCCCGGTATGCATGACCGCGCTGGCGATGATCATCGGCATGCTGCCGATGGCGCTGACGCACGAACAGAACTCGCCGCTGGGCCGCGCCGTGATCGGCGGCCTGCTGTTCGCCACTTTTGCCACCCTGCTCTTCGTGCCGGTGATCTTCAGCATCGTGCATGGCCGCGAGCAGACGCAGCCCGTATCCGATTCCGCTTCCGGAGAACCTGTCCATGTCGCATGACGCCAGCATCATCACGCGAACGCCGAAGCTCGGCCGCGCCGTGCGCATCGGCCTCGCCTTGGCCGTGATCGCCACCATCGCCGGCGTTTCCGTGCGCGCCTATGACTATCACCACGTGGTCGCCTGGACCCATGCGCAGGTGACGCCCAGCGTGCAACTGGTGACGCCCGAAAGTGGCCACGGCCTGCAGGCCATGACGCTGCCCGGCCACCTGGATGCGTGGATCAGCGCACCCATCCATGCGCGCGTCAGCGGCTACCTCAAGAGCTGGAGTCGCGATATCGGCAGCCAGGTCGCTGCGGGTCAATCGCTCGCGGAAATCGACACGCCCGAGCTCGACCAGCAATTCGAGCAGGCCAAGGCCAGCCTGGTGCGCGCGCAGGCGAATGCGCGACTGGCCGTGCTCACCGACAAGCGCTGGAAGAACCTGCTCGCCTCCAATTCGGTGTCCAAGCAGGAGGCCGATGAAAAAGCAGGCGAAGCGGAAGCCGCGCAAGCCAACGTGCTGGGTGCACAGGCGGACGTGGACCGCATCGCCGCCCTGGAAGCGTTCAAGCACATCACGGCGCCCTTCGCCGGCACCGTGACGGCGCGCAGCACCGATATCGGCGATCTCATCAGCGCCAACAACGAAAGTTCGCCCGCGCTCTTCACCGTGTCCGACACCACGCGCATGCGCCTGTACGTGGAAGTGCCGCAGGGTTATGCCGACGCGATCCGCCCCGACATGAGCGTGCAGTTGGACGTGCCCGATCATCCGGGCGAGCAGTTCACCGGGCATCTCATCGGCAATTCGGGTGCGGTGAACCAGGCGTCCGGTTCGCTGCTGGCGCAGTTCGAAGTGGACAATCCCCGCGGCGAACTGCTTCCGGGCGCGTATGCCGAAGTGCATCTGCCGATGGCAGCCAACAATCACACGCTGACGGTGCCCGCCACCACGCTGATCTTCCGCGCGCAAGGTCCCCAGGTGGCCGTGGTGGACGCACACAACAAGGTCGTGCTGCGCAACGTGCACATCGCAATGGATCTCGGCGATCGCCTGCGCATCGACAAGGGCCTGCAGGCGGGCGACCGCGTGATCAACCATCCGTCCGATTCGCTGGCCCAGGGTGACGCGGTGCAGATCGCGCTCGCAGACGATGACGCCGGCAAGGCGGAGTGACGCCATGACACGCAAGCTCACCTTCCTGCGTCGGCTGCTGCCATTGGCATGCGTGGCGGTGTTGCCGGCATGCTCGCTTGCGCCCGCGTACAAGACGCCGGATGTTGGCCCGCTGCCGGACAATTACGCCGGGCAGACGGCCAATGGGCTGTGGTCACCCGCGCATCCGGCGGACATGGCCATGCGCGGCCAGTGGTGGTCGGTGTATGCCAACCCCACGCTCGACCGTTTGGAGAAACAGCTCGACGTTTCCAATCCCAGCCTCGCCGTGGCGCTGGCGCGCTACGACGCCGCACGTGCCTTGCTGGGCGAAGCACGCTCCGATCTCTATCCCACGCTGGGCGTAGGTGCGAGCGACTCCCGCAATCGCCAGTCGAACAACCGGCCCCTTCGCGGCAGCGGCCAGCCCAACGAGTACAGCGCGGAAACCCTCGGTGTTGGCCTGGGTTATGAGCTGGATCTGTGGGGCCGCGTGCGCAATGAGGTCGCCGCCGGCAAGGCGAATGCCAATGCCGCGCAAGCCGATCTCGCCTCGGTGAAGCTGAGCCTGGAGGCGCAGCTTGCCGATCTCTACGTCACCCTGCGCGGCTACGACGTGCAGGAGCGCATCCTCAAGGACACGCTGGATGCATACCAGCAAGGGCTGGACCTCACGCAGCGTCGCTTCCAGGGCGGCGTGGCATCTGGTCTCGACGTGAGTCGTGCGAAGACGCAGCTGTCCGATGCGCAGGCACAGGTGTCCGAAGTGGAAGCGCAGCGTGCGTTGACCGAACACGCCATCGCCACGCTGGTGGGCGAATCGGCGTCGCGCTTCGCTTTGCCGGTGGACAACGCACCGATGAACGTGCCCGCCATTCCGCTCGGCGTGCCATCGCAATTGCTGGAACGTCGCCCGGACATTGCCGCCGCCGAGCGCCGCGTGTTCGCCGCCAACGCCGAGATCGGCGTGGCGCGCGCGGCGTTCTTCCCGCGGCTGAGTCTTTTCGCCGCGCTGGGTTGGCAGGACACCGGCATGGGCAATCTGCTGAGCGCCAGCAACCGCTATTGGGCGCTGGGGCCGGAGCTGGCGATGACGCTGTTCGATGGTGGCCTGCGACGTTCGAAGGTGCAGGAGGCGCAGGCCAACCTGGATGCGTCCGCAGGGCTCTATCGCGGCGTGGTGCTCGATGCCTTCCAGCAGGTGGAAGACAACCTCACGCTGCTGCAGCAACTCGGCAAGGAAGCACATCAGCAGGACGATGCGGCGAGCGCCGCGCGCGATTCGCAGACTATCGCCACCAATCGCTATCGCGAAGGTGCCGTGAACTATCTCGACGTGGTGAGCGCGCAAACGGCCGAACTGCAGGCCGAACGAAGCGCTGAAGAAGTGCGCACGCGACGTTTGCAGGCGAGCGTGAACCTGATCCGCGCACTCGGCGGCGGCTGGGATTCCGCCCGGCTGTCGACCACCGCCAACGCGGTGGCCGACAGCATGACCCAGGCCCACTGACGCAACGGTACCTACTCCGCTGCGACCGCCCGGGGACCCAAGGAGTCCTCCCACGGAGAGAGAGGGGAGGCAAGAGGACTCCTATGATGACGAGCGAGCCTATGCCGCCCGTCGTACACCTTCGACACGCAAGTCGAGCTGCTGCCAGTCCACAATCAGCTCGCAACCGCGCGCAGAGGCATTCCTGCTCCATTCGCGCAGCAACTCAAGGCAGGCCTGGTCGACGTGATGCAGGCGATCCACCTGAAGTTGCAGGCGCGTGTTTGGCGGCACGCTTTCCAAGGTACGCGCCACCGAAGGCACGCGCAGGAACGTGGCTGAACCTTCCAGGCGCAGCGATGCCGTGCCCGGTTCGTCGTGATGATGCAGACCCACCTTCAATCGCGACGAATGCAAGGCCAGGCGGAACAGCGACAAGGCGAAACCGATCAGCACGCCGGCCAGCAGATCCGTTGCAACGATGGCCACGGTAGTTGCGACGTAAATCCATGCGGTGCCCTTGCCGTACTGCGCCAGCGCTTTCACCTGCTTGAAGTTCACCATCTTGATGCCGGTATAGACCAGGATGCCGGCCAGGCAGGCTACCGGCGTCATGCGCATCAACCATGGCAGCAGCATGGCAAAGACGAGAAGCCAGCTACCGTGCATGATGGTGGCCATGCGCGTGGCCGAACCGGCTTGCACATTCGCCGCACTGCGCACGATCACGCCCGTCATCGGCAGCGCGCCGAACAGACCGCAAATGGTGTTGCCGATGCCTTGCGCGGTGAGCTCGCGGTCGTACCGGGTACGCACGCCGTCATGCATGCGGTCGACCGCCGCCGCCGACAGCAACGTCTCGGCGCTCGCAATGAAAGCGAACGTGAGTGCAGCAATCAGCAACGAAGGTTCCAGCAGGCTGGAAAGACTGCCCACCGTCGGCATCGACACGGCGGCCATCAGGTTCGATGGCACGTCCACCGTTTTCACGCCAAGACCGGCGAACTGCACCGTCGCCGTCAACGCAACCACGGCCAGCAATGCACCGGGCACGAAGCGCAGTGTCGCCGGGCGCAATTTTTCCCAACCCAGCATGATGGCGATGGTCACCACGCCAACACCCAGCGCCGAGAGACTACCTGCCTCGCCCTGCACCGCATCGATCACCGCGCCGGGCAACGCAGCGAAGTTCTCCAGGCCGCGCGCCTTGGGCAAGGCGTCCATCAGCACGTGCAGCTGCGAGGCCACGATCAACACGCCGATGCCGGACAACATGCCTGCCACCACGGCCGGCGAACACATGCGGAACCACACGCCGACGCGACACAGGCCCGCCGCGATCTGGATCAAGCCGGCAAGCAACACCACCGGACCCAGCGCGACCACGCCATGCTCGCGCACCAGCTCGAACACGAGCACGGCCAAGCCCGCTGCCGGACCACTCACCTGCAACGGCGAACCGGCCACGGCACCGACGATGATGCCGCCGACGATGCCGGTGATGAGTCCCGCTGCCGGCGGCATGCCCGAGGCGATGGCGATGCCCATGCACAAAGGCAGCGCCACCAGGAACACCACGATCGAGCCGAGCAGGTCGCGGCCGAACAATCCTTGTTTGAAGTAGTTGCTGATCACGACACCGCCCCTCACGCCGCGGACGCAGCTGGCACGGAGAAACGCGCGTGTGGCGTGGCTTCCGGCAAGTCGCCGTTGCCGGGTTCGACCGGCACGAAACGGCCGTGCTGCGCGTCGAAGGCTTTCAGTCCGGCATGCTCGATGTCATAGACCCAGCCATGGATGCGCAACTGGCCGCTGGCCAGCGCGGCAGCCACGGTGGGCAGCGTGCGCAGGTGCTCGAGCTGGCCCACCACGTTTTCTTCGGTGAGTCGACGCAGGCCCTCGGTACCTTGCAGACCGGGTCCGTTTTGATCGACCACGTAGCGCGCGACATCCGCGTGCTTCATCCACGCCGCCACGGACGGCATGTCATGCACCCGTTCGGGATGTTGCAGCGCCTTCATCGCACCGCAGTCGGAATGGCCGCAGATGACGATGTGGCTGACCTTGAGCACCTTCACCGCGTACTCGATGGCGGCGACCACGCCACTCACGTGCTGCGCATACGGCGGCACGATGTTGCCGATGTTGCGATACACGAACAGCTCGCCCGGCTGTGCCGAGAACATCAGTTCCGGCATCACGCGCGAGTCGGCGCAGGTGATGAACATCGTACTGGGGCTCTGCCCCGCCGCCAGCTTGCGGAACACGTCGCGCTGCGCGGGAAAAACCTCATTGCGGAACTGTTCGAAACCTTCGATCAAACGCTTCATGCGAATACTCCAGACAAGATTCGGGTACGACGCCCACGGCGCAACGCGCGCCAGACAAGAGGCGTCATCGGAAAGAGGAACGGATGGCCAGCGCCGCGCGCAGGCACGCGAAGCGCACCGCGGAGGCGGATCAGCTCACTGACAAGACCATCGGAGGCGGCAGGCCCGAAGGCGTGCACGCATAGGGAACGCGTGCCGCTTCAGCGGCCGCGCATCAGGCGACTTCGGGTGGACGCAGCAGGCGTGCGGGGTCGTGCGGGCTCGGGTCGTCATGCAGCGACCGCGGCGCGTGGTGGGGCATCGGCGCCCACAGGCAGGCCACGTCGAACGGATGGAGAATGTCGTCCATGCCGCCGCTCGTGGAGGTGTCTTCCAGTTCGCCGCGCTCGCCGTCGTCGGCGGCGATGTCGGCGACATCGTCGGCCATGACCTGCGTGGCCACGGCCTTGTCGCCCAACGAAGCGGAAGACAGTTGCACCGGGCGTACCGGCGTGCCGACCAGCAGAAGCAGGCCGAACAAACACGCCAGAAACGCGGCGAAACGAGAGCGGTGGAGACGCGAAGCCATACCGCTGACGTTATCGGAAAGCGCACGACGATCGCAAGACTTTGCGTCACATCGATGTCGCATTTTCTGAAACACGCCAGCAGACATTCATGTTGGCGATGAGGTGTCATCGCGAACAAACACGCAACGCGAAAAAGAAAACGGCGAGCCAGGGGCTCGCCGTTTTATCCGTCCTTGGGTGGAACTCCGTTGCGATAGCCGTACCGCCGATCCGATTAGAACGGGTAGTAGCGGAAGGAGGTGAAGAACATGTTCTCGGTGGCCTTCGGCGAAGCAAGACCGTTGGCAACCGGACCGCTCACGCCATTGATGAAGCCCTGGCCCGGGAACGCTTCCTTCTGGGTGTACGAGTACTGTGCACCGAACTGCATCTTGCCGAACTTGCCCTGGTAGAACTTCCACCAGAAGCCGGCCGTGCCCTGCCAGATCTCGCGAGCGTTGCCCACGCAGTTGCTGTTGCCGGCAATGTCGCAACCGCTGTTGTTGTAAGCCGGGTTGCCGTAACCGAGGGCCACGTTGCCGCCGTTGTAAGCAGTGAAGTCCTTCTTGCTGGCAGCTTCGCGACCGCCGAACAGATAGATGTCCAGATCGGGGTTGGTGTGCCAGGTCAGGCCGGTCAGCATCATGTTCTCCTTGATCGGAGCCAGGTTGCCGTTCGGGCTAAAGGTCACGTCGGAGAGCTGGGCGCTGCCGTAACGGCCAATGCCCTTGCCCGACATGCCGGAGAACTGCCAGTCGAGGGTCTTGTCGATCAGCGGCAGGATCACGCCCAGACCCCAGCCACCGCCGTAGGTGTTGTGGTTCTGGTAGCTGCCGTTCACCGCATAGCGGTTGTAGAAGGCGCGGCCGAGGCCGAACAGTTCGTAGTGACCGTAGCCCGGGTCAGCAGCGAACTTCACGATCACGTCCGGGATGTGGTTGAGCGACAGCGTGTTGGCCGAGTCGAAACCCGAACCCGCGGTCATGTTGTAAGCCGTCTGCTGCACCGGCGCCTTGGCCTGGTTCGGGCTGGAGTAGAACGTGGTCTGCGGATTCTCGAGCGAGATGCCCAGCCAGTACTTCTTGTCCCAATCCTTGACCAGGCGGATCTGCGCCTGACGCGCCCAGGTGAAGCCCGGGATGTACTGCGCGTCGATCTGCGGCGGCATCTGCTCGCCACGCGGCATGATGCCCTTGCTGTTGAGCGTCAGCAGCGACCAGTTCTGGCCGGCCAGCAGGTGCAGGCCGGAGGTATCCCAATCGGAGGCCAGGTACACGTTGCGGATGCGCGGGTTGAACGAGTTCGACTCGTTCGAGTTCGCGGTCTGGGCGCCGCCCAGGAAGTCCAGTTCGATGTAGCCGGACAGATGCGTGGTCGGATCCACGTCACCCTGGGCCAGGGCCGAGATGCGGCTCTGGCGGGCGGTCATGCGGAACTCGTTCATGTGCGCGGTCTGCACGTTCTTGTACGGAATCGCGCTGTAGTTCGAGGCGATGTCCGCGCCTTCCTGGGCCGAACGGTAGATCGATTCGGCAGCGAGGAAGCCGCCGAGCGTGATGTTCACGCCCTTGTAGGCAATCTTGTCCTGCGACTTCTTGACCGTCGCGTCGGTGGTGGCGACCTGCTTCTGCACCTGCTCCACGGCCTGGCCGGTGGACACGTTGATATCGGACTGCGCATCGGTGCGCTGCTCGAGCTCGACGACCTTCGCCTGCAGGGCCTGCAACTGGGCCTTCAGCGCTTCGATTTCAGCAGACTGCGAAGACTGCGTGGTGGTCTTCGAGGTCGACTTCGCCTGGGCCGGGTCGGCCATGACGTGGAAGCTGGTAACGCCCAAACCGGCAGCAATCGCCACCGCGAGCAACTTGGAACGCATGGAATATCTCCGCATGTAGGTAAGAATCACCTGGACCGCCCCCTTCTCTCTCCGGCCGTCCAAGCAGGTTCGGAGCGCAGGATGGGCTTCGGGGTTTACCGTTACATGGACGTTATGTGACAGAACGGAGACACGCGTTCGCGCACGTACGGACAACTCGCCTCCCGGCACATGCCCAAACCGGGCCAGCGGCCCCGGCTGATATGATTTGCGAATGGACAACCTCAACAACAGCATGGCCGGCCGCATGGCCGAGCGATTCCGAGGCTTTCTGCCGGTCATCGTGGACGTGGAAACCGGCGGTTTCGATGCCGAGCGCGATGCGCTGCTGGAGATCGCCGCTGTCATATTGCGGATGACGCCCGAAGGCTATCTGCAGCCGATGCCGGCCGTGTCTGCCCACGTGCACCCTTTCCCCGGCGCCAATATCGACCCGCGTGCGCTGGAGATCACCGGCATCGACCCGGACAACCCGCTGCGCGGCGCGCTGGATGAGCGCGTGGCGCTGGACCATGTGTTCAAGCCCATCCGCGATGCCATGCGCGACATGGATTGCCAGCGTGCGGTGCTGGTGGGCCACAACGCCGCGTTCGACCTGGGTTTTCTCAATGCCGCCGTGCGCCGCGTGGGCCACAAGCGCAACCCGTTCCACCCTTTCAGTTGCTTTGACACAGCCACGCTGAGCGGCTTGGCCTATGGACAGACCGTGCTGAGCAAGGCCGTGCAGGCCGCCGGCATTCCGTTCGATACGCGCGAGGCGCATTCGGCCATCTATGACGCCGAGCGCACGGCCGAGCTGTTCTGCACCATCATCAACCGCTGGCGCCGGCTGGAAGAATTCGAGCGCGACCAGATCGGCATCGAATCGCTGTAACGGCCGGGGGCAGCTTCCCGCCCATCTTGGCCGATCGATTTAATCCCTTCTTTATCAGTGCCATATGACAGTTCGTGACGGACTGTCATATCGCTGAAACATTGAACTCATTTCATTGCAACACGGCGCGCATGAAATAACGGCGGGCGGAATCCCCCGTGACCCTTACTGGAGCAACCGTGTTGATCTCAACCAAATCTCTGTCTCGCATCGGCACGACCGCTGTGTTCGCCGCGGCGTCGCTGTTTGCCATGGGCGCGCAGGCGACCGATATCACCGGCGCAGGCTCGAGCTTCGTCTACCCGGTGCTGTCGAAGTGGTCCGCGGGCTACGCCGAAAAGACCGGCAACAAGCTCAACTATCAGTCCGTCGGCTCGGGCGCCGGCGTGGCGCAGATCAAGGAAGGCACCATCGACTTCGGCGCCACCGATGCACCGGTGAAGGCTGAAGACCTCGCACAGTTCGGCCTGGGCCAGTTCCCGGTCGTGGTGGGCGGCATCGTGCCGGTGGTGAACATCCCGGGTGTCGAAGCCGGCCAGGTCAAGCTGGACGGCGCCACCCTCGCCGACATCTTCCTCGGCAAGATCACCATGTGGAACGACCCGCGCATCGCCGCGATGAACGCCGGCGTGAACCTGCCGTCCAAGAAGATCACCGTGGTGCATCGCTCGGATGGTTCGGGCACCTCGTTCAACTTCACCAACTACCTGTCCAAGGTCAGCCCGGATTGGGCTTCCAAGGTCAAGTTCGGCACGGCCGTCGAGTGGCCGACCGGCGTGGGCGGCAAGGGCAACGAAGGCGTGTCGCAGTACGTGAAGCAGATCACCGGTTCGATCGGCTACGTCGAATACGCCTATGCCGTGAAGAACAAGATCAGCTGGGTGAACCTGAAGAACGCTGCCGGCCAGGTCGTAGCGCCGAGCGCCGATGCCTTCGCCGCTGCCGCCGCGACCGCGGACTGGGCCAGCGCCAAGGACTTCAACGTGATCATGACCAACGCCTCCGGTGCGCAGGCATGGCCGATCACCGCGACCACCTGGGTGGTGATGTACAAGAAGCCGAAGAATGCCGAGCACACCAAGGTGGCCTTCGAGTTCTTCAAGTGGGCGCTCGAGAACGGCCAGAAGGATGCCGCCTCGCTCGACTACGTCGCGCTGCCGGACACCCTGGTCAAGAAGATCGAGGCCTACTGGGCTTCGGAATACAAGCACTAAGATCGGCGTCTCGCCGGTCACGCTACGGCAACCGGCAACGCTTATCCTGATGGCTTGACTGCACGACAACGGCCGCCCGACTAACCTCGGGCGGCCTGTTGCTGAAAGGCGCCCGGAAGCGCCATCCATCGACCAGCCGGCACCCACCGGTTTTTGGCCTGAATGCCGAGGAATCCTCCGCACATGCAAGCGAACGTAGGCGCCATCGCCTCCTCCGTGCCCCAGGAAGAGCGCGCTCGTCGCGACGCCCGGCACGACCGCCTGTTCAGTTGGCTGCTCAAGGGCTGCGCCCTGCTGGTGCTGGCCTGCCTGCTCGGCGCCGCCGGTGCCACGCTGTGGGGTGGCCGCCACGCGTTCGGCACGTTCGGCTGGCACTTCCTCGTCAGCGACGCATGGGATCCGGGCTCGGACACCTACGGCGCGCTCGTGCCGGTGTACGGCACCATCGCCACCTCGCTGATTGCGCTCGTCATTGCGGTGCCAGTGAGTTTCGGCATTGCGCTCTATCTTTCCGAAGTGGCGCCGCCGTGGCTGCGCACGCCGGTGGCCTCGGCCATCGAACTGTTGGCCGGCATCCCTTCGATCATCTACGGCATGTGGGGCCTTTTCATCTTCGCGCCCTTTTTCGCTGATCACATCAAGCCGTGGATGACCAACTACCTCGGCAACAAGCCCGACGATGGCAAGCTGTCGTGGGTGGCGCAGCACGTGCCCTTCGTCGGCAAGCTGTTCGGCAGCGACTATCCGTTCGGCGCCAGCATCCTCACCGCCGGCATCGTGCTGGCGGTGATGATCATCCCCTTCATCTCCTCGGTGATGCGCGAAGTGTTCCAGACGGTGCCCTCGCGCCTGAAGGAATCGGCATATGCGCTGGGTTCGAGCACCTGGGAAGTGTCCTGGGACATCGTGCTGCCCTACACGCGTTCGGCGGTGATCGGCGGCATCTTCCTGGGCCTGGGCCGCGCACTCGGCGAAACGATGGCCGTGACCTTCGTGCTCGGCAATGCGATGACGCTGTCGGCGTCGATCCTCGATCCGGGCGCCTCCATCGCCTCCACCATCGCCAACCAGTTCTCCGAGGCCGCCGGCCTGCAGAAGTCCACGCTGATGGCGCTGGCCTTCCTGCTGTTCGTGGTGACCTTCATCGTGCTGCTGATCGCGCGCTGGATGCTGCGCCAGCTTGCCCACAAGGAGGGTCGCTGATGGCCGGCAACTCGATGCTGTATTCCACGCGTCGCATCAAGAACATCATCGCGCTCAGCTTGAGCGTGGTGGCAACGCTGATCGGCCTGCTCTTTCTCGCCTGGATCCTGTGGGAGACGCTGCAGCAGGGCATCGCTGCGCTCAAGCCGCAGCTGTTTACCAAGATCACCGCGTACGGCGAAGACGGCGGCCTGGCCAACGCCATGGTCGGCAGCTTCATCGTCAACCTCATCGGCATCCTGATCGCCACGCCCATTGGCGTCCTCGCCGGTACGTGGCTGGCCGAATACGCCAACGGCACCAAGCTGGGCGAGTCGATCCGCTTCCTCAACGACATCCTGCTGTCGGCGCCGTCGATCGTGCTGGGCCTGTTCGTCTACACCATCATCGTGTTGCCGAGCACCTCGCTGACCAACGGCAACACCACGTTCTCCGGCTGGGCCGGCGGCGTGGCGCTGGCGCTGATCGCCCTGCCCGTCATCGTGCGCACCTCCGACGAAATGCTGCGCCTGGTGCCTTCCACGCTGCGCGAAGCATCGCTGTCGCTGGGCATTCCGCAGTGGAAGCTGACCACGCAGATCCTGATCCGAGCCGCGCGCTCGGGCATCATCACCGGCGTGCTGCTGGCGCTGGCGCGCATCAGTGGCGAAACCGCACCGCTGCTGTTCACCGCATTCGGCAACAACTACATGACGTTCAATCCGGCGGACAAGATGTCCAGCCTGCCGCAGATGATCTACCAGTACGCCAACGATCCGGGCGAAGGCCTGCACGCCATCGCGTGGGCCGGTGCCTTTGTGCTGACCATGTTCGTGCTGTTGCTGAGCCTCGCTTCCCGTCTGGTCCTTTCACGCTCCAAGGTGTCCCATGACTGAGTCCGCCGCCGCCGGCATCCACCCGCAGTCCGCGGCAACGCCTGCCCCCATCGCGCCCACCAAGTTGAAGGTGCGCGACCTGCACTTCTACTACAACGGGTTCCATGCGCTGAAAGGCATCAACATGGACATTCCGGAGAAGAAGGTCACGGCCATCATCGGTCCGTCCGGTTGCGGCAAGTCCACGCTGCTGCGCATCTTCAACCGCATCTATGCGATCTACCCCAAGCTCGAGGCAAAGGGCGAGATCGTGCTGGACGACGAGAACATCCTCGATTCGCGCTATTCCATGAACCGCCTGCGCAGCAAGGTCGGCATGGTGTTCCAGAAGCCGGTGCCGTTCCCGATGACCATCTTCGAGAACGTGGCCTACGGCATCCGCCATCACGAGAAGCTGTCGCGCGCCGACATGGACATCCGCGTGGAACAGGCGCTGCGCAGCGCCGCGCTGTGGGACGAGGTGAAGGACAAGCTCAAGCAGAGCGCGCTCGGCCTCTCCGGCGGCCAGCAGCAGCGCCTGTGCATTGCGCGTGGCATCGCGCTGAAGCCCGAAGTGCTGTTGCTCGACGAACCCACCTCGGCGCTCGACCCGATCGCCACCGGCCGCATCGAGCAGCTGGTGGAAGAACTCAAGAGCGAGTACACCATCGTCATCGTCACCCACAACATGCAGCAGGCGGCCCGTTGCTCGGACCTCACCGCGTTCATGTACCTGGGCGAGCTGATCGAATTCGACCGCACCGAACAGATCTTCACCAAGCCGGGCAAGAAGCAGACCGAGGATTACATCACCGGTCGCTTCGGCTAAAACGATACGCCACTCCCTCTCCCCTTCGAGGAGAGGGCGGGGTGAGGGGCCACGCCGCCTCACCGTTTACTGATAGGGAATCTCCCATGAGCGGCAGCAGCAAAGAACACATCATCAAGAGCTACGACGACGAGCTGACGCGCCTCACCGGCGAGATCGTGCGCATGGGCGAGCTTGCGGTGAGCCAGCTGGAAGCAGCCATCGACGTGATCGACCGCCGTGACGAGCGCGCCGCCCAGCACGTGGTCAACAACGACGACGCCATCGACCTGCTCGAACAGGAAATCAGCCACGACGTGGTGCGCCTGCTCGCGTTGCGCGCGCCCATCGCCGGCGACCTGCGCAACGTGTTCGCCGCGCTGCGCATCGCCGCCGACATCGAGCGCATCGGTGATTACGCCGCCAACGTGGCCAAGCGTTCCATTCCGCTTTCGATGGTGGCGCCGATCGCGCCGACCAGCGGCCTGGGCTACCTCGCCGAACTGGCCGCGCAGGAAGTGCGCGACGTGCTGATCGCCTACCGCGACCGCGATGCCGAGCGCGCCTATCAGGTGTGGAAGGACGATGCGGAGCTGGACGAAGCCTATACCGGCTACTTCCGCCAGTTGCTCACCTACATGATGGAAGACCCGCGCAACATCACGCCGTGCACGCACCTGCTGTTCATGGCCAAGAACATCGAGCGCATCGGCGACCACGCCACCAACATCGCCGAAAGCATCTGGTACCAGGTGAACGGCGAACCGCTCACGGCACAGCGTGCCAAGCGCGACTTCACGTCGAACCCCGAGTTGACGAAACTGGGCAACAAGCCCGAGTAACCGCTAACCGCGTTGTCCCGGGCGCAATCACATCACTTTCCCTCATCGTCATTCCCGCGAAAGCGGGAATCCAGTGTCGTTCCTTTAGACGGCAGAATGGCGCTGGATTCCCGCTTTCGCGGGAATGACAGTGAGGGAGTTGAACCCTCGGTGACGCACGCTCAGTGCGCGTTGCCGGTGAGCTTCAGGCCCACCATGCCAAGCACCACCAGCGCCACGCAGGCCAGCCGCAGCGGCGAGGCCGAATCGCCAAACAACACGATGCCGAGAATCACGGCGCCCACGGCACCGATACCGGTCCAGATGGCGTAGGCCGTGCCGATGGGCAAGGTCTTCACCGCCATGGCCAGCAACACGATGCTGGCGACCATCGCCGAACCCGTGATCACGCTGGGCCAAAGTCGTGTGAAGCCTTCGGTGTATTTGAGTCCTACCGCCCACACCACTTCGAGCAGGCCGGCGAACGCGAGATAGATCCAGGGCATGAAGCGCTCCTCTGGATGAGAGCAGGGCCGTCCCTGCCGAAAACACTTGCGTGCGGGGCCGTCCCCGCAGACCGGTTCCCTTGCGGAACCGGTCCACGCATTTTACCGGCGACGCCTGAACCCGCGTCAGGACGTGAACTTGCTGCCCAGCTCGCGGGCTTCGCGTCGCACGCGCGCCGAATGCATGATGCCGTACACGCCGATGATGATCCAGGCCAGCTCCATCAGCAGCGCAGGCCAGTTGATCGCCACGCCGAACACCAGCGACAGCACCACGCCCAGCGCGCCAAACACGTTCATGAGCTGATAGACCAGGCCCGTGCCGTGCAGCTTGCGTGCCTGCAGCAACAGGAAGGACGACAGCACCAGTACCACGCCGATATAGCCGGCCCAGTCATACCAGAAGAACGTCATCGCTTTTCACTCCTTTGTCGCAATGCCTCGAACAACACGATGCCCGTTGCCACGGACACATTCAGGCTTTCCATCACGCCGGGCATCGGAATCTGTGCCACGAAATCGCAGGTTTCGCGCGTGAGGCGACGCATGCCCTCGCCTTCGCTGCCCAGCACCAGCGCCACCGGGCCACGCATGTCGATGCTATAGACCGAGGTGTCCGTATCGCCGGCCAGGCCAGTGATCCACACGCCGGCATCCTTGAGCGTGCGCAGCGCGCGGGCAAGATTGGTCGCGGCGATCAGCGGCACGCGATCGGCACCACCGGCCGACGCACGCCGCACCACGGGCGTGAGACCCACGGCGCGATCTTTCGGCACGATCACCATGGTTGCGCCAGCAGCCGCCGCGCTGCGCAGGCACGCGCCCAGGTTGTGTGGATCGGTGACGCCATCGAGCACCAGCACCAGCGCGCCCTGGCCTGCTTCGGCGAGCAGGCGTTCAATGTCGTTCTCCGAACCCATCGGCGGCGCTTCGTAACGCGCCACCACACCCTGATGGCGTGCCTCACCCGACACGCGATCAAGCTCCTCGCGCGAACGATGGTGCACGGGAATGTTCAACGTCTTGGCGCGCGCCGCCAGTTCCTGCACGCGCGCATTGCGCTGGCCCTGCTCCACCAACACTTCGCGCACGCGCGAGGCGTCGTTGCTCAGGGCACCTTCGACCGGGTTGATCCCGACGATCCAGCTATCACTCATTTTTTGCCTTTGTTCTTGCCGGCCCCGCGGGCCTTGGTGACTGCCTTGGACGCGGCAGCCTTGGCCGCATTGAACTTGCCCTTGGCGGCCGATTTGGCCTTGGCCAGCATGCTCTTGCCGCCATCCGGTTTCTTCCCGGCCGCGGGCGCGTCGGCGCGAGCCGACGGGCGCGATGCCGGGGGAGCGTCATTATCGCGCGTGGCCGGGCGCGATGTCCCCTTGCCGCCCTTGGGCAGCGAATAACGCACGCCTGCCGCGGCGTAGTTGTAGCGGCGCTCGCTGCTGGGCGGCACGAAGCCTTCCTTGCGCGGCGTGACCAGGCGGAAGTCGATCTTGCGGTCTTCCAGGCTGGCCCGCAGCACCTGCACGCGCACGTGATCGCCCAGGCGGAACTGCGCGCCGCTGCGCTCGCCCTTCAGCAAGTGGCGCACGGGATCGAAGTGGTAGTAGTCGTTGGAAAGCTGGCTGATGTGCACCAGGCCCGATACCTTCGACTCGTCCAGCTCCACGAACAGGCCGAACGACGTAACGCCGGTGACGGTGCCATCGAACTCGCTGCCCACGTGCTTGGACATCCAGGCGCACTTGAAGCGCTCGTCCACGTCGCGCTCGGCTTCTTCCGCACGGCGCTCGCGTTGCGAGCAATGCACGGCCATCGCGGCCATTTCGCTCGGGCTGTAGTAGTAGGCGGAAGGCTTGCCGCCGGCGATGGCATAGCGGATCGCGCGGTGCACCAGCAGATCCGGATAGCGACGGATCGGCGAGGTGAAATGCGCATACGCCTCCAATGCGAGGCCGAAGTGACCGCGATTGTCGGGCTGGTACGCCGCCATGCTCTGCGAGCGCAGCAGCACGGACTGGATCAGCTCACGCTCCGGTCGGTCATGCACGAGGCGCAGCACGTCGGCGAAGTCGCCCGGCGTCACGTCCTCCACCGGCGGCATGCGCAGCTTGAACTCGCGCAGGAACTGCTGCAGGTCTTCGTACTTCTCGGCCGGCGGCGGCTCGTGTGCGCGGAACAGCGCGGGAATCTTCTTCTTTTCGAGGAACAGCGCCGCCTGCACGTTGGCGGCGATCATGCATTCCTCGATCAGCTTGTGCGCATCGTTGCGCTCGGTGGCGCCCATGGACTCCACTTCGCCACGCTGGTCGAGGCGGAATTTCACCTCGGGCGTTTCGAAGTCGATCGCGCCACGGCGTTTGCGCTGCGCCGCCATCAATTTGTAGAGGCCGTGCAGGTGTTCGACCTGCGGCAGCACGTCGGCAAGTTCGTGCCGCGCATCGGCATCATTGAGGCCGATGGCCTGCCAAACACGGTCGTAGGTGAGGCGTGCGTGCGATCGCATCACCGCGTTGTAGAACTTCGAGCGGACCACCTCGCCTTCTTCGTTGACCAGCATGTCGCACACCATGCACAGGCGTTCGACCTTGGGATTCAACGAACAGATGCCGTTGGACAGCGTCTCCGGCAGCATCGGCACCACGAAGCCGGGGAAATAGGTGGAGGTGCTGCGCTCGTAGGCTTCCTTGTCGAGCGCCGAACCCACCTTCACGTAGTGCGACACGTCGGCGATGGCAACCACCAGGCGATAACCGCCGCCACGCCTGGGCTCGGCAAACACCGCATCGTCGAAGTCGCGTGCGTCGGCGCCATCAATCGTCACCAGCGGCAGCGAGCGCAGATCCACGCGGCCTTCGCGCTCGGCGGCGGTCACCTGCGGTTCCACCTGCGCCGCATCGCGTATCACCGCGTCGGGCCAGTCGTGCGGCAGGTCGTGGCTGGCGATGGCCATCTCCACCAGCAGCGACGGCTGCAGGCGTTCGCCCAGCACGGCGCGGATGGCGCCCAGCGGGCCGCGATGCGGCGTCGGCGGATCGGTGATCTCGGCCACCACGATCTGGCCGGAACGCGCGCCCATGTCCTGCCCGGGCACGATCATCACGTCCTGGTGTACGCGGCGATCATCCGGCGCCACCAGGGTGACGCCGTTCTCGATCACCACGCGACCGACAAGTCGCGGCGAACGGCGCTGCAACACCTCGACGATGGCGCCCTGCTTGCGACCGCGACGGTCGATGCCAACCACGCTGGCCAACACACGGTCGCCATGCAGCACCGTGCGCATCTGCTGGGGCGACAGATAGAGATCGTCTCCGCCGCCATCGGGACGCAGGAAGCCATAGCCTTCCGCGTTGGCGAGCACCACGCCCTGGATCAGGTCCAGCTTGTTGGCCGGTGCATAGCCACCACGACGCCCCAGCAACAGTTGGCCGTCGCGCACCATGGCACCCAGGCGTTTGCGCAGCGCATTGAGTTCGTATTCGTCGGACAGCGACAGCGCCTCGGCGATGCGCGCCTCGGTCAGCAGTTCGCCGCGTTCTTCGAGCAGCGCGAGGATCGCCTCGCGGCTAGGGATGGGGCGCTCATAGCGCTGCGCTTCGCGTTCGGCATGCGGGTCGCCCACCACGCCTTCGCGCGGCCTAGTTGGGTCGACGGCCGAACGACGTACGCGGCCGCTGCCGCTGCCGCTCTTCGGTGCCTTGGGGCCCCGCTTGGCTTCCTGCTTGCTGTCGCGCGGTTCTTTTTTTCTGGTCACTTCCTATGCCTTTTTAGTTGTTTTAAGGGGCTTGCGGACCGGAGGAGACGCGGTCCGAAAAAAAATCCGTGAAAGGATAGTTGACAACCCACCGACACATGCCTAATCTACGCGGCTCACGCAGCTGACAAAGCACGCGTGACACCTGCCCAGGTGGCGGAATTGGTAGACGCACTAGTTTCAGGTACTAGCGGGTAAAACCGTGGAGGTTCGAGTCCTCTCCTGGGCACCAATTGTAGACGAAGCCCGCAGCGATGCGGGCTTTTTCGTTTTCGGTGTTCACGCTTTCGCGCCGCGCGCATTCAGCCCGCAACGCGCAGCGCGTGCAGTCCTCCCGCCAGCGAATACACGTTCTGCACGCCTTCGCCGCGGAGCAGGCGCGCCGCATGACCGCTGCGCCGGCCGCTGGCGCACACGAGCAGATAACGACCATCGACGAACTCGCCTGCCCGCTCGCCCACCTGCGCGGAAGGTACCTGCAGCGCGGCAACGACCGGCATCGGATCGCTGATCCACTCGTCGGCCTCGCGCACATCCACCAGCCGGAAGCCGGCAGCGATGGCATCGTCCAGTCGATCGAACGCCAGGTCGACGTCTTCCTCATCTATCGAACGGGCGAGCGCACGACGCGCCACCTCGATGCACCCGCCATGCATGGCGCAACCGCTGGCCGCGTCGATGGGCAGGTGCTGGATGCTGAGATCGATCAGGTTCACCAGCGACAACACACCTGCGTTCGGTTGCGGCAGGCCAAGCAGATACTTCAACGCCTCGGTGGCCTGCATGGCGCCCAGCACGCCGGGCACGGGGCCGAGCACGCCCGAGAGCACGCAACTGCCTACCGATTCCGGTGCCGGCTCGTGTGGCCACAGGCAGCGCAGGCATGGCGTGCCTGGCTGGCCGGAGACGATTTGCAGCTGGCCTTCGTACTGATAGATGCTGGCGAGGATCAACGGCGTGCCCGTGACGACGGCGGCGTCGCTGCTGAGATAGCGGCTGCGCATGTCGTCCGTGCATTCCACCACCAGGTCGAACTGATTGAACACATCGACCACGTTGGCCGCGGTCAGCGGTTCCTTCCAGGCCTGCACCTTCACCGTGGGGTTGAGCGCAGCCACGCGACGCGCGGCCAACTCGGCCTTGTACTCGCCGACATCGCGCGCGTCGTAAATCGTCTGGCGATGAAGGTTGCTGGCGTCCAGGCGGTCGCCATCGACGATGCCGAGCGTGCCGATGCCGGCGCCGGCGAGATAACTGATCACCGGGCAACCGAGTCCGCCTGCGCCGATCACGAGCACGCGCGCGGCCGCCAGCTTCGCCTGCCCCGCCTCGCCCACCTCGCGCAGGCGCGTCTGGCGAGAGTAGTCGGGAACGAACGGCGCAGCATGCGCGTGGTGGTGATGGCCATGGTGATCTTCGTGCTCGTGCTCGCGATACACATGCGTGCACGCCACCCAGTCCGATTCGCCGGTGACGTAGTGTTCCTTCTTCCAGATCGGCAGCCTGTGCTTGATCTCGTCGATGATGTAGCGGCATGCGCGGAATGCCTCGTCGCGATGCGGCGACGACGCGCCGACCCATACCGCCATGTCGCCGATCTTCAAATCGCCGGTGCGATGCACGCAGCGCGCATCGGTGACGCTGTAGCGCTCGATGGCTTCGGCGACGATGCGCTCGCCTTCCGCGATGGCGAGTTCCGCATAGGCCTCGTACGACAACCCGTCGACCTCGCGCCCTTCGTTGCTGTTGCGCACCCAGCCTTCGAACGCGCAATAGCCGCCGCTCTGCGGATGGCGAAGCCGATCACGCTGACCTTCGGTATCAACGACTGCATTGGAAAGTTCGAAACGACTCATCCGCCCGCCACCGGTGGAATGAAAACAATGGTGTCGCCATCGCGCAGCGGGCGATCCCACGCGCTGAACTGGGCGTTCACCGCCACCTTGAGCGCGTCCGCGGCCAGAGAGAAGCCCCGCGCCGTGCGCAGTTCCTCATAAAGATCGCGCAATGAGGTTGCCGTGGTGGTGACCTGCTCGCCACTGGTGCCGGCCTGTTCGCGCAATTGCGCGTAATACTGGAGGTTCACCACCGTCATGCCAAAGACTCCAGACGCTGTTGCATGGCTGCCCGTTCCTCGGGTGTGTTGACGTTGTCCAGCGCGTCTCCCGGCGCCGGCAACAGGGCAATCTTCGATTGCATCAGGGCCTTGCGCGGGCAATAGCTGCCGTCCTCGTAGCGTTGCCGGAGCAGCGCGTGGCTGCCCGGTTCCCAGATGGCGCACAGCGGCTCGGGCAGGCCGTCGTGGCTGCTGGCGAACACGGTGGCGTCGGCCTGCGCATCGCGCGCATCGATCAAGTGACGCAGCGTGTCGTGATCCAGCAACGGCAGGTCGCAGGCCAGCACCAGCCAGGCGGCATCCGGATGGCGATCCTGTGCGGACAGGATGCCGGCCGCGGGCCCGATGGCATCGTAAGTGTCGACGATCTGCGGCAGGCCTGCGCGCAAGGCATCCTCGCGCTGGCTGTCGCGCACCGACAGAAAGGCGCGCTCGGTCACGGCTTCCAGCAGGCGCCAAGCGCGCAGCAACTGCGGTTCGCCACGGTAGGCGAGCGCGGCCTTGTCCTGGCGCATGCGCTGGCTCGCGCCGCCGCTCAACAACAAGCCATAAAGCGGAGCCAGTGAGTTGCTCATACCGTCTCCGTGTTGCCGACGTCGTGCTTGCCGCCGGTCTTGGAGACCAGGCGCACGTCGCCGATCACCATGTCGTGCGACATCGCCTTGCACATGTCGTAGATGGTCAACGCGGCCACGGTGGCGCCGGTGAGCGCTTCCATTTCCACGCCGGTGCGGCCGCTGCACGACACCGTGCAGTCGATCAGCGCATCCACGCCTTCCATGCGGATGGCGATGTCGCACTTGTCGATGCTCAGCGGGTGGCACAGCGGAATGAGTTGCGGCGTGGCCTTGGCGCCCATCACTCCGGCGATCTGCGCCACGGTGAGCACCGCCCCCTTGGGTGTCACGTAGCCTGCGTCGTGCAGGCGCTGCGCAACGTCCGCGGGAAACGTGACGGTTGCACGCGCCTTTGCGGTGCGGCGGGTGATCGCCTTGGCGCCGACGTCGACCATGCGCGGTTGCTGGTCGTCGCCGACGTGGGAAAGCTGGGTGGATATCGCGGTCACGGCAAACTCCGGGGGCATGGCCTGATTATCGGTCCGGCGGCGACGGCAAGGATGAAGAAATTGTGTTGGCGCGGGCCTTTTGCGGCGCAGGTCGGATATTCCTCATCGTCATTCCGGCGCAGGCCGGAATGACGGGCAGGAAGAGGTTCGTTGCATGGCCTGCAGCACCTCATCCCCCGATGTAATGCATTTCGATCTTGCGCGGCGCCTTGCCATGGTGCTCCGCCCGCTCTTCGCTGTAGCGGTCGATGCGGCGCAACCAAACATCGCGCAGCAGGTCGGTCAATGCCTGGTCGCTGGCGCCATCGCGCAGCGGCTGGCGCAGATCGGTGCCCTGCGTGGCGAACAGGCAGGTGTACAACATGCCTTCGGAGGAAAGCCGCGCCCGCGAGCAACCGCCGCAGAACGGCTGGCTGATGGAGGAGATCATGCCGATTTCCCCGCGGCCGTCCTCGAAGCGATAACGCGTCGCCACTTCGCCGGCATATTTCGGCGGCACCGCCCGCAACGGCCATTGCGCGTGTATGCGCTGAACGAGTTCCGCAGACGGCACCACCGCACCCGGGCGCCAGTCGTTGCGGTTGCCCACGTCCATGTATTCAATGAAGCGCACCACGATGCCGCTGTCGCGGTAGCGGTCGACCAGATCGATCACCGTATGCTCGTTTACGCCGCGCTGCACGACCGTATTGAGTTTCACGCCATGCGGAAAGCCTGCGGCCTGCGCGGCGTCGATGCCGGCCAGCACATCGTCCAGCGCGCCGCGGCCGCCGCTCATGCGATGGAACAGCGCGGGATCGAGCGTATCGAGGCTGACGGTGACGCGATCGAGCCCGGCATCGCGCAGCTCGCTGGCGTGTCGTGCCAGCAGCACGCCGTTGGTGGTCAGTGCCAGATCGGTAATGCCATCGAGTCGACGCAGGCGCGCAACGAGCTCGGCCAGGTGCGGACGCAACAGGGGTTCACCACCCGTGAGGCGCAGCTTGCTCACGCCCAGCGTCGCGGCCAGCCGGCACAGGCGCTCGATCTCGTCGAAGCTCAGGCGCTCGTCATTGCGCAGGAAGGTGAAGTGCTCGCCATAGGTCGACTCGGGCATGCAGTACGGGCAACGGAAATTGCAGCGATCCATGACCGAGATGCGCAGGTCATGCAATGGCCGGCCCAGTTGGTCGACCGGCAATGCAGTGCTTTCGTCGAGAGTGTTGATCGCGCTCATCTCACCACCGGTAAAACGCCGCCACGCTGCCGGCGGGGGCCTTGCCCTTGCCCGGCGGCAGCTGCACGAATCCCTGCGTGCGAGGCAGGGATGAAAAATCGCCTGAGGTTTTCGAAGGCACCGGATAGGCCATCAACCGTCCCTGCGCATCCGTCTGCACGCGCGCCGGCATGAAACTCACCAGCATGGGGTGGATGTCGACCTCGGCATCGAGCACCACGTACTCCCGCGCGGGAGCGAGCATGCCCTGCGCCATCAGCAACGCGGGCCGCGCATAGCGCGTGGCGCACACCAGCGCCGACACCGGATTGCCGGGCAAGGCGAACACTACCTGTCCCCGCGGCCCGATGCCGAACCACATTGGCTTGCCGGGTTTCTGCGCGATGCGGTGAAACACTTTCTGCACACCCTGCGCCGCCAGCGCCGCGGGCACGTAGTCCCGTTGTCCCATCGACACGCCGCCGGAGAGCAACAGCACGTCGTGGCGATCCAGCAGGTCGGCGATGCGATCGCGCGTGGCCGCTTCGTCGTCGACGATGTGTTCCATCGCCACGCGCGCCAGCCCGTCCAGCTGCAGTGCGGAGCGCACGGCGGTGTCGTTGGAACGGCGGATCTGTCCCTCGCCCAGCGGCTCGTCCACATTCACCAGTTCATCACCGGTGGACACAATGGCAACCGACGGCATCACGGCCACTTCCACGTTCGCCACGCCGTTCGCCGCCAGCAGCGCCATTTCGGCCGGGCCCAAACGCATACCCGAAGAAAGCAACAAGGTGCCTTCCGCGCAATCGGAAGCACGGCGATGAATGAACTGTCCGGCGAGCGGCTGGCAGTCGACGGACAGCACATAGTCCTCACCGTCTCGCTGCAACTGCTCGATGGGAATCACGCAGTCGCATCCCTCGGGGAGCATCGCACCCGTGGTGACTTCCAGGCAGGCATCGCCAGCCGGCAGCGCCTGCCGGCGCATGCCCGCCATCTGCGCGCCCGCGATGTGCAGTCGGCGCGGCATGGCCTCCGACCAGCGCGTGGCGATGCCGTCCATCATCACGCGATCGAACGGCGGATGATCGTGCTCGGCGCGCACCGATTGCCTCAGCACCCTTCCTGTCGCCACGTCCAGAGGCACGCGCTCGCTGCCGAACGAAGGCATGTGTTCGGCGATCAAGGCTTCGGCTTGGCTGACGCTGGTCAATTCGCTCATGGTTTTGATCATGCAAAGAATGGCGACCGCATGGGGTTGAGCATACCGCGTCGATCAAACACCGAGCGCAACGGCTTTCACCTGCGCCCACGCCTGGTTGCCCGGCGACAGCCCCAGCGCATGCCACGAGCGCCGCGTGATGCGCGCCAGCAGCACGCAGCCACCCGCATCCAGTTGCACAAGAACCTGCGCCGGATGGTCCGCGTCGGCCACGGCGATGATCCGGCAAGGCAGCTGGTTCAGGGCGCTGGTGCCGGTTTGCGGCAGGGTCGTCAACACCACGTCACGGGCGCCGATGCGGCATCGCAGCCACTGCCCCACGCTTTCGTGGCGATAAGGCAGCCACAGCCGCCCCCCGGGGAAATCCAACTCGATCAGCTGATCATGGGCGTCATAGCCCACCACTTGCCCTTCGATGACCGCGCCCAGGGCCTCGCCCAGCGCCGGCGGCAGATCCAGCCGCGCCAGCGTGTCCTGCAGCGCGCCCTGCGCCACCACGTGGCCCGCTTCCATCAGCACCAAATGGTCCGCCAGCCGCGCCACTTCGTCCACGTTGTGGCTCACGTAGATCATCGGTATCTGCAGCGTGCCATGCAGCGATTCCAGGCATTCGAGCAGATCGGCGCGGGCGGCGCCATCGAGTGCCGACAGCGGTTCGTCGAACATCAGCAAGGCCGGGTCGGAAAGCAGCGCCCGCACCATCGCCACCCGCTGCCGCTCGCCGCCGGACAGCGCGCCAACGCGGCGTTCCAGCAGTGGCCGCAAGCCGAAGCGGTCGATCAGGCCGTCGCGGTCCAGATGCGATGGCCGACCCGCGCGGCGATAACCAAAATCGAGGTTGCCGGCCACGGTGCGATGCGTGAACAGGCTCGGTTCCTGGAACACGTAACCGATGCGCCGCCGATGCGTGGGCACGAACACGCGATGCGCACTGTCCTGCCAGGCGGTCTGTCCAAAACTCACGCGCCCCACGGCGTCGCGCTCGAGGCCGGCAATGGCACGCAGGCAACTGCTCTTGCCCGCGCCCGAGGGGCCGAACAAGGCGGTGACGCCTTGCGGCGGCAAGGTCAGATCGATATCGAAGGCGAGCGCACCGCGGCGCCACGCGAGCTTGGCATCGAGGCCATGCGGAGAATCGTTCCGGGGCTCAGTCACGCGTCGGCCTGCGCGTGCGCAACAGCGACATGGCGAGCAGGGCAGCGAAGGAAACCACCAGCAGGCATAGCGAAAGCACGTTCGCCTGGTGGTATTCGCCGGCCTGCACATGGTCGTAGATGCGCATGGAGAGCACGCGCGTCTGTCCGGGAATATTGCCGCCGATCATCAGCACCACGCCGAACTCGCCCACGGTGTGCGCAAAGCCGAGCACGGCTGCGGTGATCACGCCCGGCCATGCCAGCGGCAACGCCACGCTGAAGAATCGGTCAAGCGGACCGGCACGCAAGGTTGCCGCCACTTCCAGCGGACGATTCCCCACGGCATCGAATGCGTTGTGCAGCGGCTGCACCACGAACGGCAGCGAATAGAGCATGGACGCCACCACCAGGCCTTTGAAGGTGAACGGCAGCGCCGCGAGGCCCAGTGCAGCGAACGCGCGCCCCACCACGCCGTCCGGCCCCAGCAACATCAGCAGATAGAAACCCAGTACCGTCGGCGGCAGCACCAGGGGCAAGGCCACCACCGCAGCAATGGGGCGGCGCCAGCGCGAACGCGTATGCGCCAGCCACCAGGCCAGCGGCAGGCCCAGCAGCAGCAACAAGAACGTGACCGTGCACGCCAGTCGCAGCGTCAATCCCAGCGCTTCGATGTCCGCTTCCGTCAGCAGGGTCATGGCTGCGCTCAGCGGGCTGTGTCGTCCGGAAGGTTGAAGCCGTAGCGGGAGAGGATGGCCTTGGCCGGCGCGCTCTGCACGTAGCGCGCAAAATCCTGGGCCAGCGCGTTGGTCGCGCCTCGCTGCGTGATCACGAAGCTTTGCTTGAGCGGTTCGTACAGCGAGGGCGGCACCGCGACGTAGCTGCCCTTTCCGGCCGAGTCGATCACCAGCGATTCGGCGACCAGGCCCACCTGTGCGTTGCCGCTCTGCGCGAACTGCGCGGTCTGCGCGATGTTGTCGCCAAACACCAGCCGCGACTGCACCTGATCCCAGATGCCAGCCGCGCGCAACGCCTGCTCGGCGCGCTTGCCGTACGGCGCGTGCTGCGGATTGGCGATCGCGATGCGGCCGAACTTCGCCTGCGCCAGATCGGCCACCTGCACACCTTTCATGTCGATGCTCGCGCTCCACATCACCAAGTGGCCGAACGCGTAAGGCACGGGTGTTCCACTGGCCTTGCCATGCTCCACCAGTTGCTGCGGATAGCTGCTGTCGGCCGAGAAGAAGATCTCGAACGGCGCGCCCTGTTCGATCTGGGTGAGCAGGTTGCCGGAGGAACCATAGGTGACATCGATGCGGCTGTCGGGATGATCGTGGCGATACGCCGCCACCACCGCGTCCAGCGCCTGGCGCAGATCCGCCGCCGCAGCCACCGTGATGCGCTGCTCGGCCGGCGTCGCCATCGCTACCGAGGCAAACACCGAACCTAGCACCAGAAGGCCTTGCAGTAGCCGACGCACCATCGTGTCACTCCTTTCATGCCGCTCGATCGGGAGGGGCCGAGCGTAGCCCAACCAACGTCAACGTTCGTGATTATTTTTTGTCGCGACGGTGACGCACGCTGTCACGCACGTCCACGTCGAACAGCAGTTCCAGCGGGTCGCCCTCACCGCTTTCCAGCTCGAACAGCAGGCCTTCGCGCGTGGGCAAGCGAGCCGCGTGCGCCCGCACGTCGTCCAGCGGCAGGTCGATGGTCCAGGCGTCCGGTTCTCCGCCGAAGCGGGCGGCGGCACCCGGAACAGCCCGCAGCGTGCAGGACAACGACAGGTCGTGGGTGAAGCGCGTGCGCCCCGTCACCGGCCGCTCGGTCAACAGCAGGGCCAGTTCGTCCTCGTTGACGCGCACGCGCAGGCTCTGGCCTTCGATCTGCAGTTTCATGATCACGCTCCCGATGGATAGGTTCGGTCGAACGGCGATGTCTCCGGTTGCAGGCCGGCGATGGTCACCCATGCGCCCTGCACCGCGTCGTCAGACAACAGCACCCATGCGTTCGCCTGCGCAAACGGCTGGATCCGAAACGGTTGCTGCTGCGCAAGCACCTGCGCGTGCAGGCGGCCGTCATCGCCCGGCATCACCGTCGCGCGCAGGAAATGAAGCAAGCCGGCCTTCGGTAGCTGCGGTGTGTCGAGCACCGCCCGCCCCATCGCCTCCGGCCCCTGCCCACGCATGGCACGCAACACCGGCGCGATGAAAAAGCGCAAACCCACGGCGACTGCCATGGGCGTTCCCGGCAACGCGAAGACCACCGCATCGCCGAGCACGGCCGCCAATTGCGGCTTGCCGGGACGAATGGCCACCTTGTGGAACAACACCCGCGCACCGAGTTCGCTCAGCGCATCGGGCACGAAGTCGTAGCGTCCCATGGACACGGCGCCAGTGCTCACGATCAGGTCCGCACCGGCACGCTGCGCGCGTTCCACCGTGGCCACGAAGGTGCGGCTGCTGTCGTCGACGGTTTCGCAGGAACACACGTGTGCGCCCAACGATGCAAACGCGGCGACGAGGTATGGACCATTGGAACCGTAGATCTGGCCGTCCGCCAACGGCTGCGCCAGGTCGGCCTGCAGTTCCTTGCCGGTGCAGATGATGGCGACACGCGGTGCGCGAATCACCTCCACCTGTGCCATGCCAAGCGCTGCCAGCAGCATCACGTGATTAGGCTCGATGCGCGTGCCCGCGCGCATCACCACCGCGCCCTTGGCCACGTCGCTGCCGGCGTAGCGCACATTGGCCTTGGGGCCCAGCGCGTCGAGCAGCCGGATGCGCGCGGGCGAACCATCGTCGTGTCGCGCCAGCAGCTCGGTGCGTTCCACGGGGACAACGGTGTCGAGTCCGTCGGGCATCCGCGCGCCCGTCATGATTTCCCAGGCCATGCCCTTCGACGCGCGCCACGCATCGCCCGCTGCCTGAGAGCCGTGCACCGCGTGTTCGGAACCGGCGGCCAGCGTGCCGTGGGCATGCAAGGCATAGCCGTCCATCGCCGAGTGGTCGAACGACGGCAGGTCCATGGAGCTCACGACGTCGGCAGCCAGCACCTTGCCCAGGGCATCGGCCGTGGCGCAGCGGACCGCCTCCAGCCGTGGGGCATGCCGGAGCAGCGCAAGCAGGGCGTCGTTGTAACCAATCATGCAGATACTCGGCCTGGCCTGGGACACGGATGGGTGACGTCATCACATGCTCGGTGTGAGCAAGGTGACATTGCAAGGGTTCCGTGCGCGTCCATTGTCACAATCCGTTGCGTCGCAGCAACAAGGTCTGTTCCACCTTGGCATAGTTCAGGTTTAAAGCATCGCGTTCGACCATGGTCGGGTAGCGCGCCCGGCCCGGGAGCTCTACACATCGCGCGGCACACCTGGCCATGCGGCCGGGCGACAACCGGGGGAGATTGCTCATGGTGGGTGTATCGGAAACCGATGTCCTGAATGCGGCCGGGGAAAAGCCGTCCGCACTGTCCAGAGAAAGCACCATTGCCGGGCCGCGCTTCAACCGCTGGCTGGTACCGCCAGCCGCGCTGGCCATCCATCTCAGCATCGGCATGGCTTACGGCTTCTCCGTGTTCTGGTTGCCGATGACCAAGCTGCTGACGGAGGCCGATCCGGCCGCCTGCGCCAAGCTGGGTTTCCTGGCGCAACTGTTCACCACGGCCTGCAACTGGACCGTGCCCGCGGTCAACCACATCTTTGAAACCTTCATCGCCATGCTCGGCATTTCGGCGGCGATCTGGGGCGCGTGGCTGGAACATGCCGGCCCGCGCAAGGCAGGCTTCATCGCGGCACTGTGCTGGGGCGGCGGCCTGCTGGTGGGTGGCATCGGCGTATCGATGCACCAACTCTGGCTGGTCTATCTAGGTGCCGGCGTGCTCGGCGGCATAGGACAAGGCCTGGGTTACATCACGCCCGTATCGACGCTGATCAAATGGTTCCCCGACCGGCGCGGCCTGGCTACCGGCTTTGCCATCATGGGTTATGGCGGCGGCGCGATGATCGGCGCGCCGCTGGCCGTGGCGCTGATGAAGAAGTTTTCCAGCGGCGACGTGCCGGGCGTGTCGTCCGCGCTGATGTGCATGGGCGTGATCTACCTGGTCGCGATGATCGCCGGCGCCTTCGGCTTCCGCGTGCCGCCGTCGGGGTGGCGGCCGCTGGGCTGGACGCCGCCGGCAGGTTCGGCCAACAAGCTGATCACGCATCGCCACGTGCACCTCAGTCGCGCCTGGAAAACACCGCAGTTCTGGTTGATCTGGATGGTGTTGTGCATGAACGTCACGGCCGGCATCGGCGTGCTGTCGATGGCCAGCCCCATGTTCCAGGATGTGTTCGGCGGCAAGCTGCTCGGCCTCGATGCCAGCGTGACGCTCAGCGATGCGCAGAAGGCAGCCATCGCGGCATCGGCGGCGGGACTGGTCGGCCTCATCAGCCTGTTCAACAGCCTCGGGCGCATCGCCTGGGCGTCGACTTCCGATTTCATCGGCCGCAAGACCACCTACTTCATCTTCTTCGCGCTCGGCATCGTGCTGTATTGCTCGCTGCCCACGCTAGGCCACATGGGCCTGGCCGGCGTGTTCGTGATCGCCGTGTGCGTGATCCTGTCGATGTACGGCGGCGGCTTTGCGACGGTGCCGGCGTATCTGTCGGATATCTTCGGCACGCAGATGGTGGGTGCGATCCATGGCCGCCTGCTCACCGCCTGGTCGGTGGCGGGCATCGCCGGACCGTTCCTGATCGCCGCCGTGCGACAGGCGCAGCTGGATGCCGGCGTGGCGAAGAACCTCGTCTACGATCGCACGCTCTATATCCTTGCCGTGTTGCTGCTGGTGGGCATGATCTGCAACGCGCTCATCAAGCCGGTGAAGGAAAGTGCGTTGATGAGCGATGCCGAGCTGGAGCGCGAGAAATCGCTGCAGCACGAACCTGCGGCCATGTCCGCCCGCGCACAGGAAGCGGCGCGCGGTGGTTTTGGCACGATGGGCCTCGCCGCCTGGGCGCTGGTTGGCATACCCTTCCTGATCGGCGTATGGATAGCGATCACCAAGGCCGCGGCCTTGTTCTGACACGAGTGACGATGGTGGAAACATGAAACGCGCGGTAACTGGTTCGTCGCTTCCGGACATTCCCGAGTCCGTGCGCCTCGTGGTTCTCGAAGTCACCGGGCGCCTGAAGGATGTGCCAGGCGCCCTGCTTCCCGTGCTCCATGGCATTCAGGATGCGCTTGGCCATGTGCCCGAAGACGCCGTCCCACTCATCGCCCGCGAGATGAATCTCTCGCGGGCCGATGTACATGGCGTGATCAGCTTCTATCACTACTTCCGGCAGAAGCCGGCCGGGAAACATGTGATTTATCTGTGCCGCGCCGAGTCCTGCCAGGCGATGGGCGCCGTCACGCTGGAAAAACACGTCAAACAGCGCCTGGGCGTAGACTTTCACGAGACGACCAAGGACGGCCAATACACGCTGGAGCCGGTCTATTGCCTGGGCAACTGCGCGTGTTCGCCGGCCATGATGGTGGATGGCGAGTTGAAGGGGCGCGTCACGCCCGAGCGCTTCGATGCCTGGCTCGCTGCGGAGGCTTCATGAGCGTCACTGTCTACGTGCCATGCGATGCAAGCGCCCTTTCGCTGGGCGCCGAAGCCGTGGCCGAAACCATCGCCGCGGAAGCCGCAAGACGTGGCCTCGACGTGACCATCGTGCGCAATGGTTCGCGCGGCATGTTCTGGCTGGAGCCCTTGGTGGAAGTGGCCACGCCCGAAGGGCGCATCGCCTACGGCCCCGTGCAGCCCGACGAGGTAGCAGCGCTGTTCGACGCCGACTTCCTGCACGGCGGCGCCCACGCGCTGGCGCTCGGCCCCACCGAATCCATCGCGTATCTCAAGAGCCAGCAGCGCCTCACTTTCGCGCGCGTCGGCATCATCGACCCACGCAGCCTTGACGATTACCTCGCACACGGCGGCTATCGCGGGCTGGAAGCCGCCTTGCGCATGAGCGGTGCGGACATCGTGCAGACCGTGACCGATTCCGGCCTGCGTGGCCGCGGTGGCGCGGCCTTCCCCACCGGCGTCAAATGGAAGACCTGCCTCGACGCGAAGGCCGTGCAGAAGTACGTGGCCTGCAATGCTGACGAAGGCGATTCGGGCACCTATGCCGATCGCATGGTCATGGAAGGCGATCCGTTCGTGCTGATCGAAGGCATGACCATCGCCGGCATCGCGGCGGGCGCCACGCGCGGCTATATCTATCTGCGTGTCGAATATCCACACGCGCATCGCGCCCTGAAGGCAGCCATCGCCATCGCCGAAGCGAACGGCTATCTCGGCGACGACGTGCGCGGCAGCGGCAAGGCCTTCCACCTGGAAGTGCGGCTGGGCGGCGGCGCGTACATCTGCGGCGAAGAAACGTCGATGCTGGAATCGCTGGAGGGCAAGCGCGGACAAGTGCGCGTGAAGCCGCCGCTGCCAGCCATCCACGGCCTGTTCGGCAAGCCGACGGTGATCAACAACGTGGTCACCTTTGCGTCGGTGCCGATCATTCTCGACAAGGGCGCGGCTTTTTACCGCGACTACGGCAGCGGCCGCTCGCGTGGCACCTTGCCAATCCAGCTCGCCGGCAACCTCAAGCGTCCCGGCCTGGTGGAGCGTGCGTTCGGGCTCACCTTGCGCGAACTCATCGAAGGTTATGGCGGCGGCACGGCCAGCGGGCGGCCCGTTCGCGCGGTGCAAGTCGGCGGTCCGCTGGGCGCCTATATTCCGGCCTCGCAGCTCGATGCACCCATCGACTACGAAGGCTTCGCCGCCATTGGCGGCATGCTCGGCCACGGTGGCGTGGTGGTATTCGACGACACGGTGAACATGGCCGCACAAGCGCGCTACGCGATGGAGTTCTGCGCCATCGAATCGTGCGGCAAGTGCACGCCGTGCCGCATCGGATCCACACGCGGCGTGGAAGTGATCGACCGAATGCTGGCCAGCGACAACGCCGGACGCCAGCGCGACGAAGTGCTGCTGCGCGACCTCTGCCAGACCATGGTGGCAGGCTCGCTGTGCGCACTCGGCGGCATGGCGCCGTTCCCCGTGCTGAGCGCGCTGGACCATTTCCACGAAGATTTCGCGGGCACGGCCGAACCCGTGCAGTGAGAGCCTGCTCAATGTCCTGCGCAAACGCCCCTATTTCTCACCGTCATTCCAGCGAAAGCTGGAATCCAGTGCCTTCCCGCTCCTTTGCCGTGGCAAAAAAGGCACTGGATTCCGGCCTGCGCCGGAATGACGGTGAGGGGAATGAGCCGGCGAACAAGATTTAAGCTCCAAGGAGACACCACATGCTTTCCATCGTCGAAATCGATCTCGGCACACCCCAATCGACGTCGCAAACGATGGTGTCACTGGACATCGACGGACGGCGCATCGAGGTGCCCGAAGGCACCTCGGTGATGCGTGCCGCCGCGCAGGCAGGCATCAGCATTCCCAAGCTGTGTGCCACCGAGATGCTCGATGCGTTCGGTTCGTGCCGCCTGTGCCTGGTCGAGATCGAAGGACGCAAGGGCTACCCCGCCTCCTGCACCACGCCGGTGAGCGAAGGCATGAAGGTGACCACGCAGACGCCCAAGCTGGCAGACATCCGTCGCGGCGTGATGGAGCTCTACATCTCCGATCACCCGCTCGACTGCCTCACCTGCCCCGCCAACGGACACTGCGAACTGCAGGACATGGCCGGCGTGGTCGGCCTGCGCGATGTGCGCTACGGCTATGAGGGCGCCAATCATGTTCATGCGCGCATCCCTGCGCGCGAAGATCAAGAAGCGGCCATCCATGGCCGCACTCTTCAAACAAAGCCGAATCCGCTGTATTCGCCGAAGGACGAATCGAACCCGTACTTCACCTTCGATCCTTCCAAGTGCATCGCCTGCTCGCGCTGCGTGCGCGCCTGCGATGAAGTACAAGGCACGTTCGCGCTCACCATCCAGGGGCGCGGCTTCGAGTCCAAGGTGGCGGCCAGCCAGAACAACCGCTTCCTCGATTCCGAATGCGTCTCCTGCGGTGCCTGCGTGCAGGCCTGCCCCACCGCCACGCTGTCCGAGAAATCGCTGATCGACAAGGGCCAGGCGGAGCACAGCGTGATCACCACCTGCGCCTACTGCGGCGTAGGCTGCAGTTTCCGCGCGGAGATGAAGGGCCAGGACATCGTGCGCATGGTGCCGAACAAGGACGGCCACGCGAACCACGGCCACTCCTGCGTGAAGGGACGCTTTGCCATCGGCTACGCCACGCATCCGGATCGCATAACCACGCCGATGATCCGCGCGAAGATTTCAGATCCCTGGCGCGTGGTGAGCTGGGACGAAGCCGTCGCGCACGTCGCCAGCGAGTTCAAGCGCCTGCAGGGCAAATACGGCAAGCACGCCATCGGCGGCATCACCTCGTCGCGTTGCACCAACGAAGAGACCTATCTCGTGCAGAAGCTGGTACGTGCGGGCTTCGGCAACAACAACGTGGATACCTGCGCACGCGTCTGCCATTCGCCCACGGGTTACGGCCTCAAGGCGACGCTGGGCGAATCGGCCGGCACGCAGGATTTCGATTCCATCCGCGCCACCGACGTGGTGCTGGTGATCGGCGCCAACCCCACCGATGCGCATCCCGTGTTCGGCTCGCAGATGAAGCAGCGGCTGCGTGCCGGCGCCAAGCTCATCGTGATCGACCCGCGCCGCATCGACCTGGTGCGCACGCCGCACATCAAGGCCGACTACCACCTGCGCCTGAGCCCAGGCACCAACGTGGCGGTGCTCGATACGCTGGCCCACGTCATCGTCACCGAAGGTCTGGTCGACGAGGCCTTTGTCGCCCAGCGCTGCGAACCCGAGGCCTTCGCCAAGTGGCGGGCCTTCGTCTCGCAGGAAAAGTACAGCCCCGAGGCGATGGAAAGCGTCACCGGCGTTCCCGCCGACGTGGTGCGTGGTGCCGCACGCCTCTACGCCACCGGCGGCAACGGCGCCATCTATTACGGCCTCGGCGTCACCGAGCACGCGCAAGGTTCCACCTCGGTGATGGCGATTGCCAACCTCGCCATGGCCACCGGCAACATCGGACGCGAAGGCGTGGGCGTGAATCCGCTGCGCGGCCAGAACAACGTGCAGGGTTCGTGCGACATGGGCTCGTTCCCGCACGAGTTCCCGGGCTATCGCCACGTGAGCGACACCACCGTGCGCCAGTCGTTTGAGGAAGCCTGGGGCGTGCCGCTGCTGGGCGAACCTGGCCTGCGCATTCCCAACATGTTCGAGGCCGCATTGGATGGCAGCTTCAAGGGCCTGTACATCGAGGGCGAGGACATCGCGCAATCCGACCCCGATACGCAGCACGTGACCGCCGCGCTGACGGCAATGGAATGCATCGTCGTGCAGGACCTGTTCCTCAACGAGACGGCCAAGTTCGCACACGTGTTCCTGCCCGGCAGCTCGTTCCTGGAAAAGGACGGCACCTTCACCAACGCCGAGCGCCGCATGTCGCTGGTGCGCAAGGTGATGGAACCCAAGGGCGGTTATGCCGACTGGGAAATCACCCAGTTGCTGGCCAACGCCATGGGCTATCCCATGAACTACACGCACGCCTCGCAGATCCTGGATGAAATCGCCCGGCTGACGCCGACGTTCCACGGCGTGAGCTTCGAGAAGATCGAAGCGCTCGGCTCCGTGCAATGGCCCTGCAACGACGAGCATCCGCTCGGCACGCCGGTGATGCATGTGGACGAATTCGTGCGCGGCAAGGGCCGCTTCATGTTGACCGAATACGTGCCCACCACCGAGAAGGCGAGCAGCGAGCATCCATTGATCCTCACCACCGGCCGCATCCTCAGCCAGTACAACGTGGGCGCGCAGACGCGCCGCACAGCCAACGTGATGTGGCACGACGAAGACCGTTTGGAAATCCATTCGCACGACGCCGAGGAGCGCGGCATCACTGACGGCGACTGGGTTGGCATCGTCAGTCGTTCCGGCGAAACCGTGCTGCGCGCGGTCGTCTCCGAGCGCATGCAGCCGGGCGTGGTCTACACCACCTTCCACTTCCCGGGTTCCGGCGCCAATGTCATCACCACCGAGAATTCGGACTGGGCCACCAACTGCCCCGAATACAAGGTGACAGCCGTGCAGGTGACGCGCGTCACGCAGCCGTCCGAATGGCAGAAACGCTATCGTGCGTTCACCCAAGCCCAGGAGGCGCTGCTGGAACAGTCGGCGAAGCCTGCTTGAGCACCATCGAACACGAAGAGGAATCGCGCGGCTATGCCGTACGCGCCGTGGATCGGTGGCGGCACGGCACGTCCACGCACGAGAATGATTTTGTCGCAGAGGAAGTACCCGTGGCGATGGTCTACAACGGCGCCACCTTCGCGGTGATGATGGCTTCGCCGCACGACCTGGACGATTTCGCGCTGGGCTTTTCGCTGACCGAACGCCTGATCGACGATCCATCGCAGTTGTTGCAGTTGGAAACGCACGCGCTGATCGAAGGCATCGAGCTATCGATGCAAGTGACCGACAACGCACCCGGCGCGCATCTGGAAAAGGAACGGCAACGCCTGCTGCCCGGGCGCAGCGGTTGCGGCATCTGCGGCACGCGAGAGCTGGAAAACGCGGTGCGCCACGATGGGGCGGTGGGCGAAGGCGCCACCGTGTCACGCGACGCGCTGGAATACGCGCTGCAGGAACTGAAGCAGCGCCAGCCGATGAACCTGGCCACCGGCGCCGTGCACGCAGCGGCGTGGGCGGATGCGACGGGACGCATCCTCCACGTTCGCGAAGACGTGGGCCGCCACAACGCGCTGGATAAACTCATCGGCGCCATCCATCGCGCCGGCATCGACGTCAACGACGGCTTCGCCCTGGTCACCAGCCGCGCCAGCTACGAAATGGTCACCAAGGCCGCCAGCGCCGGCATTGCATTGCTTGCGGCCATTTCCGCGCCCACCGCGCTGGCCATCGAACTGGCGCGCAGCGCGGGCATCACGCTGGTCGGCTTTGCCCGTCCGGGCAGCCACAACGTCTACACGCACCCCGCACGTCTGCGAGCCGAAGAGTCACGCGAAACCCCATGAGAATCGAACGACTCATCACCATGGCGAACGACATCGCCACCTATTTCACCGTCGAGCCCGATCACGCGGCAGCGGTGACGAGCGTGCGCGATCACCTCAAGCGATTCTGGGATCCGGCCATGCGCCGCCAACTGAAGAGCTACCTTGCCGAAGGTGGCGAAGGCCTGGTTCCACTCGCGCAGGAAGCCGTCCGCGAACTCGACGTACCGCCCGCGGACGTGCACTGATCCTCAGGGACGGTCGGTCGTCCCGCCGTCGACGATTTCGATCGAGGTGACGCTGCGCACCCAGCGTGCCGGCCGCTTGTCGCCCGGCACGAGAAGACGGAACGGGCCGTCCTTGTCCAGCGCCTTGCCGTCGCGCGCATCCACCAGCAGCACCTGCGTGTGGCCCAGCGTGGGATCGAGATCGGACAGCGCAAACACCACCTGATATTTGTCGGACGCCGTCACGCGTACGAACGAAGCCAGCGCCCTGCCACGCAGCGGCTTGTCGAGCGACACGCCGGCCTGCGCCAACACATCTTCCAGTTTCACGCCGCGCCATTGACTGGCCGGTTCGTCGTGCGCCGATGCCGTCACCTCTTCGTGCGGCATGGCGGCCAGCGCCTTGGCATCCAATGACAGCGCCGGCTTGCCCGCGGCAATCAATTGCACGGTTGCCGGGTTGGCAGCGACGGGAGCATCCGCGGCATGAGCTGCAAAGGCCATGCATGCGCCGAGCAGAACGCCACGCAGGGCATATGGTTTCCACGTCCGGTTTGCCATGCCAAGTTCCTTTTTCGCAAATTCACGCGGCTTTCACCGCTGCGGAAAAACATGAAGCGTACACTGCGGATGCTTTGATTCGGGTTGTTTCGCGAACCATCGCCTACCGCAATGCCCGGCTGATCCAGATCAGCCTTCACGGGGAAAGACCGTTCTAGCTTAACGCGCAGATGTGGATATAGCCGTCCTGCCTGAAGGAGGTGCGCGTGGAACCCACAACTGGCGTCGACACCCGCAAACAGGAACGGACCACCTTCCTGCTGTTGCTCGTGCTGTTCCCGGTGCTATCGGTCATGTTTGTGGCCGCCTACGGTTTCGCCGTGTGGTTCTGGCAAATGTTCGTCAGCGGGCCGCCTCACGTCTGAGCGACCCATCTGCGGGGGAACGTCATGAAGGACGAACATCACATCTCCAGCCTGGTCGTGTTGCATCGGCCCGATGCCGTCGACGTGCTGAAAGCCTTCGCCGAAAGTCTCGACACCTTGGACATCGCCATCCAGGGCGACTGCCGCTGCGTGATGGTGTGCGAAACGGACAGCCAACACGCGGTGATGGATCACATCGAGGCGATGGAAGCGCTGCCCGGCGTCATCAACGTGTCGTTGATCTACCACCACGTGGAGCCTCACGCCGTGATGAACGAGCGGGTGGCTTTGGGTGCAGCAGCGCAGGGAGCCGACGCATGAGCTTGTCCATGACGCGCAGGGAATTCATCCGCAACACGGCCGTGGCGGTCGCCGCGAACGTCGCCGGGCTGGCCCTGCCGGCCAGCGCCACCAACATCCTGCTGGAAGGCGACATGGTCCAGCTGAAGTGGAGCAAGGCGCCCTGCCGCTTCTGCGGCACGGGTTGCGGTGTCAACGTGGCGGTGAAGGATGGCCGCGTGGTGGCGACGCACGGCGATCAGCTGGCCGAAGTGAATCGCGGCATCAACTGCGTGAAGGGCTATTTCCTTTCGAAGATCATGTACGGCGCGGATCGCCTCACCGCGCCCATGCTGCGCAAGAAGAACGGCGTGTACGCGAAGGACGGCACGTTCACCGAGGTCTCGTGGGACGAGGCCTTCGACGTGATGGCGGAGCAGTTCAAGCGCGTGCTCAAAGAGAAAGGACCGCAAGCCATCGGCATGTTCGGTTCCGGGCAATGGACGGTGTGGGAAGGCTACGCCGCCAACAAGCTGTTCAAGGGCGGCTTCCGCAGCAACAACCTCGATCCCAACGCGCGCCACTGCATGGCCTCCGCGGTGATGGGCTTCATGCGTACGTTCGGCATGGACGAGCCGATGGGTTGCTACGACGACATCGAAGCCGCCGATGCATTCGTGCTGTGGGGCTCGAACATGGCGGAGATGCATCCCATCCTGTGGACGCGCGTCACGGACCGGCGCCTGTCCAATCCCAACGTCAAGGTGGCGGTGCTGTCGACGTTCGAGCACCGCAGTTTCGAACTGGCCGACATTCCCATCGTGTTCACGCCGCAGACGGATCTGGTGATCCTCAACTACATCGCCAACCACATCATCAAGACCGGCCGCGTCAACAAGGATTTCGTCACCAAACACACCACGTTCAAGCGCGGCGTCACCGACATAGGCTACGGCCTGCGCCCGGACAACCCGCTGGAGGAAAAGGCCAAGAACGCCAAGGACCCCAACGCCAGCGAGCCGATCGACTTCGAGCAGTTCGCGGCGTTCGTGGCGCCGTACACGCTGGAAAAAGCCGTGGAAATGACCGGCGTGGAGAAAGGCTGGCTGGAACAGCTGGCCGAGCTCTACGCGAACCCGAACACCAAGGTGGTGTCGTTCTGGACCATGGGCTTCAACCAGCACACGCGCGGTGTGTGGGCCAACAACATGGTCTACAACCTGCACCTGCTGACCGGAAAGATCTCCACGCCCGGCAACAGCCCGTTCTCGCTGACGGGCCAGCCCTCGGCCTGCGGCACGGCGCGCGAAGTGGGCACCTTCAGTCATCGCCTGCCCGCCGACATGGTGGTGACCAATCCCGAGCATCGCAAACATGCCGAGGAAATCTGGAAGATCCCGCACGGCATCATCCAGCCCAAGCCCGGCTTCCACGCGGTGGAACAGAACCGCAAGCTGCGCGATGGCCTGCTCAACGCGTATTGGGTGCAGGTGAACAACAACGTGCAGGCCGGCGCGAACCTGATGCAGGAGACGTACCTCGGTTATCGCGATCCGCGCAATTTCATCGTGGTGTCCGATGCCTATCCCACCGTCACCGCGCAATCGGCGGACCTCATTCTTCCCGCCGCCATGTGGGTGGAGAAAGAAGGCGCCTACGGCAACGCCGAGCGGCGCACGCAGTTCTGGCACCAGCTGGTGAAGGCGCCGGGACAGGCGCGTTCGGACCTGTGGCAGCTGATGGAATTTTCCAAGCGCTTCACCACCGACGAATGCTGGCCCGCAGACATCCTCGCCGCCAATCCGCAGTTCAAGGGTAAGACGCTGTTCGACGTGCTGTACCGCAACGGCAACGTGGACAAGTTCCCCACCACGGAGATGGAAGCAGGCTACGACAACGACGAAGCCGCCGCCTTCGGGTTCTACGTGCAGAAGGGTTTGTTCGAGGAATACGCCGCGTTCGGACGCGGCCATGGACACGATCTTGCGCCGTTCGATGCCTATCACCAGGCACGCGGCTTGCGCTGGCCCGTGGTCGACGGCAAGGAAACGCGCTGGCGTTATCGCGAAGGTTCCGACCCGTACGTGAAGGCCGGCACGGAGTTCCAGTTCTACGGCAATCCCGACGGGCGTGCGGTGATCTGGGCCCTGCCCTATGAGGCACCGCCCGAGATGCCGGACAAGGAATACGACCTGTGGTTGTCCACCGGTCGCGTGCTGGAACATTGGCATTCGGGCTCGATGACCATGCGCGTGCCGGAGTTGTATCGCGCCGTGCCGGAGGCCGTGGTCTTCATGAACCCGGACGACGCCCGCTCGCGCGGACTCAAGCGCGGCGACGAAGTGAAGGTGATCTCGCGTCGTGGCGAAATGCGTTCGCGCGTGGAAACGCGTGGCCGCAACCGTCCGCCGCAAGGACTGGTGTTCGTGCCGTGGTTCGACGCCGGCCAGCTCATCAATAAGGTGACGCTGGACGCCACCGATCCGATCTCCAAGCAGACCGACTACAAGAAGTGCGCGGTCAAAGTCGTGGCCGTCTAGGAGAGACAGCGATGCGAGACAAGCCGCTCAACCTCATCCTTGTGCTGGTGATGCTGGTCGCGGTGGCCGTTGGGTTTGCCGTGGGCAGGAAGTCATCGCCCGCACCCGAGCCACTCGCGGTTGCCCCGCAGGCAAGCACGCCAGCGGCCATCGCCAGTACAGCGGAGCCCGTGCCTGCGGGCGACCAGATCGACGGCATCCGTCGTGGCGCACCGGTGAATCAGGAGATCGCTCCACCATTGATGGCGCATGTGGAGAACGCGGATATCAAGCGCAATCGCGCGTATCCGATGCAGCCGCCGACGATTCCGCATTCCATCGACAACTACCAGATCGACAAGAACTCCAACCGCTGCCTGCTCTGCCACGCGCGCGCCAATGCGGACAAGTTCCAGGCGCCGCCAGTGAGCGTCACCCACTACATGGATCGCAACGACCAGTTCCTCGCCACCATTTCGCCGCGCCGTTACTTCTGCAACCAGTGCCACGTGGTGCAGACCGACGCCAAGCCGCTCGTCGCCAACACCTTCAAGGACATCGACACCATCCTGTCCGAGCAAGCCGAGTCGTCCGAGAAGAAGGCGAACTGACCATGTGGCCACGACTCAAGCAGTGGCTCGTCGCGTTGTGGCGGACGATCCGCCGCCCGAGCATCCACTACAGCCTGGGCTTTCTCACGCTGGGCGGCTTCATCGCCGGCGTACTGTTCTGGGGCGCGTTCAATACGGGCCTGGAGATGACCAACACCGAAGCGTTCTGCACGGGTTGCCACGAGATGCGCGACAACGTGTTCCAGGAACTGAAGACCACCATCCACTACACAAATCGTTCCGGCGTGCGCGCCACCTGCCCGGATTGCCACGTACCGCATCAGTGGACCGACAAGATCGCGCGCAAAATGCAGGCGTCCAAGGAAGTCTGGGGCAAGCTTTTCGGCACGGTGAATACCCGCGAAAAATTTCTCGACCACCGGCTGGAACTGGCCGAGCACGAATGGGCGCGACTGAAAGCCAACGATTCGCTCGAATGCCGCAACTGCCACAACTACGTGTCGATGGACCTCACGCGCCAATCCGCGCGCGCGGCGGAAATCCACAAACGCTGGCTGGGCACGGGCGAGAAGACCTGCATCGACTGCCACAAGGGCATTGCGCATCACCTGCCGGATATGACGGGCGTGCCACAAGGCTAGGTGGTTGCTTCGTGCGGTGAGCAGAGGCGCTGGATTCCGGCTTTCGCCGGAATGACGGGTAGGAAGTTTGCGGCGACTTTGGATGCAGCGTTTTACGAGAGATGGCGCTGCCTTTCCCTCACGTCATTCCGGCGAAAGCCGGAATCCAGTGCCTAGCGTTCGAGACGAAGAAACGCCAACCGCGAAGCGATAGCCCTCAACCGGCCACGCCGTGCGGCGGTCCCTTCAACTCCACCATGTTCCCCTGCGGGTCGTACAGGTAGATCGATGGCCCCTCGCCCTTCGCCCCGTAGCGCGAGCCGATGTCGCCCACGCGCACGCCGTGCGCCTTGAGGTGCGCCACGATGGCGGCCTCGTCGTAGTTCTCCACTTGCAGGCACAGGTGATCCATGTTGTGGCCTTCCCTGCCGGGGCCGGCGCCGCCCAGGCGGCCCAGCTTGCCGTCCAGGCCCACCAGGTCGATCAGCGAATCGCCGGCGCGCAGCTGGATCAGGCCGATCTCGTCCTGGCGACGCTCCTCTCGACAGCCCAGCACCTCGCAATAGAAGCGCCGCATGGCCTCGGGGTCGCGCACGCGCAGCACCACGTGGTCGATCCGGGCCAGTTGGAATGGGGGTTGGGACATGGCGGGGCTCCGTGGGGCGGCCTTTCATCTTAGGCGGTTTGAGACATGCGCCGCAGCGGGCCTGACGCGCCCGGCGATGGGGGAGGCATTCCCGCCCAAGGCACCTTATAATCACCGTTTAGCGTGTGGTGGGAGAAGCGGCGCGAGCCGCTGCCGAAGGCGCAACGCCCGTAATCGCTCAGGCCCCAGACCATCACCCGCACGAACACTCTGGAGAGACCGGTTGAATCCGGCGCCGAAGGGGCACGAAGCCAAGGCTCGTTGAGCCGCCGCTTCCAAACTCTCAGGCAAAAGGACAGAGGGGCGCTTCGCGTGCGGCTTGCACGTTTCTTTCGGACGCCCCTGCCATGAGTCAGAACGCCAACCCTTCCCTGCGCGACCTCGAGCACCACGACGCCTTCATCGAGCGTCACATCGGCCCCAACGACGCGGAAATCGCCACTATGCTGGGCGTGGTCGGCTACGACTCGCTGGAAGCGATGACCGACGCCATCGTGCCGGGCAAGATCAAGTCGCCGGCGCCGCTCGCTCTGCCCGCGCCGATCACCGAAGTGGAAGCGCTGGCCAAGATCCGCGCCATCGCCGACAAGAACCAGGTGTTCAAGAGCTTCATCGGCCAGGGCTACTACGGCACGCACACGCCGAACGTCATCCTGCGCAACATCCTGGAGAACCCGGCGTGGTACACGGCCTATACGCCGTACCAGGCGGAAATCTCGCAGGGTCGCATGGAAGCGCTGATCAACTTCCAGACCATGTGCGCCGACCTCACCGGCATGGAGATCGCCAACGCCTCCCTGCTCGATGAAGGCACGGCCGCCGCCGAAGCGATGACGCTGGCGAAGCGTTCGGCCAAGTCCAAGAGCAACGTGTTCTTCGTGTCCAACGCCGTGCATCCGCAGACGCTGGAAGTGATCAAGACCCGCGCCGAGGCGATGGGCATCGACCTGCACATCGGCGACGACAGCGAAGCCATCAGCGTCGACAGCTACGGCGTGCTGCTGCAATACCCCAACACCTTCGGCCAGATCAACGACTACAAGGCGCTGGCCGATGCCGTGCACAAGCGCCATGGCGTGGTGTGCGTGGCCACCGATCTGCTCGCGCTCACTGTGATCGCCTCGCCGGGCGAATGGGGCGCGGACATCGTGGTCGGCAACACGCAGCGCTTCGGCGTGCCGTTCGGCTTCGGCGGCCCGCATGCCGCCTTCATGGCTTGCCGCGACAGCTACAAGCGCTCGATGCCGGGTCGCCTGATCGGCGTCTCCATCGATGCCGAAGGCAAGCCGGCTTATCGCCTCACGCTGCAGACGCGCGAACAGCATATCCGCCGCGAGAAGGCCACTTCCAACATCTGTACCGCGCAGGTGCTGCTGGCCGTGATGGCGAGCATGTACGCCGTGTATCACGGCCCGGATGGCCTGGTGCGCATTGCGCGCCGTACGCATCGCCTCGCTGCGATCCTCGCCAGCGCACTGCGTGATGCGGGCGTCACTGTCGGTCCGGATTTCTTCGACACGCTGCACGTGGTCAACGTCGACGCCGCCGCCATCCATGCGAAGGCCAAGGCTGCCGGCATCAACCTGCGCCAGATCGATGGCAAGAGCGTCGGCATCAGCCTCGACGAAACCACCACGCGCGCGGACGTCATCGCCGTGGCCGCACTGTTCGGCGCGAACATCGCCGACATCGACGCGCTGGATGCGAAGACCAACGACGCCCTGCCCGCCGGTCTCGCCCGCGCCACCAAGTTCATGACGCACCCGGCGTTCAACACGCACCACAGCGAGCACGAGCTGCTGCGCTACATGCGTTCGCTGGCCGACAAGGACCTGGCGATGGATCGCACCATGATCCCGCTGGGCAGCTGCACCATGAAGCTCAACGCCACCGCCGAGATGATCCCGGTGACGTGGCCGGAATTCGGCAACATCCATCCGCTGGCCCCGGCCGATCAGGCCACCGGCTACAAGCAGCTCATCGATGAGCTGGAAGCAATGCTGGTGGAGTGCACCGGCTATGACGCCGTGAGCCTGCAGCCGAACTCCGGTGCGCAGGGCGAATACGCCGGCCTGCTGGCCATTCGCGCCTATCACCGCTCGCGCGGCGAAGGCCATCGCGACATCTGCCTGATTCCGGAATCCGCCCACGGCACCAACCCCGCTTCCGCGCAGATGTGCGGCATGCAGGTGGTGGTGACCAAGTGCGACGCGAACGGCAACGTGGACGTGGAAGACATCCAGCGCGCCGCCGAGAAGTTCAGCGGCCGCCTGGCCGCGCTGATGATCACCTACCCGTCCACGCATGGCGTGTTCGAGGAGGACATCGTCAAGATCTGCGAGATCGTGCACGCGCACGGCGGCCAGGTGTACACCGACGGCGCCAACATGAATGCGCTGGTTGGCGTGGCCAAGCCGGGCAAGTGGGGTTCGGACGTCTCGCATCTGAACCTGCACAAGACCTTCTGCATTCCGCATGGCGGTGGTGGCCCGGGTGTGGGTCCGTGCGCAGTGAAGTCGCATCTCGCGCCCTTCCTGCCAGGGACCTACGGTGCTGAAAGCACCGTAGGCATGGTTTCCGCGGCAAGCTACGGCTCGGCTTCGATCCTGCCGATCAGCTGGATGTACATCACCATGATGGGCAACGCCGGCCTGCGTCGCGCCACGCAGGTGGCACTGCTCAACGCCAACTACATCGCCAAGCGCCTGGCGCCGCATTACGAGACGCTCTACACCGGCCGCAACGGCCTGGTGGCGCACGAGTGCATTCTCGACCTGCGCCCGCTCAAGGACGCCACCGGCATCGGTGCGGAAGACGTGGCCAAGCGTCTCATCGACTTCGGCTTCCACGCACCCACGCTGAGCTTCCCGGTGGCCGGCACGCTGATGGTCGAGCCGACCGAAAGCGAATCGCAGTACGAGCTGGATCGCTTCATCGACGCCATGATCCAGATCCGCGACGAAATCCGCGCCGTGGACGAAGGCAAGCTCGACCGCGAGGACAACCCGCTCAAGCACGCGCCGCACACCGCCGTGATGGTGTCGGCTTCCGAGTGGACCCACGCCTACACCCGCGAACTGGCCGCCTTCCCGCTGCCCAGCCTGAAGTTCCAGAAGTACTGGTCGCCGGTGGCGCGCGTGGACAATGTCTACGGCGACAAGAACGTGTTCTGCAGCTGCGTACCGGTGGAAGCGTTCAAGGGCGAGATCGAAGCGTTCAGTGAGCCGAACGTGGCGTAACACGCTCCGCCCCGTTTGGAAAAAAAGGCCCCGCAAGGGGCCTTTTTTTGCGCCATAGCCTGCCGCCTTCACTGATAGACAACGTTGTCAGGAAAGTCTCGCGAATTTTGCGAGGACATCCAGACGTCTGAATCGGTCTAGTCGCATCGCACCATTCGATACGGCCATATTTCGCGGGAAGATCCCTCTTTGATTCGCTGCAATGCACGAAAAACACGTGACTTGGCGGCATATAGCCATCCGTCCATATCGACGTCATTGGCGTTCCGTTTTCACAACGGCGATCACAGTTTGCCCCGCTCTTTGAGGACAACGTTGTCAAGAGTGGACACGAAATGACCTCGTGATGACTCCGGCAAGTCATCGCATGCACGGATGCAAGGGGACGCCCGCTGCCGTACGGATACCGGCCAGTCGCCAGGGAACCATTCCGCCTCAGTGATGCAACACAACCAGGAGACGCTTCCATGCACTTGAAGAAGTCGGTTGTTTGGTTACGCACGGCACTCAACGCGATTGGCACCACCGCAGGTGGCGCCATGGCCATGAGCCTGATGACGCTAGCCCCGGTGCAGGCGGTTCACGCCCAAGCCACCTGCGCGGCGGCGTGGAGCGCCACGGCCGTCTATACCGGCGGCATGACCGCCAGCGAGAACGGCACCAACTACGTCGCCAACTGGTGGACGCAAGGCAATGACCCGGCCACCAACAACGGTGGCGCCGGCTCGGGCCAGCCATGGACGTCGCAAGGTGCCTGTACGGGCGGTTCTTCCGGTGGTGGCGGCACGGGTGGCGGCGGCACCGGCGGTGGTGGCACCGGCGGTGGTGGTACCGGCGGCGGTGGTACAGGCGGTGGTGGCACGGGCCCGACCAACCCGCCCGGCACCGGCTCGAACCTGGTGTTCAGTCCGTACAAGGACGTGACCATCAACCTCAACTGGAACACCAATGTCATGCAAACCGCGGCGGCCACCGGCTCGTCGATTCCGGTGGTGGGCAGCGGCAGCCTCAAGTCCAACTACGTGACCAACCTCGGCGCGATCACGCTTGCCTTCGCCACCGGCGAATGCGGCAGCGAAAACTGGGGCGGCATCCCGGGCGCGAGTTTCGCCAACGCGAATATCTCTGCGCTCTCCAACGCCGGCGTGTCCTACATTGTCTCCACCGGCGGGCAGGCAGGCAGCTTCACCTGCGGCAGTACGGCGAACTTCGCCACCTTCCTCTCGCGCTACATGTCGCCAAAAATGGTGGGCGTGGACTTCGATATCGAAGGCGGCCAGTCGCAGACAACGATCAACAACCTCGTCGCCGCTGCGGTGTACGGCCAGTCGCTGTATCCCAACCTGCGCTTCTCCTTCACGCTCGCCACGCTGGGTGCATCGGATGGCAGCTATGGCGGCGTGAACAGCCTGGGCGACATGGTGGTGAGGGCCATCAAGGCCTCCTCGCTCACCAACTACACCATCAACCTGATGACGATGGACTACGGCTCGTCCGCCGCCTCGTATCTGTGCGTGGTGTCGGGCAGCAGCTGCGACATGGGCCAGTCGGCCATCCAGGCAGTGAAGAACCTCGAACACACGTACGGCATCTCGCCGAACAAGATCGAGATCACGCCAATGATCGGCATGAACGATGCCACCAGTGAAAACTTCAGCATCGCCAATGCCGACACCATCACCACCTATGCCGTGGCGAACGGTCTTGCCGGCATCCACTTCTGGTCGCTCGACCGCGACACACCGTGCAACCAGAGCTACGCCTCGGCCACCTGCAACTCCGTGCCGTCCAGCACGCCGCTGCAGTACACGAAGCGCTTCCTTAGCGATCTGGGTCGGTAACCCAGTCTGCGGCGGGCCGTGCAGGCCCGCCGCCTTTGCATCACATCGGCGCCTGATGACTCGCTCGGCGCCTCGACACTCTTCCGGCACCGCAGCGCGCCGTGAAGCCCCGACGACACTTTGAGACGACGCCCCTGCCCGTGCATGGCATGCACGGCTACGCTAAGGCGACAGTAGCCAACGACGCTCGGTCTGCGCCGTTCGCTCACCATCCCTTCGCCCAGCAAAGACAGCGTCGCCATGCACGGACCCGCGCCCTTCCCCCAACCGCCGCCCATTCCGCAGCGAACGCCGCCGTTGCCAACGCGCAAGCGTCGACTTCCCTTGTGGGCGGGTATTCTCATCGGCGTGATGGTCACGCTCGCATTGCTGATCGGCGCGGGGATGTATCTGATCTATCACTTCGGCTGGAAGGCGTTTTCGGAGCAGGCGACCACGGCGATGAACGAGCAGCCGATCATCCAGCGTTGCATCGGCACCATCGAAAGCGCCTCGCTCGATTTCGTGGGCACCAACAATGATCCGCGCGAGAACTCCTTCGCCTTCCGCATCAAGGGGCACTCAGGCTCCGGCGTGGTCACCGCCGTGTTCACCACCGTCGATGCCGACAACGAGCAGATCGACGAGGGCGAGTTGAAGATGGACGACGGCCGGGTGTTCACGCTCAAGGCAGCGAACGATGAAGAAGACGAGGACACGACGAACGTGGAAACGGGCTGTCCAGGCCGATGAGTCGCTCTCCTGGATAGCACCGTCTCCTGCCGAACTTCCGCGCATGGCATCGACACAAAAAAGCCCCGCACATGGCGGGGCTTTTTTTAATCGCACACCGGATCGATCAGGCGAACGGATCGTCCAGCACGATGGTGTCGTCACGGTCGGCGCCGGTGGCGACGAGCGACAGCTTGCAGCCGGAGAGTTCTTCCACCGCGCGCAGGTAGGCGCGGGCGGCGGCGGGCAGCTTGTCCCACTCGCGGATGCCGGCGGTGGATTCGTCCCAACCCGGGAATTCCAGGTACACGGGCTTGCACTCGGCCCAGCCGTCCGCATCGAGCGGGGCCAGTTCGCGGCGCTTACCGCGGTATTCGTACGCGATACAGACCTTGATGGTCGGCAGGCCGTCGAGCACGTCGAGCTTGGTGATGGCCAGGCCGTTGATGCCGTTGATCTGCACGGCGCGCTTGAGCGCAACGAGGTCGATCCAGCCGCAGCGACGCGGACGACCGGTGCTTGCGCCGAACTCGTTGCCGACCTTGCGCAGGCGCTCGCCCATCTCGTCTTCGAGTTCGGTCGGGAACGGACCGCCGCCCACGCGCGTGGCGTACGCCTTGCAGATGCCCAGCACGTAGTCGATGTCGCCCGCGCCAACGCCGGTGCCGGCGAGTGCGCCACCCACGGTGGTGTTGGACGAGGTTACGTACGGATAGGTGCCGTGATCGATGTCGAGCAGCGCGCCCTGCGCGCCTTCATACAGGATGTGACCGCCTTCCTTGCGCACGTCGTGCAGGATGGTGGCAACGTCGTCGACCATCGGGCGGATGAATTCGCCATAGGCCAGCGCATCGTCCAGCACGGTCTGGAAATCGACCGGCTCGGCCTTCAGCCACTGAGTAAGGATGAAGTTGTGGTATTCCACCGCCGCCTTGATCTTCTCGGGCAGCTCGTGCGGGTACATCAGGTCGGCGACGCGCACGCTGCGGCGTGCCACCTTGTCTTCGTATGCCGGGCCGATGCCGCGACCGGTGGTGCCGATGGCGCTCTTGCCGGCGGCGATTTCGCGCGCCTTATCGACGGCAATGTGGTACGGCATGATCAGCGGCGTGGCCGGGCTGATCTTCAGGCGCGAACGCACTTCCACGCCCTGCGCTTCGAGTTCTTCGATTTCCTGCTTGAGCGCCTGCGGCGACAGCACCACGCCGTTGCCGATCAGGCACAGCGCGTCGTCGCGCAGAATGCCCGACGGGATCAGATGCAGCACGGTCTTCTTGCCGCCGATGACCAGCGTGTGGCCGGCGTTGTGACCGCCCTGGAAGCGAGCGACGGCGCTGACCTGTTCGGTCAGCAGGTCGACGATCTTGCCCTTGCCTTCGTCGCCCCACTGAGCACCAAGGATGACTACTGACTTGCCCATGATGATGTTGCTCTCGTCAATTTGAAGAATGAGGTGCCCCGAGGGGCGCGAAATCAGTTCGGCAAAACCCCAGCTCGTCATTCCAGCGAACGCTGGAATCCAGCGTCTTCAAAGTCACTGGATCCCGGCTTTTGCCGGGATGACGGTGAGGAAACCGTGGCGGTTCCCGATGGGTTGAACGGCCCATCGCCGCGTTAATTCAATGCACCAACCGCAAGGCCACGAGCCCGATGCCGATCGCCGCTGCGCCAAACAGGCGCAGCGTGCGCGGGCTCATGTTGGCTGCCTCGCGCATGGTGGCTTGCCACCCGCGCGGCGCGGCAAACAGCACCAGCCCTTCGATCACCAGCACCAGGCACAGCGCGCCTGCCAATTCACTCGACATCGCCCCTTACCACTCAATGCCTGGACGATGCGCCGTCGTTGAAATACTTCAGGAACTCCGAGTCCGGCTTGAGCATCAGCACGCCCTTGCCGTCCTTGAACGACGTACGGTACGCGGCGAGGCTTCGATAAAACGCGAAGAATTCGGGATCCTGACCGTAAGCCTGCGCGTAGATCGCCGCGGCCTGCGCGTCGCCCTCGCCCTTCACCTTGGCGGCATCGCGCTCGGCTTCGGCCTTGACCACCTGCGCCTGACGATCGGCGTCGGCCTTGATGGTTTCGGCGGCCTGCTGGCCGGTGTAACGCAATTCGTTGGCGAGCTGCGAACGTTCCGCGCGCATGCGCTTGTAGACCGACTCGCTCACTTCGTCCGGCAGGTCGATGCGCTTGATGCGCACGTCGACCACGGCAATGCCCAGGTTCTTGCGGGCCGCCACGTCGGTCTGCTTGCGCACGCGCTCGGTGACGTCCTTGCGGCCGGCGGACACCAGTTCCTGCAAGGTGCGGCCGTTGAACTCGAAACGCAGCGCGTCCTTCACGATGGGCGTGAGGCGGTTGGCCGCCTGCAGTTCGTCGCCGGCGGTGGCGCGGTAATACGCGGCGTTGTCGGCAATGCGCCACTTCACGTAGAAGTCGACGTTGACGCTCTTCTTTTCCGAAGTGAAGTAACGCTCGGGCGGCGCTTCCAGCGTGAGGACGCGGTTGTCGAACGTCATCACCTGCTGGATGAACGGCAGCTTGGCGTGCAGGCCGGGCTGGTCGCCGGTGCGCACGATGCGGCCGAACTGCAGCACGAGTGCGGTCTGCCCCTCGCGCACCACGAACAGGCTGTTGAAGCCGAGCAGGACGATCAGCAGGGCGATGATGGCTGCGCCGAACTTCATGGCTGCTTCTCCTTGCCGCCGAGGTTGCTGTCGCTGCCGGCCGATTGCATCACCGAGCCCACGCCCTGGATGTCCTTGCCGGAAGCGCGGTCGAGCGGCAGGTAGATCATGTTGCGGCCGCCGGAGCCATCGAGCACCTTGGGATTGTTCGACATCACGTCCTCGACGGTTTCCAGCCACAGGCGGCGGCGGGTGACGTCCGGCGCGGCCTTGTATTCCTTGAGGATGAGGTTGAAGCGCGAGGCATCGCCGGTGGCGGTGGCCACGCGTGCGGCGGCATAACCCTGGGCTTCGGCGGAAATGCGCGCCGCGTCGCCGCGCGCCACCGGCACGACCTGGCTGGCGTAGGCACGCGCGTTGTTCTCGGTGCCCTGCTTGTCTTCGCGCGCGGCGTTGACGTCGTCGAAGGCGTCCTTCACTTCCTGCGGCGGAGCGACGTTCTGGAAGCTCACATCGGTGACGACGAGACCTGCGTCGTATTCATCCAGCGTGGCCTGCAGGATTTCGCGCGTCTGCTGCTGCAGAGTGTCGCGCGTCTGCGCCTTGACGGCAGCCGGCACGGGCGCCGGCGTGGTCACGGACGAGGCGACGGCTGCGCTGCTGGCAGGCGCAGGCGCGATGGCTTCGCCCTCGCCCTGGCTGGTGAGGATGTTGTCCATCACGTTGGCGCCCACCACCGTGCGCACGGCAGCTTCGGCCGCCTGGCGCAGCGTGTCTTCCGGCGGACCGCTCAGCGAAAAGAGGAACTTGCGCGCGTTCGACACCTGGTACTGCACGTTGAAATCGACCGAGATGATGTTCTCGTCGCTGGTCAGCATGCGCACCTTGTCGGACACGGAGCGGATTTCCGTGGTGCCGACCTTGGTCACCGTTTCGATGGGGCTGGGGAACTTCAGGTGGAAGCCGGGCTGCAGCGTGCGCGAGAACTGACCGAAGCGCAGCACCACACCGGCCTGGCGCGCATCCACGATGGTGAAGCTGCTCATGGCGATCCAGACGATCAGGAAGGCCAGCAGGATGGTGAAGATGCCGCCGGCGCCGCCGCCCAGTTTGCCGAAGCGGTTGCGCAGTTGCCTGAGGGTGTCTTCCAGCCCCGGCTTGTTGCCAGGCGGGCGATTCCTGTTCCAGGGATCACGCTGCCCGTTACCGGGTTCGTTCCAGGCCATGGTCAGTCTCCTTAAGGCCGCTGGGAGGCCGGCTGCATTGGCCGGAAAACGCGTTGAACGGGTTTTGACATAGTGTCGGCTGCTTGATGTGGCTGTGTGCCCGGGCACGGATGGCCGCACAAACGGCATCCATTCTATCAGAGCCGGCCGGGGATTCCCTCCCCACCGGCTGTCGCAAGAGCACCCGAAGGTCACCCTCCGCGACAATCCGCTGGTTTTTCAGCACAGCCCGCGTCCGGCCTGCGCGCAGGGCCGTCCCTAGAACGATTCTTCGGCAGTACCGAGGATGTCTTTCAGCAAGGCCGCGTCCGCTGCACTGCCACCGCTGAGCGGCGCAATGACGCTGCGCGGCGCATCGATGTTCAGGCGCCAGCCCTCCTCGTCGACTTCCTCGCCGACGATGGCACCCGCGGCCTTCAAACGGGCATGCAGGCGGCCGGCCGAATGCGGCAGGCGCAGTTCGGACTGCACGCGTTCGCCGCCGAGCAACTCACCCAGGGCCTGCCTGAGCAGATCCAGGCCCTGCCCGCTCGCAGCCGACAGCCACACGGTGGTGGGCCGGCCCTCGGCGTCGCGATCGATGCGGGGCTCGACGCCTGCGAGGTCGATCTTGTTCATCACCCGCAGCTGGGGCAGATCGCCGGCATCGATTTCCTCGAGCACGTTGTCCACCACGCGGGCGAGGCGCTCGCGCTCCTCGTCGGCGGCATCGCTCACGTGCAGCAGCAGGTCGGCGTCGCGCGCCTCGGCCAGCGTGCCGCGGAACGCAGCCACCAGGTCATGCGGCAGTTCGCGGATGAAACCCACGGTATCGGCCAGCACGGCCGGGCCGCAGGACAGGCCGTCGAGCTTGCGCACGGTCGGGTCCAGCGTGGCGAACAGCAGGTCCGCCGCGAAGACTTCGCCTTCGGTCAGCACGTTGAACAATGTCGACTTGCCGGCATTGGTATAGCCCACCAGCGCCACCCTCGGCACGGTGTTGCGCAGTCGCGCACGGCGCTGCTGGACGCGCTGGGTCTGCACTTTCTCCAGCCGCTTGCTGAGCATCTTCACGCGCTCGGCGAGCAGGCGGCGGTCGGTTTCCAGCTGGGTTTCGCCAGGGCCGCGGTTGCCGATGGCACCGCCGCGCTGGGCGTCCAGGTGGGTCCAGCCGCGCACCAGTCGGGTGGCGAGGTGCTTGAGCTGGGCCAGCTCCACTTCGAGCTTGCCTTCGTGGGAGCGTGCCCGCTGGGCAAAGATGTCCAGGATCAGGCCAGCACGGTCCACCACGCGCACGTTGAGCTGCTTTTCGAGGTTGCGCTCCTGCACGGGCGACAGCAGGTGATCGATCAGCACCAGGTCGGCGCCAAGCGCGCGGGCGGCCTCGGCCACCTCGTCCGCCTTGCCGGTGCCGATGTAATAGCGGGGGTTGGGCACGTCGACGCGTGCCGGAATGCTGCCGAGGATCTCGGCGCCGGCCGAGCGCACGAGCTCGGCGAATTCTTCGGCGCGCCGCGCCGAGTCGCCTTCGCCACGGGAGTGCGGGAGCACGAGGAGAGCGCGTTCGCCTTTCTTTTGACGATCAAACACGAGGGCGGGAGGACCTTTATGGAGACGCGGTGCCGCAGACCGGGAACGGTCCACGGCACGAATCGGAGTGGGAAGTGTATGTGGATACGCCGCCGACCGAATGTCTCGGTTGCGCGGCGCCTACCCTACTCAGATGGGTCGACCGCCCGGCGGAATCAACCTTCCGCTTCAGGCGCACCGCCCGGCGCATCGCCGTGGCCGTCATGGCCATTGCCCACGCGGACGTTGCGGCTGGGCACTACGGTGGAGATGGCGTGCTTGTACACCATCTGGCTCACCTGGTTGCGCAGCAGCACCACGAACTGATCGAACGACTCGATCGTGCCCTGCAGCTTGATGCCGTTGACCAGGTAAATGGCGACCGGAACGCGTTCACGGCGCAGTGCATTGAGAAATGGATCTTGCAACGATTGCCCTTTGGACATTTTTGTTCTCCCCTCGCAACGGACGGACCGGGATAAAAGACGCATAACGCGCCCCGGTCCAAGGCCGAGGAATATTAACCACTTTTAAATCGTTGATGAAAGAGTAAATGCACGCTTTCATCAGGTGTGAAAAAGACGTTTAGAGTACTGCTCGGCACACTATTAGTCGCCGAGAAAGAGTCGCAGGGCATCTTCGGCAAGATTCCGCGTCTCAGCGCGCTCCGGATCAAGCACCCGCGCATCGAGCACGCTGCGCAACCAAGTGATCTGGCGCTTCGCGAGCTGGCGTGTCGCAAAGACGCCGCGATCGCGAAATTCCGCTGCACTCGTTTGGCCGTCCAGATATTCCCACGCCTGTCGATAGCCCAGGGCGCGAATGGCGGGAAGGTCGGCATGCAGGTCGCCGCGGGCACGCAAGGCGCGGACTTCATCGAGGAAGCCGTCCCTCAGCATGGCGTCGAAGCGCTGGGCGATGCGTTCATGCAGCGGCGCGCGATCCGTCGGCACCAGCGCCAGCTTGAGCACGCGCCAAGGAAAGCGCTCTCCACTGCCGCCGCGCTGCTGCTCGGACAACGGCCGGCCGGTGAGTTCGATCACCTCCAGCGCGCGCTGGATGCGCTGCGCGTCGTTCGGCCCGATGCGTTCGGCCGCGGACGGGTCCAACTGTTGCAAACGCGCGTGCAGCGCTGGCCATCCTTCAACCGACGCTTGCGCCGTAAGTTGCTCGCGAAGTGCCGGGTCGGCCTCGGGCAGTTGCGAAAGACCTTGCTGGAGCGCACGGAAATAAAGCCCCGTACCGCCCACCAATAGCGGCACCCGTCCCTGCGCCGTGATTTCCTGCATGGCGGCCATCGCGTCGCCACGAAAATCGGCGGCCGAATAAGGTTCGGCCGGATCGCGAATATCGATGAGTCGATGCGGGTAGCGCGCCAAGGTCTGCGCGTCCGGCTTCGCCGAGCCAATATTCAGGCCCCGATACACCAGCGCCGAATCGACGCTGACCAGATCGACGGGAAAACGGTCACTTAAGGCGCAGGCAAGCGCGGTCTTGCCCGACGCGGTCGGGCCCATCAGGAACACGGCGAGCGGGCGCTGATCGATCGGCATCCGCGCATTGTAGTGGCGAATGCGCGCGCTCCCGCAAAAGCCGAAGCGTCAGGCGTAGAACTCCACCTTGCCGCCGACGAGCTGATACATCGAACCGACGATCTTGATCTTGCCGTCCTTCTCCAGACCGGCAAGCACGTCGCTGCGTCGACGTATCTCTTCCACCGTCTGGCGCACGTTGGTCGCGGCCACGGCATCCACGAAGGCGCCGTTCTTGCTTGTGCGCTCGCCGTTGAACTGCGTGGCGGCCACGGCCGGCTTGATCTTGTCGAGCAGGCCGGTGAGGTTGCCGAGCTTGGCGCCATCGATGGCGCCCTTGATGGCACCGCAGGCGGTGTGCCCCATCACCAACGCGAGCTTGGCACCAGCAACAGCGCAGGCGAATTCCAGGCTTCCCAACAGGTCGTCATTGGCGATGTTGCCGGCCACTCGCGCGTTGAAGGTGTCGCCGATGCCGGCATCCAGAATAATTTCGGCCGGCGCGCGCGAATCGATGCAGCTGAGGATGACTGCGGCAGGATACTGCCCGCTCGCGCTGGCCCGCTTCTGTGCCAGATAGTCGTGCCCCTGCATCTTGCCGGCGCGGAAGCGCTCGTTGCCTTCCTTGAGCATCGCGATGACCTGATCTGGCGTCATCGCATCGCGCTGCGCCTTGGTCAATGCCGCGGCCTGCGCAAGACCGGGCAGCAGCCATGGCACGCCACCGACCGCGGCAAACGCTGCCACTCCCATGGCCGATTTCAGCAGCGAGCGGCGCGTACCGTCCGCGGCGCCCGCGTAACAGGTTTCATCGTGACGATGCATAACGCCCCCAAGCCTTCAAGGAGAAACGTACTGCACGCCCGCAGCGATGAAACCGGTGTGAACCCCGCCATTCGAAAGCAGCGGGACTATCGGGCCGGCCCCTTGCCAGACCGGCCAGCACTCCTGCAAGAGCCTCAACGCGCAGGCACGCCCATTTCCTTGAGCAGCTCCGGCGCGGGGTAGACCTTGTCCATCAGCCAGCGCATGTAGCGCAGGTCGACGTGGATGGCGCGCTTGTAACGCGGGTCGAACATCCAGCTCGCGCTGACCGCTTCCCAGTTGCTGTCGAAGTTGAGCCCCACCAGCTCGCCCTTCGCATTCAGCACGGGCGAACCGGAGTTGCCACCCGTGGTATCCAGGTTGCTGAGGAAATCGACGGGCATCAGCTTGGTTTTCTCGTCGGCGTAGCCGTCGTAGTCGCCCTTGGCGATGGCATCGAGCAAGGGCCTGGGCGCGTCGAACGGCGGCGCGTTGGTGTTCTTCTCGACGATGCCCGCGGTGGTGGTGACAGGCTCGTAGGAGACCGCGTCGCGCGCCATGAGCGGCGTCACCTTGCCGTAACTCACGCGCAGCGTGGCGTTGGCATCGGGATACACTGCCCGGCCCTGCTTCTCGCGATAGGCGATGAGCGCATCCATATAGGCGGGTCGAAGACGCAGCAAATCGCCCTCGCGCGATTTTCTCTCGTCTTCCATGCGCAGCAGCGCCGGCTGCAACTGCGCGGCGACGGCCAGCAAGACGTCATCCGTTTTGTCCAGCGAGGATGGATCGGCTTTCAGCCAGGCCAGTCGCGTGGCTTCGTCGCCAAGATGGGTGGCGCCGTAGACCTGATCGAGCTTCCGCGCAAGCGCGTCCGGCGTGCGCCCGAACGCGGCATCGAACTCCAGCAGGCGCTGCGCATCGGGCAGCTGCTGGTAACGCGTGAGCAAGGCCGTCAACAAGCGTTTCTCGACGGCGGGATCGTAGCGCCGCTGCACTTGCCGCAGCGTGCCCGCGATCAGGTCTTCGTCTCTCAACTGGTAGCCTGCCTCGCGCTGCGCGTCGGGCCGGCCTCGCTCATGGGCCAAACGCTGAAGCATGATGGCCGAGCGCAGCAACTGCGTCTGCGATTGCATCAAACCCATGAGGAGATCGCGCTCGCGCATGGCATTGCCGGCGGCGATGAGATGGTTGACCTCGTCGATCTGCGGACGCAGCACGCCCGCCTGCGGCTGAGATGCCAGCCACGCCATCATGGCGTCTTCGTCCTTGCGCCGAACGGTGACCGCATCGCTGCGCTTGAGTCCGTCCAGCTCGCCCTCGAAGCGCTTGATGTTGTTCTTCAGCGACTGCAGCTGCGAGGCGTAACGAATAGCGGCTTGTCGATCCTCGCGCCCGGTGTCCTCGATGACGTGCTGGAGTTGCTGCATCACCTGCACCGTGGTCGGCAGGCGCCATTGCACCTGATCGGCGAATTCGGCGGCCGTGCGATGCCGATAGGTGATGCCGGGATAACCGGCCAGCATCACGAAATCGCCTTCCTTCACACCATCGCCCGCCACCTGAAGATGCGCGGGCGGGTGATAGGGCACGTTGTCCTTGGCGTAATCCGCGGGCTTGCCATCGGGGCTCACATAGGCGCGCAGCAACGTGAAATCGCCCGCATGGCGCGGCCACACGAAATTGTCCACCTCGTCGCCGTAATTGCCGATGGCGCGAGGCGGCGCATAGACGAGGCGCACGTCGCGCAGCTCGAGCTGCTTCACCAGATAGAAGTCGCGGCCGTAGAACATGGTGACCACGCTGCAGCGCGTGCCAGGTTCGCGTTCGCACTCGGCAACCATCGATTTGCTCACCGCATCGATGGCATCGAAATAGGCACGCCCCGTCTTGCCCTTGGCCGCCGCGAGCACCTGGTCGCTGACCTTGTCGAAACCCGTGGTGACCCGCAGGCGGAAATCGGGATTGGCCGGCAGTTCTTCCGTGCGCTGGTGGGATACGAAACCGTTCTGGATCAGGTCGCGCTGCGCGTTGCTGTTGTATTGGATGATGCCGAAGGCGACGTGGTGGTTGGTCAGCACCAGGCCATCGCCGCTGATGAACGAACCGGTGGCGCCGCCCACCTTCACCACCGCATTGAGCGGCGCCTTGGTGAGGTCGGCCAGGTCGGCCGGGTTGCCCTGGAGGCCGGCCTCCCGCAGCGACTTGCCAATGGAAGGCAGCTGCGAGGGCATCCACATGCCTTCATCGGCGTGGCTTGGAATGGCCATGGCAAGCCCCAATGCTGCGGCCAGCAGCGCGAATGTCGGTCGTTTCATGCCTGTCCCGAGCCCGGGCTCCGCAAAAAATTGCGACCCTAGCCCTGCCCGGCCCTGGGAGCAACGCTGCACTGCACGAAGCAGCCGCGGTGTCCCGCCTTCTATAATGTCCGTTTTCCCGCCCTTCCCCCACGGAAATCCCATGCCTCAGATGATGAAAGCCCTGGTCAAGCGCAAACCCGAACAGGGCATCTGGATGGAAGAAGTGCCCGTTCCCGAGGTTGGCCCCAATGAGGTGCTGATCAAGCTGGAAAAGACCGCGATCTGCGGCACCGACCTGCACATCTACAAGTGGGACGAGTGGTCCCAGCGCACCATCAAGCCCGGCCTTACCATCGGCCATGAATTCGTGGGCCGCATCGTGGAGATCGGCCCGGGCGTGACCGGCTACAAGATCGGCGACCGCGTTTCCGCGGAAGGCCACATCGTGTGCGGCCATTGCCGGAACTGCCGCGCCGGCCGCCAGCACCTGTGCCCGAACACCGTGGGCATCGGCGTGAACCGCAACGGCGCGTTCGCCGAATACATGACCATGCCGGCCTCGAACCTGTGGCCGATTCCGGACCAGATCCCGTCCGAGCTGGCCGCGTTCTTCGACCCCTACGGCAACGCCGCACATTGCGCGCTGGAGTTCGACCTGATCGGCGAGGACGTGCTGATCACCGGCGCCGGCCCGATCGGCATCATTGCCGCTGGCATCGCCAAGCACGTGGGCGCCCGCAACGTGGTGGTCACCGACGTCAACGACTACCGCCTGAAGCTCGCCGCCGACATGGGCGCCACGCGCGTGGTGAACGTGGCCAACCAGTCGCTGAAGGACGTGATGAAAGACCTGCACATGGAGGGCTTCGACGTGGGCCTGGAAATGAGCGGCAACCCGCGCGCCTTCAACGACATGCTCGAGTGCATGTACCACGGCGGCAAGATCGCCCTGCTCGGCATCCTGCCCAAGGGCGCCGGCATCGACTGGGACAAGGTGATCTTCAAGGGCCTCACCATGCAGGGCATCTACGGCCGCCGCATGTACGAGACCTGGTACAAGATGACCCAGATGGTGCTCACCGGCTTCCCGCTGCAGAAGGTGCTCACGCATCAGATCCACATCGACGATTTCCAGAAGGGCTTCGACCTGATGGATGCCGGCAAGTGCGGCAAGGTCGTCTGCTCCTGGAGCTGAGCGACAGCTGTCACAGAACGGAATTTCCTGCGGGAAATCCGTCCTGAAGGTTCGGCCGCCCTAGTACACTCCCCGGCAGGGCGGCCGACTAATCGCTGGGATTGTGAAGGTACCCGACTCGATGGTCTGGTACGGTCGGCGCGCGATGGCATGGGAGCATCGTCCGCATGGCTGATCTATTCAGCAATCGTCATCTGGCCGCGGGACGCGACCGCGCCGTTGCCGTCTACAAGTCACGCCGCACACGCAAGATCGTCTTGATCGTCGCCATCGTGCTGGTGGTATTCGGCATCCTCGGCTTCCTCGCCGCACCGTCCATCATCCGCAGCCAGATCGAAAAGCGCGCCACCGCGGCGCTGCAACGCCCCGTGACACTGGGCGCCGTGCATCTGAATCCGTACACGTTGCGGCTGGAACTGGACCAGTTGCACATCGCTGATCGCGATGGCAAGTCCGCGTTCGTCGACGTGGACCAGGCCGTGATCAATGCGTCCTGGGCGTCGGTGTTCCGCATGGCGCCGGTGCTGGATCAACTGACCGTGCAAGGCCCGCGCATCCGCATCGTGCGCACGGGCGACCAGCGTTTCAATTTCAGCGACATCATCGATCGCTTCAATGCCACGCCGCCGGACCCGAAGGCATCGCCCACGCGCTTTGCGCTTTCCAACATCAGCGTGCACAACGGCGACATCCAGTTCGCCGACGAAGCGTTGAAGGCCAACCATCGCGTGGAGCAATTGGAGCTGGGCATTCCGTTCATCGCCAACCTGCCCAGCGACACCGACGTGTTCGTGCAGCCGTTGCTGTCGATGAAGGTGGATGGCAGCCCGCTGCATGTCGAAGGCCACGCCAAGCCCTTTGCCGACAGCCGCGAATCGACCATCAACTTCCGGCTCGATCATCTCGATCTGGCGCGCTACATCGTCTACGCGCCCACCACGTTGCCGGTGGCGATTCCCAAGGGCCTGCTCAGCGGCGATCTCGTGCTGCACTTCGTGCAGGCCAAGCCCACGCCGCAACTGCAACTTACCGGTCGACTGGAACTGGATGACTTCGCGCTCAACAGCAGCAACGGCCAGGCGATTCTTGGCCTTGGCAAGGGCACGGCGGATCTGTCCGACGTGCAGCCGCTGCTGTCGCGTTATGCGCTGGGCGCGCTTGTGCTCGATCGTGCGCAGCTCTATTACACCGCCGGGCCCGATGGCCACAGCAACTTCGATGCATTGACAGCGCCTCCGGCAAAAGCGGATGCGGAAAAGAAAACCGAGCCCACCGACGTGCGCATCGCCTCGATGACGCTGACCAACAGCGCCATTCACTACACCGATGCGGCGGGCAGCAAGATCGACCTGGGCAATCTGCGCGGCAACATGCGCGGCCTGAGCATGCTGGCGGCACCGGCGGCAAACCTCGACCTGACGGCGCAGTTCTTCGGTGGCGAGATCGGCCTGAAAGGCACGGTGGATCTGGCGAAGAACAAGCTCGTCGCCGCACTGAACGTGAAGCAGGTGGACATGGCGCCCATGCAGGCCGCGACCTACCAGGGCCTGGCTGCACGCGTGACCAAGGGCAAGCTCGACCAGACCGGTCAGCTCGAAATCGATTGGGGCACGCCGTTCAACGTGCGCCTGACCAATGCCAAGGCAACGGTCAGCGACTTCGGGATGGAGCCGCAGTTCAAGGGCCATGCCTCGCCGGTCGCATGGAACACGATGGAGGCCGAGATCACGCAGATCGATCTGGCCTCGCAACAGGCGCAGCTGGGTACGGTCAAGGCGACTGGACTGGCGCTGGACGTACAGCGCGACAGTCGCAAGTACATCAGCCTAACCGATCTGTTCGCCGCCAAGAACGCGCCGGCAAAGAAACCCGCAGCGTCCGGGCCGCCGTGGCACTGGAGCATCACGCATCTTGCCTTCGACAACGCTGCCATCGTCTTCACCGACATGGCGGCCGGCGACAAGCCGGTGAAGATCAAGATCGATTCGCTCAGCGGCGGCATGGACGGCCTGAGTGACAAGCTCAACGAGCCGCGCGAGATGAAACTGGCGGGCGCCATCGACAAGGGCACGTTCACGGCGAACGGCAAGGTGCAGCCGCTGCCGTCACTGGCGGATATCCAGCTCGACACGAAGCGGCTGGACATCGCCACGTTCCAGCCATACATCAGCGTGCCATTGAATGTCACCATTTCCAGCGCGCGCGTCACCAGCACTGGCAAGCTGCACTACGACGGACGCGGCGCCGAACCCAAGCTCACCTACAAGGGCAATGCGGCTCTTGAACAGGTGCGCGTGCAGGACAAACTCACCGGCGACGATTTCCTCCGCTGGCGCACGCTCAGCGGCAGCAACCTCGATGTCTCCTACGGCTACGGCGCCACGCGCATGCACGTCGGCGGCCTGGTGCTCAGTTCGTTCTATGCGCGCGTGATCGTCAACGCCAACGGCACGTTGAATCTCTCGGAAGTGGTGGCCAACCCCGAGGCGGCGCCCGTGTCGGTGACACGCGCCGACAATGAGCAACCCAGCACCTCCGCCAAACCCACTGCCGCCGCGCCGACACCGCCACCGCCGCCGATTCGCACGCCCGGCCCGCAGACCAAGACCGTGCCAGCTGCCGAAACCGCCGCCACGACGCCGGCGACTGAAACCGATATCCACCTGGGCGGCATCACGCTCGTCAATGGCCAGCTCAACTACACCGACAATTTCATCAAACCGAACTACACGGCCAACCTGACCAAGGTCACCGGCAAGATCGGTGCGTTCGGCACGAAACCGGGCGATCCGCCGGCCGACCTGGCCGTGCAGGCGGCGTTGAACGACAACTCGCCCGTCGACATCGACGGCACCATCAATCCGCTGCAGCCGGTGGCCTTCCTCAACATCAAGGGCAAGGCAAACGAGGTCGAGTTGACCGGATTGAGCGCGTACTCCACCAAGTACACCGGTTATCCCATCACGGCCGGCAAGCTGACGATGGACGTCCATTACCAACTGGACCAGCGCAAGCTCAACGCCGACAACCACATCTTCATCACCCAACTCACCTTCGGCGACCGCGACGAAAGCCCTGGCATCAAGCACCTGCCGGTGAAACTTGCCGTGGCGCTGCTGAAGGACACGCAGGGCAACATCGACGTGAACGTGCCGGTGTCCGGCTCGCTGGACGATCCGCAATTCAGCATGGGCGGGCTTATCTGGCGTGCCATCGGCAACCTGATCGCCAAGGCGGCCACCGCGCCCTTCCGCCTGCTCGGCGCAGCATTCGCCGGCGGCAATCACGAGGATCTGGGCTACGTCGAGTTCGACCCGGGTTCGGCCGTGCTCGACAAGAACGCGCAGGAGCGCCTTGGCAAAGTGGTCGCCATGCTCAGCCAGAAGAACACGTTGAACCTGGACATCATCGGCCGCATCGATCCGTCGAAGGACCAAGACGGCCTGCGCAAGGTCACGGTCGACAACTTGGTCCGCCGCCAGAAGGCGCTGGACCAGGATGGCAAGAACGCCGACACCTCCGATGCCGCGCTCGCTACCGTGAACGTCACGCCCGACGAGTACGAGAAGTACCTCAAGCGCGCCTACAAGGACGACGACTTCAAGGGCAAGCCCAAGAACATCATCGGCCTGAAGAAATCGCTGGAGCCGGACGAGATGCGCAGCCTGATGGAAACCAATGTTGCCGTCGACGACGCAGCCATGCGCGACCTCGCCCAACGCCGCGCCACCGCCGTGCAGGCGTGGCTGAAGGGCAAGCTTGACGACAAGCGCATGGCGATCAAGGACCCCAAGCTCGATACCAAGGACATCGACGACAAGGGTAAGACGACGCGGGTGGAGTTCGGGTTGCATCAGGGCTGAGGGCTAGCAGTCTCGACTTCCCAGTCAGCCATTCCGGCACAGGCCGGAATGGCCATGAAAAAGTGTCGCGTGCCGCCAATAACGGCCCGTTCCTTCCCAGCCCGCCCCCAAAGGCTCAAAATAGCCTTTTGACCCAGCTGGAATTCCCCCATGAGCTACCCCGGCCAGTCCCGCTACGCCAGCGAACTCGAATCGATCCGTGAGCAGGGCCTGTTCAAGGCCGAGCGCATCATCACCTCGCCGCAGTCGGCCAAGATCCGCCTCGACAGCGGCAAGGAAGTGCTCAACTTCTGCGCCAACAACTACCTCGGCCTTGCCGACCATCCCGAGGTGATCCAGGCCGCGAAGGACGCGCTGGACACGCACGGTTTCGGCATGGCGTCCGTGCGCTTCATCTGCGGCACGCAGGATCTGCACAAGGAACTGGAAAAGAAGATCGCCGAGTTCTTCGGCACTGAGGACACCATCCTCTACGCCGCCTGCTTCGACGCCAACGGCGGCTTGTTCGAACCGCTGCTGGGCGAAGAAGACGCGATCATCTCCGATGCGCTCAACCACGCGTCCATCATCGACGGCATCCGCCTGTGCAAGGCCAAGCGCTTCCGCTACGCCAACTGCGACATGGCCGATCTGGAGAAGCAGCTCCAGGCCGCCGACGCCGCTGGCGCGCGCACCAAGCTGATCACCACCGACGGCGCGTTCTCGATGGATGGCTTCATTGCACCGCTGGACAAGATCACCGCGCTGGCCGAAAAGTACAACGCACTGGTGCACATCGACGAATGCCATTGCACTGGCTTCCTGGGCGACACCGGACGCGGCTCGGCCGAAGTCAACGGCGTGCTCGACAAGATCGACATCATCACAGGCACGCTGGGCAAGGCACTCGGCGGCGCGCTGGGCGGTTTCACCACCGGTCCGCGCGAAGTGATCGAGATGTTGCGCCAGCGCTCGCGCCCTTACCTGTTCTCCAACTCGCTGCCGCCGCATGTGGTAGCCGCCGGCATCAAAGTGTTCGAGATGCTTGCTGCCGCGGGGGATTTGCGCGACAAGGTCAAGGAGAACACCCGCTATTTCCGCGAAGCGATGACCAAGGCCGGCTTCGACATCAAGCCGGGCGTGCATCCCATCGTGCCGGTGATGATCTACGACGCGAAGAAAGCACAGGCCATGGCGACCGAGCTGCTTGACGAAGGCATCTACGTCACCGGCTTCTTCTACCCGGTGGTGCCGCAAGGCCAGGCGCGCATTCGCACGCAGATGAGCGCTGCGCACACGCGCGAGCATCTCGACCAGGCCATTGCCGCCTTCACCAAGGTGGGCAAAAAGCTAGGCGTCATCTGACGACGGCATTACGCCGCCCTCTTCCTTCGCGGAGAGGGCGGAAGCCGCCGTCGTTTCGTCGGGATATCACAAGCGCTGCAAGGCGCTTATTTCGAAGCCGCGCCTGCGCTCGAAGCTGCGGCCAACGCCTGCACTTCCGCATCCATGAGATGGCGCCACTGCCCTTTCGGCAATTCGCCCAATGGCATCGAACCGATCGCCACGCGAATGAGCCGCAGCACCTCGATGCCATGCGCCGCCAACAAACGCCGGATGTGGCGATTGCGCCCTTCATCGAGCACGATCTCCAGCCACGCATTCTTCTCGCCATGCCTTAGCAAGGTGGCTCGACGCGCCGCAAGACGCTCGCCCTCTTCCACTACGCCTTCGAGCAGCTGATCGAGCAAGGCCTGATCGGGAATGTCGTTGACCTGCACGTGATACGTCTTGTCCACGTGATGCCTGGGCTCGGTCAATCGCGCGGCCCAAACGCTGTCGTTGCTCAACAACAGCAAACCTTCGCTGGCCTTGTCCAGTCGCCCTACCGGCCCTAGCCATGGCAGCCCGGCATCCTTCAGCAAGTCGTAGACGGTGTCGCGGCCGCGCTCGTCGGCAGCACTCACCACGATGCCGCGAGGCTTGTTGAGCACGATATAGACGCGCGTGTTGGCTGCTATCGGTTCGTTGTCGAAGAGAATGCGCTGCCGATCCGGATCGGCGGGACGCTCCGGATCGAGCACCACCTTGCCATCCACACTGACCCTGCCCTCGCGGATAGCTTTCTCGGCCTGACTTCGCGAGCACACACCCATCTTGCTGAGCACGCGCGCCAGACCATGGCGAGGCGCCGATGGTTTGGATTGGCGTGCAGCAGGACGGGACGGACGCATGAAGAGAAACTCGCAATCAGAAGGCAACGCCATGCATGGTAGCGATCCCTGCATGCACACAAAAGAAAAGCCCGGCTTGCGCCGGGCTTCTCCGTACTACTTGAACAGATCCGATTACTGCTGGACCTGCAGCTCCGTACGACGGTTCTGGGCGCGGCCAGCGTCCGTGTCGTTGCTGCCGATCGGATCGTTCTTGCCATGGCCGAACGGACCAATCAGGCGATCAGCGGCGATGCCGTGAGCCGTCAGGTACTTGTACACGATCGCAGCGCGACGCTCGGACAGATCCTGGTTGTAGGCGTCCTTACCGACCGAGTCGGTGTAGCCGGCAACCGTGACCTTGACCTGCGGGTAACGCTGCAGGGTGTCGACAGCCTGGTCGAGGATGGCAACCGAGTCAGCGGTCGGCTCAGCCAGCGCCTTCTTGATGTCCGTCTCGCCCTTCTTCGGGCGGTCGAACTTGAAGTTGACGCCGCGCAGGTCGATCACGACCTTCTGCGGGCAGCCGTCCGGACCGACGATCGTGCCTTCCGGCAGATCCGGGCACTTGTTGTCGCACAGGTTCACGCCGTTGCGGAACTGCTTGGAGCAGTCCGGAGCGGCCGGGGCCACCGGAGCGGCAGCCACCGGAGCAGCAGCCGGTTCGCCGAAGCGCGACACGATGCTGAAGCCGAGGAACCAGTCGCCGTAACCGTTCTTCTCCGGCTGAGACTTGTCATCCCAGTCGTAACGGTAGCCACCTTCCACGCGGAAGTCGGTGCTGTCGGTGATGGTCTTGGACACGCCAACGCCAACCTCAGCGGCCGGCGACCAGGCGTGGTCAGCCGGATCCATGTGGAAGCTGCCCATCACGCCGACGAGGGCGTACGGACGCCATGCGTTCCAGTCACCGTAGTAGAAGCGAGCAGCGACGCCGACATTGTTGTTGGCCCAACGATCCGAGTTACCGCCGTCGATGGTGCGCTTGGTGCGGTCGAAGAACACGTCGATCGAGGTGTTCGGCGCAATGAAGCGACCAAAGCCCAGGCCGTAATAGACCTGGCGGCTGTTGGTGTTGCGATCGGTGTCGTTGTAGTAGCCGCCCACGGTCGGAGCGATATACCAACGGCCGTCGTAGCTCGACGTCGTCGCGGTGGTGCTGTCTTGCGCGTGAGCGGCACCTACGCCGCCCAGAGCCAGGGCAATCAGGAAATACAGGCCCTTACGATTCATCAGGTGTCTCCTCATATTATTGGTATTCGCGTCCGTTCCACCCCAGACGGAAAACGCGCGTCATAACTGACTTCTACTCCGGGACTTTTCCTGTCCCGTGCTTTGCGTCCCGATCAAGAGAAAAAGTGTCACAAGACCACAAGCGCGGCGGAGTGTAGCAAAACCGTTAAGACGATCGCACGCGGAGCAAGACGCTGTTGGTGAGCCCCTGTTCAGGCAGCTATTCCGGGCCCAGCGATAAAGCCGACGAGCTGCGACAACGTGTCACAACAAAACAACGCGTTACCTCAGTGCGCGTGGTTGCAAAAAAGAAAAGCCCGGCTTTCGCCGGGCTTTTCGGACATTTCCGAGAGTTGTTGGATTACTGCTGAACCTGCAACTCCGTACGACGATTGCGGGCACGACCGGCATCCGTATCGTTCGTGTCGATCGGATCGTTCTTGCCGTGACCGATCGGACCTTCCAGACGACTTGCGTCGATGCCATGCGAGGTCAGGTAGTCGTACACGATCTTCGCACGACGTTCCGACAGGCCCTGGTTGTACTCCGCCGTGCCCACGCTGTCGGTGTAACCGGCAACGGTGACGTGCACCTGCGGATAACGCTGCAGGGTGTCGACGGCCTGGTCGAGCACAGCCAACGAATCCTTCGTCGGTTCGGCCAATGCCTTCGAAATGTCCTTCTCGCCCTTCTTCGGACGATCGAACTTGAAGTTGACGCCGCGCAGGTCGATCACGACCTTCTGCGGGCAACCATCCGGACCCACGATCGTGCCTTCCGGCAGATCCGGGCACTTGTTGTCGCACAGGTTCACGCCGTTGCGGAACTGCTTGGAGCAGTCCGGAGCCGGCGGTGGTGCCGGAGGAGCCGGCGGGGCCGGCGGGGCGCCGATGCGCGACACGATGCTGAAGCCCAGGAACCAGTCGCCGTAACCGCTCTTGTTCGGCTGGGTCTTGTCGTCCCAGTCGTAGCGATAGCCACCTTCGACGCGAATGTCGGAGCTGTCGGTAACGGTCTTGGACACACCCACGCCCACTTCGGCCGCCGGCGACCAGCCGTGCTCGAAGTCGCTGATGTGCTGGCTGCCCATCACGCCGCCCAACAGGTACGGGCGCCATGCATTCCAGTCGAGGAAGTAATAGCGGGCAGCCACGCCATAGGTGTTGTTCGACCAACGACCGCCGCCGGCATCGGTGTCCACGGTGCGCTTGGTGCGGTCACCGAAGAAATCCAGCGAGAAGTTGGGCGAGAAGTAACGGCCAAAGCCGATGCCGTAATAGAACTGGCGGCTGTTGGTGTTGCGATCGGTGTCGTTGTAGTAACCGCCCACGGTCGGTGCGATGTACCAGCGGTCGTCGTAGCTCGACATTTCGGTGGTGGCCGGTGCCGCAGTGCCGGTGTTGTCCTGCGCGTGAACGGCGCCTGCGCCGCCCAGGGCGAGGGCAATCAGGATGTACAAGCCCTTACGTTTCATCAGGTGTCTCCTCGTTTATTGGTGTACGCGTCCGTTCACCCCAGACGGGAAAAGCCATCAAGCCGTGATTCCTACTCCTAGTGAACCCCGAACCTGACTTCGAACCTAGTGCTTGTTTACCCGAAACGGGCGCGGAGTAGCTTAGCAAAAGTTAAGCAATTGCAAATCGACCCCAAACGCCCGTTCATTTTCAGCTCACGCCGTCTTTACAGCGTGAAGAAACCAAGGAACTGCTGGATTGGCATGGCATCCAGCTTAACGGGGTCCGCCGTGGCGTTCAGGATCGTTTTGACCCGGTGCGATGGGAGGTGGCCCCGCATGGCGGCCTCAAACTTCTTGAGCAATACGGGAATACCCTCGGCGCGCCGCCTACGGTGGCCGATCGGGTAGTCGATGGATACCTTTTCGGTGCGGGTGCCGTCCTTAAAGAAGACCTGAACCGAGTTGCCTATATAACGTTTTTCCGGGTCGAAATAGTCCCTGGTGAATTGCGGGTTCTCGCTGACCACCATCTTGTCGCGCAGGGCGTCGATGCGCGGGTCGGCGGCCACGTCATCGTTATAGTCGTCGGCGACCAGGCGGCCGAAGATCAAGGGAACGGCCACCATGTACTGAATGCAGTGGTCGCGGTCGGCGTAGTTCGCCAAGGGGCCGGTCTTGTCGATGATGCGCGCGCCCGCCTCCTGGGTCTCGATCACCACCTTCTCGACCTGGTCGATCTTGCCGGCCACGGTCCCGTGCAGCTGCATGGCGCACTCCACCGCCGTCTGGGCATGGAACTCGGCCGGGAAGCTGATTTTGAACAACACGTTCTCCATCACGTAGCTGCCGAATGGGCGCTCGAACTGGAACGTGTTGCCCTGAAAGGCCACATCATAATAACCCCAGGTCGTGGCGCTCAGGGCCGACGGATAGCCCACCACGCCCCGGTAGACCGCATTAATAGCGTGGATGACGGCACGGCGGCAGGCGTCGCCAGCCGCCCAGCTCTTCCTTGGGCCGGTGTTCGGTGCGTGGCGATAGGTGCGCAACGGACCATTGTCGATCCAGCTATGGGAGACCGCCGTGACGATCTGCTCCCTGGAGCCACCCAACATGGCTGTGGCGACCGCCGTGGAGGCCAGCCGCACCAGGATGACGTGGTCCTGGCCAACGCGGTTGAAGCTGTTCTTGAGGGCGTAGCAGCCCTGGATCTCGTGAGCCTTGATGGCGTACGCGAGCACGTCGCGGACGGTCATCGGCGTGCCGCCCTCCCGCTCGGCCTTCCGACCGAGGTAGTCGGCGATGGCCAGGATGGTCCCCAGGTTGTCCGACGGATGACCCCACTCGGCGGCCAGCCAGGTGTCATTGAAATCCAGCCAGCGGATCTGGGTGCCGATGGCGAAGGCGGCCTGCGCCGGGTCCAGCTCATGGCTGGTTCCTGGCACGCGCGCCCCGCCCGGCAGGTTCGCGCCTGGCACGATCGGGCCGAGGTGCTTCACGCACTCGGGAAACTTCATGGCCATCATCGCCGTGGCCAGCGAGTCGAGCAGCATGTAGCGCGCCGTGTCATATGCCTCGGCGGAATCGATCGCGTAGTCGACGACGTAATCGGCGACGTCCACCATCGGCTGGTCGGGTTGGGGACGCTTGGCGGAACGGATGTCGTGCGCACTCATGGAGAGATCTCGCGGCTGCAGAAGAGCAACAGATGTAGCCTTTCCTTCGTCGTGCCCAGCTTGACGCAGGCGCACACCGACCTCGACAATGTTCCCATACTGATCCCAAAAGGGAGTAGTTCCGGACACCTGCTTCATCGGTGTTCTTGCAGTGGTCGTCATCACGAGCGTCGCCACGCTCCGGTCACTGCAGCGGCTCTGCCGCGAACGAGACTTTTGCAGTCATGACGGGCCGCGCGTGTCCGTCGTTACTGCATTTGTCGAAACGCGCAGAGACCCCTTCATGGACCTTGTCGTTACCGAATTCCTCTCCGGCCTGCTGGCCATCGTGCTGCTCGACCTCGTGCTCGCGGGCGACAACGCCATCGTGATTGCGCTGGCCGCGCGCAAACTTCCCCGACAGATCCAGAAGAAGGCCGTGCTGTGGGGTACCGTTGGCGCCATCGCCGTGCGCCTGCTGCTGACCGGCGTCGTGGTCTACCTGCTCAAGCTGCCAGGATTGATGCTGATCGGCGGCCTGCTGTTGCTTCCCATCGCGTGGAAGCTGCTGAAGCCGGACGACCATGCCGCGCATGAAGTCAGCGCCGCCAGCAATTTCTGGGCGGCCATGCGTACCATCATCGTCGCCGATGCGCTCATGGGCATGGACAACGTGCTCGCCATTGCCGGCGCCGCCAAGGGACACATGGTGCTGGTGGTCATCGGCCTGGCGATCAGCGTGCCGCTGGTGGTGTGGGGCTCGTCGCTGATCCTGCGACTGATCGAACGCTTCCCGGTGATCATCTATATCGGCGCAGGCGCCATCGCGTGGACGGCGGCTCGCATGATCGCGCACGACCACTGGGTGTCGCCGTGGTTCGATGCGCACGGCTGGGCGACGTATCTGCTCGATGCCGTGCTGGTGATCGGCGTGTGCTTTGGTGGCTGGTGGGTGCAGCGCCGCGTTCGTGCGCAAGCCTCGGCTTGAGTCATGCGCGCCCGGCAGGCGACACTTCACGGATAACGTCACTCCAGGATGATTTCCATGAAGTTGTATTACCTGCCGGGCGCCTGCTCGCTCGCCGATCACATCGTTCTCGAATGGATCGGCCAACCGTACGAAGCGCATCGCGTCGCTCGCGAGGAACTCGGCACGCCGGCCTACCTGCGCATCAATCCGTCGGGCGTGGTCCCTGCCCTGCAGGAACCGGACGGCTGGGTGTTGACCGAGAACGCTGCCATCCTCAATTACCTGGCGGACAAATTTCCGCTGGCCGGCCTCGGCGGCGAAGGTGCGCGAGGCCGTGCGGAAGTGAATCGCTGGCTGGCTTACATCAATTCCGATCTTCATCCGATGTACAAACCCGTGTTCCGCCCCGACCGCTTCATCGACGGCGAAGAGGCGCAGGACGCGCTGCGTTGCCGGGCCATCGAACGTCTGCGCAACTATTACGAGCGCCTCGATGCCCAGTTGCAGGGCCGTGATTGGCTGACCGGCACACGTTCATTCGCCGACCCGTATCTGTTCGTGGTGCTGCGCTGGGCCATGGGCAAAGGCGTGGACCTGTCTGACCTGCACAACCTCGCCCGCTTCCATCAGCGCATGCTGGACGATGCCGGCGTGAAGGCGGCGATGCAGCAGGAAGGTCTCTGAGCACGAGCACGCCAATCACACGGTTGGCGTGCGTGCCTGCCGTTTCTTAGAACATCATCGGCACGCGCACGGTCACCGTCGCGTCCGGTGTATCGCGCGTCACGCCGACGCCCAAGGTGAAGTTGACCGTGCGCTTGTCGCTGAAGCGCCAAGAGCCGCCGATCAGCAGCGTGCCAAGCACGGTCTTGGTGGACCCGGGCACATTGTGGTTGTTCTGCTTGGTCGCGCCCACGAAGCTCTGGTCGTAACCAATACTGATGGACGCCTTCTCGTTGAGCGAAAGGCCCATGCCGATGCTCACGTCGACGATGTCGCCCAGCTTGACCTTGCCCAGGTCTTCCGTGCCACCCAGAAGTATCTTGCGTGTCACGTTGTCGCGCGGCACGTTGTACAGATAGCTGAGGTTGCCGAAGAACACCACCGGATCGGTCGGATACAGCCACGTCACGCCCGGCTGGATAGCCCAGAAGCCGGTACCCACCGGCTGCGACAACGGCAGGCCCGTGCCGGTGGCCGACAGGTCCACCTGGTCGATCACATTTTCCACGCAACGCTGCACGCAATCGGTGGTGACCTGGAACGGGTCCCTGCCCGTGTTCGACTTCACGCGCAGCCAGCCCACGTAATAAGCCTTGTCCGGGCCACCGACATTGAGCTGATAGCGCATGGTGGCTTCGACGTCGCCAAGGCCATGTCCGCTGTTGCCAAACGCCTTGTCGGTAGCGCTGCCTGTGAAAACCTCGCGGCTGGTCACATCCTCATGCGCGTACACATAAGGCACGCGAACTTCCACTTCCATCCGGTTGGTGATGCCGTAACGGGCGGTCAGCCAGCCGACTTGCGTGGTGATCCTGACCTGCCGCGCGTCGATGAGGCCGATGAGGATGGCCGGGATCACCGTGTATCCCACCAGCGCCACACGTTCAACGTTCGAATAGCCGAATTGATACGCCGGCTCGATGATGAACTTGCCTTTGGGCGTAAGCACGCCGGGCTGCTGGAAGATGGGCGCCACTTCGGGCGGGCGCGTATCGGCCTTGGGTGCCTCGCCCACCGGCTGCTGTTGCTGCTGCGGTGCATTGGCCGCCACCGCATCGCCGGCCGGCATCGGTTGCGCGGACGCCAGCGGGCCGCCAGCGGCGATGCTGCCGGCACGCTGCTTGTCCAGCACGTCCATGCCCACGGCGTGCCGCAGCGATTGATAGTCCGCCTCCTGCTCGGCCAGCGCACGCTTCATCGCATCGAGCTGCGCGATCTGCGCGCTGATCTGGCTGCGCATGGCATCGATGCGATCGCCCTGCTCGGCCACTTGCTTGCGCAAGTCGGCTGGATCGATCGGCGCAGGTTTCGCAGACGGTGCCGCGGCGATGGTGTTAGCCGCTGCCGCTGGCGTCGTCCCCGTACTCGCTTGTTGGGACGGCGACTCTTGTTGTGCCGCGACAGGCAAGCCGAGCGCCACCAGCCCCGCACATCCTGCCGACCATACGTATCGCCACGCTGAGTGTCGCATCATGCTTCCTCATGCTCGCTGTTCGAATCGCGCAGATGAACGCGCCGCGGCGAGGGCCACGGCGCATTCGCGGTAGGAGCCAAACCTTGGCGGTGCGCGTCCCATGTCAGTGCCCCAGGGACTGCAGCTGCGCCTGTTGCAACGCTTCCTGGAGACTTCCTTCCCGGAATGCGTTGAGCGAATTGGTCGATGCGTTGATCGTGGTGATGTTCTGGATGTTCTGATTGTTCAACGTGTTCTGGATCACCGTGCCGCCCATCTTTCCAGCCAGTGCGGACGGATCGAAACTGTTGTTGGGCCCGATCTGTGTCACCTGCACGGTGTTGAGCGCGGATTGCATGCTCTGTGCCTGCGCCGTGGTCATGTGCCCGATATCCGGCACGTAGAAACTGGTCGACGACACCAGGTTGCCGTTGACGTAGACCGCGCGATCGATGCCAAAGGACGCCACCAGGCCATTGCCGAGGTCGAAGCCGCCGCGCGTCTGGTCGAGCGTGTCCTCGCCCACCGGCGTCCAGCCCGGCATGTCCTTTGAGGTGGGGATGCCGGCGACCGCGGTCTCCAGCGCTGCAGTGGGTGCAGCGGTCGCACTGGCCATGGCCGGCGCGGTCGCAGGGGCTGACGCGCCTTCCTGCGCCTGCACGGCCACCACGCCCGCCACGCATGTGATGCAGAGGATGCCGAAACCAGCGATGTGTGCGAGCGGCTTCATCATCCGTCCTCAAATGTCGTCCGGCCCGTGCTTGGGCATCACGGTGTTGTAGAGACCGTTGCGATCGATCGCACTGCTGACGGGTGCCTGTGGCGCCACCCTCCAATCGTTGGGGCTGTTGAACACAGCCAGGTTTCGACGGTTGTGAATGACGAACACCAAGTCGTTCTTCCACAGCGTCATGAACTTTGCCGTCGACATCACGCGCGTACCGCGTGCGGGATCGCCCACCAGCATGCGGTCGTTGCGCATGCCTTTGACGACGACGAAATGGTGATAGCCCTTCTCATCGATCAGCACGATCGCCGGCAGGTTTTCCTGCGCCAGCTTCTCGATGGGCACCTTGAAGCCATCGGCTTCGAAGCCATTCGCGGCGAGGAAGCGCTTGATGTCCAACAGCGAGAAGCCTTCCTTGCTGATCTTGGCCTGGTCGCCGTGCGTGTACATCTGTTCGAAGGCAACCTGCTCGTTGACCGGATAGCCGTATTGATAGGTCAGTAGCGTCGCTACCGCGGCCGATCCGCAGCTGAAGTCGTACTTCTGGTGAATGGTGCTCTTGTAACGGGCCTCCTTGAGACTCGTCAGGTGCACGGTGTAGTTGCCGGGGCCGTTGCTGACCACGCTCACGGGCGTGGTCGCATGACTCCCCGGCGGCAGCGCCGCAATCAGTATCAGCAGCGCCGCGAACTTGTTCATTGCTTGAATTCGACGTTGAGTACCGTCGCGTTCTGGATCAGAACGTTGTTGCCGGAATTCTGTATGACGGTCGGGAAACCGGTTGCTCCGGCGACCGAGCCACCGGTGATGATGTTGTCACCCGTGGTCAGGTGATCGGCGCTGTTGTCGGCAACCGTGCCGGTCAGCGTGGTGTTCTGCGTGATGATCGTGCCGCCACTGAGTTTTGCCAGCGTCTCGGTGTCCACGCTATCGCCAAGGTCGGCGGCCACGCCCTGATGATCCACCTCGACCGCGGCGTTGTAGATCGCGATGGGAGAATCCGCGCCCTGCACCATGTAGGCAGGAGGAATGCTGGCGTTCTCTGCGAGGACCGCCGCAGGAAGGGCGCACGCGCTGAGCGCGATCACGCCCAGTAACCATTTGCACGATTGCACGGCACTGTCTCCCACTAAGGGTGAGCCAACGTATGACCGACGCCGATGCCGGCGAAGCCATTCCTTTTGAAAACCGACACGAGGGAACGCAAGCGTTCCCTCGTGTCAGCCGCCCTATCACTCAGTGCGCGAAGTTCAGGTTGGCCTGAACGTTGACGCTCTGCTGTACCAGCGCTGCCGCGCCGCTGTTCTGCGCAAGAATCGACACACCGGCTGCCGCCGCTGCCGAGCCGTTCATCTGGTTCGACATGTCGAACGCACCGGTCGTCGACGATGCCGTACCACCGGCACCGCCTGCGCCACCAGCAGCACCTGCGCCGCCCGAGCCTGCGCCACCGGTATTGCTACCGCCTGCGCCGCCCGCACCGCCCGTGCCTGCCGTAGCGGTATCAGCACCACTGGTGCCGCCCGTCGCGCTGGCTGAGCCGCTGGTTCCGGTCGGTGATGCTGCACCTGCCGTGCCACCTGCGCCTGCGCCGCCTGCGCCACCGGTACCACCGGTGTTCGCGCCGCCACCGGCCGTGCCACCGCCGCCGCCCGCACGATTGTGGTTACGGATGCCACCGGCGTTGCCGCCGTCGCCGCCGTCACCGCCGCCAGCCAACGAAGCACCCCAACCACCGGCGTCGCCCGAATCTGCGCCCGAACCACCGGCGCGACCACTGTGGGCACTGGCGCGACCGCCATTACCACCGTCGCCACCGCTCGCGCCGGAAGCCCGGCCGCCGTAGCCCTTGCCGCCGTCACCGCCGCTACCGCCACGACCGCCATTGGCGTTGCCGTCGTTGTACGACGAATTACCAATACCCCACACGGCGACCTTGGTCACTTCGCCGTTGAGAGTGCTATTGGCTACTGCCTTGCTGGTGTTGAAGGAACTCGCAATGCCACCGCTGCTAGCGGCTGAACCGTTCGCACCAGCTGCCGATGTGGTGTAGGTGCTGGTATCAGTCCGGGTGTGGGTGCTCGAATCGGTATTAGTAAGCGTGCTTGAACCTTTCGACGTGTTGTTGTCGTCTGCAAATGCAGGGAGCGTAAGCCCCAGACCCAACACAATCGCGGTCGCTATTAGAGTCTTGCGCATAGTCTTTCTCCTGGAACGATGCGGTGACCCCCTGTGTTGCCGGAGTTGCAAATCCAGCACGGACTTGTCGCAACATGCGTGCCACCGCGCATGGACTTTTGCTCACAAAGATGAAGACCATGAAATCAGCCACTTGAAGAGACTCATGGCCGATGAGTTTGACTACGGTCAGGGAGCTGGAAAGCGCGAGTGCATCAGGGCTGTTACACCACGTCGCCACGCAGGCGTTGCGCCTGGGACATAAACGGTCGTGTATGAGGCGATATTTCAGCGGTTTAGTGCGTATTGCTCTCTTCTCATATCGCTGTGGAACACATGTATCAGGTGGTTTACACCGACGCATACGAAACCATAGCAATGTCGTACAGGGTCCTGAACCCTAACGAAACTTACAGAAAAAAGAAGGCGCCTTTCGGCGCCTTCTTTTGAAGTACGTAGGTGGAACTCAGCGTTTTTCGATCGGCACGTACGCCAGATCTTCCGGGCCGGTGTAGTTGGCGCTGGGGCGAATGATCTTGCCGTCCTCGCGCTGCTCGATCACATGCGCGCTCCAGCCGGAAGTGCGGGCGATCACGAACAGCGGCGTGAACATGGCCGTCGGCACGCCCATCATGTGGTAGGCGCTGGCCGAGTACCAGTCGAGGTTGGGGAACATCTTCTTCTGGTCCCACATCAGCTTCTCGATCTTCTCCGACACGTCGAACAGCGTCGGGTTGCCACCGTCTGTGCAGAGCTTGCGCGAGATCTCCTTGATGATCTCGTTGCGCGGATCGGACACGGTGTACACCGGATGACCGAAGCCGATGATGATCTCCTTGCGCTCGACGCGGGCGCGGATATCCGCTTCCGCCTCGGCCGCATTGCGGTAGCGCGCGATGATTTCCATCGCCACTTCGTTCGCGCCGCCGTGCTTGGGACCGCGCAGCGCACCGATGGCGCCAGTGATTGCCGAGTACATGTCCGAGCCGGTGCCGGCGATGACGCGTGCGGTGAAGGTGGATGCGTTGAACTCGTGCTCGGCGTAGAGAATCAGCGACTTGTCCAGCGAATGCGTGCACAGCTCGCTCGGCTTCTTGCCATGCAGCAGGTGCAGGAAGTGGCCGGCGATGGACTCGTCTTCCGTCTCCGTTTCGATGCGCTTGCCGTTGTGGCTGAAGTGGAACCAGTACAGGAGGATCGAACCGAAGCTGGCCATCAGGCGGTCGGCGATGTCGCGCGCACCGGTGACGTTGTGATCGTCCTTCTCCGGCAGCACGGTGCCCAATACCGAGCAACCGGTGCGCATCACGTCCATCGGATGCGTGGCGGCGGGCAGCAGTTCCAGCGCGCTCTTCACCGGCGCCGGCAGGCCGCGCAGGCGCTTGAGCTTGGCGCGATACGCGTTCAACTCCGCCCAGTTCGGCAACACGCCGTGGACGAGCAGATAGGCCACTTCCTCGAAGCAACCCTTGGCCGCCAGGTCATGGATGTCGTAACCGCGGTAATGCAGGTCGTTACCGCTGCGGCCCACCGTGCACAGCGCGGTATTGCCGGCGGCCACGCCCGACAGCGCGACGGATTTCTTGGGCTTGGGAAGGGTTTGCTCAGTCATTCGGTACATCTCCTGAAGACATGCTTGCGACAAACGTGGGGCGGCACGGCGTGCCGTGTATAACGGTGAGAATGATCAGCCCTTCTTGGAGAAGAGCTCATCGAGACGGCGCTCGTAGTCGTGATAGCCAATGCGGTCGTAAAGTTCCTCGCGCGTCTGCATGGTGTCGATCACGTTGCGCTGGTGGCCATCGCGGCGGATGGCCTGGTAGACGTTTTCCGCTGCCTTGTTCATGGCGCGGAACGCGGAAAGCGGATACAGCACGATGCCGACGCCCGCGCTGGCAAGCTCTTCCACGCTGAACAGAGGCGTCTGGCCGAACTCCGTGATGTTGGCCAGCACCGGCACCTTCACCGCTTCGACGAAGCGGCGATACGTCGGCAAGTCATACGCGGCTTCAGCAAAGATGCCGTCGGCACCGGCTTCGACGCAGGCAATGGCACGCTCGATGGCCGCATCCACGCCGTCGACGGCAATCGCATCCGTGCGGGCAATGAGGAAGAAGTCGGCGTCGGTCTTCGCATCGGCCGCAGCCTTGACGCGATCGGCCATCTCGCCGGTCGACACGATTTCCTTACCCGGACGATGACCGCAGCGCTTGGCGCCCACTTGGTCTTCGATATGGCAGGCCGCGGCGCCGAACTTGATCAGGCTCTTCACCGTGCGGGAAATATTGAATGCGCTCGGGCCGAATCCGGTGTCGATGTCCACCATCAGCGGCAGATCGCACACGTCGGTGATGCGGCGCACGTCGGTGAGCACGTCGTCCAGCGTATTGATGCCCAGATCCGGCAGACCCAGCGACCCTGCCGCCACGCCGCCGCCCGACAGATAGATGGCGCGGTAACCGGCGCGCTTGGCGAGCAAGGCGTGGTTCGCGTTGATGGCACCGATCACCTGCAAGGGGTGCTCGGCCGCGAGGGCGGCGCGGAACTTCGCGCCGGGGGATGCGATCTGGGCCATGAAACCTCCGCTTAAAGGGGAGATTTTAGCGCACGGTTTGTAAGTGGGCTGTTGCGCGGCAGCATGAATGGTTTCGAAGGGAGCGTGTAGTGGAAGTGGGTGGTGGGCGCGGGGCGCCCTTTTTTGGATGTTGCTGGGTTTTCGCCTGCTTTTACCTGGCAGAGGTTGGGATCCGATGGCGACGTTGCTCGGTCTTCGTTGTCATGTTCCGGCGACCTGGCCGCCTGCGCGGCGGGCGTTTCGATCGGCTGCCGCCGCTCGAGTCACTTTTCTTTTGCTGGCCCACGCACGCGCAGGAGCGCGTGCGAACGGCGAAGCCGGCCCGAAGGGCGGAGGGCAGGATGCCCGGAGTCAAAGAAAAGTAACCCAAAGAAAATGGCCTTTAGAGCGATAGGCTCATAGCGTTCTGTGGGATACGAGCCTTGAAGGTTTTGGAGCCCGGATCGTCACGATCTCTCTAATCAGCGGTATGGCTACACCGCCACGCGCCGATGCGAAGAGGGCTTAAGGCGGACGTCGCTGCGCGACTTCATGACTGCAGGATTCGGTTCGCGAGGTACACCACTTCTCCCTCTCCCCTTTTGGGGAGAGGGCTGGGGCATTGCCACCTTTACGGTGGAGAGGGGGCGGGTGCTCGCGAAAAACACTACTACTGGGAGCTTTGGCTCTCTGGCTCTTGGGGTCCCCGTATGACAGCGGCGGGCGGGTGAAGGAAAGCCCGCAGGGTGGCCGCAGGGAGGCGGCCAGTTTTTCGACAGGACGTGGATGTCCTGTCGAAAAACCCCGGAGCCCGCACGCGAACCTTCCGTCCAACGGACGGAAGGCGTGTCATCCGGGGTGCTCGTTCTTTTGGCATTGCCACCATCTCGGTGGTTACTTTTCTTTGGGCAAGCAAAGAAAAGTGACCCGGACCACGGCAGCGATTCGGAAGCCTGCTGCAGGCGAGCCAGGTCGCGATATCGCGACAACCGAACGCGAAGTCACTGGATGACCAGCCATTCGGCTGTTGAAAAGCGCCTCCTGCTTTCGCAGGAATGACGAGCAAAAAACCGCGGCACTTGCATACCATGAGGCAAGGTTGCCCCTTCACCACCACGAAGGTGCCAATGCCATCATAAAGTTGACAATGCCTCAGCCCTCAAAGGGAAAAGGGGGAAAACACTCGCCCGCTTTATCCCCCTTGATCCGGCCCCCTCTCCAACGCCCTCCTCACCTCCTCCAACGCCCCCGGATCATCCAACGTCGACAAATCTCCCGGATCCGTATGCTGCACCAACGCCTGCAGCGAACGCCGCAGTAGCTTGCCGGAACGTGTCTTGGGCAACGCGTTGACTACGTAGATGCGCGCCGGTTTCGCCACGCGCCCGAGTTGATCGATCACGCGTTGCTGCATGCCTTTCGCCACGTCCACAGCGCCCTCGCTCACACCTTGCCTGAGCGTGGCGAATACCACCGGCACCTGTCCTTTCACCTCGTCGTGAACGCCCACCACTGCGGCTTCGGCACACGCCGGATGCGTGGCGACCGATTCCTCGATCTCGCGTGTGCCCAGGCGATGCCCGGCCACATTGATCACATCGTCGGTGCGGCCAAGGATGGTGGTGTAACCGTTCTCGTCGCGGATCGCCCAGTCCAGCGAGCTATACAACAGTTCGTTGAAATGGCTGAAATAGCTGGTGACGTAGCGTTCGTCATCGCCCCATACGGTGGTGAGGCATCCGGGCGGCAACGGGGGCACGAATACGAGTACGCCCTTCTGGTTCGCAGGCAGTTCCTCGCCGGTGATTTCGTCGATCACTTTCATGCGATAGCCAGGGCTGGGCAATCCCGGCGAGCCGAATTTCACCTGCTTCAGATCGAGACCCGGCATCAAGGTGATCGCCGGCCAGCCGGTTTCGGTTTGCCAGTAGTTGTCGATCACCGGCACGCCCAAGCCATCGGTGATCCAGCGCGCCGTGGGTTCGTCCAACGGTTCGCCGGCAAGGAACAGCCAGTGGAGCCGCGACAAATCGTATTTCTTCAGCCACGCGGGATCCTGCTTTTTCAGCACGCGGATGGCCGTGGGTGACGAGAACATGGTGCGCACGCCGTAGCGCTCGCACAGGTGCCACCAGATGCCGGGATCGGGATGCGTCGGCAGTCCTTCATACAGCAGTGAGGTGGCGCCGCCGATCAACGGCCCGTACACGTTGTACGAATGACCTACGGCCCACCCCACATCCGACGTGGAGAACATCACCTGCCCGGGCTTGATGTCGAAGATCGCCTCCATCGACATCGCCATGGCCACGGCGTAGCCGCCGACATCGCGCTGGATGCCTTTGGGTCTGCCGGTGGTGCCCGAGGTGTAGAGCAGATAGCTGGGCTCGTTCGACTCCAGCCATTCGACCGGTACTTCAGCACCTTCATAGGCTGCGCGGAGGCTGGCGTAATCCAGATCGCGTTCGGCCACGCGCGTCATCTGCGGATCGAGGCCACGATCAACAATCAACACATGCGCCGGACCATGCGCGGCTTCTTCCAATGCCGCGTCGACCAGCGGTTTGTAGGGAATCACTTTGCCGCCACGCATGCCTGCATCCGCAGCGATGAGCACGGCGGGTCGCGCGTCATCGATGCGCAATGCCAGGTTGTGCGCCGCAAAGCCACCGAACACCACCGAGTGGATCGCGCCAAGCCGCGCGCACGCCAGCATCGCGAACGCCGCCTCGGCGATGTTGGGCAGGTAGATCACCACGCGATCACCCACGCCTACGCCGAGCGATGCCAGCACGGCGGCAAAGGTATTCACTTCGCGATAGAGATCGCGGTACGTGAGTTCGCGCGTGATGTGCGTTTCCGCAGAAATCGCCACCAGCGCCAGCTGGCCGCCGCGTGCATCGAGATGCCGGTCGACCGCGTTGTAGCAAAGATTGGTGGTGCCGCCGACAAACCAGCGGCGAAACGGCGGACGGGAAATGTCGAGAATGCGTTCGGGCGGCGTATGCCAGTGGATGCGCTGCGCCTGTTCGGCCCAGAAGGCCTCGGGCTGCTCCACCGAACGCTGATAGAACTCTTCGTAACGCATCGCGATCACCCTCGTTTCAGCGGCTGATCGCCCTAGCCTAGATCAGCCGTGCCATACGGGCTTTGCGACCTTGGTCGAGTCGCGTGCATGGACGATCGCCGAACACGGCGATCGTCCATGCAAAGTCATCACAAGCAGGATACGGCCGCGTCGCGATAGGCGGGGTTGTAGTCCTTCTTGATGTTCTGGGTCTCGTACATCATCACCTGCGCGCCCGTGCCATCGGCCGTCACGCTGATCAGTTCATGCGCGCCCTGCTTGTCGTTACCCGACAGCGTGCCCGACTGGTCCTTGTGCGACGCGCTCACCTCGGCGGTTTCGGCCCACTTCGCGCGCACGCATTCGAGATAGGTCGGAATGTCCTTGTTGGTACGGCTGCTCATCTTCGGCGTGGTGTCGCGCAGGCCATGGGTGCCGCCGCAGGCGGTCAACAGGGCGCAGCAGGTGGCAATCGCAATAAGTTGTTTCATGGAATGAGGACTCGGGTCGGCAGTCCCCCGATTCTAGCGGTGATTGGGCCGTGACCGAATAGCCCGCCCGCCGAGGCGCGCCACGGCAGTTAACCCCGTTCGCGACGCTACCCCGTTCAAGCAAGGGAGCCCATCGTTGGAGGCGCACAACCGATTCAGCGCTATCCGGTTTCTGCTGCCCGCGCCCCGACCTACGCTCGCCGAGACGTTTTTCACGGAAGACGACCCCGTACGTGTTCCTCACACGATCACCCCATCAAGGAAAGCTCATGCGCAAACTCATCGTCTATGGCTGCCTCGCATGCATCGGCGGCCTGTTGCTCACGGCATGCAGTTCGAACCTGCCCGAAGCGCGAAATGCGCGGGACCGCGCAGCGGTCGCATCCGCCGACCCGCCCGCAGAGGTCGTGCCGCCGCCTCCGCCTTCACCGCTGACACCTCCCGCCTATGCATCGGCGCCGATGGCTCAGGTTGACTTCGATAGGGCGGCCGTGGCGCAATCGAAGAGTACTTACAGCGGCGTCTACGGCGGACTCCCGGCAGCGCAGGAAACAGCGCAATACAAGCACTACGACGACAACGCCATCCAGCAGGTAGCCGCGCAACCGCTGACCACCTTCAGCCTGGACATGGACACCGGTAGCTACGCCAACGTGCGGCGTTTTCTCAACCAGGGTCGCCTGCCGCCGGCCGACGCGGTGCGTGTCGAAGAACTGATCAACTATTTCCCTGCCGAAGGCAGCGTTGGGAAACGCCTGGAACGCTCGCCCTTCGCGGTGAACTACGAGCTCGCGCCCAGCCCCTGGAATCCGAACAAGACGCTGCTGCGCGTCAACCTCGAGGCCATAGGCGAAAACGCTGCTGCGCCTGCATCCAACCTGGTGTTCCTGGTGGATGTATCGGGCTCGATGGATTCGCCGGAACGCCTACCGCTGATCAAGTCCTCGCTGAAGATGCTCACACGACAGCTGCGCGCGCAGGACAAGGTGTCGCTGGTCACGTATGCCAGCGGCACGCAGGTGGTGCTTGAGCCCACGTCGGGCGCCGACAAGGCCACCATCGAGGCCGCCATCGATCGACTGCAGCCCGGTGGCTCCACGGCGGGCGCATCGGGTCTGCAACTGGCGTACCAGATGGCGCGGCAAGGCTTCATCAGCCACGGCGTGAACCGCGTGCTGCTGGCCACGGACGGCGATTTCAATGTGGGTGTCACCAGCACCGAAGCACTGAAGGACATGATCAAGCGCGAGCGCGATTCGAACATCACGCTATCCACGCTGGGCGTGGGCGACAACAACTTCAACGATGCCATGATGGTGCAGATCGCCGATGCCGGTAACGGCAACTACAGCTATCTCGATTCGCTGTCCGAAGCGAACAAGGTGCTGCACGATGAAATGCAGTCCACCCTGGTGACCGTGGCGAAGGATGTGAAAGCGCAGATCGAATTCAATCCGGCGCAGGTCCTCGAATACCGCCAGATCGGCTATGAGAAACGCCAGCTGCACAACGAGGACTTCAACGACGACAAGGTCGATGCGGGCGACATTGGCGCTGGCAAGCGGGTCACCGTGCTTTACGAGCTGACCCTCAAGGGCCAGGAGCCGAGCGTGGATCCGTCGCGCTATCAGCCTGCCAAAGCCGAACCCATGCAACGCGGCACCGAGCTGGCGTACCTCAAGCTGCGCTGGAAAAACCCGGAAGGCAAGCAGAGCGAACTGGCATCGATGGCGCTGGAGAAATCGGCGATGCGTGCCTCGTTCAATGAGGCTTCCAACGAGACGCGATTCCTGGCCGCCGTGGCCGCCTACGGGCAGAAACTGCGCGACAACCCGGCGTTGGCATCCACCTCATGGACGTCCATCGCCGACTGGGCCGCCGCCGCCAAGGGACGTGATGCGGCCGGCTATCGCGCGGAGTTCGTGCGTCTGGCGGGCTTGGCCGGATCGATCTCGCCGACGGATTCGCAGGCCGAGCGGTAACGATCTGGCAAAGAAAAAAGGGCGGCCGAGGCCGCCCTTTTTCGGCACCTGAGCGCGCGACTTACTTCTTCGCGAACAGGTGCTCGACGCCGGCGCGCTCTTCGCGCAGTTCCTTGTTGGTGGCGTCCATGCGGGCGCGCGAGAAATCATTGATTTCCAGGCCCTGCACAATGGCGTACTTGCCATCCTTCACCGTCACCGGGTAACCGTAGATCACGCCCGGCTCGATACCGTACGAACCATCGGACGGAATACCCATCGAGGCCCAGTCGCCTTCCGCGGTGCCCATCGCCCAGGTGCGCATGTGATCGACGGCAGCCGACGCAGCCGAAGCGGCCGAGGAAGCGCCACGCGCCTTGATGATGGCGGCGCCGCGCTGCTGCACGGTCGGGATGAAATCGCTCTCATACCAGGCCTGGTCGACCAGCGACAGCGCCGGCTTGCCGCCCACGGTGGCGTGGTGCAGGTCCGGGTACTGCGTGGAGCTGTGGTTGCCCCAGATGGTCATCTTCTTGATGTCGGTGCTGTGCTTGCCGGTCTTCTCGGCGAGCTGCGACAGCGCGCGGTTGTGGTCCAGGCGCACCATGGCGGTGAAGCACTTCGGATCGAGATCCGGTGCGTTCTGCTGCGCAATCAGCGCATTCGTGTTGGCCGGGTTGCCGACCACCAGCACGCGCACGTCGCGCTTCGCGTGATCGTTCAGCGCCTTGCCCTGCGGGCCGAAGATGGCGCCGTTGGCTTCCAGCAGATCCTTGCGCTCCATGCCCGGGCCGCGCGGACGCGCGCCGACGAGCAGCGCGTAATCGACGTCCTTGAAGGCGACGTTGAGGTCGTCGGTGGCAACCACGCCGGCCAGCGTCGGGAACGCGCAATCGTTGAGTTCCATCACCACGCCCTGCAGCGCGGGCAGTGCCGGGGTGATTTCCAGCAGGTGCAGGATCACCGGCTGGTCCGGACCCAGCATGTCGCCCGCGGCAATGCGGAACAGCAGGGCGTAACCGATCTGGCCGGCAGCGCCGGTAACGGCAACACGAACGGGTGCTTTCATCGGAGAAACTCCTTCAACTCAGGTGACGTACAAAAAGACAAAGGCCCACGCCAGTGGACGCGGGCCCAAGTTGATCAGGTCAATGCTGCAAAGAACGCCTGGATGCGTTCCAGCCCGGGCTGCAATTGTGCCGTTGGGCAGGTATAGGAAATGCGCATGGCGCGCGGTTCGCCGAAGGCCGAGCCCGGCACGCAGGCCACGCCCACGGCTTCGAGCAGCACGGCGCACAGCTCGACGTCGTCGTTGATCTTCACGCCCTGGTAGCTCTTGCCGAAGGCGACGGAGATATCGGGAAATGCGTAGAACGCGCCTTGCGGATACGGGCACACCACACCGGGAATCGCACGCAGCGCGTTGACCACGATGTCACGCTTGGCGGCGAATTCCTTGCACTTGGCCTCTGGAATGTCCTGCGGGCCGGAGAATGCCGCCACCGCTGCTGCCGTGATCACTTCCGGCAGGCTGGTAATGTGATTGGAGTTGAGCGTGGTGATGGCCTTGGCCACGTTCTCTGGCGCCGCAATGACGCCCACGCGCCAACCCGGCATGCCGTAGGTCTTGGACACCGAGTCGACGAAGATCAGGCGATCCTTCAGCTCCGGCTTCACGTGCACGAAGTTGTGGTAGCCGATGCCGTCGAACACCATCGAGTTGTAGATGTCGTCGGTGATGATCCACGTCTCGGGATACTTCACCAGCACCTCGGCCAGCGCAGCGATTTCATCGCGCGTATAGACCATGCCCGTGGGGTTGGACGGGTTGTTGAACAGGAACACCTTGGGCTTGCGCGCGAGCGCGCCATCCAACTGCGCCGGCGTGAGCTTGTAGTTCTGCTCGGGACCACAATGCAGGATGTTGGCCTTGGCGCCGAGGATGTCTGCGATGTCGCGGTACGTGGTCCAGAACGGTGCGGCGAAGCAGATTTCCTCGCCCTCGTTCAACAACGCCTCGCCCAGGTTGTACAGCAACTGCTTGGCGCCGATGCCAATGGAAAGATTGGCGCGGCCATAGCCCTTGAAGCCCAGCTTTTCGATGTGGACCAGGAATGCATCGAGCAGCACGTCCGCGCCGCGGTTGCTGCCGTACTGGCCCGAGTCGTGCTGGAGCGCCTCGCGTGCGGCGGCGTACACATGCTCGCCGGGAAGAAAATTGGGAACGCCGATGGAGAAGCTGATGATGTCGCGACCGGCAGCCTTGAGCTGCTTGGCCTTTTCGGCAATGACCATGATCGCGCTGGGCTTGGCGCGACCGACACGCTGGGCGAGCTGGGGCATGACTTCCTCGTAATAGGGGACGAAGACAGCAAACTTGGGAATTTTAGCATGTGGCGGCGGGCCATCCGTCGGCCCGGCATTAACGGATGGTCTAAAGCCGCCGGGCTCGCTCCGGTGACGTTCGTCACTTGCAAAACGTGCCGTCAACTGGCTGATCCGCCTATGGATTGGGCCGCAAGGCCGGCCTACATTCCACGCACGAATGACAACCAAGGAACGTCCATGCATTGGCTTTGGGTATTCATCGTGGGTCTTGTCGTTGGCGTGATTGCCAAGATGCTGATGCCGGGCAAGGACCCGGGCGGTTTCATCATCACGGCCATCCTCGGCATCCTCGGCTCGGTCATTTCCACCTGGCTTGGCGAAAAGCTGGGGCTGTGGGGCGAAACCGGCCTGGTGCATTTTCTCGGGTCGATCGGCGGCGCCATCGTGCTGCTGCTCATCTACCACTTGCTGTTCAAGCGCAAGACCACCGCCTGACGCAAGCAAGCGAAACCGGCGACGCCTTGCGCGTCGCCGGTACGTTTATATGCCGCGCGGCATCAGACCCTGTTGGCCCCGCCAAACAGCTTGCCCGCCAGCGAGGCGAGCGACCCCAGATCGAAACCACCCTGCCCTTGCGCCGGCACCTGGCCGTCGGGCGTGAGGTGATCGACCGCATGCGGTAACACCTGGGAGAGCTGGCCGAGCAGCTGATTCTGATCAACCCCGAGCTTGCCGGCAGCATCCTGCAGCACCGAGCCAAGGCCTCCGTTCTGCAACGCCTGGCCAAGCTGGTCGCCTGACACCTGCTGGTTGCCGCCGGTACCCACCCACGACTGCACCGCGTCGCCCAGGCCATGCTGCTGCAACATGGCGACCAGACCCTGTACGCCGCCAGCCTTGTCGATCAACTGGCCCGCGATCGCTACGAGGGACGAACCGCCGGCCGCGTTACCCTGACCACCGCCGAGCAGATCATTGAGAAAAGACATGGCTGCATCTCCTAGGGAATGGGAATGACACACATCGTCTGACACGTGGAGCCTTTCGATTCTAGGCTTCTCCCATGTGCATCGCCATGACAGCGAACCCTGAAAAAAAGCCGCCGTCATCGCTGACGGCGGCTTCTTCACGCGATCACCACAAACCGGCTCAGCCGCGCTCGTCAAGCACCGCGTTCCATTCCTTCACGCGGTCGGCCTGTGCGGCCAGCAGCGCGTCGACGTCGCCTTCCACGGTGACCTTCTCGATCACGTCGCCCTGGCGGATGGCGTCGACCACGGCCTGGTCTTCCGGGCCCGCGATTTCGCCGAACACGCTGTGCTTGCCGTCGAGCCACGGCGTGGCGCCATGCGTGATGAAGAACTGGCTGCCATTGGTGCGCGGACCGGCGTTGGCCATCGACAGCACGCCCGGCTTGTCATGACGCAGCGAGGCGTCGAACTCGTCTTCGAAACGGTAACCCGGACCGCCGCGGCCGCTGCCTTCCGGGCAGCCGCCCTGGATCATGAAATCGGCAATCACGCGGTGGAAAGCCAGGCCATCGTAGTAGCCGCGACGCGCGAGGTTGACGAAGCTGGCCACGGTCACCGGGGTCTTGTCCTCATGCAGACGCAGGTGGATGGGGCCGCGGTTGGTGCTCATGGTGACGTTGATGGTCATCGGAAATCCTTGGTTTTAAAGGCAGCGCGCAACCACAGGCGCCCTGCAAGCGCGCAAGGATACCGCAGCCGGCGTGACGGACGCTCCCTGCAACATCACCGCCTTTCAGCGTGGCGCCTGGGTCCAGGCGGGGGGCAGGTCCAGCGCCTCGCGAGCCAGCGCCGACGAACCGCGCGGACGAGGTGATGGCGTGGGCACCAGTGCCGGCCATGACGCCCCTTCATAAATGTGCGACCACAGACGATCCAGCGCCGCGTAGCCATACGGCAGCAAGGGTACGTGCTGGTCGCCGAAGCCGGGAATGGTCAGGAAGGCGTCGAAGTGCTGCGCGTACGGCACCTTCCAGTACAGCGGATGACCACCCTTGCTGCGCAACCAGGTGACATACGGCTCGGACGTGAACGACGTGGGCAACAGGCCGTCGGATGCACCATGCACCACCCACAGCGGCAGGCTGGGACGCGGCGGCTTCACCGCGGTGGCGGCGACGCTGTCGCGCAACGGCTGCGTGCTCGCTTCCGTGTCCTCCCATAGCGAGCGAAGACATAGCACCCCGGGCAGCGTGGGATCGGCGGAATGACGATCCGCGCCACCGAACAAACCTACGCCGCTCCCGGGCGGAATGCCCGATGCGTCGGCCCACCAGCTGGCGCGCGCCGCGCCGTCGACGGGGATCGATATGCCGGCGTCGCTCACCCCGCCGTAGCGAAAACCGCAGGGCATATCGTCAGGCCCGCGACGCATGTACGCAGAGGCATAAGCCACCGTGATCGCACGCCACAGATCCAGCGACGTGGTGGAGGCTGCCGTGGCCATCGCCTCATCCGTCCAACCACTGGCGCGCAGATGCTCGTGCGCCTCTGCAGCCTGCGCCGCGACGCGTGTGCCGCTGACCAGGTTGCGCTCCTGCAGTTGGTGGCATCGCTGCGCCCATCGCGGCGGCACGTCGCCTTGCGGCGTGCGCGCCATCGGCGTCGCATGAAAGCGCGCGTCGGCCAGCGCGCAAGGCAACCAGATCGACGCATCGGTGGCGTAATCGAACAAAGCGCGCCCCTGGTCCGGCACGCGCACATTGGGTTCCAGCGCCACCACGCCGGCCAGCAGGTGACCGTCGTCGAGCCCAGCCGCCTGCAACACCGCGCCACCGCCATTGGAAAGACCCGTGGCGATGATGCGTGTGTTCTGCGCCGTGAAAGGCGCCTGATCGGGGAAGGCACGATCGAGCATGGCCAGGCCGAACTGTGCGGCCTGCAGCACGTGACGGCCCCAGTCGGCTTCGGGGTTGTCGCCCGAGTGCGCATGCTTGACCGCGACGTTGGTGCCGCCCGTATCAGCGGCCGGCTCGAACTCCAGGGTGGTCGAGCCGCGCTTTGCGCGCGTGCCATCGAGCGCCACACCGCTGTCGTCGGACAGATCGAAATAACCGCTGCCGGCTCCCTTGTCCGTATAGGCCACCGCGCAGCCACGCGGCAGCCCCCAGGCACCGGCCAGCGCGATGGCGCCGTAAATGCCACGGGAGCCCGATGACGCCGTCACCACCAGGCAGCGGCGCGCGCGGTCGAAATTGTCCGGCACCTGCAACAACACGCGATGCGGTGCATGCGCCTCGGGAATCCAGGCAAACGCCTGATATTCGCGTCCCGGCACATCGGGCACGCCGCCATACACGCGCCCATAACCGCCCAGCGGACCCAGATCGGCGATGCCTTTCCAACTCGCCTGGATGGCGCGGCGGCGCAACTCCGCCGGCGTGGGGTGCAAGGCGTGAGCGATCGGTGAGGGCGCACCGGCCAGGCCATCGAGCCCCAGCCCCGCGCTCAGCAGATCGTCGCCCTGGCGGTGTTCGGTCTCGCGCACCTCGCCGCGCACGAAATCGGGGGCATGCATGCCGGTTTCCTTGGTCACAGTGGGTGCCGCGCACGACGCCAGCAGCGGTGCGACCAAGCATATCCAGCGAACAAGGCGATGGCCCATGCCCTCCATCCCTCTCGGGCGGCAGCCGCCCTGCCCACCAGTCCAGCACAGCGTTGGTCGCTCCCGGGTGATGAAACCCGCTGGAAAAGCCGCCCGGGAGCCCAAAAATCGCAGTGCCGCCCGTGCCTGAACGAATTTACTAAGACTTTTCAAGCAAGCTGTCACATAACCCCGTATAATTCTCGGGTTATCCCTCCAGAAACCTCACGCGACGGCCACGTGCCGCCCGAGCCGACCTCATGTCCATCGAAAATCTGCGCAATATCGCCATCGTCGCCCACGTCGACCATGGCAAGACCACGCTCGTCGACCAGCTGCTCAAGCAGTCCGGCACGCTCAATGAGCGCACCGTGCTGGCCGAGCGCGTGATGGACAGCAACGACCAGGAAAAGGAGCGTGGCATCACGATCCTGGCCAAGAACACGGCCATCACCTGGGAAAACAAGAAGACCGGCGCCAAGAACCGCATCAACATCGTCGACACCCCAGGCCATGCCGACTTCGGCGGCGAGGTGGAGCGCGTGCTGTCGATGGTGGACACGGTGCTGATCCTGGTTGACGCGATGGACGGCCCGATGCCGCAGACGCGCTTCGTGACCCAGAAGGCGTTCGCCATGGGCTTCAAGCCGATCGTCGTGGTCAACAAGGTTGACCGTCCGGGCGCCCGTCCGGAGTGGGTGGTCGAGCAGGTGTGGGATCTGTTCGAAAAGCTCGGCGCCACCGATGAGCAGATGGAATTCCCGATCGTCTACGCCTCGGCGCTGAACGGTTACGCCTCGCTGGACGAGAACGCCCGCGAAGGCGACATGACCCCGCTGTACGAAGCGATCATGCAGCACGCGCCCAAGCCGGACGTGGATCCGGAAGGCGCCTTCCAGATGCGCATCAGCCAGCTCGACTACAACAACTTCGTCGGCGTCATCGGCATCGGCCGCATCCAGCGCGGCACCCTGAAGAAGGGCATGCCGGTTGCCGTGATCGACCGTGAAGGCAAGAAGCGCCAGGGCAAGATCGGCCAGGTGCTGGGCTTCCTTGGCCTCGAGCGCATCGAGCAAGACTCGGCCGAAGCCGGCGACATCGTCGCCATCTCGGGTCTGCCCGACCTGACCATTTCCGATACGGTGACCTCGATCGACACGCCCGAAGCGCTGCCGGCGCTGAGCGTGGACGAGCCGATGATCAGCATGACCTTCCAGGTCAACAACTCGCCGTTCGTCGGCAACAAGGATCTCTCCGGCGGCAAGTTCCTTACCAGCCGCCAGCTGCGTGAGCGCCTGGACCGCGAAAAGGTGCACAACGTGGCACTGCGCGTGGAAGACGGTTCCGACGCCGACAAGTTCCTGGTCTCGGGCCGCGGCGAGCTGCACCTGTCGGTGCTGATCGAAAACATGCGTCGCGAAGGCTACGAGCTGGCCGTGTCGCGCCCGGAAGTGATCATCAAGGAAATCGACGGCCAGAAGATGGAGCCGATCGAGCAGCTGGTGGTCGACATCGAAGAACAGCACCAGGGCGGCGTGATGGAGCGCCTGGGCATCCGCAAGGGTGACCTGAAGAACATGGTGTCGGACGGCAAGGGCCGCGTGCGCCTTGAGTACCTGATCCCGGCCCGTGGCCTGATCGGCTTCCAGAACCAGTTCAAGACCCTCACCCAGGGTTCGGGCCTGCTGTTCCACGTGTTCGACCATTACGGTCCGTACACGCCGGTGGCCATCGCCAAGCGCCTCAACGGCGTGATGATCGCCAACGCCGGCGGCACCACTCCGGCCTACTCGCTTGGGCCGCTGCAGGAGCGCGGCAAGCTGTTCGCGGCCGAAGGCGACTCGGTGTACGAAGGCCAGCTGATCGGCATCCACGCCAAGGACAACGACCTCACCGTCAACGCCATCAAGCCCAAGCCGCTGACCAACATGCGCGCCTCCGGCAAGGACGATGCGATCCAGCTCACCCCGGCGACCAAGTTCTCGCTGGAACAGGCGCTGGACTTCATCGACGACGACGAGCTGGTCGAAGTCACGCCGAAGGAAATCCGCATGCGCAAGAAGCACCTGACGGAAAACGACCGCAAGAAGGCTTCGCGCGGCGTGGCCTGATCTGCCGGTTGATTGAAAGCACGAAAAAGGCCGCCGAAAGGCGGCCTTTTTTTGTGCTGGAAAGTCGTGGGAAGTCCCGATGCCCGCGCCAAGGCCAAAACCGCGCGCCACACGCAAACCTCAAACCAGCTGCGCACGCTCCAGCGCCGCCACCCGTCGCTCCAATCGCGGGCCGAGATAGCAATGCGAACCGCACGGCATCAGGCCGGCGTCGTTGAAGGCTTTCAGGTACCAGGACGGCGCGCGCGAGTGGAAGCCGTCCATGTCGCCATCCACGCCGTCCTTGCTGGTGAACACTTCAAGGAAGGCGACACCTTCGAGCATGTCGCTGATACCGCTGAGGCCGGCACGGATTTCCGCGGGCTTGAGGTAATGCAGCACGTCGGTGCAGACGATGACGTCGAAGCGCTGGTCGAACCGCAGGTATTCCAGTTGCCCGAAGCGCGCGAGGCCGATGTTCCGGGCGCGACCGTAGCGCGCCACCGCGTACTCGCTGGCATCAAGGCCCTGGTAAAGCAGGCCCGGCCGAAGCTTGAGCAACGGCGCGCGCCACACGCCTTCGCCGCAACCCACGTCGAGCACCGAGCGCACCTGGCGGCCGAGGTAGTACTCGGCCTGGGCCACGACCATTGCCACCTTGCGGCGCAACTCCGCCGGTGATGCCACCGTGTGATCCGGGTGGCGATACCACTTGTCGAAATAGGCGCGGTCGTAAATCTTGGGCACAGGCAGTCTCCGGCGTAGACACGAATAGTAGCGTAGCGATGGCGATCACCTGGTCTCAACATCGCTTGCAGCAGCATAGGTATGCAGGAACCTGGGAGCCGCCCCTTATGCCCACGATCCGCATTCGCATGACCGGCAGCCGCGAAGATGCCGATACGTTGCTTACGATCCTTCATGGCATCGATGGCATCGAACACGTCGAGGAAATCGACGACGAAACCGCTTACGCGCGTGACGACTCCAGCTCCAATGAACTGACCGATGACAACGGCAGCGAGCTTTTCATGATCGAAGTGCTCGCCGCCGATCGATTGCACGGCGACGCCGTGCGCGCGGTTACCGAAGTGGAAGCCTCCCTGCTCGGCGCCGTCGTCGAGTTCGTGGACGAGTTCTAGAAACTGCATTCGCCCCCCGCTCCGCCAAGGACTTGCGGGGCGAAATCCGCAGCCCATCACAGCAGCAAGGCTGGCCGTGCGCCGACCATGAGGTCGTCAAGCACCGTCAACGCAGGGCTTTCGCCAGAATGACGAAAATCCAAGGAGTAACCGCCATAGGTTCGCGCGGAGGTGCGCCGCATGAATCCGCGCCGAACAAAATCGCGTTGGCGGAGCCTTGTCCGGTAATCCGTCGAGCCTCGACCGCGTTCCCATGCCTGACCGTCGCTTACCTTCGTCACCAGGAATCCCGACGCATGCATGACACCTCGTACCGCCCGGCCTTCGGCATTCGTGCCTGGATCGCTGCATGGAGCATGTTGCTGGTGCTTGCCTCTGGAACGGCAGCGGCGCGCGACGCCAGCACACTCTCGCAAGACGACGTGGACTGGCTGCGCCGCGACAGCTTCGAACTCGACAGCGCCACCGTTGCCATGTATCGCGACCTGGGTCGCTCGCATCTGCTCGATCGGCAACTCGATGGGCGCATCGGCGATGACCTGCCCGCCCCCATCACCGCGCTTATCCATTCCTACGAGGCGGGCAGCACACCCACCGAGCAATTGCTGACCAACCTGCGCGACGAGCAGGAGAAGATCAAGAACATGCCCGATGGCGACGACAAGAACGCCGCCAAGAAAGCCCAGCAGCAACACGCCAACGACTTGCTGCAACAGGCGCAGCAGATCGAGATGCTGCACGCCATCTATGGGCCCAACCAGCTCAAGGAACAGATGGTGTGGTTCTGGCTCAACCACTTCAGCGTGTACGGCGCCAAGGGCCGCGTGCGCTGGGTCGCCGCCGACTACGTCCAGAACACCATTCGTCCGCATGCATTGGGCAAGTTCCGCGACCTGGTGATGGCCACGCTGGAAAGCCCGGCCATGATGGAGTTTCTGGACAATGCGCAGAACGCCAAGGGCCACGTCAACGAAAACTACGCCCGCGAACTGATGGAGCTGCACACGCTCGGCGTGGGTTCCGGCTACACGCAGCAGGATGTTCAACAGCTCGCGTTGATTCTTACCGGCGCGGGCGTGGCCCCGCTGCGCGAACCCGGCGCCATGCGTCCGCGCGTGGCCGAGATGGTCGTGCGCAACGGCATGTTCGAATTCAATCCGCGGCGCCACGACTTCAGCGACAAAGTGCTGCTGGGGCGCACCATCAAGGGCAGCGGCTTCGATGAAATCAGCGAGGCGGTAGCGCTGATCACCAGGCAGCCGGCATGCGCGCAGTTCGTGTCGAAGAAGATCGCCGAATACTTCGTCTCCGATAACCCGTCGCCCGAACTGGTGGCGAAGATGGCGCACACGTTCCAGCGCACCGACGGGGACATCGCCGAGGTGCTGCGCACGATGTTCGAGTCGAAGGAACTGGCCGCCAGCTACGGCAAGAAATTCAAGGACCCCATGCAATTCGTGGTGTCCTCGGTGCGCATGGCATACGACGGCAAGCCCATCGCCAACGCCAAGCCGCTGCTCAATTGGCTCAACCAGCTGGGTGAGCCCGTGTTTGGCCGGCTGACGCCGGACGGCTGGCCGCTGGACAGCGCTGGCTGGTCCAGCTCCGGACAGATGGCCAAACGGTTTGAGATCGCGGGTGCCATCGGCACAGGGAACAATCGCCTGCTGACACCCGAAGGCCAGCCCAAGATGGGCGGCGATTTCCCCATGCTCACCACGCGCCTCTACTACGACACGTTCGACGCGAAGCTCAGCGCGCCCACGCGCGATGCGCTTGCAAAGGCCACGACGCAGCAGGAGTGGAACACCTTCCTGCTCTCTTCGCCCGACTTCAACTACCGCTGAGGCACTGCCATGAATCGCCGCGAGTTCCTGCTTGCTGCCGCCACCGCTGCCGTTGCCGCACCAGCCCTCTCCTTCTCCGGCAAGCTGTTTGCCGCGCCAGCCAACAGCCCGCGCTTCCTGCTGGTGTTCCTGCGCGGAGGCTACGACTGCAACAACCTGCTGGTGCCGTACAGCAGCGATTTCTATTACGAGTCGCGTCCCACGCTGGCCATCGCCCGTCCCGATCCGTACAACACCAACGCCGCCATTGGCCTGGACAGCAACTGGGGACTCAACCCGGTGTTGCGCGATTCCATCTATCCGCTATGGCAAAAGCGACAGGTCGCCTTCATCCCGTTTGCCGGCACGGACGACATGTCGCGCAGCCATTTCGAAACGCAGGACAACATCGAGTCGGGCGAGCCCTCGGAAAAGCGCAGCAACTATCGTTCGGGTTTCATGGCGCGGCTGTCAGGCCAAATGAGTACGGTGCCATCCATCGCCTTCACCGATGCCTTGCCGCTTTCGTTCCAGGGCAGTGGCCGTGACGTTCCCAATATTTCGCTGCGCGGCAACCCCAAGCCGGTGTACGACGAACGGCAGGCAGTCATTCTCGCCGGCATGTATCGCGACACCTCGCTGGCCTCCGCCGCCGCGGATGGATTGGAGCTGCGCCAGACCGTGTCCAAGGAATTGCAGGACGAGATGATGAAGGCCAATCGCGGCGCGCCCAATGCCAAGAACTTTGCCGACGAAACACAACGCATCGCCACCATGATGCGCGATCAATACCGCCTTGGTTTCGTGGATGTCGGCGGCTGGGATACGCACGTCAACCAAGGCAGCACCACCGGCCAGCTCGCCAACAACCTCGCCAATCTCGGCAAGGGCATCGCGGCGTATGCCGATGCCCTGGGCGAGGAATGGAACAACACCGTCGTCGTCGTCGTGTCCGAATTCGGACGTACCTTCCGCGAGAACGGCAACAAGGGAACCGACCACGGCCACGGCACGGTGTATTGGGTGCTCGGCGGCAAGGTGAACGGCGGACGCATCGCCGGCCAGCAAGTGGCGGTGAATGCGCAGAGCCTGCTGCAGAACCGCGACTATCCCGTGCTCAACAACTACCGCGATGTGCTTGGCGGCCTGATGGGACGCATGTGGGGCTTATCCAACACCCAATTGCAGTCAGTATTTCCTGGCGCGCGCGCAAAGGACCTGCAACTCGTCTAATGGTTGCGCCACACGCAGGACGCCCAGTGTGCGCATCCAAGTGCTGATGTTCAATGCTTGCGGGCGTAGCGGCCCGTCATCACAAGCTCCCAGCTCACGCCGCCATCGAACGAACTCTCAAGGCGCAACGTCAACACGTCATCCCCATCGAACGCGTACACGTGACGCGTCTGCCCACGCGGCGAACTGCGTACGAAGGTGAGGCGTTCGCCATTCCACAAACCCGGCGCCGGCACACCCGGCACGAAGCCGTAGCTGTCGAACCAGTACAGGCTGTATTGGTCATGGTCGGGTTCCGCCACGAACACGGCGTGTACCTGCAAGGACAGCTTGCCATCGCGCTCCTGGCGATAGTCCTGCACGAGCACGCGACCATTGAGTTCCATGTGTGCGATGAACTCAGCGGTCGCGGGGCCACCCTGTCCCCATCGCGTAGTGGCGATGGTTTCCTCGCCACGCCACTGGCCGACCCATTGCGCCAATACGTTCGCCGACATGGCTCAGGCTCCCTCGCCCACGAGGCGCACCAAGAGCCCCTTGGCGATGGCGCCGTGCAGCTTGCCCAGGCCACGCACCATGTGCAGCGTGGCGAACAGCAGGAACACGCCGCCGATGCAGGTGAGCACGGCCAATGGCCAATAGTTGTTGTCGCACAACCAGTGCGGGATGCCGCATTGCAGATAGATCACGTCATACGCGCTCAACGCCTTCATGATCGGCGTGCCGATAAAGGCCAGCGAAATGCTCAGGAACGTGATGGTCAGCGTGAAGTAGATAATGCCCAGGGGCAACATCAACATCATGTAGAACACCGTGGTCCAGGTGCGCGCGTCGGTGAAGATCGCGCCCACGCGTTGCCAGAACGACATGCCTGCATTCGACGGATAAGGCGGCCGACGCGGCATGCGCACGCCAAGCATGGTCTCGACGATGCGCCCTTCGATCAACGACAGCGCACGCACGGTGCCAAGGAAAAGAATGGCGAATGGAACACCGATGATCAGCACCGACAGGCTCAGTGACAACGAAATGCCCGTCACGGCCCAGGTGAAATAGAAGATGCCGGTGGCAAGCGCCAGGATCATGTAGAACAGCGCGCCCCAGGTGTGGGAATCGGCGGCTACGCCAAAGAAGCGGCCCAAGGCCGAACGTCGCCGCGGCATCGGCGGCGGACGCAGTGCGCGCTGGATCTTGATCTCCTGGTCGCGGTAGATGTCCGCCACTTCCTCCGGCGCACCATACGTGCTGACCACGTGAGCCAGCATGTCCGCTTCGCTGCGCTGCGGGTTGTCCGCCAATTCCGCGCGAAGATGTTCTTCCGCGTCGTACAACGCATCCTGGATCAACGCCGGGTCCGCGCCCTTGAGCGCAGCACGCAGTTGATTCAGGTATTCGGCAATCGTGCGTGGTGCGTTCATTACACCCCTCCTTGCAAAACGCCATCGACGGAATCGCGTGTGGCCGTCCAGGCTTCCACCCAGTCGCGCAACACCTCGCGCCCTTGCTTCGTCATGCGGTAATAGCGACGCGGCGGCCCACTGACCGAGGGCTCCACCTCGCTCGCCAACAAGCCTGCCCCTTCGAGATTGCGCAATACGGGATACAGCGCACTCTGCTTGCCCGCGAGCACGCCCTCGCCCACCTCTTCCAGACGCTTGGCGATCTGATAGCCGTACATCGGCTGCCGCGACTGCCCCAGCACCGCCAGCAACACCAGCGATACGGTGCCCGCCGACAGCTCCTTCTGGAATTTCTTCAGATGGCTGCTGTTGTCTTCCACGCCCCACCCGCACTGCTACTCATCTTGGAGTCAACAATAGTGTGGAGTTAACACTAGCGCATGGGTATGAAGTCATGGACCGCGTGAGATGGCGCGTGGGCATGACACCAATGTATGTACCGGTTGTACAAACATTGGTGTCATAGAGGGTGTACAAACATTGGTGTCGGCGGCCTCAGCTGGCCGGGAGACACACGGGAACTTGGGCACTTGAGGGATCCATTGCGGTGCAGGAGCCCACGGCCAAGCTTGGCCTCGCCTTAGCGGTTCACGAAAGGTCTGCTATGGGTTGCGACTTCAGCCGGTCATTGCAACACATTGCTGGAATCGTTCGGCCGGCGTTTCGAAGTTCAACGTCTGCCAAGGCCCACTCGCGTCAACGGCACTCGACGATTGGCATGCCCATCTTTGCGATGGCGCGCAGCTAGAGCGGACCGCCGCAACAACATCGCGCTGCTTTGCGCGGGGCATAGTGGTGCCGAACTTGGTCCCTCCCGTCTGTTGCGGATTCCGGTCGAACTTAGCACCCGTTCCGGTTGGACGTGAACATGTCGCTGGTGGTGATCGGCACGCTGATGTTCTTCGATACAGGGCGCCAGGGCGGTGCGGCACATTCGAATCTTCGCCTCAACTTAAGATTCGTAACCTTCAGCCGAATAAAGCTCTCTACTTTATGAGGCGAGCATCTTGGGATCACCCACACCCATCGTCCCCGACTTGGATATGCCGAGCTGTCACTTTTTTATAGCGGCGCTCGGACGCGAGAACGTTAGACCGGCAAGAGGTATGACGCGCCAATCCTACGAAAACGACGGACGGCCAATCTTCATTCCCGTCAACCCCTTTCCGGGATACCGCGAGTTAAAGTGCTGGTACAACGCCCTGCAGCACGCCATTGAAAATGGCGGGAAGCCCATCTTTGGATGGGCGATATGGAAGTATGGTGACGAGCACTTCTTCGCCCAGCACCACGCAGTCTGGCGATCAAATCGGGGCGACTATGTGGATGTCACGCCAAATGGAGGCGTGGCGAACCGCATCCTTTTTGTTCCGGACGGCCGCGCACCCTTTGACTATCTTGGCTACAGGCGCCCGTACGATTTCCGGATGCAACGAGGGCTTACATGTTGGACGGCGATCGGTGCGCCCATCTCAGATGTGTTCGCGATTGGTCGTTTGAGTCCATCTGAGGAAGAAATGGCGTCTAATTGCCCCCTCTTCGAGGCAGCCGTGGAGGCTGGAATCTTGCCCGCAGGGCCATAGCCCGGCCACGATGAGCTAGTCGCGTGTCGGCTCCCAATCGCTTTGGCGTGCTCAAGGCACACCCACATTTCAGAGTTTTGCCGACGCCGGTCCGACGGTCATGTTTGGCATGCGCACGCCCACGCTGCTTCGCATCGCCAGCACGGCCTATCTTCACCATGCCGACCTCGGGTACGCGAGCAAGCCTAAGCGAGGCGGGCCTTCGCGGCCTGGTGAGCACTGCCCAATGCAAGACGAACGGCGTCGAGAATGTCGTTAGCTAAGGTGGCATCCGTCTTCAGAATCGCTCGAGAGACCGCAACGGCGCCGATCTCAGCCGCCACGGCTGCAATGGCCAGCCGGCGTCGCTCCGCAGCGGGGATATCCCGCTCCAACGAACGCTCTAGCCATCCCACCTGCTCCTCAAAGGAGCGCGCAAAACTGGTGCTCACGGCCTCACCTTGCCGGCCAATTTCGCTCGCAGATGCGGCCATCGGACAGCCGGTCTCGAGACTGTCCCGCATGCGCGTGGAAAGCAGTCCGTCGAGAAAGTCCTCGAACTTTGGATTATGGGCTTCAGCCCACTCTTGGGTGTCGACCATGTTGCCGGCGAATCCGTGTTCGAACGCGGCCGCGGCCAACTCATCTTTGGATTTGAAGTGGGCGTATAGCGCGCCGTGGGTCAGTCCGGCCGCTTTGGCGATTTCCGCCACGCCGACGCCGTCGATGCCGCGCGCGCGGAACAGTCGACTGGCGGCATCCAGGAGGGCATCCCGGTTTTCAGCCGCTTTCTCCTTGGAAACACGCATTTGTTCACTCCTGACCGCAAAAAACGCGGACGGCATATTTTTAGTTGCACTCGCCATCAAAGTCAATTATAACTTACTCGACGCTTTAATTGCGTCTGCAATTAATAAACTCAATGGAGATTCGAACATGCGTTACAAACTGTTTGGCGACAACACCGGTCTGCGTGTTTCCGAGCTCGCGCTTGGCGCGGGCAACTTCGGCACGGGCTGGGGTTACGGCGCCGATCACGACGACGCCCGCCGCATCATCGACGCTTACGCCGACGCGGGCGGCAATTTCATTGACACGGCAAACTCCTACCAGGGCGGTCAGTCTGAAGAAATCATCGGTGAGGCGCTTGCGGGTCGCCGCGACGACTTCGTCGTAGCCACCAAATACACCGCGCCCGGCGGCGCTAGGGGCGGCATTCTGGCCACGGGCAACAGCCGCAAGGCTATGGTGACCTCGGTGGAGGACAGCCTGAAGCGCCTGAAGTCCGACTACATCGACCTCCTGTGGGTACACATGTCCGACGGCGTCACGCCGGTCGAGGAAATTGTTCGCGGGTTCGACGACCTGGTGCGCGCGGGCAAGGTCATTTATGCAGGCTTGTCGGATTTCCCAGCATGGCGCGTGGCTCGCGCGGTGACCATCGCTGAACTGCGTGGCTCGGCCCCCATTGTCGGCCTCCAGTTCGAGCACAGCCTGGTGGAGCGCAGCAGCGAACAGGAACTCTTGCCGGCCGGCAAGGCGCTGGGCCTGGGCATGGTGGCGTGGTCTCCGCTGGGCGGCGGCATGTTGACGGGTAAATATCGCCAGCAAGGTGCCACCGGCCGTCGCGAAGGCTTTGGCGGCAACGTGTTCCAGCCGGAGAACTCGGCGCTGCGCACCGCCATTCTCGACACGCTCATCGAGGTCAGCCGTGAGCTCAACGTTACCAACAGCGAAGTAGCCATTGCCTGGGTCGCCGCCAAGGGCACTTTGCCGATCATTGGCCCGCGCACGCTGGAGCAGCTCAACAACAACCTGGCCGCGGCGAACCTGAAACTGTCGCCGGAACACATCGCACGCCTGGATGCCGTCAGTGCGTTGCCGCCGACGTTCCCGTACACGGTGCTCGAAGGCGCACGTCCGCTTTACACAGGTGGCAGGGTCGACCTGTTTGACGCGCCTACGACGACCGTCGCCTGACTCACTGAGCCAACGCCATCGCGAGATGGTGTTGGCTCTTTCACCGCGCGGAGTGATGTATCGGGATCCCGATGGACTCGGCTTCTCCCGCTACCCGGAGAATTTTCATGACGGTCCAATCCATCGACAGCATCACGAGCTATCACGCTCACATCTATTTTGACGGCCCGCTACAGGCCGCGATCGCCCAAACACTGCGACAAGATATCGAAGAACGCTTTTCCGTCGCCATGGGACGGTGGTGGGACAGACCTATCGGGCCGCACGCCCGACCGATGTATCAAGTGTCGTTCGCACCCAGCGAATTCAGCCGTTTCCTGCCTTGGCTCATGTTGAACCGGCGAGGGCTGGCCATTCTCGTGCACCCCAACACCGGACATCCTCGACGCGATCATCTCTTCGATGCCCTGTGGCTCGGAGAGGTTCTGCCCATCCAGGCTGATCCCTATCTGGTCGACCAAGAGCCGTCCGAACCGCCGCTCGCACCCACCACTCACCCCACGGTAACGGCATGAACACCCACTTCTATCGGAATGCACTGATCATTGGCGCTGGCCAGGGTATTAGTGCCTCGCTTACCCGGTCTCTCCGGGAGGCAGGTTTACCAGTGGTTATCGCATCTCGGGCTGCAGAAAACCTGCGTTCCCTTGCCGAGGAGACTGGGGCATTCGCACTTTCCGTCGATGCCGCTCACGCCTCTGAGATGGAGCGCCTCTTTGGCGAAACGGATGCCCTCATCGGTGCGCCCGAAGTCGTTATCTACAACGCTAGTGGCTACGTCCGTGGCTCTGTCACCACACTCGACCCGAAAAGCGTTGAGCAAGCAGTGGCTGTAACAGCCTTGGGTGCGTTCTATGCGGTGCAGCAGGCGGCCAAGCGCATGGTGCCTGCCGGCAAGGGGGCCATCCTTCTGACGGGCGCCACCGCAGGCGTTAAGGGATTCGCTCTCTCAGCGCCCTTTGCCATGGGCAAATTTGCGCTGCGTGGTCTGGCACAAAGCGCCGCTCGCGAGCTCATGCCCAAAGGCATTCATGTCGCCCATTTCGTCATTGACGGAAGCGTGCGTTCGGCAGGGCAGTCCGACCCGTCAGATGCTACGTTGGATCCCGATGCTGTCGCGCAGACCTATATCGATATGCTTTGCCAGCAGCGCAGTGCATGGTCTTCAGAGATCGAAATCAGGCCGTGGGTCGAGCGCTACTGACCTGGGCACAGACATCCTCAAGCGCCGCCGCGGGACGCTTCAGCAAGCGTGACGTCCGCCATGCCTCTCTCGGAAGCAGAAGTCGCAAACTTATTCGTAGTTCCTTCTACCCTGTGTGCTTATATGCCTTATGCAGCGTGCGTCGGCTCTCGTCAGTGATCCGACCTATCAACACACCACTTTTGAGAACCACGACCATTCAATTTAGCGGCCACCGTGAATAGGCGCGGCCAACCTTATGCGTCGCGTAGCAAACCAAATCGGATAAGGCTTTCGGCGGCAGCCACGATAGCTTCCTCACGCGGGCGCGGCGTCCAACCCAATAGCCGGGTGGCTTTTTCACTGGTGGCGTTGAGGCGCAGGCCCAGCAATGGTACGGAACCTTTCAATGCGGGATCTTTGAGTGCACCCAGACGCACCACCCAGTTGGGCAGCGTCCGTGTCGATACCTTCCTGGCGACCGGCCCCATGCGTTCTTTCAGGACTCTCGCCACATCTGCCAGCCACATGCTCTCGCCAGCAACGGCCAGGAAGCGTTCACCTTTCGCCGCTTCATTCGTCATGACGCGTACATGCAGATCAGCGACGTCGCGCACATCCACAAAACCACAATTGATCCTGGGATTCCCGAGCTGGCCATCCAGGAGGCTTTTGATCAGTCGGATGGAATGAGAGTAGTCTGCGCCAAGCACCGGTCCTAACACCGCGACCGGGTTGATCGCGGATAGCTGCAGCCCTGCGCCCTCGCGACGAACGAAGTCCCAGGCTGCGCGCTCCGATAGCGTCTTGGACTTCTGGTACGGCCAGACATTCGTCTTGGTCAGGTCGCTCCAATCGGTTTCATTGAACGGGCGCGTCATGGGCCCATGTCCAGCGCAGATCGCTCCGAACGCCGAGGTCAGCACCACGCGCCGAACCCCGGCGTCACGCGCTGCACGAAGCACCCGCAGATTGCCGTCCACGGCAGGCCTGATCCAATCGTCTTCGCTGGTCTGGTGTCCCGTTGGCGTTGGCGACGCGCCGTGCATGACGTAGACGCAACCGGCGATGGCTTCCGCCCAACCATCGTCTGCGCTCAAGTCGGCAGTGACGAAAGAGAGGCGATCTCCCGGTTCGGCACCACCCCCCTTGAGGTGCTCGCGCACTTCGGCTTCTCGTGCCAGCGAACGCACCGTGGTTCGCACGCGGTAGCCGCGAGACAGCAGTGCCAAAATACAGTGCTGCGCGATGAATCCGGTTCCACCGGTGACGAGCACCCGTGCGTCGTTGTCGTTCATGCGGTTCCTCTAAGAGCGTCGGTTGAACAGGTGTCGCTGCCTTGTCGAGAATGGCGCGGCGAAGAAGGCGAAGGTTAGAGCTGCTCTCTCGGATTCGTAATGCTTCATCGTGCGACTTATTTGCGCGATAGTACGAGCATGAGTGCCGATCCCTTCTCCGACATCCTCCAATTGACCAACGCCGAGTCCCTGATGACCGGCGGCTTCACAGCCGGCGGCACGTGGGCGATCCGTTTTCCCGCGCCGGATAAGATCAAATTCTTCGCCGTCGTGAAGGGCTCTTGCTGGGTATGCATCGATGGTGAAGCGGAGCCGGTCCGCTTTGAAACCGGAGACGTAGGTTTACTGACTGCAAAACGCTCATTCGTTCTGGCGAGCGATCCTGACGTTCCGCCTATCGAGGCGATGAGCGTGTTTTCCCGTGCGAAAACGTCGTCGGCGGCTCTGGGCGACGGAAATGATTTCGGTCACGTCGGTGGCCATGTCTTGCTCGATCCGGCGAGCGGCCGGCTCCTGTTGGACGTCCTTCCGCCATGGATCCACGTGCCGGCTGCATCGCCGCAGGCGACGACGTTTCGATGGCTGCTCGATCGATTGGTCGAAGAAAAGACGTCCGACCTGCCCGGAGCCTCGCTCGTCGCAGCGCAACTGGCGCAACTGCTTTTCATCCAGATTCTGCGCGCCCATCTGAAAACCTCGGAGCCCATGGCGGGATGGCTGCGTGCATTGGGAGACCCGCGCATTGCACCAGCGCTCCGATTGATGCACGACGATCCCGCGCGGCCGTGGCAACTTGATGAGCTTGCCAAGGCTTGCGCCATGTCTCGCACGACCTTCGCTTTCCACTTCAAGAAGGGTGCGGGCGTCGCGCCACTGACTTATCTAGCCCAATGGCGAATGCGTCTGGCGGAACGCACGCTTCGAGAAAGAAACACACCCGTCGCGCTTATCGCTCAATCGCTCGGTTACACATCCGAGAGCGCATTCAGTAACGCCTTCAAGCGCATGACCGGCCAGTCGCCCAAGGCATATCGCTATGCCTCGCGGGCTGTAGATCGGCTCTCTTGAACGTGTACGCAATCCGGGCTAAGGCTATCGCCCTGCTCGATCGCTTAGCCGGATACGCGCGCTAATCGTTCCAGTCATCTAGAACTTGTGGTCGATGGTGCGCGGTAGACGGTCATACGCTTGTAGGCGCCACCGCGTACAGATTGTTGGTGAGACTTCACCGTTTCGGCCTCTGCCGGTCGTCAGTCCCAAGCATGTCGCGAGGTCGCGCTCAATTTATGAGCGCTCCATCAGCCCATTGTTATGGAGGATTGCCGCGTCGAGTCTTAGATTTAGACGCCTGGGCCGGCGCGCTATCTTTCGCGGTGATTTGGTGCTTCTGGCGACGATGCGTGCCATGAGCTAGGCGCCACCTGGACAGCGCGTCCGCGCCGGGTCCTTCCGTGATGGCGAGGTCTCTCGGATGCAGCGGCTTGCCTGTGCGCTTATCAATAAAGCCCCACATCGCCTCCTCGCCAGTCTCTCGATTGACGAATTTGATCGGAGGCGCCGAGGCTCCGGACATTCCCAATTGATCCCCAATCTGGGCCAGAACGGGTATCACGGCCGCAATTTGCCGTCCTTTCTCGGTCAGGAAATATTCGAACCGCTCTGGATTGGTCTGATAGCGCTGCCGTTCGACGAGGCCGTTCGCCTCGAGATGTTTCAGTCGATCGCTAAGCGTCGCATTGGTCACGCCCGAGGACTGGCGAAAGTCGTCGTACCGACTGATGCCAAGAATAAGGTCGCGCAGGATCAGCAATCCCCATCGATCGCCAATGGCGCCCATGACGCCAGCGATCGAACAGACCATTCCCTCAAAACCCTTGGAACGCATGACCCTTTCATCCAGTGACGGGAAACTCCCGCTGCCACTCTCATCATAGGAGTTCGTCTTTGCGGCGACAAATTCCTGCACGCTGGAACGAAAGTGCGCCATGTACTACCCGCTTTCATCTGCGGCCCGAATGCCTTCAGGTAACGGGCCCTTGCCCTCGGGTTGAGCCTGAGATACAGTAACTCCAGTTATAAGAGTTAGTCATCTCGAGCCGAGACAATTCGAGCGAGCTGACAGGCGAACGGACCCATCCAGGCACAGCTATGGCCGGGAATGGTGTGGCCATGCTGTCGAGCGGTCCGACCAAGGCGAGCTCTCATCCCACCGTGGAAACGATCATGTCTTCCCAGGAAATCTCCAAGATCTTCGTCATCGGTGCGACAGGCGCCCAGGGTTTACCCGTGGTGGGCGCCCTCGTTGCCGATAGGAAATATTCCGTGCGCGCGCTTAGCCGCGACGCAACGTCCCGACGCGCAAAGGCGCTGCTTGCACTTGGCAATGTGTCGATCCTGGAGGGAAGCTTCGCTGACGAAGCGGTGCTGCGAGAGGGCTTTCGTGGCTGCGACGGAGCCTTCATCAATATCGATGGATTCAATACAGGCGAGAAGACTGAAATTTACTGGGCCATTCGATGCTACGAGATAGCAATAGAGGAAGGCATCCGGTTCTTCGTCTATGGAAATCTTGACTACGCACTGAAGAAGGCCGGATACGATTCGCGCTTTCGTGCCGGTCACTACGACGGCAAGGGTCGGATAGGCGAATGGATCTTGTCGCAAAACCTGGCGAACAGGGACAGGATGGGAGCGGCGGTGTTCACCACGGGGCCATACATGGAGATGGCCATCTCGGCCATGACGCCGATGACTCCTTCCGTGGAAGATGGAATTCTGACCTGGCGCGTGCCGCTGGGTGACGGTGCAGTACCCCATGTCGCACTCGAAGACTGTGGGTATTACGCCCGCTGGGTGCCATGCAACACTCCTTCCGCTTGCGCGTCTATAGTGTGTTGCGTTGACCGTCTGAAGTCGCAGTCGAAAGCTGACCTTACCGATAACACATGCAGTATTGCAGCGGTGAGGCGCTTCTAACGCCGACCTCCGCATTGCCATTGATTGATAGCCCCGATGACTAACCCGTCTAGGTGGCGCATTGATTCATGGGACATGCTTTCCGACCGGAACGAATACTCGAGCGAGTAATCGCTAGCAAGTACTGCACGCCTGCACTCCAAGCCGGCTGGCCAAGAGTTGTCGCCTGCCAACGGTTCACTATTGGCATGGCAACTGGCTAGCAGGACATCGTCGTCGGCGAGTTGTGGAGATTCTCGCTGTATGTCCGGCGTCACCACGTGACTCCAAACATCCCAGTTCCTTCCACGGTGAACTGTGAGTGTGCCATCGCGTTCGGAGGTCTTTATCACCGTAGTAGAAGAGAGGATCTCAGACTTCAGTGTCGACTCGGCACCGAAATCGGCCCACCTCTGCGAACGAAATGCCGACCGCTGTTCGACGACTCCACCACTGATCGAACTGGGAAACGGGCACTGCGCAGCGTCGGGGCCCCTTACGCCATCGCAGCCAGCAAAAGCGAACCCATGAGGCGCTCCCGGAGGATCAGCTGGAACCCACCAAACATCAGCCACCGTCTGACCTTCAGGCACACAGAAATCGCCGGCAGCGTCATCAAGGTGGTGACGGCTTGACGAAGAACACCCGCCAGCAACCATCGCAGCGAGAACAACAACCGCCATTGGCGTCCGCTTCTTCACTCGGTCCCCCGTCCCATAAACCGTTGCTCCGTTGAAGGTCCGCTCCGGGTCCGAAGCGGACGTTAGCACCAGTTCGGCCGCGCTGCGGGATCCCATGACCGCTTTCGGCCCCAGAGCGGACATGGAGCCAGGATGGCCCCGTGGAATTGGCACCACAGCCCGTTCGGCCAACGTGCACTGTTCACCTAGTCATTCGAGGCAGGCGCGAGTCGCGCTGGCTTGAAACGCGCACTGGAGTCGGCCCCAGCTCGCAGGCCTTCCTGATACGTTTTTTTGTAACGCAGCATCACCCTTCGAGTGCGGCGCGATGGGCTATGGCGCATCCGCTCCCTGGACATCCAAAGACAGGCGCAAATTACACGCGGCATCCACCGGCCCGGGTGTCTCCTATGACGTCCAAGAAGAAGTTACGAGATGTCCATGGTGGAGGCACCGTCCTTCGGACGTCAGCTCAGATACCTCATCCCTGCCCCGGGCGCCTTGGTTCGAACTGATCGTTGCTCACGAAGCAATACGAGTTGCTCAAGAGACGAGATGTGGCCGGTCATATCCTCCGCTAGAGTCTGGTGAAACGTTGCGTGGGCCGACACGCACCTGCACCGCACAGGTCTGTTGCCAAGCTGTTACGGAGCACATTGACAGTACTTCGGCCCATTGGATCTTTCATTGCGCAGGCCGGGGCGGCATCTGGAGCCCCGGCGTCGGACGTAGCCTCCTTGAAGACTAGACCAATTGGACTCATGCAACTCACTGGCCTCAAGTATTTCGTCGCCGTCGCTGAACACGGCAGCTTTTCAGCTGCTGGGGAATGGCTGGGCGTTTCGGTTTCGACGTTGACCCGAAGCGTGACAACACTGGAAGAAGATCTGGGCCTGAGCCTGTTCGAGAGAAGCAAGCAAGGCGTTGCGCTTACTCCTGCGGCCGGACCGGTACTTACTGAAACCAGGCGAATGCTCGCCAGTCTGCAAACGGTGACGGATGTCGCCGCGGGAGTGGCGCGAGGCACTGCAGGAGAGCTTCGCCTGGGCGTTCGATCGCCTCCATTGGGCGAGCCCCTGCGCGACATGCTCGCGCACTGGCGCGAGGGTCATTCCGCCGTGCGCCTGGTCGTCCATGAACTGCCGGATCTCGAATTGTTCTCTGAGCTCGTGGCGCGACGTATCGACGTCGCGCTGATACCAAGCTACGCGCCATGGCCGCGCATCGTCATGGAACCACTCTATAGCGAGCGAATGGTGGCGGCGGTGCCCCAAGACCATCCGCTCGCTCAACGCACATCGCTGCGCTGGAGCGATTTGCTAGGTGAAAACATCTACGTCCAAGACTGGGCTCAAAGCCACGCCATGCGGGAGTTCTATGCCAGGATGATGGGACCAGGCATGCCGCTTAATCCCGTTCCTGCTGGAAAGCAAACCATCTTCAGCCTGGTGGCCGCGGGATTCGGCGTGACGCTCGCGCAACAAAGCCAGGCAGAAGTGAGCTTTCCGGGCGTGGCCTTCCGTGCCATCGACGAGCCAAGCGCCCAGGTGGAGTTCTCGCTGGCGTGGTCGCCACATTCGGAGTGCTCAATCATCGGTCGATTCTTGTACTCGATGCGTTCGAGCGCCAGGAGCAAGGGCGTCGCGCCGAGGGATATCTAGAGATTCATCGCAGCATTGTCGGAGTGCATTCCGCTCGCATGTTTTCAGATCCGCATTGTGAAACAAGACTTCGAAAGAAGCCGCTGGCAGCACGCTCGATGCCTCGCGGAGCACCAACGCTTCCATCCATCTCTCATTGGAGGTACCAGCAATGCCTACGATCACCACTCCGGACGGCGTAAAGATCTTCTACAAGGACTGGGGCTCAGGCCAGCCGATCGTCTTCAGCCATGGCTGGCCCCTCTCGGCCGACGACTGGGATGCCCAGATGACGTTTTTCCTCCAGCACGGCTATCGGGTGATCGCCCATGACCGACGCGGGCACGGTCGATCCGACCAGGTCGGCACCGGCAACGACATGGATCACTGGGTCGCCGATCTCGCTGCACTGACCGAACACCTCGGCCTCCGCGACGCGATCCACATCGGGCACTCCACCGGCGGCGGCGAGGTGGCCCGCTACGTTGCTCGCCATCAGGAGCGTGTCGCCAAGGCAGTGCTGGTGGCCTCGTTGACGCCGAACATGGTGAAAACCGACGCGAACCCTGCCGGTCAGCCGCAGGAGTTTTTCGACGGGGTCAGGGCAGGCATGCTTGGCAACAGGTCGGAGTTTTACCGGGCAGTCCCGGAGGGCCCGTTCTACGGATTCAACCGTCCGGGCGCCAAACCGTCTGAGCCGGTGATCGCGAACTGGTGGCGCCAGGGCATGGCTGGCAGCGCCCAGGCCCATTACGAGACCGTGTCCTCCTGGCTGGAGGACTACACCGAGGACCTGAAGAAAATCACCGTGCCGGTCCTGGTCATGCATGGCGAAGACGACCAGATCGTCCCGTTCGCCAGTGCGGTGCCGCGCGCGGTCAACCTGCTCACGAACGGTAAGCTGAAGACATACCCTGGCTTCCCGCACGGCATGCTGACCACCCACGCGGACGTTCTCAACCCCGACCTTCTCGCGTTCATCAAATCCTGACGAGACATCGGCCCAAACCAGAACCAGGCAATTCGAGTGGCGCGCTCCATTGGTGCGCCACTCGGCTTTCGCGCCACACAGCGCTCAAACTGGGCAATGCTCTGACTTCACGGGTGATTCGTTGATGGCAGCCGGTTTGGAGCAGTGTTCTTTTGCTTGGGAAGGATTGTTCCCGTTACGAATCCTTCGTCGGTGCTCTCAGCATGCATGGCGGTGGTGTCGAGGTTATACGTCAACCTATCGCCATGCACATTGCCTTGGCCTTCAATGGTCACGACGGCCCCCGTCGTCAGTGCCGCGATGTGATTGACGTTGTCGTAATCCAGGGAATCCGCATCGCCGCTAACCAAGCGGTCTTGCTCGTCCAACTCTTGGAAGTGAGCGGGATGTCCTTTCACGACAATATGCGATATCTGCTGGTCAGCGTCGAAATAGAGCCTCGCGACGTCCCCTGTAACGACCATAGTGCCCTGTGTCACCTTCACCGCTCCGATTAGTGTGGTCACCGAATTGGGAAGGTTGTAAGCGCTTGTCGATTTTGCCGTGGTATTGATCGGCTGCAGGCGATCGGCCTTCTTAGCGGCCGCTGGCCATGAAACGACTAACGAGACGGATAGCCAGAGAACTGCACTCCATAGCCGCGACGCCATCGACTTCTCCTTAGAGTTGCAGCCTAGCTACTGCTTGAAGCAGCCAAGTGCCATGGCTACGTTGCGTGGGTCGGAAACGAACATCCTGGTGATCGAATCGCTCATCTCACAGAAGCGATGAAAGCATAACGACGAGCAGGCCAAGGACCACGCCTGCAAGAAGAACGAAGCAGAGTGCAGGGGCAGACAGAAAACCGAAGAACCGAACATTCTTCGCTGCGAAAACGCACCCGCAACTGGGGCACCGTACTTTTGAGGACGCAGCGGGCAGCGCGAATCCGTGGGACGTGGCAATCCCGCCCCACAGCAGAGCCCCTCGCCCCTCAAAGTGAGCGGTGCATTTGGGGCAAGTCTCCCACTGCCGATTCATCGATCTCTCCCCGTGGCTTCCCTGCGATGTCCGCCATGGGTCGAAAGCAGACATGGTGGCGATCCCTCATCCAAAAGTGGGAGGCAAGAATTTCTCTCGCGACTGCCAACAAATGAATGATGACTGAGCACTTCGAGCCTATCGGATAACCAATCGACCCCAGGATCGAACTAACGCTCTTTATGGCGTGAGCAACAAGGACTGCACCTTCTTGGGGTGCGCTGGATTCTACGCCATAAGGCCAAGCCGCAAAGTCGGCTGCGCCTCTCCGTGGAGGCTGAAGGACTAGCTGATACGTCGGTGTTGTCACCATCAGCAGGGTAAGTGCTCGTGAAACTAAAACGTATGTTTTCGCCGTATTTAATTGCATCGGCATCAGCCTGTGCGATGAGTGAAGTCACGCAAGCTGCCGCTGCCAGCTATCAGCTTGAGATCGAGCCATGGAAGCAACAAGGGATTGAGAAGCCAGAGACCCCTCGACGCTGGCTCAAGTCGCATTGTCGACCGTGTTCGCCATGGGTTTCCTCCTGATCGATGCGTGCGCTGCAGATTGGCACTTCGAACGGATGTGCCGCTGCCGGTTACCCGCTGCACCCTCTAATCACTTGACACCGTAGGAACCCATGATGATTTCGACTACCGCAGTGCCAGTCGGCTTTGCGCCGGAGGCGGCGTCCGCGACCCATGAGCATAGCGATCCATCGCCGGTGGCGGCAGCGCCGGTGAAGCGCGCCGAACGGATATCCAGCATCGATGTGCTCCGCGGATTCGCGCTGCTCGGCATCTTGGTGCTGAATATCGACTCATTCGGCGATGTGCATGCGATGTACCACGACATCCCTAGCGGCACCTCGTTGGATGCCTTCTCCGGCCCGCATGCGCATTGGAGCTTGGCGCTGTTTTACATCAAGTGGTTGTTCTTCGAAGGCAAGATGCGCGGCATCTTCTCCATGCTGTTCGGCGCTGGCGTTGTCTTGTTGACGAGTCGCGCCGAGAAGCGCGGTGCGGGCGGTGCCATTGCGGATATTTATCTGCGCCGCAATATGCTGCTGGTGCTGTTTGGGTTGATCCACGCCTGCTTGATTTGGGGTGGCGATATTCTTTTCGATTACGGCCTGGTGGCGCTGCTCTTTCTCTATCCGTTCCGCAAAGCCAACCCCAAGAAGCTGTTGCTGGCCGGAACCGTGATGTCGTTGTTGAGCACGTTCGCCATCAATGTCGTCCTACACAGCGAGCATGATTTCAGCCTGTCGCGCGAAGCCGCGGTGATTGCGACCAAAGTGCAGCAGCACCAGCCGCTCAGCGCGTCCGAGCGCGCCGAGCAGGTGGCCTGGCAGGCGCGTGTCGATACCTTTGCCAAGCGAGCAGCCCCCGCGCAGGTGCAACAGAGGGTCGCAGAAGCTCGCCAGCAGGGTTATTGGGATGGCGTCCTGGATAGGATGCAGGGCTATTTTGGGCCGGGTGTATCCAACCACGTCGTTCTGATGGGGGATGAATTGGCTCCCATGCTGATGGGAATGGGCTTGTTTCAGCTGGGTTTCTTGACCGCTGAAGTATCGTTGGCAACCTACCTGTGGACCGCGCTGATCGGCTTTGGCATTTCGTTGCCGTTGCTGGCGATGGGCGTGGCGCGCACGTATGGAAACGGCCACTTCTTCTTTCTTACTGCGGAGGAATGGTTGTTTCTCCCTTACTACCTGACGCGCGAGGCGGGCATGTTCGCCATCGTCTCGGTGGTAATGATTTTGATCAAGCTGGGAGCCTTCAAGCGGATGCAGCGGTTACTTGCTGCGGTAGGCAAGACTGCGCTGAGCAATTACCTGCTGACCAGCCTGCTGTGTCAGTTCATTTTCATATGGGGGCCGTGGAAGCTGTTCGGCACCTTGCAGTACTACCAGTTGATGTACGTGGTGTTCGGAGTTTGGGCGCTCAACCTGGCCGTGAGTCCGCTGTGGCTACGCTATTTCCAGTTTGGCCCGGTGGAATGGGTATGGCGTTCGCTGACTTATGGAAAGCGCCAGCCGATGCTGGTTCGCGGTGAGGTGCGCTAACCCAGAGATGACCGGAGCAAACGGGACGGTGGAAGTTAGTTCGAACAATGACAGTAGGACTTAACTACGTCCGTCCCGTTTGTCGTGCGCTATCTTGGCAGGATGATCGCAACGGCCGCCTGCTTAGTTACCGATCGCCGCGACGCACGCTGCATTGAAGACTCATGACTGGCATTCCTTAAGAAATCTCGTCTTGGTCTGATGGTCGATTCCGGCCAACGACATCACACCGCTGCGAGGCTTGCGCATGCGCACCACAAGACAAGCAAATTCTCGCGCTCCGTTGACCTTGGCGCGGGCTAGCCTCAGGCGTCGCTTGGTTACCCCGTAGCTGTGTGAGGCAGGAAGTTCCGGCCTCGTCACAAACAGGAAGTGTTGGGAGCAGCTCATATTTCAGCCGGCAAGAAAAATACGTAACCGAGTGCGTGCCGCCAACGAAGTAGAAAAGGGCCATCTCCCCAATGGCCTTCCCCGGAGACAAATCTTGAACAAGTACTTACGACCGATGGTTGGTCGGGTGTCTGTTGCCGTCATGGTGACTGCGGCGCACGCGCAAGCAAACATTGGGGACTTGCGACCGAAGCCATTGGCGCCCGTCAACGCCAAATAAAAATGTCCGGGACGCCGGCTCGTACTGGCTTACTGAATCAGCGATGTTTTCATCGGCGGTGCATACGGCCGCTTAGGAGAGTTTGTGGGTCAATATCAAACCAAGATCGCCACCGCGCTACTAACGGTATGCGTCACTGGCGCCGGAATGGCGTGGACGGAGCTGGCACGAGCCGAACAGGCCGCACCGGCGCAGAGCCTCTTCCAGATCGAATTGGATGGCGCTTCCCAGCAGCCGGCCAGCGGTCGCCTGCTGCTGTTCGCGCGCGACGCAAAGGCGGCTCAGGCGGAGGCCAAGGATGGCAAGGTCGACGCGGTCGACGCCAGTCCGTTTTTCCCCGCGCAGACGTCGGTGGCGGCGCGCGAGGTGACCCATCTGCTGCCAGGCCAGCCAGTGACGCTCGATGCCGATCAACTGGCCTTTCCGGCGGCTTTTTCCAAGCTTCCGCCGGGCGACTACTTGATGCAGGCGGTGCTCGATGTGGATCACGGCTATGACGTGGTAGACGGTCGTCGCGCCGGCGATCTGGTCAGCGACGTGGTGCCGGTGCATCTGCCGGCCACCTCCGCTCCGTTGTTGAAGCTCACGCGCGCGTTGCCGGCGAGCGATCCGTGGACGCTGTCGGCCCAGACTCCGGCCACGGTGCGCCAACTGCTGACGCAGGCGCGCGCGCATACGCAGGCGATCGATTTCACCAGCCCTGCGTTGAGTGCTTTCTGGGGCCATCCGATCACCATGCGTGGCCGCGTACTGTTGCCACCGGGCTACGACGCCCATGCCGCCACGCGCTACCCGACGGTGTATTACACGCATGGTTTCAGTGGCAACAACGACCGCATGATTCCCGTGCTGGCCAGTGTCTATGCGGCGATGAGCAAGGGCGAGATGCCGCCGATGATCTGGGTGTTCCTGGATGAGTCCGGCTACACCGGCACCGTGGAGTTCGCCGACTCGGTCAACAATGGCCCCTGGGGGCAGGCGCTGACCGCCGAACTGATTCCGGCACTGGAAGCGAAGTACCACATGGACGCCACGCCGAACGGGCGTTTCCTCAACGGCCATTCGTCCGGCGGCTGGGCCACGCTATGGCTGCAGACGAACTACCCGTCGATCTTCGGCGGCACCTGGTCGACCTCGCCGGACCCAAGCGATTTCCACGATTTCATTGGCGTGGATCTGTACGCGCCAAACGCCAACCTCTATCGCGATGCGCAGGGCAAGCCGCGGCCGTTTCTTCGCGATCAGGGCAAGGTGCTCGCCACGCTTGAAGAATTTTCCAAGCAGGAGCGCGTATTCGGCGAATACGGCGGCCAGATGGCCTCGTTCGAGTGGGTGTTCTCGCCGCGCGGCAAGGACGGTCGACCGATGCCGATGTTCGATCGCGACACCGGCGCGGTCGATCCCAAGGTGATGAGCTACTGGCATGACCACTACGACATCGCCTATCGCTTGCAGCAGCAATGGCCACAACACAAGGGCGAACTGGACGGCAAGATCCACCTCTATGTGGGCAGCGTCGACAGCGCCTATTTGGAGGGTCCCGCGCATAAATTGAAAGCAGTGCTGGATGGCCTGGGCGCCAAGTCGGACTTCCGCTTCTTGCCCGACAAGGGCCACTTCGATCTTTACACGCTGGGCGACGACCACTACGCACTGCTGAAGGACATCAGCTGGCAGATGTACGCCATCGCGCGACCTGGCAGCAAGGCGCCGCCGGCGTTGATTCTGCACTGAGCGGGCCAGCTGCCGCATTTGCTATGGCGGCCAGCCTTCTCTATTTGGCAGCACTGCCCCAAAGGCGTCCACGGGCATGACCCATGGAACATGAAGAAGGCCCCATCAGGGGCCTTTTCCTTCGTCAGGAAACGCTGGATGCGACCAAGCGCAGGAACGCCTCGGCCCGCCACGTCCATACCTCCGCCGCTGGTGATGAAGACCTACGGTCTCAAGCCGCTATCCACGCGGCAATGGCAAACCCCGCATTGGCAAACGTCAGCGCAAGCGCCACTCGAATTCCATACGACGGTTGCCCTTTCACGAATGCCACGGCGCATTTCCAGAAGCCGTTGACGACGACCGCAATGGTCACGCAAAAGACCGCCTGCCGCATGACGATCTGATCGGTGGATACCGCCTGGGCTACCGCCGCGGCAGCGGCGTGTACATCCGCCAGGCCCGAGAACACCATCATCCACGGAAGGCTCGCCGCGCCAAGGTTGGCCCTGATCAGCGCAATGACGAACATGACGGCCGCCAACAAAGCCACAAGACGTAGAACGGATACCGGCTGGAAAGGATGCGTCTCCATGAGCGGGCTGTCGCCGCCCGGCGTCATGAAGGACTTCCAACTGACAACGAGGCTCGACAGCATGGTAATGACACCGGCCGCCATCAATGGCGCAGCCATCTCGCGCAGCAACGGAAGCGAGAAGGAACCCACGACGACCGCGAGCTGGATCATCGTCCCGACGTTGGACATGATGGCCGCGCTAGCCACAGAGGGTGTGCCCGCGGGGTTCAATTTGGCCCGCTCCGCCATGGTCAGGACGGTTGCCGTGCTGGAAACAAAGCCGCCCGCGAGGCCAGCGATGGCGAGGCCAAATCGGGTGCCGAACACTTTCAGCGCCAGGTAGCCAAGTGTGGCAATGGCCATGATGGCGACGGCGAGCACCCAAAGACGGCGGGGATTGATCGCCTCCCATGGATCGATGGCATGGTCGGGAAGCAGCGGAAGCACGACGAACGCGGCTGCAAGCAGCGTCAACAAATCCTGGAGCTCAGCCTCACTGAGCCATTGACGGCAAATGGCATGCAAGGTGTGCTTGCTGGCAAGGAGTATGGCAACCACAACGCCGATCGAGGCGGCCTTGGCAGGAGACGACAACGCCAGCCCTCCCAGCAGGAAGGTCAGCAGCATCGCTATTTCCGTGGTGAGGCCGGGATCATCCCGGCGGGTGCGCACATAGCTGACGACCATCGCCAGCGACAGGAAGATGCCCGAGATATATAGCGCGGCATTTCCAATCATCGCAGCAACGGCGCCGGTCAGGCCGAGAATGGCAAAGGTGCGTACACCGGCAGACGCTCGCGCAGGTCCTTTGCCTTTGCTGCGCTCCCGTTCGATCCCGATCAAAAGTCCGATGGCCAAACCAACGCTTGGGCCAAGCGTTTGCGCCATGACATCCCGGACAGCGGATTCGAGCATCTGCAACATGTCGATGAGCAGTGATGGAGAACGTACTCGCGCGATCGAAGCGTGGCCAAGCGCATTTTGAACCCACGCATGGTCAAGGCATGGTCACGGAAAAGAACGCAGCAGACGCCTCGATCTGTGCATCGTCCATTCGCGATGCGACTTCGGTCATCGATCCCGGCTTCGGCGGCGCGGCTTTGGCCCTCGCCTGGAATTCGCGCATCCGTGCGATCGAAAATGTCATTGGCTGGCCCGCAATGGCCGGGAAGCGAGCGCCATTGCCTTGCCCGGAAGAGCCGTGGCAGCTGAAACAGGCGGGAACATCATGCACGCCGCCGCTTTCGGCAAGCCGCTTTCCTGCTGAAATCAGGTCCGCCGAAGGAACATGCTGTGCCTGAGCAAGCGGTGCATGCTGCGCTGAAAAGTACGTTGCAAGCGCGTGCATATCATCGGGGGAAAGGCGTTGTGCCACCGGTTGCATGATGACGCTGGCGCGAGTCCCGTCCTTGAACATCGACAAAGCGTGCGCCAGGTACTCCGGATTCATGCCGGCGAGTCGAGGCGTACCCAGCACGTCGGAGCCTGCCCCGTGTTCGCCGTGGCAGCTCGCACAGAGGGCCGTGGAAGGTGCTGCGGCCGTCGATATCGTGGTGGTGGCTGGCGCGGGTGATTGTCCCGCCATGGCAAGTGCTGGAAACCATGTGAACATGACGCAAAGCGCGGCGGCCAGAGCCAGTCGGCCAAAGGCCGATATGTCCGTGTCATGCCGCGTGCAAGAGAACGCGAGATATCGCGAATCATGGGTAGTAGGCATTGCTCTGCACTACATATGAAAACGGAGCGCCAACCATACACCGGTCGCTTGTACCGATGCCGCGTATGCGCATCGTTATCGTTTGTAGCGCCGCCCGTTGAAATCCCAAAGGCGTTTGCATCGTTTCCTTTTGCTTGCGGCACCCATGCGAAGCGTCCCATGGGCTGTGTCCGTCGCCGAAAGCGGGGCTTGCGCAAAATCACCTCAGTGCTGCATCAGTACAGGGATGTCCGCGTGCTGCAACACGTGGCGGGTCGCGCCTCCCAGTACGCGCTCCCTCGTGCGGGCGTGTCCATAGGCACCCATGACCAGGCAATCGGCAGACAGCCTTCTCGCTGTTCGCATCAACTCCGGACCCGAGTTGAGCGGACTGGCGTATAGCGGAATCTCGCTGACGCTCACGCCATGCGAGCGCAAGTAGATCGTCGGATCGAATGACGGTTGACGGTCCTCCTTTTCCAGGGCCAGCGCGCCGTCCTTGAGGACAATCACCTGATCCGCTGCGACAGCCAGCGGAAGTGCGGCGTGCACAGCGCGAATCGATTCGATGCCACCGTTCCAGCCCACCACCATCCGGCTGAAATTCAATGGTTTGTCCCAATGAGGTGGGAGCAGCAGACAGGGAACCCGACATGCCAGCAAGGCCTCGCCGAGCACTTCAAGCATGCTCGATTCGTCTGCAAGATCGCGCTCGAGAACGATGAGGTCGTGCCACGCGCCCAGTGCCCGCATGGTCTTTGCAGGTGCAACGTCCGTGCTCTGCCAGGACACATGCCTGACGCCACGCGCGTGGGCGAAGGCCGCAAAGGAATCGTAGTCATCGCGCTCGATACGGCGGGCATCCATCAGCAACGCCATGACGGTGGGTTCGTCATCGATACCGCGCAACGATCGAAGCGAAGGATCGATGTAGCAGCCCGTCAGATGGGCATTGAACTTCGCCGCGATATCTACGCCGGCAAAGGCCGCCGGGCTCCACGGTCCGGCGGACGTCACCAGCGCCAAAACGTCTGCATAGCCTCTTCCCGCGGCCGCCATCGGGCTTGACGCATGGCGCTGGTCGTCGCTCACAGGCATGTTCATCGTTCGTCTCCGTGGATTCACACCAGACTGATCGAATGGATGACCAGCGTGCTGTCGTTCGGATCCGGGTGACGTGAGAATCCCAGGTACGACGCAAGATCACGCATCGCATCGTTATTGGATGCGTCCACGGAAAACATGTGCTTGAACCCCTTCCTGCGGGCGATATCGATCAGATGGCGCATCAGCAGGACACCCAGGCCCCTTCCCTGCCAATCGTCGGCGACGGTGACGGCACACTCGCAATGCCTGGCATCGCCGGTTGCGCTGTAGCGGCTCACGCCGATCTCACGCAACTGGCCGTCTTCATGGACGAGCGCCACAAAGGCCATCCGATCCTGGTAGTCGATGTCCATCAGGCGATCAATGGTTGCTTTATCCACCTGCTGGAAGTCCCCCAGGAAGCGCATCCTTCGCGCCTTGTGCGAGAGGCGATGGATGAAGGCGATCTCGCGATCCCTGTCTTCCTGGCCGAGCGGCCGGATGAGCACGGGTGTTCCGTCTCGCAATGGCTCGATCCAGTGGTCACCTTCGAGCGCTTCGAGAAATGGCAGGAATGGCTTTGCGATATCCGCCATCGAATGAGTCTGGGCAGGCATGACGATCACCCCGGTGATGGAGATCGTCCAGCCCGTCCCGTTGACCTTCACGATCGTTGCGTCTTTGGCGTCCAGCGCAACATCGTTTTACGCGCTCGCGACGAGGCGCAAATTGACTGACGTCAATTGGCTGCCGGATGGCGTGCCTTCTTCGAACCGGAATCGCTCTCGGCAGGACGGCACATCTGGGCGAGCAGGTCTGGCCGGAGAATCGTTACGGCCTTCCGACGCACTTCCAGGATGCCCGCGTCTTCAAACCGCGTGAACCAACGGCTGACCGTCTCGACGACCAAACCCAGGTAACTGGCAATGTCATGCCGGGACATGGGAAGCACCAGATGGTTCCCATCGCGATGCAGCGTGTTGTACCGGTCTGCCAGGCTTTTCAGGAAGATCGCGAGGCGCACCTGCGCCTGCTGCTGGCCCATGGTCACCAAATGCTCGTGCTCTTGAACCACCTCGCGACTGATCACGCGAAGCAACTGCCGCTGCAGGGCCGGAATCTCGCTGGTGACGTGCTCCAACTGCGCGAAAGGCAGCTCGCAGATGCTTGTTCTCTCCAGGGCCTCGGCCTGGCTCGCGTGGCGACCGGAGGCCAGCGCATCGATGCCGACGATTTCGCCCGGCAGATGAAAGCCGATGACCTGCTGCGTGGCATTCTCGTCCGTCACGAAGGTCTTGAGCGCGCCGGAACGCACCACAAACAGCGAGTGAAAGGCATCGCCTGCCCTGTACAGCGCGCGCCCGCGTTCAAGAACGCGCTTGTCTCGTACGGCGGCATCCAGGCGGGCGAGATCATCGCCGCTGATGCCTGCAGGTAGACAGAGTTCCTGCAGTCCGCAGCTGGCGCAACTTCGGCGGAGCTGTCTGATATCGATCAGATCGGCGACAGGCGGCATATGACCCGTCCCCCAAGGCTAGGGCATGTGAGTCGATGCTAGCACGGGCCATGGACGCGGGCGGCCAGCGCGCTTTTATGACGATCTGAAGGCAGTTTGGGGCATCCGCACCACGACGTTGCCGCAATTGACCGCCGTCAAAAACCCGGTGGGCACCAGGGGACACAGTGTGCGCGTGACCTGCGCGCACCAGATGCCGCCACTGGCTTGCCGTGGGAACAAGCGCTTCCTGATTACCGCCTTGGAGCATCCATCATGTTCAAACGTATCCTGCTACCCATCGACGGTTCCGATCTTTCCCTGCGCGCCGTCGATATCGGCATCGATCTGGCAAAGCAGCTTGGCGCCAGTGTCTTCGTATTTCACGCCATGGAACCTTTCGGTTCAGTGCCCTATTTCTCGGAGATGATGACTTTTCCACAGGACGCCTACGAGAACGAAGTCAACGAGAAGGCAGGCTACTTCCTCGAACAGACAAGGCAACGAGCGGATGCCGCGAAGGTGCCCTGGGAAGGATCGTTCGAGTACTCGCATCGTCCGCATGAGGCCATCGAGCGCATCGCACGCGAGCAAAAGTGCGACCTCATCGTGATGGGTTCCCATGGCCGCTCGGGTATCGATCGCCTCTTGCTGGGCAGCGAAACCCACAAGCTGCTGCTGAGTACGGAAGTGCCTGTTCTCGTGTGTCATTGAGATGATGAGGGCGCGGTGCGGCTACGCCCTGCACGATGCCCATCCGCACATCGCCCGAACCCCCGGACGGCAAGCCGCGCACGGACTTTGGCGTCATGCCCGGCTGCGGACATGACACCCCTGCATCCATCGGTTGAGACCAAGTGCGGCACAGCGCACAAACGATCGTGCCGCTGTCTTGCCCAAACAGCATCCGGCATGGCTGAATGGCTGGGTCTACAGGGGTTTCGCCATGTTTTTGCGCAGCATCGCTTCGCGGCTGTCTCTATGGGTGCTGGCCGGTTCCGTGCTGGTCCTTGCCGTTGCCGGCGGCGTGCTGTTCTACCGGGTGAGCGGGCAAATTCTGGAGAAAGCGCACGGCGAGGCGACGGCGCTCGCGAATGAGGCGGGCAACCGGATCGAACAGCGCCTCGCTCGCGTGGCCGACACGGCCCAGACCCTGGCCGTGGTGGTGGGCGCGCGCCCCGATGGCGTCGAGGGCACGCTGCGCGGCGCGCTCGCGCGGAATGCAGACCTTTCCGGATTGGCCGTGGCCTTCGTGCCCGCGGCGGGCAACCCGCCGGTGTCGCCCTTCATCAGTCGCCAGGACGATGGTTCGCTCGCTTGGCGCGACCTGCGCAAGGACGACAACCCGTACTGGGACAAGACCTGGTTTCTGGCGGGCCTGAGTTGCTCGCAGGGTTGCTGGCAACGCCATTTCTATTCGCAGTCGCGCCAGCGCGAAATGATCAACTACTCGGTCGCCTTCAGTACGGATGGCCATCCGACTGGTCTGATCAATGCCGACGTCTCCCTGGACTGGCTGAGCCGCATGTTGAAGGAACTCGGCAAGCCGGCAGGCGCCTATGCCTTCGTGCTGGACGAAAGCGGCGCGTATCTTGCCCACGACAACCCTGCCCTGGTCGGCAAGCGCGGCCAGGACACGTTGCTGCAGGCGCTGGCCAGTCACCAGGCCAGCCGCGTACGGTTGGCCATCTCGCAGAATCCGCAGGCTCACGGCAAGCCGGTGTGGATCTATTTCGTTCCCGTCGAAGGCACGCACTGGCGCTTCGGCCTCGCCATTCCGGAGGCCAGGATTTACGCCGGCGTGCGGCAAGCGTTCGTCCAAGCGCTGCTGTTGGGGTTGCTCGCCCTGCTGGCACTGGCAGTGATCACGCTGGCGGTGACGCGCCGCATCCTGACGCCACTGGGCATGCTCGCCTCGCGTGCCGAGCAGGTGGCACGCGGCGCGCTGGCTTTCGAATTGCCCCCGCCCCGCTTCCCCGACGAAGTCGGCCGCCTCACCCAGGCCTTCGACCGCATGCGCACCGAGCTGGCGCTGCACATCGCCGAGTTGACGCGCAATGCGAAGGAACAGCAGCGCCTGGCCAGCGAACTGGATATTGCGCACCAGATCCAGACGGCACTGTTGCCCGGCGAGCATTACCTGGACGCGCATTGCGAGAACTTCGAACTGCACGCACTGCTTCGACCGGCGCGTGCAGTCGGCGGCGATCTCTACAGTTACTTCATGCTCAACGAGCGGCGCTTCTGCGTGATGGTGGGCGACGTGTCCGACAAGGGCATTCCCGCGGCGCTGTTCATGGCGCGCACCATCACGCTGGCCAAGGCGCTGGCGCCAAGGGCGCGATCGCCGCAGCATCTGCTCTCGATGCTCAACCTCGAACTCTGCCGCAACAACGACAGCTGCATGTTCGTGAGCCTGCTGTGCGGCATGCTCGATACGGCGACCGGCGAACTGGTGATGGCGAGCGCGGGCCACGAGCCGCCCGTGCTCTGCGACGCAGATGGCGTGCGCCTGATCGAACTGGACACCGGCGCCGCGCTCGGGCTGGACGACGAGGCCCGCTATCCACCGCGCACGCTGCGGCTTCGCCCCGGCCAGACGCTGCTGCTTTACACGGATGGCATCACCGAGGCCACCGACACCGACCAGCAGCTTTTCGGCACCGAGCGCATGCTCGCGTGCCTGGAGCGTTCCTCGTCGGGCTCCGTCTCCGATCTTGCCGCTGGCCTGCTGGCCGAGGTCGATCGCTTCGCTGAAGGCGCGGGACAAGCCGACGACATCACCGTGCTCGCCCTGAACTGGCATCATGCCCTTGCCGACGGGAATGCGCTCATGCTCGACCTGACCATCCACGCATCCATGGACGATGTCTTCGATACCCTTGATCGCTGCGACGCATCGCTGCGCGAACAAGACGTGTCGCCGGTGGTGCGGGACGACGTCCGGCTGGTGCTGGAGGAACTCATGGTCAACATGGTGCAGCACGGCCACGCAGGCGGCGCGGACCGCAAGATCGAACTGCATATGCGCCTGGGCGACGACGCCGTGTTGATCGAGCTCCATCATGATGGGCATCCCTTCGATCCACTGCAGGCGCCCGTGCCGACACTCACCGGCGACCTGGCAGACGCTGACGAGGTCGGCGGCCTGGGCATCCACCTGGTGCGTGCCATGGCCAGCGAACTGAGCTACAGCCATGACGAGCATGGCAATCACCTGCAGCTACGCTTCCTCCACCCCGCACGACCGGAGCCAGACCATGACGTTCAGCCTGAACATTGAAAACGAGTCACCCAACCGAACGGTCTTCCATCTGCATGGCCGGCTCGACGCACAGACCTTCAACGACTTCGATCTCGCCATGCTGGACGTACTCCCGCGCATACCCGAGGACGGCACGGTGGTGCTGGATCTTTCCCACCTCGAGTACATCAGCAGCGCCGGCCTGCGCAGCATCGCCAAGATCCGCCGGCATATGCGCGCACGCAACGGACACACGCTGCTGCTCAATCCCCAGCCGCAGGTACGCAAGGTGTTCGACATCGTCAAAGCGGTGCCGGTGAACGAGGTGTTCGCCAACGCGCGGGAACTCGACGAGTATCTCGACAGCATGCAGCGCAAGATCATCGGCGAGGGACCGGCCAGCAGCCTCTGAGCCCTGGATGCATGCAGGGCCGAGTGACTGGAGCGAAGGGGAATCCCTTGGTACTTCGTTGAAAATACTGAGCGCAAGTCGGTATTTTCAGCGATGGAGTGGGCCCGATGATCAACTTCGATGAGGGAACACGCGGGCCGCATGGGTAGGAAGAACGCAAGACGTCAATGCGACGTACCGCCGTCGCCATTGAATCGTTGAACGCTGCGGCATGGGCGGGACGATCGCCATCCGTCGCCCGGTGACGATCTACGCAGAAATGTTGCGTAGCCCGTCTCGAAACTTCATCCGCTGCACACATTCACGGCCTCGTATACGCCGTTTTACCCAGTGCGATTTCCGCATAAGAGCCCTAGTCAGGCCGCCTTCGGTGGGAGCAAGCTGATCGCGGCGCGGTCGCTACGGGAGCAGCTCATGACAACCACAAGGCGCTACCGATTCTGGCGATCCTGGCTGCTCTGCGCAGCCCTCTGCCCCATCTTCATGCTTGGTGCGGTCCACGCACAGAGCGCGCCCCCAGCACAGGGCAGCCAGAAGATTTACGACAACCAGCAGCTCGACCAGATGCTGGCGCCGGTGGCGCTCTATCCCGATGCGTTGCTGTCGCAGATATTCATGGCCTCGACCTATCCCAGCGATGTCGCCGATGCCGCGAACTGGTCCGCCGCCAACCCGAAGGCGCAGGGCGATGCAGCGGTCAAGCAAGTGGCAAACCAGCCGTGGGATCCGAGCGTGCAATCGCTGGTGGCGTTCCCGCAGCTCATGGCGCAGTTGAAGCAACATCCCGACTGGGTGCAGAACCTGGGCGACGCGTTTCTTGCGCAGCCCGAAGACGTCATGGCCTCGGTGCAGCGCTTGCGCGCGCAGGCGCAGAAGGCGGGCAACCTCAAGTCCACCGAACAGCAGAAGGTGGTCGTGCAACAGGCGCCGGCTGGGTCGGCCGCGCCCAGCACCACGTACATCGAGATACAGCCCACCAATCCCGAAGTGGTCTACGTGCCGTCGTACAACCCGTCGGTGGTTTACGGCACCTGGGCGTACCCGGCCTACCCGCCGACGTATTGGCCACCACCGTATGGCTATTATCCCGTGGCTTCTGGCCTCGCTGCCGGCCTGGCGTTCGGCATCGGCGTGGCGGCGATCAATTCGATGTGGGGCGGCTGCAACTGGGGAGGCGGCAACGTCGACATCAACGTCAACCGCTACAACAACATCAACACCAACAACCGCATCAGCGGCAACGGCAACACCAGGTGGAACCACAACGCATCCAATCGCCGAGGCACGCCGTATCGCGATAGCGCAAGCCGCGAAAAATTCGGACAAGGCGTCGGCGGTTCCCAGCAACGGCAGCAATTCCGCGGCCGCGATGCCGCCGGCGATGCCAGCCGCCAGCGCTCCCTGGAAAGTTTCGACCGCGCCACCAACAACGGTTCATCAGCCGCAGCGCGACGTTCGGCGGGTCAGTCAGGCGCAGCGGCGAATCGCCCCGGTGGTGGCGGCGCGACGGGCAATCGTGGGGACCGTGGTGGACAAGGCATGGCAGGCGGCAACCGGGAGGCTGGCGCGGGTGGTGGCGCCAATCGCGGCAACATCGGTGGCCAAGGCGGCTCGCGCCAGGCGCCTTCTGCGCGTAACAACGCCTTCAGCGGCGGGCAATCGCCCGGCAACGCGAGAACCCAATCGAACCGTGGTCAATCGAGTCAGAGAACCATGAATAGCAATCATGGTCGCGGCGCGGGAAGCTCCGGCCGCCAGATGTCTCGCCCTGCGCCCAGCCGAGGCGGCGGTGGTGGGCGCCGTCGGGTCGGAGATTGACCATGAAGAGCAGCCCCAAGGCACGCACCATTGGCCTCAACCTGGTGCTATGGATGGGATGGCTCCTTTCCACTGCCGTGTTCGCGCAGCAAGCCAACTATCCCAGCGCCGATGATGCAGCCAGCGCCCTGGTGAAGGCTGTGCGCGATGGCGACCAGGCCGCCATGGCAAAAGTGCTCGGCGCCAACTGGAAGGATTTCATACCGGTCGAAGGCATCCAGCGCGAAGACGTCGACCTCTTCCTCAAGCGCTACGACGAGAGCCATCGCATCGACGACGAAAAAGGCAAGGCGCATCTCGAAGTCGGCAAGGACAACTGGATACTGCCCATGCCCATCGTGAAAAACGCTGCGGGCTGGCATTTCGACATGGCAGGCGCCAAGGAAGAAGTTCGCACGCGCCACATCGGCGCCAATGAACTGGCCGCCGAACAAGCCATGCTCGCCTACTACGATGCGCAGCGCGATTACGCCACCGAGGATCGCGACGGTGACAAGGTGCTGCAATACGCGCAGCGATTGATCAGCAGCCCAGGCAAGCATGACGGGCTCTACTGGCCAACGACCGGAAACGAACCCGAGAGCCCTCTCGGACCGAACTTTGCCAGTTCAGCGCCAGGCGATGGGTATCACGGCTACCACTTTCGCATTCTCACCGCCCAGGGCCCCTCGGCACCGGGCGGCGCGTACAACTACATGGCCGGCAACCGGATGACCAACGGATTCGCCCTGGTGGCCTGGCCCGTGCGCTACGGTGACACCGGCGTGATGACTTTCATGATCAGCCACGATGGCGAGATCTTCGAGCGCGATCTCGGTGAGCATGGCGCAGCCCAGGCACAGGCGATGAAGCGATTCGATCCGGACAGCAGCTGGCAGGAAGTGCAGCCAACGGAGTGACGCGTGGCGCAGGGGCTTCCTCGCGAGTTCGAAGCCTGAGGCAGGGAACGCTTGTCATCGCGATCCGGTGTCCCGTGTTTCCACAAGGTCGACCATCGCCGGCAAGGCCCTCTCCCAAGCAACTGCCATTGCCGCCGGCGGAAATCGACTCGCACGTTCTCCATGGGAGTGGTAACGATGAGCATCCCGTTCATTCACTATTTCCGCATTCTTGTTGCCGGCGAACAGAGCGAGCAAGCCAGCAGCATCATCGAGCACGACCTGCATTTTCCTACCGTCGTGGTGCCGCCATCGGGCCTTGCCGAAGCCATCCACTCCGGCGCCGACCTGGGCGCCATCGTGGTGTCGCGCGAGCTCGCGCAAGCGGCGATCACCGCGCGGGACCAGCGCGGCCTGCGCATGCCGATCTTCATGATCAGCGGCCGCGATGACGAAACCTTCGACGATCCGTTCCTCAAATCGCTCGATGGCATTGTCATTGCCGATCTGGAGAGCCGCGACTTCTATGAGAAACGCCTGGTGGCATCGGTGGAGCAGTATGTATCGAGCCTGCTGACGCCGTTCTTCGGTACGCTGATGCAATACGACTTCGACGCCAACCGCACATGGGCCTGTCCGGGACACCAGGGCGGCCAGATGTTCATGCGCCATCCGGTGGGCCGACTTTTCTATGAGCACATGGGCGAGAACGTTTTTCGCGACGACATCTGCAACGCGATGGTTTCGCTGGGCGACCTGCTGATCCACGAGGGACCCGCGCTAGCGGCCTAGCAGGCAGCGGCCCGCGTGTTCCAGGCCGACAGGACGTACTTCGTGCTCAATGGCACGTCGTCGTCCAACAAGGTGGTCAATACCGCGCTGCTCACCAGCATGGACATCGTGCTGTTCGATCGCAACAATCACAAATCGAACCACCATGGCGCGCTGGTCTTTGCCGGTGCCATACCGATCTATCTGGAAGCGGATCGCAACGGCTTTGGCATGGTGGGACCGATCGACTGGTCGGCCTTCGACGAGGACGCGATACGCAACAAGATCAAGCACCACCCACGCCTGAAGGACACCGATGCGTGGAAACGCGAGCGCCCCATCCGTGTCGCCATCATCGAGCAGTGCACCTACGACGGCACGGTGTACAACGCGAAAAAGGTTTTGGAGAAGATCGGCCACCTTTGCCAATACATTCATTTCGACGAGGCATGGGCAGGCTTCGGCGCGTTCCATCCGTTGATGAAGGATCACTTCGGCATGAGCCTGTCCTTGACCGGGAAGGATCCCGGCATCATCGCCACGCAGTCGACGCACAAGCAGCTGGCGGGTTTCTCGCAAGCATCGCAGATCCACGTCCGAGACACCCACATCCGCGACAAGCCCTTCCGCGTGAACCACAAACGGTTCAACGAGATGTTCATGCTGCAGGCATCGACATCACCGTTCTACCCGCTGTTCTCTAGCCTCGACGTCAACGCGCAGATGCACGCCGACAAGGCCGGCCGCGTCCTTTGGGATGACATGGTGAAGCTTGGCATCGAAGCGCGCAAAGCGATTCGCCGCCGATTTGCCGGCTTTCTCAATCCGTTCGTGCCCGACGCCGTGATGTACCAGGGCGAACGCACCAAGTGGGAGGACGTGCCCACCGACGTGCTCGCCACCGAGCAGGCGTATTGGCAACTCGATCCGAATGAGACATGGCATGGCTACAGCCACCTTGGACCCGACGCGGCGATGGTGGATCCCACCAAGCTCATGCTGACCACCCCAGGCATCGATCCGATAACCGGTGGGTATGCGGGCACCGGCATACCCGCGACGATACTTGCCAATTACCTGCGTGAAAATCACGTCATTCCGGAGAAGAACGATCTCAACAGCATCCTGTTCCTCATGACGCCAGCGGTGGGCGAAGGCAAGATGGCGATGCTGCTGGCCGCACTGGAGCGTTTCAGGGACCACTACGATGCGGACAACCCGCTCACCGAGGTCCTGCCCGGTGTGTCGCGGAAATATCCGGAGCGCTATCGCGGCTACACGGTGCGCCAGATCGCGCAGGAGATGCACGACTTCTATGCATCAAGGAACGTCAAGGAATTGCAGCGGCTGAGTTTCCGGCATGAGTCGTTTCCGGAGCAGGCCATGTCCGCGCGCGAGGCCAACGAGGCGCTGGTTGGCGGACACGTCGACTTCGTCCCCATGAACCAGGTGTCAGGACGGATCGCTGCCACGCTGGCCCTGATCTATCCACCAGGCATCGGCATCGTGGTTCCGGGCGAGCGCTACGACGAGCGCGCCAAACCCATGATCGACTACTTCCTTGCGTTCGAGGAAAGCTGCAATCGCTTCCCCGGCTTTTCGTATGAAGTGCAAGGCGTCTACCAGGTTCCCGAGGACGGCAAGGTCCGCTTCTACACCTATGTCGTCAAGGAAACCTGAGATGGTTGGATGGGCCGTCCCACCATCGACCACGTCGACATGCCATGAATCGGAACCGTCGAACCTTCCATTTGCACGGATGGGAACGAGGGCGTGAGCCTGGCGGGCGAACCAGCCATCAACGCCCACTGTCTCATGCGTGAAACAGCGTCAGGCCCGCCCCGCCCCATGACGACGGCTGCTTCATCTGGATCGCGGCACAGTAGCGTTCCTGAGGTGAGCGCACCGGCGACGCTCGCACGCGTTGCCGTGAACCATCTCAAGAACCACGTTGCGGCCCAAGCAGCCGGAGGTTCACATGAGCAGCACTGCCGCCGAGACCCCGCACGCGCGGGGCGTCGACATGAAGTTCGAAATCGTCGTCATCCCCGTGTCGGACGTCGACCGCGCCAAAGCCTTTTACGCCAGCCTGGGCTGGAGGCTGGACGCGGACTTTCCTTCGGACGATGGCTATTTTCGCGTCATCCAGTTCACGCCGCCCGGTTCCGGGTGCTCCGTCATTTTCGGCAAGAACGTGACCGCGGCCGCGCCGGGTTCCGCGCAGGGGCTGTACTTGATCGTCTCCGACATCGAGGCAGCCCGTAGCGAACTGATCAACCGCGGCGTGAAGATCAGCGAGGTGTTCCACAGTGCCGGTGTCTACGCCGGTCCCGACGAGCCCTACCTGTTCGGGCGAACCCGCGTCAGCGGCCCGGATCCCGAGCACGGCAGCTACCGCTCGTTCGCCTCATTCAGCGATCCGGACGGCAATGGCTGGCTCTTCCAGGAAATCACCCAACGACTTCCCGGACGCGTGGACCCAAGCGTCACGACATTCAGCTCATCGAGCGACCTCGCCGCCGCGATGCGGCGGGCGGCGGCCGCGCACGGCGAACACGAGAAGCGCATGGGCGGCAAGCACGACGAGAACTGGCCGGACTGGTACGCCGAGTACATCACTCGCGACCAGGCGGGCCAGGAGCTGCCCTTGTGACAGCCGCAGTCGCAGTAGCCGCGGCGATGCTCGCGAACGAGCCTCGCGTCATTCGTCTTGCAAGGATTGGTGCAGATTGTTGCGGAGCGTGACGATCTCCTTCGGCAATCGGGAGAAATCCCTCGTGGATAGCCCGCATGCATTGCCAGTGCGTGATTGCTCAGCAGGCGCCACTTGCACAGCAGCTGCGCGTCTCTGCCTGCGTGGCTGCCGCCTGAGGCATGGATGCAGACGCAACCTCCACGACCTGCGCCGCTTCGGCCAGCGCGCGTGCTTCGGCGGCGCCCTTGCGCTCACTGTAGCGATCGACCAAATAGTCGCTCCGGTCACGCACCATCAAGGTGAACTTGAATAGTTCTTCCATCACGTCAACGACGCGGTCGTAGAACGGCGAGGGCCTCATCCGGCCGTTGTCGTCGAACTCCTGCCAGGCCTTGGCAACCGAGGATTGGTTCGGGATGGTCACCATGCGCATCCAACGACCGAGCACGCGAAGTGCATTGACCACGTTGAACGACTGCGAGCCACCGCAGACCTGCATGACCGCCAGCGTACGGCCCTGGGTGGGTCGCACGCTGCCTTCTTCCAGCGGCAGCCAGTCGATCTGATTCTTGAAGACGCCGGTCACGGCGCCATGGCGTTCCGGACTGACCCACACCTGCCCTTCCGACCACAGCGATAGCTGTCGAAGTTCCTGCACCTTGGGATGGCTGGCCGGCACGCTGTCCAGCAAGGGCAGATCGTGGGGATCGAACACGCGGGTTTCTGCGCCAAGTTGCTGAAGAATTCGTTCGGCTTCCAGCGCCAGCTTGCGGCTGAAGGACTGTGGCCGCAACGAGCCGTAAAGGATCAGGATGCGCGGCGGATGGCTTGAATGCGCTGGCAATGCCAGCTTCTCCAGGCTGGGCTTGTCGAACACATCGGCTGTGATATGGGGCAAGTTGTGCAGCGTCATGGCGGGTGTCCAACCGGTTGCTTCGAAGTAACAATTCTATCATTATGGAAATATAGAATTATAGTCAACCCAGCCCCTACGGACCCAAACCGCCATGCACCCTTGTCGCGTTCTCTTTATCTGCACGGGCAATTCGGCTCGCAGCATCCTGTCGGAAGCGACGCTCAATCACCTTGGCAAAGGGCGGTTCGAGGCCTATAGCGCTGGCAGCAAGCCAACCGGCCAGGTCAACCCTTATGCGCTGGAAGCGCTGGCAACGGCGGGCATCCCCATCGTCGGACTGAGCAGCAAGTCGTGGGATCGATTCGTCGATGAAGGCGCACCATCGCTGGATATCGTGATCACCGTCTGCGACAGCGCGGCCAACGAACCGTGTCCCGTGTTGTTCGGTGATTTCGTGCGCACGCATTGGGGCCTGCCGGATCCTGCCGCGGTCACCGGTAGCTCCGCTGTCATCAACCAAGCCTTCCGAAAAGCGCACATGCTGATCACCTATCGCCTGACGGCACTGCTGAACCTGCCGGTCGAGACGATGGGTGCGGACGAACTCAAGCGGGCACTCGACGGCATTGGCGTGCTCACCGAAGAAGACGACAACGAGGATGTCGCATGAGCGAGGCGACCACCGCCATCGATGCCACGCCTCCGCCCGCGACGGCCCGCATCGGATTCTTCGAACGCTACCTCACCTTGTGGGTGGCGCTCTGTATCGTAGCCGGCACCCTGCTCGGCCACGCGTTGCCCGGCAGGTTCGAGGCGATGGGCCAGATGGAGATCGCCAAGGTCAACCTGCCTGTCGCAGGACTGATCTGGCTGATGATCATCCCCATGCTGCTGAAGATCGACTTCGGTGCGATGGCAGGCGTACGGCGCCAGTGGAAGGGCATCGGCGTCACGCTCGTCATCAACTGGGCCGTCAAGCCGTTCTCGATGGCTTTGCTGGGATGGATGTTCATTCGCCATGTGTTTGCGGCATGGCTGCCTGCTGATCAACTCGACTCCTACGTGGCCGGATTGATCCTGCTTGCCGCCGCGCCATGCACCGCCATGGTGTTCGTGTGGAGCAACCTGTGCGGCGGCGAACCCAACTTCACGTTGAGCCAGGTCGCGGTGAACGACGCCATCATGGTGGTGGCTTTCGCACCTATCGTGGGATTGCTCCTGGGTATCTCGGCCATCACGGTTCCGTGGAACACGCTGGTCCTCTCCGTCGTGCTCTATATCGTGGTGCCGGTGCTGATCAGCGTCATCGTGCGCCGGCTCGTTCTTAGCCATGGTGGCCAGATTGCACTCGGGCGCCTGCTGGCCCGACTAGGTCCGATCTCGCTCGGCGCCCTGCTCCTGACGCTGGTGCTGCTGTTCGGCTTCCAGGGGCAACAGATCCTTGCTCAGCCGCTGATCATCGCGATGCTGGCCGTGCCGATCCTGATCCAGGTGTATTTCAACTCCGGCCTTGCCTACCTGCTCAATCGCCAACTCGGCGTGCCTCACTGCGTTGCTGCACCTTCGGCGCTGATCGGTGCGAGCAATTTCTTCGAGCTTGCCGTAGCTACGGCCGTGGGCCTGTTCGGCGTTCACTCGGGGGCCGCCTTGGCCACTGTGGTGGGCGTGCTCATCGAGGTGCCTGTGATGCTCTCCGTGGTTCGCATCGTCACCGTGAGCAAGCATTGGTACGAAACACGCACGGCCTGAGTGGGGATCGCCCTGATCCGCCGCGATACTTGGCATACTTGCTGGACCCGCTCGTTCACCGACCCACGCTGTCGACTCCGCTTATGCAGACCAAACAAGCCATTGCCGTCCTCTCCGCGCTCGCCCAGGAGTCGCGGCTGGCCGTGTATCGCCTGCTGGTGGAGCACGCACCCGATGGCTTGGCGGCAAGCGCGATTGCTGAAGCGTTGGGGTTGGCCAATGCCACGCTCTCCTTCCATCTGAAGGAACTCGTCCACGCGGGGTTGATCACGAGCCGGCAGGATGGGCGATTCATCTACTACTCGCCGGTTCTTGACGTGATGGACGAATTGGTCGGCTATCTCACCGAGAATTGCTGTTCTGCGACCGGCAAGTCCTGCGCTCCTTCTTCGGCGAAAAAGGCCACGGCCAGCGCCGTGCGCTCGCGCAAGCGCACGGCCTAAGAGCCAACCCGAGCCGGCGTGCTGATTTGAGCGAGGCCAAAGCCTTGCCCAAAACAGACCTCACGCGAAGCGTGACGGTGAGCTCGACAGCAGCAGGATCATTCCTGCTGCTGTCGAATGGGCACGGAGACTTGTGGCATCGCTTCGCTCATCCTGCGCAACCGGTGCGCGACAAGTAGACGAAATGCGGCCGGGATGACCAGCATCGACAGCAGCGGCGCGGTGAGCATGCCGCCGACCATCGGCGCGGCGATGCGCTGCATGACCTCGGCGCCGACGCCATGGCCGAGCATGATGGGAAAGAGACCGGCGAGGATCACGGCGACAGTCATCGCCTTCGGGCGCACGCGCTGCACGGCACCTTCGCGAATCGCATCGTCCAATTCAATCATTCCAGCATGCGGATTGAGCGCGAGCCGATGTTCCCAGGCGTGGCGCACATACAGCAGCATCACCACACCAAACTCGGCCGCGACACCCGCCAAGGCGATGAAGCCGATCATCGTCGCCACCGATACCGCATGCCCCAGCAACCAGATCAGCCATAGCCCACCAACCAGGGCGAGTGGCACGCTGGCCATGATCATCGTCGCTTCGCTGGCACGGCGAAACACCGCGTAGATCAGCCCGAAGATGATCACCAACGCAATCGGCACCACGATCTTGATACGAGCCATGGCGCTGGCGAGATATTCGAACTGTCCCGACCACGCCAGGGTGATACCAGGCGGCAACGTCACTTGCCGGGCGACCGCTTGCTGCAGATCCGCAACGACGGCGCCGAGATCCCGGCCACTCGTGTCCACGTAGACGTAGGTGGCCAGTTGGCCGTTCTCGCTCTTGAGCATCGGCGGGCCCATGGTCAGCGAAATGTCCGCCACCTGGCCGAGGACCAGTTGCGTGCCATGGGGGGGAGACGATGGGCAATTGCCGCAGGGCCGCCACCGAGTCGCGATCCATGCGCGGGTAGCGCAACACGATCGGATAACGTTCCCGGCCCTGCACCGTCTGCCCAATGGGATCGCCTCCCACCACCGTCGCCATCAGCACCTGGATTTGCTGCTGGGTCAGGCCATAGCGGGCCGCATCGTCGAGGCGAATACGCACATCGACGTAACGTCCGCCCTGCGCGCGCTCGGCAATCGCCGAGCCGACGCCGGGCACGCTCCTGGCGACGGCTTCGATGCGATCGGCCACCGTTTGCAAGGTGGCGGGATCGGTGCCAAGCACCTTGATGCCGATCGGACTCTTGATGCCCGTCGCGAGCATGTCGATGCGATTGCGGATCGGCGGAACGAACAGGTTCGTCAATCCCGGTACATGCACGGCCTTGTCCAGCTCAAGCTTGAGCTTGTCCATGGTCAAGCCTTGCCGCCACTGGTCCTTCGGCTTGAAGGTGATGGTGGTCTCGAACATTTCCAGCGGCGCGGGATCGGTCGCGGTCTCGGCGCGTCCGGCTTTGCCGAATACGTGATCCACCTCCGGCACGGTCTTGATCATGCGATCGGTGAGCTGCAGCAGTTGCGATGCCTTGCCCGCGGAGAGGCTCGGCAACGCGGTCGGCATGTACAGCAGCGTACCTTCGTCCATCGACGGCATGAATTCGCTGCCCAATCGAGCGAAGGGAATGGTTGCGCTGATCAGCAATACGCCGGCCAGCACCAGGGTCGCCCTGGGATGGCGCAACACGGCTTCCAGAATGGGCCGGTACAACGCGATCAAGCCGCGATTGAGCGGGTTGTCGGCTTCAGCGCGAATGCGCCCGCGCACGAGATAACCCATCAATACCGGCACCAGCGTGACGGCAAGGCCCGCAGCTGCCGCCATGGCATAGGTCTTGGTGAAGGCGAGCGGCTTGAACAGCTTCCCTTCCTGGCCTTCGAGTGCGAACACCGGCACAAACGATAGCGCGATGATCAACAGGCTCACGAACAATGCCGGCCCCACTTCGGCAGCCGACTCGGCGATCAGCGACCAACGCGCCGTACCTTGAGGCTCGGCGCCTTCGTGCGCATCGCGCCAATGTTCCAGATGCTTGTGGGTGTTTTCGATCATCACCACGGCCGCGTCGACCATGGCGCCGATGGCAATGGCGATGCCGCCCAGTGACATCAGATTGGCCGACACCCCTTGCAGGTGCATCACGATGAAGGCAGCCAACACGCCGAGCGGCAGCGTGATGACGGCAACGAGCGCCGATCGCAGGTGACCGAGGAACAGCGCGCAGACCAACGCTACGACAATGAACTCCTCCAGCAGTTTGCCCCAGAGATTCTCCACGGCGGCGTCGATCAGGCGGGATCGATCATAGGTCGGCACAATCTCCACACCTGGCGGCAGGCTGTGCTTCAGGTCCGCGAGTTTCGTCTTCACTGCCGCAATCGCCGCCTTGGCGTTCTTGCCCGTGCGCAACACGATCACGCCGCCCGCGACTTCGCCCTGCCCATCAAGCTCGGTGATGCCGCGCCGGAATCCCGGGCCGCGCTGTACCTTGGCGACGTCGCGCAGCAGCACGGGTACGCCGCCGCCTTCGGTCACGATGGGTACGCGCTCGAAATCCTCGCGGTTCCGCAAGTAGCCTTCGCTGCGCACCATGAATTCGGCTTCGTCCTGTTCGATGACGGAGCCGCCGTTGGCACCGTTGGCAGCGCGAATGGCCTCCACCAACTGTGTCACCGTGATGTTGCGGGCGGCCAATGCCTGCGGATCGGGAACCACTTGCCATGCCTGCTCCATGCCACCGAGGCTGGCCACTTCCGCAACGTCCGGCACGGTCTTCAGCTGGTAGCGCAGAAACCAGTCCTGCAATGCGCGCAGCTGGCCAAGATCGTGTTGGCCCGTGCGATCGATGAGCGCGTATTCGTAGATCCATCCAAGACCGGTGGCGTCAGGGCCCAGCGACGGGCTCACCTCCGACGGCAGGCGGTCGCGCACCTGGCTCAGGTATTCCAGCACGCGGGAACGCGCCCAGTAAGGGTCGGTGTTGTCGTCGAACAACACGTAGACGTAGGAGTCGCCAAAGAACGAATAGCCTCGCACCGTCCTGGCGCCAGGAACCGACAGCATGGTGGTGGCCAGCGGATAGGTGACCTGATCCTCGACGACCTGCGGCGACTGGCCGGCCCAGTTGGTGCGGATGATCACCTGGGTATCCGACAGGTCCGGCAGCGCGTCGACCGGGGTGTGCATCGCAGCGAGCACGCCAGCCACAGCCAACGCCAACGCGGCAAGCAGCACCAACACGCGATGCGCGATCGCGGCACGTATGACGGCGGCGATCATGGGCGTTCTCCCGGCATCGTCATGGGCGCACTGGTGGCAGGTGCTGGTCTTGCCGCTGGATCATTCAAGCGATCCAGCGCGCCCGACAGACTCGCTTCCGAATCGATCAGGAACTGGCCGGACACCACGACTTTCTCGCCACCGCCCACGCCATCGAGAATCTCCGTGTAGCCACTGGCTGCACGCCCTGTGCGCACGGCCACGACCCGGAAGCGTCCCGCGTCTTCGGCAACGATCAGCCGCGTGTGATCGCCCGCGGCAATCAAGGCCTCGTCGGGAACGACGGGCACCGCGGCGCCTGGCGCCGGATCGAGTTGCACCGTGGCAAACATGCCCGGGCTCAACCTGCCTTCCGGGTTGGCAAGCACGATGCGTGCGCGTTGCGTCCGGGTAGCCATGTCGATATCGGGCAGCAGTGTTTCCACGTGACCATGGAACCGCTGTCCAGGCAACGCATCGACTCGAACCGTGACTGGCGTGTTCGCCTGCACCGTGCCCGCGACGACCTGTGGCAGCGCCGCTTCGACCCACACGGTGGAGAGTCCATTGATTGTCATCAAGGTCTGTCCGGCATTGACGCGCTGCCCCTCGCGCACGTCCAGCGTGCTGATCACGCCAGCCTGTGGTGCATGCAAGGTGAGCTGGCCACCACTTCCGATCGAGCGACCATCCGCGGGCGACAGACCGAGCACTTGCAGGCGTTGTTGCGCCGCGCCGCGCAAGGCCTTGGCTTCTGCCGATTGCACATGCTGCAGCGCCTGCGTTTCGGCAACGGCGCTGCTCCACTGCGGCGCGAGTAGATCGGCGAGCGGTGCGCCCTCGGCGACGTTGGTATAGGGAGCGCGCGCATACAACTTGCTGATGACGGCGTCCACGCGCGCACTGACGACAATCGCCTGGCGCAAGTCCCAACTGATCGTTGCGGGCACTTCCACTGTTGCCGGCAACACGCGGCGTTCCACCGTTGCCGTGCGGACGCCCAGGTTCTGCACGGTCGCCGCGTCGATGTGGATGGTGCTTGCGTCGGCGCCTGTATCGGCATACTTGGGCACCATTTGCATACCCATCGACGACAGTCCCGGCTTGGCCGAATGCTGCTCGGGCGTCATCGGGTCGTACCAGTACAAGACCTTGGCGCTGGCGGCCGGTGCCGCCGTTCCCGTCATGGCGGCATGGACATCGGAAGATGCCGTGGAACCCTCGACGTGACGACCCGCCCAGTAGGCGGCCATCGCGGTAACGAGAAGCCCCGCGAGCATGAAAGCAATCCATCGTGCGCGTTTCATCGGACATTCCCCTCGGGAAGCAGATAGGCCAGGGTTGCCCAGGCGCGACCGTAGTCGGTGAGCATGCGGGCGAAGTCGGTGTGGTGAGAGATTTCATCGCGGCGTGCGTCCAGCAGTGGCTGGATGTCGCCGCCGCCGCGGTACGTCGCCAAGGCCAATGCTGCGCGGTCGTTGGCTTGCGGCAGCAATTGATCGAGATGCCGGCGCACCTGGCGCCCCAGCGCATCCCATTGCACCCAGGCCGCCTGCACCGCTTCAACCTGCTGCCGGCGTGCATCGTCGTGCTCGGCACGAACCGCGTCGAGATCGGCGGCGCGCGCACTGATGCCTCGGTCCTGCCGATTGCGCGTGAACAATGGCAGGCTCACGCCAACTTGCAGCGACACCATGTCGGACAGACCGCGAACACGGGAGCCATAGCTCATGCCCACGCTCCACTCGGGATGCTTGTCCGCCTTGGCGACCGCCAGCGCCGCTTCGGCGGCATGTTCACGAGCGGGCCAGTCGAGCAGATTCCCTTGCTGGTCCACGCTCGACAGCAGCGAGGATTCGTCGTGCGGAAGCACGGCGAAATCCGGCGCGTCGGCCAGCGGCTGGTTGACCGATGCACCGAGCCACCGGCCCAACGCCGCGCGAGCCTGCGCTTCGCGCGAGGTCGCCTCGTCGATGCGGTTTTCCAGGTCGAGCGCTTCCATCCGCATGGCCAGCACGTCAGCCGCCGTGCCAGTGCCGCCGCGCAATCGCGCTTCGGCGACGGTGACGTCGACTGCCCATTCGCGCCGCATCGCCTGCAGCATCTGGACTTCATGGTGCGCGCCCCACGCGCCGACCCAGGCAGCCGCCACTTGTTGCTTGATCGCGAGGCGAGTCATCTCCGTTGTCGATGCGGCTTGCTCGACGTTTGCCCCTGCCGCGTCGCGCTGCGCCTGTCGCTTGGCCCGCGACGGTAGCACTTGGGTAAGGCCAAGGGTGCGCATGGTCATGGTGTCACCGCCGGCGGTGAATGCGCCTGGCCCCTGTATGGCCAGGTTATCGATGCCAACGGTGAGTTGAGGGTCTGGCAAGGCGCCCGCGCGGCCCGCTTCTTCGCGCGCGGCGTCCTGCTGGGCAAGGCGTGCCGCGAGCAGAGGTGTTTGGTCTGCGATTTGCCGCGTGGCGGCTTCCAGTGAAAGGGGCGCAGGCGGTTCGTCCGCCCACGCGGGAGACACAGCAAGACATAGGGCCGTCCAAAGGCACAGCCGACGGCGCGCCTGCAAGGCACGCCACCAGATTCGATGCGAAAACATGAGTAGCTCCGATCACAAAACCGTACAGGCCGCGCACGCAGGCGCAGCCACCGAGTGGTCAGCGATCAGGGGCTAGATCAACAGAGAGCAGAACCGCAACGTGGGCGGTGGCTCCGGGCGATGCAACGCGACATCAGGCAACGGGGCCTGATCGGGCGCATGCATGATCGTCCCCATCAAGGTGGGAGACGCGGGTGGCAACAGCAGCGCAGGAACCGAAGGCAGGCGAACGTCATGCGCCGATGCAGCGTCTCCGGCACAGTGCTCGGCGCAACGCGCATCCGGATTCTGGTGCTGAAACGATGCCTTCGCCGCAGCAGTCATGCCCATCGACGCGCAATCGCCCGTCATGACGGTATCGGCAGGCCTCGTTGGCAAGGTGCAGACATAAGCGGCCATGGCCAACTGCTGGAACAGCAGGCAAAACAGCACCACGCCTGTCCACAGGACCCGGCGACGGCGGCTGATGTGAAGGCGCATGCGCATGACTTGCCAAGCATAACGCAGCTGGACCCGGGTCCAGTCAAGCGGCACCAAGTACGCGGCTCGCGGCGAACCGCGCATGCCCTTCGCCGCGCGGTTCGAACGCCTAGCTGTCGAAGGTTCCCACGATCAGGCTCGATGCCTTGATGATCGCGACGACGGGCATGCCTTCGCTCAGTGCGAGGGCATCGAGGCTTGCGGTGGTGATGATGGAGACGATGGCGCTGCCGCCGTCCAGTTGAATACCGACCTCGGCATTCACCGCGCCGCGCTTGACGTAGGACACCTGCCCTTTCAGCTGATTGCGTGCGGACAGGCGCGACAATCCATCGGGCAAGCCGATGATCACGGACGATGCCTTGATCAGCACGAAGGCGCTGCGGCCAGGTGCAAGACCAAGGCTCTGCGCGCTCTCGTGCGTCACCGTGGCGACCAATTGCTGTCCGCCCTGGATATCGATCTGGACGACGTCGTTGACGGTACCGGACTGCACTGTGGAAACGGTGCCCGCGATTTGATTCCGTGCACTTGTCTTCATCGTGAAGCGCCTCACCAGGTCGATGTCGGAAAGCGGATTGTCTGCCACGGCGGACAGATGTTTGAGGAAGCGTTGATGGATGGCTTCCATGCGTTGGAAGACGTCGATAAGGCGCTGCGCGCGTACGGTCAAGGTCGCGCTGCCGCCGCTGCGCCCACCCACCGCGCGATGCACCAGTGGTTCGCCCGCCAGGGTGTTCATGGCGTCGACGGCTTCCCAGGCGCCCTTGTAGCTCATGCCCACGTCGCGCGCGGCGGCGGAGATGGAACCCAGCTCGCCGATCTTCAGCAGCAAGGCGATGCGCTCGCGCCCGCCGAAGTTGCGGCCATCGGCTTCCAGTCCGAGCGTGCCCTTGATGGCCAGCGTGGGGCGTAACTTCTTCGTCATGCCTGGCTCGTGCCCTTGCGTTGGCGGCTCAGCGGCCACTTTCCCTAGCCTACATCTGGCACGGGCGAATGGCTTGCACTCGCCCGTGCGGACGGCCCGCCGGCTTCGTTGCCGACGACACTCCACAGGCCGAAAGACTGTCGTGACAGTCAATTTCCGGCGCCAAGCCATCGCAAAAAGCCGTCGCAAAAAGATGCTCACGGCCGATTCTTCGCTATATAGTTAAGTTCATAGCGAAGGCAGCGCCGCCGCCCCGCTTTGCGCAAATCCACTGCAGTGTCGACCGAAGGATTCAACACCCATGCGTCGTGCACCTCTGTTTGCCGCCATGTTGGCGGGTTCGGCCTTTCTCGTCGTCACCGCACAAGCTTCCGATTCACCCGCGCCAACGCCACCACCTGCCGATCAAAGCAACGCCACCACGCTCGACAAGATCACCGTGACCGCGCGCCAGCGCGAAGAGGAACTGCAGAAGGTTCCGGTGGCCGTGTCGGTGGTGAGCGGCGAATGGCTCGACCGCTCCTACACGGTCAACACGCAGCAGCTCAGCCTGCTGGTTCCCTCGCTCTACTACAACTCCGCCAATCCGCGGAACACCGCCTATACCATCCGCGGATTGGGCTCCAACACCTTGTCGGTCAGCGCGGCGAATGACGGCATCGAGCCGGGCGTGGGTTTCTATGTCGATGGCGTCTACCACGGTCGACCGGCGACGGCCGCGTTCGACTTCACCGACATCGAGCGCATCGAAGTATTGCGCGGCCCGCAGGGCACGCTGTACGGCAAGAACACCACGGCGGGCGCGATCAACATCACCAGCCGCGAACCCACCTTCGTGCCGGAAGGCAGCGGTGAGCTTTCGCTGGGCGAGAACGGATTCGTGCAGGCCAAGGCGAACGTTTCCGGCCCGCTCAGCGACACCGTGGCCGGCCGCTTCGCCGCGCAGTTCACCGAACGCGATGGCGTGCTGCACAACGTCACCACCGGCAAGGACGAGAACGGACTGGACAACTACGCCCTGCGCGGCCAGTTGCTGTTCAAGCCGAATGACGATCTCAACGTGCGCCTGATCGCCGACGTGTCCAATCTCGATTCGGACTGCTGCACGCAGAACTATCTGCGCGTCGGCACCAGCCTGAAGAGCGCGGCGCGCCAGTTCGAAGGACTCTCCGCCAACCTTCCCGCCCACGGCTTTCCGGTCTATGTGCCGCCGAGCCGCAACGTCTACGACCGCCTCACCGACATCGACGCACCGCTGCACATCGACACACAGGACGGCGGCGTATCGCTCAATGCGGACTGGAACCTGGGCGCTGTCACGCTGACGTCCATCACAGCCTGGCGTTACTGGAAATGGGATGTCGCAAACGATCGCGACTACATCGGCCTGCCGATCCAGACGGTGCAACGCATACCGTCGCGGCAGGATCAATACAGCCAGGAATTCCGCGTGGCCTCCAATGGCGATGGACCTTTCAGCTACGTGGGCGGTGTTTATTTCTACACGCAGGAGATCAACGGCAAGCCGATCAGCGTGTACGGTCCAGCGGCCACGTACTGGCTGGTGAGCACCACGAATTTCCCGCGCATGCCGGACAATCTCGCCGATGGTTACGGCCAATACGGCAACTCGCACTTCGAAATGAAGAGCTATGCCGCCTTTGGCGAAGCCAACTACCGCATCACCGACAAGCTGACCGCGACGCTAGGCCTGCGCTACACCTACGAAGACAAGAACGGCGACTATTCGACCACCGTGTCGGGCGGCTTGCCGACCACGCCGGGCAGCATCCAGGACAACGCCAAGCTCTCGCTGTTCCGGCCGCAGAGTTATTCAGCCTCCGACAGCGGCGGCAATGTGTCGGGTCGCACCAACCTCGCCTATCAGTTCACCGATTCGCTGATGAGTTACTTGAGTTATGCGCGCGGTTACAAGTCGGGCGGACTCAACATGTCGGGCCTGCCGCTGGATGCCTTGAACAATCCCGCACTGGGAACCGCGGTGATCAAGGACGAAACGAACAAGACCTGGGAACTGGGCTTGAAATCGGCGTGGTGGGGCGGCCGTGCGACATTGAACCTTGCCGCGTACCACACGGTGGTCGACAACTACCAGGCCAACATCACCTCCAGCGTCGAGACGGCGGCGTTGCGCACGTATCCGGCGAACATTCCCGAAGTCACCGTCAAAGGCCTCGAAGCGGATTTCGCCGCGCAGGTGTTCCAGGGCTTCGTAGTGCACGCGTCGCTTGCCTATGCCGATGGCAAGTACACCGACTATCCGCTCGGACCCTGCCCGCTGGAATGGCAGAACCCCAATGCCGCGGGTGGTTGCCAACCGTTCAAGCCGCCGGCATCGCTGGCGAACAAGACGTCCAATCCTCGCGGTAACCCGAATGTACCGGGCGCGTATGTGCTCACGGGACTGCCGCTTGCCGGCCTGTCCAAATGGGCAGGCACGCTGGGCTTCGATTACGAGCTACCGTTCCGCACGGGTGCCTTCCTCTTCCACCTCGATTCGAGTGCGCGCAGCGGCTACAACAGCGATACGAGCAACTCCATCTATACGCGGATTGCCGGCTACAACGTCACCAATGCAAGCGTCGGCTATCGCTTCAACGACCATTGGGAAGCCGACGTCTTTGTGCGCAACCTGTTCGACAGCAACTACATCACGGCCCTCACCATCCAGACCGGAAATTCCGGCCTGATCCTGGGACAACCCAGCGATCCGCGCATGGTGGGCGTGACGGTTCGCGCGAACTTCTGACGGCGGCTGCGCAAGGCTCCACTCGCCAAAACGAGGGAGCCAGCACCAATCACGTGTGGCGCAGCATCAGTTCGACTTCGCGTAGAACACATAGGTGGCCGTATACGGAACGCCGACTTTCGTACCCGCGCGCGTGGGCGGCGTGACGGGTGCAACGCCGCCCGCGGTGGCTATCCGCTGAACGTAGACGACCTTGCTCAAGGCACCGGGCGCAGCGTCGGCCGTGACCTTGATGAGCAACCAGGGGATATCGGACGCCGGCTGCTTCGCAGGCACCGTGGTTACCGGTGTGTTCGTGTCACGGGTGATCTTGCTGCCATCGGCCGCTTCCCACGAGGGGCCGGCATAGTGATGGATCACCTCGTCATGGCCCTTGAGCTCGGCCAGTGGCGCCTCGAAGGTCCACTTCGGCACCGCTCCGGCCTCCGCGGTGCTCGTATAGATCTGAACGCCCGTCGCCTTAGCAGTGAACGCGACGGTGTAGCCGGCGGGCGGTTGCAGCGCAGCCGGCACCGCGTCTTCCGCCTGCGCCGCCCTTGTGCCGGCGAAAAGCAGGAAAACAGTCGCTGTCCATGCGATGGCGGATATTTTCTTCATGGGCTTGTCCTCGATGACGTTCTGCATGGGGGGATTCGTCGTGTCCGTCATGGATCGCAAACGGACATACAACGCGGGAGCCAATCTGCGGTGAGTCCCGAAAAAGAAGCAACGGGTTGATCGCCGTCTCGCCGACATGGATGGGCGACGCCTTTCCATGTCCAGGACTGCGTCCGATTCCTCTTCCCATGTTCGAGCGCGGCCACGTCAAGCCGACGTGACGCCGCCCGGCCAACTTGACGCCCGCGGTGCAGTTACGCCACCTTCCGGCACTGGATCAGGCCATGCGACTGCCGCCATGCGACGCGAGATCGCCATCGTCGTTTTTCCGGGGTTTCAACTGCTGGATGCCGCCGGCCCCGTCGCCGTCTTCGAAATGGCGGAACGCTTCCGGCCCGAAAGCTATGCGATCGACGTGCTCGCCCCGGGTGGCGGCGTGGTGCGCAGTTCATCGGGCGTGTGCCTGGCGGCGTCGCCTATCGAAAAGAAACGGTTCGACACGGTGATCGTATCCGGCGGCAACATGGCGCAAGTCGAAGAGAGCCAGGACGATATCGTGGCCTGGCTCGGCGACGATGCATGGCGCCGCGCCGCGGGCGTCTGCTCCGGTGCGTTCTTCCTCGCGCACGCCGGCCTGCTCGATGGCCGACGCGCGACCACGCATTGGGCGGTGGCCGAGCGCTTCCAGCAGCGCTATCCGCAGGTGCGGCTGGATGCCGACCGGATGTTCGTGAGGGACGGCAATGTGTGGACGTCGGCAGGCATCTCCGCAGGCATCGACCTTGCGCTCGCGCTCGTCGAAGACGATCTAGGCCCCGGCATCGCACGACGCACGGCCCAGCAACTGGTCGTGCACCAGCGTCGGCATGGTGGGCAATCGCAGTACTCCGTGCTGGTGGAACAAGGTGGCAAGACGGGAAGGTTCGGCGATCTCATCGGCTGGATGCGCTCGCGCCTTGCCGAGCCGATGACGGTCGAACGTCTGGCTGAGCGCGCGGCGATGAGTCCCCGGAACTTTGCGCGTGCGTTCGCGGCGGAAATCGGTGCCACGCCGGCGAAGGTCGTGGAAGGCCTGCGGCTGGAAGCCGCGCGCATCGCGGTGGAGACCAGCCACGTCAACCTGGACCACATCGCAGCATCGACGGGTTTTGGCGATACCAGCCGCATGCGACGTGCTTTCGTCCGCGCCTTCGGCATGTCGCCGCAGTCGTTGCGTCGAAGCGCGAGCGCGTGATGGAAACGGATCGGCGCACCGGCATGCCCTCGCGTTTGGCCGTTTTTGCGCGGAAATTGTCCTTGCCGATACGGCGGGCAACGCCTAAAAAGAACGCCTTGTAGCACCTCCTCCGCGCGTGTCATGACATCCGCGGCTTGCACGATGGAACCGTCACCGTCTTTCCCGTGAGGATACGCATGCGCGTTATTTCCCTTGTTTCGGCATGTCTTCTGTCTCTGGCTACCGCGCAAGCCGCGGCGGCCGCGCCTGCGCCTGCAGCGCCCACCACGCGACTCGATCACATCCTGCTGTGGGGACGCGGCATCGATCAGGTCACCTCGGTCATGGCGGTCAAGCTGGGCTTCCAGGTCCGGCCCGGGCGCGATCCCGATGGCGTTGCCAATCGCTACATCCGCTTCTCGGACACCAGCTTCATCGAGCTGCTCGGCATCACGCGCCCCAACCCCACGTTCGATCCGGGCATGAAGGAAGACCAGCAGGCGCTGAAAGGCGGACCGGGTTCGCGCACCTTCGGCTTCCGCTCCTCGTCGCTCGATGCGATCCATCAATCGCTGCAGGCGTTGCATTACGCCGTGACGCCGTTCTTCTCCGGTCCCGATAGTGCGAAGCCGGGTTGGCGACTGTTCGCGTTCGATCGTGCACCGTTGTCGAGCAACACCTTCTTCATCGACTATGCCGCCGATTACGCGCCCGACCAATTCGATCCCGGCAATGCCGAGGACTATCGCGTCACGCGCGAGCATCCCAACGGCGCGCGTGAACTCTCCTCGATATGGCTGGTCTCGGGCGACGCGGAGGCCGATCGCAAGCAGCTGGAGAAGATGGGCTTTGGCCACGCCGTGCCCGTGAAGCTGGCCGCGCTCGGTGCGAAAGGATTCTGCGTGCCCGTCGGCCCGACGGCGCTGTTGGCGCTTCAACCCGACGGTACCGGCCTTGCCGAGCAGACCATGGCCAGCGGCGGCCCCCGCATTCTTGGCGTGAGCTTTGCCGTGAGTGATCTCGCGCGTGCGCAGCGCTGGGCGGAGCGTGGCTACGAGCGCAAGCTCGCGACCTATCGCGGACTCTCAGGCGAGTCCGTTCTCGCTCCCACCCAGGACGATCTTGGCCTGTCCATCGAATTCCATGCGATGCAACAGGGCGGCTCACCCTGCGCGGCTGTAAACCTGTAGCGCCCATCACCCAAGGCGCACGATGCAGCACCGACGTGGCAGCCACGCCGGTGCGCACTTCGATGTCGCTTCGGCAGGATCGATCGGTACGTCGGCCGGCCGCACGTTAGTGCCCGATGCCTTCCATCAGGCACCTTGCTCGACCCATTGCGCGCGCCACGCCGGCGCATCGAAGGGGTCGGCAAAGTACTGACTTTCGTGCGCCACCCTGCCGTCCCGGAACTCCATGATGCTCACGGTGAACGCACGCTTGTCACCGTAGTTGATCGTGTATTCGGTGACCCAGAGGTTGCCCTCGCCTGCGATGCGCCGCACCGCAAATCCCGAGGGCTTGCCGGGATGATGGCCGCGAAGTGCCTGCAGGTTGTACCTGCCATGGATGATCTCGCCCGACTGCGGGTACTCGCAGATCGCGTCATCGTGATAGATCTCATGCTCGGCCACCAGATCGCCCGCGGCGGATGCCGCCCAGTGTCGATCCAGGGCCGTCCGAATGCTTTGCGCTTCCATCATCGGTCTCCGGCTGAGTCCGTGTGTTCGCGACGCCCGACGCCAGACAGGCATGCGGCTTGATCGAAGCGCCCGGCAGAGCGGCAGCGCTTCCACCACATGCAAGGCTGCGCTTCAGCCCGCTGGGCGGCAAGTGCACGCCCTTCACCCAGCCGCGGCTTGAGGCCACTGCCCCGCCTTGGGTGGCAACTCTCCCGCTCAAGGCTTATTTTTGTTCAATCACGAACAAAAAGCTTGACGGCCGCGCGGGCGAAGAATATTATTCGAAAGCGTACAAAATTATGCACGTCGATTGAAGGTGCATCTCTACACGCAGGGAGCCAACTTCAGGGCGATTCGTCGCCACTACCACCGGACCTCATGCCATGACCACCAAACGCTCTTCCACCCAATCCAGACGCCTTCTCGCCAGCAACCTGATACTGGCGTTGGCGTTCATTTCCAGCCCCTTGTGGGCAGAAGAAAATACCGCCGCGACCTCGCCCGCGAATGGTGCGCAGCGATCACATACGCTGAACACCTCGCGCAATGAGCAGGCAAATGACGTCTCCAGCAGCCGCATCAACGGCCGCTCGGACTGGGACGTGGATTACCCTTCGCAACTGGCCCCACAACCCGTGCAATCCTCCCGCGTCGCGAACGCGGTGGCGCAGCTGCCCGTGTCAGCGGAGTCGCAGCTCTAAGCATGGCTGCCTGATGCAGCGCACAGTCAGCGGCGTGATCGACACCCGTTGGCCTGCCCTGCCAGATCATCATGGCGCGCGTACCGTTTGCCACGCGCGCCATCGACGCTCCGTCATCAATACTTCAAATTGAGTTCCGGCACGTTCGGTCGATGGAGTTCGTACAGCTCCTGGAACTCCTCCTCCGTGAATTCGTCCGGAGCATAGACGGCCACCGGATCCCATTCGCGGTCGGTCTTCCGCGGTTGGCGAGGGCCGCCACGCAGCGAATACCAGCGCCCATCGCGCTCCAGCAATTCGGGGGCCTCTTCGACGTGCTCGGTTTTCACGTCATGGGGAGCGACAAGGAATACGGCGAAGATCATGGACTGGCTCCTCGTGCAAAAGCCGCCGCTCGCAAACGCGTGGCACGGCGGCATCGTGTAGCGATCGTAGCGCGTTCGGCCCGCGAGAACCTCATGGAGTCTCCCCGCGCTGGCTGTGTCAAAAGAACGCAGATTTCTCATCGACGTTCGACGAATGCCTCGGCCTCGTCCGTCGCCAGCGATACCAAAGTATCGGAGACACCTTGGTGCAATGGCGGCGCCCATGCCGGCTGACTAGGTTTGCAAGCGGGAAAGTGCGTCTTCACGGTGCCATTCCAACCACTGGCGGCAACGCAACCAACGAGGCGCTCCACCATGGCACTGGGCAAGTTGCCGATTGTTCCTGCGAGCTTCTTTGGCATCGTGCTCGGCTTCGGCGGTTTGGGTAACGCCTGGCGCGCAGCGAACGAGGTGTGGCATCTGCCTCGCGCGGTCGGCGAGGCGCTGCTGGCAGCAGCGGCGCTGATCTGGATCACGCTGCTGGTGCTGACCACCGCCAAGTGGATCTATGCGCGCCCCGCCGCGCTCGCGGAACTCAACCATCCGATCCAGTCGTGCTTCGTCGGCCTGGCCGGCCTCACGACCATGGTGATTGCCGCGGCGGTATTGCCTTATTCGCACACGGCTGCCTTGATTCTGTTCGTGCTCGGCTTTCTCCACACGGTGAGTTTCGCCGTATGGCTCACCGGCATGCTTTGGGAAGGCGGGCGCGACAAGGCGCACACCACCGCCGCGCTGTATCTGCCGGTGGTGGGCGGCTCCTTCGTCGCGGCATCGGTCGCCGCGAATCTTGGCTATGGCGACTGGGGCGAACTGGCGTTTGGTGCCGGCGCCTTTACCTGGCTGGCGATCGACGCGGTCCTGCTTCATCGGCTCTACACCGCCGAACCCATGCCACCGATAATTCGCCCCACCCTTGGTATCCAGCTGGCACCGCCCACCGTGGGCGCGCTGGCATACATCAACCTGAGTCACGGGCCGCCCGACATGTTCATCCATGCGATGCTCGCCTACGGCTTGATGATCAGCGTGGTGCTGCTGCGCCTGTGGCCGTGGATACGCGAGCAACCCTTCTCCGTCGGCTACTGGGGCTTCACCTTCGGCGTGACCTCACTCACGACGGCACCACTGCGTCTCATCGAACATGGCGAAACCGGACCGCTGGCCATCATGGCGCCGTACCTGTTCGTGGGCGGCAACATCATCATTGTGCTGATGACGCTGGCGACTCTTCGCCTGCTGCTGCAGGGGCGATTATTGTCTCCTCAGTGAGCCCGGCGACATGAGCCTGACCGACGGCAGCAACGAAACCGCGTAGCATGTGCAGCCTGCCTGGAAGCGTGCCGGGAGCCTAGCGATGAGCCACGTCGTTTCCATCAATGTCGGCCTTCCCGCGGATGTGGCATGGCGAGGCAAGGTCGTGCGCACGGCGGTATGGAAGCGCCCCGTGAACAGTCGCGTGATGGCGCGTCGCCTCAATCTCGACGGCGACGGACAAGGCGACCTCGCCGGCCATGGCGGCGTGCATCGCGCGGTCATGGTTTACCAGATCGCCTCGTACCGATACTGGGAACAGGTTCTGGATCGCCAGCTGGCCGAATACGGCATGTTTGGCGAGAACCTCACCGTCGATGGACTGCCCGACGACGAAGTGTGCATCGGCGACCGCTATCGCATCGGCGGCGCGTTATTCGAGGTATCGCAGCCGCGCGTCACCTGCTATCGCGTGGGCATACGCATGGACGAACCGCGCATGCCGTCGCTGCTCGTGTCGCATCGGCGTCCCGGCTTCTATTTCCGCGTGATCGAGGAAGGCGAGATCGGCGCCGGCGACGAGATCGTGCGCGTCGAGCAGGGCCGCGAGAAACTCACCGTCGCTGAAGTCGATGCCCTGCTCTACTTGCCCGGTCATCCGGAAGATCGGCTTCGGCGGGCCTCAAGCGAACCTTCGCTCAGCCCGGGCTGGAAGCAGTCCTTCGATGCGATGCTGGCGAACACCGGCAAACTGCCCGGCAACGCGGGGCTTGCGCCCGTGCTTCCCGATGTTGCGTGGTCCGGCTTTCGTCGCCTCAAGGTGGCGAAGGTGATCAAGGAAAGCGACGAAGTGACCTCGTTGCTGCTGGCCGCGATGGAGCCGCCGAATCTTGCACCGCCGTTGGCTGGGGCGTTCGTGGTGTTGCGCCTAGCGCGCACGGGTACTGACGCACCACTCACCCGCAGCTATTCCATCTCCAACGTCGGCGAAGACGGCATGTATCGCGTCAGCGTCAAACGGGGCACCGGCGATGGAAGCCGATACATCCACGACAATGTGCAAGCGGGCGACGTGCTCGACGTCAGCGCGCCGCGCGGAAGCTTCCACCTGCAAGCCGGCGACCAGCCGACAGTCTTCCTCAGCGCGGGCATCGGCATCACGCCGGTGCTCGGCATGCTGCACCAACTGGTGGCCGACGGTGCTGCTGTCCATCGCGACGTGTACTGGATCTATGGCGCGCGCAACGGCAGCGAACATCCCTTCGCGGCGGAGGTACGCCGTCTGCTGAGCGCGTTGCCGCGTGTCCACACACTCGTCGCTTACAGCCAGCCGCGCCCCGAAGATCAATTGGGCCGCGACTTCGATGCAGCGGAGCGCATCAGCGCGTCCACCATCCAGCGACTGGGCGTGCCCACCACGGCCCAGTTCTACCTGTGCGGCCCAGCCGGCTTCATGTCCGCGCTCATCGCCGACCTCAACGGCATCGGCGTGCCGAGCGGGAACATCCACACCGAGACTTTTGGCAGTGAAGCGTCCATCACGCCCGGCATCGCCGCCACGCCTGCACGGCAACCGCATGCACCGGCGGGCGTGCAAGGGCATGGGCCAACCGTTTCCTTCAGTCGAAGTGGATTGGCCCCGCCGTGGTCCGACACCTATGCAAGCCTGCTGGATTTCGCGGAAGCCTGCGATGTTCCGGTGCGGTGGTCGTGCCGCACGGGCGTCTGCCATACCTGCGAAACCGCGCTCATCGCCGGCCGCGTTCGCTACGACCCCGAGCCCATCGACGCGCCGGCCAGCGGCAACGTGCTCATCTGCTGCGCGCGGCCCGAGGGCGATATCGAACTCGATCTCTGACCGCTTACACGCGTCGCGGCACAAACCCCGGCACGCCGGTCTCCACCACGGCGTTCAGGCGAATGCTGGTGGTGATGGCGTGCCGCATCTCGTGCATGGCGTCGTCGGGCAATGGGGCAATGTCGAAATTTTCCCGGATATGCGCGGGATTGGTCGACGTAGTCAGGAACGCCGTTCCGCGTTGCGCCGCCCACGACAACGCGACTTGCGCCGGCGTCATGCCGACACGCTGTGCAATCGCCTTGATCACCGCATCGTCCGTGATTCTCGGTTCCATGCCGTGGCCCAGCGGTGCAAAGGCAAGCAGGACGATGCCGTGCTGCTTGCAGAATTCCAGCAGTTCCCATTCCGGAAGATAGGGATGGCATTCCACCTGCACCACGGCAGGCTTGATGCGCGCGATCGCGACTATCTCCTTCAGCTTGGGCAGCGTGATGTCGGAGAGCCCGATGGCACGGCAGCGTCCGTCGTCCACCAGCTGTTCCATGGCGCGCCATGTGTCGGCCAGGGTGACGCCGGTGTCGTAGATGGGCTTGTCGTGTTCGTCCCTGGGGTCCATCTCGTCGCCCGGCTGAAACGCAAACGGCGTGTGCACCAGATACAGGTCGAGATAGTCGAGCTGAAGACGACGAAGGCTGGCTTCGAAGGCAGGCCGTACCCGTTCGGGCCGGTGATTGGTGTTCCATAGCTTGGTGGTGACGAAGAATTCGCCGCGCGTCAACCCGCCGGCATCGAACGCTTCCTTCATCGCCTCGCCGACCACGTCTTCGTTGAGATAGCGCTCTGCGCCATCAAGGTGACGGAAGCCCGCTTCCAGCGCCCGCGTGATGGCCTGCTTGGCCTTGATGCGATCGGGTATCAGCGTGCCAAAGCCAACGGCCGGCATCGCACCGCTACCGTGCGCAAGGCGAAGGGTCTTGTCGCGCAGGTGTTCCGACGTACTCATGTTCGTGTTCTCTCGTGGAAAGCCACACCGACAACGCCATGCGGCATGTCGAACGTGGCGTGGAAATGGATGGCTTACGGTTTCTCGCGGAACGCCACGCGCTGCTCGAAGGCGCCGTTCGCATTGCCGCCGAGGGCGATGGAAAGTTGCACCGTATCGAGATGGCGCGCCGTGCTTGCATGGATCTGGCCTATCAACGCACGCTGGTAGCCACGCTCGGCATCCAGCACCTGGAGCACACCGATCTCGCCCACGCGATAACCTTGCTGGTTCAAGCGCAAGCTCGCTTCAGCGGCGTTCAAGGCGCGCTCCTGCGCGGCGTACTCCTCGCTGTCATGACGAATGGCCTGCAGCACATCCGCCACCTGCCCCAGCGATTTGATGACGGTCTGCCGGTAGCCTGCGAGCGATGCCTTGTAGCCATCCTCCGAGGCGCGGCGATTCGCCTGCCGTGTGCCGCCGTCGAAGAGCGGCCCCGTCAAACCAGCCGCAAAACCCCACAGCGTTCCGATGCCAGGGCCAGCCTGGGTGAGCGACGCCGACAGCGTCAGGTGCGGATACAGATCCGCCGTGGCCACGCCGATCTCCGCGCTCGCGGCATGCAGCTGCGCTTCGGCTTCGAGAATGTCGGGCCGCTCGCGCGCGAGTTCCGACGGCAGGCTCACCGGCAGGTTTTCCGGCAGCGTGAAATCGCCCAGATCAAAATCCGGCGCCGTCCAGTCACCAGGACTCTTGCCCACCAGGATCGACAACGCATGCCTTGCCACGTCGCGCTGCTGCGCCAGCGGCGGCAGCAGGGTTTCATCCTGCGCAAGCTGCGTGGTGGCCAGCGCGATATCTACTTGCGTGGCTGTACCGTACTCGTGAGCCTTGCGAACAAGATCCAGGTTCTTCTGGTCGTCGGCGATCAGCACCTGCACCGCCTTGATCTGCTCGCGAGCCGAGGCAAGCAGGATGGCCTGACTGGCGACATCGCCGGTCACGGTGAGATAGGCCGCGTCGAACCGATGCTGTTCGAGTTCGGCGAGCGCCGTGCGCTCCTCGATCTTCCGTTTGGTGCCGCCGAACAGATCGAAATCGAAACTCACCTGCGGACCGACCGCGTAGAAGTTGGAGGCACCTGCACCGTTGCCCGCCCGCTGACGACCACCCTGGGCCCCGAAGCCCACCTGCGGACTCAACCCTCCCGCCACGGATGCCACGGCTTCGTTGGCCTGGGCAATGGTGGCATCGGCGGCTTCCAGATCCAGGTTGCCGACGATGGCCTTGCGCATCACTTCGTCGAGCTTCGCAGAACCCAGCGACGACCACCAGTCGCCCTGTGCCTTCTTGCCGAGGTCGACGCGCGGTGCACCGGTGCTTTTGTTGCTGCCATCGAGCGCGTTTTCCGCCTGCGCGTCGTAATGCTTGGTGGCCGGCGCGGCGGGCCTTTCAAAATTCGGGCCTACCATGCATGCCGACAACAGCAGAGGCATGGCGGTGGCGAGCATGACCGTTCGAGTTGAATGCCTCGACGGATGCGGTCTGAACACTTTCATTTTGCGACTCCAGGAACCAGGCCGGGACGCGGCTTGCGTAGAAGAAGAACCAGCGGGCTGACGATCAACATGGCGATCATCAGCAGCTTGAACTGACCGATCACCGCGACCACCGCCGCCTGACCGGTGACCAGCTCATTCATCAGCGCCAGCGCTTGCCCCGAGAGCGCGTCACCGCCGATGCGGTAGGGCCTCAAGTTATTGGCGAGCGCCAGATGCATGCTCTGGGTGTTGCTGTAGAAGTAGATCTGCACGACGGCGATGCCGATGGTGCTGCCGTAGAGCCGCGAGAGATTGAAAAGTACGGTGCCTTCCGCGCGAAACTGCGGTTCCAGCGTGCTGAAGGCGGCGCGCGTGAGCGCAGGCATCAGCATGCCCAGGCCCGCGCCCTGGATGGCACCGGCGGCAACCACCGGCCACCAGTCCATCAGCGGCGAGTAGCCCAGCATGCGCCAGTTCCCATACGCCACCAGCGTCAGGCCAACGATGATCAATAGGCGGTTGTCGAACTTCGTTGGCGCTCGCCATGTCAGCAGCAACGCCGCCAGCAAGGCAACGCCGCGCGGAATGGTGATGTAGCCCGCCGTGTCAGCCGGATAGCCGAGCAATTCCTCCAGCATCGGCGAGGTCAGCGCCAGCGTCGGCAGCAGCACGAAGCCAAAGGCAAAGAACATCACCGTGGCCACGCCGTAGTTGCAATTGGTGAACAGGGCCTTGTGCAGGAAATGCTCGCTCCTCGTGCATACATGCACGATAAAGAGATAGAAGCCGATGATGGACGCGATGGCCTCGACCCAGATTTCCGGCGAGGCAAACCATTCCATGCGTTCGCCGCGATCGAGCATCATCTGCAACCCCGCGATGCCGATGGAGAACGTCATCCAGCCAAAGAAATCGAAATGCTCGCGCTTGTGCAGCTTCTTTTCTTTCAGATAGCAACCCATGGCCACGGCGATGAAAGCGGCCATGGGAAAACTCACATAGAAAATGGCATGCCAGCCCAGGTATTCGCCAAGCCAGCCACCCATCGCTGGCCCGCTCAGGATGCCCAGCAGCGACGTCACGCTCCACGCCACGCCGATACGGCCATGACGCAGCGGCGGCAGTTCATGCAGCAGGATGGCCATGGACAACGGCGCCAGCGTGCCGCTCGCCGCGCCCTGCAGGATGCGTGCGGAGACGAACTGCAGCGGCGTCTTAGCGAGCGTGTCGAGTATCAGCCCAACACTGAAGATCGCCAGCGACACCAGGAACACCTTCTTCCTGCCGAACCGGCCCGCGAGCCAGTGCGTCAACGGCATGACGATGGCGCCCGCCGCGATATACGAGGAAAACACCCAGCCGATTTCATCGTCGGTCATCGACAACCCACCCTGCACGTGCAGCACGGCCGCGTTCGGGATGGAGATGTTCACCGCCTGCATGTAAGTCGCCAGCAGCGCCGCGGCGACGAGACTCCAGTGTGCCCTCGCTTCGGCCTGGTGTTCGAGCGCCGTGTTCACCGCTGGGCTCCATGCGCCGAGCCACGCTCCTGACGCGTGTCGACCTGCGCCGTCACGCTCATGCCGGAATACAGTGGCCACTTCGGATCGATCTCGTCCAGCTCCAGCCGCACGGGCAGGCGCTGAACCACCTTCACCCAGTTGCCCGTGGCGTTCTCCGGCGGCAGCAACGCGAATTCCGAGCCCGTTCCCGGACTGATGCTCACCACGTGCGCCTTGAAACCATGCCCGGGATAGGTATCCACATCGACCGTGGCCGCCTGCCCCGCACGCATGTGCGTCAGGCCGGTTTCGCGGAAATTCGCCTCGACCCACACATGCCGGCTCGACATCATCGAGAACACGGTCGCGCCGCTGCTGACGAAGTCGCCCACCTGAAGATCGTCCACCTTGGTCACCACGCCATCGTCCGGTGCGATCACGCGGGTATAGGAAAGATCGAGCCGCGCGCGATCGAGCTGCGCCTTGGCTTCGCGCACCGTGGGATGACGATCGATCTCGATGTTGGGGTCGCCGTTCAACCCGGCGATGCTGTTGGCCACGTCCTGCTGCGCCGAGACAATGTGTTGGCGTGCCACCCGCAGGTTCGTTTCGGCTTGTTCATAGGAAGCACGCGAGGCGAAGTCGGAAGCAAGCAAGGCCTTCTTGCGCTCGTATTCGCGCCCATCGAAATCAGCGGATGCCTTGGCCGATTCGAGATCCGCCAACTGGCGGCGGTATGTCGCCTTCAGTGCTTCCACCTGCAGCCGCGCGCTGTTGAGCCGTGCCTCGGCCTGCTCCACCGCAATGCGATACGGATCGGGATCGATCTGGAACAGCAACTGCCCCGCGCGGACGGGCTGGTTGTCCGTCACCGCCACCTTCACCACCTGGCCGGGCACCCTGGCATTGATCGACACCTTGGCCGCGCGCACGAAGGCGTCGTCCGTTTCCACGGTGCCCGCGCCATGCAGATAGGTCGCGCCACCGCCGATCAGCAACAACAGCGGCAAGGCCGCCATCAGCGGCCAGCGGAGCCGTTCCCTCCTGCTTCGCCCGGCCGTCTCGGGGCTGCCCGAGCCAAGGCCTTCGGGGACTTCATCGAATGATTTGCGCATGACCGCTTCCTGCCACTTTAGCTACGGCGCGGAGACCTTCCTTCGCGCCAGTTGAATTTTGTACTGATCAGGATAATAATCCCGCCACAGACGAGAGGTCAAGTTTTTTATGCGATCAGGAACAAAAATAGACGGCACCGAGAAAAGGCCTCGTGGCCGGCCACGTGCCTACGAACCCGAAACCGCGCTGCGACAGGCCGCGGAAGCGTTCTGGAAGACGGGCTATTCGGGCACCTCGCTCGACGACATCTCCGCCGCCACCGGCATGAACCGGCCCAGCCTTCGCGCGGCGTTCGGCGACAAGCACGACATCTACGTCAAGGCGCTGCACGACTACTGGGCGCGCAAGTTCGAGGCGATGCACAAGGCATTGGCGAGCGGCGGCACCCTGGCCGAGACCTTGATGAAGGTCTACGACGCAGCGTTGTCGATCTATTTCTCGGGCGACGACCAGGTGCTGGGATGTTTCGTGGTGGGCACCGCCATTACCGAAGCGCCGGGCGATGCCGAGATCCAGCGCATTGCTGCCGACGGCTTTCGCAAGCTCGATGGCGATTTCGAGGCCCGCTTCAAGCTGGCGCGCACGCGCGGTGAACTGAAACCGGACGCCGATCCCAAGGCACTCGCCCTGCTCGCTTCCGCCACGATGCACAGTCTTGCTGTGCGCGCACGCGCCGGCAGTCCACGCACCGAACTGAGGAAGCTCGCGCAGAAGGCGGTGTCGGTGATGTGCGGCTGACGCCTTCACGCGATGGGAATTCGGAAAATGGCCAACGCCCGGGTTCATGCCCGGATCGAGACGCGCGCGGTGACGAACGAACTACCCGACATCATCGGTGACCACCTGACCCTGCTGTTCTGCGGCATCAATCCGGGCATGACGGCAGCCACGGCAGGCCACCATTTTGTGAACCGGAGCAATCGTTTCTGGCGCGTGCTTCATCTCGCCGGTTTCACGCCCAGGGAAATTCCACCGGAGCAGGACCGCACCATCCTCGACTACGGCTATGGCCTGACGGCGGTGGTGAGACGCGCCACCGCACGCGCGGATCAGTTGTCACGAGACGAGTTCACCGCGGCCGCCGCGGAGTTCACGCAGAAGATCGCACGCCGCGCGCCACGTTTCGTGGCCTTTCTTGGCAAGCCGGCGTACGCAGCGCTTTCCGGGCAACGCGACATCGTGTGGGGCGAACAGCCGGGCCAACTGGAAGGCGCCGCCATCTGGGTTGTTCCCAATCCCAGCGGGCGCAATCGCGCCTTCACGCTTGACGCGCTGGTCGCTGCGTATCGCCCGCTTTATCTGGCGACGATCGGGGCGACGACGAAGCGACATTCACCATGAGCGCGTGCGACACGTTCGGCGCGGCATAACCGGAGACTGCGGGTGATTGAAAAGAAATCGTCGTCGATCATCTGGCCAGGCAAGCCGCTGTCGCGCGCCTTTTTCCGTCGAGCCGCCACTACGGTGGCGCCCCGGCTGCTCAACAAAGTGCTGGCGTCAGCGGACGGCCGCGCAGGCCGCATCGTGGAAGTGGAAGCCTATGTCGGCGCCATTGATCCCGCGGCGCACACCTATCGCGGAAAGACCGCGCGCAACGCCGTGATGTTTGGGCCGCCCGGGCACATGTATGTCTATTTCACCTACGGCATGCACTGGTGCGCCAACTGCGTGAGCGGCCCGGAAGGCGCCGGCTGCGGCGTGCTCATCCGTGCGCTGGAGCCGCTGCACGGCGTCGCGCAGATGCGTGCCGCACGTCCACGGACTGCGCGCGACCTCGACCTGTGCCGTGGACCGGCGCGCCTGACGCAGGCGATGGATATCAGCGGCACGCAGAACGGCATCGATCTGGTGGAAGGCCTGGAAGGCTTCACCATCGTGGACGATGGCACGCCGCCGCCCAGGGATGCAGTGGGCGGGCCACGCATCGGCATCAGCGTGGGCAAGGATCACCCCTGGCGCTGGAGCGTGCCGGGCAGCCGCTACGTATCGGGCACGGCGGCACAGCGCGGCTGAGGTTTGCACTTTGCGCGTGCGTTAACAGCGAATCGACACGTTTTGCATCCCGCGCATCACACATGCGGAGTATAGTTAATTTGCGCATTCGCCAGGAGGCCTCCGCAGCAACCGCATGGCTGTAGGGAAAACTCAGGTAAGCGCACCGGGGCAGCGTCCTTACTCCCATTGGACCCACTGCCCCATTTTCATGCTTGGCAGTAGCTGCCCTTTTTCACGCGCGACACCAGCTCATTTTTCCGGCGGCGCTGTTGCCGTGCCCGTCTGCTCACCGCGTCCCTCGACGCCGGCACGCCAATCGGCCAGCGCGAAGCGGTGGATGCGTTGATCGCTGCCGCTGTAGTAAAGCGTGGCGAGATCCGGGGACAGTCGCGCCTCGATACCGAGTATCCCCAAAGGCTGCGGCGGGCCCCAGCCCTGCGCCGTGGCAAAGGCGATGAACAACGCGCTTCCGCTCGTGGTCGACGGCGGCCGCGATGAACTGAACACCACGAACGATTGATCGGGCGCCACCGCAGGATCGTAGTCGCCCGCCGTGCCATCGCTGAAACTCAATGGCGACGCTGCCTGGTATTGGCCCTCTTTCCGACGGCTGAGATAGAGCCGGAATTTGCCGCTGACCGGATCGGGCTTCATGAAATACACGCTGCCATCCGCAGCCACGGCCGGCGAGAACACCGACGTGCCGTCGTTGATGACATCGGGCAAGCGCTGAGGCGCGCCCCAGCCGTGCGCCATGCGGCTCACGCGCCATAGATTGCCGCCACGCCCCGGCCTCGGCTTGCCATTGAAGTAGCCATCGAGTGCCGCACCACCATCGTGCGCAGGTCGATTGGAGACAAACACCAGGTAGGAACCGTCCGGCGCCATGGCCGGCTCCAGGTCCATCCAGTGCCCGGAGAACGGCGCGGGCGCTGCCGCCGTCCAGTCCTTGCTCGTGCGCTCGGAGATGTAAAGGTGGCGGTCGACACCTTCTCCACGCGAGAACACCGTGATGCGCTCATCGGGCGAAAACACCGGCGACGCATCGCTGGGCTGCTGCCAGGGCTCGGCGGCGTAAGCAAAGCCCACAACCAGAAGGAACGCAAAGAGGGATAGGCAGCGCATGGTGTCAGGCCGTTGGAAAGTTTCGCCGACGCTAGGATGCAGACGCGCCGCGGTCCAAGCTTCTGTGCCGACTGGCGCGACAGAAGTGACGAACGGCGCATGTCGCGCTGTGAGCGGTGCCGGGCCACGGATGGTCGATCCATCGGATCGGACGCTGCGGCGTATGGACGTCCATGTGCAAGGTCGGCTGTCCATGATGACGATGGCTCCGGCTTTCCTGTCCAGCGGATGGCGCGGCATCGATCCCGTGAGGAGAGCAAATAGCCGCGGCGTGATGCACTCGTTCCATGCCCTCGCCAGAGCCGATCTTGCGCGCGACGAATCGGCCCTCAGCGAACCGCCGCCTCCACAATGGCCATGTCCTGCCCTGTGGTGCCGCCACTTACGCCCACGCCCGCGAACACCTCCCCATCCTGCGTGAGCGGTATGCCGCCGCCCATGGAAGTAAAGCGCCCGCCGCCGATCGCAAGCAGGGAAAAAAACTCGTGGCCAGGCTGCACCATCGGTGCGAGATCGGCCGTGCGCACGCGCACCAGCGCCGAGGTGTAGGCCTTGCGCTGGGATATTTCCAGCGAAAACGCAGGCGCACCATTCATGCGATGCTGCAATACCAGGTTGCCATGCACATCGATGATGCACACGGCCACCGGCACCTTGGCCTTGCTCGCCCCGGCTTCCACGCGCTCGGCCAGCGCCTTGGCCGTGCTCAGCAGGTCCATGGGTTCCTCCTTCCGCGATCGTGCGCGCAGCGGCCTAACGCGCGAGTTTTCCCACGTAGTAGCCCAGCCGTTCCTCGACATCGCCGGGTTTGTGGAATCCCTGCTCCATCAGCGCCTTGATGTTCGTCTGCGCGGCGGTGCGCCCCAGCGATGCGATGCATGCATCCCATCCGGCGCCAATTTCCACATCGGGCGACAAGCCGGCGTTGACGAGACGCTTGGTGTTGGCAATGGCCCATTTGTCGAAGCCGGCGATGCGGTTGGCCAGCGCGTCCACGAAGGCATCGAGTTCCGCGTCGGGGAGTGCGCGATTTACATAGCCATACATCTCGGCCTGGGCGCCGCGTATATCGTCCGAACTCAGCAGCACCTCCATCGCGCGATTTCGACCCATCAACAACGGCAGGCGCGCCATCGGTCCACCACCGGCCACCATGCCGACACCCACTTCCCATTGCGAGAAAATGGCTTTCTCGCGGCTGCAGAAACTCATGTCGCACGACAGCGTGATCTCGCTGCCGTTGCCGGTGGCGCGTCCGCGAATGAGCGCGATGGAAGCAAACGGCGCACGCGTCAGCCGCACCAGGAAATCCGGCCACGGCGGCAAGCCGGTGGGACCGGCCGGCATGCCGGTGAGGTCTTCGAGCCGCGCCGTGAAATCGGAATGGTTGAGGAAATACATATCCACCGCGCTATCGAACACCACCACCTTCACCTCGTCATCGGCCTCCAACGCGTTGATGAGATTCTGGAACTCCCGGACCATGTCCGGCCCCATGAGGTTGAGCGGCGGATTGTCGAAGGTGACGCGCCAATAAGCCGGGGAGCGCTTGGCAACCTTGATCTGCGCGGACGTCTTCGCTTGCATGGCGGCTCCTTTCGCTGCTGCTGCGGGGAACCACTTGAATGTCCCTCGGCCGTCCGAAGCGCACCAGTAGACGATGGTATCGCCGCAAGCGCGTTGGCGATCTCATCCAGACGCGCCCCGCGGCCGACACCTTGGTGCAATTGGCGAACGCTCGACGGGCTACCTAGCATTACGCGAATCAGAAGAAGATCTTTCGCGCACGCGAGGCGGCGCGCAGCGCGCCGATCATTGTCATCTCCAAGGAGACGACCATGGACATCAAGCAAACGCAGAACGCATCGGCTAGCGACGGCCTGGGCGCGCTGGCGTTCGACATGAAGCTGGAGATCGCCGTGCTCCCCGTGGCGGACGCGGACCGCGCCAAGCGTTTCTACGCCGGCCTGGGTTGGCGACTCGATCTGGACTTCAAGCGCGGCGACGACTATCGCGTCATCCAGTTCACGCCGCCGGGCTCGGGCTGCTCGGTGATCTTCGGCAAGAACATCACGCTATCGGCGCCCGGTTCCATGCAGGGGCTGTATCTCATCGTCAGCGACATCGAGATGGCCCGCAAAGAGCTGCTGCGCCGTGGCGTCGCCGTGGGCGAGCCCTTCCACGATGCTGGTGGCGTATTCCATCACGCGGACGCGGCGAAGCTGGTTCGCGGCCTGAATCCCCGCCGGCACAGCTACGCCACGTTTGCTGCGTTCAATGATCCCGATGGCAACGGCTGGCTGCTGCAGGAGATCACCGCACGTCTGTCCGGTGACCTTTCATTGGACGACCCACGGTTCACGCCTGAAGTGTTGAAGGCGATCCACGGCGTTAGCTGAGTGCAGCGCCGAGCGAGCTAGTCCGCTGGGCCGAACAGCTTGTGCATGATGCGCCAGCGTCCATCGCAACGCAGCAGTGAAAGCACGTTGTAGAAGTGGTTGCCCAGGAAGCGCAGCTCCGCTGTCACCGTGGCCATGTCGCCCAGCACCTGGATGTTCAGCGGCGCCATGGTGAATGGCTCGCCTGCGGCGGACGGGCTCTGCCGCGAACCCACGGCCTGGATGTATTCGTCGGCAGTGCGCGAGCGGAAACTGCCGGTCACCGTGTCTTCCACGCGTGCAGTGGCATGAAACACTTCGTGCAGCGCTTGCGTGTCCCCCGTGTACACGCCACGCAGGTAGCGATACGCCAGATCGAGTACGGCCTGATGGTCAGTCATGGAGCCAACCTCCTAATTTACGGCGGTATGGGCGGATGAGCCGGCCACGGTGCGCACGCGGGAAATGAGCTGGCCAGCGTCCACATAGCCCGGCGCCACACTGTAAAGCTTGTCGCCATCCTCCAGCAGCAGCGAAGGGAAACTGGAGATGCCCCAGCGACGCGCCTGCAGGAAATCGTCGCGTGTCTGGCCAATGGCTTCGGCCGATTGCCAATCCTGAAGGAATTCGTCTGGTGTAATGGCGAAGCCAAGCGTCACCAGGGCTGCGGACGCGACCTTGGCCAACACATCGCCCTTGGTGATGTCCTGGCCATCCACGTAGAACGCACGCTGGATGGCGCGCAGCACGGCGAGCTGATCCACCGCGGGAGCCAGGCGCCGTGCGGTCACCACGGCGCGGCAAGCCGGCTCGGTGTCGTAAACCAGATGATCGTTGGCGAGGAACGCGTCGCGATTGAACGGCAGGCCACTCGCCTGCTCCACCCGCGACCAATGCGCCAGGCGAGCCTCGCGCTGTGACCGAGGCATCACGGCGGTTTCACCGGGGCGCAGGCCGCCCACGACCACGTCCAACGCAAGCGCGGGAAAGGCGTTGCACAGCTCGGTGACTTCCTTGCCGAAGCCATAACACCAGGAACACATCGGATCGGCGATCAGGATCAGTTTCATGCTCAACAACCTCGTGGAAAGTGTTTTCGATTCATCTCCGGCGCGGCGTCAGTCGCTTCAGCACCAGGCGCTTCACTTCAATTCCACACGGACTCTAGGCCTGCGTTCCGGCGCGATAAATATGGTTCAATGCATTTCATTTGATACGTGGCGTAATGAATCATGCGTCGCCAGTTTGATGACGTGCTGCTCGGAAGCATTGAGCTGTTCTGCCTGGCCGCCGAACTCGGCAGCTTCACGGCGGCCGCCACCGCGGCCGGTGTCACGCCAGCGGCAGTCAGCCGCTCGGTGGCGCGACTGGAAGAACGCATGGGCGTTCGGCTATTCGTTCGCACCACGCGGCAGATCCGTCTTACGGACGTGGGCCGCGCCTATTTCGAGGAATGCCAGCAGGCCCTCACTCAGCTGATCGAGGCCGAACGCATGGCCACGGGCCAGCAAGTTCGGCCCATCGGCACGCTGCGCATCAGCGTGCCCACGACGTACGCCCACTATCGACTGCTTCCCTGGCTTCCGGAGTTTCGCGAGCGGCATCCAGAGGTGCAGTTGGACATCCATGTAAGCAACCGCAACGTCGACTTCTCCGACGAAGGGTTTGACCTGGCCATCCGCGTGCGCACACCGGCCGACTCCACCTTGATCGTTCGCCATCTGGAAGACGCGGAACTGGTGATGGTTGCCACACCCGAATACCTGGCGCGGCGTGGCACGCCCGCGACGCTGGACGACCTGAACCGGCACGAGTGCATCCAGTTCGACCTGCCCAGCAGTGGCCGACGCATTCCCTGGCTCTTCCAGGACCAGGGCAAGGACATCGACTTCACCGGCGATGGTGGCTACGTGCTGTCGGAAGACGTACTCGGCGGCGTCACGCTCGCGCGCCACGGTGCGGGCCTGTTCCAGACGTATCGCTTCATCGTGGAAGATGACTTGCGCTCGGGCCGGCTGGTGACGGTGCTGCCGGCGTTCGGCGGACGCTCGCGCCCCTTCAGCCTGCTCTACCCGCACAGCCGCCACGTGCCATTGCGCGTGCGCAGCTTCATCGACTTTCTGGTGGACAAGGTGTCCTGATGTTCGGCGCCATCCGCGCGCATCGGCTGCACTTGTTACGCCACGTATCAACTGAAATGACGCTAGCGAGATGGTGGCGCGATGGCGCAGCCCTTACCATCCGCACGCGCTACGCCCAACCGTTCGAACGAGAATGCCATGATCGATCTCTACACGTGGAAGACCCCCAACGGCCGCAAGCCCGTCATTGCGCTGGAAGAGCTGCACCTCGATTACGTGGTCCATCCCGTGGACATCGGTCGCGACGAACAGTTTCTGCCCGGCTTCGTGGCGGTGTCGCCCAACAGCAAGATCCCCGCCATGGTCGACCGGGAAGCGGCGGTGACGCTGTTCGAGAGCGGCGCCATCCTGCAGTACCTGGCCGAGACGACCGGCAAGCTGCTGCCTGCCAGCGGCAAAACGCGCTACAGCACCCTGCAATGGCTGAACTGGCAGGTGGGCGGCGTGGGTCCGATGTTCGGGCAGCTCGGTTTCTTCGCCAATCGCGCCAAGGAAAAACTTCCGCTGGCGATCGATCGTTACCTCATCGAATCCAACCGCCTGCTCGACGTGCTGGAACATCGCCTTGCCCAATCCGCCTATGTCGGCAACGACGATTACAGCATTGCCGACATCGCCATCTATCCATGGGTGGTCGCGGTGATCACCGCCAACCCGACGCTGCTCGGTGATGCGCGCGAACGGCGTCCGTCGATGGACCGCTGGATGGCCACGCTCGCCGAACGGCCGGCCGTGATCAAGGGCATGGCCGTACTGCAGGACGTCTGACAGATCGCCTTGCCCACGTGCCTGCCGTACGCGCAGGCAATGCTTTGCGCCCTCTACGTAAAACTACGCAGGCATCTCCCGTAGTTCGTCGCTTGTGACCCGATTCCGCCGCATGGAAGCTGGCGAACGACCGTTGGCCAGCCACGCGAGCGCCACCCACCGTGGCATCGCTCTGCCTCTTCGGTATCACCGGGTGAAGGAGCGCGCCGTGTTCAGCACCATGTTCGAACGACGCATGAGGGTGATCGCCGTCGTGACGTTGCTGGCATTCGTCGCGCATGCCGCGGTTTCCGTCGCCGGCGCCCATCGATTGACACATCGGCGCGTCAGGACATCGATGATGAAGACTGTTCTTCCACGACTCGGAGTGACGACCATGCTGCGTCGACTGATGACGTTTCTTCTTGCTACGGCAACGGCCTCAGCGACGGCACTCGCTGCCGCTCCGCAAGACCCCGGCACCGTCACGCCCGCCGAAGCCCGCGCCATCGCGAAGGAGGCCTATGTCTGGGGCTTTCCCATGGTCGAGTCGTACAAGACGCTCTATGCGCAGGCGATCGACGCCGGCGGCTCGAACTATCGCGCACCGCTCAATCACATCGGCGGCTCGGCCAACGTGTTCACGCCCAAGGACACGGCCATCGTCACGCCCAATTCGGATACACCCTACTCGGCGGTGTGGATGGACCTGCGCGCTGAGCCGCTGGTGCTCACCATTCCCAGGATCGACAAGGGCCGCTACTACTCGGTGCAGCTGATCGACCTGTATACGCAGAATTTCGACTACATCGGCTCGCGCACCACGGGCAACGACGGCGGCATCTATCTGGTTGCCGGGCCGGGATGGAAAGGCGCGACACCCCCGGGCGTGAACAAGGTGTTCCATGCCGAGACGAATATCGTGTACGCCATTTATCGCACGCAGCTGTTCAACGACAAGGACATCGACGCGGTGCGCAAGGTCCAGGCCGGCTATCTCGTCCAGCCGCTCAGCGCCTATCTCAAGCAGCCGCCACCGGCCGCACCGCCCAGAATCGAATTCCCGCCGTACGACGCCACGCGCGCCCACGACCTCGGATTCTTTTCGTACCTGAATTTCCTGCTGCAGTTCGCGCCCGTCGATCCATCGGAAGTCGCACTGCGGCAGAAGTTCGCGAAAATCGGCATCGCTCCCGGCAAGCCTTTCGATGCCGACAAGCTTTCGCCCGACATGCGCCACGCCTTGCTCGACGGCATCAAGGATGCCGACGAGGAGTTCGCCAATTTCAAGAAGACCAAGGTGGACGGCCAGCTCATCAGCAGCGCGGATCTGTTCGGCACGCGTGCCTTTCTCAAGAACAACTATCTCTACCGGTTTGCCGGCGCAAAGATGGGCATCTTCGGCAACTCAGGAGCCGAGGCGAATTACGAGGGCTATTTCACCGACGCCGACCATCAACCACTGGATGGCTCCAAACACGCCTACGTCCTGCATTTCGGCAAGGATCAGTTGCCGCCGACCAAGGCGTTCTGGTCGCTCACGATGTACGACGGCAAGAGCCAGTTGCTGGTGGACAATCCGCTCAATCGCTACCTGATCAATTCCCCCATGTTGCCCAGCCTCAAGCGCGATGCCGATGGTGGACTCACGCTATATGTGCAGCATGACTCGCCCGGCAAGGACAAGGAGAGCAACTGGCTTCCCACGCCGAACGGGCCATTCTTCGCGGTGTTGCGCAACTACGATCCGGACGAGGCGGTACTCAACCACCGCTGGAAACGCCCGGAGTTCACCCGGATTCCCTGATCTGATCGGTTGCGCCGCGTCGTCGACAGCGCAGCCTCCGCACATCAGTGGAGACTGCGCATTCCTCTCGACCGCAGCAACACGCGTTGGTCAAGCACCTACGCAGGGCGATGCAACGCGACCAGGCTGGCGTCCTGTCGATGCGCCCAACGGTTCAACGCCGCGCAGAGCACCAACAGCACGGCGGTGACGAAGAAGACTTCGCGCAGGCCCACCCACGCGCCGATCTGTCCGCCGATCAGCGGACCGACCACCTGGCCGGCGAATTGCGAGGACTGCAGGTAACCGAGCGTCTTGCCCGTTTGGTGATCTTCCACCAGGGCACGCACGCCCTTGGCCACCGCAGGCAGCAGCCCCGCCATCGACATGCCCATGAGCCCGCGCAACACCGCCAGCTGCCACCATTGCGTGACGAAGGCCTGCGGAACCATCACCAGTGCCGTGACCAGCAGGCAACCGATGATGACTTTGTTGCTGCCCACGCGGTCGGCGAACGCACCCAACCGCGCCGAGGTAAGCATGCTGCCGAACGCCGACGCCGCCATCACGATGCCCGCCATGCGTGCGAGATGATCGCGCGGCACGCCAAGTTCGCCGATATACACCGTGATGATGGGTTCGATGGACATGTTGGCCAGCAGCACCATCATCGCCGTCACCAGCAGGGTGATGATGAGCGGCTTGTGTGCCATGCCGGCCTTTGCATCGCCGCCGTTGCCCGGCGGTGCGCGCGTATCGAGTGCGCGATTGAAGTCTTCGCGCACGAAGAAAATCGTGATCAGTGCAGCCACCGCAATCACGCCACCGCCGACGAAGAAGGTGCCGCGTATGCCGACGAGATCGGGCAAAAACCCGCCGACCAGCGGGCCCACCAGGCTGCCCGAAAGCGCGCCGATTGAAAGCACGCCCAGTGCCCAGCCCGCGCGGTTGCGCGGCGCCTGCGTGCCGACCATCACGGTCGCCGCCGAGGCATAACCGCCCACCAGGCCTGCCAGCAATCGCAATAAAACGAGTTCCGTCACGCTATGCGCGGTGCCGATCAGCGACATCACGATGGCCATGCCGATGGCAGCGCGCACCAGCATCGGCTTGCGGCCATAGCGATCGGCCAGATGGCCCCACAGCGGCGCGGTAAGCGCAGTGCCGAAGAAGGTGGCGCCGAATGCAATGCCCGACCACTGCACGATCGAGGCGGACGAAGTGACGCCCAACTGCTCGACGTACAACGGCAGGAACGGCAACAGCATGCTCAGGCTCACCAGCGTGGTGAACGAACCGAACACCGCGATGGCGAGATTGCGCTTCCAGTACGCCGCATTGCGATCCGAATAACTGGCAACCGCAAGCGGCGCCGCGCCAGGCGAACTGATGGTGTCTATCTGCGTGGACATGGATTCACTTTGGTTGGCGTGGCGCGCGGCACGCGCTTGCGCGCCGGGCCACCAACGGGATCCGACGACGCGATTCAATCGCGTCGTCGACTAGGTCATTTCTTTTCGGCGGCGCGCTGCGCGCGGAAGGCTTCGGCGGGCAAACCGCCCCAGCCCCAGTTCTCCATTTCCACTTCGTCGATCACCACGAAGGTGGAGTCCAGTGGCTTGTGCAATACGTCGAGCAATAATTGGCTGACGCCCTTGATGAGCAGCGCCTTTTCCTCTGCCGTCACCGCGCTGCGCCCGGGAGCGGAACCTTCACGCGTGACCTTGATGTTGACGATAGGCATGGTCGTAACCTCCAGGTGAGAGGGGCGGACGATTGTCCACCCCTCGTGATGACTCAGTGACCGGCGCTCTGGCCGCCGTCGACGTGCAGGATCTCGCCCGTGACGAAGCCCGCGGTGTCGAGGTAGATCACGGCATCGGCGATATCGGAGATCTCGCCCATGCGGCCCACCGGATGCAGGCCAGCGAGCGCACCGTGCGTTTCAGGCGCATGCATCGGCGTCTTGATCACGCCAGGTGCCACCGCGTTCACGCGGATGCCGCGCTTGGCGTATTCGATGGCAAGCGACTTGGTGGCGGCGTTGAGGCCGCCCTTGGTCAGCGAAGCGAGCACCGACGGCACGCCGTCGACCGCATGATCGACCAGGCTGGTGGTGATGTTGACGACGTGGCCGCTGCCCTGCTTCTCCATCTCGGCGATGGCCAGCTGGGTGATGTGGAAGAAGCCGGTGAGATTGACCGAGATGTTGTCGGCGTAGTCCTGCGCGGTGAACGCGGTGAACGGCTTGGCGGTGAAGATGCCGGCGTTGTTCACCAGCGTGTCGATGCGACCGAAACGGGCGATGGCTTCAGCCACCACGCGCTGGGCCACGGCGCGGTCGCTGATGTCGCCCGGCACGGCAATCACGTCCGGGTCGCTCGATGCCTTGATCGAACGCGAGTTGGCGATCACGCGATAGTTGCGGTCACGGAAGGCCTTGACCAGGCCGGCGCCGATGCCTTGCGAGGCACCCGTGATGATGGCGACTTTCTGCTGACTGTTCATGAGACGGTTTGCTCCAGATGTGGGGAAGAGGTTCAGCTCAATGCTGATCGGCTGTGCTTTGCCGACACCCACAATTTAGGAGCGTGCTGTGCGTTAGAGAATTCCTGCTATTCGGCAGACACTCTTCCGCGTGGCGGTTGAATCGCGGTATCCGGCACGAACGAGGCATCCTTCGCCAGGCAGGCGAAGCGAGATCGCAGACGCGGCAGGGCAAAGTCGACGAAGGCCCGCACCTTGGGCACGGAAAGACGTCCATACGGCGACACGATGTTCACCGGCAGCGGCGGGGGTTCCGCATCCGCCAGCAGCACCTGCAGCTTGCCGGCCCGGATTTCCGGAGCCACGTGGTACGACAACAGGCGCGTCACGCCGTGGCCGTCCACCGCCGATTCGATGGCGGCGCGAATATTGTTGACCACCAGTCGCGGCGTGAATGACACGGAGCGCGACACCGACGAGCCTTCCAGCGGCGGAAAGCTCCACGAATCCATGCCCATGTGGGCCATGGCAACGATCTGCTGTTTGCCCAGGTCCGCCGGCTCCGCGATGCGCGGATGCGTGGCCAGGTAGCGCGGCGACGCCACGATCACGCGGCGCACTTCGCCAATGGGATGCGCCACCAGCGTCGAGTCCGCCAGATGGGTGATGCGCAGCGCCAGGTCCATGCCCTCTTCCACCAGGTTGACCGGGCGTTCGAGCAGATGGAGCCGCACGTTCACCGTGGGAAATTCGTCCATGAAGGCATCGACGACGGGACGCAGGATTTCCACGCCCGAAAACACCGTGGCCGTAATGGTGAGCGTGCCGCGCGGCACCGAGCGTTCGCCCGCCGCGTTGCGGTCGGCTTCCTCCAGCTCCAGCAGCAGCTTGCGGCAGGCGATGGCGTAGCGTTCGCCGGCTTCGCTCAATTTGATGGAGCGCGTGGTCCGATGCAGCAGCGGCACGCCCACGTGCGCTTCGAGAAAGGCGATGGCGCGGCTCACCGCGGCAGCGGAGCGCCCAGTCTTGCGGCTCGCACCGGCGAGGCTACCCTCGTCCAGCGCGGCGACGAACACCTTCATGGCATCGATGCGATCCATAGGACTTGCCTTGCCTGCCGGCGTGGGAGCCGGGTTGGGGAAAGTGTCCTACAACTGTTCGGATCGCAGCCAGTTGCAGAACGTGATGACGGCGTCGGCCCAGTTCAGGCCGTCGCTTGTCGCCATTCGCTGATCAAGGTCTGCATTAGCGCCTGTGCCGACATGGGTCGCGCCAGCGGCGCACCCTGCCCGGCCCAGTGCGCGCCGTAGCCAGCTTCACCGGTGGCGCGCCCGGCCGCGTTCAATGCCTTGCCGGCGTCGTACGCCGTGGGATAGTCCGGAATGTCCGCATCCATCACGGTAGCGCCCAGACGAGTGAACAGGCTGCCGAGGCTGCGTGCGGGACGACCGGAGACAGCGCGCGTCATCACCGTGGCGTACGCGGCGTCGCTGGCCATGGCCTTGCGATAGCCGGCATCGGCCAGCGATTCGTCTGCCACCACGAAGGCGGTGCCCAGTTGCGCCGCTGCGGCACCCAGTTCGAGTGCGGCGGCGATGCCTGCGCCATCCATGATGCCGCCGGCGGCAATCACCGGTATGCGCACGTTCTCCACCAGCAACCGCGTCAACGCGAACGTGCCCAGTCGCGTGTCTTCGGCATCGGGGTCGAACACGCCGCGATGGCCGCCCGCTTCATAACCCTGCGCCACCACGGCATCGATACCGGCGGCCTCGATGGCCTTGGCTTCCTGCACGTTGGTGGCCGTGGCCATGAGGAACACGCCCGCGTCGCGCAGGGCCTTCAACTGCTCGGGCCGGGGCAAGCCGAAATGGAAACTCACCACGCGGGGCTTTTCCGCTACCAGCATGGCGAGCATGTCGTCATCGTCCAGGAAGGAGATGTAGATCTCCTTGAGCGAGGATGGCGGCGTGGCGCCGAAGCGCTTGAACTCCGGCGCGAGTCGCGCGATCCACGCGGCCTCTTTCGCTGCATCGGCGTGCGCGGGACGGTGCACGAACAGGTTGATGTTGAGGGGGCCGTTGCTCAGCTGGCGAAACGCATGGATGGCCTCGCGCGCCTTGCTTGCCGTCATGGCGCCCACGCCCAGCGAACCCAGCCCGCCACTGTTGCTGACCGCGGCGGCAAGCGCGGGCGACGACGTACCCGCCATGGGGGCCTGGATGATCGGCACGCTCATGCCGATGGCACTGAGCAGTGATGACGACGCGGCGTTGGCCATGGCGGGAGACTCCTGGCTCGATGGGGATGGCTGGGACTTTACCCGCCTGCCATGCCCCATCGAAACCACGAGTCGCGGCAATCAGTCTTCCGCGGCATGAAAGAATGCTGCCGCGCGATGCGCCGTGCCGTCGACCTCAGGCCACCGCCAGGCCGTAGCGCGAGGCGGGCTTGGTGTGCGACAGGTTGGGCATCAGTTTCTGGCGCGCCGCTTCATAGCTGGCCCAGTCGCCTGCATCGGGCAAGGCGGGGATGGTGATCAGCTCGCCCTGGTCGAGGCCCGCCAGCGCGGCGTCCACCATGTCGGCAGCCGACATCACCCATGCCGGCGGCAGGTTGCTTACCGGATGTCCCAACACGTCCCAGAATTCCGTGGCCGTCGCGCCCGGCAGCACGGCCTGCACCTTCACGCCCTTGTCGGCCAGCTCGTGATGCAGCGAGCGGGAGAACGCCAGCACGTACGCCTTGCTGCCGCCGTATACGCCGTTGAGCAGCTCCGGCGCCACCGCCACGATGGAGGCGATGTTGATCACCGTGCCCTGCCCGCGTTCGACGAAGCCCGGCGCCGCCGCATAGGCAAGGCGCGTGAGCGCGTTCACGTTGAGCGAAATCATTTCCGACATGCGCGCCACGTCCGACTGCAGCAGCGGCGTCGCGGCGCCGAAGCCGGCGTTGTTCACCAGCATCGAGATGCTGCGGTCGGTGCGCAGCAGCGCTTCCACGCTGGCCAGTTCGGCTGCGTCGCTCAGGTCGGCCGGGAACACCTGCACCGAACGCCCGGTGGCGTCGGTCAGGCGGCGGGCCAGGTCGCTCAGTCGCTCGCGGTTGCGCGCCACCAGGATCAGGTCGTAGCCGCGGCGGGCCAGGCGTTCCGCATAGATGGCGCCGATGCCGGACGAAGCGCCGGTGATGAGGGCGGTGCCCTTGTTCTGAATGGTCATGTCGTTTCTCCACATGTGCCGGCGGGATACCGGTGTCTGGAGAGCGTTGTAAACCGGCCCCATAAAGACTTAAATGTCGTATATGCCACCTTTTAGGACACAGCGAGGCCGAGCCATGCAACGCATTGGTTTTATTATCTTTCCTGGCTTCCAGGCAATGAGCCTGGCCGCCGCTTCGGCCTTCGAGTTCGCCAATCTTGAGGTGGAGAAGACCGTCTATGAGGTCCGTTACCTCTCCGAAACCGGCGCCTCCATTCCCAGCTCCTTCGGCATGACCGCGCAGAGCGAAGCCTTCTCCGACGAACCGTTCGACACCTTGCTGATCGGCGGCGGCGCGGGTATTCCCGAGGCCACGCCTGCCCTGCTGGATTTCATCCGCTCGGCGCCCGCCCGATGCCGCCGCCTGGCGGCCATCTGCACCGGCGCCTTCCTGCTGGCCGAAACCGGCCTGCTCGACGGACGCCGCGCCACCACGCACTGGCTGCTGGCGCGCGAACTCAGCGAGCGCTATCCAAAAGTGGATGTGGAAGAAGACCGCATCTTCATCATCGACGGCGCCATCTGGACCTCGGCCGGCATGAGCGCCGGCATCGACCTGGCGCTGGCGATGGTGGAGAAAGACCTCGGCGCCGAGGTGGCGCGCAAGGTGGCGCGCAAGCTCGTGCTCTATCACCGTCGCGCGGGCGGACAGTCGCAGTTCTCCGCATTGCTGGAACTGGAACCGAAGTCCGATCGCATCCAGAGCGCGCTCACTTACGCGAAGAGCCATTTGCGTTCGACGCTATCGGTGGAAGAACTCGCGACGGCGGCCAACCTGAGCGCGCGCCAGTTCAGCCGTGCGTTTCGTGCGGAAACCGGCCAGTCGCCCGCGAAAGCGGTGGAGCATCTGCGCATCGAAGCAGCACGACTGATGATGGAGCAGACGCGCCATCCGGTGGAGGTGGTGGCGCGCGAAACGGGATTCGCCGATCGCGAACGCATGCGCCGCGCGTTCCTTCGCGCATTCGGCCAACCGCCGCAGGCCATCCGGCGACAATCGCCGATGCACGAACCGGATGATCTGGCGACCGCGTAACGCGCGCGCTCAACGCGCCGCGTGCAAACGCCCGTAAGCGGCCGGCGGCGTGCCGTAGCGTGTCTTGAACGCGCGCGCAAAGGCCGCTTCCGACGCATAGCCGGCAAGCTCCGCCGCCCTGCCCGCCGACAACTTGCCCGCGCGCAGCGATTGCGCCGCCACAGCCAGGCGCACGCCGTTGACCCAGTCCATCGGCGTCATGCCGCTGATCTCGCCGAAATGCCGCGCAAAACTGGCGCGCGAGGTATGCGCCACGTCCGCCAGGCTCTGCAGCGTCCACGCATGCGCAGGATCTTTCAGCACGGCATCCACCACCTGCGCCATCTTCGGATGGGCGAGCATGCCGAGGATGCCCAGTTGCAGCTGCCCGCTCGCCGTCATGCTGCGAAGCACGAGCGTGAACATCGCGCCGGTGACCATCTCGATCACGGCACTGCCGCCCGGCAAGGGACGCGCCGCTTCATCCCGCAAGACCTGGATGAGTCCAAGTAACGCATCGCGATGTTCGGTTCTTACGTGCAGCACCTTTGGCAAGCCGGTCCATAAGGCGTCGGTGGCGCCGGACAGCTGGAATGCGCCGCACAACATGTCCAGCGTCGGACCGTCGCCGCCATGTTCGATCAGGGTCACGCGACCATGCGGCCGGCGCCGGTTTTCCAGCATCGGACGCTGCCCGTCGATGCCAGCCGCGACGCTGCGCAGGATGTGCGCGTCGCCATAGGGAAACAGCAGCACGTCGCCAGGCTCCAGCGCGCTGGTCTTGCCGTCCACCTCAAGCTCGGCGCGGCCCGCCAGGATCACGTGGTACGGCAAGTGGTTGGGCGGTGTCGACGGATGGTCCAGCGTCCATTCGCCCGCGAAATGGCATTGCAGCTCCACCGAACCGGTGGGCGCGATGGCGTGAACCAGTCGATCGAGGCCATCCATCGGTTGAGACTCCCGGGCAAAGGATTGAGACGCGCGTGTGCGGAACGAACCGCCCTCCGTTCCTATCATTTTCACACGGTCAAGGTTTCCCCACACCGCTTTCCCTATCTCATTGAGGAGCACACGTCATGAACCGTCTCGCCACCATCAACGTCGCCGATGCACCGGAAGAATCCGCCGCCCTGTTCGCCGCCATCAAGAAGGCGGTGGGCAAGGTTCCCAACGCGTACGCCGCCATCGGCAGCAGCGCTCCGAATGTTCTTGCGCATGTGCTGCAAACCGGCGCCGTGCTGAAGCAGGGCGAGCTGTCGGCGCTGGAACTCGAAGCGATCAACCTCGCCGTGAGCGAAGCCTCGCAGTGTGACTACTGTCTTGCCGCCCACAGCATGACCGGCAAGATGGCCGGCTTCACCGCCGAGCAGATCCAGCAGGTCCGCAAGGGTGGCCTGGAAGGCAACGCGAAGATCGACGCACTGGTGAAGTTCGCGCTGACGCTGGTGACCACCAGCAACACGCTCTCGGCGGAAGCCGTGGCCAATGTGAAGGCGGCCGGTTACAGCGATCGCCAGATCCTGGAAGCCATCCTCGCCATCAGCGCCATCCTGTTCACCAACATGGTCAACCGCGTCAACGACACGGTGCTCGATTTCCCGAAGGCCGCGTAATGCGGGACACCGGGCCGCGATGCACATCGCGGCCCGGTGGTGTCATCCCATCGAGCCGTCCTGGTCTTCTTCGGATCGTCCCATGCACGCGGGATGGCCGCACTGGCACTGCGCTTCCAGGTGACCGGAAGCCTGTGCCTGGCGACAGTGGGCGCTACAGAACTCGCCCTGTTTCGCCACGTAGCATTGGCACGGTGGGTACGCGCATTGAAAGCCGGTCGGCATGACAGGTCTCCGTCGACAGAGAGTGCAAGCGTAATCATCGGCGCGTATGCATAGGTCATCACGGCGTCAGTAACACGTTGCCGTTTGGATATGTTCAAACGCCGGCGCATGGTTTACGGCACGCGTAAAACCATCGTTTCGGCAACAGCCGCATGGCACCAACGCGATGAACACACCGGTGTCACACGGCAGGGATTGCCCGCGCACTACGGTCCATGCCACCTCTTCTGCGGAACAAGGTGGCAAGCATGAAACGATCATCTCTCATTATCGCCACGGCGCTGTTCATCTCGGTGCCCGTGTGCAGCGAGCTTTGGGCACAGGCCGCGACATCGGGCGACTCCGCTGCTACTGCGAAGAGCCCCGTCTCCGACCAGGATTTCTTCACCAAGGCATCGAGCGACGGCGCCACCGAAATACAGCTGGGCCAACTAGCCGAGCAGAAGGCTGCCTCGCCGCAGACCAAGGCGCTCGCGCAGCAACTGGTGAAGGATCACACGGCCGCCAACAAGCAGCTCGCTGCGCTGGCCGCTCGCAAACACGCCAACGTGGTATTGCAACCGCCGCCGTCCGATGTAATGGACAAGCTGCAGTCGTTGAGTGGCAACGATTTCGACAAGGCCTATGCCTCGGCCATGGTGGGCGGCCACGAGAAAGCCGTTGCGCTGTTCGACTCCGCCTCGCACAGCAGCGATTCGGACGTGCAGGCATTCGCCAGCAAGACCCTGCCGACGCTCAAGCATCACCTGGAGATGGCGCAGGCGCTGTCGTCAAGCAAGCCATTGGGCACGCCTTGATGTTGCGAGTGCAGGAACGCGCCAGGCCTCACGATCCCGTAAAGGATCGCGAGGCCTGGCCACGCACGGCTATCAATGCGTGGTGGTCGCCGGAGCCGGCGAACTTTGTGGATATGCCGGAGATGGCGTGGTCGCGGGAGTGGCGGGAGTCGCTGGCGACGGCGCGGCCGTAGAACTTACCGGCGCCGGCGGCGGCGTGCTGGCGTTGTCGTCACCCTGGTGACTGCAACCGGCAACAGCTGCCAGAGCCAATACCAGCGGTGCGCAGAGCTTGCGTGTCGGAAAAACCATGTCTTACCTCCGTGGGCGTGGATCAATGGAATCGGGTTGATCTAGCGTGGATCGATGAAAGCCTCGTTGGCTCGCACCGTCATGCACGCGCCTTGCGGGTGCGCGCGGCCTTCTTTGCAGCGGCGGAACGGCCCGCCGCGCCCTTGGTGCTTGCCGCTTTCCTGGCCGCAGCCGAACGTGACGCGCTGGTTCGTTTACTCGCGCTGCGCTTGGCCTGCTTGGACACGGCCGCGTGCGATGCCGCCGCGTGTCCTTCCTTCTTCAGCGCACGCGTGGTGGCGCGCGAACGCGTGGCAGATGTCTTGCGGCGATGCTTCGATGCCGTTTCATCCTGCGCAGCCTTCTTGCGCGTCGCCTTGCTCGCCGTCTTGCTCACCGGCGCCTTGACGCCTGCGCGCCTCGCCTTGGAAAGGCCAATGGCAATGGCCTGTTTGGTGGAACGCACACCGTGCTTGCCTTCGCGCACGTGCTCGATTTCTTCACGCACGAATTCGCCGGCCTGCGTGCTTGCCGATTTGCCTTGCCGCTTGTCGCGGGCGACGGCCTTGCGCGTTTTTGCATCGGGCATGATGAACTCCGGATCTGAGTGTCTTCATGATCTAAGCCACCGTATGTGCAGCGAGCGTCATCCTTTCGCACAACGATGCACCACGTTCAGTGGGGACTCATGCTTCCGGCCACGCCTGTAACAGGACGACGTCGCTGCGTTAACGCCAGCCATGCAAGGCTGCAAGCGCAACAACAGGCGCATTCCGCCACCTCACCGCGTTGATCCGGACGTCCACGAGGGAAACACCATGAGCAACCTGATCGTCGCCAAGTTCGACAACCAGTTCGCTGCGGCCTCCGCCTTCGACAAGCTGATGTCCCGTGGCCTGCCACGCCGCAAGGGCGTCGTGCAATGCGATGAAAGCGTGGGCTTGTCCGCCGCCAGCGCCAGCGCACCGACCACAGTGGTATCGCGCGTCAGCCATCGCGGTGAACGCGAAGGCGAGAAACACCATCTCCGCGCGCCCGACGTGCTGCCGCCTCCCATCGAGATCGGTTTCGCCGTGCTCACCGTGGAGATCGACGACGACAACTCGATCGAGGAAGTGATCGCGGTGATGCGTGCACTGGAGGCGATCGACGTGCATGTTTTGCCCGGCGAATCATTGAAGGAAGACGACGCCTTGCTTTGGCCCGATGAAGGCATGGGCAATCGTACGGATGTCGAACGCGCCATCCGCGCCTCGCAGCAGGGAAAGCACCGGCTGCATTGATGCTCCCACGCGTCCCTGCCGAATGGTGGGCGGTCGATGCTGGTGGACGTACCAACGTCCTTAGCCGGCAAGCCAGGCTGCAGCCCCTACCTAGGGGAAATTACCTAACCCACGCCCCGTAGATCTTCGCTGGTCCGACGCTGCGCAAGCGGATGAAATACGCGGGCGCAGGCCGTCCTCACCATGGGCAATGGCCAATCGCCACGGGACACCTTTCGCCAAGCGCAGGTCAAACCCGTTCTCCATAGCCTGGCGACCGACATTCCGGGGACACGCCCATGAGTGCGCTGGCAAAAATCAAGCACGAACTGTTGAAGATGCTGCCGCCGACCATCTTCTTCTTCGTCATGCTCAATCTCGTGCTGCTTGTTCGCGCACTGCTGACGCGGGGCAGCGGGCTCTCGCTGCCCACGTTCGCCACGGTGACGATCTCGGCGCTGATTCTCGGCAAGGCCGTGTTGCTGGCCAACATGCTGCCCTTCATCAACCGCTTTCCCGAGAAGCCGCTGCTGTGGAACGTGCTGTGGAAAACCGTGATCTACAACCTGATCGCCACGTTCATCCACTATCTCGAACGGTTGCACGAAGCCTGGAAGGACACCCACGACCTTGGCGCGGCACAGCATCAGCTGTTTGCCTCGATGATCTGGCCGCATTTCTGGGCCATCCAGATCCTGCTGCTGGTGCTGATCTTCAACTACTGCGTGTTTGCCGAGCTGGCGCGCCTGATCGGCGTGGAGCGACTGCGCGCGATGTTCCTCGGCCCCATCCCGGCCAACCTGGAAGCCACGCGAAGTTCCGCCAGATAACCCGCCTTCAGAGCGCGGCGGCCCGATCCGTTTCTCGCGCATCGGGCGTCGTCACGATGCCGCGGCCGGCGCTGATCGCCAGGCATTGATCCGCCACCGACGCCACGCCCGCACGATGCGACACGGCGATGATGATGGTCTGCGGCAGGCGACGCTTCAGCGTGGACAGCACGGCAAGCTCCGCATCCGGATCCAGCGCACTGGTGGCTTCGTCCAGCAACGCGATGGCCGGGCGATGCAGCAGCACTTGCGCCAGCAGCAGTCGTTGCAATTCACCGCCGGAAAGCCGGCTCGATGAACTGCTCAAGGTGGTATCGAGTGCCGACGATGCATCGGCCAGCCGCTTGTCCAGGCCCACATCGACCAGGGCCTGCAGCATGGCGGCATCGCTGGCATCGGGCGCGGCCCAGCGCAGGCATTCGCGCACGGTGATCTGCCAGGGACGCACGCTCTGGCTGACATAGGCGCCCTTGCCCACCAGCGCGGCATACGCAGCGAAGTCGATGGCGTCGTCGCCCAGGCGTGCGCGGAATTGCGCCGGCGCCACCATGCCGGCCAGCACGTCGACGAGACTGCTCTTGCCGATGCCCGAGTCGCCGCAGATCAAGGTGAGCTCGCCGGGTACCAGCGTGAGGTCGCGCACGTCGAGGGGCGTCGGTGCGTCCAGTTGCAGCTGACGGATGTGCAGCGCGTCGCTCACGGGCGAAGACGATGCCGCCTTGTTCCTTCCGGCCGCAGCGAGGTCGACATGGCGATGCCACAGCTCGAACGCGGGAATCGACGTGCGCAACTGCTGGAAATACTGCCGCGTGGAAACCAGGTAAGGCAGCAGGCGCGCCAACAGCAGGCACACGGCGATGAGGGCGGCGCGATCCACGCCGTGCCAACGGTTCGCGATGAAGAAGATGGCGGCGATGCCGAGCGCGGCGAGCATCTCCAGCACCAGCCGGCCCGAGGCGATCAAGTCCAACTGGCGACGATAGCCCTTGCCCAGTCGTTGCGAGATATCGGCGTAATGCGCCTTCTCCGCATCCTCGCGGCCGAACGAGCGGATGTGCCGCCAGCGTCGCGGAAAGTCTTCGCTCAACCAGAACAGGCGCGTGAGGTCGGCCACGTATTGCCGATTCACCGCAACCTGCTCGCGACTGCTGATGCGCGAGGCGATGAGTGCGAAACCCACCACGAACGGCACCGCCAGCAACAGCTGCGGCGACAGCCACAACGCCATGGCTAGGCTGACCACCGTGGTCAGGCCGGCCACCAGCAACTGCAATAGCGCGTTGAAGCCTTGCGTGACGATCTCGACGTTGTAGGTGAGCACGTGGGCGATTTCCGCCGACGTGGCATCCGACAACGAGGACAGTGGCGCATCGATGCGCCGCGCGTGCACCGTCTGGCGCATGTACATGCCGTAGCGGCTCGCCAAACGCGCACCAACGCGCGCGGCCTGCCAGCGCAGCATGGCGAACACGGCCGAGGCGATGACGAACGCAAGAACCTGCATGTCCGCCGTGCCGCTCATCAGCCAGCCCAGTCCGGACGGCATCAGCTGACCCGGTTCCACCAGCGGCACGAGGCAGATGGCAGCCAGGTTTCCCGTGAGCGCACTGCCCAGCGACAACGCGACGTACCAAGCCACGCCGCCGAACCCGAGGTTCGCCAGCGTGTCAAAAAAGGGCCGCGACAGGCCACGCAACTGCTCTTGCGACCGCGTGCTTCCGTTCTGCATGACTACGGAACCACTCGGTTTTTTACACGCGCCCGTCGCGGCACAGTTGGCACCTGATGACAGTGCAGAAGAACACCTCGATCCGCTTCAGCTCCCATGCCCGTAGGTGCTGCACGGGGCATGGAAGGTTGCTGCCTGCGCCGGCTTTTTCAGCCCAGCAGCCGCAACAGCGCGTCCACCGACGCGGCCGGATCGCGCCCACGGCGAAGCTCGTAGGCTCCGCCGCGCTTCACCGCCTGCACGAGGGCATCCCAGCCGGGCTGCGACGCGGCGTACGGCTGCTCGGCAACCAGCCGCTCGATAATTTGGTGCTCGGGAATCGGATGGATCAACTCGTCCGGATCGTCCGCAGGCTGGCGCGAAACGAAGACCACGCAGGCCAGCGCCAGCGGCGTCTGCGCCAGGCGGCCATGGCCGTCGCGCAGATCCACTTCGTGCTTCTCCACGCCGCTGCGGCGACGGATCATGGGTGACTGCTCGATCCATCGACGCAAACCGGCATCCTCGACGAAACGCAGCGCATCGGCCTGCACGTGAAGATAATTGGCCACGCCCGTGGCCATGCCGCTTTGCGGATGCACGAATACCGCGTCTTCGGAGAGGAACTCCATGCCGCGCAGCAGGCTGTGCAAGGCCAGCGTGGACTTGCCCGCGCCGCTGGAGCCCATCACCAGCGCGCCACGCCCTTCCCGACCGACACAGGCGCCATGCAAGGGCGCGAGGCCGAGCGCGCGCGTGGCCAGCGTGAACACGCTGAACTCGATCAGCTCGTAACGCAGGTAATACGGGTTTTCCAGCATGTCCGGCGAGGCCACCACCAGCGCGCGGTGCTGCTCGGGAAACAGCACCGCGTAATTGGAGGCGTCCATCACGCCGCACAGGAAACCCGCACCCGATTGCATGCTGACCAGGGGCGGTTCCTGCCCCGCCGCAACATCTCGCGCAGGCGCCAGCCGCAGCTCCACGTGCAGGCTCGGCGGCGTCATCGGCAGCACGTGCGGCGGCAGGCCCGCATAGGCCATCGCCGCCACATTCAGCAAGGCGGCGCTGTCACTGGTGAAGCGAACGTGAGCGCCCAGCACATGGACGTCCATCGAACGCCCTGCGGACGTCCGTTCGAGAAAGGGATCGGGGCTCAGGTCGCCCGTCATGAGGTCCAAGGTCTGCGCCATAGGCTTCGTTCGGCAAGGTGCGGCGCTGTGATAGCACAACGTTTCTCGCGGCGACATCGAAATATTTTCGTAACGGGCCGCAACCGTGCCCACTTTGCCTGGCACTCACGTCCGACGAGCGTGGAACGCTGGAGGCCGAATCGCCGGTCTGCCATGGATACGCGCCGGCGCAGTTCGCCCTACGGCTACGATTGAGGCACGTCTAAGATGCTAACGATTCAGGTCGGCCACTCCTACTTCCTGAGGTTCGACCGTAAACAGTGGGAGCGCGGCAAGCCTTATCCGCCGCTTGCCACCATGCAGGTGGCCGCGTTGCTGCGGCGCATGGGCCATGAGGTTTCGCTGTTTGATGCCATGCTCGCCGAGGGCGTGGAAGAATACGGCACGTCATTGCGCGCCGCGTCGCCCGATGTGGTTGTCATCTACGAAGACAACTTCAACTACCTCACCAAGATGTGCCTTGGGCGCATGCGCGATGCGGCCTGCGAGATGATCGCCATGGCGCACGCCAGGGGCGCGCGCGTGATCGTGGCGGGCTCCGATGCGTCCGATCAGCCCGATGCGTTCCTTGCCGCGGGCGCCGATGCCGTGCTGATCGGCGAAGGCATTGCGCCGCTGGTGGAATTGATCCGCCGCATCACGGAGAACCCGACCATCCGCACGCGCGAGTGGGTGGCCGATCTATCCGGCGTCGCCGCGATGGTGGGCGGACAGATGCAATTGACGCGCGTGGGCGCGGTGCCGCCCGATCCGCGCATCGTCGGCCATCCCGCGTGGGACCTGGTCGATATCGAGCGCTACCGCACGCTGTGGCGCGAACGCCATGGGTATTTCAGCCTCAACATGGCGGCGTCGCGCGGCTGCCCGTTCCGCTGCAACTGGTGCGCCAAGCCGATCTGGGGCAACCACTACAACCGCCGCACGGCGGAAGACGTGGCCGCGGAAATGACGTACCTCAAGCGCACTTTCGGGGCCGATCACATCTGGCTGGCCGACGATATTTTTGGTTTCCACGTGGAATGGGTGGAAGCGTTCGCCGCGCACGTCAACGAATCCAACGGCTCTATTCCGTTCACCATCCAGACGCGCGCCGACCTGATCAGCGAGCGCATGGCCACCGCACTAAGCCACGCCGGTTGCGCCGAAGCATGGATCGGCGCGGAAAGCGGCAGCCAGCGCGTGCTCGACCACATGAACAAGGGCACGCAGGTCGAAGACCTGATCATTGCGCGCGAACGGCTGGGCGCGGCACGCATTCGTGTGGGCTATTTCATCCAGCTCGGCTACCTGGGCGAGGATCTCGAAGACCTGATGGCCACGCGGGATCTCATCACTCGCGCCGCACCCGACGACATCGGCGTCAGCGTTTCCTATCCGCTGCCCGGCACGCGCTTCTACGAACAAGTGAAGGCACAGCTCGGCGAGAAGACGCATTGGCAGGACAGCGGCGACCTGGCCATGATGTTCCAGGGTGCCTACGATTCCGAGTTCTATCGCCACGTGCGCGACCTGCTCCATGAGCAGGTGATCGTGCAGCAATGGAAGGTGGTGGGCCAGACGGATCGCCATCGCAAGGCCTCGCATGCGCTCGATGCGCGCTGGGATGCGCTGATCGCCACCGAGGCGGTGCATCGCACCGGCGCGGCGGAAGCGACGTTGCGATCCAGGACATCCTGCCATGTGTGATGGTTTCGACGTGGCTGCTGCGCTCCCGCCGCTGGGCATCATCAAGTCCGGCCTGGAGCACACCACGGAAACGCTGGCGGCGGAGCTTGCCCGCCCCAGCGGCGAAACACCCGGCTGGACGGAACTCGAATGGCAACTGGCCACCGCGGTGGCCACGGCGCACGGCGTCGCGCCGCTGCTTTCCGTGTATCCGCGCTGGCAGAACCCGGCGTGGTCGCGCTTCATCGACAGCCAGTACGAACACGTGGCTCAGCGTCATCAGCGCATCACGTCATTGCTTGAACGCATCGATGCCGACGCCCGTGCCGCGGGCATCGCGCTGGTGGCGTTGAAGGGATCGGCGCTGCACGCGCTGGGCATCTATTCGCCGGGCGAACGGCCAATGGCGGACATCGACCTACTGGTCAGCGATGCCGACGCCGAACGTACGGGACGCCTGCTGGAACATCTCGGCTACGTGCAATCGTTCGCTTCCTGGAAGCACCGCGTGTTCAAGCCCGTTTCCGGCAAACCGGCGTTCGGGCTTGGCGAGCATCGCGATACGCCGGTGAACATCGAACTGCACACGCGCATCCAGGAACGGCTGCCGGTAGCGACCGTCGACATCACCGATCGCATCTATCCCAGCCATCCGGTGCCGGGCATCAACGCCTATCCGTCACTGGGCGCGTTGATGTGCCATCTGCTGCTGCATGCGGCCGGCAATGTGTGCAGCCGCACGCTGCGCCTCATCCATCTCAACGATATCTCGCTGCTGGCCTCGCGCATGGTGCGCAGCGACTGGCATGTGCTGTGGAACCACGACACGGGCGAATCGCCGTGGTGGGCGCTACCGCCGTTGCGGCTGGTATGGCGCTACTACGACAAGGCCGTGCCGCCCGCCCTGCTGTACGAACTGGAACTCGACTGCCATGCCCTGCTCCGCAGCGTATCGCGGCACCAGACGCTGACGCAGGTATCGTGTTCGGAGCTGTGGATTCATACCTGGCAAGGCGTGGAATGGACACGCTCCGCGCGCGAGCTCGGCCACTACGTGCTGCAACGCTTGCGCCCTTCGAAGGAAGCACGCGAGGAACGCGAGGACATGATCCGCACGCAGCTGTGGCTGCAGGGCTCGCCTTGGGTCAAGTCGCGCCAGTGGTTGCGCATCTTCGCCATGCTGACGCGCTCGGTGCCGCGCATGGATACCCTCTACGTGGTGCGCGCCGCATTGGCGCAAGCACCCACACCGCGCACTCAGCGTCCGGAACCGGCCGTCAGCACCTGCAGGTAGAGCGCTTCGAAGGTGCGGGCCGTATAGTCCGCATCTTCCATCACGGCGCGTCGCTGCGCGGCAACAGCCAGGCGCAGGCGCAATTCGTCATCTTCCAGCACACGCCCGATCGCTCCGGCCAACGCCGCCCAATCACCCACGGGCACCGCGAGCGCTGCCGTTGGTGACCATTCCGCGATGTGGCCCACGGCCGTGCCCACGGTGGGAAGACCCATCACCGCCGCCTCGAGCAGCACCAGCGGACCGGCTTCGTGGCGCGATGACATCACCAGCAGATCCGCCGCTTCCATCATCGGCCGCAGTTCGCGCTGCGTCTTGAAGCCGTGGAAGTTCACATGGCCGTCGAGGCCGAGCTCGTGCGCCATCCGCTGTATCTCACCGTCCAGCGTATCCACGCCGACGATGTCCATCTGGAAATCCACGCCCGCTTCGGCCAGCACGGTGAGCGAGCGCAACAAGGTGGCCTGGTCCTTCACGCGGTTGAGGCTGGCCACATGGATCAGGCGCGCACGACCGGTGCGCCGGCAGCGCGGCGGCAGCGGCGGCCATGCGCGCAAGTCCACGCCCAGCGGAATGCGGCGGGCCTTGAGCCCAAGTTCCTGCAGCGAATCGATGATGGGCACGCTGGCGGCAGTCACCGCGTCGGCACTGCGCAGCACCAGGGCTTCGCGCAATCGTCCTTTCCAGCGACGGCGGCCGCCGTAATCGATCTCGTGCAGCGCCACCAGTTCGCCGCCGGCGATGTGCACGAAGCTGGGCAGGCGCAGCAAGATCGCCGCGGCCACGGCCACCATGCTGCACGAACCGGAGAAGATCGCGTGCACCAGGTCGAACGGCGCACGACGATGTTCGTCGCGGATGGCACGGATCGCACGCAGGCGCGACCAGCCATCGCCGATGTTGTGGATGCGTGCACCGGCCAGCTGCCAGCTATCCGCGGCCGCTTCCTGCCGCAGCGCGAACACATGCACTTCATGCTCGCGCGCGAGCCGGCGGATCAACGCGAGCAGCACGGGAATGACGCGGAATTCGCCCGTGCGGTCGACGCCGCCAGGCACCACCAGTGCCAGCTTCATGGCGTGCCTCCACGCCGCGCGTGCAGCAGTTGCCCATAGGCGTCGGCCCAGCGCCGGCCCACCGCCTGCAGCGACAAGGCCGTATCGAAATGCGCGCGCACTTCGGCCGGCGAAGGACGTTGTGCGGCGCTGTGCACCAGCGCATCGGCCAGCGCCTTGGCATCGCCGCGCGGCCACAGCCGGCCAACGTCGCCGACCAGCGCACGGAACGAAGGGATATTGGTGACCACCGGCATCGCGCCGCAGGCCAGCGCTTCCAGCACGGCGTAGCCGCAGCTTTCCGCGTGACTGCCCGAGACGAAGATGTCGGCGGCGCGCATCAGCGACTGCACGCGTTCATGCGGTACCTTGCCGAGCAGATGCACGCGTCCCGCCAGCCGCGGATCGCCATCGATGCGCTGCTTCACCTGAGCCAGCAGCGGCGCACTGCCGAAGGCGCACCACAACTGCACGTTGGGCAGCCGCGTGGATGCCTCGGCAATGCCATCGAGCACGGTCATGGGATCCTTGCCTGACTGCAGGTGCCCCACCCAGACCACGCAGGGATCGCCATACAGGCCGGTTTCTTCCCATGCGCGCGCGCGGCTTCCCGGCGTGAAGCGGCTGGTGGATTCGGGTATCACGAACAGCCGCGTCGACGGATCCAGCAAGCCCGCCGTCACGAACGGCCGCGCGAGTTCCGGCGCAGTGAACGCCACGCCATGCGCGGCGGCATACCAGCGCCGCCAACGCGACCGGCGCCAGCGTGGCGGCAGCCGGTCGGCGTGGTCCTGCAGAAGCATCGGCAGATGCGGCAGTTCAAGCGACAACGCATGCGCATCGCTGGCAGCGCCAAGGCTGTGCACATGCACCACATCGGCCTTGATCTCGTCCACCAGCCGCGCCACGCGACGCGCGCGCTCCGTGGCGCTCGCATCGTGGGCCGCCACGAAGTAGTAGTCCACGCCGTTGCGCGTGAGCTGTTCCGAGCGCGCGGCGACCTGGATCACGCTGACGCGCGTGCCCGCGCTCGCGGCCGATTCGGCGATGTCCACCAGTGATGGCCATGCCTCCAGCGCCTGCGCCAGCATCAGCCCTTCCGGTGCGGGAAAAAAGTTGACCTGCGCGACATGCAACGGCGGCACGGATCAGAGCCCCGACACTTGAGGCATGCGCAGGCGTACCAGCCGGTTGGCGAGATTCAGTTCCCACGGACTGTCGTACCGGCGCATGCGATAACGCCATGATGCCGCCGCCGACAACGTGCGCTTGGCCCAGGTGGGCGAGCGCAGGTCCTGCACGGTGGGATAGCGGCAGCGCAGCACGGTGACGAAATCGTGGATGCGTCGGCGCAGCTTGTCGTTCACCCACGGCGCATCGGCGTGGCAGGCGTAATCCACCCAACGCTTCTGCGTCCACTCCTCCGGCGTCGAAGGAAATACCAGTGGCTCGCCGTTGGCATCGCGCAACGGCGTGGAGGCGCGCTTGCCGCGATCCTTCTCGTGCTTGCTGCTTTCGGGCAGCGGCGTGTAGACGTAGACGATGATCTCCGACTGCGGGTTGACGCGCTTGAGCTCGCGGATGAACTCGAACGTGTGCTCGGTTTCCTCTTCCGTGTTCTCCGGCGGCGCCACCATGAACGACAGCTCCGGGATCACCCCATGACGACGGCACAGCTCGGCCACCGCCAGCGTCTGGTCCGGGCGCGTGCCCTTGCGGATTTCCTTGAGCATCGTGGGGCTGGCCGATTCGGCGCCGATATAGGCCATGCGCAGCTTGCTCTTGCGCACCAGCTTCCACGTGCTTTCCGACAGATTGAGCAACGCGTCCGCGCGTGCATAGCACCACCACGGCAGCTCGTAGCGTGCCATGATTTCCAGTAGCGGAATCATGTCCTGTTCGCGGTCGAAGAAGTTGTGGTCGAAGTACTGGATGGAATCGGCGCCCAGCTCGTACTTCAGGTATTTCAGGTCGCGTTCCAGGCGCGGTATCGGCGGCAGCGCCGTAGCGCCGCCGAACATCGCCGCCACGCCGCAGAACGTGCAACGGAAACGGCAACCCACCGAGGCCTGATGCGCGGCGGTGCGACGGCCGAGGAAGGTGCGCGCCAGGTAACGGCGCGGATCGCCCAGCTTGTCGTACGGCAACACCACCGGCGGCCCGTTGCGCGAGAAGGGACGACTGGTGTTGTGCACCAGCTCGCCATCGTTGAGCCACGACAGTCCGTTGATGGTGGAAAGTTTGGCCGCATCGCCCGCATGCAGCGCGGCGATGAGTTCCGGCATGGTGTCTTCGCCCTGCCCGCGGATCGCATAGTCCACGTACGGCGCCTTGAGCGCGGTCTCGGTATACAGCGTGGGGAAGTAGCCGCCCCACACGATGGGCACGTCCGGCCGGTGCGCGCGGATCGCCTGCGACACGGCGATGGCCGGCTCGATCTGCGGGCCGCCCATCACGCTGATGCCGACCGCCGTGCACTCGCGCTCGTCCAGCGCGTGCAGCGTCTTGTCGACGAAGTCGCGATCCATGTTGCCGTCGATAATGCGGCTGCTGCCGTCGCGGTCCAGCGTGGTCGACAGGTGCAGCAGCGCCAGCGGGAAGCGCGCGCTGGAGCGCGACGTGATGGTCGGATTGATCAACAGCGTGTGCGGCGTGCGGTTCATGACATTGCGTATCGGTGGTGGATCATGGCTTGCGCCACAGCTGGAAAACGAGGGCCACGGGCACGTCCAGCGCCGCGCGATCGAAGTGCGCGCCGGCAGGAATGTCGATGGGATCGAGCATGGGTTCGAGCACGCTGCCGATCTCCAGCCCCACTCGCGCGCACGCGGCGTGCCAGTGGCTGTAGAGATGCGCCGTGTGGCGCACGGCATAGCGCTGCCCGTCGGCCTTGAAGTCGCGCAGCCAACCGAGCGCGTGGCCGATGGGATGCACGTCGCTGCACAACACCATGCCGCCCGGCTGGGTGACGCGGCACAGTTCGCCCAGCACCGGTTCGAGCTGCTCGACGTGACCCACGGCCAGGCCGCAGAGGGTCAGATCGGCCCACGCGTCGGTCACGGGAAGATCGTCCAGGCTGCCCTGCATCAGTTCGATCGATGCGCGTCGGCGGCCGGCGTCAAGCTCGGCCTCCGCACGCAGCAACATGTCGCGCGAGAGATCCACGCCGGCCACTCGTGCCGCGCCGCGCTGCATCGCATAGCGCATGTAGCGCCCGGTGCCGCAGCCTGCGTCGAGCACGTTGCGTCCGCTGAGATCCTGCGGCAACAGGCCGAGCATCGCACGCTCCTCGGTAAGCATCACCGGGTTGTGTGCGCGCGCCGGATAACTCGGCGCCCACAAGGCGTACGCTTCGGCAGGATCGAGAATGGGCGTGTGGCGCAACATCAGCAGCGAGCCTCGGCGGTGAGGACGGGTGCCGACGCGCGGTCGCGCACCGTTGCAAATTCCAGCCCGGGTTCCAGCGCCAGCAGCGCCGGATCGGCCAGCGATTTCGCCAGCAGCTTGGGACGGCCATCGAGCAGCACCGGCACGGTTTCCACACCGGCCACCGCAAACCAGTCGGCAAAGTCGGGATCGGCGATGCGCGGCAGGCCATCGCGCACCACGGCGCGAATCTGGCTGCGCTCGAGCCCGATCAGGCTCCACTCCTCATGGCCGCCGCGGTCTTCCACGATCACCAGGTCGGCATGTGCGCCTGCATCCAGATGGCCACGCCATGGCATGCGCAGCATGCGCGCCGCATCGGTGGAGACCAGCGCAAGCACTTGCTGCGGCGTCAGTTCACAACGGACGGCGACACTGCGCAATTCTTCCAGCAGGTCGCGCGAACCGCTCAGGCGCGAGTCCGTGCCCAGCGCCAGGCGTCCCGCATCGGCGAGCTTGCGTGGCCGCAACGTGCGTCCCAGCAAGCGTTCGTTGCTGGTGGGACACCACACCACGCCCGCACCGCGTTCGATGATCCGGTCGATATCGTGCTCGCGCAGGCCCACGCCATGCACCAGCACGCTGTGGGCGGCAAGGCAGCCCAGTTCGTCCAGATGCGCCAGCTCGGCCTGCGCCACGGCATCGGTGCCTTCGGCCAGGTGGATGATCCACGGCCGGTCCACCGGCGTCTGCGCGAAGCTCTGCTGTACCGGCGGCCCGTACGAGCTCCAGCCGAGCGCGTAGCTCCAGCCGTAGTCGCGCAGCAAGGCCACGGGAAAATCCAGCATATCCAGCGCTTCATGCCACGGATCGTGATGCGCGACGAAGGTGGTGCCCGCCAGCAGATTCTTCAGCGCGCCATGCCGCATACGTAGTGCCTTGGGCACGCGCAGTGCCGCCGTCACGGCCTCGTCGCTGAAATGCGCCTGGAACGCTTCGATCCATGCATAGCTGTTGGGAAACACCTCGCCTGTCGCCAGTGGCGGCACGGTGTTCACCTGCAGATGCTCGTGCGCGTTGATCAGCCCGGGAAAGATCAGGTGATCGCGCAGGTCAATGCGGTGCGCCCACGCGGGCAGCGATGCATCGATGCGTCCGCCGCGTATCAGCAGCGGTTCGCGCGAGACGCCCTCGGGCGTGACGCACGCCGCGCCGCAAAGACTGGCATGGGTTCGGGCGAACCAGGCATCCATGGCATCACCGCTTGCGCATCACGATGAGGAAGTGATCGCCCATGTCGCGCAGCAACGGCAGCGCGCCGAGGCGATCGTCGAGTCGGCCCAGCCGTTCGTACCAGTGACGGCGGCGGCGGTAGTAATCCACCAGGTACGGCGGCGGCATGAACAGGCTCAGCGCGCGATAGCTTTCCAGCGAAAAGTGTTCGCCGAAGGCGCGGTAGAACTCGCGCGGCAGGTAGTAGTACGTCCAGATGGTGTGCTTGTTCATGCCCACTGCGGCCGGGCCGCGCGTACCGCGCACGCTGGCGCGGCGGAAACGTCCGCGCATGGCGTAGTGGCCCATTTCCCACGGGCAGATGCGACCGATCACGGAGAACACCAGCTTGCCGCCGGGCTTGAGCAGGCGCGCGCATTGCTCGGCGACGGCGTGCAGGTCCGGCGCGCAATTGAGCGGGCCGAAATTGGAATAGATGCCGTCGAATTCGTCCTTCAACTGATCCAGCTGCTGCACGCCAAGGTGCACGGCCATGATGTTGGATTCGAGCCCCGCCACGGCAGCGCGCGAACGCGTGCGTCCGACCATCTCAGGCGACCAGTCCGTGGCCACCACCTGATAGCCGCGGCTGGCGAATTCCAGCGCGTCATGCCCGGTGCCGCAGCCGATATCAAGCAATTGCGAGCCGGCGGGTACTTCCTTGCGCACGGTGTCCCACATCGTGATACGCATGCGCTGGATCAGTTCATTGTTGCCGCGCGGACCGTCGTAATCGGCGGCCACGCTGTCGAAGGCTCGCTGCGTATCGAGCAATTGCGCTTCGTTCAAGGAGGCCTCCATCGAGCGCCGGTTCGCATATCCCATGACTGATTTCCAACGCTCGCTTGCAGGTTGATCGATGCGGCGCCACGCCGCGCGGTGATGACAGGTCTGCCCTCTTCCCGTAGGTGCCCTCAGGCGTGCGTTTGGTTGAATGAAACCGTCACAACCTGCTTACGACGCAGCGCATTGCGCACGATGGCGGCGAACGCACCCAGCGACAGGCCGAACAGGATGCCGATGCCCCAGATGAGCGTGAGATTCGGGAAAACCGGCCCCTGCGGCACATACACTGGCCACATCAGCGACGTTTGGTAGGTGTAGTTGCGGGTGAGACGGATGCTGAGCTCGCCTTGCGTCTGCCGCAGTTCGCGGATCTGCGCGTCGGTGGCGGTCAGCAGCATGGAAGCCACGCCTTCGCCCTGTGCATCCTTCGCTGCGCCGGGCTTGGCCGCCTGCAGGAGCTGGTCGCGCTGGGCCTCGGCGGCCTTCAGGTCGGCATCCACGTCGTCCAGGCGGGCCTGCGTCATCGCCAGGGGCTTGGCCAGCAGTGCCTGGTGCACCACCTGCAGTTCCGCCACCGTGGCCTCGGCGAATTGCTTCGCCTGTTCCGGCGACCACGCGCGCACGCTGAACTTCACCAGCGGGCCGGCGTAAGGCAACGGTTCGATCTTCACGCTCTTGCGATACAACCGGGCTTCGGGCGCGTCGTCCTTGATGCCGAGGTTCGCCAGCACGTGGTTCTGGAACGGCACCAACTGCAGGCGCTCGAGCACGCGCGCCAACGGTTCGACCTTGGGATCGGTACCCTGAAGGGCCGGTACCTGGCCGATCTGGATATACGCCGTGGCTTCCCACTGGCGTCGCGCCGAGTGCGAGAACGCGAACACCGCGATCAGCACCGCCAGCAGGCCGGCGAGGAACCACGCCCATTCGCGCGCCAGGATGTGCCACAAATCCAATACGTACACTTCGTCTCGTTGCATGATCGGCTCACTCATGAAAGGGTTGGCGGGACCATGCCGCGATTGGTCGGCAAGGTGTGGTCGATGGAGTTATCCGTGCCCGATGGCCGATGGTTCGGCAGCAGCGCGGCGATCAGCTGCAGCAGCAGGCACAGCAGGATGAAACCGGCATTGGTCCAGGTGAACGCCTGCGGCGCGAACGGCGCCATCAGGCAGGTATAGGACACGCGAAGGAAGATCAGCAGGCCGAACAGCGGCACCGTCGGCTGCAGCCGACGCACGCTCCACAGCAGCAAGGCGTACAGCGCCACGATGGAGACCGCCGCGCCCAGGGGTCCCCACGCCATCAGGAACGGAAAGAATTCCGTGCCCACGTTGATGTTCGCGGCATCCAACGGAATGCCCGTGCCTGCCGTGGCGATGGAGCCGGACATCGGCACCAGCTGGTTGATCAGGAAATGGCTGTCCACGTAATGCTTGGCGAGAATGGAGCCAAAGTTGTACGGCCCGGCGCTGGCGTACAGCAGCAGCCACTTCACGCCCTGCGGCGCGGCCTTGTACATGTCGCTGAAAGGCAGCGTCACATAGTCGAGCGTGCCCGAGCGCAGGATGCCAAGCACGGAGAACAAGGTCGCGCCGCCCACCACCAGCAGCGCCACGCTCTTCCACGGCAGCGGGCGCGCATCGTCACGGCGCAGCAGGATCACCAGCACGACGGAGAACAGGGCCGCGAAGATGCGGTTGCGATCGATCACCAGCACGGGAAACACGAAACCGATCGCAATCAGGGCCGCACGCAAGCTCTTGTTCCGCGCGCACAGCATGCCGATGGGCGGCAAGACCCAGCACATGTCCGACACGTGGCGAATGTGGTCGCGGCCGCCTTCCATGTTCGCGTACGACGACGGCGTGGAGAACAGCGGAATGGGAAACAGCGTGAGATCGAGCAGGCAGAACAGCACGATCAACCCGGCGAACAGCAGCGCGACGAACGCGTCGCGCGTGCCGGTGTAATCGCGTCGACGGAACATGCTGCTGGTCGGCAGGCGGATACCAGCCACCACGTCGAACGCAAAGATCGCCAAGGCCATCGTCACCAGCAGCAACAGCCCTTCCAGGTAATCCGGCGGCAGGTCGTAGGTGAGCAGGGTCAGCCCGCACGTCGCCAGCAGCGGCAGGCTGAGATAGAACGACGGCAGGCGAAGCAGCTGTTTCATGCCTGCTCCAGCACGTGATGCGCCATCCGCCGGCGCGTGCGCGACATCAGCGACAGCAGCGCGTAGCCGGCCAGATGCACCGTGACCGCGCACACGCGCCGTTCCAGGAAGCCGATCTTGGCGCCGATGTAATGCGCCTGCGCCAGCAGCAACGTGCGATACGGTTCCTCGAACATCGCCGAACGGCGGATCGCCACGTCGCGCGCCTCCATCAGGTTGTGCACGCGGACGCGCGGATCGCGCGTGCGGCTCAGGTTGCTGGTGTGGATGCGATACGCGCACACATTTCGGTCGATGAAGCCGATGGCGTCATGGGCCGCCAGGCGCAGGAAGAAATCCCAATCGTCGATGCGCAGGGTTTCGCTCCAGCCCGCCACCGTTTCCAGCGCGCGGCGACGCACCAGCGTCACCGGCCCGCCGATGGCCCACTGCGAAATCACCGCGCGGCGGATGCCGTCGTCGGTCGCATAGAGGCTCTTGTCCGCGTGGTGCAGGTCGCGCATGCCGCTGTCGTAAAGGCGGTTGCCTTCCTGGTCCACCACTTCGGAATCGCCGATCACGGCCCACTTGTCCGGATGCGCCTGCAGATAATCCACCTGCGCATCGAGACCGCCAGGCAACAGATAGTCGTCGCTGGCACCCAGCCGCAGGAAATCGCCGCGGGCGCGCGCCGCCAGTTCGTTGAGCGTGGCGGCCACGCCCTTGTTCTCGCGCCGCACGTACTCCACCGGAATGTCGTCACCGTGCCGGCCGATCCAGGCGGCGATCCTGCGGCCGGTGTCGTCGGTCGAGCCATCGTCGATGATGACGATTTCCTTCACCGGATAGGGATCCTCCAGCACGCTGTCCAGGCAGCGCTCCACGAAACGCTCGTGATTGAAGGCAGGCACCAGGACGGAGACCAGCGGCAGGTGGGGTCCCGACGGCAGGGCATCGTGCATTTTCATAGTTCCCCCAGGTATCGACGGACCACGATCACGTTGAAGACGAGGTAGAGCACATAGTTCACGGTGAACGCGTACATCGCGCCGACCAGGCCGTAGCGCGCGGTGAACAGGTAGACCAGCACCACGTAGCTGATCGCAAAGGCCAGCTCGGAGGCCACGAACAAGCGCGTCATGGCCTTGGCGAGCATTACGTAGGAGAGGACGAACGAGGCGATCTTCATCACGTCGCCGACGAGCTGCGGACCATAAAGGCTGTTCGCGGTGGTGAAGTCCGCGCTGAACAGCAGCGCCGTCACCCAGTCGCGGCATACGTATACGCCAACGGCCAGCACCACCACCGCCGGCATGATGTAGCGATAGGCCTGGCGCAGCTCCGACACCAGCGGCGCGCGTTCGTGCGTCGAGGCGAGCTTGGGCAGGTAGTACACGTTGATCGCGGTGGTGAGAAACAGCAGGTAGGCATCCGACACCTTGCTCACCGCCTGCCAGTAACCCACCTGCTCCCAGCCGAACTGCGCGGCGAGGTGATCGCGCACCGCGATGTTCACCAGCGGCGGCAGCAGCGCCGAGGTCAGCGTCATCACGGAGAAGGTGGCCAGGCGCAGCGTCATCTCGCGGTCGAAGCGCATGCGCAGCATGCCGCGGTCGAAGTACGGGCTGCGCCACCATGCAGGCAGGCCCACCGCAAGCACCAGCAACTGCCCCACTACCAGCGCAAGCAGCGCGCCATACAGATGCAGCCACCGCGCCAACACCAGCGCCACCACGATGCTGAGCAGCGAACCGAGCACCTGGATGAAGGCCAGGCGCTTCACGTCCATGAAGCCGTTGATCACGGCGAGTATGTAGTTGACCAGCGCAATGCCCAGCTGCACCGCGGCGAGCACGGCGATGAGACCCTGGTAGCGCACGTCGCCCAGCAGCCATCCGGCGATCTGCCGGCTCAACAGCAAACCGATGCAGCCGATCAGGCAGGACGCGCACAACGCATACCACAGCGCCGCCGAGAGCAGGCGCGACAGGCGCTGCGGATGCTCGCGATACTCGGCCACGTACTTGACCACGCCCGCACTGATGCCGCCCCCGGCCAGCACGGCCAGCACCGACATCAGGCTCATGAACTGGCCGAGCCGCCCGACGCCTTCCGGCCCTGCCATCCAGGCGACCAGCTTGAGTATCACCAGCCCCGCCAGCAGCTTGGCCGCCGTGGCGATGGAGGCATAGAAGCCGGCGCGCACGATGTTCATGGCGCACGCTCGAACGCGTTGCAGGCGTCGATCACACGGCGGATGGCTTCCTCGTTCATCGCCGGACCCATCGGCAGGCTCAGCACTTCGTCGTGCAACTGCTCGGTGATCGGCAACTGCAGGCCGCTCAGCGACGCATATGCCGGCTGGCGATGCGGCGGCACCGGGTAATGCACCTGGCTTTGCACGCCGTGCGCGCGCAGATGTTGCTGGAGCGCATCGCGCGCACCGCAACGCACCACGAACAGATGCCAGGCGTGCCGCGATTCGTCCGCCACCTGCGGCAGCACGATATGCGCGTGGCGGATGCCCTCGCGATAGTGACGCGCCACCTGCCGGCGCATGGCCACTTCATGATCGAGATGCGCGAGCTTCACGCGCAGCATGGCGGCCTGGATCTCGTCCAGGCGCGAATTGCAGCCCTGATACAGGTGCTGATACTTCACTTCCGAGCCATAGTTGCGCAGCGCCAGCACACGCGCGGCGAGTTCGGGATTGCGGGTGACAACGGCGCCGCCATCACCCAGGGCGCCCAGGTTCTTCGCCGGGAAGAAACTGAAGCCGGCCGCATCGCCGAGCGCGCCCGCGCGGCGTTCGCCCAGCGACGCGCCGTGCGCCTGCGCCGCGTCCTCGATCACCAGCAGGCCGTGACGTTGGGCGATGGCGGACAACGCGTCCATATCCGCCAGCTGTCCGTACAGGTGCACGGGCATCAGCGCACGCGTGCGCGGACCGATGGCCGATTCAACGCGCTCGGGGTCTAGATTGAACGTATCCGCATCCGGCTCCACCAGCACAGGCACCAGTTGATTGGCCGTGATGGCGAGCAAGGTGGCGATGAAGGTATTGGCCGGAACGATCACCTCGTCGCCGTCGCGCAGCGCGCCCAGCTCCTTGTAACCGCGCAGGATCAGCGAAAGCGCGTCGAGCCCGTTGCCCACGCCCACGGCATGGGCCACGCCGCAGTACGCCGCGAACTCGCGCTCGAACGCGCCGAGTTCCTCGCCCATCACGTACCAGCCCGAATCGATGACGCGCGCCGCAGCGGCCTTCAGCTCGTCGGCGTAACGGGCGTTGACGTCCCTGAGGGAAAGGAAGGGCACGTCCATCACAACACCCACTCGTAGAAATCGTGCACCACGGCGCGCGCACCGAAGGATTCCTTCTGCGCGATCAGTCCGCTGTTGAGCACCGTACCGGCCTGTTCGGTGGAGATGCCGAAACTGAAATAGCTGCGGTCCGCATAGGTTTCGCTGACCAGCGTGCCCAGCAACAGGCTGAGCGCATCCACGCGCCTGCCCTCTTCCGAGGCGGCGATGTATTGCGAATGCACCGTCCGGCCAAAGTCGTAGACCAGCACGCCGGCAAGCAGCGCATCGCCCTGGCGTGCCTCGTGCAGCACGATCTGCTCGGGAAAACGTGATTGCAGCAGCTGCAGCTCGGCGAGGCTGTGGGTGGGAGCCACGTCATGCCTGCGCAACACCTCGCCCAGCAAGGCGTGATATTCGGTGAGGTCGTTACCGCGCCGCACTTGCACGCCGGCAGCATCCGCGCGGCGTATGGCCCGGCGACGTGCTTCCGAGAAACTCACGCGCTCGCGCAACGGCACCACGGAGGAAATATCGCGGCGCACCAGCCGCGCACCCACGCGCTGCAAGGCGTAGAGATCTTCCTCCGATGGATACGCATGGAATACATGCGGCACCGCTTTGTAGATCAGGCTCGATACGCCCGCCTGGCGATAGTGCTCGCCCATCAGCTCGAACACCGCCAGGGTGGAATCCGCACGCAGGTCGTGCGTGGTGATCAGCCCGGCATAGGTGAGCCCGCCGTGGCTGGTGACCACATTCTCGCGAAGGCTCGCCGGAAATACCGCGACGATTTCCGCGCCGCGTTCCACCACCAGCGAGCGGTCGGTGAAGCGGTCGGCGTGATAGTCCATGTAGCCGCGACGATGGAGGAAATTGCCATTCCTCGACCGCCCGACCACGGCGTCCCAGGCGGCGGCGTCCGATGCATCATAAGGGCGCGCCTTAACCATGGGCTTCACCCAACAGCGGCTCGTGCGCCACGGCGACGCCAAAACCATCCATGCCCATGTCGTTGCCGTTGTAGAACATCAGCGTGTCGTCGCCGCGCCGGATCAACGCGGGATAGCAGATCGTGCGCGAGTCCCAGCCGCTGTCGGACAAGGCCAGGCCCAGCGCTTCGTCGCGGCGCTCCCAACCGATGCCGTCATCGCTGAAGGCGACGCCGGGAAAGTATTCGCCGGTCACGTTGCCGCGCGTGAAATACATCGCGTAGCGTCCGTCCATGCGGTACACGCGCGGGCGACCGATGCGGTATTCGCTGCCGCGCGGCATCAGGCAGACGTGATCGTCGCGCGGAATCTCGGCCAGGTCGCGCGTGCTCACACAACGAATGTGGTAGCGGGGAAAAGGACGCCCGTCGATGACTTCCCAGTCATCACCCACGGCATACCAGAGGCGCCATTCCCCGCCATGGAACATCGCCGAATGCACGGCTGCAATGGTGCTTCGGCCCGGCGCGCGATCCAGGATGGGCGTTTCCTGCACGCGTTCGAATCGCTCGCCGCCATCGGTGGATACGGCCAGGCCCGTGAAGGCCAGGAACTTGGCGCGCGCCACGCGCTGGAAGCCGACATAGAACATGTGCAGGCCGCCCGGCGCCTGCACCACGTCGCCGAGAATCATGCCGTTGTCGTCGAAACAACCGCCCCGCCCCACGTCGAGTACGGGTTCGGCGCTGACGCGAATGACTTGCGACGGATCGTCCGAGCGCACATCGACGTAGCCGATGCGGCTCACGCCGTCGTCATCGCGAAACCCTGCGTAGACGCGGATGGTCTCTTCGTCGAGCCGCCACGGCGTGGGAGTGAGCGCGGAATGGCGCATCCATCCGCCCACGCCCTGCTGCGCGGTATCGAATACCAGCCCTTGCTTGCGCCATGTCGCCACGGCGTTCAGAGCCTCACGTCGAAACTGGAACGGTCCGGCACCGCCTTGGCCGGCGAGCCGACATAGATGCGTCCCTGCTCGGTATCGCGGTGCACCAGCGCACCGGAACCAATGACATTGTCGGCCGCCACTTTCACGTGGTCGTTGAAGGTGGTGTTGACGCCGACGAAGCTGCTCTCGCCGATTTCGCAGAAACCGGAAATGACCGCATGCGAGGCCACGAACACATGATCGTGCACCACCGTGCGGTGGCCCACGTGGTTGCCGCTCCACAGGATACAGTTGTTGCCGATGCGCACGAACGGCTGGATCACGTTGTTCTCGAAGATGAAGCTGTTCTCGCCGATCTGCGCGTTGCGCCACACGAAGGCGCGCGAACTCACGTAGGTGGCGAAGCGGTAGCCGCGCTGCTTGGCATCGAGATAGAAGCGCGTGCGCAGGCGATTGAGCTGGCTCGCCGGAATGGCCACGAAGGCTTCGAACTCCGACGGCGGAAAATACGCTTCCAGTTCCTCGTACGGCACCACCGGCTTGCCGGCCAGCGTGGACCCCGTGAGGTATTGCCGTTCGACGCTGAACCCCGCCACTTCGTAGTCACTGTCGTGCTCGAAGTATTCGCAGGCGATCTGCGCCATTTCCCCTGCGCCGATCAGGACTAGGCGCTTTGGCATGCCACCATTTCCGTGGGATAGACGACGCCACGCACTTCGCGCAGGAAGTCGTCGTAGTTGGTGATGTAGTCGGCGGGGTCGTAGAGGTGGTCGGCCAGCACCATCAGCACGCAGTCGTCGCTGAAGTCGTACAGCTCACGCCACACCATGCGGCCCATCAGCAGGCCCTGCGATGGATCGTTGAGCACCACCTCGAAGGGGCCGCTGCCGTCATCGAGCAGGAAGGTGACCGAGCCACGCACTGCCACCGCCAGCTGGTGCAGGTGGCGGTGTGCATGCTTGCCGCGATGCACGTCTCGCTGCGTCGCGAAGATGTAATACACGCGACGAATCTCGAAAGGTACGTTTCGGTCCTGCTCGAGGGCTATGAGCATGCCGCCGTGATCGCCATGCTTCTGCAATTGAACGCGTTCGATTTCCATGTGCTCATCCGGTCTTCAGAGTGTCGACGACGGCTCTTGTCACTGAGTGCCGGACCGGTCCGTAAAGGTTGCGTCACATGGGGATCGTCAGGTTCGCCACAACCTTTCCGCGCGCACGGGGCACTTACCGCCACAAAGCTCGTTTCATTCCGCGTGCCTTTCCCTCCCCCGCAGGTCCTCGTGGGTGAAGTGCGCGTGATGTGGACGACCCGCGGTGAAGTTCAGAGGCCCCGACATGGAATGGCAGAAAGAAGCTCCGCCAACGACGAATGCCAGCGCGGCGCCCCGGTCCGCCGCCGGCAACCCGGCGCCTGAGGCGCTGCCGCGGCGGCCGCGCGCCCTGGTGGTGATGCATTGGCTGACGGCGCTGTTCCTGGCCATCGCCGCCGCCCTCATCCTGATACGCGACGACGTGGACGGGCGCAGCCTGCGTCTGTGGCTGCTGGAAGGCCACCGCCACTTCGGCCTGTTCGTGCTGCTGCTTTTTCTTGCGCGCGTCGCTTACCGCTTCCGTGCGGGCAAGCTGCCCAGCGAGGGCAACACCTCGGCCTTGATCCGCATTGCCGCGGGCACGACGCACATGGCGCTGTACGCCCTGCTGTTGATCCAGCCGGTGCTGGGCTGGGCACTGAGCAGCGCCGAAGACAAGCCCGTGCACTTCTTCGGCATCACGCTGCCTGCACTCGTGGCCAGCGACGAAGACCTCGCCGACACCCTCACCGTGTGGCACCAGAACATAGCCTGGGTGCTGCTTGCATTGATCACCCTGCACATCGGCGCGGCGCTGTGGCACCACTTCGTGCTGCGCGACCGGACGCTTCGCATGATGCTGCCCGAGCGCCGTCGCTGATGAGTGCCGGAGTTTACGCATGCCGACACCCCTATCGAGACAAGGAGCTTTCATGTCGCCCTCACTGACCCGACACCTGATGCGCCGGGCCGCGTACGCGCCGTGGGCGCTGCTCGTCGCCGTGCTGATGCTCGCCAGCAACAGCGCGCATGCCATTCCCGCGTATGCACGCCAGACCGGCTCTGCCTGCGCGGATTGCCACGCCGGCGCCTATGGCCCGGCGCTCACGCCGTACGGCATGCGCTTCAAGCTCAACGGCTATACCGATACCGACGGCCAGGGCACCAAGATCCCGGTCGCCGCGCAGATCACCGGCACGCACAACGTGCCCGCGCGCGGCGACGACACCACGCAGCTCAACGAAGTGGATGTGTATCTTGCCGGCCGCATCAGCGATCACCTCGGCGGCTACGTCAAGGTGTTGACGGACAACCAGGGCAATGACCACTTCAACACCAAGCTGAGCAACGTGGACCTGCGCTTCGTGGCGAAGGACCTGAAGATCGCCGGCAAGGACACCACCATCGGCGTGAGCGTGAACAACAGCCCGGGCTTCGACGACCCCATCGGTGCGATGCCGTATACGTCGGGCCTCGGGCCGCCGGCTGTCTCCGGCACCCTGCTGAATCTTTCCAGTGCCAACACGCTGTACAACCGCGTGATCGGCGGCAGCGTCTACGCGCTCTATGACAACGACTGGTACGGCGAAATCGGCACGTACAACACCATGCCGACCTCGGTGCAGGATCACCTGGGCTACAACCCGGCGAGCGATCCCGGCCATCTCAGCGATACCGGGTACTTCCGCTTTGCGTACATGAAGGACTTGAAGAGCCAGTTCTTCTCCGCCGGCGTGGTGGCGCTCACCACCAAGCGGCAGCTGCCACGCAATGCGCCCAGCGACGACGTCACCGATCTGGGTTACGACCTGACCTATCAGTTCCTGGGCAACCGCGAGCACATCGTGCAGGCGAGCTACGTGAATATCTACGAGCAGCGCGATTACGGCAGCACGCCGGTGGTCGGCGGGGTCGTGGCCAAGCCCACCGGCAATGCGCGCGACCAGACGCTCAGCGTCACGTACACCTTCAAGCAGAGTTACGCGTTACAGGTGGCGCACCTGATCAGCACGGGCAACCAGGACCCGGCGCGCTATCCGCCGTTCGGCAAGCCTGACAGCACGGCCAACATGATCAGCCTGTACTGGACGCCATTCGGCAAGGACGACTCGTTCACCTCCATCGCCAACCTGAAGCTCGCCGCCACGTGGTACCGCTACACCCGCTTCAATGGCGCCAGCATGAACATCTTCGGTGCGCCAGTAGGTGCGCTGATCACCAATGCCAAAGACCTTGATGCATTCACCTTGAGCGCGAGTGTTGCGTTCTGACCGAACCAGGAGCCCCGAAGTGACCAGAACAAGATTTGGGAGAGCGGCGCACTGCGCCTTGATGACGGGAATGTTGTGCTACGGCGCGAGTGCCCTGCCCGCGCTGGCCGGCGACGCGGATGCCGGCAAGGACGTGTTCAAGCAGGAATGCGCCGAGTGCCACACCACCAAGGAAGGCAAGAACAAGAAGGGACCGAGCCTGTTCGGCATCGTGGGGCGCAACGCGGGCAGCATTGCCGACTACAACTATTCGGACGCGCTCAAGAACGCCAAGTGGGTGTGGACCGAGGACAAGCTGCACTGGTACCTGTCACAGCCTGCAAAACAGGCCAACCCGGGCACCAAGATGAAATATTCGGGCCTGGACAATGCCAAGCAGCTCGATGACCTGATCAGCTATCTGCAAACGAACCACTGAGGTATCGGTGCATGTTTACGTGTACACGATCCCTCGCCTGCTACTAACCTTGGAAGGCGCCGACGCGGCTCACTCAAAGGATCGATGTTGCAGGTGGATGGTTTAGCCAGCGGTAGCCGGGCATCTCTACCCGTGGCGAGTCAGCGCCCACGGCGGACGGGCGTGGTCGCCTGACATGGCCATGGCGCGGCACGTTCGCCATCGCATTGCGCTCGCGGCCCTGGCAGCGGGCGGCGGGCTGCCGTGGGCGGCCCAGGCCCAGACCGCCACCGTCAATGGCACCGTGGCGCTGAGTTCGCAACTGGTGGACCGCGGCCTGGCGATCACGCCGGACACCGCCGTGTTGCAGGGCGCCGTCTCGGTGACGCTGCCCTCGGGCTGGGCGTTCGGCGCCTCGGCCAGTGCCGAACTGCGCGACGTCTCGCCGCCGGCCGAAGCGTTCGTGCAGGCCTCCCGCTATTGGCGCATCGCGCCGGACTGGCAACTCCAGGCGGGGCTTCTGTACTACGACTACCCGAGCCGCGGCGGCGGCGCGTTCAACCGTACCGAAGGCAGCGTCAACTGGATCTACCGTGACGTGCTCACCATGGGCCTGTCGGCCATCTACCCCACCGGCGGCACCAGCCGTCAGTTGCGGGGCGCCGCCGACGTGGCCTTCCACTGGCCGCTGCCCTGGGGCTTCGCCTTTTCCGCCGGCGCCGGCTACGCCCAGGCCCAGGTACCCTACTACCGCGTCTACGGCAACGGCAGCGGCGGCAGTTACGGCTATCACGGCGGCGACCGCGTAAACTCCTACGGGTACGGCCACCTGGGCCTGATCTGGGGCCAGGGACCGTGGCGCGTGGAGGTCGACCGGATGATCGTCGACCACACCATGCGGCAGGAAAACCTCGCCGCCTCGCCCTGGGTGGCCACCATTTCCGTGTCCTTCTAGGGATTTCAGGTCGCAGCAACCATTTCGGACCCAGTGGGCACTTACGTGGTAACCCCCATGCCTACGTCCTAGCCATGAAAGACTCCGATATCGATGCCGACGAGACAGACCGCCTGCTGCTCCAGCGCATGGCGACGGGCGATCGCGCCGCTTTGACGACGCTGTACCGCAGCTATCACGGGCGATTGTGTCGATTCCTGTCGAGACTGACGCGCCGCGCCGACCTGATCGAGGAAGTGATCAACGACTGCTTCTGGATCGTTTGGCAGAAGGCCTCGACCTTCAAAGGCGAGTCGCGCGTGTCGACGTGGATCATCGGCATCGCTTATCGCTGCGGCCTGAAGGCGCTGCGACAGCGCGGCGACGAACCGGTGGATGACGAAGGCGTGCCGGAAGATCGCATTCCCGCCCACGACCCCGGCGAGGATCGCGAACTGCGCGACTGGCTGAGCAAGGGCATGGAACGGCTTTCGGCCGACCAGCGCGTGGTGGTGGAACTGGTCTATGGCGTGGGACACACGCTGGACGACGTGGCGGCCATCATGCAGTGCCCGGTGGGCACGGTGAAGGCGCGGTTGTTCCATGCACGAGTGAAATTACGAAACGTACTGCCGGCCTTGGCCGGTGACCAACTCACGCAGAAAGAGAGCGTGCCATGAAGTTGACGAAGGATACTGACAGGGACTGTGCCCAGGCTTGGGAAGCGATGCCGTGGGTACTGCAGGACAGTGCCTCGCAGGAACAGAGCGCCTGGCTCACCGAACATCTCGCCCGTTGCGAGGCCTGCCGCGACGAGTTTGCGCAGCAGAGCCAGCTGCGGCTTGCACTCGCACTACCCACCGACATCCAGCTCGATCCCGAGGCTGGCCTCAAACGCCTGCTGGGTCGCATCGACGCGGCGGAAGCCGAAGAAACACACACCCACGTGCGTACCGGCACCTGGTTCACCCGCGCACTGGTGGCCGCCGTGCTGATACAGGCACTGGGCATCGGCGTGCTCGGCGTGAAGCTCTCGTCCGAGAGTGCGGCGCAACCGTATCGCACGCTCAGTGACCCATCGCAGGCTGCCATGCCCGGCGCCATTCATGTGGTGCCGGATGCGAACATGAAACTGGCCGACTGGAACAGCCTGCTCCACTCGCTGCAACTGCAGGTGGTGGGCGGCCCCAATGACGTGGGCGCCTATACCGTCGTGCCGGTGCATGCAGCGGCCACGCCGGACGCACTGCAGCAGTTGCGCACCATGCGCAGCATCCGCCTCGCCGAACCGGCCACCACCAGCCCGTGAACACGTGTCCATGAAACCTGGTTCGCTGTTGCTTCTGCTGGCCGTGTCGGTGCTGGGTGCGTGCTCGCCCTCGCGCCCGGCGTCCACGCAAGGCACCACCGTGACGCCGGTGGCGTCGGCCAGCGACAACGTGGCCACGATGAACAGCGCGCGCGACATCGTGCTGGCCGTGGCCAATCCGCAGGAGCCGCCGCCGACGCATGCCGGCTCCAGCATGCTTGGCTATGCGCCGCCGTCGAACTACGGCGCGGGACAGCGCGCCATCTCCATGCTGCACGAGATGCGCGAGCACTACGGCTGGCATGAAGTCACCGGCTGGCCGATCAAGGCGCTGAGCCTCTACTGCATCGTGCTCGAACCGCCGGCCGGCATGACGCGCGAGGATCTGCTCGCCGCGCTGGCCAAGGACGAACGCGTGGCGCTGGCGCAGCCGCTGCAGGATTACGCCGTGTATTCCGCGCAGAACGACGCAGGCACGCAGGACGCGGACGGTCCGCACAAGTACAACGACCCGTATGCCGACCTGCAACGCGGCTTCGTGGAAACCGATGCCGCGCTGGCGCACAACACCAGCCAGGGCGATCGCGTGCACATCGCCATCGTCGATACCGGCGTGGATACCTCGCACCCCGATCTGCTGGGCCGCATCCACGACACCAGCAACGAGGTGGACGACAACAACCCCGCGTTCAACCGCGACCCGCACGGCACCGAAGTGGCCGGCATCATCGGCGCCATCGGCGACAACCACGTGGGCATCGTGGGCATCGCGCCCAAATCCGAGATCAGCGTCTACAAGGCATGCTGGTATCCCACCACGGTGGAGGCCGGCGCGCGCTGCAATTCGTTCACGTTGGCCAAGGCGCTGGCAGCCATCCTCGATACCGATGCGCGCGTGATCAACCTGAGCCTGGGCGGACCATCCGATCCATTGCTCAACAAACTGCTCTCGCAATTGCTCGAGGAGCGACGCATCGTGGTCGCCGCGTTGCCACCCGATGGCAGCACACGCGGATTTCCGGACAGCGCCCCCGGAGTTCTGGTGGTGCGCGTGAGCGGCGAGAAGCCCGCGCCGCCCGACGTGCTCAGCGCCCCAGGCAACGACATCCTCACGACCCAACCCGGCGGAGGTTACGACTTCACCTCCGGCTCCTCGATGGCTGCCGCTCACGTGAGCGGCATCGTTGCATTGCTGCTGGCGCTGTCGCCCGGCCTCGATGCACGCACCATCCACGAGCTGCTGCTGAGCACCAGCAAGATGGTGGGCGGCATCCGGCAAGTGGATGCCGCCGCCGCAGTCGCAGCACTGCGCAAGAATTTCGTTTCATCCAGGCGTTGAGTTCCCCCGCTTTATTCCCGTTCACTCCATCGCGGATCCCCACCGTGAAGCAGATCGCCGAAGCCCCCTCCTGCATGCCCGACGTTGCCGTCCAGCCCCACCTCGGTGGCGCGCTCGACTGGGTCGGCATGGACGGTATCGATGCTCCCGTGCGCATCGACGCCGGCAATGGCACGACACAGCAGGTCAAGGCGCGCGTCGGCGCCTTCGTCAACCTGGTGCGCACCGACCGGCGCGGCATCCACATGTCGCGCCTGTACCTGCTCATCGACGAATACCTCGGCGCGACGCCGCTCAGCCCGTTCACGTTGGAACGCCTGCTGCGCGCCTTCCTGCAGTCGCATCACGAACTGGCCGACCGCGCACGCATCCAGCTGCGCTTCGATCAGCTGGTGCTGCGCAAGGCGTTGCGCAGCGATCACTACGGCTGGCGCAGTTATCCGGTGACCATCGAAGCCACGCTGGGCCGCGACGGCTTCGAGGTGTCGCTGGCCACGGACATCGTCTACTCCTCCACCTGCCCCGCGTCGGCCGCGCTCGCGCGCCAGCTGATCCAGGAGCGTTTCGCACAGGACTTTCCAACGACCACGCCCGTGCAGCACGCCGACGTGCTCGCGTGGCTGGGCAGCGAGCAAGGCATCGTCGCCACGCCGCATGCGCAACGCAGCGTGGCGCACGTATCGGCCCGCCTCGCCCACGATGCGCCGCTGGACGTCATCGACCTGATCGATCGCGTGGAAGCGGCACTCGGCACGCCGGTGCAGACGGCCGTGAAACGCGAGGACGAACAGGCCTTCGCGCTTGCCAATGGCGGCAACCTGATGTTCTGCGAAGACGCCGCGCGCCGCATCCAGCGCGCGCTCGATGACGACGAACGCCTCGCCGATTTCCACGTGCGCCTGGAACACCAGGAAAGCCTGCACGCCCACGACGCCGTGGCGTTCGCGAGCAAGCAGCGGCGCGAATAAGCCTTTCGACACCAACGCACGGTAGGCATGGCTCGGGCGCAAGCTGCCCGCCGGGTGGCGTGCCCATTGCCTTCACACCTCGTTGGCGAGCGTGGGTATGGACTGAGCGGACGCCTTGCGACCCGGCACGGCCCCAGCGGAGACCTCACGCATGTCCGAGCATGTCTACAAGTCCATCGAACTCACCGGCTCCTCCAAGACCAGCTGCGATGATGCCATCCGCACGGCCATCGCCCACGCGTCCAAGACCGTGCGCAATATCCGCTGGTTCCACGTCATCGAAACGCGCGGCCACGTAGACGATGGAAAAGTGGCCTACTGGCAGGTGACGCTGAAAGTCGGCTTCACCCTCGAATAGCGCATCCACCGGGTTGTGGTGCACACGCCTGCCCGTCGCGGTCAGGCGTGACGCGCGCGTGGCTGCGTCACACGGGGCGCTGCGTGATGGCTGCGCTTGAGATCCAGGAACTGGATGCTGCGCTCCTCGCGCAACCACTGCCCCAGCGAAGCCTCGTACGCCTGACGGTAAGGCTTGCCGAGATGATGCCTAAGAAAATGTTCCCGGCTGCACGCCCACACCTCGTACAGCACGAAGGTGTCCGGATCGTCGGGCGGCTGATTCAGGTAGCAGGAAACGAAGTCCGGCTCCTCGGCCATGGCGTCGAGGATGCCGAGCATGCCCTGCTCGAGCTGCTGCACGTGTTCGTGCCTGGCGGGAAGACGCACGATGAAAGCGGTGGACTCGTTCATAAGCGGATCTTCGGTTCGATGAAGTCATGGGATGCGATGAATGTTCCAACCAAGGCCTCACGAAGACATCCCGCGCCATCGATGAACACGTGCGACGTCGTCGAACGATGCGCGACGGGCCTTGAGCTTCGCGCCGCCAGCCTCAACGTCGCTAGCTACGCCCTTTGATCACACCCTTTTCGACCTATCCCTGGAGTCATCGCATGCATATCGATCTCACCGGCCGCACGGCCATCGTCACCGGTTCCACCGCAGGCATCGGCCTGGCCATTGCCACCGGGCTCGCCGGCACCGGCGCTCACGTCATCATCACGGGCCGCACGCAGGCGCGCGTGGACGAGGCCATCGCCTCAGTGAAAAGCGCGGTGCCTACGGCGAAAGTCACCGGCGTGGCCGGCGACCTTGGCAGCGCCGAGGGTGCACGCCAGCTCATCGCGCAGGTGCCCGAGGCGGACATCCTCATCAACAACCTCGGCATCTTCGAGCCCAAGGCCTTCTTCGACATTCCCGACGAAGACTGGACGCGCTTCTTCGAAGTGAACGTGCTGAGCGGCGTGCGCCTGTCGCGCCACTACGCGCAAGGCATGGCCAAGCGCGGCTGGGGCCGCATCCAGTTCGTGTCGAGCGAATCGGGCCTGCAGATTCCCGCCGAGATGGTGCATTACGGCACCACCAAGACGGCGCAGCTGGCGGTGTCGCGCGGCCTGGCCGAATCCCTTGCGGGCACCGGCGTGACGGTGAATGCGATCCTGCCGGGCCCGACGCGCTCGGAAGGCGTGGGCGATTTCTTCGCCAAGATCGCCAAGGACCAGGGCGTTTCGCAGGAACAGGTGGAGCGCGATTTCATCCAGACGCACCGCCCGTCGTCGCTGATCAAGCGCCTGGCCACGGTGGAAGAAGTCGCCAATCTTTCCGTCTACCTCGCCTCCGAGCAGGCCTCGGCCACCAATGGTGCGGCGATGCGCGTGGATGGCGGCGTGGTGCGTTCCATCGCGTGACGATCACCGTCAACGAACGCCAACACACCGGCGTTCGTCGACCTCGTTCGTTGAGAACCCTCAGTGTTCCGAGAGCAACCAGTCGGCGCACTGATCGATATCGCTGGTGGCGTGCCAGCCGTGGATCGCAATGCGCAAATAACCTTCGCGCGTGCTGGTGCTGATGCCGCGCGCTTCGGCGCTACGCAGCAGCCGTGCGCAGAGGTCATCGGGAATCGCGAACGACAGCGTCGAACCGATCCTGTCCGCCTGCACCAGCGCATCGAGCCGATGCGCTTCCGTCGCCCACGCCGCGTGTTCCGCCAGCTTCGCCAGCAGCGCGCGCTGCAACGTGGAGATATGCGACTGCAACGCCGTCGCGCCACCGCTTTCCACCAGCAAGCGTATGGATGAAGCCAACGCTGCACACGAGAGAATGGATGGGCTGCCCGCTTCCAGTCGTCGTCCATCCTCGGCCCACAGCGCATCGCTCGGCGCCTGCGTGCCGCCCTGCGAGAAATGATCGGGCGCGGACAACCACGTGCCCAGCGGTACCAGTTGTTGGCGAAACGCGCGATCCGTCCACAGCAAGCCCTGCCCCTGCAAGCCGAGCAGCCCCTTGTGGCCGCCGGTGGCGAACGCGCTCACGCCTTCGAACGACGTCGTCATCGTGCCTGCGCCCTGGATGCCATCGACCACCAGATGCACGCCGCGCGCGCGGCAGCCACGCCCGAGCTTTTCCAGGTCGAGACGGATGCCGTCCTGGTAGCGCACCCACGACACCGCGATGACGCGCGTGCGCGGCGTGATCGCTTCCAGCAGGCGTCGCTCGGGCTCCATGTTTGCGTGAGGCACGGCGGGCGTCTGCGCGGCATGACCATCCCACAGCGCCACTTCCGTGCAGCGCACGCCCTTGCTCGCCAGCGCCAGCCACGGCAAGCGGTTGCTGGGAAATTCGCCCACGGGAATGAGCACCTCGTCGCCGTGCTGCCATGGATAACCCAGCGCCACCACTTCCAGGCCGGTCGAGGTGCACGTCACCAGGCTCATGTCCTGCGCGTCGACACCGAGCAGCGTGGCGCCAATCTCGCGCAGCGCGCGCTGCACGTCGAGGAAATCCTCGTTCCAACGCACTTCCCACGGCCGCAGCTCCGTGCCCAGCAGCGCGTGCATCGCCGCGGCGGAGGCACGAGGCAAGGGACCGTCCTTGCAATGCGAGAACCACAACAGGTCCGTCGGCATGTCGAACAGGTCGCGGGACAACAGGGGAACGTCAACGTGCGGCACGGCGCGTGTACCTCGATGCGTCATGTGGCGGTAAAGATGCGCAAGCTAGCACACCGCTTTGCGTGCACTTCGACGGTCACGCCGCAATCACCTGTGGTCCATTCACGCCGCTTGCACAAAAACGTCCGCGTGGCGTGTCCGCCGTCCGTGCGGCTTGTCCGGACACCGTCCGCGGACACTTCCGCCACAAAAAGGCATCCGCCAAAAATGGCGTAACGGCGCGGTTTTCCAGCGATCTCCGAGGTTGGCACGAGGCTTGCCACATAGACAGCGAAAGCCACCCAACCCCGTCAAGGAGAATGACCATGAAATTCGAGAACGTGATGCTGCACAGCCTGTTCGCTGCCTGCCTGCTGGTTTGCGTGCTGACCCTGGGTGCCATGATCGCCGCTCCGGTCGCCTACTCCAACGCAGCCGTGGCGAGCGCCACGCCGGCCACCGCGACGGCACAGCCGGCCGGTTGAGGAAGAGCCGCTTGCGCTCCTTCCCGATTGCACACATACACGGAGACGGCGGGCCCGTCCGGCCTCGCAAGACTGCTTAGCCCCGGGATATCCCGGGGCTCGACGAAAGACGAAGACGCGCGCGCGCGCGCGCATCAGCGTGAGCCATCGGCAACGGCGGATGGCAACCGGCTCGCCGCGATGAGTTCAGCGTCCGCTGGACGCCTGCCGGCTCAGCTCGGTCAGTCCATGGCGTTCCATCATGGCGTAGACCTGTTCCCACCACCATCGGCGGTCCGCCTGCTCGATGGATGCGGATGGCACATGCACCAGATGTTCGAACGCCGCCCAGAGGTCTTCCTCCGGAGCATCGAGTATGGCCAAGCGGATCAGTTCGGCGTCCAGTTCTGCAAACTTGGTCGCCAGTTGTTCTCTGGAATAACGCACGTTCGTCGTACCATTGCCTGAGTCGCCAACCGTGGCACCGGCACCTTTCTATTCCATTTCGTCGCGGGTCGATGCACGAATCTGGCACGAATGGGTTCCTTGCCCTCGCCTTGCAGGCCGCGTCACTCGCCGACGCGGCCCCGCGCGCAATCACGTTCTCGGTCGCAAGCACCTTGCCGCTTGCGACCGGCGGCCTGCTCGCTTGACGCTGAATTCACCCCCGAAAGAGGAATCTTTTTTGGGTGTGACGTCGGATCGGCGCCTGCTCGATACGTCGGCTTTTCGCAGCCAATAACCCGCCCGGCGTTGGCTGCGCGATGTGCCCGATCCGGATGACATGCAAGCCACAGGGACACCCACGCATGGGAGATCCATCTGTCTCCGCGTTGTCGTGCGCGCCTGGTTTGCTATCGCTCGTTTCATCGCTCCACCCAAGCATTGGCGTCGCTGGCGCCAGGCTTCCGTTCCGCGCAACTCAACAAAGGTGCAAGCACATGGGCAGCAGCACGATCACCACGAAAGATGGCGTCGAGATTTTCTACAAGGACTGGGGCAAGGGCCAACCCATTGTCTTCAGTCACGGCTGGCCGCTGTCGGCGGACGACTGGGACGCACAGATGCTGTTCTTCCTCAGCAAGGGCTACCGTGTCATTGCGCATGACCGTCGCGGCCATGGCCGCTCCACGCAGACCGAAGACGGCAACGACATGGAACACTATGCCGACGACCTGGCTGCGCTCACCGAGAAGCTCGACCTGCACGATGCCATCCACGTCGGCCACTCCACCGGCGGCGGCGAAGTCGTGCACTACGTGGCCAAGCACGGCATGAAGCGCACGGCCAAGATCGTGCTGATCAGCGCGGTGCCGCCGATCATGGTCAAGACCAAGGACAACCCCGACGGCACGCCGCTGGAAGTGTTCGACGGCTTCCGCGAGGCGCTCGCGGCCAACCGCGCGCAGTTCTACGTTGACGTCGCCTCGGGCCCGTTCTACGGCTTCAATCGACCGGGCGCCAAGCCGTCGCAGGGCATCATCGACAACTGGTGGCGCCAGGGCATGATGGGCGGCACCAAGGCCCATTACGACTGCATCAAGGCCTTCTCCGAAACCGACTTCACCGAAGACCTGAAGAAGATCGACAAGCCCGCGCTGGTGCTGCACGGCGACGACGACCAAGTGGTGCCGTACAAGGATGCGGGCGTGCTCTCGGCGAAGCTGCTGAAGAACGCGACGCTGAAGATCTATCCCGGCTTCCCGCACGGCGCACTGACCACGCACCACGACGTGATCAACAAGGACATACTGGAGTTCTTGAAGAGCTGACGCTTGTGCAGCCCCCGCGCCTGGGCGGGGGCTGCCTTTTCCGCGATACGACGCAGCGACCGATCAATCAGCGGAACAGGTTGGTCTTGGCCAGTTCGATCAGCTCGTCGCCGCGACCGTTGATCACGGTGCGCAACGCCCACAATCCAAACCCCTTGGCCTGTTCCAGCTTGATGCTCGGTGGCATGGCGAGTTCCTGCGTGTTGGTGACCACGTCGAGCAAGGCCGGGCCGTCATGCGCCAGGATGTCCTTCACCGCGGAGGGAAGATCCGCCGGATCTTCCACCCGAATCGCATGCACGCCCACCGCTCTGGCCATGGCGGCGAAGTCGGGATTCACCAGCGACGTACCGGTTTCGAGATAGCCGCCGGCCTTCATCTCCAGCGCCACGAAGCCGAGCGTGTGGTTGTTGAACACCACCACCTTGACTGGCAGCTTCTGCTGCACCAGGGTGAGGAAATCGCCCATCAACATGGTGAAACCGCCATCGCCGGAGAGGCTGATGATCTGCCGCTCCGGATACGTTGCCTGCGCGCCGACGGCCTGCGGCATCGCGTTCGCCATCGAGCCGTGCACCAGCGAACCGATGAGCCGGCGCTTGCCGTTCATGGTGAGGTAGCGCGCCGCCCAGATGGACGGCGTACCCACGTCGAAGGTGAACACGGCATCGTCCGCCGCCGCTTCGCTCACCAGCTTGGCGAGGTACTGTGGATGGATGGGTTTGCGCCCGCCCGTGGCCAGTTCGTCGAGGCCCTCGCGCGCCTTGCGGTAGTGCGCAAGGCACACATCGAGATACGCCCTGTCCTGCTTCGGCGTCAGCTTGGGCAATAGCGCGTCGATGGTGGCCTGCACGTCGCCCACCATGCCGACGTCCAGGCGAACGCGTCGCCCGAGGTTTTCCGCGCGCAGATCCACCTGCGCGACCTTGGCGTCGGTGGGATAGAACTGGCGATACGGAAAATCGGTGCCAAGCATCAGCAAGGTGTCGCAGTTCAACATGGCGTGATAGCCGGAGCTGAAACCGATCAGCCCGGTCATGCCCACGTCGTACGGATTGTCGTATTCCACGTATTCCTTGCCGCCAAACGCGTGCACGATCGGCGCCTTCAGCGTTTCGGCGAGTTTCACCACGGCATCGTGCGCACCCGCGCAGCCGCGCCCGCACAGCAGGGTGACGCGCTTGCCGCTGTTGAGCAGTTGCGCCAGGGCGTTGACGTCTTCTTCCGCCGGCACCACCACCGGCGGCTGCAGCGCCAGGGACGAACCTGCCGACGGCTTCGCGTTCAACTCGCGCAGGGCGACGTCGCCGGGAATGATCACTACGGCCACACCGCGCAAACCTACTGCCGCGCGGATGGCGCTTTCGAGCACACCGGGCAATTGCTCCGGACTGGACACGAGTTCGCAGTAATGGCTGCACTCGCGGAACAACGATTCCGGATGCGTTTCCTGGAAATAACCGCGACCAATTTCCGCACTGGGAATATGCGCCGCAATAGCCAGCACGGGCACGCGCGAACGATGGCAATCGAACAGGCCGTTGATGAGGTGCAGGTTGCCCGGGCCGCAACTGCCGGCACATACGGCCAGCTCGCCGGTGAGATGCGCCTCCGCGCCGGCCGCGAAGGCGGCGCTTTCTTCGTGGCGTACATGGATCCAGTCGATGTCGCCGCGCCGGCGCAGCGAATCGGTGATGCCGTTGAGGCTGTCTCCCACTACGCCGTAGATGCGGCGAACGCCGGCCACGTGCAGCGTTTCCGTTACGACATCGGCCACTTTCGTCGTTGCCATCGCTCGATTCCCTGCAAGGAGAAGATGCGTCGCACGCAGCGACGGGTTTCGTCGAGTATGGCGGCGGCAACGTGACAACCTTGTCAGCCCGCCTCGAACCAGAGGCGCATGCGCACCACCCGAACGGGTCGTGCGCATGCGCCGTACGGCACTACTTGGAAATCAGCAGCAACAGCGACTGGCCGCACTGGCCGTACGTGGTCCCTGCCCCGCCGATCAGCGTTTCACTGCCAGGGGCAACGAAAGTATTTGCGCCATCGTTCCAGTTGCAGGTATCGGTAACGCGATACCACTGCGTGCCCGACGGCGGCGCAGGCAAGGTGAAGGTGACGCTGCCCGACCAGCCGTTATAGGCGACGTAGATCGAATTGCTGTCGCCCAGCGAGGGACCGTTGATGGTGTACGCAATCGCGTAGTTGCTGGTGTTGTTCCAGTAGCTGCTGTCCGCCGCTGCGCCGCTGGGTTGGTACCACACCAGTTGGCTGCCGCTGTACCAGCTGGCAGGACGCAGCGCGGGATGTGCCTTGCGGAAGGCGATCAGGCGCTGGGCGTAGGTGTAGAAATTCGTCTGGTCGGTGGTCCAGCTGCTGCTGAGCCAGTTGGCGCTGGAATCGAGGTTGTAGGCGTTGTTGTTGCACTGGAGCGTGCGCAGGTGTTCGTCGCCGCCCTGCATCAGCGGCGTGCCTGCCGAGAGCATCTCGAACGCCATGCCCGTGCGCGCCGCGCGTCGCTGATCCAACGCCGTGCCGGTGCCCGCGGACATGCCCTGGTCCCAGCTGTAGTTGGTGCTGGTGCCGCCGTCGGACGGGCCGTACGGCCAGGCCTGACTGTTGTTGGCGCCATTGCACGAATAGACGTCCTTCAAGGTCATGCCGTCATGCACGTCGATGAAGTTCACCGAGTTCCACGGCGATCGTCCATTGGCCTGGAACAGGTTGGACGAACCGGAGAAGTCGTTCGCATCCTGCGTGATGTGGATGGTCATGCTGCCCAGTTCGTTCTGCGCCTGGCGCAGGCTGTCGCGGAACAGGCCGTTCCATTCGGACCAGCCTTGCGGGAAACCGCCAAGCTGATACGAATTGCCTCCGATGGCCCAGGGCTCCGCGAACAGATCCAGGCCGCTGCCGCCGCCGGACGGGCGCACGGTGAATTCGCGCAGGATGCGGTTGATGGCAACGTTCGAATCCGCTGCATCGAAGTTGTAGCCACCGCTCGGGCAGTTGGGTGCCGATGCGGTGTACGCACCATTGAGGCAGCTGTTGCCCAGCACCGAGGCGAGATCAAAACGGAAGCCATCCACGCCCATCGTGTTGGCCCAATACGCGAGCGAGTCCACGATCAGGTTCTGCGCCACCGTGTTGTACGTGTTGAAGTTCGCGCCCGTGCCGGTGTTGTCGTAGAAATATTGGTTGCCCGACGTGAGTTCGTAATAGGTACCGTTGTCGAGGCCGCGCCACGAATAGATCGTCGCCGTGGCGGGATCGCTGCCCGTCCACGTGCCGCCTTCGGCGGTGTGGTTGTAGACCACGTCCATGTAGACCTTGATGCCGGCGTTGTGGAACGCCTGCACCATCGCCTGGAATTCCGCCGTGGGGCCGCCGGGCGCCTTGTTGTACGCGTAGCGGCGATCGGGCGAGAAGTAGTTCTCGGTCATGTAGCCCCAGTAGTTCTGGTTGGCATCCGAGTTGGGCACCACGTCGTTGGCATCGTTCTGCGTTTCCTGCACGGGCAGGAATTCCACCGCGGTGACGCCGAGGCTGGCGAGATAGCTCGCCTTCAATCCCGCGCCGTAGTACGTGCCGCGATACTGCGCGGGAATGGAGCTGTCCTGTTCGGTGAAGCCGCGTACGTGCACTTCGTAGATCACGTCGTCTTTCTGCGCACGCGTGGGCTTGGTGCCCGTGCCCTGCGTGCTGGGCGCCAGCACCACGCCCTTGGGCGCGTAGATGCCGCTGTCGGTGGTGCGATAGCTGGCGCCGGAGGCAAACACGTTGCCGTTCTGGTTCGACGGGTTCTGCGGATCCTGGCTCACTTCCTGCGCATACGGATCGAGCAGCAGCTTGTTGGGATTGAAACGGTTGCCGCTGGCGTCGACATCAGCAACAAAGCCCGCCTGCGAGCCCTTGCCCCAGCTGCTGTTGTACGGCCAGTTGGGTCCCCACGCGCGATAGCCGTAATACACCGAGCCGGTGATGCCCGCGGCCTGGATCGACGACACCGGCACCGTCACCGCCCATACGCCGCTACCCACCGAACTGAGCGCATACGTGGTCGATTCCTGCACGCCGTAGCCGGCCGAATACAGGTACAGCACCACGCGCGTGGCGGTGGAGGAATAAACACGAAAGGTGATGCTGGTCTTCTGCGCGTTGTAGCTCGCGCCAAGACTCATGCTGTTGATGGCCGCGTGGACTGGTGTGGCGGGCACGGCGGCGAGCACCGCGCAGGCCAGCAGCGCGGCGAGGATCTTCGAGCACTTCATTGGGGTCAGCCTCCATCCTGCTTCGTTGACGATCAGGTCGAACAGCATCGACGCCATGGAGCGCATCCCTGCCGCGGCTGGCGGGCAAGCAACATCACTGTCGTTCGCAAGGCGAGGCTCGCCGCGCGTCTTCCCCTCGCGCAGCAGCCGTTCGGGCGGCAGTGCTGCGCATCGTAGAAAGCATCGCAATGCAGCAACCAGCGGTTGCATACGTATTCATTGCGAACGGCGTCCGCAAAACGTCACTCGCCGGTGGAGCGTTCCCACCGGGCGAGCTGTTCGCGCAAGGCGTCGTTGTCGGCCTTGAGTTCGGCGACCTCCGCGGTCAGCTCCGCAACGCGGCGGCGCAAGGTCGGCAGATCGTCGCCCTCGCCTGCCTCGGCTTCCTTCTTCGGCTTGCGCTTGGCGTCGCGCACGCGCTTGGCCGCCTGCTTGAGTTCGTCGTCGCCGGCCACGGCGGCGGCGCGCTGCTCTTCCTCGGGCAAGGTCGCCACCGCGGCAGCCGCGTTGATCGACAACACGCCAGATTTCACCGCCGCCACCACTTCGGGCGCGGCCTGTTTCTGGATCTTCTCGATCATCACCACCTGGCTGTTGCTGAGCCGCGCCTCGCGTGCGATGGCCTGACGACTGGGCAGCGGTTCGGGCTTGGCGGATGGCTCGGCCACGTCCGCCACGGGAGCCGATGCCGGCGCCTCCACCGCGACGGCCACGTCTTCTTCCACGGGCTTGGCGCGCGAGCGGCGCTCCTGCAGGATCTCGCGCTTGCGCAGCGCCAGCACGCCGCGCTGGAAGTCGGACACGCTGCGCCGCCCCAGGTGTTGCTCGATCATCCACAGGTGCACGTCTTCCATCGACTGGAAGCGCGTGTTCTGCACCGTGTTGAACGGCAGGTCGTGCTTGCGGCAGATGCCGTAGCGGTTGTGGCCATCCACCAGCACATTGCCCCACAGCACCAGCGAGTCGCGGCAGCCTTCCGCGAGCAGGCTGCGCTCCAGCGCCTCGTATTCGTCGGGCGTAAGCGGATCGATATAGGCCTTGAGTTCTTCGTTGACGACGATGTCCATGGGGTCGGGCAAGAGCAGGCAAAGGGGCGGCATTGTAGAGAACCTGCGCCGCTGTTTCGCGACTTGTCACGAGCGCCGGAACGTGCACCACAACGGGGGCGCCGGCTCTGCTACCTTGCAGGCTTTACGACCTGGGGGTTTCCATGCTGCTGCGCCACTGCCTTGCCCTTGCCCTTGCGCTTGCCGTCTCGCTGTCCGCTGCCGTGGCAGCCGACGAAACCAAGCCTGCGCACACGCCCTCGCCCAAGGAACTGCTGGCCAAGTCGCAACCGCTTGAATGGCGCACGCCTGATCCGCAGAACCTGCTGGTGATGCAGCTGCCGCAAGGGCGTGTGCTGATCGAGCTGGCGCCAGATTTCGCGCCGCTGCATGCCGCCAATATCCGCACCATGGCGCACGAGCACTACTACGACGGGCTGGCCATCGTGCGCGTGCACGACAACTTCGTCACCCAATGGGGTGACCCCGCCAGCGACGACAACGGCGACAAGAGCAAGCTCAAGTCGCTGGGATCGGCCAAGGACAAGCTGCCGCCGGAATACACACGCCCGTACGACGCCAAGCTTCCGTTCACGCCGTTGAAGGATGGCGATTTCTACGCGCCGGAAGTCGGCTTCTCCGAAGGCTTTCCCACCGCGCGCGACAAGGCCAAGCAGCAGGAATGGCTCACCCATTGCTACGGCATGGTGGGCGTGGGACGCGACATCGATCCGGAAACCGGCAGCGGCAGCGAGCTCTATGCCGTGATAGGCCAGGCACCGCGCGCGCTCGATCGCAACATCGCCGTGGTGGGCCGCGTGCTGCAGGGCATGGAATATCTCTCCGGCCTGCCGCGCGGCACCGGTCCGCTGGGCTTCTACGAGAAGCCCGAGCAGCGCGTGGCGATCGGCTCCGTGCGACTGGCTGCGGACCTGCCGGCCAATCAGCGCCCGACCATCGAAGTGCTGCGCACCGACAGCGCCACCTTCGCCGCGCTGGTGGATGCCAAACGCAACCGCCTCGACGATTTCTACCGCCTGCCCGTGGGCAAGGTGGATATCTGCAGCGTGAGCATTCCGGTGCGCGACACCAAGACATCGCATTGATATGGATGAACCCTGCCCCAGGCTCGTCACCGCATGACGACACGCCCTTCACCGGGCAAGACGGCAGGATGTCGTTGCAATATCGCGGTGGGAGTCATGCATGCGGCGGCGCTGGAAAATAGTGACATGGATCATCGGCGTCTGTCTGGCGCTGGTCGTGGTGTTGTTGGTCGTCATCGCCACGTTCGACTGGAATCGCCTCAAGCCCACCATCAATGCCCGTGTCAGTGAAACGATTGGACGGCCATTTGCCATCAATGGCGACTTGAGCGTGCGCTGGCGACGCGAGGAGCGCGCCAGCGGCATGGAGAGCTGGGTGCCGTGGCCGGAGTTCGTGGCGCAGAACATCAGCGTCGGCAATCCAGACTGGACCGGCCAGCCGCATTTCGCGCAACTGGACGCGCTGCGCTTTCGCATCTCGCCGCTGCCGTTGATCGTGCATCGGGTGGAAATTCCGGTGCTCTACCTCACCCAGCCCAGCATTGACCTGGAACGCAATGCGCAAGGCCAGGCCAACTGGGACTTCTCGTTCGCCAACGGCGGCGCGCCATCGGCGTGGACGCTCGACCTGCACGCCATCGGCTTCGACCGCGGCCATATCGCGCTCAACGATGCCATCAGCAAGACGGAACTGCAGATCACCATGGAGGCGCTGCAGCGGGCGATTCCTTATGGCGACATCGTGTCGCAACAATCGTCCGACGCGCGCGAACAGGCGAGCAAGACCGTCGGCGCCAGCGCCAAGACGGCGCTGGCCAAGGATGCGGGCAAGCAGGAAAACGAGCCCGGGCGCACCAATGCCGTCTACCAGTTTGCCTGGCAGGCATTGGGCAAGTATCAGGGCGCGGCCGTGGATGGCAATGGCAAGACGGGGGGCGTGCTGGCGTTGCAGCAGACCGATGAGCCCTTCCCGATCCAAGGCGACGTGCACGTGGGCGATACGCATATCGCGCTGGTGGGCACGCTCACCGATCCGCTGCATCTAGCCGCCCTCGATATCCGCCTGTGGTTCTCCGGCAGCAGCATGGCCAAGCTGTATCCGTTGATTGGTGTGACGCTGCCCGACACGCCGCCGTATGCGACCGAAGGCCATCTGCGCGCCAACCTCAAGCGCGGCGCCAGCCATTTCGAGTACGACCATTTCCGTGGGCGCGTGGGCGGCAGTGATCTGGAAGGCGATCTGGCCTTCGACACCGGCGGCGCGCGCCCGAAACTCAGCGGCACGGTGACCTCGCAGCTGCTGCGTTTCTCCGACCTGGCGCCGCTGATCGGCGCCGATTCCAACAGCGAGAAAGAACTGCGCGGCGACGCCACGCCGCAGCCCACCGACAAGGTGTTGCCCATCGAGCCCTTCCGCACCGATCGCTGGCGCGCCATGGATGCCGACGTCACCTTCAGCGCCAACAAGATCGTGCGCGACACCGCGCTGCCCATCCACGCGCTGTCGACGCACCTGGTGATGGACAACGGCGTGCTCACGCTCAATCCACTGGGCTTCGATTTCGCCAGCGGGAAAATCGACAGCAACCTGCGCCTGGACGGCAGCACCACGCCGATGAAGGGCGACATCAAGCTCAAGGCGCGGCATCTGAAACTCAAGGAACTGTTTCCCAAGTTCGAGCCGATGCAGACCAGCTTCGGCGAGATCAACGGCGATGCCGCGCTGAATGCGCGCGGCAATTCGGTGGGCGAGCTGATGGGCACGTCCACCGGCGAACTCAAGTTATTGATGAACGATGGCGCCATCAGCAAGACGCTGCTGGAGACGGCTGGCCTGAATGTGGCCAACGTGGTGATCGCCAAGCTGTTCGGCGACAAGACGGTGAAGATCAACTGTGCCGCGTCGGACCTGTCGGCCACGAACGGTCTCTATCAGACGCAGCTGTTCGTGTTCGACACCGAAGACGCCACCATCCGCGTGGAAGGCACCGTGAACTTCGCCAACGAGAAGCTCGACCTCGACGTGCGGCCGGAGTCGAAGGGGTTGCGCATCCTCTCGCTGCGTTCGCCGCTGTACGTGAAGGGCACGCTGAAGAATCCGGACGTGGGCGTGCAGCCGGGGCCGCTGATCCTGCGCGGCGGCGGCGCGCTGGCGCTGGGCGTTCTGGCGGCACCGGTGGCGGCGCTGCTTCCGCTGGTGGCCACCAGCAAGGGCGAGCCGGACAACACCTGCGCCACCGTGCTGGAGCAAATGCGCGGCGCATCCAAGGCACGCCCGGCGCCTTTGCCGAGCAAGACCAAGGCGTCGACCACGCACTGAATTGCGTCGGCAACGCTAGAATGTCGGGTCTCCCCTCGCCGACATTCGCGCATGCAACCGGTCAACAAGGCCCGCTGGCAGATCCATTTCTGCGTCCTGCTGTGGGGCTTCACCGCCATCCTTGGCAAACTGATCACCTTGCCGGCGCTGCAGCTGGTGTGGTGGCGCATGCTGCTGGTGTCCGGCGCGCTGTTGCTGATGCCCAAGGTGTGGCGCGGGCTGAAGGCGATGCCCGCGAAACTGCGCTGGGGCTATGCCGGCATCGGCGTGCTGGTGTCGCTGCACTGGCTGACGTTCTACGCGGCCATCAAGCTGGCCAATGCCTCGGTGGGTGCCACCTGCATCGCGCTGGGGCCGGTATTTCTTTCGCTGGTGGAACCGTGGATCGCCCGTCGCAAGTTCGATCCGCGCGAGCTGCTGATTGGCGTGGCCGTGGTGCCCGGCGTGGCGATGGTGGTGGGCGGCGTGCCGACGGACATGCGCCTGGGCATCGCGGTGGGCGCGTTGTCGGCGCTGCTGGTGGCGCTGTTCAGTGCGTTCAACAAGCGGCTGGTGGAACACGGCGACCCACTCACGGTGACCTGCATCGAGCTGGGCACCGGCACGCTGTTCCTCACCCTGTTGGCGCCACTGCTGCCGCATGCGGGACCGGCCTTCGTGCTGCCGAGCCTGCACGACGCCACGCTGCTGGTGGTGCTCTCCTTCGGCTGCACGCTGCTGCCCTTTGCCCTGGCCCTGGTGGCGCTGCGCCACATGACGGCCTTCGGCACGCAGATGGTGACCAACCTCGAACCGGTCTATGCCATCGTGCTCGCCATCGTGCTGCTGGGCGAGCAGCGCCAGCTGGATGGCTGGTTCTATGCGGGCGTGGCGGTGATCCTGGCCGCCGTGTTCATGCACCCGCTGCTGACGCGCAAGCAGGCGGCGCCCTCGCAGCCCGAGCTGCTGGGCACTGCCGAAAGCCACAGTGTGGTTGAATAGGCTGCCGTCGCGGCGATGAGGCCGGTCCTTTCCTGCGACACCTGGTGACCAGCGCGACGCCTCGCGTCGCCTCACGGCAGTCGGGGGAGGTGCTTGCGATGACGACGGGCGGTTACGCAAAACTCTTGCGGCGCGAATGGTTCCTTTCCATCAGCGTCGCCACGTCCATCGCCTTTATCTGCTTCGGCACGCGCCTGTTGGAAGGGCTCGACCGTCCGCTGTGGCTGGCGGTGATCTTCGTATGGCTGTTCGCGGTGATCCTCGGTTCGGCACTGGCCGTGGTGCGTCACGCGGAGCATCTGGGCGAACGCCTGGGCGAGCCTTACGGCACGCTGGTGCTGACGCTGTCGATCACCGCCATCGAGGTGGTCAGCATCACCGCCATCATGCTGCACGGGGCGAACAACCCCACACTGGCACGCGACACCTTGTTCGCCGTCACCATGATCGTGCTCAACGGCATGGTGGGCTTGTCGTTGCTGGTCGGCGGCTGGCGGCATCGCGAGCAGCACTACAACCTGCAAGGCGCGAATGCCTACCTCAGCGTGGTGATTCCGCTCGGCATCCTGGCGCTGGTGATGCCAAACTACGCCGGTCCCCTGCAGCATGCACTCTCGTTCGCGCAGGAGGCTTTCCTGGCCGTGGTCTGCACCGGCCTTTACATCGCCTTCCTTGGCCTGCAGACGCGCCGACACCGCGCCTATTTCGCAACCTTGGAGGAAGACGACGCGGCAGCGACGGTGATGCATGGCGGCACCGCGCGCACCGTGTTCCACGCGCTGGCCCTGGCGGCCTACATGATTCCCGTGGTGTACCTGGCGGAAAAACTCGCGCACCCGGTGGATTACGTGGTGGAAACGCTGGGCAAACCTGCCGCGCTGGCGGGACTGGTGATGGCCGTGCTGGTGGCCACGCCCGAAGGCATCGGCGCCGTGCGTGCCGCGCGCCACAACCACATGCAGCGCTCGGTGAACATTTTCCTGGGTTCGGTGCTGTCGACCATCGGCCTCACCATTCCGGCCATTCTCATCATCAGCCACTTCACGGCGCATCCCATTGAACTGGGCCTGCAGCGCACTGACCTGGTGTTGTTCCTGCTGACGCTCACGGTGAGCCTGGTGACGTTTTCCAGCGGGCACACCAACGTGCTGCAGGGCGCCGTGCACCTGATCCTGTTCGTGGCCTACCTGTTCTACATGTTCCAGGGTTGAGGCCACCGTTACCCGGCGTGCCCCGGGGCCAATCATGTGCTCGGCTTTTCCTTCACGTTCGCCGCGCCATCGTTTGCCCTACTCCCCCTATCCCCGCTGGAGAGCCCTATCCATGAAGATCGCCTTGTTCGGCGCGACAGGCCATGTCGGTCACGCCATTCTCGACGAAGCCCTGGCCCGTGGCGCCGAGGTCACGGCCATCGTGCGCGACCCGTCGCGCCTGGCCACGAAGGATGCCCGTGTCACGGTGGTCACCGGCGACATCGCCGATCCCCAGAGCTGGCTGGATGCCGTGCGCGGCGCCGACGTGCTCATCGTGAGCATCTCGGCCCGTCGCGATGGCTCCAATGACGAAGTGCCTGCAAAAGCCGCCACGGTGCTGGACTATCTGCCCAAGGCCGGCGTGAAACGCCTCGTGTGGGTGGGCGGCGCGGCCTCGCTGGAAACATCGCCCGGCGTGCGCGTCATCGACGACCCGCACTTTCCGGAAGCCTGGAAGGGAGAAGCGCTGGGACAGATCAAGGCGCTGGAAGTGTTCCTCCACAGCAAGAGCGACGTGCAATGGACGTATATCAGTCCGGCGGCGCTGCTCGAAGACGGACCGCGCACGGGCAAATACCGCGTGGGCAGCGATCAGTTGCTGGTGGATGGCCATGGCAAGAGCCACATCAGCGTGGCCGATTACGCCGTCGCCCTGCTGGACCGCGTCGACAAGAACGATGCGCGCAGGCAGCGGATCACGGTGGCGTACTGAGGCCGCGTTGCCGGCGCGCCTTCACGCGTCAGCGGCCATGGCAGCTCGCCCAAAGGCGCTGGATCTCAGCGCCTTTCGTTTCATGCCAACGCGAGGCGGCCGATCAGAACCACATCCGCACGCCGGCCACCCACGTCGTCTCGTATGCATGCACTGGCGGCATGCCGGGCACGTCGTCGATCTGTCCAAAGCGCCGCGTCCAGTCCACGCCAACGTAGGGCGCGAATTTCCGCGTGACCTCGTAGCGCAGACGCAAGCCCGCCTCCACATTCGAAAGACCCGAGGAAATGCCCCGCTGCGGATCGTCCTTGCCATAGAGGTTGAGTTCCACTTTCGGCGTGAGGATCAACTTCTGGGTGAAGCGCATGTCGTAGCTGGTTTCCAGGCGAAGCGCGGTTCTGCCTTCTTCGCCCACGTAGAACGCGGCCTGCGTTTCGAACCAGTACGGCGCGAGCCCTTCCACACCCAGCGCCAGCCACTGGCGATTCGGGCCCTGGCCAAAATCCTGGCGCGCGCCCAGTTGCCAGTCCCAGAAGCTCGTCCACGCGTGACTCCATAGCGCTTCGAAGCGCGCATCCTGCGTGCCATCGTTGCCGCGCTCGCCTTCGGTCTTCAGCCACAGGCGATCGATGGCATTGCCATACCAGCCTTCGGCTTCCCAATTCGTTGCGTAGTCGCCGGAGGTGCTGCGGCTGCGTTCGAGGCGATCGACCAGCAGCATGCCAAGCGGTTCGTTGTCGTCCATCTGCATCATCGCGTTCATCTGCGACGGCGACATGTCGTGCAGCACCGTCTGCGGGGTCGATGGCGGCACGTGATCGTTCGGCGGCAACGCGTTGGCATCCATGGTGGCCATGTCGTGTCCGGCGTGCTGCGAACTGTCCTGCGGTGCCGTGGCCTGATGGTTTTCTTGCGATGGCGGCATCGACATGCCCGGCATGTCCTGCATGTCCATGCTTTGCGCCCATGCGGCTACGGGAAGCGCGGCGACGCACGCGGCGATCCAGAGTGAAAGCGTGCGGTTCATGCCACCACCACTTCGCGGAACATGCCCGCCTCCATGTGATAGAGCAGATGACAGTGATAGGCCCAGCGCCCCATGGCGTCCGCACTCACGCGATAGGCCACGCGCTGCGCGGGCTGCACCATCACCGTGTGTTTGCGCGCCTGGAAGCCGCCATCCGGCGATTCGAGTTCGCTCCACATGCCATGCAGATGGATGGGGTGGGTCATCATGGTGTCGTTCACCAGCACGATGCGCACATGCTCGCCGTAGCGCAGGCGTAACGGCTCGGCGCTCGAGTGGCGCTTGCCGTCGAACGACCAGAGATAACGTTCCATATTGCCGGTGAGACGCAGCGTCAACTCGCGATCCACGCGCGACGAAATGGGCGCATCGACGGCATGCAGGTCGGCATAGGTCAGCACGCGACGACCGTTGTCGCGCAGGCCAACGCCCGGATCGTCGAGGTTGCCGCGCGGCGTCGCCACGCGCATGTCCACCTCGGGGCCTGTCTTCAGTGGTTCGGTCGGCGTATCCGCGTGCGACATCGCCATGCCGGGCATGGCCATCATGTCCATGCCGGACATGTCGTGCCCCATGCTGCCGTGATCCATCGCGCCCATCATGTCGCCCATGCTGAGCAGCGGGCGCGGCTCCAGCGCCGGCACGTCGGCCGCCATGCCGGCCCGCGGCGCCAGCGTGGCGCGTGCGAAGCCGGTGCGATCCATGCTCTGCGCGAAGATGGTCCACGCGCGATCGGCCGACGGCTGCACAATCACGTCGTAGGTCTCGGCGGTGCCGATGCGAAATTCATCCACGGTCACCGGTTCGATCGCCTGGCCATCGGCAGCGACCACCGTCATGCTCAAGCCGGGAATGCGCACGTCGAAGAAAGTCATCGACGAACCATTGATGAAGCGCAGGCGCACTTTCTCGCCGGCGTTGAACACACCGGTCCAGTTGCCAGCCGGCGTGCAACCGTTGGTCAAATACGTATAGGCGACGGAAGAGACGTCGGCCAGGTCGGTGGGATCCATGCGCATCTGGTTCCACATGCGGCGTTCGTCAAGCGCCTGGGCGATGCTCGCGCCATGGGCGTCATGCATGAAGTCGCCCGCGGTGCGCTTGCCGACGTTGTAGTAGCCGCTCTGCTTTTTCAGGTTGGCGTAGATCGTTTCCGGATCGAGATCGGTCCAGTCGTTGAGCATCACCACGTAATCGCGGTCGGCCGGATAACGCTCACCATCGCGCGGTTCGACCACGATGGGACCGAGCAGGCCGGTCTGCTCCTGGAAGCGCGAATGACTGTGATACCAGTACGTGCCGGACTGGTTCACGGTGAACCGATAGGTGTATTCGCCACCAGCGGGAATGCCCTCGAAACTCAGGCCCGGCACACCATCCATATCGGCCGGCAACACGATGCCGTGCCAATGGATGGAACTGGTGACCTTGAGCCGATTGCGCACGCGCAACGTCACCGTGTCGCCCTGCCGCCAGCGCAGCAGCGGCGCCGGCAATTGGCCGTTCACGACAGTGGCGATGCGTCTGCGCCCGGTGAAGTCGACCGGCAGCTCGCCGATCTCCAGCTCGAAGTGATTGCCGCGCAACTCTGCGCGCGGCGTCGTCACCTGCGCCATCGCGTTGCCGCGCCAAAGCCCCAGCCCGGCGGCGACGCCGCCGAGCGCGAGCCCCTGTACGAAACGCCGACGCGGCATCTGGAATCCGCGCGGTTCCTGCTTGTTCATTGCCTTGCTCCGTGTCGCGCGCCTGCATGCAGGCGCATCGAATCGGCCGGCGCGTGCCGGCCCGCTGCCTTCAACGGAGAATCAAGCGACCGGTGGCCGCAGCGGCGGATCGTAGACGGGTTGCGGTGCAGCTTCGCCATGCGACTGCCGCGGCGACGAGTCCGCCTGCACGTGCAGCACGTGCGGCACCATCGATTCCGGCACGCTTGCTGGCGCGTGCGCGCAACAGCCGTCGGACATGATGTTCGACGTGTGCGTGGCCATGTGATCGGGCGACGCATGTTGCATGCCCATCACGCCCATCGCCGCCGTCGCCTGAGGGCAGCAATCGTCACGCTGCGGCATCGCCCAGGCCATGCTGGACAGCGCCAGCCACGCGCATAGGGCCAGCACCAGCAAGGTGCGGCAGCGGCGTAGGTGGCGGAAGAGGTGGCGGGTCATGGGGCAAGCATAGCGATGGGGTGGTTGGTGGCTCAACTCTGGAGGTGGGTCTTGTTGGGTTGGGGCTTGTGTTGGGGGGGGTGAGGTGGACTGGTTGCGGTGGTTTTGGGGTTTGTCATCGTGATGCTTCGAGGCGCGCCTAGCTCGTCATTCCTGCGAAAGCAGGAGGCGCTTTACAACAGCCGAATGGCTGGTCATCCAGTGACTTTGCGTCTGGTTGTCGCGATTTCTTAGCTCGCAATTTTGCCGCGCTGCCGCGATCTGGCCGCCTACGCAGCGGGCGTTTCGATCGGCTGCCGCCGCTCGAGTCACTTTTCTTTTGCTGGCCCAAAAGAAAAGTAACCCAAAGAAAATGGCCTTCAAGGCAAAGGCTCATAGCGTTCTGTGGGATACGAGCCTTGCAGGTTTTGGAGCCCGGAACGTCACGATCCCTCTAATCGACGCGGCGGCTACACCGCAACGCGCCGGGGCGAAGAGGGCTTAAAGCAGGATGTCGCTGCGCTACCCCATGGCTGCGATCGTTGGATCTTCGCCAAGCACCGCACCTCTCCCTCTCCCCTTGTGGGAGAGGGTCGGGGAGAGGGGGCGGGTGCTCGCGAAAGCGCAGCTAATTCGCGCTTTGTTCTTGGCTCTACGGGTCCCCGTATGACAGCGGCGGGCGGGTGGAGGAAAGCCCGCAGGGTGGCCGCAGGGATGCGGCCAGTTTTTCGACAGGACACGGATGTCCTGTCGAAAAACCCCGTAACCCGCACGCGGACCTTCCGTCCGCAGGACGGAAGGCGCGTCATCCGGGGGGCCCTTTCTTTGGGTTACTTTTCTTTGGGCAAGCAAAGAAAAGTGACCCAGCCTGCGGCAGCAGGTCGGAAGCCCGCCGCAGGCGAGCAACCTAGCCATATCGCGACAATCAAACACCGAGGCTCTGGATGACCAGCCTTCGGTTGTTGAAAAGCGCCTCCGGCCTGCGCCGGGATGACGAGCAGGTCACTGCACCGCGACAAGAGCCAAAAAGCGCATGGCGACACCCTACCCCTATACTGTCCCACCACCCGGCCCCTCCCCACCATGAACTATCGCCACGCCTACCACGCCGGCAACTTCGCCGATGTCCTCAAGCACAGCGTGCTGTTCGCGCTGATCGAGGCCATGCAGGCAAAAGCCACGCCGTTTGCCTTCATCGACACGCATGCCGGCAGCGGCTGCTATGCCCTGGACAGCACGGAGGCGGGCAAGACGGGGGAATACAAGGATGGCATCTCGCGCCTGCTGTTTCCCGACCTGCATCCGAACAACGGCAAGGCCCATGCCCTGCCTCCGCTGTTGCGCCGCTGGCTGGACGCCATCCTGCGCCTGCCGGGCAATGATCATGGCCTGAAGCTCTACCCGGGCTCGCCATTGCAGGCGGCCAACGCGATGCGCGAGAGCGACAGCGCGCAGCTGTGCGAACTGCATCCGGAAGAAGCCACGCGCTTGCGCGAGCTGTTCCATCACGACCATCGCGTGCACGTGCATCAGCGCAACGGCTACGAGGCGCTCAAGGCGCTGCTGCCGCCGAAGGAGAAGCGTGGCCTGGTGCTGATCGATCCGCCGTACGAAGCGCAGGAAGCGGAATACCGTGTGATCGAAAAGGCGCTCAAGGCCGCGCTGGAGCGCTGGCCTACCGGCGTGTATGCCGTGTGGTACCCGATCAAGCTGCGCAGCCAGGTTCAGCCGTTCCACCGGTGGCTGCAGCATTGCGGCGTGCGCCGCGTACTGCGTGCGGAATTGCTGGTGCATCCGGACGACTCGCCGTTGCGGCTCAATGGGTCGGGCATGGTGATCCTCAATGCCCCGTGGAAGCTGGACGAGGCCCTGCGCGACTCGCTACGCGTGATGGCGCCCATGCTGTCGCAGGAACGTCCCGCCCAGTGGCGGCTCGACTGGCTGGTGGAAGAAAGCGCCAGCTGAACGCGGCGCCGGACTTCCACCCGCTGTATACCCTCCGCGCGGCGAGCCCGTTAAGCTCAAACCAACCCACGCGGAATCCGGCCATGACCCACGTCACCAGCACACTCCTGCGCAGTGCCATTGCCCTGGCCATGCTGACGCTGGCCGCATGCGCACCCGCGCCGATCTACAAACCCTCGACCGCCACCGTGGCCACGGCGCCCAACATCGTGGCGCAGTCGCCCGACCGCTACGCCAACGCCGATGTGATCTGGGGCGGCACGGTGGTGCAGGTGAGCAATTTCCCCGACCGCAGCGAAGTGGAAATCGTGGCCTATCCATTGGACAGCTCGCAGCGACCCAAGCTGGACAACAACGGCGGCTGGGGCCGTTTCGTCGCGGTGATGCCGGGCTTCGTGGAGCCCTTCAATTACCCGACCGGCGCACTGATCACGCTGACCGGACGCATCACCGGCACGCGCCCCGGCAATGTGGGCCAGGCCGCCTACGTGTTCCCGACGGTGAGCGTGGCCCAGTCGCACGTGTGGACGGCTTCGGAGATGGAAGCGGGCAAGTCGAACGTGAGCTTCGGCATCGGCGTGGGCGGCGTCATACACTGAGACCACGCATAGCCGGCTAAACTCAATGCCTTCGTCCAAAGGAAGGCACGATGTCCGGTCAGGCAAACTCACTGAGGGCGATCCTGCTCGCCCTTGGCGCCAATTTCGCTATTTTCATCAGCAAGCTCGTGGCCGCGTTGATCACCGGCTCGGGCGCCATGCTGGCCGAGGCCGTGCATTCGCTGGCCGATTGCGGCAACCAGGGCTTGTTGCTGCTGGGCATGCGACAGGCCGATCGCCCGCCGTCGGATGAATATCCACTGGGCCAGGGCCGTGCACTGTATTTCTGGTCCTTCCTGGTCGCCATCCTGCTGTTCAGCGTCGGCGGCATGTTTTCGATCTACGAAGGCATCCACAAGCTCAACCATCCGGAGCCGCTGAAATGGGCGTGGCTGGCCATCGGCGTGCTGGCCTTCGGCGTCGTTGCCGAATCCATTTCCATGCACGGCTGCCTGCAGGAAGTGAACAAGGCGCGCGAAGGTCGCAGTCTGTGGCGCTGGTTTCGTGAAACGCGCTCAAGCGAGTTGCTGGTGATCTTCGGCGAGGATCTCGCCGCCCTGCTCGGCCTGACCATCGCGCTGCTCGCCGTGCTGGCCACCATGATCACCGGCAATCTGCTCTACGACGCCGCGGGCACCATCGCCATCGGCGCCTTGCTGATGCTGGTGGCCGTGGTGATTGCCAACAAGGTGAAGGATCTGCTGATCGGCCAGGGGGTGGAACCCAAGCGTCGCGAGGAGCTGATGGCCTTCATCAATGCGCGCCCGGAAGTGGATGTGGTGCTCAACCTGCTGACGCTGCAGATGGGTCCGGACGTGATGGTCGCCGTGAAGGCGCGCATGTCGCCGGCGCCCGATCAGACGACACTCATCGAAGCCATCAACAGCGTGGAACGCGCCATGAAGGCCCAGTTCCCGGATATCCGCTGGAGTTTCTTCGAGCCGGACATTGCCGACTGAGCGATACGCTCAGCGCTTGAGCTGCAACAGATCCCACTTGTTGCCATACAGATCCTGGAACACCACCACGGTGCCATAGGCCTCTTCGCGCGGTGTTTCGCAGAACGTGGCACCGGCCGCTTCCATGCGCCGGTAGTCGCGCCAGAAGTCGTCAGTGTGCAGCAGCAGGAACACGCGGCCGCCGGTCTGGTCGCCCACGCGCGCCGACTGCTCCGGCGTGGACGCCTTCGCCAACAGCACGCGCGTTTCGGCGGCGCCCTGGGGTGCCACCACTACCCAGCGCTTGCCACCGCCCATGTCGGTGTCTTCAATCAGCGTGAAGCCGAGCACGCGGGTGTACCAGTCGATGGCTTCGTCGTAGTCGGCCACGACGAGGGCGATGCTGCCGATGTACTGCTTCACGGGTAATGCTCCTTAGGATGGCGGCCACTCGCCCAGTTCCGCCTGCAGCTTCTTGGTGAGCTTGGCGCGGATCAGCCCGTAGGCCGTGCGGATCAGTGCCGACAGCTCGTCGGTGGTGAACCGCTTGGGCTCCACCACCGAAACCCAGCGGGCCCGGGCGAGATAGGGGGCAGCGATCATACCCGGCTGGTCGGTGAGTTCCAGGAAGCGCTCGTCCTCCACCTTGAAGGACACCCGTCCGCCGTCGGCGGGCATGACCGCGAACATCTTGCCGCCCACGCTGAAGACCAGGTCGGCGCCCCATTTGATGTCCTTGGTGACACCGGGCCAGCGGACGCAGAGCTTTTCGAGCTGTGCGGGCGTGATGCCTTTGGACGCAGTAGCCATGGATTTCACTCTCCCTCAACGCAGGCACGGACGTGCTGGCGCATTCTGCACGGGCCAGGGCGAGGCTCCCAGAAATCGCGACCCGGCGATCAATGCGGTGCGACATGACGTCAACAAAGAACACTGACTGGAAGGCCTTTTGTTCATGTTGCACTGCACACAGTACGGTAAAGTATGGGTATGACTCCTGCCATCGACTACTACTCCAATAGCCGCGCGCTCGTACCGCTGCGCAGCCCCGAGCGCTTCGCACGCCCTCGCCTGGTGGAAGTGGGCAAGCCGAAGGGTGAGCGAGTGCAGACCCATGACGGCCGCGAGCTGTTCCTGCGTGGCATCGAGCCCACGGACGTGGCCGCGCTGAAGCGCCAGTTCTCGCGCCTGTCGCCCGAGGACATCCGCCGCCGCTTCCTGCATTCCATGGGCGAACTGCCCGATTCGATGGCCTTTCGCCTTACCAACATCGATCCGGCCATCGAAACCGCCCTGGTGCTGATGGACGAAACCGTGCAGCCGGCCGAGTTGCGTGGCGTGGGCCGCATCTTCGTGGACGAGGCCGCCAACAGCGCCGAGTTCTCCGTGCTGGTCGAGCACGACTGGGCACGCCAGGGCCTGGGCGCCCTGCTCTTGCAGCGCCTGGTCGACGATTGCCGTCGCCGCGGCCTGAGCGAGATCTGGGGTTACGTACTGCTGGAAAACCGCCCCATGCTGGAGCTGTGCAAGGAGCTGGGCTTCGTGCACCGCTTGACGCCGGACGAGCCGGGCACCGCGCAGATCTCGCTGCAGCTCTGACGCGCCCTGGCACAAAGCCACGGGTTCTCGCTGCCCGGGCTTGTCGCGCCGAAGTACGTTCCCATATAGAGAAGTCCATCCGCCCCGGCTCATCCGGGGCGGTCGCGTTACACTTGCCCGCTTTCCAGCGCGGCCGGGTGCCGCGCCTCTGATTGTCGGGTTCGCATGACCAAGTCGATTCCCCACCCTTCCCTGCCCACCAATCCCAAGCAGCGCCGTTTCTGGACGTCGCCGCACGGTTCGTCGCGCGCGCTCCTGGTCGCCGAGGCCGCGCGCACGCACCAGGGACTGCTCGTCGCCGTCACCCGCGACACGCAACGGGCCAGTGCACTGGAAGACGAACTGCGCGTGTTCGCGGGCAACCTGCCGGTACTGCATTTCCCCGACTGGGAAACGCTGCCCTACGACGTGTTCAGCCCGCACCCGGACATCGTCTCGCAACGCATTGCCACGCTTTACCAGTTGCCCAACGTACAGCGCGGCGTGCTGGTGGTGCCCATCGCCACGCTGATGCAGCGCATCGCGCCGCGCAGCCACATCACCGGCGCTGGCCTGGTGGTGAGGAAGAAACAAAAGCTCGATCTGGCCGCCGAACAGCGCCGCCTGGAAGCGGCCGGCTACCGCAACGTGCCGCAGGTAGGCGAGCCCGGCGATTTCGCCGTGCGCGGCGCATTGATCGACATCTTCCCGATGGGCGCGGCCGAGCCGTACCGCATCGAGTTGTTCGACGATGAAGTGGAATCGATCCGCAGCTTCGATCCGGAAACGCAGCGCTCGCAGCAACAGGTGGAACACATCGAACTGCTGCCGGCGCGCGAATTCCCGCTGACGGAAAACGCCGCCAAGGACTTCCGCACGCGCCTGCGCGAGCGCTTTCCCATCGACGTGCGCCGCTGCCCGCTCTACCAGGACATGAAGGAAGGCGTGACGCCCGGCGGCATCGAATACTACCTGCCGATGTTCTTCGAGCAGACGGCCACGCTGTTCGACTACCTCGCCGACAATGCTGTATTCCTGCTGGGCGAAGGCGCGCTGGAATCGGCCGAACAGTTCTGGACGCAGACCGGCGAGCGTTACGACCAGCGCGCGCACGATATCGAACGTCCGGTGCTGCCGCCGGCGGAACTGTATCTGCCACCGGAACTGCTGCGCGAACAACTCAACAAGCGCCTGCGCATCGAAGTGGTGGAAAGCGGCCACGAGCATGCGTTGCCCACCGGCACGCAGCCTGCACCGGAACTGCCGCTCAATCGCAAGGGCGAAGAACCGGGCACGTCACTGCGTCATTTCCTGTCGAGCTATCCGGGACGGGTGTTGATCACGGCCGACTCGGCCGGCCGCCGTGAAGCGTTGATCGAGCAACTGGCCAGTGTGGGTCTGAAGCCCGAGACGATCGACAACTGGTCGGCCTTCCTCGACAACGACAAGCTGCGCCTCGCCATCACCATCGCGGGGCTCGAACAAGGTTTCGCGCTCAACGATCCCGCTTTCACCGTGCTCACCGAACGCGAACTGTTCGGCGAGCGCGTGCGCACGGAACGCAAGCGCCGCCGCGGCGCCGCGCGTGATCCGGAAAGCATTATCCGCGACCTCACCGAGCTGACCATCGGTGCGCCCATCGTCCACGTCGATCACGGCGTGGGTCGCTACCAGGGCCTGGTATCGATGGAACTGGGCGGCATGGAGGGCGAGTTCCTCACCATCGAATACGCCAAGGGCGACAAGCTCTACGTGCCGGTGGCGCAGCTCGGCCTGGTCAGCCGCTATACCGGCACCGCGCCGGAACTCGCGCCGCTGCATTCGCTGGGCGGCGATGCGTGGGAACGCGCGCGCAAGAAGGCCGCCGAGAAAGTACGCGACGTGGCGGCCGAACTGCTCGGCATCTACGCGCAGCGCGAAGCGCGCGGCGGCGAATCCATGCCTATCGATCGCCAGATGGTGGAGGAATTCGGCGCCACCTTCCCGTTCGAGGAAACGCCGGACCAGCTGCAGGCCATCGATTCGGTGCTGCACGATCTGGCCGCGCCACGCGCGATGGATCGCGTGATCTGCGGCGACGTGGGCTTCGGCAAAACCGAAGTGGCCTTGCGCGCCGCCTTCGCCGCTGCCACGGCCGGTCGCCAGGTCGCCGTGCTGGTGCCCACCACACTTCTCGCGCAACAGCACTACCGCAACTTCGCCGACCGCTTCGCCGACTGGCCGGTGAAGGTAGATGTGCTGTCACGCTTCAAGTCGGGCAAGGAAGTGAACGAGGCGCTGAAGCGCCTTGCCGACGGCCAGATCGACGTGATCGTGGGCACGCACAAGCTGCTCGCGCCGGAGATCAAGTTCAAGAACCTGGGCCTAGTCATCGTCGACGAGGAACAGCGCTTTGGCGTGCGCCAGAAGGAACAGCTGAAGAAGCTGCGCGCCGAAGTGGACCTGCTCACCATGACGGCCACGCCGATCCCGCGCACGCTCAACATGGCGATGAGCGGTTTGCGCGATCTCTCGTTGATCGCGACGCCGCCGGCGCATCGCATGGCGGTGCGCACCTTCATCGCGCAATGGGAACCGGCGCTGGCGCGCGAGGCCTTCCAGCGCGAGCTGCAACGCGGCGGCCAGGTGTATTTCCTGCACAACGAAGTGGACACCATCGAACGCGCCGCGCGCGAAGTGCAGGAACTGATCCCCGAAGCGCGCGTCGGCATCGCCCACGGCCAGATGGCCGAACGCGATCTGGAACGCGTGATGGCGGATTTCCATCGCCAGCGCTTCAACGTGCTGGTGTGCACCACCATCATCGAAACCGGCATCGACATTCCCACCGCCAACACCATCATCATCAATCGCGCCGACCGCTTCGGTCTTGCACAGCTGCACCAGCTGCGCGGCCGCGTGGGACGTTCGCACCATCGCGCGTATGCGTATCTCGTGGTGCCCGATCGCAAGGCGATGACGGCCGATGCCGAGAAACGCCTCGAAGCCATCGCCTCGCTGGAAGAGCTGGGTGCGGGCTTCACGCTCGCCACGCACGACCTGGAAATCCGCGGCGCCGGCGAACTATTGGGCGACGAGCAGTCGGGCCAGATCCAGGAAATCGGCTTCGGCCTCTACACCGAATTGCTCGAACGTGCCGTGCGCGCCCTGAAGTCCGGCAAGGTGCCCGACTTCGATCTGAGCAGCGAACACGAAACCGAAGTCGAGCTGCATCTGCCGGCCCTGATTCCCGACGACTACCTGCCCGACGTGCACACTCGCCTGACGCTCTACAAGCGCATCGCCAGTGCCCGCAACGAGGACCACCTGCGCGACCTGCAGGTGGAAATGATCGACCGCTTCGGCCTGCTGCCCGATCCGGCCAAGCAACTGTTCGCCGTTGCCCAGCTCAAGCTGATGGCCACGCCGCTGGGCATCCGCAAACTCGATTTCGGCGCCAACGGCGGACGCATCACCTTCCGCGACAAGCCGGAAGTGGATCCGATGGCGATCATCCGCCTGATCCAGGGGCAGCCGCGCGTGTACAAGCTCGATGGGCAGGACAAGTTGAAGGTGAACCTGGAGTTGCCTGGCGCTTCCGAACGTATTCGGTCGGCGCAGGAGGTGTTGGTGCAGTTGGGGGCGCGGCGGCTGGGTTGAATCGGCGACGCTTCTCTTTGCTTTTGCCTGCGTGCATAGACGCGAGGCATGCGCCTCTGCACCCAACTCGCCAATCCTGCTCCTCGCATAGGGGCGAGAGCAGGAGGCGCGTTTCAATGGCCGAAGACGCCCTAGCTCGTCATTCCTGCGAAGGCAGGGGGCGCTTTACAACAGCCGAAGGCTGGTCATCCAGTGACTTTGCGTTGCGGCTATCGCGACTCCTTTGATCGCGCTTTTGCAGCGCTGCCGCGATCTGGCCGCCTACGCGGCGGGCGTTTCGATCGGCTGCCGCCGGTCGAGTCACTTTTCTTTTGCTGGCCCAAAAGAAAAGTAACCCAAAGAAAATGGCCTTTAGAGCGAAGGGCTCGCAGCATCGTGTTGGGATAAGCCCGAACGCTCGAGGATGGTTGTGGCGGGACACCCATGGGAGGCCACATAGCGAGCACTCCCAAGCGCTGCGCAACGCGCCCGAATCGCAGAGGACTTAAAGCGGAGCCTCGCTCCGCATCGGCCTTTGCATTGACTTCGTTCTTCACGTCCTCTCCGTGCACGGCACTTCTCCCTCTCCCCTTGTGGGAGAGGGTTGGGGAGAGGGGGCGGGTGCTCGCGAAAAAGTTTCTATCTCGTGCTTTGGCTCTGAGTCCTTCGGGGTCCCCGTATGACAGCGGCGTGCGGGTGGAGGAAAGCCCGCAGGGTGGCCGCAGGGATGCGGCCAGTTTTTCGACAGGACACGGATATCCTGTCGAAAAACCCCGTAACCCGCTCGCGTACCTTCCGTCCTCAGGACGGAAGGCGCGTCATCCGGGGTGCCTTTTCTTTTGGCATTGCCACCATCTCGGTGGTTACTTTTCTTTGGGCAAGCAAAGAAAAGTGACCCGGACCGCGGCAGCGGTTCGGAAGCCCACCGCAGGCGAACCAGGTCGCCGTACCGCGACAACCAAGCGCAAAGTCACTGGATGACCAGTCATTCGGCTGTTGAGAAGCGCCTCCTGCCTCAGCAGGAATGACGAGCAAAAGAAGACCAGGGCACTTCCACATTGAGAGGCAAGATTGCCCTCCACGCCCGATCCACGGATAAAACATCGAAGGAAAACCAAACCCAGCGCAGCACCTTGTCGTACCATCCCTTCACACTCGTTCGAAAGGCCCGAACATGTTGTCCGAGGATGAACTGGCACTGCTGGAAGCCATCCGGGAAAGCGGCAGCCTCTCGCGAGCCGCGGCTCGCCTTGGCAAGGCGCCCTCCACCATTTCGCATGCGGCCCGCCAGCTGGAAACGCGCTTCGATGCGCTGCTGTTCGATCGCCGCCGTTATCGCCTGCAACTCACGCCTGCCGGCCAGTTGCTGGCGCTGGAAGCCGCGCGGCTGATGCAGGATGTCTCGCGCCTCAGCCGGCGCGTGAAGCAGATTGCCAGCGGCTGGGAAGACCGGCTGTGGATCGTCACCGACGAAATCCTCGAATTCGAGATACTCGCGCCCGTCATACGCAGCTTCGATGCGCTGCAATCGGGCGTGGCACTGCGCATGACGCATGAAGTGCTTGGCGGCACGTGGGAGGCACTGCGCGATGGCCGTGCCGATCTGATCATCGGCGCCACCAACGAGCCGCCGGCGATTCCCAAGCTGCGCTGGTTCGAATTGGGGGTGATGGAGTGGGTGTTCGCCGTATCGCCACGACACCCGCTGGCCAAGGCTGCCGAGCCACTTGAACGCGAAGTGGTGATGCGCCATCGCAGCGTGGTGGTGGCTGATTCGTCGCGCAATTCGGCTGGGCGCGCCTATGGCCTGCTGGGTGGACAGGCCACGCTCGCGGTGCCGAGCATGGCCGCGAAGATCCATGCACAAAGGGAAAACCTCGGTGTGGGATGGCTGCCTCGCCACCGCGTTGCCGGCCTGCTCAAGCGTGGCGAACTGATCGAGAAGCGCACGGCCGATCCACGCGAGCCGAATGTGTTGTACGTGGCGTGGCGCGGCGACCAGGAAGGCCGCGCGTTGTCGTGGTGGCTGGAGCAGCTGCGCCAGCCGCGACTGGCCAAGCGGCTGGTCCGCGGCATCGAGATCACCGGCTGAGCACGCCATGACGTGCAACCTGCCACCCTCTTTCCATCGTCGTCTTCAGGGGAACGTTGCATGATCACCAACCGCTCGATGCCGCCGGGTGTGATCATTCCCGAGCTGGCTTACCCGGATGTCGTGGCCGCCGCGACGTGGCTGTGCCATGTGCTCGGTTTCCGTGAGCGCCTGCGCGTCGGCGATCACCGCGTGCAGCTGATTTATGCAGGCGCATCCATCGTGGTCACTGAACGTGACGATGCCTCGCACGCAGCAGACCAGGCGCATGCCGTGATGGTGCACGTTGCCGATGTCGATCAGCATCACGCGCACGCTCTCAGCAACGGCGCACGCATACTGCAACCACCCACCGATCACTTTTATGGCGAGCGCCAGTATTCCCTTGTGGACTTAGGCGGCCATCGCTGGACGTTTTCGCAATCCATTGCCGATGTCGACCCCGCCGATTGGGGCGGCATCCCGGGCGATGCACCCTGAGCCGGAGAAACCATGAGCCTCGACTCGACGCGCCCCGAAGGGCAACCGATATTCAACCCGAAGATGCTCATACGCCCCGCCATCGCGTGGGGCACGGTGGCGTTGTTCCTGATCTTCGGTTCGGACTGGATGCAGCACCTGAGCAACCACGCCATCGGCCTGTCACTGTTCGCGTGGCTGTTCCTGGTGATCGTGTGGGGATCGTTCGGCGTAGTGCACGAGGCCGAGGAGCTTGCCGGCCTGCTGGGCGAACCGGTGGGCACGCTGGTGCTCACCTTGTCCATCGTGCTGATCGAGGTGGTGCTGATCTCGGCCGTGATGCTGGGCGCCGGAGACACCGCCACGCTTGCGCGCGACACGATGTACGCGGTGTTGATGATCGTGTTGAACGGCGTGGTGGGATTGGGCTTGCTGATCGGCGGCATTCGTCACCATGAGCAGGCCTACAACCTGCACGGTGCCTCCGCGTTTCTCGCCGTGATCATCCCACTGGCCACCATCGCGCTGGTGCTGCCCAACTTCACCGCGTCCACGCCGGATGGCTCGCTGACCACAGTGCAGGCGGTGAGTTTCTCCATCCTCACCATCGGTCTCTATGGCCTGTTCCTGTGGTTGCAGACGGGCCGTCACCAGGGCTATTTCGTGGCGCCGCGCTCCGATATCGACCAGAGCGTGCCCGAAGAACCGCCGCCGCCGCCGCGCCGCGCGCGCAAGGGTGAGATGGCCTTCCATCTGGTGTTGCTGCTGGTCAACATCCTGCCGATCGTGATCCTGTCCAAGAGCCTCGCCAAGGTGCTGGATTACGGCATTGCAGCGACAGGCGCACCGCATGCGCTCGGTGGCGTGATCATCGCCATGCTGGTATTCACGCCCGAAGGCATCTCGGCGCTGATTGCCATTCGACGCGACCAGCTCACCCGAGCGATCAATCTCTGCCTGGGTGGCGCGGCATCGACGGTGGGCCTTACCGTGCCCGCGGTGTTAGCCATCGGCCTGTTCACCGGCAAGCCGGTGGTGCTGGGCCTGCCGCCGGCCAGCATCGTGCTGCTCGCTTCGACGCTGGTACTGAGCACGCTGACGTTCTCGGGATGGCGCACCACGATGCTGGAAGGCGCGGTACATCTGTCGATGTTCGCGGTGTTCCTGGTGCTGGTGTTCAGTCCGTAGCGAAGGCACGGAACGGGCGCGCTCCTGCACAAGCGCGCCCTGCCCGGCTCAGGCGACGTGCGCGCCGGCGCGCATCAGGTAGTAGACGGCGAACATGCCTTGAGGATCGGTCCATTCGTGGGTCACGGCCAGCCCCGCCTTGCCGGCGAGCGCGGCGAAATCCTCGGGCGAATACTTGCAGCTGTATTCCACTTGCATCGCCTCTTCCTCGGTGAAGCTCACCTGCTGCTTGCCCACGCGAACCTTCTGGTCACGCGTGCTGACGATGAAGGTTTCGATGCGCCCGGCCATGGCGTTGTAGTGCGCACGGTGGCGGAAGCTGGACAGGTCGAAGTCGCTGCCGATCTCGCGATTCAGGCGCACCAGCATGTTGAGCGTGAACTCGCTGGTGACGCCGGCCTTGTCGTTGTAGGCCGCCTCGATGGTCGCGGTGTCCTTCTTCAGGTCCGCACCGATCAGGATGCCGCCGTTGTCGCCCATCTCGCCGCGCATCTTGCGCAGCAACTCGGCGGCGTCACGCGCCTCGAAATTGCCGATGGTGGAACCGGGGAAATAGATCACCGTGCGGCGCGGTGCACGCGGCGGAATCGGCAGGCGCAGTGGCCGCGTGAAGTCCGCATGCAAGGCCTGCACCGGCACGCCGGGGAAGCTCGAGTTCAAGGCCTGCGTGCTGTTGCGCAGCGGCTCCGCGGAAATCTCCACCGGCACGTACGACACCGGTGCATGGAGGTGCTCGAGCAGCATGCGCGTCTTGATGGCGTTGCCGCTGCCATATTCCACCAGGCGCACGTCCGGACCGAGCACGTCGGCGATGTCGCCCGCATGCGCGTCCATCAGCGCGATCTCGCTGCGCGTCAGGTAGTACTCGGGCTGCTCGCAGATTGCCTCGAACAACTGCGAACCGCGTTCGTCATAGAACAACCACGACGGCAATCGCTTGGGCCGCGCGCGCAGGCCGCGCTGCACGATGCCGAGCAGGTCATCGACGGGCGGGCGGCGGTCGTCGTCGCGGATATCGAAAGAAGCTTGCACACTCATCGGTCCTGTCCCAAGCGAATCCCCATGAATTGCCAGCGGGCATGGGGAGGAAAGAAATTCCGGTAGGTCGCGCGAAGGTGTTCGCGTGGCGTTGCGCACGAACCGCCGCGCAGCACCCACTGTCCGTTCATGAATTTGCCGTTGTATTCGCCCAGCGCACCCGCCAGCGGACGGAAGCCGGGATAGCTGACATAGGGCGAGGCGGTCCACTCCCACACGTCGCCGAACATCTGCAGCATCCCTTCGCCGGCCGTCGCGGCCTGTGGATGGAACGCCATCGTATCGAGCAGGTTGCCCTGCACCGGCATGCCGGCGGCGGCGTTTTCCCATTCCGCTTCGGTGGGCAACCGTGCGCCGGCCCAGTGGGCGAAGGCATCGGCTTCGAAGTAGCTGACATGGCTCACCGGCGCATCCGGATCGATCGGCTGCACGCCGGCCAGGGTGAATTCGCTGGAGAGATCTTCCTGCCAGTAGAACGGCCGCTGCCACTGTTCGCGGCATACGGTGTCCCACCCTTCGGATAACCACAGCGAGGGTTCGCTGTAGCCGCCGTCACGCACGAAGGCCGCGTACTCGGCATTGGTGACCGGCCGGTTGGCCAGCGCGTGTGGCTGTAGCAACGTGCGATGGCGGGGCGATTCGTTGTCAAAGGCAAACCCGGTGCCCGGGTGGCCCATCTCCACAATGCCTTCCCGTCCCGCAATGAAGGTCATCGGCACGGAAGTGGTCGCTGAGGACGACGCCAGCGGCGCCGTATACGCAGGCAGCAGCGGGTTGATGAAGAACGCATGCTTGATGTCGGTGAGCAGCAGCTCCTGGTGCTGCTGTTCGTGCTCCAGTCCCAGCTCGACGATGCCCATCGTGGTGGCGTCCATGCCACGCGACAGCCATTCGCCGATGGCCTCGTCCACGCGCTCCCGATAGTCGCGTATCTGCGCGGCACCCGGACGCGACAGCAGGCCCCGACGCGGACGCGCATGCATCGGCCCGACGGACTGGTAGTAGGAGTTGAACAGGTAGTTCCACTCCGGATGCGGCGAACGGTACGCGGGATCGCGCTCAAGCACGAACCGTTCGAAGAACCAGGTGGTATGGGCAAGATGCCACTTCGTCGGACTGGCGTCCGGCATCGATTGCACCATCATGTCTTCAGGCGTGAGCGAAGCACACAGGGCCATGCTGCGGGAACGGATTCTCCGGAACCGCAGCGTCAGCGCCTCGGCTTGCGCGGCCGAATGCGCCAACGTCATCGCGACCTCCCGAATGGGGTGACGCCGACGCCGGCCGTGCCGGTCATTCCTTGAACACCCATACCGTGACCAGTGCGCCGTGACATTCGCGCACGATGCCGGACGGAACGTTCAAAAGGTGTGATGCGAGGATGGGGGATAGTTGACGACGCGGCTTGCCGAGTTGCCGCCATCGTTACCGCGCTGCAAAAAGAAACCCGGCACAAAGGCCGGGTCTCTTGGTAGCGACGAACGCTGGCTGATCAGTGACCGTGACCGTAGTAACGGTAACCGCCGCGATAGTAGTAACCGCCACCGCGATGGTAGTAGCCAGGATGGCCGCCCACGACTACTGCTGCGCCCACGGCCGGGTAAACCACCGGGCCACCGTAGACGGGGCCACCGTAGACCACTGGAGCCGGCGCGTAGTAGACCGGCGGAGGCGGTGCGTACACCACCGGGGCCGGTGCGTAGTAACCCACGCCCGCGACCGGCAGACCGATGCCCACGTTCAAGCTGACGTGGCCTGCGAACGCCGGGGCAACGGCGACACAGCCAACGACCATGGCCGCAGCCACCGCAACGCGCTTGATGGTGGAAATCTTCGTCTTATTCATGAGGTTTGTCTCCCAAGGGAGGCTTGATTCCGACAGAAGGATTCGACCGTGCCTTCTATCGCTCTTTGCCGGGATCAATGCTGTGACTTTTGCGCTGAATCCGGACTGAGTAGAAAGCGTGAAAATGCTTAACGACGCCCCTTGTTCCTGACGTAGTTCACACTGTCGCCCCAAGGCGATTCCTGCGGGTGCAGGCGCAGCAGCCAGCAGCCGTGGATATCCGAGCGGCGGGTGAAGTCGAACGGGATGCTGGGAGCGCTCCAGTCCTCGATGATGAACCGTTCAGCCAATGCCTCATGGTTCAGCTTGAAGCGCCGGAAATTGTTCGAAAACACGATCACGCCATCGCTGGAAAGACGCTCGGCACAGGCCAGCAACAAGGCCGCGTGATCGCGCTGGACGTCGAAGTCTTCCGCGCGCTTGGAGTTGGAGAAGGTCGGCGGATCGACATAGATCAGTCCATAGCGTTCCTTGTCCTGCCTGAGGAACGTCATGGCGTCCGCCTGCATCAGCCGATGCTTGCCGCCGGTGAATCCGTTGAGCGCAAGATTGCGAGAGGCCCAGTCCAGGTAGGTGGCCGAGAGATCCACGCTGGTGGTGTCGCGCGCCTCGCCCGCCGCCGCGTACACGCTGGCCGTGGCGGTATAGGCGAACAGGTTGAGGAAGCGCCGGCCCGAGGCCAGCTCGCGCAGCTTGGCGCGCACCAGGCGGTGATCGATGAACAGGCCGGTGTCCAGGTAATCGGTGAGGTTCACCAGGAAGCGCAGGCCGCCTTCGGCCACTTCGACGAACTCGCCGCGCTGGTCGAACTGGCCGTACTTGGAACCGCCCTTGCCGCGTTCGCGCGTCTTCAATGCGATGCGGTCGCGCGGCACGCCCAGCACCTCACCGGCCACGCGCACGATCTCGCGCAGGCGGTGGCGCGCGGTCTCCACGGGAATCTCCGCAGGCGCGCGGTATTCCTGCACGTGCAGCCAGGGCTCGGCGCCCTCCCTGCCATAGACGTCGATGGCGGCGGCGTATTCGGGCAGGTCCTGGTCGTAGGCGCGCCAGCAATGAATGTCTTCGCGTTCCAGTCGCTTGCGCAGGTGGCGCAGGTTTTTCTCCAGCCGGTTGCGCAGCATCTGCGCGCCTTCGGAGAGCGGCTTCACCTCGCGCGGCGTTTCGCTGCGCGCGTGCAATTCGAACACGAGCAGCTGCGTTTCCAACGCACCGTTGTAGAGCGCGTACTTCTTTTCGGCGCGCAGCGGAATGGCCTTGCCCAGTTCCGCATCGCCCGCCAGCACGGCAGCGCGCCAGCCGGCAAAGCGCTCGCGCAACGTTTCGCCCAGGGCGCGATAGAGGCGCGGCATTTCCACGCGATCACCAAGACGCTCACCATAAGGCGGGTTGGTGATCACCAGGCCGCGCGTGTAACCGGGCGGCGGCGACACATGCGTGGCGTCGTGCTTGTCCAGCGTGAGGAAACCGGACACGCCCGCTTCCTGCGCATTGCGCTTGGCCGTCTGCACCATGCGCGGGTCCGCATCGCTGCCGAAGAAGCAGCTGCGCAATGCGCGCAAGCCGGTGTCGGCGCGCTGGCGTGCTTCTTCCAACAGGCCGCGCCACACGGCAATGTCGTGCTGCGCCCAGCCGAGGAAACCGTAGTACTCGCGGTGCAGGCCCGGCGCGACGTCGGCGGCCATCCAGGCGCCTTCGATCAGCAACGTGCCCGAGCCGCACATGGGATCAAGCAGCGCGCCGCCTTCGGCATAGGTCTCAGGCCAGCGCGCGCGCAACAGCATCGCCGCGGCGAGGTTTTCCTTCAGCGGTGCTTCGCCCTGCACCTCGCGCCAACCTCGACGGTGCAGCGGCGCGCCGGCCAGGTCGAGCGAGAGCGTCGCACGGTCACGACGCAGGCGCAGGTTGATGCGCACGTCCGGCTCGTCGGTATCCACGCCGGGACGCGAACCATCGCGCTGGCGGAACTGGTCGACCACGGCGTCCTTCACGCGCTGCGCGATGAACTGGCTGTGGGTCAGCTTGCTCTGCGCCGAGTTGGCGTCCACCGCCAGGGTGGCATGCGAGGCAAGGTGCGCGGACCAGTCGATGGATTGCACGCCGGCATAAAGCGCGTCGTCGGTGGCGGCATCGAATTCGGCCAGCGGCATCAGCACGCGGCTGGCGAGGCACGACCACAGGCAGGCGCGGTACGCGGTTTCCAGCGTGCCGGAGAAATGCACGCCGGCCAGCGCTTCGCGCACGTCGCCCGCACCGAGCGCGACCAGTTCGTCGCGCAGCAGATATTCGAGCCCCTTGGGACAGGTGGCGAAGAAAGCGCTCATGCGGCTGCCAGTGAAGTGAGGAACAGGCCGAACTGTTCGACGATGCGTTCCACGCTGTCGCTCAGTCGATGGTCGTCATCGACCACGACCAGGGGCAGGCGGCGGCGCCCGGCGAAGGCAATGATGCCTTCGGGCGGGCAAACATCATCGCGCCAGCCGTGGTAGAGCAGCGCGGGCACGCCGTCGGCCATGTCGAACGCCTGGCGGTAGCCAGGGATCTCGCTGGGCGTGGCGAGCAGGAACAGGCCGGCTACCGGGCGCTGCAAGGAGGCCAGACCGGAAACGAAGGCGCCCATGCTGGAGCCGACCAGCACCGGCGGCGTGTCGACCGCATCGATGGCGGCAAGCAGGCGCTGCACGCGCGGATCGACCGAGCCGGCATAGCCCGGCAGGTCGTCGCTGCGATAGTCCGGACGCTGGGTTTTCCAGCCCAGGGATTCGGCGAAGGCGGCCAGCACGCTGACCTTGGTGGCGTCCGGACCGGAGTCCGAGCCGTGCGAAAGAATGATCTGGCCGCTCATCGCGGTCTCCACTACTGCGTCCTCAGGCCGCGCATCGTAGCAGGCGACGTCCTACGCCACGGTCGTTAGACTGCCGACCATGCCCATCGCCATCATCGACCAGCCCCTGCCCTACGTGTCCCTTCTGCCCGAACGCCCGGCCAGCGCGGTGGAAATGGTGGTGATCCATTGCACCGAGTTGCCGGACCTCGGCATGGCCCGCGAGTACGGCGAACGGGTGCTGTACGAGAGCGGCGCTGGCGCCAGCGGCCATTTCTACATCGACCGGGACGGCAGCATTTACCAGTATGTGCCGGGCACCCGCGTGGCCAACCACGTGCGTGGCCACAACCCCAACTCCATCGGCATCGAGCTGGTGAACCTCGGTCGCTATCCGGACTGGTGGGATTCGCGCCGCCAGACCATGACCGAGCCCTACACGCCGGCCCAGATCGCCTCCCTGAGCGCCCTTCTGGCCCAGCTGCGACGGGACTACCCGCACCTGCACCTGATCGCCGGCCACGAAGACCTGGATACGGCGCGGCTGCCGGCCAGCAACGATCCGGCGCTGGACGTGCCGCGCAAGCTCGATCCCGGCCCGCTGTTTCCCTGGCCGGAAGTGCTCGAAGGCAGTGGACTGGAGCGGATCACCGCGCCCCGTCGATGAAGCCACCGGGGCGCCAGCTATAATTGCCGGCCACTCCTCCCGAGCTTTGTACGTCCATGACGGAAAACCACGTCCGCGAACTCGTCGACCTGCTCGAACTCGAGCGTCTGGAGGACAACCTGTTCCGCGGCCAGAGCCGGGATATCGGCACGCATTTCGTGTTCGGCGGCCAGGTGCTGGGCCAGGCGTTGTCCGCCGCCCAGCGCACCGTGGACGCGGATCGCGAAGCCCATTCGCTGCACGCTTATTTCCTGCGCGCGGGCGACATCAATGCACCCATCGTCTACAGCGTGGAACGCACCCGCGACGGCGGCACCTTCTCTTCGCGCCGCGTGGTGGCCATCCAGCACGGCCAGCCCATCCTCAACGGCTCGATTTCGTTCCAGGTGCCGGAAACGGGCTTCGAGCATCAATCGTCGATGCCCGAAGTGCCGATGCCCGAGGACATCGAGCCGATGCAGGCCGTGCCGCCGGAGCAGTTGGCCAAGCTGCCGGAGAAGCTGCAGCGCTGGCTGGGCGTGGACGCGCCCTTCGAATTCCGCCACGTATGGCCGCAGGACAAGCTGCATCCCACCAAGCGGCCGCCGATCCAACACATCTGGTTCCGCCTGACCGCGCCGGTCAGCGATTCGCCGATGCTGCAGCGTTCGCTGCTGGCCTATGCCTCGGACTTCAACCTGATCGGCACCGCCACCCTGCCCCACGGCATTTCGTACTACACGCACAACGTGCAGATGGCGAGCCTGGACCATGCGCTGTGGTTCCATCGCCCGTTCCGCGTGGACGAATGGCTGCTGTACTCGTTCGACAGCCCGACCGCCCAGGGCTCCCGCGGCCTGGCGCGCGGCCAGATCTTCACCCGCGACGGCCGCCTGGTTGCCTCGACCGCCCAGGAAGGCCTGATCCGCCTGCGCGGCTGAGGCGCGGGACCACCGTAGTAATATCGGACTGGCCGATCCCTGACGGCCAGCCATTCCCGCACCTGCCCGCCCGGCGAATCAAGGTTTCCTTATGCGTCAGCTCTATACCTCGCCCCGCCAGGAAAATATCGATCGCGTCTTTGCCCTGCTCAACGAGCAGGGTATCGAGTGCACCATCGAGAACCGCTCCAACTACAAGCGCCAGACCTACCAGCGCTTCAGCTACTCGCAGCGCCAGGAAAACCGCGACAACTGGGCCCAGGTATGGGTGACCCGGGCCGACGACTACACCCGCGCCCGCGCCCTGCTCAAGGAGCTGGGCATCGAGCCGGTGGTGCGCCACGGCGAGGAGCTGGCACTGGCCCGCAACCCCACCCCGGACATGAAGCGCCAGAGCGTGGCTACCCGGGTGCGCCGGATTGTCATATTGGCCGTGGCTGGTGCTTTTGTGGTCCTGATGCTGCGTTACATGGGTGTCATCTGACTGAATCAGGGCCGGCCAGTCGCTATATCAGGTTTTTCCTACTGACACAGTGAAGCAGACCGGACATAGAATCAGGCCATGCGCTCTGACCGTGTCCGCCTCTTCCAAACCCTGCCGCACGCCTGCGGCTACTTTGCCGAGCGCACGGCACAGAACCTCGTGATCGATCCCGCCGCCCCGCAGCTGGACCAGCTCTATGGTCCCGCGCTCGAACGCGGCTTCCGACGCGCGGGTGGACACCTCTATTACCCCTACTGCACCAGCTGCCGTGCCTGCACGCCGTGCCGCATCGACGTGGAGCGCTTCACGCCCGATCGCAGCCAGCGCCGCTGCCTCAAGCGTAATGAGGATCTGCAGGTCATCGAGTCGATGGCCGGCTACAACGCCGAACGCCATGCGCTCTACGAACGCTACCTGCGCCAGCGCCATCCGGGCGGCGGCATGGACGAGGCCGACGCGAGCGACTTCCGCCGCTTCCTCACCGCGCCGTGGAGTCCCACCATGTTCCTGGAATTCCGCCAGGGTTCGCGCCTGCTCGGCGTGGCCGTGACGGACGTCTGCCAGCAAGGTCTTTCGGCCGTCTATACGTTCTACGAGCCCGAGGAAACCGCGCGTGGCCTGGGCACGTTCGCGATCCTGCAGCAGGTCGCGCTGGCCAAGCGCCGTGGTCTGCCGTGGATCTATCTCGGTTTCTGGATCGCCGGCCATCCGAAGATGGATTACAAGCGCAAGTTTCGCCCCATGCAGATCCGCACCAGCGAAGGCTGGGCGGAAATGCAGGAGCCCTGAGTTCCCGCATCGGCGTGGCTGGCGCGCCGCGCCTCAGGCGTGCGACGTCGCCCTCGGCACCACCGGATACGGATACAGCTTCACCAGCGGCACGGAAATACCGTCGTCGCCCACCACGCGGCAATGCGTGCGGTTGAGCTGGCGCGGTTCGTCCACGCCGCAGCTGTGCGCGATGATGCCGACCTCATGCATCACGTTGGTGGCGTAGTTCGCCACGCGCTCGCTCTTGTCGGCCACCACCAGTCCGCGTTGCAGCTTGGGGTTCTGCGTGGTGATGCCGGTGGGACAGGTGTTGCGATTGCACTGCAACGACTGGATGCAACCCAGCGATAGCATGAAGCCGCGTGCGGAATTGACGAAGTCCGCGCCCATCGACAGCGCCCACGCCACGTCGTACGCCGTGATGCATTTGCCCGAGCAGATCACCTTGATGCGCTCTCGCAGTCCCTTCACCACCAGCAGATCAACCAGCGCCGGCAAGGCTTCGTGCAATGGCAGGCCCACGCCTTCCATCAGCGTTTGCGGCGCCGCGCCGGTGCCGCCTTCCGAACCGTCGACGATGATGAAGTCCGGCGCGCTTTCGATGCCGCGCTTGCTCACTTCGTCGCACAGGTCGGCAATCCAGTCCACACCGCCGAACACCGCCTTGAAGCCCACGGGTTTACCGGTGAGTTCGCGGATGTGGTGGATGGCATCCATCAGCTCCTGCACGTTGCCGATGTCGAGGTGACGATTGGGACTCTGCGAATCCTGGCCCACGGGAATGCCACGGATGGCAGCGATTTCCGGCGTGACCTTGGCTGCCGGCAACAAGCCACCCATGCCGGGCTTGGCGCCCTGGCCGAGCTTGATGCTGACCATCTTCACCTGCTTGTGCGCGCAGATGTCCAGCAGCTTCTGGTCATCAAGCTTGCCATCGGGTGTGCGCACGCCGTACTTGGCCGTGCCGATCTCGAAGATGATGTCGCAGCCGCCTTCCAGGTGATACGGCGCAAGACCGCCCTCGCCCGTGTCCATCCAGATGCCGGCCTTCTTCGCACCGTGCGACAACGCGCGTACCGCTTGCGCGGACAGCGCGCCGAAACTCATCGCCGAGATGTTGAAGAACGCCGCGTGCGAATACGGTTCGCGCGAATACGGCCCCAGCGTCACCGGCAGCGGCTCGACGTGCTTTTCGCCCAGCGCGGGAAACGGCGCATTGACGAAGAACGGCACGCCTTCGCCGCGCAGGTCGCGGGTGGAGCCGAACGCATTGGTGTTGTCCACGTTCTTGGCCGCGCGATACACCCACATGCGTTGTGCGCGGTTGAACGGCAATTCCTCGCGGTCACTGGAATACAGGTACTGGCGGAAGAACTCGCCCAAGTGCAGGAACCAGTAGCGGAAGTGGCCGATGACCGGGAAGTTGCGCAGCACCGAGTTGCTGGTCTGGTTGCGGTCCACCAGCCAGACCACGGCAATCACCACGACCAGCAGCACCAACAGCAGGAGAAACAGGGCCGCGAAGGTTTCCACCACCACGACCAGCCAGTGAGCAAAGCCTGTCGATTGCATCAAGGTCTCTCCGTTTGTGCAGCGTCTTGCAGGTCACATGATGCGGGCGCTGGGACGATCCGTTCCGCGCACCCGCTCCTCGGTCAAAGATACTGCGCCGTTCCTTTCATGCTCCTCTGCGGAGCATTACAACGTGACGCGAATGCGCCTGGCCGCGCGGATGGCCTTGGCCTTCGCCGCTTCCACGTTCTCGTCACGCGCAAGCGTCACCGCCATGCGGCGACGCCCTTTCACCGCCGGCTTGCCGAAGATGCGCAGCTGCGTGTCCGGCTCCTTCAGGGCGTCGGCTATGTCGTGGTACTGCGGCGCCTCGCCGTCGCCTTCCACCAGCACCGCGCACGAGGCCGACGGGCCAAGCTGGCGAATCACGGGAATCGGCAGGCCGAGGATCGCGCGCGCGTGCAGCGCGAATTCCGAAAGGTCTTGCGAAATCAGCGTCACCAGGCCGGTGTCGTGCGGACGCGGGCTCACTTCCGAGAAGATCACGCTGTCGCCCTTGACGAAGAACTCCACGCCAAACACGCCCCAGCCGCCCAGTGCGCCGGTGATGGCGGCGGCCTGCCGCTGGGCTTCTTCCAACGCAACGGCGCTCATCGGTTGCGGCTGCCACGACTCGCGATAGTCGCCGTCTTCCTGGCGATGGCCGATCGGCGCGCAAAAGCTGACGCCGTCCTTGTGGCGCACGGTGAGCAAGGTGATTTCGTAGTCGAAATCGACGAAGCCCTCGACGATCACCCGACCCTTGCCGGCACGGCCGCCCGATTGCGCGTAATCCCACGCGTGCTGCAGCTCGCTTTCCTGGCGCACCACGCTCTGGCCCTTGCCGGAGGAACTCATCACCGGCTTGATCACAAACGGCAGGCCGATGCTGGCGACGGCCTCGCGGTATTCGGCCTCGGTGTCGCAGAAGCGGTAACGCGAGGTGGGCAGCTTGAGTTCTTCGGCGGCGAGGCGGCGGATGCCCTCGCGGTCCATGGTGAGCCAGGCGGCGCGCGCGGTCGGGATGACGCGCAAGCCTTCCTTCTCCAGTTCGATCAGCGTGGGCGTGTGGATGGCCTCGATCTCCGGCACCACCAGATCGGGCTTCTCCTGCGCAATGAGCGCACGCAGCGCGGCGCCGTCCAGCATGTCGATCACGTGGCTGCGATGCGCTACCTGCATGGCCGGCGCGTGGGCGTAGCGATCCACGGCGATCACCTCCACCGCATAGCGCTGCAACTCGATGGCCACCTCCTTGCCCAGTTCACCCGAACCCAGCAGCAGCACGCGCAGCGCATGATCGGAATAAGGCGTGCCAAACGGCTTCATCGGTGTCTCCGGAGGTGGCAAAGCGCCATTGTAAGCGGGCCTTTCGAAGATCGCGCCACGCATCGTTCGTCATCACGCAAATTCCATTGACGAATCACATCGACCGGCATTGACTGTAGGCGTCACCGTCCCCACGGAGCGACCTATGCGCAAGTGGCTTGCCGCGCTATGGATGGCGCTCGCGCTCATTCCCTCACCCAGCCTCGTGGCCGGGACCGTGGCGCGCGTGTCCAGCGACACCACGTGGATGAGCGTGCTGCTGGCCGGTCGCCGCATTGGCCACCTGCGCATCGACCGGGTGAACGACGGCAAGGTCGTCACCACCACGCAGGATCTGCAGATCGAGATCAACCGCAACGGCAAGACCATTCCCATGGCCGTACTCACGCGCAGCATCGAAACGCTCGACAGCCAGCCGCTGGGTTTCTATTCGCGAAGCACGCTCTCCACCTCCGACAGCACGGTCGATGGGCGGCGCCTGGCCGATGGCCGTTACGCCGTCACCACCACGGTGGCCGGCCTTGCCAGCCAGTCCACGCTGTCGTGGCCCACGGGCGCCCTGCTCAGCGACGGCCAGCGCCAGGCCATGGCCGGCGCCGCCAGCCGCGGCGGCCACTACGCGCTGAGCCTGTTCGACCCCGCCAGCCAGGATGTGGCCACCGTGGACATCGAAGTGCTGGGCAATGAACGCGTCTCACTGCCTGGCGGCGACGAGACGCTGAACCACCAGCGCGAAATACTGCAGACGCCGCGCGGCGCGCAGCGCATGGATCTATGGGTCAACGACCGCGGCGAGACGCGCAAGGGTTCGCTGGACATGCTCGGCCATCCGCTGGACATGCTGGCGTGCAGCCAGGCCTGCGCGCTCGCGCCGGTGGAGAACATCGACATGCTGCGCGCCTCGATGGTCGATTCGCCGCAAAGCCTGTCCCGTTCGATGCGCCAGGGCTTCCTGCGTTACGTCATCCACGTCGCCGACGGGGACGCGCAACCGGTGATCGCCACCGACGAACAGCGCGTCACCCGGCTGGGTGGCGGCAACTGGCTGGTGGACGTGGGCAACGCGGTGCCCGGTGGACAGGCACCGCCGACGCCAGAGGACACCCAGGCCAATGCCTGGGTGCAATCCGACGCGCCGGAGGTTCGCGTGTTGGCCGCACAGGCCGTGGTCGGTGCCGAGGACGACCAGCAGAAGATGATCCAGTTGCGCGACTTCGTGAGCGCTTACATCGAACCCCATAGCCGCGACATCGGCTACGCCTCGGCGGTGGAGATCGTGCGCATGCGCGCAGGCGACTGCAAGGAACACGCGGTGCTGCTGGCCGCCCTGGCGCGGGCGCAGCACATCCCGGCGCGTGTGGTTACCGGCATGGTCTACGCCGACCATTACGGCGACAGCCGCCAGGTGTTCGTGCCGCACGCCTGGGTGCAGGCCTGGGTCCATGGCCGCTGGCAAAGCTTCGACGCCGCCCTCGGCCACTTCGACAGCGCCCACATCGCCCTGGACAGCGGCGACGGCGACCCCTGGCACTTCTTCAACCTGACCAGCTTGTTCGGCCAGATGCGCATTGCCCAGGTCGGCGCGGCGCCGGAGCAGGCAGCCACCGTCACAGGGGGCGCCGTCGCGACCCGGAATTGAGCCCTCCTTGAGAAAGATATCATTTTGATATCTAATAAGCACACCCAGGGAGGACCACCCATGAACGAACAGCAAGGCTTTTCGACCGCCGGCATCCCCACCATCTTCTTCGTGCTTCTTCTCGGCCTGATCGGCCTGGCCCTGGAAGGCTACGGGCTGGTGCACCAGGCGTCGGTGTTCGGCGCGCTCGCCCTGGGCATCCTCACCCACGTGCTCGCGGTGTTCATGGCGAAGGGTTTCTTCCAGGTCGCCCCGAACGAAGGCCAGGTCTTGCAGTTGTTCGGCAAATACCACGGCACCGTGCGCGAGGAAGGCCTGCGCTGGACCAACCCGTTCTGCAGCCGCCGCCGCGTCTCGCTGCGCGTGCGCAACTTCGAAAGCGGCAAGCTCAAGGTCAACGACAGCGACGGCAACCCCATCGAGATCGCCGCCGTGGTGGTGTGGGAGGTGGTCGATACCGCCGAGGCCGTGTTCTGCGTGGACGATTACGAAAATTTCGTGAACATCCAGAGCGAGTCGGCGCTGCGCCAGATGGCGCAGAACTATCCCTATGATGCGCACGACGACGGCAAGCCCGCCTTGCGCAGCCACGGCGAAGTGATCAACAACCACCTGCGCGATGAAATCCAGGCGCGCCTTGAAAAGGCCGGCGTGCGCGTCATCGAGGCACGCATCAGTCACCTCGCCTACGCCCAGGAAATTGCGCAGGCCATGCTGCAGCGCCAGCAGGCCAGCGCCATCGTGGCGGCGCGCGAACGCATCGTCGAAGGTGCCGTGGGCATGGTGGCGATGGCGCTGGACAAGCTCAAGCAGCAAGGCGTGGTGGAGCTGGACGAAGAGCGCAAGGCGGCCATGGTCAGCAACCTGCTGGTGGTGCTGTGCGGCGATCGCGCCACGCAACCGGTGGTGAATGCCGGCACGCTCTATGGCGGCTGAGAAAAAAGCGTATCCGCTGAGAATCAGCGCTGCCGTGCTCGAAGCCATGCAGCGCTGGGCCGATGATGATCTGCGCAGCGTCAATGCGCAGATCGAGTTCGTTCTGCGCGAAGCCTTGCGCAAGCAGGGACGCCTCAAGCGCGATAGCTCCGAACCGGTGCAGGACGACGACACCGAATGACGCGTGCAAGGCCACCGCGTTTATCCCGCTTCGACGCAACCTGCACGACACCGGCGCTAGCTTCGCTTCTCCACGACCCGCGATGTCCCGGAGAACTGCCATGGCCAACAGCCCAACCTATCGCCCGCTGCCCGACGGCCCCGTGTTGTGCGATGCCTGCTCCCGCACGGGCGCCAGCATCGAGATGGAGCCCGACGACTCGCTGCCCAGGGAAGCCCTGAAATGGTCCGAGGAACAGGACGTGGGACTGCAGAGCTACCGCTGCCCGGAATGCGAATCCGTGCAGGTGTTCCGCGTCGATTGAGGCGGTGATGGTGCGCCGCGGCGCGTATGCGGCCAGATCCGATGGCGCAAGAAACGGATGTCGCCGCCATGTGGCCGGCGCGAAACTGGACTCCGTCGAGTCCACGGAGCCCATCCCATGTCTTTTCGCATTTCCGGCCTGCCCGCCGAACCGTTTGCTGAACTGTTCTCTCTCTCCGACGAAGCGCTGGCAGAGCGTCGCGCCGTTCGCATGGTGGCCGACAGTGACAGCGGCTTTCCGTGCCGCATCAGCCTGACCGACGCCAAACGCGGCCAGACGCTGATCCTGGTGAACTACGAGCACCAGCCGGCGGATTCGCCGTATCGCTCCACCTATGCCATTTTCGTCCGCGAAGGCGAAGAGCAATACGACCGCGCCAACGACGTGCCGGAACAGCTGCGCCGCCGCCTGCTCTCGGTGCGCGGCTTCGACGACCAAGGCATGCTGCTCGATGCGGACGTGACGCCGGGCACGGAGCTCGAGTCGTTGATTGACCGTCTGTTCGACAACCGGAAAATCGCCTACCTGCACGTGCACAACGCACGGTACGGTTGCTACGCAGCCCGCGTGGACCGCGCCTGATCTGCATCAGCGAGCGTCGCGACTTGCCTTGGCAGCCAGCGCGACGCCCAATGCGATCCAGCCCACGATGAAGGCCACGCCGCCCAGCGGCGTGATCGCACCGAACCAGCGCGGCGCGCCCAGCGCCAACGCGTAGAGGCTGCCGCAGAAAACCACGATGCCCATGGCGAACGCAGCGATGGCGATGCGTCGTGCGCGACCCGCAGCCGCCATCACGGCGAACACCAGGGCAAGGACGTGCCAGAAGTGGTAGCTCACTGCGGTGTGCCATAGCTCGATGCCGCGGGCGTCGAGCACGTTGCTTAACGCGTGCGCGCCAAAGGCGCCGAGCACGACAGCGCTGGCGCCGGCCAGTCCGACCAGCAGGCCGGTCGCTCGGTCAGGTTGTCGCATGCCCTCTGCTCCTCGATTTGCCACGCGCCGGCCGGGTGGCCAGTGTCGTATGCTGCCGCGATGATTCCCATCGATTCTCGCACGACGCTTTGTCGCACCCGCCGCTGGCTGATACTGCTGATGCTGGTACTCGGCATCGTGATGCTGGCCGGTTGTCATCGCGACGACGGCATCGAATGGCAATTGACCAATGTCACCGGCCATATGCCCGACCTGGATTTCCAGCTGGTCGACGATCACGGCACGAAGGTGACCGCCCAGGACTATCGCGGCAAAGTGGTGCTGCTCTATTTCGGCTACACGCATTGTCCCGACGTCTGCCCTCTGACGCTCGCGCAATTGCACGTGGTGATGCAGCGACTGGGACCGCTGGCCGATGGCGCGCGCATCCTGTTCGTCAGCGTGGACCCTGCGCGCGATACGCCCGAGATCATGCATGCCTACGTCAACGCGTTTGATCCGCGCGCCGTTGGCTTGTCGGGCCCGGCTCGCGAGATCGAGGCGCTGAGCAAGCGCTACCGCTCAGCCTTCACGCGCGAGCCTGATCGCGCTGACGGCCAGTACGAAGTGAGCCACAGTTCGGCCATCTACCTGTTCGACAGCACCGGCAAGGCACGCCTGCTGTCGACGCCGAGCAACTCGCAGGACCAGATGGTGCACGACCTGCATCTGCTGCTCAGCCTGGGAGCCCGTTCATGAGCCTGCGTTTCACCCGCACCCTGCCCCTGCTTGTCGCGGGCCTGCTGTCGATGGCGGGCCTGCATGCCACCGAAGCACAGCACGTTCGCGCCAGCGGTGCCTGGATCCGCGTGCTGCCTGGCGACCTTCCCGCCGGCGCCTACGTCACGCTGGAAAATACCGGCGACCAGGCGGCAAGCCTGCGCAGCGCGCACAGCGCCAGCTATGCGAGCGCCATGCTGCATCAAAGCAGCAGCGAAGGCGGCGTCAGCCGCATGTCGATGGTGGACGATCTGGCCATTCCCGCGCATGGCAAGGTCGAACTCTCGCCCGGCGGCTATCACCTGATGCTGATGAAAGCCACTTCGCCGGTGAAGATCGGCGACAAGATCAAGGTGACGCTCACCTTCGGCGACGGCAGCACGCTGGACACCGACTTCGTCGCGCGTCCCGCCAACGCCAGCGGCCTCAGCGACTAAGCACCTTCGCGAGAAGGCGACGCGGCGCGCGCTTGTCGCGTGGGCCACGGCTTGCGACGTATGCGACCGCTGCGCGAAAGCCTCAGCCATTGGCGCATGGCCAACAAAGCGCCGATGGATTCGATGAGCGCCGCCGGCACCCACATGATCACGCCGCCCACCAGTTGCGCCGTGAGCACGTTGAAGGTGAAGGCGCGACCGCAGATTTCGAAGATCGGATACAGATCGGTCTTGGAGAAAGTAACGATGGCGCCGGCCAGGATCTGCGGCGTCATGGTGATGCCGGGCGACAACACACGGATACCCGGCGTCATGCGTCCCGGCGGACGCGGACGATGGTCGAGCACCAGCCACCAGTAGGTGAAGCCACTGGCCAGCATCGACCAGTTCATGAACCGATAGATGCGCCAGTCCAGCATCGCCAGCGTCTGCATCGCCGGCACCAGCCAGATCAGGATAAAGGCCACGAACAACACCGTGGCCACGGCCGGGTTGCACCACACCGCGCTCGCCATGCGCCATGGCATCGACGCGCGAACCGGCCGCAGCACGCGCAGCCGCCACGAGAACGGCAAGCCCTTGTGCAGCACGGTGCCGGGATACGAAGCAATGATCAGCAGAGGCGCCAAATGGTGCAGCACGATCTGCTGGATGCGATGCATGAAGAACTCATGCTCGAAGAAGTAATCCAGGTACGTGTGCAATGACACGTAGATCAACGCCATGCCGATCCAGAACGACAGGCGGCGGCCGAAGCTCACCTGCAAGCGGCGGGAACCGCGCGCATACAGCACACCACAGGCGATGAAGCCCAGCAGGAAAACCCAGGAAAACTCCCAGGGCACGATCCACTTGAGCACGCTTGCCATCATCGAACGTACCCGGACCGAATCAGTGGCGACTGCCCATCATACGCGCGGCCGCAGCAGCATCCACGGCATAAACCTGCGACACATCATTGCCCTCGATCACACTCATGCGTTCCGCCTGCTGCGCCGGGAACGGCGCCAGCCGTAGAGCAGGCCGATCAGGGTGACCAGCAGCGGAATCAGCACGATGTTGATGAACTTCAGGCGCAGGCCGAGCGCGTCGATCTCCGCATTGAACTGGTGCTGCACATCGCGCAGCTCCTTGTTGATGGCCAGCTGGCGCTGCAGGAACTGTTCGATCTCCGCGCGCTGTTCCGGCGTCGCCGTATCGCCACGCCCCGCCGCCTTGGAAGGCTGCAGTTCGCTCAGGCGCGTGCGCGTGACGGCCAATTCGCGCTGCAGCTCCTGCATCTTCGCCTGGAATTTCTGGTCGGCGGCACTGCGCAGTGCCGCGACACGGGTGAAGGGACGCTGCGAACTCACGCGACCGTGGATGGAAAGCAGGGCCGAGGAACCGCTGAGGTTGTCCGCGATATTGGTGATCAGGTCGCCATTGTTGGCAATTGCGCTCAATTGCGGCTGGCCCAGCAGGCTTTGGGCATAGGACACCCACAAGCGATCGCTCAACAGGTCGGTATCGGCCACCAGGATGACCTCCGCCGTGCCCGTCGCTGCCCCGAGGTGGCCCGTCTCGTTGGATCGCTCCGGGAACGCACTGGGGAACTGACCGCGCACGCGGGCGGCAATCACGTAGTGCAGGTTGTCGGGCTTGTAGTTGTCGAGCAGTCCGGCGGGATTGTTGATCGATTCGCGCACGCGCTGGCTGGACACCACCTCGGCGTCGGTGGTCGACTGCATCAATGGTTGCAGACGCGAAGTGGTACCGGGGGCCAGGTCGAAATAACCCACGCTGGACACGTTGATGCGCTGCAGGCTGGCCGTGGTCACGTCGTCGTGATTGAGCTCCTGCTGCCCCAGCCCGAGCATGGCCGGATGGCTCATCGAGCTGTTGTCGGCCAGTTCGATACGCAAGGCACGCGAACGATCGAGCACGACTTTCTGCGGGTCGTACTGCACGCCCCACGCATGGAACAGGCGCGGCAGATCCGAGTTGTGGTCATCGGTGACGCCACTGCTGTCGATGAACGGCGTGTTGTCCATCTCGGCAACCGGGTCCACGAACACCACCAGGTGGCCGCCATGGAGCACGTACTGATCGATCGCGTACAGCGCATCGGCCGGCAGGTGCTTGGGATGGATCACCAGCAGCGCCTTGATGTCGTCGTCGACGCGCTTGAGCTTGGAGGCATCCAGCGGCTTCACGTCGAACTGCTGCGCCAGCTGGCGCATCACCGTCCATGGCTCTTCGCCAATCACCGGATTGCCCTGCACCGGCAGGCTGCTGACCACGCCGATGTGCGGCTTCGACGGCTGGTCCAGCTCGTAGAGCAACTTGGCGATGTCGTATTCGAGGAAGGTTTCGCGCGACGGATCGAACAACGGAATCGCCTGCACTTTTTTCGGCAGGTGATCGTCGGCTTCGCCATCCGCATCGGAAGGCAGCGTGCTGCCAACCAAGCCAAAGAACACGCGCTCGCCATTGGTGCCGCCATTGATCGGCGACAAGCCATAACCTTCGGCGCTGGTCTCGTCGTCGGAATACGGCACGGGATCGACGATCTGCAGGCGCAGGCGGCCATGCGAGCGCGCCACCATCTCCTGCAGCATTTCGGCCACGCGCTGTTCGTAGCTGCGCAGCTGGGGCAAGTCGCGCGTGGCGTGGCTGGAGAAATACAGCGTAAGGCGCAGCGGTGCGTGCAGCCCATCGACGATGTGCGTCGTGCCCGGCGTGAGCGTGTAGAGCTTGTCGGAAGTGAGATCCACGCGCCCGATGCGCCAGCGGCTGCTGGCAAGCACGAACACCACGAACAGCACGGCGAGGAATACCAGTGCGACCAGCAGCACGGCGCGACGACTCACATGGATGCGCCTCATGCTCATGGCGTCCGCTTCAGGTCGAGCGTCAGCACGCCAGCCGTGAGCCAGGCGGCCATGCTCAGCACGAAATACAACAGGTCACGCAGGTCGAGCACGCCGCGCGAAATAGCCTCGAAGTGCCGCACCATGCTCAGGTGCGCCAGGCCATTCACCAGCTTGCGCGGCAACGCGCCCTGGAAGAACTCCATCACCTGCGGCTGCCCCACCAGGATCAGCAGGAAGCACACCACCAGCGTCAGCACGAACGCCACCACCTGGCTTTGCGTCACCGCCGACAGGCTCGCACCGATGGCGAGGAACGCGCCGGCCATCAACCAGCTGCCGATGTAGCCGGCGAGGATCACGCCATTGTCCGGCGAACCGAGATAGTTCACGGTGATCCAGATCGGGAAGGTCAGCACCAGCGCCAGTCCGATGAAGATCCATGCCGCGAAGAACTTGCCCAGCATGGCCTGCGCCAGCGTCAACGGCAGGCTCATCAGCAATTCCAGCGTGCCGCCCTTGGCCTCTTCCGCCCACATGCGCATCGACACCGCAGGCACCAGCACGAGGTAAAGCCACGGGTGCATCACGAAGAACGGTTGCAGGTCCGCCTGGTTGCGCTCGTAGAAATCGCCCGCGTAGAACGTGAGGATGCCCGCCAGCACCAGGAAGATCACCAGGAACACGTACGCCACCGGCGTCACGAAATAACTGCGCAGCTCGCGGCGCATCACCGCTGCGATGGGACTCATGCCCTGCTCTCCGCGCCGGTGGTGATCTGGCGGAACACTTCATCGAGTCGCCCGCGTTCGAGCTGGATCTCCGACACTTCCAGGCCCTGCTGGCGCAGCAGCGTCTCGACCGGTTCAAGGATGCGTTCGCCTGGGCGCGGGAACACCGTGATGCGGCCATCCATCGGGTCGACTTCAATGGAAGCGACCTGCGGCAGGCGGCCGAGCATTTCCTGCGATACGCCACTGCCCGGCGCACTGAACGACACCGCGCCGTGATAGCGCGAACGCGATTCGAGTTCGGCCGGCGTGGCATCGACCATCAGCCGTCCATTGGCGATGATCACCACGCGATTGCACAGCGCGTGCACCTCTTCCAGCAGGTGCGTGGAAATGAGGATGGTGCGATCGCGCGCCATCTGATCAATCAGCTGCCGCACCGTGTGCTTCTGGTTCGGATCGAGACCATCGGTGGGTTCGTCCAGCATCAGCACCTGTGGGTTGTGCACGATGGCCTGCGCCAGGCCCACGCGGCGCTTCAAACCCTTGGACAAGGTATCGATGCATTGGTCGAGCACACCTTCGAGTTGCAGGCCGCCCACCACGCGTTCGAAACGGCGATACGCCTCGTCACGCTGCAGGCCGCGCATGCGCATGACGAAGGTAAGGAATTCGCGAACGGTGAGCTCGCCATAGCTGGGCGCGCCTTCGGGCAGGTAGCCCAGCGCGCGCTTGGCCTTCAGCGGCTCCTTGCGCACGTCATAGCCGCACACCCGCGCCGTGCCCGAGCTCGGCTCGAGGAAGCCGGCGATCATGCGCATGGCGGTGGTCTTGCCGGCACCGTTGGGACCCAGCAGGCCCAGCACCTGGCCAGGCTCGGCGCGGAAACTCAGCGAGTCCACCGCCGTGAGGGCACCGTAGCGTCGAGTGAGCAGTTCGGTTTCGATCATGTCCTGTGCAGTCAGTGGCGTGCATGGGCTGCGCGCGTGTCGCGGAACGTGGCTGCAACGTCGACCCGCACTGTAACCGAAAAGTTCGCGGGAACCGGCTCGTACGAAGCCCTGAAATGAAAAGGCCCTTCGCGAGGAAGGGCCTTTTCGATGCTTGCCGCCGAGGCGACTTACTTGCCGGCGCTGGCAGCGCTGGCCGGAGCGGCGGCGGTGCCGGACGATGCCGGAGCCTGCTCGCTGCTGGTGTCCTCGAGCGACGGCGGCTTGATGCCGGCAGCCTGTTCCGGGGTCTGGTCCGGAGCCCAGCTCAGCGGCAGGTACACGTCGAACTCGGCGTACTGGGTGACTTCGTCGCCCTGCTTCACTTCCGGCTTGGCTTCGATGTCGTAGAAGCGGTTCACCACTTCGTCGAACTTGTAGCCGTGGGTCTGGGCGTAGGCCTTCATCAGGTCGCGGGTCTGCGGCACGCCGGCGGCGGTGCCGTTCCACACGGCCTTGAGGGCCGGGCCACCGAAGGCAAGGAAGGCGCGCACGTCGTTGTCGATGATCAGGCGGCCGAAGCGGTCATGACCACCCGGGGTGTTGTCACCGGCATTGCTGTTCGCATCAGCGCTGGTGCTCGCTGCGGCGGCATTCAGATCGGGCGACTTGGCGGCAGCCAGTTCCACGGTCTGGCCGGCAACGTTCAGGCTGGTCGCGCTGATCGGCATGGCCACGTCGAACGAGTAGGTCTGGTCGCCGTAGTTGGTCGTGTAGATGATGCGCGGACCGGTGGTGGTCACGCCCAGCTTCTTGGCAGCGGCCTGGATCTGGCCAATGGCCTTGTCCGTCGCGTCGTTGAGGGCCTCGAGGCCACCCTTGCGCTCGATCGACGAGGACACCACCAGCACCGGCGTGGGCTGGGTCTGCTCGATGTACGGGATGAGCTTGGTGTAGTCGACGTTCTGGACCGAGGCCAGCACGTTCTGCAGGTTGTTCAGGCTGAACTGGATGAAGGCATCCGGATCGCCGTGAATGTAGAGGTTGGCGTAGCGGTTGATCAGGTTGAAGCCGTAGGCGACGTCATACGACCAGGTCACCTTGGTCAGCTGGCCGCGGCTGCCGTTGCGCTCGAGGTCGAGCGTGAAGTGCTTGTCGTTGCCGCGCCAATCGTTGTCGACGTTCCAGACGATGGAAGCCTTCTTGGCCGTCGAGTCGATCTTGTCGAAGCTCGGATCGGCGGAAGCAATGGTGAACTTGCCGGTGCCGACCTTGCCGTCGTCACTGGCCCAGCTGATTTCGGCGCCAGGGCCATAGGCCTTGCCCGAGAAGTCGAACTTGATGTTGCGATCGTACTCGCGCTGCACGGAGTACTCCGGGAAGCGACGGAAGTTGTTGAGCACGTCGTAGACCTGACGCATGTCCTTGCCGACGACCAACGACCGTTCGACATGGCCGCTGCCAGGCATCACCACGCCCACTACCACCGCCACGACGGCGACGATGATCAGGGCAACAATAAATTCAAGAACACGCATCATTCCAAGGTTCTCCGCACGTCTCTCTGTATACGGCACAAGGGCAGTCGCCGGAGACCGGCCCGCCACGGGAGATTCCCGAGGAATCACTGCATGAACGGGGGGTCGGCCAGCGCCGAAGTCCCCGATACTACTTGCTCGCGCGCAGGAACGCCATCCGGCCGTAAAGACTGCCTGACACGTCCCCACCAGACGCCTGCGAATGGCGTCTGGCAAGGCCCCGCGCGTGCAGTCAAAGCCTCAGACGATGCCCAATTCGAGGGCCTTGAGGACGGCGCGCGTGCGGTCGCGCACGCCCAGCTTGGAGAGGATATTGGAAACGTGGTTCTTCACCGTTCCCTCCGCCACCTTCAGCGAGTTGGCGATCTCCTTGTTGCTGTAGCCACCGGACAGCAGACGGAGGATTTCCGTCTCGCGCTCGGTCAACGGATCGGGCTGTTCCAGGCTGGTGAACTGGTTCTGCATGCGGCCGACGCCGGCCAGCAGGCGCTGGGTGACCATGGGCGCCACCAGTGAGCCACCGGCGGCCACGGTGCGAACGGCCTCCACCAGTTGCTCCAGCGACACGTCCTTGAGCAGATAACCGCGGGCGCCGGCCTTCAGACCCTGCAGCACGAGCTGGTCGTCATCGAAGGTGGTGAGGATGATGGTGGGCGGCAATTCGTTGCGGGCAGACAGCGCCTGCAGCACTTCCAGTCCGCTCATGTTGGGCATGCGCAGGTCCAGCAGCACCACATCGGGCTTGATCCGGGGAATGTCCTGGACAGCCTGGGCGCCATCGGCGCATTCGGCCACCACGCGGATGTCCTCCGCCAGGTCCAGCAGTGAACGGACACCCTGGCGAACCAGGTTCTGGTCGTCGACGAGACAGACGGAAATCATCGCGGATCCTCGAAACGTAGGTGGCCGGCGTGCGATGCCCGCGGCCAACGGAGAAGAACGATGCGGCTATCCAAGCCACTCATTTTTACACGACAACCCAGCAAGGCTACAGCATGCCCAGCGCGGGCGGCTCGAACCGTGACGGCGTGTGCGCGAGCTCCGGGACCTCCCCCAGCGGCAGGCGCACGGTAAGTGCAAAACCCTGTTGAAGCGCCGGGTCCACCATGACGCTACCCTCGAACTCGACCAGTCGCTCGCGCATGCCCGACAGGCCATTGCCCGGCCGGAAATTCGTGGCGCCGCGGCCGTCGTCGCGTGCGTAGAGTTCCAGCAGGTTGGCGTTGACGTAGTCGAAGCGCAGCCACAGGTTGCGCGCGCCGGCATGGCGGGCGGTATTGGTGATGATCTCCTGCGCGCAGCGCAACAGCACCTGGGCGCGGCGCGGGTCTTCCACGCTGAACCGGGGTGGCGTTTCCATGTGCACGTTGAGCCCCGGCACGCCTTCGGTGAGGCTGCGCAGCGCGACCGTGAGGTCGATGGCATCGTCCTGGCGCAGCTCGCTCACCACCTCGCGCACGTCCGACAGCAGGTGCTTGGCGGTGATCTGCGCCTTCTGCACGTGTTCGGCCGCCTGGGCGTTGACCAGGTGGCTGGCCACTTCCAGATTGAGGCTGAGCGCGGTCAGGTGGTGGCCCACCAGGTCGTGCAGGTCGCGCGCAATGCGCATGCGCTCGGCAATACGCGTGGATTCGGCGAGCAAGGCGCGGGTGGCGCGCAGCTCGGAATTGAGCCGCCGCTGCACCTCGCGTTCCTCGGCCTGCAGGCTGGCAATCATCGAGGTGAAAAACACCAGCGCGGAAATGCCCAGGTACATGCACACCTGCAGGAATGCGGTGACGATGGTCCAGCCCATGTAGCTGGCGATGATGGGGATCAGCATCAGGTTCTGCAGCAGCATCCAGGCCAGCCCGGCGCCCACCGGAAGCTGCCAGGGCAGCACCACGGCGATCACCAGCATCAACATGGCCGAGAGGCCGCTCTGGCTGAACCAGCCCATGGCCACCGCCGAGCCCGTCAGCACTACCAGTCCGAACAGCTGGACGACGGAGGGATAGCTGGTCTGGCGCGTCATGCCCGAGCGGCGCGTCAGCAGCAGATAGGTCACCCCGAAGATCAGGTAGGACAGGATCCAGCCCGTGATGTTCGGGTTGCTCCACCACGCACTGACCTCCGCCAGCCCGCCGGGACCGGACAGCAACGGCAGCGCGACGCACAGGTACGTGAACAGACCAGCGTACCGGAGCAGCCGGATGTGATTAATGTTTGACCAGGCCATGCGTGCATCATTAGCCAGCCGCAGGCGTGGTGCAATGCGTGAGAAGTCATTGCTCCACCCCTGCCAGAAGGCACGACCGTTGGCGCTTTACGAAGGTTTTACATGGTGCGCCGTGATATGTGCGCTTGCCTGACGCATGTCATAATGCCGCCGTCACGCGGGGCCGAAACAACGGTCTTATCCTCGAACCACTCAAAGCGGAGCAACGAATGGCCCTTGCCATCCGCGACGTGCGTGAGCACGACCTGGATGCCGTACTGGCGCTCAACAACGCCGCCGGCCGCACCATCCTCGCCCTGGACACGGCGCAGCTGCGCTACTTCTTCGACCACGCGGACTATTTCCGGGTGGCCGAGATCGATGGCCATCTCGCCGGGTTTCTGATCGCGCTTCGCGAAGGTCGCGATTACGACAGCCCGAACTATCACTGGTTCTCGGAGCACTACCCGCAGTTTGCCTACATCGACCGCATCGTCATCGCCAACGCCTATCGCCGCCATGGCCTGGGTCGCATTTTCTATTGCGACGTCACCAGCTATGCGGAAGTGCGCGTGCCGCTGTTGACCTGCGAGGTGTTCCTGGAGCCGCGCGACGACGTGGTGGTGCTGTTCCACGGCACCTACGGCTTCCAGGAAGTGGGCCAGCAACGCATGGGCAGCGACGGCCCGCAGGTGAGCCTGCTCGCCAAGGACCTGCCCAGCTACGCCTTCGTGCGAGAAACCTATCTGGACCACGACGGCCTTCCCGATGTGCCGTGGCTGGCCGAACGTCAGCACTCGTCCTCCTCCCCCGATACCACCCGGCGCCGCCTCACGGGAGAGCGCCGCCAGTGAATGCAAAGATGGATCAACAAGACGCCTGTGACCTGCGCTTCGGCCAGGTAGGCATAGCCAACGTGCGCATCAAGCGCGTGGATGCAGCCGCGCTTTGCGAAGAGCTGGAACGCCGCGTTCGTGCCGCTCCCCAACTGTTCTCCCGTGCGGCCGTGGTGCTGGACTTGAGCCATCTGCTGAACCTGCCGGACGACGGTACGGTCGACGCCTTGCTCGAGGCCGTGCGCAGCGCCGGCATGCTGCCCGTGGGCCTTGCCTACGGCACCAGCGAAGTCGATGCGCTGTCGCAGCGCATGGGCCTGCCGTTGATTGCCAAGTTCCGCGCTGCTTACGAGCCGGCCGATGGCGGCAGCATCGCACCGCCGGCACCGCCCGCCGCAGCGGCCGAGCCGCCTCGCCGCGCGGAACCGGTGCGACAGGAACCCGCGCCCGCGGCGCCGGTCGCCACGCTCGGTGCGCAGCACTACGAAGGCACGGTGCGTTCAGGACAGCAGGTGTACGCGCGTGATCGCGATCTCGTCGTCCACGGCGCCATCGCCAATGCCGCCGAAGTGATTGCCGACGGCAGCATCCACGTCTACGGCACTGTGCGCGGTCGCGCGATGGCCGGCGCACAGGGCGATGAGAAAGCGCGCATATACATTTCAGACTTCCGCGCGGAACTGGTGGCCATCGCCGGCCACTATCGCGTGTTTGAACAAATTCCAAAGGACCTCGAAGGCCAGTCTGTGCGATGCTGGCTCGAAGGGGAAAAATTGCTGATCGCCAAGCTGTAAAGATCGGCCATGACTACTACAAAGAAACATGCGGAGATGAGCCTTGACTGCTGAGATTATCGTTGTCACCTCGGGCAAGGGTGGCGTGGGCAAGACCACGACCAGTGCCTCGCTTGCCACCGGCCTTGCCATGGCCGGCAAGAAAGTCGCGGTGATCGATTTCGACGTCGGCCTGCGCAACCTCGACCTCATCATGGGCTGCGAGCGGCGCGTGGTGTACGACTTCGTCAACGTCGTGCACGGCGAAGCCACGCTCAAGCAGGCGCTGATCAAGGACAAGCGCTACGAGAACCTCTACGTGCTGGCGGCCAGCCAGACGCGCGACAAGGACGCCCTCACCCAGGAGGGCGTGGAGAAGGTGCTCGAAGACCTGGGCAAGGAAGGCTTCGACTTCGTCGTTTGCGACTCGCCCGCCGGCATCGAGAAGGGTGCACACCTGGCGATGTATTTCGCCGACCACGCCGTGGTGGTGGTGAACCCGGAAGTGTCCTCGGTGCGCGATTCGGACCGCATCCTGGGCCTGCTCGCCAGCAAGACGCGCCGCGCCGAGCGTGGCGACGGCGCCATCAAGCAGCACCTGCTGCTGACGCGCTACAACCCGGCCCGCGTGGCCGTGGGCGAAATGCTCAGCGTGAAGGACGTCGAGGAAATCCTCGGCATCAACGTGGTGGGCGTGATTCCGGAATCGGAGAACGTGCTGGCTGCGTCCAACGCAGGCGTGCCGGTGATTCTGGACGACAACTCGTTCGCGGGCCAGGCGTACAGCGACACCGTCGCCCGCATCCTCGGTGAGGAACGTGCCCTGCGCTTCCTCGAGGTGCCGAAGAAGGGCTTCTTCCAGCGCGTATTCGGAGGCTGATCGCGATGGGTATTCTTGATTTCCTGAAGCGCAAGCCGGAACCCACCGCTGGACTCGCCAAGGAGCGTCTTCGCATCATCGTGGCTCAGGAGCGCTCCACCCGTGGCGCTCCCGACTACCTGCCGTTGCTGCGCAACGAGCTGCTCGAAGTGATCAAGAAATACGTCCACGTCGACCTCGAAGCCATCAACATCAATGTCGAGCGCGACAGCGGACACGAGATCCTCGAGCTCTCCGTGGCGCTGCCCGAGAACACGCCAGCCAAATCCATCTGAGGTCGTGGCGCGGCACTGCCGCGCCACGCACATCGCGATGTGCGTCGCCGCCGATGGGCGGCGACCTTCTTCCCATGTCAGCTCCCCACTCCGCTCCTGACGAAGCCCGCGTGATGCGCCTAGCCGAGATCGGCTTCGAGGCACCTGCGCGCCTGCTTGCGCGTTACGGGCTCACGCTGCAACGCGTGGATGTGGGCACGCCGATTCCCGGCAGCTTCTGGGGCGACGAGGAAGCCGGCATCATCGGCAACACGGTGTATGCACGCGACGACACGCCGGTGCATTCGCTGCTGCACGAAGCCGGCCATCTCATTGTGCTGCCGCCCGAGCGACGCAGCCAGGTGCATACCGACGCCACCGATTCCATCGCCGAGGAAGATGCCACCTGCTATCTGCAGATCGTGCTGGCGGACGAACTGCCCGGCGTCGGCCGCAAACGATTGATGGCCGACATGGACGCCTGGGGCTACACGTTCCGGCTGGGCTCCGCCCAGGCATGGTTTGGCGAAGACGCCGCCAATGCCCGCCATTGGCTGGTGGAACACGGCCTGCTGGACTCGCACGGGCACCCGGTTTTCAACTGACCGCCCGCGCACCGGGCAAAGCAAAACCTCGCTCTTATCTCACGCCGAGACAACACTCGCTGGCGCAGTGTGACATCGCCAAACGGGAGACCGTGCGTGACGCCTTGGCTCAAGACAGCGGCCAGTGTGCTGTGCGCCGCGATGCTGGCCACCACCACAGCCGGTGATGTCACCGGTGGCTTGCCGCGCTCCGACGGGTTCGTGGCGCGCATCGATCTCACCGGCGCCATCGGTCCGGCTGCGGCGGAATACGTGGATGCGTCCCTGCGACACGCCGCACGCGATGGCGCCACCGCCGTCGTGCTTCAACTGGATACGCCCGGCGGCCTGTCCGATTCGATGCGACAGATCATCGCCAGCATCCTCGCCTCGCGTCGTCCGGTGATCGGATACGTGGCGCCGGGTGGCGCGCGGGCGGCATCGGCGGGCACGTACATCCTCTACGCCTGCGCCATCGCCGCGATGGCACCCGGCACGCATCTTGGCGCGGCCACGCCGGTGTCGCTTGGAGGCAGCGGCACCCTGCCCTCGCCCGCGGCCTCATCACCTGGCGCGCCATCGGCAGCGACCGACGCAGAATCCAACAAGGTGATCAACGACGCGGTCGCATCGATCCGATCGCTGGCGCAGCTCAATGGCCGCAATGCGGACTGGGCCGCACAGTCCGTGCAAGGCGCTGCAACGCTCACCGCCGACGAAGCCGTGCAGAAGCATGTGGTGGATCTGGTGGCCGCGGATCTTCCAACGCTGTTCGCGCGCCTGGAAGGACGACGCGTGCATGTCGACGGACAGGAGGTGCTGCTGCATCTCTCCAACCTTCCCGTGCGCAGCTATGAACCCAATTGGCGCACGCATCTGCTCGGGCTCATCACGCATCCCACCATCGCCTACCTGCTTCTGCTCGCGGGCATCTATGGCCTGGTGCTCGAAGCGTTTCATCCCGGCGTGGTTCTACCCGGCGTAGCCGGCGCCATCTGTCTGCTCGTCGGCCTGTACGCCCTGCAACTGATGCCGGTGAACTATGCAGGCCTCGCCCTGATGCTGCTCGGCGTCGGGCTGGTGCTGGCCGAAGCACTGGTGCCGTCGGTGGGCGCCATCGGCATCGGCGGCGTGGTGGCGTTCGTCATCGGCTCGATCATGCTGTTCGATGCGGGCGTGCCGGGTTATGCAGTGAACCTCGGCATGATTGCCGGCATCGCGCTGGGCGGCGTGGTGGTGTTGGTGATCCTGCTGCGCCTGGTGGCGCGCACCCGGCGCGTGCGGACCTTCAACGGCGACGAACAGATGCTGCTGGCCACCGGCGAACTCACGCAGCCACTCGATGCGGCCGGCGACGGATGGGCGCGCATTGGCGGCGAACAATGGCGCGTGCATGGCGATGCGAGCATGCCGGCCGGTTCGCGCATCCGTGTCGTTGGACGCGACGGCTTGCTACTGCGCATCACGCGCGCCTGACATCGACAAAGGAGAGGCTCATGTTTGGCTTCGTTGGCGTGATCGTGATCTGGGTCGTGGCATTGCTGTTCATGTCGATCAAGGTGCTGCCGGAATACCAGCGCGGCGTGGTGCTCACGCTCGGCCGCTATACCGGCACGAAAGGACCCGGCCTGGTCCTGCTGGTGCCCATCGTCCAGCGCATGATGCGCGTGGACCTGCGCGTGGCCGTGATGGACGTGCCACCGCAGGATGTGATCTCGCGCGACAACGTTTCCGTGCGTGTGAACGCGGTGGTCTATTTCCGCGTGGTGGAACCGGACAAGGCGATGCTGCAGGTGGCCGACTTCTTCCAGGCCACCAGCCAGCTGGCGCAGACGCGCCTGCGTTCCGTGCTGGGCCAGCACGAACTGGACGACATTCTTTCGCAGCGCGATTCGATCAATCGCAGCCTGCAGCAGATCCTGGATGAAGCCACCGATCCATGGGGCATCAAGGTCAGCAACGTCGAAATCAAGGACGTGGATCTCAACGAGACGATGGTGCGCGCCATCGCCCGCCAGGCTGAAGCCGAACGCGAGCGCCGCGCCAAGGTGATCCATGCCGACGGCGAACTGCAGGCCGCCGAAAAACTGCGCGACGCGGCTGCCCTGCTCGCGCAACAACCGCAGGCACTGCAGTTGCGCTACATGCAGACCATGTCGGACATGTCCAACAGCGGCAAGGCATCGACCATCGTGTTCCCGCTGCCCATCGACCTGCTCAAGCCCCTGCTGGAAGGCCTGCCACGCAGTTAATCGCCCACCGACACCGGCGCAGCGCGTAACATGGGCGGCTATCTTTCACAGGCAGCCCCATGGCCCTCAACGCCACCATCTACAAGGCCGAGCTTCAGGTCAGCGACATGGACCGGCACTACTACGCCACCCATGCGTTGACCGTGGCGCGCCATCCCTCCGAAACCGAGGAGCGCCTGATGGTGCGCCTGCTGGCGTTTGCCCTGTTCGCCGATGACCGGCTGGAATTCGGCAAAGGACTCAGCGACGAGGACGAGCCGGCACTGTGGCGCAAGGCGTACACCGGCGAGATCGAACAGTGGATCGAGCTGGGCCAGCCGGACGAGGCGCGCATCCGCAAGGCCTGTGGCCGCGCGCAGCAGGTGGTGGTGATCAACTACAGCGGCCACGGCGCGTCAGTGTGGTGGGACAAGATCGGCAGTTCGCTCGCCCGCAACCGCAACCTCACCGTGCTGGATATTTCCGCCGAAACGGTGAACCGGCTGGCCGCCATGTCCGAGCGCGGCATGCGTCTGCAATGCCTGATCCAGGACGGCCAGCTTGAGGTCATGAACGATACGGCCAGCATCACTGTCGACCCGCAGCGGCGCATGACCGCCGTGCCGTCGAACTGAAGCCCGCCATGTCGCAAGGTTCGCCCGCCCATGTTCGTCTCGCCGTTGTCGGCGGCGGTCCCGCCGGCTTGATGGCGGCCGAGACGGCGCGCGCGGCGGGCGTGACCGTGGATGTTTTCGATACGAAAGGCTCCGTGGGGCGCAAGTTCCTCATCGCCGGCAAAGGCGGCATGAACCTCACTCACGGCGAAGCCAAGCCCGATTTCGTGCAACGGTACGGCGCACGTGCGCACGAAGTGGGCGAATGGCTGGACGATTTCGATACCGACGACTTGCGCGCCTGGGCGCGCGGCCTGGGCGTCGAGACGTTTGTCGGAACATCGGGGCGCGTGTTTCCCAGCGACCTGAAAGCCGCACCGCTATTGCGTGGCTGGGTGCGTCGCCTGCGCGAGGATGGAGTGCGCTTCCACGTGCATCACCGCTGGCTGGGCTGGAACGATGACGGCTCGCTGCGCTTTGCCTCGCCCGATGGCGAACGCGCTGTCCACGCCGATGCCGTGGTGCTCGCCATGGGCGGCGGCAGCTGGCCGGAGCTCGGCTCGGATGGCGCATGGCAATCGACGTTGATGGATCGCGGCGTTGACGTATCGCCCCTGGTGCCGTCCAACTGCGGCTTCGACATCGGCTGGAGCGAACATATCGCCAGCCGTTTCGCTGGCGCGCCGCTGAAACCCGTGGTGATCCATCTGCGCGACAAGGACGGCCGCGAGCATGCGCGCCAGGGCGAGTGCGTCGTCACCGCCAACGGCATCGAAGGCAGCCTGATCTACGCGTATTCCGTGCTGATCCGCGATGCCATCGCGACGCATGGCCCCGTCACCATCGAACTCGATCTTGCCCCCGATCGCACGCTCGATCGCCTACGCACCGACCTGGCCAAGCCGCGCGGCAAACATTCCATGAGCGATCACCTGCGTCGCCAGACCGGCCTTGCCGGCGTCAAGGCGGCGCTGCTGCACGAAGTGCTCGATCGCGAGCAGTTCCACGACACCGAAACGCTGGCGCGCACCATCAAGCGCCTGCCGCTGCGGCTTGCACGAACCCGTCCCATCGAGGAAGCGATCAGCAGTGGTGGCGGCGTGCGGCTGGAGGCATTGGATGCCAAGCTGATGCTCAACGCCTTGCCCGGCGTGTTCTGCGCTGGCGAAATGCTGGACTGGGAAGCCCCCACCGGCGGCTACCTGCTCACCGCCTGCTTTGCCAGCGGGCGCCGCGCCGGCCTCGGTGCGGCAGGCTGGATCAAGCATTTGATGCCTGCTGCCGATAACTGAGCAGAGCGTCGCAACACGGGAGAGTGGCGCTACATTTTTCCCGCCAGCTGCCGATATACCCAGCGTAGCGGGGGCCACACAGGGGAGCTGGCAGCACGATGATGGGGAACTGGTGGCGAGTATTCGGACGTGAGCGCGCAGCGGAACCAGCAGCGGCGCGCCCGTCTGCGCCCGAACCGGTGCTCCCCGACGCCCCGATGCCGCAGGACACGGTGTCGGGCGACGAACTCGCCGAACGGTTCTTCCGCTTCATCCTCAATCAGCCGGTCGATGCGGGCGACGCTCCCGACAAGGCAAGCGAACAGGCCATTCTGCAGCGCCTGAAGGACCAGTGCGAAAACGGTCGCTTCGACGTGCGCAGCCTGCCCCGCATGCCCACCGTGCTGCCGCAGCTGATGCGTGCGATGAAGAACGACAAGCTCAGCGGCGCTCAACTCGCCGACCTCATCAAGCGCGATCCCGTGCTGGTGGGCGAAGTGATGCGCGTCACCGGCAGCGTCACTTATCGCACGGCCCATCCGGTGGGCAGCCTGCAGCACGCCGTGGTGCTGCTCGGCCAGATCGGCCTGCGCCACGTCGTGACGTCGTACGTGATGAAACCCATCCTGATGGCCAGCGCCGGCGCCAACGGCCAGATCGTGGGCCAGCGCCTGTGGGATCACGCCGAACGCTGCGCGCACGCGGCGGTGTATCTCAGCAAGGGACAGTGCGACGCCTTCGAGGCGTACCTCGTGGCCCTGGTGGGCTACAGCGGCCTAGGCGCCGTAGCGCGCCTGCTCGATCGCGAGTTGCAGAACACCGAGCTGCCTGCCAGCTCCACGGCTTTCATCGACAGCTGCGTACAGCTCGCCGCGCAGCTCACCGTGCAGGCGGGACAGCACTGGGATCTGCCGCCGCCCGTGCAGGATGCACTGGTGGAACACCTGGAACACGGCCATGCCGCGCTCATGCTGCCGATGAGCCGCGTGCTCTATGTGTCGCAGCGGCTGGCGATGAACCAGCTGCTGGCCGAACAGGGCTTGCTCGATCGCGACTCCGGTTACAGCGACGACCCGATCGCCACCTTCCCGCAGCAGTTGCTGGCGCGTTGCCAGCAGGACCTGCGCCAGAGCTTCGCCACGACCTGACCCATCGCCTTCGTCGCCTTAGTGCGCGGCGACGAGACGCTCCCTCACCTCCGCCACGATGGCGAACGAACGGCAGCGCGCCTCGTGGTCGAACACGTTGGCGGTGATCATCAACTCGTCAGGGCGATGGCGCTGGATGAAGGCCTCGATGCCGTCCTTCACCGTGTCGGCGCTACCGACCACCGCGCAGGCCAGCGCGTGCTCCACGCCGAACTTCTCGGTGGGCGTCCAGTAGTTCTCGATGTTGTCGATGGGCGGCGGAATCAGGCCGGGGCGCCCGCGACGCAGATTGACGAAACTCTGCTGCTGCGTGGTGAACAGGCGCTTCGCCTCCGCGTCGCTTTCCGCCGCGACGATGTTCACGCCCAGCATGGCGTGCGGCGCCTGCAGTCGGCGGGACGGCCGGAAATCACGGCGGTACAAGGCCAGGGCGTCGTCCATCGCATCCGGCGCAAAGTGCGAGGCGAACGCGAACGGCAAGCCCATGGCCGCCGCCAGCCGCGCACTGAACAGGCTGGAGCCAAGCAACCACACCGGCACGTCGATGCCTGCGCCGGGTACGGCGCGCACCGGCTGGTCGGGCGTGGCGGGTTCGAAATAGGCCAGCAATTCCGTCACGTCCTGAGGGAATTGATCGGCACTGTCGAAGTAGCGGCGCAAGGCGCGCGCCGTGGCCTGATCGGTGCCCGGCGCTCGCCCCAGGCCCAGATCGATGCGCCCCGGATACAGCGAGGCCAGCGTGCCGAACTGCTCGGCCACCTGCAGCGGCGCATGGTTGGGCAACATGATGCCGCCGGCGCCGACGCGAATGGTCGAGGTGCCGCCGGCCACATGGCCGATCAGCACGGCCGTGGCCGCACTGGCGATGCCCGGCATGTTGTGGTGCTCGGCCAGCCAGTAGCGGTTGTAGCCAAGCGTTTCGGCGCGGCGCGCCAGATCCAGCGTGTTGGCGAAGGCCTGCGTGGTGTCGCTGCCTTCCGTGACGGGCGCGAGATCCAGGACGGAGAAGGGAATCATGGGACTTCCTCATGCGGGAAGCTCCGATGTGGGGACGTTGCCTCCAATTGCCAGTGTTATCCGACCCCGGTCAGCCGTGCTTCCAGGCACGTTCCTCGACGCGCCCACAGCGGGCACATTGGCGACGGCCGGGTTCGGATCGAATCCACCGGTGTTTGAAAACGCGACACAAGAGCCTTCCGACCCAGCGTTTCCCTTTCATGCTCACCCCGTGATTTGCATGCAAAAATATGATTTACATGACAATCCAACAGTCCTGTTCGGGAGGACGACCACGGCAACGCGGCAGCCCCCGTTGTATGCGCCCGGCAGAGGATGTCGCTGGCCTGTCCTGGCGCATATCGGAGTTAAGCCCTGAAAAATATCAGCGACTCCCGCGCAGACAAGGGGAAAGGACTTAGCCGGTGACCGGTTCGCCCATGGCGAACGAGGCCTTGACGATGTGGCCTTGCGCCACTTCGTAGATGCACAGCATTTCCATGCGGCCCTTCCCTTCCGGGAAGTTGCGCGTGACCTCTTCGAGATCGATCACGAAGCTGCCCATGACGGTGCGGCTGAGCAATAGCGCGTGCAGATCGGGCTCGGCGAAACGCATTCGCATGCGCTCGCGCAGGGCTTCATGGCCTTGCGCGAGCCGTTCGCCGTGCAGCATGAACTGCTCGGCGTCTGGTGCATACGTGGCAAGCCACGCATCGAGGTCCTTGCGGTTGTAGGCGTCCAGCTGACGCTGGACCACCGCCTCTGGCGAGGACACCGATGCGACCCCGGCCATGCTCAGCGCATGATGCCGGTGTGGCCCAGCGAGTAGCGGCCCGGCTGTGGCCATACGGCCAGACCGTGCGGCTCCTGGCCGACATTGATCTTGCGCACCTGGCCGGTGGTGGTGTCGAACGCGTACACCACGTCGTCGAAGCGGCCCGACAGCCACAGCGTCTTGCCGTCCGCGCTCACGTTGCCCATGTCCGGGCTGCCGCCGCCGGGGATCGGCCAGTTGGCCACGACCTTCTGCGAGGCAAAGTCGATCACCGATACGCTGCCCTTGCCACCGCGCGGACCATGCACCTTGTTGGAGCCACGGTTGGCCACGTACAGCTTGGTGCCGTCGCGGCTCGGGTACAGGCCGTGCGTGCCCACGCCGGTCTTGATGAAGCCGATCTGCTTGAAGCTGTCGCCGTCGATCAGGTACACGCCATCGGCCATCATGTCGGCGACATAGAAGGTCTTGCCATCCGGAGAGGAGCGGATGTCCTGCGGCATGCCCTTCTTGGACAGGTCGAGGTAGCCGAGCACCTTGCGGTTGACCATGTCGATCTTCACCAGCTTGCCGGTGAACTCGCAGGTAAAGATGGCGAACTTGCCGTCGATGGAGAAGTCGGCGTGGTTGATGCCCTTGCACTCCGGCGCGCTGAGGCTGGAGTGCTCGGCCATGGTGTGTGCATCGCGGAAGTCCAGTCGCGCGAACGCTTCGGCGACCACGATGGCTTCCTTGCCGTCCGGCGTGAAATACATGTTGTACGGGTCGTCCACCGGCACGGCCGTGCCCGGCTTGCCGGTGGCCGCGTTGATCGGCGTGAGGCTGCCGGTCTTCTTGCGCTCGGCATTGTTGGTGACCCACAGCGTGCGCAGGTCCCACGACGGCACGACGTGCTGCGGGCCCTCGCCCACCTTGAACTTGTCCACCACCTTGTAGGTGGCCGGATCGATCACGTACACGTCGTTCGAACGCAGGTTGGGCACGTAGATGCGTGCGGGGTCGCTCTTCACCGCGGCGCTCAGGTGGTTGAGCCCGGCCTCGCTGTACATGTTGGCGGGGTTCACCACCGGCGGCATGCCGGGCACGGTGGTCACGGCCGAAGCCGCGAGGGCCTGGCCGCCCAGGCACGCAGCGGCAAGCGCCAACGGTGCGAGGCGGAACAAGCGGGAGGAACGCAGGGATTTAGCGATGGCCATGGGTCACAACTTGGTCTGGTTGATACAGGGGGAAGTCAGTGCGCTTGCGTGTCGCGACGCAAGGCGTTCACGGTATTTACCACAATAGCATCCACGCCCAGCTGACCGAGCTCAGCTGAGGAGCGGCGTGGATCGCCGCCGTAGACGCCGTCGGCGGCGCCCAGCTTGGGGCCGTCCTGCAACTGGCCCAGACGCACCATCTTCGGATCGACGGCAAGCTGCAGTGAGGTGTCGGCCAGGGCGGCATGCGTGCCGATCTCAGCATCCTTGACGCCATGCTGGCGAAGGATCTGGTTGAAGCCGTCGGACGAGGTGGCGTAGTACTCGGGCGGCACGATGGCGCGCGCCTTGCCGCCCCAGCCCTTGTTCAACTTGGCCGCCACGCGGTCGAGATCCTTCAGGTAACCGCCGTGGTCGCCCAGGAAGACGATGTTGCGAAAACCATGCACGGCAAAGCTCTGCGCGACCGATTCCAGCACCTGCTCGAACACGGCATCGGGCACCGTGATGGTGCCGGGGAAGCGCATGTGCGAACTCGGCGGCGCGGTGCCGCCTTCGGGCACGTAGGCCACCACGGGCGCCACCAGGGCGTTGCCCAGGCGCTCGGCGATCTTCTGCGAGAGGAAGGCCGCGCGCGCGTTGTGCTTGCCCACGGCAATGTACGGGCCGCTCTGCTCGGTCCCGCCGATGGGAATGATGATGGTGGTCTTGCCGGCCTGCACCTGGTCGCGGATTTCGGTCCAGGTGAGCTCTTGCAGCTGCACCGTATGCGGTGCCTGGGCGAAGGCACTGGAAGCGCCCAGCAGCGTGAGCCCGCACAGCAAGGCGCGGAACGACGGGAAAGGCATAGCATCGTCCTGAAAAAACAGGCGACAAGTGTAAGGCCCGGGGCCACGGGAGCACACCCCGCGCGAGACACCCGCAGGAGGCTGGGTCAAGCGTTCCGTCAGGTGAAGGTCGCGATCCCACGGAGGTTTTCGCGCTACACGGGCCTTTCATGCGCTCCGTGATTTGTTCCGCTGCCATGGCCTTGCCACGCCGCCGCCCCGGAGCTGCCCATGCGTCGCCACGTTTTCGCACTCGCTGCCGCCGTCTGCACCTTCGTCGTTGCCGCTTCTTCGCACGCGTGCACGCGCACCTTGTACGTGGGCCAGGACAACACGGTCATCACCGGACGCAACATGGACTGGTCCGAAGACATGGCCTCGAACATGTGGATTTTCCCGGCCGGCATTGAGCGCGACGGCAATGCGGGGCCGAATTCGCCCAAGTGGACATCGCGCTACGGCAGTGTCATCACGGCGGGCTACGACATCGGCAGCGTCGACGGCATCAACGAGAAAGGCCTGGTCATGAACGCGCTGTACCTGGGCGAGACGGATTTCGGCAAGCCCGATCCCAAGCGTCCGCACATGGCCATCAGCCTGTGGGGCCAGTACATCCTCGACAATTTCGCCCGCGTGGACGATGCCGTGAAGGCGCTGGCGAAAGAGCCGTTCCAGATCATCGCGCCGCCGCTGCCGAACGGAAAACCACTCACCATCCACATGTCGATCTCCGACGCGAGTGGCGATTCGGCCATCTTCGAATACATCGACGGCAAGCTGGTGATCCATCACGGCCGCCAGTACAAGGTGATGACCAATTCGCCGATCTACGACAAGCAGCTTGCGCTGTACGAATACTGGGAAGGCATCGGCGGCCTGAAATTCCTGCCCGGCACCAATCGCGCGGCCGATCGCTTCGCACGCGCGTCGTTCCTGCTGGACGCCGTGCCCAAGCAGCCCGATCCCAACTACATCAACGGCGTGCCGAACCAGGATTACCAGTTCCAGGCCGTGGCCGAGGTGATGAGCGTGCAGCGTGCGGTGAGCGTGCCGCTGGGCATCTCCACGCCGGACCAGCCCAACCTGTCGTCCACCATCTGGCACACGGTGGCCGACCAGAAGAACCTGACGTACTACTTCGACTCCGCCACCACGCCCAACACGTTCTGGGTGGACCTGCACAAAGTGGATTTGAAACCGGGTGCGTCGGTGAAGAAACTCACCATGGCGAACGGCCGCGTGTATGCCGGCGAAGTTTCCGCGCAATTCGTGGAAACGCCATCGTTCAAGTTCATGCCGGCGCCAGCGCCCTAGAGACAGCGCGCCACTGCGCTGCCATGCCCGGATTCAGGGCAATTGGCCCGGATGCCGCTCTTTCCACGCGGCGAGTTCTTCGCGATAGCGGCCCATGGCTTCGTCGTAGAAATCGAAGATGCAGGGCACGCAGCCCTGGCCGCAGCAGTCTTCGTCATCGGGGCGTTGCGGTGGCCTGGGCGGTGGGTCACTGGAGGGCGCGTTCGCACCCTCCAGTGCCGTGTTTTGCTGTGACTCGGTCAAACCGGAAATACCATTCGAAGATCAGCCGGGCTTGCGGAAACGATAGACGAACTGATCAGTGTGACCACGTATCGACTTGTCGAATACCTTGATGTTGTGCGGGTCTTTCGGATTGCGCAGCACGTCGCTCTCGCCATCGAACACGAAGCCCACGGACTCGACCTGCTTCTTGACGATGGCCGGATCGATGCGATGCAGCGTGTCGGTGTCGCGCATGCCCGAACCCGCTTCGGCTACATGATCGACCACCACGAACAAGCCGCCGGGCTTGAGCGAATCGAACACCTGCTTGTCGAATACCACGGGATCGACGTTGCCCATGAACTTGTCCGGATAGTCGTGGTAGTTCTGCGACGTGAAGACGAGATCAACCTTCTCCGGCGTCTTGAACTCCTTGGCCGGCACCATCAACACGCCGACGTTGGCGTAATGCGGGTTGGCCACCAGGGCCTTGGATGCCTGCACGTCGGACTGCGCTTCCTTGCCGTATTCGTTCGGCCATACGGCATAAACCCTACCCTTCGGGCCCACCACGCCGCTGAATACGCGGGTGAAGTAGCCGCTGCCGGGAATCAGGTCCACCACCGACTGGCCGGGCTTCACCTGCGAAAACGCCATCAGCTCGGCGACCTTGCGGCGATCGTCGTTGGCGGTGTCGTCCTTGCGGGCCGGATCATTGACCGCCGCCGTGACGTAGGAAGGGATATCCGACGGCGCCGGCGGTGTGGCCAGCGCAGCGGCAACGGGGAAAGCAAGGGCTACCAGCACTGCAAGTACGGTCGGACGCATGACGAACTCCGTGATGTGTGGCGGGTGTGGGGCGCCATTGTGCGCCCCATCAGGATAAACCGCAGCAGGCGTTTCGGCACGGTCTCCCGTCGCGTTATTTGCCTGTGCCCGGACCGGCCAGCGTGGTGAGCAACACGTGCCAATAGGTCACGTCGTCATAGAACGACTTCACCGGCACGCGCTCGTTGAGGCCATGCGCGAACGCATCGCTGTTCTTCATGAACATGCCGTTCACGCCATACGTGGGAATGCCCGCCGCGCGGAAATAGATGCCATCGGTGGCGCCCGATTCCTGCACCGGCGTAATGGCCACGCCCGGACGAATGGCATGCACCGCCTTGGTCACGGCCGCGACCACGTCGGGACGAAGCGGCGAGGCATCGCTGGAGATGGCCTTGCCGATCACGGCGACATCCACCTTCGGGCCCACCAGATCAGCCAGCGTCTTGCGCACGGTCTCGATGGTCACGCCGGGAAAAATGCGGCAGTTGATGTTGGCCGTTGCCGACTGCGGCAACGCATTGTCCGCATGACCACCACGCAACATGGTGGCCACGCAGGTGGTGCGCGTCTTGCCCACTTCCGCGGGTTCGGCCGCAAGCACCGCTGCCGCAGCCGCGTCGTGCGGATCCTTGGCGAAGTCGCGCATCGCCTGCCCCACCTTGCCTTGCGTGGTCGCGCCCAAGGCCTTGAACGAGGCGATGGTGGTGTCGTTCCACATCACCGGGAACTGGTAGCCCTGCACTTTCTTCAGCGCATCGGCCAGCTCGTAGATGGCGTTGTCGGCGCGCGGCAGCGAACTGTGGCCGCCGGCGTTGTGCGTGGTCAGTTCGAAATCCGCATAGGCCTTCTCGGCGGTCTGCAGGCCGAATACCAGCGGCTTGCCGTCTTCGCCCAGCTCGCCGCCACCGGCGTCGGTGTTGAGCGCGAACTCCGCGTCGACCAGATCGCGATGGTTCTTCACCAGGTCGTCCATCGTGTCCTGCGAGGTTTCCTCGTCACCGGTGTAGACGATGATGAGGTCGCGCGTGGGCACGAAACCGGCCTTCTTCAACTGGATGAAGTTGGCCGCAAGCACGGTGACGCCGCTCTTGATGTCCTCGGTGCCGCGTCCGTAGAAATAGCCGTTCTCTTCGATCAGCTTGAACGGATCGCGCTGCCAGTCTTCCGGCTTGGCGGTGACCACGTCCATGTGCGCCATCAACGCGATGGGCTTGCCGCCCGTGCCGTTGCCGCGATAACGCACCACCATGGCCGCGGTCTCGCCGTGCGGAATGATGTGGATGTCCGCGTCCGGAAAGCCCGCGGCGCGGAACTGGTCGGCGAGGTACTTCGCCATCACCGGCACCTGGCCCTGCCCGATCTCCGTCTTGAATGCGATGAGGTGACTGAAGATGTCACGCGCCTGCGCCTGGTTGGCATCCGGCGTCGCCGCCATGGCAGGAAGCGCGACCGAACAGGTCAGCAGGGAAGCGAGCAAAGGCTTGAGCATGGACGTCTCACCAGCGTCGGAAGGAGCCGTGAGTATGTCGTGTCGGACGCCCGCGTGACATCGTGCGTCGCGCCAAAGTGTTGCCGGCCTACGACGCCTGCAGGCGCCACGAATCCAGTATCCGGTACTCACCGCCACCGACCACGCTGTGCACCAGCGAAAAATCCTCCACCCGCCAGGTGATCGGCTCGATCGCGATCGGCTCCAGCAATGCGCTTCGGCTATAGGCAAAGGTGACATGCGGCGTGAATTGGCGGGACAGATGCTGCCCCAACCCCATCAGCAGCAGCTCTCGCCGCAGACTGTCCCAGAGTGCCTGCAGGCCTTCGGGCACCTGCGAGCAGCGCAGCACGCACGGCGGTTCGCGACCATGGAAGGACGACGCCGAGTCCAGCACCACCTCGAACGGCGCGGCCTGCAGCTTGCCTGCGGCCGTCATGGCGGCCCTGGCAAGGTCGTCGCGCAACATCGGGTGATCGCCAAGGAAATGCAGCGTGGCGTGGTAGCGCGACGGGCGAATCATCCTGGCATGCAGCTGCCGCGTGTCCATCGCGCCGGTCGCGGCGGCCTCGATCTGCGCACCCACCGCATCATCGGGCATCAGCGCGAAGAACAGGCGATGGATCTGGGCAGGTGCGCCGCCACCCAACAGGTCGGGCTGTTGCTCGGAAGGACGGGAACGGGAGCGGCTCATGCAGGCAGGACTCGGAGAGAGCCTTACACGATACCGCAGACCACGCATCGACGCCCTTGCATGAGGCCACCCGTTCGGGAGTAATCTGGTGCCGCCGGCGCATCCCCAGGCCCCGCGCCCACATCGACAACACATGCCGTCAGGAGGAAGAACATGGCTTTCTCTGCTCGTGCTTCCAGTGTTCCGCTTGCACAGATCAACGTCACTCCACTGGTGGATGTCCTACTGGTGTTGCTGGTGATCACAATGATCACTTCGCCTGTGCTGACTCACAAACTGAAACTCGACCTGCCGCAACCGGGCACCGTCAAACCCACGACGACGCCGGAAACAGTGCGGCTGTCCATCCATGCCAACGGGTCGATGTACTGGAACGAAGCACCTGTCGATGCCGCCATGTTGTCTTCGCAGCTGGCCATCGCCGCGCATCGGAGCGAGCAACCTCATCTGGTCATCGATCCCGCCGATGGCGTGTCGTATCAGACCGTCGCCAGCGTGATAGCCGATGCGAAGCGGCAAGGCGTGCAGCAGATCGATTTCATGGCATCGCGCTGAGGCACCTGCTCCATCGCCGATGAGGACGCCGTCGCGTCCTCGTTGGTGTGCCGGCAACGCAAACGTCACGCGGCACCGACATAAGCAAACCGTTCCGAAAGTCGCATGAAAATGCGGCATGGCATTGTGCTGGCGTGCACACAGGCAGACCTACGCTTCCCTTCGTGCGACACCGTCGCCGCATTGCCGGAGGGAACGTTGATGAAACACAACCCGTCTATCGCCCTGCATCACAAGCTCGCTGCCGCCGCGATGGCCGTGGCATGGATGGCGCTGCCGCTGCCCGCGCTGGCGCAGTACCACCATGGTCCGCCGCCGCCACATTACGACCATCACGATTATCACGGTCACTACGACAACCACTACCACTACGACCATTACGATCACCATGACGATAGCGGTGCCATCGTGGCGGGCGCCCTGCTCGGCGTCGCCGCGGGCGTCGCCATTTCCAATGCCAATACGCCGCAACCGCCGCCGACGGTGGTCTACACCTCGCCGCCTCCGCCGCCGCCCCCGGGCGTCGTCTACTACAACGACGGCTACTGAGCCGTTGCCGCCATTCACTGCAGAGGGAATACCGACGATGAAAACCACGCTTCGTAGTCTGACCCTGCCGGCGCTGATATCACTTGCGCTCGTGGCGGCTCCAGCCTGGGCACAGCAGGCCGCACCGACCACGGCGCCTGCCGCGCAGAAACTGCCCACGACCACGCCGCCGGGCGCGCAGGATCATGGCCAGAAACACGCCGATGCGGTCGAACAGCGCATTGCCGACCTGCATGCCAAGCTCAAGATCACCGATCAGCAGGCCAAGCCCTGGGACGCCTTTGCGCAGACCATGCGCGACAACGCGCGCAAGGCCGACCAGGCCTTCCGCGAACGCGCGCAGAAGCTGCCGACCATGAGCGCGGACGATGCCATGAAGTCGTATGCCGATCTCACCGAAACGCATGCGGACAACATGAAGAAACTCTCTTCGGCCTTCAGCGACCTGTATGCCGCGCTCTCGCCCGAGCAGAAGCAGGTTGCCGATGCCATGTATCGCAATCCGGGTGGCAAGGGCGCCGGCCCGCACAAGGGCGGCAAGGCAAGCAAGGGCATGCCGGCCAGCGCTTCCTCGTCAGCGCACAGCTGATTCAACGCCACGCTTGCGCAGCGCGACACGGGCATCGTGTCGCGCTTTTTTATCGCGCGCTATCCACCGTTACCGATGCCGGTTCCAATGCAACGCGTCGAAGGCAGTCCAGCGAACCGAACTGATCGCGTGCATCGTAGGTGACGTACTGGAGCTCCGTTACATTCAACGCTGAGGGCGGCGGCGCCACCTCGCCCAGCCGTTGGCGAATCACCTGCGCCGGCACGCACTGGCGATACAAGCCCAGTGTGATGTGCGCGACGTAGGGCGCCTGCCTGATCTCGCGACTACCCTCACCCAGCGCCTGGCGCCACCGCGCCAGTCGCCCCATGGGATCGCCCACGGGGATGAAGGCTGCGCTGGCGAAGCTGTCGAGCCTGGCCAACGGTAACGCGCAGGCGGCTTCGGCACGTGCTTGCAGCAAGGCCATCTGTCGATCGAGACGGTGCAACGGAAAATCGTCGTCCCATTCGCCGGCACCATGAAAGCCGCACACGAAGATCGTGAGATGCGGCTGCCGGCGCGGACTGGGATGAATCAAGTCCGCCAGCTGGCTGCGCACGACACCGATGTAGTCGAGCAACACAGGATCGTCGATGGGCGCCACCCAGACACCGTAGCGATGACGCCCCCGATGCCACTCGGGGTAATCGCGCAAGTCAGCGACCAGCGTTTCGGCGGGTCCTGCGATGGGATCGGAAAACAACATGCCGTCGATACTAGCGGCTTCGCGCGTGACGGCATCCGGCTACCCTGTGGAAAGTCATGTTGCCAGCCGCCACGCATCGTTTAGAGTGACCACGCCAGACGCCACGGAGAACACCATGCCTCGCACGCGTCATCCTCTGCTTGCCGCCATCCTCTGGGGCGGATTCGTCGCCGGTACGCTGGACATCGGCGCGGCCAGTCTCATCAGCGGCTTCGGCCCCCTCGTGATCCTCAGGTACATCGCCGCTGGATTGCTCGGCAAAGGCGCGCTGGCCGGCGGCACCACGGAAGCGGCATTGGGCCTGGTGCTGCAGTGGGCCATGTCGCTGGTGATCGCGGCGATCTTCGTGCTCATCGTGGGGCGGCGCGTGGCTGCCACGTCGCGATGGCCGGTCTGGGGTGTTGCCTACGGCGTGGTGGTGTTCGCGGTGATGAACTACGTGGTGGTGCCGCTCTCGGCACTGAGCAAGATCCCGCACTTCACCGTCTTCAGCTTCATCGCCAACCTGGCGGCGATGCTGTTGTTCGGCTGGATCATCGCCTTCTTCGTGCGGGCGAAGCTGTCGAACTGAACCACGGAAGCCCGCGTGTTGCGGCACACTATGCGCCATAGTCCGGCGCATGCATCATGACCCTCCCCACCGAATCGGCCAACGTCAGCGGTTGGTGCCTGTATCTGATCGAATGCCGCGACGGCTCGTATTACGCCGGCATCACCAACGATCTGGATGCACGCTACCAGGCGCACGTGAATGGCAAGGGTGCGCGCTACACGCGTTCGCACCCGCCGCTGCGCTTGATCGGTTCACGTGCGTACGACAACCGCGCGGCGGCATCGCGCGCGGAGTGGGAGATCAAGCAGCTGCCCAAGCATCGGAAGATCGATTACCTGAGCGGCGTGGAGAAGGAAGCCGCCAGTCCGCCCACGGCGGAGTGACGGCTTCCCGCACTCGTCGCCTTACGAGGGCTTCTTCAGCATCGCGGTGAGCTTGTCCAGCTGCTCGCGATAGCCATCCAGCGTCTTGGCCGTGGCCTGCGCGAACTGGCTCGCCTCGTCCCAGCGACGTGCCTCGATCGCTTCGCGCACGCCGGGCACGGTCTTCACGCCGTAGCCGGTGAGCATGCCCGGCGCATAGACCATATGTTGGAACCACGGGCGTCCCGGCAGGCCGGATGCGCTGGTGAGCGATTGCTCCATCTGCCCCATCAACGCGTTGATCTGCTGCTGTTGCGCGGCCGACACGTTGAAATTAGCCGCTGCACGCTGGGTGTAAGCGGCTTCGAAGGCCTGCGCGCTCTTCTTCAATTTCCTGGCGGCGTCATCGAGCGGTGCGAGCTTGATGTCGGGAACGTCCGAATCGCGCTCGGGCGGCAGGATGGGACGGGTGGGATCGGACACCAGCGCATACGCGTGCTTGTCGAGCAGCTGATGCTGTTGCTCGGTGTCCTTGCGCGTGTCGCCCACCAGCTTGTGCAGTTCTTCCACGTAGCGGTCGAAGGTGTCGCTGAAGTCGCTGATGCGCATCGGCAACACGCTGGCATCGGCCGTGCGCAGCACGATGTGACCCGCTACTTTCGACAGCGCCACGCCGTACTGGAAATCCGGATCGCCAAAGCGCACGTAGTGATCGAACGAGTCGTAGGCGGAGTGATAGATGCCGCCGTTGTCATCCTCGCCGCCGAAGCCGAGATCCAGCGAGGCAATGCCCAGGTGTTCGAGGAAGGCGCTGTAATCGGAACCCGAACCGAGCGCGGCGATCGGCACGTCGCCACCGGCGGCGGCGAGCTTGGCGAATTCCCTGGCCTCGGGCTTGGCGTCCTTCGCGCTGCCGCTCACCATCACGTGCGCTCGCATGCGTTCGAGCACGCTGCCCTTGGTTTCCGGATCGGTCACGCCCTCGGCGACCTGATTCACCAGGTGCTGATAGGAGTGACTGCCACCAGCTTCGAGGAAACCGCGGCCATTCGTATCGGAGTTGAGATAGAGCACCGCCTTCTGCTTCAACTCGTCGGCATGCGTTTCGGCCCATTCGGTGGAGCCCAGCAGGCCGGCTTCCTCACCGTCCCAGCTCGCGTAGACCAGCGTGCGCTGCGGGCGCCAGCCCTGCTTGTAGAGCGCGCCGATGGCCTTGGCCTCGGCGAGCAGCGCCACGTTGCCTGCCAGCGGATCCCACGCGCCGAACACCCAGCCATCGTGATGGTTGCCGCGCACGATCCAGCGATCGGGTTCGGTGGAACCCTTGAGCGTGGCGATCACGTCGTACACCGGCTTCTGGCCCCAGTCCGACTGTACGGTCAGGTGCACCGGCGCCGTGCTCGGTCCGATGTGATAGGTGATCGGCAGCGAGCCGCGCCAGCCACCCGGCGCCACCGGTCCCGTCAGCGATTTCAGCAGCGGCGTGGCATCGCCATAGGAAATCGGCAGCACCGGAATCTTGAGGATGGTCTTGGCATCCTTCAGGTCGAGGCGCTTCGCATCGGCCGTGGAACCGATGCCAGGCGTGAGCGGATCGCCGGGATACTGCTGCATGTCGGCCACGGAACCGCGCTGCACGCCATCCTCCGGACGCCAGCCGCCCTGGGGATAGGTGTCGCCTTCCGCGTAGCCGTCGTCGTGCGGGTCGGAATAGATCAGGCAGCCCACCGCTCCGTGTTCCTGCGCCAGCTTGGGCTTGAGGCCACGCCAACCGCCGCCGTAGCGCGCGATGACGATCTTGCCGCGCACGTCGATGCCGCGACGTGCGAGATCCTTGTAGTCGTCCGGCATGCCGTAGTTCACGTACACCAGCGGTGCGCTGACGTCGCCATCGCCACCGTAGACGTTGTACGGCGGCAACACGTCGTTCTTGATCGACGAGGTCGCATCGCCCGCCACCGCCGGCTCATGCAGCTTGGCGGTATACGGGTGCGGCCCCTTCAGTTCCAGCGCCACTTTCTTGGGCGTGGGATAGAGCACGTTGAAGGTTTCGATGTGGGCGTCCCAGCCCCATTCCTTGAACTTCGCCAGCATGAACTCCGCATTGGCCTTGTCGTGCGGCGAGCCGACCTGGTTGGGCTCCGAAGACATCTGCTTGAGCCATTCGCGCTGGTCGGCCGGATCGAGCAAGGCATCGAAGCGCTGCTCCAGGCTCTTCTGCGCGGCCGCGCCGCTGCTGGTGAAGCCCAGCATGCCCTGCTCGGGGCCGTGGTCATCGGCGGCCAGTGCGCTGCCCATGGATGCAAGCAGGCAGGCCGCCAGCAGCGGCCGTATCGTCAAACGGGTCATGCGTTGTCTCCCCAACGGTGGCACGAAAAAGGCGCGCGACGATCGTTCGCCGCGACGACGTTCAAGGCTGTCGAGGCACTTATACCCTGTGCCCACAGGCGGCCGTCTAGGACAAAGGTCATGCATGGCCACGACAAGGCTTATCGGCATGCGTCGCCAGCGTGACCCGGCGCACGTCCCTGCGCTCCCGCAGGAACGCACGGCCGGACACGAAACCCGCTGAAGTTTGCCCGCCAGGCGCCGATAACCACCGTGGCACCCGGCAACGGGCTGCGACCAACCCTTCGAGGCGAAACACGTATGCTGCAAACGGCGCCGAACATCGCGTATCTCAAAGCCGCATGGGCCGCGTTCTCGGGCATCAGCGGTGTCAATGCCCAGCAGAGCTACGAGGCGGCGGGCCTGAGCTTCACGCGCATCAACCACTCCACGCTGGTGCGCAAGAACGACGTGCAGGTTTCCACCATGCCCATCCACTACACGCGGCACGAGCTGCGCGTGGGCTTCCTGGGCCGCATCGAGAACGAAGTGCGCAAGGCGGTGTTCGAGATGGACGCAGTGTTCTATCGCGACCTGTGCCTGCCCGAGGGACATCGGCTGGTGATCGAGCTGGAGGAATGCCTGCGCATGCTGCGTCGTCGCGGCAACCGCTCGCTGTCCATCCTGGTCGAGCCCGATGGTTCCATGCCGCTGGACGCGGCCGCGCGCGTGGACATGCGCGTGTTCCTCGATTCGCCGCGCGCCTGCCTGTTCGCCTGCGCGGTCGACGCCAGCGGCCAGGTCGATCTGCTGGAAGACGCGCCCAAGCGTGCCCGCATGCCGCGTGCGGCGAACTACGCCGAACTGGCCGCACAGATCAGCGCCACCCTCAATGAGGCCTTCGCCGCGTTCCCGCGCGCGCAGTTGGCCGCTTGAAAAGCTACTCCACCGGAATGTAGAGATCGGTTTCCGACGCCGGATCGTCCGGCGCCACGAAGCGTTCGTCGTAGCGCTCGAACTCCACGCCCGCATGTGCCCGCAGGCCCAGCTTGGGCAGCAGGCGCGTGTGGATGGTGCGGATGGTCTCGCCGATCTGCATGGCCACGCCGCGATGAGTGAACACGCCGTACTTCTGCGCCGGCACCTGGAACTTCACCATGCCCTCGGGCACCGCCGCGTCGTCCGACACGGGCAGGCCCGCCACGTAGCGCAGCATGCCATCGGGTAGCGGCGCGCATACCCCGTAGGCAATGCCCGGCTCCGCCAGCGGCGCCACTTCGTGCTCCCGCGTGAGGAAGCGTTCCCACAACGTCCCGATACCGCTGGGGCTGCGTGCGATGTGTTCCAGTCCGACGACCGTAAAGGCAGGCAACGACACGATCCGATGGTCCATGGCTTTCGTCCTGGCAGAAGCGGTGAACGAGCCCCAAGCCTACGGCACTGGGCGGATGTGACAACAGGGTGAAAGTGGCCACTTGCACCCTGGTGCCGTTCCTGCCTCTTGGGCCGGATGTCGATATGCCCGGTGCCCGTTCGTCGTGAAAGTAGACGCGGACTTCGCCCCAGCGGCCAAGCATGCGTCCCGCCCTTCTCCACGCCGAGGTTGTCCACCATGACTCAAGCCCCCGCCCTGGTTCCCGTTGCCGAACTGGTAAAGCGCAACGGCATGCGGTTCGCCGGCGAAAGCCCGGCCTATCGCCGTGCCCGCGACGAATTGCTGGCCGAGGAAATCGAACTGCGCCGCCACATCGAACGCGTCGCCGAGCAGCGCCGCGGCCTGCCGCCCGGCCCGGAAGCGAAGGGCGACTACCGGTTCGTGGGCGAACGCGGGCCGGTGGATTTCGCTGGCCTCTTTGGCGACAAGCAGACGCTGGTCACCTACAACTACATGTTCGGCCCGCAGCGCGAACGCCCCTGCCCCATGTGCACCTCGTTGCTGGGCGCATGGAACGGCGAGGCGCGCGACATCCAGCAGCGCGTGGCGTTGGCCGTGATCGCACGCTCGCCGATCGAGCGCCTGCTCGCCTTCAAGCAGGAACGCGGCTGGCGCGATCTGCCGCTGTATTCGGATGCCAACGGGAATTTCAGCCGCGACTACCACGCCATTGCCGATGACGGCAGCGACATCCCCGCCTTCTGCGTATTCACGCGACGCGACGGCCACATCCGCCTGTTCTGGGCCGGCGAAATGGGCGGCGAAACAGCGGACCCGGGCCAGGATCCGCGCGGCGCACCCGACCTCATGCCGATCTGGACCATCCTCGACTGCGTACCCGAAGGCCGCGGCGGCAACTGGTATCCCAAGCTCGACTACGGCACCTGAGCGCCGCACGACGGGCCGCAGTGTAGCGGCCCGCCGCGTCGATCACTGGCCCGGCGTCTTCAGGCAGTTGACCATCCATGCCTTGCCGTAGCGATCGGTGAGCATGCCGAAGCGATGGGCCCAGAAGGTCTCGTCGATGGGCATCGTCACTTCGCCTCCTTCGGACAAGGCCTTGAACACGCGCTCGGCTTCCGCCGGATCGTCCACGCTCACGTTCACGCAACCGGTGCTGCGCGCGGTATGCGGCGGGCCGTCCGCGCCCATCACGATGCCACCATCGGGCGTTTCCAGTTGCGAATGCATCACGCGTGCGTGCGTCTCCGGCGGCATCTGCGCGGCCATCGGCGATTCACCGTAGGTCATGCGCATGGTGATCTTGCCGTTGAACACCCTGGCGTAGAAATCGAACGCCTCCCGCGCCTGGCCGTCGAAATCGAGATAGGGAATGAATTGCATGTGGGTTACTCCTGCGGTATGGGGACAGAGCGCCTTCCGGCTCGCCGCCGCCAAGGCGGGTGGCCTTGGGTGCCATCCATGGAACCGCGCCTGGAACGATGCGCCGGCACGGTCGTTCATGAGAATGACGAACGGGCGTCTCATGGATCGACATGACCCTCATAAGAGACATACTTCAGGCGTAGTCTGTTGACCGGCTCGTCAGGCGATGGCGTGGCCTTGAACCTTCAATGACAAGGAGCGAATGGTGCCTTCCATCGTGACGCAACCCGTTGCCGCGCGGCTGACCCATGCCGCCATTTTCCTCGTGGTGACACTGAAGCCCGACACGCGTGGCGGCGATGCCGTGCGCGCGCTCTGCGGCGACATGGCGTCGCTGCTGCGCGCCATCGGCTTTCGCAACCCGGACCGACGACTGTCCTGCGTGATGGGCTTCGGATCGGACGCGTGGGATGCCCTCTTTGGCACGCCGCGCCCGGCTGAGCTGCATCCGTTCCGCGAGATCAAGGGCGTGCACCACGCCGTGTCCACGCCCGGCGACATCCTCTTCCACATTCGCGCCACGCACATGGACCTGTGCTTCGAACTGGCCACGCAGATCATGTGCCGCATCGGCGACGTAGCGACCGCCGTGGACGAGGTGCATGGCTTCAAGTACTTCGACGAACGCGACCTGCTGGGCTTTGTGGACGGCACCGAGAATCCGGTGGACCAGGGCGCGATGGATGCCACCATCATCGGCGACGAAGACCCGGCCTTCACCGGCGGCAGCTATGTGATCGTGCAGAAGTATCTCCACGACCTCACGGCGTGGAACGCGGTGCCGGTGGAACAGCAGGAAAAGATCATCGGCCGCAGGAAGCTCTCGGACATCGAGCTGGACGACGAGGCCAAGCCCGCTTACGCGCACAACGCGCTCACCAGCATCGAAGAGAACGGCGAGCCGCTGGAAATCGTGCGCGACAACATGCCCTTCGGCGAAGTCGGCAAGGGCGAATTCGGCACCTATTTCATTGGCTACGCGCGCTCCCCCGCCCGCATCGAACAGATGCTCAACAACATGTTCGTGGGCCGACCGCCCGGCAACTACGATCGCCTGCTCGACTTCAGCAAGGCGGTCACCGGTTCGCTGTTCTTCGTGCCGTCCGCGACGTTCCTTGAGAACGCACCCGCGCCAGTCCACGACGGGCCGGCATGACGAACAAGCTCAGGCCTTCACCAGACCCTGGCTCTCCGCATCCGACATGACGCGGTTGCGACCGGTGCGCTTGGCGCGATAGAGCGCCGCGTCGGCGTCCTTGCGCAGGCGCTGCAATTCATAGCCGGACGTGTCGGTGGACGCCAGGCCGATGCTGGCGGAGAACGCGACCAGGCAGCCGTCGCCGTTGACCGGCGTGCCTTCGATGGCCGTGCGGATGCGGTCGGCAATGGCCATGCCCTGGTCGAGCGTGCAGTCGGGCAAGAGGATGCCGAACTCCTCGCCACCCAGACGTCCAAACAGATCGGTGGGGCGAAGCTGGCGCTGGCACAACGCCACCGTGTGCTTGAGCACCACGTCGCCGGTGGCGTGGCCGTGCGTGTCGTTGATCTGCTTGAAGTGATCCAGGTCGATGGAGATCAGGCAGGCGCTGCCATGGCGCTTCTCCAGCATGCGCAAGGTGCGTTCGGCCTCGCTCACGAAATGCTGGTGGTTGAAGATGCCGGTGAGGCCGTCGTGATGCGAAAGCATCTTGAAGCGAAGCTGCGAACGCTTGATCCGCAGCAACCAGAAGAAGATGGACACCAGCACCACGAGAAGCAAGGTGATGTACAGGCGGCTGGTTTCGACGGCCTTGGTGTCCAGCGCCTGCTGCAGGCGCAGGATGCTGTTCTGCTTGCTCAGGCCTTCGGTTTCCAGCTTCTGCGCCAGCACGTGCTGCTGCACGGCCGCATAGGCCAGTGACCTGGCGCTGATGTCGTCGAGGTAACCCTTGTCTTGTGCCGTGTACTGCTCGTAGTAGCCCAGCGTGGCGTTGAGATTGCCGCGCTTCTTCTCGATGCGGTAAAGCAGGCTATAGGTTTCGCGCTGGACTTCGCTGATTTCGCCCGGACCGCTCATGGCCAGCACGGCCAGCGCTGCCTTGCGGGCATTGTTGTCTTCGCCGAGCTTTTCGTACGCAAGCGCCAGCTGGACCTGCACGCTTCGCACATGCGGGTAATAGCGGTTGGCGCTGATGCTGGGAAGGATGCTGTTGAGCAGCTCCAGCGCCTTGGCCGGCTGCCCTTCCATCCGGTAGAGCGCACTCTTGATCAGCCGCAAGGTGTTGGCGAATACCGGCTGTCCCGCGGCCAGGCAGGTGTCGATGGCTTCCTGGAGTTTCGGGCTGGACGAGGTGAGCCGGTTGCTCTTGTCGAGCGCGCCGATTTCCATGGAGAGCGGATTGCACAGGCTTTCGCCCGGCGGCAGCGTCTCCTCCATCATGCTGGCGTACTTGATCGCCAGATCGGTCTGCCCGGCAAACACCATCAGCTGGGAAAGATTGGCCAGCACCGTGAATCGGGCCAGCCGGTCCTTGATCTCGGGCAAATCGGTGGCCAGTTGGTTGGCCAGCGTGAACGCTTCTTCGTAGTGGCTGCTCAGGCCCTGGTTGTGCATGAGCAAGGCCGACGCCTTGGCCCGCAGCGTGATGTCGCCGGAATGGTCGATGACGTCGCGCAGCATGGTGTTGGCCTTCGGGGCATCGCCCTCGAACGCCGTCTGCCAGGCTTCGAGATAACGCAGATACCACCGCTGATTGGCCGTCAGCTCGGGCGCCTCGCTGCGCATCTGTTCCAGCATGAGCACAAACCGCGGGTGGTCGGTGGTGCGCACCCGTTCGGTCTGTTCCAGGAACGCGCCGGGATCGGCGATCTCCGACGACGCAAGCGCCGCCTCGGCGAGTACGCAGAAGGCCAGGCCCGCCCAGGCGAGCCATGGCCAACGACGACGCCACCGATGCGGCATGTCGGCTGCCTAGCCTTTCGGCGAAGCCGCGCCGTGCTGCGGCTCGGCGGGATCCAGCGGCTCGCCTTCGTCTTCGCGCTCGGGCTCGTCGCCTTCAGGGAAGGTCTGCGAGCTCTGGGTCACGTGCATGACCCGCTTGCCGAACTCCTGGGCCAGCCACGAGCTGTCGCCCGATGCCACGGCGGCCATCAGGGCCTCGGAGGCTTCCGCGGCCTCCAGCGTGCTGTTCAAATCTTCGGCCGAGGAATGACGCAGCGTTGCGTCCTGGCCAATGGCCTCCAGCCAATCCATCGTGTCAGTCATACGTTCCCCCAAGTGTCTTCCGGTGATGTCGTGTATCGGTTCTTGCGTGCCCATGCCTAGCAGCACCAGCTTGATGAAGCATGATGACGTTCGCCATCACGGTTCAATCCCTGCACCGAACGCTGCGGGCCTCTCCCCCGCCGCATGCGGCCACTGTACTGCTTTATACCGGCAAACCGGCCTTTTCCTGCTCATCCAGCGCTGCCAGCTTCGCCTGGACGGCAAGGTTCGGCCTCAAGGTTTCCGACGGCGGCAACACCACGGTCTCCTCGGCCGGCAATTCGATGTTCGGCAGATCCCGCAGCGCCACGCGCCGCATGCGTGGCTGCTGGATCGGCAGCGTGGCGGCGCGGTAGACGATCACCTCGTGGTCCAGCGGATAGTGCTGGCTCAGCAGCTCCACCAATACCTGGCGATAGGCCGGGCCCGTCTGGAAGCGCGCCAGCGAACGATCGCCGACCAGCCCGACCTGCCACAGCACGAGGTAGCCGGTGGGATCGATGCGGCGTTCGAACAGCAGCAGCTGGCTGGCCTCGAAGTGCTGGCAGCCGAACCGGCCCGGGTCGATGCCCAGGTCGGCATAGAGGCAGTCCTCGGCGGAAATGCCCGGCTCCATATGCGCCGCATAGCCTTCGGCGCGAGCCGCCTCGATGGCCTTGTGCGGGGCCCAGGCGAAGATGCCCGGATGCCCGTAGAACACGCCGCACACGCGTTTGCCGGCGCGCACCTCGGTCATCATCAGGTCGACCCACTGGCGATACGTGGTGAGCCGCGACTTGCCTTCCTGGTAGTACGACTGAAGGCTGCGCACGTCCGGATGCATGCGCTGCAACCACATCTCCACGATGCCATCGGAGAGGCCCGCAAAGATCACGTCCGCCTGCGCGATGTGACTGCGCGCCAGCGGCGTGAGGTGCGAGCCCAGGGTCATGCCCAGGCCCACGCAGGCAAGGCTGCCGCGGTGCGTGGCTTTTGTGGACTGAGTCTCAGGATTTGTCATCGCTTGATAGTAGGGCAATTCCCGGAGTCTGCGCACGCCAGGCGACATATGACAAAGAGAAGGTTTGTCCGCGCCCAAGGGAAACCGTCGCCTCGTTTCACGCAGGCCTTGACCTGCGGCCCGGCCCCCATCGCAAGGCGTGGCGGGCAGAAAGCGTTTACGGCGTCCCGCCGGCGCGTATCAAGGATCGCGTTGCTCGCGGCCTACCACCGCCGGACTATCGAAATATTCGTTTGAAACCTTTGAGCTCGCCGAACTACTTAGGTGGCGGCTCCATCCGGCGCGAAAGCAGCCGCCGGTCCCATCGCCATCACCACGTTGCGTCGTCACGAAATCGTCGCTTGCAGTCCCGGCGGGCACCCGGCAAGCTTCCGCGTTTCGCCAAACCGGAAGTGCCATGTCCTCACAAGAAATCATCATCCAGATCATGCCCGCCACGGGCTGGGTTGCCGTGTTCGACGAGAGCGGCGACGAGAGCGCGGAAGCGCTTGTGTGCTTCGCGCTGGTGGAATCCGTGCAGAACGGCACCACGCGCCGTGACGTGCGCCCGATGCTGGTGAACGGCAAGCAGATCAGCTTTGCCGACTCGGCGCCGAACTTCCTGCGCGTCGAAGAGCTGGAAACCTTCGAGGACGAAGGCGAGGAAGAGGAAGAAGAAGACGAGGAGTAATCCCGTCCTTCCCGCTTCACCTGCAAAGGCCGGCGCATCTCGCCGGCCTTTGTTTTTCAGGCAGCGATGTCGATCACCACCTTGCCGCGCGCCTCGCGCCGTTCGATCAGGCCGTGCGCTTCGGCCACGCTGTCCAGGTCGAAACGTCGTGCATCCACGAACGGCGTGATCTTTCCTGCTTCCGCCAGGCGGGTGACTTCACGCAGGATCTCGCCATGGTGCTCGCGCCCCTCGCCCGTCAACAGCGGCAATAGCGTGAACACGCCCGAATACGTGCCGGCGCGAAACGACAACGGCGCCAGCGCATGCGTGCCCCAGCCCAATGCGCTCACTACGTGGCCGAAGCGCTTGACTGCCTGGAACGATGCATCCAGTCCCGCGCCGCCCACCGTGTCGTAGACCCGTTCGAAACCGCGGCCGTCGGTGTGTTCGGCGACGTAGTTCTCCACCGCCGTTCCACGATCGATGGGCGTCGCGCCCCAGCGGGTGATGTCCTGGGCCTTGGCCGCCGAGTCCACCGCAAACACCTTGGCATCGAATGCCTTCGCCAATTGGATAACGGCGTTGCCGACGCCACCGGCGCCCTGCACCAGCACGGTCTGACCTGCCTTCACCTGTGCACGATCTACCAAGCCTTCCCATGCCGTGATGAAAGCCAGCGGCAGCGAGGCCGCTTCGCGCATGCTGAAGTGCGACGGCTTGTGCGCCAGCAGGCGCACATCCACCGCCGCGACTTCGGCAAGCGAGCCCTGGATGCCGCCGACGCCGCCGGTCATGCCGTACACCTCGTCGCCGACGCGGAAATCGGTGACGCCCGGCCCGACGCTTTCTACCACGCCCGCCATGTCGATGCCGAGGATCGCCGGCAACGGATGCCGTGCATGTTCGGCCTTGCCCTCGCGGATCTTCAGATCAAGCGGATTCACACCACTGGCCATGACGCGCACCAGCACCTGGCCTTGGGCGGGCACCGGCCGCGCCACGGCAGCGCGGCGAAAGACGTTGCCATGCTGTTCGAGCACGGCGGCTTGCATGGACGGTAGAACGCTCACGGCGACTTCCTCGCGATTGGGATGCGCTCAAGGTACGCCAGTCCCAATTGCATGAAAACTAAATAGAATGCATTCTTTCCATGCAAAATTGCATGCCACGAATGGCCCGGCAAACAAAGGCAATCACCATGGAATGGAGCGACCTGAGGATCTTCCTGGCCATCGCCCGCGAAGGCACGCTGGGTGCCGCCGCCCGCGCCCTGGGGCAAACCCAGCCCACCATGGGCCGACGACTGCGCGCGCTGGAAGCCTCGCTCGGCCAGACCCTGTTCCAGCGCACCAGCGACGGCTTCGTGCTGACGGAGGAAGGCACGGTGGTCTGCCAGCACGCCGAGCGCATGGAGCAGGAAGTGCTCGCGTTCCAGCGGACGCTGGCCGGCCAGCAACAGGAACTCGATGGCCTGCTGCGCATCACTTCCTCCGACTGGTTCGGCGTCCACGTGCTGGCGCCGGTGCTGGCGGAGTTCTCGCGCGAGCATCCGCGCGTCACCCTGGAATTGCTCACCGATACGCGCTTCCTCAGCCTCGCGCGCCGCGAGGCTGATCTCGCCTTCCGCATCAAGCCCTTCGAAGAACCCGACGTGGTTTCGCGAAAACTGCTGCGCATGCCTTACGCGGTTTACCTCAAGAAGGGCACGCGCCGGCCCAGGGCGGGCAATGGCAAGGGCGCGTCACTGATCACCATGGACCACGCCTTTGGCGACATGCCGGATGTCGCGTGGCTGCAGGCGCAGTTCCCCCACGCCACCGTCGCCTTTCGCAGCAACGCACGCGACGTGCATGCGCGTTTGTGCGCGGACGGCGTGGGATTGGCCGTGCTGCCACGTCCCTTGGGCGATGCCACCAAGGGCATCGAACGCTTGCCGTTGAAAGAACACCCACCGTCTCGCGACACCTGGATCGGCTATCACCGCGACCTGCGCAGGCTGGGACGCCTGCGTGCCCTGCTCGACCTGGTCATCGAACGGCTCGCCAGCGATTGATCCATCGCTGCCATTCGGCAGCGGGCATCCGCCACGATGCGGCTCGCGCGCCTCAGGCCGCGGCTTTGCCGATCGACGCGCCGCCGTCCACGTACAGGGTCTGCCCGGTGATGTAGGCGGCATCGTCCGAGAGCAGGAACGCGATGGTCGCAGCCAGTTCTTCCGGCTTGCCCAGGCGCCGCATCGGAACGAGCGACAGAAAACGCGCTTCGGCCGCGCTACCCTCCGGCGTGTTTTGGCGAAACAGTTCGGTTTCCGTGGGACCCGGCGCCACCGAATTGACGGTGATGCCCGTCTCGGCAAGCTCCAGGCCCCAGGTGCGCGTGAAGCTGTTCATCGCGCTCTTCGCGGCGGCATAGGCCGTACGCTGCGTCATGCCGAGCGCGACCAGGCTGGTGACGTTGACGACACGACCCCAACCCTTGGCGCGCATCTGCGGCAGCAGTGCCTGCACGGTCTGCACGGTCGGAACCAGGTTGAGGCGCATGGAGAACTCCAGTTCGTCCAGGTCCACCTCGCCGATATTGGCCAGCTTCACGTAGCCGAAGTTGTTCACCACGCCATCGAAGGAGAACCGGCTCACCAGCTCGGCGAGCACGCGACCCGTCGCCTGGCGATCGCTCAGGTCGGCCGCCACCAGGGTGCCGGGAAAGTTCGGGTCATCGGCGCCTCGCGCCAGGCCGACCACATGATGCCCCGATCGTGCAAGGCGATTGGCAACGGCGCGCCCAATGCCCTTGGTGGCGCCGGTAACAAGGAAAGTACGTTGTGTCATGACTGTCTCCGCAGGAATGCGAGTGGGGATTCGGCGGGATAGGTTGAGCCAGATCCACTGACATGACGTGCGGCGCGAACGACGATCTCGTTCGATCCCGTCGAAAGTGTTCATTCGCGATGCACGGCGCAGATTCCGCGCGTAGGCTTCGAAAAAAAACATGGCCGGCACGGTATACGATGCGGGATCGACGCCACCCATGGATACCTCATGCGCCCAGCTGCTTCGCGGATCTGGCTTGCCGGCCTGGCATGTCTTGCATGGATGAACGTCGTTGGCGCCGTCAACGCGCCAGTCTTCGACACCCGCCCAGCGCAGGCCGTCATCGCACGCCTGCTGCCGCAACATGCCGCGCAGTTCGAACTGGTTGCGTTACCCGCAGCAGACGATCACGAACGCTTTCGCATCAGTGCCGCCAACCGGCACATCAAGGTGGAAGGCAGCACACCCAGCGCCTTGTTGTTCGGCGTGAACTGGTATCTGAAATACGTGGCGCACGTACAGATATCGCCCAACGGCGACCGCGTTGGAGCCAGTCCGTTTCCCTTGCCTGACCACGCTATCGAGGGACAAGCGCTCCACCCTCACCGCTATGCGCTGAACGAAAACGTCGACGGCTATACCGCGCCCTATTGGGATTGGCCGCGCTGGCAGCGGGAAATCGACGTGCTCGCCCTTTCCGGCATCAACGCCGTGCTGGTCGAACGCGGCATGGACAGCGTGCTGTACCAGACATTTCGCGATGTCGGCTATGCGGACGCCGAGATCCGCCAATGGATCACCCAGCCGGCGCACCAGAACTGGCAGTTGATGGGCAACCTGTGCTGCTTCAACGGGCCCATCAGCACGAACCTGATGGAACAACGCGCGGCATCGGCGAAGCAGATCGTGGCGCGACTGCGCGAGCTTGGCATCACGCCCGTGCTGCCGGGCTTCTACGGCATCGTGCCGGCCGACTTCCAGAAGAAATTCCCGAAGGCCCATGTCGTGCCTCAGGGCGAATGGGCGGGTTTTACGCGACCGGGCTGGCTCGATCCACGTGACCCTCTATTCGCGAAACTGGCCGCGTCGTTCTACAAACACCAGCGCGAGCTGGTCGGGGACAGCGTCATTTACGACATGGAGGTGTTCCAGGAAGGTGGCGATGCCGGCGACGTCCCCGTGCCCGAAGCCGCACGCGACGTGCAAGACGCACTGGAGGCGGCGCATCCAGGCGCGCAGTGGATGATGCTGGCCTGGCAAGGCAACCCGCGCCAGGATCTGCTCGACGGCGTTGATCGCCAGCACTTGCTGGTGATCGACATCGATCACGATCGCGTGCCGCGCGACAACCGACAGAAGGATTTCCAGAATGCCGCCTTCCTGTTCGGTGGCATCTGGGAATTCGGTGGCCGCACCACCCTCGGCGCCAACACCCGCAACATCACCGAGCGACTGCAACGGTTGGGACGAACCAACCGCAACATGGCCGGCACTGCGATCTTTACCGAGGGCATGGGTACCAATCCGTTCGCCTTCGATCTGTTTACGGAAATGGCCTGGCGCAAGGACCCAGTCCACACGACGCAGTGGGCGGCCCAATACGTGCAACGTCGCTACGGCGCAGCCGATGCGCATGCACTCGCCGCATGGAACGTACTGCTTGGCACAGCCTACGACATACGCATCGACCAGGTCGTGTTCAACAGCGAACGCGATGCGGCGCAAGAATCCCTCTTCAATGCGCAGCCCAGTCTTACCGCCAACCGCGCCTCGAACTGGTCACCCGAAGCCATGCGCTACAACGCGGCTGCGTTCAAGCAAGCGCTGCCCGAGATGTTGAAAGTGGCCACCAGTGTGCGCAGCAGCGAAACCTATCAATACGACCTGGTGGACATCGCCCGCCAAACCCTGGCCAACGAGAGTCGCCTGCTGCTGCCGCAGATCAAGGCGGCCTATGACGGCAAGGACCGCACGCGTTTCCATGCCCTCACGCAGCGCTGGCTGCAGCTGATGGATCTGCAGGACGAGCTGCTGTCGACCAGTCGTTTCTTCCTGGTGGGACGCTGGCTCGCGAACATCGATCCATGGGCCTCCACGCCGGAGGAACGCCTGCGCCTCGACTACGACGCCCGCTCCATCCTCACCACCTGGGGCGACCGCAAGGCCAGCGAGGGCGCCAGCCTGCACGACTACGGCAACAAGGATTGGGCCGGTTTGACGCGCGACTACTACCGTTTGCGGTGGGCCACTTATTTCAACGCGCTCGATGAGCAACTGCGCAGCGGCATCGCCGCCAAGCCCATCGACTGGTTCGCCATGGGCGATGCATGGAACCACGGCACGCAACGCTACCCTGACCAACCCGTCGGCGACGCCTATGACGTGGCGACAAGGATCGCCAAGGAACTCGGCTCTTCCGGCGACTGAAGCACGCCGCGCCATCGCGCGGCTTCCGTTCGCGGACATCGATGGCGACTGGCGGCAAGCGACCTCAGTGCATTTGATCCGCCGTCTGCATTGGCGCACGTGTTTCGGCGCGCGTAGGGTTCGCCGCAGACCGCATCATCAGGTAGAACGCAGTGACGTGCGTGATCATCAGCAGCGGCACATAGATGATCGGAATCGCATAAGCGGCTCCCAGTTCGCCGGCCATGGTGGGAAGACCGGCCCGAATGGCGTGAAAGTAATCGAGCAGCAAGTCGGCCATGCCCACGGCATTGAAGGCGACCACCAGGCTCCAGAAAACTGGCCGGATTCTCGCGGTGAAGAGCGCGAGCATGGCGAGTGCGCCGGTGGCCAGATCGGCATATGCCGCGAACGAAGCGAAACTGCCTGGAAGATGCAGCCCGACAACGCCAGGAACCGCAAAGACCAACCCGAAGAAGCGGAAGCTGTGCAAAGTGGCGATGGCACGATGGGCATCGATGCGTGGGATCGATCGCAACCACGGCCAGATGTACGCGCGAAAGCAAAGCAGCCAGGCCACGTAACCCAGGACGAGTTGCAGGGTGAAGATAGTTGACGGTGACATGGGAATCTCCTCCGGCAGATGGCCGCAGCCGTGCGCATCGCCGTAAGCGATGACGGTGAAGCCTCCTTGCGCCTCGATCGCGCGGTACCGATTGGTACCAGCGAAATCATGCTACGGTACCAACTGGTACCAATGCAAGAGGCGAATTGTGAAAGAGCAGTCAGACCCGGCTTCCGCCTCACTACCCGTGCGCGAGCGCATCCTGCACGCGGCCATGGACACCTTCATGGAGCTGGGCTACGCCGAAGCGAGCACGCTGAAGATCGCCACGCGGGCACAGGTTTCCAAGCGCGAGTTGTATGCGTTCTTCGGCACCAAGCAGGCGATGCTCGCAGCCTGCATCGCCGACCGGGCCCAGCGCATGCACCTGCCTGCCCCGCTGCCGCTGCCGCGCCATCGCGACGAGCTGGCGGCCCTGCTCGCCAAACTCGGCGCCACCGTCTTGCGCGAAGTCAGCCGACCCGGAGTTATCGCCGTCTTTCGACTCGCCATCGCGGAAGCTCAACGTGCACCCGAAGTAGCGGCGACGCTCGAAACCGCGCGACAGTCGGTACGCGATGCGGTCGCCCAACTGGTGGAACAGGCGCGATCGGATGGATTGATCGCTCGACGCGCGCCACGTGATTTGGACGTCCGTTTCCTCGCCCTGCTCTGGGACGACCTGATGCTGAGCCTGTTGCTTCGCCTGCGCGACGCGCCGAGCGATGCGGAAATCAACCGACGCGCGAAACGCGCCGCCGAAGACTTTCTTCAGCTCTACGCCCAACCGTAAGCTCGCACCCTGCAAACGCGCCACGGCGTTGCCCGGAAAAATCCACAGGAACAGCCGCCGCACGCCCGATGTGGTGCGCAGCATGAAGTGGTTGGAGACCCTTCCGGCCTCCTGCAACCGTGGCCAAGCGCCCAAAGGACGAAGCGTGATGAAGCGATGGATGATGGCAGCGTGTCTGCTGATGGCAGGTGCAAGTGCCTACGCAGACGCCCCGGTATGGCAGCCGACCGCCGGCCATACGCAGATACCCATCTGGCCTGGCGCGGCGCCTGATGTGCAGCCGGTGCCCGGGCCGGAGACCCTCACGAAGGGAGCCATCACCAATGTCACCGTCCCGACGATGACGGTGTATGAGCCCAAGGGGACGAATACGGGTGCCGCGGTCGTGGTGATTCCCGGAGGCGGTTTCCAGATACTGGCCATCGATCTCGAAGGCACCGAGGTTTGCGATTGGCTCACCTCCCGAGGCATCACCTGCGTCTTGCTGAAATATCGCGTGCCCAGCGTGCCTTATGTCTGGCAGTGCGATTGCCGTCCGCACAACCTGACCACATCGGTGCCATCGCTGGAAGACACGCAACGAACGTTGCGACTGGTGCGTTCCCGTGCCGCTGAATGGCACATCGATCCGCACAAGGTTGGCGTGCTCGGTTTTTCAGCGGGCGGCTATCTGGTGGCCGAAGCGAGTACGCGCTTCAGGAAGAATCTTTATGCACCGGTGGATGCGGTCGACAAGGAAAGCAGCCGTCCGGATTTTGCGGTGGCTATTTATCCGGGCCACCTCACGACCGACAACGATGCGTTGAACAAGAACGTCACCGTGTCGCATGACACGCCGCCCACCTTCCTGTTGCAGGCCGAGGACGATCATGTCGATGGCGTGAATCAGTCGCTGGTCTACTACACGGCGCTGAAAAACGCCGACGTGCCGGTGGAGATGCACCTGTACGCGCACGGCGGGCATGCGTTTGGGCTGCGAAAAACGCCGCTGCCGATTTCCGAGTGGCCCCATCTGGTCGACACATGGCTGCAGACCATTGGCATGGTGCCGAACTAAGCGATGCACGGTGGTGCGGGATGCAGGCCGATCCCGCGATTCATTCCCAGCGCTGCGCATTCCTGGGAAATCCCGGACGCTGAACCCGCACCACGCAGAAGCGTTGCCCCGTGGGCGCCTGCATCACCACCCAGCGTTCAAGGCGCTCCACCACATGAGCACCAAGTTTTTCCAGGCGCGCCACCTCGGCGGGAATGTCGTCGGTCTCGATGTCGAGGTGCACGCGGCTCTCATGCGTCACGCGCTGGATTTGAACGATGGGCTCGTCCGGCGGTGTCTCCAGCATGCGGTAATTCCCACGGGTGCCCGGATGATCGTTGTCCACCGGTCGCCCCAGGGCCTGGCCCCAGAAACGGGCAGCCTCGTCCACGTCGGTCGTATGGCAGTCGATGAGCAGTGCGCAGAGTCGGGAATAGTGCATCGCGTCCTCTTCCAAACCAGATCGCAGGAAGTAGCCACCTAGATGGCCGCCGTCGAGGCCTGCCGTGCGCCGGATATTCCAAACGGGGTATATCCAACCGTCGTTGATACATCGTTGCCCGCTCAGCTCGCACCGGCCCCGATCGAGCCGACTATATAAGCTCTAATGCTTTCAGTGGCATAGCGCACGAGCCTGATACGACAGCGGCCTTCGCCCGGGGTCAAATCGCTGCCCCGGCTGCGCAAGGGGTCACAAATTCCTAGCCGGCTTGTGTACACAAATGTCACGACACCGTGGACAATGTCGTGATCACCACTCCGGAAGGGGGAGCCGGAACCATGACTCATAGCGATGCCGCGGGCCGTCCCGTGGCCCAACTGCTTGTTGTCACTCGCAGCCTCGTGGAGCTGACCGACCGCGCCGTGTCCGACAGCGAGCTGTCGCACGCTGCCGCCGACGTGCTGGTGTTCGCGGCACGCCAGGCCGCGCGCCTGGTGGAAGACGTGGTGAGCCTTCGTTCGCGCGACCCCGATGGTGCATCCGCCTTCGTGCAGTGCTCCAGCAGCACCGACCTGGACCGCGCCTACAGCGATCTGGAATGCCTGGCCGAAGCGGCCGGCATGATTCGCGCGCACGGCATCGGCTCGCAATACCGCGCGCACCTGGCGTACCTGATGCGCTACGCCGCGGAATCCGCCTGCAGCGCGCTGGAACGCGCGGAGCATTCGATGAATCTGGCCGACATCACCAGCCTGACCAACGCCTGGGTGATGGACGCGCGCACGTAAGACGCGCGCCCACGCCTTCTTTGCATCACGTCGAACCTACTGCTTGCCGGAGGCTTCCGGCGGTGCAGCCTGCTGCAGCGGTCCCACGGTGACGTGACCGGACCAGCCGTCGAAGACATTGACGGCCGCGGTATCCACCATCTTCATCACCATCTGCACCGGCGGACAGCTGGTGGGATCGGCCGTGGGCCTGGACGGATCGTTCATGCCGGCCATGCAGTACTTGGCGCCTTGATTGGTCAAGCGATTGAGCATGGCCATGCCGTCGGCATAACGGCGTTCGGCGCGCGGCCCCGCCGTGGCATCGGCATACACCGGACGCAGCCTGGCCAACTCCTGTTCGGCAGCCTTGCGCTCCGCATCGGTGGCGTTCTTCCATGCCACATCACGCGCCTGCTGGAAATTGGAGTTCGCGCGCTCGGAAGCCAACGTCAACCACGCCAGCCCCAGTGGGCGATTCACCGGCTGGTGATCGCCATGGAGCGCCATCACGCCCAGCACGTATTGCGCAGGCTTGCTTGCCCAACTGGCAGCCGTCGTGAAGAAGCGCTGCGACGTCTCGTAGTGTCCCAGGCCGTAGTTCTGCGAACCGAGGCAGTAGAAATAATCGCCGGGAAGGAACTTCTCTTCGCCGGAAACGCAACGCGTATTGGCGAGGTCGGCGTCGGTGGGCGGCGTAGCGGAATCGGCGGCGCCTGTCTGCGCATTCACCTGCAGCGCCAAGCCCATCATCGCCAGCGCCAGTAGAACCGTCCAACTCTTGTTCTGCCGTCCCTGCATGGTCATGCCCTTTACGGTGGATACGCGGCGCCGATCGGCGGCTTATCCTAACGTCGTGGAGCACGCGTAGCGCAGCGCAAGGCGAAGCACGTTTTTGCGCCGCATGAAGTTGCAGGCAACGGCGCCTCGTCGCGTGATGTCAGATACGAGTTCCTAGGCACACATCCGCGCACCATCACGACGAGGCGCGCGGATTGTGTCCGTGGCAGGCAATGGCTTCCTTGCGTCCAATCGCAAATTCGCGTGCCGCGTCACACGGCATCGGCCTGGCGTGACGAAGCACTCACTGAAAGTGCCACCAGCACCACAGCAAGCGCCGCGTACGCACCGGCGAATTGCCACACCAGCTCGCGCGAGGCCGCGTCGAGTTGCCAAGGCAGATAGATGCCGCCGCTCAACTCCGCAGAGTGGATCACCCCGAACACGCTCAACCCGGCACCAACAAGCAGGATCAGCGCCGCGCGCAAGGCCTTGCCGTCGATCAAGGCCACCACAAAGCTGGCCCACACCATCGAGGTGATGATGAAGCCGTTGCCAAGCACCGTGATGATGGCGAGCTCCGAGAAACCATGGACGCGGTCCGCATACAGCGCGGCGAAATGATCGGGCGCCACGTAGGTGGGGTCGCTGAGCTTGATCGTCACCATGCGCGCAATGGCGGGAAAGAAGCTAAAGACCACCGCAGGTGCGTAGCGCATCGGCGTCGCCTCGAACGCCTGCACGGTGATGCCGATGGCCACGAACACCAGGATCGGCGCGAGCACCGAGAGCGGAATCAGCTCGACCAAGTTGGAGAGGTAACCGAACACGCCGCCCAGCCCGATGAACAGGCCCGTGAGCAAGGTGTAGCCAGTGCCTGCACCCATCGCCTTGTACGAAGGCTGCCCGATGTAGGGCGTGGTCTGCGCCACGCCGCCGCAAAAGCCCGCCACCAGCGTGGCCAGCGCCTCCACCAGCAGGATGTCGCGCGTGCGGTACTCATCGCCGGCAGCGCGCGCGCTTTCGGTGACGTTGATGCCGCCCACCACCATCAACAGGCCAAACGGCAGGATCAGCGGCAGATAGGGCACGGCTGCACCGAGGCCATCGATCCACTGCAACGTCGGCAGCGGCATCGCAAAACGCCACTGCCATGCCGCCGGCGGTTGATAGCCACCGCCGAGCCAGCCCAATGGGCCAAGCACGTAATAGAGCAAGGCACCCACCACGAACGCGACCAGCACGCCCGGCAAGTTCCACGGCATGCGTGCGCGCGCCACCAGCGCATAAAGCACCACGCCCAATCCCGCAAAACCCACCAGCGGCTGCTTGAGGATTTCCACCAGCGGCAGAAAACCCATCAGCACCAGCGCAATGCCGGCGATGGAACCCAGCAGGCCCGCGCGCGGCACGTGCCGCTGCACCATGCCGCCAAAGGACGACAGCACGAACTTCAGCACGCCCATGATCACCAGCGACGCCATGCCCAGCCGCCACGTGGCCAACCCGGCCGCCTGCGGATCCAGGCCCGCCTGCTTGAACTGCAGGAACGCAGGACCGAGCACCAGCAGCGCCATGCCGATGCTGGTGGGCGCATCCAGGCCCAGGGGCATGGCGGTGACGTCCGTGCGCCCCGTCTGTCGCGCCAGTCGCCGCGCCATCGCGGTATACGCCAGATTGCCCAGCAGCACGCCAAACGTCGTGCCGGGAAACATGCGCAGGAACACGATGTCAGCGGGAAAACCGAAGATGCCGATCAGCGCCGTGGCGAGAAACGCCATCACCGACAGGTTGTCCACCACCAGCCCAAGGAAACCATTGAGGTCGCCCGGCGAGATCCAGCGTTCGCGCACCGTCACACTCATTTCAGAACGACACCTCAGCAGGTTGGGTCACGCGCATGACCGACTGATCACCCGTGCGCTGTTTCCAGGCGGCGCGGATGGCTTCGATCTTGTCGCGGTTGGAAGGCGAATCCGGATAATCGATCACCAGCATCTTCGAACGCAGGCGCTCGGGCGTGCCCTGCCCCTTGCCCTGCCATTGACCGTAGACATCGAGCACGCTGAGGCCTTCAGGAAAACGCGGGGTCACTTCCGCATCCAGGAATTGCCGCCATGCCTGCTCGTTGACGCCACGCGAAGTGTCGTCCGCCGGCCCGAGCCCGAAATACAGCCGCGTCTCTACCCAGCCCGAGGCACGCGCCGGATGTGCCGCGTCGCCCGGAAGCACCGACGTCGGCGCACTGCCCGTGCTCGCGCAACCGGCCAGCAAGGCCAGCAACAGCGCAGCGGCGGGCACTCGTACATGGGGCATGCAGGCTTCCTTCGACATTTGGCCGTCCATATGCGCGGATGGCCGTGACCCCGGGAGTATGGACACCAAGTCTTGCGCGACGCAACAAACCATTTGCCGGCAGCGCCATGTTCTCGCCATCTGCGACAGGCCCGCGCGATGATAGGGGACATCTCCCGCCCGCTCGGCGAGAATGTGCCCATGAGCGAATCGCCCTTTTGCCTGACGTGAGCCACACCCTCGATCTGCCACTGGAAGGCCCGATCCAGCCGGGCCTGATGGTCATTCATGGCAATCGCATGGAAGACCTGCGCGACCTGCTGACCGCGTGGCTGGCCCGCGCGCCGCTGCGCCCCCTGGAAGACGAGCTGATGCTGGTGCAGAGCAACGGCATCGCGCAATGGCTGAAATGGGCGCTGGCGCGGCCGGCCGGCGAAGGCGGCCTGGGCATCAGCGCCGCCATCGACGTGCAGTTGCCCGGCCGTTTCCTGTGGGCGGCCTATCGCAGCGTGCTGGGTCGCGAGGCGGTGCCCACCACCTCGCCGTTCGACAAATCGCGCCTGAGTTGGCGCCTGTTGCGCCTGTTGCCGGCGCATCTGCACGAGGCCGATTTCGCGCCGCTGCGCGACTTTCTTCGCGACGACCCGGACGAGCGCAAGCGCTTCCAGTTGGCCGAGCGCGTGGCCGACCTGTTCGACCAGTACCAGGTCTATCGCGCGGACTGGCTGACCGACTGGGAACACGAGCGCTACGAACTTCGTGACGACCTGCGTGGCACGCACACCGCATTGCCCGCCGACCAGCGCTGGCAGGCGCGACTCTGGCAACTCCTGCTGCACGACGTGGGCGAGGAGTGCCACAACCATCGCGCCGCCGTGCACCAGGCGTTCCTCGATCGCATCGCCAGCCTCACCACACGGCCCGCGACATTGCCCCGCCGCATCGTGGTGTTCGGCATCTCCTCGTTGCCGCAGCAGACGCTGGAAGCGCTCACCGCACTATCGCGCTTCAGCCAGGTCATGCTGCTGGTGGCCAATCCTTGCCGGCACTACTGGGCCGACATCATCGAGGATCGCGAGCTGCTCAAGGCTAGCCAGCGTCGACATGGGCTGAAGCCAGGCCTGCCGGACGAACCTCGCTACGAAGACCTGCACCTGCATGCCAATCCCCTGCTGGCCGCCTGGGGACGACAAGGCCGCGACTACATTCGCCTGCTCGATGCCTTCGACAAACCCGAGGGCTATCGCAACCAGTTCGCCGCGTGGAACCGCAGCATCGACCTGTTCGCCGATACCGACGCCAGCACGCTGCTGCGACAGATGCAGCAGGCCATCCTCGATCTCGAACCGCTGCCTGCCGATCCATCACAACGCAAACCGTGGCGAGACAACGACGGCTCGCTGCGTTTCCACGTGGCACACAATCCGCAGCGCGAAGTGGAAGTGCTGCACGACCAGTTGCTGGCCATGTTCGAAAACGCCGCGCAACGAGGCGAGCCGCTCTCACCGCGCGACGTCATCGTGATGGTGCCGGATATCCAGACCTATGCACCGCACGTGCAGGCCGTGTTCGGTCGTTTGCCGCCGGACGACCCGCGCCACCTGCCCTTTTCCGTCGCGGACCAGCCCTCGCGTGGCGCCGTGCCACTGATGGTGGCGCTGGAACATCTGCTGTCGCTGCCCGAATCGCGCTTTGCCGTGAGCGATCTGCTGGACCTGCTCGACGTGCCCGCTTTGCGCGCACGCTTCGACATCGACGACAACGGCCTGCCCACGCTACGCCGCTGGATCGAAGGCGCAGGCATCCGCTGGGGACTCGACCGCGAGCAGAAGCAGAGCCTTGAACTGCCCGGCATCGAACAGAACACCTGGCGCTTCGGCTTGCGCCGCATGCTGCTCGGCTACGCCGTGGGCGATGGCGAGACCTGGCACGGCATCGCACCATATGGCGAAGTCGGCGGACTCGATGCCGCGTTGATCGGGCCACTCATCCTGCTGCTCGATCGGCTGGAACAATGGTGGACACGCATGCGCGAGCCTGCCACGCCGAACGCATGGCACGAACGTCTGCAGCAGCTCCTGATCGATTTCTTCGATGCGGACGATCCGTCGGACAGCGATCGCCTCACCCGCTTGAACGATGCGCTGGACGAATGGCAGCAGGCGTGCGCGGAAGCGGATTTCACCTCGCCGTTGCCGCTCAATATCGTGCGCGAACACTGGCTGACAGCGATGGACGAAAGCCGCCTGTCGCAACGCTTCATGGGCGGCGCGGTTAGTTTCGGCACGCTCATGCCGATGCGCGCCATCCCGTTCCGCGTGGTGTGCCTGCTTGGCATGAACGATGGCGACTATCCGCGCCGACAGGCGCCCGCCGATTTCGACCTCATGGCGCAGCCAGGCCACGCACGTCCCGGTGACCGCTCACGCCGCGAGGACGACCGCTACCTGTTCCTCGAAGCCCTGGCCTCGGCGCGCGACACGCTCTATGTCAGCTGGGTGGGCCGCAACGTGCGCGACAACAGCGTGCTGCCGCCTTCGGTGCTGGTGGGCCAGCTGCGCGACTATGTGGCGGCAGGCTGGCTACGCCAGGGTGACGATGCCAACGATATCCACGCTGGCGAACAATTGCTCGATGCCATGACCACGGTGCATCCGCTGCAGCCTTTCAGCCGTCGCTACTTCAGCGCGGATGCGGACGCCCGGCTGTTCACCTATGCGCGCGAATGGCGCCAGGCGCATCGCGGGCACGACGACGCGTCCGCCCATACGCCGCTGACACCCTGGCAACCCGATGCCGCCGCAAGCATCGGTCTATTGCAAAGTTTTCTTGCGCGCCCCGTTCGCCATTTCTTCAATCACCGCCTGAAGGTGCACTTCGGCGAACTGGACGAAGAAACCATGGACGACGAGCCGTTCGGCCTCAATGCACTCGAGCGGCATATCGCCACCACGGGCGTGCTGCGCGCGGCGGTGGCCGCTGCGGATGCACGAGCCGCCGTCGACGTCGCCACGCGACAACTCGCCGATCAGGGCGCCCTGCCACCGGGAGGCTTCGGTGAACTGGCACGCGATGCGCTCGCTCGCGAAGGCGGCGATCTCGCTGCGCGCTGGCTGGCCGCCTGCGCACGCTGGCCGCTGGCCGCGGAAAAGACGGAAGTGCTGCACGAAGCGCACGGCGTGCGACTCGAAGACTGGCTCACCGATCTGCGACAGGGTGACGACACGCCCTTGGTGCGGCTTGAACTCGCCACCGGCAAGTTGAAGCAGAAAAGCGATATCCGCTACGACAAGGCGACCAGCGCGTGGGTTATCCACGTGGTGGCGCATGCCCTGGGCCTGCGCATGCAGACGCGCATCATCGGCGTGGACACCACGTTGGTATTGCATCCCTTGAGTACCGAAGACGCCACCATGTGCCTCAACGCCCTGCTCTCCTCTTTGTGTGAAGGCATGCGCATGCCGTTGCCGATCGCCCGCAAGACGGCGTTCGCCTGGCTGCAGCACATCGACGATCCCGAAAAGGCGCGCAAGCAGTCGCAGCTTGCCTATGAAGGCAGTGGCTTTGGCGGCATGGGCGAGGTGCAGGAAGACGCCTATCTCGCTCGCGCGTGGCCGCGTTTCGAAGCGCTGGAAGCCGGCGGTTTTCATCACTGGCTGGCGCTTTACCAGCCGATGATCGCGGCGATCTCCGATGGAGCGGAAGCATGAGCACGACCGCACCGCTCCAGCCCTTGCAGCTCCCGCTGCATGGCATCCAATTGATCGAAGCCAGCGCCGGCACCGGCAAGACCTGGACCATCGCCGCGCTTTACCTGCGCCTGGTACTCGGCCATGGCACGCCAGGCGGCAAGACGTTGCTGCCTTCGCAGATACTCGTGCTCACCTTCACCAAGGCGGCCACGGCCGAGTTGCGCGAACGCATTCGCGAGCGACTGAGCGAAGCCGCCGATGCCTTTCGCGGCCGTCGTGCGCCGGACGATTTCCTGCGCGACCTGATCGCCCTCTATCCCGACGACGATACCCGCGCACGTGCGGCGCGGCAGCTCGATCTGGCCGCGCAATGGATGGATGAATCGGCGATCCACACGATCCACGCGTGGTGCCAGCGCATGCTGAGCCAGCACGCGTTCGACAGCGGACATCCATTCGTGCAGGACACGGATACGGATGAAAGCGCGCTGCTTGCGGACATCGTGCGCGACTACTGGCGCTGCCATTTCTTCCCGCTGGACCGGGAAGGAGCAGCCCTGGTGTCACGCTGGTGGAAAGCGCCCGCCGACCTGCAGGCCGACCTGCGCCCGCTGCTGCGCCAACCGCCCGAGAGCCTGCGACTGGACGGCAAGCCGCTGCCCGATCCCTCGCGCGTGCTGGATCAGTTCCGGCATCACGTGAATAACGTCACCGCCGCCGAAACGCAGGCACGGCAGCGCTGGCGCGAGGATGTCGACGCCATCGAAGCCATGTTCGTCCGCGCACTCGATGCCGGTGCACTGAATGGCAACAAGATGCGCCGCGAGAAGGTGATCGATGAACTCGCCGTGCTTCGCGCATGGGCGAACGATGGCGCGGATGCATCGGCTACCTTGCCCCGCTACACGCAGTCAGCACTGGCCGCCGCCAGGAACAAGAACGCCGACGCGTTGCAGCACGCGGCCTTCAGTGCAGTCGAAGCCTGCGTGGAAGCGCAAGGCCTGGTCGCGCCGTGGCGCGCGCCCGTGCTGGCGCACGCCACGGGCTGGGTGGCGGCCAAACTGGAGGAAACCAAGCAGCGCCGCTCACAACTCGGCTTCGACGACATGCTCAAGCGTCTCGACGGTGCCTTGCATGGCCATACCGGCAAGCGTCTCGCCGATACCATCGCCGCGCAATATCCGATGGCGCTGATCGATGAGTTCCAGGACACCGATCCCTTGCAGTGGCGCATCTTCCATCGCGTGTACGCGCGTCGCGATGCAACCGGCCTGTTGTTGATCGGCGATCCCAAGCAGGCGATCTACGGTTTTCGCGGCGCGGACATCCATACCTATCTGCGCGCGCGCACCAGCGCCCAGCAGCCGATGTGGACGCTCGGCACCAACTACCGTTCCACTCAACCGCTGGTGGCGTCGGTCAACCGCGTATTCGAGTTTGCGGACACGCACGCGGATGGCGCCTTTGCCTTCGGCCGCGGCCGCGATGCCCTGCCCTTTTTCCCAGTGGATGCGCGCGGCCGCAGCGATCAGCTCGTGCTGGACGATCAACCGCTGCCATCCATGCAATTGGCCGTGCAGCCGAGCGACGACGCCATCAGCAGCTCGGCCTATACCGATCTGATGGCACGCCATGCGGCGAGCTACCTGGTGGAACTGCTTGCGGCCGCGCAGGAAGGGCGCTGCGGTTTTCGCGGCGCGGATGGCGCACTGCGCCCGCTGCGCCCCGGCGATATCGCCATTCTCGTTCGCCGTGGTTCCGAGGCGGCCAAGGTACGCGAGGAGATGCAACGCCGCGGGCTCAAGAGCGTCTATCTCTCCGACCGCGATTCCGTGTATGCCTCGCCGGAAGCCACCGACTTGCTGCGCTGGTTGCGCGCGTGCGCGGAGCCCGGCTCCGACCGTGCCATGCGTGCCGCGCTCGCGACGCCAACGCTGGGACAAAGCGACGAGGAACTCGACCGCCTGAACCTGGACGAGCATCACTGGGAAGCCTGCGGCGACCGCTTCCGCCAGTTGCATCTCACCTGGCAGCGGCATGGCGTCCTCGCGATGCTGCACGACCTGCTGCATGCCTTCGACCTGCCGTCGCGCCTGCTCGTCCATGCCGATGGCGAGCGTGCGCTGACCAATCTGCTGCATCTGGCGGAACTGCTGCAGCACGCGGCCGCCACGCTGGATGGCGAACACGCGCTGATCCGTTATCTCGCCTCGCAAATTGCCACCGCGCATGATCCGCAGGCCGATACTGCCGACGAGCAGATCGTGCGCCTTGAAAGCGAAGCAGCACTGATCAAGGTGGTGACCATCCATAAATCGAAAGGTCTTGAATATCCGCTGGTGCTGCTCCCTTTCATCTGTTCGGCGCGCGAGCTGAAAGCGGACGACAGCTTTACCTGGCACGACGAGGACGGCGAATTGCGCATGGACCTTCGCGCCAGTGAAGCCGCGCTCGCACAGGCCGATCGAGAACGTCTGCAGGAAGACCTGCGCCTTCTGTATGTCGCGCTCACGCGTGCCCAATATGCCTGCTGGATGGGCGTGGCCTGTACGCGCTCCGGCACGGGCAAGGCCTCGACGCTGCACAAATCCGCATTCGGCTATGTGTTGTCGGGAGGTGCAAGGATCGAGCCTGCCGATCTCATGCCGCGCCTCCAGGCATTGCGTGACGGCGAGTCCAACATGGTGATCCGCCCGCTTGCCTCGCCCAGCGTGCATCCCTTGCCTTCCACGCAGGACGACGTTGCGCCGCTGTGGGAAGCGCGCGTCTATCAAGGGCCTGCCGCCGAGCGCTGGCGCGTATCCAGTTACAGCGGCCTGAAATATGCCGAAGCCGAAGAGACACGCGTGCCCGCGCCGGAAACAGCCACGCAGGACACGCTGATCGAAGCCAGCGTCGAGCAACCCGAGCCGTCCGATTCGCCGACCTCCATCGCACATGGCATCCATGCATTCCATGCCGGCGCGGAAGCGGGCACCTTCCTGCATGACCTGCTGGAATGGGCCGCGGATGAAGGCTTCGCCACAGCGGCGGATAACACGCAGGCCTTGGAGAAGGAGATTGCGCGCCGCTGCCAGCGTCGCGGCTGGCAAGCCCATATCCCTATGCTCACAGCATGGATCGCGGATTTTCTGCGCACGCCGCTGGCGCTGCCCGATGGCAGCAGCGCGACACTATCGCAGATGACCAGCCACTACGCCGAACTGGAATTCTGGTTCGAGGCGCAACACGTCGACACGCTGGCGCTGGATCGCCTCGTCACGGCGCATACCCTGCAAGCGCGCCCTCGCGTGGCGCTGCTCGCCGAACGCATCCATGGTCTGCTCAAGGGCTTCATCGACCTGGTGGTGGAACGGCAGGGTCGCTATTACGTGATTGACTACAAGTCCAACAAGCTGGGCAGCGATGCGAGTGCGTACACTGCCGACGCGATGCGCGATTCGATCCTGCGCGAGCGCTACGACCTGCAGTACGCGCTGTATACGCTGGCCCTGCATCGACAGCTGCGCGCGCGGCTGCCCGGCTACGATTACGAGCGACACATGGGTGGCGTGGCCTATCTGTATTTGCGTGGCGTGGATGGCGTCGGCCACGGCGTCCATGTCGAGCGGTTGCCCAAGGCATTGATCGACGCGATGGATCGCCTGTTCGCCACCGGGGAGCACGCCCGTGTCGCATGACCTCCCCCTCGTGTCCGCGGAACTGGCCATCGAACGCGGGTGGCTGCGACCGTTGGACGTGGCCTTTGCACGATTCCTCGAAGCGCAGGAACCCACGGCGTCGCCCGCACTTCCCTTGCTCGGCGCGCTGGTGAGTCGGCAGCAGGCGGATGGCCATTTGTGTCTGGACCTGTCCGCATGGGAAGCGTTGGCCGACGATGCCGGCTGGCCTGCAAGCTGGCGCAGCATGCTCGCCGATGCGTCGGCCACTTCGTCGTCGCTGCTGTCGTCGGCCTTGATGGCATCGTCGGACGAAGGATCTTCGTCGGCCTCGCCGCTGGTGCTGGACGGCAGCCGCATCTATCTGCGCCGCTACTGGAATCATGAGCAACGCGTGGCCCAGGCGATCGAACAGCGGCTGGCACGCGCGAGCGATGTCTCGCCGCTGCTTTCGACGCAACTGTCGCGCCTGTTCCCCTCCACGTCATCCACCGAAGATCCCGACTGGCAACGCGTCGCCTGCGCGCTCGCCGCGCGTGGTGCCTTCACGGTGATCACGGGCGGCCCAGGCACAGGCAAGACCACCACGGTGGTGCGCCTGCTTGGCCTGCTGCAGACCCTGCATCGCAAGGAAACGGCGCGGTCGCTGCGCATTCGCCTGGCGGCGCCCACCGGCAAGGCGGCAGCGCGACTGCAGTCGTCCATCAGCACGCAGATTGCCCAGCTCGATGTGGATAATGACGTGCGCGCCAGCATTCCCAGCCAGGTGGATACGCTGCACCGATTGCTTGGTGCGCGGCCGGACACGCGGCGCTTTCGCCACGACAGCAGCCATCCGCTGCATCTGGATGTGCTGGTGATCGACGAGGCGTCGATGATCGATCTGGAGATGATGTCCGCCGTATTGGCGGCGCTGCCGGACGATGCGCGACTGATCCTGCTCGGCGACAAGGACCAGCTGTCGTCGGTGGAAGCCGGCGCCGTGCTCGGCGACCTGTGTCGACGCGCCGAGGCCGGTCACTACAGCGAGGCAACAGCGCAATGGCTGCGCGAGACCACGGGCGACCGCATCGACGCGTGGGTGCGCGGCGACGCCCGGCCACTCGACCAGCACGTCGCGATGCTGCGCCACAGTCATCGTTTTGGGGCGGACAGCGGCATCGGCACGCTGGCGCAACGCGTGAACGAAGGTCACGCAGCCCAGGTGCATGCATTGCTCTCGGAGCAGCATGCCGACATCGCGTGGAGTGACGCGGCGGCGGATGCGCGCTCGCTAAGCCACCTGGTGCTGGACGGCGGTGCTTCGCGATTCCTGCCCCACGCCGGCGACCTGCAGCCGCAGGGTTATCGTCATTACCTCCAATGGCTGCAGCGCGAACGCCCGTCGCCACGCGCCGATGCACACGCATGGGACGACTGGGCTCGCGGCGTCCTGCGCGCGTTTGGAAGTTTCCAGTTGCTGTGCGCGTTGCGGCACGGACCGTTCGGGGCGGAGGGCCTCAATCGCCAGATCGCTGGCATTCTTCACCAGGCCCAGCTTATCGACACCACGCACGAGTGGTACGAAGGCCGCCCTGTACTGGTCACGCGCAACGACTACAGCCTCGGACTCATGAATGGCGATGTGGGCATCGTGCTGCGCGTACCCGATGAGCAAGGCGCACTGCACCTGCGTGTTGCCTTCGAAGTGGCTGGCGGCGCCGAGGACAGTGCCACGCGCATCCGCTTCGTCTTGCCATCACGACTCGGCGAACGGGAAACTGTTTACGCCATGACGGTGCACAAGTCGCAGGGCTCGGAGTTCGATCACGCGGCGCTGGTACTGCCGACCGACGCGAGCGCCGTATTGACCCGTGAGCTTCTCTACACCGGCATTACGCGTGCACGTCGCTGGTTCAGCCTATTGGCGCCGACTGCCATCGTGCGCCAGTCGGTGGAGCAGCCCGTGCACCGCCATTCCGGGTTGCACCAGCGCTGGTCATCCGGCGACGCGGACGTCTCATGAAAGCGGCCGCGAATGGCGGCCGCTTTCAAACCCATCACTACCAACAGCCGCTGGTCGTCGGCCCGCGCGTGCCGCGCTGGTTGAGCGTCAACGTGCCGCATAGCGTGTCGCGCGACGCCTGCACCGTGGTCGGCGTCGCGGTGACGGTGAACGACGTTGACGTGGTCGCAGGCGTCAGGGTGTAGTTGCGGGACACCTGCGTTTGGCAGTCCAGATGCGGATCGGCATTGGCCACGCCAGCCTGCGTCTGGTCGTAACGCAGGTTGCTGGTGTAGTACCGCTCCATGTAGTTGGCGTATTCGGCCATGCACGCCTGCGCGGCCACGCGGTGCGTACGACCGACATGGCGCGTGTAGTTAGGCCATGCGATGGCCGCGAGGATGGCGATGATGGCCACCACCACCATCACCTCGATGAGGGAGAAGCCACGATGGAAATGGCGGTTCGGCATGGCGTTGACGCGGGTCGTTTGCATGATCGGCATGCCTCAGGGGTTGATCAGTTCGCGCCAGGACACGCGGGTGAATGAGCCCTGGGTTCCCGCGGTATTGATGCTGCTGTTGGATCCGTTGTCGAAGCTCACCAGCATCACGCCACCCACGAAGATCGGGTTGTTGGGCAGCGAACTGAAACCGATGCCGCTGTTGGTGTAGGTCTTGCCGCCCGACTTGAGCGCATCGTCATCGTTGATCGCGCCGTTGCCGTTGAGATCGAAGAAGCTCGTCGTGGCTGCGGTACCAGTGAACGGGTTCACCGCCATGATCCAGCCGCGGCCGGACGGGTTGCATGCATCCACCGCCTGCGGAATGCGCGTGGTACCCAGCAGGACGCTGCCCTGGAAGATATTGGGCGTGACGATGCGTTCGCCTTCGACACCGTTGAGCGGCGAGATCAGGTCCATGTACCAACCCGATTTGGTGTCGATATCGCTGACCGCCGGCGTGGCGGTAATGGCGCGTCCGGGCGACACGGCGGGGGTGTCCTTGGTGGCGGCGGCGCCGGCCGTCTCCACTAGGATTTCGCGCTTCACCAGCGCACTGCGGCCGTTGGAGAGATTGCTCACCACGGTGTCGCTGCTGGGCGACTGCGCGATGATGCCGTACCACGTTTGCGTGGCCCGGCTATCGAGGTCCGACGAGGTGAGGTACTTGCCGGTGCCGAAGAAGAGCCACAAGTTGCCCGTGGTCGGATCGCGCCCCATCAGCATGCCCGCCGTGATCGGCTGCGCGTTGCTGTCCTTGTCCACCGCCTTGAACACCAACGATCCGGTGCTGCTGGGCTTGGGATCGGTGCCATCGTTGAGCACGAACTTCCATACCTGACCTTTCGCGTCGCCGGCATAAGCCAGGGTGCTGATGCCATTGGTGGGCTCGCCGATCCACACCGCTGGCGCGGCAAGACCATTGCCCGTACCAGTGTCGCTGACCGCGTGCACCGTCAACGTGCCATCGGTGACGCCGAACTGCAGCAGCGCGGCCGTATTGTTGGCGCTGTTGTAGCCGTTGCCGATCAACACCGACCACGTGCCGTTGGCGGTTTGCGCAATCACCGGCTTGCCCGTCATCTGGCCGATATAGTCGCTGTTGGCCAAGCCATCGGCGGCGGAGCGTTCCCACAGCAATTTGAAGGTGGCCGGATCAGTGACATCGAGCGCGTATACCGCCTTGGCCTTGCCTCGCCCGGTTGTACCTACGGCCACGGTATGCCAGCTTTCCGAACCGCTGGGACCAAAATACACATCCGCTACGGTCAGTTCGCCATCGTTGAAGTACTGGTGAGGAAGGCTTGTTCCACCGTAGTTGGTGTTGGCGAGGCTCTTGAGATTGCTGGTGATGACGGATGAAGGCAGGTACGCATAGACCTCCTTGCCGTCGGCGGCATTGAAGGCATGCAGCATGCCGTCGTTGGCAGCCACCAGGATGCGACCGGTACGACCGCTCTTGCTCGTTGCATAGCTGGCGAAGCTCGTGGAGCCCTTGAACGTCTTGCCCACGAACTGGTTCGCGGTCGGCTCGCCCACGTAGACCGGCTGCGAGTTCACGATGTCGCCCAACGCCGTGTCGCGGCTGCGCAACGTGCCACCCTTCTGGGTCGACTCCTTGGAATTGTCGCCCAGCAGGTAATCGATCACCGTCTGCTGTTCCGCCGCGGTCGAACCCAGCGCATTCTGCTGCGCGGTGGAAAGCAGGTTCAGGTTGGCCGAGTTGAACTGGAACACCGTGGGATTGGTGCCGGTGGCGGCCACGTTATACGTGTACACCTTGCGGCTGCCGAAGGCCGGCAGCACCTTGGACGCCACCCAGTCCGACGCGGTGGCAATGGCGCCGGTATTCGCATCGATGGACAACGCCTTGAGATCGCCCGTCCACTTCGCCGTGACATAGGTCGCCTGGTACGCCTTGGTGCCGGTCTTCAATTGGGTGGAATTGGCGGCCAGGCTGGCGCCGGTGCCCACGCGCTCTTCCGCGCGCTTGAGGGCGTCCTTCAGGCCGTCGGTGAAGGCCTGCGGCGTGGTCGCGGAATAGAAGCCACCGCGGCCGTTGACGGCAGCGTGCGCAAGGTCGGCAATGTTGTTCTGGCTGTCTGCCGCCGGCTTGGGCCAGCTGAAATTGGCGATGGCCGGACCGTTGCGCGACCAACTGAAGATATCGTCGACAGTTGCCGTGGAAGGCGTGATGCCCGTTGGGACGAAACCAAGACCCAGCGTGAAGGTGGTCATGTGTTGCCAGAACGCGGGGTCCACGTCCTTGTTCACCGGCACTTCGTTGGGTGTATCGGGACGAAGATCGTTGACCCAGTAGTACTGCGCCACGTCCGCCAGCGTCAGCGAGTTGGTATCACTGAAAGGCGCCGCCGGCGTATAGGTATACGTCTTCTGGTTGGGGCCGGTATTGGTCACCTTGGTGTTGTCGGCGTTGCCGATGGCCGTGGCCGGATTGTTGCCGTTCCAGAAACCGTCGGTAGTGAGGATGGTGTATGACTGCCGGCAGGCCAGTTCCGAATGGGAAGCCGCCGTGTCGTAGTCGGGATCGGATTTCATCGCCGACCACGGATCGTCCGTCTTGTAGTACTGGCCCACGAAGTCCAGTGCCTGCTGCAGCGGCGTGCCGCCATTGGGCACCTCGCCTTCCAGCCAGGACCAGAACTTCGCCCTCTGGGTGTCAGTGGAGCCATCGCCAAACGGTTTGACCTTCGCCAGGCCCGAGGAGTAACTGACCTGCTTGTTGTTGCTGGTGATCGAGGTGGTGAACGGGAAATAGCCGTCGCCCAGGCCCGACACGTTGCCGCCGTCGATGGAGCCAAAACCCACGCGATACGTAGGGTCGATGTTGCTGAACGAATTCATCAGGCCGGTCTTGGCCATGAGGATGCGCGTGCGGTAGTACGAGAACCACGTGGCCACGTTGATGCGCGTTGCCGAGCTGTCGTCGCACACTGCTTTTTCAGAAGCCACCGACAATTTGGCGCAATCGCCATTCTTGCCGACATAGCGCTGCGCATTGGCGCCGCTCACCGTCACGCTATAGGTGAAGTAGTTCTTCTTGTTCGTCGAGCACACGTGATTGGTGTTCGCGTTGCCGTCGCCCGAAAGGCAGTTCCAGGACGACGGATCCCTTGTTTGCCTGCCGGACGCGCAAGTGCTTCCGTTCCAGGTGTAGCCGTTCGGGCAAGTGGGCGTGGCGGGATACGTCGTGGTCTCGGTCGTCGTGCGCTTCGTGAAATAGTCCTTGTTGCCGGTGAAGCTGGTTACATCCACCGTGGACGTATCGAGAAAGCCGTCCTTATAGGCGGAGACGATGTCGGACGGCGTGTTGTAGCTGCTCTTGCCATCGGCCTTGGGCGGCGCCTTGTAGGTCGTATTGGGGTTGTAGTACGTCCCATTGATGCTCGAATTGCGAAAGCCGTCGGTGCTGGTGTCGCTCAGCGTGTCAGGCATGTAGTCATTGGCCATGGAGCCCGAGTCATCGAACATCAGCACGATGTTAGGCGGCAGCGTGCGCTGGATGATCAGCGGCTGCTGGTCGACGACCACGTCGGCCATGGACGGCGTGGAGATCACGCCCAACGCCAGCACCGTCAAACTGGCCGACACCAGTCGGCTCACGAAACGACCCGCACGCGTGCGCAGACGGAAGTGGTTGTTCATAGCGATTCGCCCCTGGAGGTGAATGGCGCGCTGTGTTCCAGCGCTGCCTTATGGAAATCAGCGCTGCTTGACGATGGACTGCAACACGACGACCGCGCGGTCTCCTACCTGGGCCGGATCGCCGCTGCGCGCCGTGATGCGGTAATAGACGGCCGTGGTCGAGCCGCCGGAATTGCCATAGTTGTAGGAGTTGGCGCTCTGGTTGAAGCCGGTGTCCGAATCGGGATCGGCCCAGTTGCCCATGTTCTCGATGACGTACTGCGGTTTGCTGGCCGCCAGCGCGGACGCGCTGAACTGTCCAGCGTCCGTGCCCTCGCTCACCTCGTGGATGGCGTTGGCCGGCAGGTTGGCATCGTTGAAGGGATTGGAAAGGCACACCGTTCCACCGGTGCGGCAGTTGCGTGCGATGTCGGCTGGATTACCCGGGATACGCAACCTGGCGGCGCGCAATGCGGCTTCGGCGCTCTGGAAGGCGATCTGCCTGTCGTACTGGTTGGATGCCATCTTCTGCTGGATGAGCGTGCCGCGAATGGCGGCGAAACCCACCAGCGTCAACACCACCAGCAGGATCAATGCCACCACCAACGCTACGCCTCGTTGCGTGGACGGCCCCGCCACGGCCACGCGATTCGAACGCCGTTGCCCTGTCGATGTCATCGCGTTGATCGAGCCACATGCATGTAATGTCGGCTTCATGTCACAGCACCCGATTGCGCAAGGTGGTGGTGGTGGTGAAGGAGCGCGTGATGGGGGCGGCGCCCGCGGTTCCGTCACTGCTCTGCATCGTCAAGGTGACTCGCACGGACGAAACAAGCGTCCAGTTCGTGACATCGCCTGCTGCCACGAACTGGTCGGCGAGACCCGGCTGGTGATACGCCAGCGCCATGGACGTCACGCCGCGCACCATTTCTTGCCGCTCGAAGATGTCGCCGTTGCGCGCCAGGCGATAGAGCGATGTGCCGCCCGCGGGGTTCTTGCCGACGTACCAATCGCTCGCATTGAGCTGCGTGATCAGCGAATTCGTGCCGAACGTATACGTATTGGCCGTGCCGGTGCACACGGTGGGATAGCCCAGCCCCGCGGAGCAGTTCCCGCCCGTCGTGGCATGGCCAAGCGTCTTGGCGCCGTTGTTGAAGGAGCTGGCCTTGAAGATGGCGGCATGATCGAAATCGCAGACGATGTAGACGCCTTTCGCATTCAAGTCCGGGTTGCTTTCGTTGAGCGTGAAGGTCGCCGTGGACGGCGTGTGCGTGGCCACGCTGAAGCTCGCCTCATCGCCACCGATCAGTTGAACCGACGGCGTACCGGCGACGCGATCGCCCTCACCCGTGCCCGTTGGCACGTTGCTGTCGTTGCCCGCATAGCCGCGCACGGCGTTGTTCCAGTCGGCCCACCAGGTGGTGCCACCATTGACCGGGCCGGCGTTCAGCACATTACTCACGCGGCTGCTGTTGCTGCACGCGGTAAGCCCTGCATTGCGGATATCGCGCGCCAGCATTTCGAAGGCGGTGCGCGAATTGTCCTGCACCTCGCTGAGCGCGCGGTTCGTGCGGTACACGCGCTGATTGGACAGAAACACGCTGCCGACGCCAGCAATGACCACCAGGCCCAGCAGCATCGCCACCATCAATTCGATCAGAGTGAAGCCGCGTACGTTCGCGGCAGGAAGGCGCCCCTGCGTCATAGCATGGCCCTCGTCACGACGGTCTGGTTGCGCTCGCCGCCCTTGCCGGCGCGGCTGTCGTCGAACTGGATGGTGATGGTGCAATCGCCTTCCGTTCCCACGCAGTTGATGCTGCCCGTGGTGGTATCGACCGCACCCAACGTCTTGCCCAGCATGTCGCACCAGTCGTACTGCTGCGTACTCACCATCGAGGTTCCCTTGTCAGGGCACGCGCTGGCCTTGATGGGCGTGGTGGTGTTGTAGCTGCCACTCTTGGCCGCGGCCACATCGGCCCGCATGGCGTCGAGGATCGAGTAGCTCGCCATGGTGGCCATGCTTCTTGCCATCGCACTGTTGTTGGTCGAAAGCGACATGGCCTGCAGCGCGGCGATGCCAAGGAAGGCGACCGACAACAGCAGCACCGCGATCAGCACTTCGATGAGGCCGACGCCACGCTGCCGTTGCGACGTACCGAGCGCATGCGCGCTACGCATGGGATAGTGGAATGTCTTCATGGCGAACATTCGCTTGATGTTTCCGTGTCCGTTTGCAGAACTGAGCCAGCAGCCATCCTGATCACGCGATGGTTATCGCCGCTGAGCGCAGTCGTACAAAGATCCGCCACCGTGCCGGTGTAAGGCGCAGAACTGCTGGTGGCGTGCGCAATGCCCTGCGCGCTGAAGCGCAGCGCTGTCACGTCACCATGAAGCTGCACGTTGCCTGACAGGCTGAGGTTGCTTTCGCGCACCAACACGGCGTTCGCACCGGATAAGGCGACCACGGCGCCCGCCGCCGACGCACAGGCGCCGCCAAGCGTGTCGGTGGTGTTGCTCGTCTCGGAGTTGCTGCAGAACTGCGTGCGCGCGTTACGCTTGATGGCTTCCATGCGAGCGGTCTGGATCGCACCGACCAGCTCGTTGGCGTTCGTGGTCAACCGATTGGAAAGCGTGATGCTGCGAAAGCTCGGCACGGCCACCGCCATCAGCACGACGAGCACGGCAAGCGTCACCAGCAGCTCGACCAGCGTGAACCCTCGCCCTCGTCCTCCCGCACAAGCGGGTTGCCGCATCGCCTCGACGTACATTGCCCGTCCCCTGCCCTGACTTCGAGGACAGGCTATTTCTGTCGGGCTGTATCGCAAAGTCTTACGACGACGAGCGGTATGAACTGTCCGATAAACGGCAAGAACTTGCTGATGGCGGCCGCAGGAGATGACCGAATGACGATCAAATCCTTTCAAATCATTCGATTAATCAAAGAGCGGCGAGTCATCGCGATACGACAGCAGCTGCCTAGTTTCGTAATTTATTGCTGATCGCAGCGACACGCCTTTCCGGGCCGTGGAACAAGCCGGGCGCCGCGTCGGCGGCACCAAACATCGCCATCACGTTGTCTCGCCCAGCAGGTGCGCCCAACCAGCCAGTCTCGCCGGCATAAAAAAAGGCCGGCCCTTATTCAGGGCCGGCCTTTCAACTCACCGTTTTACCAGCCGATGCCGAGTTCCATGTACTCCGGTTTATCGGTGTGGATGGTCGAGCTTTCGCTGGACACGTCGTCGTACGCAAAGCCGTAGGCGAGGCCACCGACGCCGTGCGTATGCCAGAACTTCGCGTAGTAGTTGGCCGGCGAAGCCCCGTAGTACGAGGACGAGGAAGCCCACAGCGTGCTGTCCTGCATCACGTGGCGGTTGAACGCCGCGCAGATCTGCGCTTCCAGCGCCAGCTCCGTCGCGTTGCCCGTGGCTAGCGTGCCCTTGCCTTCCAGGATGTCCTGCGTGGTTGGCTTGTGCACCACGTACGGCCCGCCCGACACGACGTTGCCAGCATTATCGAACTCAGTGAACTGCAGGTTGCCGTTGATCACCTGTCCGACGAAGTTGCGCCCGCCAACGGTGACGTTCAACGGCGTGCTGGTGTACTGCGCCCAGATCTGGTTCACGTAGTTGTCGAAGTAGTACTGGTTGGCCTGCCCCACGTCGAACGTCGACTTGCCCGGCGCCATGATGCGCAGCTGTCCCTGTTGGGGCACCTGGAATTCCGGCGGCACTTCGTTCGTGTACTCGGACATGAGCGCGTCATGCGCCTCGGTCAGGCCGGTCTGCTGGTGGAAGTTCTTGCTGTCGCCCCACACGTCCAGCAGCAGCGGCAGCCCGAAGTCGTCCACCTGCGTGGTGTTGATCCACAGGCCGGAGTCGTTGTACGTGAACTCATACCAGTCGTAACGCACGCCGATGTTCGGGTCGGTACCGTTGAGCGGATTGGGGCCGGCAAAGCCCACGTTGCCATTCGCGTCCGGCACCACCTTGATGTACAGCGGCTCGCCCAGCGAGACGAAGATGCGACCCGAATCCATCTTCGGCAGCTCCATCTGCTTGGCCTGGGCCAGCGTGAACGCATGGTTCGGGTAGTTCTGGCCGTTCTTGGTCAGATGCCCGCTCGCATCGTTGTCCGCCGCCGACAGGTGCGTGAATGTGCCGTCCGGGTTCACCCACGAGAACACGTGGGTGGCGGGATCCTGGGCGATCACTTCCACGTAGACCTGATCGTCGGTATACGCGCCGTGCGTGTTGTTCTTGAACACCGTGCCGACGAAGCCCGGAGTCACCGTGTAATCGGGCGTGCCACTGCCCGACTGCGGCGCGCCGGACGCATAGACTTCCATTTCCCAAAGCGAGTAGCCGTACTGCGTATTCCGCTGCGTGCCATACATGCGCACATAGCGGGCCGGCGTGGCATTGAACGTATCGTTCTCGATGCCGCCGCTGCCATTCGGCTGGGTGAACACCGTGCTCCAGTTCTGCTCATCCGTGGAGACCTGGATCTGATACGTCTTGCCGTACGCGTTCTCCCAGTTCAGCACGACGCGGTTGACCGGGTATGTCGCACCCAGGTCGATCTCCACCCATTGTGGATCCATGAAGGCCGAGGACCAACGCGTGTTGGCGTTGCCGTCGTTGACATTGGCGCCGCCGAAAGCCACGGCGTTTTCCGTGCCCGACACTTTCACCAGCTTGCCGAGTGCGAGATTCACCGTACCCGCGCTTCCGTTGTTACCGCCGCCGACGGTTCCGCCACCGGTCGAGCCGTTGTTTCCACTGCTGCCGTTGTTGCCCGACGTCGCCGCCGTCACGGTGAGCAATGCCGCCTGGCTGGTGGTGCTGTTGCCGTTGCTGTCAGTCACCACGACATCGAACGATGTCCCGCTATCGATCTGTGCCGCGACGAAGCTGTACGTCGCCTGGGTCGCGCCGGTCATCGGCGTTCCGTTGCGGCGCCACTGATAGGTCACCGGACCACTGGCATTGACGGTGACGGCGAACTGCGCCGCCTGCCCCACGGTCACGCTCTGCGACGCGGGCTGCGCGCTGATGGTCGGGCCGCCAGCGACGGGGTACACCTCGAACTCGTACAGCGAGATGCCATAGCCGGACGAACGCGCCGTGCTGTAGAGCCGCACGTAGCGAGCCGTCTGCGCGGTGAAGGAGATGCGCTCGGTGCCGCCCGCGCCTGCCGTTTCCGAGTAGAACGTCGTCCAGTTCTGCGCGTCGTTGGAAATCTGCAACTGGTACGAGGTGGAATACGCCCGCTCCCAGCGCAGCACCATGTGGTCAAACGTGCGTGCCGACCCGAGGTCCACATAGATCCAGCCCGGATCGCTGAACTGCGACGACCAGCGCGTCGTGAGGTCGCCATCCACCGCCTGCGAGGACGAGAGATAACCGTCGTTCTCGCTGCCGCTTTCGAACGAGGGCTGGTGCAGCGCGATGTCCACGCCGCCCTTGCCATCGCCCGGCGAGTTGTCGGTGTTGTCGCCACCGTTGCCGCCGGTGCCACCGTCGGTGCCGCCGCCATTGTTGCCATCACCACCCTGCGGAGGATTGCCACTGGTGGAGTCGTCCACGGTGAGCACGGCCGCGTTGCTTGCCACCATGAGCCCTTCGGCGCTGGTGACCTGCACGATGTAGCTGTCGCCGTTGTTGGTGGTGGCTGCGGCCGGCGTGTCGTAGAACGCATCGCTGGTGACGTACACCGACTTGCCATTGCGGAACCACTCGTAACTCAGCGGTGCCACGCCGGTCGCGGTCACGGTGAAGTGCGCGCTGCGGCCCACGCCCGCCGTCTGCGGCACGGGCTGCGTGGTGATGGCCGGCGGGAACACCTGAGCACCAGCCACGCACATCGCCTGGCCGGGATAGTTGTTGGCCACCTGGCGGGAAACATCGCCCGCGGACGACACCACGATGCCAAAGCTCGGATCGCTCGGGTCACTGTCGGCAGACCACGTATTCCACGGCACCGGGAAGGCGCAGGTCGGCGCACTGGCACCGCTCACCGCCTTCGCTTCCGCCGCGGACGGCAGGCGCGCGGTGATGCCCTGGCAGTACTGCATGGCCTTGGCCTGGGTGAGCTGCGCACCCTGGTCGGTCAATGCGTGCGGCACGCGCGTCCAGACCAGCTTACTGAGGTTGTCGGTGACGGTGTCCGGATCGTTCACCGTATAACGCTCGGTGGACGTACCCGCCGTACCGCAGTTGGCGCTGTTGTACACCTCGAACTCGAACATCGAGTAGCCGTAGTTGGTGGCACGCTTGACGCCCTGCATACGCACGTAGCGCCCCTTGATGCTGGGGAAGCTCACGTCTTCCGTGCCGCCGGTGCCGGTGCTTTCGCCGTAGGCGTCGGTCCAGGTCTGGCGGTCGTTGGAATACTGCAGCTTGTATGCGGTTGCGTAGGCGTTCTCCCAGCGCAGCACGGCGCGGTTGAACGTGCGCACCGAACCGATGTCGACATCGAGCCATTCGTCATCGGTGAACTTTGAACCCCAGCGCGTCGTGGTGTCGCCATCCACGGCGTTGGCGCCCTGCGTACCGTTGGGATTTTCCTCGCTGGAATCGAACGTGTGCTTGTTGAGCGCGAGGTTGGCGCCCGGCGGTGCCAGCTTGAGCGTCGCGCCCTTGCTGGTGGCCTGGCCGACGATGTTGGTCACCGTCACCTGATAGGTGCCCACATCGCTGGACTGCACGGCGTTGATGGCCAATGCGGGCGAATCGTCTCCCACGACCGTGCCGTCCTTGGTCCACCGATAGTGGAACGGCGCCGAACCACCGGCCACTACCGTGAAGCCGCCCGGCTGGCCGGGATTGACCACGATGCTGTTGGGATCCTGCACGATGGTCGGCGCGCGCGCCGCGCTCACCGTCAGCAGCACCGGTGTGGTGGTGACGCTGGTCACCGGGTTGGTGACCTGCACCGCATAGGCTTCGCCGTTGTCGTTGACGTTGAGCACCGGCGTGTCGTACGTGCTGCCCGTGGCGCCCTGGATGGCCTGGTTGTTCTTCAACCACTGGTAGGTCACGGTGGGCGAACCGCTGGCCGTCACGGAGAAGTGCGCACTCTGCCCTTCGTCCACGTTCTGCGCCTGCGGTGCCTGCTGGATCGACACCGGCACCGGTGCGAACACATGCAACACGGCCTGGGCGGACATCTGGTCGCCCGATGCATTGCTGACGTCCACGGCATACACCGCGCCGTCGTCATCCTGCGAAGTCGCACCCGTATCGAGCACCGCGCTGTTGCCACCCACGCGCAGTCCATTCTTGTACCACTGGAACGCGAGCGGCGCGGCGCCGGACGCGGTGACGGTGAAGCGCGCCGACTGGCCCGCAGTGACGTTCTGCGCCACCGGCTGCGCGATGATCGACGGCGGCCCCAGCGGCGTCACCGGGTTGGCCACGGCATCCACGTTGAAGCTCACCTGTCCCGCACCCAGGCCCGGCGATGTCGCGGTTACCGTCACAGGGCCCGTGGTGAACTGCGTGCGCAGCGCGATCTTGGTCATGCCGCCTTCGAACTGCAGCTCGTGATCGCCCGGCGCGTGATAGTGCAGGCCCTGCCCCGGCGTCACCAACTGCTGCGAGCCGCCGTGATAATCCACGGGACCGCTGACCGCAAACGTGACGTTGACGTCCGCGCCCACCGGCACGACATTGCCGTTCGCGTCCACCACCTTGGCCACGATGAAGGCCGCATCCGAACCATTCGCCGTCAGCTGGAATGAGGTCTGATCCGGGCGTACCAGTTCGGCCACCTTCTCCAGCACGATGTGGTCGGCGGGGCCTGCCGTGGTGATGCTGTCCTGCGTGGCCACCTCGCCGGTGGGGCTCAGGCACTGCGCCGTCACCGTACCGGCCTGCCACGTCACGTCCCAATGCACCTGACCCGGCAGCTTGGTCGTCATCTGCCCCGCCTGGATGTTGGCGGGATCGGCCACGATGTCGTCGCCTTGCTGCACACCCTTTTCCACCAGGCCTGCATCGCCGGAGGAATCGGTGTCCCAGCTGTTGGGCACCTGGTCCGGGCCGGCGAGCTGGCCGTTGATCATCAGTCGCACGGCCGGGCAGTTACTGAACGCATTGACGCGCACATTGCCCGAGCGGTTCCAGTGATGCGCCAGCTTCACCACCGGCTTGATGCCGTACGGCACCCAATTGGCCTGGTAGATGTAATAGAGCATGCGCGGGAAGCGGTTCATGTCCACCATGGACTGACCCATCGAACGCACCAGTTGCGCGTCGGTGCCTTCGGCAAACTGGAAGATCTCGCCCGGGCTGTCCGCGAAGTACCACTGCGTCATGCCGAACGTGTTCGCCTTGCGGCCGCGCGTCCAGGGATCGAGATACTGCAGCGCGAACGCCAGCTCCGCATCGTATGCGGTGCGCTGCGTGCCCCAGTTGGCCCAGTATTCCGCGCCGTACATCGGCTTGCCCGCGATGTCATGCGTGTGCGCGTAGATTTCGCAGCCCGCGCCGTCGCACGAGATCACGTCACCGTTGTTGACGTCAGGCGTGCGGTCGGTCTGTGGACGGCTGCTGATCGAATCCCACTGCAGTTCGATCTGCTTCAGCGAGGCCGCATAGGACTCGTACATCGTGCCGTTGTTGGCTTCCCAACCAAGAATCGAGGGATGGCTGCGATCGCGAATGATCATGTCGCGATGCAGTTCCTTCTTCAGCGTTTCCTTGTCCTGGCATTGCTGGAAATTCGTGGCCTGGGAACTGCACGGTGTGGCGAAGCCGTTCTCGCCATCGCCCGAAGGCTGCACGATGAAAACGCCGTATGCATCCGCAGCCGCCACGAATTCCGGGCTTGCCGACGAATGTCCCGGACGCCACAGGTTGCCGCCGGCCGCCGCCAGCTGCGCGAGGTCGCGCCACTGCTGCTCTTCGGGCACGGAGGAACCGAGCGCGGGATAGTCATAGCGTCCAGCGGCGCCCCACAGGTAATGCTTGTGGCCGTTGATGTACGGGAAGTCCTTGTCCCACGTGATAACGCGAATGCCGAGCGGACTTGCCTTGGCATCGATCACCTGTCCATCGACGCTGACCGTGTGGAACACCTTGTACATATAAGGCTTGCCCCACACGCTGTTGTTCGGATACCACAGGTGCGGGTTGGTCACCGTCAGCGTCTGGTCGAACACCGGCGCGGGATCCGCGCCCGGCACCGAATGCGCAGGCAACGTCTTTTCATCCTGCGTTGCGGCGACCACATTGCCATCGGCGTCGACCACCTGCGTGGTCAGCGTGACTGTCACCGGCGTATCGTGCTCATTGGCGACGTTGGTCTGCACGCGCACTGTCGCGCTGGCGTCGGTGGCCGATTCGGTGGCGACGTACGTGCCCCAGCTCTTCTGGCCGGAATACACGTTTTCGGGAATGTAGACCTTGTCCGTCACGTGCAGGCGCACCGGGCGGAAAATGCCGGTATCGGACTGCCCGAAGCGGAACGCGCCGGAGAACGAGGGGTCTTCGAAGAAGTTGTCGCCGCGCGCCACCTTCACCGCCAGCACGTCGTTGCCGTCGAAATGCAGGTACGGCGTCAGGTCCACGATGAAGGGCAGGAAGCCGTTGACGTGCGTGGCGTTGGCATCGGCAGGCACCTGGCTGGTACCGGGAACGAACTGCCCGTTCACGTACACCTGCGCGCCCATGTGGGCGCCTTCAAACTCCACCATGATCTTCTTGCCGACGTAATCGGCCGAATGCGTCAGGCGCGTGCGGTACCAGGCGATGTTTCCACCCAGCTCGCCATCACCACCGCCGGACTTCTCGTTGATGAAGGTGTTGAACTGCGTGCTCGAGTACGGCAGGCCCACTTGCTGCCACGCCGAGTCATTGAAATTCACCTGCGCCGCGGCCGCGTTCTTGTCGACCGGATCGGTTTCGTTGTCCTCGGACAGGTAGCTCCAAGGTTGCGCACCCAGATTGATCTCCAGGCGCTGCGACGGCGCCAGCGTCACCGGCGAACTGGAGGACGCATTCGCCATCAACACCTTGGGCATCAGGCTGGTGCTGCCACTCAGTTGCGATGTGTCCAACGGAACCATCGAAGGAATGACGGTGCTGGCCACGCTGATGGCAGCCAGCGAAAACGTACCGAAGACGGTCCACGCCCTGTTGCGCAGCCACTTCCCGACTACGACAGACCCCAGTTGCATTTCTATCCCCTGTATTGATCAAACGGGCTGGCCCGAATGCCGCCGCCACCCTTGGGTGACAGCCTTGGCGCGACACGTCGTCAAGCCATCACCGGGCACTTCGCCTCTGCATGACGTCCACACATGAGACGGACGACACCTACAGCAACCTTGCGACCGACGGGTCATACCAAGCCAGCCGTTCGCGCATGATTCGACGGTCGCGGACGTTCTCACGAAGCGCAGGATTTAAATGCGACGCGCTACACATTTGGCCGTCCAAATTGCGAGCGCTCGCGAGACGAATGAAGTCTTCGGATTTTTGGAAATTTAGACGTCGTTGCAAACGTGATGTGTATCAACGTAAGTCAATTTCCCGACTCGCTATGTGACACTCGCGTGTCAGGCATGCGGATCCGATGCGCGAGCATTCGCTTCACGCCACGGCACCCAGCCACCGTGAAATTCCAGACGAGGCGAGCCACTTTGTGATCCACGGCAGCTCATCGGCGAACACGCAAGGCGTGATCAAGGAAACGTCGATGATGGGTTCAGCAGCAACCCGCATGGATATGCCGGTGCCTGCCTGGTGCCGACATAGCGCATTACGCAATGGCATTGCGTTCGTAGCGAGCGTGGTCCACGCGTCGCACGGTTATGTCTTCAACGCTCCGCAGGCGGAGACTCCCGCCTGCACGGAATGCCTGCTCGCAACGCGGGAACGAAAACGACGAAACGCGGCCTTTAACGGACTTCGATGCCCACACGCCCGGCCAGGAGTGGGAACTTCCCATAGTCAGGGCCGGCACTCGTAGTCAGCTGCCAGCGCTGCCAGCGCTGCCAGCGTCAGGGATGCTCAAGGGGACAGAGTGGGCGGCGCACAAGCCGTGCACACGGCCTCTGGCGGGGCAGACACAAAGAAAAAGACCTGATTTCTGACATCAGGTCTTTCGCTAAGTACTTGAATTTGGTGCCGGAAATAGGAATCGAACCTACGACCTACGCATTACGAATGCGCCGCTCTACCAACTGAGCTATTCCGGCGAGGAACCGTGAATTCTACGGAGCGGAGCCGGGCCGCGCAAGATGTCGGCGATCAAAGGCTCGCCGAAACGCCGCCGACCAGGCGCAGTTCCTTGGGCAATGCGAAGGTGATCGTCTCCGGCTCGCCATCGAGTTCGCGTACGGCGCCAGCGCCCCACGATTGCAGGCGCGCAATGACGTCGCGCACGAGCTTTTCCGGTGCCGACGCGCCCGCGGTGAGGCCAATGCGGGTGACACCGTCGAGCCAGCTACGCTCGATGTGCTCGGCGCCATCGATGAGGAAGGAGCGCACGCCTTCCTTCTCCGCCAGCTCACGCAGGCGATTGGAATTGGAGCTGTTGACCGAGCCCACCACCAGCATCAGATCGACCGCTGCGGCCAGACGGCGCACGGCATCCTGGCGGTTCTGCGTGGCGTAGCAGATGTCGTCCTTGCGCGGGCCTTCGATGTCGGTGAATTTCGCGCGCAGCGCGTCGATGATCGCCTTGGTGTCGTCCACCGACAGCGTGGTCTGCGTGACATACGAGAGCTCGTGCGGAAACTTCGGTTCCAGCGTGGCCACGCATTCCACCGATTCCACCAGCAGGATTTCGCCTGTGTTGGCGGGGTTCCACTGGCCCATGGTGCCTTCCACTTCCGGGTGGCCGGCGTGGCCGATCAGCACGACGCTGCGGCCCAGGCGGCCCAGGCGCGCGACTTCCATGTGCACCTTGGTGACCAGCGGACAGGTGGCGTCGAACACCTTCAGGCCGCGCTGGTCGGCTTCCTGGCGCACGGCCTTGGATACACCGTGGGCGCTGAAGATCACCGTGGCGCCGTCCGGCACTTCGTGCAGTTCTTCGACGAACACCGCACCGTCGGCGCGCAGCTTGTCGACCACGTAGCGGTTGTGCACCACTTCATGACGCACGTAGATCGGGGCGCCATACGATTCGAGCGCGCGCTCGACGATGGCAATGGCGCGATCCACACCGGCGCAGAAGCCACGGGGATTGGCGAGCAGAATGTCCACGGAAACTCCGGACCTTTCGGTTCGACTGACAGGCAAGCATTATCGCACGGCTGGTGTGACCGCACGTGAGGGCGCGATTCAGGCCTTGGCCTTGCCCTGGAACAGGCCAAAAACAACCAACATCACCGCACCCACCGTGATCCCACAGTCGGCGAGATTGAACACCGGGTAGTTCCACTGGCGGAAGTACACGTGGATGAAGTCGGTGACCTGCGAGGCATGCAGGCGGTCGATCAGATTGCCCAGGGCGCCGCCAACGATCAGCCCCAGCGGCATCGCCGTTTTCCAGTCACCACGTGGCGTACGCGACAGCCACACCACCAGCACGCCGCTGATCACCACCGCCAGCAGCACGAAGAACCAGCGCTGCCATCCGTCGCTGGAAGCGAGGAAGCTGAAGGCCGCGCCCGTGTTGAACGCCAGCGTCCAGTTGAGCAAGCCGGGAATCACCGGGTACGGTGTGCCCGCCGGCTGCAAGGCGGCGAGCGCCCACCATTTGCTCAACTGGTCGAGCACGATGACAACGAGGGAGAGCAGCAGCCAGGAAAGGGCGTTGGGTTTGGGTTTCATCGGTAGTCAAATCTTGCGCAGGTACTTCCTCTCCCTTTCGGGAGAGGAAGAAGTGTCGTTCCGCTTTTAGAACCAGCGGCGATTCTCGCCCGGCCCTTCCACATTGCTGATGCAGCGATCGCACAGTTCCGGATGCGCCGCATGCGTGCCGACATCATCGCGACGCTGCCAGCAGCGCACGCACTTGGCCGCATCGCTCACCGTCGCCGACACCCACACGTCCGCGCCTTCCAGCTCGGTCAGCACCGCGTCGGCAGGCTGGCCACCGGCCAGATCCAGGCGCACATCGGAACTGATGAAGAAGAAGCGCAGCTCGGAGGCCGCCTGCTGATAGCGCGCTACGACGGCGGCATCGGCATGGATCGCCACCTTCGCTTCCAGCGATGCGCCAATCTGCTCCGCCTTGCGCATGCCTTCGAGCACGCGCGACGCGGTGTCGCGGATCGCCAACAAATCGGACCAGTAACGACGCTGCTCCGGCGAACCCTGCGTGGCAGCGAGGCCGTTGTACCAGGTTTCGAACAGCACGCTTTCGCTGCGCTTGCCCGGCATGTGCTGCCAGATTTCCTCGGCCGTGAAGGTGAGCACCGGCGCCAGCCAGCGCACCAGCGCTTCGGCGATGCGATACATCGCGCTCTGCGCGCTGCGGCGACCGTGGCTTTCGGTCGGCATCGTGTAGAGGCGATCCTTGGTGATGTCGAGGTACAACGCGCCCAGCTCGTTGGTGCAGAAGTTCTGCACGCGCTGCACGATTTCCGGGAAGTCGTAGCGGTCGTACGCCGCCGTTACCGCCTGCTGCACGTCGTACGCCTGCTGCACCACCCACTGGTCGAGCAGCGTGCTTTCTTCCACCGGCACCAGGTGCTTGGCGGGATCGAAACCGTCGAGGTTGCCGAGCAGGAAGCGCGCCGTGTTGCGGATGCGGCGATACGTATCGGACACGCGCTTCAGGATTTCGTCCGACAAGGACATCTCGTTGCGATAGTCGGTCGAGCAGATCCACAGGCGCAGGATGTCCGCGCCGAGGTTCTTCATGATGTCCTGCGGCTCGATGCCGTTGCCCAGCGACTTGGACATCTTGCGGCCCTGCGCATCCACGGTGAAACCGTGGGTGAGCACGTCGTTGTACGGCGCCTTGGCGAACATGGCCGACGAGGTGAGCAAGGACGACTGGAACCAGCCGCGATGCTGATCCGAGCCTTCCAGGTACATCACCTTGTAGCTCGATGCGTTGCCTTGCTGCAGTTCGGGACGCTGGCCCACCACGGTGAAGTGGCTGGCGCCGGAATCGAACCACACATCGAGCACGTCGAGGACTTTTTCATAGTCCTTCGCCTGGTCGCCGAGCAGCTCGGCTGCGTCGAGCGCGTACCACGCGTCGATGCCGCCCTGCTCGATGCGCTTGGCAACTTGTTCCAGCAGCGCGACGGAATCCGGATGCGGTTCCTGCGTGCTCTTGTTGATGAACAACGCAATGGGCACGCCCCAGGTGCGCTGACGCGAGATGCACCAGTCGGGACGATCGCCGACCATGCCGGCGATGCGTTCTTCGCCCCAGCCCGGCACCCAGCGCACCTGCTTGATCGCATCGAGAGCGGTTGTGCGCAGGCCTTCCTTCTCCATGCTGATGAACCACTGCGGCGTGGTGCGGAAGATCACCGGCGTCTTGTGGCGCCAGCAATGCGGGTAGCTGTGCTCGATCTTGGCGAACGCCAGCAGCACGCCGCGACGGCGCAACAGATCGACAATTTCGTCGTTGGCCTTCCACAGGTGCTTGCCCGCGATCACGGTGCCATCGAGTGCGGCCGGCGTGTCGGCGCGATACGTACCGCGTGCCTCGGTGTAGTTCAGCGTTTCGATGCCGTACTTGCGCGAGACGACGAAGTCTTCCACGCCGTGGTCGGGCGAGGTGTGCACGGCACCGGTACCGTCTTCGGCGGACACGTGGTCGCCGATCAGCACGGGCACTTCGCGTGCATAGAACGGATGCTTGAGCAGTACGCCTTCCAGCGCCTGTCCGGCGACATGGCCGAGCACCTTGGGCTCCTCGATGCCATAACGATGTGCGGCCTTTTCGACCAGTGCACTGGCGACCACCAGGAGCACGCGCTTGCCGTCGCGCGCCGGACCTTCGATCAACGCGTAGTCGAGCTCGCCACCCAGCGACACCGCCAGGCTTTCCGGCAACGTCCACGGCGTGGTGGTCCAGATCGGGATAGCGACGATGGCGTCGCCGGCGTCCACGCCGAACTTCTGCGCGAGTGCTTTCGGCTCGACCGCGTCATAGGCGACATCGACCGCAGGAGAAACCTTGTCCGCATATTCGATCTCGGCTTCGGCTAACGCCGAACCGCAATCGAAACACCAGTACACCGGCTTGGCGCCGCGCACGACGTGGCCGTTGCCGACGATCTTCGCCAGCGCGCGCACCATGTCGGCTTCGTACTTGAAGTCCATCGTGCGATAGGGGTTTTCCCAATCGCCCAGCACACCCAGACGCTTGAAGTCGGTGCGCTGCAGGTCGATCTGCTGCTGCGCGTATTCGCGGCACTTCTGACGGAAGGCAGCGGCGTCGAGCTTGTCGCCCACGCGGCCGAATTTCTTTTCCACCGCCACTTCGATCGGCAGGCCGTGGCAATCCCAGCCCGGCACGTAGGGCGCGCGGAAACCGGCCAGCAGGCGCGACTTCACCACCACGTCCTTGAGCACCTTGTTCACCGCGTGACCCAGGTGAATCGCGCCGTTGGCGTACGGCGGACCGTCGTGCAGCACAAACACCTTGTCGCGGCCAGCGGCGCGCTCCTGAATCTGCTGGTAGCGGCCCACCTGCTGCCAATCGGCCAGCCACTTGGGCTCGCGCTTGGGAAGGTCGCCGCGCATCGGGAATTCCGTCTGCGGCAGGTTGATGGTGTTCTTGTAATCCTGGGTCATTGCCTGGGGATGCTCTGATCGTAGGTTGTTCGGTGTCACCGTCACGGCGCCAGGTCCCGTGGGACCGACGTTTCGACCGAAACGGCGAAAGCCCCAACGTTACCGGATTTGGGCCGGTTACGCCTCGCTGAGACGCGGATTCATGCCCAGCAATTCGCGGGCCTGGCGGGCGTCTTTGGCCATCTGGACGGTCAACTCGTCCAGGTTGTCGAATTTCTGCTCGTCGCGGAGCTTGGCCACGAACTCCACCGCCATGCGCTGGCCGTAGAGATCGCCTTCGAAGTCGAACAAATGGACTTCCAGCAGCGGCTCCGGCACCTCGTTCACCGTGGGCCGCACGCCGAGGCTCGCCACGCCCGGCCAGCTGCATTCGCTTTCGCCCAAGCCCACGCGTACGGCAAAAATGCCGTGCACCGGACTGCTGCGGTCGCGCAGATGGATGTTGGCGGTGGGGTAACCCAACTGGCGTCCCAGCTGCTGGCCGTACTCCACCTTGCCTTCGATCACGAACGGACGACCCAGCAAGGGCGCGGCGCCGGAAAACTCGCCAGCAGCCAGCAACATGCGCACCCGCGTGGCCGATACCCGCGCGCCATCCAGCAACACCGACGGCATGGTGCGGGCGGTGAAACCCAGCTCGGGCCCGACGCGCTCCAGCATCGCCACGTCGCCACTGCGCTTGTGGCCAAAGCGGAAATCCGCGCCGACCCAAACCTCATGCGCGTTCAACCGCTCCACCAGCACGCGGCGTATGAAATCCTCGGCACTCATCGATGTGAGGGCGCGATTGAAGCGCAGCAAGAGCACCTGCTCCATGCCGGCCTCATCGAATCCACGCAGTTTTTCGCGAACGCTGGAAAGCCGGGCCACCGGTTCGGGCGAAAAATACGCCCGCGGCAACGGTTCGAAGCTCACCACGATCGGCGTGAGGCCGAGCTTGGCCGCGCGTTCGTGCACCTGCGCAAGCAGGGCCTGGTGACCACGATGCAGGCCATCGAACGCGCCGACGGCCACCACGCTGCCGCCGGGCGCCAGGCTGGTGCCGGCGACATCCCTGGAAAGTCTCATCATCGGGCGAGTATAGCGGCTCAAGCGCCGTGTTTCGGCCCGACCGGACCCTCAGACACCGCGCAATTCACGCAAACGGAACCCCGCTGCGAACAGCGTGACCACATACGCGCCGCCGCCCGCCGTGACCAGCACGGCCAGACGCCACACGCGCGTCCATTTGTCCGCATTCGTCCAGTCGGGCCACACCCACATGCCGACCAGCAGCACCGCCACCATCACCGCACAGGCGAGCACCAGACGCAGCATGTGGCGCGTCCAGCCGGGCTGGCGCTGATACACGCCCGCCTTGCGCAGCCAGTGCCACAGCAGGCCCAGGTTGATGTAGCTCGCCAGGGCACTCGCCATGCCCAGCGCCATGTGCAGGCCCGGCACCGCGGCAATGCCGTCCAGCCACGGCAACTGCCGCTGTTCCGGCGAGGCCCACAACACGTAGAGCATGGCAACGAAGATGACGTTGAGCACCATGTTCGCCACCAGCGAGGCCACACCGGCACGCACGGGTGTGCGCGTGTCCTGGCGCGCATAGAACGCCGGTAGCGCCACCTTCACCAGCGCAAACGCCGGCAGGCCGAAACTGAGCGCCGTAATCGACAGCGTGGCCATGCGCGTGTCGAACGGCGTGAACTGGCCGTGCTGGAACAAGGTGGCCACCAGCGGCTTGGCCAGCAGCATCAGCGCGAACATCGCCGGCACGGCGATCAGCAGCGTGGTGCGCAGGCCCCAGTCCAGCGCCTTGGAAAAGCCGTCGCGATCCGTGGTCACGTGATGGCGCGACAGCGACGGCAGGATCACCGTGCCCAGCGCCACGCCGAACAAGCCCAACGGCAGCTCGAGAAAACGATCCGCCTGCGACAGCCAGCTCTGCGAACCCGTCATCAGATACGCGGCAATCACCGTGTCCAGCAGCAGATTGATCTGCGCGATGGAGGAGCCGAACAGCGTGGGCACCATCAAGGTAAGGATGCGGCGCACATCCGGATGGCTCCAGCCCCAGCGCGGCAACGTCAAGAGATCCAGCCCGCGCAACGACGGCAACTGGAACAGCAGCTGCAGCAGGCCCGCCACCAGGATCGCCCAACCCATCGCCATGATCGGCGGATGCACGTACTTCGACAGCCATAAGGCACCGCCGATCATGCACAGGTTGAGGATCACCGGCGTCAGCGCAGGCAAGGCGAACTTGTGGAAACTGTTGAGCGCGCCGCCGCACAACGCGGTGAGCGAAACGAACAGCAGGAACGGGAACGTCAGGCGCAGCAGTTGCGCCGTGAGCGCGAACTTCTCCGGCGTATCGGCAGCGCCCTGCGAAAACAGCGCTGCCACCTGCGGCGCAAAGATCACGCCCAACGCCGTAATGACCAGCAACACGCCGCCCAGCGTGCCCGACACGCGCGACATGAGCTGCTTGAGATCATCGTGGCTGCGCGTCTCCTTCACTTCCGTGAAGACCGGCACGAAGGCCGTGGAGAACGAGCCCTCGGCAAACAGGCGACGCATGAAGTTGGGAATGCGAAACGCCACCCAGAACGCATCCGTGGCCGCGTTGGCGCCAAAGGTGGCGTTGATCGACATGTCCCGGACCAGCCCGAGCACGCGCGAAATCATGGTCATGCTGCTGAAGGACAGCAGCCCGCGGAACATGCTGGGAGACTTCATGCCTTGAGGTCGTACCTATGCTGGTGGGACGCGCTGCCTGCCCGGGCCGCTCTGCCCCGGCGGCGAAAGGCGCGTAGTTTGACAGCCCCGGATGGAAAGATGACAGCGCATACGTGGCATAATCCGGGCTGTCCGTTCTCCCTAGGCCACCGTGTGGGTGGCATGGCGCTCCGCGGAACGCCTTGACAAACGGCTAAGCTGTTGACGCAGCGGCGCATTGGCCGCATACTTGCCGTCTTTTTCCAACCCAGCAATTCATTTCGGAGTTCTACCTTGGCCAACATCAAGTCCGCGAAGAAGCGCGCGCGCCAGTCCGAGCAGCGCCGCCTGCGCAACGTCAGCGCCCGTTCCATGGTGCGCACCGCCCTCAAGAAGGTCGTCAAGGCCATCGAGGCCAAGGACAAGGCTGCCGCCGTTGAAGCCTTTGCCGCTGCCCAGCCGGTCATGGACCGCTACGCTGCCCGCGGCCTGATCCACAAGAACAAGGCTGCTCGTCATAAGAGCCGCCTCAACGCGAAGATCCACGAGCTGGCGTAAGCCAGCTTCGTGTCCTGAATCTCGGGTTGGCGAAAAAGCCGGCGCAAGCCGGCTTTTTTTGTTTGCCTGTGAGAGCAGGCCGGCGCAAGCCGGCTTTTTTGTGTGCCTGTGAGAGCAGGCCGGCGCAAGCCGGCTTTTTTGTGTGCCTGTGAGAGCAGGCCGGCGCAAGCCGGCTTTTGTGTGCCTGCAAAACCGGCGCCCCTCTCCCACTCGTCATTCCGGCGAAGGCCGGAATCCAGTGACTGTGCATGGCGGTTGTCGCCCTAAGGCTCTCAGCCTGGACACACGAAAACGGACTACCGAGTCTCTCGATTCCAGCCTGCGCCGGAATGACCATAAAAAAAGGCGGCCAATGGCCGCCTTTTTTATGAGCGGATTTACTCCGCCCCCTCACCGCGCAACCGCACGTCCCCCGGCAACATATCGTCGCGCTCCTCGCGCGCCATATGCTCCGCCTCAAGGAAGCGCCACACCTGCTGACACACCGGCATGGTGTTTTCGCGCGAAATGGCCGACACGAGGAACCAGGGCTCTTTCCACCCCAGGCGCTGCACCACGTCCGCAGCAACAGCCTGGCGCTCGTCCTCCGGCAGCACGTCGGCCTTGTTCATCACCAGCCAGCGGGGACGATCCAGCAGCTCCGGATCGAACTTCTCCAGCTCATGCTCGATGGCGCGCACCTGCTCCACCGGATCGGAACCGTCGATCGGCGCGATGTCCACCACGTGCAGCAGCAGACGTGTGCGCGATACGTGACGCAGGAACTGAATGCCCAAACCCGCGCCATCCGCCGCACCTTCGATGAGGCCAGGGATATCGGCGATCACAAAGCTCTGGTCCGTGCCCAGGCTCACCACGCCCAGGTTCGGATGCAAGGTGGTGAACGGGTAATCGGCCACGCGCGGCGTCGCAGCGGACACTGCACGGATGAAGGTGGACTTGCCCGCGTTCGGGAAGCCCAGCAGGCCCACGTCCGCCAGCAGCTTCAGTTCCAGCTTCAGCTCACGCAGGTCGCCCGGCGTGCCCGGCGTCGACTTGCGCGGCGCGCGGTTCACCGAGCTCTTGAAATGGATATTGCCCAGGCCACCCTTGCCGCCCTGCGCCACCAGCAGGCGCTGGCCGTTCTGGGTGAGGTCGCCGATGGTTTCGTCGGTGTCGACGTTGATCACCACGGTGCCCACGGGCACGCGGATATAGGTGTCTTCGCCGCCCTTGCCGTACATCTGGCTACCCATGCCGTTCTGGCCACGCTCGGCCTTGAACGACCGCTGGTGACGGAAGTCGATCAGCGTGTTGAGGCCTTCGTCAGCCACCAGCCACACCGAGCCGCCGCTGCCGCCGTCGCCACCGTCAGGGCCGCCAAAGGGGATGAATTTCTCGCGACGGAAGCTGATGCACCCGTTGCCGCCGTCACCGGCTTTGACATTGATGATGGCTTCGTCGACGAATTTCATAGGAGAGTCAATAGTTGATGATCAATGGTAAAGGGTGAAAGCGTCGCCGGCCCGTGAGGGAGCAGGAACTCCGGACAATGCCGGTCTCCACTCTCCACGCCTGGCGCAGAACATTCACCCAAAAAACAAAAGCCCCGCCGAAGCGGGGCCTTCGCTGCAACGTCGAAAAGGAATTAACCCTTGATGACGCTGACGAAACGACGATTGTTCTCGCCGCGGACCTTGAACTCGACGGTGCCGTCGACCAGCGCGAACAAGGTGTGGTCACGACCCAGACCCACGCCCTGACCGGCATGGAACTTGGTGCCGCGCTGGCGAACGATGATGTTGCCGGCTTCGATGGCCTGGCCACCGTAGATCTTCACGCCGAGGTACTTCGGGTTCGAATCGCGACCGTTGCGGCTGGAACCTACGCCTTTTTTATGTGCCATGACTCAATGCTCCAGTTGCTCAGGCGTTGATGCCCGTGATCTCGACTTCGGTGAAATGCTGACGATGTCCCTGCTGCTTCTTGTGGTGCTTGCGGCGACGGAACTTGATGATGCGGATCTTGTCGGCACGGCCGTGCTTGCGCACGGTGGCGCTGACGGTGGCACCGGCCACGATGGGCGCACCGACGGTGATCGACTCACCGGCGCCGACCAGGAGGACCTGATCGAAGGTGAAGGCGGCGCCTTCTTCGGCGTTCAGCAGCTCCACGCGCAGGACGTCGCCCTGCTGAACGCGGTACTGCTTGCCGCCGGTCTTGATGACTGCGTAACTCATGGGAATATCCCTTCTGTCGTTATTCTCTTGGGTTCACCGGGCTATTGGGCACCGGTGAACTCGGGAGTATATCGAACCCTGAAGGGGCTGGTCAATTACTGACCAGCTTGTCCGCCCGTCGAGGCCGCCGGCTTCGTGTCGGTCTTGGCCGGCGCGGCCTTGGCGTCGGTTTTGGCCGGCGCCTTGGCGGCAGGCTTGGTTGTGGCCTTGGCGGGCGCGGCCTTCTTCGGGGCTGGCTTGCTGGTTTTCTTGGCCGGTGCCTTGCCATGCGCAGCGGGCTTGGTGGCCTGCGCCTCGCCATTCTTGGCGCCCGCCTTGGGCGCCTGCGGTTCGCCGTTTTCGGCAGCCTTGATCGCCGCAGCGCCTTCCATGGCGGTGCCGGACATCGGCGTGGTCGACACCTTGCCCGGGCAACGGCCCGAGCCATCCAGCGTGCCCATCTGCTTGAGCTCGTTGACCATCTGGTCGCTGCGCTCATGGCTCCACTGCTGGCCGGCCTGGTTGGCCTCGGCCATGGTGGTGGGCATCTCGTTGATGATCTTCTGGCCCAGCGGCGAGCGATAGAACTTCAACAGGCCTTGCATCTCATCTGCCGTGAAATGCTTCTGATAGATGGGCACCAGCCGGCCGATGAACAGCTGGGTCTGGTTGGCGTCCATATAGTTCTGCCAGAAGTCGGGCGGCACGCAAGGCATGGACTGCTGCAGCGTGGTCACTGCCTGGGTGTTCATCTGGAGCAGCATCTTGCCGACTCCGACGACTTCCATCAGCTGGCGAACCTGATCTTCCGTGGCGGGACCCGATGCCGCCATGGCCTGGCCCGTGCCCATTGCAAGCGCAAGGGCTACACCCCATCTCGTCAACTTGCCCATCCGCACTCTCTGTTCGTATGCCGGCCAGAAACTGGCCAAAGATTCCATTAAGCCATACTCGGCCGAATCTTCTCTTAAGAGTTTGTTGGCGGGCGTCAGATCGCAATAAGCGTACTGACAAGTTTGATATAGTACAGTTTTCCCCTTCCCTCCGACTCTCCGGGCGATATGGATACGATCCGCATTCGCGGCGCGCGCACGCACAATCTCAAGAACATCGACCTCGACCTGCCGCGTGACAAGCTGATTGTCATCACCGGCCTGTCCGGTTCCGGCAAGTCGTCGCTGGCGTTCGACACCATCTATGCGGAAGGTCAGCGCCGCTACGTCGAATCGCTGTCGGCATACGCCAGGCAATTCCTTTCCATGATGGAGAAACCGGACGTCGACCATATCGAAGGTCTGTCGCCGGCCATTTCCATCGAGCAGAAATCGACCTCGCACAATCCGCGCTCCACCGTGGGTACGATCACCGAGGTCTACGATTATCTGCGCCTGTTGTATGCCCGCGTAGGTACGCCGCGCTGCCCGGACCATGGCATCCCGCTGGAAGCCCAGACGGTGAGCCAGATGGTGGACACCACGCTCGCGCTCGATCCCGAGAAGCGCTTCATGCTGCTGGCGCCGGTGATCCGCGAGCGCAAGGGCGAGCACGTGCAAGTGTTCGACCAGCTGCGCGCACAGGGTTTCGTTCGCGCGCGCGTGGATGGCACCGTCTACGATCTCGATGCCGTGCCGCCGCTCACGCTGCGCCAGAAGCACACCATCGAAGTGGTGATCGATCGTTTTCGTCCGCGCGACGACATCAAGCAGCGCCTGGCCGAGTCGTTCGAGACCGCGTTGCGCCTGGGTGATGGCATCGCGCTCGTGGTCGACATGGACGATGCGAAGGCACCCGAGCAGTTGATGTCCTCGCGTTACTCCTGCCCGGTGTGCGACTACTCGCTGCCGGAATTGGAACCGCGCCTGTTCTCGTTCAACTCGCCGGTGGGCGCGTGCCCGACCTGCGACGGCCTGGGCGTGACGCAGGTGTTCGATCCCGCGCGCGTCGTGGCGCATCCGGAGCTGTCGCTCGCCGGTGGCGCCATTCGCGGGTGGGATCGCCGCAACGCGCATTACTTCCAGTTGATCCTGTCGCTCGCCGCGCATTACAAGTTCGATGTGGACACGCCGTGGCGTAAGCTGCCCGCGGACGTCCAGAAGGCCATCCTGTATGGCAGCGGCAAGGAAACCATTGCGTTCAAGTACATCACCGAACGCGGCGGCCGCGTGACGCGCGAGCACACCTTCGAAGGCATCCTTCCGAACATGGATCGCCGCTACAAGGAAACCGAGTCACCCGCGGTACGCGAGGAATTGGCTAAGTACATCAGCGACCAACCCTGCCCCGAATGCGGTGGCCAGCGACTCAATCGCTCGGCGCGCAACGTGTTCGTGGCCGATCACGCGCTGCCCTCGCTCACCTCGCGCTCCATCGACGACGCCCTCGGCTTCTTCGAAAAGCTGACGCTCACCGGTTGGCGCGGCGAGATCGCCGTGAAGATCGTGAAGGAGATTCGCGAGCGCCTGTCGTTCCTCAACGACGTGGGCCTGAACTACCTCACGCTGGATCGCCAGGCCGATTCGCTCTCGGGCGGTGAAGCGCAGCGCATTCGTCTTGCATCACAGATCGGCGCCGGCCTGGTGGGCGTGATGTATGTGCTCGACGAGCCATCCATCGGCCTGCACCAGCGCGACAACGAGCGCCTGCTCGGCACGCTTACGCGTCTGCGCGACCTGGGCAACACGGTGATCGTGGTCGAGCACGATGAGGACGCCATCCGCATGGCCGATCACGTGCTGGACATCGGTCCCGGCGCTGGCGTGCACGGCGGCGAGATCGTGGCGCAGGGCTCGTTGAAGGACGTGCTCACGTCGCCACGTTCGGTTACCGGCCAATACCTGTCGGGCAAGCGCGGCATCAAGGTGCCGGAGGAACGTCGCCAGCAGGTGGATGCCGATTCGTGGCTGCACCTCAAGGGCGCCAGCGGCAACAACCTGAAGAACGTGGATCTGGCGATTCCCGCGGGCCTGTTCACCTGCGTCACGGGCGTCTCCGGCTCGGGCAAGTCGACGCTGGTGAACGACACGCTGTTCCGTCTCGCGGCCGCCGAACTCAACGGTTCGAGCGAGCAGCCTGCGCCGTACAAGTCCGTCGATGGCCTGGAACTGTTCGACAAGGTGGTGGACATCGACCAGTCGCCGATCGGTCGTACGCCGCGTTCGAATCCGGCGACGTATACCGGCCTGTTTACGCCGCTGCGCGAGCTGTTCGCGCAGGTGCCCGAAGCACGCGCGCGCGGCTATACGCCGGGACGTTTCAGCTTCAACGTGCGCGGTGGTCGCTGCGAGGCCTGCGAAGGCGACGGCATGATCAAGGTGGAGATGCACTTCCTGCCGGATGTCTACGTGCCCTGCGACGTGTGCCACGGCAAGCGCTACAACCGCGAAACCCTGGAAGTCCATTACAAGGGCCACACGATTGCCGACGTGCTCGACATGACGGTGGAGGATGCGCTGAAGCTGTTCGAGAACGTGCCCACCATCGCGCGCAAACTCGAAACGCTGCGCGCCGTGGGTCTCGATTACATCAAGCTCGGCCAGAGCGCGACCACGCTTTCGGGCGGCGAAGCGCAACGCGTGAAGCTGTCGAAGGAACTGTCCAAGCGCGATACGGGCCGCACGCTCTACATCCTCGACGAGCCGACCACCGGCCTGCACTTCCACGATATCGAGCAGTTGCTCGACGTGCTGCATCAGTTGGTGGACCAGGGCAACACCGTGGTCGTGATCGAGCATAATCTCGACGTGATCAAGACCGCCGACTGGCTGGTCGATCTCGGCCCGGAAGGCGGCGCCGGCGGTGGTCGCATCCTCGTCACCGGCACGCCGGAAACGGTGGCTGCCACGCCCGGTTCGCACACCGGACACTTCCTTGCCCCGCATCTCGACATGAAGCCCGCCAAAGCGGCCAAGACCGAGAGCAACGGCAAGAGCAAACCTGCACTACGGAAGAAGACTGCATGAGTTCCACCCCCCCCGTGCCTGAAACGCGCACACCCAAGGCCGCGGCGCAGGAAAGCGCCCCGGCCGTGACTGATGCGCAGGCACCCGAGGCAACGAACACGCCGTTGTTCGTTGCCCCGATCGGCGTCCGTTGGCGTGATCTGGACGCGTTCAATCACGTCAACAACGCCAACTACCTCACCTACCTCGAAGAAGCGCGCCTGCAGTGGCTGCAGCACGTGCCGGGCTGGTTCAACGAGCACTCGATGCCCGTGCTTGCCGCGAGTGAACTGAACTATCGACGCCCCATCGAATGGCCGGCGCAGTTGAACGTTGAACTGTTCTGCGAACGCCTGGGCAACAGCTCGGTCACCATTGCCCACCGCATCGTCAACGCGCACGACGACGCGCTCTACAGCGACGGCAAGGTCGTGATGGTGTGGATGGACCCGGCCACCGGCAAGCCGGTGGCGCTGCCGCAGTCGATCCGCGACGCGGCCGAAAACGGCTGTTGAACGGACTGGATCACATTCCGGGTTAATCCTTCGGTTCGACGGATGCCGCAGCTTCATGCGGCACCCGTACTATCAGCGGCGACACCCGAATGGAGTTCGCCCGTGATCCCGCTCCCCCTTCGCACCCTTGCCCTTGCCATCGCCGCCACTGCCAGCGCGAGCGTCTTCGCCGCGCCGGCGGCAACCTCATTGACGCTCTATCGCAGCGATGACAACGCGCTCTACAGCGCCGGTGACAACGGCTCCCTGCAGTCGGGCCATGCCGTGGCGCGCGAAACGCGCCAGCTCGATCTCAAGGCAGGCACGCAGGACGTCAATCTCGATGGACTGCCGCAATATGTCGATCCGGAAACGATCGCGCTGGGCGTCGACGGCGACGCTGCCAAGGTGCTGTCGCAGCGGCTCCGCCTAGGCCAGGGCCAGTACGCCGCACTGGGCAGCCTGATCGGACAACCGGTGGATGTGACCGGCACCAATGGAGAAACGCTGGCCACTGGCACGCTGTTGCGTGCGGACGCCAGCGGCTTGATGGTGCGCGACACCTCCGGGGCCGGCGAACGTACGGCGCTGATCCGCGAGTACGGCGCGGTCAAGGCGCGTGGCGTCTTCCAGACAGGCTCGGGCTTGCAGTTGCGCGTCGATGCCAACCGCGCCGGCAGGGCCAACGCGACCTTGAGCTATTCCACCGCGGGCCTCGGCTGGCGTGCCGCCTACGTGGCTACGTTGGCACCGGGCGACGGCTGCAAGATGCAGTTCGAATCGCGGGCCAGCATCGCCAATCGCAGTGGTCGCGACTGGAACAACGTGCAACTGAAGCTGGTGGCCGGCGAGCCGCGACTCGCGCCGTCTCCGGGGCCGCGCCCCATGATGTTCAATGCGCGAGCGAAGACCGCGGATGCCCCCCTGCCCGAACAATCCACGCTCGCCGACTACCGCAGCTATTCGCTACCGGGTCAGGTCGACCTGCCCGACGGCAGCGTGACCCAGGTGCCGCTGTACGACACGCGCAGCATCGCCTGCGAACGCACGTCGCTGTATGAAACCGGCGCCGTCTGGACGCCACAGCAACCCATCATCGGGCGGGACGCCATCAACAGCGGCGGCCCCGAGGGTATTTCCAGCACGCTGCAATTCCGCGCGTTCGACAGCCTGCCGGCTGGCAACCTGCGCGTGCTCGTCGCCGATCGCAACGGCACGCCGCAACTCATCGGCAGCAGCTACGTCGACGACACGCCCAAAGGCGGCGATGCACGCATCACGCTCGGCATGGCGTTCGATCTTCGCGCCAATCGCGAGCGTACGACCTTCACCGTGGACAAGAACGGGCGCACCATGGACGAAGGCTTTCGCATCACCTTCACCAATGCCAGCGACACGCCACGCACGATCACGGTGCGCGAGCATCCCCAGCGCTGGCGGCAGTGGACGCTGGCATCGTCCAGCAGCAAGCCAAGCGCACAAACCACCGACACGCTGGAATTCAAGGTGACGGTGCCCGCCAACGGCAAGGCCACGCTGGACTATCTGGTGCGCTACCAGTGGACCGCGGACGACCAGCCGCAAGGGTGATGACCGGGTGAAGACGAGTGGGCAGACATACAAAGCGGCGGCATGCCGTCTTTGCTAATCTCGTTGCCCACTCTCAACTCATGCCGGCCCACTGCCATGCTCAACCTGATCACGCACGACGCCATCACTGAAATCAACATGGCGCGTCCGCCGGTTAACGCGCTGAACATCGATCTGCTCCGCGCCATCCGCGATGCGGTCGACAACGCCGTGGCCAGCGGCGCGCGCGGCATCGTGTTTTCGGGACTGCCCGGCATGTTCTCCGCCGGCGTGGACGTGCCCTCGCTGCTGGGCCGCGACCGCGATGGTGTGCGTGATTTCTGGCGCGAGTTCTTCGCCACCTGCTCGAAGCTGGCGATGTCGCCGGTGCCCACCGTGGCCGCCATCACCGGCCACAGTCCGGCAGGCGGCGCCGTGCTGTCGCTGTTCTGCGATTACCGCGTGATGGCCGAAGGGCCGTTCCGCATCGGCCTCAACGAGGTGCAGGTGGGTCTGGTCGTGCCCGAAAGCATCCAGATGGCGCTGCGCCGCATCGTAGGTGGCTATCGCGCCGAACGCCTGATGGTGGCGGGCGCGATGGTCGAAGCAGCCGAGGCGCTGGCCGTGGGTCTGGTGGATGAAATCACCAACGCCGAACAAGTGGTAACGCGCGCCCTGGTGTGGATGCAAGGCATGATCGCGCTGCCCTCCAATGCCATGCTGAAGACTCGCGCCATCGCACGCGCCGACCTCACGGACGTGTGGGCACATCCGGAACAACTACCGATCGATGAATTCATCGACGCGTATTTCCATCCGGAAACGCAGGCCGTGCTGGAAAAGCTGGTCGCACGGCTCAAGAAGAAGGATTGATCGACCTTATGAAAAACGCCGGCACATGCCGGCGTTTTTTTGGCGTGTAGGAAGGGCGACGAAGCTCAGCCTGGCTCAGCGCCTTTCGCCACCGGCCGCGTCGCATCGCTCACCCAACCGCTCCACGACGGTGCGTACAGCCGCGAACCGGTCAGGCCGGCATGCTCCATCGCCAACAGGTTGTGGCAGGCGGTGACGCCCGAACCGCACATGTGCATCACGTCCTGCGATGCGTGCGCGCCGATCAACGCCTGGAACTCGCGGCGCAACATATCCGCCGGTTTGAAACGGCCATCCTCGCGAAGATTGTCGGAGAAAGGACGATTGAGCGCACCGGGCACATGGCCACCCACAGGGTCGATCGGCTCGACCTCCCCGCGGTAGCGCGGCGCAGCGCGTGCATCGAGCAACACGCGCTGCGGGTCGTTGCGCAACGCGGCGTGATCGACCATGTATTGATCTGCGTCGAAGTACACGCTTACCGCGCGTGGCTCGCGATTCACATCACCCGTTTCCACCGGCATGCCAGCAGCCACCCAGGCCTGATAGCCACCGTCGAGCACGGCCACATCGCGGATGCCTGCCAGCCGCAGCAACCACCACAGGCGTGCCGCAGCAAGCGAACCGTTCGCCGCGTCGTAGCACACGACCTGCATGCCCTCGTGCCAGCCCCAGCGCGACAGGACTTCCGAGAAGGCCGCTTCCAGCGGCAACGGATGCCGACCCAAGCCCTGGCTCTTGCGCGTGAGATCGGAAAGATCGGAATCAAGGCTGGCATAGACCGCGCCGGGAATATGCCCGTCGCGATAGTCGCGCTCGCCCTTGCCCACGTCGCGTTCGCCGCTGCCGGGCGCCATCAGGTCGAAGCGGCAGTCGACGATCAGCACGTCGGAGGGTGCTAGCGCCGCCAGTTCCTGCACGTCGATTAGCGTGGTCTTGAGTGTCATGTGCGTCCCATCCTCTGCAGGAGGTTGAACACCATCGCGGCGGTGGCGCCCCAGATGCGATGGCCGCCGTGCACGAATTCCAGCATGTCGCGGCGATGCCCGCGGAAATCCATGGTGTAGCGCTTGAGATTGCGCGGCTCGAGAAAGAACGACAACGGCACCTCGAACACTTCCGCCACTTCCGCCGGCGCGGGATACAGGCGTGCGTCGGCATCGATGCGCGCCACGACCGGCGTCACGGTGTAACCACTGATCGTTTCGAAGCGATCGAGAAAACCCATCGGCGTCACCAGCCGGCGCTCGAGGCCGATTTCTTCCTCGCTCTCGCGCAGGGCGGTGGCAATGGCATCGGCGTCTTCTGGGTCGGTGCGGCCGCCAGGAAAAGCCACCTGCCCCGCATGATCCTGCAGATGGTCGGTGCGCACGGTGAGCACGAGACGCGGCTGCACGCCTTCGCGCACGCCCACCAGCACAGCGGCCGGCCGACGCGGCGTATCACCGATCAGCTGGACCATGTCGGCGTGATTCCAGCCGCGCCCGACCGGTGGCGACGACAGGGGCAATACTGCATGACTCAGGTCGGTCAGCAGTTCGCCCATCACGGGCTCTTCCGCGTGGGCAGCACGTCGCGCATGTAGCGGAGTCGTTCGTCGTCCGGCATGGCGCGCCAGCGGGCGATCTCCTCACCTGTGCGCAGGCAGCCGATGCAATAGCCACGCGCATCGAGCCTGCAAATGCCGATGCAAGGACTCAAAGGGTTGCTGGAGGGACCAGGAGAGCAGTCTGCCGCCGTCATGCTGCAAGAGGTATCGTCGAAGCGCGGCACGGAACGTGCCAGGGAAGCGAGCATGCTATCGCAAGGGGCCCGGGGCTGTCATGCGAGGACGTCCCCGGGCGGTGGCGTTGCGTCGGCGAAACGCAACGCACACGGGCTTTGGCGCTATCTCAGGGCTTGATCTCGAGCAGCTCGATTTCGAAGACCAGCGCCTCGTTCGGTCCGATGCGCGGCGGGTCGCCCTTGATGCCATAGGCCATCGCCGGCGGCACCGTGACCTTCCACAGGTCACCCACGTGCATGCGCTGGATGACTTCCTGCCAACCCGGAATGACCTTGTTGTTCACCACGAAGCTCACCGGCGAACCGTGTGCCCACGAGCTGTCGAATTCGGTGCCGTCGATCAGCATGGCGCGGAAGTTCACCGTGACCACGGAGCCTTCCGGCACGGGCTTGGTACCAGTGCCCTTCTTCACCACTTCATACTGGATGCCCGACGGCAGCTGGATGACGCCCGGCTTGCTCCGGTTGCGCTCCATGTAGTCGGCGCTCTTGCGCGCATTGGTTTCGGCCGCCTGCTTGAACTGCGCCAGCGCCTGCGCGTGCATCTGCTCGTCGAGTTCGCGCAGCTGGTCGTGCATGTCGCGCATCGGCACGGTGGGACGCTTCTTGGCATAGGCATCCTGGATCGCGCGCAGCAGCGTGGGAATGTCCACTTCCGGATCGCCGTTGGCGAACTGGCTGCCGATTTGATAACCGATGGCGTAGGACAGCTTGGTCTTGTCGAGCTTGACCTTCGACGGGTCCTGCGGGGCGCCACTGTTCTGGGCATGCACCAAGCCACCCCATAACAGGATGCCCAGAGCGAGCCAACGCAGTTGTGCCATGCCTTCCTCCATTGCGGCCGCAACTTCACCATCCTAAGCGGTCTTGGCGAATCGTGCAGCGTAACCGGTCGAACCGGCGTCCCTGGCTTCGAACGCGGGGGGCGCCAAAGGTTCCCGCTGCTAACATCACACCTTTTCCCGCCGGAGTGGAATCATGGCCTATCGCAACCTGGAAATCGCCAACCGTGGCGCGGTGCGCACCATCACTGTCAATCGCCCGGACAAGCTCAATGCGCTCAACCGGGAGACGCTCAACGAGCTGACGCTGGCCTTCACCCAGGCCGCCCAGGACGATGTCGTGCGCGTGGTCGTTCTCGCCGGCGCCGGCGAGAAGGCTTTCGTGGCCGGCGCCGACATCGCCGAGATGAATGGCTACACGCCTGTGCAGGCACAGGGTTTCTCGCGCACCGGTCAGCGCCTGATGAGCCTGGTGGAACGGCTGGGCAAGCCGGTGATCGCGCGCATCCAGGGCTTCGCCTTGGGCGGCGGCATGGAGCTGGCGATGTGCTGTCATCTGCGCGTGGCCAGCGAGAAGGCGAAATTCGGCCAGCCCGAGATCAACCTTGGCCTAATCCCCGGCTTCGGCGGCACGCAGCGCCTGTTGCGCCTGGCGGGCCGCAGCGCCGCGCTGGAACTTTGCCTGCTGGGCGCACCGATCAGCGCACAGCGCGCCTATGAGCTGGGCGTGGTCAACCGCGTGGTTGCGCCGGAAGCACTGGATGACACCGTGACTGCGATGGCCGATCAGCTTGCCGCGGCGGCGCCGCTGGCGGCTGCGGGCATCCTCGATGCAGTGCTGCAGGGTGGTGAAAGCAGCATCGACCAAGGCCTGGAGTTTGAAACGCAGGCATTCGCACTGGCCTTCGCCACCGAAGACATGCGCGAAGGCACCACCGCGTTCCTGGAAAAGCGCAAGGCAGAGTTCAAGGGGCGTTGAAAGCGCATTGAGGTGCGCTAGGCATTCCGATTCGTCATTCCCGCGAAAGCGGGAATCCAGTGCCTCTGCTTTTACATGCCGAAAAGCGCTGGATTCCCGCTTTCGCAGGAATGACGAGCATGTCGAGCACGAATAAGCCGGATGCTCAGTGATGACTGCCGCGGTAGTTCTTCTCGCCCGCCGTCACCGCCAGATCCATGCGATTTTCCGGCGGCGCCAGCGGGCAGGTGGCGTACGGCGTGAACGCGCACGGCGGGTTGTACGCGCGATTGAAATCGAGCACGACCTTGCCGTCCTTCGGCAGATCGGCATACAGGAAACGCGCGGCACCGTAGGTTTCCTTGCCGGAGGTGCGATCGGCGATCACGAAGAACAGCGAATCGGGTTCTTCCTGGATCGGCATCAGCTCGTAGGTGTGGCCATCGCGATGGAACACCGCCTTGCCCGGCACCTTCTCCTTGTTGACCGTGCCCAGCACCGAGCCGATCTCCAGCTCATGCGGCGGATCGAACGGCACCCAGTCGGCCACGATGCGCCACGACGGATCGGCCGGGTAGTAATCCAGCCCCTGGAAATGCGTGCGCGTTTCGGCGTTGCTGTCCTTTACCCGCAAGGCCTTGCGGCCATCGCGCTCGATCACCAGGAAACTCGCCGAACCGAAGGCCACGACGGACGGCGCGCCATCGCCAGCATGCATATCGTCGACGAGCGTCGCTTCCGGCACCGTCTTGCCGTCCACGGTGGCGCCGCTGTGCTTATCGAACACGATGTGCGTGCTGCCATCCTTCGACAAGGTGACCACGCCCAGATGAGCCGGGCCGGCCTTCAACACGAGGTCGTTGTCCGCGGCGCTGCCCACGCGGTTGGCGCCTTCCTTCAGCCAGTCCAGGCCGATCAGGCTCAGCCAGCCACTGGGCGCGGTAAGACCGGCCAGGCGCTTGTTCTGCCAGTTGGCGTTCTGCTGGGAAAAATCCGTGGCGGCGGGGGTTTGAGCTTGCACGGCGGCAACTCCAAGACTCAGGGCAAAGGCGAGAACGGCGGTACGCAACATGGCAGGCCCCGTCAGGATGACGCCCGAGTATGGCCGTCCATTTGCAGACGGCGCAAGCGCACGCCAGTACAGAAAACCGTCAACGACCGCGAAGGAAGAGCTTGTCGAGCTCGGGCAGGCTCAGCTGGGTCCAGGTGGGCCGCCCGTGGTTGCACTGACCGGAGCGCTCGGTGGCTTCCATCTCGCGCAGCAAGGCATTCATTTCGGGAATGGTGAGCCGGCGTCCGGCGCGAACCGAACCATGACAGGCCATGGTGGAGAGCAATTCGTTCTCCAGTTCCTGCAGGCGACGCGAGCTGCCGTGTTGCGCAAGCTCGGCGAGCACGTCGCGGCACAGCTGCGCCACATCGGCACCTTCGAGCAGCGCGGGGATACGACGCACCACCACGCCGGACGGACCACTGCGCGACAGCTCCATGCCCCACTCCGCCAGCGCATCGGCGTGTTCTTCTGCCGCTGCCGCTTCTTTCGCGCTCACGGCCACATTCAAGGGCACCAGCAACATCTGCGAACGCAGGTTGCTGCAGGCGCGACCGGCCTTGAGCTTTTCGTAGGTGATGCGCTCGTGCGCGGCGTGCATGTCCACCAGGATCAAGCCGTGCGCATTCTCCGCGAGAATGTAGATGCTCTTGAGCTGCGCAATGGCGAAGCCCAGCGGCGGCGCTTCCTCTTCCGACGCTTCCGGCATGGGCGCATTGGCAGCGAACGACAGCGGTGTGGAAGCCATGGACGGCTCACCCAGCAGCGCGGCGTATCCGGCCAGAGGCTCATCCCTCACGCCCAGGCTCAGGCGGCTCTGGCTGAAGGCATTGGGCCATGCAGGCGCAGACGTTGCCGCCCCTCCCGGCGACGGCGCCATGCTGTAGCCATACGCCGGTGCCGCGCTCGACGCCGGCGACTCCGTGGCCGGCAATCCGGTGTTGCCGGCACGTGTCTGCGCGAGTGCTTCGTGCAGCGTGCGGAACAGGAAGTCGTGCACGAGCCGCTGCTCGCGGAAACGCACTTCGTGCTTGGCCGGATGCACGTTCACATCCACGCCGACGGGATCGAGTTCGAGATACAGCACGAACGCCGGATGGCGACCGTGGAAGAGCACATCCGCATACGCCTGGCGCACCGCATGCGCCACGATGCGATCGCGCACCAGTCGACCATTGACGTAGAAATACTGCGAATCGGCCTGCGAACGCGAGGCAGTGGGCAAACCTACCCAGCCCGACAGATGCAAGCCCGCCGCGGCGTGATCGATACGCAGGCTTTGCGCCGGAAAATCTTCGCCGAGCACTTCGGCCACGCGCTGCAGTGCCGCGCTTTCATCGCGCGCTGCCTTGAGGACGCGCACCGGTTTGCCGTTGTGGCTCAGGCGAAATTCCACCGAACCACGCGCCAACGCAAGCGACTTGAGCAGATCGTCGATATGCGCGAACTCGGTGCGTTCGGCGCGGAGAAATTTGCGTCGCGCCGGCACGTTGTAGAACAGGTCGCGCACTTCCACGCTGCTGCCCTGCGGATGCTGCGCCGGACGCGCGGCCTGCATCTTGCCGCCATCCACTTCGATGCGGAACGCCGTATCCAGTCCTTGCGCGCGCGAGGTCAACGCAAAGCGCGCCACGGAGGAGACGGAGGCCAACGCTTCGCCACGAAAGCCCATGCTGGCCACGTGTTCCAGATCGTCGAAGCTGCCGATCTTGCTGGTGGCATGCGAAGCCACCGCCAGTTGCAGTTCATCCGGAGCGATGCCGCAGCCATCGTCACGCACGCGGATCAGTCGCGCACCGCCCTGCTCGATATCCACTTCGATGCGGGTGGCGCCGGCATCGAGGCTGTTTTCGACCAATTCCTTCACCACGGAAGACGGTCGCTCGATCACTTCACCGGCAGCGATCTGGTTGATGAGTTCGGGAGGCAGGGCGCGAATGACTGGCATCGGTAAAGCTTAGAACGTGATGCCCCTGGGCGAAAGCAAAAGCGCCACCCGAAGGCGGCGCCTTGATCACTCCTTGAGCAGGCTGCTTTAGCCGGCCGGGATGGCCAGCATCATGCCGACGCGCACGGAGCTGTCGCTTTCCAGCCTGTTGGCGCTCTTGATCGCATTGACGCTCACGCCGTACTGCTTGGCGATGCTGCGCAGGCTCTCGCCGCGCTCGACGCGGTGCAGATCCTGAACGCCATCGTCCGCACGCGCGGCGGCACCGGGGGTGGAAGCCATGGCCTGCGCCACGGCGCGCGTGGCCTTGGCGGACGTATCGTCGTCACCCTGCGAGGTGGCGACATTCGCCATGCCGTTGCGACGCGAGGCCTGTGCGGCGAACCAGCTGCCCGGGGGCGGCGTGGCTTCGAAATAACCGCGCACGCCAGTCATCACGGCCGTGGCGAGACGCGATTGGTGCGAGGGATCGCGCAGCTTGCGCTCTTCGTCCGGATTGCTGATGAAGGCGGTTTCGACCAGGATCGACGGCACGTCCGGCGAGCGCAGCACCACGAAGTTGGCACGCTCCACGTAGCCACGATGCGTGGGGCCGAGATTTCCCAGCGCCTTCAGCACGTTGCCGGCAACCGATTCGCTGGCCTGCATGGAATAACCCTGCTGCAGGTCGAGCAGCACGGCGGCGAGGCCGTCGTTCTTGTCATCCAGCGTGACACCGCCAATCAGGTCGGCGCGGTTCTGACCGTCCGCCAGCCATCGCGCCGCCATGCTGGTCTTGCCGCGCGGCGACAGCACCCACACGGACGAGCCCTTGGCGTCGCCGTTGATGAATGCGTCGGCATGGATCGAAACGAACAGGTCGGCCGAGTTGTTGCGGGCGATCTGGTAGCGCTGCGCGAGCGGAATGAAGAAATCGGCGTTGCGGGTCAACACGGCTCGCATGCCGGGCTGCTGGTTGATCTGGTCCGCCAGCTGGCGCGCCACCGCGAGGGTGACGTTTTTCTCCAGCGTGCCGCCGGGACCATGGGCACCCGGATCTTCGCCGCCATGGCCGGCGTCAATGGCGATGACCACCTTGCGTTCGCCATTGAGCAGCGCGGCAGCGGCACGTGTGGAAGCCATGCCGCTCTGGGTCGGTTTCAGGGAAGACTTGGTCGAACTGCGCACCGGCTCCGGCGCGGATGTCGGCGGCGGCAAGGGAGCCGGCGGCGGAGCGGCTTCGGGTACGGCAGCGGCGGCCGTCGAGCTGCCTTCGCCACCGTCGTCATCCGACGGCGCAGGGGCAGCAGCCGCAATCACCGGCAATTTGGCCGGCGACGAGGTCTTCGCCACCGAGCCGCTGCCCGGATAAACGTCGACCACCAGCCGATAGCCGTACTCGGCCTGCGGCTTGAGCAGGAAGCTCTTGACGCTGCTGGACGGGTCGACTTTGGCGGTCAGACGCACATTGTTGCCCTGCTTCGCGCCGCTCATGCCCTTGTACAGGCCGGTGGCGCCCGGCGAGCTGAAACTGCCCGAGATCGAGCTGGCGTTGAGGTCCACGGTGAGCTGATCGCCGTCCTGGTCGACCTTGTAGGTGACCGGGCCGGAAACATCCAGGACGACGCGCGTGTATTCGGGCCCGGCCCAGACACGAGCCGACTTCAGATCGGCCGCGCGGACCACGCAAAAAGGCGCCAGGGCCAGCAAGGCCATGGCGCCGAACAGAGCAGGATGCGTCCTATATCCCTTCATGGGCCGAATTGAAGCCCAGCCGCCTCGTGAATGCAATAGGTTTTCCCTTGAATATCCATAACCTGCGTTAGTTTCGTTAGGCGACATCCAGGTATCGGCCGCAAGCCACGCAAACTGAAGGCTAAGTCGCCCATCCCTGACGCAAGAAAAATCTCAGCAACTACCGATACTTAGGCGTACCGGGACCTGTGGGCAGGATCAGCCGAGGCGGGAGGCGATGGCCTCGCCGCGCGCCGTCCGCGCTTCCATCCGGGCGTGTCGCCCGGTACCGGCATAGCCCAGGTGCACTACCAGATCGGGGGCCGGAAGCGCACCGGCGCCACGCTCGGGCCATTCCACCAGCACCAGTGCTGTGGGATCGGACAGCGCATCGAGGCCCAGCCATTCCAGCTCGCCGGGATCGGCGATGCGATAGAGATCCAGGTGCCAGGCGGCGCGGCCGTTGGCGCGATAAGACTCGACCAGGCTGTAGGTCGGACTCTTGATGCGTTCGCCGACACCCAGGGCGCCGAGCAAGGCGCGGGCAAAGCTGGTCTTGCCGGCGCCCAGATCGCCGTGGAGATAAACCACCAGGCCGCTGTCGAGTGCGCCAGCCATGCGGATGGCGAGCGCAGCGGTGGCCGCTTCGTCGGGCAGGTTCCAGTTTGGCTCCGTCATGATTCCCGTCCGTTGAGCAGCAGACGCAGCGGTTCCAGCAGGTCTGTGGCGATCAGGCCACGCTCGCCGCCGTGTCGCGCCGCCAGATCGCCCGCGCGGGCGTGCAGCGACACGCCAAGCGTCGCCGCCTGCCACGCGTCGCAACCCTGCGCCAGCAGCGCGGCAACGATGCCGGTCAGCAGGTCGCCCATGCCGCCGGTGGCCATGCCAGGGTTGCCCCAGGGGCAGACGGCAACGCGGCCTTCGGGATCGGCCACCAGGCTGCCCGCGCCTTTCAGCACAACCACCGCTTGATATCGCCTAGCCAATTCGCGCACCGCCGCGAACCGATCCGCACCAATGGTCGCGGTATCGCACCCAAGCAAGCGTGCCGCTTCGCCCGGGTGCGGCGTCATCACCGCGGGAACAGACAATTGCCGAGGTTCCTGGGCCAACAGATTCAGACCATCCGCATCGAGCACCATCGGCAGATGCGCATCGAGCGCTGTCAGCCACAACGCATGCCCCCACGCCCCCTGCCCCAAACCCGGCCCGACCGCGAGCACGGTAGCGCGTGGCAGCAGGGCTTCCAGCGCCTGCGGACCATTCACGTCGTGCGCCATCAACTCCGGGCGCGCGCTATTGAGTGCAATCAGATGCTCGGCGCGCGTGGCGACGCTGACCAGTCCCGCACCGCCCCTTAGCGCAGCCTCGCCACACAAGCGGATCGCGCCCGCCGTGCCGTGATCGCCGCCGATCGCCAGCACGTGGCCGTTATTGCCTTTATGCGATTGGCGCGGACGCGGCGGCAGCGTCCAGGGCTGCATCAGTTCGGCATCCCCATGGGCGTTCTGCCACAGCGTCTCGGGAAGACCGAGTGATTCAAGTTGCACCGCGCCCACATAGCCCGGCGCCACACCTGTATAGAGACCGCGCTTGGACGCTATGAAGGTCACGGTGACATCGGCCTGCACGGCCTCGCCCGGCACGTCGCCCGTATCGGCGTTCACGCCCGATGGCACGTCCAGCGCCAACACGGGTGCGCCCGTCGCATGAATGCGTCGGACCAACGCAGCAACGTCCGCTGCCAGTGCGCGCTGCAGGCCGGTGCCATACAAGGCATCGACGTGCACATCGACGGCCGGAAGCACGACGGCGTCGTTCCACGCGTTCACTATTCCACCGCCATGCTCGAACTCGCGCCGCGCACGCGTTGCATCGTCGCCGCGGCTCTCGGCAGGCGCAAACACCTCGGCATGAAGGCCCGCCTCACGCGCCAATGCAGCGAGCAGGAATCCATCGCCTCCGTTGTTGCCGGGACCACAGTACACGGCGGTGCGTCGTGCCTGCGGCCAGTGCTGCCGAAGGCATACCAGCGCGGCGGCAGCGGCGCGTTGCATCAGTTCGTAACCGGGAATGCCGAGCTGCTCGATGGCGCGGCGATCGAGCGCGCGCACCTGGTCGACGGTGTAAAGCTCGTGACGATGGGCATGGGCAGTCATGCGGGAATTATAGGCATGCCTGCGTCGGGCTTCGCGCGCATACGGCTTACAATGGCGCCATGGCTTCCGTTTCCGCCCCGTCCGCCGACTACGCTGCGCTTGCGCTCGACATCAAGCGCTGGGCGCAGGAACTTGGCTTCGCCGATTGCGGCATCGCCGGCACCGAGCTGGGCGAGGACGAGGTGCACCTGAAGCGCTGGCTCGACGACGGCCATCACGGCGAGATGGATTACATGGCATGCCACGGCGACAAGCGCAGCCGTCCAGCCGAACTGGAGCCAGGCACGCTGCGCGTGATTTCCGTGCGCATGGATTACGTGCCACCGGGCACGCGCAACGCATGGAACGTGCTGCACGACGCCGAAGCCGGCTACGTGGCGCGCTATGCCTTGGGCCGCGATTATCACAAGCTGATGCGCAATCGCCTGCAGAAACTCGCGGAACGTATTCATGGCGCCATCGGCGATTTCGGCTATCGCGCCTTCGTCGACTCCGCTCCCGTGCTCGAAAAAGCGCTGGCACGCAATGCCGGCCTGGGCTGGATCGGCAAACACACGGTGCTGATCAACCGCAGCGCCGGCTCGTATTTCTTCCTCGGTGAGCTCTACACGAACCTGCCGCTGCCGATCGATGCACCGGCCAGCGCGCACTGCGGCAGCTGTCGCCGCTGCATCGACATCTGCCCCACACAGGCCATTGTGGCGCCCTACAAACTCGACGCGCGCCGCTGCATTTCCTACCTCACCATCGAATTGCGCGGCAGCATTCCCGAAGAGCTGCGCGCGCCGATGGGCAACCGCATCTTCGGCTGCGACGACTGCCAGCTGATCTGTCCCTGGAACAAGTTTGCCCAGGATGCGACGGAACCGGATTTCGCGCCGCGCCACCGCCTCGATGGCGCGAAGCTCATCGAGCTGTTCGGATGGAGCGAGCAGGAATTCCTGCAGCGCACGGAAGGCATGGCCATTCGTCGCACGGGTTACGAGGGCTGGTTGCGCAATATCGCAGTAGCGCTGGGCAATGCGCCTTCTTCAGCGGAAGTGCGACAGGCCTTGCTTGCACGCGCCGGGCATTCGTCGGAGATCGTGCGCGAGCACGTGGCGTGGGCGCTGGCGCGACATAACGCATGACGTCACGGCGAAGCGCACTCGATGCGCTTCGCCGCTTCAATCCAGGGATTTACTGCGCGGTACGGCGCTGGTGAATCACTTCAATCAACGCTTGCGTGGACGCGTCCAGGCCGGAAACACTCCTCGCCCCGCTCTCGTCCAACGCCGGCAGAATCTGCCGCGCAATCGACTTGCCCAGTTCCACGCCCCACTGGTCGAACGCGTTGATGCCCCAGAGATGGCCGAGCATGAACACCTTGTGCTCGTACAGCGCGATCAGTGCGCCCAAGCTTTCCGGCGTGAGCGCATCCAGCAGCATCACGGTGCTGGGGCGATCGCCCGGAAACGTGCGCTGCGCAGCCAGCATGCGACGCTCTTCGTCGGTTCCTGACTTTGCTTCGGCGAGCGCCTCATCGAAGGTCTTGCCGAGCGCGAGTGCCGCCGCCTGCGCAAGCAGGTTCGACAACAGCGCGTCGTGATTGGCGGCAAGGTCGTGCGCGGGTTTCACCACGCCGATGAACTCCAGCGGCACGGTGTCGGTGCCCTGATGCAGCGATTGGAAATAGGCGTGCTGCGCATTCGTGCCGACACTGCCCCACACCACTGCAGATGTCGGCTGCGCCACTGGCTGGCCCTGCTTCGTCACCTGCTTGCCCAGGCTCTCCATTTCCAGCTGCTGGAGATAGGAGGTGAGATCGGTGAGCAGGTCCGCGTACGGAATCACCGCACGGCTGCCACGGCCCTGCGCGTCGCGGTTCCAGTACTCCACCAGGCTCAGCAATACCGGCAGGTTTTCCGACCACGCCGCGCTGCGGAAATGATCGTCGACCAGCGCCGCACCCTTGAGCAGCTCGTGGAAGTTGTACGAACCGATGGCCAACGCCAGCGACAGACCCACGGCCGACCACAGCGAGAAACGGCCGCCGATGAAATCCCACATCGGGTAGACCTGCGCCGCGGGCACGCCCCACTTTTCCGCCTCGGCGACGTTGGCGCTCACGGCGAGGAAATGGCGCGATACGGCCGCCTTGTCGCCGTTGTACGCCCGGCTGATCCAGTCGCGCATGACGTTGCCGTTGAGCAGCGTCTCCTGCGTGGTGAAGGTCTTGGAAACCACGATCACCAGCGTGCGCTTGGGATCGAGCTGATGCATCAGCTCATACGCCGACTGGCCATCGACATTGGTGAGGAAATGGCTGCGCAACCCAGGCACGTGATACGGCGTGAGTGCACGGACAGCGAGGCGCGGCCCGAGATCCGAACCGCCGATGCCGATGTTGACGATGTCGGTAATGCCCGGCGCCACGCCGAATGCCGTGGCGTCGCCAAGTTCCACGGCCTTGGTCAGCGCGTCGATGCGCTGCAGGGTCTGCTCGATTTCCTTCAGCGCGTCGCGCGGTGCCGGCGAGGGCAGCTTCGAGCCGGACGCACGCAGTGCGGTATGCAGCACCGCGCGGTCTTCAGAGGTGTTGATCGGCTCGCCCGCGAACATCGCGTCGCGTGCCGCCTGCCAGCCGCTGGCCTCGACGTGCGCGCCAAGGGCCTCGAGCGCGGCCTGGTCGAGCTTCTGACGGCTGAGGTCCAGCAGGATCGGTCCGACGCGGTGTCGCAGGCGCTTGCCGCGCTCGGCGTCCTTCAGCAATTCACGCAGGTGGGTGCCTGCCAGGCGATCAAGGTGTGCTGCCAGAAAAGAAGGACGGCGCTCGGACGACATGGGGACTCATGCTCGGCGAAGGGAGACGTCGATCTTACGCAGCTTCGCGCACCGTGCGCCAGCACATTGTTGCACCGCATCCAGGCCCCGCGGGGAAGCGGGGCAGCAGGCTTCAGGCCGCGGCCATCTGCTTGGGAATCGAGCGGTTGGTGTGCGAGATGGCGTTGTTGGCGTCCACGTACACCAGCGTCGGCTGGAACTGCTCCAGCTCGGCCTCGGACAGCTGGCAGAACGCAGCGATGATGACCAGGTCGCCCGGCTGCGCGCGATGCGCGGCGCTGCCATTCACCGAGATGATGCCCGAGCCTTCTTCCGCACGCAGGGCGTACGTGACGAAGCGCTTGCCGTTGTTGATGTTCCACGCATGGATCTGCTCGTACTCGCGGATGCCGGAGGCATCGAGCAACAGGCCGTCGATGGCGATGGAGCCTTCGTAATGGAGCTCGGCATGGGTCACCGTGGCACGGTGAATCTTGGCCTTGAGCATGTTCAGGTTCATGACTTCAGTTTCCGGCAAATCGGTCTGCGTAGCTCGCCATTATCCAGCCGGGACACGCCGCGTCGCAACATGAGCCCCGGCAGCCCCTTGATGGGGTCGCTCAGTCGAAAGGCAAGTTGTCGATCAGGCGGGTGGAACCCAGCCGGGCTGCGATGAGGGCCACCAGGCCTTCGTTCTCGCCGTCGACCGGCTCGGCCAGGTCGTCGGAGCGCCGGATGGCGGCGTAATCGGGCTCGAAACCTGCCCGGGCCAGCTTGGACGCGGCCGCCTGCTCCACCACCGGCCAGGCATGGCCCTTGGCGATCAGGTCGCGCATCTGCTGCAGGGTGGTGTAGATCTGCGGCGCCAGCGCCCGGTCGTCGGCCGAGAGGTATTGGTTGCGCGAGCTCAGGGCCAGGCCGTCGTCGGCGCGCAAGGTCGGCGCCGCCATAATCTTCACCGGCAGCGAGAGGTCACGGACCATCCGCTCGATCACCTTGAGCTGCTGGAAATCCTTCTGGCCGAACACGGCCAGATCGGGCTGCACTAGGTTGAACAGCTTGCACACCACCGTCGCCACGCCATCGAAGTGACCGGGACGATGGGCGCCCTCCAGCGTTTCGGTGAGCTGCGGCACGTGGATGCTCACGCTGTTCTCGGCGCCGAACGGATAAAGGGTCGTGACGTCGGGCGCAAACAGCAGATCGCATTCCTGCTCGGCCAGGCCCACCTGGTCCTGCACCAGCGTGCGCGGGTAGCGCTCGAAATCCTCGTTCGGGCCGAACTGCGTGGGATTGACGAATACGCTCGCCACCACGCGATCGGCGCGGGCGCGGGCCAGCTTGATCAGCGAATGGTGACCGGCGTGAAGGTTGCCCATCGTCGGCACGAAGCCCACGGTAAGGCCCTGGCCGCGCCAGCCGCGGATGGTGGCGCGGAGCGCCGCGGCGTCTTGCACAGTCTGCATGGTTGCTTTGCTCTGCTGTGTCGCTTCAGTCGAAGCCATGTTCCGGAGCCGGGAAGGCGCCACTGCGCACGTCCTCGGCATAGGCCGCGATCGCCGCAGCCACAGAGTCGCGTCCTGCGAGGAAATCCTTGCTGAATTTCGGTCGCTTGCCCGGCGTCACGCCCAGCATGTCGTGAATCACCAGCACCTGCCCGTCGCAATGCGGGCCGGCGCCGATGCCGATGGTCGGAATGGAAACAGCGCGCGTGATGCGCTCGCCTAAGGGGGTTGGAATGCCTTCAAGTACCAGCAGGTCGGCACCGGCGGCTTCCACCGCCTTGGCGTCCTCCACCAGCCGGTCGGCTGCATCCTGCGCGCGACCCTGGATGCGGAATCCGCCGAACTTGTGCACGGACTGCGGCGTCAGACCCAGATGCGCGCAGACGGGAATGGCGCGCTCGACCAGCGCGGTGATCGCTTCGAGGATATGCGGCGAGGCACCTTCGATCTTCACCATCGCGGCACCGCCCTCGCCGACCAGTTGCGCGCCCGCTTCCAGCACGTGGGCCACGTCGCGATCGGCCATGAACGGCAGGTCGGCGATGAGCAGCGTGGCGTCGAGTCCGCGCGAGACGATGCTGGTGTGATAGACCATGTGGTCCAGCGTCACCGGCAGCGTGCTCTTGTGGCCCTGGATCACCATGCCCAGCGAGTCGCCCACGAGTGCCACGTCGACGCCCGCCATTTCCAGTTGCGCCGCGAAGCTCGCGTCATAGCAGGTAAGCATGACGATGCGACGGCCTTCCGCCTTCATCGCACGCAACGACGGCACGGTGACCGGCTTGCGTGTGGGTGCGTTCGCTTTTTGCGCGTACACGACAATTCCCTAGAACGGAGGCAGACAAGGATTATCCCGCGTTGAGCGTGAAGGGCTCAAGGCAGACGCTCACAGCCTTTGGTGTCGGTGGCCGCCAGCAGGTCGGCCACCTTGCCCTGGCCTTGCAGCAACAGGTCGGGTGCAAGCTCGCTCAGCGGCAGCAACACGAAGGCTCGCTCGGCAATGCGCGGATGTGGCAGCGTAAGCCGATCATCCGACAACGCCACGCCTTCCATGTGAAGCACATCGAGATCGAGCGTGCGCGGGCCCCAGCGTTCGCCATCACGCACGCGACCGGCCGCGCGCTCGATGCCCAGCAGCGCATCGAGCAAGTCGTGCGGCGAAAGCAGCGTGTCGATGCGCGCCACCGCGTTGATGAAAGCGGGTTGGTCCAGCACGCCCCACGGCGGCGTGAGATACAGCGGCGAGCGGTCGAGCAGGCAGGTTTGCGGCAAAGCGTCCAGCGCATCGAACGCGCTCAGCACCTGGCCGCGCGCGTCACCGAGATTGCTGCCCAACGCAATGAACGCAACCGTCACGCCGGATCCGACTTGTTGCCCGCCTTCGACGTCGGCTTGCGACGACGACGCTTGCGTGGCTTGGCTGCCGGCGCACTGCTTTCAGCCGCACCGCCCGCCGCACTGCCGGTCAACGCTGCCGCCAGCGTTTCGTGCGGCAGCTGCTGCGCGTGCTGCCACCACGCACCCAGCTCACGCACGGCGGACGATTCCGCGGCACGCAGCAGCAGGAAATCGAACGCGGCACGGAAGCGCGGATGCGCCATCAGGCGGAACACGCGCTTGCGCTGCACCTGCTCGAAGCGCGGCTGCAGGCCCCAGATTTCTTCCATGGTGAGCGTGAAACGGCGCGGAATCGCCACGCGCTGGCACTGCTCGGCAATCACGTGCGTCGCCGCGCGTTCCCAGGCGGCCACCGGCTCCATGCCTTTGGTAATCCAGGTATGCGCCAGATCGCGCACCTCGCCCCACAGCAGCACGGCAAACAGGAAAGCCGGCGTCACCGACTTGCCCTCGGCCACGCGCGCATCGGTATTGGCCAGGCCCTGCTCGATCAACGCGCGCAGCGCCTTGTCGCCACGCTTGAGCGCACGCGCCGTGGCCGGGAACATGAACTTCAGCAGGCCCGTCTGTTCGAGCATGTGGAAGCTCTTCAGGCCATGGCCGGAAAGGAACAGCTTGAGCGATTCGTCGAACAGGCGCGCAGGCGCGGCTTCCGCCAGCAACGGCCCGAGTTCGTCGAACGGTGCGGCAGCGGCCGCATCGATGCGGAAATTGAGCTTGGCGGCCAGGCGCACCGCGCGCAGCATGCGCACCGGATCTTCGCGGTAGCGCGTGGCCGGATCGCCGATGAGATGCAGCACGCGGTCTTCCACGTCCTGCATGCCGCCCACGTAGTCGCGCACCGAGAAATCGCTGATGTCGTAGTACAGCGCATTGACGCGGAAGTCGCGTCGGATGGCGTCCTCTTCGATCGAGCCCCACACGTTGTCGCGCACGATGCGTCCATCGACGATGTGCCGGTCGCCCTCGCCTTCTTCCTCGCCCGTGCCGCGGAACGTGGCCACTTCGATGATTTCCGGCCCGTACACCACGTGGGCGAGGCGGAAACGACGACCGATCAGGCGGGAGTTGCGGAAGAGTTTCTTGACCTCGTCGGGCGTGGCGTTGGTGGCCACGTCGAAATCCTTGGGATGGCCGCCCAGCAGGAGGTCGCGCACGGCGCCTCCGACGAGATAGGCCTGATATCCCGCCTCATTGAGGCGATAAAGCACGCGCAGCGCTGCCTTGCTGATGTTCTTGCGCGAAATCACGTGCTGCTCGCGCGGAATGATGCGCAATGCAGGCGTGGCGTTAGTCCTTGCGTCGTGATTCAAGCGGTCTGGATCCTTGCGGGCGCGCATTGCGCCATTCAAAGCGATCATTTGCGGCATCGCTACCACCGCATCCATTTCCACCGTAGCTCCGCAGAGCCGGCGGTTGTCCCGCCCAGCCCGGTTCCATGCGCCCCAAGGGCATTGCCGGGCGAAACAATTCCGCTATACTACCGCGCTCCGGTGCATTTCGCTCCCTTCGTCTAGTGGTCTAGGACACCGCCCTCTCAAGGCGGGAACACGAGTTCGAACCTCGTAGGGAGCGCCACTTCCGGCCTGGCACGGGCCCCGGCTCATTCAAGACAGGCACGAGAGCGTATGACTTTTGTCGTCACCGACAACTGCATCAAGTGCAAATACACCGATTGCGTCGAGGTTTGTCCTGTCGACGCCTTCCACGAAGGTCCCAATTTCCTCGTGATCGATCCGGACGAGTGCATCGACTGCACCCTCTGCGAACCCGAGTGCCCGATCAACGCCATCTATCCCGAAGACGACGTGCCCGCCGGGCAGGAGAACTTCACGGCGCTGAACGCGGAGCTGGCCAAGAGCTGGCCGGTAATCACCGAGCGCAAGGATGCCCTGGCCGACGCCAAGGATTGGGAAAACAAGCCCGACAAGCTCGGCCTGCTGGAACGCTGAGCGCCTCGCCAGGCCGCTTCGCCAGCCCTGCGGCACACGGTTTCGAGCATAAAAAAACGCCGCCCTCGGGCGGCGTTTTTCTTGGCCGCAAGGCTGCGGATCAACCGCCGCCCATACGACCCTTGAGCGTATCGACCACCTTGGCCACGGCCGCGGCGTCGCCCTGCGCGCGCACTTCGCTGGCCTTTTCGCCACTGGTGCCGATGGTGAGCAGCACCTGATGCGGCGTGGCGCCCGGAGCGTCAGCCGATTCCTTGGACTTGCCATTGAACATGCTGCTGAAGAAGCCCTTTTTCTGGGCGGGCTGGTCCGAGGCAATCACGCTCAGCGTGTAGGTGCGCGCAGCGTCGTCATGCCCGATCACCTGGCCGATGTCGCCGTTCTCCAGCGCCTGGCCAACGCGGCGGTAGGTGTTGTCGACATTGTCGGCGAGGACGAAACCGTCGGCGATCTGAGCGGCGGTCTTGCCCACGCGCGCGGTCGCACCGTTGGCGGTCGGGGTGTTGGCACCCGGCTCCGGAATGACCAATGCAGCGCTGGTGGAAGGCGTGTCCAGACCCGGCGGAATTTCCAGCGGCGACTCCTGTTTGGCGGTTTCCCAGGCCTTCTGCGAACGGAACATGCCGCAGCCGGAGAGCAGCAAGGCAGACAGGGCCAGTACCGGCAGGGCCACGACAAGCGGGGATTTCTTCATGTAAGCAGATTCCGTAGGAGTATCAGTAGCCCGAAATGTCAGGCCGCATTCGCCAAGGATGCCAGACCCGCCAGCGCTTCGCGAAGTCGCGCGCGGTCCGGACCATCCTCCAATTCAACCAGAGGCAGGCGCGGTGCCGCCAACCCCAGCCCCAGCGGAGGCAACCCGGCCTTCACCGCAATCGGGTTCGGCGCGCAGTTGAGCGCCGAAACCAGCGGTGCCAGCACGGCGTCGCAACGCTGCGCCTCGGTGCGGTCGCCCGCCGTCGCAGCATCGCACAGCATGCGAAACGCACGAGGCACCAGGTTGGCTACCACCGAGATCGTCCCCGCGCCGCCGACGAGCATGGCCTTGCAGGCCGTGCCGTCGTCACCGGACAGATAGACGAAATCCGGCCGCGCAAGTTCCGCAATGGCGGCAATTCGCTCATCGGAACCTTGCGCTTCCTTCAGGCCCACGATGGCCGGATGGTCGCGCAGCGCCGCTACCGTCTCGGGGAGCAGATCGCAGGCCGTGCGGGCAGGTACGTTGTACAGCACCACCGGCAGGCCACCGTGATCGGCCACTTCGAGGAAATGACGACGCAGGCCTTCCTGCGTGGGACGCACGTAATAAGGAGCCACCACCAGTGCCGCGTCGGCGCCGAGGGCTTTCGCACGACGGGTGAGCGCCACGGTCTTGGCCGTGCCAGCCTCACCCGTGCCGGCGATCACCGGAATACGGCCCGCCACCCGTTCCACCGCGAACGCGAGCAACCGCTCGTATTCGTCATGCTCGAGCATGTGGGCTTCGCCGGTGGAGCCGGCCACGACCACACCTTCGGTTCCGCCGTCGATCTGGTAATCCAGCAGCTTGCCGAAAGCCGCAAGATCCAACGCACCGTCCGCCGAAAACGGCGTCACCAGCGCACAGATGCTTCCGCGAATGTTCAAGACTCCGCTCCGGCTGAAACTCAAACCATGCATGTTACTGGAAAAGCCTCTCGCGCCAATACGGAGGCCGACCACCCCGCCGCCAGCCAGTTTCGTTCACGGCGCCGCTGGCGGCCCGGCCCTCTTCCGTTGCGGGGGCGCTGAGATCCCTGGCAGCGGGCCCGTGCGGGACAGGCCGACGAAGGAAAGAGCCTTACTTGCGGGCCTCTGGCGGCGGCAAGTAAGCTCGACCGACGTGCTTTCTTGACCCGCATCGTGCGGGAGCGCCACAGGTGGACTCCTTGAACCGTTCTTCCGCGCGCACCGGCAGCGACAATCAGCTGCTGATCCAGACACTGACCCCTTCCACAAGCGCCCCACTGCTGACGCTGGCCAAACGCATCGCTGAAGCCGGCTGCAACCTGGCCGATGCGCGGGTGTCGTCCCTCGGCGCCGACACCTCGCTGACGCTGCTCGCGACCGGCGCCTGGGATGCGGTGGCGAAGCTCGAAACCGCGCTGGCCAAGGTGGCGCGCGACGAAGACTTGCGCCTTTCCTTCTATCGCACGGGACCGCGCGAGCATCACTCGCACCTGTTGCCCTATCTGATCGAAGTGATCTCGTCGGATCGCCCCGGCATCCTGGTGAAGATCATCGACTTCTTCGACCGCCGCGACATCGTTATCGAGCAGCTGAGCTCGCTGCGCTACCAGGCGATGCAGACAGGTGCGGACATGTTCCAGGCCCAGATCACCATCGGCATTCCGGCAGCCACACACATTGCCGCGCTGCGTGATGACTTCCTGGAATTCTGCGATGGCCTGAACCTCGACGCCATCATGGATCCGGTGAAATTCTAAGCGGCGCCTGTCGCGCAAAAACCGGATTTGCCGGCACAGCCGCCGGGCTCTTGAGCATGCGCTTCGAGGGAGTCTCCCGCAAGGGCTGTCATTCCCTCGGTGGCAGGCGCTAGTCTTGTTCCCGAGGGCAGCACCGGAGTGGCATGCATGCAGCAGGCGGGTCTCATCGCACCGATCCCAGGGCGCGCACCAATCGCCCTTGCACCCTCCTCCGCTGCCCCGTTCCCCTTGATCGACGACATTCAGTCGAAGCCGGCCACGGCTTCGCAGGAGAACCCATGCCCGAAGTTGGCAAGAAAGTCCCCAAGCTCAAAGGCAGCACCGGCGATGGCAGCGAGCTGAAGCTCGACAGCCTGAAGGGTCAATGGGTGGTGGTGTACTTCTACCCGAAGGACAGCACGCCCGGTTGCACCACCGAAGCGAAAGACTTCCGCGACCTGTACGCCAAGTTCCAGAAGCGGCACGCGCAGATCATCGGCGTCTCGCGCGATTCGGTGAAGTCCCATGCGAACTTCGCCGCCAAGCAGGAACTGCCGTTCCCGCTCGTTTCCGACCCCGACGAAACCTGGTGCAACGCCTTCGACGTGATCCACGAGAAGGTGCTGTATGGAAAACGTCACATGGGTGTCGTACGAAGTACCTTCCTGATCGATCCCGAAGGCACGCTGGCCCAGGAATGGCGCAACGTGAAAGTAACCGGACACGCACAGGCCGTGCTCGACGCCATCCCCGCCAAGTGACCCGCGATCGCCCCTTTCGCCATGCCGCTGCCCGTCCTTCGGGACGAATCCTTATCGTGCATGGCACCCCGGCCGCTTCGGCCGAATCCCCGCGGCATGCCGCATGCCGCGGTTCTTCCACCTCGCACGCCCAAGAGGTTTCTTCCGTATGACCGGAAGCAAGCGCATCTACGCTCTCGACACCAATGTGTTGCTGCACGATCCGACTTCGCTGTTCCGCTTCGAAGAGCACGATGTCTTCATTCCCATGACGGTGTTGGAGGAACTGGACGAAAAGAAGAAAGGCGCTTCTGAAGTTTCGCGCAACGGCCGCCAGGTCAGCCGTTTCCTCAATGAACTGATCGTGCGCGGCAACGGCCACGGCATCAGCAATGGTCTTGAGTTGACCAATCCTGAGGGCGTCAACCTCAAGCGTGGCGGTGCGGTGGGCCGGCTGTATTTCCAGCAGCGCACCACCAATGGCCACGGCAAGGCGGACAACCTGATCCTGTCGGCGGTGATCGAACTGCGCGACCAGAATCCCGACCGCTCGGTGGTCTTGGTCAGCAAGGACATCAACCTGCGCATCAAGGCCAAGATCTACGGCATCGATGCAGAGGATTACGAAAACGACCGCGCCCTCGACGACTTCGCGCTGCTCTACACCGGCTCCACCGAACTCACCGAAGACTTCTGGGACAAGCACCCTGAAGTGCAATCGTGGAACGAGCGTGGCCGCACGTTCTACAAGGTCGACCGGCTCAAGGACGAGGACTGGTATCCCAACCAGTGCCTGTTCCTGCCTGGCGACAACAGCGTGGAACTGCGCGTGCTGCGCGTGGACGACACCAAGGCCACGCTGGTGCTGCTCGATGACCACAGTCATTCCAACCACAGCGTGTGGGGTATCGCGGCGCGCAATCGCGAACAGAATTTCGCGCTCAACGTGCTGATGGATCCGGACGTCGATTTCGTCACCCTGCTCGGCACCGCAGGCACGGGCAAGACGCTGCTCGCGCTAGCCGCCGGCCTGGCGCAGGTGATGGACCAACAGCGTTACCGCGAGATCATCATGACGCGCGCCACGGTATCGGTGGGCGAAGACATCGGCTTCCTTCCCGGCACGGAGGAAGAAAAGATGACGCCGTGGATGGGCGCGCTCACCGACAACCTCGAAGTGCTCGCCAACCCCGAGGAAGGCGGCAGCTGGGGACGCCAGGCCACCAACGACCTGCTCGCCTCGCGCATCAAGATCCGCTCGCTGAACTTCATGCGTGGTCGCACCTTCCTCTCGCGTTACCTGATCATCGACGAGGCGCAGAACCTCACGCCCAAGCAGATGAAGACGCTGATCACGCGCGCGGGCCCGGGCACCAAGATCGTGTGCCTCGGCAACGTCGAACAGATCGACACGCCCTATCTCACCGAAACCACCTCCGGCCTCACCTACGCGGTGGACCGCTTCAAGCACTGGGAGCATTCGGCGCACATCACCCTGCGTCGCGGTGAACGCTCTCGCTTGGCGGATTTTGCGTCCGAGGCGTTGTAAGCACGCGGTGGCGTTCCGGCAGCGATGCGGGGACGCCGCCCTTTACCCAGCCGCGGCGATGCTTGAACGAGGATAATGGCGCCATCGCGACCGACAGAATCCCCCATGCCCCACGCCACGCCACCCATCGCCCTCACCATCGCCGGCTCCGATTCCGGTGGTGGCGCGGGCATCCAGGCGGATCTGAAGACCTTCCACGCTCGCCAGGTGCATGGCCTCTCGGTGATCGCGGCCATCACGTCACAGAACACGCAAGGCGTCACGGCGGTGCACACCGTGCCGCTGAAGCACATCCGCAGCCAGCTCGACGCGGTGTTCGACGACTTCCCCATCGGCGCCGTGAAAACCGGCATGTTGGGCAGTGCCGCCGTGACGAAGCTTGTGGCGAAGGAGATGCGCGCTCGCAAGCCCGCGTGGCTGGTGGTCGATCCGGTGATGATTTCCACAAGCGGCGCGCGTCTGCTCGACGAGGACGCCGTGCAAGCCATGGTGGAAGAACTCATTCCATTAGCTGACGTGCTCACGCCCAACCTGCCCGAGGCGGAAGCGCTGCTGGGCCGCAAGTTGCGCAAGGCGCAGGATTTCGACCGTGCCGGCAAGGCACTGCTCGTGCTGGGAGCGCGTGCCGTGCTGCTCAAAGGCGGCCATTCGGATGAGCGCGAGGTGATCGATCGTTTCTACGACGAAAGCGGCGTGATGGAGTTGAAGCACCGCCGCCTTCCCATCGAAGGCCATGGCACCGGCTGCACCCTGGCCTCAGCCATCGCGGCCGAACTGGCCAAGGGCCATGCGCCCCGTTCCGCCGTGCGCCGTGCCGTGGCCTACGTGCAGCGTGCGCTGGAACGCAGCTATCGCCCAGGCGGCGGCGAGGTACACGTTCTCGGCCATTGATGCGGCCAATCCGCACGGTCGCTGAATCGGGGCCCGGGCTGCCGCGCGTTCAGGGAGTAGAATGCGGCTTTCCGCTCCCCGCCATGCCTCTCCATGATCCTTGCCCCGCGCCTCGTACTGTTGATCCTGTTCGCACTGTTTGCCCTGTGCGTGCTGCTGGTGCATCTGCGCGGTCGCGCGAGGCTGCGCTTCGATCGCCAGCTGGTGGATCACTCGGCGGTATTCGCGCCGTACAACCTGCTGATGTACGCGTTCTCCGCCGTGCCGGCCACGCCCATTCTCGATCGTCGCGGCTTTCCGCAGCTCGATCTGCTGCAGGCCAACTGGCAGGCGATTCGCGAGGAAGCCCTGCACCTCTTCGACGAGGGCTACATCCGCGCTGCGGAAAAGAACAATGACGCGAGCTTCAACAGCTTCTTCAAGCAGGGTTGGAAGCGCTTCTACCTGAAGTGGTACGGCGAGCCGCTGGCCTCGGCCGAAACGCTGTGCCCGAAGACGGTGGCACTGCTCAACTCCATTCCCAGCGTAAAGGCGGCGATGTTTGCCCTGCTGCCGCCGGGCAGCAAGCTCAATCCGCATCGCGATCCGTTCGCCGGTTCGCTGCGCTATCACCTGGGCCTGATCACGCCCAATTCGGAAGACTGCCGCATCTTCGTTGACGGCGAGATGCACAGCTGGGGCGATGGCAAGGACGTGGTGTTCGACGAAACCTACGTGCACTGGGCGGAGAACCGCACCGACCAGACGCGCGTGATCCTGTTCGCCGACGTGGAGCGTCCCTTGCGCACGCGTTTCATGAACTCGATCAATCATCGCGTGGGTGCCTTCATGGGCAAGATCACCGCGTCACCCAACACCGAGTCGCCGGAAGAGAAGACCGGCTTCGTCAACCGCGTGTTTGCGCTCAACCAGCGCAGCCGCGAGCGCAACCGCGCCTTCAAGAAGAAGCATCCCAAGCTGTTCCGCACGGCGAAATACATCGGCATGCTGGTGCTGATCTGGATCATCTTCCTGGCACCGTGGCCGTTCTTCCGTTGAGCGGTCACGAACGGTAGGTCTCATGCGTCCTTGAAAAGCCTTCCCCTCGGAGAACGCCATGGACGCCGCCACCGCCACCTTCCAGACCTTCCGCCCGCGCCTGCTGGGCCTGGCCTATCGCATGCTGGGCACCCAGGCCGACGCCGAGGATGTGCTGCACGATGCCTGGCTGCGCTGGCACCAGCAGGATGCGGATGCCCTGGATGACGCCGAGGCCTGGCTGGTCACGGTAACCACCCGGCTTTCACTCGACCGCCTGCGCCGCGCCAAGACCGAGCGCAAGCACTACACCGGTCCATGGCTGCCCGAACCGCTGGTGGAAGAAACCGAACAACCAGACGCGGAACTGGAGCGCACGGAAAGCCTCAGCCTTTCCTTCCTGGCGTTGCTCGAACGGCTCAGCCCGGAAGAACGCGCCGCCTTCCTGCTGGTACAGGTGTTCGACTACAGCCACGCCGAAACCGCGCAGATGCTGCAGATCGCCGAAGACGCCTGCCGGCAACGCGTCCATCGTGCACGTCAGCGATTACGAGAGGGACGTCCGCGCTTCACGCATGCACCGGACGTGCAGCGCCGGTTACTCGAAAAATTCCGCGACGCACTGGAGAACGCCAGCGTTCCGTCGCTGCAGGCGCTGTTCGCGGAAGACGCCGTGCACATGGCCGATGGCGGCGGCAAGGCCAGGGCCACGTTGCGCCCCCTCCACGGCGCAGAACGCATCGTGCGGCTCTACACCATCATCGCCCAGCGTTATCGCGACTACGCCATCGTGCACCGCCTGCAATGGCTCAACGGTGCACCGGCACTGCTCACCTGGGTGAACACCAAGCTGTCGACCGTGGCCTGGATCGATACCGACGGCGAGCAGATCACCAGCATCCACTCGCTGCGCAATCCGGAAAAGCTAAAACGCTTGGAAGCTGTCACGAATCCTCTGGCTGGCACGTCCTTGTCCTGAACGGCCAATGGTGGCCGCATGCCAAGGTAACCGCTATGTCCAAGCGTCTTTCGATCATGAAGCATTTCCCCAGCCTCAAGCCGCTGCTCGACTTCAGCGCCGCGATGCACCAGTACAGCCTCGAGCGCCCGCTGGTCGAACTCGTGCTGATGCGCGTGTCGCAGATCAACGGCTGCGCGTATTGCATGGACATGCACAGCAAGGACGCGCGCGCCGCGGGCGAAACCGAACAGCGACTCTACGTGCTGGCAGGGTGGCGCGAAGCCTCGTTCTACAGCGAGCGCGAACGCGCGGCGCTTGCCTGGGCCGAAGCCGTCACGCGCCTGGGCGAGCATGGCGTATCCGACGACGTGTACGACCATACCCGTGCTGCCTTCAGTGAAGAAGAACTGCTGAACCTCACCATGGTGATCGGCATGATCAACACCTGGAATCGCATCAACGTAGCGTTCCAGACGCCGGCGGGCAGCTATCAGCCGGCGAAGCAGGCGGCCTGACCCGCATAAAAAAAGCCCCTCGATCGAGGGGCTTTTTCATTCAACGGAAGTGCAGCTATCAGGCCTTCACGCGCTTGACGATGGCGTCGCCGAAGCTGGAAGTGCTGCCCTTGCCGCCGATGTCCGGCGTCACGCTGTCGCGGTCGTTGGTCATCACGTCGCGAATGGCCTGGCGCACCTTGTCTCCCTTGTCCACCATGCCCAGGTGATCGAGCATGTCGGCAGCGGCCAGCAGCAGCGCGCACGGGTTGGCGATGCCCTTGCCGGCGATGTCCGGTGCCGAACCGTGCACGGCTTCGAAGATGGCTGCCTCGGTACCGATGTTGTCGCCCGGTGCGAGACCCAGACCACCCACCAGACCGGCGCACAGGTCGGAGAGAATGTCGCCGAACAAGTTGGTGGTGACGATCACGTCGAACTGTTCGGGCTTCATCACCAACTGCATGCAGGCGTTGTCCACGATCATCTCGTTGAACTCGATCTGCGGGTATTCCTTGGCGATTTCGCGCGCCACGTTGAGGAACAGGCCCGACGCGGTCTTGATGATGTTGGCCTTGTGCACGGCCGTGACCTTCTTGCGGCCCTTTTTCACGGCCAGCTCAAAGGCGTAGCGCACGATGCGGCTGGAGCCCTTGCGCGTGTTGCGCACCATCGAGATGGCGGTTTCGCCGTCTTCGGAAATGCTCTGGCCTTCCGAGAGGTACGCGCCTTCGGTGTTCTCGCGCACCGTGATGATGTCGATGTTCTCGAAGCGCGCCTTGGTGCCCGGGAAGCTGATCGCCGGACGCACGTTGGCATACAGGTCGAAATGACGGCGCAGCGTGACGTTGATGGAGGTGAAGCCACCGCCCACCGGCGTGGTCAGCGGGCCCTTCAGCGCCACCTTGTGCTTGGCGATGGCGTCGAGCGTCGGTTGCGGCAGCAGGTCGCCGCTCTTCTCCAGCGCGACCATGCCGGCATCGACGAACTCGTAGGACAGGCCGCAGTCCAGGGCGTCGAGCACGCGCAACGTGGCGTTCATGATCTCGGGGCCGATACCGTCGCCCGGAATCACGGCAATGGTCTTGCTCATGGGGACACTCCTTGGGATATGAATCGAGCAACCCTGTGGCGGGGTACGACAGGGCTATAAATCCCGTCGATTATCCCCGATGCGGCGCGACGCGGCCAGACCGGAAGGCCTGGCCACCGATGCAAATCCTCGCATGCAGCATTGAATAAACTCGCATGCGTCAACGGGACGGCAAGGAGGGTGCCGCCCCGCCCTCAGGCTCAGATGTGGCTGGCGTGGTCCGCCGCGAGCGCGGCGCCTTCGCCCGATTCCAGCTGGTCGAGGAAATCCACCGCCCGGCGCAGGTGCGGGATCACGATGGAACCGCCCACCACCAAGCCGACGCTGAAGGTTTCGAAAAACTCTTCGCGCGACACGCCAGCTTCCTTGCACTGGGCCACGTGATAGCTGATGCAGTCGTCGCAGCGCAGCACCATGGAGGCGACCAGGCCCAGCAGCTCCTTGGTCTTCACATCGAGCGCGCCGGGCTTGTAGGTCTGCGTATCGAGCGCGAAGAAACGGCGCACGACCTGGTTGTCTTCCGACAGGATGCGTTCGTTCATGCGCTGGCGAAACGCGGTGAATTCGGCGACACGGTCCTTGCCGGCCTGATCCGTCGGGTTGCTCATGCGTTGATCTCCAGGAGTTCGGCCAGCTTGCCGCTGCGGTCGGCGGCGACGAGATCGTCGAAGCCGCCCACGTGGTGGTCGTTGATGAAGATCTGCGGCACGGTGCGACGACCGCCGCTGCGCGCCAGCATCACGTCCCGCTGCGCCGGATCGGTATCGATGCGTACCTCGCTCCACTCCAGCCCCTTGGACTTGAGCAGGTTTTTGGCAGACACGCAGTACGGGCATACCGCCGTGGAATAAACCTCAATCTTGGGCACGACACACTCCGAAAATCTGGGAACCCTACGGCAGCCCTACATGGGGCCGCCAGGGCGGTAAACAACGGTGAAGCCAAGTGAACTGACACCGTTGAGCGGTGTCACTAATGCTATTGTCGCTGACCTATGCGCATGGCACCACGCCCCGCCCCGGAGACAGTCCGTTTCCCCGTCAAATGGGGCCGGAAGCCCCTCGTGCGGACTAACGAAAACGGAACACATGACCACGCAAAGCCTGCGGGCAGGACGCCCATGAGCCGTCTCACGCCCACCCGCCTCCTCACGGCCCTGCTCTGCGCGGGCCTGGCATTCAGCGCCGGTGCGCAAGACCGCGATGTGCGCCTGCCCGACCTGGGCAGCTCGGCGAACGCCCTGATCTCGCCGCAGGAGGCCCAGGAATACGGCGCCGCCATGCTGCGCCAGATGCGTGCGCTGGACATGGTGGTCGACGACCCCATGCTGGACGACTACATCAACGACCTGGGCTATCGCCTGGTCTCCGGCAGCGAGAAGCCCAAGGAGCATTTCTCCTTCTTCATCGCCAAGGACAACATCATCAACGCGTTTGCCGCACCCGGCGGCTATATCGCGGTGAACTCGGGCCTGATCATCATCACCAACAGCGAAAGCGAGCTGGCTGGCGTGATCGCCCACGAAATTGGCCACATCACGCAGAACCACCTGCAGCGCGCCTTCGAGGCGTCGAAGAAAGATACCCCGCTGGTGGCGCTGATCCTGTTGGGCGCCATTGCCGCAGGCGCAGGCGCCGGTGCAGGCGACGCGGCCGGCGCCATCATGATGGGCGGCCAGGGCCTGCTCATGCAGCGCCAGATCAACTTCACCCGCAAGGACGAAATCGAAGCCGACCGTGCGGGCATCCAGACCTTGTCCAACGCCGGCTACGATCCCAACGCCATGGCCGCGTTCTTCGGCCGCATGGAAGACACGTTGCGCGTGGGTTCGGGCGGTGACATCGGCGACGTGCCGGCGCTGCTGCAGGACCACCCGGTCAGCATGGACCGCATCAGCGACGCCAAGGCGCGCGCCGGTGCCCTGCTCGCCCAGCAAAAGCAGCGCCCCAACGGCTCCACGCTCGACAAGACCCACTGGGAAAAGAGCACCGCGCCGATCGCCTTCGTGAAAGACCCCACCGCCATCGCCACCCGCGACAGCAAGGGCGGGCTCGATGTGTACCTGCTCATGCGCGAGCGCGTTCGCGTGCTCTCCGGCGATCCGGGGCAGCTGGCCACCTATTACGCCACCAACCTGCAGAACGAGCGCGGCTTCGACACACCTTCGAACCGTTACGGCTATGCGTTGGCGTTGATCCGCAGCAACCGCGGCGCCAAGGCGGTGGACGAGCTGCAATCCGTGCTTGCCGCGCATCCGGACAGCCAGGTCATCCGTCTCGCCATGGCCGACGCCAAACTGCAGGCCGGACGCCGCGCCGAAGCCCTTACCCTCTACGCCGAACTCAACCAGCAATCGCCCAGAAATCGCGCCATTGCCATGGGCTACGCCAAGGCCCTCACCGAGGGCGGTTCGCCGGACGAAGCCAAACAGGCGGCGACCATGGTGATGCCCATGCTCGACAACAATGACGCGCCGGAGCTCTATCGCACGTATGCGCGCGCCGCCGAGAAGGCAGGCGACCCGGTGCGCTCCGGCGAAGCCTATGCCGATGCCTCCTACCTCTCGGGCCGTCCGTTCGATGCCATGGAGCAGCTCAAGAACCTGCTCAAGCGCCCCGACCTGGACTACTACTCCCGCGCCCGCATCCAGGCCCGCATCAACGACCTCACGCCATTGGTGATGGAACTGCGCAAGCGCCGCATCCAAACCGACGACAACCCGGACGGCCGCAGCCAGCAGCTGCAGAACGGCGCGAACTGCCAGGGGCGACTCTGCTTCAGCGCCGCCAATGCCGTGCGCTGATTTTCACGAAAAGCACGCCGAGTTGTTGTAATCATGTGAAATGTCATCCGGGCGTAACATTGGGCCGCTGCAATAAATGCGTCACAGCCCCTCCCCCAGCGGACCCAACGTGTGCACAAGCGCATCCTGATTGTCGAAGACGAAGCTTCGATCCGTGACATGGTCGCCTTTGCGCTGCGCAAGGCCGGCATGGACGCCATCCACGCCGCTGACGCGCGTGCAGCCCAACTGGCCATCGCCGAACAAGTGCCCGATCTCATCCTGCTCGACTGGATGCTGCCGGGGACCAGCGGCCTCGACCTCGCGCGCCGCCTGCGCAAGGAAGAGCTGAGCCGCGAAGTGCCCATCATCATGCTCACGGCGCGCGGCGAGGAAATGGATCGCGTGAACGGCCTGGAAGCCGGCGTGGACGACTACGTCGTCAAGCCGTTCTCCACGCGCGAGCTGGTGGCACGCATTAAGGCCGTGCTTCGCCGCAGCCAGGGCGACGACGGTTCGGGCATGGTGGAACTGGGCGGCCTGCGCATCGACGGCCCGGCCCACCGCGTGTTCGCTGGCGACGAGCCGGTGACCATCGGTCCCACCGAATACCGCCTGCTGTATTTCTTCATGACGCACCCGGAGCGCGTGTATTCGCGCGCGCAGCTGCTCGACCACGTGTGGGGCGGCAGCGTGTACGTGGAAGAACGCACCGTGGACGTCCATATCCGTCGACTGCGCAAGACGCTCGAACCATGGAAGCTCGATGACATGGTGCAGACGGTGCGCGGCGCGGGCTATCGATTCTCTGCCAGCGTCTGACCTTCCTATTGCGGGAACGAAAGCTTTTGCCGATGCTGGCGAACCGCCAGCCCGGCACGACTGACTACCTCCCTATGCCAACAACCTTCGACCGCTCCTGGAAGCTGCCGGCCGCGCTCATTGCCGGAATGCTTGCGGGCGCGGCTGCGGGATGGCTTGCGGGAGGTCACGTGGCCACGGGTTTTGCGCTGGTCGCCGCCGTCGAAATCGTCTTTTTAGTGACCCGAATCCGTCATCAAGCACAGCTCATGATGGCGCAAGATCCGACGCAGACCTCTCTCAAGCATGACCGTTTCATGACGCGCTCCCGCCGAATCGCTTCCAGTTTGCGCGACCTGCGCAGTGCCGCCGGCAGTCTGCCGGATGCCGTCGTGCTGCTCGACAACGAACAGCACGTGCGCTGGTTCAACCACGCCGCCGAAGACCTGCTGGGCCTGCGTCGTCCGCAGGACCGCGGCGCCCACCTGGACGAGCGCCTGAGCACCACGGAACTCGCCACGTGGCTGAAGGAAGGCGCGCGCGAACCGCTCAACGACGTGGCCGCGCCGGGCCATCCCAACCGACACATCAACGTGACGCTGCTGCCGTTCGGCCGCCGCCAGCGCCTGTTGCTCGCGCGCGACATCAGTCACCTCACGCGCCTGGAACAGATTCGCCGCGACTTCGTCGCCAACGTGTCGCACGAATTGCGCACGCCGCTGACGGTGATCCACGGCTACCTCGAACTGCTCGATCCGGAAGACGTGCCCGAGCTCGCGCCCGTGCTCAACGAAATGCGCGCGCAGTCCAAGCGCATGGGCCAGATCGTGGAAGACCTGCTCACCCTGTCGCGCCTGGAAACCCAGGAGCACGTGCAGGACGAACGCGTGCAGATGACGCCGCTGCTCGCCACGATCCGCAAGGAAGCCGAAGCACTGAGCCAGGGTCGCCACCAGATCACCGTGGAATCCACCGCAGAAGCCGACCTGCTCGGCTCGGTGAAAGACCTGCACAGCGCGTTCTCCAACTTGGTGAGCAACGCCGTGCGCTACACGCCCACGGGCGGCCGCATCTCCATCCGCTGGCGTCGCACGTCCGAAGGTGCGGTCTACTCGGTCACCGATACGGGCTATGGCATTCCGGCCTCGCATCTGGCGCGTCTCACCGAGCGCTTTTACCGCGTGTCGTCCAGCCGTTCGCGCGAAAGCGGCGGCACGGGCCTGGGCCTTTCCATCGTCAAGCACGTGCTGAACCTGCATCAGGCCCGCCTGGACATCCAGAGTGAACCGGGCCAGGGCTCGACCTTCTCGTGCTGGTTCAGCAGCGAGCGCCTGCTTGCGCCGGGTGTCAGCGATCCGGATTGAGTTGGGGTACGGAGGCGCACTGACGCGCTCCCGCGATTCCAGCTGAACGAGCGTCACACTACGCGGCACTGCGCCATGTAACAAAGCGCCGTATCCGCCAGAATGTGCGGATGCGTCGCAAGCCTGCCACTCCACCGCCCGTCCTCGACCGAGCCGCTCCCGAGCTGTTTCTCAGCCGCGAGCTGGCGGCGCTCGAATTCAATTTCCGTGTGCTGGCGCAGGCACGCGACCAACGCATTCCGCTGCTGGAACGACTGCGCTTCCTGAGCATCGTGGCCAACAACCTCGACGAGTTCTTCGAGGTGCGCGTGGCCATGCTCAAGCATCACCACATGTTTGGCTCGGCCGCGCCCGGCCCGGACGGGCTGTCCTCCGGCGAATTGCTGTCGCGCATCCGCACGCGTGTGCTCGACCTGGTCGACCAGCAGTACGAAACCTGGCAGCACGAACTGCGGCCGGCGCTGGATGCCGAGAACATTCATTTCCTCACGCGCGAACGCTGGACACCACGCCAGCGCCGATGGCTGCAGGGTTACTTCGAGAACGAAGTGATGCCGGTGCTGTCGCCGCTGGGACTGGACCCGGCGCATCCGTTCCCGCGCATCCTCAACAAGACGCTCAACGTCGCCGTGGTACTGAAGGGCCGCGATGCGTTCGGTCGCGAAGGCCACATGGCGCTGGTGCGCGCGCCGCGCTCGCTGCCGCGCATCATCCATCTGCCGAGCGAAGTGTGCGACGGCGGCGATCACTACATCTTCCTCGCCGAGTTGCTGCAAGGTTTCGTCGACCTGATGTTCCCCGGCTTCAAGGTGGCCGGCTCGTACCAGTTCCGCGTCACGCGCAACAGCGAGCTGATGGTGGAAGAGGCTGAGGTGGACAACCTCGCGCGCGCGTTGAGCGAAGAACTGATCGGGCGCGGTTATGCGCGTCCGGTGCGTCTGGAGATCGGCAACGACTGCCCCAAGGCCATCGTCGCCATGCTGATCGCCAACTTCGAGCTGGAGGAAACGGACGTCTATCGCTGCGACGGACCGGTGAACATCATCCGCGCAGGCACCATCTATGACGGCCTGGATCGTCCGGAGCTGAAGTTTCCGCGCTTCATTCCGCAGTTGCCGGCCGCCTTCAACGGCAGCCGCTGCAAGTTCGAGGTGCTGCGCCAGCGCGACGTGCTGCTGCACCATCCGTATGAAGCGTTCGCGGCGGTGGTCGACCTGCTGCGCCAGGCGTCGCAGGATGCATCGGTGCTCGCGATCAAGCAGACACTCTATCGCGCCGGCGCCGACACGCCGCTGGTGGACCTGCTGGTGGAAGCAGCGCGCAACGGCAAGGACGTCACCGTGGTGATCGAGCTGCGTGCGCGTTTCGACGAAGAGGCGAATATCCGCCTCGCCACGCGCCTGCAGGAAGCCGGCGTGCAGGTGGTCTACGGCGTGGTGGGCTACAAGACGCACGCCAAGATGCTGCTGATCGTGCGCCGCGAAGACGACGTGCTGCGCCGCTACGTGCATTTGTCCACCGGCAACTATCACCAGGGCAACAGCCGCAGCTACACCGACATCGGCCTGATGACCTCGCATCCAGGCATCGGCGAGGATCTGCACAAGGTGTTCCAGCAGCTCTCCGGCCTTGGGCCGATGATCGAGCTGAAGCACCTGCTGCATTCGCCCTTCACGCTGTATCGCTGCGTGCTGGCCAAGATCGAGCGCGAGACGGCGCACGCGGAAGCGGGACGACCTGCGCGCATCGTGGCCAAGCTCAACGCGCTCAATGAAGCACAGGTCATCTCGGCCTTGTACCGTGCGTCGCAGGCGGGCGTGGAGATCGACCTGATCGTGCGCGGCGCGTGCACCTTGCGCCCTGGCGTGCCCGGTGTTTCCGAGCGCATCCGCGTGCGCTCGATCGTGGGACGCTTCCTCGAGCACAGCCGCGTCTACTGGTTCGGCAACGACGGTACGCCCGAGATTTATTGCGCCAGCGCCGACTGGATGGAACGCAACCTCAAGCGCCGCATCGAAGTGGCCTTCCCCATCCTCGACCCGGTGTTGGCCGCGCGCGTCTACGACGAAACGCTGGCGAACTACCTCGCCGACAACACCGACGCGTGGCTGCTGGACGACAACGGCCGCTACACCCGCGCCAAGCCCGGCGACGAGCCGCCGCACAGCGCGCAGCAGTGGCTGCTGGAGAAGCTCACGCCAGGCACGGTGTAACGCGGAAAAATTCGCGCTACTCGCACTGGTTCCCGCGTGAGAGAATTCACGCTCAGCAGCCCGGAACGAGCCCCGCATGAGCCAAGGCGATCAGATCCAGATCAAGGACGGCGAACTGATCGCTGCCGTCGACATGGGCTCCAACAGCTATCACATGGTGGTGGCTCGCGTGGAACACGGCGAGCCCCGCGTGATCGATCGCCTGCGCGAAACCGTGCGCATGGCCGCCGGCCTGCGCGCCGACGGCACGCTGGACGCCGAACACCGCGCACGCGCGCTCAACTGCCTTGCCCGCTTTGGCCAGCGCATTGCCGGCGTGCCTTCCAGCCGCGTGCGCGCGGTGGCCACCAACACCGTGCGCCGGCTGGCATCGCCGCAGACGTTCCTCACTGCCGCGGAGGCCTCGCTTGGCCATCCGGTGGAAATCGTCTCCGGTCGCGAGGAAGGCCGCCTGATCTTCCTCGGCGCCTCGCACGACCTGCCCGCCTCGCGCGAGAGCCGCCTGGTGATCGACGTGGGCGGCGGCAGCACCGAGTTCATCATCGGCCGCGGTTTCGCGCCGATGCATACGGAAAGCGTGCAAGCCGGTTGCATCGCCTCCACGCTGCGCTTCTTCCCCGGTGGCAAGCTCAATCGCAAGCGCTGGCAGCGCGCCAACAACGAGATCGGCGTGTTGCTGCAGCAGTTTGCCGAGGACTATCGCGAATCGGGCTGGGTGGAGGCGTTCGGTTCGTCCGGTACCGCCAAGGCCATCGGCTCGGTGGTGCAGGCGATGCGCTTCTCCGACGACGGCATCACGCCATCCTCGCTGGCACAACTGCGCGATGCGCTGCTCGCACAGGGCCAGATCGAAACACTCAAGCTGCCGGGGTTGGCCGATGACCGCGCGCCGGTGATCGCCGGCGGCGTGGTGATTTTCGAAGCCGCCTTCGAAGCCCTGGGCATCGAGCGCCTGCGCGTCTGCGAAAGCTCGATGCGCGAAGGCCTGCTGTGGGATCTGCTCGGCCGCGCAGGCGGCAGCGATCCGCGCACGGCCAGCATCGATGCGCTGGCGAACCGCTATGGCGTCGACCGCGCCCAGGCGCGTCGCGTGGAATCGACCGCACTGATGTTCTTCGACCAGATCGCGCGATTCTGGAAGCTGGATTCCGAGGCGCGCGAGTGGCTCTCGTGGGCCGCTCGTGTGCACGAGATCGGCCTGGCCATCGCGCATAGCCAGCATCACCATCACGGCGCGTACATCCTGCGCCACGCCGACCTGGCCGGCTTCTCGCGGCAGGAACAGCAACTGCTGGCGGCCATCGTGGAATCGCACCGCCGCAAGCCGGACAAGGCCACCTTCTCCGCACTGCCGCAGCGCTACCGGCAACTGGCGCGCTACATCACGGCCCTGCTCCGCCTGGGCGTGCTGTTCCGCCGGGCGCGCCGCGCCGAATCGCTACCGCAGATGCAACTGGCCGCCACCACCCAGCGCCTGCGCCTCACCGTGCCTTCTTCCTGGCTGGACCAGCACCCGCTCAGCGAGGCCGACCTGGAGCAGGAGCAAGCCCCCTTGAACGAGCTGGGCCTGCTGCTGGAAGTCCACCCATCCTGACCTTCGACGGTACGGGCCGTCCGTCGGCCCGGCCATGGAACCGCTTCGCCGCGTATGATGTCCTGATGCCACACGCCGCCCGATACGCCATGCACCGACTCCTGCTCGCCGCCGCGCTCCTGCTGCTTCCCTCTTCCGTGCTGCTGGCCCAGGCCACCAAGCCTGCTGCTGCCGCGCCCACCGCGGCGCATCCGCAAGTGGTACTGCACACCTCGCAGGGCGACATCACGCTGGAGCTGTATCCCGACAAGTCGCCCAAGAGCGTCGCGAACTTCCTGCAGTACGTGCGCGATGGGTTCTACAGCGGCACCGTATTCCACCGCGCCATTCCCGGTTACCTGGTGCAGGGCGGCCTCTATACGCGCGACCTGCAGGCCAAACGCACGCGCTCGGCCATCCCGAGCGAGGCGGACAACGGCCTCTCCAACCTGCGCGGCACGGTGGCCGTGGCGCGCGGCGCGGATCCCAATTCCGGCACAGCACAGTTCTTCTTCAACCTGGTCGACAACCGCCGCCTCGATTTCGTGGGCAACCAGAGCGGCCTGACCTGGGGCTATGCCGTGTTCGGCAAGGTCATCAAGGGCATGGACGTGGTCGACAAGATGGCGGCCCTGCCCACGCGTGGCCTCGGCCCGTTCGCGGGCGACGTGCCCAATCCGCTGGTGGTGATCGACAGCGCCAACGTCGTGGGCGAAGAGCCCGCCGCCGCGCCTGCCCAGGCCACGCCTCCGCCCAATGAGCCGGCGAAGAAGGCGAACGGCAAGAAGGGCTGACGCACCATGGCAACGCTGTTCATCGCCGACCTGCATCTGGATGATAGCCGTCCGCAGATCACCGACCTGTTCGAGCAATTCCTCGCCAGCGACGAGGCGCGTTCGGCCGACGCGCTGTACATCCTCGGCGACCTGGTCGAAGCGTGGATCGGCGACGATGACGACGCCGAGCTGCCCACTCGCATTGCGCGCGCCACCAAGGCGTTGAGCGACAGCGGCGTACCCATCTATTTCATCGTGGGCAACCGCGACTTCCTGCTCGGCGAGGATTTCGCCGAGCGCGCCGGCTTCACCCTGCTCGATGACGGCACCGTCCACGAGTTCTATGGGCGCCCCACGCTGCTGATGCACGGCGACGTGCTGTGCACGGACGATGTGGCCTACCAGACGATACGAAAGCAGGTACGCACGCCGGAATGGAAGGCGCAGATCCTGGCGATGTCGCTCGATGCGCGTCGCGCGTTTGCCGCCAAGGCGCGCGCCGACAGCAAGGCGCATACAGGCAGCACCATGGAAACCATCATGGACGTCAACGCCGGGGCCGTGGCGGACACCATGCGCAATGCCGACGTCACCCGGCTGATCCACGGCCACACGCACCGCCCTGCCGTCCATCGATTCGATCTGGATGGACAGACGGCTGAACGCATCGTGCTGGGTGACTGGTACGAGCACGGCTCCGTGCTCAAGGTGACGCCAGAAGGCGTCGAGCTTCGAGGACTCGCGCTCTCTTGATGCAAGGAGATCACTCGCCGCCCAGGGCGAGTGATCGTCCTCCGCATGCAATCAATGCGATTGCAGCGCGCTATGAAAACCGGGGCTGTTGAGCATGCTGTTGCTCAACTTCAGCACGGCGTTGGACAAGGTCTCATAATAATTGTCCGCCTTGTACGAACGGCCGAAGTTGTTCGCGCCGCCACCGGCGATGCCCTGCCACAGCACCTTGCCCGAGGCGTTGCTCAGCGTCACGTAGACCGTGACGTTGCCCACGTACTGGTCGGTCTCGTTGACGAAGAAGTCGCGCACTTCGCCCGACACGACAAAGTCGCCACCGCTGTCGACCACGTTGATGCCGGCCTTGCTGAAGCCGTCCTTCACGTGATCGGTGACGAAAGCGGCCACGTTGTCCCTTGTGGTCACCTGGCGTACCGGCTGCTTTTCATGGTTCTCGGCGATCAGTGCCGGATTCTTGCGTACGTCGGTGAAGCCGTTGAACTGCACCTTGACGTTGCCGAGGCCGCTGAGATCAACCGCACCGAATTCGGCGAAACTCTGCGTGGGCGCCCACTCCAGCGGGATATTGCTCAGGTCCTTGGCCGCCATCGCACTGCCAGACGCGGCGAGCAGCGCTACAAACACGATACGCTTAAACATCGATTCCCCCTCTCCTTGTTTCGATGATTGGTTGGGCGGTTACTTCCGTATCCGCGCGCGGCCCGGAAACGGACCACGCTCCATTGTAATGGAACGGGTCAGTACGCCAGAGCGCTCGTCTCCAATGAAGAACGCCGAGGGCATCAGTCCCTCGGCGTTCTCACGTCGCTTGCTCGGATCGACGGATCAACGATGCTCGGTCCCGCCACCGGAATGCGGGGCCGGCTGCGCGTGAGGCTGGGCGTGCGGCGCGGCGACAGGATGAAACGCCTGCGTGTGATAGGCCGGCGCCGAAGCCGGGTGCGTGGCGTAAGCCGGCTGCGCATGCGTGCCGACATGGTAGCCGGCGCCCGGGGTTGACGGTCCACGCGTATACGCGGCACGGCTGGTTGCCGGCGCGGCGCTGCTCGCATGCACGGCACCCGGCGCATTCGCGCCGTGTGGCGCGAAGCCAGCCGAATGCAAGGCCATGGTGTTGTGCGTGGTTTCGCCGGGCGCATTCGTGCGCTGCGTATTCAAGGCAGCGGGTGCTGGCTGACCTGCCTGACCGTGCGCAGGAGCGGCACCTGCGCCATTGAAGACACCTGCACGCGGCGTTGCGGCCATGGACGGTGCACCGTGATTGAACGAGGCCCGCATCGCCTGGCTCTGGCTCGCCAGTGTGCGCTGCTGCTCCTGCGCGGCGACCGGCGACAGGTGTCGCTCGCGCGCGTAATTCATTTCCTGTGGCGATGGACGCGCTGCGATGCCGCCGCGACCGCCATTGAAGCTGGCCCGATTGATGTTGACGTTGTTCACTACCGTGCGGTTGTAGACGTTGGTGATGTGCACGTTGTCAATGTGGTTCACCGAACGGTTGTAGTAGAAGGCTCCGCTTCTCCAATAACCGCCCGCATAGCCCACGCCGGTGTAGCCAAAGCCATAGTTGATGCCACCGTAGAAGCCCACGTGCGGCCCCCAGTAGCCACGATGGAACACGTACACACCGCCGCCCCAACCCCAGTACCCCGGCGTCCAAAGCGCACCGACGTAGGGCGGCAACACCCAGGTTCCTGGCACCCAGTAATAACCATCACCATCCCAGGCCCAATAGCCCGGCACCCAGAGGTAACCCGGGGCGGGAATCGGTGGCTGCACATAGACCGGCAACGGCGGTGGTGCAACACCGACCGACACGCCGACGCCTACGGAAACGCCTGCGCTCGCATTGAGGGAAAGCGTTGATGCAGTTGCGAATGCCAAGACCGCCACGATGGTGCGAAACAGGCGGTGATGCGACGCCATGCGGCTGAATGCGAGCCTATCCATAACGCCTACTCCCAGGTCGTGGATTCTGGGAAAGGTAACGCCTGAGAGGGTGCAGGGTCGTACGGCGTTGAGGGTGGCAGGTTCGGTGGGGTTCAGTCGAGAACGCGCGAAAACCCAATCGGCTTTATTCGCCGGCGTTGCTACATGGAGGCGGGATTGTTCGGCCCATCCATGGGCCTCATCCCTCCGCGCTGCGCGCTCCGGGGCCAGCCTTCGGCTGTCCAAATTTGCTCCTGGCAAATTTGTCGAACCAAGAGGGTTCGTCCACAACTCTCTCTCCGCCAGATACGCAAAAAGCCCCGCGAGGGGCTTTTTGCGTATCTGGCGGAGAGAGAGGGATTCGAACCCTCGATAAGGCTTTTGACCCTATACTCCCTTAGCAGGGGAGCCCCTTCGGCCTCTCGGGCATCTCTCCGTTTTTTATCCGCATTCCTGCGGAGCCGGCAAGGATACTAACCGGCGCGCTCGAGGTAAAGCGTTTCTTGCCTGTCAGTGTTCGCCAGTACCGCCAGAGGCAGTGCCATCCGGCTCGTGCTCGTTCTTGATCCGTTGATAGATCTCTTCACGATGCACGGCAACGTTCTTTGGCGCATTAATACCGATGCGCACCTGGTTGCCCTTGACGCCGAGAACGGTAACGGTCACCTCGTCACCGATCATCAAGGTTTCACCGACCCTGCGGGTCAGAATCAACATGTTTGCCACTCCATGAATACTTTGGTCACAGGCCCAACAGACGGTTATGCCTCACCCCTGAGCTTCACCGCCTGAACATTTCGACGATGCTACCGCCGAAGGCCCTACCGCCTTCCCCGGTTACACAGACGAGGCATCCCCTGTGATGCCATGTCGAGCGACACCGTCGCAACTATTTCGGTGTCGGCAGTGCTTGGATACTAGCCGAGCGTCCAATAGCAGCGCAATGCGTAAACGGCAACGGACTCTCGGCGGTTGACCTGCTCAGGAAGCCAGACGCTGACCGATCCAGCCCGCCAAACCCTCCAAAATGCCGGGCAATTCCGCCGTATCGGCGCCGCCGCCCTGTGCCATGTCCGGACGGCCGCCGCCCTTGCCGTCGATCTGGCTGGCTACGTGGGCCACGATGTCGCCGGCCTTTACCCGGCCCAGTGCCTTGCCGTTCACGCCCGCCACTAGCGAAACGCGCCCATCGGCGGCGCCGGCCAGCAGTACCACGCAGTCGGCCAGCTGCTGCTTGAGCTGGTCCATGGCGTCGCGCAGGGCCTTGGCGTCCAGGCCTTCCAGGCGTGCTGCGACGACCTTGATGCCATCGACGTCACGGGCCGTGGAGGCCAGGTCGGCCGTAGCCGAACCCGCGGCCTTGGCGCGCAGCGATTCCAGTTCACGCTCCAGCTTCTTCTGCTTGTCGAAGAGCTGTCGCAGTTTCTCCACGGCGTCGTCACCACTGGTCGACAACAGCTGCGCGAACTCGCCCAGTCGGCGTTCCTCGTCGGCCACATAAGCCAGCGCGCCGGCACCTGTCACAGCTTCGATACGGCGCACGCCCGAGGCCACGCCGGCTTCGCTCACGATCTTGAACAGGCCAATGTCGCCGGTGCGGCCCACATGGGTACCGCCGCACAGCTCGGTGGAAAAACCACCCATCTTGAGCACGCGCACTTCATCGCCGTACTTCTCGCCGAACAGCGCCATGGCGCCGAATTCGATCGCCTCGTTGTAACCCATGTGGTGCACTTCGGCTGCCGCATTGCGGCGCACTTCGGCGTTCACCAGCGTCTCGATCTCGCGCACTTCTTCCGCACTCATCGGCTTGAAGTGGGAGAAGTCGAAACGCAAACGCTCCGGCGCCACCAGCGAACCCTTCTGCGTCACGTGCTCGCCAAGCACCTTGCGCAGCGCGGCATGCAGGAGATGCGTGGCCGAGTGATTGAGCACGATGGCCTGGCGGCGCGAACCGTCGACGTCTGCGTCGACCACTTCGCCCACGCGCAGCGATTGCTTGCCCTTCCAACGGCCGGCATGGCCGAAGAACACGCCGCCCATCTTGAGCGTGTCCGCCACGGCGAACGAGCCCGACGCATTCACCAGCACGCCGGTGTCGCCCACCTGACCACCGGATTCGGCGTAGAACGGCGTGCGATCGAGAATGACCAGGCCTTCTTCGCCATCGCCAAGCTGGTCGTACTGCTTGCCGCCGCGCACGATGCCCACCACCTTGCTGCCCTGGCTCATCAGCGAGTCGTAGCCGAGAAACACCGTCGGCTGCAGCTGGCTGGCCAGCTCCGCAGGCATCTGGCCCTTGGCTTCGAACTTGCCGCCTTCGCGGCTGCGATCCTGCTGCTCCTTCATGGACTGCTCGAAGCCGTCCATGTCCACCGTGAGGCCGCGCTCGCGCGCGATGTCGGCAGTCAGGTCGACCGGGAAGCCATAGGTGTCGTACAGGCGGAATGCATCAGCGCCGGGAATGGTGCCGCTGGACTTGGCCGCCACTGCATCGAACAGGCGCATGCCATTCTCCAGCGTTTCGCCGAAGCGGCGCTCCTCGGTACGCAACGCGTCTTCCACGAAGGCCTGCTTCTGCGCCAGTTCCGGATAGGCCTGGCCCATCTCTTCGACCAGCGGCTGCACCATTTTCCAGAAAAAATCGCCGCGCACGCCGAGCATCCAGCCGTGGCGCAACGCGCGACGGATGATGCGGCGAAGCACGTAACCGCGACCTTCGTTGGACGGGAGCACGCCATCGACGATGAGGAACGAGCACGCGCGGATGTGATCGGCAATCACGCGCAGCGACTTGTTGGCGAGATCCTTGGTGCCGGTCAGCCCAGCAGCCACCTTGATGAGGTGCTCGAACAGGTCGATCTCGTAGTTCGAATGCACGTGCTGCAGCACGGCGGCAAGACGCTCCAGGCCCATGCCCGTATCCACGCACGGTGCCGGCAGCGGCGACAGCGTGCCGTCAGGCGCGCGGTCGAACTGCATGAACACGAGGTTCCAGATTTCGATGTAGCGGTCACCGTCTTCGTCGGGCGAGCCCGGCGGGCCACCGGCAATCTCTTCGCCATGGTCGAAGAAGATCTCGGTGCACGGACCGCACGGACCGGTGTCTGCCATCTGCCAGAAATTGTCGGACGCATACGGCGCGCCCTTGTTGTCGCCGATGCGCACGATGCGCTCGGCCGGCACGCCCACTTCCTTGTTCCAGATGTCGAAGGCTTCGTCATCGGTGTGATAGACGGTGACCCACAGCTTGTCCTTGGGCAGCTTGAAGACGTCGGTCAGCAGCTCCCACGCGAAGGCGATGGCGTCGCGCTTGAAGTAGTCGCCGAACGACCAGTTGCCGAGCATTTCGAAGAAGGTGTGGTGGCGCGCGGTATAGCCCACCGAATCGAGGTCGTTGTGCTTGCCGCCCGCGCGCAGGCAGCGCTGTACATCAGCGGCGCGCACGTATGGCAGCTTCTCGCTACCCAGGAATACGTTCTTGAACTGCACCATGCCCGAATTGGTGAACAGCAGCGTGGGATCGCTGGCTGGCACCAGGGAACTCGACGGCACGATGGTGTGCCCTTTCGAGCGGAAATAGTCGAGGAAGGTCGAGCGGATTTCGGCGGTTTTCATGCGGCTGGGGAAGACCTGGCGGAGTGATCACGCCTGGAAGGCACCGCCGAAGCGACACTCTCCCGCCCCAGCAGCGGGGAGGTCAGGCGTCGTCGTCGGCTGCGTCGTCCACGTCGGCGTGGGTAACACTCCGTACTGTGGCGGCGGGAAAGCCTCGACGCAAGAGGAATTGGGCTCGACGGGCCTTTTCTGCGGGATCCGGCGCCGATTTGCCGCCAAAACGCCGCCGCAGTTGCGCCAGCGCGCTGGCATCCCAGTCCACCGCAGCCTCTTCCAGCACGGCCCGGATGCGCGCATCGGACAGGCCGTGGCTCTTCAATTCCGCCCGCACGCGCATGGGGCCGTAGCCTTGCGCCACCCGGCTGCGAACCAGCGACTGGGCGAATCGTTCGTCGTCTTGGTAGCGCTGCTCGCCCAGGCGATCGAGCGCCGCGCCGGCCTCCTCGCCTTCGTAGCCCTTCTGCTTCAGCTTGAGCTTGAGCTCACGTCGCGAATGCTCACGGCGCGCAAGCAAACCCAAGGCCCGGTCGTAGGCCGAGGTCTTGGGTTTGTCACCGGGTTCTCGAGGCATGAGTGAAGTATGGCCTTGCCTTCAGCAGGGCGACGCGTGCCGCCCCTTATTCCTGACCTGGAACGGCATCCGCCGGGCAACGCACGGCCCGGCGGATGCGTGAAGTCCGATCAGGCTTCTTCGGTTTCCACGGCCGGCAGCGGCGAGTTGCCGTTGGTCACCAGCAGGCGGGCGCGCAGTTCGGCGTCCACTTCGTTGGCGATGGCCGGGTTGTCGCGCAGGAACTGGCGCACGTTCTCCTTGCCCTGGCCGATGCGATCGCCCTTGTAGCTGTACCAGGCGCCCGACTTGTCGATCAGGTTCTGCGCCACGCCCAGCTCGATGATTTCGCCTTCGCGCGAGGAACCTTCGCCGTAGAGGATCTCGAACTCGGCCTGGCGGAACGGCGGCGCCACCTTGTTCTTGACCACCTTGACGCGGGTTTCCGAGCCGATCACCTCTTCGCCCTTCTTCACCGCGCCGATGCGGCGGATGTCCAGGCGCACCGAGGCGTAGAACTTCAGCGCGTTGCCGCCGGTGGTGGTTTCCGGGCTGCCGAACATCACGCCGATCTTCATGCGGATCTGGTTGATGAAGATCACCAGGCAGTTGGACTTCTTGATGTTGGCGGTGAGCTTGCGCAGCGCCTGGCTCATCAGGCGGGCGTGCAGGCCCACGTGGGAGTCGCCCATTTCGCCTTCGATTTCAGCCTTGGGCGTGAGCGCGGCCACCGAGTCGACCACCACCACGTCCACGGCACCCGAGCGCACCAGCATGTCGGCGATTTCCAGCGCCTGTTCGCCGGTGTCGGGCTGGGAAACCAGCAGGTCATCCACGTTCACGCCCAGCTTGGCGGCGTAGGTGGGATCGAGCGCGTGCTCGGCGTCGACGAAGGCTGCGGTGCCGCCGTTCTTCTGGCAGTTGGCGATGACCTGCAAGGTCAGCGTGGTCTTGCCCGAGGATTCCGGACCGTAGATCTCGACGACGCGGCCGCGCGGCAAGCCACCGATGCCCAGCGCGATATCCAGGCCCAGCGAGCCGGTGGAGACGGTCTCGATGGCATCGTCGGCACGGTCGCCCAGACGCATGACCGCGCCCTTGCCGAATTGCTTCTCGATCTGGCCGAGGGCGGAGGTGAGCGCCTTGCGCTTGTTGTCATCCATCGTCTTGAATCCTGGGGTGGCAGTGAATGAAGCCATGATGCCCGCGGTTTGTCTCACGGGCTGCGATCTGTGGTTGATCAGTATCCCATACCGGTCAAGCGGCCTCCTGGCCTGCCTTCGACTCAGTCCGTCAGCGCCTTGATAACGCCGTTGAGCGCGGCCGCCACGGTCTGGCGGCGCACCGCTTCGCGGTCGCCGTCGAACTGGAACAGGGTGGCGTGGGCGTAACCACCGCGCCGCTTCCAGCCGATCCACACGGTACCGACCGGCTTCTCGGGGGTGCCGCCGCTGGGTCCGGCGATGCCGGTGACCGCCACGGCCATGCCGGCGCCAAATCGCGCCAGCGCGCCCGAGACCATTTCCAGCGCGGTCTCCTCGCTGACGGCGCCGGTGCGCTCCAGCGTGCGCGGGTTCACGCCCAGCAAGGCTTCCTTGGCTTCGTAGCTGTAAGTGACTACACCGGCATCGAACCAGGCGGAGCTGCCCGGCAGATCGGTGAGCGCCTTGGCGATCCAGCCGCCGGTGCACGATTCGGCCGTCACCAGCATCAGGCGGCGCTGCTGGGCGGCGGTGGCCACCTGCTCGGCCAAGGCCTTGAGATCGGCGTCAGTGGGGACAGGCAAAGTCATGGGGATTCCTGGGGACACGGACGGAAGGCGACCGTTCTACCCCGACGACGCCGTTCCGCCAAGGGCCGATCGCGCCGATCAGCTGCCCCACACGGTTTGGGCGAAGCGCAGGAAATTCAGCCCGAGGATTTTCTCGATCCGGCTGCTGGAATAACCCTTCTGCGCGAGCAACTGCGCCAGCTTGTGAAACTGCTGCGGCCCGCGCAGATCGACCACGAAGGGATAGGTGTCGGGCCGCTCGCCCGCGGCGCTGATACCGGCGGCCTGACGCTGTGCAATTTCCTTCGCCAACGATGCCTGATAGGCCTGCAGGTCATCGATCTGCGTCACCGAACCATCGGTACCGATGCCCACGTGATCCTCGCCACATACCTTCACCGCATGATCGATGTTCGCTACCACGTCCTCGGCGTGCGCATGGCCCGAGGCATTGAGGAACGGCATGAAGTAGATGCCGATGAAACCGCCGCGCTCGGCCACCAGCTTCAACTCGGCATCGGTCTTGTTGCGCGGCAGATCGGTCACCGCACGGCAACCGGTGTGGTTGATCGAGATGGGCGCCGTCGAAACCCGTGCCGCTTCCAGGCAAGTGTGTTCGCCGCTGTGCGAAAGATCGACCATCACACGCCGCGCATTGAGCCGCGCAACCACCTCGCGTCCGAACGGCGTGAGCCCACGATTCTCCTTGGCCATGGAACCATCGCCCAACTGGTTGGCCGGGTTGTAGGTCAGCTGGAACACGCGCACGCCGAGGTTCGCGAAAATGTCGACGCGCTTGGCGTCGTTGCCCATCATCGCGCCGTTCTGGAAACCGTAGATCAGGCCAATCTTCTTCTCGGCCTTCGCCCGGCGAATGTCGGCCGCCGTGAGGATCTTCGTCACGTCGTGCGTGTGCTCGCGCACCAGCGCGTCAGTGGCAGCGATGTCGCGCACGCTGGCCTCGAACGGGTCCTCGGGGCCGGATACATAGCCAAGCGTGATGTTCACCGCCGTCAGGCCCGATGCATGCGCTTCGGCCAGCACGCGCGGCGTGAGCTCGGGAACCAATGCATCGGATCCGAGGTTGGGATCGCCCAGGCCGCCCAGCGCGTTGATGATGACGCCGTTGTCGTTCATGCCCGCACTCCGTTGCACCGCGCCACGCGCATCCCACGGCAACAGCGACGCCGCAGCCGCCCAGGTCATTCCGCTCAGGAAGGTTCGCCGATCAATCGTCGTCATCGCCCATCTCGTCCTTGGTCACTTGCCGATAGTCGGCACGCGGATATGCGTGACCGCGCTTCACCGTCATGCGGATGCTGCGCAGGTTGCCGATGTCTTTCACCGGATCGGCGGAGAGCACTGCGAAATTCGCGAGCTTGCCCGCTTCGATGGAACCCATGTCCTTCGCCTGCCCCGCCGCCTCGGCGCCGATCAGCGTGGCCGAACGAAGGGCCTGTAACGGCGGCATGCCCACGTCGTGCGTGAGGAAGAAGATCTCGTCGAAGACGGATGGCCAAACGTCCTTGAAGCCCGGGTCGCTGTCGGTGCCGGTGGAGATCGGCACGCCGGCTTGCCACGCCTGGCGCACCAGCCGCGTCGTGGTCGGCCCCGTGCAGCGCAGTGGCTTGCGCTCGGGATGCGCCTTGCGTTCGGCGTCGTAGCGAACGAACAGGCTGCCGGTGGCATCGAGGATGGTGCCGTGCTTGAGCATGTCGCGGTAGAGGCCAGCCATCACCGGATCGTCGCCGTTCCTGGCGAGCAACTCATCGTGGAACGGCGTGTGATCCTCATAGTTCTTCAGCATCACTGGTTCGAGCTGATACGCCTGATAGCAAGCATGACTGACCACGTCGACGCCGGCATCGATGACATCCGCCGGGCGCGTAGGGAACACGGCGCTATGCGCCCACACCATCATGTGCTGGCGATGCGCCTCCGCCGTGATGGCCTTCACCAGCTCGGGCGGCAGGTCCGCATACACCTTGATGGCCGTTGCCGAGGTGCCGCGCGCCAGCGCCACCGCTTCGCGCAGATCGGTCTTCTCGTCGATGGCCTGCATCCACGGACTCTTGCCTGGCGTGACGCCGTAGCTCGCCGCTGCCACGCGCGGATCGGCGAAGAACTCCGGGCCGGCCATCACCACGGCGTAGTAGATATCCGGCGAAGGGATTTCGCCGGTACGCGCCTCGCGGGCCAGCTCGCCGACCGAGCGCAGATCGTCCGCCATGTCGCGCACCGCCGTGACGCCCGCATAGAGGTTGCGCCGCAGGATGGCCTGCGCGCGCTTTGCATTCGGCGGCGTGGCGATATGCACGTGGCTGTCGATCAGGCCGGGGATCACGTAGCGGCTGTGCAGGTCGACGGTTTTCACCGAAGCGCCCTTCGCTTCCGCCAACGAACCGTGCGGCCCCACCGCCACGATGCGTTCGCCACGCACCAGGATGTCCTGATCGGCAAGCGGCGCGGCGCCCGTGCCATCGATCACGGTGGCTCCGGCATAGAGCGTCAGTGCATCGGCGGGCGACGGCTTGGCCTCTTTGCCGGCAGCAAACGCGGCTGAAACAGACAGCGCAAGGAACAACGCTGTCACCCGTGGAATCGCTGAGCGTGGGCGGGTATGCATGGCGGTCGATCCTACACATCGGATTCCGCCCCTCACAAGGACGCCCGCGGCAAAGCAGCGTAGTCGGACAAGCCCGCAAGCCATGCCGCGCGTCTCGGGATACATGCCGGGCCAATTCGGTTATCTTGGCGGGCCTTTTTCGAACGGCGTGCATCGCCGTCCCGCCACGGCCGGTTTCACCATTAGGCCCGACAGAACAGCACGTTATGGTCGCCCAGGATTTCGAGAACCACACCCCCTTCATGCGCCAGTACCTGGCCGCCAAGGCCGCGCACCCGGACGTGCTGCTGTTCTTCCGCATGGGCGATTTCTACGAGCTGTTCTACGACGATGCGCGCAAGGCGGCACGGCTGCTGGACATCACGCTGACCCAGCGCGGCCAGTCGGGCGGACAACCCATTCCCATGGCCGGCGTGCCCTATCACGCCGCCGAGAACTACCTGGCGCGCCTGGTGCGCCTGGGCGAATCGGTGGCGATCTGCGAGCAGATCGGGGACCCGGCCACGTCGAAGGGCCCGGTGGAACGCAAGGTGGTGCGCATCGTCACGCCGGGCACGGTCACCGATGCCGCCCTGCTGGAAGAACGTCGCGACAACCTGCTGATGTCCATCGCCGCCGGCGCGCATGGTGCCTACGGCCTGGCGTGGGTGGACCTGGCCAGCGGCCGCTTCCTGCTCAGCGAAGTGCCGAGCGCCGAAGCACTGGCCTCGGAACTGGCACGCCTGCAGCCGGCAGAAACGCTGGTGGGCGAAGACGTGGCATGGCCCAAGTTCGTCAGCACCCTGCCCGGCCTGCGTCGCCGCCCGCCGTGGCACTTCGATCCCGATGCAGCCAAGCGCGAACTCAACCGCTTCTTCGGCACGCGCGATCTCGGTGGCTTCGGCGTCGATCGGCTGCCGCTGGCCGTGGCTGCCGCCGGCTGCCTGCTCGGCTACGTGGAAGAAACGCAGAAGAGCGCGCTGCCGCATATCTCCGGCATGTCGGTGGAAAGCGCGGGCGACACCATCGCCCTTGACGCCGGCACGCGCCGCAATCTCGAACTGGACACGCATCCCAGCGGACGCACGGAACACACCTTGCTCGGCGTGCTGGACGAAACCGTCACGCCGATGGGCGCGCGACTCATGCGCCGCTGGCTCAATCGTCCGCTGCGTTCGCGCGATCTGTTGCGCGCACGCCATCAAGCCATCGGCACGCTGATCGATCATCGCCAGCACGAAGCGCTGCGCGAGCAGTTGCGCGGCATCGGCGACCTGGAACGCATCCTGGCACGCGTGGCGCTGCGCTCGGCGCGTCCGCGCGATCTGTCGACGCTGCGCGACGGCCTTGCTGCCGCGCCGTCGCTGCGCGAGCTGATCGCGCCGCTCGACAGCCCGCTGCTGCATTCGCTGGTGGAACGCATCGGCGATCACGCAAGCACGGCCGCCCTGCTCGTTCGCGCCGTGGTGGAACAGCCGCCGGTACTGCAGCGCGATGGCGGCGTCATTGCCGACAACTACGACGCCGAACTCGACGAGCTGCGCCGCCTTGCCACGAACGCTGACCAATATCTGGTCGAGCTGGAGGAACGCGAGAAAGCCGCCAGCGGCATCGCCACGCTCAAGGTTGGCTACAACCGCGTGCACGGCTATTACATCGAAATCAGCAAGGGCCAGGCCGACAAGGCGCCCACGCACTACACGCGCCGCCAGACCACCAAGAACGCCGAGCGCTACATCACCGAAGAGTTGAAGGCCTTCGAAGACAAGGTGCTTTCGGCCAAGGAGCGCTCGCTGATGCGCGAGCGCGCGCTCTACGAGGAACTGCTCGACACGCTCACCGCGCAACTCGAACCGCTCAAGAACGCGGCCGCTGCCATGGCGGAACTCGATGTCGTGGCCGCGCTGGCCGAGCGCGCCATGACGCTGGACTGGAGCGCACCCGAACTCACCGACGAACCGGGCATCGTCATCGAGCGCGGCCGTCATCCGGTCGTGGAAAAAGTGCGCGAGGAACCGTTCGAGCCGAACGATCTCACGCTCGACGACAACCGTCGCATGCTGGTCATCACCGGTCCGAACATGGGCGGTAAATCCACCTATATGCGCCAGAACGCGCTGATCGTGCTGCTCGCGCATATCGGCAGCTACGTGCCTGCGTCGCGCGCGGTGATCGGCACGATCGACCGCGTGTTCACGCGCATCGGCGCGGGCGATGACCTGTCGCGCGGCCAGTCCACCTTCATGGTGGAAATGAGCGAGACGGCCAACATCCTGCACAACGCCACCGAGCACAGCCTGGTGCTGATGGACGAAGTAGGCCGCGGCACCAGCACCTACGACGGCCTGGCGCTGGCCCGCGCGGCAGCGGTGCACCTGGCCGCCAGCAGCCGCTCGTACACATTGTTCGCCACGCACTATTTCGAGCTCACCGAACTGGCCAACGAATACGCCACCATCACCAATGTGCACCTGGACGCGGTGGAGTACGGCGAGCAGCTGGTCTTCATGCACGCCGTGAAGGAAGGCCCGGCCAATCGCAGCTTCGGCCTCCAGGTGGCGGCGCTGGCGGGCCTGCCCAAGTCGGTGATCGCCGATGCGCGACGCACGCTGGCCGAGCTGGAACGCGGCATGTACCAGCACGCCTCCGCGGCGGCCACCAAGACGCCTGCACAGGAGTCGCCGCAAATGGGCCTGTTCGCCGCCGCGCCGTCGGTGGTGGAACGCGCGCTGGAAGGCATCGATCCCGATGCCCTGACGCCGCGCGAAGCGCTGGAAGCGCTGTACCGCCTCAAGTCGCTGGCCTGATCGCCAGCAGACGCAGGCTCGTCGTGCAGACGAGCCTGATGTTGTGTCAGCGACGCAAACTGATCGGGCGAAACGCAGCCTAGTGCGGATACTCCGACTTGCGCGCGTTGCCGATGGCTTCCAGCACCGGCGTGGGCAGGCGATCGAGATCGAGCACCACCTTGCCTGAGTGCACGGCGCGCACCGCGCTTACCGGTATCTCGAAATCGCCGCCGTTCTCGATGTAGACCACGAGTGCATGGCCACCCGAGAGCAGCCGGCGCACCGAGCCGATGCCGTCTTCGCCATCGGCCACGAAAACCATGTCGCCTTCCTGGATGCTCTCTGCCACGACGCCTCTCCGCAGAATTACGAGGCAGGCATCGTCATTCACGCGTAGTCGCGTGTGCGTGAAAGCGGTGGTTGCCCGCTTCAGCCCATCCCACGAATCAAGGCGATGCATCGACGCCACGGCAGGAGAAGCGAGCGCTCTTCATAGGCCTTGGCTATGAATCACATCAAAACAATCGAATTCCCCAAATGGATCGGGATGCCTAGAGTCGAACACAAGCCAGCCGACGCCAGCCATTCCCCCACGCAAGGAGCTCCGCATGACCGCCCATCGCAAGACCCTCACCACCTCGTCCGGCGCGGCCGTGCCCGACAACCAGAACGCCCTGACCGCCGGTCCGCGCGGCCCGTTGCTGGTGCAGGACCACCAGCTGTTCGAGAAGCACGCGCACTTCAATCGCGAACGCATCCCTGAGCGCGTGGTGCACGCGGTGGGTTCCGCCGCGCACGGCACGCTGACCATCACGCACGACATCACCAAGTATTCCCGCGCCAAAGTGTTCAAGCCGGGCACGAAGACACCGCTGTTCCTGCGCTTTTCCACCGTGGCAGGCGAGCGCGGCGCGGCCGATGCCGAGCGCGACGTGCGCGGCTTCGCCATCAAGTTCTACACCGAGGAAGGCAACTGGGATCTGGTCGGCAACAACACGCCTGTGTTCTTCGTGCGCGATCCGTACAAATTCCCCGACTTCATCCACACGCAGAAGCGCGATCCGCGCACCAACCTGCGCAGCGCCACGGCCATGTGGGATTTCTGGTCGCTCTCACCGGAATCGCTGCACCAGGTGACCATCCTGATGAGCGATCGCGGCCTGCCCGCCACGCTGCGCCACATGCACGGCTTCGGCAGCCACACCTACAGTTTCTGGAACGACTCGGGCGAACGTTACTGGGTGAAGTTCCACTTCAAGACGCAGCAGGGCATCGAGAACTGGTCCAACGAGAAAGCAGCCGGCGTGATCGGCCAGGATCGCGAGTCGCACCAGCGTGATCTCTACGAGGCCATCGAACGCAAGGATTTCCCGAAGTGGACGATGTACGTGCAAGTGATGCCGGAAGCCGATGCGGAAAGCGCGCCGTACAACCCGTTCGACCTCACCAAGGTGTGGCCGCACAAGGATTACCCGCTGATCGAAGTGGGCGTGCTTGAGCTCAACAGGAATCCGGACAACTACTTCGCCGAAGTGGAACAGTCGAGCTTCTCGCCGGCGAACGTGATTCCAGGCATCAGCCACAGCCCGGACAAGATGCTGCAGTTCCGCATCTTCTCCTACGCGGATGCCGCGCGTTATCGCCTGGGCACCAACCATGATTCGCTGGAGATCAATCGCCCGCGCTGCCCGGTGCACAACTACTACCGCGACGGCGCGATGCGTTTCGACGGCAACGGCGGCGGCCGCGTGAACTACGAGCCGAACTCGCTCAACGGCCCCGTGGAAGACAAGTCGGTGCAGGAGCCGCCCCTGGCGATTTCCGGCGATGCGGACCGCTACAACCATCGCGACGGCAACGACGATTACACGCAACCGGGCAACCTGTTTCGCCTGATGAGCGCGGACCAGAGGCAGCAACTGTTCCGCAACATCGCCACGGCCATGCAGGGTGTGCCGGAAGAGATCGTTCGCCGCCAGATCGGCCACTTCAGTAAGGCTGATCCTGCCTATGGCGAAGGTGTCGCCAAGGCGGTGGGCATCACGCTCTGACGTTTGGGCAAAAACCAAGGGCGACGTCTCGCGAGAGCGTCGCCCTTGGTTTGCTGTGCGCGGGGAAAGCTCAGGCCGCCATTTCGGGCACGCTGACCGGCGCGGGTTCGTCCGTGGCATTGGCCAGCATGGCCGGAATGGTTTCCACCGGCACGGAGACCGGCAAGGACACGACCTTCGCCGCTTCGCGCGCCGAGAGGCGGCCAAAGCCCACCAGGCGATCGATGCTGCGCGCCACTTCCGACTGTCCGAACGGCTTGCTGATGAAGTCATCGGCGCCGAAACGCTGCACGTAGAACTGTTCCGTGGCCTGCTGGTTGCCGCTGATCATCACGATGGGCACGTGCTGCGTGGCCGGGTCGTGGCGCAACGCGCGCAACACGGCGAAGCCGTTCATGCCCGGCAGCACGATGTCCAGGAAGATCATCGCCGGTGGTTCGGCACGCGCCATCTCCAACGCGCTTTCGCCATCGGCGGCGCGCTCCACTTCGTAACCGTCAACCTCCAGCATGCGGCCGAGCACGGCGCGAATGGTCGCCGAATCGTCCACCACCAGTATTCGCGCACCGTGCGTGGTCTTGCGCCACGTCTGGTCCGCCTGCCCCGGCGTTGCGCTCGAAAGCAGTCGCTTCAGGAATCCCATACCCGTCATGTTGTCCTCCCCACTACTTGTACCTAGGGGAAAAACACGCGCCCGCGCGAATTTCCCTGGAGGACATGCTTGCGCAGAACGGCTATGCGTTCTGAGATGGGTGACTCACATGGAATCCTTAAGCCGTCGCAATTCTCGACGTGCCTGCTTGTCCGGGCGCCCCGGCGGCGCCATGGCGCCCAGTAACTTACGCTGAGCCTTCGCAGCGTCGCGTGCCGCGATGCTGCCCTCGCTTTCGCGATAAAGCGCCTGTGCGACGCTCGCCGGGCCACGCTTTTCCGAAAGCGCCAGCACTTCCACTTCCAGCCTTTCCTCGCCGCGCGAGATACGAAACACGTCGCCCACCTGCACGGCCTTGGCGGGTTTGCAGGTGCCGTCGTTCAGGTCGATCTTGCCGCCGTCGATGGCCTGCTTGGCGAGGCTGCGGGTCTTGAAGAAGCGCGCGGCCCAGAGCCACACATCGGCGCGTACGGGGGAAGCAGGGGAAGTCGATGACATGGGCCTATTGTCACTCACCCACGCCACCTACAGCAGCGTGCCCTGATGGAACAGCATCTGCCAGCGGCCGTCGCGCAGGCGCCAGATCGAGCTGCGCAACGAGTCGGACGCGGGACGCTGCGGCGTGGCGACACGATGCCCGCGATAGGTCACCAGCGCCACGTCCTCGGCCAACAGGGTCACCCGAAAATCGGTGACTTCGCGCTGCGAAAAGGATTCACCGCGCAACGCCTGGACCACGGCATCACGCGTCCACACGGTGCCGGAGACACCGAACTCAACGAAATCCTCGGCAATCAGCCGCCGCAACGCGGCCTCATCAGCGCGCACGTCCTGCCGGTGCAACTGCGTTTCCAGATCGAACAGATGCGCGGCAAGATCCATGATCAACGGCTCAACAGCAGATTGCCCAAGGGAATGGTGACCAGCGACAACACGATGCCGGCGCCCAGAATGGTATTGGCCAGCGACGGTTCCAGCTCGTATTCATCGGCGAGAATCGCCGCGGAAATCATCGGCGCCATGGCCGCCTGCAAGACGCCCACGATCAGCGTGAGGCCACCGACGCCAGCCGCCACGCCCAGCACCAGGGCAACCAGAGGCGCCAGCAACAGCTTCCATCCCAGGCCCAGCAGCAAGGCCGGCAGTTGGCGTTCACCCAGGTGGAACTTGAACTGCAAACCCACCGAAAACAGGGCCAGCGGCGTGAGCGTGGCGCCGATGGGTGTGAACACCTGGTCAAGCACCGGCGGCCAGCCACCCAGCGCGCCCACGATGGCCGCGAGCACAAGGGCAAGGAACGATGGAAACGTGAGAATGCGGCGCGCGATCACGCGCGGTTGCGGCGACCGCCCCGCATAGAACGACGCCACCGCCACTCCGGCCGACGCCAGCAACGGAAAACAGCCCAGCTGGTCGGCGACCACGGCGAGCGCCAGGCCTTCCTTGCCATGCAGGGCCTGCATCATGGGATAACCCATGAACGAGGTGTTGCCCAGGCCACAAACCAGCGTGAGGGCGCCAATGCGTTCGCGCGACCAGCCCAGCATTTTCCCAAGCACGGCGAACAGCAACCACGCCCCGAAGAACACCACCCACATGGACGCCACGGGAAACCACAGCTGCGTGTCCACCTTCACCTTGGGCACCAGCGCCAGCACCAGCGCCGGCAGTGCCACGTTGATCACCCACCAGTTGATGCCATGGACGATGCCTGCGGGCGGCTTCGCGAAACGCGCAACCAGCACGCCAAGCAGAAGGCAGGTGAATAGCAGCAGCAAGGCGCTCATGGGCTTCCAGTAAAGCAAACGGCCGCAGTATAGCGGCCGTTTGCTGGCGGGCCCGGTGGCTGCCCGCCGTATTTCGTCCCTTCTTTTCGAGGGCATTCCGGCCTGCGCCGGCATGACGAGCGTTAGCCCGCGATCAAACGATTCAATCGCTGCACGAATGCGGCAGGGTCCGGCAACTGCGCACCCGCAGCGATCTCCGCCTGATCGAGCAGGAGATTGGCCAGGTCGGCGGACCTGCCCGGGTCGCTCTCGTTTTCCACCCGCTTGAGCAGCGGATGCTGCGGATTCACTTCCAGCGTCGGCTTGGCCGCGGGCACATCATGGCCTGCCTCGCGCAGCAGACGTGCGAGATGCGGCGCCATCTCATAGTCCGACAGCGCCAGGCACGACGGCGAATCGGTCAGACGCGCCGACACGCGCACGTCGCCCACGCGATCGCCCAGCAGTTCCTTGAGCTTGTGCACCAGCGGTTCGGCCGCCTTGCTCGCCTCTTCCTGCTGCTTCTTGTCCGCCTCGTCCAGCGGCAGTTCGCCCTTGGCCACGTTGCGGAGCTTCTTGCCGTTGTATTCGGTGAGGCTGTTGAGCATCCACTCGTCGATGCGGTCGGACATCAGCAGCACTTCGATGCCCTTGGCCTTGAACGCTTCCAGCTGCGGGCTGCCGACGGCCGCGGTGTAGCTGTCAGCGGTGATGAACCAGATGGTGTCCTGACCGATGGCCATGCGGCCGATGTAATCATCCAGCGACACGGTCTGCGCAGCGCCATCGCCCTTCGTGGAGGCAAAGCGCAGCAGCTTGGCGATGCGCTCGCGATTGGCCGGATCTTCCGCAATGCCTTCCTTCAACGTGTTGCCGAAGGCCTTGTAGAAGGTCGCGAACTTCTCCGGCTCATCGCGCGACAGCCTTTCCAGCAGATCGAGCACGCGCTTCACGCAGGCGGCGCGGATGCGCTCCAACTGGCGGTTGTGCTGGAGGATCTCGCGGCTCACGTTGAGCGGCAGGTCGTCCGCATCCACTACGCCGCGCACGAAGCGCAGGTAGTTGGGCAGCAGTTCCTCGGCCGCGTCCATGATGAAGACGCGCTTGATGTAGAGCTTCAGACCCTTGCGCTCGTCGCGACCGCCCATCATCAAATCGAACGGCGGCTGCTCGGGGATGTACAGCAGCGTGGTGAAACTCTGGCTGCCTTCGACGCGGTTGTGCGTCCACGCCAGTGCGTCATTGAAGTCGTGGCCGAGCGACTTGTAGAAGCTCTGGTAGTCCTCGTCGGAAATCTCGTTGCGCGGTTTGGTCCACAACGCCGAGGCGTCGTTGACGGTTTCCCATTCGCCGGTCGGCTTGCCGTCTTCTTCCTTCGGGCAGCGGATCGGGAAGGCCACGTGATCGGAGTACTTCCGGATCAGCGAGCGCAGTTCCCAGCCCTTGAGGAATTCGTCTTCGTCGGCCTTCAGGTGCAGGATCACCGCCGTGCCGCGTTCGGGCAGGTCGACCTGGGCGAGGCTGTATTCGCCCTTGCCGTCGCTCTCCCATTTCACGCCCTCGCCCACCGGCAGGTCGGCGCGGCGGCTGAGCACGGTGACGCGGTCGGCGACCACGAAGGCCGAGTAGAAGCCCACGCCGAACTGGCCGATCAGGCGCGCGTCGGTCTTCTGTTCCGCGCTCATCGCTTCCAGGAAGCGGCGCGTGCCGGAGCTGGCGATGGTGCCGATGTTGGCGACCACTTCATCGCGGCTCATGCCGATGCCGTTGTCGCGCACGGTGACGGTGCGCGCCTGCGGGTCCCAGCTCACGTCGATCTGCAGCTCGCCATCGCCGGACAGCAGGTCGGGGTTGGCAATGGACTCGAAGCGCAGCTTGTCGCAGGCGTCGGAGGCGTTGGAGATCAGCTCGCGCAGGAAGATTTCCTTGTGCGAGTAGAGCGAATGCGTGACCAGGTGCAGCACCTGGGCGACTTCGGCTTCGAATTTGCGGGTTTCGGGCGCGGTGTTCGTCATGCGGAAAGACTCATGCAAAAGGTCGGTCGAAGGAGTGACAAGCGAAGGGGCCGACGGATCGGCCCCCTATGATGCCCGCTCCCGGTCGGAGAGCGGGTGAAGATCAGGCGTTGGCCGAGGCGTTCTGCAGGGCGGCAATGCGCTCTTCCAGCGGCGGGTGGCTCATGAAGAGCCGTTTGAAGCCGGTGGCCAGGTGGCCGGAGATGCCGAACGCGGCAATCGTCTGCGGCAGCGTGCTCTCGCCGTGCTGCACCTGGAGGCGTTGCAGGGCCGAGATCATCGAACCGCGGCCCGCCAGCTTGGCGCCGGCCGCGTCGGCGCGGAATTCGCGCCAGCGCGAGAAGGCCATCACGATCATCGAGGCGAACAGGCCAAAGATCAGCTGCAGCACCATCACCGAGACGAAGTAGCCGATGCCGCCACCGCCATCGCGGTCGCGACCGCCGGAGAGCCAGCTGTCCACCAGCCGGCCGACCACGCGCGCGGCCAGGATCACCAGCGTGTTGAGCACGCCCTGGATAAGCGTGAGCGTGACCATGTCGCCATTGGCGACGTGGCCGATTTCGTGGCCCAGCACGGCGGAGACCTGCTCGCGATCCATCTGTTGCAGCAGGCCGGTGCTCACCGCCACCAGCGAGCTGTTGCGGGTCATGCCGGTGGCGAACGCGTTCATTTCGGGCGCGTCGTAGATGGCCACCTCGGGCATGCCAATGCCGGCGTTCTGGGCATGGCGGTGGACGGTCTCCACCAGCCAACGCTCGGCTTCGTTCTGGGGCTGGTCGATCACGCGGGCGCCGGTGGACATCTTCGCCGTCCACTTGGACATGGCCAGCGAGATGAAGGCGCCACCCATGCCGATCACGGCCGCGTAGGCCAGCAGGTTGCCCATGCCGCCGTAACCACGGGCGGCGCTCCACTGATCGATGCCAAACAGATGGCAGACGATGCTCAGCAGGAACAGGACGGCGATATTGGTAAGCAGGAACAATGCGATGCGACGCATGGCTGTCTCTCGGGCAGTCATGAAAGGGATGCGGCTACAGCCGCTGTGAAAGGATCGTGGCGAAATCTTGCGGTTTCAAGGGCCATGAGCCGGGAATCTTCAGTGACGCCCCCTGGTTTCAACAACCCGTCAGCTGGCGTTTCCGTTTTCCGGACCGCTCCTGCACAGCGCCGCCGCACCCGTAAAATGGCCCGATGAACTACCGCGGACGATTCGCCCCTTCTCCGACCGGCCATCTCCATTTCGGTTCCCTCGTGGCGGCCGTGGGCAGCTGGCTGTGCGCCCGGCATGCAGGCGGCGCGTGGCTGTTGCGGGTGGAAGACATCGACCCGCCCCGCGAAATGCCGGGCTCCGCCGAAAGCATCCTGGCCGCCCTGCCCGCGTTCGGTCTAGTGGCCGACGCACCCGCGCTGTTCCAGTCCCAGCGCCAGGCGGCGTATGACGCGGCGTTCGCGCAGCTCAAGGCCGCCGACCTGGTCTTTCCCTGCTGGTGCAGCCGCAACGACCTGGCCGGCGGGCTCCATCTGGACGGCCGCTGCCTGGCGCCCCCGCTCGATGGACGCGAACCCGCGTGGCGCCTGCGCGTGCCGGACATCGATATCGCCTTCACCGACGCGTTGCAGGGCCCGCAGACCCAGAACCTGCGGCTGGCCGCCGGGGATTTCGTGATACGCCGCGTCGAGGGCTACTACGCCTATCAGCTGGGCTGCGTGGTGGACGACGCGTTTCAGGGCATCACCCAGGTGGTTCGCGGCAACGACCTGCTCGATTCCACGCCACGCCAGATTTTCCTGCAGCGCTGCCTGGGCCTGCCCACGCCCGCTTACCTCCACTTGCCACTGGCGCTCGATGGCGACGGCCGCAAGCTGTCCAAGTCCGAGCGCGCCCATCCGGTGGACCCGACCGATCCGCTGCCCGCGCTGCGCCGCGCGCTGGATTTCCTCGACCTGCCCGCTTCGACCACGGCGCGCGATCCTGCCGGACTGCTTGCGCATGCCCTTGTGCATTTCGCGCCGGAACGGCTCCCGCACTGCGGCGAACGTGCGGCAGCCTAAACGGCCCTCAACGCAATCATCCGCCACCCGCCACATGGAGGCGCAAGACGGCGTACCCTGCGTAGACGTTTTGCCATGTTGCGCGTGGTAGACATGGCGGCATCCCGGTTGCACGATCGGGGTGGATTGGTCACTCGCATCTTTGGAGAACAGGCATGACGCAACGCACGGCATTGGTCACTGGCGGCACGGGTGGTATCGGTACGGCGATCATTCGCTACCTCGGGCGCCAGGGACATCGGGTCGCCACCAACTACCGTGACCAGGCCAAAGCGGAAGCGATGAAGGAAATGATGGCGAAGGAAGGCATCGAGGTGATGCTGGTACCGGGCGACGTGAAGGACCCCGATTCCTGCGAAGCCATGGTGCGCATCATCGAAGGCGCGATGGGCCCGGTGGAAATCCTCGTCAACAACGCCGGCATCACCCGCGACACCACCTTCCACAAGATGACTTATCCGCAGTGGATGGAAGTGGTGAACACCAACCTCAACGCCTGCTTCAACGTCACCCGCCCGGTGATTGAAGGCATGCGCCAGCACAAGTGGGGCCGCATCGTGCAGATCAGCTCCATCAACGGCCAGAAGGGCCAGTATGGCCAGGCCAACTACGCCGCCGCCAAGGCCGGCATGCATGGCTTCACCATCTCGCTGGCGCAGGAAAACGCCAAGTTCGGCATCACGGTGAACACGGTGTCCCCGGGTTACGTGGGCACCGACATGGTGATGGCCGTGCCCGAAGACGTGCGCGAAAAAATCGTCGCGCAGATTCCCGTGGGCCGCCTCGGCCGCCCCGAGGAAATCGCCCACGCCGTGGCGTTTTTGACTGGCGAGGAAGCCGGCTGGATCACGGGCGCCAACCTGTCCATCAACGGTGGCCACTACATGGGTTGGTAAGCCCCACGCCCTCTCTCCGTTTGAAAGCTGGAAGATCAACGCGGAGAGAGGGTTGGATGCGCCCAGGCTCGCTCGGCGAAGTCCTGCCACGAACAGCCGCCCCTCACCACGCGGCGCCGTCCCCGTCGGGGAGAGGGCAACGTGCAGTACTCCGCGCGATGCGAAACGAGCCCCGCTTTAAATCCTCAGCACCACCTTACTCGCGATGTAGCCATACCACGGATTAAGGAGATCGTGGCCATCCGAACTCCAAATCCCCCAAGCTCGTATTCCGCAGTCAGTGTGAGCTCTTAAGGCCATTTTCTTTGGGTTACTTTTCTTTTGGGCCAGCAAAAGAAAAGTGACTCGAGCGGCGGCAGCCGATCGAAACGCCCGCCGCGCAGGCGGCCCGATCGCGGAAGCGCCTCAAAAGCGCGACCAAAGGTATCGCGACAACCTAAAACCGAGGCGCTAGATGACCAGCCTTCGGCTGTTGTAAAGCGCCTCCGGCCTTCGCCGGGATGACGAGCTAGGTGTCGCGAGCGAAGAAAAACCTCAGCTCCCCAGCAACCTCTCCATCACCCTCCCCACCGCCGCAAACGCAAACGCCCCCGTGACATGCGTCGCAGCACCCAACCCACCACCGCACGCAAGGTTCAACGCTTCAACACCATCAGCCACCGGCGGACGCGTGCCGCACACCGTGCCATCCGGCTGCGGATACTGCACGTTCTGCAGCGAATACACCGCCGACACGCCGAAATAGCGATCCGGGTTCTTGGGGAAATGGAAATCCTGCCGGAGCTTCTTGCGGATCAGGCTGAACATCGCATCGTGTTCGGTGCGCGAGAGATCGCGCACGCGGATCTGCGTGGGATCCGTGCGGCCGCCCGCCGAGCCCACCGTTACCATCGGCAGCTTGCGGCGGCGGCACCAGGCGATGGCTTCCAGCTTCACGCGGAACGCGTCGCAGGCATCGAGCACCACGTCGTAACCGCGGTCGAGCAATTCATCCAGCGTCGACGTGGTGAGGAAACGCTCGATCGCGTCGATCCTGATGGCAGGATTGATCGCACGCAGGCGCTCTTCGATCACTTTCACCTTGGACTTGCCGAACTGGCCATCCAGCGCATGCAGCTGCCGATTGGTGTTCGACACGCAGATCTCGTCGGCATCGATCAGGGTGAGATGACCCACGCCAGTGCGCGCCAGCGCTTCGGCAGCCCACGAGCCCACGCCGCCGATGCCGATCACGCAGACGTGACTCTGCATCAGCCGGTCGAGACTGCCGACGCCATAGAGGCGCTCCACGCCAGCGAAACGTTCACGCGGAAAGGCAGGGCCAGCCTCGTCGGCGGGCAGCGCGATGGGTTCTTCCACCGTGGTGGCGTTTTCGGTTTGCATCGTTGAGGCCATAACAACACCTTGAAGACGGGGCATTTTATCGGGATCTGTCCGCCGCTGCAGACGGCCCGCTATGCTTGGCGTTCCGCTGCATCCACAGGGAGTTCCACGGCATGCGTTCCGCTCTACTGATCGTGCTCGGTCTGGTCATCGGCATCGTCGGCACCGTGTTTGCCATGAATGCGCTGCACGACCGCGAACCGTTCTCGCACACCGTAATGACGTCGATGTCGCATCACGCCGGCGCACTCAGTGCCGCCGTAAAGGCGCAAAAATGCGATGCCGTGCAGTCCCGGCAGCATCTTTCGCGTCTTCTGGAAACCCAGGCGGATCTAAGTGAGGCCTTCCCGGGCGTCGATCAACCGTTCCAAGACGAGATCACCAAGCTGCACGACAAGACCCAGGCGGCACTGCAGGCCGCGCCCGCGGATTGCGCCGCGCTGGCGGCGGCCATCAAGCCGATCGGCGAAACCTGCCAGTCCTGCCACCAACAATACCGCTGAGATGCCGCGACGAAAGGCGAAGACCTAGATCTTCACCTTGCCGCGCAGGATCTGCCAGTACATCACCCAGTCACCCATCAGGCTGTACAGCGGATGGGTGAACGTGGCGGGTCGGTTCTTCTCGAACACGAAGTGCCCGATCCAGGCAAAGCCATAACCGGCCACGGGCGCCAGCAGCAACCACCATGCGTTGCCGCTGACGATGGCCAGCACGATCACCGCCAACACCAGCGTGCTGCCGGCGAAGTGCATGCGCCGGCACTGCACATCGCTGTGCTCGTTGAGATAGAACGGATAGAACTCACGAAAACTGCTGTAGCCGGACATGCGCGTCACCCTGTTGGCCTGCGCACAGCGTAATTCGCCGTGCCGGCCGTTGCATGAGCGCATGCAGCATGCAGGGCCTCACGCCGGCAGCGGGATGTACTCCTCTTCATCGCCCACCACCTTGCCCATGCGCTGCGCTGCCCAATCCGCCTTGGCCTGCTCGATGCGCTCGCGCGTGCTGGCCACGAAGTTCCACCACAGGTGGCGCTCGCCATCCAAAGGCGCACCGCCGAACAGCATCACGCGACTCTTGCTGCGCGCACGCAACGGCGGCGACTGCGGGCCGGTCTGCACCGCCGCGTGCATGGGCACCACGGTGACGCCATCCCATTCCACTTCGCCATCCACCACGCACACGCCGCGCTCCACGTGATCTTCCGGCCAGGGCAGCTCGGCGCCGGCTTCCAGCGTGGCGTCGATGAAGAACATCGGCGCAAACACTTTCACCGGCGATTCCTTGCCATAGCCGGTGCCGGCGATCAGCACCAGGTCCACGCCAGGCAACGAGACGCGCGGCAGCTCGTCAGCACCGTGATGGTGGAATTCCGGCTCGACCTCGGCATCCTTCTGCGGCAACGCCACCCACACCTGGATGCCATGCGTGCGCAGGCCGCCACCGCGCGCTTCCGGCGGCGTGCGCTCCGAATGCACGATGCCGCGACCGGCCGTCATCCAGTTCACTTCGCCAGCGCGGATATCGGCAATGCTGCCGAGGCTGTCGCGATGACGGATCACGCCATCGAACAGCCACGTCACCGTGGCCAGGCCGATGTGTGGATGCGGCCGCACGTCCATGCCCTTGTCGTCGAGGAACGTCACCGGCCCCATGTAATCGAAGAACACGAACGGTCCCACGTGGCGCGCCTGCAGCACCGGCAGCAGGCGACGCACATTGAAGCCATCGCCCAGGTCGTGCACGCGTCCTTCGATCAAAATCGGTTGCTGTTCCATCATCTCTCCTCGGTTACCAGGCGCGCTGGTATTGCTCTGGCGCGGTGATCGTCACGCCAAGTTCCTGCGCGGCACGGCGCGGGAAGTACGGATCACGCAGGCTTTCGCGCGCAATCAGCACTACGTCGGCCGCGCCTTCGTCGATGATGCGCGCCGCATGTGTGGATTCGGTGATGAGGCCCACGGCGCCCGTGGCAATGCCGGCGTCATGACGCACGCGCGCGGCAAACGGTACCTGGTAGCCCGGCGAGAGCGGGATCTTCACGTGCGGAATCAAGCCGCCACTGGAGACGTCGACCAGGTCCACGCCCATCGACTTCACCTCACGCGCGAGTTGCACGGTCTGCTCGATATCCCAGCCGCCGTCGCTCCAGTCCGTGGCCGAAACGCGCAGCCAGAGCGGCAGATGCTCGGGCCACACTTCGCGCACGGCGGTGATCACTTCGCGCACCAGTCGTGTGCGGTTTTCGAAACTGCCGCCGTATTCGTCGGTGCGCTGATTGCTCAGCGGCGAGAGGAATTGGTGCAGCAGATAGCCATGTGCGCCGTGCAGCTCGATCAGCTGGAAGCCGGTCGCGAGTGCGCGCTCGGCCGCGGCGCGGAAATCGGCAATCACCTTGGCGATGCCCTGGCGGTCCAGCGCCTGCGGCACGTGCCAATCCGTGTCGAACGGCAGCGCCGACGGCGCCACGGTTTGCCAGGCACCTGCATCGGCGGCCAACGGGCCGCCGCCCTCCCACGGACGCGTCACGCTCGCCTTGCGACCCGCGTGGGCCAGTTGCACGCCAGCGGCGGCGCCCTGCGCCTTGATGAAGGCGATGATCGGCTGCCACGCCTTTTGCTGAGCTTCGTTCCAGAGGCCCACGTCGCCGGCTGAAATGCGGCCCTCGGGCGAAATCGCCGTGGCCTCGGTGATCAGCAGTCCGGCGCCGCCCACCGCGCGGCTGCCGAGATGGACGAAATGCCAGTCGTTGGGCAGGCCGTCGGTGGCGGAGTATTCGCACATCGGCGCAATGACGATGCGGTTGCGCAAGGACACGCTGCGCAGGCTGAAGGGGGTAAAGAGTTTCATCGGACCGCCTTGGGGAAATATCAGCAACACATGCCGACGCCGCGCATCAGGTTCAAGTACCTGTTCAGGGTGGTCGTTCGTCGAACCAGTCCGCCATGCGTGCCGCCACCGCCGAGGGCAGCTTCATCCAGCCAAAGTGGTCGGCCTTGTCGAGGCCAAGCTCGCCGGCTGTCATCACCTGCTGCCGGTTTGGGCTGCGCGGCATTTTCCCGAGCAGCCATGACAGCGACGCCGGCGGCACCAGCCAGTCGTCGTGCATGCGCAAGCCGAGGATCGGCAGCTCCAGCTCGCCGAGCAACGCCTCGAAATCGACGGCCATGCCCGCCGCCGCGTATCGACCCGTGCGGCCGGTGCGGGCCCAGTCGTCGATCAGCTGCCGCGCCTCGTTGCCGCCAAAGCCGATGCGGCGTCCCGGCAAATGGCCGCAAAGGCGCGCCAGCCACGGAGCCAGTGCATACGCCAACCAGAGCAGGCGGCCTTGAGGGTATTGGCGCCAATACGGCGCGCCGCTCGCGACCACCAGGAGACCCACCACATCGCACGGATGCAGGCTGGCGTAGATGGCCCCGATCTGCCCGCCCAGGCTGTGGCCACCCAGCGCCAGGCGGCCGCGTGGCAGGGAGGCACGCAAGGCCGCGATGCCAGCCGGCACGTCGTCTTCCAGCAATTGGCGATAGCCCCAGTCCTCGTGTCGACCGGCGCGTTTGTCGCTGGAGCCAATGCCACGCCATTCGTGGATGGCCACCGCGATACCCCGTTCCGCAAGCGCTTGCGCCAACGGCAGATAATGCTTGGCCGCAACGCCCAGCGCAGGCAACCAATAAATCACCTGGGTTGCCTCGGTCGCAGGCCTTTGCAGCAGCAGTTCGAATCGCGCGCCATCGGCCGCCATTACCGGCAACACGTCGCAGGAAGGAACGGTGACGGGAACGGAAGTGGAAGCGGACATTCTCGATACACGTCGCAGGGAAGCCAGGAAGGCTAGCGAATTCACCCGCGAGTAAAAAGCCGGGAAAGAAAAGGCCGGCTTGCGCCGGCCTTTTCTTCATGCAGTGAATTCCCTGATGAACTCAGGCGGGCGCCACTTCATCGGCTTGCAGACCCTTCTGCCCCTGCACCACCTTGAAGCTCACCTTTTGCCCCTCTTTCAGGCTGCGGAAACCCGAGCCGCTGATTGCCCGAAAATGCACAAACACATCCGGGCCACTTTCGCGGCTGATGAAACCAAAGCCCTTGGCGTCGTTGAACCATTTGACTGTGCCAACTTCACGATCCGACATGACTCACTCCGATCAACTCGATGCTGAGACAAGTCAGCCTCCCCTTTGGCCGACGGCTTACTGCGCATGCAGGATCGGGGGTGTAGCGATGTGGACCCTTTCGGGTCGCGCATCGGGCACGCACGTGACCGAGCAACGACAGTGAATCCAGCATAACGGATTTCTTTAATGCAAGTGAATGGCTTTAATCAAAGTAATGATTTTCACATTTCAACGACATTTGCGAATAAAAACAAAAAAGCCAGGCATTGCTGCCTGGCTTTTTCTTCAGCGTTTGAAAACGCTTATTACTTACTGCGGGATCACTTCGTCGGCCTGCAGGCCCTTCTGACCCTGCACGACCTTGAAGGAGACCTTCTGGCCTTCCTGCAGGCTCTTGAAGCCGTTGCCCTGGATCGCGCGGAAATGCACGAAGACATCCGGGCCGTTGTCACGGCTGATGAAGCCGAAGCCCTTGGCATCGTTGAACCACTTGACGGTACCGATCTGACGATCAGACATGTAAATCACTCCGTAGGATTTGAACAGACTCAGCCCGCGCGACATGCGCAGGCCGGCTTACTGGTGTGCAAGGAAACCCTAGGGGTGAGGCGATGAGGCTAGATCGAGATCAGCGGCATCGGGTCACAAAACTCTGGTGACCCCAGCAAACACAGTACGCGCATCATAGCCGCTCCCAGCCCGCAAAGCGACTAGGCCAAGCGGGTTAAAGCTGAATGGATAACCGTTAGGCGTTACTCAATCGGGTTTGATTTTCACGCCGTCTTCGCATTTCATCCCGTCCCTTGATGGGCAGAACCAGCCTCGCCCGTCCGATCGCCAGGAGAAGCTTCCATGATGTTCCGTCGCCACCACCGTCTCGCCCTTCTTGCCCTGGTTGCCGGTGGCGTGATCCTGGCCGGATGTTCCAACAAGCCTGAGACGCGTCCGACCGCGACGACCCACGGCACGACCACCACCCAACAGGGCACGCGCGCCTCGGCAACCGGCAGCACCGCCACGGCAGCCAAACCGCGCACTGGTTCGGTAACCAGTTCCGGCGGCTCGCCCTTGCCCACCAGCACGGGCATTCCGTCCTGCGACGATTACCTGGCCAGCTACATGTCCTGCCATGCCGCGGCCGGCGTCTACTCTCCCGACCAGTTGCAGTCGCGTTATCAGGAGATGCGCACCAGCCTGCTGCAGGATTCGGTGGACCCCACCAAGCGTCCGTTGATGGGCGCCCGCTGCACGGCGCTGGCCAAGCAGATGCGCGACACGCTGCAGGGGAAGCCCTGCGCGCCGATCAGCCCCGCAGGCAACACCAGCGGGCACTGAGCGTCAGCGCAACAAGGCACGCAACGCAGCCGCCACTGACGCTGGCCGGCTGCGTGCGATCTTCACCTTGGGCGTTCCATGCCACTGCGCACTGGCGCGTATCGCGCCGGCCACTTCTTCCAGCAGCCGCGTCGTCGGTTCCACCTCGGGTTCGAGGAACAGTGCCTTGACCTCGAACATGCCTTCGCGACGATGAGCCTTCGCATCCAGCCTGCCGACGAGCTGCCCACGATGAAGAATGGGTAGCACGTAATAGCCGTAGCGCCGCTTGGGCGCCGGCACATAGCACTCGATGGTGTATTCGAAACCGAACAGGGCTTCAGCGCGCGCGCGATCCCACACCACCGGATCAAACGGCGACAGCAACGTGGTGTGCGTGGCACGCAGTTGACCTGATGCGGCCTGCGTCAGCAACGCGGCATGATCGCGATGCACATAGGCGGGCACTTTCCAGTCCGCCACCTGCGCCATCAGCAGCTCGCCATCGGCTACCAGCGGCGCCAGTTCCTTGTCCGTCACGGCGGGCTTCAGTCGGTAGTAATCGGCAATCCATCGCGCCTGCGCGATGCCCAGAGCGCGCACGCTGTCGAGAATGAAGCGGCGACGCAAGGCTTCGTGATCGAGTGCGAGCAAACTGCGGTCCATCGGCGGATCGAGTTTCGCCAGCACGCGCTCCGTGAGGTCGTACACGCGCTGGAACCGCTCGCGCCGCGTCACCATCAATTCGCCAAGCGCGAACCATGCTTCCAGCCAGCGCTTCTCCGGCTTCCACGACCACCAGCCGCCGCCACCGCGTGTTTCGCTTTCGAAATCCGCCGCGCGCGCCGCGCCGTTGTCGCGAATGCGCGCCAGCAGCGTGTCCATGCCATCGCGATGTTCGCGATGCATGCGATCGGCATGCTTGGATGACCAATGCCTGGCGCGCTGCATGCGCCAGGCCTGGTGCAGCGCCAGATCGGCCGCAGGCACGAAACACGCTTCATGCGCCCAGCATTCGGCAATGCGTCCTGCGTCCAAGGCATCCTCGAGCCATGGCGGATCGTAGTCGCCAAGGCGCGAATGCAACACGAGATAAGGACTGCGCGCCACCACGTGGATGCTGTCGATCTGAAGCAGCCGCATGCGTGTCACCGCAGCGACCACATCCGCGGGTTTCGCGCGCGACTTCGGCTTGTTGAGCAAGCCTTGCGCCGCGAGATGAAGACGCTGTGCCTGCACGCGATTCAACGCCGTGTGTGGCGCAGATGAAGAAACCGACAACGGTAACGATGGCTTCACGTGATCACGATGCTCTTATTGAGGCGGCATTTAGCCGTGTTTTGTTAGCTTGTTTGACAGCGCGAAGGATATGCAGCGCGACACGCATTCCATCACTGCCCCATCGCGCGCATCCGTCCACAAGCCACGCATTCTGGCATGGAGTCACGACGATGAAATCCCGTACACCTCTAATCGCTCTTGTTACTGCCGGCTCCATGATGCTGGCAGGTTCGGTATTGGCACAGGAACAGACCATGCCGACGCCGCCACCTCCGCCGCAGCCTGCGCAAACGATGCCGGCGACACCGCCGCCTCCGCCTCCGCCGCCTCAAGGCATGTCCACGCAGGCGACGCCTCCGCCGCCGACACAGGTGATGCCCGCAGCGCAACCCACGCCTCCGCCACCGCCGGGCGGCACACAGGCGCAAACGGCCAGCGCAGGTCAGCAGGTCACCATCAATTCAAGCGTACCTCCGGTGAACGCAGGTCCGGCACCGAGCTTCGAACAACTGGCCAATGGCAAGAAGTACATCTCGGAGAGCGACGCATCGTCGTATCCGCTGCTAGCCAATGACTGGGCCTATGTCGACAAAGGTCATGCGGGACGCGTCACCAAGGCGCAGTACGAGGCTTGGTTAAGCCACAATCAGTAAGATGCTGTACCTTCGGACGCGGGTCGCCGGCAACGGCGGCCCGCGTTGTTTTATGCGATGAACGTCGCCACGACTGCAATCGGCCAGTGGCATGACCTATTTTCATCGCGCGACCGACCAGGATGGAGCCTCACCATGCGACTCACTACCCTGGCAGCCGTCTCGCTTACGCTTGGCCTGCCTTCACTCGCTGCGCATGCGCAGAATCCCAGTCCGATGGACATTCGCGCATGCACCGCCATCGAAACGGATGCGCAGCGACTGGCCTGCTACGACCGCGCCACCGGACACGACAGCCTGCCGGCTGCGCAAAAGAAGAGCGATGCATCGGCACAGGCACCCGTGCCCACGTCGACTACGCCATCGACCAGTGCCTTCGGCCATGAAACCCCGAGAACCACAAACTCCAGCGCGCAGGTTGCCGGTACCGAGACAGCAGAAGCAGCGCCGGACGTAAAACCGCTGTCGCTGCTCGACAGTCGCTGGGAGCTTTCGCCGGAAAGCAAGCTCGGCACCTTCAATCTGCGCGGCTACAAGCCCATCGTCGTGTTGCCGTTCTTCGCCAGCAGCAACCAGAACCGGCAACCGAGCAGCCCCAATCCGCTCAACACGGTGACCGCGCCACAGCAGGTGGACAACATCGAGAGCAAGTTCCAGATCAGCCTGAAGACCAAGCTCTGGCAGGGCGTGTTCGGCGATGAGGGCGATGTGTGGGCCGCGTTTACGCAGTCGTCCCGCTGGCAGGTCTACAACGAAAAGGAATCGCGCCCGTTCCGCGAAACCAACTACGAACCCGAAGTCATGCTGATGTTCAACACGAACTATCAGCTAGCCGGATGGAACGGCCGGCTGCTCGGCATCGGCCTCGATCACGAATCGAACGGACAATCCGATCCGCTGTCGCGCAGCTGGAATCGCGTGATGGGCTACATCGGTTTCGAACGCCCGACGTGGACGGTGATGTTTCGCCCGTGGTGGCGCATTCCCGAGGGCGGTCCGGACGACAACAACCCGGACATCGACAACTACATGGGTCGTGCCGACATGCAGATCATCCACGAATGGCAGGGACAGGAATTCGGCCTGATGCTGCGCCATTCGTTGCGCGCTGGCAGCGAGAGCCACGGCGCGGCGCAGTTCACCTGGTCGTTTCCGGTGGCCGGCAACCTGCGCGGCTACATGGAGCTGTTCAAGGGATACGGCGAGAGCATGATCGACTACAACCACAACGCCACGTATCTGGGCATCGGCGTGTCGCTGCTGGATTGGTACTGAGGTTCACCACCAGGTGTTCTTGGTGCCGGTGAGGATGCGCAGCATCTGTCCGCGCGCCAGCGGCAATCGGCCGAGCGGGCCGAACACGCCATCGCGCACGGTGGCCAGTGCATCGCGCTCGGATTGGAACAGCGGCGTCAGCCATCGACTGAGGCGCTGATAGATGGCGACGTGCCGGCGCCGTGCTTTTCGATACGCATCCAGTGCTGCGGCCAGGTCGTTGCTCGATGCCAAGGCGTCCGCCAGCGCCTGCGCATCGAGTAGCGCCATGTTCACGCCCTGCCCCAGCTGCGGACTCATCGCGTGCGCTGCGTCGCCGACAAATACGGTACGGCCTTCCACGGTCGAGCGCAGCAACACGTCGCGATAACGCGCGCGATGCAGCTGAGCGGATGAGCGAATGCTGGAAAGACATGGCACGGCCTCGGGCCACAGCTCGGCTACGCGATGGCGTAGGCGCTCGAACGCCGTCTCGTCGAACGCATCCACCTGCTCGCCCGGAAGGCTGTAGAAGAAGGTGAGCCAACGCTCGTCGGAATCGTCGCGGCGGCCGACCGGCATCAGGCCGATCATTTCCCGCGTTCCCGCATAACGTTGATGCAGCACCGTGGCGTGCGGCCAATCCGCTGCGGGCAGCAGGCACCACATGGCGCCCCACGGATAAAGCTGTTCGCTTCGCACGACACGTGTTTGTCGACGCAAGGCGGAATGCGCGCCATCGGCGGCAATCACCAGATCGAACGGCCCGTGCTGTCGTCCGGCGGCATCGATAAGGTATTTGCCGTCATCGGAACATTGTTCGATGCGTGTGCCGGTAACGATGGCGTCACGATTCGCGTAAGCACGATGCAACAGCGAAAACAGCGCGCCTCGTGTCATGCCAAGGCCGAAGCAATCGGCGGCGTGGTCGCGATAATGCATGTCCATCACCATGCGACCGGCGAGATTGCAACCGTACAGCCGCTCGATGCGCTGGCCGCTGAGAAGCACCTGCTCGTGAAGGCCTAGGCGAGCCAGCACGGAAAGACCGGTCGGTTGCAGCAGGAAGCCCGCGCCGACGGGACCAGGCGCTGCGGCCTGCTCGAAGACAGTGAGGGAATGCCCGGCCTCGCCCAGCAGCAGGCAGCTTGCCTGCCCGGCCACGCCGTAGCCCACGACGGCGATGCGCAACATCCCCTGCATGACCACTCCTTGTCTGATCGCGCAGTGTGCACGATCTCTGCGGCGGCTTCATGCCGCGCTGCAAGCAGCGTCGACGGTCAACGTCGACGCTGCCCTTCACCACTCAGTGGTGGTGGCCGCCTTCACCGTGCACGTGGCCGTGCGACAGCTCTTCTTCGCTGGCAGCGCGCACGTCGGTCACTTCCACGTCGAAGTGCAGCGTCTGGCCGGCGAGCGGATGGTTGCCGTCGATGTGCACCTTGCCGTCCTCGATCTTGGTCACGGTGACGTTGATCACGCCCTGCGGGCCGCGGCCCTGGAACTGCATGCCCGGCTGGATGTCTTCCACGCCCTGGAACGCCTCGCGCGGCACTTCCTGCACGAGCTCGGCGTGATGCACGCCATAGCCTTCTTCCGGCGCCACGTCGACCTTGAACTGGTCGCCGACCTGGCGGCCTTCCATCGCCTTTTCCAGGCCCGGGACGATCTGGCCCACGCCCTGGAGGTACACGAGCGGCTCGCGACCCTGCGAGCTGTCGAGGACCTGGCCGTTGTCGTCGGTCAGCGTGTAATGGAAGGAAACGACGGAATTGTTCGCGATCTGCATGATGGTCTCTGATGGGGAAATGGCACCGGCAGAACCCGGTACGAATCTCCAAGATTAACAGACCCCTTGTGACGATGCCGGGTAGGCGCGGGCACCCAGGATTGGCGATACTCTGGCCATGGTTCTTGAGAAACACGCACCGCGCCGCTTTGGGGTCGCCCTTTTAGGGCTGGCGCTGGCGGGGTTGTCCACGGCGACACCGGTGCCCGCCGCCGCGCAAAACCCGGGCATTCCCGCGCCATTGCCATCGGCGCCGGCCTCGCTGGCCGAGCAAATCGATGCCCTGATCACCCAGCCGCGCTTCGCCGGCGCCGACTGGGGCATCTCGGTGATTTCGCTCAACAGCGGCCGCACGGTGTACAGCCATCACGCGGATCAACTGTTCCAGCCCGCCTCGACCGCCAAGCTGTTCACGGCGGCAGTGACGCTCAGCGAATTCGGCCCTGACTACCGCATTCCCACCCGTGTGCTGGCCGGCAGCGAGATACGCAACGGCAAGCTGGACGGCCCGCTGATTCTCTACGGCATGGGCGATCCCACGCTCGGTGTCGACGCAGCCACGTTGCATTGGGCCGACCAACTGGCCGAACAATTGGCGGCGCAGGGTTTGCGTCGCGTGCATGGCGACCTGATCGCCGATTCGACCTATTTCGCCAGTCCTGCGATGGGCACGGGTTGGGAAGCGATCGACCTGCAGAGCTGGTTCGCCGTGCCCGCCAGCGCCTTGAGCGTGGGCGAGAACCAGGTCGAGGTCACGGTGACTCCCGCTCCCGGTGCAGGCATGCCGGCGGAGATGCGCTTCGATCCCATCAACGCGATACCCAGCGTGGCCAATGAGGTGGTGACCACCGCGCAGCGCACGCACAACGATGTGAACCTCTATCGCGCGCCTGGCGACGGCGTGCTCTATGCGTTCGGCAACATCGCCGCCAAATCGCCTGCGCAGAACTACAAACTCGCCCTGCCCGATCCCGCGCAGTTTGCCGGTCAGCTATTGAAGGAAGCGCTGTTGCGCCACGGCATCCAGCTCGACGGCAAGCTGCTCACCGTGCACTGGCCGCGCCGAAATACCTTCCTGACAGCGCAGCCGCGCACGTTGGCCGAGGTGTTGTCGCCACCCATCAGCGAGATCCTCGAACGCGGCCTCAAGCGTTCGCAGAATCTCTATCTGCAGAATCTGTTGTTGCTGGCCGGCGTGAAGGCGCAGGCGGATATCGAACAGCGCGAAGGCAGCATGGGCTTCATCACCAGCGAGCGCTGGGGCATCCGCGCCATGCGCCAACTGCTGGAGCAAATCGGCATCACGCCCGCTGCCAGCGTGATCGAAGAAGGCACGGGCTTGTCGCGGCGCAATCTGGCCACGCCCAATGCGATGGCGCATCTGCTCGCCTTCCTCGCCAGTCAACCCTACGGACCGGCGCTGGTGGACGCGCTGCCCATCGCCGGCGTCGACGGCACGCTGCAGTGGCGCATGCGAAACACGCCTGCCGAAAACAATGTGCATGCCAAGACCGGCAGCATGAGTTTCGTGCATTGCCTGGCCGGTTACGTCACCAGCGGCGACGGCGAGCGGCTGGCATTCGCCATCATGCTCAACAACTACGATCCGCCCGCAGGCACGCCCAGCGCCACGCGCGACATCGACCAGATCGCCGTGTTGCTGGCCGGCTCGCGGCATCCGGCCAGCAATGCAAGCTCAGCGCCCGCGGTGGCAACTCACCCGGCCAACTGATTGCGCAGGTCCTTGCCGATCTTTTCCGGCGTGTCGGTGGGCGCGTAGCGCTTCACCACCTGGCCATCGCGATCGACCAGGAACTTGGTGAAGTTCCACTTGATCGACTCGCTGCCGAGGATGCCCTTGCCTTCGCTCTTGAGCCACTTGTAGAGCGGATGTGCGCCGTCGCCATTCACGTCGATCTTGGCGAACAACGGGAAGCTCACGTCATAGCTGGTGGAACAGAAGTTGCGGATTTCCGCCTCGTCGCCCGGTTCCTGATGGCCGAACTGGTCGCAGGGAAAACCCAGCACCACCAGGCCCTGGTCGCGGTCGGCACGCCACAATGCTTCCAGCCCCGTGTACTGCGGCGTGAATCCGCACTTGGAAGCCACGTTGACGATCAGCAGCGTCTTGCCGCGAAACTCGGCCAGCGAGCGCTCGTTGCCGTCGATATCGCGCGCGGAGAAGTCATAGACGGAGGTCATCGCTGTCATTCCTCATTGAAAGGCCGCCAGTCTAGCCCCATGCACCCTTCCGGTGTCTTATGCTTGCCAACGTCCGGCTCTCCCGGCAGCGGCCCAGGCCCGCGCTTCCCCGGTTCTCCGAAGGTATCTCGTGATCAGATTCCAGGATGTTCATAAGTCCTACCGTGTCGACGGGCGGGACGTTCCCGCGCTGCAACCCTTCAGCCTCGACATTGCCGATGGCGAGGTGTTCGGCATCATCGGCCATTCGGGTGCAGGCAAATCGACGCTTATACGTCTGATCAACCTGCTCGAACGTCCCAGCGGCGGACGCATCCTGATCGGCGATACCGATATGACGGCGCTGACGGAATCGCAGCTTCGCCAGGAGCGGCAGCGCATCGGCATGATCTTCCAGCATTTCAACCTGCTCTCCTCGCAGACCGTCGCCGAGAACGTGGCGTTTCCGCTGCGGCTGGCCGGCGAACACGACAGCGCATCGATCCGCCAGCGGGTGGATGAGCTGCTGGCCCGCGTGGGCCTGACCGCGCATGCGGACAAATACCCTTCGCAGCTTTCCGGCGGACAGAAGCAGCGCGTGGGCATTGCGCGCGCGCTGGCCAATCGGCCGTCCATCCTGCTGTGCGACGAGGCCACCAGCGCGCTCGATCCGCAGACCACGGCGTCCGTGCTCGACCTGCTTGCCGAGATCAACCGCGAGCTCAAGCTCACCATTGTGCTGATCACGCACGAGATGGACGTGGTGCGCCGTGTCTGCGATCGCGTGGCGGTGCTCGATGCGGGCCGCATCGTGGAGAGCGGCGCCGTCGCCGACGTGTTCCTTCACCCGCAGCACGCCACCACGCGCCGCTTCGTCAATGAAGCGCTGCCGGAAGAAGCCGCGGGCGAGCAGATGCCGTTTGCGCACGTGCCTGGGCGCATCCTGCGCCTTTCGTTCCGTGGCGATGCCACGTGGACGCCGGCACTCGGGCGCGTGGCGCGCGAAACCAATGTCGATTTCAACATCCTCGCTGGCCGCATCGACCGCATCAAGGATCTGCCCTACGGCCAGCTCACGCTCGCCATGCAAGGCGAACGCGTGGACGATGCACTCACCTGCCTGCGCGCAGCCGGTATCGAAATCGAGGAAATCACCCCGTCGACGGAGAACCGCGCATGAGCGCCCTGCTGCAGAACCTCTTTCCGAACATCGACGACTGGAGCGAGATCGGCCATGCCTGCATCGATACCTTGCTGATGCTGGGCGGCTCACTGCTGCTCACCGTCGTGATCGGGCTGCCGCTGGGCGTGCTGCTCTATCTCACCGGCAAGGGCCAGTTGCGCGCCATGCCCAAGCTTTATGCGGTGCTGTCGCTGCTGGTGAATATCCTGCGCTCGATTCCCTTCATCATCTTGATGATCGTGCTGATGCCGCTCACGTATGTATTGGTCGGCACCAAGCTCGGCATTCGCGGTGCGATTCCGCCGCTGGTGATCGGTGCCGCGCCGTTCTTCGCGCGCCTGGTGGAAACGGCGTTGCGCGAAGTGCAGCGCGGCGTGATCGAAGCCAGCCAGGCGATGGGCGCCAGCACCTGGCAGATCGTGCGGCATGTGCTGCTGCCCGAAGCACGCGGCGGGCTGATTGCGGGCACCACCGTCACCGCCATTGCGCTGGTGGGCTACACCGCCATGGGTGGCGCCATTGGCGCGGGCGGCCTGGGCGATCTGGCCTATCGCTACGGCTATCTCAGCTACAAGTCGGACTACATGGTGGTCACGGTGGTGTTGCTAATCGTGCTGGTGCAACTGCTGCAGATGGTCGGCGACCGCATCGTGGCGCGTTATACGCGGCATTGAGACGGCTGCGCCCGCACATTTTTGCATTCGGCGGTATGGACGGCTATTCTGTTGCGCCGCATCAAGCGTTTCCGCCATATGACGAAGATGAATAAGCTCATTGCCATTCTTTCCGCCCTGCTCCTGCTGGCGGGTTGTTCGTCATCCAATGGCGGCGGCGACGCCAACAGCCAGAAGCTGGTGGTGGCCGCCACGGCCGTGCCGCACGCGGAGATACTCAAGCAGGTCAAGCCGATCCTGGCGAAGCAAGGCATCGAGCTGGAAATCAAGGTATTCGCCGACTACGTGCAGCCCAACGTGCAGGTGCTGGAAAAGTCGGTCGATGCCAACTATTTCCAGACCAAGCCTTATCTCGATGCGTTCAACCGCGAGCGCGGCACCAACCTCGCCATCGTCACCGGCGTGCACATCGAACCGTTCGGCGCCTACTCGCGCAAGATCAAGTCCATCGACCAACTGCCCGACGGCGCCACGGTCACCCTGCCCAACGATCCCAGCAACAACAGCCGCGCGCTGCTGCTGCTCGCCAAGCACGGCCTGATCACGCTGAAGGATCCGAGCAACGAGCTGTCCACGCAGAAGGACATCACGGCCAACCCGAAGCACCTCAAGCTGCGCGAGCTGGAAGCCGCCATGCTGCCGCGCACGCTGGACGAGGTGGATCTGGCCCTCATCAACACCAACTACGCGCTCGCCGCGGGCCTCAACCCGACCAAGGACGCGTTGCTGATCGAAGACAAGGATTCGCCGTACGTGAACTACCTGGTCGCCCGCCCGGACAACAAGGATGACCCGCGCGTGCAGGCGCTGGCCAAGGCGCTGACCAGCCCGGAGATCAAGGCGTTCATCGAACAGAAGTACCAGGGCGCCGTGCTGCCTGCGTTCTAAGCGCGTCAGCCATGCACATCGCCGAGGGAGCGCATCGCATGCGCTCCCTTTTTTTCAGCAGGTGACCGCTTCCGGCTCGGCCGGAATCTCGAACACCTGCCGCAGGTACGCCACGTAGGCACTGTCCTCGCACATGTTCTTGCCCGGCGTATCGCTGAGCTTCGCCACCGGCTGGCCGTTGCAGCGGATCATCTTGATGACGATCTGCAGCGGCTCGGGTCCCACGTCGTTGGTGAGGTTGGTGCCCACGCCGAAGGCCAGCTGGCAGCGGCCGTGGAAGTGTTCGTACAGCTGCATCACCTTCGGGATGTCCAGGCCATCGCTGAACACCAGCACCTTGCTGCGCGGATCGACGCGATTGGCGCGGTAATGCGCCAGCACGCGCTCGCCCCAGGCGAACGGATCGCCCGAATCATGGCGCGTGCCGTCGAACAGCTTGCAGAAATACATGTCGAAGTCGCGCAGGAAGGCGCTCAGTCCGTAGACGTCGGACAGCGCGATGCCGAGATCGCCGCGGTATTCCCTCGCCCATGTCTCCAAGGCGGCCACCTGCGAGTCGCGCAGGCGGGGGCCCAGCGCCTGATGCGCCTGCAGGTATTCGTGCGCCAGCGTGCCCAGCGGCGTCAGGCCGAGTTTCCACGCCAGCCACACATTGCTGGTGCCGGCGAGCTGGCGACCCAGCCCATCGCGCAAGGTGGTGACCACTTCCGCATGCCACGCGCGCGAGAAACGGCGACGCGTGCCGTAGTCGGCGATGCGGCAATCCTGGAAACCTTCCGTGTCGCGCAGCAAGGCGATCTTCTCGCGCAGGCGGCGGCGCCCCTCGTCCAGCGAAAGTCCGGGTTGCGTGTTGCGGAAATACACCTCGTTGATGATCGCCAGCAGCGGCACCTCGAACAGGATGGTGTGCAGCCATGGGCCGCGGATGTGGATCTCGATTTCGCCGGGCCCGTCCTGCGCCGGCACTATCTCCACGTACTTGGCGTTGAGCTGGAACAGCCCGAGGAAATCGATGAAGTCGCTCTTGATGAAACGCCAGGTACGCAGGTAATCCAGCTCCTCGGGCGTGAAACGCAATGAGCACAAACCTTCCAACTCGCGGCGGATCTCGGCGATGTACGGAACCAGGTCGATGCCCGGGTTGCGACACTTGAATTTGTATTCGACCTGCGCCGCCGGATAGTGATGCAGCACAACCTGCATCATGGAGAACTTGTAGAGATCGGTGTCGAGCAGGGAGGTGACGATCATCAGTCGCTCATGCGGCGCGGGGGATGGCTCGATTATCCTCGCCCCGTGTTGTGGCGGCGAGTCGGTACAAACGACACACATAAAAAAACCCCGGTAGCCAGGGGAGGGGCTACCGAGGTCTGTCAGGCCGGTCCATAACAAAGAGGGGAAAAGGACCGACCCCTCAGTGGCACGATGGTGCTGTACCACTTCTTGTCGCCGTCACGGCGATACACTCCGTTAGTGCGGCCTGAGCGGATCTAGTTCAAGCGCCTCATCGATTTCGTTCAGCTTTTGGCAAGCTGGCGCACCCGCTGCAACGAGATGTTTACAATCGTCGGCTTCCCGGATTGGAGCCTCACCGATGGTCAGCCTGCTACGCCGCCTGTGCCTGCTTGCCCTGGCCATCGCCCTGCCCCTGCATGCCGGCGATCTCACGGTGGACCTGGGCCACGGCGCGAAGACGTACACCACCGCACAACTGCTGGCCCGAAGCGACGCGCGCGACGTGACGATTCCCGACGATGTCGCCTTCAAGCGTGCCATGCGCTACCGCGCCGTGCCGTTGAAAGCCCTGCTGGAAGGCGTATCGCCGGACGACACCTTGCAGTTCGTCGCCTCCGACGGCTTTGCCGCTCAGATTCCCGCCGCGCTGATCGTTCGCGCCCACGGCTCGGAAGCATGGCTGGCCATCGAGGACCCGACTCATCCCTGGCCGATGCTGGCCGAGATCAAGGGTGATGCCGGCCCGTTCTACGTGGTGTGGACGAATCCCGCGGCCATGAAGATCGGCCCCGAGCAGTGGCCGTTCCAGTTGGCTTCGATCCGTCGCCAGCCGCCCGTGGCCGAACGCTTCCCTGCCATCCAGCCCGATCCCGCCCTGAAGGCCGGCGATCCCGTGGTGCGCGGCCTGGCGGTGTTCGAGCGCACCTGCTTCGCCTGTCACACGCTCAACGGCCAGGGCGACGCCAAGCTGGGGCCGGATCTCAACATTCCGCATAGCCCCACCGAATACCTGCGCGAGGATCTGTTCCGCGCCTATATTCGCGACCCTCAGTCATTGCGCCGCTGGCCGCAGGCTCGCATGCCCGGTTTCGATCGCAAGGCGCTGACCGATCAGGATATGGACGACCTGCTCGCTTATCTGCGCCACATGGCCGGGCGCAAGGCGAAGCCCTGAGGAAACAGGATCACGGCGACGGTGCGATGGAAGGCTGCGCGGTCGAATCCAGCCACTGCTGCAAGGAGCGCTGTCGCTGCGCGTACGGTAGCCGCGCAAACTCGCGCACGCTGGCGTAGAACGCCGGCCACTGCCCTTCCGCATGGCGGTACAGCGCGAGGAACACCGGCGTCCACCGATCATAGATGCCGAACGGCAGCAAACGCGCGTTGTTGATCGGGCCGTTGACCCAGGCGTCGTAGCGATGGTCGTTCGGCCAATCGAGGTCGCGCCATTGCACATAGCGCACGCGGAAGTCGTCGATGGTCTGCTGCTTGCCGGCCGCCATGGCCTTCTCGTCCACGCCGCTGGCATAGAGTTTCTTCAAGCGGTCGCGCAGATCCATCACCAGCCAGGTGAAGCCGTCGTCCATGGTCTTCTCGCGCTCGTCCTGCGGCGGCAACCCGCGTGACTGGCGCCATTGGCGCAGGCCTTCCTCCTGCACGAAGCTGGCGAAGGATTCGTTGAACGAACTGTCGTCCTTCACGTAGATCAGCTGGTGCGCGAGCTCGTGGAAGATGGTGCCGGCCAGTTCGTCGTCATCCCACCGCATCATGCTGCTGAGGATGGAGTCGGAGAACCATCCCAGCGTGGAATACGCCGGCACGCCGCCCACGTAGACGTCATCGCCCTCGGCCTCCAGCCGCGACGCTTCGGCCTTGGCTTTGTCCTTGGAGAAATACCCGCGATAGGCCACGCAGCCGGCAAACGGAAAACAGTGTTGGATCGGCGAAATCGAAAAGCGCGGCGTCGCGAACACGTTCCACACCACGTAGGAGCGGTCGAGCTTCACATAGCTGGTGTAGCTGCGGTTATCCGGCAGGTCCAGGCGCTGGGAGGCGAATTGGCGCGCCTCCTGCGCCAGCTGAAGGCGCTGCCGGGTTGCGGCGTCGGTCGACGGATCGCGCAGCACCTCGCTCACCTCGCGGCGGCTCATCACCAGCTCGCCCTGGCCCTTGGCTACGTGCGCGTAGTAGTCGACGGTGCTGCAGGCGCAAAGCACCAGGCCCATCGCCAAAGTGACGACGGGCCTGAAGAATTTAAGAATTTCCGGCACGCGGCATGGCAACGTCATGCCGCGATTGTGCCGCTATTTCAGTGGCCGTGACCGCCGTTCCAGCCGCCGTGGCCACCGCCGCCATTGCCATGGCCGCCGCTCCAGCTGCCATGGCCGCCGCGGTAATAACCGCCACCGCCGTGGTAGTAACCGCCGCCGCGATAGTAGCCACCACCACGGTAGTAGCCGCCGCGGTAACCGCCGTAATAACCACCGATGCCGATGCTCACGGCCGGCCCATAGCAGCAGCCGTAACCGTAGTAGCCGTAGCTTGGGTAGTAGTAACCAGGGTAATAGCCGCCGCTATAGGTGACGCCCGTGCCGTAGTAGGCATCGCCGCCGCCAGTGGCAACCGGACGTACGTAGCTGTAGCCCGGATCGTAGTAACAGCCGGATAGCGCCGCGGTGGCGACCGCCAAGGCAAGACCGGCAAGCACGCGTTTCATGACGTAAGGCCTTCAGGGGGAAGACAGCCTCACTTTGAACCTGTGCTGGTAAGTGCGCACTGAACGCTTTCGACATGGCTGGCAGATATTTACCTACCAGCCATGCCGGACCGACAAGGCGTCGTCGGTTCAGTTTTCGCCGCTGCGTTCGGGCGGCTGGCGGATGTGACCGTACACCGCCTCGCTCGAAACGCCGCCATTGCTGGCGCCCATGCCCAGGTTGCCGTTGGTGCCACTGGGATGTTCATCGGCGCCCGGCCAGGTGGGCCCCTGCCGCACCCGTTCCTGCTTGGCTTCGAGCAAGGCCTGGATGTGCTCGGCCGCTTCCTGCGGCGTCAGGCGCTTGCGTGCAGGACGCCGTGGCCGAGTGGCGGCCTTGGCCGTATGGCTGCGCCGTGCGGCGGGCGCTTTCTTGGTTGCTGTCTTGCGGGTTGCCGTGGCGGCTTTGCGAGGTGTGGCGCTCTTGGAGGCCGCCTTCCGTGTGGCCGCTTTCTTGGTCGCCTTCTTAGCCGTGGCGCGCTTGCGGGTGGTCTTCCTGGCCGCGGTCTTTTTCGCCGCCGTCTTGCGGGGAGCGGCCTTCTTCGTGGCGGTCTTGCGTGCCGTCTTGCGAACGGCGGCCTTGCGCGTCGCGGTCTTGCGGGTTGCCTTCTTGGCGGCGGTCTTGCGTGCCGGCGACTTCCGGGTCGCGGTCTTGCGCGCCGTCTTGCGGGTCGCCTTCTTGGCGGCGGTCTTGCGCGTGGCTACCTTGCGGGCAGCGGTCTTGCGGACGGCACGTTTGACGGTAGCGCGCTTGCGTGCGGTGGTTTTCTTGGCAGTGGATTTCTTGGCAGTGGATTTGCGGGTGGCTGCTTTCTTGGCCGAGGATTTCTTCGCGGCCGGCTTGCGCTTCGTTGCCATGCGTCTTCACTCCTGCGGTTGTCGAGAAAGCCCGACGGCCCATCACGCCAGGCTGCACCGACAAGTAACACCATCAAGATGTATCAGGGGTGAGCAAAACCGCAGTTTTTCATCATCGACGATGCACTCAGAACCTCGGCTGCGAGAGCGCCGCGAGGAAGTGGGAGATCACTTCCGGCCGAACCACCACGGTGAATGCCACGCCGAACGCTGCACCCCACAGGTGCGCGCTGTGGTTGACGTTGCCCTGCCCGCGACGGTCCATATAGATCGAATAGGCCACGTAAAGCACAGCGTAGATGATGGCCGGCACGGGTATCACGAACACGATGATGCGCGACCACGGCGCCAGCAGCACGAACGAAAACAGCACCGCCGACACCGCGCCCGATGCGCCCAGGCTGCGGTAGTTCGGGTTGTTCTTGTTGCTCAGATACGTGGGCAGGATCGAGACCACCAGCGCCAGGATGTAAAACAGCGCAAAGCCCAGCGTGCCCAGCGACGCCGTGAAAAATCCTTCCATGGTCCGGCCGAAGAAGAACAGCGTGATCATGTTGAACAACAGGTGGCCGAAATCGGCGTGCACCACGCCGTAGGTCACCAGCCGGTGATATTCGCGGCTGCGGGTGATGGCAGGCGGCCACAGGATCAGATCGTTCATCAGGCGGGCGTTGTTGAACGCCATGAAGGAGACGACACAGGTGATGGCGATGATGATCAGCGTGATCATGCGAACTTCCGTACCAGGCAGGCGGCGGTGACAAAGAATCGCCATCTTGGCGGCGCGGCAGGCGCTTGTCGACTCCGAAAACGCTGAAAAGTCCAAGCACCAGGCGACGTTCCGGACTATCATCCGCGACTTCACGCGTTTCCCCACGCCCCCAGGCACTCCCCATGTCGATCCGTTACCTGCATCTGGACGTCTTTGCCGCCGCGCCCGGCGGCGGCAACCATCTGGGCGTCGTCACCGACGCCGCCGGCTGGACCGATGCCCGCATGCAAGCTTTTGCACGCTGGACCAATCTCGTCGAAACCACCTTCCTGCTGCCGCCCACTCAACCCGGCGCCAGCTATCGCGTGCGCATCTTCACGCCGCACAAGGAAATCCCTTTTGCCGGTCACCCAAGCATCGGCAGCGCGCACGCCGTGCTGCTTTGCGGGCTCGCGGAGCCTGTGAATGGCGTGCTTTGGCAGGAATGCGGCGCGGGCGTGTTGCCCATCCGCGTCGAAGGCAGCGACGGCGCACGACAGTTGCTGTTGAAATCACCGCCATCCACCGTCGAGAAAACCGGCCGCGATGCACATCCCCTGCTCGATGCCGCACTCGCGGGCATAGGGCTCGGCACGCTGCCGCCAGCGTATGTATCGGGCGGCAGGCATTGGTGGCTGGCCGAATGCGCCGACGAGGCCTCGCTGCGCCAGTGGAAGCCCGACCACGCCGCCATCGGCGCGCTGGCCAAGGCCACCGACAGCATGGGCTTGTGCGTGTTCGCGCGCAGTTCGCATCCCGACTATCAACTCGTCGTGCGCGCGCTGCCGGCCGGCGTGGGCCTGGTGGAAGATCCCGCCTCCGGCGCCGCGAATGGCCTGATCGCAGCGTATATCGCCCACGCCGAACCCCATGGCCCGCTCGCGCGCGGCTACGTGGTGAGCCAGGGCCGCGAAATTGGCCACGACGCCAGCCTCACCGTGCGCATCGACGGCGATAGCGTGTGGATTGGCGGTCACACCAACACCATCATCGACGGCACCCTGCACTGGAGCGGTCGTTGAGCGTGCGGCCGCAGATCTGGGTCGATGCCGACGCCTGCCCTGCGGCCATCAAGGAAGTGCTGTTTCGCGCGGCCGAACGCGAGCAGGTGCAGGTCACGCTGGTGGCCAACCAATGGCTGCGCACGCCGCCGTCGCGTTTCGTGCGCGCCATCCAGGTGCCGGGTGGTTTTGATGTCGCCGATGCGGAGATCGTGGAGCGCGTGAGCGCAGGCGACCTGGTGGTGACGCAGGATATTCCGCTGGCGGCCCTGGTGATCGAAAAAGGCGCGCTCGCCGTGCATCCGCGCGGCGAGCTCTACACGCCCGACACCATCGCGCAGCGGCTGTCGATGCGCAATTTCATGGATGAATTACGCGGCTCCGGCGTCGACACCGGCGGCCCGGCGGCATTCCATGCACGCGACAAGCAGGCCTTCGCCAACCAGCTGGATCGCTGGCTGGTGAAGTTTCGCCAGGCGCGCTGAGCGCGCTCAGAGGTCGCGCTCGTCCAGATGCGCGCGACGCGCAGCGACCTGCGCCATGATCGACCAGTCGACGTTCTCATCGCCGCCCGCCAGCGCTTCGAGCAGGCTGTCGCGCAGCAGCCCAGCCAGCGGCAGTGGCACGCGCGTGGCATCTGCCGCTGCCAGCGCGAGGCCAATGTCCTTGTAGCCCAGCGGCAAGGCAAAACCGGCCGGCGTATAGCGCGATTCGGCGATGAGCTTGGCATAGCCTTGATAGGCGGGCGTGGCGAACAGCGAGTTGGTCATCACGTCGAGGAAATCGGCGGCACTCACGCCATGCGCGCGCGTCAACGCCGATGCCTCGGCCATGCTTTCGATGGCAGCGCCGATCATGAAGTTGCCGGCGATCTTCACCACGTTCGCACGCTCGGCCTCTTCGCCCAGTGGCCAGATGCGTCCAGCCATCGCCTCGAGCAGCGGACGCACACGATCGATCACGTTCGGCTTGCCGGCCACCAGAATATTGAGCTTGCCCGCGGCGGCCACGTCGGGACGACCGAACACCGGCGCTGCCACGTAGTCGAGACCGCGGCGTGCATGTTCCTCAGCCATCTCGCGCGCCAGCGCCACTGAGATGGTGGCGTGATTCACGTGCACCGTGCCCTTGTCCATGCCATCGAGCAGACCGCCGTCGATGAACACGCTGCGCACGGCCTGGTCGTTGGCGAGCATGCTGAAGAGCACGTCGCCCTGCGCCGCGCGATCGGCGGTCTTCACCACCTTCGCGCCCAGCGATGCCAGCGGCTCCGCGGGGGCAGGCGAACGATTCCACACGGTGACCTCATGCCCGGCCTTGATCAGATTGCTCGCCATGGCACTGCCCATGGCGCCGAGGCCGATAAAACCCACTTTCATGCGACTACTCCCAACAAGAAAACCGTTCCAGTGGACCACGCGATACGTTCACCCGGTGCGAAATCAGGCCACTTCGCCTGCGGCATGGCCCGACGCCCACGCCCACTGGAAGTTGTAGCCACCCAGCCAGCCGGTAACGTCGACCACTTCGCCGATGAAATACAGGCCTGGAACAAGCTTCGATTGCATCGTGGACGATGAGATGCCATCGGTATCCACGCCGCCCAAGGTGACTTCCGCCGTTCGATAACCTTCCGTGCCACTGGCCACGATGGGCCAGTCATGCAGTTGTTCGCCGATGCTCTTGAGTTCGGCTTCGCGGTATTGGCGCATGGGCCGGCTTTCGAACCACAGCTCGCACAACCGCTGCGCGAGGCGTCGCGGCAGCTTGTCGCCCAGCACGTTCTTCAGTTCCGCCGCGGGACGCGCGACACGCTGCCCCTGCAGCCACGCGGCGAGATCCTCGTCGGGATGCAGATCGATGCGCAGGTCATCGCCCGGTTGCCAGTACGAGGAAATCTGCAGGATCGAAGGTCCGCTCACGCCGCGATGCGTGAACAGCATGCCGGCGCGGAACGAACGCTTGCCCACGCGCGCTTCCACCATCGGCAGGGCCACGCCGGAGAGATCCTGATAGCGCTCCTGATGCTTGCCGCTCAGCGTGAGCGGCACCAGGCCGGCGCGCGTGGGCAGCACCGCGTGGCCAAATTGTTTTGCCAGCTCGTAGCCAAAACCGGTGGCACCCATGGTGGGAATGGATAGCCCACCGGTGGCGATGACCAGCGACTGCGCATGCACCTCGCCGTGCGCGGTGACCACGTTGAAGCCTTCGTCCGTCCTGCGCACGCGCTTCACGCCGCAACTGGTTTCGATGCGAACGCCGGCCTGCGCGCATTCGTCCAGCAGCATGCGCACGATCAGCTTGGAAGATTCGTCGCAGAACAGCTGGCCCAGTTCCTTCTCGTGGTACGCGATGCGGTGCTTTTCCACCATCGCGATGAAATCCCACGGCGTGTAGCGCGCCAGCGCCGACTTGGCGAAGTGCGGATTGGCGGACAGGTAGGCCGCCGGCGTCACGCCCAAGTTGGTGAAATTGCAACGTCCGCCGCCCGACATGAGGATCTTCTTGCCGACCTTGTTGGCATGGTCGACCACCAGCACGCTGCGTCCCCGCTGGCCGGCCACGATGGCGCACATCAGCCCGGCGGCGCCGGCACCAATGACGAGTACATCCACTTTCACGCGCGCACCGCTGCCATGCCTTGGCTCCCGTTCGTCTGGCCGCGCATTATCCGTCAGGATGCGCCATATCGCTTAAACTCAGGTTTTTCACCTGTACCGGACCGACACCATGCCTTCCTTTGACGTCATTTCCGAAGTGGACAAGCACGAGCTGACCAATGCCGTGGACCAGGCCAACCGCGAGCTGGCCAACCGTTTCGACTTCAAGGGCTCCGATGCGAAGTTCCAGTTGGACGAGTTCGTGATCACCCAGACGGCGCCCAGCGAATTCCAGCTGGAGCAGATGCTGGACATCCTGCGCGGCCGCCTGACCACGCGAAAGATCGACATCCGCGCGCTGGAAGTGGGCGATGCCGAAACCAATCTCGGCGGCTCGCGCCAGAAGATCACCGTGAAGCAAGGCATCGAACAGCCGGTCGCCAAGAAGCTGGTGGCTTCGCTGAAGGAGGCCAAGCTCAAGGTCGAGGCGCAGATCAATGGCGACAAGCTGCGCGTGACCGGCAAGAAGCGCGACGACCTGCAGCTGGCGATGGCGGTGCTGCGCAAGGCCGAGGTGGAATTGCCGCTGCAGTTCGACAATTTCCGCGATTGACGGTTCGCGAGCCCCTTCCCTGCTCGTCATTCCGGCGCAGGCCGGAATCCAGCGGCGCCGGTTTTCGATTTTCGCTTGACCCAGCACTCGGGTTAATGACGTGCGAGGTTGCGGCAAAAGCCTATCGCATCGCGACGGGATTCCGGCCTGCGCCGGAATGACGAGCAGGAAAGACGGCGGCTCAGGCGCCTACCCCGCCAGCCCCGCCGCAACATTCACGCTGATCGCAATGATGAACACGTTGAAGAAGAACGCGATCACGCTGTGCAGCAAGGCCACGCGCCGCAGATAGCGGCTGCTGATCTGCACGTCGGAGACCTGGAAAGTCATGCCGATGACGATCGAGAAATACATGAAGTCCCAATAATCAGGCTCGTCCGTGCCGGGGAAATCCAGGCCTTCGTGCTTCTTGCCGAAGTCGCCGTAATAGCCGTGCGCGTAATGCATGCCGAACATCACGTTGAAGAACAGCCACGACAGCACGATGCTCGCCGCCGCGATGCTCAGCGCCTTCGCATCGCCGCCCTTTGCACCGGCCACCTCGGTGGTGAGCGCCAGCGACACGAAGCCGGTCAGGATCAACGAAGTCCACAGCACGCCCCAGCGCCCGGTGTCCTGCTTGCGCGCCTGTCCGCGCATCAGGTCCGGCGAGGTCGTGCTGCAGAACAGGATGATGAGCGCCGTCAGATAAACCGCGACGCCCAGGTCGAACCCGAATAGCAAGGCCTCGGCGGGGCTCAGATGGAACTGGTACCAGAGCGCCAGGCCCACCACCAGCGCGAGCGCTCCCGCAATCATCAGGCGCGGGCGCGCGCGCAGTACTCGAAAAGGAATGAATCCGCGCGAGCGCCGACGGCCATGACCGTTCGCGGCACTCATGCGGGCGTCCCTGCGGCGTTCGGGCTACTCGTCGTCACCAACGCGTTCTCCATGACCCGGAAGCGGGCATGGCGCATCTTAGAGCCTGTTCATCGCAATATCTTGGCGGCCCGCCGCGTCGCGTCAGACGTGCAGGTCCTGGTATTCGGGGTGGCGGGTCATCCAGATTTCCGAATACGAACACGCGGGATCCACCTTCCAGTGCTCCTCGCGCGCTGTATCCAGCGCCGTGCGCACGAGATTGGACGCAATGCCGCGACCGCCCACCGCCGAGGGGACGATGGTGTGGGTGATGGTCATGACGCCGTCTTCCAGCGTGTAGTCGAGCACGCAAGGCACACCATCCACCTTGGTCTCGAAACGATGCGTCCTTGGGTTGTGATTGATCTCGGCGAACATGAAACGCGTCCTCGCAAAGCAGAGGGACTCGGGGCGCGGAGATTAAAGCAGGTGGCAGCGAACCAGGCGTGAAGGGCGAAGCCTCCGGCGTTCGCATTTCGTGGATGATTCTTTCGGCAAGCTTCCTTGACACCCTTGCCACGCTCTCAGGGAGCCGAACATGAAACGAAACGCATCCGCCGTCTGGTCGGGCGGTCTCAAGGAAGGGTCCGGCACCATATCCACGGCCTCGGGCGTGCTGCACGAAGCGCGTTACGGCTTCCAGTCGCGCTTCGCGGACGGACCGGGCACCAACCCCGAGGAATTGCTGGGTGCGGCCCACGCCGGCTGCTACACGATGGCGCTCGCGCTGGGCCTGGAACAGGCAGGCCACGCCGCCACGCGCATCGAAACCAAGGCGGTGGTGACGCTGGACAAGGATGGCGACGGCTTTTCCATCACCACGGTCGATCTTACCTGCCGCGCGAAAGTGGATGGCGTCGATGCCGCCACCTTCGACAAGATTGCCAAGGCAACCAAGGAAGGCTGCCCCGTGTCGAAGGTGCTCAAGGCGACGATCAATCTCGACGCCAAGCTCGAAGGCTGAGCGCAACGCCGCGCATCATCCGGCGCAACCCGTGCGCACCGCCCGCTGTGCCGCTTGTCGCGCGGCGCGGCGCGCGCGCACGGCCTGGGCGAGGCGGTCGAGTACCTGCACGGAAGCCTCCCAGTCGAGGCAGCCATCGGTGATGCTCTGGCCGTAGCGCAGCGGCTGGCCTTCCAGCAGGTCCTGACGACCGCCGACAAGGTGGCTTTCCACCATCACGCCCACGATGCGCTGCTCGCCCGCGGAAAGCTGTGCGGCGATGTCATCGATCACGCGCGGTTGGTTTTCCGGCAGCTTGTGGCTGTTGGCATGGCTGGCATCGATCATCACGCGCGGCGGCTGCCCATTCCTGGCGATGGCGGTGCACGCCGCGTCCACGCTTGCCGCGTCGTAGTTGGGCGTCGTGCCTCCGCGCAGGATCACGTGGCAATCCTCGTTGCCTGCGGTGGCGGCGATGGCAGTGTGGCCGTCCTTGGTCACGGCCATGAAATGGTGCGGCTGCGATGCGGCATTCACCGCGTCCACCGCGATCTTCACGTTGCCGTCGGTGCCGTTCTTGAAGCCCACCGGGCACGACAACCCCGACGCCAGCTCGCGATGCACCTGGCTTTCGGTGGTGCGCGCGCCTATGGCGCCCCACGCGACGAGATCGGCGATGTATTGCGGCGTGATCATGTCGAGGAATTCGCAACCGGCCGGCACGCCCAGCTCGTTGATGTCGCGCAACAGTCCGCGCGCCATGCGCAGGCCTTTGTCGATGCGAAAACTGCCGTCGAGATCCGGATCGTTGATGAGCCCTTTCCAGCCCACCGTGGTACGCGGCTTTTCGAAGTACACGCGCATCACGATCTCCAGCTCGCCCGCGTGTTGCTTGCGCTGCTCCGCCAGACGGCTGGCGTATTCCAGCGCGGCCTTGGTGTCATGGATCGAACACGGGCCGATCACCAGGGCCAGGCGGTCGTCGTCGCCGGCAAGAATGCGATGCAGCGCCTGCCGTGAAGCGCTCACGGTATGCACGGCGTGCACGCTGGCGGCGCAGTCGCGCATCACCTCGGCCGGCGCGCTGAGCGGCGTGATGGCGCGGATGCGTAAATCGTCGGTGGAAGGGTTCACGATGGTCTCCTGGGGGGATCCACTCGCGACCATGAAAAAGGCCGCCAGTGGTGGCTGGCGGCCTTTTTGGGAATGGTGTCTTGTCGTTACGACAGTCGAGACCAACCCTCCGCCAGCGGCATCGGATAGCCGTAAAACCAAAAATACTGGCGGGCGGTGTGGGAGGTCATGGTCGTTAGAGATAACACAGGCTTTTCGCGCATGCAAAGGATGCATCTGAAACCAAGCAGTACACTCCTCCGCATGTCGCTGCCGTGGAATCTCCTCACCCGCCCTGCCCGCGAACCCATTCGACGCTGGGTGCTGAGCGCGTTTCCGCGCGGCGGCGGTGGACACGTGGACTACGATCATCCGGTGGGCGATCCCGGCCTGTTCGGTCCCGGCAGTGCCACCTGGCGCGTGCATGCGGATTTTCCTGCGATGCTCGCCGGCGGTCTTGCGGCGCTGATGCTGCAGACCCTGCACCCGCTTGCGCTCGCGGGCGTGTGGGATCACTCCAACTTTCGCGACGACCTGATTGGCCGTCTCCGCCGCACCACCTCGTTCGTGAGCGGCACCACGTATGCGCCTGTCGAGCAGGCACAGATGCTGATCGACCGCGTGAAGCACATCCATGCGCAGGTGAAAGGTGCCGCGGAAGATGGACGTCCATACGCCGCGGATGATCCGGACCTGCTGACATGGGTCCACGTCACCGAAGCCTATAGTTTCCTGCAGGGCTATCGTCGCTATAGCCATACGGCGATGCCGGCGGGCGCTGCGGATCGTTACTACGATGAAGTCCGTCGCATCGCCGAAGCGCTGGGCGCGCGCGACGTGCCTGCATCGGAAGCGCAGATCACCGCCTATTTCCGGCACGTGCGTCCGCAGTTGAGCTTCACCGAACGTTCGCGTGCGGTGCTGGACGTGTTGTATCGCGTGCGTCTTCCCGTGCCCGTGGCAGGCCTGTCGCGCGATGTGTTCCTGCAGGCAGGTGCTGCCCTGCTGCCGGCCTGGGCGGATGCGCTGCTGCAACGCACGCCGTTGCAGCGCGCGCAGTCGCGATTGGCCGCGCGTGCGCTGTGGTCGGTAGCGCCGGTATTTCGCCTGGCATTGCAGGACGGTATCGGCAGCCGCGCCTGCATGCGTGTCGGCGTGCCAGCCGACACGCTGCAACATTGGCGCTGACTCAACTCTCCGCCATCGCGGCGTCGTAGCGTCGCTGCATTTCCTCGGCGCTCACCTCTTCGATCTGATGGCCCACCAGCCATTCGTGGCCGAAGGGATCGCGCACGGTGCCGCCACGTTCGCCGTAGAAGAAATCGGTGGCCGGGCGAACCAGGAAACCACCGGCCTCGACGGCACGCGCCAGCACCGCATCGGCATTGTCGACGTGCAGATGGATGGAGACGCTGGTGCCGCCGATGCTCTGCGGGCCTACGATGCCATGTTCGGGATATTCGTCCGACACCATCAGCACCGAGGGCCCCATCGTCAGCTCGGCGTGCCCGATGCGGCCGGTGCCCGGTTCGTCCAGCCGCATGCGGAGGGTGGCGCCGAACACCTTCTGGTAATACGCCAGCGCCGCCTCGGCGTTGCGCACGCGCAGGTAGGGAAACATGTCCTTGATGACGGGTGGCTGGTTCGTGCTCATCGCGGGGCTCCAAGGGTGGGATTGGCAGCCCCGACACTATGCCCAGCGCGACGGCTCGTCTTGGTGAAAATCCGAGGCCAGGCGCGGCCTCGCGGGTGCCGCGAGATTGACACGCAACGCCGATCCGCTAACGTCGCCGGACCTGAACGCACGGCGCGGTCAAGGAACGGCACGAGGCAGGCTCTCCATTGGCGACGCTCATTCCATCCCGCAACAGTTGCCTGCCGCAGATGACCAGCGGCGAAAAGCGCTTCTCCGAACGCCTTGAGCAGAAGCTCGAAGACGACTACCTGATCTGGTACGACGTGGCCATCGGCCCGCGCCAGCGCCGCCCCGACTTCATCGTGTTCCACCCTCGCCGCGGCCTGCTCGTGCTGGAGGTGAAGGACTGGAAGCCCGGCACCATCCAGCAGGCCGACCGCACCCTGTTCACGCTGATCACCGGCAGCAGCAGCGTGAAGGAGCACAACCCGCTGATGCAGGCGCGTGACTGCGCCAGCGAGATCTACAAGGTGTTGGCGCAGGACCCGGCCCTGCGCCACCCGCCCGGCCACACTTACGAAGGCAAGCTGCTGATGCCGTGGGGCTACGGCGTGGTGCTTGCCAACATCAGCCGCAAGCAGTTCGAGGCCGGGCAGCTGGAGGCGGTGATTCCCGCGCACCTGGTGATCTGCCAGGACGAGATGTACGAATCGGTGGAATCGGAAGCGTTCCAGGAACGGCTGTGGGCGATGTTCCCGCAGGTGTTCCCCACTGCGCTCACGCTGCCGCAGATAGATCGGGTGCGCTGGCACCTGTTCCCGGAGATCCGCGTGGAACCGGGCGATGGCCAGTTCGGCCTGTTTTCCGCGAGCGAACGCAGCGGCGCCACCAGGATCGCCATCCCCGATCTCATCAAGGTGATGGACGCGCAGCAGGAACTGCTGGCTCGTTCGCTGGGCGACGAGCACCGCATCATTCACGGCGTGGCCGGCTCGGGCAAGACGATGATCCTCGGCTTCCGTGCGATGGAGCTGGCGCGTTCGCTGTCCAAGCCGATCCTGGTGCTCTGCTACAACAAGACGCTGGCCGCGCGACTCGAACAGCTCATGGGCGAGCGCGGCCTGAGCGACAAGGTGCAGGTGTACAACTTCCACAAGTGGTGCCGCAGCATGCTCACGGCCTACCACGTCCCCCTGCCCGAGGACGGCCCGCATTTCGCCGAGGAACTGCCGCCGGCGGTGATTGCCGGCGTGGACAGCGGACAGATTCCGCGCTTCCAATACGGCGCCGTGCTGATCGACGAAGGCCACGATTTCGAGCCCGAGTGGTACAAGCTCATCGTGCAGATGATCGATCCCAACACTAACTCGCTGCTGGTGTTGTACGACGACGCACAGAACATCTACGGCCAGGCCAACCGCAAGAAGCTCAGCTGGAAAAGCCTGGGCGTGCAGGCGCAGGGCCGCACCACCATCCTCAAGCTCAACTACCGCAACACGCTGGAAATCCTTTCGGTCGCGCGCGGTTTCGCCAACGAGCTGCTGCTCGGACGCAGCGAGGACGACGACGGCGTGCCGCTGATCGCGCCGGAAAGCGCCGGCCGCCGCGGCGCGCTGCCCGAGCTCATTCGCGTCGAACGGCAGGAAGAACAACTGCCGGCCATCATCCAGCGCCTGCGCGATGAGCTGGCCGCAGGGCGCCACCTGTCGGACATGGCGGTGATCTTCCGCAACAGCTGGGAAGGCGAAAAACTGCATGAAGCGCTGCAGCGCGCCGGCATTGCCAGCCAGCTCGCCGAGGGCAACGGCAAGAGTTCGCTGTTCGTGGTGGATGACACCGTCAAGCTGGTCACCATGCATTCCAGCAAGGGGCTGGAGTTCCCGCTGGTGATCATTCCGGGCCTGGGCTCGCTGCCCAAGCCCGGCAAGAACGAGGCGGAAGAAGCGCGCCTGCTCTACGTCGCGATGACGCGTGCGACGGAACGGCTGGTGCTGATCCATCACGAGGATTCGATCTTCAGCCAGCGCATCCGCAATTCCATCAACGACGTGCAGCAGCAGCTCGCGAACGCCTGAGCGCGCCGCCTCTTCCCTCGCCGAGGCGCCGGGGTTGATACTCGGGCAAACAGCTGCCGGCGGGTGTTCCATGCGTGATCTGTTCGACGACACCGTTCTTGCACCGCAACCGCTTGAGGTTGCGCTGACGCTGCCCGCCCGCTTCTACACCGATCCGCGCATGCCGGCGCTGGATGCGCGCGCCATCTTCGCGCGCAGCTGGCAGCTGGTGGGCCATCAATCGCAGGTGGCCGAGGTGGGCGACCACATCGTCACGCAGATCGCCGGGTTGCCCTTGATCGTGGTGCGCGGCGAGGACCGCACGATCCGCGCCTTCCACAACGTCTGCCGTCACCGTGCAGGGCCCATCGCCAGTTGCGATGGCAAAGGCGCGAAGGCCTTGCGTTGCCGCTACCACGGCTGGACCTACGGCCTGGACGGCGTGCTGCGCGGTGCGCCGGAAATGGGCCGCACGCAGGACTTCAATCCCTCGGACATCCGCCTGCCCGAAGTGCGCGTACAGGTGTGGCAGGGACTGGTGTTCATCGCCATCGCCGATGCGCCGCCGTTCGCCGACGTGGTGGCCGGCATCGACGAACGGCTGGGGCCGGAACGTTCGCTGGAGCACTACGTGTTCCATCACCGCGCCAGCTACGAGGTGGCCTGCAACTGGAAGGTGTACGTGGACAACTACCTCGAGGGCTACCACGTGCCGCATATCCATCCCGGTCTCAATAGCCTGCTCGACTATCGCAGCTACATCACCGAGACGACGCCCTGGTATTCGTTCCAATACAGCCCGCTGGAAAGCGCGGACGACCTGTATGGCAGCGGCGAGGCGCTCTACTACTTCATCCATCCCAACACCATGCTCAACATCCTGCCCTCGCGCCTGCAGACCAACCGCGTGCTGCCGCTGGGCGTGGATCGCTGTCGCGTGGAGTTCGATTTCTACTATCCCGCCGACGACAGTGCCGAAGCGCAGGCGCGCCGCACGCGCGACGTGGCCTTCAGCGATGAAGTGCAGGAAGAGGACGTGACCATCTGCGAGGACGTGCAGCGCGGCCTTGCCTCCGGTTCGTACGACGCGGGCCGCCTGAATCCGCTGCGGGAAAATGCCGTGCATCATTTCCACGAAATGGTGCGCCGCGCGTATCGCGAATCACTCGACCTCGCGTGAATGCCGGCGCGAAGGTGACGATGATCCTTCTCGCCCTGCGCGCTGAACGCATGAACTCGCGATCAGCAAAGCTGACGCTTCATTGACGCATCCTTCGCGGATGGGGCAGTCTCATCCAGGCGTATATCGGGAGAAGCGCTGATGAAGCGGCTTGTGTGGATCGTGCTGTTGCTCTTGGGATTCGCCAGCCCCGCCGCGTTCGCGCAGGGCTTGAACGGCGTGGTGACCGCATACGTCGATCTCTACGCGGGCCCTGACCCGGGTTATCCCCCCATCGCGCAATTGCCTGCCGGCACGCCCGTGGCAATCCAGGGTTGCACGCAGGGATGGGGTTGGTGCGATGTCATCACGCAAGGTTTGCGCGGATGGGTTGCAGCCACCTTCGTGCAATACACCTACCAGAGCCAGCCGGTGTACGTGGCCGATTACGGCGCACGCATCGGCATTCCCATCGTCACGTTTTCGATTGGCGCGTATTGGGGCTCGTACTACGTGAATCGCCCGTTCTATCGGAACCGCGATTACTGGTATGGCCGTCCATACGCACCGCGCCCGCCGCCGCGTCCGCCGGGTTGGCACCCGGGTGCCCGCCCGCCGCCGCCCGGTCATTGGGCACCGCCGCCGGGTGGCCATCGACCGCCACCGCCGGGCAACCGTCCTCCGCCGCACGGCAATCGTCCGCCGCCGAATCAAGGTGGCAACCGGCCGCCACCGTCGCAGGGGCACCGTCCGCCTTCGGATCATCGTCCTCCGACCAATCATCCAGGGCCCAATCCGGGCACTCGTCCGCCTGGGCAAGGCAGGCCGCCGGGCGGTTCGCCACCGCAAGGCAATCGCCCACCGCCGAACCAAGGTGACCATCGTCCGCCGCCGAATCAGGGCGGCGGTCATGGGGGGCCCAAGCCGCAGGCGCGCCCCGCGCCCGATCAGAAGGGCGACAAGCACCCGGCGTAACCGCCGCTGGCCCGTGCCGAACAACCGGCGCCGCAGGGCGTCGGTTTGTGTCAGTAGGCGTCGGTTTGCGCAGGCTGCGTTTTTCGCCGATATCCGCCGAAGCCCCGCTTTTTGCCGACGTTGCCGCGCTATCGCCACGCCCGTCCCGTGGCACGACTCTTGCCCCTCATTCCATCGAGGAGCGGGGTTCTGGCAAGACGCCGTCGGATCATTCGGGCATGGGCCTGCCGGGCATGCGAAAGGTGTATCACCGGAACCCCGGTGAGTTGCATCATTCGTCCTGAGCGAGCGCGATGCCGTGGCAGCAGCGAGCTTTCGCATGAGCGTCAACGCACGAGACTGGGCAAGGCGGCGACCGTTCCCCGTAACGGTTCGCCTGCCGTTGGCCGCGGCCAACGACAGCCGCGTACATCGGCGCCACTACCTGCCGGTCTGCCTGAAGTTCGTGCTCGCGTTGATCGTCTCGCTGGCTTGGGCCGCGTTTGCATACGCCACCGCGCAGCACTGGATGGGCGCGCTGGAGACGCCCGGCAAGCAGCTGACGGCGCATCTGCTGGTGATGGGCGTGGCGGTGTTGCCCGCCTTCATGAATGCGTTTCTCGCGGTGGGCCTGCTGCTCGATCGCCGCCCGCCCCGCTCGCACTTTGCCGACGGTGATTTTCCCGGCGTCACCATCCTGATCGCCGCGCACAACGAGCAGGACAGCATCCTCGATACGCTCGCCAGCATTGCGGCGCAGCGTTATCCCGCACGCATCGAAGTGATGGTGATCAACGACGGCTCCACCGACGCCACGCTCGAGCAGCTGCGCAGCGTGTCGTATCCGTGGCTGGAAGTGCTCGACCTCAAATCCGCCGGCGGCAAGGCGAACGCGTTGAATGCCGGGCTGCGCCTGGCCTCCTGCCCGCTTACGGTCACGCTCGATGCCGACGCGCACCTGCATCCCGATGCGTTGCGTCGCCTGGTGACGCGCTACATGAGCGACCCGCCGAACACGGCTGCCGTGGCCGGCGCCGTGCTCGTGCGCAACTCGCGGCAGAGCCTGGTCACGCGCATGCAGGAGTGGGATTACTTCCAGGGCATCGCGGCCAGCAAGCGCCTGCAAAGCCTGTTTCAGGGCACGCTGGTAGCGCCGGGCACGTTCTCGCTGTATCGCACGGACATCCTGCGCGTGGTCGGCGGCTGGCCCCATTGTGCGGGCGAAGACACCGTGCTTACCTGGGCCATCCTGCAGGACCATCATCGCGTGGGTTACTGCGAGGACGCCGTCGCCTTCACGCGCGTGCCCGCCTCGCTGTCGCCGTTCCTGCAGCAACGCCAGCAGTGGGCGCATGGCCTTATCGAAGCATTCAAGGCGCATGGCTCGCTGCTCTTCCGCCGACGCCTGAGCACGTTCTTCATCGGATGGAATCTGCTGTTCCCGTACATGGATCTGGCCTACACCATCGCGCTGGTGCCCGGCATTCTGCTGGCCTGCACGGGTGTTTACTGGCTGGCAGGTGCGATGCTGGCGTTCGTGGTGCCGGTGAGCCTGCTGGCCAACGTCATCATCTACGTGGTGCAGGCGCGCATGTTCCGCTCGCTGGGGCTCACCGTGCGGCGCAATCCGTTCGGGTTGTTCGGTTATGCACTGCTTTACGGGCTCGTGCTCAAGCCGGCAAGCGTGATGGGTTATCTCTCCGGTCTGGCGGGATGGCACGCGCGCGACTATTCGCGATGAGCCCTGCCCTTCACGCCATCGGCCACGGCCACCAGCCGGCGCGTTGCAGCGCGTAGCGATCCGCCGCGCGCTCGAAGCGGTTATACACGCTGATGCCACCGCACAGCGCATAAAGCGGCAGGAACAACGGCCCCAGCACCATGTACTGGAACACGTGCGCGCGCTCGTGATCCGCCAGTGAAATGCGCGGTTCGTTGCCATGCCCTGCGCGATGCGCATAGGTGAAGCACGGCGTATCGAGTTCGTCGCAGGAATACAGGATCACGTTGCCCAGCGTGAGCGCCCCGCCGCTGCCGCGATGCGGCATGCGCCGGAACGCCAGCGCCCACTCGCCTCGACGCCACTGCGGCCGCGCGCCCCACGGCATGCACGCCAGGCCCGCCAGCAGGCCAAGCAAGCTGTTGGGTAAGGTCCAGCTCACGCCAGCCAACAGGAGCAGCCAGCGGCCTGCCGTCGTTCCGCGTTCCCGGCTCTGCACGTGCAGCCTCCTTGTTTACCGCTGCGGCGGACACCATCTGATGCTTCATCGAGTTTTGGCCACCGAGGCCTGCCATGTCCACTCCGTTGAACGTTCCCTGCCCCCACTGCGCGGCCCTGAATCGCGTGCCCGAGGATCGGCTCGGCCAGCATCCCGCATGCGGCCGCTGCAAGCAGCCGCTGTTCGACGGCAAGCCGGTGTCGCTCACCAGCGACAACTTCGATGCGGTGGCCGCGCGTGGCGACCTGCCCGTGGTGATCGATTTCTGGGCGCCGTGGTGCGGGCCGTGCGTGAGTTTCGCGCCGGTGTTCGCGGAGGCGGCGAAAAGCCTGGAACCGCAGCTCCGGCTGGCCAAGGTCGATACCGAGGCTCAACCGGCGTTGGCGCAACGTTTCGGCATTCGCAGCATTCCCACGCTGCTGGTGATGCGCAACGGCAAGGAAATCGCGCGCCAGGCGGGCGCGCTTAACGGCATGCAGCTGCGTCAGTTCCTCGCCAACGCGCTGCGCTGATTCACGTCACGAACTGCACGACAGCATGGAACAGCCGGCCTTGTGGGTTGCCCAGGCCGGCCGCTTCTGCGCGTAGCGTTCACGACCGGGCTGATCGTCATACGGGTGGCGCATGACGTCGAGCAATTCATGGATGCCCGCGTAGTCGCCCTGCATCGCGCGATCGATCGCTTCCTGCGCGAGGTAGTTGCGCAGCACGTAACGCGGATTGACCGAGCGCATGCGCTCACGCCGCTGCTCGTTCGACCACGCATCACTGCGCGCGCGTGCCGCGTAGTTTTCCAGCCACGTTCGAAACGCCGGCTCGAAGGCCTGCCGCTTGGCGTCGTCGTAGAACGCATCGTGCAGCGGCGCCAGTGAAGGCTGCGACGGATCCACGTCGGCCAGCGCGCGAAAGAACAACGTCATGTCGACGTCCGCCTCGGTGAGCAGCGCGTGGAGTTCGCGCATGCGTTCCACGTCGCCCTCTTCGCAGGTTGAGAAACCAACGATGGCGCGGTCGGCGTCGGCATACGCCGCCGCGTAACGATCCAGGCCGGCCTGCAACGGTTCTGTGCTGGTGAACAGCGGCGCCAGCGCCATGGCCAGCCGGCTCAGGTTCCACCATGCCACGTTTGGTTGCTGGCCGAAGCGATAGCGACGACGGCCCGCGTCCGTCGTGTTGGGCGTCCACTCGGGATCGAAATTGTCGACCCAGCCATACGGACCGTAATCGATGGTGAGACCGAGTATGGACATGTTGTCCGTGTTCATCACGCCATGCACGAAACCCACGCGCATCCACTGCGCTACCATGTAGGCGGTACGTTCGCACACCTGCGCAAACCACGCGGCGTATAGCGACTCGCCTTCGCCCGGCAGTTCGGGGAAATCGCGTGCGATGGTGAAGTCGACCAGCCGGCGCAACAACGCGATGTCGCCGCGCGCTGCCGGCAGTTCGAAATTTCCGAAGCGGATGAAAGACGGCGCCACGCGACACACGATCGCACCGGGCTCTTCCTGCGGGTTCCCGTCGTAGAACATGTCGCGCACCACGGCATCGCCGGTCACCACCAGGCTGAGTGCGCGCGTGGTCGGCACGCCGAGGTGGTGCATCGCCTCGCTGCACAGAAATTCGCGGATGGACGAACGCAGCACCGCACGGCCATCGGCACCGCGCGAATACGGCGTGCGTCCCGCGCCTTTGAGCTGCAGTTCCCAGCGATGCCCATCGGCCGCGATCGCTTCGCCCAGCGAAATGGCGCGCCCGTCGCCCAGTTGGTCCGCCCACACGCCGAACTGATGGCCGCCGTAATTTGCCGCGAAAGGCGCCATGCCTTCGAGCAAGGCGTTTCCGCCGAGCACCTGGGCGAGTTGCGGGCTTGCCATGTCCGCCGCATCCAGGCCTAGCGTCTCGGCCATCTCCGACGACCATGCCACGACGCGCGGCGAAGCCACGGGCGTGGGGTCGACCCGGGAGTAGACGGCGCCCAGCACCTGGCGTTGCCGCGAGCCTTGTTCAGGATCTCCCGGCAGCTCACGCACGAACGAATTGTCGAAGCTCAGCCCGGTCATCGTGTGGCTCCGCAAAGCACTGGATTTGCATGCGCCGTTCGCGCGATGAAATGGGCATTTTTCCGGTCAGAAACGCAGAACATTGCGTGGTTCACCTTTGTGAAGATGATGGCATGGCTTAAGACAAACTTACGCCAAAATTCAGTGCCCATTGGCATTTGTGTATCGCGTGTGAAGCTGCTTATATGTGGCCTGAACGGTCACGCAGGGGTGACCGGGAGCCACGACATGCACATGCTTCTTGCCCGTTCCGCCATCGAGCGCGGAATGCAGCTGGTAGCAGGGATGCTGAATCATCGGGACACGCCGGACGTCCGTCACAACAACCACCAGGATCACAGCAGTTTCCAGCTGGTGTCCTGGCAACCAGGCGCGCATTCTCGCCGCGAGGACGAACTCGCCCGACGCCGCCAGCATCCGTTCGGTTAAACACCACGCGAGTCCACGCGCGCATCAGCCGCCAGCCGGCGATTCAAAGATGCGCGCGATCTCGTGTTCTTCAAGCGCCCGCCATTCGCCCGGCTGCAGGTTGTCGAGCGTCAATGCGCCCACGGAAATCCTCGACAGCGATTCCACGTGGTTGCCCACCGCGGCGAACATGCGTCGCACCTGGTGGTAGCGGCCTTCGGTGAGCGTCACTCGCGCGCGGCGCGGTTCCAGCACGTCGAGCACCACCGGTTCCAGCGGATCGGTTTCCGATTCCAGCATCATCGTGCCGCTGGCGAACAGCGCGCCTTCGTCGCCACGCAGGTCGTTTGCCAGTGTCGCTTCGTACACCTTCGCCACGCGCGCCTTCGGCGAAATGATCCGGTGCAGCAAGGCGCCGTCGTCGGTGAACAACAACAGGCCGGACGTGTCGCGATCGAGACGCCCCACCGTGGAAAGCGCCGGATCGCGCACGCGGTACCGCGGCGGCAACAAGTCGTACACCACGCGACCGATGTCCTTGCGCGAGCATGTAGCGCCCAGCGGCTTGTTCATCACCAGCACCATGCCCGCCGGCGGATCGAGCGGTTCGTCGTCGATGCGGATGTGTTCGTGCGGCACCTTGTCGTCCGCGTACAACACCTCGCCATCGGGATCGGTGATGCGTCCTTCGCGGAACATGAGCGTCACTTCCTTGCGGCTGCCATAGCCCAGGTTGGCGATGAGCTTGACCAGTTTCACGCGCGCACCCCGCGTGCTTCGATCACTTTGAATCCGTCCTGCGTTACCACCGTGCGTACCTCGTTGAAACGTGCGGCCAGCGTGGCCTCGTAGGGAAGATGGCGATTGGCCACCAGCCAGAATCTGCCGTGGGGCAGCAGCGCATGGGCGGCGGTATCGATGAAGGCACGACCGAGTTCGGGAAGATCGGCACGCCCCTGGTGAAACGGCGGATTGCTCACGATGGCGTCGTAACGTCGTGGCAAACCCTGGGTCACGTCGTGCCAGTGCACCGCGAACGGGACGGCACGCGCGTTGTCGTGCAGTGCACGCTGCAGATTCTGTCGCGCCGGTTCCAGCGCGCGTGCCTCGGCTTCGAACAAGTCGATGGACGACACCGCCGGACAATGCGCCAGCACCTGCGTCGACAGATAGCCGTAACCCGCGCCAAGATCCGCCACGCTGCCGGACAGATCCGCCGGCAAATGCGCGGCCAGCAAGGCCGATGCGGTATCCACGCGATCCCAGGCGAACAGGCCCGGGCGGCTGACATAGCCGGCCTCGTTGAGATGCGGCGCGTCGAGCAATGCCCAGGCTTCAAGCCGTTCCGCATTCACTTGCGAGCCCAGCGGCTGTGTCCAGAACACGCGGCACTTGTGCTTGGAGATCTGGTTGAGTGGACCGGCGACGCTCGCCAGATCGTTTTCCGCAGACTTGGCGCCCTCCGCATTGGGCACCGCCACGAGCACCACGCCGCCTTCCGACGCCCTGCGCAGCGCATGCGCGAACAGCGCGCGCGCTTCGTCGCGTTGACGCGGCGGCAACACCAGCACCAGGGGAAACCGCTCGTCACCGCCCGGCGTTGCCACGGCCAGACCGCTGCGCTCCAACGCCTCGGCGAACGGCTTGAAGCTTTGCTCGCACACCCAGTGCTTCTGCGCCATCTCACGCAGCCGGAAGCCGTCACGCGCACGCAGGAACAGCACGCGCCCATCCGCAGGCAGCATCAGGTTGCCCGTTTCGAAAGGCACGAAGATGGCCTCCAGCGCCGCGTCGTGGGCTGCGGGAGAGAAAGAGACAGGCATCGGACGATCGGTCCTTGGAGGGGCTGCCTATGTTACCAACCGCGAAGCCCGGTCCCGCGCCCTACTCGGGCGACAGCAAGGCCAGCTCGCTGACGAACTCCCGCGGCTGCCCGCTCAGCGGATCGAGAAAGGCCAGTCGCCGCGCCAGCAGTTGCAGCGGTCGCGCGTGGTCGTCGGGCTGTGGCTCGGGCAGCTCGGGATAGAACGGATCGTGCAGGATCGGCGCACCCAGCGCCGCCATGTGCACGCGCAGCTGGTGTTTCTTCCCGGTGATTGGCTCCAAGGCGTAGCGCCAATGCGCCGGATGGCGTTCCAGCACGTCGATGCGCGTCTCGCTATTCGGTTCGCCTGCCACTTCGTGCATGCGGAAGAACGGTTCGCCCGTCGCGATGCGCGAGCGCCTCGTCAGCGGAAACGGCAGGCCCGGCAACGGCGGCGCCCATGCTTCATAGCCTTTGCTGATGCGCCGCTCGCGGAACAGCGCCTGGTACGCCGCGCGACTTGCGGGGTCGGCGGAAAACATCACCAACCCGGCGGTATGACGATCGATGCGATGCAAGGGAACGAGATCGGCATTGCCGAGCGCACGCGTCAGTCGCGCCAGCACGGTTTCTTCGACGAAACCGCCCGCCGGCGTCACCGGAAGAAAGTGCGGCTTGTCGACGACCACCAGGTGCGCATCCACGTGCAGCAGGGTTTCCCGGAACGGAATGGGAGCCTCCTGCGCCACCTCGCGGAAATAGCGCACACACAGGCCCACCCGGTAAGGCGTATCGGCACGCAACGGCTGCCCTGTCTCGTCGAGCACGCGGCCACGTGCGAAGCGGTCTTCCCAGGCGGCCCTGTCGATGCGGGGAAACAGCGCACACAGTCCGTCCAGCACCGTGGCCCATGATCCCTGGGGCAAGTGCACCGTACTGGCGGCGGAAGGAACAGACATCGGGGGACTCCACGGCAACCGACGCAGCTTAACCCTGGGCCGTCATTTCTGCGGCGGAAATCACGCCAGCGGAACGCCGCCGCAGGTCATCGATATGACTTACGAGGTACACCATTCCAACCGGCAAGCCGTTGGATAAACTCATCGAAGAACGGGTTCCGCACCCGGGGATGGCGCCACCACAGCGCGCCGACAATGAGACGAGGCAGCACATGGACAAGCCGGCAACCCGTGCTCGGCAAGCGCTTACTTCCCCACCCCGCCAGGCATGGCGCCGCGTCGCGTGGCTGGCTGGACTGGCATGGATGGTGTTGCCATCGGTGCAAGCGGCAACGATGGATCCGGCCATGCTTCCGCAGGTGCAGGGCGCCACCTTCGAGGTGGTGATTCCCAAGCCAGTGAAAGACCCGTTGAGCTACGAGAAGCCGCTGCCGTTCGACCAGCTTCCCTACCAGCAACGCACGGACAAGTACTACTCGGTCGGCACCGCGTTCGCCATTGGCGACAACCGCTACGTCACGGCTGGCCACGTGCTATCGCTCGGCATCGACAGCCTGATGGGCGAACCGGCACTGCGCGACGCCAGCGGCCACGTGTATGCCATCGACAAGGTCACGCGCTATTCGCTGCATGAGGACTTCGTCGAGTTCACCCTGAAGGATGCGCCCAAGGTGACGCCGCTGGCGGTGAACACGCAGCCGGCGATGAATGAAGTGGTCTACGCAGTGGGCAATGCGCTGGGCACGGGCATCGTGATCCGCGACGGCCTCTACACCTCGCAAACGCCGGAGGAACAGGACGGCCGCTGGAAATGGCTGCGCTTCTCCGCTGCCGCTTCGCCCGGCAACAGCGGCGGCCCGCTGCTGGACAAGGACGGCAAGGTGGTCGGCGTGGTGGTGATGAAGTCGCCCGACGAGAACCTCAATTACGCGCTGCCGATCGACCTGGTGCTCAACGCGCCGGCCAACCTCGGCTCGATCGACACGCGCGAGAGCTACCAGCTCGACGTGATCGAGGACAAGCACACCGGCCCGTTCAAGGCGCAGTTCCCGCTGCCCAAGAGCTTTGCCGACTTCAGCAGCACCTACCAGAAACTGCACAACGCCGACGTCGACCAGAAACTGCACGACCTGCTCGCCGAGAATGCGGCCACGATGTTCCCCAACGGCCAGGGCGCCAGCCGGCTGCTGCACGTCAATTCCGATCTCAGCGCCTTCCCCACGCTGCTCCACCGCAACAGCAACGGCAACTGGGTGAGCGCGAAGGCCAACGAGAACAAGGCCGTGCTTCCCCGCAACGGTTACGTCAGCCGCGCGGCCGTGGGCCAGCAGGTGATGTTCCATCTGCGCAAGCCGGACGACGTCACCAGCAAGCAGCTCTACGGCGACTCGAAGCTGTTCATGGACCTGGTGCTCAAGGGCGCGCCGATGCAGCGCCGCGTGGGCGCCGAAGCAATCAAGATCACCTCGCTGGGCGCGCCGTCGCTGGAGCGCAATTTCACCGACAACTACCAGCGCCGCTGGCAGATCCGCGAATGGCAGATGGCGTACGACAACGGCCTGGTGATCGCCTTCCTGCTGCCGGTGCCCGACGGCTATGCGGCGATGGTGCGCGTGACCAACAACCGCACTGAGCATGAAGACATGGCCGACATGAAGGAGCTGGCCAACTTCGTCGACGTCTCCTACAGCGGCACGCTGGCGCAGTGGAAGGAGTTCCTGGCCAACACCGAGCTGCTGCCCAGCGTGTTGTCCGATATCGCCATCCGCTTCAACTACGGCGACGACTTCAAGTACCAGTCCAAGCGCCTCGGTTTCGCCTATACGCCCTCGCTGCAGAAGATCGACGCGGACAGCCAGCTGGTGCTCGGCATGTCTTACTTCGAGGATCACGGCAAGACGGTGTGGGATGTCTCCAAGGTCGAAGTGAAATCCAACGTCGACAACGCCGAGCACGTGATGGTCAATCGCCACGTGGCGCCGTCGGACGACCTGGACGACAGCTTCCGCAACCACTGGGGCAAGATCGTCAATCGCAGCCATCCGGACGATGGCGTGCCGTACAGCGAAAACGACATGACCTACATCGGCACGGTGAGCGGCACGAAGGCCAGCACGGAGACCAAGCCGGACGTGCTGTACACCGCGTTCTACGGCGTGGACGGTCCGCGTCCGGAAGATGCCATGAAGGGCAAGCTCAACCTGTTGCTGGAGAAGCTGCAGGTCAACGAGCACTGAGCATGACGGTGCGGGGCCGCCGTGCCCCGCACCTCTCAACACATCGGGCGCAACGCCTCAGCGCGGCTCGGTGATTTCCGTCTGCAGTTCCACGTCCACTTCGGCCGCGCTGGTGTGCGGTACGCGAGGCTGGCTGGTCAGGCGGCGGTACCAGCGCCATGCGAACCAGCCGGTCAAGGTCAGCGCACTGGCGCCGAGCGCCAGGTACACCATGTGGCCCGACAGCAGCGGCGACAGCACGCCCGCCACCAAGGCGCACATCAGCAGGCTGCCGAATGCCTGCACCGACGAAGCGCCGCCGCGCCGCTGCGGAAAACGGTCCAGCAGCAACAGCGTGAGCGTGGGAAACGCCAACTGCACGCCAATGCCGTGCAGCACCAGCGGCAGCATCGACCAAGGCAGCACGGGCTCGCTCGTGACCAGCGCGATCGCCAGATGCAGCGCACACGCCAGCAGCATGGAGCCGTAGCCGAGGTTGACCGTATAGGCCGCGCTGCGGCGATGGGCGAGTCGACCCGACATCCACGCACCGGCCATCAGGCCCGCCACCGTCGGCAGGAACAGCCACGGAAAACCCTGCGCGGACAGATGCAGCAGGTCGCGGATGATGTGCGGCGCCGAGGAGATGTACAGGAACAGCCCGGCGAAATTCACTGAGCAGGAAATCAGCAGCGGCCAGAACGGGCGATCCTTGCCGAAGTTCACGTAGCCGCGCACCAGCGTGCCCGCGCGAAACGGCGTGCGCGCGGCGACCGGATGGGTTTCGTCCAGGAACAGCACCAAGGCCAGCGACAGCATCAGCGTGAAGCCCATCAGCACCCAGAAGATGCCGTGCCAGCCGTTGAGGAACAGCAGCTGCGCGCCCACGATGGGCGCGATCACCGGCGCAATGCTGAAGATCATCATCACGCGCGACATCATCTGCTGCGCCGCCGGCCCCTCCAGGCTGTCGCGCACGATGGCGCGGCCAACTACCAGGCCCGCACCGGCGCACACGCCCTGCAGCGCGCGGCAGGTCAGCAGCATGACGTACGAGGTGGAAAGCGCTGCACCTGCCGAGGCCAGCGCATACACCAGCATGCCGGTGACGATCACCGGCTTGCGGCCGATGGCATCGGAAATGGCGCCGTGGAACAGGCTCATCACCGCATAGGTGATCAGGTACATGCTGATCATCTGCTGCAGGCCGGTGCTGTCCACGCCGAAGCGTCCGCCGATCAGCGGAAAGGCCGGGAACACGGCGTCGATCGAGAACGGACCGATCATCGACAGGCCCGCCAACAGAAACGGCAGGCTGCGCCGGACGGGGCGCGACGTGGAGGTCATGGGCATGGCACAGCGGGCGAGGATGGCCGAGTATACCGGCGCCTTCCGCGCGGCTGATCCATGACGTTCGAGGGATCATCGGCTAGGATGCGTGGCACCAGGAGATGGCATGCCTCCTGCCGCGGCGGCGCCGTGGCGAACCACCCTCGGGTTGATGATGCCTGCACCGCCGGACATGCCGGGGCGCAGGCGCGTGCCTGTTTCCGGGAAGTCCTTCCGATCGAAGTTCTTCTGCAAGAGGAGGCCGCAACGTGGGCTTTACCGGATTTCTCGCCGTTGGCGTGGGAGGCGTGCTGGGTTGCTGGCTGCGCTGGATGCTGGGCGTGCTGCTCAACCCGCTGTTCCCCACCGTGCCGCTGGGCACACTCGCCGCCAACCTGGTCGGCGGCCTGCTGATGGGCGTGGTGTTGGGCGTGTTCGACCACTTCCAGACCCTGCCGCCGGAGCTGCGCCTGTTCGTCGCCACCGGTTTCCTCGGTGGGCTGACCACCTTTTCCACCTTCTCGGCCGAATCGACCACGCTGCTGCTGCGCGAGCAGTACCTGTGGTTTGGCGGCCACCTGGCCCTGCACCTGGTCGGCTCCATCGCGCTGACCATTTCCGGCATCGCTCTCACCCGCGCCGTGTTGCGATAGGAGGCCCCATGGAAACCACGCACCAAGGCGTCCAGCTCAGCTTCTACACGCACACCCGCGCATGCCACGACGGCAAACTGGTCTACGAATGGTTGCTCGAGCATGCGCGCAGCCACGGCATTGGCGGCGGCTCGGTGTTTCGCGCCATCTGCGGCTTCGGGCGGCACGGCGTGCTGCGCGAGGAACAGTTCTTCGAACTGGCCGACGATCTCGCCGTGAAGGTGGAGTTCCTGCTGAGCGAGCCGCAGGCGCAGGCGCTGCTGCAGACGGTGCGCGAAAGCGGCGTCGACGCAGTCTTTGCAATTGCTCCCGCAAGCTTTGGGATACTAGGCAAGGCGCCGAAGTCCAGCTGAGCGAACGGCGCCGTCCTGCCCTTCTCGTCACCATGGCATACGAGGACCGCATGAGTCAGGATTCTTTGAAGTCACGCGCCGCCACGCTGCTCGAACACGCTGGCATTCTTCTCGATGGATCGCGCCCCACCGACATGCGGGTGCATGACGAACGACTCTACGCACGCGTCTTCGCGCACGGCTCGCTGGGCCTGGGCGAAAGCTACATGGACGGCTGGTGGGACAGCGAAGACCTGCCCGGCCTGTTCACCCGCGTGCTCGGCGCGCAGCTCGATAATGAGCTGAAAACGCTGGACACGCTGCTCGCGCACCTGAAGGCGCGCTTCATCAACCTGCAGCGTGGCGACCATGCCTTCGACATCGGCCGCGTGCACTACGACCTGGGCAACGACTTGTTCCAGGCCATGCTGGGCAAACGGCTGGTGTATTCGTGCGGCTACTGGGCGCAGGCGAACAACCTCGACGATGCGCAGGAAGCCAAGCTCGACCTGATCTGCCGCAAGCTGCGCCTGCAGCCCGGCCAGCGCGTGCTCGACATCGGCTGTGGCTGGGGCGAGGCGCTGAAGTTCGCGGCGGAACGCTACGGCGTGCAGGGCGTGGGTGTCACCGTTTCCAAGGAACAGGCGGCGTATGCACGCGAGCTGTGCAGCGGCCTGCCCATCGACATCCGCCTGCAGGACTATCGCGAACTCAACGAGCCGTTCGACGCCATCTTCTCCATCGGCATGTTCGAACACGTGGGCGCGCTCAACTACCGCACGTATTTCGAAGTCGCCCGCCGCTGCCTGCGCGATGACGGCCTGTTCGTGCTGCACAGCATCGGCAGCAACGGCTCGCCGAGCCGGCCCGACCCGTGGATCGAGAAATACATCTTCCCCAATTCGATGATACCCGCCGCCAGCCAGGTGGCCGAAGCCGTGCAGAACCTGTTCGTGGTGGAGGACTGGCACAACTTCGGCGCCGACTACGACCTCACGCTTTCCGCATGGCGGGCCAACTTCGATGCGGCGTGGCCGCAGCTGTCGGCGAACTACGACGACCGCTTCCGTCGCATGTGGCGGTTCTACCTCTCCGTGTCGGCCGCCGTGTTCCGCAGCCGTCGCGACCAGCTCTGGCAGCTCACGCTCAGCCCCCACGGCGTGCCCGGCGGTTACCGCGTACCGCGTTGAGAATGCTTGCAGCAAGCCAGTTTGCGCACGATAGTGCACCAATCAACGGGCCGGACGGTCATGACCCGCTACGACACGTTGTCCGCTCCTGATTCGGGATACGCCTTGAAACTGTTTCGACGATTCGCGGCCGCGCTGGCCCTCAACCTCTTGCTCGTCGCGGTCGCGGTGGCCCAGCCGGGACTGTGGGTGGCCAAGAACGATCACGCCACGGTCTACCTGTTCGGCACCGTGCATCTGCTGCCCTCGGACACGAACTGGAAATCTCCGGCACTGGACAAGGCACTGGATGAGAGCCAGCGCCTGAGCATCGAGATCGTCGACGACGATGCCGCCTCCATGCAGGGCCTGCTGATGCAGCACGGCGTGGATCTGAGCGAACCGCTGTCCAGCAAGCTCGACGAGAAAGACCGCGGCGAACTGGAAAAGGCCGCCGAAGTGGCGAAACTTCCCGGCGGCATGGCCGCGCTGCAGCCCATGCGTCCGTGGCTGGCCGCGCTGACGCTCACCATGGCGCCGCTGATGCAGGCCGGGCTCGACCCGAACCAAGGCGTGGACAAGCTGCTCAAGGCGCGCATGCAGCAGGCGGGCAAGCCCATCGACGGGCTGGAAACCGCGGAAAAGCAGATCCGCATGCTGGCCGACCTGCCCGAAGCCATGCAGCTGGAATTCCTGCGCCAGTCCTTCAAGGAAGTGGCCGATGGCCCGGCCAAGCTGCGCGAACTGATCGACGCCTGGCGCAACGGCGATACCGCCGCCATCGCCAAGATCGAGGACGAAGACTTGCGCAAGGACAGCCCCATGCTGTATCGGCGCCTGATCGTCGAGCGCAACGAGGCGTGGGCCAAGATCATCGCCGAACGCATGCAGCAGCCCGGCGTGAGCTTTGTCGCCGTGGGCGCGGGACATCTTGCCGGGCCAGACAGCCTGCAGGAGCAGTTGCGCAAGCTGGGCGTGAAAACCACCCGTATCCAGAACTGAGCAGCGCGCGCCGCGCGACGTGTTCGCGTCGCGCAGGCTGAGATGGCCTCGCCCGACAGTCCGCTCCACGCGGGCTGCCCGCACCCGCCCTCTCGCCGCCCGATCCCCCTTTCTGGCACCATCCTCCGGTTAAGCGCGCCGCCTGCGCGCAGCCCAACTGACGCAAACCCATGAATTTGCAAGCCAATTTCGAACAGATTCCGCTCAAGGAGTACGCCGAGCGGGCCTACCTCGACTACTCGATGTACGTGGTGCTGGATCGCGCCCTGCCCTTCGTGGGCGACGGCCTCAAGCCCGTGCAGCGTCGCATCGTCTACGCCATGAGCGAGCTGGGGCTCGCCGCTTCGTCCAAGCCGAAGAAGTCCGCGCGCACCATCGGCGACGTGATCGGCAAGTTCCATCCGCACGGCGACACCTCGTGCTACGAGGCGATGGTGCTGATGGCCCAGCCGTTCTCGTATCGCTATCCGCTGGTGGACGGCCAGGGCAACTTCGGTTCGCCGGACGATCCGAAAAGCTTCGCCGCTATGCGCTACACCGAGTCGCGCCTGAGCCCCATCGCCGAAGCGCTGCTGGGCGAATTGGGCCAGGGCACGGTGGACTGGGTACCCAACTTCGATGGCACGCTGGAAGAACCCAGCTGGCTGCCGGCGCGTGTGCCGCACGTGCTGCTCAATGGCTCCATGGGTATCGCCGTGGGCATGGCCACCGACATCCCGCCGCACAACCTGCGCGAAGTGGTGAGCGCGTGCATCCGTTTGCTGGATGATCCGGACGCCACCGTTGCCGACCTGTGCGAACACATCCAGGGTCCGGACTACCCGACCGAAGCGGAGATCATCACGCCGCGCAACGAACTGCTGGCGATGTACCAGAACGGCACCGGTTCGGTGCGCGCCCGCGCCGTGTACCACATGGACGAGGGCAACATCGTCATCACCGCGCTGCCACACCAGGTGAGCCCGTCCAAGATCCTCGAGCAGATCGCCGCGCAGATGCGCGCGAAGAAACTGCCGATGGTGGAAGACCTGCGCGACGAATCCGATCACGAGAACCCGATTCGCCTCGTCGTGGTGCCGCGCTCGAACCGCATCGATGCGAACGAAGTGATGCAGCACCTGTTCGCCACCACGGACCTGGAAAAGAGCTTCCGCATCAACCTCAACATGATCGGCCTGGATGGCCGCCCGCAGGTGAAGGATCTCAAGCGGATCATCAGCGAGTGGCTGCATTTCCGCACCGACACGGTCACGCGCCGACTCAACCATCGCCTGGCGAAGGTCGAGCGTCGCCTGCACCTGTTGGAAGGCCTGCGCATCGCCTACCTCAACCTGGACGAAGTGATCCGCATCGTCCGCACCGAGGACGAACCCAAGCCCGTGCTGATGGCGCGCTTCGGCCTCAGCGACGAACAGACCGACTACATCCTCGAAACCAAGCTGCGCCAGTTGGCGCGCCTGGAAGAGATGAAGATCAACGCCGAGCGTGACCAGTTGGAAGAAGAGCGCGCGCGCATCAACGTGCTGCTCAAGTCGCCGGCCAAGCTCAAGGGCCTGATCAAGGAAGAACTGCGCGCCGACGCCGCCAAGTTCGGCGACGATCGCCGCTCGCCGCTGGTGCAGCGCAACGCCGCGCAAGCGCTGGACGAGAGCGCACTGGTCGCCAGCGAACCGGTCACCGTGGTGCTCAGCGCCAAGGGTTGGATTCGCGCGGCCAAGGGCCATGATGTCGATGCCGATGGCCTCAACTACCGCGAAGGCGACAGCCTGCTCGCTGCCGTGAAGGCGCGCACCACGCAACAGGTCGCGGTGATCGACTCCACCGGTCGCAGCTACTCCACGCCGGCGCACAGCCTGCCCTCGGCACGCGGCAACGGCGAACCGCTCACCGGACGTTTCAGTCCGCCCTCGGGCGCGAGCTTCGATGCGCTCGCGGCTGGCGACAACGACACGCGCCTGATCCTCGCCACCGACCACGGCTACGGCTTCGTGACCCGCTTCGAAGCGCTCACCGGCCGCAACAAGGCCGGCAAGCAGATCATCACGCTGGGCGACGGCGCCAAGGTGCTGGCGCCGCAGGTCAGCGCCGATCCGGCGCGCGATCGCATCGTGGTAGTCACCACCGAAGGCCATCTGCTGATGTTCTCCGTGGCCGAGTTGCCGGAACTGGACAAGGGCAAGGGCAACAAGCTGATCGACGTGCCCAAGGCCAAGCTCAGCGCGGGCGTGAAGGTGGTCGGCGTCGCCGTCGTCACCGAGGGCAAGGGCGAAGTGACGCTCTATGCCGGCCAGCGCAAGCTCACGCTGAAATGGTCGAACCTGGTCGAATACGGCGGCAGCCGCGCCACCCGCGGCGGCCTGCTGCCGCAGGGCCTGCGCCGCGTGGAGCGGATCGAAACCACGGGCTGACCGTAATTTTTTCGGCCTCGACGGGCGCCCGGCATGCACTGCCGCGGCGCCCGTTTTGTTCTGGAGCCAGGTCGATGCGAGCGATCGGATAGGCCAACTCACCTGTTGACGCAAACCCTGGCCACGCCTTATCCAGTGTGCTCCCGCCGTAAGCACAAGGATGGTCCATGCGTACGTCACGTTTGCCGGCGCTGATCGCCGGTCTGCTGTTCGCTGTAACGGCTCATGCTGCGGAAACCGATACCTGGCAGGTGCCGGTGGCAGTGAAGAAACTGGACAACGGCCTCGTCGTGGTCGTTTCGGAAGACCACAGCTCCCCCACCGTCGGCATCAGCACGGTCTACCACGTGGGCATGCGCCTGGAGCCGCAGAATCGCACCGGCTTCGCGCACCTGTTCGAACACCTGATGTTCGAAGGCACGCCCAATGCACCCAAGGGCACGTTCGATCGCGTGATCCAGGGCGGCGGCGGCATCTTCAACGGTTCCACGCGCGCCGACTACACCAACTACATCGCATCGGCGCCCATCTCGGCCCTCGAACCACTGCTGTGGATCGAGGCCGACCGCATGAAGACGCTGGACTTCAGCGAGAAGAATCTCGACAACCAACGCAACGTGGTGAAGGAAGAAATCCGCGTCAACGTGAAAAACCAGCCTTACGGCCTGTTCTTCTGGACCGACCTTGATGCGTTGGCCTTCGACAAATGGGCCAACAAGCACGACGGCTACGGCTCGTTCGAAGATCTCGACCACGCCAGCATCGCCGACGTAAAGGCTTTCCACGACACCTTCTACCAGCCGGCCAATGCGGTGCTCGGCATCTCCGGCGACGTCACGCCGGAGCAGGCTTTCGCGCTCGCGCAAAAATACTTCGGCGCCATTCCCGCCCGCCCGCTGCCCACGCGCACCGATGTTGCCGAGCCGCTCAATACCAAGGGACGTCACCTCGAACAAACCGATGCACTGGCCAAGGCACCGGCCATCGCCGTGGGCTGGAAAGCGCCCGAGCGCGGCAGCAAAGACCAGATGCCCATGCTGGTGCTTGCGCAGCTGCTGGTGGGCGACGACGCATCGCGCCTGTACCAGGGCCTGGTGAAGGGGCGCGAACAGGTGCTGCAGATCCAGGGCGGCGTGAACTTCGCGCTGGGCAGCGGCACCGACTATGCCGGTCCCACTTTGTTCGGCTTGTTCGCCATCTACAAACCCAATGCGCAACCCGACCAGGTGCTCGGCGCCATCAACGACGAGATCGCGAAGATCGCCCGCGACGGCGTCGACGATGCCACGCTCGCCCGCGTGAAAACCAAGATGCTGTCGGACTGGTACGGCGGCATGGAGGATTTCCTCTCGCGCGCCGACACGCTCGCCAAGCTGCAGACGCTGTGGGGCGATGCTGCCGTGGTCAATCAGGTTCCCGGTTGGATCAATCAGGTGAGCGCGGATGATGTGCGTCGCGTAGCGCAGACCTACCTCACCGACGCGAACCGCAGCGTGATCATTCGCCGCCCCGTGGTGGCCCGCAGCAAGGACGCCGGTGCCAAGCCGGCCGGCAAGCATTGAGGAGAGCCCGGTCATGACCAAGATTTCCCTGAAAGCATCCCTGCTCGCCGCCACGCTCGGCCTTGTCGCCACCGCGCATGCCGTCGAAGCGCCCATGCCCAAGGACTTGCCGCCCTACGGTGCCGAGCGCCCGCTGCCGGTGCCGCAGATCACGCAGCGCACGCTGCCCAATGGCCTCACGGTGTGGGTGATCCCACGCAACGGCCTGCCCAAGGTGAATGTGCAGCTGGCCGTGCTGGGCGGCACGTCGTACGACGACGCCCAGCATCCCGCGCAGACCGCCTTGATGGCGTCGCTGCTCAATGAGGGCACCGACAAGCTCAGTTCGAAGGAGATCGCCGAGAAGCTGCAGTCCATCGGCGGCGACTACGGCGCAAGCGCCGGCCGCGACTCCATCGGCATCAGCGCCAGCGCGCTGGCCAGCCACGCCGACGAACTGCTCGCCCTGGTGGCCGATACGGCGTTGCATCCCAGTTTTCCGGCCAAGGAAGTGACGCTGCAGAAGGCCAATTCGCTGCAGTCGTTGAAGGTGAACGAGGCCGATCCGGACTGGCAATCGATGCGCGCGTTCGATCATGCGGTGTACGGCGAGCATCCCTACGCGCGCGACCAGCTCACCGAGGCGAGCATCAATGCAGCCACGCCCCAATCGCTGCAAAAGCTGCACGACGAACGCATGCGACCCGAGCGTGCCCTGCTGGTCATCGTGGGCAAGATCAACGCGGACGAGGTGCTCAAGACGGTCGAGCAGCAGTTCGGCGGCTGGAAGGCGCAAGGCCCGGCGCCCGCCAACGTCACGCAGGCGCCCACCGCGGTGGCGGCACAAAAACTGCTGGTGGCCCGTACCGGCGCGGTGCAGACCAACATTCGCTACGGACAGCCCACGGCTCCCATGCGCGATCCGGACTTCATCCCGCTGACCGTGGCCAACACCGTGCTCGGCGGCGGCTTCAGCAGCCGCATCACGCATGACATCCGCGAGGACAAGGGCTACTCGTACAGTCCCTACTCCACGCTGGACGTGCGCCGCAACGGCGGCAACACGCTTGCGGTCGTGGATGTGCGCAACGACGTCACCGGAGCCACGCTGGCCGAACTGTCCAAGCTCTACCAGGGCATGGCCACGGAACCGGCCAGCCCCGAGGAGCTGTTGCGCGCCAAGCGCCTTATTGCCGGCATCTACCTGTTGCGCAACCAGATCCAGTCGGCACTGGCCAACACACTGGCGCGCTACTGGCTTTGCGGCATGCCACCGTCGTTCATGACCTCCTACGTGACCGACACGGGCAAGGTCACGGCCGAGCAGGTACAGGCGATGGGACGGAAGTACTTTGCGCCGGAGAAACAGAGCATCATCCTGGTCGGCGACCCCAAGGCCATCGATCCGCAGTTGAAGTCCATCGGCAGCTTCACGCCGTACCAACCCTGAGCAACCGGCGTGGCGGTGGGAACTCCCATCGCCACGCATCGTCCAAGGGAGACGTGTCCACACCGGCGACGGTGGCGCGTTATAGGCCCCACGTCCCCGGAGTTTTTCCATGAAGATCTTCCGCATCACCGTATTCGCAGCCGCCACCCTGCTGGCGGCCACGGCCTGGGCCCAGAACGCCGAGCAGCCGCTGAACCTCAAGCTCCCTGCCGATCTTCCGGCCAGCAGCGCCAGCGCCGCACCACCGGCTGCTCCGGCAACCACGGTGGCCAACAGCACAGGCCGCCCGGCGCCCGCCGCCAACGCGCAGGCGAATACCCAGGCAGGCGCCCAGAACGGCAGCTACACCAAGGATCCGCCGGGCACCTACTACGGCGACACCAGCGGCGCGATGGGCGACACCCAGGCCGCCGTCGGCGTGGCACCGGCCGTCACCTGCGACGACGCCACCTACAACCAGCCACAGGTCCATGGCGCCGTGAGCACCGGCGTGGTGGCCGGCAATCATTTCAGCGGCAGCTACACGGGCGGCGCCGTCACCCTCAGCCAGGCCTTCGGCAGCTGTGAGCACCCGACGGGCGGTGTGAGCATCTCCGTGGGCGGCACGCAGGGCCATTTCGGACGCTGAGCGGGCAACAGGCACGGGGCGTCGCACTCGAACGCCCTCTTGGCCTGGTGCGGGCCCCAGGGGTCGAAAGTTCTTGGAAAGGGTCCGTCGTCAGACTGACTGCATGGTTTACTGTCATTTTTCCGCGCGGCATACGCCCCGGATTGTCCCGATTGCCCGTAGCTCCGGAGCTCCCAGGTGATTCAAAACGTCGAGTTCCGCTATGAGGGCGGTCGCAGCGGTGTGCTGCTTATCCACGGCCTGACGGGCACGCCCACCGAGATGCGGCTGCTCGGCAAGGGCCTCAATCGCGCGGGCTACACCGTGTACGGCATGCAGCTGGCAGGCCACTGCGGCGACGTCGACGACCTGCTCAAGACCGGCTGGCGCGACTGGTACGCCAGCGTGGAAGCCGCCGCCGAGCAGATGCGCCACGAAGTGGACCACTTGTTCGTGGCCGGCCTGTCGATGGGCGCCGTGCTGGCGCTCAAGCTTGCCGCCGAACGCCCGGAGTGGGTGAAGGGCGTGGGCGTGTATGGCGCCACCTTCCGCTATGACGGCTGGGCCATTCCGTGGGTGGGCAAGTTTTCCTTCCTGCTGCCGTTCCTGCACAAGTTCGGCATCGGCAAGCACCGCATGGTGCATGAGGGCGAACCGTACGGCATTCGCGACGAGCGTCTGCGCGCGCAGATCAGCGGCGCCATGCTGAGCGGCGACAGCGCCGCGGCCGGCCTGCCCGGCAACCCGTGGCCGTCGCTGGCCGAGATGTACAACATGGCCGCCGTGGTGAAACGCGACCTGCCCAAGGTGACGGCGCCCTGCCTGATCGCGCACGCCACCGAGGACGACATTGCCAGCATCGAGAACGCCTATCTCGTGCAGCGCTCGGTATCCGGCCCGGTGGAAACGCTGTGGCTGAAGGACAGCTACCACATGATCACGGTGGACCGGGAACGCCGCGTGCTCACCGACCGCTCGGCGGAATTCTTCCGCCAGATCGCCGCCACCTACGAACCTGCCGCGCGCGCCGCGGCCTGAGGACTCACTGTGAGTCCTCTCGTTGTAGCGTTGTGGCTGCTCAACGTCACGCTCGACACCGTCGGCCAGTTGTCGTTCAAGGCAGCGGCTGGCGATCCGCGGGCGGGCGATGGGCTGGCGCGCTGGAAGTACATGGCGGCGCGCCCGTGGATCTGGATCGGCGTGTTCTCCTACGTCGCCGAATTCCTGGTGTGGATCGCGTTCCTTTCACTGGTCGACCTTTCGGCGGGCGTGCTGCTCGGATCGATCAACATCGTGGTGATCATGATCGCCGGCCGCATCCTGTTCAAAGAAAAGCTGACGCCGCTGCGCGTGGCAGGCATCCTGCTGGTGACCGCAGGCGTGGCCATCGTCGGCTTCGCCGGAGGCTGATATGACGAAGAACATGATCCGCTTCTACGCCATCGGCTTCACCATCCTGGTGTTGTTCGACACGCTGGTGCAGCTGAGTTTCAAGTACGCCGGTGATCACGCCTTCCCGCCCGAAGCGAACTGGGCGTGGATCGTGCGCGTGTTCGGCCATCCGTGGATCTACGTGGCGGTGATCGGCTACGTCGGCAACTTCTTCACCTGGATGACGCTGCTCAAGCATGCGCCGATCGGCCCCGCGTTTGCCGTCACGCATCTCGAAGTGGTGAGCGTGATGCTGTTCTCCGTGTGGCTGTTCCACGAACCGCTCACGGTGGCGCGCATCATCGGCGCCATTGCCATCGTCGCCGGCATCATCTGCCTGGCGTTCGCGGAAAGCAGCGCACATCCGGAAGGCGACCCGCCCACCGAGGCCAAGGGTGCGCTGGGCGTGGCCGCGGGAGAATGACGTGGCCCGCGAGCTGCCGCCGACCGCCGGACTGCCGCTACGACTGAGTGACCTGTGGCCTGGCCGCGCGCCGTTTGCGCAACGCGTCGCCGAATGGCTGGGCGTGGAACACCTGCAGTTGGAATGCTCGGGCACGGCGGCGATGGTGGTGGCCTTGCGTGCGATGCACCGGCTGCGTCCGCAGCGCGATGAAGTGATCGTGCCCGCGTGGACCTGTCCGCTGGTGGCGCTGGCCATCCATCGCGCAGGACTCAAGCCACGGCTGTGCGATCTCGCTCCCAATCATTTCGACATGGACATCGACCAGCTCTGCACGCTGGGCGGTTCGAAAACGCTGGCCATCGTGCCGACGCATCTCGCCGGTCGCGTGGCCGATGTGAATGCTGCATTGGACGTGGGTCATCGCGTGGGTGCCTACGTGCTCGAAGATGCCGCCCAGGCATTGGGCGCGCGGCAGAACGGACAGAGCGTCGGCCTGCTTGGCGACGCGGGTTTCTTCAGCCTCGCCGTGGGCAAGGGGCTAACGCTGTTTGAAGGCGGCCTGCTGCTGACACGCGATGCGGTATTGCGCGATGCGTTCGCCGCCAGCCACGACGCCACCATCCACGCCGACGCGCGGATGGATTGGCAGCGCGCGTTGGAATTGATCGGCTACACCCTCGCCTATCGCCCATCGCTGCTCCCGCTGGCGTATGGACGTCCATTGCGCAAGGCCTTGGCGAACCATGATCCGGTCGCCGCCGTGGGCGACGATTTCGGCCCTGACATTCCCCTGCACACCGTGAGCGAGTGGCGACAAGCCGTGGGCACGCGTGCCCTGCCCCGTCTTCCGGCGTTTCTCGATACAACGCGCGCGCAGGCGCTACGTCGTATCGAGCGACTGAAGCGGATAGCCGGCATCACCGTGTTCGACGACGCGCCAGGCCAACAAGGCGTGTGGCCGTTCCTGCTGCTCACGTTGCCGAGCGAGGCAACACGCGATGCCGCATTGGACACCCTGTGGACCGCCGGCCTGGGCGTGAGCCGCCTGTTCATCCATGCACTGCCCGACTACGGCTATCTGCGCGACATCGTGGACGATGCACCGTTGCCCAATGCACGCAGCTTCGCCGCGCGCGCGCTCACCATCACCAACAGTCCATGGTTGGATGACACCACGTTCGAGTCGATCTGCCTCACGCTGGAACGCGCGGTCGCCTGAAAAGCGCGCTCAGTGCGTGGCGTGCTCCTGGCTTGATGCACGCTTCCCGCCGGACAGGAACAGCAACGCGCCAACGCAGAGGCTCAGGCAGGGCCCGATCAGCGCCATGCCCATGCCCGAGGGAATCGCCACGCCCATCATCACCGCGGCATTGGACGCTGCGTGCATGAACACGCACAGGAGGATGCTGCGCGTGTGGCAATACAGCCAGCCGAACAGCAGCGCGTTGCCCATCACGCCCACCAGGAACAAGGCAAAGCTGGCGTGGTACTGCGCCACGCCCGGCAGGAAGAACAGCGGCAGGTGCCACACCGCCCAGATCGGCCCGATCATCAACGCGGCACGGCTGGCGCCGATGCTGCGGCCCCACTCTTCCTGCGCGATGCCACGCCAACCCAGTTCCTCCAGACCGCCGCCGATGATGGTCATGAGGAAATACAGGGGAAACAGGTACCACGGCCGGAAGCTCACGGCCTCGCCCAGCGCCGGTTTCAATGCCACGGCCACACCGATGGCGATGAAACCCAGCACCGCCGGAAGGCACAGCGCCATCAGATACCACACCGGCTTCACGCGCCATCGCAGCACGCGATGGTTGAACTCGCGCAACGGCGATTCCCCACGCGTGCGCCACACGGCCACGTAGGCGGCGATGGTCGGCCCCAGGCCGCCGAGCACGTACAAGGTCATGAACGACCAACGGCCGTAGCTCGTCAGCTGTGCCTGGACGAGCGCGACCAGCGCGCCCCATGCCATCCAGCTGATGCCGAACGCAGCGGCCAGATAGACAAGCGCGCGACGGCTGGTAGGAAAGTGTTCGGTCATGCCACGGCATCGCCTTGTGCGTCGCCGGAACGAGCCGGCTCTCGACATGCGTGCAGCATCCTTGCCTGTTCAGCGCCGCGCCGGCGTGAACGACGCGGTGATGGTCGCCGCGCCGGTTTACGTGCTGCTTTCGGCGATGGCCGCAAGCAGGCGGACGTTGAACGCGCGCTGTTGTGCCTGCCATGCGTCCAGTTCGCTCTGCGGCACGGGCTCCTGTCCGTCCATGCCGCTGAGCATGCGCTTCCACCAGGTGCGGTACTGGTAGGCGGAGACTTCGCCGTTGATGTCGCTCGCCACGATGCGCCCGCGCAGCGCTTCGATGATCGCCATGGCGTGCTGTTCCTCCAGCCGCCCCTGGTCCCAGTTGGTGCGCGCGGTATCGACGCTGAAAGCGTCCTTGTCGATGGACAGGTAAGTCGGCTGCGGCGCCTGCTTCAACTGCTGCACGAAGGCGCAGGTGAGTTCGTCCGGATCATTGAAGCGCCGGAAGGCGTCGGCGAGACCGAGTTTCGCCGCCCAATCCACGTTCACGTCCATGCACCAGTAGGTGAGCTTGCCGGCCTGCAAGGGGCGCAGGTAGTTCTCCCAGGCATGCCTGGCGCCGATATCGCCCGAGGTGATGCCCACCACATGCACGTGCGTGACGAACGGCAGCATCGCCACGCGACGCACCCACGAGCCGCAATGGATGCCCCACGGAAAACGCATGTTGTCCGGATGGTTGTCGAACACCACCACCTGGAACGGACCGCGCGCACGCTGGCGCTGCACCAGCGGCCAGGTGAGATGGTGGTAGTCGCCCGACCCCATCAGCACGGTGCCGTATTTTTCCGGCAGCCGCGTGTCGAGATAGTTGCGCAGGCGGTTGAACGTGCGCAGCGTGCAGCCGAAGCGAATGGCCTCCTGCCAGTCGGTGAGCGCGAGCGTGGTCGCGCCCGGAATCTCGCCGATCGAGCTGTCGAAATCCAGGATCAGTGGTTCACGCCGGTTCATGCGCCGCCCATTGGCTATCGCTCTCGAAGAATCTGCCGAGCTTGCGCGCGGCCATGCGCAGCAGCGGATTGCGCAGGTAGATCGCGTGCCGCGTCAGGGTGAATTGTGCACCCAGATACGCCTTGACCTGCGGATCGGTCCAACCGGCCACGTAGTGAGTCAGGTTGTGCTCGCGCGCAAACGCCAGGTTGTGGAACCAACTGGTGAAGTACAGGTTCTGCTCGCGCGCCTGCGGATAGGCAAAACCCACGTACTTGTCGATCAGCTTGCCACCGACCACGAAACACAGGTTCCAGCCGATCATGGCTTCCTGGTGGCGATAGACGAACACCACGCCGCCGTTCGTGGCATCGCGCAGCACGGCCGCGAAAAAATCGCGACTCAACTTGTCGAAGTGAATCTCGCTCTGCGCGTAGACGTTCTCGTAAAGCGCGTAATACGCATTGACCACCGCATCGTCGTTGAACACGGCGTCGCCGCAGCGTACCGGCGTCACCGTTGTCTCATCGCGCTTGCGCAGCTTGCGGCGAATGTCCTTCCGGCGGCCAGAGGACAATCGCGCGAGGTATTCGTCCTCGTTCTGGAAATCGATGGTCACATACGCCAGCGCCTGCCCTTCCAGCAACAGGAAACCGGCCGCATCGCAGGCATCCGCAAAACGCCGGCACCATTCGCCCGTTGCGTCGTCGAACAGTGGCGAGGCCTGCGGGATGTCCTTCACCACCATCAATCGCTGGCGGCGGCCCAACTGGTCGCGCAGGGCCCTGGCCAGCGCATCGGGCTGGGCATGGCGAGGAAACAGCGCGTACTCAGACACCGTGGTGCCCACGAAGGCCGTGCGCCAGCGCAGCAGGCGCCCCCACCAGCGGTAGCCGGGCGCGCCCATCACCTTGGCGCGCGCGTCGTCATCGGCCGTGGTGAGCAGGTCGAACGGCGCGACGAAGGCCGGCGTTTCCGCGACCTGCATCACACTGAAATCGATGGGGGGATATTCGGCGAACCGGGCCACCAGTGCGTCCGGCTCGAGCTGATTGAGGTACTGCACGCGACAGGCCCACGAGTCACAAGGCCATAGGATACGACTCCCTGCCTCGCCCGGACACAACCCCAGGGCTTTTTGCCGGTGATAAGGCTGCTGAAAGGCGACAGGCGGAGCATCACGCCAACTCCTCGATACGGCGGCATTCTGGACTTTGTCCTGACGGTTCGTCAGGCTTGAGAAACGGCATCCCGGGGGATGCCGCGTGACCCGGCGCCGTGGAACCCAGGAAACCACACATGAGCAACGTTCAGCAGGAAACCTTCGACATCATCGCCAAGCAGGCCAAGATCGAGCTCGACACGATCAAGCCGGAGTCCACCCTGAAGGATCTGGGCATCGCTTCACTGGATGCCATCGAAGTGATCTTCGACATCGAGGAACACTTCAACATCAACCTGCCCAACGAAGACACCGACTTCGACGGCGGCACCGTCGGCCAGCTTGTGGAAGCCATCGAGCGCCAGCTCGCCCAGAAGACCAGCGAATAATCCATGCGCCGTATCGTGATTACCGGCATGGGCGCGATCTGCGCGCTCGGCCACGATGCACCTTCCGTGTGGAAGGCGATGACCGAGGGTCGATCCGGCATCGGCCCCATCCACCACATCGACCCGGGCCAGCTGCGCAACGGCGGCATCGCGGCCGAAGTGCCGGACTACGACCCGGCCAAGTATTTCGATGAAAGCCGTCGCGCCCTGCTCGATATCTTCAGCGAGTACGCGCTCATCGCGGCGCACGAGGCCATTCGTCAGTCGGGCATCGATTTCAAGGGCGAGGTGGGCGCGCGCACAGCGGTGGTCATCGGCACCGGCGCCGGCGGCGAAACCACCCGCGACGATCTCTACGAGCGTCTGTACGGTGAACACCAGGGCCGCTTTCACCCGCTCAGCATCGTGCGCATGATGATGAACGCGCCCGCCAGCCAGGTGAGCATGGTGCACGGCATCACCGGCCCCGCGTTCGTGGTGGCCAGTGCATGTGCGTCGTCCAACCACGCGTTCGCTCAGGCCGCCATGATGATCCGCTCGGGCATGGTCGATGCGGCCGTGGTCGGTGGCACCGAAGCGTGCGTCACGCTGGGCACGCTGCGCGCGTGGGAAGCCATGCGCGTACTCGCGCCCGACACCTGCCGCCCCTTCAGCAAGGGCCGTCGCGGCCTGGTGCTGGGCGAAGGCGCGGCGATGTACGTGATCGAAACACTGGAATCGGCGCAGAAGCGTGGTGCCGAGATCATCTGCGAGCTCGTGGGCACCGGCATGAGTTCGGATGCGGGCGACATCGCCGCACCGTCCGACATCGGCGCTGCCGCCGCCATGAGCATGGCGCTGCGCGATGGAGGCCTGTCGCCGGAAGACGTGGATTACGTCAACGCACACGGCACCGGCACGGTGGCCAACGACAGCACCGAGACGCGCGCCATCCATCGCGTGTTCGGCGCGCATGCACGCGAGATGGTGATTTCCTCGACCAAGTCCATGCACGGCCATGCGCTGGGTGCGGGCGGTGCGCTGGAACTCATTGGCGCCATTGGCGCGATTCACGATGGCATCGTGCCGCCGACCATCAACTATCTCGAACCCGATCCGGCGTGTGACCTGGACTACGTGCCGAATGTGGCGCGCGAGCGGAAGGTTGATGCGGCGATCAGCAATTCGTTTGCGTTCGGGGGGTTGAATGCGGTGGTGGCGGTGAGGCGGATGGGGTGAGGGTGAGGGTGAGGGTGAGGGTGATGGTGCTCTCGAGGGGGTGTCTGCTCGTCATCCGGACGCGGTCCGCTTAGCTCGTCATTCCTGCGAAAGCAGGAGGCGCTTTTCAACAGCCGAAGGCTGGTCATCCAGTGACTTTGCACTTGGTTGTCGCGTTATAGCCAGGGTGCCGCCTACGCGGCGGGCGTTTCGATCGGCTGCCGCCGCTCGAGTCACTTTTCTTTTGCTGGCCCAAAAGATCCCACGGGACTAGCTTCGCGTCGAAAGTAACCCAAAGAAAATGGCCTCAAGAGCTCGCAGCATTGTGCTGGAATGAGCCCGAACGCTCGAGGATGGTTGTCGCGGGACACCCATGGGAGGCCGCACAGCGGGCACTCCGAAGCGCTGCGCAACGCACCCAAATCGCAGAGGACTTAAAACGGAGCCTCGCTTCGCATCGGCCTTTGCGCAACGTTGCTCCTCAAGATCACACGCGGGGTACTGCACTTCTCCCTCTCCCCTTGCGGGAGAGGGTTGGGGCATTGCCACCTTTACGGTGGAGAGGGGTCAATCTTGCGGATGCATCACAACAGGCGTCGCCGCAACGGCCGGCAAAATAAACTCGCGACTCAGACGCGCAATCGGCATGTCTCCAAGCGCGGCCGGATCGATCCAGCACACACCCTCGATTTCTGCCTGCGCCTCAAACGGCCCATCAGCTTTCACCTCATAGACCTCGGCCTCGACCACATGCCCCGGCTCGTTCGCCGCCGGCGCGCTGAAGCGGCCGATCCATCGCGCGCCTTTCTCGTGCATCGTGCAGCCAAGTTCTTCGTGCAGTTCGCGGGCGATGGTATGCAGATCGTTGAGATCATCCGCGTCGCGCTTGCCGCCTGGTTGTTGCCATACCGTGGCGCCACGCTTGCGCACCATCAGCACCCTGCCCTGCACATCGCGAATGACCGCGGCGACGATGCCGATGACCTGCTCGTCACTCACAGTCGCGAGTACGACCAGGACTGCATGCGGCCATCCTTGTACGGCATCACGCCATGGAAGGGGCGCGGGTCGTCGTCGAACACCAGCGGCAGGAAATGGCGGTCGCCTTCCCACATCGGCAGGTCCATCAGGCGGTCCACCGGCACCCATTCAAGCGTGCCTTCGGGGTTGGACTCCATCGGGGTGCCGCTGAAGCGATCGATGACGAAGATGAAGCCGAGCCAGTCTTCGCCCTGCTTGCCGAAGCCCGGCCAGTTGAGGGTGCCGCGCAGCGATATCGACTCGCAGGTGATCCCGGCCTCTTCGAGTATTTCGCGGCGCATGCACGCGGCGATGTCTTCGCCGGGCTCCATCTTGCCGCCCAGGCCGTTGTACTTGCCCAGGTGCATATCGTCGGGCCGCGAGTTGCGGTGGATCATGAGGACTTGCCGACGATCCGGCGACAGCACATAGCCAAGGGTCGCGACGATGGGGGTGTAAGGCATCGGTACGCTGCGGGTCGAGGAGGAAAGCAGCCAGTATAGGCGGAGGGGACCATTCGCCATACGTCTCGGCGGACTTGCGCCAGCCCGGCCTGGGCGGCGACCATCGTGGCATGTCCATCGCTTCAGACCGCCCATCGTCCCGTCTGCGCCTCTCGCTGTGCTGGCTGCTGCTGGCACTGGCGCTGGTGGCCGGCTGCGACCGCCAGGCGCAGGCCGTCTCCAGCAAGGAACAGGTGTTCGACAACCAGAATTTCCGCGTGGTCAGCATCGACCTGAAACGCGAGACGCTGAGCCTGCACTGGAAGGACCCGGAAAGCGGCGAAGCCTTCGGCACCATCAACGCCTTGCGCCAATGGGGCATGACGCATAACCGCCGCATGCTGTTCGCCGCGAACGCGGGCATCTACGACCGCCAGTTCGCGCCGCTGGGCCTGTACGTGGAAAACGGCAAGACGACGGTGCCGTTGAACCTGTCGCATGGCAACCCGGCCTCGGGCAACTTCTCGCTGCTGCCCAATGGCGTGTTCGCCATCTATCCGGATGGCCACGCCGCCGTGCAGACCAGCACGGCATTCAAGGCGGCCGGCAAGCCCACGCAATGGGCCAGCCAGTCGGGCCCCATGCTGGTGATCGACGGCAAGCTCAACGACCAGTTCATCGACGACTCCAACAGCCTCAAGTGGCGCAGCGGCGTATGCGCGAAGACGCCGCACCACGTCGTGTTCGCGGTGAGCGAGGCGCCGGTGAATTTCCATACCTTCGCGCGGCTGTTCAAGGAAGAGCTCGGTTGCCGCGATGCGCTCTACCTGGACGGCACCATCTCCCAGTTCTACGTGGACGGCGAAGGCTACGCCGGCGCGCCCACGTTCATGGTAAAGCCGTATGCCGGCATTTTCGCGGTGTTCTCGCAGACCACGCCTTGACCGCGCACGCTGGCGGTTTTCTTCCAACGCTTATCGGATCGAGCCACTCGCGCCATGAATCAACCCCGACGTTTCCGCTGGCTTCGCTATCTGCTTGGAACCTTGCTGATCCTGCTGCTGGGCGTCTTCGCCACCGGCTGGTTCCTGCTGGCAGGCAGCCGCGCGCAACTCGACGGCGAGGTGACGCTCAACGGCCTCGGCGATGCGGTCGCCATCACCCGCGATGCGCTCGGCACCACCACGCTGCAGGGCAAGAGCCGCGATGACGTCACCTACGCGATGGGCTATGTGCATGCACAGGAGCGCTTCTTCGCGATGGATCTGATGCGTCGCCTGCCTGCGGGCGAACTCTGCGAACTGGTGGGCGCCAAAGCGCTGGATACCGACATCAACCATCGTCGCCATCGCCTGCGCAGCGTGGCCCAGGCAGCCTATGCGGCGCTGACACCGGAGCAGAAGCGCACGCTCGACCTTTACGCGGCAGGCGTCAACGCCGGCCTCGCACACCTGCACGTGAAGCCATGGGAATATCTGCTGCTCAACACGAAGCCGCAGCCTTGGAAAGCGGAAGATACTTTCCTGGTGATCGCGGCGATGTACCTGGATCTCAACGGCGACGGCCGCAACGATCGCGAGCTGCACATGGCCGAACTGCGCTCGGCGCTGCCTGCGCCGGTAGCCGACTTCCTGCTCTCGCCCGATCCGGATTGGGAGGCGCCGCTGCAAGGCGATCTTTCGCGTCCGCCGGTGATCCCGGACGCGGAGACGTTCGACCTGCACAAGGTCGCACCGGCTATCCCTGGCGACAAGAGCGCCCTTACGGCTGCCCTGCTTCCGGCGCTCGACGCGGCGCGACCGGGCAGCAACAGCTTCGCGGTCGCGGGCAATCTCACCGAATCGGGTTCGGCCATCGTGGCGAACGACATGCACCTGTCGTTGCGCGTGCCCAACATCTGGTTCCGCGTGCGCCTGCGTTATCCGGATGCGTCCGCGCCGGGAGGCCAGCGCGATGCGAACGGCGTGTCGCTGCCTGGCACGCCTGCATTGGTCGTCGGTTCGAATGGACAGGTGGCCTGGGGCTTCACCAACAGCTACGGCGACTGGACGGATTGGGTACGCGTGTTGCGTGACCCGAACGATGCCTCGCGCTACAAGGTGCCCGAAGGCTGGGCGGCCATCGAAACGCACGACGAAGTCATCCACATCAAGGATGCTCCCGACCACACGCTGAAAGTGGAAGCCACGCGCTGGGGTCCGATCATGGACAAGGACGTGGACGGCACGCCGCTGGCGCTGGCGTGGATCGGCGATCGTGCGAAGGGTTACAACCTCGGCGTGATGCAGCTGGAACACGTCGACAGCGCGCACGCGGCGCTCGATCTGGCGCCGGGCATGGGCATGCCGCCGCAGAACCTGCTGGTGGGCGACAGCGCCGGCCATATCGGCTGGACGGTCACGGGCACCTGCATTCCGCTACGCAAGGGCTTTGATCCGCAGCTGCCGGCCGACTGGTCAGCCGCCGACACCGGCTGGCTGGGCTGCGCCGAAGCCTCGCAATACCCGCGCGTGGAAGATCCCGCGGACGGTCGCCTGTGGACCGCCAACAACCGCACGGTGGACGGCGCCGAACTCGAATTGCTCGGCAACGGCGGCCACGATCTTGGCGCACGCGCGCAGCAGATCCGCGACGATCTGCGCGCCCGCAACAGCTTCACGCCCGGCAACATGCTCGACGTGCAATTGGACAACCGCGCCGTGCTGCTCACGCGCTGGCAACGATTGCTGCAGGACACGCTCGCGGGCACGCACGATCCGGACCTCGAACAACTGCGCCAGCTCACCGCGGCATGGGTGGGCCGCGCCTCGACGGACAGTGTCGACTACCGACTCGTGCGCGCCTTCCGCGACAAGGTGAAGGAGAAGGTGCTCGCGCCCTTCGTCGCGCAGGTGAAGGCCAAGCACGACGACTTCGCCTGGCCCGGCCTGGTCGATGCCGAGGCGGCCGTATGGACCTTGCTGCGCGATCGCCCGATGAACCTGCTCGATCCGAAGTACGACAACTGGAACGCGTTGCTCAACGCCGCCGCGCACGACGTGGCCGATGAGCTGGGCAAGCAACCCGGTGGCCTCGCCGCACGCACCTGGGGCGAGTACAACCGCACGGCCATCCGCCATCCGCTGTCGCGCGCCCTGCCCGGTTTCCTCGGTCGTTTCCTCGACATGCCCGACGAACCGGTGGCCGGCGACCACAACATGCCGCGCGTCGTATCGCCGGGCTTTGGTGCCTCGGAACGACTCGATGCGATGCCCGGCCATGAAGCGCAAAGCATCCTGCACATGCCCGGCGGCCAGAGCGACAACCCGCTTTCGCCGTATCACGGCGCGGGCCAGGAGGATTGGGTGAACGGCAAACCCACGCCGCTGCTGCCAGGCCCCGACCAGCACACCCTCACGCTGGTGCCCGCCAAGCCATAAAGAAAAAAGCCGCCTTTCAGGCGGCTTTTTTTTCAGGGCGACGTGCGATGGATGTTCAGCCCAGCAAGCGAGCGCAAACGGCTTCGTAGAGCGACGGCAGCTTTTCCAGATCAGCCACTGACACGCATTCGTCCACCTTGTGGATGGTGGCATTGACGGGACCCAGCTCCACCACCTCCGCGCCCAACGGCGCGATGAAGCGGCCGTCCGACGTACCGCCACCCGTGCTTTCTTCCGGCGAAACACCGCAAAGCTCGCGGCATACCGACACCACCGCCTCGCGCACGGCGCCGCCCGGTGGCGTGAGGAAAGGTTCGCCCGACAGCGACCATTCGATCTGCCAGTCCACGCCGTGCTTGTCGAGGATGGCCTCGGTGCGCTTGCGCAGATCCTCGGCACGGCTGGCGGTGCTGTAACGGAAATTGATCAACGCCGTGAGCGTGCCGGGAATGACGTTGTTGGCGCCGGTGCCCGCATTGAGGTTCGACACCTGGAACGAGGTGGGCGGGAAATCCTGATTGCCCTCGTCCCAACGTTCGGCCGCCAATTCCGCCAGCGCAGGCGCAAACGCGTGGATGGGATTGCGCGCCTTCTCCGGATACGCCACATGCCCCTGGATGCCGCGCACATGCAACGCGCCAGACAGCGAACCACGCCGACCGACACGAATCAGGTCACCCAGCTTTTCCTTCGATGACGGCTCGCCCACCACGCACCAGTCGATGCGCTCGCCGGTGGCGCGGAAATGCTCCGCCACGCGACGCACGCCATCGAGGTTGGTCGGTCCTTCCTCGTCGCTGGTCAGCAACAATCCCACGCGGCCGCGATGATCCGGATGTGCCGCGACAAAGGCCTCCAGCGCCACCACCATCGCGGCTACCGAGCCTTTCATATCGGCCGCACCACGGCCGTATAGAAGGCCATCGCGAATCACCGGCTCGAACGGATCGCTGGCCCAGCTCTCGGCCGGCCCCGACGGCACCACGTCGGTATGTCCGAGAAACACCAGCAGCGGACCGCCCTGCCCATGCGTGGCCCAGAGATTGTCGACCTCGCCAGAGCGCAGGTGCTGGACCTGGAAGCCCGCACGCTCCAGGCGTTCGCCAATGGAAGCCTGGCATCCGGCGTCGTCCGGCGTCACCGAGCGGCGGCGAATCAGGTCAATGGCTAGATCGAGAACTTTGGACATGACATGCCTCAAACCATGAATATGCGATGCGCAGCGCGCTCTTATCCCGCCAACGCCGTTCCCAACACATGCCCCACCACGTACGTGATACCCGCAGCGGCGACGGTGATCGCCAGCTGACGGGCGATGGAAAACGCCATGCTGCGTCCGGTGAACAGCGCAGTGCCCATGCCAATCAACACCAACCCGGCGATGGTGGATGCAATGCTGGCGACGAAAGCGGCGTGGCCGTGCAGGAACAGGTAGGGCGCCACCGGAAACAGTGCGCCCAATGCGAACAGGCAGAACGAGGAAATGGCAGCGCCGTAGGCGGAGCCCCCCAATTCGTCGGGATCGATGCCGAGGTCTTCGCGCACCAGCGTATCCAGGGCGGTGCGTGGACGTTCGGCAATCTGCGCGGCCAGTTCGTCAGCGGTTTTCGCATCCATGCCCTTCTGGCGATAGATGCCGACGAGACTGCGCTTGCCGTCCTCCGGCGAAACGGCCAGGCGCTCGGCGCGCGCGGCGATCTGCGCCTGATAGAACTCGCGCGAGCTGTTCACCGACAGCCATTCGCCCAGCGCCATCGAACAAGCGCCGGCCACCAGGCCCGCGAAACCGGCCAACAGAATGGCGTGGTCGCCTGAAGCGGCGCCGGCCATACCCATCACCAGGCTGCCGTTGGAAACCAGTCCGTCGTTGGCACCCAGCACGGCGGCGCGCAGCGTGTTGCCGCTCTGCGTGCGATGCCGGCCGCTGGGCGCGGAGGGCGCCTGCGCCTCGAGGAAGTGATTGCGATGCCCTTCGCGATCCACCGGCGTCGGCAGATGGTCAGCGTGTTCCAGGCGCACCACCGTCGGCATCACGAACTCGGTGCCAAAGCGGCGCGCAAACCAGGTGAGCACCTTCACGCGTGCACCGATGCGGGCAGGCGGCGCCTGCACACCCATGTGCGTGAGCTGCTCTTCCCAGAACCCGGCGTTGGCTCGCTCGCCATCGGCAATGCGCCGGTAGGCACGCCGCAGGCGCTGGTCGGACGCGAGTTCGGACAGATGCTCGTATAGCGCTGCGTTGTCGCGTTCGATGCGAAGATTGTTGAGATAGTGCCGTGCGCGACGCTCCATCACGACGCCTCCCGAAGATTCATTCGTCCAGCTCGCCGTCGCGCTGCCCCAGATAGAGCAGCGCCGCCAGCAACACGACCACGAAACGGAACGCACTCTCCAAACCGTTCCACTGCGTGGACATCCACATGCCAAACCATTCGCCGCCAATGGCGATGAAGCCGCCCAACCAGAGCATGACGCCCACCGTGAGGCTGAGCACGCTCATGCGCTTGGCGCGATGAAACAACGCCGCCGGCATCTTGCGCGCACGCCACAGACGCCACACACCCAGCCAGCACAGCACCGCCGCCAGCGTTTCCGTAGCGATGATCAGTGCATAGGCCAGGTGTTGCAGCCATGGCAAAGTGATCGCCCGATAGTGGATGCCCGCACCCGGGAAAATGGTATCCATCGCCAGCACGTGCTGCACAAAGGGCCAGTTGCTGCCGTAATCGGTGAGGTTGCCGAAGGCAACCAGCGACAGCCAGAGCGCGATGGTCGCGAGCAACACTATTCGGGAGAGGCGCACCACCATGGCCGGGAGGTCCTCAGCGTCCGAACAGTTTCTTGAAACCGTTATCGGTGAAACCCACGCTGACGGAACCATCTTCCTGCACCACCACTGGGCGACGCACCAGCGCCGGGTATTCCTTGAGCAACAACGTCCACTCCGGATCGCTGCCCGGGTTCTTGCGTTGCGGCAACAAGGTGCGCCAGGTGGTGGAGGATTTGTTCACCAGCTTTTCCCAGCCGCCGAGTTGCTGCGCCCAGCTCTTCAGCGTGGTCGCCGGCACAGGGTTCGCGCGGTAGTCGACGAACGTGTAGCCCACCTCGAAACGATCAAGCCAGTTGCGCGCCTTGCGGCAGGTATCGCAGGTGGTGAGGCCGTACAGGGTCGCGCTCATTCGGCGCTCCGCAGCAGTTCGTTGATGCCGGTCTTGCTGCGCGTCTTCTCGTCGACCTGCTTGACGATGATGGCCGCATACAAGCTGTGCGAGCCGTCCTTCGCCGGCAGGCTGCCCGCCACCACCACGCTACCCGCCGGCACGCGACCGTAGCTGACTTCGCCGGTGGCACGGTTGTAGATGCGCGTGGACTGGCCGAGGAAGACGCCCATGCCGATCACGCTGCCCTTCTCCACGATCACGCCTTCGACCACTTCCGAACGCGCACCGATGAAGCAATTGTCTTCGATGATGGTGGGGTTGGCCTGCAGCGGTTCGAGCACGCCGCCAATGCCCACGCCGCCCGACAGATGCACGCCCGCGCCGATCTGCGCGCACGAACCCACGGTGGCCCAGGTGTCGACCATGGTGCCGGCGCCGACGTACGCGCCGATGTTCACATAGCTCGGCATCAGCACAGCGTCTTTCGCCACGTGCGCGCCGCGGCGCACCAGCGCACCCGGCACCACGCGCGCGCCCAGGCCTTCCAGTTCCTGGTCGTTGCCGTGGGCAAAGCGCAGCGGCACCTTGTCGAACGCCATCGCCGGGCCGCCATCCACCACGCGATTGCCGTTGAGGCGGAAATACAGCAGCACGGCTTTCTTGATCCACTGGTTCACCGTCCAGCCACCGTTGCCGTCGGGCTCGGCGACGCGGCGCTCGCCCGATTCCAGCAGGTCGATCACCTGCTCCACGGCCGGGCGCAGATGCGTGTCGATCTCGGCCTGGGTCAATTCGCTGCGGCGTTCGAAGGCGTCGTTGATGAGGGTTTCGATGGTTTGCATGGTGGTCACGGCAAGGGAAGCGGAAGGATGCGGCAACACGGCGCCGCAAGGGACATGGGATTCTGACAAGAAAAGGCGTGTACCGCGAGTCGACGGCCCCACGCCCGCCTCAGGCGCGCATTTCTTTCGCGGGCCCCAGGCGTTCGAGCAGGGCATGCAACAGGCGGTCCTGCAATTCGATGCCGAGCGGCGCGTCGTGGCGATCGGTGATGAGGAAGAAATCTTCCACGCGTTCGCCAAAGGTGGCGATGCGCGCATCGTGTACCCGCACGCCCGCATCCATCATGCCCTGCGCCACGGCCGCGAGCAGGCCTGGTCGATCGCTGCACACCAGCGCCAGCCGCGTGCGCCCATGGACCGTGCTGAAGGAAATCTTCGGCGCTGCCTGGAAGTGCTTGAGATGCCGCGACATGCTGCGGCGCGACGGCTGGTGCACGTGTCCCGGCTGCGACAAGGCGCGATGCAGGCGCTGCTTCAGCTCCTCGGCTCGCTCGGGCGTCGCCGGTTGCTGGGTGTCCGATTCGAGCAAGAGGAACGTATCGAGCGCCATGCCCGTGGGCGAGCTGAGGATGCGCGCTTCCATCACGGAAAGATGCAATCGGTCGAGCATGGCGGTGACCGCCGCGAACAAGCCGTCCCGATCGGGCACGTAGACGAACAATTCCGTCGTGCCTCGCACCGACTTCGGATGCACCTCCACCAATGGCGTGGCGCCCTTCGCGCGCAGGATGGCTGCGGTCTGCCACGCGATCTGTTCCGGGCGATGGCGCAGGAAACTCGATTCGGGAAAACCGCGCCACACGCGCTGGCACAGGTCGACGGAAAAGCCTTCCTGCTCCAGCAACGCCAGCGCCTGCTCGCAACAGCTGCGCACGCGCGCAGCGGCGTCGGAAGGCAATTCGTCCTCACTGCGCAACGCATAGCGCGTGGAAGTGTAGAGATCGGCAAGCAGGCGATCTTTCCAGCCGTTCCACAACTTCGGGCTGGTGCCGATGATGTCGGCGATGGTCAGCAGGTACAGGTAGTCCAGCCGCTCAGGTGAGCTTACCGTCTCGGCGAAACGATGCACCACGTCCGGATCGGTGATGTCCTGCCGCTGCGCTGTGGTGCTCATCAGCAGATGCCAGCGCACGAGCCACGCGATCAGTTGCGTGTCTTCTTCCGGCAGGCCGAGACGCCGACCGAAGGCGAGCGCTTCTTCCTCGCCCAATACCGAATGATCGCCGCCGCGACCCTTTGCAATGTCGTGGAACAACGCCGCCAGCAGCAACAGCTCCGGCTTGGGCAAGGTCGGCCAGATCTTGCAGGCGATGGGAAAATCAGTCGCGGCATCCGCATCGCCAAAGCGCGCCACGTTGCGCAGCACGCGCAGCGTGTGCTCATCGACCGTGTACACATGGAACAGGTCGTACTGCATGCGGCCGAACACCTTGCCGAACGCGGGAAGGATGGCCGCCAGCAGTCCGTGGCGATTCATGCGCCACATCGCCTCCACCGCCGGCGCACCCAGCTTCAGCAGGCGCAGGAAAGCGGCGAGCACGTCCGGATCGTCGGCCAGCGCGCGATCGAGCATCGCCGATGCCTGGTGCATGCGGCGCATGGTTTCCGCCGTGAAACCGGTGATGCCCGGCTCACCCAGTCGCGCAATAAAAGCTTCGACCAGCGACGCCGGCCTGCGCATGAAGAGATCCGGATCGCGCACGGCGAGGCGCTTGCCGTAACGCACGAAGTCCTCGCCAACCGGCTGCGGATTGGCGGGCGGCTCCAGCATTTCCTCGAAGCGCTCGGCGATCTGCACGCCAAGCCGCTCGACCTGGCTCGCCGCGCGGTAGTAGCCCTGCATGAACTGCTCGACGCCGAGGTTCTTCTCGTGTTCGTCCTGAAAGCCGAGTCGTGCCGCGAGCGCGCGCTGGTAGTCGAACAGCAGGCGTTCTTCGGCGCGCCCCGCTTCCAGGTGCAAGGCATAGCGATAACGACGCAGCGTTGCTTCCGATTGTTCCAGCGTGTCTTTTTCGGCAGGGTCGAGCAGGCCTTCCTCGACCATGTCGTCAAAGTCGTCCGCATGCGCGAGACGACGACCCAGCCAGCGCAACGCATCGAGCGTGCGCAAGCCGCCCGGACCATCCTTGAGATTGGGTTCGAGGTTGTAAGCGGTGTCGTTGTAGCGCGCGTGGCGCGCATCGCGCTCGGCGAGGCGCACGGCGAGATATGCCGCGGGCGGCCACAGCGCGGGATCGTCGACGATGCTCTTGAGCCCTTCTTCCATCGATGCATCGCCTACCAGCCGTCGCGCATCGAGCAGGCTGGTGAACACGCTCGCATCCTGCCTGGCGAGCGCACGGCACTGCACGAGATCACGCACGGCGTGACCCACTTTCAGGCCGATGTCCCACAGCGTGGCGAAGCACTGCTCCAGCGCACGCAGCCGCGCCGGCTCGGAAGGACCAACGAGCGCCAGCAGATCGACGTCCGAATGCGGAAACAGCAAACCGCGGCCGAACCCACCGACGGCGAACAACGCCGCGTCGCTCACATCGCCGAGGCAAGCCGTCCATACATGCACCACGATGCGTTGCACCGACTCGCTACGCCGGTGCGCCAGCGCCGTGGCGTCCGCACCATCACGAAACGCCGTGGCCAGGGCGCGATCCACATCGCCCAGCAGTTGCCGCAACGCCCGCCGCGCATCCGTCGACACACCCGAACGCGGCACCGCCGCACGCAGGCGTGGCAAGGGAGGCAACACGATCGGGGCGACAGGCATGGAAGAGGACGCATGTGGCGATGCAGCAAGTCTGCCACGCATGGGGGTCGAGCGCAGGGCAAATTGCGGTGGAGGACTGAAAAAACTCAAAAGCCCGAACGTTATGGAGAGGCCTCGGCTGCAATGTCACTACAAGCACCCACCTTTCGCCACCTGCTAGGCGGCAACGCTCCCGTAAAGTCGTCAACGCCTGCCAGCGCCCCTGGGAAAGGCGAAATACAGTGTGCAGCGCATTGCTCAAGCCATGCGAAGCGAGCCTCGCTTTAAGTCCTCAGGGATTCGGGCGCGTTGCGCAGCGCTTGGGAGTGCTCGCTATGTGGCCTCCCATGGGTGTCCCGCGACAACCATCCTCGAGCGTTCGGGCTTATCCCAGCACGATGCTGCGAGCCTTTGCTCTGAAGGCCATTTTCTTTGGGTCACTTTTCTTTTGGGCCAGCAAAAGAAAAGTGACTCGAGCGGCGGCAGCCGATCGAAACGCCCGCCGCGTAGGCGGCCAGGTCGCGTTAGCGTCACAACAGCGCGATCAGACGTGATCGCAACCACCTAACACCGAGGCGCTGGATTCCGGCCTGCGCCGGAATGACGAGCAAAAAAGGCCTGCGCCTGGACGGCGAACAAAAGAAAGGCCGCCGCAGCGACCTTCCCTCAACCTTCAAAATCGCAAGATAACCTCACGCCGCATCCGGCCAAGGCGTCAAAATCTCAAACCCATCATCCGTCACCGCAATGGTGTGCTCCCACTGCGCCGACAGCGAGTGATCCTTCGTCACCACCGTCCAGCCATCCGGCAACTGCTTGGTCTGCGGCTTGCCCGCATTGACCATCGGCTCGACCGTGAAGGTCATGCCCTTCTTCAGTTCCAGGCCCGTGCTCGGACGGCCGTAATGCAGCACCTGCGGTTCGTCGTGATACACCTTGCCGATGCCGTGACCGCAGTATTCGCGCACCACGGAGAAGCCGGCCGCTTCCGCGTGCTTCTGGATCGCTGCGCCGATGTCGCCCAGCGTGGCGCCCGGGCGCACCGCCTGGATGCCATGCATCATGGCTTCATAGGTGGTGTCCACCAGGCGCTTGGCCAGCACCGACGGGGTGCCGACGAAATACATGCGGCTGGTATCGCCGTGCCAGCCGTCCTTGATGACGGTGACATCGAGATTGATGATGTCGCCATCCTTCAGCACCTTGCCCGGCGTGGGAATGCCGTGGCAGATCACGTGGTTCACCGAGGTGCACAACGTCTTGGGAAAGCCGTTGTAGCCCACGTTGGCCGGGATCGCCTTCTGCACGTTCACGATGTGCTCGTAGGCCAGCCGGTCGAGGTCTTCGGTGGTCACGCCGGGCTTCACATGCTCCTTGAGCATGGCAAGCACTTCGGCGGCCAGCTTGCCGGCCTCGCGCATGGCCTGGATGTCTTCGGGGGTTTTAAGAGTGACTGCCATAGTTCTACTCACATGGCGGCAAACCTGCTGAAAATCCAGCGACTTGCCGCATCGCCGGCGCACCGGCTACAATTTCGAAGTTTTGCTGACCCGAGGTGTCCGTTTTCAACGGTCCGCACGGTCGTCGCAAAGCGAGGGAGATTGTAACCGCGTTGCGGTGCAAGCCCCACAAGTCCTTGATCGGACACTTAAACGCCACACACGTATCGGCACCGTCTTCGGGGTGCCTTGGTCAGCCTTCCCAATCATAGCGGGCTGCCGGGGTCGAAGTCGGGGATGCGTGGAGGTCCCAACCCCCGGGCCACTCACCTCCCTCATCGGGACGGCCCAACAATTTGGAGTTTTACCCATGGCACAAGTCACCATGCGCCAGATGCTTGAAGCTGGCGTGCACTTCGGTCACCAGACCCGTTACTGGAACCCGAAGATGGCCCCGTTCATCTTTGGCGCCCGCGGCAAGATCCACATCATCAACCTCGAGAAGACGCTGCCGCTCTTCACCGACGCGATGAACTTCCTGTCGGCCATCGCCCAGAAGCGCGGCACCGTGCTGTTCGTCGGCACCAAGCGCTCGGCCCGTGAGCCGTTGGCTGAAGAAGCCGCACGCGCCGGCATGCCGTTCGTCACCGCCCGCTGGCTGGGTGGCATGCTGACCAACTTCCGCACCGTGAAGCAGTCGGTTGCCCGCCTGAAGGAACTGGAAGCCGCCGAGACCGACGGTTCGTTCGACCGCCTGGTCAAGCACGAAGTGCTGGCTCGCCGCCGCGAGCGCGACAAGCTCGAGAACTCGCTGGGCGGCATCAAGGACATGAACCGTCTGCCCGACGCCCTCTTCATCATCGACATCGGTCATGAAGACATCGCCGTGCAGGAAGCCAAGAAGCTCGGCATCCCGGTGATCGCCGTGGTCGACACCAACTACAACCCGGAGCTGGTCGATTACGCCATCCCGGGCAACGACGACGCCATCCGCGCCATCCAGCTGTACGCCCGCGCTGCCGCTGACGCCATCCTGGAAGGCAAGGCCGCCGCGCCGGCCGCCGCCCAGGGCGACGCCAACGAGTTCGTCGAACTCGACGAGGAAGGCAACCCGGTTGCCAAGGAAGAGCGCAAGGCTGCCCCGCGCCGCGACGACCGCAACAATCGTGGTCCGGCCAAGAAGGGCGCTGGCGCGCCGCGTCGTGATGGTGGCCGTGGTGGCCGCGGTCGCGCCGACGAATCCTCGTCGGACGGCGAGTAAGCCTTACCGCCCCGGCCCTTCACGGGCCGGGGTGCATCAAAGATATTCGAGGAACCCAGATGACTGCCATTTCCGCAAAACTGGTTAGCGAACTGCGCGAGCGCTCCGGCGCTGGCATGATGGATTGCAAGAAGGCGCTGGTCGAGAACAACGGCGACATCGACGCCGCCATCGAGTACCTGCGCAAGACCGGCCTGGCCAAGGCCGACAAGAAGGCTGACCGCGTGGCCGCCGAAGGCCGCATCGCCACCGCCCAGGCCAACGGCAAGGCCGTGCTGGTCGAAGTGAACAGCGAGACCGACTTCGTCGCCAAGGCACCGAACTTCGTGCAGTTCACCAACGAAGTGGCCGAGGCCGTGCTGGCTTCCGGCGCCACCGACATCGACGCCGCCAAGGCCGCCGCCTTCCCGGGCGCCGACAACGTCGAGGCCGCCGCCAAGTCCCAGACCGCCACCATCGGCGAGAAGATCGAAGTGCGCCGCGTCGCCCAGATGGCGAACGACGGCCCGCTGGCCACCTACTCGCACGGCGGCAAGATCGGCGTGATCGTGGCCCTCAAGGGCGGCTCGGAAGAGCTGGCCAAGGGCATCGCCATGCACGTGGCGGCCATGAACCCGCCGCACATCAAGCCGGAACACGTGCCGGCCGAGTTCATCGCGAAGGAGAAGGAAATCGCGCTGAGCCAGATGACCGACAAGGACAAGGCCAAGCCGGCCGACATCCTGGAAAAGATCATCTCCGGCAAGATCAACAAGATCGTCTCGGAAGTGACCCTGGTCGGCCAGCCGTACGTGCTGGACACCAACACCACCGTTGGCGACGCCCTCAAGAAGGAAGGCGCTGACGTCGTGGCCGTGGTGCGCCTGGCCGTGGGCGAAGGCATCGAGAAGGTGCAGGAAGACTATCTGGCCGAAGTGGCCAAGGCGATGCAGGTCTAAAACCTTGCTTCCCTGAAGTCTCGAAGAAGCCGCGGGCAACCGCGGCTTCTTTTTTTATGAAAGCCCGCCACCCCGCCCCGCGTTCCCCAGCGCGGGCCCGTCCAGGCGGACTCCATCGCCAACCCCACGATGGAACTGGGTTTTCTTACCCCCGTAACGACACGCAACCCTTACCCGTTCGCGTCACTCTCGTTACAATGCGCGCGTTTTGCCCCACACAATCCGGAGACCCCATGAGCGCACCGCTTAATTACCGCCGCATCCTGCTCAAACTCTCCGGCGAAGCCTTGATGGGTGAAGCCGACTACGGCATCGACCCCAAGGTGATCGGCCGCCTGGCCGATGAAATCATCGAAGTCCAGAAGGCCGGCATCCAGATCGGCGTGGTCATCGGCGGCGGCAACATCTTCCGCGGCGCCGGCCTTGCGGCTGCCGGCATGGACCGCGTCACCGGCGACCACATGGGCATGCTGGCCACCGTGATGAACGCACTGGCCATGCAGGATGCCATCGAGCGCCGCGGCGGCTTTGCCCGCGTGATGAGCGCCATCCAGATCCACGACGTCTCGGAAGACTTCATCCGTCGCCGCGCGATCCGCCATATCGAGAAGGGTCGCATCGTGCTGTTCGCGGCCGGCACCGGCAACCCGTTCTTCACCACCGACTCGGCCGCCGCGCTGCGTGCCGTGGAAGTGGGCGCGGATCTGCTGCTGAAAGCCACCAAGGTTGACGGCGTGTACACCGCCGATCCGGCCCGTCACAAGGACGCCACCCGCTACGACACGCTCACCTACGACCAGGTGATCGAACGCAAGCTGGCCGTGATGGACACCGCCGCCATCGCGCTGTGCCGCGACCACGGCATGCCGCTGCGCATCTACGACATGACCGTGCCGGGCAACCTCATGCGCATCATGCATGGCGAAGCGATCGGCACGCTGGTGTCGGGCGACTAGCGAGAAGCGAAGGAAGAGAATTGAGGAGTGAGAACGCCAGGACCGTCAATCTGGGCGAGTCCGGCAGGCACTCTCACTACTCACTCCCCTCCCTTCGTTCCTGCTTTCCTCCCCCTGCTATACTCGCGGGCTTGCACGGTTTGAGGGGTGTTTCCCATGCTTAATGACATCAAGAACGATGCCCAGACCCGCATGGGCAAGAGCATCGACTCGCTCAAGCACAGCCTGACGCGACTGCGTACGGGTCGCGCGAGCACCGCGCTGGTCGACGGCATCAAGGTGCCGTACTACGGTTCGGACATGCCGCTGAACCAGGTCGCCACGGTTGCGCTGGGTGATTCGCGCTCCATCATCATCACGCCGTTCGAAAAGAGCCTGGTCGCGCCGATCGAAAAGGCCATCATGGCGTCGGACGTCGGCATCACGCCGAACACCGCTGGCACCACCATCCGCCTCAACATGCCGCCGCTCACCGAAGAGCGTCGCCGCGAGCTGGCCAAGCACGTGGCGCACGAAGGCGAGGAAGCCAAGATCGCCATCCGCAACGTGCGCCGCGACGCCATGCAGCAGGTCAAGGATCTGCTCAAGGAAAAGCTGATCACGGAAGACGATGAGCGCAAGGCGGAAGACGAAATCCAGAAGCTCACCGATCGCTTCGTGAAGGACGTCGACGGCGTCGTCAAGAACAAGGAAGAGGAGCTGATGGCGCTCTGAGCGCCATCGCTGCCGCTCCAATGACCAGCGCCGATCCTGCGCGGATACCGCGCCACATCGCCATCGTGATGGATGGCAACGGCCGCTGGGCGAAACTGCGCCATCGGCCGCGCACCTTCGGCCACAACGCCGGGCGCAAGGCCGTGCGCAACGCCGTCGAAAACTGCCTGCGCCAGGGCGTCAAGGTACTCACCCTGTTCGCGTTCTCCAGCGAGAACTGGCAGCGTCCGCAGGACGAAGTCGGCGCGTTGATGGAATTGTTCGTGCGCGCGCTGGACAAGGAAGTCGACGAACTGCACAGCAACGGCGTGCGCATTCGCTTCGTCGGCGACCTGGGCAGCTTCGAGAGCGGCTTGCGCCAGCGCATGATGGCCGCCATGGCGCGTACGGCGGGCAACGATGCGCTGCACCTGAACATCGCGGTGAGCTACGGCGGCCGCTGGGACATCGTGCAGGCCGCGCGCAAGGCAGCCGAAGCGGTGGCGCGTGGCGAACTGCGCGCAGAGGACATCGACGAGAAGCTGCTCGGTCACTGGATGTGCCTGGCCGACCTGCCGCCGCTGGACCTTTTCATCCGTACCGGCGGCGAGTACCGCGTCAGCAACTTTCTTTTGTGGCAGCTTGCCTACGCGGAGCTGCACTTTACCGATACCCTGTGGCCCGATTTCGACGAGGCTTGCCTCAAGAGCGCCATCGACGATTACGCACGCCGCGAACGCCGCTTCGGCAAGACCGGCGAACAGATCGCCCAGAAGGCTTGAGGGCCTAAGGACATCCATGCTGCTCCAGCGCACCCTGACCGCACTGCTGCTCGCTCCGCTGGTGATCGCGCTGATCCTGCTGGCGCCCACGGGCATCTTTGCCGCCATCGTCGCCGCCGCCTTCCTGGCCGCCATGTGGGAATGGACCCGCCTGTCGGGCCTGAAGGAAACCGCGCCGCGCGCCGCCCTGCTCCTGCTCACCGCCGTGGTGTTCGCGCTGTGCTGGTGGATCCGCGGAGGCATCGCCTGGCCGTTGCTCATTGGCATCGGCGTGAGCTGGTGGATCGTGGTGGGACAGTGGCTGCGCCACTTTGCTTTTGGCGCTGCGCCCACCCGCGAAAACTGCCTGATGAAGCTGGGCGCGGGCTTCCTCGTGATCGTTCCGACGTGGATCGCCGCGGTGACCATCCACGGCTCGTCCGATCACGGCAACTGGTGGACGCTGGTGGCCCTGTTCATTGTCTGGGCCGCTGACATCGGCGCCTATTTCAGTGGCCGACAGTTCGGTCGCCGCAAGCTCGCGCCCACCATCAGCCCGGGCAAGACCTGGGCGGGCGTGTATGGCGCCTTCGTTGCCGGCGCCATCGTGGCGGGCGTGGGCGGCTCGATGCTCGGCGCCACGGGCAGCAAGCTTGTCGGCGTGCTCGTGCTGTCGGTGTTCGTGGTGGTCGCCTCCATCGTGGGCGACCTGTTGGAAAGCCTGATGAAGCGGCATGCCGCGGTGAAGGATTCCGGCAGCCTGTTCCCCGGCCACGGCGGCCTGCTTGATCGCCTCGACAGCGTGTTCGCGGCCCTGCCCGTCTTCGCTGCCGGCATGCTTCTGCTGGGTCTATGAGTCACGCGCTTCGCAAGGTTGCCGTGCTCGGCGCTACCGGCTCGATCGGTGGCAGCACACTCGACGTCATCGCCCGCCATCCCGATCGTTTTCGCGCCACCGTGCTCGCGGCGCACAGCAACGTTGCTGCGCTGGCCGAACTGTGTATCCGTTTTCGCCCGGAACTCGCGGTCATTGCCGATCCCGCACTGGAAGGCGAGCTGTCCCGTCGCCTGAGCGCGGCAGGCGTGGACTGCGATTTCGCCAGCGGGCACGACGCCGTGACGCAAGCGGCGTCGGGCACTCTTTGCGACACAGTGGTTGCCGCCATCGTGGGCGCGGCGGGACTCGACTCGACCTTGGCCGCGGCGCGCACCGGCAAGCGCCTGCTGCTGGCCAACAAGGAATCCATCGTGATGGCCGGCGCGCTCCTACTGGAAGCGCTGGCCGTCGGCGGCGGCGAACTGATTCCGGTGGATTCGGAACACAACGCCATCTTCCAGTGCCTGCCGGGCGGACGCCCCAACCTGGCGGCCAGTGGCGTACGTCGCCTCATCCTGACCGCCTCCGGCGGCCCGTTCCGTGGCCGTACCCGCGCGGAGCTTGCCGGCGTCACGCCCGAGCAAGCATGCAAGCACCCGAACTGGGTGATGGGCCGCAAGATCTCGGTGGACTCCGCCACCCTGATGAACAAGGGCCTGGAAGTCATCGAGGCGCACCACCTGTTTGGCGCGGCGCCCGACGTCATCGACGTGCTGGTGCATCCGCAAAGCCTGGTGCATTCGATGGTCGAGTACGTCGACGGTTCGGTGCTCGCCCAGCTGGGCAACCCGGACATGCGTACGGCCATCGCGCATGCGCTGGCGTGGCCGACGCGCATCGAGGCTGGCGTCGCCCCGCTGGATCTCGCCGCCTGCGCGCCGCTGACCTTCCAGCAGCCCGACCTGGCCACCTTCCGCTGCCTTGCGCTGGCCTTCCAGGCCCTGCGCGCGGGCGGTGACGCCACCGCCATTCTCAACGCCGCCAACGAGGTTGCCGTGGAGGCATTCCTGGCCGGCGCGCTCCCCTTCCTCGGCATCGCCGATCTCGTCGAGAGCGTACTTACGGAACTGCCGCCGCAAGCTGTGGTCGATGTCCAGACCCTGAATGAACGCGACCGCACGGCCCGCGAGGTCGCCCGCCGCATCCTTCGCAACGCTTGCTGACAAGCCTGATAAGCTCTCACCGATGAATAGTGTATTTGGCTCAGTGTTTTGGTTGCTCGTCACGCTCGGCGTGTTGGTGACCTTTCACGAATTTGGACACTACTGGGTGGCACGGCGTTGCGGCGTCAAGGTGCTGCGTTTCTCCGTGGGTTTCGGCAAGGCCATCTGGAAGCGCATCGGCAAGGACGGCACCGAATACCAGGTGGCCATGATTCCCCTGGGCGGCTACGTAAAGATGCTCGACGCCCGCGAAGGTGAGGTCGATCCCGCACTCGCCGGCCAGGAATTCACCGCCAAACCCGTATGGCAACGCATCGCCATCGTGGCCGCCGGCCCCGCGTTCAATCTCATCTTCACGCTGTTCGCGTTCTGGCTGATGTTCATCGTCGGCAAACCGGACGTGGCGCCCGTCATCGCCGCGGTGCCGCAGAGCATTGCCGCGCAGGCAGGCGTCCAAACCGGTGACCGTATTCTTAGCGTGGGCGGGCGCGCGGTGCAGACATGGAGCGACTCCATGGATGTCGTCGCCAACTCCCTGCTCGGCCGCGATCCGCTGCCCATGCAGGTGCGCGGCACGGACGGCGCCACGCGCAACCTCGTGCTGCCGCTAGACCACCTTCCGGCCGGCCAGGACATTGGCCAGTACCTGGACGAACTCGGCCTCAAGCTCGCCCCCTCGCCGGCCGTCGTGGCCCTCGTGCTTCCCGGCAAACCTGCCTCGGTGGGCGGCATGCAGGGCGGCGACCGCGTGATCGGTCTCAACGGCACCGCGGTGGACAGTTACGAGGAGTTCCAGCGCCTGGTGCCGCAGGAAGCGGCCAAGTCGCCGACCCTGGCCATCGTGGTGGAACGTGGCGGCAAGACCCTCCCGCTCTCCGTCACGGCCCGCATGGAGTCGCTGGAAGGCCAGCCGACCAATTGGGTGATCGGCGTGCAGTTCGCCCAGCGCGAACCGGCCGTGCTTCGCTATGGTCCGCTCAAGGCCATCGGCGGTTCGCTGGAGATGACCTGGAACAGCGCCGCCTCCACGTTCAACATGATCGGCAAGATGTTGACCGGTCAGGCATCGACCAAGAATCTCTCGGGCGTCATCGGCATCGCCCAGGTCGCCAATGCCTCGGCGAGCATGGGGATGGGCTGGTTCTTCAGCTTCCTGGCCATGGTCTCGCTAAGTCTTGCGATCCTCAACCTCATGCCGATTCCCGTCTTGGACGGTGGTTGGCTGCTGTATTACCTTATTGAGTTGGTTAAAGGCAGCCCCGTCAGCGAACGTGCGATGATGGCAGGTCAGTATGTCGGCCTAGTCATGTTGTTCACGTTAATGGGATTGGCTTTCTACAACGACATCCACCGCTTCCTGCCCACGTGACGCGCGCCGGCTTTGCCGAAAGTCGCGCTTTCGTCCGACGGACAGGTGTACCTGCGGCGTGCGCGATCACGCGCTTGCCACGGGCACACGGCGGTGGTTCACCCGGCGCATCTGGGGAAGATGCAAGCACCCTTTCAAGGCTGGGCTTGTCCTGGCTTCACGTATTGATCGGGGCGGTTTCGGCCGCCTCATCGGAATAAACCAACGGAATCGACGATGAAGCGTATCGCCGCCCTGATCCTGCTTGCCTCACTCTCCGCCAATGCCCTCGCTTTCGAGCCGTTCGTCGTTTCCGATATCCGTATCGATGGCCTCAGCCGCATTTCCGCCGGTACGGTGCTCAATTACCTGCCGGTCAACCGTGGCGACCGCCTGACCAACGACGGCGCCCAGCGCGCCATTCGCGCCCTTTACCAGACCAAGTTCTTCAGCGACGTCGAAATCGATCGCGAAGGCGACATCATGGTCATCAAGGTGGTCGAGCGTCCCTCGATCGCCAAGCTCACCCTGCGCGGCAACAAGGACATCAAAGAAGAAGATCTGCGCAAGGGCCTGAAGGAAATCGGCCTGTCCGAAGGTGAAACCTTCGATCGCCTGTCGCTCGATCGCGTGCAGCAGGAACTGGTGCGCCAGTACTACAACCGCGGCAAGTACAACGTGTCGGTCGATCCGCACGTGACCCAGCTCGATCGCAACCGCGTCGCCATCGATATCGAAATTCGCGAAGGCAAGGTCGCGAAGATCAAGGAAATCAACATCGTCGGCAACAAGGCGTTCACCGACAAGGACATCCGCAAGGGTTTCGAGTCGGACACGTCCAACCTGCTGTCATGGTATTCGAAGGACGACCAGTACTCGCGCGAAAAGCTCTCGGGCGACCTGGAGAAACTGCAGTCCTACTACATGGACCGCGGCTACGCCGACTTCGGCGTCGACTCCACGCAGGTGACCATCGCGCCGGACAAGCGCTCGATGTACATCGCCGCGAGCGTCAAGGAAGGTGACATCTACACCATCTCCGACGTGCACCTGCTGGGCGAACTGATTCTCCCCGAAGATGCGCTGCACCAGCTGGTGTACGTGCACAAGGGCGACACCTTCAATCGCAAGGCGATCGAGGCGAGCACCAATTCGATCAAGAACATCCTGGCGAGCATCGGTTACGCGTTCGCCAAGGTGACGCCGGTGCCCAAGCTCGACAAGGACAAGCGCACCGTCGACCTCACGCTCTACATCGAGCCGGGCAAGCGCGTGTACGTGCGCCGCGTGATCTTCCAGGGCAACACCCGCACGGAAGACGATGTGATGCGCCGCGAAATGCGTCAGCTGGAAGGCAGCTGGTTCTCCCAGCCGGCCATCGACCGTTCGAAGATCCGCCTGCAGCGCCTGGGTTACTTCAAGACGGTCAACATCGACAAGGCGCTGGTGCCGGGCACCGAAGACCAGGTCGACCTGACGGTGAAGGTGGAAGAACAGTCCGCCGGCAGCCTGATGTTCGGCGTGGGCTACTCGCAGTACTCGGGCATCATCCTGTCCGCGTCGGTGTCGCAGAACAACTTCATGGGCACCGGTGACAGCTTCACCGTGGGTGCGTCGCGCAGCGACTACTCCACCAGCATCAACGCCAGCTACTTCAACCCGTACCTCACCGACAGCGGCGTGGGTATCGGTTACAACGCCGGCTACACCAAGAGCAACTACGGCGACACCAACAGCGACTTCGTGAACTACGAAAGTTCGATGAAGTCGTTCTCCAGCTTCCTGAGCTTCCCGATCTCCGAAACGGACAACATCCGCGCGGGCCTGGGCCTCAGCAGCAACAAGATCAACCTCAGCTACCAGTACCTGACCGTCGACGAGAACGGCAACACGGTTACGCAGACGGCCAACTACTCGCCGCAGGTGCTGATCGACTACCAGAACGCGCTGGGCCACCAGACCATCCACACGTGGGATGCCACGCTGGGCTGGAACCATGACACGCGCAACGGTTACTGGGCGCCGACCCGCGGTGGCTTGATCTCGCTGTCGACCGATATCGCCCTGCCCGGCTCGACCGTGCAGTACTACAAGATCATGGGCGAGGCGAATCATTACTGGCCGATCGGCAAGGGCTTCGTGCTCTATGTGGACGGTCAGGTCGGCTACGGCAAGACCTACGGCCAGACCTTCGACAACGACGGCGGCACCACCTACACGGCTGGCGAGAAGATCACCTTCCCATTCTGGGAAAACTTCTACTCCGGCGGTGTGCGCGACGTTCGCGGCTTCCAGGACAACACGCTCGGTCCCCGCGTCTGCGTGGGCACCGTGGCCGACGCCAGCGGCAAGCAGGTGCCGATCACGCCGTCGGCGAACGGCACCTGTAACGGCAGCGTGTACAGCTACGCGCAGCCGCTGGGTGGTGCGTTCAAGGTGCTGGGCACGGCGGAGCTGTACCTGCCGCTGCCGTTCCTCAAGGACATCAACACGGCTCGCGTGTCGTGGTTCGTGGACGTCGGCAATGCTTACCAGGATTACCAGAGCTTCACGGCCAAGACGCTGCGCGTCTCCACCGGCCTGTCGCTGCACTGGCAAGCGCCGATCGGCCCGCTGATCATCAACTTTGCGGTGCCGCTGCGCACCCAGGCGGATGATGGTCACTACGAAGAGCGCATCCAGTTCACCTTCGGCAGCCAGTTCTAACCAACCGGCAGTCCAGGGATCGAACCACCAGGAGGCGCGGCATGGCCGCGCCTTCTTTTTTGCGGCCACCATCGCTGGCGCGATGCGATTTTTTGATGCCCTTCACGGGCCGCCCTACAATGCATCGATTGCAGGGAGCTGATATGAGCGTTTTCCAGATCACCGTATCCGAGCTGGCCGAGCGTTTTGGCCTGGTGTGCCATGGCGACGGCTCGCACGTCATCGATGGCGTCGGCACCCTCGCTGGCGCAGGCCCCAGCCAGTTGAGCTTCCTCTCCAACAGCAAGTACGCCTCGCAACTGGCCGCCACGCGGGCCGGCGTGGTAGTGATGCGCGAGGAGAACGTCGCCGACAGCCCGGGCATCGCCCTGGTGGCCCGCGACCCGTACGTGGTCTACGCCAAGATCGCCGCCCTGTTCGAACGCCTGCCCGCGGCGCCGCAGGGCGTCCATCCCACCGCCGTGGTGGCGCCGACGGCCCGTGTCGCGCCCACCGCGAGCATTGGCCCGGGCTGCGTGATCGAAGACGGTGCCGTGGTGGAAGACGGCGCCATCCTCGGCCCGCATTGCATCATCGGCCCCGAGTGCACGGTGGGCGCACAATGCCGCTTGGTGGCGCGCGTGACCCTGGTCATCCGCGTCACCCTGGGCAAGCGCGTGCTGGTGCATCCGGGTGCGGTGATCGGATCGGACGGCTTCGGCCTCGCCTTCGACCGCGATCACTGGATCAAGCTGCCCCAGCTGGGCGGCGTGCGCATCGGCGACGACTGCGAGATCGGCGCCAACACCACCATCGACCGCGGCGCGCTGGACGACACCGTGCTCGAGGAAGACGTGCGGCTGGATAACCAGATCCAGATCGCCCACAACGTCTACATCGGTGCGCATACTGCTTTGGCAGGCTGTGCCGCCGTGGCCGGCAGTGCCAAGATCGGCCGTTATTGCATGATCGGCGGCAATGCTGGCGTGCTGGGCCATCTGGAGCTGGCCGACCGGGTTACCATTACCGCCAAGAGCCTGGTCACGCACTCCATACGCGAGCCGGGCGAATACTCTTCGGGCGTTCCGCTGCAGGAGAACCGCCTGTGGCGGCGCAACGCAGCCCGTTTCAAGCATCTTGATGAATACGCGCGCCGGATCTCGGCGCTGGAGAAGGACAGCAACAATGAGTGACCTGACCGTGCCCTTCCACCTTCCCGTGAACGTGGAACAGATCCAGCAGCTGCTGCCGCACCGCTATCCGTTCCTGCTGGTGGACCGCGTGATCGAGCTGGTGCCCGACAAGAGCGCCGTGGCGATCAAGAACGTGACGATCAACGAGCCGTTCTTCCAGGGCCATTTCCCTGGTCATCCGGTGATGCCGGGCGTGCTCATCGTGGAAGCCATGGCGCAGGCCGCCGGCCTGCTCACGCAGATCTCCAGCCGCCTCAAGGGCACCACGGGCAGCCCGCTGTTCTACCTGGCCAAGGTGGACAATGCGCGCTTCAACGCACCGGTGGTGCCGGGCGACCAGCTCCGCCTCGAAGTGGAACTCAAGCGCCTGCTGCGCAGCATGGGCCTGTTCGAGGCGCGCACCATCGTCAACGGCAAGGAAGTGGCCAGCTGCGAACTGATGTGCGCCGCGAGGTCCGACAAATGATCCATGCCACCGCGCAGATCGATCCTTCTGCCGTCATTGCCAATGACGTCAGCATCGGCGCGTACAGCGTGATCGGTGCCGACGTGCATATTGGCGAAGGGTCGGTGATTGGTCCGCACGTGGTCATCGAAGGTCCCACGCGCATCGGCCGCGAGAACCACATCAGCCAGTTCGCCTCGCTGGGTGGCGCGCCGCAGGACAAGAAGTTCAAGGGCGAGCGCACCGAGCTGATCATCGGCGACCGCAACCAGATCCGCGAGTTCGTCACCATCAACCGTGGCACCGAAGAAGGCGGCGGCGCCACGCGCATCGGCAACGACAACTGGCTGCTGGCGTACGTGCACGTAGCCCACGACTGCCAGATCGGCAACAACACCGTGTTCTCCAACTACTCCGCGCTGGCTGGCCACGTGGAAGTGGGCGACTGGGTGGTGATGGCCGGTTTCTCGGGCGCGCACCAGTTCTGCAAGATCGGCGCGCATGCCTTCATTGGCATGGGCTGCCTGCTGGGCTCGGACGTGCCTCCGTTCGTGATGATGGCCAACGAGCAGCGCGGCCGTCCGCGCGGCATCAACAGCGAAGGCCTCAAGCGCCGCGGCTTCGACACCACGCGCATTTCGGCGATCAAGCGCGCGTACCGCACGCTGTACATGGCCGGCCTCACCTTGGCCGACGCACGCGAGCAGCTGAGCACGCAGGCCAACGACAGCGACGACGTGCGCGCCATGCTGGAATTCCTCGATCGCAGCGAGCGCTCGCTGGCGCGTTGATATGGGCTTTGCTCATATCAACAAAACAGGCGCTGGCTCTTACGGCGGATGGCGACATGCTTGAGAACCAGGTGACAAGGCGCGCCCCCACCATCGCCGTGATTGCCGGCGAAGATTCCGGCGATCAGCTGGGTGCCGACCTGGTCGCCGCGCTTCGCCGCCGTTATCCCGAGGCGCGCTTCGTCGGCATCGGCGGTGCGCGCATGCAGGCCACCGGCTTCGATTCCTGGTACGACATCAAGGAACTGTCGCTGTTCGGCTTCGCCGAAGTCGTCTCGCATTTGCCGCGACTGTTGAAGCTGCGCAAGGAGCTGGTGGCACGGCTCATCGCCGCGCGCCCCGACGTGGTGGTCGGCATCGATGCGCCCGACTTCAACCTCGGCGTCGAAAAGCGCCTGCGCGAAGCCGGCATCCGCACCGTGCACTACGTGAGCCCTTCGGTCTGGGCGTGGCGCGAAAAGCGTACGGAGAAAATCGGACGCAGCGCCAACCGCGTGCTGTGCCTGTTCCCGATGGAACCGGCCATCTACGCACGTCACGGCGTCGACGCGCGCTTCGTAGGGCATCCGCTGGCCGATCGCTTTGCGCTGGTGTCGGATCGCATCGGCGCACGCGATTTCCTCGGCATTCCGCTCAGTGTTCCCGTGCTTGCCGTATTGCCGGGAAGTCGCGGTTCCGAAATCAAGCAGCTGGGCGCGGCCTTCATCGAAGCCGCGCGCAAGATCGCGGCACAGATGCCGGGACTGCGCATCATCGTGCCCGCCGCGAACGAGCGCGTGCACGCCAGCCTGAAAGAAATCATCGGCCACGCCGAAGGCGAAAGCGCGCCGCAACTCATCGACGGTCACGCGCACGAAGCCATGCTCGCGGCCGACGTGGTGATGCTCGCCTCGGGTACGGCCACGCTGGAAGCGATGCTGGCCAAGCGCCCCATGGTGGTGGGTTACCGCGTGTCGCCGGTGAGCTACCGCATTGCGCGCGCGCTTAACATGCTCAAGACGGACGTCTATTCGCTGCCCAATATTCTGGCCCGCGCCAACGGCATGGGCGACGACGTGGTGCTGGTTCCCGAACTGATGCAGGATGATTTCACCGCCGACAAGCTGGCCGAGGCCACGCTGTCGCTGTTTCACGACAGCGAAAGGCGCGGCGCCATCGTGGCCGCGTTCGAGCAATTGCATCTTGCGTTGCGTGGCAATCTCGAAGGGCACGCCGGCGATCTTGCCGCCAACGCCGTCGCGGAACTGATCGAGGCACGCCATGGTTGAGGTGAAGGCCAGGACGCGTCGCGAGGCGCCTGCCGCCGATGCCGTCGTGCGCTTTATCGCTGGCGTGGACGAAGCGGGACGTGGGCCACTGGCTGGTCCCGTGGCCGTGGCTGCGGTGATTCTCGATCCATCCAAGCCACGCATCCGCGGCCTGGACGACTCCAAGAAACTTACGCACGCCAAGCGCGAATCGCTCTACGAGAAAATCGTGGAACGCGCGCTGTCCTACAGCATCGTTTTGGTGATGTCCGACGAGATTGACCGCATCAATATTTTCCAGGCCACCATGACGGGCATGAGCCGCGCGCTGGCGGGGCTCACGCCTTCCGCGCACGAAGCGTGGATCGACGGCAACGCACTGCCACGCGACCTTCCCTGCGCGGGACGCGCCATCGTCGGTGGCGACGCACTGGAACCTGCCATCAGTGCCGCATCCATTCTCGCCAAGGTCACGCGCGACCGCTGGATGGTGCAGCTCGATCGCGAGCATCCCGGTTATGGCTTCGCCGAACACAAGGGCTATGGCACGCCTGCGCATCTGGCCGCACTGCAGCGGCTTGGTCCCTGCCCGCATCATCGGCGCAGCTTTGCGCCGGTGAAAATCCTGGTGGACCAGGGCGTTCTGTTCTGAGCTGAAGGCTGCTCTCGCGAGCGCTGATACCGCATCGCCGAATGCAACAGCGAGGCCAATCCGTGCCTCTTCCTGCATGCCCAATGACCCACGTCATCGGCGCGCAACAGCGCTAAGCTACGCTTGAAATCAAGGAGCAGCGCAGGCTGCCGCCACGCGTACGTCGAAGCAACCTTTTTCGCTGCAGCTGCATCCGAAGGGATAAGGAAGCGAAGCCACCGGCGCTCGGCTCACCCCATGCAACGCACCACGGTGCGGTGTGCTTCCATCAGGCACGGATGCTGGCCCCACGCGGCCTCCCCAGCGGCGTGGGCTCTCGAACTCCAAGCGCGCATTCGACCGCAGGAGTTGCGTCATGAGCACCTACCGCCGCCCAAACGACCCTGACGTCAGCCCCAACCTCACACCGTCGTCGCAACTCACACCCGATGAGATGTCCGCGATCGCCGAGGCCGAATACCAGCACGTCGACTACGACCGCCAACCGCTAAGGGTGCAGGGACTGGACCACTACCTCCAGCCATACGACATGAGCGAGCGCTTCCACATCTGGTGAACCGGAGGTCGGCGACGATGGAGCGCCATCGTCGCCGCGCGATGCGTGCTCAGCCGCGCGCCCTGAGTGCGCTGTGCCGGTAGCCGTAGCCGATGTAGATGAGCATGCCCAGCGCGGTCCAGCCGGCGAGCAGCATCCAGTTGCCGGCATTCATCTGCGCCAGCAGGAACAGGCACACGATCACACCGAGCGAGCACACCGCCGGTGCGGCGGGCACGCGGAACCCACGCGGCAGATCCGGGCGCGTGTGGCGCAGCACCAGCACGCCGATGCACACCGTGGCAAACGCCAGCAGCGTGCCCATGGAAAGCAGATCGCCCAGCAGGCTCAGCGGAAACACCGCGGCAAGCACGCCGCCAATCACGCCCACCAGCACGGTCGTGCGATGCGGCGTCTTGAAGCGCTCATGCACCGCGCCAAACGTACGCGGCAGCAGGCCATCGCCAGCCATCGTGTAGAGAATGCGCGCCAGGCCCAGGTGCATCACCAGGATCACCGACGTCAGACCGGCCACGGCGCCCACCTGCGTCAGCAACTTCAGCCACGCAAGCTGCGGATGGGCCGCCAGCGCGGTGGCCACCGGCTCGGCCGTAGCCAGCTGCGGATACGGCACCAGGCCCGTCAGCACCGCCGCCACGATGATGTAGAGCACCGTGCACACGGCCAGCGAGATGAGGATGCCGGCCGGCACGTTCTGCTGCGGGTTGCGCGTTTCCTGCGCCGCCGTCGCCACCGCGTCGAAACCGATGTATGCGTAGAACACGCTGGTCGCCGCGCGGAACACGCCGCTCCAGCCGTAATGCGTCCCGCCCTGGTTCGCCGGCACGTACGGGTGCCACAGCGAGGTGTCGATGTACTGCAGGCCGAACACCACGAACAGGATCACCACCAGCACCTTGAGCACCACCACGACGCTGGCGAACAGCGTCGACTGGCGCGTGCCGGAATACAGCAGCGCGGTGATCGCGGCGACTACCAACAGCGCTGGCAGATTGATCAACGCACCGGTCACCACGAAGTGCCCGTCGACGAATGCCAGCGGCGCATTCGCCAGCACGGCCGGCACGTCGATGCCCATGCTGTGCAACAGGCCCACGCCGTAACCGGACCAGCCCACCGCCACCGACGACACCGCCAGCAGATACTCGGCCACCACGTTCCACCCGATGAACCAGGCCAGCAATTCGCCGAACGTCGCGTACGCGTAGACATACGCACTGCCCGACACCGGCAGCATGGCCGCGAATTCCGCGTAGCTCAGCGCCGCCAGCGCGGCGGCGAGTCCGGCCAGCACGAAGGATATGGTGAGCGCCGGACCGGCATGCTCGGCGGCCGCCTGGCCGGTGATCACGAAGATGCCCGCGCCGATCACCGCACCCACGCCCAGGACGATCAAGTCCTTCAGCCCCAGCGTGCGCCGCATGTTGTCGCTGGCCGAGAGCGAGGCCTCGATAGGCTTGACGGTGAACAGCGAACGGATCAATGACATCAGTGCTTCCCCGGCGAGCGCCAAGGCTGCCGTCCAGATGGATAAAGCACCGGACCATGCCAGTCCCCGGCCTTCCCTGCAACCGCCACAGGTCCGGCCTGCCTCGGCCCGATGCGGGTCTCCACGCCTCGGCTATGCTTGGCCGGTCAAAGGGGAGACGCCATGAAACGCTCGATGCGAAATGCACTTGCCGTGCTGGCCCTGGGCATGGCCACCTTCTGCCAGGCGCTGCCGGCTCCGGGCGAGGTGCCGCCGGACTATCTCGGCCACGACCGCGACGGACACGACGTGCTCATCTCGGGCATGCACGGCAAGGTGATCATCGTGTCCTTCTGGGCCTCGTGGTGCGCTTATTGCCGGAAGGAGCTGCCGGTGCTCGCGGCGCTGCAGAAACTGAAAGGCGCTGACGAGCTGAAGGTCGTCGGCGTGAACCACGACGACGAATACGACAAGTTCAAGGACTTGCGCCGCCGCTGGAAGAACCTCGACGTCATCCTCACCTACGACGCCGCGGACAACCGCATCGGCAAGCCATACAAGATCAACGGCCTGCCCTTCATGGTGATGATCGGGCGCGATGGGCGCATCGCCCACGTCCATACCGGCTACGGCGAAGACTCGCTGAACACCATCATGACCGAAGTGGACGAGTTGCTCGCCCAGCCCGCGCCCGAAGCGCCAAGCACCGCCAGCGCAAGCCCGGCATCCTCCTGATACCGCGCGGAAAAGCCGGGGCGGAACCAATGTCAATTCTTGCCCGCCCCGTGCCGCACCGTTAGGCTGGACATCCATCTTGCGCGTGCGCCATGTCCGTCCGCTTCGCTCACCTCCACCTTCACAGCGAATACTCGCTGGTCGACTCGACCATCCGCATCAAGGGGCTGGTTGAAGCGTGCGTGCGCCTGGGTATTCCGGCCGTCGCGCTGACCGACGACAGCAACATGTTCGCGCTGGTGAAGTTCTACAAGGCCTGCAGCGCGGCCGGCATCAAGCCGATCGGCGGTTGCGACGTGTGGGTGAGCGCACCCGATGACCCGCGCCCCTGGCGTCTCACCCTCATCTGCCAGGACCGCGAGGGTTATCTGAATTTGTCGCGGCTGGTGTCGCGCGCGTGGCGCGACGGCCAGCACAGTGGACGCGCGCTGGTCGATGCCAGCTGGCTCACGCCGGAAACCACCAAGGGCCTGATCGCCCTGCTCGGCCGCGAAAGCGAAGCCGGGCGCATCGCCGTGAACCAGGGCGTGGACAACGCGGCAGCGCGCCTGCGTCCGTTCGCCAACCTGATGGCCGACCGCCTCTATCTCGAACTCACGCGCACCGGCCGCGAAGGCGAGGAAAACTGGAACGTAGCCGCGCTGGCGCTCGCCGCGCAGCTCGACCTTCCCGTCATCGCCAGCAACGACGTGCGCTTCCTCAAGGCGGACAACTTCGAATCGCACGAAGCACGCGTGTGCATCAACCAGGGACGCGTGCTCGCCGACCCCAAGCGCCCGCGCGACTACAGCGACCAGCAATACCTCAAGTCGCCCGAGGAAATGGAAGCGTTGTTCGCCGACCTTCCCGAGGCGCTGGAAAACACCGTCGAGCTGGCCAAGCGCTGCACGTTGCAGCTCGATTTCGGCACGTACTACCTGCCCGACTTTCCGGTGCCGGAAGGCCACGACCTGGCCAGCTACATCCGCGCGATCTCGCGCGAAGGCCTGCGGGAACGTCTTGAGTTCGCCGGCGTGGCGCCCGGCCGCACGCGCGAGGAATACGAAACGCGCCTGGAACGCGAGCTGGACGTCATCATCAAGATGGGCTTCCCCGGCTACTTCCTGATCGTGGCGGACTTCATCAACTGGGGTAAGCAGAACGGCATTCCCGTCGGCCCGGGCCGCGGTTCGGGCGCGGGTTCGCTGGTGGCGTGGGTACTCAAGATCACCGACCTGGACCCGATCCAGTTCGACCTGCTGTTCGAGCGATTCCTCAATCCCGAACGCGTGTCGATGCCCGACTTCGACATCGACTTCTGCATGGATCGCCGCGACGAGGTGATCGACTACGTCGCGCGCAAATACGGCCGTGACCACGTCAGCCAGATCATCACCTACGGTTCCATGGCCGCGAAGGCCGTGCTGCGCGACTCCGGCCGCGTACTCGGCATGGGCTACAACGCCGTCGATCGCATCGCCAAGCTCATTCCCGCGCGCCCGCTCGACCTCACGCTGCAATGCGCGCTGGGTCGTTCGGAAAAGGCAAAGAAAGAACCCGATCGCATCGTCAAGGAATTCTGCGAACTCTACGAGCAGGACGAAGAAGCACGCACGCTGATCGACCTGGCGTTGAGCCTGGAAAGCCTCACGCGCAACGTCGGCAAGCACGCCGGCGGCGTGGTGATCGGTCCCAAGCCGCTCACCGAGTTCGCTCCGCTGTACTGCGAACCGGGTGGCGCGGGCGTGGTCACGCAGTACGACAAGGACGACGTGGAAGCGGTCGGCCTGGTGAAGTTCGACTTCCTCGGCCTGCGCACGCTGACCATCATCGATTGGGCCGTGAAGGCGATCAATCTGCGCCGCGCGAAAACCGGCGAAGAAGCGCTGGATATTTCCGCGCTGCCGCTGGATGACGCGTACACCTACAACGAGGTGTTCAAGAAAGCGCAGACGGTGGCGATCTTCCAGTTCGAATCGGCCGGCATGCAGCGCATGCTCAAGGATGCGAAGGCCGACCGTTTCGAAGACCTGATCGCCCTGGGCGCACTGTATCGCCCCGGCCCGATGGACCTGATCCCCAGCTTCGTGGCGCGCAAGCACGGCCGCGAAGAAGTGGTGTACCCCGATCCGCGCGTCGAACCCGTCCTGAAAGAGACCTACGGCATCATGGTCTATCAGGAGCAGGTGATGCAGATGGCGCAGATCGTGGGCGGTTATACGCTCGGCGGCGCCGACCTGCTGCGCCGCGCGATGGGCAAGAAGAAAGTCGAGGAAATGGCGAAGGAACGCGCCAAGTTCCGCGAGGGTGCCGCGAAGGACGGCGTCGGCAGCACCAAGGCCGACGAAATCTTCGACGTGATGGAGAAGTTCGCCGGCTACGGCTTTAACAAGTCGCACGCTGCCGCGTACGCGTTGGTGTCGTATCAAACCGCATGGCTGAAGGCGCACTACCCCGCCGAGTTCATGGCCGCGACGATTTCGTCGGACATGGACAACACCGACAAGGCCGTCACCTTCATCGACGAGTCGAAGGCCATTGGCCTGAAGGTGCTGCCGCCGGACGTGAACGCGTCCGAGTTCATGTTCGTGGCGGTGGAGCCGAAGGTGATCCGCTACGGCCTGGGCGCCATCAAGGGCGTGGGCCAGGGCGCGTGCGAAGCGATTGCCGACGAGCGCAAGCGCAACGGCCCGTACAAGGACCTGCCCGATTTCTGTCGTCGCGTGGATTCGACCAAGCTCAATCGACGCGTGCTGGAAGCATTGATTCTCTCCGGCTCGCTCGACGCGCTGGCGGACAATCGCGCCAGCCTGATGGCGCAATTGCCGAACGCGATGAAAGTGGCCGAGCAGCATCTGCGCGATCGCCAGAGCGGCCAGAACGACATGTTCGGCGCCATGATGGGAAGCGTCGCGCCCGTCGTGCAGGTGGAGCTGCCCACCGTGCCGGAGTGGCCGCTGGAGCAGTTGCTGCAAGGCGAACGCGACACCCTGGGCCACTACCTTTCCGGCCATCCCACCGATCCGTGGAAGGACGAACTCGCCCAGCTTTCCACCTGCCCGCTGGGCGAGATCGCCGAGCGCTACCAGCCACCCAAGCCGCGCAAGAACGACGACGGCGACAACAACCGCTTCCGCCGCGGCCCCGATACGCCGTGGACCGTCGCCGGCATGGTTACCGCCATCCGCAAGCGCGGCGATAGCGACGCGTTCGTGCGCCTCGAAGACGGCACCGGCATCGTCGAAGTGAGTTTTTTTGGCGAGCTCTACCAGCAGGTCGCGCCGCTGCTCACGCGCGACGAACTGCTGGTGGTGGAAGGCGGCCTGCGCATCGACGATTTCTCCGGCGGCGGCTTCGCACTGCGCGCCCGCAGCGCCTACACCCTGGGCGATGCCTGCCGCCGATATGCGCGTCTGCTGCGTTTGAAACTGAACGGGGTGAACCCCACTTTCATCGAGGACCTTCGTCGCACGCTGGCCGGGTACCGGGGTGGGCGAGCCAGTGTGATTCTTCACGGCTACCACAACGCCACCGCACAGGCCGACCTGGAACTGGGTGAGGAATGGCGGGTGGACGCCATCCCCGAGCTCCTGCGCGCGATCCGGGCGGTGCCGGGCGTGGAGGCGGCCAAGCTGCGCATCGTGAAGACGGATGATCGGCCGCGGGGCGATTGAGCCCCTAGCTCGTCATCCCGGCGCAGGCCGGAATCTAGCTTTTGATCGTCATTCCTGCGAAAGCAGGAGGCGCTTTTTCAACAGCCGAATGGCTGGTCATCCAGTGCCTTTGCCCTTCGTTTAGGCGGCAGTGTTGCTGCCGCCCCTCTGCAACGCTCCCGCCAGCGTGCCGCCTACGCGGCGGGCGTTTCGATCGGCTGCCGCCGCTCGAGTCACTTTTCTCTTGCTGGCCCAAGAGATCCCACGGGGACTAGCTTCGCGTCGAAAGTAACCCAAAGAGAATGGCCTCAAGAGCTCACACTGACTGCGGTATACGAACCCGAGGGATTTGGAGCCCGGATCGTCACGATCTCCCTAAACAGCGGTGTGGCCACATCGCGAGTAAGGCGGTGTTGAGGACTTAGAGCCGAACGTTGCACGCCTTGGCGCCTCCTCTCCGGTGGCTAGAGGGCCGAGGTCTTGCCACCTTCACGGTGGAGAGAGGGGATGGCCTAGCCAATTCCCACCTACCGCATGGCGGCACAGCCCAGCGACGCTTTTCACCCTTTCCTAACCCCATACGCCCCCGTTCCCGCGAAATTCCGCGGCCCGGTATACTTGCGCGCTTCCGTGTCATGAACTGCACCGAATGAATCCCAACTTCCTCGATTTCGAACAACCCATCGCCGAGCTGGACGCGAAGATTGAAGAGCTTCGCCATGCCAGTCACGGGCAGGCGTTCAATATCGACGAAGAAGTCGCCCGCCTGCGCGAGAAGCTGAAGCTCAAGACCAACGAGATCTTCCGCAACCTCACGCCGTGGCAGGTGACGCAGCTGTCGCGCCATCCGGGTCGTCCGTACACGCTCGACTACATCAGCGTGATGTGCGACGAGTTCCACGAGCTGGCGGGCGACCGTGCCTATGCCGATGACGCCGCCATCGTGGGCGGCCTGGGTCGCATCAATGGCCGCTCGGTGATGATCATCGGCCACCAGAAGGCGCGCGATACCAAGGGCAAGGTGCGCCGCAACTTCGGCATGCCGCGTCCCGAGGGCTACCGCAAGGCGCTGCGCCTGATGAAGATGGCCGAGCGTTTCGGCCTGCCGCTGATCACCCTGATCGATACCCCAGGCGCCTACCCGGGCGTGGGCGCGGAAGAGCGCGGCCAGTCCGAAGCCATCGCCCGCAACCTGCTGGAAATGGCGGACCTGAAAACGCCCATCGTCTGCACCGTCATCGGTGAAGGCGGTTCGGGCGGCGCGCTCGCCATCGGCGTGGGCGATCGCACCGTCATGCTGCAGTACTCCACGTATTCCGTGATCTCGCCGGAAGGCTGCGCGTCCATCCTGTGGAAGAGCGCCGAGAAGGCGCGCGACGCCGCCGAGGCGCTGGGCCTCACCGCGCCGCGCCTGCTGGAGCTGGGCCTGATCGACAAGGTCGTGCGCGAACCGTTGGGTGGCGCGCATCGCAATCCGCATTCGATGGCCGTGCGCCTCAAGGCCGTGCTGCTCAACCAGCTCGACGAGCTGGAAGCGCTGCCCATCAAGGACCTGATGGAACTGCGCTACAAGCGCCTGCGCGGCTACGGCGCGTACACGGAATAAGCCGTCATGAGCGTGCGCAGGCTGGACCACGTCAACCTGCGCGCGCCGGCCAACCTCATCGAGCAGGCGAGGCGCTTCTACATCGACGTGCTCGGCTTCGAAGAAGGCCCGCGTCCCATCGTGCGTTCCCGCGGCCATTGGCTCTACGCCGGTGGCGCGCCGCTGATCCACCTCAGCGTGATCGAAGAAGCCCACGGCGAACCCGCACCGACCGGCTGGATCGCCCACATCGCCCTGGCCTGCGAAGACGCACCGCGCATGCAGGCTACGCTCGATCGGGCCGGCGTGCCCTATCGCGTTGGCGGCTCGCCGGAACAGGTCCAGTTGTTCCTGCTCGATCCCGCCGGCGTAACAGTGGAACTCAATTTCCGCACCAGCCTCGCCTGACTGCACAGCGCCGTTGGGCGCGCGTCACCGCCCACTCACGCACGCGCGCTACCATCGGTGACAACGCCGCCCGGAAACGCGTCCATGGCCAACGAACACGCCACCAAGCTCGCCGTCCTCATCGATGCCGACAACGCGCAGCCGGCCATCGCCGAACCGCTGCTGGCCGAGGTGGCGAAGTACGGCACCGCGCACGTCAAGCGCGCCTATGGCGATTGGACGTCCAATCACCTGAAAAGCTGGAAGGAGCAACTGCTCACGCAGTCGATCCAGCCGATCCAGCAATTCGGTTACACCAGCGGCAAGAACGCCACCGACTCGGCGATGATCATCGACGCGATGGACTTGCTGTATTCCGGTCGCTTCGATGGTTTCTGCATCGTCTCCAGCGACAGCGATTTCACGCGACTGGCCGCACGCATCCGCGAATCCGGCTTGATCGTCTACGGCTTTGGCGAACGCAAGACGCCCGACCCCTTCGTGGCGGCATGCGACAAGTTCATCTACACCGACATCCTTGCCGCCAAGCCGGATGAGGAACAACCGCTCAAGCCGCGCACGGCGGCGCAGCTCAAGCAGGATTCCAGCCTGGTGAACCTGCTGCGCAATGCGCTGGAAGCCGCATCGGACGACGACGGCTGGGCGGCCTTGGGCGGCGTGGGTTCCATCATCACCAAGCAACGCCCCAACTTCGACGCGCGCAGCTACGGCTACAACAAGCTGAGCGAACTGATCGCGGCCACTACGCTGTTCGACATGGACCGCCGCAGCCCCGGCGAAGGGCGTCCGAAGGTGATCTACGTACGCAACAAAGGCAAGAAGCCCGCAACCCGTGAATAAGCTGATCGACACGCTTCGCCACGCCTTGCAGCGAGAGCCGCAAGGCCACTTGTGCGTGGCCTACAGCGGCGGCCCCGACTCCACCGCCCTGCTGCACGCACTCTCGCAAATGCCCCAAGCGCAGGCGCGCGAGTTGCGCGCACTGCACATCGACCATGGCCTGCACGAGCAAAGTCATCGCTGGGCCGTGCATTGCAAACAGCTGGCGAACGAATGGGGCGTAGCGTGCCTCGTGCTGCGCGTCGAGGTGGACCACGCGCGTGGCTATGGACTGGAAGCGGCCGCGCGCGATGCGCGTTATCGCGCCTTTGCCGCGTCGCTGCGCAGGGGCGAGCGCCTGTTGCTGGCGCATCACCGCGATGACCAGGCCGAAACCGTTCTGCTGAAGTTGTTGCGCGGCGCCGGGCCGGAGGGCCTCGGCGGCATGCGCGTCACGCGCCGCCTCGGCGAAGGGTTGCTGTGGCGCCCGTTGCTCGATACGCCTCGCGAGGTATTGCGTCGCTACGTGGAGCAGCACGAACTGCCCTGCATCGACGATCCGTCGAACCAGGACGCGCGCCTCTCGCGGAATTTTCTTCGTCACGAAATCCTGCCGCGCCTCAGTCAGCATTGGCCACAGGCGGTGGAATCGATCGTCCACAGCGCCAGCCTCAATCGCTCCGCCACCGAAACGCTGGAACGCCAGTGGCGTGCCGCGCAGGCGCATTTGCTCGACACCACCAACGGCAGTCTCGATGCCGCCGGCTGGCTCGCCCTGTCGCCGGCGTTGCGCCATCCCCTGCTCGACGATTGGCTGCATTCGCGCGGGCTTTCCGCGCCCACCACCGCGCAGCGCGAACAGATCGAACGCCAATGCAGCGCGCGCGACGGGCAACTCCCCTGCATCCGCTGGGCGGGCGCCGAAGTGCATGTGTGGAAGGGACGGCTGTGGGCGTTGCCGCCGCAGCCCTCGATCGACCCGCACTGGAACGCTCCCTGGCTGGGCGAACCGCTGGCCCTGCCCGATGGCGGCAGCCTGCGGATGGAACCGCAAGGACGGCTCGCCGAAGCCCTCACCATCCGGCTTCGCCGCGGCGGCGAGCAGCTTCGCCCCGCGGGCGATGCGCATACCCGCGAACTGCGCGACCTGTTCCAGCAGAGCAGCATGCCGCCGTGGCGCCGGCTAGCCTGCCCCCTGCTTTATGCGGGTGACGAGCTGATCGGCGTGGGCGACCGCTGGCTTACGGCGCGTGGCCTCAGCCTGTTCGGCGAGGCCCGTCCGCTATGGCAATCGGCCTACTGATACCTGCCGTGATTGATTCCACTCGCCCCCTGCGCTAGCTTTGCGGGCCATGGCCAAGTCTGCATCCGTCCCCGTCGCCCCCGCCGCCGATTTCGAACACTCGCTGGACGAACTCGAGCAGCTGGTTGCGCGTATGGAAGGCGGTGAATTGAGCCTGGACGAATCCCTGTCCTCCTTCGAACGCGGCATCGGCCTATACCGCCATTGCCAGCAGGCATTGGAAAATGCCGAGTTGCGCGTACGAATGCTGCTCGATCCCGATGCCCCAGACACAGCCGAACCTTTTGAACCGGAGCTCTGAGCTCGGCGCACAGCTCAAAACGCTGATCGCCCGCGCCGAAGAGACGCTCGTCCGTTCGCTTCCCCCTGAAGACACTGCACCGGTCGAATTGCACCGGGCGATGCGTTACGCCGTGCTCGGCGGCGGCAAGCGACTGCGGCCCCTGCTGGTCTACGCCGCCGGCCACGCCTTCGGCGAAGCAGGTTCGCGGCTGGATGCCCCCGCCGTGGCGGTGGAGCTGATCCACGCGTATTCGCTGGTGCACGACGACCTTCCGGCCATGGACGACGACGCCATGCGCCGCGGCCGCCCCACCTGTCACATCGTATTCGGCGAAGCCATGGCCATCCTGGCTGGCGATGCCCTGCAGGCGCTGGCCTTCGAGCTGCTTGCCCACGACGTGGACGCCGGCGTTTCGCCCGCGCGCTGTGTCGAGATGCTGCGCGTGCTGGGCCGCGCCTGCGGTGCCGACGGCATGGCCGGCGGGCAGGCGCTGGATCTGGCCGCCGTGGGCCGCAAGCTGACGCTGGCCGAGCTGGAGTTCATGCACGCCTGCAAGACCGGCGCGTTGATCCGCGCTGCCGTGCACCTGGGCGGCCTTGCGGCGGGCGCCTCCGACGACGAACTGGCCGCGCTGGACCGCTACGGCCACGCCGTCGGCCTGGCGTTCCAAGTGCGCGACGACATTCTCGATGTGGAAGGCGAGTCGGTCGTACTGGGCAAGACCGCGGGCAAGGACGCCGCCGCCGACAAGCCGACGTTCCCCTCGATCATCGGCATGGAAGCGTCGCGCGAGCATCTCGCTCGCCTCACGCAGGACGCGCTGGACGCCATCGCACCCTTCGGCGAACGCGCCAGCCTGCTGGAAGAACTGGCCCGTTACGCGGCCGCGCGCCTGCGCTAACCGCTGCCGCTGCGGGTCAACAGTCGCCACGCTGGAACGTTCCAGCGTGATAGATCCCCGACCGTTGCGACGCGATGCCCCTCTTCCGCCCTGTCCGTGCTTTCCGTGCCCCGTGGCTCGGCGCCGTCGTCTTGCTTGCCGCAGGCACGGCGTTTGCCCAGAGCACCGACTTCTCCGGCGCCTGGCGCCTTGACGATCGCAATAGCGACAGCGCCGATGGCCTGACCACCGCGATGCGCGTGGAAGCGCGCAAGGAGCTGGCCGCCCGGCAGCAATCGGCACCTGCTTCATCCTCATCCAGCGCAGCGCCCGCCAGCGGCGGGCATGGCGGCGGCCGCCATGGCGGTGGCATGGGCGGCGGAGGGATGGGCGGTGGCGGCATGGGTGGCGGTGGCCACGGCGGCGGCATGGGTGGCGGCGGTCATGGCCGTCACGGCGACAGCGGCAGCGACGCCAAACCCGCGGATGCTGGCGACAAAGACCCCATCGCCACGGCCACCTATCCGATGCCACCGTCGCTGAAGACCGACTCGGTGTTGCTCGTGCAGCAGGACGCCAAGACCTTTCAGGTGCATTTGAGCAACGGCGACCAGCTCACCGGCAAGCTGGACGGCGTCGCGCGCCAGTCGCTCAACGGCAATGCCATGGTGCGCGGCCAGATCATGAGCGGCCAACTGGTGGTGAACATCCGCTACGCCGATGGCACGCAGCTCGACCAGACCTGGGCAATGTCGCCCGATGGCCAGCAGATGGTGGTGACGGGTGCGTGGAAAGTGCCCACGCTCGAACAGCCAGTCGGCTTCAAGCGCACCTACGTGGGGCTGCACTGAAACGAAAAAGGCGACCCGAAGGTCGCCTTTTTCCTGGGTGCCGGCCTAACCGATCAGCCGCAGCGTGAAGGGGTAGCGATAACGCACGCCCTCGTTCGCACGGATGGCCGCGATGATGGTGAACACCAGCCAGGCCACACCGACCACCACGCCGACAGGGATGGCGATCAACACGCCCAGGCCCAGCGTGATCAGCGTGAGCACGAACAGCGCGAAGAAAACGATGGCCACGGTGATGTTGAAGTTCAGCGCCTCTTTCCCCTGGTCGTTGACGAAGGGCATCGTGTCCTTCTTCACCAGCCAGATGATCAGTGGCCCGAGGAAACACCCCCAGCCGAACCAGTGACCCGTGACGATGAGGCCCAGCAAGGCGGACAGATGGGCAAACATCGCCCATTGGCGCTCCTGGACGGAAGGGACATCGGACGGCGGCACGGCGGAGCCGTTCGACGGCGGCGGTACGACGGACTCGGGCGGAACGCTCATGCGTACATCTCCTAGGTCGTAAAGGCCTGATGGTTCTGTCAGCGGAGAGCTGACGGCCCTGATCCTAGCAAGTGTCCGCCCGGATTACCGGTGTGAGAGGTCCTACTCACCCGCGATGGTCATCTGCTCCAGCAGGATCGAACCCGTGAGCAGGTGCGAGCGATGATCCACATCCGAACCCACGGCCACGATGTTGGCGTACATGTCGCGCAGGTTCGCTGCGATGGTGATCTCTTCGACCGGGTAGACGATCTGGCCGTTCTCCACCCAGAAACCCGCCGCGCCGCGCGAATAGTCGCCGGTCACCGTGGATACGCCCTGCCCCATCACCTCAGTCACTACCAGGCCGGTGCCCATGCGCTTGAGCAGCGCGGCGAAATCGTCCTGGCCGGGCTCGACGATCATGTTGTGGATGCCGCCCGCATTGCCGGTGGACTGCAGCCCCAGCTTGCGCGCCGAGTAGCTGCCCAGCACGTAGCGCGCGAGCACGCCGCTTTCGATCAGCGAGCTGTCGCGGGTGGCCACGCCTTCCGCATCGAATGCACCGGAGCCTTGCCCGCGCATGAGGAACGGACGCTCGACGATGTTCATCCACGACGGCATCACCTGCTTGCCCGCGTGGTCCAGCAGGAAGCTGGCGCGGCGATACAGCGCGCCGCCGCTCACCGCGCCGATCAGATGCCCGATCAGGCCGCGCGCCACGTCCGGCGTGAACAACACCGGCGCCTGGCGCGTGGAAAGCGAACGCGCGCCCATGCGCGCCAACGTGCGCTGTGCCGCCTTGTCGCCCAGCGCCTGTGGGCTCATGAAATCATCGGCGGAGCGCACGCTGTCGTACCAGTAGTCGCGCTGCATGCCGTCGTCGTCGCCGGCGATGAGCGCCACCGACAATGAGTGGCGAGTGCCGCGCTCGCGCCCGAGAAAACCATGCGAATTCGCATAGACGGCCAGGCTCTCGCCCATCTGCACGCTGGCGCCGTCGGAATTGGTGATGCCGGCATGCGCGCGACCGGCGTCTTCGATCTGCTTGCCCAGCGCGATGGCCTGGTCGGTCTCGATGCGCCACGGGTGCCACAGATCCAGGTCCGGAAATTCGGTCGCCATGCGCGAGGCGTCGGCCAGACCCGAGGCCGGGTCTTCCTCGGTGTAGCGGGCGATGGCACAGGCCTGCTCCAGCGTGGCCTGGATCGAATCGGCGTTGAGGTCGGCCGTGCTGGCCGACCCCTTGCGCTGGCCGAAATACACGGTGAGCCCGAAACCGCGGTCACGCGTGTGCTCCACCGTTTCCACCTCGCCCAGGCGCACGTTCACGTTCAGCCCCGTGTCGATGCTGGCGGCGACCTCGGCCTGGCTGGCGCCAGCGGCGCGGGCCCGGCGGATCACGTCCTCGGCCAATTGGGCCAGGCGGTCGAGTTCGTCGTTGCTGCGGTCCTGGGTGGGCTTGAGCTGGGTCACGTGAATTCCTGCAGAAAAACGGGGAACGGGTAGAATACGCGGTCCTACCCGCGCAACTCCGGAAGATGGGGTCGCGCGCCCGAAAGCAAAGAGCGTCGCGGAGAACGCCATGTCACTGACAGCCGGCATCTACCGCCACTACAAAGGCCAGCGTTATCGCGTCCTGGGCACGGCCCGGCACAGCGAAACCATGGAGGAAGTAGTGGTCTACCAGGCGCTCTACGGCGACTACGGCCTGTGGGTGCGTCCCGCCGTGATGTTCTGCGAAACCGTGGAGCTCGATGGCGAGCCCATCCCGCGGTTCGCGCTGGAACAGGCCGAACCCGACCTGCTCGATGGCGTTGTTGCCGCACCCTGAGCGCCCGCTCCACCTGTTGGAATGAACCCGTGAATCGCACTTACACCGACAACCCGGACCACGACTACGGCCCGACCCGCACGCAGCAGCGCAAAGACGCTTTGGCCGTGCTGGCACTGGCCAACCAGTTGATGGAGCTGCCGCCAAGCAAGCTGGCCAAGCTCGAATTGCCGGAAGACGTGCAGCGCGAAATCGCCAACACGCGCCGCATCACCTCTCACGGCGCGCGCAAGCGCCAGATGGCCTTTCTGGCCAAGGTGATGCGCCGCCATGAGAACAGCGTGTTTGACGGCATAAGGGCTGCGCTCGGCGAAAACCGCGACCTGCAGCGCCAGGAAACCGCAGCGATGCATCGCCTGGAAGCCACGCGCGATCGCCTGCTGGCCGATCCGGACAATGCGATGAGCGATGTGATCGCGCAGTTTCCCAACGTCGATCGCCAGCACCTGCGTTCGCTGGTGCGCCAGGCCAAGATCGAAAAGGACGGCAACAAGCCGCCGCGTGCGTATCGCGAGATCTACCAGTTGCTCAAGGAGCTGGCCAAGGGCAGCACCACCGACGACGTCGAGATCGACGAAGGCGACGTTGAGTCATCGGAAGAAAGCGAAGACTGAGCCGCATCCGCCGCGCGGCATGGCGCAGCAGATGCCTCGCCATCGCGCGGCGTGAATCGCCTGCACGTGTCCAGCGGCGACACGAAACAATCGTGCACCTCGCACAGCGCACTCGCCGCGATGCTCGCGCCATAGGCCGAACCGAACGAGGTCAGCCCCGGTATGAGCTGCTCCGTCACGCGCGGATCGTTGCGGCGATGCCGGCAATGCTCGCAACGCGGCGGGAGCGTGACCGCCACGCTCATCCGCCCAGGCCGTTCCAGTAGTTCGCGAACACGTGCACGGACAGCACGTAGCCGATGATCACGTTCACCACCACGCCCGCCGTGAATGCCAGCAACGGACGCCAGCCGGTGGCCGTGAGCGAACGCAGGCGCGTCGTGAGCCCGATGCTGAGGAAGCAGAAGGTGAACGCCCAGGTTCGCAGCGTGCTGATCGGTGCGACGAGATCGGGCGTGACGATCTTGCGGTAATCGGCCAGCGAATAGTGGCTGGCGATCCACGTGACCAAGGCCGACGCCAGCACGAAGCCGAACACGAACTTCGGGAAGCGCGCCCAGATGTCGCGCACATCCGCCTTCGCCTGCACGCCATCTTCCGAGGTATTCCAGCGCGTAATGGCTACCCATGCCAGCACGAACGCCCAGATGCCGATCCAGATATCGCGGCCCACTACCTTCATCAGCGTGAACGCCTGCACCGCCGCATCCGGCGCACCGGCAATGGCGCCGCCTGCGTTGCGTGCCGCATCGCCGTATGCCTGCGCCGCAGCGACACCGGCGGCATCCGCGAATTCGGACGTGCCGATCCACGCACCCGCCACCGCCGTCGACAAACCCAGCGCGCGCGACGCGAACGGCAGCACGAAGATCATCACGATGGCCCACACCACCACCAGCGTGATGGCCACCGAGGTATCTTCGCGACGCGCACGCACCGCGCCACCGCTGGCAATGGCCGCGGAAACACCGCACACCGCGCCGCCGACGCCGAGCACCGCCGCGAAACGCTTGTCGAGGCCTAGCGCCTTGCCGGCGAGGAAGATGGTGAAGAACGTCGCGAGTGACACGATGGTCGCCTGCCCCACCGCCACCGGGCCTGCCCACACCAACAGCGTGAGCGGCAACGTGGCACCGAGCAGCACAATGCCGACCTTGATGTAGAACTCCACGCGCAGCCCTGACTGGAACCAATCAGGCAGCTTCACCGTGTTGGACACGATCAGGCCCAACCCCAGCGCGAGCAACGGCGCCTCGAGGTTGTAGCGCGACGCCTCGACCCAGGCAGAAGCAGTGAAGATCAGCAACGACACCACGAACAGAATCGCAAAGGCCGGCAGAAAACGCGCCAGCGAATGCCCAAGCACCGCGAGCCCCGTACCGAACAGCAGCGCGAACGCGGCAAAGAGCGCGAGATAGTTGGGAGCGTGCGACACGATGCCCTGCCACGCCTCCGCCAGCGTCTTCCACTTGGCCGGCGCCACGGCCAGCCATTTCAGGCTGCTGCCGTTGGCGAACAAGGCCCACGCCACCACGATTACCAGCAGGCCGATCCACACCGACCACCAGTCTTCGTTGGAGAACACGCCCCATCGCACAGGACGCGCAGCGGCATCCGCTGGGGCACGGGCCTGACCCGGCAGAACACGTGTCGCTTCGCTCATCGCACCGCCCCTCACCGAAAGATGACCGGACGTCCAGACGTCCGGGCGGCCAACGGGAAAAGCCGCAGCGGACACTGTCCGCGCGGCACGGGTCAAAGCGAAATGAGGTTTTGTTCTATCGATATAGCCGCATCATCGATCGACCAGCCCGGGCCAGCGAGGCGTCAGCGAAGGATCGATGCCGGCCATGGCTGTGCGCAGATTGCCACGCGTCACCGCATCGTTGGGATCGAAACGCAATGCCTCGGCAAGGTACACGGTGGCCACTTCGTACTGCTTGTTGTCGAGCGCGTTGGCGCCAGCGCCGATAAGGCTGCTTCCCGTCCCCACCTGATCGAAGACGGTTCGGTAGGCGGCGCGCTGTTCCGGCAGATTGCAATCGCAACTTACCAGGTCCGCCTGATCCATGAGCACCGACGTGCGGACGACGAGAAGGAGCGGTTGTTTCGACGATTGCTTGTCTATCAGGGCCATCAGCCGGGCTTGCGCCTCTAGCGATCCGAACCAGCGCGGCTCCGTGATCATGGCAAACGAATCAAGAACGGGAAAGCTCGTGGGATCCGCAGCAATGCCATCCTTCATGGCCGATACCATCAACTGCCGGTCGCTCTCCAGCATCGCCATGTCCATCAGCGCCGCATAGCCCACAGCCAATCGGGGATCGAGCTTCACCGCTCGACGCAAATCGCCATCGGCACGGGCGAGAAGCTGGCTCATGCCATCAAACCGCTCCTGCGGGGTATCGCTGGCAAATTTCCCGCCGCGCACTCGCCATGCACTTCTGACAAAAGTGAAGCCACTGGCTGCGTAGGCGAGCGCACTTTGCGGCGACTGCTGTTTCCATGCCTCCAGCACGTCGCGTGCTTCAGGCCGCGGCGCGAAGAAGTTGGCATTGAGGAATCGCCAGAACGCTTCGGGATGATGGATGGAGTCTTTCGACCAATCGGCCAATCGGCGGTCGACCTCCGCCGCATGGCCGCTGTTGACGAGATCCTTCAATTCGGCAAAACCGATGGTCGACTGCAGCCGATAGTGGCAATAAGCCTCCAGGCCCTCGCGCGACCAGTGACTGCCCGGCGGATCGGGAAAATGCAGGCACCGCTGCATGACGTCACCGATCTGATCGGCCTTCGCCGCCTCCCCCAGGAACGCGCGCACCTCGTCGGCCGTGAATGGGCTGAGTGGATCATGCACCAGCGGCTGCACCACCACCGGCTGAGGCTGTGCCGCCAAGAGTTGCGCTTGTTGACGTTGGGCCATCACGTCGGCCGAAGCCGCGCAGGCCACCATCGCCAGGATGACCAGGCGACCAAGACTTCGATGCAAGACCATAGCTCCCCCGCTATGTCATCCGCGGCCCGGCTGGGCCGTCTTGCCGACGATCTTCACACAAGCATCAGGCGAGGCGGAAGCCGCTCCTTGCTTACTGGGCGGGGGAAGGCATGGCGAATCAGGACGCCGTGCCACCTACCGTCATCGCATCCACCTTCAGCGTCGGCTGGCCCACGCCCACGGGCACGCTCTGGCCATCCTTGCCGCACACGCCCACGCCTTCGTCCAGCGCGAGGTCGTTGCCGATCATGGAGACGCGGGTGAGCACGTCGGGGCCCGAGCCGATCAGCGTGGCGCCCTTCACCGGACGCGTGACCTTGCCGTCTTCGATGAGATAGGCCTCGCTGGCGGAGAACACGAATTTGCCGTTGGTGATGTCCACCTGGCCGCCACCGAAGTTCACGGCGTACAGGCCTTTCTTCACCGAGCGGATGATTTCCTGCGGATCGTGCTGGCCGGCGAGCATGTAGGTGTTGGTCATGCGCGGCATGGGCAGTTGCGCGAAGGATTCGCGGCGGCCGTTGCCGGTGGGCGCCATGCCCATCAGGCGTGCGTTGAGCTTGTCCTGCATGTAGCCCTTGAGGATGCCGTCCTCGATGAGCGTGGTGCATTCGGTGGGCGTGCCTTCGTCGTCCACGCTGAGCGAACCGCGACGGCCCTGCAGCGTGCCGTCATCCACCACGGTGACGCCTGGCGCGGCCACGCGCTGGCCGATGCGGCCGGCAAAGGCGGAGCTGCCCTTGCGGTTGAAGTCGCCTTCCAGGCCGTGGCCGATGGCCTCGTGCAGCAGCACGCCCGGCCAGCCGGGACCAAGCACCACCGGCATGCTGCCGGCCGGCGCATCGACGGCCTCGAGGTTCACCAGGGCGCCGCGTACGGCCTCATCGGCAAACGCCATGGCGCGGCCGTTGTCGATCAGCTCGCGATAGCCGTAGCGACCACCGCCGCCCGCACTGCCCTGCTCGCGGCGGCCGTTCTGCTCGGCGATCACCGTGACGTTGAGGCGCACCAGCGGGCGCACGTCGGCGGCCAGCGTGCCGTCGGAGGCGGCGACCAGCACGGTATCCATGGTGGCAGCCAGGCTCACGATCACCTGCTTCACGCGCGGGTCGCGGGAGCGCGCATAGGCGTCCACTTCGCGCAGCAGAGCGATCTTGTCAGGGTTGGGCAGGCTTTCGACCGGGTCAATAGCCGGATACAGCTGCCGCGCGCCGTTGAGCGCCAGCGGCTTGCCGACGCCATTGCCACCCTGGGCGATGGCACGGGCTGCCTTGGAAGCCTCCAGCAGCTGCGGCAGCACGATCTCGTCGGAATAGGCGAAGCCGGTCTTCTCGCCGCTGATCGCGCGCACGCCCACGCCCTGCTCGATGGAGTGGCTGCCGTCCTTGACGATGCCTTCCTCCAGCACCCAGGACTCGCTGCGCGAATGCTGGAAATACAGGTCCGCAGCGTCGATGGAAGGGCCCATCAGCTGGTTGAAGACACGGTCGAGGTCGGTGGCGGCCAGGCCGCCCGGCGACAGCAGGCGACGTTCCGCCTGCGCGATCAGGGAATCCATGAAGTCGGTGCCGTATGCAAAAGGGGGACTTTAGCAAGTTGGGGCCGCCCGTCGGGCGTTTAAAGTCTTTTCCGATAGAGCCGGACCGGCGCAGCGGTTAGGATGCCGCCATCCGTTTATGACGCGCATGTGAAGGAACACGTATGAGCGACGCACCCCGGCAGCCGCTGGCCCATAAGGTCATCGACCGCGCCATCAAGGCCCCCATCGAGGAAACCCGCGAACTGCTGCACCGGGATGGCGAGCTCAAGCCCGGCCAGGGCAAGGTGAGCAGCGTCATCGCGCTGTCGCTGGGCTTCCTGTGCCTGCTGGGCGTGCTGGCCTTCCACTTTCCCCAATACCTGACCACGCCGGACCTGCGCCACAAGTATTCGGTGGACCTGCTGCGCCAACTGCTGCTGGCCGCCCTGCTCGTCTCGGGCGGCATGTCGCTGGCCAACATCATCCTTGGCCGCGCACGGCAACTGAGCATGGTGGCATTCGCGCTGGTGATCGTGGCGACGGCACTCGGCGGCTCGCGCGTGCCGGTGGGCAACTTTCCGGATCACACGCCATACATCGGGCTGGACTGGTTCATCCTCGACCTGCTCGGCTCGACGCTGATCTTCGTGGTGATCGAGAAGCTGTTCCCGCTCTACAAGGGCCAGTCGCTGTTCCGCAAGGAATGGCAAACGGACCTGAAGCACTTCGCGGTGAATCACTTCATCGTGGGCCTGGCGCTGCTGGTGGTGAACTTTCTGCTGCATCACCTGTTCGGCTGGCTGGTGCGCAGCGACTTCCAGCAGTTCGTGCAGCACACGCCGTTCGTGCCGCAACTGCTGGTGTGCATCCTGGTGGCCGACCTGGCGCAGTACTGGACGCATCGCGCGTATCACGAAGTGCCGTTCCTGTGGCGCTTCCATGCCGTGCATCATTCGGTGAAGACGATGGACTGGCTGGCCGGTTCGCGCCAGCACATGCTGGAGTTGATCGTCACGCGCGTCGCCGTGCTGGCGCCGCTCTACATCCTCGGTTTCAGCGAGGGCGTGATGAATGCGTACATCATCGTGGTCGGCTTCCAGGCGGTGTTCAACCACGCCAACGTGCATCTGCCATGGGGTCCGCTGAAGTACGTGATGGTGACGCCGGACTTCCATCACTGGCATCACGCCTCCGATGAAGAAGCCATCGACAAGAACTACGCCGCGCACTACGCGTTCCTCGACTATCTCTTCGGCACGGCGGTGAAGTCGACCAAGAAATTCCCGGAGCACTACGGCGTGGTGGGTGACTACATGCCCGACGGTTTCATTCGCCAGCAACTGTTCCCGTTCCACGGCAGCACCAAGCCGCGCGAATCGACGGACTGAGCGAGTCCTGGCGGGAGGAGCGCAACGCTCGCTTCCGCCTTGTCAGCGGGCGCTGCTGCTCGCTGGTGCTGGTGACACATCGCTTCCCGGCGTCAGCACCGTGGGCGGCACCGGAACATCCTTTTTCTCGATCAGCGTGATCACCGGCTTGTCCCAACTGCCGGTGATCTTGTAGCGCGCGCTGGCCGCGCGGTTAATGCCATGGCCCAGCAAGCCCTGCGCCACGAAGCCCGCCGCGATACCGATGGGACCACCCACGAAGGCGCCCACCACCGGCAGGCTGTTGCCCGCGTGCGGAATGGCTAGCACCTGCATGTCGTAATCCTTGGCGCGTACACCGGTGCGCCCGGTGATGGAAATTTCCGCCGCGGGGCTGCGGATCTGCAGGTTGTCGGTGGTCGCACTGCCATCGCCCAGCTTGAAGTCGCCGACAATGGCATCGAAGGCAAGCCCCTTGCCGAACACGTCGCCGAAATCGAACGAAAGACGGCGCGGCAATTCCAGCACCGAGACGAGGCCGAACAGGCGCGCCACGCCGGGCGTCACTTCGGGCATGCGGCCATCGGTGATGTTGATGCTGAGCTTGCCGTCCATGTTGCCCAGCTCCATCGCGGAGGGCGCGCCCGGCCAGGTCGCGTCGAGCGTCGCGCGTACCTTGCCGCCCGCCAGCAGACCTTCATAACCGAAGGCGCCCAGCATCTCGCCCATGTTGTCGGCGGCGAAATCGAAGCGCATGTGCGAGTGGCTGTCGGTGGCCGAGCCGTTCCAGTCGCCGACCGCGTTGATCTGCACGCCATGCGACAAGGTGCGCAGCTGATCGATGTGCATGCCGCGATCGGTCGGCCAGGTTTCCAGTCGCGCGTCGCCCAGTTTTGAATCGCCAAAGCGCAGGTCGTTCACCCACAGATGGAAAGGCGGCAGCGCGGATGGCGTGATGCCGGTGACCGCCGGATTGGGTGGCGGAGTCGCCGGGCCGCCTGCCGGCTGGGTAGCCGTGCCCTGTGCAGCCGTCGCATCCGCGGTACCCGTCGCGCCCTTCTTCGGCGCCACCACATCCTTGGGCCAATACAGACGTTGCAGGCGAGCCGTGACACCACGACGGCCGAGATCGGCCAGTGGAATATTGAAGCGTCCCGCCAGCGCGGCACTGTCGACATCCACCACCAGGCCGTCGGCTTGCGATGTCGCCAGCAGATGCATGTCGGCAAATGGATGGCCAAACACCATCGCCTGCTCGGCGGTCACGTCGATGCTTTCCAGTCCCGGCCCGTTGGCGCTGCTGCCCGATGCCGCGTATTGGGTCCAACCCGTTACATCGAGCCTGGCTGGCCGGCCGCGTATGCGTATGCCTTTTTCCGGCACGGAATCGGGCGCCTTGGTGCCGAAGACGAAAGTGGCCGCGAGCGACTGGTTGTCGTTCTGCGGAAGACGCATGCGCGCGCGGACCACCTGCCCCACGCTCAACTGCACGTCGCTGCCCTGCATCGGCAGGTTCATGTCCAGGTGGAGCGGCAGCGTTCCCTCGGCGGATTTCTTCAGCGGCGTGGGGAAGTCGAGCGTCATGCCGTTGAGCATGGAATCCACGGACAGTTGCTGCGTGCTCGCCGCCGAACCCGGCGTGTTGATGATGTTGAAACCCACGGTGAAATCGCTGCGGCCGTCGGCCACCTGATTCAACCAGTCGAGCTGCTTATAGCCCTGCGTGAGCTCGGCCATGCTGAAACGACCAGCCAGCTTGGCTGACAACACGGTGTTGGGTTGACCGGTGGCGCCGGCAATCGCCAGATCCAGTTTGGACGGCTGTCCGCGAAAGCTGGTGTCGAGCGGCCCGGCGTGGAAGCCGGCCTTGTCGAAGGTGGCCGGACCGGTGAGCTTGTCGAGCTTGAGGTTCCATTCCGGCGCATCGAAGTCCATGCCTTTCAGTTGCGCGCGGCCATCGAGAACGAGATTGCTCGCATCCGCCACGGGCAGCGACAAGTGGAAATCGAAAGCGCCGGTGCCGCCCAGATGCAACTTGGACAGGATGTCCGCATGGTGCATGCCAATGGGGCTGCGCTGCACGAAGTCGAGCATGCTGGCGCCGGTACCATTGCCGCTCACGTTGAGGTCGAGCACGGTCTGGCCGAACTCCGGGATCAACGCCACCGCGCGATCGACCTTGTTGCCCAGCGATTCGCCTGCGCTCGCTTCCACGAACATGCCGCTGTTGATGAAGTTGGCGACGGCGGTAACGTTCTGCGCGTTGGGCCAGTCCCTGCCGTATTTCAGCTCCAGGCCGCTGATCTCGGCGCGCGCCTCGAAGCGGCCCTCGTTGTGGTGGAACGGCCAATCCTTGAGGTCGCCGCGCACCAGCACGTCGGCACGGTCCAGCTTGCCACCCACCAAGGCCTGATCCAGCCACTGCACGGCGGCCGGCGACATCGAATCCACCGGCCAGAACAGTTTGGCGGCCACCACGTCGGCATGGGAAATCGCGGCGTACAGGTCGAGGAACGGACGTCCACCTGCATTCGGCAACGCCACCTCACCGCGCGCTTCACCGCCAAAGCCCGCACCTTCGAAAGCGAACGCTTCGGTGCCGATGTGCAAGGCATCGTCGTCATGCCAGAACGCCACATCGCCGCCGAACTTCGACATCACGAACGGTTCGCGAAACGTGTGCGGAAAACGCAGCACCGTCGCCTGCACCGGCAGCGACACCACCATCGCCTGCGCATCGCCGCGCAACTCACCACGCACGCCATCGATGCCAGGCAACTTGCCGACCGGGTTGATGGCAACGTTGGCGAAGGCGACATCGAGCACGTGCAGGCCTTCGGCGTGATTCCAGACCAGGTGTGCCTGTGTGACCTGGCCGCGCGGCTTGCCGGTACCGACCCATTGCGCGAGCCCCGCGGAGAGCTGCGGCTTGAGCGCCAGCCACGGCACCAACGGCGCCAGTTGCAGGTTGCGCGCGGCAACGTCCACGTTGGCCTGGTCGGTGCCCATGTCCTTCAGCGAGGCCACGGCAATGCCGCCATCATCGGCCGCCCAGCGCACGGTGTAACCGTCCTTGCCGATCGAGACTTCCGCCAGGCCGTCCAGCCCTTCGGTGCTGGCGGTGGCGCCGTCAGGATTCCCGAGCTTCAGGTCGCGCAGATGAAAACGGGTGAGGCTGCGCACCACGCGCGCATCGCGCCAGTCGAGCCAGCTCTCGAACGAACCGCTGCCGCTGTCGGCCGTATAGCCGGCCATATCAATGCCGCTGGACATCGCGTGCAGATCGACGTCGCTGCCGCTGATCCACAGCTTGCCGTCCGCACCGTCCTCGCTGAAATTGCCGGCGCCACGCAATTGCCCGGACGTGCCTTCCCGACGCAGCAACGCGCCCACCCGGACGCGACTGCCCTGCCGGCTCAGGCGTAGCTGATCAGCGAGCAGGGTGAAGTGACGATTGATGCGATTGTCGGTGATCTCCAACCGCGTATCGGTGAGCAACAGGCCGATCGACAACTGGTTGAATCCCGGCTGCTGGCGTTCGTTGCCACCGGCCAGGCCGATGCCGTTGACGTGCCAGGTGCCGTCCATGTCGCGGCTGAGGTCGAATTGCAGGCCACGCGCCTGCAGGTTCACCAGGTGCCGTGACGGCAGCAGCAGGCCGCCCGGATCGAGCTTGAGTTCGGCTTCGGGAATCTGCAGCGGCGTGCCGCCGTCGCCCGAGCCGATGGTGACGCCGCGCATGATGAACAGCGGACCGGTCGGCTGCCAGCGACCTTCCATCGACTTGAATGTCACCGGCCGATGCAGCCTGCTGGCGAGCTGCGTCTCCACCCATTCCGGATGCCGGGCCAGCAGCGGCAACAGCAATTGGCCAAGCCCGATCAGCACGGCCAGTGAAATCACGGCCACGCCCGCAACCCAGGCGAGAGCCCGGCAGCAGAAGTGGGTTCGTTTCAACCAAGGTGCGCTCACGGCGGGCTCGCGACGCAAGGTGCCTGGCACCGCGTCTTAAAGCAGAACCACATCGAACTGTTCCTGCGAATAATGCTCTTCGGCCTGAAAGCGTATGCTTTTGGAGATGAACTCTTCCAATTCGGCCACCGCGACGGACTCTTCCTCCAGGATGCGGCCGACCACTTTCGGGCTGGCCATCACCAGTAGTTTTTCGGTGTTGAACTGGCGCACCGCGCGGGTGATCTCGCGGAAGATCTCGTAGGTCACGGTTTCAGCGGTCTTGAGGGTGCCGCGCCCGCTGCAGGCCGGGCACGGTTCGCACAATTGGCGCTCCAGGCTTTCGGTGGTGCGCTTGCGCGTCATCTCCACCAGGCCCAGGGCCGACATGGGGTACACCGTGGTCTTGGCGTGGTCGCGCAGCAGGCCCTTTTCGAGCATGCGCAACACCTGGCGCCGGTGTTCCTCGTCCGTCATGTCGATGAAGTCGATGATGATGATGCCGCCCAGGTTGCGTAGCCGGAGTTGGCGTGCCGCGGCTTGTGCGGCTTCCAGGTTGGTCCGGTAAACGGTTTCCTCGAGATTTCGCGTACCGACGTAGCCGCCGGTATTGACGTCGATGGTGGTCATCGCCTCGGTCTGGTCGACGATGAGGTAACCGCCCGACTTGAGCGGCACCTCCTTCTTCAGGGCGCGCTGGATTTCGTCTTCCACGCCGTAGAGGTCGAAGATGGGGCGCTCGCCGGAGTAGTGCTCAATGCGGTCGTCCAGCTGCGGCATGAACTTGTGTACGAACTTCACGACCTTGTCGAAGGTCTCGCGCGAATCCACGCGCACCTTCTCGATGTCGTCGTTGAGCATGTCGCGCAGGCTGCGCAGCGGCAGCGACAGCTCCTCGTACACCCGCTCGCCGACCTTGGCCTTGGCGATGTTTTCCTGCACCACGCGCCATACCTTGCCCAGGTAGGTGACGTCGAACGCGAGCGATTCGGCGGTCTGCCCCTCGGCGTTGGTGCGCACGATGTAACCCAGCGGGTTCTCGCCGATCAGCGAGTTGAGCACTTCCTTGAGGCGCTGGCGCTCGGCCTCCTCCTCGATGCGCGCCGAGATGCCGAGCGTGCGCGCGTGTGGCAGCAGCACCAGGTAGCGGGAAGGAATCGACAGATGGGTGGAAAGCCGGGCGCCCTTGGTGCCGATCGGGTCCTTCACCACCTGCACCACGATTTCCTGGCCTTCGTGCACCAGTTCGCTGATGGAGGGCGTGTGGCCATTGCAGGCGCCGGGGCTCACTTCCGCCCCTTCTGCGCTGGGCGGCGACGGCGGACGCACGATGTCCGAGGCGTGCAAGAAAGCCGCACGCTCCAGCCCGATGTCGACGAAGACCGCCTGCATGCCGGGCATCACGCGCTGCACGCGCCCCTTGTATACGTTGCCCACGTAACCTCGGCGGGAGGCCCGCTCGACGTGCACCTCCTGCAACATGCCGTTTTCGACCACGCCGACGCGCGTCTCGCGAGGGGTCACGTTGATCAGGATTTCTTCGCTCACCGGTGACTCCAATGCGTGGGCGATCTTTATAGCGGCATGACGCGCACACTGTCGATGCGTGTAAGAACCTGTCGCGCGCGCCGTCAGCCACGCCGCCAACCAGCGCGCAAATCACGGATTTGGTGTACCGGCGAGTGTTCCATTGGGTGGGTATGGAACGACCCGCTATGCTTGGGCGAATGCCCGACCCGATTCTTCCCGACGTGCTCCAGCCAGGCCTTGCCCTGGTGTTCTGCGGTACCGCTGCCGGACGCCGCTCCGCCGAGGAAGGCGCCTACTACGCGCATCCCGGCAACCTGTTCTGGCGCACGCTGCACGCCGTGGCGCTCACGCCCCGGCTGTTTGCGCCTGCCGAGTTTCCGTTGCTTCCCGCGCTCGGCATCGGCCTGACCGACGTGGCCAAGCACCATATGGGCAACGATGACCAGCTTCCGCGCGATGCCTTCGACGTCGCTGCGCTGCGCGAACGCATCGAACGCCACGCGCCACGCGTGCTGGCCTTCACCAGCAAGGCGGCGGCACGTGCGGCGCTGGGCAAGGTGGCGGGCTACGGGCTCCAGCAGGAGCGCATCGGCGACACGCAACTGTTCGTGCTGCCCTCGCCCTCCGGGCAGGCGCGCGGGCATTGGGATGTCGCCCACTGGCAGGCCTTGGCCTCCCTGGTGCGCGGGCGCTAGGCGCGCGCGTACTGCTCCAGTGCCGCGGCGAGATGGTCGAACAGCCGGCGCACCCGCAGGCTGGGGCGCAGGTCTTCATGCATGACCACCCAGGCTTCCAGCGGCAGCGACACCTGGGCTGGGAACAGGCGCACCAGCAGCGGATCGCGCCGCATCAGGTTTACCTGCGCAATGCCGATGCCGAAGCCGGCGCGGATGGCGGCCAGGGCGGTAAGGTCGCTGTCGGTGCGGAGCGCAAACTGCTCCCGCGCGTAGGGCAGGCCCTCGGGCCGCAGGCGCCGGATGTAGGGCGTTTCCGTGTCGAAGCCGATCAAGGTATGCCCGGTCAGTTCGGCGAGCGTCTGCGGGTGGCCGTGGGCATCCAGATAGCGTCGATGGGCGAACATGCCCAGCTCCACCCGGCCCACGTGGCGGGCGATCAAGGCGTCCTGCGTCGGCTGGACCATGCGGATGGCGATGTCGGCATCGCGCCTCAACAGGTCGGCCGCCGTGTTGGATGGCGCCAACTCGATCACGATGCCCGGATGGCGTTCGCGGAACTCGGTGAGGATGGGCGGCAGCACTTCGGCGCCGATTACCTCGCTGGCCGTGAGCCGCACGGTGCCGCCCACGTCTTCCCGACCGGCAGAAGCGGTGCGCCGCAGGGCGGCGGACGCGGATGCCATGGCTTGCGCGTGCGGCACCAGTTCTCGCGCCAGCTCTGTCGGCACCAGGCCCTGTGGCGAGCGGGCGAACAGCGCGGCACCCAGGGCGGCTTCCAGTTCGCGCATGTGGCGACCCAGGCTGGGCTGGGTCATGCCCAGCGCGCGAGCCGCGCCAGACAGGCTGCCTTCCCGCATCACGGCGAGGAAGGAACGGTAGAGCTCCCAACCGGGTTCAATGTCAGCCATGCATATCTGTATAGCAGATCTTCGACATTAGGTAATTTTCTTTGAGCCGCCCGCCCCGCAAGCTGGCGTCCTCTCAACGAGGACTTCGTCATGCAGACACAGCGAACGGCTCTGGTGATTGGTGCCAACGGCGGCATCGGCCACGAAACTTGCCTGGCTTTGCTCAGGCACGGCTGGCGGGTGCGCGCCCTGGTGCGCAAGGCTCTCACGATCGAACAAGGCGGCATCGACTGGCGAACCGGCGACGCCATGAAGCGCGCCGACGTGGTCGAGGCAGCGGCCGGCGTGGATGTGATCGTGCACGCGGTGAATCCACCGGGTTACCGGGCATGGAACCGGCTGGTGCTGCCGATGATGGACAACACCATCGCTGCCGCCCGCGCCCACGATGCCCGCATCGTGCTGCCCGGTACCGTCTACAACTACGGCCCGGATGCCTTTCCCTTGCTTCGCGAGGACACGCCGCAACACCCGCAGACACGCAAGGGGGAAATTCGCGTGGCCATGGAGCAGCGCTTGCAGGCCGCGTCGGACACGGGCACGCGCGTGCTCGTACTCCGCTGCGGCGATTTCTTCGGCCCACGTGCCGGCAACAACTGGTTTGCGCAGGGCCTGATGCAGGCCGGCAAACCGGTGACGCGCGTGACCTACCCCGGCGACTACGCCATCGGCCACAGCTGGGCGTATCTGCCCGACGTCGCCGAAACGTTGGCGCGCCTATTGGATCGCGAAGCGGAGCTGCCGCGCTTCGAACGTTTCCACTTCGGCGGTTATTGGGTGGATGGCCACGCGATGCTCGACGCCGTGCGTCGTGGTGCCGCTGACCAGAGCATCAAGGCGGGCCAATTTCCCTGGTGGCTGGCGCAGTTGATGTCGCCGTTCAACGAAACCATGCGCGAGCTCTGCAAGATGCGTTATCTGTGGCGTGAGCGCGTTCAACTGGATGACAGCAAGCTCAGGGCGTTTCTTGGTACGGACGTCCATACGCCTTTCGATGAAGCGGTGCGCGCGGCGCTCATCGGCGCCGGTTGCGTCGCCGGAACGCCGTCCCACGCACCGGCAACCGCCTGACGCACGCTACGCCGATCAGTCGATCGGCGTGTGGCGATACTTCACCACGTCGCGCTCCAGCACCACTGACGCCGTGTTCGACCACGAGCGGCGAATATAGGTCACCACCGCGGCAACATCGGCATCGCTGAGCTGCTGCGCAAACGGCGGCATGGAGTAAGGACGCGGATTGCCTTGCGTCACCGGCGCAAAACCGCCGAGCAGGATCACGCGCATCGCATTGATGCCGGTCGGTTCGTTCACCGATGAGTTGCCGTTGAGCGGCGGGTAGATGCCGGCCACGCCGTTGCCGTCCTTGCCGTGGCAATCTGCGCAACGTTCGCCATAGACCTTGGCGCCCTGCGCCATGATGGCGCGCGTGTCGATCTGCAACGCCTCCGGCGCATTGGCAGGCCGCGCCGGCAATGACTGCAGGTAGGTGGCGATGGCGCGCAGGTCATCGTCGTGCAGGTGCTGCGTGCTCTGCACCACCACGTCGGCCATCGGGCCGAAGGCTGCGCCGCGCTCTGATTGTCCGGTCTTCAGCAGATCGACGATGTCCTGCTCACTCCAGCCGGCAAGACCACCATTGGCCTGCGTGCTCAGGTCAGGCGCATACCAGTTCTGCGCGGGAATTTGCCCGCCCGCCAGCGATGCCTTGCCTTCCTGGCCACCCAGCGAATCACGTGGCGCGTGGCATTCGTTGCAATGGCCAAGGCCTTGCACGAGATACGCGCCGCGATTCCACGCATCGGACTTCGACGGATCGTGCTGGAACTCGCCTTCGTGGAAGTACAACGCACGCCACGCCTTCAGGCTGCTGCGCACGCTGTAGGGAAATTCCAGCGAAGGCTGCTGGGAACGCGCATGCACGGGCGCCAACGATTGGAGGTAGGCGAACATCGCCAGCGCATCGTCGCGTGACACCTTGGTGAAGGAGGTATACGAAAACACTGGGTAGAGGAATTCACCGTGGCGCCCTTTGCCGGCATGCAGCGCCTGCCAGAAATCCTCGAAGCTCCAGTTGCCCAGGCCGGTGTCGTGATCCGGCGTGATGTTCGGCGATGGGATGTTGCCGAACGGTGTAGGCAACACGCGGCCACCGGCATAGCGGTCGCCACCCTGCGCGGTGTGGCAAGAGACGCAATCGCCCGCGATGGCGAGGTACTCGCCTTTCGCGATGAGTGCCGGATCCTTCAAGGCGGCCGCATCCACTTGGCTCGCTGCGCTGGATATGGGTTGCCTTGCCTCGTTGTGGAACCACCACCAGCCACCTGCAGCGAGCAGCGCGAGGATAACGATGACTGCGATGCGCTTCATACGCCGTCTCCCTTGTCGCCGAGCACACCGCAATGAAGCGGCGGCGTCACGCTGCCTGCGGCCTGCGCATGCATGTCGGCGGGCAGCTCACGCGTGGCCAGCCACGCCGATACGGCAGTGATGTCCGATTCGCTCAGTCGATTGGCGATCTCCGCCATGCAATCGGGCGCCACCGTGGCACGCGTCTTCGTTCGCCATGAGCCCAGTTGCGAACTGACGTAGTCGTACGGCAAACCCACCAGGCCTGGAATATCCGGTTGCACACCGGTGAGCTGGCTGCCGTGGCAGGCCTGGCAGGGCGGAATCTGTCGCGACGGATCGCCGTGCATTACCAGTGTTTCGCCGCGTTGACGTATCTCCGCCGAAATAGTGGGCACCGGCGAACGCGCGTACGGCACGTCCTGCGCAGCGAAATACTCCGCGATCTCGCGCATGTAGTCGGGGCTGAGTTGCCGCACGGTGTATTCCATCGGGCCGTATTTGCGCAGGCCGTCCTGGAAATCCTTCAGCTGTCGAGCGAGATAACCCGCGGGCTTGCCGGCGAGTCGGGGAAAGAAGCCGCTTTCCGGCGTGCCTTCGCCGTGCACGCCATGACACGCGGTGCACGCGGCGATGCGCTGCTGCAACGTGTCGGGAATGGGCGGATGCGGGGCGTCCTGCGCACTCGCGGTGCCGGCATGCGCCATCGAAGCCAACAGCATCCATGCGGCCAAGGTGCGCGCGAACTGCGACCACTTCGCTGAGAGGGTTTTCATGATTCCCCGACCTACGCGTGATGGCGCAGCGATGGAATGCTGCCGCGCCGGAACGATGGCCGATTATAGGCGCGCGCGCCGACGGCGCAGGGTGAAGCCGCCCGCCAAGGCGACTCAGCGACATCATGCCGCACGAGATTGATTCCCGTCGCGTCGACTATCGTCGGCGATGGTCAGGCGGAAGCGACGCGCGCCACCGGTGGCATGTCCTGCGCCGGTGGAGCATCAGCGCGCAAGGCGTCATGCAGCAACAATGTGACGCCGAGGTGATCGTCATTCTCGCGTTCGTGTACCACGCCGCCATAGATCAACGCGCGTTCGCGCACCGTGGCCATGCCCTGCCCGTTGGTGCCGAGCAATGACACCAGCTGACGCCATTCCGGCACCGGCCGGCCACGCAGCGAAGGCGCCGAGCGCACCGCCGTCATGCGCAACACCACCCAACGCCTGCCATGCGAGCAGCCACCGCGAATATGCACGCGAATGCGCTTCATCGGCTCGCGCGCCAGCATGTAGACCAGCACTTCGCAGGCCTGCCGGTACAGCATCATGTGCACGTCGGGCGCCAGCAGGTTGAGGCCACTGCCCGTCAACGTGCAGCCGTAAGCCGCGCCCACCAGCGATGCCGCCTTCGACAACGGACCACGCTCGAATGTCGCCGCCAAACCGTGTTCGCGCCAGGCGCGCGGATGCAAGGCATCGGCGAGGCGCTGCATTTCCATCTGCGTGAGGTCCAGATGCCGCGCGTAGGCCTGCTCCATGTTGGCGGGCAACACCGGACGCAGGCGCTCCATCATGCGGTGCTGGCCATCGCGCATCGACTGGCCCAGGCGATCGAGCGACTCGGCCACGTGACGCAGCCGCAGCTCTTCCTGATAGAGGCCCTGTTGGGCCAGCAGGAATCCGCGCTGCGCATCGTTGGTTTCCTCGTTCCCTGCTCGACCGCGTGCCGACTTGGGCGACAGCCGCGCACCCAGCATGATCAGGCTGGACACCGCGAAGGCAACGAGTGCCTGCGCCTGCATGACGGCAGGATCGCGCTCCACCGTCATGGTGAGCTCGATGGCCACACTGGCCAGCAGGCCACCGATCGCGGCGCCCTGCCAGCCGAGGCGCAGGGTGAGCCACGCCACCGGCAGGAACATGGCCATGCGGGCGATCTCCACCACATCGTCGCCGTAGCGGGTGGATGCCAGCCACATCAGCAACAGCAGCGGCGGCAGCACACCTTTCAGGCAGTCGATGACGGCAACTTTCCTCATCGAGACGACACCGGGAAGCTGCCGCTGGGACGACCAGCTACGCCAGGCGAACACCGGCGGTACCAGCGTCAGCGCGCCCAGGTAACTGCCGAGGAAGAATTCGAGCACGGTGTGCACCGTCAGCGGATGCGGCACCTCGTGGTGAAACGTCATCGTGGCGAATGACCCGCTGTTCACCAGCGTACTCACGACACTGCCGGCAAGGATGCACGTCATGAGCGCGGTCATGTTCACGCGCCCCTCCACGAACAGGGACATGCGGCGCCGGCACCATGCGATCACCGGTGCCGTCAGCATCATCGGTGACACAGCGACCGAACATGCCCAGAGTGCGCCAAAACGGTCGTGGTAGGTCCAACCCAGACCAATCAGCGGAATCGTCTCGCCGATGATCATGGCCGGCCAATAGCGGTACGGCACCAGCAACAGGCAGAGCATGCGCAGGCCGGCAATGAGGTTCCAGTGCGATGCGGAGACTTCCTTGAGCAGCGAGAATCCCACCGCGTAGGCGATGACGATGCCAAGCTGGAGAAGACCTGCATGGGACGCCGCGCGCTTCCCCGCGTCGCTGTGCCCTTTCGTTGCCGTGACCATCGAGTAGTGCCAAACCCCTGTATCAGAAACGCGCTGGACCGATCCCTTGTTGGAGGACCGGCAAGTTCGCGTGGCCAGCGTGCCCGGGATTGTCGCAGGAAACTCCCTGCACAACGCGCTGCAATGCGTCAGCCTCGCGATTCCCCTTGGGCCATGCAAAAAGAAAGCCCGGCGACGGGGCCGGGCTTTCTTTTTCACAACTTTTTTTGTGTCGGCACGTCCACCGCCCTTCAGCGGGGCGAGGATCCGACGGATTTGCGCACGATCAACATGGCCAATTCCAGCGATTGCTCGTAGTTGAGGCGTGGATCGACCATGGACTTATAGGCCCGATCCAGGTCCGCCTCGTTGAGATCGCGAGCGCCGCCCATGCATTCCGTCACGTCTTCGCCGGTGAGCTCCAGGTGCACGCCCCCCAGGCGCGTACCGGCGGACGCGTGGATATCGAAGGCCTGGTCGAGTTCGCCCCGGATGTTGTCGAAGCGGCGCGTCTTGTAGCCGTTCGAGGTCGTTTCGGTATTGCCGTGCATGGGATCGGCGACCCACAGCACCCGCCTGCCCTCGCGCTTCACGGCCTCGAGCAGCGGCGGCAAGGCCTTGCCAATGGCCGCGTTGCCCATGCGATGGATCAGCGTGAGGCGGCCCGCTTCGTCCTCGGGATTGAGCGCATCGATCAGCGGCAGCAGCTGATCAGGCGTCACCGACGGGCCAACCTTCACCGCGATCGGGTTGCGAATGCCGCGGAAGTACTCCACGTGCGCGCCATCCAGCGCCGCCGTGCGCATGCCGATCCACGGGAAATGCGTGGACAGGTTGAACCAGCCCAGGTGGCGTGGCACCTGACGCGTCAACGCCTGCTCGTAGTGCAGCAGCAGCGCCTCGTGCGAGGTGAAGAAATCCACGCGCGAGAACCCGGCGATGGGACCGGCCAGCGTCTCCATGAAACGCAGCGAATCGCCGATGGCCGCCACCATGCGACGGTATTCGGCAGCCAACGGCGAATGTTCGACCCAAGCGAGATCCCAGTATTCGGGGTGATGCAGGTCGGCGAAGCCGCCATCGATCAGCGCACGCACGAAGTTCATCGTGAGCGCCGAATGTGCGTGCGCCTGGATCAGGCGCTGCGGATCGGCGCGCCGGGCTTCCGGCGTGAATTCAGGGCTGTTGACCAGGTCGCCGCGAAAGCTCGGCAAGGTCACGCCGTCGCGCGTTTCGGTATCCGTCGAACGCGGCTTGGCGTACTGGCCGGCGAAACGACCCACGCGCAGCACCGGCTTCTTCAGCCCGTGCACCAGCACCAGGCTCATTTGAAGCAGCACCTTGAGCCGGTTGGAAATGATCGGGCTGGTGCAGTCGGCGAAACTCTCGGCACAATCGCCGCCCTGCAGCAGGAAGCGGTGTCCTTCCTGCGCTTCGGCCAGCGCCTTTTTCAGCGACAGCACTTCCCACGACGTCACCAATGGCGGCAGCGTGGCCAGCCGCCCCGTCGCACTGGCCAGCTCGAGGGCATCCTCATACAGCGGCTGCTGCAGCGCCTGCCGGCTCTGCCAGCTCTGTGGCGACCAGCCTTCGGAATCTGACGAGGAGTGAGGGGTGACGGGCATGACGTGCGACATGGGAAATAACCTTGCTCAGGCGCGCTTGCGCGTGGCGGCGTAGACGGCCGCGATCACCAGCAGCAGATACCACATCAGCGTCCACGCCGGCATCGGCAGGCCAAAGACCGGCTCAACCTTGGCGCATTCGCCCGAACCGGTGAAGACCAGCTTTAGCACTTTGGCGAACGGGAACGTATCCATCATGTAGCCGAGGTTGGGGCCACAGGCCGGAATCTGGTCCGCCGGCAGCGTCTGCAGCCACAGATGACGTCCCGCCGTGGCGATGCCGCCCAGCGCACCCAGCACGACACCGCCCGTATAGATCCAGCGTGCCCCGCCATGTGGCGCATGCACGGCGCCGAGCAGGAAAAACACTGCCATCACCATGAACGCGATGCGCTGAAAGATGCACAACGGGCACGGGATCATGTTGAGCACGTGTTCCGCATACAACGCATAGCCGAGCAGGGCAACGCAGATGACGAAACCGGCGAAACAGGTAGCGCGATACGACCAGCGAAAAGGATTCATGGCGTGACTTTGGTGCAATGCGAAAGCGGACATTACCCGCTTGCCCCGCCCCTGTCAGCCCTGTCGATTCACCCACGGCGCCGCGCCAGAACACATCAAGGCTACGTCCTGCGAGTGCGTCGTAACTTTCAACGGCAACCACGAGGGATCAGTGCTTGGCCGACCGAGTAATACGAGATGTTTGCTCACGTGCCGGATCGCGCCTCGTCGAGACTGACCAACCTCACCGGAGCCCCCACGTCGCGCCGCCACGGCCACAAAGCAAAAACCCCGGCAGGTTGCCCTGCCGGGGTTTCGCGAAACGCTGGTTGCAACCGATTACTCGGCAGCAGCGTCGGTCTGCGGACGATCGACCAGTTCAACGTACGCCATCGGAGCGTTGTCGCCCGGGCGGAAGCCGCACTTGAGGATGCGCAGGTAACCGCCGGGGCGGCTCTGGTAGCGGGGACCCAGCTCGACGAACAGCTTGCCGACGGCCTGCTTATCGCGCAGACGCGCGAAAGCGAGACGACGGTTGGCAACGCCATCGGTCTTGGCGAGCGTGATGAGCGGCTCGGCAACGCGACGGAGTTCCTTCGCCTTGGGAAGGGTGGTGCGGATCAGCTCATGCTTGATCAGCGACGCGGCCATGTTCTTGAACATGGCTTCGCGGTGGCTGCTCGTGCGGTTGAGCTTGCGACCGGATTTCTGGTGGCGCATGGCAATACTCTCTATGTCTGTTGTTATGAAAAGTCGGCGGTTAGGTCCGACTTCCCGCGGTTACCCGCTGATGAAGCCCTTCGTACTACGGGCTCTTATTGAGCAAGACGACCAAGGCTGGTCGTTTCAGGTGCCTGCAAAATCCGAGGGATGAACACTCGTCAGAGCACCAACACCGGCGGCCAAACGTGGTCGCCCAAAAAGATCGCGCGGTTTTGAAACCGCTTTTGGCAGCTGGCGAGCGCACCGAAGCACGCTCGCCAGTTTGCCGGTACAGCAGGCGGTCGCGAACGACCGCCGAAACTTCAGCCCAACTGCATGCCGTGGGACAAGCCCGGCGGCGGCCAGTTCTCGAGCTTCATACCGAGCGCGAGACCACGACCACCCAGCACGTCCTTGATTTCGGTCAGGGACTTTTTGCCGAGATTCGGCGTCTTGAGCAGTTCGACTTCCGTCTTCTGCACCAGGTCGCCGATGTAGTAGATGCTCTCGGCCTTCAGGCAGTTAGCCGAACGCACGGTGAGCTCCAGATCGTCGATCGGACGCAGCAGCAGCGGATCGAAACCGCCCTTCTCCGCCTTGTCGGTGGCGCTCTCGCGACGCGAGAAGTCACCGAACACCGACAGCTGGTCGTTGAGGATTTCCGCGGCCTTGCGAACCGCGTCTTCCGCACCGATGGTGCCGTTGGTTTCGATATCGAGCACGAGCTTGTCGAGGTTGGTGCGCTGCTCAACGCGAGCGGCGTCCACTTCGTAGGCAACGCGCAGCACCGGCGCGAACGACGCGTCGAGCTGCAGGCGGCCGATCGGACGTGCCTCATCATCCGGATGCTGGCGCGCGCTGGCCGGCTGGTAGCCGACGCCGCGACGCACCTTCAGGCGCATGTTGAGAGCGATGTCCTTGGTCAGGTGGCAGATCACATGCTCGGGGTTGATGATTTCCACCGAGTGGTCGACGGCGATATCGCCGGCGGTGACCACGCCCTTGCCCTTCTTGGACAAGGTCAGGGTGACTTCATCACCCGAATGCTGGCGAATCGCCACGTCCTTGAGGTTGAGCAGGACTTCAATGACGTCCTCCTGCAGGCCTTCCAGGGTGGTGTATTCGTGCAGCACGCCATCAATTTCCACCTCGACGATGGCAGAGCCAGGGATCGAGGAGAGCAGCACGCGGCGCAGCGCGTTGCCCAGGGTGTGGCCAAAACCACGCTCAAGCGGCTCGACCACCACCTTGGCGCGGTTGGCTCCGAGTTGCTCGACGCTGAGGCCGCGAGGGCGCAGCACGCTAGTTGACGAAACTGCCATGCAGGGCTCCGGTTGATTACTTCGAGTAAAGCTCGACGATCAGGCTCTCGTTGATGTCGGTCGGCAGATCGCCGCGGTCCGGCATCGACTTGAACGTACCTTCGAACTTCTTGCTGTCGACTTCGACCCACTGCGGACGCAGATCCATGGTGTCGAACACGGTTGCCGCTTCCTGCACGCGCAGCTGGGTGCGCGCACGCTCAGTCAGTGCAACCGCATCGCCCGGACGAACCTGGTACGACGGGATGTTCACCTTCTTGCCGTTGACCAGCACAGCCTTGTGGCTGACCAGCTGACGGGCCTGGGCGCGGGTGACCGCGAAACCCATGCGGTAAACGACGTTGTCGAGACGGCTTTCGAGCAGGCGCAGCAGGTTCTCGCCGGTGTTGCCCTTGAGGGTCGACGCCTTGGAGTAGTAATTGCTGAACTGGCGCTCGAGCACGCCATAGATACGCTTGACCTTCTGCTTTTCACGCAGCTGCAAGGCGTAGTCCGACATGCGCATGCGCTTGTTGGCGCCATGCTGGCCGGGCTTGTTTTCCAACTTGCACTTGGAGTCGATGGCGCGAGCCGGACTCTTCAGGCTGAGATCTGCACCCTCGCGGCGGGCGAGCTTGCAGGTAGCTCCACGATAACGTGCCATGGGTATGCTCCTTAGACTCGACGCTTCTTGGGGGGACGGCAGCCGTTATGCGGAATCGGCGTGACGTCGATGATGTTGAGCACCTTGTAGCCCAGCGCGTTCAACGAGCGAACGGCGGACTCACGACCCGGACCCGGGCCCTTGATGCGAACTTCCACAGTCTTCACGCCGTAGTCGCCTGCGGCGCGGCCAGCCTTTTCGGCGGCAACCTGCGCTGCAAACGGGGTCGACTTACGCGAACCGCGGAAACCCGCGCCGCCGGCAGTCGCCCACGACAGGGCATTGCCCTGGCGATCGGTGATCGTGACGATGGTGTTGTTGAAGGAGGCTTGCACGTGGGCCACGGCATCCGTGACAACGCGCTTGATCTTCTTCTTGGTCTTGACAGGCTTAGCCATGTTCGGGATCCGTTACTTCTTGATGGCGCGACGCGGGCCCTTACGGGTGCGCGCATTGGTACGCGTGCGCTGGCCGCGCACCGGCAGACCACGGCGGTGACGCAGACCGCGGTAGCAACCCAGATCCATCAGACGCTTGATGGCGATACCCACCTCGCGACGCAGATCGCCTTCGACGACGTACTTACCGATTTCGTGACGAAGCTTTTCCACTTCGCCTTCACTCAGGGACTTGATCTGCGTGGTGGGAACCACGCCAGCGTCCGCGCAGACCTTCTTGGCCCGGCTGCGGCCGATCCCGTAAATGCTCTGCAGGCCAACCCAGACATGCTTCTGGACCGGCAAATTGACACCCGCGATGCGCGCCATGATGTACTTTCTCCGATGCGTTTCGTGCGCGGTAAACGCGCAATTCTAACCTTAAACAACCCATTAGGAAAGCCCTGCGGTACCTGGGGTACCGCCGCCCTCCGACTTAGACCAACTTCACACCACCCCAGCAGCCATCAGTTGCGGCGGAGGTTGGCCTTCTTCAGCAGGCTTTCGTACTGGTGACTGACCAAGTGCGCCTGCACCTGAGCAGTGAAATCCATCACCACGACCACGACGATGAGCAGAGAGGTGCCACCGAAGTAGAACGGGACGTGCCACGCTTTTTGCATAAACGATGGAACGAGGCAGACCAGCACCAGGTACAACGCGCCAACGCCGGTAAGACGGGTCATCACATTGTCGATGTAGTCGGCCGTGGAGCGGCCCGGGCGGATGCCCGGAATCAAGGCGCCGGAGCGCTTGAGGTTGTCCGCCGTCTCCTGGGAGTTGAACACGATCGCCGTATAGAAGAAGGCGAAAGTGATCACCAGCACCGCGAAGACGATGTCGTACAGGGGCTCACCCGGGGTCAGTGCCTGGGTCAGCTCCGTCAGCCAGCGCGACTGATGCCCCTGGCCGAACCAGGTTGCCGCAGTGGCCGGGAACATCAGCAGGCTCGACGCAAAGATCGGCGGGATCACGCCCGACATGTTGATCTTGAGCGGCAGGTGCGACGTCTGGTTCATGTAGGCCCGCTGACCACCGGAGCGACGCGCGTAGTTCACGGTGATGCGCCGCTGGGCGCGCTCCATGAACACCACGAACGCCGTCACCGCGAGGATCAGGCCGACCACCATGATCATCCGGATCACGGAGAGCTCGCCGTTGCCAGCCATGGTCAGCGTGTGCGCCACGGCACCCGGCAGACCGGCCACAATACCGGCGAAGATCAGCAGCGAAATACCGTTGCCGATACCGCGCTCGGTAATCTGCTCACCCAGCCACATCAGGAACATCGTGCCCGCCGTAAGGCCGACGATCGACGCCATGATGAAACCCATGCCCGGCGTGTACACCACCGGCGCACCGCCCGCCGCGACCTGCTTCTGCAGGGCCACCGCGATGCCGAACGCCTGGAAGGCCGCCAGGCCCACCGTGCCGAAGCGGGTGTAGGTAGTCATCTTGCGACGACCCGACTCACCTTCCTTGCGCAGCGCCTGCAGGCTCGGGATCACCGAGCCCATCATCTGCACCACGATGGATGCGGAGATGTAGGGCACGACGCCGAGCGCGAACACCGAGAAGCGTGCCAGCGAGCCACCCGAGAACATGTTGAACATGTTCATCAGGCCGCCGCCCTGCTCGATCAGGTTCGTCATGGCTTCCGGGTTTACGCCCGGAACCGGGATGAAGGAACCAAGACGGAAGACGATCAGCGCACCAATCACGAAGAAGATGCGCTGACGCAGTTCCGTCAGCTTGCCGAGCGATCCGAGCGATGTGCCCTGGGCTGACGCCACGTGATTACTCCACGCTGCCGCCGGCAGCTTCGATCGCTGCCTTCGCACCGGCCGTAGCCAGCACACCCGACAGCTTCACGGCGCGGCCGATTTCGCCCTTGAGGACAACCTTGACCTTCTTGGCATGGCTGTCGATCAGACCTGCCTGGTGCAGCGCGATCGTATCGATCACGTCAGCCTTCAGGGTGGCCAGCTGGTACAGGAACACTTCCTGGCTTTCTTTCTTCTTCAGCGAGCGGAAGCCGACCTTCGGCAAGCGACGCTGCAGCGGCATCTGGCCGCCCTCGAAACCGTACTTGTGGGTGCCGCCCGCGCGAGCGTGCTGACCCTTGTGACCGCGACCGGCGGTCTTGCCCAGGCCCGAACCGATACCGCGACCCACGCGAAGGCGGGTCTTGCGGGAACCGGCGGCCGGCTTGATGTCGTTAAGACGCATGGTGATTACTCCTCAACCCGCACGAGGTAATAGACCGTGTTGATCAGGCCGCGGACCTGCGGGCTGTCCTTCAGTTCACGGACGTCGTTGAGCTTGTTCAGGCCGAGCGCCTTGACGCTCAGGCGGTGACGGCTCTGCACGCCGCGCAGGCCCTTGACCAGGCGCACGCGCACGGTGGCGGCGGTTTCGTTGTTCTTAGCCATTGCCCAGCACCTCTTCCAGGGTCTTGCCACGCTTGGCAGCGATCTGCTTCGGCGAAGCGACGGCCTGCAGGCCCTTGATGGTCGCGCGGACCAGGTTGATCGGGTTGCGCGAACCGACGGCCTTGGCCAGCACGTTCTTCACGCCTACCACTTCCAGCACGGCGCGCATGGCACCGCCGGCAATGACGCCGGTACCTTCGGAAGCCGGCTGCATGAACACGCGGGCGGCGCCGTGGTTGGCCTTGATGGCGTACCACAGGGTGCCGTTGTTCAGGTCGATGCTCACCATGTTGCGACGGGCGCGGTCCATGGCCTTGGAGATGGCGACCGGCACTTCACGCGCCTTGCCATAGCCAAAACCCACGCGGCCTTCGCCATCGCCGACGACGGTCAGCGCGGTGAAGCTCATCTGGCGGCCACCCTTGACGGTCTTGGCCACGCGGTTGACGGCGATCAGCTTTTCGAGCAGGCCGTCTGAATTTTCGCGATCGGTAGAAGACATGTTCTTTTCCGTATGCCCGGCGAACCGGGACTTTGCTTGCGGCTGTGCCGCTTGGAGTTGTGGGTACTTCTGTTGGCATCAAGTGCCAGCGAACCGGCACCCGATACCGAGCGGCCTTAGAACTTCAGGCCGGCTTCGCGAGCCGCATCGGCCAGCGCCTTGATACGACCGTGGTAGCGGAAGCCCGAGCGATCGAACGCCACGGACTCGACGCCGGCAGCCAGCGCGCGCTCGGCAACCGCCTTGCCCACGGCAGCGGCAGCGGTCAGGTTCTTGGTGCCCTTGAGGCCTTCGGCAACCGACTTCTGCACCGTGGAGGCAGCGGCCACCACGTTGGTGCCCGAGGCGTCGAACACCTGGGCGTAAAGGTGCTGACCGGTACGGTGGACCGACAGGCGTGCCACACCGAGCTTGCGGATGTGGGAGCGAGTGGCCTTGGCGCGACGCAGGCGGGATTCGTTCTTGTTCATCGTGTTCTCTCCAGGAAGCGGATAGGCGATTAAGCCTTCTTGGCTTCCTTCAGGGTGATCTTCTCGCCGGAGTAGCGCACGCCCTTGCCCTTGTAGGGCTCCGGCGGACGGAAGCCGCGGATCTTGGCGGCCACCTCACCCACGCGCTGCTTGTCCGAACCCTTGATGAGGATTTCGGTCTGCGACGGGGTTTCGATGGTGATGCCTTCCGGGGCGTCGAACACGACCGGATGCGAGAAGCCCAGGGCGATATTCAGCGACTTGCCGGCCATCGAGGCACGGTAGCCCACGCCGACCAGCTCAAGCTTGCGCTCGTAACCGTCGGATACGCCCTTGACCATGTTGGCCAGCAGAGCGCGCAGCGTGCCGCCGAACTTGTCGTCCGCGCCTTCGGCGAGAACGATGTTGGCCACGCCATTGTCGATGTTGATCGAGGCGCCCGGCAGGTGATGGATCGCCAGGGTGCCCTTCGGGCCCTTGACGGAAATGCCGTTGGCGTCGGACTTGATTTCAACGCCCTTGGGCAGGTTGATCGGTTTCTTGGCAACGCGGGACATCGTCGGCTCCTTATGCGACCTGGCCGATGACTTCGCCGCCCAGACCCTTGGCACGGGCCTGCGCGTCGGTCAGCAGACCGGCGGAAGTCGAGATGATCGAGATACCCAGGCCGCCGAGGACCTTCGGCAGCTCGTCCTTGCCACGGTAAACGCGGAGACCGGAACGGCTGACACGGGTAATGGTTTCAATGGCCGGACGGCCTTCGAAATACTTGAGCTTGATCTCGAGCACCGGCTTGCCTTCCGCAGTGGAGGCCTTGGCGTCGAGGATGTAGCCCTCATTCTTGAGAAGGTTGGCGATGGCCACCTTCAGCTTCGACGACGGCATGTTTACGGCCTGCTTGCCCGTGAGCTGGGCATTGCGGATGCGCGTAAACAGATCGGCGATGGGATCAGTCATGCTCATGAAAACATCCTTCAGAGTGCACCGATATCCGAAAAACCGGAAATCTGTTTTGAGTTGTATGCCGGCACAGAGCCAGCCTGCAGGTACGCAGACCGACGACTATAGCAGCATTTTTCCGACTTTGCGAATAACGGCGCGTAATCGCGCCAACGGCGGCAGACCTGGGCCTGCCGCCGCATTGGAACGGGGTTGGATTGGCGCCCCACCCCATCCAGTTTTGGGTCTTACCAGCTGGCCTTGCGCAGGCCAGGCACGTCGCCACGCATGGTGGCTTCGCGCAGCTTGTTACGGCCGAGGCCGAACTTCTGATACACGGCGCGCGGACGACCGGTCAGGGCGCAACGGGTGCGCTGACGGGACGGGCTGGCGTCACGCGGCTGCTTCTGCAGCTTGGTCTGGGCTTCCATCTTCTCCTCGTAGGAGGCGGTGGGGCTCAGCACGATGGCCTTCAGTTCGGCGCGCTTGGCGGCGTACTTCTTGGCGAGCTTGGTCCGCTTGAGGTCGCGGTTAACCATTGAGGTCTTTGCCATGGGTCTGTCGCGGCTCTCTTAGTTGCGGAACGGGAAGCTGAAGGCTTCCAGCAGCGCCTTGGCTTCTTCGTCGGACTTGGCCGTGGTGGTGATGGAGATATCCATACCGCGCATGGCGTCAACCGTATCGAAGTCGATTTCCGGGAAAATGATCTGCTCTTTGACGCCGAAGTTGTAGTTACCACGGCCATCGAAAGCGCGACCCGACACACCACGGAAGTCGCGCGTACGCGGCAGCGAGATGTTGATCAGGCGATCGAGGAATTCCCACATCTGCGCGCGGCGCAGCGTGACCTTGCAGCCGATCGGCCAGCCATCGCGGATCTTGAACGAGGCAACCGACACGCGGGCCTTGGTCTGGATCGGCTTCTGGCCGGAGATCTTGGCCATGTCGGCCACGGCGTTCTCGAGCACTTTCTTGTTGCCCGCCGCTTCGCCCACGCCCATGTTCAGCGTGATCTTGGTGATGCGGGGAACCTGCATCACGTTCTGGTAACCAAAACGCTCGGTGAGCTTCTTGATGACCTGGTCTTTGTAAAACGTTTCGAGACGCGTCGTCATAACGTAGATTCCTTACGCGTCCACAACTTCGCCGGAGGACTTGAACACGCGCACCTTACGCCCATCAGAGAGCGTCTTGGCGCCAACGCGTTCACCCTTGCCCGTGGCGGAGTTGAACAGCTGGACGTTGGAGATGTGGATCGAAGCCTCACGCTCGACGATGCCGCCGGCCTGGTTGGCCTGCGGATTCGGCTTGGTGTGACGCTTGACCAGGTTCACGTTGGAGACGAACACGCGGTCGCCATCAACGCGCAGCACGTCGCCGCGCTGACCCTTGTTTTTGCCGGTGATCACGAGGACCTGATCACCCTTGCGGATACGGTTCATGGTCTTGTCTCCGCTCAGAGCACTTCGGGCGCGAGGGAGACGATCTTCATGAACTTCTCGCTGCGCAGCTCGCGAGTGACCGGCCCGAAGATACGGGTGCCAATCGGCTCGAGCTTGTTGTTGAGGAGGACCGCTGCGTTGCCGTCGAAACGGATCAGCGAGCCATCGGGACGGCGCACGCCCTTGGCGGTACGAACCACCACGGCGTTGTACACCTCACCCTTCTTCACCTTGCCGCGGGGGATGGCATCTTTCACGGTGACTTTGATCACGTCACCGATCGCGGCGTAACGGCGCTTGGAGCCGCCGAGCACCTTGATGCACATCAGTTCACGGGCACCGCTGTTATCGGCCGCGGAAAGCGTGCTTTGCATCTGGATCATGTCTGCACCCTCCCTTAGACGTTAGCGCGCGTGATGATTTCGACCACGCGGTGATGCTTGGTCTTGGACAAGGGACGGCATTCTGCAATGCGGACCAGGTCGCCCTCGTTCGCACCCAGGTCGTCCTGCGCGTGAAGCTTGGTCGAACGACGGATGATCTTGCCGATCAGCGGATGCTGTTCCTGGCGCTCGATCAGGACCGTCACGGTCTTGTCCATCTTGTTGCTAATGACGCGGCCCTGGAGGGTGCGCGTCTGCTTTTGGTTGTCGCTCATATCGGCCGTCCCTTACTTCTTTCCGCCGAGCACGAACTTCGTGCGGGCGATGTCGCGCCGAACGCGGCGCAGCTGGTGCGGCTGATTGAGCTGGCCGGTGCCCTTCTGCATGCGCAGATTGAACTGCTCCTTGCGGAGGTCCAGCAGATGCTTGTTCAGCTCGTCGGCCGACTTGGTGGTCAAATCTTTGATGGCCATATCACATCACCGCCCGGGTCACGAATTGGGTCTGGACCGAGAGCTTGGCCGCGGCCAGGCGGAACGCCTCGCGTGCCGTCGCCTCGTCGATACCCTCGATTTCATAGAGCATGCGGCCCGGCTGGATCGGAGCGACCCAGTATTCAACGCCACCCTTACCGGCACCCATTCGAACTTCGATGGGCTTCTTGGTGATGGGCTTGTCCGGGTACACGCGGATCCACAGCTTGCCGCCGCGCTTCACAAAACGGGTGATGCAACGACGACCGGCCTCGATCTGACGAGCGGTCAGGGCGCCAAAGGTGGTTGCCTTCAGGCCGAACTCGCCAAAGCTGACGAGGTTCGACGAGAACGCCAGACCATCGTTACGGCCCTTGAACTGCTTACGGTATTTGGTTCGCTTAGGTTGCAGCATGGCAACTCTCCCTTACTTCGCCGTCCGCTCGCGACGGCCTTCACCGCCCTCGCGACGCTGTTCACGACGACCCTCACCACCCTCGCGGCGCGGCTGGGACTGCTCTTCCTTCGACTCCTGGCTGGCGGCTGCAAGGTCGAAGATTTCGCCCTTGTAGATCCACACCTTGATGCCGATGACGCCGTAGGTCGTATGAGCTTCGGCGGTGCCGTAGTCGATGTCGGCGCGCAGCGTATGCAGCGGCACGCGACCTTCGCGACTCCATTCGGAACGAGCAATCTCAGCGCCGTTCAAACGGCCAGAGACATTGATCTTGATACCCAGGGCGCCGAGGCGCATCGCGTTGCCGACCGAGCGCTTCATGGCGCGGCGGAACATGATGCGACGCTCCAGCTGCTGCGCGATCGACTCGGCAACCAGCTGTGCGTCCAGCTCAGGCTTGCGGACTTCACTGACGTTGATGTGCGCCGGGACGCCCATCAGGTCACTGACTTCCTTGCGCAGCTTCTCGATATCCTCGCCCTTCTTGCCGATCACCACGCCCGGACGGGCGGTGTGAATCGTCACGCGCGCGGTCTTGGCCGGACGCTCGATGAGGATCTTGGAGATGCCGGCCTGGGCCAGCTTCTTGCGCAGCATCTCGCGGACCTTGAGGTCGGCAGCGAGGTACTGGGCGTATTCGCCCTTATTGGCGTACCACTTCGAGTTCCAGTCCTTGGCAATGCCGAGGCGGATACCGGTGGGATGAACTTTATGACCCATCGTCTACGTCCTCTTTAGTTGCCAACGACCACAGTGATGTGGCTCGTGCGCTTCAGGATGCGGGAACCGCGGCCCTTGGCGCGGGCGTACATGCGCTTCATCGCCGGACCTTCGTCCACGAAGATGCGCGAGACCTTCAGCTCGTCGACATCGGCGCCGAGGTTGTTCTCGGCGTTGGCGACGGCCGACAGCAGCACCTTGCGAACGAGGGCTGCGGCCTTCTTGTTGGTGAACTGGAGCACGTCGCTGGCTCGGCCCACGGGCATGCCGCGGACCAGGTCAGCTACCAGGCGTGCCTTCTGCGCCGAAATGCGGGCGCTGCGCAGGATCGCTTTGGCTTCAGTGCTCATCACTTGCCCTTCTTGTCGCCGCCATGACCCTTGAACGTGCGGGTCGTCGCGAACTCGCCGAGCTTGTGCCCGACCATGTTCTCGTTGACCAGCACAGGGACATGCTGACGGCCGTTGTGGATGGCGATGGTCAGGCCGACCATTTCCGGCAGGATCATCGAGCGGCGCGACCAGGTCTTGATCGGACGCTTGTTATTGGCGGAAACGGCGGCTTCCACCTTCTTTACGAGGTGCAGGTCGACAAACGGACCTTTCTTTAGAGAGCGCGGCATGATCGTTTCCTATTACTTGCGACGACGCACGATGAACTGCTGGGTGCGCTTGTTCGAGCGCGTCTTGTAGCCCTTGGCCGGCGTACCCCACGGAGAAACCGGGTGACGACCGCCAGAGGTCTTGCCCTCACCACCGCCGTGCGGATGGTCGACCGGGTTCATCACCACACCGCGAACGGTGGGACGAATACCCAACCAGCGCTTGGCGCCGGCCTTGCCGAGCTTCTTCAGGCTGTGCTCGCCGTTGCCCACTTCACCGATGGTGGCGCGGCAATCGACCGGCACGCGACGCATTTCGCCGGAGCGAAGACGCAGCGTGGCGTAACCCGATTCACGAGCGACCAGCTGGACCGAAGCGCCGGCGGAACGCGCAATCTGCGCACCCTTGCCCGGACGCATTTCGATGCAGTGGATGGTCGAACCCACCGGGATCGCGCGCAGCGGCAGGCTGTTGCCAGCCTTGATCGGTGCATCGCTGCCCGACACCAGGCGATCGCCCGCCTGCACGCCCTTCGGAGCGATGATGTAACGGCGCTCGCCGTCGGCATAGCACAGCAGTGCGATGTGCGCGGTACGGTTCGGATCGTATTCAATGCGCTCGACCTGAGCAGCAATGCCTTCCTTGTCGCGCTTGAAGTCGATGATGCGGTAACGCTGCTTGTGACCACCACCCTGGTGGCGCACAGTGATGCGACCGTAATTGTTGCGACCGCCGTTCTTGGTCTTCGCTTCGGTCAACGCCGCGTACGGCGCGCCCTTGTGAAGGCCCTCGGTGCGAACGCTGACTGCGTCGCGGCGTCCGGGGGAGGTCGGCTTATGAGTGATCAGTGCCATCTCAATTCAACTCCTGGCTCAGGCTTTGGCCGACACGTCGATGGTCTGGCCATCGGCGAGGCGGACATAGGCCTTACGCTTGCCCTGGCGATTGCCAGTGCGGAAACGGAAGGACTTGACCTTGCCCTTGGCATTGACGAGGTTCACCTGTTCGACCTTGACGTCGAACATCTGCTCCACCGCTGCGCGGACATCGGCCTTGGTTGCCTCGGGGGCAACCACGAATACGTACTGGTTCTTCTCGGCCAGGCGCGCAGCCTTTTCCGAGATGTGCGGCGCACGCAGCGTATTCAGAATGCGTTCGTTGCTCATGCCAGCCACTCCTCGATCTTCTTCACCGCATCGACGGTCATGACGATGTGGTCCGAACCGACCAGGCTGACCGGGTTCAGCGCCAGCACGTCCACCACGTGGATGTACGGAATGTTGCGCGCAGCCAGGAAGGTGGCTTCGTTGGCGTCTTCCGACACCAGCAGCACGCGACCGGACACCTGCAGCTCAGCCAGCTTGGCAACCATCGCCTTGGTCTTCGGGGTGTCGATGCCGAAGCTCTCGACCACCTTCAGACGATCCTGACGAACGAGCTCGGAGAGGATCGAACGGATCGCAACGCGGTAAGCCTTGCGGTTGACCTTCTGCTCGTAGCTGCGCGGCTTGGCAGCGAAAGCGCGGCCACCACCGACAAAGATCGGTGCACGGTAGTCACCGTGACGGGCGCCGCCGCCCTTCTGCTTCTTGAACTTCTTGGTGGTGCCGGACAGTTCGCCGCGGGTGAGCTGCGACTGCGTACCGGCGCGACCGCCTGCCTGATAGGCAACGACCACCTGGTGGATCAGGGCCTGCTTGAGCTCACCGCCGAACACTTCGTCCGACACGTTGAGCGGCTTGGCGCCAATAACATTGAGTTCCATGGCGTCTCTCCTCAGCCCTTGGTCGTCGGACGGATGACGACGTCGCCACCGGTAGCACCCGGCACCGCGCCCTTCACCGCGATCAGATGACGCTCGGCGTCGACCTTGACCACTTCGAGGCCCTGCTGCGTGCGGTTCACCGCACCCATGTGGCCCGACATCTTCTTGCCCGGGAACACGCGACCCGGAGTCTGACGCTGACCGATAGAACCCGGCGCACGATGCGACAGCGAGTTACCGTGGGTCGCGTCGCCCATGGTGAAGTTGTGGCGCTTGATGGTGCCCTGGAAGCCCTTGCCCTTCGACACGCCGGCGACGTCAACGATCTGACCCACCTGGAACACGTCGTCGGCCTTGATCTCGGCGCCCACGCTGTACTTGCCGAGATCATCGGCAGACACGCGGAACTCCCAGAGACCACGACCCGGCTCAACCTTCGCCTTCGCGTAATGGCCCTTCAGCGGCTGCGTCAGCAGGCTGGCGCGCTTGACGCCGGCTGCGACCTGCACAGCGCTGTAACCATCGTTATCTTCCGTCTTCAACTGCGTAACGCGATTCGGGGTGGCTTCAATCAGCGTCACCGGAATCGAGCGTCCGTCTTCAGTGAAGAGTCGGCTCATGCCGCACTTGCGGCCAACCAGTCCGATACTCATCTTCGTATCCTGTCTCTCGCTCAACCAAGCTTGATCTGAACGTCCACGCCGGCGGCGAGGTCAAGCTTCATGAGCGCGTCCACGGTTTTGTCGTTAGGGTCGACGATGTCGAGCACGCGCTTGTGCGTACGGGTCTCGTACTGGTCGCGGGCATCTTTGTCGACGTGCGGCGACACCAGAATGGTGTAGCGCTCGATCTTGGTCGGGAGCGGAATCGGACCGAGGACCGTTGCGCCAGTGCGCTTGGCCGTCTCGACGATTTCGCTGGCCGAGCGATCGATCAAACGATGATCGTACGCCTTGAGCCGAATGCGAATCTTTTGGTTCGCCATAAACCGTGTCCTGTTATCGAAAGAACAAACTCTGTGAACCGGATGAGCTTCTCGCCCACCCGCACAACCCATTGTCGCTAGGTACTGCTTGTCGCTAGGTACTGCCAGTCGATGCGGCGAGCGACTTTCATGCCGCGAAATCGACCTTAAAAGACTAGGCAGGCCCGAAACGGGCCCGCCTAGACGGAAAAGTATAAAACGCGCGAAATGGCCAGGTCAACAAAGCGTCACGCTTCGTTGTCCAAGCCTGTTCTTGCGTGTTGGCCATCCAGGCCAGCGAACTCGAAGCACTTCCTGTGCCTCATTTCGCTGTAAGGTCGACGCATCCAAAGGTCCGTCGACAGGCAAGCTCAAAACTATAGCGTGTATTTCAACCCAAGGGAAGTGTTTTTACTTGCCCAGTGTTGAAAATGATCCTGGAATCAGCCCTTTCGGCGGATTTCCGGTCGCCGCCCGAGGGCGGCGACCGAACGGACCCTTCTTACTTCTTACTTGATGACCTTGGCCACCACGCCGGCGCCGACGGTGCGGCCACCTTCGCGGATAGCAAAGCGCAGGCCTTCGTCCATCGCGATCGGGTGG
>NZ_JBEPMU010000002.1:0-791686 GCF_040545895.1 Dyella japonica
TTGACGTAGTCAGCATGGCCCGGGCAGTCCACGTGGGCGTAGTGACGGGTCGGCGATTCGTATTCGACGTGGGCGGTCGAAATCGTGATGCCACGTGCCTTTTCTTCCGGCGCCGCGTCGATCGCGTCATACGCCTTGAATTCGCCACCGAAGCGCTCTGCACCCACCTTGGTCAGTGCTGCCGTCAGCGTCGTCTTGCCGTGGTCCACGTGACCAATCGTGCCGACGTTGACGTGCGGCTTGGTGCGTTCGAATTTACCCTTTGCCATACGCCTAAAACCCCGATGGAGTCGAATGATGAAAAGTGAGGATGATACCCGCGGACCGCGGTGAGATGGTGCTCATGACTGGAATCGAACCAGCGACCTCTTCCTTACCAAGGAAGTGCTCTACCGACTGAGCTACATGAGCACGAAAAACACCTTACGACGACTTCAATGGAGCGGGAGACGGGAATCGAACCCGCACCATCAGCTTGGAAGGCTGAGGTTCTACCATTGAACTACTCCCGCCTGGTTGAATCAGCCTTTGCGGAAATCGTCTGGTGGAGGGAGGTGGATTCGAACCACCGAAGGCGTAAGCCAGCAGATTTACAGTCTGCCCCCGTTGGCCGCTTGGGTATCCCTCCAACAAAGAACGGCTATTGTGTGGATCGGCCCCGGAACTGTCAACACCTCTCGCGGGAAAATTGACGTTTTCCAGCGATTTTTTTCACTCCTGCAGACGCGTTCTTCAGATGCCCTCGGCCACGTGCGCGTCCACCAGCTGCTCCATCTCCTTGGAAAGATTCATTAGCCGCATGGCCTGCTCTTGCAGCTGGCGCTCGTGGTCGTCGCGCGGCTCCCAGGACGGCACCGGCGTGGGCTTGCCCTCGGGTGCATCCAAGGCCACGAACACCATCACGCAGCTGGTGGCCAGGCGGTGCTCGTCCTTGCGAAGGTCGCGCGCCAGCACGTCCACGGCCATGTGCATGCTGGAACGACCCGTATGGATCAAGCGCGCGCGCACCGTGACGAGGTCGCCGATGAGGATGGGCTTCACGAACTGGATGCCGCTGACCGAAGCCGTGACGCAATACGCGCCGCTCCAGGCCACCGCGCAGGCGTAACCGGCCTGGTCGATCCACTTCATCACCATGCCGCCGTGCACCTTGCCGCCGAAATTGACGTCAGTCGGCTGGGCGAGGAAACGGAAGTTCACTTCGTGCTGCTTGCCGGGCATGGGACGGCCACTCCAACGAGAAAGGCGCCAATTATGCGCCGCGTTACGTGGTCGCACACCAGTGATGTGGCTCACTCATGGTCGTCGACGCGATAGATCATGGGTACAGCGATGATTTTCCCTAGCACACGCCTGGGATCGTGATCGATCACGAAGCCCATGTGGAGATAGACAGGCACGGCACCGGGCGCCGCATTCAGCGTGAAGCTTCGCGCGGCGGCACGGCGGATGCAGTCCTTGCGAAGGCGATCCCACAGTTTCCGGGCAACGCCTTGCCCTTGGTATCGCGTGCCGACAAACAGCTGAAACACATGACTGTCATTGCGCACTGCTGCAACGCCGGCTAGCGCGCCGTCGACAAACGCAAGATGGAAGCGCTGACCAGCCTCGATCTTCCCGCGTATCACGCTCGACCGCAGCGACTCTTCCAGCATGATCACCGCGGCGGGCGGCTGGTCGGGAACGACCCATCGGCGCACGACCCTCCGCACCAGCCGAGAAACCGCGGGCGCATCGTCGACGCGTGCCAGTCGCATGCGGACTTCGCTCATGACGGCATCACAACATGTGGTCACGGGCCGGACAAGACGCCTTTGGCCGCAACCCGACAGCAAGTGCCTCGCGGGTTCGAGCCACCCCTCAATCCAACGCCATTCATCGATTGACGAGCGCCAAGGTTATCCAAGGCAAACGACGACAGGATGTTGTCGAAGTTGGCCGATGCCTCTCTCGTCCAAGCCTGACATCGCCCGCGCCGGCTCATGCGTACTGTCCAAACCCTCTTTAACTAAAACCTAATCAGGAAAGAGGACGCATGAATTTCGGCAAGAACAAGCTCTCTGCATCGGTACGTCTGGCGCTCCGCTGGCAGCGTCGCCGCGATCAAGGCGGCAAGCACAGCTGCTCCTTCCACGATCTACCAGATCCAGAAGATTTGGCATGCGGGCCTCAGCGGTGAGCTGTTCAGCCTGCCTGCGGGTGCCGTCCAGTTGGCCGGCGGCTTCGAGTACCGCAAGGACTACGAACACGCCATTCCCTCACCGCAACTGGTGGTTGACCCCACCACCGGCAGCTGCGTGCTGGGCAGCCAGTGCCTGAGCGCCGTGCAGGGCGGCTACACCACCAAAGACCTGTACGCAGAGGCGTTTATCCCGGTCCTCAGCGGCATGCCGGGCGTGCAATCGTTGAATCTGACTGTCGGCGATCGCTACTCCCGCATTTCCGGTTTCGGCAGCACGAATAACTTGAAGTTTGCGCTCGAGTACAAGCCCTTCGATGACCTGCTGTTACGTGGCACGATGGAGCAGGTGTTCCGTGCGCCGAGTCTCAGTGAGCTGTACACGTCGGGTTCCGACGCGCCACTGATCCACTCCGACCCTTGTGACGGCTATACCGGCGCCCCCGCAGGCTCGCCGTTGGCATTGGCGTGCCAGAACGTGCCGACCAACGGAAAGTTCGTGAACAGCGATGCGGCGAGCCGCAACCAGAGCGGCGCCATCGTGCAAGGCGCATATGTGGCGGGCGTGCCGATCAAACCGGAACACGGCACGTCCTACGACTTCGGCTTCGTTTACAGCCCGTCGTACGTTCCAGGCCTATCGACCACGGTGGATTTCTGGCGCGTCAACCTCAACGACACCATCACCACGGTGGGCCTGCAGAGCCTGCTCGATGTCTGCGCGGCTGGCGTGACGGAAGACTGCCGCTTCATCAAGCGCGACGCTACCGGCAACCTGTCGCCGGCGACGATCGAACCCATCACCAATCTGGGCACCATCAACACCGCGGGCATCGACTGGTCGGCCAACTACAAACTCCCGCAGTTCGCCGTTGGCCAGTTCAATATCGGCGTATCGGCGACCTACTTGCAGTACTACGATCTCATCACCGCACCGGGCATTGCAGGCGCCGACGTCTACAAGAATGCCGGCCATTTGTTGCCCTACGGCTCCTCGGCCTCGGCGGCCTGCCCTGACAATGCTGGCGTCTGCCTGTTCCCGCGCTGGCGCGGGCAGGGCTTCGTAGATTGGCAGGCCGGTGGCTGGAGCGCCCAGTGGCGTATGCGCTACATCGGTCGCTTCCAGAACGGTGCCGCAACAGGCTCGCCCCAGGACAGCTATCCGAACGGCGAGTCGGGCACGATCCTGAAGTACGGCGCGACGGTCTACAACGATGTGTCGATCGGCTACAACCTGGCGCCCATCAACACTCGTCTGGACTTCGGTGTGAACAACGTGCTCGACAAGCAGCCGCCCATGCTCTACGCCAACAACACGCTCAATGCCAACACCGATCCGAGCGACTTCGATCTAATGGGGCGTTACTGGTGGGCTCGCGTGACGGTGAAGTTCTAAGCCGCTCACACACGTGCATGCATCGAAGGCCGCGCAATTCTTTTGCGCGGTCTTCGTTCAGGCACCCACGAGCAGCTACCGAACAATCCACCTACCGCAACACAAAAAAAAGCCGCGCAATGCGCGGCTTTTTTTGTTGCCCTGAGTCGTCCAATCAGACGTTGAACAGGAAGTGCAATACGTCGCCATCCTTGACGATGTAGTCCTTGCCTTCCTTGCGCAAGCGACCCGCCGCGGCGGCGCCGCTTTCGCCCTTGTACTGGATGAAATCGTCATAGCTCACCGTTTCCGCACGAATGAAGCCGCGCTCGAAATCGGTGTGGATGACGCCAGCGGCTTGCGGCGCCGTGAAGCCGCGCTTGATCGTCCAGGCACGCACTTCCTTCACGCCGGCGGTGAAGTAGGTCTGCAGGTTGAGCAGCTTGTAGCCGGCGCGAATCACGCGGTTGAGGCCGGGCTCATCCAGGCCCAGGTCCTTGAGGAATTCGTCGCGGTCGGCGTCGTCGAGCTGCGAGAGTTCTTCCTCGATGGCGGCGCACACTGGCACCACTTCGGCGCCTTCGGTGACGGCGCGGGCGCGCACGGCATCAAGGTGCGGGTTGTTTTCGAAGCCGTCTTCGCGCACGTTGGCGATGTACATCAGCGGCTTGAGCGTGAGCAGGAACAGGTCGCGCACCAGCGCCTTTTCCTCGTCGTCCAGGCCCAGGCTGCGCGCGGACTTGCCTTCGTTGAGGCCTGCGGCCAGCTTCTGCAGCACCGGCTTCTTGGCAATCGCTTCCTTGTCGTTGGCCTTGGCCGAACGCTCGGCGCGGTTCAGCGCCTTCTCGACGGAATCCAGGTCGGCCAGCGCGAGCTCCGTGTCGATGGTCTCGATGTCGGCGATGGGATCGACCTTGCCGGCCACGTGGATGATGTCGGTGTGCTCGAAGCAGCGCACGACGTGCGTGATGGCGTCCACTTCGCGGATGTGCGCGAGGAACTTGTTGCCCAGGCCTTCACCCTTCGACGCGCCTGCCACGAGGCCGGCGATGTCGACGAACTCGACAGCGGTCGGAATCACCTTCTGCGGATTGACGATGTCCGACAGCGCCTTGAGGCGCTCGTCCGGCACCGGCACCACACCCACGTTCGGCTCGATGGTGCAGAACGGGAAGTTGGCCGCAGCGATGCCCGCCTTCGTCAGCGCGTTGAACAGGGTGGACTTGCCGACGTTAGGCAGGCCGACGATGCCGCATTTGATGCCCATGTGTTTTCCGTGAGGTCGGCGCCATTGGCGCCTGCAAAAAGGTGAATGGTAAAGGGAAAGCCCGTGCCGTGTTTTCACGTCGCCGATAGCAGCGCCGTGGGCGCCTGCTCAACGGGCGAGCGATGTCACCCGGCAGGTGTATGGAGTTTCTGCATGGCCTTGTCGAACTGGCCATCCACCGCCAGCGGCAGCACATCGAGGGCGCGCGCAATGCCATCGACGATAGCGTCCTCGTCCTTTTGGGACGCGCGACCAAGCACCCACGACGTGACTTTGTCCTTGTGACCCGGATGACCGATGCCCACGCGCAGACGATGAAATTTCGCGTGGCCAAGATGCGCAATGATGTCGCGCAGGCCGTTCTGGCCGCCGTGCCCGCCATCGAACTTCATGCGCACGGTGCCGGGATCGAGATCCAGCTCGTCGTGCGCCACGAGGCACTCTTCCGGCTCGATCTTGTAATAGCGCAGCGCCGAAGCCACCGCGATGCCGCTCTTGTTCATGAAGGTGGAGGGCTTGAGCAGCCACACCGGCTCACCGCCGATGCGGACCTTGCAGGTCTCGCCATGCAGCTTGCCATCGAAGCCGAAGCGCTCGCCCTGCCCTGACGCTAGGGCGTCAACAAACCAGAACCCGGCGTTGTGCCGGGTTCGGAGATATTCGGCACCGGGATTGCCCAGTCCGACGATGAGTCGAAGACCCGCCATAAGATCACGCGGCCCGCGTTCGCATGGAACGCGGGCCGCAGCGACTTACTTCTTGGGAGCTTCCGGCGCCGGAGCGGCTTCGCCCTCGGCCGGGGCAGCGTCGACTTCTTCCTTCACCGTGTTGGCGGTGACGACGGCCGTGTCGTGGTCGGCGCCCAGGTGCAGGGCAACGATTTCCACGCCCTTCGGCAGCTTGAGCTGCGAAAGGTGGACGATGTCGCCCGGCTTCAGGTCGGCCAGGTCGAGTTCGATGAACTCCGGCAGATCCTTCGGCAAGCAGGACACTTCCACTTCGGTCAGGTTGTGCGAGATCACCACGCCCGAGGTCTTGGCGGCGGCGGACTTTTCCTGGTTCAGGAAGTGCACCGGCACGTTGACGCGCAGGGCGGCGTTTTCGTCGACGCGCTGGAAGTCCATGTGCAGCATCTGCAGCTTGTACGGATGCTTCTGCCAGTCACGCACCAGCACCTTCTGCACCTTGCCGTCGACGTTCAGGTCGAGGATCGAGGAGAAGAACCACTCGTGCTTGGCAGCGAGCAGGATGGTGTTGTGTTCGATCTGGATGCTCTGCGGAGCCTGGCCGGCACCGTAGACAACAGCAGGAACGACGCCGGCATGACGCAGGCGGCGGCTCGCACCTTTCCCCTCGTCATTACGGGCCGAAGCCTTGATTTCGTGAGTCGTAGCCATGTGGGTATTGCCTATCAAAAGTGAGCTGCCTCGCGGCAGTCAGGCGACTCCCCCGCGACCAGAGGAGTCGTGAAACAGCGGCAGGCTTGTGCCTGCCGCGGAAAACTCAGTCGATGTACAACGAGCTCACCGATTCGCCAAAGGCGATGCGGCGGATCGTTTCCGCCAGCAGCTCGGCCACCGAGAGCTGACGGATCTTGCTGCACGCGGCAATCTCAGGCCGCAGCGGCAAGGTGTTGGTGACCACCAGCTGGTCGAGCTGGGAGCCTTCGATGTTCTTCAGCGCCGCACCCGACAACACCGGATGCACGCAGTACGCCACCACCTTGCGGGCGCCGCGCTCCTTCAGGGCCGCAGCAGCCGCACACAGGGTGCCAGCGGTGTCGACGATGTCGTCGACCAGCACGCAGGTCTTGCCGTCGACTTCACCGATGATATTCATCACGGTGGCCACGTTCGCCTTCGGGCGACGCTTGTCGATGATGGCCAGGTCCGCGTCGTCCAGGCGCTTGGCCATGGCACGCGCACGCACCACGCCACCCACGTCCGGACTGACCACGATCAGGTCGTCCATGCTGTAGTTGCGCCAGATGTCCGCCAGCAGCACCGGCGAGGCATAGACGTTGTCCACCGGGATGTCGAAGAAGCCCTGGATCTGATCCGCGTGCAGGTCCACCGTGAGCACGCGATCCACACCCGCGGTACCGATCATCTTCGCCACCATCTTCGCCGTGATCGGCACGCGCGCCGAGCGCGGGCGACGATCCTGGCGGGCATAGCCGAAGTACGGGATGACCGCCGTGACGCTGGCCGCCGAGGCGCGCTTGAGCGCATCCACCAGCGTCAGCAGCTCGAACAGGTTTTCCGCGCTGGGCGCGCCCGTGGGCTGCAGCACGAACACTTCCTGGCGGCGGACGTTCTCTTCGATCTCCACCTGCACTTCGCCGTCACTGAACGTGCTGACGAGCGCCTTGCCCAACGGCACACCCAGACGCTGAGCAACATCCTCGGCGAGCGCACGGTGCGCATTGCCGGTGAAGAGCATCGGACCGGAGATGTCGACAGTCATTTCTCTGAACCTGTGTGAGCCATATGAAAATGGCTGGGGCGGAAGGATTCGAACCTTCGCATGCAGGAATCAAAATCCTGTGCCTTAACCAGCTTGGCGACGCCCCAGTAACAACTGGATTTTCCTATCTGCCGTTCCTGTCGACGCCGCGAAAGCGCGTCAGGGCGACATGCAACGGAGAAACGTCCTCGCCCCTGGCCACATGGGCCGTGAAGCTGGCGGGACACCGCTCCGCAATGGCTTCGGCACGCTCCACGGAGTCCGTTTCCAGGAACACACATGCACCGCTGCCGGAAAGCCTTGCCCGGCCGAAGCCGTCGAGCCAGTCCAGCGCCGCAGCCACACGCGGATGTCGCGCGCGGACCACGGGCGCGAACGCGTTCTCGACCGTTTCGCCCGAAGCAAAGGAAGAAATTGTGGCGGGCGGAGCATTTCGTGTCAATTCAGACGCTTGAAAAAGTGCCCCGGTGGGCACGTGTTCGTGGGGGTCCAGCACCACGTACCAGCGCTGCGGAAGGCCCAGTGGCGTGAGTTTTTCGCCGATGCCCTCGGCCCAGGCCGAGCGCCCGCGCACGAACACCGGCACGTCGGCGCCCAACTGGCAACCCAGCTCGGCCAGGGCATCCTCGTCCAGCCCGACGCCCCACAGGCGGCTCAACGCCACCAGCACGGTCGCGGCGTCGGAGCTGCCCCCACCCAGGCCGCCGCCCATCGGAATGCGCTTTTCCACCTCGATGTCGGCGCCCGCCCCCGGGGATGCGTGTTCCTGCAGCAGACGAGCCGCGCGGACCACCAGGTCGGTCTCGGCCGGTACGCCGGGAACGTCGGTGAGACGGTGAATCTCACCGTCGTGCCGGACGCGCAGGCGAATCTCATCGCCCCAGTCGAGCAGGCGGAAGACGGTCTGCAGCTCGTGGTAGCCGTCGGCGCGCCGGCCGACGATGCGCAGGAAAAGGTTCACCTTGGCTGGCGCGGGCCACACGGTCCAATCGTCGGGGTCGGGCGGCGCCAGCGGTCGGCTCATGAAGACGCGCAGGTCGTCCGGAAAGCCATTCTCGCGATCACGTTCACGGGCGAAATCGAACTCGGGGCGGTGTTTGTCCACCACCTCGAAACCATGCTTGGCATAGAACGGCGCGTTCCACGGCACATCGGCGAGCGTGCCCAGGTCCACGCGGTGATAGCCGGCCATGCGGGCCCAGCCGCAGGCGTGCTCAAGCAAGGCGGCACCGATGCCTCGCTGGCCGTGCGAGGGAAGCACGTCCATCTCGGCCACGCCGATCGCGTTGCCGCCCTCTTCCACGTCCAGCCAGATGAAGCCCACTGGCTCGCCGGAACCGATCACGGCCACCCACACCAGTCCGCGCGCGATGGCTTCGCGCAGCACTTCCGGCGGCACGGACACATTGCGATAGGACGGCCACGCGCGGTGGCCGCGAAACAGTTCGACAGCCGCGCGCTCGATCGCGCACAAGGCATCGACCTGTCCGAGGTGGGCGCGTTGGATGTGGAAGCTCATGGGGCTCCGGGTCATTCTCTGTGCGTGACGTTGGCCGTCACCCCGGCGCAGGCTGGGCTGATGGCTTTGGGTACAACGCGATAAGCGGGGCCTCCTTCAAAAACGGCCTGCACCCCTTATTGAATCGTCCACGACTCGATCGACAGCCGTACCGAACTCGTTGCACTGCTGGCGAAGACCTTGGTGGGCAGGGCGGGCTCGCGCTTGGTGTCCCAGCCGGGGTAGGCCACCGTCCAGCTGTCTTGCGTCAGGGTCACCGGCAGGCCCTGGTCGCCGAACTTCAGTTCGGCCGGGCCGCTGTCGGCACGCGTGCCCAGCACCCAGGCGCGCAGGTTGCGGAACGGCACCTGCCAGCCCAGCGTGTTCTGCACCAGCGATTCGACGTCGGGGCTGCGCTGCGGGCCGCCCTCGAGGCCTTCCAGCGTGGCGCCTTCCGGCGTCACGGTCAGCTTGAAGCTCTTGCTGCCCACCGGCCCGCGCACCACGAATTCGTAGCTCTGGCCGTTCTGCGTCCAGGTGAGCGTGCCGCTGCCGCCCTCCTTCTTGCCGTTGACTTCGCCGGACACGCCGATCTTGCCCTGCAGCACCCAGTGGTCGGTGGTGGCGAGCAGGTGTTCGCGGGCGCGCTGCTCGTTGAGCAACACCGCGTAATCCGCCTTGGGCTGCGGGCGGACGGCTTCCTTATGAACGCAGGCGGCTAGCAGCAGCGGCAACGCTGCCGCGAGGAGTCGAATCGGAAGCTTCATGGATTGAGGCGCTTGAGGGTGTTGTGGAGGTTGTTGCTTTGCGGGTCGATCTTACGCACTTCGTCGAACACCCGGCGCGCATCTTCCTGGCGCCCCTGCTTCCACAGCACTTCGCCCAGGTGCACGCCGACGTCGGCGTCCTTGTGCGCCGCCCATGCGCCGCGCAGTGTCGTTTCGGCCTGGTCCAGATGGCCCAGCCGGTACTGCAGCCAACCCCAGGAGTCCTGGATGGCCGGGTCGTCCGGGCGCGCGGCGCGCGCCTGCTCGATCAGCCGCTGCGCCTCGGGAAGATCGCGATTGGCATCGGCCAGCGTGTAGCCCAGCGCGTTGCTGGCGTCGGTGTCGTCGGGCTTGAGCTGAAGCAGATGGCGGAAATCGTTGATCGCCTGATCCGTCTGCCCGGCCTCGGCATAGGCCAAGGCGCGGCCATACAGCAGGCCCGGATCGTCAGGCGTCACCTGCAGGGCGCGACTGAAGGCGCGCTCGGCCTGGGCGTACTGCTGCTCGTCCATGTACAGCTCCGCATCCACTTCGTAGGTGCGGCGCAGCTGGGTGGGCTGGTCCAGATAATCGGTCTGCATCTGCGCGAGCTGCTCGTGCGCCTCGGCGCTACGGCCCAGGTCTTGCAGCAGCACGGCGCTGCGAAGGTCGGCATCGAACGCATGGTCGTCATCGTCGGCGACCTGGTCGTACCACTTCAGCGCTTCTTCTTTCTTGTCGAGCATTTCCGCCATCTGGCCGAGCAGGTAGGCGCTGCTCTGGCGTACGTCGTCCGGCGAATGCTGGAGCTGGGTGTAGAGACGGTTGATGGTCTTGGTGTCGTGTGCGCGTGCGGCGAACGCGGCGCGCATGGCGTAGGTGTCGGCGTCCTGCGGGCCGCTGTCGAGCATGTGCGCGGCGGCCGCGTAGTCGCCCCCCTGCCCCAGCAGCGTGGCATAGGCGAGGCGCAGGTGCGTGTCCTTCGGGTCCTTGGCCAGCGCCTTGTCGAACAGCGCCTTGGCGCCGTTCTTGTCGCCCTCGCGGTACTTCATCTGGCCCAGCCATGCATACGTGTCGGCCGTGCCGAAACGCTTCACCGCGGCTTCGGCAATCTGCAGTGCATAGGGGTGGCGGCCGAGCTTTTCGCCCAGCTCGCTCATGGCCAGCCAGGCCTGCGGGTCATTGGGCAGCCGTTGCGGCGTAGCCACCGCCTCCAGCAACTGGGCGGACTGGGCGGCATCGCGACCGCTGACCAGCACGCGACCGAACTGTCGCCAGGCATCCGGGTCGCCGGTGTTCACCAGGATTTCGAGCTGGCGGCGCGCCTCCGCCGTATCGCCCTGGCTCAGCGCCAGCTGGGCTCGCGCCTGGGCGAGCGGGGCCGGCTTGCCGCCCAGTGCCTGCCAGCGGGCGATGGCCGCCTGGGCCCCGTCCACATTCCGCGTGGCAATGGCCAGCGCCGCGGCCTGCTCGGCCACCTTGGGATCGGGCGAAAGCTGCATCGCGCGGCCGTAGGCTTCGGACGCCGCCTTGAGATCAGTGCGGGTGAGCGCCATCTCGCCAGCGAGCAGCTGGGCCATCAGGTCGTGGTCTTCATCGGGAACGGCCACCACCAAACGGCCCAGTGGCTGTTTGTCGTTGGCCAACGGGTGTCCCGAGGAACCGGAGACGGTGGCGCACCCGGCCAGAACCAGCGCCGCCAGGCCGGCGGCCGCAAAATGCCGCAGTTGCTTGAACTTGGACCACCTGCTCAGCACACTATTCTCCGCTCATCCGTCCGTGACATGGCCGTATCCACAATGTAGAACGGTCGTCGCTAACCGCCAGTTTACGCCGGATGCCCCCCGCCTCGAATCGCCCTGAACCATGAAGCTGATCGCCTTAGGGCTCAACCACCTCACCGCGCCGGTCAATTTGCGCGAACAAGTGGCATTCGATGCGGAGTCCGCCGGATCGGCCCTGCAGGCGCTTGCCCGCGAGCCCGGCGTGGAAGAGGCGATGATCCTCTCCACCTGCAACCGTACCGAACTTTATGTGAGCGTCTCGGCAGGAGCCGAGGACGTTCCGCAGGCATGGCTGAGCCGACACCATCATCTGACTGCCGGCAAGCTCGATGAGTTCCTCTACCGCCACGACGAAGACGAGGCCGTGCGGCACATGTTCCGCGTGGCCACCGGCCTGGACTCGATGGTGCTGGGCGAGCCGCAGATCCTCGGCCAGGTGAAGGACGCCTACCAGCAGGCGCGCGACGCCCAGGCCCTGCGCGCGCCGATGGAACGCCTGCTGCAGCACACCTTCGCCGTGGCCAAGCGCGTGCGCACCGATACCCGCATCGGCGCGCACACCGTGTCGGTGGCCTTCACCGCCGTACGCCTGGCCGAGCAGGTGTTCACCGATCTTCGCCAGGCCTGCGTACTGTTGATCGGCGCGGGCGACACCATCGAGCTGGCCGCGCGCCATCTGGTGGACAAGCAGGTGCGCCGCCTCATCGTGGCCAACCGCACGCTGGAAAATGCGCAGGATCTGGCCACCCGCCACGGCGGCTACGCCATCTCGCTGAGCGACCTGCCGCAGCATCTTGCCGAGGCGGACATCGTGATCAGCTCCACCGCGGCACGCCAGCCCGTAGTGACGCGCGCCATGGTGGAGAAAGCCGTGGCGGCACGCCGCCGCAAGCCGATGTTCATGGTGGACATCGCCGTGCCGCGCGACATCGAAGCGTCGGTGGGCGAACTGGACGACGTCTTCCTCTACGGCATCGACGACCTGCGCCAGGTGATCGACGACAACCGCCGCTCGCGCGAAGCGGCCGCGCGCGAAGCCGACGCCATCATCGATCTGCAAGTGGAACGCTACATGGCCTGGCGTCGCGCGCTCTCGCTGCGCAACCCGGCCGTGGACCTGCGCCAGCATGCGGAAACCTATCGCGACGAAGTGCTGGAAAAAGCACGCGCCATGATCGCGCGCGGCAAGTCGCCCGATGAAGCGCTGGCCTATCTGGCCAACACGCTCACCAACAAGCTGCTGCACCATCCAAGCGCACGCCTGCGCGAAGCGGCGCTGAGCGGCGACATGGATCTGCTGCACGCGGCCGGCCGCCTGTACGGCATCACGGAGAAACCGGAAGTGAGCGAAGAGTAGCGAGCAGTGAGAAAACACCAAGGCTGCCCGGCCTTCTCTCGCTACTCACTCCTCTCAACTCATTCCTCCCATGACTCCTTCCATTCGCCGCAAACTCGAATCCCTCGCCGAACGTCACGAAGAAATCGGCCTGCTGCTCGCGCAGCCCGATGTGCTGGCCGACAACAACCGCTTCCGCGAACTGTCGCGCGAATACGCGCAGCTCGAGCCGGTGGCGAACTCGCTGCACGAACGTGACCAGGCCGAGCGCGAGCTCAGCGAAACGCGCGCCATGCTCGACGATCCCGAGCTGCGCGACATGGCGAAGGACGATGTCGCCCGTCTCGAACAGCGCCTCACCGAACTGGACGACGAGCTGCAGATCCTGCTGTTGCCGAAAGATCCGCGCGACGAGGCCAACCTGTTCCTCGAAGTACGCGCGGGCACCGGCGGCGACGAGGCGGCCATCTTTGCCGGCGACCTGTTCCGCATGTACACGCGCTACGCCGAGCGTCGCCGCTGGCACGTCGAAGTGTTGAGCGAGAACCACGGCGAGCACGGCGGCTACAAGGAAGTGGTGGCGCGTATCGAAGGCAAGGGCGCGTATTCGCGCCTGAAGTTCGAATCGGGTACGCATCGCGTGCAGCGCGTACCGGAAACCGAATCGCAGGGGCGCATCCACACCTCGGCCGCGACCGTGGCGATCCTGCCGGAGATGGACGACATCGACGACATCGAAATCAACCCGTCCGACATCAAGACCGATACCTTCCGCGCCTCGGGCGCGGGCGGCCAGCACGTCAACAAGACCGACTCGGCCATCCGCATCACCCACCTGCCCACCGGCATCGTGGTGGAGTGCCAGGACGAGCGCAGCCAGCACAAGAACCGCGCGCGCGCCATGAGCCTGTTGAAGGCCCGCCTGCTCGACGACGAACGCAGCAAGCAGGCTGCCGCGCAGGCCGAATCGCGCCGCCTGCAGGTGGGCTCGGGCGATCGCAGCCAGCGCATCCGCACGTACAACTTCCCGCAGGGGCGCATCACCGACCATCGCGTGAACCTCACGCTGTATCGCCTGCCCGAAGTGCTGCAGGGCGACCTGGACGAGCTGGTCGACACGCTCACCCGGGAGAACCAGGCCGACGAACTGAAGGCGCTCACCGCCGGCTGAGCCGCCCATGGCACGCCGATCCGTCCGCACGGATTGGCAGCCATGCCCGCCCTGCGTTAGTTTGGGCGGATGACTGATCTCTTTACCCCCTCTTCCCAGGTGCTCGCGCAGCAGATCGTTGAACAGATCGAGCGCGGTGCGTTCGATGCCGCCGAACAGGCCGCCAGCGATGCGCGCAGGCATTACCCCGACGACGTCGAACTCGCCCGCCTGCACGGCGTGGCCCTGCTGCAGCTGCAGCGGCCCGCCGATGCCGTGAGAGTGCTGGAGGAGGCCTCCCAGCTGGCACCGAAAAGCGTCGAAGTGCAGTGCAACCTCGGCAGCGCCCGGCTCGCCAATGGCGATGCGGATGGTGCCATCGAATTCCTGCGTGCCGCCCTGCGCCAGTCGCCCGGCCACCCCGCCATCCTGCTGACGCTGGGCAACGCACTGATGGCGGCCGCCCGCTTCCAGCATGCGCGCGAGTCCTATGCCATGGCCACGCACGGCGCACCGGACCATCCGGGCCTGCGCCTCAACCTCGCGGCCGCCGAACTGGAACTGGGCAACGTCGATCAGGCGCGCACGCACGCCGACGAAGCCTTGGCCCTGCATCCCCGTTTCGACGCTGCCTATGCGCTGCGTGGACGCATCCTGCAGACGCAGGGCAACGGCGCCGAAGCCACCAAGGCCTGGTTGCAGGCCGAACGCCTGTCGCCACGCAACCCGCAGTACCCGCTTGCCGCGGGCCAGGTGATGGAAGATGGCGGGCAACTCGCAGCGGCAGCCGACGCCTACGAGCGCGCGCTGCGCCTGAATCCCAATGATGGTCGTGCCCTGAGCCAGTTGCTGTTTCTGCGCCGCCGCTTGTGGGACTGGCACGACCTGGACGACCTGAGCAACCGCCTGCAGGCCGCAGTGGTGGATGGCACGACGGTGGTCAGCCCCTTCACCATGCTGGCCGAAGACGTTGATGCCGCCATGCATTTGAAGACGGCCAAGGCCTATGCCGCGGTAATCGAGGAACAGACGGCGCCGCTGCGCAAGCAGCAGGCCTTCAGCCATGCCAAGCCGGCGCCCGACAGCCCGATCCGCGTCGGTTTCGTGGCAGACGGCTTCAACGACCACGCCACCGGTCTGCTGGTGGTGGCGATGTTCGAGGTTCTCGCCAACGACGAGGATCTCGACCTGCACCTGTTCGCCACCACGCCCGACGACGGCGGTTCCATCCGCCGGCGCCTGGCCGCGGCCACCACCATGCACGACCTCTCCGCGCTCAATCACGCGCAGGTCGCCCAGCGCATCCATGACACGGGCGTGGAAGTGCTGGTCGATCTCAACGGCTATTCGGGCCGCGACAACGCCGAACTCTTCGCGTTGCGGCCCGCGCCCATCCAGGTCAACTGGCTCGCCTATCCGGGCAGCATGGGTGCGCCCTGGATGGATTACCTGGTGGCCGACAAGGTCACCGTGTCCGATGAGCTGCGCGCGCACGTCAGCGAAAAGCTGGTGCGCCTGCCGCGCTGCTACCAGCCCAACGACAACACGCGCGAGGTGGCGCAGCCGCCGTCGCGCGCCGAATGCGGCCTGCCCGAACAGGGCACCGTGTTCGCCTGCTTCAACAACGGCTACAAAATCAATCCGGCGGCGTTCGCGCGCATGATGCTGGTGCTCCAGCAAGTACCCGACAGCGTGCTGTGGCTGCTCAGCGGCGTGGACGATGCGAATGATCGCCTGCGCGCCGCCGCCAGCGCCGCGGGCATTGCGCCGGAGCGCCTGGTGTTCCTGCCGCGCCTGGCGCACCCGGAGTACCTCTCGCGTTACCTCAACGCCGACCTGTTCCTCGACACACTGCCGTACAACGCGCACACCACCGCTTCCGATGCCCTGTGGGCAGGCTGCCCGGTGCTCACCTGCACCGGCCACACCTTCGCCGGTCGCGTCGCCACCAGCCTGCTGCAACAGCTCGGCCTGCCTGAGCTGATCTGCGAGGACGAGGAAGCCTTCATCGCCATGGCCACGCAGCTGGGCAACGATCGCGAGGCACTGGCCACGCTGCGCCAGCACCTGTCGCAGCAACGCACGCAAAGCTCGTTGTTCGACATGAAGGGCTTCGCCGGTGATTTCCGTCGCGCGCTGCAGGCCATGAGCGCGCGCTACCGCATCGGCCGCAAGCCGGCCGACCTGGACCTGTAACCCGCCGGCCAGGCTTGCCAGCCGGAGCACGTCGCGGTGCTCCGGTTTCGCGGAACGACGGGCACAAGGCATGGAGGGCTTCTTCACTCCGCCCTTGCCCCGACTACGGACAATGCCAGGGGGCTTTACCCAAGGAGGCGCACCATGGGCAAGAAGAAAAAAACCTATCGCCACAGCATGGCCGAACTCCAGCTGGAGCTGGCCGGACTGCATCGTTGGCTGCAGCGCAGCGGCCACCGGCTGGTGGTGATCTTCGAGGGACGCGACGCGGCCGGCAAAGGCGGCACGATCAAGGCCATCACAGAGTCGATGGATACACGCGGCTACCGTATCGCGGCGCTGGGCAAGCCCAACGACGTCGAGTCCTCGCAATGGTATTTCCAGCGCTACGTGGAACATCTCCCCAGCGCCGGCGAAATCGTGCTGTTCGACCGCAGCTGGTACAACCGCGCCGTGATCGAGCCGGCCATGGGTTTCTGCAGCAAGGCGCAGTACAAGGCCTTCATGTCGGCGGTGCCGGCGTTCGAGAAACTGCTGACCGACGACGGCATCATCCTGCTCAAGTACTGGCTCGCGGTGGACCAGGAAGAGCAGGAAGAGCGCTTCGACGAACGCGCGAAAGACCCGCTCAAGCGCTGGAAGCTCTCGGCCACCGACCTCGCCTCGCGCGACAAGTACGAGGAAATCGGCCACCTGCGCGACCTGATGATCGAACGCACCAGCCGGCCGCACGCACCTTGGTTCGTGGTGAACTTCAACGACCAGAAGCGCGGGCGCATCAACCTGATCCGACACCTGCTCGAACAGGTGCCGCGCAGCGAGGAAAGCATTCCCGAACCCAAGCTGCCCAAGCTCAAGGGCAAGCCCAAGTCCGAGCAGGTCACGCGCAAGGCGGAATGGGTGCCCGACAGCTTCGGCGAGTGAGGCTTATCCCGCGGCCGCGCGGCGCAACGCGTCCACGTCGATCTTCTGCATGCTCATGATGGCGGCGTGGACGCGCGCCACGCTGGCCGCATCGCCGGTGGTGAGCAAGGGCATCATCTCGTCCGGCACCACCTGCCACGAGAGGCCGAAGCGATCCTTCAGCCAGCCGCATTGGCCGTTCTTGTCGGCGGCGCCTTCGAGCAGACGATCCCAGTAGTGATCGATCTCCTCCTGCGAGCGGCAGTGCACCACGAGCGACATGGCTTCATTGAACTGGAAGATCGGGCCACCGTTCAAGGCCGCCATGGACTGGCCGTCGAGTTCGAAATCGACCGTCATCACCGAACCTTCGGCACGACCCGATGCCCTGGCACTCTCTGCCGTGTAGTGCGTGGTGGCGAGGATGCGCGAGTTGGGAAAGATCGACACGTAGAACCGGACAGCGTCCTCGGCCTGATGGTCGAACCACAGGAACGGCGTGATGCGCTGGAATCGCGTGGACATGCGGCACTCTCCTTGGCGTGATGGATCGACCATCGATGGGCTGGCCGTCGCAGGGCGTGGCCCTTCATCCAGACGACGAGCGACGCGCCGCCGAATCGACACGGTGATGTACTCCCCGCGCCGTGCGTCCAAGGTCGACGCGAAGTGAAGGCCCGGGCCGGCCCGGTTCAAGCTTTGCCTTCCCGGGCCGATAAGGCGAAGGCCTGAAATCCAGGCACGCTGGGGTGCGTCTATGCCAGGAAGAGGCCGGAGGCCCGAACTGGTCAAAGGGGACAGAGCGGCCGAGATCGTCACGCCGTTCGTACTGGTCGTCGTGGTGATGATTGGGCTGTGCGTTGCCAGCCTGGACATCCTTTCCGCGGCGCGCGCCTTCGTGGGCGGCGAAAGCCGTTGGTCCAAGGCGCAGAAGATCGCTGTCTCCAGCCTGCAGCACTACCTATCCAGCAACGCCGAAGCCGACTACCGGCAGTTCCTCGACGCCGTCGCCGTACCCCTGGGCCATCGCGCCGGACGCGTCGAACTGGACCGCGCCCACCCCGACATGTCGGTGGTGACCGAGGGATTCCGTCGCGGCGGCACCGACGAGGCCGACATTCCCGGCATGGCCCGTCTCTATCGCTACTTCCACAACGTGGGCAGCATCCGCCGCGCGGTCGACATATGGGTGGAAGCCGATCGTTCCATCGATGACATGGTCGCGCTTGGCGCCGACGCGCACCGACGCATCAGCGCGGGCGAGCGTGACCGCGCCTGGGCCGAATCGACCAGTGCGCAGCTGCGCGCCATCGACGAACGGCTCACGCCGATGGAATACGCATTCACCGATGCGTTGGGTTCCGCCTCGCGCGAAACCGTCAACCTGCTGCGCGTGTGGTTGTGCCTGGCGGCAGCGACGATGGTGCTGATCGCCGCGCGACGCGCACGCCGACTGCTGGACGATCGCGTGCGGGTGGCCGATGAGCTGCGCGCCAGCGAAGACCGCTTCCAGCTCGCGGTGGCCGGCAGCAACGACGGCCTGTGGGATTGGGACCGCACCACCGGGCACATCTACCTCTCCCCTCGCCTGCGGCAGATGCTTGGACTCAACATCACGGACGACGGCGCCGCCACTTCCGTGTTTCTCTGCCTGCATCCGGACGACCGTCGCCAGGTGATGCGCGCCGTGACCGCGCACGTGTGGCGCAACCATCCGCTGAACGTCGAATTCCGGGTACCGCAACGCTTCGGTGCACCGCGCTGGTTCCATGCGCGCGGCGCCTCCTCGCGCGATGCCACGGGCGCGTCGCGACGCATGGCAGGCTCCGTCACGGAGATCACCGAGCGACGCAAAGCGGACGCCATGCTGTTCGCGGCGAAGGAACGCGCCGAGGTCACGCTGCAGTCCATTGGCGACGCGGTGATCACCACCGACGCCACCGGCTGCATCGAATTGCTCAACCCCAGCGCCGAACGCCTCACGCGCTGGACCACCGACCGCGCGCGCGGCCGGCCGGTGGGTTCCATCTGCCATTTCGTGGCCGAGAGCAGCGGCGTTCCCATCGCCGATCCGGTCATGCAGGTGCTCGATGGCCAGCCGGCCTGGAGCCAGAACGACAAGCTCGTGCTGATGCATCCGGAAGGCACGACGATCGCCGTCGACCTGACCGCCACGCCCATCCGCGATCGCTCCGGCAACATGGATGGCGCCGTGCTGGTGCTGCGCGACGTCAGCAGCGATCGCGAGCATGCGGCGCAATTGAGTTACCAGGCGAGCCACGATGTACTCACCGGCCTGATCAACCGCCGCGAGTTCGAACGCCGTCTTGCGCGCGCCATGACCTCCGCGGAAAGCAACGGTCGCCCGTTCACCGTGCTGTACCTGGATCTCGATCAGTTCAAGGTGGTCAACGACACCTGCAGCCACGCGGCCGGCGACGAACTGCTGCGCCAGATCGCCGCCTTGTTCTTCGAACACGTGCGCCCGACGGACGCGGTGGCGCGACTGGGTGGCGACGAATTCGTGGTGTTGCTGGAAGACTGCGACGCGGATGCCGCGCTCACCGTTGCCGAGGGACTGCGCGTCGCCATCGGCGACCTCAACTTCGCGTTCGGCGAACGCGGCTTTGCGACCAGCGCCAGCATCGGTCTGGTCAGCCTGAGCGCCGATGATCGACTGGCGCGCGAGGACATCCTCGGCGCGGCCGACGCGGCCTGCCATCTGGCCAAGGAAAAAGGCCGCAATCGCGTGCAGACCTATCACCTCGACGACGACGAGGTGGCCGTGCGGCAGACCGAGATGAGTTGGGTCAGCCGCATCCAGGCCGCGCTCGCCAGCCAGCGGTTCGCACTCTACGAGCAGGACATCGTGGACTTGCGCCGCCACCCGCCTCATCGGCACGTGGAAGTGCTGCTGCGCATGGTGGGCGAAGACGGCGAACTGATACCGCCGCGGGCCTTCATCCCCGCCGCCGAACGCTACGGGTTGATGCCTTCCATTGATCGGTGGGTGGTGCAATCGGCGTTTGCCGCGTTGCGCGGGGCGATGGATCGGGGCGTGGCCGAAATCCCCTCGCAATGCGCGATCAACCTTTCCGGCACCTCGCTATGCGAGGAGGGCTTTGCCGTGTTCCTGCGCCAGCAATTTGCGGCGTTCGACATTGCACCCTCGTCGATCTGCTTCGAGATCACCGAGACCGCGGCCATTTCCAGCCTTTCACGCGCCACGGCCTTCATCCACGAGATGCGCGCGCTGGGCTGCTATTTCTCGCTGGACGACTTCGGCGCCGGCATGTCCTCGTTTACCTATCTCAAGCACCTGCCCGTCGATTTCGTGAAGATCGAAGGCAGCTTCGTCAAGGACATGATCGACGATCCCATCGACTACGCCATGGTCGAGGCGATCAACAACATCGGCCACGTCACCGGCAAGCGGACGATTGCCGAATGCGTGAGCACGCCTGAACTGCTGGCGGCGGTGCATCGGCTGGGCATCGACTTTGCACAGGGCTTCGTGCTTTCCGTGCCGCGGCCGTTCCTGCAGCGGACGGGACCGCTGGGAACCGCGCGCGCATCGACGCACTCCAGCGCGTGAGCCACTCAGTGCGTGCGGAAGCCGACGACGTCGATTTCTTCGCAGGCTTCACGCACCACTTCGTCGACACGCGCGCCGGTGGGCCCTTGCCACAACCATCGTTCCAGCTTCTCGATGCATGGCGCCGCGCCGATGGCGACGACCTCGACGCGACCGTCCTCCAGATTTCTCGCATAACCCGACAAGCCAAGCGCCATCGCCTGCTCGCGCGTGCTGGCGCGATAGAACACGCCCTGCACGCGACCTTTGACGAAGAAGCGCATGGCGGCCATGGTTATTTGCCGAGGCCGATGGCCTGGCCCAGCGAGGTTTCGTTGACCGTGCCGACGAAACGCTTGGCCACCTTGCCATCCGGGCCGATCAGCCAGGTGGTGGGCAGGCCACGGGGTTCATCGAAATCCTTCAGCGGCTTGTCCATCGTCACCTGCGCAATCGGATAGCTCACCGGGTGCTTGGCGACGAACGCCTGGATGTCCGCCTTGTCGCTGTCGTCGTAGGCAAGGCCGATGGCGCTGACCTTGTCCTTGTGAGCGCTGACGAACCTGGAAATGTCCGGCATTTCCTTGATGCACGGCACGCACCAGGTGGCCCAGTAATTGACGATCACCCACTTGCCACGCTGCGAGGCCAGGTCGTACGGCTTGCCATCGAGCGTGGTCACCTTGATCGACGGCTGCTCGGGCATGGCGGCGTGCGCCGCGCCGGCCAGGGCCAGCATGCAGCCTGCGGCGGCGAGCGTTTTCAACAACTTCATCGCGATGTGTCCTTGGATAAGTTCGAAACCGTTTGGTCCAGCGGATAAGCGTCGTGCAACGACGTGTGCAGCATGCCGTCCAGCGCCAGCGCCGCCTCATCGAGCAGCGCAAGCAGCGGGGCCGGCAAGCGCAGTTCATGCACGCTGGCCGCTTCTACCGGATGCAAGGGCACGCGGTAGCTGCAATGAGCATACACGCGCATCAGGTCAGTACTGTCGAGACTGCGCGAAAGCAGCCAGCCGGAACCCACTTCGCCCTCGATGAGTTTCGCGCGCTGCAGGTCGCCGAAATAATTCACGATGGACGCGCGATGCAGTCGCGGCTCTTTGGCGCGCACCGTATCGGGCGTGATCTTGCGTCCTTCGCGCTGTGCCTCGATGAAATGCCCCAGCACCACGAGCAGGCCCAGCAAGGCCGCATCCTCGCGAAGAAATTGCGAGGGCGGCAGGTAGTCGAAGGCCGAAACCGCCGCGGCCACGGACGCGCAAAGAATCACGATCACCCACGACAGGTAGATCCACAGCAGGAAGATCGGCAGCGCCGCCAGCACGCCATACACCTGCTGGTAGGTTTGCGCATGATGGATGAAGCGCGCAAAACCCCAGCGCGCCAGCTCGAACAGGATGGCCCCCATCAAGGCGCCGATGGCGGCGTTGCGCCAATGGATGCGGCGGTTGGGCACCACCATGTAGATCAGCATCAGCGTCAGGAAGGTGACGGTGAACGGCAGCACGCCGACCAGTCGCCCCTTCAGGTTGAGCGTGCTTGCCGCATCGTTGAGTAACGGCAAGGCCGTAGCGTAGGACGCCACCGCGACACCGCCCACGATCAACACCGGCCCCAGCGTGAGCGCGGCCCAATACAACAGCAGGCGCGACACCCAGCCGCGTTGGCGTTGCACGCGCCAGATGCGGTTCATGCGGTCCTCGATGCTCACCATCATCGACAGCGCGCTGAAGAACATCACCAGGATGCTGATGCCGGTGAGCTGGCTGGCGTTGTTGGCAAAGGCGTCGAGGTACTTCTTCACGTATTCGCCCGCCGCGGGAACGAAGTTGGTGAATACGAAATCGATCAGCGTGCCGCGCGCGCCGGCAAACGCGGGAAACGCGGCGAAGATCGCCAGCGAGGCCACGATCAGTGGCACCAGCGAGACCAGCGTGGTGTAGGACAGCGCGCCGGCCGTCTCGAAGCACTTGTCGTCGATGAACCGCTGCCACAGGAAACGGCGGAAGCTGTGCAAGCGGTCGCGATCGAAACGCAAGGCCATGGTGACTCCTTTCGACGTCGAACGCCCCATGGTGACGCCATGCCTCATGCGCAGTGCGTGAACAGGGCGCCGACGGGGGCTTGAACGCCCGTTACACTAACCGATCGAGACACTCACGCCCAACGCCATGAGCCAAGACATCCTGGTCCTCTACTACAGCCGCTCCGGCCATACCGCCCAGCTCGCCCGATTGATCGCGCGCGGCGTGGAGGAAATCCCCGGCATGCGCGCCCGGCTGCGCCAGGTGCCGCCCGTCGCGCCCGTCACCGAAGTGGCGCAGCCGCCCGAGCCGGAAGAAGGCGCGCCCTACGTGACGCGCGAGGACCTCGCCGAATGCGTCGGTCTGGCATTGGGCAGCCCGACTCGCTTCGGCAACATGGCGGCGCCGCTCAAATACTTCCTCGACTCCACCGGCGCGGAATGGGCCAGCGGCGTACTCGCCGGCAAGCCTGCCGCGGTGTTCACCGCCACCAGCACCATGCACGGCGGCCAGGAATCCACCCTGCTCAGCATGGCCCTGCCGTTGCTCCATCACGGCATGCTGCTGGTCGGCCTGCCGTACACCGAGCCCGCACTCACCGCGACCCAGAGCGGCGGCACGCCTTACGGCGCCAGCCACGTTGCCGGCGCCAAAGGCGACAACGCCATCAGCGAACACGAACGCGAACTGGCCCGCGCGCTGGGGCGTCGCCTTGCGGACGTGGCGCGTCGTTTGGCGGGTGCCGCATGACGGCATCTGTCACCACCAACTATCGCGTGGGATTGCTCGCGTGGGCCGCGCTGACCGTGCTGCAACTGGTTTGGCATGGCTGGCTGTTTCCCGCGCAGACCATGCCGCCTGCCCTGGTGCTCGCCATCACGGTAGTGCCGTTGCTGCTACCGCTGCTTGCGGTTCGCGACGTGCGTCGCGCGTTGCTCTGGGTGGGCATTCTCAGCCTGTTCTATTTCTGCCATGGCGTGAGCGAGGCGTGGAGTGCACCGGGAGAGCGTTGGCTGGCGTGGTTGGAGATTGGATTTACGTTGACGTTGATTGGGGTGTTGGGGGCGGGGGTGAAGAGGCGACGTTCGGTGTAGCGCTTGATGATTGCTGCCTGCTTCTACCCAACTACATCGCGATCTGGCTCGCCTGCCGCGGGCTTCCGAACCGCTGCCGCGGTCCGGGTCACTTTTCTTTGCTTGCCCAAAGAAAAGTAACCCAAAGAAACGCCCCCCCCGGATGACACGCCTTCCGTCCCTTGGACGGAAGGTACGCGGTCGGGTTACGGGGTTTTTCGACAGGACATCCGTGTCCTGTCGAAAAACTGGCCGCATCCCTGCGGCCACCCTGCGGGCTTTCCTCCACCCGCCCGCCGCTGTCATACGGGGACCCCACAGAGCCAAGAGCAGAAGCAAATGCGAAAGCCAAAGCTCGAAGTAGCTACGCGTCCGCGAGCACCCGCCCCTCACCCCAGCCCTCTCCCACAAGGGGAGAGGGAGAAGTGAGGTGCACAGAGAAGGCGTGAAGAGCGAAGCCAAAGCAAAGGCCGATGCGAAGCGAGGCTCCGCTTTAAGTCCTCTGCGATTCGGGCGCGTTGCGCAGCGCTTTGGCGTACTCGCTGTGTGGCCTCCCATGGGTGTCCCGCGCAAACCATCCTCGAGCGTTAGGGCTTATCCCCTCGCTATGCTGCGAGCCTTTGCTCTGAAGGCCATTTTCTTTGGGTTACTTTTCTTTTGGGCCAGCAAAAGAAAAGTGACTCGAGCGGCGGCAGCCGATCGAAACGCCCGCTGCGTAAGCGGCCAGATCGCAGAAGCGCCGCATAAGAGCGAGCAGAGGATTCGCGGCAACCAAGTGCAAAGTCACTGGATGACCAGCCTTCGGCTGTTGAAAAGCGCCTCCTGCCTCCGCAGGAATGACGAGCTAAGCCATCCTTCGCTGCTGAAAATCGCCTGCGCAGGAATGGCGATCGAAAGAACCCACTCGCAAACACCTGCCCAAAAACCATCCCCTTAAAAACACTCCGCCAACCTCCTCACCCCCTCATCAATCTGCGCAAGATTCGCCCCCCCATACCCCAGCAACAACCCTCCCCTCTCCGGCGCAACGATGTAGCACGGCGTCAGCGGCCGCACCGACACGCCCTTGGTAGCCGCCTTGCGCGACACCGCCACATCATCCACGCCATGCGGCAACAACCCCGCCAACTGCATGCCTGCTTCCGTGCCGATCACCTCCAGACGCTCGCCCAGATATTTCTGGATGGCGTCGTGCACCGCGACGCGGCGCTCCATGTACAGCGTGCGCATGCTGCGGATATGCCGCGCGAAATGTCCCTCGCGGATGAATTCGGTCATGACCGACTGGTAGAGCATCGATGAGAACGTGTCGATGGCATCGCGCGCCGCATGGAAGTCCGGCACGAGGTCGTGTGGCACCACGACGTAGCCCAGTCGGAGCGCAGGGAACATCACCTTGCTGAAGGTGCCCAGATAGATCACGCGCGCATGCGTGTCGGTGCCCTGCAACGACGACAGCGGGCGGCTGCCGAAGCGGTATTCGCTGTCGTAGTCGTCCTCGATGATCCATGCATCGTTTTGCGCAGCCCAGCGCAGCAACTGCATGCGCCGCGACGCGCTCATCGCCATGCCCAGCGGGAACTGGTGCGACGGCGAGATGTACACGGCACGCGCACCCACGCCCACGCGTGTGCCGTGCGCCACGTCGATGCCTTCCGCATCCACGGGCACCGGCACCAGTTCGGCGCCGGCCGTGCGCAAGGCCTGGTGCGCGCCGGGATAGCCGGGATCTTCCATCCACACGCGCTCGCCCGGATCGAGCAACACGTGTGCGCAGATCTGCAACGCCTGCTGCGAACCGGTGGTGATGAGGATTTGCGACGCATCGCAGCGCACGGCGCGCGAGGCACCCAGGTATTCGGCAATGGCCTCGCGCAGCGGCAGATGTCCCATGGGATCGCCATAGCCCATCGCCTCCGGCGACAGATGGCGCGCGTGCCGGCTCACCAGCTTCGACCATAGCGCCGTGGGAAACGCATCCAGCGCCGGCAGGCCCACGCGAAACGCGCCCATGTTCGCCAGCCAGGTCGCTTCCGGCGTATGCATCTGTGCGGCGCGCAGCGACGTGCGCCGTGAGCCGCTACGCGTGGTCGGTTCCGGGCGCGCTGCCTTGATCCGGCCCATCGTCATGTCTGAGGGAATGGCCCTGGCCACGCAGGTGCCTGCGCCGGTGAAGGTTTCGAGGAATCCTTCGGCCTGCAGTTGTTCGTACGCGCCGAGCACCGGAATGCGCGAAATGCCCAGCTCGTTGGCCAGGCTGCGGGTGGAAGGCACGCGCTGCCCAGGCCTCAGCTGCCCGCTGCTGATGGCGCGGCGAAACCAGTCCGACAGCTGCTGGTACATGGGCGAATCGCTGGCCATGTCCATGGCCACGGGCGGCAGGAATCCGGCGGGAATGCGCTGCATGGCGACGGCTCCAGAGTGGTCATATCAACTGATGACAAAGTGGTTATTTCAGCCAACCACTTGCGGGCATAGCTTGCACCCGTCCGACCGAGCCATCAACCATGAAGCGCCAACCGCCCTCATCGCTGATCGACCCACGCTTTTTCGTGCTGTGCCTGGCGCTGCTGCTGTGCCTGCCGGGCAGTTGCCACGCGCAGGACGAATCCTCCGCGACCGAAGTGCCGCAGACCCGCGAGAACGCCTGGTGGACCGGCCCGATGATGGCCAATTCGGCCGAAACGCTGCCGCCTGGCCACGTGCTGCTCGAGCCTTATCTCTACGACGTCACCAGTCGCGGCGTGGACAGTTTCGGTTCGCGCACGTACATGAATTACGGCGTGGCCAACAACTTCACCATGGGCATCATTCCGGTGTTCGGCTACAACCGCGTCAGCGGCGCGCCGAACAGCAACGGCGTGCAAGTAGGCGACATCACGGTGCAGGCGCAATACCGCCTGCGGCAGTTCCACGAAGGGAGCTGGCTGCCCACCGTGGCCATCCAGGTGCAGGAAACCTTTCCCAGCGGCAAATACGATCGCCTCGGGAATCGCCCCGCCGACGGCCTCGGAAGCGGCGCGTACACCACGACCATTGGCCTCAACACGCAGACGTATCTGTGGATGCCCAACGGCCGCATCCTGCGCGTGCGCTTCAATGTTTCCCTCTCGTTTTCATCGAGCACGGATGTGGAAGGCGTAAGCGTGTACGGCACCGACGCAAACTTTCGCGGCCACGCACGCCCCGGCAACAACGCCTTCGCCAATGCGTCGTTCGAATACAGCCTCACGCGGAACTGGGTGCTGGCGCTGGATGTGATCTACAACCACAACAGCAGTACGCACGTGGGCGGACAGGAATTCGCGAACAACGATCCCTTTCCACCCGACACACCGCTGGGCGCCAAGTCCAATCGCTACATCGGGTTCGCGCCGGCCGTGGAATACAATTGGTCGCCGAACATCGGCCTGCTGCTGGGCGTGCGTGTCATTCCCTCGGGCAACCGCACTACGTCGTCCGTCACGCCTGCGATCGCTCTCAACTACGTGCACTGAGGAAATGACCCCATGAAGCGTTTCCGCCTGATCGCTGTTGCCGCCTTGCTCACTGTCACCGCCGCGGTAGCAGCGCCGGCGACGCATCCCCTGCCGAGCTTCGTCGGCCTGGCCATCGCCGACAAGCATCGCCCCGAGGAAGATCGTGCGCTGGATGAGCAGCGCAAACCCGCCGTCGTGCTCGGCTACACCGGCATCAAGCCCGGCGATGTCGTGGTGGATCTGATGCCCGGCAAGGGCTATTACACGCGCCTGTTCAGCCGCATGGTCGGCAGCAAGGGCAAGGTCTACGCGCTGCAGCCCGCCGAGATGGACAAGATCGCGCCGAAGGGCCTGGAAAGCGTGCGCAGCTTCGCCGGCAAGGAAGGCTATGCCAACGTCAGCGTGCTGGTGGAACCGGTGAACGAACTGAAGTTGCCCGAACCGGTGGACGTGATCTGGACCTCGCAGAACTACCACGACCTGCACGATCCCTTCATGGGCGCGCCGGACATGGCCAAGCTCGACAAGCGCCTGTTCGATGCGCTGAAGCCCGGTGGCATCCTGATCGTGCTCGATCACGCCGCGGCCGATGGCACCGGCATCACCAAGACCAACGACCTGCATCGCATCGACCCGGCCGCGGTGAAGAGCGAGCTCACCGCCGTTGGCTTTCAGTTCGATGGCGAAAGCGATGCGCTACGCAATCCTGCCGACGATCACACCAAGGGCATCCGCGATCCGTCCATCAAGGGCAACACGGATCGCTTCATCTACAAGTTCCGCAAACCCTGAGCTGCTTCACTTTGTCCGGCGCACTTCACCGTCCCCCTGCTGCGTGCCTTCGTTCCTGATGAAATCGACGAAGGCACGCAGTGGCGCCGGCATGTGCGTGCGGCTGGGGTAGTACAGCAACGGGCCGGTGAAACCTTGGCACCAGTCTTCGAGCACCGGTTCCAGCGCACCGCTTTCCAGCTGCGGCTGCAGGAATTCCTCGAAGGTGTGGATGATGCCCAGGCCCGCCACGGCTGCCTCCACTTCCATCTCGATGGTGGACGCGAGCAGGGGGCCATCGGGACGGATGCGCACGGTCTTGCCGCGACGCTCGAATTCCCATGCCGCAATGACACCACTGGGAAAGCGATGCCGGATGCAGGCGTGATTCACCAGGTCCTGCGGTTTCGCCGGTCTTCCACGCTCTGCCAGATAGGAGGGCGATGCTGCCGCCACGAAACGCTGCGTGCGCGGCCCGATGGGCATCGCGATCATGTCGCGTTCCACGCGTTCCTCATAGCGAATGCCCGCATCGCAACCCGCCGCCAGCATGTCGACGAAGGCATCGTCGGTGATCACATCGAGCGTGATGCCCGGATGCGCTTTCAGGAAACGCGTGGCGATGGGTGGCAGTACATGCCGCGCCACGATGGAAGGCACGTTGAGGCGCAGCGTGCCCGTGGGGCTGTCGCGGTACGCGTTGATGCTGTCGAGCGCACCACCGATGTCGCCGATCAGCGGCGCTAGCCGATCGAGCAAACGCTGCCCGGCTTCGGTGGGCGTGACGCTGCGCGTGGTGCGATTGAGCAGGCGCACGCCAAGGCGTGACTCCAACCGGCGCAATGCGGCGCTCAGTGCAGAGGCGGAAACATTGCCCTGCAACGCAGCGCCGCGAAAACCGCGGGCGCGCGCCACCGCGATGAATGCTTCGATATCGGCGAGGCCAAGCTCTTCCATTGTGCGGATTCCGGCACAGGTCGTACGGATAGGACCGGATTATCGTACACCGGACGCTACGCCATACTTCCCCTCGAACCGATCCCCCCGCCTGCTGCGGCCACCCTCTGGAGATTCACCATGCAACACCGTCAACTTGGCGCCACCGGTCCCCGCGTTTCCGCCCTCGGCCTGGGCTGCATGGGCATGTCGGGCATGTACGGACCTTCCGATCGCGCCGAAAGCATCGCCACCATCCACGCCGCGCTCGATGCAGGCATCGCCCTGCTCGATACCGGCGATTTCTACGGCATGGGCCACAACGAAATGCTGATCGGCGAAGCGCTGAAGAACGTGCCGCGCGAGAAGGCCCTCATCAGCGTGAAATTCGGCGCGTTGCGCGATCCCGCCAACGGCTGGGGCGGCAACGACACGCGTCCCGCCGCGATGAAGAATTTCCTCGCCTATACGCTGCAGCGCCTGGGAGTGGATTACATCGACGTCTATCGTCCCGCGCGGCTCGACCCCAACGTGCCCATCGAAGACACCGTCGGCGCCATCGCCGACATGGTGAAGGCAGGCTACGTGCGCCACATCGGCTTGTCGGAAGTGGGCACGGAAACCATACGCCGCGCTGCGGCCGTGCATCCGATCGCGGATCTCCAGATCGAATACTCGCTGATCTCGCGCGGCATCGAGGACGGCATCCTGCAGACCTGTCGCGAACTGGGCATCGGCATCACCGCGTACGGCGTGTTGTCGCGCGGCCTGATCAGCGGACACTGGGACAAGAACAGCACGCGCAAGGGCGATTTCCGCGCCATCAGTCCGCGTTTCCAGGCGGGCAACGTCGACCACAACCTTGCGCTGGTTGACGCGCTGCGCACGATTGCACAAGAGAAGAACGTATCCGTGGCACAGCTCGCCATTGCGTGGGTTGCCGCACAGGGCAAGGACATCGTGCCGCTGGTGGGTGCGCGTCGTCGCGATCGACTGCAGGAAGCGCTCGGTTCGCTCGATGTTTCGTTGAGCGGCGATGATCTGGCCGCCATCGAAGCCGCCGTGCCGAAGCATGCCGCTGCCGGCGAGCGTTACGCCGCTGCGCAGATGGCGCACCTGGATAGCGAGCGCGCGCACGCCCACTGATGGCCTGCGTGGCCACATCGCTGTATCGATGTGGCCACCACGCAACACCACCGGGCGCGGCCTATACTCGACGGCACCGATCCGTCGAGAGCCGATCATGGGATTCCTGCAAGATCCGCCGCAGCTCGCTCATCCGTATCGTGAAGACCCGCTGCTGCGCGCCATGCTTCGTCGCGCGCTGCCGCCCTCGCGCCTCGCCGCCATCGAACCTGACCTGCAGGCGCTGGGCGACTACGCCGTCATGGAATGGGAACGCGCCTGCCGCAGCACGCGTCGCAAGCCCGTGCTCACGCAGTGGGATGCGTGGGGCAACCGTGTCGATCGCATCGAGCTCACCGAGGCCTGGCGGGAAGGCCCGCACATCACGACCAAACACGCCGTACTCGCCGCCGGCCACGAAGCGCATGAGCATGCGCGGCTGGAAGAATTCGCACGCGCCTACCTCTATCACGTGGCCAGCGAGTTCTACAGCTGCCCGCTGGCGATGACCGATGGCGCGGCCACCGCGCTCAAGGCCTCGGGCAACAAGGCGCTGATCGAACGCGCGCTGCCGCATCTGCTCAGTCGCGACGCATCGACGTTCTGGCTCAGCGGCCAGTGGATGACCGAGAACGCCGGTGGCTCGGACGTGGGCAACACCGAGACCATCGCGCGGCAGGATGCGTCGGGACAATGGCGCCTCCATGGGCGCAAATGGTTCAGCTCGGCCGTGGTCGGCGAAATGGCGCTGGGCCTCGCGCGCCCCGAAGGCGCCGGCAGCGGCCCGGGCGCGCTGGCGCTGTTCTACGTCGAGACGATGGATGGCGAACGTCGCAAGCCCGAACTCATCATCGATCGCCTGAAGGACAAGCTCGGCACGCACGAGCTGCCCACGGCGGAAATCCATCTCGATGGCCTGCCCGCGTGGCCGCTCGGCGAATTGTCGAACGGCGTGCGGCAAGTGGCGCCGATGCTCAACATCACGCGCACGTGGAATGCCGTGGGCGCCACCGCCAGCATGGCGCGCGCGTTGTCGCTGGCGCGCGATTACGCCACGCGACGCCGTGCGTTCGGCAAGCGGTTGATCGATCAGCCGCTGCACGCGCAGACGCTGGCTGACATGCAGGCGGAATTCGAAGGTGCATTCGCGCTCACCTTCGAAGTAGCGCATCTGCTTGGACGCGTGGAACACGGTGCCGCGCAACCGCATGAAGTCGCCCTGCTTCGCCTGCTTACGCCGCTGGCCAAGCTGTGGACCGGCAAGATGGCAGTGGAGCTGTGTTCCGAAGCGCTGGAATGTTTCGGCGGCGCCGGCTACATCGAGGACACCGGCCTGCCCCAGTTGCTGCGCGATGCGCAGGTGTATGCGATCTGGGAGGGCACCACCAACGTGCTGTCGCTGGATAGCCTGCGCGCGCTGGCCGGCGACAACCTCGGCGCCCTGCGCACGGCCATCGAAGGCTGGCTGGCCGACAGCATCGATGCGCATGCGCGCCAGGACATCCACAAGGCGCTCGACGCCGCCACCGCCTACCTGCAAAGCCGCGCCGGCGAGCGCGACGCGCTGGAGGCGGGTGCCCGTGGCCTGGCGCTCACCCTCGCCCGCTGCACCGCCGCCGCGCTGCTGGCCCGCCACGACACCTGGTCCGCACCGCACGGCGCGGCGCGTACCGGGGCCGCGCTGCGCCGCTTCGTGGCCCACGGCCTGTCGCGGTTCACGGCGGCCGACGCCACCGATACCGCCCTGCTGCTGGGCCCGCACTGAGCACGAAAACGGCCCAGCCGCTAAAATGCCCGCTTCCCCACCCTGGCGACTTCCGACCATGCAGCATCTGACCATCGTCACCACCGGCGGCACCATCGACAAGATCTATTTCGACGACAAGTCGGACTACAAGATCGGCTCGCCCCAGATCGGCGACATCCTCAGCCAGCTCGGCGTGGCCTTCCAGTTCGATGTGATTCCGATCCTGCGCAAGGACAGCCTGCACATGAACGATGAGGACCGCGCGCTGGTGCGTTCCACCATCGAAGCGCAGCCGCATCGCCACGTGCTGGTGACGCACGGCACCGACACCATGGTGGAAACCGCACGCGAGCTGGCCAGCATCAAGGGCAAGGTGATCGTGCTCACGGGCGCGCTCAATCCCGCGCGCTTCCAGGGTTCTGATGCGGTGTTCAACATCGGTTGCGCCGTGGCCGCCGTGCAGACGCTGCCCGATGGCGTGTACATCACCATGAACGGTCGCGTGTGGGATCCGTCCAAGGTGCGCAAGAACCGCGACGCGAATCGCTTCGAGGAAAGCAACGGCTGATTTGCACGTATAACGACGAAAGAAAAAAGGCCCGGTCATCGTTGACCGGGCCTTTTGCTTTTGCACCACGCGAACGCGCGGTTACTGCACGTTGAGGTTCACGTCATCGAGCACGAACGAGGTCTGCTCCGACGAATCCTCCGTGCCGGTGAACTTGATCGTCACCGTCTGGCCGATGTACGCACTGAGATCGAAATTCGCCTGCGCGTAACCTGCCGCCGCGTTGAGGTTCGAGTACGTCACCAGCGTCTTCAGCAGCGTGCCGCTACTGTTGAGCACCTGCACGGTGAGCTTGTCGTACGCGGTGGTCTTGGTGGTCTCGGCGGTATCGATGTGCAGGTAGTACGTCAGCGTGGCCGAGGTCTTGCCGCTGGGGATGGTCACCTTCTGCGACGCGGTGTCGGTGTGTGTGCTGCCGTAGCCATCCAGCCATACGAACCAGGTGCCGGCATGCGCCGTCTCGCCGCTGCAGGTGCTGTTGCTGCAGAGCGCGCCGGAGCTGATCGTCCACGGAGTAGCCGTGCCGGTTTCGAAGCCGGGATTCACGAGGAGCTGCGACGGCGTACCGCCGCTCGTCACCGTCACCGACGAGGTCTTGCTCGAAGTCTTGGCGCTGACGCCATCGGTCACCGTCTCCGTCACGCTGTACGTGCCGGCCGCGGCATAGGTGTGGCTCGGGCTTGCCGTGGTGGAGGTGCCGCCATCGCCGAAGGTCCATGCATGCGCGGAGATGCTGCCGCCCGTATCGGTCGAACTGTCGGTGAAGTTGGCGACGAGGCCATTGGTGACGAAGCTGAAGTTCGCCGTCGGCGTGCCGCCCGTGCCACCCCCACCACCGCCGCCCCAGTACTGGGTGACGTAGCTGTTGAACTTGGCGATGTCGAGCGAGCCCCAACCGGTGGCGTTGTCATAGCCGGCCTTGGCGGTGTAGCCGTTGCCGCTGTAGCCGTTGTTGCCCGAGGTGACGTCATGCAGCGGCGTGGCGTCGGTGGGGAAATGCGCGTACATGTTCTGCGTCGGCAGGCCCAGCGTGTTGTTGTTCGCCGAGAGGATGCGCGCCCAGATGCCGACAAAGATCGGCGAAGCCAGGCTGGTGCCGCCGATCTGGTAAGTCTGGCCCTGGATCACGATGTTCGCGCCGGTGGATTGCGCGGCATCGAACGCCACGTCGGGCACCTGGCGCTTGGTGACCGACGAACCCAGCGCGGTGGTCTGCCAGCTCGGTGCGGCTTCAAACAAACTCACGCCGCCGCCGGTGGCCCACAGGCGCTTGTTGTTGTCGCCATTGTTCGGATCGACGGCGGCAAGCCCTTCGTTCCACACCGTCTCGCCTGACCACGTGGTGCCCGTGGTGCTGAGCGTGGTACCGCCCACCGCTACCACGTTCGGCGAACTGGCCGGCTCGCTGACGGAGTAATGGGTGAGCGAGATTTTCACGGTGCCCGCGGAGTTGGCGACGTAACCCGGCGCGCCTTCGGTGGGATCGCTGGACCACTGATACACGCCCGCATCGCCCGAGGCGATGGAGAAGGTCTGACCCTGCGCTACCGCCTGCGCGAAGATCGCGTCGTCCGCCGATTGCGTACCGGAGCTGTTGGCCGCCGATTCGTCCTCGCCCAGCGACACGTTGATCACCTTCGCCGTGTTGTCGGTCACCGCGCGGTTGTACGCCGCGGTGATGGCCGCATCGGTGAGGCAACTGTCGTTGGCGCAGTTGGGCGCGGTGTAGAAGATCAGCGTGTTCACGCCGCCCGAGGTACCGGTGATGGTCTGGCTATCCAGGTTCCATTCGCCGTCGCCGTCGGGATCGTCCGCATAGGCCTGGCTGCCGGTCTTCACCACTTGCGTGTTCACCGTGCTCATGCCGGCGCCGGTGGTGAAGGTCTTCAAATCGGCAATGGTCTGGGTCATGTCACCCCAGGTGATGATGCCGACCTTGGTAGTGGATGCCGTCGGCGTGCTGCCGGCGTCGTAGATCGCCGGGAAATCCTTCGGGCTGTGCGAGGTCTGTGCCGCCGCGGCCAGGATGCCGACGTTGTTCGCGTTCGCATGCACCGGCCCCACGATGTGATGCATGGTGTGCGGCACGTTGAGGTTCTGCAGGCCGAGCACGGCATTGACGATGCCACCGAGTGCGGCCGGCACCTGTACGGCCGAATCATTGGCGATGCGCTGCTTGCCGCCAAAGGCGAAGGTACGCATGGTGGTGCGGAAGGCTGCGTTGACCGACGTGGCATTGCCATCGGCCTCGATCAACATGTTGTTCGGCGACACCTGCACGTTGCTGAAGCCCGACTGGCGCAGATGCGCCAGCACCTGCGCCACTTGATCGTCGGTCGGCGCGTAGCGTGCCTTGAACTGCGCAGGCGTGAGGAAGTGGTGGAACTGCGCGCTGGCGGGATCGTTCACTGCATGCAGGAATGTCTCCAACTCATCCACATTGCGCAGGTTGAGGCTGAGCGCCACGTGCACCGGCCTGCTCGCTTCCAGCGGCGACACCGTCGCGGCGTCGACCGTTGGCGAGCCGTGCATGCTCAATGTCCACGTGCCGTTGCTTGCCGCGGCAGTGGTGGCGGCGGTGCTGAGCCCGGACGAGCGACTCATGGCTGCTTGCGTGCGTACGCCTACCCAAGCGTCATTGGTCGCCGCGTGCAGCGATCCAGCCATGGCAAGCGACATGGCCATCGGCAGCAGTGCCTTGCGAATTGCCTTTCCCCGCAAATCGATACGAACAGTCATTCTTGTCTCCTTGACGTTTTTGAGGACGAACCGACCCGATGCGGTGCGTTGCACCACATGCATGAAGGCGCCGCGCTAAGCGGCCTCAGGTCTCGTGACTGTGTTGCGATCCGATAGGCACCCGGACTTGCTTTCCCCCTGCCATTCCATGGAACGGCATGCCCAGGCACAGACTCGCTAAACGACGCGTACCGGGCGAAGCCCGGTATCCACGTCGCCAAAGGACCATCCGTCAACCCTCCCGCTCACGGATCAATTGACGCTAATCAAGAAAATTCGGAGCGTCAACGCAAACGGGAAGTCATGAGAAACGCCTCAAAAGCAGCAATAACCTGCGAATCAAGGGCCGTTTTCGTTTTTAGTTGCGACCGCTTGCGCAACCCATACAAAGACAGGATCGCTTTGGAATTCGACGCGATTCAAATCGTTGAAAAAAGTGGTGATGCCCGTCGCAATTTTTGCATCCGAACGCCGATGGCTATCTGGCGCGAGTTATATCGATTCGATGTCGTCTAGGTGGTTCGCTCGAAAATCGCGGATCGAAAGAGCACATGCGAAAGATATTGCGCGCACGCCAGCAACGCCTCTTCACGGCACGATGAAGAAAATTAATCATCGATAAATTCAAGCGGCACCGGTAGCGCTCCCATGGCCGGCGTTGCGATGGGGCTTAACCAAAAAGCGCCCGCCCCACGATCAACGGATCGGCCAGACCGATGGTGCGCTCGTCGCGATTGGCGTAAGCGATGCGGTTGAGGATGTGCCGCATGGCATTGAGGCGCGCCCGCTTCTTGCAGTCGGAACGGATCACCATCCACGGCGCATCGGCCGTGTCGGTGTGCGCAAACATGGCCTCCTTGGCCTTGGTGTACTCATCCCACTTGTCCAACGACGCCAGGTCCACGGGACTGAGCTTCCATTGCTTGAGCGGATGCAGCTTGCGTTCCTCGAAACGTCGACGTTGCTCCGCCCGACTCACCGAAAACCAGAACTTGAAGAGATGGATGCCGCTATTGGCCAGGTGCCGTTCGAATTCGGGTACCTGGCGCATGAATTCGTCGTACTCGGCGGGCGTGCAGAAACCCATCACGCGCTCGACGCCGGCGCGGTTGTACCAGCTGCGGTCGAACAGCACGATCTCGCCGCGTGTCGGCAGATGCTGGATGTAGCGCTGGAAATACCATTGGCCACACTCCGATTCGGAGGGCTTTTCCAGCGCGACCACGCGCGCACCGCGCGGGTTCAGATGCTCCATGAAGCGCTTGATGGCGCCGCCCTTTCCTGCTGCATCACGGCCTTCGAAAAGAATGACCACGCGCTGGCCCGTCTCGCGCACCCACGCCTGTAATTTCAGCAACTCCACCTGCAGGCGGTATTTCTGCTTCTCGTACGAACGACGCTGCATCTTGTAGCGGTATGGGTATTCGCCGTTGCGCCAGCCGGCCGAGAGTTCGTCGTCGGGGTGACGATGCCCCGTGCTGCGCATGCCCGGATCGCCTTCCAGCACCAGGCTGCGAATGCGCGCCGCGTCATCAGGCGACAATCCATCGAGCACGGTGCGCATGCTCTCGTACAGCGAATCGGCATCTTTGGCCGCCTCGCCCACGAAGATGTCTCGCGCGCCTTCGGCCACCGCCGTCTGCGCAGAGGCCACGGCATGGCCGACCGTCTGTATTTCCTTGGCATGCGGACCGCCGCCGTTGGCAGGAGGCGACAACGTGGCTGCATTCGAGCGCCTGGACGCAGCGCGACGCCCCGTCGATGAGATGGACATGGCGATTCCTTTCGGTGTTGGCGATGTTGCGCATGCGCGCGCAACATTCGATGCCCGTCGATCAGACGGCGGAGGCCTTGCGCAGGATCACGTAGATCTGATCCTTCAGGTGCAGCTTCTCTTTCTTGAGCTGCTCGATGGCCATGTCGCCAGCGGGCGTGACACCCAGCTCCATGTTCCTGATTTCCTGGTCCAGCTCGTTGTGGCGATGAAACAGGCGGATGAAGTGTGGATCACGCGATTTCAGGTCGGTGATGAGTTCGCGGTATTCGGGAAACATGCCTTGGCTCCTGGCAACGAAACAGACTGCGCTACGCAGTCTGGCGTTGCCACGAAGAGCCGGTGATGATTTGCATCAAGCGCATGCGCCGCGCGCGACCTTGCTCGCGCGGCGTCGCGCGAGGTCATCATGGTTCAAGAGAAAGAGCGCCGCCGTCGCGGCGTCAGAGCATGCCGGTTTCGAGCTTGGCCGCGTCCGACATCATCGAATGGTTCCACGGCGGATCGAACACCAGATCCACGTCCGCTTCGGACACCGTCGGGATGAGTTCGAGCTTGGTGCGCACGTCGTCGACGAGGATGTCGCCCATGCCGCAACCGGGCGCGGTCAGGGTCATCTTCACGTAGACCTTGCGCTGGTCGGGAGCCGGGTGCTCCATGCTCACGTCGTAGACCAGGCCGAGTTCGACCACGTTGATGGGGATTTCCGGATCGAACACCGTGCGCAGCTGCTGCCACACGAGCGCCTCAACATCGGCATCGCTGGCGTCGCTGGCCAGCTCGATCGGCGGCGGCGGTTCCTTGCCCAGCGCGTCGGCGTCGTTGCCGGCGATGCGGAACAGGTTGCCTTCCACGTAGACGGTGAAGCTGCCGCCCAGCGCCTGGGTGATGTAGCCGATCTGGCCGGCCGGCAGGCTCACCGTTTCCCCTTGGGGCACCATGACTGCCTGGCAGTCGCGCTCCAGGGTGAAAGGTTCGCTGCTAAGACTGAAACCGCTCATGCCGATCCTGCCGAATCTCATCGTTGGGCGGGGCAAACTGCCGCGCCAAGCTGCTCATTATGCCGGTTGACGGCCGGTCATGTCCGCCGAGATCAGGTCGGAACAGGTCAATCTCAAGGGGAACGGGGCCCAAAACCGGGGGCGGAGAGGCGCCACGGCGCGCTACTATGGCGGTTTTACGCCCGGGAAGAATCGTGTCCGCCGTCCAGTTTGCCGCTTGCCGTTCATGAACGTCCGGGCCGTTTTTTCGTTGTTGTTCGCGCTGGTGAGCGCAGTGATGCTGGGCCTGGCTGCAGGTGCGGTCTGGATGGTTCCCACGCTTTATTTGCGGCAACCGCTGCCCTGGCTCGCGCTGGCGCTGGGCTGGCTGCTGGGCAAGGCCATCCGGCACTGGGTCCGTCCTGCCGGCGGCAATGCCGCCATCCTGGCGGCGCTGGCGACCTTCATCGCGGCGCTATACGTCAACCTGCTCACGGCGGCCGCGCGCATCGCCGGCCTGATGGGCTTGGGCCTGGTCGATTCCATGCGCACGGCGGGCTTCCAGCTGTTGCTGCAGCTGGCCGAACTGGGATGCAGCCCCAGCGACGGGATCTGGTTCATCGTCGGCATGGGCATCGCCGCTTTCGTCGCGCTCCGCCAGGCTCACCCGCCGAAGGTGGGCGACTGATCCTTCAACCGTCCAAGGTCTTCAGCGCCGCTACCAGCTCGCTCGCCGCAGCCTGCCCGTCGCCATACAGCATGCGTGCGTTGTCGGCGTAGAACAGCGCATTCTCGATGCCCGCAAAGCCGGTGCCCTTGCCGCGCTTGACCACGATCACCTGCTTGGCTGCGGAAACGTCGAGGATCGGCATGCCATAAATGGGCGAGGCCGGATCGGTCTTGGCCAGCGGGTTCACCACGTCGTTGGCGCCGATCACCAGGGCCACGTCGGTCTGCGGGAACTCGGGATTGATGTCGTCCATGTCGGCGATCAGGTCGTAGGGCACGCCTGCTTCCGCCAGCAATACGTTCATATGGCCAGGCATGCGGCCGGCCACTGGATGGATGGCGAACTTCACCTTCACGCCGCGCTCGATCAGCAGCTTGGCGAACTCCCATACCTTGTGCTGCGCCTGCGCCACGGCCATGCCGTAGCCGGGCACGATCACCACGCGCTCGGCGTAGGCCATCATCACCGCCGCGTCGCTGGCCTCGATCGGTTTCTGAGCACCGGCAATCGCCTGCGCCGCACCACCGGCGGCACCAAAGCTGCCGAACAGCACGTTGCCGATCGAGCGATTCATGGCCTTCGCCATCAACTGCGTGAGTAAGGTACCGGCGGCGCCGACCACGGTGCCGGCAATGATCATCGCCTCGTTCTGCAGCACGAAGCCCTCGAAGGCCACGGCCAGGCCGGTAAAGGCGTTGTAGAGCGAAATCACCACCGGCATGTCCGCGCCGCCGATGGGCAGGGTCATCATCAGGCCGAACAGCAGCGCCAGCACGAAGAACGCCACGATCAGCGGCATGGTCAGCTGGCCGCTGGCGATCATCCCGCCCAGCACCACGGCGGCGGCCAGCACCAGCAGGTTCACCACGCGCTGGCCGGGAAAGACGAAGCGCCGGTCCAGCCAGCCCTGCAGCTTGGCAAAGGCGATCAGCGAGCCTGAAAAACTCACCGAACCGATCAAGGCACCGAGCACGGCCAACACCAACTGCGCCGCGCTGGGCGTATCGACGCCGTTGGCGGTGAACTGGCCACCATCCAGCAGGGTTACCGACTTGCCCGCGTAGCTGAACAGCTCGGCCGCGCCGATGGCCGCGGCTGCGCCGCCGCCCATGCCGTTGTAGAGGGCCACCATCTGCGGCATGGCCGTCATGGCCACCCGGCGTCCCGACCACCAGGCGGCGGACACGCCGATCAGCACCGCGGCCAGGATCAGCCCCCGGTTCTGCATGTCCGGCAGCGCGAAGGTAGCGAGCACCGCCACCAGCATGCCCACGCCCGCCCACACGATGCCGCCCCGCGCCGAACGCGGCGAGCTCATGCGCTTGAGACCGAGAATGAAAAGAAGGGCAGCGAGGAAGTAACAGGCCTTGATCACCACAGGCAGCCAGGCCATTACTTAGCCTCCTTGCCGGCATTGGGCTTGCTGGCCTTGAACATCTCCAGCATGCGTTCCGTCACCACGTAGCCGCCGGCGGCATTGCCCGCCCCCAGCAGCACGCCGATGAACCCGATGGTCATCGCGAAAGGAGTCTGTGCATGACCTAGCGCTATCATGGCGCCCACCAGCACAATGCCGTGGATGAAATTGGAGCCGGACATCAACGGCGTGTGCAGAATGACCGGTACCCGGGCGATGATCTCGTATCCCGTGAAAGCGGCCAGCATAAAGATATAAAGCGCCAGGAAACCGTCGATCATGACCCCTCCCCGCCAGGACATCGGTGTAACCGCACTATACGGTTGCGGGTCAACGCGTGCGAGCGTCGGACGTTGATGTCAGAGGACGTACCGATGGAGTCTCACGATGGCCGAGCCGACGAACCGGACGACGACGGCATGAACAGTGCCGTCTCCACGCTGGAAGCCGACCTGCTGGCCGACGACGTTCGGGCGGCGCCCGCATCCATGAACGCCTTCCTGGCCCAGGTGGAGCGCCGCGCCTTCCGCATGGCCGAGCTGAACCTGGGGCACCGCGAGGATGCACTGGACGCCGTGCAGGACGCCATGCTGAGGCTGGTCAAGCATTACAGCGACAAACCCGCCCAGGAATGGACCCCGCTGTTCTGGGGCATCCTGCGCCGGCGCATCGTGGATCTGCAGCGTCGCCGGAAGGTGCGCTCGATCATGGTGGGCTGGCTCGGCGGACGGGATGATGACGGTGAAGACCTCCCGGCCTGGGAACCGGCCGACACGGGTCCGGGCCCGCTGGAACGGTTGAACGATGCACAGTCCTACGCGGATATGGCGGCAGCCGTGAAACTGCTGCCCCAGCGCCAACGCGAAGCTTTCATGCTGCGCGTGCTGGAGGGCCTGGATGTGGCGGAAACCGCCCAGGCCATGGGATGTTCGGAAGGGAGCGTAAAAACACACCTGTCGCGCGCGCTGCAACGTTTGCGCGACCAACTGGAGGAATGGCGATGAACGCGCCTGACAACCACCTCGAACGCCGCGCCCGTGAGCTGTATCGCGAGGCTTCGCGTCACGTCGATCCCGCCGTGGCCGCGCGGCTGCGTGCTGCCCGACGCGAAGCGCTGGCCAAGGCCGACCACTCGTCGCTGGCCCACCGCCTGCTGCAACTGCTATTGCCGGCGGGTGCCTTCGCGGCCATCGCCTTCGTGGCCCTGTTCATGTCCTCCCCGGTACAGCGCCCGACCGCGGTGACGCCGAACGGCGTCACCCTGGCCGTGGACGTCGACGGCGAACTGCCGCCGGATGCCGCTGCCGCCGACCCGACGCTGTACCAGAACCTGGATTTCTACGGTTGGCTGGCCAAGAACAGCGACAGCGAGGCGAGCAGGTAACCATGCGTCGATGCCGTGTTTTCGTGTCGCTGCTTTTGGTCCTTGGACTCAGCGGCATCGCCACTACCACGTTGGCCCAGCAGTCGCCGCCGGGCGCGCAGGACGACCCCGTGCACGCGCCGCCGGGCGGTCTTTTCCCACCCGGACCACCGGGCGACATGCACGGGCCGCCGCCCCCGCCGCGTCCGTGGCAGAGCCTGTCGCCGGATGAGCGCAACATCCTCGCTCCGCTGGGCGACAAGTGGAATACGTTTCCGCCCGAGCGCCAGGCACGCATGCTCGAACGTGCACAGCAGTGGAAGTCGTTGCCGCCGGACCAGCGCGAGGCGATCCGCCAGCGCATCGACCAGTGGCAGAAGATGACGCCGCAGCAGCGCGAACAGGCGCGCGAGAACAGCAAGCGCTTCCAGCAATTGCCGCAGCAGGAGCGTGAGCAGTTGCACGCCGCTTTCCAGCGTTTCCAGCAACTGTCGCCCGATCAGCGCGAAGAGTTGCTTCGCCAGTGGCACAGTGAAATGCGCGATGGCCCGCCCATGGGGCATCCAATGGGGCCGCCCAAGGGACCGCCCGGTGGTCCCAGGCATTGAAGAAAAGCCCCGCATTGCGGGGCTTTTTTCATGAGTCCATGGGCAAATGGACGTCCATCGCATCACCCCTGGAAATGCGGCTCGCCATTGCGCGTGATGCAACTCTTGGCCACCAGCTCATCGTTGAAATCGGGCACGAGCGTGCCGCCCTGCACCAGCAGTTCGACGAAGTTATACACGTTGCGCGCATACATCTCTGAGGCATGCAGCGGCGCGCCGGCCGGAAGATTCAGCGGCCCGAGGATCGCCACACCGTTGTGCTCCACGCGCTCGCCTGGCCGGGTGAGTTCGCAATTGCCGCCGCCTTCCGCCGCAAGGTCGACGATCAAGGCGCCCGGCTTCATGCCGTCGACCATCGCACGCGTGAGGATCTTGGGCGAGGGACGACCCGGCACCGCTGCCGTGGCAACGATGACGTCCACGCTCTTGAGGTGCTCGGCCAGCGCCTGTTGTTGCGCCGCGCGCTCCTCGGCCGTCAGCTCGCGCGCATAACCGCCGCTGCCTGCCGCGCTTACACCCAGTTCGATGAATTTCGCGCCCAGCGATTCCACTTGCTCGCGCGTTTCGGGACGCACGTCGTAGCCTTCGGTTTGCGCGCCAAGACGACGCGCCGTGGCAATGGCCTGCAACCCGGCCACGCCCGCGCCAATCACCAGCACACGCGACGGGCGGATGGTGCCGGCCGCGGTGGTGAGCATGGGAAAGAATTTCGGTGACGCTTCGGCAGCGATCAACATGGCGCGATAACCGGCTACTGCCGCTTGCGAACTCAACACGTCCATCGCCTGCGCGCGCGTCGTGCGTGGCAGCAATTCAAGCGCAAACGCGGTGAGCCTGTGCTTGCCCATCGCCACGATGCGTGCCGCCGCGCCATAAGGGCGCAACTGGCCGACCACGACGACGCCGTCGCGCAAGCGCGCCCAGACGCTGTCGTCGGGCGGAAGCACGCAGGTGAACAGGTCCGCTTGCGCCAGCACGGTATCGGCGTCGGCGAATTCGACGTCGGTGTACAGCTGATCGGGGAACCCCGCCGCCGCGCCGGCCCCGCGCTCCAACAGCACGCGGACATCCTTGCCTCGCAACTTCTTCGCCACCTCCGGCGTGATCGCCACGCGGCGTTCGCCGGCAGCGGTTTCGCGCAATGCAGCCACGGTGATCGGCATCGTGCATTTCCTGCGGAAAGGGTGAGAGCATCCTATCCGATGGTCTGCCGCACCGGCCACCGGCTACTTGCGGTCCACTCGCCAAGGGAGTTAACTGGCCCGCCACCGGTCCGGAAACCGCCTTGGGCGACAGTTTCGGTGGGGTCCCGCCATGGAGATCCCGATGACTGATGTCGTTGTTCCCGATGTCCTGCTGAACCTGGCGCGCCAGGCGCGCGAACACGCGTATGCGCCCTACTCCCGCTTTCTCGTCGGTGCCGCACTGGTGACCCGCGATGGCCGCCACTTCACTGGCTGCAACGTGGAAAACGCCTCCTATGGCCTGTGCAATTGCGCCGAACGCACGGCCCTGTTCACTGCCGTGGCTGCGGGTTGCCGGCCGGGTGATTTCGCGGCACTTGCCGTGATCGGCGACACCGCCGGCCCGATCAGCCCCTGCGGCGCCTACCGCCAGGTGATGTCCGAGCTGTGCGACGAGGCCATGCCGGTGTGGCTGGGCAATCTCGCCGGCGCCGTGCAGGAAACCAGCGTGCAGGCTTTGCTGCCGGGGTCGTTCCGGCTGGCTAGCTGATAGCGCAGGAGTGAGTGGAGGTAAGTGAGAGAAAGCTGCCCTCTCTCGCTTCCCACGCCCGTTCTCTCACTCCCGCCCTCCTGCGTTAGCATCAAGGTTTGGCCTCCCCGGACCTCCCCATGTCCCATCCCCTTTCCCTGCTGCAAAACCGTCATTCGGTGCCGTCCCGCCAGCTGGGTGAACCCGGTCCCGACGCAGCCACGCTGAAAACGCTGCTCGAAGCGGCCATACGCGTGCCGGATCACGGCAAGCTCGAACCCTTTCGCCTGATCGTGCTCGAGGGCGCTGCCAAGCTTGCCTTTGGCGATCGCCTGGCCACGCTCTCGCTGCGGGTGAATCCGGACATGACCGATTCCAAGCGCGAGAAAGACCGCACGCGCTACGACTTCGCGCCGCTGGTGGTCGTGGTGGTGGCGCGCCTCGATGCCGCCAGCAAGGTGCCGGTGATCGAGCAGCAGCTTTCCGCCGGCTGCGTTGCCTACAACCTGCTGCTGGGTGCACAGGCGCTGGGCTTTGGCGCGCAGTGGCTGACCGGGTGGGCGGCGTACGATCGCGAGGCGGCCGCCATCATGGGGCTCAAGGACCATGAAAGCGTGATCGGCTTCGTGCATATCGGTACACCGCAGATCGATGTTCCCGATCGCGAGCGCCCGGTGCTCGCCGGCGTGGTCAGCACATGGACGCCATGAGCCGTCCAGCCGTCCATCTGGTTGACGGCAGTCTCTACGTGTTTCGCGCCTGGCATTCCATGCCCGACGAGTTCCACGACGTGGACGGGCATCCGGTCAATGCCGTGCACGGCTTCACCCGTTTCCTGTGCGAGCTGCTGGAGCGCGTGAAGCCCGAGCACGTGGCGGTGGCGTTCGATGCCTCGCTCACCACCTCGTTCCGCAATGCCATCTACCCCGCCTACAAGGCCAATCGCGAACTGCCGCCGCCGGATCTCGAACACCAGTTCGTGCTGTGCCGCGAAGTGACGCAGGCGCTGGGCGTGCCGGTGCTGATCGATCACAGCTTCGAGGCCGACGACCTGATCGGCAGCGCCATGTGGACCTTGCGTGGACATGGCTTCCGCAGCGTGATCGTGTCGGCGGACAAGGACTTCGGCCAACTCCTCGGCGAATTCGACGAACAGTGGGATTACGCGCGCAACCTGCGCTGGGGGCCGGCCGGCGTGCACGAGAAGCTGGGCGTGCATCCGCATCAGGTGGCGGACTATCTCGCACTCTGCGGCGACGCCGTGGATAACATTCCCGGCGTGCCGGGCGTGGGCGCCAAGACGGCCGCCGCGCTGCTTTCCCATTTCGGCAGCCTGGATGCCTTGCTCGATCGCGTGGACGAAGTGCCGTTCCTGCGCCTGCGCGGCGCGGCGAGCTGCGCGGCGAAGCTGCGCGAGCATGCGGAGTCGGCGCGGCTCTATCGCCGTCTCACCCGTATTGCGCTGGATGCTCCCGTGCCGCCCGAAGCCGATGCCTTGCGCCGGTTGCGTGGCGAAACCGAGGGCATGGATGCGCTGTGCGAACGCCTGCGCTTCGGACCGCTGACACGTACGCGCCTGAAAGCCTTGCTGACCTGACCACGCTGCCGCCACGCGCATCGCGCTAGCATGGCGGCATGCAAGGCGTGTCTTCCACGTTCCCATCGCAACGCGACGAAGCCGAGTTCCGCATGGCGGCGCATCGGCCGGGCGTGGAGCTTTATCGCGCGCACATCGTGCGTCACGCCTTCGAGCCGCACACGCACGACGGCTTTGGCCTGGGCGCCATCGAATCGGGCGTGGAGCGCTTCCGCTATCGCGGCGCGGATCATCTCGCGCCCGCCGATTCGGTGCTGATGATGAATCCGGACGAGTTGCACACCGGCCGCGCCGAAACCGAAGGCGGCTGGCACTACCGCATGGCGTACATCGAGCCATCGGTCGTTGCCGATGTCACGGGCGAACCGGCGTGGTGGTTCAGCGACGTGGTACGCGAAGACGTGTCCAGCGCACGTCGCGTCACTGATCTGCTTGATGCGCTGTGGCGCGCACGCGAGCCGTTGGCGTTCGACAGTCTGTTGTACGAACTGCTCGGCCAGTTTCGTCGCCATGCGCACGCAACGCGCAAGCCGCAGGATGGACGCGCGGCGCGTTTCACACCCGTGGTGGACTATCTGCACGAGCATCTTTCGCGCCGGCTCACGCTCGACGAACTCGCCGCCGTGGCCGGCCTCAGCCCGTTCCATTTCCTGCGGCAGTTCCAGTCGCAGCATCACGCCACGCCGCAACAGATGCTGATGGCATTCCGCCTCGCCGAGGCCAAGCGCTTGCTGTCGCGCGGCGAATCGCCCGCGCAGGTGGCGGCCGCCGTAGGGCTCACGGACCAGGCGCATCTCACGCGCACGTTCGCGCGCCGCTATGGCGTGACGCCGGCGCGCTATCAACGCGCCTTGCAGCGATAGCTGCGCTGCGTCAGGGCCCTTTTCCGCAATCTGGTACAAGACGGCCGCCTCGCGCGACGTCACGCTGTGCGGATGTGGACAGGCACTCTCTATGCACTCACCGCCGGCCTGATGTGGGGGCTGGTCTTCGTCAGCCCGCTGTTGCTGCCAGACTATCCGGCGGCGCTGCAATCGGTGGGGCGTTACCTTGCGTTCGGCGTGATCGCGCTGCCGCTGGCGTGGATGGACCGGCGCGCGCTGCGCGTGCTCGCGCGCGTCGACTGGCTGGAGGCACTCAAGCTCGCCGCCGTCGGCAACCTGCTGTACTACGTGTGCCTGGCCAGCGCGATCCAGCTGGCCGGCGCACCGCTGCCGACGATGATCATCGGCACGCTGCCCGTGGTCATCGCCATCACGGCGAATCTGCGCGACGCGCATCGCGATGGGCGCCTGCCGTGGTTGTCGCTGGCGCCTTCGCTGGCGTTGATCGCGCTGGGCATCGCCTGCGTGAATCGCGCGGAGATCGCCATGCTCGACCATCCCTCGGGGGCGGACCTGTGGCGCTACGCACGCGGCGCCCTGCTCGCTGCCGGCGCGGTGGTGTGCTGGACGTGGTATCCGCTGCGCAATGCCGACTGGCTGCGTCGCCATCCAAATCGCAGCCCGCGCACCTGGGCCACCGCACAGGGGCTGGCCACGTTGCCGCTGGCCTTGTGCGGCTATGCATTGCTGTGGTCGCTGATGAAACTCAGCGGCCATCCGTTCGCCATGCCGTTCGGACCGCATCCGTGGCGCTTCGTGGGACTCATGGCAGCCATCGGCCTGTTCGCATCGTGGCTGGGCACCTTGTGCTGGAACGCGGCGAGCCAACGCTTGCCGACGGCGCTGGCGGGACAGCTGATCGTGTTCGAGACGCTGGCTGCGCTTGCCTACGCCTTCATGCTGCGCGGACGCCCACCGGGCGCGCTCACGCTCGTCGGCGTGGCCCTGCTGGTGGCAGGCGTGGCGTGGGCCGTGCGCATCAAGCCACGCCCGGTGGAACTGGCGGTGGAATGACGGCGCGGTTGTGGCTGACATGAGCGCACGGCAACATGCATCACTTCGAACCTGCCGCGCGGCCACGCCGATGAATCATCCCGATACCCGCCTTCCCGCCGATGCCGATGCACCGGTGGAAACCCTTTATGTCGGCAAGTGGCTGAGCCTGCGCAAGCGCGGGCGCTGGGAGTATGCCGAGCGCAACAACCCGGGCGGCGCGGTGATCATCCTGGCGGTGACGCCGGAGGACAACATCCTGTTCGTGGAGCAGTACCGCGTCTCCATCCTCAAGCACACCATCGAAATGCCGGCGGGCCTGGTGGGCGACCTGCACGAGCACGGCGATGAAGACGCCCTGCTCGCCGCCGGCCGCGAGCTGGAAGAAGAAACCGGTTACCGCTGCGGACGTCTGGAGTTCGTCCACGAAGGCCCCTCGTCCTCGGGCATGAGCACCGAGATGATCGCCTTCGTGCGCGCCTGGGATCTGCAGAAGGTCGGCCCGGGCGGCGGCGACGAGAGCGAGAACATCATCGTCCACGAAGTGCCGCGCGCACAGGCCGGCCAGTGGCTGTTCGCCCGCGCGGCCGAGGGTTACTCGATCGACCCGAAGCTGTTCGCGGGTCTGTGGTTCATCGAGCACACGGAGTTGAAGGGCCGAATCTGAACGCAATCCGCTGCGGGTACTAAAGATTTCGGCGGGACCGCCGATGTGAGTCAGGTCGACCCATCCCAACCTGACCACATCACGGATCCCTTTATGAAGAAGACCCTGATCGCCGCCGCCCTGTTCCTGGCCGCCCCGCTGGCCGCCCATGCCGCCTGCGCTCCCACCGATTTCGCCGTGCAGGACTTCAAGATGAAGCTCGTCGGCGCTGGCGCCGCCGCCCGCCTGAGCCTCAGCGGCTCGCTGGTGAACCATTGCGCCGAAGCCGCTGCCGCGCAAATCAGCATTGACGCGAAGGACGGTGCGGGCAAGGTCATCCAGAGCAAGAAGGGCTGGCCGGCCGGCACCACCAACATCGGCCCGGGCCAGTCCGTGGAATTCGATCTGGGCCGCCTGTTCCGTTTCGACCCCGAAATGCAGCAGTACACCGTCGGCGTGGCCGACGTGCGCACCTGGTAAACCCTGTTTGGTGTAAGCCCCTACGCTCTGTTTTTTATTTTTTTCGAGGCTCCTCCCGGGGCCTCTTTTTTTTGGCCGACGCCCCACAAATGTGACGCAGTTCAAGTTTTGGAGAATTTGTCCGATATGCTTGAGTGACCCAGTCACCGCCTCATCGGAGGCCCTGCGCGCCCTCTTGGCCAAGAGGCTTCGCTGGCATCAGGGAGCGACATGCATCTAGACATTCCCACCCTGGCCCTTGTCAGCCTTCTGATGGGTATTGCCGCGTCGGTTGGTTTCACGTCGTTGATGGCGGTGTTGAACACGCAGAAGGTGCTGCGCATCTGGGTGGCCAGCATCTGGGTCAACACGCTGGGCATCACGCTGATCGGGCTGCGCAACCACATCCCCGACGTCATCTCCATCGTCGTCGGCAACGGCCTGCTGGTCACCGGCAACATTCTTGCGCTCAAGGGCATTGCCCAGCATCTGGGGCTGCCGATGCGATGGCGCTGGCCGTGCAGCCTCGCCGCGGTCTACACCAGTGCCATCGCCTGGTTCGCCTTTGCGTCGCCCAACCTGGGCGCGCGCCTGTTGGCCGGCAGCCTGCAGGCCATGGCGTTCAACTTTGCCTATGCCTACCTGCTGCTGCGCTACAGCGAACCGGACATCCGCAAGAGCTGCCGCATTGCCGGCGCCGTGCTGATGATCAATGGCCTGTTCTACCTGGCGCGCGTGTTCGTTCCGCTCGATCCGGCGTCCAGCCAGGACCTGACGATGGCAGGCATGCCGGTGGCGGCCACCTATGTGGTGGGCATTCTCGCCACGCTCGCCTCGTACTTCGCGTTGCTGCAACTCATTACCGAGCGACTGATGGTGGACCTGCGCCGCGCCGCGCGCACCGATGGCCTCACCGGCCTGCTCAATCGCAGCGCCATCGTGGCCGAAGGGCGCGCGGCGCTGGAACGTTGCCTGGAACGCGGCCAGCCGTTTGCGTTGCTGATCTTCGATCTCGATCACTTCAAGCAGATCAACGATCGCTGGGGCCACGACGCCGGCGACGCCGTGCTGCGCCACGTCACGCAGATGCTGCGCAAGGCGATCCAGTGGCCGCACCAGCTCGCCAGCCGCTACGGCGGCGAGGAGTTCGTGGTCGCGCTGCCCGGCGCCACGCTGGTGCAAGGCCTGGAGGCTGCCGAACGCCTGCGGCTTGCGCTGGCTCATTCGCATGCGCGCGTGGGCGACCAGACCATTCCCGTGACCGCGAGCATCGGCGTGGCCACGGCGCGACAGGGCACGCGTTTCGAGCATCTCGTGCGACAGGCCGACCAGGCGATGTATCGCACAAAGTTCGACGGCCGCAACGGCGTGAGCTTCGCGGGCGACCGCGATTCGCGCCTGGCCGAGGCGGGCGACACGCGCTGCTGAGTCGTGCCCCGCATGGATCGGCCGGCCTGCGATGACCGCAAAGCCGGCCGCCATCATCGTGTCGACATCCGAACCTATTTCGCCGCCTTCAGCTCAACCACCACGGCCTTGGTCGGCGCCGTTCCGGTGTTGAGGTTGCTGTGGGTCACCGGACCGCTCCACACCGCTTCGCCGGCCTTGCGTTCCGTCTCGGTCACCTTGCCGTCCGCGGTCGTCATCTTGCCCTTGCCATCCGTGACGAACACGACGACGTTGGCCGGATGCGAATGCATCGGCAACGATTCCCCGGGTTTCAGCCAGACTTCGATCACCCTCACCTGATCGTTGTCGATCACCACCTTGGTGTTCTTGGGTGCCACCTTCGCCATGTCCTGCGCCAAGGCCGTGCCTGCACAAGCGCAGGCCAGCACCAGCAACGCACACTTCATGCCGCACGGAACCGAAATAGCCATCGCACGTTCTCCCATGGTTCGACGACGTCGACAGGGCCTGGGGCGATAGCGCCCGCGAAAGCCCGCTGTTGGGGCGTCCTTGTCCCGGCGGACGAAACATCCGCGCCATCCCCTGCATGGATCCGAACGGCTATTCCCGAGAAGCCAGCACGCAATAGCGCCGCACATCGGAGTCATGTGCGCGCAAGTCGAGGGGGCGGAAGCGACGACGTGTGCGTTGAACAACGCCGGACACGAGAGACCGGGATGTTGCTCCCGGTGACCCGCAGAAACCTACGCCCCGCCCGGCGCAGCGTCAATCGAGCGTAAGGCCGAGCGTGGGCGGACGCATGATTTACGGGGTTCCGAGGCAGGCTCGGGCTTGCTTGCCTTCGCCACACTGACGCGGGACGGCATTGCCCCGTCCAAGTCCGTGCGGCGGCAACAGGCGTTCGTTGAACGCCTCCATCGGGCGGTGACCCGAACTTCAGTGCAGCACGAACAGCTTGTCGAAGCCCGCCACGCGCAGCGTGCCGCGCAGACTGGTGTCCGCGTTGACGATGCGGATTTCCGCACGGTCGGCGCCGGCATGTTCGCGCAGCAGAAGCAGCATGCCGAGCGCGGAACTGTCCATGCTCGACACCTCGCCGAGGTCGATCACGTAGCTGCGCGCGGCACGGCCGCCGAGGCAGGCGTCGTGGAAGGCGCGATGCACGGTGAAATCGAAGCGCTCGCCCATCTGCAGGGTGACGCAGTCCAGGTCGGGATCGTGGTGAACGGTCAGGCTCATCGGGGCATTACCTATGTCAGGAGTGCGATCCATCGAAGGATCACCGTGAGCGCGCCACTGCACGCTCACGGCACGTCAAATCAGAACAGTTCGATCTCGCCGGCATCCATCGAATTCTGCAACGCCGGGCCGCGCGAGCGGATGCGTGCCTTCTCGCGCTGGATGGCCAAACGATTGCGCACGCGTTCGGCGCGCTGCGCCAGCAACTCGGCATCGATGGGATTGCACGCCAGCTCCTGGATGTCGCGGGTGCATTCGGTGGTGATGTCCTGCAGTTCCACCAGGCGCTGGCGCGTCTGGTTGATCAGCTGGCTGAGGATGTCCTCGAACTGCAGCGAACGCACCGTGGTGGCGACGTCGGTGCCCAGGCCGCGGTTGATCTCCACCACTTGATCCGCCACCTTGCTGGTGCGCGCGTCGCTTTCGGTCACGTGCGCCATCATGGCGTCGATGCCGCCCTTGGCCGACAACGCCACGTTGAGGTCCTGCGACGCCATCGTGCCGACCAGGCCGCGCAGCTGCTCCATCGCGGTACGCGCGCGCTCGACGTGGCTGCCGATCTGTTCGTTGAACTGGTTGGAATGGCTCGCCAGGTTGCGGATCTCGCCTGCCACCACCGCAAAGCCGCGGCCGGATTCACCCGCACGCGCCGCCTCGATGGCCGCGTTGAGCGCCAGCAGGTTGGTCTCCTCGGCGATGGTGTTGACGTTCTTGAGCAGGCCGAACACGGCGTCCATTTCCTTCGCCATGCCATCGATGCGATAGACGATGCGCAGGCTCTCGCGCGACATCTGCACGATCATGTCGACGAAGTGCGCGAGCAGGTCGCTGGTACGCGCGGCAAAATCCTGCACGGACACGCCTTCGTTCTGGCCGTCGATGATCTGGCGCAGCAGCGACTGCTGCATGCCGGTCTTGCGCGACAGGCCGTCGAAGCCGCCGCCGAGTTCCGACACGGCATCGCGCAGCAGGTCCAGCGCCTGATGAAGTTCACGCGTGGCGTGGCCGAGTTCGTCGACCAGCGAGCTGCGCACTTCCTCCAGCGCTTCGCGCACCGGCTCGTGATGATCCAGCGATGCCTGGATCACCGGCTCGACGGCGGGCACGGCACGGCGCGTCTCGACGATCCATGCCGCGGTGAGCAGCACGATGATGACCGGACCGAGCCAAGCCGACGGCCACAACATGGTCAGGATCAGCGCGATGGCACTGGCGGCCAGGCCGGCCACGGGTCGCATGCGCACGAAGGAAAGAAAGGCATCCATAGACATATCCGCAGATCAGGTGGCCGACACGGCGGCGCGGGAAACGGGTTGATGCGCCATCGCGAGCAGTCGCGCGGCAATGTGTTCGAGCGGAAGCTTTTCGCTGGCCGCGCCCAGCTTCCAGGCAGCGCCGGGCATGCCCCACACCACCGAGGTTTCTTCGTCCTGCACCAGCGTATGCGCACCGCCCTGCTGCAGTTCGAGCAGGCCGCGCGCACCGTCGTCGCCCATGCCGGTAAGCAATGCCGCGATGGCGGACTTGCCCACGCTGGCCGCCATGGAACGGAACAGCACGTCCACGCTGGGCTTGTGGCGATTCACCGGCGGACCGTTGTGCAGGCGGCACACGTACTTGGCGCCGTCCCACATCACCAGCAGGTGCTGGCTGCCTGGCGCGATGTAGGCGTGGCCCACCTGGATCGGCTGGCCATCCTGCGCCTCGCACACGCGCATGGCGGAACATGTATCCATGCGCGCTGCGAACGCACCGCTGAAAGCGGCAGGAATATGCTGGGTGATGACGATCGGCGGCGCATCCGGCGGCATCGCCTCCAGCACCACGCGAATGGCTTCGGTGCCGCCGGTGGACGCACCGATGGCGATGATGGGCATGCCACCGCGCGTGCCGGCGCTCTGCGCACGCGGCAGCACCGCGTCGGCGGTGAGGCGCGGCGGCACGTCGATCTTGCGAACCGCGGTGCGCTGGCGCGGACGGGCCAGCGCGGCCAGTTTCACCTTGGCGCAGATTTCCTGCGCACCTTCGGCGAAGGTGCTGGCCAGGTCGTTGCTCGGCTTGGTGAAGAAATCCACCGCGCCCAGTTCCAAGGCGCGCAGTGTCACTTCCGCGCCTTCCTGGGTGAGCGAGGACACCATCACCACCGGCATCGGACGCAGGCGCATCAGGTTCTCGAGGAAGGTGATGCCGTCCATGCGCGGCATTTCCACGTCGAGCGTGAGTACGTCGGGATTGAGCTGCTTGATCTTCTCGCGCGCAATCAGCGGATCGGCGGCGGTACCCACCACCTCGATGCCCGGATCGCACGAAAGCATGGTCGACAGCAGCTTCCGCACCAGCGCGGAATCGTCGACAACCAGGACACGTACTCTTTCCATCGCGTATTCGTCTCGCCTTCGTGGTGCGGTGCAGGTGCATGACCCGCGTCCGCCGGCCCGTGTCGGCGCCAGATGCCTGCCAGAGGAAACCGTCGTGACGCAGCGTGCGTCAGAACAGCTCCACCTCTCCCTTTATCGGATCGTTTGCCAATCGCTTGAGATATTGACGCTCGCCGTCCACCAGCACGGTGTCGGTGCGGCCACGCAGCTGGCGCACGCGCGCCTTGCCGGTGGCGGGGAAAAACTGCACGTGGCGCGGATGCACGTCGCCGAGATCCTCCGCCGCCACTTCCAGCCGCTCGGCCTCCAGGTAGCGCCGCACGAAGGCGATGTTGCGCTGGCCGATGTCGGTCATGGTGGCCAGCACGCGGCCGCCGCCGAACACCTTCACCATCAGGTTCGCGCGCTGCCCACCCGCCTTGAGGATGGCGTTGATCAGCTGCTCCATCGCGTCGTTGCCATAGCGCGCGGCGCGGCCCACCGTGTCGACCCAGCCGCCGCGCTCACCATTGACCGGCTCGGGCAGCATGAAATGGTTCATGCCGCCGATGCAGCGCACCGGGTCGAAGATGCAGGCCGACACGCACGAACCAAGCACCGTCGAAATCATTTCCTGCTGCGCGCTCACATAGAACTCGCCGGGCAACACCTTCACCGTCATGCACGACTGCGTCGGGTCCCAGAAACGGCGCAGGTGTTCGAACCCAGGCAACACGCGCGCCGGATCGTACCCAGTCCCGGTGGGGACCTTTACTGCCACACCATTCATGCACTGCGTTTCCGGTAGACCGTGCGTCCGATCAGGTCAAAGCTGTCGTTGAGTCCGTACATGGACTCGGAATGTCCGAGGAACAGATAGCCGCCATCCGGCAGCAGACCGGCGTAGCGCTGGAACAACCGCTGCTTGGTCGGCTTGTCGAAATAGATGACCACGTTGCGGCAGAAGATCGCGTCGAACGGGCCTTGCATCGGCCAGTCGTGCAACAGGTTCAGCGGCAGGATGCTCACCAGTTCGCGCAAGCGCGGGTTCACGCAGACGTAGTCGGCGTAGTCGCCTTCGCCACGCAGGAACCAGCGACGTCGACGCTCCACGCTCACGCCTTCCAGACGCTCGAGCGCATACACGCCCTTGCGTGCCGTTTCCAGCGCCTGCGGCGACAGATCGGTGGCGAGGATCTTCGCGTCCATCTGCTGCGCGCCGTGCTTTTCCAGCGCTTCGGCCAGCACCATGGCAAGCGTGTACGGCTCCTCGCCCGTGGCGCAGCCGGCCGACCAGATGCGCAGCCGGCCGCCGTGTTTCTTCTCGGCGATCCAGCGCGGCAGCAACTCGTCGGTGAGCAGCTCGAAGTGATGCACTTCGCGAAAGAACGCCGTGACGTTGGTGCTGATCGCGCTGGCCAGCTCGCCCAGTTCCTGCTGTGGATCGCGCCGCAGCAGTTCGCAATAAGCCTGGAAATCGCGCAGCTTCAGCGCACGCAGTCGACGCAGCAGGCGCCCCTGCACCAGCTGCCGCTTGTGTTCGCCGAGCGAGATGCCGCATTGCTCGTACACGAACGTGCGCAGGAATTCGAACTCGGCATTGCCCAGCAACGGGCCGCCCACGGCCGCCACGCCACCGTTGTTGTCCATCGTGGCAGCCGTGGTCATGCTCAGAATTCCTTCCAGGAACCAGCGTCGGTTGCTTCGACGCGCGCAACACGCGGTGCCGGCGCGTGGGAGCTGCGCACGGCGGCGAACACGGCTTCGGCCTCGGCCATCACCGACTGCGAACGCGCCTTCTCGGTCGCCACGTCCGCACCGCCTTCGCCGAGCTGGAAGAAGCCCACCTGGCGAGCGAGTTCACCGGCCTGCTCCTGCATGGCGCGGGCAGCGGCAGCGGCCTCTTCCACCAGCGCGGCGTTCTGCTGGGTCATTTCGTCCATCTGCAGCACGGCGTGGTTCACCTGGTCGATGCCGGCGGACTGTTCCTGCGAGGCCGCGGCAATCTCGGCCACGATGTCGGTGACCTTCTTCACGCTGTCCACGATGTCGGCCAGCGCCTTGCCGGACTGGTCCACCAGCGACGAACCCACGCGCACCTTCTCCGCGCTGTCGTTGATGAGGCCCTTGATCTCCTTGGCCGCACCCGCGCTGCGCTGGGCGAGGTTGCGCACTTCGGTGGCCACCACGGCGAAGCCGCGGCCCTGTTCGCCGGCACGCGCCGCTTCCACGGCTGCGTTGAGCGCGAGCAGGTTGGTCTGGAAGGCGATCTCGTCGATCAGGCTGACGATGTCGGAAATCTTGCGGCTGGAATCGTTGATCTCGCGCATCGCGGAGCTGGCCTGGGCGGCCACTTCGCCGCCGTGCTCGGCCTGGCGGCGCGTGGCGCTGGCAAGCTGGTTGGCGTGGCTGGCGTTCTCGGCGTTCTGCTTCACGGTGGAGGTCATTTCCTCCATCGACGAGGCGGTTTCTTCCAGGCTCGATGCCTGTTCCTGCGTGCGCTGGCTGAGGTCGTCGTTGCCGCGTGCGATCTGCTGCGCGGCCGAACTCACCGAGCCCGCGCCGTGGCGCACTTCGCCCACGATGGAGCTGAGGCGCTCGTCCATGGTGCGCAGCGCATCGAGCAGCTCGCCCAGCTCATCCTTGCGGGTGCTGGCAATGCTGTGGCCGAGCTTGCCGCCGGCGATGGCGTGGGCCACCTTCACGGCCTGGCCCAGCGTGTTGAGGATGGAGCGCATCAGCAGCAGCGCCATGATACCGGCGACCAACAGGCCGAAGATCAGCGCCGCAATGCTCACGGTACGCACGAGGTGGTAACGGCTCACCTGCGAGTCGTAGATCGCCTTGGCGTCGGCGCGCTGTGCGTCGACCAGCTTGGCCAGCGCGTCCTGGCGTTCCATCATCAGCGGGCGAACCTGCATTTCCAGCAGTTCGGAGGCGCCGGTGTCGGCCTGCTTCAGTGCATCGACCAGCGAATCCTTGGCGTCCTTGTAATCGGCGTCGGTGGAACGCCATGCGTCGAACTGCTTCTTCACCGCGGCGCTCATCGGGATGGCTTCAAACTGCTTCTTGAAGGCATCGATTTCCGTCTGCATTTTTTCGTAGTCGGCCAGCTTGGCCTTCACCTGGTCGGCCTTGCTGACCAGCGAGCTGGCCTCGCCGAGCAGGATGAAGGACATCTGCGAACGCTGCGAAATCTGCGAGATCAGCTGGGCGGGAACGATCTCTTCGTCATAGATCTTGCCCATGCCGTCGTTCTGCTGCTGCATCGAGCCGATGCCGATGACGGCACCGGCGATCAGCATCAGACCAAGCAGGCCAAGCACCGCGCGCATGCGGTTCTTGACGGAGAGTTCGGGGGCTTTCAGTGCGAACTTCTTCATGATGATGATTCCACTTTCTGCGTAGGTCGTTCAGGCCACGGCTTTGACATCGGAGGCAGCCGGCAGCGCCGCCTCAAGCATTTGTGCGTCATGGGGCTGCAGCAGCTTGTCCACGTCCAGCAGCAGCACCATGCGCTCGCCGGCGGCGGTCAACCCCTTGAGGTATTCGGTGTCCACGGTGGTGCCCATGTCGGGCACCGGGCGAATGGCGTCCGCCGTCACGTCGAGCACATCGGACACGGCGTCCACCACCACGCCGAAGTTGCGACCGGCCACGGTGATGATCACGGTGACGGTGGTGGTGCCATACGCCTCGCGTTCCAGGCCGAAGCGCAGACGCATGTCGATGACGGGCACGATGGCGCCGCGCAGGTTGAGCACGCCCAGCACGTAATGCGGCGCCTGCGGGATACGCGTCACCGGCGTCCAGCCGCGGATTTCCCGCACCGCCAGAATGTCGATGCCGTATTCCTCGTGGGCGAGGTTGACGGTGAGGTACTGCGACTGGAGCGCCTCGCTCCGGGTGTTATCGGACATGTTCGCCTCGTGGTCGGGGCCGCGTGCGAGGCCCCCTATCGGGTTCTGGATCGGCGGTGACGGGGGAAACTTGAGCGAAATGCACGTTTCCGGCATTTCGGCGGCCACCGGCGCGGTTCGGCGGCCCGATGGCCTCAGAACTCGCTCCAGCCACCGCTCGCGGCAGCCGCCGGCCGGGTTGCCGGAACACGCGACGACGCGTGCAACGGGCGCATGGACGGTTTCGGTGTCGATGCCTGCAGGCGGAAGAAGCGCACTTGCACTTCCAGCTCATCGGCCTGCTCCTGCATGGCGCGCGCAGCGGCAGCAGCCTCTTCCACCAGCGCCGCGTTCTGCTGGGTCACCTCGTCCATCTGCATCACGGCGCGGTTCACCTGGTCGATGCTCGAGGACTGCTCCTGCGACGCAGCCGCAATCTCGGCCACGATGTCGGTGACGCGCTTGACGCTGTCGACGATGCCGGTGAGCACCTGACCCGATTCGGCCACCAGCGTGGAACCGGCCTGCACCTTCTCCACCGTGTCGCCGATCAGCGCCTTGATTTCCTTCGCCGCCGACGCGCTGCGCTGCGCGAGGTTGCGCACTTCGCCGGCGACGACGGCAAAACCACGGCCCTGCTCGCCCGCACGCGCCGCTTCCACCGCGGCATTGAGCGCAAGCAGGTTGGTCTGGAAGGCGATCTCGTCGATGAGCTGCACGATGTCGGTGATCTGGCGGCTGGCGCCTTCGATTTCGTGCATGGCATGGCTGGTGCGCGTGGCCACTTCGCCACCGCGTTCGGCCTGCGTGCGGGCGCTGCGGGCGAGTTGGTCGGCATGGCTGGCGTTGTCCGCGCTCTGGCGCACGATGGAGGTCATCTCCTCCATCGAGGCCGCGGTTTCTTCCAGGCTCGACGCCTGTTCCTGCGTGCGATGCGAGAGATCGTCATTGCCGCGCGAGATCTGCTGTGCCGCCGTCGACACCACCTGCGACCCTTGCTGCACCTCGCGCACGATCTCGATCAGCTTGGACCGCATGCGCTGCAGGGCGTCGAGCATGCTGCCGGGTGCAAACGCCTGCGTGCCGTCACCCGTGACGAGGTCGCCATCGGCAATGCGCGCGGCCATGGCCAGCGCAAACGCCGGCTCGCCGCCGATGCTGCAACGGATGCTGCGCATCGACTGCCACACGGCACCGATCACCAGCAGGCCCACCAGTCCGGCTTCCAGCAGGCTCACCAGCAAGGCGTGTCGAAACTGTTCATTGATGTCGACGAAGTAGGCACCCGTGCCGATATGCATGTCCCACGGCTGGAACCATGCGCTATAGGTGATCTTGGGTTCGATCTTCTTGTCCGGCGGCATGGGCCACGAGTATTGCGTGATGCCCGAACCCTGCGCGCGATCCACCGCCGCGATCATCTGCCACAACGGCTTGCCGTCCGGGTCCTTGTCCTCGCGCACGTTCTTGCCTTCCTTCTCTGGGAAGATGGGATGCAGGTGCATGACAAAGTTGGAATCGAACGCAAAGACGTAACCGGAGCCCTGGCCCCAGCGCATCGTGCGGATGATCTCGAACGCGCGGTGCTTCGCCTCTTCCTCACTGAATTCGCCCGCCTTGGCGCGATCGTGGAAGCTCTGCGCCACGGCGGTGGCGGTGGCGACGTGGTCCTGCAATGCATGCACGCGCGCGGCCATCTGCAGGCGACGGCTGTCGATGGCCGAGAGCACGGTAAGCGTCATCAGCCCCGCCACCACAAAGGCAATGACGAGCCACACCTTGGCCGCCAGGCTCAGGCGATCGATGAACTTCAACGGAGACTTCATGAAAATAAAACCTTCAGAATGAAAGGGACGGCGCTGCGATGGCCGTGATTCATTCCCTGCACTGCCATGACGCAGGCCGCTCGCCTGCGCGCCGCGACTTCCTGTCGTGGCTGTTGTCGATGTTGCTGGCGGCGCCCCTGGAATCCTTCGCCGCCAGAACATCCTGTCGACGACGGACAACGTCGCCGACCGTGTGTGTTTTCGCTAGAACTCGGTCCAGCCGGCGTTGGCCGATGCAAGCTGCGGCGTCGCCACCGAGCGTGCGGGCTGCCGCGCAGCAACTGCGGGACGCGTCACGTCATGAGCTTCGCCCTGCAGCCGGAAGTAGCGGATCTGGCGCTCCAGCTCGTCGGCCTGCTCCTGCATGGCGCGTGCAGCAGCGGCGGCTTCTTCCACCAGCGCCGCGTTCTGCTGGGTCACTTCGTCCATCTGCATCACGGCGCGATTCACCTGGTCGATGCCCGAGGATTGTTCCTGCGAGGCAGCCGCGATCTCGGCCACGATGTCGGTCACGCGCTTGACGCTGTCGACGATGCCGGTGAGCACCTGACCCGATTCGGCCACCAGCGTGGAACCGGCCTGCACCTTCTCCACCGTGTCGCCGATCAGCGCCTTGATTTCCTTCGCCGCCGACGCGCTGCGCTGCGCGAGGTTGCGCACTTCGCCCGCGACGACGGCGAAACCGCGGCCCTGCTCGCCCGCACGCGCCGCTTCCACCGCCGCATTGAGTGCAAGCAGGTTGGTCTGGAAGGCGATCTCGTCGATCAGCTGCACGATGTCGGTGATCTGCCGGCTGGCGCCTTCGATCTCGCGCATGGCGTGGCTGGTGCGCGTGGCCACTTCGCCACCGCGTTCGGCCTGTGCGCGGGCACTGCGGGCGAGCTGATCGGCATGGCCTGCGTTGTCGGCACTCTGGCGCACGATGGAGGTCATCTCCTCCATCGATGCGGCGGTTTCTTCCAGGCTCGAGGCCTGTTCCTGCGTGCGATGGGAGAGATCGTCGTTGCCGCGCGAGATCTGCTGCGCGGCCGTCGATACCACCTGCGAGCCTTGCTGCACTTCGCGCACGATGCCCACCAGTTTGGTGCGCATGCGTTCAAGCGCGTCGAGCATGCTGTCCGGCGAGAAGCGAAGCTCATCGTGGCCAGCCAGGTCACCATCGGCGATGCGCGCGGCCATGGCCAGCGCAAACGCCGGCTCGCCGCCGATGCTGCGACGGATGCTGCGCATCGACTGCCACACCACGCCGATCACCAGCAGACCCACGAGGCTGGCTTCCAGCAGGCTCACCATCAGCGCGTGGCGAAACTGCGCGTTGATGTCGACGAAGTACGCGCCTGATGCCACGTGCAGATCCCACGGCTTGTACCAGGTGGTGTACGTGATCTTGTGCTCGTCCTGCTTGCCGCCGGGCATCGGCCACATGTACTCGGTGGCGCCGAAGCCATCGCGCTGGTCGGCCTCCATCATGTGGCGATACATGTAAGTGCCCTGGCTGTCCGCCTCGTCGCGAATGCTCATGCCCACGCGCTTGGGCATGATGGGATGCATGCGCATGATGAAGTTCGAGTCGAACGCGAACACGTAGCCGGCGCCCTTATTCCAACGCAGCGCCGCGACCGCCGCCAGCGCCTGCTTCTTCGCTTCCTCGTCGCTGAGCTGGCCGGCCGCGGCACGCGCGTGATAGCTGTCGAGCAGTGAGATGGCGGTGTTCACTTCATCGCCCAGCGCGCTCACGCGCGCGGCCATCTGCAGGCGGCGACTGTCCAGCGCGGAGACGAAGGTGAGCGTGGCAAGCCCCGCCACCACGAAGGCAATCACCAGCCACACTTTGGCGGCCAGGCTCATTCGGTCGATGGTTGTCAGTGGAGATCTCATGGAACGCTGGCCTTCAGAATGAAAAGGGCGGAATGCCGGTGCCCGGGTTCATTCCCTGCACTGCTCTGACGCGGGCCGCAGCCCAGCGCGCCGCGGCTTCCTGTCGCGGCTTGAAGTGTCTTTCGTTGTTCTTGATCGTCATCCCTGCGAAAGCAGGGATCCAGTGACTTTCGCCAGTCTGCCTAAGGCGCTGGATCCCAGCTTTCGCTGGGATGACGATCTTGTGTGACCAGGAGTGATGTGCTCAGGCCGCCTTGCGGCGACCCTGCATGCGAACCAGGCCGGCGATGTCGACGATCAGCGCCACCGAGCCATCGGCAAGAATCGTCGCGCCCGACACACCTTGCACACGGCGATAGTTGGCTTCGAGCGATTTCACCACCGCCTGTTGCTGACCGATCAGGCCATCGACGAACAAGCCCACGCGCGAACCGTCGCCTTCCACTACCACCATCAGGCCTTCATCGATGGCATGCACGGCGTTCTCACAGCCGAATGCATCGTGCAGGCGGATCACCGGCAGGTATTCGCCGCGGAAGCGGAACAGCTCGCCACCGCCCACCACGCTGCGCACTGCATCCGCCTTCAGCTGCACCGATTCCACGATGGACACCAGCGGCACGATGTAACGCTCCTCGCCCACCGCGGCGGTAAGGCCATCGATGATCGCCAGCGTCAGCGGCAAGGTGATGGTGAACACGCTGCCCTTGCCCTGCGTGCTGCGGATGGTGACGGTGCCGCCCAGATCGGACACGTTGCGGCGGACCACGTCCATGCCCACGCCACGACCGGAAAGATCGGTGGTGACGGCAGCGGTGGAGAAGCCCGGCTGGAAGATGAGTTCCGCCACGGCATCGTCGCTCATGCCTTCGCCAGTGCTGATGATGCCGCGCTGGATCGCCTTGGCCACGATGGCGTCGCGGTTGAGACCCGCGCCATCGTCGGACACTTCCACCACGATGTTGCCGCCGCGATGCGAAGCCTGCAGCGTGAGCGTGCCGGTATCGCCCTTGCCGGAAGCGCGACGCTTGTCGGGCGTTTCCAGGCCGTGGTCGATGGCATTGCGCACCAGGTGCACCATCGGGTCGCCGATCTTCTCCAGCACCGTCTTGTCCAGCTCGGTCTGTTCGCCGATCAGCTCCAGCTTCACCTGCTTGCCCAGCTTCTGGCTGATGTCGCGCACCATGCGCGGGAAGCGGTTGAACACGGATGCGATGGGCAGCATGCGAATGCCCATCACACTTTCCTGCAACTCGCGCGTGTGGCGCGCGAGCTGGGCCAGCCCTTGTTCGAGCACGGCCAGGCGCGAGGCATCGATGTCGCCTTCGCGGAAGGTGTCGAGCATGGACTGGGTAATCACCAGCTCGCCCACCAGGTTGATCAGTCCATCGATCTTGTCGATCGATACGCGCACCGAGCTGGATTCGGCACTGGTCTCGCGCTGTGCACGCGCAGCGCCGGCATCGGCCACCGTGGGCGCTGCCGACGGCGCAGCGACTGGTGCTGCCGGCGCGGCGGCCACCTCGGCCACCACGTGCTTCGCCTCGATCGCCAGATCGCATTCGCCTTCGACCCAGTCGAACACGCCGGTGATGTCGGCGCGCTTCACCGGGCCGGTCAGTTCGATGGTCCAGCCGACATGGCACTCCGTCGGTTCCAGCGCAGCGAAGGCCGGCAACTTGTCGAACTCGGGCGTGACCTGCAGCTTGCCGAGCCCGGCCAGTTCGCGGATCAGGCGCAACGGCTCGTTGCCGCCCGCGAGCATGCCCGCATGCGGACGGAAGCGGATGGTCCAGGCATCGGCCTGGTCCACGTCGCGACGCGCCTGCACGGCAGTGGCCGGCACGCCGCGTCCCATCGCGGCGGCCAGTTCGTTGCGCAGCCCTTCGGCCACGGCATCGTTGAGCGCCTCGCCGGCCTGTGCGCGGGCAAACATGCCGCGCAGGCAATCCACCGTGCGCAGCAGCAGTTCGATGATGGCGCCGTCGATGGCGCGCTTGCCGCTGCGCACTTCATCGAGCAGCGACTCGGCCTCGTGGGTGAACGAGGACATCTCCGGAAAACCGAAGGTGGCCGCACCACCCTTGATGGAATGCGCGGCGCGGAAGATGGTGTGCACCAGCTCCGCGTCGCCGCCTTCGTCCAGCGCGAGCAGCGACGACTCCATCGTGTCGAGTCCTTCCAGACTCTCTTCGATGAACACCTGTTGGAACTGCGCCAGACCGGCCTTGCTCATGGGGATCTCTACTTTTCGGGAATAGCTATAGCTACGCGCTGCCCTATCCGTCATCCCCGCGAAGGCGGGGATCCAGCGTCTTCAGCTCTCGCCGTGAAAAAGGCGCTGGATGACCGGCCCTTCGGCCGTTGAATAGCGCCTCCCGCCTGCGCGGGAATGACGATCAAGGGCATCAACCCAGTACGCGCTTGACGGTAGCCAGCAACTGCTCGGGATCGAACGGCTTCACCAGCCAGCCGGTTGCGCCGGCCGCCTTGCCTTCCATCTTCTTGTCCGTATGCGACTCGGTGGTCAGCATCAGGATGGGCACGCCCTTGTAGGCAGGCAGCGTGCGCAGTTCGCGCACCATGCTGATGCCGTCCATCACGGGCATGTTCACGTCCGCCAGCACCAGGTCGAAGTTGCCGCCCTTGGCCGCATCGAGCGCCAACTGGCCGTTCTCCGCCTCGCTCACATCGTGGCCGGCGTTGCGCAAGGTGAAAGCCACCATGCCGCGCATCGAAGCCGAATCGTCAACCGCAAGAATCTTCGCCATCTTCCACCTCAGTTTCAGGCCGGCATGGTTGCCGGCAATTCCAGAGCCTGTGCGAGGCCGAGCACGCCGGCCGCGTCACGCATCACTTCGCTCACACCCAGCCACGTGGGCGACTGGCCGCGTGCCGTCGCCTCGCGACGGAACGCCACCAGCAGCTGCAGCGCAGCGGTATCCACGCGCTCCACGCCTGCGCCATCGAGTTGCGCGCCGGGAGCGTCGAACGCTTCGATCAGTTCGGCCTTCACGTCGGCCACGCTGCCGAGCCGGAAGTCGGCGGGCAGCGCGATTACGCGCGCCTCACTCCTGGCATCACCCGTTCTCTTGCTGCCCATCGCGCTGATCCTCTGCCCCAACGAAGGGCGTCTACGGGTGGTTTATCGGCCATGCCGTTGTTCGCTTTAGCGATCTTTGTCCCTGTCGGGGCGATCCGGTCCGCGCAAAATGGCCCTCAAGTTTTCCAAAAGGCCGCCGATGCCTAGGGCACGGACGGGCGCGCGCTGCGTTTCGTTCGCAAGGAGCTACGATTGATCATCCAACCCACCAGCCTCGCAGCCCTCGCCTGGGCTGGCGCTGCCTCCGGCAGTGCCGCCGAGAGCTGGCGTATCGGTACCGTGTTGTCCGCGCGCCCGCTGGGGATCAATCAGGACGGCATGATGGTGTTGCAGATCGGTGCGCTCGCGGTGGAAACCGAAGCACCGAGTGGCCAGCAGCTGCCTTCGCAGTTCCAGGTGCGCGTGCTGACGCTGGGCGCGCAGCCGCAACTGGAAGTGATCATGCCGAAGATGCCCGAGCCGGCCACCCAGCTGGCCATGCGCGAACGCCTGCCGCAGCAGAACGGCTACGCGCCGCTGCTCGCCACGCTCGATGCGCTGGCGCAGCGCCCGGCCCTGCGCCAGTTGCCGGCCTACCTGCGCCCCGCGCTAGCGCTGCTGGAACACGTGGTGCGCACGCCGGCCGAAATCACGCGCGGCGAAGGCCTGGAAGAAGCGATCAAGCGCAGCGGCCTGTTCCTCGAAGCCCAGCTCGCGCAACCCCATCTCGACATGGCCGGCCTGAGCCAGGAAGACTGGAAGGGCGCGCTGCTGCGCCTGGCCAGCCTGCTCGACGACTACCTGCCTGCGCGACGCGCCACCAGCTCCACCAGCGAAACGCCGCCGCCGCTGCAACAACGTGGCCTGCAGGCGCAGCCGCGCGCCATGCTGCCGGTGTCGCTGCTGGACGACGACGTCGACGCCCTGCTCAATCAATTGCATGGCGAAGTACATGCAGCGCTGGCGCGCGTGGAAGTGGCGCAGCTCGAAGCAACCACCGCGTCCGCCTGGATGATCGAAATTCCGCTGCAGGGCGAAGACGGCCGCGACATCCTGCAGATCCAGCTGCAGCAGAACACCGAAAGCGACACGGGTTCGTCGTGGACGTTCGGTTTCGCCATCGACCTGCCGGCGCTGGGCCCCATCCAGGGCGAGCTGCAATTGCGCGACCTGCGCCTTGCGGTGCGTCTGTGGGCCGAACGCTCGGACACGGTGCATCGGCTGGAGCAACAGTTCGGCGCATTGCGTCACGCGCTGTCGGCCACGGGCCTGATCCTCGACCAATTGTCGTGCCAGCAAGGCTTGCCGCATTCAACCAGCCAGCACAGCGCGATCCTGCTGAGGACGACGGCATGAGCAACGCCCTTCCTCCGGCACGCCGTCGCGTGACCTTGCGTCTTTCCGGCGGCCCGAACGATGCGGCGGCGACACCGGTCAGTCTTCCGCCGGAATCGCTGGAAACGCTGCTTGCACGCGCACGCGCGCTGGGCATTCCGCTGCACCACGATCCACAGATGGCCGCCCTGCTCGCCTCGTTGCGCCTGCGGCAGGAAGTGCCTGCCACGCTGTATGCCGCTGCTGCCGCAGTGATGGCCTGCATCTACGACGCGGCCGACGCGCAGCACTGAGCGCAGGTTCCTGCGAAGCGTGAATAGGCCCACGCGACGTGCGTGGAAACGCGACGCACTCTTCATGTTTCGTCGGCAAAAGTGATCCGCCACAGACAGGATCACCCATGGCCCGTTCCAGCAAATCCGCCGTTCCGCCGGCGCAGCGGCAACACGCGCTGATCGAACGCCGCAACACCAAGATGGCCCGCTCGGCGCACGCCTATGTGCGCGGCAACACGGCGCAGTTCTACGAATGGCTGGATTCGCGCGCGGCGCCGCATCTTCCCGACGGACCCGCCATCTGGATCTGCGGCGACTGCCATATCGGCAACATCGGACCGGTGGCCGACGAGCAGGGCAAGCTGCATATCCAGATCCGCGATTTCGACCAGAGCGTGATCGGCAACCCCGCGCATGACCTGGTGCGCCTGGCGCTCTCGCTCGCCATGGCGGCACGCGGCTCGGACCTTCCCGGCATCACCACCGCCAACATGATGGAGGCGATGCTCGACGGTTACGAATCCGCGTTCCCGGAAACGGATGATCCCGAACCGGGCATGCCAGGCGCCATCAAACTGGTGATGAAGCAGGCCGCGCGGCGCAGCTGGAAATCGCTGGCCAACGAACGCACGAATGGCGCCGCGCTGGAGCTGCCGCTGGGCAAGGAGTTCTGGCCCATCCTCGCGAAAGAGCGCAAGGCCATCCAGGCGATATTCCGCCAACCCGAACTGGATGCGCTCGCCAAGCAATGGCGGCAGCGCGATCCCACCGGCGAGGTGAACGTGCTGGATGCCGCGTACTGGCGCAAGGGTTGCAGTTCGCTCGGCAAGCTGCGCTACGCCGCACTGCTGGACGTGGATGGCAATGCGGTGGAAGGCGATGACCTTTGCCTGATCGACATCAAGGAAGCCGCCGCGCCCATCGCACCGCGTGCGAAACATGCGCGCATGCCGCGCGATCCCGCGCAGCGCGCGGTGCTCGCGGCGCAACACCTTTCACCGGCGCTGGGCAATCGCATGAAACCGGCGCGACTGCTCGACAAGTCCGTCTTCGTGCGGGAATTGTTGCCGCAGGATCTGAAGATCGACATCGCGCGCCTGCGCCGCAAGCAGGCACGCCGCGTCGCGGCCTTCCTCGCCCACGTGGTGGGATACGCTCATTCGCGCCAGATGGATGCCGCCACGCGCACCTCATGGTGCCGCGAGCTGCAACGCAATCATTCGCGCACGCTCGATGCGCCGTCATGGCTGTGGTCCGCCGTCACCGGCTTGCTGTCGATGCACGAGCGCGACTATCTCGATCATTGCCGACGCTACGTCGGCGGCAAGGCATGACGTCGCGGGAAACTCAGAGCGAGATCGTTGCGGACAACATCGCCGAGTTGCCTTCCGTGCGGTTCTTCACGTCGAATTCGTGCAGATAGCGCAACGAAAACTCCACCTGTCCGCCCTGCCATTTCTTCAAATAATTCACCATCGGCCCCAACGCCAGCGAGTGACCCTTGAAGCCATTGAGCCGATCGGCGACGGGGCCGGAGTCGTCCTCCAGCTGATAGATCCAGCCACCCACGCCGCCGATGCCCCAACCGGTGGGAAAGCGTTTCATCAACAGCGTGTCGATGCGGAACACCGCGCCATTCTGGTAATCGGTGGCGTTGTCCCTGGTGTAGAAATCCACCGCCGTGGTGGTGCTCCACTCCAGCGAGCCCTTGTCGAACAGCTGCGTGTAACCCACCGTGGGCGAGAAGGTCCACGTGTTGAGGCTGGTGTTGGCCAGGTCGCCCTTGGTGTAGTCGCCGGTGGGCGCATAGATGTACAGCGCCAGCGACATGTGCTGCGTCTGGCTGAAGTGGTGGCTGGCGATCACCGGCACGAACGTCATGTCGTAGAGACCCGTGGCGCTGTCGCTTTTGCCGCCGCTGAAAGCCCCGAGGCGCGCGTTGACGTTCACGTTTACATAGGCAATGGGAACAATGACCATCGAGGCGAAGTTCCACGACGACGGCTTGGTGTTCCAGATGTACAAGCCCGCCGCATTGAACAACTGGAACTCCGCCTTGATGCCGAGCGCCGTGCCGCCACCGGTGATGGGCACCTGCTTGCTGCCACCGATGTCGCCGCTGTAGTACGCGTAGGCCAGGCTCCAGCTCCAGCCGGGTGTGGGAGGAATCAGCCCGGAATACGACGCGGCCTGCAGGCCGGTGATGGAACGCCCCACCGCGCCTTCCGTCGCAAACGCGGGCGCGGCCACGACGGCAGCAAGCAGGATGGCAACGGATACGAATCGTTTCATGGCGTCACGCAGGCAGGTCGATGGGCGGGGCAGCACGACCGTTTCAGCCGTGATGACGAGCCTCAGCGTGGCCGCGCGATCGATGGCGGACAAGCGAAAATCCACGTAACCGAACTAGGTAGAAATACGGGGGAAAATACCGTCGATGCGAGGCTCGCGCCGCGCTGGAATCGCGCGTCGATGCGCAGCCGCCGTGCGCGATGCGGATTCCGACCATCCGTTCACGCACTGATCGGCGGCGACCTTCCCGGCACATCGGGAAGACTGCCGCCTTCCGGAAAACGTGCGATCGCCTGCTGCGCGGCCTGTTCGAGCGAATTGACGATCTCGTTGACTTCGGCGTTGACGGGCAGCGGTGTGTCCGTGGTGGCCAGGGGCTCGGGAAAGCACACGCCGACGATGCACGCCTGCGGTATGCGGCTGTGCGCCAGTGTCACCGCATCGTCGAAGGCGCCGCGTTCCTTGGTGGGATCGGTGCTCACCACGTACACCATGGATACGGCGTTCGGTGTCAGCTCCGGATGTTGCTGGGCGTCGAAGGCCAGGAAATCTTCCACCGAAAGATGACGCGCATCGATGTGCAGGTCGCGCAGGATGCGCGTGAGCAGTTCGGTGGCGAGGTCGTTGGCGACGGAGCCCAGGCCGATGCAAAGCACCACCGAACACGGTTGCACGGCGAGCGGTCCCTGCCAGCGGCCGAAGGCGTCTTCGCGATGCTGGCGCAGGCTGCGGCCGATGCTCACGCTCTCCAGCACCGAGGTGCGACGACGCCAGCGCGTCCATTTGCTTTCATGGCTGTCGAGTGTTTCCACCACGGTCACGATGGCGCGCTTGACCAACATCTGTTGCTCGCTGCTGATGGCGCCGCCGGCAAGATCGATGCGGGCCAATTGCAAGGCCGGCAGCAGCACGCCGTCGCAGTACGCCGCAAAACTCTTGCGCTTGAGGAAGTCGCGCGCCTCGCTGAGGATTTCGCCCGCATCGCCCGACAAGGCACGTTGGTACACGCGCTGCGGTATGGTGAGCGCAGGCGTGTCGCCGAGCAGGATGTTGAGCAGGTCGAGCGCCTTCACGTGACGGCCGGCGACCACCAGGCACAGCGTGAGCGGCGTGGACATGAGCAGGCCGATCGGTCCCCACAGCCCGCTCCAGAAGATCGCGGCAACGACGACGGCCAGCGGCGAGAGCCCCGTCGTATGTCCGTAGAGAAACGGCTCGATCAATTGCGACACGATGATCTCCACCACCAGGTAGAGCACCACCGTCATCAGCAACAACGACCAGCCCGGCGCCACCGCCGCGGCGAACAGGCTCACCACCGCGGCCACCAGCCACACGCCCACGTAAGGCACGAAACGCATGGCGGCGGTGAGCAGGCCCCACAGCAGCGCGCTGGGCACGCCGATGACGGTGAGGCCCAGCCAGATCGCCACGCCCACGCCAAAGTTCACCGAGAAGGTGGAGATGAAGAAGCGCGAAAGCCGCTCGCCCGCGTCGTTGATCGCAGCCGTGGTCGCGCGCAGATCCGCGCCGCCTGCGAGACGGATGAAGCGATCGCGCAGCGACTCGTGTTCCAGCAGCACGAAGATCAGCACCACCAGCACGATGCCTGCCGTTTCCAGCGGCACCCAGGCCGTGGACAGCACGCGCGTGATCACGCCCACTGGTGCCGACGTCGACTTGGTTGCCGCTTGTGCGGGTTTGGGCGCAACGGGCGCATTGGTCAGGTAAGGCGGCGTCCCGAACGATGCTGCCGTGCCTGCGGAAGCAGGCGCCGTGCCCTGCCCGGATTCATCGATGACCTTGCCCAGCTCGCCCTGCAGCATGTCCAGCCGCCCCAGCGTTTCCGCGCGCAGCGACTGCACCTTGGTGTGGATGGTGGCTTCGTATTGCGGCAGGCTGCGCGCCACGTGCACCACCTGCGAACCGAGCATGCCCGTCATGCCGGTGACGACGACCACCAGCGCCACCACCGCAATCATCACCGATGCGCCATGGCCGAAACCGATGCGGCGATACAGGCGCACCCAAGGCGCCATCAACAGGCTGAGGAACAACGCCAGGATGATCGGCACCAGCACTTCGCGCCCGAAGTACAGCAAAGCCAGCACGCACGCCAGCGCGATGATGACCATCGCGCGCTGGCTCGCCGACGCGGCAGGCAAAGTGGGGTCTTGCGACGACATGGACACGCTCCTCTCCACCGCAGCCGGGCCCGGGCCCCATGATGTCGCCCGGATGCTGCAAGGATAGCGTTGCCCGTCGCCGATAGGTCAGGCCGCTTCGCTTTCCAGCGGCAGGCGGCACAAACGGCGCACGTCCAGCAGCGCCACGAAACTGCCTTGCGAGGGCAACACGCCGTGCACGGGATCATCCTCGCGCGAGGTGCCGCCCGGCAGCGGCGGTGCGATGTCGGCGGCGCTGGCTTCGAGCAGATCGCCGATGGCGTCCACGCGGATGCCGACCAGGTGCGGGCCATGCGAGAGCATCACCTGGCGTACCTGGAACGGGTCCACGCGCTTTTCGTCGGGCAGCCCCAGGCGACGGCGGCCATCGAGCACCGGCACGATGCGACCGCGCAGATGACGAATGCCCAGCACGTCGGATGCCGAACCCGGCACGGGCGTCAGCTCGCCATCGCGCAGCACTTCGCTCACCTGCGTGAGCGGCGCGGCGTACAGCTGCCCGCCAATGCGGAAGGACAGCCAGTGATCGACGTTCTGGGATTGTTTCATGGCAGCGACTCCTCTGCGGTGACCTTGGTCTGCACGACGGACTTGCAAATCACGGGCCATGCTCCGGCGCGGCCACGTGGGCCGATCCCACGGTGATGGCGCCCGCGGCGACGTTGGGCAAAGTGGCGCGTGGCGTCACTTCCGGCCTGGATTCGCCATCCGCCTGCGCGGCGCGCCCGGGCCTGGCGAGGATCACCTTGTTCACCGGCACCTCGTCGACCGGCCGCGAGGCCACCACTTCCACCGTGGGCACCGATGCACCGGGCTTGGCGGAGGACACTTCCACCGGCGCAGCCGCCGGTGCGACGGAGGTGGCCGACGCCGGGCTCTGGTTTTCCGCCGTGAGCTGGCCGGCGCCCGGCGCGCTGTTCTCCAGGCGCTTGGGTTCACCTTCTTCGCTGAGCACCACGATCAGCACGCGGCGATTGTGGTTGCGGCCGTCTTCGGTGGCGTTGTCTGCACTGGGGTGGAATTCGCCCCAGCCCATGATGCCCAGCCGCGTGGGGTCCACGCCCTGCTCGCTGAACAGGCGCGCCACGCTCGCCGCGCGGGCCGCGGACAGTTCCCAGTTGGAGGGATACAGCGCGGTGTTGATCGGGCGATCGTCGGTGTAGCCCTCGATGCGCACGGGATTGGGAAACGGCTTGAGGATCGAGGCCATGCTGTTGAGCACCTCGTTCGCCTCCGGCGAGAGCCGCGCGACGCCGCTGGGGAAAAGAATGTCGGTGCGCAGTTCCACTTCCAGCCACGAAGTGGTCTTGCGCACGATCACCATCTGCTTGTCGATCAGCGGCTGTAGCGCCTTCACCACCTGGTCGCGGATCACTTCCAGGTTGCGCTTCTCGTTCATCGGCGAGGCGGCGCGCACGTCCATCGCGCGCACCATTTGCGGGCGACCTGGAATGGGCACGTTCACCGGCACGGTGGCGCCGCCCGGCTGGCTGGCCGGCGAGGCAATGGCGGGATCGACGTTGTGTGGCTGCACGCGCGTCTGCGGCATCGGCGCAATCACGTGGCTGGAGCCATTGAATGCCTCGATGATGGAGTTGGACATCACGCGGTACTTGCCTTCGTTCACCACCGACACCGCGTACATCACCACGAAGAAGGCGAGCAGCAGCGTCATCAGGTCGGCATAGGGAATCGCCCATGCCTCATGGTTCACGTGATCCTCGTGGTGCTTTTTCTTCCTGGCCACGACGTTGCGCTCCGCTTACCCCAGGTAACCCTGGAGCTTGGCCTCGATCTGGCGAGGGTTGGCACCCTCGGCGATGGAGACGAGTCCTTCGATCAGGATTTCGCGCATCTGCGTCTGCTTGTGGATCAGCGCCTTCAGTCGCGCGGCCATCGGCAGCATCCACAGGTTGGCCAGCGCCACGCCGTAGATGGTGGCGACGAACGCGGCAGCGATACCGTGGCCGAGCTTGCTCGGGTCGGCGAGGTTCTGCATCACCGCCATCAAGCCCATCACGGCGCCGATGATGCCCATGGTCGGCGAGAAGATGCCGGCGTTCTCGAACACTTTGGCGCCGGCAAGATCGTGGTGCTCGCGCGCGCCCACTTCCACTTCCAGCACGCCGCGAATGGCCTCGGGCTCGCTGCCGTCCACCAGCAGTTGCAGGCCCTTGCGCACGAAGGTGTCGCTTTCCGAATCGATCTGCGGCTCCAGGCCCAGCAGGCCCTGGCGGCGGGAGATTTCGCTCCAGCCCACGATGCGGCTGATCAGGTCGGACGGCTGATGCTGCGGCGGCTTGTACACCAGCGGAAACAGCGACATCGCGTGCTTGAGCACCTTGCCGGAGTTCTGCACCAGCAGCGCGGCGATGGTGCCCATGAACACGATCACGAAAGCCGCCGGATTCCACAGCGCTTCCACGCTGGAACCCTTGAGGATGGTGCCGACGATCACGACCACGAAGGCCAGGATCGTGCCGATGAGACTAACCAGATCCATGTCAGCTGCTCACTCGGAGAGAGGGAAGGAGTTGTCCGTCGCTGCCGGAAAGACCGGCAAGATCCATCACCAGCGCAAGACGGCCGTCGCCGGTCACGGTGGCGCCTGCCACGGCAGGCACGCCCTCGAACAGAGGCCCAAGCGGTTTCACCATCACGTCTTCGCGACCAAGCACTTCATGCACCAGGCAACCCAGTCGCATGTGGCCGATATGCAGCACCACCACATGGCGTCCCGGCGCACCTTCCACGCCGATCCAGCCACCGAGGTCGGCCAACGCGAGCGCACGGCCGCGATGCGATGCCACGGCACGTCCGTCGAGTTGTTGCTGCTGACCGGCCGCCAGTTCGAAGACTTCGTCCACATTGCTCAGCGGCAAGGCGAGCAGACGCGCGCCCACGCGCACCATCAGCACGCGCTGGATCGCCAGCGTCAGCGGCACGGCCAGTTCCAGCGTGCTGCCACGGCCAAGCTGCGAGCGCACCGACAAGGTGCCGCCCAGCTCCACCACGCGCGTCTTCACCACGTCCATGCCCACGCCGCGACCGGAGATGTCGGAGACGGTGGCCGCCGTGCTGAAGCCGGGGCGGAAGATGATTTCGTAGCACTCGTTCTCGGTGAGGCGCGATGCCTGCGCCTCGTCCATCAAGCCTTTTTCCACTGCCTTGCGACGCAGGACTTCCGGATTCATGCCGCGCCCGTCGTCGGACACGGTGATGACGATGCGCTCGCCGCGCTGGCTTGCGCCCAGCGTCACCTTGCCCTTGCGCGGCTTGCCGGCGCGTTCGCGTTCCTCCGGCATTTCCAGGCCGTGGTCGAGCGCGTTGCGGATCAAATGCACCATCGGATCGGCAAGCGCTTCGACCAGGCTGCGATCGAGATCGGTGCCCTCGCCTTCCTGCACCAGTTCCACATCCTTGCCGAGCTGGCGCGACAGATCGCGCACGATGCGCGGGAAGCGCTGGAACAGACGGCCCACCGGCTGCATGCGCATGCCGAGCACGGCGTTCTGCAAGGCATCGGCCACGCGGTCAAGTTCGGTGGCGGCCAGGTCCAGCGTTTCGTCGCCCGTTTTCGCCGCCAGGCTCAACAGGCGATTGCGCACCAGCACCAGTTCACCGGCACGATGCACCAACGCGTCGAGACGCGCGATGTCCACGCGCACAGTGTTTTCCGGCGCGGGCACCGCCTGCTTGGCGGGCGCGGCAGGCGCAGCGACGGGCGCAGGTGCAGGCGCGGATGCCATCGCACCCGGCGCGCTGCCCTTGCCGTGGAGATTGTCCAGCAGCGATTCGAACTCGTCGTCCGAGATCGTGCCGGAAGCGGTCGAAGGCGCGGGCGCGCTTTCCGCCGCACCCGGCGTACCGCCCTTGCCGTGCAGGTTGTCCAGCAAGGCTTCGAATTCGTCGTCGGAAATGCTGCCCGATTCGGAGGAAGCCGCCGGTGCACCGGGCGCGCCGCCCGTGCCGTACAGGCTGTCGAGCAGGGCTTCGAATTCCGAATCGTCGATGCTGCCGTCGCTCGGCGGCGGCGCGACAGGTGGCGCGACCGGTTTGGGTTTCGGCACCGGAGCCGCAGCCGCACCCGGCGTCAGCCGTTGCAGGAGGCTCGGTGGCGGCATGGCCATCGCATCGCCACTGGCCAACGCGGCCATCATGTCGTTGAGCAGATCCAGGGCTTCGAGCAACGCATCCATGCGCTCGGCATCGAGCAACAACTGCCCGTTGCGCGCCACGTTGAGCAGATCCTCGGCGTGATGGCACAGCTGCACCATCGGCTCGATGGCCAGAAAACCCGCGCCGCCCTTCACCGTGTGGAACGCACGGAACACGGCGTTCAACAGGTCGGCGTCGCGCGGCGAGGTTTCCAGCCCGATCAACTGCTCACCCAGGCGCTGCACCAGTTCCCCGGCTTCCACCAGGAAATCGTTGCGCAGCTCGGCGTCCAGCGTGGGATCCATCTTAGGGCGCGCCCCATGTCTTCCCGTCACCCACGCCGGGAGCTGTTTGCCCGTCAGCCGAGGAAGAACGAAGGAATGTATGTCGATACATGACTGAGTGATGACGAAGGATGGCGGGCAAACAGACCCGGCCCGAAGGGTTGGTCACAGCAGCCCGGCAGGCAGCGGCCCGCGGCTTGACCTGACGGCCAGTCAGGCGCTGCGCCACGGCCCACTGCCTGCCGGGCTGCTGTGACCAACGTGGGTGATGGGAAGACATGGGGCGCGCCCTCAAAATCCGAATTCGCTCAGGAGGCGATCGGCCTCGTCCTGGCTGGTGACCTTCACCGGACCAGCGGAGGCTTCGCCAGACGCGAGTGCGCCCGTAAGGCTCACCAGTTCCAGCAGCGAGTTCTCCACGCTGCCGATGAAGTTCACCACCTTCTTGATGCGCTGGCCGGAGAGATCCTGCCACGACTGCGCCACCACGAAATCGGCCAGGCCATCGCGGCAGGCGTTGGCGAACGACTGCGACTGCTTGGCCAACACGTGGGCGACGTCGCTTTCCGAAGTGCCGTCGATCACCGCGCCGGCGTTCTCGGCCAGCGCCTCGGCCTGCGGGCGCATGCGCTCGACGAAATCGAGCGAGCGATGCGCGGCCTGCGAGCTCATTTCCAGCACGTCTTCCAGGTGCTTGCGCGCATCGGCCACGCTGCCCGGCACGCCTTCTTGCGCGAGGTCGCCGCCGAGGCGGCGCACGGCATCGTGCAGGTCGCGCGCCAGCAGGCCCAGCGCGCGGAACACGCGCTGTTCGCGCTCGCGCACCAGCACGTCCAAGGCCTGCTCGAAAGCGGCGCCGTCGGCGCTGTTGAGCAGGTCGTGCAATTCCTTCGGCATCGTTTCGCCGGCCATCAGGGAGAGTTGTGCGTTCATGCGTTGGCTCCGCTGGCGGCCAGGCGTTCGAAGATCTTGCTCAGCTTTTCCTGCAGGGTGACGGCGGTGAACGGCTTGACGATGTAGCCGTTCACGCCCGCCTGCGCAGCGGCAATGATCTGGTCGCGGTTGTTCTCGGCAGTCACCATGAGCACCGGCATGCCCTTCAGCGAGGGCTCGGCGCGGATGGCGCGCAGCAGGTCGATGCCCGTCATGTTGGGCATGTTCCAGTCGGTGACGACCATGTCGAAGGCGTTGTTGCGCAACATGGTGAGCGCGTTCTCACCATCGTCGGCTTCCTGGATCAGCCCGTTGCTGAAACCCAGTTCGACCAGCAGGTTGCGAACGATGCGCCGCATGGTGGAGAAGTCGTCCACCACGAGGATCTTCATATTCTTGTCCAAACGCTTTCTCCGCTGCGCGTAGATATGACTTGTGTTGAACAGGAACGAGCGACGAGTGGCGAGAGCGCAACGACCGAACGTCGGTTCGACCCCAGCCGGCGCAGCGACCGTCCGGGATCGCGCCCTTACTAATCGCCCCTCGTCCCTTTACGTTTCCTGCCTTCCTTCTCCTGCCCCTCATGCCAGCCGCTCATCCGCGCCCGCAAGCGCACGATGGCCTGGCCGTGGATCTGGCACACGCGCGATTCGGTCACGCCAAGCACGGCACCAATCTCCTTGAGGTTCAGTTCTTCCTCGTAGTACAGGGACATCACCAGCTGCTCGCGTTCGGGCAGGCCGCCGATGGCTTCCACCAACGCCTCGCGCATGCCTTCGTGCTCGACGCTGTCCGCCGGGCTCAGGCTGTCGCCGTCGGCCACGTCGAACGCCGCGCCACCGTCCGCATCGTCCGGTGCGGAGAGGCTGAGCAGGCGCGCACTCGCCGCGTCGGCCAGCACCTGGTGATATTCCTCGGCGCCCATGCCCAGCCGCCGCATCACTTCGGCGTCATCGGCATCAGAACCGGTTTCGATTTCAATCTGACGAACGACCTCCGCCATTTCGCGCACTTTTCGATGCACCGACCGTGGGGTCCAGTCGGTGCGCCGCAATTCATCGAGCATCGCGCCACGGATGCGGATACCCGCAAACGTCTCGAAGCTCGCGTTCTTGCCGGTGGTGAAATTGCGCGCGGCCTCCAGCAAACCGATCATGCCGGCCTGAATCAGGTCGCTCACGTCCACGCTGGGCGGCAATCGACCCATCAGGTGATAGGCGATCCTTCGCACGAGGGGAGCGTGCTGGCGAACCAGTTCGTCGGCACTCTGCCGTTGCAGCTGCAGATATTCGGAAGCCACACTCATTTCACCACCCCGTTGCTACTGCGGCCTGCCTGCTGAAAAAGGCGATGCGATCCAGGCCCAGTCGCTCGGGTTCACCCCATGTATCGACCGCAACTGCCAATTGCTTGAATGCCAATCCCGATCGGCTGGACGGCCACAGGTCCACCACCGCGCTCTGGCGGCGGATGGCCTGCTTGAGCCGTTCATCGCTCGGCACGTGGCCCATGAATTCCAGCGCCACGTCGAGGAAGCGATCGCAAACTCGTGCGAGTTTCTGATGCAGCTGCCTCGCCTCGCCCACGTTGCGCACCATGTTCGCCACCATGCGGAAGCGGCGCACGCCGAAGTCGCGGCTCAGCACCTTGAGCAGCGCGTACGCATCGGTCAGCGAGGCCGGCTCGTCGCACACCACCAGCACCACGTCGTCCGCCGCGGCGGCGAACATCGCCACGTTGTCGGAAAGTCCTGCGGCGGTATCCACCACCAGGTAATCGGGCGGTGACACCAGATCGTCAAATGCGCGGATCACCGCGGCGTGCTCGCCCGCGCCCAGCTGCGAGAGTCGGCGCGTGCCGGAGCCGGCGGGCACCACCTTCAGGCCATGCGGCGCGGTCATCAGCAAGTCCTCGATGGAGCAGACGCCGTCGAGCAGGTGGCCGATGTGGCGCGTGGGCGTGAGGCCCAGCAGCACGTCGATGTTGGCGAGGCTCATGTCCGCATCGAGCAGCATCACCTCGTGCCCGCCCATGGCGAGTGCCATGCCGAGATTCACCGACACCGTGGTCTTGCCCACGCCACCCTTGCCGCCGGCCACCGCGATGGCGCGGCAACGCTTGCGCGGCGCGCTGCCGCTCAAGCCATAGGCCTGGTCCTGCACCGGGGCCTGGCGGCTGTGTCGCTCGGTCAACGCACGCAGCATGCTTTCCAACCCCATCGCCTGGTTCATTGCGAAGACACCGTTCATGCGTTTGCCACCGCTAGTCCGAAACGATCCGCCATCAGTAAGTCATCGGCCGGCGCGTTGCTCTTGAGCACTTGTGCGGCACGGCACACCAGCACCCGGGCATCGGCTGTGGCGATGTCTTCGGGCACGCGCTGGCCGTCGGTGACGTAATCGAGCGCGAGCCGGTGACGGATCAGCACCGACAGCGCGCCGCCGAGGCTGGGTGCCTCGTCGAGTTTGGTGAGAATGCAGGCGTGCGGCTTCACCGGAAGGTAGGCACGCACCGCCTCGTCGAGCGACGACGCATGCGCGTTCGCCGCCATGACCAGGCAGGCGCGCAAGTCGCCGCCGTTGCCCAGCACGTCGAGTTGTTCGGCAAGACGCGGATCGCCACCGGCCAGGCCGGCGGTATCCACCAGCACAGTGTGATGGCCGCGCAGCAATTCCAGCACGTGGCGCAGGCTGTCGGCGTCATAGGCGGGATACACGCGTACGCCGAGCAGGCGGCCGTAGTGTTCCAGCTGCGCCGCGGCGCCGATGCGGTAGTGATCGGTGCTCACCAGCGCCACCTGCGATGCGCCATTGCGCATCACCGCACGCGCGGCGAGCTTGGCGATGGTGGTGGTCTTGCCCACGCCGGTGGGACCGACCAGCGCGGTCACGCCGCGACGCTCCGAGTGATCGCGCGGGCTGATCGACAGGCTGCGGCTGAGCACGCCCAGCGGCAGATAGCGCGCCTGTTCGGCATTGATCTCCACCGGCAGCTCGCCCACCAGCTGGCGCGCGACATCGGGCTCGATGCCAAGGCGCGTCATCTCGCGCAACACGCGGGCGCGCATCGGCTGGCGGCGCTCCATGTCGTTCCAGATCAGGCTCGACAGCTGCGTTTCCAGCAGATCGCGCAGGCTGCCCAGTTCGGCGCGAACGCGTGCGGTGTCCTGCATGGCGCGTTCGAGCAGCGGATGGATGGACGCCGCGGAGATGTCGGCGGCTGCCGCAGCCTGCGCGCTTTCCAGCGCCGCGTTCTTTTCTTCCAGCGCCTTGACCAGCGTGGCCGCCTGCGCTTCGGGCATGCGGGCAACGGGCGGCTCGATGGCCGGTTCGTCACGCAACGGCAGCGCACGGCGCGAGAGCGACACGGAAACGCCATCGTCGTCGCGACGGTTCGTCGTCGGCAGCGGCGGCGGCGTAACGTCGGCCCGACGCGACGCGATGGGCTTCACTTCGGCCCTCGGCGCGGACGCAGCGGCCGGCGCGCGGTTTTCCACTTCCAGCGGTGCGCCGTGACGCGCGGCTTCGCGCACCAGGGCTTCGTCGAAATCCACGGCCGCGATGATCTCGATGCCGTCGTCCATCCGGCGCGTGGAAAGGATGACCGCATCCGGCCCCTGGTCCTCGCGCACTTCACGCATGGCCTGACGCATGTCCGGGGCCACGAAACGCTTGATCTTCATGCCTTGCTGCTCCAGCGGCGACGGACGGGCGACGAGAGTTCCACGCGTGCGGCGACGTGCGGCGCGGCGCCATCACGGTGTGCTGCCGATGTCGACTTCTCGTTGATCACGCTTGCGCTCGTCATGTCCCGTCCTTTCCTCGTTGCTCGCCTTGTTTTCAGCGACCCAATGCCTGCACCAAACGCACTCGGCGGTTGTCCGGCACCTCGTTGTAAGCGAGTACGTGCAGGTTCTGTGCCACATGGCGAGTGAAGCGCGCGAGCCACGGACGCAGCTGCGGCGCGACCAGCAAAACGGCCGGTTCGCCGCTCATTTCCTGCTTGCGCGCGGCGTCGGCAACGCCTTGTTGCAGGCGGTCGGCAAGGCCCGGTTCCACCGCGGCGCCCGCCACACCGCCATTTGCGAGCGATCCCAGCAGGATCTGCTCCAGTTCCGGCGCCAAGGTGATGACGGGAATCTCGGTGCCCAGCCCCGAGATCTCCTGCACGATCTGGCGACCCAGCGCCACGCGTACGGCGGCGGTGAGCGCGCCGGGATCCTGACTCTGGCTCGCGTGCTCCGCCAAGGATTCGACAATGGAACGCATGTTGCGGATCGGCACGCGCTCGGCCAGCAGGTTCTGCATGACCTTGACCACCACGCCCAGCGACAGGCGCTTGGGCACCAGGTCTTCCACCAGCTTGGGCGTGGTCTGCGCGAGGCGGTCCAGCAGCTGCTGCACGTCCTGGTGGCCGAGCAGTTCGTGCGCGTGGCTCTGCAGGATGTGCGACAGATGCGTGGCCACCACCGTCGCCGGATCGACCACGGTGTAGCCCAGGCTCTGCGCCATTTCGCGCTGGCCCGGCTCGATCCACAGCGCTTCGAGGCCGAACGCCGGATCGCGCGTGGCGATGCCCTGCAGGCCTTCCTGCACGCGACCGGGATTGATGGCGAGCAGGCGATCATTGTGCACTTCGGATTCGCCCATCGGCACGCCCATCAGGGTGATGCGATAGGTGTTGGGGCCCAGGTCCAGGTTGTCGCGGATATGCACCGCCGGCACCAGGAAGCCCAGCTCCTGCGAAAGCTTGCGACGCACCGACTTGATGCGGCCCATCAGCTCGCCGCCCTGGTGCGTGTCCACCAGCGGAATCAGGCGATAACCCACTTCCAGGCCCAGCGGATCGACGCTGGCCACGTCTTCCCAACCGAGTTCCAGACGTTCCACCGGCGCGGCCGGCGCCGGCAATTCGGCGGCAGCCTTCGCCACCTGTTCCTTCGCCTCGCGCTCGCGCTTGATCATCAGCCACGCCGCGCCACCGCAGGTGCCGCCGAGCAGCAGGAAAGCGATGTTCGGCATGCCAGGAATCAAGCCCATCACGCCGAGCACCACGCCGGCCACGGCCAGTGCGCGCGGCTGCCCGAACAACTGGCCAACGAGCTGCTTGCCCATGTCGGTGGACTTGGACACGCGCGTCACGATCACCGCCGTGGCGATGGACAGCATCAGCGACGGCACCTGCGCCACGAGGCCGTCACCGATGGTGAGCAGCGTGTACGTCTTGGCTGCTTCGCCCGCGGAAAGCCCGTGCTGGAAGATGCCGACGAAGAAGCCGCCGACGATGTTGATGATCAGGATGAGGATGCCGGCCGTGGCGTCGCCGCGCACAAACTTCGAGGCACCGTCCATCGAGCCGTAGAAATCCGCTTCCTCGCGAACTTCCTGGCGACGGTCGCGCGCCTGTTCCTGGTTGAGCAAGCCGGCGTTGAGATCGGCGTCGATGGCCATCTGCTTGCCGGGCATGGCATCGAGGGTGAAGCGCGCCGTCACTTCGGACACGCGCGTGGCGCCCTTGGTTACCACCACGAAGTTGATGATGGTGAGGATGGCGAACACCACCAGGCCCACGGCAAAGTTACCGCCGATGACGAATTCGCCGAATGCCTCGATCACCTTGCCCGCCGCGCCAGGACCGTCGTGGCCGTGCAGCAGCACCACGCGCGTGGAAGCGATGTTGAGCGCCAGGCGCAACAACGTGGCCATCAGCACCACGGTGGGGAACGCGGCGAATTCCAGCGGACGCATCACGTAGATCACTGCCAGCAGGATCACCAGCGACAACGCGATGTTGAAGCTGAAGAGCATGTCCAGCAGGAACGGCGGCAGCGGCAACATCATCATCGCCAGCGCGGCGAGCATGATCACCGGCGCGCCGAGGCCGCGGCGTCCGAGCGACTTGAGATTGCCTAGGGCGGTAGCGTTTGCCATCACTGTTCCATCAGAACTTGTAGGGACCCATCAGGTCCGGATCGACGTCGGGTTGCGGTGCCTTCGGCGGCGCATCGCCGCGCGATACCGCCTGCTTGAGCTGGAACACATACGCGAGCACCTGCGCCACGGCGACGTAGAGCGCCGAGGGAATCTCGCGATCGATCTGGGTGGTGGCGTACAGCGCGCGCGCCAGCGGCGGCGCTTCCACCGTGGGAATGCGATGGCTGGAGGCGACCAGGCGTATCTGCAACGCCAGCTCGTCCATGCCTTTGGCGATCACGCGCGGCGCACCCATGCGGCCTTCGTCGTAGCGCAGCGCCACGGCGAAGTGCGACGGGTTGGTGATCAGCACGTCGGCCTTGGGCAGCTCCTGCATCATGCGCTTGCGCGCCATCTGGAACTGCAGCTGGCGAATGCGGCCCTTGAGTTCCGGGTTGCCGTCGCTTTCCTTCGATTCGTCCTTCAGCTCCTGGCGCGTCATGCGCAGGCGCTTGGTGTGGTCGAACTTCTGGTACAGCGCATCCGCGCCGCCGATCAGCGCGAGTATCGAGCCAAACAGCAGCGCGCCGTGGCCGAGCAGGCTCATTGCCTTGAAGGTGCCTGCGCCCACTTCGCCGCGGCCGGTGGCCATCAGGTCGTCCTGCCAGTTCTTCAGCACCATCACCAGCACGGCGCCGATCAACAACAGCTTGAGCAGCGACTTGGCCAGCTCCACCAGGCCGCGCATGGCGAAGATGCGACCCAAGCCTTCGATGGGATCGAGCCGCTCGAACTTCGGCTGCAGCGCTTCGGCGCTGAAATTGAGACCACCGAGCAGCAACGGCGCCGCCAGTGCGGCAAGCATCGTCGCCAGCGCCACCGGCGCGAACAGCGACATCGCCTCGTGCATGGCCAGCGACAACACGCGGCCGGGCAGCTGATCGGAGAACAAGGCATCGCGCCCGTAGCTCAGGCCAAGCCCATAGATGCGGTGCACATGCACCATCGCCGCTTCGCCACCGCTCATCAATGCGGATACGCCGGCCAGCACCACCACCGCACCCGACAGGTCGCGCGAGCGCGGTACGTCGCCCTTCTCGCGCGATTCGCGCAGGCGTTTTTCGGAAGGTTGTTCGGTGCGTTCCTGATCGTCGTTCTCGGCCATGGCGCTGTCCTCAACCGCCTGCCAGTTCGCGCATCAAGGTCCATGCGCTGTTCTGCAGTGATTGGAACGCACCCGGCACGGCATGCAGCGATAGCCACAGCGCGACGAAGCCCAATGTCACCGTGATGGGAAAGCCCACCGCGAAAAGATTCATGGACGGCGCCGCGCGACTGATCGCGGCGAAGCCGATATTGACCATCAGCAGCGACGTCATCGCCGGGAGTGCCACGCGCACCGCGCCGCCGAACAGATGCGTGGCGAATCCGAGCACGGCATACAGGCCGTTCGTGCCGATTACCGACTGCCCCGGCGGCAGCGTGTGGAAACTGTCGGCCAGCAAGGAGATCAATTGCAGATGGCCGTTCATGGCCAGGAACAGCAGGGTCACCATCAGCAGATAGAACTGGCTGAGCACCGGCGAACTGCCGCCGCCGCGCGGGTCCACCGTTTCGGCGAAGCCAAGGCTCATGCTCTGGCCCACCAGTTGCCCGCCCAGCGACACCGCCTCGAAGGCGAGCTTGAGCACGAAGCCGATGGCGGCGCCCATCAACAACTGGCTCGCCATGGTGGCGATGCCCTCGGCCGACATCGGATTGATGGTGGTCGGCGCCAGCGGCGCCAGCACCATCGCGAGCATCAGCATGATGCCGAGGCGAATGCGTTGCGGCAGCACGGCATCGCCGAACACGGGCGCGATCAGGCACAGCCCACCGACGCGGGCCATGGCCCACAGCAAGGAGCCGATCAGGCCCTGCATCTCGGCGAGCTGCACCGTGGTCATTTCACTGCCCCGGGCAAGCTCTCGATCAACTGGCGCGTGAACTGCACCAGCGTGCGCAGCATCCACGGGCCGGCGATCAATGCCACCAGGGCCATGGCCACCACCTTCGGGATGAAGCTCAAGGTCATCTCGTTGATCTGCGTGGCGGCCTGCACCACGCCAATGACCAGGCCCACGAACAGCGCGGTGAGCAGCAGTGGCGCGGCCACCATCATGGCGACGTAGAGCGCGTGCTGGCCGAATTCGATGACGGATTCGGGCGTCATGTGTAGAAGCTCCCCGCCAACGTGCCCAGCAGCAGCGTCCACCCGTCCACCAGCACGAACAGCATGATCTTGAACGGCAACGAGATGATGGTGGGCGACACCATCATCATGCCCATCGACATCAGCACGCTGGCCACCACCAGGTCGATGATCAGGAAGGGAATGAACAGCAGGAAGCCCATCTGGAACGCGGTCTTCAACTCGCTGGTGACGAAGGCCGGCATCGCCACGCGGAACGGCACGTCGTCCTTGCTCGCATAAGGCTGCTCGTTGGCCAGATGCGTGAAGAGCTGCAGGTCCGCATCGCGCGTCTGGTCCAGCATGAAACGCTTGAACGGTGCGGCGGCGGCAGGCACAGCCTGCTCGGCCGCCATCTGGCCGTCCATGTACGGCTTCACGCCGTCGGTGTACGCATGGTTGAGCACCGGCGACATCACGAACAGCGTGAGGAACAGCGACAGGCCAAGCAGGATCTGGTTCGACGGCGTGGACTGCGTGCCCAGCGCCTGACGCAGGAAGCTCAGCACGATCATGATGCGCGTGAACGACGTCATCATCAGCAGCACGGCCGGCAGCAGCGTCAGCACCGTCATCAGCGCGAGCAGCTGCAGCGACAGCGTCCAGTTCTGCGCACCGCCCGGAGCGTTCTGCACGGTCAGCACGGGAATGCCCGCGGGCGAACCCGGCATCTGCGGCATCGAAGGCATGGCGGGCATGGCCGCTGCGGCGCACGCCAGCATCGGGCACACCAGCAGCAGTACCAGGAGCATCCAGCGGAACGACTTCATCACTTGCGCTTCCAGCGGGCCAACACGTCGCCGAACGGCGCCATCGGCGGTTGCGGTCCGGCTTCCGGCGCGGGCGCCACGCCTTCGTAAACGTGCAGCGTGCGCATGCCGCCCTGGCCCATGCCGATGAGCAGGCGCTTGCCGTCCGCATCGATCAGCATCAGGCGATCGCGCGCGCCCACTGCCATGGTCTCCACGCAGCGTAGTCGACGCCCACCCGGCGTAGTGCGCGCCTGCAGGCGGCGGCTGAGCCAGCCGGCCACGAAGATCAGCGCGACGATGGCGGCGAGGCTCAACATCACGCGCACCAGTTCGCCGCCGACGTTGATCTCGGGCGCCGCGGCTACCGGCATGACAAGGGCAAGCATCATCGAACTCACCGCAGCTTGCGCACGCGTTCGGCCGGGCTGATCACGTCGGTGAGACGGATACCGAAGCGATCGTTGATCACCACCACTTCGCCATGCGCCACCAGCGTGCCGTTGACGAACACGTCCAGCGGTTCGCCGGCGGAGCGGTCGAGTTCCACCACGGAACCCTGGTTGAGCTGCAGCAGGTTGCGGATGCTGATGCGCGTACGGCCCACTTCCATGGCAAGCGTGACCGGTACGTCGAGGATCATGTCGAGATTGACTTCGGCGCCCTCGCCCATCGGGGCGCTGAGCTGGTCGAACTCCACGCGCTGGGTAGCGCTGGCGGCGTCATTGGGCGTGGTCATGCGAGGTCAATCTCCAGGGTGGTTTCGGTCGACAGGCGAATCTCGCGCCGGCCGGTCGGGGCATGGAAGCGCACGGCGTTGCGGCCGTTGTTCTGGCCATAGCGGCCGCGGAACACGGGCACGTCTTCGGCGAAGACGGTGCTGAATTCGGGCAATTGGATCGGCAGTACGTCGCCGGGACGAAGACGCAGGAATTCGCCAATGCTCAGGCGCGTTTCCAGCAGCAGCGAGCTCAGCTCCACTTCCGCGTCCAGCACTTCGTCCTGCAGCGTTTCGGCCCAGCGATGATCGCGATCCACGCGATCGCTCTGCACGCCCGCATCGAGCAGCGTGCGGATCGGCTCGACCATCGCGTACGGCAAGGTCAGGTGCACTTCGCCGCCACCGCCGTCGAGTTCGATATGGAACTTCGACACCACCACCGTCTCGGTGGGGCTCACGATGTTGGCGAACTGCGGATTGATTTCGGAATTGAGGTATTCGAAGTTCAGCGGCAACACCGGTGCCCACGCTTCCACCATCGAGGCGAACAGCTCGGTGAGCATGATCTGGATGACGCGGTTCTCGGTGGGCGTGAAATCGCGGCCTTCGATGCGCGCGTGGAAACGGCCGTCGCCACCGAAGAAATTGTCGATCACGGTGAACACCAGGCGCGGCTCCATCACTACCAGCGCGGTGCCGCGCAGCGGCTTGATGCGCACCAGGTTCAGGTTGCTCGGCACCGCCAGCGCGTGCACATACTCGGCGAACTTCATCATCTTCACGCCGAGCACCGACACTTCGCAGGTCTTGCGCAGCACGCCGAACACCGCCGTGCGGAAGAAGCGCGCAAAACGGTCGTTGACCATTTCCAGCGTGGGCAGGCGGCCGCGCACGATGCGGTCCTGCTGGGTGAAGTCGTACGAGATCACCGCATCGGGCGGCAACGGTTCGTCATTGCCCGTTTCGACGGCGCCGCCTTCCACGCCGTCGAGCAGGGCGTCGATTTCTTCCTGTGAAAGCAGGTCGCTCATCGCTGCGTTCCCGTCACTGCATCACGAAGCTGGTGAAGTACAGCGCTTCCACGCCCGGGCGACCCAGGCGCTTCTCGAGGATCTTGCGCACGGCGTCCAACGCCTGCGCCTGCAGCTTCTGCTTGCCGGCGGCGTCGCTGAGGATGGAGTAGTCCTGGCTGCTGAACAGCATGACCAGCGCGTTGCGGATCACCGGATCGGCTTCCTTCGCGGCGGCCAGTGCGGCCGCATCGTGCGACATCAGGCTCACGCCCACCTGCAGGAAGCGCATGGACTGGTCGTCCTTGAAATTGACCACGAACGGCGGATCCATCGTGAGGTACTGCTCCTGCTTGGATAGCACCACCTTCGGCTCGTCCGCTCCCTCGCCGCCATGCGCACGCGCGCCCATCACCAGATAGCCCGTCACGCCGGCCATGGCGAGCAAGGCCACGCCCATGATCATCACGACCTTGTTCGATCCCTTCTTCGGCGCCGCTGCCGTGCTTTCTGCTTGCTCGTTCTGAGCCATGCGAACTCGATCCCTATCAGTGTCTGGTCGTCGGCCACCCGCCACGGGCGGCACATGCCCATTGGTTGCAAACGGCATGCCATCGACGGGATGCGTTGGTGTGCTTGGGTTTGCGAGGTGTCGCGACGGAAACGCGGCGCTTTCTTGACGCGTGTCGGGGATTGGGCGCGACGGGGTGGTGGCGGTTGTCGGAAGGTTGTCGCGGGGGGTGTGGGTGTTTCTTGGCGAGTTGTCCTGGGCCTCTAGGGGAGCCGTGGACGTGAGCCTGATCTTTCGCTCGTCATTCCTGCGAAGGCAGGAGGCGCTTTTCAACAGCCGAAGGCTGGTCATCCAGTGACTTTGCGCTTGGTTATCGCGAGTCCGTTGCTCGCTCTTATGCGGCGCTACCGCGATCAGGCCGCCTACGCGGCGGGCGTTTCGATCGGCTGCCGCCGCTCGAGTCACTTTTCTTTTGCTGGCCCAAAAGAAAAGTAACCCAAAGAAAATGGCCTTCAGAGCAAAGGCTCGCAGCATCGTGCTGGGATAAGCCCGAACGCTTGAGGATGGTTGTGGCGGGACACCCATGGGAGGCTCCACAGCGGGCACTCCGTAGCACCGCGCAACGCGCCCGAATCGCAGAGGACTTAAGGCGGAGCCTCGCTTCGCATCGGCCTTTGCTTTGGCTTCGCTTTTTAAGTTGATCCGCGATGCATCGCACTTCTCCCTCTCCCCTTGCGGGAGAGGGTTGGGGAGAGGGGGCGGGTGCTCGCGAAAGCATCCCTACTTCGCGCTTTGCTCTTTGCTCTTTGCTCTTGGCTCTTTGCTCTTGGCTCTTGGCTCTTGGCTCTTGGCTCTTGGCTCTTCGGGGTCCCCGTATGACAGCGGCGGGCGGGTGGAGGAAAGCCCGTAGGGTGGCCGCATGGATGCGGCCAGTTTTTCGACAGGACATGGATGTCCTGTCGAAAAACCCCGTAACCCGACCGCGTACCTTCCGTCCAAAGGACGGAAGGCGCGTCATCCGGGGTGCCTTTCTCTTTGGTTACTTTCTCTTGGGCAAGCAAGAGAAAGTGACCCGGCCTCCGGCAGGAGGTCGGAAGCCCGCGGCAGGCGAGCCAGATCGCGACCACGCGAAAACCAGACGCAAAGTCACTGGATGACCAGCCATTCGGCTGTTGAAAAGCGCCTCCTGCCTTCGCAGGAATGACGAGCTAAAAAGCCCGACGATCTTCACCGACGACGCAAGATCATTGCCCACACTCCCTTCACAAGCGAGAGCGAGAAAAAACTAGGCAAACATATCCACCAATCCCACCGCCTTCACCACCGGCGCCGCGATCGAAGCCAACTCACCCACACCCTCCGCCAACCCACTCTCACTACCCGACGAAGAACTACCAGGCGAACCCGCCTGCCCCGAACCCTGCCCTGTATTCCCCTGCCCCACCATCGCCTGACCCAACGACAAGCCATGGTGAGCGAGCATCGAGTCGAGCTGGCTCAGTGTCTGCTGCACCGCATGCACAGCCTGCGGGTGCTGTGCGATGAAGGCCACGTCCACGTGGTCCTGTTTCACGCTGACCTTCACATCGAGTTCGCCGAGGTCTTCGGGGTGCAGGCGGATGCGCGCTTCTTTCACGTCCTGGCCGCCAAGCCACGTCACCTGCTGGCTCAGCTCCTGCCCGAACGCCGGCGATCCCACGCTGGACTGCATGGTGAGTGCATGCGGGGCCGGTGCGGTGATGGCGCCGGAGGGCGCCTGCGGTTGCTGCGACATGGCCTGGGCGGCGAGATTCTTCAGCGCCTCCAGCGAATCGCTGTGATCGCTCTGAGCTGATGGCGTTGCCAAAGCCTGCAGCGCCGTGGTGAATGCATCGCCCTTCGCGCCCTGCGTGGCATCGGAAGCCGTCGTGTCGACGGTCTCATCGCCGTCATTGGCATCCTCTCCAAGCATGGAAAGGCTCTTGTCCTTGACGCCATCCATGGCCTTGGTGAAATCGCCTGCGTTGCCAGCCTTCGCCTGCCCCACTGCCTGCGTGGCAACCTGCGCTGCGCCCAGCAAGGCAACGTTGGCCGAGGTCACGTTGGAGGTGGCAGCTGCCGTCACCGCGTCGGTTGCATCGTCGCCATCCGCAGCGGCGGGCACCGCGCTGGCGGCCGCGGAAGCCGGCACGCTCTGTCCCAGCAGGGCGAGCATCGCTGCAGCGACGTCGGGCGTGGCAGTGTCGGACTTGTCGTCGTCCTTGTGATCCTGCTTGCCCGTCGATGAAGACGCCGACGCTGACGAGTCAGACGGTGCGTCCTTCGATGCCGCAGGCCTTCCCTGCGCCGGACGCGACGGTTCCGTTTGCCGCGCCAGCTGCTGGTGTGCCTGCTGCAACGGCTTGCTGAAATGGTTGTTGGGATCGGTGGACGAAGGATTCGTCGCGTCGTTCGCGGACGAATTCGTCGGCGGCGCCACGTTCACCACCGGGGCAATGGACGGCGTCATGGGTTGATCTCCTGCAATGCGTTCATGGATGTCGTCACGAGAAGCCCCTGGACGGACGCCGATGCTGCATGCGCTCGTCGATCTCGGCCTGTTCGCGACGGTCCTCGCTCTTTCGTTCCTGCTCGCGATAGCGGTCGATCACGCTTCCCAGTGCCTGTTCGCGGGCGTGTGCTTCGCGCCACTGGTTGCGTACGCCATCGAGAAGCCGGCGCTGGCGTGCCACTTCGTTGACCTGTTGCGCAATCACCTGGTCGATGCGTTCGACGAACTGGCGACGGTTGAGCAAGGCGCTCACGCTCACGCCGCCCTGCGCATCGGCATATTCGGCGCGGTATTTCCGCAGTTCTTCCAACTGGTGTTCGGCCTTGGCGAGCTTCTGCTGTTGCTCGGCCAGGCGCTGCATGGCCGCTTCCTGGCGATCGTGCGCGAGGTCGGCAGCGGGTTGCAGGCGGTTGGCGCGGGATGTCACGGCGTACCTCCGGCGGTGAGCGCTTCAAGGCCGCCAATCGCGTCGGCGAGTGTGGTGGGCGCATCCACTTCCTGCTGCAGGAAGTCGCGCAGCTTTGGCCACATGGCAATGGCGTGATCCACCTGCGGGTCCGAACCTTTTTGATACGCGCCCACGGCAATCAGGTCGCGCTGCTGGCGATAGGCCGAATACACCTGGCGAAAACGCTGGGCGGAACGCAGATGCTCGCGCTTCACCACGGCCGGCATCACGCGGCTGATCGATGCTTCGATGTCGATGGCCGGATAGTGACCCGCTTCGGCCAGGTCGCGCGACAGCACGATATGACCGTCGAGAATGGCGCGCGAGGCATCGGCGATGGGATCGTGGCGATAGTCATCGCCCTCGGTCAGCACCGTGTAGAACGCGGTGATGGAACCACGCCCTTCGGCATCGTTGCCGGCGCGCTCCACCAGCGCGGGGAGCATGGCAAACACCGACGGCGGATAACCCTTGGTGGCCGGCGGCTCGCCGATGGCGAGCGCGATCTCTCGCTGCGCCTGCGCATAGCGCGTGATCGAATCCATCAGCAACAGCACGCGCTGGCCGCGGTCGCGGAACCACTCGGCAATCGCGGTGGCGTACTGCGCGCCGCGCAATCGCTTGAGCGGCGGCGCATCGGCCGGCGCGGCGACGATCACGGCGCGCGCGCGACCTTCGACGCCCAGCGTGTGCTCCACGAATTCCTTCACTTCGCGGCCGCGCTCGCCGATCAGGCCCACCACCACCACGTCGGCGTCGGTGTAGCGCGTCATCATGCCCAGCAGCGTCGACTTGCCCACGCCCGAACCAGCGAACAGGCCCAGGCGCTGGCCACGACCCACGGTGAGCAGCGAGTTGATGGCGCGCACGCCGGTGTCCAGCGGCGTGTCGATGGGCTTGCGCGCCATCGGGTTGATCGGTTCGTTCTTGAGCAGCGCGTGCTCGTCCACATCGAGCGGACCGAGGCCATCGAGCGGCACGCCATCGGCGCCGATCACGCGACCGAGCAAGGCCATGCCCACCGGCAGGCCGCTGGTGTGCGCGCAAGGGCGCACGCGCGCATTCGGCAATACACCGTGCATTTCCGTCACCGGCATCAGCAGGAGGCGTTCGTCGGCGAAACCGACCACTTCGGTATCCAGTTCGCTGCCATCGGCCGTGGTGACCAGGCAACGCGCGCCCAACGGCGCCTCGCAACCTTCCGCTTCCAGCGTGAGGCCCACCACGCGACGCAGGCGGCCTTCCACGGTGAGCGTGCGTGCGCCGATGGCACGCTGGCGACGACGCGCCAGCCGTTCCTGCCACAACGCGGTGCGCGAAGGGCTCGGCTGCGCGTTCATCCACGCACCTCGTCAGCGTCTTCGTCGGTTTCTTCGGCTTCGGCGCCGAGCACCGCATCCACTACGGCGGCAAGCCGGGTTTCCACGCGTGCATCGAGGCGCGAGCGTTCGCTTTCCAGCATGCAGTCGCCGCGCTGCAGGCTGCTGTCGGGCATCAGCTGCCAGTGCGATTCGACCATGTCCAATGAGCGGAGCAGCGCAAGATCCTCAGGATGCAGGCGCACGCGCAGGTTGCCGCTGGCCGACGGCAGCGCGAGCGCCGCCTGGCGCACGGCTTCCACCACCAGATCGGGCGCGGTGCGCAGCTCATGCGCGAGCACCTGGCGCGCCACCGTCATGGCCAGGCGCGTGAGTTCGAGTTCGACCAGTTCGTCCATGCTGCGCAGCGGACGCGCGGCGGATTCGAGCAAGGCATCAAGGCGTTGCATGCGTGCCTGCAACACCTCGCGCGCTTCCGCCATACCCTGCGCGTGGCCGGCCGCATAACCTTCTTCGCGCGCCTGCTGCTCGATCGCTTCGAGATCGCGCACCGTCGGCTGCTGCGCCGGTTCCGGCGTCGGCTCGGCGGCCACCGGTTCGCCCATCTCGGGCAGAAGCCAGCGTTCGAAGGCGGGCAGCTTGTCGCGGTTCATGACGGCATTCATGCGACCAGCTCGTCACCCGTGCCGGAGAGATTGATGGCACCGGAATCGGCCAGCTTGCGCGCGATGGCGAGCACTTCCTTCTGCGCCGAATCGACTTCGCTGAGGCGCACGGGGCCGGACACTTCCAGGTCGTCACGCAGCATGTCGGCCGCGCGCTTGGACATGTTGGCGAAGATCTTTTCGCGCACGCCCGGCTCGGCGCCCTTGAGCGCGGTGACCAGGCGGGCGGTGGGCACTTCGCGCAGCAGCGTCTGCATGCTGCGGTCGTCCAGGTCGCCCAGGTCTTCGAACACGAACATCAGTTCTTCGATGCGGCCGCTGAGGCCCGAGTCGTGCGTGCGGATGGCCGCCATCAATTCGTTCTCGCGACTGGTTTCCATCGCGTTGAGGATGTTGGCTGCCGCCTTCAGGCCGCCCACGCTGGCGGACTTGAGTTTCTTGGTGTTGCCGCCGGTGAACTGGCGCTCCATGATTTCGTCGAGTTCGTTCAGTGCATGCGGTTGCACGCCGTCGAGCGTGGCAATGCGCATCACCGCATCGCTGCGCACGCGCGGCGGCAGGTAGCCGATCACTTCGGCGGCCTGGTCCGGTTCGAGATGCGCCAGCACCAGCGCGATGATCTGCGGATGTTCCTGGCCGATCATTTCGGCGATGGCGCGGCTCTCCATCCACTTGAGCGATTCCAGGCCCTTGCTGGTACGGCCGAGCAGGATGCGGTCGATAAGGCCGCCGGCCTTGTTCTCGCCCAGTGCGTTGACCAGGATCTTGCGGATGTATTCCTCGGTGCCCACGCCCAGCGAGGTGTGGCGGCCCATGTCTTCGTTGAGACGGCCAAGCACCATTTCCACTTGTTCGCGCGTGACGTTGGTGAGCCCGGCCATGGCCGAGCCGACCGCCTGCACGTCGCGTGCGCTGAGATGCTTGAGCACCTCGGCCGCGTCCTGCTCGCCCAGCGTGAGCAGCAGGATGGCCGCGCGCTGCGCGCCGCCGATGGGTGTTTCTGCCTTCATGATTCGGTCCGCCCGCTAGCCGTGGTCGGTTGTGCCGCGCGTGCAAGCGCGCGATATCGATGCGTGGTCAGCAATCGATGCTGACGGAAAGGGCTCGGAGCGAGCATGCGATCAGCCGCCATCTTCGCCCACCCAACTCTTCACCACCTGCGCCACCTGCTTGGGGTTCTCGCCCACCATGCGGCGCGCGATGCCGATGCGCTGTTCGTACGCGAGCTGCGGCGGTACGCCGAGCTTGAGCACGTCGTCGGTATCGTCCTTGTCGTCCACGCGTACCGAGAGGGTCGGCGTGTTCATCGACGTCACGTCGGCCAGCGCAAGCTCGCGGCTGGACGACGGACCGCGTGACAAACCGCGCAGCAACGGACGCAGCAGGCCGAACGCCACCAGCAACGCCACCACGATGCCTGCCGCCTGCTTGATCAGGTCGAGCATGCCCGGGCGTTCCCAGAACGGTTGCGCCGGTGCGGCCACGTCGGTGCCGGGGTCCTGGTGGAACGGCTGGTTGATCACGCTGACGCTGTCGCCGCGCGCTTCGTTGTAACCGACGGCGTTGCGCGCGAGCGTGGTGAGGTGTTCCAGTTCCTGCGGCGTGAACGGCACGCTCTTGGTGCCGCCCTTGTCGCCCGTCACGCTCTTGTTGTCCACCACCACCGCCACGGTGAGTCGCGCAAGGCGGCCCGCCGGATCGCTGACGTGGCTGATGGTGCGATCGAGTTCGTAGTTGCGCGTGGCGCTGCTCGTGCTTGCGCTCGGGCCGCTGCTTTGCGCCGTCGCGGCCGTCTTGCCCGCAGCGCCCTTGCCTGCCGCAGGTTTGGCGGCGGTAGGTTGGGCCACCGTGTTCGGCGGCTGGTTGCTCAGCGCACCGGGAATCGACGCGTCGTTCGCTTCGCCGGTGTGTTGCTCGCTATTGGTCTGTTCGCTGCGCAACGCGGGATGTTCGTGATCGAACGTCTCGGTGGCTTTTTCGGTTTCGCTGAAATCCAGATCCGCATACACCTGCGCGCGCACCTTGCCCGGACCGACCAGCGGCGTCAGCAGTTCTTCGATGCGTTGCGCGTAGGTGTTCTCGATGCGCGTGGCCAGGCGCAGACGCGTGTCGCCGATGGCGCTTGCACTGCCCGGATCGGTGGTGGTGAGCAGCTGGCCCGCCTGATCGACCACCGACACCTGCTTGGGATCGAGGCTGGGCACGCTCGACGCCACCAGGTGCACGATCGCCGCCACCTGGCTCGCATCGAGCTGACGGCCCGGATACAGCGTGACGAGCACCGAGGCGCTCGCTTCCTTGTTGTCGCGAATGAAGGCCGACGGCTTGGGCAACGCCAGATGCACGCGCGCCGCGCGCACCGACTGCAGGCCGGCGATGGTGCTGCCAAGATCGGTTTCCAGCATCTGCTGGTAGCGCGTGCGCTCGGCCAGATCGCTCATGCCGAACGGCGAATCAGCGCCCGGCGCCGTGGTGGTGGCCGCGCTTCCTTGGGGCAAGCCTTGCGATGCAAGTTTCAGGCGGATGGCCGCCAGATCGGACGCAGGCACCATGATGGAATTGCCATCGGCACCCAGCGTGTACGGCGTATTGGACGCCTGCAGCGCCTGCGTGACCGCGGCGGCATCCTTCTGTTCGAGACCGGCGTAAAGCAGGCCGTAGTTGGGGCCGCGTGACCACAGCACCACGGCAACACCAAGAGCAACAGCCGCGGCGACGCCCACCAAGAGCAACAACTGACGTGTTGCCGGCGTGCGCGCAAGCTGCTTGAGGTCCAGGCGAGAACCGGGTTTTTCGTCGGTGGTCGCGAGGGCGTTATCGGCCATGAAGACTCTTCTTCTTCAAAGAACCGGTCAGACCGGCATGTTCATGATGTTGTTGTACGCGTCGACCAGCTTGTTCCTCACCTGGGTCAACGTGTTCAAGGAAAGGTCGGCCTTGTTGATGGCCACCATGGTGCGGCCGAGGTCCGCGCCTTCATCGCCACGTTCGAAGCTCGCCGCCTGGTTGCCGGCATCCATCTGCGCATCGGCCACCGAGGAAATGGATTTCTTGAGCAAGCTGGAGAAATCCGTCTGCCCTGGCGCGGCCGCCGTGAACGATTGCTCGGCCGGCTTCGTCTGAAGCGAGAGCTGGCGCATCTGCGACAGCAGGTTGTTGACGTCGATCTGACTCATGACGGAATTCCAACGCGTGAAGAGTTATCGGGGGTGTTACTGCACGACGTGTGCCATGAGGCGAGATGTGAGTGGGGAGGATCGAGTAGTGAGACAAAGCGTGACGCAGTTCCGCTTTTGAGACGTGAGTGAAGAGGCGTGCGTCGCGCGGGAAAGGCAAGCTGCGCCCCTCTCACGTCCCACTCCTCTCAACTCACTCCTGCTCTTACGCCTGCAGGCTGGGTTGCAAGCCGTACTTGCGCAGCTTTTCCACCAAGGTCGTGCGCTGCATGCGCAGCAGCTTCGCCGCATGCGCGACCACGCCACCGGTAACGTCAAGCGCTTGACGGATGAGACCCACCTCGATGTCGGCCAGGTGATCCTTAAGATCCAGGCCACCTTCGGGCAGCATCACCAGCGAGTCGGTGGAAACCACGGCCATCGGCTCGGGCAGTACGGTGGAGTGCCCGGTCATCAGCGACAACAGCGCCGCGCCGCGCACTTCTTCCACGATCTGCTGGCCGCGATATTTTTCCGGCAGGTCGCTCACGCGCACTTCGCTGTGCGGATAGAGAATGGAAAGACGCTCGACCAGGTTGTACAGCTCGCGCACGTTGCCCGGCCATGCATAGTTGTGCAGCGCGTTCATTGCGCCGGCGCTGAAGCGCACGCCACCCAGGCCGCGACGCGACAGGCGCTGGTTGAACTCGGCCACCAGCTCCGGCAGATCGTCCAGGTGCTCGCGCAACGCGGGCATTTCCAGCGGGAACACGCTCAGGCGGTAATAGAGGTCTTCACGGAACTGGCCGTTGTTGATGGCCTCTTCAAGGTTGCGGTGCGTGGCGGCGATGATGCGCACGTCGCAGCGCTGCGTACGGTTGCTGCCCACGCGTTCGAACACGCGCTCCTGCAGCACGCGCAACAGCTTCACCTGCATCGGCAGGCTCATGTCGCCGATTTCGTCCAGGAACAGCGTGCCGCCTTCGGCCAGTTCGAAGCGACCCTTGCGGGTGCTGATGGCGCCGGTGAATGCGCCCTTTTCATGGCCGAACAGTTCGCTTTCCAGCAACTCGGCCGGAATCGCGCCGCAGTTGATGGCCACGAACGGCTTGTCGCGACGCGAGGAACATTCGTGGATGCTGCGCGCGACCATTTCCTTGCCGGTGCCCGATTCACCCAGCACCAGCACGCTCGAATCGAACGGTGCCACCTGGCGAACCAGTGCATTGACGCGCCCCATCGGGCCGGAGCTGCCAACGAGCTTCAGTTCGGGGCGACGCGCTGCCTGGGCCTGCGGTCCACGCAAGGTCTCTGACAGTTGGTCATAGCGCAGCGGGAATTCGATGATGCCCACGCGGCTCGTGGTCGCTGCACTGTCGTTGCCCAGGCGAGGAAGCCACTGCGAATCGGCGGCCATCAACACCATCGCCTGATTCGAGGCCGTGCCCAGTCGAGCAAACTGCCGCTCGGCTTCGGCGTCGTCCCACACATTGCCCACATACACGGCACGCCATGCGTGCGTCGCCTCGTCCACCGCTTCGCATTCTTCGCCGCGTTGCGGCCGATAGCCGAGAAACTCCAGCGCCGAAACGACTGACTCCGCCCTGCGGTGATCGGATTCGATCACCAGTACGTCGAACTTGCCCATGTGATGCTCTCGTGCGTGCTGCTTCATTGGTGTCCCCCTGGATTGCACCTGCCGCGTGACGACAATCCGTCGCTGTCCGCGAGAGGGAATGAGCAAGAAGAAGGCCAGCCGATCACAACTTTTCGACGCGACGCTGGCACGCACGCCTGCCGGTGAGCGTCACCTCATGTAAACGTTGCCAAAAAGCGCCGCAGCCGTGCGCCACAGATCACTGAATTCGCTCAAAAAAAATCCCGAGTCGAAATGCTCGGGAAGGTGACCCTGTACGACACCCTTTCGAGATGTGCGTCAAAGAACTTTCGTGTCGGCTTTCCGTAGCGTGATAGCGATCACATTACGATTGTGAACCCAGTCCGCGCGCTATGAGACGTTCGAACGGCGCTCTGCCACTTTACGTCGGTGATGGCGGAACACGAGTCGCTCAATCGCGTCACATGTCGCCTCGTCCATCGATTCGAACGAAACGAAAACGTGATCTGCATCACGTTCTTCCACGCGGCGTGCCGTGAGTTCCAGCGGCAATGCCAGGCATCCGTCGAAATGCAGTCGCACCAAAGCGTGCTCCTGGCCGACGGGCCACAACGACAGCGGCAATAACGCGCCAAGCGCGTTGAAGCTGACACGAATGCGCGGCGGCAATTGGGCATCGCGCTGAAGCAGCTGGTCGAGCATGGCCATCATGACGTTGAGCTTGCTGTCCAGGCGCTGCATGTCCTGGGCTAGCGGACTTTCTTCGTCCATCGCTTCGCTGCGACGCTCGTTGAAGACGGCAAGCGTGCCAAGCACGCTGAGATTGCGATCGCGCATGGCGGCACGCTGCAGTTCGCCCAAGCCCTCGGGCAGCGCCACGCAACTGGCGTGAAGGCCGTCGTCGTAGGTGACTCGCTCTGAAAATTCCTGCCAGGAAGCGTCTTGCATGGGTCCCTCGTTGCGCTGGGCCGCACCATGTCACGGCCGCGAGGGATTATGCGCGCTCCCGGCCAGGTGTCACCGGGTTATTCGAAGCCGGCGTGAAGATAGGCGCTGAGTGCGCGATGGCGATGCTGGTGTTGCCCAAGATCTTCACCAAGGCGTTCACGCTGTTGACGAGCCAGCTCACGGACTTCCTCCGTATGGGCCAGCAAGGTCTTGAGCAGCGGCAGTGCTTCCGGATCGGTCGTCGGCAGCGTGCTGATGTGGAGGCCTCGATCGGCTTCCAGTTCCGCCACGGCATCCCAATCGCCCACGCGGGCGGCGGCGAGCATGCGTTCGCTGAGGTCCAGCAGATCGGCGTGCGTGATCCCGGCCATGCTCAGGCCACCGCGGTGGGCTTGGCGCCCTGGGTGGCCAGGAACTGGTCGCGGATCTGGCGCCAGCCGTCGCGCACCGGCGTGAGCAGATCCACCACTTCGTCGATGGCGCGCTCGTCGTTGTTGAGCTGCGCGTGCAGGAGCCGGCGGCTCACGTAGTCGTAAAGCGCATCGAGGCGGCTTGCCAGCGGGCCGCCCTGCGCGTGGTCGAGGCTGCCGCGCAACTCGCTGATGATGGCGTGCGCGCGACTGAAGTGCATGCCCTTGGCGGGCACGTCGCCGCGACGGATCGCGCCGCGTGCCTGGTTGATGCGATCGATCGCGCCGTCGAACAGCATGCTGGTGAGCTGGTGACGGTCGGCGCCTTCCACGCTGCCGCGCGCGCTGGTGTCCTGATAGAGCGCACTGGCGTTGCGCATGTAGCCGTAGGTCATGGTCGCTTCCCCGCGTTCAGTTCTTCGAGTTGTTGGAACCGTTGAGCTGCGCAAGCGCCGTGGTGAGATAGGTGCTGGTGTTGTTGAGCGAGGACATCAGCGTATCGAGCGCGGTGTACTGCTGCTGCAGCTGGTTCTGGTAGGTCGCCATGCGGCTGTCCAGCGCCGTCTGCTGCTGGCCCAGCTGGGTCAGCGTGTTGTTCAGGCTGTCCATCCGCGTGCCGATGATGCCGCCGGTCTGCGTGTACGCGTTGATGGTGGTGTTGAGGTTCGTCGCGTAACCGTTGGTGCCGACCAGCAGGTCCTTCACCGCCGACGGGTTGCTCTGGAACGCGGAAGCGAGCTTGTCCGTGTCCAGCGCCAGCGTGCCGTCCGCGTTGCGCGTGATGCCGATGTTGGTCAGCGTGCCGAGGCTGTTGCCCTTTACCGCACCACTCAGCACCGACGAGATGCCGCGCTGCACCGAGGTGAGCGTGGTATCGCCCAGCAGCACGCCCGCCGTGCCCGAGGTCTGGTCGAAGCTGGACAGCGAGGAAACGGTGCTGACGTAGCTGTTGTACGCGCTGACCAGTCCCTGGATCGCGTTGGTGGCGGCGGTGTTGTCCTGCGCCACGGTCAGCGTGTTAGTGCCGGTGCCGGTGAGGTTGAGCGTGACACCGTCCATCATGCCGGTGACGGTGTTGGTGGGACTGGTGACGGCGATGCCGTCCAGCGTGAGCTTGGCGTCCTGCGCTTCGTTCGCGCCTGGCGTGTTCAGCGTGTTGGCGAGGCTGGTGAGCCCGCTGCTGCTGGTGGCGTTGGCGCTGATGGTGAACGCGTTGGCCACGCCCGTCTTGCTCGAGCTCAGCATCAGCTGCTGACCATTCGTGCCGTTGACGATGGTGGCCGTGACGCCGGGGTTCGAGGTGGAATTGTTGATCGCGGTGGCGATGGTCGACAGCGTGTCGGTGGCCGACACCGCCAGGTTCATCGTGGTGGAGCCCACCGTGATGTTGAGCGTGCCCGCGCCCACCGGCGTGCCCGAGGCCACCGCGTCGCTCGCGCGCTTCTGCGCCGTGGCAAGCTGGCTCACCGCAATGGTGTAGGTGCCGGCGTGCGCGCTCGGCATCGTCGTCGCGGTGCCGATGCTGCTACTGCTGCCCTGCGGGGTCAGCGTGGCGTTGTAGCTGCTGAAGGTGCTGGCGGACGTGAGCGTGGCCAGTGCGGTCTGGATGCCGCCCAGCGCCGAGTTCAACGACGACAGGCCGTTGAGCAGGTTGTTCGTCTGGTTGGTGCGCGTGGTGATCTGCTGCTGCGACGCCGCCTTGCGCGCGTTCACCAGCGCCGTGACGATGGAGTTGACGTCGAGGCCCGAGCCAAGACCCGCGGCGCTCAAGGTGCCACTGCCACCGCTGGATGACGAACTGCTGGAGCTGGAGGACGAGCTGCTCGAGCTGCTCGAACCGCCAGTTGCCGAGTTGAGCGCGTTGAGCAGCGAGCTGAGGCTGCTACCGCTGGTGCTGCTGGTGGTGGTCATCGCACTGCCTTGTCCGTTTCCCGAAGTTGTTCCGCCTCGGCGGAAAAGTTCGAGCCTCCGGCAAAAACCTCACGCATGAGGGCTTTGCCGGAAGCTCCCGAAACACCGGGCGGGCTGCGAATGCAACCCGCCTGGTGGTAGATCCGGCCGCGGTGGATGCGACTCGGGAGGAGTCGCATCCGGGCCTGCGTCCGTTACTGCAACAGCTTGAGAACCTGCTGCGGGTTGGAGTTGGCCTGGGCCAACACCGAGATACCCGCCTGCTGAAGCACCTGCGCCTTGCTGAGGTTGGCCGTCTCGGCCGCGAAATCCGCGTCCTGGATGGTCGACTGCGAAGCCTGCAGGTTGGTGGTCTGAGCGGCCACCGTGGAGATGGTCGACTGGAAGCGGTTCTGCACCGCACCCAGCTGGGCAGCGAAATCGCTGACCGTCTTCAGGGCGACGTCGACGCGCGAGATCAGGTCGTTGGCCGAATCCACCGTGCCCACGCTACCCGTGGCCAGCGAACCGCCGGTGGCGGCCGTGGTGCCCTGGGTGTACGTGGCGCCGGCGTTCGCGTCCGTAGCGGACGCGCCGACGATCTGACCCTTGGTGTCGCCAACCGTCAGCGCACCGGCCGAGTAGAAGTTGATGCCGTTGCCCGCACCGTTCACCGCAGCGCTAACGCCCGTGATGCCGGCCGCGTTGATGGCGTCGGACACGTCCTGCAGACTCTTGGCGCTGCTCAGGTCGATGGCCGTGCCATTGATGGTCAGGCCTTCCTTCGACAGGTCGCCCGTGGCGGCCACGACGCCGGTCGAGGCACCGGTGCCGGCAGCGGCGGTCGACGCCGGCAGGCCGAGCGTGGTGGCAGCTGCACCACCAAAGGTCAGTGCAGCGGCACCGCCGTTGTTGATCTTCAGTTCGCCGGTGGTGGCATCGACCGATGCCACGGTGGAGCCGGCAGCCGTGTTGATGGCGGAAGCCAGGTCGCCCGCGCTGTGGTACGTGCCGGCAGCGACGGAGACGTTGGTGGTGCCACCGTCGGTGGAGACGGTCAGCGCGCCAGCGGCGAGCGTGTAGCCCTTGAAGGCTGCACTGATGTCGCCCGAGTTCACTTCGGCGACCTGGCCCATGGCGCTCGACTTCACGCTGGTGCCCAGGCTCACCGAAATCGTCTGGCCGACGTCGGCACCGATCTGGAAGCTCTTCGTCTTCATCGAACCGTCGAGCACGTTCGAACCGTTGAACGTGGTCTGGTTGGCGATACGGGTGATTTCAGCCAGGCGCTGCTGCACTTCCTGGTCGATCGAGGCGCGGTCGGAATCGGTGTAGGTACCGTTGGCCGACTGCACGGCCAGATCGCGGATCGCCTGCAGGTTGGCGGTGACCTGGTCCAGCGCGGAGCCGGCGGTCTGCGCCAGGTTGATGGCGTCCGATGCGTTGGCGCTGGCCTGGCCGAGGCCGCCGATCTGCGTGGTGTAGCGCTGCGAGATGGCGAAGCCGGCGGCGTTGTCGGCGGCGCTGTTGATCTTCAGGCCCGACGACAGACGCTGCGTGGCGGTCGAGAGCGCGCTCTGCGACTTGGTCAGGTTGTTCTGCGCGTTCAGCGACGAGATGTTGGTGTTGATAACGAGAGACATGAATTTCTCCTACGTAACCGGTGACCGGTTGGATTGGCTTTGTTCGTGCCGGCGGCCAGGTTCCGCGTGGGATGCCATCCGCCTCAGTGAACTTTTCGGCTCGTCTTGCGATTACTTGAGCCGACTTTCGTGCCAATTCGTGATGGAGCGCACTGGATAAGGCCTTGTTGCCCCGACGTCGTGCCGCTCGATTACGCCAACCTGTACCGCGTAGACCTCCTCTCGTTCCTGCGAGTGCTTCGTGCTCGTGCGCGCGGCGTCGATGCGATGCACGCACGAACCTGCGATTACTTCAGATAGTTGAACAGGCTCATCGACTTCACCTGCGCAAACATCTGCTGCGATGCCTGCAATGCCGTCTGCTGCAGCGACAGATTGCTGATGGCCGTATAGGCATCCGCGCCCTGCACATCGGACAGCGCGCTCTTGTAGGTCACGCTGAGATCCTGGTACGCGCCCTGCTGCTGTTGCAGCGTGTCGAGCCGACCACCGATGGACACCTGCACGGAGCTGATGGCGGATTGCGTCTGGTCGATGGATTCGATCTGGCGGCTCATCACGTTGGTGAGCTGCGTGTCGGTGGTGCCGCCGTTCTGCAGCGCGCTGATCATGTTGTTCAACGTGCTGAAGACGTCCTGCTGGCCGCCCGTGGCCACCGACACCGAGTCGCCCGCGGCAGGCGTGCCGCTCATGGCGATGGTCATGCCGTTGAAGCTGATCGAACCGCCATCCGTGTACGTGCCGCCGACGGGATTGCCGCTGCTGTCGAGCACCGCGTTGCCGTTCGCATCGGTGGCCGTCCATGCACCGCCTGCGGCGAAGGTGATGGTGTAACCACCACCGCTTGCCGCCGATGTGCTGTTCCACGCGGAAAGATCGGTAACGCTGTTGCTGCCCACTACCAGCGTGCCGGTGTTGGCGCTGCCCGCACTCGCTTCAAACGTACCGTTGCCCGCGGGAATGTTCATGAACAGTCCCGAGCCCGGATCGCTGGTCGGCACCTGCAGGCCCGAACCCACCGACGAACGCTGCTGCGCATCGTTGCCGCTGTAGCTCACGGCGCCGTTCACGCCCACCTGGAACGGCGTCTTGGTGGTGCTGGTGCCGGCGAACAGCGCATTGCCGTTGCTGTCGGTGGTGTTGGCCAGCTGCATGAGCTGGTCGCGAATCTGGGTGAGCTGGCTGGCGAGACTGTTGCGGTCGCTGCTGGACAGCGTGCCGTTCACCGCCTGCAGTGCCAGCGTGCGGGCGCTGTCGAGCGCGCTGTTCACCGAGGTGAGCGTGCTCGCCTCGGTGTTGAGTCGCGTGGTCGCCGAATCGATGGTGCTGGAATACTGCGCGTTCGACGCAAGCACGTGATTGAGGCTCACCACCTGGCCGGCGCCGGCCGGATCGTCGGACGCCACGTTGATGCGGTTGCCCGTGTCGACCTGGTTCTGGGTCGCGGCCAGCGCACTCTGCTGGCTGATCATGGTGTTGAGCGACTGCTGGTACATCCAGCTCGTTGAGAGACGCATCATTGGTTATCCCTGCATCGCCGTGATCAGGCTGCTGAAAATGGTCTGCGCGGTGGAAATCACCTGCGCCGAAGCCTGGTATGCCTGCTGATAGCGCACCATGTTGGCGGCCTCTTCATCGAGGTTCACGCCGGACACGCTCTGCTGTGCGGACATCGCCTGGTTGAACAGGCTGGTCTGCGTGGTGAGGTTGCTCGAAGCCTGGCTGCCCACCGTGCCGATGGTGGTGGTGAGCGTGCCGTAGGAGTCGATCACCGACTGCGTGCCACCGGCCAGCACGCCCTTGTCGGCGAGCCCCGCCAGAGCCAGCGCATTGCTGGTGTCATTGAGGCCATTGGTATTGGCGCCAATGGCGAAGCTGTCGTTGGCGGCAGGCGTGCCCGAAGGCGTCACGCTCCAGCCGTTCGCGCTGATGGTCTGGCCCGGCGCGTAGCTGCCGCTGGCCAGCACGTTGCCTGTGCTGTCCGTGACCTGATAGCTGCTGGCCGACGGAAAACTGACGGTGGCGCCGTTGAGCAGCGCCGCATTGGTGGGATCGTCCACCGTCACCGAACCGATGGCGCCATTGCCGGTGTTGGCCTTGGCCGCCGTTGCGTTCAACGCCGCAGCCGCCGCGATGTTGTTCGGATCGGTCATGGTGAGCGCCAGACCCGTCGAGGCCTGGCGCGTGGGCTGGATCTGGAAACTGTCGCCCGCCTGCGCCGTACCCGAAAGCGAGAACGTCAGACCGTTGGCGGAATACGTGCCGTCCGGATTGGCCGTCATCGGCACGGCCTGGCCCGCGGTGGTGGCCAGGTTCCAGTTGCTGCCGTCGTAGCTCAATACGTAGTCCGAGCTGGTGAGCTGGGAGACGTCGGTGATGCTCGCCGACACGGCGCCCGTGCCCTTGTTGAGATTGCTCGGCAACACGTTCGGCGTCGGCACGCTGAACATCGGGCCGCCCTGCTTGCCGTAGAGATCCAGGCCCTTGGACTGCTGCTCGTTCACGCTGGTGGACAGCGCCACCGCTGCCTGGCCGAGCTGGTTCTGCACGTTGTCCAGCACGTTGCCGCGGTAATCGAGCAAGGCGCCCAGCGTGCCGCCGCTCAGCTTGCCGCTGACCACGGTGCCGGTGTTGTCCAGCACTTCCGTGCGCGAGGGGTCGTACTGGTTGTTGCCGGTCTGCATGGCGAACGACTTGTCGCCGCTCACCAGCGCCTGTCCGCTCGATGCGTACACGCTGATGGTGCCGTCGCTCTCGGTGTACGCCGAAATGCCCACGTAGCCCGACAGCGTCTGCACCAGGTTGTCGCGCTGGTCGAGCAAGTCGTTGGGAACGTTGTTGCCGGCGGCGTGGATCTTCGCGTTGACGTCGGCAAGGTTCGACGACACGTTGTTGATGCTGTCCACCGTGGTCTTGATCTGCGCATTCACCTGGCTTTGCTGTGCGGCGAACTGCTGGCCCAGCGTGTTGAACACGGTGACCGCCTGGCTCGCGCTGCCGAGCGCCGACTGGCGGCTCGATGCCACGCCGGGTGTATTCGCCACGGTACTGAAGGAGCCGTAGAAACTGTCCAGCGCACTCTGCAGGTTGCCGCTGGCCGACAGCGAACTGTTGAGCGTGGTGGCCAGGCTGTTGTACGCGGTGGCGCGCGACGTGCTCGAGGTCGCCGTCCACAGTGCCGAGGTGAGGAAGTCGCTATACGCACGCTGCACGGACTGCACATCGACGCCGCTGCCGATGGTGTAGTTGCCGGCGGATTGCGAAATGGCCTCGGTCTGCACCACCGTCTGGCGGCTGTAGCCCGTCGTGTTGACGTTGCTGATGTTGTTGCCGACGGTGGACAGCGCCGTCTGCGCGGCGCTAAGCCCTGAGGCACCAATGCTGAGGAGGTTAGACATGTGTCATTCCGGGGCAAATTACTCAGAGGGATTCGGCGAGGCGGCCACTTTCTTGAGGGCGCCCTGCCCGATGGCGTGCAGTGCGTCACGCATCTGGGGACTGTTGGCGATCGCCACGATTTTTTGCGCATACGAGGGATCGGTGGCGTAACCGCCGTTGACCAATCCCCTGGCGAAGCCCACCACGTCCTCGCCGTGGTTGAGCGCCTTGGCGTAGCGCGGGTTGTCGGCAATCAACTGGGCGTAGTCGTCGAACGACTCGCCCGGGTTGTCGTAAGAACGGAATTGCGCGCGACGATGCACCGCCACGCCGCCTTCGAATTCCAGCGTGGGTACGCTCACCTTCTCGCCGCCCCAGCTCTGCCCGGCCTTCATGCCGAACAGGTTGTTGCTGGTGTTGCCGTTGGAATGCGTGGGCAGGTGCTGGCCCCACTGTGTTTCCAGCGCGGCCTGCGCAAGCACGGCGCGTACCGACACGCCGAGCTTTTCCGCGGCCTTCTGCGCGTACGGCGCGAGCTGTCGCACGAAGTCTTCCGCATCGGTGGGCAACAGCTTGAGCACCTTCTCGCCCACTTGCCGTGCACTGCCGGCGACATCGCTCAGGCGTTTCTGCCAGCTGTCGTCCAGGCTCGCCGCGCCAGCGGACTTGCTGGCGCCCGCATCGCCTGAGGCGCCATCGCCCTTGCCACCGAGCGCACCACCGAGCTGACGCACCAGCATCTGCGCGATGCCGATGCCGTTGCCGCCTTGCGAGAGCTGCACCGACAACTGCTGATCGAACATGTCGCGCCACTGGTTGCCGGCGTCGCTGTCGAACAGACCGTCGCCGCTGCTCGCGTCGCGCATCGACTTGAGCATCATCTGCGTGAAGATCGACTCGAACTGCTTGGCCACCGCGGGCAACGCGGCCTTGGCGTCGCTCTGCGCGGTCTGGCGCAACGCCGCGAACCCGGACAGGTCGGTCCAGGTATTGAGGCTGCTGGCAGCGTCGCCCGAAATCGCCATCAGGTCATCTCCATCAGATCACCACCAGCTCCGCATGCAGCGCGCCGGCCTGCTTGAGCGCCTGCAGGATGGAAATGAGATCGCTCGGCGACGCGCCCACCTGATTCACCGCGCGCACGATGGTGTCGAGGTTGGTGCCCGGGCCAAACTTGAACATGTGGCCGCCGTCTTCGCTGACCTGCACGTCGCTCTGAGGCACCACCACCGTCTGCCCACCCTTGCTGAAGGGCGCCGGTTGCGACACTTGTGGATTCTCCGAAATCGTCACCTGGATGGCGCCATGCGCCACGGCTGCCGGCGTCACGCGTACATCCGCACCGATCACCACGGTGCCGGTGCGTGAATTGACCACCACGCGCGCCGGCGCATCGCCGGGCGTCACTTCGATCGCCTGGATTGCCCCCATCCATGCCACGCGCTGTGAGGCGTCGACGGGGCCGCGTACCGCCACCGAACCGCCATCGACGGCACTGGCCGTGCCGGCGCCGTAGGTGCGGTTCACCGCTTCGGCGATGCGCGTGGCCGTGGTGAAGTCGGCCGTGTTGAGGTTGAGCATCAGGTCGCCGCCACTGGTGAACGTGGACGCCACCGCGCGCTCGACCGTGGCGCCGTTGGGCACGCGACCGCTGGCGGAAATATTCACCTGCACGCTGGAACCGCTCTTGCCCTGCGCGCTGATGCCGCCGACCACCACGCTGCCCTGCGCCATGGCATACACGTTGCCGTCGGCACCCCGCAGCGGCGTCATTAGCAGTTCACCACCGCGAATGCTCTTGGCGTTGCCGATGGAAGCCACCGTGATGTCGATCACCTGGCCCGGCTTGGCGAACGGCGGCAACTGCGCCGTCACCGTCACGGCCGCCGCATTCTTCAACTGCGGACGCACGTTGGCCGGCACCGTGATGCCGAACTGCACCAGCATGTTTTCCAGGCTTTGCGTGGTGAACGGCGCCTGCGTGGTCTGGTCGCCGCTGCCATCGAGGCCGACGACCAGGCCATAGCCGATCAACTGGTTGCTGCGCACGCCGCCCACCTGCGCAAGATCGCGGATCTTGTCGGCGTGCAGCGGCTGGTTCACCGAGAGAACCGCGCACACCACGATGCCGGCGCTGCTCAGCGCGGAGATCAGGCGTTCGCGAACGCGAATGAGGGTGGCACGCGACGGAAAGAGAGAGGCCTTCATCAGAACGGCATCCATTTGGAGCTGAAGAAGCGCGACAGCCAGCCCTGCGTGTTTGCATCGGCCAGCGCGCCCTTGCCGGTGTAGCCGATCTGCGCATCGGCCACGCGCGTCGACGGCACGCTGTTGTCCTGCAGGATGTCCTGTGGACGCACGATGCCCGAGATGCGGATGCGCTCCTGGCCCTGATTGATCGTGACCATCTTCTCGCCGCGCACGAGCAGGTTGCCGTTGGACAGGCGCTGCGCGACGGTCACCGTGATCGAACCCGACAACTGGTTGCTCTGGCTGCTGTCGCCGCTGCCGTCGAACGCGCGGTCGCCGCTGAGTGTGGTATCCGCCGTTTGTCCCGCGATCTTCAACGTGTGGCCGAGAATGCTCGGCGCGGCAATGTTGGTGGTGTCCTTCTTGCTGGTGCTGGTGCTCGCCTTCTTCGACGCCTGCGTGCTTTCCACCAGCGAGATGGTGAGGATGTCGCCCACGCGATGCGCGCGCGCATCGTTGAACAACTCCATGCCCTGCTCGGCGTGGTAGATCGAGCCATCGGTCGGCGGTGGCGCCACCTGCTCGGCCGGCATGGTGGCCGCCCACTGGTGGTCGTCGCGCGACTGCGGCGTGACGCAGCCCGCCAGCGTGGCCACCGCCAGCGCAATACCGATTCGAGGAAGGGAGCGAAAGCACGGCATGGCAGTTCTCACATCTTGTCGGTCAGGTCTTGCAGCATCTGGTCGGTGCTGCTGATCGCCTTGGAATTCATTTCGTACGTGCGCTGCGTTTCGATCATGTTGACCATCTCGGCCACCACGTTGACGTTGGAGGATTCGAGCGAACCCTGCAGCAGCGAACCCATGCCGTTGAGCGCGGGCTGGCCGGTCTGCGGCGCACCGCTGGAAGCGGTTTCCACGTAGAGGTTCTGACCCGTCGGCTGCAGGCCGGCGGGGTTGATGAAGTCGGCCAGTTGCAGCGTGCCCAGCGTCTGCGGCGTTGCCGACGACGTGGTGGTGGCGGACACGGTGCCATCCGAACCGATGCTGATGTTCTGCCAGCCCGGCGGCACCGTGATGGCAGGTTCGAGCGGATAGCCGTCCGCCGTCACCAGCTGACCGTTGGGATCGGTATGCAGCGAACCGTCGCGCGTATACGCCACAGTGCCATCGGGCATGCTCACCTGCAGGAAGCCGCGACCCTGGATGGCCACGTCCAGCGAGCCACCGGTCTGCGTGATGTTGCCTTCGGTGAACAGCTTTTCGTTGCCGACCACCTTCACGCCGGTACCCAGCATCAGGCCCGACGGATTGAGCGTCTGCTCGGTGGTCTGCGAACCGGGCTGGCCCTTGTTCTGGTACATCAAGTCCTGGAACGCCGCGCGCGAACTCTTGAACGCGGTGGTGTTGGCGTTGGCCAGGTTGTTGGAGATCACGTCCATGCGCGTCTGCTGCGCATCGAGGCCGGTCTTGGCAATCCACAGGGAAGAAAACATCGGTTACTCCGTGTAAGTCAGCGGGCTCAGTTGGCCTGCAGCAGCTTGAGGCTGGAATCGGCGTTGTCCTCGGAGGTCTTGATGGACTTCACCTGCATGTCGTACTGGCGCGAAAGCGCGATCATCTTCACCAGCTCGGCCGATGGATTGACGTTGCTGCCTTCGAGTTCGCCCGAAGAAATAGTCACGTTCTCGTCGGCCGCGGCCGTGCTGCCGTCGCCCATGTGCATGAGGCCATCCTGGCCTTGCGTCATCTGGGCCACGTCGGGATTGACCAGCTTGATGCGATCGATCTGCGAGACGGAGTTGGGCCCCTGCCCCTGTGGCACCGTGGAGATGGTGCCGTCGGAACCGACGCTGATGTCCGTGGCCGGCGGAATGGTGATGGGCCCGGAACCGCCCATCACCGGATTGCCGCGCGAGTCGGTCAGCCCACCATCGGCGGTGAGCTGGAGATCGCCTGCACGCGTATAGCCTTCCGAACCGTCCGGCGCCTGCACGGCGATGAAGCCGGCGCCGCGCACCGAGATATCGAGCTGACGACCGGTGTTCACCGGCGAACCCTGCGCGCTGCTCTGGCCAATGCCATGCGCCACCGCGTTGATGCGCGCCGGCGTGCCATCGCCAAGCACCGGCACGCTCTGGAACGCGGAGAGCTGGCTCTTGAAGCCGACCGTGGACGCGTTCGCCAGGTTGTGGCTCACCGCTTCCTGGGCGCGCATGATCTGCGTCGCCCCGGTCATCGCTACGTAGACGGAACGGTCCATGGCGGTCTATTAACGTGAGATCGCGTTGAACAGCGACGAGGCCAGCGTGTTGTCGGTAGACAGCACCTGCGCATTCGCCTGGTAGTCGCGCTGCGCCTGGATCATGTCCACCAGCTGCGCGGTGGTGTCGGCCGTGTTGGAACTTTCCAGTTCGCCGGACTTGATGGTGCCGAACTCGCCCGAGTTCGCCGTGCCCATCGTCGCCGGGCCCGAATCGGTGCTTGCCGCCCAGGTCGTGTTGCCGAGCTGGCGCAGGCCCTGCACGTTGGCGAAGTTGGCGATGGCCACCTGGCCGATCTGCGTGCTCTGGTTGTTCGAATAGGTCGCCGTGATCACGCCCTGGTCGTCGATGTCGATACCCGACAAGGTGCCCGCCTCGAAGCCGTTCTGGATGATGGGCGCCGCCGAGTAGGCCGTGCCGAACTGGGTGATGTTGGTCACGTTGAGCGACAGCGTGAGCGGCGAGGAACCATTGCCCAGGTTGACCGGGTTGAACGCGAGCGTGCCGCTGGTGGGCGTGGTGAGCTTGCCGGTGCTGTCGAACGTCATCGGCTGCGTGCCGGCGCTCTGGCCGTCCACGTAAAGGTTGGCGTTCCAGGTGTTGGTGCCGGTCTTCACGTAATAGATCGTGGCCTGGTGCGAACCGCCCTGCGAGTCGTACACGGTCACCGGCGCGGCGTTGTTGTAGCTGGTGGAATCGGTGGTGCTGAAGGGGTTGGTCGGCACGGTGGCGCTGGCCGGCAGGTTCGACGACAGCGTGATGGACGTGGTGGCCGTGGCGCTGCTCTGCGCGGCCTGCCAGCTGAAGTCGCTCAACGTGCTCATGTCGAAGCCGCCGTTGCCGTTGGGCGGATAGATCTGCAGGCGCGAACCGTCCGGCGCGGTGATGAAGCCGTTGGAGTTCTTCTCGAAATCGCCGGCGCGCGTGTACTGCACGCCGCTGCCGTTGTTCACCGCGAAGAAGCCGTTGCCGTTGATGGCCAGGTCCAGGCTGTTGCCGGTGGTCTGCAGGTCGCCCTGGTTGAACTGCTGCGCCACTTTCTGCAGCGTCACGCCGCTGCCCACCGCGGTGGAATTGAGGTTGAGGCCGGTCACCGCGAAGATGTCCGCGAACTCCGCACGCGAACCCTTGAAGCCGGTGGTGTTGGCGTTGGCGATGTTGTTGGCGATGACGTTGAGATCGGACTGGGCGGCATTGATGCCGCTGAGCGCCGTGTTGAGTGCCATGTTCTATTCCTCGTGTAAGTGAACGCGCGAAGCGTCAGAGAATCTGCGCCACCTGGCTGAGCGGCACGCCGCCCACGCCCGATACCTGCAAGTACGTGCCCAGCGTGCTGCCGCCGTAGCCCACGCCCGTCACCGTGCCGGACACGTAGGTATCCAGCGAGGTGCTGCCGCTGCCCGAGCCACTGCTCGCCTGCAACGTGTACGTGCCCGCAGGCACGGTATTGCCGCTGTCGTCCTTGCCGTCCCAGCTGAACTGCGCAAGACCCGCGCTTTGTGCGCCGAGCGAAATCGTGCGTATCACGTTGCCGCTGCCATCGAGCACCTGCACCGTGGGGCTGCTCGCGGCAGTCACATTAATGGCGCCCTTCACCGCATCGGTGCCGTCATAGGTGGCCGAAGTGGCCGGCACCAGCACGTCGCGATTCACCAGGTTCGCCGAGCTGAGCACCTGCGAGGTCTGCATGTTCGACGTCACGGTGCTGCTCATCGTCTGCAGGTCGGTATCGAGCTGCTGCGTGGCCGAGAGCTGGCTGAACTGCGCCATCTGCGACACGAACTGCGAGTTGTCGACCGGGTTGGTCGGGTCCTGTGCCTGCAGCTGGGCCGTCATCAGCTTGAGGAAGTCGGCCTGCGTCATCGTGCTCGACAGCGCCGAGTTCACGTTCGAAGAACTGCTCGAACTGGAATTGTTCGTGCTGCTCGTATTGCTGGTGCTGCCTGGAATGGTGGACATGGGGTTTCCTGCCGGCTTACTTGCCGAGGTCGAGTGTCTTGAGCATCAGCTGCTTGGTGGTATTCATCGCCTCGACGTTGTTCTGGTACGAGCGCGATGCCGTGATCATGTTCACCAGTTCGTCGATGGGATTGACGTTGCTGCCGTAGACGTAGCCGGTGTCGTCCGCCATCGGGTTGCCGGGCTCGTAACGTGCCTGCACGTCGGCCTGGCTTTCGGTCACGCCCTTCACCTGCACGCCCACGGTGCTGTCGGCGTCGGCATTCTTCGCGCCGCCCATCGCGCGCTGCACCGCGGAGAACAGCGGTTCCTTCGCGCGGTACGCGCCTTCTGGCGTGCTCGACACGCTGTCGGCATTGGCGAGGTTGGACGCCACGGTGTTGAGCCGCAGCGATTGCGCCGCCATGCCCGAACCCGAGACATCGAAAATCTTGAACATGGACATCAGCTCTGGCCTCCGGTGATGGCCGTGCGCAGCATGTGGATCTGCGCCGTGATGAAGGAAAGGCTGGCCTGGTAGTGCACGCCGTTGGCGGCGAAATTCGCCTGCTCCACCTGCGTATCCACCGTGTTGCCGTCCATCGACGGCTGCGTGGGCGCGCGATACGCAAGTTGTTGCGCCGATTGCGCCTGCGGATTGATCTGCCCGGGCTGCGTGATCGTCATGGCCAACGTGTTGCCGTTGCCACTCGCACTGGCCAGCGCCTTCTTGAAGTCGACATCGCGCGCGAGGTAACCGGGCGTATCGGCGTTGGCCAGGTTGCTCGCCAACACTTCGCTGCGCCGCTGCCACGTATCGAGCGCCTGCGTGTGCAAACCGAACAGGTTGTCGTTGATCGAACTCATCGCTCACTCCTGCGGCGGAGGCCGCGGGACGGTTTGAGCAATTTGCGTGCCACGGTTCAGGTTGTGCTTCGCAACCCGCATGGTTGATGGGTTTGCGAGGTTTCGTGGCTGGGGTTCGACGCGGGTGTTTGGGGGTTCGTCGGAATTTCGACGCGGGTGGTAGCGGGTTACTGACGCGGGGTTAGACGGGGTAGGTTTTGTTTTTTTGGCTCGTCGTTGTGGCGGCCTCCCCTCAAAGGGGTGAGGGCCGAAGGTACTCTTCGACAGCCAGCGCCTGTTCTTGGCTTTGCTCGTCATTCCGGCGAAGGCCGGAGGCGCTTTTCAACAGCCGAATGGCTGGTCATCCAGCGCCTCGGTTTTGGGTTGTCGGGTTAGCGTGTGATCGCGCTTTTGTAGTGCTACGGCGACCGGGCCGCTTACGCAGCGGGCGTTTCGATCGGCTGCCGCCGCTCGAGTCACTTTTCTTTTGCTGGCCCAAAAGAAAAGTAACCCAAAGAAAATGGCCTCTAGAGCTAAAGGCTCATAGCGTTCTTTGGGATACGAGCCTTGAAGGTTTTGGAGCCCGGAACGTCACGATCTCTCTAATCAGCGGTACGGCTACACCGCCACGCGCCGAGGCGAAGAGGGCTTAAAGCAGGACATCACTGCGCTACTTCATGGCTGCGACCGTCTTCGCCAAGCACCGCACTTCTCCCTCTCCCCTTGCGGGAGAGGGCCGGGGAGAGGGGCGGGTGCTCGCAAATGCGTTTCTACCCCGAGCCTTCGCTCCCGCTCTTCGGGGTCCCCGTATGACAGCGGCGGGCGGGTGGAGGAAAGCCCGCAGGGTGGCCGCACGGATGCGGCCAGTTTTTCGACAGGACAAGGATGTCCTGTCGAAAAACCCCGTAACCCGACCGCGTACCTTCCGTCCTAAGGACGAAAGGCGCGTCATCCGGGGTGCCGTTTCTTTTGGCATTGCCACCATCTCGGTGGTTACTTTTCTTTACTCCGGGCGTCCTGCCCTCCGCCCTTCGGGCCGGCTTCGCCGTTCGCACGCGCTCCTGTGCGTGCGTGGGCAAGCAAAGAAAAGTGACCCGGGCCGCGGCAGCGGCTCGGAAGCCCGCCGCAGGCGAGCCAGATCACCGCAGCGCGACAACCGAATGCAAAGTCACTGGATGACCAGCCATTCGGCTGTTGAAAAAGCGCCTCCTGCTTCCGCAGGAATGACGAGCAAAAACAAAGCGGCGCCCCATGGGAGCGCTTCGCAAGACTGCTCGTTCACCACCATAAGGTGGCAATGCCCCCGCCAAAGATAGAGGGAACAAAAGCAGCGCAACCAGCGCCCAGCAAAACCTCAAAACTCCTCAAACCTCTCCGGCATCAACTCCAGCACCGTCTGCGCCAGCAGATCCGGCTGAAACTTCGCCACGAAGCGATCGGCGTTCACCTCGCGCACCATCGCCTCGTTGAAGATGCCGCTGATCGAACTGTGCAGCACCACCTTCAGCGAGCGCAGCGAGGCCGTCTCGCGGATGGCGCGCGTCAACGCGTAGCCGTCCATGCGTGGCATCTCGATGTCCGACACCACCAGGGTCACGCTCTCTTCGCTATCGGTTTCCGCGAGCGCTTCCAATCGCTCCAGCGCTTCGCGGCCATCCTGGGCGACCACGCATTCCACATCCATCTGGCGGAACAGGTTCACCAGTTGGTTGCGGGCGACCAGCGAGTCGTCCACCACCATCACGCGGCGCGGCTGCAGGTCGTGCACGCGGGCGATGCGCTGCATGGGTGCGGACAACTCGGTGGTGGTGCCGTTGAGCGTGGCCAGCACGTGCTCCACGTCGACCACGGCGACCAAGGCACCGTCCACGCGCGTCACTGCATTGACGCGGCTGCCGAAACCCAGCGCTGCCGCAGGTGCCGCCAGCGATTCGCCGTCGCAGTGCACCAGCCGCTGCGGCTCGGCCACCAGGAAGCCCTGCACGCTGCGACTGAATTCGGTGACCATCAGGTGCGCCGAGGCCACGTCCCGCAGCGACGGATAGCCCAGCGCCACGGCCATGTCGATCACGGGAATGGTGGTGCCGCGATAATCGCAACTGCCGGCTACCAGCGGATGCGCGTCGGGCATGCGCTCCATGGGTGGGCGGCGCATCACTTCGCGCACCTTGAATACGTTGATGCCGAACAACCGCTCGTCGCCCATCCGGAACAGCAGCATGGCCACGCGGTTGTGGCCGGCCAGCCGGGTTTGCTGTTCCACCTTGTCCATCCACGCACTCATGCGTCTTCCTCGTTGCGGCCCTGCCGCTTTGCTCTCCCGCGTATCGGCCGGCCGCGCGTCGGCTTGAGCGGCACGACAGGCCATGGCACGTCGTTTGCTTCTCAAGTTCCAGCGTTCGCCGCCGATGCCGGAAGCGACCCTTATAGGAAGGAAAGATCCACCCATGAGTCTCATCTGGAGCCAGCATCTCGCCGAACTTGCCCGAGCTGCCGCCGCGGGTGACCGCGCGAAGGTCGCGCAGTTGTCGGCACGCCATCCGCGCGCAGCACAGGCGTTGGCACCGCTGCTGGCCGCCGTTTTCACCAGCAAGCCGCCCGTGGCCGTGGCCATGCAGACCATGGAACAGCTGGGCCTGGTACTGGGTTCGGCGCAGCAGCTGGCCCGCGAGCAGGCCTCCATGCACCAGTCGGCGCAGGAGAGCCGCGATGACGTCGGTCGTTTGACGGATGGCAGCGCCGGAATCTCGACATCACTGCAGCAGGTTGCCACGGGGCTGGACTACGCACGCCAGACCGGCGCCACCGGCGAACGCAGCGTGAGCGAGCTCGACGGTCAATTGCGCCTGCTGCGCACGGCGCTGTCGGCCATGAATCGCAACCAGAGCAAGCTGGCCGAACAAGTGGCGCAGATCCGCAAGCTCACCAGCGTGGTGCAGGAGATCGCGCACCAGACCAATCTGGTGGCGCTCAATGCCGCCATCGAAGCGGCGCGCGCAGGCGAGGCCGGCCGCGGCTTTGCCGTGGTGGCCGATGAGGTGAAGCAACTGGCCGAGAAGACCAGCCAGGCCACCAACGAGATCGAAGGCGTCACCGGTTCCATCGGCGAGTTCTCGCAGCAGCTCGACGGCGACGTGCAGCAAGGCCTGCAGCGGCTGGACCGCGCGCAGGCCGGCCTCACCCAGACCGAAACCTCGCTGCAGGACAGCAGCGAAGCCTTGCGCCAGATCGGCGAGCGCATCGGCACCATGCACAAGAACCAGGATGCCCAGCACGCGCGTGCTGTCGCCGCGCAGGCCGCGCTTGGCGCCTGGCACCGTCGCTCGGCGGAAGCCACGCGCCAGTCCGAGGCGTTGAGCCGCGGCGCGCTGCTCGGCCACCGCCTCGCACTGGATTGGCTGGAAACCGAAACCGGCGAAGATCCGGCCAGCCTCAGCCTCACCGTGCGCGAAGCCGCTCAGGGGCTGCGCCAGGCGATGGAACTGGCCTTGCAGGAACCGGCCGCGCTCGATCGGCGCTGGTTCGATACGCAGGCACTCAGCCGCACGCTCGATCGCCTGACCGCCGGCCGCCATGACAACGCGGCCGCTGGCGCGCTCTCCGCGGCCGGCGCACGCATGCGCGAACAAGGCAGCACCTTCGCCACCCTGCTGTGCGACGGCAACCTCGATCAGGCCAGCCAGTTGATGCAACAGCTGGAAGGCGAACGCGAAACGCTGCTGTCCCAACTGAACGTGCTGCTGGCCGATCTATGACGCGACGCCTGGCCGCCCTGCTGCTCGCCGCCATCGTGCTGCCCGCCCATGCCGCGGAGCCGGCACAGGCGGCGCGTGCCGCGGCCGAACAGTGGCTGCGCGGCCAGTACGAAACACCCGGCAGCCGCGTCGTGGCGCAGGCGGCCGAACTGGATACGCGTTCGCTGCAGCTCTCGCCCTGCCCGGCCGCCCTCAGCGCGGGCCTGCAGGCGGGCGCGCGGCTGATGCCGCGTATGAACGTGCTGGTGCGCTGCCCCGGTCCGGATGGGTGGACCTTGCACGTGCCTGTTCAATTGCAGGTGTTCCGCCAGGTGCTGGTGCTGGTGCACCCGCTGCAGCGCGGCGACGGCGTGCGCGCCGACGACGTGCACAGCGAGGAGCGCGACATCACGCGCCTGGGTTACGGCTATATCAATGACATGGCGGAGCTGGAAGGACGTACCCTGTCGCGCGCCATGGGCGCCGGCACAGTGGTCACGCCGGCCGCCCTGGGCGGACGCAGCGCAGTGAAGGCGGGCGACCAGGTACAGCTGGTGTCCCGTCTGAGCGGCATCGAGGTACGCGCCAGCGGCGTTGCGCTGGGCAGCGGGGACAGCGGTTCGCGCCTAAAGGTGCGCAACGGCAGCTCCGGCAAGGTGATCGACGCCATGGTGATGGCGCCGGGCGAGGTCCTCGCCCTCCCCTGAACCCATGAGCCATTAAAGTTTGCGGCCCGCCGGCCGATCCTGTAAGCAACAGGGCCAGAAATCCAAGAGAACGGACCCCATGAATACCACGATCTCCAACAACGGCTTGCCCAAGCTTCCCCAGCCCGCCACGGGCCAGGGCAGCGGCTCAACGCAGGGCACCTCCAGCACGACGTCCAGCGACGCCGTCGGCAGCAGCACGGGCACCAACGACCGCGTGCAGATCACCGACTCCGCACGCGCCCTGCAGGAAGCAGCTCGCACGAACAGCGGTGCCACCATGGACACGAAGAAAGTCGAGCAGATCCGCCAGCAGCTGGCGAACGGCACGTACAAGGTCGACGCCGGCAAAATCGCCGACCGCATGATGTCCCTCGAAAACCAGCTCAACGGCAAGTCATGAGCCCGTCCCTGCAAGCCGAACTGGACCATGCGCTCACGGCGGCGGTCGACGAGATGCGGCTGGCAGTGGGTCAACTGATGGACGCGCTCACCACCGAGCGCACCGCCCTGGAAACGGCCGACGTCGACACGCTCAACAAGGCCGGGGCCAGCAAGCACGAACTGATGGTGCGGCTGGAACAGCTCGACAGCGAGCGCGTGCAGCTCAGCCAGGGCGCACCGGAAGCCAGCCGCGTGCTGGCACCGAAGTGGCAAGAGATCCTGCAGTCGCTGCGCGCCTGCCAGCAGCTCAACCAGCGCAACGGCACCCTCGTGGGTATCCGCCTGCAGCAGGTACGCAAGGCGCTGGCAGTGCTGACCGGCAATGAAGCGGAAGCAAGCGTGTACGGCCGCGCGGGTGACCTGCGCACGAGCCTGCGCTCGCAATCGTTGGCCGAGGCCTGAACAGTTATGACGCACGTGCTGTCTTCATGCACGTGCGTTTGTTGGCAGGCGGCAGTTGCCGCTCCTCTCCACCATCGTCACCACATCGACTGATCATGAGCGAAGCTGCGGCCATCCCCTCCGCCTCGGACGCGTCCACCGCCAGCGAGCAAGCGCTGCCGGTGATCCGTCTGCCTATGCTGGACAGCAAGCGCGAATTGTTCGCCTACGAAATCGTCTTCCAGGACGATGCGGAGGACGAGGCCACGCTGATGCGCCGCGCGCTTGCCACCATCACCGACGGCGCGCTTGCACGCCTGGTGCGCGGCAACCGCACCTTCCTGCGGCTCACGCACGAGCTGCTGATGGAAGAGACCGACGTGCTGCAGCACCAACCCCGCTTTGGCGTGATGCTGCAGCCGGAAGCCGCCGCCGATGCCGCGCTGGTGGAACGCCTCACGCGCATGGCGCAGCGCGGCTGCCCGCTGATGCTCGATGCCGGCGACACCACGCTCGAATTCAATCCCGCTGTAGAGCCGCTGCTCAAGATCGTGCAGTTCGTGCGCCTGGATGCCAGCAAGCTCGATCCGGCCACGCTGCGCTCGCGCAGCGAGTACCTGCATGCGCGCGGCACGCACGTGGTCGCCGGGCATGTGGACGATCACGACACCTACCATCGCTGCGAATCGCTGCCGCTGCAGGCGATCCAGGGCCAGTTCCTGCTCAAGCCCGAACCCGTCGCCGTGCCCGTGCTCGCTGCCAGCCGCCTGAGCCTGCTGCGTCTGATGAAGGCCCTGCAGGAAGGCAACCCCGGTCCGGTGGAACTGGGCCAGATCGTGCGCGACGACGCCATTCTCAGCTACAAGCTGCTGGGCTGCGTGAACTCCGCGTACTTCGCGTTGCCGCGTCAGCTCAAGTCGGTACAACAGGCTGCCATCTTCTTCGGTGCCGCACGCCTGCGTAACTGGATCTACACCATGGCACTCAGCGGCACGGGTGACCGTCCGCCGGAACTGCTGCGCGCCGCGCTCATCCGCGCGCACATGTGCGAAAAACTGGCGCAGCACATGCCCAACGAACAGCGCGAAATGGCCTTCACCGCCGGCCTGTTCTCCCTGCTCGACGCCATGATGGAAGCGCCGATGGATTTCGTGCTGTGGCATCTGCCACTCGCCAAGGAAATCAGCGGCGCCCTGCTGGAGAACAAGGGTCCGTTTGCGCCGCTGCTTGAGCAGATCCGCGCGTGGGAAGCGGGCAACTTGCGCGGTGGCGAAGTGCAGCCTCAGGTGATTCGTCGCATGGCGGCGATTTATCTTGAGGCGACGCAGTGGGCGGATCACGTTTATGCGTTTGCGGATCAGCGGCCGAATTGAGGTTGCTGGTTCTGCGTCTTCGCGCTGGGGTTGGCGTTGAGGTTGGTGGGTATTCTTCGCTTCTAGCCTGGTTTACGTCGGCGTAGCGATGCACGCTACTCCGCGTGCGGCGTGTGGACCGCTTTGCATATCGGCCTTTGCTTTTGATCGTCATTCCGGCGCACGCCGGAGGCGCTTTACAACAGCCGAATGGCTGGTCATCCAGCGCCTCGGTGTTGGGCTGTCGCGTTAGCGTCTGATCGCGCTTTTATGGCGCTACCGCGACCTGGCCGCCTGCGCAGCGGGCGTTTCGATCGGCTGCCGCCGCTCGAGTCACTTTTCTTTTGCTGGCCCAAAAGAAAAGTAACCCAAAGAAAATGGCCTTCAGAGCAAAGGCTCGCAGCATTGTGCTGGGATAAGCCCGAACGCTCGAGGATGGTTGTGGCGGGACACCCATGGGAGGCCACACAGCGGGCACTCCGTAGCGCTGCGCAACGCGCCCGAATCGCAGAGGACTTAAAGCGGAGCCTCGCTCCGCATCGGCTTTTGCTTTGGCTTCGCTCTTCAAGCCGTCTCCGTGCACCGCACTTCTCCCTCTCCCCTCGTGGGAGAGGGTTGGGGAGAGGGGGCGGGTGCTCGCGAAATCGGTGCTACTCGAGCTTTGGTTGTGGCTCTTCGGGGTCCCCGTATGACAGCGGCGGGCGGGTGGAGGAAAGCCCGCAGGGTGGCCGCAGGGATGCGGCCAGTTTTTCGACAGGACACGGATGTCCTGTCGAAAAACCCCGCAACCCGCACGCGGACCTTCCTTCCTAAAGGACGGAAGGCGCGTCATCCAAGGTGCCGTTTCTTTTGGCATTGCCACCATCTCGGTGGTTACTTTTCTTTACTCCGGGCGTCCTGCCCTCCGCCCTTCGGGCCGGCTTCGCCGTTCGCACGCGCTCCTGCGCGTGCGTGGGCAAGCAAAGAAAAGTGACCCGGACCGCGGCAGCGGTTCGGAAGCCCGCGGCAGGCGAGCCCGATCGCGGGAACGCGACAACCGAATGCAAAGTCACTGGATGACCAGCCATTCGGCTGTTGAAAAAGCGCCTCCTGCCTTCGCAGGAATGACGAGCGAAACAAGGCGACGCCTCTTCAGCGCGACGACGCAAGGCTGGCATCTCCCCACCGTGAAGGCGGCACGCCCAGCCGCTCACTGCGAAAAACCTCAGGCAGCGGTCGCCCGCAACCTCCACACCGCCAATCCCATCCCCACCAACGCCATCCCAAACCACATACCGCCCACGGCAATATCCGTCCCCAACCACATCACACACGCCACCGCGGAAATCAGCAGCGCACCACTGCCTACCGCAAGCAGCGCGTCGTGATGCGTGCGGGGACGCTCGGGAAGCAGCAGCAGCGCGCCGAGCATGGCCAGCAGCAGTGCGCCGATGCGGCGTGCCCACACGAACGATGGTGGCGCGGGAACATCGGGCACCACGTCGACCAGCGAACGCTCGCCCACCTGCACGTCGAAGCCCTTGCCATCGGCAGCGCTCGCCGATGGCACCAGCTGATCGCCGCTGACCTGGGCGAACACGGTGACCACCTGTGCGGGAACCGCTTCCCAGCTCACGCGCAAATCGCCGAGCTGCGGGTGGTCGGGGTGCTCGCTGGTGGTGAAGTAATTGCCGTTCGGGGCGAAGCTCGCCGCCAGGTTCGTCGGCAGCGTTTTGATATCCGGCGAAATGAGTTCGCCACCCAGCAAGGCATGCAGCAACGGCGCCGACAGAATGTAATTGCCGACGCGTGCCTGCCCAGAGTCGAACTGCTTGCCCTCCAGCGGAAAACGCTCGGGGTTCGCATGGCCCGAAGGCTGTGCGAAACGCCGCGAATCGACCGGACGATCGACCCAATCCTGCTCGTAGTGCACGTCGCCGCCCACGCGGATTTCCCGCCACTGGAACATTTCCACGTGACGAATCAGTACGGGCGCATGCGCGCGCTGGCCGAACTCGGCATCGAAGGGTTCCTCGACCACGCGCACGGGGCCGGAGACGCGCACCAGGTTGCCGTGATGGCCCTGGCTTTGCGAGCCGCCATCACCGATATCGAGAATCTGCCCGCCGTGGCGATCGGAAGCATGGCGATTGTCGAGCAACCCCTGCTCGGTCATCGCGACCAGCCCCGCGCCGGCCAACAAAAGCAACACACCTAATACGCGTCGCAACCAAGGCTGCATGGTGCTCCCCTCCCCTGTGGACGACCGGTCAGGCCGCCTGTCCCCGCATCGCTGCTTGTTCGTCTGCCGTACCGTAGCGGCCCTTCTCGTCCCGCACCACGCGCGCCACGGCGCAGTCGTGATCGTGGGTAAAGAACAGTCGCACGTCGCGCGCCAGCTTGTCGTCCAGGAAGGCGCGCTTCTCTTCGATCAGCTTTTCCGGATAGCGGTCGTAACCCATGGTAATGGGCAGGTGCACCCAGAAGCGGCCGGGAATGAGATCGGCGCAGAACACCACGCCGCCTACTTCCGCGAGCATCAGTCCGGGCGTATGGCCGTCCGAATAACTGAAGCGCACCGCATCACCCAGCGCCTTCGAATGCTCGCCCTCGACCAGCTCCAGCCGTCCGCTTGCCTCCAGCAGCGGCTGCAGTTCCGGTACAAACGACGCGCGATCGCGCGGATGCGGCTGCAGCGCGCGGCGCCAATGTTCGGCACCGACGATATAGTTAGCCTTCGGAAACAGCAGTCGCGGCGACTGCCCTTCTTTCCACGCGGCAAGCAAGCCGCCGGCGTGGTCGAAGTGCAGATGCGACAACACCACCGCGTCGATGTCTTCGTGCGTAAGCCCGGCTTCCGCCAGCGAATCGAGCAGCACGTGGCGATCTTCCACCACGCCGTAGCGCTCACGCAGCGTCGGTTCGAAGAATGCGCCGATGCCGGTTTCGAACAACACGTTCTTGCCGTCGAGATCCTTCACCAGCAGGCAGCGGCAGGCGAGCGGAATGCGGTTCTCCGCATCCGGCTTGATCCAGCGCGACCACAGCGCCTTCGGCGCGTTGCCGAACATGGCGCCGCCGTCGAGCTGCTGCGAGTTACCGGTGAGTGACCACATGTGCATCGTTACTGCACCTTGCCCAGGCCCGACTCGCGACGCGGATCGCTGGCCGCGTCGAGCTTGTTCGTTTTCAGATCCCACGTGACCACGTTCATGTAGCCCCAGGGGCTGCGTTCCTTCAACTCGTGGCCCATGCGCTTGAGCGCGTCGGCGGTGGCCGGATCGAAGGTGCCCGGCTCCACGTCCACGCGATCGGGCATGTACTGGTGGTGGTAGCGTTTCTGCGCGGCGATGCCTTCGGCGTTCTTGCCGTCCATGAAGGCAAGGATGCCTTCCAGCACCTGCGTGATGATGGTGGAGCCGCCCGGCGAACCGATCACGCCAACGCGATCGGCGCCGAACACGATGCTTGGCGTCATCGACGACAGCATGCGCTTACCCGGCGCGGGCGCATTCGCCTCGCTGCCCAGCAGTCCATAGACGTTGGGCTTGTTGGGCACCAGCGCGAAGTCGTCCATCTCGTCGTTGAGCAGCACGCCGGTGCCTGCGGCCACGAAGGTGGAACCCATGGTGTAGTTCACGGTGAGCGTGATGGAGGCGATGTTGCCGTCCTTGTCGATCACCGAGAAATGCGTGGTGTGCATGCCCGGATCGATGCCCGTGCTGCCCGGCAGCATCGACGACGGCGTTGCCTTGTCGGGCAGGATGGTCATGCGCAGGCCGGCCGCGTAGTAAGGCGACAGCAGCATGTCCAGCGGCATCTTCACGAAGTCCGGGTCGCCCAGGTAGTCGTTGTGATCGCGGAACGCGCGACGCATGGCTTCGATGACCAGATGCGTGCGATGGGCCTCATCGAGCTTGGTGAGGTCGTAGCCGGAGAGGATGTTGAGGATCTCCGCCACCGCCACGCCACCGGATGACGACGGCGGCGCGGTGACCACGCGATAGCCGCGATAGTCCACCACGATGGGCGTGCGTTCCTTCACCTGGTAGCTCTCCAGATCCTTCGCGGTCCAGTTGCCGCCAGCCGCACGCACGGCGTCAACGAGCTTCTTGCCGATCTCGCCGCGATAGAAACCATCGGCGCCCTGCTCGCCCAGCACTTCCAGCGTGCGGGCCTGGTCGGGATCGCGCCACACCTGACCGGCCACCGGCGGCTTGCCGTTCGGCAGGTACTTGGTGACGGAAGCCGGCCAGCGCTGGATATCCTGCTCGCGCTCAGTAATGGCATTGATCAGGCGGGCATCTGGCTGGAAACCGTCACGCGCCAGGCGGATGGCGGGTGTCAGCGAGTCCTTCAGCGGCAGCTTGCCGTAGTGCTTGGCCAGCCACGCAAGGCCGGCGGGTTCGCCGGGAATGCCGGCGGAGAGCGGCCCATTCAAGGCGGTGTCGCGATTGGGCGAGCCGTCCTTGTTGAGATAGTCCTTGGTGTTCACCGCCGCCGGCGCGGTTTCGCGCGCGTCGATGAAGATGTCCTTGCCGTCGGAGGCGCGATGAAGCACCGCCATGAAACCGCCGCCGATGCCGGAGCTTTCCGGCTCCACGATGGACAGCGTGGACGCCACCGCAATGGCCGCATCGAACGCATTGCCGCCCTTGGCCAGCACGTCGAGGCCGGCGTCGGTGGCATGGAAGTTCGCGCTGGCGATGCCGGCGTGACCGGGACGCTGGGCAATGAGGTGCGACGAAGGTGCGGCGGCAGGAGCAACAGCGGGGCGGCTGTCGGCGTATGCAACGCTGGAGGAAATGAGCAGGGCCAGCAGCGTCAGGCGCCAGTTCAACGGGTGCTTCATGCGTCGTCCTTTGTGGAACCATGGCCCGACGATGCCGCGGCGTTGTCGCCCAGCCCCATCAGGTGTCGGTATTTGAGGTCGAGTTGATCGTGGGTTTCGGTGTGCTCGGGGTCGATGATGATGCATTCGACCGGGCACACATCCACGCATTGCGGCTCGTCGTAGTGACCGATGCATTCGGTGCACAGCGACGGATCGATCACGTAGTACTCCTCGCCCAGCGAGATGGCCTTGTTCGGACAAACCGGTTCGCAGACGTCGCAATTGACGCAGGTATCGAGGATTTTCAGGGACATTCGTTGAGTTTACATGCTGGGCGCGAATGGTGCGCCGCAAGATCTGGCGGGTCGAACCATCAACATGGATGCGCGGGAAGAAAAACAAAAGCCCGCGGCACTTTCGCACCGCGGGCTTCGAAACCGCTCCGGAAACCGGAACTTACATGTTCACGTAACGGATGGTGGCGCCAGTCGGCTGCAACGCCGCGGTCACCTTGTCCTTGTCGCCGGCATCGCCGATCACCAGCACGATCACGTCCTTGAAGGAACCGGCCTTGGCGTCCTTGAAGGCATCGGTCACGAACTGCGAGGTCTTGGCCGAATCCGGGCCGGCGAACACCAGCATGTTGCCCGGCAGCACGCCGCGGGCGACGGTGTCCTGCACCTGCTCGAGCTGGCGCTGGCGCAGCGCGTTGGCGTCGTCGTTGTCGCCGGCCGGCACCAGGTACGGGAACGGACGGTCAGCCGTCATGCCCTGCATGTTCTTCTGCACGATCTGGCCGAGGTAGGCGTTCCACGCCTTCGAATCGTTCGGATCGGTCGGCTTGGCAACGGCGGCGACCTGCTCGGTCGGCTGCTGGGCGGACTCGTCCTGCTGGCTGCAGGCGGTGATGCCGGTGATCGCGATGGCGGCGAGGAGAGCGTACTTGTACATGGTGGTCACCCTGGAATGTGGAAGCTGGTCATGGGATCCGTTGGATAACCGACCTTTCGGCCGTCATGCGACAGAGCCTTGTTGGACCAGGGGAGTGAACCGGTTCCATGGCAGCGTTGCCACCACACAAACCTTGTGTACCCCTGGCCCGCGGCGAGCGACTGTCCTGTCCGCAGGATGCGGGCGAGGATACACGACGGCGGCCCGGCCCGACACCGTCAAACGTGCTGCACTGCGGGTTACGGGCTGTGGTCAGTCTTCCGATGCGGCGCGGTCCCGGTGCCAGCGCTGGCGCATGGCCTGCTGCACGGCGGGGTGCACGAAGCCGGAAATATCGCCGCCCAGACGTCCGATCTCGCGCACCAGCGTGGACGAGATGAAGCTGTACTGCTCGGCCGGCGTGAGGAACAGCGTCTCGGCCTGCGGAATCAGGTGGCGATTCATGCTGGCCAGCTGGAATTCGTATTCGAAATCCGAAACGGCGCGCAGGCCACGGATGATCACGCCCGCGCCCACTTCATCGACGAAATGCGCCAGCAGGCCATCGAAGCCGCGCACTTCCACGTTCCTGAGATCGGCCAGCGCCAAGCGAGCCAGCGCAATGCGCTCGTTGAGGCTGAAGCCCGGGCCCCGGCCTTTGTTGGGGCTCTCGGCCACCGCCACGATGATGCGTTCAAAGAGTGGCGCGGCGCGCGCCACCAGATCGGCATGGCCATTGGTGATCGGGTCGAACGTACCCGGGTAAACGGCGAGACGCTGGTTGACCGGCGGCTTGTTCACGTGACGAGTCACTGTCAGCGGAGGGGCGGCTAGCTTAGGCCCGTTCGAAGCGGTCGCCTAGCCCGTTTTTACCGATGCATTCCATACGCGACGGTCAAGTGACGCGCCGATACAGCGCATAGCGCACGTCGCCCGCCGTGCCCTCGCGGTGAGGCATCCAGTTCGCCGGCAACGAAGGCGCCGTTTGCCGGGGCGATTCCACGTAGATCCACGCTGAGGGTGTCAGCCAGCTGCCCTGCTCCAGCCGCTGGGCCAGCGGCGTCCACAGGTCATGGGCAAACGGAGGGTCGAGGAAGACCAGCCCGAACGGCTGCGCCGGCGCCAGCAGGTACTGTTGCGCGTCGACGGCGGCGACCTGCCCGCCCTGCGCCTTCAGGCGAACCAGGTTCTCGCGCAAGGCCTGCGCGGCCCTGGCATCCCGCTCCACGAACTGCACGCTGGCGGCCCCGCGCGAGAGTGCCTCGATACCCAGCGCGCCGGTGCCGGCACACAGGTCCAGGCAACGCGCACCGGAAATCACCGGCGCCAACCAGTTGAACAGCGTTTCGCGAACACGCTCGGCCGTGGGCCGCAGCCCCGGCAGATCGGGCACATCGAGGCGTGAATTGCGCAAGTGTCCGCCAATGATGCGGATGCGCCCGGCGGCGCCCTTCATGGACGCCCCGACTCAGCAGTGAGTTTGGAAGGGGGTGGTAGCATGCCGTTCATTGTCTTTGAATCGCTGCCGCAATGCTCAAGTTCTGGAAGAAGAAACCCGCAGACGCCGAACCGGGCCAGCCGACCGCACCTGCGGCGGAAAGCGCGCCGGCGACCGGGTTCGCGCACGACACGGATGCCACTTCGCTCGATCACGCCAGCCCCGCGCTCGACGAGGCCCTGGCCGAGACGCCGCCCGCGCCCGACGCGTCGGTGGAAGACGAAGCCACCGAGCTTGCGGCGGTAGTCGAAGCGGCCACTCCTGCCAAGCGCAGCTGGCGCGAACGTCTTTCCGGCAGTTCGTTCGCGCGCGGCCTGTCCTCGCTGTTCATCCGTCATCCGAAGCTCGACGACGACCTGCTCGACGAGCTGGAAACCACGCTCATCACCGCCGATGTCGGTGTCGAAGCGAGCACGGCCCTGGTGGAAGACCTGCGCAAGCGCATGCACAAGCGCGAGTTCGCCGATGCCGGCGCACTGCTGGCCGCGCTGCGCCAGTCGCTGATCGCCATGCTGCGCCCGGTGGAAAAGCCACTGGACGTCGGTGGCCTCAAGCCGTACGTGATCCTTACCGTGGGCATCAACGGCGTGGGCAAGACCACCACCATCGGCAAGCTTGCGCGGCGCTACCGTGATGACGGCCGCCAGGTAATGCTCGCCGCTGGCGACACCTTCCGCGCCGCCGCCGTGGAGCAGCTCAAGACCTGGGGTGCGCGCAACAACGTGCCGGTGATCTCGCAGGGTCAGGATGCCGACGCCGCCAGCGTGATCTTCGATGCACTGCAGGCCGCGCGTTCGCGCAACGCCGACGTGCTGATCGCCGACACCGCCGGCCGCCTGCATACGCAAGGCGGCCTGATGGACGAACTGGGCAAGATCGCCCGCGTGCTCAAGAAGATCGACACCAACGCGCCGCATGAAGTGTTGATGGTGATCGACGGCACCACCGGCCAGAACGCCGTGAGCCAGGTGCGTCAGTTCCGTCAGATCGTCGGCGTGAGCGGCCTGGTCGTAACCAAGCTCGACGGCACGGCCAAGGGTGGCGTCGTGTTTGCGCTGGCGCGCGAATTCGGCCTGCCGATTCGCTACGTGGGCCTGGGTGAAACCGCGACCGACCTGCGCGTCTTCGATGCCGAGGCCTATGTCGACGGCCTGCTTCCCGCCAGCCTGGGCCAAGGCTGAGGAGTGCTGACGGATGCCGCGCTGGCTCCGCCTCACACTCATCATCCTCAGCAGCGGCACGCTGTTGCTGGTGGCGGTTGCGCTGATTGCCGTGCACCTGTTGCTGCAACCCGAACGCATCACCGCCATGCTGCAACAGCAGGCGCACGACGCCGGCCTTGAGCTGAGCCTGGCAAGCCCGGCGACGCCGGCGTTGTTTCCCCGTCCCGCGCTCGAGCTCGAAGGCATCACGCTCAGCGCGCAGAACGCGAACATGCCGATCCTGCTCGCCGCCCGCGGCACGCTGGCACTGCCATGGCGCACGCTGGTGCGCGGCGAGACGGTGATCTCGCAGATGCGCATCGATTCGCCGCGCGTCGACCTCGATGCCCTGCAATCGTGGCTGGACGACCTGCCCTCCGGTCCCACCGCCGTACCGACCACCATTCCCAGCATCGATGCCGGCGTGCACATCACGCGCGGCAGTCTCGTGCGCGGCAATCAGCTCTTGCTGGGCGATGTCGAGCTGGATGCGGGACGCCTCGCGGCCGATCACGCGTTTCCGCTCACCATCACCGCGAAGGACGCCGCAGGCATTCCCACGCAGATGCGCCTTTCGGTGACGCCAAGCGTCAAGGGCGGTTCGCTGTTGCTGGAAAACATCAGCCTCTATCTCGCGCACAGCACCACGCTCACGCTGCATCTGGCCGGCAACGCGCGCTGGCGCGGCGCAGCTGATGCAGCCGCGCATCTGTCCGGCAAACTGGATCATGCGAACGCCGGCCAGTACGACGCGGTGATCGAGCTGACGCCGGCGGACCAGAGCGATCCGCTCATGCTCGCGTTGAAACTCGATGGGCCGGACAACCACGCCGACCTGCACATCCCTCCGCTGGCGCTGGCCAGCTGGTGGTCGCAGCTCGACCACGACGACGGCCCGCGCCTCACTGTGCCGCCCGGCAATGGCCACGCGGAAGTCGCCAGCATCGACACCGGCGACATCAGCATCGAAGGCCTCACCATCCAGGCCGGCAGCGACGTGCCCGCGCCTGCGACGACCGCAGCACCGCCGCCGAAACCCGCTGCCGCGAAATCCGCGCCGGCCAAGCCCGCGCATCAATCGCCATGAATCCTTTCGCCGCCGCACTACTGGCCTGGTTCGACGAACACGGCCGCAAGGACCTGCCCTGGCAACATCCGCGCGATGCGTATCGCGTATGGCTGTCGGAAGTGATGCTGCAGCAGACGCAAGTCGTGACGGTCATTCCGTACTTCCAACGCTTTGTCACCGCGTTGCCGACATTGCGCGACCTTGCGTCTGCGGATGAAGACACGGTGCTCGCGCTGTGGTCAGGCCTCGGCTATTACCGTCGCGCTCGTTTCCTGCAGCGTGCTGCGCAGATCTGCGTGGAAAAGCATAACGGCGAGCTGCCGCGCGATTTCGATGCATTGGCCGATCTTCCCGGCATTGGCCGTTCCACCGCAGGCGCGATCCTCGCGCAAGCCCATGGCCTGCGATTTCCCATACTCGATGGCAACGTCAAGCGCGTGCTGACGCGGCATCTGGGCATCCATGGAAACCCCGGCCAAAGCGCTGTCGAAAAGCTGCTTTGGCAACACGCCGATGCGCTCACGCCCGCACAACGCACGGCCGACTACACGCAAGCCATCATGGACCTGGGCGCCACCGTATGCGTGCGCTCAAAGCCACTGTGCGAAAGCTGTCCGTTGGGTGGCGATTGCGTGGCCAAGCGCGACGACCTCACCGCGCAACTGCCCAGCGCCAAGCCCGGCAAGGCCGTGCCAACGCGCGACACCGTGATGCTGATCCTGCGCGACGCTGAAGGTCGCGTGCTGCTCGAGCGTCGCGGCGCGCAAGGCGTGTGGTCTGGGTTGTGGAGCCTGCCGGAAGCAGGTGATCACGATCAGGCGTGGCGCGCGGCGCAATCATTCGCGAACATCGATGACGCGCAGGCGCTGCCATCGTTCGTCCATGTTTTCAGCCACTATCGCCTGAAGGTGGAGCCGCTGTTGTTCGACGAGGCGACAGCGCACCAGCGCATCGCGGATAATCCTAGCCTGCGCTGGTGCAACCCTGGCGAGCGAGCCGCACTTGGTTTGCCCGCTCCCGTGCGCACCCTGCTGCAGAACCTCTGAATCACTACCGATGAGTCACATCGCATGAGTCGTATCGTTCACTGCGCCAAGCTCGGCCATGACGCCGAAGGCCTGGACTTCGCGCCCTGGCCCGGGCCGCTGGGACAGCGCATTTACGCCGAGATTTCCAAGGAAGCGTGGCAGCAGTGGCTGGCCCACCAGACCATGCTGCTCAACGAATACCGCCTCAATCCGCTGGACCCCAAGTCGCGGCAGTTCCTGAGCGCCGAAATGGAGAAATTCCTCTTCGGCGGCGACGTGAAGCAGCCCGAGGGCTTTGTCGCCCCTGGCACAGAGTCTTGACGAGCCGGCCCGCTTCGGATTTAATGCACGGCTCCACGCGACGTCTTCGACGTTCGCGGGCATTCTGGCCGGGTAGCTCAGTTGGTAGAGCAGGGGATTGAAAATCCCCGTGTCGGCGGTTCGATTCCGTCCCCGGCCACCATGATTCCGAAAGCCCGCTTCGCAAGAAGCGGGCTTTCTTTTTGGCCTGCGAACACGGCGCCCTGCCCTCGCGCCACCTCTTAATGTCCGGCGATCGTGCCATCGAGCAGCCTTCGATGTTGGCATGTTCTGTTAGCGCATGACGTCAGAAACATTGAACGACTGAACGCGTGTGCGTGCTCGACAACAGGCATCGAGCATGTCGAAAGAGCGAAGCGCCATGAAGCAAGATCGAATGCGTGCACCGCCTTTCGGCAGGCACGGTTTTTTTTTGAATCGCGCGTCTCGATGATCTGCGAATAGTTCGAACCAATCCCGATCGATATTCGAATCAGTCGACCATATTCACGCGCCCAAAAAACCTGACATGTGCCTGACCCTTCCGATGAAATCGGCACAGCGGTTTCTCGACAGCACTTTGCGCGTCAATGCCTCCATCTGTGCATTTTCAGATCACGCAGCCATGGGCCATGACCCGGTGCACTGAATCTGCCCGCGGACCTCGGAAGCGCCAATGCCGGCTCGAGGTCTTACCCAATGGGCTCCATGAGACATAAATGTGATTCACATCACATTTTTCATGGGACAACCATTCGCTTTGGGGCTCGCGCCCTGCCAACCGATGATCCTTTCGGAAATCTCCTGGCGAGACATTAATTGGCACGAGCAGTTTGTGTCGCAGCGACTGACTGGCATAAAGAGCCGGTTTTGTTTGCGCGTTTCCGGCAAATGTTGTGCAACATACACCTTTAGTCACGGGGTATAGGCCAAAGGTGGTGCTACATTCGCCCCGTTGCTCAATGTCTGAGCACATCACCAACAAAGGGGTCCGTTATGTTGAAAGCCCTCTCGCGTCGCGCATGCCTCTTTGGCGTGCTGGCTCTTGCTACCTCTGGAGCCGCCTTCGCCGACCAGCCGCCCGCTTCCGGCCTTGGCCAGTCCTGGCCCAACGCGTCCGACGTCAGCCGCAATCCGAACTTCCATGCCTACGTGTTCACGCTCGGCGGCATCCAGTTCGTGCAAATCAATGATGCGAACGGCAACGTGCTGGGCGCGGTAGGCACATCGGGCGGCCAGTTCATCACGCTGCCGGTGGGCCGCTTCTCGCAGCTGGTCACCACGCCGCAACAGGGTCCGGCCGTGCCGACCACGGCAACGCCGACTACAGCACCCACGACGGTGTACCAGGACACTGCGACGACCGTGACTGCTACGACGCTCAGCGACGGCACCATGCAGCTGAGAGCGGCGGCGTGCGATCCGCTCGCCTGCAACACGCACGTACAGTAAGAAAAGCGGAAAGCAACGGGATCAGCGGTGCATCATGCGCCGCTGATCGTGATGGGATCGAGCAGCAGCAGGCTGACGCGGCGACCGCTGGCGATCGGATGTTCGCGCGCATCGCCTTCGAACGTCATCGCGCGATCGCGGATACCCGACCAGCCCATGCCGCTGGTCGAACGCATGACACGCGGCAGCAACTCGTCCCAGCGCACAGTGCCGGCGTGTTCAGTGGGATCACGGAAAATGATGCTCACCAACGCCCAGCGGCGACCGTGCTTTTCGCCGCAACGCACGCGAACGATCACTTCGCTGAGGTTGCGCTTTGCACAAGCGTCGGCCACCACCTCGACCACGAGGCGATAGATGGCCAGATGCAGTGTCTGCGATAGACGGCTCAACGGGCCGCGAAGATCGCACCAGTAACCGATGCCCGTTTCATCGAGCGCACGAGGAATGGCGCCCTCGCGCAAGGCCGCAGGCAAGCCGCGCTCGCGCCATGAAACCGGATAGAGGCTGTCGGCCAGGCGGAACAGCTGATCCTGCGCCACCAGCGCCTGACGGTGATAGCTGCGGTCTTCGATGGTCGGCTGCAGGTGACGCAGGCGGCCCATCATCATGGAGAAGCTGGCCTGCACCGTCTCGCGGATCTGTTCGAGCGCCAGCGAGGTCGTGCGCAGCTGCATCTCGCCGATGTGCACATTGCGCTGGGCCAGTGCCAGGGCCGTGCGGACATCCATCCGCTCCTGCTCCGCATGCTGATGCAGGGCACCGATGCGCGCGCCCAGCAACAGCATCGACGAAATGGCGAAGGCGACGATCGCTTCCGCCTGCAAGGTCTGCTGGTCGTTGATGGCCGGCATCAACGCCATGACCGCAAGGCTCGACGCCGTGCCGCCGATGGCAGCTCCTTGCCAGCCATGACGCATGGCCAGCCAGACGATCGGCAGGAACATAGCCACCTGGGCGATCTGACGAACCTGGGCGGACTCGATGCCAATCCAGACCAGCAGCAACAGCGCGGGCACCACCAGGAAAATGCTGTCGAGCACGGCGCGGTTGTCCAGCAGGCGCGTGCCCAGTTCGCGCCAGCGCGCGCCGCTAAACAACTGGTGGATGAAAAGCGTCGTCGGCACGACCGCGAGGATGCCCAGGTAGTTGCCCAGCACCCATTCGGTAGCCGCCTTGTCCACGTGCAGCTGGTAGCCCGGCGGCAACTTCGTGATGAACACGCAGCCGAGGTTGTACGCCGTCATCAGGAACGAGAAGAACAAGGCACTGCCGAGCAGCGCGCCCATGTTGACGGTGTGGCGCGGCGTCACGATCGGCCAGCGCTCCCGAATCAGATAGACGAAGGGCGCCATGATCACGATGCCGGGAATGATGTACCCGACGGCCCACGGCAGACCAAATTGCCCCACGCACTCCAGGGCGGTGGGAAGCAACACGACCATCTCACCGGCAACCAGCGCCGGCCAGTCGCGGTAACGGGTAAGCAACAGCACAACCAGGTGGACGCCGCCAACCAGCACGAAATGGGTGATCGTGATCTGACGAACGAGCGCGATCAGCAGCCCATACGAGACGGCAATGCCGATGCGGCGGAACCACGGCTTGGCCCACGGAGCGTCCAGCATTGCATCCCCCTGATCAGTGTTCCCTCGCTTACGCCGGGCTTCCGCGTAAGCGGCCGATAACATCGGTTAGGGCGTGAAAGGATCGTGAAACGCCCCCGCGTTTTAACCGCACTATCCTAGCGCACCCAGTTGTTGCAAATGTGCGCCACGTCAAACATTTCGGCATCGAGTCATGAAAGTCGCGGCGCTCGCGCGGGGCGGGCTGGAAGCGGAGCATGTAGCGGCCAACGCACTTTTTTGCCTCCCCGTCCGGCAACAACAGAGGGTCAGGCACCCACGGCGGAATAGAGCCGGTCCGGCAGGTAATTGCGCACGGCGGCGGCATCCAGATGCACCAGGTTCTTGGCCACTTCGAGCATGATCCTGCCTCGCGTGGGGCCGTCCAACCGATCCCGCAGCGAACCCAGGAATGCGGGGGCGGCGATCAGCATCAGGCCGTCGAACCGGCCATCCGTGCGGCCTTTCAGCAGAAACCGGGAAAGCTCCAGGGCAAAGTTGCCGGTTTCCTGCTCGACCATGGTGGTGTCGGGCTCCTCGGCGTGGCCTCCGGGACCGACCCGGTCAAAGCCCCGCCCCGGGCGATCGGAGACCAGGTCCTGCTCATGAAGCCTCGCCTCGGGATGGATGAAGGCATCCAGTTCCTCCAACGGACCCGTGGGTTGCCGAGCCTGGAACAACCGGGCTACGCCGCGATTGGCGACCACAATCCACACCGTCTTGTTCATGACGCGCTCCCAGGAGATTTCACCAGGAATGCCGGACGGCCGAAGCCGTGCCCTTGGCGAGGGTACCGAGCGTCGTCGACACCGTCGTGGGACTTGCAGAATCCCCTCGTACGCGTCAAGCCAACGTGAGCCCTGGCAATGGCTGCGCATCGTCATCGCCATGGCAACGGCACGTGGCAATCGCGGCGTGGCGCAGGCAGGGCGAACAGCGCTGGAGCACGTCCCACCCACCGAAGGATGGATGGGCAAAGCACCGCCCGCCGGCGTGCATTTATGGAGACGGACATGTCGCGATCAGGCAACCGATGCCTTGTGCAGGGCGATGCGTTCGAGCGGTTCGAAGGCGGCGCCAGGCGACTGCTCGACGCACAAGGTCAACGCATCGATACGGGCCGTGGGCAGCATCGATGCGCGCAGCGAGAGCCAGCGCTGCAGCGCCCGCTCTTCCTCGACGGAAGCCGGCGCCGATAGCGTCATGTGGAAACGGTAGCGTTCAAACACGTAGGGGTATCCGTAACGTCCGAGATAGTGGGTTTCAATGGCGTCGAGCCCGGGGGCGCGGCGCTGGAAATCGTGCTCTGCCAGCGGCAAGCGCAAGGGTTCGATGGCTTCGACGCAGGCGGCCGCCAGGGCATTCACCGCCTTGCAGTCGCCCAGTGGGCGCAGCGCGGGAAAACCGGCCAGCCGCGCACAACGCAGGGTGAGGTTGATCGGTGCATGCGACCTGGCGACGAGAGCCAGCGCCTGACGCAGATCGCCAAGGTCGACGTCTGGCGACAGCGTGAACGGCGATCGCAGCGTGGCGTGCCAGCCATAGCGGCGGACATCGGCCAACATCGCATTCCAACGACTGAGCCCAATGCCGGGAATGCCATTGGCAGCGAGGTCAGTGCTCAGCCAATCGCGGCCCAGCGAAGCGAGCGCACTCGCGGGCGCTGGGCAGAAGTAGATCGCGTAGCGCATCAGTGCAGGGCCGTCGATGTCCGTGGCGGGCGCACCGGCCACCGCGCCGGCGCGCACCCTGCAAGCGCAAGGAATCGGCATGCCGCGGACAGGGCCTGCAAATACGCACTACGCCACGCGCGATATCCATCGCGCATGAAACGCACATCGACTCTGTCGTTCGCCGGCACATGGCCGGCCCGGCCCCGAAGAGCCATGCCCAGTCCTCGCTCCACCCATCCCCCTGCGCTGAACCTTGTCCTGGCGGTAGGGATTCACCGCCAGCAGGCGGCGCCCCGAGGACGCCGCGCTCTCTAGCTAACTAAACCTATGTGACAAGACGGGGAAGCTGGGCGGTCCATCCAATCGCGCGGCCTGCCGCTTGCCCTTGCCGACGAGGTTGGCCGGCATCGCGCATCCCCACGCGCCACGCCCCGACACCGCCGGCAGCGGCGAAGTTGATCACGAGCGCCGCCTCGGTAACGCGATGGAGTCGGCAGAACGAGGCGGCTTGTACACGGGAGGGGATACGGGCGACGCCACGGCGAGCAAGCGACCTGACGACACTCGGGCCCGTTCACCGGGTGTCGCTGGCGCTGGCGTCAGGTCGTCGGATGAAACTTGCCCCAGGGCGACAGAATGTCCTTCCATGGTTCGGACAGGCTCATGTCACCCACACCGCCCAGTGCGCGGGCGGTGTCCTGCTGCCACGTCTGCACCGCATCCTGAAGGCCCTTGGCGAAATGCGCCTGCACATTCGCGGCGATCTGGTTGGTGACACTGGCGTCGCCCATACGCTGCTGCAGCTGACGCCAGAACGTGTCGGCCGGCATGGAGGCGAGCGCTGCCCAATCCTGTGCCTTGATCAGGTGCTCCACGCGCGCCTGCTGTTCGGCGATGCCGTCATCCATCGCGCGCGTGGACAGCTCAAGCCACTTCTTCCAGTTTTCCATCACCAGCTTGTTCACGCGCAGCTGAAACTCGGTGTTGGCCTTGTAGAGGCTCAACGGGAGATCGCTCGGGGTAGCCATGTCATGCCCTCAGTGGGTGATCTTCTTGGTCGCGCCGCAGCGCCCTCCGGCAGCGGCGATGCGCAGGTGCCGCCACGGCACCTGCATCCACTATGGACCAGGCGCACGACGGGAGCATGAACCCCACCGCCTCAACGAAATGTATGAACCCGCTTTCCTTGATCGGCTGCTCAACCACTGCCATTCCACTTCAACCGTCGGCTCGCCCTGTGCTCACCGCAAGTTGTTTTGGATGCAACCCCACCGTCAAGGCGCATCCATGAAGAAGGTGGCCTTGATGATCACGATGGCCACGGATTGTTCCGCCGCTCCAGACAAACAGGTGCCTCGAATGAGCGAGGCCGGCATTCGCGCGGCAATCCACGCAGGGTTATACCCACCTGCATGACGCGGATTTCAAGGAAGGCGTGGAGATGGTCAACACGGACAACCCCGCCGGCAAGAACATGAGCTTGCCGCGTTGGATCCGCAGATAGATCGGGTGATCGATACCGACAAGCAGGAGTGCAGTCGGCGGGAAGTGGCCGGCGACAGGGCGCGGGCGATGCATCACTTCCGAAGATGTCAGGTGCGACGCGAACGCCGCACCTGACGAGAATGCTCTACTGAAGCGCTACGCTCAGAGAGCGGCGTCCTTGAGCTTCTTCAGCGCGCGGATCTTCAGCTTCACCGTGGCCGGCTTGGCAGCGAACCACTGCTCTTCCTTGGTGAAGGGATTGATGCCCTTGCGCTTCGGCTTGGCCGGCACGTTGACGGCGGTGATCTTCAGCAGGCCCGGCATGGTGAAGTGGCCAGCGCCCTTCTTGTGCACCGAACCGGTCACGGCAGCCTCGAGGGAGGCCAGCACCGCGCGCACGTCCTTGGCCACCACGCCGCTGGCTTCAGCGATGTGGGCGACCAGGCCCGACTTGCCCAGTGCTTCCTTGATCGGCTTATGAACAACCGCCTTGGCGGCCTTCGGAGCTGCCTTCGGAGCGGCCTTCTTCTTTGCTGCTGCTTTTTGCGCCTTCGCCATACATTTCCCCGTGGTGATCAATAGAGATGGTGTTTGAATGCCTCTCGGCATGCGGAATGTATGGCATGCCAGCCCATCACGCCAAGCTGCAGGACGGAAAAAATGCGGTTTTTTTTCGATATCGGCCTCGCGGGGGTGAAGAAAGTCACGTTCGCACCCTCGGGAAGCCTGTTTTTCAGGGCTTTTCCTGACCTGCCCGCGCTACTCGCCGACGGCGCCACGTCAGGCGGCTATGGACCGGCAACGGCGGCCGTCTCTACTATCGAGGTTCGTTTCCACGCTAGGTGCTGTCCATGAAGCGATTGGCCTTATCCCTGCTCGCCCTGTCCGTGACGTCGGCGCTGTTCGCTGCCGATGCGCCCTCCACACCGACCATCGATCCACACCGTCTGTCGGAGGACGTCAAGACGCTTTCTTCCGACACCTTCGAGGGCCGCGGCCCCGCCACGCCGGCCGAAACCAAGACCATCGATTACGTGGTCGCCCAGTTCAAGGCTGCCGGCGTGCAGCCCGGCGGCGACCTCAAGAACGGCAAGCGCGAATGGACGCAGGCCGTACCGCTGTTGCAGTCCGACATCGCCGGCACGCCGTCGCTGTCCTTCAACGTCAACGGCAAGAACGAGCCGCTGACGCAGGGCAAGGAAATCGCCGTGCGTTCCGCGCTCGACGGCTCCAAGGCCGTGTCGATCAAGGATGCGCCGCTGGTGTTCGTGGGCTACGGCGTAAAGGCTCCGGAGCGCAACTGGGACGACTTCAAGGGCGTCGACCTGAAGGGCAAGATCGCCGTGGTGCTGATCAACGACCCGGACTTCGAAACCGGCGTGGGCGACTTCGGCGGCAAGGCCATGACCTATTACGGCCGCTGGACCTACAAGTACGAAGAAGCCGCGCGCCAGGGTGCCGCCGGCATGCTGATCGTCCATGAAACCGCACCGGCCTCCTATGGCTGGGCGACCGTGGCCAACTCCAATACCAACACCCAGTTCGACGTGGTGCGCGACCATCCCGCCAGCTCGCATACGCCGGTGGAGGCATGGATCCAGCGTGATGTCGCGGTCGATCTGTTCAAATCCGCCGGGCTCGATTTCGAAGCGTTGAAGAAGCAGGCGCAGACGCGCGACTTCAAGCCGGTCGTGCTGAAGGACGAGACGTTCTCGGCCAACTACAAGATCAACTCCAAGGTGATCACCTCCCACAACATCGTGGGCCGCATCGAGGGCAGCAAGCGCCCGAACGAAACGGTGATCTACAGCGCGCACTGGGACCACCTGGGCGTGGGCGCGCCCGACGCGAAGGGCGACAAGATCTACAATGGCGCCGTGGACAACGCCACCGGTACCGCTGCGCTGATCGAACTCGCACGCGCCTTCGCGAGCGAGCCGAAGCCGGAACGCTCCGTGGTGTTCCTCAACGTCACGGCCGAAGAAAAGGGTCTGCTGGGCTCGGAGTACTACGCCTCCAAGCCGCTCTACCCGCTGGCCACCACCGTGGCCGACATCAACATGGACGCGCTCGATCCGCACGGTCCGTCGCGCAACTTCACCATCTCCGGCAGTGCCAAGCTCGACCTGCTCGATGAACTGACCACCACGGCCAAGCAGTGGAACCTCGTCTACTCGGCCGATCCGAAGCCGGAAGCGGGTCACTTCTTCCGCTCCGATCACTTCTCGTTCGCCAAGCGTGGCGTGCCGGCGGTGTCGTTCGGTTCGGGCAATGACTGGGTGGACGGCGGCGTCGCTGCCGGTAAGGCCGCCGAGGACGAGTACGTGGCCAAGCACTATCACCAGCCGTCGGATGAATGGCAGGCCGACTGGCCGTTCACCGGCATGGCGCGTGACCTACAGATCCTCTACAAGCTCGGCAGCGATCTGGCCAACTCCGATACCTGGCCGAACTGGAGCAAGGATTCGGAATTCCGCGCCGCTCGCGACACCACGGCAGCACAGCGCAAGTAATCACTGTTCCAAGAAGATCCACGAAGAGGCCCGCAGCGATGCGGGCCTTTTTCGTGAACCGATCCCATCACCGGCTACAGGTTTTTCACGCCTCGCTGATTCAGATGACGGCAAAACACAACAGCAACATGGCAGTCACAACCGCGCCAGACGGGAATCACAGGGAAGTCATCGTCGGCAGGCAAGCTGCGCACCATCCGCCGTCCTCACCAACGTCGAATCCTATGCTGGCGCAATACGTCTACCCGTCAAAATCCGGCCTGTTCCGCATCATCCGTCACGGTCGCCAATGGCGCGTGCTGTGCGAGGACGACGAAATCGGCCGCCACGAAACGGCCGAAGCCGCGCTCATCGCCATCCGCATCGCTTGCCCGCAAGCGCGACTTCCTGGTGAGTTGGCCGAATGGCGCTATATCCCCGAACTTGCGCTTGCGCACTCGCGCGTGTCCAGCGATGGCACGCGCTGGCGCCTGGCTGGCTGAAGCCTATTCACGATCTCTCGGCACCCCTACCCCTCACCGTCATTCCCGCGAAAGCGGGAATCCAGTGCCTTTCTAATGGTGCATAAGGGTGGTGCATAAAGGTGCTGGATTTCCGCTTTCGCGGGAATGACGATGAGGGAAGTGAAGCTTGGCGAGCCATCTTGAGCAGGCTCCCTGGCCGCCACACTCTTGCCTCCATCTCACTCCTGCGCATTGATCACCGCAAGAAAATCGCGCCCGTAGCGTTTGAGCTTTGCCTCGCCCACACCGCTGATCGAGGCCAGCTCCGTTTCATTCGACGGCAAGGCGCGCAGCATGGCCAGCAGGGTCGCGTCGTGGAAGATCACGTACGGCGGCACGCCATGCTGTTTCGCCAACTGCGTGCGCAACTTGCGCAACTCGTCCCATAGCGGCTGCTCGTAGGCCTCCACGCCAAGACTGCCGCCCGTCACCAACTGGCTGTCGCGACGACGACGCGACGCGCGTGCCGGCGTGGCGTCTTCGCGCAGACGAACCGAGCGATTACCCACCAGCACCTCGCGACTGGCCTTGCTCAGACGCAGCGTGCCGAAACCTTCGGCGTCGGCTTCCAGCAGGCCCATCGCCAGCAACTGGCGGAAGACGGAGCGCCACTGCTTTTCATCCATGTCGGCGCCAATGCCGAAGGTGGAAAGACGATCGTGGCCCAGGTCCGTCATGCGCGTGCTGTCCTCACCGCGCAAGATGCTGATGACATGCCCGGAACCGAAGCGCTGGCCACTGCGATACACGGCAGAAAGCGCCTTCTGCGCGGGCACTGTGGCGTCCCAGGTCTTGGGCGGCTCGATACAGTTGTCGCAGTGGCCGCATGGCCCATGGAACGTTTCGCCGAACGCGGCAAGCAACAGCTCGCGACGGCATTGCGTGGCCTCCGCATACGCCAGTTGCGATTCCAGCTTCTGGCGTTCGACGCGTTTGCGCTCATCGGCCGATTCCGATTGCGCAATCATCTGACTCATCGTCACCACGTCCGACAGGCCATAAATCATCCAGGCATCGGAAGGCAGGCCGTCGCGACCCGCGCGACCCGTCTCCTGGTAATAACCTTCCATGCTGCGCGGCAGATCGAGATGCGCCACGAAGCGCACGTCGGGTTTGTCGATACCCATTCCAAACGCCACCGTGGCCACCATCACCACGCCATCCTCGCGCAGGAAACGGCGCTGGTTCGCATTGCGCGTGGCGGCATCCAGCCCTGCGTGATAGGGCAGCGCCTCGATGCCGGCTTCCGTCAGCCAGGTTGCCGTTTCGTCCACTTTCCGCCGGCTGAGCGCGTAGACGATGCCTGTTTCGCCGCGATGCCGCTCCAGGAATTCCATCAACTGCCGACGCGCATTGTGACGAAGGCCAACCTGGTAGCGGATGTTCGGCCGGTCAAAGCTCGACACGAACTGACGCGCGTCCTGCAGCGCAAGCCGCTCGACGATTTCATCGCGCGTACGCTGATCCGCCGTGGCGGTGAGCGCGATACGCGGAATCTGCGGAAAGCGCTGGTGCAGCACCGCCAGCTCGCGATACTCGGGGCGGAAATCGTGGCCCCATTGCGACACGCAGTGCGCTTCGTCGATGGCAAACAGCGCCACTTCGGTACTCTCGAGCAACCCGAGAAAACGCGGCGTCAACAATCGTTCCGGCGCGACGTAAAGAAGGTTCAGCTCGCCGGCAAGCAAGCGGCGCTCCACCTCGCGCTGATCTTCTGCACCCAGGCTGGAATTGAGATAGGCCGCGGAAACGTCGGCTTCGCGCAGCGCGTCCACCTGATCCTGCATCAACGCAATCAACGGCGACACCACGATGCCGGTGCCCTGCCTCACCAAGGCGGGAATCTGATAGCAGAGCGACTTGCCGCCGCCGGTAGGCATCAGCACCAGCGCGTCCCCCCCTTCGATCAACTGATCGACGATCGCCTGCTGCGGGCCGCGGAATTCGGTGTAGCCGAAAACACTGTGAAGGATGTCGAGGGGCGAGGGAGGCATCGGGAAATGCTAGCAAATGACTGCGCATGGTGATGCGCCTGAGCAAGCTTGTCGAATCCACTTGCACGGACACGCACTAACCCATCGACCTACTCACTGGCAGGGAAAAAGCCCACACGGAAATAGCAGCCGGAACGATGGGCTCCCCGAAGTAAAAAAAACATTATCGAAAAACCTCACGACTGGAGTGTTGCCAGGGCAAAAACCTGCACACGCGGGAGACCAGTCAGGGCCAGCGGGGCTCGAGGTATCTGATAACTACGACAACGGGGAAGATCATGAAATCACTCAATCAACGCGGGCTAGCGTTGGCTATTCGCTTGACCATCGCCACCGGCGCGCTGGCGGCAACCGGTACGGCCTTCGCGCAGGAGTCGTCTCCCGCCAAACCAGACCAGACGTCAGCCAAGAACCTGGAAACCGTTACCGTGACGGGCTCGCGCATTCCGCGCGTGGACGTCGAAACAGCGCAGCCCGTCCTCACCATCAGCCGTACGCAACTCGAAAATCAGGGTTTCACGTCGGTCGCCGACATCATGCAGAACCTGACTGAGGTCGGCTCGCCGCCCATTAGTCGCGCTAGTGCATTGGCGTCGGGCGAGGACGTCGGCGGCTATTATGTCGATCTGCGCAACATCGGTCCCAATCGCACGCTGGTCCTGGTGAACGGCAAGCGTCTTGGTGCGAATACCACGGGCCTGCAGGACCTTGATCAGATCCCCGTTTCGGCCATCGATCGCATCGAAGTGCTGAAGGATGGCGGCTCATCCATCTACGGCTCGGACGCGATCGCAGGCGTGGTAAACGTCATTACCCGCAGCAACTTCACCGGCGCCGAGGCCAGTGCCTACGCTGGCCAGTACGACCAAGGCGACGGAAAGAAGCAGATTTACGATTTCACGCTAGGCACCGCCAACGACCGTGGATCGATCATGTTGAGCGCGCAGTACACCAAGGAAGATCCGGTGTGGGCGAAGGATCGCGATTTCAGTGCCTACCCGTCAGGCCCGTTCCACCCCACCGCAGGCTGGAGCGGCATCAGCCAGAACGGCTCTTTCAGCGGCCCTTGCGGACCAGGTGGCACCAAGGCCACCTGCACGCTCAATCGCGGTGCCGATCCGCGTTATATCGCCAACTACCATCCGATCACGCCGGCCGAATATTCAAATTCGAATCAAGAAATGATGGTTCAAACCGGCTCACAGCGCACCTCGCTGTTCGTAGCAGGCAAGTACAACTTGCTGGATAACATCGCGTTCAAGTCGGACTTCCTCTACAACAAGCGGAGCACGACCCAGCAGATCGCAGGTTATCCGTACCAGGCGGCGGCATTTGACACGCCGATGGATGCAAACAGCTACTTCAACCCGCTGGGCAAGACGTTCAACTTCACGCGTCGCGGCTGGGAAGTCCCCCGCACCACGGACAATGAACTGGAAACCTATCGCTGGACGGGTGGCTTCGAAGGGTTCTTCGAACTGGGCGGTCACACCTGGAACTGGGACGTTGGTGCGATGACCAATCGCAACAATATGCTCAAGACCGGCCATGGCGACTTCAACCTGCTCAACGTCGCTCAAGCCGTTGGTCCTTCGTATAAGGGCTCCGATGGAAAGATCCATTGCGGCACTCCTGCCAACCCGATTGCCGGTTGCGTACCGTGGAATCCGTTGTTGCCTTATGGCCAGGCCGGTGCAGGCTCGCTGGCCGATCCGGACCTGCAAGCCTTTCTGTTCCCGGAATTCCACGACACCGGCAAGACCACGACGACTGATTACACCGCGAACATTGCCGGCACCGTCGCAGGTCTGCCGGCGGGTGACATCGGCATCGCTGCAGGCTTGGAGCATCGCCAGGAAAACGGCCGCTTCGTGCCGGACGCCTTCAACCAGGCGGGCCTGAGCTCGGGCCTGGCAGCGACCACGACCCAGGGCAAGTACTCAGTGAACGAGGCCTACCTGGAATTTGACGTGCCGCTTTTGAAAGACATGACAATGGCACGCGAGCTCTCCCTTGACGTCGCCACGCGCTATTCGGACTACGACAACTTCGGCTCCACGACCAACAGCAAGGCCAGCATCAAGTGGAAGCCGATCGACGACCTGCTCGTCCGAGGCAGTTGGGCGCAGGGCTTCCGCGCACCGACCATCTCTGATCTTTACGGCGGCACCGGCAGCAGCTTCGAGAACTACACCGATCCCTGCGATACCCATGCAGGCTCCTCCAGCAAGAACCCAGCTGTTGCTGCTCGCTGTACTTCCGGTTTCGGTGGTCAGGCGCCCACCCCGGCAAACTACGTGCAGTTGGGTCAGGCGTCGCAGCCATGCACCACCTACCCGTGCCCTACAAACTACGTTTTCACCAACGGCTCCAATCCCGGCCTGACGCCGGAAACCGCCACTACCCGCACGCTGGGGCTCATATACAGCCCGCATTACATCGAAGGCTTCGATGTTTCGCTCGACTGGTACAAGATCGACATCAAGAACGTTGTCGCTCAGGACGAAGTGCAGGACATCCTCGATGATTGCTATGTCGCAGGCATCTCATCGCGTTGCTTGGGTTTCAAGCGTGATCCGAGCACTGGCGTGATCACCAACATGTTCTATGGCCTGACTAACAAAGGTTGGCAGAAGACCGCTGGCTACGACTTTGGCGTGAACTATCGCTTCAGTATCGGTTCGCTCGACAAATTCGCGGTGCGTTGGAACACCACTTATGTCGACTACAACAACATCAAGGCCGACGACAACCCCGCGACCATCGTCCAGCCCCTCACCGGTTACGGCGGTAACTTCCGCACGCGTTCCAATCTTACGCTGGACTGGACGCGCGGCATCTTCGGCATGACGTGGACCATGCGTTACTACTCCGGCATGACGGAGCGTTGCTCATGGGCGGATGAGTGCAACGATCCCGACCACGTCGATCCGTTCAATGGCGCGCAGGCACAGCGTCACACGGGGTCCACCACCTTCAACGACGTGCAGTTCCGCTGGACCATGCCGTGGAAGGGCGTCATTTCAGTGGGTGCGAACAATGTGTTCGCCAAGGAAGGCCCCATCATGTATTCGAAGCCGAACAGCAGCTTCGCGTACTACGGTGGCTTCGATATCGGGCGTTTCTACTATCTGAAGTACACGCAGCGATTCTGACGTCTGGAAGAGCTGGAACCGCGCGCTCGTGCGCGCGGTTCTTTTTTTTGCGGCAAGCCCGCCTGTGGCTGAAAGCGATCCAGCTCTCGCACACATACCGGCAAATTCGCCCGATCAGCCAAGCCGAAAACTTCCTATCGGATTTGCATTCTTCTCAGGGCATACCCCACAACGCCCGATCGAGATCCGCATCAAGACCGAACGTCGCCAGCGGCACGCGACCGTTCTTCACTTCTACGCCTTCCGCCTTCAATCGCTTGCTCTGTTCGCGAAATCCCCTGCTGCCCGGTGGAAAGGCAATCTGCCCGCTAGAGCGCAGCACGCGGAACCAGGGCAGCTCCATGCCATCGGGCACTTCGCCCAACGCGCGTCCTACCAGCCTTGCCCTACCCGGCAGCCCTGCCCTGGCGGCGATGGCGCCGTAGCTCGCCACACGCCCGCGCGGAATAGCTGCGATGGCAGCAAAGATGCGTGCGTGCGCCTCGTTCTTGGGCTTGTCCATGATCTTCAACAGGCTCTTTACACCGGGTCGTGGCACAGTACCGAGGCCGCTTCAGCCTGCCAAGGAGATCGCACCATGCGCCATTTCGAAGCCGTGCGTTCCCACATCGGCAGCATGCACGAGCTGCGCCACAACGATCCCTATCTCATCAGCTTCGATCTGACGTTGCCGCACGAGCGCCACCAGGGGATCTATCTCGCCGAGCTGGAAGACGAATCCGGCCGCCGTTACCTGCGCATATCCACGCCTGTGGGGCCGCTCGCGGGCGCCGATCCGCGTCGTTGCCTGCGCTTCAACTGGGAGCAGCGCAAGGGTTTCCTGGCCGTGGCCGATTTGGACGGCTCGCCGTATCTGCATCTGTGTGAGAACCGCCCCTATGAATTGCTCGATGCGGTCGAACTCAAGCGGCTGATCGAAGAATTGGGTGAGCTGGGCGATCAGCTGGAGCGGATCGTCGCCGCGGGTGGCGACGATCTCTGATCCAGCGGGAGCGCGCAAACGGCGCTCCCACGCGATGCGTCAAAAAAGCGCGGTGAGACGCACGAAGCCGTAGGCGAGCAGCGCGGTGATCGGCAGCGTGAGAATCCACGCCCACACCATGCGTTCCACCACCGACCAGCGAATGGCATTCCAGCGTTTGGCCGCGCCCACACCCATGATGGATGCCGAGACGTTGTGCGTGGTCGACACGGGAATGCCAAACGCCGACGCGGTAAGAATCACCGCCGCCGAACTGCCTTCCGCGGCAAAGCCATTGATGGGATGCAGCTTCACCATCTTGTGGCCCAGCGTCTTGATGATGCGCCAGCCGCCGCCAGCCGTACCGCCGGCCATGGTGAGCGCACAGACCACCGCCACCCACGCCGGCACGTTGAAGCCGCCGTCAGCTCCGCCGTGGATGCGCAGGAAACCCAGCCACTGAGGCAGGCCGTCGAACTGACCGGCCGTGGTGGCACCGGCAAGAGCGAGCGCGATGATGCCCATGCTCTTCTGCGCATCGTTCATGCCGTGGGCGAGGCCCATCGCGCTTGCCGACACGATCTGCGCTTTGCCGAAAAATGCGTTGACGAACGGCGTGCGGCCAAAACGCCTCAGGAAACCGGTGCGACTGGAGAACCAGCTGAGCAACGCGTAGAGCGCTCCCATCAGCAGGAAGCCGATGACGAAACCCAGCAAGGGCGAAATGACCATGGGCACGATGACCTTGGGAACCACACCCTTGCCATCCCACCAGTGGGCGCCGCCCTGCATCCAGATCACCGATGCGAAGTTGTTGCCGGAGGCCGCAATGGCCGAGCCCACCAGCGCGCCCACCAGCGCATGGCTGGAACTGGACGGCAAACCCCACCACCAGGTGATGAGATTCCACACGGTCGCCGCCAGCAGCGCGCAGATGAGCAGCTGCGGCCCCGCATCGATCACGTGCGTGTCGATCAGGCCGGAGGCGATGGTCTTGGCCACCGCCGTTCCCCACAGCGCGCCGATCAGGTTGGTGATCGCCGCCATCATCACCGCCTGTCCCGGCGTCAGCACCTTGGTTGCGACCACAGTGGCGATGGAGTTGGCGGTGTCGTGGAAACCGTTGATGTACGTGAAAGCCAGGGCGATGAGCACCACGGCAATAGCAAGCCCGATGCTCATGCACGCACCTCGCGCACAACGCCAAGGGCCCGGAACGTGACCGGGCGGCTCAGAGAAAGGGAAGTCATCAGGTCGTGCCTCAGGAATTCTTCAGCACGATCGAATACACGGTGTTGCCCACGTCGCGGCACTTGTCGATGGCCTTCTCCAGCAGCTCGAACAAGTCCTTCGCCAGCATGGCGCGCATGGCGTCGTTGCCTTCCACGTAAAGCGTGCGGTACGGCAAGAGCAGCATGCGGTCGCCTTCCGACTCCAGCGTCTGCAGGCGGTCCTGCAGCTTCTTCACCGGGTCGATGCGCAGGCCGCGGCGCAGCTCGCCGATCATTTCCGACACCACGGCCGTGGCGCGTTCGAGCACGAGCGCGCGAGCGGCGAAATCCACCTCGGTCACGCGGCTGGCCACGATCTCGTAGCGTTCGGCGAACTTCTCGATGGTCTTGGGAATCTTGTAGAGCGCCGAGTTGAGCGCCTCGATGTCCTCGCGGTCAAGCGCGGTGACGAAGGTATTCACCAGCTCCTCGCTGATCTTCCCCGCCAGCGCCTTCTCGCGCTGGCGCGCAGCGGCAAAGGCGGCCATCACGGGAGCGTGATCCTTGCGCGTGACAAGTTCATGCAGGGCCTTGGCACTTTCGTGCGCAGCCTCGGCACTCTGCTCGAGCAGACCGTAGAACTTGTCGCCTTTACCGAAAATCGTTTGCAATGAAAACATGCGGTTATTGCCTGGGGTGCGGGGCGGAAAATGACGTTTATGTTACAGGAGCCTTCTAGCAAGCCGCATCAGGCCCCTACAGGGCCCTTAGGCCTTACACTGCGTCTCATGTCCAAACGCGACCTTCCCCCCGGCCGGCGGCCCTCATGCTGACCGACATCCTCATCGTCGTTCTGCTGTCCCTCTTCAACGGCTTTTTCGCCTTGTCGGAAATGGCCCTGGTGGCCTCCCGCAAGAGCCGCCTGAAGGGGATGGCCCGCGACAGCCGCCGCGCGCGGATGGCCCTGCGCAATGTCGAGGCGCCGGAGCGGTTCCTGTCCACCGTCCAGGTCGGCATGACCATGGTCATCCTGGTCACCGGCGCGCTCGCCGGCGACGCGCTGGGAGACCACATTGCCAGCGACCTCCATGGCGGGTGGGCGGCCTGGATGGAGCCCTATGCCAAGGGCATCGGCCTGGTGTTGGGTTTCGTGCTGATTTCCTTCATCAACATCGTCATCGGCGAACTGGTGCCCAAGCGCCTGGCGCTTTCCGCGCCCGAGCTGATCTCCGGCTACGTCTCGATGCCGATGATGGTGCTGTCCCGCGTGACGGCGCCGTTCGTATGGCTGCTCAACCTCTCCAGCGGATTCCTGCTGCGCCTGCTTCGCGTCAAGGGACGCGGCAGCGACGTGGCGACGGAAGAGGAAATCCGCCTGCTGGTGGCGGAAAGCGCCGAACACGGCGTGCTGGACCGCGACGAACACAACATGGTCAATCGCGTGCTGCGCCTGGGCGACCGCACGGTGGACAGCGTGATGACGCCGCGCACGCGCATCGTCTGGATGGACTCGGCGGCAGGTTACGAAGAGAACGCGGAAATCCTTCGCACCACGCCGTATTCGCGTTACCCGGTGTATCGCGGGGACGAGAGCGACATCCTCGGCGTGGTCGAAGTGAAGCGCTTGCTCCGCGGTTTTGCCGAAGGCAAGCCCGACATCTTCGGGCAGCTGTCCAAACCGCTCTACGTGCCGGCCACCGCGCGCGCGCTCGACTTGCTGGAGGAATTCCGCGACGCCGAAACGCAGCTGGCGCTGGTCGTCGACGAATACGGCGACATCGTGGGCCTGGTGACGCTCAACGACCTGCTGGCCGCCATCGTGGGCGCCACCCAGCTGGGCAGCAGCGACACGAAGGAAAGCCCGCTCATCACGCCGCGCGGCGACGACAGCTGGCTGGTCGATGGCTCGCTCTCCACCGACGACCTGCGCGAGCTGCTGCAGGTCGATGCGCTGCCCGGCGAAGAGGAACACGAATACCGCACCGCGGCCGGCATGGTGATGGCCGTGCTGGGGCACATTCCGGTCACCGCGGAAACTTTCGAATGGCGCGGTTTCCGCGTGGAAGTGGTGGACCTGGATGGTGCGCGCATCGACAAATTGATGATCACGCGACTGCCGAAGATCGACGTGGACGAAGACGGCTTCTGACCGAACCGTTTCTCCGCAATACGTCAATCGTTCTTCGATGCCTTGATCTTGCCGCTGGCGATCTGCGCCATGCGCTGGGCGTCGGCAAAGATGCCGTGCATCACGCGCAGCTCGCGCTCGTCCGGCTGGGCGCGCTGGAACAGCTTGCGCAGGCGCAACATGATCGTGGTGGGTGCGCGGCCCTTGTGGAAATCGATGTCGTCCAGCATCTGCGAGAGGTGCTCGAAGAAGCGCTCCATCTGCGCCGCATCGGCCGGTGGCTCGGCGTCCGCGCGCACCGGTGCGCTGACTTCGCCCAGCGAGGCCACGCGCAGCTCATAGGCCATCACCTGCACGGCCTGCGAGAGGTTCAGCGAGCTGAAATCGTCCACGCTGGGAATGCGCACCATGGCATGGCAGCGCGCCAGCTCTTCGTTTTCCAGGCCCGTCCGCTCGTTGCCGAACACCAAGGCCACCTGCTCGCCCCGGGCGGCGGCGGCCAGCGCGCGGGCGGCGGCTTCGCGTGGGGTGATCTCCTCCAGGTCCACACCGCGGCGTCGGGCCGACAGGCCCAGCGCCAGGCTGGTGCCGGCCAGGGCATCGACCAGGCCGTCGCTCACGAGGGCGTTTTCCAGCACGTCATCGGCGCCGGCCGCCAGCGCCGAGGCCTCCCGGTCCGGGAACTTCTGCGGCGCCACCAGGGCCATCCGGTCGAAGCCCATGGTGCGGATGGCGCGGGCCGCGCTGCCGATATTGCCGGGGTGCGAGGTGCGCACCAGCACATAGCGGATGCGGGCGGCGAGGTCGGATTCAGCGCTCATCGGGGCAGGATTTCATGCAAATGGGCGCAAAGCTTGGAAATGTCCGGCCGCCATGTCAAACCCCGCAGGCCCGGCTGGCCTGACCCGAGGCCATGTCTCTGCTAGACTTCGCGGCCGAAACCCCGCTCTTTTGAAAGCCGAAGCCATGCCAAGACCCGCCGTCAACGTCGCGGTGCGCGCCGCGCGCTCCGCAGGAAACATCATCCTGCGTTACATGAATCGCATCGACGGACTCAACGTCGTCGAAAAGCAACGCATGGACTTCGCCTCGGAAGTCGATCGCCTGGCCGAAGCCGAGATCGTCAAGGAACTCAAGCGCGCCTACCCCACGCATGCCTTCCTCGCCGAGGAAAGCGGCACCATCGGCAAGGGTCCGCTGGTGTGGGTGATCGATCCGCTCGACGGCACGCACAACTACCTGCGCGGCATCCCGCATTTCTCCGTCTCCATTGCCCTGCTCGACAAGGGCGAGCCGGTGTATGCGGTGGTGTTCGATCCGCTGCGCGATGAACTGTTCACCGCCAGCAAGGGCGACGGCGCTTACCTCAACGACCGCCGCATTCGCGTCACCAAGCGCGACAACCTTGGCGGCGCGATGATCGCCACCGGCTTCCCGTATCGCCAGCGCTCGCACCTGGACGCCCAGCTCGACATGACCCGCGCCCTGCTCGGCCAGGCCGAGGACATCCGTCGCTCGGGCTCGGCCGCGCTGGATCTGGCCTATGTCGCCGCCGGTCGCTACGACGGTTTCTTCGAGATCGGCCTGAAGCCGTGGGACATGGCCGCCGGCGCCCTGCTGGTGCGCGAGGCAGGTGGCCGCTATTGCGATTTCGCCGGCCGTGAAGGCATTCCGGAGAGCGGCAACATCGTCGCCGGCAACCTCAATGTGGCGCAGGCGATGGTCGATGCCATCGGCGCGAATGCCACACCGCGTTTGTTGATGGCTTGATCGGCCTTCTCCCGGTACGAAAAAGGCGCCTCATGGGCGCCTTTTTTTATGCCTCTGCCTGGTGCTTCAGGCGCCCGGCTCGGTCTCGCGCAGAAACCCGCGCAGGAAGGGCACGGTGATACGCCGCTGCGCCGCGAGCGAGGCCTGGTCGAGGCGGTCGAGCAGGTCGAGCAGCGCGCCAAGGTCGCGGGCATAGCGGTTGAAAAGCCAGTCGAGCACGGTGTCGTCCAGCTCGATGCCGCGTTCGGCAGCCTGCTTGCGCAGCACGTCGCGGCGCTCGGCATCATCCAGCGGCTTGAGCAAGGCCTGCTGGCAGGCACCGAGGCGCGAGCGCAGATCCGGCAGACCAAGACCCAGCTGCACCGGCAGAACGTCGGCCGCGAACAACAGCACCGCGCCTTCGGCCTTGGCCTGGTTGTACACATCGAACAAGGCGTGTTCGGCCTCGTGGTCGCCGGCAATGGCGCCCAGGTCGTCCAGCGCCAGGAATTCGCTGCCCACCACGCCACGAATGGCCGCCGCCTGGTTGCCGATGCTCGCCAGCGGCAGGTACTGCACCGTACGACCGCCCTGGATGGCCGCCTGGCACGCCGCCATCAGCAGGTGGCTTTTGCCGCTGCCGGTGGGTCCGGCCAGATAGAGCCACGGCATATGCGGTGCATACGCCAACTGCTCCACGGCAGACAGCGTCACGACGTTGCTGCCGGGATGGAAGTGTTCGAAGCGCTGGCGACGGGGCCAACGCAGGGCAAGCGGCAACTGCGGAATCATGGGGGTGGTACTGCGTCCTTCTTGTTGCCTTTCTCGTCGACGACCGTGCGGGTTTCCACTTCACCTTGCGGTGTGTCGACGACCACGTCCACTTCAGTGAGCACAGGATCGCCCTGGCCCTCTTCCATGTACAGATCGCTTTGCCGGTATCGCTCCGCCAGGTAGCGCAGCAGCACCAGGATCACCGAGGCCGCCGGCAGCGCCAGCAGCACGCCGAGGAAACCGAACAGGTAACCGCCCGCCAGCACGGCAAAGATCACCGCTACCGGATGCAGACCGATCTTGTCCCCCACCAGCTGCGGCACCAGCACGTAGCCTTCCAGCAGCTGGCCGACCAGGAAAATGCCGCCGACGAGCAGCACGTGGGTCCAGTCGCCGTACTGTACCAACGCCGCGATCAGGGCCGAGCCGAAGCCCACGATGAAGCCCAAGTACGGCACGAAGCTGAGCAAGCCGGCGATCATACCGATCAGCGGGCCCACCGACAGCCCCATCAGGGTCAGCGCCACGCCGTAGAAGATGCCCAGTGCCAGCATCACCAGCAGCTGGCCGCGCACGAAGGCACCGAGCACGCTGTCCGCCTCGCGGGCCAGATGCGCAACAGTGGGCTCGATGGAACGCGGCAGCATGCGGTCGATCCAGGCCACCAGGCGGTCCCAGTCACGCAGCAGGTAGAACGCCACCACCGGTACCAGCACCATGTTGGTGAGCCACAGGATCACGCCCACGCTGGAGCGGGAAATCTTGCCCAGCACCACCGAGGCCGCGTTGCCGATCGAGCCAAGGTGATCCTTGATCTGCTGGATCAGGCGATCGCTGTCGAACGCGCTCGGATCCAGATGCAGCTTGGCCTGCACCCAGGGCAAGGCCGTATTGCGCGCCCAGTCCACGTAACGGGGCATGTTTTCCACCAGGTTGTCGATCTGGCGGGAAATCAGCGGAATCAGCAGGATCAGCGCGCCGACGGTCACCAGCAACAGCACGATGAAGACGATGCTCACCGCCAGCGTGCGGCCCATGCCCAGCCGCTGCAGCCGGTCGGCCAGCGGGTCGCCCAGGTAAGCCAGCATGGCAGCGACCGCGAACGGCATCAGCACCGGCGCCAGCAGCCAGAACACGTAAAGGATGGCCGCGGTGATCGCGAGCATTTGCCAGCGGCGAGAGGTGTCAGGCGTCATCGACATGGCTCATCCCATGAGTTGGGCGGTAGGGCCCACGCGCCAGATCCTGGCGAGTAGGCGGCGTGGCTTTCGCCGTGACGCGATCAGTGCACCCAGCGCAGGCTGGCGTCCGCATCGCTGTGCGAATCGCCACGCAGGACGCGACCACCCGCGGCAAGACTGTTGGCCAACGCATCCATGGGCAGGCCCGACTTCACCGAGAACAGCATGCCGTCGCCCTGTGCGCTCAAGGTGGTCACCTGGCGCACGTTCGGATCGGCGCGCAACACGGCCACCAGGTTGGCGTAATCCATGGCCGAGTTGATCTGTGACACCCACAGCTTGCCGTCGACCGTCGCCGACCCGATCACATTGAGCTGCTTGCCGAGGCGATCGGCCAGGCCGCTGCCGGCATCGGTCAGCACGGCCGCACTGTTGGCGCCCTGCGTGCTCCATTTCTGCTGGGCACCGCCCGAGACGAGCACCCAGTCGGCGGCGTTGCCATGGATCTGGCCCAGCAGCATCAGACCGGTCTTGTACTGTCGCGCCATGGCGGCCACCTGGTCGGGTTCGGCGCTGGTGAGGTTGGGTGTATCGCCCGTCTTCGCCGGGTCAGCCAACACCGTGCTGTAGCCCTTGGCGGCCACGGTCTGGGTGAGCGCGGCCAGCGCGTCGCGCGTGAGCACGCTGCCATCTTCGTCGCGCACCACCAGCAGCACGGGCGGGCGCGAACCGCCGCCGGAGATGCCCATCTGGGACACCGCGCGCTGCACGGCCGCCTGATCGAAGGTGACCTGCAACGCCATGCCGGTGGCAACCCGCTGGTACTGGTACTGCTGCACGATGCCCGAGGCGCCCTTCAGCACATCGGCATAGCCCGGCTTGGTGCTCAAGTCCTGCCCGCCCGAGGTACGCGCCAGCACCTGCGCCAACGCGTCGCCGAAGGCGTTGTCACGGGCGGCTTCGCTGGTATCGGCCACGGAAACGACCACGGTGTACGGCGATACCTGCCCCTGCGCGTGGACGGACAGCAGCGGGGCAAGGCCCAGCATGAGACAAACGAGCAGCAGGCGGGACAGGCGCATGGGGAGGAATATCCGGAGGGGGACGCCCGGAAGTCTGCCCAATCCGCCCCTTAGCGTCCATCGAAGCGGTCCCGCTTCGCCGTCATCGCTCAGGCAACCATGGCCTTACGCTGCTACAATTTGTCGTTTCCCACGCCGGGTTGCCCCCATGTCCGACGCTCTCACCTACCGCGCCGCTGGCGTCGATATCGACGCAGGCAATGCCGTTGTCGAACGCATCAAGCCGCTGGTCAAGCGCACCTCCCGCCCTGAAGTGATGGGTGGCCTGGGTGGTTTCGGCGGCCTGTTCGACCTCTCGGGCAAGTACAAGGAGCCGGTGCTGGTCTCCGGCACCGACGGCGTGGGCACCAAGCTCAAGCTGGCCCAGCAGCTGGGTCGCCACGACACCATCGGCATCGATCTGGTCGGCATGTGCGTGAACGACGTGCTGGTGCAGGGCGCCGAGCCGCTGTTCTTCCTCGACTACTTCGCCACCGGCAAGCTGGACGTGGACACCACCGTCGCCGTGGTCGGCGGCATCGCCAAGGGCTGCGAGCTGGCCGGCTGCGCGCTGATCGGCGGCGAAACGGCCGAAATGCCCGACATGTATCCGCCGGGCGAATACGACCTCGGCGGCTTCACCGTCGGCGCGGTCGAGAAGTCGCAACTGCTCAGCGGCGAGAAGATCGTGGCTGGCGATGTGATCCTCGGCGTGGCCTCCTCTGGCCCGCATTCGAACGGCTACTCGCTGATCCGCAAGATTCTCGAGCGCGCGGGCAGTCCGCTCGATCTCGATGTCGGCGGCGTCACGCTTGCCGACGCGCTGATGGCGCCCACCACCATCTACGTCAAGCCGATGCTGGACCTGATGAAGCAGGTGACCGTGCACGGCATGGCGCACATCACCGGTGGCGGCCTGAAGGAAAACATCATCCGCGTGGTGCCGGAAAACCTCGGCATCCGCATCGATGCCGCCGCCATCGTGTTGCCGCCGGTGTTCGAGTGGCTGATGCGCGAAGGCAACGTGGCGCGCGAGGAAATGTGGCGCACGTTCAACTGCGGCGTGGGCTTCACCGTGATCCTGCCGCGCGACGCCGTCCACGCTGCCAGCGAGCTGCTGGCCAAGCATGGCCTCAAGAGCTCGGTGATCGGCGAGATCGTGCCCGCCCAGGGCGACGAGCGCGTCCACATCGGCTGAACCCGTGAGCGCTCCGCGTCTTCGCGTTGCCGTGCTCGCATCCGGGCGCGGCAGCAACCTGCAAGCCTTGATCGTCGCCCGCGATGCCGGCGCGCTGCCGGTCGACTTCGTGGTGGTCGGCAGCGACAAGGCGAACGCCGGCGCGCTGCAGCTGGCGAAAGATGCGGGCATTCCCACCTTCACGCTCAGCGCGAAGGACTTCGCCAGTCGCCGCGACTTCGACCTGGAACTGTTCCGCCGGCTCGACGCCAGCGGCGCGCAAGTCCTCGTGCTAGCCGGTTTCATGCGCATCATCGACGGCGAGGCGTTGTCACCGTGGGTCGGCCGCATGATCAACATCCATCCGTCGCTGCTGCCGAAATACCGCGGCCTGCACACGCACCGCCGAGCACTGGAAGCCGGCGATACGGAACATGGCGCCAGCGTGCACTACGTGACGGCCGAGCTGGATGGCGGCCCGGTGATCGCGCAGGCACGCATCGGCATCCAGCCGGGCGACGACGAAGCACAGCTCGCCCATCGCCTGCTCACCTTCGAGCACCAGTTGCTTCCCGCCGTGCTGACGCTGATGGCCGAGCAACGCCTGGACCTGATCGCGCCCAACCGCGTGGCCCTGGACGGCAAACTGCTCGATGCGCCGCTGCAACTGCGCAACAGCGCTTTGGTTGACTGAGCGGTCATCGCGTCTCTACAAGTCGTTCAGGAACGGCCCGTAGACTGAGGTCCCCATGACCTCATCCCACTCCCTCCGCACGTTCGCCGCCGGTCTCGCGCTGGCCTTTTCAACGACCGTCGCCGTTGCCGCCACGCCCGCGCCGACACCGTTCACCGCGACCTACCAGGTCTCGCAAGGTGGACAGATCATTGGCGAAGCGGTGATCACGCTCAAATCCTCGGGCAATGGCCAGTGGGAATACAGCAACCGGATCAAGGGAACCGGCGGCATCGCGGCGGCGCTCGGCGCCAACTCGAATGAAACCACCACGTTCCGCTGGACCAACGGCGCGCCGGAAACGGTCAGCTATGACTACAAGATGGACGCCGGCTTCAAGAACAAGCAGCGCCATACCGACGTGAACTGGACCAGCGGCCAGGTGACGGTGGACGACGGCAAGGGCCCGATGACCTACGCCAGCGCGCCCGGCCTGGTCGATCGCAACACCACCTCCTACGCCATCGGCCTCGCCCTGCGCGCCGGCAAGCAAGCGGTGTCGCTGCCGGTGGCCGTCAAGCGCAACGTGGAAACGCAGGAATTCAAGGTCACCGGCAAGGACACGGTGAAGGTGCCGGCCGGCAGCTTCCAGACCGAACGCGTGGTGCGCAGCGGCGACGAGAACACCTTCAGCGCGTGGTACGCACCGCAGAAATACCCGGTTCCCGTGAAGCTTTCGCAGAGCGACGGCGGCAATCTGGAATTGCAGTTGGTCAGTTACAAGGGCGGCAACTGACCCCTGGCCCGGTGAGCGCGACGAGCGCTCACGTCGCCGATCTGGCCGCATGGCTCGCCAGTTTTTCTCGCGAAACCGGCTGAGCGACTGCCCACTCGACTTCCTCCTGAAGTGCTCCGGCCCAGGAAAGTTTCCCTCTCGGACTGAGATCAGGGGGGGCCGTCAACCCATCTAAAAGTTGACGCACGTCACATTTCATGAAGAACGTCATGAAAATCAGATTTCCCTGATGTTCAGCGGCACCCCGACCACATAGCTTTCGCCGTTTATGGCACCCGCGGGCCTCAAGCCCTGCATTGGCCGAACCCACGTGATAAGTGGCGGCCGTACCTGACAGGGTACGAGTTGAGTTTCCTCGGGGCGCCCCTTCTCGGTTTTGATTCGTGACGCGAGGGCAGCGCCAGAGGCGCGGGCTCGTCGTGTCCGTGGTGAGGTGAGTGTGTGATTCAGGGAACGAAGACGATCCGGCCATGGCTGGCCTTGGCGCTCGGCTGCCTTCCGATGGCCAGCGTCGTGGCGCAATCGGCCGACACGGCAACCCAGGAACTCTTGCGACAGCAGGAACGCGAACGCGCCTTGCGGGAGCAACAGCAGAGCACGCCGGACGTACGCCTGCCCACGCCCGTGCAGGCGCAGGTCGAACGCATTCCCGCCGACGAAACGCCGTGCGTTCCCATACGCACCATCCGCCTGGACGGCGATGACGCGTCTGCGTTTGCGTGGGCGATCAAGGCCGCCGACCTACCGCACGATCCGGCGACCGGCCGTTGCCTGGGTACGCGCGGCGTCAACGTCGCGATGAAGCGCGTCCAGAACGCCATCGTCGCCCGCGGCTATGTCACGACGCGAGTGGTGGCCAAGCCACAGGACCTCAACACCGGCATCCTGACGCTCACGCTCATTCCCGGCCGCATTCGCGCGATCCGGTTTGCGCCGGGCGTGGATGCACGCGCCACCTCGTGGCGTGACGCCCTGCCCGCGCGGCCCGGCGACCTGCTCAACCTGCGCGACATCGAACAGGCGCTGGAAAACTTCAAGCGCGTGCCCACGGCAGATGCGGACATCAAGATCGTGCCCGCCGACGGCGATGCGCAGGCCGGCGAGAGCGATCTGCTGATCGTGTGGAAGCAATCCACGCGCATGCGCCTGGCCTTCTCGCTCGACGATTCGGGCAGCGATGGCACCGGCAAGGTGCAAGGCGGCACCACCCTCTCGCTGGACAATCTGCTGACGTGGAACGACCTCTTCTACGCGAACGTGGGGCAAGACGCGTTCGACGGCGATCGCAAGGGCACGCGCAATTACACGCTGCACTACGACGTGCCCTACGGCTACTGGCAGCTCGGCGCCACGGCCAGCAGCTACGCCTATCACCAGACTGTGGCGGGCTACGAGCAGAACTACGTTTACAGCGGCACCAGCCACAACGCCGATGTACGGCTCAGCCGCATGCTTTATCGCAACGCCACCATCAAGCTGAGCGCTTACGCACGCGCCTGGGAGCGCGACTCCAACAACTTCGTCGATGACACGGAAGTGCTGGTGCAGCGCCGTCGCCAGGGCGGCTGGGAAGCGGGCTTTACCTATAAGCAATTCATTGGCGCAGCCACGCTCGACGCCGATGCCGCGTACCGCCGAGGTACCGGTGCATTCAATGCGCTGCACGCGCCGGAGGAAGCCTTCAACGAAGGCACGTCGCGCTCGGAAATCATCACCGCCGATGCGCAACTCACCGTGCCGTTCCAACTGGGCAACCAACGCTTCCGCTACATCGGCAGCTGGCGTGCGCAATGGAACCAGACACCGCTGGTGCCGCAGGACCGCTTCGCGATCGGCGGTCGCTACACCGTGCGCGGCTTCGACGGCGAACTGCAACTCACCGGCGATCACGGCTGGCTGATCCGCAACGACCTCGGCTGGACGCTTGGCGGCGGTCAAGAATTGTACGTCGGTGCCGATATCGGCCATGTCGGCGGCCCGCCAACCGCATCGGAACTCGGCCAAACCCTGGCGGGCGCCGCACTCGGATTGCGCGGCGGCTGGCATGGCTGGTCGTGGGATGTCTTTGTCGGCGCACCGATCAGCAAGCCACATGGCTACCCCACGGACAACCCCACCACCGGTTTCAGCCTGAACTGGTCGTTCTGATCGCACGTACGCCGATGGTGGGCGTCGTCTGCCCGCTGATTCGTCTTCAAGGAAGAGTTCGATGAACAAGCACCTTTACCGCATCGTCTTCAATCACGCGCTTGGCCTGTTTCAGGTCGTGTCGGAATTGGTCCGTCGACCCGGGCGCGGCGCTTCCCAGAGCGAGGGTGTCGTTGCGGCGACAGTGCGGCCGGTAAGCCTGAGTCTATGGCTGGCCTTTGGCTGGATCGGCCTGGCTTCGATTGCTACCGCCGGCCAGATCGCCACCGATCCGAATGCCCCAGGCAGCCAGCGCCCGACGGTGATGGGCGCGCCGAATGTCGCACCGGTGATCAATATCACCACGCCGAGCAAGGCCGGCGTGAGCCGCAACACCTACAGCGACTTCAATGTCGATACCACTGGCGCGGTGCTCAACAACTCGCGCACCAACACCACCACGCAACTTGCGGGCAGTGTCGCCGGCAATCCTTGGCTGGCCACCGGTACCGCCAAGATCATCCTCAACGAAGTCACTGGCCCCAATCCCAGTGCGTTGAACGGTTATATCGAAGTCGCGGGTGATCGTGCGCAGGTGATTGTGGCCAATCCCGCAGGCATCAGCTGCGATGGTTGCGGCGTGATCAACGCCAATCGCTTCACGCTGACTACCGGCACGCCGATGCTCACGGGCGGCGCATTGGACGGCTATCGCGTCACCGGTGGCGTTATTCAAATCAACGGCAAAGGCATGGATGCGAGCCGCGCCGATTACGCCGACATCATCGCGCGCGCCGTGCAGGTGAACGGCGGCATCTGGGCACCGCAACTGCAGGTCACCACGGGCACCAACCAGGTCAACGTGGATCAGTCGCAGGTCACCGCCATCACGGGGTCGGGCGACAAGCCCACGCTCGCGCTGGACGTCAGCGCACTGGGCGGCATGTACGCCAACAAGATCGTGCTGCTCGGCACCGAAAACGGCGTCGGCGCACGCAATGCGGGCACCATCGGCGCGTCCGTGGGCGACCTCGTCGTTACGCAGGACGGGCGACTGGAAAACACCGGCAGCCTGCAGTCGCAGGCCAATACGCAAATCGCCGCCACCGGCGGCGTGGCGAACGCGGGAACGATCAGCGCAACGCGCGAACTCACCATTACCACGCCTGCCGATGTGGACAACAGCAACGGCAACATGAATGCCGCGCGCATCGCGGTGGACGCGGCATCGCTGCGCAACGGGGGCGGCACCATCGCGCAGACTGGCTCCCAGGGCATGACGCTCGATGCGGGTGCACTCTCCAACCGCAACGGTGGTCGCATCGGCGCGACGGAACCGGCGACGAGCGATGGCGGATCGACGAGCACACCGACGGATGGTGCGAGCGGAGGCAACAGCGGCGGCGACAGCAACAGCTCTGCGGGCAACACCGGTGGCGCAACGTCCGGTGGAACAGGCACGCCCGTCACGCCCATCGCCCCGCTGGCCGACGGCGTGCTGCACATCAGCGGCCTGCTCGACAACGATGGCGGCCACATCAACGCGGCGGCCGGATTCTCGGCCACCGTGGGTGGCGATCTTGCCAGCAGCACCGGCTTGGCGAACGACGGCGGTCAACTGGAACTGCGCCAGCTCAACTTGAGCAGCGGCGACTTGAGCAATCGCGGCGGTACGCTGGCCATCGATGGCACGTCCACCATCCACGCCAACCAGATCACCAACGACAACGGCACGCTGAGCTTCGCCCAGGCCGCGGCAATCGATGCGCAAAGCCTGTCCAACCGCAGCGGCACCGTCACCCTGGCCGACACCGCGCCGATGACGCTGAGCGTGGCCGGCACACTCGACAACACCAGTGGCACGTTGGCCACCAATACCGCGTCGTTCGCGCTCAATGCGGGAACCATCGTCAATCAGACCGGCACCATCGAGCACGCCGGAACCGCTGGATTGACCGTTCGTACCGACGCGCTCTACGGTGCCGGCGGCAAGATCGCCACGGCCGGAGCGGTATGGCTTACCGCTGGCGCGGTGGACCATCAGAACGCCACGCTGAGCGCCACGCAGGTGACGCTCGACACCACCAGTCTCGACAACCGCGGCGGCACCATCAGCGCCTCCGGTGCCAATGCCAACGCATGGCATGTGACAGGCACGTTCGATAACAGCGACGGTGGCACCATCCAGACCAACGGCGACCTCGCCATCACCGCCGGGACGTTCGGCAACGCTCACGGCGCGGTGCAGCAGGCGGGCGCAGGCACGTTGAACGTTCACGCCGACACGCTCAACGGTGCGGGCGGCACGCTTGCGAGCAATGGCGCGCTGACGCTCACCGGCAACGCCATCGATCTGAGCCAGGGCACCACGGTCGCCAATACGCTGGCGATCGATGCTGGCACGCTCAGCACCGCGGGCGGCACGTTGCAGGCCGCCGCACCCGACGCGATGAGCGTGCATGCCACCGGCACCTGGGACAATACCGGCGGCACCGTACTCAGCAATGGCGCCTTGGATATCCAGGCAGCGACGCTCAACAACACCCAAGGCACGCTGAGTGCGGCGAGTGCCGATGCCACGCGCATCACCGTCACCAACGCTTTCACCAACAGCCACGGCATGCTCGCCGCCAACGGCGCCACGACCGTGCACGCCGGTTCGCTGCTCAATCAGGGCGGCACCGTACAGACCGCAAGTGCACAGGCCAGCACGGGTGGTACTCCGCTCACGCTCAGCGTGGATGGACTGCTCGACAACAGCCAGCAAGGCCTGATCGCCAGCGATGGCGACCTCTCGCTCAGCGCCACCACGTTGGACAACACGCAGGGCACGATCCAGCACGCGGGCCAAGGCAACGCCACCATCCAGGCCGCAACCTTGAACGGCCACGGCGGCACGATCGTCAGCAACGGCACGCTCACGCTGACCGGTGACAACACCGACCTCAGCGGCGGCACCACGCAAGCGCAGCACATCAGCGTCGATACCGGCAATCTCAGCACGGCCGGTGGCAGTCTGGTGGCGCTGAGCGCTGATCCTTTGCACCTCACGGCGCGAGGCAGCTTCGACAACACCGGCGGCACGGTCGCCACCAACGGCGCACTGCAACTGACGGCGCAGTCGCTGAGCAACACGAGCGCCACCATCACCGCCGCTGGCACCAGTGCCTCGACACTCAGCGTGGCTCAACGTTTCGACAACACGCACGGCACGCTGGCCGCCATGGGCGCCACCACCGTCCAAGCCGGTGATCTGATCAATCAAGGCGGCACGCTGCAAGTTTCCGGCGCGGCATTGTCGGTGACCGCGAACGGCCTGCTCGACAACAGCCAGCAAGGCGTCATCGCCAGCGATGGCGATCTCACGCTCTCCGCCACCACGCTCGACAACACCCAAGGCAGTATCCAGCAGACCGGCAATGGCAGGTTGAGCGTCGATGCCGCTACGTTCAACGGCCACGGCGGCACGCTGGTCAGCAACGGCACCTTGACGCTCACCGGCAACGCCATCGATCTTGGCGGCGGCACCACGCAAGCCCAGCACATCAGCGTGGATGCCGGCTCGCTCGTCACGGCGGGTGGCTCGCTGGTCGCACTAAGCAGCGATGCGTTGCAGATGAACGTGCGCGGCGCTTTCGACAACACCGGCGGCACCGTCGCCACCAACGGCGCGCTGCAACTCACCGCGCAATCGCTCACCAACATCGGCGGCACGCTCACCGCTGCGGGCCACAACGCCACGTCTCTCAACGTCACCCAGCGCTTCGACAACACGCACGGCACGCTGGCGACGATGAGCGCCACCACGGTGCAAGCGGGTGACCTGATCAACCAGGGGGGCACGCTGCAAGCTTCGGGCGCGGCATTGTCGGTATCCGCCAGCGGCTTGCTCGACAACAGCCAGCAAGGCCTGATCGCCAGCGACGGCGACCTCTCGCTCGGCGCCACCACGCTGGACAATACGCAGGGCACCATCCAGCACGCGGGGCAAGGCAACGCCACCATCCAGGCCGCGACCTTGAACGGCCACGGCGGCACCATCGTCAGCAACGGCGCGCTCACGCTGACCGGTAACAACACCGACCTCAGCGGCGGCACCACGCAGGCGCAGCACATCAGCGTCGATACCGGCAATCTCAGCACGGCCGGTGGCAGTCTGGTGGCGCTGAGCGCTGATCCTTTGCACCTGACCGCACGCGGCACCTTCGACAATACCGCCGGCACCCTTGCCACCAACGGCGCACTGCAACTGACGGTGCAGTCGCTGACCAACACGGGCGGCACGATCACGGCTGCCGGCACCGACGCTACGGCGCTCACCATCGCACAGCGCTTCGAGAACACGCACGGCACACTGGCCGCCATGGGCGCCACCACCGTGCAAGCGGGCGACCTGATCAACCAGGGCGGCACGCTGCAGGCTTCCGGCGCTGCATTGACGGTGACCGCGAACGGCCTGCTCGACAACAGCCAGCAAGGCGTCATCGCCAGCAATGGCGATCTCACGCTCTCCGCCGCCACGCTCGACAATACGCAAGGCAGCATCTCCCAGGCGGGAACCAGTTCCGCATCGCTGCTCGCCGCACAAAGCAATACGACCATTCATGCCACCACGTTGAATGGCCACGGCGGCACGCTGGTCAGCAACGGCACCCTCACGGTCACCGGCGACACCACCGACCTCAGCGCGGGCACCATCCAGGCGCAGCGCATCAGCATCGACACCGGCAACCTCTCGACGGCCGGCGGCAACCTGATCGCGCTGAGCGGCGATTCCCAAGAGGGGACTAGCTTCGCGTCGCCGCTGCAGCTGACGGCGCGCGGCACCTTCGACAACACCGCCGGCAATGTCGTGAGTAACGGCGCGCTCGCGCTTACCGCCGGCGCATGGAGCAACCGCGGCGGCACACTGATCGCCGCAGGCACCGACGCATCCGATCTGCAGGTCACCGGCCTGCTCGACAACACGAGCGGCACGGTGACGACGGCAGGCGCCACCATCCTGCACGCCGGCACCTTCGACAACACCAGCGGCAAACTCCAGGCCGCAAGCAATGCGACGCTGGCCGTCACCGTGGACGGCCAACTCACCAACGATAGCGGCAGCGTGCAGAGCAATGGCGCACTTGCGATCACCGCCGGTGGACTGAGCAATCGCGCCGGCACCGTGCAAGCCCAGCAAGCCATCACCGCCACTATTGGCAACACGCTGGACAACACCGCTGGCAGCATCATCGCCACCGGCGACCTCACCGTGCAGGCACAAACCCTGCTCAATCGCCAAACGCTTGCCAGCAACCCGACGCAGACCACGGGCCTGTATGGGCAACGCGTCACGCTCGGCGCCACGACACTCGACAACACCCAGGGCCAGGTGCAGGCGCGCGATGCGCTCACCATCAATGGCGGTACGGTCACCAATGCCGGTGGCGTGCTCGATGGCACGGGAGCGGTCAACATCACCGGCACCTCGCTGGACAATACCGGCGGCCAGTTGATCCAGCGCGGCGACAGCGGCGCACTCAACGTCAACCTTACCCAGGCGCTGGGCAACACCAACGGTGGCCTGATCGGCGCCGAAGGTGCCGCGTCGATTCACGCCGGCGCCATCGACAACAGCGGCGGCACCACTTTTGCCCGCCATGACCTGACGCTCACCAGCAACGGTAACCTGCTCAACCGCAACGGTGGCCAGCTGCAAACCAGCGGCGCGTTGACGCTCACCGCGCAAGGCACGCTCGATAACAGCGCCGGCAGCATCGATGCCACCGGTGCGGCCACGCTCAACGCGGGCGCAGTCAGCAACGTCGCAGGGCAAATCCTCGCTGGCAGCAACAGCAACGCTGCGGCGGGTTTGCATGTCACCACGGCAGGCACGCTCGACAACCGCGGCGGCACGCTCGGCAGTCGCGGCGGCGATCTCGTTCTCAGCACCAGCGGCGTCAACAACAGCGCAGGCGGCACCATCGTCGCCCAACGCGATCTCAACCTGGACGCACTCGGCTCCCTCAACAACGCGGGTGGCACCGTCTACGCCACCGGCAACCTCAGCTTCCAGAACGGCAACGCCACGCTCGACAATACCGGTGGCCAATTCGGCTCGGGCAACACCGCTACGCTGAATCTCGCCGCGATCACCAACGCCAACGGCGGTCATATCCAGGCCAATACGGTGTGGCTCACCACGCCCACGCTCAATAACAACGGCGGCGAAGTGGATGGCACCAACGTGCATGCCACGCTGAGCGGTTTGAACGGCATCGGCCGCATCTATGGCAGCCAACTGCTGGATGCCCATATCACCGGCGACTACACCCATCTTGCCGGCCAGCGCCTGGAAAGCGATGGCGTGCTCAGCCTTACCGTGGATGGCACGCTGACCAACCAGGGCACCCTGCAAACGTCCGGCGAACTCGATGTCACGGCCGCCAACGTCATCAACACCAATGGTGCCGTGATCAACGCCAGCGCAGACAATGGCAGCGCGGTTGCACACATCACCACCAGTGGCGGCATCAACAACCAAACCGGTGGCTCGCTCGAAGGCGACACGCTCACGCTGCAAGCCCACGACGTCAACAACACCGGCAACATCACGGGCGATGCCATACGCATCGATGCGGCCACCCTCACCAACGGGGCGGACCTTGGTTCGGCAACCGACAACGCCGCTTATCAAAGCGGCATGATCGCTGCGGCGAATACCCTGGCGCTGTACATGAGCGACTCGCTGCTCAATCGCGACGCCACGCTGTTCTCCCAAGGCGACCTGATCATTGCCGGCAACGTCAGCGGCGCGCGCAGTGGATCGGTCACCAATCTCTCTGGCGACATCGAGGCCGGCGGCAATCTGTCGCTCAGCGCGCAACAGTTCACCAACGCGCGGCGTGTCATCGAAACGGGAACCTTCACGCTCTCTGCGGCGGAGCAAGCGGCGAACTCGCAGAGCTCGACCTCGCCGATGTATGTCTACGACGATCCGACGGCCTCCCATCAGGTGCCCAATATCGATCCCAGCCAGGTAGTGAGCGCGGCCGAAATCGCCAAGGCGCAAAGCTACTGCGCAGCCCACGAGACCGGCAGCACGCGCTGCGTGTTCTTCCAGTCGGGCAACCACAACGGTGCGCCGTCCAACTATCAGGGCACCAGCACCGATACATTGTTGTCCGTCACCACCATCACCGCGGCCAGCGCACAGAGTCGCCTGCAAGCCGGTGGCGACATCACGCTCGAAGGCTCGGTACTCAACAGTGCCTCCGCCATCGCGGCCGGACGCAACCTCACCATCAACGGCCAGGGCGGCAGCGCCAGCAGCGACAACGTGCAGAACGTCGCCTGGGTGCCCACTGGGCTGGTGCAAACCACGCAAGCCGATCAAGTGCAGTCGCAAAACCTCGTCGGCAGTCCGCGTACATGGCTGTTGGGCGCCTGGTGGACCTACGACAGCACCAGCAGCACCCAAAGCGTGGTGCTCGCGCCGGGCAGCGTGCCGAGCTGGATCACCTACGCCGTGGGTAACGGTCTCGCTTCCACCATCACCGCCGGCGGCAGCCTGAACATCAACGGCGGTGACATCACCAATACCGTGGTGGGTCGCAATGGCAATGGCGCAACCATCACCGTGGGCAACATGACCGGCCCCGGTAGCCATACGACGGATCAGGCGCACACCGCCCAAGCCGCCAGCACCGGATCGGTGAACGGTGTGCAGGCCGATGCCGTGCAGGGCGCGGGTGGCGTCAATCGTGCGCAGGGTGATGCCGTCGACGCCACGGGTTCCATCGACGGTGCCCAAGGCCAGAGCATTCATGGCGCCAACGGCCCAGGCACAGCGCAGGGCCAGATGGTGCACGGTGGCGGCAACGCGACGGGCGCCACCTCGCAAACGGTTGGCACCGCCAACGCTCCGCTGCCCGGTTATGTGGCTCCCAACAACGCTATCTATGCGCAACACGGCGATCCCAGCGCGCCGTTCCTGATCACCACCGCCCCGCGCTTTGCCAATGGCCCGGTCACCAGCTCCGATTACCTGCTGCGCGCGTTGGGCGACTCGCCGGACAGCACCCAGAAGCGCCTGGGCGATGGTTACTACGAACAAAGCCTGGTGATGGACCAGATCCTGCAGCTCACCGGTCGCAAGACGCTCAACGGTGGCGATGGTCTGTCGCAGTACACCGCCCTGATGAACGACGCCGCCAACCAAGCCTCGCAGCTCGGCCTGCAACTGGGCACCCCGCTCACCAGCGCGCAGATTGCGTCGTTGTCTTCGGACATCGTGTGGCTGGTCGATCAAGTGGTCGATGGCCAGCATGTGCTGGTACCGGTGGTGTATCTCTCCAAGGCCACCGCCGATGCGCTGCAAAGCAATGGCGCGTTGATCGCCGGCAACGACGTGAACATCCAGTCGTCGGGCACCGTGCGCAACGACGGCACCATCACCGGCACGCAGGGCACATCCATCAGTGCCGACACGCTGATCAACCAGGGCGCGCTCAACGGCGGCCAGCAGCTCGCCATCGCCACGCGCGGCGACACCGTCAACGCGGGCACGATCAGCGGAGGTGCCGTCAGCGTGCAGGCAGGGCGTGACCTGATCAACACGGGTTCGGTCACTTCCACCGGCAACATGGCGTTGGTCGCCGGCCGTGATCTGACCATCGGCGCGGCACCCGTCCAATCCGGCGGCAACCTCGCCATGGTTGCCGGCCGCGACCTTACCGCCACGGCATCCACCATCACCGCCGTCGGCGATGCATCGCTGATCGCCGGCAACAACCTCACCCTCGACGCCACCGGCCGCACCACGCGCACGCAAAGCGGCCAGACCGTGCAGGAAAACCTCACCCATAGCGTCACCAGTATCAGCGCGGGCGGCAACCTGGCGATGGCGGCGGGCAACGACCTGGTGAGTCAAGGTGCACAGCTCAAAGCAGGCAATCAGCTGGGCGTGGCTGCCGGCCACGACATCACGCTGAACGCGGTGACGGATAGTCAAAGCGTGACCAGCAAGACCGCGTCGGGCCACACGGTGACCAACACGGCGACGTACGACGAGACCGTGCACGGCACCACGCTCAGCGGCAGCAACGGTGTGGCCGCCACGGCCGGCCACGACCTCACCGCCACCGCCGCCACGCTCACCAGCGCCAACGGCAACGTGGCCCTGGGCGCAGGCAACGACCTCACGCTCAACGCCGGCAGCGAAACCCACACCAGCACCGTCGACACCAAGACCACCGGTGGCAACTGGAACACGCACAGCACCACGCGTACCCACGACAGCGTCAGTGATACCTACGCCGTAGGCACCGCCATCAGCGGCAACAACGTGGCGCTGACCGCCGGCCACGACCTCACCGCACAAGCGGCCCAGGTGCAGGCTCAGGGCGCGATTTATGTCGCCGCCGCTCACGACATCAACCTCACCGACGCCCATGACGTGCACAGCGAAGAGCATGACGTCAGCAAAACCACGTCGCGCACCTTCAACACCAACGTGCTCGACCCGCGCTTCGGTAACGTCGACCCGGACAAGCGCAGCAGCAACAGCAGCCAGAGCCTGTCGCAATCCACCAGCGTCGGCACTCTGCTCTCCGGCGACAGCGTCACCGTTGCCGCCGGCCACGACTTCACTGGTACCAACGCGCAAGTAGTGGGCACCCACGACGTGGTGATAGCGGCCGGCAACAACCTCACCCTCAACGCGGGCCAGAACACCTACACCGAAGCCGACAGCGCCGGTAAAAGCCATACCGGCGTGATGAATGGTGGCGGCCTGAGTGTGATGGCGGGCAAGCGCACCACCACGACCACTACCAGCATCAACGATGTGAGCTATAGCGGCAGCACTGTCGGCAGCACCGATGGCAGCGTTACGTTGAGTGCCGGCAACAACGTGCATATCACCGGCAGCGACGTGCTCAGCCAGACCAGCACCACCATCGTCGGCAAGAACGTCACCATCGATGCGGCGGTGGGCACTACCGACATCACGCACACCCAGAAGCAAAGCAGCGCAGGCATCCACCTCGGCCTCACCGGCGGCGCAGCCACCGTCGCCAACACCGTCATCGGCGACGCGCAAGGTGCCACCCACACCACCGACAAGCGCTTGCAGGCGCTGTACGCGGCACAGGCCGCTCAAACGCTGTTCTCGCCGGGCGCTGGCAATGCCATGGGCCTGGGTGGCCAAACGGGCGCGCAGTCCGTCAGTCAGGCCGCACAAGGCAATACTCAGGGCATGTCCTTGCGTATCGGCCTGGGTGCGAGCAGCGCGACGAATACCGAGACGACCCGCGACGAAACCGCCTACGGCAGCACCATTCACAGCAACGGTAACGTTACCATCGCCGCCACGGGCGGTGACCTCAATGTCATCGGCAGTCAGGTCAGTGGCAACAACGTCGCCCTAGCGGCCGCCAACAACATCAACCTGCTCAGCCAGGCCGAACAGCACACCGACAAGAGCGACAGCCACAACAGCAGCGGCGAAGTGGGCGTAAGCGTTGGTCAAACCACCGGCATCTATCTCACTGTCGCCGCTGGGCAGGCTCAAGGGCACGGCAACGGCACCACGCACGCCGATACCACTATCAACGCCAACGACACCTTGAGCTTGATCAGCGGCGGCGACACCAACATCATCGGCGCGCAAGCCAAGGGCAACACGGTGCTCGGCAACATTGGCGGCAATCTCAATATCGCCAGTGAGCAGGACACCAACGACTACGCCAACCATAGCGTGCAGGCCGGCCTCACGCTGGTGTACGGCTGGAGCACCGGTGGCGTGGGTGTCAGTGGCTCACTGGCAGCCAGCCAAGCCAAGAGCAACTACGCCAGCGTCAACGACATCAGCGGCATCGGCGCGGGCAGCGGCGGCTTCGACATTCACGTCAATGGCAACACCGACCTGAAAGGTGGCGTGATCGCCAGCACGGCCGATGCCTCGAAGAACCTGCTCGATACGGGCTCACTGACGTTTAGCGATATCCAGAACAAAGCCAGCTATAGCAGCGAAAGCATCAGCATTGGCGGCGGCATGGGCACATCGGGCGGCGGTATCAACGGTGGCATCGGTATCCCCCAACACGACAACGAAAGCAGCACCACCCAAGCCGGCATCGCCAACGGCACCATCATCACTCGCAACGGCGACACCGATCTGAGTGGCTTGAATCGCAATCCCACACTGGACAATCAAGCGATCAAGACGATCTTTGATGCGCAGAAGGTGCAGGACAACCAGCAGGTCGGCATGCTGGCCGGACAGGTGGGCATGACTGCCGTGGGCGATCTCGCCAGTTACATGGCCAATCACGCCGCGACCGAGCAAGAAAAACAATCGTGGAGTGACGGCGGTACCAACAAGGTGATCCTGCACGGCCTGGTCGGTGCCGCGACGGCTGCACTGGGTGGCGGCGATGCGCTGGGTGGCGCGATGGGCGCAACCGCAAGTGAGGCGGCCAGCGCAAGAATGCAGCAATACTTGGATGACCAGCACATCACGGATCCAGCGCAACGAAGTATGTTGATGAATCTGGCTAGTGCGGCGATTGGTGGTGCAGTCGGTGGTGGTGCGGGTGCGGCGACCGCACTTAATGGGGAGCAGTACAACCGGCAATTGCACAGTTGGGAGCACGACCTTGCCAAGCAGTTGGCAGATAAGAGTGACGGACAGTACACCCAGGCGCAGATTGAAGATGCCATGCGAAACAGCAGCTATGGCAGTTCCAATGCGCCAATGCTAAACCCGGGTATGGGCGATAGCACTATCAACACCAATGCCTATGTTCCTGCCGGAGCCGGTGAAACGATTCTGAGTTGGTCGTTCTATGGCCAGGGCAACAGTACGTCCGATCCGGGTTCCAGCTTCAGCTTCTCACCCTCCCAGAATCCCGGCCGATTCGGCTACACGAGTGATGTGGTTGCCACTCAGAACATGCCATCACTGGACTATGGTGCTGCATCGTTCATCGCCCAGCATATGGGTGATGCCGACATCCAAAAGAGCTACGGATCGAACTTCAACTCCGACTATGGCAATTGGCAGTACACGTGGCAGTCGCCATCGGTACCGGGTACAGCAGTGGACCAGGGATACGTGCCAGAGCAGCAAGGTGTGCGTGGTAACTCGATGAGCTTTAGCGACACCCTCACGGGCAAGAGCTACAGCATCGGCGTGTTGGGCGTGTGCGGCACAGCAGAGTGCGTCATGAATGGGGCGAATTACGATCTGAGTGATCCACGTACGCAGGCTTATCTCAGTGACGTTGGCAAAGCGCAGGCAGTGGCGGGTATCAAGATTGCCGCGGCCGCTGCAACACTGGGATGGAGCCTGGCAGCTGATGCAGCTCTTATTCCATCATGGGCTGCCTATGGTGGAGCGGGTACTACATCGATGATGAGCAATGCAGGCGCTCAGTATATTTCGACAGGAGAAGTTCGCCCCACTGAGGTCGTGATCGCTGGCGTGACCGGAACGTTTAGCGGCTGGGCGGTTCGACTGCCAGGCGTCCAAGCGCCGCTCGCGATACTGACGGCCAATACAGGGGCCGCCATCGGCAACACGGCGCTCAGCAACTATCTCTATGAGGAAAACGAAAGTATCTACCAGAACGCCATCTCGGCTGCCATCGGAACAGGGACCAGCTACTACCTAACCACAAAGGTCGACGGCAGCTTGGATCCTGTGCTGATCAATGCGATGGGTGGGATTTTTAATGAGGCCGTAACCCGCTACTCAAATAGCATCCAGAAGAACGCCAATGCCCCCGAAAAATGAGCTTTCCCTCTATTTCTTCGTAACCCGTAAACCTGGCCAGGTTGCAGCAAAGTTTCTATACATTTTGATAGGGACCAGCTTGATAGGGTCCCTGGTAATTTGTGGCGGCGCCATTCTTGCCGCCTCCGTCACATCCGTTAATAGCATTAATGGATTTTGGCCATTTTTGCGCATATCCATAACTACTTTGCAAAATGGCGCGTGGAACATAGTCGCGCTCTCACTCTTTGCGGGAGTTATTCGCGCATCGATCACTACCTACAGAGATTGGCAGGCGTTTATTCCAAGCAAGCACGACTAATGCGGGTCAAAACAGGGGTCCAAAACGGGGGTCTGAGTGGACCTTTATAAAGTGCACTCTGACCCCTGTTTTGCCCTTGGTGGAGATATCTTCCAAAATTCGACTGGTATTCTTCCGTCGTCACCAGGGCAGGTTTGGTATGAGGCGGACATTGGCCTAACTAACACGATGTCCCGCTCGAACCAGCTTGGTACCAGGCTTTTGTATTCAAATGATGGCTTGTTGTACGTGACGCCTGACCACTATCAAACTGTGTTCCCCATTGGTACTTGGAAGTAAGTTGGAGATTTGCATGAATGTTTCTATTGATGGCGCATTTATCCGAAGTGAGGCTGATTTTCATGCAGTGCTCGCCGAAGAATTAGGCCTTCCAAGCCACTACGGGAGGAATCTTGACGCAATGTGGGATGTGTTAAGTACCGATGTCGAAAGGCCCGTCGTTTTGGTTTGGAAAAATTCAAGGCTTTCATCTGATGCTCTCGGAGGAAAGTTCGCCCAGATCGTTGGAATCTTGGAGCGGGTCAAAGCTCAAGATGCTGCTTGGAATTTGCCCGAGCGATTCGACTATTTTCTTGAATAGTTCACATATTTGTCGTTCCAAACACGGAAACACCCATCGTCAATGATGTTTTGGATCAAAAACGGGGTCAGGTTCACTTCCTACATTCTCCGGAACTGAACCTGACCCCGTTTTCCGCACAAGGGATTCTGAAAAAACAGGGGTCGGAGTGGAATTTTCAGGCAAGTAAAGAAGCTGCTGACTGATGCTCCGTCAGCTTGGGACTGATCAAACTATCGGCTTTCCATGAGGCGCATTCATCGTCACTCGCAACGGCGATTTCGACCCAAACGTCTCGTTTACTCAGCACGTAACAGATTTTCTTAAAGGGAACATAAGAAGGGTATGAATTACAAAAAGGGACTTCTCGTTGGTGTTTCGACACTGCTTCTGGCCAGCTGCAGCAGCCAGCCCGTTCAGACTAACAAGCAGGCCATGAGCTGTGCGGAGCACATGCAGTTCGCACAGAAAGCAAATGACTTCGCGTCGCGAAATTTCACCAAGGCCTATGCGAATGATGTGAAGGGTGCCGAGGCACAGCTTTTCCTGATCCAGGAAAAGGGTCCCGGTAGTTTCTCGGTCAACTACAACGCCGCCGAGCAGGACTATGCCGATAACTTTCATGCCGCGAACGCCGCGGGATGCGACACGAGCGGCTATCCCTTGTCACCGATTGACGAGTTCAAACAGCGCCTTGACCAATTGAAGGCCGCACACCCCTGACTTTTGATCTCGCATCTTCCGTGACGATGGCAAGTTATTGCACGCTTATTTGCACCGCCGTGCAGGACTTTCCTAAGCGGAGATATTCATTCCCTCTGCGCAAGGACGCACCATGAGAAAGACCTCCATTGCGGCGCTCGCCATGCTCGCAACTGCGGCTCACGCAGCCGAGCCGAAATGCGCCAGCCAAACGATCAATGGGCATGTCAGCGAACTCTGTGTTACGTCCGCACCATTTCAGCACGACTATTACGCACTCAAGGTAGATCGTGCGTTGATCTTTGTGTTGCCGGATGACTACGTCGAAGACATCACGCTGACCCATGCAATGCCCGTAGATGCGGCGATCGAGTTTCCACTCTCTATTCAAGGGACACCCACCGTGAAGATCACGGGCGGGTGCACCCCGGTGACCGAGAAGCAGCAGCTTAATGGCAAGACTATCCATGTCGAAACGGGCCGTAGTTGCTCGTTTAAATGGGGCAACGTCGACATCCTGAATGCCTTGAAAGTTACCAGCGAATGATGTTCGCGATCACCTCTGTTCACCCGTTAACTATTTTCCGGATACTCCCATGATTCGTTTCGCTGCACCCGCTGCCGGCCTCCTTATGATGTTGGGCGTCAGCACATCGTGCTTCGCGTATGAATGCACTGATTCCGAAAGCTATCGAGCCGGACTGCAGGAGCTGAAATTGGCGCGTGAGGCAACTACCGCCCATCTCAGCGTAGCGGTTGAATATCTTCAGAAACACAAGAGCCTCGATCTCAACACGGCACTTCGGCAGGTCATGCAGGCTGGGTCACCTGAGCAGAAGCAGATCTTCGACCAACAGTTGAACGATCTCGGCGAGCAGATGAAGTTGGCGAAGCGGGATTCGCCAGAGGCTTGCCAGGCACTGATTGCGTTGGCACGCAAGCACGCTGCAGTGGGTGAGCAGAAGATCGAGTACATCGTTAAATCAGTCACCGGCGACGACAGCACACCGCCCGTCATCCCGAACTGATTTGAAAAAGGCAGGGCTCTGCTTGGAACTTTCAGGCGAATGAAAAGGACTGCAGCTGATGCCCCGTCAGCGGCGGCCCGATCAAACTATCAGCGTCTCCTGGCGATCGATTATGCCTCGTCAACCACGCACTGACTTCTCACCGCGCTGCATTTGCCCCCCCCTACCCGAATCGGATCCTCTAGATGAGTTCTTGTTACCGACCCACCATTTTATTTGCGCTGATCACGCTCCTCGCTTGCGGCCCCGCCATGAGCTCAGATAACCACTCTGCTTCTTCGAGTGGTGAGGAAACCTCGATTTCAGCAGAGGGTTCGTTGCTAAAAGCACTGCTTACCTGTGATGGCGAGTTTTTCGCGTATGCCGCCACCTGATCCCCAACGCACTCAACCCCGCCCGGCTCGCCCGCCGCAGCGGCATACCCGCCACCCACATCAAAGCCTTCATCGCCGACCCCCACCCCATCACGCCCAAGATCGCCATCCGCCTCGCCTTTGCCTTCGACACCACCGCCTTTTACTGGCTGGCACTTCAAGCGCGCTACGATTTGGAGAAGGCCAAGCCCGTGGTTCGTGCCTATCGTCCGCTCGTGGATTAAGCGCGTTTTCGCAAGCGGAGTTCGCGCGGGTGCAACGCATGTAAAGCCCCGTAAGAGTGGATTTTTTCAGGCAGATGAAGAAGCTGCCGACGGACATCGCGGTCGCCGCGATTCGATCAAACTGTCGCCCCCGATGAAGAGCGGCCCTGCCCCATCAAGGAAGATCATGATGCATGTGTGGCTGAAACAGTTCGTCGTCGGCGTTGTCTTTTTGGCAACGCTCACCGGTTGCAGCGGGAGCGAAAATGCACCGGCCTCCGCCGCCACACCCGCGTCTCCCGTTAGCACGGCGCCGAGTGCGCCGGCAGCGGACATACATCTCAAGATCAATCCGAAGGGCGACGCGCTTGTTTTCGATGTGGGTGGCGAGCCACGAACCTTCACCCTCCAGCAATTGTTTGATGATCGTGCAACCCGCATCGAAGACGTGAAGCTCATGGGTCAGGAAATCACCTCTTCGCGCACTGACCTCATGTTGCGAGTAGAAAGTCATTCGCTTGCGCAAAAAGGTGATGCCCTTTGTGCCAGCGGTCGCGAAGTTGTTGCTCTCATCTACGCGGAAGATACCGACACCGGCAATCAGGGGTCCCAGGTCAACGTGCTGGAATCGTGCAAGCAGCGCATCCGCATCGTCTCGCAGAGACAGAATCCCCAAGGCGTACTGGAGATCGAACAGGAGCAGAGCAACGGCCAGTCATCGCCGTGGGGTATCCACTTGATGCTGGATACTCGCCACCCGGGCAGCAGCATAGGGCTTTAACACCACTGATCAGCTCTATTGAGTCGCCTCAAAAAGCGGAAGCCGGGCTCGACTTTTCAGCTAAGGAAAAAGTCTGCCGGTTGGCAGTCCATCAGTCGGGTATATGACCCTTCCCTCGGCTTGAATCTCGGCGCCCTCCGTCAGTCGTGCCGCATCCACGTGGCCCTTTCCGAGAATATGAAACACGGGCTGATCTCTGGCGATCAGGTAATCGGCAATGATGCGCCGATGGCATCGCCACCAGACAGCCTCCGAGCACATGATGGCGCAGCGGCGCTTGCGACCTTCGGCGATCAGATGCTCGAGGCCGGTGCGGAAATTTTCTGAAAGCGCGTAATCCGCGTAATTGTGAAAGCTCAGGTTGGTCCAGAACCCGTTGATCTCGGCTGGAACGGGAGTCGCCTTGCTGCGTCGGCCGCCGAGCGCCGCCAGGTGTTCGTAGGAGAGACCGAAGGCCGAGAGTGCGTCGGGCAACGTCGATTCGTTGAACTGCGGGTTGGTCCGCGATCTCGGAAAGGCACGGACGTCCACCACACGTTCGACGCCGGCATCACCCAACAACGCGATGAATTCGTCGAGGCTGCGGTTTGAATGGCCGATGGTGAAGAACGGAAGCGTCACGGCATGTCGTCGGCGCGATACCGGTGAAGCGCGGCACCTTTGTGGGCAGCGATGTGATCGGTCTTGTCGCTCTTGATCTCGTACTGCGGGTCGTCTTCCGAGGCGTGATGCGTATAACCCTTGAAGTCGAAATCCCGCGAGTGAACGGCAATGATCGTTCCGCTCACCCAGCCGGCTTCGGAATTCCAGCGGACGTGGTCACCTAACTTGAATGTCTTGGTCATCGCGTGACTCCTGCGGAAGTTTGCCCCTGCCCTCCCGTCTGCCTGGTCAAGATCCGTCCCGATTCGGAAGCGGATCATTCGGATATGGAACACGTCTCGCTATCGCCAACGCGTGAAGCCGCCGGTTGAAAGGGCCTTTGTGGCTGCCAGGCGGACACGTCCTCCCGATACGGATGGCGCCACGCGCACCCGCCAATAAAGCTGCCCACGAACCCAAAGAAAAAGGCCGCATCAGCGGCCTTTTTCGCATCACGCATCGAGCATCGCGTCAGGACGGCAGTCGACGAATCTTTGCGCCGAGCACGCCGAGTTTTTCCTCGATGTTTTCGTAGCCGCGATCGATGTGATACACGCGATCCACCGTGGTGTCGCCTTCGGCCACCAGGCCGGCAAGCACGAGGCAGGCGGAGGCGCGAAGGTCGGTGGCCATGATGGGCGCGCCGCTCATCTTTTCCACGCCCTTGATGATGGCGGTGTTGCCTTCCAGGCGGATGTCGGCGCCGAGGCGCTGCAGTTCCAATGCGTGCATGAAGCGGTTTTCGAACACCGTCTCGGTGATCACGCCCACGCCCTCGGCCACGCAGTTGAGCGCGGTGAACTGCGCCTGCATGTCGGTGGGGAATGCCGGGTACGGTGCCGTGGTGATGTTCACCGCCTTGGGGCGGCGGCCACGCATGTCCAGCTCGATCCAGTCGGGGCCGGTGGAAATGTGCGCGCCGGCTTCTTCCAGCTTGGCGAGCACGGCATCGAGCGTGTCGGCACGCGCGTTGCGTGCGCGCACCTTGCCGCCGGTCATCGCGGCGCCCACCAGGAAGGTGCCGGTTTCGATGCGATCGGGCAGCACTTCGTATTCGGCGCCGTGCAGGCGCTCCACGCCGTGGATGGTGAGCGTGGAGGTGCCGGCGCCTTCGATCTGCGCACCCATGGCGATCAGGCAGTGCGCCAGGTCGACCACTTCCGGTTCCTGCGCGGCGTTCTCGATAATGGTGGTGCCCTGCGCAAGCGCGGCGGCCATCATGATGTTCTCGGTGCCGGTCACGGTGACCATGTCCATCGAGATGCGCGCGCCCTTCAGGCGCTTGGCCCTGGCCTTGATGTAGCCGTTCTCCACGACCACCTCGGCGCCCAGCGCCTGCAGGCCGCGGATGTGCTGGTCGACCGGACGCGAGCCGATGGCACAGCCGCCCGGCAACGACACTTCGGCCTCGCCGAAGCGAGCCACCAGCGGGCCCAGCACCAGGATGGACGCACGCATGGTGCGCACCAGGTCGTACGGGGCGAAGTGGCGGTCGGTGGTGCGCGGGTCGACGTGCATCTTCATGCGGTCGTCCAGCACCAGCTGCGTGCCCATCTGGCCCAGCAGCTCGATGAAGGTGGTGACATCGTGCAGGTGGGGCACGTTGCTGATCGCCACCGGCTCGTCGGCCAGTAGGCAGGAAGCGAGGATCGGGAGTACGGCGTTCTTGGCGCCCGAAATACCCACCTCACCGTGGAGCGGCTCGCCGCCACTGATCAGGATCTTGGCCATCAAAAGTCCTTGCGAAGGGTTTGCTTGGGAGTGCGGCGCGGCCTCAACGGCGCGCAGCAACTTCCGCGGGGGTCAGCGTCTTCAGGGCCAACGCGTGGATCGCACCGCCCATGAGATCGCCAAGCGTGGCGTAAACCAGGCGGTGCCGCGCCAGCGGCAGCTTGCCGGCGAACTGTTCCGCCACCACTTGGGCTTCGAAGTGCACGCCGTCATCGCCACTGACGGAAGCCTGAGCACCGGGCAGGCCTTGTTCGATCATTGCCTGGATGGTGGCAGCGTCCATGGTTTTTCCACTTGCTAAGTTGGGTCAGCGCCGCCGATCCGGTGAGGAACCGAACCCAATGGCAGCGACTATGACGTTAAAATGCGAATATGCCATGTTAATGGAAAACCTCTGTCGCAGAAACGACACGTGAGGTCGGCGCCCTCCCCCGTTGGGCCGTTGACCGCCAACAACATAATGATTCAGAGGAATTTTCCTCTACCAGCCGCCCATTCAGGGTTATGACGGAAATCCGGCAGACTTTCGAGGACGCATGAACGCCCACGTCGCCACAGCCAACCCGCACGCGATCAACGCCGATGCCATCGTGCAGAGCGCGCGCACCGTGATCGCCACCGAGGCGGCCACCATCCGTGCCCTTGAACCGCGCATCGGACCCGAGTTCGTGGAAGCCTGCCGGCTGATCATGGGCTGCGCCGGCCGCGTGGTCGTCACCGGCATGGGCAAGTCGGGCCATGTGGCCCGCAAGATCGCCGCCACGCTGGCTTCCACCGGCACGCCGGCTTTCTTCGTGCATCCGGGCGAGGCCAGCCATGGCGACCTCGGCATGATCCTGCCGCAGGACATCGTGCTCGCGCTGTCCAACTCGGGCGAAACCGACGAGGTGCTGTTCATCCTGCCGGTGATCAAGCGCCAGGGCATTCCGCTCATCGCCATCACGGGCAACGCCCATTCCTCGCTGGCCGACCAGGCCAACGTGCACCTGGACGCCAGCATTGCCGCCGAAGCCTGCCCGCTGGGGCTGGCGCCCACCGCCAGCACCACGGCCGCGCTGGTGATGGGCGACGCGCTCGCCATCGCCTTGCTGGAGGCACGCGGCTTCACGTCGGAAGATTTCGCCCGCTCGCATCCGGCGGGCAGCCTTGGCCGTCGCTTGTTGCTGCACATCAGCGACGTGATGCACACCGGCGAAGGCATCCCGGCCGTGCCGCCGAATGCCTCGCTCACCACGGCGCTGATGGAAATGACGCGCAAGCACCTGGGCATGACCGCCGTGGTCGATGCCGACCATCGTCTGCTCGGCGTGTTCACCGACGGCGACCTTCGCCGCGCGCTGGACGACGACGACCTGGACCTGCGCGGCGCCACCGTGGCCGAACTGATGACGCGCGGCCCCAAGACCATCGGCGCGGACAAGCTGGCCATCGAAGCCGCCCAGTTGATGGAAAAGCACCAGATTCATGCGCTGCTGGTGGTTAACGACCAGCAGCAGGTGGTGGGAGCGCTTAACATTCACGATCTGCTCCGCGCCCGTGTGGTCTGATCGAAAGGCTCGGCTGCTATCTCTTATTGCGTCCACCGACTGCGCCGCGCGGCGTTTGACGGTGGCGCCCTTCCCTTTTGCCGACGGCTCCCATGTATCTGGCTGACCTCCCCGCTGACGTGCTCGCCCGTGCCGCCAAGATCCGCCTCGTCGTGTTCGACGTGGACGGCACCCTGACCGACGGGCGCCTGTGGTACGCCGAGGACGGCCACGAAACCAAGGTGTTCCACGTGCATGACGGCCTGGGCCTGAAGCTGCTGATGGCGCACGGCGTACACGTGGCCATCATTTCGGCCCGCATCAGCCATCCGGTGGCGCTGCGTGCGGAAGAGCTGGATATCGCCCACGTCTACCAGGGCCAGGGCGACAAGCGCGCCTGCCTGGAGCAACTGCTGGAGGCGCTCAACCTGGCGCCGGAACAGGCGGCCTTCGTGGGTGACGACCTGCCCGACCTGCCCGCCATGCGCATCGCCGGCCTGGCCGTGGCGGTGGCCAACGCCCATCCCTGGGTGGCGGAACAATCCCATTGGCGCACCCGCCTGTGCGGCGGCCAGGGCGCGGCCCGCGAGGTCTGCGACATGGTGTTGCACGCCCAGGGCAAGTCGGACGCCGAGCGGGAGCGCTGGAAGTGAGCTTTCGCAGTTACCTGCGCGACCGGGGCCTCCCGGTGGCGATCGTCCTTATCGGCCTGGCCACGGGCGCGGCCCAGTTGCTGTACTGGTGGCTGGCACCGGCACCGAAGGTGAGCGAGTTCGTGGGTCCCCCGCGTTCGGGCTACACCCTGACCAATTTCCAGCTCTGGTCGTATGACGTGGACGGGCTGCCCAGTTTCGAGATGGTCGCCCCGCACCTGGAGCGCCGCGAGAACGACGAGTCGCTGTACATCAACACGCCTGACTTCACCTTGCCGTCCAACGAGGCCGGCGTGCCGCCGTGGCTGGGCAAGTCGCTGTACGCCTGGGTCGACAAGAGCGGCACCCTGCTCAAGCTCCAAGGGCCGGTCTACATGCACCGGGCGGCCTTTGCCCAGACCGATGCGGCCGAAATGCACACCTCCGACGTCACCGCCTGGCCAAAAGAAAACCGCATGGTGACGGATGCCCCAGCGCATATGGTGCAAGGCCCACGTACACTTAACGGGGTGGGCATGCGTGCCAACCTCAACACCAATCATCTGGAGCTGTTCGATGAAGTCACCGGCTCGTTTCCGCCGCGACCCAAGAAGTCTCAAGCTGCCCCTCGCCCTGCTGGGCCTGGGACTGCTCATCCTGCAGCCGGCACTGGCCAAGCAGGATGACCGCAACCAGCCGATGAACTTCTCGTCCAAGTCCATGGACGGGTTCAACGCGCCCAATACCGTCACCACGCTGACGGGCAACGTCGTGGCCACCCAGGGCACGATGAAGCTCACCGGTGCCCTGGCCAAGCTGTATCTGGATGCCGACACCCAGGTGGCGCGCGCCGTGGTGACGGGCAGCCCCGCCCACATCGAGCAGCTGGACGACAACAACAACCTGATGCAGGGCGACGCCGCCCAGCTCGACTACGACAACATCAACGGCATTGCGGTGCTCACCGGCAATGCGGTCGTGCGCCAGCAGGGTCGTGGCGAATTCCACGGCGACAAGCTCACCTACAACACGCAGTCCTCGCTGATCACCGGTGAAGCCGGTGGCGATGGCCTGGTGCACGGCGTGATCCTGCCCAAGCAGAAGCCGGCCACGCCCACCGCCACGCCGCCGAAGTCGGGCACGCCGCCACCGGCGCCGCAACCGGCCACCAAGCCGGCCGAGGGCCATTGATCGATGCTTTCTGCTGAAGGTCTGCAAAAAAGTTTCAAGGCGCGCCAGGTCGTGCGCGACTTCGCGTTTTCCATTCGCGAAGGTGAAGTGGTGGGTCTGCTCGGACCCAACGGCGCGGGCAAGACCACGTGCTTCTACATGGTGGTGGGCCTGATCGAAGCCGACGCCGGCATCATCAAGCTGGACAAGCAGGACATCACCGGCCTGCCGATGCACCAGCGCGCCAAGCTCGGCATCGGCTACCTGCCGCAGGAAGCCTCGGTGTTCCGTCGCCTTACGGTGGCCGACAACATCATGGCCGTGCTGGAACTGCGCGAAGGCTGGGATGAAAAGCGCCGCACCAACGAACTGGAAAGCCTGCTGGACGAACTGAAGATCGCGCACATCGCCGACCAGAAAGGCATCAGCCTTTCCGGTGGCGAACGCCGCCGCGTGGAAATTGCGCGCGCGCTGGCCGCGCATCCCCGCTACATGCTGCTGGACGAACCGTTCGCGGGCGTGGACCCGATTTCGGTCGGCGAAATCCAGCGCATCGTGCGCCATCTCAAGGAACGCGGCATCGGCGTGCTCATCACCGACCACAATGTGCGCGAGACGCTGGGCATTTGTGACCGCGCATACATCCTCAACGATGGTGAAGTGCTATCGCGTGGCACGCCTGCGCACATCCTTGCCGACGAGAAGGTCCGCGAGGTCTACCTGGGTCGCGAATTCCGCCTGTAACGGCGGCGGAACAGGCTGCCGTCAGGGCTAAATCTGAGGTAGTACGCGATTTCGCCTTCGACCTATGGCTGCTCCCGAGGTCAGGAGTTAGGATGACCGCACATTCTTCCTGACCGGCTGGCATGAAACCCGGACTGCAGTTTCGCCTCAATCAACAGCTCACGCTGACACCACAGTTGCAGCAGGCCATCCGCCTCCTGCAGTTGTCGCAGCTTGAGCTGGAGGCTGAGCTGCGTCAGATCGCCGAAAGCAATCCGCTGCTCGAGTTTGCCGACGACAATCCGGAGAACGTGGACGGCGACGAACGCGAGGCGCCCGAGCCGCTGGATGCGATTCCCTCCAGCTCGTCCAGCACCACCACCAGCGACACCGTCGACAACGCCGAAGCGCCCGAATGGGGCGATGCGGATGTCGACAACAGCAGCGACGACCCGATCGATTTTTCGGCCGGCAGCAGCTCGTCGCGCAACAACAATCCCGACGAAGACGGCTTCGAGCCGCAGAGCGCCGCGCAGGAAACCCTGCAGGAACATCTGCTGTGGCAGCTCAACCTCACGCACATGAGTGCGCGTGATCGCACCATCGCCACCGTGCTGATCGACGCGCTCAACGCGGACGGCTATCTCACCGAAAGCATGGAGTCGCTGATCACCGCCCTGCCCACCGACGTCAAGGCGACTGAGGCGGAAGTGGAGCATGTGCGACGCATGCTGCAGCGATTCGATCCCACCGGCATTGCCAGCGTCGACTTGCGCGATTGCCTGCGCGTGCAGCTGGAGCAGTTCGATCCCGATACGCCGCAGCGCGAACTTGCGCTGCGCATCGTGGATGCCGAACTGGAACTGCTTGCGCGCAACGACATCGCCCGCCTCGCACGCAAATTGCGCGCGAGCGAAGACGACACCGCTGCCGCCGCCGTGTTGATCCGCAGCCTGGATCCGCGCCCCGGCGCCGCGCTCGACGTGACGCCCGTCGAATACGTCGCGCCCGACGTGTATGCGCGCAAGGATGCGGGCCGCTGGCGCGTCAGCCTCAATCCCGATTGCCAGCCGCGCCTGGGGCTCAACCAGCATTACTGCGGCCTCATCGCGCAGGCGCGTGGCACTGATGCAAGCTGGATGCGCGGCCAGTTGCAGGAGGCGCGCTGGCTCATCAAGAGCCTGGAATCGCGCGCCGAAACCCTGCTGAAGGTGGCCGAGGCCATCGTGCGCCGGCAGAGCGCCTTCCTCGATTACGGCCCCGAAGCCATGCACCCGCTGGTGCTGCGTGAAGTGGCCGAGGAAGTGGGCATGCACGAATCGACCATTTCACGTGTAACTACCCGCAAGTACATCCATACGCCGCGGGGCACGTTCGAACTCAAGCACTTCTTCTCCAGCGGCGTGTCCACCGAAGACGGTGGCAGCGCGTCGGCCACCGCCATCCAGGCCATGCTGCGCAAGCTGGTGGATGCCGAGGACCCGCGCAAGCCGCTGTCCGACCAGGCCATCGCGGAGGAGCTGCATCGCAAGGGCATTCAGGTTGCCCGACGCACCGTCGCCAAGTACCGCGAAGCCATGCGTATTCCCAGTTCCAGCGAGCGCCAGCGCGCTGGCTGAACAAGCTTGCCCGCACTGTGGCAAAGCGCCCCGGGAACTTGGCGGCAAAAAAGACGTCCCCATACATATGGCTGAGACGATGCGAAAGGAAACCTGTCATGTCCGAGGCGTGAAGGTCTTCCTAACGCGAGCACATCGTCAGAGGTGCATAGTGACTATCCCGACTTGGTGAGGAGGCCGGAGAAAAACCTTCGCAATACCGGAGTTTTCAAAGGTGTGTCGTTCACGACAGTAGCGACCGGCGCATCGATTCCAGCCGCGTCCGCGGCAAGTACCAGAGGAGGCGCAACATGCAAGTTCAGCTCAGCGGTCAGCAGATTGAAGTCACCCCGGCCCTCCGGGACCACGTGAACAGCCGGCTTGACCGCCTCACCCGCCTCGATGAACGCATTCTCAGCCTGAGCGTCGTTCTCTCCGTGAACAAACTCCAGCAGCGCGCCGAAGGCACGCTCTACGTCACGGGCAGCACCCTGCACGCCGAAGCGCTTGAGAACGACATGTACGTCTCCATCGACGTGCTCTTCGACAAGCTGGTGACCCAGTTGCGCAAGCACCGCGAGAAGATCTGCGACAAGCATCAGCGCGCCGTCCGGGACGAGCGCCTGTACGGCTGATCTCTCCCAGGCCCGCCCGGCTCCGGGCGGGCCTTCCGCCTCACTTTCCACCGTTTCCAAGGCGTCCGCCGGTGCGAACTGGCACAATGTCCATGTAGCCGCCCTTTTTCGGTGGCGCAAAGGACAAGGCTTGGACCGGCTCTCCGCCCGACAACTCTATGACAGCGTTCACGAGCGCATGGCCTTGCGCTGGGTGTCCGGCATGCGCGGCGAATCGCGTGTGCTCGAACAGGCCGCGACCACCACGCGCCGCCCCTCGTTGATCGGCTATCTCAACGTCATCTATCCGAACAAGATCCAGATCATCGGCACCGAGGAACTGAATTTCCTCGACAGCCTCGATTCGCGCCAGCGCTGGGAAGCGATCAACAAGATCGCCGCCTACCAGCCCGTGGCGATGATCGTGACCAAGGATCAACCTATCCCCACCGACCTGCGCGAGGTGGCGGAAGAAACCAATACGCCGCTGTGGATCAGTTCCAAGCGCGGCCACGAGCTGCTGACCTGGATGCAGTACCACCTGGCGCGGATGCTGGCGCCCAAGGTCACGCTGCATGGCGTGTTCCTGGAGGTGTTTTCCATCGGCGTGCTGATCACCGGCGAGTCGGGCTCGGGCAAGAGCGAGCTGGCGCTGGAACTGATCAGTCGCGGTCACCGGCTGGTGGCCGACGACGCCACCGAGTTCACCCTGATCGCGCCGGACGTGATCGACGGCACCTGCCCCGAGCTGCTGCAGGACCTGCTGGAAGTACGCGGGCTGGGCGTGTTGAACGTGCGCGAGATGTTCGGTCACACCGCCGTCAAGCCGTCGAAATACCTTCGCCTGGTGATACACCTCAAACCGTTGCGCGAAGGGGAAGACACCGATGGACTCACGCGCCTCACCGGCGATATCGGCCATCGCGAAATCTTCGAGGTGCCCGTGCCCATGATGACGATTCCTGTCGCGCCCGGCCGCAACCTTGCGGTGCTGGTGGAAGCGGCGGTGCGCAACCATGTGCTCAAGAGCAAGGGCATCGACCCGGCACAGACTTTCATCGATCGCCAGGCGCACCAGATGCGCCGGCTGCCTCCGTGGTGACCCATGAGCGAAAGCACAACCACCAACACGCTCAAACGCACTGACCCGATCAACCTGATCGTGCTCACCGGCATGTCCGGCGGCGGCAAGACCGTTGCCTTGCGCGCGCTGGAAGACCTGGACTTCTATTGCGTCGACAACCTGCCCACCGCCTTGCTGCCGCAGCTCGTCGCAGCGGTGAGCGGCAACGTGGAGGGCAAGCGCCGCCACGTGGCCGTGGGCGTGGACGTGCGCAATCCCGGGGAAGACCTCAAGCGCATGCCGGCCATCCTGTCGGAGCTGGCAGCCAAGGGCGTGAAGGCGCACCTGATCTTCCTCGACTGCCGCGACGACGTACTGATCAAGCGCTACTCGGAAACGCGCCGCCGCCATCCGCTCTCGTGGCAGGGCCTGTCGCTGGCCGATGCCATCGCCGAGGAACGCCGCGTGCTGCGTCCGCTCTCGGCCATCTCGGACAAGGTGATCGATTCGAGCGAACTGAACGTGCACCAGCTGCGCCGCCTGATCGCCACCGGTTATGCCGAGGCCACCGAAGGCCTCACGCTGATGTTCCAGTCGTTCGCCTTCCGCCGCGGCCTGCCGCTGGATGCGGACTTCGTCTTCGATGCACGCTGCCTGCCGAACCCGCACTGGGACCCCACCCTGCGCCCGCTTTCGGGCAAGGACGCGGCCGTGCGCGATTATCTGGACGCGCAACCCCTGGTGGCCGAGTACTACGCCGACACCGCACGCTGGCTCGATACCTGGCTGCCGCGCTTCGAAGCGGACGACCGCAGCTACGTCACCATTGCCATCGGTTGCACGGGCGGTCGACACCGCTCGGTGTACCTGGTGGAAAAGCTTGCTGCCCATTACCGCGCGCTACGCAATGGCGTGCTTACCTTCCATCGCGAACTCGAGTGATAGCCATGCTTGCCAAACCTATGAAGCGGACTGGCACGCCGTCATGAGCGTCGGTGTGTTGTTGATGACGCACGAAGCCGTCGGGCAGGCCTTGATCTCCGCCTCCCACCACGTGCTGCCCAAGCTGCCGCTGCGCGTGGAGGCCGTGGAGGTTCCACCGCACGCGGACCCGGACGTGATGCGCACACTCACCGCCAAACACGCACGCGAGCTGGACGAAGGCGACGGTGTGCTGGTGCTCGCGGATCTGTACGGCGCCACGCCCTGCAACATCGGCCTGTCGCTCGGCGCGCTGGGTGTCCGCTTGCGCTGCGTGTCGGGCCTCAACCTCCCGATGCTGCTGCGCGTGCTCAATTACGCAGAAAAACCGTTGGACGAGCTGGCGGAAATCGCCGCCAGTGGTGGCCGCGGAGGAATCTTCATCGACCATGCTTGAGAAAGAGATCGTCGTTTCGAACAAACTGGGCCTGCATGCCCGCGCCTCGGCCAAGCTCGTGCAGCTGGTGCAGGGCTTCAAGTCCACCGTGTGGCTGGTAAGCAAGGGCCGCGAGGTGAATGCACAGAGCATCATGGGCGTGATGATGCTGGCCGCCGGCATCGGCACGCCGCTCACCGTTCGCGCCGATGGGCCGGACGAGCAATCGGCCATCGACGCCGTGGTGGCGCTGTTCGACCGCAAGTTCGACGAAGGAGCCTGAGTGGGGAAAAACTTCGCACGCGCGTCTCGACCTGAGGCCGTATTCACGGCCCGGTTTGCTGCGTCGTGCGATCTTCCCCTTTCAGCATTCGACGCGTTGGCCGGATGCCGACGTCACGCATGGCCGGGCCGGCCGCTCCACCATGGAAGGCATTCATGAGACAGGTACTGACAGGCACCACGGCAGCGAAAGGCATGGCCCTCGGCCGCGCCCGCCTGGTGCAGCCCAGTCGCTACCTGGTCGATACGCGCCCGCTCAACGAAGACGAAGTCGAGAGCGAGCTGGCACGCCTGCATCGCGCGCTGGACACCGCACGCCAGGAACTGCGCGAACTGCGCGGCAAGCTGCACGGCGCGCTCGCGCGCGAGGTGAACGAGTTCATCGATGCGCACAGCCTGCTGCTCGATGATCCGGAACTGCTGCGCGGCCTGGACGATCTGGTGCGCATCGGCCATTACCGCCCCGGCGCCGCTCTTAAAAAACAACGCGACCGCCTTGCCGCCGTGTTCGAGGCGATGGACGATCCCTACCTGCGTTCGCGCAAGGAAGACGTCGACCAAGTGATCAGCCGCGTAATCTCCGCGCTGCAGCGCCAGACCAGCCGTGAAGAACGCAAGCTGGCCGCACGCGTTGGCGAGATCCTCATTGCCGACACCATCGCCCCGGCCGACATGGCGCACCTCGCAGGCGCCGGATTGCTCGGCGTTGTCGCCAGTTCCGGCAGCCCGTATTCGCACAGCGCCATCCTGGCGCGCAGCCTGGACCTGCCGATGCTTGTGGGCGCGCGTGATGCGTTGTCCACCATCCACGACGACGACCTGATCCTGCTCGATGCCGAACGCGGCGAAGCCGTGGTGCATCCCACCGCGCAGGACCTGGCCCACTACCGCGCCTGGCAGCGCGAGGCAGCGGCGGAAGGCCGTCGTCTCGCCACCTTGGCCAACGCACCGACGCGCACGCGCGATGGCGTGGACATCCGCCTGTTCGCCAACGCGGAGATGCCCGCCGACATTGCCATGGCCCGCGCGCGTGGCGCCGATGGCGTGGGCCTGTATCGCACCGAATTCCTGTTCCTGCGCCAGAAGGGCTTGCCCACCGAAGACGAGCAGTTCATCGCCTATCGCGACCTGGTGCTTGGCATGGGCGGCCTGCCGGTCACCATTCGCACGCTGGATCTCGGCGCCGACAAGGCCGATGCCGCGGGCCTCGTACTGCGCGGCGAGGACAACCCCGCGCTGGGCGTGCGCGGCGTGCGCCTCTCGCTGCGCTATCCCGCCGTGTTCACCACGCAGATTCGCGCCATCCTTCGCGCCGCCTGCTACGGGCCGGTTCGCGTGCTCGTGCCGATGATCACGCAGCCCGACGAACTCATTGCCGTGCGCACGCTGTTCAAGCTCGCACGACAGGAGTTGAAGCGCGAGAACATCGACCTGCCGGAGAAACTGCAGCTCGGCGCGATGATCGAAGTGCCGGCGGCGGCCATCAATGTACGCGCGCTGCTGGAGCACGCCGACTTCCTCGCCATCGGCACCAACGATCTTGCGCAGTACGTGCTCGCCGCCGATCGCGGCAACGATGCGCTGGACAACATCTACAACCCGCTGCAGCCGGCGCTGCTGCGCCTGCTTGCCTACGTCATTTCCGAAGGCCGCCGCGCCAAGAAGGGCGTGAGCCTGTGCGGCGAAATCGGCGGCGACGCGAACTTTACCGGCCTGCTACTGGCACTGGGCCTGTGCGAGTTCAGCATGCACCCCAGCCAGCTGCTGCACGTGCGCGATCGTCTCGCCTCGCTCGATCATGGCGTATTGCGCGCGCATGCGCCGCGCATTCTTCGCGCACGCACGCATGAAGAAGCGGAAGCCATGCTGGCCAAGCTCACCGCCTGATTCCGCGCGCAGCGCCTATCCCGCGCTGCCCAGAAACGCCTCGATCAACGCGCCGCGATAGCGCTGCCGATGCAGCACCAATGACAGCTTGCGATGCAGGTCGAGGAACGGTGTGCGCAGCACTTTCAATCGTCCGGCCTCCACTGCGTCGATGATGGCCACTTCCGGAATACAGGCGATGCCTAGGCCGGCGATCACGGCCTGCTTGATCGCTTCGGCCTGATCCAGCTCCAGCACGGTTTCGCCTGCGGGCAAGCTGGAAAGCGCACGTTCGCTCAGGCTGCGCGTGGCCGAACCCGGTTCGCGCAACACCCATCGCGCACCCGCGAAATCCTCGGGCTCCAGCCGCCGTTTGCGTGCCAGCGGATGATCGGGCGATGCGCACACCACCAACGCATCATCGCGCCACGGACGCACCTCCAGCGACGGATGCGCCACCGGCCCTTCCACGCAGCCCAGTTCCAGTGCGTGATCGAGCATGGCCGCCACGATTTCCGAGGTGTTCGATACACGCAGGCGCACGGAGACGTGCGGATGGGCGCGCACAAACTCTCCCAGCAATTCGCCCACGCGGTAATTGCCCACGGTGTTGCTTGCGCCTACCCGCAGCTCGCCGCCGAGTTCATCGGCGCCGCCTGTGCCCACGCGGCCGAATTCCGCGTAACGCTCCAACAGTTCCTGCGCCAGCGGCAGCAATTCGCGGCCACGGGTGTTGAGGCGCAAACGGCCGCGCTCGCGGGCGAATACGGGAGCCTCCAATTGCCGCTCCATTTCCGCCAGCGCCATGCTCGCCGCCGGTTGCGTGAGATGAAGTGTCTCGGCGGCGGCGCGCACGCTGCCGAGGCGTGCGATCTGCACGAACACCTCCAACTGGCGCGGGCTGATGTTGATCATCAGCTTATCTTATAACAACGATCAATAATTCAAAGTTTTATTGATGGCTGGCGAGGCGGAGAATGCCGCCATTGCAGGAGAACGCCATGAACGCCGCCGTCGCCATACCCGCCGCCCCCACCCCTTCCCGCCTTCCCGGCTTGCTGTTGTCCGTGGCGATTGCCCTGGTGGCACTGGGGTTGGGCAAGGTGGCGCCGCTGATCGGCGGCCCGGTGTTCGGCATCGTGCTGGGCATCCTGGTGCGCAATACGACGGCCCCGAGCGGCACCTATACGCCGGGCATCCAATTCGCGGGCAAGCAGGTGCTGCAGTGGTCGATCATCGCGCTGGGCTTCGGGCTGAGCCTGGACCAGGTCGCCAAGACGGGACTGGAATCGCTCTCGGTCACCCTGGTGACCATGACGGTCGCTTTCCTCGCAGCCTGGGGACTGGGCCGCGTGCTCAAGGTGCATGACAAACTGAAGATCCTGATCGGCGTCGGCACGGCCATCTGCGGTGGCTCGGCGATTGCGGCGGTCACGCCCATCATCAAGCCCGACGAACACGACACCGCGTTCGCCATCTCCACCATCTTCCTGTTCAACCTGGTCGCCGTGCTGCTGTTTCCGCTGCTTGGCCACGTGCTTCACCTTTCCGATCTCGGCTTTGGATTGTGGGCAGGCACCGCGATCAACGACACCTCGTCGGTGGTCGCCGCGGGCTACAGCTTCAGCAAGCAGGCCGGCGACTACGCCACCATCGTCAAGCTCACCCGCGCCACGCTGATCATTCCGATCTGCCTGATCCTGGCCTTCGCCACGGCGTGGAAGCAGAAGAAGCAGGGCGCCAGCGATTTCAGCCTCGCCCGCATCTTCCCCTGGTTCATCCTGTGGTTCCTGGTGGCGTCGGGTGTGCGTACGGCGGGCCTGGTACCCGCGGCCATCCAACCCGCGCTGCATCTTGCGGCCGAGTTCCTGATCATCGTGGCACTCACGGCCATCGGGCTCTCGGCCAACCTGCGCAAGATGGCTTCCACCGGTGCGCGTCCGATCCTGCTGGGGCTGGGTGTGTGGGCGGCGGTAGCGGTGAGCAGCCTGTTGGTGCAGATGGTGATCGGACAGTTGTAAGTCGCTCGATCGATTACGCTTGGCGTTCCCTGCCACGCGGATAACGGACGCCACCATGCAGCTCCAGGGCCAGTGCCACTGCGGAAACATCGCCTACACGCTCGACTGGGAACCCGACCCCACGGAAATTCCCGCCCGCGCCTGCGATTGTTCCTTCTGCACGAAGCACGGAGGCGTTTGGACGTCCCATCCCGACGGCGAATTGCGCGTCACTATCCGCAACCTCGAGCAGGTCCATCGCTACGCCTTCGGCACGGGCACGGCGGATTTCCATATCTGCAGGGAATGCGGAGTCGTTCCGTTGGTGACCTGCACCGTGGACGGCCGTATCTATGCCGTGGTCAACGTCAACACGTTCGACAACGTCGATCCCGGCCTGCTTCAGCACCGGCCGGCGAGTTTCAGCGAAGAAAGCGTGGCCTCGAAGCTCGCGCGGCGACAGGCGAACTGGATTGCGAACGTGAGCTTCGTCGAACGCGCGGCCTGATCAGGCCGCCGGTTCCGACGCGATCTGCTTCAACAGCGCCAGCGGGCCGGCGAGATTCGCCGCCATGGCGTCGGGCAATCCGTGGCGGGCAATGATGTATTCCGGCGCGTTGCAGGCAATCCACGTCGCGCCCTGCCCGTCGTCCCACACCAGCGCCTTGAGCGGCAGGTCCAGCCCGGCGCGCGGTTCTTTCTGCATCAACGGCGTGCCGCCCTTGGGGTTGCCGAAGATCAGCATCTGCTCGGCCTGCATGGTGAGACCAGCGCGCGCCGCGTCGCCGCTGAAATCGAGATGCGCGAAGACGGCGATGCCATGCGCTTGCAGCGCATCGCGAATTTTCCCGATGGTCGTCGCCACGTCGAAGGGCGAGCGAAATTGCACGATGCCGTTATCGGAGGGGCTGGACATCGACATGCCTTGTCGCTTGAGAGTGACTGGCGATCATCTTCCCAGCAACGTCAATCCGACGCATGCAAAAAAAACGCACCCCGGTTCACACCGGGGTGCGCGAGACAGCGTTAGGCGATAGATCAGCGCATGCCGCCGCCGGCGTAGAGCTGTTCGCCGGTGAGCCAGTAGGAGTCGCTGGAAGCCAGGAAGGTCACGATGGATGCGATGTCGTCCGGCTGGCCGATGCGACCCAGCGGAGTCTGCGCGACCGCGTGGTGATTGAAGTCCGAACCGATGAAGCCGGCCGCATGCGTGCCTTCGGTCTCGACCATGCCCGGGTTCACCGCATTGACGCGGATGTTGCGCGGGCCCAGCTCGCGCGACAGCACGCCGGTGATGGCGTCCACTGCACCCTTGGTACCGGTGTACACGGCGCTTTCCGGCGGCACGATGCGCGACACCAGCGAGCCGATGTTGATGATGCTGCCGCCGTCCTTCATGTGGCGCGCGGCCGCCTGCGTGGTCAGCAGCAGGCCGAGCACGTTGACGTTGAACTGCTTGTGGAAGTGTTCCTCGGTGATGGCGTCGAGCGCGCCGAACTCATACACGCCCGAGTTGTTCACCAGGATGTCCAGGCGACCGAAATTCGACACCGCGGCATCGGCCAGGCCCTTGGCGTCAGCTGCCTTGGAAACGTCGCCGCCCACGGCGACGGCCTTGCCGCCGGCCTTGGTGATCTCGGCCACCACGGCGTCCGCGCCAGCCTTGCTGGAGGCGTAATTGACCACCACGGAGGCACCTTCGGCCGCCAGCGACTTGGCGATGGCGGCACCAATGCCCTTGGATGCGCCGGTAACAACAGCCACTTTACCTTTGAGCTTGCTCATGACGAGACCTGTTCAGGTTGGGGAGGAAAAAGCGGTAGGAGTTCTTACTCCAATAGTTCGTAACATACGAACTTAAGAACTAGTTTTCAAGTGCTGCTAAAATGGACATATGAGGCCCCTGACCCACCCCTCCATCGACGACGTCACCGTGGAAGGCATCCTGCATGCCCTCTCCGATCCTGTGCGCGCCACCATCTATTGGCAACTGTCCTGTGCGGACAGCGCCAACAGCTGTTCCGTCTTCCTCAAGCTGGAAAACCGCTGCATCCCCAAATCCACCCTGTCGCAGCATTTTCGTGCGCTGCGTGAGGCTGGCCTGATCCGCAGCGAGCGCCGCGGCGTGGAAATGCTCAACACCACGCGTTGTGCCGAGATCGAAGAGCGTTTCCCCGGCCTGCTTCCCGCCATCAAGAATGCGCAGAGCATCCAGTGCGCTGCACGCAGGCAAGATGCCGAGTTGAATTCCGCCATCAAGGTGGGCGCAGAAGGCTGACGCCTGGCGAGTTGTCGTCGCGACAACACAGCAAGCGCACGATGTGGCGCTCGCTGGAATGACATCGCAAGAATCCACGGCGCGCACGCACGATGCAGCCCGCCGTGTTCGAGGTTCACCGCAGAGGCATCAGGCCTTGCCCTGCTCCACCAGCGTCAACGCCACCTTGTCGCGCAGATACACCGGCAACGCATGTTCCGGCGCCGCCGCATGGCCCGCCGCAAACTCGCGCGCAGCCAGCTCGGCCACATGACGTGCCTGCGGATAACGCGTGCCATCGGCCGACAGCAGTTCGCCGGTGAGATGCCCACGCAGCACATCCGCATACGTCGTCCAGCCCGTACCGACCACATGCCATGCCGATGACGGCGAGAGCGTGAGCGCATCAGGCAGGCACACGCGTTCGTCATCGAGCGCGATCAGCCCGCCGTTGTCGTCGCGGCGATAACTCGCGGCGTAGATCTCGCCCATGCGGGCGTCGATCACGGCGAGGATGGTGGCCTCGTCTTCCGGTGCTTCCAACGCCAGCGCGGCAAGCGAGGACACCGTCACCACCGGCACATCGAGCGCCAGCGCCATGCCTTGCGCCAGCGAAATGCCGAGACGCACGCCGGTGAATGCGCCAGGGCCACGACCCACGGCGATCACATCGAGCGCATGACGTCCCAGGCCGGCTTCGGCCAACAAGGCGTCGGCCATGGGCAAGACCAGCTCGGCGTGGCGACGCGGCGCGACTTCGCTGCGTGCGATCACTTCGTCGCCGTGGACGAGGGCAACGGAGCAGGCTTCCGTGGAGGTTTCGATGGCTAGCAGATTCATGGCTGCTCCATGATAGCCGGGCCGGCCGTCGCAGGCATGCTCGCATACCAGTCGATGCGACGCGTGAGATACATGAGCAGGGCGACGGTGAGCACCAGCACGATGGCACCGATCAGCAACGCATACGCCTCGGCCGCCAGCACCACGTAGAGCATGGCGTAGACCAACGCCAGCGAGCCGCCGAGCAACAGCCCTGCACGCCGAGCCCCGAGCACCGCCATCGCATAACCGCCAACGATGGCCACCACCGAGCCTGCCGCCACGCTGTAGGCGAGTCCAAAGCCGAGTTGTTCGGACAAGGCCAGCAGCAACACGTAGAACGACGTGAGCGCCGCACCCACCAGCAGGTATTGCACGGGATGCACGCGCAGCCGCTTGAGCACCTCGAACAGGAAGAACGCCACGAAGGTCATCGTGATGAACAGCAGTCCGTACTTTCCCGCGCGTACATTGCGCTGATACACGTCCACCGGCTGAAACAGCGCCACGCCGAATGCCGCGTCGTGTACTGCAGCATCGATGCGCGCATCGCTCGCATGCCATGACTGGCCGAACTTTCGGTTGAGATCCAGCATATGCCAGCGTGCCGAAAAACCCTGGGCATTCACCGTGCGCTCCAGCGGCAAGGCCGCCCCGATGAAACTCGGATCGGGCCATGGCGCATGCATCGTCACGTCCGTGGTGCGCGCCAGTGGCAGTAACTGCAGCGATTGCGTGCCCGCCAAGTGCAGCTTCGCGGAAAACTCGATCGGCTGTCCGTTCAACGCGTCCAGATCCAGCGGCACGACGACCGTGGACGACGTACCACCGAACGTCGCCGCCGATGAGGCAAAGCGTTTCGGCTTGCCATTGACGAGCAACTCCGTCACTTCCTGAAGACCGCGCAGATCGCCCAGCACCAAACGCAATTCCGCCTTGCCACCCTGCCAGGCGGCGGTATCCAACTGTCGTTGCAGCGCGACGTCGTCTGCCGCGAATCGGCCATGCAGCTCCACCGTCGAAGCGAACACGGGCGCCTCGTAGATGCCGTAACGACGCTTGTCCACCGCCATGCCGATGCTCATCTCGACGGTATCGGGAAGCACCAGCGTCGTATCGGCCACATCGCGCAGCTCACCGCCGGCCATAGCCATCTGCTCGTGCGTCGGCACCGCGAGCACCAGGCCGCCGAGCACCTGCTCGCCGCCCCAACCCTGTGCGATCTGATCGATGGCCGCCTGCCGCATCCCTTGCCGTTCTTCCACCAGCGACTGCACTTTCCACAACGGCAACAACATCAGCAGCGCCAGCAGTCCCACGCCAATCACCTTGGCGGTCCAGCCCTTCATCCAGTGTCCCATGGCCCAATCCCTTGTCTCGGAGCGTGCAGGAAAACAGGCGCATGGGCGAACTGGCGGGCACGTCGCGGCCGATCCGCCAGCGACTTGTGGCAGAACCGTGACTCAACCCGCTACCCGCGAGGCCGTCGCTTCCGTGCGATGTGGCCGTGGGAACGCACGCCTGAGGTCAGGCCGGCGGCTGCCAGAGTTCGATGCGCGTGCCTTCCGGATCCATGATCCAGCTGAAGCGGCCGAACTCGCTTTCTTCGATGCGACCGTCGACGTCCACGCCATCCGCCTTCAACTGCGCGAGCAATCCGTCCAGATCGTCCACGCGGAGATTGAGCATGTAGGGCTGCGTGCTGGGCGCGAAATAGGTGGTGTCGGCGGCGAACGGCGTCCACACGAGGTAGCCCGGTCGCGAGGCATCGTCATCGAATCGCGCCCCGCCCCAGTCCTCCAACGGGAAGCCGAGATGCCGCGCGTACCACTCACCCAGTGCGCCAGGATCGCGCGCCTTGAAGAAGATGCCGCCAAAACCGGTGACCTTGGCCATGTCCGAGCCCTCGTTGGAGTGACAGCGCGTATCGTTGTGCCTTCAGCGAGCAGAATCCAGTGCCGCCGGTGAACTCAGGCGGGCGCGGATACTTCGTCGTCGAAGAACGCTTTCACCTGCGCCAGCTCCTTGGTGCGCGGCATGGCGGGAAGGCTGTTGAGGAACAGGCGTCCATAACCCTTGCTGGTAAGGCGCGGATCGCACAGCACCAGCACGCCGCGATCGTGCACGTCGCGGATCAGCCGCCCCGCACCCTGCTTGAGCGCAATGACGGCGCTGGGCACCTGCCAACCCATGAAGGGATTGATGCCGGCCTGCTCCAACGCTTCGAGCCGCGCCTGCAGTACCGGATCATCCGGCGAGGCGAACGGCAGCTTGTCGATCACCACCACGCTCAGCGCTTCGCCCGCCACGTCCACGCCTTCCCAGAAACTGGCGGCGCCCAGCAACACGCCGTGACCGCTCTGGCGGAAATCCTCGAGCAACTGGTGACGCGGTGCCGTGCCTTGCACGAACAGCGGCCATGGCACGCGCTCCTGCAACAGCTCCGCCGCGCGGCGCAATGCGCGGTGCGAGGTGAACAGCAGGAAGGCACGTCCGTGTGAGGCGTGCAGCACGGGCAGCACGGCTTCGATCACGCGGTCGGTGTAGTCGCGCGCGGATGGATCGGGCAAGCCGGCCGGCAAGTAACACAGGGCCTGCTTCGCATAATCGAAGGGACTTTCGACATGCAGCGTCTGCGGATCGTCCAGGCCCAGCTGGCGCGCAAAGTGATCGAAGCTGGACGACACCGACAGCGTGGCCGACGTGTAGATCCACGCCGCCTGCGTCTGCTCGCGCATGGCACGCAATGGCGCGGCGAGATCCAGCGGCGTCGCGTGCAGCGCAAAGCCGCGCGGGAACAGTTCGTACCAGCGCACGTCGCGTTCGCTGTCGCGCTCGGCGATGCGGTCGAGACGCTCGCTCAACAAGGCGGCGCGTTCGTGCGCATTGGCAAACCCGCGCGAGCGCTCTGCCTGCGAAGCGAGCACATCCGTCAGCGCCGCCAGTACTTCGCGCAATTCGTGCAAGGCGCCGTCGGTCTCGCCCTTGGTTTCCAGTTGATGGAAGGGCCCGCGTTCCGGCAACGCATCCATCGCCAGCCGCAGCTTGCGCGCGGCATCCTGCACGGCTTCCGCCGGCTCCAGCACCAGTCCGATCGCGCCGGTGACGCCATTGCATTCGCTCAGGCTGTCCTGCGCCAGATCGGAAAGCTGGCGCGCGCTGATGCTTTGCGAGAAGAACTGGCCGGCGAGTTCGGGAATCTGATGTGCTTCGTCCAGGATGAAGGCGTTCGCGCCCGGCAGGATTTCGCCAAAACCTTCCTGCTTGAGCGCCAGGTCAGCGAACAGCAGGTGATGGTTGACCACCACCAGGTCGGCTTCCTGCGCTTCGCGTCGCGCCTTGATCACATGGCAGTCGTCGTAGAACGGACACTCCACGCCCAGGCAGTTTTCCGGCGTGGAGGTGACGCGCGGCCACAGCGGCGATTCTTCCGGCACTTCGGCCAGTTCCATGCGGTCGCCGCGTCGCGTGCGCGCCGACCAGGCGCGAATGGCCGCCAGTTGCGAGGCCTGCGTGCGGTCGAAGGTGGCGCCTTCGCGCACGGTCTGGTCGAGTCGATACAAGCACAGGTAGTTGGAGCGCCCCTTCAGCAGCGCCGTCTTGAGGCGTGCATCCAGCACGGAGCGCACGCGCGGCAGATCGCGGAAGTACAGCTGATCCTGCAGCGCCTTGGTGCCGGTGGACACAATCACGCGCTCACCCGAGAGCAAGGCGGGCACCAGATACGCGAAGGTCTTGCCGGTACCGGTGCCGGCCTCGGCAATCAAGGTCTCGCGCTCGGCGATGGCGTGCTGCACCGCGCGCGCCATCGCCTGCTGGGCGGCGCGCGGGGCGAAATTGGGGAGCTCGCGGGCGAATGGGCCTTCCGTGCCCAGCAGCGCGGCAACGTCCTCGTGATCGATCATCCGCCAAGTATCGCCGACCGGAGACGCATCCGCGAATGTCCTAGACTGTCGCCTTCCCCACCGTGGAGCGCTGTCATGTCCTCACGGATCACCGGCATCGGCCAGGTCGCTGTCACCGTCAGCGATGTCGATGCGGCGCTGTCGTTCTATCGCGACATCCTCGAACTGCCCTTCCTGTTCCGGCCGGCCACGAACCTGGCATTTCTCGATGCCTGCGGCGTGCGGATCATGCTCTCCACGCCGCAGGGCCACGGCAGCGTGGGCGGCAATTCCATCCTGTACTTCAAGGTGGGAGACATCGAGCACACGTTCCGCGCGCTGCTCGATCACGGCGCCGTGGGGGAACGCGAACCGCAGGCGACGGCCGAGCTGTCCGACCACACGCTGTGGCTGGCTTTCCTGCGTGACCCGGATGGAAACCTGGTGGGGCTGATGGAAGAGCGAAAGCGCTAGCCTTCGCTCTTCACGCGAGCAGCTCAGTAGCGCTGCATGCCTTCCACGTGGCACTGACCGACGCTCTTGCTGGCGTTGGCGGCACCGGCGTCGTCGCCCGCGTGGCGGCGCAGCTCGGCGATGGTCTGCCAGTTGCGCGCGCACAACGGCCCGAGCTTCGGACCCAGATCCCACGAGCGATGCGCGAGCTGCTCGGCGTTGGCGTAATCCTTCAGGCGGATGGCCACTTCCGCGCGGTCCTGCAGCAGGTCCGGCGAATTGGGGCTGATCTTCAGCGCCTGGTCGAGCTTGGTGGCCGCATCGCTGTACTTGCCCACGCGCAGGTCGCCTTCGGCCGCATCCTGCAACGCTGCCACGCCCGGATCGCGCAACGGGTTCACGTCGATGGCGGATTTTTCCTTGTCGCCGGCCGCATGGATGGAGGCCAGCATCTGGTCGTCGGATACGGTCGGGCGCGTGGCCTGCGAGGGAGCCGACGGTTGGCTGCACGCCGCAAGCAACAACACGGCCAGCGAGGCGGGCGCAGCGGAAAGACGAAGGGCACGACGAAACATGATCAATCCCGGCTGGGGGCGGAGGAAGCTGGCGCAGGGGACGCGTCACCGCCGCTGAAGAAATTGCCGACGTGCTGCCAGAAACAGCCCTCGGCATCCTGTGACAGTGTACCGGCGACCACCGGCACCTGACGCGCTCCTTCGCAGCCCTCTTCCGACCGCTTGCCGTCGGCAGTGTTGATCCACGCCATCTCCAGGCCCTGGCCCGGCGCCGCCGGCAGCGGACGCGTGGGCAACTTCTTGAACAGCTCCTGCCAGGCGCGCAGGCTGCCGGTGGCGCCGTACATGCCGCTGGGCTTGTTGTCGTCGCGGCCCATCCAGAACACGGCGAGATGGTCGCCGGTGAAGCCGGCAAACCAGCTGTCGCGCATGTCGTTGCTGGTGCCGGTCTTGCCGGCCGCATTGAGGTAGGCCAGGCCCGAGCTGCCGATGGACGCGGCCGTGCCCGAGCGCGTCACCTGCTGCATGGCCCAGGTCACCAGGCGCACGGCCGGCTGGTATTCGCCGGCACCGGTCTTCACTTCGTAGCGCTTGATGGTCTGGCCGCGCGCATCCACCACGCCACGCACCGCCAGCGGCGGCAGCGCGTGGCCATCGGCGGCGATGTATTGATAGAGCTGCGTGGCCTGCAGCGGCGACATGTCGACGGCGCCGATCAGCAACGAAGGACTCGGGTTGACGTTCGTCAGGCCGAACGATTCCAGGAAGGCCTTGATGCGCGACACGCCAATGTTCATGCCCAGGTTGATCGTGGCGAGGTTCCACGAATGCACCAACGCATCGACCATCGGCACCGAACCGTGTACGTCGCCTTCGTCGTTCTTTGGCGTCCAGAAGCTGCCGTCGGGCTGGCGCAGGCTGATCGGCGAATCTTCCACCGGGCTGGCCAGGTTCCAGCGTTCCGGATTGGTGAGCGCCACCAGATAGACCAGCGGCTTCACCAGCGAACCGATCTGACGCTTCGCATCGAGCGCGCGATTGAAACCCTGGTCGCCGGGCACCTTGCTGCCGACGATGGCCAGCACGGCGCCGGTCTGCGCTTCGGTCACCACGGCGGCGGCCTGCGCCGCTTCGCCACGCTTGCCGAGCCCGCCGAGCGTGGTGGTGATGGCCTGTTCGGCATACACCTGGGCGGCCGGGTCCAGCGTGGTGAAGATGCTCAGGTTGCCCTGGGAAAGCGTGTCGTCGTCGAAGTCCGAGGTGATCTGCAGACGCACCAGGTCCATGAACGCCGGGAAGCGGTTGTGCGGCAGCTGGCCATTGCTCACGATGCCCAGCGGCGTCGCCTTGAAACCGTTGGCCTGCTCCGCCGTGATGAGGCCGGTCTCGGCGAACTGGTCGATCACCAGGTTGCGGCGCGACAGCGCGCGATCCGGATAGCGGCGCGGGTCGTAGTAACTCGGCCCCTTCACCATGCCGATCAGCAGCGCCATCTCCTGCGGCTTGAGGTCTTCCACGCGGCGTCCGAAGTAGAACTCCGACGCCGCGGCAAAACCGTGCACCGCCTGTCCGCCCTGCTGGCCGAGGAACACTTCGTTGACGTACGCCTCGAGGATGCGGCTCTTGTCGTAATGCGCTTCGATGAGGATGGACATCAGCGCTTCGTTCAACTTGCGCGACACATGCTGCTCGCGATCGAGGAACAGGTTGCGCACCAGCTGCTGCGTGAGCGTGGAACCGCCCTGCACAGTGTGCCCCGCGCGCAAGTTGGCGAAAGACGCGCGCAGGATGGCCGTGAGGTCGATGCCGAAGTGATGCTTGAAGTCGCGGTCTTCCACCGCCTGCAGGCCGGAGAGCAGCAGCGGCGGCACATCGGTGAGGCGCACGATGCGGCGCTCTTCCTGCTGCGAGCCGTACACCGTGGCGATGCGCGCCGGGTCGAGGTGCGTCGTCTCGATGGGCTTGCCGTTGGCCAGATCCTTCACGCTGGCCACCTGCCCCTTGCCCAGCGCGACACGGATGCGCTTGGGCACTTCGCCACCATCCGGCCCGGCGTAGCCGCGCGAGGCGATGGTGTAGGTGCTGCCGTCCTTGGCCCAGGTGCCGGCCACATCGGCATGGCCATCGTTGCTATAGCCGGCAAAGGTCAGCTCGAGCTCGAGCGTCGAGGGCGTCATCGGCGTGCCCGCCGACAGCGGCAGCGGCCGCGCGTACACGCGGGTGGGCACGGCGAATACCAGATCGTTGAAGCGGTCCTGCACACGCTTGTTGAGGATCAGCGTGTACGGCAGCACGAAGCCGAACAGCAGTCCCATGCAGACCCAGAACGGAATGCGGACCCAGGGCCAGACGGCACTGAAGATCGAGCGGAGACGGGTCATGAAGTCCAAGTAGGGGGAATCCTGAACAGGAAGGCTCCGGGATCATAGGGCCTGCTTCCCGGCGGGCATCTGAACGCGTCCGGCGATTTGTGGCGGGGATAGGGCGTCGCCAGGGCATCCAGCGGATGCACCCTCACGCGATCAAGGGACCAGCCGATCGCGACGGCACCCTGCCCGCCCTCGCGTTCAAAGGGGTTCCTGAGGGACCCAGCAAGCCGCGTCGGGCTGGAACGGACGCGGCGAAATGCCCAGCAGGCGCTGCAATTCGCTGTTGTCGGCAATCAGGTTGGCTTCCAGCCGGGTAAGCGGCCCCCGCAGGCGCGGCACCGCGTGGCGCCCGGCACGCAGCAGCGCCGCGGGAATCGGCACCGGCACCGTGGGCGTAGTAAGGCTGCGGCGGACGCGGGAAAACATCTCACCTGCCGTGAGCCGTTCGCCACCACCCAGCGGAAGGATGCGCCCCGCCGCTTCCGGATGATCGAGCGCCGCCACCACGGCCGCCGCGATGTCGTCCGCATGCACCGGCTGGCGCAGCCCGCTCCCGGCCGGTAGCGGAAACACATGCAGGCGGCTGGCGCGACGCGCGATGGGCGAGAGGCTCTTGTCGATGCCGGCACCGTAGATGAGCGTCGGCCTGAAGATGGTCCAGGCCATGCCGCGGCTATCGCAGGCAGAGGCCACGGCCGCTTCGCCATCACGCAGCGTCTGCGAGAGCTCGCGCTCGGCGGGTACGTCCGAAGCCTGCTTGGACTCCGCGCTCATCGAGCTGGTGGCAATGACACGCGTGGACGAGGCCAACCCTGCCGAGGCCAGCCAGCGCGCGAATGCATTGAGCGGACCAAAATTGATCACCGCCGTGGGCTGTCCCAGGTCGGGAACCTGATCGTGCAGGTCGCCTTGCAACCAGCGCACGCCGGCCTGCTCCAGCCGCGGCTTGCGACTCAGCGCGATGATGGGTTCGCCACGCGCGCGCAGCCGCGGCAGCAGGAAATGGCCAATCTGGCTGCTGGCACCGAACACGACGACCGTCATGTCACCCGCCAGATTGCAGACGCGCCATCAACGTCGCGAGGCGCGGGTTGCCGGGTGCGAGCTTGCGGGCACTGTCCAGCGCCTGCGCCGCGTTGGCGCGATCGCCGTTCTGCAGATCCTGTTCGGCCTGGTCCATCCATGCGCCCGCGAGGCGCGAGCGCAGCTCGCCCTGGTTGGCGTTGCCGGGCGAGAGATCGGCCACGTCGGCCAGGCGATTGCCCGCCGCCGAGAGATTGCCGCTGGCCAGCGCCTGGTTGAACTGGCTGATGGCGAGCGTGGGCAGCGTTTCCAAACCATGGCGCGCGGCTTCGTTATTGCCGTCCATCGCCAGCGCCTGACGGTAGAGGTCGTACGCGCTTTCGCCGGGCGGCAGCATCAGGTTGCCCTGCCGTGCAGCGGCATCGGCGCGCTGCACGGTGCGCGCCAGCTCCGCGCTCTGTTGCGGCGTGAGCGGCGGATGCTGCAGGTTGTCGCTGTTGTCTGCGGCGGCATCGCTGGCGATGTCGTTGACCACCTGCGCTGCGTTGGTCTTGCGTGCGCCACCGAGGCGGGCACGCGCCGCGGCAAGGTCGGCCGAGTGCGGTGCAATGGCGGCCGCCTGATCCAGCAACTGGCGTGCATGGGCGTTGTCCGCATTGTCGAGCGCGGCGTTGGCCTGCACGATCAGCGCCTGCGCGACCTGACCCATGCCGGCCTTGGCGTCGCCGTTGTCGGGATCGATCGCCAGCGCCGCCTTGAAATGCGCCAGCGCGGTATCGTCGCCCGGGCCCACGATGCGGCCATCACGCAGCGCATCCTGGCCCTGCTTGATCGCATCGGTGAGAGCGGTGTTGTCGTGCTGGTCCACCTGCACCAGGGCGGCGCGCAGCGCCGGCAGCTCCGCGTAATTGGGCAACAGCACGGCAAGGCGATCGACCAGCGCCGAGGCCGTCGCGCGGTCGCCGGCGTCCAGTGCCTTGTGCACCTGGCCGGCCAACGCGTCGCCCACTTGCTCCAGGCCATGCTTGGCGACAGCGTTGTTGGGATCGGCCGCCAGCACGCGGCGATAGAGTTCGCCTGCGCCATCGTCGCCCTGCAACTTGCCCGCGTCGAAGGCCTGTTGGGCCTGCTCGACCAGATGATCGGTGGGCACCTTGCCATTGCGTGCAGCGGCCAAGGCCTGGCTCAGGCGATCGACGTCGCTGCCGCCACCGAGCAGTTCGCGCGCCGCGGTGAGCGCCTGGTCGGCCTCGTCCAGCTTGCCGGCCTGCAAGGCGGCATCGGCGCGGGCGATCTCGGCCTGCCCCACGTTGCGCAGGCCGTCGCGGGCGCGATCGTTGTCGGGCTGCAATGCGCGCGCCGCTTCGAACAATTCGCGTGCGCTGGAACCATCGTTGCCATCGAGATGCCCCTGTTGCAGCGCCGTTTCCGCGCGACCCAGGATGCCGTCGAGTTCGGTGTTCGGCACCAGGCCGCGCAGCCGGTCCTGCCCGATCCACAGCGAGGTGCCGACGCCGATGGCGATCAGCACCGCCAGCGGCACCAGCCACCCACGGCGCTTGGGCCGATGTACCGACGGACGCGCGGAGCCGCCGCGACGGAGGTCAGGATCCAGCGTGAACGTGGGCAGCCCGTCGTCGCTCCGGGACTTGGGCGCGGGCCCGTCCAGGTTGTCGAGATTGCCGAGGGTGGGCTCGGTGCGGCCCGACGACCCGTGGTCGTGCTGGTCTTTGCGTCCGTTCATGGGTTCACGAGGGTGGGGTCAACGTTGGCAGCTTAACATCGCGCCGTATCAGCTCCCTGCCGGTAACGCACGTCGTTCAGGCGCCGCTGACGCGACGCGCATCCACCACGTTGGGCAGCGCCGCCAGCCGGCTGAGCAGGCCGGACAACTGTTCGAAGTCGCGAACGCGCAGGGTGAAACGCATCTCCACCTCGCCGGTGTGCGCAAACACGCGGCTGGACGAGGCAATGATGTGCGTGCCCATGTTGCTGATCAGGCTGGTGACGTCCTTCTGCAAGCCCTTGCGATCATAGCCGCGCAGTTCGATGTCCACCTCGTATGCCTGGGCGGCAGCCTTGCCCCACTCCACCTCGATCACGCGATCTGGATCGCGTCGCGCCAGGCGCGCCAGGCTCGCGCAGTCGGCGCGATGCACGGACACGCCACGCCCCCGCGTCACAAAGCCACGCACGGGATCGCCCGGCAACGGCTGGCAGCAACGTGCCAGCGTGGTGAGCAGGTTGCCCACGCCTTCGATGCTGAGCGCGCTGTGATCGCGCAATGCCTGTCGTGCCTGCGCGGCCGCGGACGGCGGTGGCGCCGCCGGTGCGGGCGCGGAGGCTTCCTGCAAGACGCGCGCGATCTGGCCCGGCGCCACTTCGCCCAGCGCCAGCGCCACCAGCAGTTCGTCGTGCGTCTTCAGATGGAAGTGCGCAGGCAGCTTGCCGATGTCGGCGGCGGGAAGTGCCAGCCGCTTGATCTCCTTTTCGAAGATCGCGCGCCCCGCGGCGAGATTGGCGTCGTGCGCAATGCGGCGGAACCACGTGCGCACTTTTTCCTTGGCGCGCGAGGTATGCAGATAGCCGTGGTGCGTCGACAGCCAGTCGCGACTGGGTTCGGCCACTTTCGCGGTGAGCACTTCGATGCGGTCGCCGCTGGAAGGCTGGAACGTCAACGGCACGATGCGCCCGTTGACCTTCGCGCCGCGGCAGCGATGACCCACTTCAGTGTGCACGTGGTACGCGAAATCCAGCACCGTGGCGCCGTGCGGCAGGTCCACCACTTCGCCCTTGGGCGTGAGCACGTAGACGCGATCTTCGAGCAGCTCGGTGTGCAGTTCCGCGGCGAGATCGTTTTCGCTGTCGGGGCGCGGCTCCAGCAGGCGGCGCATCCAGGCGATCTTGGCCTCGAATTCGCTGTCGCCCGCACCGCCCTCCTTGTAACGCCAGTGCGCAGCCACGCCCAGTTCGTTGATGCGATGCATCTCGTGCGTGCGGATCTGCACTTCCAACGTCTTGCCGCGCGGGCCCACCACCGCCGTATGCAGCGAGCGATAGTCGTTGCCCTTGGGGCGCGCGATGTAATCGTCGAACTCACCCGGCAGATGCGGCCACAAGGTATGCACCACGCCGAGCGCGCCGTAGCAGTCGCCGATGGAATCGACCAGCACGCGCACGGCACGGATGTCGTAGAGATCGGAAAACTCCAGCGACTTGCGCTGCATTTTTTTCCAGATCGAGTAGATGTGTTTCGGACGTCCGGCCAGTTCCGCGCGAATGCCCGCCGCTTCCAGCGAGCGCTGCAACGCGCCCAGCGTTTCGCGGATGAAATCCTCGCGATCCACGCGCCTTTCATCGAGCAGGCGTGCGATGCGCTTGTAGGTGTCCGGTTGCAGGTAGCGGAAGCTCAGGTCTTCCAGTTCCCACTTCAATTGCCAGATGCCGAGACGGTTGGCGAGCGGCGCGTGGATGTCCTGCGTGAGGCGCGCCAGCGGCTGGCGTTCGCTGTCGGGCAATGCGTTCGCCGCGCGCATGCGCGCCAGCTGGCGCGCGAGCAGGATGAACACCACGCGCAGGTCGCGGATGATCGCCAGCAGCAGGCGTCGCAAGCCTTCCGCGCCGCGGTCCGCACCGTGCTGCGCATGGAGTGCCCACACCTTCTCGGCGGCCACCTGCCCGCCGACCAGTCGCTGCAGGTCGGGCGGCAGCGTGGGTTCGCGCAGCGCCCACAAGGCCGGATCGATGCGCGACACCTCGAACCACAAGGCGGCCGCCTGGGTCTGCGTGTCGCAGCCGAGCATGGCCAGCAGGTCCAGCACGTCCACGCATTCGGCCTGGTTCATCGGCAGCACCGCGCACGTATCCAGCGCCTCGCCCAGCACGGGCGGCACGCTGCCGGCGCGTTCGCGCCACTCGGCGAGACCCGAGCTTGCGTTGAGTGCGGCTTGAACCATGAGCGCCATTCTAATGCAGTCACAGGCCCGACCGCCCTCGCATGAACCGGCGGTTCATGCCGTGTATGCTGCGCCAGCAACGTTCAAGCCATTAGAGCCTGTTCAAGATCGGTGCGTCGCGCAGAGACCTTGGACGGGTTCTTACACCCGAGAGGATTACCCCATGCGTCTGGCCCGCCCGCTGCTGTTGCTGTTGAGTGTCGCCCTTGCCGTTCCCCTCGGCGCCTTCGCTGCCGACCAGTACGTGCCGCTGCAGCAGCGCATGACGCCGGAGGAGTTCAAGGCCGCCGGCCTGGACAAGCTCTCGGCGAATGAACTGAAGAATCTGGACAACTGGCTGAGCGGTCACGGCAAGGTCGTCACCAAGGTGGTCGACCAGGAAGGCAAGCCGGTGTTCTACCCCACCAGCGAGAAGGCCGGCCCCGTGCAGGCGCACGTGCAGGGTTCCTTCACCGGCTTCAGCGGCCACACCCAGCTCACCCTGGACAATGGCCAGGTGTGGCAACAGGCAGACAGTACGCAGGTGTCCTGCCTGTCCAGCCAGAACCCCAAGGTCATCGTTCGCCGCTCGCTGATGGGCAACTGGATGGCGGCCGTCGATGGCTGCAACGACACCGCGCCGATCACGCGCGTGAAGTAAGCCTCGCGTGCATGAGCGCACCGCCGGTGCGCTCATGCACGGAGGGCATCAGGCGAGATTTTCCAGCGCGCGCGTGAGGCGCTTGGCCGAGACGGGTTCGGGCGTTTTCAGTTCCTGTGCGAACAGCGACACGCGCCATTCCTCGATCAGCCAACGCAACTCGTCCAGGCCTTCCGTGCCGGCCGCGCGATGCTTGAGATACTCGCGCCAGAACGGCAGCACTTGCAGCAGGCGCTGCTGGTCCTTGGCCGGATCCTGCCGCAAACGCTCGGCGCGCAAGCGCATCGCCTTGAGGTAGCGCGGATAGTGCGCCAGCCGCGAGGTGGGCAACTCGCGCAGGAAACCCGGGGTAAGCAACGCATCGAGCTGCTCGCGCAGATCGTCGTAGCTCGCGCGTGCAAAACCCATCAGGGGCGGTTGCAGCCACGGCTTCAGATCGGCCTGCGCCTCGATGATCGGTTCGGCCAGCTTCAGCCGCTCCACCGCCGCGCCGAACAGTTCGCGCGCCGCCTGCGTATGCAGCGCCTCGAAGGTGCCTGCGGTGCGCACATCGAGCGCGTAACGCGCCAGCAGATCGTGGAAGCCGCCTTCGACCAGATCCTCGCGCAAACCATCCACGCCACCGAGCGGCGCATATTTCAGGGCGAGCGGATTGCCCACCGGCAAGCGCCGACGCGCCTGCTTCATGTCGCTGGCCAGCGCGTTGCGCAACAAACGTATGACGCCTTGCACGTGCGCTTCGCGCGCCTCGTCGCTGCGTTCGAACACACGCAACGCCACCGCGTCGCCCAGGTCAACCAGTGCGGGGAACGCGAGCAGTCCGCCCGCCGAACGCACTTGCGCGGGAATCTCCTCGAAATCCCAGCTGGCGATGTTTTCGCGGGTGAGCTCAATGTCGGTCTTTCGCGAAAATGCCTCGCGCGCCTGGCCTTCCCATTGCGCACGGATGGCCGCCAGGTCGCGTCCGGTCGCCAGCGTCTTGCCGTTTTCGTCGTGCAGGCGATAGCGCATGCGGAAGTGCGCAGGCAATTCCACCGATTCGAATTCGGCGGCCGACACCTCCACGCCCGTGGCGCGCTTGAGGAACGTCGCCAGCGCCTTGGTCAGCGACTCGTCGCGTGGCGCCTCGGCTTCCGCGAAGGCACGTGCGAAATCCGGCGCGGGCACGAAGTTGCGTCGCAGCGCCTTGGGCAGTCCGCGAATCAGCTCGGCCACTTTCTCCGCCAGAAGTCCGGGCACCAGCCACTCGCAGCGCGCGGCAGGCAGCGCGTTCAACATGGCCAGCGGCAGATGCAACGTAACGCCATCCGCATCGTCGCCAGGAACGAAGCGGTATTCGAGGCGATATTTCTGCGGTGGCAGATCCAGCGATGCGGGGAAGGCCTTCGGATCCAGCCCGGCGCCACCGCTCATCACGTCGTCGAGCGACCAGCGCAGTGCGGCCTGCTCTGCCGGGCGCGCCTTGCGATACCACGCGTCGAGCGCACGGCTATCGGCGATGTCCTGCGGCAGCTTGCCTTCGAAGAAGCCGACGAGTTCGTCTTCGTGACGCAGCAGTCCTTCGCGACGCTGCTTGGCTTCGATGCCGCGCGCATCTTCCAGCACGCGCTGGTTCGCGCGTATGAAATCGGCACGCGCGTCGATGTCGCCGCGTGCCAGCGCTTCGCGCAGGAAAATCTGATGCGCGAGCGCGGGATCCTGCTTCTGGAAGGTGACCGGGCGACGCTCCACCAGCGTGAGCCCGAACAGGCTGACCTGCTCGTAGGCCACCACATGGCCGCGCTTGCGCGACCAATGGGCATCGCGGCACGAGGAACGCAACAGATGCGCGGCCTGCTGTTCGATCCACAGTGGCTCAACGCGCGCGTTCATCATGCCCCACACGCGGCCGCCGACATCGAGGATCTGCGCCGCGAAGATCCAGTTGGGCGGCACCTTGGAAAGCGACGAGCCAGGAAACACCTGGAAGCGACGCTCGCGCGTGCTGCGATAGACGCCCTTCTCGTCCTTGTGGCCCACTTGCGTGGGGAGGCCGGCGAGCAGGCTGCGGTGGATCGCTTCGTATTGCTTCGAGGCCTCATCGTCGCCATTACTCCCTCTCCCCCCTGGGGAGAGGGTTGGGGTGAGGGGCGGGTGCTCGTGGGAGCCTTGCCCACCATGCCTCCTTTCGACGGCAACAGCCTGTGCCTTTGCAGCGCCTCGCAGGGTCGCCCCCTCACCCCGACCCTCTCCCCGCAGGGGAGAGGGAGAAGTGATGGCTTCTCGCGATGACGCTGCATCCAGCTTCCACCCCAACTCCTGCACCACCAGCAGCAACTGCCGGTGCAGCTCACGCCATTCGCGCATGCGCATGAAGCTCAGGAAGTGACGCGAACACCAGTCGCGCAGCTTCGACTGCGTGAGGTCTTCGTGCGCCTTGCCGTACTCGCGCCAGAGATTGAGCACGCCGACGAAATCGGATTTCGGATCGGCAAATGCCGCATGTGCCGCATCGGCCTGCTGGCGCGCATCCGCCGGGCGCTCGCGCGGGTCTTGAATACTCAGGAACGACACGATGGCCAGCACGTCGCGCAGGCTTTGCAGTTGCTGCGCTTCCACCAGCATGCGGGCCAGCTGCACGTCGATCGGCAGCTTGGCCACCGTGCGGCCGATGGGCGTCAGACGGCGCGCGTCGTCGATGGCGGAAATTTCCGCAAGGCGGCGATAGCCATCGGCCACCACGCGCGGATCAGGCGCTTCGAGAAAGGGAAACTCGTCCACTTCGCCCAACTGCAGCGCGAGCATGCGCAGGATCACGTTGGCGAGCGAGGATCGCAGCAATTCCGGATCGGTATAGGCGGCGCGGCTTTCGTAATCGGCCTCGTCGTAGAGGCGATAGCAGATGCCCGGACCCACGCGGCCGCAACGGCCCTTGCGCTGGTCGGCGGCGGCGCGCGAAATCGGCTCCACATGCAGGCGTTCGAGCTGGCTGCGCTGGCTGTAGCGCTTCACGCGCGCCTGGCCCGAATCGATCACGTAACGGATGCGCGGTACCGTAAGCGAGGTTTCCGCCACGTTGGTGGCTAGCACCACGCGGCGCTTGTTGCCGGGCTTGAACACGCGATCCTGATCGCCCGCCGATAGACGCGCGTACAACGGCATCACTTCGGTCTCGCGGTACTGGCGCCGCGACAGCAGCAGATGCGCGTCGCGGATTTCGCGCTCGCCGGGGAGGAAGATCAACACGTCGCCGCGCGGGTCGTCATGCGTGATTTCATCGAGCACGGCGGCCACGTGATCGGCACCGCCCTGCTGCAGATCGCCCGCGCGTTGTCCGCGTCGCGCAGCGACGTCGTCCACCGAACGCCAGCGCACTTCCACCGGATACGTGCGGCCTTCCACCGACACGATGGGGGCGCCGCTGAAATGCTCGGCAAAGCGCTCGGTGTCGATGGTGGCGGAGGTGACGATGATCTTCAGCGACGGCCGCTTCACCGCCAGTCGCTTCAGATAGCCAAGCAGGAAGTCGATGTTGAGGCTGCGCTCGTGCGCCTCGTCGATGATGATGGTGTCGTATGCGCTCAGCCATGGATCACCCTGCGTCTCGGCGAGCAGGATGCCGTCGGTCATGAACTTCACCAGCGTGCGGTCGGACACCTGGTCGTTGAAGCGCACCTGGAAGCCAACCTGCTCGCCCAGCGGCGTGGCCAGTTCTTCGGCCACGCGACGCGCGACGGAACGCGCTGCCAGCCGGCGCGGCTGGGTGCAGCCGATCATGCCCGCCTCGCCGCGCCCCGCGGCCAGGCACAGCTTGGGCAATTGCGTGGTCTTGCCCGAACCGGTTTCGCCGGCAATCACCACCACCTGGTGCTTGCGGATCAGCTCGACGATTTCATCGGCACGTGCCGTGATGGGCAGCGATTCGTCGAGGCGAATGGCGGGCTTGGCCTCGGCGCGCGCCTTGCGCTTCGCTGCGGACGCTTCGATGTCGGCGCTCAGCGAGACCAGTTTCTTTTCGTCGAAACGGCGCGACAGCTCGCGCCACCGGCCGAGCAGGCGGCCGTAGTCGCGGCTGGTCACGTCGTCGAGCGCCTGGCGCAGCGGACGCAGTCGCGCGTCGGTGGAGGCGGCGTTGGATGCAGTCGGGGTCATCGGACCGCAGATGATAGCCGCTGATGGGCTTGCGAGTACGAGGCTGTCGATAGCTGCGGGCTATCGCCGGCATCGGGAGGATTCATTTCACCGCGCGCACCCCGCTTACTAAGCTGGCTCCAGGTTTCACTCCATCACGCTTCCAAGGAGCAGCACATGGCCATTTCCATCGGCATCGCCAAGAAGGATCGGGAACAGATCGGTGACCAGTTGTCCAAGCTGCTGGCCGACACGTATTCGCTGTACCTGAAGACGCACAGCTTCCACTGGAACATCACCGGCCCGCAGTTCAACAGCCTGCACACCATGTTCGAGACCCAGTACAACGAACTGTGGCTGGCTGCCGACGAGGTCGCCGAACGCATCCGCACGCTGGACGTGTTCGCGCCCGGCTCGTACAGCCAGTTCGGCAAGCTCACCTCGATCAAGGAAGAAGCCGGTGTGCCCGACTGGAAGGACATGGTGGGCCAGTTGGTCGAAGGCCACGAAATCGCGGCCCACACGGCCCGCCAGGTGATCAAGGTGGCCGACGGCGCCGGCGACGAGGGGACGGCCGACATGGTGACCGGCCGCCTGAAGGAACACGAGAAGACTGCGTGGATGCTGCGTTCGCTGTTGAAATAATCGGCACGACACACCCGCTCCGGCAAGGAGAGGGTGTGTCGACGAGCATGAGCGCCACGCTCAGGGCCGCGCCTCCAGCACGATGTTGAACGGCGTTTCCGCCGCACGGCGGAAGCGCTGGAAGCCGCCGCCATCCACTACCACTTCGCGCAGCTTCGCCTCACCGGCCTGGGCTCCCAGCGCCGGGCCGTGCCGGGCCAGCGATACCGGCACGCAGATCTGCGCCGATGCGCCGAAATAGACACGCCCCACCGGGTTGAGGTTGTCCTGCACGCTGTTGCCGGCGAACGGCTCCACGATCATGCAGTTGCCGTCGGACTTGAGCGCATCGCGCGCGTGCCTGGCCACGCCCACCGGATCGCCCATGTCGTGCAGGCAATCGAAGAAGGCGATGAGGTCGAAGTCCTTGCCCTTGTAGCCGGTGGCGTCAGCCACTTCGAACGAGGCGTTGACCACGCCCGCTTCGGCGGCGCGTTCGCGCGCCACGTCGATGGACGGCGCGTGATAGTCGTAGCCCACGAACTGCGTCGCGGGAAACGACTTGGCCATCAGGATCGTGCTGGCGCCATGCCCGCAGCCGACATCGGCGGCCCGGCCACCCTTGCTCAATTTGTCCACCACGCCATCCAGCGCCGGCAGCCACGCACCGATCAGGTTGGCGTTGTATCCCGCGCGGAAGAAGCGTTCGGTGCCGTGGAAAAGACAGGGATGGTGCTCGCCCCATTCCATGCCCTCGCCGTTGCGGAAGTGTTCCAGCGTGCGTTCCTTGGCGTGGAACATGGCCTCGATAATGGCGTACGCGCCGGGCACGTCCACCGGACCATGCGGGTCGGCCAGGCACAGCGCCTGTTCCTCGCTCAGGCCGTAGCGGCCGGACGATTGGTCGTATTCCACATACCCGCCCGCTGCCTGGTTGCCCAGCCATTCGCGCACGTAGCGCTCGTAGGTGCCAGTGCGCTCGGCCAGTTCGGCCGGCGTGAGGCGCTCCTTCGCCAGCGCCTTGTAGAAGCCCAGCTCATCGCCGATCTGGATCAGCGTGGCGCTGATGGCGGCGCCCAGGTCGCTGACGGCGCGGCCCAGGAAAGCGTGAAGTCTTTGTTCATCGATAGCCATGAAGTGCTCCGCGACACCGCCCTTCAGGACGGTGGAGTAGGATGGAACTTCCTGCATACGCTGCCGGCGGCGGACCCGCCTGTCCCATTCTGGACAGCGCGAAAGCACTAGGCCGGTAGCGGGAGTCCGTCATGTCACGCCCGCGTGGACGTTCATCTGCAGGGGAAGCTCGCGTGCCCACGGCGCGCGACGGCGGCGCGCACGCCACGTTGCTGCAGCAGTTGCTCGATCAGTTGCTGATCGGCGTGATCCTGGTGGACGCACAGGCCCGACCGTCGTTCGTCAATCGCCAGGGGCGCGATCTGCTGGCGCGGCACGATGGCCTGATCGACGGCTCCACCGGCCTCAAGGCAGCCACGGCCGCCGATACCCGCCGCCTTCGCCACGCCGTGGCGCTGATGGCGGCATCGGCAGACATCGACGATGCCCCAGCCCTTGCCCGCTATCTCGGCCTGCCGCGACGCTCGCGTCGCGCCGCCCCGTTGTTGCTGCGCCTGTCGCCGCTGCCCGGGCCGCCGCCCGAGGTGGTGGTACTCGTCACGACGCCTGAACATCTACGACCCGTGCCGCCGGAAGCCTTGGCCGCTGCCTTTGGGCTCACGCCTCGGGAAGCCGCCTTGGCCGGCATGCTTGCCGATGGCCACGAGCTGCGCGACTGCGCCCGCCTGCTTGCGATGGGCGAAGGAACGGCGCGCAACCACCTCAAGCATGTCTTCGAAAAAACGGTCAAGCACAGCCAGGCCACCCTGGTGGCAGCGCTGTGCCGGATGGCCGCTCCCTGCCGATAGCCAGCGCCCCCGCAAGCAACGGCCTGACCTTGCGCTGACCATCCGGCCCTCTTTCGATTGAGACAAATGCCCTCCATGGTTAAGCTTCCAATGCTTTTCGGCCTCGTGTGAGGCAGCCACGGGGATCGTTTTGAGCAACGCATCAACCAACCACGACAGTCGGCACCCGCTGCTTGCAGCCATTTTGCTCGCCCTGATCGTGGCGGCCATGAACATCGGCCTGTGGTGGTGGAGCAACCTGCCGCACGGCCCGGAAGACTGGAACGGCCCCATCGGCGGCTTCGCCTTGTCGGCCTTCCAGCGCTACCAGAACCCGCTGAAGAACGACTTCCCGTCCGACGACGAGATCGACAGCGACCTGAAGCTGCTCAAGCGCTACACCTCGCGCATCCGCACCTACTCCACGCTGCAGAACCCGCAGGTGTATCGCCTGGCGGAGAAGGAAGGCCTGCAGGTGATGGCCGGTGCATGGGTCGACCGGCGCCTGGACAACAACGAGAAGGAAATCGACACGCTGATCGCGCAGGCGCGTCGCTATCCCAACTCGATCAACCGCGTGATCGTGGGCAACGAGGTGCTGTTCCGCAACGACATTCCGCCGGAACAGTTGATGGCGTATGCCGACCGCGTGCGCGCGGCGATCCACCAGCCAGTGACGATTGCCGAGCCCTGGCACATCTGGGCCAAGTATCCGGAGCTGGCCGAGCACGTCGACTTCATCACCGTGCATCTGTTCCCCTACTGGAACGGCATTGCCGTCACTGGCCAGGGCCGCGGCCTCGAAGCCTTTCCGGCGGTGAGCGATGCGTTGGGCAGCTACGACGCTCTCAAGAAGATGTTCCCGAACAAGCCCATCGTGATCGGTGAAATCGGCTGGCCGTCCAACGGCGACCGCTTCAAGTACGCCGACCCGTCGGTGTCGAATGAAGCGATCTTCCTGCGCACGTGGTTCAACGAAGCGAAGAAGCGCAACATCGACTACTACGTGATGGAAGCGTTCGACCAGCCCTGGAAGGAAGCGCTGTCGGGCCGCACCGAAGCGTACTGGGGCATGTTCAACGCCGATCGCCAGCCGAAGTTCCCGTTCACCGGTCCGGTGACCGAAGACACCGCGTGGCCGTGGAAGGCGCTGGGCGCCAGCCTGCTCGCGTTGATTCCGATGATCTGGTTCGCGCGCCGCTACAGCCGCTTCAAGCTAACGGGCCGTTTCTTCTTCTGCGCGCTGATCCAGCTGGCCTGCGGCCTGGTGACGTGGTCGGCCACGCTGCCGTTCAACTTCTACCTGAGCTGGATCGACTGGACGATGCTGGTGCTGCTGTTCCCGGCACAGATCGCCATCCTCGCCATCCTGCTGATCAACGGCTTCGAATTCACCGAGGTGCTGTGGCGCCGCGGCTGGGTGCGCCATGCCGGCCTGCTGCCGCCCGATCCGGTGGAGAAGCAGCCGTTCGTGTCCATCCACCTGGCCTGCTACAACGAGCCGCCGGAGATGGTCATCATCACGCTCGATTCGCTGGCCGCGCTCAAGTACGAGAACTACGAAGTCCTGGTGATCGACAACAACACCAAGGACCCGGCGATCTGGAAACCGGTGCAGGAATACTGCGAAAAGCTGGGCAGCAAGTTCCGCTTCTTCCATCTGGAACCGTGGCCGGGCTTCAAGGCCGGCGCGCTGAATTTCGGCCTGAAGGAAACCGACCCGCGCGCCGACGCGGTGGCGGTGATCGACGCCGACTACACCGTGCGCGAAGACTGGCTGGCCGCGCTCACCGGTTATTTCCACGACCCGAAGGTGGCCGTGGTGCAGTGCCCGCAGGCGCATCGTGACTATGAGCACAATCGCTTCCGCCGCATGACGGCGTGGGAGTACGACGGCTTCTTCCGCATCGGCATGCACCATCGCAACGAGCGCAACGCCATCATCCAGCACGGCACCATGACCATGGTGCGTCGCTCCGCGCTGGAAGGCACTGGCGGCTGGTCGGAATGGACCATCTGCGAAGACGCCGAACTCGGCCTGCGCCTGATGCATGCGGGCTACGAACTGGTCTACGTCGACGAACTGATGGGCAAGGGCCTCACGCCGGCGGACTTCAAGGCATACAAGAGCCAGCGTTATCGCTGGGCGTTCGGTGCCATGCAGATCCTCAAGGGCCGCTGGGACTGGATGACCAAGCGCGGCCCCTTGAGCTCCGGCCAGCGCTTCCACTTCCTCACCGGCTGGTTCAGCTGGTTCGCCGATGCGCTGCACCTCATCTTCACGATGATGGCGATCTTCTGGACCGCGGGCATGGTGGCCTTCCCCACCCTCTTCAACTTGCCGATGCAGTTGTTCCTGATCCCGGTGATCGGCTTCTTCTTCGCCAAGGCCATCTTCGGCATCGTGCTGTACCGCGTGCGCGTGCCATGCAGCTGGTACGACACCCTGATGGCGTCGCTGGCCAGCATGAGCCTGTCGCATGCAATCGCCCGCGGCATCCTGCACGGCCTCACGCGCGAGAAGACCTCGTTCGTGGTGACCGCCAAGAGCCGGCGCCTGGGCGGCAGCAACTTCGCCGCGTTTGCCCCGGTGCGCGAGGAATTGCTCATGGCCATCGCGCTGGTGAGCTGCATCGTGGGCATGGGGATGCGCTTCGGCACGCACTACGTGGAAGGCACGCTGTGGATGTTCATCCTCGGTGCGCAGTCGATTCCGTACGTATCGGCCGTGATCGGCGCATGGATTGCGCACAAGGCCGGCGACAAGGCGGGTTGAAAACCCTCGACGCGTCGACGCGACGTTCATGAGGTCGCGCCGACCGATCGGCTAAGCTTGGACGGCACGCGTTTCTTGGCGCGTGCACGCCGACCTTTCCAGGATGGAATCAGGAGCGCATGCGCCGACTTCGACGCCTCATGCTGTTGCCCCTGTTGCTGGCCCCGTGGCTGGCGCACGCAGGCGTGCAGCTGGTGGTGGATGGTGTGGAAGACCCGCTCAAGCTCGCCGTGAGCTCGGGCGTGGATCTGTCCGAATACGCCAATCGCGACGTCACCGAGGCGCAGGTGCGCCGCCTCTACGAGCAGTCGCTGGACCAGGCCAAGACGGCCCTGGAACCTTACGGCTACTACGAAGCCAAGGTGCAGGGGCAGCTCGAACCGGTGGGCAACGACTGGCGCGTCACGCTGCACGTCACGCCTGGAGCGCCAGTGACGGTGACGTCGGTGGACGTGAAGCTCGATGCCACGGCCGCGAAAATCCCGGCCATCCGCCGCGCCCAGCGCGCCATCGAGAACCTCAAGGGCCAGACGCTCAACCACGGCGACTACGATGCCGATCGCGACACGCTGAGCGCCACGCTCACCGCCAACGGCTTTCTCGACGCACGACTGGTCACGCACCGCGTGGACGTCAACCGCGGCGAACGCAGCGCCGCCATCCACCTCGAATGGCAGGCGGGCCAGCGCTACAAGTTCGGCGAGGTGCATTTCGAAGGCTCACAGTTCAAGGAAGGTTTCCTGCAGCGCTACGTGCCGTTCAAGGCCGGCGAGTACTTCGCGCAGGACAAACTGTTGCAGCTTCAGCAGGCGTTGAACGGCGCGGACTACTTCTCCGTGGTGAACGTGCTGCCCGACGTGGACGACAAGAAGAACGGCGTGGTCGACGTGAAGGTGGAACTGGCGCCGGCCAAGCGCACCATCTACACCGGCGGCCCCTTCATCGGCACCGATACCGGCTTCGGCGTGCGCCTGGGCATGGAGCGCCGCTGGGTGAACCGCAGCGGTCACAAGTGGAAGAACGAGCTGATCGTGGCGCAGAACCTCAAGACGCTGTCGACGCTGTACACCGTGCCGCTGCCCGGCCCCAACCAGCGCAGCTTCAACTACGGCGCCACGTATCGCGATTCCAATACCGACACGTCCAAATCCAAGACGCTGGAACTCGTCGCCAACGAAACGCGCGAGTGGCACGGCTGGGTGCGCACCATCGGTATCCATGCGCTGGATGGCACCTTCACCGTGGGCCAGAAACCCGGCGAAGCGGACAACGTGGAAGGTCTGGAACACGGCCAGAGCAACCTGTTCTATCCCGAAGTTTCGCTATCGCGCAAATCGGGCGACAACCCCATCTTCGTGCGCACTGGCTGGTCGCTGGTGTTCACCGCGCGCACCACGGTGGGCTCGCTGCTCTCCGACGCGAGCTTCAGCCAGGTGACCGCCGACGGCAAATGGATCACCACGTTCTGGGGCAACAACCGCTTCATCGTGCGCGGCTCCGCCGGCGCCACCTGGACCGACAACTTCGATGACCTGCCGCCGCAGCTGCGCTTCTTCGCCGGTGGCGACCGCTCGGTACGCGGCTACAGCTACCAGAGCATCGGTCCGAAAAATTCGTTCGGCCGTGTGATCGGCGGCAAGAACCTGTTGGTGGGCAGCACGGAGGTCGAGCACTACTTCACGCGGCAATGGGGCATGGCGGCCTTCATCGACGCAGGCAACGCGTTCAACGGCACCGATTACCGTCCGAAGATCGGCGCGGGCCTGGGCGTACGCTGGCTTTCGCCGGTGGGTATGATCCGCGTGGATCTGGGCACGCCGGTGCACAACCCCGATGAGCACGGCGTGGAACTGCACGTCGTGATCGGTCCGGATCTGTGAGTGACGATGGCATGACAGATACGACCGCCCCTGCTCCCGCGCCTCGCCCACGCCGCCACTGGCTGCGCTGGACGCTGCTGTCGTTGCTTGCGCTGCTGTTGGTGTTGCTTGCCTTCGTCGCGTGGCTGCTGGGTACAGTACCGGGCCTGCGCTTTGCATTGGCACGTGCGGAAGGCTTCACGCATGGACAGCTCACCGTGCAATCGGCGGATGGTCGCCTCGTCGGCCCACTCGACGTGGCGGGGTTGCGCTATGCCGATGGCAAGGGACTGGACGTGAAGGTCGCCAGGGCGCATCTGGATCTGCGCGTGCCCGCACTCTTCCGCGAGCGACTGCACGTGCTCGACCTCCAGGCCGATGGCGTCGACGTGGCGTTGCCTCCCAGCGAGCCTGAGTCACCCGAAAGCGAAAGCGGCTTCTCGTGGAAGCCACCGTTCGACATGCTGCTGGATCGCGCGCACGTTGGCTCGGTGAAGATCACGCAGGCTGGACAATCCGTCTTCGCTTCCGACTCGCTCGACGTTGCCGGCAGCTGGACCAACCGTCGCGGCATCGAACTTCGCCAGCTCGCACTGCGTGCGCCGGAAGGCCATGCCGATCTCACCGGCAACATCGTCGTGGGCAGCAAATACCAGGGCGACAGCAAGGCCAGCTTCGCGTGGACCCTGGGCGGCACCGAATACGCCGGTGAACTCGCCGCACGCGGCGACGGCAAGCAGGCACACGTCGACCTGCAACTCACGCAGCCCACCGCTGTGCGGCTTCAACTGGAACTGGCACAAGGCGGCAACTACGCATGGTCGGCCAAACTGGATGCACCGCGCTTCGATCCCAAGCCCTTGCTCGGCGAAAGTTCGCTCACCGGCCTGTCCGTAGCGCTCACCGGCAGCGGCGATCGCCGCAGCGGCACGCTCAACGGCGAGCTGGGTCTCAACGACTACCAACTGCATGTGCAGCCACTGACCGCACGCTTCAGCGACGACCTCAACACGTTGACGATCGAACAACTCGGCATCGCCTCGCCGCAGTTCACGGGTGGCGTTGGCGTGCACGGCGTCGTGCAACTGGCAGCGAAGCCGCTTGCCGCGGACGTCACCGTCGAATGGAAAGACGTGGTGCTGCCCGAACAGATGGCAGGACAGACGCTGCTCAGCCACGGCAGTCTCACCGCCAAGGGCAGCCCGAACCAGTTCCACGCCGAAAGCACGCTCGCCATCGGCCCGGCTGGCAAGCTCGCCGATGTCACGCTCGATCTCGATGGCACGCAGAAGCTCATCAACCTGCACGCGCTCACCATCAAGCAACCGCAGGGCGACCTGCAGGCGAAAGGTACGCTGGACCTGCAACCGGCATTGGGCTGGCAATTGGAAGCCGTCGCGCACCGGTTCGATCCGGGTCATCTGCTGGCGAAGTGGAACGGCTCGCTGGATTTCGACGTCGCCTCGCAAGGCACGCTGCCGCAAGACCATCCCGACGTCACGCTGGAGATCAGGCAATTCGACGGCCGCCTGCGCGACCGTACCGTGCACGGCGATGGCAAGCTTCATCTGCCGCCCGAAGGCGTGGTCGACGGCAAGCTGCATCTCGTCTCGGGCGGCAGCGACGCGCAGATCGACGCCAGGCCGGGCAACGCGAACGACATCACCATCAAGCTCGCGGTGACGTCGCTGGGCGATTGGCTGCCCGACGCTGCGGGCCGCCTGCAGGGCACTATCCAGGTACGCGGCAAATATCCCCGGCTTGCGGTCGATGCCAACCTGCAGGGCAGCGCGCTGAGTTACGCGGACCAGCACGTCGATACGCTGCGCCTGCTCGCCAACGCGCCGGACATCAGTCATCCCGGCGGCAAGCTCGATTTGCAGACGAGCGGCGTGACGGCCGGCGGCCTCGCGTTCACGCAGGTCAACGTGCGCGGCGATGGCACGGCCGAACGCCACAACCTCACGCTGACCGCACACGGCTCGCCACTGTCGACCGATCTCGCGCTGAGCGGCAGCCTCAAGGGTTCGTCGTGGAATGGCGCGCTGTCCACGCTCAACGTGGACTTCGCTGGCCTGCCGCGTTGGCGACTGCAACAGTCGACCTCGCTTTCCTATAACGATGGCGCGCTCAATCTCTCCGAGCTTTGCCTCACCGCGGGCGAACCGCTGTTGTGCGCGGCCGCCAAACAGGACAAGGCGGGCAATCTCGATGCCAGCTATCGCCTGCACAACCTGCCCATCGCGCTGATCATGAGCGCGGTAAGCACCAGCAAGATCCCGATGCGCGTGGAAGGCTCGCTCGATGGCAGCGGCAGCCTGCGTCGCAACACGGCAGGCGCGCTGACGGGCAACGCATCGATCACCTCGCCGCGCGGCTCCGTGGCTTACGCCGATCGCGCGGACCAGCCGCTGGTGACCTACGACAATCTCGCGCTCACGGCGCAACTGAGTCCATCGAACCAGCAGATCGAACTGCATGCGGGGTTGACCAACAACGGACGCATCGATGGCCAGGTCAGCATCAGTGGAGCGCAGCAATCGCTCGGTGGGCACGTGGGCATCCATGTGAGCAACCTCAGGCTGCTGGAGATCTTCACCACCGAAGTGGTCAATCCCAAGGGCGCCATGAACGGCGACTTCAACCTGGCCGGCACGCTGTCGCAACCGGCCATCAGCGGGCAGGCCAACCTCACCGATCTCTCGGCGGAAATTCCCGGCATGGGGCTCAAGCTCAATCAGGGGCGCGTCACCATCGGCACCACCGATGCGCGGCATTTCCGCATCGATGGCACGCTGCATTCGGGCGATGGCAATGTCGTGCTTGCAGGCACCGCGGCGCTCGGCGCTGACGCGCAAAGCGTGTTGTCGGTCAAGGGCAGCAACTTCAAGGCGATCGACATTCCGGCCGCCAAGGTGGCCATATCGCCCGACCTTGCCGTGCGCCACGACGACAAGGGCCTGGACATCACCGGCAGCGTCACGCTGGACAGCGCCGATGTGAATCTCGACAAGTTGCCCGGCGCCGGCGCCACCAAGGCCTCACCGGATGTCGTGGTGGTCGACGAAAAACAGCAGGAGGACACCGCCAGCCGGACGCCCATCTCCGCCACGATCACGGTGAACCTGGGCAAGAAGACGCACCTCGTGGGCATGGGCCTGGACGGCACGCTGCGCGGCCAGCTGGTGGTGAGCGAGCGACCGGGACGAGCCACCACGGGCCAAGGCCAGATCGATGTGGCGGGCACATACAAGGCCTATGGCCAAACCCTGCAGATCGACCGCGGACAGTTGCTGTTCGCCAGCACGCCCATCGACAACCCGGGCCTCAACATCCGCGCCGTTCGCAAACTCAACCCCAACGCCACCATCGACGATGGCCAGCAGGTAGGCCTCAACATCGCAGGCACCGCGCAGCGACCGGTGCTCACCGTGTTCTCGCAACCGCCGATGGAACAGTCCGATGCGCTCTCCTACCTCATCACCGGCAAGCCGCTGTCGCAGGTGAAGGGCGGCGAAGGCAACATGGTGGGCGCGGCGGCGCAGGCGCTTGGCTCGGCGACCGGCAACCTGCTGGCCAAGAGCATCGGCGCACGCCTGGGTGTGGACGACATCGGCGTGAGCAGCAACGATGCACTCAACGGCGGCTCCGCCTTCACCGTGGGCAAGTACCTCTCGCCACGCCTGTACATCAGCTACGGCGTGGGCCTGTTCGAACCGGGACAGGTCATCACCCTGCGCTACCACTTCAACGCGCGCTGGAACTTCGAAGCGCAGAGCGCGACGGACTTCAACCGCGCCTCGCTCAACTATCGCATCGAGCGTTAGCCCGCGGCGCGCCACGCGGGCCCCTCCAGGCCGTAGCCCAGAAGTCATGCCCGCGACAGTGGAATGAGGGATTATCGTTGGTGCTTTCCCTCATCTGGAGACGGCCCATGCGGCAACTTCGTTGGATTTTCACGGCCGCGGCGCTCACCAGCACCTGCGCCATGGCAGCGACGGCGACCCAGCCGGCCCCATCCCACGCGGCCACGCGTGGCCCCAGCGGCATCGATGTGGCCGCCATCGACCACAGCGTGTTGCCGGGCAACGATTTCGACAACTATGCGAACGGCACTTGGAAGAAGACGGTCGAGATTCCGGCCGATCGCTCCAGCACCAGCATCTTCCTGGAAGTGTTCCAGAAGGCCGAGAAGCGCAACGCCGAGCTGATCCAGGCCGCGGGCAAGGAAAAGGCGGCCGCGGGCTCCAACGAGCGCAAGATCGCCGACTATTACGCCGCCTTCATGGATGAGGCCGGCATCGAAAAGCGTGGCCTCGAACCGCTGCAACCGGAACTGAAGTCCATCAATGCCATCGGCAACCAGGGCGATCTCGCCCGTGTGCTCGGCGACGGCCTTCGTGCCGACGTGGATCCGGTCAACGCCACCAACTTCCACACTGAACGCCTGTTCGGCCTGTTCGTGTCGCACGGCCTGGAAGATGCCTCGCGCAACATTCCGTATCTGCTGCAGGGTGGCCTGGGCATGCCCACGCGCGACTATTACCTGTCCGACGACAAGGCGATGGTGGAGACGCGCGGCAAGTACCAGACGTACATCGCGGCGCTGCTGAAGCAGGCGAACATGGCCGATGCCGACGCGAAGGCCAAGGCGATCCTCGACCTGGAAACCAAGATCGCCAAGGCGCAGGTCGACATCGTCGACAGCCAGGACATCCACAAGGCCAACAATCCGTGGCCGCTGGCCTCGTTCGCCAAGAACGCACCCGGCCTCGACTGGAATGCCTATTTCAAGGCGGCCGGCCTCGACCAGCAGAAGGTGGTCGATGTATGGCAGGTGCCGGCCATCAAGGCACTCTCCGCGCTGACCGCCAGCGAGCCGCTGCAGACCTGGAAGGACTACCTCACCTTCCACGCGCTCAACCAAAGCGCCTCGCTGCTGCCCAAGGCCTATGCCGACCTCAGCTTCGGCTTCTACGGCCAGGCGCTGTCGGGCACGCCTAAGCAGCGCGATCGCTGGAAACGCGGCGTTGCCAGCACCAATGTCGCGCTAGGCGACGCGGTCGGCCAGATCTACGTGAAGAAATACTTCCCTGCCTCGTCCAGGCAACAGGTCGAGCAGATGGTGAAGAACATCCTCGCGGCCTTCGATGAGCGCGTCAATCACATCGACTGGATGACGCCCGCCACGCGTGCGAAGGCCAAGGCCAAGATCGCCAGCATCCGCGTGAGCGTGGGGTACCCGGACACCTGGCGTGACTACGGCACGCTGGAGATCCGGGCCGACGACGCACTGGGCAACCAGCAGCGCGCCGAGAAGTACGAGTACGAGCACCAGCTCGCCAAGCTCGGCCAGCCGGTGGATCGCGGCGAATGGTGGATGACGCCGCAAACGGTGAACGCGGTGAACCTGCCGCTGCAGAACGCACTGAACTTCCCGGCGGCCATTCTCGAAGCGCCGTTCTTCGACCCGAAGGCAGACCCCGCGGCGAACTACGGTGCCATCGGCGCCGTGATCGGCCACGAAATCAGCCACAGCTTCGACAACCTCGGCGCGGAGTTCGACGCGCAGGGCAACCTCGCCAACTGGTGGACGCCCGACGACCAGGCGCACTTCAAGGCCGCCGGCCAGAAACTGGTCGAGCAGTTCAACGCCTATGAAGCCCTGCCGGGCCTGCACGTGAACGGTCAGCAGACGCTGGGCGAAAACATTGCCGACGTCTCGGGCCTCACCATTGCCTATATCGCCTATCACAAGTCGCTGGGCGGCAAGCCGGCGCCGGTGATCAGTGGCCTCACGGGTGACCAGCGTTTCTTCCTGGCCTACGCCCAGACCTGGCGCGAAAAGATCCGCGATGCCGCGATGCGCCAGCGCGTGATCGGCAACGAGCACGCACCGGGCCGCTTCCGTGCACAGACGGTGCGCAACCTCGACGGCTGGTACGACGCCTTCCAGCCTAAGGCGGGCGAAACGCTGTATCTCGCACCGGCGGATCGCGTGAAGATCTGGTAACGCGCTCGCCGCGACGGAACAAGGCCACGCTTCGCGAGAGGCGTGGCCTTGTTGTTTACGCCGTTCGCATCGTCGCGCGTGGCGTAAGCAGTGCCAGTACGATGGCGGCAATGAATAGCGCAGGCACGTCGCCTATCAAGTGCCCCATGTGGTCCGGATGCATGAACGATTGCGCCGCCATGATCGCGGCATGCACCAGGCTCGACCACACGGTGAACCAGATGAGGCTGAGGTTGGCGAGTGGATCGCGCGACGCGCGTATCAGGAATACGCCCAGCGTGGCGTAGACACCCACGATCATCAGTGGATAGTCCGAATAACCCTCATGCCACCGCCAGCCCGATGGCCACCACTCCATCAGCGGATAAAGCAGCAGGCAGACGATGCCCAGCAATACCAACGCAATGCGAAGAAGCTTGAGGCGCTGCACGTCGCTCATGGCTGCCCTTCCGTTTGGTTCGGCCGCGGCAGTCTATGCCCCGGCGCAAGGCTTTGGTGCCCGACAAACGATCTAGAGCGTTCGCGTCATGAAAACGCTGTACGTATCTTCGCGATAGTCGCCAAATGGTTGGCAGAACGTGAAACCAAACCGCGCATACAACTGCCGCGCCGGCTCGAACGCGGCCGGCGAACCGGTCTCCAGGCTCAGGCGCCGATAACCACGCTGCGCGGCTTCATCAAGGATGTGCTGCAACATGACCGCGGCCACACCCTTGCGGCGGTGACGATATGACGTGCGCATCGACTTGATTTCGCCATGCGTGGCATCGAGTTGCCGGATGGCGCCGCACCCGACCAGCTCATCGTTTTGCCACACGGTCCAGAAGGTGATTTCCGGGCGCCGCAGCCGCTCCAGATCCAACGCGTGGATGCTTTCCGGCGGAGAGTACTTGGCCATCTCGTCGAGATGTTCCTGCAGCAGCGCAGCGACTTCGGGTCCGCGCAGATCGTCGACACGAATTTCAAACGCGGCAGTCATGGCGGCCTCTCAGTGGATACCCAGTCCTTCAATGCCGATGATGTCATGCGCATTGAAACCCGCCATCTCGGCGAAATGCCGGCCGCGGTCGGCGTAGTCGTGGAATTGGTCGAAGCTTGGCGCGCCCGGCGAAAGCAGGATGGTGCCGCCGTCAGGCGTCACGGTGCGGGCATGTGCCACGGCAGCGGCCAGATCGGTGCGTTCTTCCACGGCGGCGCCAACGTCACGCAAGGTGCGCGCAATGCGCGGGCCGTTGGCACCCTGCGCCACGATGGCGTGTGGTGCGTGCGCTTTCATTTCGGCGACGAAATCCTGCCAGTCCAGGCCGCGATCATGGCCACCGACAATCACGGTGACGGCGCGGCCTTCCAGCGTGTGCAACGCCGCCAGTGTGGCCTGCGGCGTGGTGCTGATGGAATCGTTGATCCACTGGAACCCATCGTGCTCGCCCAGCGGCTGCAGGCGATGGGGCAAGGGGCGAAACTCCGCCAATGATGGCGCGGCCTTCAATGCATCGAAGCCCATGATGTCCAGCGCGCTCAGCGCCGCACATGCGTTGAGTGCATTGTGCTCGCCGGGTGCGCGCAAGTTCGCGATGGGAAACACGACCTGGGTGCCGCGACGAATGGAGCCATCGGCGATGTGCCAGCCTTGGACGTTGCCGAACGCGAGGCGATGCGGATGCTGCGCGGTGCGCTCCAGCAACGACGGCTGCGTGGCATTGACCAGCAACTGTTTGGACACGTCGGCAAGCTTGAGCTTGTCCTCGATATAACGCTCACGCGAGCCGTGCCAGTCGAGATGTTCCTCGTACAGGCTGGTGAAGACGCCCAACTCGACCGGCCCCGCTTCGCCGGTCTGGAAACTCGACAGTTCGATGGCCCACAGCTCGGCCGACTCGTCGACCAGTTCAAGCAACGGCATGCCGATATTGCCTGCCAACGCCGTGCGCACGCCAAGGCTGCGTGCGAGATGCGCAAGCAGCGCCGTGGTCGTGCTCTTTCCCTTGGTGCCGGTCACCGCAACGATACGCGCATCGGGCTTCTCGGCGAACCACAGCGCCGTGCCCGAGGTCACGCGAATGCCTGCTTCATGGGCGGCAAGCAGCGCGGGCTTGTATGCCGAAATACCCGGCGACTTCACCACCACGTCGAACATGGCCAGCGCCGTGGCATCGGGCTCCTCGCCGCGCACGCTCAGCGCTGCATCGAACGCCTTGGCGACTGCGACTTCCGCATCGCTGCAGAACAGCGTGAGCGACAGGCCGGGCAAGCGCGAGCGGATGGCCGCGATCGCTGCCTTGCCTTCGCGTCCAAAACCCCAGATCGCCACACGCTTGTCGGCGAGATCGGCGATGCGCAGCGGCGACCATGCTTTCACGCGAAGAACGCCAGTGCCGGCAGCACGCGCTTGGCAATGCGCTGTTCGGTCGACGGTTGCAGCCACGGTTCCAGCGCCAGCTCCTTCACGTCGAGCTGCGACAGGATCTCGCGGATGAAGCGCGCGACCAGCGCGTCTTCCTGCCATTCCGAGCGCTGGCTCAGCGCATACATTGCCGCGCGCGCTTCGGCGCCCTCACCCACGCATTCGAATGGCTTGTGATCCTGGTATTCCAGCAACGCATCGAAGCCGGGCGCGAGGTTCTCATCGTCCAGCAGGTTGCGACCGAAGATGGAAAGCAGGCGCGGCTTGGGCAGGAAAGGCGCCAGCGCCAGGAACACGAAGTGGCACTTCGGGCACTGGCCGCACCAGCGATCCGCCGGCTTGGGCCCGAGGATCTTGAAGTTGCGGTTGCAACTGGAGAACACGTCGAAATACGGCGTGAGCTTGGCGAACGCGCGCGTCACCGCCAGTTCGGAGAACGGGCGCAGCAACGAGAAATAATCGAGATCGGAAGCAACGTGCTGATGCAGCCAGTCACCCAGCAACCGCTCGAACGCATAGCCCTTGCTCCACTGATGGTTCACCTGCTGGCCTTCGTATTCCAGCGTGGCGGCGGAAGCGGAGCGCTCGTTGGCGAAGGCGATGCTGTCAAAGCCATACAGGATGGCAGCCACGGCGAGGATGGCGGAGTTCACCGCCGTCACCGGGATATGGCCGTTCCACGCACCCAGGCGATTGAGTTCGAACAAGCCGGGCGCGAGTTCGCGCTGGATGTTGAGCGTCGGCAGGCCGGTACGTTCGGCGCACGCGGCGATCAGCGGCGAATTGCCCACCCATACTGCCGTAGCCTCGCCGCCGATGGACTTGATGGCTTCGACGGCGACCAGCGAATCCTTGCCGCCTCCAATGGGTACCAGCGTGCGATGCGGCAAGCCAAGCGCCTTCGCTTCGGGCTGCGTCGAACCACCGCGCGAACTTGCCTTTTCGCTTCCCGCGCCAAGGCGCGGGAAGTTGATGCGACCACGCAGGTCCAGCCCGTTGCGGTAAGCGAACTCGGCCAGGCCGTGCAGATAAAGCTCATCCAGCAGGTTCGCCGTGGCGTCATCGAGCGGACCATCCGCCACGTCGATGCGCGGCGGCACGCCCGCCTTGTAGTAACTGACGCCGGCGATGAGATGCAGCAGCTTCAAAGCCTGGTCGAAGGCTGCCTGATGGCTTGACGGCAATGCAGGCGCATGGGGAAAGCGCACGCGCTCGATCAGCTCCTCGCCGTGGTCGAACGCATACACCAGCTCGGCCACGCCATCGGCGTAGCTGCACCGCACGAAGCGGAATACCTGGGTCAGGCGGGGGTTGATGTTGGTGCTCACTCTCAAGTCTCCGTCGACGCTACTCCCTCTCCCCTTTGGAGAGAGGGTTGGGGCATTGCCACCTTTACGGTGGTGAGGGGCCGGCCTTGCCAAAGCCTCCTGAATCACCTCAAGAACGCCTTGTACGTTCTTCAGGACATCATTGTTCCAGAAACGCAGCACGCGATAGCCCTGTTCCCCAAGCTTTTTTGTTCGTGCTTCGTCATAAATCAGCTGATCGCCATGTTGACCACCGTCAAGCTCCACGATCAGGCCGGCATCCGGACAGACAAAATCAACGACATAGAGCCCGATCTCGTTCTGACGGCGGAATTTCCAGCCCTGGAGGCGGCGATTTCGCAAGTGATGCCACAGCAACTGCCCGGCATCTGTCTGACTGACGCGCAGGCGGCGTGCTCTATCTACGCTCAAACGCTTCATCCATGAGCGTTCTTTTTGGAAAGTTACCGCGAGCACCCGCCCCTCACCACCGTAAAGGTGGCAATGCCCCGGCCCTCTCCCCGTCGGGGAGAGGGCGAAGTGTGGATTGACGCTCTAGTCGAGAATCACTTCCTCGGCCTCCTCGCGCAGGTTGTACGGCGAGGACATCACCTTGCCGTACGCACCGGCCTGGGCCACCAGCATCACGTCGCCTTCCTGCGGCTCCGGCAGGCGGCGATCGGTGCCCAGCACGTCGCCGCTTTCGCAGATCGGGCCCACCACCTGGAACAGGCCGGTGGCGGGTTCGTCGAGTCGCGTCAGGTTGACGATTTCGTGCCAGGCCTCGTAGAGCGCGGGGCGGATCAGGCTGTTCATGCCGGTATCCACGCCGAGGTAGCGGATCTGGCCGTTGCCCTTGCCCTTGGTCTGGGTGACCTTGGTGATCAGCACGCCCGCGTCGGCAACCAGATAGCGGCCCGGCTCCATCCACAGCTTGTAGTGCGAATAGGCCGCCTTCACCTCGCGCAGCACCTTGTCGAGCGCAGCGATATCCAGTCGCGCCTCGCCTGGGTGAGACGGCACGCCAAGGCCGCCGCCGATGTCCAGGAAGGTGACGCTGCCGATGCGCTCGGCCAAGCTGGCGAGCTGGCCGTACACCTCGCCCCAGTGGCTGTCGTCGAGGATGCCCGAGCCCAGGTGCGCATGCAGGCCACGCACCGTCACGCCGTGCGCGTCAGCAAGGCGGAGGAACGCATCGAGCTGTTCCACCGGCAGGCCGAACTTGCTGCCGCTGCCGCCTGTGCGCACCTTCTCGTGATGGCCCAGGCCACGGCCGAGATCAAGGCGCAGCACCACTTCCTTGCCGCGGAACAACTCGCCCCACTGCTCGAGCTGATAGAGCGAATCCAGCGACAGCGTGGCGCGCGTGGTGAGCGCCCACGCGTAGTCTTCGCGCGGCGCGAAGTTGGGCGTGAACAGCAGCGGCGCCGTTTCCGGCACCACGGCCATCACGGCCTTGAGTTCGCCCGGCGACACGCACTCGAAACCAAAACCTTCTTCGGCCAGCGCCTTGAGGATGGTCGGATGCGTGTTGGCTTTCACGGCGTAATGCAGGCGATCCACCGCGCCCAGCGTCTTCAGCTCGCGCGCCTGCTGGCGCACGGTGGGCAGGTGGTAAACGTAGCGCGGCGTGGTGCCGGCACCGATCTTCAGCAGATCGGCGCGACGCTCCTCGCGCCACCACGAGGCGGCCGGCGGCAACACGTCGCCTGTGCCGTACAGGGCCTGCCAACTCGGACCGAACAGCGCGCTGTCGTCGGTACGCAACGCGCCTGCCGTGATCAACAACTCATGCAGATGCGGCAGCAATTCGTCGACCACGTTCTCGTCAACGACGAAGGTGAGGTTCAAGTTGTTGGACGACTGCGAAATCATGTGCACGCGAATCTGGCCGAACTCGGCGAGCACGGTGGACAGCGTGTGCAGCATCGAACGCATGCCGCGACCCACCAGCGTGATCGCCGCACACGGCGCAATCACCTTCACGCGACACACTTTCGCCAGATCGCTGGCCAACGCGGCAAGCGCGTCGGAATCGAGCAGGTTCTCGGTGGGATCGAGCGACACGGTGACGTTGGTCTCGGCCGAGCCGATCATGTCCACCGACAGGCCGTGCTGCTTGAACTGCGCGAACACGTCGGCGAGGAAGCCAACCTGCTGCCACATGCCCACCGACTCCATCGACACCAGCGTGATGCCCTTGCGCGCGCTGATGGCCTTGACGCTGGGCGCGTGCTCGCGCACTTCGGGACCGATCAGCGTGCCTTCGAGTTCGGGACGGTTGGTGTCCTTGATCAGCAGCGGCACGCGCGGCTCACGCAGCGGCGACAGGCAGCGCGGATGCAGCACCTTGGCGCCGGTCGAGGCGATTTCCTGGGCTTCCTCGTAATCGAGGCGCTGCAGCAGGCGTGCACTCGGCACCTGGCGCGGATTGGCGGTGAACATGCCGGCCACGTCCGTCCAGATTTCCACGCGCTGTGCCTTCAACAACGCGCCGAAGTACGACGCCGACGTATCGGAACCGCCGCGACCCAACAGCACCGTGCGCCCCTGCGCTTCGCGCGCAATGAAGCCCTGGGTGATGAACACCTCGCCCAGCGTCGCCAGGCGGGCATTGAGTGCCGGATCGGGCTTGCACTCCACCATCGCCGACAGCAGCTTGGTCCGCTCGTTCTGGTTGGGCAGCGCCACCGCCGCCAGGCAATCACGCGCATCCAGCCACTGCGTGGTCAAGCCGCTGTGCGTGAGGAACGCCGAGCCCAGCGCGCTGGACATCAACTCGCCGTGCCCCTGCACCAGCGCCGACCACGCCAGCTCGCCGAGCAGCGACGGGCCATCTTCGGCCAGCTGCGCAAGTTCGGCCAGTCGTGCGCCGAGGGTGTCCGGAACCGCCAGCTGCATGTGATCGAGCAGGTCGTAGTGACGCTGCGCGATCGCCTTGGCAGCCTCGATGCGTTTGCCCTTGTCTTCCTGTGCGCACAGTTGTTTGAGTGCGTCGGTGATGCCGGAGAGTGCCGAAACGACAACCAGCACGCGGGCGCCTTCGGCGCGGCGGGTGGCTACCAGTTCCAGAATGTTCTGCCAGCGCGGCAGGGTGGCGACACTGGTGCCGCCAAACTTCATCACGATCCAGGGAGCGTCGTTGGTGAGCGACGCGGGGCTTTGCGGGTTCACGAGTACCTTCGGTTGCGTGGTTGGGAAGAATGATCAGATGAGTGTTGCGCCGCAGCAGGCGGAATGCAACCTGTGAGGGGCGTAGCCGTTTGGATGGCTAAATGCGTATGGGTGACTGAGGCCTATTCCCTCTCCCCTGCGGGGAGAGGGTTGGGGCATAGCCACCTTTATGGTGGTGAGGGGTCAATCTAGCCTCGGTTTCTAACGAAACGAAAGCCCGCTCTAGATGAGTTCGGGCGAGCACCCGCCCCTCATCGCAGCCTTCTCCCCTCCGGGGAGAAGGAGAAGTGTGGTGTTATGCAACCACCACCGGAATCTTGCCAATCCGCGCCTGCCATTCCTTCGGTCCGGTCTGATGCACGGACGTGCCGGCCGAATCGACCGCCACCGTCACCGGCATGTCCTCTACGGTGAACTCGTAGATCGCCTCCATGCCGAGATCCGCGAAGCCGACCACACGCGACGCCTTGATCGCTTTGGAAACAAGGTAAGCGGCGCCGCCCACGGCCATCAGATACACCGACTGGTGCTTCTTGATCGCCTCGATGGCGGCCGGGCCGCGCTCGGCCTTGCCCACCATGCCCAGCAGGCCGGTTTGCGCCAGCACCTGCTCGGTGAACTTGTCCATGCGCGTGGCGGTGGTCGGGCCAGCGGGACCAACGACTTCCTCGCGCACCGGATCGACCGGTCCTACGTAGTAGATGAAGCGGTTCTTGAAATCGACCGGCAGCGGCTCGCCCTTGTTGAGCATGTCGACCATGCGCTTGTGCGCGGCGTCGCGGCCGGTGAGCAGCTTGCCATTGAGCAGCAGCACTTCGCCCGGCTTCCAGCTGGCGACGTCTTCACGGGTGACGGTGTCCAGATTCACGCGGCGACCCTTGCTCGAATCGTAGGTAAGTTTCGGCCAGTCTTCCAGCGACGGCGGATCGAGCGCAACCGAGCCCGAACCATCCAGCGTGAAGTGCGCATGGCGCGTGGCGGCGCAATTGGGAATCAACGCCACCGGCAGGTTCGCCGCATGCGTCGGGTAATCCTTGATCTTGATGTCGAGCACGGTGGTGAGGCCACCCAGGCCCTGGGCGCCGATGCCGAGCGCGTTGACCTTCTCGTACAGTTCGATGCGCAGCTCTTCGATGCGGTTCTGCGGGCCGCGCGCGATCAGCTCCTGGATGTCGATGTGTTCCATCAACGACTCCTTGGCCAGCAACATCGCCTTCTCGGCGGTGCCGCCAATGCCGATGCCCAGCATGCCCGGCGGGCACCAGCCGGCGCCCATGGTCGGCACGGTCTTGAGCACCCAGTCCACGATGGAGTCGGATGGGTTGAGCATGGCGAACTTCGACTTCGCTTCCGAACCGCCGCCCTTGGCGGCCACGATCACCTCGACGGTGTCGCCCGGCACGATGGAGACGTTGATCACCGCCGGCGTGTTGTCCTTGGTATTGCTGCGCTTGCCGGCCGGATCGGCCAGCACGCTGGCACGCAGCTTGTTGTCCGGGTCGTTGTACGCGCGGCGCACGCCTTCGTTCACCATGTCTTCCAGCGACATCGTGGCGTCCCAGCGCACGTTCATGCCCACCTTGAGGAAGACGGTGACGATGCCGGTGTCCTGGCACAGCGGGCGATGGCCTTCGGCGGCCATGCGCGAGTTGATCAGGATCTGCGCCATCGCGTCCTTCGCGGCCGGCGACTCTTCGCGCTCATAGGCGGCGGCGAGGTTCTTGATGTAGTCGACGGGGTGGTAGTAGCTGATGTACTGCAGGGCGTCGGCGACGGACTGGATCAGATCGTCTTGCTTGATGGTGGTCATGGCGGCTGCTTCGACTCCGGGGGATCAGGGCGTCGAAAACGGGGATGTCCACGACGCACAACCCTCCTATTGTGCCGCAAATGGCTGTCGGACCTGAAAAATGCCCGCAAGCCCTTCTTTTCAGACCAAATGCTCTGGCCGAAGGGCCAGCCGGCTAGGCCATAGGTTGTAGGCGCAATAAATTGCGCCAGCAAAACCAGCACCAGCCTCGTTGTCGAAATTAATTGCGTATTGGCATTCACTTCCGGGATGCCCCGGTCAGCGCTAGCTTCGCCGCACCAGCGCGAGTGTGTCTCCAGGGGGCGGGCTGGTTTTTTGGGGAAAGCGATTACGTCCGTTTTACGGCCTCGCTGAAGGGCGCGGCGGCGCGCAGGGGCGTCGTCGACGCGCAGCGTCGGCTGTATCTACCCTGGAGAAACAACATGCTCTCGACGTTGCATCGCAAGTCGCTCGCGGTCTCTCTCGGCCTTCTGCTCTTCGGTGGCGCTACTTCGGTAGCGATGGCCGCTGGCAGCTCGTCACCTGCCGATCTCGGCCCCAGCAACACGAACACGAAAGTGAACGTCACGCTCGTGCTGGGACTTCGCAATCAGGACGCGTTGGAAAATCTCATCTACAGCACGGTGACCCAGGGTAATCCGTCCTATCACCGCTTCCTCACCACGGCGCAATTCGCGGATCGCTTCGGCGCTTCCGCCGCTGACATTGCCCAGGTGCAAGCCTTCGTCAAGCAGCAAGGGCTGACGCAGGTGGAGCTGCTTCCCAATCATCTGGCGCTCAAGGTGAGCGGCACGATCGGGCAGTTCAACCAGGCGTTCCAGACCTCCATCCACGATTACCGCAATGCGGATGGCAGCACCTTCCATCGCCCGAACGCGACGCCGAAATTGCCCTCGTCGCTGTCGAGCACGCTGATCGTGGCGTCCGGCCTCAGCACGGAGGCGAAGTATCGCTCGCACCGCGTTTCCGCTTTCACGCCGGCCACGCCCGCATCCGCCGCCACCATGAGTCCCATGGCCAAGACCGCGGCGGCGGCACCGGCCGCGCCTGCGTGCACGGGCAACCCCACGGCCACCTGCACGCCGGGTTCGTTCACCGTGGGCGACGTGGCCAATCGCTACAACATCAATCCGCTCTACAAGGCGGGCGTGAACGGCAAGGGCGCCACCATCGGCATCGCCACGCTGGCGAATTTCCTGCCGGCGGACGCGTATACGTACTGGAGCACCATTGGCCTGGCCGTGAAGCCCAACCGCATCACCCAGGTGCATGTGGACGGCGGCGGCCCGCTGAGCGGACCGGCGGGTTCGGGCGAGACCTCGCTGGACGTGGAGCAGTCCGGTGGCCTTGCGCCATGGGCGGACATCATCGTGTATGACGCGCCGAACACCGACGCCGGCTTCTTCGATGTGTTCAACCAGGCGGTGTCCGACAACAAGGTCGACAGCCTGTCGGTGAGCTGGGGCCAGCCTGAAATCCTGTACTTCCCGCAGACCGAAGGCGGTGTCGACTACACCGACGAGCTGCGCGCCTTCCATCAGGTGTTCCTGGAAGCGGCGATACAGGGCATCTCGATGTTCGCCACGTCCGGCGATTCCGGCGCCTACGACACCGTGCGTGGCTTCGGCGGTTCGCTGAGCGATCCGGTCCCGCCGCCGCTCACTGCGGACGCACCAGGCTCCGATCCGTTCATCACCACGGCCGGTGGCACCACGGTGCCCTTCACCTACAGTTTCAGCGGCGGCCCAAAGGCGTCGCTCACGCAGGAAAGCGTCTGGGGATGGGATTACATCTCCGCCTATTTCCTGAAGAACTTTGGTGTGGACATTACCGACGAAGTGTTCTCGGTGGGCGGCGGTGGCGGCGTGAGCGTGTTCTGGTCGCAGCCGCTTTACCAGGCGTTCACCCCGGGCATCCGCAAGAGCGAGAAGAAGCAGACGTGGCTGTTCCCCCAGTTCGACATCAACTACACGTTGCCAGCGAACTTCAAGGGCCGCAACGTGCCGGACGTCTCGTTGAATGCCGACCCGGAAACGGGCTACCTGTTCGTCTCGACGGAAGACGGCGGCCTGCTCGGCTTCGAAGGTGGCACCAGCTTCGTGGCACCGCAGCTCAACGGCATTTCCGCCTTGCTCACGCAGGCCACGCATGGCCGCCAGGGCCTGTGGAATCCGCAGCTGTACGCGTTCCAGAACATCTTCCGCTACGGCGCGTTCTCGCCGTTCAACGACGTCAAGGCGGGCGACAACTGGTTCTACAAGGGTGTATCGGGGTATGAGCCCGGTGCAGGCCTGGGCACGCTCAACGTGACCAACCTGGCGCTCTTCATGACCGTGTTCTGATCACCAGCCAAGTGATCGTCGACGAAGGGCCGGCCCATGCCGGCCCTTCCCTTTTCCGGGCACGGCCCGCAAGGGCTTGCTGCCGGCGGCCCCAGTTGCCATGCTCGCTGCACTTTCCGGCAGCGAAGCAATGCATGAGCGACACCTCGACGTCCGGCGGTTACGTCCGTCGCCTCCGCCCATGGGACGCGGCCATGATCGTGGTCGGCGGCATCATCGGCGGCGGTATTTTCCTCAATCCGTACGTCGTGGCGATGCGCACATCGTCGGGCTTGTCGCTGCTGCTGATGTGGATCGGCGCGGGGTTGCTCACCCTCATCGGCGCGCTTTGCTATGCGGAACTCGGTGCACGGCGTCCCCATGCGGGCGGCAGCTATGTGTACCTGCGCGAAGCGTTTGGCCCGCTGGCCGGATTCCTGTTCGGGTGGAGCATGTTGCTGGTGATCTATTCGGGATCGACCGCGGCCGTGGCCACCATCTTCGCCAGCTACGCGGCCTCGCTGTTCGGCCTGCCTGCCAGCGCCGCCACCCCTCTGGCCATCGGCGCGCTGGTGTTCGTGGCGCTGATCAACCTGTTCGGCCTGCGTCTGGGTGCCCAGATACAGAACTTTTTCACCTTGCTCAAGCTGCTGGCGGTGGCGGTGCTGGTGGTCTGCGGCCTGTTCCTGGCCGGTGTGAGTGGCCACGGCATGCTGGCCATCGATCCGCAAACGGCGGACGTGGGTTTCATGGGCGCCGCGCTGCCGGTGCTGTTCGCCTATTCCGGCTTCACCTATCTCAACAACCTGGCGGGCGAAGTGAGCGAGCCGCAGCGCACGCTCCCACGCGCGCTGTTCATCGGCATGCTGCTGGTGATCGCCGCCTATGCACTGGTCAACCTGGCCTATCTCGCTGTGTTGGGCCACGACGGCCTCGCCGCCAGCCGGGCGCCGGCGGCCGACGTGATGCAGCGTGTGTTCGGCACGGCCGGGGCGAAGCTGATCGCCATCGGCGTGGCCATTTCCGCGCTGGGCTTCTGCAACATCACCCTGGTGGCGGGCGCCCGCGTGCTGCAGGTGATGGGCGAGGATGGCTTGTTCTTCCGCAGCGTGGCCCGGCTGCATCCCAAGCACCACACGCCGAACGTTGCGTTGCTGCTGCTCTCGGGCTGGGCCATCGTGCTGGTGTGGTCGGGCAGTTACGGCCAACTGCTCGATTACGCGACCTTCGGCGATTGGCTCGCCTGCGCCTTTGGCGTGGGCACCTTGTTCTGGTACCGCCGCCAGGAAGGTGCAGAGGCCAGTTTCCGCGTGCCGGGTTACCCGCTGCTGCCGCTGATCTTCATCGCCACCATCGGCCTGGTGATGGTGCAAAGCCTGCGCACCAGCCCCCTCAACACGGGCATCGGCCTGCTGATCATGGCGGCCGGCATCCCGGTGTACCTGGTGTGGCGACGCCTGTTCAGCCGGGTTACCTCCTAAGCATCGCGTTGCGATGCCACAATGAGCAGATATCCGAAGGAGCTCCCAGGCGATGGCGCAGGCGCAAGACCAGTTACCGACACCCGGAACAAGCAACACCATCGTGCCCGAGAAGGTGCGCGAGGGAGTCGACCTGGAGATCAACGGCAGGAGCTATCGCCACACCGGTGACGATCAGATGCCCCTGCTGTGGTATCTGCGCGACGTGCTGCGCCTGACCGGCACCAAGTACAGCGGCGAGCACGGCGAAGGCGGCTACGACCTCGTGCTGGTCGACGGCAAGCTCGCCTCGGCCACCAACCTGCCCGTGGTCAAGCTGGCCGGCAAGACGGTGACCACCGTCGAAGGCCTGGCGGCGGCCGACGGCAAACTGCATCCGCTGCAACAGGCCTTCGTGGACGAAGACGCCATCGGCTGCGGCTACTGCACGCCCGGCTGGCTGATGGCCTCGCTCGACCTGCTCAACCGCCATCCGCAACCGAGCGACAACGACATCGACCAGTTACCCAACCTCTGCCGCTGCGGCTGCCAGACCCGCGTGCGTCGCGCCATCAAGCGCGCCGCCAAGGGAGCCCAGGCATGAGCCGCGCGAACGACCACACCTTGCCGCTCTCGCGTCGCCGTTTCCTGAAAGTGCTCGCGGGCACGGCCGGCGCGCTGATCGTGGGCATTCCCTTTGCGGATGCGGCCGACGCGCCGGTTCCCGCCTCGATGATGGGCGACACGCTGTACGGCCTGGGCGCATACGTGCGTATCGATGCGGACGGCGACGTCGTCATCGGCGTGCGCGATCCGGATACGGGCACGGGCACCTCCACCTCGCTCGCCCGCATCATCGCCGACGAACTCGATGCCGACTGGACGCGCGTCAGCGTGGTCTCGCTCGGCCTCGGCGTGGAAGACAACAACGGCCAGCCGCGCTGGATCTACGGTCACCAGACCAGCGGGCTGGGCGATTCCATTCCTGCGGCGTGGGCCGACCTGCGCAGCGCCGGCGCACTCGCGCGCTGGCTGCTGATGCAGGCCGCCGCACGGCGTCTTGGCGTGCCCGCCGATCGCCTGCGTTGCGAAGAAGGCAGCGTGATTGCGCCGGACGGTCGCCGCTTCGGTTACGGCTCGCTCGCCGATGCCGCCGCCAAGATCGCGCCGCCCACCACGCCGGTGCCGCCGAAGTCGCCGGAGCACTACACGCTGATCGGCCAGGGCGTGGGCGACATCGATGCACGCGCCATCGTCACCGGCCAGGCGCCGTACGCGCTCGACGCGTACACCGCCGAAGCGCTGATTGCCGTGCTCTCGCACTGCCCGTGGCCCGACGGCAGCGTGGACAGCCTCGACACCACCGAAACGCTGGCGGTCAAGGGCGTGGTCAAGGTGGTGCAGATCAAGCCCGAAGCAGGCATTCCGCTCGGCCAGACCGTGCGCTCGCCCGCCGTGGCCGTTCTCGCGGAAAACACCTGGGCTGCGCTGCAGGGCCGCGCCAAGCTCAAGCTGCAATGGAAGGCCGGCGCGCAAAGCGAAAGCAGCGCGTGGTTCGAACAGCAGGCGGCCGACATCGTCAACGACAAGAGCGCGCAGCCCACGACGCGCGTGCGCAACGACGGCGACGTCGATGCGGCGTCGAAGAAAGCCGCGCGTCGCGTCGAGGCCACCTACGTGCAGCCTTGGCTTGCCCACGCCACGCCCGAACCGATGAACTGCCTGGCCCGTATCGACAAGGACGGCGCCATGCTCGTCGTGCCGACGCAGGCGCCGCAGCAGGCGTGGAAGGTGGTGCAGCGACTCACCGGCCTCGCGCCCGCGCAGATCGAGATCCGCGTGCCGCGCGTCGGCGGCGGTTATGGCCGTCGCCTCGATCACGACTACGTGGCCGAAGCCGTGATGCTCGCCAAGGCCGTGGACAAGCCGGTCAAGCTGATGTGGACGCGTGACGAAGACCTCACGCAGGACTATTACCGCTCGGCCACCGTGCACAAGTTCAGCGCCACGCTGGACGGCAAGCGGCAGGTCACCACCTGGAACCAGCGCATGGCCAGCGCGTCGGCCATGGCGCAGCGCGGCGTGTCCGACAACCGCCTTTGGACGTCCGAAGTGGACGCCCACCAGTTGCCGGCCGGCCTCGTGCCCAACCTGCGCAACGACTGGTATTCGCTGCCTTCGGCCATGTTGCGCGGACCGTCCCGCGGCATGCCGCATGTCAACAATGCGTTCGCCGTCGAAAGCTTCGTCGACGAAATCGCCCAGTCGCTGAAGGAAGATCCGCTGGTCACGCGCCTGCGTCTGATCGGCGAGCCGCGCATGATTCCTCTGGGCGACAACCGCACGCTCGACACCGGCCGCCTCATCAACGTGCTCAAGCTGGTGGCCGACCGCATCGAGTGGAAGAACTGGCTGCGCACGGTGAACGGCCTGGGCATCGCCTGTTGGCATGTCGACGGTGCGTATGTGGCGCACGCAGTAGAGACCTCGCTGCAAGGCGACAAGCTCAACATCGAGCGCGTGGTGTGCGCGGTCGACGTCGGCCGCGTGATCAACCCCACCGGCCTCGAAGGCCAGGTCGCCGGTGCCACGCTCGATGCGCTGTCCGCCGCATTGAACCTGTCGGTGACCTACAAGGACAGCCAGGTCCAGCAGCACAGCTGGAAGGACTATCCGCTGGCCAGCATGGCGCAACTGCCGGACACGACCGAAGTGATCATCGTGCCCGGCGACCGCGATCCCACCGGCGCCAGTTTCCTCGGCATGCCCACCGCGGCGCCTGCACTGGCCAACGCGGTGTTCCGCGTGAGCGCGGTGCGCGTGCGTCGCCTGCCGCTGCTGAAGGAAATGCTGCGCATGCTGTAACCCGCGCTGTCACATCCGAGCCTCGCACGCGAGGCTCGGATGCACAGACAGCTTTGTGAGGAAGGCGTGTACGAAACCCATGCATGCCGCGCGCGCACTTGAGTAATTTCACGGACGCGCGGTCCCGCGATCTGCCTTAGGATGCCCTGACTTCGGCGCTACCGCAGGTAACGCCGTTTTCTTGCGCGGGGGTGGGAATGCATCGTTGGATCGCGTTGATCGCCTTGCTGTGTCTGTGTGCCGTCATGCCCGCCTGGGCGCAAGCGCCTGCGGCGCCGGCGCGATGCATCGGCGTGGTGCTCGGTGGCGGCGGCGCGCGTGGCGCCGCGCACATCGGCGTGCTCGAAGTGCTGGAACGCGAGCACATCCCCGTCTGCCGCATTTCCGGCACCAGCATGGGTTCCATCGTGGGCGGCATGTATGCGGCAGGTTATTCGCCGCAGGAAATGCACCAGATCATCACCACGCTCGACTGGAACGACCTGTTCTCCGACAACCCGGCGCGCGGCGAAATGCCGATGCGCCGCAAGGATGCGGATTACCGCTACCTGCTCAATTTCGAAGTGGGCTACAAGAAGGGCCGCATCATTACACCTGCCGGCGTGGTGCAGGGACAGAAGCTGCTGCTGTTGTTGCGCCGCCTGTTGATTTCCACCTGGGACGTGCACGACTTCGACCAGTTGTCGATTCCGTTCCGCGCCGTGGCCACGGACATCGTGGCCGGCAAACCGGTGGTGTTCGGGTCGGGCGATCTCGCCCTGTCGATCCGCTCCAGCATGTCGGTGCCCGGCGCCTTCGCGCCCACCAATGTGGACGATCTCCTGCTGGTGGACGGCGGCCTGATGGACAACGTGCCCATGGACGTGGCACGCAGCATGGGTGCCACGCAACTGATCGTGGTGAACGTTGGCTCGCCCCTGGCGCAGCGCGAGGAACTGAGCAACCCCGTGGCCGTACTCAACCAGATGGTGAGCGCGCTGATGGAGGAAAAGACGCAGCGCCAGCTCGCCACGCTTGGGCCCAACGACATCCTCATTACACCCGCGCTCGGCAACATGAGCGCTGCGGAGTTCAATCGCGGCAGCGAGGCCATCGCCATCGGCCGTGCTGCCGCCGAAGCGGTCCTGCCGCGCCTGAAGGCCCTGTCGGTCACTCCCGATGAGTGGGCGCAATTCGAGGCGCAGCATCGCCAGCGCCAGTTCGATCCGGGCCTGGTGGCCTTCCTCAACGTCGATGCGAAGCACACGGACACGGCGCAATTCGTCGACGAGCGCCTTTCCAAGGATGTGGGCCAACCGTTCGATCCGAAGAAACTCGAAGAGCAGATCGGCAGCATCTACGGGCGCGGCAACTACCAGCAGATCGATTACCGCCTGCAACAGCAAGGCAATGATCGCGGCTTGCTGATCATTCCGCGCGACAAGCCGTGGGGCCCGTTGTACGGCAAGATCGGTTTCGAACTGGACGACGATTTTGCCGGCCGCAGCGAGTACCTCATTTCCGGCGAAGTCACCGCCACCAACATCAACAGTCTTGGCGCGGAATGGCGCAGCACGGTGTGGGCCGGTCGCATCGGCGGCCTCGCCACGGAGTTCTACCAGCCGTTCTGGCAAGGCGCGGGCGGCTATGTGATGCCCTATGCGTTGCTGCGCAACGAGGACTATCCGGTCTTCACCGACGATGGCAATCGGCAGCTCGCCGAGTACCGCATCAAGCGCCGTTATCTGGGCGTCGAGTCAGGCTGGTCGCCCTCCACCTATTGGCGCGTCCTTGCCGCCTTTCAGCGCGGGCACGACAGCGGCGACCTGCGCATCGGCAGCCCCACCGAGTTTCCACCCAGCCAGACGGCCGAATACGCGATGGCCAAGGTCGGCGCCGACTGGGACAGCCTCGACAACGCGCAATTCCCTTCGCGCGGCGCGCACGTCAACCTGGACTACGAGTGGTACCGGCCATGGCTGGGCGGCAGCGTGAGTGCGGACGTGGTCAAGCTCAACGTCGATTGGGTGCCGGACTTCGGCATGGCCGACAGCCGTTACCACCTGCTGCTGGGCCTGCGCGCATCGAGCACGCTCAACAACGAAACCTTCTTCGAGACGCAGGGTTTCCTGGGCGGCTTCCTGGACCTGTCGGGCTACCCGGAGCGCTCCTTGAACGGCAACCAGTCGGCGCTAGCGCGCGCGGTGCTGTACCGGCGCACGGGCAGGATGGACGCCATCTTTTCCACGCCCATCTACATTGGCGCCAGCCTGGAAGCCGGCAACACCTGGCAGAGCAAGAGCCAGGTGCGGCTCGACTCGCTGATCTACGCGAGCAGCCTGTTCCTGGGCATCCAGACGCCCCTGGGGCCGCTGTTCCTCGGTTACGGCTACGCCCAGGGCGGGCACAACTCGGTGTACCTCACCTTCGGCTCGCTGTTGCGGCCGTCGCCCTGAGTCCATGAACAAGGCGTGCGGTGGCTATCGCGAAGTCTCCACGATCACCACCGCACAATCGCGCTGCCCCCACCCCTCGCGGTGGGTCTTTCACCAGGAGCCATCGCCATGAAAGCGTTGCGTCTGCTCGTCATCGCTGCCGGTCTCATATTGGGTGCGTGCTCGACCATCAGCATTACCAACCAGTGGCGCGATCCGTCGTGGCCGGGACCACCAGCAACCAGCGTCGTGGTCGTGGGCATCTCGCGCAGCGACACCATGCGCCACATCTTCGAAGACACCTTCTCGCAGCAGTTGCAGGCGGCGGGCATCCAGGCGTCGCCCAGCTACACGCAGATTCCGGCCGGCACCACGGGCGCTGTTGGACTGCGGGACCTGGTGAAATCCAGCGGCGCGCAGGCCGTGCTGGCCACGCGCGTGCAGCGCGTGGAGCAACGTGTGAGCGTGACGCCGAGCGGGCCGATGTACGGCGGTTTCTACGGTTGGTACGGTGGTGCGTGGGCCTCGGTGCCCGACGTGCAGCAGTACGACGTGGTGACGCTGGAAACCAGCGTGTGGGATGCGCGCTCGGAGAAATTGATCTGGACCGTGACCACCGAAGGCATCGGCTCCAAGGACATTCCCAAGACCACCACCGAACTGGCGCAGACGCTGATTCCGAAGCTGAAGACCGAGGGCATCCTGCGCTAGGCAGGATGCCGTGGTTCGCACATGCGTGGGTGACGGCTCAGCGCCGGAACCCACCCATGCGTGCGCCGCCACCAAAGCGTCCACCACCGGCCGATGGACGGAAGCCGCCCATCTGGCCCTGGAAGCGGTTGTCGTAATTGCTGCGGTCGAACTGCGGACACGGCTCTGCCGGCGTGAACGATTGGCTGGCGCCGCCGCGGTCGCGCGCCATGCGATCGTGTGCCGTGTCCATGCTGTCGGGCGCGCTGACGTGATCGAACTGGCCGTTGCGATCCACCTTCTGCCAGCCCTCGCCCGGATCGTATTGGTACACGTTGCCGTCGCGACCGGCATAGACGTGGTCGTCGCCTTGCACCACGCCGCCACGATTCACTTCGCCCGTTTCGCGGTTGTACGTCACGTAGCCTGCGCCACGCGCGTCGCCACCGGCACCTTGCGTGTTGAACGCACCGGCCGCGGCGGCGCCTTCGTTGGTGCGTCCGGCCACGCCGGCTTGTTGCGTGACGCGACCGGTGTTGGTGTTGACCACCGTGCGTTGTCCGCCTGCAACGGCATTGCCGGTGTAGGGATTGACCGCTGCCGCGCCTTGTCCCGCGACGACGCGCCCGGTCTGCGGGTTGTAGCGAATGCCGCCGGCCTGCCCAGAGGTGACGCCGGTGTACACGTTGGTGTTGCGTTCCGCATAGCCACGACCGCGACCACCGGTGACAGGGTTGTAGTAACCGCCCCGAGCGGCACGACTATAGTTGCCGGTCCATGGATCGGCCCACGCCACGCCGCGGCCAGCCACCACGCTGTTGCCCCAGCGGCCGTAGACGTTCCACGCGGAAATCGCACCGCCCCAGTACGGCGGGTAGTAGCCGCCCCAATAACCCCACGGGCCCCACCACGGTCCGTACCACGCCGAGGCCCACGCGGCTCCCCACGCGAAGCCGAAACCCCAGCCGGCCCACGGCGTCCAGCCGAAGGACACGTCGAAGCCGTAGGTAGCGGGGCAGCCGTACCACACGTCGCCCACCCACGAGTCGCAGGCATAACCGGTGCCGTAGACCACCACGCCATCGCTGCTCACCGTGCCGTAGTAACCCGGCGAATAACCGACGTAGACCTGATCGTCGGCGTGACCGTAGACGTAGACGTAGGTGACGTAGTGCAACGGCGAACTGGCGGGAATCGAATAGATCACCGACGGCACTTCCGATGCGACCGACCACGGACCATTCGCCGTTGCCGCCACAAACCACACGCCGTTCTGCACCGCGTAATACGCATCCGCACTCACGCGTATCACTGGCACCGGCGTGTTCCACGCATACGACAGCGGCGTGCCACTGATCTGCTTGAACTGCGGCGGGCCGTCATACGACAGATGCAGTTGCGTGGTGTGCACGTTCACCGTCGCGGTCTGCGGAATGCTGTTGGCGATCAGCGATTCGCGCGCCTCGGGCGTGCCCGGCACCGAAGCGAGCACCGCGCTCTTGGGACTGTCCGAAGGAATCCTGGCGAAGTCGGCGGGCAGATCACTGCCGGCGACGTAACGCCACGGTCCATTCGTCGTAGCAGACGTGAACCAGCGTCCGGAGATCAGCACATACCACATCGAATCCTGCGTCTGGTTCACGAAGACATCCGCCGATGTGTTGGCGACATACGCCAGCTGCGTGCCGGGAATGACGGTGAACTGCGGATCGCCATCGATCACGATCAGTTCGGACGGCTGCGTGCGCACCACGATGTCCGGCAACGCGCCGGAGGCGAGCAGTTGCTTGAGCGCATCGGACGGGTTGTCCAGCGCATCCACCTGCTTGGCGTTCTCCGCCGCCTCGGCCGCCTGCAGCACGGACGACGGCGGTGCCTTCACGGCACGCCATGGACCATCGAGCGCGGATGACGTCACCCAGTGACTGGCGAACAGCAGGTAATACTGGCCACTGTCCTGCAGCAGCAGCGAACGCGTGTTGACGATGCGGCTCACGCTGCCCTTGCCCGTGGGACGCGCCGCCGGCGTGCCGTCGATCAATACCAGCAGCGCAGGCTTGAAGGAGAAGACGATCTGCGGCGGGTCGTTGCGTACCGCGACGTTCTTCACGTCGTTCTGCGCCTGGCGAATGGCGAGCGAGGCTTCCAGCGTGTCGAGATCGGCCACCTGGTTGCCGCGACTGGCGATCTTCTGCAGCAACGACTGGTAATGCGACTGTTGCGCGGAGGCGGTGGGAAATGCCACCTTGTCGATGGTGACGTTGGACAGCGTCACTTGCCGGAGGGTTTTGTCGGTGACGGTGCGCGCGGTGAACCACGCCACGCCATAGGCAAGCACGTCATGCGACTTGCCATCGCTGCCGACTTGCGTGCCCGTCTTCACCGCAACGGCCAGGCGCCCCTTGAGCTGGTTTCCATCCCAGCTTTCAAGCTGCGGGTGATGGAGCACGAGGTGCATGCCATCGACGTCGAAGCTGTGCGGCCACGCGCGCGAGTCGACGTTGGCCGGTGGCGACACGGGCGGGGTGGAGGGTTGCTGCTGGGCGAGGCCGGGATCGTTCATCACCAGGCCAAGCATCAACACCAGACAGGACCAGCGAACTATGCGCATGGGAACCTCGAAGAGTGGCACGCGTCATCGCTGCGTGATTTGCCCGCAGTGACGTTGTCGAGCATGCGTCGCCCTGCGCATGGCCGATAGCGCAAATCTTCGAGACGAAGCTAAGTAGATTTACCTGCGGCGGGTTCACGACCGCCGGGACGGCACGCGTCAGTGGAACTGATCGCTCGCGGGAATCCAAGTGGTGCTGCTGCGCGCGGGCCCGGTGGGAACCGTGACATCCGCCGGGCAGCCTGGCGGCAGCGGACCGCCGGCCACGCGCGCGGCGGCGCACTGCGCGCTGTTGTCCAGCTTCACCGTGGCCATGGTGGGCGCCGCATTGACTGGCGCGGGCGGCACCAGCGGATTGACCGGCGCCAGTTTCATCTTGTCGTAGACCACGTCGTCCACCGGCTCCGGCGGCGGATTGCCATCGCCGCAACCGAACAAGGCCATCGGGAACAGCGGCATGACCACGCATTCCACGCGCACGCCGCGCGGCAGGTGGAAGGTGTGGCGCATGGTGGTCTTCTCCACCGCGTGACGCAGGGCCGTGTCGATCGAGCTTTCGCCTTCGGGCGTCCAGTCCTTCTCGAAGCGCGTCGCCGTGTAGCCGATGTTGGGCGTGCCGTGCGACATGATCTCGGTATTGCCATGCGGCTTGAGCTGCACGTAGGTGCCCACGGCGCCTTCCTGCTCGCCCTGCCCCTTGCCGCCCTGGCCCGGGCTGTTGCCGTTGCCCTGGCCGGGCGGCAACGAGAGGTTGAGCCCTTTGCCGCCCGCCACGTTCGGCGACTGGTTCACGCCATTGGCCTGACCCGGCGTGCCGGTGCGGCTGCCTTGCGGCGTGGCGTTGGGCGCGCTGCTTTCGCCGCTCTCGCTGGACGACGGGCTCGATGCGTTGCTTGCGGTATTCGACGCCGCGCTGGCAGCGCTTTGCGTCGATGCATTGGCGGCCGACGACGCGGCGTTCTGCGTGGGCGTTGCCTCCGAGGGCGTCTCGGACAACTGCGGTCGTTCGATGGACGGCTTGTTGTCCAGCGCGATGGCCTTGGGCGCCGCCACATCCAGGTGCGGTGCTTCAGGGCGCTCGAGCGACGGCTGCGGATTGGGCGGCAACGGCACCGCTTCCAGTTGCGGTTCTTCCGCGACGCGGATGGCGGGCGATTCGATCCTGGGCTGCTCGCGCTGCACCACCGGTGCCACCGGGTTGGGCTGCGGCTGCAGGTTCACCGTGGGCGCAGCTTGCGCCGGCAAGGGCACGGCCTGCATCTCCGGTTCGGGCGGAGACGCAGGCGCTTCCGGTCGCGGCACCGGCGCGATGCTCGGCGGCGTGGTCGCAGGCACGGCTTTTTCCATCGCGATGGTCGGCGGCGTCACCACGGGTGCGGATTGCGGCGGTACTTCGGTGATGGCCAGCGACGCCGGCGGCTGCACTGGCTGATTGCCTTCCGTCTGCGGCTTGCGAATGGGTTCGGGCTGGAATTTTGGCGGCAGCGGCTTCTCGACCGCAGGCGTCTCCAGCGCCACCTGCGGCGGCTCCGGCGCGGTGGGCACGGGTTGCAGTTGTTCGGCCGGTGCGGGCTTGGGCAGCGTCACCGGTGGAAGCGGCGCGGCGGTGGTTTCCGGCTTGGGCGCGGTGGCCTTGGGCACATCCGTGACCACCGGCGTCTGCAGGGCCGGCACCGGCACGGGCGACAGATCGTTGTTGGTGCGCGTGGACGAGCGGCTCTGGCGCGCGGTGCGCGGCGCATTGCTCGCATTGCCCTTGTGCACCGGCCCCACCTGCTTCGGCGGCGTACCGCGCACGGGCGGTGGCGGCGGCGGTTCTTCCTTGGGCTTCTCGATGAGGCGCACGACGAGCGGCGGTGCCTCGTCATTGAGCTCATCCAGTTCATAGGCCGGACCCAGGATCGCGCCGACCAGGAAGACGAGGTGGACGAGCAACGCCCCCGCCAGCGCCACGATGCGCAGCCAACGATCGCGCGGACGCTCGGCGCGGCGCCGGCGATACACGCCCGCGCTCTCCGCCGCCGACTTGGGCGATGGAAGCGTCACTGTCAGCCGGCCCGCGGATTCCCTGTCCATGGGCGAAGTGTAACGGGCACCGATGACGTTCCGGGAAGTCCCCCACGTGCACTCGACTCAGTGGCCGTCCTGCGTCGCGGGATGCGCTGCCCTCTCCTGCATTTCGGCATCGACCGAGCGCGTGGGCGTATCGACTGGACAGCCCTGCGGCAACGGCTTCTCCGCACGATAGATGGCGATGCACTCTTCCACGCTCACCGTCTTGGGCGGCGGCGAACCGGGCGCGAGCTGGCTGGCCGGCGCCATGTTCATGCGCATGTCGCCATCGTTGGAAGGCGGTGGTGGCGGCGGGTCGCCGCCGCAACCACCACCCAGCGCCAGCAGCGAAACGGAGCAATGGATACGCACGCCCGGGGCGATGTGGAACGTGTGCGAGACAGTGCTCTTTTCCACGCCTTTCTTCAGCGCGTCGTCCACCGAACTGCCGCCGCCGTGCTCCCAATCCTTCTCGAAACGCGTGGCCTTGTAGGGCACCGGCGTCGTGTGCTGCATGATCTTGGAATCACCCTGCGGTTTCCGGTCCACGTAGTCCGCTTTAGGCGGTGGCGGCGCGGTGCTCGCCGTGGCGGGCAACGCGGCCTGGCCAGATGCGTTGTAGATATCCGGCCGCGGCGATGGCGGACTCGACGTGGCCGGCGCCGGCGGTTCCGGCGGCAGGCTCACCGTCATCGCGTTCTTCGCCGGCGGCTCGTGTACCGCAGGACGGTTGACCGGGCGCGGCGGCGCAGGCTCCGGCGCTGGAGGCGGCACCAGCGTTGGCGGCGCGATGGGTCCGGGCGGCGTGACCGCATGCGGAATCAGCCGTACCTGAAGGGCGCCGGTGCGTTCCTCCAGCGCCCGCTGCGCCGCTTCCTTCAACTGCATTTCATGCCAGGTGAGCCAGGCGAAGAAGGCGTGAAGTGCCAGCACGATGCCCAGGGCCAGCCAGCGGCGCCCGCGGTTGGGCGGAGCCTTTCGCCAGCGCAGCTGATGCAGCATCGCGCGCGTGGGTCCATCGAGTGGCGCCAGCCCGCGCGCATTCGGTGCGGGCGGCGTCCAGCGATGGTGTTCGACCTGCTCGGTGTGCTCGATGGGGATTCTCGTTCGACGACGGGGAGATGCCGACCGAACATCGGGGCCGGCCTTGCGGGGGTGGAGACATCTGCTGACCCGCGCCGGCGCCAAGGGTTCCCGCCGGGGCTCCCTCGATGGCCTACATCGCACTGCAACTTGACCCCGGCGCCCATTGGCGAAAACCTAGACGAACGGCCACCCCGGCCGTACCCGCCATGACCGCCCCCGCGTCCTGCACGCCTGGACGACCATGACGGCCCGCCATCGTCAGCCGCTTGCGCGGCTTCGTGCGGCGCCGCAGGTCACGTCGGCACGAACCCGCGCCCAGCCATGGGAGGGTCGCATCGTGTCGTACAACACGGAAAACATCCGCAACATCGCACTCGCCGGTCACGCCGGCGCCGGCAAGACCACGCTGTTCGAAGCCCTGCTGCACGCCGGCGGCGTGATCCAGAACCAAGGTTCGGTGGAACGCGGCACCACCCAGTCGGACACCGACGAACAGGAAAAGGCGCGCGGACATTCGATCGACACGGCCATCGCGAGCATCCCGTTCGGCCAGTGCCACATCAACCTCATCGACACGGCGGGCTACGCCGATTTCCGCGGCCCCACGCTCTCCGCCTTCGCCGCGGTGGAAACCGTCGGCATCGTGGTCAGCGCCACCAACGGCATCGAATACGGCACGCGACGCATCATGGAGCGCGCCGCCGAGCGCAGGCTCGCGCGCGTACTGGTGATCAACAAGATCGATTGCGATGTGGCGCGGCTGGGGCCTCTGGTCGATGCGTTACGCGATGAATTCGGCACGCAATGCCTGCCGGTGAACCTCCCCGCCGAGGGCGGCACGAAAGTACTCGACTGCTTTTTCCACAGCGAAGGCGCCACCGATTTCTCGTCGCTGGCCGACGCGCACCAGCGCATCCTCGATCAGGTGGTGGAGATCAACGAAACCGTGATGGGCCATTACCTCGACTCGGGCGAAGGCGATCTTTCGCCGCAGGAACTGCACGACGCCTTCGAGCAATGCCTGCGCGAAGGCCACCTCATCCCCATCTGCTTCGTGAGCGCGCGCACCGGCGCTGGCATCAAGGAATTCCTGGAACTGGCCGAGCGCCTGCTGCCCAATCCGGCCGAAGGCAACGCGCCGCCGTTCCTCAATGGCGATGACGAGGAAATCACCGTCAATGCCGATCCCAAGCAACACGTGATTGCCGACGTGTTCAAGATCGTCAACGATCCCTTCGTCGGCAAGCTCGGCGTGTTCCGCGTGTGGCAAGGCACGGTGAAGCGCGACACGCAGTTGTTCATCGACGACAACAAGAAGCCGTTCAAGGTGGGCCATCTGTTCCGCTTGCGCGGCAAGACGCACGAGGAAATCGAGCAGGCCATTCCCGGCGACATCGTGGCGGTGGCGAAGGTGGAGGAAATCCATTTCGACGCTGTACTGCACGATTCGCACGAGGAGGACCGCATCCATCTCGCACCCATGCGTTTTCCGCAGCCCATGTTCGGCCTGGCGCTGGAACCCAAGCACAAGGGACAGGAACAGAAACTCTCGCAGGCCATCGGACGTCTGGCGGAAGAAGACCCCTGCTTCCGCGTGGAGCATCACAAGGAACTCAACGAGACCGTGGTGCGCGGGCTGTCGGACCTGCACCTGAAGATCATGCTGGAGCGCATGAAGGATCGTTACAGCGTGGAAGTGACCACGCACCCGCCGCGCATTGCCTATCGCGAAACCATCGCCGGCCGCGCCGAAGGCCACCATCGCCACAAGAAGCAGACCGGTGGCGCCGGCCAGTTCGGCGAGGTGTTTCTTCGCGTCGAGCCACTCGATCGCGGCGCGGGCTTCGAGTTCGTCGATGCGATCAAGGGCGGCGTGATTCCCGGCCAGTTCCTGCCTGCGATCGAAAAAGGCGTGCGGCAGGCGCTGGAAACCGGCGCCATCGCGGGCTATCCGATCCAGGACGTGCGCGTCACCGTGTACGACGGCAAATACCATCCGGTCGATTCGAAGGAAGTGGCCTTCATCAGCGCCGGCAAAAAAGCCTTCCTCGATGCCGTGGGCAAGGCGCGGCCGATCGTGCTGGAACCCATCGTGGATGTGGAAGTGGCCATTCCGGAGGCCAACGTGGGCGACGTCACCGGCGGCCTCGCCGGCAAGCGCGCGCGCATCATGGGCACCGACTCGCTGCGCGGCGGCGAACTGGTGATCAAGGCACAGGCACCGCTGGCCGAGCTCACCGACTATCCCACCGAACTGAAGGCGATGACCGGCGGCCGCGGCCGCTACAGCCTCGATCTGAGTCACTACGAACCCGTGCCCCCACCGGTACAGAAACAACTGGCCGAGGCGTGGAAGCCGCACGTGGACGACGAATAGCAGGTTTGTCGCCTGAACGGGCGCGACCGGCGTCGCGCCCGTGCGCCTCCCTCACGCTTGAGGCGCCGCCATCACGCCGCATGTGAATAATGGACACGCGCCGAAACCCGGCGCTGGAGGCATGCGATGAGCCGCTCCTTCGTGAAGGATGCGGACGAGTCCGTCGGCGAGCGGCTGCCGGATATCCCGCTGAGCGAACACCCCAACTACGTGACGCCGCGCGGACTGGCGCAGCTGCGTGCGCGGCTGGTTGCCCTGCGCGACCGACGCGACGCTCTGCGCGCCGCCGCCGATACCTTGCCGCAGCAACGCGAGCTGGCCGACGTGGAGCGTGAACTGCGCTGGCTCAACACGCGCGTCGGCAGCGCCATCGAGATCGAACCGGCGCAGCAGCCCCGCGATCGCGTGGCGTTCGGTGCGCTGGTGACGGTGGACAGCGAGGAAGGCGAGGCGCGCTACCGCATCGTCGGCGAGGACGAGGCCGACGTGGAACACGGACTGGTGAGTTACGTCTCGCCGCTGGCCGCGGCGCTGCTTGGCTCTCGCATGGGCGACGAAGTGACGTGGCAGCGGCCGGCGGGCGATCTCGCCGTGGAGATCGTGGCTATCGAATACCCGAAGGACGATTGAAGCCTGTTTCCGTCGTGCCGGCTCTCCTCGCGGCGGAGGAAGTGCAACGGCACGACGGTAGCAACACGAGAGGGATCAGCGCTTGCCCTTGAGCAGCGTGCCCGTGCAGTGCTTGGAGCCGCACAGGCAGACCCACAGCTTCTTCAGACGCGCGGTGTGCGGGACGTCGAGCGTGATGCCGTAGTCGTACGTCAGTTCTTCGCCGGGCTTGATGTTGCGGATGGCTTCGATCAGCACGCGATCCTTGCGCGGGTTGCCATCGGCATTTTCCTCGATGACCGCCTGGCAGTTCGGGTCGCAGCTGTGGTTGATCCAGCGCGCCGTGTTGCCCTTGCGGTTGGCGTCGATCAGGTAGTCGTCGTTGAGCGTGAACAGGAACGTATGCCCGGTTTCGCCGCCATCGCCGTACAGCACGTCGGCCTCGGCGTGGGTCATCAGCGTGCCCTTGTATTCGATGATTTCCTCGCCCTTCTTGATCGGGGCCACGGCAAATACGCCATTGCCATGGATGGGAGAGCGGCGAGCAACGATACGTCGGGTCATGGGCAGCGCGATGTGGGGGATGAATTCGCGATGATGCCTGCTGCGCTGCGCAATGGGAACCTCCCGCCGCGCCGCGAATCTGTCACGCCAGCGTGATCGCATCCACGCTGAGATCAAAAAGGCGAGCAGGCGGCCATGGACAGACGCCGAGGTCCTCCTGCTAAGATTCAAACAATCGTTTGAGGTGATTCCATGAAACGACTGCTCGGCTGTGTGGCGCTCATCGTGCTGGTGGCGGGTCTGGTGGCCTGCGGGCCGGCGAAGAAGAGTGTGTTTCCGCCCACGGTGAGCATCCAGGAGATGGCGACCCGGCCCGATGGCCAGTGGCGCCTCACGGTGCGTATCCAGAACAACAGCTATGGCTCGATGGATTTCCACTCGCTCGACGGCCAGCTGCAGGTGGCCGAATTCGTGCCGGTGCGCCTGCATGCCCGCTTCGACCTGGACATTCCTGCCTTCGCCGCCGACGTGACCCAGATCGACCTGTTGCCCACGCCCGAGATGACCGCCGCGCTCAAGGCGGCCGCCGTCAAAGGCAGCGCCGGCAGCGTGCCGTACAACGTCACGGGCACGGCCAACGCCAAGCCCGAGCAGGAAAAGGAAAGCCGCGATTTCAATTTCCACGGCAACGACTGGCTGTCGCCGGTGCCGGGGATTCCCAACACCTGGCGCTGATCTCGGCGCTTGCATGACCCACGAAGGAACTTCGCCATGACGATCTACAAGGCCCCCCTCGACGACCAGCGCTACACCCTCTTCGACGTGCTCGGCGCCGAAGCCGTGCTCACCAAGCTGCAGGGTGGCGACGGCCACACGCGCGATCTGCTGGACGCCGTGCTCGAGGAAGCCGGTCGCCTGAGCGAAGCGGTGCTGGCGCCGGTGAACGCCAGCGGCGACGAGGAAGGCTGCCACTTCGACAAGGCCACCCACACGGTGACCACGCCCAAGGGCTTCAAGGAAGCCTTCAAGGCGTTTGCCGAAGGCGGCTGGACCGGCCTGACCCAGGCCGAACACTTCGGCGGCCAGGCGCTGCCGAACGTGATGGGCACGGCCACCACCGAGATCTTCCAGGCGGGCAACCTGGCGTGGAGCCTGTATCCGCTGCTGTCCGAAGGCGCCTGCCACGCGATGGAAATCCATGGCACGGAAGCGCAGCAGAACACCTACCTCAAGCCCATCGTCGAAGGCCGCTGGACCGGCACCATGTGCCTCACCGAGCCGCAGGCCGGTTCCGACCTCGGCCTGCTCAAGACGCGCGCCGAGCCCGGCGAGAACGGCAGCTACAAGATCACCGGCACCAAGATCTTCATCAGCGCCGGCGAGCACGACCTGGCCGAGAACATCGTCCACCTCGTGCTGGCCCGCCTGCCCGACGCGCCGGCCGGCAGCCGCGGCATCTCGATGTTCATCGTGCCGAAGTTCAAGGTGAACGCCGACGGCTCGCTGGGCGAACGCAACGCGGTGGCCGCTGGCGCGATCGAGCACAAGATGGGCCTGCGCGGCTCGGCCACCTGCGTGATGAACTTCGACGCCGCCGAGGGCTACCTCATCGGCGCGCCGCACAAGGGCCTGGCCGCCATGTTCACCATGATGAATGCCGCGCGCTTGGGCGTGGGCGTGCAGGGCCTGGCGCTGTCCGAGCGTGCGCTGCAGAACAGCCTCAACTACGCGCGTGAACGCCTGCAGGGTCGTTCGTTGTCCGGTCCGAAGTTCCCCGAAAAGCCGGCCGACAACCTGATGGTGCAGCCGGACGTGCGCCGCATGCTGCTCACCCAGCGCGCCTTCGTGGAAGCTTCGCGCGCGCTGCTGTTCTACACCGCGCTGCAGACCGACGTGGAAGCGCGCGGCGCCGACGAAGCCACCCGCAAGCAGGCCAGCGACCTGGTCGCCTTCCTGATTCCGATCGCCAAGGGCGTGGTGACCGAGCTGGCGCAGGAATGCACCAAGGAAGCCCTGCAGGTGTACGGCGGCCACGGCTACATCGCCGAAAACGGCGTGGAGCAGTTCGTGCGCGATGCCCGCATCATCACGCTGTACGAAGGCACCACCGGCATCCAGGCGGCCGACCTGCTGGGCCGCAAGATCCTCCAGTTGCAGGGCGCCGGCTTCAAGCTGTTCCTGCAGGAGATCCAGGCGTTCTGCCAGCAGCACGCGAAGGACGCCGCACTCGCCGGCCTGATCGGTCCGCTCGCCAAGGTCACCAAGGAATGGGCCGAACTCACGGCGACCCTCGCCCAGCGCGTGCAGGCCAACCCGGAGGAACTGGGCGCCGCCGCGACGGATTACCTCTACTACTCCGGCTACATCGCGCTGGCCTACATGTCGGCACGCGGCGTGGCGGCGTTGGCCAACAGCAGCCAGCAGGAAGCGTTCAAGCAGGCCAAGCGCGACACCGCGGCGTTCTACTTCGCCCGCCTATTGCCGCGCAGCCTCACGCACAAGGCCGCCATCGAGGCGGGCGTGGACACCATTCCCGCCATCGCCTGATGTGATGCATCGAAGGCCCCTCCGTCATGGAGGGGCCTTTTTTATGGGACACGCGCGCTGGCGGATAGCCGTCCATTCCCCACTCGCCTTCGTGTCTCCCACGAAAATGCACGTCTTCACGCTTTCGGGACTACCGTCCCCACTCGGCTGGGTGTAGAAACGACGCACCTCTCTCGCTGCCGGTTGTTCCCGCATGAGCGACGCCACGTACCTGATCCGTCTCGCCGAGGACGACGACGATTTCATCCTTGGCCTAGTGCCCCGCTTCGTGGATTTCACCTTGCCGCCATGGCGGCGACGCCATGAATGCATCGAAGGCATCCGCAAGGACCTCAGCCGCCATCTCGACGAACAGCCGGCGAACAGTTTCCTGTTCGTGGCCGAGGACGACGACGGCGAGCCGGTCGGCTTCATCCACCTGCAGAAGACGCAGGACTACTTCACTGGCCGCAGCAACTGCCACATCTCGGATGTTGCCGTGGCCGCGCAGCACGAAGGTCGCGGTGTGGGCCGCGTGTTGCTCGAGCATGCCGAAAGCTGGGCGCGTGAACATCGCTGCCAGTTGGTGACGCTGGCCGTGTTTCCCGGCAACGAACGGGCTCGCGCTGTCTACGAAAGCGCAGGCTATGCCGTCGACCTGCTGCGCCTGGCCAAACCTGTGCGCTAAGCCGCCGTGCGGCCGGCCCATGACCGGAGTCAGCCATGAACGATCCCCTGCACGCTGTTCGATTTCCCGGCGAAAGCCATGCCTACCGCATTGCGCGCGATCGACTGCTGCGCGCGGAAATGGAACTGCGACGACAGACCGAAGCCACCGCCGCCTTGAGACGTGCGTTGCCGCTGGGCGGACCGGTGCCGGTGGACTACTACTTCGATGATGAAGGCGACACGCCGATCGATACCGACATCGAACGCAAGACGCGCCTGTCCGATCTGTTCGCCGATGGCAAGGACACGCTGGTGATCTACAGCTTCATGTTCGGGCCGGCGATGTCTGCGCCGTGCCCGTCATGCTCGTCGATTCTTGATGCGCTCGATGGCGAGATGCCGCATCTGCAGCAACGCGTGAACGTGGCCGTGGTGGCCAAATCGCCGATCCCGCGCATTCGTCATTTTGCGCGCGAACGTGGATGGCGGCATCTGCGTCTGCTGTCGTCCGAGCACAACACGTACAACACCGATTACCACGGCGAAACCGCCGAAGGCCGGCAGATGCCGGCACTCAATGTGTTCCTGCGGCGCGACGGCCAGGTTCATCACACGTGGTGCAGCGAGCTGATGTTCGTGGCGCCGGAACCCGGACAGGATCCACGCCACGTCGATCCGATCTGGCCGCTGTGGAACCTGCTCGATTGCCTGCCGGAAGGGCGCGGCGCGGATTGGCGGCCGAGCCTCACCTACGGCAAGTGAGCCGCATCGTCGCGCGCGACGTGGTTACGGCAACGGCAACGCCATCTGGCGAAACATGGACGCGGTATCGCGCACGCCCCAGCGTCGCTCGATGTGGCCTTCCTTCACCACGAACCATTCCATTGCCTGCACTTCGTAATCCTTGCCGGTGACGGGGCTGCCCCGGAACGATTGCACCGAACGGCCGCGCTCGGTGTAGCGCACCACCACCGCGTCGCCTTCGGCCGCGAGGGCATCCACTTCCAGGCTCAATTGGAAGCAGCGCATCAGCTGTTCCCACAGGGGACGCGCCGTATCCAGACCGCCCCACCCCAGCGCGCCATAGATCAGTGCATCGGGTGCAAACATCGCGCACACAGCATCCAGATCGCCGCGATTGAACGCGTCGACGTAGGACATCACCACGCGCTTGTTCTGCTCGGACATGCCTGCCTCGAGTCGGGAGCTGCACCATCGGCGTACGCGAACCCGCCGTCCTGGCGGAGCATATCGCCTGGGCATGCGTGGACAGTGTGAGGGCGCACCATGGCTCCGGACAGAACCATGGAAAGAACCAGCCGCAACGCCTTGCGCGTTACGGAACGGCGTCACGGCACCGTCGGGTGCCGTGACGCCGGGAACATCAGTTCTTCAGGGCAGCCGAGGCTTCTTCGGCCTGCTCGCGCTGGCTGAGGCGCTGCGACACGCGGTCGATGTTGCTCAGCGACAGCAGGTGCGCGTAGATCCAGCCGAACACGCCTTCGCGCAGGAATTCGTGCGTGGTCTTCTCGTCGAGCGCGCGCAGGCGGTCTTCGTTGACCACGAACAGGCCATTGAGGTTGATGGACTTGCCATCCTTCTCCAGGCGGATGTTCCGCGGCTCGAGCAGGTTGTGCTTGCGCAGCTGCTCCATGAACCAGTGCGTGCGCGACACATGCTGCTGGAACTCGCCAAGGAAACGCACGGCGTTGTTCAGCATGTCGGTCTCGCTGCCGTCGTCCTTGAACAGGGCTTCGCCCTCGGCGGTGTTGAAGCCTTCATAGGCTTCGTCGAGGAACACGGTGAAATCGTCGCCTTCGGCGCCAGCCGGCTTCTCGGCCAGCACGAACGGATAGCGACGGATGAAGGCCGGGATATAGGTGTTCGCTTCCCAGGTGCCGTTGGCGTCGATGAACAGGTTCTCGTTCTCGCGCAGGCCCAGCAGGGCCATCGGGCCGGCGTCTTCGACAGTGAGGCCACCGAACAGGATCGGCAGGTCGCGCGCAGCTGCGGGAAATTCCACGCCAGTCAGCGGTACCGAATGCACCGAACCCGCGAACTTGAGGTTCGGGATCGGCTTGATGCGCAGATCCTTGTGTTGGGTGCGGTTGAGCGGAACAGGACGCTCGTAGAAAAGAACTTCAGCCACGTTAACTACCTCTGCCCAGCCGCGCCGGGGTCGCCACCCAGGCTCCCCCTCCCAAACCCGGCCCCGGGTCTACAGATGAACAACCACTATATCAGCCGTCCGGCGGATGCGAGAACACCCCTCGAACCACGCCTTCCCCTGCCCCGACAACCATTTGCGTGTGTTCTGTCATGGATATGGTCTATCCTCAGGCCGTCACGAGCATCTTTGCTGCACCCGCACGTTCATTCCCATGGGTTGAAGGACGGTTTTGCATGCTGATGGAAGTACCTGGCCGCGTTGTCGACCTTCATTCGACCCGCGTGCTGTCGCTGGACGCCGCCGGCCGAATTCTTGACTGGATCAGCTGGCAGGAGGCGGTTTGTCTCTACGTTCGCGACGCCGTGGCATGGACGCTGGGCGACCCCTGCATCACCGTCCGCGGAGGCCACAACCGCCTCAGCGGCCTGCAGAGCACGCTGGACCTGCACCCCATCATCGCCAGCACCGGCCATTGCCGCGACCACGCGATCGATCCATCGCCCGCGCTCACCAACACGGCCCTGTTCGCGCGTGACCGCTACCTGTGCATGTATTGCGGCGAGCGCTTCAGCCGCGGCGAGCTCACCCGCGACCACGTGCTGCCCATCTCCAAGCACGGCAAGGACACCTGGGAAAACGTGGTCAGCGCATGCCTGCACTGCAACCTGCGCAAGAGCAATCGCACGCCGCAGCAGGCCAACATGCCGCTGCTGGCCGTGCCCTACCGCCCGAGCTGGGTGGAGCACCTGATCCTGTCCAACCGCAACATCCTGGCCGACCAGATGGAATTCCTGGTCAACCACCTGCCGCGTGACCGTCGCGAGCACATGGCCTAGGGCGTTTCGATCTCGTCGCCGAAGGGGTTCTCTTCGTCCTCGATGCGCTGCAATTCATTGCGTGCGTCCTGGGCCAGCTGGCAATAGCGGCGGCGGATGCGCTCGAGGATCACCTCGTCCAGTTCTTCCAGGTTGAGCAGAGCGTTGTGCGCCTGCGAGCTGCGGATCAATTCGTCCAGCTTGATCTGCACCGCGACCGAATCCCGGTTCTGGGTGTTCTGGATCAGGAACACCATCAGGAAGGTCACGATGGTGGTGCCGGTATTGATCACCAGTTGCCAGGTATCGCCGAAGTGGAACATGGGCCCCGTGAGGGCCCAGGCCGCTACCACCAGCACCGCCAGGACAAAGGTCACCGGGCGACCGGAATAATGGGCCACGGATCCGGCGAACCGCTGGAAAGCCTTGCTCGTACTCATGGGAGGGCCCTGGCTGAATGACTGCGCCGCAGCCTCGCCCCTGTCGCGTCAGCGCCGTGTGGAGGGCCAGCCCGCAAGTTTTCACCTGGCCGCCCTTGCCCCGCCTCTCCGCTGGGCCAACAATACGGGGATGAACGACCTGTCCCGCTACCCCCACCTGGCGCCCATCCAGACGCCGGCCGACCTGCGCAAAGTGTCCGATGACGAGCTGCCCGCCGTCGCCGACGAATTGCGTCAGTACCTGATTGAAGCCGTGGCCAGTTCCGGCGGCCATTTCGGCGCCGGCCTGGGCGTGGTGGAACTGACCGTGGCCCTGCACCACGTCTTCGACACGCCGCATGATCGGCTGGTGTGGGACGTGGGCCACCAGTGCTATCCGCACAAGATTCTCACCGGCCGCCGCGATCGCATCACCACGATCAAGAAGAAGGACGGTCTCGCGCCGTTTCCGCGTCGCGAGGAAAGCGAGTACGACACCTTCGGCGTGGGCCACTCGTCCACGTCCATCTCTGCCGCGCTGGGCATGGCCATCGCCGCGCAGCGCAAGGGCGACCACCGCAAGGTCGTCGCCGTGATCGGCGACGGCGCGATGACTGCCGGCATGGCGTTCGAAGCGCTCAACCACGGCGGCGACGTGGAACCGGACATGCTGGTGGTGTTCAACGACAACGGCATGTCGATCAGCGAGAACGTCGGCGCGCTGACCAAGATGGCTGCGCGCGCCATGTCCAGCCGCCGCCTCAACGCGCTGCGCGAACGCGCGAAGAAGGCCATTCCGCGGCAGTCCTTCTTCGGCCGCTTCTTCAAGCGCTGGGAAGAGCATGCCAAGGGCATGATCGTACCCAGCACGCTGTTCGAGGAACTGGGCTTCCATTACACCGGCCCCATCGACGGCCACAACATCCCGCAGCTGCTTGCCGCGCTGCGCACGGTGAAGGATCTGCCTGGCCCGCAGCTGCTGCACGTCATCACCACCAAGGGCAAGGGCTATGCGCCCGCCGAGCAGGCGCAGATCGAATACCACGCGGTGGGCCCGTTCGACCCGCAGGCTGGCCTGGTGAAGAAATCCGGCCCGTCCAAGCCCACCTATACCGACATCTTCAGCGACTGGCTGTGCGACCAGGCGGCCGCCGATGAACGCCTGCTGGGCATCACGCCCGCCATGCGCGAAGGCTCGGGCCTGGTGCGTTTCTCCAAGGAATATCCGCAGCGCTATTTCGACGTGGCAATTGCCGAGCAGCACGCGGTGACGCTGGCAGCCGGCATGGCCTGCGAAGGCGCCAAGCCGGTGGTGGCGATCTACTCCACCTTCCTGCAACGCGCGTTCGACCAGGCGATTCACGACGTATCGATCCAGAACCTCGACGTGACCTTCGCCATCGACCGCGCCGGCGTGGTCGGTCCGGACGGCGCCACGCACTCGGGCAGCTTCGATCTCTCGTACCTGCGCTGCCTGCCGAACATGGTGATCATGGCACCGGCCGACGAAAACGAATGCCGCATGATGCTCAGCACCGGCTTCGCCTATCACGGCCCCGCCGCCATCCGCTATCCGCGCGGTACCGGCCCAGGCGTGCCGCTGCAGAAGGAACTGGAAACACTGCCCATCGGCAAGGCCGAGCTGCGTCGCCGCGGCCATGGCCTTGCGCTGCTCAGCTTCGGCGCGATGCTGGCGCCGGCCGCGGAAATTGCCGCGGAAATGGACGCCACGCTGGTGAACATGCGCTTCGTGAAGCCGCTGGACGAAGCGATGATCCTCGAGCTCGCGCACACGCACGATGCCTTCGTCACGCTGGAGGACAACGCCATCGCCGGTGGCGCCGGCAGCGGCGTGGCCGAATGCCTGGCTGCGCATGGCATCGTCAAGCCGATCCTGCATTTGGGCTTGCCGGACGCCTACCTCGAACACGGCAGCCGTGAGGAAGTGTTGACGATGGCGGGACTCGACTTGCCAAGCATTCGCCACGCGATCCGCGCGCGTTTCCCGCAGGTGGGCACGCGCAGCCAGGTCACTGCCTGATCAGCCGCACCACCGAAGCATGATGAAACGCCGCGCCCTGCGCGGCGTTTTCATTTGGACGTCCATTACACGCCAGGCCAGATGCCGCCGCTGACACGGTCGCGCTGTTCCAGGTCCTGCTCGGTGAACACCTCGCTGTAACCGGCCGCTTCGAGAACAGCACGCACGGCTGGCCCCTGGTTCCAGCCGTGTTCCATCAATAGCGAGCCGCCCGGCGCGAGATGATCGCGCGCCTGCGCCACGATGCGGCGGATATCGTCCAGGCCGTCGGCACCGGACGCCAGCGCCGACGCGGGCTCGAAACGCAGATCGCCCTGCCCCAGATGCGGATCATCCGCTTCGATATACGGCGGGTTGGAAACGATCAAGTCGAAACGCTCGCCAGCCAGCGGCGCAAGCCAATCGCCTTGCGCAAAACGCACGTTGCGGATGCCGTGCCTGGCGGCGTTGCGCTCGGCGACCGCCAGCGCATCGGCGCTCGCGTCCGTGGCCACGATGTTCGCCGTGGGGCACTCGCGCGCCACGGCCAGCGCAATCGCGCCGCTGCCGGTACCGAGATCGGCGACGCGCGCCGTCGCCACGATGCGGGCGAGCGCGAGCTCCACCAGCAACTCCGTCTCAGGACGCGGAATCAGCGTGGCGGGCGTGACTTCCAGGTTCAGCGTCCAGAACCCGCGATGCCCCGTGATATAGGCCACCGGCTCGCCGTCGCGACGACGCTGCACCAGTGCGCCGAACGCGGCGAGCTGCGCCTCGTCGAGCACGTCGTCCGCATGCGCGATCACCCAGCTGCGCGGCTTCCCCAGCACATGCAGCAGCAACAGCTCGGCTTCCAGGCGGTCTTTCAACTGCTGCGCGGCATCGTGAAGGGCATGGCGAACTTCGATCACACGCGAATCCTCAAATGACGAGGTGAAAGTTACCGATAGCGAGCGAATGCTGCTTCCGCCGTTGGCCATGCGAGTTTACGGGAGTATGCCTACGATCGCCCGCTTCTTTGGCCCTAGCGATCAAACGCGGCGTTGCTGATAGTCCAGCGAACGCCCTCACTGGCCATGCGATTCGATGCATTCACTACAACCTGATCCAGGCAATCCCTCCGCCAACAACATGGGCCGTATCAACAGTGCGTTGAGCTGGATCGTCACACTGGCCTTTGTCGCCGCTCATGCATGGCAGTGGACTGTCGTAGGGAAAGCGTTCGGCAGAGACGCACGCACCCCTATCGTACTGATTCAGCTTCTCGGCATGACGGGATATCTATGGGCTCAACGGAGCGAAAAAGCATGGTCGCGACGGTTACAAACGCTGATCTTCGCACTGCTGTTCCTGAGCACGACGATCGTGCCTGCGATCCGGTTTGCGGAATCCACACTCTATGCATGGAATCCCCAGCGCATGATGTGTCCCATGCCGGGTGATGGACGCATGGTCGTTTGCAGCATGTTCGGCGGAGAGCTGCTGTACATGCCGTTGCTGTGCCTGGGCGTGCTTATCTGGTATCTCGCACGTGCACCTCGCCTACCACGCGAGCGCACCGCCGTGCGCCTCGCGTTGGCCATCGGCCTGTTCGGCAGTGCACTCTCCGCAGGGTCGATGTTGCCATGGGGCGATTGGGCAGCACGCCTTAGCAACTCCGATGTAATGCTCAGTACGCCGCGCTAGTCCCTCGGATGCCCGAGGGGATGCCGACGTCAACTCAACAATCACCCGTGTCACACGGGCGACGGCGCCAGATAGCTGTGCACCGCCTGGATCACCACGGAGCCCTCACCCACGCTCGACGCCACGCGCTTGACCGAGCCGGAGCGCACGTCGCCCACCGCAAAAATGCCGGGCTTGGTGGTGGCATACGGCGATTCCAGCAGATGCCCCTGCGCGCAGCGGCCGGTGAGCACGAAGCCCTTGTTGTCGAGCGCGAGGCAATCCTTCAGCCAGTCGGTGTTGGGTTCGGCGCCGATCATCACGAACACGTTGCTGACCGGCCGCGTGGTCAGCTCGCCCGTCTCGCGCTGCTGCCAGGTCACATGCTTCAGGCGCCCTTCGCCCTCCAGGCCCACGATTTCGCTGTGCGTGTGCAAGGTGATCGACGAGGAAAGCAGGATGCGCTGGACCAGGTAATCGGACATGGTGGCCGCAAGACCGGAGGAACGCACCAGCACATGCACGTGCGAGGCGATGCGCGAGAGGAATACCGCCGCCTGTCCGGCGGAATTGCCGCCACCGACGACCACCACTTCCTCGTTCTTGCACAGCTGCCCTTCCATCGCCGTGCAGGCGTAGTGGATACCCGCGCCTTCGAACAGTTCGTAGCCGGGCACGTCCAGCTTGCGGTAACGCGCACCGGTGGCCACGATCACCACGCGCGCCTGGATGGTCTGGCCGTCGTCCAGCTGCATGCGGAAAGGATGCACGGAACAATCCAGCGCCGACGCTTGCCGCGAGATGGCCAGACGCGCACCGAATTTCTGCGCCTGCGCCTGCGCGCGACCGGCCAGCGCCTGTCCCGAGATGCCGGTGGGAAAGCCAAGATAGTTTTCGATCTTCGACGAGGTACCGGCCTGCCCGCCCGGCGCCACGCCCTCCACCACGATGGTGGAAAGACCTTCCGAGGCGGCATACACGGCGGCGGCGAGGCCCGCGGGGCCCGCGCCCGCCACTGCCACGTCGTACACGAAGTCCGGATCGATGACTTCGGTGAGGCCGAGTTCATCGGCCAGCTCCGACGTGGTGGGATTCTGCAGGAAGCAGCGCTCTGGGCAGATCACCACCGGCAACTGGTCGGGATGAAGCTGGAAGCACTCGATGAATCCATCCGCATCGGGGTCCACCTCGGTATCGATCAACCGGTGCGGATAACCGTTGCGCACGAGGAAGCGTTCGAGCCGCAGCGTATCGCCGCTATGGCCCGGCCCCACCAGCACCACGCCGCCGAAGCCCGCGCGGATCAAACCCACGCGCCGCAGGATGAAGGCACGCATGATGATTTCGCTGATGTCCGCTTCCGCGGCCACCATGCGACGGAAATCCGCCGAACGCACGCGCAGCACGCGGCTGTCCATCGCCACGCGCGCCGACGCCATCACGGCGCGCTGGTTGAACATGTTCATCTCGCCGCTGAACTGGCGGGCGGCGTACATGGTGAACACGTTCGACTGGCCATGCTTGTCGACGTCGAAGATTTCCACCAGCCCGTCGAGCACAAGGAAAAAATCCGCGCCGCGCTGCCCGCGCTCGAACAACATCGTGCCCGCCGGCACGTTCTCTTCCTGGCCATAGGTGGCGATGCGCCGGATCATCGCGTCCTCCAGGCGCGGAAACATCTGCTCCTTGCGGTTCATCGGATCGGTCGGGTCGTAGACGACCTCGGGTGCTGGCGACTGCTCGGACATGCAAGACACCTCGTCATGGGGGCGGCCCGGCAGCGAGCCAGACGCGTCCTTTCAGTTCATATCAGCGCGCATCGCGGGTCCGCGCGGCGCTGCTGCATGCATCGTGCGCCGCCCGCGTGTCGCTCGCAAGTCATTGCGGCGACGCCTGCATGGCGCCGGTAATCGACTTGACGAGGCGTTCACGAAACCAGCGATGGGCCTGGTCGTTGTCCTTGGAATCGTGCCAGTAGGCAAGGATGGGAATGGCCTTGATGCGCACCGGCAACGGCTGCATGGCGATGGGCAGCAACGGCGCCAGGTGATCGGCATAGGCCTTGGGTACGGTGAGCAGCAGGTCGCTGGCGGCAGCGATCTGGCAGGCCGAGAAGTAGTGCTGCGCCACCATGCGCACCTCGCGGAACATGCCGTTCTGGCCCATCAGGGCATCGAGCGCGCTCTGCTCGCCCAGGGGAGAAACGGTGACGTGCTGCGCGGCGAGATAATCCGCGCGACGCAGTTGCCGCGACAGTGGATGGTCGCGCCGCATCACCACCACCAGCGTCTCATCGAGCAGGCGCCGGTGCGAGATGCGCTCGCCGGCCCGCAGCGGACGATCGACGGCGAGGTCCAGCGCGCCGGTACCCAGTTCGCGTTCCACCTCGTCGGCCGCCACGCGGCGACTCACCACGCGCACGTCCGGCGCGTCGCGGCCGATGCTGGCCATCAATCCCGGCAAGGCAATGGATTCGAGGATGTCGCGAAAACCGATGACGAATTCCATCTGCAAGCGCGACGCGTCGAACGTCGGCTGGGCATGCGTGCTGGCCAGCAAGCCCTTCAGATGCCCCTGCACGGCCGGCATCATCGCGCGCACCTTGTCGGTGGGCAGCAGGCGGTTGCCCTGGCGCACGAACAGCGGATCGTCGAGCTGATCGCGCAGCCGGCGCAGCGCATGCGTCACCGCCGGCTGGGTGAGATGAAGCACGCGCGCCGCCGCGCTGACGCCGCCCTGTGTATAGATCGCGTCGAGTACGCGGAACAGGTTGAGGTCGATACGGCTGTCGCGTTCCATCATCCCCACCCATTCATGCGGCTAATGCACACCCATAAAGTATATTCATTTCAATTATTGGTGGCCTGAGGCGTACGCTCCTTCGGAGTCGAGGAGTACTGCCATGGATTTCGCCCCGTCCGAGCGCACCCGGGCGCTCACCGAGCGCCTCGAACGTTTCATGCGCGTAGAGGTGTTTCCCGCCGAGCCGGTCTATGCCTCGCAACTCGCGGGAGGCGCGGACCATGGCCAATGGCGCCAGCCGGTGGTGATGGAGCAGCTCAAGGCGCGTGCGCGCGAGGCGGGCCTGTGGAATCTGTTCCTGCCCGACCTCGACGGAGGCCCCGGCCTGAGCAACGTGGAATACGCGCCGCTCGCCGAGATCATGGGCCACTCCTTCATCGCGCCCGAGGTGTTCAACTGCAACGCCCCGGACACCGGCAACATGGAAGTGCTGCACCGCTACGGTTCGGCCGAACAAAATCAGCGGTGGCTGGAACCGTTGTTGCGGGGCGAGATCCGCTCCGGCTTCGCCATGACCGAACCGGATGTGGCCTCATCCGATGCCACCAACATGCGCGCCACGGCCACGGTGGAAGGCGACGAGATCGTATTGAACGGCCGCAAGTGGTGGACCACCGGTCTTGGCCATCCGCATTGCCGCTTCGTCATCTTCATGGGCCTGAGCGATGCGAACGCCGAACCGCATCGCCGCCACAGCATGGTGATCTGCCCGCTGGATACGCCGGGTGTGCACATCGAACGCATGCTGCCGGTGTTCCACGACTACGACGAGCCCTCAGGCCACGGTGAACTCCATTTCGCGAACGTGCGCTTGCCGTTGTCCCACGTGATTCTCGGTGCCGGGCGCGGCTTCGAGATTGCGCAGGGACGCCTGGGGCCAGGTCGCATACACCACTGCATGCGCGCGCTTGGTGCAGCCGAACGCGCACTGTCGCTGCTGTGCCGGCGCGCGCAATCGCGCGTGGCATTCGGGCAGCCGCTGATCAAGCTGGGCGGCAACGCGGACATCATCGCCAACCTCCGCATGGCGATCGAACAGGCGCGACTGCTCACGCTGAAAACCGCGTGGACGCTGGACACGCAAGGCAGCAAGGCCGCGCTCAGCCTCATCTCACAAATCAAGGTAGTGGTTCCCATGGTTGCGCAGCAGGCGGCCGATGCGGCCATCCAGATCCACGGCGGCGCCGGCCTTACCGACGATTTCCCGCTGGCGCAGCTTTACGCCTATGCGCGCGTGCTGCGATTGGCCGATGGTCCGGATGAAGTCCATCGCGCCGTCGTCGCCAAGCTCGAAGCCAAGGCCCAGCTCGCCGCGGAGAACCAGGCATGACCGCTCGCCCCGACCAGGCAAGAGATGTGCGCGAGGAAGACGCGTTCGACGTCGCACGCGTCGATGCCTTTCTCAAGCAACGCATCGAAGGGCTGCAAGGCACGCCGGTGGTGAAGCAGTTTCCCGGCGGCGCATCGAACCTCACGTATCTGCTGAGCTATGCGAATCGCGAGTTGGTGCTGCGTCGTCCGCCGCGTGGCGCGAAGGCCAGGTCCGCGCACGACATGATGCGCGAAGCGCGCGTGATGGATGCGCTCAAGGCGAGCTACCCGTACGTGCCTGCGATCCTAGCGCGCTGCGACGACGAGGCCGTCATCGGCCAGGACTTCTACGTGATGGAACGCCTGAAGGGCACCATCCTGCGCCGCGACCTTCCCTCCGAACTCGGCCTCAATCGCGATGGCGTGCGCGCCTTGTGCCTCGGCTTTGTCGATCGCCTGATCGAACTGCACCAGGTCGATGCGAGCCAGCCCGGGCTCAAGGAACTCGGCAAGGGCGAAGGCTATATCGCACGCCAACTTTCCGGCTGGAGCGAGCGCTGGAGGCAAGCGGCCACGGAAGGCTCCGATGCGTGCGAAGACATCATCGCGTGGCTGCAATCGCAGCAACCGAGGCACGACAACGCCAGCTGCGTGATCCACAACGATTTCCGTTTCGACAACGTGGTGCTTGCTGCCGACAACCCGCTCGGCATCGTCGGCGTGCTGGATTGGGAACTGGCCACGGTGGGCGATCCGTTGATGGACTTGGGCAGCTCGCTCGCCTACTGGGTGCAGGCGGACGATGATCCGGTATTCCAGTCGTTCCGCCGCCAGCCTACGCATGAAGCCGGCATGCTCACGCGCCATCAGGTGGTGGCGTATTACGGCGAGCGCACCGGCATGGATGTCTCGCGCTGGCGCTTCTATGAAATCTTCGGGTTGTTCCGCCTGATGGTGATCATCCAGCAGATCTACCGCCGCTATGCGCTGGGACAAACCACCAACCCGCAATTTGCCGGCTTCGGCGACGCCGCCCGCTACATGGCGATGCGTTGCCGCCGGCTCATGGCCGGCATGGACTGACGCATGCGCGAGCTGCTGCTGATACGCCACGGCCAGGCGAGCTTCCACGCCGAAGACTACGACCAGTTGTCACCGCTGGGTGTGCAGCAGTCGTCGCTGCTCGGTGCATGGTTCGCCGAATGCGGACAGCAACCCGACGTGGTGGCGATGGGGCCACGCGTTCGGCATCGCGATACGGCCATGCCATGTCTCGAAGCGGCGGGTGTGGCCGCATCGCCCATCACGCTGCCGGGCCTGGACGAAGTCGATCATCTGGAACTGCTGGCGCGGCTGCGCCCTGAACTCGCTGCGCCCGGCGCATTGCGCGCCGCGATGACGCAGGAAGCCGATCCGTATCGATCGTTCCAGCGCCTGTTCGTCGACGCCATCCAGCGCTGGACAAGCGGTGAGCACGATGCCGACTACAGCCGCAGCTGGAGCAGCTTTCGCCACGGCGTGCTCGACGCACTCCAGCAACTGATGGATTCGCGCGCCGACACCATCTGGGCATTTACCTCCGGTGGTCCCATCGCCGTCGTTGCGGCGGCGCTGCTCGATGCTCCACAAGCGAAAACCTTCGACCTCAGCTGGTCGCTCGTGAACACGGGAGTGACAAGGCTTCGGCTAGGCTCCCGCGGCGCCAGCCTCGTGTCATACAACGCGTGGCCGCATCTGGAACGGGCGCGCGATGAGACGCTGGTGACCTTGCGGTGAGTCATTGCCGCAACCGTCCATGTCACTCGAAACACGGTCGACACGACGATCAGGATTCAACGTTGGGCTTTCTCCTTCGCCACGGAAACCACATTTCATGACCACACCGACCACCTTCGACCTCACCAGCAAGATCGCCATCGTCACCGGCGCCAGCCGCGGCATCGGCGCCGAGATCGCGAAACTGCTGGCAGCGCATGGCGCGCATGTCATCGTGTCCAGCCGCAAGCAGGCAGACTGCCAGGCAGTGGTCGATGGCATCGTCGCCGAGGGCGGATCGGCCGAGGCGTTCGCCTGCCATATCGGCGAGATGGAACAGATCGATGCGTTGCATGCGCACGTGGCGAAGACGCACGGTCGCCTGGACATCCTGGTCAACAACGCCGCGACCAATCCATATTTCGGACACATCCTCGATACCGATCCCTCGGTGTTCCAGAAAACCGTGGACGTGAATATCCGCGGCTACTTCTACATGTCCACGCATGGCGCGCGACTGATGGCGAAGAACAGCGGCGGTTCCATCGTCAACGTGGCGTCGGTGAACGGCGTGGTGCCCGGTTTCCAGCAGGGCATCTACTCCATCACCAAGGCCGCGGTGATCTCGATGACCAAGGCCTTCGCCGTGGAATGCGCCGAGCAAGGCGTACGCTGCAACGCCTTGTTGCCGGGCCTCACCGATACCAAGTTCGCCTCGGTGCTGGTGAATACGCCGGCCATCCTCAAGCAGGCGCTGGCGCATGTGCCGATGCGGCGCGTGGCGCAGCCGTCGGAGATGGCGGGTGCGGCGCTCTACCTCGCTTCCGATGCGGCTTCGTACACCACCGGCGCCGTGCTGAATGTGGACGGCGGTTATCTCAGTGTCTGATGCCAAGGAACAACGCATGAGCTCGTCACTACCCGCGCGTGCCGCCGGCAAGCGCGCGTTTGTCACCGGCGCTGCCGGTGGTCTCGGTGCCGCGTCGGCGCGCATGTTGGCGCGTCATGGCGCCAAGGTCTTTCTCACTGATATCGATGCAGCGTCGGTGGCTGCCGTCGCCGCGGAGATCAATCGCGAGAACGGCGCTACGGTGGCGTGGTCTGCCATGCAGGACGTGCGCGACGAGGCCAGTTGGGAGCGCACGCTCGCCGATGCAGTGAAGGCCATGGGTGGTCTCTCCGTGCTGGTGAACAACGCGGGCATCGGCTCGCTGGGTGGCGTTGAGCGCATCGAGTTGAAGGAATGGCACCGCGTGATGGGCGTCAACGTGGACAGCGTGATGCTGGGCTGCAAGCACGCCATGCCGTACCTGCGCGATGCACAGCCGGCGTCCATCGTGAACATTTCTTCGCTGGCGGCGTTCAAGATCGATCCCGACTACACCGCCTACAACACGTCCAAGGCTGCGGTGGCGTCGCTGACCAAATCGGTGGCGATGGATTGCACGCGTCAGAAGATCGACGTGCGCTGCAACTCGATCCACCCTGCCTTCATCCGCACCGGCATCGTCAAGCCGTTCTTCGACAAGTTGGGCGAAGAAGAGGCCACCAAAAAATTGATACGCGGCATTCCCATGCATCGCCTCGGCGAGCCGGACGATGTGGCGTATGCCGTGCTTTATCTCGCTTCCGATGAAAGCCGTTACGTGACGGCGGCGGAACTCGTCATCGACGGCGGCGCTCGCGCCGTCTGACCCGGAGAACACTCATGAGCTTCACCAATCGCCAACTGCTGCTGAAGACGCGCCCCGAAGGCCTCGTAAGCCTCGACAACTTCGACCTGCGTGAGGCGCCCACCGCCGAGCTCACCGACGGCCAGGCGCTGGTGCAGGTGCTCTATCTCTCGATGGACCCCACCAACCGCGTGTGGATGAGCGACATCCCGCAATACATGCCACCCGTCGCCATCGGCGAGGTGATGCGCAGCATCGGCATTGGTCGCGTGGTGGCATCGAAGGCGAAGAACTATGCGGTGGGCGACCTCGTGCAGGGCCTGGTGGGCTGGCAGGACTACGCCCTGCTTGACGAGAACGCGATGGGTTACTGGGTGAAACTCCCGCCCAACCCGCCGGTGGCGCTGCCCACCCTGCTCGGCGCCTGCGGCTTCAGCGGCATCACGGCGTACTACGGCCTCGCCGAGATTGCGCCCGTAGCGGCGGGCGAAACGCTGGTGGTTTCCGCCGCGGCAGGCTCCGTCGGTTCCATCGCGGGGCAGATCGGCAAGCTTCGCGGCGCGCGCGTGGTGGGCATTGCCGGTGGCCCGGAGAAATGCCGCCATCTCGTGGAGGATCTGGGCTTCGATGTCGCCGTCGACTACAAGGCCGACGATTTCAAGCAAAAGCTCGCCGAAGCGACGCCCGACGGCGTGCACGTGAACTTCGAGAACGTGGGCGGCCCCGTGATGCGCGCGGTGTTGTCGCGCATGGTCAACGGCGGACGCGTCGCGTTGTGCGGACTCATAGCCAACTACGCGAGCGGCACGCGCGCCTCCGACGACTACAGCGTGATCATCGTCAAGCGCCTCACCGTGCGCGGCTTCCTCGCCTTCGACTACAAGGACCAGGCAAAGGCGGTGCAGGACCTCGTCGGCTGGGTGGTGAGCGGCAAGATCAAGGCGGGCGAAACGGTAGCCGAAGGCCTGGAGAACGCGCCGCTGGTGCTCAACCGCCTGTTCGACGGCAGCCACACCGGCAAGCTGGTACTCAAGGTCGCGGACGACCGCTGAGTTTTCGCGGCTGAAAAGAAAAGGCGCCGCGTTTTTTTGCGGCGCCTTTTTTGTGGTGACACGCTGTTGGTCTGATCCAGAAACCGGCTGAGCCGCCGGGCGAATGACCGCGCAAGCTGATCCTCTCCTTGGGATTGCCCTGTTTCTCCGCTATGACGAGTACCTCATCGTTAAAGACGTCCGCGGCATGCTTCTGCCGATTGGTCTGGTCTTTGACCATCTCGAAGCCGACACCGATGCCCTGTGCCCCGGTGCGCGCGTGGTGGGCAAAATCGGTGCGGTGCCTCGGTAGGCGATGATGATGTTGTGGGGTGGAGCGACTTCTTTATAGGCCGTTGCGTGGAAGCCGGTTTTGGGGTCGGCAGTATAGGCGTAGACCTTATACGGAAGGCCACCGAGGTCAACAAACGTGCTGTCAATCTGGTTTTTCGATCGGTCCAGATACGCATCACTTGCCGCCCTGGCAGATTCTTCGGAAGAGCGATTCACGGCTTATCCTCCTTGACCGTGACAGTTATTGAAAAAAAGTCATCGGGTTGTCGCTCGTATTCCGAATCGGCCTCGACAAAATATTGTGCCGGGTAGGGATTTGGTGAGCGATCAAGAAAATCACTTTTCCTGAAGTAATCGACTTGAGGTCTTTGCAGGGCATCCTTCACCCAATGGCCGGTACCGAAGCGCACCCCATGGACAAAGAACTGCGGAGCAACTTGGGTTCCATCCCAACGACAAACACCTAGAACGTGATAATCCTCATCGTGAAATAAATCGCGATAGAAGTATCCTCGCCACCTGTGCTCGCCAACTTGCGTGATTTCAATCTCTACGTCTTGCATCATCGGTATTTCCAAGTGCCCACCGATGAACACAGGCGCTTCCGGCGTGCACGTCTCCCAATTAGTGACTTCATAAAACACCAAAGCTTTTGCGCTGTCCCATGCCTCTGGCGCATCTGTAGTGATGGTCACCTCATAACGCTGCGTGGGATGCGGATTGCGCGACGGATGGTTGGGATCGCTGCAGCCGACCAGCGCGCCGGCCGTAAGCGCGGCTGTGGCCGCCAGATGACGCAGTTTCATGGACTCATCCTCATGCCCGACATGATTTCCGGCATTCGCCACGGTCGTTGATACCGGCGGTTCCGGTGCGCCTGGTCGCGCCACCTCCGGCTTGCGATCGCACTCAGTGCAGCGACCGCGACAGGCTCTGGCCACCCTGGCTCGGCGACTGCTGTGGTGACAAGATTTGTTGCTGCGACTGTTGCTGGTGGATGTTTTCCATTTTCTGCAGGCTCTGCTGCAGCGGTGGCGAGGGGTGGCTCATGTCCACATTGGCGTAACCGGCGAGACCGACGATCACGGCATGCTTGTTTTCCAACGTGATGGATTCGATCCGGCCGGGCTTGATGTTGCCCTGATGACAGGCCAAGGTGAGCTGGGCAAGGCGCTCCTCGCTGGCGGCCTTGGGAAGAAGCCCTTTGAGTTCGCTGTACAGGGCGTGCTGTGGATGGCTGGGATCGCTGAGGGGGCGTTGCTGTGACGCCTGGGTTTCCGCGCGATCGACAACCAGGCCGTGCGGCACCTCCCTCGGTTGCTCGGCAGGTGTTGCCCTGGGAAGGGTGGCCGCGACAGTTTGAGGATCGAGAGCGGTGGATGGTTTCTGTAGCTCAGCGATTTTGACGTGTGCTTCCAGCAGCGACACGGTGGCCCTGTCGGGCAGCCCCGTCACCGGCAGGCCATGCACTTCCTGGAAATCTTCGACGCCCCGGCGTGTGGCGCGATCGTATGTGCCGCTTACGGCGAGCGGTTGACCCCGCGTATCCCGCACACCCAGGGTGTTGAGGTGGGTTTGCATCGCGCGCAGGGTGGCCGGGTCCAGCGAAGGCGCGGCGGGAAGCACACCGAGGGCTTCGTGCCCAGGAGGCGTGGGATGGAGGCGTCGATCGACTGCGTCGAGTGTGTGCGACACCGCGCTAACCACATCGGCGGATGCATGGTTTACTGCTTGGCGGGTGTCCGTGATGGCATCGGCACCGCGTACGACCACCGCCTCGGCCACGTGAACCACACCTTGAGCTCCTTCCGCGACTGCGTGCGCGCCCTGCTCGACTCCGTGCCCGGTCGTCTGGACCTGGTTCGCGATGAATTGACCCGCCACACGGGCGGTGTGACCAGCCATTTGGGTGGCCTGCGCATAATCTTCGGTCTGGGTGTGCGCGACGTAGCCGGCAGCTTTTACGCCTAACGCGGCGGCGCCCACGGTGAGCGGATCGATGGAAGCCACGGCTTGGAGACGATGTGACAGGTCATCGGCCTGTTGTTCCACGCGGTGGCCCATGGCACGCAGATCGTTCGCGCTCCGATCGGCGGATTGCTGCATGAGGTCGCCACCGATGCGCAAGGCCACGTTGGCCTGATCCAAGCCCAACTGGGTGCCTTTCACCACGGCGTTATGCTCGACGGCCTCTTGAATGGGCTTGTCGACCTTGAGCGCATGGAGCTCGGCCAGCTGTTGTTGCATGTGGGTCGGCAAATGCGCGTAGGTTGAGATGAGGTTGCGACTGTCGGGACTGCGCAATGCCTCGGCCAGTTGCGTGCGTTCGCGATGAACGTCATCCCGAAAGTGGTCAATGCCGGCCTTGTGGTTTTCGTAGTTTTGCTGATATTTGGCCAGCAGCTCGGGGCTCAACACGCTGACCTGATGGCTACCAGGTTCAGGCGCGAAGTGCGCGCGACCGTGAGCACCCGGATTGTCTGCGACCACCAACAACGGATTAGGTGGTGGTGAGCCGGAGGCGGCATTCAGATAACGTCCCGCCGTCAGTGCACGAATGTCGTTGTCGTCGGCCAGCGTGATCACCTGGCCACTATGGCGGCTGCCGGCGCTCACCATGTCGCTGGCCATTCGGTAGTTGACCACGCGATCGCCGCCTTCGGGCACGCCATAATTCAGGTCCACTGCGCCGTAGCCGTTGATGGTGACGCCGCGTAGCCCGTGCCGATGGGCTTCGATTTCCACGAAGACGCCGCCGAGCGAATGACCGGCCAAGCTGATCTGGTCCCTGGGAATGCCCTGTTTCTCCGCCTTGGCGAGCACCTCATCGGTAAAGACATCCGCGGCATGCTTCTGCCGATTGGTCTGGTCTTTGACCATCTCGACGTCGACACCGATGTCCTGTGCCCCGGTGCGCGCGTGGTGGACAAAGTCTGTGTCGGTGCCGCGATAGGCGATGATGACGTTGTACGGCGGCTCAGTATTTTGGTAGGCGGTCGCGTGGAAACCGGTGCGAGCGTCGGCCGAGGTGGCATATATCGTGTACGGATGTCCGCCCAAATCAACATTTACGCTCTTGTTGTCGACATCGCTTAGAGGGCGGTCTTTGTAAGCATCGCTTGCAGCAACAGCGGAACTTATAGCAGAAGGCTTCACGGCCTATCCTCTTTGACTGTTACCGTAATGGGAAAGAATTCATCCGATTGCTCAACGATGGGATCAATTGCGGAGAAGTCTCGTACCGCATAGGGCTGTAGCGAGCGATCCAGGAAGTCCCTTTTCTTGAAATAACGCGTTCGTGGCGTTACGTAACGGGTCTGTAAACCGACCCGAGGAAACTCCAGCGAAGCACCCGCTCCAAATTTGTTTTTCGCAGTCGTAAAAAAAGTTGCGCCAGCACCCACGGCATCCCAATGGCAAACACCACGGCCGTAATAATCTTCATCGTGTAGTAGGTCCCGATAGAAGTAACCTCGCCATGTGTTTTCGCCCACTTGGCTGACCTCGATCTCTACCTCTTGCCCCAACGGACCGCCGAGATGTCCACCAATGAAAACCGGAGCTTCCGGCGTGCATGCGTCATCGGTAACCTCATACGACACCGATGCCTTTACGCTATCCCACACCCCCGGCGCATCCGCCGTAATGGTCAGCTCGTAACGCTGAGTAGGGTGCGCATTGCGCGACGGATGGTCCGGATCGCTGCACCCCGCCAACGTGCCGGCCGTGAGCGCGGCTGCGGCCGCGAGATGACGCACTTTCATGGACTCATCCTCATGCCCGACTGATCTCCGGCATTCGCTTCGAACGTTGATACCGGCTGTTTCGGCGACCAGTTGCGTGCGTTCGCGATGAACGTCATCCCGAAAGTGGTCAATGCCGGCCTTGTTGTTTTCGTAGTTTTGCTGGTATCCGGCCAGCAGCTCGGGGCTCAACACGCTGACCTGATGTTTACCAGGTTCAGGCGCGAAGTGCGCGCGACCGTGAGCACCCGGATTGTCTGCGATCACCAACAACGGATTAGGTGGTGGTGAGCCGGAGGCGGCATTCAGATAACGCCCCGCCGTCAGTGCACGAATGTCGTTGTCGTCGGCCAGCGTGATCACCTGGCCACTATGGCGGCTGCCTGCGCTCACCATGTCGCTGGCCATTCGGTAGTTGACCACGCGATCGCCGCCTTCGGGCACGCCGTAATTCAGGTCCACCGCGCCGTAGCCGTTGACGGTGACGCCGCTTAGCCCGTGCCGATGGGCTTCGATTTCCACGAAGACGCCGCCGAGCGAATGACCGGCCAAGCTGATACTTTCCTTGGGAATGCCATCTCTAGCCGCTTTGGCGAGCACCTCATCGGTAAAGACATGTGCGGCATGCTTTTGCCGATTGGTCTGGTCCTTGACCATCTCGACGTCGACACCGATGTCCTGTGCCCCGGTGCGCGCATGGTGGACAAAGTCGGTGTCGGTGCCGCGGTAGGCGATAATGATGCCGTGCGGCGCCCTGGTATTTTGATAGGCCGTCGCGTGGAAGCCAGTCGCAGCGTCAGCCGTATAGGCGTAGACCTTGTATGGATGGCCGGCGAGATTGACGTCCTTTGGTTTATCGCGATTTCTTCTCTGCTGATCCAGATACGCATCACTCGCCGCAGCAGCAGATATTTCGGGTGGAGGATTCACGGCTTAACCTCCTTTACTGAAACAGCGATAAAGAAGAATTCGTCAGATTGACGGACTTCTGGATCGGACTCGTCAAAACTCATGGCCGCAGGGTTGCTTTCCCTACGCCCCCAAAAAACGCTCTTCCTAAAAAATCTAACTTGAGGGCTTTGAAGGGCATCCTTCACCCACTGGCCATCACCAAAGCTGACACCACGAGCAAAAAAATCCGGGGCGACCTGTGTCGCATCCCAATGACAAACGCCCAGGCCGTGATAGTCCTCGTCGTGGAAGAGATCGCGATAGAAGTAGCCACGCCACGTGTTTTCGGCCACCTGTGTCATTTCGATCTCCGCGTCCTGGCTCAGCGGTATGTCCAAGTGCCCACCGATGAACACCGGCGCTTCCGGCGTGCACGTCTCCCAGTTGGTGACGTCATAAAACACCACCGCCTTGCTTGCTTCGTCCCATGCCCCCGGCGCATCTGTAGTGATGGTCACCTCATAACGCTGCGTGGGATGCGGATTACGCGACGGATGGTTGGGATCGCTGCACCCTGCCAGCGCGCCGGCCGTAAGCGCGGCTGTGGCCGCCAGATGACGCAGTTTCACGGACTCATCCTCATGCCCGACATGATTTCCGCCACTCGCTTCAGTCGTTGAAACCGGCGGTTTCGGCACGCCTGCTCGCGATACCTCCGGCTTGCGCTTGGCCTGCACGGGCAGTCCGCCGTTGGGTAGCGGGCCAAGTTCTTTAATGGTGCGTTCGTTGATGATCTTCAGATCGCGCAGCAATTGCAGGTCGTGCAATGGATCGCGCGTAGGAGGCGCATGCACCGGAATGAGCGAGGTTGGCCGCGCTCCTTCATTGTCTATGACGCGACGAAGGTCTGGATCGGGCTCATCGTGGATGCCGTAGACCAGATCGCGACCGTACTTGAGCTCAAACTCGGTTGCCTTGCGGAACACGCGCCATGTGCCGGCGCTGGTGCGCACACGTTCGCAGCCTTCCGGTACGGGGCTGCTCGGCGCGGGTAGATCGGGTTCGGGCGCATACAACTTGCCGATGCGAATGTCGTCACGAATGCCCATGGCCATCCCCGCCCGTTAATTATGCAAGAGCCGCAAGGAGACATCGTCCGGCGCACGCACAAGGGTGCGTTCCGATGCACCGGCAGCGCCCAACGTGACCGGCGCGACCTCTACGTTGCCCTTTAAACGCTGCGTGAAATGCTTGTCCTGGTAGTACTTGATCTTGTCGCACTTCACCGGATGGGCAATGCCTTCGTACAGGAACACTTCCTTGTCGAAGCCCATGGCCTTGAGTTCCTGCGGCAGCATCAACGCGCGACGTTCTTCCGATTCGCTGCGACTGAGGTCGCGTCCTCGCGTGATGTTCTCCTTGCGCACGGTGGTGTAGCCGAGCATGTCGGAGTAGTCGTTGGCGTCCTGCTGTTCGCGCGGGGCGTAGATGATCTGCAGGGCATGGTTGGTAATGAGGGTGCGCGCCTGTTCCTTGCCATAAGTGGCATCCAGCTGCGCCATGCTCTGGATGATGGGCAACAGGCGCATGTTGTAGCCGGCCATGTAGCTCACCGCCTTGGCAATGATGTCCACCCGGCCAATACTGGTGAATTCGTCCATCAACAGCAGGCATTGGTGTTTGAGTGCCGGGTTGTTCTGCGGCAGCTCCTTGGTGTTGACGTTGATGAGCTGGCTGAAGAAGAGGTTGATGATGAGGCGGCTTTCAGCGAGCTTGTTGGGCTGAATGCCGATGTAGATGGTCATCCTCTTCTTGCGCACATCGGTGAGCAGGAAGTCGTTGGCACTCGTCGCAGCATCCAACACGGGATTGATGAAGGCGTTGAGTGGTTCCTTGAAGGTGCCAAGGATGGAATTGAAAGTGTCGTCGGCCTGGGAGACCAGGTTGGCGAACGCGGTGCGCGTGTGATGACTGATGAAAGGCGCCTTGCACAGCTCCTGAAAGTAGGTCTTGAGGTCGCTGCCGTCGCCCGAGGAGAGGCGGTAGATTTCGCCCAGGGTGGGATGACGAGGTTGTGCGCCACCGGTGGTGTCCCGCTGCAGAAGCTGGTTTTTCTCGAACAGGAACAGCGCGAAGGCGAGGAACGCATTGCGCGACTGGCTCACCCAGAACTTCTGGTCGTCCGTGCCGTCGGGATAAAGCATGGCCGCGATGGCCTGCAGGTCGGAGATGCGAAAATCGGGATCGGGCGAGACGTAACTGAGCGGGTTCCAGCGGTGCGTGCGTCGATCTTCGGCGAAGGGATTGAACAAGTAGATTTCCTGTCCCTGACTCGCTCGCCAACCGCTGGTGAGATCGAAGTTCTCCTGCTTAATGTCGAGCACCACCATCGACTCCTGGTAGTCCAGGAGATTGGGAATGACGATGCCCACGCCCTTGCCCGAGCGCGTGGGGGCGGCAAGGATGGCGAACTGCTGGCCTGGCAGACGTAGGAGGCGACCGTTGAACTTGCCGATGACAATGCCGTTGGGCGCCGGCTTGAACAGGTTGTGCTTGGCCAGGTCGCCACCGTGGGCGAAGCGGGCATCGCCGTGAAGCGACCGCGCTCTTTCGCGATAGATAGGAATGAGCAGCAGGAGCCACAGGATCAGCGGAACGCCCATACCCACGGCGGCGCTGATTTTGACCTTTTGCGCGTAAGGCGCCATTTGCGGCAAGTCGAGCGCATGGATGTACAGCCAGGCCGTATTCCGTGACAAGGCCACGTCTTTCAGGCCCAGCCATCGCAGCATGGCGAAGCCAGAAAGGTAGATGCCGCCCACGACGGCCACCACCAAGAACAGGGCTGCCAGCGCGGCTTTCCATCCCTTGCTCACTTCATCGCACTCCGTGCTTCGAAACGAGAAAGTCTATCGATGGAACGCTTGGCTATCTTTCGTCGATACGTGTGCAACCACGAGGTTTTTTATCTCGCATCAATGCACGGAAAACCTCACAGTAAACACATGAGGTGTTTCCTGACTACGTACCGGCCCGACGAAAAAAACCGGACGGCTTGCGCCGTCCGGTCGTGTGTTGCCGAGTTGAAGCCGGGTTTTAGCGCAGGATCGCTGCGGCGTCCTGCTTCTTGGCCAGAACCTGGCAGAGCACGGTGGACTCGGTGGCTTGCGCGAGGCCGCGCTCGGCACCGGTCACCTGCTTCACGCGATCCTTGAAGAACGCCTGCAGGCGATCGGCTTCGTCCTGCGAACAGCCACCGCCGCCGACGAGTTCCGGCAGCTTGCCGCCCGCGAAGCTGCCGGTGCGTTCCACGATCCTGTCGTAGTTGGCGGTGGCCCACTGCCACGAGGCATCGCGTTCGGCACGGGTATAGCGACTGCCGCTGAGCAGCATGGCCATCTCGCCCACCTTCACCTTCTTGTCGAGGGCGAAGTTGCGCACCTCGGTGGTGAGCGCCGGATCTTCGGCTTCGCTCAGGCCATCAAGGATGGCGTTGCGCAACGCCGGGTCGCTGGTCTGCGGCACTTCGGCGATGAGCGCGTCGACGGCGCTCTTGCCACGTTCCTGCACGGCCACGCCCAGCGAGACGCCGAGCAGGTCGCGGTCGGCATCGGCGCTGCCCAGGTCGAGGCGACCATCGGCCTTGCGCTTGAGCGCCGCATCACCTTGCTTGAGCAGTTCTGCGCGCACTTCCGGCACCTTCACCACCAGCGCCAGTTCATCGGCGAGCGTGCTGCGCAGCAGGGAGTCGCTGTCCGCTTCGTTGGCCTTGCGGTGGTAGCCGAGCTGCTGCAGGCGCGGCAGATAGGCCGCCTTGGCCCACGCATCGAGCTTGGCGCGCTCTGCGTCGGTCTGGGCGAGGTTGCGGCGGATCCAGCTGAAGCTGGTGAGCGGCGCGAGGGCCACTTCGCGCGTCTTGGACGACGTCAGCGGCTTGAGCGCGGCGAGCACGTCGCCGGCATCGATGTCGCCATGCTTGAAGCTGGCGTACACCGCGTCGGCGTAGGCGAGCTGTTCGGCGTCGTCGAGCTTGCCAACCTGCTGGCCGAGATTGGCCAGATCCTTCTTGACCATGGCGAAGCGGTAATAGCCCGAGCCATTGGCGTTGGGCAGCACCCAGGTGTTCTTGCTGGCGCCTTCGAGCACCATGGAACCGGTGGCCTGGTCGAACAGTTCGCAGCTCACCTTGCTGCCACTGGCGGTGCCGTAGCGCACGCACATCGGCACGCCCCACACCTGGCTCGCGTTGCCCTTGCTGCCCACGGGCAGGTAACGGCTCTGGCTGAGCTTGAGCACGGTCTTGCCGTTCTCCTGCGCCAGTTCGGTCTGCACGTAGGGCACGCCCGGCTGGTTGAGGAAGCTCTTGAACGCCTGCTTGAAGTTGTCGCCCTTGTCGGCGGCGGTGGCGATGGCGTCGATCAGGTCATCGGCGGTGGCGTTGCCGAACTTGTGCTCCTGGATGTACGCACGCATGCCCTTCTGGAACGTCGACTCACCGACGTAACCCTCGAACATGCCGAGCACCGCGGCGCCCTTCTGATAGGTGATGCCGTCGAACGCGGTTTCGATATCGCCGTTGCCGGTGATCGGCTGGCGGATCTTGCGCGTGGTGACCAGGCTGTCCCCGTTCATCGCACCCTGCGCGCCGCGCACGCGATCGAGATCGGCGCGGTATTCCGGATGCACCTTCTGCGTCACCTTCTGCTGCATCCAGGTGGCGAAGGCTTCGTTGAGCCACAGGTCGTCCCACCAGGCGAGCGTCACGGTGTCGCCCGTCCACTGGTGCGCGAGCTCATGCGCGGTGACGTTGAACGAACCGCGCACATAGTTGGCCGGGGAATCCGGATCGATCAGCAGCAGCCAGTCGCGGAAGGTGACGAGGCCCGGGTTTTCCATGGCACCCGCGGAGAAGTCCGGTGCGGCGAGCAGGTCGAGCTTGTCCCACGGATAGCCGAAGCCGTAGTAGTCCTCCAGCGCGTGCACGATGCTCGGCGTTTCGCCCAGCACATGCTGCATGCGATGGCCTTCGCCCTTGGCGGCGACGCCGCGCAGTTCCAGCGCATCGGCGCGGTATGGCGTGGACGAAATGTCCGGACCCTTCACCACGTCCCACGGACCCACGCCGAACGCAACGAGATACGTCGGCAGCGGCTTGGTGGTGGAGAAGGTGAGCTTCTTCCAGCCCTCGCCGGCCTTCTCTTCCTTCACCTGCTTGGTGTTGGCCACACCCGCTTCATCGTTGGGAATGGTCAGGCGGATGTCGAACGGCGTCTTGAAGCCTGGCTCGTCGAAGCCCGGGAAGGCGTAGCGCGCGCTGATGGGTTCCATCTGCGTCATCGCGTACGGCTGGCCTTCGTGACTCACCTTGTACAGGCCCTGCAACTGCTGGTTGAGCGGCGCGGTGTAGTTGAACGACAGCGTCAGCTCCTGCGGCTTCAGCACGCCGCCGAAATCGACGCGCACCACGCCTTCCTGCGGCGCCACGTCCACATACTTCGCGGCGTGCGCCTTGCCGGCGGCATCCGTCACGGTGACCTTGCTCACCTTCAGCTCGCGGCCGTGCAGCCACAGGTGATCGGACGCCTGCGTCAGCTTCAGCTTGATCACGGTGGTGCCGGAAAAATCCTGCTGGCGCGGATCGACCTTGAAGTCGAGCTGGTAGGACTCCGGCTGGGCCCAGCTGGGCAACCGGCCATGCGGCTGGTCATCGGCGGCAGGAGCGGCCAAGGCGGCGCCGCAACAGGCAGCCAGGGCGGTAAGAACGAGTGGACGGACGAAACGGCGCATGCGCGGAAAGCTCCCCTGTGAACAAAGCAAACCACGAAGCTAGGTGCTGCCGTGACTTTGGACACAGTGCCAAAAGGCATGCCCGGCGCCGGCCTCTGGCGTGGGGGCCAAATCTGCCGAGGCTCATGGCGCCGCCAGCAAGCCCGGGCTTTTCCGTGCGGCCAAGGCATTGCCTATGACGATCAATAACCCCACAATCATTGACAACACCTATCAATAGGACATGGACCCCACCCATGAACCTGCGCGATCTGCACTACCTCGTCGCTCTCGCCGAACACCGTCATTTCGGCCGGGCGGCCGAGGCCAGTTTCGTCAGCCAACCCACGCTTTCCACGCAGATCAAGAAGCTGGAGGACGAACTGGGCGTGGCGCTGGTGGAACGCACGCCACGCAAGGTGCTGCTGACGGAAACCGGCCGCGAGATCGCCCGCCGCGCGCGCGGCGTGCTATCGGAAATCGAAGAGATCAAGGCGATTGCGCAACGCACGCGCGATCCGGAATCGGGCACGCTGCGCCTTGGCATCTTTCCCACGCTGGGCCCGTACCTGCTGCCGCACCTGGTGCCGCTGGTGCGCAAGCATTTCCCGCGTCTGGAACTGCTGCTGGTGGAAGAAAAGACCGAACAGGTCATCCGCATGCTGCGCGAAGGCTCGCTCGACGTGGGCGTCCTCGCGCTGCCGCTGCACGAGGAAAGCCTGCACACGGAATTCCTGTTCGAAGAGCCCTTCGTGCTGGCCGTGCCCGAAGATCATCCGCTGGGCCAGAAGAACAAGCGCCTGAAGCTCGACGATCTGGAAGACGAAAGCCTGCTGCTGCTCGAAGATGGCCACTGCATGCGCGATCAGGCGCTGGAAGTGTGCCAGCTTGCCGGCGCCGGCGAACGCTCCGGTTTCCGCGCCACCAGCCTGGAAACGCTGCGCCAGATGGTGGCCGCGAACGTCGGCATCACCTTGCTGCCCACGCTCGCCATCAAGCCGCCGGTGTCGCGCACCGACAACGTGCGCCTGCTGGAATTCGCCGGCCATCCGCCGAGTCGCCGCATTGCGCTGGTATGGCGCAAGAGTTCGTCGATGGGCACGTTCCTCAAGCGGTTCGCGGAAGTGATCGGCGACTTGCCGCCGGGGCTGCTGCAACCGGGACTTGTCGACACCAAGCCCGCCCAGAAACCCGCACGCTGACGCCTGCATGCAGCGTTTCATCCTGGTCGGCCTGCTGCTGATCGCGCTGCTTGGCGGCGTGAACTGGTGGCGTCATCGCGCCATTACCCACGCGCCCGGCATGCTGGCGACGGATGTGCCTACGCAGATCGATCTCGACGAAGCAGCCACGCTGCGTCGCGGCGATTTCACGCTGGTGACGCGCGCACGTTTCGAACTCACCGCGCGCGTGCTGTCACGCGAGGATTACCGCTTCGATGCCGGTGCTCCGCTGGCGCCGATCGATCTCGCGCTCGGCTGGGGACGCATGTCCGACAGCGAAGTGTTGTCACAGATCGAGGTCAGCCAGGGCAATCGCTTCTATCACTGGCACGTCGACCGTTTTCCGATACCGCGCCGCGAGATCGAACAGTCCAGCGCCAACATGCACATGATTCCCGCCGACGACACCGCACGGCGCGAACTGGAACGCGTGCGCGCCGGCGAGGTGATCCATCTGCAAGGTTTTCTGGTGGACGCCAGCCGCCCCGATGGCTGGCGCTGGCGAACATCGATGTCGCGCGACGACACCGGCGACGGTGCGTGCGAACTCGTTTACGTGGAGAGCGTGGAACCTGCAGCGCAGTGAGTACGCACTCAGTAACGCAGCAAGGCGTGCAGCGGTATGCGTTCGTCCTGCCAGCCTGCGCGTCCCTGCAATGCGGCCAGTTCGATCACCACGCTGGCACCCACCAACTGCGCGCCCAGCTTCAACACCAGTGCACGCGCGGCGGCCACGGTGCCGCCGGTGGCCAGCACGTCATCCACGATCAGCACGCGTTCGCCGGGACGTAACGCGTCGTTGCGCGCCTCCAGGCGATCCACGCCGTATTCGAGCTGGTAATCCACCGATACCACCGGCGGCGGCAGCTTGTTCGGCTTGCGCAGCGGCACGAAACCCGCGTGCAGCTTCTGCGCCAGCGCGGCGCCAAAAATGAAGCCGCGCGATTCGATGCCGCACACGGCCTGCACGCCGCTGCCCTGCCAGGGCTCGGCCAGCGCGTCGATGCAGCGGGCAAAGCCGCCGGCATCGGCCAGCAGCGGCGTGATGTCGCGGAACATCACGCCGGGCTTGGGAAAGTCCGGCACGGCGCGAATCAGGGATTGGATCTGTTGCAACGTGGCATCCATGGTTGATGACTCCTACGAGGCCGGGCGGCGACCTCACACGATACCGTGCCACGTAAAACGGGCCGGGGCGACATGGCAAAGGATGTACCGGCAGGGCCGGCCAGGAGCGCTGGTCAGCAGAACGCGGGCAGCGGCGAATCCGGGTCTTCGTCGGCATCGTTGAGGGCCAGGCGGGCCTCCTGCAGATCCCGCTCCACCTCGCGGACCACCGCTTCGGCCGCCGGCAGGCTGGTTTCAGGCACCAGCACGGCCACGTAATCCAGGGCGGGCAACTGCCCCACCGCCCCGGTCAGGTATTCGCCGGATACGAACGCCGGAATGTCGGCGCGCTCCAGCGCGTCCTTCACCAGATGGGCGTCGATCAGGGTTTCGGCTCGATAAGCAATGCGCATGATGGTCACGCTACCCCTGCGGCGGTATTCGGGCAAGTTCTCGTTGACGGCGTATTGCCGGGGTGAAGGGCGCGGTTCACGGGTGATCGAGGCTCGTTCCTCGCCCCGGTCGACCGCTGAAAAGCAGGCAGGACACCCCCATCTACGGGACAGGGTAAACTTCACCGTTTCCGCCACCGCGACCGAGCTTCGATTCCCGATGTCCACCGAAAACGCCGCCGTTGAACCCACTGTCTCCGCCGCTGCCCCACAGGCCGCCGAGGGTCAACGCGACTTCATCCGCCAGATCATCCGCGAGGACCTGGCCACCGGTAAGCATCACGCCATCCGCACGCGCTTCCCGCCCGAGCCCAACGGCTACCTGCACATCGGCCACGCCAAGGCGATCTGCCTGAACTTCGGCATCGCCAGGGAATTCGCTGGCTGGTGCAACCTGCGCCTGGACGACACCAATCCTGGCAAGGAAGACCCGGAGTTCGTCGAAGGCATCAAGGACGACGTGCGCTGGCTGGGTTACGAATGGCACGACCTGCGCCACGCCTCGGACTATTTCGAGGTGTTCTACGACTCGGCCATCAAGCTGATCAAGGACGGCGTCGCCTACGTGGACGACCTCAGCCCGGAAGACATGCGCGCCTATCGCGGCACGCTCACCGAGCCGGGTCGCAACTCGCCGTTCCGCGAGCGCAGCGTGGAGGAAAACCTCGACTTGTTCCAGCGCATGCGCGCGGGCGAATTCGCCGACGGCGCCAAGACACTGCGCGCGAAGATCGACATGACGTCGGGCAACATGAACATGCGCGACCCGGCGATCTATCGCATCCGCAAGGTGACGCACCAGAACACCGGCGACGCGTGGCCGATCTATCCGATGTACGATTACGCGCATTGCCTTTCCGATGCGCTGGAGGGCATCACGCATTCGCTGTGCACGCTGGAATTTGAAGACCACCGCCCGCTGTACGACTGGTTCGTCGACAAGGTCGATCTGGTGAACCATCCGGAGTTGTGGACGCATCTGCGCGAAGGCGGTTTTCGCACCGAGCCGGCCAAGCCGCGGCAGATCGAGTTCTCGCGCCTGAACCTCTCCTACTCCATCACCAGCAAGCGCAAGCTCGCGCAGTTGGTGAACGAGAACCTGGTGGATGGCTGGGACGATCCGCGCATGAACACGCTGCGTGGCCTGCGTCGCCGCGGCTTCACGCCGGGCGGCTTGCGACTGCTGATCGAACGACTGGGCGTGAGCAAGCAGAACAGCATCATCGACTACTCGATCCTCGAGAACTGCATCCGCGAAGATCTCGACGCCACCGCGCCGCGCCGCATGGCGGTGCTCGATCCGATCAAGCTGGTCATCACCAATCTGCCGGAAGGTCACGAAGAGCAGCTCACGTTCTCCAACCATCCGAAGGATGAGAGCTTCGGCACGCGCAACGTGCCGTTCTCGCGCGAGCTGTGGATCGAGCGCGAAGATTTCGCCGAAGTGCCGCCGAAGGGTTTCCATCGCTTGAAGCCCGAAGGCGAAGTGCGCCTGCGTGGCGTGGGCATCGTCAAGTGCGACGAACTGGTGAAGGACGCGGACGGCAACGTGATCGAACTGCGCTGCTCGCTCGATCTGGAATCGCGCCAGGGCATGCCGGGCGCAGACCGCAAGGTGAAGGGCACCATCCACTGGGTGAGCGCCAAGCATGGCGTGGCCACCGAAGTGCGCGTGTACGACCGCCTGTTCAACGTGGCCGATCCCGACGACGAAACCGACGGCAAAACGTGGATCGAACACATCAACCCGGAGGCCAAGCGCATCGTCACCGCATGGCTCGAACCGGCGGCGGCGCAGGTGGATGCGGAACAGCGCTTCCAGTTCGAGCGTCTCGGTTACTTCGTGGCCGACCGCGTCGATCACACGTCGGACAAACCTGTTTTCAACCGTACCGTCACGCTGCGTGACGCATGGGCCAAGCAGGCTGGCTGACACCGGCGTCACAGGGAGCGTTGCATGCTGCGTCAACAGATTCACCTGACCCTGCCGCCGTGGATCGGCGACGTGGTCGACACCAACAAGCGTTACATCACTGATGAGGAACGCGTGGCCCTGGCCATCGAACTCTCGCGCCTGAACATCGAGCGCAGCCATGGCGGCCCGTTCGGTGCGGCGGTGTTCGATGGACAAGGTCGCGTGGTGTCGGTGGGCGTCAATCGCGTGGTGCCGCAGACGTGCTCCGTCGCGCACGCCGAAATGATGGCGTACATGAGCGCGCAGCAGCGCCTCGCCGCGTTCCGCCTCAATGCCGATGGCGGCCGCTACACCCTCGCCACCAGCGCACAGCCGTGCTGCCAGTGCTATGGCGCTACCGTGTGGGCAGGCGTGGATGAGCTGCTGATCGGCGCCCGCGCCGAAGACGTGGAAGAGCTCACCGAATTCGACGAAGGCCCGCTGCCGGCCGATTGGATCGGCGAGCTCGAAAAGCGCGGCATTGCCGTGCGACGCGACATCCTGCGCGAGCAGGCCCGCGGCGTGCTGGCAACCTACGGCCAGAGCGGACAGCACTATTGAGCCGCCTGCGCGCCGCTCTTCCGCTGATCCTGCTGGTACTCGCCGGCATCGCCTTGTTCAGCTCCGGGCTGATGGACCGGCTGCATCCGGAGCAGCTGGTGCAACATCAGGCGCAGTTGCGCGGTGAGATCGAAACCGCGCCCTGGGTGAGCCGCATCACCTACATCGGCCTGCTCACGCTGGCCATGTCCACGGGCATCCCGGGCACGGTGATCATCATCATGGCCGGCGGTTTCGCGTTCGGCGCGGTGGAGGGCACCATCTATTCCTCCATCGGGCTCACCCTCGGCACGCTGATCCTGTTCCTGGCCAGCCGCTACGCCTTCGGCGCCGGCAGCAAACATCCGCCGGCCCTGGTGGACAAGCTCCATCACGGCTTCGAACGGCACCCGGTGGCTTACACCATGTTCCTGCGTTTCGTGCCGGTGGCGCCGTTTGGTCTGGTCACGGTGGCGCTGGCCTGGCTGCGCTGCCCGCTGTGGCTGTTCATGGGCGCGAGCTGGCTGGGCGGCACTGTCTCCCTGATCTTCGAGACGTCGATTGGCGCTGGCCTCGGCGATGCGCTGGCGAAGAGCCATGGCCATTTCGGGCCGGAATTGCTGATGCAACGCGGCGTATGGATGCCGCTCACCGCCATCGCGGCGCTGGCCCTGCTCCCGCTGCTGGTCGAGCGGCTTACCCGCCGGCTCCACAAGGCCGCCCCCGCGACCAAGCCGGCCCATCCTCCACAGTAAGTCCTACAAGCGCCATAGCCCATTCGCTAACCCAGTCGGCTTGCTGCCTGGCTTGGAAAATCGCGCTAGGCTGACTCCGCCTGACGCATACAGCGTGCAAGGGGATCTGATGGGTGCAGGGGCCAACTCCCGGACGGTGCAATGGTGGCGTCGTACGTCGCTGATGCAACGGCTTGCGCTTGTCACGCTGATACCGACGCTGGTGACGGCGACCTTGCTGGTCGCCATGCTGGCCCCGCAGCAACTGATGACGCTGCGCGGCATGGCGCAGAACACCGCCGACGCCATTGCGACACAAGCGGCATCGGTCACCGCGGCGCCGTTGCGCGAGATGCAGCGCCGCGAGCTGGTGCGCATTGCCGAATCCATCAGTGACTTGCCTCACGTGGCCCGCGTGCAGATCCGCGCGGCCGACGGGGAAATCCTGGCCGACAGCCTGGGCCGCAGCGGCGCCGACAACAACGAAAGCCTCACCGTCGTGCGCGACGTGGTGGACAGCGAGCGACCGGGGCAACCCGTGCTGGGCTCGGTGATGGTGGACGTGAGCCTGCGCGACGCGATTGCCATGCAGCAGGCAAGCCTTCGCCACGCACTCGTCGCACTGGTGATCAGCCTTTTCGTGGCCGCCATCATCGCGTGGCAGGCCGCGCGCTGGATCAGCGCCCCGCTACGCCGGTTGGTGGACGCGGTGCATCAACTGGGTCGCGGCGACCGCCACGTGGAAGTGGAAGTCACCGACCAGACCGAAATCGGCGAGCTGCAACGCGGCTTCAACAGCGCCGCCATGGCGCTGTTCGACGTGCAGCGCGGCATGGAACGCGAGATAGAACACGCTACCGTGGAGCTGGCGCGCAAGAACGCCGCGCTCGAAGCCGCCAGCGTGGCCAAGGCGCGCTTTCTCGCCGCCGCCTCGCACGACCTGCGCCAGCCGCTGTATGCGCTGACCTTGTTCTCTTCCGCACTGGCCGAGGACGAACGCGATCCCGTGCGCCTCGATCGCATCGCGCACATCCAGGAATGTGTGGAAGCGCTGGACCATCTCTTCAGCGAACTGCTCGACCTGTCGCGCCTGGAAACCGGCGCCATGCAGATCGAGATCGCCGAGTTCCCGCTCGATCACGTGTTCCAGGAAGTGAGCCGCAACTTCCGCATGATTGCCGAGCAGCACGGCCTGCGCCTGATCATGCGCGCCACCAATCTGTGGGTGCGCAGCGACCGCACGATGCTGTCGCGCATCCTCAACAACCTGGTGAGCAATGCATTGCGCTACACCAGCCGCGGCGGCGTGCTGGTGGTGGCACGCCACCGCGAGGACGGCACGGTGCGCGTGGACGTTTGGGATACCGGCAGCGGCATTGCGCAGGAACACCAGGTGCGCGTGTTCGACGAGTTCTATCGCGTCGAAAGCCACAGCAATGAACACGACGTGGGCCGTCGCCGTGGATTGGGTCTTGGCCTTGCCACTGTGCAGCGTCTGGCCGAGTTGCTCGACACGAAGGTGGAACTGAAATCCAAACCCGGTCGCGGCAGCGTCTTCAGCTTCCATCTGCCGGAAGTGCCGGCGCAGCACATTCCGGTCGTCAGCGGCGAAGAAGCCTCGCCCGATGTGTCGGGCATGCGTGTGCTGGTGATCGACGACGAGCCGGCGATCCTCTCGGGCATCCGCTATCTGTTGAAGAGCTGGGGCTGCGAAGTGGCCGTGGCCGAGGACCGCGTGCAGGCCTTGCTGGCCGCGGAAGAATGGAACGTTCCGCCCGACATCGTGATCTCCGATCTGCGCCTGCGCGATGGCGAAAGCGGGCTGGACGTGCTGGCCGCGCTGGATGCGCACTACCAGATCGATGGCAATCCGCCGTTCTCCCGCCTGCTCATCACTGGCGAAACCCGCAGCGATCGCCTGCGCGAAATCATGGCCGCGCGTATTCCCGTGCTCTACAAACCGGTATCGCCGGAACAATTGCGCGAAGCCTTGATGGTGGCGTGGAGCGCATCGCGCGTCACCACCGTCTGACGCGAACGCTCAGCCCTTCGGCGCCACGCGGCGCGCCAACACGCGGTCGGCCGGCAGGAAGCGACTGAACAGATCGTCGACGAAATCGCCGCCCGGCGCCTGGTTGCGCGAACCACCGGTGACGTAGATGCCCTGCCAGTGCAGGCGGCGCTCGCCATGCACTTCGTTGGCCTGAAGACGCTCCAGGAACGTGCGCAGTCCGCGCTGCATGCCGTAGAGCGACTGCAGGAACACAAAGGCTTCGCGACGCGCGCGCGGATCGCGCTCGGTAGCCAGCACGGCCTGTGCCGTTGCCACCAGGCGCTCTGTCATTGCGTCCGCGTGGGCTTCCATGCGCGCATCGGGCACGCCGTCTTCGATGACGGCCGGATGGCGCCAGCCCAGCACGCGACGAAACACCGACGCGGGAAGCGCGGCGCGGAAAGCACCGTGTCCCGGCAACGCTTCGAGCCCGGTGACCACCACGTATACCGGCAGCTGCAATTGCAGGCGACGGGTGGCTTCGTCGGCCAGGCGATGCAGGCGGTCGGCATGCGTGGCGACGACGCCTTCGGGTTCACGCAGGCTCTGCGCGGCAATGCAGATCACCATGCCGTCCAGCGGAAGTTTGCGGCGTTCCTTCGCCAGCAGCGAAAGCGCCTTCGACCAGGGCGCATCGCCATCGCCGATGGTGGCATGCGGATGCGAGAGCCGCGGGCCGGGCTCGATCGCCACCAGGGCACGGAATACCCACCAGTGCCACGGGCGCGTGTCGTTGGCGCGCGACAGCTCGCGTGCATGCGGCGCGGACGCAGCGGCCTGCAACAACGAACGGACGTCCGCCGCGCTGTCGCCCATGAACAGCAGCCACGGGTGACGCGACAGTTGCCGCCATGGGCCGCGGCGACGAAACGGGTGAAGGATCGCGCCCCGCAAGCGGCGGGCGGCGTCCTTCACCGCGGCGGAAAAACTGCCTATGCCGTAGCCGGCCTCCGTGCTGTCGGCCACGCGTGTGTGGGCGCGCATCATCACCAGCGATTGCCACGCCAGCACGCTGGTCCAGCCGACGACGCCCAGCACGGCTACGATGATGCCTCCCGTGAACCACGCCTGCTCGGACAGGGCCTGACTGAACACCGGCGCCACGAAGGCCACGAACACCAGCAGCACCAGCAGCGCGGCCACGAGTTGGGCGAGACGGCGCCCCATCCAGGTCACCGGCAGGCGCAGCACCGGCGAGCCCGGCACCATGTACGGCTGAGGCGTGACCGATTCGCGCTGCAAGGTCTGCAGCACCATTGCCGCCCCGGTGCTCGCCGGGCAATACAGGGCCTTGATGCGGCCCAGTTCGCCGGTATCGCCCTGCTCGTAGTAGTACTGGCCGGAGAAACCGAGCAGCAACGCCATGCTGAACACTTCGCGGACTTCGTCGTCGCCGCTGCCCAGGCGCCCCAGCTGATCGAAGAACTCCGTGGCGGCACTGCCCGTGCGGAAGAGGGTCTGCTGCAGCGGCGTCGACGGACCGCGCCAGCCACCGTGGCGGGTGATGACCTCGTCAAACCATGCCGTGACGGCGAACGCGGCCAGCTCCACCTCGGCCAGCGACTTGCCGCGCGCGAAGGCGGCGCCACGGCTTTGCTCCACCAGCGCAAGCGCGCGCGCGTGCACGGACGGCAGTTCGTCGTCGGAAAGATTCTGGCTGGCGGCCTGCTCGTCGATCAGCAGGCCATATGCGAACAGAGGCGCAAAACATTCCAGCAGCCGCATGGCACCTATAGCCGTCAGAGCCTGTTGCATGTTGCTCCATCGCCCCCGCCGGAACACATGGCCGCACCGGCTGGGGATGAGCGCCGAAGTCTACGACGATACACGCCGTCGTGCCGACCAAGGGATGCCCGAGGTGAGATCCAGCCCGAAAAACCGGAGACAACGCTGTCTCCGGACAAGAGGGCCATCCATGGCGAACCGGCCGACGCGGGCGTTACTTCCCGCATGCCGGAGGTTCCAACGGGTTCAGGGGAGGCTTGCTGCAGCACGCGGTGGGCTCGCTTGGGCCGGTGACGCTACGCGTGGCATTCATCAAGTACCAGATCTCTAGCGGTGTTCGGTGTGGATCGCGCCGTGTCCTGCACGATCTGACTCACTCCGCCTCACATCGCGGTATCGATGAGCGATTCCCCTGATCGCAGCGGAATTTTCACGGTTGGCGCCAGCAGCGGCCATATCCCGTTGAGGCTATGCCGTTCGTACGCGCCTTGAGGTTGCCGCGCGAACGAGCTAGGGCTATGTTGCGCAGGCGGACGTGCGGTAATGGGATTACCGTACAGCGCCATGGGGAATGAGATGCGCATATTGATCGCAGACGACCATCGACTGATCGTCGAAGGTGTCAAGCTCAAGCTGGCTGAGCTTGGGCCGAACACGGAGTTTGTGATGGCCATGGACATGGCTGAATTGCGCGAGGCCATCCATGCGCCGGAGGCGCCGTCGCTGTCGCTTGCGCTCATCGACCTGGCCATGCCCGGCGTGCAGGGCAGCGAGCACCTGGCCGAAGTCATCGAGCATCTGCCGCACGTTCCCGTGATGGTGCTTTCCGGTTCCGAGGACGGCGCGCTGATGAAAAGCCTGCTGGCCATGGGCGTGCAGGGCTTCATTCCCAAGGCGTATTCGCCCGATGTGATGCTCTCGGCCGTGCGCCTGGTGCTGTCCGGCGGCGTGTACGTGCCGCCCCTGCTGCTGCAGGAGCGCGTGGATGGCGCCGTACCCACACCGCCGCCCGCCAACGCCACGCAGACCGCGCCCGGCGCCGATTCGCTGGAAGAACGGCTGCGCAAGCTGCTGACGGAGCGCCAGATCGACGTGCTGCGCCTGCTCTCGCAGGGCAAGCCGAACAAACTCATCGCTCGTGACCTGGGGATCAGCGAAGGCACGGTGAAGATCCATCTCGCCGCGATCTTCCGCGCACTGAACGTGCGCAACCGCGTCGAGGCCGTGGTGGCCTCGCGGCGCATCAGCGGCCTCTGATCGCCGCGCCCCACGTCCCGGCAGCCAGACCCATCCATGTTCCTCGCTCCGGACAGACCTGCTAAGACCACCCACGAACGGTCCATCGTGTGCGGCAGCGTGCCGGCGAAAAGCATCGTGGCCCGAGTGCTGCGCGGCGCCCTGCTCCTTGCTGCCCTCGTCTGCGGTTCGGCTGCATGGGCCGATCCACCGCAGGACAGTGGGCACATCAACGCGCTGACCTTCGGCATCCTGCCGATTGGCGGTCCGTCCGAATCGCTGGCCGCCTGGCGCCCCATGCTGGACGACCTGAGCCGCACGCTGCACCTGCCCATCCACAGCCTCTCGGTAAGCACGTACGAGGGGCTGGGCCAGGCCATGGCCGAGGAACGCGTGGACTTCGCCTTCGTGTCCGGCCGGCTCGCGCTCGATGCGGTGGTGCACGATCGCATGCAGGTGATCGCGCAGCTCACCCGCAGCAACGGTTCGCGTGGCTATTACTCGGTGCTGCTGGTGGCCAAGGATTCGCCCATCCGCAACCTTGACGACCTGTTCCGCCGGCCCGGCAAGCTGCGCTATGCGCGCGGCGAGGTGCTCTCGGTCTCCGGCTATCTCGTGCCCGAGACCCAGGTATTCGCCAACCGCCGGCTGGATTCGGACACGTTCTTCGCCAACGTCACCGTGGACAACCATCAGAACAATGCACTGGCGGTGGCGAACAACGAAGCCGACATCGCCTCCAACAATACGGCCGACATGGAGCGTTTCGCCGAACGTTTTCCCGATCAGTACGCGCGCCTGCGCGTGCTGTGGACGTCCAGCCTGATTCCCCATGCCGTGGTGGTGATCCGCACCGATCTCCCGGCCGAACTGCGCCAACGCGTAGCCGCGGCACTCACCTCCTACGCCAAGGGCAAGAACGCGCAGGCGGAGCTGGCCAAGCTGCATCTGATCCACGACATCAGCGGTTTCTCGCCGGCCGGCAACGAGACCCTGGTGCCTTTCGCCGATATCGAATTCAACCTCGATCGCCGGCGCGCCTACAGCGCGCAATGGGTGAGCGATGCGGCCATGCAGACCCGGCTCAAGAAGATCGACGCCGAGCATGAGGCGCTGGTACGCCAGCTGATGGCGCCCAGCACCCCGTAGCGCATGGGCCTCAGTGGCCCGGCATATCCTTGATGTTGAAGGTCTGCCCGTTGGGCATGAGCATATCGCCCGGCTTCTGGCCGGCGGCGCACTGGCCCACCCAATGACCGCTGCTGGTCATCGCCATTTCCGAGTGGCCCATCACCGCCGGGTCGTACTTGATGTTGCCCTGCGTGGAATATGCCGTATCGCCCTGATACGTGGTCTCGCTGTGGCTGCTCATGTTGACCGTGCCGCTGGGTGCGTTGATCTTGCACACGGCGTCCGTCAACACCTTGTTGCCCTGCACGTCGATCTTGAACGTGCTGCACATCTGGCCACTCATGTGCGTGCCCATCTTGTACATCGCGGTGTCGGTGTCGGCGTCAAGGCAGATCTTGGTCGTCTGCGGCTGGCCGCCCATGCCGGAGGTCTGCATTTCCCACAGGCCCGGCTTGCGCTTGGGCATGTTGGCTGGAATATCCTGCGCCAGGGCAGTGCCGGCCAAACCCAGCAGGGACACAGCAAGCAACCAGCGACAACGTGAGGACATGGGGTTCTCCATTTCGCCCGGGGTGGGCGTGCGGGTGGCAAGGTAACGCCAAAAGCGCCCCGCGTCATGCCGAACCGTTGCGCAGCGCAACACGTCACAGTTTCGGCCCATAGACCGTTAGGACTATGGCGCGTCGCGCTAGATCGAACTGCGTATCGAAGGGGCGTCGTGGATTCTTTAGAGTGCCAACCAGGGCGATTCCGTGACTGAAACGCCCACGAACCATTTTGTTCCCTGTTTGCCGGGACCTTGAGTGATGCCTTCAACCCGCCGCTATCTTTGTCCAAGGCCCCGATGGCGGCTCCATTGCCCGCCGTCAGCGCGCCACTGCGACCGGGAGGCCTGACGCATGGAGCCGCGCGCGCACCTGCTGCCCCGCCTGTTCATCGATGTGGTGTTGCCCAGCACGATCGCCGCCTTGGCGTTGATCCTGGCGCTGTGCCTGCAACAGACCCACAGCCTGGCCGAACGCGTGGATGCGGCCGCAAGCCTGCGCCTGGCACGCCTCGCCGGAGAACTCGGTGTTGTAGAAGGCGTGTCGCCGCAAGCTGCGCTCGATCGCACCCTGCAGGAAGGCAAGGTCGACCAGGTGCTGCGCGTGGAGCTGCACGGCTCGGATGGCCGCCTCTGGAGCAGTGGCTCGGCAGCCGTTGCGGGTGGCTCCACCTATCGGAACGAAGTGCGGCCGCAAGGCAGCATGTCGTCGTGGGTGAGCATGGACGTGGACACGCACCCCCTGCGCAAGGCGCAGGCCATGGTATGGCTGCTCGGTGCCTTGTGTGCGACAGGCATTCTTGTACTCGCATGGCTTGCGCGCGTATCGATTCGTCATCGCGTGCTGGAGCCCTTGGCGCAGGCTCGCTACGCCGCGCATGAACTGGTGAATGCGCGACATCCGCAGATCGACAACACGCCCGTCAGCACCGAATTCCTCGAACTGCGCAAGACGCTGCAGCGTCTCTCCGAACTGCAGGAAGCGCAGCGCCGCGACTGGAGCACGATGCAGCACGACAACGCCGTCGAAGCGTTGGATCGCCTGCGCCAAAGCCAGGCTGCCACGCGCAGCAAATCGCAGTTCATCGCACTGGTGAGCCATCACTTCCGCCAGCCGCTGCAGGCATTGGAACTGTTTGCCGCCGGCCTCGACCAGAATGCGAGCGAGGAGCAACAGTCGTTGTTCCAGCAGATGCGTCACAGCATTGCATCCATGACTCGCCTGCTCGATGCGCTGTTGGAAATCTCACGGCTCGATGCCGGCGTGATCGCCGTGAAGCCCATCGGTTTCACCGCTGCGGAACTCTTCATGCGCGATCGCACCTCGCTCAACCACGAGGCCGCGCAGAATCACGTGACGCTGGCCTGGCGCGGCAGCCATCACCAGCTGCATGGCGATGCCGATGTCGCTGCCAGCTTGCTCTATCAGCTCGCCAGCAATGCCATCGCCAATGCGCCGGAAGGGCGCGTGCTCATCGCAGCGCGCCGTCGCGGCCAGGCCATCCGCATCGAAGTACGCGACAACGGCCCGGGCATCGCCGTGATCCATCAGCAGCGCATCTTCGAAGAATTCGTGCAATTGCAGGCCAGCGAAAGCGAACGTCGCGGCGGCTACGGCCTGGGCCTGGCCATCGCCGAACGCCTGGCGCGACTGCTGGGCACACGCATCGGCCTGCGCTCGGAACCGGGGCGCGGCAGCACCTTCTGGTTCGACCTGCCGCGCATGCCGGTGATGGAGCGCCACTCCAGCGCGCAGAAGCCGGCCGCACCGGCCTGGCGCCAGGCGAGCTGAGATCGCCGGTCTCGGCAGCCATCGATTGATATCGAGGCCGCTTACCGCAGACAAAAAAAGACCCGCGTTGCCGCGGGTCCCTGAGTACTTTTGGTGGGTCGTCCGAGATTCGAACTCGGGACCAATAGATTAAAAGTCTACTGCTCTACCGACTGAGCTAACGACCCATGCTTCAAAAGCCAGCCCAATATTTTATGGGCTGGGCGCCCGTGGCACAAGCAACGCCGTTCAGGCGTAGCGGGTGGGGTCCGGCAGGCCAGCCGCTTTGAAACCCTGCGCACGCAGGAGGCAGGCGTCGCAATGGCCGCAGGCACGGCCTTCGGCGTCGGCCTGGTAGCAGCTCACCGTCTCGGAGAAGTCCACGCCCAGGCGCCCGCCTTCGCGGGCGATGTCGGCCTTGCTCATGCGCATCAGCGGCGCGTGGATGCGGATGCCGGCCCCTTCCACGCCGGCCTTGGTCGCCACGTTGGCCAATTGCTCGAAGGCTTCGATGAAGGCGGGGCGGCAGTCCGGGTAGCCCGAATAATCCACTGCATTCACGCCACACCAGATGTCGGTGGAGCCGAGCACCTCGGCCCAGCCCAGCGCGATGGACAACATGATGGTGTTGCGCGCCGGCACGTACGTCACCGGAATGCCCTGCTCGCCGGCCTGGTCGAGCGGCACGTCGATGTCGGCCGTGAGCGCGGAGCCGCCGATGGTGCGCAGATCCACCTGCACCGTCTTGTGCTCGACCGCGCCCAGCAGATGCGACACGCGCTCCGACGCCGCCAGTTCCGCACTATGGCGCTGGCCGTAGGCCACGCTAAGCGCGTGCACCTGATAGCCCTGCTCGCGGGCGATGGCAATGGTGACGGCCGAATCCATGCCGCCGGAAACGAGCACGACGGCTTTGCGGGGAGTTACTTGAGACATGGGATGACATCCACTGAAAGTTCAGGCCGGTGATCCGGCCGAAAGAGCACCACCGGCAACACAGGCCGAAGCGCAGTAGAGGTAGAAGTAAGTGAAGAGGAGTGAGAAGCGAGAGAAGGCGGTCGCTCTTTCATGCTTCTCACTCCTCTCCACTCATTCTCGCCTTAGTGTCCTGGCTCGTCGTTCCACAGCAGCTTGTGCAGCTGCAGCTGGAAACGCACGTCCAGTTTGTCCTCGATGATCCATTCCGCCAGTTCGCGCGGCTTGATGGCGCCGTGCGCGGGCGAGAACAGCACCATGCAACGCTCGACGAGGCGATGCTCGGCCACCACATCGCGCGCCCATTCGTAGTCGGCGCGACTGGCTATGACTATCTTGACCTGATCGTGCGGCAGCAGGTGCTCGATGTTCGACCACAGGTTGCGCTTGGCTTCGCCGGAATCCGGCGCCTTGAGGTCCATCACCTTGCGCACGCGCGGATCGACCTGTGCCACGTCCAGCGCGCCAGAGGTTTCCAGCGATACCTCATGACCCGCGTCGCACAAGCGCTTCAGCAGGATCAGGCAGCGCTTCTGCGCCAGCGGTTCGCCGCCGGTGACACAAACGTGCCTCGCGCCATGTGACGCCACCTCGGCAAGGATGTCATCGATATCGCGCCAGTCACCGCCGTAGAACGAATACTCGGTGTCGCACCAGACGCACCGCAGTGGGCAACCCGTCAGTCGCACGAACACCGTGCGCCAGCCGATGGCATCGGCTTCGCCCTGGATCGAGTGGAAAATCTCGGTGATGCGCAGGCGCTCGGCGGGCGCCTGCGTCGACGTGGTGGGTGCCACGCTCGTGCTACTGCCAGTCACGACAACAACCTCAGTTGGCCGGCTGGGCCTGCAGTCGACGCAGGCGCTCCTGAGCCAGGCCGGCGGCCTTGGAGCCGGGATACTTCGCAGTCACGTTCTTCAGCGTGGCCTTGCCCGCATCGACCTGCTTGAGTTCGATCTGGCTGTAGCCGACCTTGAGCAAGGCGTCGGGCACCTTTTCGCTCTGCGGGAACTGCGTCACAAGATGCTGGAAGGCTTCCATCGCCACTTGGTAATTGCTGGTGGCGTAGTACGACTCGCCCAACCAGTAGAAGGCGTTGGGCAGCAGTGAGCTGTCCGGGTACTGCTGGATGAAATTGCGGAAGTCGCGCGAGGACTTCACGTAGTCGCCGGCACGCAGCGACTTGAAGGCATCGTCATAGGCGGCCTGCGCATTGGCATTGGCCGCCGCACCACCCTTTCCTGCCGCAGGCGCGGCGCCTGCCGGCTTGCCTGCAGCAGCGGCCGGCGTCGGCGCAACTGCCGGTGCAGGCGGCGCTGCATTGGCGGCCGGTGGCGGCACGTTGGCGTTGGCATTCCCCGCATTCGCACCCGCTGCACTGGCGCCGCTTTCAAGGCGACCCAGGCGCGTGTCGAAATCCGTGGCCTGCGCTTTGTTCTTGTCGTTGGCTTCCTGCAGCTGGTGCTGCAGTTCCTCGATCTGGCCTTGCATCTGCTGCAGCTGCGATTGCAGTGCCTGCACCTGATTGACCAGTGTGGTGCCCTGATTCTGGTTCTGTGCCTGCTGCTCGAGTCGCGATACGCGGTCGGCAAGGCTGAGCCGGGAATCCTGGGCCTGGGCCGGGACACCAAAAAGCATGGCGGACGCAATTGCGCCCGCCATGCCCATCCTGGCTGTGAAGCTGTTAGCCAGTCGCTTCTTCATTACTTCGCCGTGTAGACGATCTCGACGCGACGGTTCTTGCTCCAGCAGTCTTCGTTGTGCTCACGGCACACCGGCTTTTCCTTGCCATACGAGATCACGTTGATCTGGCTGGCCGAACCGCCGTTCGACTGCAGGGCGCTGGACACGGCGTTGCCGCGGCGCTCGCCGAGGCCGAGGTTGTACTCGCGGGTGCCGCGCTCGTCAGCATTGCCTTCCAGACGCATCTGCGCCATCGGGCGATCCTGCAGGTACTTGGCGTGGCAAGCCATGATCTGCTGGAACTCCGGCTTGATTTCGTCCTTGTCGAAATCGAAGTACACAACGCGCTGACGGAGGCAGGCGTCGGTATCGAGGTCAGCAGGGGTGTACTTGCCAGCGGTCGACGGAGCCGGGGTGGTCATCGGCGCTTCCGGCTGCGGCTGCGGCTTGACTTCCTGCTTCTTCGAGCATGCGGCCGCGCCAACGCAGAGCAGGGCGACCAGGGCGACGCGAACGGTCTTATTCATGGTGGACGTTCCTTCAAACAGGTTTGAGTTCCGACAGTCAATAATGATTGCGGTTTCGGGACAGTTTTCGCCGGTGAACCGGCTGTTATTTTGCCATTTTTGATGCCGGCGGTGCGCTGTCTCGCAACGCCTGGCCCGCCTTCCGCGACGGATTGCCACGGCCGGCAAGCTGTTTGATCCGAGGTGTCGTCCAAGACTTCACGCCCGGATCACATGGACCTGACGCTTACGCGTCACGTCATGAACTGCTTATCGCTGACGATAGGGACCCCAAGCCGGCTCGCGAACGTCGCCATCGGCAAGCACCAGTCGCTGACGAACCAGGCCGTCGGCGGACACGGCGTAAAGCACACCGCGTCGACCTTCCGAAGCGGCGTACAGCAACATGCTCGCATTGGGCGCGAAACTCGGCGTTTCGTCGATCGGACCCGGCGAGATGAAGCGCACCTGCCCACCCAGACTGCGATCCATAATGGCGATACGATACACGTTCCCGTTGCCCTGCACCATGGCGATCTGCTTGCCGTCATAGCTGATCGAGGCATTGGCGTTGAACTGGCCCTGGAAAGTGATGCGCTCTGCCCCGCCGCCACCGGCCGACATCTGGTAGAGCTGCGGACGGCCCGAGCGGTCGGAAGTGAAGATGATGCCCTGGCCATCCGGCGTCCAGCGCGGCTCGGTGTCGATGGCCAGGTTGTTGGTGAGGCGGGTCTCCTGGCGGGAACCCACGTCCATCACGTAGATCTCCGGATTGCCTTGATAGGAGAGCGCCAGCGCCAGCTTGGTGCCATCCGGCGACCAGGCCGGTGCGCCGTTGATGCCCTTGGCGCGTGCCGAGATGAGCTGACGCGAACCCGTGGTGATGTCCTGCACATAGATTGCGGAATTGCCGCTCTCAAACGAGACGTAGGCAATCTTGCGGCCATCCGGCGACCACGAGGGCGAGAGCAGCGATTCGCGCGAACGAGCCACCACCTGCGGGTTATAGCCATCCGAATCGGCCACGATCAGCGAGTAGGTGGTGTTGTTGCCCAGGCCCACGGCGGTGATGTAGGCGATACGCGTCCAGAACGCGCCACGCACGCCGGTGATCTTTTCGTAGATCGCATCGGCGATCTGGTGGGCCACGCCGCGCAGGTCACCCGCGGGCGCGGTGAAGGCCTGGGCCAGCAGGCTCTGCTGGCGGTTCACGTCCCACAGTTCGTATTCCACGCGCAGCATGCCGCCGCCCGCATCGCTGATGCGGCCCACGGTGATGTAGTCCTGCTTGAGCAGGCGCCACGTGGCGAAGTTGATGTCCGCACCCTTCGACGGCGTTTCCACGATTTCGCTCTTGGCGAGCGAACGGAATTTGCCCGAACGGTTGAAGTCGTTGCGCATGACATCGGCAATGTCGGTCGGCAGGGGCGCACCGCCAGCCTGCGCGAACGGCACGACGGTGATCGGCGTAGCCGATTTCGTCACGCCCTCGACGGTGCCGGTCAACGTAGACGTTTGCGCCGACGCCATGCCTGCGCACAGCAGGGCAAGGAGTCCAAGCAATAGGGCCAGATAGCGGGTTGGCTTCTTCATTGCGTTCTCACCTATGGCTTGAAAAACATATCAACGTTGCGACTGAAGACTTTTTCGAAGCCCTTGTAGGGCAACTGATTGGCCCTCATGGCCGCGTCTTCGACGGACTTGCGTCCGGCTTCGTCGAACGGGCAACTGGAATCAACCTTTGCGCTGACCACCTGTCCGCCCGAGAGCTGGACGATATGCAGCAGGCACGGCTGACTGGGCATGTTATCCGGCCCGACCCAGTTCTGTTTGAGCGTATTCTGAATCGCGGCGAGATATTGCGCCCTCAGATCAGCGTCATTGCCGTTGCTGCCGGTCTGCGCCTGTTCGGCGTAGGGCAAGTTCTCGCGACCGTTGTCCTGGGCGTTCTTGAGGTCTTCCATCTGCTGCTTGGCCTGCTTGGCCTTGCTTTCCGCCTGCTTGCGCGAACTGTCGGCCGCGTCCATCTTGGCGAACAACTCGTCGATCTTCTTCTGCTCTTCCTGCTTGTGCTTGGCCGCCTGGGCGTCCAATTCGGCGGCGCGCTGGCGCTGCTTCTCTTCCTGTTCCTTCTTGGCGTCCTCCGCCTTCTGGGCGGCATCGGCCACGATCTTTTCCTGATCGACCGTATCCGGATGCTCCGGCGGCGGCGGCAGCGTCTTGATCTTGGGTACTTCTTCCGATGGCGGCGGCGGCACGGAGGGCGGCGGCGGCACGGTGTCCGGCACGGGCTTGGCCTTGGCGGATTTCGGCGGCGGCGCGGCGGTGATGCCTACCAGCTCGGCCTCGATGATTTCACCCTGCAACGACACCGGCTTGGTGCACGTGATCGGGTTCCAGCTGGCCGGCAGGTGCAGCGTGGCGAACAGCTCTTCGTAGAACGAACACGGAATCACCGCGAAGGCCAGAAAGCCCACGATGCCAAGATGGAGAACGGCGGAAAGGACAACCGCCTTGGACGTGCCCTTGGGGCGGGAGTCGGCCCTCATTTCTTGCTGCCCGACTCCGGTGCGCTCATCAGGCCCACCTTGGCCACGCCAGCTTGCTGCAGGTCGGCAAGAACCTGATAGACACCGTCGTACTTGCCGTCGCGATCGCCCGCGACCAGCACGCTGACCTGGGGATTGGCCTTCACGAAGGCACCCACCTTGAGCTTCATGGTCGCCACGTCCACCGGCTGACGCTTCTCGGTGCCCAGCGTGAGATAGAGCTGCCCGCCCTGATCCACCGCGATGATCACCGGGTCCTTCTTGTCCTGCATCGACTTGGCGTTCGCCTGCGGCAGGTTCACGTCGACATTGGAGTTGAGCATGGGCGTGGTGACCATGAAGATGATCAACAGCACCAGCATCACGTCGATGTAGGGAACGACGTTGATCTCTGACTTGAGCTTGAAGCGCTTGTGGCGCGCGGAGCTACGCATCATTCATGCCCTCGCTCAGGCGGCCGCGTCGTCGGTCTGGATCTGACGCTGCAGCACCGACGAGAACTCTTCCTGGAACACCTCGTAGCGGGAAGCCACGCGCTCCACCTTGTTGGCGAAGCGGTTATAGGCCCACACCGCCGGAATCGCGGCAAACAGGCCCATCGCCGTGGCGATGAGTGCTTCGGAAATGTGCGGTGCGACCACGGCGATGGTGACGTCCTTCATTTCGCCCAGGCCCTGGAAAGCGCCCATGATGCCGATGACGGTGCCGAACAGGCCCACGTACGGGCTGATGGAACCCACGTTGGCGAGGAATTCGAGGTTGCGTTCCAGGCGGCCGATCTCGCGGGTGCCGGCCACGCGCATGGCGCGCTCGGAACCTTCGATGACCACGCGCATGTCATGCACGCGACGCTGGCGCTGGCGCACGAATTCGCGGAAGCCGGACTCGAACACGTTCTCCATGCCGCCGTTCTCCGCGCCACGGTTGCTCACCTCGCGGAACAGCTGGGCCAGGTCGGCGCCGGACCAGAAGCGCTCCTCGAAGCCCTCGGCCTCTTCCATCGCGGACTTCAGCTGCTGATGCTTGCGGATGATGATCACCCAGGAGAGGAAGGAGAACACCAGCAAGACCAGCATGACGGCCTGCACCAGGATGCTCGCTTCCGCGATCAACTTGAAAATGTTCAATCCACCGTTCATTGCTTGAAGGTTCTCCAGCGCACGTACTTTTATTTAAGGGGAAAGGCCGGGGATGAGGTCGGCCGGAATCTGCACCGGACGCATGCGGCGAACATCGACGCACGCCACTCGCACCTTTGCGCGGATCAGCTCCGCGCCGTCCGCCCGGCGGATCGTCTGGGCGAAAAGGATACTGGCTGCCCGCCGTTCTTTGACTTCCACGCTTACCGCCAGTTCATCATCCAGCAGGGCCGCCCGCAGAAAGTCGATCTGCATTTCCCGGACCAGGAAGGCCAAGCCGGTGTTTTCCTTGACCACGGACTGGTTGATGCCCAGCGCACGCAGCCATTCGCTGCGGGCACGCTCCATGAAACGCAGGTAGCTGGCGTGGTAGACCACCCCGCCCGCGTCCGTGTCTTCCCAATAGACGCGCACCGGCCACTCGAAGGGCTCGGTCGCGCTGGTTAGCGTGATGTCAGACATCGGTGTTGTCGGTCGTGAAAAGGTCGGCGGGAACCGACGGTCGCGGCGGCGGCGTGAGCCCCAGGTGACGCCAGCCCTTGGCGCTGGCCATGCGGCCGCGCGCGGTGCGTACCAGATAGCCCTGCTGGATCAGGTACGGCTCGACCACGTCCTCGAGGGTGCCGCGGTCTTCGCTCAGCGCGGCGGCCAACGATTCCACACCCACCGGACCGCCATCGAAGTTCTCGATGATGATGGTCAGCAGGCGACGGTCCAGCTCGTCGAAGCCTTCGGCGTCGATCTTGAGCATGTCGGTGGCGGCACGGGCGGCGTCGCGGGTGATCTGCCCGGCCGCGCGCACTTCGGCATAGTCGCGCACGCGGCGCAGCAGGCGATTGGCGATGCGCGGCGTGCCACGCGAACGGCGGGCGATTTCCTGCGCGCCTTCCAGCTCGCAAGGAATGCCCAGGATGCGCGCCGAACGCCGCACGATGGCGGTGAGCTCATCGGGCGTATAGAACTCCAAACGCTGCACGATGCCGAAGCGGTCGCGCAGCGGCGCGGTGAGCAGGCCGGCACGCGTGGTGGCGCCGATCAGCGTGAAAGGCGGCAAATCGAGCTTGATCGAGCGGGCCGCGGGACCTTCGCCGATCATGATGTCGATCTGGAAGTCTTCCATCGCCGGATAGAGCACTTCCTCTACCACGGGCGACAGACGATGGATCTCGTCCACGAACAGCACGTCGTGCGGTTCGAGATTGGTCAGCAGCGCTGCCAGGTCCCCCGCCCGCTCCAGCACCGGGCCGGAGGTGGAACGCAGGTTGACGCCCAGCTCGTTGGCAATCACGTGGCTCAGCGTGGTCTTGCCCAGGCCGGGTGGTCCGAAGATCAGCACGTGATCGAGCGCACCACCACGCTTCTTGGCGGCCTCGATATAGATCGACAGCTGCTCGCGCACCGTCTGCTGGCCCAGGTATTCGGTCAGTCGCTTGGGACGGATGGAGGCTTCGAGGGCCTCGTCGTCCATCTGGGCGGCAGCGGTGACGATGCGGTGTTCGGTCATGGGGCGAAATTATGGCAGAGCACGATGACGCAGGCTTGAAAAAAAGCCCGCTCGGCCAGCCCCACAACGAAAAAGGGCGCCGAAGCGCCCTTTTCCTCAAATTTCGACCTGGGCGCCCAGTTCGATCAGGCGATTGCCTGGAATCTGGAAGAACGCCGTGGCAGGCAGCGCGTTGCGTGCCATGAAGGCGAACAGCTTGTCGCGCCACAACGCCATGCCCGGTCGCTTGGCGTCCGCAATGATGGTTTCGCGCGACAGGAAGAACGTGGTGTCCATCATGTCGAACGGCAGGCCCATCTTGGAACACTTGGACAGCGCGCGTGGAATATTGGGGTCTTCCGCAAAGCCGAAGCGCAGCGCCAGCCCGTAGAAGTCGCCGCCCAGCTCGGTGATCTCGATGCGTTCGCCAAAATCGGCGGTCGGTGTTTCGAGCATTTCCACCGTGAGCAGCACATTGCGGTCGTGCAGCACCTTGTTGTGCTTGAGGTTGTGCAACAGCGCGTGCGGCACCGCGTTCTGATTGGCGGTGAGGAACACCGCCGTGCCCGGCACTCGCAGCGGCGGATGCTCGGCGATGTTCGCAATGAACGGGTCCAGCGCCAGGCCCGATTGCTTGATCTCGCGCACCACCAGTTCGCGGCCACGGCGCCAGGTGGTCATCACGATGAACACCGCGACGCCGAGCACCAGCGGGAACCAGCCGCCGTATTCGATCTTGATCAGGTTGGCGCCGAGGAACGAGAGATCGATGGTGAGCAGCAGCACGCCCGCCAGGATCACCGTGAGTCGGCTCCAGCCCCACTGACGACGCGCCACGATCAGCGCGAGGATGGTGGTGATGGTCATCGTGCCCGTCACCGCGATGCCGTAGGCGGCACTCAGGTTGTCCGAGCTGCGGAAGCCGAGCACCGCGGCCAGCACCATGATCAACAGGAAGTTGTTCACCCACGGCACGAAGATCTGGCCGGACATTTCGCGCGAGGTATGCACCACCGGCATGCGCATCGAATAACCCAGCGACATGGCTTCGCGCGTCATCGAGAACGCACCGGAAATCACCGCCTGCGACGCGATCACCGTGGCCACCGTGGCCAGGCCGATCATCGGATAGAGCAGCGGTTCCGGCGTCAACTTGAAGAACGGGTTGTCGATGGCTTCGGGATGATCGAGCAGCAGCGCGCCCTGGCCGAAGTAATTGAGCACCAGCGCCGGCAGTACGAAGCTGAACCAGGCCAGCCGGATCGGACGCTTGCCGAAATGCCCCATGTCGGCATACAGCGCCTCGGCACCGGTAAGCGCCAGTACCACGCCACCGAGGGCGATGAAGGCCTGGAAGCCGTGGGTGAAGAAGAACCTCACCCCATAGTACGGATTGATCGCCAGCAGCACGTGCGGATTGCGCACGATCTGGTTCACGCCGAGCAGGGAAATGACGATGAACCAGATCACCATGACGGGGCCGAACAGCTTGCCCACGCGCTCGGTGCCGTGACGCTGCAGCGTGAACAGCAGGAACAGGATCACCGCCGTGATCGGCACCACCCAGTGCTCCAGGTGCGGCGCCGCCACCTTCACGCCTTCCACCGCGGACAGCACTGAAATGGCCGGCGTGATCACGCCATCGCCATAGAACAGCGCGGCGCCGAAGATGCCGATGATGGCGAGCGCCCAGCGACTGCGCGCATCGCCCTTGACGCTGCGCAGGGCCAGCGCGAGCAGCGCCATGATGCCGCCCTCGCCCTTGTTGTCCGCGCGCATGATGAAGACGACGTACTTCAGCGACACCACGATGATCTGCGCCCAGAAGATCAGCGACAGCACGCCGAAGATGCTTTCGGCAGTGGGAAGGCCATGGCCTTCGTGATGCAGCGTGGTCTGCAAGGTGTACAGCGGGCTGGTACCGATGTCGCCGTAGACCACGCCGATCGCGCCGAGCGCGAGCGTAGCCAGCCGACGTTTGGTATCAGCGTCGGACATGCCGTGTGTGGAATCCGGGGTCACGTCTCAATTCCCTAGTGCGGCGCGCAGCGCCTTGCGAATGATGGATTCGGCGGTGTCGCCTTCGGCGGCAACCTTCTGCACCAGGCGAGTCACTTCCGCCGGCTTGTAGCCGAGCTGCTGCAAGGCCACGGTGGCTTCGCCGGCCGGGTCGAGCGGCGCGCCGTTCGTTGACGGATGCATGCCGGGCAATGCGGTGGCGAGTCCGTCCACGCGATCGCGCAGCTCCACCACCATGCGTTCGGCCGTCTTCTTGCCGATGCCGGGAATCTTGGTGAGCGCCACCACGTCGCCCGCCTGCACCAGGCGCGCGAAATCGTTGGTGGACACGCCCGACAGCACGGCCAGCGCGATCTTCGCGCCGATGCCGCTCACTTTCTGCAGGTTGCGGAACAAGGTGCGTTCGGACTCGTGCAGGAATCCATACAACGCCACGCTGTCTTCCTTCACCGCGTAGTGCGTGAGCAGCGTGACTTCCTTGCCGGTCTGCGGCAGGTCGTAGATGGTGGACATGGGCGCTTCGAGTTCATAACCCACGCCGCCCACTTCCACCATCAGCCACGGCGGCTGCTTGGACACCAGGGTGCCGCGCAAACGACCGATCATCGACGCCTCCAGGCGGTACGGGGAATACCCACGCGCGCAAGGCTGGCACGGGTGTGTGCGTGGGTCACCGCAATGGCAAGCGCGTCCGCCGCGTCAGCCTGCAGGGGGCCCTTCAGTCCGAGCAGGACGCCGATCATGTGTTGCACCTGGGTTTTGTCGCCTCGACCGCTGCCAACCACGGCCTGCTTTACTTCCGTCGCTGCGTACTCGTGCACCGCGATCCCCTGGCTGACCACCGCGCAGATCGCGGCGCCCCTCGCCTGCCCCAGCTTCAATGCCGAGTCGGCGTTGCGCGCCATGAACACGCGCTCCACGCCGCACTCGTCCGGCCGATGGGCGGCGATGATGGCACACAGCTCGTCAAATATGCGTTTCAGGCGCAGCGGAAAGGTGGCTTCGCCAGCCACCGCCAGCGCGCCATGGAAAACATGGGACAGCTTGCCGCTGGCGTCGACATCGATGATGCCGACACCGGTACGTTGGCTGCCCGGGTCGATGCCGATGATGCGTGTCATGGGCGAAGGCTCGCCGCGGGCTGGTGACAGCCGCGGACTTAACCAGCGGCCTCGGCAGGCAGCAGAGCGTTGTGGGAGACCTCGCTGACGTCATCCAGACCGTCCAGCTTCTCCAGCAGGTCGAGCAGCGGCTCCAGCGCCTCTTCCGGCACCGGCACGCGATTGGCAGGACGCATGGCCACGCCGCCGTGCTGCGCGTTGAGGCCGGCTGCGGCCAGTGCCTGTTGCACCGCTTCGAAATGCTCCGGCGCGCACAGCACGGTGCTCTCGCCGTTCTCGTTCACCACGTCGTCGGCACCGGCGTCGAGCGCGGCTTCCAGCACCTTTTCCTCGGCGGCTTCGTTGCCGCCGGTGGCGAACACCAGCTCACCCGTGCGCGCGAACTGGAACGCCACGGACCCGGACGTGCCCAGGTTGCCGCCGTGCTTGGTGAGCGCGTGGCGCACATCGGCCACGGTACGGGTCGGGTTGTCGGTGAAGCAGTCGATGATGAGCGCGATGCCGCCGGGGCCGTAGCCCTCGTAGCGCAGTTCTTCCATCGCCGCGCCGCCGTCGGCACCGGAGCCGCGCTTGATCGCGCGCTCGATGGTGTCCTTGGTCATGTTCGCCGACAACGCCTTGTCCACCGCAGAGCGCAGGCGCGGATTGGCGGACGGATCGGCGACGCCGGCGCGTGTTGCCACGGTGATTTCGCGGATCAGCTTGGTGAACACCTTGGCGCGCTTGGCGTCTTCGGCGTTCTTGCGACCTTCGATGGACGGGCCTCTACCCATGGCACTTCCTGCAAATCTGGTGAACGGACAAGGCGCGAATTCTATCGCTTCACGGTGTCACGCGGGCAAGCGGCCCTCAAAAGCGGGTGGGAATGGGGCTGTCAGGCCCCTGCGTGATCGAAAACGCCCTGGTGCAGGAACTGCGTGACCTGCCGCGCCGCCTCCTGCGAGAACAGCAAACCGGTGTGGCTGGTCTCGATGGCGCAGTGGTCCGCGATGCCCGGCAGGCAGGTTTCCTCCACCGTCACGCAGCCGTCGTTGTCGCCGTCGAACTGACCGATCATTGCGCCCAGGCCCAGCGAGACCTTGCCGGCGATCACGCCCACCTCGCGCTCGCCGCTCCAGCGGTCGAAGCCGTTTTCCAGCAGTTCGCGATTGTGGCCAAGCAACACCTCGCCACCCCGCCCCATGCCGGCGAAACGCCGCGCCGCCGCGCTGCCCTTGAGTGGCGAGCCCAGGCAAACAACCCGCCCCGGCGGCAACGCGACTTCCGCACAGGCACGCAAGGCAAGCAAGCCACCCAGGCTGTGCCCGACCAAGTGCACGGTGTGCGAATCCTGGCCGAGCTCATGGATGCGCGACTGCAGGCTGCCCAGGATGCGCGGCTGCGTGGCGGCCACGCTCATGTAGTCGAAGCGATGCACGCGAAAGCCCGCTTCCATCATGCGCCGATGCAGCAGCAGGAGCGCGAAGCCGCGCATCCAGAGGCCGTGCAGGAGAATGACGTGATCGGTCATGGCGCGTGGGACACATTCATCGACGGCGGGAACGGCCGGGCTTGTGCAACCCGGTCATCCTGGAGAGTCCATTGTGTACAAAAAGTTGCGATCAGGTCGCGACACAGTGCTCGGATGCCTTCTCGCCGCAACGTTTGAGCATGCGTTGTTTTGTTCGTCATTCCGGCGCACCCCCAAAAGGGGGCGAGGGCCGGAATCCAGGTCCTCGCTGGAGGGTTTCGCGATGATTCACAGGTTTGATGAACTCATCGCAAGCACCCAGCCCATTCGCCACTGGATTCCGGCGTGCGCCGGAATGACGAGCGAAAGAGCCAGGCGCTTTCTTACCCAGCCGACTTCGCTTCCACCGCCACCTTCACGTGCAGCTCCTTGAGCTGCGGTTCGCTGACCTGCGACGGCGCATCGGTCATCAGGTCCTGCGCGCTGGTGGTCTTGGGGAAGGCGATCACGTCGCGGATCGACTCGGTGCCCGCCATCAGCGCCGCGATGCGGTCGATGCCAAAGGCCAGGCCACCATGCGGCGGCGCGCCGAACTTCAGCGCCTTGAGCAGGAAGCCGAACTTCATCTCCGCCTCGTCCGGCGTGATGCCGAGCAGGTCGAACACCGTGCTCTGCATCTCCGGACGATGGATACGGATGGAACCGCCACCGATCTCGTTGCCGTTGAGCACCATGTCGTAGCCGCGGCTCACCGCGATGGCGGCATTGGCGCGCAGGTCGGCAATGTCGTCGACCTTCGGTGCGGTGAAGGGGTGATGCAAGGCGACGAAGCGCTTCTCTTCCTCGTCGTATTCGAACATCGGGAAGTCGGTGACCCACAGCGGCTTCCAGCTGTTTTCCACCAGGCCGCGGTCCTTGCCGACCTTCAGGCGCAATGCGCCCATGAAATCGGTGACGGCCTTCCAGGTGCCCGCGCCGAAGAACACCATGTCGCCCGTTTCGGCGCCGGTGAGCTTGAGCACGCCTTCCAGCGCCTTGTCGTCGAGGAACTTGGCCACCGGCGAATTGATGCCGTCGCGGCCCTTGGAAAGATCATCCACGCGCAGCCACGCCAGACCCTTCGCGCCGTACTTGGCCACGTATTCGGTGAGCTGGTCGATTTCCTTGCGCGTCAGCGTGGCGCCGCCCGGCACGCGCAGCGCGGCCACGCGGCCGTTCTCGGCGTTGGCCGGTTCGGCGAACACTTTGAATTCCACGTGCTTCACGGCGTCGGCGATGTCGACCAGTTCCAGCGCAATGCGCAGGTCCGGCTTGTCCGAACCGAAGCGACGCATGGCTTCGGCCCAGGTCATGCGCGGGAAGGTGGCATCCAGCTCCACGCCCTGCACTTCCTTGAACACGTGGCGGATCAGTTCCTCCACGAAATCCTGCACGTCCTTCTCTTCGACGAACGCGAACTCGAGGTCGAGCTGGGTGAATTCCGGCTGGCGATCGGCGCGCAGGTCTTCGTCGCGGAAGCAGCGGGCGATCTGATAGTAGCGATCGAAACCGGCCATCATCAGGATCTGCTTGAACAGCTGCGGCGACTGCGGCAGCGCGTAGAACTGCCCCGGATGCACGCGGCTGGGCACCAGGTAGTCGCGCGCGCCTTCCGGCGTGGCCTTGGTGAGGATGGGCGTTTCGATGTCCTGGAAACCGCGTGCGTCGAGATAGCGACGCAGCGCCTGCACCAGCTTGATGCGCGTGCGCAGCATGCGCTGCATGTCCGGGCGGCGCAGGTCGAGATAGCGGTAGGTCATCCGCATGTCTTCGTTCGGATTCTCGTGCATCGCGAAGGGCAGATCCTTCGCGGCGTTGAGAATCTCGACCTTGTCGGCCAGCAGCTCCACCGTGCCGGTGCGCAGCTTGTCGTTCACCGACAGGCGCTTGCGGATGGTCCCGGTCACGCGCAGGCAGTATTCGTTGCCGATCTCGTTGGCCACCGCAAACGCGTCGGCGTTCTCGCGCTCGATCACTACCTGGGCCAGACCCTCGTGGTCGCGCAGATCGACGAAAGCCACGTGGCTCTGCAGGCGTAGGGTGTTGACCCAGCCACACAAGGTGACGGTCTGGCCGACCAGTGCCTCATCGATGAGGCCGCAGTAATGCGTGCGCATGCGCTTGGAACTCCGGGCCGACTAGCGGCGTGATGCGTGGACAAGAAGACCCGGAATGTTAACACCGGCAGGCGCCGGGCGCGGCCTGGAAGCCGCGCCCGCGCCCACTTTTCAGCCCGTCACCAGCGGCGATTGACGGAGAACAGGCCGCGGCAGCCCTTGGAAACCCACACGCCCGCGCGATTCCAGCCCCAGCTGTAACCCTCTTCGCAAGGCGAACCGGACAGCTGCCTCACCAGGTAGGCATTGCCGCGTCCGCCCACGTCCACCTGGCAGAAGTGATACTGCTTGTCGTTGCTTTCGCACTGCAGGCGGATCTCGCGATCCCAGTCGGGACCCGGGCGCCAGCCGCCGTTATCCGGCGGCGGGCGATAACCCGGCGGCGGGTAATAGCCGCCGCCACCACGGCCCATTTCGACGAACTGGCCGCGGCAGCCGCGATCCACCCACAGGCCGCCGCGATCGACGCCCCAGGTCTGCCCGCGTATGCACGGGCTGTTGGATTCCTGCCGAATCATCTCGGCATCGCGCCAGGGCACCTGGCAGCGCGTGAAGCGACCGTCGTCGCTGCCGCAGCGCACCTGGTCGCGCCCTTGGGCATGCGCAGCCGGTGCAGACACCCATAACAGGCCGGCGATGAGGCCTGCTGCAACACCCATCAAGCCAGTTCGTATCCGGAACATCGATCCCACTCCTTCTAGTGACGGCTCGTCACGCTAGTGGGGATATCTTCAACCGGAATTGAATATCTTGCGACCGTTCGTAGAAACCTGCTCGCCGGCTATCCGGCGTTCAGCCGCGCGACGCGTCAGCTCTCGCTGGACGAACCCGAGGAGCCGGAAGAACCGCTCGATCCCGTCGTTCCGGTCGAACTGGAAGACGACGGTGCCGTGCTGTCGCCGGCCAGGTTGCGTCTCTTGTCGCCGTCCTTCTTGAAGTCGGTTTCGTACCAGCCGCTGCCGGCGAGACGAAAGCCCGGTGCGCTCAGGCGGCGCTTCACTTCGGCCACGTCACAGGCCGGGCACACCGAGGGATCGGGGTCGGATATTTTCTGCAGGCGGTCGAAACGGTGGCCGCAGCTGCTGCATTCGAATTCGTAGATAGGCATGGACACTCCGGAGGATCGGTCGCCGCGCCGGGATCACGCACCGGCCGCATGAGGCGACAGTTCGCCATTATCGAGGCGAACGGCGCGAATTCAACGATTTGGGGTAGCGCGGCGCAAAATCGCTAGAGCGCCAGCGCCACCAGCAGGGCCGCCTCAGTGAACTCGGTCAGCGCACCGCAGGTGTCACCGGTCATGCCGCCCAACCGGCGCATGCACGTCCATCGCCACCAGGCAAAAACGGGGGCGGCCACGATGATGGCCCGCAGCCCATGCCAGCCGGCGAACAGCGTGACGATGGCGGCGAGAAGCAACGCCACCGCACATACCGCGCGCGACTCGCCTACCAAGCCGCTGCCCAGGCCGCCGCTGCGCACGTACGGGGTCGTCATGAACGCCGCGGTGAGCACCGCGCGTCCCAGCAAGGGCGCAACCCACAGCATCGCCGACGGCTGCGGCACGCTGGCCAGCGCCGCGAACTTCAACAGCAACACCAGCACGATGGCGGTAACGCCGATAGGACCGCTACGCGGGTCTTTCATGATCGCCAGGGTGCGCTCGCGATCGCCCAGCCCGCCCACCCAGGCATCCGCGCTATCGGCCAGGCCATCCAGGTGCAGCGCGCCGGTGAGCGCCACCCAGGCGACGAGCAGCAGGGCTGCCGCCAGCAAAGGCGACGCACCGGACAACAACCAACCCAGGCACCACAGCAAGCCGCCGATCAACAAACCCACCGCGGGGTACCAGGCCAGCTGCGCCGACGGTGACGACGCGCCGTCGAACGCGCGCGCCGGCAACGGAATGCGCGTGAGGAAGCCGATGGCAGCGAACCATCCGCGCATCAGGCCCTGACCTGCGTGCCCGTGGGCGACGCCCAGTGCAACGCGTGCAGCGACGCGTGCGGCACCTCGATGTTCGCCATCTCGCCGAAGTCGCGGCCTTCCGCTTCGCAACGCAGCAGGCGGATCGCACCGCCATGCGTCACCACCAGCACGCGCTGCGTTTCCGCCGCCTCGGCCACTTCGTTCAAAGCGGCGCAAAGACGATCGCGAAAGACAGCGAACGGTTCGCCACCCGGCGGCGGATGCGCCACCGGGTCTCTCCAGAAATTCCCCAACGCATCGCCCTGCTCCTTGGCCAGGGTTTCGATGGGCACGCCCTGCCAGTGGCCGAAGTGATACTCGGCCAGGCGCGGATCGATGCGCAGCGGCACGCGCCGCGCAACGGCCAGATCCTGCGCGAACTCGGCGCAGCGACGCAGCGGCGAGCTGACGATGGCATCCCAGCTGCGTCCGAAGATGGCCGCGCGCAGCTGGCTCCAGCCCAACGGGCTGAGTGCATCGTCGAGTTGGCCGCGATAGCTGCGCTGCCCGGTATCCCCGTGGCGCAACAGATCGATGCCGACGTGCTTGCCGATCATGCGCTGCTCACTCCTGCCTGCGCGAAGGTGGCCATGCGCGAATGCAGCTCGCACGCCAGCCGCATCAGCGGAACAGCCGTGGCCGCGCCACTTCCCTCGCCCAGACGCAGGCCCAGGTCGAGCAACGGGTCGGCCTCCAGCACCGACAGCAGGCGCGCATGGCCACGCTCGCGCGAGCGATGCGCGAAGAACATCCACTCGCGGCACGACGGGTTGATGCGCACCGCGGCCAGCGCCGCTGCGGTGGTGATGAAGCCATCCACCAGCACCGGAATGCCACGCTGGGCTGCGGCGATATAGGCACCGCACAGCGCCGCGATCTCGAAACCGCCCACGCGCCCCAGCCACGCCAGTGCGTCGTCATCGGCCGGATAAAGCGCCAGCGCGCGTTCGATCACCGCGACCTTGTGCTGGATGCCGGCAGCGTCCAGGCCGGTGCCTGCGCCAGCGAGCGCGCTGGGCGACTCGCGCAGCAGACCGCAGGCAAGCGCCGCGGCCGAAGTGGTGTTGGCGATGCCCATCTCGCCGCCGATGAAAAGTTTCGCGCCGGCTTCCAGCGCGGCTTGTGCGCTGTCGGCACCGGCACGCAGTGCCAGTTCCAGTTGCACCGCGCTCATGGCGGGTTGCTCGCAGAAGTTGTTGGTCTGCGGCGCGATGATGGCGCGGCGCACATTCGGCAGCTCGCCCGGATCGTTCACCGTGCCCAGGTTCACCACTTCCAGCATGGCGCCCAGGCTGCGCGCCAGCACGCTGATGGCCGCGCCGCCGTTGGCGAAGTTGCGGATCATCTCGCCGGTGACCACCTGCGGAAAGGCCGACACGCCCTCGGCAGCCACGCCGTGATCGCCCGCAAAAATACTGATCCACACCGACTGCACCGACGGCATTGCCACGTGCTGCATGCCAGCCAGTCGCACGGCCAGCGTTTCCAGCGCGCCCAGCGACCCCGGCGGCTTGGTCAGTTGCGCCTGATGGTCGAGCGCGCGCTGGCGGCTGTCTTCGTCGATGGCGAAGCAGGATTCGATCAGCCAGTCTTGGCTCATGCAAGGTTTCCTTTAAGAGGCATCGGCAAACCGGCGGCCACGAACACCACGCGCTCGCATTGCGCAGCGAGCGATTGGTGCAGCCGTCCGGCTTCATCCACGAAACGCCGCGTCAGCTCGCCCATGGGCACCACGCCCAGGCCCACTTCATTGCTGACCAGCAACACCTGCCCCTTCAACGAAGGAAGCAGCTGCAACAGCGCGTCGCGTTCGCGCGTGAAACGTTCGGTATCGGCATCGCCCAGCAGGTTGCTGAGCCACAGCGTGAGGCAATCGACCAGCACGCAGCGGCCGGGCCGCGCCTGCGCCTGCAGCGCATCGGCGAGCGCCAGCGGTTCTTCCACCCTGAGCCAGTGGGAAGGACGCTGCGCGCGATGGTGCGCGATGCGCGCGGCCATCTCTTCATCGTGCGCCTGCGCGGTGGCGATGTAGACCACCTCATGGCCGGATTCCGCCGCCAGTCGTTCGGCCAGCGCGCTCTTGCCGGAGCGCGCGCCGCCCAGGATCAGGGTGCGCATGGCGTGTTCTCCTTGGTCGGCTGCAGCAGACGCAGCAAGGCAGACATATCGAGGTGCGCTTCCACCGCGTCGGCCAGGCGATCGATGCTCGCTTCGCGCAAGGCATGCATGTCCAGCGGCGCGGCGTCGCGCAGGCCTGCCCAAGCGAGCAGCGCGGCGAGCGCCTGCGGTTCGTCGAACAGGCCGTGCAGATAGGTGCCGAAAATCTGGCCATCCGTGGTCAGCGCGCCATCGGGCTCGCCGCTATCGAGGATGCTTGCCGGTTGTCCCAGCGCATCGCCACGGCTCACGCCGCAGTGGATTTCATAGCCACTCACTCGCGCATCTCCCAGGACCAGTTTCCCCTCCACGCGGCGCAACTGCTTGCGCGCCTCCAGCGTAGTCTCCATCTGCAACCAGCCCAGTCCAGCGCTCGAGCCCGGCTCGCTCTCGATGCCCTGTGGATCATGCACGAACCGCCCCAACATCTGGAAGCCTCCGCAGATGCCGATCACTTTCCCGCCATAGCGTAGATGCCGCGTGATGGTTTCGTCCCACCCCTGCGCGCGCAGCCAGGCAAGGTCCGCCCGGGTGGATTTGGACCCAGGCAGCACGATCAGGTCGGCCGGTGGATGCGCTTCATCCGTTCCGATGAAACGAAGATCGACCTCCGGATGCGCACGCAACGCATCGACGTCGGTGTGGTTGCTGATGCGCGGCAACGTCGGCACCAGTACGCGCAGGCGCGCATCGGCCTTGCGGGTGGCTTCGCGCGGCAAGGCGTCTTCCGCTTCCAGTTGCAGTCCATGGAGATACGGCAGCACGCCCAGCACCGGCTTGCCGGTCTCGCGTTCGAGCCAGTCCAGTCCCGGCTGCAGCAAGGCCATGTCGCCGCGAAAACGATTGATCACGAAACCGGCGACGCGCGCCCGCTCGCTTTCCGACAGCAGCGCCAAGGTACCCACGAGATGGGCGAACACGCCGCCGCGATCGATGTCGGCGATGAGGATCACCGGGCAATCCACTGCCTCGGCGTAACCCATGTTGGCGATGTCGCGATCGCGCAGGTTGATCTCGGCCGGACTGCCCGCGCCCTCCACGATCACCGCGTCGTAACGATGGGCCAGGCGACGATGCGAAGCCAGCACGGCGTCCATCGCGATGCGTTTGTAATCGTGGTAGTGGCGCGCATCCATGTTCGCCACCGCGTGCCCGTGCACGATCACCTGCGCGCCGATATCACTGTTCGGCTTGAGCAATACCGGATTGAAATCGGTGTGCGGCAGCAGGCCCGCGGCCTGTGCCTGCACGGCCTGCGCGCGGCCGATCTCGCCGCCATCCACGGTCACCGCGGAATTGAGCGCCATGTTCTGCGGCTTGAACGGCGCCACCGACATGCCGCGCCGACGGGCCCAGCGACACAGCGCGGCAACCAGCGTGCTCTTGCCCGCATCGGAGGTGCAGCCCTGCACCATGAGCACGCTCGCGGTCATGACGAGGAGTCCTTCAAGTTCAACGAAGCCAGTGCCTCATCCAGCCGCTGCAGCCCCGACTCATCGGCAGGCAAACCAAAACGCAGGCTCGCCGGCGTGTCAAAAAGACGCGTGAGAACGCCCTGCTTCGCCAGCGCCACATACACGGCCTCGGCGCGTGCGTCCTGCCACCAGTGGAAGAAGGCACAACCGGCAGTAGGCATCAGACCGTGGCGCGACAACACCACGGCAAGCCGACTGCTCATCGAGTGCAACCACTCACGCGCCGTCGCTTGCCACGCGCAATCGGCGAGCGCCTGACGGAGTACGTAACGTGTCGGCCCGTTCAATGTCCACGGCCCGAGCTGGTCGCGCAGCTTTTCAAGCAGGCCCGGATGCGCGGCGACGAACCCCGCGCGCGCGCCAGCGAGCCCGAAGAACTTGCCGGCCGAGCGCAGCACGATCAATCCCTCGTGATGCGCCTCGTTGCACAGGCTGTCTTGCGGCGTGGCATCCATGAAGGCCTCGTCGACGATCAGCCAGCCGCCACGCTTCGCCAGCGATGCGTGGCAAGCCAGCAACGCAGCGCGCCCGAAACGTTCGCCGCCGGGATTGTTCGGATGGATCAGCACGACCACGTCGAAGCGTGCGACGTCTGCAAGCAATGCGGATGCCGGCAACGTTTCCACGGCATGTCCGGCACGACGCCATGCATGCGCGTGCTCGTTGTAGCCGGGTGCGATCACGCCAACGCGCGAAGGTGGCCGCAGCAGCGGCAACGCCTGGATGGCGGCCTGCGATCCGGCCACGGGCAACAGATGCATCGCGCCGTAATACGCGCAGGCGGCTTCGACCAAACCATCGTCGTCCTCGGGAAGGCGCTGCCATACCGACGAAGGAATCGACGGCACCGGCCATCCGAACGGGCTGATGCCGGTGGAAAGATCCAGCCACGCCTCCGGCGCGTTGCCATAGGTCTTGGCCGCTTGCAGCAAGCGTCCGCCGTGCTCAAGCATGGCTCGCACCCCAACGGATGATGCCGAGCAGCACAATCACCACCAGCCACAACACCACGCTGCGACGAACCAGCTGCAGCGCGCGCACGATGGAACGCGCATCGGCCGGATCGCCTTCGCCCAGCGCGGGTCGCGGTTCCCACACACCGTCATAGGGCGCAGCACCGCCCAGGCATATGCCCAGCGCGCCCGCACCGGCAGCCATCACAGGACCGGCGTTGGGGCTGTCCCAGTGCGACGCCTGCACGCGCCAGCAGCGCCATGCGCGTGCCGCGTCGCCCAGCAACAGATAGCTCATCGCGGTCAGTCGTGCGGGCAGAAAATTGAGCACATCGTCGATACGTGCGGCCGCCCAACCGTAACGCTCGTAGCGTTCGGTGCGATAACCCCACATGGCATCCAGCGTGTTCGCCAGCCGATACAGCACCGCACCGGGCACGCCAAGCACGGCGAACCAGAACAGCGCGCCGAACACCGCATCGTTGCCGTTCTCCAGCACCGACTCCGTCGCTGCAGCGGCCACCTGCGAATCGTCCAGCGCCGCCGTGTCGCGGCTCACCATGCGTCCGACCGCCGTTCGCGCGCCCAGGATGTCGCCGGCTTCCAGCGCGCGGGCCACCGGCGTGGCGTGATCGCCGAGGCTGCGCAAACCGATCACCACGTAAAGCACGACCGCCTGATAGACGAACCCCAGCCACGGTGCGTCATGCCCGAGCCATGCGTTTATCACCCACGCACCCAACACGACCGGTAACACGACCACACACCACGCCGCGATGCCCGCGGAACGGCGATCGCGATGCAACCGCGATTCGACGAACGTCACCAGACGCCCAAATGCCACCAACGGATGAAATCGCCGCGGCTCGCCCAGCCATGCATCGAGCAGTACTGCCGCCACCATGGCCAGGGCCGTCGTCATGGCCGGAACAACGCCACGATGGCGGCCGGGTTCGACGGGAAATACAGGTGCATGAAGCTCGCCGTGAAACGTTCACGCCGGTACACGCCTTCCTTGCTGGGCCCGCCGTCCGGGTTGCTGGCCATGGCCAAGGGTGACTCGCCGATCTGCGCGAGCGCGTAGTGAAAGGTGTGGCCGCGCAGTTCGCCTTCGGGCAGGACGACCGACTGCATGCCCAAGCCACCCAGTCGCGCCTGCATGGCCGCGCTGCCGCGCAACAGGCCGGCCATGGGAAACACCGCGCCGTCGATTCCCGCGAGCGAATCCAACGCGTAGAGCATGCCGCCGCATTCGGCGAGCAGCGGCCGGCGCGCAGTCACGTGATCGTGCAAGGCGTGGCGCAAGGCATCGTGTGCGGCAAGCGCCTGCAGATGCAATTCGGGATAACCGCCAGGCAACCACGCCGCGTCGCATGCCGGCAGCGCATCGCCCGCCAGCGGCGAGAAGAAGCGCAATTCAGCGCCGGCTTCACGCAGCAGATCCAGGTTCGCCGGATACAGGAAACAGAACGCCGCATCGCGTGCGACGGCGATGCGGCAACCTTGCAGCGTCCGCGGTACCGGCGCGCGCGATGCCGCAGGAAAACCCACGGGCGCGGGGAGTTCGGCTGTGGCATGCGTTGCCCAGGCATCCGCCAAGGCATCCAGCCGCGCATCGATATCGCTCAGCTCGCCCGCCGCCACCAGGCCCAGATGCCGCTCGGGCAACGCCAGCGACGCGTCACGCGGCAACGCACCCAACCAATGCAGATGCGGCGGCACGCTGCCCGCCAGCAACTGCGCGTGGTACGCACTGCCCACGCGATTGGCGGCAACACCATGCACGCGTAGTCCGTCGCGATAACTGGCCAAACCCAGCGCCAGCGCGCCGAAGGTCTGCGCCATCGCCGAACCGTCGATCACGGCAAGCACCGGCACATCGAAACGTTGGGCCAGGTCGGCGCTGGACTGGCCGCCATCGAACAGACCCATCACGCCTTCGACGAGGATGAGGTCCGCCTCGCCCGCCGCCTCATGCAGGCGCGCGCGCACGTCGTCCTCGCCATTCATCCACAGGTCGAGCTGATACACGGGCGCACCGCTCGCGCGTTCCAGCACCATCGGATCGAGAAAGTCGGGCCCCGTCTTGAACACGCGCACGCGCCGGCCCTGGCGCACATGCCAGCGCGCCAACGCAGCCGTCACCGAGGTCTTGCCCTGGCCCGACGCGGGCGCCGAGATCAGCAGCGCAGGACAGGACGTGTTGGTATCGGTCATCGACAACTCCGGCAACTCACTCACCTGCCTTGGAGAGAAAACGCGTCAGAGCTCAATGCCCTTCTGCGCCTTGATGCCCGCCTGGAACGCGTGCTTCACCAGGCGCATTTCCGTCACCGTATCGGCCAGCTCCACCAGCGCGTCGGGCGCACCGCGACCGGTGATCACCACGTGCTGCTGCGGCGGTCGCGCACGAAGCGCCTCGCACACCACCGCAACATCGATATAGCTCTTCACCAGCGCGATATTGAGTTCGTCCAGCAGCACGAAGTCGAGCGAGGTGTCGGCCAGCATGTTGGCCGCCACCTGCCAGGCAGCCTGCGCCGCCTGGATATCACGCGCCTTGTCCTGTGTTTCCCACGTATAGCCTTCGCCCATCACGTGGTAGTCGAGTTCATCGGGGAAGCGGCGGAAGAAGGCTTCCTCGCCGGTGGAGAAGCTGCCCTTGATGAACTGCACCACGCCGCAGCGGAAACCGTGACCCAGCGATCGCGCCAGCATGCCGAAGCCCGACGAGCTCTTGCCCTTGCCGTTGCCGGTGTTCACCACCAGCACGCCGCGCTCGATGGTGGCGCGGGCGATCTTCCGATCGACCAGCTCCTTCTTGCGCTGCATGCGTTCGCGATGGCGCTCTTGCGCACTGGACGATTCGGGCGTGTCGCTCATGCTCAAGCTTCCTTCTGTTGCGCCGTGGAAGACCATGCCACGCGCACGATCACGGCATGCAGCACCAGCGCCACCGCGACATAGCTGATCGTGGTACGCACGAACAGCGGACCCCACTGCCACAGGCGCGAGAGATATTCGGTCATGTGCGGCTGCGCATAACGGCCACCCAGCCAGTAGAACGAACCGTTGGAGATGGCGAACGACACCACCGCTGCCAACACCGCCACGCCAAAGGCGCCCAGCAGCGACAACGCACCGTGATTCACCCGCGGCGCGTACCAGCGCCCGGCGTACCACAGCACCGCATAGGCCAATGGCAGGAATGAGTACGCCAGCGTCACGCAGAAGGCGCTCACGCCGGCGTAGCTGATCGAAATCCAGTCCAGCGCCACCGCGAGCAGCACCATCGTTACAAAGGTCCAATGCCGACGCAGGTAGAGGCCACCGAGGAAGAACAACGCCATCGACGCATCAGGCAGATGCAGCATGTCGCCGAAATGCTTGAAGCGGGTGGCGATCATCACCGCCATCAGCAGCAGCCACAGCGCGTTGAAACGGGAACCGGAGAGAGCTTTCACGACGCGACTCCTAGTCGAATGCATGGAAAAACGCCGGGGCCTTCGCGGGCCCCGGCGTCATGGCTTACTGCGCGGGCTGATAACGCAGGGTCAGCATGTAGTTGCGACCCGGCTGGTTGAAGTACCAGGCCGTCTCGTAGTCCTTGCCGAACGCGTTGTTCAGTGCCAGCTGCAGCTTGAAATCGCGCGAGATGGCATAGGCGACGCGCAGGTTGGTGATGGCGTAGCCGCCCAGCGGATGCTGATTGGCCAGGTCGTCGTAGCGACGACCCGAGACGAACCACGTGCCACCCACGCTGAAGTCGCCGAAGCTGCGATCCAGATCGATGTTGCCCGTCTGTCGCGCGCGACGCGGCAGCAGATTGCCTTCGTACGCGGTGGATTCGTCGCGCGGGTCCAGCCAGGTGGCCGTTCCCGTGACCAGCCAGCCCAGCACGTGCCCGCTCACTACGCCTTCCGCGCCGCGAATGCGCGCCTGGTCCACGTTGCCCGGCGCCTGCGTGGCTGCGTCGTAGGTGATCAGGTCGGTGACGTTGTTGCGGAACGCATTCAACGACCAGTAGCCCCAGTCGTAGCTGCCGCGAAGACCGAGCTCGATATTCCGCGAACGCTCGGGCTTGAGGTTCGGGTCGCCGTAGAACGGGTAGTACAAGTCGTTGAAGGTCGGCGCCTTGAACGCGGTGCCATAGCTGGCCGTGAGGCGCAGCGTCTGGGTGAAGTCCCAGCCCCACAACACGCTGCCGGTGTTCTTGCTGCCGAACTGGCTGTTGTCGTCATGGCGCACACTGGCCTGCACCGATTGGCTGCCGAAGGTCTGCTGCCACTGCACGAAGCCACCGCGGTCGATGCGGCTGTTCACCGGCACGCCGGTAAACGCATTCACGTAGCCTGCGCTGCTGTCCACGTGGTCGCGCTGCCAGTCGAAGCCAGTCGTCAGCAAGCCGCCCCAGAAACCGATATCCGCCTGGAACGAACCCAGATCGCGATGCGTGTCGAAACGATCGACGTACACGCCCTGGTAGAAGTCCTTGCTGAAATCACCGCTGGTGCCGAGGCTGAGCGTGAGCTTCACATTGGACGCCGGGCGATAGTGCACGCTGCCGCCCACGACCTGCGTGGCGCTCTTGTCGGAGTCGGTGTACGTACCGTCGTAGTAGTTGTGGCCTTCGCTGCGGAACAGGCGCACATCCGCGTCCCACTGCTCGTCGAACTTGTAGCCGCCCTGCAGCGTCAGCGCGTTGTTGCGGTAACCGTCCTTGTCCGGCTGATCGGCAAAGCAGGCCGCGCCCACTTCGGCCGCACCCACGCGGCAGGAATTGATGCCGTGCGTCTGGTCGTGCGACGCCTCCAGCGAGTACCAGCCATCGCCGCTCTTGCCGGCAAAACCCGCCGAACCGTTCAGATGGCTATAACTGCCCACGCCCAGGCTGAAGGACGGCACGAAGGCGCCTTCCGGGCGACGCGTGAAGATCTGGATCACGCCGCCGATCGCTTCGGAGCCGTACAGGCTGGAGAACGGCCCGCGCACGATTTCGATGCGCTCGATCTGGTCGACCGGAATGTCCTGCAGCGCCGCGGTACCCAGCGTGGCCGAACCGATCTTGACGCCGTCGATCATCACCAGCACATGGTCGGCTTCGGTGCCACGCAGGAACGCGCTGGTCGCCTTGCCGGGGCCGCCGTTGTTGGCAATCTGCATACCCGGCGTGCCACGCAGCAGGTCTGCCAGCGACGATGGTTGCAGGCGTTCGATATCGGCGCGGTCGATCACCGTCACCGCGGAAAGCGTCTGGTTCTGGGTCTGCTCGGTACGCGTGGCCGTGACGACGACGCCGTCAAGGTTGGTCGTGTCGTCGGCGAACGCAGGGAAGACGATGGCCAAAAGCGCCGTCGCCAATACGGAACGACGGATCGTGGAAATTCGGGTGGTCAAAGCACTACTCCTCAACCGCGCCTGCCCGCGCGGATCGCATGGGAAATAGACAGGCAGGAGGAGCGTGGCGGCCGTGCGCGAGCGCGGCATCCATGACACGGCCCACCGCCTGTCTGGTCGTGCCTCGAGGCCGGTCTCCGGGCTCGCGGGCGAAGACGTCACGTCTTCCGGAACGACGCCTTCCCATGCGCGTGGCACAGTGGCTGATGTCGCTCCGTCGATCCCCATCTGGATCGCGCCTGCCTACCGTTGCGGGGGCAGCTCCGGAATAAGCGCTCATGCGCCGCACCGGATTCCCGTTTCAACCTCCAGCCAACTGGCTGGGGGTCACCTCAGGCGGGGCGAATGGTAACAGACTGGGGGGCGTTGGGCTGGCGAGCCCTTGTTTCGCTGCTGGGCGATGGCCGAGGCATGGCCACCTTTACGGTGGCGTGGCCACGTTTATGGTGGCGAGGCGCAAGTACTCGCTGGTCGCCTATATCTCGTGATCCTGCGCCGCAGGGCCAGTTCGTCATTCCGGTACAGGCAACCGAAGACCTCCCGCTCGTCATTCCTGCGAAGGCAGGAGGCGCTTTTCAACAGCCGAAGGCTGGTCATCCAGTGACTTTGCTCTTGGTTATCGCGATTCCTTTGCCCGCGCTTTTGCAGCGCTGCCGCGATCTGGCTGCCTACGCGGCGGGCGTTTCGATCGGCTGCCGCCGCTCGAGTCACTTTTCTTTTGCTGGCCCAAAAGAAAAGTAACCCAAAGAAAATGGCCTTCAGAGCAAAGGCTCGCAGCATTGTGCTGGGATAAGCCCGAACGCTAGAGGATGGTTGTGGCGGGACACCCATGGGAGGCCACATAGCGAGCACTCCCAAGCGCTGCGCAACGCGCCCGAATCGCAGAGGACTTAAGTCGGAGCCTCGCTTCGCATCGGCCTTTGCTTTGGCTTCGCTCTTCACGCCTTCTCCGCGTACCGCACTTCTCCCTCTCCCCTTGCGGGAGAGGGTTGGGGAGAGGGGGCGGGTGCTCGCGAAAACACTACTGCTGCGAGCTTTGGCTCTGGCTCTTGGGGTCCCCGTATGACAGCGGCGGGCGGGTGGAGGAAAGCCCGCAGGGTGGCCGGCATGGATGCCGGCCAGTTTTTCGACAGGACACGGATGTCCTGTCGAAAAACCCCGTAACCCGACCGCGAACCTGAAGGGCTGAAAGCCCGGAAGGCGCGTCATCCGGGGTGCTCTTTCTTTTGGCATTGCCACCATCTCGGTGGTTACTTTTCTTTGAGCAAGCAAAGAAAAGCGACCCGGCCTGCGGCAGCAGGTCGGAAGCCCGCCGCAGGCGAGCCAGGTCGCCGTACCGCGACAACCAAGCGCAAAGTCACTGGATGACCAGCCTTCGGCTGTTGAAAAGCGCCTCCTGCCCTTGCCCCCTTTGGGGGTTCGCAGGAATGACGAGCAAAAGAAACAGCACTGTTACACCATGAGGCAAGGCTGCTCCTCACGAGCATGAAGGTGCCAATCCCACGATGGAGGCACCCATGCTCTCACCTCTCCCCGGCGCAGAGAGGGTGCAAACACTTCGCCACCAAAATGGACGTCCAAAAACAAAACGCCCGCCCTGCTCACACAGGACGGGCGCCACAACAGCAACTCAAACAGAAGCCAACGGCTTACTGCGCGTGGAACGTCAAATGCCCCTGCGCCGCTTCCACCACAATCGTCGCGCCTGCCTGGAATTTCCCTTCCAGGATTTCCCGCGCCAGCGGATTCTCCAGCTGCTGCTGGATCGCCCGCTTCAGCGGACGCGCGCCATACACCGGATCGAAGCCCACGTTGCCCAGCAAATCCAGCGCCTTCTCGCTGATCTCCATGCGTAGCTGGCGTTCGGCCAGGCGCTTTTCCAGATAGGTGAGCTGGATCAGCGCGATCTTGCGGATCTGCTTCTTCTCCAGCGGACGGAAGACCACCAGTTCGTCGAGTCGGTTGATGAACTCCGGACGGAAGTGCGCCTGCACCACGCCCAGCACCGCCGCCTTCATCTGCAGGTAGTCGGCTTCGGAATCGCCGGCCTGCTCCTGGATCATCTGCGAGCCGAGGTTGGAGGTCATCACGATGACGGTGTTGCGGAAGTCCACCGTGCGGCCCTGGCCATCGGTGAGGCGACCGTCGTCCAGCACCTGCAGCAGGATGTTGAACACATCCGGATGCGCCTTCTCCACTTCGTCCAGCAGGATCACGCTGTACGGGCGGCGACGCACGGCCTCGGTGAGATAGCCGCCTTCCTCGTAGCCGACATAGCCCGGAGGCGCGCCGATGAGCCGGCTCACGGAGTGCTTCTCCATGAACTCGCTCATGTCGATGCGCACCATCGCGTCCTGCGTATCGAACATGAACTCGGCCAGCGCCTTGCACAGCTCCGTCTTGCCCACGCCGGTGGGGCCGAGGAACAGGAACGAGCCGTTCGGGCGATTGGGATCGGACAGGCCCGCACGCGAGCGACGAATGGCGTCGGACACCGCGCGCACGGCCTCGTCCTGCCCCACCACGCGCTTGTGCAGCGCGTCCTCCATGTGCAGCAACTTGTCGCGCTCGCCTTCGAGCATCTTGTTGACGGGAATGCCCGTCCAGCGTGACACGACCTCGGCGATTTCCTCTTCGGTGACGCGATCCTGCACCAGCTTGAAGTCCTGCTTCTCGGCGGCCTGCGCGGCGGCGAGCTGCTTTTCCAGTTCCGGCAGCTTGCCGTACTGGATCTCGCTCATCCTGGCGTAATCCTGCTGGCGTTGCGCCGCTTCGAGTTCGACGCGCGCGGCCTCGATCTGCTCCTTCACCTTGGTCGCGCCCTGCAGCGCGGCCTTTTCGGACTTCCAGATCTCGTTGAGGTCGGAGAACTCGCGCTCCAGCTTTTCGATATCCGCCTCGAGATCGGCGAGGCGCTTCTTGGACGCATCGTCGGTTTCCTTCTTCAGCATCTCGCGCTGGATCTTCAGCTGGATCAGTCGACGCTCCAGGCGATCGAGTTCTTCCGGCTTGGAATCGATTTCCATGCGGATGCGCGAGGCCGCCTCGTCCATCAGGTCGATGGCCTTGTCGGGCAACTGGCGATCGGGGATGTAGCGATTGGACAACGTGGCCGCCGCCACGATGGCGGGGTCGGTGATCTCCACGCCGTGATGCACGGCGTAGCGCTCCTTCAGGCCACGCAGGATGGCAATGGTGTCTTCCACGCTGGGCTCGCCCACGTAGACCTTCTGGAAGCGGCGCTCCAACGCGGCATCCTTCTCGATGTACTTGCGGTATTCGTCCAGCGTGGTGGCGCCGATGCAATGCAGTTCGCCGCGCGCCAACGCGGGCTTGAGCATGTTGCCTGCATCCATGGCGCCATCGGCCTTGCCGGCGCCGACCATGGTGTGCAATTCGTCGATGAAGAGGATGACGCGACCTTCCTGCTTGGACAGGTCGTTGAGCACCGCCTTGAGGCGCTCCTCGAATTCGCCGCGGAACTTGGCGCCGGCGATCAGCGCGCCCATGTCCAGCGCGAGCACGCGGCGATCACGCAGGCCTTCAGGCACTTCGCCCTTGACGATGCGCTGCGCCAGGCCTTCGACAATGGCGGTCTTGCCCACGCCGGGTTCACCGATCAGTACCGGATTGTTCTTGGTGCGACGCTGCAGCACCTGGATGGTGCGGCGGATTTCCTCGTCGCGGCCGATCACCGGATCGAGCTTGCCCGACTCGGCGCGCGCCGTAAGATCGATGCAATATTTCTCCAGCGCCTGGCGCTGGTCTTCCGCGTTCTCGCTCTGCACCTTTTCACCGCCGCGCACCTTCTCGATGGCGGCTTCGATGTTGGCCTTGGTGGCGCCGGCGGCCTTGAGCGCCGAGCCCAGCTCGCCCTTGTCTTCCACGGCGGCAAGCACGAACAGTTCGCTGGCGATGAACTGGTCGCCGCGCTGCTGCGCGAGCTTGTCGGTGAGGTTGAGCAGGCGTGTCAGCTCGTTGCCGACATGGATATTGCCTTCCTGCCCGCTGACGCGCGGCAGGCGATCCACCATTTCATTCACGCGCTGGCGCAGCGTAGGCACGTTCACCTGCGCCTGCGTCAGCAACGGCGCCGTGGAACCGCCCTGCTGGTCGAGCAGCGCGGCCATCACGTGCACCGGTTCAAGCATGTTGTTGTCGCGTCCAACGGCGAGCGATTGCGCATCGGCCAACGCCTGCTGAAAACGCGAGGTAAGTTTGTCCATCCTCATGGGTTGTCCCCTCGATCAATAGGATCTGGCGGCCCTCGCCGCCACTACCCAAACACATGCGGATCACCCGCGCGTGATTCAAGCCGCGTCAACGCAAGGTGTACGACTTTCCTTCAGCCAATACGTAAGGGGAGCCCAGAGCTTGCCTTCACATTTGGGTTGATAGTCTGGCTTCGTGCTATCCCCCGTGCCCCACTCCGCCATGTCCGCCCAACCGCTCCTCCCGGCTCCGCCAATGCCAGGCGTGGATGACCGCTGGGCGTTGTTTCTCGACGTCGACGGCACGCTGCTCGACTTTGCGGATCACCCGGATCACGTCTACGTCGACTCGCGCCTGCGCGAGCTGATGGAAGATCTCTACGGCGCCCTCGATGGGGCGCTCGCGCTGGTAAGCGGCCGCAGCCTCGACGATCTCGACGATCTGTTTGGCCATCCGCCGTGGGCGATGGCCGGCCTGCATGGCCTGGAACTGCGTGGTGCCGACGGCCGCTATCGCGGCGTGCACATCGGCGCGAGCCGCCGCTCGCTGGTGCGCGACATCGCCGGGTCCATCGCTGCCGAGCTTCCGGGCGTGCTGCTGGAAGACAAAGGCATGGCCATCGCCCTGCATTGCCGCACCTCGCCGCAACAGTTCGAACGTTTGCGCGAGCGCGTGACGCAGGTGCTGCCCTCGCTGGCCGGCTACGAAATGCAGCCGGGCAACCTGGTGATCGAACTGAAACCCGAGGGCATGGACAAGGGCTCGGCGGTGGCCAACCTGATGTCGGCATGGCCCTTCCGCGGGCGCCAGCCGGTCTACGTCGGCGACGACCTGACCGACGAACACGGCTTTGCCACGGCCAATCTCCAGAGCGGACTGAGCATTCGCGTGGGTTCCCGCGAACCAAGCCTCGCCCGCTATTCGCTGCCGGAGCCTGCCGCCGCGCGGGCCTGGCTGTTCCGCGTGCTGCACGCACTCAAGCATGGAGCCCTCTCGCATGCCCACTCCTCAGGAGGAAACGCCTGATACCCAGGAAAATCCAGAGCCGACGTCGTCTCTGGAACTGGGTGTCATCGGCAACGGCAGCGTTGCTGCGTTGATCGACGGTCGCGGCCGCATCGTGTGGTGTTGCCTGCCTCGCTTCGACGGCGACGCGAGTTTTTGCGCGCTGTTGTCGCCACAGTGTGAAGGGGGCGACTGGTCGATCGAACTGGAAGACATCGACCGCGCCGAGCAGCATTACATGCCCAACACGGCGGTACTGGTGACGCGTCTGTACGATCACCACGGCTCGGGCGTGGAGATCGTCGACTACATGCCGCGCTTCCGCACGCGCGGCCGTTTCTACCATCCCGTGCTCATCGCGCGCCGCGTGCGGCCCATCGGCGGTTCGCCACGCATCCGCGTGCGGCTGCGTCCGCTCTGCAAATACGGCAGCGAAACGCCGCAGAGCACCTCGGGCAGCAATCACATCCGTTTCCTGCTCGATGGCGTGGTGCAACGGCTGACCAGCGACGTGTCGTCCACCATGATCGAACGCGGGCTGCCTTTTTTTCTCGAGAAACCGGCGCATTTCGTGTTCGGTCCGGATGAAACGCTCACGGAGAGCCCGGCCGATTTCATCCACCACACGCTGGAGAACACGCTCACCTATTGGCGCGAATGGGTGCGCAACCTGTCGGTGCCGTACGAGTGGCAGGAGCCGATCATCCGCGCCGCCATCACGCTGAAGCTGTGCCAGTACGAAGCGACCGGCGCCATCGTCGCCGCGCTCACCACCTCCATTCCGGAATCGGCCAATTCCGGGCGCAACTGGGACTACCGCTACTGCTGGCTTCGCGACGCGGCCTTCACCGTGCGCGCACTCAACCGTCTCGGCGCCACCCGCAGCATGGAGGAGTACATCCGCTACGTCTTCAACCTGGTCGCCGCTGATGGCGACAACGAGATAGGTCCGGTGTTTGGCATCACCTTCGAACACGAATTGCCCGAAACGCAGGTGGCAAGCCTGGCCGGCTATCGCGGCATGGGCCCGGTGCGCGTGGGCAACGACGCGTGGCGGCAGCGCCAGAACGACGTGTACGGTTCGGTGGTGCTCGCTTCCTCGCAGATCTTTTTCGATCGCCGCCTGGAACATCCCGGCGACGAGCTTACTTTCCGCCGACTGGAATGCATGGGCGAACTGGCGTTGCGTGTGGCCGAAACGCCTGATGCGGGACTCTGGGAATACCGCGGCCGCGCAGCGGTTCACACGTATTCCGCCGCCATGTGCTGGGCAGCGTGCGATCGGTTGGCGCACATCGCCACGGAACTGGGCCTGGACGAGCGCGCGCGCTACTGGCACGACGAAGCGGTTGCCCTGCACGCGCGCATCGAGGCGCGTGCGTGGAACGAGAAGCTCGGCACCTTCGTGGATGCCTACGATGGCGAACATCTGGACGCGAGCCTGCTGTTGCTGGCGGACATCGGTTTCGTCAACGCGATGGACCCGCGCTTCATCGCCACCGTCGATGCCATCGGCGTCGCGCTGGGCCGCGGCGACTATCTGTTCCGCTACATCGCGCCCGACGATTTCGGCGCGCCGGAAACCAGTTTCAACATCTGCACCTTCTGGTACATCGAGGCGCTTGCCGCCACGGGACGCCGGGAACGCGCGCGCATGATGTTCGAGCACATGTTGGCGCAACGAAATCCGCTGGGCCTGCTGTCGGAAGACATCGCGCCGGCCAACGGCGAGCACTGGGGCAATTTTCCGCAGACCTATTCGATGGTGGGCCTGATCCAGGCCGCCATGCGTCTATCGAGACGCTGGGAGGACGCATTGTGATGATGGCGGTGCGGAACGGAAGAAGTCAGGGACGATTGATCGTGGTTTCCAATCGCGTGGCACTACCCGACCAGACCGCCACCGGCGGGCTGGCCTCGGCGATGAGGGCGGCCCTGCAGGAACGCGGTGGCGTGTGGTTCGGCTGGAGCGGCAAAGTGGCGCGGCAAGCCGGCGGCGAAGTGCACCGGCAAACGGATGGCCAGGTGGAATACGCCACCATGGACCTGTCGCGCACCGATCACGACGACTTCTACGACGGTTTCGCCAATCGCACGCTGTGGCCGCTGCTGCACTACCGGCCCGATCTGGTCGACTACGACCGCAAGCACCTGGCCGGCTATCTGCGCGTCAACAATCTCTTCGCCGAGCAGCTGATCTCGCTGATCGGGCCCAACGACCTGGTGTGGATCAACGACTATCACCTCATACCGCTAGCCGCGATGCTGCGCGAGCGCGGCGTGCGCAACCGCATCGGTTTCTTCCTGCATACGCCCTTGCCCGCCGCCAGTCTGCTCATTGCGCTGCCGCGCCATCTCGAACTGCTGGAAACCTTAGCGAGCTACGACCTGGTCGGCCTGCACACGCCGCGCGACCAACGCGCGCTGCAGGAATATTTCCTCTACGAAGTGGGCGCGACCATGCGGCGCGACGGACGCATCCGCACGCCAGAAGGGCGCAACTTTCGCGCCGAAGTGTTCCCCATCGGCATCGATACGGCCGCGGTCGCCGAATGGGCGAGCCATGCCGACGAGCACGAGGAGATTCATGACCTGAGGCAAAGCCTGGAAGGTCGCGCGCTCATCATCGGCGTCGATCGCCTGGACTATTCCAAGGGCTTGCCCGAGCGCTTTCACGCCTATGCGCGCCTGCTCGAACGTTCGCCACAACTGCATCGCAAGGTGAGCTTCCTGCAGATCGCGCCCACCTCGCGCGGCGGCGTGCCTGAATACCGGCAGATCCGCCGCGAGCTCGAGCGCATGGCCGGCCACATCAACGGCGAATATGCGGCGCCGGATTGGGTACCGATCCGCTACGTCAACAACTCCTATCCGCATAGCCTGCTCAGCGGCTACTACCGCAGCGCACGCGTGGGACTGGTGACGCCGCTGCGCGACGGCATGAACCTGGTCGCCAAGGAATACGTGGCCAGCCAGGATCCCGAGGATCCCGGCGTGCTGGTGTTGTCGCGCTTTGCGGGCGCCGCGCAGGAATTGCGCGACGCGCTGCTGGTCAATCCGGCCGACACCGAAGAGGTGGCCGAAGCCTTGGGCATTGCGCTGGAAATGTCCCTGCACGAGCGGCGCGTCCGCTGGCGCCGCATGATGGACGTGCTGGAGAAACAGGACGTCACCGCGTGGCGCAACGCCTTCCTGCGTCGCCTTGCCGAGTGAAGATGCGTTGAACGCGTTCCGCGGGAGCGCGTCAGGCTTCCCGCCAGATCAGGCTGGCGAAACGACCGCTTTGCGCGCCATCGCGGCGATAGGAATAGAAGCGGTCGTCGGTGCGCGTATCGAACCCGCCGCCGTGCACGCTGGCAACGCCTGCGCCCTGCAGGCGGCGACGCGCCAGCCACGCCAGGTCGCACAGCCAGTGACCCGGCCGCGTCGATTCGAAACCCTCGGCCGCGCCGGCATCGAACGCCGTGAAGGCGTCGCGCACTTCCGCGCCCACTTCGTAGCTGGCCTTGCCGATGCACGGACCCAGCCAGGCCATGACCTGCGCCGGCGGCACCTGCATGGCGTTTAGTGCAGCTTCCAGCACGCCGGCCTGCAGACCACGCCAGCCTGCGTGCGCAGCAGCCACGGCACGACCGTCGGTGGAGCAGAACAACACCGGCAGGCAGTCGGCCGTGAGGATGGCCAGCGGCTCGCCGGCGCGCTGCGTCACCGATGCATCGGCCCGTGGTTCGTGCCCATCGGCGAGGCGATCGACATCGGCCACATCCACGCCATGCACCTGCTGAAGCCAGTGGGGATCGCGGTCCAGCCCCAGCGAGCGGCGCACGGCCGCCCGGTTGGCAACCACCGCCTCGGGCACATCGCCACAGCGGGCGCCGAGATTGAAGCGCGCCCAGGGGCCTTCGGACACGCCAGGCCCCTGCCGCGTGCTGACCGCGGCCCGCACGCCGGCGGGCGCCGGCCAATCCGGGATCAGCCAGGCGCTATCGGGCATTACCGCCATTCGTCCGGGTCGGCTTGGGCGGTGTCGGCTCGCAGGGCGTCTATCAGGGCCTGCTGATCGGCCGGGCGCTCGGCGCTGAACGACAGCGGCTCGTGGGTGACGGGGTGCTCGAACGCCAGCCGTTCCGCATGCAGCGCCTGCCGGCGGAAGCCGCGCAGCGTCGCCACCAGCTCGGGCGTGGCGCCCTTGGGCAGCTTGAGACCGCCGCCGTACAGCGGATCGCCGATCAGCGGATGGCCGATATGCGCCAGGTGCACGCGGATCTGGTGCGTGCGGCCGGTTTCCAGGCTGCACTGGATCAGGCTGTGGGCCCGGAAGCGCTCGCGCAGGCGGTAGTGGGTGACGGCGTGTTTGCCGTCCTCCTCGTCACGCACGGCCTGGCGCAGCCGGTCGCCCATGTGGCGCCCGATCGGGGCGTCCACCGTGCCGCCGGCTACCAGGGTGCCCAGCACCACGGCCTCGTACTGGCGTTCCACGTCGTGGCGCGACAGCATGTCCACCAGCGCGGTATGGGCCGCCAGGCTCTTGGCGACCACCATCAGGCCCGAAGTTTCCTTGTCCAGGCGGTGCACGATGCCGCCGCGCGGCAGCTGGGCCAGCTTCGGATCGTGGTGCAGCAAGGCGTTCAGCAGGGTGCCGGCGCTATTTCCTGCGCCCGGATGCACCACCAGCCCGGCCGGCTTGTTCAGCACCAGCACGTGGTCGTCCTCATGGACGATATCCAGCGCCATGGCCTCCGGTTCCAGCTCCACTTCGGTCTCAAGTTCCGCTTGCAGCTGGACTTTTTCCCCGCCACGCAACAACTGGCGGGGCGGCGCGACGGCACCGTCCAGGGTCACCGCACCGGCCTTGATCCACGCCGTGAGGCGCGAACGGGAGTAGTCGGGGAACATCTCGGCCAAGGTCTGGTCGAACCTCCGACCCGCGGCCGACAGGGGCACCGCGGCTTCATGACGGATCATCGTCATGGCTGGCCGCCCGGCCGCCCGGCCGTTTCGGCTATCATCCCTTTTCGCTCAAACATCTGAACCCTTCTCATGCGCGTAACCAAGCTGCCGGCTTTCAAAATTTTTGTCGTGCTCGCCATCGCTTTGTCGATGAGCGCATGCTCGATGTTCCACCACAAGAGGGACACCAACGATACGCTGCCGGTAGACAAGCTGTACGACAAGGCTCACGACTCGCTCGAGCACGCCGACTATTCGGCAGCCAGCAAAGCGTACCAGCGACTGATCGCGCGTTTCCCGTCCGGTAACTACAACGAACAGGCCCAGCTCGACCTGGCCTATGCGCAGTACAAGGACAACCAGCCGGACGACGCTTATTCCACGATCAACCGCTTCATCAAGACGTATCCGACCCACAAGCACGTAGATTATGCCTATTACCTGCGCGGTCTGATCAATTTTGATCGCACCGGTGGCGCAATGGAGCGCCTGCTGCAGCGTGGCGACCAGGCGCAGACGCGTCGCGACCAGGGCTTCAACCTGAAGTCGTTCGACGACTTCTCCGAGCTGTCGCGCCGCTTCCCGGACAGCGCCTACACCGCCGATGCGCGCCAGCGCATGATCTACCTGCGCGACGTGCTGGCCCAGTTCGAGATCAACGTGGCCGAGTACTACCTGCGCAACAAGGCCTACGTGGCTGCTGCCGACCGCTCGCAGTACGTGATCGAGCACTACCAGCAGGCGCCGCAGACCGGCGATGCGCTGGCCATTCTCACCCGCAGCTACCTGGGCATGGAACAGAACAACCTCGCCGACCAGACGCGCCAGGTGCTGGCCCTGAACTACCCGGATCATCCGTACCTGAAGGATCCGAAGTGGCCGCACGCGCCGTCGATCCTGCGCAAGGCGATTCCGTTCTCGGGTCACCATTGATCGAACATCCGGTTTTACGGATGGCATGAAAAAGCCGGTGCAGACGCACCGGCTTTTTTTATGTGCCCCATTCCGTCAGGCCCTTGTCGCCGCCGCGCAAGGCCCGCCCCAGGACGGAAGCGCCCGGCTCATAGGCTTCGTTGAATCGCGCACCGGCTACTTGCCAGGCGGAAGGCGAACGTGCGTGTCCTTATGCCGCAACAAGCGACCATCTTGCGAGCGCAGCTCAAGCGCCCGGACAGGGCGACCATGCTTCTTGTCGACCAGCATCGCTCGCGGCTCGTCCGGTTCAAAAAAGAAAGCGTCGCTCCATTGTCGCAACGCGACCAGCAGCGGAAACAACCCCCGCCCTTTCTCCGTCAACACATATTCCTGATACGGCCCGTCATCACTGGCCTGCACCACCTCAAGGATGTCATGCGCAACGAGATGGCGCAGGCGAGCAGCCAATATGTTCTTTGCCAGTCCCAGATTCCGCTGGAACTCGCCAAAACGCCGCGCCCCATCGAACGCATCACGAACGATGAGCAACGACCAGTTGTCGCCTATGACGTCCAGTGGCCGCGCCACTCCGCACATGGAATCTTCGTGTGAAGTTCGTTTAACCATGTTTCCTGCCAAGTGAGCCGAAAGGAACGGCTTTCGCGAAGGTGCGCTGCGCGCCATCTATCGTGGTTGCAAAATAAAACCACGGGTGATAAAAAACAATAGGTTTCAATTTGAAACCTCATTCCCAATGGCATCGGGCGGCAGTCGCATTGTCCATGAATCCAGGCAGGCAAAAAACCATGATCCCCACCAACGAAACATTCGGCGGAACGTTCCCGTATGCAGCGCGATTCGACAACGCGTCCGACTTCCTCATGCATTACGTCGATGAGGGCCCCAGCTCGGCTTCCGTAATCCTGTGTCTTCATGGCGAGCCGACGTGGGGTTACATGTTCAGGCATCTTATTGAAGCCCTGAAAAACCAATACCGCGTCGTCGTTCCTGATCACATGGGGTTTGGAAAGAGCGAGACGCCGCAGGACCGCTCGTACTGGCTCCAGGACCACATCGACAATCTGGAACGTTTCGTACTGTCCCTCGACCTGCGCAACATCACATTGGTGATGCATGATTTCGGTGGACCTGTCGGCATGGGGCTCGCCGCCAGGCATCCTGATCGCATCGCACGCATCGTGTCAGTCAATGGGCCGACACCCTTCGGACAATCGACGCTGGCCGAACACTGGGCTGCCGGGGCCGCGGCGGCACCATGGTTTCAATGGATACGCAAGGCCGACTCCGAGGGTCGCCTCGACGCCGTACTTGGTGAGCTGGGCTTCAACATACTCAGCACCCTGAAGCTCAATGGCTTCGAGCGCACCGCATTGATCAACGATACGTGGCTACACGCCTACGGTTCGCACTTTGTGCGCCCCGCAGACTGTCTGGGCGCCATTGGATGGGCAAAGGGCGTTGCCCGCGACCAGCATCGCTTTGAAGAACCCACTCTCAGTGCCAAGCGGGTGATCGCATCAAAACCGGCCCTCGCGGTTTGGGGAATGGCCGATCGCACACTCGGCGCAAACGACTTCCTGCCGTTATTCGAGGAACTCTTTCCTTCGGCGCCGATACATCGCCTTCCCGATACTGGGCACTACAGTCTTGAAGACGCACCCGAAGCAATCGGCCTGATCATCAGCGATTTCCTCGCGACAACCGAGCATTCCCACGCGCTGCCATAGTTGCCTTCTCTCGAGGAGAGGGCGATCGCATTTGATTACGCGATCGCGACGAGGACAAACAAACCCTATTCTTCGTGACAGCTGGAAAAATCACGTCGCCGCTTGGGGCTGTAGCAAAGCGGGGACTCCGGGCAACGGCCTCCAACGAGCTAAAAATCCCTGAGTCTCCGCTTTAGCAGGAATCACGGGCACTTCGCCCCCAATCGGTTATTTCCAGCCCGACGTGATCGGGTAGCGACGCTCGCGTCCGAACGCCCGCGTGGTGACGCGCGGCCCCGGTGCGGATTGCCGGCGCTTGAATTCGTTGAGCAGCACCAAGCGCACCACGCGGCGCACGGTGTCGGCATGGAAACCCTGCGAGGCGATTTCCGCCTGCGACTGCTCGCCTTCGATGAAGCGCGCGAGGATGGCGTCCAACTCGTCGTACGGCGGCAGCGAATCCTGGTCGGTCTGGTTGTCGCGCAGTTCGGCCGAGGGCGGGCGATCGATCACGGCCGATGGAATCGCTTCCGGCTCGCCGATGCGCGCCGCGTATTCGTTGCGCCAGCGCGAGAGGCGATAGACGACGGTCTTGTAGACGTCCTTCAGCGGCGCGTAGGCACCGCACATGTCGCCGTAAAGCGTGGCGTAGCCCACCGCCATCTCGCTCTTGTTGCCGGTGGCCAGCAGCAGGCGGCCGTGCTTGTTGGACAAGGCCATCAAGGTGACGCCGCGCGTGCGCGACTGCAGGTTTTCCTCGGTGGTGTCCGGTGCCTTGCCGGCGAAGGCGGGCGTGAGCGCGCCCAGGAAGGCATCCACCATCGGTTCGATGTTGATGATGTGGTAATCCACGCCCAGCCGCTCGGCCTGGGCACGCGCGCCATCCAGCGAGAGCTGCGAGGTGTAGCGCGTGGGCATCATCACGGCAGTGACGCGCTCGGCGCCCAGCGCATCCACGGCCAGCGCCAGCGTCAGCGCGGAATCGATGCCACCGGAAAGGCCGAGCAGCACGCCCGGGAAACCGTTCTTCTCGATGTAGTCGCGGATGCCACGCACCAGCGCCGCATACAAGGTGGCCTCGGTGCACGCGTCGGCGGCGGTCGGCCAGTTCTCGGCGCGCAGCGTGCGCGTTTCGCTGTCGAACTCGGCCCACAGCATCGCGTCCACGAAGTTGGGTGCGCGCGCGGCGATGCTGCCGTCCGCGTTCACCAGCAGCGAGCCGCCGTCGTAGACCACTTCGTCCTGGCCGCCGATCAGGTTCACATAGGCGATGGCGCAACCGGTTTCCAGCGCACGCGCGGTGAGCACGTTCTCGCGCGAGGATTGCTTGGCGTCATCCCAGGGCGAGGCGTTGATCACCACGATCAACTCGGCGCCTGCGGCGGCCGCTTTCGCGGCGGGCTCGGGCTGCCAGATGTCCTCGCAGATCAGCATGCCCACGCGCACGCCGTCGATGGTCGCCACGGCGCTGTCATGGCCGGGGCGGAAATAACGCTTGTCGTCGAACACGCCGTAGTTGGGCAGCGCCTGCTTGTGCGTGGTCAGTTCGATGGTGCCGCCGCGCAGCAGGCTGGCGGCGTTGTACACCTCGCCTTCGCTGTGCGGATGCCCCACCAGCGCCGCCACGCCATTGGTGCCGCCGGCGAGCGCGTTGAGTTCGCATTGGCAGGCCGCAAGAAAACTCGGGCGCAACAACAGGTCTTCCGGCGGATATCCGCTCAGTGTCAGCTCGGGGAACGCCACCAGCGCCGCGCCGCCATCGCGCGCCTGCGCCAGCAGATCCCCCACCTTGGCCGCATTGGCCGCAACCGCGCCTACCGGAAAATCGAACTGTGCGAGCGCGAAGCGTAGGGAGGGCATGCCGTGGGGATCCATACTCTTGGGGCCTGAAATTGTACCCGAGGCCTGCCCGAACGCCGCCTGCCCGGCCGTTCCGCACCTGCCCGCAGGCCTTCACTTTGTTGTCCAGGGGCGGTGCTAGGATCGCTGGACGCAAACTGACAGGGGGCAGCGTTGCGTCGTTTCCGGTCCACAGGAACAGTCGTTGCCGGGCGCCGTTACGGGCGTGCCTGGCGCGTGCTGCTGTGGCTGCTGATCACCCTGCTCACTTCCGCAGCACACGCTGCGCAGCCGTGGTCGCTGTTCGGCGCGCCGCCGCTGGAACCACAAATCGCGACGTATCGTGCCTTGCCCGGCGAGTCGCCGCCGCAGGACTACCACGAACTGCCCCGATGGCTGGCCGCGCGCCAGCAACGGGCGTCCGTGGACATGCTCGGCGGCGAGTTCTGGCTGGTCGCGCCACTGGAAGTACCCGACGACCGGACGGACTGGGTCGTCACCTTCGGCAACACCTACTACCAGCGCGCCAGCCTGCGCGTGCTGGGCGACGACGGCACGCGCCAGCGCCTGGATGCAGGTCGCGGCATCGACACCAACTTCATGCTGCGCGGCACGCTGCCTGCGACGCTGCACGCGGGGCACCGCTATGCGGTGATGATACGCGTCGCCGCGCCGTTCTACACGGCGCGCCCGCGCATCGACGTGCAGACGCGCGAGGCCTATCGTCGTCGCCTCACCAACGAATCGGCATTGATGCTCGGTTCGCTGGGCGTGCTCGGCGGCTTGGGCATCTTCATCCTGTTCGTGGGTTTGTGGACGCGCGTGCTGAGCTACACGCTGTACGGCTGCCAGTCGCTCATCCTCATGGCGGGCTGGGCATCGTTCTTCGGATTGCCCGATGACTGGCTGGGCGCAGGCACGGGCGCGTTGAACTTCACGCTGTGGTTCATCCTGGTGCCGGTGGTGCATGCGCCTTTCACCATTCGCTTCCTGGAACTCGCCCGGTATGCGCCGCGCGCAACGCGCATCGGCTACGGCATCGCCATCGCCTCCGCACTCGCGGTGCCGGCGGCATTGCTGTGGCCATCGCTGGCTTTCCTGATCGCCACCATCGCGGTGACGTCGGTGGTGGTGTTCTCGGCCAGCGTGGGCATCTGGGCCTTGCTGAGCGGCATTCGCCAGGCGCGCTTCTTCGTGCTTGCCTACGTCTGCGTGTTGGTGCCGGGCGCCATCATCCTGCCGGTGAATTTCGGCCTGATGCCCAGCCCGGTGGACAACGCGGACCTGCTCACCCTGATGGGCAACAGCGGCGAAGCGATGCTGCTGGCGTTTGCGCTCGCCGATCACATGAAACTCGTGCAGGCGGCGCGCGAACGTTTTCGCCTGGGCATGCTCGATGCCATTGCGCGCGCGTCCACTGATCCGCTTACCGGGCTCGGCAACCGCCTCGCCTTCAACATGAGGATCGAAGAGATCACGCGGCGAACCTACGCGCCCTCATCGATGACCGAAGGCGCGTGGCAGGTCGCGATGATCGACCTGGATGGACTCAAGCAGATCAACGACAGCGAAGGCCACGAGCGCGGCGATGCGCTGCTGCAGGCCGCCGCGCGCGGTCTCGGGCGACTGCCCTGCCAGGGGCAGGCCTATCGCCTCGGTGGCGACGAATTCGCCGTGATCTCGTTTGGCGACGAACTGAGCCTGCACCGCCTCACGCGCGCACTGCTGAAGCTGGACCGGCAACTGCACGAGTACGGTTTCCACGGCGCCGGGCTGAGCTTCGGTGTGTGCGGTTCGACGATCGGCCAGACGCTGGACGGCGAGGACTTCGCCGAACTCGTGCGCGAAGCCGATCGCATGATGTACGAGCAAAAATCCCGTCGGCGCACGCCATCGGCGAGCGATCACCAGGACCCGATGGAAACGGAAACCGGCTGCGAGCAGTGAGCGCGCGCAACCGCCTGCGTGCTTACCAGCCCTGTTCGCCCGCTATCGTTTCAGGAAACCCGCAGATCGCGCGGCTCGCCTGCATGCCGCCCATCACGGCCGCTTCCACGCAGCCCGCATCGAGGCCGGTCTTCAACCAGTCGCCGGCAAGGAACAAGTTGGCGAAGCCGCTTTCGTCCGCATGCAACCGATACCGCGAGCTATCCACCAGCGATTGCACGTAGCGTTCCGAGGGATCGACGTTGGCACGCCAGTACTGGCGATCGAATCGCGCCACGCCTTCGCCGTCCGCCGGATCGACCAGCCAGTTCCAGTCGAAGCCGCCGGTGCCCACGTTCGTCCACAACGCATGGATGTCATGGTCGAGTTGAGCGATCGCCGCGGCCTTCACCTCGTCGGCGCAGCGCGCGGGAAAATCGTGCTGGTCAACGGGCGGGTAGTTGCTCACCGTGAACACGTTGCAGAAGTACGAAACGCCGAGCGGCTCGTCGCCGGCTAGCCAGGTTTCGCGGCACAGCAACTGGTTCATCGAAGCCCAGGTATCGAACGGCTCGGTGAAACCGGACAACACCGGCTCTTCGCCATCGGCCACGCTGCACTGCCATCCCATCTGCTGCAGGTTGCGACGCGTCCACACCTGATAGGCCTGCGTCGCCACGGCGCCCACGTTGTCGCTGCATTGACGCAAGGCCGTACTGCGTTCGAGCAGTTCCGACGCCACCACCGGCAGGCTGGCCACGGAGAGGCCGAACACGATCTGGTCGAAATCCTCACCATGGCGCAGCGTTTTCGTGGGCAGCGGCTGGTGGAACGCCTCCTGATAGCGCTGTGGCCAATCGGACCAATGGCACTCCAGATTGACGTCGTACTGCTTCAGAACGTCGACCTGCGCAGGATCGAGCTGGTCGTACAACGGCTCCGATGGCCAGCACGGCAAGCCCTTCACATCGCGCAAGGGTCGATAGCTGTCGCCGCGCAGCGACACTTGTTGCTGCAGCTCGATGCTTGCCACCGACGCACCGGTTTCGTCGGGATGCAAGGCCATCAACTTGTGGAAGTAGTGGAAACGCACGCCGCGACGTTCGAGCAGCTCCTGCAACGGTGCGAACACGACGTCGCCCATGCCGGCCTGCATCTTGTACATGATGGCGCCGCGATAGCCGAGCCCCACCTTCAACATGCCGCGCAGCATGGTGCCGGCCTCGATGTTTGGCTGTTGCGGATCGCCATCGCGATAGGCGAAGACGAGATCGTAGAAGCCGCGCACCGGCGCGCTGTCGACGCTGGCAGGCTGCGCACCATGCGAGGCGAGCCAGGCGCAGAAATCGACGTGATTGATCACCTCGAAGCCTTTGCTCACCACGTCGTCGGCGAGCATGCCGATGCCGGCGGCCAGCGCGAGATCCATGCACAGATAGAGGCGACGGACGTCATCGGGCCATAGCCCGGCCTGTTGCAGCCACGCTCCCACCGCATGCAACACCGCCTGCAACCACTTGAGCAGCGCGAGCACGGTTTGCGCGTGCTCCGCCGAATCAGCCTGCGCGTCGGCGTGGGCGAGTTCACGGGCAACACCGACGATGGCCGGCGCATCGCCGGTGAACGCCGTCGTCGGTGGAACGGCCGCTCCATGCGTGGCCGCACACTCCATCACCAACGGCTTGGCCGCGATGCCGTTCCATTCGTTCACCCAGGCGTGCAGCTGATCGAGCAGCGCTGCGAGCGCCGATCCGATATTGCTGGTATCGCGTGGCGTGCCCGGCTCGCCCGGCATCAAGGGCGTGAGGATCGACCACACGCGCCACGCGTCGTCGATGGCTTCGGTAAGACACACCAGCCGCTGCTTCTTGAACGCCTCGTCCCACGTCGCGAGCGGACTGTCCGGCGCACGTCCGAGCGCGGCATAGGCTTCGCGCATCACCCTGAAAGCGTTGTCGTAGAAGCCGAACCAGATGTGCAGCCCGTGTTCCTCGATGCGCTCTGCCATCGCGGCGTTGCGTCCGCTCGCACCTTTGCCGCCGAGCCGCCAGCCCATCTGGTAGACGTCGATCTGGTAGTCGCTCTGCCAGCCGTCGCGGTGGGTAAGCCAGAACGCGGCCGTCATGGCGCCTACACCGCCACCCAGGATGGCGATGCGCCGGGGTTGTGTGGACATCAACGTGCCTCCGTGCCGTTCGTGTTGTTCACCAGTTCCACGCCAGGTTCGACCTGGAAATCGAAGTCGATGCGAAAACCGAACCATGCCTTTTGCTCGCCCAGCGCCCAGCCCAGCGTGGTGTTGAGCGGAAAGCTCGCGAACTCGTGCAGGTTGAGCTGATAGCCGTGATCGAGCAGCCAGAGGCCGTGAATGGACTGCACCTGCGCATCGGCGGACACAATGGCCTGATACACCGCCTGTTGCCCGGTAGCGTCGGGAAACTGCTTGAGGAAGATCTGCGGCATCGCCGGAAACTGCATGAACCACTGGTCGAACGACTTGCGCCATGACCGGTCAGCTGCCCAGAAACCCGGCACCTGCTGCAGACCTTCCAGCAGATCGCCCCGCCACGTCTGCACGTCGCCCACCTGGCGACCGCTGCTTAAGCCCGGAAGAGCCGTCACTTCCAGCAAGGGATGTACGCTCAACTCGGTGTCCGGCGTGAAAGGCTGGAATCCCTTGACGGCCATGGTGAAAGCAAGCGGCGGCTCGCTGGGCTTGGGCATCGTGTAATTGCACAGATATTTGGGATAGCCGAACACTTCGCGCCCGACGATCAGCGCCATGCAATCGTCCACCCAGATGTGCAATGGATAGGCGTAGAACGAGGGCCTGAGCTGTCCCTTTACGAATCCCGCGACCATCACCCACGCCACGATGTCGACTTCGCGTCCCCAGCCTTTCGCCCGATCGTCCGGCCATAGACTGTAGGCACGTGCGATATCGGTGAACGTCATCAGCACGAAGGGAGACACGACCACGAAGGTCATGCCGCCACCACTACCCTGGTTGAGCGTGGCATCGATGCTCGCCTGCAGCGCCTGGATTTCGCCCGGCACCCAGAACCCGTACATGCGAGCCTTGGTGAGTGCGAGGGCCGGGTGCATCAGAGGTGAACCCGGTGGATAGAGAAACGACGGACGCGACGAAGCTGTCATGCGAATTCCCCCCGGAAGCCGTAGGCAAGACGCTACGCTCGCATGATGACCGTACGTTGTCGATCCACCGTCCGGTTTACTTCACCGGCTGACAGAGCAACACCGCGGCCAGCGTCAACATGAAGGCGGCCACCGCCACATCGAACACGCGCCACGCCAACGGGCTGCGGAATACCGGCAGCAGCAGACGCGCGCCATAGCCCAGCGAGAGGAACCACACCACGCTCGCGGTGGACGCGCCTGCGGCGAATATCCAGCGCGCGTTGCCCTGGTAATGCGTGGAAAGACTGCCGAGCAGCACCACCGTATCGAGGTAGACATGCGGATTGAGCAAGGTGAAGGCCAGGCACGCCAACACCACGCGACCGCGACTCATCACGCCGTTGCCTTGCGGCTGCAGGCCACTCTCGCCCTGCCATGCTCGCCGCAAGGCCAGGAAACCGTAGGCCGCCAGGAACGCCGCACCTGCGAAACGCAGCCACTGCAATAGACCCGGATGCTGCTGCACGGCCAGGCCCATGCCCGCCACGCCGAGCAGGATCAGGCTGGCGTCCGCAAGAATGCATACGGCCACCACCGAGCCGATGTACTGGCGCTGCAGGCCCTGCCGCAACACGAAAGCATTCTGTGCGCCGATGGCGATGATCAGGCCTGCGCCGGCGGCGAGGCCCGCCAGGTACGCGGTCAATTCCATGGGCTGTCCTCCAAAAAGACGTCCATTCTGGGGAGGATATTGAATTCAGTAAAACTAAATATTCTTAACTTCATTCAGTTCTACTAATCTTCCTGTCGGTGCGCCGCGTGCGTGATTCGCCTGGAAGGAGGGTTCGATGAGCCTGCTCAATCCCCAGCTCGCCGCCTTTGCCGCCGTGCTCGACGAGGGCAGTTTCGATGGCGCCGCCCGGCGGCTTTCGCTCACCCCTTCTGCTATTTCACAACGGATCAAGGCGCTGGAGGACCGGCTCGGGCAAGTGTTGATTCTTCGGCGCTCGCCCTGTGAAGCCACCGAGGCCGGCGAACGCCTGCTGCGCAGCGTGCAACAGATGCGCCTGCTGGAAGACGAAACCCTCAAGGACTTCCACGTCGATGCTGATGCCTCGCGGCCGACCACCGTCGCCATCGGCGTCAACGCCGATTCGCTGGCCACATGGTTCCTCGTCGCGCTCGCGCAATTGCACGACCGGCATCGCCTGCTGTTCGATGTGCGCGTGGAGGACCAGGATCACTCCACCAACCTGCTGCGCGACGGCTCGGTGCTCGGCGCCATCACGGCCGACGCGCAGCCGGTGCAAGGCTGCAGCGTGAAGAAGCTAGGCGTGATGCGCTACCTGCCAGTGGCATCGCCGACCTTCATTGCACGTCATTTCGCCAAGGGCGTGAATGCGGAATCGCTGGGCACAGCGCCGATGCTGGTGTTCAACCGCAAGGACGCCCTGCAATGGCGCTTCGTCCATGGCGTGACGCGCGCCAGACTCGCTCCGCCAATGCACTACGTGCCCTCCTCCACCGCCTTCGTCGAAGGCGCCGAGCTTGGGCTAGGCTGGGCCATGGCGCCGGAGTCGATGCTGACCAAGACGTTTGCGGAAGGCCGGCTCAAACCCATCGCGGCCAACCGCTGGCTCGACGTGCCGCTCCATTGGCAGCACTGGTCGATTCGCTCCGCCACGTTGTCGACGGTAACGGACACCTTGCTCGATGCCGCGCGCAAGGGACTCCGCCAGCATCGCTAATCCATCGCTCTTGGCACAAAGAAAAAGGGCCGCATCGCTGCGGCCCTTTTCATGTCGGTCATGAAAACCCGACTTACTTCTTCATCAGACCGGCGAGGGTCTTGCCGAGGTCGGCCGGGGACTTCACCGTGGTGACGCCTGCCTTCTCCAGCGCGGCGAACTTCGCCGCTGCCGTGCCCTTGCCGCCCGAGATGATGGCGCCGGCATGGCCCATGCGCTTGCCCGGAGGAGCCGAGGCGCCAGCGATGAACGAGACCACCGGCTTGGTGACGTACTCGCCGATGAACTCGGCGGCGTCTTCTTCAGCGCTGCCGCCGATTTCGCCGACCATGATGATGCCTTCGGTCTGCGGATCGTCCTGGAACAGCTTGAGGCAGTCGATGAAGCTCAGGCCGTTGATCGGGTCGCCGCCGATGCCGATGACCGTGGACTGGCCCAGGCCTTCGTTGGTGGTCTGGAACACCGATTCGTACGTCAGCGTGCCGGAGCGCGAGACGATACCGACCTTGCCCGGCATGTGGATGTGACCCGGCATGATGCCGATCTTGCACTCGCCCGGGGTGATGATGCCGGGGCAGTTCGGTCCGATCAGCACGGTTTCCGGATGCTGTGCCAGCACGTTCTTCACGCGCAGCATGTCCAGCACGGGGATGCCTTCGGTGATGGCCACGATCACCTTGATGCCGGCGTCGATGGCTTCGAGGATCGAGTCGGCTGCGAACGGCGGCGGCACGAAGATGACGGACGCATCGGCGCCGGTTTCATCGACGGCTTCGGAGACCGAGTTGAAGACCGGCAGGCCGATGTGCTCGGTGCCGCCCTTGCCCGGGGTCACGCCGCCCACGACCTTGGTGCCGTAATCCAGCGCCTGCTGCGCGTGGAAGGTGCCCTGCTGGCCGGTGAAGCCCTGCACGAGGACCTTGGTGTTCTTGTTGACGAGAACGCTCATGGTTCAGTTGCTCCTCAGGCCTTGGCCGCAGCCACGGCTTTCTGCGCCGCATCGTTGAGATCGTTGGCCGGCGTGATCGCCAGGCCGGAGTTGGCGAGCAGTTCGCGGCCCAGCTCCACGTTGGTGCCCTGCAGGCGCACCACCACGGGGATCTTCAGACCCACTTCCTTCACGGCCGCGATGATGCCTTCGGCGATCAGGTCGCAACGCACGATGCCGCCGAAGATGTTGACCAGGATGGCCTTCACCTTGTCCGACGAGAGGATGAGCTTGAACGCCTCGGTGACGCGTTCCTTGGTAGCGCCGCCGCCGACGTCCAGGAAGTTGGCCGGCTCACCGCCTGCCAGCTGGATCACGTCCATGGTGGCCATGGCCAGGCCTGCGCCGTTGACCATGCAGCCGATGGAGCCGTCCATCGTCACGTAGTTGAGGTTGTGCTGCACGGCAGCCGCTTCGGCCTGGTCTTCCTGGGTCAGGTCGCGCATGGCGGCCAGATCCGGGTGGCGGAACTCGGCGTTGTCGTCGGAGTTGACCTTGCCGTCGAGGGCGGCGAGGTTGCCGTCTTCGAGGATGGCGAGCGGGTTCAGCTCGACCAGGGACAGGTCCTTTTCGTTGAACAGCTTGTACAGGCCCAGCATGATCTTGGTCAGCTGGCCGACCTGCTTCGCATTGAGGTCCATGGCGAAGCCGAGCTGGCGGCACTGGTACGGCTGCAGGCCTTCCACGAAGTCCACCACGATGGTGTGGATGTCTTCCGGCGTGTCCTTGGCGACCTGTTCGATGTCCACGCCGCCGTGCTTGGAGGCAATGAACGAGATCGACTTGGAATCGCGATCCGTCAGGATCGACAGGTACAGTTCCTTGGCGATGTTGGTCGCGTCGGTGACCAGCACCAGGTTCACCGGCAGCGCACGGCCGGCCGACTGGTAGGTTTCCATGTTGGTGCCCAGCATGCCCTTGGCAGCTGCGCGCACGTCATCGAGGCTCTTGCAGAACTTGACGCCGCCGGCCTTGCCGCGGCCGCCTGCGTGGATCTGTGCCTTGACCATCCACTGCGAACCACCAAGGTGCTTGGCGGCGTCGACAGCGGCATCGGGAGAGTTGGCGACCTTGCCCGGCGGCACGGCGATGCCGTACTTCGCGAACAATTCTTTGGCCTGGTACTCGTGGAAATTCATGGATACCTCGAGAGTACGGGGGAACATGACGGCCGGCCGGTTGTGGGAGACCGGACGGTCAGGGGAACGACGGCGGTACGAGCGCTGCCGGATGCAGTGCGCCGCCGCCTGCCTGTCGACATGACGAAAACCGCGCAATACGGCCCGGTATTTTCGCAGCAGCGGCTCCCGATGGAAAGGGGCGGCCTGACCGGAGCCGGGGCCGGTGGCCGCTGGCGGCCGGTGCGCACAAGCCGCGAAAGCCCCGTCTATACTGGTTCGGCCCGCCTTCCGGCCGACTGAAAGAGAGCCCGCCCAGGTGTCCAACACCGTGCAGCCTGCGTACCCCACCGCCCGCCCGGCTCCCGAAGCGGCGCGCCACGAGCTCCTGTTCCTCAACTGTTTCCGCCTGGCCCAGGCCCTGGTCTACATCGGCCTGGCGCTGAGCCCTAGCACCTTGGGCTGGCCCAAGCTGGCCGACGTGGGCCTGGCCCGCGGCGTGGCCGTGCTGTTCCTGCTGTTTGCGCTGGGCATGCTGTCGCTGACCCGTCGGTCCACGCCTTGGCTGCGCTGGACGGTATCCGGCGCCCTGGTGGTGGATATCATCGCCGCGGTGCTGGCCATCGTCACCATGCACGACGCCCGCATCGGCATCGCCATGATGCTGGCGGTGAACCTGGCGGCCGGCGCGCTGATCCTGCCGCTGCGCCTGTCGTGCTTCTTCGCGGCGCTGGCCACGCTGGGCGTCATCGGCCATTCGGTGCTCGAAGCCCAGGCCCAGGGCGGCATGGACCGGGAGCTGCTCGAATCGAGCCTGTTCGGCCTCGCCTATTTCGCCATCACCATGCTGTGCTACGTGCTGAGCCGGCAGATCCGCGCCAGCGAAGCGCTGGCCGAACAGCGTGGCGTCGACCTGGCCAACCTGGCGCAGGTCAACGAACTGATCATCCGTCGAATGAAGACGGGTGTGCTGCTGGTGGACGATGCCAACCGCATCCATCAGATGAACGAATCGGCCTGGATGCTGCTGGGCAACCCTCCCGCGGATCAGCGCGACCTGGGCCGCGTGGCCTCGGAACTGTCGCGCCGCCTGTACCATTGGATGACCTCGGGCAAGCTGGACGAATCGGCCACGCAGCTGGCCGACGGCGTGCCCGAAGTGGTCCCGCGCTTCACGCGACTGGCTCCGAATGACGACTCGCACGTGCTGATCTTCCTTGACGACACCTCGCTGGTATCGCGTCGTGCGGAAGAACTCACGCTCAGTTCGCTGGGTCGCCTGTCCGCTTCGATTGCGCACGAAATCCGCAACCCGCTGGCTGCCATCCGCTACTCGGCGCAGTTGCTGGCCGAGTCGGAAGACCTGCCGCCCACCGATCAGCGCATGGTGGAGATCATCAACAACCACTGCGTGCGCTTGAACGAGATCATCGAGAACATCCTGCAACTCTCCCGCCGCGAGCGCTCACGGCCGGAAACGCTTGACCTGGGCACCTGGGCCAACCAGTTCGTGGACGAATACCGCCAGGGCAACGACCTGGGCGAGGACTCTCTGCGCGTGATCCAAGCCAGCACGCCGGTAGCGGCGGTGGCCGATCCACAGCAGTTGCAGCAAGTGGTGTGGAATCTCGTGCAGAACGCACTGCGTTATGGCCGCATGCCCGGCGAGCCCGCGCGCGTGATGGTGGTGGCGCGTCATGGCGAGCACGGCGTGCCCATCCTCGAAGTGATCGATCGCGGCCCCGGCATCGCGCCCAAAGTGGCCGCACAGATCTTCGAGCCGTTCTACACGACGCACGAATACGGCACCGGTCTTGGCCTCTATCTCGCGCGCCAGATGAGCGAAGCGAACCAGGCCTCGCTGGAATACGTGCGCGTGGCGGGCGGCGGCAGCTGCTTCCGCCTGGTGCTGACGCCGGCGCGCGTGGGCAAGGCGACGGGGGATGCCGCGGCGGCGGGGTAAGAGCGAGAAGTGAGGGGAGATGAGTGAGAAGTGAGAGAAGGAAATGTGGCGGGTGCGAGCCCTATCGCTTCTCGTTCCTCTTCACTTTCTCCTGCAACTCACGTTTCGCGGACGATCAACTCGACCGGCAGCGTCTCCGACTGCTCGGGTTGGTCGCCTATCAACGCCAGCACCTTGCGCGCCAGCAGCGTGCCGCCTTCCTGCCAGTCCTGCCGCACTGAACTGAGCGGCGGCAGGAAGCTCGCGGCCAACGGCATGTCGTCGTAACCCACCACCGACACATCATTGGGCACGGTGCGGCCCAGGGTGTTGAGCGCGCGGATGGCGCCCATGGCCAGCAGGTCGCTGCAGGCGAATACGGCATCGAAGGGCACGCCGCGATCCATCAGGGAATGCATGGCGTCACCGCCCGATGCCAGCGTGAATTCGTCGCGGCGGATCAACAACGGCTTGATGCCGTGCGCCGCCAGCGCATCCACGAAACCGTTGAGGCGCTCGAAGATCTCGGGGTGGTTCGGGTTGCCCACGAACACGGGATTGCGGCGCCCCAGGCGGATGAAATGTTCCGCCACCACGCGGCCGCCCTGGCTGTTGTCGCTGCCGACCACGATGTGTTCGTCGCCCGGCGCACCCCACACCACCATCGGCAGGCCCAGCTTGTCGAAGCGGCGCACGGCGTCCTGGCGCGAACCCTGGCCGAGCAGGATCAAGCCATCAGCCGCCTGCACCGCCGCCGCCGTGGCACCTTGCCGGGTGGTGAGCAGCACGCTGTAACCGTGCGCGGTCAATTCCTGGGAAATGCCGCCCAGCAGGATCAGCGGATAGGGATCGAGCATGGTGCGGTCGTGGGAGGGTTTCATCTCCACGATCACCGCCACCGTGTGGCTGCGGCGCAGGCGCAGGTTGCGCGCGCTCACGTTGAGCTTGTAGCCCAGTTCGTGGGCAAGCGCCTGCAGTCGCTCGCGGGTCTCGCGATTGACCAGCGGGCTGTCGCTCAGCGCCCGCGAAATGGTGATCTTGGATACCCCGGCCATCTCTGCCAGATCCGCCATGGTGAGACTGGCGGAAGGCGCGGCGACCGGGCGATTCTTTTGGTGACGACTCAAGACCTGACCCCAATGTCTTGTGAGCGGCCGCGCAATTTCCCGCGCGACGGCCAACCTTGGCAAACGCGGACAGTGTCGCGGTTTGCGACATCAACGTCCACGCCGCATGGGCGTAGACACCTCCTCGCTTTGCCACCCCATTCGCACGTTTATTCCACAAGATCCTGCGGACTCGCGACGCACCACCAATGATATCGATACCAAGTGCGTAAATGTTGTGTCGCAGCAAATGTTATCGATATCTTGATATCGATAACATTTGCTGCGAAGCTCCGCCCGCACACCAAGAAGCCGGGCCGACCGACTCGATCTGACGGCCGCCCATAAAGCCAAAAAATAAAGCGGAGAGAGTGACGTTGGACCATCAAGAAACGGCGCAGGCCCTGCCGCCCCTTGGTCGTGCGTGGAGCGACCCCTGGGTAGTCACCCGTCAAAGCGCCGATCCCGCCGCCTTTGCGCAGGACGAAAGCCTGTTCGCCCTCTCCAACGGTGCACTGGGCGTGCGCGGCGGCCTGGAAGAAGGCGACAGCCCCAGCCAGGCCTGCTTCCTGGCCGGCGCCTGGGAGCGCACGCCGATCGAATACCACGAGCGCTTCCCCGGATTCGCCGCCCACACCGACACCCGCATTCCCGTCGCCGACGGCACGCGCATCCATCTGCGCCTGGGCGACACGCCGGTGCGGCTTGGCGAAGGCGAATGGCAGCACTTCGAACGTGCTCTCGATCTGCGCACCGGTAGCTACCGTCGCCAGCTGCGCTGGCGTTCGCCCGACGGCGCGACGTTGCTGATCGATGCCGAACGCATCGTCAGCCTCCATAGCGCTGCCCTGCTCGCCATCCGTTACCGCGTGCAATCGGTCGACTACTCCGGGCCGGTGACGCTGGAGTCCTCGATCAGCACGGCGCGCAACGCGACGGAACAAGGCGACGATCCGCGCATCGGCACTCGCGTGGACGGCGGCCTGGCCACCATCGATGCCGTCGCCGGCGACATCCTCGCCCACGTACTGCAGCGCACCGCACACAGCGACATCCGTGTGGCGTGCATGCAGCAGCACGCGATCATCGACGACAGCCTGGACTTCCGCCTCGCCAACCTTGCCCACCATGGCGTGCTGCAGGTGTTCGAAGGTGAACTGGCGCCGGGCAAGTCGGTGACATTCGAGAAATACGTCGCCTACGCGTGGAGCCAGCCCGGCGGCAGCGATACCGATGCCCAATTGCTTGCACGCACCGAAAGCGCGCTTTCCGATGCCCGCGAGAAGGGTTACGACGTACTGCTGGCACAACAGGCCCAGGCATTGGCCCAGTTGTGGCAGAACGCCGACCTCGCCATCGAGGGCGACCCGGCCACGGAGCAGGCGCTGCGTTTCAACCTGTTCCACATCTTCCAGTCGAGCAGCCGCGACGGCCAGGGCAGCACCGCCGCCAAAGGGCTCACGGGCGAAGGCTACGAAGGTCACTACTTCTGGGATGCCGAGGCCTTCATGCTTCCGGCGATGGTGGCGGTCGCGCCCGACGTGGCGCGCAGCATGCTCATGTATCGCCACGGCACGCTGGACCGCGCACGTGCCCATGCACGCGAACTCAACCACGCACGTGGCGCGCTGTACGCGTGGCGTACCATCAGCGGCGACGAATGCTCCGCCTATTTCCCCAGCGGCTCGGCGCAGTACCACATCAATGCCGCGGTGGCCTGGGCGATCCGCCACTACGTCGATGCCAGCGGCGATGACGCATTCCTGCGCGACGTCGGCGCCGAGATGTTGTTCGAGACGGCACGCGTGTGGCTGGACATCGGCCACTTCAATGCGCGTCGCGGTGGCGCGTTCTGCATCCACGACGTGACCGGCCCCGACGAATACACCGCGCTGGTCGACAACAATCACTACACCAACCGGATGGCGCAACGTCACCTGCGCGATGCGGCCGCGGTGGCGCGCTGGCTTGCCGATACGGCGCCGGACAGCTTTGCGGAACTCGCACGCCGCATCGGCCTGGAACAGTTCGAGATCATGCAATGGCAGCGTGCCGCCGAGCTGATGTACCTGGCCGAAGACGCGGAGCTTGGCATCTTCCCGCAGGACGACACCTTCCTCGACAAACCGCGCATGCGGGCGCGCGCGGCGGGCGAAGGCAAGCGGCCGCTGCTGCTGGAACTGCATCCGCTCACCATCTATCGCCACCAGGTATGCAAGCAGGCCGATACGCTGCTCGCGCTGATGCTGGCCGGCGATGACGTGAGCACCGCCGCCAAGCGCCGCAACTTCGATTACTACGAAGGCGTCACGGTGCACGACTCCACGTTGTCCGCGTCCACCTTCGGCGTGATGGCGGCTGAAGTGGGCGAATCGGAGAAGGCGTGGCGCTACTTCCAGGACACCTTGCGCGTGGACCTGGACGACCTGCACGGCAACGCCGCACACGGCCTGCACATGGCGGCAATGGCCGGCAGCTGGCAATCGCTCGCCTGGGGCTACGGCGGCATGCGCGTGGTCGATGGCGAACTGCACCTGCGCCCGCAGTTGCCCGAGGCGTGGCAACGCTACCGCTTCGGCATCGCGTGGCAGCGGGCACACCTGCGCGTGGAGGTGGATCACGCCGGCGTGCGCTACACCGTGACGCGCGGCGACAGCGTGCAGTTCCGTCACGCGGGTGAGCATGTGCTGCTTCGCCATGGCGAATCGATGTCGATGCCGCATCGCTTGCCCAGCACAGAGGCACCACTGCAGGCAGTGATCTTCGACCTCGACGGCGTCATTGCGGACACGGCCGTGGTACATCGCGCGGCGTGGGAACAACTGGCGCACGACATCGGCGCACCGTTCGACGAAGACATTGCCGAACGCATGAAAGGCGTGGACCGCCGCGGCTCGCTGGAGATTCTGCTGGAACGTGCGCCGCACGCTTATTCCGAACGTGAGAAACGCGTGCTGGAGGATCGCAAGAATGGGTACTACGTCGCGCAGATCGAATGCTTCGGTCCCGGCCAATTGCTGCGCGGTGCACGTCGCGCCGTGGAAAGCGTCCGTACCGCGGGATTGAGCACCGCACTTGCATCGGCCAGTCGCAACGCACCGTTGCTGCTGGAGCGACTGGGCATTGCCGGCCTGTTCGATTACGTGGTCGACGCATCGCAGATCGCCCATTCCAAGCCGCATCCGGAAATCTTCCTGGCCGCGGCAAAAGGTTTGGGTATCACACCGGAAACCTGCCTCGGCGTGGAGGATGCCGCCGCCGGTGTCGACAGCATTCTTGCCGCCGGCATGCGTGCCGTGGGCGTGGGCGACGCGACGGTTCTTTCGCGCGCCGAGGACGTTTTGCCGGGTATCGACGCGTTCGATATCCAGCGCTATCTCAACAGGCAGCCGACCGACCGGGACATGTCGGCGGAAGTCGTGACGAACCACTGCTCAGGACCACTCTGACAGCGTGCAGTACCACTCCTAAGAAACACAAACGACAGCTTTTCTTTGATGGGGAGGAAACACCATGAACACGCAACGCATGACTCGTCGGCTGCTTGTCACCAGCATCGCCGCTTTACTCGCCGCCGGTTCGCTACACGCACAAGACACCACCTCAAACACACCGCCAACCGGGCCTGCCGCGCAGGGCACCGCGCCCACGCCACCACCGCCCACCCAGAAGAACGCCACCAACCTTGACCAGGTGGTGGTCACCGGCACCGCCGCCGCTGGCGGCTTGAAGAAGATCGACACGGCCTACTCGGTCACCGCCGCAACGCTCGACCAGATTCGCGAATTCAATCCCAAGAGCACGGCCGACCTGTTGAAGATGGCGCCGGGCGTGTTCCCGGAATCGTCGGGCGGCCAGACGGGCGCGAACATCGAAGTGGCCGGCTTCCCGGGCGGCGGCGATGCGCCGTTCGCGACGCTGCAGATCAACGGCTCGCCGATCTATCCCATGCCGACGCTGTCGTTCATGGAAAACTCCTCCATGTTCCGACTCGATGACACCATCGACCACGCGGAATTCGTGCTCGGCGGCCCGGCCGTGCTGTACGGCAACGGCCAGCCCGGCCTCACCGCCAACTTCATCCTGCGCGAAGGTACCGATCAGCCCAGCGGTGACGTTGGCGTCACCTACGGTTCGGAAGGCCTGGTGCGTCTGGACGGCTTCTACGGCTTCAAGATCGCCGATGGCTGGTACGGCAGCGTCGGCGGCTTCTGGCGCCAGTCCGATGGCGTGCGCGATCCGCAGTTCGACGCCGACAAGGGCGGCTCGCTCACCGCCACGTTGACGCACAACTTCGGCGACAGCGGCTCCATCATGTTCTACGCGCGCGACCTGAAGGATCACAACCAGTTCGTCACCGACACGCCCATCCTCAACCCGAGCCGTGGCCAGTTCGAGAACTACCCCGGCTTCGATGCGCTCACCGGCACCTTCGGCAGCAAGGCTGATCAATACGCCTTCCTGCAGACCACGCCCTGCAACACCGCGGGCTGCCAGCCGGCTGGCCAACATGTAAACCTCGCCGACGGCCGCGGCGCGGACGTGATCTCCGTGGGCGGCAACCTTGACCTGACCTTCGGCGACGGCTGGAACATCTCCGACAAGTTCAACTTCACCGGCGGCCAGATGAACACGGTCGCGTTCTTCAGCACGGGCGCCAACCCGCAGACGCTGGGCAGCTACATCGACGACCAGATCGCGGCCAACGACCTGCCGGCCGGCACCACTGCCACCGCCACCTACGTCAACAACGGCGGCGCGGCGGACATGAACCAGAACGTCACCACGCAGGGCTACTGGTACGTGCACAAGCGCATCCAGGGCGCGACGAACGAGTTCCATATCAGCAAGGACATCTTCGAAGGCAACACGCTGACGTTCGGCAACTACACCGCCGTCTACAACGACCACGACAACTGGCTGCTCGGCAACAACATGCTGCTGCAGGCCAAGAACAACCCGTATCCGATCGCCGTGACGCTGAGCAATGGTGACGTGCTGTCGAGCCCGGGCGGTTTCGTGAGCGGCCCGTCGACGGCGATCCGCGAAGCGTGGAACGGCTTCAACACCGCCTTCTTCCTCACCGATTCGTGGAAGGTCGACAAGTGGTTGTTCGACGTCGGCGTCCGCGAGGAACGCCAGGAAGCCAACGGTCGCATCCAGAACACGGCCACGGGCGATCTCGACAACAACCCGACCACGCTCTACAACAATAACTCGCAGTACCTCACCGGCGGCAACACGTACATCAACTACGCCAAGACCGCGCCCTCGTGGACCATCGGTGCCAACTACGAGATCCAGAGCAACATGAGCGTGTACGCACGCGTCAACGACGGCGTGCACTTCCCCGGCTTCGATGATTTGCGCGGCCTGCCCAGCCAGCCGATCAACAAGATCCACAACATGGAAGTGGGCTTCAAGTACCAGGCCGACTGGGTGTACGTCGACGTGAACGCGTACCGCAAGCTGTTCTACAACGTGCCGTACACGATTACGCAGGGCAACGGCCAGCAGTTCTCGTTCGACTATGGCTCGGCCACCAAGGGCATCAACTTCACCACGGTGCTGAAGCCGCTTCCCAGCGACAAGGGCTTCCAGATCGCGTTCAGCGGCAACTACATGGACGGTCACTACACGCACAGCGCCGCGTGCACGCCGTACCTGATGCAGAACGGAGACGAGGGTTGCGCCAGCCTCAACGGCATGCAGCTGCAGCGCCAGCCGAAGTTCCACGGCATCCTGACGCCCTCGTACCAGTGGCCCACCGGCTTCGGCAGCATGAAGCTGTGGCTGACCTACGAATACGTCGGCAACCGCTACGGCGACCTGATCGAGCAGCAGCCGCTCGGCCAGTACCACACGCTGGCGTTCGGTGCCACGGCCAACATCGGCGACAACTGGCAGGTTAACCTGCAGGGCACCAACCTCACCAATGAGATCGGCATCACCGAAGGCAACTCGCGCCTGTTCGGCTTTGCCAGTGCGGGCGGCGTGATCCTCGCCCGCTCGATCGAAGGTCGTGAGGTCAACCTGCAGGTCAAGTACAACTTCTAAGGCGTTTCACCAGAGCACTTCCCTCGACTGTCCCGGGCCGCCACGAGTGCGGCGGCCCGGGACCTTTTTAGAAACCTCATCACGAGGTGTGCATGAACCGGTTTCGCATGGTCGTCGCGCTGGCGTCGATTTACATGGTGTTTGCGATACTGCTCAACAGTGTCGGCACGGTGATCCTGCAGTCCATCCACACCTTCGGTATCGACAAACCGCAGGCCAGCCTGCTGGAGCTGTTCAAGGACCTGCCGATCGCCGTCACCTCGTTCCTGGTGGCGTCGTTCCTGCCGCGGCTGGGTTATCGCCGCGCGATGATGCTGGCGCTGTGCATCGTGGGTGGCGCCTGCGTGCTGATGCCGTTGTTCCCCAGCTTCCACACCACCGAATTGCTGTTCACCTGCGTTGGCGTGTCGTTCGCGCTGGCGAAGGTGTCCGTCTACTCCTCCATCGGCCTGCTGACCAACAACAAGGCCGAGCATGGCCGCCTCACCAACACCATCGAAGGGCTGTTCATGCTCGGCGTATTGGCGAGCGGCTGGCTGTTCAGTGCTTTCATCGACCACGCCCATCCGGCCAACCCGTCGTGGTTCAACGTGTACTGGGTGCTGGCCGTGCTGTGCTTCGGCACGGTGGCGCTGCTTTCCGGCGCGTCGCTTGATGAATCGGCGGCGCATGGCGAAGTGCGGCTGTCGATGGGTAACGCCCTGCGCGAGATGTACCGCCTGCTGATGCGCACGCTGGTGTATGTGTTCCTGCTCTCCGCCTTCCTCTACGTGTTGATCGAGCAGAGCTTCAGCACCTGGCTGCCCACGTTCAACAACGAGATCCTCAAGCTGCCGAATGCAATGAGCATCCAGATGGCGAGCATCCTCGCCGGCGCCACGGCGCTGGGTCGCATTATCGCGGGCCAGTTGCTGCGTCGGATGTCCTGGCATGTGCTGCTCAACCTGTGCGTGGTCGGCATGGGTGCGCTTATCCTCCTCGTGCTTCCGTTGGCGCGTCATGCGACGGTGGGTGCGGATGTGGGCTGGTCCAACGCACCGGTAGCGGCCTACCTGATCCCGCTGATCGGCCTGCTGATGGCGCCGATCTATCCGGTGATCAATTCGGTGGCGCTCAGCTCGCTGCCCAAGCCGGCGCATGCAGCCATGACCGGGCTCATCGTGATCTTCTCGGCGCTCGGCGGCACGCTGGGCTCGCGCATCACGGCCATCGTCTTCACCAACTTCGGCGGCATCCATGCGTTCTATTTCTCGCTGGTGCCGATGACGCTGATCCTGGTGACGCTGTTCTTCTTCAAGCGCGAAACCGATCGCTCCGCCACTCCCGCGCTGCTGGCGCCGGAGGGCGCGGCGTGAGCTTCACGCGTCGCCAGTTCCTGGCGTCGGGCGTGATGGCGGCGACGGCCGCGGTGACATCGAAGTGGACGGCAGACGCGGCCACGGGACAACAGGCCAAGGCGGCGCGGAATGTGCTGCTCATCGTGGCGGACGACCACGGCTATGACATGTCCAGCCTCGGCACCGCCGTGCACACGCCGACGCTGGATCGCCTCGCACGCGAAGGCACCTTGTTCACCGACGCCTATGCCTCGGTGTCCTCCTGCAGTTCGAGCCGTTCCACGCTATATACGGGCCTGTATTCGCATACCAACGGCATGTACGGCCTGGCGCATGACGTACACAACTTCTCGTTGCTGGAAGACGTGAAGACGCTGCCGTGGATGCTCAAGCAACACGGCTACGCCACCGCGCTGGTGGGCAAGCTGCACGTGAAGCCGGAAGCCGCGCTGGCGTACGACGCGTGGCTTTTGCCCGAGCAGGCTGGCAATCGCGACGTCGCCGCGATGGGACACGCCGCCGGGCAATGGATGCGTGCACAAGGCGCACGTCCTTTCTTCCTCACCGTGGGATACAGCGACCCGCACCGCGCGGGCGACCCTTCGCAGTTCGGCAATACGCGTGACTGGCCTGAAGTGAAGCGCATGCGCTATCGCCCACAGGACGTGACCATTCCCTCGCACCTGCCCGACCTTCCCGGCGTGCGCGAGGATCTGGCCCAGTACTACGAAGCCGTAAGCCGCATGGACAGCGGCGTGGACATCCTGCTGCGCGAACTCGCGGCGTCGGGCCACGCCGACGACACGCTGGTGATCTACCTCTCCGACAATGGCCGTCCGTTTCCCGGCGCCAAGGACAATCTCTACGTCGAAGGCATCCACCTGCCACTGATCGTGCGTGCGCCACATGCCACGCACCGTGGCGTCCGCAACAACGCCATGGTGAGCTGGATCGACATCACGCCGACCATCCTCGACTGGGCCGGCGTATCGCCGCCGCAGGGTTATCGCTATCTGCCGCTGCCGGGTCGATCGCTGTTGCCGATCCTGGAACAGACCTCGCCCAGCGGTTGGGACGAGGTGTTCGCCACGCACTCGTTCCATGAGATCGACCAGTACTACCCCACGCGCTCGCTGCGCACGCGGCGCTACAGCTATTTCCGCAACCTGCAGCCGAGCCTGCGCGTGCCCATTGCCAGCGACGTGGCGTTGTCGCCGTCATGGAAGGCCATCACGTCCACGCCCGGCGCTCGCCTGGGAAAACGCACGCTGGAAGCGTTCGAGCACCGGCCTGATGAAGAACTCTACGACCTGCAAGCCGATCCCGACGAAATCGTGAACCTGGCCAGGGATCCTGCGCACGCCGCCGCACTCGCCGACGTTCGCACGCAACTGGCGCGCTGGCGCACCGCCACGCACGATCCGTGGATGGCCGGCATCACCAATCCCTTTGGACCCGCGCGCTGAGCGCGCAACTTTTGAATGATGGAACGAGGAATACGCAACGCCATGACGCCCCTGCTACGACACCTGCCCCGCGCGGCTGCCTTCGGCCTTCTGTTTGTCGCCGCCCGCGTGAGCGCGGCCACCGATCCCAGCTTCGTGCTCACGGGCACGTCGGAACAGTTCGGCAGTTATTTCCCGAGCTATCTCGCCAACGGTTACTTCTCCACGCTTACCTCGGTACGCGGCACGGAGCCGACGATGGGCTACATGGTGGCGACCATGGACTATGCGAAGGACGATATCGCGCGCCCCGCAGCCATGCCCGGCTGGAACGAGATCGACTACAACCCGGGCGGCGGCTGGCTCAATTCCACGCGCGTGGCCAAGGAGATCTTCACCGACTACTCGCAGACGCTGGACATGTACGGCGCCACGCTGAGCACGAAGTACCGCTTCGCCTATGCCAACAAGGCCACCGATGTGCAGGTGACCACCTTTGTGAGCCAGGACGCCGGCCATCTCGCCGCCACGCGCCTCACCATCACGCCGCAGTTCGACGGCAGCGTGCAGCTCACGTTTCCGATCCGCCTGTGGTCGGAACACCAGCCACGCTTTCCCATCGGCAAGATGACGGGCGACGAGATGATCGCCGCCGTGATCGCCAGCGGACAGAACCTCGACAACAAACCCGTGCCCACGCCGGACCGCGCGGCGGTGTGGTATCCGGGCGTGGTGCGCATCGAATCCAACGGTGGCGACACCAAGACGCTCACGCTGTGGCTCGATGGCCGGGCCGAACAAGGTGTGGCCGTGGCGCAGGCGGTGGCCATCGAGCTTCCCAAGGGACTCGATGTCGAAGACGTACAGCTTGAAAAAAGTCCGTACAAGCTCTCGCTGAACCTCAAGGCCAAGGTGCACAAGGGCCAGAGTTACCGCTTCACCAAGTACATTGCCGCCTCGCGCGAAGGTTGGGGCGGCAATGCGCAGGCCGACCTCGCGCTGGCCACGCAGGCGCGCAAGACCGGCTTCGATGCCTTGCTCGCCAAGCACCAAGCGGCATGGCACACGCTGTGGAAGTCGGATATCCGCATCGATGGCGATGCCAAGGTGCAGCAGGCCGTGCATTCCGATCTCTATTACCTGCTGTCCAACACCACCGTGGGCACGAGCTGGCCGATGGGCGCCTGCGCGCTCACGCCGGGTTACGCCGGCCATGCGTTCTGGGACAGCGATTCGTGGGTGTTCCCCGCGTTGTTGCTGCTGCATCCGGAACGTGCCAAGCCCATCGTGATGTTCCGTCATCGCACCATCGGGCCCGCGCAGGAACGCGCAAGGCAGCACGGCGTAAAGGGCACGATGTATCCGTGGGAATCCGATCCGGAAACCGGCAAGGACTACACCCCGCACTTCGCCTACGGCGTGTTCCGCGAGGTCCACGTCAATGCCGACATCGCCATCGCGCAGTGGCAGTACTACAACGCTACGGGCGACGACGCGTGGCTCAAGCAATACGGCTGGCCGGTGATCGAGCAGGTCGCCACGTTCTGGGCCAGCCGCGTCACCTACGACAAGGCCAGTGACCGCTACGAGATACATCACGTCACTTCGCCCGACGAGGCCTATGACGACGTGCCGAACGATTCGTTCACCAATGCCGTGGCGCAGAAGGCGCTGCGCATCGCGGTGAAGGCGGCGAAGAAGGTGGGCGCACCGGCCGATCCGCAGTGGAGCGTGATCGCGGACAAGATGTATATCCCGTTCGACGATAAGAACCAGCGCCATCTCGACTTCGACGCCACCGTGCCGCACGACAAGATCACCTGGATGGGCTCGTCGCTGGCCTGGCTGATGTATCCCAACCTCGACCTGCCGATGACGCCGCAGATCCGCCGCAACGACTTCGACTTCCAGCTGCACGAGCTGAAGGAACACGGCGACGATCCGAACGAAATGATGATGGTGATGCTGGCCGTGGGTTCCGCCGAGCTGGGCGATGCCCAAGGCGCCAACGATTGGATCCAGCGCAACCTGGTCGGCTTCCTCAAGCCGCCGTTCAACGTGCGCACCGAAACGGTGGCGAACAACGCGGGTTACATCCTCGCCACGTCCGCCGGCTTCGTGCAGAGCTTCGTCTACGGACTCAGCGGGTTGCGCATCGACGACGATGGCCTCACGGAAGCCTATGCACCCTCGCTACCGTCCGCATGGAAGTCGCTGCAGCTCAAGGGTGTGCATTTCCGCGGCAAGCAATACGACATCACCGTGGAGCACGGCGCCGACGGCAAGGCACACCTGACGCGCAAGGCGCTTTGAGTTGCAACAGCGCCACGACGATGAAGCCCAACGATCACGCGACCACCCGGGAGCCGATATGACCCGCCAAGCCCACATGCCGTTCCTTCGTCCCCGCCTTGTCGCCGTCGCACTATCGTGCGCCGTCGCGACCTCGGCGTTCGCTGCCGGCACGCCCGATCCGGCCAAGACGCGCGCCTACATCGACAAGGCCTGGACCACGCTTACGCGCTCACAGGAAGACTGTGCGTCGCTGGTCGACACCAAGGTGGTCGGGCATCCGGTCCTGTACGTGCCTGCGGGGCAAGCGGTGCCGGAGGCGGTGACGGCCATCGGCAAGCGTTGCGGCATCGATGTGCGTCCGTTGCCGAAGAAGGTGGAACAGCTCGGCGACATCGATGCAACGAAACTTCCCCAGCAAGGCCTGCTTTATCTGCCGCATCCGTACGTGGTGCCGGGCGGCTTCTTCAACGAGATGTACGGCTGGGACAGCTATTTCATCCAGATCGGCCTGGTGGCCGACCATCGACTCGACCTGGCCAAGGATATGGTCGACAACGCGCTGTACGAGGTGGAGAACTACGGTGGCGTGCTCAACGCCAACCGCACGTATTACCTCAGCCGTTCGCAGCCGCCCTTCCTTACCGCGATGATGGCGGCGGTGCTGGACGATCCCGCCGCCTTCCCGAGTGCCGATGCGCGACGCGAGTGGCTGGCCAAGGCGTATCCGCTTGCGGTGCGCAACTACGAGATCTGGACGCGCCCCGAACATCGCGCGGGCGATACGGGGCTGGCGCGCTACTACGACCTCGGCAGCGGCCCGGTATTGGAAGCCAAGGACAGCGAGTACTACAAGGGCGTGATCCGCTGGTTGCGTGCGCATCCCAAGGACGATCCCGGCTATCTCATGAAGGCTTCCGAGCATCCCGATGATGCCGAGGCCGCGCGCCTGAAGGACGCGAGCTGCGATGTGCGTGCATCGAAAGTATGCGAAGGCGCATGGGTGGATGGTTACCGGCTCACCGCCGACTACTTCCACGGCGACCGTGCGATGCGCGAGTCGGGCTTCGACACCAATGCGCACTTCGGCCCGTTCGGCGGTTCCACGCATCACTACGCAGACGCCAGCCTCAACAGCCTGCTCTATCGCTACGAACGCGACCTGCACGACTTCGCCCTGCAACTGGGCAAGGCCGGCGAAGCGGATCGCTGGGCCAAGGCGGCGGAGGCTCGCAAGGCGGCGATGGACAAATACCTGTGGAACGCGCAGGCCGGCATGTATCTCGACTACGACTTCATCGCGGGCAAGCCATCGCCGTATCCGTACGTGACCACGTATTACCCGCTGTGGGCGGGCATGGCGTCGCCGCAGCAGGCCGCGGCACTGCGCGGCAACCTCAAGATCTTCGAGCGCAAGGGCGGGCTGAGCATGGACAACCGTGCGGCCGGCGTGCAGTGGGGCGAGCCATTCGGCTGGGCGCCGACCAACTGGTTGGCGGTGAAGGGCCTCGATGACTACGGCTTCCACGACGATGCACGCCGCATCGGCAGCAAGTTCGCCGGCACGGTGGATCAGGGTCTGGCCGACGACGGCACCATCCGCGAGAAATACAACATGGTGCTGGGCAACGCCGACGTCAAGGTGATGGCGGGCTACAGCGAGAACGTGGTCGGCTTCGGCTGGACCAACGGCGTCTGGCTGAAGCTGCACCAGCTGTTCGACGGTGCGACGAAGAAAGCCGCGCCCGCCGCCAAGACCGAGAAGACACCGTGAACGCGCGCGTTGCCGTTCGCCTTGCGCTCGGTATCGCGCTCCTGTGCGGCGCGCTTCACGCGCAAGATGCCAAGCCGACCGTGAGTGCGGATGGCAGCGTGCATCTTGGCAACATGACGCTGCCGTATTCGTCGGTGGCGTCGCCCGAAGCGCGCGCACTCTTTCCCAAAATGCTCGCCGCCGGCAGCAAGGCCCCGCCGATCACCGCGCCCATCGAGCAGAGCCGCGCGTTCTACGACCGCATGAACAGCGATCGCGCGCATCGCCTGATGGCGCTCTACCCGGTGAAGACGCATCGCGAAACCATCGCCGGCGTGGTGACGGACGTGGTGGAACCGGCCCAGGGCATTGCCCCTGAGAACCAGGGCCGCGTGCTGATCAACCTGCACGGCGGCGCTTTCCTGTGGGGCGCGCACAGCGGCGCGCTGGTGGAATCGGTGCCCATCGCCAGCCTGGGGCGCATCAAGGTCATCGGCATCGATTACCGGCAAGGGCCCGAACATGTGTTTCCGGCCGCCAGCGAGGACGTGGAGGCGGTTTATCGCGCGCTGCTCAAGCAGTACAAGCCCGCCAGCATCGGCATCTACGGTTGCTCGGCCGGTGGCGTGCTCACCGGCGAGGCGGTAGCGCGGCTGATCGCCGACAAGCTGCCTGTGCCCGGCGCCATCGGCACCTTCTGCGGTTCCCTGGTGGACATGGCCGGCGATTCCATGTTCGTGGCGCCGCTGCTCAACGGCGAGCCGGTGCCGGCCCACCCGCTGCGGCTGGGCGACCTGCCCTACTTCAAGGGCGCCGGTTTGACCGATCCCATGGTTTTTCCCGGACTTTCGCCGGAATTGCTGCGCCAGTTCCCACCCACCCTGCTCATTACCGGCACCCGCGACATGGCCCTCAGTGCGGTCGTCCGCAGCCAGAACCTGCTGAGCCAGGCGGGCGTGGCCACCGAGCTGCATGTCTGGGAAGGCATGTGGCATTCGTTCTTCTCGGACCCGGAAATGCCCGAATCACGGCAGGCCTACGAGACCATCGTGAGATTCTTCGACCAACATCTGACGCGCGGCTAGGCAATTCCGTATTTCAGTCTTTGCCCCCCGCGAGGGGGGCGGTTATCCTAGCCGTGTCCACAGCCAGCACTGACGACATGAGCCAACAGACCGTTCTGGTCATCGACGACGAACGCGACATCCGCGAGCTTCTCACCATCACCCTCGGCCGCATGGACTTGCTGGTGGATGCGGTGGGCACCGTGACGGAAGCACGACGCGCCCTCGCCGAACGGCACTACGACCTTTGCTTCACCGACATGCGCCTGCCCGACGGCACCGGCCATGAAGTGGTGGAGCTGATTTCCGCCGAACATCCCGACACGCCGGTGGCGATGATCACCGCCTACGGCAACGTGGACGCGGCCGTGAGCGCGCTCAAGGCGGGCGCCTTCGATTTCGTTTCCAAGCCGGTCGACATCCAGATGCTGCGCCGCCTCGTGCGCACCGCACTGCGACTGGCCGAGGAAAAGCGCAGCGGCCAGGCCGCCGCCAAGCCCGACGGCAACGAGCGCCTCATCGGCGACTCGCCGGCCATGCAGCAGGTGCGCGCCACCATCGGCAAGCTCGCGCGCAACCAGGCGCCGGTGTACATCGCCGGCGAATCGGGCGTGGGCAAGGAACTGGTGGCCCGCCTCATCCACGAACAAGGCCCGCGCGCCACCGGCCCGTTCGTGCCGGTGAACTGCGGCGCCATTCCCTCCGAACTGATGGAAAGCGAGTTCTTCGGCCATCGCAAGGGCAGCTTCACCGGCGCGGTGGGCGACAAGGAAGGCCTGTTCCAGGCCGCGCACGGCGGCACGCTGTTCCTCGACGAAGTGGCCGAACTGCCGCTGCACATGCAGGTGAAACTGCTGCGCGCGATCCAGGAAAAAGCCGTGCGCCCGATCGGCGCGCGCGAGGAAGTGCCGGTGGACGTGCGCATTCTTTCCGCCACGCACAAGAACCTTGCCGCGCTGGTGGAACAGGGCCAGTTCCGTCAGGACTTGTTCTATCGCATCAACGTGATCGAGCTGCGCGTGCCGCCGTTGCGCGAGCGCCGCGGCGACGTGCCGCTGCTATCCAACTTCGTGCTGCGCCAGCTCGCCAACAAGAGCGGCGGTGCACCCGGCCATCTGCTGCCCGCCGCGCAACAGGCGCTGGAAGGCTACGACTTCCCCGGCAACGTACGCGAACTGGAGAACATCCTGGAACGCGCGATGGCGATGTGCGATGGCGACCAGATCGACGTGAGCGACCTGATGCTGCCGCAGCGCACTCCGCGCTCGCCAGCCGAGACAGCGGTCCCCGCTTCCACGGCCACGCCTGCCGCGGAACCGGCACCGGTCGCAGTGGCGGCGGCGCCGACAGCCAGCGGCGGCCTGGACGACTACATCAGCAACCTCGAGCGCACGGCGATCATCAAGGCGCTTGAGGAGTCGCGGTACAACAAGACGGCGGCGGCGAAGAAATTGGGTATTACGTTTCGGGCGCTGCGGTACAAGTTGAAGAAGTTGGGTATCGATTGAGGGTGGGTTGTCGATACGCATGAGAAGGCCGCACTTGGTGCGGCCTTTTTGTTTTTTTGGCGCATGTCTTTACTTCTTGGCTCGTCATTCCGGTGCGCCTCAAAGGGGACGAGGGTCGGGCGGCGCTTTTCAACTACCCAAGGCTGGTCTTGTTTTTTGCTCGCCATTCCGGAGAACTCCTAAAGGAGCAAGGGCCGGAGGCGCTTTTCAACAGCCGAATGGCTGGTCTTGTTTTTGTTCGTCATTCCGGCGCAGGCCGGAATCCAGCGCCTTGGTTTCCAGTTGTCGGGATAACCTGTGGTCGCGCTTTTGTGGCGATGCCGCGATCTGGCCGCTTACGCAGCGGGCGTTTCGATCGGCTGCCGCCGCTCGAGTCACTTTTCTTTTGCTGGCCCAAAAGAAAAGTAACCCAAAGAAAATGGCCTTTAGAGCGTCAGGCTCGTAGCGTTCTGTGGGATACGAGCCTTGAAGGTTTTGGAGCCCGGAACGTCACGATCTCTCTAATCGACGGTACGGCTACACCGTCACGCGCCGAAGCGAAGAGGACTTAAAGCAGCACATCGCTGCGCTGCTCCATAGCTGCGGACTTAGGTTTGCGCAAGGCACATCACTTCTCCTTCTCCCCTTCGGGGAGAAGGTCGGGACATTGCCACCTTTACGGTGGTGCGGGGCGGGTGCTCGGGGCAGCGTGGCTACTCGTGCTTTGGCTTTGGCTTTGGCTTTGGCTTTGGCTTTGGCTTTGGCTTTGGCTTTGGCTTTGGCTTTTGCTTTGGCTTTTGCTTTGGCTTTTGCTTTTGCTTTGGCTTTGGCTCTTGGGGTCCCCGTATGACAGCGGCGGGCGGGTGAAGGAAAGCCCGCAGGGTGGCCGCATGGATGCGGCCAGTTTTTCGACAGGACACGGATGTCCTGTCGAAAAACCCCGTAACCCGACCGCGTACCTTCCGGGCTTCGCCCGGAAGGCGCGTCATCCGGGGTGCCTTTTCTTTTGGCATTGCCACCATCTCGGTGGTTACTTTTCTTTGGGCAAGCAAAGAAAAGTGACCCGGCCTGCGGCAGCAGGTCGGAAGCCCGCCGCAGGCGAGCCAGGTCGGGACCACGCGAAAACCAAATGCAAAGTCACTGGATTCCTGCCTTCGCAGGAATGACGAGCTAAAGAAGACCGCGGCACTTCTGTACCGCGAGGCAAAGTTGCCCCTCACCACCATGCCTCACCGCTCTCCGTGGGGAGAGGAGGCAAGACCTCAAATCGACGGCCAACCCCACCCTCACATCGGCGCCTGCGGCCCCACTCCCCCCGCACTCGCCTCCAGCGCCTCCCTCACCGTCTTCAACAACCGCAACGTCGAGATCGGCTTGTCGACCAGGTACAGATGCTCCATCACCGGCAGCTCATCCATATCAGGCGGCGCATCCGGACGTGCAAGCAGAAGCACCGCGCCGCGATAGCCGTGGTCGAACAAGGCGGCCAGGGTGCGCACGCCAGTGAAGAGATTCATGTCCGCATCGAGCACCACGAGGTCGGGCACGCCTTGCGCTTCGAGCCACTGCAGTGCTGCCGTGCCACTCTGGCTGGCGTGTGCTTGATAGCCCCACGAGTCGAGCGTGTCGACCAGCAGCGAGAGTTGGCCGGCTTCCTCCACCACCACCAGCACGCGCTCGGCTTCGCCTTGCAGGTTCGCCGTTTCCTCTTCTTCCATCACATCGGTCGGCTGCTGCATCAGCGGGATATGCATATGGAAGCTGGTGCCCTCGCCAAGCACGCTCTCCACGCGCATCACGCCGCCGTGCGCGGCGATGATGCGTTTGCATGACACCAGGCCGAGCCCGGTGCCGCTTTCCTTGGTGGTGTAGAACGGTTCGAACAGATGCAGCAACGCCGCGTCGTCCATGCCGGTGCCGGTATCGGTCACGGTGAGGCACACGTAGTTGCCTTCGCGGCAATCCTCGCCGGGCTGGAAAAAATGCTCCGGCAGCGTGGCAAGCGACGCGCAGATGCGCAGCTTGCCGCCCTCAGGCATCGCCTGCAGCGCGTTGAGGCTGAGGTTGAGCAGGCATTGCTGCAGTTCGGTGTGGTTGCCGTCGAAACTGAGATCGGGATCGTAGGCATCCAGTTCGAGCGTGACGTTGCGCGGCACGCTGCCTTGCAGCAGCAGGCTCAGCGCATCGAGCAGCGCGCCCACGCGCACCTGTTCCGCGCGACGCGCACCGCGCGCGAAGGACAGCATGGAATGCACCATGTCCAGGCCGCGCTTGCCGCAATCGCGCACCAGTCGGCCGAGGCGAGCCAGACGTGGGTCTTCCTGGTAGTCCTGCAGGCTGTCGCCGGCGAGCAGCAAGGGTTGCAGCAGGTTGCGCAAATCGTGGCTGAGGCCGCCGGCGAGCATGGCCAGACTTTCGAAACGCTGCGCGCGGATCAGCTCGGTCTCGGCGCGCCGCCGTGCGCGTTGTGCTTCCGCCTCGCGCATTGCGCGGCGCACGGCGGACGCCAGGCGGGCGGGATTCTGCTTGAGGATGTAATCGGTGGCGCCGTTGCGCAACGCTTCGATGGCGGCTTCTTCGCCCAGTGTCGCCGAGACGAAGATGAAGGGCAGGTCCTGGTCGCGTTCGCGCAGGATGTCCAGCGCGCGCTGACCGGAGAACCCCGGCATGCTCAGGTCGGACAGCACGATGTCCGGCTGGAATTCATTGAGCGCTGAAAGATACTCGCGCTCGGCGTCCACCAGCGTCACGTCGTATTCGATGTGATCGGCGTCCAGCTCGGACAACACGAGTTCCGCATCGAGCTGGCTATCCTCGATCTGCAGTACACGGATTCGGGGCAACGCCCACTGCTGCCTGTCCACTCTCAACACCCCGTCGTGCCGCTACCCGTTCCGTTCGCTACGCTCAGATATGGTCAGGTGCCTGGTTGAGCACCGCCCAGAACTGCCCCAAGGTCCGTACCGCTTCGAAAAACTGGTCGACGTCGACCGGCTTGATCACGTACGCATTCGCGCCGATGTCCCAGCTGCGCGCCAGGTCGCTCTCTTCCCGCGACGACGACAGGATCACCACCGGCACGCGGCGGAAACGGTCGTCGGCGCGCAACTGCGTGAGCACCTCGAGGCCGCTCATGCGCGGCATCTTGATGTCCAGCAGCACCACGGCCGGATCGACCGGATCGCGCGATGCCCATTCGCCACGGCAATAAAGGTAGTCAAGGCAGTCCACGCCGTCTTCGACGTGCACCACGGGATTGGCCAGGTGCGCCCCGGCAAGCGCATCCAAAGCCATTTCAGCGTCGGCGAGACTGTCCTCGACGAGCAGGATGGTACGGAGGTCTCGAGGGTTCATTGGCGCCTCTGCGCGAAGCTTTCTGCGAGGTCCGAAGACGGCAGGGTAAAGTGGAAACGCGCGCCCTGCCCGGGTTGGGCGTCGGCCCATACGCGTCCGCCGTGTCGCGTCACGATGCGACGCACGTTGGCCAGGCCGATGCCGTTGCCCGGGAATTCCGAGGCACGATGCAACCGCTGGAACACGCCGAACAGTTTACCCGCGTATTGCATGTCGAAACCGGCGCCGTTGTCGCTCACCACGAATTCGTAGCTGCCGTCGCGGTGGCGCTGCACGTCCACGTCGATGCGTGCCACCTCGCACTTGCCGGTGTATTTCACCGCGTTGCCCAGCAGGTTCTGCCACACGGTGCGCAGCATGTTCTCGTCGCCGATGACGATGGGCAGCGGCGCGATGGACCACACGATGTGGCGACCGTGCGCATCGGTTTCCGCCAGCGCGCGCGCTTCGTCGGCCAGCGACTGCATGTCCACCGGCTGCAATCGCAGCGCGCCACGGCCCAGGCGCGAGAACACCAGCAGGTCTTCGATCAGCAAGGCCATGCGCTTGGCGGCGTCGTTGATCACTTCGATGTAATGGCGCGAACGCTCGTCCGCGCCATCACCCAGGTGCTGCTGCAGCTTGCCGGCAAATCCGCTGATGTGGCGCAGCGGCGCGCGCAGGTCGTGCGACACCGAATAGCTGAAGGCTTCCAGCTCGCGGTTCACATCGGACACCTGCTCGATCTTGCCTTCGAGCTGGCGGTTGAGTTCCTTCACCTGCTGCTCGACCAGCGCGCGCGCGGTGACGTCGCTCAAGGTGAGCAACACCACCGGATCGCCGCCGTTGTCCTGCTCCAGGCGGCGCGCGTTGATCACCACGTGACGATCCACGCCATCGACGGTGCGCTGGATCAGTTCGTAATCCCACAACTCGCGGTCCAGCAACAACACGTCGTTCAGACGCTGCAGCAGCGCACTGTCGGTCCACGCGCCATCGCCGATCTCGGTGAGCGGCAACGACTGGCGAAAATCGGGCGGCAAGCCGTAGAGCTCGCCGAAGGCCGCATTCACCAGCAAGGTGCCGAGCGTGGAATCGAGCAGCGCGATCGGCTCACGCACGGCCTGCACGATGAGTTGCGAACGCTGCACGGCCTGGCCTTCGCGCACTTCCGCGCGCAGGCGGCGGCTGATCTGCCGCTCGGACACGATCACCACGATGGCCAGCAACAACACCTGGGCAATCGCCGTAATGGTCAGCGCCAGTTCGCTATTGAACGATTCGCGGTTGGCGGCGTCGCGGCGATTGAGCAGCGTGTTGTTCTCGTTGCGCACGATCCCGTCGATCAGATCGTCCATCTTGAACAAGGTGCCGGAGTCGCGCATGGCATCCGATGCGCCCGCCTCGTCGCCGTGATCGAGCCGCATGATGGCCTGCCCGCTCAGCGCAAGGCGGCCGCTCACGGTGGAACTGAGCGAGCCGATCAGCGCCTGCTGGTCGGGGCTGTCGCGGGTCATGTCGCGCAGCTGTTGCAGCAGGCCGGGCGTTTCGTGCGCGGCCCGCTCGGCGCGCATGCGCACCGTTGTGTCCGTATCACCGTGGATCAGGCGGTAGATGGCCGCCTCGCTGTCCCTGGTGACATAGGCGATACGGTAGGTAAGCGATTTCACCTCACTGGAGTGGGTGACTCGCTCATTGGCCAGGATGGCTTCGCTGGCACCACTGCGCGTGACCACGTAAGGCAAGGCCACGATAACCAGCACGGCCGCCAGCAGGCCGCCCAGGCGCCAGCGCAGGGCGACCCGGTCCTTCATGGCCGGCCGCAGTGTCGACGCCAGTTTCCAGGATGAGCGCAACATGTCAGGCATGGTTGCAGAATCACCCCAGCTAACGCCACCTCTTAAGGCGGCGTTTTCGCTGACTTTTTATCGGAGTTGCCTGAGACCTTGGTCGTAGACACGCTCATCGAGGACGGACGGGCGCTCACAGCCTGTCCCCAGGAGCGATTCGGCTCGGCCTGCATGGTGAAGTGCAGCTCGCCGCCGGAAACGATTTCACCGTGGCGCAGGAACACCCGGTCCAGCGGTTTGCCGTTGAGCGTCACCGCGCCGACATAGGGATGGGCGTCGTCCAGCGGATCGGCCGTGACCGTGAAGGTCTTGCCGCCAGCCAGGTGCAAGGTAGCGCGCGCCACGAACGGGCGGCCGATGGCGTATTCGTCGCTCGCTGGCGTGACCGGGTAGAAACCCAGCGCCGAGAAGATGTACCAGGCCGACATCTGGCCCAGGTCATCATTGCCCGCCAGGCCATCCGGACGGGTGGCGTATTGGCTGTCCATGATCTGCTTCAGGCGCTTCTGCGTCTGCCACGGAGCGCCGGCGTAGTCGTAGAGATAGGCCAGGTGATGGCTGGGCTCGTTGCCGTGCGCGTACCAGCCGATCAGGCCGGTAATGTCCTCGACGTTGGCAAAGTGCGACTTGTCGACCTTGGCCTCGAACACGCTGTCGAGCTTGCTGACGAAGGTCGCGTCGCCGCCCATCGCCTTGATCAGCGCGGCCACGTCCTGCGGCACGTACCACGAGTACTGCCACGCGTTGCCTTCGGTGTAGTCGCTGCCGTAGCCGGCGGCGTCCGGGTTGAACGGTTCGCGGAACGCGCCGTCGCTCTTGCGCGCGCGCATGAAGCCGGTCTTCGGATCGTAGGCATTGCGCCAGTTGCCGGCGCGCTTGTCGAAGGTGGCGGCGATGTCCTTGCGGCCCATGGCCTTGGCCATCTGCGCCAGCGACCAGTCGTCGTAGGCGTATTCGAGCGTCTTCGAGGCGGCCTCGGGCTCCTTGTCGATGGGCACGTAGCCGATCTTCATGTAGTCGCCCAGGTCGCCATAGGGCGCATAGGTGGCGCTGGCGACCATTGCCTTCAATGCGGCGTCGGCGTCGAAACCGCGCACGCCCTTCACGTAGGCATCGGCGATCACCGGCACGGCGTGGTAGCCGATCATGCACCACGTTTCCAGGCCCTGGTACGCCCACACCGGCAGGATGCCGAACGGGCTGGTTTCACGCGATGCAATGAGCGAGCGGATGAAGTGCGTGCTGCGCTCGGGCATCAGCAGCGCCATCAGCGGCTGCTGGGCGCGATACACGTCCCACAGCGACCACGTCGAGTGGAATTCGAACTTGCCGTTCTTGTCGACGGCCTCGTGCACGGCGTTGTCCGCACCGCGGAACTGGCCATTCACGTCCATGCTCAGCGTGGGCGACAACAACGCGTGGTACAGCGAGGTATAGAAGCCGACGCGCTGGTCCTTGCTGCCTTCCACATCGATGGAGGCAAGTGCCTTGTCCCATTGGGCGCGGGCTTCGGCGCGGCGCGCATCGAAATCCCAGCCCTGGCCTTCGGCGTCGAGGTTGGCGACGGCGTTGGCTTCGCTCACCGACGAAATCGCCACTTTCACGCCCAGCGGCTGCTTGAGCGTGCCGAAGTCGAACACGCCTTCCAGCGCGCGGCCACTCTGCGCGTCGTGGTCCTCCGGCTGTTCACCGGGACCCTTGAAGCCCTTGTAGGTCAGATCGGTTTCGCGGTTGTAGAGCGTGCGCGAGGCCATCGGCTGCGAGAAACGCATGGCGAAGCACAACTCGCGGCCCGGCGCCCAACCACGCGTGGTGCGGCAGCCGGTGACCGTGCCGTCGTCATGCACGCGCAGGCTGGCCCACAGCACCTTGCCCGAGTAGTCGTAGATGCTCGGGCGCAGATCCAGCAGCAGGTGCGCCGGCTTGCCAGCCGGGAACGTGTAGCGATGCCAGCCGATGCGTCGGCCGGCGGTGAGCTCGGCGCGCACCTCGTAGTCACTCAGCGTGACGGCGTAATAGCCGGCCTGCACCACCTCGGTGTCATGGCTGAAGCGCGAGCGGTAGCCGCTGCCGGGCTTGGCCGGGTCACCCTGCTCCAGGCGAACGTCGCCGGCAATCGGCATCACCAGCACGTCGCCCAGGTCCGAATGGCCGGAGCCGGAGAAATGCGTGTGGGAGAAGCCGAGCAGGCTGCTGTCGCCGTACTGGTAGCCGGCGGCGTACTTGTAGGCATGCTTGAAATCGGGCATCGCCGTGTCCGGCGACAGCTGGATCATGCCAAACGGCACCGTGGCACCCGGGAAGGTGTGGCCGTCGCCGCCGGTGCCGATGCGGGGGTCGACGTCGGCCGAATGCCCCTCGGCAGCCCGCACGGAGGCCGGCGCAGCGAGGGAAATCGAGACCGCGACCGCCAGCAAACTGGGCAGCCATGCACGGAAAGGCAAAGAACGCATAGAATTCCCCGAACGCGTAGATTTGAATCGTTCTAATTTCGCCAGACGCTAACATCTCTGCTGGCATCGTTGCATGCTGCGTCGCGCCATCGAAATCGGTTCCGTTCGTGCGCGGACGCAGGTACCTTTGGATCGTTCCAATCAACCCAGGCCTGCGATGGAAAGCCAGACCCCGGTCGGTAGAAAGATCACACTCAACGACATCGCAGCCGGCTGCGGTGTGTCCCGCGCCACGGTTTCGCTGGTGCTGCGTGGCAGTCCCCTCGTGAACAAGGTTACCCGAGCACGGGTCGAGGAAGAACTGCGGCGCCAGGGATACGTCTACAACCGGGCCGCGGCCAACCTACGCCGGCGTACGTCGTCGAGCGTGGCCCTGGTCATCAACGAATTGGCGAACCCGTTCTTCGCCGAATTCGCCGCGGGCGTGGACGAAACCCTGGGCGCGGCCGGCTTCGTGACCCTGCTGGGCAGCTCCGGCGACTCGGCCGAGCGCGAGCACGCCGTGCTGGGCTCGCTGATCGAGCACGGTCCGGGCGGCATCATCCTCTCGCCGGCCGAAGACAGCGAAGCCCGCAAGGTGCTCGCCGCTGTCGGCACGCATACGCCGGTGGTGCTGTTCAACCGCGAACTCGGCGGCGAGCTGCCGGAGTACGCGCACTGGGACCGCCTGATGCTCGACAACGAGCGCGGCGCGCGTCAGGCCACCGAGCATCTGATCGGGCAAGGTCATCGCCACATCGCCTTCTTCGGCGGGCACGACCACGCCAGTTCCACGCGCGAACGCCATGCCGGCTACACGCAGGCGATGCATGCGGCCGGTCTTCCGGTCGAATCGCACTGGCGCGTGCAGAGCACGCCCACGCGCATGGATGCCGCCCGCGCGGCAGGTGCGTTGTTCGAAAGCTCGGGCACCGCTCCCACGGCCGCGGTTTGCTACAACGACGCCGTGGCGCTTGGCCTGATGCTCGGCCTGCACCAGCACGGCCGGCAGGCAGGGCGCGATTTCGCCGTGACCGGCTTCGACGACATCGCCGAAGCCGCCATGAGCATGCCCTCGCTCACCACCTTGTCCACCGCACCGCGAGCACGCGGACGACAGGCGGCGGACATGCTCCTGGCCCGCCTGCGCGACCCGCAGGCGCCTTCGGGCACCATCATCGCGCCGGTGGAACTGGTCGTGCGCGAAAGCAGCAACCCTCTTTCCTGACCCACGGATTCCGCATGGCCTTCGCAGCTCCACCCATTCAGTCGGCGACGTCGTCGTCGCCGGCCACCGGCTCCACGCGCTACACCGATTACCCGCTGGCGATGGCGGTCACCACCACGATCTTCTTCATGTGGGGTTTCCTGACCGTCCTCAACGACATCCTGATTCCACATCTGAAAACCGTGTTCGAGTTGAACTACGCACAGGCCATGCTTGTGCAGTTCACCTTCTTCGGTGCGTACTTCCTGATGTCGCTGCCGGCCGGCCGCCTGGTCGCTGCACTCGGCTACAAGAAGGGCATCGTGGCGGGCCTGGCGATTGCCGCCGTCGGTGCCTTCGGTTTCTGGCCGGCGGCTTTGCTGCATTCGTATCCGGCGTTCCTTGCAGCCTTGTTCGTGCTGGCCACCGGCATCACCGTGCTGCAGGTGGCGGCCAATGCGTACGTGGCTTTGCTCGGTCCCGAACGCACCAGCTCCAGCCGCCTCACGCTGGCGCAGGCGATGAATTCGCTGGGCACCACGCTCGGCCCGTGGTTCGGCGGCCTGCTGATTCTCGCCGCCGTCAGCGCCGGCGTGCCCGATGCCGTGCGCAAGGCGCCGGAAACCGTGCAGCTGGTGCAGACGCTCAACGATGCGCCGCCCGCGCAGGCTGTCGAGGCCATTCGCCAGGCGCCGCCGGAACGCCTCGTGGCCGCGTTGAACGATGCCGCCGCCACGGCGCTCGATCGCCTGCCCGCCAATGACGTGGCCGCCGCCATCGCGCAGCTGCCGACCGCGCAGTTGCCGCAGGCGCTGGACAAACTCTCCGGTGCACCGCTGCTCGCCACGCTGTCGGCATTGTCGCCGCAGCAGTTCGCGGCGTTGCCGTCGGCCAATCTGGCGGGCGCACTCGACAAGCTCGCTTCCTCGCATCTGGATACGGATGCCGCCGCGCAACTGGCCAAGGTGCGCGCCAACCTCGCACCGGAAACGGCGCAGCAACTGGCCAGCTATCGCCAGAAGCAGGCCGAATTGGTGCAGAAGCCGTACCTCGGGCTGGGCTGTGCCTTGCTCGTGCTCGCCGTGGGCGTGTGGCTGTTCCGCTTGCCGCCGCTCACCGAATCGACCGAAGCGGCCGACGCCACGCATCACACGTTGATGGACGCGCTGCGCCACAGCCACGTGTTGTTCGGCGTGCTGGCGATCTTCTTCTACGTGGGCGCGGAAGTGTCGATCGGCAGCTTCCTGGTGAACTACCTGTCGCTGCCCGAGATCGGCCACATGAGCGAGCAGCAGGCCGCGCATTACGTGTCGCTGTACTGGGGTGGCGCCATGGTCGGTCGACTGGCTGGCTCGGCGCTGCTGGTGTACATCAACCCGCGCAAGCTGCTGGCCGCGTTTGCCGCGGTCGCCGCCCTGCTCGTGCTCACCACCATGCTCACGCATGGCGACGTGGCGATGGTCAGCGTGATCGCCATCGGCCTGTTCAACTCCATCATGTTCCCGACCATCTTTGCGCTCGGCATCGAACGCATGGGTCCGCTCACCGGCAAGGCATCGAGCCTGCTGATCATGGCCATCGTCGGCGGCGCGCTGCTGCCGCTGGCGCAGGGCGTACTGGCCGACCACATGGGCATCCAGCACGCCTTCATTCTTCCGTTGCTCTGCTACGGCTACATCGTGTTCTACGGACTGCGCGGCTCACTCGTTCGCAACGCCGTTACGCCCGCTTCCACCCATTGAGTCTTTGTTGATGTCACGCACTATCCTCTGCTTCGGCGAAGCACTGATCGATTTCCATAGCGAAGGCGGCGACGACGCCGGTTTTCCACGCAGCTTTGTTCCCTATGCCGGCGGCGCGCCGGCCAACGTAGCCGTTGCTGTTGCCCGCCTTGGCGGCGAGGCGGCGTTTGCCGGCATGCTCGGCAAGGACATGTTCGGCGACTTCCTGCTGCACAGCCTCAAAAGCGCTGGCGTGAACACGGCCGGCGTGGCCCGCACGGACGAAGCCAACACCGCACTCGCCTTCGTATCGCTCGATGCGACCGGCGAGCGCAGCTTCAGCTTCTATCGTCCGCCGTCGGCCGACCTGCTGTTCCGTCCGGAGCATTTCCACGCGGAAAGTTTCCACGGCACGGCCGTGTTCCACGTGTGCTCCAACAGCATGACCGACGCCGCGCTGGCGGAAACCACGCGCGACGGCATGCGCCGCGCGCACGCTGCCGGCGCACTGGTGAGCTTTGACCTCAACCTGCGCCCGGCCTTGTGGCCGCGCGACGTGGAACCGCGTCCGCTGTTGTGGCCGGCGCTGCACCTGGCCGACGTGGTGAAGCTCAGCGCGGAGGAATTCGCCTGGCTCGCCGTCGACGGCGAGGAAGCCACGCTGGCGAAACTGTGGGAAGGCCGCACGCGCCTGGTCATCATCACCGATGGCGCCAAACCGCTGCGCTGGTTCCATCCTGACGTGGAAGGCGAGCTGCCGGTGTATGCCGTGCCGGCGGTAGACACCACCGCTGCGGGCGATGCCTTCGTCGGTGGCCTGCTCTATCAGCTGGCCACGCTCGAACACGGCAACGACCGCATCGACCACCTGATCACCGAACTTCCCCGCCTGCATGCCGCCCTGCGCTTCGCAGCAGCCTGTGGCGCGCTCACCGTGACGCGCCAGGGTTCGTTCTCGGCCATTCCCGACGAAGCCGAAGTGCTGAGTTTCATGGAGACCTACGCATGACCACCACGCCCGATTTCCGCAGCGAGGCGTTCCTGCGCGAGCACATCGCCACCACGATGGCGTTCTACCATCCGCACTGCATCGATCCGGCCGGCGGCTTCTTCCACTACTACAAGGACGACGGCACGATCTACGACCGCAGCCATCGTCACCTGGTGAGCAGCACGCGCTTCGTCTTCAACTACGCGATGGCGTACAACGAGTTCGGCAACGCCGAATACCTCGACGCCGTGCATCATGGTTTGCGCTACCTGCGCGACGTGCATCGCAGCCCGGCCACCGGCGGCTACGCCTGGACCATCCGCGACGGCAAGCCCGAAGACACCATGTATCACGCCTACGGCGTGGCCTTCGTGCTGCTGGCCTACGCCACCGCGAAAAAGGCTGGCGTGCACGAGGCCGAGGCGTGGATGGACGAAACCTGGGAGCTGCTGGAACAGCGCTACTGGGATGCCGACGCGGGCCTCTACCGCGACGAGGCGAACGACCAATGGGAGTTCACCGACTACCGCGGCCAGAACGCCAACATGCACATGTGCGAGGCCATGCTCGCCGCCTACCAGGCCAGCGACGAACCGCGCTACCTGGAACGCGCGCTGCAGCTTGCCGACCACATGACGCGCCGCCAGGCCGCCAAGGCCGATGGCCTGGTGTGGGAACACTACGACGTGAACTGGAACGTCGACTGGAAGTACAACCTCGACAATCCCAAGCATCTGTTCCGTCCGTGGGGTTTCCAGCCGGGCCACCAAACCGAGTGGGCCAAGCTGCTGTTGATCATGGAACCGCTGCTGCTTGAACGCGGCCGCGAAGTGGAGTGGCTGGTACCCACCGCCAAGCACCTGTTCGACACCGCGCTTGCCAACTCGTGGGACAAGGAGTTCGGCGGCATGGCCTATGGCTTCGCGCCCGACGGCAAGGTCTGCGACGACGACAAGTATTTCTGGGTGCAGGCCGAATCGCTCGCCGCGGCCGCGCTGCTGCATGCACGCACTGGCCTCGCGGAATACGACGCGTGGTACGAGAAGCTGTGGGCGTACTCGTGGGAGCACTTCGTCGATCACACGTACGGCGCGTGGTATCGCATCCTCACGCGCGACAATCGCAAGGTTGACGATGAGAAGAGCCCGGCCGGCAAGACCGACTACCACACCATGGGCGCGTGCTACGAAGTGATGGCACTGGTGCGCGAAGGTGGCGTTCCGTAACAAGCGTTATGGTTTTCGCAGTGGTTTCTCCATCTGCGAACATTGCTCCCGAAGAAGAGGGTCGCCTGGCGGCCCTCTTCTTTTTTCTGCCTACTTGACCTTGGCCTTGGGCGTCACCGTGACCGCAAGCGCTTCGACATAGGTGGCGACCACCATGTCGCCCACTTTGAGCTTGCTCATCTGCGCCTGGCGCTCGGGATCCTTCACCTCGATGGTGCGCGCCTTGCCGTCGGGGCCGGTGAGCGTCACGGTGTGATGCTTCAAGTCCACGGCCGTGAGCTTGCTGGTGACCGTTACCGTCTGGCCGGCCTTCATGCCGGGCTCGCTGCCCTTCGGCGCACTCGACTGGCCTGCCGAGTAATCCACGCCCGCCGTTGCACTGTCGGCCGGCATCAACTGAAAGGCGACCGCCGCCTGGTAATGCGCCGTCACCTGGTCGCCGGCTTTGAGCTGATCGAGGTTCTGCACTTCGGGCCCGGCCTGCACGGTGACTTCCTTGCCTTTGGGGCCCTTGAAGGTGATGAGGCGGGTGGCCTGGTCCACCGACACCACGGTCGCGGTGATCGTCTTGTCCTCGCGCGCCAACTCATGCACCGTGGAGTTGACGGGAGCGGCGGTGCGGGCTTGCTGTGCCCACGCGAGCGGCGCTGCCGAAAGAGCGATCGCCGCGCCAAGCAGGCAAGCCGTGGAACGCTGGAACTTCGTCATGTGGATTCTCCTTTGGGTGTCGATCGCCCGATGCCGGGTTCTGCGTGGAAGCGCGGGTACGTGATGGCGATGCGCGCATGCCGAATGGGCGTATCCCTCACCCCGTCATGTTCGGTCAGGACGCCACGGCCCACGAGCGCAAAAACACCCAAGCGGGCTACGTAGTTTTACGGTTGCCCGCCTTCTCGAAAGGCGTGACAGCGCCGCAGCGCGGGAGCAAGCTTGCGGGCATGCGTTGCGGCACCCGGCCGCCATCACACGCCCCATTCGAGGAGAACCGCATGTCCGTTGTGGAGCAGCTCGACACCGTCCTCATCACCGGCGCATCCACCGGCATCGGCGCCACCTATGCGGATCGCTTCGCCCAGCGCGGCCATCCGCTGGTGCTGGTGGCGCGCAACATCGCCAAGCTGGAGGAACTCGCCGCGCGTCTTGCCCGTGAATATCACGTGAAAACCCACGTGCTGGCGGCGGACCTCACCGTGCCCGCCGAACGCGCGAAGGTCGAGCAGCGCCTGCGCGACGACGAGACCATCGGCATCCTCGTCAACAACGCCGGCATGGGCGGCGGATCGGTGCTGGCGCAGACGCCGCCCGATGCGGTGCAGGCGATGATCGAGCTCAACGTCACCGCGCCGTCGCGGCTGGTCGCCGCGCTGCTTCCGCGACTGATCGCGCGCGGCCAAGGCAGCATCATCAACATCGCCTCGGTACTGGCGATTGCACCCGAGCTGTTCGGTGGCGCCTATGCCGCCAGCAAGAGCTACGTGCTGACCTACACCATGGCCCTGCACAAGCAAGTGGTGGAGCAAGGCATTCGCGTGCAGTGCGTACTGCCCGGCGTCACGCGCACCGACATCTGGGAACAGACCGGCGGCCTCGACGCCATTCCCGCGCACATGATCATGGAAGTGGATGAAATGGTCGACGCGGCGCTTTCCGGTTACGACCAGGGCGAAGTGATCACCATCCCCTCGCTGCCCGATGTCGACGAGTGGAACCGCTTCGACGAAGCACGTCGCCGCATGGCGCCGGAGTTGTCGCGCGACGTGGCCGCCGATCGCTACAAGAGCGATATTCCCGAAGATGCGTGAAGTGCGAAGAGGGGCTGCCCCATAAGACGCGCGCAGGAATATAGTGTGGTCGACCGCGCCGCCTTATAGGTGCGATCCACGCGGGTCATCACCCGCATGCCTTGCGTAGAGTCATGGGAGAACGACCATGCGATATACGTTGCTGGCAGGCAGCAGGGACGGGATGCTTCTTCTTGCTCGCCTTCTGCTGATGGTTCTGTTCGTTATCTTCGGCTGGTACAAGCTCACCGGTTTTTCGGCGACCGTCGCCTATATGGGTTCCGTCGGCGTGCCCATGCCGGCAGTCACCGCCGGCATCGCGGTGATCCTGGAGTTCTTCGTGGGACTGGCCATTGCGGTGGGTTTCTACACGCGCCCCCTGGCCTTGTTGCTGGGCATCTACACGCTGGCTGCCGCGGTGATCGGCCACCAGTTCTGGCACATGGTCGATCCCGAGCGCATCGGCACGATGATCAATTTCTACAAGAACGTGAGCATCAGCGGCGGCCTGCTGTTGCTGTGCATCGCCGGTCCCGGCCGGTATTCGCTGGACAAGCGATAGAACATCACTGGCCACCACGACCCTGACGCGCCGAAAGCCCGCGTCAGGGCATGCCACGCCGCATCAATGGAACGTGGGCGTGTTGTCGCCGCCCAGGCTCTTCAGCAATTCGTGTGCCTCGCGCGAGCGTGGGGCCACGGCCACCAGGCGCTCGGCATACTCGCGCGCCTTGTCCTGGTTGCCCGCATCGCGTTCGGCGCCCGCCAGCGCAAACAGCAGCGACGCATCATAGGGCGACGCACGCAGGCTCTCTTCCCATAGCTTGCGCGCCTCGTCAACCTTGCCAGAGGAGTTGAGCGCGACGCCATAGACATAGGCGAATCGCGCGTTGCCGGGTTCGGCGCGATGCGCGCGTTCCAGCCACGGCAACGCTTCTTTCGCTTCGTTCTGCCGGATCAGCGACAGGCCCTTGGCGTGCAGAAGGTTGCCGTTGCCGGGCACGGCGCGCAAACCTTCGTCGATCACGCTTTCCGCCTGCGCCTCGTGACCGGTGCCGCGGTACATGTCGGCGAGGTTCACGTAGGCCGGCACGAAGTCCGGCTGCAGTTTGAGCGCCTGTAGGAATGCCTGTTCGGCGGCCGCCGTGTCGCCGCGCTCCACGTCGACCACGCCGAGGTTGTAGTGCGATTCCGGACGATCGGCAATCGCCGCCTGCGCTTGCTGATAGGCAGCGAACGCACGATCGCGCGCGCTGCGTTGCGTGGCGTCCAGTTGCTCATCGGGCACGGCGGCCAGGACTCGCCCTGCCTTCACGCGAACATCGCGTACCGCATCGTCTGCCAGCGGCGCCGCCAGTGGCCCGCGCACTTCCGTGGGGAAGGCGAGCAGCGTATCGAGCGCGGCGGCACGCATCAGCGGGTCTTCATCCGCCAGGGCAGTCTTGATGGCGGGCAGCGCATCGGGGCTGGGATAACGATGGAGTTCGTTCACCGCCGTGGCGCGCGCGATGACCGGCGAACTGGCATCGCCCGCCAGCGTGGTCAGCAAAGAGGCGGCACCGGGCTTGCCGCGACGCGCCGCATCCAATGCCTCGACGAAATGCTGATAGCCCTTGCGCTCGGGACCATGCGCCTTGGCGATGGCATCGGCCGCCCACGGCGCGCCCTTGTCGGCGTGACAGTTGGCGCAGGCATTGGGCACGCCGTACTGCACGGAGAGATCAGGTCGCGGCACGCGGATGGAATGATCCGGGCGCGCATTGATCACCATGTAGTTCTTCAACGGCATATGGCAGGCCACGCATTGCGAACCCGCACTGCCCTTCGCGTGCATATGGTGCGACGGCGTGTCGTACACCGTCGCGGTATGGCAGCTTTCGCACAGCGCATTGCCCTGCGCGCGCGTCTTGCCCGTATGCGGATCATGGCAGTCGCTGCACGTCACGCCCTTGGCGTACATGCGGCTCTGCAGGAATGAGGCATACACATACACCTCATCCAGCTGCTGACCATCGGCGTGATAGCGGCCTTCGGCAACCAGCACGGGATCGTGCGTGTCCATCAGTCGGCCAGTGGGCGCGGTGTCCTCCGCGATGATGCTGCGGCGCGAATGGCAGACCGCGCAGGTTTCCACCTCGCGATGCGTCGCCAGCGGCGCGCTGCGCGCGGGATTGCCCGATGCCGGATTGGGAATCCAGTGCACGCCCTTGCGCTCGTCGAGCGCGATGGTCAGGCCCATCGACGGATCGGCCTTCTTCTTCGCATCGCCGGCGTTGGACCACTCCACATGGCGCGAACCCGGGCCATGGCACGCCTCGCAGGCCACGTTGATCTCGTTCCACGTGGTCTTGAAGCTGTTGCTGGCCAGGTCGTAATGGCGCTGCACATTCGTGGAATGGCAGTCGGCGCACATGTAGTTCCAGTTCTGGTTGAGGCGCGTCCAGTGCAGTGTGTCGTGCGCGTCGATGTGTTCGCCGGGATAGAGATTGAACCAGCGCTGGCCGCCCTCGGCGGCCGGGCGAGCATCCCACGATGCGCGCAACGCCTGCAGGCGGCCATCGGGGAATGCGACCAGATACTGCTGCAGCGGGTAGACGCCGAACGTGTACTTCACCTCGAACTCGGCAGGCTTGCCGTCCGCGCCGTCGGTCTTCACGAAGTAGCGGTGATCGCGCTTGAAGAAGCTGGCCACGGAGCCATCCTGCTTCAAGGCGTTGCCATCGAACCGCCCCGCGACGGTCTTGTGGTCCGCCACCTGCATCGCCAGCGCGTGGTGCGAGGTTTGCCAGGCCTGCGTTTCCTTCGCATGGCAAGACGCGCAGGCCTGCGCACCCACGTAATGCGCCGCAGGCAACGCGGCCGTCACGGGCGTGGGCGCCGTCGCCACGGATGCCACCGGCGTGGTCGCGACGCCAGGTGCAGGCACGCGCAACCACCAGATGCCCAGCAACACAAGCACCAGTACGCCCAGGCCCAGCGGCATCCACCAGAGACGACGATGACGTTCGTCCGGCGAAGGCACGGCGGCAGACGGTGAGGTCGGACGCGCAGACGCGCCCTTGCCAGAGCGCTTGCCATGGCTCTTCCTGGAACGGCCCATGCCCTCTCCTCATGCCCGTACGAGTTGCGCGCCTCTTCCCGGGCGCCATGTTTCAACCGTCGCGTCGGCATGGTAGCCGGTGTGTGCGATGACGCCGTGAACGCGTGTCGCCACTCATGCCATGGGATTGAGCGGCGGCAAGGCCGGTCGTTGCCGCCAGCGCCAGCGGCTGCGCTTCCACAGGTGCCGCGCGTCGGTGAGCCTGTCGACCAGCACCTGCGCGGACCACGTGGAACCGTTGCCGCCATAAAGCGCATCCTGCAATGCGTTCCACGCATCGTGCAGCGCGGCGTCGCCGTAGCTGGCCACCCAGCCATGCATGCTGCCCGGTGCACCATCCGCCGCAGCGCGACGCACCCATGCGTCGACGGCTTCCGCCAACGCGGCTGCCGACGTCTCGTTGCGCCGACGACGAACGGCGCGGAACGCGACGGCTTCACGATGGCGATACTCATATCGCCACGCCTTCCATCGTTGCCATTGCCGCGCACACCACGCGCGGAAGTACCAGGCCAGTGCCGCCAGCACGGCAAGCGTCATCAGCGCCAATCCTGCATCGCTGGAAAACCAACCGATCAGGCATGGCATGAACCCTCGCTGCGGCAACGCGAACCTCGGCTTGTTGGCCGCCCCCCACCAGGCATGGAAGTGCACGGCCGGCACCGTGCTCTCGCGCCATTCGCGCGTGCGGCTGTCCATCCAGCGCACGGTGACGGGCGGCAGCGTGTAGCGTCCACGATGGTCGATCACGTAGCTGGCCGTGTCCACGCGATTGCCGCCGACGAAGCCGCCGTGGTTGTCCACCGCATCGCGCACCACGGGCGAGGCCGGATACAGGGTCAGCCCGTCCACCGGCGCGAACGTGCTGGGCGGTAGCATCATCGCGGGTGCGCCCTCGGCCGATATCTCGATGCGGCGCGTGACCGTATCGCCCACGTGCAGACCGGTGTTCTCGGGCGTGATGGTCTGCGTGACCTTCAACGAACGGGCAATCAATGCTTCCGTCACGCCGTCCGGCAACACCAGTGCCTGCACCCGCAGCGACAGCGGCGGCGTCTGCACGGTGACGGGCAAACGTTGCGCGCCGAGATGCGCGGTGATCTCGAACGATGGAATCTCCACGGTTCCCGACATCAGCGGCGTGATGAGATAGGTGCGCGAAACGCCCGACCAGTTCTGGCCATCCACGGTTTCCACCAGATGCCCCGGCGTTTCGGCGGAGAGCGACAGATACGCACCGTCGATGTGCAACTCCGGCAACACCGGTGCATCGATGAAGAAATCCGAAGTCAGCACGTCCACCACGATGCGCGCCGTCTCGCCCTGCATCAGCGCGCCCGCGGGCTCCTGATGCACGCGCACGCGCATCGGCGGCGATGGCGGCGCAACGGGCTCGTCGGCGTGGGCAATCATCATCCCCAGGCACAGCAGGCATGCCAGCAGGCGCTTCATGGCTGTGCCCCTGCAGCGCTGCCGGCGGGCGCAGGCTGGCCGTCCTCGATGCTGAACTTGGTGCGCAGGAAATCGGCGGGCGACACGCTGAGGTTGCGCATCCACACATCGGCGGGCAGCTGCGCAGGACGGTTGCCCATCACCTGCATCTTGCCTTTGCCCTTGGCACCTTCCTTGTCCTGCTTGATCTGGTCGGGACGGGTTTCGTCGTCCTGATCCTCGTCCGGTACGCTTTGGCGCTGTTTCATCAGCGCGACCATCAGGCGCAGATTGGCCTCCGCATCGGGGAACGGATGACGCATGCGCAGCGCCTCGTCGTAGGCCTGCCTGGCTTCCTCGTACTCGAACTGATGCGCGTAACTGTTGCCGGCCATGAACTTCGCGTCCGCGCCCGGCAAGGTCTCGAAGATCTTGCGCGCATCGTCCCAGCGCCCGTGCTGGTACAGCGCCCAGCCCTTCCAGTAAGGGTTTTGGAAATGCTGCGCGGCCTTCTCGAAATCGCGATGCTCGTAGTACCAGCGACCCTGCTGGTCGGGAGTGAAGAACCAGTCGGCGACGTGCCAGTCCGCCGCCATCGCCGAGGACGGATGCATCGCCAGCCCCGTGACGCCGAGCACGAACACCCAGCGCACCATCCAGCCGCGCCGGAACCAGAACAGCGCGATGAGCACCAGCGGATAGCACAGGAAGTAACCGTACTCCTTCCAGTGCACCGACGAGTTGTCCTTCACGATCTGCAGGTGATGCACCGCCTCGCGCTGCACCCACTGCATGTCGTCGTTGCCCGAGGTGACGCTGGCCAAGGGAACATGCGCCTGCGTGGCGAGCCGCTGCAGCGCGTCGTCGTCCAGCTTGGCCTCGATGGGCGCACCATCCGCACTCGTCTGAATCTGACCATGGGGCCCGCGCAAGGGGCCGCCTTCCGTGGTGCCCACGGCCAGCATCAACACCTGCTGCCGCGAATGCTGCCGGTGCGCCACGAATGCGGGAATCTGCGCATCGTCGAAGCCGCTGGTGAAGAACACGATAGTGCCCGGATCGCTCTCCGCGTTGAGCAGCTTGTCCGCCAGCGCAAGCGCGGCGCCTGCGTTGAGTCCCTTGCCGGAGGGCAGCAGATCCGTGCTCAGCGCGGAGAGGAACATTTCCATCAACGCCGCGTCATCCGTCGGCGGCAACACCATGTGCGCCGAACTGGTGTAGACGATAAGGCCGGTGCGGCCGCCCGCGCGCAGGGCCATCAAGTCGCGTACTTTCTGCTTGGCGCGTTCGAGCCGCGTCGGCGAGACGTCCATGGCATTCATCGCCGCGGAGAGATCCATCGCCACGACGAGCGGCGCGCGATCTTCCGCGAATGGCGGCGATTCCAGTTCCCACGTGGGTCCGGCGCAGGCCATGCTGCCAATGATGAGCACGGCGCACACCAGATGGATGGGGCGCGGCCGCCATCGCTCGCTGTCGCCCACGACGAGGTGCGCCAGCAGATGCGGCGCGATCATGCCCTTCCATCGTTGCAGCGGATCGTTGCGACGCCCCCACCACCAGAGCAGCAGCGGCCCCACCGGCAACAGCAGCAGCCACAACGGTCGGATGAAGTGAAAGCCCTGCTCCATCTCAGCTCCCCGATGCATCAGGCGAGAGTCGGGACACGGCGCGGCGTCGAGCCAGCGGCGCCAGTACGCCCAGCATCGCCAGGTGATACGCCACCATCAGCAGCAAGGCCGCACCCAGTGGCACGTAGTAGAACTTCACCTTCGGCCGGTACACCGAATGCTTCACCTTGCTGGGCGTCACGCGGTCGAGCAGCGCATAGATGTCGGCCAACTGTTCGCGGTTTTCGCCGCGGAAACTTCGCCCGCCCGTGGCGCTGGCAATGCGCTTGAGCGCGTCCAGATCCACGCGGTTCTCACCCTTGGCCGCGGGATCGCCGATGCCGATGGTGTGGATCACGATGTGGCCGGCCTTGGCGATCTCGGCCGCCTTGTCCGCAGGAATGCGGCCCGCCGTGTCGTTGCCGTCAGTGAGCAGGATCAGCACGCGCTCGCGCTGCTTCGAATGCTCGGTCATCTTCACGGCCACGCCGATGGCGTCGCCGATGGCCGTCTGTTCGCCCGCCATGCCCACGCGCAATTCATCGAGCAACTCGCGCACGGCGACGTGGTCAAGCGACAGCGGCGCCTGAGGAAACGCGTTGGTGCCGAACACGATGAGGCCGATGCGGTCGGTGGTGCGATGCGCGATGAAATCGTCGACGACGCTTTTCACCGCGCTCAGCCGGTCGACGCGCTGCCCTTGCGGATCGAGGAAATCCGGCGTGGCCATGGAGCCGGACAAATCGATCGCCAGCAGCAGGTCGCGCGCCGATTCGATGCGTTCGATGGGTGGCTCCAGCCGCTGCGGCCCGGCCAGCGACAGCACCACCAGCGCCCAGCACACCGGCGCCAGCACGCGACGCAGCCAGTTGCCGCGCAGCACCACCGCGCCGCGCGCGGGCGTCTGCCCCGTGGCCTTGGTCAGTTCGTCGAAGAACGGCACGCGCACGGCGCGCGTGCGTTCGCCGTACGGCGGCAGCAGCCACCACACCAGCAGCGGCAAGGGCAGCAACAGGAGCAACCAGGGATGCTCAAGCTGCCACATGGTCGTCGATCCACCGATGCAGCAGCGCCATCAGCGCGGCGAGTTCGTCCTTGCCGATGTCGCCGTTGCCATAAGCCAACGCATCGAGCTGGCGACCCGGACCTTGCACGAATCCGCCTTGCGGATAGGTGCCATCGAGATAACGCAGCCACGCATCGCCGCTGAGTGGCGCCACCTGCTGCCGCGGCGCCCACGCCAGCACTGTGCGCTTGACCAGGGCGGGCAAGGCGGCCAGCGCTTCCTTGCGCGTCGCCGCTTCGTTCGCCGCGCGCTCGATGGCATCCAGTGCGGCCTGCGCCTCACGGCGAAACCGATTGCGCCGCCATCGGCGCCACCGGAAGAACGCATACACCAGCAAGCCAAGCGTAATCAGCCCCGCCACCACCCACCATCCCGCCGTCTGCGGTGCGTAGGACACGGGTGGCGGCGCGGGAATGTCCTTGAGATCGGCGATGGACGCCATCGGCTTGTCGGGAAGCAGCAGCACGGCCTACCTCCCACGCAAGGCGACATGCCCGAGCAGTCGCGCCACCTGCAGCAGCGTGGGCTGTTCGGTATCGATGGCCAGCATGGGCACGCCGCAGCGCTGCACCAGTTCCACGGTTTCCTGCAGGCGCCGGTCGAACATCGCGCTCAGTGGTTCGCGGATGGTCTTGCGGTCGAAATCCAGCTCCACCTGCAACTCGCCTTCGGTGACCACGATCTTGCCGCGGTCCGGCACGGAGCGCGCGGAGGGATCGAACACCAGCGCCGCCACCACGTCGTTGTGCGTGGCCAGTTCGCGGATGAGCTGCAAGGTCTGCTCGTCCGCGCCAAGAAAGTCGCTGACGATGAAGACGAGGTAATCGTGCGTGGCCAGATGCAGCGCCGCGCGCAAGGCGGCATCCAGCTGGCCGGGATTGATGCGCACCGGGCTGTCCGCGTTCAACGCCTGGTTGCTTCGCGCCAGTGCACCGAGCACCGCCAGCACGCGCGCACGGCTGCGGTGCGCGCGGATGCTTTGGATGTGGTCGTCGTCGAACACCACCGCGCCGGCGCGGTCGCCGGCCTGGAACGACATCCACGCGCCGAGTGCCGCCAACTCCGCTGCCACCACCGACTTCATGGCACGACGCGTGCCGTAGAACATCGAGATGCGCTGATCGACCACGAACAGCGCCGGTCGGTCACGCTCTTCCGTGTACGAACGCACCAGTGCGTGGCCGACGCGCGAGGACGCCTTCCAGTCCAGGTGGCGCAGATCGTCGCCGGGCACGTACGCGCGGATCTCTTCGAAATTGAGGCCACGCCCGCGCAGGCGCGACGCATGGCGACCCGCGAGGATGCTGTGGTGCGGACGATGCGGCGTGGCGCGCAGGCGTCGCGCGTCGTATTCCATGCGCGCCAGGTACGAGGGCGTGACGTAGACCGTACCGACGTCGCTGGCTGCCACCTCTGCCATCGCACGCACCTCCCGCTCAGGCCGGCACGGCCACCAGTTCCAGAATCCTGTCGATCACCTGATCGGCATGAATGCCTTCGGCGCTGGCGTCGTAGGAAAGGATCAGGCGATGACGCAGCACGGGATGCACCATCGCGCGCACATCGTCGGGCGTGACATGGTCGCGGCCTTCCAGCCATGCATGCACACGCGAGGTGCGTTCCAGCGCAATGCCGCCACGCGGGCTGGCGCCCACCTGTATCCAGCTGGCCAGCGTCTTGTCGTAATTGGCGGGATGACGCGTCGCGTCGACCAGGGCCATGATGTATTGCTCGATGGCCGGCGCCACGTGCATGCCGTGGATCTCGCCGCGCGCCTCGAACACGCTGGCCGGCGCGATGCGCGTGGCCTTTGCCGCGTGCGCGCCGTTGGACGTGCCCACTTCCTCGCTGCGCACGAGTTCGAGCACGCTCACTTCGCTGCCCTTGTCCGGATAGTCCACCAGTACTTTCATCAGGAAGCGGTCGAGCTGCGCTTCGGGCAACGGATAGGTGCCTTCCTGCTCGATGGGATTCTGCGTGGCCATCACGATGAACAGGTCCGGCATCGCGTGCGTGGTGCCCGCCACGGTGATCTGCCGTTCTTCCATGGCTTCCAGCAGCGCGGCCTGCACCTTGGCGGGAGCGCGGTTGATCTCGTCGGCAAGAATCACGTTGCCGAAGATCGGCCCCGGCTGGAACTGGAACACGTTCTGCCCGTCCTTCTGGTGCAGCACTTCCGTGCCGGTAATGTCCGAAGGCAACAGGTCGGGGGTGAACTGGATGCGGCGCATGTCGGCATCGAGGTTCTTTGCCATGCTTTTCACCGCACGCGTCTTGGCGAGACCGGGCAGGCTTTCGAGCAACAGGTGTCCATTGGCCAGCAGGCCAACGATCATCTGCCGAATCAGATCGCGCTGCCCGATGATGGAGGTTTCCATCTGTGCCTGCAGCGTCGACACGGCCTCTTTCGCATTCATGTCCAATGGCTCTCCTTCGCTCGCCGCATCACGGGCCGCCACCGGCGATCCAGCGGTAGTAGGGATTCTGGCCGTCCGCCTGCATCACCATGCCGAGCGCTTCGGACCACTGCTCGCGGTCGCCTTGATACGCCGCCAACCCTGACGCGTAGAAGGCGAACAGCACATCGCGCTGGTGGTGCATGGCGTCGATGAGTTGGGGATCGGCACCGCGCACGGGCGGCTCGGTGCGCAAGGTCGCCAGTTCCGGCAGCACGCGCACGATCTCGTTGCGCCGCAGCCACGTGCCGTATTCGATGCTTGGACGATCGTCAGTGACCGCGGGCGTGTTGCCCGCGTAGCGCTCAAGGCCGGCCCGATCGGTGACCCACGTCGCCAGCAACGCTGCGGGCGATGCCACGCCGACCTCACCGAGCGACTGCGCCACCGAAGGTTGGTTGAAGTGCTGCGCGATGCGAGCGGCATCGAGTTGGATGGGTTCGTTCGAGCCGACCAGCAGCATTTCGTGCAACTCCGTGGTCCACAGCGTGGCGTGCGGAAACGCGTCGAGGAAGGCGCGCACCATGGCGCGCGAGTCTTCATCGTTCTGCGTGGCAATGGGCCACCATTGGGCCAGGATGCCGCCGGGCGCAAGACGCTTCGACGCGAGCTGGTAGAAATCGCGCGAATACAGGTTCACCACGCCGGCAGCGGAAGGCGGCGGCGGTTCGAGCGTGATCACATCGTAGGTCTGCGGACTGGCCAGCAATTCGCGGCGCCCGTCGCGCAAACGGACATCCAGGCCCGGATCGCTTCCCGCGCGGTAATTGCCGTGAAACTGCGATGCCGCATGCACGACGGCCGGCAGCAGTTCGGCGCACACACGCGTGGTCAGCCCGGGATACTGCGACAGCGCGCCGGCCGTGATGCCGGTGCCAAAGCCGATCACCAGTGCCGAGCGCGGCTCGCCGCGATGGATGATCAACGGCAGCAAGGCCTGCAGGCGCATATAGCGTTGCGAGGGCAGCGTGTCGCCCGAGTTGGATACGCCCTGGATGTAGAGCCGATGGAAGCGGTTCTCGCCCTGCCCCTGCGCCAACACGGCCACCGTGCCGCCGCGACTCTCCTGGTAGTAGGTGAGTTCACCACCGCGCACCTGCGCCAGCAACGTGGCAAGCTTCTGCGGCGGTGTCAGTACGCCCAGCACCAATGAGCAAGCGCCCACGGCAACCACGATCCACCTCGACCGCTCGCGCGATGCCGAGCCCGCGAACACTGCCGTCACACCGACCACGGCCGCCGCCATCGCGAGCAAGACCAGCGAACGCACCAACCCGAACGTTGGCACCAGTAAGAATCCCGTCAACGCGGTGCCGGCGATACCGCCCAAGGTATTCACCGCCACGGCAAAGCCCACGTCGCGACCGCTTCGCCCCGGCTGTGCGTAGAGCCGAAGCACCGCGGGAAACGCGGCGCCCAACAGCACGGTCGGCAGCAACACGACAGCAACGGCAGCAACCACGAAGCGCGCGCACATCGCCGCAAGGCGATTGCCGGTGAGTTCGGTCACGACATTCGCCACGCGACCCTGTAGCGTCGGCAACCATTCGCCCAACACACTGACCTGCAGCAAGGCCACCAGGCCGGCGAGCGCGATGAGCATGCCGAAGGCAAACCAGCCGTTGCGCACGCGATCGGCGAACCGCGCGTGGATCGCACTGCCCAGCATCAGGCCCAGCAAATAGACGGCCAGCATCATGGCGAACGCGAAGGCGCGCGTCGTCATGAACTGCACCACGGTCTGCGACCAAATCACTTCGTAACCCAGCGCGATGCCGCCGGCCATCGCATAGAGCACAAGCGCCAGCCGTGCGGAACGAGGCGTTGGCGCGCACTCTTGCGCGACATCCGGTGAAGCCGCCGCGTGACGACGATCCAGCATCCACGCCACCGCCGCCATCGACAGATTGATCGCTGCGGCGGCCCACGCGCTTCCCTGCACACCGAATGTCGGAAGCAACAGGAAAGGCGCCACCAGCACACCGGCGATCGCACCCGCCGTATTGGCCGCATACAGCCTGCCGCCGGTACCCGCCACGCTGTCGCCAGCACTCGCGCGAACCAGTACGGGCAGCGTGCCGCCCATGGCAATCGTAGGCACGCCCACCAGTACAAAAGGCAGCAGCCATGCGAGCCAGCCGACGTGCTGCTCCAACTGCGCGAACAAGCCGGCGCACTGCGGCAACACCATCGTCGCGCACACACCAAGCACACCGACCGCCACTTCCAGCCACGCATAAAGACGCAACGGATGAGCGCGCCCATCCGCCGTGCGTCCCCACCAGGCGCCGCCGATGGCCAACCCCGCGAAGAACGCGCTCACCGCAATGGTGACGGCATAAACCTCCACGCCCACCACCAGCGATAGCTGCTTGATCCACAGCAACTGATAGACCAGCGACGCAGCGCCGGAGCCAAACAGCAACGCGGCCGACCATCGCGCCGTGGCCGAATGGGCGGGCACGGCCACAAAGTCATGTTTTCCAACGCGTGGAGGCTTCATGGCAGGCATGGATCTCGCGCGGGACGGTATGTCATTCGAGTATAGGGACGAAGCGAGGCGCGAAGCGCTACTTAAGTAACCGCGGCGAACGCGCCATACGCGTCACCTCATCGACACCCAAAATGCAGACTGCCCGCGCGACGGCGGGCAGTCTGCCTATGGCTCGCGACAGGCGGCGTTCGTGCCGCCCGTCGCCGGTCATTACTTGCCCTGCTTCTGCAGTTCCATCTTCAACTGCTCCACCGCCTTGTCGATGGTGAATGAGTCGGGCGACTGGCTCGGCGGATAGTCCTTGAACGTTGCCAGGAATTTGGCCACGCGCATGTTGCCCTCCACGGTGAGATAGGCGTTCTCCGTGATCCACTGGTAGTAGCCGGCCGTCGGACCGATATCGCCGCGCTCGTACGGGTCCATGCGCAGGTTGTAGAGCTTGGGCAGGCGCAGGCAGGTGAACGGTTCCATCCATATCTGCAGGCCACCGGGCGCGCGCTGCTCGCAGAACACGGCCTTCCATGCGTCCGGCCTCACTGCACCGGGCTCCAGTGGATCCCATCGCACCGCAACCAGCTGGGCATCGTCGTCGAAGTAGAAGAACTCATCGCGTGGACTGACGTTGGTCTTGCCGGTGAGATACGGCAGGAAGTTGTAGCCGTCCAGATGCACTTTGAACGATTTGCCGCTGATGCTAGCGCCCTTCAGCAGTTTGTTTGCGATGTCGCCATCGCCGGCCGCTGCCACCAGGGTCGGGAACCAGTCCAGGCCGGAGATGAGCGCGTTGCTGACCGTGTTGGGCCGGATATGGCCCGGCCAGCGGATCATCGCCGGCACGCGGAAGGCGCCTTCCCAGTTGGAATCCTTCTCGCTGCGGAACGGCGTGTTGGCGGCATCCGGCCAGGTGAAGAAGTTCGGGCCGTTGTCGGTGGTGAAGATGACGATGGTGTTCTTGGTGATGCCCGCGTCATCCAGCGTCTTGAGCAGCTTGCCGACGTTCTGGTCCATCTCCCACATGCCATCGGCGTATTCGTGGCCCTTCGTGCCCAGGCCGGCCTTGCCCGCGAATTCCGGACGCACGTGCGTGAAGATGTGCATGCGCGTGAAGTTCATCCACACGAAGAACGGCTGTTTGCCCTGGGCCTGCTTCTGGATGTACGAAATCGCCGCACCGGTGGTCTCGTCGTCGATCGTCTGCATGCGCTTGACGGTCAGCGGGCCGGTGTCTTCTATCTTGCCGTCCGAGAAGGTGTGCATCACGCCGCGCGGGTTGTACACCTTCAGGAAGTTCGGGTCGTTCGACGGCCAGTACGGACGCTCCGGCTCTTCCTCGGCATTGAGGTGATACAGGTTGCCGAAGTATTCGTCGAAGCCATGCTTGGTCGGCAGGTATTCGTCACGATCGCCCAAGTGATTCTTGCCGAACTGCGCCGTGGCATAGCCCTGGCCTTTCATCGCCTGCGCGATGGTGACGTCGCGATCCTGCAGGCCGGCTTTCGCACCCGGCATGCCGACCTTGGAAAGGCCGGTGCGCAGCACCGTCTGCCCGGTGATGAAGGTGGAGCGACCCGCCGTGCAGCTGTTCTCGGCGTAGTAGTCGGTGAAGATCATGCCTTCGCGGGCAATGCGGTCGATGTTGGGCGTGCGATAACCCACCAGGCCCATCGAGTACGCGCTGATGTTCGACTGGCCCACGTCATCGCCGAAGATCACGAGGATGTTGGGCTTGCCGTTGTCCTGCTCCTGCGACTGGTCCTGCGCAGGCGGTTGCGCCTTGACGGCGGTAGGTTCGAGGGTGACAGCGGCCACGACGAGCAAAGCCGTCGCCACCACTGTCGTCAGTGACTTGATCAAGGTGCTGCGCTGCCACGGGCGAAACATGGGGAACCTCCTAATGTGCACGACTGCGCGGGGCAGCCACCATGAACCACATCATTCATTCCGCAACGGCGCTCAGGGCGCTGCACCGTCGTCACGCGTTACTGCTTTTCAGCGGGATAAATCACGTTCCAATCCTTCTTCATGTCCACCACGGTCCAGCCCCTGGCCGTGGCCTCATCCAGTGCCTTGTCGAGCTTGCCGATCTTCGACTGGCGGTCGTATGACCACTCGCGCGCCGCGTCGGTGTGATGCACGAGCCCGGCGAAACGCGCGCCGTCGCCGGCTGTCGTCCACTCCAGCATCTGCTGGTCGCCATCGGAGTTGCCGAACGCGAAGATGGGTTTGACGCCGAGCGCACGCTGGATGCCCACCGGCTTGCCGGGACCGTCGTCCACCAGCGCCACCTTGGGCAGCTTGACCAGTACCGGCTTGCCGTCCTGCAGTTCGTATTTCAGCTCGCCCTGGCTGCCCACGATCTGTTCCGGCGGAATGCCGTAGACCGCGGGAACCCAGGCACGCATGAAGTCCTGGCCGCCACCGGACACGATGTACGTGGTGAATCCGTTGTCGCGCAGGTAATGCAGCAACTCCAGCATCGGCTGGTACACCATCTCGGTGAACACCCGCTGCGTCTTGGGATGCTTTGCCGTGGATACCCACTGGCTCACATTGCGCGCGAACTCGTCAGTGGTCATGCCCGAGTGCGTGGCGGCCACCAGTTCGAGCACGCCCTTCTCGCCGGTGGCGGCCAGGCCTTTCATGTCGCCCGCCAGGGCGGACTTGTAGGGTTCGGTGGTCTTCCATTCCGGATGCTGCGGCGACATGGCCTTCAGCTGGTCCAGCGCGAAGAAGAATTCGAAGTAGGCGGGCTGCTCCGCCCACAGCGTGCCGTCGTTGTCGAACACGGCGATGCGTTTGGACGGCTCGACGAAATCCGGCGACCCTTTGGTGGTGATCTTTTTGACGAAGCCTTCAATCTGCTGCTTGGTGGCGCCCTCATTCCACGATGGCAACGGGTCGTCCGCTGCCGCGCAGACATTCACCCACGCGAGCATCGCCAGCATGCAGCACACCGCCCAGCGGAACGCCCAGGTCTTGCGTGCGAATACGCCGGCGTTGGCGGGGTCAGTTGCGGCGTGCATCCAAGCAGCTCCTCATGGATCGATGCCGCCACCACCGCAGATGGATCGCCTGCGTTACGGACGACAACTCATGACGGGCGCCCTGTTGGGTCCTGCGCCCGGCCTGGGCGTCGTCGACACGACGCGCCGACGCTCACGGTCGTGGATTTGGCAGGCACTGACAATTCGAGAGACTACCTAGGGGTTCTAAGCAAAATTACGGTGGCGCACTGCCACACGCATGAAAACGAGGCCGCGTTGCGCGGCCTCGTGAGGGAAAGGTGAAGACGGGTGGCGTCGCGCGCCGCGATGGTTCAACTCAGTCGTTGAGATATACCGGATTGCCCACCAGCAGCAGCGCGCCATCGGCGCCGCGCACATTAGCGCGCATCCAATGTCCCTTGCCGTCACTGGGCCAATCGAACGAAAGCGCCTGCGCCGCACTGTGGATGGCCATATCGTTTTTTGGCTGGAAGGCCTGCCCGTCCACGATGATCTCGACACGGCCGTTGGCCACCGCCGTCACATGCATGGTCACATGCACCACGCTGCCTGGAGGCGCGGCCAGGGTATCGCCCATCTCGGCCGAACGATTGCCTACGCTCGCCGCGAAATCCATGAAGCGATCGCGACTGCCCTGCGCATCGATGAACACATGCCCCGCGCGAATGGCATCGAGGATGGCCTTCATCGAAAGCTCGCTGGCATGCACCACCGTGGTCGGCAGGCCAATCGCCATGCTGCCGCCGGTGGCCGGCAATGGCAGCTTCGCGTTGTGGTTGTCGCTGCCGCCGATGCCGGTGAGGTGGAAACCCTTGTTGAGCTGTTCCTGCCAGAAGGGAATGCCGGTGTACTTGGGGCTCGATGCATCCATGCCGTTGACCGCTTCGATGGCCTGCACCAGGTGCATGTCCACCGGCTGCTCCGGTGTCCAGCCGCAACCCATGCAGGTTTCATCGTTGGGGCGGTTCGGATGGTTGATGGAAAACACGCCATGCAGCGCGCCCACTGCCGTCAACAACGCGTTCCAGTCAGGCACGGCCTTGCTGCCGAGACGAAAATCCAGCGGTTCGGTGGTGCCGAACAAATTGCCGTGACCCTGGAACGTGGTCACTTCACGCGCCGGAATCAGCAGCAGGTGATCGAAATACGGCTGCAGTTCGCGGATATCGTTCGCCTGCGACACCGTGTTGTGGTCGCTCAGCGCAATGAAGTCGAGTCCGCGCTTCGCCGCATCCTCCACGGTGAACACGAGAGGACATGGCACGCGAGCATCGCCACCCTGCGTCTGGCAGCTGCCATCGCTGTGCGCGCCGTGCATGTGCAGGTCGCCGCGATACCAACCCGCGCCGCTGCGCAGCGGCGCGTTGAGCACCGCAGGCAGCCACGCCGGATCGCCCGGATGGCCAAACCAGATCCTCGCCGTGTATTCCGCCTTCGAAGCGGGACGGATATTGGGAATGCCCAGCAGCAAGGCCCAACGCCCGGGCTGGATCGGGCCCGGTGCAAACGACGGCGTGGCATCCACCGCGCCGACGGTGAAGACGCGCTTGCTGCCGCCCGTCCAACCACGCAGACCTTGCTGGCCGTGAAAGCCGTCCGGATCTTCCAGCCCTAGGTCGATGGTGGTGTGCTCGTCGCGACCGGTGGATTCGAACTGCACCGTGATGCGATTGACGCCCGTGGGAACCTGGAACGGCACTTCGCGATAGGTGTGGTTGTCGCTGCCTTGCAGCGAACCGTGCAGCACCACGTCCGGTGCGTTCTCGGTGGCGCAGGCCACGCCGAGGATCGCCAGCCACAACGCCACCAGCGCGATGAAGCAATAGGAACCACGGGATTGCTCATTCATGACTCGTTTCCTGATGAAAAACCATCCCGCGCGCCGCCATGCGGTGCGACGCGCGGGATGCCGAACACGACACGCCGTCAGAAGCGGTACATCACCGAGGCGCGGAAGGAACGACCAAGCAACGGACGCGCGATGAACACACTCTTGGTCGCATCGCTGCTCGCCAATTCGCCGGCACGCGGGTTGCCTTCGGTCAGGCCCAGCGAGTTGTTGAGGTTGTCGGCGTACAGGAAGAACGAGAGTTCCGGCGTCATCTGATAGCGCGCGCTCAAGCCGATGGTGTGGTACTGCGGCAACACCACTGAGTTGGCCGTATCCACATAGCGGCGGCCCTCGTACTCGTAGGACATCTGCAGGCGCAGCTTGTCGTCCAGCAGGTTCAGGCCAGGCACCACGCGGAAGCTGTTCTTCGGCACGCGGATGAGCTGGTTGTCGTCATAGTCGAGCAGCACCGGCTGGCCCGCCGTGACGGTCGTATAGCGCAGGCCCTTGTACTTCGGATCCTGCACGGTGGCGGTGTACTGCACGTCGAACCACTTGGTCGGGTAGAAGGTGCCTTCCAGTTCCAGGCCATAGGTTTCGGTATTCGCGTAGCCCGTCTGCGGCGTGGACACGCCACTGTTCGGATCGAACACGTAGTTGCTGAAGCTCACGTTGTTGTACTTGGTGTAGAACAGCGTGGCGTACGCATCCATGTAGCGGTTGCTGTACTTGTAGCCCATCTCCGGCAGGATCATCGTCTGCGTGATTGGCGTGGCCGTGGGCGTGGTGATGTACGAACTCAGGTTCGGCAGGCGGAAGGTGGAGGTGTAGCGCGCGAACACGCCCTGGTGATCGCTGAACTGGTAGTTCGCACCCAGCGTCCAGCCCAGCTTGCTGAAGCTGTGGTCATAGTCCACGAACTGGCCGGTGCCGGTGAGGATGTTGTTGGTCGGCGGCGTGCCCAGGTTCACGTTCTGCGACAGCTCGGTCCAACCGGTGGTGTTCACGCGCTCCCAGCGCGCGCCGCCATCGATGCGCAACTGGTCGTTGACCTGCCATTCGTCGGAGGCATAGAACGCATTGGTGTTGGACGTGCCGCTGGCGTGCGCCCACTCGTAGCCGTAGCCGTAGATGCCGTTGTTGGTCAGCTTGCCCAGCGGATTGCCGGCCGCGTCCACGGCCACCACGTCCAGCAGGCGCGCGTTGTCCGTCGCGGTGAGGATGGCGGTGGACGAGTAGCGGTCGAAGCTCTGGTTGAAGTGCGCGTAGTAGTAGCCGAACGTGACGTCATGCGTCTGGTCGCCGAACTCGAACTTGCGCAGCAGCCGCGTATCGCTGGTGAACTCGTTCATCGGCATGGTGATGCCGCGCAGGCCGCCCGTCACCACCAGTCCGTTGTTGGGACTGGCGTTGAAGGCCTGGCCGTTGTCCACGTACTGCAGCTGCATGCCGGCCGCGTTCGGGTAGTACTTGGCGAGCTGCTTCTGCGCCGTGGCGGTGAAGAAATCGCTCACGGTCTGCACCGCGTTCGGATACACGCCGTTGCGTACCGTATCCGTATCGCTGTAGCGCAGGTTCTCGGCGATCTTCCAGCCATCGCCCAGGTTGTAGTCGAACTTCACCGTGAACTGCGTGCGCTTGACCTGCGTACCCAGCGAGTTGTCGAAGTTGTACGGGCTGCCGTTGCCCTGGATCATCTGGATGTGTTCGGTTTCCGGACCCGCCAGCGTGCCGTAGTTGCCGTTGAAGCCCGGCACGGCCTGCAGGTCGCCGCTTGCATTGCGGAACATCGGGATGCCAAGGTCCAGCGCCACCTTGTCGTCCATATGCTTGATGTCGAAGCTGATGCTGCCTTCTTCGAACTGCTTGGACAGCGTGGCGCGCAACTGGCCGCCCTGGTCGTTGGTGAAGCCGGGGCTGCGGATGCCGTTGTCCTGGCGATAGAAACCGCCCGCGCTCAGCTTCCAGCCATCGCCGATCGGCGTGCCGTACCAGAAGTCCAGGCGGTTGAGACCGTAGTTGCCCACCGTGTACTTCACCAGGGCTTCGGCGGATTCACCCACCTGGCGCGGAATGAAGTTGATCGCACCAGCCGGCGCATTCGAATAGAAGATCGACGACGGGCCGCCGCGCACCACTTCGATGCGATCGATGGTTTCGTCGAGGCGGAACACCTGGTCCGCATTGAGATAGCCCAGCGCCGGATCGTGCTGCACCGGAATGCCGTCTTCCAGCAGGTTCACCGAACCGAAGCCGTCCACCGGAATGCCGCGTGCACGGATGTTGCCGCTCGCTTCGCCGCCCGATGCCTCCACCCAGAAACCCGGCACCGACTTCATCGCCTCAGTGACGCTGGTTGGGTTCTGCATGCGCAGGCGATCTTCGTCGATGGTGGTGATCGAGTAGCTGGTCTGCGCCTTGGTGCGTTCGTCCACGCCGGAGCGCGCCGTCACCACGACCTGGTCGAGATCCTTGGCGCTCTTGCCGCTGCCCGACGCGCCCGTCGCGTCGCTGGCCACTTCCGCCGAACCCGCACTACCGGCCGTCGTCACCGCAGCGGAGGCCGGGTTGCCCGCATTGGCTGCCACGTTTCCCGGGATGATCGTCACCGTGTTCGGCGTGACGAGGCGATAGCTCAGGCCCGTGCCCGTCAGCAACTGGCGCAGCTGCTGTTCCGGCGGCAGGCCGGCATCGGCGCCGGGGCTGCGGATGGTGTCGGCAATCTCCGAACCATAGACCACCTGCATGCCCGCTTCGTGCGAGAAATTTTCCAGCGCCTTGGCGAGCGGCATCGGTGCGATGGCGGTCGTATGCGACGGAGCGGAAGCTTGGGCAAACGCCGCCAGGGGTAGGCTGACGCCGAGCACGAGGGCGATGTGTAAAGCCAAACGATTGCGCATGTGGGGTAGAACCTTGAGTGAGGTAAACGGCTGGCCGGCGTTCCACGCTCGATGCGTTTTTTGCCGGCCCATACCTTTCAAGAGCCGCCTTTTGCGCAACCGGGTACCTCCGATTGCATGAATCTTTTCTTACAGCCGTCGCGCTTTCGTGTCAGTTTGGTTCGCAGCGACGATGCGAACGCGGTCGTGCTCTTCCACCACGCGCACATCCGGCAGCGTGGCGAGATAGGCAGCGAACGCCTGCGGATTGTCCGCGTGAAAAATGCCGCTGATGCGTTCGTCGGCGATGTTGTCGTTCTCGATCACCAGCGGCTTGCTGGTATACGCATTGAACCGGCGCGCCACGTTGCCGATGGTTTCGTGCTGGAAGCGGATCTCCGACGGCAGCCACGCCGTAGTCCTGGCGATCTGCGCCGGCTGCGTCGCCGTCACGCCCGAGACATTGAGGGAAATCTGCTGGCCCGCGGTGAGATCCGCAACGGCCACGCCGTTCAACAGCGAGGCGAGTTCGCCCTGGTGCGCATCATCGGGTGCATTGAGCACGCGCACGCGGCCACTGATCACCGTGAGCGTGTCGCCACTGGCCTCGCGCTTCACGTCGAACACGGTGCCGATGTCCTGCAGCACATGGCCGCCCACGTTGACCAGCATGGGTCGGTGCGCGTCCTTGCCCACGTCGAACAAGGCATTGCCACGCAGCACTTCGATGCGGCGCAGGCGCCTGTCGAAATGCACGTCGATCACGCTGTCCTTGTCCAGTTGAACCAGCGTGCCATCGGGCAGCGTCACCGCCCGCACGGCCGCCGTATCGCCCTGGAAACTCCGTTCCACCAGGCCATGGGCATCGCGCCAGTAGCCGACGCCAAGCCATGTCATGACGACTGCCGCGGCAAGTCCCGCCACGCGCATGGCCGCACGGCGCACGCGTCCCGGGCGTGGCACATGCTCCTTGCGGATGGCTCTGCCCATCAGCGGGAACATCACCACGGGATTGTCGCGGCCGGCCTTCTCCAGCAGTTCTTCCGCCGTGATCGTCTTCAGTGCGGCGGCGGCCCTGAAATCGCCATGCATCTGCACGACGGCGAAGTACTCCGCCACGTGGCGCGGCGACGCCCGCAGCCAATTGAGAAAAGCCACGCGCTGGCGTTCGTTCAGCGGTTCCTGGTGCTCGATGTACCAGGACACCGCCTGCTCGGTGATGCGCCGCGCCTGTCGTGCGGCGTCGAATTGCGAGGAATCATTCATAGTCGGCCATCCTTTGCCGGCATGCCGCCAAGCCTTTGACGATGTACTTCTTCACCATGCTCGTCGAGATGGACATGCGCTCGGCGATTTCGCGATACGACATCTCGTCGCGGTAATGCATGATCAGCACGGCCTTGCACTTGGGCGACAGGCGATCGATCAGCACGCCCAGGCGTTCCTGGCGCAACTCGCTGTCCATGTCCGCTTCGAGATTGGTGGGCGCCACCAATTGCTCCACCACCTGCTCCAGCTCGTCGCTGCCCAGCGGCTGCTGGTGACGGAGCACGGCGTGTTCCTTCACCAGGTTGGCGGCCACGGTGAACAGGTAGGCTTCCGGACTGCGGATATTGGCCGCGTCAGCCGGCTCGATGCGCAGCAGGCGAAGATAGACCTCCTGCACGAGGTCCTGCGCGTCCCACCGATGCGCCACGCGGCGCAGGAAATACTTGCTCAGCGTGGCGCCTTTTTCCGCGAACAGCGCCGACCACGCCCCATGCTTTTCACGCACCATGCCTCCTTCGACCGCATTCGCCGAGGAAGGCTACGGCACTCAGACAGCAAGGAGCCTAGGGCGGCGTTATGACCGCTTCGTGACTTCGTTGCACCGCGCATGACAAACACTACGCGCCTCACAGTATGCTCGTGAACGCCAAAACCGTATCGAGCAGAGCCGATGGATCATGGGAAGGAACACAAGCTGCCGGCCATCGTGGTGATGGGTGTTTCCGGTTGCGGCAAGACCAGCGTCGCACACGCCCTGGCCGAACGCATCGGCGCACGCATGATCGAAGGCGATGCGTTCCATCCCGAACGGAACGTGCAGAAGATGCAGGCCGGCGTGCCGCTTACCGACACCGATCGACAGGGCTGGCTGGAACAATTGGGCGCGGAACTCGCGAGTGCCCTTGCCGACAACCACATCGCCGTGTTGACGTGCTCGGCACTCAAGCGCCGCTATCGCGACGCGTTGCGCGCCTCCGTGCCCAACCTCGGCTTCGTCTTTCTCCAACTGTCACCGGAAGCCGCCACCGAGCGCGTGAAAAAGCGCCCCGGTCATTTCATGCCGGCCTCGCTGGTGGAGAGCCAGTTCCGCGACCTCGAACCACCCACGGCTGAGTCCGGCGTACTGACGGTGAACGCGGTCGATCCCTTGCACGTCATCGTCGACCAGGTACAGGCATGGTGGGATGCTTCGAGCGCGCCGCACACCTCGAAGCAGGAACGACACGCCTAGCGCAACGACGATATGCCCGGTCGATGCGCCCTGCCCGACTTACGGCAACCAGCCGGCCATCCAGGATTCGAACAAGGCGATCTGGCTGTCGCTCCAGCCGGCGTTGCCCGGCGGCATCCGTGGCGTTTCGATGCCTTTCAGGCGAGCGAGGACATGCCGCGCATTCGCATAATCGGTGTACACGGCATCGCCCCGCGGATCGGCCATGTAATCGAACTGGCGAAGATGAACACCTGCGCCGCTCATGCAACGCACGTCGCCGTCGGTGAACAGCGGCACGATGTCTTTGGCAAAGGAATGACTCATGGATTTCTCCTGGCTCGCCGGAAACGGCGGGCTGCCGGTGATCGCATGCACATGTTTCAGGATGCGGCGGCCGTGCTCCCTGCCAACCACATCGCCACGTTCTTCACGTACTGCCGGATCGAGTGCTGGGCCTCCGGCGAACCCGCGAGCGCATGTCCGGGGCGTTCGCTCACGAAGCTGGGCGATCCCTTGGCGGGGTCCCAGTTGTAGTCGGCAAAATGGTGGAAGGTGGACTGCGCAATCGCCGGCCCACCATGTGCGGAAGGTTCGAAGGCGACCGCGAGATTGAACGCGCGACCGCTGGCCTGGCTGCGGCCGGTCGCGATCACCCGCGCCGTATCGTCATGCTCGGGCTTGCCCACCGCACCTTCATGGGGATGCGCCGGCAGGAACCGAATCATGCCATCGGCAGACTGCGGATCGTTCAACACCGGATGCACGGGAAGGCTCGGCTCGATGCGCTGGAAGTCACCGTTGGCGCCGGAGTGATAGTTGGGCCACGAGATATTGGTGGTGACGGTATCGTCGATCTGCCGACGCGCGGGGTCCGGATCGGGATGCTTGCTGTGGAAGAAATGCGCCGCACCCACGCCGCCCAAGGTGCACACCGAGCTGCCCAGATCCATGTGGTCACGCGTCACCAGCATGCCACCGCCGCGCTGGCGGAATCGCCCGATGGCCGCGCAATCGTCGTCCGTTAGCCCATTGCCGGTATCCACGGCGAACAGCCACAACTCATCGAAGGGCGAGCTATCCAGTTGCGAGAGCACGCTGTCGGGCGCGCCCAGGGCATCGCGATCGCGCGCGGTCACCTCGAACAACGGCAAGCCGTCATCACCGCGCAGATCGGCCAGGTATTGATGCAGCAGGCTGAAGCGTCCGATATGCCAATCGTCCTCCGCGTAGGGGATGGTGGTCTGCAAGAGGATCCGGTGAATCTGACGCATGATCGTCACTCCGTAAGCGAGCCAACGCATAGTCCCTCTCAGAGGGAACACTCGCGGCGATCCGTGCATTTCGTCGAAGCATCGGCGCCAGCTCGTCATGGTGCACCATGCGCAGTGAAAAGTGCGCGATGCATCCGGCACGTGCCCGCCGGGGTGACATCGTGAACGCCCGGCGCATGGCGCGGTAGATCCGCAGCGGTCGCTACCGTGTTTCCATGGAGGAACCAGTCCGGTCTTTGCTGTTCGGCCGCGCCGTGGGCATGACACCTTGGTATATCCGCCTTGCAGGATCGACATCGCGACGCCACATCTTGAATGTCTCGCCAGCTGCAAGGCTATGGCGGAAGTCGTGTGGTTGGCTAAGATGAGCTGCCACGGAATTCAGCGCGCGCTGGCCAGGACCACGATGGCCGTGCCGCACGTCGGCTCCACCGCTCCTGTGCGGCGTCAGGGAAGACAGCTCGCCAATACGACACTCAAGGCACGCCGGGCATCTCATGGCTGTGAACGACGTCAACGCCAATTTCCAACGACTTCGCGCCCGCCTGCAGGGCATCGCATACAGCATGCTGGGCTCGGTCGCGGATGCCGAAGACGTGGTGCAGGATGTCTGGCTACGCCTGCATCACGCAGAGCAGTCGCTGATCCACAACCTCGAGGCGTGGCTGGTCACCGCCACCACGCGTGTCGCCATCGACCGGCTGCGCGCGCTCAAGGTTCGTCGCGAACACTACGTGGGCATGTGGCTGCCCGAACCCGTGCTTACCGAAAGTCCACCGACGCCCGAGCAGATCGAGGAGCGCTCCAGCGAGGTATCGGTGGCGCTGCTGTCGTTGCTTGAGCGGCTTTCGCCCGAAGCCCGCGCCGCATTCCTGCTGCGCGAGGTGTTCGATGTGGGCTATGCCGACGTCGCCGAGGCACTCAACAAGAGCGAGGCCGCCACGCGGCAGATCGTGCACCGTGCGAAATCGCAGCTGCGCGAGGACGAGCCCAGGTACACGGTGACGCCAGAATCCCATTTGCGCATCGTGCAGCGCTTTGCAGAGGCGCTGAGCAAGGGCGAGTTCAAGGCGATCAAATCGCTGCTCGTCGAGGACGCGGAGCTGGTGGGCGACGGCGGCGGCAGGGTCACCAGTTTTCCCAAGCCGATGGTGGGCGGCCAGCGCATCGCGCAGCTGTTCTATGCCTCCAACCTGCGCTACAGGAGCGGCCTGCGCATCGAGCTGGCGTCGATCAATGGCCAACTGGCGGTGCTTCGTTACATCAACGATGCGCTGGAGTCGGTGCAGTCCATCGAAACCGATGGCGAGCGCATCACGCGCGTGCGCGTGCAGCGCAATCCGGCGAAACTCGCGCGCATCGCCTCCCAGCTCGACGTGCCGTTGCTCACGCCGCCCTGATACCTGGGCCGTGTTTCTCCGCTGTCAGCTCAGCCATGACGCACGCCACGCTTACCAGTTGGCGCCCCAGTATTCCGATTGATTGAGCCACGCGCCGAACCCCATGGCGCAGACATGCGTGTTGCCGCCCGGCAACAGCGAATCCTCGGCCAGCACCGCACCAAAGTAGGGAGCGTTCGCATCGGTGATCACGTCGTACGGCGCTTCGATCTCGGTGAGGAATCGCTGGATGAGTTCGGAAAGCCGCTCGCGGTCGGGGCCAGCCATCTCGATCACCGCGTTCCGCGCCGGCTGCACCGCCAGCTGCGCCATCGCCACCGCAACATCGGCGGAAGCCACGGGCTGGATGTAGGCGGGCGAGAGCCGCAAGCTCTGCTCATACACGCTCAGCTCCACGATCTGCAGCAGGAACTCGTAGAACTGCGTGGCGTGCACGATGGTGAACGGCAGGCCCGAGGCCCGAATCCTCGCTTCCTGCAAGGCCTTCCCGCGAAAATAGGGGCTGTCGTCAAGCCGGTCGGTGCCAACCACCGACACCATCACGTGATGCTTCACACCGGCACGGACTTCAGCGGCGAGCAGGTTGTCGATGGCCTTGCTGAAGAACTCGAAAGGCGCCGGGCCTTCGAGTTCGGGCGAGTTGCTCGCATCGACCAGCACCTCGGCGCCGGCCAGGGCATCGTCCAGACCCGCGCCGGTGACGATGTCGACGCCGGTCCGGCGCGACGCGGCGCTTACATCGTGGCCATCGGCCTTCAACCGGCGGACGATGTTCCCGCCCACCAGTCCATGCCCGCCCACCACAACGATTTTCATGACTTACCTCAACAGTCGATGCTCGCTCGACGCCTGTCCGATGGCGATGCGCGGCCAACGCGGAGACGGTACCGCAGCCTGTTGCCGTCGCATCTTATGCCTCGTTTCGCTGCCTCCATAGATACAACGAAGGACATAGCGAGTTGCCAGTGGCGCACCAATGGCGGCCTGCCTTTCGGTTGACCCCTCGCCATGCCTGCTCAAGACTTTGCTTCAACGAAGGGATCGCCCGGCGCGCGCGCAGCCAATGAGGCGGGCGATCTGCCCCACCCGGGAGACAGCCATGGAAAAGGGACGACTGGAAGCATTCACCGACGGCGTCATTGCCGTGGTGATCACCGTGATGGTGCTGGAACTCAAGGTGCCGAGCGAGGCCACCTGGCCATCGTTGCTGGAGGAGGGCTCGGTGTTCCTCAGCTACATCCTCAGCTTCATCTACGTGGGCATCTACTGGAACAACCATCATCACATGCTGCAGCTGATCAAGCGCATCAATGGGAAGGTGATGTGGGCGAACCTGTTCTTCCTGTTCTGCCTGTCGTTGTTCCCCTTCTCCACCGCGTGGCTCAATCATGCGCAGCCACGCCCCGCCTCGGTGCCGACGATCTTCTATGGCGTCACCTTGCTGCTCACCGCCCTCTCGTGGGAGCTGCTGGCGCGGACATTGATCAGCGCCAATGGTGGAACCACCTCGGACTTGCGCCAGGCGCTCGGCTCGGACAGGAAAACCAAGGCTTCCATCGCCATCGAGGCCGTGGCCGTGGCCTTCGCTTTTCGCTACCCCATCGTCTCCTGCGTGCTGTTCGCGGCCGTCGCCGCACTGTGGTTCGTGCCGGATCGCCGCATCGAACAAAAACTGGGGTCTTAGGCCACGCCACGCTGCTCGCCGGCGGTGTCGCCCGGGACCGATGTCACAACCGGCACGCCTCATACGACTGGAAGGTATGAGTGGAACCACGCAGGTCGTCCATGCGGGCTCCGCCACGTCATCCGGCAGAACTCGATGAGGCACCACGCAATGAACCTTCCCCTTCACGACAAGCCCCAGGGCGATGCGGCCGATGCCCTCGCATCCAGTTTTACGGCCAGTTATGCAGGCGTTGTCGCCTTCATTGCCGTGGCATCGGAAGGCAGCTTCGCCCGCGCGGCCGATCGACTCGGCATTGGCCGTTCCGCCGTGAGCCGCAGCGTGCAGAAGCTCGAGGCCCAGCTCAACGCGCGGCTGTTCCTGCGCACCACGCGAAATACCTCGCTCACCCGCGAAGGCGAGCTGTTCTACGAGAACTGCCACCCCGGCGTGCAGCGCATCGTGCAGGCGCTGGAAGACATGCGCGAACTGCGCGAAGGCCCGCCTCGAGGTCATCTGCGCATCAGTGCGACGGCGGGCTTCGGCCGCCGCATCGTCGCCCCGCTGCTCGCCGGCTTTCGTGCGCGCTATCCCGACGTTTCCATCGATCTGCTGCTGGACGACCGCCTGACCGATTTCACTACCGACCGCGTTGATGTGGCTTTCAGGGATGGGCAACTGGAAGACAGCCAGATCGTGGCCAAGCGACTGGTGCCGATGCAAATGCTCGTGTGCGCCTCGCCCGCCTATGCGAAGAAGCATGGGCTGCCGCACGACCTCGATGAGCTTGCCGGGCACCGCTGCATCAACTTCCGCACGGCCTCCGGCCGCGTGGCCGAATGGGAATTCCGCGTGTGTGGGCAGAAGCACAAGTTCGCGCCGCCCTCCCTGTGCACCTTCAACGATGCGGAGCTCGTACTGCAGAGCGTGCTCGATGGCACGGGCATCGCCCAGCTGGCCGGCTACCAGGCGGGCGAACACCTGCGCGAGGGAACACTGGTGTCCTGCCTCACGCCCTATGCGCCCGATGATCGCGGCCATTACCTGTGCTATCTCAGCCGGCAGCAGTTGCCGACACGAGTGCGCGCGTTCATCGACTACATGACCGACGCGATACGCGCGATGGATTGGCAGGTCGTGCGAGATCCTTCGCCAGCCGATGCGCAGCCCATCGGCGCCGCCCATCATCGGCCCGCACAAGCGCACCGACAGATCGCCCTTCCAACGCTGCAAGAGCGCGTGGATTGATGCATCGCAGGCAGCACGGCGAGCCCGCGCGCACGCAGTGACGTCGCAAGCACGGTCGCCATGCTGAGTCGTCGGGTGGTGATGGCGACCGCGATCATCGCGGCGGCCGGTTTCGATCAAGCAAAGCGCTGGTCCGCGGGCCGCACCACCTTTGGCAGTTCTTGCGCGTGATGTCCATGCACTGCGTGCAGGTTGTGCCGCAGCGCAAGAATTTGGCGTTCCCGGCGTTCTACGCTGCTTCCTTGCATGCACGTTCGGCTCGGCCACCGCGCGCGTCGATGGTTTCCACAGTCAAAGCCGCGTGAGATTGGTATGCTGCGAGCGCGGTGTCGGGTTTGCCCGGGGTTTGCAGGCCACGAACCCGGCGTTGGTTCGAACGTCGACCCCGCCCTTGTTTCAATGTGGAGGCCTGGGAGCTTCGTGATCCAATTGAACCACCCTGTGAGCGATGGGCTTTTTGCGCGCCATGGATGAGCGCAAGTCGGAATCCAGCTGGGCGGCCGCCGCCTTCATCGCTTTGATCACGCTGACTACCCTGGCCGCGCTTTTTGCGCCGCGCTTCAGGCATGCGCCGCCGGCGGTCAAGACCGTGACCTCGACGCGACCGATCATGCCCGCCGTGGCGCTGTGGCTGAGCACGGCGGATCGCCGCCTCAAGTTGGCGCCGCAGCCCGACATCCAAATGAGCGCCCGCGGAACGGCGCCTGCCGATGTGGTGGTCGACGTCCAGAAAACCTACCAGACCATGGACGGCTTCGGCGCGGCGATGACCGATTCCTCGGCGTGGTTGCTCCAGAACAAGCTCAGCCAGCGGCAGCGCACCGCCTTGCTGCAGGAGTTGTACGGCCCGCCACCCAACCTCAACTTCAACATGATGCGCATGACCATCGGCGCCTCCGATTTCTCGTTGAAGCCGTACACGCTGGACGATGTGCCGCCCGGCCAGACCGATCCCGCGCTGGAGCACTTCAACGTCACTTCCAATCTGCAGGACGTGATACCGGTGGTGCGCGAAGTGCTCGCCATCGATCCGGGGCTGCTCATCGTGGCCACGCCCTGGAGTGCGCCGGCGTGGATGAAGAGCAGCGAGAACCTGATTGGCGGCGAGTTGCTGGAGCAGTACGAAAACACGTATGTCGACTATCTCGTCAAATACCTCGACACCATGCGCGGCTATGGCATCCCCATCTTTGCGCTGACCCTGCAGAACGAGCCCGGCTTCGTGCCGGTGACCTACCCGGGCATGGAAATGCCCTCGGCCACGCGGGCGCGCATCGTCGGGCGATATCTCGGGCCGAGGCTGGCCAATCGCACGCCGGCCACGCGCATCCTGGAATGGGATCACAACTGGAACCAGCCCGAGCAGCCGCTGAGCGTGCTGGGCGACGCCGATGCTTCGCGCTACATCGATGGCGTGGCCTGGCATTGCTATGAAGGCAATCCGTTCAACCAAGGCCGCGTCCATCGCGCCTTTCCGCAAAAGGACGCCTATATCACCGAGTGTTCCGGCGGCGATTGGGCGTCAGCCCTCAAGGGCGAATTGATCTGGTTTTCGCGCGACCTGCTGGTCACCGGCATCCGGCAGTGGGCGCGTGGCGTGATCTACTGGAACCTGGTGCTCGACGAGAACCACGGCCCGCATTTCGGCGGCTGCGAACTGTGCAAGGGCGTGGTCACCATCGATTCGAAGACGGGCGCGGTGAGCCGCAACGACGAATACTACGCATTGGCGCACTTCAGCCGATTCGTGCTGCCCGGCGCGGTGCGGGTGAATTCCACCGCCACCGACAAGGGCCTCGACAATGTGGCCTTCCGCAATGCGTCCGACGGCTCGATTGTGCTGGTGATGGTGAACAGCAACACGGAAGCACGCGCCGTCTCGGTGGCAGAAGGCCAGACGCGATTCGACTACACCATGCCGCCACGCAGCGTGGCCACCTTCGTATGGAATCTGAATCCCGCCGACATGTGGACGCAACGCGTCCTCGAGTGGTTGCAGGGCACGCGGCGATAAGCCGTGCGCCTGCGCGCATCGCCAGGACGCAGGCGGCTCAGGGTTCCGGCGTGGTCAGGCCAAACTTGGCGGCCCGCGCCTCGATCTGCGGATCGAGCGTGCGCGCGGTAACCAGGTCGGCTTTCCCCGCGTCCGCCTGCCCACTGCGGATTTTTGCCAGGCCAAGGCCGTAGTGTGCCCATGCGGAACGGGGACTGATCGTCACGGCCTGCGTGTATGCCTTGATCGACTCGGGATAATGCGCCAGTCGCAACTCGACCATGCCGAGGCTGTCGAGATAGGCCGCATTGGCGCCGTCGCGCCGGATGGCCTTGCGGCAATCCTTCAAGGCGTCGTCCAGCATCTGATTGCTCAGCCCACGCGCCCAGCAGCGCTCGTTGAGTGCCGCGCCAAGCAGGGCGTCATCGCCGTGCAGGCGAATCCACTCGTCGAGTATCGGCAGTGCCGCTGCAGGTTGGCCGAGCCGGATGTAGAGCGCGGCGATGTCACGCGCGCGCGACGAGCCCGCCGGCGCCACCGCGCCAGCGGCAGCCGCATCCGATGCCGCGCCGGCGACGTCCTTGCGCGTGAAGCGAAGTTCGGCGCGCATACGCAACGCATCGAAGTTCCTGGGATCGAGGCTCAAGGCCTTGTCCAGATCAGCGAGCGCGGCGTCAGGCTGCTGGTCTGCCGAACGCGCCGCTGCACGCGTGGCGTAGTAGGCGGCTTGATCGGGCGCCATGCGGATCGCTTCGTCCAGGTCGGCCATGGCCGCCTTCGATTCACCGCGCGACAGGTGCGCCTGACCCAGCAAGGCGTAGTCGCCAGCGGTCTTTGGCGCTTCACCGTTGTCCGCCACGGCGTGATCGCCATCGTGTGCAGCGCCGTCGTCGGGCGCTTGCGCATAGGTGAACACGCGCCCGCCGTTATAGGTGAAATAGGCCTTCTTCTTGCCGTTGGCGATGAACATGCGGTGGGCGAGGAGAAAATCCACGCCAAGCAACATGTCGGTGTCGTCGCCGATCCTTCCGTCGATCACCTGCATCTGGCTGTGCTGGATCGTTTCCGATCCTACCGAGAAGGAATCGATGCTCACCGTCCATGTTTTGAGCGACTTCGCGCCCACGCCATGGCTGCTGCCGCCCGCCTTGACGTTCGATGCGTTCAGATCGATGCCTGCACGTTCGGCGGCGCCGCGACTGAGCAGCGTGGCCACGGCGCCGGAATCGAGCAGCGCCCGCACCTTCGTGCCATTGATGACCACGTTGAAGAACGTACGTCGGTCGTAAGGGTTGTTGGTGGGCTCGATGTCGGCCATGTTGTATTGGCCGTCCTTCACCCAATAGGCGAGCGAGGTCTTGTCGCAGTGTTCCGCCTTGAACAGCGTGACCTTGCCATGCGCCAGATCGAGCTCCAGGTCAGCCAGGTCGAGCAGGTTGGCGCCCAGCAATCCATCGCCCGCGTCAGTGCCGCCCACGATGAAATCGACGTTCTTGAACGTGGTGTCGAGTATGCCGAATTCCTTGACGTGCGCCTGCTGGATGTTCGTCGAACCGCCAATGCCGGTCATGCGATACCCAAAGGGCGCGGGCTCGAGCTTGAGCCCCAACGACGCCGCGTTGGCGTTGGACATGAAGTTGAAGAACGCGCCGGTGTCCAGGATGAAGCGCGTGCGGGTTCCATTGATCTTCACCCAGGTGGTGGCGCGACTGCCCACCATTTCCACCGGCAAGGTGCCGTAACTCGCCAGATGGCATTCGTCGGCCCAGGCCTGGCCAGCGAGCAAGACAGCTATGCCGAGACAGCCATACCGCAGCATTCCCATCACCATCCCCCTGTTCGTCGTGGCCGACGCATGTACTTGCGACGATGAGCAACCGCATTGAATCGGAAACGGACGTCCATCGTATTCGTTCACACGTCGCGGGTCTCTCTGGCTTCCGTCGGAACGAATCCGGCGGATGGTGGCGCATGCACAGCGCGTCTATCGCGTACACCTCGTCCCACGCAGACCATCGACGAGCCCCACCCTGGGGGGCCATTTCGGCCATGGTGCGCCACCACTTGACACCGGTGTCAATGTCGTTACACGCTGATGACGGATCCACGGCGGGGGCACGTTGGATGTGGCACACAACCATTCGAATCGAGTGGCGGGGATGACGGCGATACCGTTTCTGGCAGCCGATATTGGCGGCACGCACGGGCGTGTGGCGTTGATGCGCGCGTCCCACGACGGCGTGGAGACGCTGGCCTATCGCGTGTTCGCGTGCGCGGCGTTCCCGGCACTGTCGGAGCTGCTGCGCGCCTTTGTGGACGAGGAAGTGAAGGCCCCGGTGAAGCACTGCGTGCTCGCCTGCGCGGGCCAGATCATGGGCGACGAGGTGGTGAACGACAACCTCGCCTGGCCCATTCACCTCACGCAACTGCGCGACGCGCTTGGCCTGGAGGACGTTGCCGTACTCAACGACTTCGAAGCGCTGGCCTATGCGCTCGATGGCCCGCTCGCGGAAGACGGTCGCCACCTGTGCGGGCCGAACGCGCACACCAAAGGCCCAGCCCTGGTGATCGGGCCGGGTACGGGCCTTGGCGCGTCAGTGCACGTGCCCGGCCCTGACGGCGGCTTCGTGATGGCCACCGAAGCCGGCCAGATGGATTTCGCCCCCCATTCGGTGCGCGACCGCGAGGTGCTTGCGCGCATGGCGCCGGAAGGCGGCTACGTACCGTTCGAACACATCGTGTCAGGCCCGGGCCTGCTGGCGGCGTACGTGGCGCTGTGCGGGCTGCAAGGCGAGACACCGAGACTGGCGACGCCGGAAGCCATCACCACGGCAGCCGTCGCTCGCAGCGATGCGCAGGCAGTGGAAGCGGTGGAGATTTTCTGCAGCTCGCTGGGCAGCTTCACCGGCAATCTCGCCATGGCCTTCATGGCCACGGGTGGCGTGTATCTGGCCGGCGGCTTCCTCTCCTCCATCTTCGAATTGCTCAAGCGCAGCGCTTTCGAGCAGCGATTCCTGCACGGGCGCAGCGCGCGTGCACTGCTTTTGCAGATACCGGTATGGGTCACCGAGCACGGCCACCACGGCGTGCAGGGCGCGGCTCGTTGGTACCTCAGGCACGGCAGCGCACCGCAACCTGCCGCCGCACGTGGGGCGAACCCATGAAGCGGTTCGCGCCGTCGACATGGTTCCGATGCGCAGGCATTGCGTGGCTGGCGGTCGCGGGCGTCGCCACCGCAGCACCCGCCACCGCGCCATGGTCGTTGCTGCCGCAGCCGGCAAGGCTCAGCCCTGCCCCATCGGGTGCGATGGACATCGCCGATGGGGGCGTGATCCTCGTGCACGGCGCGGATATTCAACAGGTGCAATCCATCGCGGAACGATTCGCGCAACGCGTGGCCGACACCAATGGCTTGCATCTGCGCGTGGTGACCACGGACGCCGCGCATCCTGCCATCACCTTCGATGTGGATGCGAAGGCCGATATCGCCGACGACGCCGGCTATCGCATCACGGTGAACGAGGGCGGCATCCTCGTCACCGCGCGCACGCCACGCGGTGCGTTCTACGGCAGCGTCACCGCGTGGCAATTGCTGACGCCGGCCGGATGGACGCGCGGCGCGCCGGTCAAGGTCGCCTACGGCGTGATCGAGGACCACCCGCGCTTCGCATGGCGCGCCTTGCTGCTCGACTCGGGACGTCACTACCAGAGCGTGGCCGAGATCAAGCAGCTGATCGACTGGATGTCGGCCAACAAGCTCAACGTGCTGCTCTGGCACCTCACCGAAGACCAGGGCTGGCGCCTGGAGATTCCCAAGTATCCCGAACTCACGACCATCGGCGCCTGTCGCAAGGCCGTAGGCCTCGACGCCGAACTCACCGGCTCTGCCGAGCAACCCTATTGCGGCCACTACAGCGAAGCGGATGCGCGCGAGATCGTGCGCTATGCCGCGGAACGCTATGTGGATGTGGTGCCGGAGATCGACCTGCCCGGACATTCGCAGGCGGCCATCGCCGCGTATCCGTGGTTGGGCGTCACCGGCAAGCGCCCGGCCGTGTGGACGGATTGGGGCGTCAGCCCGTGGCTGCTCAATCCCAACGAAAAGACCTTGCAGTTCGTCGATGACGTGCTCGACGAAGTGATGCAGCTGTTCCCCTCGCGCTACATCTCCATCGGCGGCGACGAGGCCGACAAGCAGCAATGGAATGCCTCGCCCGAGGTGCAGGCGCAGATGCGCAAGCTGGGCCTGGCAAACATGGATCAGCTGCAAGGCTGGTTCATGAGCCAGGTCGCAGCGCACCTCGTCGAGCACGGCCGCACACCCGTGGGCTGGGATGACGAAATCGCCGAGGGCGCGACGTTGCCGGCATCGCAAGTGGTGATGTCCTGGCATGGCGACCACGACGAACGCGTGGCGCTGGCGGCCCTCAAGCAAGGCCACGACGTGGTGATGACGCCGCAGGAATCGCTGTACTTCGATCACTTCCAGTCCGACCTGCCCGACGAATGGCAGGGACCGTCGCCTGCCGCCACGCTTCGGCAGGCCTATGACACGGTGGTGATTCCCAAGGGTGCGAGCGCGGCCGACGCCAAACGCATCATCGGTGTGCAGGCCGGCCTCTGGGCCGAACAGATGCCGACCTTTGCGCACGATCAGCATGCGGTATTCCCGCGCATCGCCGCGCTGGCCGAACTTGGCTGGTCGCCCGCAAGCGCTCGCCACTGGAACGATTTCCTGCAACGCATGCCGACGGAACTGGCGCGCTACCGCGCACTCGGCATCGGCTATGCCGACAGTGCGTTTGCGCCCGTGTTCCATGTCGCGGCGGCAGCCAAGGGCGCCTTCCGCATCGAGCTGTCCAACCAGGTGGACTTCGGCAAGATTCGTTACACCACGGATGGCTCCAAGCCGGGCGATCAATCCACGCCGTATGCCAAGCCATTCACGCTGCCAGGCAACACGACCCTGCGCGCCGCCACGTTCGCGCCGGACGGTTTCGAACTGGCCGCGCCGCGCACGCAGGTGTTGGATGCATCCACCTTGCTGAGCCGCGACAGCAGCGCGCTGGCCACGTGCTCCAAACAGCCAGGCTCGCGCCTCGAAGGTGCCCGCCCGGCGCAGGGGCCGAAGCCGGTCTACTCCGTCGATATCGGCAACATGTGCTGGCTGTGGCCACGAGCCGCGTTGAATGGCGTCACGCATGTCGAGCTGACAGTCGAGCGCCTGACCTGGCGCTTTGGCGATGAGGCCAAGGACGCCGTCGTGCACCGCAAGACGGGCGCGGCTGGCGAGTTCGAGATTCATGCCGACACCTGCACGGGACCGCTGCTTGCGCGCTTGCCGCTGGACAGCGCGATGCAGGCAACGGGTCAGATGCGACTTGATGCAAAGGTGGCCATGCCGTCGGGGGACGGCGTTCGCAACCTGTGTGTGTTCGCCACCGGCGACCCACGCGAAGGACAGTGGGCGCTGGCGCGAATGGTGTTTTCGAAGTAAGCGATACGCGGGACGGGGGTCCTGCGCGGCCGTACCGAGCAAGTGGCTTTGGTTCGTGTAGCCAAAGTTGGGGACAACGAGAGAGATGGCGTCACGACGGCGTGCGAGCCCGCATGCACCGCCGGCGGCATGCGTTTTCTGCAATTCCACGAAGCACCAGAGGTTCGACAGGCAACACCAACGAGGTCAAAGCCCATGTCCACCGTACTTCGCAAGCATCCATTGTCATTTGCCATCACCGTGTCGCTGTTCGCCATCGTGTCGACGTCAGCGGCCGCGTCGACCTTCGTCGATATGCAGGCCGACGGCCAGGCCACGACGGCACAAGCCGTGCCGCCTCCGTCTCCTGATGCCAAGAAGGCCGACACCAAGAAAGCCGACGGAAGCGACGGCGAGAAAAACGCGGTGACGCTGTCGACCGTGGCCGTCACCGGTGTACGCGCATCTCAGATGCGTGCGATCGACGTGAAACGCGACGCCGCGAACATCCAGGACAGCATTACGGCAGAGAGCATCGGCGCCCTGCCCGACACCACTATCACCGACTCGCTGCAACGCGTCACCGGCGTGCAGATCAATCGCGACGCGGGCGTGGGCACCTCGGTGGACGTGCGCGGCCTGCCGCAGGTCGGCACCATGTTGAATGGCGAAGTATTCATCACCGCCGACCAGATCGACTCGCAGCAGCCCGACTTCACCATGCTGCCTTCCACGCTGTTCCACGGCGTGGACGTGATCAAGTCCCCGATGGCCAGCACCACCGACGGCGGCATCAGCGGCGCCATCGATCTGCACACGTACCGGCCGTGGGATCTTCCTAGCGGCTTCACGTACAGCTATTCGGCCAACGGCGAGCGCGGCAGCACCACCCAGCACACGGGACCTGAGGCCAACGGCCTCATTTCGTACAACGACGAAGGTCACTGGGGCCTGCTGATTTCCGGCGACTTCTCCAACACGCGCCGCATGAACGCCACAGAGGGCCTGGACCAGTACGGCGTCGTGCTCAACGGCGAGAACGCCGCCAGTGCCGGTGGCTACAACGGCTTCCTCACGCCGTGGAACGGCGCACCGATTCCGTCGAAGATCGTGCAGAACGCCGACGGCAGCGTGGACGTGAACGGCGACGGGAAGTCCAACGGCGTGTTCATGGGCAGCCAGGACATCGGCCTCAACGACATCATCACGCAGCGCAAGCGCAAGTCGGGCAACGCGTCGTTCCAGTTCGACTTCGGCAGCGGCTTCACCGGCACCGCGGATTACTTCTATTCGTCGCAGCGCGAGTACGACCGCAACGTCGGCATCCAGTTCAACTCCACCAACTGGCAGGGTGCCACGTACGTTCCGCTGCAGTCGCGCAACACCGGGGCGCCCGCGCTGGGTTCTTACGGCACGCCGGAGCCGGGCTGGGAAGGGTCGCAGTACTACACCACGCAGCAGTACGAAAAGTGGCCCGGCGACGTGGAGTCCTATTCGCAGATCATCCAGAAGAGTTCCGTTGCAAGAAACCTCAACCTGCAACTGGATTACGACAACGGCGGCCCGTTCACGGCGAGCGTGCGCGGTATCCGCGACACGGCATCGCAGTCGTACCAGGAATCGGATGTCAACATTTCCGATTCCGATGGCGCGCTGTGGCCCAACGTGCTGATGGACGGCGTGGACCCCGATTCCGTGCCGCCTGGCACCATGGTGTATCCCGCGCAGCTGGGCGGCAACCGCGTGTTCAACGCCAACGGCATTCCACAGAACACGATACCGATCATCGCCAACTTCAACGGTCGCTACCTCAAGGTCGATGTGCCGTCGTCGCTGGCTTCCAACTTCGCCAACCCGGCCGACTGGACGATGAAGACGCTGGAATCGTCGGGCGATTACGACCGAAAGGTCGCGCTCAATGCCTTGCGCTTCGACGGCAAATACGATTTCCAGGACGGCTTCAAACTGGAATTCGGCATACGCAACAGCATCCGCAGCGCCGACAACGAAGGCTGGACGCTGGAGGCGCCGGTCTACGCGGGCATCGGCGCCAGCGATCCCGCCGGATGCCTGGTGCGCTACGTCGGCGCCGACGTGGTGTTGAACAGCGGCTCGTGTACGGCCGGCAACGACCAGGGTTATTTCCGCGCCGGTCCGCTGTCGGCCATATCGATGCCCAACACGGCCTCGCCGTTGTCGAGCAACTTCAAGCCGTACAACAACCTGCTGGGCTCGGGCATCAACTTCTGGGCCATCGACCCCAACGCGATGGTCAACCCCATCGCTTTCTGGAACTCGCTCTATCCGGGCACCCAGCAGGTGGCCGAGCCCGGCACCACCTGGGCCGTGCGCCTGAAGGAGCTGACGGGCTACCTGCAGGGCGATTTCAACGGCACCCTGTGGGACATGCCATTCAGCGGCAACGTCGGCGTGCGCCTGATCCACACCAACCTCGATGTGACCCAGCATCTCAGCGGCGATCCGGGCGCCTACGGCGATGAACCAGAAGACGTGGGCACGGCGGTGACCAAGCGCAGCTACCAGGATGTGCTGCCATCGGCCAACTTCGCGCTGGACGTCACCGACAACTTCAAGGTGCGCCTGGCCTACTCCAAGAACATGATGCCGCTGGACCTCAGCACCTGGGGCGGTGGTCTTCAGCTCAACTACTCGCTGGCGGAAACGCCTGACGGGCCGATCTTCCGCGTATCCAACGGCACCTCGACGGGCAACCCGAACCTCAACCCATGGCGCTCCACGAACTTCGGTGCCTCGGCCGAGTACTACATCAACGCATCCAGCATGCTCAGCCTGGCGCTGTTCCGCATCAATGTGGACAGCTTCATCAAGAACGGCAGCGTGACCAACTGTACGTTGCCCGACGAGGATGGCGTGGTGCGCGATCACTGCATCGTGATCACCCAGCCCGTGCAGGGCACCGGCAACAGCATCCATGGCGCCGAGCTCGATTACCGCCAGGGCTTCACCTTCCTGCCGGGCTTCCTCTCCAAGACGGGCATGGAAATCAACGGCACGTATGCACCGAGCAACTCTGGTGAAACGGATCTGGCCGGCAAGAAGATTCCGTTCCAGGACAACTCGACCAAGTCCGGCAACCTCATCCTCTGGTATCAGGACGACCACTTCCAGGCACGCGTGGCGTACAACTATCGCTCGCGGCGCGCCGTGATGGACAGCGTGGGCGGCATCACCGGCCTGGAGATGTACGAAGCGCCGCAGAAGTATCTCGATGCGTCAATCTCGTACAAGTTCAACAAGTACGCCGAGGTGTTCCTGGACGGCACCAACCTCACCAACGAGTATCAGAAGTACTACTTGGTGTGGCCCGACCAGCCTGGCCATTCCACCTTCTCCGAACGCATGTTCATGTTGGGTGTGCGAGGTCAGTGGTGAGTCGTTGGGCCAGACGCCTGGTCTAGCGGGAGCGTTCGAAGCCCCTTACCGTCATTCCCGCGCAGGCGGGAATCCAGCGCCTCCAGTAGCGAATAAAGGCACTGGATCCCCGCCTGCGCAGGGATGACGGTGAGGGAGTTGGTAAACAGCGTTTCAACCTAGCTTCACGATCCAGCCCACAACGAGCAAAAGCCAAACGCATGCAAGAATCCAACGCACCTGCGCCCACCCGCGACAACGCCTTCCATCGCTCCATCGGCGTGTTCTCGGGTACGGCGATCAACATGACGCAGATGTGCGGCATCGGCCCGTTCATCACCATTCCCATCATGGTCGCGGCAATGGGCGGGCCGCAGGCGATCATTGGCTGGATCGCCGGCGCCATCCTGGCGATGGCCGATGGCCTGGTATGGGCCGAACTCGGCGCGGCCATGCCGGGTTCCGGTGGAACCTATGTCTACCTGCGCGAAGCGTTCCAGTACCGCACCGGCAAGCTGATGCCGTTCCTGTTCATCTGGACGATGCTGCTGGCCATTCCGCTGCTGATGTCCACCGGCATCATCGGCATGGTGGAATATCTGCAGTTCTTCTTCCCCAACCTGGGCTGGTGGCCGATGCATCTCATCGGCGTGGCGGCCACGGCCGTCGTCACGTGGCTACTGTATCGCCGCATCGAATCGGTTCGTGCGATCACCATTGCGTTGTGGGTGATCATGCTGGTGTCCATCGTCGGCGTGGCGGCGGCGGGTTTCTCACACTTCCATGCGCGCTACGCGTTTGATTTCCCCGCCGACACGTTTGGCGGCCACTTCTTCGTAGGTCTGGGTGCGGGGCTGATCATCGGCATCTACGATTATCTGGGCTACAACACCACGGCCTACATCGGTGATGAGTTGCGCGATCCGGGACGCACCATGCCGCGCTCCATCATCATCTCGGTGATCGCGATGATGGTGGTCTACCTGCTGCTCAACATCAGCGTGCTTGGCGTGGCGCCGTGGCAGGAAATCGCCCAGTCCAAGTCGGTGGCATCGCTGGTGGTGGAACGCAGCTGGGGGCATCTGGCCGCCGCCGTGATGACCGTGCTGATCATCGTCACCGCCTTCGCTTCCGTGTTCACCGGCCTGCTGGGCGGCTCGCGCGTGCCGTTCCAGGCTGCACAGGACAAGGTATTCCTCTCTGTGTTCGCGCGCCTGCACGCCCGACACGGTTTTCCTCACGTGGCGCTGCTGACGATGGGCGTGGTGACTGCCATCGGCACGTTCTTCGACCTGAGCGAAGTCATCAACATGCTGCTGGCCGCCACCATCATCGTGCAGTCGATTGCGCAGATCGCCGCGCTGATCGTGTTGCGCCAGCGCCAGCCGAATCTTGAGCGCCCCTACAAGCAATGGCTTTATCCCGTGCCCTGCGTGATCGCACTGCTGGGATGGATCTACGTGTACGTGTCGGCTTCCACGCTGTCGCTGGTCCTCTCCGGCGTGTGGATCGTGGCTGGCCTGGTGGTGTTTGCGATCTGGGCCAGGCTCAACCAGTCCTGGCCGTTTGCGCCCGTTGAAATACGCGAAACCTATCTTGGGAAACCGTAACGCCATGCAAAAGCCAACCAGGCACGCGCTTCGGGCGATGGTCGCGATGACGATGTCAGCCGCATCGCTGGCAAACGCCCAGACGACCTACGCTCCTACACAGGTAGCTGCTGTCGCAGGCACCGTCACCGCCATCGACCACTGGCAAATGCAGGACAGCGCCAAGGCACAGCAAGGTGGCGCGGAAATTTCCGCCACGGGCTACGCCACCAAGGGCTGGTATCCGGTGAGTGGTCGCGCCACCGTCATGGCCGGCCTGCTGGAAAACCACGCGCTCAAGAACGACGTGTTCTACAGCGACAACCTGCGCGCGGTGCAGGTGCCGGAAGCCAGCGGCAATCTGTTCGTGACGCCGTGGTGGTACCGCACCGAGTTCACGCTGGCGAAGGATGCCGGCGGCAAGCGCACGCTGCTGCGCGCCAACGGCCTGATCGCCAGCGCCGATGTGTGGGTGAACGGGCATCAGGTTGCGGACCACGCCGATGTGGCCGGCGCCTATCCCGTCTACGAGTTTGACGTCACGCGCTGGGTGCACGCGGGCGCCAACATTCTGGCCATGCAGATTTATCCGGCCGATCCAAGACAGAGCCTGTCGATTGGCTGGGTGGACTGGAATCCCACGCCGCCGGACAACGACATGGGCCCCTGGCGTGGCGTGGACATCGTGCAGACCGGCCCCATCGCGCTGAGCTTTCCGCACGTGGCGTCGACCCTGTCGCTGCCCGATCTCTCGCACGCCACGCTGACCGTGAAGGTCACCGCGAAGAATCTCGACACCGTGGCGCATGACGCAATCATCGCGGGCACCGTGGCCGATGTTCCCCTGCAGCAGACCGTGCACCTCGCGCCCGGCCAGACGCAGGTCGTGTCGTTTTCGCCCGCGACAACGCCGGGTCTCGCACTGGATCATCCGAAGGTCTGGTGGCCACTCGGCATGGGCGATCATCCGCTGTATGCGCTTGAGATGACGGCCGCGGTCGATGGCGCCACCTCCGACCGTGCCAAGGCAACGTTCGGCATACGCAGCGTCACCTCGAGCCTGACCAAGCAGGGTTATCGCCAGTTCTTCATCAACGGGAAACCGGTGTTGATCCGCGGCGGCGGCTGGGCGCCGGACATGTTCCTGCGCGACGACCCGGCCCGCATGGAAGCTGAGTTCAGTTACGTGGTGAACCTCGGCCTCAATACCATCCGCAGCGAAGGCAAGCTGGAAAACCAGCGCTTCTACGACCTCGCCGACCGCAACGGCATCATGGTGCTGCCGGGCTGGGAGTGTTGCGACAAATGGGAATCCGCCGCCAAGACCGGCGGTTCGCCGTGGACGGCGGCCGACATGAAGGTCGCGGAGAACTCCATGGCGAGCGAAGCGCGTTTGCTGCGCAACCACCCTTCCGTGATCGGCTTCTACATCGGCAGCGACAACGCACCGCCGCCGCCCATCGCCAAAATGTATAGCGACACGCTGCGGGCCGAGGATTGGTCGTTACCCGTCATCTCCGCGGCGGTCGACCAGGGCACCGCGGAAGCCGGCCCCTCCGGCATGAAGATGGCCGGTCCGTACGATTGGATTCCGCCCAGCTATTGGTACGCCGACAAGTTGGGCGGCGCGTTCGGCTTCGATTCGGAAGTGAGTGCAGGCGCCGACATTCCGCGACTGGAAGACGTGCAACGCATGCTGTCGCCGCGCGACCAGGAAGCGCTGTGGAAGTACCCGGACGCCAGGCAATATCACGCGTCCGCCGACTGGTCCGAGTTCGCGGTGCTCACGCCATTCGACCACGCGCTGGCGCAGCGCTACGGCGCACCCACCAGCCTCGCCGACTATGTCGCCAAGGCCCAGCTCGACAACTACGACAACGTGCGGGCACAGTTCGAGGCATTCAACGCGCGCATGGATGCGGCCAAGCCGGCGACCGGCGTCATCTACTGGATGCTCAACAACGCGTGGCCGTCGTTGCACTGGCATTTGTACGACTACTTCATGAATCCCGCGGGCGCGTACTTCGGCGCGAAGAAAGCCAACGAGCTGGTGCATATCCAGTATTCGTATGACTCGCGCGACATCGTGCTGGTGAACCACGCGCTTAACGATGCGCATGGCCTGCAGGCGAACATCCGCGTGCGCAATCTCGATGGCAGCGTGCGTTACGAGAAGCACCTGCAGGGCATCGACCTCGCCGGCAACCGCACGAAGGCGCTGGCTACGCTGCCATCCATCGCCAACCTGAGCAGTGCCTACTTCATCGAGCTCGATCTCACCTCGGCCGATGGCAAGCCGGTGAGCCGCAACGTCTATTGGCTGTCCACGCGACAGGACGTGCTCGACTGGCCGAAGTCGAACTGGTACCTGACGCCGTTGACGCAATATGCCGACCTGACCGCGTTGAAGTCCTTGCCGGCAGCGACCAGCGAAGTCCATGCCTCCACGACACGCGACGGCGACGACAACGTCACCACGGTCACGCTATCGGTACCGGCAACGTCCAACACCGTGGCGCTGTTCCAGCACGTCTCGATCCGTCGCGGCGCGCAGGGCGATCTTGCGCTGCCGATTCGGTGGAATGACAATGACATCACGCTCTGGCCCGGTGAATCGATGGTCCTGACCGCGCGATACGCAGCGCAGGGAACCGCCGATCCCGTCGTCGAAGTGAGTGGGTGGAACGTCATGACCCAAAGCATTCCGGCTGCCGCGCAGGAAACCCATCATTGAAGACGCAGAGGCTTCCATGTCGCGTGTGACCATCAACGATGTCGCCCGCGCGTCGGACACCTCGAAGAAGACCGTCTCGCGCGTGCTGAACAACGAGCCGAACGTGCGCGACGAAGTACGCGAACGCGTGCTTGCCGCCGTGGCGAAGCTCAACTACCGGCCGCTCACCTCGGCGCGCAGCCTGGCCACCAACCGCTCCTTCATGATCGGCCTGCTCTACGACAACCTGTCGCCGAGCTACATCATGGAAGTGCAGGCTGGCGTGCTGGAGGCGTGCGAGGCAAAGCAATACAGCATGATGGTGCAGCCGCTGGTGTCGACGGCGCCGGATTTCGTGGAGCGCGTGGAGAGCATCCTCTCGCGGCACCAGCCCGACGGGTTGATCCTCACGCCGCCCATCACCGACCACGCGAAGCTGCTCAAACACCTGCGCGAGAACGACCTTCCGTTCGCCTCCATCGCACCACGCCAACCCAAGGGCTGCATCGGCGTGATGCTGCGCGAACGCGAAGCCGCCGCCGCGATGGTGGAACACCTGGTATCGCTGGGCCATCGTCGCATCGCGCACATCCTTGGCGACCCCAAGCATGGCGCGGGCATCTGGCGCCTCGCCGGTTACCGCGATGGTTTGCAGCGCGCAGGGCTGAAGGAAAACCCGGCGTACATGGTGCAGGGGCAGTTCTCGTTCGAGTCCGGCGTGGCTGCCGCTCGCAGGCTGCTTGCGCTCAAGAACCGCCCTACCGCCATTTTCGCAGCCGACGACGACATGGCCGTCGGCGCCATCTGGGCGGCGGCAGAGGCGGGCGTATCGGTTCCCCGCGAGATGTCCATTTGCGGCTTCGACGACACCACCATCGCTACGCAAGTGTGGCCGTTGCTGACCACTGTTCACCAACCCGTACGCGACATGGGCAAGCGCGCCACCGAAGAGCTGCTGCTACGCGTGCTGGGCAAGGGAGAAGCCAGCATGGTCGAAGTCGGCTACGAGATGCGCATGCGCGCATCGACCGCTCCCGCGCCCTGAATCTGGCACCATCCAACAGCCCACGCCATCGATCGAGAGGAACGCCAGATGCCAGACGCCAGCCACCCGCCGCGGACGTTTCATTTCATCTCCGGGCTGCCGCGCGCCGGCACCACGCTGTTGGCCGCCATCCTCAACCAGAATCCGCGCTTCCGCGCCGGCATGACCAGCCCGCTGGCCGACATCATGGGCGTGGTGATGGCCGAAGCGAGCAGCAAGAACGATTTCTCGTTCGACGTTTCCGACGAGCAGCGCGTCGCGCTGTTGCGCGGGCTGGTGGAGAACTTCTATTCGGTCGATGCCGGCGCCAACGTGGTCTTCGACACCAGCCGACTGTGGTGCAGCCGCATGCAGTTGCTCAACGCGCTGTTCCCCGGCGTCAAAGTCATTGCGTGCGTGCGCCAGCTGGCCTGGGTGCTGGACAGCATGGAGCGCCTGGTGCGCAAGCAGCCGCTGAGCGTGAGCAAGGTGTTCCGCTTCGACACCAACACCACCGTGTATTCGCGCATCGAGGCGTTGACCGATCCGCGCGGCATGGTGGGCTTCGCCTATCAAGCCACCAAGGAAGCCTTCTACGGCCAGGACGCGCAAGAACACCTGCTGATGCTGACCTACGAAAGCCTCGTGCGCGACCCCGCCACCGCTGTGCGCGCGGTATACCAATTCCTCGGCGAACCCTGGTTCGAGCACGATTTCGACCACATCGAATACAACGCGGACGAGTTCGATGCACGCGTCGGCATGCCCGGCCTGCATTCCGTCCGGGCGAAGGTGGAAGCCGTCGAACGCCAACCCATCCTGCCGCGCGAGGTGTTCGGTCGCTTCGCGAACGAGGCGTTCTGGATGGATCCCAAGAACAACATCAACCAGGTGACCATCGTCTAAGGCTTGGACATCGTCGGGGAAACGAAAGGCCGCTTGCAGCGGCTATAGCGTCTTGCATTGACCGGTTGAAGTCGCAGTCGAAAATCGGATGCTTCAACTATGCTCGAGCTGCGATTCTTCCCATGACCAGGCCGAGCCATCGCTGACTCGGCCTGTTGACGACAGAACACAACGTTACGACTGGATGCCCATGTTGGCGAGCGTGGGGTGAAGGTCACGCACCGGGCTCAGACTTTCCAGCAGCGAGCCAAGGTGAAGAATCGTCGATTCCGCAAACCAGGGCGACACCAGCTGCACGCCGATCGGCAGGCCATCCCTGCTCGTGCCAAAGCGCATCGATAGGCCCGGCAACCCGGTGACGCTCAGCGGCGCGGTCGCATCCATCACGTGCAGCGAAGACACCGTCTGGCCATTGATGACGAACTCCGCCGCGTCGTGAGCATGCGCCGGCACCGGCGTCACGGGACAAAGCAGCGCATCGTAGCGGGCAAAGTACTGGGCGAAGCCGTCACGCATCGTCTCGATCTGCTGTTCGGCCATGACAAAGTCTTCGATCGACGTGTCAGGTGTGTCGAACACGCCTTGCACATGCTTGTAGATCAGGTCTTCGTGCCCGGCCGTTGCCTTCCTGAAAGCGGGCTTGGTCTCCATGGCCTGTAGCTTCCACAGGACTTCGAGCGCGTTGATCTGCTCCAGCACAGGGATGCGCACCTCCTCGACGATCACTCCCGCGCTCTTCAGTGCCTCGGCAGCGGCCCTCACCGTCGCGGCCACATCGTTGTCGATCGCCCCAAAGCCTGGCTCCACCAGCCAGCCGACGCGGATCGGTCGGTTCGGTACGACGCCAATGCCGGCGTCCAGGCTGAGCGGGCTGGTGGAGAACCCGTCGGCGCCGTCCGGACCCGCCAGGAGTGCATAGGCGAGTGCGATATCGCGTATGGAGCGCGCCATCGGGCCCGCATGCCAGAAACGACGCGGCACGCGCGGCCAGACGCCAGTCATCGGGATACGGCCATGCGTTGCCTTGAGACCGATGACGCCGGTCAACGCAGCCGGGCCTCGCACGGAGATGGCAACGTCCGTCGCCAGACCAATCGGCGACATGCCCGCCGCGATGGCGGCCGACTCGCCGCCACTGGACCCACCGGGAGTGCGATCAAGGTTCCAGGGATTCAACGTGCGGCCCGAGAGCAAGTTGTCGCTCTCGATCCAGTAGGAGAATTCGGGAAGATTGGTCTTGGCAAGAAGAATGCCGCCCGCCTTCTTCATACGTGCAATGCCGGTTGCATCCGTGTCAGGAACGCGGCCTTTGAAGATCGGCGAGCCCAGTTGGGTGAGTACGCCAGCCGTGTCGAAGGAGTCCTTCGCCGTAAAGGGGACGCCATGCAAGGGGCCCAGCTTTTCACCGGCCAGGACAGCAGCTTCTGCCACTTTGGCGGCTTTCAGCGCGTCGTCGGCGACAGTGACAATGGCGTTGATCTTGGGATTGGTCAGGTGGATGCGGTCAAGGTGCGCTTGCACGACCTCCACCGGTGAAACTTCCTTGGTACGGATCAGCTCGGCGAGTTTGGTTGCGTCTTGGTAGACAAGTGCGGTGCTCATGACAGGGATCTCGACATATTGGAGAGGGGTTAACAAGCTCGGGAGCCGGCCTACCTAACGCTTGTTAGGTTGAAGGATAAGCATCATACTAAGCGCCAGTCAACACTTTTTTTCAAAGAGCCGTGTTGGTCAGAGCCATCACTCTTGAGAGAATGGCTGGCGAGAAAGCCGCGCTGGAATGCCGAGGACGCTCGGTCCGATCGCCGCGTGAGCACTGCACGAGGCCCGCGCAGAAGCGGTTGGTTGGATCGGCGTTGTTGCCTCCGGCAGAGTCGACGAGAGGCCTGCAGGCGAACAAAATCCATGAGCCTCCCCGCTTGCCGGATGGCTCATGTCATCGAGGATAGATTCGTGGACAGTCAGACAGGCACGAGTTCCAGGGACAAGATCCTGGACGTTGCGACAAAGATCGCGCAGGCGCATGGCTATGGCGGACTCAACCTGCGCACGCTTGCGGAAGAAGTGGGCATCAAGGCTGCCAGCCTCTACCACCACTTTCCAAGCAAGGCCGATCTTGCAGCTGCCGTTGCCAAGCGCTACTGGCAGGACGCGGCAGCGGGGCTGGAAGCCCTGTCTTTGAAGACCCCGGATCCTGCCGACCGCCTGCGGCGATTTCCAGGAACGTTTCGAAAGTCGCTGGAGAACGACAACCGCATCTGCCTGTGCAGCTTCATGACGGCCGAGTTCGACGACTTGCCCGACGAGGTGAAGAAGGAAGTCGAGACGTTCACCGACGTTAATGTCGCGTGGCTCGGCAAGACGCTTGTTGCGGCGGGAGTTGTCGGCACCAGGGACGCCAAGAAGCGCGCACACGCCATATTCGCTGCCGTAGCGGGCGCGCAGCTGATGGCGCGCGGACGCTCCGATATCAAACTCTTTGACGCCTTGATCAAGAACTACCAGGCAGCCGGGCTTCTGCCATCGTAGAAGCGCTCGTCGCGCGTCAAGGGTTGCCTCGCCTTTTGGTTTCTGGTTGATGTCAGGAGACTTGTCACGTCCGCTTTGGATCGAGAGCGAGCATTCCCCTGCGAGTGCGCAGGCTCGCCTTCTACAAAGTCGAACGGCCCGGGTTTGAGCCCCGCCGAACCACCATGCGGCTTACCTTCGTGCCCCCTTGCGTGTCGACCGATAGCGTGTAACGCCCAGGCGCAAGGAAGAGAACTGCGTCGCCCGGCTTGTCCAAATAGAGCCGGTCTTCGGGCACGCTGGTCGGCTCGCCTACGCGCCTTGCTGTGAGGAGACAGGGATACGCCGTGCACGGGCGCTGCAAGGGCGTTGGCACTCTCCTGCCATCCAGCGCGAGCCAGCCGGCCTTCTCACGATCGGTGGCGAACGGTGGGCGATAGACCGACACGTCCATGGCGCCCGGCCGTGTGGAAAGCGCCACGCCATCCATGAACACCACGCTGGCTCGGTCGAGAGGGACAGCGGCGCGTGCGCCCCACAACTTGGGATCGAGTCCAAGGAGGGCCGCTTGGTCGATAGTCAATGGGTCGATCTGCGTGATGCGCCTGAAGACCATCGCCATGTTCGTGCCTTCCTTGGCTACGTGATCGAAGCCTGCCACCACCAGCATCTTGGCTGAGGGATCGTTGTTGTAAACACTCGCCAGGTTACTCGCCTCGCCGGCGTCCCCGGCTCGATCGTCTCCGGCATCAAACACGTCGTAAGCGACGAGATGGAAGCCCAGAGCCATGGCCTCGCGGATGAGCGCGCCATACACGGGATCGTGCGAATAAATGCCCGTCGTCACGCTGTCGAGCGCATAACCGCGTTGGCACAGGTCGCGGTCGACGAGGGCGATGCAGCCATGCGCAACCGGCGCATCGGCACGATTGAGCGTTTCCAGGGCCAGGTATTGGAAACCTTCCGCGCGCAGCTTGGAGAGAAGTTCGAGCGGAAGCAGCCGTGTAATCGGCGCCCCATGGTTTTCGTTGATGAACACGGCGCGACGATTCCGTGCCATGGCCGCGATGGACGTCGCCGCATCGGCGAATCGCGGCACGCCCCGCTCCTTCGACAACGATGCGATTGCCGTGGCCTGTGAGAACACGGGATAGGTTTGCGCCGCCTTGTCGTAGCGCCCGGCGAATGTATAGAACGTGGCGACAAGTTGTTTGATCGCCAGGGCACGGCCCTTGTCGTTCGTACGTGCCAGCAGTTCGTTGCCCACCTCGATGGCCTGGCCAAGGTCAGCGCCGTCGATGAAGGCCCGAGTAGCCTCATGGTTGAATCGCACGATCCCCGGGTCGTTACCGGCGATGTAGGAGATATCACCACACCACGAAGCAGTGGATAGAAACAGACCAACCGAGGCCAGCAACCATGGGAACCGCACCCTTCCCCCTGCGCGCATGCATTCCTCCCTACAAGCCGCCCAATGAATTGGGCCCCGTTCCCTGCAGCTTTATTGTGCGCTATGCGTCGGAGGTGGACAGTCGATCGACTCCCGGCCTCGTTCTAGGCAAAGCTACCTGACGATCATTCAATAAAAAACTGGGATGCATCCCGGAACTTGAGCGTATCGCCTTCCCGCCAAAACTCGAGCGAATAATGATTGACGTACGACCCCATCTGGTCCGGTGACGAATAGCACACTTGAATGGCTCCGCTTGAGTCCCGGAACCAGTATTCGATGTTCCCGCTCGGCATGAGGGGGTGGCGTTCCCTGGCCGCTATAGCGCGCAGTTCCGCTGCGTCCGAGGGCTCTTGCCTCAGATAGGACCATCCGGAATGGCGCGCGAGACCGCATATGCCGTGGGGATCGATGCATCCCGTCAATCCAAGCCCAAGGGTGGTTAGGAAAACTCCGCGTCCCACGCGTGTCGATCTCAACACAGGTCCTCCCTTTCACCGGTCAGAATGAAATGGCGATGTGCGCCATGGGTCGATGGCGGACACCTGAAACGACTGTTCGCCCGCCGGCTGCATGCATTCACCACGGGCCGATGAATCGCCTCACTTGGCATTGTCTATATTCTTCTTATCCAAGGCATCGAACTCGTGCCACCACGTGTCGAACTTGTCTTTGTCTCCCACGTAGTGGCCATGGTGCACGATTTGAGACCGTCCGTTCTTGGTTGTCACGGCTCGAATGACAACCGCCGGATATGCTGGATGGCTTGGCTTTGTAAAGACGTACAGCGCGGGCTGGCTGGGATCATTGAACAGGTTGATGATGTAGTACTGATCCTGCTCGGTAAGAACAGCACCTGGCCTGTGTGCCAGCTCGTCAAAATAAGACGTCCATTGCTCAAATGTGATCCTGTCATTGGAAAACCTCCATTCGAGGTCCTGAGCGTGCGTGCTTACGATGATGCCTAGCGCCAGGAATAGAGCAAAAAAGCCAAACGCATAACGCCCCCAAAAGTTATCTACGGTCAGCCAAAGCGCCGCGTTGCCTTCGCGGGTCATCGTGTCCGTTATGCATCGCAAACGGACCTCTCCTGACTGGCTATTCTTCGCGCTTCGATGGCACTGCATCTTCGCCGAAATGCATTTCGATGGCTGTCCGCACCAGGCCAGGATAAGCAAACCAATATTGGCGTCTCTCGCGATCGGCCACAAAAGCCGCACCAAGGTCGTGGATGGCCAAACGGCGCTCGAAACCCGACCGCGGAGCTCGATCAAAGCTGAGCAAGGCCCGCCTATATCGGGTCATAAGGCGTTTGAAGTCGCCAACGCGGGTGATTCCAAGCGCCCGCAGTTCTGTTGCCAATTCATCAAACGAACCGTCGCCGTAATCGTTCCTTTGCGGAAACAGGCCCGACATGACTCGGTGTATCAATGCTCCGGTCAGGGGTCGCTCGTAGACAACTCGCCTTGCTGGTACGCGGTTCTCCATTGCCCCTCCCTGGATCGGTCCGCTCCGGGTCGGAAGCGGACACTTCGCTCAATGCCGAATACTAAGCTTTCCCGCCAACGACCCTAAGTACATTGAGCGCCTGAGCATCCATAAACATGAAGCAGAGCCCGAAGCGCACCTTCGCGCCAATTCAAACAGAGCGACCAGGGCACATCCAGGAATCAGCCCGCGTTCCCATTACCGCACGTTTGCTTCGGCTCGGATATACCCACTCAACGCCTGATTCAAGCCGCGCCGGAAACCCGCCGCAGCTTGAATGAATTGTTGCGCCACGCAGCCCGCCCCTTTCAAGACTCGGGATCGAACATGATCTCGCGAACCTCCTGCGCGCAACGGCAGGCAACGGCGATCCGGGCAGCCCACCTGTGCGCCTCTTCGCGAGAGGAAACCTCAATGATCGAGAACCCGCCGATAACGGCCTTAGTCTCCTGCACCGGGCCGGCTGTCACAGTCCCGTCTGTCGCAACAATGGTCGATTGCTGGCGCTCCAGACCGCAGCCGAAGATCCAGACTCCCGCGTCCTTTGCATCACGAAGCACCTCATGGGCTGCCTCGCCCACCGATGGCAAATCCTCGGCAGGGATATGGTCCATCGAGCCGTCGTCAAACGAAATCAAGTACCGTTGAATCGCAACCTTGATGTCAGTGGCCATAAGAATCCCTATGCAGGTCGGACCAGGCTGCCAGCCGCAGTGACTAGCTTGGCTTGGTCCTACCTATCAGACGAACGACGGTGCACGGGATCGACATGGCGCGCATAGGTCACGTCTGGCTGAGGTTTTCTTCGGATCGAAAACGGATCGCCTTCCTTCGCCGGGCTAATCTTCCGAATGATCGTAAACGTCCAAGCCGAGCTCAATGCCTCGTTCGCCCAAAGCGAGCAGATGTGCGGGTGACACAGACAGCCCATTGTTGCCGGAATTCATGAACAACCCTACGAACAAGTCGATTCGACACGTCTCCCTGATCGTGGCCCAAGCACGCATGTCGCTTGTCAGCTTGCCAAGTAGTTCATCGATCTGCCCCGATAAATCTTCGGGCTCCATCCTTGTAGCCTGAAGGCGCCAGAGGCCGGTGCGTGCAACGCGCACCGTTCCAGTCCTCGGGCCGACGATATGCTGGCCCAGGCGCTCGGTAGCAGATGCTTCGCAGCCCAACAACTTGGAGACGTCCTCGGGAATAAGAGTGTGGCCAGAGATGCGAAGTGTTGCTTGCGAATATCCAAACGACCCCACGCTTCTATCCTCGTTGCCGATCTCGATACACCATCCGGAATGGACGCCGCGGCGTCCGCTTTGGGCCGCAACCGGACGCCTTCGGAACGCCTTCAACCTGCCGCAATCCTACCTAGCCGCTGGCATTGGCGCGACCGCTGGCGGGCGTCGCTATTACCCTCCTCTGATCATCACCTGTTGACTGCAGGATGAAGACGCCTAGCCATACGAGCCATACGGACTGGGCGGTAAAAAGGATCTGCATTCCGCGAAGATGGAGAACCAGCCACCCCGTCAGCAGTCCGAGCAGACTCGCGCCTGCCAGCATAAATCCGGCGGTGCCAACCCATCGGCTCGCACCGCGAAACCTAATCATGTCCATTGAAAGCAGGGCAAAGGCAGCTGATAGCGCCAGTTCACCCGCCACGATCAGCACCTGGTTGAGCGACATCGAGTAGCGGATCAAATGATCCATGATCACCAGATTGGGGTCGCCCTCATGGGGATAGGAGGCGACCCGGGCAACAATAAAGCCATCAATGATCGCCGCACCAAGGACACCAATGGTGCCCACTATGAGCATGATTGCTGCGGCACGCGGCAATGGATTCGCCAAATTGCGCGATCCCATCCATGTCAGAAGCGCGTAGAGAATGCCGCATTGGGCCGCAATTAGTAGCCCGTGAACAAGGGCAGCAAATCCCACGACGGCGGCGAGCTGATGAGCTGCCTCATGCACGTCATGGGCCGCGACGGTTGGATGGTGTGCCAGCACCAAGAGCGAAAGCACGGGCAGAACGACCAAAATGAAGCCGGCGGTACGAAGCCCTTTGATGGGCACTGCTTCCGTTTGCATCATCGACATGCCGAAGACCCTCGTTTTTGGACCGAGGAGACGTTAGCGGTATAGCGCCGTGCGTTGCCGGACGAAATCCCGATTTTGTCCAGTTGCCATGCCGGCGCAGTCGAACGCAGTATGCATCTATTCGATATGCCGGCCTGATATCCGAGGACGCCAGATGGATCAACGAGTTGATCGTAGCCGTACTGCGCTCAAGCAAGCCCTATTTAAGCTCCTTCGGACTCGCACGTACACAAGCGTCACCGTAGAAGAAATCGCTCAATGCGCGGGTGTTTCCCGGTCAACATTCTATGTTCACTTCAAGGACAAGGACGCGCTGTTGAGTGAGAGCGCCTCGAAGATGACCGGCTTGATGAGTCAGTTAGCGCTTGAGATCGTGCCTGAAGAATCACTGATCATGGCGCTGGATCACTTTATTTGGGCAGGTGACGCAGCGCTGGCCCTGATGACATCAGAAGCCCGGGCCATCATCGCCGCCACCTTGGCATCGCAGATCCATTCTCACCTGCGCGCGCGAGGACTCCATCGACAAGGTCGGCTCCTGGTTCCAAGCCCTGTACTTAGCGCCATGCTAGCGGACGCCATCTTGGCGGGGGTTCGCATGTGGATGACCTCCTCGAAACGTCTTAAGCCAGCCGATTTCGCAAATGCATTGGCACGTCAGGTAGGCGGCATGGTTAAAGCATCTTTCGCAGGAATGGTGAATCAGGGTGAGTAGCCAGACCGATGTCTGCTTTGGGTTGCGACTTCAGCCGGGAGACGCAACGCCATGCAGCAATCCCCGACCCGATCAGATCGGGTCGTCGATCGACTTCGCGAGCGCCGTGAAAAGCTTCGGTCCGGTGTCGGTCATGTGCCAGCAGTCTTCCAGGCGGATGCCGAATTCGCCGGGAATGTAGATGCCCGGTTCGTCGGAAAAACACATGCCCGCGGCCAGCGGCGTGGCGTCGCCGTGGACGAGATAGGGCGATTCGTGGCCGTCGAGGCCGATGCCGTGGCCGGTGCGATGGGGAAGACCGGGCAGCTTGTAGCCGGGGCCCCAGCCTTCCTTTTCGTAGTAGGCGCGCACGGCATCGTCGATGGCGCCCACGGGCGTGCCCAGCTTGGCGGTGGCCAACGCGATCTCCTGGCCTCGCTTCACGGTGTCCCAGACCTTCCGCTGCTTCGCGGTCGGCTGGCCCATCACCCAGGTGCGCGAGATGTCCGATTGATAGCCATGCACCGCGCAGCCCACGTCCATCAGGATGACCGAACCCTCGTGCAGGGTCTGCGGTTGATGCGAGCCGTGCGGATAGGCACTGGCCTCGTTGATCAGCACGAGAGCGAACTCCGGCGCACCGCCCAGGGCCACGGTGGCAGCATTCATCATGTCGGCGATCTCGCTGGGGCGCATGCCGGCGCGAACGTTGCCATGCACGTAGCGCAGCGCCGCCAGGGTGACGTCATTGGCGGTTTGCATCAGCGCAAGTTCGGCCGGCGTCTTGATCAGCCGAACCGCTTTCACCAGGGCGTCACCGGAAACGACGTGATACGCACCCGCGCTTGCATCGCGCACGCCGTCGACGATGAACAGGCGCGTGGTGGATTCGAAGGCAATCGCGCCGGACGTCACGCCACGGTCGCGAAGCGTGCCCACCAGGAGGGCGAACGGATTCTCGTGTTCGTTCCACGGCCGCACATCGTCGCCCACCGCCAGGGTCTCGCGGATCGAGGGCTCTTCGAAGGCTGGCGTGACGACGACGATGTCGCCCCGGGCCGGGATCACGGCGGCCGTCGTACGCTCCGAGCGATGCCACTGGATGCCGGTGAAGTAGTCCAGGCTCGAACCCGACTCCAGGATCAGGGCGCCGATCTTCTGTTCCACCATCAGCTTCTGCAGCTTGGCGATTCGCGCCCGGCGCTCCTCCACCGAAATCGGCTTGGCGCCAGTGGTCATGGAGGTCAGCCCGGCGAGCCCGGAAGGCGCAGCGGGTGCAGCAGGCAGCGCATGCGCCGACCGGCCGGCCAACGCAAAGGCGGTGGACGCAGCAGCCGTGGTGGCTACCACTCCGGTGAGAAAGTCGCGACGACGCATGGAGACTCCGGGCCGATGGTGAAGGTGCTTCGCAGTATGCCGCCGGAGTCGCCAATGCGACTACTGCCCATCCTGGTGCCGAATGGCGCTTGCAGCATCGCTCGGGCCATGCCCTGCACGCCATGAAGAAGTCGCTCTCGATGAGGCATGGCGCGAATCACTGGTCGGGCGCCTGTACGGCATAGCCATTGGCCTGCAGTGCACCCAGGTAGCCATCGGGCGCAAGCAGTTCGTGTATCGGCAGTACCGCGAAGGTCTGCTTGTTCTTGTCGATCGCCTGCTCGGCACTGTCGATCCAGCTTTTCCTCACGCGGCTTTCGATGTCGTTGATGCCAAGCGCCATGGCGAACTGCGAACCGTCAAGCGTCGACAGGCAGGAATCCTGCTGGACTTGCGACAGGATGGATCGCAGCGCGCCAATGTCTCCGGTGGCCCACGCATTGGCCCGCACCGTCGCCTGCACGAGCCCGTGATCGAGTGCATCCAGCACTTGGCTCAGGCAGTACTGATCGTTCATCGACGCGTTGCTCAATGAGCGCACCGCTTCGCGTGGATCCTTCAGCAACAGCTGATACGACGTGTTGACGCTTGCGATGCCGTCGTGAACCGCGGCCCGGTAAACGATCTTCTCCAGGCCGTCATCGTCAACCAAACCGGCGTGCCCGAGGGCAGCCTCATAGAGTTCGCGTCCCGCCACAATGGGCCGCATGCGTTCCACGCGATCGTCGTCGCCAAGATACCTGGCCTTCAACACCCGCCAGTGTTGATAAAGCGCCGGCGTCAGCACGTCCTGCAAGGTCTGCTGATTGGGGTTTGTTTCAAGCTCCCGGGCCGAGGGCATCATCGAGCTGCGATAGAAGCTTGTGCGTACGCCGATCTCCAGGCTTGGCAGCTTCAACACCGCTTGCGATGAGGCGATTCGGCTTTCAACCTCCGCGGATTTCCACTGCATGTTCTTCGGCAGCGGCGAAGCAAGGCCAAGCACCCACATCACATGATTGCCTTTGCTCACTTTCCAGAGGGCAGGCCCAGGCAGGACGCCAGTCACGACCACTGGCGCGAGCGTGGGTACCACTGCCGACTGCGCGTACGCCGCGCCATTCGAACAGGCTGCCAACGCCACCGCGCCCAAAAGGCCGAGGTAGGTTCGCCTTCGATTCGCCCGCCGAAAGAAACCACGTTCCTTGAGCAGCATGGCCATTCCTCTGCGCGGGCACCATGCCCGCTACGGTAGGCATGAACGCGCAGACCACCTTCTTTACGGCCAGACGCGGTCCTTCGCTCATGCCTCACCAGCGACACTAGCCCGTCCCGGGACGGCGGGCAATCTTGCATTAGACTGCCTCGAACATGGTGCTTGGGGCTCTCATGATCCGCAAACAAGTCGTGCTTGCCGCCGATCTCGCGGGCACCGTGGTCTTTGCGATCGAGGGCGCCAACGCCGCGATAAGCGCCGGGCTGGATTTGCTCGGCGTCGTCGTACTGTCCTTCATCGTGGCACTCGGCGGCGGCATGGTGCGCGACCTGTTGATCGGCGCGACGCCACCCATTGCGATCAGCGACTGGCGCTATCCGGTGCTCGCCTTCACTTCAGGGCTGGTGACGTTTCTCCTTCACACGCAGATCGCCGCGCTGCCGGCGTCGTTGCTGACCACGCTCGATGCCGCCGGTCTCGCACTGTTCGCGGTAGCCGGTGCCGAGAAAGCACTCGACTTCCGGATCAGCCCGTTCATCGCGACGCTCATGGGCGCGATCACCGGCTGCGGTGGCGGCGTGCTGCGCGACGTCCTGCTCGTGCGCGTGCCGATGGTGCTGGTGGCGAACATCTACGCAAGCGCAGCATTGCTGGGCGCGGCCGTGGTCGTTATCGGCAGGCGGTTCGGCTATCCGCCTGCCTTAGCCGCTGTGCTCGGCGGCCTGGTGTGTTTTGTGTTGCGGGTGGCGGCCGTCTACTACAACTGGCAGTTGCCGAAAATTGCCTGACAACGACGCCCCTCCCGCTATCGCTCGACGCGGCGAGGTAGAAAAACCAGCGCCAGGCACACCACCAGGCCGGCCAGGACGAGATAGACGAACCAGTCCCCCCAGCGCCCATAAGGCGTGGATGTTGCACGAAGCGGAAGATCGCCCACGAGCTCCGCATCCCGGTTCTCACTGGATGCTTCCGCCACCACCCGGCCACGATCATCGCTTAGGGTAAGGCGACCGTTGCGAGCGGCACGCGCGACGGCAAAGCCGCCCTCCACGCCACGCATGATCGCCATGCGGCTATGGAGCCAACCATCCACCGTGAAGTCCGATGCGGGAACCAGCAGCAACTGTGCGCGACGCAACGCATAGGCGCGTGCGGTGTCGTGAAAATCCATGTCCTTGCAGTACCCGTGGCGATGGTGGCCAGCGGCAAGCGGTGCTCGCCGTGGTCGACGAGAGCACCGAAGATCATGCCAAGAAGAAATTCGAGCAAGATGGGGGCGAAGACATAGTCCAGTGGAATGGACATGCCAAGGCCACCGAAAGTGGCGTGACGCACGCGACAAGCGCGAACCAGATGGACAAGCCCATGAACACCTTTCGCCCGTAGATCAGGATGCTCAGTGTGGTCACGGCGTAGAAATAGACCTCGAAGGCCAGCGTCCAGGCCGCGGAAACACGAAAGTTCGGGATGCTGTTGATCAGCAGGAGAAGTTCGAACGCCGGCTTTTTCGATACCGACGCCGGAAGCGTCGCCCAGATCATGATGAGTGCCGCCACCCCAAAAACGATCCAGTAAAGCGGATAGATGTGGAGGATCCTCTTCATGGCGAACGCAAAGGCTGCCCGAGCGTGGCCCACGGCAACCACCCGCGCAGCCGAATGCCCTGCTACGTGATAGATGATGAATCCGGAAATCACGAAGAAGATGTCGACGCCGGATAGACCGATTGTAGTCACCCAGGGCTTCGCCCGGTACGTGCGCATCGGTGCGATGTCCCAGAACAAGTGGCTGCAGAAAACCATCAGCGCAGCAACGGCACGCAATCCCTGGATGTTCCGGTAGCGCATGCTTCCGTCCTCCGTTCAGCGGCGTTTTCATCAAAGCTGCGGCAGATGAATTCCTTGACGCCTCGGTCACAGCATCCGCTTCGCCACGCCGTCACGGTTGATCACCACATGCTTCAGCACGGCGCCCAGATGAAGGGCAAGAAGGCCCGCAAGTGCGAAAGCGAGATCGACATGAATGGTCCCGAACAGCACGCGTAGCGACTCGCTGGGTGCAAAAAGATTGGGCCAATTCCACAGGCCAAAAAAGTTGACGGCATGTTTTCCCGTGACGCGATGCGCGTATCCAGAAAGCGGCAGCACCAGCATCGCCAGATAAAGCAGCCCATGGACACCGTGTGCCATCCGCCCTTGCCAGCGCGGAATGCTGGCAGGCAACGGCGGCGGTCGATGGCTCTTGCGCCAGATAATCCGCGCAACGGCCAGCCAGAGCACCAAGGCACCGATCGACCCATGCCAAAACAGGATGCCATTCCATTCCGGTGACGTATGCGCGTAGCCGGGGAAACGCTCCATGCGCAGGCCGATGACAAAGTTCGTCAGTATGAACAGCGCCACCAGCCAGTGCAGAACTTTGGCGGTGCGCGTGTAGCTTACGGTGATACGAGTGGGAACCAGCATGGGTGTAGGGACCTTGTTGAATGGACTCGGCGCCAGGCCCTTCGAGCCGAGGCGCTATCCACATAACCGTTCCACCGTCCGTTTTATTCCGATGAACCCCGACGAGCCCTTCGGAGCCCGCTGCCCCCTGGCGGAATCAGGCGCCCAAGGCCGGTGAGGCGCCTCAATGCGACAGCCACGGGTGGCGCGTCGCGCGCAGCCCTTCTTCCCATTAAAAAGGCCATGAGAAATCATGGCCTTTTCGTCTATCACACGCGCCCAAAGGCCTATGTGGCTTATTGAATCTTGCCCAGCAGATTTTCCGGAGCAAGCAACTGCAGGATGAGCCATCCGGAGAACGCATGGTCACCGACCCGATCATTGACAGGGGCCTCGTTGAGCAAAGCCTGCTTGGCTCCCGCAGCGAAAGTCTCGGGAACCTCGGTGAGCAACGGCCTTAGCCAGATGATCGTTCGGCAATCGGGCGGCACCTCGTCCGTGACAACGGAAGAGAAGGCAGACGCAATATCAATCGAGGTCGCTTGCTGGGGATTACCCAACTTTTTCCATGTGGCCCTGATTAGGCGGGAAAGATCCGTTTTGGTGTCCTGAGCAATCATGCGACGCGACGCGTCCACACTCGGCCTCAGTCCACCGGTTTGCTTGATCCACTGGTCGAGAATGTTCGTCCAAGCGGCGTAACATCGCTGTTGGCTGTCGAAATAGTCGAACGGAAGAGATGTGGCACGCGCATGGGAGCTATCGGACGACGCGCATCCAGCACAAAGAACGAGCGCCGCGACGAGGAAAACAGAGGCACATTTCACGGCTTTTCTCCCGGCAATGACGACGCCTTCCACGCCAGTACGCGGGAAACTAAGCAACGTCGACGGCGTTCTTCATTAAGCACCTCTTGGCGCCTTCTGAGCGGTGATGTTGGGTCGACAAACGCATCGGCTTCCGATTGTGCTGGCGTTGCCTTCGTCATCAATCCCCCGTTGGTTCATGCCCGCCAGAAAAGATATCTCCATGCCACCTGCCGCACCTGAAGTCGCATTAAAAAAAGGCCATGAAGTTCATGGCCTTTTGGTCAAGCACAACGATGTAGTCAACGGCGAACTTAGAACGGAATATCGTCGTCGTCGAAGCTGTTGTTCTGCGCGGGCGGTGCGGACTGGCGCTGCTGGTTGCCGTAGTTGTCGCCACCGCGCGAGCCGCCGCCGAAGTTGTCGCCGCCGCGTGCCTGGCCACCACCACCGCCGCCGTAGCCGCCCTGGCGCTGCTGGCCGCCACCGCCGCCCTGCGCGCGCTGGAAGTTGCCGCCGCCACCGCCGCCCGCGCCGCCTTCGGAACCGCCGCCGAGCATCTGCATTTCAGCGGCGATGATGTCGGTGCTGAAGCGCTCCACGCCGTCCTTGTCGGTGTACTTGTCGGTGCGCAGCGAACCTTCGATATACACCTGGCGACCCTTCTTCAGGTATTCGCCGGCGATTTCAGCGAGGCGGCCGAACAGCTTCACGCGATGCCACTCGGTGCGTTCCTGCTTTTCGCCGCTCTGCTTGTCGGTCCAGTTCTCGGAGGTCGCGATGCGGATGCTGGTAATGGCGGTGCCATTGCCGGTGTAGCGGGTTTCCGGATCGGCGCCGAGATTGCCGACGATGATGACTTTGTTGACGCCACGTGCCATGGATGGGATGTCCTCTGTGAGCCGGTGCTGCGTTCTTGGGCAGTCAGCACCGGGATGTTGAACCGGCAGCCATCATAACCGTGCCCCGGCGGTGGGCAACAGAATTGACGTGCGCCGGGGAACCGTGAATCTGGACCGCCTTCGGCCCGTCCCGGCGTGCGGGAGGGACGAAAAAACGTCCGGGAATCAGACCACTAAACCCTCTCACGGGTTGAGACACGCAGGCCGGCTGGCTCAGGCGGCGCTGATGAAGCGGTAGCCGACGCCGGGCTCGGTCTTGAGCCAGCGGGGCGTGGTGGGGTCGTCGCCCAGCTTCTGGCGCAGCTTACCCACCACGATGCGCAGGTAGTGGCTGTCGTGGGTATGGGTGGCGCCCCAGATCTCGCGCAGCAGCTGCTGCTGGGTCACCACGCGGCCCGCATGACGCAGGAGCAGCGCGAGCACCGCATATTCCTTGCGTGTGAGCGAGAGCTGCGCGCCATCCAGCCACACTTCGCGGCGGCCGAGGTCGACGACCAGCTGACCGTCGTCGTAGCGCTGCATGGCTTCCGGCTCGCCCTGGCGATTGCGCAACAGCGCACGCAGGCGCGCCATCAGCTCCTGGATACCGAAGGGCTTGGTGACGTAATCGTTCGCGCCTGCGTCCAGCGCCTTCACCTTTTCGCTTTCCGCATCACGCACGGACAGCATGATCACGGGCACGTGCGTCCACTGGCGCAACTCGGAGAGCACCTCGTGCCCTTCGCGGTCAGGCAGGCCGATGTCGAGGATCACCAGATCGGGCGAGCGCGTGGCGGCCAGCGCCAGGCCTTCGGCCGCATTCGCCGCGAGCAATACCTCGTAGCCCTCGGCGCGCAGGCCGATATCGAGGAACTTGCGTATCTGTGCCTCGTCGTCGATGACCAGGACACGTGCGGCGGAGGTCATGCGTGGTTCGCGGGCGGCGCCGGGAGCGGCAAGGTGATGCGAATGGTGGTGCCAACGCCGTCGCCCGGCAAGGCCTCCACGCTGCCGCCGTGCGCGCCGATCATGCCGCGGCAGATGGCCAGGCCCAGGCCGGTGCCTTGCGGCGCGCGGTCGCCGCGCGAGACGGAATAGAACATGTCGAAGATGCGTGCGCGCTCGTCTTCCGGAATACCCGGACCGCGATCGATCACATCGATCTGCACCTGCTCGCCCTTGGGACGCACCACCACGCGCACGGGTTGTCCCTGCGGCGAGAAGCGAGCGGCGTTCTCCAGGATGTTGAACAAGGCCTGCTCGATCAATGCCGGATGCACGTAGAGCAACAAGGTTTGCGGCGGCAGCACGATGTCGACCTTGAGGTCGGGAAACAGCTTGCGCAGGCGCGTGGTGGCCGCCGCCACGATCTCGGCGGCATCGGTCCAGTCGCGATTGAGCTTGAGCGTGCCGTGGCCCAGGCGCGTCATGTCGAGCAGGTTCTGGATGTAGCGATCCAGCCGCTGCCCCTCGCCGAGGATGGCTTCGAGCAGCTCGCGGCGTTCTTCCGGTGGCAGCTGGTCGCCGTAGCTGGAGAGCGTGCCCGCGGAACCGATCATCGAAGCCAGCGGCGAACGCAAATCGTGCGATACCGAGGAGAGCAGCGCGTTGCGCAGCCGCTCGGTTTCGCCCTGCACGCGCGCACCTTCCAGTTCCTCGGCCAAACGCGCACGCTGCAGCGCCTGGCCGATGTCCTGCACCATGGTCAGCGCGAGGCTGCGCTCGTCGGTGGAGGGCTCGCCCTGCCCGGCCGGGAAACGCAGTGCGGCCACGCCAAGATGATTTTCGTCGCTACCCAGCGGGAGCACCCAACATGGTGCGGCGTTGAGTGTGTCGGTGTAGCGGCCGGCCTGCTCGGCGTGCTTTTCGCTCCACTCGGCGGCACCCAGATCCTGCGACGTCAGATCGAAATCGCGCGGCGACGCGGCCACCACGCGCAGCACCTGGCTCGCATCGCGCGCCAGCACTGCCACTTCGCAACGCAGCACATGCGCGAGTGCGGCCGCACCCACGCGGCGAATGCCCTCGGCATCCGTGCTGGTGGATAGTCGCTGCCCCAACGCCAACAAGGCACGCGCCTGCGCGTGCGCCATGCGCAGCGATTCCACCTGGCTGGCCAGCTTGGTGGCGAGCCGGCTGGCGACCAACGCCGCGACCAGGAACAGGCTCACCGCCAGCACGTCGTCGACGTTGGCGATCATCAACGTGTAGCGCGGCGGCGCGAAGAAAAAGTTGTAGCCGAGGAAACACAGCACCGCCGTGTAGACGGCCACCGCCATGCGCGTTCTCACTGCCACCACCAGCACGGCGGTGAGGAAGATCAGCGAGAGATTGGCGACGGATAGATACCGATCCGCGATGAACGACAGACCGAACGCCACCAGCGTGGCCAGCGTCGCGTAGATATATTCGCCGCGACGTCCGGTGCCGCCAGGCATGCGCAGGCGCAGCCGCGACTTCGCCCGCTCCGCGGGAGTGGCGATGATGGTGAGCTCAAGGTGCGCGCCACGCCGCAGCAACAACTGCGTCAGCGAACGACCGAGCATGCGTGCCAGCGGTCGCTCGCGCGTACGGCCGAGGATGATCTGGCCGATGCCTTCGCGATCCGCATGCGCGATGAGCTCATCGGCAATGGCATGGCCGCGCAACACCACGGCGTCGCCGCCGAGACGACGCGCCAGCCGCATGGCCGCGTCCAGCCGCTCGCTGCGCGCCTTGTCCAGCGTCACGCCGGTATCGACGAAGGCCACGCTCCATGGCGCGCCGCGCCGCTCGGCGATGCGCCGCGCAATGCGCACCAGGTATTCGCTTTGCGAATGCCCATCGATGGCGGCGAGCACGCGACGACGCACCGGCATGGCGCCACCGCGCGCCAGCATGTGCTCGCGCAGGTCGCTGTCCACGTGGCCGGCCACGGTGTCCACGGCCAGCTCGCGCAACGCAACGAGATTGGTCGGCGAGAAGAAGGCATCGAGCGCGGCGGCAGCCGTCTCGGGCACGTAGACCTTGCCCTGTTTCAGGCGCTGGATCAGTTCGCGCGGCGGAAGATCGACCAGCACGATGTCGCGGGCGCGATCGAGAAAAGCGTCGGGCACCGTTTCGCGCACGGTGACATTGGTGATGCGCCGCACCTGGTCATTGAGGCTCTCCAAATGCTGCACGTTGAGCGCGGTATAGACCTCAATGCCCGCCTCGAGCAGTTCGGCGATATCCTGCCATCGTCGCTCGTGCCGCCCGCCCGGCAGATTGGTGTGCGCCAGTTCGTCGACCAGGATGATGTCCGGGCGACGCGCAAGCGCCGCATCGAGATCGAACTCGGTGAAGTCGCGGCCCTTGTAGTTCACCTTGCGGCGCGGCAGCTGCTCCAGCCCGTCGAGTAGCGCAGCGGTTTCCTGCCGCCCATGCGTCTCCACCAGACCGATCACCACGTCGATGCCCTGCCGCTTCAGTTCACGCGCGGCCGAGAGCATGGCAAACGTCTTGCCCACACCCGGCGCGGCACCGAGAAATATTTTCAAGCGACGCGTGCGCTCTTCCTGCATTGAATCGAGCAAGGCATCGGCACGTGCTTCGCGGGATGGTTCGGACATGGGTGTGGTTGGGGATGTGGTGGGATTAGGGTAGGACTTAGGTCTCAATGCGGATAGTGCACAAGCAGAAAATAGGTTGCGCCCTCGCGAGCACCCGCCCCTCAGCACCATGAAGGCGCTAATGCGACCGTGAAGGTGGCAATGCCCCAGTCCCCTCCCTGCAAGGGAGAGGGAGAAGTGACGTGCAACGCAAAAGGCGATGCAAAGCGAGCCTGCGCCTTAAGTCCTCAGCACCGCCTTACTCGCGATGTAACCATACCGTCGATTAGGGAGATCGTGTCGATCCGGGCTCCAAAACCTCCGGGCTCGTATACCGCAGTCAGCGTGGGTTCTTGAGGCCATTTTCTTTGGGTTACTTTCGACGCGAAGCTAGTCCCCGTGGGATCTTTTGGGCCAGCAAAAGAAAAGTGACTCGAGCGGCGGCAGCCGATCGAAACGCCCGCCGCCTAGGCGGCCTAGTCGCCGCATCGCGACAATCGCAGCGCGAAGTCACTGGATTCCTGCTTTCGCAGAAATGACGATCCAGTGAGGTCCGCGCCACGACGATGGACGCTACCGCCCATCAAGCGCCAGATTCAACTTGAGCACATTGACCCGCGGCTCACCCAACATCCCGAACTGCCGCTCCGTCGTCGCCATGCTCACCATCGCCTTCACCTGCGACTCGCTCAAGCCGCGCGCCTTCGCCACACGCCCTACCTGATAAGCCGCTGCGGCCGGCGAGATGTCCGGATCGAGACCGCTGCCCGACGCCGTCACCAGGTCCACCGGCACCGGTGCCACATTGCCCGGATCAGCCGCGTGCAATGCATCGATGCGCTGCTTCACCGCATCGGTGAGCGCCGGATTGGTCGGCCCGAGGTTCGAGCCCGACGACGACAACCCATTGTTGGGTTGCGGCGAAGTGGCCGAAGGACGACCCCAGAAATACTTGGGGTCGTCGAACGATTGACCGATCAGCGTGGAGCCGATCGGCTTGCCATCCCTGGCGATCAGGCTGCCGTTCGCCTGCGACGGGAACAGCACCTGGGACACGCCCGTGACAACCAGCGGGTAGGCCACGCCGGTGATCACGGTCATCAGGAGCAGCATCACGATGGCGCTGCGAATCAGCTTGCCCATGGGTTTCACCTTAGTAGTGGAGGATCGCGTCAACCAGCGCGATCGCCTGGTAGTTCTTCTTGCCGGCGTTATATGCGTTCACGTCGTACGAGCGCTCGTAGCGGATTTCCGGACGAATCTCCAGATCCGACGACACCCAGTGCGTGAGGCCCAGCGTGTGGCTGCTGTACTTGGTGGCATAGCCGGTGCGCTGGCCCTTCTGGTCGTTGTAGAACTCGTTGCGGAACGAAATCATGTTGCTCGAGTTCAACTCGAAGTTGAGGTAGTTCACCACGCCGTACTCGCCCGCCTTGCCCGGATACGGCGACGATGCGACCACGCCCGGCTCGCCATCCGGCCCGAAGCCCGGGATGTTGCGGCCGTACATGTAATAGGCCTCGGTCTGCATGTGCACGCTCTGGCTGAAGCGGTGGCCCCAGGTCATCACGTACATCTGCACGTTGTTGTAGTTGTAGTCCGAGGTGTTCCAGTTGTTGATGCAGGGATAAAGCATGTCGTTGTTGTCTTTCGACACCCAGCGCACGCAGGCCTGCAGCGAGGGACGCGCGGAGTGGTTCCACGGCGCCGTGTCGTTGCTCGCATTCACGCCCAGCTGCAGCGTCCACTGCTGGCTGAGCTTGGTGGTGGTCATGATGCCGGTCTGCGTATACGGATCGACCGTGTAGAGAATCGAGTGCGTCACCAGGTAGTTCTGCGGGGAGAACTGCGCTTCGATATCCGGCAGCGACAGGTAGCGACCGATGCGCACCACCATGCCCTCGGCCACCGAAGGAATGTACAGGTCGTAGTAGAACAGCATCGGGTCGATGCCGTAGACCTTGCCCGGCAGCGGGCCATTCGAATTGGGATGATTCAGCAGCTGGTTGCTGAACACGCCCTTGGTCACGGTGTAGTGATAGTCGTAGCCGTACAGCGTGGAGATGTTGAAACCCCAGTCCACGTGGTCGGTCTGCACGGTGTCTTCGACGCGCGTGATGTTGAACACCAGCTGGTCGAATTCCAGGCGATTGGGACGCGTGGCATACGACAACGGATAGTTGGTGAAGCTGGACGAACTCGCGTTCAGCGACGGATTGATCCAGCCATTCACCTCGATGCGATTGCGCTTCATCCAGTTGCCGAGCTTGGTGCACGACAGCGCCTTCTGCAGCGGGTACTGGCTGTATGCCACCGGCACACCGATCGGTGCAGCCACGCCGCCGAGCTGCCACTCGCCGTTGGGGAACGGCGGCGAATCGAGCGGCGCATCCATGGCGCGGCGCGGTGCGGCCGGCGCATTCGGATCGGCCGGCTGCGCATCCGCGCGATACGCCGCGCCAAGGCGAGAGAAGAAGCCCTGCGAGCAATCGTCGCTGGCGGCCGTCGGCGCACTGGCCGAGCCGTCATCGAGACCCGCTGCCGGCGTCACGTCGGTACCGGCCACCGAGGCCGCCGAAGCCGCTGCTTCGCCCACGGGGGCGAGCGCCAACAACAGTGCAAACGAAAGAACTTTCTTGGACATCATGGGGTGTTCCTGCAACCGGCTCGAGGGGAGCCGTCCTCTGTTTGGGTAATGGGGTTGGCGGTCTGCCACCTACGGCCGCGTATCAGATGCCGGCGTAGCCGCCGAGCACGTAGTCGTCCTGCTCGCTGTTCGGTGCCTCGGTGTCGCGCAGTTGGATGCGCGGACGACCTTGCACCGGCAGTGCGATCACCACATCGCAGGCGGAGTCGTCTGAAGAGAGACGAAGCTCCATGTCCGGGTGGGTGTCGTCGGGCAACGAAACGGAAAGCTTGAGCACTTGCATGGCAAAGACTCCGTAGATTCCAGTGGTGCGTCAGTGGTTGGCGGTCTTAGGCAAGACCGCAGAGCACCAGCAACATGTCGATCACCTTGATGCCGAGGAAGGGCACCACGATGCCGCCGAGGCCGTAGACCAGCAGGTTGCGGCGCAGCAGCGCACCGGCGCCCAGCGCGCGGTACTTCACGCCTTTCAGCGCCAATGGAATCAGAAAGATGATGATCAACGCGTTGAAGATCACCGCCGAGAGAATCGCGCTCTGCGGCGTGGCCAGCTTCATCACGTTGAGCGTGTTGAGCGCCGGGTACGTCGTCGCAAACGCCGCTGGGATGATGGCGAAGTACTTGGCCACGTCGTTGGCGATGGAGAACGTGGTGAGCGAGCCGCGCGTGATCAGCATCTGCTTGCCGATCTCCACCACTTCGATGAGCTTGGTGGGGTTGGAATCGAGATCCACCATGTTGCCGGCTTCCTTCGCCGCCTGCGTGCCGGTGTTCATCGCCACCGCCACGTCGGCCTGCGCGAGCGCCGGTGCATCGTTGGTGCCGTCGCCGCACATGGCAACGAGTCGGTTCTCGGCCTGGATCTTGCGAATCAGCTTGAGCTTGGCTTCCGGCGTCGCTTCGGCAAGGAAGTCGTCGACGCCTGCTTCGGCAGCAATGGCGGCGGCCGTGAGCGGATTGTCGCCGGTGATCATGATGGTCTTGATGCCCATGCGACGCATCTCGGCGAAACGTTCGCGGATGCCGCCCTTCACGATGTCCTTCAACTCGATCACGCCCAGCGCTGACGCCGCTTCCGTGACGATCAGCGGCGTGGCGCCGCGACGCGCGATGTCCTCGGCCATGCGCTTGACCAGCGGCGGCAGATGGCTGCCGTTGGCTTCGAGATAGCGCTCCACCGCATCGAGCGCACCCTTGCGGATCTGGCGCGAGCCAAGGTTCACGCCACTCATGCGCGTTTGCGCGGTGAAAGGCACGAACTCGGCCTGGCCTTCTTCCAACTGGCGCTCACGGATGCCGAAGCGCTCCTTCGCCAACACCACCACGCTGCGGCCTTCCGGCGTTTCATCGGCCAGCGAGGCGAGCTGCGCGGCGTCGGCCAGCGTGTGTTCGTCCACGCCCGGCGCCGGCAGGAAAGCCACGGCCTGACGATTGCCCAGCGTGATCGTGCCGGTCTTGTCGAGCAGCAGCACGTCCACGTCGCCCGCCGCTTCCACCGCGCGGCCTGATGTAGCGATCACGTTGGCGCGGATCATGCGATCCATGCCGGCAATGCCGATGGCCGAAAGCAGCGCACCGATGGTGGTGGGAATCAGGCACACCAGCAGCGCCACCAGCACGGTGAGCGTGATGGGATTGCCCGCACCTGCCGCTTGCACGCTGTAGATGGAATACGGCAGCAGCGTGGCACAAGCGAGCAGGAAGATCAGCGTAAATTTTGCCAGCAGGATGGTGAGCGCGATCTCGTTCGGCGTCTTGCGACGCGAGGCGCCTTCCACCATGGCGATCATGCGATCGAGGAAACTCTCGCCCGGATTGCTGGTGATGCGCACCACCAGCCAGTCGGACAGCACGCGCGTGCCACCGGTGACGGCGCTGCGGTCACCGCCCGATTCGCGGATCACCGGTGCGGATTCGCCCGTGATCGCGCTTTCGTCGACGCTCGCTGCGCCCACCACCACTTCGCCGTCGCCAGGCATCTGCTCGCCCGCTTCCACCAGCACGTGGTGACCCACGCGCAATTCGGACGAGGGCGTATAGGTGACCGGCGCATCCTTGTATGGTGCCGACAGTCGCTTGGCCACCACGTCCTTGCGCGAGCTGCGCAACGCGGCAGCTTGTGCCTTGCCGCGGCCTTCGGCCAAGGCCTCGGCGAAGTTCGCGAACAGCAGCGTGAACCACAGCCACACCGTCACCCAGAAGATGAAACCGGTCGGCGCCTCGCCGTGCCCGGTCAGCGCCTGCACCCACAGCAAGGTGGTGAGCACGCTGCACACGAACACCACGAACATCACCGGGTTGCGGAACTGCTGGCGTGGCGAGAGCTTGCGGAACGAATCGGCGATCGCCTGGAGGATCAGGTTGCGATCGAAACTGCGAACGCCGTGCACAGGGGTATGAGTCGTTGTCATGGATAAGCTTCCTTCGGGCGCTGATCAGCGCACCGACATCAGGAATTCGGCGATCGGACCAAGGGCCAGCGCAGGCAGGAAGGTGAGCGCACCCACCACCACCACCACGCAGGCAAGCAAGGTGACAAACAGCGGCGTATGCGTGGGCAGCGTGCCGGCCGACGGCGGCACGTGGCGCTTGGCAGCCAGCGAACCGGCCATGGCGAGCATGGCGATGGCCAGCAGGAAGCGCGACAGGTACATGCACACGCCCAGCAGCACATTCCAGAACGGGGTGTTGGCGGACAGGCCACCGAAGGCGCTGCCGTTGTTGTTCGCCGCCGACGACACCGCATACAACACTTCGCTGAAGCCATGCGCACCCGGGTTGGCCACACCGGCCACGCCGGCCGGCGTCATCACCGCAATGGCCGTGCAGATCACCACCAGCGCGCACGGCACCAGCACGGCGAGGCTGGCCATCTTCATTTCGTGCGCTTCGATCTTCTTGCCGAGGTATTCGGGCGTGCGGCCCACCATCAGGCCGGCGATGAACACCGCAACGACTGCGAACGCGAGCATGCCGTAGAGACCCGAGCCAACGCCGCCAAAGATCACTTCACCCAGCTGCATCAGCCACATCGGCACCAGGCCGCCCAGCGGCGTGAGCGAGTCGTGCATCGCATTCACCGCGCCGCACGAAGCTGCCGTGGTCACCGTGGCGAACAAGCCGCTGGCGGCAATGCCGAAGCGCGTTTCCTTGCCTTCCATGTTGCCGCCGGCCTGCAGCGCAGAGGCTTGCTGATCCACCGCCAGTCCATGCAGTGCGGGGTTGCCGGCCTGCTCTGCGGCAATGGCGCCGATCGCGAGCGGAATAAAGATCAGCAGCATGGTGGCGAGGATCGCCCAGCCCTGGCGGCGGTCGCCGACCATGCTGCCAAAGGTGTAGCAAAGACCGCCCGGAATCAAAAAGATCGCCAGCATCTCGATGAAGTTGCTGAAAGGCGTGGGGTTCTCGTACGGATGCGCGGAGTTCGCGTTGAAGAAACCACCGCCATTGGTGCCGAGCTGCTTGATCGCGATCTGCGACGCGGCCGGACCCATCGGCAAGGTCTGCGTGGTAACCGTGGTCGACTTGGTCATGTCCTTGCCCGCGGCATCCTTCACGGTATTGCCGGCGGCATCCTTCACCGTTTCCACCGCCGTCGTGTTCTGCACGAGCGGCACGTCGACGTACGCCTTGAAGTTCTGCACCACGCCCTGCGAGGAAAGCAGCAGCGCGATCACGAACGAGAACGGCAGCAGCACGTAGAGCGTGGTGCGCGTCATGTCGACCCAGAAGTTGCCCACGCTGTCGGCACTGCGACGTGTGAAGCCGCGCACCACCGCTAGCAGCACGGCAATGCCGGTGGCCGCCGAGAGGAAGTTCTGCACCGCCAGCCCGAGCATCTGCGTGAGGTAGCTCATCGCGTTCTCGCCGCCATAGGCCTGCCAGTTGGTGTTGCTGGCGAAGCTGATGGCGGTGTTCATCGCCAGGTCCGGCGACAGCGCATCGAAATGCTGCGGATTGAGCGGCAGCCACTGCTGAACGCGCGTCAGCGCATACACGGCGAACAGGCCGAGCATGTTGAACACCAGCATGGCGATGGCGTAACGGCGCCAGCCCATCTGCTCGTCGCTGCGCACACCGGCGAGGCGATAGAGCAGACGTTCCAGCTTGCCGCCCACGCGATTGACGCCATTGGGCGCATCGGAGAACGCGAGGGCCATGTATGCACCCACCGGCTTGATCAGCAGGAGCAGCACACCCAGGAACAACACGACCTGGAAAATATCGAAGGTGGTCATTCGAACCACTCCGGCTTGAGCAAGGCCACGCACAGGTAGCCCGTCAAGGCCACCGCGATCACGGCAGCCACGAGGTAGATTGCATTCATGGGTGGATCTCCCGCAGGAAAAGCGCGCGCCAGTGGCGTCGTCGCCCGAGGCGACGACCGGCGATCAGGGACGGCGGCCGAGGCGGTCGCAGATCAGCAGAAAGCCGAGCGCCGCCGCAAACAGCACGATCGAAAAGAGGAGGTAAAGGGCATCCATCGAAGTCCGACTCACCGTCTTGGTCAACGGAGGAAATTGTCGGAAGCGGCGCATAAGAAAGGGGTAGCGAATTCACCCCGCCGCGTATAGAAGCCGTAAAAATTTGCCCCTGAGGCCCGGCAGCACCGTAAAGGACCACGCCCGGCGCACGACGGCCGGGCCTATCGATACCGCATCAATATGCGGTCGTGCAGCGCCTAGACGGCGTGCGACACCACGGATTCGTCGTTGGCTGCCGCTGCGCGATGGATCGGATAGCCCGCCTCATCCCACGCATCCAGCCCGCCCAGCAACGGGCGCACGCGCTTGTATCCGCGCGACATCAGCGCCTTGGCCACCAGCGCGGCCGAGGCTTCGTTCGGGCAGGTGCAATAGATCACCAGTTCGGCGTCGAGCGGCACGGCGTTGACGATGAGGTCGACGCTGTTCACGTCGGCCAGCAAGGCACCGGGAATGATGCGCGAGTCCAGCATGCGCGCCGCTTCCGAACGCACGTCCACGATGGCCGGGTTGCGGCCGTCGGCCAGGGCGTCGTTGAGTTCTTGCACGGTGATGCGCGCCATGCGCAGGGCACGGATCAGGCGGTGACGCTGCCACCATTTCACGATGATGTAGAGCGCAAGCAGGCAGACGATGAGCATCAGCGCCACGCTGCCGGCGTTGGCCAGCGTGACCAGCAGCGCGTCGATCTCGGTGGCGAACACATAGCCCAGCGTGACGGCCACGCCCACCCACAACAGCGAACCCATGCCGTCGAAGAACACGAACGGCGCGACGCGCAGGCCCATGGCGCCCACCAGCGGCGGCGCCACGGTGGACAGCCCCGGCACGAACTTGGCGAGCAGCAGCACGCCGCCACGCCAGCGCTGGAAGCGCAGCTCCGACTGCTTCACGCAGGAATCGGGCGAAAGGGAAATGCGGCACAGCGTACGCATCACGCCACCGCCGAAATAGCGGCCCGCCGCATACCAGGCGTAATCCGCGAGCAGGCAGGCCAGCACGGCCACCGCCACCACGCCGGTCAGCGGCAACCGCTCGGTGGACGCCAGGGCGCCAGCCACGATCATGGTGGGTACGGCAGGCAACGGTACGCCCGCCTGTTCGACCAGGACGTTGATGAAGACCAGCAGCAGCCCGTATTGGGCGATCAGCTCGATGATGTGGTGGGCCATGGCAAACCTCGACCGGTGACACCTTGCAGCCTTTCGATGATTGGGGCTGGCGCTCGTAAAAACAATCGATTTCTTGGATTGACCGGGCCGCCGCGGGACGGCCCGGTGCCGGACCTCAGTAGCCGATGACCTGGCCGTCCTTGCGCATCTCGGTGGCGCCCCAGTACACGTGCTGTTTCGGGTCGAGCAGGATGGCCTCGTAGCCGCCGAAATTGCCCGTGCCCGGCTCAATGGTATAGCCGCGGCGTGTCAATTCGGCCTTCACCTGTGGATCGAAGCCCGATTCCATCTCCACCTTGCCGATGCCCTCCGAGGGCTCGCCAGTGGGCTCGGCATTGCCGTAGTGGCGCCAACGGGCGGCGTCGCCGGCGTCCTGCACGTTCATGCCGAAATCGATGATGTTGGTCAGCACCTGCACGTGGGCCTGCGGCTGCATGTCGCCGCCCATCACGCCGAAGGCCAGCCACGGTTCGCCGTCCTTCATCGCGAAGCCCGGAATGATGGTGTGGAAGGGACGCTTGCCCGCCGCGTAGACATTGGCCGCGCCGGGCTTGAGCGAATACAGCTCGCCGCGATCCTGGAACATGAAGCCCAGCCCATCAGCCACCAGGCCCGAGCCCATGCCGCGATAGTTGGACTGGATGATCGACACCATCATGCCGTCCTTGTCCGCGGTGGCGAAATACGTGGTGTCGCCATTGAACAGGCGCGGATCACCGGGGCCGATCGACGGGTTGGCGTGATCGAGACGGATATCCTTGCGCCGCTGCTCGGCATAGCCCTCCGAAATCAGTCCCTTCATCGGCACGTTGACGAAGTTCGGATCGGCGTAGAACTTGGCGAGGTCTTCATAGGCCAGGCGCTTGGCTTCCAGCATCGCGGTGATGGCGTCGGCGCTGCCCACGCCCATCTTGCGCAGATCGAAGCCCTTGAGGATCTGCAGCATTTCCAGCGCCGCAAAACCCTGCCCGTTCGGCGGCAGTTCGTAGACGTCCACGCCGCGATAGTTCACCGACTGCGGCGTCACCCATTCGCCGTGGTAGCTGGCGAAATCGTCGTAGCGCAGGTCACCGCCGATGCGCTTGAAATAGGCGTCCATGGTGTGGGCGATGGCGCCCTTGTAGAACGCATCGCGACCGCCCTGGGCAATCAGGGTGAGCGTGCGCGCGAGATCGGGGTTGCGGAACACTTCACCCTCGGCCGGCGTGTGCCCGTCGATGAGATAGGTGTGGCGCGCGTTGTCCAGTTCCTCGATCAGGCCCTTCTCACGCTCGAACGCGGCGAAGTTGCCCTTCCAGTACTTGGCCACCAGCTGGGTGATGGGAAAACCATCCTTCGCATAGGCGATGGTGGGCGCCAGGTCGTCGGCGATGGGCAGCTTGCCGAACTTCTCGTGCAGCGCGAACCACGCATCCACCGTGCCCGGCACGGTGATGGGCAGCGAGCCCACGGAAGGAATGTGGTCCTTGGCCGGCATGCCGGCCTTCGCATAGGCCGCCTTCACTTCCGCCTGCATCCTGGCCAGGTCGCGTCCCTTCGCGGACGGGCCGGAGCCGTTGTAGCCATAGAGCTTGCGCGTTTTCGGATCCCACACGATCACGAAGCAGTCGCCGCCGATGCCGTTGAGCACGGGCTCCATCAGGCCCAACGCCGCGTTCGCGGCAATCGCCGCATCCACGGCGCTGCCGCCCTTCTTGAGAATGTCGATGGCCACCTGCGAAGCGAGCGGTTGCTCGGTCGCCGCGATACCGTGTTGTGCGATCACCGGCGAGCGCGAGGCCCAGGTATTACCGGAATAGCGGTCGCCGCGACTGATGTCCGCCGCGGCGGCATGGCCAACGCATAGGCTCGTCAGCGCAGCCAGTGCGGTGACCAGGGGAAAACGCGATACACGACATGAAGTGACAGGCATGGGGCGGCCTCGTGAGGGAATGGGGCACGCAACGGCGGCGAGCTCCCCTGCCCCGTCACGTAAGCCTCACGTCATACACCGCCGAACGACCCGCTGCCAAGGAATGCCGCCGCATCCTGGCGCATCGGTTGGTGCGCTAGGCGCTGCGCGCCGCCGCAGCGGCCTCCATCGAGGCGCTGGCGGACTCGATGCGTCGCGCCCCGATCATCACCAAGGGCAGCCACAACAAGGTCAGCGCGGCCGCGCAAAGAAACACGCCATCGATGCCGAGCTTGCCCAGAGCGATGCCGCCCACCGCGCCGCCAACAAAGGCCCCGAGAAACTGGCTGGTGGAATACGCGCCCATGGCGGCGCCGCGCATGGAACCCGGCGCCAACTGGGACACCAGGCTGGGCAAGGCCGCCTCCAACAAGTTGAAGGCCGAAAAGAACACGGCCGCCGCCACGCCCAGCACCGCCACGTGATCGCCCGACAGGCCGAAGCCCAGCAACCCCAGCCCGGTCGCCACGACACATACGGCCACCAGGCGCAGGCTCTGCGCGAGCTCCCGCATGCGATGCAGGCAGGCTCCCATCACGAAGGCCGCAATGACCATCACCGGCAAGTACAGCTCCCAATGACGATTCACCGGCAAATGCAGGCGCTCGGCCAACAGCAACGGCAGGCCCACGAAGCTGGCCGTCAACAACAGGTGCAGGAAGAACACCGAGCCGTTGAGCACCAGCATGCGGCCATCACGCAGCATCGACAAAACGCTGCCCCAGGTGATGGCTGCCGGCGCCGAGGCTCGCTCGGGCGTCGGCACGATCAGCCACAGCAGCACCAGCGCAGCCAGGGCGAGCACCGAGGTGGCGGCGAACAGGCCGGGGAGCCCATCGATGGCTTCCAGCGGTGGCCCCAGGATCAGCGCCAGCAGAAAAGCCACGCCAATGGACACGCCGATGATGCCCATGACCTTGCTGCGGTTTTCGTGCCGCGTGAGGTCGGCCGCCAGCGCGGTACCGGCGCCGGCCACCGCGCCCATGCCCTGCAACGCCCGCCCGATCACGATGCCCAGCAGGCTGTGCGACATGGCCGCTACCCCGCCACCGACGGCGAACACCAGCAGCCCCAGCGTGATCGCCGGCTTGCGGCCGATGCGGTCGGACAGCAGACCCAGCGGAATCTGCAGCAGTACCTGCCCCAGGCCGTAGACGCCCAGCGCCATGCCGATGAGCCAGGGCGTGGCGTCCGGCATGCGCTGCGCGTACAGCGAAAACACCGGCATGATCAGGAACAGGCCAAACAACCGCAGGCTGATCACGCAGGCCAGGGTCAGCGCGCTGCGTCGCTCGAGTGGGGAGAGTTTGCTCACCGGGGCTTCTTAAAAGGGTCGCATGAGCGACCGATTATACGTTTGACCCCAAAAAACCAACCGTGGTGCCGTGTCGCGGCGGTTTCTTGCGGGGCTGCTCTGACCGTTTCCGTGAGGGTGGCATGACCTCCAGCAAGTGCGCAGGGTGCGGGCCAAGACGCTGCTCAGGCTGGCCGCCTGAGCAAGTCATGGACCACGGCCTGCGCGCTTGCTGGAGATCACCCGTAGGGCCGCTTTTGTGTGACCGCAGCTCTGCACCGCGTCGTCTCGACACGCGGCCAGCCTGCCTTCGACGGCTCAACGCGCATCGGCGGTCACACAAAAGCGGTGACATCCTCATGGAAACGGTCAGAGCAGCCAAACTCTATCTATAATCCCCCGATACGACGCTATGACTGCCTCATGACCACGACTCAAGCCGACACCCGCCGCTCTGCCGACTTTGCCGCCGTTCGAGGGCTCGCCGCCGCAGACATGCATCGGGTCGACTCGCTGATCCGCCAACGCCTGTCGTCGGACGTGGTGCTGATCAACCAGATCGCCGACCACATCATTGCCGGTGGCGGCAAGCGTCTGCGCCCGATGCTGCACGTGCTGGCCGCCAACGCCGCCGGATACCGCGGCGAGCACCACATCAAGCTGGCGGCGGTAATCGAGTTCATCCACACCTCCACCCTGTTGCACGACGACGTGGTGGACGAGTCGGACCTGCGCCGCGGCCGCAAGACCGCCAATGCGCTGTGGGGCAACGCGGCCAGCGTGCTGGTGGGCGACTTCCTCTACTCGCGCTCGTTCCAGATGATGGTGGAGCTCGATGACATGCGCATCATGCGCATCCTGGCCGACACCACCAACACCATCGCCGAAGGCGAAGTCCTGCAACTGCTCAACATCGGCAATGCCGACGTGGACGAAGCGGCCTACCTCAACGTGATCGAACGCAAGACCGCCGTGCTGTTTGCCGCCGCCACCGAACTGGGTGGCCTGCTCGGCGGGCTCCCGGTGGAACAATGCGCGGCGCTGCGCCGTTACGGCATGCAGCTGGGCTACGCGTTCCAGATTGCCGATGACCTGCTCGACTACGTCTCCGACGCTGGCACCCTGGGCAAGAACATCGGCGACGACCTGGCCGAAGGCAAGCCCACGCTGCCGCTCATCTATGCATTGCAGCGCGCCGACGCCGAACAGAAGCAGTCGCTGCGCCACGCCATCGAACACGGCGGCCTCGATTCGCTCGACCGCATCATCGCCGCCATCCGCGATTCGGGCGCGCTCGAACGCACGCACGAACGCGCCGTGCTGCACGCCGATGCGGCGCGCGATGCGCTGCGCGTGCTGCCCGATTCGCCGTGGCGCGATGCCATGGCGACGCTGGCGGACTACTCGGTGCAGCGTTCGTTCTGACGCCTCATCCATGGCAAAACGAAAGGGCCGCGCAGCCTATGCGCGGCCCTTTGTTTTTTTGCGCAGGCCCTCGTTACGGCGTGTTGCCGAAGGCGCCGTGCAACCAATCGCGCATCAGGCGATAGCTGCGCTGCGCCGCACGTTCGTCGTAGGCGCAGCCGGCGCTGTGCTGGTCGGTTTCGGTAAAGCAATGCACTGCGTTGCCCAGCACGACGAACTGCCAGTCGGCCTTGCTGCTGCGCATTTCGTCCATGAACTTGTCGGCGTCGGGCATGGTGCCCTTGTCGTCGGCGCCGTTCATCACCAGCACGCGTGCCTTGATGTTCTTGGCCAGCGACGGATCGTCGGTCGCCAGGCCACCATGGAAGGACACCACGGCCGCCACGTCGGCGCCGCTGCGCGCGAGATCCAGCACAGCCGAGCCGCCGAAGCAGAAGCCGATGGCGGCGAGCTTGCTGACGTCGATCGGCGCGCTCTTGCCCTGCGCCTTCAACTGGTCGAGCGCGAGATTGATGCGCTTGCGCATCAGCGCGCGGTCGGTATACAGCGGCCTGGTCGCCGCCTTGGCCTGGTCGTCGCTGGTCGGGCGAATCTTCTCGCCGTACATGTCGGTGACGAGGATGACGTAATCCTTGCCGGCGATGCCTTCGGCCTTCTTGATCGCGCCGTCGTTCACGCCGTACCAGTTGGGCACCATCACCAGACCCGGACGCTTGGCGGTCACCGCATCGTCGTAGACCAGCACGCTGTGGAAGGTGGTGCCGTCCTGCGTCCACTCGACGGGCTTTTCCACCATCTTCGCCTGTGCGGCGAATGCGAATCCGGAAAGCAACAGCAAACTGCAAAGACGGGCGATGCGCATGACGTCCACTCCTGGTTGCGGGATTTTCGAACGATTACAAGCCGGCGGCGTGTTCCGCGAGTCTGCGTTTGATTGGTGACAACTTGTCGACCAGTCGCACGCCAAGTCCGCGCGCGGCGACCAGCGGGGACGCCTGCCAGGCGTAGATACGCGCCAGCGCATCGAAGCCCCACGCATCCATGGTGTCGGCGCTGCGGCGACGGCGCGCGTAGCGACGCAGCACGTGCGCCGCCGCGATGTCGCTTCCCGCCTCGCGCGCGGCGACCAGCGTGTCGCGCAACTCGGCGACGTCCCGCAGCCCGAGGTTCACGCCCTGCCCTGCCAGCGGATGCACGGTGTGGGCCGCGTCGCCAAGCAACACGAAGCGCTCGGCCTGATAGGTGTCGGCCAGTTGCAGGCGCAGCGGGAACGCCGCGCGCGCGGTGGCGCCGGTGATGCGGCCGAGGCGGAAATCGCTGGCTACGCCAAGCGCCTGGAAGAACGCCGCGTCGTCGAGTGCGAGCACATGCTGCGCCTCGTCCTCCGGCAATGACCACACGATGGAGCTGCGCCCATCCGACAGTGGCAGCAAGGCGAGCGGACCGTTGTCGAGAAAGCGCTGCCACGCCGTGCCCTCGTGCGCGCGTTCGGTCTGCACATGCGCCACGATGCCACGCTGCGCGTAATCGCGACCGCGCGTTTCGATACCGGCCATGGCGCGCAGTGGCGACGCGGCGCCATCCGCGGCGACGAGCAGGCGCGCGGATAGCACGTCGGTTTCTGCACCGCTCAGCGTCAGTTGCACGCGATCTTCCAATACCTCGTACCCACTGACTTTCGCCGGGCACACACGCCTCACGCCTGCTGCATCAAGCGCCTGCCAGAGCTGCCATTGCACGAGGCTGTTCTCGACGATGTAGCCGAGCAGGTCGCGGCCTTCCTTCGCCGCATCGAAGTGAATGGATGCGCCGCTGGCGGCATCCCACACATGCATGTGGGCGTACGGACTGGCGCGTGAAGTGCGAATGGACGTCCAGACGCCCAGCGCGTCGAGCAAGGCGATGGACGAAGGCGCGAGGCCAACCACGCGAAGATCGACTTCGTCGTCGACGGACCACGGTGTCGGCGCGCGCGCCTCCACCAGTGCGGTGGCGAATCCTGCGCGCGCCAGCGCCAGTGCCGTGGCCGCGCCGACCATGCCGCCGCCGACCACGGCGACATCGAGCGCGGGACCGCGGCGGCGCGACGATTCACCGCGCGAGGAAGACATCAGGCTCATGGCAGTCGCTCCAGCACGGCCTTCGGTGGATCGCCGCGAAAACCCATGCCGCGGCGCGCGATCAGGCGCTGCAGCGGCGGCAGGCGATCGAACGCCAGCATGGCGATCGATCGCAGGGGCCCGAGCAACGGCTGCGGCAGGCAGGCGAGCTGGACGAGTCCATGGCTCATCGCCATGGTGCCCTCGCGATCCGGCGTGCGGCGTGTCGCGTAATGGTCCAGAAGGTCTTCGGCACCCGGATCATCGGCGCCGGTCAACAACTCCGCCAGGGTCAATGCGTCGCGCAAACCGAGGTTGAAGCCTTGCGCGCCGATGGGATGCACCGTCTGCGCGGCGTTGCCGACCAGCACCGCTCGCGTGGACACCAGCGAACGCGCGACCACGCGTTGAATGGCGTAGGGGTGGCGTTTGCCGGGGCGGCTCAAGCGACCCAGGCGCCAGCCGAAGCGTTCCTGCGCCAACGCAATGAAGGCGTCATCGTCCATCGCCTCCACCGCTTTCGCTTCATGTTGCGGCACGGTGAGCACGAGTCCGCAACGACGGCTTGCCAGCGGCAACAGGGCGATGGGCCCGTTGTCGGCGAAGCGTTCGTAGGCGCGATGCGCGTGGTCGCGCTCCGGCGTCACGGTGCAGACGAACAGCGTCTGGCGGTAATCATGGCGCTCCGCCTCGATGCCGAGGCGATCGCGCACGAACGAGGCCGTGCCGTCGGCGCCGACCAGGAGCGGCGTGTCGATATCGACTGCTCCATCAGCCGTCTGGATGCGTGCGCGCCAGCCGTTCGCCACCGGTTCCAGCGACTCCACGCGCGCGGGCGCCAAGCGGCGCAGACGCGTGCATTCGTCCAGCCGACGCAGCAGTGCAGCACCGAGTTCGCGCGCGGGCAGCGTCCAGCCCAGTGCATCGACGCCCTGGCGTGCCGCGTCCATCTGCACGCTGCCGAACTCGCCGGCCCGCGTGACGTGGATGTGACGGATGGGCGTGGCCTGCGCCGCCGCGTGCTTCCACACGCCGATAGCGGCGAGTCCGTTGACGGTGGCGCGCGCCAGCGCGAGGTTGCGCTCGTCGTAGCTGGGCTGATCGCCGACGCGCGGCGCGGCGGCTTCCACCATTACGGCGTCGATGCCGGCGGCATCCAGCGCGATGGCCAGGCTGGCGCCCACCAGTCCGCCGCCAACGATCAGTACCGGCTGCCGGGCGGCGGCCTGGGAGGATGAGTTCGTCATGGCGCCGCATGATACGCGCTAGGCTGTGGGCCGGGGTCTGCCCAATTGCGATAGACTTCCCGCTTGCATTCGACGCGACCTTTTTTGGAGCAGCTCATGGCTAAGACGCAGACCCAGCGCCTGGGCATCTTTCTGGCCTTGGCCGGAGTGATGGCCGCCACCCGTATTCACCTCTCGCTGTTCCATCACGACGTGTGGGACGCCTCCTGGGGCATCTTCTTCCTGGCCGGCTTCTGGCTGCGCAACTCGGTGCGCTGGGCCTTGCCGCTGCTGCTGGTCGAGTCCGTGCTGATCGACTACCTGGTGATCAGCAACCAGGGCATCAATTTCTGGGAGCACTACTGCGTCTCGGCGGCCTACTGGTTCCTCGTGCCGGCGTACGCCAGCCTGTGGATGGGCGGCAGCTGGCTGGCGGGCCGCAAGCTCGGCCTGAACGCGCAGAGCCTCGGCCTCGCCGTGGCCGCCGTGCTGGTGAGCTGGCTTGCCTGCTACGCGATCTCCAACGGCAGCTATTACTGGTTGAGCAGCACCGTGCCGCAGCCGCGCAGCCTGGCTGCCTGGTTCGAGAACATGGTCGACTGGTACGGTTTCTTCCTCGAAACCACCGCGCTCTATGTGGCGCTGGGCCTGGTGGTCCACGGCCTGGCGGTGCAGCTGTCGCGCATGCTCGGCCATGCGGATTCGTCCAAGCTGTCGCACTGATCCTTGAAGGCACGCCGCGATGGGTAACCGCCTCTCGAAGATCTATACCCGCACGGGTGACGACGGCAGCACTGGCTTGGGCGACGGTTCTCGCGTCGCCAAGGATTCGCTGCGCGTCTCCGCGTACGGCACGGTGGATGAACTCAACAGCACCATCGGCATGGTGCTGGCCTCCGATGGCGTGGGTGACGACGTGCGCGAAACGCTGACCCAGGTGCAGCACGACCTGTTCGACCTGGGCGGCGAGCTTTGCATTCCGGGTATGGCGATGGTCCATGACGCTGATATCGAGCAGCTCGAACAGGTGCTCGATGCCTTCAACGATCCATTGCCGCCGTTGAAAGATTTCATCCTGCCCGGTGGCGGCATGGCGGCTTCGTGCTGCCATCTGGCGCGCACCGTGTGCCGCCGCGCCGAGCGCGAGGTCATTGCGCTGGGACGCGTGGAAGAAGTGCGACCGCAGGCGCAGCGTTATCTCAATCGCCTGTCCGATCTGCTGTTCGTCATCTCGCGCGTGCTGGCCCGCGCCAGTGGCCACGGTGAAGTGCTGTGGCAGCACGAGCGTCGTCGCAAGCCGCAGGCGTGATGCTCGATGCTGCGGCTCTATACCCACACCAGCTGCCTGCAGCACGATCCCGGCGCCGCCCAACCTGAGTCACCCGCCCGTCTGCGCGCTGTGTTGCAGGCGCTGGACCAGGACCGTTTCGCCGCCCTCGATCGCGTGGAAGCACCGCGCGTCACGCGCGAGCAACTGCTGCGCGTGCACACGCCCGAACATGTCGACCGCATTCTCGCCATCGCCCCGGAGCAAGGCACGGTGCGCCTGGACGAAGACACGCTGATGTCGCCGGGCTCGGCCGAAGCGGCGTTGCGCGCTGCTGGCGCGGTGGTCGCTGCGGTGGATGCCGTGCTGGGTTCCGACGGCGGCAAGGCGTTCTGCGCTGTACGCCCGCCGGGTCATCACGCCACTCCCGATCGCGCGATGGGCTTCTGCCTGTTCAACAACGTTGCCGTGGGCGCGGCCCATGCCATTGCCGCGCACGGGCTCAAGCGCGTGGCCATTGCCGATTTCGACGTGCATCACGGCAATGGCACGCAGGACATCTTCGCCCGCGAGCCGCGCGTGCTGTTCATCTCCAGTCACCAGATGCCGCTGTATCCGGATACCGGACACGCCGACGAACGCGGCGTAGGCAACATCATCAATGCGCCCTTGTCGCCGGGCGACGGCTCCTACGAATTCCGCGAGCTGTGGGAAGGCGACCTGCTGCCGAAGCTGCATGCGTTCAAGCCGCAGCTGTTGCTGATCTCGGCCGGCTTCGATGCCCACCGCAACGACCCGCTGGCCGATCTGCGACTGGGCAGCGAGGATTACGCGTGGATCACCCAGCGCCTGGTCGACGTGGCGCACGCCCATGCGCAAGGCCGCGTGGTGTCCACCCTCGAGGGCGGCTACAACCTGCTTGCCCTGTCCACCAGCGTGGCTGCCCACGTGGGCGAGTTGCTCGAAGGCTGAACCCCGGCGTTCAACCGCCGGCCGGCGCGAAATCCAGCGCCACGGAATTGATGCAGTAGCGCAGGCCGGTCGGCTTGGGACCATCCGGAAAGACGTGCCCCAAGTGCGATTCGCAGGTAGCGCAGCGGACTTCGGTGCGGCGCATGCCATGGGTTTCGTCTTGCTGAAGGCTGACCGCCTTGCGCGCGAGGGGCTGGAAGAAGCTGGGCCAGCCCGAGCCCGAGTCGTACTTGGCTTCCGATGCGAACAGCGGTGCGTGGCAAGCCACGCACACGTAGGTTCCGGCGGCCTTGTGCCGATACCACTTGCCGCTGAAGGGCGGCTCGGTGGCCGAGCAGCGGCACACCGCATATTGCTGCGGCGTCAGCCTGGCGCGCCATTGCTCGTCGCTACGGGCCGGTTTCTGATCGCTCATGCTGAATCCTTCTCGCGGTGTGTGCTGCCCAACTGCCGTCCATGGGGCCTTTCTGCTAGTTTTACGAGCCTCCCAGCCGACAGACTGCCATCGTGACGCCCAAGCTGCCTCCGCGCCACCTGCCCCCTCGCCGCCTGTTGGCGGTCGCCGCTGCCCTCGCCCTGTTCGGCGGCCCGGTGGAGGCCCAGTCGGCACCCGAGGCGCCCAGCGAGGCGACGGCCCCGCCGACCACGCCCAGCGTGGCGCGGCCCACCGTATCCAATTGCCCGCTCGGCGCGTTCCGCTGCCCGACGCGGCCGCTGAACTACAACATGTGTCGCCCGAGCGCGATGCTCTCGTTCTACGACCCGACCATGAGCAAGGACAGCTCGGTCCGCGACACGTCCAACACCTATGTCGCCGCCCAGCGCGTGGATAGCTCCAACCAGAGCGTCTACCACCTGGAGGGCGACGTGAAGATGGACCGCGCCGACCAGCGCATGCAGGCCGACGTGGCCGACTACAACGACGACACCACCGACTACGACGCGCGCGGCAACGTGCGCTACCAGGAAGTGGGGCAGTTGGTGTCGTCCGACCATATGCGCGGCAACCAGAACGCGAGCACCAGCATCGCGGACAACGTCGCGTACCAGATGCTCACCAATCGCGGCAACGGCGTGGCCACCCAGGGCCAGATGCTGGACGACCAGCGCAGCCGCTATTTCAACGCCACCTATTCCACCTGCGACGTGGGCAACCACGTGTGGGAGCTCCATGCGAAGGACATCCGCATGGACAAGGAAACCGGCGAAGGCGTGGCGCACGACGCCACCATGTACCTGTACAACGTGCCGTTCTTCTGGCTGCCCACCTTCACGTTCCCGATCAACGACGAGCGCAAGTCCGGTTTCCTGACCCCGACCGTCGGCAACTCCAGCCGTTCGGGCTTCATGGTGAGCGCGCCGTATTACCTGAACCTCGCGCCGAACTATGACGCCACGCTCGATCCGCGCATCTACACCGATCGTGGCGTGATGCTGGCGAGCGAGTTTCGCTATCTCGTACCGGGCAGCCAGGGCCAGGTGAACCTCGAGTTCCTGCCCCATGACAACGGTGCGAACGACCCCGACAGCACGGAAAACACCAAGGGCACTGACCGCTGGTTGCTGAAGCTTTACGACTCCACCCATCTGTACGGGCCATGGTCGCTCAACGCGGGCATCAACCTTGCGTCGGACCGCAACTATCTGCGTGATTTCGGCAACGACTTCTATACGACCACGACCAGTCAGCTGGTTTCCTCCACATATATCAATGGTGCAGGCAAGTGGGGCGCGGCGTACTGGAACGCCAGCTTCGGCGCGGACTATTACCAGAACGCCGACTACTCGCTGCCGGACACGTCAGTTCAGTACAAGCGCTGGCCGCGCGCGACCTTCAACGTCGACTACCCGATCAATCGCTGGCTGGACGTGGGCGCGAATACCGAAGCGGTTGCCTTCCGCAAGGAAGACTCCGTCGAGGGCAACCGCCTCGATCTGTATCCGTATATCCAGGCCGATTTCCGCGGCGCCGCGTGGTTCGTGAAGCCAAGGGTCGCTTATCGCTACACGGGCTATGACCTCACCGGCAACACGGAGCAATACGGTTACTATGGTCCGCTGGGTGCTGGTCAGGCGTCACCGTTCACGAGCAACTCGCCGAGCCGTTCACTGCCCATCGTCAGCGTAGACAGTGGCCTGGTGTTCGACCGCAGCACCTCGCTGTTCGGCACCAGCTACACGCAGACGCTCGAACCGCGCCTGTATTACCTGTACGTGCCCTACCGCAACCAGAACAACATTCCGCTGTTCGACACCAACCTGATGTCGTTCGACACGTGGGAGCTGTTCACGCCCAATACCTTCTCCGGCGCCGACCGCCAGGAGAACGCGAACAACCTCAGCGCCATGCTGACCTCGCGACTGCTTGACGACAACGGCGTGGAGCGCCTGTCGGCGAGCTTCGGCCAGATCCGCTATTTCACCCAGCAGCGAGTGCAGATCCCCACTAGCAACAATGCAGCCCCGGCGCCCACCAACTGGTCCGGCTCCGACTACATCATTGACCTCAGCACCCAGCTCAACGACGACTGGAAGCTGATGTCGCAATACCAATGGAATCCCAATCTGAGCCTCACCGACCTGGGCGCGATCACGCTACAGAAGCGCATCAAGACCGACGGCGTGCTCAACTTCTCCTACCGCTACCGCCGCACGCCGGGCACCGAAGCGCCCCTGCTGGAACAATATGACGCTTCCATTGTCTATCCCGTCTCCGACCGCTGGCGCCTGATTGGCCATTGGACCTACTCGGTACTCGACAAGAAGACCGTGGAGGCCCTGGCCGGCGTGGAGTACGACAGCTGTTGTGTGGCCCTGCGCCTGGTGGGACGCCATTACGTGAATACCTACGACTTCACCAACCAGCTGGGCTCGGCCAATACGGCGATCATGGTGGAAGTGGAGTTCAAGGGCATGGGCGGGTTCACCGGCCAGTCGGAAAACGCCATCCGCAATGGTATTCTTGGTTATCAATAACTTCCCTGTCGCCCACGGCGATCGAAGGCCCCGGACTGATGAAGCAGCACCTCGCGTTGTTCCTGCTCGCGGTCGCTACCGCGACCGCCCTGCCCGCCCATGCCCAGCTGCTGCCCCAGGCCACAGGCCAGGGCAAGCAGCCGCTCGACCGTATCGTGGCGGTGGTGGACGAGGGCGTGATCCTGCAGAGCGAGCTGAATGAGGCCGTCCGTTCGGTCCAGCAGCAGTACGCCAGCAATCCCGGCCAGTTGCCGCCGATCGACGTGCTCCGCCGCCAGGTGCTGGACCGCCTCATCCTGATGAAGCTGCAGGTGCAGCGCGCCGACGACCAGGGCATCCGCGTGTCCGATGCCGACGTCGACCAGGCTGTGAACGCCGTGGCCCAGCAGAACCACATGACGGCCGACCAGCTTCGCGTCGCCGTGGAAGCCGATGGCAACAGCTTTGCCGCGTTCCGCCACCAGCTGTCCGACCAGATCGTCGCCCAGCGCCTGCACGACAGCGTGGTTCGCGACCAGGTGAGCATCACTGACAGCGAAATCAACAACATGCTGGCCAGCCCGTCCTACAAGGCGGGCGAAGTGCATCTGGCGCACATCCAGGTGAGCCTGCCGGCCGGCGCCAGCGCCGCCGACATCAAGGCGGCCCAGGACAAGGCCACGCAGGCCATCGACGCCATCAAGGGCGGCATGGACTTCCACGCCGCCGCCATTCGCTACTCCGACGCGCAGGACGCCCTCGAGGGCGGCGACCTCGGCTGGCGCCGCATGGACGAGATCCCGCCTGCCTTCGCCGACGCGGTGGGCAACATGAAGGCCGGCGAAGTCAGCCCGGCGATGCGCGGCCCGACCGGCTTCCACATCCTGAAGCTCGAGGAACAGCGCGCGCCCAGCCGCCAGGTGGTGGAAGAATTCCACGCCCGCCAGATCCTCATCCGCCCCAGCGAGTTGCTGACGGCCGAGCAGGCACGCGCAAAGGCCCAGGACATCTACAACCGCATCGTCAACAAGCATGAGGACTTCGCCAAGCTGGCGAAGGAGAACTCCAAGGACGACACCACCGCCAACAACGGCGGCGACATGGGTTGGTTCATGCAGAACGACTGGGGTTCGACCATCGCCCAGCACCTGGTCGAGCTGAAGGACAACCAGGTCTCCCCGCCGTTCCAGAGCGAAGCGGGCTGGCACGTCCTGGAACGCCTGGGCACCCGCCAGAGCGACCGTACCGACGATATGGCGCGCAACCAGGCCCGCCAGGCCATCGGCAACCGCAAGGCCGAGCAGGTGTACGACGATTACCTGCGCGAGATGCGCTCCAGTGCCTACGTGAACATCCTGGTGCCCGAGCTGCGCGATCCCAACGAGCAGCAGAGCCCGAAGTCCTCCTGAGGCCGCATTGAACACCCAGACCCTGCCCCGGCTGGCCATCACCGCAGGTGAGCCAGCGGGGATCGGGCCCGAGCTCATCATTCGATTGGCCGCCACTCCGCTGGCGGCCAATTTCGTTGCGGTCACCGATCGCGCGCTGCTGGAGCGCGCCGCGCAGCGCTGCGGCCAGGCGGTCGAATTGATCGATGACGACGGCGGCGACATCACCGAACGCACGCCCGGCCAACTGCGTGTGCAGCACATCCCACTCGGCGCCACGGAGACACCTGGCAGGCCCGACCCGGCGAATGCCAAGCACGTGCTGGCCACGCTCGCCGAGGCCGCCGATGGCTGCCTGGAAGGTCGCTACGCCGCCATCGTCACTGCACCGTTGCAGAAGTCGTCGATCAACGAAGCCGGCATTCCCTTCAGCGGCCACACCGAATTTTTCGCCGAACGCGCACGCGCCGACGTGGTGATGATGCTGGCCAGCCCGGAGCTGCGCGTGTCGCTGGCCACCACGCATCTTCCGCTGGCCGCGGTACCCGCGGCGATCACCCACGATACGTTGGTGCGCGTGCTGCGCATCGCGCATCGCGAACTGCGAGGGAAGTTCGGCCTGGTCGAACCACGCATCGCCGTGCTTGGCCTCAACCCGCATGCGGGTGAAGGCGGGCATCTCGGTCGCGAGGAACTGGACACCATCATCCCCACGCTCGACGCGTTGCGCGCCGAGGGCATGCATCTGCTCGGGCCGTTGCCGGCGGATACCGCCTTTGTGCCGGCACTGCGCGAACGCTACGACGCGGTGCTCGCGATGTACCACGACCAGGCGCTGCCGGTGCTGAAGAGCGAAGCGTTCGACCGCACGGTGAACCTCACGCTCGGCCTGCCCTTCATCCGCACCTCCGTCGACCATGGCACGGCGCTCGATCTGGCCGGCACCGGCCGCGGCGATCCGGCCAGCCTGATCGCGGCCACCCGGATGGCGCTCGAGCTTGTGGCTCGACGCAGCGCCATCGCGCAAGGACACTCATGAACGCCCGCCCCAAGAAAAGTTTCGGCCAGCACTTCCTGCACGAGAAGCGCTACATCGAGCGCATCGTCAGCGCCATCTCGCCGCGTGCCGACGATTTCGTGGTCGAGATCGGCCCGGGCGAAGGCGCGCTCACGCTGCCGTTGCTCGCCGCGGCGGGCAAGCTCACCGCCATCGAATTGGATACCGACCTCATCCCCGACCTGCAGGCGCGCGCTGCCAGCGTGGGTGAGCTGAGCATCATCCATTCGGACGTGCTGAAGGTGGATTTCACGGCACTGGCGCATCGTCACGGTGTGGAGCGCCTGCGCGTCGCCGGCAACCTGCCGTATTACATCTCCAGCCCGATCCTGTTCCATTGCGTGGAGCACGCCAAGTCCATCCAGGACATGCACTTCATGCTGCAGAAGGAAGTGGTGGACCGCATGGCCGCCGAGCCCGGCAGCAAGGTCTATGGGCGGCTGTCCGTCATGCTTCAGCTGGTGTGCCGCGTCGAGCCGCTGTTCGTCGTGCCGCCCGGTGCGTTCCGGCCGCCGCCGAAGGTGGACTCGGCCGTCGTGCGACTGGTGCCGCTCGGTCCTGACCAATTGCCCGATGCCGATCCCGAACGCATTCACACCATCGTGAAGGCCGCCTTCGCGCAGCGCCGAAAGACGCTGAGCAACGCCCTCAAGAACGTGATGGACAGCAGCGCCATCCTGGCCGCCGACGTGGATCCGAAGGCACGCGCGGAAACGCTTTCACCTGACGACTACGTCCGCCTCGCCCGCGTGCCGCACGGCGGATGAAAGGCCGGCGCGGGTCCGTTTTTCGGAAGCCATTCCGCGCCCGTAAGCTTTACCCATGTGACCCGACAACCCGTACAATCGGGCCATGAATGAAAGATCTTCCTACACGATCGACGTGCAGGTCGAACCCCGCTTTGTCCCCGACCAATCCCGTCCCGGCGACAACCGCTATGTTTTCGCCTACACGATCACGCTGCACAACGCGGGCGATATCGCCGCGCGCCTGTTGACGCGCCACTGGATCATCACCGACGCCAACGGTAAGGTCGAAGAAGTCACCGGCGAAGGTGTGGTCGGCGAACAGCCGTGGATTCGTCCAGGCGACGAATACGAGTACACCTCGGGCGCGGTGCTGGAGACCTCGGTGGGTGTCATGCAGGGCAGCTACCAGATGGTGGCCGACGACGGCACCCGTTTCGAAGCTGCGATTCCGCCGTTCACCCTGTCGATTCCGCGTACCCTGCACTGATGGCTACGTACGCAATCGGTGATGTGCAGGGCTGCCTTCCCGAACTTCAACGCCTGCTCGACAAGATCCGCTTCGATCCTTCCGTCGATCGCCTGTGGTTCTGCGGTGACCTGGTCAATCGTGGCGGGCAGTCACTGCAAACGCTGCGGCTGATCCACGGCCTGCGCGAGCAATCCATCGTCACACTGGGCAACCACGACCTCAGCCTGCTGGCCATCGCGCAGCGGCGTCCCGAGGCGCAGTCCAAGGTCAATCCCGAACTGCGCGAAGTGCTGTTCGCTGACGATGCGCCCGTGTTGCTGGAGTGGCTGCGCTCGCAGAAGCTGCTGCATCACGACGAGCAGCTCAACTGGACCATGGTGCACGCGGGCATGGCGCCCATGTGGACGCTGCGCCAGGCGCAGCGCTCGGCGCAGGAAATCGAGCGCGAACTCGGCGGCCCCCGTCATCCGCGACTGCTGAAGAATCTCTTCGGCAATCGCCCCGCCGCGTGGAACAGCCGCCTGCAAGGCATCGAGCGGATGCGCGCATCGATCAATACGCTTACGCGCATGCGCTATTGCGACATCCACGGCCGCATCGACTTCGAAAGCAAGGGCGTGCCGGGCACGCAGAAGCCGGGCATGTATCCGTGGTTCGAAGTGCCGGGCATGCGCCGGCGCGAGTCGCGCATCGTCTGCGGGCACTGGTCGGCACTGGGCCGCTTCGCAGGCATCGGCATTTACGCGATCGACACGGGCTGCGTGTGGGGCGGACAGCTCACCGCGCTGCGCCTCGATTCGGAAGAGCCGCAATACGTCACAGTGGATGCGGAGCCTTATCGAAAGAAGGTTCCCGGTGGCGACTGATCACCCGGTCGTCGTCATGTGAAACGAAACACCCAAAAAGAAACCCCGCCTTGGCGGGGTTTCTTTCTATCAGCTGAGCTGACCGTGGCAGTGCTTGTACTTCTTGCCGGACCCGCACGGGCATGGATCGTTGCGACCCACGCGCGGACCGTCCTGCTGCGCGCTCGTCGGCGCCGTCATGCTGCCGGCGGCCACCGCTTCGGCATCTGCGCCAAGCGCCGCTACTGGCGCGCCGCCACCGCTCGCCAGCATCTGGCGCTGCAGGCGTTCGGCCAAGCGCTGCTGCTCGGCTTCCATCGCGGCCACTTCTTCCTCGCTGCGCACACGCACACGGGCCAGCATCTGCACCACTTCGGTCTTGATACGATCGAGCATGCTGGAGAACAGCTCGAACGACTCGCGCTTGAATTCCTGCTTGGGCTGCTTCTGCGCATAGCCGCGCAGATAGATGCCCTGGCGCAGGTAATCCATGCTCGCCAGATGCTCCTTCCACGCGTTGTCCACCACGCTGAGCATGATGTGCTTCTCGAGCTGACGCATGGTGTCGGCGCCGATCTGCTGTTCCTTGGCCTTGAACAGTTGTTCGACTGCCTGGCGCACGTGCTCCAGGATCATCTTGTCGTCGATCTCGTGCTGCTGCTCGATCCACGGCTGCAGGTCGAGTGACAGGCCGAACTCGCTTTCCAGCTCGCGATCCAGACCGGCGATGTCCCACTGCTCATCGATGCTGTCGGCCGGCACGTAGCGATGCACCACGTCGCTCACCACATCGTCGCGGATGTCGGCAATGGTGTCGGACACGTCATCGACCACCAGCAGCTCGTCGCGCTGGGCGTAGATCACCTTGCGCTGGTCGTTGGCGACGTCGTCGAATTCCAGCAGGTGCTTGCGGATGTCGAAGTTGTGCTGCTCGACCTTGCGCTGCGCCTTTTCGATCTGACGGCTGACCATGCGGTCTTCCAGCGCGTCTTCTTCCTTCATGCCGAACATGCGCATCCAGCGACCGACCCAGTCGCCGGCGAAGATGCGCAGCAGGTTGTCTTCCAGCGACAAATAGAAGCGCGAGGAACCCGGGTCACCCTGACGGCCCGAACGGCCACGCAGCTGGTTGTCGATACGACGCGACTCGTGGCGCTCGGTGCCCACGATGTGCAGGCCGCCCGCAGACAGCACCTGCTCGTGACGCTTCTTCCACTCGGCCTTGACCTTGGCGCGGTCGGCGTCGGAGGCATCTTCCGGCAGCTGCGCGAGCGCTGCTTCCAGGCTGCCGCCGAGCACGATGTCGGTACCGCGACCGGCCATGTTGGTGGCGATGGTCACCGAACCGGGCGCACCGGCCTGCGCCACGATGTGCGCTTCGCGCTCGTGCTGCTTGGCGTTGAGCACTTCGTGCGGAATCTTTTCCTTGCGCAGCAGGTTCGACAGCAGCTCGGATACTTCGATGGACGTGGTGCCCACCAGCACCGGCTGCCCGCGCTTGTGGCAATCCTTGATGTCCTCGATCACATGGTTGTACTTGGCCTGTTGGCCAAGGAAGACCATGTCCGGGTTGTCCTGGCGGATCATCGGCTTGTGGGTGGGGATCACCACCACTTCCAGGCCGTAGATCTGCTGGAATTCGTAGGCTTCCGTATCGGCCGTACCGGTCATGCCGGCCAGCTTCTTGTACATGCGGAACAGGTTCTGGAAGGTGATCGTGGCGAGCGTCTGGTTCTCGCGCTGGATCGGCACGCCTTCCTTCGCTTCCACCGCCTGGTGCAAACCATCGGACCAGCGACGGCCCGCCAGCGTACGGCCGGTGAACTCATCGACGATGATCACTTCGCCGTCGCGCACGATGTAGTCGACATCGCGGTGATAGATCGCATTGGCGCGCAGCGCGGCATTCAAGTGATGCACGACGGCCAGGTTCTTCGAATCGTACAGGCCGCTGTCCGCATCGATCACGCCGGCCTGGCGCAGCAGTTCGTCGGCGTGCGACATGCCCTCTTCGGACAGGTGCACCTGCTTCTGCTTCTCGTCGACGAAATAATCGCCGGCGGCGTCTTCCTTCTCCTGACGGATCATCTTGGGCACGATCTTGTTCACCGCCAGATACAACTGCGGGGAATCCTCGGCCGGGCCGGAGATGATCAGCGGCGTGCGCGCTTCGTCGATGAGGATGGAGTCCACTTCGTCGACGATGGCGTAATGCAGGCCACGCTGATAGCGCTGGTCCTTGCTGAGCGCCATGTTGTCGCGCAGGTAGTCGAAACCGAATTCGTTGTTGGTGCCGTAGGTGATGTCGGCCGAGTACGCCGCATGCTTGTCGGAGTGATCCATGCCCGGCCACACCACGCCGGTGGTCAGGCCGAGGAAGCCATACAGCTTGCCCATCTGGGCCGAGTCGCGGCGGGCGAGGTAGTCGTTCACGGTAACGACGTGCACGCCCTTGCCTTCGAGCGCATTAAGGTACACCGGCAGCGTACCGACCAGCGTCTTGCCTTCACCGGTGCGCATTTCGGCAATGCGGCCCGAGTGCAGCACCATGCCGCCGATCAGCTGCACATCGTAATGACGCATGCCGAGCACGCGCTTGGCGCCCTCGCGCACCACCGCGAACGCTTCCGGCAGCAGCTTGTCCAGCGACTCGCCCGCGGCAACGCGTTGCTTGAACTCGTCGGTCTTGGCGCGCAGCGCCTCGTCGCTCAGCTTCTCGAACTCGGGTTCCAGCGCATTGATGCGCGCGACATTCTTGGAGAGCTGGCGCAGCACACGTTCGTTGCGGCTACCGAAAAGGCTCGTCAGGGCACGATTGAGCATCGATCTTCCGGATCTAAGATTCATGAACCGCCTGCCCGGAAAATCCAGGCAGGACGAAAGGATTGATGATACTAGGGTCCGCGGGCTATCCCAAACGCCGTGCCGCCGCACTTGCCCGCTGGCATAGCGACGTGCGGCAACCTTTACAGGCCAACGCCGCAGACTCCCCCATCATCGCCCCGACCATGGAGTGGCGGCGCGCCGAAAGGCTTTCAAGGGCGTCGTGGGCGCCCCTTGGGCGCACGCTCAGCGATGGTTCTTCACGAAAGCCAGCGGATTGACCACGCGGCCCTTGTACCAAACCTCGAAATGCACGTGAGAGCCCGTGGAGCGGCCCGTGGAGCCGGCTTCGGAAACGACATCGCCGACGTGCACGCGCTGGCCCGGACTGACTTCGAGCCGGCTGTTGTGGGCATAGCGGGTCATGTAGCCATTGCCATGGTCTATCTCAATGACCTCGCCATAGCCTGTGCGCTCGCCCGCATAAGTGACCATGCCCTCGGCCACCGCATGGACCGGCGTGCCCTTGGGTGCCGAGATATCCAGGCCGGTGTGATAGGCGCTATGACCGCTGAACGGGTCCGGGCGGCCACCAAAGTAGGAGGAAATGTAGCCTTCGACCGGCATCCCGGTGGGCTTGAGATTGGACTCGATCTTCGCGTCCAGCAGCAGGCTCTGCAGCGCAGAAAGCTGCGCCTGCTGGCTATCGAACTGGTTGGCGAGCTGGTTGATGCTGGTGTCGAGGTTCTGCGGCAGCGAGTAGCCGCTGTCCGCCGTGTCTTCCACACCACCCACCGCCGGCTGCTCATCGAAATTGAATTCACCGTCGTCGAGCTTGCCGACCTGGGTCAAGCGCTCACCCAGCGCGTTCAATCGGGTGGACTGCGCCTGCAGCTGGCCCAGTTTTACCGCCAGCGCATCGATATCGCGCTGGGCATCCTTGCGCACGCCGGTGAGCTGCTCGTTCTGCTGCTGCACCTGTTGCCGGAGGCGGCGAATTTCCGCCAGCGCCCGGTCGTGCGGGCTGGACACCGCCATGGCCACCGCACCGCCCAGTCCCGCACACGCCAGGATGGCTGCCGCCACCGCCCCAAAGAGGCGAAAGCGCAGGCGCCGGTCGGCGAGATTCCAGGTTTTCGGCACCTTTTTGGTGCGGGACACAAGTATGATTTGCATATTGTTTTTACGTCAGAAGATGTCGGCATCCATGCAGCGCGATGATTCAAAGCCCTATCGCCGCTCCGGTTCCGGCCTCAAAGCCATTACCGATTTCGGCCCTATTGCCTCACTGGCCCGTAAAGCCCGTGAGCTTGATGCCTTGGATCGCGCACTGCGCCAGACGTTACCGTCACCACTCCGCGAACAGGTTCGCTTCGCCAACCTGAAAGACGGACGCCTCGTTTTTCTGGCTCCCTCGCCGGCTCTGGCCGCCAGGCTGCGTCTTCTCCAGACGCAAATCCTCTCGACCGCACGTGCCGTAGGCACGTACGCCAGTTCAGTCACCGTGAAAGTGGCCCCCCAACCACCGACAGAAAACGTGCCGGATCGGTCAAAACCGCTTTCGCCAGCTGCCGCCTCTCACTTGAGAGCCGCCGCAGCCTCAACCACAGACCCCGAATTGCGGGAACTGTTCCTCGAATTGGCGTCCATCGCCGAAGTTTCTGATTCCCGATCCGACGAAACCCGCTGACGCTGGGTTCCGGCAAGCTCCATTGACGTACTTCCCTGACACCGACCCTTCGGTCGGCGCTCATGGGTTTATACCATGCCCCCACGAACCTGATAGACCCCGACGTCATCAGTACGTGAACAGCTGCCAATAGAAGGCGGGAGGTATATCACAAAACAAACGGCCGCGTCCCTGGGACGCGGCCGTTCAGTTTGTTCAGGTTTGTCGAGGACTTAGCGGATCGCGAGGCGATCAGATCGCCTGTGCCGGGTGGGCATAGGAGATCGGCGAGGTGGCCGGATCGTCCGCGAAGCTGACCTCTTCCCAGGCCGTGGCGTCGGCCATCAGGGTGCGCAGGAGCTTGTTGTTGAGCTCGTGGCCCGACTTGTGGGCGTAGTACGCACCGACCAGGCTATGGCCCAGCAGGTACAGATCGCCGATCGCGTCGAGGATCTTGTGCTTCACGAACTCGTCCTCGTAACGCAGGCCGTCTTCGTTGAGCACGCGGTAGTCGTCGAGCACCACGGCGTTGTCCATCGAGCCGCCGAGCGCGAGGTTGTGTTCGCGCAGCATTTCGATGTCACGCATGAAACCGAAGGTGCGAGCGCGGCTCACTTCCTTCACGAACGAGGTGGTGGAGAAGTCGATTTCGGCGCGCGAGGTGCGCTTGCTGATGATCGGGTGGTTGAACTCGATCGAGAAACCGACCTTGAAGCCTTCGAACGGCTCAAAGCTCGCCCACTTGTCGCCGTCCTGCACCTTGATCGGCTTCTTGATGCGGATGAAGCGCTTGGCGACATTCTGTTCCTCGATGCCGGCCGACTGCAGCAGGAACACGAAGGGACCTGCGCTGCCGTCCATGATCGGCACTTCCGGCGCGGACAAATCGACATAGGCATTGTCGATGCCGAGGCCGGCCATTGCCGACAGGAGATGTTCCACCGTCGAAACACGGACATCGCCATTGACCAGCGTGGTCGACAGACGCGTATCGCCGACGTTGTCGGGACGCGCGTAGATTTCGACCGGCGGATTCAGATCGGTACGACGAAACACGATGCCCGTATTCGGGGCAGCGGGACGAAGCGTCATGTACACCTTGTCGCCGGTATGCAGACCGACGCCGGTGGCGCGAATGATGTTCTTGAGCGTACGCTGCTTGATCATTTTTTTGGTACCTGTAAGGGGCAGCAGCCAAATTAGGGAACGGATGCTAACACAGTCTTAACCTGTGAAAAGGCGATCCGCGCCACACACACTGTTCACCCTTTCATGCTCCTTTCATTCATGAATGCGTTCCATTCATGGGGTGCGCAGCATTTTCCCAAGTACTTTCAATGACTTAACTTAAGCGCAACGCCCCGGACCGGGACGGGATCCGGTCTCGGGGCGTTGGACCAGGCCAGAAAATCATTTCCTGGCCGGTCATGCTCATCCATGAAGCATGGCCCTACATCTCGAGAACAAGCGCCGGAATAGCGTCAGCCAAGCCACCGCCCCGAAGGGCAGGAAAACAGGCTCGCGCAGGGGTTCCGTTGGGACAGTTCCCAGGCACGATTCGTTACTGACAAGTGAAACCGGCGATTTGTTCAATTTTTCTTCAAATTATTTGCCCAGTCAGTTTGTTCAGTCCGCCTGACGGCGCAGGAAGGCCGGAATGTCCAGGTAGTCGAAGCTCGGATCGGCGTTCTTGGCCGGACCGCCCGTCTCGACGCGGCTGGTCGTGGTGGTTTCCGGCTGGGCATAGTCGACCACTTCATTGCCGGTACCCGTACGCAGCACCACCGGACGCGGACGCTGGCGCATCTCCACCTGCTGTGCGACGACCGGACGCTGCGGCTGGCGCGTGGCAGCGGCGCGGTTGAGGCCAGTGGCCACCACCGTGACGCGAACGTCGTCCTGCATTTCCGGGTCGAGCGAGGTGCCCATCACCACGGTGGCGTCTTCGCTGGCGAAGTCATGGATGATGCGACCGATCTCGTCAAATTCGCGCATGGTCAGGTTCGGACCCGCCGTGACGTTGACGAGGATGCCGCAGGCGCCGTTGAGATTGACGTCTTCCAGCAGCGGGTTGTTGATGGCGGCCTCGGCGGCAGCCTGGGCGCGGTCGTCGCCGCGGGCGGTGCCTGAGCCCATCATGGCCATGCCCATTTCGGACATCACAGTACGCACGTCGGCAAAGTCGACGTTGATCAGGCCCGGGGCGGTGATCAGGTCGGCAATGCCCTGCACGGCGCCGAGCAGCACGTCGTTGGCGGCCTTGAACGCATTAAGAAGCGTCACTTCGCGGCCAAGCACCGACAGCAGCTTCTCGTTCGGCACGGTGATGAGCGAATCGACGTGCTGCGACAGGTCTTCGATGCCCTTGGCGGCGACCTGCATGCGGCGGCGACCTTCGAACGGGAACGGCTTGGTGACCACCGCGACCGTCAGGATGCCCTTTTCCTTGGCGAGCTGGGCCACGACCGGCGCCGCGCCCGTACCGGTACCACCGCCCATGCCGGCGGTGATGAACACCATGTCCGCGCCTTCGAGCATTTCCTCGATACGCTCGCGGTCTTCCAGCGCGGCCTGGCGGCCCACTTCCGGATTGGCACCGGCACCCAGACCCTTGGTGACGTTGGCGCCGAGCTGCAGGTGCGTACGCGAACCGCAGCTCTTCATCGCCTGCGAATCAGTATTGGCGACGACGAACTCGACGCCTTCGATGTTTGCATTGAGCATGTGTGCCACGGCATTACCGCCGCCGCCGCCCACGCCGATGACCTTGATTACTGCATTGGGTGCGAGTTTTTCGATCAGTTCAAACATTTCCCGTCCTCCGTAGAGCATCGTTGTCGTTGTAACCGCGGGTGCCGACGTTCCTGTCGCCCCGAGGTGGCGGACGAACATCCATTCGTCCTAGGCCTGGCCTCATGCCCTGCCCAAATCAAAAATTCTTGGTGATCCAGCCGCGCAACTTGTCGACCAGGCCGCCCACGCTGCCGCCGCTGGGGCCGCTGACGCGCATGCCGCCCGAGCGCGCGCCGTGCAGCAGCAGGCCCACGCCGGTGGAATGCAGCGGATTGGCAACGACCTCGCCCAGGCCACTCACGTGTTGCGGCACGCCCACGCGCACCATCTTGTGGAAGATCTCCTCGGCCAGTTCCAGCGCACCTTCCATGCGCGAGGCACCGCCGGTGAGCACCACGCCGGCCGCGACCAGGCTCTCGTAGCCGGAGCGGCGCAGCTCGTCCTGCACCATCTCGAAGATTTCTTCGTAGCGCGCCTGCACCGACTGGGCCAGCGACTGGCGCGCGAGACGACGCGGCGGACGATCGCCCACGCTCGGCACCTGGATGGTTTCCTCGGCATGTGCCAGCTGTGCCAGCGCACAGGCGTACTTGATCTTGATTTCCTCGGCATGCGCGGTCGGCGTGTGCACGCCATAGGCGATGTCATTGGTCACCTGGTCGCCACCCACCGGCAGCGACTTGGTGTAACGGATCGCGCCTTGCGTATAGATGGAGATGTCGGTGGTGCCCGCGCCGATGTCCACCAGGCACACGCCCAGCTCGCGCTCGTCATCGGTGAGTACCGATTTGGCGCTGGCCACGGCGGACGGCACGAGTTCATCGACGGTGAGGCCGCAACGCTGGATGCACTTGCTGATGTTCTGCACCGCCGCTGCGGCGCCGGTGACCAGGTGCACGCTCGCTTCCAGGCGCACGCCGCTCATGCCCACCGGGGAGCGGATGCCATCCTGGCCGTCGATGCGGTACTCCTGCGACTCTTTATAGAGAACCTTGCGATCGGCCGGGATGGCGACGGCGCTGGCCGCTTCCAGTACCTGGTCCAGGTCGCCCGGCGTCACTTCGCGATCGCGGATCGCTGCCGTGCCGTGCGAGTTCTTGGTTTCCAGGTGGCTGCCGGAAATGGAGGCGTAGACGGAGCGGATATCGCAGCCCGCCATCAGCTCGGCCTCTTCCACCGCGCGCTGGATAGAATGCACCGTCGATTCGATGTCGACCACCGAGCCGCGCTTCATGCCGCGCGACACGTGCGTGCCGATACCGATCACCTCGATCGGTTCACCAGGCTCGTACTCGCCCACGATCGCCACCACTTTCGAGGTGCCGATGTCGAGGCCGACGACTAGCTGCTTGTCGTTCTTGGTCTTCATGTGCGGGGTGAGCCTCCAGCGTTCACGGTGCTCGCCTGGGGCGGCCATCGAACGGCAAATCCATTGGTGTATCGAAGATCGGCATAGGCAAAGCCATCGCTATGGCCCGCCATCAATTGGGGATAGACATCGAGGAAGCGGCGCAGGCGACGGCCCGCCTGGTCGCGATCGCCGATGACGATCTGCGCACCGTTGCTCGTGGTGAGACTCCAGCTGCCTCGCTCGGTAAGCGAAACGCCGGTGATTTTCAATTTGGTGTTGGCGAACGCCTTCTGCGTTTCCGCATAGAAGCTCACCACTTCGGCCAGCCGCGCATCGGGGCCGCGCAGGTCCGGCAGATCGACGTTGGCCGATACGTCGGGCACGTCGAACACCAGGCCCTGGCGACTGATCAGCTGCTTCTCGTTCCAGCGCGCGAACGGCTGGCGCTCGTAGATGCGCAGGATCAGCGTGTCGGGCCAACGCTTGCGCGCCTCCACCGATTCCACCCACGGCAGCGCAGCCACCGCTTTCTGCACGCCATCGAGATCGAGCGCGAAGAACCCCTTGCCGAGGCGCGGCATCACGACCGAACGGAGCTCGTCCTCGGTCACGTGCTTGAACTCGGCTTGCACCGTCAACTGGGTCACCGGCCAGCGATTGGCCGCAAACCATCCGCGCAGCACGCCGACGATCGGCAGCGCCACCAGCGCAATGGCCAGAACCCAGGCAACGAGGCGGACAGTTCCCCTCACACGCCCTCCCGGAAGCTCGTTTCCAGCACGCGCCAGCACAGCGTCTGGTAGTCGATGCCCGCGACGGCCGCCGCCTTGGGCACCAGCGAATGCGAGGTCATGCCCGGCGCGGTGTTCACTTCCAGCAGCCAGTTGCGGCCCTGCTTGTCGCGCATCACATCCACGCGACCCCAGCCGGAACACGCCAGCGCATCGAACGCACGCAGCGCCAGCTCCTGCATCTCGCGCTCGTCATCGCCGCGCAGACCCGGGCAGATGTACTGCGTGTCTTCGGCGATGTACTTGGCGTTGTAGTCGTAGTACTCGCCCTTGGGCACGATGTTGATGGTGGCCAGCACCTGGCGATCGAGAATGCCGACGGTGTACTCGCCGCCTTCGATCAGCGTTTCCATCAGCATGTCGCCGGGATACTTCTGCGCCAGCTCAACAGCGGCATCGAGGCCGCTCTCGTCGAACACGCGCGTGACGCCAACGCTGGAACCTTCCCAGGCGGGCTTCACGATCAACGGAAAACCGATCTCGCGCGCAGCGGCGTGCACGTCGGCACCACGCGGCAACGCCTTGAACTTCGGCGTCGGCAAACCGATCGCCTGCCACACCAGCTTGGCGCGGATCTTGTCCAGCGACAGCGCCGAACCAAGCACGCCCGAGCCGGTGAACGGCACGCGCAGCGACTGCAGCGCGCCCTGCAGCTCGCCGTTCTCGCCACCGCCGCCATGGAGAATGTTGAACACACGCGCGAAGTGACCCGCGCGCACAGCGTCGAGCAGCGCCGGGATGCCGTCGATGGCGTGCGCGTCGACGCCGCGTGCCCGCAGCGCAGCGAGCACGTTGCGGCCGGAATCCAGCGAGACCTCGCGCTCGGCCGAGCTGCCGCCCATGACGACGGCGACGCGGCCAAACTGTGCGGGATCGGTGATCGTCTTGCTCACTTGTTCGTCCTCAAATGGCCAGTGTTGGCCAGCTCCACCGCCGCCGCGCCGATATCGCCGGCGCCAAGCAGCAGCAACAGATCGCCGTCGCGCAGCAGCGCGGGCAGCGTGTCCTTCAGATCGCGCGGATGATCGACCAGCACCGGATCGACCTTGCCGCGTGCGCGCACGGCGCGTGCCAGGGCGCGGCCGTCGGCACCGGCAATCGGCGCTTCACCCGCCGCGTAGACTTCGGTCAGCACCAGCACATCGGCTTCGGCCAGCACGTTGGCGAAGTCGTCCAACAGGTCGCGCGTGCGGCTGTAGCGATGCGGCTGGAACCCGACCACGAGGCGGCGATCCGGCCAGCCGCCACGCGCAGCGGCGAACACCGCCGCCAGTTCGCGCGGATGATGGCCGTAGTCGTCGACCAGCAACACGTTGCCCTTGTCCAGCGCGATCTCGCCGCGGCGATGGAAGCGGCGACCCACGCCCTGGAAGGCTTCGAGCGCGCGCGCAATTGCTTCGGCTTCCACACCCAGCTGCCAACCGATGGTGGCGGCCGCCAGCGCGTTGAGCACGTTGTGGCGGCCCGGCAGGTTCAACTTCACGTGCAGCGCGTCGTTGCGACCCGGCAGCCACAAGTCGAAATGCATTTCGAAACCGTGCTGCGAGAGGTTGCTCGCGCGCACGTCGGCGTCCTGGGTGTCGATGCCGTAGGTCATCACGCGGCGCGTGGTCGACTTCGCCAGCGCAGCCACTTCCGGATCGTCGACGCACAACACGGCCAAACCGTAGAACGGCAGTCGATGCAGGAAATCGTCGAACGCCTTCTTCACCTGGGCGAAGTCGCCGTTGTAGTTCTCCAGATGATCCGCGTCGATATTGGTGATCGCGGCGATCACCGGCGACAGCATCAGGAACGAGCCATCCGACTCATCGGCTTCGGCCACGATGTACTGGCCCGTGCCCAGTCGCGCATTGGCGCCGGCCGCGTTGAGCTGACCACCGATCACGAAGGTCGGATCGTAGTTCGCCTCGGCCAGCACGCTCGCGGCGAGACTGGTGGTGGTGGTCTTGCCGTGCGTGCCGGCGATGGCAATGCCGCGACGAAAACGCATCAGCTCGCCCAGCATCTCGGCGCGCGGCACCACCGGAATGCGCGCGGCGCGTGCTGCCTGCAATTCCGGGTTCTCGGCTTTGATGGCGCTGGAAGTAACCACCACGTCGGCATCGCCGATGTGCTCGGCGGCATGACCCACGTGCACCACGATGCCCAGGCTCGCCAGGCGCTGCGCCGTCGGCGAGTTGGAGCGGTCGGAACCGGACACGGCATAGCCGAGGTTGTGCAGCACTTCGGCGATGCCGCTCATGCCCACGCCGCCGATGCCGATGAAATGCACGCGACGGAAGGTGGTCATCAAATCTTCGTGCGCGAGCAGGCGACGCGGCGTCATGCGGCCACCTCCATGCAGGCACGTGCGATCACGTCCGCGGCATCAGGCTTGGCCAGCGTGCGCGCGGCCTCACCCATCGCGATCATGCGCTCGCGGTTATCCAGCAACGCTTCCAGGCGCTGCGCCAACTGCTGTACGTCCAGATCCTTCTCCTGAATCAACTCGGCCGCATGCGCGGCGACGAGCGCCTCGGCATTGCGGGTCTGGTGGTCATCCACCGCATACGGGAACGGCACGAGCACGGCGCCGAGCCCGGCAGCCGTCAGCTCGGCCAAGGTCAGTGCGCCGGCGCGGCACACGGCGAGGTCCGCCCAGGCATAGGTGCCGGCCATGTCCTCGATGAAGGGCACGATCTGCGCTTCCACGCCGGCCTTCGCATACGCCGCGCGAGCTTCGTCGATGCCGCGGTTGCCGCACTGGTGCAGCACTTCCGGGCGCTGCGTCGGTGACATGAGGGCCAGCGCCTGGGGCAGCGCGATGTTCAGTGCGCGCGCGCCGAGGCTGCCCCCAAGCACGAGCAGGCGCGGACGCCCGGTACGGCCACCCATGCGTTCGCGCGGCGACGGCAACGCGGCGATGGCGCCACGCACCGGGTTGCCCACCCATTCGGCGTTGGGCAGCGCATCGCTGAAGCCGGCCAGCACGCGCTGGGCGTGGCTGGCGAGCTTGCGATTGGTGAAACCGGCCACGCGATTCTGTTCGTGCACCAGCAACGGACGATGCGTGATGCGCGCCGCCACGCCGCCAGGACCGGCCACATAGCCGCCCATCGACAGCACGCTGCGCGGCTTGATCCGACGCAAGGCGGACAACGACGACAGCAACGCACGCGCCAGCATGAACGGGGCCATCAGGCGCGTTTTCAAGCCTTTGCCACGCAAGCCACCCACCGGCACGGTGACCAGTTCGATGCCGTGTGCCGGCACCACCTTGGTTTCCATGCCGCCTTCGGCGCCGAGCCATACGACCGGCACGCCACGCGCACGCAGCGCTTCCGCCACGGCAAGACCGGGGAAGATGTGGCCACCGGTGCCGCCGGCCATGATCAGCACGGGCTTGGGCGCGCTCATGCGGTCGCTGCCTCCCGCGCTGCCGTAGCAGCTGCATTGGCGTCCGCCAGCGCGTTGGCAGGCATGCGCGTAGCCATCTGACGCGCATCGAGCGCGCGATTGATTTCATACGTGGCCCGCAGCAGCACACCCGCCATCGCACAGGTAAGCACGATGGACGAACCACCAAAGCTGATCAGCGGCAGCGTGAGGCCCTTGGTCGGCAGCGCGCCAAGGTTCACACCGATGGACACCATCGCCTGCAAGCCGATCATGAGCGAGATGCCGCAAGCCACGAAGCCGGCGAACCGCTGGCCGATCTCCATGCCCTTGACGCCCAGGTACAGGCCGCGCCCCACCGCGACGCCAAACAGCGTCATCACGAACAGGATGCCGGCGAGGCCAAACTCTTCGGAGATCACGGCAAAGATGAAGTCGGTGTGCGCCTCGGGCAGATAGGACAGCTTGAGCACGCTCGAACCCAGGCCCACGCCCATCCACTCGCCACGACCAATCGCCATCAGCGACTGCGTGAGCTGGAAACCGTCGTTGAACGGATCGGCCCACGGATCGACAAACGATGTAAGGCGACGCATGCGATACGGCTCGAACTTCGCCACGAACCACAGCAATGCCACCACCGGCAGTCCCATGCCGCCGAGGAACACGGGTTTGGCGCCGCCCATCCAGATCATGCCGATGGTGACCGCGATCATCAGCGTGGCCGATCCGAAGTCCGGCTGCAGCAACAGCAGGACCACGAACATGCCCGCCACCATGATGGGCTTGAACAGGCCCCAGAAACTGGTTTCCACGCTCTCGCGATGACGCACGAGATAGCTGGCCGTGTACACGACCAGGATCAGCTTTACCGCCTCGACGGGCTGAAAGGTGGTGATGAAGAAGTTGAGCCAGCGGCGCGCACCATTGATGCGCATGCCAAATCCAGGCACGAAAACCATGAGCAGCAGCAACACCGCGCCACCAAGCAGCAGATAGGCGTGCTTCTCCAGCAGCTTCAGTTCGGTACGCATGGCAAAGCCGCCCAGCAGCACGCCAAGACTCAGATACAGCAGATGCTTCTTGAGAAAGTAGAACGGGCCGATGTGCTGGCTGTCCGCCACGGCGATGGAGCTGGAGGTGACCATCACGACACCGACGCAGGCCAGACCGACGAGCGCGATCACCAGCAGCATGTCGAAGCTGCCGCGGGGACCCTGTCGTCGTTTGGCTTGGTTGGTGTCGAAGAGCATGTCAGCGCACCTTCAACGTAGCGAGGCCGATGAGCACCAGCACGACGCTGATGATCCAGAAGCGCACGATTACCCGGGGCTCGGGCCAGCCCTTGAGTTCGAAGTGGTGATGAATGGGCGCCATGCGGAACACGCGCTTGCCCGTCATCTTGAAGCTGGCCACCTGGATCATCACCGAGGCGGTTTCCATCACGAACACGCCGCCCATCACCAGCAACACGATTTCCTGGCGCACGATCACGGCGATGGCGGCCAGCGCGGCGCCGATGGCCAGCGCGCCGACGTCGCCCATGAATACCTGTGCGGGATAGGTGTTGAACCACAGGAAGCCCAGGCCCGCGCCGGAAAGCGCGCCGCAGAAGATGGCCAATTCGCCTGCACCCGGAATCGACGGGATGCCCAGGTATTCGGAGAACACGCGGTTACCCGCGAGATACGCGAACACGCCGAGCGCACCGGACACCAGCACGGTCGGCATGATGGCGAGGCCGTCGAGGCCGTCCGTGAGGTTCACCGCGTTGGAGAAGCCCACGATCATGAAGTAGGCGACCACCACGAACAGGATGCCCAGCGGCAGCGCGACCTGCTTGAACAGCGGCACGTATAGCGCAGTCTCGGCAACCGGAGCACCGCCCGTTGCATGCGGCGCCGTGTAATAGAGGAACAACGCCGCGGCAAGACCAAACACGGACTGCCAGAAATACTTCCAGCGCGAGGCGAGGCCGCGGCTGTCCTTCAGCACCAGCTTCTTGTAGTCGTCGTAGAAGCCGATCACGCCGAAGCAGAGCAGCACCGCCAGCACCAGCCACACGTAGCGGTTGTGCAGGTCGGTCCACAGGAGGGTGGAAAGCGTCACGGCGAGCAGGATCATCACGCCGCCCATGGTGGGCGTGCCGGCCTTGGACAGATGCGTCTGCGGGCCGTCCTTGCGCACCACCTGCCCCGCCTTGAGTTCGGCGAGCTTCTGGATAAGCGCCGGACCAAACAGCAGCGACATCGCCAGCGCGGTCAGCGCGGCCATGATCGTGCGGAACGTGATGTACTGGAACAGGTGCAGGGCGGTGAAGTGCCGAGCCATCCAGTCTGCGAGTTCAAGCAGCATCGGATGCGCTCTCCCCATTTCCCTTGTGGTCGCGAAGCGCGACCACGACCTGATCCATGCCGGCGGAACGCGAGCCCTTGATGAGGCAAGTGACGCCGCCGTGCAGTTGTTGTTTGAGTGCGGCGGCCAGCGCCGCCTTGTCGGCGAAATGCTCGCCGCGCTCGCCGAACGCCTTGATGGCTGCCGCACTCAGCGGTCCCACGGCAAACAGGCGATCGATGCCGTGCTGGCGGGCACGCTCGCCGATGCCTGCGTGCAGCATCGCGGCGTTGTCGCCCAGTTCGGCCATGTCGCCCAGCACGAGCCAACGTTCGCCGTCGGCAAGCGCGAGTGTGTCGATGGCCGCACCGACCGAGCCGGGATTGGCGTTGTAGCTGTCGTCGATCAGCGTCCAGCCGCCGGGCATGCGCTCGAACTGCAGGCGACCGGCCACACCTGGCACCTGTTCGAGGCCTTCCACGATGGTGTCCAGCGGCACGTCGAGCGCCAGCGCGATCGACGCGGCAGCCAGCGCATTGGCAATGTTGTGGCGACCAGCCAGCGGCAGATGCACGTCGGCGTCGCCCGCCGGCGTGCTCAGCACGAAGTGCGAGCCATCCACGCGTTGGTCGACGATGTCCGCGCCGATATCGGCCTTGTGATCCAGACCGAAGCGCAATTGACGACGCGAACCGGCCAGCCCCGCGAAGAAGCTGGCGAACGCATCGTCCGCATTGATGATCGCCACGCCATCGACCGGCAAAGCCTGATACAGCGCGCCCTTGGTCTCGGCCACGCCTTCCACACTGCCCATGCGCTCAAGATGCGCGGGAGCGATGGTGTTGACGAGGCCGATATCGGGCCGCGCGATGGCAGCGAGGTAGGCGATGTCACCCGGCTTGCCGGCGCCCATTTCGAGCACGGCATATTCGGTGTCCTGCGGCATCGCCAACAGGGTCAGCGGCAGGCCGAGCTCGTTGTTGTAATTGCCGGCGTTGACGTGCGTGCGGCCGTGGCGCGACAGGATGGATGCGGTCAGCGTCTTCACCGTGGTCTTGCCGTTGGAACCGGTGATGCCGATCACGCGCACGTTGCTTTGTGCACGCACGGCACTGGCCAGGTCGCCCAGCGCCAGCCCGGTGTCGTCGACCACCACTTGCGGCAGCGGCGATTCGACCTTGCGCGTTACCAGAGCGGCGACAGCGCCGCGAGCCATCGCATCGGCGAGGAAATCGTGCCCGTCGACGCGTTCGCCCTTGATGGCGACGAACAGGTCGCCCGCCTGCACTTTCCGCGTGTCGATGGTGACGCGCATGACGTCCGCGTCGGCACCGATCAGGTGACCGCGGGTCCACAGCGCGATGGCGCTCAAGCGCATCATGCGCGACTCTCCAGCGCCTGGCGTGCAACGGCCAGGTCGTCAAACGGGCGCTTGCCGTGTGCGCCTTCCTGATAGGTTTCGTGGCCCTTGCCGGCAATCAGCACCACATCGCCCGATTGCGCCATGGTCAGCGCCTGCTCGATGGCCTTGCCACGATCGCGCTGCACGCGTGCCATGTCGGGATGGCGCAGCCCGGCCATGATGTTGGCCACGATGACGTCGCCGTCTTCGCTGCGCGGGTTGTCATCGGTGACGATGATGGTGTCCGCCAGCCGCTCGGCAATGGCGCCCATCTGCGGACGCTTGCCCGCGTCGCGATCGCCGCCGCAGCCGAACACGCAGATCAACTTGCCTTCGCAATGCGCACGCAATGCGGCAAGCGCCTGCTCCAGCGCGTCCGGCGTGTGCGCGTAGTCGACCACCACCAGCGGCAGGCTCGACACGCCGCCCAGTCGGTTCATGCGACCGTTGATCGGCTCAAGCGATTCCACCGCCTCGACGATGCGCTGGAACGATTCGCCGAGCGCGCCCAGGCACGCAACCACGACCAGCAGGTTGGCAACATTGAAGCGGCCCAGCAGTCGGCTGCGCACCGCATGCGCGCCCCACGGCGTCTGCAGGTCGAATGCCAGACCTTCCGCCGAGGTGACGATGTTCAACGCACGAACGTCGGCCTCCGCGTGCGGCTCCGTGCTCAGGCGCAACGCCTGCACGCCGTGCGGCAGACGCTGGGCAAGCGTGCGGCCGAACGCATCGTCGACATTGATGGCCGCCGCCCTGAGCGTAGGCCACGCGAACAGCTTCGCCTTGGCCTCGCCGTAGGCTTCCATGCTGCCGTGGTAATCAAGATGGTCGCGCGTGAGATTGGTGAACGCGGCGACATCGAACGCCACGGCCGCCACGCGGCCTTGCTCCAGCGCATGCGAGGACACTTCCATGGCCACGTGTGTGGCGCCGTCGTCGCGGAACGAGGCCAGCAGGCCCTGCACGTTGATGGCGTCCGGCGTGGTGCGCTCGCCTTCGTTGATGCGGCCGTGCAGGCCCGCGCCGAGCGTGCCGATGGTGGCCGCACGATGGCCGAGGTATTCCAACGCCTGCGCAAGCAGCTGCACGGTGGAGGTCTTGCCGTTGGTGCCGGTCACGCCGATCACGCGCATCGATTCGGACGGCCGTCCGAAGAAGCGCGACGCGATCTCGCCGACCTTGCCATGCAGGCCATCCACCCACAGCACGGGCACGTCGATGCCTTCGGCGTGCGCAGCCGGCGCTTCGGCCAGCACCACGCGCGCGCCGCGTTCGACGGCGCCGCGCGCAAAGGCGATGCCGTGCTCACGCGTGCCGCGCAGCGCAAAGAACGCATCGCCCGGACGCACCTGGCGCGAATCCAGCGTGAGGCCTGAAACGACGATATCGCCGACACCGGGTGTCTCGGCGATGCCATGGAGCAGTTGATCGAGGCGGGCGGTCATTGCGGCGCCTCGTCGACTGGCGCGTCATCCACGGTCTGCACCGTGGGCGGCTTGCTTCCTGTCAGGCCGTTCTGCCCCTGCAAGGGGCCACCGACATACCAGCGACCAATATTGTCCGGTGGCACGTCCAACAAACGCAGTGCGCCATCCAGGACTTTGGAGAACACGGGTCCGGAAACCAGCGCGCCGTAATAGCTGCCCTTCCTCGGGTTGTCGACGATCACCACCGCCGCCAGGCGCGGGTTGGACGCAGGCACCACGCCGGCAAAGGCGGAACTGTAGTTCTTCTCGGAATAGCCGCCGGCCGTCGCCTTGTGCGCCGTGCCGGACTTGCCGGCCACGCCGTAGTTGGCAATCCATGCATACGGCGCACCGGTGCCGCCGGGCTGCGTCACCGCCACCATCATCTGCACCAGTTCGTTGGCGATCTTGGGGTCGATGATCTGCTTGGCGTCGTTGTCCGAGCCCTTCACGAAGGTGGGCAGGTGCATCACGCCGTTGTCGGCAATGGTGGCGTAGGCGTTGGTGAGCTGCAGCGGCGTCACGTTGAGGCCGTAGCCATACGCCAGAATCGCCTTCTCCAGCATGCCCCAGCCCTTGCCCGGCTTCAGATAGCCCGAGGCTTCGCCGGGGAAGCCGCTGTTGGTGCTGGCACCGAAGCCGAACGCGCGGTAGGTGTCGTACATCAGACCGGTATCCAGCGTCAGCGCGACCTTGGCGGCGCCGATGTTGCTGGACTTGGCGATGATGCCGGTGGGCGACAGCATGCCGTTCGAGTGCGTGTCGCGGATGTCCTTGCGGATATAGAAGAAGTGGCCGTTGCCGGTGTCGATCATCGGACCGGTCGGCGTGTACCGGCCGCTGGACAGCGCGGCGGCCATCAGGATCGGCTTGATGGTGGAACCGGGCTCCACCACGTCGGTCATCGCCCGATTGCGGCGGCTAGACGGGTTGCTGCTGCGCAGCGCATTCGGGTTGTAGGTGGGCCAGTTCACCATGGCCAGCACTTCACCGTTGCGCACGTCGATGATCACCATGGAACCGGAGTCGGCCTCCGACTGTTCGATGGTGTTCTTCAGTTCGTTGTACGCAAGGAACTGAATGCGGCGATCGATGCTGAGCGTGATGTCGCGACCCGGCTGCGGTGCGCGCACCAGGTCCAGGTCTTCCACCACATGGCCCTGGCGATCGCGGATGACGCGCTTGCGGCCTTCCTTGCCGGCCAGCCAATCGTCGAACGCCAGCTCCAGGCCTTCCTGGCCGTGGTCGTCGATGTTGGTGAAGCCGAGCACGTGCGAGGTCACCGGGCCCGACGGATAGAAGCGGCGGAATTCGCGCTGACCGTTCACGCCGGGCACGGCGAGATCGAGCACCACTTGCGCGGCGTCCGGCGACATCTGGCGCTTCAGATAGACGAACTCGCGCTCGGAGCGTTGCGACAGATACTGCTTGAGCGCATCCGCATCCATGCCGATGGCCTTGGCCAGCGCCGGCAGCTTGTCTTCGTTGTCCAGCACTTCGGCCGGATTCGCCCAGATCGACACCACCGGCGTGGATACGGCCAGCGGCTCGCCATTGCGATCGAAGATAGTGCCGCGCGACACCGCGATGGGCACTTCGCGCAGGATGCGGGCGTCGGCCTGGTTCTGATAGAAGTCCTTGCGCACCACCTGCATGTCGAACGCGCGCGCCACCAAACCCAGCGAGGCGGCGGCAAGCACGCAACCCACCACCAGCATGCGACGGCGCGCACTGGGAATCGCCGCGTGGCGGCGGGACGATGAGGTCGAGGTGCGCTGGCGCGGTTTCATCGGCGCACCAGCTGGATGTCTTGCGGCTTGGGATTGGCCATACCGAGCACTTGGCGCGCTTCGTCGTCCACGCGACGCGGCTCGGCCCAGGTGGCCTGCTCCAGTTCCAGCTTGCCGTATTCGATGTTGAGGTCGTCGCGCTGGTTTTGCAGGCGCGTGAGCTCGACGAACAGCACGCGGCTCTCATGGCGCGTCCACACCACGGCAATGGCGCTGGAAAGCACCGCCGCGATCAGGATGAACATGAAGAGGCCGCCGAGTACCCTCATGCGAGCTTCTCCGCCACGCGCAGCACCGCCGAACGGGCGCGCGGATTGACGGACAGCTCTTCTTCCGACGGGAACTGCGCCTTGCCCACGGCGGCAAGGCGGGCAGGCGCGGCCGCCACCGGCGGGCCGCGGCGACTGCCCTGCACGCGACCGGAGTGGTCGCGGATGAACAACTTCACCGCGCGGTCTTCCAGCGAGTGAAAGCTGATGATGGAAAGTCGACCACCCACCTTGAGCAGATCGAGCGCCGCGTTGAGGCCATGCGACAGCGCTTCGAGCTCGCCGTTCACACGGATGCGCAAGGCCTGGAAGCTGCGCGTGGCCGGATGCTTGCCCGGCTCGCGACGACCGATCAGTCGCTCGATGAGCGCGGCCAGCTGACCGGTGCGGGTGATTGGGTTTTCCGTACGATCTTCCACGATGGCGCGGGCGATCTTGCGGCTGAAGCGTTCCTCGCCGTAGATCCACAGCACGTCGGCGATCTCTTTCTCGGTGGCGTGCGCCAGGAAATCCGCCGCGCTTTCGCCCTGCGTGGTGTCCATGCGCATGTCCAGCGGCGCATCGGCCATGAAGCTGAAGCCGCGGGCGGCTTCGTCGAGCTGGGGCGAGGACACGCCGAGGTCGAGCAGGATGCCGTCGAGACCGCCGGCGGTTTCGTCCCACTCGGCCATGCTGGAGAAGTTGGCGTGACGGATCGACACGCGCGGATCGCTGGCGAACTCCGCCTGCGCGGTGGCGATGGCGGTGGGGTCGCGATCCATCAGCAGCAGACGGCCGTCAGGACCCAGGCGCGACAGCACGGCGCGGGCGTGACCGCCGCGTCCAAAGGTGCCATCGAGATAACGCCCGCCAGCCTGCACGGCGAGTCCCTCCACTGCTTCACCCAGCATCACCGGGATGTGCACTAAACGCTCGGCCATGCCGCTCGCACTCCCGCTCCCGTCCCGTCACTACGCCGCGCTGCCACCGTTGCCGGTTACAGCTGCAGCTCCGCCATCTCGTTGGTGATCTCGTCTTCGCCGATGGTCTGGCGGATCTTGGCCAGGTGAGCCTGCTCACTCCAAAGCTCGAACTTGTTACCCATGCCCAGCAGAACCGCCTTTTTTTCGATGCCCGTGGTCGCGCGCTGACTGGCCGGCAGCAACAGGCGCGCGGCGGTATCGGGCTCGACCACGGCGGCGGCACCGACCAGCTTCATCTGCATGTCGCGATGGGCCGCCTTGACCTTGGGAAGCGCGTTGACCTGGTCGCGCACCTTTTCCCACTCCGCATACGGGAACAGCCACAGGCAGCCCGACTCGAAGGGGTTGTAGGTGATCACCAGACGATTGGCGCAGGCGCCCGCCACCAACTCGCGGTACGCGGTTGGAATGGCCAGACGGCCTTTGTCGTCAACGGTGATGGCGGTTTCGCCCTGGAACACGACCGTTAGGCTCCCACGAATTCCCACGATTTCACACAGGAACCCACGATAGTCTCGCCCCCTGAGACTGTCAAGGAAATTTTTCTTGTGAATCAATGAGAAAGGCGGTGATGTGGCAGTAATTCCAGCCTTTTCTGAGGAAACACTCGAAGGTGTTTGAAAGGCTGGGTTTTTTTGATTTCAAACCATGCCATCGGTCACGCTTTCGGAGGTCCTTGAGGGCACCTGAGATGAATCGCTGTTCATAGCCCGCCCGACACGCTCGCCATCACCGCGCCGACGAGTGGCGCGGCGATGACGACCGGTCGTGAAGGAGGTGGAGTCGGCCTGTAAGCCGGGTTCTGTACGCCTTGCGGCGCGACAGTCATTCCTCTCGGCCTGGCGTCACCGCCAGGCTCCAGCAACCTACCCGGGAACAACGCGGGCCGCGTTATCGTTCCCCTATTTGGTCTTGCTCCGAGTGGGGTTTACCGTGCCACGCGACGTTAGCCCCGCGTGCGGTGCGCTCTTACCGCACCCTTTCACCCTTACCACGCGCATCCGAAGACGCCGTTCGGCGGTCTGCTCTCTGTTGCACTGGCCGTCAGCTCACGCTGCCCAGGAGTTACCTGGCACTCTGCCCTGTGGAGCCCGGACTTTCCTCGATGCGCTTGCGCGCGACGCGACTGTCCGGCCGACTCCGCCGCCAATTCTAGATGAATACGGCGCTCAGCGCGTCTGAGAGTTGCCCGTTCACACGGAACGGTCAGCCTTCATAGAGAAGTTTGCGCGGCGCACCGGTGATCGCCGCCGCCAGTTTTGCTGCCTTCGCCGGCGGCAGTTCGTCGCGAAGCATGGCAAAGACGCGCTTGCCTTCCGCTTCGCGAGCATCCGTCTCCTCGCCCCGTCCCGCCACCAGAATCACGCATTCGCCGCGCTGCTGATCCGGGTCGCCGGCGACGCGCGCCGCCAACTCGCCAAGCGGCTCGCCAAGCACCGTCTCGAACAACTTGGTGAGCTCGCGCGCCAGCACGCCTTCGCGCGATTCGCCAAAAACATCGCGCATATCGGCAAGGCTTTCGGCCACGCGATGCGACGACTCATAAAAGATGAGCGTGCGCGCATCGCCCGCAAGTTCCTGCAAGCGCGCGCGCCGCGCGGCGGCCTTGGGCGGAAGAAAACCCTCGAACACGAAGCGGTCGCTCGGCAAGCCCGCCACCGACAGCGCGGCAATCGCCGCGCAGGCACCCGGCACCGGCGCGCAACGGATTCCCGCCGCTCGCGCGGCCCGCACCAGGCGAAAGCCCGGATCGCTGATGAGCGGCGTGCCCGCATCGGAAATCAGCGCCACCGACTCACCGCCCTGCAGGCGACGCACGATGGCATCGACAATCTCGCGCTCGTTGTGCTCGTGCAGCGCCACCATGGGCGTGCCCACGTTGTAGTGCATCAGCAAGGGACGGCTGTGCCGCGTGTCCTCGGCGGCAATCACGGCGACGGAACGCAGCGTCTCGATGGCACGCGCGGAAAAGTCGTCCCGATGACCAATCGGTGTGGCGACCACCCATAGCAGACCAGGCTGAATCTGTGACATCTTGCTGTTTCCTATGCATCGGGGCGGCAACCCAATGGGCTATCATCGCCCATCCGCCGACCATGTCGTCAAAAAAGCTCGAAGGGATTTGGCCATGCGCTTGACTCGCGCCGCAGGCGTTGCCCTGCTTGTTTCTCTGGCATTGAGTGGCTGCGTGCCGCCAGCCGCACAGAAATCGCCGGCGGAAATCGCGGCGAGCCAGCAGGCCGACACCCTTATCCAGCAAGGCAAGTTCGACGAGGCCGCGCAGGCGTATCTCGCACTGGCCCAAACGGGCGGCAACCGTGACCATTATCAGCTGCTCGCTGCCGAAGCCTATCGCCAGGAAGGCCAGCTCGATCGTGCGGCACCACTGCTCGACGGCATCCGTCGCCAGCGACTGACCGGTGACGAACCCTCGCGACTCGACCTGCTGCAAGCCGAATTGGCCTTGAAGCAGCACAACGCGCCTCGCGCGCTGCAACTCACCACGCAGCCCAACATCAGCGTGCCACCCGCATTGCAGTTGCGCCTGCTGGAACTGCGCTCGCAATCCATGCAGCAAACCGGCGACCTCTGGGGCGCCGCGCGTACACGCGTTGAAATGGACGGCCAATTGAGTGGCCTCGATCAGGCACAGAATCGCAAGCAGATCGTTTCGCTGCTCACTCAGCTTGGCGTAGAGCCACTGAAGCAGCGCGCCGCCGCCATGCAGCCCAGTGACCGCATGCTGGTGTGGATCAACGAAGCCCTGACCCAGCTTGGCGTTGCCGTGGCGCACCCCGCACCAGCCCTCGAACAAGAAGTGGGCACCATGATGCCGGGCGAAGGCGCCAATGTACGCGAAGGCTTCAAGATGCCAGCGCACGTTGCGCTGCTGTTGCCGACGAGCGGCAACCTCGCCTCGGCCGGCACCGCCATTCGCGAGGGCTTTTTCGCCGCCTACGCCGACTCCTCGCGCAACCACGTGCCACGTCCACCGGTGCGCGTCTACGACAGCGCGGGTACGACGGCCGGCGCCATCAAGGCGTACCAGCAGGCGGTCAGCGATGGTGCGCAGCTCATCATCGGCCCGCTGACGCGCGGCGAAGTCTCGGCCTTGTTCGGCCTGCCGCAGCTGCCAGTGCCCCTGCTCGCCCTCAACCATCCCGACGACAAGAGCCTGCCCGCCAGCGGCGTGAGCGAGTTTGGCCTGCTGCCCGAGACCGAAGGCGCACAGGCAGCGGATCACATGGCGGAGGGCGGCATCGTCAACGCCTTCGTCATCGTGAGCAGCGATGACTTCGCGCAGCGCGCCGCCAAATCGTTCAAGGCGGAATTCGAAGCGCGTGGCGGCAAGGTCGCCGGTATGGGCAACCTCACGGGTACCGGCGTCAACTTCGCGTCGACCATTTCCGGCCTCGGCATGCCGACCGACAACGGCGATGCCAGCGCCAACAAGGACAGCGGCATCTTCATCAGCATGCGTCCGCAACAGGCTCGCCTGCTGCTACCCCAGCTGAAGCTCGCACGCGTGAACCTGCCGGTGTACGGCACGTCGCACATCTATGCCGGCGTGGATGATGCGGGCGCCAACCGCGACCTCGAAGGCGTCGAGTTCTGCGACTCGCCGTGGCTGTTCGATGTGCAGCCGGGTCTGCCCAACCACGGCGACATCGCTGCACAGCTGCCCGCCGCACGCGGCACCTCCGCCCGCCTGTTCGCCTTCGGCATGGATGCGTGGGACCTCGCTCCCTACATCGATTGGCTGCGCGCACATCCCGGCAGCTACCTGCCCGGCGCCAGCGGCCAGCTCACTTCCGACCAGTTTGGCCGCATCCGTCGCGTGCTGGTGTGGGCCAAGTTCCAGGATGGCCTGGCGCGCCCGCTCAACGGCAGCCTGCAGATGGACACCGCCCCCGCCATGGCGCCGCCGACCGACGCCAGCGGCTCGCCGCAGCTCCAAACCGAGCAGCCCACCTCGCATTGATGCGCGCTGCCGGCGCCGCATTTGAACAACGCGCCTGCGCGGAACTCCAACGCGCAGGCCTCAAACTGCTTGCCCGCAACTACACCACGCGCTACGGCGAGCTCGATCTGGTGATGCTCGATCGCGACATCGTCGTCTTCGTCGAAGTTCGCCATCGCCTGACCAGTTCGCGAGGCGGGGCCGCGGCTTCGGTCAACAGCGGCAAGCAGGCCAAGCTCATAAAAACGGCAGAGCTCTGGTTAGCGGCCAACTCACAACATGCCAACCGCGCGTGCCGGTTCGATGTGGTGACATACGACGGCCCCCACGATCGGGCAGTCGCACACTGGCTTCGAGCCGCATTTGATGCCAGCTAGATAGTCCATCCGCGTAAGCGGAAGGCGACACTCCAGAGCCAACAATCCTGCGGCCAGCGGGGGATTGCACTCGCAAGCAAACATGCTTGCCTCGCACGCAACCGGCGCACTCAGCACGCGAAAATGAGCGGCCGCAGGCTGTTAGCACTTAGCCCAAGGCTTGCCTCCATAGATAGAGGGACCGCCAGGCGTCGCTTCACGCAGTTTGCTCTGTGCGAATGCACGTCGCCAATGCCCGCCGGAAAGAACACATGGACAGTGTTGGGGAACCATGAAAAATGTAATTGGAACAGCCGTCTCCGTGGTGTGTTCGCGTGGCGACCGCAAAAGAGGCTTCGGAGCGACGAAAACGCTTGTTATCGCGAGCACTGTGTTGCTGCTGGCTGGTTGCGCCACACCGCCGGCCAAGGATTACTCGGGAAAATGGAAGCCCGTTAATCGCTACCAACAAGCGCCCACCGCCATCCCTCTCAATGGCGAGTACGTTTACTACGCCACGCCCATGGACGGCACCCTTCGAACCATGCTTCGCCGGTGGGCGAAAGATTCCGGTATGCAGTTCTCTTACCAGTTGCAGGCTGACTACACGCTCTCTCAGCCCATTGCCTCCATCCGCACCACCGACGTTCATCGAGCGCTGGCCGAAGTGAATACCGTGTACGGCCCTCAAGGCGTTCAGGTCTACGCCAGAGGAAACGAAATCACCGCCAAACCCGCATCCGCTTCGAAAGTTTCGCCCAATCCTGTAGCCGCCCCGCCAATGGAGACAGGTGCCGGCACGAAAGAGCAAAACACGAAGTGATCGGCCGTCGTCATCTCCTCACCAACGATGCGTCAAGAGATGCTAAATAAAAGAAAGAATTCCGACGGTATCGATCGGGCCGTCAAACAATCTATCAACTTTGAAGTCAGCATCGCAGATCTCGCCAAGCGCAGTGAACGGCGCGCATGGTGGACGGCTGCGTCAGCCCTGGTCATGTCCCTCATCCTTGCTGGTGGTTACTTCTACGTACTGCCGCTCAAGGAAAAAGTGCCCTATCTGATCATGGCGGATGCCTATACGGGCACCAGCACACTCACACGCCTCACCGAGGATGTCACCGAGCAGCGGCTCAGCGCTAATGAAGCCATCAATCGCAGCAACATCGCGCACTTCATTCTTGCCCGCGAATCCTACGACGCGACGCTGACGGCACTTCGCGACTGGTCCACCGTGCTCACCATGTCCTCCTCCGGTGTGGCGGCGGAATATACCAATCTCTACACAAGCAGGAACCCAAAGAGTCCGGTGACGCTATATGGCCGCGATACCGCCATCCGCGTAAAGATTCTGAGCATCGTGCTGATTGGCGGAAGTAACGGCGGTGCCCCGAAAGGCGCCACTGTTCGCTTCCAGCGCAGCCTCTACAGCAAGGTCAACGGCTCAACCCGCCCGCTTGACAACAAGCTGGCGACGCTTGACTTCGTGTACAAACCCAACTTGCGCATGGACGACCAGCACCGCGCGGAAAATCCGCTGGGCTTTCAGGTCACCAACTATCGGGTCGACAACGACTACGCCTCGACGGTTCCTGACGAGGTTCCTGCACCATCCACGACATCCGCGACAGAGCCCTTGGATGAAGCGCCAAGTCCAGCCACGACGGTCGCAACACCGTATCCGGCAGCATCACAAACCAATCTCGCGCCCAATGGCGCCTCCACACCGCATATCGCCCGATGATCACTCGGAAACGACTACGAATGAGCAATGTGGCCACTTATACATTCTTGGCCCTCACGGGGTGCCTGGGTTTTCTTTCACCAGTGCAGGCCTATGCACAGGCCATCCAGACCTATGAATACCAACCCGACCGAATCTATCCCATCAGGACTGGCCTGGGCATTACCACTCAAATCGAGCTGAGCCCCAGCGAGAAAATCGAAGATTTCAGCACCGGATTCAGCAATGGCTGGGAGTTGTCGCGGCGCGACAACGTCTTCTATATCAAGCCAAAGAACGTCGATGTCGACATCCGTCGGTACATTCACCGGTGACGGGTGTAGTCACATTTGTGGGCGGTCAGTACGGCACCATCAAAATTCGCGATGCCGAGGGAAATAGCCACGAGCTTCTCCACACCCAAGCCCAGTCGGTCGCCGTAGGTCAACACGTATCGGTCGGCGATGAGGTTGGATCAATGGGAGGTCGAGGCCCTCACGGCGCCGGGCAGTATGCGCAACATGTGCACTATCAAATGAAAGATGTGCACGGGCATGCCATTAATCCGGAAGCATATTGGAATAATCGCCATGCTCAAGTAGGTACGGAACACGCTCCTATCGCAGCACACGCAAACTCTTCGCAAGCTGCTGGACATGGGTTGCGGCATCACGCTCATGATCAATCTACAGGCGAACTACAGAGACAATTGAACGCGCTGGGCTACACCGACGCGCATGGCCATCCGCTGCCAAGCCATGGCCGCTTCGACCTGACGACCAAGCATGCAGTGGAATCATTCCAGTTCGAGCATGGTCTGAAGATCGATGGCATCGCCGGACCCAAGACGATGCACAAGATCGAGGATGCGCTGGCAGAGCAGCACTCCCAGAGGCCCATGAAGACGCCCTTATTACTGGATGATCCCGCCCACACCGCCCACCCCTTGTTCAAGCAGAGCCTGCAGTGCGTCGAGCAGCTCAACACCGAGCGAGGCATTGCTTCGTCTCCACGCGATGCCAACATCGCCGGCGCCCTCACCGTGGATGCAACCGCTCGCGGATTGGCCCAAGTCGATCGAGTCATTCCCAGCGAGGACGGCAGTCGCTTGTTCGCCGTGCAGAACTCAGGCGATCTGCTCAAGGAGAAGTTTGCGGCAGTAGATACGGTGACTGCGATTGCCACCCCGTTGGAGCACAGCAGTGCGCAGTGGGTGCAGGCGACGCAGCAACACCAACTTGCGGTAGTACCGCAACCGCAGCGCCACGTCTTGGGTCAGACGCCATCGATCACGATGAGCTGACATATCGAGTCCTGCCCATTCCACGTTAAAAGCCTAACGCGCCACGTCACTATGAAAGCACCATGGATGGTCTTGGGACTTGCTTTGCTGGCGACACCGTCGCTGAGCTCCTCACAAGCTTTTGTCCTTATCCCTTTTCGAACGAATGATCCGTTCGTGTTTTGTACGCAGGGTTGGAGCCCGGTGCGGGCGGCCATGGGTTGGATACCTGCGCCGCCCTACACCACAGGACTAATCATTCCCCTTCGCCCCACCTGGTGGTGGTCGCCTCAGGATTGGACGGCGTTGTGGTACTACCAGACGGTCTGCCCGGCGGCCTTGAAACCAGGGGCGTGGACGGGAGAAACACCATCTCAATTGACACCGTCATTTCATTAGGACTGAGGAGTACTGATGGGCCCAGGCCGCTGTGGTTGTACTTGACCAGGGCCGTCATGTTCGTCTGCAGATGTACGTCGTACTGCCTGTCAACCAAGGCATCACACCAGCCCGCCTTGGCCTTTGAGGTTCGAGAAGCACCGCAATCGGGAAAGCTACATCCAACGTCAAGGGGCGACGCCCCCTAGGATGGCCCAGCTGGCTAGCTCGAGCCCTGGGCCGGCAGGCTGTCGCCCATCCGTTACCGGGCAAAGGCAACCCCTGACAAGCGATCTCGACATTTTGCTCAGGAATCGTCAGGCACACTCCAGAGGGTCGCTTGGGGCGGCCGGACCTTGGGAGAGCACCATGCTTCGGGCATTCGTGAGGGCCGGCAAATGGGCCGCCATTATCCTCTTGGTCTTCCTTGTCGCCGTGCTGGCCATTCGCGCCTGGGACTCGCAGCAGGGCGAACCGTTGGCCCCGTGGCAGACCTTCGTTCCCGATGAGCTTTCGCCGTCGCAACTCGATGCCACGGAATGGGCGGGTTATCTGGCGGCCGAGCAAACCGCGTTTGATGAAATGAAGAAGGAGGTGACCGACAAGCTCGGGCCATCCCAGCGCGTGATCACGAACCGATACTTCGACGGCGCGCCGATGTACCCGGGGCGCTTTGCGCACGATTGGAATCGCTCGTACGTGCTGGAACCCAAAGGCACGCCGATTGGCGCGGTGGTGTTGATCCACGGGTTGACCGATTCGCCCTATAGCCTGCGCGACATCGCCGAGCTGTATCGCGACCACGGCTTTGTTGCGATCGGCCTGCGTGTTCCCGGACACGGCACGGTGCCTGCCGGATTGACCAAGGCCGACTGGCCCCAATGGCTGGCGGCCACGCGACTGGCCATGCGCGAAGCGCGGCGGCGCGTGGGGGCCAACACGCCCATCCACATCGTCGGCTATTCGAATGGCGGCGCGCTGGCATTGAAGTACACGCTGGATGCGTGCGAGCACCCTGAGCTCGCCATGCCGACGCGGCTCGTACTGTTGTCGCCCATGATCGGCGTGACGAGCTTCGCGCGCTTCGCCGGTCTCGCGGGGCTGCCGGCGCTGTTGCCACGTTTCGCCAAGGCCGCGTGGCTGGATCTGCTGCCGGAATACAACCCGTTCAAGTACAACTCCTTCCCGGTGAACGCCGCACGGCAGTCCTATCTGTTGACCGATGCGATTCACAGCCAGATGGTGCGGATGGCGCGCGATCGCCAGCTTTCGCACTTGCCACCGATCCTCACCTTCCAATCCGTGGTGGACGATACGGTGAGCGCATCGGCGGTGATGCGCACGCTCTACGCGAATCTGCCGAGCAATGGCAGCGAGGTGGTGCTGTTCGACGTCAATCGCAACCATCGCTTTGACGCGCTGCTCAAGCCAAGCTCGCTGACTGCAGTCAATCGCATGCTTCCTGCAGGGCCGCAGCCGTATCGCGCCACCGTGATCGCCAATGCGCAAGAAGATGACGAACACACCGTGGCGCGCACCACCGAAGCGGGTCAGACCACGGCGAGCGTGACGCCCCTGACGGTGATGTATCCCGACAACATCTTTTCGCTTTCGCACATCGCACTGCCCTTCCCTCCGAATGATCCGCTCTACGGCACGCAGCCGGACATGACGGAGAATTACGGCATTCGCCTCGGCACGGCGGCGCCTCGCGGCGAGCGTGGTGCACTCATCCTCAATCTCGATGCTGTCCTGCGCATCAGCTCCAACCCGTTCTACCCTTATATCCGCGAGCGGATCGACGGCGTGCTGCCTGCAGGTACCACGCCTTCGCCTGCGCAGGGCGCCGCGCCCGCGGGTGGCTGACCATCCGGGCGCCGGAGAGTGGGATACTTGGCGCATGACTCTTCCCGATGCTTTGCTCGACACGCTCCGCGCGCACTTCCCGGGTGATGCCATGGCGACCGGCATGGCCGAGCGCCTGGCCTATGCCTATGACAATTCGCGTCGCAACGCCCTGCCCGATGCCGTGGTATTTCCGACCACGCACGAACAGACCGAAGCCCTGGTGCAGGCGTGCCGCGCGCACCGCGTGCCGGTGATTGGACGCGGACGCGGCACGAATACCACCGGCGCCACCGTGCCGGTGGATGGTGGCGTGGTGGTGAGTTTCGAGCGCATGAATCGCATCGTGCGCATCGATCCCGACAATCGATTGGCCGTCGTAGAACCGGGCGTACTCAACGGCGACCTGCAGCAGGCATTGAAGCCGCACGGTTTCTTCTGGCCGCCGGATCCATCGTCATCGCCCTGGTGCAGCATCGGCGGCAATCTCGCCTGCAACTCGGCGGGACCGCGCACGGTGAAGTACGGCAGCCCACGCGAGAACACGCTGGGGATGCGCGCCGTTGCCGGTACCGGCGAAGGGTTTCGCTGCGGTACCTATACGAGCAAGGGCGCCACGGGTTATGACCTTACGCGCCTGCTGATCGGGTCGGAAGGCACGCTGGCGCTGATCACCGAGGCCACGCTCAAGCTCACGCCCAAGCCATCCGCGCTGCGCACCATCCGCGCCACTTATCGCGATGTCTCGGCAGCGGCCCGCGCCGTCGCGCGCATCATGGCTCAGCCGGTCACGCCTTGCGCGCTGGAGTTCATCGATGACGTCGCATTGAAACTCGCGCGGGATTACGGCGGCGATACCGTGCCACTGGCGGGCGCGATGTTGATGATCGAAGTGGATGGCGAACCGGAAACGCTGCCAAGCGCGGTGGACGCCGTTTCCCGCGCTGCGCGTGGCGAGGGACTGGAAGATCTGCGCGTGGCCGAAACGGCAGAAGAAACCGCGGCACTCTGGTCGGCACGCAAGGCACTGTCGCCGGCACAACGCACCATCTCGCCGAACAAGATCAACGAAGACGTGGTGGTTCCCGTGAGCCGTCTGCCTGAGCTGGTGGATGGCATCAAGCGGCTGGCGAAGAAGCACGACGTGCTCATCGTGAGTTTCGGCCATGCCGGCAACGGCAACCTGCACGTTAACCTACTGCCGCGCGACGAGGCGGAGCGCGAGCGTTCACATGCCTGTCTTGCCGAAGTATTCGCCTTGGTGATTTCGCTGGAGGGAACCCTGTCGGGCGAGCACGGCATCGGATTGGTCAAGAAGGAGTTCATGCCACTCGCGCTGCAGCCGTCGACGCTGCACCTTATGCGCAGCGTGAAGGACGCCTTCGATCCCGAAGGCATCCTCAATCCGGGCAAGTTGTTGCCCTAGTCGACAAGGACATCCCCATGAAAGGAAGTTGTCACTGTGGCAACGTGCAATTCACGGTCGATGGCGCTCCCACGGAGGCCATGAGCTGCAATTGCTCGATGTGTCAACGCAAGGGCACGCTCATGTGGTTCGTGTCGCGCGAGCAGTTCCATTTGCACACGCCCGAACATCACCTGCGCGATTACACGTTCAACAAACACGTGATCCGGCATCGCTTCTGCCAGCAATGCGGCATTCACGCCTTCTGCGAAGGCATTCGACCCGATGGCGCCGCGATGGTCGCCATCAATGTCCGCTGCCTGGAAGACTTCGATATCGATGCGCTACCGCTCAAGCACTACAACGGCCGCGCGCTGTAACGCTCAAGCACGGCGCGAAAAAATGAGATGCACGCCGAAGGCCACGAACACGGCACCAGCCAGCCCATCGATCCAGCGCGACAGCTTCAGATAGCCGCGACGCATCGCGGGCAAGGCGAACACGCCGGCCACGAAGGTGAACCACACGAAGGTTTCCACGATCACCAGGGTCCATAGGCCCCAGCGCGTGGCCGCGTCGACCCGGTCGCCCAGGAAGGCCGAGAACACGCTGCCGAAATAAATCACCACCTTGGGGTTGGAAAGGTTGGTGAGCAGGCCGGCGCGCAGCGTGGCCCAATCGCTCTGCTGCAGCACCGCGCGGGGTTCGCCGGTGGTGGCCGGAGCCTTCACGGCACCGCGCAGCATTTTCAGTCCCATCCAGGCGAGATAGAGACCGCCGGCAACGGCGATCAGGCGCTCCAGCCAGGCCAGCCGCTGCAACAACAATTGCAGGCCCGCCAAGGCCAACGCCGACCACACCACCACGCCCAGGGTGATGCCGAGCACACCAAACATGGCCTGGCGACGCGTACGGCTCACGGCGGTCTGCGACACGAAGAAGAAGTCCGGACCGGGGCTCAGCAGGGCCACCAGATGCACCAGGGCAATGGTCAGGAACAGGCTCATGGATGTCTCCTCGGGGAAGGGGCCGGTGGCTTCGTGGCGGCGCAGCTTGTCGCCACCGCGACGGTCCTCTAGTCTGCCCGTTTTGGCACGGCCTTGGGACTTCCCAGGCCCTCTGCAGGGGGATCACCGGCTCGTCCGGACAGGTCCGGCCCTTGCCTGCCCTGGGGGCACGAGCGCGCCACCTGCCCACCGTAACCGCTTCACTACCGACATACGCTGATGAGCCTGCGACTGCGCCTGATTGCCCTGAACTTCCTGGAATTTTTCGTGTGGGGGTCGTGGCTGCTTACCATCGGCGCGTACTGGTTCCAAACCAAGCATTGGTCGGGCGCCCAATTCGGCGCGATCTTCTCGACCATGGGCATCGCCTCGCTGTTCATGCCGTCCATCGCCGGCGTGATCGCAGACAAGTACATCAACGCGGAAAAGCTCCACGGCATCTTCCACCTCTGCGGCGCGGCGATTCTGTTCTGCGTGCCGATGGTGCAGTCACCGGGGCTGATGTTCTGGGTGATGCTGCTCAACATGATGTTCTACATGCCCACCATCTCGCTCTCCGTCGCAGTGGCATTCAACGCGCTCAAGAGCGACGGCAAGGACATCGTGCGCGACTTCCCGCCGATCCGCGTGTGGGGCACGGTGGGTTTCATCGCCGCGCTGTGGACGGTGAGCCTGCTGCACCTGGAAACCTCGTCGGGCCAGTTTTACGTGGCCTCGGGCGCGGCGCTGGTACTGGGCCTTTACGCCTTCACGCTGCCCGCCTGCCCGCCGCGCTTCCAGCGCAGGGACAACCAGTCGTGGCTGGACACGTTCGGCCTCACCTCGTTCAAGCTGTTCCGCGATGCGCGCATGGCGGTGTTCTTCATCTTCGCAATGCTGCTGGGCGCGGCGCTGCAGCTGACCAACGCGTACGGCGATACGTTCCTGCACGACTTCGCCCAGATGGATGCGTACAAGGATCTGGTGGCGGTGCGTTACCCCGCCATCATCATGTCCATCTCGCAGATTTCCGAAACGCTGTTCATCCTGGCCATTCCGTTCTTCCTGCGCCGCTTCGGCATCAAGGCGGTGATGCTGATCAGCATGCTGGCGTGGACGCTGCGCTTTGGCCTGTTTGCCTATGGCGATCCGGGCCCGGGCCTGTGGATGATCGTGCTGTCGTGCATCGTGTACGGCATGGCGTTCGACTTCTTCAATATCTCCGGCCAGCTGTTCGTGGAGGGCCAGAGCGATCCGTCGATCCGCGCCAGCGCGCAGGGCCTGTTCATGCTGATGACCAACGGCATCGGCGCCGTGCTGGGCAGTTCCATCAGCGGCCTGGTGATCGAGGCGTTTTTCACCCGTCCGGACCAGAGCAAGGACTGGCACGGCATCTGGATCACCTTCGCCAGCTATTCGCTGATCGTGGCCGTGCTGTTCATGGTGCTGTTCAAGCACAAGCACGACCGTGCGGCGGCCGAGGCGCTGGCCGCCAAAGTCGCTCACTGAGCCATCCAGGCGGCCCGAAAGCGGGCCGGTTACAATAGCCGGATGCAGATCGGCCCCTACCGCATCGACCCGCCCGTGGTGCTCGCGCCCATGGCCGGGGTCACCGACAAACCTTTTCGCCTGCTGTGCAAGCGGCTGGGCGCGGGTTTGGCCGTGTCGGAAATGACCAACGCCGATCCACGCCTGTGGCAGACGCGCAAGTCGCGTCAGCGCATGGATCACGATGGCGAACCCGAGCCGGTGAGCGTGCAGATTGCCGGCTACGATCCAGGCATGCTGGCCGAGGCGGCGCGTTACAACGCGGACAACGGTGCGCAGATCGTCGACATCAACATGGGTTGCCCCGCCAAGAAGGTGTGCAACGTGTGGTCCGGCTCCGCGCTGCTGCAGGACGAGCCACTGGTGGCCCGCATCGTCAAGGCCGTGGTCGATGCGGTGGATGTGCCGGTCACGCTGAAGATCCGCACCGGATGGGATCGCCAGAACAGGAACGCGCTGACCATCGCGAAGATCGCCGAAGACGCCGGCATCGCGGCACTCGCCGTGCATGGTCGCACGCGCGCCGACAAGTACGAAGGCGAAGCGGAGTACGACACCATCGCCGCCGTGAAGGCCAGCGTGCGCATTCCCGTGCTCGCCAATGGCGACGTGGTGACGCCACAGCAGGCCAGGCATGTGCTCGATGTCACCGGCGCCGACGCGGTGATGGTGGGTCGCGGTGCGCAGGGACGTCCGTGGATTTTCCGCGAGATCGCGCACTACCTTGCCACCGGTGAAACCTTGCCGGAGCCGGCGCCGGCCGAGGTGTGCGACATCCTCGTGCATCACCTGGAACATCTGTACGCGTTCTACGGCGAATTGCAGGGTGTGCGCATCGCGCGCAAGCATCTGGGCTGGTACGCCAAGGATCGTCCCGAAAATGCCGCGTTCCGCAACGTGGTGAATCGCGCGGAGACGGCGCAGGACCAGTTGCGCCTGACGCGCGAGTATTTCGCGAACCTGCAGGACGGCGTACTGCTCGCCGCCTGAGCAAACACCGGGCCGCCAACCGACGGCCCGGGCGCCTTGTTTACCGCGACAACTGCAACAAGGTGGATGACACCCAGCCCTTGTTGCCCAGTTCGTCTTCCACTTCCCACATTGCGCCCTGCTTGTTGCCGGTGGGATAAAGCATCATGCCGGGATCCAGCGTGCGCACCACCGCGCCGCCCGTCGCACTACCAAGCAGCCGGCCAGGCTTGAGCATGGTGACTGCCTGCTGCGCATTTGACTGCGACGCATTGGACGGCAGCGAACCCAACTGCGCCACCATCTTGTTGTAGGCCTGCAGGTAGGCCATGGTGATCACCTGACCGACTTCGGTATTGGCGTAACCGCCGACACCCGCGCCGCCCACACCGCTCGCACCCCACAGCGCGCCGCTGCCACCGAAGCCGATGTCGTTCTTCTTGGCGCTGCCGTCGACGGTGGCCACCTGTTCGGACGAACGCACGTCGGTCAGGGTGAGCACCACATCCGCCGTCTTGCTGGAGATATTGAGATTGCCGGCGATGCGGCCCACCTTGCTGTGGCCGAGCAAGCCGCCCAATGCGCCGCCCAACGAGGTGCCGCCAGCGTCCTGGTTGGCGGTGACCAGATCCGGCACCAGCACGTAATCGGCTGCCTTGATCTGTCCCTTGCCCAGGTTGGACCTCACACGCAGGTCGCCGTTGGCGGCAAGATCGCGCTCCTGCTGCGCCATCGCCATGCCGACGCCGCGATCCACCAGCGTGAAGCAGCCCGACTTGGCCACGAACACCTTGATGAGCTTGGTCGGCGACGGCAGCTGACGCTCACTCCACCAGTCCACGCCACGCTCGGGTTCTTCCACCGCCAGGGTGCCCAGCCGGGTGGCGCACGTGGGAATCTGCGTCATCTGCGCAGCGCGCTGGTCCTGCACGCTTTCCGCGTGGATCGAACAGCTTGCCGCCATCATGGCTGCGATGCTCCATGCGCCGCCTTTGATGGCAGCTTTCCTGCGTTGATTCATTTGCCCCTTCCTTCGTCATTGAGACAACTGATGAGGCGTAGAAAGGTCTCAGCCGGGCGACTGGCGATGTAGCGGCGAATGACACCGGCCTTTGTCGTCCAGCTCTATTTTTCGCCAGACCTCAAAGAAACCCGCAAGCCCTTGCGTGATGCTTCCGGGCATCATGGTTGGGACTACCCCTCCGTCGCCGCCATGTCACGACGCTGCCAATCGCCGCTCCTTCGCATCCTTGGCCGCCTGCTGCTGTCGTGGACGCTGTTGCTGCTCGCCGGCTGCGAGGCGACGTTGTTCACCGGGCTTAACGCCACCGACCAGCGCAAGGACATCGTCGAACAGCGCGGCATCGTGTTCGACGCGGCGCACCACTTGGCACTGGACGTCTATGCGCCGCCTCATGCGGTACACGCACCGGGTGGTGGTGTTCTTCTATGGCGGCACATGGGTGCGCGGCGAGCGCGCGTGGTATCGCTTCGTGGGCGCTGCGCTGGCCGCTCACGGCGTGATCACGGTGATTCCCGATTACCGCAAATATCCTCAGGTGACGCTCGATGGCTTCATGCAGGATGCAGCCAATGCCGTGGCATGGACACACGCACACGCCGCGGAAATCGGCAGCTCGCCCGACGATGTGTTCGTGATGGGCCATTCGGCCGGCGGCCAGATCGCCGCCTTGCTCGCCACCGATGCCGAATGGCTCGGCAAGCATGGGCTGCAGCCGGCAGACCTTGCAGGCTTCATCGGCCTCGCTGGTTGCTACGACTTCGTACCCGTGCCGCAGGACGATCCCATCATGCTCGGCGTGTTCGGCGCCACGCCGGAACAACAGCGTCGTGGGCAACCGGTGTCATACGTGCACGGCGCCGAGCCGCCGATGCTGTTGCTGCAGGGCACCGACGACAGCGAGGTGGAACCATCGAACGCGATCTCGCTGTATCGCGCCACGCAGGCCATGCACGGCGACAGTACGCTGCGCACGTACCCCGATGTGGGTCATGAGGCGCTGCTGTTCAGCCTGTCGCGCCCATTGCGCAACGGCGCGCCGGCCCTGAGCGACATACTCGCGTTCATCGCCTCGCATCCGCATGCCAAGGTTGCTGCACCCATGCCCTGAGCGAGCCGGGACACTTTCCCTCCACAACGGCCGGCGTAGCGTGGGAAGCCAAGGTTTCCCAGCGAAGAGACGCCGTCGTGAACAGCATCGTCACCGGTGAGTTTCCCTATATCCACGGCTTTTCGTCGGACGAGCAATCGCGACTGATCCGCCAGGCGCGCATGTTCGAAACCACGCTGTTCAGTCGCATCGACTACAGCGAGGCGTCGCGGCTGCTCGAAGTGGGTTGCGGCGTGGGGGCGCAGACGGAAATCCTGTTGCGGCGCTTTCCTCATCTGGAAGTGACCGGCGTGGATCGCTCCGAAGCGCAACTGGAAGCGGCCGAACGCAATCTCGCGCAATCGGCGTGGTGCACGTCGCGCTACACGCTGCAGCAGGCCGATGCCACCGACCTGCCCTTCCCCGATCGCAGTTTCGACGCGGCCTACCTGTGCTGGGTGCTGGAACACATGCCCAGCCCCGCGCGAGTGCTGAGCGAGCTGCGTCGCGTGCTGAGTCCTGGCGCGGTGGTGTACATCACCGAGGTGCTCAACACCTCATTCTTCCTCGATCCGTATTCACCGCATCTGCTGCGCTACTGGATGGCGTTCAACGACCACCAGTACGACAGCGGCGGCGATCCCTTCATCGGCGCCAAGCTGGGCAACCTGCTGCTGGCCGGCGGCTATCGCGATGTGCAGACCGAGGTGAAGAGTTTCCACCTCGACAACCGCCAACCCGGCAAGCGCAAGCAGATGATGGAATTCTGGGAAGAGTTGCTGCTATCCGCGGCCGATCAGTTGGTGGCCACCGGCAAGGTGGACACCGCGACGGTCGAGGGCATGCGCAGCGAATTGCAGGCGGTGCGCAACGATCCGAACGCGGTGTTCTTTTTTGCCTTCGTGCAGGCGCGGGCGCTGGTTTATTGAGCCGGCTTTGCCACGAAGCCGTAGTCGGCCAGCACGGGCTTCAATGCGGCGATCCACAGCGCGTAACCGGTCGGCTGCATGTGCAGGCCATCGGGGCGGAACAGTTCCGGGCGCGGCTTGCCCTGGGCGTCGACCATCGCAGGCGCGATATCCACGAAGCGGATGTTGTTCTGCGTGGCAGCCCAGTCGCGGATCTTGTCGTTGGCGGCCTTCATGGTCGGCCAGAGAGCCAGGCGCGCGATGCTGGGCTTGATCGAGACATACACGATCGGCACGCCGGGCACGCCCTGGCGCGCGCGCGCCACGAATGCCTGGAACGAGGCGAGCACCTGCTCCGGCGTGGCGCCGTCGTTGATGTCGTTGTCGCCGGCGTACATCACGATCAACTTCGGGTGGTATGGCCACACGATGCGGTCGGCGTAGTACGTGGAGTCAGGCAGCGCTGAACCGCCGAAGCCGCGGTTGATCACCGGGATGCCCGGAAAATCCTGCGCCAGCGACTTCCAGAACTGGATGGACGAGCTGCCGATGAAGAGCACGCCATGCTGGGCGGGCGGATGCTGGTGGTCCGCGGCGACGAACGCGGCGATGTCCGGCTGCCAGTGCGATGGCGGAGCGCTGTCGGCGTGCGTGATCGCCGAGGCCACGACAATCGCAAGTAAAAACGTCAGCCAGGTCAATCGCCTCATTCGCTTGCTCCTGTATCGATGGGAGGGGCGTTCGATTATGGATGTCTCGGCAGGTATGTCCAACGGCTAGCTAAAGACCGCAGCGGTCACCACCAGCCCGCCACTCGTCCCAAAGGCCGCTCCATTCGTCACATCACGCTTGTTCCCGCCTCGCACGAAGGCAGAGTGAGCCCATCCCACTCAAACGGAGTTCGCCATGCATCGCCGCGATCTGCTCAAGGCCGCCCTCGCCCTGCCCTTGCTGCCCTGGGCGTTGTCGCCCGCGGTCGCTGCCGCCCGCGAGGCACTGAGTGGCGTGGCAACGTGGCATTCGCGCGTGCGGCCCGGCGATCCGGGTTGGCCAACGCCCGCCCAGTGGGACGAACTGAGCCGCGCCGTGGGTGGCCGGCTGCAACGCCTCCAGTCACCGTTCGAACACTGCGGCGCCAGCGACGCGGCATGCCAGGAGGCGCTGAAGCAGGTTCGAAACCCCTACTACCTGGGCGACACCCCGTCGCTTACCCAGACCAGTGGCTGGGTGGATGCATGGACATCGCGCCCCAGCGTCTACGCGGTGGCCGCGGAGAACACCGCCGATGTGGTGGCCGCCGTGAACTTCGCGCACAAGCATCACCTGCGACTGGTGGTGAAAGGCGGTGGGCACAGTTACCAGGGCACGTCGGACGCGCCCGACTCGTTGCTGATCTGGACGCGCCACATGAATCACATCGCGCTGCACGACGCCTTCGTGCCGCAAGATTGCGAAGGCACGCATACGGCCGTGACGGTCGAGGCAGGCGCGATGTGGGTGGACGCATACACGGCGGTCACCACCCAGGGCGGCCGCTACGTGCAGGGCGGTGGATGCATGACGGTGGGCGTGGCCGGCCTGGTGCAGAGCGGTGGCTTCGGCAGTTTCTCCAAGCGCTTCGGCACCGCCAGCGGCAATCTGCTGGAAGCGGAAGTGGTCACGGCCGACGGCAAGGTGCACACGGTGAACGCCTGTCGCGAACCGGAGCTGTTCTGGGCGATCAAGGGCGGCGGTGGCGGCAGCATCGGCGTGGTGACTAAGCTGACGTTGCTGACGCACGATCTACCCGACACCTTCGGCGCCGTGTTCGGCGCGATACAGGCCGACTCCGATGCGGCGTACCGCGCGCTCATTGCACAGGCCATGCGCTTCTATCGCGACGCCCTGTTCAACCCGCACTGGGGCGAGCAACTGAAGTTCCACGAGAACATGCTGCACCTCTCGATGGTGTTCCAGGGCCTGAGCCAGCAGGAGGCGGAACAGGTGTGGGCGCCGTTCCTTGCATGGGTCAAGGCGCGCAGCGCGTATCGCTTCAAGGAAGACGTGCGCGTGATCGCCCTGCCCGCGCGACATTTCTGGAACGCGGATTTCTTCCGCCAGCACGCACCGCAACTGATCGTTCCCGACAGCCGTCCCGACGCGCCGCGCGATCACGTGCTGTGGGCCGGCGACGAGGGACAGGTGGGGCAGTTCATCCATGGCTACCGCTCCGCGTGGCTGCCGCAATCCCTGCTGGACGAACGCCAGCTCGACGCGCTGAGCGATGCGATGTTCCAGGCATCGAAGCACTGGGGCTATTCGCTGCACTTCAACAAAGGCCTGGCCGGCGCGCCCGCCGACGCCATGGCCCGTTCGCGCGATACCGCCATGAACCCCGGCGCGATGGGCGCGTTCGCGCTCGCCATCACCGGCAGCGAGAGCGAGCCGGCATTTCCGGGCATGCCGGGCGCCTCGCCCGATCTCGACAAGGCCCGGCGCGACGCCGCCCGCATCGACCAGTCGATGGACACACTGCTAAGGGTCGCCCCGGGCGCCGGCTCGTACGTGTCGGAAAGCAATTACTTCGAACGCGACTGGCAGAACTCGTTCTGGGGCAGCAACTACCCGCGGCTGGCCGCCGCCAAGCGCCAGTACGACCCGGAAGGCCTGTTCTTCGTGCACCACGGCGTGGGCAGCGAAGACTGGAGCGACGATGGCTTCACCCGCCTGAAACGGCCCGGCTGACCCGCATCGACCGGCTTTCGCTGACGCTCCGCCAGGGGCCTCTGCGACACCCTTGGAGTATTCTGACCGCTTGCGCCGCCGCCCTCAGGGCGGTTTTGGCGTGCCCGGGACAGCCCCGGAGAAGAGCCGCAAAGCCGTCCAAATGGCTGAATCGGCATGAAATCGTCATGTGCCGGCCCCATCCTGAGGCTGCAAACCGAGGGGAGGCCGTGTATCATGCGCCACCCCCTTTTATCTCTCTATCCGTAAGGAAGGATATAACCCGCGATGAGCAACTTCCTCTTCACCTCCGAGTCGGTCTCCGAAGGCCATCCGGACAAAGTCGCCGACCAGATCTCCGATGCCGTCCTCGATGCGATCATCGCGCAGGATCCGCGTGCGCGCGTGGCCTGCGAAACGATGGTGAAGACGGGCGTGGCGATCGTCGCCGGCGAAATCACCACCAGCGCCTGGATCGACCTGGAAGCGCTGACCCGCAAGGTCATCACCGACATCGGTTATGACTCCTCCGACGTCGGCTTCGACGGCGAGACCTGCGGCGTGCTGAACCTGATCGGCAAGCAGTCGCCGGACATCAACCAGGGCGTGGACCGCAAGAAGCCGGAAGAACAGGGCGCTGGCGACCAGGGCCTGATGTTCGGCTATGCCACCAACGAGACCAAGGACTTCATGCCCGCGGCCATCTACTACTCGCACCGTCTGGTCGAGCAGCAGGCCAAGGTGCGCAAGAAGAAGAACTCGCCGCTGCCGTGGCTGCGCCCGGACGCCAAGAGCCAAGTCACCCTGCGTTACGAAGACGGTGTCGCTACTGCCATCGACGCCGTGGTGCTGTCGACCCAGCACGATCCGAGCGTCAAGCAGAAGGATCTGATCGAGGCCGTGCGCGAGCACATCCTCAAGCCCGTGCTGCCGGCCAAGCTGCTGCACAAGGGCACCAAGTTCCACATCAACCCGACCGGCAAGTTCGTGATCGGCGGCCCGGTGGGCGATTGCGGCCTGACCGGTCGCAAGATCATCGTCGACACCTACGGCGGCTGGGCCCGTCACGGTGGCGGCGCGTTCTCGGGCAAGGATCCGTCGAAGGTTGACCGTTCGGCCGCCTACGCCGCGCGCTACGTCGCCAAGAACATCGTGGCCGCCGGCATTGCCGACCGTTGCGAAGTGCAGGTGAGCTACGCCATCGGCGTGGCCGAGCCGACCTCCATCTCGGTCACCACCTTCGGCACCGGCAAGATCGCCGACGAGAAGATCGAGAAGCTGATCCGCAAGCACTTCGACCTGCGTCCGTACGGCATCATCAAGATGCTCGACCTGGTGCACCCGATGTACCAGCAGACTGCCAGCTACGGCCACTTCGGCCGCACCCCGCAGGAAGTGAAGGGTCCGGACGGCAAGACCTACACGACGTTCTCGTGGGAAAAGACCGATAAGGCCGAAGCGCTGCGCGCCGATGCCAAGCTGAAGTAAGCAACGCTTGCTTCACCATGAAAACGGGCCGCGAAAGCGGCCCGTTTTCTTTGGCCGCAAGAGCACTTTCGAGGTGTTGCCGGGGCCTGGTTGACCTGCGGCGGACAAGTCTCGACGACTATCGCGGTCCGACCATCGACGTTACTCGCTAACTCGAATGCGTGCGCTCTGCGCCACCTTCATCGGTATACGGCATGCGGGTGTGGCCAAAGCGCACCAGCAGTACCGCTGCGGCCAACAAGAGGATGGCGCCGGCTTCCGCCACGACGATCCACGGTGACACTTCGCTGGTGTTGAGGATCAGATGCCGGGAGATGGCGATCATCGCGATGTAGAGCGGTATGCGAACCGGCAGCCGGCCGGCACGCCAGTACACCGAGCTCATGGTGACGACTTCGAGATAGATAAACAGCAACAGCAGGTCGCTCACACCAACACGCCCGGATTGCCACATCACGGCAATCTCCTGAGCGCCCGCGAGCACCGCCGCGCCGAGCACGATCAGCAAGCCGACGTGCTCGATGAGCGAGATGACCTTGCTCCCCAACTGCTTGACGTCCAGCGACCGCAGGCCTGACATGGCGCCCTCGCGACGGAGTGGGTGTGCGCCCATGCTATCGCAAGTAGGCGGGGCGATCGCGCCGCGCCCCACGCAAGCATGGTCCAACTTACCTCCAGCCCAGGCCGAGGCTCTTCTGCAGCGATACGTAGTCCTTGAGCAGGTCGGCCTGGCCTTCGACAAGGTTCTGCTGCGCACTGAATTGCGTGCGCTGCACGTCCATCAGATCGATAAGCGAGGAAGCGCCGGCGCTGTAGCGCTGGTGCATCAGCGCCTCGGAGCGATTGGCAGACGCTTCGATCTGCGTCATGCGCTGCACGCTCTCCCGCTGATGCCCGTAACGCGACAGTGCGTTGTTGGCGTCCTGCAAGGCAGCGAGCACGGTCTGGGTGTAGTTGGCGGCTGCCTCGTCACGGCCTGCTTCCGCCTGGCGAATGCTGCTCTTGGTGCGGCCGAAATCGAACACGTTCCACTGCAGATAAGGCACGCCTGCCCAGGTCAACGCACTTTTCCTGGACAGGTCAGCGGGGCTGATGCCGCTGGTCCCAAGAAAGCCCAGCAATGTCACCTTGGGAAATAGATCGGCCGTGTGCTGACCGATCTGCGCGTTGCTCGACGCCAGCCGCCGTTCGGCAGCGCGGATGTCCGGACGTTGCTTCAGCAAAGTAGCTGGATCGTCGATCGGCACCGTTGCGGGCAGCCCTGGCAGAGCTGCAGGCTTCGACAGCTGCGCATCGAGCGCGCCAGGCGCCTGGCCGGTGAGTACGGCCAACTGATCCAGGGATTCGGTGATCTGCTCATCGAGCGGAATCAACGTGGCCCGCGTGTTTTCGACTTGCGTGGTCTGCCGCTCGACATCCGCATCGGCAGCGACGCCACGCTCGCGTCGCTGCTGCACCAGCACGAGGGTTTTCTGCGCCAGTTCGGTGGACTGGTTGGCCAACACCAGACGTTGCTGCTGGTCGCGCAGACCGATATAGGCCTGCGCCACTTCAGCCGCCAACGAAACCTGTGCGTCGGCGAAGTCCGCCTCGACCGCATCGGCCTGGGCGGACGCGGACTCCGTCGCGCGCCGTATGCCGCCGAACAAGTCCAGTTCCCAGGAGGCGTCGAAGTCGGCCGTGTAGAGCTGCACGGGCCCGCGGCCGTGTCCGCCGGATGTACTTGCCTGCTGGCCGTCTTGCGTCGAGCTGCTGGACGACGATTGCAGAATCGACAGATCCGGCTCGCGCGTGCGCACGGCTGCCGCAGCCACCGACACGCTGGGCAAGGCCTTGGTGCGCTGCTGCAGCAGTTGTTCGCGCGATTGCCGCAGGCGCGCCTGCGCCGACTGCAGGTTGGGATTGTGGGCGATGGCCGTTTCGATCAGTGCGTTCAGCTGCGGATCGTTGAGTGAGGTCCACCACTGGCTGGGCGCCGGCGTGGGCGCCAGGCCCGTCGATGGCGCGCGCACGAAGGTCTGGGCGTCTTCGCCCGGCACCGCTGGCGCACCGCGGTAATTGGGCCCGACGGTGCAGCCGGCAAGCAGGGTGACGGAAACGGCAAACCCCAACAGCACGCCGCGTGTCTTGCGAACTTCCCAGATCATCATTGGCAGTATCCTCAATGGCCCGACGCTGCCGGCGCGTGGTGGCTCGGCGTCTTCAGCAGCAAGGCGAGCGGCACACAGCAAAGCAAGGCGATGCCAAGCACGTAAAAGATTTCCGAATACGTCATCACCAGCGCCTGTTGCTGGATCTGCGCGGCCAGCTGTCCCAGCGCGCGCATGTGCGAGTAAGCCATGTCGCCGGTATCGGCAAACCCCTTCGCCGCATTGGCGGCGAGGCGTTCCTGCCCAAGCAGGGAATTGGCGGAGAGCGACTCGCGGATGGTGGCCACGTGAAAGGTGTTACGCCTGTCGATCACCGTGCCGATGATGGCAAGACCGATCGATCCGCCCAGGTTGCGCGCCATGTTGTAGATGCCCGCCGCGTCGCCCGACTCCTCGCGCGTCACGGCCGCCATGGAGGCCTGGTTCAAGGGCATCATCGCCAGCATCTGGCCGGCGCCGCGTACCAGCTGCGACCAGAAGAAGTCATCGCCGACGGATTGCGCCGTCAGGTGAATGTCGAGCATGCAACTGCCCACGAAGCACAGCAGCCCGGTGATCACCAGCACGCGATAGTCCACCTTGCCGAGCAGGCGCGGCAGTATCGGCATCATCAGGAAGGCGGGCACACCGGAGACCAGCATCACCCAGCCGGACTGCTCCGCGTTGTAGCCGGCGATGATGCCGAGGAACTGCGGGATCACGTAGATCACGCCGTACAGCGCCGCGCCCACCACCAGCACGATGAAGATCACGCTGGCATAGCGTGGATTCTTCAGCAGGCTCAATCGCATCACCGGCTTTTGCGCGGTGAATTGCGAGATGGCAATCAACACCATGCCGGCCAACGACAGCAGGCTGAGCCAGATGATCATCGGCGACTCGAACCAACGCTCGCGCTGACCTTCCTCCAGCACCACCGTGAGCGAACTGAGGCCGATGGAGAGTCCGAACACGCCCAGCCAGTCGGCTTTTCTCAGCGCCTCCCAATGCGGCTTGTCCGAGGGCAGCCCCGCGACCAGCAGCGTGATCAAACCAATGCACACAGGCAGATTGATGAAGAAGCACCAGTTCCAGCTGATGTTCTCCGTGAGCCAGCCGCCCAGGACAGGCCCCAGCAGCGGGCCCAGCAACACAATGAGGCCGAACGCCGTCATGCCGATGGGCATCTGCGACATCGGCAGGCGGCTGCGGATGATGGTCTGCGCGGTCGGGATCATCGCGCCGCCGGTCAGGCCCTGGCCGATGCGTCCCGCGATCATCATCATCAGCGTGGTCGACACGCCGCACACCATCGAGAACAGGATGAACAGTACGGCGCAGCCGAGCAGGAAGTTGCGCAGGCCGAACACCCGCGTCAGCCACGCCGCCAGCGGGATGATCACGATCTCCGACATCAGGTAGCCGGTGGAAATCCACGTACCTTCGGTGCCGGTCGCGCCGATTTCGCCCTGGATCTGCGGCAACGCCGAGTTGGTGATGGAAATGTCGAGCGTCGCCATCAACGCACCCAGTGAGCCGGCGGCGACGGCGATCCAGTCCGCGACGCTGGCGCGTTCGGGATGACTGGCGGGCGCGGCGGCCTCAGCCATGACGGCCTTCCGCGTCGTCATGCGCCTGGCGCGTATCCACCTTCACCGTGACCGACAGGCCCGGCACCAGCAGCTTGCGCGTCTGTTCGTCGACATCCAGGCGAATGCGCACCGGCACGCGCTGCACGATCTTGGTGAAGTTGCCGGTGGCGTTTTCCGGCGGCAGCAGCGCGAACTCGGCGCCCGTGCCTGGCGCAAAACTCTCCACCACGCCCTGCAGGTCGGCGTCGGGCAACGCATCAACGCGGATGCTCGCGTGTTGCCCCGCGCGCATCTTGCCGATCTGGGTTTCCTTGAAATTGGCGATGAGATAGATGCCTTCCACCGGCACGACGGTCATCATCCGCATGCCGGGCTGCGCATACTGGCCAACGCGAACCGTGCGATCACCCACGCGGCCCGGCAACGAACTGCGGATCAGGGTGTCGCCCAGATCAAGCTTCGCCTGGCGTGTCGATGCCTGCGCGGCCTCCAGCTGGGCCCGCGCCTGCGCGATCTGCGCGTCGAGATCGGCAACCTTCGCCTGCGCCTGATCAAGCGCGGCGGTATCCGCCGCCAAGGTGGCCTGGGCCTGGTCGCGGTTGCTGGTCAACACCGACATCTGGTCGCTGCTTTCCGCGCCGGATGCGGTCAAGGGGGCGTAGCGATGCACTTCGTCATCTGCATGATGCTGGTTGACCTTCGCCACCAAAAGCTGGGCCTTGGCCTGCTCGATCGCCGCGCGCTGTTGCAACAGCGCGGCCTGCGCACGCTGGATGTCGGCCTGACGCGCGTCCACCGTGGCCTGCGCCTGATCCATCGCCGCCTGATACTGGCGTCCGTCCAGGCGCACCAGCGGATCGCCGACTTTGACCGTGGCGTTGTCGCCGACGTAGACGTCCGTGACGTAGCCGTTGACCTTGGGCGCCACCGTCATGCTGTCGGCGCGCAGATAGGCGTCGTCGGTGCTCTGCATGAAGCGGCCGACCACCCACCAATAACCCAGCGCCAGCAAGGCGATGACGCCGAGCACCAGGCCAACGGGAAGCAGAATCTTGCCCGCCCTGGATCGCCGCGACGGCGGCTGGGCGGGATCTTTCGAGACATGGCCGGGCGTGGATCCGGTTGAGGCAGGCATGGGAAGTCGTCCAATGTATTCCAACTGGAAGATTTATTCCGATTGGAATACTTTTGTCAAATGTTATATTGCACCGCCGTCAGCAGGAGACGAATGCATGAGCCAACCCAAGCGCCCCCGACGCGCCCCGGCGGGAGGTTATGCGCGCGGTGATGAAACGCGTCAGCGCATCATCGACGCGGCGATCCGGCTGTTCGGCGAACATGGGTTTGCGGGTGCATCGACGCGCGACATCGCGGCGGCGGCGGGAGTGAACCCACCGGCGCTGCAGTACTACTTCGAGAGCAAGGAAGGGGTTTACAACGCCTGCGCCCAGTTCATCACCGATGACCTGCTCAGCCGCTTCGAACCTTCCATGCAACACGCCGCCGCCGTACTGAAAGGCGAAGGCAGCGTGCAAGAGCTGATCGATGCGTTCCTGCGCATCTACGAGATCGGCCTCGACATGATGCTGACGGATACCCATATGTCGGACCGTCGCCTGTTCGCGGCACGCGACATGGCCGGCGACGAACCGCTCGCCACCTCCAAGCTGCTTGAGCAGCGGCTAAAGCAGCCGCTTCACAAACTGCGCCTGAGCCTGCTCGCGCGCATCGCCGGCACCACCACGCGCGATCCGGTGGTTCGCATTCGCCTGCTGACGCTCAAGGGCCAGATCATGAGCTTCTTTCCACCCGCTGGTGCCTGCGTCGATTTCCTGGGCTGGAAGGAAATTGACGCCAACAAAAGCGCGCTGATCAAGAAAACCGTCATCGAGCAGACGCGCACGCTGCTGGAGAGCTGGAGCCGTCGCTGAGCGATGGTGGCGTTTTCCCGCGTGTTCTGGCGAAGCCTGCTTTGGATCGAACGCGGATTCTCGGTTAGATATTCCACACGCCAACCGAAAGGCCTCAATCACTCCTCGACGCACGGCAGGCGGCGGCCTTCCACATCAGGTAGCCAAGCGAGATCGCAATGCTGGCGCCGACAACCGCCACCGAAGTGACTCTTGCGAACTCCTTCGGAGCGAATGCCCACAGCGCGGCCCACGCCAGGAACGCCAGCGTCATTGCCCAACTGCTGACCCGCCTGACCGCTTGCGCCAACGTCGCGTGGCGGAGGGAGCGAGGCGGTGGTCCATACATCTTCGGGATGAGGTTGCTGTAGGCCGCAAAGGCGAGACCGAGGATGACGTTGAACGCACGTTCGACCATCGCTCCGTCGAGCCACCCCTGGCTGCGGGCCAGTGCCAGCAGCGAGGCGGCACCGATCATCACTATCCCGAGCTTGAGGCCCAGGACGATGTCCTGCCTGATGCGCGGATGGAGTTTCTCACTCATTCGTCGGCTCCTTCTCGGGTTTCTTCAGGGCGGGCAACACCCGCGGATTCCGCAGCCCTGCGCTCTCCAGTGCCGATGCCGAACAGCCGGCTGAAGCCCAGCAGGGCGTCTTCCAGCACAGACAACTTCAACTGGTAGAGGATGCTGGTGCCGATCTTGTTGGCCTCGATCAGGTCAGCCTCGCGTAGCACCGCGAAATGCGCCGACATGGTCGGCCGCGACACGGGGAAATGTTCCGACAGCTCGCCCGCAGTCATCGGGCGCTGCCGCAGCAGCTCCAGTACCTTGCGGCGGGTAGGGTCGGCCAGGGCTTTGAAGACGGCGCTCATGATCGTTATTTAGCTAAATATCTAAATTCTAGTCAAGTAAAATTTCGATGATTGGCTAAATGACGATAAGTACGGGTATTCCCAAGGGAAACGCGCGCCGTTCCCCGGCCCAAGGCGAAGCCGCCGGGGCTTTCTCATCCGTTCGCCGCAACGCCCGCAACCCGCGACTGGTCACAAGTGACCGCAAGCATTGGTCACTTCGTGTACCGAGCGCCGGGTACACGACCGCGCAAAAAAATGTCCGCTTCCTGGTCGAAGAAGCGGACATTCAGTCCTGGGGCTCTGCTAAATCCGAAGAGCGATCAAAGGCCCGCCGCGATATCGATGACGACACCACTGGAGATGAGCGTCAGATAGAACTGCCCTTCATCTGCGCGCACCCAGCGGTAACCGGGTTCCGGGCGGCGCAGGTGATAGCGTGTGTAGTCGGTGACGTAGTACTCACGCGCGTAGTAGTGGTCCGGCAAGCGGCCACCCTTCTTGTACCACCCCTTGTGCTTGCCGTTGTCGTGGCGACCCTCGTCCTTGGGATTGTGGCCGTGGCCGTGATCGTCGTCCCAGTGCTTGTCGTTGTCATGGCCGTGATCGCCCAGGGGCAACGCAACAGCCAGTCCGTTGCCGACCAGCAAGGTGGCTGCGATGAGAAAGGAGAAAGCACGCTTCATGTTGGGCCCGTACACGAGGAGAAAAGGATGGGTGGACTCCGCAAGGACCCGCGGCCTCTTTCAGCAGATATTTGCGATCCGGAGACAACATCGCACAAAAATGTGCGAGCTGCGCCAACCATCAAACACAAGAAAGAGCATCCATTCACGGAATCGGCAAACGACTGAAGACGGCCCGATGCGAGAACCGGACGCCGAAGCGCGGGCGCTCGCACCTTGCCTGACCTGATGACCGCCTATAATTCCCGCACATGACTTCCCGGCAAACCCGATGACCGAACCGCTACGCCTCGCCAAACATGTCGCCGCGCTGGCCCAGTGCTCGCGACGCGAAGCGGAGATGTATATCGAAGGTGGTTGGGTGCGCGTGGACGGCCAGATCGTCGAAGAGCCGCAGTTCAAGGTGCTGGAACAGCGCATCGAGATCGATCCGCACGCCAAGCTCGAACCTGCCGAACCGGCCACGCTGGTACTGCACAAGCCTGCCGGCGCCTCCGTCGACCAGGCACGCGCGTTGATTCTCGCGGAAAGCCACTCCACCGAAGACGCCACCGGCATTCGCCTGCTCAAGCGACACTTCGCGCGACTGGAATCGCCGCTGTCGTTGCCCGATCAAGCCAGCGGCCTGGTGGTATTCACCCAGGACTGGCGGGTAAAGCGTCGCCTCGAAGAGGATTTCGACCGCATCGAGCAGGAGATGGTGGTTGAAGTGGCGGGCACGCTGGCGCCGAACGGTCTGGCCATGCTCAATCACGGCCTCAGCTTCGACAACTACGCGCTGCCGCCAATCAAGGTGAGCTGGCAGAACGAAACCCACCTGCGCTTTGCGCTGAAGCGGATTGCGCCCGAGAAGATCGAGCGCATGTGCAACGCCGTCGGGTTGAAGGTGCTGGCGATGAAACGCATCCGCATCGGCCGTATTCCCATGTCCCGACTGCAGCCGGGTCAGTGGCGTTACCTGGCGGCTACGGATCGCTTCTGATTTTCTGAAGATCCATCGAAGCGCCCTGCACCCACGGTTTCACGCGCAAGCACGGACTCAAACAAAAACGGGCCACCCGCAGGCAGCCCGTTTCGCAGCATCTCGCAAGCGGCGCTTACTTGTCCGGCGATGCGCCAGCCGAGGCAACCTTCTGCCCTGCAGCCGCCACCTTGGTGCTGCGTGCAGTGGTGGCGGGACAGGTCGCGCCCTTTTTCTTCTTCGAGCACGTCGCCGCGCTGGCAACGGTATCCGGCTTGGAACCGCGGCGATGATGACGACGCGACGCCGGCGTGGCATCGGCCAGGGCGGTACCCTTGGCTGCAACGCTGCCCTTGGTGCGGCGCCCCTTGCCACCGACGGCGGCAGGCGCTTCGCCAGCCTGGGCGATCAACGCGGCGGGCGTTTCCTGGTTCTCGAAGCCATCGTCGAGCAGGCGCGCCATCAGCCTGTCGCGCGCGGAGGCCGTGCGGCCGCCCATCACCACGGAGAACAGGCGGCGCCCATCCTTCACCGCGGTGGAAGCAAGGTTGAAGCCCGAGGCGTTGGTGAAGCCGGTCTTCAGGCCGTCCATGCCCGGGTACTTGTCCATCAGGTTGTTGTGCCCGCGCACGAGGTGACCGCGGAACATGAAGTCCTTGGTCGAGAACAGGTGCGCGTACTGCGGGAAGTCGTGGTACAGCGCCATGGCCAGCTTGCTCATGTCGCGGGCCGTGGTGGTGTCTTCCGGATCGGGCAGGCCCGAGGCGTTGGCAAAGCGGGTGTTGCTCATGCCCAGCAGCTGGGCCTGGGCATTCATCATCTCGACGAAATGGCTTTCGGAACCGCCCAGGCCTTCGGCGACCACGGTGGCGGCATCGTTGGCCGACTTGGTGATCATGCCGAGCACACAGTCTTCGACCGTGATGGTCTGGCCGTTGCGCAGGTCGAGCTTGGTCGGCGCCTTGGCGGCAGCCCACGAGGAAACCGGAAGCTCCTGGTCCATCTTGAGCGTGCCGTTCTCGATGGCCTGGAAGGCGAGGTACATCGTCATCATCTTGGCCAGCGACGCGGGATGATTCGGCTCATCGGCGTTCACGGCGGTGATGACCTGGCCATCGGCCTCATTGATGACGATGGCGGCGTAGCCGGCATGAGCCACGCTGGCGAACCCGCCGGCGACGCTCATCAGCAGCGCTAGCAGGCCTTGGCGCCAGGTTGCTCCCCTGGCCTGCGTGTTGGACTTGATAGCCACCCCAGTTCCTCGCTTCAACCGGCGTTACAAACCCTGAACCGCAGCAACATCGCCACGGGTCCAGACAATACTTGAATTAGGTCACATAAGTCCATGTTTCCATGGACGATAAAACGATGACGGCGCCCCGGCGCCGTCATAACGTAGATTTCACCGTGAAAGTGACGTCTACGCGTCAAGCGAGTGTGCCCTCAATTGCCCTATGGCGAAAGGCTTATTTGCAGGTAGGCGCCATCTTTTTTCGTTAAAAAACAATTCCTCAGCCAGCCCTTCGCCCCACGCAGGGACGCTACTTTTACCCGCCTGCCCTTTCCCTATCGGCAGGCGGGAAGCGGCATTGAGGGGCAAAGCGAACGATTGCCACGACGCATCGCCTAAAATGGTGGGATGTCCCTGATACAACTCCAGCGCGTCGACTTCAGCATCGGCGGCCCCCTCCTGCTCGAACATGTCGACCTCTCCATCGAGGCGAACGAGCGCGTGTGCATCGTCGGTCGCAACGGCGAAGGCAAATCCACCCTGATGAAGCTCATCGCCGGCGAACTGCATGCCGACGATGGCGAAGTGCGTGTGCAAAACGGCGTGGTCGTTGCGCGCATGGCGCAGGAGGTGCCGCAAGACACCGCCGGCAGCGTGTTCGATGTGGTCGCGCAAGGTCTCGGCGATCTCGGCCAATTGCTTGCGCGCTATCACCACGCACTCGCCGAAGGCGACATGGATACGCTCGGCGACGTGCAATCGCAGATCGAAGCGCAACACGGCTGGGATCTCGATCGTCGCGTCACCGATGTGCTCACCCGCCTGGAACTGCCGGGCGACACCGATTTCGCCGCGCTTTCCGGTGGCATGAAGCGCCGCGTACTGCTGGCGCAGGCGCTGGTGCGCAAGCCGGACGTGTTGCTGCTCGACGAGCCGACCAACCATCTCGACATCGAAGCCATCGGCTGGCTGGAAGCGTTCTTGCGCCAGTTCGAAGGCAGCATCATCTTCATCACGCATGACCGCAGTTTTCTTCGTGCGCTCGCCACGCGTATCGTGGAGATCGATCGCGGCCAACTCACCGATTGGCCCGGCGACTACGACAACTACCTGCGCCGCCGCGAAGAACGCCTGCATGCCGAAGCGCAGGCCAACGCGCACTTCGACAAGAAGCTGGCACAGGAAGAAGTGTGGATCCGCCAGGGCATCAAGGCGCGCCGCACGCGCAACGAAGGCCGCGTGCGCGCGCTGAAGGCGCTGCGCGTGGAGCGTTCGCAGCGCCGCGAACTGTCCGGCAACGTCAAGATGACGATGGCCAACGCGCAGGCCTCGGGCAAGAAGGTGATCGACCTGGAACACGTGCACCAGAGCTACGGCGGACGCGTGCTGATCGAAAACCTGAGCACCACCATCATGCGCGGCGACCGCGTCGGCATCATCGGCCCCAACGGCGCAGGCAAGAGCACGCTGCTGAAGATCATGCTGGGCGAACTCAAGCCCGAGCGCGGCCACGCCACGCTCGGCACCGGCATCCAGATTGCCTACTTCGACCAGCACCGCGTGCAGCTCAACGACCAGCTCAATGCGCTGGACAACGTGGCCGAAGGCCGCGAGTACATCGAACTCAACGGCACGCGCAAGCACATCATCGGCTACCTGCAGGACTTCCTGTTCTCGCCGGAACGCGCCCGTGCGCCGATCACCCGCCTGTCGGGCGGCGAGCGCAATCGCCTGTTGCTCGCCAAGCTGTTCGCGCAGCCGTCCAACCTGTTGGTGATGGACGAACCCACCAATGACCTCGATGTGGAAACGCTGGAGCTGCTCGAAGAACTGCTGACCGAATACCAGGGCACGCTGCTGCTTGTTTCGCATGACCGCGAGTTTCTGGACAACGTCGTTTCCAGCACGCTGGTACTCGAAGGCCACGGCAAGATCGGCGAATACGTGGGCGGCTATACCGACTGGCTGCGCCAGCGCCCTGCTCCACTGGCGCCTTCCATCAAGAGCCTCGAAAGCAAGGCGGCGGCCACAGCCGTTGCGGCGGCGCCCGCCGCGGAGGCAAAGCGCAAGCTGAGCTACAAGGACGCGCGCGAACTGGAACAGTTGCCTGGTCGCATCGAGAAGCTGGAAGCCGACATCGCCGCGCGCAGCGAAGCGATGAACGATCCGGACTTCTTTCGCCAGGACAACGCTGCCGTCGTCAAGGCGAACGAAGCGCTATCCAAGCTGCAAGCCGAGCTGGATACGGCTTACGCGCGCTGGGCGGAATTGGACGGCTGAGCTTGCCTGCGTCGCGCACATCGTGCGCGACTGCCTCCCTCTCAACCCGTGTTCTGCAGGCCCTGGGACACACCGTTCACGCACGCCACCAGCGCCGTGAGCAACGCCTCGTCGCTCTCGCCACCTTCACGCCAGCGCTTGAGCAGATCCACCTGCAGCAGGCTCATCGGATCGACGTAGGGATTGCGCAGGTCGATTGAGGTGGCCAGGCGCGGCGCGTTCTGCAGCAGGCTGTCGTTGTGCTTCAGTTGCATCAGCCAATGACGCGTGCGTTCAAATTCCTCGCGGATCAGCCCGAAGAACGGCTCGTGCAGCGGGCCGGCCAACTTGGAGAAGGCTTCGGCAATGCCGAGGTCGCTCTTGGCGAGCACCATCGACACATCGTCCAGCATGTTGGCGAAGAAGGGCCAGTCGTGCGCCATCTCGGACATCGCCTGCTCGCCGTATTCGGCCGCACCGAACTCCAGCGCGGTGCCCAGCCCGTACCAGCCGGGAAGAATCGAGCGGCACTGCGTCCACGCGAACACCCATGGAATGGCGCGAAGATCCTGCACACCGCGCATGCTGCGCCGGCGCGACGGACGCGAGCCCAGCGTCATGCGCTCGATCACGTCGATGGGCGTGGCCGAGCGGAAGTAGTCGACGAAACCGTCGCGATCGACGAACGCGCGATAGTGTTCGCGGCTGCGCGCGGCAAGCAGGCTCATGCGTTCGCGCCACTCGTCCTCGCGCGCCTCCTGCGTGCGGGGACGCAAGGACGCGCGCAGCACCGCACCCACGGTCTGTTCCAGATTGCGTAGCGCCAGCGCGCGGATGCCGTACTTGCGATGGATCACCTCGCCCTGCTCGGTGACGCGCAGCACACCTGCTACCGAGCCGCGCGGCGACGACATCAGGGCCGGTGTGATGCGCGATCCGCCACGACTCGCCGAGCCGCCGCGACCGTGGAAGAACGAGAGGCGAATGCCCGCCTCCGCCGCCACGTCGAGCAACTCCACCTGCGCACGCTGCAAACCCCAGCGCGATGCCAGCGTGCCGCCATCCTTGCCGCTGTCGGAATAGCCGAGCATCACCCACTGGCGATTGCCGCGCGAGGCGAGATGATCGCGATAGATGGGATCGTCGAGCAACGCACGCAGCGTGGCCGGCGCATTCGTCAGGTCGTCCACGGTTTCGAACAACGGCGCCACGTCCAACGGAACGCGCCCCTCCTTGGTGAGGCCGCCATAGCGAGCCAGCGCCAATACGGCGAGCACGTCGACCGCCGAGCGCGCCATGCTGATGATGTACAGGCCCAGCGCCTCCGCGCCGTAACGGCCGCGCGATTCGCGCAATGTCGCAAACACGTCGTGCAATGCGGTGGCAGCAGCGTCGTCGCTGCTCGGCAGGACCTCGTCGCCGCCAGCATAAGGGCGCAACCGCTCCGCACGCTCGGCGAGGTCGCGTGTGAACCAGCCGTCGTCCTTCAACAACTGGCTGAGTGCCTCATCATGCACGCGCGAATCCTGGCGAACGTCGAGGCGCGCGAGATGAAAACCAAAGGTGCGCACGCGCCAGATCAGTCGACGCACGGCATAGGCGCCGGCGTGCAAACCGCGATGATCGATCAGGCTGACCGCGATCAGGCGCAGGTCATCCAGCAGTTCGTCGGTCGAGGTGTAGCCTTCCGGGTGATCGTCTTCCAGCGTGGCCTGCAGCCGCGCGCCGATGATGGTGAGCAGGCTGCGGTATGGCATGTCGGCGTGGCGCGGGCGCACCTTGGCGGCAGCCTCGGGAAAGCGAACGCGATAGTCGAACAGGCGATGGGCCAGATTGCTGCCCACGTCCACGCGATCCTCGGTCTGGCTCAGCAGACGCGAGAGGCCGGCGATGTCCTCGATGTAATGCTCAAGCACATGCGCGCGCTGCGTGGACAGGCTGTTGGCGATGGTGGCGGCACCAACATTGGGATTGCCATCCATGTCGCCACCGACCCAGGTGGCGAAACTCAGCAGGCGCGGAATCGGCACGGCCACGCCATAGACTATTTGCAGCGCATCGGCGAGCGATTCGTACAAGGCCGGTACGATGCGATAGATGGGATTGGCGAGGTAGAAGCCGACGTGATGATGCTCGTCCTGCACGCTGGGACTCACCGACGATGCTTCGGCGGTCTGCCAGCCGGCGCTCAGCGCCATGAAGATGCGGTCGTCGTCTTCCTTGCGTTCCTGCGGCGTGCGCGTGGGGTCGAAGTTGTCGACCAACGCGCGCACGATGGACTGTTCCTTTTCCAACAGTGAACGGCGCACGGCTTCGGTGGGATGCGCGGTGAAAACTGGTTCCACCTGTAACCGTTCCAGCCATTCGATCAGCTCGCCCGCTTCCACGCCTTGCGCCTTCAGGCGCGTCAGCACGTCGAGCAGCGATTCGGGTTGCGGTGCGCCGCCTTCGCGCTGGTAGTCGCGGCGACGGCGGATGCGATGGATGCGCTCGGCGATGTTCACCGCCTGGAAATACGTGGCGAAGGCGCGCGCCAACGATTCGGCCTTGCCCGTTTCCAGGCCGGTGAGCAGGCCGCCCAGCACGTCGAGTGGTGCGTTTTCCACGCGACGTTCGATGGCGGCGGTGCGGATGCGCTCGACTTCGTCGAGGAAGTCCGGGGAAATCTGCTCGGCCAGCATGTTGCCGACCAGGGTGCCGAGGCGGCGGACGTCTTCGCGCAGTGGCGCGTCGTGCGGAGAGAACTCAGGACTGCGGTGCTGGTTCATCGATGCCACGTTGCGGATGTCTGGACGTCCAAGACTACCCCAAGCGGAGAAGATTTGTGCATCGCCGCAAATGCATTCGGCGACATCAAGAAAACGGGGCGCTCAAGGCGCCCCGTTTTCTTCAACTCCAAACATCGGTCATGGCTTGGCGGCAAGCTTGTCCGCAGGCTTGGCCTGCTTCACGTACGTTTCCAGCCAGTTGTTCATCTCCGCCAGCATCTGCATGATCGACTCGCGAGCGCGATACGCGTGCGCTTCGTTCGGCAGCAACACCAATCGCGTCGTGCCACCCAGGCCCTTGATGGCGGCGTACATGCGCTCGCTCTGGATCGGGAACGTGCCGGAGTTGTTGTCCTGTTCGCCATGGATCATCAGCAGCGCGTCCTTGATGTGATCCGCGTAGTTGAACGGCGACATGGTGTTGTAGACGTCCGGCGCTTGCCAGTAATTGCGTTCTTCCGCCTGGAAACCGAACGGCGTGAGCGTGCGGTTGTACGCGCCGCTGCGCGCGATGCCGGCCTTGAACAGGCGCGTATGCGCGAGCAGGTTGGCCGTCATGAACGCGCCATAGGAATGGCCGCCCACGGCGATGCGGTTGCGATCGGCCACGCCACGGCGCACCACTTCATCCACCGCCGCTTCCGCACTGGCCACGAGCTGAGGGATGTAGGTGTCGTTGGGTTCCTTGCTGCCCTCGCCCACGATAGGTACGGAGAAATTGTCCAGCACCGTGTAGCCCATGGTGAGGAAGGCCTGCGGGCCCCAGTAGCTAATGCGGTTGAAGCGGTACGGCGAATCAGTGACCTGCCCTGCCGCATCCGCCGATTTGAACTCGGCCGGATAAGCCCACATCAGCATCGGGCGCGGGCCATCCTTCTTCGGATCGTAGTTGGGCGGCAGGTACAAGGTGGCGGTGAGTTCCACGCCATCCTTTCGCTTGTAACGAATCTGCTCCTTCTTCACGCCCTTCAGTTGCGGCAGCGGATTGGGAAAGTGGGTGAGCTCATGCAGCTTGCCGTTCGTCGCCAGCTCGCGCACGTAGTAGTTGGTCGGCTCGGTGGGCGATTCGCGCGAAATCAGCGCGCGCGTGCCTTCCGCGTCCAGCAATACCTGCGGGTCTTCGTAATAAGGCGCCTGCGACTGGAACAGGCGTGCGCTGGTGCCGGTCTTGAGGTTCACGCGATCGATGAACGGGCGGTCGCCTTCGGGCGACGCACCTTCGCCGAGGCGATAGATGTTCTGGCCATCGGCTGTAACGATGAGGCGTGCCTCGCCGTGCTCATCGGGCATCGTCGCGGGCGTGCCCGGATCCCGGTAACGATCTTCCGAGGAACCTTCCCGCAGCAAAGCCGGAGCCTGCGCGGGTTGATCGGGCGACACGCGCCATTCCTTCACATGACGCGTTTTCCACCAGAACTCATCGATGAGCGCCAGGCCGCCGTTGCCCCAGTACGCCCCGGCATAGCGACTGCCGAGTTTCGCCAGCGTCACCGGCGACTGGTCGAAGGGTGCCGACTGCATCTGCACGAGGTCGCGAATGTCTGCTGTGCGTGCGGGATCGCCGCCATCCTGCGCCTCGGCCCACACCAGCGTCGCCGGCGCATCGGCGCGCCAGGTGATGTCGCGCACGCCAGTGGGCACGGCATCATTGCCCGTGGGCAGACCTTCCACCAGCGGAAGGTGCGCAATTTCCTTCACCAGCTTGCCGTCGCGATCGAGCACTTCGATGCGACGCGGAAAGCTTTCCACCGGAACGAGGTAGGAGAACGGACGCTCCACGCGTTCGCGCAATAGATAGCGGCCATCGGGCGACGGCGCGATGGCCAGTGTCAGTGCGGGGTCGCCAAGCCTGGTGACCTTGCCATCGAGCGACACCAGCGCGGACTGCGAGCGCAGGTAATACTCGAACAGCCTGGCATCGTCTTCGTTGCGCAACATGTCCTGGTAGGTGCGGATGGCTTTCACGCCACCGCCGGCCTGCGTCTGCTGCGTGTCCGGGCCGGTCGGGATGATGCTGGCGACGGGCGCCGCGCCTTGCCCCTCCGGCTGCAACTGCACGAGCAGCTGCGAACTGTCCGGCATCCAGCGATAGCCGCGACCGGCCACGGTGTTCAACGGCAGCGTGATCAGGCGACGCGCCGAACGCGCGGCCACATCGACCACCCACAATTCGTTGGTGCCTTCGCGCGCATTGACCTGGTTGAAGGCGAGATAGCGCTGATCGGGCGACCACGACGAGGTGGCGATGGACAGCGGCTTCGGCAGGCCCTGCAGGCGGATCTCCTTGCCGCTGGCCACATCCATCAACCACAGGTCGCTACCGAATACGAAGCGGCTTTGTGCATAGGTACGCGGATTGATGCGCAGGCCGGCAAGTTTCAGTTCTGGCTGCGCCACCACGTCGATGCCCGGCAGCGCCGGCGTCTGGGTGAGCGCCAGCAGGTCGCGATGCGGGCTGATCGACAGCTGCGGTGGGCGCGGTGCATCCACCAGTGCCTGCAATGGCGCCGGCGGCGCGAGATAACCGGAGGCCGGCGTGGCAGCCGGCGCCGAGGCCCGCGTGTCCGCCAGCACCAGCGGTGATGCGGCCAGCAACAAGCCGGCAAGAATGAAACGTTGCAACGACTTATCCATGCGAGGCGACCCCTGTGTCATGACTCCTGCGACATTACCGCCTTGCCGCCCGGCGTAACCAGGCCATCGGTCATGGTTCGGCTGAATCGGCGTGCCGCCGCCCACGAAACCATCATCGAGGGACGCTATACTCATGCGTCCCGTCGAGGGGCGCTGCGACCGCGGCTCCGTGCACGCCTTGCGTGTTCCACGAACCCGGCCAGGCTCGACGGATTTTTCCTGTAACGGCGCCCGGACAACGATGCGGCTTTCATGCCGCAACACCCGGAGCTAAGCCTATGAATGCAGTTACCAAGGATTCCGCCCAGCAGGATTTCAAGGTCCGCGATATGTCGCTCGCCGAACTCGGCCGCCGTCGTATCCGCATGGCCGAAGAGGAAATGCCGGGCCTGATGCAGATCCGCGCCCGCTACGCCAAGGAAAAGCCGCTGAAGGGCGTGCGCCTGTCCGGCTCCCTGCACTGCACGAAGGAAACCGCCGTGCTCGCCGAGACCCTGCGCGAGCTGGGCGCCTCGGTGCGCTGGGCCTCGTGCAACATCTTCTCCACCCAGGACGACGTGGCCGCCGCACTGGCCGCCGGTGGCCTGCCGGTGTTCGCCTGGAAGGGCGAGACGCTGGAGGAATACTGGCAGTGCACGCTCGACATGCTCACCCACCCGGGTGAACTCGGCCCGCAGCTGATCGTGGACGACGGTGGCGACGCCACGCTGTTCATCCACAAGGGCGTGGAGCTGGAAGACGGCAGCGACTGGGTCAACACCCCCAGCGGCAACCACGAAGAGCAGGTCATCAAGGATCTGGTCAAGCGCACCGAAGCGGAGCGTCCGGGCTGGTTCAAGAAGATCGCCGCCGAATGGAAGGGCGTATCGGAAGAAACCACCACCGGCGTGCATCGCCTCTATCAGCTCGCCGAAGCCGGCAAGCTGCTGGTGCCGGCCATCAACGTCAACGACTCGGTGACCAAGAGCAAGTTCGACAATCTCTACGGCTGCCGCGAATCGCTGGCCGACGGCATCAAGCGCGCGACCGACCTGATGGTCGCCGGCAAGGTGGCCGTGGTGTGCGGCTACGGTGACGTGGGCAAGGGTTGCGCACATTCGCTCAAGGGTTTCGGCGCTCGCGTGATCGTGACCGAGATCGACCCCATCAACGCCCTGCAGGCGGCGATGGAAGGCTTCCAGGTCACCACCATCGAAGAGACGCTGGGCACCGGCGACATCTACGTCACCACCACCGGCAACAAGGACATCATCACGCTGGAACACATGGCGGCGATGAAGAACAACGCGCTGGTGTGCAACATCGGCCACTTCGACAACGAGATCCAGATGGATCGCCTCAACACCGCCAAGGGCGTGTCGCGCGAAACCATCAAGCCGCAGGTGGATCGTTACACGTTCGAGAAGTCGGGCCACAGCATCTACATGCTGGCCGAAGGCCGTCTGGTGAACCTGGGCTGCGCCCATGGCCACCCGAGCTTCGTCATGTCCAACAGCTTCTCCAACCAGACGCTGGCCCAGCTCGACCTGTGGGCGAACAAGGACTTCTACGACAAGACGGTCTATCGCCTGCCGAAGAAGCTGGACGAGGAAGTGGCTCGCCTGCACCTGGAGCAGATCGGCGTGAAGCTCACCAAGCTGACGCCGGATCAGGCCGCGTACATCGGCGTGCCGGTGGATGGTCCGTACAAGCCGGATCATTACCGCTACTGATCGCTCGCTTCGGGCACATCGAAAAGGCCGCCGAAAGGCGGCCTTTTTTTGCGTGGCGACAAACAGGCGTCTACATGGGACCGCAACCGAGCCAACCCATGAGCCCATGCAGTGACGGCACCTGCATCAGCCACGGCGCGGCCATCGTCACCACACCCGCCATCAGGATGAATGCCGCTGCGCCTCGCCGCGCGCCCGTGCGCTGCATCCACCGTCCAACACGCGCACCCGACCAGGTGAGCGGCAGCATCACCAGCCATGTGCCGATGCCGAAGATTGCCATGAGGGCAGCGCCTTTCATCGCACTCGCCTGCAACCACGCCGCCGCCAGCATGGTTCCGCTGAGGCCGCACGGCATCCATCCCCACACCATGCCAGCCGTCATTCGACGAAACGGCGTATTGGCCGGAAGCAGGCGCCGCTGCAAAGGTTGCAGCCAACGCCAGACCCGCACGGCGGGCCGTCCCAGGAGACGCAGGCGCCCCTGCTGATCGAGCAGGCGCCACGCCACCAGCATCAGCACCAGGCCCATCGCAATACGCGCACCAACGATAAGCGCATGCCATTCGAACAAGCGCAGCACGCCATCACCCAGACCACCGACCAGCGCACCGGCCAGCGCATAGCCGAGCGTGCGGCCGGTGTTCAACTGCATCGACGCCATGAATCCGTGCCGCGGCGACCACATCGAAAAACCCGTGGCGATGCCGCCGCACATCGCCGCGCAATGCACGCCGCCGAGCACGCCCGTCAACAGCGCCGCCAACAGCGCGAGCACGTCAATCGACATGGACGCTCGCCTGCCTGTCTCGCGTACCCTGCTGCGCGGGAGGGGAAGTGTCGTCGCTCAGAATATCCAGCGCCGGCGTATCCATGTCGTCGAACTGCCCGCGGCGCACCGCCCAGATGAAGGCGCCAATGGCGAAGGCGAGCAACATCAGGCTCAAGGGAACCAGCATCAGCAGGATGATCATGGCGACGCGCCCACCGCGGAGACACGCATCAGGCGCAGTGCGTTGACCGTCACAATCAACGACGACGCCGCCATGCCGAACGCCGCCACGGCGGGCGTGACATGGCCGGTCATGGCCAGCGGCAAGGCAAGCAGGTTGTAGCCCACCGCCCAGGCGAAGTTCTGGCGAATGACGCGCTGCGTCTGTCGCGCAAGACGAATGGCGGCCGGGATGCGCAACAACGACGGCGAGGTCAGCACCATGTCGGCGGCGCGCTGCGCCAGCGAAGCGCCCTCGCCCATGGCGATGGATACGTCCGCGCCGGCCAGCACGGGCGCATCGTTGAGTCCATCGCCCACCATGGCCACGACACGTCCTTTCGCCTGGAGCGCACGCACGAGCGCCAGCTTGTCTTCGGAGGACTGTCGGGAATGCGCCTCGCCGAGCCTCAGTTGCCGCACCAGCCGCTGCACCGACGACGATGCATCACCGCTGGCAAGATGGATGACGACACCAAGCGCGCGCAACGCAGCGATGGCATCGGCGGCATCGGCGCGCAGACTTTCCTGCAGGCGAAAACGCGCGGCGACGCGATGACCATCGCCCAGCCACAGCTGCCCATCGTCATCGCGACGCCCGGCGAACGATGCGCGCCCCAGCCGCCAGGTGACGCCATCGATTTTTCCCATCACGCCATGACCTGTCACCGCGCGCACATCGTGTGCTGCGAGCGGCGTGTCGATGTCGGCGAAGGCCTGGGCAATGGGGTGGCGGCTGTCGCGCTCCAGCGCGGCGGCGATCTGCATGGCGACCTCCGACGACATGCCATCAAACGTATGCACCTCGCCCACCTGCCGCTGCACGCTGGTCAGCGTACCCGTCTTGTCGAACACCATGTCCGTGGCGTGCGCGAGATGCTCAAGCCCTCCTGCGCGTATGGACAACACGCCCATGCGCGCCAGTGCGCCGTGACTGGCCGCCAGCGCGGCAGGCACCGCAAGCGACAACGCACACGGACAGCTGACGACCAGCAACGACAGGGTGACCTCGAAGGCACGCGCGGGATCGTGGAGGCGCCAGCTGCCATAGATGATCACGGCCATCACCAACAGCACCGATACGAACACGCTGCCGATGCGATCAGCCATGCGCGCCAAGCGTGGGCGCTGTGCCTGCGCCTGCTCCACGAGCCGCGCCAATTGCGACAGCCGCGTCGTGCTGCCCGTTTGCGTGATTCTGATGCGCGCGGGGTTCTCCCGGCAGATGGTTCCCGCGTAGATCGTCGCGCCCTGCGCACGCGTCACGGGACGCGCCTCGCCGGTCAGCAGCGCCTCTTCGAACGACGCGGCGCCGTCGAGCAGACAACCGTCCGCGGGCACCACGTCACCAACCGCCACGCAAGCAATGTCGCCCACCTGAAGCGAAGTCACCGGTATGGATTCCTGCTTGCCGTCGGCGCACTCCCGCACCGCAAGCGTCGGCCGGGCGCGCGCCAACGCATCCACCTGCGCACTGGCAATGCGCCGGGCGCGTTGTTCGAGCAATCGAGCCGTGAGCAACAGGAAGACGAACATGGTGGCTGCATCGAACCAGACCTGGGCGCCGCCGCGGACCGTTTCCACCAGGCTGGCGACGTAGGCCAACAGCGTGGAGCCGGCGATCAGCGTGTCCATGCCCGGATGCCTCTGACGCAACTCGCGCCAGCAACCCTGCAGGAATGGCCAGCCTGCGTAGAACACCACCGGCGTGGCAACCAGCAATGCTACCCAACGAAAGAAGTCGCGCGTGGCGCCGGCCATGTGATGGCCAAAATCCAGGTACAGCGCCTCGGAAAACATCATCGTCTGCATGGCGCCGAGGCCCGCCACGCCCAGCCGCATCAACCATCGCCGCTGCTCGGCCACGCGCTCACGTTCGCGCGCAGCGCCGGTCGCCAGGTAAGGGCGATAGCCGAGCATGGCCAGTCGTTCGAGCACGTGCGACAGCCGTACGCGGGACGGATCCCAACCGATACGAATGCGCCCCGTCACGGCGTTGGCGCTGGTGTCGAATACACCCGGTTCGCGCTGCAGCGCCCGATCGATCAGCCACGCGCACGCCGCGCAGCACATGCCGTCGGTCAGCAATGTCATTTCAAGGCCACCCGCCGTTGGCACGGCGTGTTCGCTCAACAGGTCGTCGCGATCCCAACCGGAGAGGTCGGGCATGTCTTCAACACGCGTTGCTGCGACGCTGCGCAGCCGATAGTAGTCACCGAGTTCCGATTGCCTGATCCACTCCGCCGCGGCCGCGCAACCGTGGCAGCAGAAGCCGCGCGCTTCGCCATCGATCTCAAGCTGCACCGGCGCCTGTGGCAGTGTGTCGCCACAGTGGTAACAGGTCAGGGCTCGACCGGTCGGGCCGGTATCGATGGCGCAGTCCACGATCAGGGCGCCAGACGAACGGCCCGCGCGTTTGCTGTCCAGTGACCGCGCAAGGACCAGGCGGCATTGTCGGGAGCCAGCTCCACGAGCCATTCACGCGCGCCGTCCAGCGAACCCACGCCACGCCAACCCAATTCGCTGGGCGTCAGCTGGAACGCGCGCTGGGCCGCCTGTGCATCGTTGGAGATGAGCGTGAGCCGCAACTTGCCGCCGCGCGGAAAATCGCCGTCCACCGGCACGGCTTCGATCATGTCGCCTTTGACCCGCAGGACCAGTCCCTGGGTGGCGACCGCCGTGGCCGGCTCGCGGTCCTGCGCGGACACGAGCAGCTTGCCCACGTGAGTCGCGTTGCTGACCATCTCCATGTCCTCGCGGCCGGGACGCACGGCGGCAAACAACAAGGCGAAGCCAATGGCGACCGAAGCGAGCGGCAAGCCCACCAGCATCCACACCATGGGTTCGCGCCAGGTACTGCGTGTCTTGTTCATGGCAAAGGCCCGAAGAAACTGCTGTTGATGGTGACGGAGGCATCGCCATCCAGATCGCGCACGTGGAACAACACGTCGTGACGACCAGTGGTCTCCGACGACGCCGTCACCGTGAGCGGCACCGACAGCACCTCGCCGCTTTCCGCGCGCACCGTCTTTGCGCCGCCGCCAAGGGCAATGCCGGCCACGTCGCCCGACGCCACGTCGATGACGAACCGATGCGCCTGCTGCGCCTTGTTCACCAGCTTTAGCGTGTATGCGTTCTGGATATCGCCATTGCTCGCCTCGCTGTACATCGCGTTGCGATCGCGCAGCACTTCCGCCATCAAGGGGCTGCGATGCGTGACGCCGTAAAGCCACCCGCCCATCAGCGCGAGCAGCAGCGCGCCATACACCAGCACGCGCGGACGCACGACCCGTGCGGCCTTGCCATCGATCTGGTTCTGCGTGGTGTAACGGATCAGGCCCTGCGGATAACCCACCTTGCCCATCACCTCGTTGCAGGCGTCGATGCAGGCACCGCACGCTATGCATTCGTACTGCAGGCCGTTGCGGATATCGATGCCGGTGGGACACACCTGGACGCAGATGGTGCAGTCGACGCAGTCGCCCAGTTCGTCCACCATGAACTTGGGCAACGGCTCCGCCTCGGCACCCGCGCCGGCGAGCGCAATGGTGCCGCCCGCCTGCGCTCTATCGTCGGCGGCGGACGGATGCCGGCTGGCGCGAAACACATAATCGTACGCGGTGACTTTGTCGAGCAGGCCACGCGCACGCTCAAGCACGCTTGGCACGCTGCGCTTGCGCGGCCCACGCGGTTCGCCGCGCATGGGGTCATAGGCGATGATCAGCGTGTTGCGGTCGAACATCGCGCTCTGGAAGCGCGCATACGGGCACATGTACTTGCACACCTGCTGGCGCAGGAAACCCGCGTTGCCCCAGGTGGCAAACGCATAGAACAGGATCCAGAACGCTTCCCAGCCGCCCCAGCCCCAGGGCGTCCGCCGCGCGAGATCGACAATGGGACTGAAGTAGCCCACGAAGGTGAAACCGGTCCACAACGAGAACACGATCCACAGGGCATGGCGTGCGCTTTTCCGAAGGACTTTCTCGCGTGTCCAGGGACTCGCATCGAGCTTCATGCGCTTGTTGCGGTCGCCCTCGCACCAGCGTTCGATCCATAGCGATACTTCCGTCCACACCGTCTGCGGACAGGCGTAGCCGCAGAACAGGCGGCCCGCCAGCGCGGTGAAGAAGAACAGCGCCAACGCCGCGATGATCAGCAGCATGGAAAGAAACAGGAAGTCCTGTGGCAGGAACAGCCACCCAAACACGTGAAACTTGCGCGCGGGAAGATCGAGCAGCACGGCCTGGCGGCCCTGCCATGACAACCAGGGAAACAGGTAGTACATGCCAAGCAGCCACACCACGGCCGCCACGCGCAGGCGGTTGAAGCGACCCGTCACGTCGCGCGGATAGACCTTGCGCTCACTCACGTAGTACGAGTCGGACTCGTCGACGACCTGGATGGGAATGCGGCGGCTCATGATTTCTTGTCGGGTCGAAGGGTGGATCGCACCGCTCGGCTCGGATGCAACAGGATCCAGGTGAACAGGCTCGACGACAGCGTCGCCAGCCAGATGAGGAAGAAGCCCAGCGTGTAGCCCAGCTCGCGCCCGATCTTCAGCGTGGGAAAGGTGATGTCCCTCAACGCAAGCGGATCGATAAAGGCAAAGAACACCACCGTCACGACACCGGCCACGAAGAAGCTGGGCCACAGCAGTGCGCCCAGGCACTGCGAAAGCGGCATGCGTTCGTGCGGATGCGCGACGGTGGTGGTCCTGTCGATCATTCGGCGACCACGGCTCCTGCTGGCGGGGGATCCTTGTGCGGCGACAGCGTCCACACGTAGGCACCCACCAGGCGCGTACGCGTGTCGCCCAGCACAGGCTTCCATGCGGGCATGACGCCCTGGCGGCCATCGTTCAAGGTCTTGTGCAGCGATGCCTTGCTGCTGCCGTAGAGCCAGTAGCTGTCGGTGAGATCGGGCGCACCCACCACCTGATTGCCCTTGCCTTGAAGACCATGGCAGGCGGAGCAGATGGTCGAGAACATCTTCTCGCCGCGCTGCGCGGCATCATCCTTGGGCAGCGAGGGCTTCGAGAGCGACAGCACATATGCGATGGTGTCGTCGACGGCGGTCGGCCCGCCCTGCGCCGTGAGTGTCGTTGCCCAGGCAGGCATCACCGCCTGGCGGCCCTCCTGGATGGTTTCCAGGATGCGATGCGGCGTGCCGCCCCAATGCCAGATGTCATCGGTGAGGTCGGGATAACCGTTGGCACCGTGACCGGTCGAACCATGGCATGCCGCGCAGCGGTTGAGGAAGATGTTGCGGCCCATCGCCACGGCCTGCGGATCCTTCGCCAGCACGTCGATGGATTTGCCGTCATAGAGCTTCAGCGTGTCCTCGAGGCGCGCATCTTCTGCCGCCGTTTCCAGCGCCCATTCCTTGTGCGAGCTCCAGTTGCCGAAACCGCGGAATGTGCCCACGCCGAACCACAGCAGATAACCGACGGCGAACACGATGGTGATGTAGAACAGGTTGATCCACCAGCGCGGCAGGGGCTTGTTGTATTCAGTGATGTTGCCGTCCCACACATGCCCCGTTTCATCGGGCTTGGGGTCGGTGGGGCTGCGGCGCGTATTGCTGCGCAACAGCCACACGCAGCCAATGAGGTTGGCCACCACGATGGCGATGACGTACCAGCTCCATCCGGAAGTCATGCGATCTCCTCCTTGTCATCGTCCAACGGCATTTGCGCGGCGGCATCCATGGCGGGCTTCACGCCAGGCCGCCATAGCCAGACGCAGCCGCCGACGAAGAGCACCAGCAGGAATGCGGTAATCAGTCCCGGCACCATGTCATTCCGCTCCTTCGGCAGCCTGCATGTCGGCCTGCGACACGTGCGTGCCCAGTGCCTGCAGGTAAGCGACAACGGCATCGAGCTCAGACTTCCCTTCCACGGCCTTGGCCGCGCCCGCGATGTCGGCATCGCTATAGGGATCGCCGATGCGCTTGAGTGCGCGCATGTGGGTGGCCACTTCGTCGCCGTCGAGCTTGTTGTCCGCCAGCCACGGGTAGCCCGGCATGTTGGATTCGGGCACGACGTCGCGCGGGTTGTGCAGATGCGCGCGATGCCAGTCGTCGGAGTAGCCACGCAGGCCGACGCGCGCGAGGTCTGGACCGGTGCGCTTGCTGCCCCACTGGAACGGATGGTCGTAGACCGATTCGCCCGCCAGCGAGTAATGACCGTAGCGCTCGGTTTCAAAGCGCAGCGTGCGCACCATCTGCGAATGGCAGTTGTAGCAACCTTCGCGGATGTAGACGTCGCGGCCCGCCAGTTCCAGCGCGGGATACGGCTTGATGCCCGGCAACGGCTTGATCGTTTCGGCCTGGAACATCAGCGGCACGATTTCGGCGAGACCGCCGAACGACACCGCAACAGCCACCAGGATGGCCATGAGGCCGATGTTCCTTTCGAGTTTGGCGTGAGTCTGGCTCATGTCTGTTCCCTCAGGCACGGGCGTCGGCGGCATCGGGCGCGAGCAGCGGTTGCGGCTCGGTGCTCGCGGCGGCCAGGCGGAAGGTCTTGAACACGTTCCAGCCCATCACCAACATGCCCGACAGTACGATCAGGCCACCGCCGACGCGCACCAGGTAATACGGCTTGGTGGCATTGAGCGCTTCGACGAAGGCATAGGTGAGCGTGCCGGTGTCCGGATCGGTGGCACGCCACATCAGTCCCTGCGTGACGCCCGCAATCCACATCGCGGCGATGTACACCACGACACCGATGGTGTGCAGCCAGAAGTGAAGATCGATCAGCTTGATCGAATACATTCTCGGCAGGCGAAGCAGGCGCGGCAGCATCGCGTAGATGGAGCCGATGGAGATCATCGCGACCCAGCCCAGCGCGCCCGAATGCACGTGGCCGATCGTCCAGTCGGTGTAATGACTGAGCGAGTTGACCGTCTTGATCGACATCATCGGTCCCTCGAACGTGCTCATCATGTAGAACGAGAGCGAGACGATGAGGAACTTCAGGATCGGATCGGTGCGCAGCTTGTACCAGACGCCCGACAGCGTAAGGATGCCGTTGATCGCACCACCCCACGACGGCGCCAGCAACACCAGCGAGAACACCATGCCCAGGTTCTGCGCCCAGTCGGGCAGCGCGGTGTACTGCAGGTGATGCGGGCCCGCCCACATGTAGATGGCGATGAGTGCCCAGAAGTGCACGATCGACAGGCGGTACGAATAGATCGGGCGGTCGGCCTGTTTGGGCACGAAGTAATACATCATGCCGAGGAAGGCGGTGGTGAGGAAAAAGCCCACGGCGTTATGGCCGTACCACCACTGCACCATCGCATCGACGGCACCGGAGTACACCGAGTACGACTTCATCCAGCCCGCCGGAATGGCGAGGTTGTTGACCACATGCAGCAACGCGATGGTGATGATGTACGCGCCGTAGAACCAGTTGGCGACGTAGATGTGCTTCACCTTGCGCTTGACGATGGTGCCGAAGAACAGCACCGCGTACGCCACCCACACGATGGTGATCAGGATATCGATCGGCCACTCGAGCTCGGCGTATTCCTTGCCCTGCGTGTAACCCAGCGGCAGCGAGACGGCCGCCGCCACGATCACCAGTTGCCAGCCCCAGAACACGAACGAGGCGAGCTTGTCGGAAATCAGGCGTACGTGGCACGTGCGCTGCACCGTGTACAGGCTGGTAGCGAACAACGCGCAACCGCCGAACGCGAAGATCACCGCATTGGTATGCAACGGACGCAGGCGGCCGTAGCTGAGCCACGGGACATCGAAATTGAGGGCGGGCCAATACAGCTGTGCGGCGATGAAAACGCCCACCAGCATGCCGACCACGCCCCAGACCACGGTCATCACGGAGAACTGCCGTATGACCTTGTCGTTGTAACTCCCCTCGACGCCCACCATGAGGCCCACTCCTAGGCATAACTGAACGGAGGGAAGTCTGGGTGTCGCTGCGACAGCGCCAGTTGATCTGGATCAAGCGGCGACCGGGAAACGGCTGCTGCGGTTTGTCGCAGGGAGGTGAAGGGCAGAGCCGCAAGGCGGCTTTGCGGACACATATCTCTATATCGCGAAAAAGAGATATATACTTCCCGACACCCGCCACCACGACGCCAGGGAGCGCCTCGATGTCGAGCATCAGCTTTGAGTTCTTCCCGCCCAAGACCGACGAACAACGCGCCCAGCTGGATCAGGCCGCGGTCCTTCTGAAATCCCATGCGCCCGAATACGTCTCGGTGACCTTCGGTGCGGGCGGCTCGACGCTGAGCTATACCGGCGAAACGGTGCATCACCTGCACACCACGCACGGGCTGAGCGTGGCGCCCCATCTTTCCTGCGTCGGCGGCACGCGCGCGGAACTCGCGGCATTGCTGGACGACTATCGCGCCGCAGGCTATCGCCGCATCGTCGCGCTGCGCGGCGACCTGCCCTCGGGCATGGCCACGCCAGGCGACTTCCGTTACGCCTCGGAACTGGTGCGCTTCATCCGCGAGCATTCCGGCGATCACTTCCACATCGAAGTGGCGGCCTATCCGGAAACGCACCCGCAAGCCGATGACGCGCTCGCCGATCTGCGCCACTTCAAGGCGAAGGTCGATGCTGGTGCCAATGGCGCGATCACGCAGTACTTCTTCAACGCGGATGCGTATTTCCGCTTCGTCGATGACGTGCGGCGACTGGGTGTGAACGTGCCGATCGTGCCGGGCATCATGCCCATCTCCAACTACTCGCAGCTCAAGCGCTTCTCTGATGGCTGCGGCGCCGAGATTCCGCGCTGGATCGCCAAGCGCATGCTGGCGCATGGCGACGATGCAGCGTCCATCCGCGAACTGGGTGCCGACGTGGTGGCGCAGTTGTGTCGCCGGCTGCTCGAAGGCGGTGCACCCGGCTTGCACTTCTATACCTTGAACCGCGCCCGCGCCACGCGCGCGATTCTCGACCGGCTGCACGGATAAGCAACGTCGTCGCGCGTAAGCTCGACGGATGATGCGGGCCTGCTTCACGCTGCTGCTCTTCCTGCTGCCGCTCTGCGCGATGGCACAGGAGGGTATTCATCGCTGCATCGGACCGGACGGCAACCCGCTGTTCACCGACCAGCCTTGCGCAGCGCTGCAGGCAACGCCCGTGAATACGCCACCGGCAACGCCAAAGCCCTCGGTGTCGCAAGCGCCTTCGGATGTGACCACCGCAACGCCGCCGCCGGTGAGCTGTGCCACCTCGGTGGCCGATCTGCGCCAGGGCATGACGGACGCCTTCGCCGCACGCGATCCCAACCGACTGGCCGGCCTGATGATCTGGAACGGCTACGGACGCGATGCCGTCGTCGCCGACATCCGCTCGCTGGGCTCATTGATGCAGCGCCCGCTGCTGGACATCGGCACAGCGGGCGAGGACGACGATCCACCCGCGACATCGGGCGACAACGCCGAGACCAGCAGCCCGAACGCAGCGTCGCGGCCGGCAGCAGGTGGCGATGCGTTGATCGTCCACACCGCATCGGGCGACGGCACCGGCATACCGCGTGAAACGCGCTTCACGGTCGTACGCCGTTCGGGTTGCCTCTGGTTGCGCGCCTCGGGCTGAAACCTCGCCTTGGTGCTCCGCAAAATCGCCAGCGGCACGGCCGCGGTATCATGGCGCGATTTTTCCCCCGGAGATCCCCCATGGCGCAGCAGTACCCCGATTGGATCTGGCAGAACGGTGCCATCAAGCCCTGGCAGGACGCCACCACCCACGTGATGGCGCATGCGCTGCACTACGGTTCGTCGGTGTTCGAAGGCATCCGCAGCTACGCCACGCCGGACGGCGCGGCGATTTTCCGCCTGACGGATCACCTCAAGCGCCTGTACCAGTCGGCCAAGATCTACGACATGGTGCTGCCCTATTCGCAAGACGAGCTGGCCGCTGCGTGCCGCGAGGTCGTGCGCAAGAACGGCCTGACGGCCGCCTATCTGCGCCCGGTGGCCTACCGCGGCCTGGGTGGTTTCGGTCTGTCGGCGGAAACGCCCATCGATGTCGCCGTCGCCTCCTGGGCGATGGGCCCGTACCTTGGTCCGGAAGCCTTGGAAAACGGCATCGAAGCCTGCGTGTCGAGCTGGCAGCGCTTTGCGCCAAACACCATTCCGGCCGGCGCCAAGGCGGGCGGCAACTATCTGTCCGGCCAGTTGATCGCGCGTGAAGCGCGTCGACTGGGCTTTGGCGAAGGCATCGCCATGGCGTCCAGCGGACTGCTGAGCGAAGGCGCGGGCGAGAACCTATTCCTGGTGTTCGACGGCGTGCTGCACACCACGCCGGCCAGCGCATCCATCCTCACCGGCATCACGCGCGACACGCTCAAAACGCTGGCGCATGAAGACGGCATCGAAGTGGTGGAACGCGATATTCCGCGCGAGTACCTCTACCTGTGCGACGAGCTGCTGATGTGCGGCACGGCAGCGGAGATCACCCCGATCCGTTCGGTGGACGGCAAGCAGATCGGCAGCGGCAAGGCCGGGCGCGTGACGCGTCGCCTGCAAGAGCTGTTCTTTGGTCTGTTCACGGGCAAGACCAACGACCAGTGGGGTTGGCTGGAGCCGCTTTAAGAAAGCGATGTGACGGAGCGCATGCATGCGCTCCGTCGATATCAGCCGAACACGATGCTGGCGATGGCGCCGTTGGTGTCGGTGCGTGGACGCATCGACACGTCCCAGCCATAGAGATCGCACAGGCGACGCACGATCGCCAGGCCAAGGCCAGCGCCGCTGCCGCCCGCACCTTCGCCACGCACGCCACGCTGGAACAGGCGCTCGGCATCCTCAGGCTTGATGCCCGGACCGGTATCGATCACTTCGATGCGGTTGGCGCTCACTTCCACCGTGACGCGACCTTCGAGCGTGTACTTGATGGCGTTACCGATGAGGTTGGTCAACGCCACCGCCAGCACCGACGCCGGCGCATTCACGCTCACCGGCTGCTTGACGTTCAACTCCACTTCGAGCGGCTTGTCGCGCATCTGCGGACGCTGGCTTTCGATCACGTCGGAAGCCACCTTGCCCACGTCCGTGGTTTCGCCGCGCGTGGGGCCGCGGCGCTCCGCACGCGAGAGCAGCAGCAAGGCCTCGATCAGCTCCGTGGCCTGGCGCGACGAACGTTCGATGCGCTTGAGGCGCTCGCGCAACTTGTCGGTGAGATCGGGCGAGCCCTGCAGCAGTTCCGTGGTGCTGGAAATGACGGCAAGCGGCGTGCGCAGCTCGTGGCTCACGTCGGAATTGAACTCGCGGTCGCGCTCCACCATGGCGGTGAGTCGCTGCGAATACTCGTCCAGCACCAGCGCAAGTTCGCCCACTTCGTCATCGGCAAAGTGTGGCGCAAGCAGCTCGGCCTTGCCGTTCTTGCGAAAGTCACGCAGTCGTTGCGCCAGATCGCTCACAGGTTTTAGAACCTTGCGCGATAGCCAGAAGCCAAGCACAAGCGAGAGCAGTCCAAACAAGAAAACTGCAGCGATCACGCTGATAATGAGCTGTCGTTTGCCCAGCTCCTCTCGCGAAACATCGTACCGAACGAAGCTAATGATGCCGTTTTCCCGGTACACCGCCAGCTTGTAGTGGTGCTGGGTGCCGTCCTCGGCCAGTTCGTTGATGTCGTGTATGCCGGTATCCAGGTTTTGCCACGGCAGCGGCGCCTTGTAGATCGTGCGCTCACTTTTCGTCATGCCTGTGATCAGGCGCGACCCCGGCCCGGGCGCATCAGGATGCGCCTGCGCAAACTGGTTAGCGTATTTCGCATCATCCATCAGGCTGGAGTTGACCAACTGGTCCTCCACCCTGCTGCGGATGTTCAGCGCCGCAAACGCGAACAACGCGCTGAGGCCGAAACCGAACAGCGCGAACGAAACGACCAGGCGAAACCTGAGCTTACGCCTGGACTGCATCCGGTTCGACCATGCGGTATCCGATGCCGTGACGCGTGTGGATCAGCGGCTTCTCAAAGGGCTTGTCGATGGCCGCACGCAGGCCATGGATGTGCACGCGCAGGGAGTCGCTATCGGGCAGTTCCTCACCCCACACGCGCTGCTCCAGATCCTGGCGGGTCACCACCGAGGGGCTCGCCTCCATCAGCGCCTGCAGCAACTTCAGGCCGATCGGGTTGAGCTGGATCGACTTGCCCTCGCGGGTCACCGTGAGCGTGTCGAGGTTGTAGGTGAGATCGCCCACCTTCAGCACCCGGCTCTGCGGACCCTTGCCGCGGCGGGCCAGCACTTCCAGGCGCGCCGCCAGTTCCTGCAGGGCGAACGGCTTGGTCATGTAATCGTCGGCGCCCGACTCAAAGCCGGTGAGCTTCTGCTCCAGCGCGTCGCGCGCGGTCAGCATGAGGATGGGCGTCTGCTTGTGCGCCTCGTGACGCAGTTTGCGGGCCACGTCCAGGCCGTCCATGCCGGGCAGGGTCAGGTCGAGCACGATCACGTCGAAGTCGTGCACGACGGCCAGGTGCAGGCCCGTGACGCCATCGCCGGCGAAATCGACCACATGGCCGCGGTCTTCCAGATAATCGCCGATGTTCGTGGCGATATCGCTGTTGTCTTCGATCACCAGTACGCGCATGCGTCCTCCATACGCAGCCGGCATGAGGGCCGGCCGAGGCAACAAGCTTAACAAGCTTGGGCCGGGGAAAGGGGCCCTGGCGGGCAGGAAGCTGAACAAGGGTCGAGATAAGGCAAGAAAAAAGCCCAGGCCGCTCGACTCGTGGTCGCTCGCCTGGGCTCAAGCTACTGCCCCGATACCGAAATCTGCTGTCACCAGACCTTGCGGAAGTGCCAGACAAATTGCAGTGAGGCCTTTATAGGTGCCCTGCAGTTACATCAGGGTTAACCGGTACTCACGCCTCTGTTAACCGCCGTTGCTCAGTGTCCGCCGACCGCGCTCTGGCGGCTCAGGTTCTGGATGTCCTGCAAGGTGCGCTGGGACTGGTCGTTCTCCAGGTTGATCTGGCGCTGCGTCTTGCACACGGTCTTGGGAATGTTCGAACCCATCGGCTTGACCTGCTCGCATACTTCGCGATTGGCGTCGTTGCGAGTCAGGATCGCATTCACTTCGGACTGGTTGTTGAAGAGCTGGGTCTTAGACGCCTGATCCATCGCGTCGACCGTGCCGAACTTGTCGTAGAGCGATTCCATCGCGCTCAAGTCACGGTTGACCGTGGTCTGGTCGTTGGCCTTCACGGAATCGAATCGGCCACCGGGTGCCATCTGCTGACGAACATGATCGGCCACCGCGGCGAATTCGTCCTTGGTATTGGCCTTGACGTCAGGCTTGGTTTCCTTTGCATGCACCGACGCCACCTGCAACACGAGCATCATCGCCGCCATGACCGGCAGCCAGTACTTCCGCTTCATTGTTTTCCTCCACCCCTGCGGCATCCCCCCTCGGGACGCGCCCTGCAGGAATGCCATGCTAGGCCGGCTTTTGCCGCGGGGTCAAAGGCCAAAAGTTGTATTTCGGCGCAGAAGAGCTCAGCCGGCGCGCTGGGTGCGCCGCTTCACGGGGGCCAAGGCAACGCCCGCCTCGCTTTCCAGCAACTGGATGATCGCTCCCGCCACGTTCACGCCGGTGGCGGCCTCGATGCCTTCCAGGCCCGGCGAGGCGTTCACTTCGAGGATCAGCGGGCCCCGCTTGGAACGCAGCATGTCCACGCCAGCCACGCCCAGGCCCAGGGCCGCAGCGGCACGCACCGCGATCCGGCGCTCTTCGGGGCTGAGCGTGGCGGCCTTGGCCGTGGCGCCGCGATGGATGTTGGCGCGGAACTCGCCGGGGCTGGCCTCGCGCTCCATGGCGGCGACCACCTTCTTGCCCACCACGAAACAGCGCAGGTCGGTGCCCTTGGCCTCGGCGATGAACTCCTGCACGAGGAAGTTGGCATAGAGGCCGCGGAACGCCTCGATGACGCTCTGCGAGGCACTGCGCTTCTCAGCCAGCACCACGCCGGTGCCCTGGCTGCCTTCATTGAGCTTGATGACGTGCGGCGGCTCGCCGAGCATGGCGAGCACGTCGGCGGTGTCGTCGGGGTTGTCGCCGAACACGGTGGCCGGCATGTCCAGCCCCTTGGCAGCCAATATCTGCAGCGAGCGCAGCTTGTCGCGCGCGCTGAGCACGGCATCGGAACAATTGGGCGTGTACACGCCCATCATCTCCAGCTGGCGCAGCACGGCCGTGCCGTAAAACGTGCTGGTGACGCCGATGCGCGGAATCACCGCATCGATGCCCTTGATTGCCTTGCCCTTGTAGCGAATGGACATGTTGCCCGGCGCAATGCGCACGTAGCAGCGCAAGGGGTCGAGCACGCGCACTACGTGACCGCGCTCGCGCGCGACGTCGACGAGGCGTTGCGTCGAGTAGAGACGGGTGTTGCGCGAGAGGATGGCAATCTTCATGAAACACCCGTGATGCCCGCCCGGATGGGTCGAGGCTGTGTATAGGAAAGCGCAGGGTCCACCGCAAATCGCCCGTGCAACGCACTACGACCGAGCAGCATGGGAAACAGCATATGGCGCCTGTCGGTCAGATTGATGTCGACCGCAAAGCGCTCGCCGGCCAGCACCACATCCGTGCGGATGAACCAGCGCAAGGTACGTCGGCCGCCGGTGTCGGTGACGGCCCGGCGATCCAGCGCCAGCGTCTCGCAGGTCACCGCAATGCGATGCCGACCGCCGACGGACACCGAAAAACGCAACCATGTATCGCCCGCGCGCTCGAAACTTTCGAGCGTGTCCACGTGCAGCGAACTACTCCGCGCACCAGTGTCGAGCTTGGCCTTGAGCAGGGGAATGCCGAGCATCGGCAATGCCAAGCGCTCCCGCCAGCCGAGGGTAGTCACATCCGCCATGATCAGCGTACGCCGCAGGATTACGTGTAGGGAGCTCGGTGGGGTCGAGAGCAAACTTGGAGCGGGTGAAGGGAATCGAACCCTCGTCAGTAGCTTGGGAAGCTACAGCTCTACCATTGAGCTACACCCGCAACGCCCGACGATGGTAACCCGCCTCCGCGGGGCTTGGGAACCGCCGGTGTTACCGGGGCCAACGCCATCCCGCGATGGTGTGGTGAAGGAAGACGCGCATCTTGGTTAGTCATGCGCACGGACGGCATCCCGCCCGGCGCAGCCCAACAGCGGGTGAACCGGACATGGCGGCCGGCTGAACCATTTTTTGCGCGGGGACGGCCGGTCCTTGCGATGGACGGAGCACACATCCGCATAATGCGGCCGTCGGCGCCCGCGCTCCCCAAGCGTTCCCGCGGACGACGAGAAACCTTTGCGCGATGGCCATCGCGTCCAGCTCCGGAGAACCCGATGCGTGTGCTTACTGCTTTCCTGACGTCGCCGCGACACAGGCGATGGATGGCAGCGGCCCTGTTGATCTGTGCCAGCGGGCTGACGCAGGCGCAGACCCAGGCGCCACCTGACGACAACGGCGCGGGCGACCCGCCCTCGCGCATCGCACGGCTTTCCTATCGCGAGGGCGATGTGGGCTTGCTGCCGGCCGGCGAAAAGGACTGGGGCGATGCCAGCCTCAACCGCCCGCTGACCACGGGCGACCGTCTTTCCACCGGCGAGGGCGCGCGCGCCGAGCTGCAGCTGGACAGCGGCACGCTTCGTATTGCCGACGATTCCAACTTCGGCTTCCTCACCCTCAACGACCAGCTCACGCAGGTCGAACTCACCCAGGGCACGGTGAACGTGACGGTACGGGGCCTGGACCAGGGGCAGAGCTACGAGATCGATACGCCCACGGTGGCACTGGTGGTCGATCAACCCGGCACCTATCGCGTGGACATCAGCGAGGACGGCAAGTCCACGCGCGTTACCGATTTCGACGGCCACGCCACGGTCTATGGCGAAGGCGGCGCGCAGCGCATGGTGGCCGCCGGCCGTTCGTACGAGTTCGTCGATTCGTCGCTGAGCGTGGTGACCATCAACGACATCCAGGGTGGCGACGACTTCGACGCCTGGGTGGATAGCCGCAACCGGCAGGTCGCCGCCGCGCCAGCGGATCAATACGTGTCGCCGGATGTCGTGGGCGCCCAGGACCTGGACCAATACGGCAACTGGCAGTCCGACCCCGACTACGGCCAGGTCTGGTATCCCTCGAACGTGGCCGCGGACTGGTCGCCCTACAGCGATGGCCACTGGTCGTACGTCGGCCCGTGGGGCTGGACCTGGGTGGATGCCGCGCCCTGGGGCTTCGCGCCGTATCACTACGGCCGCTGGGCCCACGTGCGCAGTCGCTGGTGCTGGGTGCCGGGCCCGGTGGGCGTGCGCCCGGTCTATGCACCGGCGCTGGTGGCCTTTGTTGGCGGCGGCGTGTCCATCGGCGTCGGCGGCCCGGTGGGCTGGTTCCCGCTGGGACCGGGTGAGGTCTACAACCCGTGGTATCGCGCCAGCCGCGGTTACTACACCAACGTCAACGTCACCAATATCTACGTGCGCAACAACCGCAACGTAGTGATCAACAACATCAACAACCGCTACAACTATTTCCGCGATGGCCGCCCGCTGCCCAACGAGCGGTACATGAACCGCGACGTGCCGCATGCGTTCCGCGCCATGTCGGGCCAGGATTTCGTGGCCGCGCGCAATGCCCGGAACCATATGGCGTCGGTGGATCCGCACCGCTTTGCCGACGCCGCCGTGATGCCCCGCGGCGTCAGCGGCCTCACGCCCGTGCGGGCCAGCTTTGCGCCGCCGCGTGCCAACACGGCGCGTCCGCTGCCTGCCGGCGGATTCCAGCGCGAGGTGGTGGCGCGCACGCCGCCAGCGGCCGGTTTCGCGGGTCGAGCGGGCAACGCACCCGGCGCGCCACGCATGGCGCCGACGCCGAACAATGTGCGGCTGCTCAATGGCCAAGGCCCCGGCATGCGCGGCGCGATGCCGAACCGTCCGCAGGAATTCTCGGCGGCCCAGCCCAACGTACCGGCCCGCGGCAATGGGCCGGAGCCATCGGCCCGTGCCATGCCTCGCGGCGACAACGAACCCGCCGCCGTGCGGCCGGGCGAGCTACCGTCCGCGCGTTTCGCTCGCCCGAACGGCCAGCCCTCCTATCCGCGTGGCGAGAACAACCAGCCGCGCCCCGGCGTGAGCTACATCCCCAATGCCGAATCGGACCGCATGCGCGGCCAGGCAGCGCCCGGCACGCTGCCGAACACACCACGCCTCGAACAGGCCCCGCCGCAACAGGCGATGCGCCAGGCGAACCAGGACAACAACGAGCGGTTCCAGCGCGACAACGCCATGCAGCAGCGCCAGGACATGCAGCAACAGCAGATGCAGCAGCAACGGGCCGCGCAACAGCAGCAACTGGAGCAGCGCCAGCAGATGCAGCAGCAGGAAGTCCAGCAACGCCAGGCACTGCAGCGAGAGCAACTGCAGCAACGCGACGTGATCCAGCAACGGCAGCAGATGCAACAACAGGAAACCCAGCAACGCCAGGCGATGCAGCAACAGATGCAGCAGCGCGATGCCATGCAGCAGCGTCAGCAGATGCAACAACGGCAGGAGATGCAGCAGCGCTACGAGGCGCCCCGCGGCAATCCGCAACCGCAACCGCAGGCCCGGCCGGAGCAGCGTCAACCGCAGCAGAACCACGAGGAACACCGCGCCGCGCCGCGTCGGGACGACCAGCAGCGCAATTGAGACCCTCCCTCGGCACCCTAACGAGGCCCGGCACCGCCGGGTCTCTTCATTTCCGGGCGGTATTCGGGCCGTCTGCCGCTACAATGGGCAGATGCACATCACGCTCAATGGCAGTCCGCGCGACTGCGCCCCCGCCACGACCGTCGCCCAATTGCTTGAAGACGCCGGCTACGGCCAGCGCCGCGTCGCCGTGGAAGTGAACCACGAGATCGTCCCCCGCAGCCTGCATGCCAGCCACACCTTGGCCGACGGCGACCGCGTGGAAATCGTCCATGCCATCGGCGGCGGTTGATCGCCCGGCATGTGCGCTCATGCGACGCCTGGGCGTCGCCGCAGACTGAAGACCTCACGATGAACCTCAAGACGCTCGATGCTTCCGACCCGCTGATCATCGCCGGCAAGAGCTACGGCTCGCGCCTGCTCACCGGCACCGGCAAGTACAAGGATTTCGACGAGACGCGCCGCGCCAGCCAGGCCGCCGGCGCCGAAATCGTCACGGTGGCGATCCGCCGCGTGAACGTCGGCCAGGATGCCGGCCAGCCCAATCTGCTGGACGCCCTGCCGCCCGAAGAATTCACGCTGCTGCCGAACACCGCCGGTTGCTACAACGCCGTCGACGCCGTGCGCACCTGCAAGCTCGCGCGCGAACTGCTGGACGGCCACAAGCTGGTGAAGCTTGAGGTGCTGGGCGACCAGCGCACGCTGTTCCCCGATGTGGTGGAAACGCTCAAGGCCGCCGAAGTGTTGGTGGCCGACGGTTTCGACGTGATGGTCTACACCAGTGACGACCCGATCCTGGCCAAGCGCCTGGAAGACATCGGCTGCGTGGCGGTGATGCCGCTGGCCGCGCCCATCGGCTCGGGCCTTGGCATCCAGAATCGCTACAACCTGCTTGAGATCATCGAGAACGCCAAGGTGCCGATCATCGTCGACGCTGGCGTGGGCACGGCCTCCGACGCCGCCATCGCGATGGAACTGGGCTGCGACGGCGTGCTGATGAACACCGCCATCGCCGGCGCCAAGGATCCGGTGCTGATGGCACACGCCATGAAACTGGCCATTCAGGCCGGTCGCGCCGCCTTCAAGGCGGGCCGCATTCCGCGCAAGCGATTCGCCTCGGCGTCCAGCCCGATCGACGGCACCATCGGTTGATTCCATGAGCGATACGCACGACCACGACGGCGAGCACGAAGGCGCCGAACACCCCCAGTTCATGCGGCGTATCCGCAGCTTCGTGCTGCGCGAGGGTCGCATGACGCCCGCGCAGCAGCGCGCCTTCGACGAACACTGGGCCCGCTTCGGCATCGACTACTCCGGCTCGTCGCAGGACTTTGCCTCCCGCTTCGGCCGTACCGCGCCGCGGGTGCTGGAAATCGGTTTCGGCAACGGCGAGGCGCTAGCGTGGGCGAGCGAGCATGACCTCACGCGCGACTTCATCGGCGTGGAGGTGCACGGCCCCGGCGTGGGCCGCCTGATGAACGCGCTCGCCGCGCGCGGCGCCAGCAATGTGCGTCTCTACAAGCACGATGCCGTCGAGGTGCTGGAGAACGAGATTCCGCCCGGCACGCTCGCCGAAGCACGCATCTGGTTTCCCGACCCGTGGCACAAGAAGCGCCACAACAAGCGCCGCATCATCCAGCCCGAGTTCGTTGCCCTGCTCGCCTCGCGCATGGCGCCCAACGGTCTGCTGCATCTGGCCACCGACTGGCAACCCTACGCCGAGCACATGCTCGAGGTGATGGAAGCGGCGCCCGATTGGCGCAACGACCTCGGCCCCGGCCAGTACGCAGAGAAGCCCGCCTGGCGCATCGAGACCCACTTCGAACGTCGCGGCCTGAAGCTGGGCCATGGCGTGTGGGATCTGCTGTATCGCAAAGTCTGAGCAGGCCGCCGCTTGCTCCCCTGCTCCGCGCGGAGAGGGCGGGAACGATGGGTCACGCTGCCTCAACCGGTTTTGCGGGGAAGCGCGCCGCCGAACACCAGCGCGACCTTTTTCATTGACCCCATCTGCACGTCGTATTGCAGGCTAGGTTCACCAGAGCAAGGCACCACGCGCTTATACTCACGTCTCAAACAGGGACGAGTCGTCGTAGCGTGAAGCTCCCACTGCCCACATCCAATCGTCGCCAAGACGCCCTGCCAAGGGGCGCGCGCTAGTGGGACTCGCCCTCACCCCTGAAATGATCCTGGTGCTGGGGCTGGTGGGCTTCACCATGCTGATGCTGGTGCTGGAATGGATCCGCGCCGACATGGTGGCCTTGCTCGTGGTGGTGGTGATCGGCCTCACCGGGCTCATACCTTCCGACCGCGTGTTCAACGGCTTCGCCGGTAACGCGGTCATCGCCATCATTGCCATCATGATCATGGGCGCGGGCCTGGACCGCGCCGGCGTGCTCACGCTCACCGCCAGCTTCGTGATGCGCATGGCACGCGGCGTGGAATCGCGCCTTGGCCTGGTGATCAATCTGGTCACGAGCCTGTTCAGCGCGGTCATCCCCAGCCAGGCGCTGGCAGCGCTGATGATCCCCGTCACCAGTCGCCTCGCCGCACGCACCGGCGTGCCGATCTCGCGCCTGCTGCTGCCGATGGCGTTCTGCATACTCACCGCCACCAACACCACGCTGATCGCCAACTCGCCGCTGATCGTGCTCAACGACCTGGTGGCCAGCTCGAACGCCAACCTGCCGGCCGGCGCGCACACCATTCCGAAATTCGGCCTCTTCAGCGTCACGCCCGTCGGCCTGGTGTTGGCGCTCACCGGTGTCGCTTTCTTCTATTTCTTCGGCAAGAAGCTGCTGCCCGAGCGCGAAGACGAACGCCTCAAGGTGACGCCCGGCCGCACGGAAAGTTACTTTGCGGATACCTACGGCATCGTCGGCGAAACGGCTGAGCTCACGGTCACTGCGGAGAGTCCGCTGGTGGGCATGAGCATCGGTGAGGTCGAGCAGCTCTATGGCGCGCCGCTGATCCTTGCCATCAAGAGCGGCAACGACGCGCGCATGGCGCCGCCGGCGGATCACGTCATCTGGGTGGGCTCCGTGCTTGGCGTGCTCGGCCCGCGCGACCAGCTCAACCAGTTCGCCAACAACCAGTTGTGCAAACTTTCGCCCCGCATGCGCCAGTTGGGCGAACTGTTCAATCCGTCGCGTGCGGGCATTTCCGAAGCGGTGATTCCACCGAGCTCACGTTTCCTCAAGCAGACCGTGGGCGATCTGCGACTGCGCAAGCGTTACGGCATTTCCGTGCTGGCGGTGAATCGCGGCGACCAGGTCTATCGCGATGACGTGCGCTCGGTAAGCCTGCGCGCCGGCGACACCCTGGTGCTGCATTCGAGCTGGCGCGATCTGGTACTTGCCAGCGAAGACCGTGACCTCGTCGTCGTCACCGATATTCCCAAGGAAGAACAGCGACCCGGCAAGGTCTGGCAGGCCGTCGGCTTCTTTCTGCTCGCCAAGTGCCTTGCACTGTTCACTCATCTCGACCTCTCCGTGGCCATGATGACCGGCGCCATCGGCATGCTGCTCACCGGCGTGCTCAACATGGACGAGGCATACAAGGCGATCAACTGGAAAACCATCTTCGTCACCGCGTGCCTCATTCCGCTCGGCTGGTCGATGGATGCCACCGGTGCCGCCGCGTGGCTCGCGCAGGAAGTGCTGCAACACCTGGGTCATACCAACCACTGGATCCTGCAGCTGTCGCTGGCCATCCTCACCCTGCTGTTCTCGCAGGTGATGTCCAACGTCGGCGCCACCGTGATGATGGTCCCCATCGCCATCAGCGTCGCCGTTGCCACCGGCAACAACCCATCCGCCTATGCGCTGATCGTCGCCGTCTCCTCCTCCAACACCTTCCTGCTCAGCTCAGGCCATCCGGCTTTGATGATGGTCGCAGGCCCTGGTGGTTATCGTGGCAAGGATTTCCTGCGTGTTGGTTTGCCTCTGACGGCGATCGTGCTGGTGTTGACGTTGGTGACGATTAATTTGATGTATCACTAGCGCTTCCTGCGCCAACGAATACATCCAGCGACCCAAGCTCGGCGCGGTCCATGTCACCAAGCCGCCCCTGGATCCGGCGTCGTCCCAGCTCGGCACCGTGGCACTTTTCACTCATTTTATCAGGCAGCCCATGGCACTGAACGACAGAATCAGGAAGTTCTGGCTTGGCGTCACAGCCACGGATGAAGCAGCTGACGCGGAAGGAGCAAGCATTCCCCATGATGATTCAAGCTGGTCTCCTGTGACCCTTGCGGTCAATGCCCTTGCCACGGCGCAAGGTGCGGGCGTGGTCGTTTACAGGACCAAGGCAGATATGTTGGCAGACACAGGCCGCCCAACCGGAACAGGAGCGTGGGTGCTGATCGATCCCGATCCCGCGGCCAACACCAGCTACATATGGAATGGCAACGCATGGGCTGTTTCTTTTGATCGACTGACATTCGCTCTCGGGAATGGCTCTGGCTTTCAGCAGGCCGGGGCGCATGCCGAACTTCGAAGCATCCAGGACAAGCTGCGCGAACTCAGCCTTAGTCCCACCGACTTTTCAAATCCGTCAATCGCCAATGGCTCGGCAACTGCAGATGCATCGCTTCTGGCCGCCATTGAGCAGGCCAACACGACCGGTCAACAGATAACCATCCCAGCCGGCCAATACAAATTGGCTGGTAACACCACTTTTCCCATAGACCTCGGCAGATTCAGCCTGGTTGGCGAGGGGGATGTCACGTTCGACTGCTCGGCATTTACCGGCAGCAACGTGTTTCAGGTCTACTCGTCTGCCCAATATCCGGTTGCTGCCTACAAGAACACCAAGCATCGGTTTGCCGGCATCACACTGATAGGTGGCAAGGTCGCAGGGCGGCACGGCATTCTCGTGGGACACGACGACCATGGTTATGCTGGCCAGATTCATTTTGAAAACGTTGCGGTCGCCCGATTCGACCGAAACCACCATTACACGAACAACGCGTGGCGTATCGCATGGCGAAGCTGCACGTTCATCGACGCGATGACCTGGCTCGCCATCGCTCCAAAGGGTCTGAAGAATGCTGGCGAGGTCATCTACTACGACCATTGCCAGTTCTCTGACGGAGATGGTGATATCCAATGGGCCTGCGACAGTTGGCAGGTCGACATGGTTGGCTGTTCGATACTCAACACGACCATGTTCGTCGCCGGCCAGGGCGTTACCGTCAATGTATTCGGGGGAAGCGTCACCACCAGCGCTACGCCGAGCAATGACATCAGCCATCGAGCGAGCAAGGGCCTTGCACAGAAGGCAACCCAGGCGGTGAAAACGATCATGCAGGGTAGAAGTACGGCAAGATCGCCGAAATAACTCAAGTAAGTCCATGACGAATGCATCATGGTGTCCTCTTGCCATAGTGCGAATCGTGCGTCTCTGCCGAGTAAGCGCACATCGCGGAACCGTCCAGTTCGACCACCCGAGCCATCAGGCGGAATAAGATTCAAGCGTGAGTCGGTTCATTTCCTCAAGCGTAAAACGATGGCGACTGAGTCCCAGTGCTTCTTCGCCCATCTTGGCCAGCATCTCCACAGTGCACGCCCCAATAGCCTCGGCAATGGCCGAGGCACTATGCGGCGAAAAGAGCATTCCCGTCCTGGCGTTTTCCACAATCTCCGGAAGCGAACAGTGATTGCCTGCAATGACAGGCAGACCCAAGACCTGCGCTTCAGCAGCCACAAGGCAGAAAGATTCCCAGCGACTTGGCACGATCAAGACGTCGGATTTCGCGATGTGCTCTCGGACTGCTGCCGGCGCCAACCAGCCAGCGTAGGTTATTTTTGAAGACGCTGGCGGCTCAAAAGATTTCTCGACCGCCTCGCCCACTACCGTCAGATGAAAAGCATCCAGCGATAGACTGTCCATCGCTTCCAGCAAGAGGTCGAAACCCACCTTCGGCCATCATCTGGAAAAAAGCGGCAATCACGGCTACCGCAGCAACCGCGCCGAAGATGTCGGGTGCAAATACGCGCGCCAATATCATCAGTGACAAGAGATTGGCCGCATAGATTGCGTAGCGACTAAGCAGGCTCCTGCCCAGCGCCGAATAGAAATGCTTCGATGGGTTATTCACGTCTGTAAGCCGTTGCGTCCCGGGCTCTCATCAGGCGCCGGCAAACTTCACTCGATTCGTTGATAAAGCGCGCATCACGAACGTGCCAATCACCCCAGAGGGCGTTCTTAATAATCCATTGGGGCCGTGCCGGACAGTCATTTACGCTTATCAGTAGGCATTACTTCTCTTGAGAAGAATCCATGGCGTGGTCAAAATTATCTTGAGGTCTAGCCATAGAGACCAGTTCTCGATGTATGAAATGTCGCATTCGACACGGCGTGCCATTTTGTCCAACGTGTGGGATCCACTGATCCGCGACGGCGGCGCCATACTGAGCCGGCGCTACTCTCTGTACTCGCTCACCAGCGATCGGGATCTAGACAACTTCCGCAGCAATCTCGACAAGATCACCGAGTGATGCGCAAGGCCCGGATCGATGCCGGGCCTTTCTTCATCGGTCGCGACGCCAAGATGCATGGCTCAATCGTCAAGCCAAACCTCGCCCTCGGTCACGCGCACGCCTACGGCACGCAGGTGCTCGCCACGGCAGGGGCCGCCAACGCACAGGCCGTCGACATCCTGAAACGACGCGCCATGGGCCGCGCAGATCAGCAGGTTGTCCTTCACCAGGAACTTGCCCGGCGCCCAATCCAGTCGACGCCCCGCATGGGGGCAGATGTTGAGATAGGCGTGCACGGCGTCCTTGCGGCGCAGCACGATCACGCTTTCTTCGCCGTCGCGCAGCACGGCATCGACGGCGATGGCGCCGCCGTCGGGAATATCGTCCAGTCGGCAAAGCGCCTGGTCGGGTGCAGCTGTATCCATCGGCACTTGCCTCTTTGGCCTTAAGGCCCCATCGTTACGCACGTAAGTCGTTGATTTTACCACACGGATTTTTAACACATGCGCTTTTCACTGCCCATGCCGCGTCGTTCCCGCCACCCGCTGATCCGCGCCCTGTCGCTGCTCGTGGGGCTCGCCGTGGTGGGCGTCTTGATGGTGTTCGGTCTTGTGGTGGCCAGCGTGCTGCTGATCGGCGGGGCCGTGGTGTTCGCACTGCGCCAATGGTCGCGCAAGCGCGGCGCCGTGTCGCCTGCGGCTCGTCGTGCCCACACGCCCGAAGTCATCGAGGGCGAATACGTGGTGTTGCACCAGACGCATCACGCCGCGCGTTGACGTCCCGGCCCCAGGGCCGCCACGCAACACCGTCCATCGACGCTTTGACGTGACCCGGAGTTGATCGGGCGCCTGCGGGTGTCCGCCGTGCTGCGCAAGATCCGGATGGCTGCCCCACGAGGGCAGCATTAGGCTGGATCCATCGGTTCTTCGGATGTCGACCATGACTGCCCGCCACGCCAACGAAAGCACTCTCGAACATGTCCGCCTGCTGCTGGAACGCGCCGACGAGGCGCCCACCCTGCAGGCGCTGGCTGAGGCCGCCAGCCTCAGTCCCAGCCACCTGCAGCGCGCCTTCCGCCGTCGTTACGGCATGAGTCCGGCCGAATATCACCGCGCGCGCCGCTTCGGACAACTCAAGAGCGCGCTGCGCAAAGGCGCCGCCGTTTCCGACGCGGTGTACGACGCGGGCTTCGGCTCCGGCAGCCGCGTGTACGAACACAGCGACCGCCTGCTGGGCATGACGCCTGCCAGCTATCGCGCGGGCGGTGCGGGTGCGGACATCCGCTATACCACCACCGATACACCGCTGGGCCGGCTGCTGGTCGCCACCACGTCGCGAGGCATCTGCTCGGTCACGCTGGGCGATACCGATGCGGAACTGGAAAAGCGCCTCGCCGACGAGTTTCCGCAAGCCTCGCGCGAACGCGTGGATGCCGGCCGCGAAGAATGGCTGGATGCAGTGATCGCCCGCATCGCCAGCGAGCTGGGCTGGAGCGACGTGGATGCACCCGACCTTCCGCCACTCGACGTGGCCGCCACCGCCTTTCAATGGCGCGTATGGAACGCACTGACGCGGATTCCGTCAGGAACCACCAAGAGTTACGGCGAGCTCGCTGCGGAACTGGGCATGCCCAAAGCGGCTCGTGCCATCGGCAATGCGTGCGGCAACAATCGCCTGGCGTTGATCGTGCCGTGCCATCGCATCGTGCGTGAAGATGGCTCACTCGGCGGCTGGCGTTGGGGCGTGGAGCGCAAGCGCGAGCTGCTCGCCAGCGAACGGCGCGATGAGCACCGGCAGGGACATCGCTCCGCCGCGTGACTTGAGCGCTGCTCAAGCCTGCCTTGCGGAAGCCTCGCTTCCGACCGCAACGCGCCCGGACTAAGGTTGTTCTGCCTGTAAACTATGAGCGGCATCCACCCCGGGATGCCCCTCGCGCAGCCCGCCATGACAGACACGACGACTTCTTCAGCCGCCCCTGCGGTGATTGCTCCTGTTGCCGACACGCGCCTGCTCGTGCCGCTGGGGCTGTTCGCGCTGTACATCATCTGGGGCTCGACCTACCTGGGCATCCGCTATGCCCTGGAAAGCTATCCGCCCTTCCTGCTTGCGGGCATTCGTTTCCTCGGCGCGGGTGTTGCGCTCTTCGCCTTCCTGCGCCTGCGTGGCGTGGCGATGCCCACGCCGCGCCAATGGCGCAACGCCGCCATCACCGGCTTCCTGTTGCTGGGCGTCGGCAACGGTCTGGTGTGTTTTGCGGAACAGCGCGTGAGCTCGGGCATCGCGGCCGTCGCGGTGGCCAGCATGCCGCTGTTCGCCGCGGTGTTTTCGGGCCTCTACGGCGAATGGCCCTCGCGACGCGAGACCGTCGGGTTGGTGATCGGCTTCGTCGGCGTGATTGTGCTGAACCTCGGCGCCGGTCTTTCCGGTTCGCGCCTGGGTGCCATTGCCTTGCTGGTCGCCGCGATGAGCTGGGCGTTCGGCTCCACCTGGAGTCGTCGCCAGGACATGCCGGCAGGCCCCATGAATACGGCTGCGCAGATGCTCTGCGCGAGCGTGGCGATGTTGATCGTGGGTTTTGCGAGCGGCGAGCAGTTGCCTGCGCACCCGACCACACGCGCCACGCTGGCGCTGATCTATCTCGCCGTGTTCGGCTCCATCATCGCCTTCAGCGCCTTCCTCTACGTGCTCAAGCACGCACGCCCTGCCCTGGCCACCAGCTATGCGTACGTGAACCCACCGGTGGCCGTGCTGTTCGGCGTGCTGCTCGCCGGCGAAAGCGTGGGGCCGTACGACCTGATCGGCATGGCCATCATCCTGGTGGGCGTGGGCGCCATTACGCTGGCCCGCCAGCGCCGTTGATGTCGGCATGGCCTGGCGAAGAAAAAAGGGCGCGTCGTTCGACGCGCCCTTTCTTTCGTGCATGACTCTCAGAGTTCGCGCAGCGCCGTCGTCACCGGCAAACGCGCGGCGCGCATCGCTGGGAAGATGCCGCCGATGAAGCCGATGGCCAGCGCCCACTTGAGCCCCGTCCACAGCAGCGCCGGCGACACGCGCAATTCGAAACTCAACTTGCCCACGGTGCCCGCCGCCAGCGTGGATGCGCTGTAACCGTTGAAGATCAGCCACGCGAGCAAGCCGCCGAGCAGCCCGCCTACCAATGCCAGCAGCATGGTTTCGAGCATCACGGCGACCACCACGGGAAAGCCGCGGAAGCCGATGGCGCGCAAGGTGGCGATTTCGCGTGCACGGGCGGCGACTGCGGCAAACATGGTGTTGAGTGCGCCGAACATGGCGCCGATGGCCATGATCAGGCCCACCGCGATGCCCACTACCTTGATCACCTTGGTCATGCCTTCGGACTGTTTGCTGAAGTAGTCGATCGTGGTGTTCACATCCACCTTCAGCTGCGGATTGCCTTCCAGTTCGGCCTTGAACTTGTCGTAGGAGGTGGGATCGGCCAGCCGCACTGTCACCGAGGCACGGCTGCTGCCGCGACGATAGGTATCGGCCACGACGCTCGCATCGCCCCACACTTCCGAATCCATCGCATCGCCGGACGAGAACACGCCGACCACCGTCCACTGCTGGTTGCCCAGCTTCACCGTGTGTCCCGGCACAAGGCCTTCGAACTGCTTGGCCGCGCCCTTGCCCACGATCAACTCGCGCATGCCGGGCTGGAAGTTGCGTCCTTCGACCACCTTCACGTTCGGTCGCACCGCCCACGCCTGGTCGCCGACGCCGCGAAGCTGCACGCTGCCTTCGTCGTCCGGGTTCCCGCCCTTCAGCGGAAGATTGGCCGCGACCACCAGTTCCGGCGACGCGATGGGCTGGCCCTTCGCGTCCTTGGCGATGCCAGCCGCCTGCGGGATCAGCGTGACGCTGTCATGGTCGAGCACGGACATCACTTCCGCCGCGGAGGATCCGCGCATCACGATGGCCGTGTCCGCGCTGCCGGTCTTGCGCAGCGTCTCTGCATAGCCTTCGCCCATGGCCAGCAGCGCCACCAGCACGCCGACCACGCCGGCAATGCCGATCACGATCACCGCCGACGAACCGAGGCGCTGCCGGAGCGTACTGATGCCCACGCTCGCCACCGATGCTGCGCGACGCCCGCCGCGGGTCAACGCCATCCACAGTGCAAACAGCACCGCCAGCACGATCACGCCCTGCCACGGCAGCATGATCCAGGCGACCAGCACCGCAGCGATCAGGAGGATCAAGCCAAGATTGATCAGGAAATTTTTCATGTCGCTCTCCTTAGCGGCCGGCCAATGCGTCGACGATGTTCAGTCGCATCGCCCGCATCGCCGGCAGCGCGCCCACCAGCAGACCGATGGCGACCATCAACACCAGGCCCAGGATCCAGCTGCTGGCACCCACGCTGGGCAGATTGAGCATGCCGCCGCTGCCTGCGCTCACGACGGGAATGATCAACGAGGCGAGGCCCAGCCCGATCACGCCGCCGAGCAACAGCAGCAACACCGACTCGGCCAGCACGATGCCGAGCACGGCGTGGTTGGAAAAGCCGATGGTCTTGAGCACAGCCAGCTCGCTGGTGCGCTCGCGCACCGCCTGCATCATCGTGTTGCCCGACAGCAGCAACAGCGTGAAGAACACCGCACCCATGATCGAGCCCACGATCAGGCCGATGTCCGCCAGCTGCTTCATCCAGTTGGCGGTGGCCGCCTGCTCGGTCTGCGTGCGCGTCTCGTGATCGGAATTGGCCGAGATCGCGTCGATGGCCTTGGCCACGCGGTCGGCTTCGTTCACATCGGCCACGCGCGTGACGTACCAGCCCACCGTGCCGCGATTGAACGGCGTGGTTTCGTCGAAGTACTTCCAGTGCAGCAACAGCATCTGGTCGAAGAAGCCACCGGCTTTCTTGTCCTTGGAATGCAGGATGCCGACGATGTCGAAGGTCCAGTTCTTGCTGCCCTGGCGATTGGGGAAGATCGTCGACTGCAGCGGAATCTTGTCGCCCACTTTCCAGTTGAAGCGCTTGGCCAGCTTCTCGCCCACGAGGATGCCGGTGCGCGTGTCGTCAAACGCCTTGCGCTCCGCCGCGCTCACGTCGATCTCCGGATAGAGATCGATGTAGTTCGGCTCCACCGCAAAGCTGAAGACCTGGTTGTGCGGATCCTGGTAGGCGCCGCCGAACCAGTTCGCGTAGGTCACCATCTTCACGCCGGGAACCTGCGCGATCTGCGATTCCAGCGACTGCGGCAGCGTCTGGATGAAAGAGAGTTTTGAGCCGGTCTGCAGGCGCTGCGCACCGTTGGCGCTCTGCCCGGCCTGGTTGAACGACGTGCGCACGGCGTCGAGCATGCCGAACAGGAGGAACGCGGCAATGATCGAGACGAGCGTGAGCAGGGTGCGGGCCTTGCGCCGGAACAGCGCCGCCCAGATGAGATGGAGATATTTCATCGTCGCATCCTCACGCCAGTGCCTGTTCGACCAAGGTACCCTTGTCCAGATGCAGCGTGTGGTTGGCGTACTCGGCCGCCTTCGGGTCGTGCGTGACCATCACGATGGTCTTGCCGTGCTCGCGGTTGAGCACGCGCAACAAGCCCAGCACTTCTTCCGCCGATTGACGATCGAGGTCGCCGGTCGGTTCGTCGCACACCAGCAGCGTGGGATCGGACACGATGGCGCGCGCAATCGCCACGCGCTGCTGCTGACCGCCGGAGAGTTCGCTCGGCTTGTGCGACGCGCGTTCGCCCAGCCCCACCAGCTGCAACGCGATGGAAGCGTTCTTGCGGCGCTGCGCGGCGGAAAGCTTGGTGAGCAGCAGCGGCAGTTCCACGTTGCGCTGCGCCGACAGCATCGGCATCAGGTTGTAGAACTGGAACACGAAGCCCACGTGCGAGGCGCGCCACTTGGCCAACTGGCCACCGCCGAGCTGATCAAGACGCTGGCCAGCCACGGTGATGCTGCCGCCGGTCGGCGTATCCAGGCCACCGATGAGGTTGAGCAAGGTGGTCTTGCCCGAACCCGACGGCCCCATCAGCGCAAGGAAGTCGCCCTCGGCGATGTCGAGGTTGATGTGGTGCAGCACTTCCACTTTCTGCTTGCCGCGCTCGTACACCTTGGAAAGGTCGCGGGTTTCGATCAACGTGCTCATGCTTGTGCTCCTGATGCGAATTGTTTGGCATCACGCGGCGGCGATGCACCCGATCACGCGTTGACGAGGCGGATCACTGCGCGGCTTTCGCCGCCACCTTGATCCGGTCGCCGTCCTTCAATGCTGTTGGCGGCGACACCACCACGGTGTCACCCACTTGCACGCCCGTCGGCAGCAGGCTCTGGTCGCCGATTTTCGAAGCGGCCGGCGACACGCTGCGTTGCTGCACGGTGTCACTGCTGACGATGAACACCACGCCGTGGCCGTCGCGCTGTGCGATGGCCGTGGTCGGCACCAGCGCGCCCTGCGGCGCCTGTGCCTGGGCTTGCGGCTCATCCTGCTTCTGTTCGAGGAAGGAGACGCGCACGCCCATGTCGGGAACGATGCGGGCATCCTTCTTCGCCAGCGCCACGCGCACTTTCACCGTGGCCTTGCCGCGATCGGCGGCAGGCACGATGGCGATGACGTGGGCGGGAATCTTCCAGTCGGGATAGGCGTCGAGCATGGCTTCGGCGGGCATGTTCGGTTTCACGCGGCCGATATAGGCCTCGTTGACGTCCACATCCACTTCCAGCGAATCCATGTCCACCACGGTGCCGATGCCGGTGCGGGTGAAGCCGCCGCCCGCGGAGAACGGCGAGACGATTTCGCCCACCTGCGCGTCCTTGGTGGTGATCACGCCATCGAACGGCGCACGGATCACGCAGTAGTCGAAGTTCACCCGCGCCTCCACCACCTGCGCATCGGCCGAGGCCGCGTTGCGCTGCTGCGACAGCAACTGGGCGCGCGTGCTGTCCACCAGCGTGCGCGACTGCTCGGCGGCCTGCTTGGCGACCAGACCCTTTACCGCGAGGCCTTCGTTGCGCACGGCATCGCGCTCGTTCTGCGCCAGCTGTACCTGGAACTGGGATACCAGCGCATGCGACGCAGCGGCAGCCGTACGGGCGGCATCGAGTGCCGCCTTGTACTGCGAGTCGTCCAGTCGCGCCACCACCTGGCCCTGCTTCACGTGATCACCTTCTTCGATCAGCACGTCGGTAAGCGTGCCGGTGATCTGCGCCGACACCGTGGCCTGCCGCCTCGCGGTGACATAACCGGTCGCCTGCAGCACCGCACCGGCCGCTGCATTGGCTACCGGCGACTGGGCCTGGGCCGTCTGCACCTCGATGGCACGCTGGCCCATCACCAGCCAGGCCACCAGCGCGATCAACAACAGCGCGAGCAACGCACCGCCGACGATCCAAGGCCAACGCCCCGGTCCCTGGCCATGCTCCTCGCGCAGGTGTTTCTCGATGCGCAGTTCCTTCAATAGATCTGCATTCGCCACACGCTCTCCCTGCCGGTCCCCGCCGGTTCCTCAGTGCGATACACAATGCTGGAGCGAGCCCGCCGGCTCCAGAAGCCCTCATCAGCCAAACGCAGTGACAGGTGTCATCCCGGCTGACACAGGTAGAGGGCAGAGAACCGGCCCGGTTGTACTCGCATGCCCGGCGCGAAAAAAGCTGACGTGACAGGAGACTGGCGTGCGGGGCCCGGGATGGTAACCTTCCGGGCCATGTCATACGCCATCACGCCTCCCGCTATTCCGAGCCTGCCGATCATCGGCAGCGACCAACGTTTTCCGGTGCGCCGCATCTTCTGCATCGGCCGCAACTACGCCGAGCACGCCCGCGAAATGGGTGCCACGGTGGACAAGGACACGCCGCTGTTCTTCACCAAGCCCGCCGATGCCGTGGTCACCGACGGTGCCGACGTCATCTACCCGCAAGCCACCAGCGACCTGCACCATGAAGTGGAAATGGTGGTGGCGCTGGGCGCGGGCGGACGTGACCTTTCCGCTCAACAGGCCGGCGCGCTGATCTGGGGTTACGGCGTGGGACTGGACCTGACCCGCCGCGACCTGCAGGCCGTTGCCAAGGCCAAGAGCCATCCGTGGGACGTGGCCAAGGGCTTCGACCATTCCGCGCCGGTGTCGGCATTGCGCCCGGCCGGCGAGGCGTCGCTCAACGACGACACCGCGCTTACGCTCACCATCAACGGCCAGCCGCGCCAGCACGGCCGCCTCGGCGACATGGTGCACGGCGTCAACGAAGTCATCGCCATCTTGTCGACGTTGTTCGAACTGAAGGCCGGCGACCTGATCTTCACCGGCACGCCGGCCGGTGTTTCGGCGTTGCAACGCGGCGACCGCTTCCATGCGGAGTTGGCGGGTGTGGCCACGCTCGAAGGCAAGGTCGTTTGAATTTGCGGACGCGGCTGCATGCCGCGTGCACATCACGCTGCGCTAGAGTGTTGGCGCCATCCAGCCCAGGGAGAGAAGCATGAGCATGATCAAAGAGTTCAAAGAATTCGCCATGCGCGGCAACGTGATCGATCTCGCGGTCGGCGTGGTGATCGGCGGCGCGTTCGGCAAGATCGTCACCTCGCTGGTGGACCAGATCATCATGCCGCCGATCGGCCTGCTCACCGGCGGCATCGATTTCGCGCAGATGAAGTGGGTACTCAAGGCCGCCGACAATACCGATCCCGCCCACAAAATTGCCGAAGTGGCTATTGGCTACGGCAGCTTCATCAATACCCTGATCCAGTTCCTCATCATTGCGTTTGCGATCTTCCTGGTAGTCAAGGCCATCAACCGGATCACCCGTCGCGAGGAGGCCGCGCCCGCGCCGCCGCCGGCGGACGTGGTGCTGCTTACCGAGATCCGCGACCTGCTCAAGTCGCAGAACCCGAAGTAAGCGACGAGGAACGTTGCGCGAAGAAGGCGCCGGTGGCGCCTTTTTTGTTTTTGCCGTTTTGCCCCCGCACCGTGACTTCTGGCCTAAGCAGCCAGAGGCACGCGGGCCATAATCGAAGTTTCCGCCCAAGGAACGTCCCCATGCGTCAACTGCCGCTTACCCTGCTCGCCACCAGCCTGATGTTTGCCATCGGCTCGGCGAACGCCGCCACCCAGACCACGGTTCCCGCCGCAGCCGTAAAGACGGCCGAACAGTTGCGCGACAAGGCGATGAACGACAACACGGCCTACGAGATCGTCGAATCGCTGACCACCGAAGTGGGTCCGCGCATTGCCGGCGGTCCGGCCGATCTGCGCGGCCGCGAGTGGGCCATTGCCAAGTTCAAGGCGCTGGGTTTCGACAAGGTCTACACCGAGCAGGTGACCTATCCGTTGTGGGAACGCCGCAGCGAACACGCCGCCATCGTGGCGCCGTTCCCGCAGGCGCTGGATCTGATTGCGCTGGGTTACTCGGCCGGCACGCCCAAGGGCGGCCTCACTGCCGAAGTGGTTCGCTTCGACAGCCTCGATGCGCTGAAGAAGGCTGACCCGGCCAGCGTGAAGGGCAAGATCGTCTACGTCGACGCGCACATGCAGCGCCACAAGGACGGCGCCGACTACGCCATCGGTTCGGGCGTGCGCGTGGGTGGCCCGGTGATCGCCGCCAAGATGGGCGCCGCTGCCTTCCTGCTGCGCTCGGCCGGCACCGATGCCAACAGCCGCACGCCGCACACGGGCGTCACCGGCTTCACTGATCCGAAGGACGCCATTCCCGCTGCCGCGCTTTCCAACCCCGATGCCGATCAGCTCACGCGCATCCTCGGTTACGGCAAGCCTGTCAGCGTCAAGCTCGACCTCGATGTCGGCTTCAACGGCAGCTACACCGGCGCCAACGTGATCGGCGAAGTCACCGGCAAGAAGCATCCGGAACAGGTCGTGGCCATCGGTGGACATCTCGATTCGTGGGATCCGGGCACCGGCGCCATCGACGACGGCGCAGGCGTGGCGATTGCCATGGCAGCAGGCAAGCTGATTCACGACATGCCGCAGCGCCCTGACCGCACCATCCGCGTCATCGCCTTCGCCAACGAAGAGATGGGCCTGTGGGGTGGTCGCGCGTACGCCGACAAGCACGCCGCGGAAGTGTCGAAGTTCCAGCTCGGCACCGAGTCCGACTTCGGTGCGCGCAAGGTGTGGCTGATGACCGCCAGCGTGAAGCCCGAGGCGCGCGGCGCCATCGAACAGATCGCCAAGGTGCTGGCGCCGATCGGCGTGGACTACGACGCCAAGAAGCCGGGCGGCGGCGGTTCCGACCTGTCGCAGATGCACGGCAAGGGCATGGCCGCGCTGACGCTGGTGCAGGACGGCACCGACTACTTCGACTACCACCACACCGCCAACGACACACTCGACAAGATTGACCCGAAGGAACTGGCGCAAAACGTGGCCGTGTACGCCGCCTTCTCCTACATGGCCGCGCAGGCCAATGGCGATTTCGGTTCAGCGCCGGATGCGTTCAAGGGCGACGGCGCGGAAGAGTGATGCCGGCGCCATGACGATAAAAGGGCGGCCCATGGCCGCCCTTTTTTTGTGCCGTTTTCACCGGCGCAATCAGTGCGCCGCTTCGGCCTCGCCCACCCGACGTTTGCGCGAGAACCGCTCGTGCAGGCGATCGAGATACAGATAGATCACCGGCGTCAGGTACAGCGTGAGCACCTGCGACACCAGCAGGCCACCCACCACCGCCAGGCCCAGCGGGCGGCGCGTATCTGCACCGGCACCCAAGCCCAGGGCGATCGGCAAGGTGCCGGCAAACGCGGCCATCGTCGTCATCATGATGGGGCGGAAACGCACGTGGCAGGCTTCCACGATGGCCAGCGCGGGCGCGGTGCCGTGGCTGCGCTGCTTCTCCAGCGCGAAGTCGATCATCATGATCGCGTTCTTCTTCACGATGCCGATCAGCATCACGATACCGACGAAGGAGAACAGGTCCAGCGGTGCGCGGAAGATCATCAGCGTAAGCAACGCACCCACGCCTGCCGACGGCAGGCCCGAAAGAATCGTCAACGGATGAATGAAGCTTTCGTACAGGATGCCGAGCACCAGGTAGATCACGAACAGCGCCAGCACCAACAGCAGGCCCATGCCCTGCATCGAATCCTGGAACGCCTGTGCCGTGCCCTGCACGCTGCCGGTGATCGTGGGCGGCAGGTTCATCTGCTTCATCGCGCCATCGATGCTCGCCACCGCTTCGCTGAGGCTCACGCCCGGCGCGAGATTGAACGACACCGTCACTGCGGGAATCTGCCCCTGGTGATTCACCGTGAGCGCCTGCGGCTTGCGCGCGAAGCTTGCCACCGCGTTGAGCGGCACCAGGCCGCCGCTGCTTGAGGTGACGTAGATCTGCGACAGCACATCCGGATCGTTCTGCAGCGCGTAATACACCTGCAGGATCACCCAGTACTGCGATGACGCGCCGTAGATGGTGGAAATCTGGTTGGCGCCGAACGCTGAGCCCAGGGCGGTCTGCACCTGGTCCATGGTGAGACCGAGCGTGGCGAGCTTGTCGCGATTCACGTCCACCACGATGGACGGACCATTGAGGTCCAGATCGCTGGTGACGTCCTGGAAACCAGGCAGCTTGCTGAAGGCGGTGATCACCTTGCCCGACCAGTCGTAGAGCGACGGCGTGTCGATCGACTGCAAGGTGTATTGGTACTGCGCCTTCGATTGACGTCCGCCCACCTGGATCGGCGGCGGGTTCTGGATATAGGCGCGGATGCCCGGCACCTTGGCGAACTTGACGCGCAGCTCCTGGATGATCTCGTTGATGCCGAGCGGCCGTTCACTGGCGGGCTTGAGCGTAAGCGACAACGAACCATTGTTGGTGGTGGTGCGCGCACCGCCGCTGCCTACCGAAGACATGTAGCTGGCGATGTTCGGATCCTCGCCCACGATCTTGGCCAGCTGCTGCTGACGCTGCGCCATGCTGGCCACGGAGGTGTCATCCGGGCCTTCCACGTTCACGTTGAGCTGGCCCGAATCGCCAGCCGGAATGAAATCCTTGTCCACCACCACGAACAGCACCGCGGTCGCCAGCAGGCTCGCCACGAACAGGCCCATGATGCTGCGCGGATGATGCACGGCCCAGGTCAGCGAACTCACGTAGCCGCGGCGCACGCGCTCGAAGCCCGCGTCGAACCACAGCACGACCCTGGCCTTCTTCTCGTGCTCGGCGTGTTTGAGGAAGCGGCTGCACAGCATGGGCGTGAGCGTGATCGAGACGAAGCCGGAAATCAGGATCGCCACGCTCAGCGTCACGGCGAACTCGTGAAACAGACGGCCCACGATGCCGCCCATGAACATCACCGGCAGGAACACCGCCACCAGCGAGAGCGTCATCGAGAAGATGGTGAAGCCGATTTCGCTGGCGCCCTTGAGCGAGGCTTCGTACGGGTCCATGCCCTCTTCCACGTGGCGCACGATGTTCTCGAGCATCACGATGGCATCGTCCACCACGAAGCCCACCACCAGCGTCAACGCAAGCAGCGAGAGATTGTCCAGGCTGTAGCCGAGCGCAAACATCGCGCCGAAGGTACCCACGATGGACACCGGCAGCGCCAGCGCGGGAATCAACGTGGCCGAGGCGTCGCCGAGGAACAGGTAGATCACCAGCACCACCAGCACACCCGCGAGCAACAGGGTGAACTGCACGTCATTCACCGATTCGCGAATCGACACCGAGCGGTCGTACAGCACGGCGAGCTTGATCGACGGCGGCAAGGTCGCCTCGAAGGTGGGCAGCACCGCGCGAATGCGGTCGATGGTCGCCACGGTGTTCGAACCGGGCTGGCGCTGGATGGCCAGCACGATGGCGCGCTCGCCGTTGTACCAGCTCGCCACCTGGTCGTTCTGCACGCTGTCTTCGGCCTTGCCCAGATCGGAAAGGCGCACCGGCGCACCGTTGCGATAGGCCACGATGATGCTGTTGTACAGGTTCGCCCGCTGCAATTGGCCGTCCGAACGGATCTGCAGCAACTGCCGATTGCCATTGAGCGAACCGGTGGCGAGATTGACGTTGGCCGCCGCCACCGCGTTCTGCACCGTGTCGATGCCGATGCCGCTGGCTGCCAGCTTCTGCGGATCCACGCTCACGCGCACGGCGTATTTCTGCGCGCCATACACGCTCACCTGCGCCACGCCATCGATCATCGACAGGCGCTGGGCGAGCTGCGTTTCCGCGTAATCGTCCACCACCGACAGCGGCTGCGTGCGCGAGCGCAGGGTGAGATAGAGGATGGGCGCATCCGCCGGGTTCACCTTGCGGAAGGTGGGCGGCGTGGGCATGTTGGTGGGCAGCTGGCGCTGCGCCGAGGAAATGGCCGCCTGCACGTCCTGCGCGGCGCCATCGATGTTGCGATCGAGTTCGAAGGTGAGCGTGATCGAGGTGCTGCCGAGCGCGCTGGTCGAGGTCATCGACTGGATGCCGGCAATGGTCGAGAGCTGGTTTTCCAGCGGCGTGGCCACTGCCGTGGCCATCGTCTCCGGCGCGGCGCCGGGCAGGCTCGCATTCACGGTGATGGTGGGGAAGTCGACGTTCGGCAGTTCGTTGACCGGCAGCTTCGGATACGCGGCAACGCCGAACACCAGCAACGCCACCATCAGCAGCGTGGTCATCACCGGACGTTGAATGCACAGGGCTGGCAGGTTCATGCGCGCCGACTCATCCGTTGTCGGTTACGACATGCATGCGCGCGCCATCGACCAGCAGCAGTTGGCCGTCCGTCACGACCGTCTCGTTGCCGTTCAAGCCCTTCTCGATGACGATCTGTCCATTCGTGGTGGGGCCCGCCGTGACCATGCGCTGCTGCACCGTGCCGTCCGCGTTGGCGACGAACACGAAGCTGCCCAGCGGCGAGTTCTGCAGCGCGACGACAGGCACAGTCACGACGTTGGTGAGGCGCGTGGTAGGCAGCGCGACCTCCACGAACTGTCCCGGCGTAAGTCGCACGTCGTCGTTCGCGTAGCGCGCCTTGAGCTGGATGGTGCTGGTGGTGGTATCCACCGCGTTGTTGATGAAGTCGAGCTCGGCATCCATCGCCGCGCCCTTGGAACCGGGAATGTTGACGGCGACCGGCACCTTGCCGCGCGCCATGGTGGCCTTGATGCCGTCGAGGCCCGTCTCCGGAATGGAAAACGTCACGTGGATCGGACGAATCTGGTTGAGCACGACAATGGAGGTGTCGTTCGCCGTGATCTGCGCGCCGGGATACATCAGCGGCGCACCCGCGATGGCATCGAACGGCGCCTGGATCTGCGCATAGCTCAATTGCGTACGTGCCAGTTCCACCGCCGCGTTGTCGGCTTTGACCGAAGCGGTGTAGATGCCCTGGTTAGCCTTGTACGTGTCGTAATCCATCTGCGACACGTAACCCTTGCCCAGCAGCGGCTGGTAACGCTTGATGATGGTGTTGGCGTTGTCGAGCTGCGCCTGGTCCTTGGCGAGATTGCCCAGCGCCTGATCCAGCTGCGCCTGCAGCAGGCTGGGATCGATGCGGATGATGGTGTCGCCCTGCTTCACCTGTCCGCCGGGCTTGAACAGCAGCGCCTGCAGTTGCCCGCTCACGCGCGCCTGCACATTCACCGTGGAAAACGCCTCGGCGCGACCGATCACCTTCAAGGTGAGATCGAGATCGCCACGATGCGCGCTGGCCACTTTCACTGGCACCGATGCGACCGCCACGGGCGTCTTCGCCTTGGCGCGCTCGGCGCCGCGGAACATCTGTGCCGCCACGATCGCAGCGACGATGACGACTGCCAGCACCACGAGTTTCTTGCGGGACCTACCTTGCATGATGTCTCCGACCACCCACCGCTATGGGCATGCCCGCCATGCGCCGGGATGCCGCCATATCGGCCGCGCTGCCTGTCCGAAAAAGGGGATTGCCGCACCCGAGCATGCCCGTGTTTCTACCTGGGCATCCCTCACCTCGCTGGTGCATTGCACTTAGGGATGCTCTGTCTGTTCCACATAGGCGTCACCGGTGCTGCCTGGCCGCAGATGGGGGTTGCGACGATGAAGGCAGGCTGGCGGCCTGTCGAATCGGCGCAGCGCGCAGCTGCGGCCAGGCAGAACCGGCCCGCAGGGTGATCTCCAGAGCGTCCGCAGGGCCCGACGTGCGCCTTGCCCAGGCCACCAGCCTGGGCTGCGTCACACCTCACGCCCTGCGGACGCTCTGGAGTCATGCCGCCCATGCGGAACAGACAGAGCATCCCTAACATTGTGATGCAGCCAGCGTCCGTGACCCGCACGACCGACAGCACTTGGCAAACCGCCCGCCGTCAGGCAGGCGACATGTTCATCGCAACATAGTGTGGCAGCAGCATGACATACACCTGCCAGAAGGCCTGGTTGGCCGGATTTGTCGTCCCGCGAGGTGGATCAGACCTCGACGTCGTCGGGGTGGCCGCCGTTGTCCAACGCCTGCAGGTTTTCCTTCATGCGGTTGAGCACGCCCAACGCATGTTCCAGCTCGGCCACGGTAATGCCCACCGTGGCGTCCTTGCGCACGCCCTTGGCGATCAGCTCCATGTCGGCAATGACGCCGCGCGCCTGGTCGGTCACGTAGAGCCGCCATGCGCGGCGGTCCTTGGGATCGGGGCGGCGCTCGACGAACCCGGCAGCCTGCAGGCGATCGATCACGCGACCCACCGCGATGGGCTCCATCTCCAGCGATTCGGCCAGCTCGGTCTGGCGCAGGCCTTCGCGGTGATAAAGCATCTTGGTGGCGCGCCACTGGGCGCGGGTCAACCCGAATTTCACGGCCCGCCTGTCGAAGTGCTTGCGGAACAGCAAGGTGACATCGTTGAGCAGATAGCCAAAAGAGATGTCTTCTGCCTTAGTCATGGCGATAGCTCAGTTCCGGTAGAGCGGTAGGAAGGTCAAGCATACGTCGCAACATTTTACGAAGCCAATACCCATGAACATAGAGATCATTGTCGGCGACATTACCGCCCTGGATGTGGACGCGATCGTGAATGCCGCGAACAGCACCCTGCTGGGCGGCGGCGGCGTGGATGGCGCCATCCACCGTGCTGCCGGGCCACGGCTGCTGGAAGCCTGCGAGGCGCTTCCCGAGCTCAGTCCGGGCATGCGCTGCCCCACCGGCGAGGCCCGCATCACTGCGGGGTTCGACCTCGGCGCACGGTACGTCATCCACACCGTCGGACCGATCTGGCTGGGCGGCGGCAGTGGCGAGCCCGAGCAGTTGGCGAGCTGCTATCGCAACAGCATGACGCTGGCCGCCGAATACGACCTGGCCTCGATCGCCTTTCCGGCCATCAGCTGCGGCGTGTACGGCTACCCGCCCAAGCGGGCGGCGCGCGTGGCGTTGCGCAGCCTGCTCGATTCGCCTCAGGGCGGGCCTTCGAAGGTGCTGGTGTGCTGCTTTGGGCAGGACATGGGCGCGATCTGGCGCGAGGCCCTCAGCGACGCAAGCTGAACGGATAGAGCGGCGGCAGCGGCGAGGCATCCGACGCGCCCGCTACAGGCTGCCATGCAAAGCCATCACGGAACGCCGCCGCCAGCCGTTCGCCCAGGCCAGGCTCATTCGCGCCCGCGTAGCGCTTGCGCTGCAATGCCTCGATGGTCTCGCGCTGAGGGCCCGCCGACAGGGCTTGCGCCAACTCACCCAGATTCCGCAGCGAAGAGCGTTCCGCCTGCGCCCACGCAAGCAGCGCAGCGGCCTGTCCGACGGCATCGTTGCCACGCGCCTGCAGCAGGAAGGCGGCGCGCAGACGCGATGTGGAACCTTGCGTTGCAGCGGTCGATGCGACGGCTGCGGGGTGACTCGACCGACGACGCCACAGCATCCACGCGAGCACGCTCAGCACCCATAGGGCGAGGCTGGCCAGTGCCACCGTGCGCCACCATCCACGCTCGGTCACCATCACGGGCGCCGGTGCCACGGAAGGCACGGTCGGCGCGGCGCTGGTCTGCGGGGCCGGCGCTGCCGGCGTGGCAGGTGTGTTGGCAGCAGCCAACACGGTGAACGTCTGCGCGGGAACGCGCGCCGTTTCGGCATGGTTCTCCACCACGTTCCACCAGGTGAGCGTGGTTTCCGGAATAGTGAGCGTGCCGGCGCGATTGGGCACCACTGCAAAGCTCTGTTGCCGCCGTCCCACCCGCCACTGGCCCTCCACGCGCGTGCCGTTCACCGGCTTGTCGGGATACACCGTGGCGCCATCGAGCGATGGCAAGCTGAGCGATGGCAACGCCTCGTAGGGCAAGCCCACGGCCTGCACGTTCATCACCAGGGTCAGCGGCTCGCCCACGCGCAGATCGCCGTGCGTTGGGCCACCGTCGAGCGTGAGCGTCAGCGAGCGAGCCGGCAGCCACGCGCCTTGAGCGGCCTGCGCAGGCGCGGGACGGACGTCGAAATCCACCGTCGGCGACGAGGCGGTGATCGGCGTGCCGTTGCCGAAGAAGGCATCCGGGTTGGCCATGTTGACCGACTCGCCCTGGAAGGCGACCGACGGAATCTGCAGATGACCCACGCGCTGCGACGTGGCGGCGTAGCGACGCTCGATCACGTTGTAGCGGCGACCGCCGCGCTCGGCCTGGTAGTTGATCTCATCGCCCAGCCGAGGGAAGTCCATGCCCGCCACCTGCGGATCCTCCAGCGCGCCGCTGGTGAGGTCGGTGGCGTAGAACAGGCGCAGCGTATAGACCACCTGCTGGCCCACATAGGCGCTCGCCGGATCGATCGCGGCCTCCAGGAAAACGTCCTTGCGACCCGCCGCTGCCGCCGTCGTGTCGGGCGGCGCCACTTCGAGCTCGACGGGCGCCGTGGTTCCTCCCGCGAACGACAGCGGCGGAATGCGCAGCGTGCCCGCGTGCAACGGCCGCAACGCCACGCCCAACGTCACCTGCGACGTGCGCTGCCCGTTGATGATGCTGATGCTGGTGTTGCTGGACGAACCGAGCACGGCGAAGTCCTGCGACAACACGCTGAGGTCGGGTGTCGCGGCCATGGCGCCGCCGCTGGCGCGCAAATTCAGCGTGACTGTTTCGCCCAGTTCCACGCGGTTGCGATCGAGTGTGGCGGTGACGTCGGCGGCCAGCGACAGCGTCGGCCACGCGCAGACCAAGCAGAACAACAGGAAGATCAGGTAGCGCGACTTCACGGCGAATCACCCTCTGATGGCGACGCGCCGCCGTGGCGCTGCCGGTATTCGAGTTCAAACTTGCGCCGCAACAGCGCACCGGGATCATCCGGCACGCGCTGCAAGGCCTGACGCACGTCGGCGGGCAACCGGGATTGCGCGTCGTCCTTCTCGATCACACCGAGTTCGTGCGCGCCATGCTGCGGCTTGTCGTTGCCTTGCTTCTTGGCCAGCGCCTCGTCCATCTGCTTCTGCAGCGCCTGCTGCGCCTGTTCCTGGCGCGCGCGCTGCTCGGCCTGTTGCTCCGGCGTCTGCGGCTGGTTCGCGGAGTCCTTGTCGGAGGGATGGTCCATCGACGAGTTATGCCCCTGCTCGTTCTGACTGTTGCCGTTGCCTTGCGAGTCGCCATGCGCGTCCTGCGACGGCTTGCCCTGCCCTTGATCCTGCTTGTCCTTGTCGCCTTTCTGGCCAGACTGCCCCTGCGCATTGTCAGGCGGCGTGGTCGACGGGCCTGACCCCGCCTTCCCCTTGTTGTCCTTCGCGCCGTTGTCGTTCTTCGGCTGCTGGGGCTGGCGACGCATCCAGTCTTCCACCGCCTTGCGATTGGCCAACGCATCGGCATTCCTGGGATCGGCCTTGAGCGCACGGTCGTACGCATCCAGCGCAGCCTGGTAATCGCCCTGCTTCGCCAGCGCATTGCCGAGGTTGTACTGGGCGTCGGACGCGGGCAGCGGACGCAGGTCGTTGCTGGCTGATGCGTAGTCGCCCGCGCGATACGCCGCTGCACCACGAAGTGCGGGGTCGCGCGCCAGTTGCTGCGCCTGCTTGGCGTTGCCTTGCTCGAGTGCCGCTGCTGCCTGCTGATCGGGGCGACGCCACAGATCACTCCACGCACTCGCGTGCGCCGCGCCCGGCATCACCGGCAGGAGGGCCAGTGCGAACAGCATCAACCAGCCGCGACGGAACGATGCCGCGGCCAGCGGCAGCAGCGCGAGCAACAACCACGGCCCACGATCCTGCCACTCGTCACCATGCAGATCGGCGGCGAGCGTCTCCGGCCCGCTTGCACGCAGTTCGCTGGCGAGTGTGCGGACGTCGCGATCATCGTCGGTCATCGGTACGTACTGGCCACCGCCACTGGTGGCTAGGGCGCGCAAGTCGTCGTCGTTGCGTCGTGCGAGCATGACGCCACCTTGGTCGTCACGCTGGAAGCTGTTGTCCGCCAGCGGCACCGGTCCGCCTTGCGCCGTGCCGATGCCGAGTACCGACACGCGCACACCATCGGCCGCGGCCTTGCGCGCCGCGGCTTGCGCAGCGGCATCGGCGTCGTCGGTAATCAGCACCACCGAGCCGCCGCCGACCTTGGCGTCGTGAACCAGGGACACCGCGCGAGCGATGGCCTGCGCGGCATCGTCGCCGTCGACGGGCATGGTATCGGGCGACAACGCATCGAGCAGGTCGTTGAGCGCTGTCGCATCCGACGTCAGCGGCGCAACCACGAATGCTTCGCCGGCATAGGCGATCAGTGCGTTGAGTCCGTCGTGATTGACGGCAAGCAGATCGCGCGCCTTGTAGCGTGCACGATCAAGCCGGCTGGGCGTCACATCGCGCGCCAGCATGCGTTGCGACATCGACACAACCACGACTTGCGCGGCGCGTTTCGCATACAGCGGCTGCGGCACGCGACTCCACGTCGGCCCCGCCATGGCAAGCGTGACGAACACCCAGCCGCACGCCAGCAGCCAGGGCGACGCACGCCGACGCACTGCGGTGCCCTTCAACAGGAACGGCAGCAACTCGGGATCGACCAGGCGCGACAGCTGGTCGCGCGCGCCCTGGCGCCTTGCCGCAAGCATCACCAGCAACGGCAGCACCAACAACGCCAGCAGCCACCATGGACGCAGGAAATGAAACTGTTGCAACACCTCGCTCATGCGAACGCCTCCCGTCGACGCGGGCGCGGTGCGAAAGCCAGCATCCAGGCGGCCACGGCGATGCCGAGCGGCCAGCGAAACAACTCATGCCGGGGCCGCAAGGAAGGCCCCTGCTGCGGCATCGGCTCCAGTGCATCGATGGCGCGATAGGCGTCGGCAAGCTGGCTGGAGTCGGTAGCGCGGAAGTAGCGGCCGCCGGTCTGGGTGGCAATGGAGCGCAGCATGCTTTCGTCCAGGTCCGCCGACGGGTTGACCGTGTGCGAGCCGAACAGATCGGGAATGTTCATCTCCGTCGCACCGATGCCGATGGTGTACACGCGCACGCCGGCGGCCTTCGCCGCGTGTGCCGCATCGAGCGGCGCGATGTTGCCGGCGTTGTTCACGCCATCGGTCAGCAAGACGACCACGCGCGCCTGTTCCGGCAGGCCGGCCAGTCGTTTCACTGCCACGGCAATTGCGTCTCCGATGGCTGTTTCGGTGCCGGCCAGGCCAACGGCAGCGCCCTGCAGCTGCGCGCGCACCGCCTGCAGGTCGTATGTGAGCGGCGTAACCAGGAACGCGCGACTGCCAAACAGGATCAAACCCATTTCGTCGCCGCTACGGCGCGCGATGAAGTCGCCGGCAATCGCTTCCACGGCGCCGAACCGGCTCACCGATTGCCCGCTCAACTGCATATCGTCCGTGCGCATGCTTCCGGAAAGATCGACCGCCAGCATCAACGCACGACCACTGCGCTGCTGCGCCTGGGGCGGACCTACCCATTGCGGGCGGGCCGCTGCGACCAGCAAGGCCAACCATGCGAGGACCAGCAACCAGGTGCGCCAACCGCCGCGCCCCTGGCGTTCGGGCGTATCCAGATGCACACCCGGATGAGGCAGATGCAGCGCCTGCCCCGGCGAGGCGGGGCGCAGCCACCATCGCAGCAACCACGGCAGCGGCGCCAGCACGATGACCCACGGCCAGGCGAACTCGGTCATGGGTGCGCCCCGGCCAGCTTTTTCGATGCGACCGCCCGCGAGGTACGCATGGAAGTGCCTTTACGCCATGCCAGCAGCAGCCAGCGACGTGTTGCATGGGCGGCGGCGTCAGCATCCAGCACCATGCCGGGCCGGTACATCGACGCTTCCAATGCGTGCAACTGCTCAAGCGTGCTGGCATCCACCGGCATCGTCGCCAACGTCTGCCGCCAGGCGTCGCCGCGCTGCTGTGCGGCGGTCGGATCGATGCGCAACGCGCCACGACGCAGCAACTGGTGCAAGCCGGAAGCCAGCGCCTGCGGTTGTTCCCGCCATAGCGCCAGGGCCTCGTCCACTTCGGCGAGCACATGCCTTTCCTCGGCATGGCGACGCCGTTGCCGGCGCCACCACCAGATAACCAATCCAACGACCAGCAGCGCCAGGATCATGAGACCCCACCATCCGGGTGCCAGCGGCCACCACGAAGGCTGAGGGGGCAGATGGATGTCGCGCAGCAAAGGCCCGTTCGTTTGCGTGGTGGACGGCGCGCTCATCGACGCACTCCCGGTGCCAGCAACGACATGACCGCATCGAGCGGATCGGCTGCCGTATCGACGGTGAGATGCGGCAACGCAAGGGACTGCGCCATCGCATTGAGCCGAGACTGCCCCGCACCCAGCGCCTGCTGGAATTCGCGGCGCTGACGCTCACCGAACAGCGCGACATCGCGCCGGATGCCATCGTGCTCCATGGGATAACGGCCCGCGGGCGGCAGGCCAAGCTCCAGGGCATCCGCAACCACCAGCACGCGAATGCCCGCCTTGCGCGAGAGCTCGAGCAGATGGCCACGCGCAGCGTCGTCGCAGCTCAAACCATCGCTGATCAACAGCACGCGGTTGGCGCCATGCATGAGCCTTGCAGCGCGCAGGATCACGTCGGAGAGCGGCTCACCAGGGATGGCGGTGTAATTCGCATCCCAGTCGGCAAGCGCACCGCACACGGCCAGCGCGCCCCGCGTGCCTGACTGCGGACGCAGCATGCGATGGCCGTTGCCGAAGGACATCAAGCCCACGCGTTCACCCGCGCGCACCGCGTACCAGGCGGCCAGCGCCGCGGCACGCGCCGCCTGCACCGATTTCAGGCGCACGCGGGTACCGAACCGCATGCTCTCGTGCGCATCGACAAGGATCAGCAAGCGCCCTTCGCGCTCTTCCTGGAACAGTTTGGTATGCAGCTTTCCGCTGCGTGCCGTAAGCCGCCAGTCAAGGCGGCGCACGTCATCGCCTGGCTGGTAGATGCGCGACTCGGCGTAATCCATGCCACGGCCGTATAGACGGCTGGACTGCTGCCCGGCGCGCATGGCGCGACTCTCCAGCCGTGGCAGCGCCGCCTTGGCCACGCGGGCGCGCAAGGCCACCAGCTCGGCGAGCCGAACGCGCGTGCGGCCGTCGCCATCCGGACTCATGTCAACCACGGCGTTCACGGCAACGGCACGAGGTCCAGCACGCGGCGAATCACCTGGTCGCTGCGCACGCCTTCGGCCTCCGCCTCATAGCTCAGCAGCACGCGGTGACGCAGCACTTCATGGACGATGGCATGCACATCTTCGGGCAGCACGTAGTCACGGCCTGCGAGCCATGCATGCGCGCGGGCGCATCGATCCAGCGCGATCGTGCCGCGCGGACTCGCGCCCCAGGCGATCCAGCGCTTCAGCTCGGGCCCATACACACCGGGCTCGCGGGTGGCCAGCACCAGTTGCGTGATGTATTCCTCCAGCGCCGGCGCCATGTGCACGTCGAGCACGGCATCGCGTGCGCTGAAGACGTCGGCCTGGCTGAGCGTGGGTCGCGAAACCGGCGCGGGGTGCAGACTCTTGCGGGCCTGCTCGCGCGCCAGTTGCAGGATGGCCAGTTCGGCGGCGGCGTCGGGGTAGCCGATGGTCACGTGCATCACGAAGCGATCGAGCTGCGCCTCGGGCAGCGCGAAGGTGCCTTCCTGCTCGATCGGGTTCTGCGTCGCCATCACCATGAATAGCTCGGGCAGGCGCCACGTGCTGCGACCCACGGTGATCTGCCGCTCGGCCATCGCCTCAAGCAGCGCCGACTGCACCTTGGCGGGCGCGCGGTTGATCTCGTCCGCCAGCACGATGTTGTGGAACAACGGACCACGTTCGAATTCGAAGCTGCCTGCTTGCGGGCGGAAGATGTCGGTACCCGTGAGATCGGCGGGCAGCAAGTCGGGCGTGAACTGCACGCGATGGAAATCGGCTTCGATACAGCCTGCCAGCGCCTTCACCACGGTCGTCTTTGCCAGACCGGGCGCGCCTTCGACGAGCAGGTGGCCGTCGGCCAGCAGGGCCACCAGCAGGCAGTCGATGAGATGCGGCTGGCCAATGACGCTGCGTTGCAGCTCATCGCGCACGCGCAAGAACGCCTGCTGCAGGTGGGATGAGGTTGAAGCCTCGGGCATGTCCATCGGGGAATCCATGGGGTTGAACGTAACCACAGACCTTAACCGGCCGCGGAAGTTTAATACCCATGACTTCCGGCCCCTATCGGCCGATGGCCCGATGCGCTGAAAAACAAAGGGGCGGCCTAAGCCGCCCCTTGGTCGGGTTCCGTGCGAAACCGCTGTTACTGCAGGCTTTCGCTCAGGATGCGCGGGGTGACGAAGATCAGCAGCTCCGCCTTGTCGCTTTCGCGCGTGGTGTTGCGGAACAGCACACCGAGACCCGGGATGTCGCCCAGACCAGGCACCTTGGTGGCGTTGTTCTGCTTGGTGATCTCGTAGATGCCACCCAGCACCACCGTCTGACCGTTGTCGACCAGCACCGAGGTGTTGATCTCACGCGTGTCGATCTGCGGCACCTGGCCGCTGCCCGGCACGGTGATGAAGTCCGCCAGCGCGTCCTTCTTCACGTTGATCATCAGGTACACGCGATTGTCGGAGGTAATGGTCGGCGTGACCTTGAGCTCAAGCACGGCGTCCTTGAACTGCACCGTGGCCGTGCCGCTGCCAGCCGCACCGGTGGCGCTGTTCTGGTAGGTCACGTAGCCGATTTCCTGACCCTGACGGATCACCGCTTCCTGCTGGTTGGCGGTGATGACGCGCGGGCTAGAGATCACTTCGCCGCGGCCTTCGGTCTGTGCGGCCGAGAGTTCCAGGTCCAGGGCGTAGTTCTTGCCCAAGATGCCCAAGGCAAAGCTACCCGCTTGCGTGCTAGTCGGAAGGTTGACGTTGATGCCGCCGGCGGTGCCGTCGCCATTGGACTGCCCGCCCGTCGAAAGCTGCTGACCGCTCGGATTCACCTTCTTGCCCTGCACGCCGAACTTGGCGCCAAGTTCGCGGGTGAAGTTGTCGGTGGCGATCACGATGCGCGATTCGATCAGCACCTGCTGCACCGGCTTGTCCAGCACGGCGATGAGTGCGCGCAGCTCGCGGATCTTCTGCGGGTTGTCGTTGATCAGCAGGGTGTTCGTGCGATCGTCGAACGACACGCTGCCGCGCGAGGACAGGAAACCACGGGAGGAGTTGCTGTTGCTGCCACCACCGCCCTGGCTCTGCTGGCTGCCGGTTGTCAGGAGCTTGGCGATGTCCTTGGCCTTGCCGTAGCTAATCGGCACGTAATCGGTGACGAGTTCGGCATTGTCCTCGGCCTTCACGCGGGCATCGGCAATGCTCTGCTCGTACTTGGCCAGCTCATCCTGCGGCGCAATCCAGATCACGTTGCCGTTGCGGCGCTTGTCCAGGCTCTTGGCGCGAAGCACCACGTCGAGCGCCTGGTCCCACGGCACATTGACCAGGCGCAGCGTGACACTGCCACCCACCGTGTCGGAGGCCACCAGGTTCAGGCCGGAAATGTCGGCGAGCAACTGCAGGGCCGAGCGCACCGGGATGTCCTGGAAGTTGAAGGTCACGCGGTTGCCCGTGTAGACCGGCTCCTGGCCCTTGGCCGTGGCGGCCTCGGCCTTCGGATCCTTCTTCTTGGGCGCCACCTCCACCACGTACTGGTTGCCGCTCTGGTAGGCCGACGTATCGACCTGGCCCTTCACGCTGATTTCCATGTGGGCACCGCCGCCGCCTGCCTTGGTGACGATGGACTGCACCGGCGTGGCGAAATCGAGCACATCCAAGCGCTGGGCGAGGTTGGCAGGCAGGTTGGCGTGGCTGATGTCCACGATCACCTTGTCGCCCTGATGCTTCATGTCGGCGCTGGCGCCGGGCGCGCTGAAGTCGATCAGGATGCGGCCTTCGCCGTTCGGGCCGCGACGGAAGTCGATGTTGGACACCGCCGGGCCGCTGGCCATCGACGGCAGCGCCTTGGACGGATCGATGTTGGACGCCGTCGTGGTGGTCTGCGCATCGGTGCCGTTGTTCACCGTGAGAACCAGGCTGCTGCCTTCCACACGGGAGCGGTAGGTGGAGTCGCGCACGAGCTCGACGACCACGCGGGTGCGGCCGCCGGCGGACACCGCCGAGACACCGGTCGTCGAACCCTTGCCGATATCGAGGTGGCGAGCCGCCGCGTTATCGGTATCGGGGAAATCGACCGCAATGCGCGGCGGATTGCCCGTGGTGAAGATCTTCGGTTCCGGCACCGGCCCCTGTGCGAAGTTCAGATGCAGCTCGACGCGGCCACCGGGCAGCGTGTCGTAGCTGATGTCCTTCAGGGTGCTGGTGACGGCAGCGGCGGCGTTCGACCAGGCAGCGCCCAGTGTCAGCAAGCCCACGACCATGTAACGGCTAGCCTGGCGCATGACACGGCCCCGAACGGTTTTGAATTGGTTGGTCATTGCATCAGCCCCTGTTTCTTATTTCTCGCTGAGCGCGATGCTGGCGGAACGTTCCATCCAGCCACCGTTGCCATTGGATACCAGCTCCACCAGGTCGATATGGTCCTCGCTTACCGCGGTGACCCGACCATAGTTCTGGCCCATGTATTCGTTGCGATGGACACGGTGGATCACACCACCGGGATCCTTCACGAGCACTTCCATGCCGGTACCGTTCCCCACGGTGCCGACCATCTTCAAGCTGTCCAGCGCAAACATCTCCAGCGGTTCCTTGGCGCGGTTTTCGTCCGGCCGGGGTCCCGTGTTGGTGTTGGTCTGGAGTTCGGCCGTGCTCGGGCTGAACGGATCGCGCTTGTCCTGGTCGTTGTACTGGAAGGTCTCGAACGTCTTGATGACGGGCAACGGCGGAATCGGCGCGCCCTTCTTCTGCTTTTCCTGCGCAACCCACTGGTGAAGATCGTCCTGCCCGCTGCAACCGGCGAGGGTCAGCAGCGCGCACAACGCCAGAGCGGTTTTCCCCATGGCGGCAGGCCTGATGGCAGCCAACTTGCTCATTTCTGCCCCCCTGCCTTCGCGGCCGGCTTGCCATGCGATGACTTGGCATTGGCCGCCTTGGCCGACGCGCTTTCGTCTTCATCCAGATAGCGGTACGTCTTCACGGTGCCCTGCAGTACCAGCAACCCGTTGGCGGCGGCGCCGGCCTTGGGATCCTTGTTCTTGGGCGTCAGCGACACGTCGTGCATGGTCAGGATCACCACGCGCGGCAGCGAGGCCACGCCGCTGATGAAGGTACCGAACTGGTGATAGGTGCCCACCATGCGCAACTGGATCGGCTTTTCCGCGTAGAAGTCCTTCGGCGACTCCGGACCCGGCTGGAACAACTCCGTCTCCAGGCCCGCGGAAAGCGCCGTCTGCGAAATGTCGATGAGCAGTTCGGGCATTTCCGTCTTGCTGGGCAGCTGGCGCAGCAACTGGCGCAGCATGTCCTGCATTTCGTCCAGCTGCTGCTGGAGCGCTTCGAGATTGACCGACTTGGCCTGCTTCTCGGAGAACTCCTTCTTGAGCTGGTCTTCCTTGGTCACCGCCGCCTGCAACTGGTCCTGCTGGTCGCTGATGACGAAGTACCAGCACGCAAGCACGATGAGGGCGAAGAGCAAGCCGGTGAAAAACATCTTCACCGATTTGGGCCAGCCACCGATGTTGTTGCGGTCGAGGCTCTGCAGATCGTTGAGGAACTTCATTACTTGGCTCCTCCATTGGCTGCAGGGGCGGCGGCCGGTTTGGCCGGTGCTGCCGCGGTGGCCGCCTTGGCGGGCTGTGCGACATTGGACGGAGCGGCCGCGGGTGCCGCTGAACTGGCCGATGCCGGACCGTGATCGCCACCGTCGCCGTTCTCGTCGGACTTGGGTCGGCTCAAAGCCACATCCAGCCCGAACACATAAGGCAGACGGCTGTCGCCGTGCGTGTTCTCGGTCTTGCGCAGGTCGGCGTGGCCCATCCATGGCGACGATTCGATGTTGCGCATGTACTCGGCCACGCTGGCGTTGGACTGCGCGACGCCGTCCAGCGTCATCGACTCGCCAGTCTGCTTGAGGCCGTTGAGGCGCGCGCTGGCGGGGATGGTCTTCACCAGCTCATCGAACAGGTGAACCATCTGCGAGCGGTTGGCCTGCAGCTGCTCGATGATCTGCTTGCGTGCCAGCAGGCTCTCGCGAACCTTCTCCAGATCCTTGATCTTGGCGATGCGTTCGTCGAGCTGCTTGATCTCACCCTGCAGGTACGTGTTGCGGTCGTTCTGGCTGCTGATGCGGCCGTCCATCCAGGCGTACCACACCAGCACAGCGAGCACCGCAGCCACGGCGGCGGCGCCGAGCTGCATGAAGAACTCGCGCTCGCGCTGCTTGCGGCGCTCGATGCGCCACGGAAGTAGGTTGATGTGTGCCATCAGTCAAAGCTCCTCAGCGCGAGGCCGACCGCGATCATCAGCGCGGGGGCGTCCTGTGCCAGCGACTGGGCCTGCACGCGAGGCGACAGCGACATGCGCGCCAGCGGGTTGGCCACCACGCACGGCACGCCAAGCTGCTCTTCCAGCATCGGACCGATGCCTTCGATGGATGCGCAACCGCCAGCAAGCACGACCTGGTCGACCTTGCTGTATTCGCTGCCCGCGAAGAAGAACTGAAGCAGGCGGCTGATCTGCTGCACCAGCGATTCCTTGAAGGGCTCCAGCGCCTCGCTCTCGTAGGAGTCAGGCAGACCGCCCTTGCGCTTGGCGCGACCGGCCTCCTCATAGGAAAGGCCGTAGCGGCGCATGATTTCGTCGGTGAGCTGCTTGCCGCCGAACACCTGCTCACGCGAGTAGATGGTGCGCTGGTTGCGCAGCACCGACAGCGTGGTCATGGTGGCGCCGATGTCGACCACGGCGACCAGCGCGTCGCGGCCCACGTTCAACTGGTCGGCCACCATCGCGAAGGCGTTTTCCATGGCGAAGGCTTCGACATCGATCACCTTGGCGGACAGGCCGCCCAGATCGAGCGCGGCGACGCGCATGTCCACGTTCTCGGTGCGCGAGGCAGCGAGCAGGATGTTGTTCATCTCAGGGTTGTCGCGTACCGGGCCGAGTACCTCGTAGTCGAGGCTGACTTCCTCGATCGGGTACGGGATGTACTGGTTGGCCTCGACCTGGATCTGGCCTTCCAAATCATCCTCGGACAGCTCGCTCGGCATCGGGATGACGCGCGTGATGACGGCCGAACCCGCAACCGCGGCACAGGCGTGCTTGAGCTTGGAACCCGAACGCGCCAACGCGCGCCGAATCGCCTCGCCCACGGCCTCGACCTCGACAATGTTCTTCTCGACTACAGCGTTGGGGGGCAGTGGCTCGACCGCGTAATGTTCCACGCGATAGCGACCGCCGGCCTGGCTGAGCTGCAGCAACTTGACGGCCGTCGAACTGATGTCGACGCCAACAAGCGGCGGCTTCTTGGGTGTAAAGAGCCCCACGATTTTCCCCCTTGCCCCTGAGCGCCCAGACTCAGATGGGTCTGATGCGCATCGGCATTTAATCCAAAAATTAACGTATTGGCAACGGCCTACGAGCTTTTTCTCGACTCATTCGCGTGACGGCATCCACAGGTTGGGCGACTGGGCCGCTGGCCTGCTTCTTGCTGTGACGTGCTCGGTTCATGCCGTGGATACTGCTACATCTATACTCTGTCTTGTTTTGACTCACGTCTCGCAAACACCCAAATCATGCAAATTCTTAAGCGGTTGCTGCGCTGGATCCTGGTCCTGGCTTTCACGGGTTTGCTGCTGGGTGTTGCGGCGGTCGGTGTGGCCTACTGGCTTATTTCCCCCCGTCTCCCCTCGGTGGCCGTCCTCAAGGACTACCACATGCAGGTGCCGCTTAGGGTGCTTTCGGCAGATGGCAAGCTGATTGCGAGCTTCGGCGAGACCCGCCGCATCCCGGTGGCCATCGGCGACGTGCCCGAACGGCTCAAGCACGCCGTGCTGGCGGCCGAGGACGCCAGCTTCTACCAGCACCCGGGCGTGGACTGGCACGGCATCGCCCGCGCCAGCTGGCACGTGGTGGCCTCGGGCGGCGACAAGGGCTCCGGCGGCTCCACCATCACCCAGCAGGTGGCCCGCAACTTCTTCCTGAGCCCGGAAAAGCTCTATTCGCGCAAGCTGACCGAGATCTTCATCGCCCTGCGCATGGAGAGCGAGCTGACCAAGGACCAGATCCTGGAGCTCTATCTCAACAAGATGTTCATGGGCCATCGCTCCTACGGCGTTGCTGCGGCGGCCTCCTACTACTACGGCAAGACGCTAGACCAGCTCACCGTGGCCGAGTGTGCGGCGCTGGCCTCTACCTTCCAGCTGCCGTCGCTGGTGAACCCGCTCAACAGCCCCAAGCGCATGGTGGCCCGCCGCAACTGGGTGCTGGGCCAGATGCTGGAAAACCGCTTCATCTCCAAGGCCGAGTTCGACCAGGCCATCGAGGAGCCCCTCAATGCTTCCCCGCACGAGCCGGCCATCGAGGTGGACGCGCCCTATCTGGCGGAAATGGTGCGCCTGCAGGTGCTCGATCGCCTGGGCAATGACGCGTTGACCGAGGGCTACGTGGTCAAGACCACGGTCGACAGCACGCGCCAGCAGGCCGCCGTGGATTCGGTCCGCGCCGGCCTGGTGGAGTACGACCATCGCCACGGCTGGCGCGGTCCTGAAGCCCATCAGGAGCTGGCCGCCGAGGCCGGCACCGACGAACTGGAGCGCGCGCTCGCCGGCTACACCGACATCTCCGGCATGCAGCCGGGCATCGTCACCCAGGTGACGGCCACCGAAGCCAGCGTCTATCTGGCCAACCATGATGAAGTGAAGCTCACCATGGACTCGGTGGGCTGGGCCCGCCCTCGCATCGACGACACCCGCGTCGGGGCCAGCCCCAAGACCGTCTCCACGGTACTCAAGCGTGGCGACATCATCCGCGTCACCCGGGATGAAAAGGGGCAATGGCTGCTCACGCAGATCCCGGGCGCACAGAGCGCGCTGGTATCGCTCAACCCTGAAGACGGCTCGCTGCAGGCACTGGTCGGCGGCTTCAACTTCCTGCGCAGCAAGTTCAACCGCGCCGTGATGGCCGCGCGCCAGCCGGGTTCGAGCTTCAAGCCTTTCATCTACTCGGCGGCTTTCGAACGCGGCTTCACGCCCGCCTCGATCGTCAATGACGCCCCGCTCGCCCTGCCCGACCCGTCGCGCCCGGGCGGCCTGTGGACACCCTCCAACGACGACGACAAGTTCGACGGCCCCATCCGCCTGCGTGAGGCCCTGGTGCAATCGAAGAACCTCGTGTCGGTGCGCCTGCTCGACGCCATCGGCGTGCGCTTTGCCCGCGACTACGTCACCCGCTTCGGCTTCGCGCTCGACTCCCTGCCCAGCAACCTTTCGATGGCGCTGGGTACGGCCTCGGTATCGCCGATGAGCATGGCCCGGGGCTATAGCGTGTTCGCCAATGGCGGCTACCTGGTGACGCCATACTTCATCAGCGAGATCGACGACCGCGACGGCAAGCCCGTCTACCAGGCCAACCCCGCCCGCGCCTGCCGCACCTGCGCCGAGCGTTTGCTGGATACGCGCCCGCCGGGCCCGCCGCCGGCCAACGCCAGCGCGGCTCCGGGCAACACCGTGGCCGCTGCCGGCAGCGCCGGCGGTGCTCCGACCACCTCGGGCAGCGTGGCCGGCGTGGGCGATGCGGTGCTCCCGGCCGACGCCCATGGCGACGGCACGCACCCGCCGGTGCTGGCCCCGCAGGTGATCGAAGTGCGCAACGATTACCTGGTCACCTCGCTGATGCAGGACGTGGTCAAGCGCGGCACCGGCGCCGCCGTGGCCACGCTGGGTCGCACCGACCTGGCCGGCAAGACGGGCTCCACCAATGACCACCGCGACGCCTGGTTCGTCGGCTTCAACGGCAACCTGGTGACCTCGGTGTGGGTGGGCTTCGACGACTTCGGCTCGCTCGGCAAGGGCGAATTCGGCGCCAAGGCCGCTCTGCCGATCTGGATGTCCTATATGGGCACGGTGCTGAAGGATCAGGCGGCAGCCATCTTGCCGATGCCGCCCGGTATCACTACGGTACAGATCGACCGCTCCAGCGGATTGCCCGCCGGCGCGGACGATACGAACATCATGTCCGAGATCTTCAAGGTGGAGGACGTGGACCGACTGCGTAACCAGGCCAACCAGCAGCAGGAGGACCAGGATCAGCAGCACGCCTACGACATCTTCTAATCGTCGGCAGCGTCGGACCCTGTCCCAGGCCACACTGCCGCCCGCGTTCGCCGAGGCGAACGCCAGATTGCCGGAGGAATGAGGCATGGCACGAGGTCAGCACCATCGCATCCACGCGCAGGATCGCCTTCAGCGCAATCGTCTTCGCGTCGCCCAGGAAGCGGCGCGACTGATGAGCGAGCACGGCATCCGCGATTTCCACCACGCCAAGGTCAAGGCCGCCGAGCGGCTCGGCATCCTCGATGCGCAGGCCTTGCCGCGCAACAACGAAATCGAAGACGCGCTGAGGGAACACCAGCGCATCTTCCACGCCGAGTCCCAACCCCAGCTCTTGCAGGAGCGGCGCGAGGCCGCCGTGGAAGCCATGCGCTTCCTTGACCGCTTCGATCCCCGGCTGGTCGGCGCCGTGCTCGAAGGCACGGCCGACGCGCATTCCGCCGTATGCCTGCACGTGTTCAGCGACACGGCGGAAAGCGTGGTGCTGTTCCTGCAGGAACGCGGCGTCCCCATCACCCAGCAGACCCGCCGATTGCGCACCACGCGCGACGAGCAGAAGGAATATCCCGTGCTGCTGTTCGCCGCCGACAGCGTGCCCTTCGACATTACCGTGCTGCCACGGGATGCGCTGAAGCAGGCACCGCTGGATCGGATCGACGAGAAACCCATGCGCCGCGCCTCGCTTGCCGCGGTCGAGGAACTGCTGGCTACTGCGGACAATGACGACGAGTTCGAACGCATGTTGTCTTCCGCGCTACGCTGAAGTCCGTCAGCAGAAACAACGATCGCCTATCGCAGCAACAAAAAAGCCCCGGCAAAACCGGGGCTTTTTCTTTATGCGATGTACGACGGGATCAGCGCTTGTCGCTGGCCACATAGTCGCGCACGTTGGCGCCGGTGTAGATCTGGCGCGGACGGCCGATGCGCGAACCCGGGGTTTCGTGCTGCTCGATCCAGTGCGAGATCCAGCCCGACGTACGCGCGATGGCGAACATCACGGTGAACATCTCGGTCGGGATGCCCAGCGCCTTGTAGATGATGCCGGAGTAGAAGTCGACGTTCGGGTACAGCTTGCGCTCGACGAAGTAGTCGTCCTTCAGCGCCGCCTCTTCCAGCTTCATGGCCACGTCGAGCAGCGGGTCGTTCACACCCAGCTCGTTGAGCACCTTGTGGCACATCTCGCGGATGATCTTCGCGCGCGGGTCGAAGTTCTTGTACACGCGGTGACCAAAGCCCATCAGGCGGAAGTTGTCGTTCTTGTCCTTCGCGCGCTTGACGGCCGTCTCGACCTTGTCGGCCGTGCCGATCTCTTCGAGCATCTTGAGCACGGCTTCGTTCGCGCCACCATGGGCCGGACCCCACAGCGCCGTGATGCCGGCAGCGATGGAAGCGTACGGGTTGGCGCCGGTGGAACCGACCAGGCGAACGGTCGAGGTAGAAGCGTTCTGCTCGTGGTCGGCATGCAGGATGAAGAGAAGATCCAGCGCCTTGGCGGCCACCGGACTCATCTCCAGCGGCTCGCTCGGCACTTCGAACATCATGTGCAGGAAGCGATCGACGTACTCGAGGTTGTTGCGCGGATAGCGGAACGGCCAGCCAATGGAATAGCGGTAGCAGGCAGCGGCGATGGTCGGCATCTTGGCGATCAGGCGGATCGCGGCCAGCTTGCGGTCGTCGGCGTTATCGACGTCGATGTCGTCGTGGTAGAAGGCCGACAGCGAAGCCACCGAAGCGGCCAGCATGGCCATCGGGTGCGCGTCGTGGTGGAAGCCCTTGAAGAAGTCCTTCAGGGACTCGTGCATCATCGTGTGATGCGTGATGTCGTGCTCGAACTTGGCGAACTGGTCCTTGTTCGGCAGCTCGCCATTGAGGAGCAGGTACGAGGTTTCGAGGAAGCTCGACTTCTCGGCAAGCTGTTCGATCGGGTAACCGCGGTACAGCAGAACGCCCTCGTCGCCGTCGATATAGGTGATGGCGCTCTTGGTGCTGGCGGTGCTGCCGTAACCCGGGTCATAGGTGAAATGCCCCGTGTCCTTGTACAGCGTTCCGATGTCGATGCATGCGGGACCTAGCGTGCCGCTGAGCAGGGGCAGTTCGCTGCTGCGGTTGGTCGACTCATCCACCAACTTGACGATCTTGGAATCGGACACGGAAAACCTCCTTCACGAAATGTCACCGGCGGCTTGTCGCTGGGGAGCGACAGCCGACGAGGTAGGATTGATGTCGCGTAGGGGGATGGCTGCGACACCTCGCCGCCGATTATCGCATATCGACCCGCCAACATGCCCTAGCGGATGGTCGGATGGCGAACGCAAAAACGCACGGGGCGAGCATCAGCTCGCCCCGTGCGTTTCAGCATGTGTACGCTGCGTGGCCGCAGCGTGACAGCAGGTGCCTTCGCGCGATTACTTCTGCGCGTAGCGACGACGGAACTTGTCGACGCGGCCGCCGGTGTCCAGCGTCTTCTGCTTGCCGGTGTAGAACGGATGGGAGTGGCTCGAGATATCCACCTTGACCAGCGGATATTCGTTGCCGTCTTCCCACTTGACGGATTCTTTGGTGGAGATCGTCGAACGCGTCAGGAACGCGAAGTCGGACGACAGATCCTGGAACACCACCGGGCGATAATTCGGATGGGTATCGGGCTTCATGACGGACTCAAAGCGGTGGGTGAAAAGAGCGGCATTTTAACCATGGGCGGCCCCCATTGGCAAGTCGGTCAGTCACTTGGACTGGCCAGACGGCCCGGAGCATACGTTTTAAGCCCCCAGCGCCCGGCACACCATGGCCCCGAAACGGGCCTGATCCACCGCCATCACGATGCGCGCGTTCGCCGGATGACCCAGGCGGGCCGTCCAGTCCACCACGGTGGCACCGCGCGTGAGGCGACCATCCATTTCCACCGCGACGTGACGCTCTTCCGCGCGCGTCACGATGGCCGGATCGATCGCCACCGCCATCGCCAGCGCGTCCGCCGCGATCACGCCACGACGACCACGCTTCGCATTGAACGCGCGCGCCGTGCCAAACACCTGCTCGAAGAACGTGGCGCGCCGGTCGCCAGCCGCGATCCAGCCGTTGAATTCCTCGTCGTCGAAGGCGTGGCGCAGCACCACTTCCCAGTCGACCAGATCGAACCTGGGAAACGCTTCGAACACGACGTGCGCCGCCTCGGGGTCGAAACCGATGTTGAATTCCGCCGGAATCTTGCCTGTGTTGCCGAGGCCGGTGACGGCGCCGCCCATGATCACCAGGCGCTTCACGCGCTGCGGCAACGTCGGATCGAGGCGCACGGCGAGCGCCAGATTGGTCAGTGGCCCCAGTGCGACAAGCGTGAGGTCCGGATGTTCGCGCGTCAGTCGAATCAACGCGTGCACGGCGTGCTCTTCGGCAGCCACGCTCTTGGGCTCCGGAAAACCGACATCGCCCAAGCCGTCCGTGCCATGCACGTGCACGGCATCTTCCTCGGGCATGCGCACCAGCGGCGTCGGGCAGCCGGGAAAAACCGGCGTCGCCTTGCCCACCAGATCGACCAGCGTGCGCGCATTGCGCACCGTGTGACCGAGGCCGACATTGCCTGCTGCAATCGTCAGGCCGAGCACGTCGGCATGCGCGTGAGCCATCAGGATGGCCAGCGCGTCATCCACGCCCGGGTCGGTGTCGATCAACAGTGACAGTTGGCTCATGGCGATCTTTCGCATGGGGGATTGATTAGCTTATGACGTTCGGCGGTGAGCGCAAAGGACTCCCCGCACCACAGGAATTTGCGCTCAGGCGTGCGCGTAACGGGCCGCCGCGCCGATCCAGCGCGCAATCAGTCCTTCGGCTTGTTGCGGGTGATGCGCCAACAACACTGCGCCTACTTCCTGCACCGCCGGCAGCAGATGCGCATCGCGTGAAACATCGGCGATGCGGAAACTCAACTGCCCGGTCTGGCGCGTGCCCAATACTTCGCCGGGGCCGCGCAGTTCGAGGTCTTTCTCCGCGATGCGGAAGCCGTCATTGGTATCGCGCATCACCTGCAGTCGTTCGCGCGCCAGCTGGCCGAGTGGCGGCTGGTACAGCAGCACGCAATTGGACGCGATGGCGCCACGCCCCACGCGCCCACGCAACTGATGCAGCTGCGCCAAGCCGAGCCGCTCGCTGTTTTCGATCACCATCAGGCTGGCGTTGGGCACATCCACGCCCACCTCGATAACCGTGGTGGAAACCAGCACGGAGAGCTCGCCCGCCTTGAAGGCATCCATCACGGCCTGCTTTTCCTTGGGCTTCATGCGCCCATGGATAAGGCCGATGCGACAATCGGACAGCGCCGTCGACAACTCCGCATGCGCCACTTCCGCAGCCTGCGCGCGAAGCTGTTCCGATTCCTCGATCAGCGTGCAAACCCAATACGCCTGCCTGCCTTCGAGGCAGGCGGCGTGGATGCGTTCGATCACATCGAAGCGGCGCGCATTGGAAATCGCAATGGTCTGCACGGGTGTACGCCCGGGCGGCAATTCGTCGATGGCCGACACGTCGAGATCGGCATACGCGCTCATCGCCAGCGTGCGCGGAATAGGTGTGGCGGTGAGCACGAGTTGATGCGGCACCAAGCCCGCGTCGTGATCCGCGCCCTTGTCGCGCAAGGACAGACGCTGCTGCACGCCGAAGCGGTGCTGCTCGTCCACGATCACCAAACCGAGCTGCGCGAACGCCACGCCTTCCTGCATCAATGCATGCGTACCGATGACCACGTGCGCACCCGACGCAACGCGCTGCAACGCCTGCTGGCGCGCCTTGCCGGTGACCTTGCCGGCGAGCCACGCCACCTCGATGCCCAGCGGCGTCAACCACTGCGTGAAATGATGGCGATGCTGTTCCGCCAGCAGTTCCGTCGGCGCCATCAACGCGACCTGCATGCCCGATTCCACGGCTGCCAATGCTGCCAGTGCGGCGACGATGGTCTTTCCACTGCCCACGTCGCCCTGCACCAGCCGCAGCATCGGGCTGGGTTCGGCGATGTCCTTGGCGATTTCCTGGCTGACGCGCTGCTGCGCACCGGTGAGCCCGAACGGCAGGCTGGCCAACAAACGCCGACGCAATTCGCCCGTGCCTTTCAAGCGCGGCGCATGCCGGCGACGGACGGCCGCGCGCATGCGCTTCAGGCTCAAATGCTGTGTGAGCAATTCCTCGAACGCCAGGCGCTGTTGTGCGGGATGACGGCCGTGGGTGAGCTGTCCGAGGTTGGCGTCCGGCGGCGGACGATGCACGTAAAGCAGCGCCTCGCGCAGCGAGGTCAAACCGTGCGCGACGCACAGCTCCGTGGGAATCAGCTCCAGCTGCGCATCCTGCGGCAGCAACGCCAGGGCCTTGGCGATCACGCCGGCGAGGCGCTTCTGACCCAGGCCTTCGGTGGTCGGATACACCGGCGTCAGCAGCTCGTCGACAACCGCAGGCTCGTCGCCACTCAGGCGCTGGTATTGGGGATGCACCATCTCCAGCCCCTGCGTGGCCTGTCGCACTTCGCCGTAGCAAAGCAGACGCGTGCCGGGCTTGAGCTGTTCGGCTTGGCTGCGATTGAAATGGAAGAAGCGCAGCACCAGCGTCTGGTGCGAGTCATCGGTGATCGCCACCTTCAGCTGCGGCCGGTAACGGAAGCCACGTTCGACGGCCTCCACCACGCCCTCCACTTGGGCGCGCTCGCCAGGACGCAGATCGGCGATAGGCGTGACGTGCGTGCGGTCCTCGTAACGCAACGGCAGGTGGAACCACAGATCCTGTACACGTTCGAGACCCAGCTTCGCCAGGGTTTCCGCCAACGCCGGACCGACACCGGGCAACGCCGACGCCGGCGTGGCACCGGGATCGGAAAGCATCGTGGCGGCATTGGCGCGACGGGGCGGCATCGACGAAGCCTAACCGAGCACGCCCTCGCACCGCAGCCGGCGGCGAACGGCGGACTGTCGGCGTGGAGCGTGCGCTTCGATCAGTCGAGCACCATGATGGCATCCACCTCGATATCGGCCAGCTTCGGCAGCGCGGACACCTCGATGGTCGAACGGGCCGGGAACGGCGCGTGGAAATACTCGGCCATGATCTCGTTGACGGTGGCGAAGTGGCCGAGGTTGGTCACGTAGATGCCCACGCGCACGATCTTTTCGAGCGAACCACCAGCCGCTTCGGCAACCGCCTTGAGGTTCACGAACACCTGGCGTGCCTGCAGCGCGATATCACCTTCGACCATGTTGCCGGTGGCCGGATCGAGCGGAATCTGGCCCGAGAAATACACGGTATTGCCCGTGCGTACTGCCTGCGAGTACGGGCCAATGGCGGCCGGCGCCTTGTCGGTGGTGATGATGTCGCGGGACATGGGGAAGCCTCGTGGTTGCTCGGGCCCCACAGTCTAAAGGCAGGAGAGAGCGAATAGGAGTGAGGAACGAGAGAAGCGGTTGGCGACCTCTCTCACTCCTATTCACTCACTTCCGCCTTACAGCGGGTAGCGGTAAGCACCACTCACCACGCCGGTGCGGCGCACGCGGCGAATCACTTCCGCCAGATGCTTGCGGTTCTTCACTTCGAGTGCGAACAGCAGCGTGGCCGCGGCGGCATCGCGCTCGACGTATTCCACGTTCTCGATGTTCGAGTTGGCCGCCGCGATGGCCGCCGCCACCGTGGCCAGCACGCCCGGGCGATTGATGACTTCGATGCGCAGCTCGGCGCGGTAATCGCCCTGCACGTCGCGATCCCACTCGATGGCCACGCAGCGTTCCGGCGACTTGCGCAGTTCCACCACGTTCGGGCATTCCACGCGATGGACCACGATGCCCTTGCCCGAGGAGAGATAGCCAATGATTTCGTCACCCGGCAACGGGTGGCAGCAATTGCTGAAACTGAGCACGCCGCGTTCGGCACCGGTGATGCGGATCTTCTCCATCGCATGCGGCGACTGCTGTACGTCGGTGGATTTCTTGCCGCGCGCCGCCACCAACTGGCTGGCGACGAGGTGTGGAATGCGGTTGCCCAGCGCGATATCCGAAAGCAGTTCCTCCAGGCGCTTGAGCTTGGAGGTTTCCAGGAAACGGTCCAGCACGGCCGGCGGAATGGCATCGAGACTGGTGCCCAGGGCATCGAGCGCGCGATCGAGCATGCGGTGACCGAAGTCCACGGCATCTTCGTGCTGCAGGTGTTTCAGGTACTGGCGAATCGCCGTGCGCGCCTTGCCGGTGACCACCGATTCCAGCCACGCCGGATTAGGCAGCGCCGACGGCGCCGTGATGATTTCCACCAACTGGCCCGATTCCAGACGCGTGCGCAACGGCACCAGCTTCTTGTCCACGCGCGCGGCCACGGCATGGTCGCCCACATCGGTGTGCACGGCGTAGGCAAAGTCGAGTGCGGTGGCGTTGCGCGGCAGCGCAAGAATGTCGCCGCGTGGCGTGAACAGATAGACCTCATCCGGGAACAGGTCGATCTTGACGTTCTCGATGAACTCGGACGACGACACCGTATTGGCCTGGCTGTCCGCCAGCGACGACAGCCACTCGCGCGCGCGCGCCTGCGCGCTGTTGGCCGGACCGGAATCGGTCTTGTACGCCCAGTGAGCAGCCACGCCGCGCTCGGCTACCGAATCCATTTCCGCCGTGCGAATCTGCACCTCGATGGGCGCGCCGAACGGCCCGAGGAGCACGGTGTGCAGCGACTGATAACCGTTGGCCTTCGGAATCGCGATGAAATCCTTGAAGCGGCGATCCACCGGCTTGTACAACCCGTGCACGGCGCCCAGCGCCATGTAGCAGCTCATGGCCGAATCGACCACCACGCGGAAGCCGTAGACGTCCATCAGCTGCGCGAAGCTCTTGTGCTCGTTGCGCATCTTCGAATAGATGCTCCACGGCGACTTGATGCGGCCCACCACCTTCGCGGTGATGTGATCGGCGATCAGGCGCGTGGACAGCGCCGCTTCGATCTTGCCCATGGCTTCGCGGCGATTGCCCAGTGCAGCGCGAATACGCTCGCTGATCACGCGGTAGCGGTCGGGATACAGCGCGCGGAAGCCCAGGTCCTGCAGCTCCGCCTTGAACTTGTTCATGCCCAGGCGCTGCGCGATGGGCGCGTAGATTTCCAGTGTTTCCCGCGCGATGCGGCGGCGCGACGGGGCGTCTTTCGCGCCCAGCGTGCGCATGTTGTGCAGGCGATCGGCAAGCTTGATCAGGATGACGCGCAGGTCGCGCGCCATGGCCAGCAGCATCTTGCGGAAGCTTTCCGCATCGGCTTCCTGGCGGCTGGAGAAGCGCATCTTGTCCAGCTTGGTGACGCCGTCGACCAGCTCGGCGACGGTCTCGCCGAATTCGCCCGAGAGCTCGGTGCGGCTGAGCGCGGTGTCTTCCAGCGTGTCGTGCAGGATCGCCGCGATGATGGTCTCGGCGTCCATGCCCAGCTCGGCCAGGATGCCGGCCACGGCCACGGGATGCGTGATGTAGGGCTCACCGCTCTTGCGGGCCTGCCCTTCGTGCGCCACCGCGCCCACTTCGTAGGCACGCACCACGCGCGCCACCTGCGGCTCGGGCAGATACGCCACGCGCTCCTTCAGGGCCAGCACGTACGGCGGCAGCGTCGACGTATCCGAGGAAGAGGAATCCGTGACGGCGGGCATGGATGTTCGGTCCCCGCTCAGGCGACCGCCTCGCTTCGTTTGGGGGAAGCGAGTCCGGCGACGTGGAACCCGCAGCGCAAAGCGCCGGACAAGCCGGCGCCGAGGCGTTGCTGGCTACAGCCGCCGCCTTCCATCAGTCATCTCCACCCTTGGAGAGGTCGTCGTCCACTTCGGCCGCGGCCCATTCCAGCGCCTCGCGCTCGGCGCGCTCGCGCTCGGCCTTGTCGATCTCGTCGATGGTGGCCTGATCGATGCGGCGATCGGCGATTTCGCGCAAAGCGAGCACCGTCGGCTTATCATGGTCGGGATGAACTGCCGGCTCGGCGCCCTTGGAGAGCTGGCGGGCGCGCTTGGTCGCCATCAGCACCAGCTCGAAGCGGTTATCGACTACCTGCAGGCAGTCTTCGACGGTAATGCGGGCCATCTGAAATCCTTAAAGAATAAAGCGACTTATCATCTGTCAGTGTAGCCAGCAGCGGCTTTGCTGGCAATGCAGCAAGGCTTATCATGCACGGTTCGCGCCGTCTGCATGCGGGGCCCCCAATACTTATGGGGGCCTGTACATAATAAAAAACCCGCAAGTACAATATTGTACTCCCCCACCCCTCCGGGACAGTCGCCTCCATGCCGTCCGCCTTTCGCTCTTTCGTCATGCGCAGCCTGCCCTTGCTGGCCATTGCGCTGCTCGCCGGCTGCACGATCGCCAAGCCTCGGACTGACGATCCGTACGAGAAGATGAACCGCAAGGTCTACGCGTTCAACAACTCGCTGGACAAGGCCATCATCCGCCCCGTGGCCGTGGGTTACCGCAAGGTGACCAACCCGACCATCCGGCGCTGCATGACCGACTTCTTCACCAATATCCGCATGCCGATCACGGTGGCGAACGACCTGCTCCAGGCGCGCCCGAAGCAGGCACTGCAGGGCAGCGGCCGCTTCCTGGTGAACCTGACCCTGGGCATCGGCGGCTTCTTCGACCCGGCCAGTCAGTTGGGCATCCCGCTGGACGACACCGATTTCGGCGTGACGCTGGCACGTTGGGGCGTGCCGGACGGTCCGTACCTGATGGTGCCGTTCTTCGGACCGAGCACGGCGCGCGACTTCTGGCAGGTGCCGGTCGACGGCTACTTCTTCGACCCGATCAGCTATTTCGAGCGCAACAACCACTACGAGTATGGCCAGCAGTACCTGCCTGAGCTGATGTACCTGGTGACCATCCGCGCCAGCGCCATCGACGCGGAAAGCTTCCTCAGTTCCGCCTACGATCCGTACGCCTTCATCCGCGACGCCTACCGCCAGCAGCGCATCTACAAGATCTACGACGGCAACCCGCCGGAAGAGGTCATCGAGCAACTGCAGGGCCTGCACGACAAGAGCTTCGACCCGGACGAACTGCTCGACGAGCAGCAGAAGTGGGAGAAGAAGCAGCCGCAGGCGTCGCAGGACCAGCCGGAACCCAAGAAGGACTGACGCGTTCTTCTGCCGAGCTGCACGAAAAAGGGGCCGAAAGGCCCCTTCTCACGTCCGGCGCTGGATGGAACTCAGGCCATCAAGCCCTCGACCTCGCACACGCTGGCCAGCAGGTGCATGCCCTCGGGCATGTTGCGCACATTGAGCTTGCGCCCGCGCTCGGCCGACTGCGCCAGCACCGCCAGCACGCAGGCCAGGCCGGCGCTGTCGCTGCGGGTGACGCCGGCGAGGTCCAACTCCGAACGGCCATCGCGCGCCACCGCGGCGTCGATGGCCTTGAGGGCCTGCGCCGCGTTGCCGAAGGTCAGCTCGCCGGACACGCGTACGCTGCCCGGCGAGCCTTCATCGATGCGCACGGGTGCAACGGCTGCACTCACTGCTTGGAACCCTGCTGTCCCTTGGTCTCCTGCTCCATTTCCTTGAGCGCCTGGTCACCCTGGGTTTCAAGGTTGCTGATCAGCTTGTCGATGCCGACCTTGCGGATTTCGGCGTCGACCTGGTTGCGGTAGTTGGTGATGTACGAAATGCCTTCGATGATCACGTCGTAGGCCTTCCAGGTGCCGTTCTTGTCCTTGCGGAAGGCGTAGTCGACGGCAATGGTCTTGCCATCGTCCAGCACCACCTGGCTGCGCACGATGGTGCGCTTGTCGCTCATGTCACCGGTAAAGGGCAGCACCTTCACGCGGCCGCGGGTGTAGTCGAGCAGACCTTCCGCATAGCGATGGGTGATGGATTCGTAGAACGCCTTGGCGAAACGCGAGCGCTGGTCAGGCGTTGCCTCACGCGCGTGCTGGCCGAGCACCAGGATCGAGGCGTAGTCGATGTCGAAGTGCGGCAGGAACGCGTCGTCGATCACGTGGATCAGCTTTTCGCGGTTGTTCTTCAATTCCTGCTGGTGGCCGTCGATCGCCTTGGCGAGATCGTCGGACACCGCCTGCACCACCTGCACCGGCGTCTGCTGGGCAGCGGGGCCCTGCGTCGCATCCTGGGCAAAGACAGGCGCGGCGATCACGGTGCCAAAGGCAATGGCGGTGGCAATGGCCAAACTGCGCAACATGGGGAAACTCCTGAAAGATATCTCGTTGGAATATCGGTGCGCGATGCGCCAGTTCAATGCTTGTCGCCGTCGGCCTTGGCACCGTCGGCAGGCTTGCCGGACGACGAGCCGCTGACCAGGAACTTGCCGATCAGGTCTTCGATCTGCATGGCCGACTGGGTCAGCACCAGCTCATCGCCATTCTTGAGCATGTCCGGCGAACCGCCGGGCTGGATGGCAACGTACTGGGTACCGATCAAACCACTGGTGAACACCGCGGCGGCCGAATCGTCCGGAATCTGGTTGTAGCGCTTGTCGATGGAGAGCGTGACTTCCGCATCCAGCTTGACCGGGTCGGCCGAGATCGATTGCACCGTGCCGATCGCCACGCCCGCCATCTTCACCGGCGCACCGACCGAGAGCGAGCCGACATTGGTAAAGCGACCCTTGACGGTGTAGCTGCCACCCAGGTTGTCCGCCACGCCGCCAGCGCCGAAGAACTTGCCGAGCATTTCCTCCAGCTGCTGCGCCGGGCGGGTGAGCGCCAGCGTACCGCCGTCGGCGAGACTCTTCTTCGAATTGCCATACTGCAGACCCACGTACTGGTCGCCGAGCAGGCCGCTGGTGAAGATGGTGGCTACCGAGTTCTCGGGAATCTGGTCGTAGCGCTGGTCGATGGCCAGCTTCACGTCGGCCGTCTCCCTGCCCGGGTCGAGCACGATCGACTGCACCTGGCCAACGCGCACGCCCGCCACCTTCACCGGCGCACGCTCCTTGAGCTGGCCGATGTTGGCGAAGTGCGCCTCGACGGTGTAGCTGGGGCCGCGACTGGAGTTGGCCACCGAGGTGGTCTGCGTGGCGAGATAGCCGAGCGCGGCAAAGCCGAGCGCGATGAACAGGCCGGTGCCGACAGCATAGGATTGTCTCTGGCTCACGGCACGTTCCTCATGGAAAGGTGGTTGGAAAGATTCATGGCGTCGCTCACATCAGCCATTCACATCAAAAATGCGGTGAGCACGAAGTCCAGCGCCAGGATGGCGATGGACGAGGCGACCACCGTGCGCGTCGTCGCATAGGCGACGCCTTCGCTGGTCGGCGGCGTGGTGTAGCCCTGGAATACGGCGATCAACGAGACAACCGTGCCGAACACGACGCTCTTCCAGATCACGCCGTTGATCACGTCTTTCACCACCTCGACGGTGGCGGTCATGTTCGACCAGAAGGTGCCGTTGTCGATGCCCAGCCAGGTCACGCCCACCAGGTGGCCGCCGAAAATGCCCAGCGCGCAGAACACGCAGGCCAGCAGCGGCATGGCGATCACGCCAGCGAGAAAACGGGGCACGGCCACATAGGCAATCGGATCGACCGCCATCATCTCCATCGCGGCGATCTGGTCGGTCGCGCGCATCAGGCCGATCTCGGCGGTGACTGACGTACCCGCGCGCCCGGCAAACAGCAACGCCGTCACCACGGGGCCCAACTCGCGATAGATGGCAATGGCCACCACCGTGCCGGTGGCCGAGGTGCCGCCGAAGATCGACAGCACGTCATACAGCTGCAAGCCCAGCACCATGCCCACGAACAGACCGCAGACCATGATGATGATCAGGCTCATCGCGCCCACGAACCACAGCTGGCGGATCGTCTCGCGATAGTGGCGCATGCTGCGCGGAATCGCCGCGATCATGCGCAGCAGGAACAATCCACAATCGCCGATCTGCGAGAGCGAACGCACCACGATGTTTTCGGAGCTTGCGACGCTCATGCGTTCTTCCCTGGAAAGCCCAGCGACACGCCAAGATCGCCGGCCGGATATTGGAATGGCACGGGACCATCGGCCTCGCCACCGAAGAACTGGCGCGTCCACGGCGAACCGTCGTTGGCGATGGTCTTGGGATCACCCTGCGCCACCACCTTGCCGTTGGCGATGAGGTAGATGTGATCGGCCACCTGCTTGATCGCCTCAAGCTCGTGCGCCACCAGCACGCTGGTGATGCCCAGCGTCTGGTTGAGCGTGCGGATCAGCTTGAGCACCTGGTTCAAGGCGATGGGGTCGAGGCCCACGAACGGTTCGTCGTAGAGGATCAGCATCGGATCGAACACGATGGCGCGCGCCAGCGCCACGCGACGCGCCATGCCGCCCGAGAGCTCCGTGGGCATCAGCCCTGCCGCACCACGCAGGCCCACGGCCTGCAGCTTGGTGAGCACGATGTTGCGGATCAGCACTTCCGGTAGCTCGGTGTGCTGGCGCAGCGGAAACGCCACGTTCTCGAATACGTCGAAGTCGGTGAGCAGCGCGGAGTTCTGGAACAGGTAACCAATGCGCTCGCGCAGCTCGAACAGCTTGTCGCGCGACAACGCCGACACGTTGTTGCCATCCACCCATACCTCGCCCGCGTCGCCGCGCATCTGGCCGGTGATGTGCTTGAGCAAGGTGGTTTTACCCGTGCCGCTGGGCCCCATGATGGCGGTGATCTTTCCGCGCGGAATATCGATATCCAGCGCGTCGAAGACTTTCTTGCCATTGAGCACCGTGGTCAGGCCACGGACGCGCACCAGGGCGCTGTCCTCGGGCTTGGCGCTAATGGAGTCGGTCATGGGCGGCAGGCGGGCTGGGGAAAGGCGCCAAGTTAGCTGAATAAGCCCATGAAGACCATGCGCCGTCCGCCGCGTCGCTCAGGAACGGCTAACGAAACAAGACCTTACGCCTGAAGCGGGACGCAAGGAACGGCGCCTTCAGGCCAGCAGCTCCTGAATCAGCGCCTCGTGGCGCTGCCACTGCAACGACGAACGTTGGCGCACGGCGCGCACGATGGACTGCAGATCCTGCAGCGCGTCGTCGAAGTTGTCGTTGACGATGATGTAGTCGAACTCGTGCGCGTGAGCGATTTCCTCGCGCGAGTTGTGCAGTCGGCGCGCAATCACCTCGGGGCTGTCCGAACCGCGGCCGCGCAGGCGTCGCTCCAGTTCGGGACGCGACGGCGGCAGGATGAACACGCTGACGCAATCGGGCTTGCTCTTGCGGATCTGCCGCGCGCCCTGCCAGTCGATTTCCAGCAGCACGTCGCGGCCTTCGGCAAGCAGCGTATCCACCGTGGTGCGCGACGTACCGTAGAGGTTGCCGTGCACTTCGGCATGCTCGAGGAAGATGCCATCGGCAATCTCCTGCTCGAAGGTAGCGCGCTCCACGAAGTAATAGTGGCGACCGTATTGCTCGCCCGGACGCGGCGGCCGCGTGGTGTGCGAGATCGACAGCGAAATGGCCGGCTCACGCTCCAGCAGCGCATTGACCAATGTGGACTTGCCCGCGCCCGAAGGAGCAGCCACCACGAACAGGGTGCACGGGGGGTTGGGCGCGTGAAGCGTGCTCGTGTTCATTCGATGTTCTGCACCTGTTCGCGCATCTGCTCGATCAGCACTTTCAGGTCCACCGCCGCATTGGTGCTGCGCACGTCCACCGCCTTGGAACCGAGCGTGTTCGCTTCGCGGTTGAATTCCTGCATGAGGAAATCCAGGCGACGGCCGACCGGTTCGTTGGTACTCAGCACGCGGCGCGTTTCGCCGATGTGCGTGGTAAGTCGGTCGAGTTCTTCGTCCACGTCGCTGCGGGTGATCTGCAGCACCAGTTCCTGCTCCAGGCGACCGGGATCGGCGGGCTGCTTGAGATCGGCCAGGCGCGATTCCAGACGGGCGCGCAGGCCTTCGCGGATCTGCGGCATGAAGCTGCGCACGTCGGCCACGATGCGCTCGATGGCATCCAGGCGCTCCTTGAGCAACTCGGCCAACTTGGCGCCTTCACGCTCGCGGGTGGCGGTGAGTGCGTCCAGCGCCCGGTCCAGCACGTCCAGCAGGGAGGCCTGCAGCACGTCCGGGTCCACCTCCGACTGCTGCAGCACGCCGGGGAAGCGCAGCAATTCGGTGAATTCGATGTTCATGCGCGGAAAGCGTGCTTCCAGATCCATCGCCAGCTCGGAAAGGCGCGCCAGCGCGGTGGCGTTGACCTGCAACGATTCGGCACGGGCCTCTCCGCGCAGGCGCACGGTGACGTCCACCTTGCCGCGCGACAGCTTGGCCGCGATGCGCTCGCGCAGGGCCGATTCGAACACGCGCAGTTCGTCGGGCAGGCGCGGGCTCAGCTCCAGGTAACGGTGGTTGACCGTGCGCAGTTCGCAGCTGAGCGTGCCAGCGGGGCCGGTCGTCTCAGCGGAGGCGTATGCCGTCATGCTGCGGGTCATCGGGAGCTCGCGAATATCGGGAAAGAGCGCAATGGTAAACTTTCCCGCCCTGCCTTGCCCAATGGCCTCCTATCCCATGAGCTCTTTCACCCGCCCCAGTGGCCGCGCCAGCGACCAGCTGCGCACCGTCACCATCGAACGCCACTACACCCGCCACGCCGAAGGTTCGGTGCTGGTGAGCTTTGGCGATACCAAGGTCCTGTGCACGGCCAGCATCGAAGACCGCGTGCCACCGTGGCTGCGCGGCAAGGGCGAAGGCTGGATCACGGCCGAATACGGCATGCTGCCTCGCGCCACCAATACCCGCATGCAGCGTGAAGCCGCGCGCGGCGGCCAGGGTGGACGCACCATGGAAATCCAGCGCCTGATCGGCCGCAGCCTGCGCGCCTGCGTGGATCGCCAGGCCCTGGGCGAGCGCGTCATCACGCTCGACTGCGACGTGATCCAGGCCGATGGCGGCACCCGCACGGCCGCCATCACCGGTGCGTACGTGGCGCTGGTGGACGCGGTGAATCTGCTGATGAAGCGCGAGAACCTGCGCCGCAACCCGGTGGTGGGCGCGGTCGCGGCGGTGTCGGTGGGCATCTACCAGGGCGTGCCGGTGCTCGATCTGGACTACGCCGAAGATTCCAACTGCGATACCGACATGAACGTGGTGATGAATGACGGTGGCGGCTTCATCGAGGTGCAGGGCACGGCCGAAGGCCATGCGTTCCGCCGCGACGAAATGGACGCGCTGCTCGCACTCGCCGAAAAAGGCATTGCCGAACTGGTCGCTGCGCAGCGCGCCGCGCTCGAACTGGCCTGACGGTTACGCGCATGACACGCATCGTCCTGGCCAGCAGCAATCCCGGCAAACTGGCGGAGTTCAACGACCTGCTGGCCGACGGCGGCCTGCAGGTGGAACCGCAATCGGCATTCAACGTGCCCGATGCCGAGGAAACCGGCCTCACCTTCGTCGAGAACGCGCTACTCAAGGCGCGTCATGCCTCGCGCATCAGCGGACTGCCGGCCTTGGCCGATGATTCGGGCCTGTGCGTGACGCATCTGCGCGGCGCGCCGGGGCTGTATTCCGCGCGGTACAGCGGCACGCATGGCGACAACGCCGCGAACAACGCGCGCCTGCTGCGCGAACTCGACGGCGTGCCGACGGAACAGCGCGGCGCGTTCTTCATCTGCGTGCTCGTGCTGCTGCAGCACGCCGACGATCCGGCGCCGCTGATCGCCGAAGGCCGCTGGCATGGCCACGTGCTCACCGAGCAACGCGGCACGCACGGCTTCGGCTATGACCCGCTGTTCCTGCCGGAAGACGAAACGGTCAGCGCCGCCGAGCTGCCGCCGGGCCTGAAGAACCGCATCAGCCATCGCGGCCGCGCGCTGGCGCTGTTGCGCAACCAGCTCGCCGAGGTGCATCGCTAAGCCATGTCGTTGATCGCGCCACCGCTGTCGCTGTACGTCCACATGCCGTGGTGCGTGAAGAAGTGCCCGTATTGCGACTTCAACTCCCACGGCCTGCGCAACGAGCCGCCGCCGTACGACGGCTACATCGACGCACTGTTCGCCGATCTCGATGCCGACCTGCGCGACTTTGGTACGGCGGTGCATGGCCGCACCGTGCACAGCATCTTCTTTGGTGGCGGCACGCCCAGCCTGTTCGCGCCGGAGCTGATCGATCGCTTCCTCGATGGCGTGCGTGCCCGCCTGCCGTTGGCGAGCGATGCGGAGATCACGCTGGAGACCAATCCGGGCACGGTCGAGCATGGACGTTTCGATGGCTATCTGGCGGCGGGCGTGAACCGCCTGTCGTTCGGCATCCAGAGCTTCGACGATGCCAAGCTGCGCCGGCTCGGCCGCATCCATTCGGCCGGCGAAGCGGAGGCCGCGGTGAAGTCCGCCCAGGATGCCGGCTACGCCAACATCAACCTCGACCTGATGTACGCGCTGCCCGAGCAATCCCTGGACGGAGCGCTGGCAGACGTGGCGCGCGCCGTCGCGCTGCAACCCACGCACATCTCGCATTACCAGCTCACCCTGGAACCGAACACGGCCTTCGCTGCCAACCCGCCGCCACTGCCTGACGACGACCACGCCTGGGCCATGCAGGAAGCCTGCGAACAACAGCTCGGCGACGCCGGCTATAGGCAATACGAGGTATCCGCCTATGCCCAGAACGATCGCCGCTGCGTGCACAACCTCAACTATTGGCGCTTCGGCGATTACCTCGGCATCGGCGCCGGCGCGCACGGCAAGATCACCGATGTGGCCGCCGGCGAGGTCATCCGCCGCTGGAAGACCCGCCACCCGAAGGCCTACCTGACGGCACCCGGCGGCGTGGAGCGCATCGGCGGCAGCGGCCCGGTAGCCGCGGAAGAACTGCCATTCGAGTACATGCTCAACGCGTTGCGGCTGATCGATGGCGTGCCCATGGCCGATTTCGCCGAACGCACCGGCCTGCCCGCCGTGCGCATAGCGCACGCACTCGACCGCGCACGTGCACAAGGTTGGCTGACCGACGAAGCCGGCCGCCTGCACACCACGACCCTCGGCCAGCGCTTCCTCAACGACGTCATTTCCGGATTCCTTGACTGAATCCACCGTCCGGCCGATGGCGGGCGTAACGCGTCGGCCTTAGACTCTGTGCCATCCGGGGGGAATGAACCAAGGTCTGTCATGGAAGTCGAACAGCAGGGTCGACGGCCGCCGCATGCATCCGATCGGGACTCCCGTCCTGACAATGCTGTCTGGGCGCCGCGCGCTCGTCGACTGATCGAAGAAACGCATGCCCTGTGCGCCAGCTGGCTGGACGCGCCGTTGCGCCAGTGCTTCGCGGAAGCGGAGCAACGGCTGTACGGCCAAGCCGAGCGTTCGCGCAACCCCGTCGAGCAACAGCAATGCCTGTACTCGCGCCAGGTGATCCAGCAGCAGCGCACGCCGATGGAGCGCCGCTTCATGGATGGCGTGCGCCAGCACTTCAGCGGCGTAGGCAAGGTGCCAGAGCCCGAAGTGCCCCACGCCGACCTGCCCCGCCGCCCGCTGGAACTGCTCGATCCCACCGAACACGAGCAGACAGTGGCGCTCGACAAGCTCGTGGCGCGCGGCGAAGCGCGCCATGGCACCGCCTTGTTCGAACTGGGTTATCGCTTCGCCGTATTGGCCAGCCTGCCGCCACTGGAAGGCGAAAGCCTGCCGCTTGGCCCGCAAGCGCTGGCAGGCGCCTTCCGCGATGCGATGACCGGGCCGGAACTGCCGGTCGAACATCGCCTGCTGTTGTTGCAGAGCTTTGACATGACCGTGGTGCAGGGCCTGGCCACGCTCTACGACACGGTCAACGAACATCTCCGCGCCGACGGCATCCTGCCGCAACTGCGCGCCTTTCCCACCACGCCGCGCGCGCAGGTGGAACGCCATCCTCGCCAGGTCGCCAACGACAACCCGCCCGCGGCATTCAACCGACCCGCGGCGGCACCTGCCGCCCAGGCATCTGCACCGCGCAGCGACAGCATCGCCGTGCTCGACAACCTGCGCGAAATGCTGGCCCAGCACCGCGCCGGCCAAGGCGCGCTGAACTATCAGGGCACGGGACGTTCGGCGACACCGGAAGAACTTCAGCTCGCCCTCGATGCGCTGCAACTGCATGTGAGCGACGTGGCCGACCAGGCCCGACGCGAACTGCGCAGCGCCCAGGCGCTGCGCGACGAATTGCTCACCCAGCTCAACGCAGGTCGCCCGGAAGGCTCGGCGCCCATGCACCTCACCGACGAACAAGGCGACACGGTGGAACTGGTGGCCATGCTGTTCGAGCAGTTGGATCGCCAGGTGCACCACGAGGGCAACGCACACTCGCTGCTCGGCGACCTGCAGCTGCCGCTGCTGCGCATGGCGGTGTCCGACCAGGGTTTTTTCAATCAGCGCGAACATCCCGCACGCAAGCTGCTCGGCCTCGTCGCCGAGGCAGCGAACGACTGGCTGGACGGACCCGAAGGCGACGTCGACCGCTCGCTGGAAGCCAAGATCAACCAGCTGGTGGACCGTGCACGCCGCGAGCCGCCCAGCACCGGGCTCTACACCAGCCTGCTGGCCGACATCGAACATCACCTGAGCCTGCTCAACCGCAAGGCGCAAATTGCGGAGCGCCGCCAGGTGGAAGCCATGCAGGGCCGCGAGCGGCTCGAGCAAGCCCGCCATCGCGCCGCCGAGCTGATGTCGGAGCGCTTCGAGAAGTGCAATCCGCGCGGCCTGCTGCGTACGCTGCTGGAGCGGGCGTGGTCCGACGTGCTCGCGCTCACGCTGCTGCGTCACGGCGAGGATAGCGAAGCCTTTTCACTGCGCCTGCGCATCACCGATCAACTGCTTGGCCAACAGCCGGTGGCCGATCGCAACCTGCTGCAGGCCGAAGTGGAGTCGGGCCTGCAGCAGATCGGCATGCACGCGGAAGAATCCGTGCAGGTTGCGCAGCGCCTGCTGGGCATTCCGCCCGGCACCGCGGCCGCCAGCGAGGCGGCCACCACCACCGAACTCGCGCTCAAGCTCAAGCAGCACCAGCGGCTGGGCGAACACGCCACGTCAGAGATGGCGGCACCCGCACCGGCCGCCGCGCCGCCGGCACCTCCGCCGCCGCCCGAATCGCCGGAGCGCCGCATCCGCCAGCGACTGCGCCAATTACCGTTCGGCAGCTGGTTCGAATTCATCGACCCAAACAACGGCGGCATCACCCAACGCAAGCTGGCTTGGTATTCGCCCGTCACCGGCAACTGCCTGTTCGTGACGCGCCGCGGCCTGCGCAGCCAGGAAATGACCCTGGAACAACTCGCGCATGAAATGGCCTGCGGTCGCGTGCGCGAGATGCCGCCGGTGAAGGAGAACCTGCTCGATCGCGCCTGGCATGCGCTCACCAGCCACCTGCGCCAGATCACGGGCGCCCATGCCGCAGCCTCACGCCCCGGGGTATCGATGTGAGCGAGAACATTGCCTCCATCGACCAGCGCCGCGCCCTGCGCAAACGCGCCAACTTCACCGCCGTGGTCACCGACGTGATCACCGGCCAACCCATCGGCCACCTCGGCAACCTCTCCGCCAACGGCATGCTGCTCATCAGCACGCATCCGCCGTGCAGCGAAGCGATCTATCAGGTGAGCCTCTCCCTGCCCGGCCTGGGCAGCTCGCCGCAGAGCATCGAGGTGGGCATCCAGGAGCAGTGGCACGAGGCGGCGGCCAGTCCGGGCCAGGTGTGGGCGGGGTATCGCATCGTGGCGATTGATGATGCGGATGCGGCGATGCTGGATGCTTGGTTGGAGCAGCCGGAGCGCGATTAGGCTTTTTGCTTCTCGCCGATGGTGAGAGGGTTGGGAGCTTACATTGCAACGTGGGCCGGGCAAACATGAAGCCGACGGGACGTCGGCTTTTTAGCTCGTCATTCCTGCGGACCAAAACAGGGGGCAGGAGGTGGTGGAGTCTGTCAACAGCCGAAGATCTCTTAGCTTGTCATTCCTGCGAAGGCAGGAATCCAGTGACTTTGCTCTTGGTTGTCGCGATTCCTTTGCTCGCTCTTATGCGGTGCTTCCGCGATCGGGCCGCCTACGCGGCGGGCGTTTCGATCGGCTGCCACCGCTCGAGTCACTTTTCTTTTGCTGGCCCAAAAGAAAAGTAACCCAAAGAAAATGGCCTTCAGTGCAAAGGCTCGCAGCATCGTGTTGGGATAAGCCCGAACGCTAGAGGATTGTTGTGGCGGGACACCCATGGGAGGCCACACAGGAGGTACATCAAAGCGCTGCGCAACGCGCCCGAATCGCAGAGGACTTAAAGCGGAGCCTCGCTTCGCATCGGTCTTGGTTGTCGTCGCAGTCCATGGTTGCCGCTACATCACACTTCTCCCTCTCCCCTTGCGGGAGAGGGCCGGGGAGAGGGGGCGGGTGCTCGCGAAAGCATCGCAACTTAGCGCTTTGACTCTTCGCTCTACGGGTTCCCCGTATGACAGCGGCGGGCGGCGGGCGGAAAGCCCGTAGGGTGGCCGCAGGGATGCGGCCAGTTTTTCGACAGGACATGGATGTCCTGTCGAAACCCCGTAACCCGCCCGCGTACCTTCCGTCCTACGGACGGAAGGCGCGTCATCCGGGGGGCCGTTTCTTTTGGCATTGCCACCATCTCGGTGGTTACTTTTCTTTACTCCGGGCATCCTGCCCTCCGCCCTTCGGGCCGGCTTCGCCGTTCGCACGCGCTCCTGCGCGTGCGTGGGCCAGCAAAAGAAAAGTAACCCGGATCGCGGCAGCGGTTCGGAAGCCCGCCGCAGGCGAGCCAGATCGCGGCATGGAAACAACCAAGAACAAAGCCACTGGGCGGGCTGCTGAAACGCGCCTCCGATATCCGCAGGCATGACAAGCGCAAAGCTGCGCCCCAAAAACTAGCGATCCCCTCCCCTCCGCGCGATCATGTCCCCCTTCCCCACCCGCCCGGTGCCCACCACCAGGCGCCGTCGCCCGGAGCCACCATGCAAGACCGCCTCGCCCCGCTCTACACCCAACACCTAGCCACGCTGCGCGAGCGCGCCGACAAGGCGCTTGCCCTGGGCGGGTTCGATCATCTGGTGATCGCCTCAGGCACGCCGCTGCGCAAGTTCCTCGACGACCAGGATTATCCCTTTGTCGCCAACCCGCATTTCCGCCATTGGCTGCCGCTGACCGACACGCCGGGGAGTTGGGTGGTCTACACACCAGGCGAGAAGCCGAAGCTGATCTTCCTGCAGCCCAGGGATTACTGGCACGTGGTGCCGGCAGCGCCGAGCGGTTACTGGGTGGAGCATTTCGACATCGAGATCGTGCGCGACGCGACCGAGGCCGTGGCGCTGCTGCCGGGCGCCAACACGCGACGCGCCATCATCGGGCCGGAGTGCCCCGCTGTGCCCGGCGCCGAGGCGAACAATCCGCAAGCGGTGCTCGACTATTTGCACTGGCATCGTTCGTACAAGACGCCGTACGAACTGGAACTGATGCGTGAAGCCAGCCGCGTCGGCGCGCGTGCGCATCGCGCAGCCGAGCAGGCATTCCGCGCGGGCGAGAGCGAGTTCGGCATCCACATGGCATATCTCGCTGCCGCCCGCCAGATCGACGCCGAGCTGCCCTACGCGAGCATCGTGGCACTCAACGAACACGGCGCGGTGCTGCATTACACGCACTTCGATCGCACGGCGCCCACGAAAAGCCGTTCGTTCCTGATCGATGCGGGCGGCAGCGCTGCCGGTTATGCCAGCGACATCACGCGCACGTATGCAACGAAGGGGCACGCGGAATTCCAGGCGCTGATCGACAGTGTCGACACGGCGCAGAAGGGCTTCGCCGCCAAGGTGCGCGCCGGCCAGAGCTATCCCGAATTGCACATCCACGCTCATCACGTGCTGGCCGAAGTACTGCGCGAACACGGCCTGATCCGCATGAGCGCGGAAAGCGCCGTGTCCTCGGGTGTCACCTCCGCGTTCTTCCCGCACGGACTGGGTCATCCCATTGGCCTGCAGGTGCACGACGTGGCCGGCTTCCAGGCCGCCGAAACTGGCGGCACCATCGCGCGCCCGGCGGGGCATCCGTACCTGCGCATGACGCGTGTGCTGGAGCCCGGCATGGTGGTGACGATTGAGCCGGGCCTGTATTTCATCGACATGCTGCTCGACGAATTGCGCGCCAAGCCAGCGGCCAGCGACATCGACTGGGCGCGGGTGGCGCGCTTCCGTCCCTACGGCGGCATCCGCATCGAGGACGATGTGGTGTGCACCGACGACGCACCCGAGAACCTCACTCGCGATGCTTTTGCACTGATCGGCTGACGCCAGCTTCGACATGGCCCGCCACGCGATGGCGGGCGGGCCCTAGGTAAAAGCACTTACACCTAGACTCCATGAAAGTGGCGCGGCATTTGCGCCCGCGCGGCCATCCGCCGCTGCGTCAACCCTCCGCACGACAACTTCACGTCGGTTGCGTATGCTCGCCCCAAGGTACAGCTAGGGGCCTGCAGCATGTCCATGCCGTCCGCCGAGCCGGCCATTCCGGTGTCGGTTCCCGTCGACCTGCCAAGGCCGCCGCTGCGCCGCCTGGCGCGCAAGCTGATCCTGTTGGTGCTCGCCAAGATCATCTTCATCTCCGTGGTCTGGTGGGCGGTTGCCGCTCATTACGAACGTCCCGATACCCGTCCTGCCGCCATCGAGCATTTGCTCGCGCCGGCGTCCTCTTCTTCCTCACCGCAAGCAGGCAGCCCATGATCATCGATCCCGAGGTCGTCACGCTCTCACGCCTGCAGTTCGCGCTGACTGCGCTCTATCACTTCCTCTTCGTACCGCTCACGCTCGGCATTGTGTGGATCCTGGCCATCATGGAGGCCGTCTACGTGATGACCGGGCGCGAAGTCTGGAAGCGCATGGTGCAGTTCTGGGGCGTGCTGTTCGGCATCAACTTCGCCATGGGCGTCGCCACCGGCGTCACCATGGAATTCCAGTTCGGCATGAACTGGGCGTACTACGCGCACTACGTGGGCGACGTGTTCGGCACGCCGCTGGCCATCGAAGGACTGATGGCGTTCTTCCTCGAAGCGACGCTGGTGGGGCTGTTCTTCATGGGCTGGAACCGCATGTCGCGCATCGCGCACTTGCTTACCACCTGGTTCCTGGCGCTGGGCACCAACCTTTCCGCGCTGTGGATCCTGATCGCCAACGGCTGGATGCAGAACCCGGTGGGGTCTGCCTTCAACGTGCAGACGATGCGCATGGAGGTCACCTCGTTCTCCGAAGTGATGTTCAACCCCGTGGCGCAGGCAAAGTTCGTGCATACGGTAAGCGCGGGCTACGTAATCGGTTCGATGTTCGTGCTCTCCATCAGTGCGTGGTACCTGTTGCGTGGTCGCAATACCGATGTCGCCAAGCGCTCGATGACGGTGGCCGCAAGCTTCGGCCTCGCTGCCGCGCTTTCGGTGGTGGTGCTGGGCGACGAATCGGGTTACGCCGTTTCGGAAAACCAGAAGATGAAGATGGCCGCCATCGAGGCGATGTGGGAAACCGAGCCGGCGCCTGCATCGTTCACGCTGTTTGGCCTTCCGGACGTGGAAAACCACACCACGCACTACGCACTGCGCATTCCGTGGGTGATGGGCCTGATCGGCACGCGCTCCATCGACAAGCCCATCCCGGGCATTACCAACCTGGTAGAGGACGCCAAGGGGCGCATCCATACCGGCATCGAGGCGTACGACGCCATGCTGGTGTTGCGCGAGGACAAGGACAACGCGCAGGCGAAGGCCATACTCGCCGCGCATGACAAGGACATGGGTTACGCCCTGCTGCTCAAGCGCTTCATGGACGATCCGCGCAAGGCGACGCCGGCGGACATCCAGAAGGCCGCGGACAGCACCATTCCGAACGTACCCGTACTGTTCTGGGCGTTCCGCATCATGGTGGCCTGCGGTTTCTACTTCATCGCGCTGTTCGCGGTCATGTTCTGGCAGGCGAGCAAGCGCCAGCTGGACAAGCGCCGCTGGCTGCTCAAGGTGGCGCTGTGGAGTCTGCCGTTGCCATGGGTGTCGACCGAACTGGGCTGGATCGTGGCCGAGTACGGGCGCCAGCCATGGGCCATCGAAGGCGTGCTGCCGACGGCGCTGGGTGTTTCCAGCGTGACGTCAGGACAGGTATGGACATCGCTGGGCGGCTTCGTGCTGTTCTACAGCGCGCTGGCCATCATCGACGCCGTGCTGATGGTGAAGTACGCGAAGAAGGGACCGGACGGCCTGGGCTTGTGGCCGCCTTCCGAACCGGTGCCGCCCATGACCCACGTTGCCGCGCACGCAGGCGCCTGAGGAGAACGTCATGTTCGACTATGAAACGCTACGCGTGATCTGGTGGGCCCTGCTCGGCACGCTGCTGATCGGCTTCGCCATCATGGATGGCTTCGACTTCGGCATCGCCGCGCTGCTGCGCGTGCTGGGCAAGACGGAAGACGAACGCCTGGTGATGCTTGAAACCATCGAGCCGACCTGGGAAGGCAACCAGGTGTGGTTCGTGCTGGGCGGCGGCGCGGCCTTCGCCGCGTGGCCGCAGCTCTACGCGGTGTCGTTCTCCGGCATGTACCTGGCGATTTTCCTGGTGCTGGTGGCGCTGATCCTGCGCCCGGTGGGCTTCAACTTCCGCGGCAAGGTGCCCGACGCGCGCTGGCGCACGCTGTGGGACTGGGTGCTGACGGCCTCGGGCATCGTGGTGATGCTGATTTCGGGTGTGGCGTTTGGGAACCTGTTCCTCGGTGCGCCGTTCCAGTTCGACAACGACCTGCGTATGAGTTGGCACGGTAGCTTCTTCGAACTGCTGCATCCGTTCGCGCTGATGTCCGGTCTCGTTTCGCTGAGCATGCTGCTGGCGCATGGCGCCTGCTGGGCCGCGTACAAGGCCGATCACGTGGTGGCCGATCGCGCCGTGCGCGTGGCGCGCATCGTCACGCTGGCCTATGTGGTGCTCTACGTCGCGGCCGGCATCTGGCTGGCGTATGGCGTGCCGGGATTCGCCATCGTGGGACCGGTGGTGACAGATGGCGTATCCAATCCGCTGTTCAAGCAGGTCGCGCACGGCAGCAGCTGGTTCGCCAGTTACATGGAGCATCCTTCGTTCTGGCTCGCGCCGGTGCTCGCTTTGGTGGGCGCGGTCAGCGTGCAGCTCACGGTGGGCAAGAAGGGCCTGGGCTGCTTTATTTCCAGCAGCCTGATGGTGGCGGGCACCATTCTTTCCGCCGGCTTCGCGCTGTTTCCGTTCCTGCTGCCCTCGCGCCTGGATCCACGCTCGAGCCTGACGGTGTGGGATGCATCGTCCAGCAAGGGCACGCTTGGACTGATGCTGGCGATGACGGTGATCTTCCTGCCGCTCATCATCATCTACACCAGCTGGGTGTACCGCGTGGTGCGCGGTCGCGTCACGCTGGACCACGTGCGCCATTCCGGCAGCACCTACTGAGAGAGGAACGACGCCATGTGGTATTTCTCCTGGATGCTCGGCCTTGGCCTCGCCTGCGCGTTCGGCATCCTCAACGCGATGTGGTACGAAGTGCACGCAGACGACGAAGCGCATCAGCGCAAGGAACCGCGCCCCGCAGGCAAGTGATACGCGCCGACCGGAGCGCATGACGCGCTCCGGTCGGCCATGCCTCAACGCGAGGCGAGCAAGGCCTCGATCTCGTCCGCATCCTTGGGCACGCCGCTGGTCAGCACGTCGTGGCCTTCCTTCACCACCGCCACGTCGTCCTCGATGCGTATGCCGATGCCGCGCCAACGCTCGGCCACGGTGAAATCGCCCGGTGACACGTAAATGCCCGGCTCCACTGTCACCACCATGCCCGGCTCGAGCACGCGGGGCTCGCCGTCCACGCGATAGTCGCCCACGTCGTGCACGTCCAGGCCTAGCCAGTGGCCGGTCTTGGCAGGGAAGAACCGCTTGTAGCTGCCGTCGGCGATGGCGTCATCCGCCGAGCCCTTGAGCAAGCCGAGCGCGCACAGGCCTTCGGTGATCACGCGCACGGCCGCCTCGTGTGCCGCATTGAAGGCGCGGCCCGGCAGCACTTCGTCGATGGCGGCCAACTGCGCGGCCAGCACTACTTCGTACAGCGCGCGCTGCTCGCGGCTATAGCGACCGCTGATGGGAAACGTGCGCGTGATGTCGGATGCATAGCAGTCCACTTCGGCCCCTGCATCCACCAGCAGCAGGTCGCCGTCACGCAACACCGCGCGGTTCGCCGTGTAGTGCATCACGCAGGCATTGGCGCCGCTGGCCACGATGGGCGGAAACGCGGGCACGGCGCCGCGGCTGCGCATCACGCGCAGGATTTCCGCCTCGACCTCGTATTCGTGGCGGCCGGCAACGGCCGCCCGCATGGCGGCCAGGTGAGCCTCGGCGGCAATGGACGCCGACGAACGCATCAGCTTCAGTTCGCCGCGCGATTTGTACAGGCGCAGGTCGTGCAGCAGGTGTCCCAGCGCCACGAATTCCTTCGGTACCACGCCACCGCCGCGCAACTGCCGCAGGCGTCGCATCCAGCCCAGCAGGCGGGCATCGAATTCGGGTTCGCGGCCGAAATGGCAGTACACGCGTGCCCTGCCCTCGATCATGCCGGGCAGGATGTCGTCGATGTCGTCGATGGGAAAGGCATCGTCCATACCGTGTTCGCTCACGGCGCGATCGGTGCCGATGGATTCGCCGTGCCAGCGCTCGTGTTCCTCGTCGCGTTCGCGACAGAACAGCACGGCCTCACCGTGCTTGCGGCCAGGCAACAGCGCCAGCACGGCCTCGGGCTCGGGAAAGCCCGAGAGATAGTGCAGATCCGAGTCCTGCCGGTACGGCCAGTTGGCGTCGGCATTGCGTACGCGTTCGGGCGCAGCGGCGATCAGCAGTACCGCGTCCTCACCCGCCATGCGCATCAACTGGCGGCGGCGACGGGTGTATTCCTCGGACGACATGGTCAATGCACGGTGTCGCTGTTCGAGCCGCGATTGGAACATTCGGCAAACAGCAGCATCGCGCCGAGGCGCACGAATTCGTGCACTTCGATCAGCGAATCCTCGTCCTCGTCTTCGTCGCCAAATTCGAACGACGAGGCGGCGATGGTGCCCAAGTCCTTGAGGATTTCCTGGGCTTCTTCGGACAGCTTGCTGTGCGTTTCCGCACCGGCAAGGCCGAAGCCACCGAGGAAACCGCGGCACCAGTCGACCAGCGCGTCGGCGCGTTCGGCCAGCGGGCGATCATCCGCCGGCAGCATCGGCTCGAAGCCCAGTTCCGGATCGGCCAGCTCGGCCTGGGTCTGCTTTACCAGCCGGTCGAGCACGGCCTGGTCGCCGGCCGATGGCGTGGCGGCTTCGGCATCCAGGTGCAACGCTTCGACCAGCGACTGACGACCGATGCGACCGCCTCCAGCCAGGAAACCGCATAGCGAGCCATGCAGGCCACTGGCATCTTCGGCCAGCTGGAGACGGGCGGCGGCGGCATCCAGTTCGTCGTAGCCGATCAGCTCGTTCGTGGTCATGGCAGGGCTCCTTTCAAGACAAGCGAGCAGTTTAATGCACTGGTTCCCGAAACGCCTTTTGGCCTGCTGCTTTCCTAGAGCCTGTTCAATGTTTCCACGTGGTTCGCGCCAGGATCTGTTTGCCCGCCAGCCAAGGAAGATCGAGGGAGTGTATGTCGATACACGACCGAGTGATGACGCAGGCTCGCGGGCAAACAGACCTGGCCCGAAGGGTTAGTCACCGTTGGCACCCTGTGCGCGGCTCATGGCTTGACCTGACCACCAGTCAGGCGCGGCGCCACGAACCACGCACAGGGTGCCAACGGTGACTAACGCGAACTACGTGGAAGCATTGAACAGGCTCTCAGACCTCCTGTTATAGTTCTGGCCCATGAGCGTGCCCGATTCCGTCAAGCCAGATCCCGTCAAGCAAGAGCTTGCAGCCCTCGGCGAGCAAGTGGATCGGCTATTGGACGCCATACGCCGACTTTCCGAAGAAAACCGCAGCCTGCGTCACAGCCAGGAACAACTGGCCAACGAACGGGCCGGCCTCATGGCACGCAACGAGCAGGCGCGCAGCCGCGTCGAAGCAATGATCCAGCGACTGAAGGCGCTTGAGAACAATGGCTGAGAGCAGCACGGATAGCACCGCCAACGTGCCTGTCGCCCTGCGACTGGTGGATCGCGAATTCCTGATCGCCTGTGCGCCGGAAGAACGCGAAGGCCTGCTGGAATCGGCTGCCTACCTCGATCGCAAGATGCGCGAATTGCGTGCCAACGCGAAGGCGCCGGGCTTCGATCGCCTGGCCGTGCTGGCCGCCATCAGCGTCACGCATGAATTCCTTGCGCTGCGCAAGCAGCACACTGGCTCTGATCAGAGCGTGACTGACGGCATTACTGCACTGCGTCGCAAGCTTGAAGCCGCACTGGACGCCCACATAAAATAGTCCACGGCGTTATCTGCGGTGTGCGCCAGCACACTCTTACATTTGCCTTGTTCCTAAATACGGCCCCGGGTCGGCTTTTCATCGGTTGTTGTGCATGTCCGCCGCGTGCGGAAAGCCTTGAGACCATGTCGCCCTCCCACCTGATCCATCGTGGATCAAGGTCGTTCGGTGGGCAGCGGCATCGCGGTTAACGCCACCTATTCCTTCACTTACGGCGCCCCAGGGCGCCGTAAGTTCAAAGGGCCGCTCGCTCGCACAGCAGGAGACGCGAACGTGGACGCCAACGCCCAGCGACGCGAACTACGCCGGCAACTGGCCGAACAGCGCCGCGCCCTGACGCCCGCGCAGCGGATCGCTGCCGCCCAGGGGCTGCGACGCAGCCTGGATCAGCTCCCCGAATACCTCACCGACGCGCGCGTGGCGGGCTATTGGGCCGTCAACGGCGAGCTGCCACTGAACCTGATCATCCCGCCGCTGGCTACGCGCGGGCAGCAATTCCTGCTGCCGGTGATCGGCCCGAACCATCAGTTGCGCTTTGCGCCGTGGCAATCGGGCGAGGACGTGCAACCCAATCGCTACGGCATTCCTGAGCCCGCTGCGCCGAAGGAGCTGCTGGAGCCGTTCCAGCTCGACCTCGTGCTGCTGCCGCTGACGGCCTTCGACCGCCGCGGCAACCGGCTGGGCACGGGCGGCGGCTACTATGACCGGGCGTTCGCCTTCCTCAACGAGCAGGTGCGCCCCACCGAGCCGCTGCTGGTTGGCATCGCTTATGCGTTCCAGGAACTGCCCGAGATCGATGAAGAGCCGTGGGACGTGCCACTGGACTTCATTGCCACGGATCGCGAACTGATCGACTGCCACGCCACGCGCGAAGACGGAGAAGCGCACGCATGAGTAAAACCACTCAGTACTGGCTGATGAAGTCGGAGCCGGATGCGTTTTCCATCGACGACCTCAAGCGCAAAGGCCAGGAACACTGGGACGGCGTGCGCAACTACCAGGCGCGCAACTTCATGCGCGACGGCATGCGCATCGGCGACAGGATTTTCTTCTACCACTCCAATTGCGCCGAACCGGGCATCGTCGGCATTGCCGAAGTGGCCACGGACGCTTATCCCGATCCCAGCCAGTTCGATCCCAAGAGCAAGTACTTCGACGCCGCCAGCTCGCGCGACAACCCGCGCTGGATGCTGGTGGACGTGAAGTTCGTGAAGAAGCTCAAGCGCACCATCACGCTCAAGGAACTGCAGGCCGACGCCGCCCTCACCGACATGGCATTGGTGCGCAAAGGCAACCGACTCTCCGTCATGCCGGTGGGCGCCGAGGAATGGCGCCACATTCTGGCGATGGAATAACGCTTTCTCCTTATCGGAACATCACGCATGAGCGCCAACGAAAAACGCCAGGCCGGCGAAGCCGCCATCCGCTACGTCGAAAACGGTGCCATCGTCGGCGTCGGCACCGGTTCCACCGTCGCCTTCTTCATCGATGCACTGGCCGATTTGAAGGACCGCATCGAAGGCGCGGTATCCAGCTCCGAACAGTCCACCGCACACCTCAAGCGCGTGGGCATTCCGGTGCTCGATCTCAATGCCACCGGCGCGCTCAACCTTTACGTGGACGGCGCGGACGAGTGCGACGCGCACAAGCGCCTGATCAAGGGCGGCGGCGCCGCGCTCACGCGCGAGAAGATCATCGCCGAGGCGAGCGCGAAGTTCGTCTGCATCATCGATTCGAGCAAGCAAGTGAACCTGCTTGGCAAATTCCCGCTGCCGATCGAAGTGATCCCGATGGCCCGCAGCCTGGTCGGCCGCGAAATCGTCAAGCGCGGCGGCAACCCGGTGTGGCGCGACGGCGTGGTCACCGACAACGGCAACTGGGTGATCGATGTGCACGGCTGGCAGATTGCCGACCCGGCGGGCCTGGAGAAAGACCTCAACCAGATTCCTGGCATCGTGACGGTGGGCCTGTTTGCGCGGCGGCCGGCGGATGTGGTGTTGGTGGGTGATCGGGTGATGTGATCGCCATTCGCTGACGCTCGACGAATCAGTCGCCGGCCCCCAGGGGCCGGCGTTTTTTGTCGACTGCCCTGCCATGCGCCAGCCTAAGCATCACTTATGCTTGACCGCACGAAAGGAAGCGTACGGTGGGCTAATGATTTCCGCGACAAGTGCAATATCTGTTCGAGCGTCATGCACATGCCTGCTGCTGATCGCCCTTGGCGTCGCCGCTCCCACCCTGGCACGCGCCGTCGAGCCGGTACGTGCGGACCAAGTGTCCTCGATCACTCGCGCGGTTTTCGCAGATGGACAGCTCTGGTTGCTTTCCGACGCCGGTGAGCTGTCCACCATCCGGCCCGATGACCACGAGCGCACCACGCAGGCATTCGCCAGCCCCGTTCTCGACCTGTGCGTGAGCGCCCGGCAGCCGCAAGTCATTATCGACGGCAAGGATGGCGCCTGGGAAATACACCGCCGGGAAGCACAGGACTGGCCGCTTGTCACAAGCATCGTCAAACAGGGCGAAAGTCTGTTGGCTGTCGCATGCAACGCTGGAAAGACCCACGTGCTGACATCCGGACGGCTGATTGAACTTGGCAGTGGCACCTCGCCACATTCGGTCAGTCTTGCCGGTGAACTACCTCGTGGCATCGTCACCGCCATCCATGACGAAGGTACTTCGGTGCTTGTCTCCATCAACGGCGGCGAATGGGGTGGCGGGTTGCGGCGCATCGATATGACCACGGGCGCCGTCGTCACCGTGGAGCAGGAAGACGACTCCGGGATCTGCAGCGGCCCATTGAATCCTTCGTGCGATCCCGTGAACGGCATCGCAGCCGTACCGTGGAATGCCCACTGCGTGGCCGTTGCCGTTGGCCTTGTCCACATGCTGATGGAAGGGCGCGTCGTGGAAGTGTGCGGCAGCAAAATAAGGACGCTTTACGCGAAGCCCTTCACCCAGCCGTTCTGGGCATCCCTGGGCAAACGCAAACCTCCACCGGAAACCGTCGCCTTCTTCGGCATCGCCGAAAGCGGAGGCACGCTGTGGGCAGTCGGTACGGATGGCCTCTATCGAATAGAGGCGGGCGGCAAGGCAACGATGCTTCCTTTGCCCGCGTTTACGACCATCGACGGCATCGATGTCAGCTTTGACAACCCGCAACTCGTCTTCGTGATGACCAGTGCCAATCAACGACATTCGTTGAGCGGGAGCGTCCCGATGATGGTGCCGCGACAGTAGGTAGAGAGGCTTTTCAGCAAGCTGAGTGCCCTGGCTAGGTCGCGCTGCGCCAGTACGCGTGGTTCGATTCACTGTGCTCCGTGTCGATACGGCGTTTTGCCCAGAGAAGCATTTGGGCTTAGGCAGATAGCGTTTGCGTGGAGCCCTGGATTGTTTCGCCCCATCCATGGGGCTCACCCCTACGCGCTTCGCGCTACGGGGCCAGCGCTGTGCGCTGTCCAAATTTGTTCCTGACAAATTTGTCGAACGGGGTCCGAGTCCTCTACCTCCCAGCCAAAATAAAAGGCCCGCCTAAATGGCGGGCCTTTTATTTTGGCTGGGAGACTAGGATTCGAACCTAGATAAACGGAGTCAGAGTCCGTTGTCCTACCGTTAGACGATCTCCCAAAACCCTGCGGAGCGGTGCGCTCTGACTTGGTGCACCGAACCGTCGAAGCAACTCTCCGAGGAGAATTAGCGCTTCGAGAACTGGGTAGCGCGGCGGGCCTTATGCAGACCGACCTTCTTGCGCTCGACCTCGCGGGCGTCACGGGTCACGAAGCCAGCCTTGCGGAGCTGGGACTTCAGGCTTTCGTCGTACTCGATCAGGGCGCGAGCGATGCCGAGGCGGATCGCACCGGCCTGGCCGGTGATGCCGCCGCCGGCGACGGTCACGTTCACGTCGAACTTCTCGGTCGCGTCGATCAGCTCAAGCGGCTGACGCACGATCATGCGCGACGTCTCACGACCGAAGAACTGGTCGAGGGTCTTGCCGTTGACGGTGATCGCGCCGGTGCCCTTGCGCAGGAACACGCGAGCGGCGGAGGTCTTGCGACGGCCAGTGCCGTAGTTCTGCTGGATCGCCATGATGATTCCTTAGAGTTCCAGCGCCTGCGGCTGCTGAGCGGTATGCGGATGTTCGGCGCCGCCGTACACCTTGAGCTTGCGGTACATCGCGCGGCCGAGCGGATTCTTCGGCAGCATGCCCTTGACGGCAATCTCGATGACGCGCTCCGGATGCGTGGCCAGCAAATCCTTGAGACTCGTGGTCTTCAGGTTGCCGACGTAGCCGGTGAAGCGGTGGTACATCTTGTCGTCCAGCTTGGCACCCGTGACGGCCACCTTCTCAGCGTTGACCACGACGATGTAATCGCCGGTGTCGACGTGCGGGGTGAATTCCGGCTTGTGCTTGCCACGCAGACGGCGGGCGATCTCGGTCGAAAGACGACCGAGCGTCTTGTCCGTGGCGTCAATCACGAACCAATCGCGCTTGACGCTTTCCGGCTTGGCGCTGAACGTTTTCATTTCAGAATACCTAGTCTGCCGCCTCTAGGGCGGTTCACATAATCGGTGGAACAAAGGCGCGAGATGATAACGGAGTTTTCATCAATCGCGCAAGCCCACCGACCGGTGGGATGCGAGCTGGCAATGATAGCATGATGACCATGGCGCTTGAAAAGCCCCCCCATACTCGAAAACAGAAGATCGCTGCCCTTGCCGACCAGTGCGTGCAATGTGGCCTGTGCCTTCCCACCTGCCCCACCTATGGCCTGGACGGCAACGAAGCCGAATCGCCGCGCGGGCGCATCGCCATCGCAGCGGCGCTGGCCCGTGGCGATGCCGAGCCCACGGCCGCCCTGCGCATCCATCTGGACCATTGCCTGGGGTGCCTCAACTGCCAGCGCGTGTGCCCGGCCAACGTCGCCTACGACGAGCTGCTGGTGGAAACGCGGGCGCTGATCGGGCCGTCGCCACAACGCCCCAGGCAATTGCTGGCCATGCTCAAGCAGCCCACCTTGCTTCGGCTGGCCGCGCGCTTAGGCGGAGCCACCGGCCTGAAGCATTGGAAGAAGCGTCTCGGTGATCGCCTGCCAGCCAGTTCGGCGTGGCGCGCTGCACTGGAAACGTGGCCGGACACCGCCAGCGCGCCCATGCCACCGGCATCCACGAATGGCAACGCCGAGGAAATCACCGTCGCCCTCTTTCCCGGCTGTGTCGCAAGCGTCGAGGACGAGGCCGCCGAACGTGCCGCCACCGTGCTGCTACAGGCTGCGGGCTATCGCGTCACGCGCCTGCCAGCTTTTTGTTGTGGCGCGATGGATCTGCATGGCGGCGACATGGATACCGCGGATCGGCTTGCCGACCGCGTGCGCGACTGCTGGCAAACATCGGGGGCGACACATCTCGTCAGCGTGACACCTGGTTGCCTGGGAACGCTGCGGCGCGCGCTTCCAGGCGTCGCGGTGGCCGACCCGATCATGCTGATTGCGGCACGCAAGGAGCGCCTGGCGTTCCGTCCTCTGGAGCGACGTATCGCACTGCACTTTCCATGCACCCAGCTCAATGTGGCGCGTAGCGAGTCGGCACTGCAGGAGCTGCTGCGGCAGGTGCCGTCGCTCGATGTCGCACCCGTGCCGCGTCCACCGCACTGCTGCGGCGCGGCCGGCTCGCACATGCTGGAATTCCCCGAGCGCGCGGCGCGCCTTCGCGATGGCGTACTTGGACAAATCGCCATCTTGGCACCGCAGCAGCTGTTGTCGTCCAATATCGGTTGCCGCCTGCACCTAGCGGCAGGCATGGATGGCCATGGCGCGCATTGGCCGACCATGCATCCGCTTACGCTGCTTGCGCAGCAACTGGAGACATCGCCATGAACGCACGCACGCTTTCCCCGCTCGACCGCCTGTTGTCCGGCATCGAACGCGCGCTGGAAACCGTGTCCGGTACCCCGGAAGCCGCACGCCCTTCACCGGCCGACGCTTTCGACGAAGCCGACATGGACGATGCGGAGCGCCGCCATGCCGCCGGCCTCATGCGCATCAACCACACCGGCGAAGTCTGCGCGCAGGCACTTTATGACGGGCAGGCTGCACTGGCCCGCAATGACGACATCCGCGAACACCTGCAGCACGCCGCCGCCGAGGAAACCGATCACCTCGCCTGGTGCGCCGAACGCCTGAAGGAACTCGACAGCCGCCCCAGCCTGTTCAATCCGCTGTGGTACGCGGGCAGCTACGCCATCGGCGCCTTGGCAGCACTCGCCGGCGACCCGGTAAGCCTGGGTTTCGTGGTGGAAACGGAGCGCCAAGTGGAGGCGCACCTGGAAGAACACCTCGACAAGCTGCCGCCACAGGACGAACGCTCCCGCGCCGTGCTGTCGCAGATGCAGGCCGACGAGATCCGCCACGCCCACAACGCACGCGAACGCGGCGGCATCGACCTGCCGTTTCCGATTCCCGGCGTGATGCACCTGACGTCGATGGTGATGAAGACGGTGGCGTATAGGGTTTGACCCGACGCTCGCCAGACGTTCTCGAGAGCACCGGCTTCTCACACCGTAAGCCGGCAGTGCCCTGACCTTACCCCGAATGGAAGAAGAGAAAGCAGGAGGCACTGCAAAAAGCGAGTCCGCTTTAAGTCCTCTTCGCTTCGGCGCGTTGCTGTGTAGCGGCAACGCTCATTAGGGAGATCGTGACGATCTGAACCCCGAAGGCTGCAAGGCTCGTATCCAACAGAACGCTATGAGCCTTTGCCTTGAGGGCCGTTTTCTTTGGGTTACTTTTCTTTGACTCCGGGCATCCTGCCCTCCGCTCTTCGGGCCGGCTTCGCCGTTCGCATGCGCTCCTGCGCATGCATGGGCCAGCAAAAGAAAAGTGACTTGAGCGGCGGCAGCCGATCGAAACGCCCGCCGCGCAGGCGGCATGTCGGCGGAAGCGCTGCATGAGGACGACCGCAACGGTAACGCGACAACCGCAGCCCAAAGTCACTGGATTCCTGCCTTCGCAGGAATGACGAGCCAAGAACAAATGCCGCCAGGCACGGAAGTGAAAACAACGCCAGTGGCAAAAATGGCGAGCCCAACCAGTGCCGTCCCCGAACGCCGAGAGGGCCGCAAAAAAACCCGCCTTTCGGCGGGTTCTTCGTCACATCAGGTTGCGCCCGTGAAACAACTCCTCGATCTCGCGCCGCAACAGCGACTCGATGCGCTGGCGCTCCTTGAACGAGAGGTCGTCCGCATGCGCCTCGAAGAGGTACGTATCAAGGTCGAAGTCCTTGATGTGCATCTTCGTGTGGAACATGTTTTCCTGGTACACGTTCACGTCAAACATCTCGTATTTCTGGCGGATGTGCTTGGCCAGGTAGTCCTGCACCGAGTTGATCTTGTGGTCGATGAAGTGCTTCTTGCCCTTCACGTCACGCGTGAAGCCGCGCACGCGGTAGTCGGCGATCACGATGTCCGACTCGAAGCTGTCGATCAGATAGTTCAGGGCCTTCAGCGGCGAGATCACGCCGCAGGTGGCGACATCAATGTCCGCACGGAAGGTCGCAATGCCGTTGTGCGGGTGCGTTTCCGGGTAGGTGTGGACGGTGATGTGGCTCTTGTCCAGGTGCGCGACCACCGCGTCGGAGATGGTGTCGCGGCCAAGCTTCTCCACCACCGGCTCCTCGGAAATGAGAATGGTGACGGACGCGCCTTGCGGATCGTAGTCCTGGCGTGCAATGTTCAGGATGTTGGCGCCGATGATCTCGGCCACATCCGTCAGGATCTGGGTCAGGCGATCGGCGTCGTACTGCTCGTCGATGTACTCGATATAACGCTGGCGCTGTTCTTCGGACACCGCATAGCAGATGTCATAGATATTGAAGCTCAGGGCCTTCGTCAAATTGTTGAAGCCCTGCAGACGCAGGCGGGGAAGCGGTTTAACCACAGCGACTCTCCATGGCCGGGGATGGGGCCAGCAGTAGAGGCGGGTTAGCTACAAGGGTCCCCGCTGGATAATTCGACGTGAAAGCACGAAGCTTCCACGACCCTTGTGACCGGACCGCGACAAAGGGATCGCGTCCGAAAGACCGTGAAGTATGCGGCAAAAAAAAGGAAAACTGAACCTTCGGCAGGTCAGGTTAGTTTGCCATAATGCCTGGAGGGTTAAGGTTTGGACTACCGGGGGACGCTTGCGGCCCCCGTTTTGAATCAACGGGATCTCACGTGGCGCAACTCAAATATCAGCTACAGCAGGCTTTTGAACGTTCCCAGGCGCCAGCGAATTTCGCACCGGACCCGGCCTCGATGGAGCGATTTCTTGCGCTTTGCCATCGCCGGCGCTATCCGGGCAAGACCGCGATCATCCGTCCAGGCGACCCCGCCAACACGCTTTATTACATCGTGGACGGCTCCTTGGCCGTTTGCACGGAGGACGAGCAGGGCCGTGAGCTGATCCTGGCCTACCTGAGCCGAGGCCAGTTCATCGGCGAGATGGGCCTGTTCGTGGAGCAGGCGCAGCGCGAGTCCATGGTGCGTACCCGCACCGCCTGCGAGATGGCCGAAATCAGCTACGAGCGCCTGTTCCAGCTGATGGAAGGGCCGCTGCGCGAGGAATGCCCGAAGATCCTGTTCGCCATCGGCTCCCAGCTGACCCATCGCCTGCTGCGGACCTCGCGCCAGGTCAGCCGCATGGCCTTCATGGACGTGACCAACCGCATCTCCAAGACCCTGCTGGACCTGTGCCAGGAGCCCGATGCGATGACCCATCCGGAAGGCACCCAGATCCGCATTTCCCGCCAGGAAGTGAGCCGCATCGTGGGCTGCTCCCGCGAAATGGTGGGCCGCGTGCTCAAGCAGCTCGAGGAACAGGGCATGATCGACGTGGCCGGCAAGACCATCGTGGTCCGCGGCACCCGCTAAGCGCCGCCAGGTTCTGCCCAGACGAAAAAACCCGGCCTTGGCCGGGTTTTTTCTTTCCAACGCCCGAAGCCTGCTTCAGCTCCGCACGGCCGCCGCCTGGGCACGCTGGCGCTGTTCGGGCTGATAGATCATGTACACGTCCGCGCGCTCGTAGTGCGAGCCCGCGCGCACGGAGGGCTGCAACACAAATCCGGCCTGCTCGTACATCCGCAGCGCCGTCTTGAGGCGGCTGTTGGATTCCAGGAACAGCTCCTTGCCGCCGCGGCGATGGAATTCGGCAATGGCCGCGGCCAGCAATACACGGCCCGCGCCCATGCCGCGGAAGGTCTCGTCCACGCCCATCTTGGACAGCTCGTAGACCCTCGGCGCCTCCTGCAGCAGCGCACAGGTGCCGATGACCTCGCCGGCCAGGCGCGCGAAGAAGATGGCACCACCCGGCGCCAGCACGTAGCGTTCGGGGTCGCCGAGCATTTCGCGGTCGACGTCCTCGATGCGGAAATGCCGCTGCAGCCACTGGGCATTGAGGCGGTAGAAATGATCCTTCAGCGCCGGCTCGTAGGGCACGACTTCCAGCGCGGCCTTGGTCACGATGGCGTGCTCGGCCAGCATGGCGTCGACCACGGAACGTTCCTGCACCGCCGCCTCGGTGGCTGCCAGCGCGTTGAGCAGGGCTTCCAGCCCCTCTTCGCCCAGCGACTTCACGATGCCGCGGCGCACGGCCACCCAGATTGGTCCCAGCGCCGAAAGATCGGTGCGCCCTTTTTCGGTGAGCGCGAGCAGGCTGCGGCGGCCATCCTGGGCGTCCTTCTTGCGGCAGACCAGGCCGGCGTCGACCAGCTTGTCGGCCAGCTGGCTTACCGCCGAATGCGTCTGCCCGATGGCCTGCGCCACGTCGCTGACGGTGGTTTCGCCGTTTTCCCAGAGGAAGCGCAGCACCGGGAACCAGCGCGACTCCACCCCGGCCCCGCAGGTGCGGTAGACCTCGTCGACGGCGGCATAGAAGTGATCGCTGAGCGATTTGAGCCGGCTACCAAGCGCCAGCTGGGCGAGCGAAGGGAGATACATCCGACAACCCTCGAACCAATTATGTAAGCACTAACGTAATTTGCCCTATGCGCCAAGGCAAGCCGCATACGCCCGGCGACGCCTGGTGGCGTCACCATCATCCGTGAAGGGCAAATTCCCCTGCCCCGTGATCGCGCGCAGCGTGCGCTTCCCTGGGGAAAAAGCCGGTTAGAACCAGTCGACGCGGGTGATGGTGCGACCCAGCGCCTTCTCCAGCTTCTTGCAGACCTTGGGCGTGCCGTTGACCAGCACGGCTTCCGCCGCAGGCTTGAGCATGGGGGCATCGACCGCCGAGTCGCTATAGGCCACATGCCACTCGCCAACCCCGAAAGCCGCCAGCTGTGCGGGCTTGCGGCGACCCACGTTGTGCAGCTTCACGCGCATGCCCAACAGGCCGGGACGCAGTTGCGAGGCCAGTACGTCGACATCGCCGAGGCCGAGCTGGGCCAGGATATGGCTGACCAGCACGTGCTCGCAGCCGGTGACCACGATCACGCGATCGCCGGCGGCCTGATGGCGACGCAGCGCGCTCAGGCCATCGCGACAGAACTGCTTGGGACGGCGCACCAGGCTGGCGCCGAAGGCTTCCGCCGCGAGCCGGTAACGCCGCTCGTTGAGGCCCAGCAAACCCACGTGCACCAGTGCACGCTCGGCCAGCCGGCGCGAAAACGGCACCACCAGGATCATCCACGGCAACGCGAACAGCGCGCCCAGCTTGCGCAGCCACGACCGCTCGAATCGATCGCGCATGAAGAGATAGAAGGCGTCGCCGTGAATCAGCACGCCATCGAAATCGAACAACACCGTGCGCTGTGCAACGGCATCCAACACCACTTCTGCCGTCACCGGCTCGAGACTGGTTTCCCCTGTGCTCATGGGTCTACGTCTGAACCGCGATCAGTTCGTGGCGAACAGGCGCTTCAATTCCGCGCCCGGATCCTCGGCGCGCATGAAGGCCTCGCCGACGAGGAATGCATTGATGCCCGCGTCGCGCAGCGTGGCCACATCGTCGGGCGTGTGGATGCCCGACTCGCTCACCAGGATGCGGTCGTATTCCATCAGCTGCTGCAGCTCAAGCGACGTGTCCAGCGAGGTATGGAACGTGCGCAGGTTGCGGTTGTTCACCCCGATCAGCGGCACGGGCAGCGCCAGCGCGCGTTCCAGTTCCTCTGCATCATGCACTTCGCACAGCACGTCGAGATCGAGCTCGGCGGCGAGCAGCGAGAGTTCGAGCAGCGCCGAATCCGCCAGTGCGGCAACGATGAGCAGGATGCAGTCGGCGCCGATCACGCGCGCCTCGTAGACCTGGTACGGGTCGATCACGAAATCCTTGCGCAGCACGGGCAGCGAACACGCCTCGCGCGCCTGCTGCAGGAAGTCCTCGCTGCCCTGGAAGAAATCCTTGTCGGTGAGTACCGAAAGGCAGGCTGCGCCGCCCTTTTCGTAGCTGCGCGCAATCGCCGCCGGATTGAAATCCGGGCGGATCAGGCCCTTGCTGGGACTGGCGCGCTTCACCTCGGCAATCACCGCCGGCAGGCCGGCATCGACCTTGGCCTCGATGGCCGCTGCAAATCCGCGCGTTTCCGGCAGGTCCGCCACGCGCGAGGACAATTCCGACAAAGGCAGCCTGGCGCTGCGCTCGGCCACTTCTTCAGTCTTGCGGGTGAGGATGCGCTGGAGGATATCGGTCATGGCAAAAGCTTGCGGGGAGGGGGGATGAAAATAGCGTGAGCGTCAGGCCGCTTCCGCCAGACGTCGCGTGGTGGCGACGAAGGCGTCCATTTTTGCACGAGCCGCGCCACTGGCGATGGTCGAGCGCGCCAGGTCGATGCCCGCCGCGATGGAATCCACCACATTGGCTGCATACAGCGCCGCGCCCGCATTGAGACAGACGATGTCATGCGGCACACCGCGACGCCCTTCCAGCGCTTCCAGCAGCATCGCGCGCGACTCTTCCGCATTTTCCACGCGGAGGTTGCGGCTGGAGGCCATGGCAAGACCAAAATCCTCCGGCTCCACTTCGTATTCGCGCACTTCGCCGTCGCGCAATTCGCCCACCAGCGTGGCCGCGCCCAGCGAGATCTCGTCCATGCCGTCGCGGCCCCACACCACCAGCGCGTGCTTCGCGCCAAGCGCCTGCAGCACGCGCACCTGGATGCCGACCAGATCGGGATGGAACACGCCCATCAGGATATTCGGCGCACCGGCAGGATTGGTCAGCGGCCCGAGGATATTGAACAGCGTGCGCACGCCCATTTCCTTGCGCACCGGCGCCACCACTTTCATCGCGGGATGATGGTTCGGCGCGAACATGAAGCCGATGCCCACCTCCTGCATGCACTGGGCGACCTTGGCAGGCGGCAGGTCGATCACTGCGCCCAGCGCTTCGAGCACATCCGCGCTGCCCGACTTGGACGACACGCTGCGCCCGCCATGCTTGGCGATGCGCGCACCGGCCGCCGCGGCAACGAACATCGACGCGGTGGAAATATTGAAGCTCGATGCGCCATCGCCACCGGTGCCGACGATGTCCACGAAATGCTCGTGCATCGGCAGGTCCACCTTGGCGGACAACTCGCGCATCACGCGCGCCGCGCCGGTGATCTCGCCCACGGTTTCCTTCTTTACGCGCAGGCCCGTGATGATCGCAGCCGTCATCAGCGGGCTCACTTCGCCACGCATGATCTGGCGCATCAACTCGATCATCTCGTCATGAAAGATTTCGCGATGTTCGATGGTGCGCTGAAGCGCTTCCTGCGGCGTGATGGTGACGCGCCGCCCCACATTGCCCGCCACGTTCATGCGGCGAGCTTCAGCGGCAGGCCGAGGAAATTGCGCAGCAGGTCGTGACCGTACTGCGTGAGGATGGATTCGGGATGGAACTGCACGCCTTCGACGTTCAAGGTCTTGTGGCGCAGGCCCATGATCTCGTCGATGGAGCCATCCGCATTTTCCGTCCATGCGGTGACTTCGAGGCAGTCAGGCAACGAATCCTGTTCCACCACCAGCGAGTGGTAGCGCGTGGCTTCGAACGGATCGGGCAGGCCGGCAAACACGCCCTGGCCGCGATGACGCACCGGCGAGGTCTTGCCGTGCATGATCTGCTTGGCGCGTATCACCTTGCCGCCGAATACCTGGCCGATGGCCTGATGGCCCAGGCACACGCCGAACACGGGAATCTCGCCCGCGAGTTCGCGCAGCACGTCCAGCGACACGCCCGAATCATCCGGCGTGCCCGGGCCCGGGGAAATCATGATGTGGGAAGGCCGCAGCGCACGGATGCCAGCCACGTCCAGCGCGTCGTTGCGCACCACCTTCACCGCCTGCCCCAGCTCGCCCAGGTACTGCACGAGGTTGAAGGTGAAGCTGTCGTAGTTGTCGATCATCAGCAGCATACGTGGCTCAACTCTTTGATTTGGCGATACCGAGCAACCACCGCTGCTGCGGGATACCCGAGGGGCAACCTTGACCGCCAGCCGATGCCGGCGCGGCCACCGACCCGTCCGATTGTAGCGGCCGCCGTCGCGGCGGTGCAGCATCGGGCCAGTTCGATGGTTTCGCAGGAGCCGGGGCCGCCCCTTCAGGGGAATGAGTGCCGGAAACGGGCGCTGGGGTTGTTTCTCAGGCGCCGCGACACATCAGCGTCATGGCCGCAGGCACCTTCAGCCCTGCAGGCGCCGAGGATCGAGCATCTCGGCCGAGATGCCGGCATCCTGCAGATGGCCGGGCAGCGGGCGCCCCAGGGCGAGGTTCGCACAGCTCTCGCCCATGGCCGCCGAGGTCTGGATGCCGTAGCCGCCCTGCGCCGCTACCCAGAAGAAATCAGTCGAGCCCGGGGCAAATCCGCCGACCAGGTCGCCATCCGCCACGAACGAGCGCAGGCCCGCCCAGGTGCGCGTGGGGCGGCGGATCGTCATCGTGGTCACCTCTTCGATGCGATGGATGCCGATGGCGATATCGAGCTCTTCCGGCTGCACGTCGTGCGGCGTCACGGGATCTGCATTGGCGGGGCAGCCGAGCAAGAGGCCGGCATCGGGCTTGAAGTAAAAGCCCTCCTCCACGTCCATCACAAACGGCCAGCGCGAGACATCCACGCCTGCCGGCGGTTCGAACAGGAAGGCCGAACGCCGGCGGGGCTGGATGCCGATGGGCGCGATGCCGGCCAACGCGGCGACCTGATCCACCCACGCACCCGCTGCATTGATCAGCAGTGGTGCACGGAAGTGTTGTTCGCCCGCATCGACGAACCAGTGGCCGGGACCACGTTCAACGGAACGAATGTCGACATTCACGCGCAACTGACCGCCGCGAGCACGCAGCCCGCGCAGAAAGCCCTGATGCAGCTCGTTCACGTCGATATCGGCGGCGCCCGGCTCGTACAAACCGATGTGCGCGGCGTCCGGACGCAACACGGGTACGGTTTCGCGCAGCCACGCTGCGTCCACCACGCGCAGGCCTTGCGTGCGCGACGCCATCTCCGCATGCAGTGTGTGCACCTTCTCGATGTGATCGACGGCGCCGATGCTCAGCGAGCCGCGTGGCGAAAGGATCGCATGCTGCGCAAAGCCCTCCGGCGAATGATCGAAGAAGCGACGCGACGCGCGCGTCAAGGCGCGCACCTGCGCGGAACCGTACGTCTCGGAGAACAGCGCCGCCGAGCGCCCGGTGGAATGCACGCCAGCGTGCTCTTCGCGTTCCAGCACCAGCACGCGCGCATGCGGCGCCATGAAATAAGCCACGGAAGCGCCGGCCATGCCGGCTCCGATCACAATGACATCGGCGTCGTGCAACGTGCTCATGGTGTGGACGTTTCTCGTGCGGATTGGCGAGCCACCACGCTGGTGGCGGTGAGATCGGCGGTGACGTTGCCCAGCGTGGCCAGCGCATCAGGCAAGGCATCGACGGCGAGCATCAAGCCCAAGGGACCCACGGGCACGCCCATCGCCTGCGCGACGGGAAGATTGGTCGCCATGAAACTGACCGCACCGGGCAGCCCGACCGAACCGAGGCTGATGACCACGGCAAGCAAAGCTGCTGCAAGCAACGGCGCAAGACCCACGTCGATGCCGTAGGCCCACGCAATGAAACAGGCGGAAACCACGTATTGGATGGGACTGGTCAGGCGGAACAGGCTCACCGCCATCGGCAGCACCAGCGCATTCACCTGCGGTGGATAACCCAATCGACGCTCCGCGCTCTCCAGCATGGCCGGCAGCGACGCCAGCGACGACTGTGTACTCGCCGCCACGATCTGCGCGGGCACGAGCGCGGGCACGAAGCGTCGCAGTGTTTCCCCGCCCCACACCATCGCCACCGGCAACATCAGCAGCGTTACCGCGAGGTAGATCAGGCACTCCACCAACACGTAGATGCCCAGTGCGCTCAGCATGTGCAGCCCTGCTCGGGCGCACACCGCAAGAATCAACGCGAACACGCCCAGCGGCGCCACCCACAGCACCCAGCGCACCACCACGATCATGGTGTCGGCGATGGCCTGGAAGAACGACACGACCAGCGCGCGCCGTTCGGCCTCGATGCGCGTCAATCCGAAACCGAAGAACAGGGCGAACACCACCAGCGGCAACATCGCGCTCTGCGCCGCCGCCATGATGGCGTTGGACGGCACGATGCCGTTGAACCACTCTGCCCAGCCCACTGCACCCGACACCGGCGTCGCATGCGATGCCACGGCGCTTTCGAGCGCCGTCGTGAGCGATGGGTTATGCGAAAACAACGCGAACAACCGCGGAGCCGCGGCCGCCGCGAACAACGCACCACCCGTGAGTATCAGGATGAAGGCCACGATCGCGCGCCGCGCGATGCGTCCGGACGCCGCCGCGTCGCTCGCCGTGTTCACGCCCACCACCACCAGCGCGAACACCAGCGGCACCACGGTCATCTGCAAGGCGTTGAGCCACAGCCGTCCAAACGGCTGTACGGCGTCAGCGACGTGCACCGCGTTCGCCGGCGACCATGCCGCCAGCGCCAGCCCGCCCGCTGCGCCCAAGACCAGGCCGATGAGTACCCGCGAGGTGGGGCTCAAGGCTGCGAGCCCAGCGCAGGTAGATGCCAGGTCGCCTGCAAACGTGCGTATTCGCTCTGCGGCAGCAGCACGAACACGGGCTGCTCCTCGGGCTTCATCCACGCCAGCAGTTGTTGCATCACCGGTTCGGGCATGGCGGTGCAACCAGCCGTGGCGTCGGTGGGCGATTTCCACAGGTGCGCAAAGATGCAGCTGCCGCCGCCAGGCTTGCCCTTGGCGTTGTGTTCGATGACGAAGCCGATCTTGTAGCGCTGGTCGCCGTCCAGGTGCAGGTCGCGGCGCATCGGCTCGCTCGAACCTTCCACGGCTTTCTCGCCCACCTTCTTCGAGTCGACGATCTGGTTGTAGTACGGCGAGCCATCCACGTCGACGCACCAGTCCGTGTCCTGCATCGCTTCGTAAGGCATGTGCGTAGCGATCTTCGCGGCGTAGCCGAACACCGCGCCCACGCGATAGACACCGGCGGCGGCGCGGCCATCGCCCTCGTGCTTCTGCGGGCCATCGCCCTGCGGTTCGTTCAGGCCGATGCCCCAGGCCGAACCCGCGCGCCCCACGGTGACGGCCTGCGCCTTGACCACCGGCTTCCAGCCCTCGCCGTTTCGCTCATAGGCGCGCAGTACACCGTGGTCGGCGTTCCAGTCGGGCGTGATCACCAGCACCATCTGGCGCGACGATTGCCAGGCGAGCGTTTCACTGGCGGCCTGGGCCGTAACCAAGGGCGCAGCTGCCACGACGGCCAAGGCGGCAGCAAGAAAACGACGGTTGACGAAACGACGAACGGAAAAAGTCATGCGACACCGAAGAGGGAGTGACTAGGGCTCCAGCATCTGCTGGACACGTTCGAGATTGGCGAGCAGATGCACGTGCCGCTGTTCGTCACCTTCGCACAGCTGCACGAACACGCCATCGAGCAGATGTTGCAGCGCCGATTGATAGAGCACAGGCTGGATATACGGACGATCGTCGTGGGCGGACACCAGCAAGGCGATATCGGCCAACGCCCGCAGCGGGTTGGAAGTGTGCCGCGTGACCGTAATCAACCGACCGCGACGCTCGCGGAAGAAGCGCCCGATCTTGCACAGCGCCGGGTGATTGCCGTGTTCGGAGAACACCAGCAGCACATCGCCCGCACCCGCCGCAGAGACGCTTGCCGCCATGCGCGGCGCATCGAAGTTGTGCACCGAAGGAATGCCGAGCAGCGACAACCGCAAGGCAAAGCTGCGCGCGTAGATGTCGTCATCGCCCAGGCCGATCATGAAGACCTTGCCATTCGCGCCCGCCGTGGCAATGGCTTCGGCCACGGCCTGCAAGGTCTCGGGCGCATTGATGAGGCGGGTTTCTTCTTCCGATTCGGATTTGCGCCGCCACAGGTTGCCCGACGCAGACTCGCCGAAGGCTGCCGTCGCCTGCGCGGTGACCTGCGCCGCATCGCCGTTGTCGGCGCGCGCGATGGCTTCGCCCACCGAATACTTGAGATCCGGGTAACCCTTGAAACCCAGCTTCTGCGTGAACTTCACCACGCTGGACTGACTGATGCCCAACGCGTTGGCCAGCTGCTGCGACGAGTAGTCGCGCAACAGCTGCGCATTCTCCAGTATGAAATCGGCGATGCGCCGCTCGACGGCCGACATCTGGTCGCGTTCCGAGCGGATTTTCACCAGGGGTGACATGAGTCCATCCTCGCAGGCGAAGCCCAATCACCACTTACACCGTCATTCCCGCGAAAGCGGGAATCCAGTGCCTTTGTCTCGCGCGCCGCTAACGTCGCTGGATTCCCGCTTTCGCGGGAATGACGGGATGGCAGACATGACACGTCGTGGCGGCACCGACTCATGTCAACCGTCCAGTCGCTCGAGTCCACGAATCTCCCGGATACCCAACCCGGGCGCATCGGTGACCGAGATCTCCGATTCGTTGAAGACCACGCCCCCGTCCACCGGGTTGTACTGGCACAGCGAAGGGCCGTCCAGATCCACCTTGGTGATCACCGCGGATTTGGCCACCGCCACGTGCACCGCCGCCGCCACGCTGATGCTGGTTTCCAGCATGCAGCCGATCATGCACTCCACGCCGTACATGGCGGCGATGTCGGCGATGCGGATGGCGTTGGAAATGCCGCCGGTCTTCATCAGCTTGATGTTGATGATGTCGGCGGCGCGCATGCGGATCAGGTCGATCACTTCCATGGGGCCGAACACGCTTTCGTCGGCCATGATGGGCGTGTGCACGCGCTCGGTGACGTAGCGCATGCCTTCGAGATCGCGCGCCTTCACCGGCTGTTCCACCAGCTCCAGCCGCACGCCGGCGTCTTCCAACGTCTGCAGTGCATAGACGGCTTGTTTCGCCGTCCAACCCTGGTTGGCGTCCAGGCGCAGCAGCGCGCGATTCTCCACTGCCGCATAGATCGCCTTGACGCGTTCGATGTCGACGCCGATGTCCTTGCCCACCTTGATCTTCAACGACTCGAAGCCGCGCTCCACCGCGCTCACCGAATCGGCCACCATCTTGTCGATGTAGTCCACGCTGATGGTGATGTCGGTGGTGATCACCGGATCGCCGCCGCCCAACAGCTTGTACAGCGGCGCGTTGTACATCTGGCCCCACAGGTCGTAGATGGCGATTTCCACCGCGGCCTTGGCGCTGGTGTTCTTCTCCATCGAACTCTGGATCAGCTGGGTCAGGCGATTGAGATCGGCGATCTCCTGGCCGATCAGGCGCGGCGCGATGTAGTGGCGGATCGCATCGACGATCGAGCCGTGCGTGTCGCCGGTGATCACCGCCGTCGCCGGCGCTTCGCCGTAGCCGACATGGCCGCTGTCGGTATGCACCATCACCACGATGTCTTCGACCTGGTTGACGGTGCGCAGCGCTGTCTTGAACGGCGTCTTCAGGGGAACCCGCAACATGCCGAACTGGATGTCGGTGATCTTCATAGCATGACCTTCATGGGACTCGCAGGCTTCCTGTCTTCGAGGGGAAATGGGGGCAAGGCGATCACGGGCGCACGTGCACGATGCTGGTCATGCGATCGACGTAGGTGTGCTTGTCGTCGTACATCAGCGGCAGCAGCGGCGTCACCGACACTTCGTTGAGCTTGACGCGGCGCATGCCGCCCTTGTCGTCGCGATAGGACATGCCGCCGGTGTCGTGGATCACGTACGGCTCGCCATCGAGCTTGCCGATCACCATCATCACGTGGCCCGGTATGTACACCAGGTCGCCCACCTGCAGGGCCATCGCGGCCTTGAGGCGTGCGTCGTGGCCGTCCTTGTCGCCAAAGGCCTGATGCGTGAAACCGGGGCTGATCGCCTGCTTGCTGGTGTTGCGCGGCATCTGCACGCCCATGCTGCGATACACGTCGGAGACGAAACCGCTGCAGTCGCGGCCATCGTAATCGTGGCCCCAGCCATAACGCTCGCCCAGGAACTTGAAGGCCTGGCGGATGATGTTGGCCTCGGTCAGCGGCAGGTAGTCGTCCTGCGTGTCGGCGATGCGTTGGACGAGCGCCGGCGAGAACGCGAGCTTGCCATCGGCCTGGCGAATCGGCAGATCCACCACATACGACGCATACGGTGATTGCCCGTTCACCGGTTCATCGGCCGGATGATCGGACAGCACCGGCACGGCCACGCCCATGTCCAGCTGCAATTGCGAGACCGCCGGCTGCTCCGGCGTGAACACGGTGCGGATGGTGCTGCCCGCCACCACGCGATGCGGCAGGCGCGTGTCATAGGTAAGCACCTGCACTGCCGAACCTTCGGCGACGTTGTCGCGATGCGTCCACGCGGCATAGCGCTCGCTCACCACGAACAGCCATTGGCCATCGCGACTGGTGTGGGCGATAAGCACGGGCGTGCCGGGGAATTCGGCGGTTTCCTGGAAGCGGTCGATATCCGTATCGTCCTTCGAGGTGAACACGCGTGTGTCGGTGGGGAACGTACGCAGCGCAGCGCGCCGCACGATCATGCCGTAGTGGCTGGTCTGTTGCGCCGGCACCGCATCGAGCGCCAACGCATCGGCCAGTTGCGCGCGCAGGCCGTCGGGCACGGGCTGGCCCTTGTCGTCGAACAACGGGCGCTTGGGGTATTGCGAAAGATCGTTGATCCAGCCCACCACCGTCGCGCGATCCACATTCGCCGGAATGGCGTGCAGGTTGTGCATGGACGGATCGACTCTCAGCAGCTTCGCGTTCTGCGCGCCGATCTCATCGATGCCAGCCAGCACGCGATCGGGCTGGGCCAGCTGCTTGATCCAGAAATCCGGCCCCAGCATGGCGTTGTTGCTGATGCCGAGCACGCCCGACGGCGGCACGGGCACGGCGTCGGGGCCCTTGTTCGCAAACACCGGGGCCGCTGCCAGCGCGGCGAGCAGGCAAAGCGTGAGGCGAGGCATGAGTCGCATGCTGATTCCTATGCAATGGCCAGCGACGACATCACGGACGCCACCAGCAAACCGAACCCGGTACCGAGGATATAGCCGAGCAGCGCCAGCAGGATGCCCACCGGCACCAGCGAGCGCGAATAGCTGGCGGCAAGTATGGGCGTGGCGGCCACGCCGCCGACACAGGCCAGCGAGGAAATGCCGCAGAGGTAAAGGTCGAAATGGAACACGCGCGCGGCCAGCGCCAGCAGCACGGCGTGGATGGCGATGATGCAGACGCCGCACACCAGGTAGATCGGCGCCGAACCGATCCCGTCGAAATTGCTTTGCGAGGCCAGGATGGCCACCACGCTGATCAGCATGGCGCTGGAGATGGTGCTGGCGCCAGCAAAACGCGCCAGCGGCGTGTGTGCGGCAACCAGCCCGAAAGCGGTGGCCAGCATGATCGTCCAGGTGGTGGGCGACACCATGTCCGACACGGGCAGATGGCCCGCAAGCCACGCGGATGCTGCGCCGACCAGCAAGGCCATGCCCAGCCACAGCAGCACGTTCTCCGACGTGGTCGGACCATGGCTGCGGGTTTCCTCCACCACCATGTCGGCGCTGGAGGTGGCGCGCGTCCAGCGATTGAACTGCGTTGCCACGCGGCCAAGCCCGAACAGCACCACCACCCACATCGAATAGCACAGCGCGTCCGTAAGCAGCGAAAACGCCAGCAGGCGGTCGGGCATGCCGATGGCTTGCTTCACCGCCACCATGTTGGCGGTGCCGCCGATCCAACTGCCGGAGAGTGCCGCCAGCGGTTGCCAGGCATCACCCCTCAGCCAGCCGCGGAAGATCAGGAAGGTGCCCACGAAGGCAATGAACAGGCACACCACGGTGACGAAGAACACCGCAAGGACGCGCGGCCCCAGGCGGTAAATCGCACGCAGGTCGCAATTGATCATCAGCAGGAACAGCAGCGCCGGCACCAGGTGCTCGATCAGCATGCCCTGCGTGGCGCGGATCTCCGCGTTGACCTGCCACAAGCCCGTGACCGCCAGCGCTGTCACCAGCAGGTAGGTCAGCACGATGGGCGGCAGGACCTCGAAGAAACGCCAGTGGAAGCGCCGTTCCAGGGCAGGAAACAGGCCCGCTGCCAGCAACATCACAGCGAGATAAGGCCAGGCCGTATGGATCATGCGTCCCCTTTGAGTCCCCGATCGCACCCGCCCTTGGAATATCTGATTCGGGCGGAATTACATCGAAGCATAAATTATTGACCGTCGATTGCAAGCGTGCTACACAGCGGCTTCGCTTTTTCTTACGGGGAAGTGGCAGGTGCAGACGGTTCGACCCATCTCATCCTTGCGACGTCGGCGATATTCGCTGGCGACAACGCTTGCCTGCCTGCTTGCCACCGGCATTGCATCGGCCGCCACCCCATCCCCCGTGCAGCATGCCACCGCGCTCATCGACGCGGGGCAATTCACTTCGGCCCAAGCCGATATCACGCAGGCACTCGCCCAGCCGGGACTGTCGCCGGACGCACGCGAAGCGCTGCTGTTCCAGCGCGAACGCATGCGCCGCATCCTGCTCGACTTCACGCTCGATGCCAATGCCGCCAAAGCGAAGCTGCGCAAGCAGATTCCCGACCTCACCGATGCCGAATTCACGCGCTGGGACAGCCAGGGCCTGATCGAACACCAGGTGATCGACGGCCGCACGCTCTATTTCAAGCGAGCGCCCGGCAACCTGTTCCTGCTCAGCAAGGAAGCCGCTGCGCAACGCGCCCATCCGGCGCCATCGAACGACGATCCCATGGAAACGCTCAACGATCACCATCGCGAGGCGCGACGCAAGGCCCTCGCCACGCATCGCAGCAGCGTCACGCCCAACCATGTGCGTGTCACCGAAACGGTCACCGTGAATGCCGATGCCGTGCCCGCCGGGGAAACGATACGCGCGTGGCTGCCCTTCCCGCGCGAACTGCCGGGCCAGCAGGAAGGCGTGCGCCTGGTCGACAGCCAGCCTGCAGGCGCGCAGGTCGCACCAGCAAGCACCATGCAGCGCACCGCTTATCTGGAAAAGAAAGCGCAAGCCGGTAAGCCCACCACGTTTGCCGTCACCTACGAACTGACCATCCACGCGCAGTACCACGACATCGACGCGGCGAAAGTGGTGCCGGCCAGGATCACGCCGGAACTCGCGCCCTTCATTGCCGAGCGCGCGCCACACATCGTGTTCACCGACGACTTGCGCGCGTTCTCGCACAAGGTGGTGGGCGACGAAACCAATCCGTACCGCATCGCGCAGAAGCTGTTCGCCGCGGTGGACCAGATTCCCTGGGCCGGTGCGCGCGAATATTCCACCATCAGCAATCTCAGCGACTACACGCTGCACGCCGGCCATGGCGATTGTGGCGAGCAGACCATGCTGCTCATCGCGTTGCTGCGCCTCAACGGCATTCCGGCGCGTTGGCAATCGGGCTTCATCTTCTCCGACGGCACGTACAACAACATCCACGACTGGGGCCAGTTGTATCTCGCGCCCTACGGCTGGGTGCCGATGGACGTGACCTTCGGGCAGCTGCATCCGGCGCAGGGCGATGACCCGGCACTGCAGTGGTTCTACCTCGGTGGGCTCGATGCCTACCGCATCGCCTTCAACAGCGATTTCAGCCAACCCCTCGTGCCACGCAAGCAGTTCTTCCGCTCGGAGACGGTGGACTCGCAGCGCGGCGAACTCGAGTGGCGCGGCGGCAACTTGTACTTCGACACCTGGAATTACGACTTCACATGGCAGCTCCTGCCGGCCTCTGAGCGCTCGGACAGATAGGCGGTCTTTACATCAACGACGACAGAACCGGGGGAGACGGGGATATGGTCAGTCGTACTTTTCGCAGGACCATGCTGTGCATGGCGCTGGGCATGGGCATCGCGTCCATGGCGGCTCCTTGCGCACACGCAGGCAACAACGACGGTACCGTGGTCGGTCACACCGAAGCCGGTGCCGTCATCACGATCAGCAATGCGGCGACGGGCTTCACCCGTTCGGTCACGGCCGACGACAAGGGCAATTACCGCATTCCTTTCCTGGCCGTGGGCAATTACACGCTCTCCGTCGCCAAGGACGGCAAGACGCTGACCGAGCCCACCGCCGTGACGGTGACGCTGGGCAACGCGACCACGGTGAATTTGGGCGCCAGCAACGCCACCAACCTCTCGGCGGTGAACGTCACCGGCACGTCGATCATCACGGCCGTGGACGTCACCTCGACCGAATCGGCCACCAACATCTCGCGCGAGGAACTGCGCCGCCTGCCGGTGGACCAGAACATCGCCGCCGTCGCCACGCTCGCACCGGGCGTGGTGAAAGGCGCCTCGTCGTTCGGCGGCCTGAGTTTCGGCGGTTCGTCGGTGGCGGAGAACGCCATCTACGTCAACGGCCTCAACGTCACCGACTTCTACAACCGCAACGGCTATTCCGAAGCACCGTTCAACTTCTACCAGGAATTCCAGGTGAAGACGGGCGGCTATTCGGTGGAGTTCGGCCGCACCACCGGCGGCGTCATCAATGCCGTGGCGCGCTCGGGCTCCAACGAATTTCATGCGGGCGTGGAACTGACCATGGAGCCGGGCGCATGGCACGCGCAGGCCGAGGACCGCTACGACGCCAACGGCAACCGCTACCTCACGGCCAGCGAAGATCGCGACTCGCTGATGAAGACCAATATCTACGCCTCCGGCCCCATCGTAAAGGACAAGCTGTTCATCTTCGCCATGGCGGAACAGCGCGGCGACAACCCGCGCAACACCAACGACGAGGGCACCACGCTCACCAGCAACAGCTCCAGTCCGGATTTCTGGGGCACCACCATCGACTGGCACATCAACGACAGCAACCTGCTTTCGTTGATGGCCTTCTCCGATAAGAGCAAGAACGTCGGTACGGTCTACAACTACGACTACGACACGCACACCATCGGTGCTAAGACCAACACCATCTACACCGACACGGGCGGCAAGAACTGGGCGCTCACATACACCAACTACCTCACCGACAACCTGTCGATGAAGGTGCTGTATGGCGAGAACCGCCGCGAGTCGTTCAACCGCGCGCTCACCGACCTCGACTGCAACCACGTCGCCGCGGAAACCGCCGTGCCCAAACCCGGCGTGCCGTTGGGCTGCACCACCAACACGGCGGTGGAAAAGCGCAACGACAAGCGCAAGGAAGGTCGCGCCGATTTCGAATGGAAGCTGGAAGACCACCTGCTGCGCTTCGGCTACGACCACGAAGACGACGATTCCGTCTACAGCCGCCACTATCCCGGCCCCGGCGCGATCTACTACAACGTGTATGCCGCCACGCCTGGCTCGACCATTCCCAATCCCAATGGCGGCGGCGTGATTCCGCCGGGATACAACGGCTACGTGCGTGCGCGACGCTACGAGATCGCCGGCAACTTCGACACCACCAACAACGCGTTCTACCTGGAAGACAACTGGCAGGTCACGCCCAACCTGTTGCTCAATGCAGGCATCCGCCGCGATGGCTTCGACAACATGGACGCCGCCGGCCGCAGCTACATCAAGATGGACAACATGTGGGCGCCGCGCTTCGGCTTCTCGTGGGATGTGAAGGGCGACGGCACCACCAAGCTGTACGGCAACCTGGGCCGCTACTACCTGCCGGTGGCCAACGTGATCAACATCAAGCAGGCGGGCGGCCTGCTCGACCAGCGCACCTATTACGCCTTTGGTGGCTGGCAGACGCTCACCGACGCCAACGGCAACAAGTACGCCATCCCCGTCCTCGGGCCGCAGCTCGGCGGCGTGGACACGTCGCAGGGCGACGGCACCGTGCACGACCTGCGTTCGGAAGTGAACAAGGACATGCAGCAGGTCTACCAGGACGAGCTGATCGTGGGCTTCCAGCAGATGCTCAACGACAAGTGGTCGTGGGGCGTCAACGGCACCTACCGCAAGCTGCACAACGCCATCGACGACATGGAGATCAGCGCCACCGGCAAGTGCGGGCCCGACGGCTACATCGGCTGGGTGATGGGCAATCCCGGCAAGAAGAACAAGGTATGGGGCGACACCAACTGCGATGGCACAGCCGACGGCTGGGTCACCGTGGATACATCCAAGGAAGGCTGGGCGATGTACGACGCGGACGGCAACTACCTTGGCCAGCGCGGCTGGGTGAATCCCAAGCGCACGTACACCGCGCTGGAATTCCAGCTCGATCGCGCGTGGGACGACAAGTGGTCGTTCAACGCCTCGTACGTGCTCTCGTGGAACCGCGGCAATGCCGAAGGCCCGGTGAACTCGGACACCAACTTCGACGACACCGGCCGCACCGAGAACTTCGACGATCCGTGGGTGAATTTTGGCGGCGACGGCTACCTGCCCAACGACCGCCGCCACCAGATCAAGCTGCGCGGCACCTATGCCATCACGCCGAACTGGCAGGTGGCGGGTGATGCGAACATCGCGTCGGGCGGCCCCATCACCGGCTTCGGCGTGGGCAATCCGTACGACGCCACCGTGTACCACAGCTACTACATCTGCGTGGCGAACTGCGATGCGGAGCGCTCGGAAGACCGCGTTTACGAATCCTCGCCGCGCGGCAAGTACGGCCGCATGCCGTGGACTTACACGCTGGGTGCCAGCATCACCTACTTGCGCCAGCTCGCCGACATCGGCCAGCTGCGCGTGAAGTTCGCGGTGTACAACCTGCTCAACGAGCAGCGCACCATCCAGGTGGACCAGGATTTGCAGACCACCATTTCCAACAGCACCAGTTCCACGTTCGAGCAACCCTTGCGTTTCCAGTCGCCTCGCTTTGCGCAATTGACCGTTTCCGTGGACTTCTGATTTGTCCCTCCCCACCGGCAGCCTGCAGAATGCAGGCTGCCGCTTTTTTTCGAGACTCGAGCATGACCGACGCCCCCGCCTCCGCACACGTCACATGGGACGGTGTCGATCTCCACGCGCTGGCCGAGCGCCTTGGCGCGCCGCTGTATGTCTATTCGGCCAGCCATATCCGCAACCGCATCGCCTCGCTGCAGACGGCCTTGCGCGGCACCGACCATCTGATCTGCTTCGCAGTGAAGGCCAACTCCAACCGTGGCGTGCTCGCCCTCATGCACGAACAGCGCGTGGGCGCCGACATCGTCTCCGCCGGCGAACTGTGGCGCGCGCTGCACGCAGGCGTGCCACCGGAACGCATCGTGTTCTCCGGCGTGGGCAAGAGCGAGGCGGAGATCGCCGAAGCCCTGCGCGTGGGCATCCTGCGCTTCAACGTGGAGTCGCATGACGAACTGCTCCTGCTGCAACGCGTGGCGCTGGCACAAGGCGTGGTGGCGCGTGCGGCCGTGCGCATCAACCCCGATGTGGATGCCCTCACCCACGCCAAGATTTCCACCGGCAAGGCGGAGAACAAGTTCGGCGTGAGCATCGACGAGGCACGCCGTTGGTTCGCGGCGCGCGGCGAACTCAGCCATGTCCAGCTCGACGGCCTGCACGTGCATATCGGTTCGCAGATCCTCAGCCTGGAACCGTTCCGGCAGGCTCTGCAAAGGGTGGCGGCGTTCTGGCGCGAACTGGTCGCGCAAGGCCACCCGATTGCCAGCATCGACGTGGGCGGCGGCCTGGGCGTGTGCTATCGCGAAGGCCACGATCATCCCATCGATGCGGCCGCCTACGTCGCCCTGGTGCGCGAGGCGTTGGCGGGTTTCGAAGGCCGCCTATTGTTCGAACCCGGCCGTTATCTGGTCGGCGAGGCGGGCGTGCTGCTCACGCGCGTCATCCGGCTCAAGCAAGGCGAGGAACGCAGCTTCCTCGTGCTCGACGCCGCCATGAACGACCTGGCCCGGCCGAGCCTGTACGATGCATGGCACGACATCGTGCCGGTATCAGGGGAAGCACGCCCGATGATTACTTACGACATCGTGGGGCCGGTGTGCGAAACCGGCGACACCTTCGCCACGGCACGCGCCCTGCCCGCGTGCGCGCCGGGCGACCTGCTGATGATACTCACCGTTGGCGCGTATGGCGCCTCCATGGCCTCCACCTACAACTCGCGACCGCTCGCCGCCGAAGTGATGGTGGATGCCGGGCGCTACGCTGTGGTGCGGCAACGGCAGTCCTTCGAAGACATGGTCGCCGGCGAACAGCCGGCCAATCACTGGGAGACGGCATGAAGACTTTCGGCTTGTTCGGCGGCGCCATCGCGCTCGCACTTGCGCTCAGCAGCGCTCCCGCCGCGGCGCAGAAGGACCCGCCGATCACGCTCGACACGCACGTGGACATTCCCTTTGCGTACATGCACGAAGCGCGCTTTGACTTCGGCAAGCCCACGCCGATGCAGGTGGACCTGGACAAGATGCGGCGTGGCGGTCTCGATGCCGTGTTCTTCATCGTCTACGTGGACCAGGGCCCGCTGACGCCCGCCGGTTACGCGCACGCCGTGGCCCAGGCGAAGCGCAAGTACGACGACATCGACCTGATGCTGAAGACCTATCCCAACGATATCCGCCTGGCCACCACACCCGAGCAGGTGCGCGCCAACAAGGCCGCGGGCAAGCTCTCGGCCATGATCGGCGTGGAGAATGGCTACTCGTTGGGCCATGACATCAAGAACCTCGACATTGCCTACAAGCGCGGCGCCCGTTACGTCGGCCTCGCGCACATGGGCAACAACGACCTGTGCACCAGTTCGACGCCGGAAGCCGACCTCGGCGACACGCCGCTGCCCGAGTACGGCCTCACCGATTTCGGTCGCGCCGTGGTCAAGCGCGACAACGAGCTCGGCATCATGGTCGACGTGTCGCATTCCTCCGATATCTGCGTGCGCGAGGTGCTGGCCTTGTCCACCGCGCCGGTGATCGCCTCGCATTCGTCCGCGCGCGCACTCGACCCGCATCCGCGCAATCTGTCGGACGATCTGCTGCGCGCCATCGCCGCCAAGGGTGGCGTGATCCAAGCCGTGGCGGTGGGCGAATTCATCAAGCTCGATCCGGCACGCGACATGGCGATCAAGGCGCTGCAGGCCCAGGTGGCGAAGCAGGCCGGCGACAAGAGCTTCGACAGCGAGAAGCATGAGTACCTGCCCGCCTATATCGACGGCATGAAGCGCATCGACGCTGTCTTCCCGCCCGCGACGGTGGACGAGTACGTGGCGCACATCAAGCATATGGTGCAGGTGGCAGGCATCGATCATGTCGGCATCGCCTCGGACTTCGACGGCGGCGGCGGCCTGGGCGGCTGGTCCGATGCCACGCAGACGCGCAACCTCACGGCGGCGCTACGCAAGGCGGGTTTCAGTGACGACGGCATCGCCAAGATCTGGGGCGGCAACCTGCTGCGCGTGTGGGACGACGTGACGAAGCGGGCCACGGCTGGCCATGCGGGCTGAGCGCATGCGGTGGCGATGGCTGGTCGCGACGGGAATTGCCGTTGCCTCCGGTGTCGCCACAGCGGCCACCACGCCATCCGCGAATCAGTTCGATCCCATCGTCGATGCGGTGATGGCGCGCTATCACCTGGCCGGTCTAGCCGTAGGCGTGATCGACCATGGCGAGGTGGTCTACACGCGAACGCTGGGCGAGCGCGTGGCCGGTTCCGGCCAGCCCATCACGCCGGACACGCTGTTCAAGATCGCCTCCAACAGCAAGGCCATGACCTCCGCCCTGCTCGCCCGTCTCGTGCAGGAAGGCAAGCTGCGTTGGGATGCACCGGTGCGGCAGTATCTGCCTGATTTTCGCATGGCCGATCCCTGGGTGACCGAGCATATGCAAGTGGGCGACCTGCTCACGCATCGCAGCGGGCTGCGCGAAGGCGCGGGCGATTTGATGCTATGGCCGGAGCCGAACGACTTCACCCGGCAAGACATCGTGCACGCGCTGGCCTACCTCAAGCCCGCCTACAGCTTTCGCGCCGGCTATGCGTACGACAACCTGCTTTATGTGGTTGCTGGCGAAGTGGCCGCGGCGGCGGGGCATGATCGCTACGATGCGCTGTTGCGTCGCGAAGTGTTCGAGCCGCTCGGGCTCACGCGCTGCCAGATCGGCGCATGGCACCGCGACGCCGTTGGCAACGTGGCCGAACCGCATGCACGCGAGCACGATCGCAACGTCGTGATCAACGCCGACGACGCGGAGATTCCCGACATCACCTCGGCACCGGCCGGTGGTGTGCGCTGCAGCCTCACCGACATGCTCGCCTGGGCGCGCAACTGGCTCGCTCCGACGCCACAACAGTTGCAGTGGTTGACGCCGGGGCAACGACAGATCCTGTGGACGCCCTACACGCCGATGCCGATTTCGGCGCAGAAACGCGCATGGAACGGCACCCACTTCTACGCCTATGGTTACGGCTGGCGCATCGCCGATGTGGATGGCGCGCTCACCGTGTCGCATACCGGCACGCTCTCGGGCATGTATTCAGCGATGGTCCTGCTGCCGGACCGCAAGTCCGGCTTCGTGGTGCTGATCAACAGCGAGGCCGAGGACGCGCGCACCGTGCTGATGGAAGCGCTCACCAAGTCGTTCACGTCGCCCGACGACGCGCACGACGCCAACTGGTACGCAGATCAGCTCGATCGCGCCGCAGCCACCACGCGCGAAGCGAGCAAGCCACCCACTTCACAACCGGCGGCAACGACCGAACTTCGGCAGCAGTTCGGTCGCTGGCGCGATCCGTGGTTTGGCACCATCACGTTGTGCGCGCAAGGCGATGCCGTGCGCTTTGTTGCGGCCAAGTCACCGCGCCTAACCGGCACCGTCATGCGCGCCGGCCAACGCTATCTAGTGCACTGGGATCACGGCGACACCGATGCTTGGCTGAGTTTCCCAAGCGATGCCAAGGGCGCGTTGCACATGAGCAAGGTCGATCCGTCCGCCGACTTCAGCGCCGACTTCGAAGATCTCTCCTTCCATCGGGAGCACGGCTGTGAATAACGCGCATCGCCTTGCCTTCGGGTGCATGCTGTTGGCGCTGACGGCGCTGGTCCACGCCGACGGCACGCCGGCACTGTCACCCGCAACAACCGCGCAACAGGCTGGTCTTGTCGACGTCCGCCAGCTCGCGCCCGACATCACCGAAGACATCAAATACGCCGGCAGCGACAATTTCGTCGGCACGCCGGTCGACGGCTACCTCGCGCCGAAGTGCCTGCTGCTCAAGCCCGCCGCCGAAGCCCTGGCACGTGTGGAACGTGACCTGCGGGCGCAGCATCAACGTCTCAAGCTGTTCGACTGTTATCGGCCGGCGCGCGCCGTGAAGCACTTCGTGCGCTGGGCGGGCGATCTCGCGGACCAGCGAACCAAGGCAACGCACTACCCGAAGCTCGACAAGAGCGCCCTACTCGGCGATTACATCGCGCCGGTCTCGGGCCACAGCCGCGGCGCCACCGTGGACCTCACGCTGATGCAATGCGACGCCGCCGATACGCACTGCACGCCCTTGGACATGGGCACCGACTTCGACTATTTCGGTACGCTCGCCAACACCGACTCACCCGAGGCCAGCGCGACGCAACACGCGAATCGCCAGGTGCTGAAACGGGCGATGGAACGCGAGGGCTTCCGCAACTACGCGATGGAGTGGTGGCACTACACGCTCAACCCTGAGCCCACGCCCGACACCATCTACGACGTACCAGTGCAGTAAGACCATCTTCCAACGAGGTTCAACGCGATGCGCAGGCTCGCTCCGCTGTTCGCCTTTCTTTTTTCTCTGGCCGGCATCGCGCAGGCGAACGATGCCGCCAGCGACGTCGATGCCATGATGTCCCGCTACCAGGGCGATGTGCCCGGCGCGTCGCTGCTGGTGATCAAGGACGGCAAGCCGTTGGTCAGTCGCGGCTACGGCCTGGCCAATCTGGAAACGCAGGAGGCCGCCACGCCGGCCACCAACTATCGACTCGCCTCCGTCACCAAGCAGTTCACGGCCGCGGCCATCCTGCTGCTGGCCGAGCGTGGCACGCTCCATCTCGATGACCATGTGCGTCACTGGATTCCGGAACTGCCGGCAACGCACGAGGCAATCACCATCCGCCAACTGCTCAGCCATGGCGGCGGCCTGATCGATTACGAAGACCTGATGCCCGCGAATGTCACCGATCAGATCAGCGATGCCGATGTGCTGCGCATGCTGGCCGCCGAGCCGAAAAGCTACTTTGCACCCGGCACGTCCTATCGTTACAGCAACGGTGGCTATGTGCTGCTGGGCCTGATCGTGGAACGCGCCTCGAAGCAATCGCTGCCCGACTTCCTGGCGAGGAACATCTTCCAGCCGCTAGGTATGACGCACACGCTACTGTATGTGCGTGGCGGTCCCAACGTGCCGCATCGCGCCTACGGCTACAGCGAGGAAAACGGCCACTGGACCCGCACGGACCAAAGCACCACCAGCGCCACGCGCGGTGACGGCGGCATCTACTCCTCTATCGACGACATGGCGAAGTGGGACGCCGCGTTGTACGACCGCCGCCTGTTGTCGGACGCATCACGCCAACTCGCCTTCGGCATCCAGAACAAGGTGAGCGACGAAGTCGACGTCGATGGCTACGGCTTCGGCTGGCGCATCCACGGCGACGTGCTGTGGCATTCGGGTGAAAGCATGGGCTTTCGCAATGTGATCATCCGTTGGCCCAAGCAGCGTCTCACCGTCGTGCTGCTCAGCAACCGCAACGATCCGGAGCCTTATCGCACGGCGCTGGCCATCGGGCAGCGATTCCTGCACACGCCATAAGCGAAGAGAGCTGGCGTGATAGCCAGCTCCCTTCATTCCATCACAAGCGAATTGTCAGTTGCTGGCGATGCCCGCCTGCTGCAGCGGAACGCAGGCATCGCCTGCGCATTCGATCTGCACGTCGCTGGACGCCGGACACTGCGAACGGAACATGGCGCGCGTGCCATCGACCATCACCACATGGATCGCGCGATCGCACTGGCGGGCCGCCGCCACGTTCTGCGCAGCGTTGAACATGCTCTTGCTCACGCGGCCATCGAGACTAGCCAGGCCATCGGCCGTCGGCGTGGCATAGGTACCGGCCTGCGCGGCGTTTCCGCTCGGATAGGTGGCCACGGCGGCATAGGCCGATGGGAGCACGACCGTGAGCTTGTTCGGGTAGTGATGCGAGGCGCCGTCCGAGAAATCGATGGCGATGCCGATCAAGCCGCCGATGATCAGGTTGCCCCATACCAGGCCGCGAATGCTCGAATCATACGTCTGTTGCGCAACCTGCTTGCCATCCTTCTGGCAGACCACCGACAGATCGTGCGATGAACGGTGCACCGTCGCGGTGCCTGGCGTAAGCACGCGCACTTCGCCCGTGCCATTGCTCAGCCTGCAGTCGGCGCGAATGCTCTGATCGGCCGCACGCGCCTCCACGTGCACCTCCTGATAACGACCACCCACGATCGACGCGCACGCAGAAACGCTCAGGGCGCACGCGACAACCACGCCCTTCTTCCATAAATGCTTCATGTCATTCCCCTGACGTGACCCTGCGCGTTCACCGGATGATCCCCTGGATGTCCGTACCGCAGGAGCTGAAACAGGTGGCGGTGATGCGCATCGCATTCGTGGTGCACGAACGCACTGTCAGACGACAGTTGGACGCAAGACAGTCAGCCCCCCAGTGACTGCGCTGCCGCATTGTTATCGAAGATGCGGCGTAAAGACGAGAGGCGCGATATCTAACTTATGGCCGAGTCTGCGCGGCAGGCGCGAAGGCAAGAACTTGCGACGTGTAACTTTCGATCACCAAACTGAAAGGACGGTTCGATTGATCGAACAACACCGCACGATGTTCGAGCACGTGATGCGGCATCACGAGTGCGGCGCCGGTAGCAGCGGGCAAGCTCGCTGCGTTTTCCCAGCCCTGCGGCAAGGGCGACCACAATAGTTCGGCCGATAGCGTCTGCCGACGGAAGTGCAATGGCTGCACCACCTTGCCGAACGGCGTGTCGGAGGTATCGAGTTCATGGTTCATCGCGTCGGTAAGGCGCGAAGGCACGTACCAGTTGTCGGCTTCGGACAGCACGTGCGGGCCGCAGGCGAGTTGCACGCGGCGATAGCGTAGGGGTTCGTCCGCACCGATCTGCAACTGGGCACGCGCTTCGGACGGCAAAGGCTTGTCTTCGCCCGGCACGCGCTCGGCGATGATCTTTGCTTCGGGCGCGAGGTGATGCGCGCCGCACCAACGCTCCAGCGTCAGCGTGGCGCTTGGGTGGCTGAGCAACTCGGCGTTGAGCGACTGCAGCAGCGCCAGCGCTTCAAGCCGCGAGGTTGCATCATCACGCCACGTCGGCGGCAGCTCGGGCTCGCGCGCATGCAGTGACGAAACCAGCAGACTGCTGCCCAGACCGAGCACGCAGGACCAGGCCGCACCGCGTCGCAGGCCGCGCATGATCACAGGCCCTTGGCCGCCTGGGCCACTGCGCGGAACAGCGCGCGGCCCTTGCTCATCGTCTCTTCCCATTCGGATGCGGGATCGGAGTCGTACACGATGCCCGCGCCGGCCTGGACGTGCAGACGTCCATCCTGGATGACTGCCGTGCGAATGGCGATGGCGGTATCCGCATCGCCCCACCAGCCGATCCAACCGATGGCACCAGCGTAGATGTTGCGCTTGTACGGCTCCAGCTCCTGGATGATCTCCAGCGCGCGGATCTTCGGTGCGCCGCTGAGCGTGCCTGCGGGGAAGGTGGCCTTGAGCACGTCCATGTAGCCGACGTCGGGACGAACGTTGCCCTGCACCTGCGACACGATGTGCATCACATGCGAGTAGCGCTCGACGACGAACGACTCGCTCACTTCCACGCTGCCGGTGTCGCTGATGCGTCCGATGTCGTTGCGGCCCAGGTCGATCAGCATCACGTGCTCGGCGCGTTCCTTCGGATCGGCCAGCAGTTCGGCTTCCAACGCCTGGTCTTCCTCTTCGGTGGCGCCGCGCTTGCGCGTGCCGGCGAGCGGGCGCACCACGACCTTGCCGTCCTTGAGACGAGCGAGGATTTCCGGCGAGGAACCGACGATCTGCGTGTTGCCCAGATCCACGAAGTACATGTACGGCGACGGATTGAGCGCGCGCAACGCGCGGTACACGTCCACCGGCCGTGCGTTGAAACCCACGCTCAGGCGCTGCGAGGGCACCACCTGGAAGATGTCGCCGGCGCGGATGTATTCCTTCGCCCGCTCCACCATCGCCTCGAATTCCTCCTTGGTGAAGGAAGACTTGAAGTCGCTTTCGTCCAGCGCCGTGCTCTGGTTGAGCTGCGGGTACGACACGCCGCTCTGGCGCAGGCGGTACACCAATGCATCGAGACGTCGCTGCGCCTCGGCGTACGCGTGCGGCTTCGACGGGTCGGCGTGCACGATCAGGTAGAGGCGGCCCTTGAGGTTGTCGAAGACGGCCACTTCCTCGGCGAGCATCAGCAGCACGTCGGGCGTGCCCAGTTCGTCGGGGCGATCCCACTGCGCAAGACGCGGCTCGATGTAGCCGATGGTTTCGAAACCGAAATAGCCGACGAGACCGCCCGTAAAGGCGGGCAGCTGCGGCAGGCGCGGCACGTTGTACTGCTTGCGCAGCGTTTCGATCTCGCCCAGCGGGTCGGCCACGTGGCGGCGCTCGGTCACTTCGCCGGCGTCTTCCACTTCCAGCTCGTGGCCGCGCAGGCGATACACGCGCTTGGCCGGCAGGCCGATGATGGAATAGCGGCCCCAGGTGGCGCCCCCCTCGACCGACTCGAACAGGAAGGTGTACGGGCCGTCGGCCAGCTTCAGGTACACCGACAGCGGCGTGTCGAGGTCGGAAAACACCTCGCGCACCAGCGGGATGCGGGTATGACCCTGCGCTGCCAGCGCGTCGAAATCGTCTCGGGAAATCACGTGGGGGATCCGGATGGCCAAGCTTGAACAAGCATTGTAGGGGCACTCAGGCGTCGAACCGAAGGGCCGGCCCATGATTGTCGCCCACGGCATGGGCTTCGGGCCCCGATATCGCTTGTTCGGCCGCGCTGGCGCGCCTACCCTTGGGCAATCGGTGCACGTGGCTGCATCCGCAGGGGAAATCGATGGGTCTGGATCACCGTTGCCTGGTACTTTCCGGTCGCCTGCTCGATGGGCTGGACCCCGCCGTGGTGCATGAACGCATGGCAGCCGCCTTCGGGATGGAGATGGCCGGTTTCCGCGAGCGCGTTTTCTCGCGATCGCCACTGATCATCCGGCGCGGCCTGGACGTCGATGCCGCCGAGGCACAAGCGGCGCAACTTCGCGGCATGGGTGCGGAAGCCGACGTGTGGCCTGATGGCGACCGGCTGATCTGGCTGCGACGCGACAACCAGGTGCGCGGACCTTTGCCGGAAGCGGCGCTGAGCCACTACGCCGAAACCGGCGACCAGTGGTGCCACGACGGCGGCCAGACCTGGTTTGCGTGGGAAGCGGCGGCGGCAGCCGAACCACCACCGCTGCCGTTGGAGGGCGTGGCGCCAGAACATGAAGAGGCGCATTCGTTCGGGGCGTTCCTGCCGGAAGCCAGCGAGCCGGTGTCCCACGAACCGCCGCCGCTGCCTGCATCGACTGCGCCGGCACCAGCTCCAAGCAAGCGGCGCTTTTCCACCGCCGCGGTCTTCGCGGCCCTGTTCGCCGTGCTGGCGCTGCTGTGGCATCCGTTGTCGCCGGTGGCGTTGCTGGTGGCACTGTGTGCGCTGGTCTATCTGTATCCGCGTCCGCTGCTGCGCGGTCGCGCCGTGGCCGTGATCGCTGTGGTGCTCAGTGCCACGGCACTGGTGCTGTGGATGCAAAAACCTGCGGCCGTTCCTGTTGCGCAGCCTTACGTGCCGCGCCCGTTGAAACCATTGTCGCAAAGCGCGCCGGCCACGGTTGCCGCCACGCAATGCATGGCCAAGACGGCCACACCCAAGAACGACGAAGACCGCTTCCTGCTCACGGGTCAGCGCCTGCTCACCGGTCGCGCGCAACGCAAGGGCGACACCTACGTGGCCGAGGCCGCCGTCTCCGTCGACGAGCAATGCCAGCCGAACGCGCTACAGCTCTACGTGTTCCACAACGGCGTGTTCATCGGTACGGCGCTGGATACGGCAACGCATCTTGCGAATACCAAGCTGACCGATTTCGATCTGGTGGACGACCAGCACCTGCGCGTCACGCTGGCCCAGTGCAGCGACAAGCCAGCGAGTTGCGCGGCCACCACGGTGCGCCAGATCGCCGTGTTGCCCGGCGGCGGCGGCTGGACGCTGGGTGAAATGAAGTAGGCGGGAGCGAGTGAAGAGGAGTGAGGAGTGAGAGAGGGCCAAAGATCACGAAATGCTTCCCTCACTTCTCACTTCTCACTTCTCACTTCTCACTTCTCACTTCTCACTTCTCACTTCTCACTTCTCACTCCTCACTTCTCACTTCTCACTCCTCACTTCTTTCCCCTCGACTCATCGCACTAAAGCCGCTGCCGCGGCATGCCGTGCAACTGCAGCGTGAACGCCACGCCGCTGCCGTCTTCCAGGTTGCGCGCCATCGCCATGCCGCCGTGACGTTCGGCCACGAGGCGCACCACGTAGAGACCCAGGCCCAGGTGCGGCGCGTCGCCGGGCGTGGCCTTGTCGCGCAGGCTCACCAGTGAGTCGAACAGTCGTCCCTGCATCGCCGCCGGCAGCGGCGGGCCCTGGTTGGCCAGTTCGATCTCCGCACCATCGTGCGTGGCGCGCAGCGTCAGGCGCAGCCAGCCACCTTCGGGCGTGAAGGACAGGGCGTTGTCGAACAATTTGTCCAAGGCCTGCGCGATCAGTTCCGGTGCGCAGTGCATGGTCATGGACTCATGCGGCAACTCGGTTTCCATGCGGCGCGTGCCGGCCAGCGGGCGGTAAGCGTCGCTGCAGCCACGAACGACCGCGACCAGGTCCACGTCTTCCGGTTCGGCGGCCGCAATGGCGCGTTCCATGCGGCTGGCTTCGCTCATCGCGCGCACCAGCATGCCGAGCCTCGCCACGCCGTCGTGGGCGCGCTGGAGATATGGCGCCGCATCGGGAGGCATCGCGTGTTCGGCCTGCAGCGCGTGTTCCAGGTTGTCGAGCGAGGATTTCACGATCGCCAACGGCGTATTCAATTCGTGGGAAAGCTTGGAGGCGAGCGTGCGCAGGTAATCGGTGTAGCCGCCCACCACCTCGAACAGCCGCTCGAAGCTGCGTGCGAGGTCGCCGATCTCGTCTTCCGATGAGGTCATCGGGAACGGGCCGTCCAGACGTCCATCGTTCAACTGCGCGCGCTCGGCCGCATCACGCAGCCGGCCGAGGCGAATGCTCAAACGCGTGGCGAAGATCAGCAGAATCGCACCCGCCACCAACAACACGCCGAAACTCGTGAGCAGCAAACCGAGCAGCGCACGATTGGCAAGCAATGGCACCGCGCGACTGGCCTGCTCCAGCAACAGCACACCACGCACCTGGCCGTCGCGTTCGATGGGCACGGCGGCGGCCAGCACCACGCTGCCGCGCGCTTCACCTTGTCGCCACAGGGTGGCGGGCTTGCCTTCGCTGGCCTCGCGTACTTCGCTCACGTCCAGGCGCGGGACGTCATCCGTCCACAGTTCCGCATCGTCCACGCGATTGGCCAGCAACGAGCGGTAGACCAGCGAGGCAAACCAGCCCGGCTGATCGCCCGGCGCGGTGGCGGGCGTGGCGAGGCGACCGGTCTGCGCCAGCAGCCAGCCCTGCGGCGCAAGCACGCGCGCCTGCACGCCATCGAGCGCCAGCAAACCCAGTTCCTTGGACAGCGGCTTGGAGTACGTCACCAGCGGGCGACTCTGCACGGCTTCCGGGTCGCCACCCGTGGTTGGATCGAACACGGCCAAGCCGAGAGCATCCAGCCCGGCGCTGCGCGGCACGCGCAGTTCCACGCGGTAACCGCTGCCGTCCTCCTGCCATTGCGCGGTGATGCGCGTGGGCAGCCCGTCCACCGGCGGATCGAGCGGGCGCGCCGTCATCGGGCCCGGCGCCGAACTTGCAAGCAGAAAACGTCGCGACTGGTCGCCTTTGCCGAGGCTCAGTACCAGATGATCGGCACGCAAGGCATTGGGATCATCCGCGTCCGCGCGCGTGCGTTGCGCGCCACGCACGTCGGCATAGAGATAAAGCCAGTCGGCATCTTCGGCGAGCAGCAACTTGCCGCGCTTGTCCAGCGCCTGGCTCCATGGTGTAAGCGGCGCCCAGTCGTCGCCATAACCGTCGACCGTGATGGGATTGGCCGCATCCTGCACGTACCACACCGGGCCGGCCGGCGGCAGCGGCGCATCGGTGACCACCAGGCTGCGCGCCATCGCACGTGCCGATGCCGTGAGTGCCTGCGCCTGCCCTTCGCGCAACAGGGTTTCCATCTGACGCACGTACAACCAGCCTGCCACCGGCAGAGCCAGCGTGCAGAGGGCGACGAGCAGGAGTTTGCGGCGGAGGTTCATGGGGCGACGATACCGAAAGCGCAGCTCAATGCTGCATCTTGCCTGCGTTCGGCTTGGCGGCGCCCTGCGCCATGTAGCGCGACTGCTCCGCCACGCGGCGGAACAGGGCGAGCAGGTCCTGTTTCTGCGCATCGTCGTGCGCCAGCGTCATCGACCAGCTGAAGCGGATGCCGCTGGCCAGGCCCGGATCGCAGAAGACCACCACATCGTCCTTGTGGTCGGTGCCTTCGTAAAACACGCCACGACAGGCTACGGCCTTGTTGTCCAGCGCGAACACGCTGTATTTGCCGGACGGATCGCGGCCGAGGTAATGATGACGATCGTCCTGCAGCTCGGCCTCAAGCGACGACAGTTTGGACGTCCAAACGTTGAGCACCATCACGCGGTCGGGCTCGCCGGTCCACTCGCCCCTGTACAGCACCATGTTCACCCCGATGGCCTTGGCGTACATGCAGCAGTCCTGCGTCCAGCCGTCCGGCAGTTCGGTGTGGATGGCCCAGCCCGGAATCTCGCGATCCGCCTGCCCGACCACGAGCACGTCCTTGCCGGCTTGAGCGTGCGCTGCAACGGCTGCCGTCAGCAGCAACAGGACGGCCAGTCTGCGCAGGATGCACGTCATCGGGGCAAGGCATCGGAATTTCATGAAACAGTCCTGGAAGTGGAAACGAGGGAATCGGAAGGCATCGTGCCGTTGATGGAATGAACGGCCAACACGCTCTGCAGCGCATGACGCAAGGCGTCCACGTCGCCGGCAGGCACCGACGTCACGCCGGGAACGCCCTCCAGTCCGCAGGCACGCGAGGCTAACACGGGCACCCCGTGCGCCAGCGCCAGCAAGGCGCCGCGAGGCGAATGCTCCACATGGGCCGGCAGCACCACGACGTCCGCACGCGCGATCCAGTCGCTGGCGTAGCTGGCATAGGCGATATCGAGGCCCTGCCACAACGCGGCGTCTTCCGCCTGGCTGCCCAGCACGAGTAGCCTGCACCGCCAGCCACGCAAGGCCTCGACCAGTTCGTGCACGCCTTTGCGCGCCAGTGCGCTGGCCGCCAACACGATGAGTGGGACATCACCTTGGACGGTTCTCGCTGACCGCCGCGACGCGGCCGGCAGCTCCCACGGCAATCGATGCACGCGCAGGCCGCGCTCACGCCAATATGCAGCCACCTCGGCATGCGCCGTCACCACGCACGCAGCGCCGCGCATGGCGGCGTGTTCGGCGGCGATCAGCCGCGGATTGACGCGAAAATCCTCCAGCGCTTCGGCACGGATTCCACGCGTTCGAAGATGCTCGTGGGCTTCATCCAGACGTCGCTGGATTTCGTCCATGGGCAACGCGCCAGCAAGAACCTCGTAACGCCGGCCACCGAGCGCACCGGCGCGCTGCAAATGCGGCAACAAGGCCTGATCGACGATGAGCGACGTATGCTCGGGACGCAGGCGGCGACGAAACGCGTCGGCTAGCCAACGCTGACCGTCCAGCACGGAGGCCTGCCGTCGACCACCGGCGCGGCGCGCCCAAAGGCGCAGCCACAACCGTCGTCTCAGCCAGATGGCAGCGAATGTCCGTCGTGCCGGATGGGCACGCCATCCCGCCCAGCCGTCGACGGCAAAGCTCGCAGGCAGCCATCGCCGCCACGAGGAAGCTAACGATGGCAGGAAGAGATCGGCGGGTTCTTGCTGCTGTCGGAGATAGCGTTCGAATTCCGGCGTATGTCCATCCAGCAGCCATGCGCTGCGTTGCGGACGCGCACGCCACGGCTGGTGCAGCGAACACGTCGTCTCTTCGCAGGTCAGGCAGCCTCGCGCTACGCGCCTGGGCGAAGTCGCTATCGCTTCAACCACCGGCACTGGCGCGGCCGTCACGCCGGTATCGCCGCGCAAGGTGAGCACCAGCTCGCTTGCATCCAGCTCCAATTCGATGCGCCACGCTGCCGGCGCGCGAATTTTCAAGTCCACGTAGTTCCAGAAGACCGTGGCGTCCGCGGCGCCAGCATCACCATGCGCCTGCTCAATGCGTGCCGTATGTCCATGCCGTTCCACGCATTCGAATCCCGCGCGGGCCGCCGCCATGGCGAGAGCATTCGATATCTGGCAGATGCCACCGGCCAGCGCGGGCACCACGCATCCATGGCGAATTTCGCGGCCCACCACAAAGCCACGCCGCCCCGTGGGGCGGCCGAGCTGTTGCCAGAAGCTGAGGCACGCGCCGGCAGCCACTTCCACGCCATGGAACGCCTTGGCTGCGATGCGCAGGTTGTGCACCTTGCCCGCCACCAGAATGAATTCTTCGTCGCTCCCGTCCGTCCACAACGGACTGCGCGACTGGAACAGGATCGGTGCGTCGGCAAGTCGATCGCCCACCGGCCAGCGCCGCAGCTTGCGATCGAATGCGTTGCGCAGCGCCTGGCGAGCGATCAGTCCGCGCGAGCGCAGCCAGAACCATGCCCGCGTTCGTCGGGTGGGCAGCGACCAGTCCGCCGCTCCCTGCGCCGACGCTGCCTCTTCTTCGTTTGGAACGTCCATGTTTCTCTCACTGCCGCGATGGCTTATGCCCGCATCACGGCTTCCATCGATAACCCACGCCGTGCACCGTTTCGATGGCGTCGAATTCCGGCGCCACGGCGATGAATTTCTTGCGGATGCGCTTGATGTGCGAGGTGATGGTGGCGTCGTCCACCACCAACTCCGCTTCGCGCATCAGCTGGTCGCGATTCTTCACGTGACCGGGGAAACGCACCAGCGTGTGCACCATCCAGAACTCGGTGACGGTGAGCGGAATTTCCTCGTGGTTCCAGGTGATGCGCATGCGCTCGGATTCGAGCTTGAGCGGGCCGTGCTCGATCACCGTTTCGCTGCTGGCCGGCACCTTCAGCGATTCGATGCGGCGGAATAGCGCCGCAATGCGCGCCGCCAGCTGGTGCAGGCTGGTGTCCTTGCTGAGGTAGTCGTCCGCGCCCAGGCGCAGGCCGGAGATCACGTCGAAATCCGAATCGCGCGCGGTGAGGAAGATGATCGGCAGCGTGGCCGACTTGGCGCGCAGTTCGCGGCACAGGTCGAAGCCGCCCTCGGGCTCGTCGCCCAGGCCGATGTCGATGATGACGAGCTCGGGCAGGCGCATCGCGAACGCGCCGGAGGCTTCCTGCCGCGAGCCGTAGCCGCGCGTTTCGTAGCCGAAGCGGGTGAGCGCCTCGACGTAGTTCGCGCGGATCAGCGGCTCGTCTTCGACGATGGCGATACTGCGGCCCATGGTTCACTCCAGGATGGTGTCGCCGCGCAGCGTGAAGCCTGGGCCCAGGCCGCGCAAGCCATCGCCATGCACTGCCCGCGTTTCGCCATGTTGGGCCGGCGACGCGCCATAGTCGGGTGGAACCCTGTCACGTTTCAGGGGTTCTGCCCGATGGCGGGCCGATCTTGCCCGCGTTTTGCCATATCCGGCGCCCGCCCCATGCCCGCGCCGGCCGCCCAATGGGCTCGTCCTTTCAGGAGTCCTGTCATGCGTCCCACCGGCCAGCCCAACGTCGACCCCAATGCCGAACTGCGCGGCTTCGAGCCACTTCGCGTGGTCTTGGCACTCGGTGGTCTATTACTGGGCCTGGTCATGAGCCTGCACTGAGGAGGCCAACCATGAATAGCGATATCGACCTGGACGATCCCTTCTTCGCATTACCCGTGGAAGCCATGGAAGCGGCTGGTGCGCATGGAAGCGCGCCGGCCGCCGGGGCCGATGAGCCCGATCCGGACTGGCAACCGGTGTAACCCCTGTTCCCATCCTAGGCACGTTCCTTCCCCGCCGGCAGGCGGGGATTTTTTTGTGCGTTAACAAAGCGCTATCGAAAGATGATGACGCTTCGACGGGAACCAAAGCGCAAATTCCCGGTCAGAAGTTTCGACGGTCGCGGATTCTTGCCGTGGATCGGCGTCCGTTGTGTGGTCTCCTCACACGTCGTTCCGACGAAACTTCTCCCGGCGTTAACAGCGCCGGGATTTTTCTTTTCTGGACCAGCATCAGCCGCGCACGGCAGCCAACTGCTGGTGCATGGCCTGGATCACGGCCTGGTAGTCGGGCGCGTTGAAGATGGCCGAGCCCGCCACGAAGGTATCCGCGCCGGCGGCCGAAATTTCCCCGATGTTGGCCGCGGTGACGCCGCCGTCGATTTCCAGGCGAATCGGCCGGCCGCTTTCATCGATGCGACGACGCACCTCGCGCAGCTTGTCCAGCGCCGAGGGGATGAACTTCTGACCGCCGAAGCCCGGGTTCACCGACATCAGCAGGATCAGGTCGAGCTTGTCCATCACGTAGTCGAGCCAGTCCAGCGAGGTGGCCGGGTTGAACACCAGGCCGGCCTGGCAGCCGGAATCCTTGATGAGGCCGATGGTGCGGTCCACGTGTTCGCTCGCTTCCGGATGGAAGCTGATCACGCTGGCGCCGGCCTTGGCGAAGTCCGGCACGATGCGGTCCACCGGCTTCACCATCAGGTGCACGTCGATCGGTGCGGTGATGCCGTAGTCGCGCAGCGCCTTGAGCACCATCGGGCCCATGGTGAGGTTGGGCACGTAGTGGTTGTCCATCACGTCGAAATGCACCCAGTCCGCACCAGCGGCCAGCGCCTTGGCGGTGTCTTCGCCGAGCCGGGCGAAGTCGGCGGAAAGAATGGACGGGGCGATGACGTTGGCTTGCTTGCTCATATTCGTATTCCTGTAGGAGCGCACCTTGTGCGCGACCTGAGGTGACGTGATGGCTGCGGTCGCGCACAGGGTGCGCTTCCACAAGTCACGGCAAAGTTTACTTAAACCCGCGCTCGGCCTTGATGCGCTCGTACGCGGCATTGATCTCGCTGGCCCGAGATTCGGCCTGCTTGCGCATGGCTTCGGGCAGGTCGCCCAGGCGGTCGGGGTGGTGTTCGGAAATGAGCTTGCGATAGGCGCGCTTCACGGCGCGGTCGTCCACGTCGCGGGCAATGCCGAGCACGGTGTACGGATCGGGCCCGTTCGCGTTGCGCTGGGGCGGCACATAGCCGCCGTTGCCGCGCTGGCCGTAGCCGCGCGAGCTGCCGCCCGTGGCATTCCAGGCATAGCCCTTCATGGCCATCAGCGCCATCAGTTCCATGTCGCTCACGCGCAACGCGAAGGCGAGCTGGCGCAGGATGGCCATTTTTTCCGGGGGCGGGTTGCCTTCGGCGATTACCGTTTCGATCACCACGTCCAGCACGGGAAAGGCGTGGTCGCGGCGCAGGCCCACCCAGCGGCGCAGCTGTTCGATGGCCGGGGTGACGTCGAACTCCGGTTGCTTGCCCGCATTGAACGCGGTGATGGCCTGCTTGCGCTGCTCGTGCTCCAGGCCCATGCGCTGCATGACGCGCTCGGCGACGGCGATCTCCGCCTCTGACACGCGGCCATCGGCCTTCGCCACCGCGCCCAGCAAGGCGAACAAGGGGCTGATGTAACCGCCCGCTTCCGGCGTGGCGCGTCGGCGTTGGCCCTGACGCAGGCTGTCGATGATGAAACCGGTAATGCCGCCCACCACGGCGCCGGGAAGCCCGTGGCCGAAGATCAATCCGAAGAGGGCAAGCCAGAGGGTCCAGGTGAAGTTCATGGGTTGCCTTGGGTGGGCGCGGACGGCGTCTGTGCGCTGTACCAACGCGCCAGTTCATCGAGGTCGGCATCACTGATGGGTCCGATGGCCGCGCGCATCAGGGGCACGTTGCGGCGACCGTCGCGGTATTGCTTGAGCGCTTCGCGCAGGTAGTCGAGCTTTTGCCCGGCGAGATGGGGCGCGCCGGGAATCTGCGCCATGCCGGTTTCGCCGTGGCAGGCGGCACACAGGCCCAGGCGCGCGGGTTTGGCCGGTGCGGCCTGCACCGATGCCACGGCGCCACACGCCAGAACGGCGACGGCAAGGCACCGGAACAACGAGGCGATGCGGCGGGGCGGCTGGACCATGGGAAAGACCCGGGCTCAAAAAGCGCCAAGTCTAGCAGCCAGTGCAACGCCCACCGGGAGCGGTTTGAGGTCGCCCCGCCTCGCGCACCGGCGCCAGCCGTTACAATTATCCGCTTGATCGCGGCCCCGCCCGGGTCGTACCGCCGATTTTCCCGCCCTGCCCCGCCAGGTCGGCCATCCAGGAGCGAAAGACCGTGCCCACCACCCTGCTGCAATCGAATCTTCCGGGCCTTGAGCTGATCCATCGCGGCAAGGTGCGCGACGTCTACGCGCTGCCGCGCGGTCATCGCCCCGATGACCGCGATCAGGGTGACCGGTTGTTGATCGTGGCCAGCGACCGCCTGTCCGCCTTTGATGTGGTGCTGCCCGATCCGATTCCGGGCAAGGGCGAAATGCTCACGCAGATCTCCAACTTCTGGTTCGCCAAGACGGCGCACCTGGTGCCCAACCATCTGCTCGACGTGCCGCTGGCCGAGGTGCTGCCCGCCGGCACCGACGTGAAGCTGTACGAGAAGCGCGCCGTGGTCACCCGCCGCCTGAAGCCGGTGCCGGTGGAAGCGATCGCGCGCGGCTATATCATCGGTTCGGGCTGGAAGGACTACCAGGCCACCGGCTCGCTGTGCGGTATCACGCTACCGGCCGGGCTCAAGCAGGCGCAGCAGTTGCCGGAACCCATCTTCACGCCGTCCACCAAGGCCGCCGTGGGCGATCACGACGAGAACGTGAGCTTTGATGCGGTCGTAGCGGCGGTGGGCCCGGATCTTGCCGAACAGGTGCGCGAGGCCACGCTGTCCATTTACAAGTGGGCAGCGGCGTACGCCGCGGAGCGCGGCATCATCATCGCCGACACCAAGTTCGAATTCGGCACCGACGAGAACGGCAAGCTCTACGTGATGGACGAGATGCTCACGCCCGACTCCTCGCGCTTCTGGCCTGCCGATTCGTACCAGGTCGGCATCAGCCCGCCGAGCTACGACAAGCAGTTCGTGCGCGACTACCTGGAAACGCTGGACTGGAACAAGAAGGCGCCGGGCCCGAACGTGCCCGCCGACGTCATCGCCGCCACGGCGGCCAAGTACGCCGAAGCGCTGCAGCGCCTGGCCAACATCACCGTCGATTGATCGCCCGTGCCGGCGTGGTAGCGTTCCAGCCCAAGCTGGATCCCGCTGCCACGCCTGCCCTCGGGCCGATCGTGGCGGCGGTGATCCTCAACCTTTCTTCAGGAGCGGGGGCGCACCGATGGCAGCGACGGGTTCGACGCAAGGCATGCAAGGCTGGCTCGACAGCTACAGCAACGATCATCAGCACCCGACCAACCGCCTGCTGCACTGGATCTGCGTGCCGCTGATCCTGTGGTGCGCCATCGCCATGATGTGGACCATTCCCGTGCCGCCAATGATCGGCCGCCCCGGCTTCTGGGCCGTGCTCGCACTCGTGCTGGCGTTTACCTGGTACTGGAAGAAATCGCATCGCATCGCCGCGGCATTGTTCGTGGTGCTGGTGCTGCTGTGCCTGCTCACCGAGTTCGCCTATCGCACGCTGGGCGCGCACAACCTGCTGCTCACCGGCATCGGTGTGTTCGTGGTGGCGTGGATCGGGCAGTTCATCGGACATGCCATCGAAGGCCGCCGACCAAGCTTCTTCACCGACCTGGCGTACCTGCTGGTGGGGCCGGCGTGGTTGATGGACAAGTTGTTGCGGCGCGTGGGCGTCTAGCCACCTCACCCATGCGTCATGCCGGCGCAGGCCGGAATCCAATGGCGTGAGGGCGGAATTCGCGACAAGCGCGACGCTTGTGCCGTGAGGCGATAACCGACCACGCCAGTCACTGGATTCCGGCCTGCGCCGGAATGACGATCAAAAGAAGAAAGCCGGCATTTACCCGGCAAGCCAAACGGAAACAGGAACGCCTCATGACCACCTTCCTCACCCTTATCAGCACCCTGCTCTGGTGGGTGCTCTACAGCAGCATCGGCGCGATGTTCTTTGCGATCGTCGCGTGGTCGGTGCTGCGTTGGGTGGAGCGTTGCCCGGTGGTGTTCAATCGTACGTATCTCGCGTGCCTGGTATGGAATCTGATCGGCCTGCTCATCGTAGCCGGCGTGGCCATGCACGAGGGCCACACGAAACCGCCCTATGCGCCGCTGCTCACCTCGCCCCTGCTGCGCGGTGCGCTGGTGGTGGACATGATCGTGGGCGTGTTCGTGCTGTGGCGGCTCATTCCGCGCATCGACGCGCATCGCATTCGCCCCACCAGCGCATGCATGGCGGTGGCAGTCGTGATGGCCGTGGCATTTGGTGCGGCAACCAGCCTCGCCTGATCGTCGCTTCGCAGGAGCGCATTCGTGCGCTCCTGCACGGGCTGCTCAATAACCCGTCTTGCGATTTGCCTCGCGCACCGCATCGATGAAATGCGTGAATGGCCGATCGGTGATCGCCACCAGGCCAATGTGCGCGTTCTCGCCATCGAGCAGTCGCCCCGTCACCGGCTGATCCACATACTGGAACCAGTGCACGCCGACGATGGCCGGATTGGCCACCGCATCGGCCACGTAGTGCGCATACGCCTCGCCACGCTGCTGCTCGTTCCACACCGGCACCACGCCCTTGCCGAACGGGCCGCGATCATCGGAGCCGAAATGGAATTCGGTGATCAGCGCCGGCTTGTCGAGCTTGGCGAAAGCGGCGGCATCGAAGGCGTGCTCGGGGACATCGGCATAAGCGTTGAAGCTCACCACGTCGCAGAACTGCGCGCATGACGCCACCGCTTCGGGCGTATGCACGGCAAAGCGCCCGCCGAGGAACAGGTGATGCACGTCGTGCTTGTGGATGGCCTGCGCGACAGTGCGGAAATATTGGTCCGCATACGCGCGCAGCCAGGCACTGTAGTCATCCGCGATGGCGGGATGTGCCTCGTCGGGATTGGGCGCGGCGAAGTTGGTGGCATCCAGCGCGTCCCACGCATCCAGCGAGATGCCCCACGCGGCCGCCAGTTTCGCGGGCGTGCCGTATTTCTTCTTCAACTCGGCGATGAAGGCCTGCTTGGCCGGGCTGCGTGCTTCGCCGCGCAAGGTGCCCTGCGCGAGCCCCCAGCGGCCCTGCGGACCCTGGCCGGCCCACGCCAGTTCGTTGTCGGCGAAATAGCCAAGCATCCACGGATCGTCGCGCACCTCTTTCGCGGCTTGCGCAGCAGCGGCGTCGGCCGCTTGCGCAAAACGCGGATCGAACGGATCGGGCATGCGGCCCCAGTAGTCGATGCCGCTGGAAACATTGCCGAACACGCCGGCAATATTCACCGAACGCGTATACGCCATGCGATGCATTTGGCTGAGTGCATCGTCGCTCCAGTTGCCCAGCGTGTTGAAACCCCAGTTGTCGAGTCGCTCGATGGTGCGCGTGCGCCATGCCTGTCGCCAATGGCGACCATCGGCGAGGAATAGGTTGGCCGAGTAGTAATCGAACCACTTGCCCTGGTGATAGGCGATGCCGGCCGATGCCGTCTGGTCACCGGTCGATTTGCCGGTGGTGCCGTAGAACGGCGTCCAGCGGCCGCTGTCGCGCGGTAGATCCCTGAACATGAACTCGCGACCATCGATGTACGTGCGGCCGCCGTCGTCATCGACCACATTCACGCCCAGCGAGAAGAAGGCGTGCCCGTCCGGCGTCACCAGCTGCCAACGGCCGTTGCGCTGTTCGGTGTGGAACCAGCCGGTGGCCTTGAACGCAGGCACGTCGGTGCGGCCGCCGTAGCGATCGAAACCCTTGCGCGCCACCGGTGCATCGGCGGTCACGCCTGGCTTGGTCTTGGGGCGACCGCCGCGCAAGGCCTCGTCCGTATCGATCTTTCCCTGCCATTGGCCACGCGTGTACTGGCCCCACGCATCGACGATGCCGGTGTAGGCATCACGCAGGTCGTGATCGCCGCGCGAGGTATCGAGCTTGCCAAACAGCAGCGTCTGCGCCGCCGTGGGCGCGGGCGTGCCAAGACGCACTGCCTTCACGTGCGCAAGATCGAGCGAGCCCTCCACCGTGGTCGCCACGAAAACGCGCTTGCCGCCGGACAGATAAGGCATCGGCGGCCCGGCCTGCATGCCCATCGCGCGCGGCGAGGTGGCGTGCAGCGGGATCACCAGGGTCTGCGGCGGGCCGGCGGGAATGCCGACCGTGGCGTGCAGGTGGTCGCCCTCCTTCACGCCATCGACATCGACCGTCAGCGTCACCGCCCACTGCATCGCGTTCTGCACGTCCACGCGCAGCGAGCCCTCCTTCGACCAGTCGCCCTTGTCCAGCATCACCGTGACCTGCGGCTGCGGCGCCGGCTGGAACACGTAACGCTGCAACGACATGCCTTCCACCGTCACCGGCTTGCCGTCGAGCACGACGTGATCGAGCGTGGTCTGCGGCTTCTGCGGTGCGGGCGCGGCGGGCGCGCTCACGGCGGGCGCTGGACTCGCGGCCGCATGACTGAGATCGGCCCGATCGGTGTCGCTGGCCTTGTGGCAACCGGCAAGCGCCAGCAGGCAGGCGATGGCAAGGGGAGCGATCCGGTTCATCGGCGGCTCGGCGCGGGGAAGTGGCGGCAGTATGCCTGCAGCGTCTGAAGGCCGCCTTGCTGGGCCGGCGCATCTTTTTGCACTGGCGCGTTCATGCCGATCTCCTCTGCCACCAGCGCCAGATGTAGTAGACCGGCGCGCCGGCCGCGATCAGCAGCAGACTCTTGCCCGCATCTTCGGGCTGACTGATGGATGTGACGATGATCACGCCCAACACCGTGCTGACGAACAGCAAGGGCAACAGCGGATAAAGCGGCACGCGATACGGCGACGGCTCGTTGCGGAAGTGGCTGCGATACCAGAACAGCGTGGCGATGCCGAACGCGTGCGACAACCACTCACCGACCGTCGTGTAATCCACCAGCCAATTGAAGTTGCCCCACAGCACCAGCACGATGGCCCATCCGCCCAATACGCCCAAGGCCACGCGTGGCGCATGGGACGTCGGATGGATGCGTCCCACCGCGCTGAACAACATGCCATCCGCGCCCATGGTCTGCAGCACGCGGGCGCCTCCCGCGATGGCGATGCTGCAATAGCCGAAGGTGGAACACGCGATGCCTACCGCAATCAAGGTGGCGCCACCTTCGCCGAACAGGCGGCGCATCAGGTCGGCCGCGGGCGCGCGACTCGCCGCCAGTCCGTCATGTCCCAGACCCGAGAGATAAGCGAAGTTGACCAGCACATAGCAGATCACCACGCCGCCCAGACCCAGACCCAGGGCGCGCGGCAAGGTCCGCTGAGGATCGCGCACTTCGCCGGCCAGATCGTTGAGGTAGTGAAATCCGCCATAGGTGAACAACACCGGGAGTAGCGCCCCGAGAATCGCGCTGGAAGGCACGTTGTGCGTCGCATCGGCGGCCAGCACGCTGCCGAACTGCCCATGCGCGAGGATCACGCCAGCGACCACCACCAGCGCGATGGCCGACAGCTTCAACAGCGTGAACACATTCAACATGCGCGAGCCCGCGCGGATGCCGAAGAAATTGACGCCCACGATGAACGCGATGGCGCCCGCCGCCACCGGCTTCACCCACATCTGCGGCGAAAGCCCGATCGCCGCGCACGTATAGTCGGCGAAGGTGGTGGCCACGGCCGCGACGCTGCCGGGGTAGTTGATCAGCGCCATGGTCCAGCCGAACAGGAAGGCCGGCAGCTGGCCATAGGCCTCGCGCAAATAGATGTAGACACCGCCTGCCTGCGGCCGGCGCGCACCCAGTTCCGCGTAACAGAGCACGCCCGCCAGCGTGAGCAGGCCGCCGATGGCCCACAGCGTAAGCAATTGCGCGCCCGACGAGGTGCGCTCGGCCACCGTGGATGCACTGCGGAAAATACCGGCGCCAATCACGCCGCCGATGACGATGGCCGCGGCGTCCCAGGTGCCCAGGCGGCGCAGATACGCGGAAGAAGTCTCAGCGGTCATGGGGCGGCACGGCTTCCTACGCGTCAGATACGAATCACGGACGATAGCGGACTGCGCCCCACTCTTCGACATCCCGCTGCAACCTGCTGGAACAAGGCCATTTTTTGCGCCATGTGGGCAGGTCTTCGCCGCGACGTCACGGCCGTGCGGGCAGAGTATTCGTTCCGTCGCTGCACGCAGGCCGCACGCCCGGCCAAACCGGAGGAGACGTTATGAGCACTGTCGCTAGCGCCCTTCATCCCGGGGACGACAAGACCCTTGGCCCCTTGCTGGAATGCGACCGCGCACTGCTCGCGGTCGGCAAGAAGATCCGCGTACTCAAGGCCATCGACTGGCCGCAATCGTTGGAAGCGCCCTTCATGGCCTCCTGGGAGAAGGGCAATCCCGTCTTGCCGCAACCACCGGTGCGCCACCCGGATCTCAGCAGCGAGATGGCAGCGCTCAAGGCCATCATGGACAAGCTCGATCGCGGGCATCCCATCGGCAACTGGATGTTCAAGACGGCGTGGAGTTATCGCACGGCGGCGCAGATGCTGATGAGCATCGGCACCGCGCGCTTCACGGAATGCTCCACGGCGCTCTATGGCCGACCCGACATGACGTATCGCAGCCAGACCTCCAATGCCGTCGATGCCGCGAACGATCTGCTCACCATCAGCGATGATTTGATCAGCCGCGAAGAGATCCCGCGTGTCGTGGCCGACATTCCCGCCGAGGAATTCGCCCGGCGCCTGCGCGAGCGGCTCGGCCCGTTCTTCGACAAGGACAAGGTCGACGTGGTGCTCGATCCGGATCTTCCCTCGAAGGCCACTGCCGGCAGCAAGAGCATCAACCTGCGCTCGACGGCGCTGTTTTCCGCGCTCGACCTGGAGCAGCTCACCGAGCATGAGGCATTCGTGCACACCGCCACGCTGCTCAATGGCAAGCATCAGCCGTATTTCAAGTCGCTGGGCCTGGGCGCGCCGCGCACCACGCGCACGCAGGAGGGGCTGGCTACGTTCTCGGAGATCATCACCGGCGCCATCGACCTGAACCGGCTGCGACGCATCGCCTTGCGCGTGATCGCGGTGAAGAACGCACTGGATGGGGCCGACTTCATCGAGGTGTTCCGAGGCTTCCTCGATGCCGGACAATCGCCCACCGAGAGTTACCAGAGTGCTGCGCGCATCTTCCGTGGCGGCGATCCGAAGGGCCGCATCTGCTTCACCAAGGACGGCGCGTATCTCGAAGGCGTGATGATCATCTACGTGTTCATCCGCAAGGTGCTGCAGGCCGGCCACGCGGAAATGCTGCCCATGCTGTTCGCCGGACGCGTCACTACTTCCGACGTGATCACGCTGAGCCCCTATCTGCACGACGGGCTGATCGCGCGCGCGGTCTACGTGCCGCCGTGGGCGCGCAACCCGCAACGCATCCTGTCGCTGATGGCTTTCTTCACCGCAGCCCAGCGTTTTCGCCTGGACACGTTCGAACTCAACCGTTTCGTGGAGTTCGAGGAAGAGCGCATCGAGGAAAGCCTGCAGGCACTCGAACACTGAGGCAAAGCCGGTCGCGCGCAGGCGCGCGACCGGCGCTCGATGCGAGGCACCAGCCAACATCGCGCACGACAGCGCGTTTCGTGCTTGACTGTGCGCCCCTTCTTCCTTGCTCGCCGCTGTGCCGCCACCCCGCAAGATCATCCACGTGGACATGGACGCGTTCTATGCGTCGGTGGAGCAGCGCGACGATCCGTCGTTGCGTGGCAAGCCCGTGGTGGTGGCGTGGCGCGGTGCGCGCTCGGTGGTGTGCGCGGCGAGCTATGAGGCACGCAAGTTCGGCGTGCGCTCGGCGATGCCGGCAGTGCGCGCGGAACGGCTGTGTCCGCAGGCGATCTTCGTGCCGCCCGATTTCACCCGCTACAAGGCGGTGTCGCGGCAGGTGCGTGAGATCTTCGCGCGGCACACCGATCTGATCGAGCCGCTGTCGCTGGACGAGGCCTACCTGGACGTCACCACCACCCACACGCAGCTGCCGTCGGCAACCGCCACCGCGGAAGCCATCCGGGCCGCGATTCGGGAAGAGACCCAGCTCACCGCCTCGGCCGGCGTGGCGCCCAACAAGTTTCTCGCCAAGATAGCGTCAGATTGGCGCAAGCCCGACGGCATCTTCGTGGTCCGTCCGCATCAGGTGGAAGCCTTCCTCGCACCGCTGCCCGTGGGACGCCTGCCTGGCGTGGGCAAGGTAATGGAGGCAAAGCTCACCGAGCTCGGCATCGCCACCGTGGGCGACCTGCGGCTGCGCGAGGCACGCGAACTGGAACAGCGCTTCGGCCGCTGGGGACGGCGCCTGCACGAGCTCTCTCTTGGCATCGACGACCACCCCGTGCAACCCGACCGCCCCACCCTGCAGGTATCGGCCGAAGACACCTTCGAGCACGACCTGACGCTGGACGAGATCGCGCCGCATATACGGCGGCTCGCCGAGAAAGCCTGGGCCGCGCACGAGCGTGAGGCTTCCGGTGATCACGCGCGCGTGGCGCGCACGGTGGTGCTCAAACTCAAGACCTCGGACTTCCACACGCTGACGCGTAGCCTCACCCCTTCTTCACGCCCGGACTCGGCCAGCGAGCTCGCCGACATCGCCTGCGCCCTGCGCAACCGCGTGGAAAGGCTGGCGGAAACCCGCTATCGCCTGGTAGGCGTCGGGCTGGCGGGCTTCGTCGAAGCCGACAGTTTTGCGGCGCAAAGCGATCTCTTTGGGAAACTTGGTTTCAATTGAAACCAGATGAAGAAGTAAACCTAGGTCGAAAGAATTGTTAAAGAGCCCTTGTCTCGATCTCAATTTCCTGAAAGAGTGGACTCGGGGAACCCATCAAGCGGTGCAACACCTGTAGACGTCTAGGCGCCTATAGCGGGGACTCTTTTGCCTACGAATTCGGGGAGACAACCATGCAGTCCAATTACAATCGTCTATCGATAGCGGTACGTTTGGCGCTTTCTGTGGGTATCGCTTCAACGGCCGTGATGGCCCAGGCCGAGGACGTCGCCAACAAGGACGCATCGAGCGACCAAGCTCAAACGAACGCACAGAGTCAGGGCACCACCGACCAGTCAGCGACCAAGGCCACGGCCAAGACGCTTACCGCCGTGTCGGTGACCGGCTCGCTGATTCGCCGCGTCGACGCGGAAACCGCCAACCCGGTGGTGACCATCGATCGCTCGGCCATCACCAATAACGGCTCGCCCACCCTGGGTAACGTGATCCAGCAGCTGCCCAGCGTTTCGGGCAACGCAACCAATACGCAGAACAACAGCAACGGCGGCGGCGTGGCCAGCCCGACGCTGGAAGGCGGCGACGGCGCAGCACGCGTATCGCTGCGCGGCCTGGGTACCGATCGCACCCTGGTGCTGATCGACGGCCAGCGCCTGGCCAACCCCGACCTCAACATGATTCCGCAGAACATGATCGAGCGCGTGGACGTGCTGGCCAACGGTGCCTCCACGGTCTATGGCTCGGATGCGGTCGGCGGCGTGGTGAACTTCATCCTGCGCAAGGACTACAAGGGCGCCGAGCTGAGCGTCAACGATGGTATTTCCTCGCACGGCGACGGCCAGCGTCATGGTGGCCAGTTCACCGTGGGCGCCACCGGTGACCAAGGCAACATCGTGGCCGGCATCGACTACAACAAGCAGGATCCGGTGATCGCCACGCGCCGCAGCTTCTCGGCGCACCAGCTGTCGCTGTACAGCTCTGGCCCGCAGATCTCCGGCTCGCACACGGTTCCCACCGGCAAGTTCCAGCTGCCTGCCGGCAACCCCAATCTGCCTGCAGGTTGCACCTCCGGCCTGCTCACGCTGGCCAGCGGCAACGGCAGCAGCCCCAGTGACTACCGCTGCTTCAACAACGCCAGCGACGTCTACAACTACAACGCGTACAACTACATCCAGACCCAGTCCGAGCGCACCAATCTGTTCGTGCTCGGCAATTACAAGATCAACGATCACGTCACCTTCTTCGGCGATGCGTTCTATAACCACACGCATTCGTCGGGCCAGGACGCGCCCGCACCCACGAGCGGCAGCGACGGCTGGTCCGTGGCCGCGAACAATCCGAACAACCCGTTCGGCGTGCCGTTCGGTGATCCGGCGGTTCCCGGCAACAACCTGATCAGCACGCGCCTCACCGGCGTGGGCGCTCGCGTGCACACCTTCAGCACCGACAATGCGCAGGTCAATGCCGGTCTGCGTGGCGACTTCGGCGGCAGCAACTCCTGGATCTGGGACGCCAGCGTCGACTACGGCCGCACGCATCGCGTGCAGACCAACTTCAACGAGGTGAATATCCCCGCGCTGCAGGCGGCGATCGACGCCGGCGCCAATATCTTCGATCAGGCCGACCCTGCGGTGAGCGCGCAGCTTGCCAAGGGCGTTAGCAACCCGGTCTACGCGATGACGCAGACCATGAAGCAGGTGCAGGCCAACGCCTCGGGCGGCCTGTGGGATCTGCCGGCCGGCACCATGCAGCTGTCCACCGGCGTGCTGTATCGCAAGAACACGATGGATTACACCGTCACCAGCGATGCCTTGCTCGACGTTTCAAAGGGCACGTGCGTGGTGTTGCAGGAAGCCTGCGGCTCCCCGGCCAGCGGCAGCATCAACGTGAAGGAAATCTACGCCGAAACGCTGATCCCGCTGCTCTCCGAACAGCCCTGGGCGTACTCGTTGAACGTGGACCTTGGTGTGCGCACGTCCAACTACAGCACCACGGGCACCACCACCAACGGCAAGTTCGCGGTGGAATATCGCCCGATCCAGGACCTGCTCGTCCGCGGCACCGTTTCGCAGGTGTTCCGTGCGCCGAACCTGGACGAACTGTATGACGGTCAGACCATCACCAACCCGACGGTCAACGACCCGTGCTACAACCTGACGGCGGCCCAGCTGCAGCAGCACGCGGCAGCCTGTCAGTTCATGCCGCCCAACACCAACTACACCAGCACGCTCAACACGCAGATCGCGGGTCACTACTCGGGTGCGGCGACGGTGGGCAGCACGCTGAAGCCGGAGAAGGGCAAGTCCTATGACCTGGGCTTCGTCTATTCGCCGAGCTGGCTGGAAGGCGCGTCGGGCACGGTGGACCTGTGGCGCATCACGCTCAAGGACATGCTGACCATCATTCAGGCACAGACCGTGCTGAATGAGTGCTACGCCGACAACGGCAGCCCGTACTGCCCCTTCATCAACCGCTACGGCGCCGCCACCTCGATCCCGGGTGGCATCAACTACGTCAACACGCCATACGTCAACCTGGGCAACCTCAGCACCAGCGGCGTCGACTTCACGTTGAACTACGCCATCCCGCACTTCGACGTGGGCAGCATCAACCCCGGCAACTTCAAGACGTCGCTCAGTGGTACGTATATCGATACGTTCAAGAATGACGCCACGCCGGGCGCACCGGGTGCCGAGACGATCAACTATGCGGGCACCTACACCCAGCAATTCGGCAACATCAGCCGCTGGCGCGGTGCGCTGACTCTGAACTGGGCACTGGGCAACTGGAGCGCCCAGTGGCAGAGCCGCTACATCAACCACCTGAAGAACCTCACTTCCTACGCCGATACCGGACAGGCCGTGGCCATGCCGATGGGTGGGATCACGTACCACAACATCCAGGTGGGCTACGAGTGGCCGACCATCCACACGAAGTTCGACCTGGGCATCGACAACCTCAGTGGCCGCATCCCGCCGCTGGTGTACCAGAACGGCCTGAACTACAACGTCGATACGGCAACGTATGACGTGCTGGGCCGCTACTACTGGGCACGCGCTACAGTGAAGTTCTAAGCGAAGAAAGACGTGTGGCCGCAGCACTTGCTGCGGCCACACCGCTGTTAAGATCAGGCGATGAGCACGTCTACACACTCATCGCCTTCACCACTGGCGGCAAGCATGCTTGTCGCTTACAACGCCGGCGACATGCCGCGCGTACTCGCCTTGGGCCAGGCTGCCGGCGAACTCTCTTCGGTCGATGACACCGTCCTGCTTCTGCTCAGTGCCGCGCAACAGGCCACGGGGCATGTCGATGACGCCCTCATGGCTTGCCGCGAACTAACCCGGCGTCGCCCGGACGTCTCCGAATACTGGAACAACCTCGGCATCGTCGCCCGGCAGGCAGCGGACGAGCACCTTGCCGAACAGGCGCTGCGCAAGGCCATTGAACTGGCACCGCGCGAACCGGAGGTGCATTACAACCTCGGGCTGCTCTACGCGCAGCAACAGCGCTGGCTGATCGCACGCGAAACTCTGCTGGAGTCGGTAAGCCTTGCACCCGGCTTCATCGAGGCACGCCTTCAGGCGGCCTACGCCTGCCATTTCTGCGGTGACACACGGGGCGCAGAGGTCATGCTGGAAGGCGCCGACGCGTGGCCGCCGCAGGCGGCCGACCAAGCGTTGATTCTCGCCACCATCCTGTCGAGCCTGGGCTACCAGGACACGGCATTCCGCACGCTCGCCCAGGCCATCCTGCCCAATGGTCCGGAACGGGTCTCGCTGGATCGACGCATCACAGCGCTACGCGCCTCCATGCACGAACGCAGCAATCGGCTGGACGAGGCCCGCGCTGAGTTGACCCAGTTGCCACTGAGCATGTTGACCGCCTTACCAACCAGCGAGTGGGAACTGCGCCATGCCGGCATCCAGGTGCATGCAAGCGTGGCGTCCCGCCAAGGCGAACGCGATCACGCGGCCCAGCTGTTCCACCAGTTGCAGCACGAACGCAGCGACGCCCATCTGCAGGCCAATGCCGCCTTCAGCCTTGCCGGGATACGCGACAAGCAGGGCCGACATGACGAAGCGTGGCAGGTGCTGCATGAGGCACATGCAGCGCAACTGCGCTTCGCCAGCGATTTCGTTCCCGAACTTCTCCTCGAAGGCAGCCAGCCTCTGGACATGGCGGAACACACCGTCAGCCGCCTGGAACACGATCGCTGGTCATCGCTGCACGCGCTGCGCAGCGATGCGAGCCCGGTGTTCGTGGTGGGCTTTCCACGCTCGGGCACCACGCTGCTTGAGCAGATGCTCGACGCGCATCCTCACTTTCGCTCGATGGATGAGCGCGCCTTCATCTACGAACTGATCAAGCGCATGCAGCTTGCCGGGCAGTCGTATCCGGCGGACCTCGCCACGCTGACGCAGGCCAACGTGGATCAGCTCCGCAGCATCTATGCCGACGTGGTGCGGCGAGTCGTGCCAGACCTGGGAGAGCGGCAGCTGGTCGACAAGAATCCGCTCAACATGCTGTGCCTCCCGATGATCATGCGATTGTTCCCCGAGGCTCGCATTGTTCTGTGCCTTCGCCACCCCTGCGACGTGCTGCTGAGTTGCTACATGCAGCCCTTTCGCTCACCCGCGTTCATGGTGTTGTGTTCGTCGTTGCAGCGACTGGCGAAGGGCTATGTCGATGCTTTCGAGCAATGGTTTCGCCATGTCGAGATCTTCGCGCCACGCGTGTTGGAATGGCGCTACGAGTCAGTCGTGAGCCGCTTCGATGAACACGTCGTGCGCCTGGGTCAGTTTCTCGATGTGGAAGATGCCTCGCCCATGGCTCGCTTTGCCGAGCACGCCCGGAGCAAGGGCTACATCAGCACGCCGAGCTACGCACAGGTCACGGAAGGCATTCATCGCAAGGCAGTGAACCGCTGGCATGCCTATCGCGAACACTTCGAACCCGTATTGCCCATTCTGCAGCCCATGATGGAAAGGCTGGGCTACAGCATCACACCTTGAATGCGGCGTGCCCGCTGCGCCGCGCGTCTACATGCTTGCAATGGATGATTTCAACATGCATTTCGAAGTGCCCAAAGTGAAGATGCATTCGCTGCGCGAATTCCTGCAGCACTACCTGATGATCGTCCTCAGCATCCTCACCGCGCTCGGTCTGGAACAGTGGATCGAGAACGCGCACCATCGGCACGCCGCCGAGTATGCGAGCACGCAGATCGACTCGGAGCTCGACACCATGCTGCGCGACATCCAGGCAGCCATCCAGACCGACGAGAACAAGCTCGCGCCGTTGGTGGCGATGGACAAGGCCATCAACGATGACGTGCAGAAGGGCCTGCCCGACGCCGAGATCAACAAGCACATCCGCCAGCTGAGCGGTGGTTTCCGGCTCAGCATCAACTGGCCAGCATTCAACACGCAGGCCTGGGACGTGGCCGTTGCCAACCAGTCCGCCACGTGGATCGATGTCGAGCGCCTGCACCGGTACACGGCCGCTTATGCGGCAGTGCGCGACGCCGCCAGTTGGACCACGCACAACGCCACCGTTGCACTCGATGCCCCGCGCATGGTCGACCTGCAGACGCGCATCAGCCTCGGCAAGGACGTCGACCCGGTGGAATTTCTCAGCGTGTCGCAGCAGATGATCAACAGCTCGAAGGAAACCATCGCTTATCTGATGGACGCATCCACGCCGCTCAAAAAGGCATTGGCCAAAGCCGAACATTGATCCGCTTCGATGGGAGGCGATGGCTCGCGCTTCCCTACTTCATGCGGGGGCCGGACTCGCAGGAAAAGCGGCGTGCCGCGATCGCCAGATCGCAGCGCATATGCAACGCAGCATGGCGATATGGCGACCACACAGGCAGACCATGTCGCGCAGCCGCGCGCGCCAAACGTCCGGCGTCGAAAGACTTCACGCATCGATCACAACACCAATCGATGATCCGCGCAAAGTGCGGAACACATCACAGAAACCGATCGCCTCACAAAAATGGCTTGTTTTAAGCGCTTTTTTGCTGCATGTGCGATGCGTGCTTAAGCATGTTTTCCATGCATCATGAGGACGAAATGGTGCTCGTGCAATTTTGCGACGACTCGGAAATCGGATTCACTGCGTGCACGCAACCTGCAAAGAATAACTTCTTAGTTCTCAACAGCTCGCATCGCTTTGATCGATGCAACGCTCGCTGTCGAATTGCTTACAGCGAACAACGCACTTTTTTTCGATTTGCAACCGCGATTTTTATGCGTTACCAAACCGGGCAGAGCACTCGCCGTCATCGGGTTTTCGAGTGTTCGTGATCGAAACGTGATCGCTCCAACTCCTTCCGCCCGGAAGGATCAACGCAACCGCAAGAGAAGGCGCCGCAACGCTCCGTTGCCGGCGTGAGGGTTAGTTGTTGCCTGTCATCGGCCACCGGAATTCCCCGGGGCCGACATCCACAGCTATTCGCGTACCAGGGAGAAAATTCAATGCGTGCACAAACCAAGATTGCGCTTCTCGCAGGCCTGATCGCCGCCGCCTGTATTCCTGCCGTGGTTTCCGCCCAGACCGCAAACCGTATCGGTTCGCTGGAAGAACAAGCTCAGGCCAGTTGGCGCGAGAGCATGGCGCACATCGCCACGCCAGCCGAAGGCTGTTTCGAAGCGACCTATCCCAGCGTCATCTGGCATCAGTCGGCTTGCCATGAATTGGTGCCGCGCGTGGCGCCGGTGCCGCGCTTCAAGCTGTTCAACAGCGGCGCCGCGCAAACCGCCGGCAACGGCAACGACTACACGCTGCAGAGCAGCAGCCTCATCACCCAGGCCGTGGGCACCTTCCCGTCGGTGACGGGCGTGACGTCCGAGAAGGGCGTCGGCGTAGCGGCTTACGGCGGCGGTGGCATTCTCGGCCCGAACGAGTACTCGCTGCAGATCAATTCGAGCTTTGACGACACCACGTCGGTCTGTAAGAGCCACTCGGGTTGCACGGTGTGGCAGCAGTTCGTCTATGCGCCCGACTACGAGGTGCAAGGCTCCGCGGCCGTCTTCATGCAGTACTGGCTGATCGGCTGGGGCAGCTCGCGTTGCCCGAGCGGCTTCGGCAGCGACGGTGAAGGCGATTGCTACAAGAACAGCGCCGCCGCCACCGCGCCGGACGTAGCCGCCACGCAGCTGGCCAACGTAAAGCTTACCGGCACCGTCACCTCGGGCGGCAACGACACTGTGGTGTTCACCAACGGCACCAAGGCCTACAGCTCCAGCGGCAAGGACAGCGTGCTGTTGCTGGCGTCGGTGTGGAAAGTCGGCGAGTTCAACGTGGTCGGCAATGCGGGCGGTTCGGAAGCGCAGTTCAACAGTGGCTCGTCCATCACCGTGAAGCTCGCCGTGAACAACGGCTCCACCAGCGCCCCGTCGTGCGTTGCCAACTCCGGCTCCACCGGCGAGAGCAACAACCTCAACCTCGGCGCATGTTCGACGTCCGGCGGCTCCACGCCGTCCATCCAGTTCACCGAATCGAACTGATCTCGGCAAAAAAAGAGCCCGGAATTCCCGGGCTCTTTTCTTTTCGCTCGATGATCCCGCTTATTTTTTCTTCTTCGGGATGTAGAGATCGGTAATGGTGCCTTCGTAGACTTCAGCGGCCATGCCCACCGACTCGCCCAACGTGGGATGCGGATGGATGGTGAGGCCGATGTCGGCCGCTTCGGCGCCCATCTCGATGGCCAGGCACAGTTCGCTGATCAGGTCGCCCGCGTGCGGGCCGACAATGCCGGCGCCCACGATGCGGTGGGTTTCCTCGTCGAAGATCAACTTGGTGAAGCCTTCGGTGCGATCAATGCCGATGGCGCGACCGCTGGCGGCCCACGGGAACTTGCCCACGCCGATCTTCAGGCCCTTTTCCTTCGCCTCGCGCTCGGTCACGCCGACCCAAGCAATTTCCGGATCGGTGAAGGCGACCGACGGAATCACGCGAGCGTCGAAATAGCTCTTCATGCCCGCCACGACTTCCGCCGCCACACGCGCTTCGTGCGTGGCCTTGTGCGCCAGCATGGGCTGGCCGACGAGATCGCCGATGGCGTAGATGTGCGGCACGTTGGTGCGCATCTGCGTGTCGACGTTGATGAAGCCGCGATCGGTTACCGCCACGCCGGCCTTGTCCGCGCCGATCTTGTTGCCGTTGGGCGAGCGGCCCACGGCGACCAGCACGCGGTCGAACACGGTGGTTTCGGGAATGCTCTCGCCTTCGTAGCTGACCTCAATGCCCTTCTTGGTGGCCTTGGCTTCCACCACCTTGGTCTTGAGGTGCACGCCCTTGAGCTTCTTGGCCAGGCGCTGCGCGAGCGGCTTGATGAGATCTGCATCGGCGCCGGGGATCAGCTGATCCATGAATTCGACGACGGTCACTTCGCTGCCGAGCGCGGAATACACCGTCGCCATTTCCAGGCCGATGATGCCGCCGCCGACCACCAGCAACTTTTTCGGCACGTCCTTCAGTTCCAGCGCGCCGGTGGAGTCGATGATGCGCTCGTCGTCCCACGGGAACGCCAGCAGGCGCACGGCCTGCGAGCCGGCGGCGATGATGGCGTTCTCGAAGCGGAGCAGCTTGGTGCCTTCAGCCGTCTGGACTTCCATTTCGTTGGGCGACACGAAGGTGCCCACGCCCTGCACGGTGCGCACCTTGCGCTGCTTGGCCATGCTGGCCAGACCGCCGGTGAGCTTGCCGACCACCTTGGTCTTGAAGTCGCGCAGCTTGTCGAGGTCGAGCTTGGGCGCACCAAAGGTAACGCCGTGCGCGGCCATGGCTTCGGCTTCGTCGATCACCGCCGCGGCATGCAGCAGCGCCTTGGACGGAATGCAGCCCACGTTGAGGCACACGCCACCGAGCGACGCGTAGCGTTCGACCAACACGGTGTCGACGTCGAGATCGGCCGCACGGAAAGCCGCGGTGTAGCCACCCGGGCCGGAGCCGAGCACGACGAGCTTGCACTCGATGTCGGGCGTACGGCCCGAAGCGCCAGCGGCCTTCGGTACCGGTGCAGCGGGCGCGGCGGCCGGAGCGGGTGCAGCAACGGGAGCCGGCGCCGGTGCAGCGGCTGCCTTGGGCGCTTCCGCCTTGGCAGCGCCATCGGCGACTTCGAGCACGGCAATTACCGCGCCTTCGGACACTTCGTCGCCTACCTTGACCTTCAGCTCCTTGATCACGCCAGCGGCGCTCGACGGAATTTCCATCGTGGCCTTGTCCGACTCGAGCGTGATCAGGCTTTGTTCCTTGGTGACGGTGTCGCCAACCTTCACCAGCACCTCGATCACCGGCACGTTGTCGTGGCCGCCGATGTCGGGGACTTTGATTTCGATGGTGCTTGCCATGGGGGAATCCTTGAATTTCTTTTCGCTACGCAGTGAGGGACCGACGCAAGATTGCCCCCTCACCCCAGCCCTCTCCCTTCTGGGGAGAGGGAGCTAAGAGCGCGTCAGAGCAGCAGGCGGCGGATGTCGCCCAGCTGCTGTGCGAGGAAGGAAGCGAAGCGCGCGGCGAGCGCGCCGTCGATCACGCGGTGGTCGTAGCTCAGCGACAACGGCAGGATCAGGCGCGGGGCGAATTCCTTGCCGTTCCACACCGGCTTCATGGCCGCCTTGGACACGCCAAGAATGGCCACTTCCGGTGCGTTGACGATCGGCGTGAACGAAGTACCGCCGATACCGCCCAGCGAGGAGATGGAGAAGCAGCCACCCGACATGTCGTTCGGGCCGAGCTTCTTGTCGCGCGCCTTCTTGGAGATCTCGCCCAGCTCGGTGGCCAGATCCAGCAGGCCCTTCTTGTCGCAGTCGCGGATCACCGGCACCACCAGGCCATCGGGCGTGTCCACCGCGATGCCGATGTGGAAGTACTTCTTCAGGGTCAGCTTCTCGCCGGTGACGTCCAGCGACGAGTTGAACTGCGGGAATTTCTTCAGCGCTGCGACCACCGCCTTGATCTGGAACACCAGCGGGGTGATCTTGAGATCCTTGTTCTCTTCGCCGAGCTTCTTGCGGAAGGCTTCCAGCTCGGTGATGTCGGCGTCTTCGTGCTGGGTGACGTGCGGGATCATCGCCCAGTTGCGCGCGAGGTTGGCACCCGAGATCTTCTGGATGCGCGACAGCGGCTTCTCTTCGATCTCGCCGAACTTGCTGAAGTCGACCTTCGGCCACGGCAGCAGGTTGAGGCCACCGCCGGTTGCCACGGGTGCACCGGTGGGGCGTGCGCCGGAGGCCAGCGCGTGCTTGACGTAACCGGTGACGTCTTCGCGCTGGATGCGGCCGCTGCGACCGGTGCCCTTCACCTGGCGCACATCCACACCCAGCTCACGCGCGAAGGCGCGGATGGCGGGGCTGGCGTACGGGGCGTCGCCCGGCATGATGATGCCGGCGTCGAACGGCGGACGCGCGGTGGGCGCCACATCGCCCTCGGGCGCATTGCCCGGCAGCACGCTGCGGCCACCGACAGGCTCGGGCTTTTCCTCGACCGTGGGTGCTGCAACCTTGGCGGCGGCCGGCGCGGGAGCGGGAGCCGGCGCAGCGGCGGCGGGCGCGCCACCGGCGGCTTCCACCAGCGCGATCACGCTGCCTTCGGAAAGCTCATCGCCCAGCTTGACCTTCAGTTCCTTCACCACGCCCGCGAACGGGGCCGGCACTTCCATGGTGGCCTTGTCCGATTCCAGCGTGATCAGGCTCTGGTCCTTGGCGATGGTGTCGCCCACCTTCACCAGGATCTCGATGACCGGCACACCTTCGCTGCCAATGTCCGGCACCTTCACTTCCTGCACGGCACCGCCGCCAGCGGGAGCCGCGGCAGGCGCCGGAGCGGGCGCCGGCGCAGCTGGTGCAGCCTTGGCGGGGGCTTCGGCCTTGGCCGGAGCGGCAGCCTGCTTGGGAGCGGGTGCGGCAGCCTCGCCTTCAACCTCGATGATGGCGATCAGCGTGCCTTCGGACGCTTCGTCACCCACCTTCAGCTTGATTTCCTTCACCGTGCCTGCGAACGGGGCCGGCACTTCCATGGTCGCCTTGTCCGACTCCAGCGTGACCAGCCCTTGTTCCTTGGCCACCTTGTCGCCGGGTTTCACCAGCACTTCGATTACCGGCACGTTTTCGCTACCGATATCGGGGACGCGTGCTTCTTTAAGGTCGGCCATGGTTTCTCCTACGGATGGCGATGGCGAGCCGGCGGGGATGACGGCCGCTTAAGGTGTTCAATCATAGCGAACGAGACCCCCTTCTGGACGGTTTTGGATCGTTTGAAGCGACCATTCGCATACGTATGCAAGACTTTGGTAGCGCGGTTTTGCGCGTTTCGGCAGCGCGATATCTCGCCGCTGCATTCCACTTCGTCAGGTGGTCTGCTCCGGCGGCCGTCCCTGCAGCAGCACGAACGGTTGCTGCGGCGCCCCGAGGCTGATGCCCTCGGCGTCGAAACGCTCCTTCAGCGCGCGCAGCAGGTCGGTCTGCGCGCCCCAGCCGTCGGTGCTGTTGGTATAGGCACGCAGCACCAGCATCACGCCGCTGTCGCCCAGGCTTTCGGTCCACACGCCCGGCGCAGGATCTTTCAGGATGCGCGGATCGGCGGCAAACAAGCTGCGGATCAGCTCCATCGCCTTGCCGATGTCGTCCTTGTAGCCGATGCGCAGCTTCGACTCGAAACGGCGCGTGCCGCGGCGATTGAAATTGATGATCGCATCCGAACCGATCTTGGCATTGGGCACCACGGCCTCGCGGTTGTCGGGCATGGTCAGCAACGTGTGCATCAGGCTCAGGGTTTCCACCGTGCCTTCCACGCCACCGGCCTGGATGTAATCGCCCACGCGAAACGGACGAAAGACGATCAGCAACACACCCCACGCGAGGTTGCTGAGCGAGCCCTGCAAGGCCAGGCCAATGGCCAAACCACCCGCGCCCAGTGCGGCCACCAGCGGCGCCGACGGCACGCCGGCCTGCTGCAGGGCCATCACGATCAGCAGCGCGATCAGCACGCCATAGATGAGATTGCGCAGAAAGCCGCTGAGCGTGATGTCGACATTCGCCCGCTGCATGGCGCGCTGCGCGATGTTGGCCATCCGCGCCGCCAGCCACAGGCCGATCAGCAGCAGGAGCAGCGCCAGGCCGATATTGATGAGCGTGGCGATGGTGGCGTCGGAAAGCGGCAGGCGGGCGAGAAGATCGTGCATGGAGGGCGGTACTCGCAAGGAAAAAACCCAGCGAGCCTAGCAGTCCATCAATCAAGGTTCCGTTGTGCGCACATAAAGCGACCGCGCCGGGGGAGCCGACGCGGCCGAATGTCGAGCAGGGGAGCTCCGACGAAGGATCAGTGCGTGGAATCGCCTCCGCCGGCGCGCGCACTGTCCGAGGCTGTGATCAGCTTCTTGTTGTCTTTGTTGTCGTACGCCAGCAGTTGCAGGCGCGAGCCGTCCTGCAGGCGGAACTGGAACTGTCGTTGCAAGGCATCGAGCGAACTCAGCCGCGGGCACAGCGCATCCGCGCGCTTGTCCAGTTCGCTCGCCCGCTTGTTCACTTCGCGGTCGATGCTCTTGTCGAGCGAATTGGCGCGCGCTTCCAGCGCAGCCACCTTGCTCTCGTCGCCCGAGAGCGCCGCCGACACCGCCTGCCCGGCCACCTTGGAAACCAGGTCGGAGACGGAATTCTCGACGCTCTTGGCCACGACCTCTTCCATGTCGTCCGATTTCCACACGCCCTTGCCCAGGCCGTCGTCGATGCGCGCCAATGCCAGGCGATGGTTTTCGTCGAGGCGTCCCACCATGCGGCGACGCTCGTCCTCGTTCTCGGCGAAGGTCACGAGCACGGTGCGCATCGCGGCGAAGCCGATGTTCACGCCCTCGCGCGCGATGTCCGCCACTTCCGGCAACAGCTGGCGAACCTGCTGCTCGTAATCGCGCAGGCGGGCCGCATCGTCGCTGGTCACGGCCACGTCGCGGCCGTCCACGCGCAGGCGGCCATCGTGCATGAACACGTCGACCGGCCGGCCGTTGTCACGGTGGAACCCGATGCCGTTGGCCATCACCTGCACGTCGTAGGCAGTGGAATAGCCGCAATGGTCGCCGTGCACCTGCAGCTCATGCGCGTGCACCGAGCCGCCCAGCGCCAGTCCTGCCGCCATCGCGCAAGCCATCATGGTGGTACGCATCTCGTTCCCCTCCGTGTGCCACGTTCCGCGGCCCTCGAAAGTCACGATGCAGCACAGCATGACAACGCGGCATGGGCCTGTGGTCATGCCGTGCCAAGGGTCATGCGGGACTTCTGGGCTATGACGCAGCGCGCATAGGAATGCTTCGGCGGGCACGCTAAGTTCCGAAGACGCAAATCGCCACGGGGAGGCGGGTAATGCGGGATGGTTGCGATGTGGTCGTGGTGGGAGCCGGCCTCGCCGGGCTGGTGGCCGCCACGGAGCTGGCCGATGCCGGCAAGCGCGTGCTGGTGCTGGAGCAGGAACCGGAACAAAGCCTGGGGGGACAGGCGTTCTGGTCGTTCGGTGGCTTGTTCTTCGTCGATTCGCCGGAACAGCGGCGCATGGGCGTGCGCGATTCGCACGCACTGGCCCTGGCCGACTGGATGGGCACGGCGGCATTCGATCGTCCAGAAGACGCCTGGCCGCGGCGCTGGGCCGAGGCGTATGTGAATTTCGCCGCGGGCGAGAAGCGCGCGTGGCTGCATGCGATGGGCATGCGCTGGTTTCCCGTGGTGGGCTGGGCCGAACGTGGCGGCCACGGTTCCATCGGCCACGGCAATTCGGTGCCGCGCTTCCACGTGACCTGGGGCACCGGCCCGGGGGTGATCGAACCCTTCGTGCGACGTGCGCGCCAGGCACAGGAGAAAGGCCTGCTGCAATTCGGCTTTCGCCATCGCGTGGACGAGTTGATCGTGGAAGGCGGCGCCGTGGTCGGCGTGCGCGGCAGCGTGCTGGCCGCCGACGGCATGGAGCGCGGCAAGCCAAGCTCGCGCGATGTGCAGCATGGCTTCGAACAGCGTGCGCAAGCGGTGATCGTGGCCTCGGGCGGCATCGGCGGCAATCACGCGCTGGTTCGCAAGAACTGGCCGGAACGTCTCGGGCCCGCGCCCGCGCACATGTTGTGCGGCGTGCCGGCGCACGTGGACGGTCGCATGCTGGGCATCAGCGAAAACATCGGCGCGCGGCTGATCAATCGCGATCGCATGTGGCACTACGTGGAGGGCATCGAGAACTGGAATCCGATCTGGCCCAAGCATGCCATCCGCATTCTTCCGGGCCCGTCGTCGTTCTGGTTCGATGCCGCCGGCAACCGTCTGCCCGGACCGCTGTGGCCCGGCTTCGACACGCTGGGCACGCTGGAACATCTGCGCCGCACTGGATACGACTACAGCTGGTTCATCCTCGACCAGCAGATCATTCGTCGCGAGTTCGCGCTGTCGGGCTCGGAACAGAACCCCGATCTCACCGGCAAGAGCTGGCGACAAGTAGCCAAGCGCGCGGTCGGCAAGGGCGCGCCTGCGCCGGTGGAAGCGTTCAAGCAGCACGGCCGCGACTTCATCGTGCGCAACACGCTGGAGGAACTCGTCGCCGGCATGAATACGCTGGCCGGCAACGCGCTGCTCGACGTCGCGCACCTTCGCCAGGAAATCGAAGCGCGCGATCGCCAGTTCGACAACCCGTACGCGAAGGACGGCCAGGTGATGGCCATCCACAATGCGCGTCGCTATCGCGGCGATAAGCTGGTGCGCGTGGCCAAGCCGCATCGCGTGCTGGATCCCGCGAACGGCCCGCTCATCGCAGTGCGCCTGAACATCCTTACGCGCAAGACACTCGGCGGCCTGGAAACCGATCTCGATGCGCGCGTGCTTGGCCACGACGGGCAACCGATGCCCGGCCTGTACGCCGTGGGCGAAGCGGCAGGTTTCGGCGGCGGTGGATTGCATGGCTATCGCGCGCTGGAAGGCAGCTTCCTCGGCGGCTGCCTGTTTTCCGGGCGCATTGCCGGTCGCGCCGCGGCGGCAGCCGTCGCATGAGCGTGCATGCCCTGCCCCGCATTGCGATCTACGGCGCCGGCAGCGTGGGCGGCTATCTCGGCGCCCGCCTGCACGACAACGCACGCATCACCTGCATCGGCCGCCGCCGCGTCATAGACGCGTGGCGCATCCATGGCGGGCTGGACTGGAGCGACCTGCAAGGCGCACACGAACATGTGACCACGCGCGACGTGGAATTGCAGGTCGATCCCTTCGCCGCGGCCAAGGCGCATCTGGTGCTGGTCACGGTGAAATCGTCGGCTACCGAAACGGTGGCGCGCGAACTGGCCGAAGTCATCGCGCCGGGCGTGCCGGTGGTGAGTTTCCAGAACGGGCTGCACAACGCGGCGATCCTGCGCGATGCGCTGCCCGGGCACCCGGTGATCGCTGGCATGGTGCCGTTCAATGTGCTGCAGCGTGTTCCCGGCGATTTCCATCAAGGCTCGGGAGGCGAGTTGATGGTCGAGGCGCATGATGCACTCGCCGCTTTCCTGCCGATCTTCGAAGCATCCGGCCTGCCCTTGCTCGCGCGTCAGGACATGCCCGCCGTGCTCGCCGCCAAATTGCTGCTCAATCTCAACAACGCCATCAATGCACTGGCCAACGTGCCGTTGAAGGAAGAACTCGCTCAGCGCAACTGGCGTCACTGCCTGGCGCTGGCGCAGCGCGAGGCGCTCGCGGTGTTCGCCGCGGCCGGCATCCATCCGGCCAAGCTCACGCCGCTGCCGCCCCAATGGCTTCCACGCGTGCTGGACATGCCGGATGCGTGGTTCCGTCGTCTCGCTTCGCGCCTGTTGGCGATCGATCCGGTGGCGCGCTCGTCCATGTGGGAAGACCTGGAGCGCGGCCGTCCTACCGAGGTCGATGTGATCAACGGGGAAGTGGTGCGTCTCGCCCAGTCGCACCACGTCGGCGCGCCGGTGAATGCGCGACTGGTCGAACTGATTCATGCGGCGGAACAGGCTCGACGCCCGTGGACGGCGCAGGAACTGCTCGACGATTTGGAAAGCCGCGCTACACCGTAGGCACCGTCACTCGTGCGAAGGGCCCGCGTACAGCTCGCGTCGCAGGTTGCGCAAGGACAGGGTTTCCCATATCGCCACTACCACCAGCACCACCGTGGTGGCCGCCGCGAGCGTCGCCACCGACAACGCGTGCGCCGGCCACACAAGCACCAGCAGCAAACCCAGTCCCACCAGGTGCGAGAGTGGCAGGTTGGTGTGGTTCACCGTTTTCTTGAACAGCGCGTTGCCCAGCAGATAGAGCGCCGGGCCGCCGAGCAGCACGGCGATCTGCGCGGTCTCCGCAACGGCATGAGGATGCGCCAGGCTCAACTCGTCGCCCACGGCACAGGCCACGATGCCCGCGACGATCAGCAAATGCAGATAGGTATAGCCAAGCCGCGCGGTGCGGCCGGGGTCGCTCGATTCGCGAATGGAACGACTACCCCGTTCCACGCCGATGTCGAAATAGATCCACCACATCGCCACGCAACCGATGAAGGCCATGACGAAGGCGAGCCACACATCCGCGGTACGCGCACCTTCCGCAAAACTGCTGCCCATCACCACCACCGATTCGCCCAGCGCGATGATCACGAACAGGCTGCATCGTTCGGCCAGATGACCACCTTCCACATCCCATTCGCGCGACGTGGAGCGCCCTAGGCCCGGCACATAGAAGAACGCGGCAGGGCCCAGGTATTCGATGCCCAGTGCCAGCACCCACCATGCCAGCCGTGTGTCGCTTGAGCCGAGACCTCCTACTACCCAGAGCACGCCGGTTACCGCCAGCCATAGCGTGATGCGATAGAAATTGAGACGCGCCGCCAGCGACGAATGGCGCAGCGCCCAGACCATGAAAAGCGAGCGCCCGACCTGCATGGACGCATAGGCGCCGGCGAACAGCAGGCCATGGTTGTCGAACGCTTCCGGCAACGCCACCGACAACAACAGGCCGCCGAACATCAGCGCCAACACCAGCAGGCGCACGGCGAAGCGGTCGGGATCGAGCCAGTTGGTGATCCATCCCGTGAAGATCCACACCCACCACACAGCCAGGAACAGCAGCAGCACGTGCACGGCGCCGAGGACGCTCAGGTCGCCCAGCAAGGTGTGGGAGAGCTGCGTCACGGCGTAGACGAACACCAGATCGAAGAACAGCTCGATGTTGGTGACCTTGCCGTGCGTACCCGGCTGGCGCGGCCGCAACAGATTGTTCGAGTGGCTCTGTGCAGTGTGAGTCATCTCAGACATGGCGCGATCTCCCCGGAATCGCACCTCTTATCGCACAGGCGGCCCCTATGCCGCCACGGTGCTCAGCGCCCGTCGTCGCGAATGGACGCGACCCTGCCATCGGCCACCACGATGGTGACGATGCGGTTGCCTTGTCGGTACTGCCACTGCTCGCCGCCGGACGAGGACGACTTGCGTCCCTTGCCCTTCTTGCCACCGGAGCGACCGCCCGAGTCGGCCTTGGCATGCGTGCGATACGACGGCTTGCCGAGCAGCTCCGTCACCCGCGTGGCGCTGTCGCCCACTACCAGCACCTGGCTGCCCACCCGCAACGTTCCACTGCCCGCGTGAACCACGCAGGCGAACAACAGACTGCCCAGAAAACCGATGGATCGCCGCATCGCTCGATGTCCTTTTCCCATGCGCTTGGCGCGGAAAAGTCACCTTAGCGATGCATCACCGCGCAACGGCATGCGTTGGAGGCCGTGGCGACGTGTCGGCAGCGTTCGCGCGCTGCCGTCGTACGAGCGAATGCGGCTTGCCGATCAACGCGAGCGATCGGCGATGTCCGACACCTTGCCGTTGATGATGGTGATGATGACCACGCGCCCGTCGTCGCGCATGTACTGCCAACGCTCACCCTGGTAGCCGCCGAAGTCGCTTTGCACGGGCTCCTTGAAGTCCGGCTTGCCCATCAGCTGCATGGCGTGCACGGCGCTGTCGCCTACGGTCAGCACCTCGCTGCCCACGCGATAGGTGTTGGCCGCATGGGCGGACGCACTCAGCAAGAGCAGGGCAATGAGGAGATAGCGGCGCATGATGAACTCCGTGTCGTCGGTGACGCTCAGAAACCCGCGCCCGGGGTCGCCAGATACGCCTGCTCCGCAGACGTATCGACACGACCAAGCACGGCGTTGCGATGGGGAAATCGGCCGAACTGCTCTATCACATCGTGGTGTCGGCGGGCGTAATCAAGGAAGTTCTGATAACGCGGACGCTCCGCCGCCGGCTGACTCGCCACCAGCCCTTCGAACAGATGCACGCAATGCTTCTGCAGCACCGGGCTTTCCGCATGTTCGAGCGGCATATAGGCGAACACGCGCTGCATCGGCGTCAGTTGCTGGTCGTGGCCGCGCGCGATGCCTTTGAGCGCAAGCACTTGCGTGCCGGGGTCGCCTGACCAGGCGCGGGCATCGTTGCGGTAGAGGTTGCGGCTGAACTGGTCGCGCACGATCAGCAGCGCCAGCCAACCTTCGGGCGTGTCGGCCCAGTCATCGAGATCGCCGCGCAGCGCGGCCTGGAGCGTGTCGCCGAAGCGCTCGCCAATGGCCGCATCGAACGCGTCGTTACGCTCGTACCAGTGCGGCTCGGCGTCGCTGGCAAACCAGAAATTCAGCACGTCCGCAGGGGTCGACGGCACACGCGCTCCTCATCGATGAGCGGCCGGTCAACCGTGGGTGGTGCCGGCCAGGCAGTGCATATCCTTGTGGATGCCGTGCAGCCGCGACAACTGGACTCTCAGCACACGCGCCGAGTCATCCGAGGCCCGCGCCATCTGGCGCTCGAAGCTTTTCAGCAGCGCGCATTCGTTGCGTGCGAGGCAGTGGACCCAGGCCGAATCGCGATTGGACGCCATGCCCGTCATCATCTCGGCCAGCGCACTGCGCACGGCACCGGCGAGCGTGCCATGGCTGGCCGGCGTGCGGCCGGTGGCATGCACCTGGGCCTGCAGGTCGCCGATCAGCGCGTCGAGCGTATGCAGGTTTTCGGCCAGTAGCGCCTGCAGCCCGGGCTCGCGCACCTGGGCGAGCGCCCGACGGTACAGATCCCGGTCATCGATGCCCTGGCGAATGAGGGCGTTGTAGTGCGATGCCTGCGACACGAGGTCGCCTCCTGACGGCCAAAAACGACTGCGGGTGCCATCCTCTGCCTTCGCCACTTAGCGGGACGTTAACCCCGGGCGAAAGATGACTCCTCGCTCAGCCCAGGTTTTACTGACCTACTTCAAGCAGATTCAGCGGCTGGCCACCCGCCCCGCGTATGCCCTGCTGCAGCTCGGCCAGCCGCTGGACTGCCGGGCACAGGGCCTGAATCTGCGGCGCGAGGGCCTGCATGCGCTGCTCCAGACGGGGCCGGAGCTGGGTAGTGAGGTCCGAGGCGGTGTCGCGCAGGTTGGCGGCGGCCTGCAGGTCACCGGTCATGGCGGCATTCACGGCCTGCTGCCCCAGGTCGTTGGCCAGCAGGGGCATCAGGTCGGAGGCCAGCTGATTGGCGTACTGGTCGGCGAGATTGCCCTGCCAGTCACGGGTGCTGTTGCTCGCGGCGATGCGCTGCTTGAGTTCCACGGCACGGGCCGCGACGCGGCGGTCGAGCTCGGCACGTGTGGCCGGATCGAGCGAAAGCCGGGCGCCTTCGTCATGCATGGCGGCGGCCAGCATGTCCACGCCATTGGCCGCCACCGCCTTCGCGCGCGGCGCGAGGGCGCGCAATTCGCGTTCGAACAGGGCCAGGCGGTCCTGATCGTCAGGGCGCAGGGAGACGCCGGTGCCCTCCGTGCGCAGGGTTCCGTCGCGCAGCTCCACCTGGCGCGGCAACGGCTGCGGACGGTCGAACTGGAGACGGTCGGGCGTGATCGTCAGGTCATAGCTGCTGGTGGCGTGGCAGGTGGTCGCCAGATCCTGCGCATGCAGGGCCGCGCAGGCCAGCGACAGGGAAGTGATAAGCGACAGGCGACGCAGAAGCATGGGAAAACCCGGAAGAAACGGTGCCGCAGCGATAACCTGCGCTGCGGCAACCGCACCTGAATCGCGCGTTGCGCGCACTCAGCGCAGCTTGCGGAACTGGGCGCGTACCTGCGGCTGCCCCAGCCACCAGGCCAGCCACAGCAGCACGGGCACGCAGGCCGCCTTGATCGCCAGCGCCATCAGGAACGCGCGGTGCATATGGGCGAGCGCCATCTGCGAGGCCGTATCCAGCGAGGTCTGCGCGTCGGTCATCGCCACTTCCTGGCTGAATTCGCGCCAATGCGCAAACAGCAGCACGCCGCCGACCAGACCCCAGCCCACCGCCAGCAGCACGCTGGCCGCCTGCAGCGACACACGTGCCCAGGATTGGCGAAGAATGGCGCCCGCGCAGATCACCACCAGCGCGAACGACGCGATGAAATACACCACGTCCCACGCCAGCATCTTGTGCAGTTCCAGGATGTCGCCGGTGTTCGACGCCGGCAGCGGCTGCAGCGTGCGCCACACCTGCTGGGCGTGCAGCAGGTATTGCAGGCAGCCGTATGCGGCCAACAGCAACATCAGCCACACCAGGATGCGCCAGAGCGTGAAACCGTCGCGGCGACCCGATTCCACGCGTGCCATCAGCGGCATCAGGAAGCGGCCTTCAGCGTGGCCAGATCCGCCAGCACCTGTGCGGAATTCTTCTCCGGGTCCACGTCCTGATAGACCTTGGCGATCTTGCCCTGCGGATCGATCAGGAAGGTGGTGCGGCGCGCGTACTTGAAGCCCATCTTGGAAGCGAGCACGCCATAGGCCTGCGCCGTCTTGCTGTCGGCGTCGGAAAGCAGCGGAAACGGCACGTGGTACTTGGCCGCGAAATCGGCGTGCGACTTCACATCGTCCAGGCTCACGCCCAGCACGTCGGCGCCCTGCTGACGCAGCTTGGCCACGTCGTCGCGGAAGGCGCAGACCTCGGTGGTGCAGCCGGGCGTGAAGTCCTTGGGATAGAAATACAGCACGACCCAGTGGCCCTTGTGATCGGCGGGCGTGTGCCACTTGCCGTTCTGGTCCTGCAGGTGGAAATCAGGCGCCATCTGCCCGGCCTGCGGCATGGTGGATGCGGGTTCGTCGGCATAGGCGGGCGCGAGCAGCCCCACCAAAAGACTCAACATCAGCAAGAGCGACAGGCGACGCATAAGGGCACTCCATGTGGAAAACCAGCAGAGTGTACGCGCTACAAAACAAAGGGCGCCACGCGGCGCCCCTTGTCGTCTGCAAACACCGGGGGGCTTATTCCCTGGTGATGGAGAACTGGCCCACCGAAACGCCGAGGTTGATGCCCTCGCCGCTGCCATGCAGCGCCAGCGACACCGTGCCCTTGGTGAGCACCTGGGCTTCGCCCGTCTTCACCACACCCGCCTCGGCACCAGCCTGCGCGTAGTCACCGAACACGTCGTTGATGCCGCGCACGTGGGTGATGTCGCCCTTGCCGTTGTCAATGCGATATTTGCCGGCCGTCAGGCCACCGCCGTTCAACGAGATCTTCACCTTGGCGCGCTCGCCGTTGCTGCACACCACGGTGCCGCTGCCGGAGGCATGCTTGTAGATGGCTGACCAACCGGAAAGGCTGAAGGAGAGATCGCATTTCACTTCGGCTTCGGCTGCCCGCGCAGTGGACACCGGCGCTGCCGACATCGCACCGGCACAAGCCAGGACCAGAGCCGCCATACCCATCGTACGCTTGATCATCTTCATCTCCTTGCAGTGAATGAGAACCTCGGACAACGCCGCCACTGTGATCGGCCAGGCGCTTGCAGATGCCCGCCGTAGCCCCCTCCATCGTCGGCAGTGTCCGTGAACGCGATGTGGAATTCGCTGGACGCTTCGTTAACGGCGCAACACTGGACGCTGTCGTCTGGCTTAAAAAAGCGAGCTGCACCCGCACGTTGCGCCACCCGCAAGCGCATTGGCACGGCGTTTCAAGAAACGCGGGTGTTCGATGCAGATGACTCGCACAAGCAACCGTAGCGCCCGCGTGCGACGAGGATTACGCTGGAGGCGAGTCCTGGAAAAACGCAGGGAACCTTGCTTCGCACAACTCGGAAGCAACGCCTGCCGCAGCACGAGGTAGCGCATGGTCAAGTATTCGCTGGTCGGCTACGACGGCTCCGCCACATCGCAACGCGCCGTACGTTTTGCCGTGCAACTGGCGCAGGCCGCCGGTGGACGCGTGCGCGTGGTGTCCGTGCTGCAAGTGACTGAAGGCAGCGCCGATACCTGTCCCCTGATGATGACCGACCAGGGCGGCAAGCGTTGTTCCCAGTTGCTCGAGGAAGTGAAGGAGCTCGTGCCGGGATCGGCAGCGCTGATCGACGCCGAAGTGGTGCGCGGCACTCCCGGCGACGTGCTGCTGGAACAGGTACGCAGCCACGGCATCGATCACATCGTGATCGGCCACACCGAACGCGGCGCGCTGGCACGCTGGCTGCTTGGCTCGGTCTCCAGCGACGTCCTGGAACGGGCCCACGTGCCGGTGACCGTGGTGCGCTGAGTTCTTGCGATGTGCGCCGGGTCGGCGCTCGTTAATCCCGCGTCGCCATCTCATCGTATGCTGTCACACGATCGTCATGCCGGGCTGGCGCCGCGTCCGCGTCGAGCCAGCCCTTTGGCCCCGCACAGGAATGTCCGCGTGAGTTACGCCCAATCGTTGCCCTGGACCCTCGACAGTCTGGATTTCAGCCGCATTGAAATCCAGCGCGTACGCCAGAACGAAGACCTTTTCTTCCTGCTGTGCAGCGCCTCGTTCGTCGAGAGCGGTTCCGACCTTTATACGCACAACCTGGTCGACCACTTCGCCGGGGACGAGGCATTGCAGACCTGGCTGAGCCAGCACTGGGAACACGAGGAACTGCAGCACGGCCGCGCCCTCGCCGCCTACGTGAAAACCGTGTGGCCGGAATTCGACTGGGACAAGGGCTTCGCCGCGTTCTGGGCCGAGTACGGCGCGGTGTGCACCGCCGAGCAACTGGAATCCAGCCGTGGCCTGGAGCTCGCCGCACGATGCGTGGTGGAAACCGGCACGGCCAGTCTCTACCGCGCGCTCAACGACATCACCGACGAGCCCGTGCTCAAGCAGCTCACCGGCCACATCAAGAGCGACGAAGTGCGCCACTACAAGCATTTCTACCAGCACTACCGCCTCTATCGCGAACGCGAAGGCTTCGGCCGCTACAAGGTGTTCCGCGCCATCCTGCGCCGCGTCAACGAGATCCGCAGCGAGGACAGCGACATCGCGCTGCGCCACGTGTTCGACCAGTGCTATCCGCAGCACAAGGACAATCACGCGGAGTTCAAGCGCATCACGGGGCGGGCCCAGGATCTGCTGCGCAGGAATATTCCTGCCGAGATGACGGTGAAGATGTTGCTCAAGCCGCTGGAGTTGCCGCCGCGGTTGCAGAATGCGATGGAGAAGCCGTTGGCGAAGTTGGCGGAGAGGCTGTTTCTCAATTGACGGGTGCGTCGGCTGAGTTATCGCCGGCGCGTTGCGTGCGATGCAAAGTTAGTTCTCGTGGGACGCGGCGAACTCTTCGCTCGCGATGTCGACACGGGCGTGGGCGCCGCTCCTAGCTCGTCATTCCTGCGAACCCCAAAGTGGGTGCGCCTTTCAGTAGCCGAAGACGTCCTGGCGCGTCTTCCTGCGAAGGCAGGAGGCGCTTTTCAACAGCCGAAGACTTCCTCGCTCGTCATTCCTGCGGAAGCAGGAGGCGCTTTTCAACAGCCGAAGGCTGGTCATCCAGTGCCTTTGCTCTTGGTTGTCGCGATTCCTTCGCTTGCCCTTACGCGGCGATCTCGCCAGCGTGCCGCCTGCGCGGCGGGCGTTTCGATCGGCTGCCGCCGCTCGAGTCACTTTTCTTTTGCTGGCCCAAAAGAAAAGTAACCCAAAGAAAATGGCCTTTAGAGCGATAGGCTCGTAGCGTTCTGTTGAATACGAGCCTTGGAGCTTTTTGCAGCTCGGAACGTCACGATCTCCCTAATGAACGTTGCGGCTACACCGCCAGGCGCCCAAGCGAAGAGGACTTAAAGCGGAGCCTCGCTTTGCATCAGCCTTTGCTTTGGCTTCGCTCTTCAAGGTCATACGCGATGCATCGCACTTCTCCCTCTCCCCTTGTGGGAGAGGGTCGGGGCATTGCCACCTTTACGGTGGTGAGGGGTGGGGCTTGTGAAAGCACTCCTACTACGAGCTTTGGTTCTGGCTCTTGGGGTCCCCGTATGACAGCGGCGGCGGGTGGAGGAAAGCCCGCCGCAGGCGAGCCCGGTCGCGATATCGCAACAACCGAAGACTGACGAAACTGGATCCCGGCCCTCGCCCGCCCCTTTAGGGGTGTACCAGGATGACGAGCAGGAAGACGTGCAGAAGCTCGAACGTTCCGCTCCGCACACCTAAGTGCGAGAGCTAAACCATCACCCTCACTTCGCCGGCCGCGCCGCCTCCTCCACCTCTCGCGGCTTGCCTTCCTGCGGCGCATTCAACTTCTTGATGTCCACCGGCCGAATCTGCTTGATGAAGCAAGGCGCATCCGCTCCACCCGTGATCACGCGATCGAATCGCGCCGATACCTCGCTCGCCTGTGAGGTGAGTGCGATGTGGTTGGTGAATTCCAGGTTGCGGCACTTGCCATCGAGGTCGAGCAGCCATGCTTCGTTCGAACGCGTATAGATGGCCAGTTCACTGTCGCTCAACGGCTCCCACGACCACAGGCTGAAGTAGCGGAAGCTGCTTACCGGTTCGCCGGCCGCGGCGGCGTACGCCTGCTGGCGCGCTTCCATGCGGGAGGTGTAATCCTTGCCGACGCGGGTGCAGGCGCTGAGTGCAGCGACGACGGCGACGGCGGCAAGAAGGGTTTTGGCTACCATGACTTTCATCTCCAAAGGTACTGGTCGTGCAAACGCGCCAGGCGTTTGTGCGTGGACCTTACTTCTTCTTGGCGGACGACTTGGTGACGGGCTGCCACTTGGACGGATCGAAGCCGCCCGTCTCGAACACCAGCGTCACTTTCTTCTCGCCGTCCTGCAGCGTCACGTCCATGGTGATCTTCTTGGCCTTTTCCAGCTGGGCGATGAAACCCTTGTCGTCCTTGAACAGCAACGCAGGCTCACCGGTGGTCGGCGCGAATGCGCTGATGGCGCCGGGCTTGCCGTCGAAGGTGGCCTTGATCGAACACACGCCCTTGCACACGAAACCGTGCGGACCGCCGTTGAAGAGGAAGGCGTTCTGTCCCCACTCGGTGTGACGGCGCAACACCAGTCGTACGCGATCGTCGCCCGAAGGCTGGCTGGTGTAGATGGTGGCGGTGGATTGCGTGCCGCCCTGCATCGGTGAGACCTGGTAAAGCCACAGGCCGACGAGGCGGTTCTTCTCGCTGTTCTCCTTGTAACGCTGCTCGATGGCCGGCAGGCTCTGCTGCACTTCCTTGGCTGCATCACTGTTGGGATAACGCTTGAGGATTTCGTTGCCCATCGTCACCGCCATCTCGTCGTTGCCGATGCGTTGCAGCTGGCGATAGGTATCGAGCTTGCCCGCGGAATCGTCGGCCGGTGCCTGTGCCTGTTGCGGCGCCTGTGCCTGGTCGCCCGACTGCGAGCAGCCGGCGAGCAGGAGAAGGGTGCCGACGGTGGTGGCGGCAAAACGGAGGCGCTGGTTCATGGACGGGATCCTGTTGCGGGTAGGCGCTTAGAGTGGAATGAGGGCGAGCCGCGGTGCAACCGCTGCCCGCGCGGTGATCAGGCACTGACTGGCGCGTCGCCGAAACGCCCGCGCAGTTGCATGCGGAAGCGGCGGCTGCACGGCACGGTGGCGCCATCGCGCATGGTGAGGCGGGCGTCGCCGGTTTCCAACGGTTCCATTTCGGCAAGGTAGTCGAGGTTCACCAGGTAGCTGCGATGCACGCGCACGAAGCGCGCGGGGTCGAGCCGCTCCTCGATGCCGGCCATGGTGGCGCGCAGGGGATAGTCGCGGCCGCGCACATGCAGGTTCACGTAGTTGCCCGACGCCTGCAGCCATTCGATCTCGCGCGCGGCGATCAGGAATTCCTTGCCGAGCTTGCGCACCAGGAAACGTTCGGGCCGGTCGACCGGCTCCACCGGCGGGCCTTCGTCCGGCTCCGCCAGCAGGCTGGCCTCGCCCTGCAGGCGCAGGAGCAGCAAGCGGTAGCCGCCGATGATGGCCAGGAACAGGAAGTAGGTGCGGATGTCCTTGAGGTATTCGTAGCCCAGTTGCCGCAGCCAGTCGTCACCGAAGTGGTACTGCCAGCCCAGCAGCGCCCGGTACGCCACCATGCGCAGAACGATCATCAAACCGACATGCGCCAGGCAGAACGCCACGCTCAGCGCCAGATGGACCTTCAGGTTCTGCCGCCAGGTGTCGAAGCGCAGCGTCCAGCGGCGGCTGGCCATCACCACGAACGGCACCAGCGCCAGCATGACCACGCTGCTGGTGGCCTCCCAGATCCACGGCTCGATGCTCTCGGCGCGGTGGGTGCGGTAGCTGTCGTCGAACCATGCGACCACGCCGTTGAACACGGTGTTGACCGTCATCATGACCACCCAGAAGCCGATCTCGAAAGGTCGGCGCCAGCGCTGGAAACGGGCAAGGTCGAAGGCCGGCTTGATGGTCATGCCCGGATTCTACGTGCAGCGGCGGCCGAACCCGCTCTTTTCGTCCCTCGCAGCCCGCCACTTGTCCCTGTTTGAGGTCGATCAATCACTTAGCGGCAGACGATGACCGTGGCGAAACGCAGCATGGGTCATCCCGACCATGGAGTCCGCCGCTCATGAACCGCCGCCACGACATCGACGCCCTGCGCGTCCTGGCCTTCGGCCTGTTGATCCTCTACCACCTGTGCATGCTCTACGTGGGCCCGGCCAACGACTGGACCTTTCATCTCAAGAGCAGCTACATCGCCGACTGGCTGAAGTACCCGATGCTGGCCTCCAACTTCTGGCGCATGGATCTGCTGTTCCTGATCTCGGGCATGGCGCTGCATTTCCTGCGTGGTCGCCTGAGCCTGCCGGCGCTGGCGTGGAAGCGCACGGTGCGGCTGATGCTGCCGCTGCTGTTTGGCATGGCGGTGGTCGTGCCGATCCAGCCGTACGTGCAGGGCGTGGACAAGGGGTTGGTGGCGCCGGGCTTCGGGCACTTCCTGTTGCGCTACTGGACCGGTGGCCCGTGGCCGGCGGGCGCGTTCGACGGCTGGCAGTTCGGCGTCACCTGGAATCACCTGTGGTACCTGCCGTACGTATGGAATTTCACGCTGCTGCTGATCATGTTGCTGCCGGCGCTGGAATCGGGCCCTGGGCAGCGCATGATCGCCGCGCTGCACCGGCTGCGCGGCAGGCCGCTGCTGGTGCTCCCCGCGTTGCCCATGCTCGCGTGGAACCTGCTGCTGGCCGCGCGCTTCCCGCAGAACCATGCCGTGATCGGCGACTGGTACGCCCACGCCAGCTACGCCACGATGTTCTTCTACGGTTATGCCATCGGCACGCATCCGGCCTTGTGGACCGAGCTGGCACGCCTGCGTCGCCGTTCGCTCGGCATGGCGGTGTTCTGTTTCGCCGCGTTCGTGTTGCTGGATCGGCTGGGCGACCTCGTGGACCTCGGCGGATGGTCATCGGCCACGCTGGCCGCGGGACATCACATCGTCCGCGTGCTGCGCTTCCTCTACATGTGGAGTGCCATCGCCGCCGTGCTTGGATGGGGCCATCAATACCTCAACCGTCCGTTCCGTTGGTTGCCGTATGCACGCGAAGCGGTGTTTCCCTGGTACATCCTGCACCAGAGCGTCATGCTGGCACTGGCCTATGTGCTGATTCCACTGAAGCTCGGCGCCGTGTGGGAACCCGCGCTGCTGTTGCTGGGCACGGTGGCCGGTTGTGCCGCGCTGCACGAGCTGGTGATACGCCGCACGCGCTGGCTGCGTCCGTTGTTCGGTCTCGACGCCAGGCCGCGCGCTCCGCGCCTCGAAACGACGCCCATCGTGCAGGCGCAGGGTGCATGACGACGCGGGCAGCGAGGCCTCAGGTCTCGCTGCCCATGATGGAATCGAGATGCTCCACGCGATGGATATCGCCAAGCCACACATAGCAGGTCCACGCGGGGGCATCGGGTCGTTCGAGTCGCACGACGCCATTGATGCCCTCGTTTTCCTGAAAGTCGCGAAACACCTGCACGTTGGGGCGTTCGCACACCACGCCGTCGTAGCTGGTGCCGTCCATCAGTTGCAATACCACGTGACCGTTGGTGGGCAACTGATCGACCAGGTACTCCAGACGACGGATCTTGGCAGGGTCGGTGTACACGCGTTTGGCAAACTGGCCCATGACTCACCTCGCAGGCTCGCTCTCCTATCGCCACGCTAGGGGCGGCAGCGGCAACGGCCTGTGCTACAAACGTGAAGCCGCGGTGCTTTGCCTGAGCGCTTCAGCTACCGATAATGCAAGCGCTCCCGCAAGGATCCCCTCATGCCCCCTTCCCCTGCGCAAGCTTCTGCGGAATCGCTGCGCTCGCATCCCGCATTCGTGCAGTTCTGGTTCGCCCGCATCTGTTCGGGCTTTGGTTTCCAGATGTTGTCGGTGGCCGTGGGTTGGCAGATCTATGCCATCACCGGCCGTGCGCTCGACCTGGGTCTCATCGGCCTGGTGCAGTTCATTCCTTCCGTGATGCTGGCGCTGCCCGCCGGCCATGTTGCCGATCAGTTCGAACGACGCCGCATCGTGATGCTGGGACAGATCGTGGACATGCTGGCCATTGCGGTGCTGGCCGTCATCAGCCTCATGCATCTGGCGCATGAGGCGCTGATCCTCTCGCTGGTGTTCGTCATCGGCGTCGCAAAAGCCTTCGAATTTCCTGCGCTGCAATCGATGCTGCCTGCGCTGGTGCCTACCGCCATCCTGCCCCGGGCCATGGCGGCAAGCGCGTCGGCGGGACAGGCGGCCATGATCATGGGCCCCGCCGTGGGCGGCCTGCTCTATGTGGCGGGCGCGGGCACGGTCTACACCGTGTGCGCTGCGTTGTACCTGATCGCCGTGGTGCTGATGCTGCGCATGCGCTACGAACAGGCGCAGCCCAAGCGCGAGCCGGCCACGTTGAAGACCTTGTTCGCCGGCGTGCATTTCATTCGTCGCCGTCCGGATGTGCTGGGCGTGATTTCGCTGGATCTCTTCGCCGTGTTGCTGGGCGGAGCCACGGCGCTGCTGCCCATCTTCGCCAAGGACATCCTGCATACCGGTCCGTGGGGTCTCGGTTTGCTGCGCGCCGCGCCCGCCGTGGGCGCGTTGCTGATGTCGCTATGGCTGGCGCGCCACACCATGGAGCGACGCGTGGGACCGATCATGTTCGCCTCGGTCGCCGGCTTCGGCCTGGCGACGCTGGTGTTCGCGGTGTCCAAGCTGCTGTGGCTTTCGCTCATTGCCCTGTTCGCGCTGGGCGCGTTCGACATGGTGAGCATGGTGATACGCGGCGCGCTCGTGCAGCTCGATACGCCCGACGACATGCGCGGCCGCGTGAGTGCGGTCAACGCCATCTTCATCAACACCTCCAACCAGCTCGGCGAGTTCGAGTCGGGCATGCTGGCCGCCTGGCTGGGCGCGGTGAATGCCACTGTGATCGGCGGCATCGGCACGCTGGTGGTGGTGGGCTTGTGGATGGCCATGTTCCCCTCGCTGCGCCGTCGCCAGAGCCTGCGCGTGGAAGCACCGCCGGTGGCCGAAGCCGGCGCGCAAACCACCCTCTGATCATCTTTTCCCGATAGGCCGGGCGTCCGTGAGCCGGGTATAGTCCTGGCGCCGGCACCGCGCGCCGCGCACTCATCAGGGGGAAAGCATGACGACGCCGACTCGTTCCATGTTCGTGACGGTGCTGGGCTGGGCGTTCGTGGGGCTGGGCGCACTCGGCGCCTGCGCCATGGCATTGCTCTCGTTCACCTCCACCGTGACGCACCGCCTCGCCCATGCGGGCACCGCACCCATCAACCAGCAGATGTTGCACATCACCCAGGCCATGGAAACGCTGCCGCCGCCGTGGCCATGGATCTACGCGCACGAGGCCCAGTGGTTGCTGCTGGGGTCGGCCGTGGCCTTGCTGCACCTCGCTTGCGCGCTGGGGCTGCTATGGCGACGCCGGTGGGCACGCGCGGGTTTCATCGCGTTGCTGTTCGTCGACATGCTGCTCCAGCTGGCGATGATCCCGTATGCGCTCGTCGTGCAACCCGTCCTGGCGAAAGCCGTGCAGGCCGATATGCCGCCACAGATGCCGCCGGCCTTCGCGTCGTGGTTTCAACATGTGCTGGCGTTCCAGCAGATCGAGGCGATGATGCGGCCGGTGCTGTTGATCCTGCTGTTCGCATGGATCGCGTGGCGGTTGCGCAGCGCCGCCGTTCGACGGGAATTCGCGAGCGACCGCGCCGCCTGACATCTCTCCTAGGCAAAGCACTTATCGGTTCGAACGCCATCGGCGAATGGTGGCGGCCTTGGCTTGATCCACATCAAAGGAAGGCCGTGCACGCCCGTTAGCATGAGGCATCTTCCTTCACGCGCCATGCCATGCACGTCGATATCGCCATTGTCGGCGCCGGCCCTGCCGGGCTTTGCCTTGCTCGCTCCCTCGCGCGCACGGGACTCAGCATCCTCGTGGTCGAGCAGCAATCGCTCGATGTGCTGCGCGACCCGCCGTTCGATGGACGCGAGATCGCGCTGACCTTGCGTTCCGCGCGCATCCTGCGCGAACTCGGCATCTGGGATCGCCTGGGGCCTGCGGACGTCTCGCCGCTACGCAGCGCGCGAGTGCTCAATGGAACGTCGCCGCGCGGATTGCACGTAACGCCGGCGACCGCATCGGACGCCGCGCTGGGTTTCCTTGTGCCCAATCACTGCATCCGCCGCGCCGCATACTCAAGCATCGAGCATCAACCCAACATCACGCTGGCGTGCAACGTTTCCGTCGAAGGCATCACGTTGAACGACGAGGCCGCGCGACTGCGCCTGTCGAATGGCGCGGAAGTCAGCGCAAGCGTGGCCATCGCCGCCGACAGCCGCTTCTCCCGCCTTCGTCGCGATGCGGGCATGGCTGCCGACATGCATGACTTCGGCAAGACCATGCTGGTCTGCCGGATGGCGCTGGAGAAACCGCACGACGACGAAGCGCTCGAGTGGTTCGGCCATGCACAGACACTGGCCGCGCTGCCCTTGAATGGCGGCGAGGCATCCATCGTGCTCACCTTGCCGCCACGGGAGATGCAACGCGTGATGGACATGGCGGAGGAGCACTTCCAGTCGGAGATGCGTCGTCGCTTCGATGGCCGTTTCGGCGATATGCGACTCACCTCCACGCGTCACACGTATCCGCTGGTGAGCGTGTATGCGCGGCGGTTCGTGGCGCATCGCCTTGCGCTGGTCGGTGATGCGGCCGTTGGCATGCATCCCGTCACGGCGCATGGCTTCAACCTCGGCTTGCGCAGCGTGGAGACATTGGGATCGCTGATCGCGCGGGCCGTTGCCCATGGCAGCGACATCGGCTCGCCGGATCTGCTGCGCCGCTATCAGCGCCTGCATCGCCGCGCCACCTGGCCGTTGTATGCCGCCACCATGGCCGTGGTCGGCATGTATACCGACGACCGACCCATCGCCCGGCTCGCCCGTTCCGCGCTGCTTCGTGCCAGCGATGTCTTGCCACCGGTGCGCCAAGGCATCGCGCGCGTGCTGGCGGCCGGGCGCGGCGATGCGTCCGTCGTGGGCCGGCATCGCAGCTGAACAGGCCGGCCATTATTTACGCACCGCTCACACCGCCGCTGGCAACGTGAAGCGCACTTATTGCAGGAGGACGCCATGAGCCGCCACTACGACCTCGAGAACACCGTCAACGGCGTCCGTGACCGCGTACGCCACTACGCCGGCGAGGCCGCCGGGCGAGCCGATGAATTGGTGGAGCGCGGCCGCGAGGCCAGCCGCCGCTTCGGCCGCAACCGCACCACGTATGCGCGCCGCATTGGCCACGCCGCGGAAGACTTCGCCGACGAAGCGAACTATCAGTACCGTCGCCTGCGCCGCCATGTGACGCGCCACCCGGTGGCAACCACCGCGATCATTGCCGGCACGGTAGGTGCGTTCTTCCTGCTGCGGCACCTGTTCCGCGGGGACGACGAGTAAGCGTCGCCAGCCATCCGTACAAACCCGCCGAAAGGCGGGTTTGTTTTTGGACGGCCATTTGCCGCGCCTCTGGAAGAGTTCACTGCGCGGCTGCCCATAAAAAAACGCCGCGATCACTCGCGGCGTTTTCTGGTTCGGCAGTTTGAACCCTGCCTCAGACCGTTTCGGGATTCGGCTTGTCCGGATCCAGCTTGTAGGTCTTGATGGCGCGGGCCACGTCCTTCGCGTTGACCTTGCCGTCCTTCGCCAGCGCAGCCAGCGCGGCGTGGGCGATCCAGTAACGGTCGACTTCGAAGAAGCCACGCAGGTGTGCGCGCGTGTCGGAACGACCGTAACCGTCGGTGCCCAGTACGGTGTAACGCATGCCGTCCGGCATGAAGGCGCGGATCTGATCCGAGAACTCACGCACGTAGTCGGTGGCGGCGATGGCCGGGCCCTGGCGGCCCTGCAACAGGCCGGTCACGTACGGCACGCGCTGTTCCGATTCCGGATGCAGGCGGTTCCAGCGCTCGGCGTCGAAACCGTCACGACGCAGTTCGCTGAAGCTCGGGCAGGACCAGATGTCCGAGGTCACGCCGAAATCCTTCTCCAGCAACTCGGCGGCAGCGATGACTTCGCGCAGGATCGTGCCCGAACCCAGCAGCTGCACGCGCGTCTCGCCCTTCTTCGGCTTGCCGGCGTCCTTGAACAGGTACATGCCCTTGATGATGCCTTCCTCGGCACCGGCCGGCATGTCCGGGTGCTGGTAGTTCTCGTTCATCACGGTCAGGTAGTAGTACACGTCCTGCTGTTCCTGCAGCATGCGGCGCGTGCCGTCCTGCAGGATCACCGCGACTTCGTAGGAGAACGTCGGGTCGTACGACTTCACGCTCGGGATCGCACCGGAGAGCAGGTGCGAGTGGCCGTCTTCGTGCTGCAGGCCTTCACCGTTGATGGTGGTGCGGCCGGCGGTGCCACCGATCAGGAAGCCGCGCGCACGCATGTCGCCCGCTGCCCAGGCGAGGTCGCCGATGCGCTGGAAGCCGAACATCGAGTAGTACACGAAGAACGGCAGCATCGGCTGGTTGCTGATGCTGTAGCTGGTGGCCGCCGCCATCCACGCGGCCATGCCGCCGGCCTCGGAGATGCCTTCCTGCAGCACCTGGCCCTTCTGGTCTTCGCGGTAGTACAGCAGCTGGTCGGCGTCCTGCGGGCGGTACTTCTGGCCGAACGGCGCGTAGATGCCGATCTGGCGGAACATGCCTTCCATGCCGAACGTGCGCGCTTCGTCGGCCACGATCGGCACGATGCGCTCGCCGATCTGCTTGTCGCGCAGCATCAGGTTCATGCCGCGCACCAGCGCCATGGTGGTGGAGATTTCGCGATCGCCCGAGCCCTTGGTGATCTGCTCGAACGCCGACAGTTCCGGCGCCTTGAGCTTCACGTCGGAGGTGCGGCGGCGCTGCGGCAGGAAACCGCCCAGCGCGCGACGACGCTCCATCATGTATTCCACTTCCGGCGAATCCTTGCCCGGGTGGAAGTACGGCACGTCGGCCAGCTTGTCGTCGGCCACCGGGATGTTGAAGCGGTCGCGGAAGTGGCGCACGGCGTCGGCGTCCAGCTTCTTCTGCTGGTGCGTCGGGTTCTGCGATTCGCCGGCCGCGCCCATGCCGTAGCCCTTCACCGTCTTGGCGAGGATCACGGTCGGCATGCCCTTGGTCTTCACGGCCTGGTCGTACGCCGCGTACACCTTGTGCGGATCATGGCCACCGCGGTTGAGGCGCCAGATGTCGTCGTCCGACAGGTTGGCCACCATCTCGCGGGTTTCGGGGTACTTGTTGAAGAAGTGCTCGCGCGTGTACGCGCCGCCGAAGGCCTTGCACGCCTGGTACTCGCCGTCGACGGTTTCCATCATCAGCTTGCGCAGCACGCCCTTGGTGTCGCGGGCGAGGAGCGGATCCCAGTAGGAACCCCACACCACCTTGATGGCATTCCAGCCGGCGCCGCGGAACACGCCTTCCAGTTCCTGGATGATCTTGCCGTTGCCGCGCACCGGGCCGTCGAGGCGCTGCAGGTTGCAGTTGATCACGAACACCAGGTTGTCCAGGCCTTCGCGGCCGGCCAGCGAGATGGCGCCGAGCGACTCGGGCTCGTCGGTTTCGCCGTCGCCCATGAAGCACCAGATCTTGCGATCGGTCTTGGGCATCAGGCCGCGGTGTTCCAGGTACTTCCAGAACTGCGCCTGGTAGATGGCCTGGATCGGGCCCAGGCCCATCGACACCGTCGGCACCTGCCAGTAGTCCGGCATCAGCCACGGGTGCGGATACGACGACAGGCCATGACCCTTGCCGGCCACTTCCATGCGGAACAGGTCGAGCTGCTCCTCGCTGATGCGGCCTTCGAGGAACGAACGGGCATACACGCCCGGGCTGGAATGGCCCTGGTGGAACACCAGGTCGCCCGGGTGATCGGCGCTCGGTGCGCGCCAGAAATGGTTGAAGCCCACGTCATACAGCGTGGCCGACGAGGCGAAGCTGGCGATGTGGCCGCCCAGCTCGCCGGGCTTGCGGTTGGCGCGCACGACCATCGCCATCGCGTTCCAGCGGATCAGCGTGCGGATGCGCCACTCCATCGCGGCGTCGCCCGGCATCTTGGCTTCGTTGCCCGGCGAAATGGTGTTGACGTATTCGGTGGTCGGGTTGAACGGCAGGTAGCCGCCGGCCCGGCGCGTCGAATCGACCATCTTTTCCAGCAGGTAGTGCGCTCGCTCGGTGCCATCGTGGTTGATGACGGCATTGAGCGATTCGACCCATTCCTGGGTTTCGGTGGGGTCGAGGTCCTGGTGGAGGATGTCGTCGAGCTGATCCATGGGGAGCTTCTCTCCGCGGCGCCGGGGGGTTGGCGCGGCTGTAGGTGGATCGCCTCCGGGTAAGAGGCGGGAAACCCTCCGAGTGTAGCTCCGGCGGGGTTTTTCGCCAATTGGATCGAGACAATACGGAGGCGAATGGGAATGCAAGATATTGATGGGCCGTCGTTCCCATATGGGTTCAACTTTAGTCGCGATCAACGCGGCCCCCGGGGGAAACGGATTTTCCACCCCGACCCGCACCCGGGGCGACCTGCAGAAACGAAAACGGGGCCAACCAGGCCCCGTTCTCACCTAGCCGATAAAGCAGCGCCTCAACTGCGACGCTCGCCTTGCGCGTGGCGAATCTGCGCGTCCACTGCGGCGATTGCCGTCATGTTCACCACGCGACGCGGCGTGGCTGCCGGCGTGAGGATGTGCGCGGGCTTGTTGATGCCCATCAGGATCGGGCCGATGGCCACGCCGTCGGTCATCACGCGCACCATGTTGTAGGTGATGTTGGCGGCATCGAGGTTCGGCATCACGAACAGGTTGGCGCGGCCCGAGAGCGTGGTGTTGGGGAACATGCGCAGGCGCAGTGCCTCGTCCCACGCGGTGTCGGCCTGCATTTCGCCGTCCATGTCGAGCTTGGGATTACGCTGCACGAGGATCTCGCGCACCTTGCGCATCTTGGCAGCGCTGGCGTTCTCGTGGCTGCCGAAATTCGAATGCGACAGCAGCGCAATCTTCGGCTCGATGCCGAACAGCTTGAGGCGATAGCTGGCCTGCAGCGTGGCCTCGGCGATCTGCTCGGCGGTGGGATCGCACTGCACGTGCGTGTCGAGGAAGAACCACGCGCCCTGGTCGTTGATCACACCGGTCATGGCCGATGTGCACGACACGCCCGGGTCGAGGCCGAATACGCTGCGCATGTAGCCGAGCTTCTTGTGGAAGCGGCCCACCAGGCCGCAGATCATCGCGTCGGCTTCGCCACGTTCCACCATGATCGAGGCGATCAGCGTGGGGCGCGAACGCAGCAGGTTCTTCGCTGCTGCCGGCGACACGCCGCGACGCTCGGTGAGCGCGTGGTACTGCTGCCAGTATTCGTTGAAGCGCGGATCGTCATCGATGTTGGTGAGCTCGAAATCCACGCCTTCGCGCATGCGCAGACCAAGGCGCTGGATGCGTGTCTCGATCACGCTGGGGCGACCGATCAGGATCGGGAACGCCAGGCGCTCGTCGATCACCGTCTGCACCGCGCGCAGCACTGTCTCTTCTTCACCCTCGGCGTAGACCACGCGCTTGAGGTCCGAGCGCGCGCGCTCGTACACCGGCTTCATCAGCAGGCCGGTGCGATAGATGAACTGGCCGAGCTTTTCCTTGTATGCCTCCATGTCCACCATGGGACGCGTGGCCACGCCCGAATCCATCGCGGCCTGCGCCACCGCCGGCGCCAGCATCACCAGCAGGCGCGGATCGAACGGACGCGGAATCAGGTAGTCGGGACCAAACGTGGGAACGTCACCACCATAGGCGCTGGCCAGGTCGCCAGCTTCCATGCGGGCCAGCTCGGCGATGGCGCGCACGCAGGCGGTCTTCATCGACTCGTTGATGACGGTGGCGCCCACGTCGAGCGCGCCGCGGAAGATGTACGGGAAGCACAGCGCGTTGTTGACCTGGTTCGGGTAATCCGAACGGCCCGTGGCGATGATGCAATCCGGGCGCACCTTCTTGGCGTCTTCCGGCGAAATCTCGGGATTGGGGTTGGCCAGCGCGAGGATGATCGGCTGGTCGGCCATGCTGGCGACCATCTCCGGCTTGAGGATGCCGCCGGCCGAGAGGCCCAGGAACACATCGGCGCCCGCCACGATCTCGGCCAGCGTGCGCTTGTCGGTGTCGCGCGCGTAGCGCTGCTTGTCCGGGTCCATGTGGTCGCGGCCGGCGTACAGCACGCCTTCGCGATCGAACGCCAGGATGTGCTCGGGCTTCAGGCCCAGCGCCACCAGCATGTCCAGGCAGGCGATGCCCGCGGCGCCCACGCCGGTGGTGGCGAGCTTCACGTCCTGGATTTTCTTGCCGACCACTTCCAGCGCATTGACGATGGCCGCGCCCACGATGATGGCGGTGCCGTGCTGGTCGTCGTGGAACACCGGGATCTTCATGCGCTCGCGCAACTTGCGCTCGACGATGAAGCACTCCGGCGCCTTGATGTCTTCGAGGTTGATGCCGCCGAAGGTCGGTTCGAGCGAGGCGATGATGTCGACCAGCTTGTCCGGGTCGCGCTCGTTGATCTCGATGTCGAACACGTCGATGCCGGCGAACTTCTGGAACAGCACGCCCTTGCCTTCCATCACCGGCTTGCCGGCGAGCGGGCCGATGTCGCCCAGGCCGAGCACCGCGGTGCCGTTGGTGATCACCGCGACGAGGTTGCCACGTGCCGTCATTTCGCTGGCGGCGTTGGGATCCTCGACGATGGCTTCGCAGGCATAAGCCACGCCGGGCGAGTAAGCCAGTGCGAGATCGCGCTGCGTGACCATCGGCTTGGTCGCGGTCACCTTGATCTTGCCGGGGCGCGGCAGGCGGTGGTACTCGAGAGCGGCGAGGCGCAATTCTTCGGGAAGGGCCATGGGATAGAGAGATCGAATGTGATGGGGAGTCGGGTGCCGCGCAGCGGCATCGTCGAATGGTATCACCGCCGACCACCCTTCCCCGACGATGCGGTGCAGCATGGTGGCGTGATGGTTCACACAACTGGTATGCAAGCGAGCACCACGTTACCGAGGCGCCACGCACGCATCAAAGACTCAGCGACAACGTCTCCGCCTGCACCTTGCCCATGTGTATGCGGTTGACGAACAACGAGAATGCGAGCTTGCCTGCCAACCCGTGAGCGTGCTGCATCCACGGCGGCAACCAGCGCGGCGCGGCGATGACGCCCGAGGCGAAATACGGTTGCAGGCTGATGACATCGTGCAGCGCCAGCTTGCCTGCGAAAAGATGCCGCAACATGTCCATGCGCCGCTGCTTGAGCGCCCAGCGAAAGAACGTGTGCACGGTGAGCAGGCCGGAGAGATAGACGTTGTCCTTCGCGAACGCCGCGCCGCCGGTGAGCGGCACGCCGCGAAATACGCGCTGCGCCGAGTGGAAGCTATCGGCCGGGCTCTGTCCGCACTCGCTGAAGAAGCGGTAGACCTCGACGAAATCCGCGCCGCTCAACGCCATGTCGATGGCGAGAATGCGCAAGCTGATGCGCTTCAATCGCGAGATATCGATGGCGCCGGACATCAGCTCGGCAAACACCGCAAGACCTTCCTGCGTCGCGGTGACGCGCGGCGACGTGCGCCCCAGCGAAGCCAGCAGCGGCTGCGCGCGACCGTTCAAGGCCGTGAGCGAATGCACCAGCGCTTCGTGCGCCAGCAATTGGTGACGGTCGTAATCGGTGAAGCGCGTGCCGCCTCGCAAGCGGATGCGCGTGGCGCCGGCCGCCGCCTTGGCGGTGAGTTCCGGGTCCACTTCCACGGAAATCAGCGGCTCGCCGAAGAAATCGTCCAGCGTCTTGCTCAGGTCCGCGCGCAGGTCATCGGCGGAAATGGCCACCAGCACATCGTCGGCAATCAGGTCCGAACCCAGTTCGTCGGCGAGTTCCACGAAATAACGCGCGGCGTCGAGGTTGCTGCGCTCGCTGCCGGGAATCTTGTCGCCCGGACGGCCATACAACACGATGGAAGGCGCGGTGACCTGGTCGGTACCCACCGCTTCGAGCATTTCGGCGGCGATGCGCCACGACTCGGCGGTGCGGCACAGGTATTCGCCGAGCGGATCGCCGTAGCCGGCCTCACGCTCGATGGCGGCCAGCTCGGTGCGCTCGGCCGAGAGGTCCGGCACGGTGTAGTGCACATCGGGGAGCGAGAACTGACCCTTCGCGTAGGCCGCGATCATGCGGTCTTCCAGCGAGGCGGGCCATGCGACGGTGGGCAAGATGCGGATGCCGCGTACGGCAGCCAGCAGGCGCTTGTCCAGATCGGCGTAACGCTGGAGTTCCGGCGAGAACGCGACGCCAGGGCTGCTCATGCCGCCCTCCGCAACCGCAACGCATCGATGCGCGGGATGATGTCCGTCGACACCGGATCGGGCTTGTGCGCCAAAGCACCGAAGCAGAAGGCGGGATACACCCGCTTGAAGAAGAACCTCGAACGCGACGACAGCCGCTGCATGCCCGCTTCCCTAACCAAGACGACTCGATACTAGTGCACCCGCCACACCACGACAGCGCTGCATTCGACTATTCGCGGTCGCGTGAGTGGCGATGGGCATGTGGCCGCGCCACTGGGCGCCCGCCGCGCTGGCGGCGCAGCTTGGCTTCCAGCGTGGTGGCCTGTTCTTCGCGTTCGTCGCGCAGTTTCAGGTAATTGCGCCAGCGCTCGGCGGAAAGATCGCCGCTGTCCAGCGCCGCCTGCACCGCGCAACCGGGCTCGCTGCCGTGGCCGCAGTCGGCGAAGCGGCATTGTTCGGCCAGTGCGTCGATGTCGGCGAACAGGTCGAGGTTTTCCTCGCCGGTGAGCTTGAGCTCGCGCATGCCGGGCGTGTCGATCAGGCAGCCGCCGCTGGGCAGCTGCAGCAATGCGCGATACGTGGTGGTGTGCCGCCCGCGACTGTCGTGGCCGCGCACGGCGCTGGTGGCCATGCGCTCGGTGCCGAGCAGCGTATTGGTGAGCGTGGATTTGCCGGCTCCGGACGAACCCACCAGCACGGCACTGTCGCCAGGCTGAAGGTAGGGCAGCAGCACGTCGCTGCTGGCCGGGTCCTTGCCGTTGATGGCGTGGATGGGCGTGCCCTGCGGCAGGCGCTCGCGCAGGGCCGCGAGTAGTTCGGGCGCATCCTCGCGAGTGTCGAGCTTGCTCAGCAGCACCACCGGTTGCGCTCCCGAACCTTCGGTCAGCGACAGGTAGCGCTCGATGCGCGCCGGGTTGAAATCGCCATCCAGTCCCGTCAGCACCAGTACGTAATCGATGTTGGTGGCGATGATCTGGCGTTCGTAGCGTTCGCCGGCCGCCGCGCGCGACAGCACGGTGCGCCGCGGCTGCACCTGCACGATGTGTGGCGGCTTGCCCGATTCGATTTCCACGAAGTCGCCCACGGCCGGGCGATCCGCCGGATCCAGGTTGCGCTTGAGGAAATGGCCGGCCGGCTGGGCGCCGAACAGGTGCTCGCCATCATGCAATTCGTAGCCGGCGCGATGCTGCGCCACTACGCGGGCCAACTGCCGTCCTTCGGCGGGCAGGACATCGCCGCGCCAACCGATCCGGCGCAGTCGCTCGATGATTTCGGGATGCGTCATGGGTGACCATTATGCCCTGCCCGATGGCTTGCCCGGAAAAAGCCCGAAAACCCACGATTTTTGGCTCCCCCATGGCGCCGCGACGCTGCTAGCATGCGATTGGCGGGCAGATTCTTGCGCCGCAACAACACCAAGACGAAGGACGCTTGCGTTGGCCTCGATCAAACCCAGTGCGCACCTGGCGGACGTGCGCTATGAAATCCGTGGCGCGCTCACCCGGCGATCCCGTGAGCTGGAGGCGGCCGGCCTGCCAATCATCAAGCTCAACATCGGCAATCCCGGTCGCTACGGCTTCGAAACGCCGGCGCATCTGCGCGAGGCCATCGCCCGTCACCTGCATGACAGCGAAGCCTACGGCCACGAACAGGGCCTGGAAGAAGCACGTGATGCCATCGCCGCCCAGCAGCGCCATCGCGGCGCGCGCGGCGTGGAAGTGGAGCGCATCTTCGTCGGCAACGGCGTGAGCGAACTGATCGACCTGAGCCTGCGCGCGCTGCTGGCGCCCGGTGACGAGGTGCTGCTGCCCAGCCCCGATTACCCGCTGTGGAGCGCCGCCACCATCCTCAACGACGGCAAGCCGCGCTATTACCGCTGCCTGGCGGAAAACGGCCACCTGCCCGATCCCGAGGAAATCGAATCGCTGGTCACGCCGCGCACGCGCGCACTGGTGCTGATCAATCCGAACAATCCGACAGGCGCCGTGTATCCGCGCGAGCTGCTGGCGCGCATGGTGGAGATCGCCGCCAAGCATCGCCTGCTGCTGCTCTGCGACGAGATCTACGACGAGATCCTCTACGACGGCACCGTCTTCCAGCCGCTCGCCGAAGTGGCGGGCGACGTACCCTGCGTAAGCTTCGGCGGCCTGAGCAAGGTGCATCGCGCCTGCGGCTATCGCGTGGGATGGATGAGCCTGTCGGGCGATCCCGCACGCACCGCGGACTACCGCGACGCCCTGCAATTGCTGGCCGCGCTGCGCCTGTGCGCCAATGTAACCGCGCAATGGGCGGTGCGTCCCGCGCTGGAAACTGCGCCGACCATCAACGCGCTCACCGCACCGGGCGGCCGCCTGCACGAGGCGCGTCGCGCCGTGCTCGAAGGCGTCGCAGCCAGCCAGTTCCTCGACCTGGTTTCGCCGGCCGGCGCGCTGTACGCCTTCCCGCGCGTTCGCGCCGATCGCCTGGCCGATTTCGACGACAACGCCTTCGCGCTGCGCCTGCTGGAAGAGGAATCCGTGCTGGTAGTGCCGGGCAGCAGCTTCAACGTGCCGCACAGCCGCCATCTGCGCTTGACCCTGCTGCCGCAGCCGGAGCAGTTGCGCGAAGTGTTCGAGCGCATCGAGCGTGTGCTCACCGGCATGGCCGCCTCGCAGAAGCCGCGCACCGCCGCCGTCGCGTGACCATGCGTTATCTGGCGCTGGGCGATTCGTATTCCATCGGCGAAGGCGTGCCCGAAGCGGGCCGCTGGCCGGTGCAACTGGCGGTGCGCCTGCGTCGCGAAGGACTGGCGGTGGACGATCCCACCATCGTCGCCACCACGGGCTGGACCACCGACGAACTCTCGGCCGCGATGGATGCCGCCACGTTCGCGCCGCCGTACGACCTGGTGAGCCTGCTGATCGGTGTGAACAATCAGTATCGCGGCCGTGATGCCGACGACTACCGCAACGAATTCCGCCGCCTGCTCGAACGCGCCATCGAGCTCGCCGGCAACCGTGCCGGGCGTGTGCTGGTGCTGTCCATTCCCGACTGGGGCGTCACCCCGTTCGCTCATGGCAGCGGCCGCGATGTATTGAAGATCGCCCACGAATTGGACGTCTACAACGCCATCGCGCGAGAAGAGGCCGCGCAGCGGGGCGCGCATGTCGTGGACATCACCGGCGTCTCGCGACAGCACCCCGCCCTGCTCGCCGACGACGGCCTGCACCCCTCCGCCGCGCAATATGCGCTGTGGACCGAGGCCGCCGTGCCTACCGCGGTGGCGATGCTTTCCGTCTGACGCGGCTGCGCGCGGAAACCACTCTGCAACCTTCCCGCCATCGTGCGGTGACGTAAGCGCGGCACGCTGGCATCCCGGTAACCACCGGGAGAGACTGCCATGGCGACTTTCCACTGCCGCAGCGCCTTCATCTCCGACGTGCACTTGGGCACGCCTGACTGCAAGGCCAGCTATCTGCTGGATTTCCTGCGCAAACTGCGTTGCGAAAAGCTGTACCTCGTCGGCGACATCATCGACATGGAAGCGTTGGCCCGCCGCACCTGGTGGCATGCCGACCACGGCGCAGTGATCGCCGAAGTGCTGGACCTCGCGCGCCGCGGCGTGGAGGTGATCTATATCCCCGGCAACCACGACGCCCCCGTGCGCGGCCTGGCCGGCCAGTGCTTTGGCGGCGTGAAGATCGAGCTGGATGCGGTGCACGAAGGCGCCGATGGGCGCCGTTACCACGTCAGCCACGGCGACGAATTCGATCCGGAGCAGGTCGGGCGCACATGGATGGTGCACCTGGGGGAAGTGATGCATCGCTTCATCTGCTGGACCAATCGCCGCGTGCACGCGATGCGCCGCCGAATGGAACTGCCTTATCTGCCGCTGTCCATCATCGTCAAATCGCATATCGGCAAGGCGCTGGCCTATATCCGTGCCTATGAGGAACGCGTGGCGAACGATGCGCGCGAACGCGGCTTCGATGGCCACATCTGCGGCCACATCCATTTCGGCCACGTGCGCGACATGGATGGCGTGCTGTACCTCAACGACGGCGACTGGGTGGAACACTGCACCGTGCTGGTGGAAGACCACACCGGCGCGATGGAGCTGATCCACTGGAGCGAGCAGTACGCGCCGCTGGGCCGCGCCAGCCGCGAACTGGTGCTGCCCTCGCCCGCCGCCGCGCTGGCGCTGGCACCGCTGACGCGAGCGAAGCTGGATCTGGCAGAGCTGCGGCCGGCGGCCTGAGGGCAGGAGTGAGAGAAGGGGAGTGAGAAGTGAGAGCGCCGGCCTGAGGCGCCAGCAAGCTCCGCTCCCCGCTTTTCCCTCACTTCTCACTTCCCTGCCCTCACTCCTCGCCCCACCCCTTGCATCCCCAAAATCCGCCGGCATATCCACAGGCGCTACAATTCACCCTCTTTGCCGGAGCCTCCGCCCCCATGTCCCTCGACAGCGCCACCCGCGAACGAATCGAATCCCTGCTCCAGAACCACCGCGTGGTGTTGTTCATGAAGGGCACCCGCCAGCAGCCGATGTGCGGTTTTTCGGCCGCGGCCACCAACACGCTCAATGAGTTGCTGCCGGAATACCACACGGTGAACGTGCTGGAAGATCCGGAAATCCGCGAGGGCATCAAGGCCTACGGCGATTGGCCGACCATTCCCCAGCTGTACGTGGGCGGTGAGCTGGTTGGCGGTGCCGACATCATTCGCCAGATGTACGCCTCGGGCGAGCTGCACACGCTGTTCGGCGCGGCCGCGCCGGATCGCACGCCGCCTGAGATCACCATCACCGACAAGGCGGCCGAAGCCATCCGCCAGGGCACCGCCAATGCCCAGGGCCTGGCCTTGCATCTGGAAATCGGCCCGGACCACAGCGCCGGCTTCCAGCTGGCGCCGGGCAGCGACCACGACATCGTGGTCAGCTCCAACGGGATCGAAGTGCATTTCGACCCGGGCAGCGCCCAGCGCGCCAAGGGCATCGTGATCGACTGGGTCTCCACCGTGCAGGGCGAAGGCCTGAGCCTGAAGTTCCCGGGCGCGCAGGAGATCGGCACGCTCACCGTGCAGCAGCTCAAGGAGCGCCTGGCCGCCGGTGACATCACCCTGGTGGACGTGCGTCCGGCCCACGGCCGCGCTGCCGCGGCACCGCTGCCGCAGGCACGCATCCTGGACGAAGAAGGCTACGAGACGCTGGCCAACCTGCCCAAGGACACGGCCATCGCCTTCATCTGCCACCACGGCGTATCCAGTCGCGGCGTGGCCGAGCGCTTCGCTGCGCACGGCTTCACCAAGATCTACAACGTGGAAGGCGGCATGGACGCCTGGGCGCGCGACATCGACCCGACCGTGCCGCGTTACTAAATCGCGCGAAAGACCACCGGTGGATCATGAGGGCGCCCGCTTCGGCTGGCGCCCTTCTCTTTTTGGCCGGCGCTGGCCGACGAACGCCGACGATCGAACCACTCCGACGACGGCGAACTGAAAGGCGTGCCTGCTAGCATGTAGGTACCACCTCATTCTCGTGCCCTATGCGCATTCTGCTCGTCGAAGATGATTCCCTCGTGTCCGACGCCATTTCCCGTGGCCTGGTCGGCTCTGGTTATGTGGTGGACGCGGTGGGGGACGCCGAATCGGTGGCATCTCGCCTGGCCGACACGCACTACGACCTGGCCATCGTGGACCTGGGCCTGCCCGGCGAGGACGGCCTCTCGCTGGTGCGTCGCCTGCGCCGCAATGGCAGCTCGTTGCCGCTGCTGATCGTGACGGCCCGCGACGGACTGGACGACCGCATCAATGCGCTGGACCTGGGCGCCGATGACTACCTGGTCAAGCCGTTCGCCCTGCCGGAACTGGCCGCCCGCTGCCGTGCGCTGATCCGTCGCGCCACGGCCGCCGCCGCCAACGAGATCGTGATCGGCGGCCTGCGCATCGACCTCGCCGGTCGCCGCGCCCTCAACGAGAAGGGCGAAGTCCTCGAACTGACCCGCCGTGAGTGGTCGATCCTGGAATGCCTGGCACACCACAGCGGTCGCGTGGTGAGCAAGGAGCGCCTCACCCAGGCCATCACCGGCTGGAGCGAGGACATCTCCGGCAACGCCATCGAAGTGCACGTGTCGCGCCTGCGCAGCAAGCTGGGCAGCTCGGCCACGGTGCGCGGCATCCGCGGCCTGGGCTACCGCCTCGAAGACGCCTGAGCGGCGGTCCTCTGATCCAGCCCTTGCCGATGGCATGATGTCAGGACCATGCGCGGGGACCGCCCCCGCGCCGTCTGGACATCATCCGCGGGGCCGGTTCGGTGAAATTCACCTCGAATAAATCAGAGCAGTCCAGGCGCCCTACCAGCGTCCACAAGCGACTGCTGAGCTATCTGCTCGCGCCGCTGCTGTTGCTGCTGGTGGCCGGGGTGGCGGTCGATCACCACGTGATCGTCAGCCCGATCCACAACGCCTTCGATCATTCGCTGTCGCGTTCGGCGCTGGCCATCGTGGCCCGCATTCACGCGGGGCCGAACGGCCAGCTGGACGTGGCGCTGCCGCCCCATCCGCCGCCGCCGTTGCGCGCGATGCCCGACGAGCATTTCTTCTATCGGGTCAGCCTGCCCGACGGCACCACCATTGCCGGTTCGCCCGAACTGCCGGTGGCGCCCGACAGCCAGTCGGACGACGGTTTCAGCTACACCAACGTCACCTTCCACGACGAACCGTTCCGGCTGGCGAGCTACCGCACCAACGAAACCGGCGACCCGCTGGTGGTCACCGTGGCGGAAACGCCGGCGCGCCGCGACCGCGCCGTGCATCGCCTGGACGTGGCCTTCCTCATCAACGACACCGTGCAGATGGCCGCGGTGTTCGTCATCGCGCTGGTGGGCATACGCATTGCACTGCGTCCGCTGCAGCGCCTGAGCCGCCAGATTGCCGGACGCCCCGCGGTGGCGCTCAATCAACTGCCCACGGAAGACGTACCCACCGAAGTACTACCGCTGGTCGTGTCACTCAACTCCCTGCTGGGACGCGTACGCGATTCGGTGCTCTCGCAGCAGCATTTCCTTGCGAATGCCGCGCACCAGTTGCGCACGCCACTGACGGGACTCAAAGCCCAGCTCGAAGTGTTGAGCCGCGAAAGCGCGGGCACGCCGGTGCAGGAACGCATCGCCCTCCTGCAGGGCGGCGTGGATCGGCTGGCCCATACCGCCAACCAGTTGCTGACGCTGGCACGCGCCGAGCCGTCCGCGCATCGCGCCAGCCACTTCACGGCAGTCGACTTGCCTCGCCTGATCGGTGAAGTGATCGACAGCTCGCTCGATCGCGCCCTGGCGCACGGCATCGACCTGGGTGCGGACAGCCAGCCCGTGCAAGTCACCGGCGTGTACTGGCTGTTGCACGAGGTGCTCAACAACCTCATCGACAACGCCATCCGCCATACCCCGGTGGGCGGCAACATCACCATTCGCTGCGGCATCGAGAACGGACGGCCGTTCCTTGAAGTGGACGATAGCGGCGTGGGCATTCCCATGGAGGAACGCGACAAGGTTCGTGAGCGCTTCTATCGCAGTGTGCGCAGCGCGAACAATGGCGCCGACGGTTGCGGCCTGGGCCTGGCCATCGTGGACGAAGTGGCCCGCGTCCATGGGGCGCAACTGAGCATCCTCGACGGCAGCACTGGCCGGGGCGTGCGGATGCGCATCGACTTTCCACCGCTAAGCTGAGGCAGGCCGAGCCTTCTTCGCCAGCACAACACACGCGTGCGGGTAAACAGGGTCGCACCCCTGCCGAATGGGTCAGGCGCTTCAAATTCAAAAGTTCGGATAATCGGCACTTTGAATTAGGATGCGTCACCCCCACCGTGGTGGCACCCCCGCAAGGAGTTCCCCGTGTCCATACCCAGTGCCGTCAAGAGCACGCCCATCGGCAGCCGCCAGCAACTCACCGACTACCTGGCCGCCGGGGAAAAACCGCGCGATGCCTGGCGTATCGGCACCGAGCACGAGAAGTTCGGCTTCCTCACCGACACCCTGCGCCCGCCCACCTTCGAGGGCGAGCGCGGCATCCGCGTGCTGCTGGAAACCCTGGCCACGCGTTACGGCTGGGAGGTGGCGCGCGAAGGCGACAACCCGGTGGCGCTGTCGCGCGACAAGGCCTCCATCACGCTGGAGCCGGCTGGTCAGCTGGAGCTCTCGGGCGCGCCGCTGGAGACCATCCACGACACCTGCAGTGAGGTCAATTCGCACCTCAAGGAAGTGCGCTCGATCGCCGAGGATCTGGGCATCGGCTTCCTCGGCATGGGCTTCCAGCCCAAGTGGCGCCGCGACGAAATGCCGTGGATGCCCAAGGGCCGCTACAAGATCATGCGCGAGTACATGCCCAAGGTCGGCAACCTCGGCCTGGACATGATGACGCGCACCTGCACCGTGCAGGTGAACCTGGACTTCGAAAGCGAAGCGGACATGGTGCGCAAGTTCCGCACCAGTCTCGCGTTGCAGCCCATCGCCACTGCGTTGTTCGCCGATTCGCCGTTCACGGATGGACGTCCGAACGGCTATCTCTCCTACCGTTCGCACGTGTGGGAGGACACCGATCCCAACCGCACCGGCATGCTGGACTTCGTGTTCCAGGACGGCTTCGGCTATGAGCGCTACGTCGACTACATGCTCGACGTGCCGATGTACTTCAGCTACCAGAACGGCCAGTACATCGACCTTTCCGGCCAGGATTTCAAGCGCTTCATGGCGGGCGAACTGCCTGCCGTGCCCGGCGTGCACGCCACCATGAAGGACTGGGCCGACCACCTCACCACCGCGTTCCCGGAAGTGCGCCTCAAGCAGTACCTGGAAATGCGCGGCGCCGACGGCGGCCCGTGGAATCGCCTGTGCGCGCTGCCGGCGCTGTGGGTCGGCCTGCTCTACGACGACGAAGCGCTCAACGCAGCATGGGATCTGGTCAAGGACTTCACCCGCGAAGAACGCCACGCGCTGCGCGACGGCGTGCCGCGCCAGGCGCTGAAGCTGCCGTTCCGTTCGCACACGGTGCGCGAGCTGGCGGCCGAAACGCTGAAGATTGCGTCACATGGCCTCAAGCGCCGCGCACGTCTCAACAAGAGCGGTGCGGATGAAAGCATCTTCCTCGAACCGATGATCGAGATCGTCGACGCCAACCAGACCCCAGCCGAGCGCAAGCTCGAACTGTTCAACGGCCCCTGGAACGGCAGCGTGGACCCGGTATTCCGCGAGTTCGCCTACTAAGCGATACCCGTCTCGAATCACGAAAGGCCCCGCCCTCGCGCGGGGCTTTTCGTTGATGCGTTGGCCATGGCATCACGGCGAACCCGCCACCTGGATGTCGTCACGCTTCAGCGGCATCGAGCGACCGGTGCGGGTGCTGCCCACCGCCAGTCGCAGGCCATCGTTGCGGCATACGTCGAGATGGGGATAGAGCAGTGTGCGGCCGCCATGAAAGGTCACGCGTACATCGCGGCGGCATGCGCCCGGCGGCACCTCCACCATCACCGATGCAAGGCCACCGCGTAGCGGTTGCGCCAGCGCGATGTCACGGAAATCCGCGCTGCCGCTGGGCGCCATGGCAAGCGCGGTCACGCCATCGAAGGTGGCATTGACGATGCGCAGCGGACGTATCGACTCGCGCGTCGCACTTGCGGGCGTGGCGCACGCCGCCAGGGTAACAAGCATCGCGGATACCGTCATAACGAAGGCAGTGATACGGGTGGCACGCATGGCAGCTCTCCGGGCATGGAATGGATGGCTCGATGCCGACGTGCGCAGCGAGCCATGCCATCGGACGCCTTTGCGGCCCCGTGGCGGAAGCGATGCGTGACGAATCGTCGTAGCGCGATGACGAATCGTAGGCGTCGCACGCTTTGCTTCTCTCCACGAAAACAGGCGCCTAAGATGGAGCGACGATCCATTCGGACATCCCGCGATGAAGGTGCGCCTCGGCAACACGCAGATCGGCCTGGCCCACTACCTTGGACTGTGGACGGTCGTGGCCACCGTGTTCGGCTCGCAGGAGTTGCTGCGCGACATCGTCGACGGGCAGCACCTGTGGTCGCCGTGGGATTACATCCGCTGGGGCATGATCCAGTGGTACACCTGGGCTGCATTGGCGCCATGGGTGTTTCGCCTCGCCGAGAAGCACCCCATTCGCGCACCGCTGCGCCTGCGCGGCCTGGGCAAACAGCTGCCCTTGAGCCTTGGTGTGACGATGCTCGCCATGGTGATCGGCGCACTCGTTTCCACGCTGTTCGAGCCCAGCGGCTTCATCCAGCAGTTGTGGTACTTCGTGGGCCAGCATTTCGCCACGGGACTGCTCACGTACTGGGCGCTGTTCGCCATCCAGCAGGCCATGGCGTTCCATGAAGAGAAATCGCGACGCGAACTCGAAGCGAGCCAGCTCACGGCCGAACTGGCGCAGTCGCGCCTGCGGGCACTGAAGTCGCAACTGCAACCCCATTTCCTGTTCAACACGCTGCACGCCATCGCTACCCTGCTGGACGAAGACACGCTGTCGGCCGAAGACATGCTGCTGCGCCTGAGCGATCTGCTGCGCGCCTTCCTGGAAGACTACGACGGCCAGGAAATCAGCCTGAAACGCGAACTGGTGCTGCTGGACCTCTACCTCGGCATCCAGCGCACGCGCTTCAAGGACCGCCTTACCACGCAGATCTACGTGAGCCCCGAATCGCTGCCCTGCGCGGTGCCCAGCCTGATCCTGCAACCCATCGTGGAGAACGCCATCCGCCACGGCATCGGCGAACGCCTGGGCGTGGATTGCATCGAGATCGAATGCCGGCGCGAAAGCGACAGCCTTTGCATTGATGTGCGCAACCGCAACAGCACGCTGGAAAGCGATGCCCCATCCAGGCAGGGACACGGCATCGGCTTGTCGAACACCGCGCTGCGCCTGCGCGAACTTTACGGCGACGAAGCGCATGTGCGACTGGAAATGATCTGGCCGCAAGGCGTGGTCTGCCGCCTGCGCCTGCCCTTCCGCGAAATCGAGGAACCCGACGAGTCGCCCGAAGTGGTGAGCGCATGAGCATCACCGCCCTGGTGGTCGACGACGAACCTATCGCGCGCCGCGCCATCGTGCGCTTGCTGAAGGCCGATGCCGATATCGAACTGCTGGACGAATGCGGCGATGGCGAGTCGGCGGTGCGGGCCATTCGACATCACGCGCCGGACCTCGTCTTCCTCGACGTGCAGATGCCGGCCATGACGGGCATGGACGTGGTCGCCACCATCGGCGCTGCGCAGATGCCGGCGACCGTATTCGTGACCGCGTACGAGCAATACGCCGTGCGCGCGTTCGAGGCCAACGCCGTCGACTATCTGGTGAAGCCTTTCAGCCGCGAGCGATTCGCCGAAACCCTGCTGCGCGTGAAGCAACGCCTGGCGACACGCGAGCGGGCAGGCGATGCCTCCATCACGCGGATCATGCAGGCGCTCGACACGCTGAAGCAGCGCGAGAGCTACCTGCAGCGACTGCCGGTACGCGTCGGCGAGCATATCGCCTTCGTGGACGTCGACGACATCGTATGGATCAAGGCCAGCGGCAACACGGTGCTGCTGCACCTGGCCGACCGCGTCCATGAAATGCGCGAAACCATGACGGCGCTTGCGGCGCGGCTCGATCCGCGGCATTTTGCACGCGTGCATCGCTCGGCCATCATCAACACGCGCCGCGTGCAGGCCATCCATCCCTGGTTCAACGGTCACCACGTGGTGACCATGGATACCGGCCAGAAGTTGCGCATGAGTCGCTATCAGCACGAAGCCTTTCTGCGACTGGTATCGACGCGGGACGTCCGCCAGAACGACTGAACCGCTGCAACCAAGAGGTCAGCGATGAGCCTCGTGGTCGTTGTCGAACGTCGCATGGCTGCTCATGCCTCCCATGCCGCCGCCGATGCCGCCCGCACCGCCACCAGCAGCTTTGCCACCGCCATCGCCCTTGCCCTCGGCCTTGCCTCGCATTGCCGATATGCGCGTCGGCCCCTGCCGGGGAATGGCGAGGCTTGCGGGCACGGCTTCCAGGTCCAGCACCTTGCGAATGAAATCGCGCAACGACACCACCAGTTCGGCCGTATGCGTGGGCCGCCCCTCGGATAGCTCGGTGGCTGCACGCGCAGCCAGGGCCACCTGCTCCTCGGTGCCCAGCAGGATGATGTCCGAAAGTGCCGCCTCCACCGCATCGCGCATGCGACGCGAACGGTCGGAACGTTGCGAGGCCGTCTCGTTCGTCTCACCATCCGCGGGCGCACTCATGCGACGCAGATCGCGCAGATGCGCGGGGTCCACCGACAGATCGCCGGTGAACGAACCACCCAGCGTCTTGTATGCGGCAATCAACGTGCGCAGGCGCTCGTTGATCTGGCGATTCTCGCGCTCGCGCCGCTTCTGCACCGTGTGCATCGCCAGCAACCGCACGCCGACCATGATCAACGTGATGAGCGCCAGGCCCACCACGGTCGACAACAAGGCATGCCACGAACTGAAATCCAGGTTGCGCATGGATACGCTCCGAAGACGACCTTCACCTGACCCGCCACCCATGGCTTATGACCGCTAGCGCGTGATGGCAATGTCACTTGGCTAGCGAGAGAAACGTATGTGGTACGGCCTTGATCAACAACGCCACATTTGAACCGCCACGGTGCGGCGCGTTACGAACGGCAGGGTGCCAACCTCGCATGACTTCAAGCACGTCCTTTCGCCGGAACGCGGCGCAAGAATGGTGCGGCTCCGGAAGTGCCAGATAGTTCGTTCCATTCCCAACAGAAGGATCGGCGGCATGAAGCGTGTGATGCGTGTGCTGTGTGCGGTCTGTTGCATGAGCGGCTTCGTAGAGGGCATCGCTGCCGAAACCACGGCGACTGATGCGCCGCAGGTGTTCGCGCCCGGCGTGGTCTCGGGCCCGGCCAACGAGGATTCGGCGGCCTTCACGCCCGATGACAACACCGTGTTCTTCGATCGCATCCACTGGCCTAACGCCGCCATCATGGTTTCGCATCGCGTGAATGGCGCATGGAGCGCGCCGACGGTGGCGCCATTCTCCGGGCAATGGCTGGATCACGATCCGGCCATGTCGCCGGATGGTTCGTTCATCGTCTTTTCGTCCAACCGTCCCGATCAGGAAGGCGGCAAGGCGCTCGATGCGGTGATGGCCGATGGCAAGGTGCAGGCCGGATCCGGCGGCCATCTGTGGCGCGTGGATCGCAAGGGCAATACTTGGGGAAAACCAGTGCGCCTGCCGGATGCGGTGAACAGCAGTTCGCGCACCTACGCGCCGAGCGTAGTGGCAGACGGCAGCGTGTATTTCCAGCGGCCCGCGGACGATGACGATTTCCGCCTGTATCGCTCGCAATACCGCAACGGCGTGTACGAAGCGCCGGTGCCGGTGATGCTCGGCGATGCATCCGCGCACAAGCTGGACCCTGCGGTGGCACCCGACGAATCCTTCATCGTGTTCGATGCCAACTTTACCGGCAAGGACGATCCGAACCGTCTCTACATCGCGTTTCGCGACGGTGAAGGCTGGGGCAAGCCGATCGACCTGGGCAAGGACATCAACGTGAAGAGTCCCTGGGGCGCGCATTTGGGACCGGACCACCGCACGCTGTATTTCAGCAGCACACGCTCGCTGCCCGTGCATTACCCGCGCACACCGCAGCAGGCACAGGAAGACATCGCACGCATGCAGTGGGACAACGGCAGCGACAACATCTGGTCGGTGTCGCTCGCACCATGGCTGGATGCGCATCGCGCGTCGGGCGGCTGATCGCCGTCAAGGCGTCGTAGCGGCCAGATGCGTGCGCAGGAAGGCGCGCGTGCGTGCAAACGCCTCGCGTGATTCGGGCAACGAAAAATCGAACTGGTACTCGTGCCCGAGCGCGGGCTGATGCGATGCCGGATAGAACAGCGCGTCGACGGAAATTCCCCGGCGCTGCAACGCCTCGGCCAGCGCCACGGATTGCGGCGCCAGTGGATCGTCGTTGCCCACCGTGATGAAGGCCGCTGGAAATTCCTTCGTCACGCGCGGCACGACGGAGAAGGTGTCGTGCTCCGGTGGTGGCGACGGTGAGCCGAAGTACGACCACACCACCGTGCGTCCGAACCATGATGGCGATGCGGTCATGGACCGCCCGTCGAAAGGACCGCAGAACAGCACCACGCCGCGCAACTGCGAGGGCTGCACGGCCGAGGGAATTCCCATCTCGCCAGCGTATTCCTGCGAGGTGACCACCAGCGCGATCTGCGCGGCCAGTTGCGCACCCGCAGAATCGCCCGCCAGCACCAGACGCGACATGTCCAGCCGCAGGCGGCCCGCATTGTCCGAAAGAAACGCCAGCGCCAGATTGAGCTGATGCACCGGCAACGGATAGCGATGCTCCGGCGCCAGGGAATAGTCCACCGTCGCCACCGCATAACCATCGGCGGCGAGCATGCGCGCGTAGTTGGCCACGTCATGGCGGCTGCCTGCCACGAAGCCGCCGCCATGAATCCACACGATCACGGGCAACGGGGTGCCGTCGAGCGACGAGGGCCGGTGGATGTCCATCAGCGCATCGGGATCGGAAGCGCTGTACCGCACGTCAGATTCAGTGCGGATGCCGTGCGGCACATGGCTGGCCAGGGCGGCGTTGGCCAAGGTACCGCCGTGATTGAACACCAGGCGAATCACCATCGCCGATGGCCACGGACTGATCTTCACGGCGATGGCGCCCATCGCGCCAAGCACCACAATGGCGATGATCACGCGCCACAGGACGCGCCGCAGACGACGACCGGACGAAACTTGCACCACCATGAAGCCACCTCGCAAGCAACGTTGACGAAGCAAGCCGTCGAGCCACATCTCAAGGACACACGAATTCTTGCACGGTTGGCGCGATGACAACGTACGCAGGCCGCTGAAAAAAAGAGGGCCGGCATGGCCGGCCCTCTTTCGTCACAGCATGCCTCGCGGCATTACTTCTTCTGCGGTGCTTCCTTCAGACCACGGTTGAGCAGCATCGGCTCGATGCTCGGGTCCTTGCCGCGCCAGTTCTTGTACATGGTGGCGAGGTCCTGCGTGTTGCCCTGCGAGAGGATCATCGCGCGGAAGCGATCGCCGTTCTCGCGGGTCAGGCCGCCCTTGTCCACGAAGCCCTGGAAGGCATCGTCAGCCAGCATTTCGGTCCACAGGTAGGCGTAGTAACCGGCAGCGTAGCCGTTGCCCCAGATGTGCTGGAAGTAGCTGGAGCGGTAGCGCGGCGGCACGTAGCTCAGGTTGATCTTGGCCTTGGTGAGCGCGTCCATCTCGAACTTGTCCGGATCCTGCTTGGGCACGTCCGCGCCCAGGCTGTGCCAGCTCATGTCGAGCAGGGCGGCGCCGACCAGTTCGGTCATGTCGTAGCCCTTGTTGAAGGTCTTGGCCTTCTTGATCTTCTCGACCAGTTCGGCCGGCATCGGCTCGCCGGTCTTATAGTTCTTCGCGTAGTTGGCGAAGATCTTCGGGTCGGTCGCCCAGTGCTCGTTGAACTGCGACGGGAACTCCACGAAGTCACGCGCGGTAGCGGCGCCCGAGAGCGACGGGTACTGCGTGTTGGCGAAGATGCCGTGCAGGCCATGACCGAACTCGTGGAACATGGTGATCACGTCGTCGAACGACAGCAGCGCCGGCTGGCCTGCGGCAGGCTTGGGGAAGTTGGCGACGTTGAAGATCACCGGCTTGGTGCCCAGCAGCTTGGACTGGTCGACCAGGTTGCTCATCCAGGCGCCGCCGTTCTTGTTGTCGCGCTTGAAGTAGTCGCAATAGAACAGCGCCATGGAGGTGCCGTCCTTGTCGAACACTTCGAACACGCGCACGTCAGGCTGCCAGACCGGGATGTCCTTGCGCTCCTTGAAGGTCAGGCCGTAGAGCTGGTTGGCGGCGTAGAACACGCCGTTCTGCAGCACGTTGTCCAGTTCGAAGTACGGCTTGATCTGCGATTCGTCGAGGTCGTACTTGGCCTTGCGCACCATCTCTGAGTAGTGGTTCCAGTCCCACGCCTCGACCTTGAAGCCGCCCTTCTGCTGGTCGATCACGTCCTGGATATCCTTCGCCTCGCGCTCGGCGCGGGCGGTGGCCGCCGGGGCCAACTTGTCCATGAAGGTGATCGCCGCTTCCGGCGTCTTGGCCATCTGGTCTTCCAGCTTCCACGCGGCGTAACTGGAGAAGCCCAGCAGCTTGGCCTGCTCGGCGCGGATCTGCGCGATGCGGGCGATCATGTCGCGCGTATCGTTGGCGTCGCCCTTCTCGGCGCGATCCCACGAGTTCTTGAACAGCTGCTCGCGCGTGGCGCGATCGTTGAGGTTCTGCAGGGCCGGCTGCTGCGTGGTGTTCTGCAGCGGGATCACCCATTTGCCGTCGAGCTTGCGCGCCTTGGCCGCTTCCACTGCGGCGGCAATGTCGCCGTCGGAGAGGCCGTCGAGCTTGGCTTTATCGTCCACCACCAGCGCACCGGCCTTGGTGGCGGCGAGCAGCTTGTTGGTGAACTGCGTGCTCAGCGTGGACTCTTCCTTGTTGAGGTCCTTGAGCTTGGCCTTGTCGGCTTCGGACAGCTTGGCGCCGCCACGCACGAAGTTCTTGTAGGTCACTTCGACCAGGCGCTTGGACTCCGGATCGAGCTTGAGCGAATCGCGCTGGTTGTAGATCGTCTCGATGCGCGCGAACAGCTTGCTGTTCATCACGATCGCATCCTGGTGCTCGGCGAGCTTGGGCGCTTCTTCTTCCTGCACCTTCTGCAGCGTGTCGTTGGTGTTGGCACCGCTGACGGCGTTGAACGCCTGCATCACGCGCTGCATCAACCGACCGGACTTCTCCATCGGGATGAAGGTGTTTTCGAAGGTCGGTGCATCCGGGTTGTCGGCGATCTGGTTGATCTCCACCAGCTGCTGCTTCATGCCTTCCTCGAAGGCCGGCTGGTAGTCGCCATCCTTGATCTTGTCGAACGGCGGCGCCTGGAACGGCAGCGTGCTGGGTTCGAGGAACGGGTTGACCGCGCTGACCTCAACGGCGGGCGCGGCGGCGGCGGTGGAGGCCTTGGCCGGCGCGGTGCTGGCGGGTGCGGGCTGCGAGGCCTGCTCGTTCGACTGCTGCGAGCAGGCGGCGAGCGCAATGGACGTGGCTATGACAAGCGTGCGGAGACGAAGCATCGAGGTTCCCCATGGGGCGTGACAAACGAACGCCGAGACTAACCACAGCCCGACACGGGTGCCAAGGGCTGGAAGTACTGGAACACGCGTGCCAGCGCACGATGGCCCTTGCGCAACCGCAGCATGGGCGGCTCGCAAGTTCGCGCCGCTGGGTGGGCGATCAAGCCTGCTGCATGTCGCGCAATTGCCAGCTGTTGCCGATCAGCAGGTTGAGGCGGTGCCGCACGATGCGCATGGGCAGGTCGGTGATGAGGTCCATGTCCGTGCGCAGATCGCTGACCCGCGCGCTGGCCGTGGCTTGCGGATCGACCACGCCCAGCGACGGGTCCACGTCGTCCGGTTCGTCCTGCATGGCGCGCCAGCGCTCGAACAGCTCGGTGCTGCGCATGGCGTTTTGCACCGCAGCAGCGAGGTCGTTGGGCCCCGCCCCGTCGTAACTCAGCGAAGGCACCGGCCCGCGGGCGTGCGCAAGGTCGGCGACGGAAAGGTAGTAGTGGCTGCGAATGGCCATGCGTGCCTCCTGCGGTGTCGACGCCCGTATCCAACCACGCGTCGCGTGAACATCATTCCAAGACCAGCGTGAGATCCAGATGCGCGGCGGCTTCCTGCGGCGGAATGCCGTGCGGAAGAATGCCCAGACAGGGCGCGGGCAGCTGATGGCGCAGGGTTTCGATGTTCTCGTCCACGGCGTCCATGTGCGGATCGATGCGATTGCCGATCCACCCCACCAGCCGGCAACCGTCCGTGGCGATGGCTCGCGCGGAAAGCAGCGCATGGTTGATGCAGCCCAGCCGCAGGCCCACCACCAGAATCACCGGCAGCTGCCATTGCCGCGCGATGTCCGATGCGAGCAGGCTGCGCGACAAGGGCACCAGCCAGCCGCCGACGCCTTCCACCAGCACGTCATCGTGCATGCCGCGCAGGCGCTCGAATGCTTCGTAAAGCGGCGCGAGGCGAATCTCCACGCCTTCGTGCGCCGCCGCCAGATGCGGCGACAGTGGTTCGCGCAGGGCCACCGGGTTGATCCACTCGTATGGCATGGGCGAACTGCTGGCCGCCTGCAGTGCCAGCGCATCATCGTTGCGCAGGCCCTGGGGCGTTTCCACGCATCCGCTGGCCACCGGCTTCATGCCGCAGACCTGATTGCCGCGGGCACGCAGCAGGTGCAGCAGGGTGCACGTGGCATGGGTTTTACCGACACCGGTATCGGTGCCTGCGATGAACAGTGTCGACATGAGGCCATCCCCTGTTGGTGGTGCCCGGCGATCCCGTGCCGATGGCACCTCGCAGGCGCATAATACGTGCTTTGCGGCTGCCCGCTTGCGGCCTACGGCGATCCGCGCCAGGGCCATCCACGGGCTCCAGAGGATTCGATCGATGTATGAAGTGAAGACGCAGGCCTACGCCAGCAAACGCGAACACTACGAAGACCTGTGCAGCCAGGCCCGCGGCCTGATGGAAGGCGAGCCGGACCTGATCGCCAACGCGGCGAATTTCGCGGCGCTGGTCTATCACAGCCTGCCCGATTTCAACTGGTCCGGCTTCTATCTCTACGACGGCACCGAGCTGGTGGTGGGCCCGTTCCAGGGCAAGCCCGCGTGCATCCGCATCGCGCTGGGCCGTGGCGTGTGCGGCACGGCCGCGCAGACGCGCCAGACGCAGGTGGTGCGCGACGTGAATGATTTCGATGGCCACATCGCCTGCGATGCCGCCTCGCAGTCGGAAATCGTGGTGCCGCTGGTACGCGCCGATGGCAGCCTGCTGGGCGTGTGGGACGTGGACAGCCCGTCCATCGCCCGCTTCGACGACGAAGACCGCGCCGGCATGGAAGCACTGTGCGCCGTCTTCATGGCGGCGGTAGACAAGCGCTGAGTTCTTCCGCGCGCCGGTCTACCGACGCGCGACTTATTCCCGCGGCGTATTGAGCAGGGTCATCACCTTCTCACGCGCTTCCTCCACGCCGGTCGGCGCCTGCGAGGAAAAAATCTGCGCCGTGGCCTGCGTCTCGCTGGCCGTCAATTCCTTGCGCAGTGCCGCCAGCGCCTGTGCAGCCTGGCTCCGCGACAATTTGTCCGCCTTGGTCAGCAACACGTGGCAAGGCAGGTGCGTGGCGAAGCAAAACTCCAGCATCATCCGGTCGAAGTCCTTGAGCGGATGGCGAATATCGGAAATCAGCACCACGCCGCGCAGGCTGCGGCGTTGATGCAGATAGGCATCGATTTCCTGTTTCCAGTGCTCGCGCAGTGCTTCAGGCACCTTGGCGTAGCCGTAACCGGGAAGGTCGATCAGCCTTGCGGTGAGCGGTGGCTGGCCTTCTTCCTGCGCCAGCGGAGGCAGCGAAAACGCCACCATTTGCTGCGTGCGGCCCGGTGTCTTGGAGGTGCGCGCCAGGCCGCGATGCGCGGTCAACGTATTGAGCGCGCTCGACTTGCCGGCATTGGAGCGACCAGCAAACGCCACCTCCGCGCCGGCATCGGTCGGAAGCTGAGAAATTCGGTGAGCAGCCAGTACAAACTGGGCTCCTTGCAATGGATTTGGCATGGTTTGACCGGTTAAGGTGGCGCAGAGATAATCCGGTAGTTTCTGCCAGTTGCGGACGTGCTGGCCAGCGCGGACCGTGCAGCCATAGCAGTTTTTCGGGAGACAAGTGTATGAGTTTTCGGCCTGCCGGTTTTCGGCCCGCTGTTGTTCGTTATGCCGTAGTCCTCGTGTTTGCGCTGTCTTCCGGAGCAATCCTGGCGCAGGAAGCCAAGAATCCCGCCTCGGCGGCCACCGCCGCCAAGCCCGCCGCCGCTGCTGCCGCACCAGCCACTGCTGCTGCCGAACCGGCCAAGCCGGGCGAGGCCACCGCTGCCGTGAAGCCGGGTGATGCCGCCGCTGGCCAGGGCAAAGCTGCCGTATGCGGCGCCTGCCACGGCATGGACGGCAACTCCACCGATCCGCAGTACCCGAAGCTTGCCGGCCAGAGCGAGGCGTACATCGTCAATCAGCTCAACAGCTTCAAGTCGGGCCACCGCCAGAACCCGATCATGCTCGGCATGGCCGCACCGCTGTCCGAGCAGGACATGCACGACATCGGCGCCTACTTCGCCAGCAAGACCTCGCTTCCGGGCGTGGCCGATCAGGCGCTGGTGGAGCGCGGCGAGCAGCTCTATCGCCAGGGCGACACCACCAAGGGCGTGCCGGCCTGCATGGCGTGCCACAGCATCGATGGCCGCGGCAACCCGGGCGCGATGTACCCGCAGCTCACCAGCCAGCATGCGCAGTACATCGAGGCCACGCTGAAGTCCTGGCACGACGGCACCGTGTGGGGCGAGGGCCCGCACTCGCAGATCATGCCGGGCATCGCCAAGAAGCTGGACGAAAAGGACATCGCTGCCGTCGCCAGCTACGTCGAAGGCCTGCATGCCGCCGAAGGCGCAGGCGCTTCCGCCGCCAAGTAAACGTCTTCGACACGCCGGCCGTTGGCCGGCGTGTGCGTTCCAAGCCAAGTACATGTATTGAGGATCACCATGCTGAAGCGTCTGTCGTTCCTGTGCACCGCCCTGCTCGCGCTCGCCGCATGCAGCAACAACAACGACAACGCCAGCCAGGCGCCACAGCCCACGCCGGCACCGGCCGCCACCGCGCCGGCTGCACAACCTGCCACGCCGGCAACCGCTGCGACGCCAGCCGCTGCAAGCACAGCTGCTCCGGCAGCGGCCAGCACGACCGCACAGGCAACGGCAGCTCCCACCGCACCGGCCACGCCGTTCGTGGACGACGGCAAATGGGTGGAAGGCAAGCACTACTTCCGCATCGAGCCGGCGCAGGCCAAGGTGAGCAACACCGACAAGATCGAAGTGGCCGAAGTGTTTTCGTACGGCTGCCCGGCGTGCAACCAGTTCCATCCCACCATGAACAAGCTGGTGCAGGAACTGCCCGCCAATGCCGTGGTGGCGTACCTGCCGGCGTCGTTCATGCCGCAGGAAAACTGGCCGATGCTGCAGCGCGCGTTCCTCACCGCGCAGGCACTGGGCGTGGCCGACAAGGCCAACGACGCGATGTACGACGCCGTGTGGAAGTCGCAGGAACTCAGCGCCATGCAGGGCTCGGGCCTCAAGCCCGCGTCGGCACTGCCCACCATCGACGATGCCGCCAAGGTCTATGCCAAGTTCGGCGCCGATCCGAAGGAATTCGCGGCTGTGGCCAACTCCTTCGCCATCAACACCAAGGTCAAGCGCGCCGACGAGATGCTCAAGGCCTACGGCGTGGAAGAAACCCCGACCATCGTGGTCGACGGCAAGTACCGCTTCACCGCGCGCTCGGCGGGCGGTTACGAGCAGGCAGTGGAACTCGCCAAGTGGCTGGTGTCCAAGGAAGCGGCCGGCAAGTAAGCCGCACCCGTCGACACCCAACCCACGCCACCCCAAGAGTACCGCCCCATGTTCAAGCGTTTTGCTCCCTTGCGCGTGATCAGCCTGATCGCCGGCCTGCTGCTGGCGACCGCCTGCACCGCCACCGGCTCCGGCGATGCCGCGCCGTACACCGACGGTGCCGAGTACGTGACGCTTCCGGCCCCCGCCCACCGCCTCAGCAACGAGGGCAAGGTGGAGGTGGTCGAAGTGTTCTCCTACGGCTGCATCCATTGCGCGCATTTCGCGCCGATCGCCGACCAGATGCGCAAGCAGCTGCCGGCGGGCGTGACCTTCAAGCTCATGCCGGCCGTCTTCAGCGACCAGTGGCTGCCGTTTGCCCGCGCCTATTACGCCGCCAAGAAGCTGGGCGTACTCGACCAGACGCACCTGGCGCTGTTTCACGCCAAGTTCGACGAGCACTACCCGATCTCCAACCTGGATGAGCTGGCCGATTTCTACGCCATGCACGGCGTGAAGCGCGATGAGTTCATGCGCATCGCCAGCTCCGACGAAGTGACCCAGCAGATCCGCAAGGATGCCGAGCTGGTGAAGCAGTGGCAGGTGGACGGCACGCCCACCCTCGTCATCGACGGCAAGTACCGCACGGCCAATGTGAAGACCCTGGACGAGCTCTCCGCCGTCGCTCAATGGCTGGCCAAGCGCGACCTCGCCGGCGCCAAGTAAGCCCTTCGGAACGCGGGAACTTTCCCCGCGTTCACAACCGACCGGGCATTCTCAGGGTCTGTCTCCAGTCTGATCGCCGCCACGATGGCGGCGATCACCCTTTTGCGACTACTCTGCCCGCCCGATGAATCGCGCCGAACCCACTCCCGCCCCGGCTCAAGAACGCCGCCTGCGCCTGTTGAGCTGCAACATCCTGGCGGGCGCCAGCGTGCAGCGCTACAGCGAATACGTCACGCGCAGCATCAACGCCGTGCTGCCGGGGCGCAGCAAGCTGGACAATCTCGACCGCCTCGCCGAAGTGCTGCCGCAGTTCGACGTGATCGGCCTGCAGGAAGCCGACGCCGGCAGCCTGCGCTCGGGTTTTCTCAACCAGACGCGCTACCTCGCCGAAGCCGCGGGCATGCCGTTCTGGAGTCATCAGCCGAATCGGCCGATGGCGCGACTCGCGCATTCCGCCAACGGCCTGATCAGTCGCCTGGAACCGAGCAGCGTGCTCGATTACCCGCTGCCCAGCCGCATCCCCGGCCGCGGTGCGTTGTTGGCGCGTTTCGGTGAAGGCGCCGATGCGCTGGCCGTGATGATTGCCCATCTCTCGCTCAGCGCGCCCGCGCGTGCGAAGCAATTGGGTTTCATCGCCGAAGTGCTGCAGGACTATCCACACGCGGTGCTGATGGGCGATCTCAACACCGACGTGCGCAGCGCGGAGATGAAGCATCTCTTCGCCAAATCCAGCCTCGTGCCGCCGGACCAGTCCACGCCGACCTTTCCCAGCTGGAAGCCGCGCCGTGCGCTGGACCACATTCTCACCTCCGAGAAAATCCAGCTCGACAAGGTGTGGGCGCTTCCGCAGGCATTCTCCGACCATTTGCCGATAGCGGCCGAGATTCGCCTGCCCAGCCATATCGCCCCACGCTCGCACCGGATGCGCAAATGAAATCTGTTCTACGCCTGACCCTGCCCTGGTTGACGCTGATCCTGATCGGCGCGGGCGCGTATGCGCTGCGCTATGGGCTGGTCGAGTCGTCCGACGTCGCGCACCTGTGCGATACCGGCCGCTCGTTCACCTGCGATGTGCGGCACGCCACCGTGATGGGCTTCGTGCTCGCACGCCTGCAGCTCACTGCCAGCTACAGCTACCAGATGGGCATCTACGGTTGGGTAGCGCTGGTGGCCGCAGCGCTGGCGCTGTTCTGGAAGAAGCCATTCACTGCGTGGCTTTCCGCGGCGGCCGGCATGGTCGCCGTGGTGCTCTACTGTTTTGCGCCCGGCGCGCTCGCGCTACTGGTGGGCTGCCTGCGCCTGGTGCGACTGCAGTCGTCCGGCACGGCGCCACTCAATCATCACGGCGCCGGCGCTCGCCAGGTTCACGGCCAGCCATAGCCACGTCGACGGATTGAGCCCGATCTCCTGCGCCACCACCACGGCAGCGAGCAGCGGCAGCAGGCAGGCCATGAAACGCTCTTCGATGATGGGCACCACGCAGTTGCCCGCCGATTCCATCAGCGCTGCGATGAGGAAACCCACCGCAGGCGGCCAGAACAGGCCGAGCGGGAAATCGCGGTAGCGTCCGTCGAACACCAGCAACAGGCCATAGAACGCCAGGCCAAACATCCATCCGAAACGCCAGCGGCGGTCCGGCAACGGGATGCACGCGCCTGCCAGCCGTGCCGCGATGCGCCGGGCCAGATAAATCGCCGTGAGCAACGACAGCACGCAGAGCAGGCCCGAGAACACCCACTCCAGCTGATTGCGGCAGTCGTAGATCATGCGACGACCCTGCCATGCGATGGACGTGGCCGCGGCGAAACCCGCAAGGATCAACGCCACGCGACTGCGCGAATTGCGCAAACCGCGGCGCCACACGCCCGCCAGCAGGAACAGCACGGCGCCCGCCGCGCCCGCGTACCAGCCGACGATCCAGTTCGGTTCTTCGACCACCGGACCCTGCATGCCGAACTTGGGTTTCGCATTGACATCGAAGATGCCCCAATAACCGCCGACCGTGCCTTCCTGCTCGCGCTTCCACGGCTGGTCGAAGGCTTCGATCACGTTGTAGGGCATGTCCACGCTGCCTGCATAGCGCAGGAAATCGCGCAGATAGCGAGCCTCATTCACCAGGCTCGCGCTCGCCTGCCGGCGCGGGCGGCCTTCGCTGGGCCAGCCGGTTTCGCCGATCATCACCGCGCGTCCAGGGAAGCGTGCCTTCATGTGCGCATAGACATCCGCCACGTGCTGGAGCGCGTCCTCCGGCGGTACCGGCTCGTCTTCCCAGTACGGAAGAATGTGGATGGTGATGTAGTCGACCGCGTTCGCCATCTGCGGATAGCGCAGCCAGAATTCCCACACGTCGGCATAGGTCACCGGCACGTGCGTGTCGTGCAGCGCGTCGTGCACCTGCTTGATGTAGCCGGCCAGCGCCACGGGCGATTGCTCGCCGCGCAGCAGCACTTCGTTGCCCACGATCACGCCGCGGATCACTTCCGGATGTGCCTTGGCCGTGGCGATGCCCATGCTTACTTCGCGATCGTTGAGCTTGGCATCGCGGCCGAGCCAGATGCCCATCAGTACCTTCATGCCGTATTTCTGGGCGATTTCCGGCACCGCGTTCAAGCCGAAACCCTGCGAGTAGGTGCGCACGCAATCGAAGCGCTCGGACAAGGCTTTCAGATCCGCATCGATGCGCTCGGGGCTGACGAAGGCGTTGAGATCGAGCGGCGTTTCACCCGGCTTGCGGAAAGGCGCGTAGGACACGCACGCAATGCGCGCCGTCGGTGCATCCGGCAGATCCACCGGACGCCCGATCCGCCACCACCAGACCGCGCCGGACACCATGGCCACGACGAGGATCAGCCATGCCAACGGTGCAACACGGGATGACGGCGAGGACGGGGGCGACATGCACTTCCTGGTATGCGCCGGACGCGGCGCCTCGTGGGTGGCGAATTCTAACAGGCGCTAAGCCTTCGCCATGTGCGGGTGATACCTGCCCGCGGTTTCACGTCGCGCTCAGCGGGCGTTGGCCATGCTTCGGTGTCCCGCGCCACGCGCCGCCCCTGCGGAACGGCGATCATCACGGCGGGAGTCTTGGCACAAGGAGTAGTCATGTCCCTGCACGCAGCACCGCGGCGCGTCGCCCGTCGCCTGCTCATCATGGTGGCCGGCCTGTGGCTGGTCGGCGCGGCTTCGGCCGCCGAGCCCACGGAAGCGCAACGCACGGCGTTCAAGCAAGCCTACGCCGCAGCCCAGCAGGGTGGCGACGGTTGGCGCACGGCGGCCAGCGGGTTGCAGGACTATCCGCTCTATCCGTATCTGGAAGCGGCCTCGCTCACGCACGACATTCGCCAGATCCAGCGCCCGCAGGTGGAGGATTACCTCAAGCGTTATCCCGCACTGCTCACTGCCAGCGACCTGCGCCGCGATTTCCTCACCGAGCTCGCACGCCGGCAGGACTGGGACAATTTTCTCGCGATGTATCAGCCGGGCCTCGGCGATGCGCTGACATGCAATGCGCTGCAGGCGCAGTTGAGCAAAGGCGCGCAGCTCGACTTCGATCGCGACATCGCTGCGCTGTGGAGCAAGCCCAAACTGCCGAGCGCCTGCGATCCCGTGTTGAGCGCGGCGCACGACCAAGGCCTGCTCACCGAAGCTCGTCTATGGGATCGCATCGACCGCGCCGCGGATGCCGTGCAGCCGGGCACCATCAACGCCATCGCCGGATGGCTGCCGGCCGATCAAACCGAATCGGCACGACGCATCGCCTCCGCCTTGAGCGACCCGGGCGCGGCCGTGGTGGCCGCCAACCAATGGCCCGATTCCCCGCGCAACCGGCAGGCGGCCACGCTCGCGCTGGAACGTCTTGCGCGCCGCCAGTCGGTTACCGCCGACGTCGCCTGGCAAAAACTGCAGGGCCGCTTCGCCTTCACGCCCGACCAGCGCAATCGCGTGATGTATGCGCTCGCGCTGTTCCATGCCACCGACTACGACGCCGATGCACTGTCGCGCCTCATCGCGTTGCCGGCCTCGGTGCAAACGGACACGAGCCGCGAATGGCGTGTACGCGCCGCGCTGGCGCAGCAGGACTGGAACGCGGTGCTCGCGGCCATCGATGCGATGCCCGCCACGCAGCAGCAGGACGGCGAATGGCGCTGGTTCCGTGCGCGCGCACTCGCCGCCACCAATCGCGCGGCTGAATCACAACGCGTGCTCACCGGTTTGGCCACGGAGCCGACGTTCTTCGGTTTCCTCGCGGCCGATCGCATGAACGCGCCTTACGGCATCTGCCAGACGGACCTGAAAGGCAATGCGCAGCGCGAGCGCGCCTTGCTCGCCAACCAGGGCTTGCTGCGCGCGTTCGAGCTCTACGCCGTGGGCCTGCCGAAGCAGGCGCGTCGCGAGTGGACGCAGGCGCTCGACGGCGCCGATGCAGACACACTGAAGCAGGCCGTGGATCTTGCCTATCGCCGCGGCTGGTACGACCGCGCCGTGTTCACCTTCAACACGGGCGATGCGTTGCGCTACTACGAGCAGCGCTTCCCGCTCGCCAGCCAGGACGGCCTGGTGCCGCAGGCGGAACAGGCGGGCATCGATCCGTCGTGGGCCTACGCCATTCTTCGCGCGGAAAGCGCATGGATGGCCGATGCCCGCTCGGGCGCCGACGCGCGTGGCCTCATGCAGTTGTTGCCATCGACGGCGGAGCTGGTGGCCAAACGCAATGGCGTGACGTGGACAGGCGGCGACTCGCTCTACGATCCCATCACCAACATCATCCTCGGCACGCGCTACCTCGCGCAGATGGCGGGCCGCTTCAACGGTGCGCCATGGCTGGCCAGCGCGGCGTACAACGCCGGCCCGGGCAAGGTGGACCAATGGCTGGAGGCGCGCAGCTCGCTGCCGCCGGATCTGTTCATCGCCACCATTCCGTTCAAGGAAACACGCGAATACGTGGCGCGCGTGATGTCCTTCGCGGTGATCTACGACTGGCGCCAGCACGGCAACGCCGTGACGCTGTCGCAGCGCCTCACGCCAATTGGCCAGACCTACACGCTGCCGGACAGCCGCAGTGAGCGTAAGCTGGTGACCTGCCCGGTGGTTGCACCACCTGCGCCTGCGCAAGCAGGTTCGGCTGCACCCGCCAGCAGCATGGCACCTCCCGCCGCGGCGAGCAGCAGCGGCACCCATTGAGGCGGAATCAGCCAGTGACATTGAAAGCCAAACAGTTGGTCGTGCTCGGCGGCAGCGGTTTTGTCGGATCGAACCTGCTGCCGCGACTGGTCAAGGATGGCCATCGCGTCCTGCTGCTCTCGCGCAATCGCGAACAGCGGCGCGCGCTTGGCGTGCTGCCCGGCGTGCGCATCCGCAGCGTGGATGTCTACGACGCCAACGCGCTGCGTCGCCAGTTCGAGGGCGCGGACGCGGTGATCAACCTCGTCGGCATCCTCAACGCCTTCGGCGAGCAGACCTTCCACCACGCACACGTGGAACTCACGCAGCGCGTGCTCGGCGCCTGCCAGGCGGCGAACGTGTCGCGCCTGCATCACATGAGCGCGCTGAAGGCCGGCCAGGGCCTGTCGCAGTACCTCAAGACCAAGGGCGAGGCGGAGGCAGCAGTACGCAACTCGTCCCTGGACTGGACCATCTACCAGCCCAGCCCGATGTTCGGCACGGATGGCGGCCTGGTGGCACGCTTCGCCGGCCTTCTGCGCCAGATGCCGGCGCTGCCCTTGGCGCGTGCTTCCGCGCGGATGGCGCCGACCTGGGTGGGGGACGTCGCCGAAGCGATGGCCCGCTGCATCGGCGACGACACGCTGGGTGTCGACCGCAGCTTCGAGCTGTATGGCCCCGATGTGTATACGCTGGGCGAGATCGTGCAGATGATTCGAACCACCATCGGTGTGCGCACGCCCGTCATTCCGCTGCCGGACAGCCTTGGCCGCCTGCAGGCACAAGTGGCGCAGTTGCTGCCGGGCAAGCCGTTCTCGCTCGACAACTTCCGTTCGCTGCGCACCGATTCGGTAGGCAAGGTGGACGGCTATGCGGCGCTCGGCATCACGCCGCAACCCCTCGCTGCATGGCTGCCGGTGCTGTTGAACGTGCTTCCGCGCCAGCGGCGACTGGATCACGCGCGCTCCACGGGACGTTGATCGCGCATCCCACGGCGTCGGCGCCTTTGCATCACGTGGCAGAATGGGCCGCATGCGCATCTATCTCGTCGGCGGCGCCGTCCGCGACAAACTGCTGGCCCGGCCGGTGACCGACCACGATCACGTGGTGGTCGGCGCGCGTCCCGAGGACATGCTGGAACAGGGCTACCGCCCGGTCGGCAAGGATTTCCCGGTATTCCTGCATCCGAAGACCAACGAGGAATACGCACTCGCGCGCACCGAGCGCAAGATGGGCCATGGCTATCACGGCTTCGCCTTCCATGCCGATCCGTCGGTGACGCTGGAAGAGGATCTGGCACGGCGCGACCTCACCATCAACGCGATGGCCGAGGCCGAAGACGGTCATCTGGTCGATCCGTTCAACGGTGCGCGCGACCTGGAACAACGCCTGCTGCGGCATGTATCACCCGCCTTCGCGGAAGATCCCGTGCGACTGCTGCGCGTGGCGCGTTTCGCCGCGCGCTTTGCGCCACTGGGCTTCACCGTGGCGCCGGACACCATGGCGCTGATGCAGCAGATGGTGCGCGATGGCGAAGTGGATCACCTCGTGCCCGAACGCGTGTGGCAAGAAACGCGAAAGGCGCTGGGCGAAGCGCAGCCCTCTGCCTTCCTGCGCGTGCTGCGTGATTCAGGTGCGCTCGCGGTGCTGTTTCCCGAAGTGGATGCGCTGTACGGCGTGCCGCAGCGCGCCGAATTCCATCCGGAAGTCGATACCGGCGTACATGTGGAAATGGTGCTCGACATGGCCGCACGCATCGCACCGGGCAACGACATCGTGGGCTTCTGCGCGCTCACGCACGATCTTGGCAAGGCGCTCACGCCGGTCGATGCACTGCCACGCCACATTGGCCACGAGCACGCTGGCGTGGCCCCGCTGCAACGCCTCGTGGCGCGCCTGCGGGTGCCGACCGAACATGCCACGCTTGCGGAGCTGGTGTGCCGTGAGCATCTCAACGTGCATCGCGCCTTCGAACTGAAGCCGTCGACGGTGTTGCGCCTGCTCACCTCGCTGGATGCGCTGCGCCGGCCCGAACGCCTGTCGCTGTTCCTCGCTGCGTGCGAGGCGGACAAGCGCGGCCGCCTGGGCCACCAGGACGACGCCTATCCGCAGGCGGGTTATCTCCAGCGCGCACGCGACGCCGCGGCGGCCGTGCGTTCCGAACCCTTCGTGGCGCAGGGCCTGCAGGGTCCGGCCATTGGCGACGCCATGACGGTGGCCCGCGTCGCCGCCATTGCCTCACTGCGGCCCGACGCGAACTGAAAGCGTCCAAGCAAAGCCAAATGAAAGCCAATCCGAAGTAAGGTAACGGGCTAGAAATCTGTCCGTTTAGTGCCAGTCGGTGGGGCCGTGAATGAATGCGGTCGCTCTCCAGCCCGCCCACTCCACGGCCAGGCCTTCGTTTTCAGCTTTACCGGAGCCTTCCGTGCCGACTGCCTATCAAACGACCTCGCCGCTGCGCCAGCGGTTTCGCCCGCTGTGGTGGCTTGCCATCAGCTATGTACTGATTGGCGCACTCACGCGCATCGTGCTGCTCTTCATGGCCGGCAGCGGCGTGCCGCACAACCCGTTGTACTGGGCCTACGCGTTCGGCGTCGGCCTGAGCTACGACCTGATTACGTTCGTCTTCCTCGGCTGGCTCCTGCTGCTGTACCTGTGGCTGGTACCGAAGCGGCTCTACGTATCGCGCGCCGGGCAATGGGCGCTATACGTGGGTGGCGCCGTGACGCTGTTCGGGCTGCTGTTCATCGCCGCTTCGGAGCTGGTGTTCTGGGGTGAATTCGGCACGCGCTTCAACTTCATTGCGGTCGATTACCTGGTCTACACCACCGAAGTGATCGGCAACATTCGCGAGTCGTACCCGCTGGGTACCTGGATCAGCCTGCTCGCCATCGCCACGCTGGTCGTGGTTTGGCTGAGCCGCGGCGGCCTGCAGGCGCGCGACGGCGGCACCACCTTCCTCCAGCGCAGCAAGGTGGTGCTGGTATGGCTGCTGGTCACCGTGGTGCTGGCCGTCGGCATCAAGGGCACCCTCAAGGATCGCACCGACAACGCCTACGTGAACGAGCTCTCCGGCAACGGCGTGTTCGAATTCTTCGCCGCGTTCCGCAGCAGCCACCTGGACTACTCGCGCTTCTACCGCACCCTGCCCGATGACGTGGCGTTCAAGCGCGTGCGCGAGCTGGTGAAGACGCCCGAGGCCACCTATGTCAGCGACGATCCGCACGACCTGACCCGCGAGATTCGCCATGCGGGTCCAGAGAAGCACCTCAACGTGGTGCTGATCAGCGTGGAAAGCCTCTCGGCGGACTTCCTCTCCGAGTTCAGCAACAACAAGCGCGGCAACATCACGCCCAACCTCGATGCGCTGACCAACCAGAGCATGTTCTTCGACAACCTCTACGCCAACGGCACGCGCACGGTGCGCGGCCTGGAAGCGCTGTCGTTGTCGGTGCCGCCCACGCCTGGCGACTCCATCGTGAAGGCGCACAACAACGAGAACCTGTTCTCCGCCGCAAACGTGTTCAACGACCGCGGCTACCAGTCCGACTTTGTCTATGGTGGCTACGGCTACTTCGACAACATGAACTACTTCTTCGCGCACAACGGCTATCGCGCGGTGGACCGCAACGATATCGGCAAGGGCGAGACCATCCACCACGAAAACGTGTGGGGCGTGGCCGACGAAGACCTCTACACGCTCGCGCTCAAGCAGATGGATGAGGCGCATGCGCAGGGCAAGCCGTTCTTCCTGCACATCATGACCACCTCCAACCACCGCCCGTTCACCGTGCCGGCCAACCGCGTGCCGCAGAAGAACGGCACGCGCGAGGCGGCGGTGGCGTATACGGACTGGTCCATCGCCGACTTCATCAAGCGCGCGAAGGACAAGCCGTACTTCGACGACACGGTGTTCGTGATCACTGCGGACCACTGCGCTTCCAGCGCGGGCCGAAGCAGCGTGCCGATCAATCGCTACCACATTCCGCTGTGGATCTACTCGCCCAAGCACATCCCGCCGCAGCGCGTGTCGCGGCAGATGGCTCAGGTGGACATCATCCCCACGGTGATGGGCCTGCTGAACTTCAGCTACCGCAGCCGTTTCTTCGGCGCCGACATCTTCCAGCTCGAACCGGGCCGCGAGCGCGCCTTCCCGGCCACCTACGAAAAGCTCGGTTATCTGCACAGCGACGTGCTCACCGTGCTCGAACCGCAGCGCAAGCTGGAGCAGGTCAAGCCGAACTTCGACAACGGTGACGCCGTGCCCAACACGCCGGTCGAGCAGGGCCAGGTGGACGATGCTACCGCGTACTACCAGGTGGCCGCCAATCTGTTCAAGCATGGGCAGCTGGTGAAACGGCCGGACGACAGCAAGCCGGTGCAGCCCGCGCCGGAACCTGCGCCAGTCGCCGCTCCCGCCGCTCAGTGAAACCGTCAACGCCCGCGTCCATGACGCGGGCGTTGCGTTTCAGCCCACCGCGCTAGCTCAGAGCCGATCGCCCCGATCCGCTTCCAGAACATCCGCGGGTAGCGGAAGCACGTCCATGCCGCGCGCGAACAGCATCACCTGGAAGCGCTCGCCCATCTGGTCGGGCAAGGTCAGCTTCTTCACCTGCTGGGCCAGGTCGTAACGCGTGGCTTCGTCCGCGGCGGATTCGTAGGACGCGGTGAAGATATCTTGCAGGCCGCTGCCGAGGAGGAATTGCGCCTGCGGCATATAACCGGCCACGCCAAATCCGGCCACGTTGCCGGCCTCGGCCAGCGCGGTGAAATCCACCGACGCAGTCAGGTCGTTGAGTCCGGGGAAATACAGCGGATCGTTGTGCGAGCGATGGCGATGGTACGCACGCAGCGTGCCGTCGTTGCGCTCGGGCAGGTAATACTCGCGACGCACGTAGCCGTAATCGATGAACATCATCAGGCCGGCCGTGAGCGAACCCGCGATGGCCTGGATCCAGTACGGCAACTGCGGAAGGATTTCCGAGCGGTAGCCGCTGGGAAATTCCGCCTCGAGGTCGCGCTCCACCTGACGCACGGCGCCCGACACCAGCGCATCGGCGGGGCGATCCACCCGCATCAAGCGACCTTCGCCATCGAGCACGACGTGCTCTTCGTACACCTCGCCATCGCGCATCACGAAGCGCGTGGTCGGCAAGGCATCGATCACTTCATTGGCGAACAGCACGCCTTGCCAGTCCTGTTCCGGCGGACGATCCAGCCAAAGCACATGGGCGAACAACTCGGACGGTAGCGCCGCCGCCAGCCGGTCGCGTTGACGTTCGCGCAGGTCGGCGCTGGGTTCGAGAATGTAATAACGACGCGGCACCGTGCCGTTCGCGGCGAACGCCTTGAGCGCGGCTTCGGCGAACGCGCCGCTGCCGCCGCCGAGTTCCAGGAAGTCGGCGGACTCGCCAAGCATCTCGATGACCGGATACGTGGCGTTCACCACGCAGCGCGCGAACAGATCACCCAATTCGGGTGCAGTGATGAAATCGCCCGCTTCGCCGAACTTGGTCTTGCCGGCGCTGTAGTAACCCAGGCCCGGCGCATAGAGGCAGCGCTCCATGTACTGCGAGAACGGCATGGGACCGTGCGCGGCGATTTCTTCGCGCAGGCGCGTCAGCAGTCGGTCGGAATGGGCGCGCTCGTCGGCGCCGGGATCGGGGAGTCGGGAAGACATGCACGTTGCCTACGGGGAAACGCGCGAAGTTTAACCCATGCCCCGCCATAGCCTCGTGAGGGGGAGACCGGCCATGGCGGGGACATCGGCCCAGCTGACTTAGAAACTGAAGTCCTTCTGCAGGCTCAGGTATATGCCGCGACGCGGACCGAACTGCGGCGCGCCCACGCCGATGCCGGTGCCATCGCGCAGCTCGTACGTGCGGTCGAGTGCGTTGATCAGCGCCAGCTGCGTCTTCACCGTGCCGATGCTGTCGAAGGTGAAGTCGTGCGCCACATTGAGGTTGAGCTGGAAGTAGTACGGCAACGACTCACCGTTCGGCACCAGGCCATCCTTGCGCAGGCCACTGCCGAAGATGTAATCGGCGCCGACTCGCGTGGTGTTGGTGAACGAATAGGTGATGCCGCCCGACGAGGTCAGCTTCTGGTCGTGATCGAGATGGATGTAGTTGTCGTAGATGTACGCCAGGTCGTCCGGACTGAAGTTGTACTGGCCGGTGATGACGCGCTTGCCCATGGCACGGTTGTACGCCGCGTTGAAATACGCGGAGACCGGACCGTTGTCGTAGTTCGCCGTCAGTTCCACGCCGCGGATGCGACCGAACTCGTAGTTGAAGTTGGAGTAGATCAGCGCCGCGCCAAACTGGCCTTCGTCCTGCAGGCGACTTACCTGGCGGTAATACGCGTCCACACCCACGGTGAAGGTGGAACCGAACTGCTGCTGGATGCCCAGGTCGTAGTAATTGGAGCGTTCCGACAGCGGCAGGTTGTTGCCGCCGCTGGGCAACTGGTTGGTGGTGCCGTTGAAGCGGGCGATGTTGCTGTCGTCGATCACTTCGGTCGCCGGCGGCGTGAAGTAGCGCGAATAGCCTGCATGCACCGTCGTACTGTCGGTGGCCTGGTAGACAAGGCCCAGGCGCGGGCTCAGCTGGCTTTCGGTGCGGAACAGCTCGTAGCGGTCGCCGCGCACGCCGTAGTTCACCGTCCACTTGTCGCCGATGCTCCACTCATCCTGCAAGTACGCCGAATACGTGCGCGCAAGCAGATTGGTGGCGTCGTAGATGGCGATCGGCGTGGTGCTGGCCTGCGAGCCATCCGGGTTGGCCGGGAAGGTGAGCGAGTTGTTGCTGATGTTGCCGCGCTCGAATTCACCGTAGATGCCGTAGCGCAGCGTGTGGCTGTCGCCCAGCGGCGTGGAGAAATCCGCCTGCAGCGTGTCGGCACGGTTGGTGCGATTGATGGTGGAGGCCACGCCGTTGAACATCAGGTCGCCGATCTCGTCCGGCTCGAAGCCCACGTGGGTATAACGCTGACCCGCCGAGATCTGGTAATCGGTCTTGCCCCACTTGCCCTGCAACGAGAGCACGCCGAAACGCGTCTGTTCCTGCTGGCGTTCGTTGAGGTTGGCGGAGTTGAAGTCGACCGTGTCCAGGTAACCGAATTGCGGCGTCTGGTTCGGATTATTGGGAATCTCAAAGCGATTGTTGGTCGCGCCGAACATGAAGCTGATGCGCGTGTTGTCGTCGATCAGGTACGAGATGTCGCCAAAGCCCTTCACCTGGTTGGTGTGGTCATGGATGGGCGTGCGGCTCGCCGTCGGGTTCTCGATGCCGACGTCGTTCTCCAGATAGTTGGCGGTAACGAACCAGCTCCAGCGGTCATCGCTGCCCCACAGCGAGGCATTCGGGTTCAACGTACCGAACGAACCGCCTGTGATGCCAACGCTGCCGCCGTTGCCCAGGTCGTGGCCACTCTTGGTGTCGATATCCACCACGGCCGCCGTGCGCAAGCCGTATTGCGCGGGCAACGCGCCATCGAGCAGCTTCACGCTCTGGATGGTGCGCGCGTCCAGCGTCTGGCCGAAGCCGGAGATCGATTCGGGGATGATCACGCCATTGATGCGGTACTGCAGGTTCGCGTGGTCGCCGCGCACGTGCAGGCCGCCGTAGGAATCCTGCACTACGCCCGGCGCCTGCAGGATCACCTGGTTCAGCGGCGTGGAGTCACCCAGCGGCAGCTGCTGGATGGCCTTCTGGTCGATCACGTACTGGCTGCTGCCGGTGTCCGGCGACAGCGAATTGCGGGCTTGGTCCAGCGCCGCATTCACGTCGATGGCGCCCAGCTGCTTCACCTTCGAGGGTTGGTTGCGGGTGGCGCTGGTCTTGCCGGCATCGGTGCCGTCGGTAGTGCCCGGCGAGGCCACAGTGCTGGTGTCCGGGGTCGGGCTGGTCTGGGCGTAGGCGGCGGGGACGGCGCCAAAGGCAACGGCAAGACTCACGGCAAGCAAGGTACGTTTCATCGGGTTTCCGGAAGGGGCGGTGACGTTGTTGTTTTCGATACGTTATAACATTGCCATTCTAGACGACCGGGCGCCTGCCCCAGAAGTCATACCCGCCCGGGCAAGTTCCTGCGTTCAGGTGCCGCCCAGCCTTCGGGCTCAGCGGGATTTCACCCGGGCAGCCTAGACTGGGGTGTCGCGCGGCCTCCGCCGCTCCACCGAGCCCGGTCCATGTCCCCATCCCCCGATAAGCTTCCGGCCGTCATTGCCGACCACGGCCGCGTGACCCAGGCCATCCTGGATTTCGTGAGCCAGATCCCGGACAGCCACGTGCCTGGCGCGCGTGAGCCCGAGAAGGAAGCCCGCCGCCTCGCCACGCGGGCCCAGCAACGCGCCGCCCTCACCGCCGGATCGCTGGCACTGCCGCCCGGTCCGCTGGGCTGGCTCACCGTGCTCCCCGAGGTCATCGCGATCTGGAAGATCCAGGCGCAAATGGTCAGCGACATCGCCGCCGCCTACGGCCAGCATTCGGAACTGGGCCGCGAACAGATGCTGTGGTGCCTGTTCCGCCACACGGCCGCGCAGGCGTTTCGCGATCTGGTGGTGCGCGTGGGCGATCGCCTGATCTTTCGCCGTGTCACGTACTCCGTGATCGAACGCGTGGCCAAGACCATTGGCATCAAGGTGACCCAGCGCGCCGTGGGCAGCGGCATCTCGCGCTGGATGCCGGTGGTGGGCGCCGTCGGCGTGGGCAGCTACGCGTACTACGACACCGGACAAGTAGCGCGCACCGCCATCGCCATGTTCAGCACATCGTTCGCGACAGAGACCGCGATGGAACCTTCCACGGAACCGGTGTCATCGACGTGACGCCACGCATGCTTTGGGGCAAGCTCCCCGCCTGGTCGCGTCACGCAGGAGCCCACGCATGAATGCACGTCACGAGCGTCCCGTTGCCCTGATCACCGGCGCCGGAAAACGCGTGGGCGCCGTGATCGCACGCACGCTGCATGCGGCGGGCTACGACCTCGCCCTGCACTACCGCCATTCGGCCGCCGACGCGGAACTGCTCGCCGCATCGCTGGAACGCCAACGCAGCGGCAGCACGTTCGCCGTGCAGGCCGAACTGGCCGATCTGGATGCGCTGCCTGGCATGGTCCAGCGCGTGCTCTCTCGCTTCGGCCGCCTCGATGCGCTGGTCAACAACGCCTCGGCGTTCTATCCCACGCCGGTAGGCACCGCGACGCTGGCGCAATGGAACGAGCTCTTTGCATCCAATGCGCAGGCGCCGTTTTTTCTCGCACAGGCAGCGACGCCCGCATTGCGCGAAGCGCGCGGCGCCATCGTTAACATGGTGGATATCTACGCGGAGCGTCCGCTCGCGAACCATCCGGTCTACTGCATGGCGAAAGCCGCGCTGGAAGCGATGACGCGCTCGCTTGCGCTGGATCTCGGCCCCGACGTGCGCGTCAACGGTGTCGCCCCCGGCGCCGTGATGTGGCCGAGCGACGGCAAGCCCTACGACGACCAGCAAGCCATGCTGGCCCGCACGCCCTTGCAGCGCGCGGGCTCACCGGAAGATGTCGCCGGTGCGGTGCTCTGGCTGCTGCGCGACGCACCGTTCGTGACGGGACACATCATTCGCGTGGATGGCGGACGCACGCTTTCCGTGTGAGCAAGAAAAAAGGGGCGCCGCGGCGCCCCTTCTTTTTACATGCGTTGATCGAGGCGACTCACTTCTTCGGCCTGAACGCCTGCTCCAGCATCGCCTGGTCAAAGCCGTGGCCCACTTCGCCCTCTTCCGCGTAGCGATAAAGCGCCGCGGCGTAGATGCCCTGCAGCGACGCCTGGATCAGGCCGAGCAGCGTCAGGCCAATCACCACGATCACGATGGCGGCGATGATGGCGGTAAGCGACTGCGTGGCGAACGCACCGCCAATCAGCACGGCCGCCAGCACGATCGCGACGAACATCAACAGGCCAAACACCACGCCAATGCCGGCGTTGCCGATGATGTTCTCGCCCCAGGTACGCTTGAGCAATTCCACGCTGCGCGAGATGGCTTCGGTCGGGCCCACGTCCTGGCTCGCCAGCACCGGCACCACCAGGAACGTGGCAACCGTCCATGCGAGGCCAAGGAAGCCGGCCACCAGGCGACCGATCAGGCCCAGGCGTTCCTGCAGCGCACGCAGCACCAGACCCACGGTGGCGGCAATCAGTGCGTAACCGAAGATGTTCACGATGCGCGAACGCGCAATCGCCATGCCTTCGCCAAAGCTGGCCTCCTCACCGCGCAGACGGGCCAAGGCAGCGCCAGCGAGCGCCGTGTTGAAAAAGATGATCACGAAGTACTGCGCGAGATAGAACAGGAACAGCAGCACGTAACCGCCGGCACTCATGCGGTGGCCCTGGTCCGCCACGCCACCGGCCGACACCATGGCCGCGATGATCGGCACCAGGAAACTGGCCGCCACCAACAGGCAGCAGATGCTGGAGGCCAGCGGGAACATCAACAGCGACTTGTCCGAACGCAACACGTCCGCGCTGGCCTTCATCAGGCTCCAGCTGCGTGCAAAGCGACCTGCCATATGCCTTCCCCGTTCCATGTTAGGTGGGGCCGTTTCTAGCATTACTTGTGTGCCGGGGACAGTGCTGACACCGGGCTTTCGTGCGTGTACAGGGCTGTACCTGGACGCCCCCGGCACTACCAGGGGCGACGTTTCTTCCGGAAAACCACGCGCTCATCGAACGCTTCATAGAGCAGGCTCAACACGCCGCCGGCGGCAATGCCTGCAAGAAGCAACACCACCGGCCGGGAGTCGTAGAAAAACCGGTGCGCGTGGAAACCCAGCCATGCGGTGGCGACCAGCGTGACGATGATGAGCACAAGCGGCGTCCCATAGGTCACCACGGCTTCGCACCCCGGACACGTGCGCACGCCATGCCGTGCTTCGCTGCGGCAATGGGGGCAAATCGCGTAGCGAATCGCCGCGTCACGTTTCGTCTGGTTCCCCATGCGTCCTGCCGTATGCGCTTTCGTTCATGGCGTGCCGCAGCAGTACCGTGGAAAGCGACGTGTTTGCGTGATGACATCGATAAGCCGGCGCGCCAGAAGCATTCGCCGCGTCGCTCCGCCACGATGGGCGAAGCTAGACGTGGTGCACTGGCGACAAGGCGAAGCCTAGTTCGCGCGTTGCACCGCAAGGAATCAGACAATTCCAAGAACAGCCCCTCATGCGGCAGGAAACACGCCGAAGGCGATCATGCCGAGTGATCGTCGGGGGATAAGCCGCAAGGCGCGGCGAACGCCTTACAGCGGCTCGACGATGAGCGGCTCGCTATCCACCGGAAACGCCGACCACAGCGAGGCCATCGTCTCGCCGGTGACCGGATGCCTGAGCTGCGGCGCAATATCCGCGATCGGCCTGAGCACGAACGCGTGGCGAAGCTCCTTGCGCGGAATCTCCAGGTGTCCTTCGCCCTGCCGCACGAGGTCGTCGTACAACACGATGTCCACGTCGAGCGTACGATCGGAATAGCGCGGCACGTCGCGACGACGTCCGTGACGATCTTCCAGCGCGTGCAGCCACGCGTTGAGCGCTTCCGGAGAAAGATCGGTATCCAGCCCCACGGCCAGGTTCACGAAATCGGCGCCGTCGAAGCCCACCGATTTGCTGCGATAGGCCGGCGATACGGACAACGTGCCAAAACGCTCGCGCAATTCAGCCAGCGCAGCACGAAGATAACGCAGGGGTTCGAGATTGGAACCCAGACTCAGGTAGACGCGTGCCATCGATTCAGCGCATCACTGCGGTCGCGTGCCGCGTTCGATGCGTACGCCCACCGACTTTGCACCGCGCACCGCGCCGGGCTTGGAGAGCTTCAGCCGCACCCACGACACGCCGAACTCGTTGCGGATGATGGCCGCGCACTGCTCCGCCAGCGTCTCCACCAGTCCGAAGCTGGACGCGCCGACGTAGTCGATCAAGCGCTTGGACACGTCCTTGTAATTGAGCGTGAGCGCAATGTCGTCGCTCGCGGCGGGCACGGTGTTGTCGAACGCCATTTCAATGTCGAACGACAACGTCTGCCGCACGCGGCGTTCCCAGTCGTAGATGCCGATGACGGCATCGATGCGCAGGTCTTCGATGAAAACGATATCCATGCCGATAGGGTAACCATCTGCATGAGGGAGCGCACCCTGTGCGCTTCCTCGCGATGCATCACATCGCCGGCGGCAGCGTTTCCAGATCCCAGCGCGGGAACACCTGCACCGATTCGTCCTGATGCTGGCCATGCGCCAGGCGGATGGCGCCGGCGAGCGCAATCATGGCGCCGTTGTCGGTGCAGAAGGCAAGGCGCGGGAAATACGTCTGGAAACCGTCCTTCTCGCCGGCCGCCGCCAGTTCCGCGCGCAGGCGCTTGTTGGCGCCCACGCCACCGGCAATCACCAGCCGCTTCGCGCCCGTGGCCTGCAGTGCACGGCGGCACTTGATGATCATCGTGTCGACGATGGCTTCCTCGAACCCGCGTGCGATGTCGGCGCGCGTCTGCTCGCTCTGGTCCGATTGCTGCCAGGCCAGCAGCACCTGGGTCTTGAGGCCCGAGAAGCTGAAATCGAGGCCAGGGCGATCGGTCATCGGACGCGAGAACCGGAACACGCCCGGCTTGCCCTGCTCGGCCAGCTTGGCCAGCGCCGGGCCACCGGGGTACGGCAGGCCCATCAGCTTGGCGGTCTTGTCGAAGGCTTCGCCCGCGGCGTCGTCCAGCGTGTCGCCGAGTATCTTGTATTCGCCGATGCCCTTCACTTCCACCAGCATGGAGTGGCCGCCCGACACCAGCAACGCCACGAAGGGCGGCTCCGGCGGGTTTTCCTCCAGCAGCGGTGCCAGCAGGTGGCCTTCCATGTGGTGCACGCCAATGGCCGGCACGCCCAACGCCCAGGCCATGGCCCGGGCAGCCGACGCGCCCACCAGCAGGGCGCCGACGAGGCCGGGACCGGCGGTGTAAGCTACCCCTCCCAGGTCGGCCGGGGTCAGGCCCGCCTGGGCCAGCGCCTCACGCACCAAGGGCAGCAGTTTGCGCACGTGGTCGCGGCTGGCCAGCTCCGGCACGACACCGCCGTATTCGGCGTGCAGCTTGATCTGGCTGTAGAGCGTATGTGAAAGCAGGCCGTTGCCAGGCGCGCTGGGTTCCCAGCGCAGCAGGGCTACGCCGGTCTCGTCACAGGACGTCTCGATGCCCAGCACCGGCTTGTTTGCCGGTGGGTTGTACTGGGGCTTTGAAATTGCTGTCGTTTCCACGTTATACTTCGCGGCTCACCGTATTCAAACGGCTCGTTCAGGCGAGCCAGTCTAACACTTGGAGTCTCCATGCCCAGCGTAAAAGTCCGCGAGAACGAGCCGTTCGAGCTTGCCCTCCGTCGCTTCAAGCGCACCTGCGAAAAGGCCGGCGTCCTGGCCGAAACCCGCAAGCGCGAGTTCTACGAGAAGCCGACCCAGGAGCGTAAGCGCAAGCGCGCTGCCGCGGTGAAGCGTCACCTGCGTCGCCTCTCGCGCGACACGTCGCGTCGTACGCGCCTGTACTGAGCCCGTCGTCCGCCTGGCGGACGATCCGCGGTTCTGGCGCCTCTGGCGTCGTTACAGGTAGCTTGGCAGCTGGCGCGTCCTAATCCGCTGCCTCTGTCTTCGTAGACCTACACTAGCCGGCGTTGCTCAAGCAACGCCGGCTTTTGTGTTTCCCAAGGAAAAGACCATGACCCTGAAGCAGCAGCTCACCGACGACATGAAGACCGCCATGCGTGGCGGCGACAAGGACCGCCTGGGCGTGATCCGACTGATCATGGCGGCGGTCAAGCAGCGCGAAGTGGACGAGCGCATCGAGCTCGACGACGTGCAGACGCTCGCCGTGCTGGAGAAGATGGTCAAGCAGCGCAAGGACTCCATCACCCAGTACGACGCGGCCAACCGCCAAGACCTGGCCGACGTGGAACGCGCCGAGATGAAGGTGATCGAGACCTACCTGCCGGCCAAGATGGGCGACGAGGAGCTCGATGCACTGATCACCGCCGCCATCGCCGAAACGGGTGCCAGCTCGGCCCGCGACATGGGCAAGGTAGTGGCCGCCGTGAAGGAAAAGGCCGCGGGCCGCGCCGACATGGGCGTGGTGTCGGGCCGCATCAAGGCACGCCTGGCGGGCTGATCGCCCGCTTCCCATGCCAGCGCCCAGCGGCGCTGGCATGGCCAATAGTACGGACGTTCCGGCCTGCAGGGCCGCGGTAGCCGTGCCTATCCAGGGTCTCGGCTGCGCCGCCGAACTCGCATCGCGTCGACAACGACGCGGCACGGCCTTCACATATCGACACCTACAACGGCACGGCCACCGACGCTTCCGGCGGCGTTCTCCAACAGGAGTGACACATGCTCAAGTGGGCCATCATCCTTGCCATCGTTTCGCTCGTCACCGGCTGGCTGGGCTTCGGCACGCTGTCCGGCGTGACCGGCGCGATCGCCAAGGTGCTGTTCGCGATCTTCATCATCCTGTTCTTGATCGCCTTGCTGGCCTTGGTGGGCCTGATCCATCTGGCGTAGCCGCGTCAGTCGACGATGCGCTCCATGCGCCGGTGGTCGGGCACGCGACCGCGTTCGTTGGCCAGTTGCGACTTGCGCTCGCCGGTGACCTTGAAACCGGCGCGGCGATAAAGGGCTTCGGCGCGCGGGTTACTGGCGGCCACGTCGAGCACCACGCGGCTGCGGCCCACGTCGCGCGCCATGCCTACCAACTGATCGATGAGCGCGCGGCCGATGCCATGCCCGCGCAGTTCGGGCAGCACCGCCAGATGGGCGAGGTAATGCATGTCGCCCTTGGGCGGCTGGATCACCGATTCCACGCGCAGCCCGCGCGCGATCACGCCCAGCCCGCGACGCAGCCCGTAGTGGCGAACGATCTGGCGGGCCGCGGCCAGCATGAAGGGCCATTTGGCGTCGGCCCCGAAGCCCGCGCCCACGGTCACCACCTTGCCTTCGACCAGGCCGACCCAGTGGTTGCGCCAGCCGAACTCCCCGGCGCCATCCACGAAGCAATGCTGCAGGAAGGCCCGTGCGTCACCGCCGTCGCGGGTCGTGAACACATAGTCGAACGCCACCGGACCGGAGCTGTAGATCAACGGCACGGCCACCGCGGCGTCTTCCGGCGCCGCCGGGCGAAACCTCACCTGCAGGCCCGACCGGGCCATTCCCAGCACGTTTCCCATGGCACCCCCAGCCACCGCAACGCCTCGGCGAGAGCATAAGGCAGCGCGGTGACAGGCGCAGTGGGGCGCACGGCCCGGGCTGGGGGTGAAAGCGGCCAGAGGTGGCCTGCAGCCGATAGACTACGCATCTTATGCGCGGACGTATCCCAGACAGCTTCATCGACGAATTGCTTGCCCGCGTCGACATCGTCGACGTGATCGAGCGGCGCGTGCCGTTGAAGAAGGCGGGACGCGAATGGACCGCCTGCTGCCCGTTCCACAACGAGCGCACGCCATCCTTCTACGTGAGCCCAGCCAAGCAGTTCTTCCATTGCTTCGGCTGCGGCGCGCATGGCAGCGCGGTGAAGTTCCTGATGGACTATGAGCGCCTGGAATTCCCCGATGCGGTGGAAGAACTGGCGCAGTCGGTGGGCCTCACCGTGCCGCGCGAAGGCGGCGATGACCGTCCCCGCGAAGACAAGACCGATCTCTACGCCCTGCTCGACGCCGCCGCGCGCTGGTACGAGAACGAACTGCCGAAGAACGCTGAGGCGCAGGCGTACTGCAAGAAGCGCGGGCTCGATGCGCAGACCATCCAGCGCTTCCGCATCGGCTGGGCGCCGGCCGGTTTCGATGGCGTGATGAAGGCCCTCGGCGGCAGCGAGCGGCGCACGCAACTGCTCAACGAAGCGGGCATGGTGGCGAGCAACGAACGTGGCAGCCGCTACGACCGGTTCCGCGAACGGCTGATGTTTCCCATCCTGGATCGGCGCGGTCGTGTGATCGCCTTCGGCGGCCGCGTGCTGCAATCGGACCAGGGTCCGAAATACCTCAACTCGCCGGAAACACCGCTGTTCCACAAGGGCCGCGAGCTGTTCGCGCTGTGGCAGGTGAAGCAGGCCAATCCCAGCCTCGCGCGCATCGTGGTGGTCGAGGGCTACATGGACGTCATCGCCATGCACCAGGCCGGCCTGCCCATCGCGGTAGCCACGCTGGGCACGGCGACCACGCCCGAGCACACCGAAGTGTTGTTTCGCGCCGCGCCCGATGTGGTGTTCTGTTTCGACGGCGACCGCGCCGGCCGCGCCGCCGCCTGGAAGGCGCTGGAATCGGCGCTGCCGCGCCTGCGCGACGGACGCCAGGCGTACTTCCTGTTCCTGCCCGACGGCGAAGATCCGGACACGCTGATCCGCAAGGAAGGCAAGGACGGTTTCGAGAAGCGCCTGAAGGCCGCCACGCCGCTCTCCGAATACTTCTTCGGCGAACTGGCGCACGACGTGGATACGGCCAGCCTCGATGGCCGCGCACGCCTTGCCGAACGCGCACGCCCGCTGATCGCGCGGCTTCCCGATGGCGCCTTCCGCGACCTGATGGCGCAGGAGCTGGAGAAGCGCACAGGCGCACGCGCCACGCTGGACACCGCACCGACGCCTCGCACGGCGCTGCAGCGTCCCACCGTAGTGCAGCGCTCGCTGGTGCGCAGCGCCATCGCCCTGCTGCTGGCCCAGCCGGGCGTGGCCGATCAGGTGGAGCGTCCCTACGGCTTCCTGCGCCTGGACAAACCCGGCGTGGAATTGCTGGCCGAGCTGATCGACATGGCGCGTTCACGCCCCGGCATCAACTCCGCCATGCTGGTGGAACATTTCGCCGAACGCGCCGAATACCCTGCCCTGCAGAAACTGATGGCCGCGATGGTGGTGGGCGAGCCGGAAACCCAGCGCGCGGAGTTCTTCGATGCGTTGCGACGCATGGAGGAACAGGCCGTGATCCAGCGTCGGGACTGGCTGACCGCCAAGAGCCGCGAGGGCGCGCTCGACAGCGCCGAGAAGGCCGAACTGCGCGAACTGCTGGCCGCACGCGTCACCACGCCCTCTACCTAAGCATTTGTGACAGGTGTGTGGCGCATGCCCGTCTCGGCATGAAAAGAACAGGGTTCTAACTATTGGCCCTGCAAGATTGCGCCTCACCCCGGCCTCGTCCCCGCACGGAAGAGGAACATGGAGCGACCCTGCGCCGCGTCAAGCGTATGGACGTCTTCGTATGGGATCATCGACCCCTCTTTGAGGCATGGGTAGTCCGCCCGGGCATGGATGGTGATGGAACTGCTTGAACGACTGGTCACGGTGTTCGCCGAAAACGGCTACCTCGCGGTGTTCATCGCGTTGTTGCTGTGCGGCGCCGGCGTGCCGTTGCCCGAAGACATCACCCTGGTGGCCGGCGGCGTGATTGCCGGCCTCGGCTACGCCAACGTGCACACCATGTTCGGCGTCGGCATGGCCGGCGTGCTGGTGGGCGATTCGGGCATGTTCCTGCTGGGCCATCACTTCGGCGCGCGCATCCTCAAGTTGCGCTTCGTGGCGCGCGTGCTCACGCCGGAACGCTATGCCAAGGTGCAGGAAAAATTCGAGCGCTACGGCAACCGCCTGATGTTCATCGCGCGCTTCCTGCCCGGCATGCGCACCGCCGTATTCATCACCGCCGGCTCCACGCACCGCGTGTCGTTCCTGCGCTTCTTCCTGCTCGACGGACTGGCCGCGCTGATCAGCGTGCCGATCTGGGTGTACCTGGGCTATCTGGGCGCCGACAACCACGAATGGCTGGCCATGTGGATCCACCGCGGCCAGAACGGCCTGTGGCTGGTCGGTGCCGCCGCGCTCATCGTGGCGCTGGTGCTGTGGTGGCGGCACAAGCGGCGCGTGGCCTGCGAGTCGGGCACGCGCTGACACCCGCGCATCACCGCTCACGGCCTGACTGAAAGCGCGCACGAGAGCGAGTCCTTCGAGAACGTCGCTGCCGTTGGCGCCACGCCGAAAGGCATCCGCTGCAGCCTCGACACCCAACGGCAGGAAAGACGCCGCACGCGGGGGCCTCAGCGCGATCCGGAGGCCGATGTCGACGCCACGCTGCCCGCGTCCTGGCGATGCCACCAGCCGCCACCGAGCGATTGGAACAGCGCCACCGTATCGGAGTAACGCGCCGCCCTCGCCTGCACCAACGACAACGCTGCCTGCTGCCAGGCGAGCTGTGCGTTGAGCATCGCGGCCTCGCTGAGGTCGCCCAGCGCGAGTTGGCGCCTGGCGATGTCCAGGCTGTGCGCTGCGGCCTGCTCGGCGCGTTCGGCTGCGGCCAGCGCACGCGCATCCGCATCGATGGCATGCAGCGTGTCCGCCACGTTCTGCACGGCACCGAGCACGGTGCTGCGGTACTGCGCCGCGGCTTGTCGATACGCAACTTCCGCGCCGCGCTGCTTGTGCTTGAGTGCGCCACCGTCGAATAGCGGCTGCGTCACCGTCGCGCCCACGGCCCAGAAGCCGCTGCCCGCCGTGAACAGCTGGCTGGTCTTCTCCGAGGCCGACCCCAGCGAGGCATTGATCTGAACATTGGGCAGCCGATTGGCGATGGCCACGCCCACCTGCGCACTCGCTGCATGCAGCTGCTCTTCCGATGCGCGCACGTCCGGGCGCTGCTCGACCAATTGCGCAGGCAGGCTCAGCGGCAGCTCGGCCGGCAGTTGCAGGGATTGCAGTTGGAACTGCGCATCGACGCCCTGATCGGGCGTGCGCCCCGTGAGCGTGGCCAACAGGTCGCGCTGCTGCGCCAATTGCTTGTCCAGCGGTGGCAACGTGGCCCGGCTTTGCTCCAGCGTGGCGACCTGGGCTGCGATGGCGGCGTCCGATACGTCGCCCAGCTCGTGCTGCCGCTTGAGCGTGGCGAGGATGCTCTCCTGCTCGTCGATGATCTTCTGCGTCAGCTCGATCTGCGCGCGCAGCGATGCCTCCTGGATCGCCGTGTTCACCACGTTGCTGGTCAGGCTGAGATAGGTCGCCTCGAGCTGGAAGCGCTGCGCATTGGCCTGCGCCGTCAGCGACTCCACCTGCCGGCGATTGGCGCCCCAGATATCGAGCACGTAGGACACGCTGACCTGCGCCGTCGTCAACGTGTACAGGTCCGCGTTCGATGCCACGCCGCTGGCCACGTCGCTGGCATCGTCCTGGCGTGTGGGATTCACGCTGGCGTTGACGCTGGGAAAGTACGCACCACGCTGCGCGTACACCGCTTCCCACGCCGCCTGCAGCGAGGCGTGCGCTGCTTCGACATCGGCGTTGTGTTTCAACGCATCGTCGATCAGGCCGTTGAGCGGCTCGGAGTGGAACAAGGTCCACCATTGACCGGGAATGTCCATCGAAGCCAGCAGATGTTGCGCATCGCCACCTGAGCCAGGAGCCGATGCAGTCTCGCTGGCGATGGGCGTCGGCGCATACGTCTTCGCCTGCGGTGCCTGAGGCCGCTTGTAGTCGGGTCCCACGGCGCAGCCGGCGAGTGCCATGGTCACGCTCAGCGCAAGCATGGAAAGGCGTGTTGTCTTGGTCATGATCACAGCTCCCGCGACGGATGCGGACGATGCTTGCGGCGATGGCGCTCGATATAGCGCTCGACCGCGAAGTAGAACCCGGGAAGAACGAACAGCGTCAGCAGCGTGGCAATCGGCAGGCCGCCCACCACCACGGTGGCCAGGCCGCGCTGCACATCGGTGCCCACACCCGTGGCGAGCGCCGCAGGAAGCATGCCGACGCTGGCCACGGTGGCGGTCATCAGCACGGGGCGGAAACGTTCGGTGGCGCCTTCCAGCACTGCATCGCGCAGGCCATGCCCGTGTTTACGCACGCGATTGATGTTGGCCACCATGATGATGCCGTTTTGCACCGCCACGCCGAACAACGCAATGAACCCAACCGCCGTGGCGATGTTCAACGTCTCGCCGCGCAGGTGTAGCGAGATCAGGCCGCCCACGGTCGCCAGCGGCACCACCGCCAGTACCATCACCGCCTGGTGCAGCTTGCCGAATTCGGCGAACAGGAACACCAGCATGATGGCCATCACCAGCGCCATCACCACGGCCAGGCGTGCCTGCGCACGCTGCTGATTTTCGAACGTGCCGGCCCACTGCAGTTGATAGTTCTGCTTGTCGAAGTGCACCTTGGCGTCGATCTGTTGCTGCGCATCGGTCAGGTATTCGGACAGGGCGCGGTCGCGGTTGTCCACGCGGATGGTGATCTGCCGCTTGCCCTCTTCATGTGCGATGGTGCTTTCGCCCGTCTTGAAGTGGATGCCCGCCACCTGCTTCAGGGGAACCTGCGCGCCGCTGGCGGATGTCAACGGCAGCTGGCCGATGGCCTCGACGTTGTTGGCCGTCTCGTTCGACACGCGCGTCGTCACGTTGTAGATGCGATCACCCACATACACCTGCGTCACCGGCGTGCCGCCGATCGCCGTCTGGATCAGGTTACTGATGTCGCCGATATTGATGCCGTAGCGTGCTGCTGCATCGCGATCGGCCGTGATGGCAAGTTGCGGGATCGGTGGTTCCTGGAAGATCGACGCCTCGGCCGTGCCGCGCACGCCATGCAAAACATCGACGATCTCATTGCCCACGCGGCGCAGCTCGGTGAAGTCGTCGCCGTAGATGCGCAACACCAGCGGACTGTGCGCGCCGCCGATCATGTCGTTCTCGCCATCGACGATGGGCTGGCTGATGCCCACCGACACGCCGGGAATCTGCTGCATGCGTGCATTGAAGCGGCGCACGAAGGCGGCCTTGTCCTCGCCACGGGGCCAGGTGTCGTAAGGCTTCAGCCCGACGCCCGCCTCCACGTGCGACGGCGTCCACGGGTCGGTGCCGGTGTCGTTGCGCCCCAGCTGCGTCACCACGTACGACACCTCGGGAAACTCGCGGATCACCCGGCGAAGATCGGCCGTCATCTCGCTGGCCTTGTCGAGCGACAGCCCGGACGGCATCTGCACCTGCAGCCACAACGAGCCTTCGTCGAGATCCGGCAGGAATTCCCGACCGATGGTGGCGCCCAGCAACAGCACACCGGCAAACGCCACGCCAGCCACCGTGTAGACCACCGGCAACCTGCCCAGCAACTTGCCCAGCGACGCGGTGTACGCCGCCTGCAAACGCTCCAGCGGCTTGTTGCGGAACATCTTGCGCGGCTTGCGCAGAGCGAAGTACGCCAGGCCCGGCGTAAGCGTCACCGTGCACAGCAACGCGGCCAGCAACGCATAGCCCACGGTGAAGGCCATCGGGCGAAACAGCTTGCCCTCGGCATGCTCGAACGCGAACAGCGGCAGGTACGCGGTGATGATGATCAGCGTGGCGAAGAAGATCGAACGGCCGACGTGCTTGGTCACCGTCATCACGTCGTCTTCGGTGAGGATGGCGTTGGGCTTCTCCTCGCGCCGACGCAGGATCGCTTCGGTCACCACGATGGTGCCGTCCACGATCACGCCGAAGTCGATGGCGCCCAGCGAGAACAGGTTCGCCGGCATGTGCGTGAACTGCATCAGGATGAACACGGTGACCAGCGACATGGGAATGGCCACCGCCGCCACCATCGCCGAACGCGGGCTTCCCAGGAACAGGATGAGCACGATGCACACCAGTCCCACGCCTTCCATCACGGTATGGAACACTTTTTCCTTGGTCGCGTTCACCAGGTCATCGCGATCGATGTACGGCACGATGCGCACATCTTGCGCCGCCAGCTGCCTGTTGAGTTGCGCGACCGTGGCATGGATGTTCTCCAGCACACGCGACGGGTTCTCGTACTTGAGCAGGTCCACGATGCCTTCGATGGTGTCCGGATTGCTGTCCTTGCCCAGGATGCCCTGCCGCACCTGATGACCGTATTGCAGCTTGCCCAGGTCGCGCACCAGCACTGGCACGCCGCTGTTCTGCGTGACCACGATGTCGCCCAGGTCCTTCAGCGTGTGCACCATGCCGATGCCGCGCACGATGTACGACTGGTCGCCGCGCGTGATGCGCCCGCCGCCGGCGTTCGCCGTGTTGGCCGAGATCGCGCTCGTCACCTGGTTCACGCTCACGCCGTAGTGCAACAGCTGCGCCGGATCGAGCTCGAGCTGAAACTCCTTGGTGAAGCCGCCGAAGATGTCCACGTTGGCCACGCCGGGAATCTTCTGCAACGCCGGAATCACCACCCAGTTCTGCAGCTCCGAGAGTTCCATCAGGTTCTTGCTGGTGGATTCGAGCGTGTAGCGATAGATCTCGCCCGCCGGGCCCGATACGGGATCCAGGCTCGGCGTGATGCCGGACGGCAGCGTGGCCTGCGCGATGCGCTCCATCACGCGCTGGCGTTCCCAGTAATCCTCGGCACCATCCTTGAAGACCAGCGTGATCAGCGAGAGGCCGAACGTGCTGCTGGAACGCATGGCCACCAGGCCGGGCGTGCCGGCGAGCGCACGCTCCAGCGGCGTGGTGATCTGCTGCTCGATCTCCTCTGCGGCCAGGCCCGGCACCTGCGTCGTCACCTGCGCGGTGACGTCGCTGAGTTCCGGATACGCCTCGATGGCCAGCTGCGTCCACGAGTAATAGCCAAAGCACAGCACCAGCACCGACACCACGATGAAGATCACGCGCTTCTGGAAGCAGAAGTGGAAGATCGCGTTAATCATTGAGCAGGACTCCGCCCTTCACCACCACGCGATCACCCGCCTTGAGGCCCTTCACCACGCGGGCACCGGCCGATTCGTCGTAGCTGAGGATCACCGTGCGTCGCTCGAATACCCACGGCGCCACTTCCACGAACACCGTGGTGTTGTCGTTGTTCATCAGCAGTGCCGATTCCGGCACGAACACCTGCGCCGGCTGCGGCACTGCGATGCTGGCCTTGGCGAACATGTTCGGTTTCAGACGTCCATCCGTGTTCGCGAACACGGCGCGCACCATGTCGCGGCGCGTATCGGACTGCAGCACCTGGCTCACGAAAGCGACCTGGCCACGAAACACCTGATCGGGATAGGCCGACAACGTGGCATCGACGGCCTGTCCTTTCGCGATGCCACCGACGTCCGATTCCGGCACATTCGCCGTGATCCACACCGAGTCGAGATCGGCGATGATCATCAGCGGTGTGGTGGTGTCGTTGGCATAAGTACCGGGCGCGGCCGACAGCACAGTCACGTAGCCGCTCACCGGCGCGGTGATGCGGATGCTGCGTGCAGGGCCGGTTTGCCCGCCCGCATTGATCGATTGCAGCCGCGTCTGAGCGCGATCCGATTCGGCCAGGGCCTGGTTGTAGTTGCTCTGCGCGCCCTCCAGATCCTTTACCGCGTTGCCGCCCGCCTGCTGCACGCCGCGGGCGCGCTCCAGCCCTTTCTTCGCCAGCGCGAGCGCATCGGCGGCCTTGGCCACATCCGCATAGGCCTGCGCCATGTCGCCGGATTCGATCACCGCCAGCAATTGGTTGCGCACCACGTGGTCGCCGAGCCCGACCTTGAGTTCGGTGATGCGGCCGGTGAGCGGCACCACCACGTTGGCCGTGCGCGCCGGGTCCGATTCCACCGTGGCGGGAAACACCAACGCGTGCGGTGCCGAACGCATCTCGACGGGAGCCATGATGAGCGCTTTGCGCAGCGGCGAACCATCGGGCACGCGCAACACGCCGTGGTCTTCCACGAACGGCGGCGACGATGCCTGGTCGTCGGCGCGATGCGAGCACGCGCTCAACGACACAACGGCAAGAACGAAGAAGAAAGCTGTGAGGCGATGCGTCATGGGGACTTCCCTTGCAATGCTTGGCGTACACCCGCCCGTCACGGCCAGGGACCATGGGGCAGCGTTTGCGAAAGGGATGGCGCATGTCTCGCTAGGAGACCGAGCGCATGACCCGCTCGCGGACTGGCCGTCGTCGGCCGCCGCGTGCGGGTGTCACTCCGGAGGGAGCGGACGCAGGAGCGGGGTCGACGTGGTCAGCAAGAATTTTCGATGTCAGTCGATGGGTCCGGATCCAATGTGCCGTTGCTCCGTTACAAGTTGAGTACGTTATCTAAGAAGGCTTACGTCAGGTCGTCGCGGGCTCTCGCACGAGACGATCCTGCAACAGGCCGGCGCGCTCCAGCGGCAGGTAGGCCAGTGCCGCGAGATGCGAGTGGATGCGCTTGAGGTCACGCAGGATGCGCAGATAGACGTCTCCGCCACCGCCGCCATCGCGACGTTCACGCAGCGCGCGGATGTGACGCTCCGACGCTTCGTTCTCCAGCTTCCACAGCACTTCCTTGCGCGCCAGCAACTGCTGCGCGGCACGCACATCGCCGCGCAGGAACACGGTGAGGCCCAGGCGCAGGCTTTCCATTACCTGCGCATGCATCAAGGCCAGGTCCTGGATGTCCTCGGCCGAAAAATCCTGGCCGCGTTCCGCCTTCTTGGCGGCGAATTCCATCAGGTTGTTGGCGGTGATGTCGCCGATGTGTTCGATGTTGATGACGAACGCGAGGATCTCCTGGCTGCGCTCGCCATCCTCCTCGTTCAAGGCTTCGCCGCCGAGGTCGGCGAGATACTCGCGGATGGCCATGCCGAGGCGGTCGAGCGAGGAATCCATCCGGCCGACGGCGGCGGCACGCGAGCGATCGTCCTTGCCGAACACCTCCACCAGTCCCGTGAGCATGCCTTCCACCATGTCGGCCATGCGCATGGATTCGCGCGCGGCATTGGCCAGCGCCACGTTGGCCGATTCCAATGCGCCCTCGTCGAGGTATTGCGGCACGCCCGGATCGTTGGGCTTGGGCGGCTCGGGAAGCAGGCGCACGAGCAGTCGCGCCAGGCCATCCACCGGCACGATGAAGATCAGCGCGAGTACAAGATTGAATGCTGTATGGAAATTCACCACGATGCGCGCCGGCGAGGCACCTAGCGGCGCAAGCCAGTGCGCAAGCAGCGGCAACATGGGCAGGCACACGATGCAACCGAAGGCTCGCACCATCAGGTTGCCCATCGGCAGGCGGCGCGCCACCGGCGTATGCGCCTCCATCAGCGCGGGAATGGTGCCGCCCAGATTCGCGCCCAGTACAAGCGCCAGCGCGCCCGACGTATCGACCACGCCTGCGTTCGCCAGCGACACGATCAGCAGCACCACCGCCACGCTGGAGTGGCAGGCCCAGGTGAGCACGGCGGCCACCAGCATCGCCAGCACCGGCTCACTCGCCAGGCTCTGCAGGATGGCGCGCAGCAACTGCGCGTTCTCCACCGGCGCCATCGCGCCCACCAGCAAGTGAAGCGCCAGCAGCATCAGGCCAAGGCCGATGGAGACGCGGCCGATGTTTTCGAAACTCACGTCGTCGGTACGGCGATGGATGGTGAAGCCGATGAGGATCAACACCGGCGCCACCACCGCGATGTCGAACGACATCACCTGCACGATCAGCGTGGTGCCCACGTTGGCGCCCAACATCACAGCCAGTCCCGGCGCGAGACCGAGAAAGCCGCTGGCGGCAAACGACGTGGCCATCAGGCCGGTCGCCGTGCTGCTCTGGAGAATTGCGGTGACGCACACGCCGAAGCCCAGCGCCGCCGGACGATGGCCGAGATAGCGACCCATCCAGCGACGCAGCGCACTGCCATAGCCGCGCAGCACGCCGCTGGTGACCATGTGCGTGCCCCACAGCAGCAGGGCGACGTAGCCGGCGATGTCGAGAAGAGCGAAGGTGCCTTTCATGGCGAGGCCTCCTTGGAGTAGATCGGACGCGTGGAGCATCCGCGGACTTCCTTGCGGGAGTCTTTGGTGGAATCGAGGGCGACGTCCTGAACACGCTTCGAAGCGACGCACGACATCTTCGCCGTCATTGCGGCGCACTCCCAAAGGGAGCAACGGAGGCGCGGCGCCGTTGCCGCCGCGCCCTCACCTCACAACCAGCGACCGTATCGCTTGATGTAAACCAGCTTCACCAGCTGCGTGAGCACGCAATACGTGAAGACGGTCAGCGCGAGCCAGCCGAAATACACGCCCGGCAGCGGCACCATGCCCAGCTTGCCACCCACCGGCGTGAACGGAATCAGCATGCCGATGATGATGATGGCCGTGGTCAGCGCCAACACCGGCGCCGAGGCGATGCTCTGCAGGAACGGAATGCGGCGCGTGCGTATCATGTGCACGATCAGCGTCTGCGTGAGCAGGCTTTCGATGAACCAGCCCGACTGGAAGAACGCCTGGTGCTCGTTCGAGTTCGCGCCGAACACGTACCACAGCAGCAGGAACGTGGTGATGTCGAAGATCGAGCTCACCGGGCCAATCCACACCATGAAGCGGCCGATGTCGCTGGCGTCCCACTTGCGTGGCTTGCGCAGGTACTGGTCGTCCATGCGATCGAACGGAATGGACAGCTGCGAGATGTCGTACAGCAGGTTCAGCACCAGGATCTGCAGCGGCAGCATCGGCAGGAACGGCAGGAAGGCACTGGCCACCAGCACCGAGAACATGTTGCCGAAGTTGGAGCTGGCGGTCATCTTGATGTACTTGATGATGTTGCCGAAGGTGATGCGACCTTCGATCACGCCTTCTTCCAGCACCATCAGGTTCTTTTCGAGCAGGATGATGTCCGCCGATTCCTTGGCGATATCCGTGGCCGTGTCCACCGAGATGCCCACGTCCGCTTCGCGCAGTGCCGGCGCATCGTTGATGCCGTCGCCGAGGAAGCCCACGGTGTGACCCTGGCGCTGCAGCGACTTGACCACGCGCGCTTTCTGCAGCGGCGACATCTTGGCGAACACGGTGGTGCGCTTCACCAGCGCATCCAGCTCGTCGTCGCTCAGCGGCTCGATGTGCTTGCCCTGCGCGGAGTGCTCCACGTCCAGGCCCACCTCGCGGCAGATCTTGCGCGTCACCGCCTCGTTGTCACCGGTGATCACCTTCACTTCGACGCCGTGGTGATGCAGCGCTGCGATGGCAGTGGCCGCGCTGTCCTTCGGCGGATCGAGGAAGGCCAGGCAGCCCACCGCAATGAGGTTGCTTTCGTCCGCCACGCCATAGGCGCGGCCGGCCGGCGGCTGTCGCTTGATGGCGACCACCAGCACGCGCAGGCCATCCTCGTTGAGACCGCGCGTCATCGCCTTGATCTCGGCGCGCATCTCGTCCGTCATCGGAACGATCGCGTCCTCCGTCTTGGCGGAGGAACAGATCGAGAGCATTTCCTCGACCGCGCCCTTGCACACCAGCAGCTCGTTGCCGTCGCCGTTGCCCAGCACCACCGACATGCGGCGGCGCTGGAAGTCGAACGGAATCTCGTCGACGATGCGGTAGTGCTGTGCGACCACTTCCAGGTCGCGATGCGTCAGCACCGCCTTGTCCATCAGGTTCTTCAGACCGGTCTGGAAGCGGCTGTTGAGATAGCCGTATTCCAGCGCTTCGTCCGACTCTTCGCCGTACAGATCAAGGTGACGCTCGAGCACGATCTTGTCGAGCGTGAGCGTGCCGGTCTTGTCCGTGCACAGCACGTCCATCGCGCCGAAGTTCTGGATCGCGTTGAGGCGTTTCACCACCACCTTGCGCTTGGACATCGCCAACGCGCCCTTGGCGAGGTTCGCGGTGACGATCAGCGGCAGCATCTCCGGCGTGAGGCCCACGGCCACGGAGAGCGCGAACAGGAAGGCTTCCCAGAAACTGCCCTTGTCGTACCAGTTGATGGCAAGAACGATGGGCACCATCACCAGCATGAAGCGGATCAGCAGCCAGCTGACGCTGTTCACGCCGCGATCGAAGCTGGTCTGCACGCGCTCGCCCACGATGGTGCGCGCCAGCGAGCCCAGGTAGGTGCGTGCGCCGGTGGCCACCACCACGGCGGTGGCGCTGCCGCTCACCACGTTGGTGCCCATGTAGCAGACGGTGGGCAGGTCCAGCGGATTGTCGCCGTGCGACCCGCCTTCCATTTCGTCGGTGCCATGCAGGTGCGCAGGCGCGGACTTCTCCACCGGCAGCGATTCGCCGGTGAGGATGGCCTGGCTGATAAACAGATCCTTCGCCGAAACCAGGCGCAGGTCCGCGGGCACCATGTCGCCGGCGGCGAGATGCACGATGTCGCCGGCCACCAGCTCGCTCACCGGCACTTCGATGCGCTCGCTGTGGCCGTCCGACGCGCGGCGCGTCACCGTGGCGGTGTTGCGCACCATCGCCTTGAGCTTCTCGGCGGCCTTCGACGAACGGTATTCCTGGGTGAAGCTGAGCACCACGCTGATGCCCACCATCACGGCGATGATGATCGGGCCCGTGAGGTCGGAGCTGTCCGTGGCCAGCTGCACGATGGCCAGCACCAGCAGCACGATGATGAACGGGTTCTTGAACGCCGTGAGCAGCTGCACTGTCCAGTGCGGCGGCTTCTCGTGCGAGACCTCGTTGAGGCCGTCACGGTCCAGGCGCTCGGAGATCTGCTCTTCGTTCAGACCGGCGGCGCTGGTGTCGAGCGCCGCGTACAGTGCCTCGTTGTGGCGGAACGCTTCCTGCGCCACGGCCACGCGCACCGGCGTGGCGGCGCTCGTGCCGGCCGCCTTGCCTGAGACGGACTGGGTGGAGTGCTTCAACATGACTCGCTTCCGTGAAATCGGTGACATCTGAGCCGGACCAGCGAGCCGGCGGGATCTAACCCGCGCGTGACGCCAATGCCTGCGCTACGAACTTCGTCGCAATCGATGCCAGCGGACTGGTGGGGGCCAGCCCTTGCACGGCAGCTCGAGGCGCGGCGAGGTCTTCATCAGAGACTGGATACCAGCTGCAGATGACGATGCGCTTGCGAAATAGCATGTTCCTGCCTGCGCACGACCTGATGGCCGCGCGGGGCGTCGGAAAGACGGTGATGCAAGTCGGACGGCGGGGTCACCTTCGCTTCACCCAGCGGGGCGGGCACGGTGATCGTCCAGGTACGGCGGGTATCGGCACGACGGCTCGCCAGCGCGCGGGGTGCGACACGCAGACGGAAGAATTCGCGAAGGAGCTTCATGGCCCTTTCTCCTCGTTAACGGCGCCAACGGCGCCATCAGAGGTGGGCCGGTCTTCCCTAGTCGAGGAAAGCGCCAGCCGACCGCAGGCGGTCGCCGCAGCAAATCAGCTTGTTATGCAATGCCGGCACCCGATGCTCGCGGATGTCGACGTTGCGACTAGGGTAAACGTCCATATGCCTTGGGTTGATAGGACAGAGGCCACTTAGGGCGTGTAACGCCCGGTAGCGGGCGAATTGTCTTGCTGCGGTGCGCAAGTGTCAACCCTGTGACGGTGAATTGGGGGGCGAAAGTTGTTGCGGTCACGAAGTGGGTCGGGGTGTGGTTTTGGCGTGATGGGCTGTTGGCGCTGCGCCGAGCCGGTGAGGGCTTGTTGGTTCTTTGGATGGGCGGCTTGTGTTGGCGACAACGGGCCACTCGGCCTCGACATCGCTTCGTTGTCGCGTGATCGCGACCTGGCTCGCCTGCGGCGGGCTTCCGTCCTCCTGCCGGAGGCCGGGTCACTTTTCTTTGCTTGCTCAAAGAAAAGTAACCACCGAGATGGTGGCAATGCCAAAAGAAAGAGCACCCCGGATGACGCGCCTTCCGGGCTTTCAGCCCTTCAGGTTCGCGGGCGGGTTACGGGGACCCCACAGAGCCAAGAGCAGAAGCAAATGCGAAAGCCAAAGCCAAAGCCAAAGCTCGAAGTAGCGACGCGTCCGCGAGCACCCGCCCCTCTCCCCGCCCCTCTCCCCTGCGGGGAGAGGGAGAAGTGCAGTGCTAAGCAAGAACCCAAGTCGTGCAGCCAAGAGGACGCGTAGCGCCGTTCCGCTTTAAGTCCTCTTCGCTTGGACGCGTGGCGGTGTAGCCGCAACATTCATTAGGGAGATCGTGACGTGCCGAGCTGCAACAAGCTCCAAGGCTCGTATTCAACAGAACGCTATGAGCCTTTAGCTCTAAAGGCCATTTTCTTTGGGTTACTTTTCTTTTGGGCCAGCAAAAGAAAAGTGACTCGAGCGGCGGCAGCCGATCGAAACGCCCGCCGCGTAGGCGGCCAGATCGCAGCAGCGCTGCATAAGAGCGACAGCAACGCTGCCGCCATAACCAAGAGCAAAGTCACTGGATGACCAGCCTTCGGCTGTTGAAAAGCGCCTCCTGCCTTCGCGGGAATGACGAGCAAGGAGACCTTCGTCTGTTGAAAGGCGCCTCCGGCCTACGCCGGAATGACGAGCAGAAAGGCGGGCTCAAACCGAGCGCTCAAACACCACACCCTGATGCTGAATCAACGGCTCCATCACCCAATGATCCACCAGCAAGAACGCAAACAACGCCATCAGATACACGATGGAATAATTGAACACCTTCATCGCGAAAAACTCATCCGGCGGATTGAGCAAACGCACGGCGTAATAAAGGAAACCCGCGCCCAACACCGCAGCGCCCCCCAAATACACCATCCCGCTGTATCCCGTCAGCGCAGGCAGCAACGTCACCAGCACCAGCAGGATCGTGTAGAACAACACGTGCCAGCGCGTGAACACCACGCCATGCGTCACCGGCAGCATCGGCACCTGCGCGCGTGAGTAATCGTCGCGGCGGAAGATCGCCAGCGCCCAGAAGTGCGGTGGCGTCCACACGAAGATGATCAGGCACAACTGCAGCGCGAACGGATGCAGCGCGCCCGTGACGGCGGTCCAGCCCAGTACCGGCGGAATCGCGCCGGCAAGGCCACCGATCACGATGTTCTGCGGCGTGGCACGCTTGAGATACGCCGTGTAGATCACCGCGTAGCCGATCAATCCGCAGAACGTGAGCAACGCCGTGAGCGGATTCACCAGCACGACGAGTATCACCATCGACAGCGCACCGAGCGCGAGCGCAAAGATCAGCACCTGATGCGGCTTGAGATGCCCCGTGGCGAGCGGACGATGCGCGGTGCGCGCCATCACCTTGTCGATGCGCTGATCGATGAGGTGATTGAACGCGGCCGCCGAGCCCGAGGCCATCCAGATACCCAGCGTGCCGTACACCAGCGCGCGCCACGGCGGCATGCCGGGCACGGCGAGGAACATGCCGATCACGGCGCAGAACACCAGCAGCGCGACGACGCGCGGCTTGGTCAGTTCCAGGTACTCATGGAAACGGCTGCTCATCGTCATCGGTATCCGTGGGAAAGAAACATCGCGTCCTCATGACGCTTCTGCGTGCGCGCCAGCGCTGCCAGCAGGGTGAACAGCAGCAAGGCGGCCACGCCATTGTGCAGCGTCGCCACCGGCAGCGGCAGTCCGAAATGCACATTGCTGATGCCCAGCAGCACCTGCGTCACCAGCACGATGGCAATGGCCAGGCCCAACGAACGCAAACCGCGACGCGACACGCGATGCGACAACCACGCCAGGTAGCAGAACACCACGAGCGCACCGAGGCGATGCGTAATCTGGATGGCGCTGCGCGCGGCCATGTCGAGCACGCCGCCTTCGTAGTTCACGCCGATGCCGCGCCACAGCACGAAGCCTTCGCGGAAATCGGTGGCGGGTGCCCACTGGCCCAGGCACTTGGGAAAATCCGTGCCGCAGGCGAGTGCGGCGTAGTTGGACGAGGTCCATCCGCCCAGCGCGATCTGCGCCAGCAACAGCACGATGCCGAGCACCACCGCCCTGCGAAGGTCCGCATAGCTGTCGTCATTCGCACCGCAACCGGCGAAACGCAACGCGGCATACGCGAGCAACGCAAAGGTGGTGATGCCGCCCATCAGATGCCCCATGACCACGATGGGTTTCAGCAGCAGCGTCACCGTCCACATGCCGAGCATTGCCTGGAACACCACCACCGACAGCGCCAGCACGCTGATGCGCCACGCGCCTGGGCGATGCAGACCCATCGCCGCTGCAAGCGGCAAGCCGATGGCGAGCAACGACACCAGCAGAGACCAGTGATGCTCGCCCTTGATGTACATGGCCACGCCCACGGCCGCGAAGATGGCGCCCGCGATCACTGCGAAACGCGCCCACGGCTTGCGCCAGCTGGCGATCAACGCGAGCGCGAACACCAGCGTGCCCAGCGTGCCGGCGAGGAAGCGGTGCACCTGTTCACGCCATGCCTTGTGCGTTTCGTAGGGACGATCCGGGAAGGCCTGGTTCGCCTGCGCGATCTCGTGCTGTTGCTCGGGCCACGCGGCGCGACCGTAACAGGTCGGCCAGTCGGGGCACGACAGGCCCGCATTGGAGAGGCGCACGAACGCACCGAACATCACCACGCCAAAGGCGAACACGGCAGCGAGCAAGGCAAGGCCACGCAGCACGTTAAGGGAACGGCTGGTCATCAACGGATCACCTTCTGGAGGTCCTTGCGCAAGCCGGTGGGATCGAAGCCGGCAGGATAGAACGAGAGCGCTGTGCCATCGGATTCCACCAGCAGCGCGTTCACGCTGTCAGGCGTGGTGGGCGTGAACGGCGCCAGGGCACCCATCGAGTCCTGGCCCAGCTTCCAGTAATTCGTCATGCCGGTGGCAACGGCATCTACCGGCGGCCGGCCGATATAGAGCAGACGCAGGCGCGGAGCGTTCTGGTTGAGCGTGAGGCGCGCCGCGGCCATCTTGGTCAGCACGTCGAGACACTGCTTTGCGCAACCAGGCCCAGCCAAGGCGATCAGGGTGAGTCGTGGTTCCTTCGCGCGCCAATCCCAGGTGTTTCCGTCAGTGAGCGATACAGGCACCTGTTCGGCCGCGAAATTGCGCTGCGGCGTGATGGGCTGGCCATTCGCCTTGCCGGACGGCTGCCAGCCCGCGAACGTGAGCAGCATGGCTGCCACGATCGGCGCCGCAAACACCAACATGATCAACAGCAGTTTTCGTCGGCTTGCGCGCAGTGCGGCAGGATCGGGTGTATTCATGACTTGTCCGGTCGGTTGGGACGACGACGATGCAATACCAGCAGGATCACCACCACCGCCACGGCGAAGGTGAACCACTGGAACGCGTAGGCACGATGGCGCGCAGGCGGCATCGCCGAGAAATCGATGGTGTGCTCGCGCACGTAGATGGATGACGGCTCGGCATCGAGCGAGAGCACGTGCGGGTACAGCGCGGTGCCAAGATCGGCGGCGACCTGCGGCAGGTCGAGATAGACGGTGGTCTTGGGCCACTGCGTCTGGCGCGCCAGCGCGTTGCCGCCAATTTCGAAACCCACGCCCGGCGGCGGCACGTAGAGGCCATGCAAGGATTGCTCACCGATGGCCATCGCCGGCAACTGCGGCGCCTGGTCGGTGCCGTTGCCCGGAAGAAAACCCAGATCCACCAGCAGCAGGCGATCACCGTTGTGTGGACGGAAAGGCGCATAGACTTCCACGCCACCGCGCTGGTCGTGCTTGGGATTGTCCAGCAGATAGAGCCGGCCGGCGAGGTATTCGCCGCGCACGTCGACGCGCGCAAAGGCATCCATGGGGGGATTCGAGGCCAACGCGGCAAAGTCGCGCGGTGCTGCGGTTTCCGCTGTGGCATACCGTCGCAGAATCGCTTCCTTCTCGTCGGCGCGATGCAGCTGCCACACGCCCAAACGTATGAACAGCAAGGCACTAACCGCAGTGAGCAGCAGCGCGAACCACGACGGACGGCGCAGCCACTTCACGCGGTGGCACCGCGCACGGCCGCTATACTCGGGTTGTCAAAAACGTTCGGACCGATCACGTGGAAACCATCTACAAATATGCGCTGGTGATTCTGCTGCTGGTGGTGTTGTTCAATCTTGGTCAGGCCCTGTACTTCATGATGACCGACAAGGAAGGCAGCAAGCGCACGGTGTGGGCGCTGACGCGCCGCATCGGGTTGTCGGTGCTGCTCATCCTGATGGTGGTGTTCGGCATCTGGATGGGCTGGCTTCACCCGCACGGCGTGGGCCAGTAATTGTAGCGTCCTGCCGCCGCTGACGCCTCGCTGCGACATCCGGTTCCACCCAAGGCCCGCCGATCGGCGGGCCTTTGTTTTGCGCAACGCACCCACCACGCAGGCGAGCACGGGAGCCCCACAAAAAAGCCCGCCTTCCGGCGGGCTTTTTGCTGCGACGCGCCAGCGTCTCAGAGGATGTAGACGAACATGAACAGGCCCAGCCACACCACGTCGACGAAGTGCCAGTACCAGGCCACCGCTTCGAACGCGAAGTGGTGTTCCTTGGTGAAATGGCCCTTGGCCACGCGCAGCCAGATGATCGCCAGCATGATCGTGCCCAGCGTCACGTGCATGCCGTGGAAGCCGGTGAGCATGAAGAAGGTCGACCCATACACGCCACTCTGCAGCGTGAGGTTGAGCTCCTTGTACGCCTCGATGTATTCGTGCGCCTGGAACCACAGGAAGGTGGCGCCGAGCAGCACGGTGAGGCCGAGGAACAGGAGGATCTTGCCGCGATGGCCGGCCTTCAGCGCGTGATGCGCGATGGTCACCGTGACGCTGGAGGAGAGCAGGATCAGCGTGTTGAGCAGCGGCAGGCCCCAGGGCGCCACCGTCTCGAAACTGCCGCCGATGCGCTCCGGACCACCACCGCCGCCAGCACCCCACGAAGCGGCGTAGTCGCTCCACAGGAACTGGTGGGTGAGCACGCCATGACCTTCGCCACCCAGCCACGGCACCGCGAACATGCGGGCGTAGAACAGCGCGCCGAAGAAGGCGGCGAAGAACATCACCTCGGAGAAGATGAACCACATCATGCCCATGCGGAACGAGCGGTCCACCTGGTTGTTGTAGTTGCCCGCGAGCGACTCGCGGATCACCGAGCGGAACCAGCCGAAGAACATCAGCAGGATGCCGACGAAGCCGATGCTCAGCATCGTCTTGCCGAAGCCCGCCTCACCCGGAGGCGCATTCAGCCAGTGCGCGGCACCGAGCACGGTGACGAACATGACCACCGCGGCCACGATCGGCCACTGGCTCTTGGATGGAACGAAATAAACGCCTTCTTGCTGAGCCATGCTGAGATCCCTATGGAATGCTCTGTCAACTTCCGCCCGTGCAATGGTCGCGCGGGCTGCAACCCGTGATGCCTGCTCGACACCGCGGAGGAATACGGCAGCGGTTGCGTCAGGAGTACTTCAGCCCCTGCAACAGCGAGAGCACGAAGATCGCAAACGCGATGCTGCCAACCACCGTGACGGTGAGTCGCACACCTTTCTTGCGGGCCTGCTCAATCGTTGTCGTAGACGGCTGGTTCATCGTTTCGCTTCCTTCCGCTCCGGCGCGAAACCGGAGCGGCAATGCTTGGATCAATCTTCGACGTGGCCGTGTGCCAGTTCGTCATCATGGATGACCGGCGGCACATCGAACGTGTGGTACGGCGCGGGCGACGGCAGGGTCCACTCCAGGCCCTTGGCGCCTTCCCACACGCGATCCGGTGCCTTCTTCTTGGAGAACCACACCGCGTGGATGATCACGCCCAGGAAGATCAGCTGCGAGGCGCCGAACAGGAAGCCGCCGATGGAGCTGATCATGTTGAAGTTGGCGAACGCGACGTTGTAGTCGGGAATGCGGCGAGGCATGCCGGCCAGGCCCAGGAAGTGCTGCGGGAAGAACAGCACGTTCACCCAGATCACGCTGTTCCAGAAGTGGATCTTGCCCCACGTTTCCGAATACATGTGGCCGGTCCACTTCGGCAGCCAGTAGTACGTACCCGCGATGATCGCGAAGATCGCACCGGTCACCAGCACGTAGTGGAAGTGCGCCACCACGAAGTAGGTGTCGTGATACTGGAAGTCGGCCGGAGCGAGCGCGAGCATCAGGCCCGAGAAGCCGCCGATGGTGAACAGGATGACGAACGCGATGGCGAACAGCATCGGCGTTTCGAACGTCATCGAGCCGCCCCACATGGTGCTGACCCAGTTGAACACCTTCACGCCGGTCGGCACCGCGATCAGCATGGTGGCGTACATGAAGAAGATTTCGCCGCCCAGCGGCAGACCCACCGCAAACATGTGGTGCGCCCACACGATGAACGACAGGAATGCGATGGACGCGATGGCGAACACCATCGCCTTGTAACCAAAGATCGGCTTGCGCGCGAAGGTCGGGATGATCTCGGAGACCAAGCCAAAGGCCGGCAAGATCATGATGTAGACCTCGGGGTGACCGAAGAACCAGAAGATGTGCTGGAACAGCACCGGGTCGCCACCGCCAGCCGCGTTGAAGAAGCTGGTGCCGAAGTATTTGTCGGTGAGCAGCATGGTCACCGCGCCGGCCAGCACCGGCATCACCGCGATCAACAGGAACGCCGTGATCAGCCAGCTCCACACGAACACCGGCATCTTCAGGAGATCCATGCCCGGCGCGCGCATGTTGAGGATGGTGGCGATGATGTTGATCGCGCCCATGATGGAGCTGATGCCCATCAAGTGCACCGCGAACACCAGGTACGCCACCGAGTCACCCTGCAGCGACAGCGGCGGATACATCGTCCAGCCGCCGGCGGGGCCACCGCCCGGAAGGAACAGCGTGGAAAGCAGCAGCGAGAAGGCGAACGGCAGGATCCAGAACGACAGGTTGTTCATGCGCGGCAAGGCCATGTCCGGCGCACCGATCATTAGCGGGATCATCCAGTTGCCCAGGCCCACGAAGGCCGGCATCACCGCGCCGAAGATCATGACCAGCGCATGCATCGTGGTCATTTCGTTGAAGAAGTACGGCTGCACCAGCTGCAGGCCGGGCTTGAAGAGCTCCGCGCGTATCACCATCGCGAAGCTGCCGCCGATGAAGAACATCAGGAGCGAGAACACCAGGTACAGCGTGCCGATGTCCTTGTGGTTGGTGGACATGCACCAACGGACAAAGAAATTTTTCGGCGCGCCGTGATGATCGTCGTGATGATGATCGTTTGTAGCTGCGTGGGCCATGCCTTACACCTCTACCTAAATACGAATGCTGTGAAGAAGCTGATCGCTCAGCCCTGATGGCCCTGGGAAACAGGTGCGTCGGTCGCCTGCGCCGTGGTCGGCGCGGCAGCGGTGGAAGCCGGCGCCGGAGCGGCAGGCTGCGCCGGCTGCTGCGGCTTGTTGGCCTCGGCCTCCTGCTCGGCCAGCCACTTCTCGAACTCGGGCTTGGGCAGCGCCTGCACCACGATCGGCATGAAGCCATGGTCCTGGCCGCACAACTCGGCGCACTGGCCGCGATATACGCCCGGCTCGGTGATGTTGGTCCAGGCGGCGTTGACGATGCCCGGGATGGCATCCATCTTCCAGCCCAGCGCCGGCACCCACCACGAGTGGATCACGTCGCCGGCCGTGATGACGAAGCGGATCTTGGTGCCCACCGGCACCACCAGCGGCTTGTCCACGTTGAGCAGGTAGGTGTTCTCGTTGCCCACCTTCACCGCGTTCGGGTCCAGGCCCGAATTGAGCTGGCGGGTCTCGTCGCTCTCGCGATCGAGCTTGGACATGAAGCCGACCTTCTCGATCGCCTTGCCCTTGTAGTCGACGTAGTCGTAGCGCCACTTCCACTGGTAGCCGGTGACCTTCACGGTCATCTGCGAGCCGGTGGTGTCGGCGAACGTGCGCAGGCCGCCCGTGGCGAGATAGGCCAGCACGATCAGAATGATGACGGGGATGGTGGTCCACACGATTTCGAGCGTGGTGTTGTGCGACCACTTTTCGGCCACCGCGCCGCGCGATTTGCGGAAGCGGAACATCGCGATGAACATCGCGCCGAACACAAGGATGCCGATCACGACGCACACGCCGAGGGCAACGTTGTTGAGGAAGTAGGCCTCGGGCGACCACTCGGAGGCGCCGCGGGTCATGTTCAACTGCCCTGGCTGCGGATTGGCCAAAGCCACGCCGCCGAACATGGTGAGGGCGAAGAGTGCGCTTGCCGCCACTGCTCGCTTGATGCTGCCAGGCTTGATGCCGCCAGATGTCATGTCGTGATGCACCCTTTGTTGAACCTACCTGCGCTGCGGACCACGTTGGATATCGGCCAGCAACACCATGAGTTTCCTTGACAGCTCGGCACGCTCCTCTTCCCCGAGGAAAGCCCCGATTTCCAGCTCCCGTCCATGCGATGCCAGCAGCAGACGTTCCCTTCCCTGGCCGGACCGCAGCTGCACGCGCACCCAATACGTGGGAAAGCGCGCACTGCGCCGACCTGGCAGGGATTGCACCTCCAGCGACGACTCGTCGAGGGTGATGCGTTCGCTGCGGTCGCCGGCCCGCCAGGCTACGCCTAGGGCGAAAGCCACCGCGGAAGACTCGACCAATGCAAACAAAGGAGCGAAGACATTCCCCTGCCATGCTCCCAACACGGCCGTCGTCAGCGCCAGCGCCGCCAGAACTCCGATCAATCGACGCAGGTCGCGTCGGCTCAGGGCACGATTGGGCTTGAGCCACATCGTTGCGCACGGCAAGCCGGCTGCTGCTGGTCGAAGCACGATCATGAGAACCCGGCGTGCCTGGAACGCAGGCATGATAGGCCGCGAGCGCATCGGGGAGCAACAATGCCGCATGTGCTTGATTTGAAGCAGGGATGAACGCGCAAGTTCGTGCTCGTGCGCACGATGAGACGCCAACGCAGGCGATGTTCGCCTTGAGGAACACGTGTTTGCGCCACGAACAGCGCAAACGGCGCCGACGGGCGGACCGCGCGACGCCATGGGTGCGACCGTTTGCCACGGCCCACGCATCGCACGTCGACCCACCCGACACGCCAGTGACATCTGCGGTGTCGCCGTGCCACCGGCATGACAACGTCGACCAGGGCGGTCCCGCCCTTCCCCAGACCCCAGGCCGCCCATACATATGTATGCGCCAGCCCGCGCGCCTGCCGCACCGCAACACCGCGTACGGGTGCGTGCGTATGCCCCCACGCGTACAATTCCGCGATTCCCCGCCCCACCAACGTTTCGGCTAAAGCCCAAGTGACACAACCTATCCTCAGCCCCGAACTGCCGACCGGCGTCGAACCGGCGCGCGCGCGCATCACTGCCAACTGGCTGCGCGACGAGACCGAAGCGGTCAACGACCTGCTCGCCCAGGCCACCCTGCCGCCCGTCGAGCGCGAAAAGGTGATCGATCTGGCGGCCGACCTGGTGAGCCGTGTGCGCCTGCGCGCCAAGGACCAGAGCGCCGTCGAATCCTTCATGCGCCAGTACGACCTGTCGTCGGAAGAAGGCGTGCTGCTGATGTGCGTGGCCGAGGCGCTGCTGCGCATTCCGGACAAGAGCACCGCCGACAAGCTGATCCGCGACAAGCTGGGCGATGCGAACTGGAAGAAGCACCTGGGCCAGAGCGAGTCGCTGTTCGTCAACGTCTCCACCTGGGGCCTGATGCTCACCGGCAAGTTGGTGACGCTGTCAGAAGAAACGCGCCACGATTTCACCGGCGCGCTGCGTCGCCTGGTGGGTCGCGCGGGCGAGCCGGCGATTCGTCTGGCCGTGCGCCAGGCCATGCGCATCATGGGCCACCAGTTCGTGATGGGCCGCACCATCGGCGAGGCGCTGGACCGCTGCGCGCAGAAGGAATACGCGGTCTATCGCTATTCCTACGACATGCTCGGCGAATCGGCGCTCACCAGCGAAACCGCCGAGCGCTACCAGCAGGATTACCGCAACGCCATCGCCGCAATCGGTTCGCGCGGTCCGTTCGCCAACCACACCGATGCGCCCTCGATCTCGGTGAAGCTCTCAGCGCTGCATCCGCGCTACGAAGTGGCCAAGCGCGAGATCGCCCGTCGCGACCTCACCGCCAAGCTGCTCGAACTCTCGCAGCTGGCGATGAAGCACGGCATCGCGCTTTCCGTCGACGCGGAAGAAGCCGATCGCCTGGAACTCTCGCTGGATATTCTCGGCGACGTCTTCGCGCATCCGTCGCTGCAGGGCTGGAACGGCCTGGGTATCGTGGTGCAGGCGTATTCCAAGCGCACGCCGTTCGTCATCGACTGGCTGATCGAAACCGCGCGCGCCAGCGGCCGCCGCTGGTACGTGCGACTGGTGAAGGGCGCGTACTGGGACGCGGAAGTGAAGCGCGCGCAGGAAAACGGCCTCAGTGGTTACCCGGTGTATACGCGCAAACCGAACACCGACGTGTCGTACCTCGCGTGTGCACGCAAGCTGTTCGACGCAGGCATCGAGCTGATCTATCCGCAGTTCGCCACGCACAACGCGCACACCATCGCCGCCGTGCATCACCTGGCGCAGAACCGTCCGTACGAATACCAGCGCCTGCACGGCATGGGCACGGACCTCTACGCCGAAGTGATCGGCAAGCAGAACCTCAACGTGCCGTGCCGCGTGTACGCGCCGGTGGGCACGCATGAAGACCTGCTGCCTTACCTGGTGCGCCGCCTGCTCGAGAACGGCGCCAACACCAGCTTCGTCAACCGCGTGGTCGACGAAACGCTGCCGGTGCGCGAACTGGTCGCCGATCCGTGCGAGACCGTGCGCTCCTTTGCCTCCATTCCTCACCCGCGCATCCCCCTGCCGGTGAATCTCTACGGTGAACTGCGGAAGAATTCCATGGGCGTCAACTTCTCCAACGACAACGAACTGAAGGCCCTCGCCGAGGCGATCCAAAGCAAGAGCGGCCCGTGGAATGCCGAACCGCTGGTGCCCGGCGCCAAGAGCACCGGCGCCACCGTGCAGGTGACCAATCCGGCCGACCGTCGCCAGACCGTGGGCAGCTACGTCACCGCCGACAGCGCCACCGTCGACAAGGCTCTCGCCAACGCCGTCAACGCACAGCACGCGTGGGACCGCCTGCCGGCCGCCAGCCGCGCAGCGATTCTCGAGCACGCTGCCGAACAACTCGAAGCGCGCCGTGGCGAATTCATCGCGCTGTGCGTGCGCGAAGCGGGCAAGAGCCTGCCCGACGCCATCGCCGAAATCCGCGAAGCGGCCGACTTCCTGCGTTATTACGCGACCATGGCACGCCGACTGTTTGGCCATCCGGAACAGTTGCCCGGTCCCACCGGCGAGAGCAACCAACTGTTCTTGAACGGCCGTGGCGTGTTCGTCTGCATCAGCCCGTGGAACTTCCCGCTGGCGATCTTCCTGGGCCAGGTCAGCGCCGCGCTTGCGGCAGGCAACGCCGTGATCGCCAAGCCCGCCGAACAGACCAGCCTGATCGGCTACGTCGCCGTGAAGCTGCTGCATGAAGCCGGCGTGCCCGCCGACGTGCTGCAATACCTTCCGGGCGACGGCGCCACCGTCGGCGCTGCATTGACGCGCGACCCGCGCGTGGCCGGCGTGGCCTTCACCGGTTCCACCGAAACCGCGTGGGCGATCAACCGCGCGCTCGCCGCGCGCAACGCACCCATCGCTGCGCTGATCGCCGAAACCGGCGGCCAGAACGCGATGATCGCCGACTCCTCCGCCCTGCCGGAGCAGATCGTCAAGGACGTCATTTCTTCGGCCTTCCAGTCCGCCGGCCAGCGTTGCTCGGCGGCGCGCGTGCTGTTCGTGCAGGAAGACATCGCCGACAAGGTGAGCGCGATGCTCGCCGGCGCGATGGCCGAGCTGAAGGTCGGCGACCCGGGCCAGCTGTCCACCGACGTGGGTCCGGTGATCGACGAGGACGCGAAGAAGATCCTGGTCGACCACGCCGCACGCATGGACAAGGAAGCGAAGAAGATCGGCGAAGTGACGCTCGATCCAGCCACCACCGGCCACGGCACGTTCTTCGCGCCGCGTGCGTACGAAATCCCGGGCCTGGCCACGCTGACCCGCGAAATCTTCGGTCCGGTGCTGCACGTGATCCGCTGGAAGGCCGACGAGTTGCCCAAGGTTGTCGAGCAGATCAACGCCACCGGCTACGGCCTCACGCTCGGCATTCACAGCCGCATCGACGACACGGTGGAGTTCATCCAGAGCCGTGCGCGCGTGGGCAACTGCTACGTCAACCGCAACCAGATCGGCGCGGTGGTCGGCGTGCAGCCGTTCGGCGGCGAAGGCCTGTCGGGCACCGGCCCGAAGGCCGGCGGACCGCACTACCTGCTGCGTTTTGCCGGCGAGCGCACGCTCACCATCAACACCACCGCCGCTGGCGGCAACGCCTCGCTGCTCACCATCGGCGAATAAGCGCACCACGGGCCGGCGCACCCGCGCCGGCCCGCACGTTCAAAGGAGCCAGCATGCGGCACGCTTCGCGATTCGTTGGTCTATTCGCCCTCGCGTGGATGCTGTGCCCGCTGCATGCGGCGGACGCACCGAACGACGAACAACGCTTCGTTGCCGCGCTGCAGCTCGGCCCATCAGCCGACGTGCATTATCTCGACGCCGCCGGCAAACCGTTGAGCTATGCCGCCTTCGCGCAGCAGCTCGGCGAAGGCCGCAATTACAGCAGCACCATGGACAGCAAGGCGAACGCAGCGATGCTGCGTTTGCGTCCACCCGGCAGCACAAGCGCGGGTCGCTTTTCGTTCGGACGCGGCAGCGCGTTTCCACCGTTCGAGCTGCCATCCCTGCAGGGCGACACGCAACGCCTGAGCGATTTTCGCGGCCGCTACACGCTGGTGAGTTTCTTTTTTGCCGAATGCGCGCCGTGCATCGCCGAAGTGCCGGCGCTCAACGCGTTTGCGCACGCCAACGGCGACATGGCCTTCGTCGCCATCACCTACGAAGACGCCGCCACGGCGCGCCAGTTCGTGGCCGATCGCGGCCTGAAGTGGCCGGTGCTGCACGATGGGCAAGCGCTGATCGACACGCTGGGCGTCAGCATCTACCCCACGCTGATGTTGATTGATCCCTCGGGCCACGTCGCCGGGGCGGCGGTGGGCATGTCCATGCGCGAAGGCCAGGACAAGCAGCTCGCCGATCTCACCGGCTGGGTGCAGCAATGGAAGAAAGCGACACAGCCGCGCTGACGATCACGCCGCTTCCGTCGAAGCGTTCGCCATGCGCAACTCCAACGCATCGTCCGCGACCGGCCACTTCAGCAGCATCTCGCAATCGCGCTCGTAATTGTTCAACACACGCCACGGCACCTGTCGCCCTTGCTTGGGCAACACGGGCGCACCGCGTTGCACATAGCCTGACGTCAACGCACCCATGATCGACTCGTCCTGCCCTTCATCGGCCGGCGCACGCGGCGTCACCACACGTGCGCCTTGTTCCTGCATATACGCCAGCAGGCGGCAGACGTACTTCGCGGCAAGATCCGCCTTGAGCGTCCACGGCGCATTCGTATAACCGAAGATGCAGGCGAAGTTCGGCGTGTCCTGCAGCAGCACGCCCTTGTACGTCACCAACTCGCCCATCCGACGCGGCTGGTCGTCCACTTGCAGTTGCATGCCGCCCAGCGTCTGCATGTCGAGCCCGGTGGCCGTGATGATGATGTCGGCTTCCAGCGTTGCGCCCGATGCCAGCTGCACGCCGTGCTCGGTGAACGTGGCCACGCTGTCGGTCACCACGGAAGCCTTGCCGCTCTTGATGGCCTCGAACAGATCGCCATCGGGTACCACGCACAGGCGCTGATCCCAAGGTTGATAGTTCGGCGTGAAGTGGCGCATGTCCGCATCGGGGCCGAGTTTCTTGCGCACGCCAGAAACCAGGAAGTCGCGCACCTTGTCCGGCCAGCGGCGAGCCGCCTTGTAGATGAGCCGCGTGAGGAAAATATTCCGTCGCCGTGCCATGCGGAACACCAGCGCCTTCGGCAGGAAGCGCTGCAGCACCGCGGATATCTTGTCGAAACGCGGCAACGAGAGAATGTAAGCGGGCGAGCGCTGCAGCATGGTCACGTGCGCGGCGTCGGCGGACATCGCCGGCACCAGCGTCACCGCCGTGGCGCCACTGCCAATCACCACCACGCGCTTGCCGCGATAGTCCAGCGTCGCCGGCCACTGCTGCGGATGTACGCGCAGGCCCTGGAACCGTTCTACGCCAGGAAATGCCGGAAGGTAGCCGTGATCGTAGTTGTAGTAACCGGTGCAGACGATCAGGAAGCGGCACTCGAACACGCGCGTTTCGCCACGCGATTCGTCCAGCACCTGTATACGCCAGCGCTGCTGTTCGCTTGACCACGACGAGGAGACCACCTTGAGCCCGTAGTGGATCTTGCCGTCCACGCCGTATGCGCGCGCGGTATCGATGACGTAGTTGCGGATGGCATCGCCGTCGGCCATCACGTCCAGCGCATGCCATGGGCGGAATGCGTAGCCGAAGGTGAACATGTCCGAGTCGGAACGCACGCCCGGGTAGCGGAACAGATCCCAGGTGCCACCCATCGCGGCGCGGCGTTCGATCAAGCCCACGTGCAAACCCGGATGATCCATCGCGAGATGACAGGCCATGCCGATGCCGGACAGGCCCGCACCGATGATCAAGACATCGAACGGGGACGAAACCTCACGATCCATGCACTTCGCTCCGTGTCGCGCGGCGAGGAAAGCATTGCGCCAGCTTACGCCGGCAATGGCGTGCTCAGTACGGCGTGGGTTCGATCAAGGCCTTCTCCGCAGCGCACTGCGCGGCGGGCATGGGGTTGTTCGCCTCGCGGTACGCATTCCATTCCCGCTTCGCATCGGCAAGGCTGGACTGGAACGACGGCGACGCGTGCAGCACGGCCACCACGGCCGCACCATTCATCGCGCCTGCTTCCACGGCGCTGAGATTGTGCACGCCGCACACCACGCGGCTGTCGCCAAACGCACGCGAACGCAGCAGCACATCCGTGGCGCGATCGGGCGCCAGCTCCGCCAGCACGAGGCCCACGGCCCAGCCGCGCGTGGCGTGGCCGGAGGGATAGTCGAAGCTGTGCGCGAGCTGCGCGGTGGACTGGCAGGTGGCGCCCTGGTCGATCAGGAACGGCCGCTGCCGCTGGTTGGCCTTCTTCGCCGGCGCCGTGGAGGCATCCGCCGCATTGCTGGTGGCATCCACCAGCGCGGCGAGCTTCGGCAGCCTTGCAGCGTCCAGCGGCGCGCCCATGGCGCAGCTGAAGTCAGCCATCAGCTTGGGCGTGGCGTAATCCACGTCCTGCTGGGCCAGCGCCCAGCGCGGCGAGTCCTGCAGCTTGCGGGTGGCCAGGAACACCTGGCGATCGGCCTCATAACGGGGGCTGCCGGCCTTGGGCGCGGCCGGGAGCAGCTCGGCCGTCTGCAAGGAGGCGGCCACCGATCTCGCGCTGGCCGGCGACAGCTGGGAGACCGGGGTTTGCACCGGGGCGCAGGCTGCCAGCGGCAGCAGGCCCAGCCATACGACGCGACGACAGCCAGCCAGTATCGTGTTCATCGGCATCTCCCCAGGGCAACGAGGCGGCCGGCCTTGTGCATTGCATAAGGCGGCCGGGCGAAGGCCATGATATAGATCAAGGGGTCTCGCCGGGTCCATCCGGCGCTCTCGGGGGTGGGAGCACAGTTCATGTCCGCCGTTGTCAGCCACGTCACCGACGATGCCGCGTCGGCGCAACTGAGCGCCGATGCGCGCTACACCGTGGCCGAAACACCGCCGAACATCCTGGTGCACCTCACCCAGCTCGCCCTGTCGCGCGGGCAGCGCTGCGACGGCTGGTTCGCCGGCTCGGGCCTGCTGCGCGAACAATTGAATGACCCCACGCTGCGCGTTTCCTACCGACAGGCGCGTTCGATCATCCGCCGCGCACAACAGGCCACCGGCGAAGCGGGACTCGGGCTGGCCGTGGGCCGCGCCGAGACGCTCGGCAGCTTTGGCCTGCTGGGCCTGGCCATGATGACCTCGGCCACGTTCGGCGACGCCATGAAGGTCGGCATCACCCATCATCGCGTGAGCGGCAGCCTGGTCGACGTGAGCTTCGAAGTAGTGAGCCCGCGCGAAGTGGCGCTGGCCGTGTGGCCGCGCTTCAACGACGCGCCCTTGCTGCCCTTCCTGTGCGAAGAACTGTTCGCCAGCTCGCTGGCCATCGCGCGCGAACTGGCCGGCCCGACGTTCCGTCCGCTACGCCTGGAACTCACCTACGCGCGCCCTGAGCACGCGCAGGAGTACGCCGATTTCTTCCAGTGCGAGCTGATGTTCGGCGCGCGCCACAACCGCGTGGTGATTGACGCGCAATGGCTGGAGCACCCTCTGCCCTGCCACAACCCGCTTACCGCACGGCAGGCGTTGGCGTTGTGTACGCAGCAACACGACATCGAAGGCCCGCAGCAGGAAGTCGTGGCCTCGGTGGAACGCCTGCTGCGCACCCACCTGCGCCATCAGCCCCGCCTGCCCGATGTGGCACGCATGCTCAACATGAGCGAACGTTCGCTGCGTCGCCGCCTTGCCGAAGGCGGCCGCGTGTTCCGCGAAATCCACGACCGCGTGCGCGCCGAGCGCGCGCTGGAACTGCTGCACGGCGGCACGCTCAGCGTGGCCGAAATCGGCCTGGAAATCGGCTTCAGCGATCCACGCGAATTCCGCCGCGCCTTCAAGCGCTGGACCGGCATGCCGCCAAGGAGCGCGCGCCAGCACGCCGCTTGAAATGTAGAGTGGATCACACGATGAGCCAGGATATCCTCAAGCAGATCGGTCGCACGCCCTTAGTACGTCTCAGGCGGATCGGAAGCCATTTGCCCCGCGAGATCTGGGTGAAGTGCGAGCACCTGAACCCAGGCGGCTCGATCAAGGATCGCATTGCGCTGGCCATCATCGATGACGCCGAAGCGCGCGGCATGCTGCGACCGGGCATGACGCTGATCGAAGCCACCGCCGGCAATACCGGCGTCGGCCTCGCCCTGGTGGCTGCGGCTCGCGACTACCGGCTTGTTTGCGTCATGCCTGAAAAGATGTCCATCGACAAGCGTACCGCGCTGACCACCCTCGGCGCAGAAGTCATCATCACGCCAAACGCGCCGCCATCGAGCGACGATAATTTCCGCAATGTCGCCCAACGTCTTTCACGCGAACATGGCTGGTTTCTCGTCGATCAGTTCCGCAATCCGGCGAACGTTCGCATGCACGAAGAAACGACTGCCAAGGAAATCATCGATCAGACCGGCGGAAACATCGGCGCGTTCGTCGCGGGCGCGGGCACCGGCGGCACGATCTCCGGTGTAGGAAGGCGACTCAAGGCGCTCCACAAGGACATCATGGTGGTGCTGGCCGATCCCGTAGGTTCCGCATTGGCCGACTGGATCGAAACGGGCAAGCCCGGACCCGATGGCTCGTACGCCGTCGAAGGCATCGGCGCAGCCGAACCACCGGCAAATTTGCACCGCGATGTCATCGATAGCGTCGAACGCATTTCCGATGACGAGAGTTTCGACATGGCTCGGCGCTTGATTCGCGAAGAGGGCCTGCTTGTCGGCGGATCGTCCGGTACCAATGTGGCAGCGGCGATGCGCCTGGCAGCCAGCGGCCAAGTGAATGGCCCGATTGTCACCATCCTTCCGGATGGCTGGGACAGGTACCGATCGAAACCATGGCTGCAAGTTTCTTAGCGTGGCCCACAAAACGGATGATGGGCTCCGTAGAGGTTAGTCGCGGAAGGGGCACACTTCATCCATAGAACGGCCGTGGACTACATGAACGCGGCAACGCTCGTGCTTGCGGGCTGGAGTTCTGCCCTGCCGGGCAGTTATCGCGCCTCCAAACCAGAGCGGGCGCGACTCAATATCGCTGCGCTAGGGGAATAAAGCAGGACGACAGGAAACGCGCAGATGGACATGCTATCTCCGAGTGTTCCTGGGGCGGAAGTTGAGGTTCGTCAACGTGCCGTGTATCTATGGACAAGGTCCGCTATCCACCCGAAACGGACCCTGGGGAATCAAGTAAAGAGAGACCTATGGCCGGCCCTGACTATCTGATCGCCCATGCTTGTTTCCGTTGTCGAAAGAGCTTCAAGATTCGCCCACGAAAGGAGCGAAGTGCGACTTGTCCTCATTGTGGGGACGTCATCTGTGAGATGGGACGATCATTCCGAGCGCCCAAACGAAGTGGCGAGGAACAATGGGAAAAGGTCAGGCGCCTTCATGCCGCTGGCTTTCGGTTTTTTAGCTATCGCAGCGTCGATGGCCTTTCATTGCCCTCAAGGCTGTCCGATGTGGCTGCATTCGTTGCCGAGAATCCCCACCATCCACTTCGCATCGCAGCACCCAGGTGACCCACCGCCGATTTAGTAAGGTCCGCTTCGACCCATAGCGAACATGGCAGCAAAGCCGCGCGGAGATAGCAGGCTGCCATCATGACCCACTATCGGTAGTTACTTCGTTTGGGACGGTACGAAGTCCACAATCATCCCCCGAACAGGCAGCTCCCCGGCTCTCTCATCCCAACCGTGGCCCGTCTTTACTCTGTAGCGGTCGATGACATAAGGCATGCCCTCTGAATCGAGGATGTCGGTACCGGTTGCCAGTTGGAAATGCAGATGCGGTTCCCGTGCGTCACCGGAGTTGCCGATGCTTGCAAGCAACTGCCCGCGCTTCACGTGATCTCCCCTCGTGACGCGAAGGCTCCCAGCCTTGAGATGGGCGTAGTAGGCAAACTGTCCATTGCCAAGGTCGAGAATTACGGAGTTACCCGCCACTGTTTCCATGGTGATGGGCACCGCGGTATTGAATCCCGCCGGTGTGCGTGGAATGTTGTCCGGCAGGCCATCCTTTATCCCAACGACTACTGCATCGGCAACGGCCAGCACGTCTTGGCCATAGGCATGGTAAGCATGCACGTCACGGGGATCACCGGAGAACGATGAGCCGTTCTTGATCTGCTTCCAGTCAATGGCGTAGCGCCTCGAAACCTGAGCGGCGCCACCGGCAACAAATAGACCAAGGCGGTGGTGGGATTCATTGCTGGGGCCGTCGGCAGCTGTCCAGTCGGTGCCGGCAACCGGTGCTGATAGCACCGGCAGCGGGCCCCGTGCAGCATGGATGTCTGGGCCGCTGGCTACGCCATTGGGCAGGAAAACGCGATGGCTAATCCTTGATGGCAACGCGGTCTTTCCATCGAACGCTAGGCAAAGGAACGCAACGACGGTCCGTCCTTCGTCAAGACGGTATCCGTGCGTCGTGTCCTTAGGCTGCGGCGCAGCGCCCACCGGCTGCAACACAGAGCGCAGTTCATGCGGTCGGATGCTGGTCACTGGTTCGTTGGACGCTGAGCCTGCATCGACCACGTCGATACCCATGATGTCCATCGACGCTTCCGAGAAGTTCTCGATGTGCAGCTCATAGATCAAGTACTGCCGCCCTCCACTCGGGAAGTAGGTCGGTGCGTAGGGAGTGACTATCTGTAGCTGCGGCGGCGGAAAGGCCAGACCGGCTTCGGCTGGAGTCGGGTTTGCTCTCTCACCTCGTCCGGCCATGATGCAGCCATCGGCGGGTTCACCAATAAGGGTGGCTGCGTGGCCATCCATAGCCATGAAAGCTGAGGTAATCGATATGGCAAGCAGCGCGACGCGGCTGCGAATCCACAAATGCATTGGCACATCCTTATGCTGGGCAGCGCAGGCTTGGTGCGTCTCAGAGAAATCAGTCGCCTAACCATCAAGCTGAGCTGACAAGCCAGACACCGTGCTTTAGTTGATCTTCACAATACTAATGATCTTGCCGATCTGGCATAGGTCTCTTGGCACCTCCCGCGGCAAGTCGAAGCTGAGTCGCGACGCGTTGTAAGCTGGGAATGTCCGTTTTCGACCCACAGCGGACCTCTCAGGTACGGGCTCAACGCCTGGATCGCTTCGGATGGTGTGGTCGCTTATAGGTGGGTAAATTCTATGGATATCGATTCCCCAGCCCGCGCCATCCTTTTGGAACTGAGGGCGAAGGTAGAGGGCGGGGGCGAAGGGGGAATTTATGGTGACCGAACCAAAGCGCTCCATGACATCGACGCGCTGCTCGCGAATCCCTCCGTGCACCAAGTAAAGCTGTTGCTCCTGCCGACGGCCAATCTGCAGGAGCTCTCCATGGACTGTGGATGGGGAAGCCTGTTTAACGATCTCGCTGCCCGGCTCGAGGCGGTTTTAGGTATCGATTAGGTGCATGCGGCTAAGGTCCATTTTCGCCCCCTAGCGGAACCAGGGGCGAACGCCAGCTGGCCCTGCCGCAGTTCTCGAGTCAAAAAAAGCCCCGCATTCGCGGGGCTTTTTCGTACATAAGGACGTTCGGTAGTCAGGCGCCTCGGTGGCTTGGCGCAGCCCATTCTCGACTAAGCCAGGAGCGTGATGTGATCTCCGATTCTGGCCTCAGCAGCGCGAGCCAGGTGGGATTCATGGCTATAGCCCAAATAGCCCCGACGTTCACTAAATATCCTCATGCACCTTCTTTTCGCCAGCATTTATACGCAAATTGAGGCGATTTTCAGGTATCGCTATGGGGCAATTAGGGAAAGGCATGAATGCGCAAGGAGGATTGACGGCCTTATTGAAATCCAAGACGATTTTTCCATCCTTGGCTGCAGGGGTCATTAAGAAGCGGGCGCCGCCATAAGTCTCTTTGCCAGAAGTGCGATCTGCAAAGACGAACAATACCTCGTCGTCTGACTGCATATAAGGCATGAGTTCGTAACGTTTTCCATCTCGAAAGAACACTGCCTTGTTCTTGAACTGGATCTTTTGAACGGAGCCCTGTATGTAAGCCACCTCGACTTCACGAGGCTGTTTTAGGGGCTCCCAGTCCGCGGTGATCTTCCAGCTGGAGTCAATGGGGAAATAATCGAGGCCCTTGAAATTGACGAGTCTCGGGGCCTGGGTATCGGTAATGAGGAGCCGCTTTTCGCCCTTGTTATAGTCGCCTTCGTAGGAATAAATTTTCAGCGTTTCAGTGCCGATATGCACCGCGGTGGGCGTACGGCTGCCTTTCACGGGCTCCAGCAACAAGGTTCCATCGGGGAAGAAATACAAGCCATTTATATGAAATGGTTCGATGCTGCCTTGCCCTGAAGGCGAGTGGTCGAACGTGGCATGGCCACCGTTCGCCAAAGCCAAACTGATGGGGCCATTGTCAACGTAAGTAAGGTTGCCCAGATGCGAGGGCCCCGATGGCAACACAATGTCTTCGTCCGCTGCAGATCCAATGCGAGTGACGCCTGGTCGCACAACCTCAGAGTTGGTAACGCCTAGCCAGCTTTGAGGAGACTTTAGCTTTTCAAACCGTTGTTGCTGCCACTGCTGGATCTCAAGCTGATAGCTGTCGGCGGCAGCTTGCGCAACTCCACTCGTTGCACAGACTGTTGCCAAGGCAATTAAGTACGACGAAAACTTACGCATCATGTTCACGAGCCCTTGTCTTCTTGATTGTGAAAACACGGGCGTGTCAGCCAAGCAATCAGCCTCCACGCGCATGTGCAGCCGCTTTTTTGGGCCACCCTTATGGCGTAAAGGCAAACGCAATCAGCAGGAAAATGCAGAGCGCGTTGCTCACGCCATAGGTCGGATTAGTTCCGCAGCGAAGGCCGATGGTTACCCATCGAGGCTTGAGGTCCTCAGTCGACATTCATCTTGTTGACTCTTCATCGAGGCGAGGCGACGAATTCAAAACGGCGCACCGTGTTACCTCCGCGTCACCATCGCTAGTGGAGCGCAGGTTCGCAGATCAAGAAAAGCGCTCGGGCTTTCTTCAGTTGACGCGCATGATCGTGCAGAACCATTCGCCGCTTGCTTTCGATATCGACGAGCTCGATGAAGTGCGGCAACATCTCAGCACGGCGTTGAGATACCGGTTACTCAAAAATCAGAGCTCGCTCGGATGCAGCCATTCATCGCGCCGTTCAGACCTGCACGTAGCATCCTCGCTACCGTGACAACGCCAGCCGCCGACCAGGTCTTTCGAAGGACCTCAAGGGCTGGCGTGCCGCTTGGCACCGCAAGTAGCTGCTCCTCCCGTGCCGAGATACTGACTGCGCGGACTTGTTCGCTGCCCTGTCGATAGGGTCGGATGCGCATCAAGCGCGAGAACAGGGTCTGATGGCTCAGGTCGATGGCCATCCCGTCAGGGATGAACACCGGATCCATCCAGCGATCTTCCAGCTCGAACGGTATCTCGTCCTCGAAATGAACGATAACCGCGTGAAAAAGTGGGCCGGTGTCGGCGGCGCCAAATGCCGTTGCTATGGGCGACGGCGGTTGAACGATTTCTCGCGTCAGCACATCGGCTCGATGTACGCCGCCGCGATCTTCGATTTCCCGTATGACATCCAGGTGCGCGTATTCGGCGATGTATGCGCTCGGTTCGGCCACATAGGTGCCCGATCCACTTCGGCGCGCCAGAAAGCCCTGCGACGCAAGATCTCGAAGGGCGTGGTGGACAGTCATTCGGCTGACGCCGAAGGTCGCCACCAATTCGTTCTCCGAGGGTATTCGATAACCGGTCGCCCACTCTCCCGTCGTGATCTTCTCGATGACGTACGCGGCAACTCGATCGCGTAGCCCCTGCGGCTTGGCGCCAGCCCCCTTTCCTGTTGGCAGTAGCTTCATATGAATAGACAGACTATTATCAAATGTATATACATTTATAGCAGGAGGTGGCTGTGTCTTCAAAACCATCGAGCGTGGTCGACGCGTTGGCCACGCGCCAAACCCCGGAACTGATCCTCGACGAAGGCCGGATGCTGCGCAATGTGGATCGCCTTCGTGCCCACCTGGAGCCACTCGGTGTCACCTTGCGGCCGCACATGAAAACGGCCAAGTCCATCGAGGTTGCACGTCGCGTCCTCACTGGCGGCGCCGGGCCGGCGACTGTCTCCACATTGAAGGAGGCCGAGGAGCTATTTGCCGCCGGCGTGACAGACATTCTGTACGCGGTGGGCATTGCGCCCCATCGTCTTCCAAGGGTCCAGGCATTGCGGGCAGCAGGCTGCGACCTGAGTGTGGTACTCGACTCGTTGGAACAGGCGGAGGCGGTGGTCGCGGCAAGCGCTAACGCTCCCATTCCTGCGCTGCTGGAGATTGATTGCGACGGCCACCGCTCCGGCCTCAAGCCGCGCGATCCCGCCATTGTCGAGATTGGACATGCGCTGGTGAGGGGAGGCGCTCACCTGCGTGGGGTCCTCACTCATGCCGGAGAGAGCTACACGGCGCGGAGCGAAAGCGAGCTTGTCGCCTTCGCCGAGCTTGAGCGAAGCGCCGCTGTCGACGCAGCCGGGTTGTTGCGCCAGGCGGGCCTTCCTTGCCCTACGGTGAGCGTGGGTTCTACACCGACGGCCCACTACGCGCGAAATCTTGATGGTGTCACTGAAGTGCGCGCTGGCGTCTATGTTTTCTTCGACCTCGTCATGGCGGGCATTGGCGTGTGCCAAATCGAGGACATCGCACTGTCCGTGTCGACCACAGTCATTGGCCATCAGCCGGACAAAGGCTGGGTCATCGTGGACGCGGGATGGATGGCACTCAGCTCAGACCGAGGCACGGCAAGCCAAGCGGTGAACCAGTTCGGCGGAGTCGTGTGCGATGCGGCCGGAAAGCCTTACCCCGATCTCCTACTCATCCAGGCGAACCAGGAGCATGGCATTGTCGCGGTGCGGCCTGGAAGCGGTGCCAGGTTGCCGCCACTGCCGGTGGGTACCGTGTTGCGCATCTTGCCCGTTCACGCTTGTGCAACTGCCGCGCAGTTCGATGCGTATGCGGTACTTCCCGCCACCGGAGGACCATTGCAGAGCTGGCCTCGGTTCCGCGGCTGGTGAGGAGATGCCATGCAAGTGATGACCGAAGATCAAAGCAGGCGCCTTGTCACGCGTGCGCTCGCGTACACCGCCGCACGAGAAGCCTATATCGCAGCCGATGACAAGCTGGCGCATATATTTCCCGCGGTCATCGCGCACGGGTCCGACCCTGGCAACCGGTTCTCCATCAAATCGGGCGCTACAGCCCAATTGGCGGGCTTAAAGATCGGATCGTATTGGCCGGGAAATACCGCTCGCGGCATGCAGAACCACAGTTCGACGATCCTTCTGCTAGATCAGGCAACGGGCCGAATAGCCTGGGCGATTGAAGCCGGTGAGGTGAATGCCTATCGCACCGCGGCTGCAGATGCCGTCGCCGCCGATGCCCTGGCCAGGCGCGACGCATCGGTGCTCGCCATATTCGGCGCCGGCCACCAGGCCTTGCATGAGTGCGCTGCCCTGGCGGAGATACGTCCTCTAACGCACGTCCTGGTCGTCGCTCGGTCGCAGGAGCGCGGACAAGCTTTCGTCGGAGCGCTCATCGAGGCCGGCTTCAACGCCGAGCTCTCAGGCGCCGAAGAGGCGTGTGTACGCGCGGATATCGTTGTCACGGCCACCGCCGCGACGGCTCCGCTATTCGAAGCCGAGTGGATCCGGCCCGGCACACACGTGGCCAGCATGGGCTCAGACGCCAGAGGTAAGCAGGAGCTTCCACCAGCGCTTTTCGACCGCGCGTCACTGTTCTGCGATCTGCCGGCGCAAGCGGTCGTCCTGGGTGACCTGCAGCACTTCTCGGGCGACGTAACGCGGATCACGCCCATCGGGCGAGTGCTTTCGGGACAGGCGCCCGGGCGCAAGGATGATCACGACATCACAGTATTTGACAGCTCAGGAATTGCCCTGCAGGACCTATACATGGCCTGGAAACTCGTGCTCGCCGCTGTCGCATGACCTGATCGCCGCGCGCGAACCGGCGACCTATCACTCACTCAGTGGGGATCCTGGAAAACAGGGCTGGATCCATGTTGCTTCCAGACACCAGTGCCGTCCCGTCTCAGGCAAAGCAACCCCAAATCACGGCTTCAAATACAACATCCCATCCCCAAAATCGATCACTGCATGATTCGCCAGCATCACATCGGCGCCCAGAAAACCGCCGATCTGATCCGCCGGCGACGCTGGTCGCGGAGTGGCTTCGTAGTCATACAGATCCAGCACCCGGGTGTTGTCGGGCACTTTCACCGCCTGACCTTCAATGCTCAGCGATAGCGCACTGGCCGCTGCGTATGACTTGCCGGTGGTGCCGGTGGGCCCGCCATAGGTATCCACTACCTTGCCAAGGGTGATGTTGGCGCGCTTGGCCGTGTGGTCATCGATAAAGAAATTGGCCACCGTGGAGACCACAAAATTGGCGCTCGCACCGTTGAGCGCCACTTGCACTTCGTATTCGTTGGTGGCGGCGTTCCATTGCATGGCGTGCGCGACATAGCCCGCAGCCAACAAGCGCTGGCGTTCCTGTGCGGTGTCGGCCGACGAATGCGGAATACCGATGCGGTGCTGATCAAAATCCACCAGCACCCGTCGCGCACGCAACCAGCCCATGCCCAACATGCCCTGCATGGTCTGCTTCTGCGGCACCTCAAACACCTTGAGCGGCGCGTCCTTCACCACGTCATCGCCCACCTGCAGCGTCTTTACCGTAGTCATAGCCACACCCTGGTTGCTGACCTGGCCGGGCCCGGTAATGCCGTAATGCCCACTGGACTGCAGCGGCCCGACCCCGGCCTGCTCCGCATTGGCATGGGTGGTCATGGCGTAGAACCCCGCATTGGCATGCACCATGAAGGAAAACGGCACCTGGTTGATGCGCACATCCACAAAGGGACGGATGCCAGACACCTCACGCAGCTGGAACGGCGTCCACTGCGTCTCGGCAAAGACCTGGGAGGACGCAAGGGCCAACAACAGGCCAAGGGCAAGGGCTCGACGCATGGGGAACTCGGTATTGGGGACGTGGGGATGGCTGGCGGGCGAAGCACACCGACGGCCTTCCAGGATCGTACGCGCGGGCCGCCGTAATGCCATATGTCATGAGTTGTGGTGCTATTACGCTCGTCATCGGTGCCAGCCTGGCAAGCTGGCTGTCAGAGAAGTGCGCAAACCCAGCGAGCAAGTAAATGTCCCCTCCCGGCCCAACGCGGACCTGTCAGACATAGGCAAAGAATATGGATTCGTTCTCCGTGCGGTGCATTTTTCTATGTGAGCGCCGTGATGATCAAAAGCTCGACTACTTGTACGAGGAGCGGATTACGCTATGGCAAGCGGAGGTGATCGATATCGCCATTGAATTGGCGGAGAACGAAGCGCGGTCCTATGCTGAGGAATCATCCGAATATCTTGGGCATTCCCAGGCATTTGCACTGTTTGAACCAGTGAGTGCTTCGGGTGTTGAGGTGTTCTCGTTACTTCGTGAGAGCAATCTTTCACCGAAAGCCTACCTAGACGCATTTTTTGATACGGGGCGCGAGCGGCAGCAAAACTCGCCCGGCAATTGATTCATGCATAGCGGCGTACGTGCAGCACTTCGTGAGAGCGGCGACGTCCGCTTCCGACCCGAAGCGGACCTCAAATAGAACCGTGCTGGGGGACATTCTTGGCTGAGTCCGTGAAAGTCAAAGTCGAATGGTCGGGAGAGAAGTTGGCGAGACCGCCAACTTTGGGAACCTACTCAACGGTCGCTCGATTTGCAGATGACCACGATTGGCCTAACGGCGATACGTGGAGCATCGTTCTGCTTCTACCTTCGGTGGACGAAATGCGAGGCGGACCTTTTGAGGCGAAGGCACGGTTTCTCGCCCCCGACGCCCCAGTAGACCGCCTAAGCCCTGGGTCCGTATTCGAGCTCTTTGAAGGCCGGGTCAAGACGGCTACCGTACTGGTCTTATGACTGCTTCCGACCCGAAGCGGACATTTTTCGACAGCACGCATATGGAAGGTGCAAATGCCATCGTTAGCCAAACTAACCATGTTCTTCGTGTACAGCGGTGGCGCAGTGCTGGTCGGGACGATATTCGCGTCGGTAGTCGTCGCGCGCTTTGCTGAATCCATCAAGCCGCCCTTGATGAAGAGGCTGCGACACGCCGCGAGAGCAGCTTATGCACTCGCATCTTATCTCTTCGCGGGTGGTTTTCTGGCATCACTGCTAGTGGAGGTGCTCATTGGAAGATCTTCTCAGACCTCCCGCGCTGGCGGAACGCTGACGGTTTTCCAAACCGACTCGCCCTTTCTCTTCTGGGCGCTGACGGCATTCAAAGGGGTCGCTGTGCTGTTTGCCTTTTACCTAGCTTCGAGGGTTTCGAAAGATCCACCGTTAGATTGATACAAGCGCTGGAATGTCCGCTTCCGACTGCGACTTCAGCTGGTCACTGCAACACATTGCTGGAATCGTTCTGCCGGCGTTTCGAAGTTCAACGTCTGCCGAGGCCGCTCGTTCAGTCGCCGA
>NZ_JBEPMU010000003.1:0-687266 GCF_040545895.1 Dyella japonica
AGGCCATTTTCTTTGGGTTACTTTTCTTTTGGGCCAGCAAAAGAAAAGTGACTCGAGCGGCGGCAGCCGATCGAAACGCCCGCTGCGTAGGCGGCACGCTGGCGGAAGCGCCACAAAGGCGCGATCAGACGCAATCGCGACAACCAACCAAGTGCAAAGTCACTGGATTCCGGCCTACGCCGGAATGACGAGCTAGAGCGTCTCCGTCCACTGAAAGGCGCCTCTTGCTCTTGCCCCCTTTGGAGGGGCGCAAAAGCGACGAACCAAAACCTGGTCGCATGCACGCGCCACACACCCCATCGTTCCACCCCAGTGACGCATCGTTCACCCCACGCACGCTGCAATCGCCCGCAAAATCCCTACCCTATGGTGGTCCCCCGAGGTAACCACCATGACGACCCTCCCCAGCCTCTACATCTCCCACGGTTCGCCCATGACAGCGATCCAGCCGCGTCGCGTGGGCGAGCGGCTGGCCGAACTCGCGCGCGAACTGCCGCGCCCCAAGGCCATTGTGATCGCCACGGCGCATTGGCTCGCGCGCCAGCCACACGTGGGCGGGGCCACGCGTCCGGAAACCATCCACGATTTCTACGGGTTTCCGCAGGCGCTGTTCGATATCCAGTATCCGGCGAAGGGCGATCCCGCGCTGGCCGCGCATGTCACCGAATTGCTCGACAAGGCGGGCCTGCCCACCACGCTCGACCCGACGCAAGGGCTGGATCATGGCGCCTGGGTGCCGCTGCGACTGCTTTATCCCGAGGCCGACATCCCTGTCGTTCCCTTGTCCATCCAGCCGCAGTTGGGACCCGCACATCAGTACGCCGTGGGTCGCGCGCTGGCGCCGTTGCGCAACGACGGCGTGCTGGTGATCGGCTCGGGCAGCATCACGCACAACCTCCACGATTTCCGCGAAGGCTACAGCGAGGAACGCGAGGCGCCGTACGTGCGACCTTTCATCGAATGGATCGAGCGCAAGTTGTCCGAGGGAGACGTACCTGCGCTGCTCGACTATCGCAAACAGGCACCGTTTGCCGAGCGCGCGCATCCCACCGACGAACATCTACTGCCCTTGTTCCTGGCGCTGGGTGCGGCGGGGGAAGGCGCGCACGCCCAGCGCATCGATGCCGGCATCGAGTACGGATTGCTGGCGATGGACATCTACCGCTTCGACGGTGCCGCTACTTCACGATGACGGTGCCCACCATCATCGGATGGATGGCGCAGTAATACGTATACGTGCCGGGGTGATCGAACGTCACCGCGTAGCTGTCGTTGGTATCGAGCGCCTTGGACGGCGTGAACTGATTGCCCGCGCTCACCACGACATGCGGTTCTTCATCACGATTGGTCCACACCACGCGCGTACCGGTGGACACGGTCAGCGTCTTCGGCGCGAAGACGAAATCCTGGATATTCACCGCGACCGGCTTGGCCGAGGTCGTCGTTGCCACGGCATCCGCCGCCATCACGGGGGAAAGCGCTGCCGTGGACAGCACGAGCGTGGCAATCACCACCAGCATCCAGCTCATCACGTTCATGCAAACACCTCCTCGGTGACGGCGAGCGCATGACTGCCCTGCACGTGGCGCACGTCGCGAATACCGAGATAGCGATGCAGATCGTTCGGCGCCACGTCCTTCATCGGTCCCGGCGCCGGTGCCGTGCCGGGCGCCGGTTGCGGATAGGCGGTGGAACGCGCGGTGTAGAAGGTGATGTTGCCTTCCACCTTCTGCTGGATCTGGTGGATGTGGCCGTTGAGCACGCTCACCGAGCCGAACCGACGCAGATAGCTCACCGCTTCGTTGCTGTCGTCCGTGCCCCAGCCCCAGTCCGGATACAGCGGCCATAGCGGCATGTGCGCGAATATCACCAGCGGCGTGTCGGGCGAGAGCGAGGCGAGATCCTTCTTCAGCCATGCCAGCTGATCGGCGCCGAGCGAACCGAGGCCGCCGGCCTTCAGATTCAGCACGTTGATCAAGCCCACGAAATGCACGCCGTGGTGGTCGAAGCTGTACCAGCCACCCGTTTGTTGGCGTTCGCCGAAGCGACGGAAGAACTCGGCGCCGTTGTCGCCGATCACGTCGTGTTCGCCCGGCACGTAGAACACCTTGGCCATGCGCGCGTCCTGCATGATGCCCGACAGCGTGTCGAACTCTTCCGGCCGCGACAAATGCGTGAGGTCGCCGGTATGCAGTACGAAATCGGGTTCATTCTTCTGGGCGTTGATCATCGCCAGCGACTTGCGCAGCGTGCCGGCCACGTCCGCGTTCGGCGCCTTGTTGAAGCCGATGTGCGAATCGCTGATCTGCACGAAGCCGAAGGTGGCATCGGTGGCGATGGTGCCGCCTCCGGCGTTCAACGGTTGTGCCTTCAGCACGCCGCCGTGCATCAGCCACAGCGTGCCGGTGCCGGCCCACGCCATGCACTTGAGGAAATGGCGGCGGCCTTCGGTCTCGCGGTCTTCGATATCTTGCATGGTCGAATCTCCGGTATTGGCGGCAGGCACCTTGCCCACGGCCCTTACCCCAATACCCGGCCATGCACGCATCTATTCCCGGCACACGCGCCGAAGAATCGATTGGAATAAAGTGGCCGCAACCCGGGTATTCCCTCGTATGCCGACCGAGCCGAACGCCAGTCCCAAAGGAACCGATGTCGCCCGGAGCGCCCGCTTCGAGGCGCAGGTGGTGCCGTATCTCGATGCGGCCTACAACCTGGCGCACTGGCTCGCGCGCAATCCCGCCGACGCGCAGGACGTGGTGCAGGAAGCCATGCTGCGCGCACTGCGTTATTTCGACAGCTTCCATGGCGGCGACGTGCGCGTGTGGCTGCTCGCCATCGTGCGCAATACGTTCTACACGCTGCGCAGCCGCGCACCGCAGGACGCCTTGCACGACGAACTGGACGACGCGAAGCATCCGCTGGTGGACGACGGCCCGTCGCCCGAAACCCTCACCCTGCTCGCCGTGGACGTGGGCGCGCTGCAGGCGGCGCTGGAACGATTGCCGCCGCCGCTGCGCGAAGTGCTGGTACTGCGTGAACTCGAAGAATGCTCATACAAGGAAATAGCGGCCATCACCGAGCAGAAGATCGGTACGGTGATGTCCCGTCTTGCCCGTGCCCGCGAACGCCTGCGGGACGAACTCACCTGTCGGCCCAAGGAGGTACGTCGTCATGATGTGCGATGACGCCGGGCTGCTTCTGCACGCCTATCTCGACGACGAGCTGGATGCCGCCGACAGCGCGGCGATGGCTCGCCATCTCAGCGAATGCGCTGCCTGCAAGGCGCGCTACGAGACTTACGCCATCATGCAGAAGGCCCTGTCCGAACCTACGCTTTATCGTCGCGCGCCCGATGCGCTGCGCGCCCAGTGGACCACGCCACCCGCGCCCTCCACGCCCTCCACGGTGACGCCATTGCCGGTGCGGCGACGCTCGTTCGTGCCGTTGGCCGCGGCGGCCGGCTTTGTGGCGGCCATGCTGCTTTCCGTGCCCGCGTGGCTGCACTGGCTGCCTTCGCGCGGCACGGGCGATGCCATCGTTGCGCAAGCCATCTCCGGCCATGTGCGCTCATTGCAGGGCGAGCATCTGATGGATGTGATCTCCACCGACCAGCACACGGTGAAGCCGTGGTTCGAGGGCAAGCTCGATTTCTCGCCGCGCGTGAAAGACCTGGCCGGCGAAGGCTTCCCCCTGGCCGGCGGCCGTCTGGATGCACTGGAAGGACACAGCGTGGCCGCGCTGGTCTACAAGCGCCGCCTGCACGTGATCAACCTGTTCCAGTGGCCGGCGGAAAGCGGCACGGCACCGCAGGTCGCGACGCAGGAACACGGTTACACGGTGATCCGCTGGACCGGCGATGGCATGCATTACGTGGTGATCTCCGACGTCAACGAAGCCGACCTGAAGCAGTTCGTGCTGGCCTTCCAGAACGAGGCCAATCCGCTGATGTCGCGCTGAGCGGCGAGTCAGTCGCCGGCAGCGGTCACCGGCCAGTCTTCCGGCGTGAGCACGGGCAATCCGTGTCCCAGCCGCGCCTTGTCGCATTGCGCGCTGGGACGTCCGAATTCCCAGGAGGGCTCCACCTCGCGGCACACCGAGGGCCTGCGCTCGTAGATGCCGCAATGCGCCGCCTCGCCCACCACGCCCTGCAAAGCCACGCAGCGTGGGCGCGATGCCTGCGTACCGCGCATCACCAGACGATGTGGATCGAGCGTTTCGGTGAGCTCCGGCGGCACCACGCCGCCCAGCGACGCGTCCGCCTCTGACCAATGAAAGGCCACGCGGAAAAAGGCGCAACAGGCACCGCAACTCAGGCAGGGATGCAACATGCAGATCGTTCGGGAGCGCCCGGTGGGCGCGCAGACGGGCATTCTAGAACGCCGAAGGCCCGCCATGGCGGGCCTTCGATGCTGCGTTTCTCACGGCTCGCCGGAAAACGTATTGCAGCTTGCAATGTCGCCGCTGTCGAAACCTGCGCGGAACCATTTCACGCGTTGCGCGGAGGTGCCATGCGTGAACGAGTCGGGCACCACCCTGCCCTGCGCCTGCTGCTGAAGCGCATCGTCGCCGATCTTGCTGGCCGCGTTGAGCGCCGATTCGATGTCGCCCGGCTGCAGCCATTGCAAGCGCTGCTGGCTATGGTTGGCCCACACGCCGGCAAAGCAGTCGGCCTGCAATTCCTGGCGAACGGAAAGGCCATCGGCGCCTTCCATGCGCGCGCCGCGGCGACGCGCCTGTTCCACCTGGTCGAACACACCGAGCAGGTTCTGCACGTGATGGCCCACTTCATGCGCAATCACATAGGCGCGGGCGAAATCGCCGGCCGCGTGGAAGCGGCTTTCCAGTTCCTGGAAGAACGCCACGTCCAGGTAAACCTTCTGGTCGCCCGGGCAATAGAACGGACCCACGGCGGTCGACGCCGCACCGCAGGCGGTATTCACGCCACCGCTGAACAGGTCCAGCTTGGGGTCGACGTACTGGCGCCCGTGCGCCGCGAAAATATCGCCCCAAGTCTTCTCGGTGGAACCGAGGATGGCGCTGACGAAATCCTTGGTCTGCGGGTCGACGTTCGCCGGCTGCCCGCTGGGCGCGGCCACCTGCTGGCCGCCGTTGTCCGCCTGTCCCAGCAACGCGGTGGGGTCCTTGAAGAACACGAAACCCAGGATGGCGAGGATGATGATGCCGCCAATGCCCATGCCGCGACCGCCGCCGAAACGGGGACCGCCGCCGCCACTGTCGACCTCGACGTTCTGGCTGCGTTCGCCTTTCTGCCAATCCATATGACGGCCCTCGCGTATCCGACGGTCCGGTGACGATAGCGCCTCGCGCCCTCTCCCGCCATTGGCACGCGATGGCTACAGTGAGCCACCCTTTTCGGAGAAAACACACATGATCCAGCACCTGCCCGCCGTCGTCGTCCTGCTCACGGTCCTGCTCCAGTTCGGCACCGTCTGGGCCACCAGCAACGCGCGCACGAAATACGGGGTCAAGGCGCCGGCCATCGGCGGTCATCCGGGCTTCGAGCGCGCCTGGCGCGTGCAGATGAACACGCTGGAATCGACGGTGATCTTCCTGCCCACGCTGTGGCTGGCCGTGCAGTACGGTTACCCGCTGTGGGCCGGCGTGGCGGGCCTGGTGTGGGTGTTCGCCCGCGTGTGGTACGCGGTGACCTATCTGCAGGATGCGGCCAAGCGCGGCCCCGGCTTCATGCTGGCGACGGCGGCCTGGGCGGTGATCCTGGTGTTCGGCGTCATCGGGCTGGTCCGCGCGATGATGGTTGGATGAGCCAACGATGGGGCGCACGTCATGTGCGCCCCATGCGTCATTCGACCGGATTCACCTTCAGGCGCTCGATGCGCGCACCGTCCATCCCCACCACTTCGAACAGCAGGCCTTCGCTGGTGAACGTATCGCCCACGTTGGGCAAGCGGCCCAGCTGCTGCAGCGCGTAGCCAGCAAGCGTGGAAAAACTGTCGTCGCCGGTCAGCTTGAAACCAAGCAGGTGCTCGACACGACGCAGGTCCAGGCTGGCATCGAGCAGCCAGGTGCCGTCGGTTTCCTGCACGGCGGAAGGGTCGCCACTGTCCTCGTCGGGAAATTCGCCGGCGATCACTTCGAGCACGTCGGTAGGCGTGACCAGGCCGAGCACGCTGCCGTATTCGTCCACCACCAGTGCAACCTGCAGCGTCGAACGGCGGAATTCCTCGATCAGGCGCAGCACGCTCAACGATTCGAGCACCGTGAGCGGCTTGCGCACCACCTGTTCCACGTCGATGTGGCCGTGTTCCAGCAGGCTGGCCAGCAGATCGCGCGATGACGCCACGCCGACCAGTTGATCGAGATCGTCGCCCGCCACCGGCAGCCACGCATGGCTTGATGCGGTGACTTCGGCGCGAAGCTGCTCGGCGCTTTCGCGCGGGTCGATCCAGTTGATTTCCGGACGCGGCGTCATGATGGAACGCACTGGGCGATGCGCCAGATCCAGCACGCCCTGCACCATCGCCAGTTCGTCCTTGCCGAACATGGCAACGCTGCCTTCGGGATTCGCCGTCGTCGTTTTCGGCGCGGCGTCTTCGTCGTCGCCGGCACCGCCCAGCAGGTTCAGCACGGCCAAGGCGGTGCGATCGCGCAACGTGCGCGCACTGCCCAACAGGCTGCGCTGGCGATTGCGGCGCATCAACTGGTTGAACACTTCGATCAGGATGGAGAAGCCGATCGCCGCGTACAGGTAGCCCTTCGGAATGTGAAAACCGAAGCCTTCCGCGACCAGGCTGAAACCGATCATCAACAGGAACGACAGGCACAGGATCACCACCGTCGGCCGCGCATTGACGAAGCTGGTGAGCGGTTTGCTGGCGCTGATCATCAGGATCATCGCGATCACCACGGCAATCATCATCACCGACAGGTGATCGACCATGCCCACGGCGGTGATGACCGAATCGATCGAGAACACCGCATCGAGCGCTACGATCTGCGCCACCACCAGCCAGAACCGCGCAGGCGCGCGCTTGGCTGCGTCGCCGTGGTCGGCCGCTTCCAGGCGCTCGTGCAATTCCACCGTGGCCTTGAACAGCAGGAACGCGCCACCCAACAGCAGGATGATGTCGCGCCAGGAGAGCGACACCGCACCCCATTCGACGATGGGCGTGGTGAGCTTCACCAGCCACGACATCGCACCCAACAGCGCGAGCCGCATGACGAGCGCCAGCAACAGGCCAAGCACGCGGGCCTTGTCGCGCTCTTTCGACTGCAGCTTGTCGGCAAGGATCGCGATGAAGACGAGATTGTCGATGCCGAGCACGATCTCCAGCACCACGAGGGTGAGTAGACCTGCCCAGGCAGTCGGGTCGGACAGCCAGTCGAATGCAAACATGGGCTGGCGCCTGAGCGCCGATTTCCTCCTTGGAACGTCCCTTCACTATACAAGGCGATGCCGTGAACGCGATGACAGCCATGGGCTGCTCGGCGCCCGTCGCATGGAAGGCCTGCGCCGACCGTGCCAAAGGACAGGATTGGCACGCGCAACGCCAAGGTCTAGCGTGGCCACATCGGCCGGTGAGCGCGAAACCTGCTGACGCAACTACTGCGCGCGCGTGCGCCCTGGAACGTTTTTGATGGATGCGAACCGCCTGACCGAGCTACCCGTTTCGCCGCCACACCCCGCTTCGCGCGCGCCTGCCCCGGGCCAGGCCATCGCCCTGATCGTGCTGTATTTCGCCCTGCAGCTTGCCGTGGGCAGCGTGTTCACGCTGGCGGCCGGCGTCGTCGCTACGCTGCGACAGGGCGGCGGACTGGGCGACATCATTCCGCTGGGTCGCCACTGGCTCGGCCAATCGGATATGACGGCCGCTGCCGTGATGGTCACGCTGCTGATTTCGGCCGCGGTGATCGTGCATCTCGCCCGCCGCTGGTGGCCGCAGCAATGGGGCCAGGCTGAACCGCCGGGCCTGGGCTTCACATCGTCTCCACACCTCGCTTTTTACGTGACCGCGCTCGCGGCGGGCGTGATGATGCCCATCGTCGGCGGCATGCTCACACAGTGGTTGGCGCAAGGTCACGAAGTGAGCCAGGACATCAAGCAGCTCGGCGCGCATACGTCGTTGGCGCTGCGACTGCCGCTGGCGCTGCTGGTGATCAGCGTCGGCCCGCTGGTGGAAGAACTGCTGTTCCGCGGCGTACTGTTGTCGGCCATCGCGCGCTACACCGGCAATGGCATGGCCATCGTGCTGTCCGCCCTGCTGTTCGCCTGCGTGCACCTGCCGGACTTGTCGTTCCTCTGGTACGCGCTGCCCAATCTTGCGCTGCTTGGGCTCATCCTCGGCTGGCTGCGCGTGCAGTCGGGTTCGATCTGGCCCGCCGTGGTGGCGCATGGCATGAACAACATGCTCGCCGTGGTTTCGTGGTTCGTGATCAGCAACAGCTGACGTACCTTGCGAAGAGCGCCGATCAGGCGCCGATCAGCGAATGCGCGCGCAGCAAGCGTGCCGTCTCGTAGATCGGCATCCCCATGACGCCGGAATGGCTGCCATCGAGATGCTCGATCAGCTTGGCGCCATGGCCCTGGATGCCGTACGCACCCGCCTTGCCAAAGGGCTCGCGGGTGGCGATATAGGCGGTGATGGTGGCGTTGTCCAGGGTTGGCATGGTCACACGCGACAGGCTGGTATCGGACCATTCACCTGAACGCGTCACCAGCCACACGGTGGAAATCACTTCATGCACGCGGCCCGACAAGCGACGCAGCATGCATGCGGCATCTTCCGCATCGTCGGGCTTGCCGAAGACTTCGTCATCGAGCACGACTTCGGTATCCGCACCAAGTACGGCCGCACCGGATTCCTCAAGCACGGCCAACCCTGCCCTCGCCTTTTCGCGCGCCACGCGGCTCACGTAATCGCGCGGTGATTCGCCCAGCAAGCGCTGTTCGGGCACGTCGACATCGACGATGCGGAAGTTCACGCCGATCTGCTCGAGCAACTGGCGGCGGCGCGGCGACTGGGAAGCAAGATAGAGCATAGGAAGCAGCCCCGGTAACGGCAGGAAACCCTAAGGTCTCATATCGCCGCTGTCGAGGAAACGCTGATGCCACGAAAGTGCTTCCTGCAACAGATGTGGCGTGTGCTTACCGCGGCTGTGGTGCATGGCCCGATCGAAGTGGTCCTGCAGCAGAGGCCGGTAGCTTGGGTGGGCACAGCGCTCGATCACCACCTTGGCACGCTGCCGCGGCGACAGGCCGCGCAGGTCGGCCAGCCCCTGCTCGGTGACGATCACGGAAACATCATGCTCGGTGTGGTCGACGTGGCTAACCATCGGCACGATGCACGACACCGCGCCATGCTTCGCCGTGCTCGGCGTGAGGAAGCAGGAGAGGAAACCGTTGCGCGCGAAATCGCCCGAACCGCCAATACCGTTGATGATGCTGGTACCGGCGACATGGGTGGAATTGATGTTGCCGTAGAGGTCGGTTTCCACCATGCCGTTCATCGCAATGCAGCCTAGGCGACGCACCAATTCGGGATGATTGGAGATTTCCTGCGTGCGAAGAATGATGCGCTGGCGGAAGAAGTCGATCTTGCCCAGAAAGCGTTCGATGCCGGCCGGGCTCAGCGAGAACGACGTGGCGGACGCTACCGACAGCACATCGTCCTCCAGCAGTTCGAGCATGCCGTCCTGGATCACTTCGGTGAATGCGCTCAGTCCGCTGAAGCCACCATCGCGCAAGCCGGCCAGCACCGCGTTGGCGATGTTGCCGACCCCCGATTGCAGCGGCAGCAATTGGGGAAGCAGCCGGCCCTTGGCGATTTCGTGGCGGAAGAACTCGATCAGGTGACCCGCAATCTGGCGCGAGCAATCATCCAGCGGCGCGAAGGCACTGTTGCGATCGGGCGCATTCGTTTCCACCACCGCGATGACTTTGGCGGGGTCGAGCCGAAGATATCTTTCGCCAATGCGATCATCGGGCCTGAGCAACGGGATCGGCTTGCGATGCGGCGGCAAGGCGGTGCCGTAATAGATGTCGTGCATGCCGTCCAGTTCGAGCGGCTGCCAGTGATTCACTTCGACAATCACCTTGTCGGCCAGATCGAGCCACGTCTTGTTGTTGCCCACCGAGGATGACGCCAGCAGACTGCCGTCGGGCATGATCGCCGCCGCTTCGATCACCGCCAGATCGATCTTGCCGAAGAAGCCGAACCACGCGTACTGCGCCACATGGCTGAGATGGATGTCCAGATAATCCATCTCGCCACGATTGATGCGCGCGCGAAGTTCCGGATCGGACTGATATGGCAAGCGCAGGTCGATGCCATCGGCACGCGCCAGCGCGCCATCGAGTTCCGGTGCCGTGGAGGCACCCGTCAGCACGCGCACGCGGAAGGGTTCGCCGCGTTCGTGCGTGGCCACCATGCGCGCGGCGAGCGCCTGCGGCACCGCCTTTGGATAGCCCGCGCCGGTGAAGCCGCTCATGCCGATCGTCATGCCGTGATCGACTCGCTCCGCGGCCTTGGCTGCCGTCATGACCTTGGCGGCCAGTCCTGCATGACGAATGCGCTTGTCCACGGGGATGTCTCCTGCACGGCAATCCTCCAATGGTAACCCGCGAAAGCGTCAAACTCCTGGCAAGCTAGACGATGGTCGAGTGCATCAGAACCGCACGAAATACTCGCGAAATTCCTCGTCGCGCTTCCATCCCATCGACTCGTAGAGCCGCTGCGCCGACACATTGGCGTGAGCCGTGGCGAGCGTCATGCCGGATGCGCCGACCGCGCGCGCGAAATCCATCGCTTCGCGCATCAATGCCGCAGCCACGCCGCGTCGACGTGCGTTCGGTGCGACAAAAAGATCATTGAGCAGGTACATGCGTGACGTGCGCACCGACGAGAACATCGGGTACAGCTGCACGAAACCCGCGCCTTCGCCGTCGCCATCCATTGCCAGCACCACCACGGAGTCGTGATGCTGAAAGCGTTCGCGCAGGAATTGCGTGGCGCGTGCGATGTCGGTCGGCTGGCCATAAAACACGCGGTAGGCGTCGAACAGCGGTGCCACGAGATCGAGGTCGTGAATGGTGGCCTGGCGTACCGTGATGGACATGCGCGCATCCCCGCAACAGCGTCGTTGACGCCAGTATGCGTGGCCGCCCCAGGCTCGCCTATGACCACTTCCCGGGAAAAACGCGCCGAGCCGGCACATGGACAGACGCCATCGCCATCCGAAACAAGCCAACCGCGTCGACGCGCCCTTAGGTCATCGGTGCCTCACGCAACTACGCGCGATGGTAGGGATGTCCCGCAAGCAGGGTCGTGGCGCGATAGAGCTGTTCGGCCAACACCAGCCGCACCAGCATGTGCGGCAGCGTCAACGGCCCGAGCGACCAGGATTGATCCGCCCGCGCCAGCACGTCGGGTGCGTGACCATCGGGACCGCCGATGAGAAAGGCGAGATCGCGGCCGGACATGCGCCATTTGGCGAGTTGCGCCGCCAACTCTTCGCTGGACCATGTCTTGCCGCGACCATCGAGCGCGACGACGTGGATGTCGCGCGGCAAGGCCGCAAGAATCGCGGCGCCTTCATCCTGGATCGCGCGCGCGTCGTCGCGACCCTTGCCGCGGATGCCGGGCTTGAGCTCGATCAGTTCCAGCGGAAGCTCGTGCGACAGCCGCTTGCGGTATTCGGCAAAGCCTTCGGCTACCCACGAGGGCATGCGTTCGCCGACGGCGATCAAACGGGCGCGCATGAATCACGATCCAAAAATCGGGGAAACAAGGGGGAAGCCACGCGCGTTGGACAGCGCGCGGCATTCACCGCCGGTACGCGGGCCATCAGCCCGCGTTGGCGACTTCGGTGTCCATGTCGCGATCACCCACGGTCCACAGCCTTTCCAGGCCATAGAACTCGCGAATGCGCGGCAGCATGACGTGAACGATCACGTCACCCAGGTCCACCAGTACCCATTCGGCTTCGCGCTCGCCCTCCACGCCGAGCGGCATCACGCCCGCCTGTTTGGCGAACTTGACGACTTCGTCGGCGATGGATTTGACGTGGCGCGCGGAGGTGCCGGAAGCGATGACCAGCAGATCGGCGATGGAGGTCTTGCCGCGGACGTCGATTTCACGAACGTCCTTGGCCTTCAGTTCGTCCAGCGCGTTGATGACATGCTGGCGAAGGACCGCCGTGGTGGCGGATTTGGTGTTGCGCTTGGCGGTCTGACTCAAGTGCGTTTGCCTCGATGCGGGATCGACGCGCGGGATGGCGCAGCCGCAGTATACCGGACCACTTTGAAGCCCATGTCAAACGGAAAAACCGGGCCGGAGCAAGCAGGCTCGACCGAGATCGATCTGATTCGCGGGTCGAGACCCCTGCCGGCCCAGCGGCCCCGAGAGACAGGCTCCGTGCACTCCGGATGCCGTCCATGACAAGCAATCGCGGCGCACGAGGGTCCGCTTCTGTCGCTGGGGCAAAAAAAGAGGCCCTCTCCGCGCGGAGAGGGCCTCGTTCTTTTCAGCGCATCAATGCATCAATGGCCGGCAGTGGACGAGGAAGCGGGTGCGCCGCTCTTCTTCGTGTTGTGCTGCTTCTTGTGATGGGTCTGGGTGGCGTCGCTCTTCATCGAGTCGCTGCTCATCGAATCGCCCTTCATCGCGTCGCTCTTCATCGAATCGCTGCTGGACTTCATGGCGTCCGAGCTGGACTTCATCGCGTCCTTGCTGGCGTCCTGGGTCGACTGCGGCGTGGTGCTCTGTGCCATGACCGGAGACATGGCCAAGCCAAACACAACGGCGGTCGCGAAAGCGAGTACGGCGTAACGGGAAACTTTCATGGTTGGGTATCTCCAGAAACGGTGAGGTAACCGTGCGGTGAGGCCGCACTTCCATCGAACAACCGCTATCGTCCCTCCCGAACGACGACGGCAAACCGGTGGCGATCATGTCGACTACCGGCCACGCCGCATCAGCCTTCCTGCCCGATGCGAACGGCCCATCCCTGGTCCGTCAAACCTCTTCATCCGATCGCCCATGCGACCGCCCCCTTCCGGTGCCAAAGCCTATACCCACGCGTGACCCACGAATGTGTCATGGCGCGATGGCCATTCAGTTGGAATATGGCGAGGGCAACAGCAATAATTTGCGATTGCTGCGGTGCGTGCGGCGCGGGGAAGCACGGCGGTTGATCCGCATGCATCGATGTCGCATCAGCGCTGATGTCGTCAGCCCGTGGCGACGGGCGGTCCGTTTTCGTCGTGATTGCGTGCTGCGGCGCAGCACCCCATTTTCATCGCGCTGCACGCGTTCCATGCCTTGGTTTTGGGGTCGCGTCCGGCGATGTCGCCGCCAGGAAAACCGTTACTTCAACGCAGGCTGCAGCAGGCGACCGCCCATTAAGGCATTGGCCAGCACCACGATGGCGACGGCCATCGCGTGGGTCAGCAGGTCCGTGGCCGCAACGGCAAAGGCGTGACAGATCTCGAGCAATGCCGCCGAGGCCGCGGCCGAAGCCAGGCCGATCATGATCGCCGCCAGCACCGGACGCAGCGGACAGGCACGGCGCAGCAGCCAGATCATCAGGGCCGACAACGGCACCGAGAGACTGATGATGAAGATGAGGCAATCGCTGGCCTCATTGAACCGGGCGATATGCGCCGACGGTCCAAGCCAGTCACGCATGCAGCCCAACCCACTCGCGCCCACCCACAGCAACAGGCTCGGCAATGGCAGCCACACCCAACGCCAGGAACGTCCCGGCACGCCCAGGGTAAACGCCGCCCAGGCCGCGCTAACCGCCGTGATCACCGCACCCACGCCAGCGATGGCGATGTCCGGCGCCGCGACCCAGCGCTTGATCATGTGGCCGACACCGTAATGCATCAGCAGGCCCGCCGCGATCACTGCCACCACCACCAACCAGCCGAGCGTACGCACCCACGGGGGCGGCAGGCGCCGCACCGGCGTGAGCTGATCGCCCAGCGATTGGATCAGTGACTCGGGGAGTCGCGGTTCGGCCATGATGCTCAGGGTTCTCCGTGGAAACGCGCACGCAGCGCCTTCAATGCGCGATGCAGATTGACCTTCAGCGCGCCGGTCTGTCGCCCCGTTTCGGCGGATACTTCGGACAGCGAACGCTCCTTCAATCCCAGCTGCTCGATGGCTTCGCGTTGACCGGGCGGCAGCGAAGCGATGGCGTCGTGCAGTCGCTGCGCCTCTTGATCGCGCTCCGCCGCTGCCGTGGCATCGTCCGCATCTGGATGCATGTCGTAGGCATGTTCGTCGTGCACCTCGCGGCTGCCGCGACGTCCCTGACTGCGCAGCGCATCGATGGCGCGCCGCCCCGCCAATGCCGAGAGCCACGCGTCATAGGAGCGCGCCGGATCATAGGTATGCCGAACCCGGTGCACGGTGAGCAGGGTCTCCTGCACCACATCGTCGAGCTGGTCCACGGCAACGCCCTGTCGCCTCGCGGCGACGCGAATCAGCGGCACCGACGCGGCCAGCACCCGTTCGTACGCCCGACGATCACCACCCTGCGCCGCAGCCATCCACGCGGCGCGCTGACGCTCCTGCGTGTCGCCGACGGGGGCTGCAGCATCGCTCACGATGGAATCGGTCCTGGCCCAGCGGGAAAGGACGATATCTAGACCTATCGTGTGGGGTAAGGTCAAGGTGGCGGTCATATTCGGGCGTCGAGGGTCCTTCTCCTCCATTCGATGCGACCCGGCATCGAGTTACGTCCTGTCGCCCTCAGCGCAGCCTTGGGAACACCGCTGGGTCCCTTGAATATCGTTTTTCGCGGGCTTTTCGGAATCTTCCGATGGTCAGCCCCGTCCCCTGGCTGGCCTAATGCCCGCCGAGTCTGCCTTCCCCAACAGACCGTTCGTTTCAATCGCAAGGAAAGCCCAATGAAAAAGATCCTGATCGCGATGGCGCTCGCCGCCGTCGCCGCGCCTCTTGCTGCCCAGGCAACCGACAGCAACGGCATCGGCTACACCTACGTGCAGCTCGACTACGTCAACGTCACTGGCTCTGGCCACGACGCAAGGGCGGATGGTGCATCGTTCAGCGGTTCGTACCAGTTCGCCAACAACTTCCAGGTGTTCGGCAGCTACACCGACCTGCGTTCGCCCACGTATTCCAGCAGCGACTATGCTTCGGGTTATACGTACGGCACGACCGACAAGTTCAAGGACCGTCCATGGTCGCTGGGCATGGGCTACGCCGCCTCCATCGGCTCGCAGGCCGACTGGGTGACCCAGGTGTCCTACACGCACGATCGCGTCAGCGACCATTACTGCGCCTGGGCTCGCTCGGCCACGGCCTCCGCTAGCCGCTGCGGCAACATCAGTACCGACGGCAATCTCTGGGCCGTCAATACGGGCGTAATGGGCCGCATCGTCAACAACCTCGTTGCCAACGCCTATATCGGCTACAGCAACGGTGGCCGTTACAGCCATGAGGGCCCCGGCATCCTGGGCAACGTGTATGCCGATTTCGGCCTGGTCTACAGCTTCAATCCGACCTGGGCCCTGCACGGCGGCGTGCGCGTGAACAACAACGGCAGCGAGAACATCAGCGTCGGCGTGCGCGCCAGCTTCTGATCGCCGCCATCAGGCAAGCAAGAAGGCCCGGCCATGTGCCGGGCCTTTTTCTTTGGGCGCAGGTAACCTGAACCGTATCCGCGACGAATGATCCAGTGACATCCCCACGGACCTCCGCTCCATGCTCGTGTTGATCCTGGCCTATCTCGGTGGCGTACTGACCATTCTCAGCCCGTGCATCCTGCCGGTGCTGCCGTTCGTGTTTGCCCGGGCCGACCGGCCCTTCGCCCGCAACGGCCTGCCGATGCTGGTGGGCATGGCACTCACGTTCGCGCTGGTGGCCACGCTGGCGGCGGTGGGCGGCAGTTGGGCGATCCAGGCCAACCAGTACGGGCGCATCATCGCCTTGATCGTTTTGGCGGCACTGGGATTGACGCTCTTGTCGACGCGACTGGCCGAATGGATCAGCCGTCCGTTCGTGGCGCTGGGCAACAAGCTGTCGCAGCGTTCCGAGGAAGACGATTCGATCTGGTCCGCCGCCGGACTGGGCGTGGCGACCGGCCTGCTGTGGGCGCCGTGTGCCGGCCCCATCCTTGGCCTTCTGCTGACCGGCGCGGCATTGAACGGCGCCAGCCTGCAGACCTCGTTGTTGCTATTGACCTACGCCCTGGGCGCGACGACGTCGCTGGCCCTGGCGCTGCTGGTGGGCGGGCGCGTCTTCTCGCTGATGAAGCGCTCGCTCGGTGCCGGCGAATGGGTGCGTCGCGCGCTCGGCGTGCTGGTATTGGCTGGTGTTGCGGCGATTGCACTGGGTCTGGATACCGGCGTGTTGACGCGCGTGTCGCTGGCCAGCACGGGCGGTATCGAACAGAAGCTGATCGATGCGGCCCGTCCCGCACCCGCGCCAGCACCCGTGGTCAAGCAAGGCGAACCGTTGCCGGTGGAAGGCGAACTGCCATCGCTGCAAGGTGCCACCCAATGGTTCAACACGCCGCCGCTGTCGGTGCAGTCGCTGCGCGGCAAGGTGGTGCTGGTCGATTTCTGGACGTATTCGTGCATCAACTGCATTCGCGCGTTGCCGTATGTGCACGCGTGGGCTGACAAGTACAAGGATCATGGCCTCGTCGTGATCGGCGTACACGCGCCGGAATTCGCCTTCGAGAAAGATCCGCAGAACGTCAGCAAAGCGATCAAGGATCTGGGCGTCGATTATCCCGTCGCGCTCGACAACGACTACGCCATCTGGAAAGGCTTCAACAACGAATACTGGCCTGCGCATTACTTCATCGATCCGCAAGGCCGCATCCGTCATCACCACTTCGGCGAAGGCGAGTACGAGCAGAGCGAGGATGTGATTCGCCAGCTGCTGACCGAAGCCGGCCAGAAGAATCTCCCTGGAGGCTATGTGCAGCCGGGCGCACAGGGGGCGGAAGCCGCGGGTTCGGGCGATGCGATGCGCTCGCCGGAGACGTACGTCGGTTACGCACGCGCCGAGAATTTCGCCGGCGGCCAGGTGGCGCACGACGATGTGTGGACGTATCACGCACCGAAAACCTTGATGACCAACCAGTGGGCACTGGATGGCCGCTGGACCGTGCGCGACGAGAATGCTCGTCTCGATGCCGCCAACGGCAGCATCGTCTATCGCTTCCGCGGACGCGACCTGCATCTGGTGCTGGGCCCCACGCATGACGGCAAGCCGGTGCGCTTCCGCGTCACCATCGACGGCAAGACGCCGGGCGCCGATCACGGCATGGACACCGACAGCGACGGCAACGGCACGGTGACGTCGCAGCGTCTCTATCAGTTGGTTCGCCAGGCCAACGGCACCGGCGAGCGTACCTTCGAGATCACGTTCCTCGACCCCGGCGTTCAGGCGTACGCCTTCACTTTCGGCTGATTCAACCTCACGGAGGTTCTCATGTCTCGCACCAAGGACATCGTGAAACTGGAGCGTCGCCGCTTTCTGCGCGCGGCGCTGACAGGAGGAGCTCTTGCTGCCATCGGAGGCTTTGCGTTACCCACGCTGTTGAAGCACGGCGCACTGAGCGGCGAGGCCATGGCAGCCACACCGCCCGCCACCGGCGGCGAGGTGCTGCTCATCTGCTTCGCCGACGACGGCCACAAGCTGGGGCAATGCCACGTGCCCAAGCTGGTGCTCAACGACGCGCAATGGCATGAGCGCCTCAGCGACGATGCGTACTACGTGATGCGTCGTGCCGGCACCGAGCGCGCTTTCAGCGGTGCGCACGACAAGCCGGCCGTGCCGGGTCTCTACCGTTGCCCCGCCTGCGACACCGCCTTGTTCGACGCCGCTACGCAGTTCGATTCGGGTACGGGCTGGCCGAGTTTCTGGCAGCCGATCGCCAAGCAGAACGTGATCGAGATACGCGACACCACGTTTGGCTGGGAACGCATCGCGGTGAGTTGCGCGGGATGCGACAGCCATCTGGGCCACGTGTTCGATGATGGTCCGCGCCCCACCGGCCTGCGCTATTGCATGAACTCGGTGGCGCTGCGGTTCGTGCCGCGTACGTCGTAAGCATGGGCGTGACTGCGACGCCGCGGTCACGCACCACGCCATCGCCTTACGGCAGCGGTTTGCCTCGATAAGGCGCGAGCACGGCGGGATCGTCGAACAGGCCGCACGGCAGCAGGTAACGCGGGTCGCGTCCTTCCGCCAGCAGTTCGCGCACGCGCGTCGCGGAAATTTCCAGCGGCGTCACGGCCAGTTCGATCACCTTGCCTGCGGGCAAGGTCTGCAGCAGGTCGGGATCGGTCACGCGACGCGGAAGGATTTCCACTGCCAGTTCCACCGACCAGGCTGCATCGATGCCGGGACGGTTGAGCACGCCGATGTGCGCGTGCTCGAACAGCTCGCGCCAGTGGTGCCAGCTCGGCAGGTTGGCGAACGCATCGGCGCCCAGCAGCAGCACCAGCGGTCGATCGCCCTGCTCTTGGCGCAATTCGCGCAAGGTGTGGATGGTGTAGGAAGGCCCTTCGCGGCGCAGTTCGCGTGTATCGAGGGTGAGACGTTCCTGGCCTTGCAGCGCCGCCTTCAACATGGCGACGCGCTGCGCCGGCGTTGCGGTGGGAGCATGGCGATGGGGCGGCACGTTGGCCGGCATCAGGCGCACTTCGGCGTTGAGCAGTTCGGAGGCTTCCCACGCCACGCTGAGGTGCCCCAGGTGCACCGGATCGAACGTGCCACCAAAAAGCGCCAGCGGCTTCATGCCAGTGCGCCGGAAGCCCGCGGTTCGGCAATGGCCGCGATGAGGCGCTCGGCTTCCAGCCATGCATCGCCCTGCTCGCGGCCTTTCGCCATGCGATCGATGCGCGCGGCGCGCGCCAGGCACTGCAGCCAGTGTTCGCGCGGTGCGCGGCGCAGCGCCTTGCGGAAGAGTTGTTCGCGCGCCGGCCACAAGCGCTCGGCGCGTGCCTGCGCAGCGAAGTCGTGGGCGTTGGCCAGTCGCAACGCAAGCTGCAGTTGGTTCACCAGCCAACCCATCAGGCCGATCAGCTCCTCGCCCTCGGCATGCAGGCCGGCGAGAATGCGCAGCGCGCGACCGCCCTCGCCTGCGAACGCGGCGTCGGTGAGCTTGAATGCGTCGTAGCGGGCGCTGTCGGCGACGAGGTTTTCCATCTCCTGCGCATCGATCTTGCCCTGGCCGTGCAATACGACCAGCTTGTCGATTTCCTGCGCCGCGGCAAGCAGATTGCCCTCCACGCGCTCGGCGAGCAGCGCGGACGCATCGGGCGTGGCCGAGAGCCCGCGCGACGACAGGCGTGCACCAATCCACGACGCCCATTCGTTCGGGCGCGGCGCATTGAACACCACCAGGGCGCCTGCGGCATCGAGGTTCCTGGTCCACGCGCCTTCGTGCTTGTTGCTCCACTCGGTGGCCGTGATCAGCAAGGTCACGTCCGGCGGCGGATTGGCGCAGAACTCGTTGATGGCCTTGGCGCCTTCGGTACCGGGGCGACCGGTGGGAAGGCGCAGGTCGAGCAGGCGGCGCGTGGCGAACAGCGACATGCCGGCCGCGGCGCGCGCCAGATCATCCCAGTCGAAATGGTTGCCGACATCCAGCACTTCGCGTTCGGCATAGCCGAGCTTGCGTGCTTGCGCGCGCAACGCGTCAGCGGCTTCCAGCACCAGCAATTCTTCGCCGGCCAGCAGATACACCGGCCGCAGTTGATCGGCGGCCAGCGATTTCTGCCATTGCATGGCGTTGAGCGGCATGAGGAGGCGCTTGCTTAGTGCGTGCTGCTGGCCGAGGCCGGCTGCGCTTGCTCAGCAGCCGCCGCGGCCGTCTGGCCCGGATGACGGCCAGCCGCCTGCAGACGGAACAGGATGGCCTGCACCATGTCGTCGTTGAGGCTGCCCTGGATCGCGTCGACCTGCGCCTGCGTACCCACGGTATTGGTGGCGTCGTAGCTGAATTCGCGCTGCAGGTCGATGCGCTGGTGCGGTACCAGCGGCTGGCCGGTACCGTCGTGCACGTCGAATTCCACGTGATAACGCACGGTGTATTCGGTCACGCGCGCCTGCCCGCTCACGGTCAGCGTATCGGTGCTGAATTGGGCAAGTGGAGCGCTAAGTTCGGCGACACCGGTGCCGGCATGCTCTTCGACCGTGATGCCCGAGCTCACCAGCGCGCGCTCAAGACCGCGCTGGAGGTTGGGATTGCCCGACGTCACGTGCACGCGCTGCATGGCAGGCGGCAACGCCACGTTCTGGCGCAGATGGAACCCGCACGCTGCCAGCACAACAGTGGACATCAACAGCAGCGAAGCTTTGAACACACGGCTCATGGATTTCATCCTGCGACGATGTTGACGATCTTGCCGGGCACTACGATCACCTTGCGCACGGTCTGGCCTTCCAGGAAGGCGGCAACCGGCGGATGTGCGCGGGCCAGCGCCTCGGCTTCTTCTTTGGACGCGTTGGCGGCCACCTCGATGGTACCGCGCAACTTGCCGTTGACCTGAACCGCAAGCGTGAGCGAGTCGCGCACCAGCGCGGCGCCATCCACCTGCGGCCAGGGCTGGTCTTCCAGCACCGACTGCGGATGACCGAGCACCTGCCACAGCGCGTGGCTCACGTGCGGCACCACCGGGTTGAGCAGCAGCACCATCGCTTCGAGCGCTTCATGGCGCACGGCGCGGCCCTGGTCGCTCTGGTCGTTGAACTTGTTGAGCGCGTTGAGCAGTTCCATCAGCGCGGCGATGGCCGTGTTGAAGGAGTGGCGCCGGCCGAAATCGTCGCTCACCTTCTGGATGGTTTCGTGCACCTGGCGACGCAGCGTCTTCTGGCCGGCGTCCAGCACGGACGGATCGACCACCGGGTGATCCGGGTTGGCCGCATGCGTGGTCACTTCGCGCCAGAAGCGGCGCAGGAAGCGCGCCATGCCTTCCACGCCGGCCTCGCTCCATTCCAGCGACTGTTCCGGCGGCGCCGCGAACATGGAGAACAAGCGCACCGTGTCGGCGCCGTACTTATCCACCATGGCCTGCGGATCGATGCCGTTGTTCTTGGACTTGGACATCTTCTCGGTGCCGCCGATCTTCACCGGCTGGCCGTCGTGCTTCGAACGCGCACCGATCACGCGCGCCTTGTCGTCGCGCTCGATTTCCACGTCGGCCGGATTGATCCAGTCCTTCGAGCCATCGGCGCTGTCGCGATAGAACGTTTCGGCGATCACCATGCCCTGGCACAGCAGGTTGGTGGCCGGCTCGTCCGAATGCACCAGGCCCGCGTCGCGCATCAGCTTGTGATAGAAGCGGAAGTACAGCAGATGCAGGATGGCGTGCTCGATGCCGCCGATGTACTGGTCCACCGGCAGCCAGTAGTTGGCGCGTTCGTCGACCTGATCGTGCGCACCCGGGCTGGTGTAGCGCGCGTAGTACCAGCTCGATTCCATGAAGGTGTCGAAGGTGTCGGTTTCGCGCTCGGCCGGACCGCCGCATTGCGGGCACGTGGTCTTGCGCCACTCGGGATCGGCCTTGATCGGCGACTGCACGCCGGAGAACGCGACGTCTTCCGGCAGCACGACGGGCAACTGGTCTTCCGGCACCGGCACCGCGTCGCAGGTGGCGCAGTAGATCACGGGAATCGGGCAACCCCAGTAGCGCTGGCGGCTCACGCCCCAGTCGCGCAGGCGCCAGTTCACGCGGCGCACGCCCTTGTGCTCGCGCTCGAAGCGCGCGGCCATGGCTTCGAAGGCCTGGCCGTAATCCATGCCGTCGAATTCGCCCGAGTTCACCAGATAGCCGCGCTCGGTGAAGGCGCTGTCTTCCTGGATGCTTTTCTCGAAGTCTTCGATCAGCTGCACGGCCGCCGGGATGTTGTAGACATCGACGCTGCCAACGCCGAGCGCGGCGCGCAGTGGATCGGAACCCACGCCCTTGGACAGGTCGTGATTGATCTCGGCCACGGCATCGAGCACGGCGCGATCGACCACCACCATCTTGATCGGCAGGCTGTATTTCTTGGCGAATTCCCAGTCGCGCTGGTCGTGGCCGGGCACGGCCATCACGGCGCCCGTGCCATAACCCATCAGCACGAAGTTGGCCACGAACACCGGGATCTTTTCACCGGTGAGCGGATGCACGGCTTCGATGCCGGTATCCATGCCGCGCTTTTCCTGCGTCTCCAGCTCGGCCTCGGACACGCCGCCGTGCTTGAGTTCCTCAAGGAAGGCCGCGAGCTTGGCGTTGCCTTGCGCCGCCTTGAGCGCCAGCGGATGTTCGCCGGCGATGGAGACGAAGGTGACGCCCATCAGCGTGTCGGGACGCGTGGTGAAGACGGTGAGCGGCTCGCTCTCGCCTTCCACGTCGAAATGGATTTCCAGGCCCTCGGAACGACCGATCCAGTTGCGCTGCATGGTCTTCACCGCATCGGGCCAGCCGGGCAGCGTGTCCAGGCCGTCGAGCAGTTCCTGCGCGTAGTCGGTGATCTTGAGGAACCACTGCGGGATCTCGCGCTTCTCCACCAGCGCGCCGGAGCGCCAGCCGCGGCCGTCGACCACCTGCTCGTTGGCGAGCACGGTCTGGTCCACCGGATCCCAGTTCACCACCGCATTCTTGCGGTAGGCCATGCCCTTCTTCATCAGCCGCGTGAACATCAACTGTTCCCAGCGGTAGTAGTCGGGGCGACAGGTGGCGAATTCGCGGGTCCAGTCGTACGCGAAGCCCATGCGCTGCAGCTGGGCGCGCATGTGCTCGATGTTCTGGTAGGTCCACTTGGCCGGCGCGGTCTTGTTCTTGATCGCGGCGTTTTCGGCGGGCAGGCCGAAGGCGTCCCAACCCATCGGCTGCAACACGTTCTTGCCCTGCATACGCTGGTAGCGGCTGATCACATCGCCGATGGTGTAGTTGCGCACATGGCCCATGTGCAGCGCGCCGGACGGATACGGCAGCATGGAAAGGCAGTAGAACTTGGGCCGCGAGGCGTCTTCCTTCACCTCGTAGGCGCGCTGGTCGCGCCAATACGTCTGAGCGGCGGTTTCCAGCGTCTGCGGCTGGTAGCCCTGCTCGTTGCCCTGGTCCTGGTTACCTTGATCCTGAATGTCCTGCATGTGTCCGGCGCCGTGAGTTTTGCGGGCTGCCACCGGCCTTTCCGATGGTCAGCTGGGAACGCGGCAGACTAGCAGAATTGGGGTCTGTTCCGCGCCAAACGGTCGCAAAACGGTGCCACGGAGGGCCTGGCGGGAGGCACGTTGCGCACTCCCGCTGGCTGCGCGATCAACCCTGAGGGCAGCTGGTGCCCTGGCCATTGGCCATGGCCGCCGCGGCCGCGCCGATCTGTCCGGCGAGGCGGTTGATCGCTTGCTGGTGTCCCTGCACCAGGGCGTCGTAGCCCTGGCCCACGGTTTCGCTGAGGCGACTGGTGCACGCCACGCCATCGCCGCCCTTCAGCGGACGCACGCTCCACGCCGCATCGATATAGGCATAGCTGCCGGGCACGGAATCGAAGCGGCGGATATCGAGCTTGATGCGCACCACAGCGTTGCCATGGCTGGGCAAACCGGTCACGTCCTGGGCGCGGAAATCACGCGTGAGGTCGGCGCTGAGCGCACCGCGCACTTCGTCACCCAGCGGTGCGATCCAGCGCTGCCCCTGCAGCACGTCAACGCCCTGCCCGCCCTCGCGCACCACCATCTGCGGCTGGTCCACCTGCGCCGGCACCGTGACCGGCAGCAGTTCGAACTGGAAGGGCTGCGCCGTGGGCGCCACCGTGGCTTCGCCACCAGCCGGCGGCACCAGCGTGTAGTAGCGCAGCGGCGGCGCCGAACCGCACGCACCCAGCACCAGCGCCAGTGCGGCAATGGCCAGGTTCAACGTTCCCCAGCGCTTCATGGCTTGCTCCCTTGCGACGGTTCGACCGGCGGCGGCGGTGGTGGCGGCGTCTGCGCCGGTTTGTCGTCGGCGCGGCGGCCACGCAGCAGCGCGTCCGGATGCGCGCCCAGATAGTCGGTCATGACGCGCAGCGAACGCGCGGCCCGCTGCAATTCCTGCAGCGTACCGCCCAGGTTCTGTTGCAGCTGCGAATCGGGCGAGAACATGTTGTCTGCATTGCCCAGCGTCTTCTGCGCGCCCTTGAGCGTGTTGGTGACTTCCGGCAGCACACCGCTGTTCACTTGCTTGAGCGTGCGGTTGAGCTCGGCCAGCGTCTGGTCGAGGTTGTTGCCGATGCTGTCGAACGGAATCTTCTGGATCTTGTTGACGATGTCGGCGATCTGCTGCTGGATCTTGTCGAAGTCACCCGGCGCCGTGGGGATTTCCAGCGGCCGGGCGCGACCATCGAAGGCCACCGTCGGCGCCTTCGGCAGGAAATCCAGCGCGATATAGAGCTGCCCGGTGAGCAGGTTGCCGGTGCGTGCCTGCGCGCGCAGGCCGCGATCGACCAGCTTGCCCATCATCATCGACATCTGCTCGTCGTCGCCCTGCGACTTGGCGATGGCCACGAGCTTGTCGTGCGCCTTGCCCAGGCGCGCCGGATACACCACCGCACCGACGATGGTCGGGAAGGTCTGCGTCTTGTCGTCGTAGTCGAGGTTGATGGACACCACGCGGCCAAACGGCACGCCCAGGAATTCCACCGGCGCATTCACCGCCAGGCCACGCAGCGACTGGTTGAAGCGCATGCGGATGTAGCGCGGCTCGCCATCGGGCGGCGCCATCGCCGTAGCCTGGTCGTTGAACAGCGTGAAGGCGTCGTTTTCCTGCGCGCGCGTGGCGTCGTGCGGCCCCGGCGGATCCTGGAACGCGACGCCGCCCGCCAGCACCGTGGCGAGCGATTGCGTGTTGACCTTCAGGCCGTCGGCACCCAGTGACACGTCGATGCCGCTGGCATTCCAGAAGCGCGAGGAGGTGGTGACGAACTCGTCGTTGGGTGCATCGACGAAGATCTGCAGCGTCACGCCCTTGCCGTCCTTGTTGAGGTGGTAGGACGACACGCGTCCCACCTGGATGCGGCGGTAGTAGACGGGCGAGCCGATATCCAGCGAGCCGAGGTCGTCCGAATGCAGGTCGAAGGTCTTGCCCGGCGCGCCATGCGTGACCGTGGGCGGCGACTCCAGGCCGACGAAGTTGTCCTTGGGCTCCTGCGACTGGCCGACGTCGGCGCCGATGAAAGCGCCCGAGAGCAGCGTATCGATGCCGGACACGCCACCGAGCCCGATGCGCGGACGCACCACCCAGAAGCGCGAATCGGCGGTGGCAAAGCCCTTGGCGGTCTTCTCCAGCGCCACCTTGGCCACCACGTGCGTGCGGTCTTCGCTGAGGCGCACGGTGCTCACCTTGCCGATGATCACGCTCTTGAACTTCACCGGCGTCTTGCCCGGATCGAGGCCTTCGGCGCTCTGGAAGCTGATGTTGATGGTGGGGCCCGCTTCGTACCACGCGTGGATCACCAGCGAGAGGCCCACCAGCGCGGCGATGACCGGCACCAGCCAGACCAGCGACGCATTCACCCGCGGCCGCTGGACCACGGGTTCGGGCAAGTCGTCGGTGATCTTGTTGTCGTCAGTCATCGGAGTCCCTGCCATCCCAGATCAATCGTGGATCGAACGTCATCGAGGCGATCATGGTAATCACCACGGTGAGCCCGAAGAACACCACGCCAGGCAGGGGTTCCACCTGGCTGAAGAAACCAAATTGCACCAGCGCCGTGAGCAGCGCCACCACGAACACGTCCAGCATCGACCAGTAGCCGATGAACTCGACCAGCCGGTAAAGCCTGCCCCGCTGGCGCTGCGCCCACTGGCTGCCGCGTTGCGAACTGATCAGCAGCAGCCCCAGCGCGAAGAATTTCAACACCGGTACCACGATGCTGGCCGTGAACACGATAACGGCAAGATCGGGCGATCCCTTGACCCACAGCTCGATGATGCCGCTGAGGATGGTGTTGTCGTCCACGTCGCCCAGGCTCACCGTGCGCATGATGGGCAGGATGTTGGCGGGCAAGTAGAACATGAATGCGGCGATCAGCAACGCCCAAGTGTACGTATAGCTGCGCGACTTGCGCTTGTGCAGCGGCGACCCGCAGCGCGGACACACCACATCCGGCGCCTTCACGTCACGGCACACCATGCGGCAGACGTGGCAGCCAATCAGGCCCAGGTCGCTGGCGCGGGGCAATTCACTCATGCCGGCGTTTCCTCGGTGATGTCCCACAGGCGGCGCACGTCGATGCTGGAGAACGCCGTGATGATTAGCATCAGCACACCGTACGCGAAGATGCCCGGATTGGCCGCCACTTCGAAATACATGTGCGCCTTCACGATCGCCACCAGGGCGCCGAGCACGAATACCTCGCTCATCGTCCACGGGCCCACGCGATAGAGCATGACCATGATCCAGCGGAAGCCCGGCGCACGGCGGCGCTGGCGCGCATAGGCCAACACCCAGAACAGGAAACCCATCTTCACGATGGGAAAGAAGAACAAGGTGAGCGCGGCAATCACGGCCACCACCTCCGCGTGGGAGCGCCACATGATCATGATGCAGCCCCACAGCGTGGCGCTGATCTGCTGGCCGTTGAGGCCCAGCGTCACGATGGGCCAGATGTTGGCCTGCACGAAGGCGATCATCGCGGTGATCACCAGCGCAAACATGCCACGCACGCCGATGCTGTGATGCCGGGCGAGGATGGCGTCGCAGCGTACGCAACGCGCCACCTCGCCACGCGCCAGCTTGCGGCGGCGGTATACCGTGTCGCAGTGCTCGCAAATCCACAGCGTGGGGGGAGCGATAGCCGGTTTGAGGCCTTGCGATGGCATGGTCATGGGGGGATTTTCGCAAATATCCGTGTCTGCCGCCGCAGTGGCCGAACCAAGCGTTCACGCGGAGGCACCGTAAGCCCCTGCGACCTTGATATGCTGGCTGACGCCCTGATGTGAAGGGCATTCGTCAACGGGAGTTCCCAGTGAGTGCCACGACCGCCGATACGCATGTTTTTGACGTGCGCGAGGACAACTTCGAAGCCGAGGTGCTGCAGGCCTCGCTGACCACGCCGATCCTGGTCGATTTCTGGGCGACCTGGTGCGGCCCGTGCAAGACGCTCGGCCCGATGCTGGAAAAGCTCGCCGGCGAGTTCAACGGCGCGTTCCGGCTGGCCAAGGTCGACGTGGACAAGTCGCAGCAGCTGGCCGGCATGTTCGGCATCCGCAGCATTCCCACCGTGATGCTGGTGAAGGACGGCCAGATCGTGGACGGTTTCCAGGGTGCCCTGCCCGAAGGCCAGCTGCGCGAATTCCTGCAGCGCCACGTGCAACCGCTTGATGGTGACGCGAACGACGTGGAAGCCACACCGGAATCGCCGGAGGAAGCGATCAATCGCATCCAGCAGGCCATCGCGGCCGAACCGGAACGCGCGGAGCTGAAACTCGATCTCGCCCTGGCCCTGATGCGCGCCGGCAACGCCGACGCCGCCGAAGCCGAACTGACCTCGCTGCCCGCCAACCTCGCCACCGATGCTCGCGCCGTGCGCCTGCGCAGCCAGCTCGACCTGGCTCGTGCGCTCAAGGGTGCGCCGTCGCTGCAGGAATTGCAGCAACGCGTACAAGCCGATGCCGGCGATTGGGCCGCACGCGACCTGCTCGGCGTGCGCCTGCTGCTGGAAGGCGACGCGCCGGGCGGACTGGATCAGTTCCTCGCCATCCTTGAAAAAGCCCGCGACTGGAACGACGGCCAGGCGAAGAAGCGCTTGCTGGCCGCCTTCACCACGCTCGACGACGCCGAGCTGGTGGGCCGCTATCGCCGCCGGATGGCGTCGCTGTTGTTCTGATCGACGTGGCGACGGGAATGCCCCGCCGCCAGCAACCGATATCACGGGCAAAGCCCATTCCCTCGCGGGAGTGGGCTTTGCGTTCTTCAGGGCGCGTTCGCCACCGCACCGTTGCTGCCAATGTTGCGGTCGAGGAACTGCGTGAGGCGCTCGAACAGCTCCACGTTGTTCTTCTCATCGTAGAAGCCGTGGCCTTCACCCGACTTGTACAACCACTCGTGCGGCACCCCCCGCTTGTTGAGCGCCGCATGCAGTGATTCGCCATGGATCGGCGGCACGCGCTCATCCTGCCCACCCACGATCAGCATCACGCTGGCCTTGAGCTTGTCGAGCTGGTTGATCGGCGAGCGGGCCGCCAGCATGGCCGGATCGGTGCCCAGGGTGTTGCGCAGGTAGTTCTTGCCGCTGATGCGATCGGAGATGTCGCCGTCGGTGTACATCTTGGCCAGGTCGTAGACGCCGACGTAGCCGATGGCGCAGCGATAGAGATCCGGCTCTTTCACCACACCTTCCAGCGCCGCGTAACCGCCGTAGCTGCCGCCGAAAATGCAGATGCGTCCCGCCGTGGTGATGTGCTGGTCGATGGCCCAGTGCGTTGCGTCGGTCACGTCGTCCTGCATGGCGCCGCCCCACTCCTTGTAGCCGGCGTGCTCGAAGCCCGCGCCATAGCCGCCCGAGCCGCGATAGTTCACCTGCAGCACCGCATAGCCACGCGTGGCCATCACCTGCACGGTGGGGTCGTACTCCCAATCGTCGCGTATGCCGAACGGACCGCCATGCACCATCACCACCAGCGGCAGTTGCTTGGCCTCTTCACGGCCCGGCGGCATGCTCAGGTAACCGCGAATGGTCATGCCGTCGCGCGCCTTGAACTCGATCGGCTGCTTGGAGGCCATCTGGCTGGGCTTGATCCATTCGGCGCGCTGAAGCAGTTGCTCGGCCTTGCCGGTGGCGTTGTCCCACAGGTAATACGTGCCCGGATCCATGTCCGACGAGGCCAGCGCCACCGCCTTGCTGCCATCCTCCGTGCTGGACACGACGCGCACGCTTTCGCCAGGCAGGGCCTTGGTGAGCGCACCGATCACCTTCATGGTGTCCGAGCCAGCGACGAAGGCCGATGCGGAAGGCGTTCCGGGCATGGCGTATACGCCCACCACGTCACGTCCGTCCAGCGAACGCATGAGGGTGTCGCCGTCGGTGATGTCATTGGTCCACACCGGCGCTTTCAGGGTCTTGCTGGCCACGTCCCATGGGCACAGCGCGCCAATGGCAGTCGTGCCGTGGCACGACATGTAGACCACCGAATCGTCGCGGTTGAACGCCTCCGGCCACGGCACGTCCTTCGTGGATGAGCCCTGGAACAGCAGCTGCCACTGCTGGCTTCCGTCCTCGCGGTAATACACCACCCGATACGCGTGACTGTCCGAGCCCATCGCGAAACGGGCCACGCCATGGTTGTCGACCACGAAGGAGGCATTGCGCAGTGGCGCCGTTCCCACCGGCCGCTTGACGCCGCTGTTCGCGTCCATGATGAAGAGCTGCGTGTACGCGCCATCGGCACCGCTGTCCCACGAGTTGGTCGCGATCATCACGTGGTTGCGATCACCGTTGCGCAGGATATCCACCAGCTCCCCCGAAGCGCGCTCCGACTGCGCCTGCTGGATGTGCGTGTTGCCGTTGCCGCTACCCGCTCGATAGCCGAACAGCAGGGCCGCGCCCGAACCATCACCGTTCACGGCAAAGAGCTCGCCCGTGGCGAAGGGCCGGTCCCAGCCACTTACCTGCGTGCCTTCGGTGTAGATCACGCGATGATCGTTGATCCACCAGAAATCCACGACCTGATTGCCCTCGCGCGGCTTCAGCATCGTGCCCTTGTGATTGACCAGATCGATCAGCGCCAGCATCGGCTTGCCCTTCACCACCGTGGTGGCCGCGAGGTAATGGCCATCGGCTGAGATCTTGATCTGGCTGTACTGTGCGTGGCGCGCCAGGTCTTCCAAAGACACGGTGGCGGCAAACAACTGGGACGACCAAAGACAAAGCACGCCGAAGACGGCGCACCAGATACGCTTTTCCATGCTATCTCCCCCAAGGAGCGGCACCCCATATGCCGCTGCCGAATCGCAGTATAGGCAAGTTGCGACCCGTTGATAGAGGCGGAAAGCGCCCATTCCGGAGTAGTGCAAAGACGCCCCGGCAGGGCGGGGCGTCGGCCCGAACCTGGGTTCGATGCTTAGAACGAATCGCCCGGCACGCGTACCCAGCCTTCCATCAGCACGCGCGCGCTGCGGCTCATGATGGCCTTGGTGACGGCCCAGGTTCCATTCACCAGCGTTGCCTCGGCACCAACGCGCAACGTGCCGGACGGATGGCCAAAGCGCACCGCCTGGCGCTCACCGCCACCCGCCGCAAGATTGACCAGCGTGCCCGGGATGGCAGCAGCCGTGCCGATGGCCACGGCCGCCGTGCCCATCATGGCGTGATGCAGCTTGCCCATCGACATGGCACGCACGAGCAGATCGATATCGCCTGCCGCCACCTGCTTGCCACTTGAGGAAACGTAGTCGGCCGGCTTGGCGACGAAGGCCACCTTGGGCGTGTGCTGGCGCGTGGCGATCTCGTCGAGGGACTTGATCAGACCCATGCGCAGCGCACCATGCGCGCGAATGGTCTCGAATGTTTCGAGTGCCTTGGCGTCACTGTTGATGGCGTCCTGCAATTCCGTGCCGGTGTAGCCGATGGCGGTAGCCTCCACGAAGACGGTGGGGATGCCCGCATTGATCATGGTCGCCTTGAGCGTGCCCACGCCCGGCACGTCGAGATCATCGACGAGGTTGCCGGTGGGGAACATCGTGCCGCCGACGCCTTCCTCCTCGGCGGCGGGATCCATGAATTCCAGCTGCACTTCGGCGGCGGGAAACGTCACGCCGTCCAGTTCGAAATCGCCGGTTTCCTGCACGTCGCCGTTGGTCATGGGCACATGCGCGATGATGGTCTTGCCGATATTCGCCTGCCAGATGCGCACGATGGCGACGCCGTCGCGCGGCACGCGCGAAGGATCAACCAGGCCACCCGCGATGGCGAATGGCCCCACCGCCGCCGAGAGATTGCCGCAGTTGCCGCTCCAGTCGACGAAGGCCTTGTCGATGGCCACCTGGCCGAACAGGTAATCCACATCGTGATCGGCGCGAGTGCTCCTGGACACGATCACCGTCTTGCTGGTGCTGGACGTGGCGCCACCCATGCCGTCGATCTGCTTACCGTAGGGATCGGGACTGCCAATCACGCGCAGCAGCAGCGCATCGCGTGCGGCGCCGGGCACCTGCGCCGACTCGGGCAGATCGTGCAGGCGGAAGAACACGCCTTTGCTGGTGCCGCCGCGCAGGTAGGTGGCGGGGATGCGGATCTGGGGCTTATGGCTCATGAAAATCCCGTATCGATGCAATCTGGTGTTCTCCCCTCTCCCCTTGCGGGAGAGGGGCTGGGGGAGAGGGGACGCTTTTGGCGAGCTCTTTCAAAATGGCCTCAAGCACTGCTTCGATATTCTGCAATATCTCGTCATTCCAATAGCGCAGCACCGTGAAGCCTTGACCCCGCAACCATGCATCACGCACCGCGTCATTGGCACTGCCGTTGTGCTGCCCGCCATCGGCCTCAACGACCAGGCGAGCGCCGAAATGCACGAAATCCACGATGTAGGGGCCAATGGGTTGCTGCCGCCGGAACTTCTGATCGCACATGCGGTGGGCACGAAGGTGACGCCACAGTAGCTGCTCCGGGTCGGTCATGTTTTTGCGCAAAGTCTTGGCGAACTGTCGCTGATCCATGCCCCTCTCCCCAACCCCTCTCCCGCAAGGGGAGAGGGGCTTCTGGTCACGCCGCCTGCGAAGCCTCGAGGAAGTCCTGCGCAAACCGCTGCAACACGCCGCCGGCCTCATAGATCGACACTTCTTCCGCGGTATCCAGGCGGCAGGTGACCGGCACCTCGATGCGCTCGCCGTTGCTGCGATGGATGACCAGCGTGAGATCCGCACGCGGCGTACGCGTACCGATCACGTCGAAGGTTTCGCTGCCGTCGATGCCCAGCGTCTTGCGATTGGTGCCCGGCTTGAACTCCAGCGGCAACACGCCCATGCCGATCAGGTTGGTGCGGTGGATGCGCTCGAAGCCCTCGGCCGCAATCGCTTCCACGCCCGCCAGCCGCACGCCCTTCGCCGCCCAGTCGCGCGACGAACCCTGGCCATAGTCGGCACCCGCAATGATGATCAGCGGCTGCTTGCGATCCATATAGGTTTCGATCGCTTCCCACATGCGCATCACCTTGCCTTCCGGTTCCACGCGCGCCAGCGAGCCCTTCTTCACTTCGCCGTTTACCACCGCCATTTCATTGATGAGCGTGGGATTGGCGAAGGTGGCGCGCTGCGCGGTGAGGTGGTCGCCGCGATGGGTCGCGTACGAATTGAAGTCCTCTTCCGGCAGGCCCATCTTGGCGAGGTACTCGCCCGCGGCGCTGTCGAGCAGGATCGCATTCGACGGCGAAAGATGATCGGTGGTGATGTTGTCACCGAGCACCGCCAGCGGACGCATGCCCTTGAGCGTGCGCTCACCGGCCAATGCGCCCTCCCAGTACGGCGGACGACGGATATAGGTGCTCTGCGCGCGCCAGTCGTACAACGGCGCAGCGCTGGTGCCGGTGCTGCCCGTGCGCGCGAACATCGGCTCGTAGACCTTGCGGAACTGTTCGGGCTTCACGCTGGAAGACACGATCGCGTCGATTTCCTCGTCCGACGGCCAGATGTCCTTGAGCGTCACCGGCTGGCCATTCGCATCGATTCCGAGCACATCCTTCTCAATATCGAAACGGATGGTGCCGGCGATGGCATAAGCCACTACCAGCGGCGGCGAGGCGAGGAATGCCTGTTTCGCATACGGATGGATGCGGCCGTCGAAATTGCGGTTACCCGAAAGCACGGCGGTGGCATACAGGTCGCGGTCGATGATTTCCTGCTGGATCTTGGGATCCAGCGCACCGGACATGCCGTTGCAGGTGGTGCAGGCGAACGCCACGATGCCGAAGCCGAGCTTCTCCAGCTCCGGCAGCAGCTTGGCTTCTTCGAGATACAACTGCACCGCCTTGGAGCCGGGCGCCAGCGAACTCTTCACCCACGGCTTGCGCGTGAGGCCGCGCGCATTCGCGTTGCGCGCGAGCAGCGCCGCGGCGATCACGTTGCGCGGATTGCTGGTGTTGGTACAGCTGGTGATGGCCGCGATGATCACCGCGCCATCGGGCATCTGGCCGTTGGCTTCCTGCGCCTGCGCGGCGTCGAAGTTCACGGCAATGCCGCGTTCGGCGAGATCCGAGGTCGGCAGGCGCTTGTGCGGGTTCGACGGGCCGGCCATGTTGCGCACCACCGACGAAAGATCGAACGTCAGCGTGCGCTCGTACTGCGCACGATCCAGCGTATCGGCCCACAGGCCCGCGGCCTTGGCGTAGGTTTCGACCAGCTTCACCTGTTCGTCGCTGCGACCGGTAAGGCGCAGGTAGTCGGTGGTCTGGTTGTCGATGAAGAACATCGCGGCGGTGGCGCCGTATTCCGGCGCCATGTTGGAGATCGTTGCGCGATCACCCAGCGTGAGGCTGGACGCGCCTTCGCCACGGAATTCCAGGTACGCGCCGACCACCTTTTCCTTGCGCAGGAATTCAGTGAGCGCGAGCACGATGTCGGTCGCGGTGATGCCGGGCTGGCGCTTGCCGGTGAGTTCGACGCCGATGATGTCAGGCAGGCGCATCCACGACGCGCGGCCGAGCATCACGTTCTCCGCTTCAAGGCCACCCACGCCGATGGCGATGACGCCCAGCGCATCCACGTGCGGCGTGTGGCTGTCGGTACCCACGCAGGTGTCGGGATAGGCCACGCCGTCCTGCACCTGGATCACCGGCGACATCTTCTCCAGGTTGATCTGGTGCATGATGCCGTTGCCCGGCGGAATCACGTCGACGTTCTCGAACGCCTTCTTGGTCCAGTTGATGAAGTGGAAGCGGTCTTCGTTGCGGCGATCTTCAATCGCGCGGTTCTTCGTGAACGCGTTCGGATCGAAACCGCCGCACTCCACCGCCAGCGAGTGATCGACGATCAATTGCACCGGCACCACCGGGTTCACCTTGGCCGGGTCGCCACCGCGCTCGGCGATGGCGTCGCGCAGGCCGGCCAGGTCCACCAGCGCCGTCTGGCCGAGGATGTCATGGCACACCACGCGCGCCGGGAACCACGGAAAATCGCGTTCACGCTTGCGCTCGATGAGCTGTTTGAGCGACTCGGTGAGGATGGCCGGATCGCAGCGGCGCACGAGGTTCTCGGCGAGCACGCGCGAGGTGTACGGCAGCGCGTCGTAGGCGCCCGGCTGGATCGCTTCCACGGCGGCGCGTGCGTCGAAATAGTCCAGCGAGGTGCCGGCCAGGGAGGTGCGATAAGCGGTATTCATGCGGTGAGAACCCTTTGCTGCGTTGTTCTGTGGCGTTATCCACACCGAGGCGCCATCAAGTCGCGCCTTGAGCCGCACATTCTAACGCACCCACTCTGGCCCACCCAGGCAACAACCCGCGTGGCCTCGCTCACGCGGCAACGCTCGTTTTTCTGCAGCATTCCGCAATGCCCATGGACAAAACATACGCATCCGTATGTTTGAGGTATCCTAGGCCGCTCCTCCCCTGACCTGCCCGATATGCGCGCCTCCACTTTCCGCCGCCTGATGAACCTGTGGCCGCCGTTCCTGTTCAACAGCATCCGCGTGCAATACGTGTCGGAAGACTGGTCGGAATTGCGCGTGGTGTTGCGCCTGCGTCCCTGGAACCGCAACTACGTGCGCACGCAGTTCGGCGGCAACCTGTTCGCCATGACCGATCCGTTCTGGATGCTGCTGACCATGCATCAGCTCGGCAACGACTACTTCGTGTGGGACAAGGCCGGTGCCATCGACTTCGTCTCGCCGGGACGCGAGGACGTATACGCACACTTCAAGCTGGAGCCATCGGTCGTCGATGAACTCCGCACCGCTGCCGCCGGTGGCGAGAAGGTGCTGCGCTGGTTCGATGTGGATGTCGCCACGCGCAGCGGCGAGGTCGTGGCCCGTGTGCGCAAGCAGTTGTACGTGCGGCTGAAGCCGAAGGCGCGCGTGGAGCCTGCCGAGCAACAAAGCAACGCCGCCTAGGACGACGCCAAGCCAGTCGCCATGGGACAATGCCGCGTCCCTCCCCGGCATTCCATCCATGAAACGTCTGCGCATCAAGCGTTACCTGTTCACCGGCCTGCTCACCTTCATTCCGCTGTGGGTGACCTGGGTGGTGTTCAAGTTCGTGCTGAGCATGCTCGCCGGCATCGGCACGCCGCTGGCGTCGGCACTGCTGACGACGCTGTCGTCCACCTCGCCACTCGCGGGCATGGCGCTCAACAACGCGTGGATCACCTTCGTGATCGCGCTGCTGCTGACGCTGGGCGTGCTGTACATCCTGGGCTGGCTCGCCAACCGCGTGATCGGCCAACGCCTGATCGACGGCTTCGACGCCCTGCTTGCACGCATTCCGCTGGTGCAGACCATCTACGGCGGCACCAAGAAACTCATGGCCGTACTGCAGCAGAAACCGTCGGGCGTGCAGCGCGTGGTGCTGATCGACTTTCCACGCAAGGGCATGAAGGTGGTGGGCTTCGTCACGCGCGTGATGACGGAGGAAGGCACGGGTCGCGAAATGGCGGCGGTCTACATTCCCACCACGCCCAACCCCACCGGCGGCTATCTGGAAGTGGTGGCCGTGGAGGAACTCACGCCCACCGACTGGACCATGGATCAGGCCATGGCGTTCATCATTTCCGGTGGCGCCGTCGCACCCGATACCTTGCCGGCCTCGCCCGCAACGGCACGCGCACTTGCTCAAGACAACGAATGAGGCCGGTGTGGAAGCGGGCTACGGCCTCTCTCACGCCACCACTTCAAACGGCCGCATCATCTCGTTCGACGCATGCTCCAGCAGATGGCAATGCCAGACATAGCGCCCGACATAACCGTCGAAGGTGATGATGTAGCGCGTCACCATGCCGGGATACACCTGTGCGGTGTCCTTCCAGCCGGCCTCATGTGCAGGCGGCGGCTGTGCCGGACCGGTGTAGCGGATCGTTTTTGATTCCAGGTAGTCGTCCACGTCGAACGGACGACGGTCGAGAATCTGGAAGCGCACCAGGTGCAGATGGATCGGGTGCGTGTCCTCGGTGAGATTCACCAGGCTCCAGATTTCCGTGCTGCCGAGTTTTGGCTTCTCCGTCACCGGATCATGCCAGTGCTTGCCGTCGAGCAGCATCAGCATCGGAGTAGCGACGCAATCGGCGTACTCGTCGATGGTGAGCACGCGCGTGGTCGTGGCGCGCGATTCGGCCACGCGCGGCACGTCGCGCAGCGTGGGCGGCACGCGGCTGTTATCGGCGACCTTTCCAGGCGCGACGTTGAACTGCATCAACGGCAGCGTGTCGTTCATCAGTTCGATGGCACTGCCGTTCAAACTGGCGAAATCCACGATGAGATCGGCGCGCTCGCCCGGCGCAAGGAACAAGCTCGTCTGTGACACGGGCGCAGCAAGCAGACCCTGGTCACTGCCGATCTGCAGGAACGGCCGCTGGCCCCGCAGGCTCAAGCGGAAGAAGCGCCCGTTGGCGGCATTCAACACGCGGAAACGATAACGCCGCGCCTGCACATCAAGGCGCGGCATCAATGCGCCGTTCACCAGCATGGCGTTGCCGAACACTTCCGGCACCCACGGCGCATTGGTTACGCCGGAGGTGGGGTAATACAAATGCCCGTCTTCGGTAAGCAGGCGATCGGTTAACACCAGCGGCAACTCGTAGTCACCGTTGGGCAAGCCCAGCGACAACTCGTGTTCGTCGCGCAACAGGTACATGCCAAACAAGCCGGCGTAGAGATTCAGCCGCTCGATGCCCATGGTGTGGTCGTGGTACCAGAGCGTGGCCGCCTCCTGCTGATTGGGATACGTCTGCTTGCGCACTTGGCCGGGCACGAGCCAGTCCGTGGGGTAGCCATCATCCGTCGCGGGCACGCGCGCGCCATGCACATGCACCACGCCGCGCACTTCCGGCTTGTCGGGCTCGGCGCCGCAAACGTGGTGATCGATGGGCAGAAAGTGTTTCAGAGGAAGTTTGTTGCTCCATTCCACGTGCACCGCTTCGCCGCTGCGTGCCTCGATGGTGGGACCAGGCATGCTGCCGCCGTAGGTCCACAAGCGCGTTGGCGCAAGATCGCGATGCAGGCGCTGCTCGCCTTCGCGCATGGCGATGCGCAGGGTCTCGCCCGCTTTCGGGCGAAGCACTTGCGGCCGCGGCAAGGGATCGACGAACGGCGTGAGCCGCGAGGGATCGAGCAACTTCGGCACGCTGGTTTGATCGGCCACGGCGTGCTTGCAAAGGCCGCTGCCTTTGGCGGCGTGTGGCATGGCCATGTGCATGGGCGCACCCAACGCGCGCAGCGCGCCCGTGCCGGCGACGAGGCCCATGCCCTGAAGAAAACGACGACGCGAGGGATGCAAGATTCACCGCCTCCGTAGTTGAAAAACGAAACGCCCCGGACCGCTGTCCGGGGCGCGCCACGCATGGAAACTCAGGATATCAACCGTGCCAATGCGGCAGGCTCGCCCACGGCCACGGCTTGGGCTGCTTCACCGGCTGGCCGGTCTGCTCGTCCAGGATCAGTCGACGCTGTTCCGGGAACGGCTGGTAGAAATCGAACATCGGGGTGAGCGAGCCGGCCACGTTGTCGAACGAACCACCGCCGAGGCGTTCGCTGCGCAGCCAGTTGTCCTCGATGAAGCGCGTGACGGACGACTGATCGGTCAGCGTGTGATCGACATGGTTGCTGCGCGCCCACGGCGAGACCACCAGCAGCGGCAGGCGCGGGCCATAACCGCAACGACCCTGCACCGGCTGGCCCTTGCTGTTGGTGCCCGGCAGCGTGCCGCGGGCCTTGCACAGGCCCGCGCCGTCGAGTGCATCGGACGAGGTGCTGGACGCATTGATGCGCGGCGCGGCCTGGTGGTCGTACCAGCCGTCGGAGTCGTCATAGGCAATGACCACGGCTGTGTCGCGCCAGTCCGGCTGCTGCTGCAGGAAGTTGATCACGTGCACGATGAACTGCTGCTCGTCCAGGGGATCGGAATAACCCCCATGACCATCCTGGTAACCCGGTGCCTTGAGGAAGCTCACCGACGGGAAGTTGCCCGCCTGCACGGCCGCGTAGAAATCATTGATGTCGTACTGGTGATTGCCGGCATCGCCCTGATGACCGATGGTCTTGGTCGAGGTGGGGCGCGCATGCGTCGGGTTGGCCGTGCTCGGGTAATACTGGAACGGCTGATGATGCGGGATGTAGTCGCTCTCGTTCGCCTTGGTCACTGCCGAGGTGGTCTTGCGCGCGCAGCCGGTGCTGCCGTTGGCGTTGACATGCGTGAGATCGAAGCCGCCTTCGAAGAAGCCCCACGTCACGCCGGCCTGGTTGAGCAGGTCACCCACGTTCTTGCCGCCGAACTGCACCTGGTTGCCCGTGGGCGAAGAGCAGACATCGCCGATGGGATCGGCATCGCCCACCAGCGTGAGACCGCCCTGCCCGTCAGCCACTTCATTGCCGGTGCCGTTGAGCGTCTGCGTGACGCCGTTGGTCTGGCCGGAGATCAGGTTGATGGCGCCCGGCGTGGACGGCCCGAAGGTGCTGCCGTAGCTGTTGTCGCTCAAGGCGAACGACTGTGCGTAGTTCCACAACGCGGTGACGGTATTGCCGTCGTAGTAGCCCATCACCTGGCCAGTGCCTTCCTCATCCGGCGTGGCACCCGGCAGCGTTTCGCCGGTACCGGTGTATTTCGGAAACAGGTCCATCGCGCCACCGTCGAACGCTTTCTGTTCGGGACCGTAGGCGTGGTCCTGGTCGGCCGTCGCGGCCTGCGCACGAGAGAGGCGGAACGGATTGATCGCCCCCGTGCCGTTGGCGCTGTTCTGCTGGTTGGGATTGTGCGTGAGCAACTTGGCGTCGTAGCCGTTCACGCGCGGCGTGAACGGGCGCGCGAAGAACGTCGGCTCGCCCTTGCCGTTGGCGGCGTAGGGATAGGTGCCGAAGTAGTGATCGAAGGAGACGTTCTCCTGGAAGATCACCACCAGATGCTTGATCGGTGTGGACGTATGGACGTCCCCATTGCCACCGCCGTGATGCAGGCTCGCATCGTCGACTGATTCGGCATGGACAGGAAGTTGGGCGAGGGATACGGCGGAAAAACTCAAAACGCACGCGGCAATGCAGACTGCGAGGTTGTTTCGCATGGAAGGCTCCCTACGGTCGCGGTGATGCGCTTCCCCTCAAGCGCTGATTTCTCCGACCATAGGCTCGATTGGTGACAGGCGAATAACAGCAGGCGTCGTATTTTCATGCGATTTTCGCGCTGTGACGTACACCGCAATGCACGAGCGCGCAGCTGGCATTTCTTCGAAGCGATACGAAACGGCTCCGGCTCTAAATCCTCAGCACACCCTTACTGGCGATGTAGCCATACCGTTGATTAGGGAGATCGTGACGATCCGGGCCCGCAATCCTTCAGGCTTGTATGTCGCAGTCAGTGTGAGCTTCTGAGGCCATTTCTTTGGGTTACTTTCGACGCGAAGCTAGTCCCCGTGGGATCTTTGGGCCAGCAAAGAAAAGTGACTCGAGCGGCGGCAGCCGATCGAAACGCCCGCCGCGTAGGCGGCCAGATCGCGGCAACGCGACAATCGCAGCCCAAAGCGACCGGCTGTTCGGCTGCCGAAAAGCGCCTTTGGGCCTTTGGGCCTTTGGGCCTTTGGGCCTTTGGGCCTTTGGGCCTTTGGGCCTTTAGGCCCTTGCCCCAAGCCCATCGCCCCCCTGTAGTCGAATCCCACCTCAAGCCAAGCCCCCCATTGCGCCCAAACCCCCTGACCTTTGACACTGTCTGGACCGTGACTTGCGGCCTAGCCTGAACAGTCGCACGTGCGATCCGGGGGAGCGGCAGGGAACCTCGCGATCGCGATCACCATCGGCCGTCCTGCGCGGCCAACGACACACAGAGGGAAATCCATGACCAAACCGTATATGAAGCCCATTGCGCTCGCCGTGAGCCTGGCCCTGTCGCTGAGCGCCTGCGGCAAGCACGAGGACGCCGAAAAGGCCCCGGCCGCCAGCACCACCGCGCCCGCCCCCGCCAGCACCGCCGCCATGGCGGCTGCCGCGCCCAAGAGCGTGTTCGACGTCAGCGACCTGGACAGCAACATCCAGGCCTGCCAGGACTTCAACGGTTTCGTCAACAGCAAGTGGGTCGCCGCCAACCCGATCCCGAACGACCGCAGCCGTTGGGGCGCGTTCGACAAGCTGGCCGAGGACAGCCTCAACACCCAGCATTCCATTGTCGACGACGCCGCCAAGAACGCCGCCAACGCGCAGGCTGGCTCGATCGAGCAGAAGATCGGCTACCTGTTCGCCTCGGGCATGGACGACGCCGCCATCGAAAAGGCCGGCTTCGATCCGATCAAGCCCAAGCTCGACGCCATTGCCGCGCTGAAGAGCGGCAAGGACGTGGCCAACTACCTCACCCAGAACTTCACCTCGGGTGATCAGCTGGTGTTCCAGTTCGGCTCCGGCGCCGACTTCAAGGACGCCAAGATGCAGATCGGCTTCACCCAGCAGGCCGGCCTGGGTCTGCCGACCAAGGATTACTACACCGACGCGAAGTACAAGGAAATCCGCGACGCCTACGTCGAGCACATCACCAAGGTGCTGCAGCTGACCGGCGTGTCGGAAGCCGATGCGAAGAAGCAGGCTGACCAGGTCCTCGCGTTCGAAACCGAACTGGCCAAGGCCTCGCTGGCGCCGGTGGAACTGCGTACGCCGGAAAACCAGTACCACTTCGTCACCGTGAAGGAAGCGGACAAGATCACCCCGCACTTCAACTGGGAAGATTTCTTCAAGGCCCAGGGCGTGACCATCGACAAGGGCTTCTCGCTGTCGCAGCCGAAGTTCTTCGCTGAGTTCGACAAGCTGCTGGCCACTGCGCCGGCGGACCAGTGGCAGGCCTACCTGCGCTTCCACACCATCGACGACGCCTCGCCGCTGCTCAGCAAGGCCTTCCAGGACGCCCGCTTCGACTTCTACGGCAAGACGCTCTCCGGCCAGCCGGAACAGAAGCCGCGCTGGAAGCGCGTGCTAGGCGGCGTGAACGAGTCGATGGGCGAAGCGCTGGGCCAGCTGTACGTGGCCAAGGTGTTCACGCCGGAAGCCAAGCAGCGTGCCGAAGAGCTGGTCACCAACGTGCGCAACGCGCTGAAGGCTCGCATCGAAAACCTCGACTGGATGAGCGCCGAGACCAAGGAAAAGGCCGTCGCCAAGTGGAACACCTTCCTGCCCAAGATCGGCTACCCGGACAAGTGGCGTGACTGGTCGGGCCTGGACATCAAGCAGGGTGACTACTACGGCAACGTGATGGCCGCCGCCAAGTTCAACTACCAGTACGACCTCAACAAGATCGGCAAGCCGACCGACCGCAAGGAATGGGGCATGACCCCGCAGACGGTCAACGCGTACTACAACCCGACCGACAACACGATCAACTTCCCGGCCGCGATCCTGCAGCCGCCGTTCTTCTATGCCAATGGCGACGACGCGATCAACTACGGCGGCATCGGTGCAGTGATCGGTCACGAAGCCAGCCACGGCTTCGACGACGAAGGCAGCCAGTTCGACGGCGAAGGCAACAACGCCAACTGGTGGACCAAGGAAGACAAGGACAAGTTCGAGGCCCGCACCGCCAAGCTCGTCGCGCAGTTCAACGACTACGCGCCGATCAAGGACAAGCCGGATGTGCACGTCAACGGCCAGCTGACCCTGGGCGAGAACATCGCCGACCTGGGCGGCCTGAACGTGGCGTACGACGCCCTGCAGGAAGCGCTGAAGAAGAACCCGCAGGAAGCCGCCGCGAAGATCGACGGCTACACCGAAGACCAGCGCTTCTTCCTCAACTGGGCTCGCGTGTGGCGCGGCAGCGTGCGTGAGAAGGAAGCCCTGCTCCGCCTCAACACCGATCCGCACGCACCGGCCTCGCTGCGCGCGATGGGCGCTCCGTCGAACATGGAATCCTTCGCCGCGGCCTACCAGTGCAAGCCGGGCGATACCATGGTGCGTTCGGGCGACAAGCAGGTGAAGATCTGGTAATGCCCGTCATGCACTGAGTCGCTCAGTGCAATCGACGAACAAAGGGCGCCCATGGGCGCCCTTTGTTTTCGCTCCTGCCACAACCGGAAGGCTGTATTAGGCGCTATCTTGCAGCAACTGTTCCGCAGCATCCGCGTGACGTATCAGCTGAGCGGCGAGTTTGCGAACCTGGGCAGCAGTGCCATGCATGGTGACTTCCAAACCGGTATAGCCACTGGAATGCATATGCAGGTACACCACCGCACGAGGCCCGGAAAGCGCCTGTATGTCGACGTGAACGTCGCCCATGATGGCCACGTTGCGGGACGCGAGCACGGTCCTCACGCCTTGCGTGCACAGCACGTTGTATTCGCCTCTATTTAATGGTTCCCGCAACAACGGCGAAGCATGTTGCTCCATCATCTTTTCTCTCCCATTCGCCACGACTGAATGTCGGCAAGTCGATGGGCATAGTCGAACGCCTTACTCCGGAAGTGACATAGGCGCACGCCTGAATTGTTGTCGGCAGACTTCACCCGGCTGAGGTGACCAATGAACCGCCGCATGAATCGCTCAGGCCGAGCGTGAGCGTCTCACCTCATAAGCCTTCAGATGCGCGTAAGCGGTACGCAGCATGCCTAGCGCGTCGCTTTCATCGCCGCCGCGATGGAGCAAATCACCCACGATATGATCGGCCTCGATGGGGCCGCCCTGCTCCAGATCGCGCATCATCGAGGCGCTCAATGCCGAGCCCTTTTCCGTAAGCACGCCACGCGCGCGCGCCATCACCGCTTCGCTGGGTGCATGCGCGTTGTGTTCTGCGACGCGGCGGCAATCCTCCAGCAATTGCAACGTGGCTTGTTCGCCGCCCTTGGCCGCCATGATGTCGCCGACGGGTGCACGCATCAGGCAGGTGATGCCGGCGAGTGAGGCGAGGAAGACCCATTTGTCCCACATGTCCTGCAGGATGGTGGTGCTCAGTCGCGGCTCGAACCTGGCCGGGGACATCGCTGCAAGAATGCGTTCCACGCGCTCCGAGCGCGAGCCGTCGCGTTCGCCGAAGGTCACGCTGTGCGACTGGTTGAGATGGCGTACCGTGCCTTGCGCATCGAGCGTCGCCGCGATCACGCACTGGCCGCCGAGCACACGTGCGGCACCGAAGCGCGCATCCAGCAGATCGAGATGCCGCATGCCGTTGAGCACGGGAAGGATGGCCGTCTGCGGCCCGACGGCCGGCGCCATGTCCTCGATCACCTGCGGCAGGTGATACGCCTTGCAGCTCAGCAGGATGAGATCGAAGGTCTCGCGCAGCGCATTGGCTTGCACCGTCTTGGGATGCGGCAACGTGGCATCCCCCAGGCTGCTGCGAATCACCAGGCCGTGCTCGGCCAGCTGGGCGGCTCGCTTCTCGCGCACCAGGAAGGTCACGTCCTGCCCGCTTTCCAGCAAGCGTCCACCGAAATAGCCGCCGGTGGCGCCCGCGCCAATCACCAGAATCCGCATCGTTCGACTCTCCTAGAACCAGGCCGGAAAGGTTACGCCAAGCCGGCCCGCCTGCCTTCCCGACCTAGGTCGGGGCCGTCGCAGCCTCAAGAAGTTGCAATCAATTGCAACTCATTCTCATTACCAATAACATTCAGCAAATGTTTGCCGGCGGGTTCTTGCAGGTGATGGACCACCCGATCGAGCAACAACGCATCCCACGCATGTTTTCAGGACCTATGCCGCAATCGACGCCCGCCGCCGCCACTCGTCGACCTGCCCTGGCCAGCCTCGGCTGACCGCCCCTCACTTTGACGACGAGCTACCCATGGCGCACATCACGAGCCGCAAGCACCCCGTAACCCGCAACGCGCTGAGCGTTGCCACGGCCACCCTCATGACGGGCCTGGCCATGGCGCAGCCGACACTGGCGGCCGATGCACCGGCGGATACCGGCACCACCAACCCGGCAACGACCACCAACACGAACGCGCCGAAGAACCTGCCCGGCGTGTCGGTGGAAGCGTCGGCGGTGAGCGATTACAAGGTCGACAATCTCCAGTCGTCCAAGTACACGCAGCCGATCCTGGACACCACGCAAACCGTCAACGTGATCAGCAAGGACCTGTTCCTGCAGCAGGGCGCGACTACGCTGACCGAGGCCCTGCGCAACAGCCCGGGTGTGGGCACGTTCTACGTGGGCGAGAACGGCACCACCTCCACCGGTGATGCGATCTACATGCGCGGCTTCGATACGTCGGGCAGCATCTTCGTCGATGGCGTGCGCGACCTGGGCACTATTTCGCGCGACGTCTTCAATACCGAGTCGGTGGAAGTGATCAAGGGACCGGCCAGCACTGACAACGGGCGCACCGCGCCCACCGGCGCCGTGAACATGGTCAGCAAGCAGCCGGAACTGGGCAACGGGATCAGCGCTTCGCTCTCCTACGGCAGCGCCGACCAGCGCCGCATCACCGCCGACTGGAACCAGGCCGTGAGCAACACCAGCGCCTTCCGCCTCAACGTGATGGGCCAGGATTTTGGCGTGCCGGGTCGCGACAAGGTGGAGAACAACCGCTGGGGTATCGCACCGGAATTCGCGTTCGGCCTGGGAACGCCCACGCGCGTGTACATCGACTACCTGCACATCAAGCAGAACAACGTGCCGGACGGCGGCGTGCCGACCATCGGCCTTCCCGGCTATACCACTCCCGATCCGAAGCGTCCGTTCCTCACCAACGCCGATGAAGTGGATTCGTCCAACTTCTACGGCACCACGGCCGACCACGACCATGTCACCGCCGACATGTTCACCGTGCGCCTCGAGCACGACTTCAATGACCACATGGTGTTCCACAACACCTTGCGCTGGGGCCGCACGTTCGAGAATTACCTGCTCACCTCGTTCATGGGTAGCGCCGCGAACCTGCTGACGCCGAACCCGAACGATCCGTCGACGTGGACCATCGCGCGCAGCAATCCAACGTTCAAGCACCAGTCGAACCGCATTCTCACCGACCAGGCCAACCTCACCTGGAACTTCGAGACCGGCGCGATCACGCACAACCTCAGCACCGGCATCGAGCTGACGCAGGAGAAGGCGACCACCATCGGTTACGTCGCGCTCAATGGCACGACCTGGCCGGCGGCCAACCTGTACAACCCGAACTGGGACGTGAAGGGCCTCGTGTACGGCCAGAACGGCGCGTATACGGACGGCCAAACGGATACCGCTTCCGCCTACGTGTTCGACACGCTGAAGTTCGGCGAACACTGGCAGGTGAATGCGGGCGTGCGCATGGACCACTACGACACCGACTACTCCAGCGTCGTCGCGTGTGGTGCCCGCAACGCGCCGGTGTGCGGCACGCTGCCCACCGGCTCGCCGGTTCAGGGCCTGACCACCACCACCGGCGACAACCTGTGGAACTGGAAGCTCGGCGTGCTCTACAAGCCGGTCGAATACGGCTCGTTCTACATCAACTACGCCGTGTCGGCCGAACCGCCGGGCGGCAACACGCTCACGCTCTCCAGCTCCACCAACAGCCTGGACAATCCGAACCTGGAACCGGAGCGTGCACGCACGTATGAGATCGGCACCAAGTGGGAGTTGCTGGACCAGCGCATCCTGCTGACTGGCGCGCTCTACCAGACCACGGTGAGCAACGACCTCGTGCAGGATCCGGTCACCCTGCTCTACTACCAGATCGGCAAGAAGCGCGTGCAAGGCGTCGAACTGAGCGCCGTAGGCAAGATCACCGAGAACTGGGCAGTGAGCGGTGGCTTCACCACCATGAATGCCAGCGTGTTGAGCGGCACCGCCGTGGCACAGGACGGCTCGTCCGACCTCGCGTATACGCCGAAGAAGGCCTTCACCAGTTGGACCAGCTATCTGCTGCCCTTTGGCCTGACCATTGGCGGCGGCGCGCGCTACAACGGCGAGATGCTGCGTGGCACGGACGGCGCCATCGGCACGCCTGCGTATACGAAGGCGTATTGGGTGTTCGACGCGTTTGCGTCCTATCCCATCAACAAGAACTTCGATCTGCGCCTCAACCTCTACAACCTCTTCGACAAGGACTATGTCGCGGCGATCAACAAGAGCGGCTACCGTTACACCCCAGGCACCCCGCGCTCGGCGATGATCACGGCCAACGTCCGGTTCTGATGGAACGTTTGCCGATCGCGCATTGCTGATCGAGCGCAACGTCACCGCCCCGATGGCAGTCGGAGCGGCGACGCCACACTCTCACGTCGAGGCACGCCATGCTGCTGCACATTCCAGGGATCCTCGACCAAGCACAGGTGCGTGCCATGCGGCAGGCACTCGATCAGGCCACGTGGACCGACGGGCGCGAGACCGTCGGTCCACAAGGTGCCAAGGTGAAACGCAACCTGCAGTTACCCGATGCTTCACCGTTGCGCGCCGAACTCGGGCGCATCGTGCTCGATGCATTGGCCAAGCATCCGCTCTATCACGCAGCCACGTTGCCGCTGCGCACGCTGGCGCCGCGCTTCAATCGCTATGAAGGCGGCGGGCAGTACGGCTTCCATGTCGATGGCGCGGTGATGTCACTGCCGCACGGCGAACAGTTGCGCAGCGACATCTCCTGCACGCTCTTCCTCGCCGAACCGGAGGAGTACGACGGCGGCGAGCTGATCATCAGCGACACCTACGGCGAGCACGACGTGAAGCTGCCCGCCGGCGACGCCATCATCTATCCCTCAAGCAGCCTGCATCGCGTGACGCCCGTCACACGCGGCGCACGCATCGCCGCGTTCTTCTGGGTGCAAAGCCTCGTCCGCGACGACGGCAAGCGCCGCCTGCTGTTCGAACTGGACGCCTCCATCCAGACCCTCACGCAGACGCAGGCCGATCCGCAGGCCCTGCTGCAATTGACCGGGGTGTATCACAACCTGCTCAGGCAGTGGTCGGAGACGTGAGAGCGAACGCTGGGTCGTGCCACGCGAGTTCGCAATAACTTACGACGCCATTCTTTGAACTCAATCACTTAACTGTGACGGGTGGTGGCGTTTTTCCGACAAGCGGCAATCGAAAGCTGACGTCTTTCATAGGAAAATTCCTTCAAGCCGGGCATGTGTGCTTGCACGGTTCGGCGTTCTGCCCAGAGCAGACGCCCGGCGTTTCGCGAAGGCCATCGGGCCAGAACGCATCGCCGCCAGCCACAGGGGCACGGGAGCAATTGGGGGAAATACGATGCAAGTCATATCGCGTCAGCGAGGCGTCTCGCTGATCGAAGTCCTCGTGGCAGTCCTTATCTTCAGCCTCGGCCTGATTGGCATGGCAGGCCTGTTGATGATGTCCACGCGCTCGAATCAGTCCGCATACCTGCGCACCCAAGTGACCTTCCTTGCCAATGGCATGGCTGACCGCATGCGTGCCAACCCGGCAGGTGTCTGGGGCGGCAACTACAACATCACCGCCTTGCCAACGGCCACCCAGGATTGCAGCGGCACCAGTTGCACGCCGGCACAGCTCGCCAAGCACGATCTGGGCGCCTGGGCGTCACAGCTCAATACGTTCCTGCCTACGGCGACCGCATCCATCAAGTGCGATGCGACGAGCGCAGGCTTCACGCCCAGCAGCACCCAGGTTTCCATGAATCCGCCTTACGGCGGCAGCTGCACGATGGTGATCAAGTGGTCCGAGCGCGACGTGGCCGCCACGACCAATGCGAGCGGCAGCGCCACGGCGGTGGTCGGCAACGCGAACGGCACTACGACGCAGACATTCCAGTGGGTCTTCACGCCATGACGCATCTTGCCCTGCTTCGCCGCCAGCGCGGCTTTTCGCTGATCGAACTGATGATTGCCATGGTGCTGGGCCTGCTGGTAGCCGGCGGCATCATCTCCATCTTCATTTCAACGTCGGCCAGCAACCGCGTGCAGACACAGCTTGCCCGCCTGCAGGAAGAGGGCCGCTACGCCATCACGCGCATCAGCGGCGACATTTCCGCATCCAACAGCCAGTACTGCACCAACACCGGCGGCAACGCCCACCTGGGCAGCGGCGGCGTCTACCTCGACGGTTTGCGTGCGGCCACGGTTTACGCCGCAGGCAACGCCTTGATGGCGGCAATAAACGACAACACCACGCCATGGGGAGCCGGCAACTACCCGGCCATGCCGACGGCGCCGTATTCGTTGCCGGCCTTCCTTTCGATGCGCGGTTACGACTGCACCATCACAGCCTGCCTGCCGCTGGACCCGAGCACGGTGACGTTCACCAATCCGTTGAAGGGCCAGAGCCAGAACATCGGTGATCGTGTGCTTGGTTCGTCGATCCTGACCATGCGCTACATCAACCCGTCGGCCGGCTGGACGATCTACCCCACCGGCAGCGCCACGGGCAGCACCGTGGACATCAATGCCGCGGATGGCTCGCTCAAGGACATCAACCTCAAGCCCATCGGCAGCGAGCCGCCCATTACCAACGTCAAGGCCAACGACCTGATGATGTTGGCCAACTGCTCCAGCGGGCAGATTTTTGCCGTCACCGGCCAGGGTAGCGCGACTCTGACGCCCGCCACGGTAGGCAGCGGCAGCGGCTCCAATTTTGCGGTGCCCAGCGGTCAAGCGGGCATGGCGGCGCCGGTGCTGTTCGACCTCAACACCGATTTCCAGACGGTCACCTATTACCTTCGCGTTGTGCAGGGCAGCGACGGCGTATCGAAGACGGGCGCACTCATTCGCCGCGTGAACGGCGTGGACAGCGACCCCATCGTCACCGGCATCGAACGCCTGAACTTCACGTACGGCGTGGAACTGCCCGACGGCACCACGAAATTCCTCGCCGCCAAGGACGTCGATGCAAGCACCAGCACCACGCCGGGCTGCTCTTCGCAAGTGATGAGCGCCGATACCACAGACAGGGGCTGCCTGTGGCGCGCGGTGAAGAGCATCGAAATCGATCTGGTGATGGACGGCCAGGTGCCGCTCTACACGCTGACCAACAACGAGCTGCAATACACGTATGCGTTCGATAACAAGCTATCGCTCACGCAACCGGGAAGCATGGGCGTGACGCCGGCGCAGCAAGGCTTTGTGAACCAGCTGATCCGTCGCGAATTCACCGCGCTGGTTTCGGTACGCAACTACAACCCCTGAACAATCACGCATGCGCCTTCGGGCGCATGCATCGGTGCCGCGCCAGGCTGATGCCGAAGCGAACGTTCACCGGAAACTGCACAGCGGAGCTCGTCATGACCACGTTTCCATCCGCACACCATCGGCACACGCATCGGCGCCAGCGCGGCGCGGTGCTGATTGTCGCGCTGGTTTTCATGGTGCTGCTGACTATTCTTGCCATCGGCGCATCGGGCCGCTCGCTTTTGCAGGAGCGAATGGTCGGTGGACTGCGCAGCGCACAGCAGGCGCAGATGAGTGCAGAGACAGCGCTGCGCGGCGCCGAGTGGCGTCTGTGGACCAGTACCAGCAACGTGGGCGGCCATCTCAATTGTCTTAACGGCAGCATTTCCTCGGACGACGGCTGCGTCATCTACAACCCCGGCAACCCGCCCTACGATGCGACGGGCGACGTCACCAAGTTCCGCACCAGCCAGGGCTGGGTCACCGGCGTTGGCTACACGTACAAGGGGCCGGGCAAATCGATCGACTACACCGCCAGCAGCCTCGGCAATGCCGCCGTGGCCCAGGCACCGATGTACATCATCGAGGACATGGGCCCCGAGCAGCCGCCGGGTGCGGGCTCACAGCATGAGGCCGGCGACACCGGCCCCAACAACGTGGGCCCGGGCCAGGTCAACACACACATCTTCCGCATCACCGCACGAGCGACGGGTGGCAACCCGAACACCGTGCGCGTGCTGCAGAGCACCTTCGACGCCCAGGCGACCAATTGAGCCGGAGCACATACGACATGCTGACCCGCATTCCCTCTCAACGACTTCGCTTCGGCCTTACGGCCGTGCTGCTGACCCTGCTCAGCGGTTTCGCGGCGCCCTTCACACCGACGGTGGAGGCCGCGACCACCAACGGCTCGGTGGAACTGAGCCCCACGCCGCCGGACCAGACGCAAGCAGTCGGACCGAACATCGTGATGACGTTCGACGACTCCGGCTCGATGCAGTCCAACCGACTCAACGATGCGCCGCCCTTCAGCACGAACAACAACGGCAGCTTGAAAGCGCCGCCTTCGGGTTCGTCGAATAAGTCGTATGACTGGAGCGCCGGCCCGTGGCGTTGCGCTGGCCTGATCGACGCGGACTCCACCGACTCGACCAGCAAGACCCTGCGCGCGCTGACCATGAACGGCGTGTACTACAACCCCAACATCACCTACAACCCACCCATCGACGCCGCCGGCAACACGTTCGCCAATGCCGACGTCAAGCTCCTGGCCGTGCTGGTGGACGGCATCGCCGTGAACCGCCCGCTCAATCCTGCAACGGGCAACAGCACCGGCGCATACAACAACAATCCTGACCTTGACCTGCCCAGTACCGGTGCCGCCACCAACATGATGGGCACGCTGGCAGGCGCGTTGACGTATGGCAACGCGTTTGGCACGACCAGCCAGTGTCCAAGCTCCGGCACCTACAACCTTACGTGCACGCAGTTCAACTCCAACTCGTCCAAGAAGAACGGCACGACGACGTATTCGTACTTCACCTGGCAGGACAGCAATGGCAACACGCTGGCAGGAACCACCTGCCCCAATGGCGTGACCTGCGCGACCCAGTCCTCCACGAAAACGGCGTCCAGCACCTTTGCCACCTGGACCTACTACGCCGACAACCGCTGGATGTGCGGTACCGGTTCGGCGGCTGGCGGCGGTGGCGGTGACATGTATGCGGCGAGCAGCCCGATGGACGGCGCCACGCATACGCTGAGCGACGGCACGTCCTCGACCTATCCGAACGGCACGCCGTACTACTATCGCCTGAAGAAGGGCGTGACCGTCACGCTGAACCAATACGGCACACCGGCCACTCCCACGGATTTGGACACGCTCTACACCCCGAGCAACTGGGAAGCCGTGCCGGTACCGTCGTCGCAGTACCAGAACTTCGCCAACTGGTACGCGTATTACCGCACGCGCAACCAGATGGCGCGCACGTCGCTGTCGCGTGTGTTCGGTTCGCTGGGCGGCAAGACGGAATCGGGCGGCTACGGCAGCAACATCCGCGTGGCCTGGCAGAACCTCAATTCGGGTACGTACAAGCTCCCCACGGGCAGCGTCATCAGCGAGCTGCTCGATGACAAGTCATGTTCCGGGGTAGCCGCATCGGACAGCTCCAAGAGTCCATCGTCGGTGCAGGTAACCACAAGCAATACAGCGCAGCCCACCTGTTATCGCAGCGCGTTCTACAACTGGCTGTTCCAGGTACCGGCGAGCGGCGGCACGCCAACGCGCAGCGCCGTGGCGCGCGCAGGTAAGTTCTTCACCGGCGCTTCGGGCAAGGACCTCACGGACCCTTACTGGCAGCCCGCCTATATCGACCCGGTCAGCGGCTCGGCCATTGGCTCGTCGCACGAGCTGTATTGCCGCCAGAACTTCCACATGCTGGTTACCGATGGTTTGTGGAACGGTGGCAAAGACGGCCCGACTGCCACATCGCTGACACTACCACCGTCGGCCGGCACACTGGCTCTGCCCGACAATGTGGCGTTTCCAGGCACTGGCTCGGCCGGCGTGACGTCTATCTACGCTCGCGTTGATGACACCGCTGATACGGGCACGGACTCGAACAACAACTCGTACAACTACGCGTCGCTCTCGGATGTGGCCTTCCACTACTGGGTGACCAATCTCCGCCCTGATCTGTACAAGCCGGCCAACAACCAGATCGTGCCGCCCTACCTGCCCGACCAGACCACGGGCGTGGTGAATACGAACAACACGACGGGTTCGGTCGTCACCTCGACCAACATCAACAGCGAGATCTACTTCAATCCGAAGAACGATCCGGCCACGTGGCCGCACATGTCCGAATACCTGGTCGGCCTGGGCGTGAACGGCCAGCTGAGCTTTTCCAACGACACGGATTGCACCGCCAGCACGCCGACGAGCAGCTCCGATGCGTGCGCGTTGCGCAAAGGCATCACCAATTCGTCGACGAGCATCGGCTGGCCGGTGCCCAACGGTTCGGGCAGCGGCATCGCGGCCAACGTGGACGATACCTGGCACGCGGCGCTGGCTGGCCGCGGCCAGTACTTCAATGCCGGCAACCCGGCGGCGCTCATCACGCAGATCACCAACATCCTGACCAACATCTCTGCGCGCGCCGCGCAGCCGGTGGTGAGTGCGGTGAACGCGACAGTGCTGTCGCTGGGCTCCGTGACCTACAACACCGGCTATAGCTCGGTGGATTGGACCGGCGTGCTGCAGGCCGTGACGCTGAACTCCGATGGTTCGATCGGCGCGCAGCTGTGGGATGCCGGCGACATCCTCACCAACAAGACCGCTGCGGTGAACCGCCAGATCTTCACGGTGATGCAGAACAGCGGTGGCACCATGACGGCCATTCCGTTCGAGAGCAACGCCGGGTTCGACACGGCCGAACAGAACGCGCTGAATCTGCCCGCCTCGGCGGACAGCACCAACGATACGTTGCAGACCCGCGTGAGCTATCTGCGTGGCGACCGCACCGAGGAAACCGCCAACGTGATGCGCACGCGCAGCAGCCTGCTGGGCGCCATCATCAACGCCCAGCCGGTGTATGTGAGCTACCCCGCCAGCGGCTACAACAACAACTGGCCGGCGGGCTCCAATGAAGTGCTCTCGGGCGCAGAGACGTATGATGACTACGTCAGCACGCAGGCGTTCCGCGCCGGCACGCTTTACGTGGCCGCCAACGATGGCATGCTGCATGCCTTCGATGCCTCGCTGACCTGCTCCGCTAAAGACAGCAACAACAACTGCATCAGTCTGGGCACCACGCAGGCCGCCACGGCGGGCCAGGAGCGCTGGGCTTACGTGCCGCGTGCCGTCTACGGCAACCTTGGCAACCTGACCAGCAAGAACAGCTTCAAGTTCGCCCCCACCGTGGACGCCACGCCGATCACGCGTGACGTGTTCTTCTCGGACCAGAAGTGGCACACCATCCTCGTCGGTGGCCTGCGCCTGGGCGGCCGCGGTGTGTACGCGCTGGACATCACCAACCCCACCGGAGTCTCGGAAACCAAGCCCAACGTGTTGTGGGAGTTCGATGCGGATACGACAGCCTTTGACGCCAGCCACCTGGGCTTTACCTATGGCCAGCCGAATATCGGCCGCCTCGCCAACGGCGAATGGGTGGTGCTGGTGCCGGGCGGTTACTTCCCCGACTGCAGCAAGAGCGATGCACCGCCGAACTGCACAAGCATCACCTTCCCCACGGATACCAGCTACACGTCGCTGTTCATTCTCGACGCGCAGACAGGTGCACTGGTCAAGGAGCTGAAAACACCGACCAACATCACGGGAGTAACCAGCTTCGGCCTGACCTCGCCGGTGCTTGGCGACTACAACAACGATCAGATCGACGACGTCGCGTATGCCGGCGACCTTGCAGGCAACCTGTGGCGTTACGACCTGACCGACACTTCGCCCGACAATTGGAAGGTGTCCCTCGCCTACCAGCCGCCCACCCAAGGCACGCAGCCGATCACGGTGATGCCGCGCCTGTTCCCTGACCCGGCCACCAATCGCTTCATGGTGGTGTTCGGCACCGGCAAGTACCTGGGTGCGAACGACAACACCTCCACGACCATCCAGTCGGTCTATGGCATCCGCGACCTGGTGTCGTCAGGTGCGACGGTGACGGTGACTCAGGACAAGCTGCTGAAGCAGACGCTGTCGGAGACCACCATCAACGATTCCACCAATGCCAACAACGGCGCCACGCTGCGCAGCATCACCAGCAACAAGATCAGCAACAGCTACGAAGGCTGGTATTTCAATCTCAATACGCTCGACAGCAGCGGCAAGCAGACCGATGTAGGCGAGCGCGTGGTGGTGACGCCGGCCGCGTTGTTCAACACCAACACGGTGGTGATCAGCACGCTGATGCCGGGCAACACCGACCCATGCAACCCGTCGGTGGTCGGCTCCATCATGCTGATCGACGCCACCAGTGGCGGCGCGGGCTCGGGCCTGTCCTCGCTCGGCGGCGTTCCCTACGTGGGCGCACGCGTGAACAACGTACGCACCAGCGGCACCATGCCTGTGACCACCACCGTCGGTGGCGGCAAGACGCTGTTCCCCGGCGTGACCCTGACGGGAACCGGCGGCGGTACAGGCCAGACCCTCACCGGTGACGCGCCGATCTGGCGTCGTCGCTCCTGGTCGGAAATCCATCCATGATCGCGATCAAGAGGCTTCCCATGACCCGCTCGCGCGGCTTCACCCTGATCGAGCTGTTGATAGTCGTGGCGATCATCGCCGTGCTGGCGGGCATCGCGATACCGATGTATCAGCGCTACACCTTCCGCGCGCGGCGTGCGGATGGCCAGCAGCTGCTGCAGGCCATCGCCACGGCCCAGGAGCGCTACTACTCGACCAACAACAAATACACCGATCTGGCCACGCTCGGTTACGCCAGCCCTGTCACCTCGGAACATGGCTTCTACATCGCGGATATTCCGGCGAGCGCGTCCACCTCAGGACAGGCGTTCACCGTGGAAGCCATTCCGCAGACCAGTCAGAGCAAGGACGTCTGCAAAACACTCACCATCTACAGCAGCGGCAAGCGGACGCCCGATACCAGCGATCCCGCGCTCAACTCCAACGGTCCGTGCTGGTGAGCGCCATGAATCGGACAGCCGCGAAGACACGGGGCTTCTCGCTCATCGAAATGATGGTGACGCTGGCCATCATGGCCATCCTGGCCATGATCGCGATTCCATCGTTCCGCAACATGACCCGCCGCAATCAGGTCACAACGTCGACCAACAGGTTGCTTGCCGACCTGAGTTACGCAAAGACGGAAGCCGTGAGTCGCGGTTTGTTCGTGTCCCTCTGCCCCAGCTCGGACGGCGAAACCTGCCAGACCACCACCACGTATGACACGGGCTGGATCGTGTATGCGTACTCGCCGGGCAACGCCAAGGCCAACACGAAGTTCGACAACACGTCGCCGGCCACCAATCTGCTGCTGCGCTACACGCAGGCCCAGCAGGGCGTGTCGATCACGGGACAGGACAACAGCACGAACAACGACGTCATCAGCTTCGACTCCCAGGGCCAGCAAATGCCCAGCGCCAGCGCCAAGGAGCTGGATTTCGTGGTCTGCTATCGCGACGGCACCAGTGGCGTGGGCACCAGTACGAGCGCCGCGCAGGGCTCGGAGCTGGTCCTGATGGCATCCGGTGGCCTCACCACCAAGCCCTGGCCCGTGGGCAGCGCCTGCACGCCTTCCTGAAGCGTGCAGGCGCTGCCCCTCCATGAGGCATCACGTACTTTCTCTAGGCATCCACAACCACTGAGCGGATAATCGACGGTCCTTGCAACTTGCGGATCGCTGATGTTCGTACCTGGTCAACGTTGGATTTCCACCGCCGAGCCCGAGCTTGGCCTTGGCACGGTGCTTCGCGTCGAAGGGCGTGGCGTGCAGGTGCTGTTTGCCAAGGCCGGTGTGCTGCGGCCCTACGCGATCGACTCGGCGCCGCTGGTGCGCGCGGAGTTCCGCCCTGGCCAGCGCGTGGCGGGCAAGGGCATCGCGTTCCTGGTCGAACGGGTGGAAGTGCGCGAGGAGCTGCTGGTCTATCGCGGCGAGGGCCGGGAGCTGGAGGAAGGCCAGCTCGACGACGAACAGAGCGTCAGCCAGGCCGATGACCGCCTGATCGGCGGCCGCACCGATCCCGTATCCCATTTCGAATTGCGTCTGGAAGGCCTCAAGCGCCGCGCCGAGGCGCGCCGCTCGCCCGCATGGGGCCTGGGCGCCTCGCGCATCGGGCTGGTGCCGCACCAGTTGCGTGTGGCGGGCATCGCCGCATCGCGCCGCCCTCCCCGCGTGCTGCTGGCGGACGAGGTGGGCCTGGGCAAGACCATCGAGGCGGGCATGATCATTGCTCGCCAACTCGCCACCGGCCGCGCCGGGCGCGTGCTGGTGCTGCTGCCCGACACGCTCGTCTACCAATGGTTCGTGGAGCTGCTGCGTCGCTTCAACCTGAGCTTCGCCATCTACGACGAAGAACGTTGCGAATCGCTGGAGCAAGGCGGCGACACCTCCAATCCCTTCGAGGACGAACAGCTCGTCATCGCCGATTTCACCTTCCTCGAGCAATCGCCCAAGCGCGCGCAGCAACTGCTCGATGCGCGCTGGGATTTGCTGGTGGTCGACGAAGCCCATCACCTCGCCTGGGCACCCGATGCGGCCAGCCCGCGCTACACGCTGGTGGATCAGCTCGCGGCGGCTACGCCGGGCGTCATCCTGCTCACCGCCACGCCGGAACAGCTCGGACGCAGCGGCCATTTCGCGCGCCTGCGCCTGCTCGATCCGCAGCGCTACCACGACCTGGACGTCTATCTGTCCGAATCGGACACGTTCCACAGCCTGTCGAAAGTGGCCGACCGCTTGCTGGACGGCAAGGCGCTCGACGATGCCCAGCTCGCCACGCTGCGCGAGGCCTTCGCGGGTGACGATGCCCTGCAGGCGCGCCTAGCTGACACCACCAAGCCGGACAACGCGCGCGAGATCCTCGCCGCGTTGATCGATCGCCATGGCACCGGCCGCGCGATGTTCCGCAATCGCCGCGCCAGCATCGGCGGCTTTCCCAAGCGCGCGCCGGTGTGGCATCTGATCGACAAGGACACGCTGAGCGAAGATGCGCGCCAGGCGTTGCTCGGTGAATTCCACGCCGATATCCAGCAGCCCTCGCCGGCCATCGAGATCGACTACGGCAACGATCCGCGCATCGATGCGCTGGTCGCCCTGCTCGACGCGCACCCGCAGGACAAATTCCTGCTGATCTGCCGTAGCCAGGCCAAGGTACTCGCGCTGGAAGAAGCGCTGCGTACCAGGAGCGGCGTGGGCGTGGCGCGCTTCCACGAAGGCCTGGGCATCGTGCAGCGCGATCGCAACGCGGCGTATTTCGCGCAGCCGGACGGCGCGCGCTTGCTGCTGTGCTCGGAAATCGGTTCGGAAGGCCGCAACTTCCAGTTTGCTCACCGACTGGTGCTGTGGGACTTGCCGCTCGATCCCGATCTGCTCGAACAGCGCATCGGTCGTCTCGATCGCATCGGGCAGAAGCACGACATCAGCATTCACGTGCTCGCCGTGGCCGACAGCGCACAGCACGTGCTCGCGCGTTGGTACGACGAGGGCGTGGATGCGTTCCGCTCCAGCCCGGCCGATGGCCGCGAATTGCTGCGCCGTTTCGGCGATGCGCTGTCGCGCCTGGCCAGCGAACATGCACGCGGCGACGACAACCGTGACCAGGAACTGGACGTGCTGCTTGCGGAAACGCGCGGCGCGCACGAGGAAATGGCCGAGTTGATCCGCGATGGCCGTGACCACCTGCTGGAACTGGCCGCCAGCCGCGACCTGCATGCCGACGAACTCGCGCAGGCGTTCACGCGTGAAGACAACGATCCCAGCCGCGACGCCTTCATCCAGGGTCTGCTCGAGCGCTTTGGCATTCATGCCGAGGAACTGGGCGGCAAGGTTCTGCTGCTCGATCCGCAGTACCTGTCCACGGATGCCCTGCCCGGCTTCGCCGAAGGTCCGCAGGCTGTCACGTTTGCCCGTGACGTGGCATTGGCTCGGGAAGAACTGCCGCTGTTGCGCCTGGATCACCCGATGGTGCTGGGCGCACTCGATCTCACCTTGTCCAACGAACAAGGCAACGCAGCGTTTCTCGTCGACGATGCCCTGCCGCCGCGCAGTGCGTTGCTGCAGAGCGTGTTCCTGATCGAATGCGTGGCCGACCGCAAGCTCGACGCCGAACGCTTCCTGCCGCCGCAACCCATCGTGGTGACGGTCGACACGCGTCTGGCTGAGCGGCCGGATTTCCGCCCCAGCGACATCGGCCTGCGCAAGGCCGCCGACCGCACCATCGAAGTGGCGCGCTACCGCAAGTTCCTGGCCAAGCTGGTGCCGCCGATGCTGGAGAAGGCGGAAGCCATCGCCAGCGAACGGGCCAAGGCGAATGTCGACGAGGCCGTGGCATTGGCCACGGATACGCTCGACGCCGAGCTGTCACGCCTGCTGGCATTGCGTGCGGTGAACCCGGCCATCAGCGAAGCGGAAATTTCGGCCATCGCGGACGAGCGCACGGCGTTGCTCAAGGCCTTGCCGGGTGCCCGTTTGCGTCTCGACTCCGTGCGTTTCGTCGTGAGCCCGGACTTCCTCGCGCTGCGGTAAGACAAGGCGCGTGTTGCAGATCGCCGCGGAGAAACTCTGCGGCGATCATGGCGGCACGAATTACTTCGCGCCTTTCTCCAACGCGAATGCCACGGCGGCTTCGGCATGCAGTGCAGCCGTGTTGAACAGCGGCAACGACACATCGTCCTGACTGAGCAGCAAGCCAATTTCGGTGCAACCGAGAATGACGCCCTGCGCACCGGCCGCGATCGATTCATTGATGATGGTGCGATAGAACTCTCGCGACGCATCGCTGACCACGCCCGCGCACAGTTCGTCGAAGATGATGCGATGCACTTCCGCACGTTGCGGCTCGGAAGGCAGCAGGCAATGCACGCCGTATTTCTCCTCCAGGCGTGATCGATAGAAAGCCTCGTTCATCGTAAAGGCGGTGCCCAGCAGCAACACCGAGTTCAAGCCCTGGGCGACGATGGCCTCGCCGGTAGGATCGGCGATGTGGATGAACGGCAGCGCCGTTGCCGCCGCGATCGCATCGGCCACCTTGTGCATGGTGTTGGTGGCCAGCACGATGCATTCGGCGCCGGCCCCTTGCAGTCGACGCGCCGATGCCGCCAGGGCCGCACCCGCCGCATCCCAGTCACCCGCGCGCTGCAGGGCGGCGATCTCGCTGAAATCGAAGCTGTCGAGCAGCAGCCTGGCCGAGTGCAGCGGCCCGCATTTGTCGCGGACGCTGCGGTTGATCCACTGGTAGTAGATCAAGCTGGATTCCCAGCTCATGCCGCCGATCAAGCCGATGGTGCGCATCTGAAGACTCCATGAGTTGCAGGGCAGAGCCTGCCTCTCGGGAGTCTAGCCGCGCTCGACAGCCTGCATGCTTGTCCTGACATCGAACAGGCGGTAGGTGATTGCCAGCAAAGCGACCCAGCTTGCGCCGATATAAAGCGCCACGCGCGTATCGGGACTCACGCCCAGCATCACCACCACAAAGCCAAGAAACGCCAGGCAGACGATGCCGCTCAACGGCCACCAACGCAGGCGAAAACCCGCAGGCGCCTCGCCGCGTGCACGCAGCTGGCGACGGAAGCTGTAGTGCGCGAGCAGCACCATCGTCCACGTCCACACGGTGTTGAACGAGAGAATCGACATCATCATGCCGAACACCTTGGCCGGCAGCAGGTAGTTGAGCAGCACGGCCAGCAGCAGCACCGCCAGCGTCACCAGGATGGCGCGCACCGGCACGCCCTGCTCGTTCACCACACTCAGCGCCGCGGGCGCCTGTCCCTTGCAGGCCAGGCTGTACAGCATGCGGCTGCCGCTGAAGGTCGTGCAGTTGAAGCCCGAGAGCGCCGCCGTGATCACCACGAAATTGATCAGGCCAGCCGCTTGTGGAATGCCCAGCTTGGCGAACGTGGTGACGAACGGGCTGCCGTGCTCGCCCAGGCCCGTCCATGGATAGATGGCCATGATCACGAACAGCGCACCCACGTAGAAAATCAGGATGCGCCACAGCACCGAATTCACCGCGCGCGGGATGGTGCGCTCGGGCTGCGCCGCTTCGCCGGCAGCGATGCCTACGGTTTCCACGCCGCCAAACGAGAACACTACCACTGGCAACGCCAGCACCATGCCCAGAACGCCATGCGGAAACCAGCCGCCGTTCGACCAGAGGTTCGACAATCCCGTCGGCTGCCCGCCATTGCCCCAGCCGAGGAAGATGATGGCCAGGCCGCCGGCGATCATCGCCAGCACGGTGAGCACCTTCACCAGCGTGAACCAGAACTCCATCTCGCCGTAGATCTTCACCGTGAGCAGGTTCAGGCCACCGATCATCACCACGCTGCCGAGCACCCAGATCCAGCGCGGCCAATCGGGAAACCACTCGTGCATGTACGCGCCCACGGCGGTGGCCTCGGCCATGCCTACGCCCACCATCAGCAACCAGTAATTCCAGCCGGTGACGAAGCCCGCAAACGGACCGAGGTAACGCTGCGCATAGACGCCGAAGGAGCCGGCGACCGGATCGCGCACCGTCATTTCGCCCAGCGCGCGCATGATGATGAAGATCATCACGCCGCCAAACAAATAAGCGAACAACACGGACGGACCGGCCAGCTTGATCGCGTCGGCGGAACCGAGGAAAAGGCCGGCGCCAATGGCCATGCCTAGCGCCATGAACGTGATGTGGCGCGGCGTCAGTCGACGCTGGAGATGCTGGGTCATGGGAACGGCCGGAAGACTGCGAATGTCGCGATCAGCGCCAGAGTTTGCGCTGCGGCTTGATCGGCAACTTGCCGCGCCAGTACTGGATGAGGATGAAACCACCGAGCATGCCGCCCAGGTGGGCGAAGTGCGCGATGCCCGCCTGCGTGCCGGTCACGCCCATGAACAATTCAGCCAGGCCGTAGAGGGTGACGAACAGCCAGGCGGAGATGGGGATCGGCAGGAAGATGAGGATCATCTTCTCGTGCGGGAACAACATGCCGAACGCCAGCAGGATGCCGAAGATGGCACCCGACGCGCCCAGCGTGGGATAGAAACCGCCGGTGAACCAGTTCACCACCACCAGCTGCGCCAGCGCGGCCACCAGCAGGCACACGAAGTAATAGACGATGAAGTTGCGCGTACCGAACACGCGCTCGATCTGGCCGCCGAACATGAAGAGCGCCAGCATGTTCGAGAACAGATGCGTCAGGCTGCCGTGCATGAAGGCATAGGTGACCAGTTGCCACGGACGGAAGCCCACCGACACCAGTCCCTGCGCGCCCTGCGCCACCTGGTCCGGGCCCCACGGCCACAAGGCGAAGTAGGTCAGCAGCGTTTCGCCCATCACCTGCTGCAAGAGGTAGACCACCACGTTGGCGATCAGCAGGTTGCGGGTGACGACAGGAAGGTCAAACGGCATATCGGGACAAATCCGCGAGGCGATCTACCCAAGCGTAACCGTAGCGGCGCAGCGCCGCCATGGCCGTCCGACCTGGAAACCAGGGTGTCGGAAACATGGGAGCAACGAAAAGCCGCCCTGCGATGGCAAGGCGGCCCGGGGTCAGGCGATGAACGCTGCCGGCTGAAGAATCTCGATCCAGTAGTCGTCAGGATCACGAATGAAAGCGATGTGCTTCATCCGCCCATCGGTCAGGCGCTTCTGGAACGTCACGCCCATCGCCTCGAAGCGAGCGCAGGCTTCTTCCACGTTCGGCACGGAGACGCACAGATGGCCGAAGCCGCGCGGATCCGCGTTGCCGTGGTGGTAGCGGAACGCCTCGTCATGTTCGGTGCCGTGGTTGTGCGTCAGTTCCAGCACGCCCGGCTGGCCAAGCACCCACTGCAGGCGGGCGGCATCGTCCTCGGGAATGACCGAGCGGTCCGGCACCAGCACCAGGTACACGATGGTGAAGGCCGCTTCGGCAAAATCCTGGCGGTGGACCGGCGTGAAGCCGAGCACGCGCGTGTAGAAATCGAGCGAGCGAGTCAGATCCTTCACGCGGATCATGGTGTGGTTGAACACGTAGCCACGGGTGGCGGCTTCGGGCGTCTGGACGCCCGGCATGTCGAGCAAGGGGGAAAGCGACATCCACTTCTCTTCCGGGAAAAACGAATTCTCAACATGGGGTTCATCCCGAACCAGGCAACCCTTCCGCTGCAATAACGATCATCGCCATAGAATGTCGCCATGACCACAGCGCCACGCCATGTCCTGCTTGCCGGTGCCACCGGGCTCACCGGGCGGAAGCTGCTCGCGCTGCTGCTCGAGGACGACAGCGTGGCGCACGTTTACGCACCGACGCGTCACGCGCTGCCACCCCATCCGAAGCTGGAAAATCCGGTGGGCATGGTCAGCCACCTGATTGCGCAATTGCATGGCCAGGCCGACACCGTGTTCTGCTGCCTTGGCACCACCATTCGGCAAGCCGGTTCGCGCGAAGCCTTTCGCATGGTCGACTACGACTTGCCGCTGTCACTGGGCAAGCATGCGCGCGCGCTCGGCGCCAGCCACTATCTCGTCATCAGCGCGCTGGGCGCAGACGCGTCCTCGCGCCTGTTCTACAACCGCACCAAGGGCGAGCTTGAACTTGCGCTGCAGAAACAGGAGTGGCCGCGACTCACCATCGTGCGGCCGTCGCTGCTGCTCGGCGCGCGCCACAAGCCGCGCATGGGCGAGGTATTCGCCGCTCCTTTCTCACGCGTACTGCCCGGCCGCTGGCGTGGCATCGAGGCAGGCACCGTGGCCACGGCGATGTGGCGCCTGGCCAAGGCGCCCGGTAGCGGCCTTCGCATCGTCGCCTCGGACGAGCTTCAACAGCTCGGCAGTTGAGGGCGGGCGCAACGCGCAGGCATAAAAAAAGGCCGCCCCGTGGGCGGCCTTTGACTGACGGTGACGTCCAAATCAGCTGCGGACCAGCGCACCCGGGCGCTTGGCGCCGGCGAAACGCTGTGCCCAGTAAGACTGGTCCAGACTGTCCACGCGCACGGTCTTGCCGCGCGAGGGCGAATGGATGAACTGGCCGTTGGCGATATAGATGCCCACGTGCGAAATGCGGCCCTGGCCACGCTTGCCCGCGGTGCGGAAGAACACCAGGTCGCCCGGCTTCATCTCGCTGCGGTTGACCTGCAGGCCAGCCAGGAACTGCGAGGCGGAGTTGGTCGGCAGATCGAGGCCAACAGCATGGGCGAACACGTAGCGGACAAAGCCGCTGCAATCGAAACCGGTGGACGGATCGTGGCCGCCGCGCACATAGCGGATGTCGCGCAGCTGCATGGCCATGCCGATCAGGGTCTTGCGCAGATCGGAGGTGTCGTTGGCGAGCGCGGCGACTGCATCGACGCCGGAATCCGGCATGCCGTCGCCATCGGCGTCGTCTTCATCGACCGGGCCAGCCGACTTGTCGGCCGAGGCCTTGGTGGCGAGCTGGGCGGGAGCGGCGGACTGGGCGAGCATGGCGGCCGGCGAGAACAGCGACAGCGGGCCCATCAGGTTCGGTGTTACGGAGGCCGACGACGGCGCGGTGGCCGGAGTGGCGGTGAGTGGATCAGCGAAAAGCGGAAGGGAAGTAAGCAGTGCACCAGCAAGCGCAGCAGCGGCGAAAATTCGCTTCGTTGGCATGTGGGACAAATCCCTTTGCAGTTCGTGAGTTACGCCGCCGGTGGATTGGCGGGCCGTGATGGAGCCGTGAACTTAGCAAAGAGATATAGATCGTTTGTTCGGACGCGGTTAACTGTACCCCGTCGTTTCGAAATCTGGCACGACCTATGCTTGGTGCTTAGAACGTGATAAATGATTGATTTCTCAATGAAAACTGTGTCAAATTGGTTACATATTGATCAATTAGTAAACTAAATATTCAATTCGGTACCGTACGTTTCTGGGATGCGTCTCACACCAAAAATGGCGGTGCCGACACGAATTTCGGTCGCACCCTCGGCGATCGCGAGGGGGAAATCCCCGCTCATACCCATGGAAAGGTGTGCCAAATCATGGCCATGGTCGCGCTCCGCATCGCGCAGCAGGCGTAGCTGGCGGAAGCAGGCGCGCACTGCCTCGGGGTCGTCTGACTGCACGGCCAGCGTCATCAACCCGCGCACCCGCAGGCGGTCGTACGCGCGCAACGCGTCAAGGAAGGGCGACAACTGATCGGCAGGCAACCCGTGCTTGCTCTCCTCTGGCGAGGTCTTCACTTCGATCAGCACGTCGATGGCGCGGTCTTCGATGTCCAGGCGTCGCTGCAACGCCTCGGCCAGCTCCAGCCGGTCAAGCGACTGCACTTCGCTGGCCAGGCGCGCCACGTCCTTGGCCTTGTTGGTCTGCAGGTGACCGATCACCACCCACTCGATCGGCTCGCCCGCCAGCGCTTCGGACTTGCTGCGGATCTCCTGCACCTTGTTCTCGCCGAAACGGCGAAGGCCCAGCGCCATGGCGGCGCGCACCACCTCGGGGCCAAAGGTCTTGCTCACGGGAAGGATCGATACCTCGGCCGGATCGCGCCCAGCCGCACGGCATGCCGCGTCGACGCGCTCACGCACGGACGCCCAGTTCTCGGCGAGATGGGAAATGTCGTTGCTAGGTTCGGACATCGCTGACCCCTGCAAAGTCCGCACGGGCATCGGTCCGGTCGTTACCGGCGTCCTGCGCGGACAGGAAACGCATCGCCCCGGCGGATGGCCGGGGCGACGATCACGGTCAGGCCTTGGCGCCCTGCGCGTAGTGATGAGCAACCACGTCGGCCACCACCATCGACACCTTCTTGCCGGTGGGAATGTGCAGGAACTCGTTGGGGCCGTGCGCGTTGGAGTGCGGGCCAAGCACGCCGGTGATGAGGAACTGCGCCTTCGGGAACTTCTCGCCGAGCATGCCCATGAACGGGATGCTGCCGCCCTCGCCCATGTAGGCAGCCGGCGCGCCGAAGTAGGTTTCCGAGGCCTTGGCCACGGCCTCTTCCAGCCACGGCGACAGCTGCGGCGCATTCCAGCCGCTGCCGTCCTTCTCCAGCTTGAAAGTGACCTTGGCGCCGTACGGCGGATCCTTTTCCAGTAGCTGCTTCACCAGTTGGCCTGCCTTGGCGCCGGATAGCGTCGGCGGCACGCGCAGGCTGAGCTTTACCGAAGTCTTGGGACGCAGCACGTTGCCCGCGCTTTCCAGCGGCGGCATGCCGTCCACGCCGGTCACGGCCAGCTGCGGGCGCCAGGTGCGGTTGAGCACGAGTTCGGTGAGGTCTTCGGTGACCGGGTGCATGCCTTGCACGAACGGGAACTTGTCGTAAATCGCCGTGCCGAGCGCTTCGGCCGACTTCTTGGCCTGGTCGATGCGCTGCTGCGGAATGTCGACGTAGAGTTCCTTCGGCTTGATCGTGCCGGTTTCCTGGTCTTCCAGGCGGCTCAGCAGCTCGCGCAGGATGCGGAAGCTGGAAGGCACCACACCGGACGCATCGCCCGAGTGCACGCCCTCTTCCAGCACCTGCACGGTCAGCTCGCCGCCGGTCATGCCGCGCAGCGAGGTGGTGAGCCACAGCTGGTCGTAGTTGCCGCAACCGGAATCCAGGCACACCACCAGCGACGGGTTGCCGATGCGGTCGGCCAGATGATCCACGTAGTACGGCAGGTCGTAGCTGCCCGATTCCTCGCAGGCCTCGATGAGCACCACGCAACGTGCGTGCGGCACGCCCTGCTCATGCAGCGCCAGCAGAGCGGCCAGCGAACCGAAGATGGCGTAGCCGTCGTCCGCACCGCCGCGGCCATAGAGCTTGTCGCCCTTCAGCACCGGCGTCCACGGACCAAGGCCTTCGGCCCAACCCGTCATCTCCGGCTGCTTGTCGAGATGGCCGTACAGCACGACAGTGTCGTCGCCCGTGCCCGGCACTTCGATGTAGATGAGCGGCGTGCGGCCTTCCAGGCGCACCACCTCGAGCTTGGCGCCGGGCAACGAGGACAGCTTGCTGCGCGCCCAGGTTTCCATCAGCTTCACCGCGGCGTCCATATAGCCGTGCTCCACCCACTTGGGATCGAACATGGGCGACTTGTTGGGGATGCGGATGTACTCGATCAGCTGCGGCACGATCTCGTCATCCCACAGTCCGCTGATGAAACGGTTAAGGCGAGCGGTATCCATGGACGACTCCTACAGCGGTGGGAAAAGGCCGCCATTGTATCAGCCGGCCTGAAGCGCCTGCGGCGGCACCAAGGCCCACGCACGATCACGCGCAATTCCAGCGCAGCCATTCCACCGTACCGACAGCCTGCGAGGTGGCGGCTGGAACACAGTCGTCGGGCGGCCGGGAGGCGGCCGCATAAACCATGGAGGAATCATCATGATCAAGCAGATCGCAGCAGCATTGTTGGCATTCGCGCTGGCCTGGCCGGCCTTCGCGTCCACGCCCGTCAACGTCAACACGGCGGATGCCGCCACCCTGGCCAACTCGCTCGATGGCATCGGCCCGTCGAAGGCCGCGGCCATCGTGGCGTACCGGGAAGAGCACGGCCCGTTCAAGTCCGTCGACGACCTTTCGCACGTCAAAGGCATCGGCCCGGCCACCCTGGAACGCAACCGCAGCGCCATCCTGGTGGGTGACGCCGATGCTGCGGCCAAGCCTGCTGCCAAACCCGCTGCCAAGGCCGCGCCAGCCAAGGCTGCGCCCAAGGCCGCCAAGTCCGCCGGGCAATAACCAAACCACGTCAAGTACTTGCGTACACAAATGGCATCCGGCCGGGTATGGAAACCCCGGCCGGATGCGCCTACACTCGCCCGCCTTGCCATCGGTTAGGGCTGCCATGATTGTTCCGCGTTACCGCATAGCCGCGTCGAACATCGCCGGCGCGGGTCAGGGGTTGTTCTTACTCGATGACGTTCCCGCCGGACAGATCGTTACGGCGCCGGACGCCATCGACCGCACCTATCGCCACGACGAGCTGGTCAGCTCGCCGGAGCTTTCGGCGCAGCTTTATGCCAGTGCCCGCTGGTTCGAGGACCGCTATACCGTGTCCCCTGACTGGCCGGACGAGTGCTACATCAACCACAGCTTCGAACCGTCGGGGCTGTGGCATCTGGGTTTTGTGTTTGCCGCGCGCGACTTGCCGGCAGGCACGGAGATGACAGTGGATTACCGCCACCTGTTGCCTCCGGGAGAGGAAGAAGCCTTCGTTGACGCTGCCACCGGGCAGAAAATCGTGGGCATGCCATGGATCGAAAGCCTTCGGACGAGCACTCACGCTTTGGCGGCCCTGCTCGATGGCACCCGACTTGCTTGCTGAAGATCATGATCGACATACCTGTCATTGAAACCGCGCGACTGCGCCTTACCGCTCTGGCCGAGCGCCATTTCGACGATTACGCCGCCATGCTGGCCGACCCGGCCAGCACTCGCTGGATCGGTGACGGGCAGCCGCTGGACCGCACCAACGCCTGGCGGTCGCTGGCCATGCTCATCGGCCACTGGCAATTGCGTGGCTACGGCATGTGGGCGCTGGAGCTGAAGGACACCGGCGAGTTCATCGGCCGCGCCGGCCTGATGCGCCCCGAGGGTTGGCCCGACCTGGAACTCGGCTGGATGCTCAAGCCCGACTTCCGTCACCACGGCTACGCCACCGAAGCGGGAAGCGCCATCCTCGACTTCGCCTGGCATGCCCTGGGCGCGCCGCGGGTCATCAGTTTGGTGAAGGTCGGCAACGAAGCATCGGACCGCGTCGCCGAACGTCTGGGCGGCGAGCACATTGAAGACATGGATTTCTTCGGGGCGCACAACCACGTCTTCGCGTACTACCCGCCCTGCCCCGAGAAGCGTCGCGCCTGGGCATGAGCCAACTGCTCCGACTGCCGGCTGAAAGCCTCCACGGCGCTCCCTGCGCCAAGGGCACGGCCGTCATCACGAACATTGCCCGCGGGCCAGATGACGACGCCTGGCAGTGGCAGATGTCTTTGATCGGCATGGAGCATGAGGTGGATTTTCCAGCACATGCTGACCTGCGCCGGCACTTCGTGCCCCTGGACGCCCCGGTGGCCATCGCCTTCGCCGATGGCCGCACCCAGCACCTCACCCGCTTCCAGATCGCCCAGTTCGACCAGCACAACGAACCGCAGGCCTGCCTGCCCACTGCGCCGACGCGCACCTTCAACCTCAAGCTGCGCGGCGAAGCGCAGGGCGAGCTGATGGTCCGCCCGCTCAACGGCGCGATGGTGCTGCTGGCACCGTCGGGCTGGCGCTGGTTCCTGCTCTTGCTGTCCGGTCGCGCCAAGGTCATCGCCGACCATCGCTCCCAGCCATTGGAAGCGAACGACATGATGTGGATCGACCCGATCCCCAGCCACCCGGTGCGTATCGAAGGCGGCGGCGAGATCGTGCTGGTTCGTCTTCCCACAGCCTGAGAGCCGCCAACAAGACTTGGCGCCAACCCGCTCGTCATTCCAGCAAAAGCTGGAATCCAGCGTCTTTGGCACGCAACGAAGTCACTGGATCCCGGCTTCTCTGAGTTGACGGCAGTTTTGTCAGCGATTCCAAGTCCTCGTTCCTGCACTTCGGAAACGAAGTCGGCATTGGATATTTGCCAGATGCGCGGCCATCACCTGATCGTTGATGCGACTGATTGGCGCCCTACTTTCTGTTGAGAATTTCTCCGGCTCTCAACGCTTCCAAACTGAGAATCAGGTGCATCCGAATTCCGCGAAGGCCTGATCGAGCTCATGCGTCGTTATGTGGCGTTTGTCCATTTCGCTGGCGGAAAGGAATCGCGCCATCCGGACCTGACTACAGTTCAAGAACTTTCCGCCCTCCTGAAGTATCTGCCTCGGACTCGGTTGCTCTCCGACGGAAATGGTCTTCACCAACTCTCCATCGGCACTTCCTGGAAGGCGCGGAGGCCCTTGAGCTGGCGAGCCTCCGCGAACGTATTTGAGCATGGGATTTTCGTACGACGAACCGGCGGAAATGGCTTCCCGAGGCAGGTCAACGCTTCTCGGACTGTCCGCCTCTCTCGCCTGTTGAGGCTCATCGGACCGTGGAGCATCCAACGCCTCGGGTACAGGCCTTCTCACAAAACTCCTGGACGGAGACAAGCGAAGTGTGGCGTGTATCGCCGCCGGATTTTCATGCAATAACGCGGCACTGCGAGAGAGCGGCGGCTGCGGCAGAAACACGAGCTGCAGTGCACCAGTCCGAGTCAATATCTTCGCGCGATCTCTCGAATACTCCGGAGCCAGAGGCATCGTCAGGTACACGAGGATCAGCAGATGAAGCAAAGCAACGACTGCCAAAGTCGCGCCCTTTCTTAGAGCATGCTTCCAATGCCGTATCAGCCGCACTCCCTTCGCCCGTCTGTCGAACGACGCGATGGTGGAGTTGACACCTCATGGCCGGCGTTGGTTCCTGCGTTTGTGGTCCGGCTGTCGCATCACTCCCTTCGTCCCTACAAGCTGGACCGCCTGCCCAAGCCCAGCGAGCGGCCAACATCCGCCAGCGCGAACAGACGTGCGATGCGCATCCATCCCAGCGCAACGACCACCCATTGGCTGAGCAGGAAGCCCCACACCAAGCCCTGCGTTCCCACCGATACCGTGTGCGCACGCAGCAGCCCGAAGGCCAGTGCGATAGCGAAGCCCAGCGCCGTAATCAGCAGATAGGCGAGCAAGGTGGACAACGGCCGGCGGACGAGCTGCAACAAGCCGCGCACCATGGCGACCGTGGCCGAACGCAAGCCGACATCCGCAATGAACGATGCACGCGCCGATTCCACCCATGCCTGCGCCAGCACGATGACGATGCCCGCCGCCCACCACGCCATGTGCTGCGCGTTGTCGGCCTGCGACTGAAGCGTGGCGAGGTCGCCGCGGTCGTTCGCGCGATCGAGCCCCAGCTGGATCAAGAAACCCGCCAACGCGTACGGCAGCGCCGACCAGAGCATCAGTCGAAACATGCGGCCGTACTCGGTCAAGCCACCCTGCAGAAGCTGACCGAAGCCAAGCGTGCGCCCCGCCCGACCGCTCGCCACCACCATGCCGTTGAGCCATGGCAGCCAGAGCAGCATCAGGAGCACGCTGGCCAGTCCTGCGCCGTGCAGCGTGGCGTGCTCGTGTGACAAGGCCACGACGACATCACTGAACATCAGCCCGTCGAACTGTCGTGCCCACGCATGCGCATGGGTGGAGTGATCGAGCAAGGCACCCAGCGATTGCAGGAGCGGAAGCGCCGCCACGGAAGTCGCAACAAGCGTTGCCAAGATCCACAGCAACAGCAGCCTCCACTGCAATGCTGCAAATGGCGCCAGCGCCACCGCACCCACATCCACGCGACGAGAACTCTTGTAGGCCATCACAGCGTCACCAGGCATGCGTAAAGTGCCTGCAGCGCGGCCGCCAGGTCGGCGGTCCAGCGGCGCGAGGCGGAGGCATCGGTTTTCACCGTGCGGCTGTCGTTGAGCTTGTTCTCGTCGAGCAGGATGTTCCGGTCCGGATCGAGTTCCGCCGAAACCGCCGCCGTATCGCCGGTGAAGACGAAGCGCGCCCAACGACGGTCGTCGTCCCAGTGAACGTCGACATGCGAGCCGCCAGCAAACGTCACGCGCAGGATCTGCGGCACGGCCGCACCTTCGCGCACCACCGTCACCGTACTGCGTATGGGAAAAGCGCCCGCCTCGGTTTTTCCCGCGTGAGGGTGGGTTTTCTTCCAGGCTTCGTCCGCCTTCGCTACCTGCTCGTAGCGGTCGTCGTCCGTCAACTCGACGCGCTGGCCGTTCTTCATCCAACTGCCTGCTTCGGGCAACACCCTGCTGATATCGATCGATGCGACGCGATCATCGATGCGGGCCGTGCCATAGACGAACTGGTCGAATATCTCGTCGACCGCACGCGCGTTGCCCGAAACGTCGATCAACGTCGCGCGAAGATCCGCCACGGACGGATGGCGGAAATGCCAGCGCCGATAGTATTCGCGCATCGCGCGCGCCATCACGTCCTTGCCCAGGCGCTCTTCCAGATCATGCATCGCCGTGGCCGTGCGCGAATACACGGTGCCGTAGCTGGAACTGGAATAGCGATCCCAACTGTTCTGGCCAAGCGGATCGAATGGATGCGACAAACCGGCATCCAGACGTTCGGACGTGAACACATCCATCGACGGCGTGATGCCCGCGCGCCGCAGCCAGGTGCTGGGCGTGAGTACGCGCTGGTTGCGGTCTCGCAGCATGCGTTCGTCCCAATACTCGTTCATGCCTTCGTCGAGCATCGGCTCCTCGAATTCGTTCGAGGCAAGCAGGCCGTAGAAATAGCCGTGGCCGAATTCGTGGATGGTCACGAAGTCGATGTTCCACTGGTCCATCGTGTCCTTGTCGATCTCCTTGTCGCCCTCGGCGGTGAAGAAGGTCGGATACTCCATGCCACCGGCCTCATCCGCATTGAAGGGCGGCACCACGGCCGTCACGGTGCGATACGGATATGGCCCCAGCGTGTCGGAGAAATAACTGAGCGAGTCCAGCGTGGCCTTCAACACGAGCTGCGCGCTGGCAACGTACTCGGGCGGATAGATCACGCGCACCGCCACCTGCGGACTGCCCGGCCCGTGCCAGCTGCCGTCGAGCGTGCGAAAGCCCTTGGCGGCGACCCATGCAAAATCGTGCACGTCGTTCTGCACGAAGTGGTAGGTGGTCTTGCCGTTCTGTACGGACGGTTCGTCCTGCTGCGCGCCCACCGCACCCACGGTGTAATCGGAGGGCACCGTGAGCCGCACATCGTAGCTGCCGAAGTCGGCGTAAAACTCGCTGTTGAAATGGAACTCGTGCACGTTCCACTGCACCTGCGTGGCGCCGCGTTCACCCGGCAGTTCGAGCACGCCGATCTTGGGAAACCACTGCGCCACAAGATTGAAATCGCCCCACCAGCCAGTGCGCTCGATCACGCGCGGCAGCTGGCTGGTGAAATCGACATCCAGCGTCAGCGTGCCGCCGGCCGGCACGGGTTCGGCGAGGTCGATGGCGGCCACGGTCTGGTCAGTGGCCGGACCATCGTCGGGGTGCACGAAGCTCCACTTCAGCGCCGCGTTCCCCTGTTGCACGCTGGCGAGGTCGATCCAGCCCCACTCGCCCTTCTTCGGTGCAGCGTTTCCTCGCGAATGGCCATGCGCGGTAAGCACGTTGCGTTCGGTGAAGAAGGTGCTGCCTTCGTTCTGGAATGCATTGAGGTAAAGGTGCAAGTAAATGCGATTGACGGTTTGCTGGCTGCGATTGCGCCAACGCAGCTGCTCGCTGCCTTTCACGCTGTGCTTGCCGGCATCCAGTTCGGCATCGATGCGATAACTTGCGACGCGATCGGAAAGCGTAGCCTCACTGCCTGTGCGTATGCCGCCCCATGCATCCGGCGCGCTGGGTTCGCGCGGTGCCGCAGCGTGCGGCTTGGCCATCGGAATCACCGCCGGCACGGTCGCTACGCTGCTCGCGGGTGCCGGAACATCCTGCGCGTTTACCACGGCCGACAGCGTCAAACAGGTCAGCGCCAACCAAAGACGTGACGCGCCTTGCGTGCGTGTTCCCATGTAACCCTCCCCCGAAGGAGTGCCAGCCTGCGGCATCGGCGCATCGCACTCCTATAGGCCAAAGGTCACGGCAACTCAATACACGTCGCGACGGTAACGTCCTGCCTCGCGCAACTGCTCGACCGTCGCATCACCCAGGGCTTCGCGCAGAATGGCATCGACGCCAGGCGCCATGCCTGCGAGGCTGCCACACACATAGATGGCCGCGCCTCGTTCAACCCATGACTGCAATACATCGGTAGCGGCGCGCAGACGATCCTGCACGTAGACGCGCGACTCACCCTCGCGCGACCAGGCCAGGTCGACTCGCTCGAGCCAGCCTTGCTGCTGCCACTGAAGTATCTCGTCGCGATGATAGAAATCACGGGCGGACTCGCGCTCACCGAACAACAACCAGTTGCGTCCGCGTCCCGCTTCCACGCGCGCCTTCAACAGCGCACGCAATCCCGCCAGCCCCGTGCCATTGCCGATCAGCACCAGGGGTCGATCGTCGACCGGCGCATGAAAGCCGGAATTGGTGCGGATGCGAAGCGCAATGTCGCTACCGACATCCGCATGCTGGGTGAGCCAACCCGAACCGATACCCGGCGAACCGTCGTCCCGCTGCATGCGGCGCACAAGCAGGTGCACCGCACCGTCCGATGGCACGGAGGCAATGGAGTATTCGCGATGCGGTAACGCCTGCAAACCTGCCACCAGTTCCGTCAACGGATTCTGTTGTGCGTCACCAAGCTCCGGTAGATGGCTTGCCGACAACCACTCACGCAAGCACGCCCGACGCCCATGGTGTTCCACGACCGCATTACCGTCGAGTGCATGCGTTGCGAGCCATCGTTCGACATCGTCAACCGCATGCCGCGGACCGATCTCCACCAAGTCGCCCGCCTGCCAGTTCGCCGTGCCCTCGAGCGGGCACAGCGCCAGATGGAAGCATGGACCACCCGTGCTGTGCGGATTGAGCAACGTACGTTCGATCAGTTGCCACCGCTGATAATCGGGGGCCTGCCAATCCGGCAACTCGCTCGCACCGGAAAGCAGCGCGAGGTGATGCTGCCAATGACGCAACGCCGCCGCATCGCTGTTGTCCACTTCCACCGGATCGAACAGCAGCGTCGCGCCGCTTTGCTGCAGCCAGTGCTGGAGCGCGCGGCCAAACCCGCAGAAATCGTCGTAGTCGCGATCGCCCAGTGCCAGCAGCCCGTAGCGAAGCGAATCAAGCGATGCAGGCGCGCGCATGAATTGTGTGACGAAACGCGCGGCGCTGTCCGGTGCATCGCCCTCGCCGGTGGTGCTGACGACGAACAGCACGCGCCCGGCACCGACCAGCGTTTCCATATCCAGGTGACCGAGCTCGATCAGTCGCACCGACTCGCCCGCGGTCTGGAGACTTTGCGCCGTTTGCCGCGCCCATTGCTCGGCATTGCCGGTCTGGCTCGCATAGGCAACGAGGATGGCGCTGTGCTCCCGGGCATCGGCAGGCGCCATGTGTTCGGCCATCCGTCGCGCAATGCTGCGACGATGCCGGCCTAGCCATGCGGTAAATCCGGCCCACAACGACAGCACAAAGACCGCGCCCCACCAGCGTGACGTGCCCGGATCGTGCCACTCCCATTCGCGCGCATGCAGCGTCATCAACGCGACGATCAGCACGGCAAGCAAGGCGCAAAGCAGCACATTGCCCCAGGCGGGACGCGTCGATGTCGCAGGCGATGCACTCATGACGCCAGCGCAGCCTCGAATGCCGGCGACAGGCGCTCTTCCAGGCCGTTTGCACCGTGCACGATGAACATCACCGCAAGGCCGTGCTCCCTGGCGTAAGCCATGCCTGGCTCCGGCCCCAGCACCGTCATCAGCGTGCCCATGGGATCGGCCTGCATCGCATCGCCAGCCAGCACGCTGACGGAGGCCACCGTATGCGGCACTGGCCAACCAGTGCGCGGGTCGATGTGATGCGAGTAAGTCACCCCATCGGCAGCGAACTGGCGGCGGTAATCGCCGGAGGTGGCGATGGCGCGTCCCGTAAGGCAAACCACCTGACTGAGCTGGTCGGCGTACTGCACGGCGCCGATCGCCGCACCGGGACGTTCGATACCGATGCGCCACGGCGAGCCGTCAGGCTTGTTGCCCTTCCCTTTCATCTCGCCGCCCACTTCGACGAGCCACGCGTCGAAGCCGGCACCATCGAGCAAGCGACCGACAAGGTCGACGCTGTAGCCCTTGGCCACCGATGAAAGATCCAGATAGATACCGCCGGGCTGATAGACGCTGTGCGTGGCGGCATCCAGTTTCAGATGCCACCAGCCGATGCGCTCGCGCGCGGCGTCGATGGAGGCGCGCGACGGCGGCTCGCGTCGCGCGCTTTCGGGGCCGAAGCCCCAGAGATTCACTAGCGGGCCCACCGTGGGGTCGTACGCGCCGTCGCTGTCACGCGCCACCTGCAAGGCATGCTTCACCACCTCGAAACACTCGGCCGGCAGCACGTGCCACGTGCCGGCTGGCGCAGCGTTGAAACGCGACAGTGACGAGGTCGACTTGTACGTACTCATCTGGCCGTCGACCAGATCCAGCACGGCCTGGATGCTGCCCGCGTACGACGCCAGCGATAGCTCCGCCGGCATCACCGCGCGCACCGACCAGAACGTGCCCATGGTTTCGCCCTGCACGGATTGCACGACGAGATGACTCATAGGCACCACACTGTTCCGATCGATAGCGCTTGCGTGAGGCATTACTGCGGCAGCACTTCCAGCGTGGCGGCGTACGAGAGTCGACGCACCTTGGCCTGCTTGATGCTGGACTTGTTGTCCTGTGTGCTCGCGTTCACCCAGTACATGCCGGCGTGCGGCCACGTGATGCTGAACTTGCCGTCCTTGTCGGTGGTGACGCCGATTTCTTCCTGCGCATTGCGGTAGCGCGTTTCGCCGGGAATGGCCATCACCTTGAGGTTGGCGGCCGGTTTGCCGTCGATCAGCAGCTGGAACGTGGCCGCCTCGCCCGAAGCAAGATCGGTAACGTGCGTGACCGGCACCAGCTCCAGGCCCTTGCCGCTGGGCTTGAGCGCGCCGTCGCTCGGCTTGCCGTTGGTCACGAAGGTTTCCGTGCGGTTGATCGACTCGGAAACTTCCACGTTCTTCGCATTGGACGGAATCGACTTGGCCAGGTCGGCAGCGTCGCCGCGCCAGCGCTTCTTCTGGCCATCCACTTCGTAACTGGCAAACAGACCACCGTTCACGGCGGCGATCTTGTACGTGCCGGCTTCGGTCAGATGCACGTCGAACACGCTGCGGTACTGGCCGGTGAACGCGTTTTCCAGTTTGGCCGTCTGGCCGTCCGGTTGGGTGATGACGATGCGATCCAGTTGCACGGGCATATGATCGGCGCTGAATAAATCATCGGACATGGCGGCGTCGACCGTGACCCAGGGATCGTTGCCCGCCACATTGGAGGCCGATGGCAACAACCACAGCTTGTGCGCCTGCGCCGAGAGCGGCAACACCAGTGCCAGGGCCAACGCGCTCCACTTCAACGAATGTCTGCTCATGGGGTTGTGCTCCTTCAATTACGGGGCAAGATCGACTTTGACGGCGCCCAGTTCGCTACTGCCCTGGCCCGCCAGTTGTTGTGGCGCGGCGGCAGGCCAGGTGAAGGGCACGCGAACGACTTCGCGACCGCCCGATTCCCGGGCCGCTTCGACGACGAGGTCGTACTTGCCCGGCGCCAGTGCGTTGAGCGGCGCCTTGCCCTCGTGGAAGCTCAACTTCTGGTCGCCCGCCGGACGCGTGGCACCGGATACACCGTCGACCGGCATCTGCAATTCACGGCCACCTCGACGCCACCATTGACGCAGCTCGGGCAGCCACTTGGTGCCAGCGCCTTCCTTCGAATCCTTCTGCGCGTACCACACAGCCAGTTGCGCCGCGACGGAATGGTCTTCGCGCTCCACCCACACGGCGGTGTACGGGCGGTGATATTCCGCCACGTTGAGCTGCGGAATCTGCACGGTGACATTGAGATCGGCCGCGGCGACCGGAGTGGCCAGCAGGATCGCGGGAAGAGTCAGGGAAAGGCGGCGCATGAGGTCCTCGGTGAGACGCGAGAAGAAGAATCGAAAACGTTTGAAGGCATGATCGGCGCACGGCAGGTGATGATCATCTTCATGCTCGTCTGCTCGCTTTCCATGTCAGTGGATGAAGATCAGCGCGAGCACCAAGGGCAGCACCAGGCCAAACGCGACCAGCGGCCAGGTGGCGCCGCGTTGTGCGGCGTGCATCTTCAGCAGAAGCAAGCCAGTGATCGAGAAGATCACGCAGGCCAGAGCAAACACGTCAATGAACCAGCCCCACGCAGGCCCCGCGTGCCGGCCTTTGTGCAGATCGTTGAGATAGGCGATGACGCCGCGCGAGGTGCGTTCGGTCTCCACCTTGCCGGTTTCGCGATCGATGCTCAGCCACGCATCGCCACCCGGACGCGGCATCGAAAGATAGATTTCATCGGAAGACCAATCGCCGGTGCGGCCGGCCACGTCGATGTCGAGCGTGGCACCGACCCAGTCCGCCACCGCCGCAGGCAAGGCCACGCCCTTGCGTTGGTCATCGCCGCTCACGGCCTTGAGCAAGGCGGCGGGCAATTGGGCGGTGCGATGCACGGTGGCGGCCTGCGCCTCGATCTGGCCGGCATGGTTGAGCGTGAAACCCGTGATGGCGAACAGCAGCATGCCCACCAGGCACAGCGCGGAGCTGATCCAGTGCCACTGATGGAGCTGCTTGAGCCAGAACGCGCGGCTCGATCCCATCCGATTGTTGTGCGACCGCGCCGCTGATTCCATGCCTGCCTTTCAGAGCCTTTGCATCATCTCTCTTGGATCAGCGCCAAACCGCGTGACGGGCCATGCAACCGAGTCGCGCGCCCGCTGTCTCAACGTCCAACAGGGCGCTAAGCTTCCCATCGTCCGGGCAGCCTGCTCCTGATATAGAGCCAGAATGTTGCCACAAATGAGAATCACTCGCAATTCAATGATGATGGCTTGCGCGCCGACCCGTCGCCTTTTCCGGAAACCGATATGCGCATACTGATTGCCGAGGATGACCCCTCGATTGCCGCCGGCGTCAGCGCCTCGCTGCGCCAGGGCGGCCACGCGGTGGACTGCGTGACCGATGGCGCCAAGGCCGACGTCGCGCTGCGCGACACGCCGTACGACCTGCTCATCCTCGACCTGGGGCTGCCCAACCTCGATGGTGCCGACGTACTGCAACGTCTTCGCAAGCGCGGCACCGGCCTGCCCGTGCTGGTCATCACGGCCCGCGAAGGCCTGCGCGAACGCGTGCGCGTACTTGATCTGGGCGCCGACGACTACCTCGTCAAACCTTTCGCACTCGCCGAATTCGAAGCACGCGTGCGCGCCCTGCTGCGCCGCTACACGTCGCAAGGCGCACCCGAACTCACCATCGGACGGCTGCGGCTGGATCTTCCCGGTCATCGCGCCTGGATCGACGATAAACCGCTTGAACTCACCGCCCGCGAATTCGGCCTGCTCGAAGCCCTGGCTGCACGCCCCGACCGCGTGACCAGTCGCGCGCAACTGGTCGAAGCGTTGTGCAGCTGGGACGAAGAACTCACCGACAACGGCCTGGACATCGCCATCTATCGCCTGCGCCGCAAGCTCGCCGAGTCGGGCACGCAAGTGCGCACCATCCGCGGCCTCGGTTACCTGCTGGAAGAAGTGAAGGAAGGCAAGGAAACGAAGGCATGAGCGAAACGGCGCGGAAGCAGGACGATTCGTGGCTCTATCGGATGATCGAGCCCGACGGCCGGCCCAGCCTGCGCCATCGACTGCTCTCCTCGCTGCTGGTGCCGCTGATGATGTTGCTGGTGGTGGAAAGTTTGATCACCTATGGCGGCGCGCTGATCTATTCCAACCACGTGCACGATCGCGACCTGGGCGACGACGCGATGACGCTCGCCCAGATGCTCAGCCAGGAAGACCTGGGCGGGCAGATCTCACCGCAGGCGCGCTTCCTGCTCGAATACGCGCCAGAAGGCCACAACTACTTCAACGTGAGCAGCCAGAAGCACGGCCTGCTGGCGGGTTCGCCCGAACTGCAGCCGGCACCGCTGAGCGGCGCCAGTTCCGACGGCGAGCCGGCGCTGTACACCACGTCGGTCTACACGCCCACGCAGAAGTACCGCGAACTGCGCGCCGCCACGGTGCGCATCCCGAACCTGCAGGACCCGAGCGACCAGCTCACGGTCACCATGGCCGAGACGTTCCATGATCGCCACCAACGCGCGCGCGAAATCCTGCTGCTCAGCATTCCCGCGCAGGCCTTGCTGATCGCCAGCGTGTTCTTTCTCGTGCTCTACGGCGTGCGCGTGGGCCTGCGCCAGCTCGATCCCCTTACCGCGCGCCTCGCCTCGCGCGAGCACGATCTGGCGCCGATTGGCGATGCCGATGTGCCGGTGGAAATCCTTCCGCTCACGCGCACCATCGACGGGTTGTTCGCGCGCCAGCGCGGCATGCTCGCCTTGCAGGAGCGCTTCATCGCCGACGCCGCGCACCAGCTCAAGACGCCGCTGGCCGGGCTGCGCGTGCACGTGGAACGCGCGCAGATCGATCCCAGCAAGGAAACGGTGACCGATGCCTTGCAGCACATCTTGCGCCTCACGCAACGCGCCAGCCGCACGTCCAGCCAGTTGCTCGCGTTGACGCGCGCGCAGTCGCCGGACCTCAACGAAACCGCGCCATGCGTGTTGCTCGATCTCGCGCAGGTGATTCCCGAATTGCTGGGCGTACGCGTACACGACGCCATCGCCGCAGGCGTGGACCTGGGTTACGAAGGGCCGGCCGGCCCGGTATGGATCGATGCCGACCGCCTTTCGCTGCAGGAAATGCTCGACAACCTGATCGACAACAGCCTGCGCTACGCGGGCCGCGGCAGCATCCTCACCATCGGCGTATCGGTGTTGAGCGAAGGCCCATGCGTCAGCGTGGAAGACAACGGCCCCGGCGTACCGCCCGCCTTCCTCGAACGCCTGGGCGAGCGGTTCTTCCGCGTGCCCGGCATGACGGAAGAAGGCACCGGCCTGGGGCTGGCCATCGTGCAGCGCATCGCGCAGCGCCATCACGCCAACGTGCGTTTCCTCAACGGCAGCAGCGGCGGTTTGCGCGTGGAAGTGGTGTTCCCGCCGGCGCGCACGTCGCGAACGCCGGACTGAACGCACGCGCCATCCTCCGCACAAAAAAATACGGCGATGCATGCGCACCGCCGTTGTCACACTTCCCCTGCATGGGAACGACTTGAGACAAACCATAGAACGACGCCGCGGGTTTTCACCCGCGGCGTCGTGAGGATTACATTGCCTTCTTGGCCTTGGTCAGCAACTGATCGAGCAGCGCGATGGCCAGGTCGATTTCTTCGTGCGTGATGTCCAGCGACGGCGCGAAGGTGATCACGTTCTTGTACCAGCCACCCACGTCGAGCACGAGGCCGATCTTCTTGCCGTTGTGCTCCAGGTCGCCGGCCAGGCCGATGTCGACCATCTTGTCGAGCAGCGCCTTGTTCGGCGTGAAGCCGTCGTCGGTGCAGATCTCCGCGCGCATGGCGAGGCCGAGGCCGTCCACGTCGCCGATTTCCTTGTGACGCTTCTGCAGGTCGCGCAGGCCTTCGAGGAAGTGCGCGCCCTTCTTCGGCACGCTGGTCTCGTAGTCCAGCTCGTAACCCATCTTGATCACTTCCAGACCCAGCGCGGTGCCGAGCGGGTTGGAATTGAACGTGGAGTGCGTGGAGCCCGGCGGGAAGATGGTCGGGTTGATCATCTCTTCGCGCGCCCACAGGCCCGACAGCGGGTTCAGGCCGTTGGTGAGCGCCTTGCCGAACACGATGATGTCCGGCGTCACGCCAAAGTGCTCGATCGACCACAGCTTGCCGGTGCGCCAGAAACCCATCTGGATTTCGTCGACCACCATCAGGATGCCGTACTGGTCCAGCACCTTCTTCAGGTCCTTGAAGAAGTTCATCGGCGGCAACACGTAGCCGCCGGTGCCCTGGATCGGCTCGACGTAGAACGCGGCGTACTCAGCCTGATTGACCTTGGGATCCCACACGCCGTTGTATTCGGTCTCGAACAGGCGCGCGAACTGGCGCACGCAGGCATCGGAATATTCTTCCGGCGTCATGCCCTTGGGGCGGCGGAACGGATAAGGGAACGGCACGAACATCGCGCGCTCGCCGAAGTGGCCGAAGCGGCGACGGTAACGGTAGCTGGAGGTGATCGACGAAGCGCCCAGCGTGCGACCGTGGTAGCCGCCTTCGAAGGCGAACATCAGGCTCTTGCCGCCGGTGTAGTTGCGCACCAGCTTGAGCGAATCTTCCACCGCCTGCGCGCCGCCGACGTTGAAGTGCACGCGGCCCTTCACGCCGAACTTCTGCTGCGCGTCGACCGCAATGGTCTTGGCCAGCTCGATGCGGGTCTGGTGCAGATACTGCGAAGCCACCTGCGGCAGCACGTCGATCTGATTCTTCAGCGTGTCGTTGAGGCGCTTGTTGCCGTAACCGAAGTTCACGGCCGAGTACCACATCTGCAGATCGAGGAAGCGCGTGCCGGCGGTATCGATCATCCAGCTGCCTTCGCCGTGGCGGAAGATCTTCGGCGGATCGACGTAATGCACGGTGTCGCCAAAGGAGCTCCACTCGGCCTCATCGGCCAGCAGCTGCGCGTCGGGAATGACCACGCCAGCGGCGTTCTTGTCGTAAGCGTTCATCAGGGAAATCCGGAATCGATCAGAAAGGGGTGGAACGGGCGAGGCCCGTTCAGGGAATCGTGACGGCCAGGGCAGGTTCGCCCGGCGTGTGTTCGGCCAGCAGGCTGCCGTCGAGCAGACGGGGCAGCAGCTCCAGCGCGTCCTCGAAGCCGGTGATCGGCACGTAGGGGATGCCCGCGGCGCGGCAGTGTTCGATCAGGCGGTGCTTGGCGAACACGAAATCGACGCGGTCGGCGGCACAGAAGTCCGAGGCACCGTCGCCGATCAGCAGCGTCTTGGTGCCTGTCTTGGCAGCTTGTGCCGCCACGGCGCACTTGCACGTACCGCTGCGGCAGCCGTCCGCCTGAAATGGCGAGGTGAGCTGCCACTGGCGCGGCGGCGTCGCCGGGGCCAGGTGATTGGCGGCCAGCGGCAGATCGTCCAGGCCGTAACGACCAAGGATCTTGTGGATGGCGTAATCGAGGCCGTCGCTCACCACGCGCAGCGGGGTCGACAGCTCGCGCGCCCTGGCCACGAAGGCCGGGAACGCGTGGTCGATCCACAGCGAGGAGAGATGCTTGTCCAGCTCGTCCTGGGTCATGTCCAGCAGACCCACTTGCCCGGTCATGCATTCGCGCGAGCCGATGCGGCCGGCACGCCAGTCCTGCTCAAGCGTTTCCCAGCCCGGACGGCCGAAACGGTCGAGCAGCGAGTCGATCACGTCCTCGACGGAGATGGTGCCGTCGAAGTCGCAGAGGATGGTCCAGCCTGTCACTCGGTGAAGCTCCGCTAATGCAGTGTGAGGACAAGACTAGGAAGACACCCCTTTCGGCCCCCTTTCTTTCCGAAAGATGCTGCGCAAAAAGAGGTACCCTGATGTCGGCCATTCAATAAGCTAGTTGAAGGCTTGCTCCGGTATGCTAGGGAACTCCCTGGCGTGCCGTTGCTCAAACCTCAGGAATTTCGTGCTTCAGCGTCGAAACAACCCGGATCTGCCGAACATGGAAGCTGTGCCTCGCCGGGATCGCCATCTGCTCGCCAGCGGCCTGTTGGCGTGTGGACTTGCGGTGCTGGCCGGTTGCTCGGTGGCCCCGCTGCCCGAGCTCAAACCGCCCGTCCCGGAAACCTGGCGCAATGCGCCGGCCGGCGTGGCGCCTCCCGCCGCCGACCTCAAGGGTTGGTGGACCGCGCTGGGCGACCCCGCCCTGGACGCCCTGGTCGAGCGCGCCCTCCAGAACAACCTGGACGTGGCCCAGGCCGCCGAGCGCCTGCGCGCTGCGCGAACCCTGAACCACCACGCCCACGACCCCTACCTGCCCAACCTGCACGGGCGCACCAACGACGTGATCGATCCGGACACCACGGCCTCGTATTTCGTCGTCGGTTTCGATGCGGTGTGGGAGCTTCCGCTGTTCGGCGCGTGGCAGAGCAGCAAGCGCGCGGCGCAGGGACAGGAAAACGGCGCGGCGGCCGCCTTGCGTGGCGCGCAGGTGTCGTTGGTCGCCGAAGTCAGCCGGCGCTGGATCGAACTGCGCTCGGCACAGGAGCAGGCCCGCTTGCTCACGGCCATCCGCGATGCGCAGCAGGAAAAGCTGCGCCTGCTGCAGGTGCGCGCTGGGCTCAAGCTGGTGCCACCGGTCGAAGTCGCCAAGACCCAGGCCGAACTCGCCCGCGCCGAGGCTGCACTGACCGAACCCGAGCAGGTCATCAATGCCTGCGTGCAGCAACTCGCCCTGTTGGTGGGACAACCCGAGCCCGATCCGGCCTGGCTCACGCCCGGTCCGCAACCGCGCCTGGGCGAGTGGCAGCTGACCACCGCGCCCGCCGACATGTTGCGCGCACGCCCCGAGATCGCCAGTGCGGAAGCCGAAGTGCTGCGCGCCGCCGGCGAACTCGGCCTGAGCCGTGCGGACATCTATCCGCATATCGGTCTGGGTGCGTCGCTGCAGTGGTCGGCGAACATCTTCTCCAACTATCACGTGCACACGGGCGAGGCGATTTCCTCGTATGGCCCGATCATCGACGTGCCCTTGTTCGATTGGGGCCAGCGCGTGGCGGCGGCGCATGCGAAGGATCACGAACTGAAGGCTGCCGTCTATGCGTATCGCCAAGCCGTGCTGCAAGGCGTGGCCGAGGCGGAAACCGCGATGGGCGATCTGGAGCAATCGCGCACCCGCGAAGACGCATCGCAACGCGCCACGGTGGCGCTGGATAGCACCACCGCGGCCTTGCGCAAGCGCGCCGAACTCAACCTGGGCAGCAACCTGGACGTGCAAGAAGGCCTGATCGAAAACCAGCGCGCGCAACTCGAACTGGTGAGCGCCATTGCCGCGCGCGACCTCGCCTACGTCTCGCTCTACAAAGCGCTCGGCGGCGCTTCCATGCCTGCCCCGCCGGCACCGGCCACCGCGTCGGCCGCGAAAGGCACGGACTGATGGTCGCGCTGGCACGCAAAACACTCGTCTACGAATGGCGCCGCTTCCTGCCGGCGATTCTCGCCGTGGGTTTCGCTGGCCTGTTGCAGCTGCTGCAGGCCGCGCTGGTGCTGGGCATCTTCGGTAGCGCGAGCGTATACATCACCGGTTCGTCGGCGGATTTGTGGGCCGGCTATCCCGGCACGCAGAGCGTGAATCTCGGCCGCTCGATCGACTCCGGTGTGGAAATGCGACTGCGCATGGACCCGTCCGTGACGGCCGTGGAACCGTTCCACTGGGTCGACGCCGACTGGCGCGGGCCCAGCGACACAGGCGGCGTATCGGTATTCGTCTCTGGCATCAACGCACGTCCGGACGGCATGCTGTTCGCACACGCCCTGCCACCGGCACTGCGTGCACGCTTGAACGAACCGGACGCGGTGATCGTCGACCGCGCCGACCTGGACAGCCTTGGCGTGCATGTGGGCGACAGTGCCGTGATCAACGGCCATCGCGTGCGCGTGGTCGGTGTGAGCAGCGGCTTGCGTGCGCTCGGTGGCGTGAACGTGGTGGCATCGCTCGCTACCGCCGCCGAACTGGACACCGACCCTTCCAACGCCAACCGCATGACCTACTTCGTGGCGAAGCTGCGCGATCCGGCCCAAGCCGATGAAGTCGCGGCGCGTCTGCGCGGCAACACCGCCTTCGGCAAGTACGACGTGTGGACCGCGCAGGACTTCGCCCGCCGCTCGCAGCTTTACTGGATGTTCGACACGGGCGCCGGCGCAGGCGTGCTGTTCCTCGCCGGCATCGTGTTCCTCGTCGGCGCGGTGATCACCAGCCAGACGCTGGTCGCCGCGGTGATCGGCTCGGTGCGCGAATACGCCACGCTCAACGCACTCGGCGTGGGCGTAGGTGCGTTGCGCCGCGTGGTCATGGAGCAGGCGTTCTGGGTGGGCGCGCTCGGCCTGGTCGGAAGCACCGTGCTCGGCGCCATCGCGCTGGCCATTGCGCGCAGCCGCAGCGTGCCGGTGGCACTCGATCCGTGGACCACGCTGGCGTGCCTGGCGCTGGGCATGGGCCTGGCCATCGTCTCGGGTCTTGCCGCCATGCGCAGCCTGCGCCGCGCCGACCCTGCCACCTTGCTGAGGTAAGCGATGAGCGCGCAGCCCCATTCCGTGCCCACCGTTTCGTTGCAGGCTCGCAACGTGAGCAAGTCGTTCTCGTCCGGGCCGATTCATCACACCGTGCTGCACGACCTCACGCTCGACGTACGCGCCGGCGAACTCACCCTCATCTCCGGCCCATCCGGTTGCGGCAAGAGCACGCTGCTCGCCATCCTGAGCGGACTGCAGGCAGCCGACAGCGGCCACGTGATGGCGCTGGGCCAGGATCTGGGTGTGCTCGGCACGCGCGAGCTGGAGCGCTTTCGCCTGCTGCACACCGGTTTCGTGTTCCAGGGCTTCAATCTGTTTCCCGCGCTCAATGCGCTTGAACAGGTGGAACTGCCACTGAGCTATCTCGGCCTTGCACCCGGCGAAGCACGGCGGCGCGCCGTGGCATCGCTGGAAGAAGTAGGCATGGGCCCGCGCATGGAGCTGCGCCCTTCCGAACTCTCCGGCGGCGAAAAGCAGCGCGTGGCGATTGCCCGCGCGCTCGCCAAGGAGCCCGGCCTGCTGTTCGCCGACGAGCCCACCAGCGCGCTCGATGCCGCGAATGGCCAGATCGTCATCGATATCCTGCACCGCATTGCCCGCACGCACGGCACCACCGTGCTGTGCGTCAGCCACGATCCTCGACTGGTGGGCCACGCCGACCGCGTGCTCGCCATGGAGGATGGCCGTATCCTTAGTGACCGTGTGCCCTCCCCGACGTCGACGCCGCCGTCAGGCCACGAGGAACCTTCCGCATGACCCTGCGTCCGCTTCATTCCCTGCTCGTGCTCGCACTCGTTGCGCCCCTGCTCGTCGGCTGCTCGCACGACGACAGCGGCAAGTCGAACACGCAGGCCGCGCCCGCCACGCCGTATGCGGCCGTGGCGCGCGGCCGTGTCGACATCGAGGGCGGCCTGCTCAAGTTGAGCATGCCGCGCGAAGGCGTGGTGGCCGACATCAAGGTGCGCGAAGGCGATCATGTGAAGAAAGGCCAGGTGCTGGCCGTGCTCGACACCAAGCCTGCGCAGCTGGCCGTGAGTGCAGCCGAGGCCGAACAGAAACAGGCCAAGGCGCAAGGCAACATGCTGGATGCGCGACTGAAGGCAGCCCAGCAGCGCGCCACGCGACTGCAGGCCGCCGCTGCGGCCGGTGCGGGCGACGGCCAGAGCGCCGACGACGCCAAGGATGCGGCGAACCAACTGCAAGGCGAACTCGACAACGCACGGGCCGCCGAAGCCATGGCAGGACAGAAGCTGGAAGCCGCGCGTTACGAACTCGCGCAGCGCAGCCTGGTCGCGCCGGTGGATGCACAGATCGTCGAGCGCGACATCCAGCCCGGCGCCACCGTGTCGCCGCAAGGCGGCGCTGCCTTCGTGCTGCTGCCGGAAGGCGCACGCATCGTGCGCGCCGAACTCAACGAATCGTTCGTAAGCGCCGTGCACGACGGCATGCATGCGCAGGTGGTGGACGACAGCGGTAGCGGCGTGCCCACGCTCAGTGCGCACGTACAGCGCATCGGTACCGTGTTCGGTCCCAGCGCGCTGGAAGAAGATCCGCTGATCCGCGCCAACACTCGCACGGTGGAATGCGTGCTGGTGTTCGACGAAACGCCGCCGCCGTCGCTGCGCATCGGCCAGCGCGTGATCGTGCAATTTGCCGACCAGACAGGTGCGCGCGCCAAGCCAGGCGCGTGATGTCGGTCGGCATGTCGTTGCGCTTCACCTATCCCGCGATGCTGCGCACCGCCGCCCTGCTCTGCGCCTGCGTGCTTTCCTCCATCGCATGCGCGGATGACGCTTCTCCTGAGGACCGCAACATCATTCTTGGCGCCGGTGTGCAACGCATGCCGGGATGGATCGGGTCCAAGGACCATCGCAATCAGCCGGTGCCCTATGTAGACGCCGAGCTGCCGTGGCACATCACGCTCTCGACGCTCGATGGCCTGACCGTGGATTTCATCCACAGCGGCTCATGGCGCGGCGGCTTCTACGGCAACTATCTGTGGGGCCGCGAACGCAGCGACCTCGGCCCCAAACTGGGTGGCATCGTGGACTCGCTGTCGCCCCGACTCAACGCGGGCGGTTACCTGGAATACCAGGCCACCAAGGCCTTCAGCGTGGGCGGCAACCTGGCGCACGACACACAGGGTGCCGGCGCCTACCTCAACCTCTACGCAGACTGCGACCTGCCCGCCATCGGTTACTTCAACCACAGCGTGCAGCTGCAGTGGCAAGCCATGAACGGTCCCGCGATGCGTCGCTTCTTCGGCGTCACGCCGGAACAGGCCGCGAAACTCGATACGTCGCCATGGTCGCCAAGTGCGGGCAGCCAGCAGATCTCGTTCGAATACGACGCGTACATGCCCACCAGCGAACACACTGGTGTGGCCGTGGCCATCAACTACGCGCGACTGCTGGGCGATGCCGCCGACAGTCCGCTCGTGCGCCACTTCGGCTCAGCCAACCAGCTCACCACGACGCTGGCGTTCGTGTACCGGTTCTGACGAATGCGGGGAGCCGCCCGAAGGCCGCTCTCCATTTCTCCGCACGTTGATGTGACGGCCGGCCTTACCGGTCGTCCCGCGTCCATATCTGCCCATCCACTTCATGCACCGGGAAGCTGGCAATCGGCTCGTACGCGGGCGGGCACATGACGGCGCCGGTGCGCACATCGAAGCGCGCACCGTGGCGCGGGCATTCCACTTCGAAGCCATGCACCTGGCCGCCGGCAAGTTCGCCGCCGTCGTGGCTGCATACGTCCTCGATGGCGTAGAGATCGCCGTCGATGTTGTAGACGGCGATGGCGGTGTCGCCATCCCATACCACCTTGAATTCGCCCGGCAGCATCTCGCTACGCGTGCCCACGAAAACCCAGTCGGCGAGATTCATGCGAACACCTCGCCCAGCGGCTTGCTCATGCACACGAAGCGCAGATCATCGCGACGCGGCAGGCCGCAGCGTTCGTCGCCATAGGGAAACGGCAGCGTTTCGCCGGTGAGCGCGTAGCCTCGGCGTTCGTACCAGGCGATGAGTTCGGCGCGTTGCTCGATCACCGTCATGCGCATCGCCGGCACGCGCCACGACGCATGTGCCACGCGTTCGGCCTCGGCGAGCAAGGCACGACCGATGCCGCCCATCTGCAAATCCGGATTGACGGCGAACATGCCGAAGTAACCGGCTGTGCCCTGTCGTTCAATGTGACAACAGGCGAGCAAGACGTCATCGCGCTCGGCCAGCAGGATGATGCTGTCGTCGCGGCCGATCAGCTCGCGCACGCTTTCCGCGTCGGTACGCTGGCCGTCCAGCAGATGGCTTTCGGTGGTCCAGCCGCGCTGGCCGGATTCGCCGCGGTAGGCCGATTCAACGAGGGCGACCACGGCCGGTATGTCGGCGGCGACGGCCGCGCGATAGAGAGGGAGAGTAGGCATGCCGTCATGATACCGCCCGACTCCGGATCGCACTGCACAATGACCTTCGACACTGTCCTCTACCTGACAGCCCTGCCTAGCCTGTGGATTGGGGACTAGCGTCCCACGACCCGATGCGCGCACCGCATTCCATCCAGGGAGAATCCATGAAGAACCGCTTTTTGAAACCGCTCGCGCTGGCCGTGGGCCTTGGCCTGTGCACCAGTGCACTGGCCGCCCCCACAGGATCCTTCGACGTGAAGGAACTGGATGCCAGCAAGGGCGTCTGCAACGACTTCAACGGCTTCGTCAACGCGAAGTGGCTGGCCGCCAACCCCATTCCCGCCGATCGCACGCGCTGGGGTTCGTTCGACGCGCTGCGCGAGGGCAGCCTCAACGTGCAGCACAGCATCGTGGACAAGGCCGCCAAGGGCGCCGCCACCGCCAAGCCGGGTTCCATCGAGCAGAAGATCGGCTATTTCTACGCCTCGGGCATGGACGAAGCCGCCATCGAAAAGGCCGGCTATGAGCCGATCAAGCCGGAGCTCGCGCGCATCGATGCGCTGAAGAACAGCAAGGACGTCGTCGCGTACATCACCGACAGCTACGCCCGTGGCAACCCGGTGGCGTTCCGCTTCAACGGCAACGCGGACTTCAAGGATTCCAGCCGCCAGATCGCCTACACCAACCAGGGCGGACTGGGCCTGCCCACGGCCGACTACTACAGCAAGCCGGACTTCGAAAAGATCCGCACCGAATACGTGGCGCACATCGCCCGCACGCTGCAGCTGGTGGGCGTGAGCGAAGCCGATGCACAGACGCAGGCAAAGGCTGTGATGGCATTCGAAACGCGCCTTGCCGCTGCGTCGCTGGTGCCCACGGAACTGCGCCAGCCGGAAAACCGCTATCACTACGTGAGCATCGCTGATGCCGACAAGGTGACGCCGCACTTCGAATGGGCCGCGTTCTTCAAGGCGCAGGGCGCGGATGTGAAGGAGGGCTTCTCGCTGTCGCAGCCCAAGTTCTTTGCCGAATTCGACAAGATGCTCGCCGACGTGCCGACGAGCGACTGGCAGGCCTACCTGCGCTTCCACGCCATCGACGCGGCATCGCCGTATCTCTCCACGCCGTTCCAGCAGGAAGACTTCGCGTTCAACGCGAAGACGCTCAACGGCCAGAAGGAAATGAAATCGCGCTGGAAGCGCACGCTCGACAGCGTGGAAGGCGGCATGGGCATGGCGCTGGGCCAGCTCTACGTGGCGCAGACCTTCTCGCCGGCGTCGAAGGCGCGCGCCGAGCAGCTCGTGGGCGACCTTCGCGCGGCGTACAAGAACCGCATCGAGAACCTGCCGTGGATGAGCGACGCTACCAAGAAGAAGGCGCTGGAAAAGTGGGCCACGTTTACGCCCAAGATCGGCTACCCGGACAAGTGGCGTGACTGGGCCGGCCTGGCCATTCCGGCCAGCAACAGCTACTTCCAGAACGTGGAAGCCTCCGACAAATTCAACTACGACTACATGGTCGCCAAGATCGGCAAGCCGGTGGACCGTACCGAATGGGGCATGACGCCGCAGACGGTAAACGCGTACTACAACTCGCTGAAGAACGAGATCGTGTTCCCCGCCGCCATCCTGCAGCCGCCGTTCTTCGACGCCAAGGCTGACGACGCCATCAACTACGGCGGCATCGGCGCCGTGATCGGCCACGAAATGGGCCACGGCTACGACGACCAGGGCAGCAAGTTCGACGCGCAGGGCAACAACGTCAACTGGTGGACCGGCGAAGACCGCAAGGCCTTCGAAGCGCGCACCGACCTGCTCGCCGACCAGTTCAACCACTACGAAGCGCTGCCGGGCAAGTTCGTCAACGGCAAGCTGACCATGGGCGAGAACATCGGCGACCTCGGCGGCCTCAACGCGGCTTACGACGCGCTGCAGATGGCGCTGAAGCGCAACCCGGCCGAAGCGAAGAAGACGATCGACGGCTACACCGAAGACCAGCGCTTCTTCCTCAACTGGGGCCGCGTGTGGCGCGGCAGCATCCGCCCGGAAGCGCAGCTCACCCTGCTCAACACCGATCCGCACGCACCGGCGCAATTCCGCGCCATCGGTGCGCCGTCGAACATGCCGGCCTTCGCACAGGCGTTCCAGTGCAAGGCAGGCGACGCGATGGTGCGTTCGGCCGACAAGCAGGTGAAGATCTGGTAAGTCGTTCCAACTGGGACGTGTAGCAAAAAACCCGCGGCATGCCGCGGGTTTTTTTCTTTGGGGCGGAAACATCGCTAACGAGACTTGGCTTAAGCTCACATCGTCATTCCCGCGAAAACCGCCACGAGCATACGATCCCGGCGAGCTTTGCTCCGACCGGCTGTAGGTATCGTCCCAGCATTTGTTTCTCGCCATCCTGACGCCCTAAGCTGCCCCCACACTCACAGGGGAGTTACGCGATGCGATCGATTCTCTGGGTCATCCTGACGGCCTGCCTTATCGCCGGCTGCGCATCACAACCTGCGGCTTCTCCCGCATCGTCAACAGCACCCGTGCCTTTGGCCACCGTGGCGGCGGGCAGCAAGAGCACGATCACCCTGGCGCCCAAGGCCAGCGACGATGCCGACCTTACGGAGGTACTTCGCGGCGTCAAGATGATCCAGTCGGGACAGATCATGGCCGCCATCGATGGCCCGTTGAACGGCATCGTTCACAAGTACGAGGCGCAGTACGGCGCACCTCCAAAGGACATCTACAGTGCGCGCGGCATGGCGGATGCCGTGCTCTATGCCGGCCTGGGTGCGTCGCAGAAACGGAACGTGCAGGTGCTTGGGCCCGCATGGGCGGAAGCCTATTGGGCACGCGGGTACGCGTACGGCGAAATGGCGCGCTATGACGATGAGGAAGTCGAGCTGGGCAAGGCTCTCGCGCTTGCGCCGTTTGACGCGCAGTACAACAACGAGCTGGGTTACGTGATGATCCAGAAGCGCGACTGGAACAAAGCGCTGTCACTCTACGAAACGGGTGAGGCCTATGCGCAGATCAGCATGGGCGACGACGCCGCGCATGGCCAATGCGTCGCCCTGCGCGGGCAGGGTTATGCGCTGGTGGAACTGCACCGGCTGGACGAGGCGATGGCCAAGTACCGGGAGTGCCTGAAGATCACGCCAAACGAACCCAAGTCGCTGGGCGAAATCGGCTATATCGAGGACTTGAAGAAGAAGCAGAGCAGCCAGTGAAGGTCGCCGTGCCCCAACCCTCTCCCCTTCGAGGAGAGGAAGTCGGGTTGCGGTTACATCAGCAGCTTGCGAACCTTCAACAGTGCGGTAATGAACGCATCAACCTCTTCGCGCGTGTTGTAGAACGCCAGCGAGGCGCGAAGCGTGGCGGGCACCTTGAAGAACTGCATCAGCGGATGCGCGCAATGGTGGCCAGAGCGCACGGCCACGCCCTGCAGGTCGAGCAGCGTGGCCAGGTCCGTGGCCTGTGCGCCTTCGATCAGGAAGGAGATGACCGGCTCCTTCTCCTTCGCCTCGCCGAACAGGCGCAGGCCGGGAATGTCGCGCAGGCGTTCGGTGGCGTAGCTCAGCAGCTGCTGTTCCCACGAATGGATGGCATCGAAGCCGATCGAATCGTAGTAGTCGATGGCGGCACCCACTCCGGCAAAACCGGCGATATTGGGCGTGCCCGCCTCGAACTTGTGCGGCGGCGCGGCGAAGGTGGTGCCCGAAAAGCTCACCTCGCGGATCATCTCGCCACCGCCGAAGAACGGCGGCATCGCTTCGAGATGCTCCTTGCGTGCCCACAGTCCGCCCGTGCCCGTGGGCGAGAGCATCTTATGGCCGGTGAAGGCGTAGAAATCGCAGCCCAGCGCCTGCACGTCCACCGGACGATGCGGCACGGCCTGCGAGCCGTCCACCACCAGCGGAATGCCACGCTTGCGGCATTCGCGCGCGATCTCGCGCACCGGGTTCACCGTGCCAAGCACGTTGGACACATGCGTGACGCAGGCCAGCTTCACGTCGGGCGTAAGCATCTCGATGTACTTCTCGACGATCAGCTCGCCGCGATCATCGATGGGCGCTGCCTTCACCGTGGCGCCCGTGCGCGAGGCCACGATCTGCCACGGCACGATGTTGGCGTGATGTTCCATCACCGTGGTGAGGATGCTGTCGCCTTCCTTCAGGCGCGGCATCGCGAAACTGTAGGCGATCAGGTTCATCGCCTGCGTGGTGCCCGAGGTGAGGATCAGCTCGTTGCGCGAGGTGGCGTTGATGAAACGCGCCAGCTTGTCGCGCGCGCCTTCGTACGCAGCCGTGGCTTCCTCGCCGAGCAGATGCACCGCGCGCGACACGTTGGCGTTGCGCAGCCGGTAATGCTGGTCCACCGCCTCGATCACGCTCAGCGGCTTCTGGCTGGTGTTGGCGTTGTCGAAGTAGATGAGCGGCTTGTCGTGGACGGTGCGCGACAGCAGCGGGAAATCGGCGCGGACGCGCTGCACGTCGAAGACGGTGGGGCTCGGCTGGGTCTGTGCGTTCATCGTGTTCGTTTCGCCTTGCTGTCGGGGCGCCGGTCAGGCGGAGGGCAATTGCGCCATCAGTCGTTCGTTGATGTGTTCGCGCAACCCTTCCTCGGGCAGCGATTCGAACACTGCGCGACAGAACGCCGCCGTGAGCATGGCGCGCGCTTCCGCCAACGGAATGCCGCGCGAGCGCAGGTAGAACAGCGAACGCTCGTCGAGTTGGCCCACGGTGGCGCCGTGCGCGGCCTTCACTTCGTCGGCGTAGATTTCGAGTTCCGGCTTGGTGTCGATCTCGGCCTGACCGGAAAGCAGGAGATTCTTGCTGCTCAGGCTGGCGTCGCTGCCATCGGCGCCTTCGGCCACCACGATAGCGCCGCGGAACACGCCGCGCGAACGCTCGTCCGCCACGCCGCGCCACACGGATTCGGATGCGGTGTTGAGCGCCTGGTGGCGAATCGACATCTGCGTATCGACGTGCTGGCGGCCGCGCAGCGCAAACACGCCACGCGTATCCAGACGCGATGCATCGCCCGCCAGCGTCGCGTGCAGGTCATGACGTACCAGCGAGCCGCCAAGCTCCAGCGCATACAGCGCCGCGTGTGCTTGCGCATCCAACTGCACGCTGTCGTGGCGCACCAGCGTGCTGCCTTCGGAAACGTCCTGCAGCGCCACGTGACGCAGCTTGGCGCCCTGGCGCAGCACGATGTCGGTGACCTGCGTGCCCAGGTTCTGGTGCGCGCCGGCCGTGACGTGCTGTTCCACCAGCGACAACTCGGCGCCCTCGCCCAGTTCGATCACGTGACGCACGTGCCAGGCGAGTGCCTGTTCCGCCGGTGCACCAATGAAAAGCAGTCGCACCGTCTGCGTAATCTTTGCACCCGCTGCCACGCGCAGCACCACGCCATCGGCGGCAAGTGCCGCATTGAGGCGGGCGAAGACATCGCCGCCTTCGCGGTAGTGACGCGACAAGGCGAAACGCAGCGGCTCGGCATCGCCCTGCAACGCTTTCGAAAGCGGCAAAAGGCTCAGGCCCGCAGGCAGCTGGCCGATGCGCGAGAGTTCCTCGCGGAACACGCCGTTGACGAACACCAGCAGCGGACCATCGATACCTGGCAGGGCAAAGCCATCGATATCGATGGCAAGCGTGGAAGCCTGCGCATCCGATGCAGCGAAGCGGCGCTGGCTAAGCGCGCGCAGGGCCGTGTATTTCCATGCTTCGGCGCGGCCATCAGGAAGGCCACCGGCCACGAAGGCATCGAAGTTCTCGCGGCGCGCGGCATCCAGCCAGCCGATACCGCTGCCCGGCAGCCGTGCCTGCGCGGAAGCTTCCATCAGCGATTCAACGAAAGGCGTGCGCTGGGCTTCGCTCATGCCGAGGCTCCGATAAGCGCGGGATCCTTGTCGTTCACCCACGCGTAGCCCTGCGCTTCCAGCTTCAGCGCAAGTGTCTTGTCACCGCTTTCCACGATGCGGCCATCGGCCAGCACGTGTACGAAATCCGGTTCGATGTAGTCGAGCAGGCGCTGGTAGTGCGTGATGACGAGGAAGCCACGTTCGGCCGAACGCAACGCGTTCACCCCCTGCGCGACCTGCTTGAGCGCATCGATGTCGAGGCCCGAATCGGTTTCGTCGAGGATGGCCAGCTTCGGTTCCAGCACGGCCATCTGGAAGATCTCGTTGCGCTTCTTCTCGCCGCCGGAGAAACCTTCGTTCACCGCGCGATGCAGCAGCTCGTCGGAGATCTGCATGATCTTCAGCTTCTCGCGCACCAGCTTGAGGAACTGCATGGAGTCGAGTTCCTTCTCGCCCCGTTGCTTGCGCTGGGCATTGAGCGCGGCGCGCAGGAAGTAGGTGTTGTTCACGCCGGGGATTTCCACCGGATATTGGAACGCCAGGAACACGCCTGCAGCGGCGCGTTCTTCCGGTTCCAGCGCGAGCAGGTCGACGCCGTTGAAGGTAACCGAACCTTCCGTCACTTCGTAACCGTCACGACCGGAGAGCACGTTGCCGAGCGTGGATTTGCCGGCGCCGTTGGGGCCCATGATCGCGTGCACCTCACCCGGGTTCACGCTGAGCGTGAGTCCCTTGAGGATGTCCTTGCCCTCGACGCGGGCGTGCAGGTTTTCGATCTTCAGCATGACGGTTTCTTCAGTGGGCAACGCCGTAGCGCCGCGTGTTCAAAATAAGGATCGGATGCAGCGATGAAGGCGATCAGCCGACCGCGCCTTCCAGCGAGACTTCCAGCAGCTTCTTCGCTTCCACCGCGAATTCCATCGGCAGTTCGCGGAAGACCTGCTTGCAGAAGCCATCGACGATCATCGATACGGCGTCTTCCTCGCCGATGCCGCGGCTGCGGCAGTAGAACAGCTGGTCGTCGGAAATCTTCGAGGTGGTCGCCTCGTGCTCGACAATGGCGGTGGGATTCTTCACTTCCATGTACGGGAAGGTGTGCGCGCCGCACTTCTTGCCGATCAGCAGTGAGTCGCACTGCGTGTAGTTGCGCGCGCCTTCGGCGCCCTTCTCCACCTTCACCAGGCCGCGATAGCTGTTGCTGCTGCGGCCGGCGCTGATGCCCTTGGAGACGATCTTCGACTTGGTGCCCTTGCCGATATGGATCATCTTGGTACCGGTGTCGGCCTGCTGGCGATGGTGCGTGAGCGCCACCGAGTAGAACTCGCCCACCGAGCGGTCGCCACGCAACACGCAGCTGGGATATTTCCAGGTGATGGCCGAACCGGTTTCCACCTGCGTCCAGGAAATCTTCGAGTCGTTGCCGCGGCAGTCGCCGCGCTTGGTGACAAAGTTGTAGATGCCGCCGACGCCGTTCTCATCGCCCGGGTACCAGTTCTGCACGGTGGAATACTTGATCTGCGCGCGTTCCAGCGCCACCAGCTCGACCACGGCGGCGTGCAGCTGGTTCTCGTCGCGCATCGGCGCGGTGCAGCCTTCGAGATAGGACACGTACGCATCGTCCTCGCACACGATCAGCGTGCGCTCGAACTGTCCGGTGTTGATGGCGTTGATGCGGAAGTAGGTGGACAGCTCCATCGGGCAACGCACGCCCTTGGGGATGAACACGAAGGAACCATCGGAGAACACGGCCGAGTTGAGCGCGGCGAAGAAGTTGTCGCCCACCGGCACCACGCTGCCGAGGTACTTCTGCACCAGTTCGGGATGTTCGCGGATCGCCTCGCTCATGGAGCAGAAGATCACGCCGGCTTCGGCCAGTTCCTTGCGGAAGGTGGTGCCCACGGAGACCGAATCGAACACCGCATCCACCGCCACGCCCGCGAGCTTGGCGCGCTCGTGCAGCGGCACGCCGAGCTTGTCGTAGGTTTCCAGCAGTTTCGGATCGACTTCGTCCAGCGACTTCGGGCCAGACTTGGGCGCGGCGTAGTAGCTGATGGACTGGTAATCGATCGGCGTGAGGTTCAACTTCGCCCAGTCGGGCATGGGCATGGTGAGCCAGTGGCGATACGCCTTGAGGCGCCACTCGGTCATCCACTCCGGCTCCTTCTTGAGCGCGGACAGCTGACGCACGATGTCTTCGGACAAACCGGCCGGCAGATAGTCGGTCTCGATGTCGGTGACGAAGCCGGCTTCGTAGCGACGGCCCAGCGCTTCGGCCACTTCGGCGTTGTCGCGAAGTGTCGTGGCGGTAAGCTCGCTGCGTTCGGTGGTTTCGGTGGTCATGGTCGTATTCGTGTCGTCGTGGGCGGTCGTCATGGATGGCCTGTGGTCATCCGATCAGGTTGGCGTCGATGCGACGACTGGGTGGTTTGAGCATGTCGGACAGGCTGACGGCGCGAAGCGCGCTGTCCACCACGCTGTTGACGTGTTGCCAGTTGGAGCGCACGCCGCACAGCGATTCGCGCTCGCACTGGCCTTCGGCAAGACTGCATTCGGTCATCCCGATGGGGCCTTCCAGCGCCTCCACGATCTGCGCCAGGGTGATGTCCCCGGCCGGTCGCGCCAGGCGGTAGCCGCCGTTGACGCCGCGGAAGGACTCCACCAGCCCGGCATGGCCGAGCGACTTCAGCAGCTTGCTCACGGTGGGCAGCTCCAGGCGCGCCTCATCGGCGATCTGCGCCGTGCTGAGCACGTCGTCAGGATGGGCGGCGATGCAGGTCATCACCACGGTGGCGTAGTCGGTGAGTCGGCTGACGCGGAGCATGGGGGAATCGGCCAGGGAGACGGCGGGGAATCGGTACCAAAATGGTACTGATTAATGGGTGTGAGGTCAAACCGCGGCGGCGCACCAAAAGCGGGATTTGAGAGACCGGATCTGCTCTTTTTCCGGGCAATGGCGCGACTATCGGGATCCCGAGCGATCCCCTCTCCTTACCGTCATCCCCGCGAAGGCGGGGATCCAGTGACTTTCGTTCTCCGCTAACTCGTTGAAAGGCGCTGGATTCCCGCTTTCGCGGGAATGACGGCGAGAAACTCGAAGCGCCCGTGCAGAGCTCATGGCACGCATCCTGCTGCACCGCGACATATCGACCGCACGGGGAGCGTTGGGGATGAAGTGGATAACGGCCATCATCAAACCGTTCACGCTGGACGATGTCCGGCAGGCACTGACCGAGGTGGGCGTGACGGGCATGACCGTCACGGAGGTGAAGGGGTTCGGCCGCCAGCACGGGCACACCGAGTTGTATCGGGGTGCGGAGTATGTGGTCGATTTCCTGCCCAAGCTGAAGCTTGAGGTGGCCGTGGCGGACGAGCAGCTCGACCGGGCCGTGGAGGCCATCGTCGGCGCCGCCCGCACCGGCAAGATCGGCGACGGCAAGGTGTTCGTGAGCGAGCTGGAACAGGCCATCCGCATTCGCACGCAGGAGGTCGACGTCGATGCGCTTTGACTTGAAGACCTCGCGCCCGCTGCTCGCCCTCATCGGCTTGCTGGCCACCTCGCCCGCGTGGGCACAGGCCGCCGCGGCCGCGCCCACGCGCATCGACAGCGGCGACACCGCATGGATGCTCACCGCCACCGCGCTGGTGCTGTTGATGACCATCCCGGGCCTCGCGCTGTTCTACGGCGGCATGGTGCGCGCGAAGAACCTGCTGTCGGTGCTGATGCAGTGCTTCGCCATCACGGCGATGGTGTCGGTGCTGTGGATGGTCTACGGCTATTCGCTGGCCTTCAGCACGGAAGGCATGCAGGCCGGCGTGACCAACCTGCATTCGTTCATCGGCGGATGGGATCGCTCCTTTCTGGCCGGGCTCAAACCCGATTCGCGCTACCAGACGGTGCCGGAAAGCGTGTTCGTGATGTTCCAGCTCACCTTCGCCATCATCACACCCGCACTCATCATCGGTGCGTTCGCCGAACGCATGAAGTTCAGCGCGCTGCTGTGGTTCAGCGGGCTGTGGCTCACCATCGTCTACCTGCCGGTGGCGCACATGGTGTGGAGCGGTCCGGGTTCGTTCCTTGGCGATCTGGGCGTGCTCGATTTTGCGGGCGGCACGGTGGTGCACATCAACGCGGGCATCGCCGGCCTCGTCGCGTGCCTGGTCATCGGCAAGCGTCGCGGTTATCCCAACGTGCCAATGCCGCCGCACAACCTTGGTTACACCGTGGTGGGCGCGAGCCTGTTGTGGCTGGGCTGGTTCGGCTTCAATGCGGGCTCGGCAGTCGCGGCCAACGGCAGCGCAGGCATGGCCATGCTGGTCACGCAAATCGCCACAGCCGCCGCTGCGCTGGGCTGGCTGGCCATCGAATGGATCGTGCATGGTCGCCCCAGTGTGCTGGGCATCGTTTCCGGTGCGGTCGCCGGCCTCGTCGCCGTTACGCCCGCGGCTGGCACGGCCGGGCCGGGCGGCGCGCTGGTGCTTGGTCTCATCGCAGGTGTTGTCTGTTTCTTCAGTGCCACGCGCCTCAAGCACAAGCTCGGCTATGACGACTCGCTGGATGTGTTCGGCGTGCACGCCATCGCCGGCATCATCGGCGCCCTGCTCACCGGCCCGCTGGCCTCGCCCAAGCTCGGCGGCTTCGGCACGGTGGAATCGCTGTTCGGACAATTGTGGATACAGGCCAAGGGCGTGGGCTTCACCGTGGTGTGGAGCGCCGTGCTGAGCCTGGTCATCCTCAAGCTGATCGACTGGACGCTGGGCCTGCGCGTGGACGACGAGCAGGAGCAGGTGGGCCTGGATCTCTCGCTGCACGAAGAGAAGGCATACAACCTGTCGTAAACGTTGACCCGCTTCCTCTTTCGCAGGGGAGAGGAAGCGGGCCGCAGGAGCCGGTAAGCTGCGCACATCGCCACCCGCAGCACACCATGACCACCGCCCCTGACCGCGCCGCCGCTCGCCTCGCCTGGACCCGCTCCGCCCTCGGCGACGCCACGCTCACCCTCGCATCCGCCTCGTCCGACGCCAGCTTTCGCAGCTACTGGCGCACGCATCACGCCGGCAAAAGCTGGGTGGTGATGGATTCGCCGATCGCGCAGGAAGACCCTCGTCCGTGGCTCGCCATCGGTGAGCGACTGGCCGCTGCGGGCCTGCATGTGCCGGCGGTGTACGCCAAGGACCTGGAGCAAGGCTTCCTGCTGATCGAGGATCTCGGCACGCAGCTCTATCTGCCTGCGTTGAACGACGACAACGCCGATCGTCTCTACGGCGACGCGATGGACGCGCTGCTGCTGATGCAGACGCGCATGGACCACGCCGATCTGCCGCTGTTCGATCACCCGCGCCTGGTGAGCGGGTTGGAGGTGATGCCCGAATGGTTCCTCGGCAAGCACCTTGGCTACACGCCGACGTGCGGCGAATGGGACGTGCTGGAAGCCGCCTTCAGCGTGATCATCCGCAACGCGCTCGAACAGCCGCGCCGGTTCGTGCATCGCGATTACCACAGCCGCAACCTGCTCATCGTCGATAGCAACAATCCCGGCATCATCGATTTCCAGGGCGCACTCTCCGGCCCGATCACCTACGACCTCGCCTCGCTGCTGCGCGATGCCTACATCGTGTGGCCGCGCGAACGCGTGGAAGGCTGGGTGGAGTCGTACCGGCAGCGCCTGCTCAAGGCGAACGTGATCGATGAAAACGTCGGCCGCGAACGTTTCCTGCGCTGGTTCGACCTGACCGGCCTGCATCGCCACATCCGCGTGCTCGGCCAGTTCTATCGCCTGTGGTATCGCGATGGCAAACCGGGCTACCTCACCGACGTGCCGCGCGTGTATCACTACGTGGTGTCGGTGGCGGAACGCTATCCCGAACTGACGGATTTCGTGGCGTTGCTGAAGCAGCACGCGGAAGGTCGCGACCTCACGCAGGTGGTCACTGCATGAGGCACGCCATGATCTTTGCCGCTGGCCTCGGCGAGCGCATGCGGCCGCTCACCGACCGCACGCCCAAGCCCTTGCTGGAAGCCGGCGGCAAACGCCTGATCGAATGGCATCTGGAAAAACTCGCCGCGATCGACGTGCGCTACGTGGTGATCAACACCTCGCACCTGGCCGCTCAATTTCCCGATGCACTGGGCGACGGTTCGCGCTGGGGCCTGCGCATCCGCTACGCCTACGAAGGCCCTACGCCGCTGGAAACCGGCGGCGGCATGCTCAATGCCCTGCCCTTGCTGGGCCCCGAACCGTTCCTCGTGATCAGCGCAGACGTGTGGACCGATGCCGACTTCGCGTTGCTGCCTGCGGAACCCAGGGGCGTCGGCCATCTGTTGATGGTGAACAACCCGCCTCACCACATCCACGGCGATTTCGCGCTCGACACGCAAGGCATGATCCATGACGACAACAGCGCGCCCCGCCTTACCTATAGCGGTATCGGCGTGTTTCGACGCGAATTGCTGGACCATTGGCACGACGTCGTCCCAGATGCCGGCGCGGAGCATTCGCCGCCCCGCTTCAAACTGAGGCCCTTGTTCGAACGTGCCATGGCCCGGGGCCAACTTACAGGCAGCCACTATCAGGGCGCCTGGACCGACGTCGGCACGCCGCAGCGCCTGCAGGAGCTCGACGAACGTCTGAGCCGCTGAGGCAGCCCGGCGAAAGGTAGCCTGCGCAAAATCCTGCCAGTTGGATGCGGCCGGATCACGGCGTTATCCTGAACCGCCCGGTCCTGCAGCACCCCGCTCCACTTTCCGCCTGCAGAGCCGACCAGCAACTCGCAAGGTGTCGACGATGTCCGAACTGTGGTCCCATCTGGTCAGCTGGTTCGCCAGCCACGGCGTGCTGCCGCTGCTGCAGTTCCTGCACCTGGAAGGTCTGGCCGGCGATCCGAACGACATCTCCGCTTCGCTGCTTATCGCTGCGTTTCAGCTCTGCGTGATCGGGCTCATCTTCCGCCCGCTGGAAAGCGTGGTGCCGGCGGAAAAGTGGGAGCATCGCAAGCTCACCAAGGTCGATTTCCAGTACACCGTGCTGATGCTGGTCGGCATCTTCCCGATCTTCAGCTATCTCATCCTCACGCCCATCGCCAATTACTTCGGCGGCCCGGATACCGGCCCCGGCGATGCCAGCGCCTCGCCGCTTGCCATCACCCATTGGGTGCCGTGGCTGAAGCAGCATCCGTGGCTGCTGTTCGGCTGCTACTACGTGGTCTACGACCTCGTGTACTACTGGATGCATCGCCTGCAGCACGCGCTGCCGTGGTGGTGGGCGCTGCACAGCATGCACCACAGCACGCGCCAGATGAGCTGCTGGACCAACGACCGCGGCAGCCTCATCGACGGCTTCATCCAGTCGATGATCCTCGCCACCGTCGGCATCGTGATGGGCGTGGACCCCGAACAATTCGCGTGGCTCGTGCTGATGGGCGAACTGGTGCAGAACTTCTCGCACGCCAACGTGCGCATCGCCTTCGGCCCCGTGTTCAACCGCGTGTTGGTCTCGCCCAAGTTCCACCGCCTGCACCACATGCTGGTGGACCCCACCCGGCCCAACCTGCACAACTGCAACTTCGGCCAGGTGTTCTCCATCTGGGACGTGATCTTCGGCACCGCCCTGTACAACGAACCGCTGCGCCCCACCGGCGTGGGCGATCCGATGGTGGACGACGACAACAACCGCAATCTTGTCGGCCTGCACTGGAATGCGGCCAAGCGCTTCTGGGGCGCGGTGCGTCGACTCGAAGGCTGGAAGTTTGGCGAGGTGGCGTTCGGGCCGGACTATCGTCCGATTCCCGTTGATCAGTTGGACCTGCATGGGTTGGCGCATCATGTGATGCAGCCGGCGCATGTCGCGCAAGAGTCGCCCGACGAAACGCCACCTATACAGGCTTCGACCGAAACAGCCTGAGGGGTTCTCAGGCTGCGGCTAGCGCTTTCGATGAGAGCGCTGCGGCCAGATCTTTCGGCCGATCTGCGTAAAGCAGGATCCAACGTCGTGGTGCAATGACCTTCCCTTTCCTGGACAGGCGCACCTGATTCATGGCGGAATCTTCAAGCTCAATGGCCACGTTGGGAGAGTCGGGCCGACTCACAATCAGGACATCGCTCAGATGCAACTGATTAGCCGCTGCCCAGGCGTAACGTGATTCCTGGAATGTGTGAACGCTGTGGATCAAGGCACGCGAAATGCTCCCCTCATAACGAGTACCGCCGCCAAGCCACAACGTCCGCTCGTCAATCACATGGGGAATGGCGCTGCTTACGCTGCGCACGGCTAACGCCCACCCAACCGCAAAAAGACCTGCGCCGAAGACAGCACCATGGATCAGCCCGGGATGCGCGGGACGGCATAGCGTTATAAGTACCCACGAAAGCGGAAAGTCGCCAAGCAGTCCGATGATCATCACGGGCACCAGCACACTGCCGACTGGGCCGTTGGAAGTACTGAAGCGTCGCCCTGCCGGATAGCCTGCGGCCACTCGGGCACTCGGCCTTGGGCGCCCCAGCAACACGGCAATGAATTCAAGCCAAAGATTGGGTGCTCGAGGCATTCGAAATAGTCGTAGCTGTGCTGACGCATCCTAGCGTTCGGCGCGAGAGGCGTTCAATCAGAGAAACCTTCCACGCGATTACGCCGAACCATCTGCCGGTCTCCTGGAAAGGCAAAAAAAGGCCCGGGAAATCCCGGGCCTTTTCTTGTCCAGCGAAGCAACGCGATCCGCTTACGGCCGACGCGCCAGCTCCGGATTTTCCTTGGTCTTGGGCATCAGGTCCTGCTTGGACACGCCCAGCCACAGCAGGATCGGGCTTGCCACGAAGATGGACGACAGCGTACCCACCAGGATACCGATCAGCATGGTGATGGCGAAGCCATGCACGGCCGGGCCGCCGAAGAAATACAGCGCAGCCATGGTGATGGCGGTGAACAGTGCGGTGATGATGGTTCGCGACAGCGTGTTGTTGATCGAGCGGTTGAGGATCTCTTCCGGCTCGGCCTTGCGGGCCAGGCGGAATAGTTCGCGCACGCGGTCGAACACCACCACCTTGTCGTTGATCGAGTAACCGATCACCGCCAGCACCGACGCAAGCACCGTCAGGTCGAACTCACGCTGCATGAGCGCGAAGATGCCCACGGTGATCAGCGCGTCATGTGCTTCAGTGGCAATGGCCGCCACCGCAAAACGCCATTCGAAGCGAATACCGAGGTACAGGCCAATGCCCACGATCACCACGATGGCCGCCAGGATGCCGTCGCTGCGCAGCTCCTCGCCCACGGCGGAACCCACGTAGTCGCGGCTCTTGAGCTTGGCATCGGGGCGCGCCACCTGCAGCGTCTTGGTGACGTCATCGGCGATCTTGTCCAGGTTCACCTTGCCGCCGTTGTCGACGCCCGACTTCGGATCGTCCTTCGGCTGCAGGCGGATGGACACTTCCTTGGTACCGCCCAGGCTCTGCACCAGCGCGTGCTCCATGCCGCCCTTCTCAAGGGCATCACGCACTTCGCCAACCTGCACCGCGTTGTCGTAATCCACCACCAGCGACACGCCGCCGGTGAAGTCCAGGCCGTAGTTGAGTCCCTTCACCGCGATGAGCGTGATGGACGCGATCATCAGCAGGATGGCGATGCCCACGCTGATCTTCCTCATGCCGAGGAAGTTCACGTTTGCGTTGTGATTGAAAATTTCCATCTGTGTCTCTTCCTCAGACCGACAGCGTCTTGAGCTTGCGATGACCGTGGATCAACGCGGTGATGGCATGCGTCACGGTGACCGAGGTGAACATCGAGGTCAGGATACCGATCAGCAGCGTCACGCCGAAGCCCTTGATCGGGCCTGAGCCCATCGTGGTCAGTGCGAGTGCGGCGATAAGGTGGGTGACGTTGGCGTCGAGAATGGTCGCCCACGCCTTGTCGTAACCGGCGCGGATCGCGGCGTGCGGCGAGGAGCCGTTGCGCAGTTCTTCGCGAATGCGTTCGCAGATCAGCACGTTCGCATCGATGGCCATACCCAGCGTGAGCACGATACCGGCAATGCCCGGCATGGTGAGCGTCACGCCCACGGCCGACATCACCGCGATCAGGATCACCAGGTTGAAGAACAGCGCCACGTCGGCCACCAGGCCGAAGAGCTTGTAGTAGAACGCAGCGGCCAGCAGCACCAGCGCTAGACCGAGCGTCACGGCGCGCAGTCCCTTGGCGATGTTGTCCTGACCCAGGCTGGGACCGATCACGCGTTCTTCGACGATGTCCACCGGCGCCGCCAGCGAACCACCCTTCAGCAGCAACGCGAGGTCGGACGCTTCCTTCGGGCTGCGCAGGCCGGTGGTCTGGAAGTTCTTGCCGAACACGCCGTTGATGGTGGCGTAGTTGATCACTTCTTCCGTGACCTTCGGCGTGCGCACTTCCTTGCCGTCGACGATCTTGGTGTCGACCACGCGCTCCACGTACACCACACCCATCGGCTTGCCGACGTTGCCGGTGGTGAAGTCGAGCATCTTCTTGGCGCCAGCCGCGTTGAGCGTCACCGACACTGCCGGGCTGCCGCTCTGCTGGTCGAAGCTGGACGAGGCATCCACCAGTTGGTCGCCGGTGACGATGATGTTCTTGCTCAGCAGGTACGGGCGGCCGTCGCGATCCTTGTAGAGGCGCGCGTCGGGCGGAACGATGCCCGTGCGGGCAGCGTCCACGGCCTGCTGCGGCGTGCCGTAGCCGGAACGGTATTCCAGCGTGGCCACGGCACCGATGATCTTCTTGGCTTCGGCGGTGTCCTGCACGCCGGCCAGCTCGACCACGATGCGGCTGTCGCCCTGCTGCTGGATGATCGGCTCGGACACACCCAGCGCGTTGATACGGTTGCGCAGCGTGCCAAGGTTCTGGCGAATGGTGTTGAGCGAGAGCTCACGCGCCTTGTCCGGACGAACCACCGCATTGAGCGGGAAACGATCGCCGGTGGGGCTCGCGTCCGTCACCGACAGGTCCGGATAGTCCGCGGCAATGGCATTGGAGGCAGCCACGCGGTCTTCGGCGCTCTTGAGCACCACCGACACGCCCTGCCCGCGCTGCGCGTTGCGCACCACCGAGTCGTAACGGATGTTCTTTTCGCGCAGCAGGCTGCGGATGTCGTCCGCATAGCGCGTTTCCTGCTTGTCGATCACGTCGTTCTGATCGACCTGCATGAGGAAGTGCACGCCGCCCTGAAGGTCGAGACCCAGCGGCATCGACTTGGCGCCGATGGCATTCAACCAATGCGGCACCGTGGACTTCAGGTTGAAGGCCACCGTGTAGTCGTCGCCCAGCGATGCCTTGATGGCGTCGGCCGCGCTCTTCTGCACGTCGGCATTGGCGAAGCTGGCGAGCAGATGATCGCCATTGAGCTCGACACCGGTGCTGGCGACGTTGGCCTTCTTCAGCGCGTCGGTGACCTTTTGTTCGAGCGCCTGGTCAACCGTGCCATTGCGGTTGGCCGTGATCTGCACGGCAGGCACCGGCAGGAACACATTGGGCAACGCATAGACAATGCCGAGCACCAATACGATGGCGACCAGCGCATATTTCCAGCGTGGAAAATCACTCATGCCTTGAATCCGTCAAAAGCCGCGGCAGAGGCAGCCGCGGCGAGCAATGCATCGTGTGGAACCGGAGCCCCTCCGCCCCGGCAAGTCGTCAGGACGACTTCAGCGAGCCCTTGGGCAGGACCTGCTGCACGGCGCCCTTCTGCACCTTGATCTTCACGTTCGGTGCGATCTCGACCGTGATGAAGCTCTCACCGATCTCTTCCACCCGGCCGGCAATGCCGCCGTTGGTGACCACTTCGTCGCCCTTGGCCAGAGCCGAGAGCATGGCGCGATGCTCCTTCTGGCGCTTCATCTGCGGACGGATCATGACGAAGAACATGACCACCAGCAGCAGGATCGGCAGGGCCAGGCCCACCAGGGGATTTCCCCCGGGAGCGGCTGCGGGAGCGGCCTGGGCAATCACGTAGGACATCGGAAAGGTCATCAGCTCGTCTCGCAAGTAGCGGTATCGGCAGGGTTTTCTGCCAACACCTGATAAAAGATCGTGGATTATGCCACGCGCCCCCGGCCCCTGCATGCGCCGCAAGGCCCGCCCGTGAAGGGTTCTGGCGTCGCGAGGCGTGGATTGCAAGGGACTGGACCGGGGAAGGAGGGTCAAGGTTCCCTTGGACACCCCTTCCGCTATTGGGCGCGGGCCGAAAACGCCTTCTACTCGTCATTCCGGCGCACCCCAAAGGGGGCAAGGGCCGGGATGACGAGCATCGAGGCTTTGTCTGGAAGTGGGGGCTACATTCCAAGCCTCAGTCGGATACCCCACCCGCGCGCCGCGCATAAAACTCCGCCACAAAGTCCTCCAGCTTCCCCTCCGCAATCGCCCCGCGCAGCCCCGCCATCAAACGCTGGTAGTGACGCAGGTTGTGCATGGTGGCGAGCTGGCTGCCGAGGATCTCGTTGCAGCGATCGAGGTGGCGCAGGTACGCGCGGCTGAAGCCGTTGCTGCAGGCGTAGCAGTCGCAGCCTTCCTCGATCACGCGGGTGTCGAGCGCGAACTTCGCGTTGCGGATGCGCACCGTGCCTTCATCCGTGAAGAGGAAGCCGTTGCGTGCGTTGCGCGTGGGCATCACGCAATCGAACATGTCGATGCCGCGGCGCACCGCTTCCACAATGTCTTCCGGACGGCCCACGCCCATCAGGTAGCGCGGCTTGTCCTGCGGCAACAGCGGCACGGTGAAGTCGAGCGTGTGGTTGCGCTCGGCTTCCGGCTCGCCCACGGCGAGGCCGCCCACGGCGTAACCGTCGAAGCCGATGTTCACCAGGCCTTCGGCCGAGCGGCGGCGCAGGTTTTCGTACACGCTGCCCTGCACGATGCCGAACAACGCGTTGGGATTCTTCAAGTCATCGAACGCGCGGCGCGAACGCTCCGCCCAGCGCAGGCTCAGCTCCATCGAGGTGGAAGCCACCTTTTCCGTCGCGGGATACGGCGTGCACTCGTCGAAGATCATCGCGATGTCCGAATCGAGCACCTTCTGGATGCGCATCGATTCTTCCGGGGACAGGAACACCTTCGAGCCATCCACCGGCGATGCGAATGCCACGCCTTCCTCGGTGATCTTGCGCTTGTGCGCCAGCGAGAACACCTGGAAACCGCCCGAGTCCGTGAGGATGGGCTTGTCCCAGCCGATGAACTTGTGCAGGCCGCCGAACCGTTCCACCACCTCGAGGCCGGGGCGCAGGAACAGGTGAAAGGTGTTGCCCAGGATGATCTCGGCGCCGATCTCGCGGATGTCCCGCGGCGTCATCGCCTTCACCGAGCCATAGGTGCCCACGGGCATGAAGGCCGGCGTTTCCACCGTGCCGCGGTCGAACGTGAGACGGCCACGGCGGGCCGCGCCATCGGTGGCCTGGATGTCGAAAGTCAGGGAAGTCATCGGGCGATTATCGCCTGTTTCGCGCTTTGGCGCTTTTTCGCTGGACGCGGGACTTCCGCTGACGCCGGGCCGGTCTCACGTTGCTCGTCATTCCGGCGTAGGCCGGAATCCAGTGCGAGTGTGATGGCTTGTTGCGGAAAGCATGTTCAGCCCTTCGCGATAGCCGGCTCCTGAGGCTCTGGATTCTGGCGTGCGCCGGAATGACGAGCGAAGAAACTCAGCCTCGCGGCAAAATCAACATCGCATCGCCATACGAGAAGAAGCGGTACTTCTGCTCCACCGCGTGCCGATACGAACCCAGCATGAAGTCGCGCCCCGCCAGTGCCGACACCAGCATCAACAGCGTCGACTGCGGCAGATGGAAGTTGGTCAGCAGTCCATCGATGCTGCTGAACTTGTAACCGGGGAAGATGAAGATCTGCGTTTCGCCCGCGAACGGCTGCAGCTCGCCGTCGCGCACGGCGCTTTCCAGGGCACGCACCACCGTGGTCCCCACCGCGATGACACGACCGCCCGCCGCACGCGTGCGGCGAATCTGCTCCACCAGGCTCGCGCCCACGTTGAGCCATTCGCGGTGCATCTGGTGATCCTTGATGTCATCCGCGCGCACGGGTTGGAACGTGCCCGCGCCCACGTGCAGCGTCACGTAGCCGAACTGGATGCCGCGCTCGCGCAGCGTCGCCAGCATCGTTTCGTCGAAATGCAGGCCAGCCGTGGGGGCGGCCACCGCACCAGGCTCGCGTGCGAACACCGTCTGATAGCGCTCCATGTCGCTCGCATCAGCATGACGCGCGATATACGGCGGCAGCGGCATCTCGCCCAGCTTCAACAGCAGGCGCTCCAGCGGCTCGGGCGACTCGAAGCGCAGGCGGAAGAACGATTCGTCGCGCCCCAGCACCACCGCATGGCTGCCGTCGGCCAGTTCGATGCGACCGCCCTCTTTCGGCTTCTTGCTCACGCCCAGTTGCACGGTGGCTTCGTGCGCGCCGGTGACGCGCTCGATCAGGATTTCCACCTGGCCACCGGTGTCCTTGCGCCCGTACAGGCGCGCCGGCAACACGCGCGTGTCGTTGAAGATCAGCAGGTCGCCTTCGCGCAGGAAATCCGGCAGCTCGCGGAACATACGGTCCTGGCGCGATTGCGCATCCACATCGAGCACCAACAAACGGCTCGCCGAACGTTCGGCCAACGGCGCCTGCGCGATCAGCTCGGGCGGCAACTCAAAATCGAAATCGGTCTTCTTCACGGCGGGATACTGGCGTCGAATAGGCCATTATCGCGCAAAGTGCCGACCGGGGCCGGAAAAAGCAGAGGCCGCCTGAAAACGCGGCTTCTTGGCTACAGCCAACCCTTCTGCCGAGCCAGGCGATACGCCTCGATGCGATTGGCTGCGCCAAGCTTGCCGATGGCTTCGGACAGGTAATTGCGCACGGTGCCATGCGAGAGGTTGAGCTGTGTGGCGATGTCGTTCGCCGACTGCCCTTCGCCGGCTAGGCGCAGTACCTGGCGTTCGCGGTCATTGAGCGGATCAGCTTCGGACCACGCTTCGAGCGCCAGCTGCGGATCGATGGCACGTCCACCGCGATGGACCATGCGCAGCGCTTCGGCGAGATTCTCCGCCGGCGCATCCTTCAGCAGGTAACCGGAGACACCGGCATCGAGCGCGCGGCGCAGGAAGCCCGGGCGCGCAAACGTGGTCACGATGATCACCTTGATCGGCAGCTCATGGCGCTGGATGCGCTGCGCCAGTTCCAGCCCGGTCAGTCCAGGCATCTCGATGTCGGTGACGAGCACGTCGGGTTTCACGCGTTGCAGGTCGCGCCATGCCGCTTCGCCGTCCGGCGCCGAACCAAGCACCTCGATGTCGCTTTCGAGGTTGAGCAGCGCGGACAACGCACCGCGCACCATCGCCTGGTCTTCGGCCAGCAATACACGAATCATGCAGCACTCCTGTTGTTCAACACGATGGACTGTTCCTCCTGCGGAAGCTCCGACGCTTTTTCCTTGCCCATGGGCACGGTGACCGTCAGCACCGTGCCGCGACGCAGCGGCGAATCGATCTGCAGGTTGCCGCCCAGGGCGCGCACGCGTTCGCGCATGCCGCTCACGCCGTTGCCGTGCGCGCTCAGGCCGCCGCAACCGTCGTCGCTGATCTGCATCTGGAAACTGTGCTTGTCGATGGTGAAGTCCACCCTCGCCGTGTTTGCCCTGGCGTGCCGGTGGACGTTGGTCACGGCTTCGCGCAACACCAGGGCCAGGGGCGCTTCGAGTTGCGCGGAGAGATGAGCCTCGCACGGCAGGCTGCCGCTGAAGGCCACGCCCGAGGCTTCCAGCATCAGGCGCGCCGACACCAGCTCCGCCGCGAGATCGCCGCGCCGCATACCCGTCACGGCGGTGCGCACTTCCGCCAAGGCATGGCGCGCTACGCGTTCGACTTCTTCCATCTCGCGTTGCGCACGCTCGGGGTCGATCAGCGCGAGCTTGCGTGCGAGTTCGGATTTGAGCGCCACCAGCGACAGCGTGTGGCCGAGCAGATCATGCAGGTCGCGGCCGATGCGTTCGCGCTCGGCCAGCGTGGCCAGGCGTCGAACTTCCTCCTGCGACAGGCGCAGCGCCACGTCCCTGCGCTGATTGTTCATGCGCAGGAAATGGCCGAAGCCCGAGGTGAGCGACACGAAACCGATCAGCAGCATGATCCACGGCGAGGCATGCAGCTCGTAGGCGACGATGGCCGTGGGGATGGCCAGGATCGCCAGCGCCGTCAACCAGCGACGCAGCGACGACAGATAGGCAAAGCACATCGCCGACGACACCACGTAGCCCATCGCCACGCCGTTGTACGGCCACACGAGCCAGCCGAGCACGGCGATGGCGGCGGCGTACCCGGCGAGGTAGCGATAAGGCGCCGTGTACACCTTGAGGTGGAAATACAGATACAGCGGCGCCGAGATCAGCGTGGGTACCAGCCAGCGCGTCCATACGGCCCTGGGGTCGGCCATGGGGCCGATGATCAACGCGGCGACCCACACGAGGTTCGCCATCGCCTCCCAACGCAGATAGCTGGGCGAGCCCAGCTTGCCGAGCAGGGAGTCGGGATGCGGCTTGAGCCAGTTGTTCATGTCGCGTGCCGCTCCTGTGGAGGCCAGCTTGCCGCTACCGCATCCGGTGCCTGCCCGCTCGTGCCCGCATCACGCAGCATCGGCCGCGACCGCAGCGGCACGGTGATGAGCAGCCGCGTGCCCTGACCGGCCGGCGACACGACTTCCAGCGTGCCGCCGAGCGCACGCACGCGTTCGTGCATGCCCTTGAGGCCATTGCCATGCGCGTCGATGCCACCGCGTCCGTCATCCTCGATGCTCAGCTTCAAGGCCTGGTTGCTGATCGCCGTGGACACGCGTGCGTGGCTGGCGCGCGCATGCCGGGCGATGTTGGTCACGGCCTCACGCAGTACCAGCGCCAGTCCGCGCTCCACATCCACGGGCAACGAAGGCGGCAGCGCGCTGCATTCGAAAGAGACCACCGAGGCTCCCAGCATCAACCGGGCCGCCGCCAGTTCCGCGGCCAGATCCGTGGCGCGAATGCCGGATACCGCGATGCGAACTTCCGACAGCGCATGACGCGCCACGCGCTCGGCTTCGGCCATTTCGCGTTTGGCGGCTTCGCTGTCGCGGTCGAACAACTTGCGCGAGAGCTCCAGCTTCAAGGTGATCAGTGACAGCGTGTGCCCCAGCAGATCGTGCAGGTCGCGGCCGATGCGTTCGCGTTCGGCAAGCGCCGCAAGGCGTCGCACTTCGTCGTGCGAGAGGCGCAGCTCGGCCTCCTTCTCCTCGCTGAGGCGCTCCGCGTGCACCACCAGGCCCACGATGATCGACGTAACCGGAATCCACACCACCGCCTGCCACGCGTAATGCAACAGCGATACTTCGGCGATGAGCATGAGGTTGAGGATCACCAGCAGACCCATATAGCTGCGCAGCGGCATGCGACAGCTGCGCAGCATGATGGTGCCGTAGACGAAATAGGTCAGCCCGCTGGGATACCAGGGCAACAGCAGCATCGACATGGCCACCAGCGTCAGCGCGAAATAGCGCGACCGCCGGCGCGAGGACACGCAGCACTGCGCATACAGCAGCAGGAACAGCGGATAGCTCAGCAGCGTCAGTAGGGCCCAGCGCAAGGTGTAGTGGTCGAACGCCGGGATCACGAACACCCAGACGGACCACAGCAGATGGATGGCATCCACCCACGGCGACTTGCCCTTCTGCAGCCCGATGGCCACCAGGGAGTCTGGCGCAGGCGTAAACCAAGCTCGTAGCCACTGACGCACCGTGCCCATCTCCCCGTGATCCGGCTGCCCGTGATGCATGCTACTTCAACCGACGCGACGCAGGCGGCGTGCCGCCAGCAGGAAGAAGCCCACGCCGTAGGCCACCAACACCAGCACGTGCGGCCAGGCCTGCGAATGGCCCAGGCCCAGCGAAGCCAGGGCCAGCTGCTGCAGGTGGGCGCTTGGCCAGATCGGCGCAATCTGCTGCAACACCGAGGGAAGCGCCGAAAGCGGAATCCACAGGCCCGACAGGAACGACATGGGCAGGTAGATGAGGTTGATCACGCCCGGCGCGCCCTGCCCTTTCACCAGCGTGCCGACCAGCATGCCCATGGCGCAGAACGGCAGCACGCCCAGCATCCCGGTGACCAGGAACACCAAAGCATGCACTGCGCCCAGCTGCACGTGTGCCAGCGTCACCGCCAGCACGAGCAACAACAGCATCACTACGCCAGCGGCCAGCATCGCCATCATCATCTTGCCGAGCAGGTAGGCGCCGGGCGGCATAGGCATCGCGCGCTTGAGCGTGAGCAACCCGTTCTCGCGTTCCAATGCCAGCGATACGCCAAAACCGAACAGGCCCGGACTCATCACGCCGAACACGCCATAGCTGGCGAGCAGGTAGCGTGCCGTGTTCGCATCGGCGTGGTGATTCATCACGATGCCAAACAACAGGTAGAACATCGTGGGGAACAGCGTCACCGGCAACAGGAAGCCCGGCGAGCGGAAGTAGCGCAGGCATTCGCTGCGCGCTTCTGCCATGTAGGCACCCAGCAGGCGGCGTGGCGTCATGCGGGACGAAAACGTCATTTCTACCGCCGTAACAGACATCACGCTGCCTCCTTTTCCGTGGCGGACTCGCGAGTGAGTTCGGTGAACGCCTCGGCCAGGCCGGCGCGGCGCACTTCCAGTTCCGACAGCGCCGGATCGGCATCGAGCAGTCGGCGCAGCACGTTCTCCGGCGCGTCGCTATGCAGGTGGATGTGCGCACCATCGCGCTCTGCGTGCGAGACGTGTGGCCATTGCGCCAGCGCCACCACATCGAGATCGCTGCTGCAGCGAATGCGCGTTACCGCCACGTGCGAGCGCAACGCATCCACGCTGCCTTCGCTCAGCACGCGCCCCTTGCCGAGCACCACCACGCGTTGCGCGAGCGCCTCGGCTTCTTCCAGGTAGTGCGTGGTAAGCACCACGGCACAACCTTCGGCAACGAGACGGCGAATGGCCACCCACAACTTCTGTCGCGCATCGATATCCATGCCGACGGTGGGTTCGTCGAGAAAAAGCAATTCGGGCCGGCCGCACAAGGCAAGCGCGAATTGCACACGACGCTGCTGTCCACCCGACAGCGCCGAGTAACGTCGCGACAGCAAATCGCTCACGCCCGCCATCGCCGCGCTCTCTTCCATCGAACGCGGCGCGGGGTAGTAGCTCATGGTGAGGCGTAACAGTTCCGATACAGTCAGCGTGGAGGGAAGAAACGCCGATTGCAGCATCACGCCGATGCGGCGGCGTGCGTCGATGTCCTGCGGATCCTTGCCGAACAATTCCACCTTGCCGGCATCCGCGCGCGTCAGCCCCAGCAACAAGCTGATGGCGGTGCTTTTGCCGGCGCCGTTGGGGCCCAGCAAGGCGAGCAATTCGCCGCGGTGCAGCATGAGGTCGAGACCGTCCAGCGCCGTTAAAGCGCCGTAACGTTTGATGGCACCAGACAGGCTGGCAACGACTGCGACAGACGGGATCATGGCGGCTCCTCCTTACCCGCCATGCTAGGCACCGCAAGGGTTTGGCGGGAGTTCACCACGTCAACTGCTATACATGACAAGCGTCACCCGGGGTACCGGCGGCGACAGCGCCGCGCTATGCTCAGGCAGTCGTTGCGTTGCCACATCCGTGATGGATCGCAGTGCGACATGGCCCGCAGAGATTGGAAACAGGCTCTGGGGCCCGCGCAAGCGCTGAATGGTCACGCGCTTTCGCCTTTGCATTCGTTGACACGTCGGCACGCATGCCATCGGGACGGCAGGCAAGTCGACCTTGAAGGAGAAACCCATGGGCGTGATTGATCAGCTGCGCGAACTGCGCGAATTCGGCGGCGCACCGCAGACCAATGGCCTCGACGACGCCACCATCGAGCGCTTCGCCGCAAGCCATCCTGACCTGGCGCTTGCGATCAGCGACGCCGTGGCGCGTCACCGCGAACTGCGCAGCGAACTGGGCGACTTCCTCAAGCTCGACGAAGCCGAACAGATGGCGCAGGCGCAGAAGGCATTCGTCAATTTCTATCCGGACGACGCCATCAACCCGTACCTGCCCGCCGCCGCGCGCGGCCCGTGGGTGGTGAGCTTCAAGGGCGCCGTGATCCACGACAACGGCGGCTACGGCATGCTCGGCTTTGGCCACAACAACGCGGCCATCGACGCGGCGCTGGCGCGTCCGCAGGTGATGGCGAACGTGATGACGCCGAGCATTTCGCAGATGCGCTTCGCCAAGGCGATGGATCGCGAACTGGGCCGCCACCGCGGCAGCAATCCGTACGCGCGTTATCTCGCGCTCAATTCCGGTTCGGAATCGGTGGGCCTCGCCTGCCGCATCGCCGACGTCAATGCCAAGCTGCAGACCGACGCCGGCGCGCGCTACGCAGGCCGCACGATCAAGCGCGTAGCCGTGAAGGGCGCGTTCCACGGCCGCACCGACAAGCCGGCGTTGTATTCCGATTCCACCCGCAAGACCTACCTGCAGCACCTGGCCAGCTATCGTCACGAAGACACGCTGCTCACCGTGCAGCCGTACGACATCGCGCAGCTGGAAGCCGTGTTCGCCGATGCGGACAAGAACGGCTGGTTCATCGAAGCGATGTTCCTGGAACCGGTGATGGGCGAAGGCGATCCGGGCCGCGCGGTGACGCCGGAGTTCTACCAGAAGGCGCGCGCGCTCACCGAGGCACACGGTTCGCTGCTGCTGGTCGACTCCATCCAGGCCGGCCTGCGTGCGCACGGCGTGTTGTCGATCACCGACTATCCGGGCTTCGAGAAGCTCGCGCCGCCGGACATGGAAACCTTCTCCAAGGCACTCAACGCCGGCCAGTACCCGCTCTCGGTGCTCGCCGTGACGGAGCGCACCGCCGAGCTGTATCGCAAGGGCATCTACGGCAACACCATGACGGCCAACCCGCGCGCGCTCGACGTGGCTCTCGCCACGCTCGACCTGCTCACCGACGAGGTGCGCAACAACATCCGCGAGCGCGGTAAGGAATTCGTCGACAAGCTCAACGTGCTGAAGAACGAACTCGGCGGCCTGATCACCAAGGTGCAAGGCACCGGCCTGCTGTTCTCGTGCGAGCTGGCGCCGGAGTTCAAGTGCTACGGCGCCAACTCCATCGAGGAGTTCATGCGCGAGCGTGGCGTGGGCGTGATCCATGGCGGCACCAACTCGCTGCGTTTCACGCCGCACTTCCTGGTCACCAGCGACGAAGTCGATCTGGTGGTGTCGCACGTGCGCCAGGCCCTGCTGCAGGGTCCGCGCAAACTCAAGACGGTGAAGGCCGAAGCGGCCTGAGGAAGCGACATGACCGGCATCGTTCACGCCACGTCGACGATGCCGGTCACACTGCGGAACGCAAAGCGCTTCGCAAATTGAAGCGCTGCCGCAACTTCCTTCGCAAAACTGTCGCAATGGCTACTTAGCCTCTCCCTGTTGGGGTCCACCCGGACCCAGGAAGGGAGTGGTGAATGAAACCAGCGCACATTCGACGTGCCCTAGCAGTCGCACTGTTGCTCGCCCTGTCGGCAACCGCTGCGCAAGCGGCAGACCTCAGCATCAGCCAATTTCGCGTCCGTGGCCCGGCCGGCGGTAACGACGAATTCGTCGAGCTGTTCAACAGCGGCAGCAAGGCGCTGGATCTGTCGGGCTACAAGTTCAACGCCTCCAACGTCAGCGGCACCACGGGAACGCGTCTCACGCTGCCCAGCGGCACATCCATCGCGCCGGGCTGTTATCTGTTGCTGACCAACAGCGCGAGCAGCGGTTATTCCGGCAGCGTGGCGGGCGATTTCAAATACAGCACGGGCGTCACCGACGATGGCGGCCTCGCCATTCTCGACAGCTCGGGCCAGTGGGTCGATCAGGTCGGCCTCTCTACCGGTTCGGCGTATAAGGCCGGCACGCCGCTGGCTACGTTGGGCACCACCAACGCAGACAAGGGTTATGGCCGCAAGCCCACGGCGGCCGGCTTGCCGCAGAACACGGGTGACAACCAGGCCGATTTCAACGTCGCTTCCCCCACCACGCCGCACAACAGCGCAAGCACGTGCGTGGTACTGGGCCAGGCGTTGTCCATCGCCGATGCAAGCGCCACGGTGCGCGGCGCAGCGGACGTCCAAATGCCGTTCACGATCACGCTCACCCAGCCGGCGCCCACTGGCGGCGTGTCCGTGCATGCAGCGACGTTGGATGGCACGGCCACGGTTGCCAATCACGATTACGACGCGCTCGATACCAACCTGAGCATCGCCGAAGGCCAGATGCAGGCGAGCTTCAACGTGGTGGTGCATGGCCGCACCACACCGAGCGACGACAAGGCCTTCGAGGTCAAGCTGAGCCAGCCCAGCGGCAACGTTCCGCTGTCGCGCGACACCGCCATCGGCGCCATCCTCTACGACATTCCGGTCGCCGCCGAAATCTGGCAGATCCAGGGTCGCGATCAGATATCGCCGCTGCTCGGCAAGCCGGTGAAAACCACCGGCAACATCGTCACCGCGGTGGGCCCGGCCGGCTTCACCATGCAGACGCCCGACGCACGCGCCGATGCCGATACGCTCACGTCCAACGGCATCTACGTATTCACGTCGAGCACGCCGACGGTTGCTGTCGGCGATGTGGTGAACGTGGATGCCAGGGTTTCCAACTACTACCAGTTGCCCGAACTCACCAGCCCGGTCGTCACGGTGACCTCGCATGGCGCGCGCCTGCCGAAGGCGGTGGTGTTTGGCGATGCGATTCCTTCATCCGACCCCGCCAAGCTGTCCTGCGGCGCGACCAACTTCCAGTGTTTCGTGGGCATGCGCGTGGTGATCGAGAACGGCATGATCAACACGGGCAACAAGCGTTTCAGCGGCGAGCCGTATGCGGAAGTGAGCATCACCGCGAACGGCAAGCGCTCGTTGCGTCTTCCCGGCGTGCGCTATGGCGTGCCGGTGCCTGATGGCGTGCAGCTGCCCAACTGGAGCGGCAACCCGGAAGTGTTCAAGATGAATACGGCGGACTTCGGCGCCGTACCGCTCAACACGCCGTTCATCGCGGGAACGACGTTCCGCGCCGAAGGCATCATCTCCTACGATTTCGGTGCGTACACGTTCATCCCAACGAAGATCACGCTCAAGCACGTCGCGGAAATGCAGCGCTCCGTTTCGCCCACGGCACCGCATGCACTGCGCATCGGTGCGTTCAATACCGAGCGCTTCTGCGACAGCAACTTCAACACCACCTTTACCTGCAGCGGCGACAGCAAGGAGCCGACGGCGGATGAAGTGGCGTTGAAGACGCAGCGCCTGTCCGCCTATATCGGCAGCGTGCTGCAGTTGCCCGACGTGCTGTCGGTGGAGGAAGTGAAGAGCCTGCCGCTGCTGCAGGGCCTGGCCACGCAGCTCAGCGACGACTATCGCGCCAAGTACCAGGCGTACCTGGTGCCCGGACACGATCCCAGCGGCATCAACGTGGGTTTCCTGGTGCGCAGCGATCGCGTTCGCGTGGTGTCCGTGCAACAGCTGGCCGCCGATGAAACGTGGGACGACAACGGCCAGACCGCCTTCGTGCACGACCATCCGCCGCTGCTGCTCACCGCCGAGGCGCGCGGCGTGCGCTTCCAGGTGATCTCGGTGCACATGAAGGCGCGCACCAACGTCGACGACAACGACGACAGCGCCGTGCGTGATCGCCAGAAGCGCTTCCTGCAAGCCAGCTCGCTGGCACGTCAGGTGCAGAACCTGCAGACCACCAACCCGTGGCAACCGCTGATGGTGGTGGGCGACTTCAATGCCTACCAGTTCAGCGATGGCTGGGTGGACGTGGTTGGTCTGGCCTCGGGCCAGTACAAGGACAGCGAAAACCAGCTAAAACTCGGCAAGAACATCGTGCGTCCGGCACTGTGGAATGCGGTGGAATCGGTGCCGCAGAATGATCGCTACTCGTTCCTCTACACCGAGGAATTCGGCCCGATCCAGGGCTATACCGCCGCAGGCTCGGGCAACTCCGGCCGCGAGGTGCCCACGGTGCAGGTGCTCGATCACGCACTGATGAACGACATCGCCCGCTTGCGTTTCCTGAAGATGCAGTACGGTCGCGCCGACCTCGATGCACCAGTGCAGACGGAAGCCGATGCCGCCACCGCCACCGACGTGCGCAAGGCGATCGGTGTGTCCGATCACGATGGCTTCGTGGTGGATCTGTTCGTGCCGGGCTTGTTCGGCGAACAGGGTCATGATCATCACGATGACGAGGATCACGGGCATGGCCATCACGACGACGATGACCAGGGCGAAGGTCACGGCCACGGTCACTGACCGTTCGCTTGCGATCAACAGGAGGCCACGCCCGGGGACGGGCGTGGCCTTTCTTTTGGCGCCACTACCAGCGGGATTTGGGCATCGCCTTCGAACTTGCTGAACGGCGCGCTCAGCCGGCTGGGAATACCCTCCCACGCGAGCTGGCGGCGGGCATAGACTTGCGCCACCGGCACTCGCCGGTCATGTCATCCAGGAGGGTATCCGCATGTCTTCGCGTTTGAGTCTGATGCTTGCCGGCGTTGCGCTGGCCTTCGCCGCATCCACCGCGTTCGCTGCACCCCAGGACGCCGCCAGCGCGCCCGCCAAGAATTCGCAGCAACAGCGCATGACCGACTGCAACAAGCAGGCCACGGGCAAGACCGGCGACGAGCGCAAGGCCTTCATGAGCAGCTGCCTGAAGGGCGAAAGCGCTGCGCCGGCCAAGATGACCCAGCAGGAAAAAATGAAAGCCTGTAACGCCGATCCGCAGGCCAAGTCGCTCAAGGGCGACGCACGCAAAACCTTCATGAGCACCTGCCTGAGTGGCACGCCCAACGCGGGCCATTGATCGTTCAGTGCAAGTCACCAGGTGCCGGCGCATGCCGGCACCTTTTTTATGCCCATGAAGAACATCGTGGAGAGCCGTGCATCGACCGATGCAACGGGCGCGCGAGTGGGCGACAATCCCATCCATTATTCCGCGCGGGGTTGCCCATGAAGATCGTCGAAGTCCGCCATCCCTTGATCCAGCACAAGCTCGGCCTGATGCGTCGCGCGGGCATCAGCACCAAGGAATTTCGCGAACTCGCCTCGGAAGTGGCTTCGCTGCTGACCTACGAAGCCACCAAGGATCTGGAAACCGTCGAGCAGCGCATCGACGGCTGGGCCGGCCCGCTGACGGTGCACCAGATCAAGGGCAAGAAGGTCACCATCGTGCCGATCCTGCGCGCGGGACTGGGCATGCTCCCCGGCGTGCTCGACATGATTCCTGCAGCCAAGGTGAGCGTGGTCGGCCTGCAGCGCAACGAAGAAACGCTCGAACCCATCGCCTATTACGAAAAGCTTACCGGCCGCATGGACGAACGCATTGCGCTCATCGTCGATCCCATGCTCGCCACGGCCGGCACGCTGGTGGCCACGGTGGACATGCTCAAGGCCGCGGGCTGCAAGCGCATCAAGGGACTGTTCCTGGTGGCGGCGCCCCAAGGCCTCAAGCGCATCGAGGCGGCGCATCCGGATGTGGAGATCTACACCGCGTCCATTGACGAGCGGCTCAACGAACACGGCTACATCCTGCCGGGGCTTGGCGATGCGGGCGACAAGATTTTCGGCACCAAGCAATTGCCTGCCGGCTGACCGTCACTGCCGCGCAATGCATGAAAGCCTCGCTCTTGTCGGCGAGGCTTTTTCCTTGATCAGGGGAATGCGAAGCGCAGCACGAAGGTCATGCAGGCGACATCTTTGCGTGCCATCTTTGCCGCGCTGCTCCGTCTCGACGGATGGCGAATAACAAGTTGAATTTCATGAGATTTATTCTGCTTTGTGGCTAAAGTTGCCGCGTGGTGGGCCGACAGCTCTTGCAGTTCCCTCACCCCGGACGTTCCCCATGTTCAAGCTCTTCAAGCCGATCACCGGATGGACGCTGCGCCAGCGTCTGTTGTTGCGCCTGCTGGCCATCGTGTCGCTGCTGGCCATCACCTGCGTGGCCGGCGTAGTGCAGTTGCGTCGCGCAGATACGCGCATCCAGGGCTTGGTGGACGGTTCGCTGAGCCCGGTGGCCGACGTGGGTCGCGTGCAGAACGACTACAACAGCACGCTGCAGGTGCTCGTGCATGCCGTGATGTCCCAGCTGCCCTCGGCGGTGGAAGACGCACACACGCGCATCCACGCCGATCGCATCGATGCCGAGCGCCACTGGAAGACGCTGCAAAACAGCGAGCTGGCGCAAGAGCAGGCACAGACGCTCAAGCTCACCACCGCGCACCGCGCCGAGGCCGACCGCATCATCGACGAAACGCTTGCCCTGCTCGACGCGGGGCAGTTCGACATCGGCGGCCTCAAGCTCACCACCGAAGTGCAGCCTGCCTACGAACCGTTGCAGAGCGACTTCGCCAACCTGTTCCAGTCGGCGCTGACCAAGGGCAACGAGCAGGTGGCCATGCAGCGTGCCGCCGACCGCGACGGCATGATCCTGCTGCTGGTGCTGCTGGGCGTGGCACTCGCCGTCACCATCGTGCTGGACGCCGCGCTGATGCACTCGCTGATGCAACGCCTCACGCGCGCCACGCAGGTCGCCCAGCGCATTGCCGCGGGCACCCTCGGCGAAGCGGTGGAAACAGGCTCCAACGATGAACTCGGCAAGCTGCTGCGCGCACTCGCCTCCATGGATGCCCAGCTCACGCGCGTACTCGCCAAGGTGCGCGTGGGTGCCGAATCGGTAGGCGAACGCGCGCGCCGCCTGGCGCAGGACAACGAAGCGCTGAGCCCGCGCACGCAGGCGCAGGCCGCCAGCCTGGAACAGACGGCGGCTTCGATGGCGCACATGGCCGACACGGCCACGCAGGGCGCGAGCCACGCCGACGGCGCCGCGATGGCAGCGCGCGACGCGCTGGACCACGCCGAACACGGACGTCACGTGGCGGGCGAAGCCATCGATTCAATGCAAGCCATCGAAAAAGCCAGCCGCGACATTTCCGAAATCGTCGACCTGGTCGACAGCATTGCGTTCCAGACCAACCTGCTCTCGCTCAACGCCGCGATCGAAGCCGCGCAGGCGGGCGAGCGTGGTCGCGGTTTTGCGGTAGTGGCAACCGAAGTGCGCCAGCTCGCACGTCGTTGCGTGGATGCAGGCAAGGACATTCGCCGTTTGGTGGAACGCAGCGGCGATGCGGTCGATACCGCACGCGAGCGCGTGACGCGTTCGGGCGAGGCGCTGGACGGCATCGTGCTCAGCATGGGCAGCGTGTCCGAGCGCGTCTCGCAGATCTCCGGCGCCACGCTGTCGCAGGTCAGCGGCATCAGCCAGGTCAATCGCGCGGTGATGGCGATGGACGGCATGACCCAGGCCAATGCCGACCTGGTCGAAGACATCAAGCACACCGGCCGTGCACTCACCGCCGATGCCGACACCCTGATGCAACAAGTCGCCTTCTTCCGCCTTCCCCCACAGGAAGGTCACCATGAGTCGCCGCATGATGTGGGGCTCTCATCCGCCATGACGCATTTATCCCGGGCCGCGGCCTGATATCGAACAGGGCATGCCAGTCAGACTCGCCCACCCTCATACACGGCAATCCATGCTGGAGCGCGCGCTCGCCGCGGGAAGCCTGCAACCGGTGTTCCAGCCGGTCGTGCGCGTGGACACGCTCGACGTGGTCGCGCATGAAGGTTTGAGCCGGTGCGCCTTCATGCCGGGCGAGCTGTCCATCCTCGACCTGCTCGATCTGGCGCGCATGGAAGGCAGGCTGGCCGAGCTGGAACTGCACGCCGCGCGCACGCTGTGCGGCGCGTTCGCCGCCCAGGCAGCGCCGGGACGTCTGCTGGTGAACCTCAGCGCGCACGCCATCCTGCACGACTCTCTGCGGCCGGATGACGTGCTCGCGGCGTTGTCCTCCAGCGAACTGGACCCGGCACGCGTCACCATCGAGGTCACGGAACGCGACGTGGTGGAAAGCCCTGCCCGTCTTGCCCATGCGCTCGGTTATCTGCGCGCGCACGGCATACGCATCGCGCTGGACGATTTCGGCAACGGCCATTCCAACTTCGAATTGTGGAACGAGATCCACCCTGACGTGGTGAAGATCGACCGCTATCTCATCAACGGCGTGTCGCGCAGCGCGGGACGACTGGCCATCGTGCGTTCGCTCTGCCAGGTGGCCGAATCGCTGGGCACTGACCTGGTGGGCGAAGGCGTGGAGGATCCGGCAGACCTGCGCGTGCTGCGCGATCTGGGCATTCCCTTTGCGCAAGGCTTCCTGATCGGTCGTCCCGCCGAACAGACCGTGCGCGAGGCAAGCGCCGAATCGCGACAGCTGCTGCGTACGCCCGCCGTGCCCGTGTTGCCACGGCCACGCGGCCCGGTGACGCAGCGTCCCACGCAGGTGAGTCATCTGCTGATCGAAGCACCGGCCGTACAGCCGCGCCAGACCAACGAGGAGGTGATGGCGCTGTTCGTCGACCATCCCGAGCTGCATGCGGTCGCGGTGGTGAAGGATGGCCAGCCCATCGGCCTGATCAATCGGCGCCTGGTCAACGAGCGCATGGCGCAGCCCTTCGCACGCGAACTGCTGGCGCGAAAGTCATGCACCGCGCTGATGAACGGCGCGCCGTTGGTATGCGACGAGAACCGCAGCCTGGAGAGTCTGGCCGACGTGCTGCGCGGCGAAGACCAGCGCTATCTCGCCGATGGTTTCATCGTGACGCGCAAGGGGCATTACCTTGGCCTGGGCACGGGCGAGGCACTGGTGCGCCGCGTGAGCGAGTTGCGCATCGAGGCCGCGCGTCACGCCAACCCGCTGACCTTCCTGCCCGGCAACATTCCCACCACGGAACACCTGGAACGCCTGATCGACGGCGGCGAATGCTTTACCGTGGTGCACGTCGACCTCACCGACTTCAAGCCGTTCAACGATCACTACGGTTATTCACGCGGCGACGAGATGATCCGGCTGCTGTCCGGCCTGCTGAGCGAGCACGTCGATCCGTCGCTCGATTTCATCGGCCACATCGGCGGCGACGATTTCGTGGTGCTGTTCCAGAGCGCCGACTGGGAGATCCGCTGCCAGCGCGTGATCAGTGCTTTCAACGCGCGCGCGCCGCAACTGTTCGACGCGATCGACATCATCCATGGCGGCCTGCACGGCAAGGACCGTCGCGGCGAACCGCAATTCTTTCCCTACACCACGGTGGTGATGGGTGCGGTGGAACTGGCGCCGCCCTTGCCGCAGCGGGCGCAATCCATCGCCATGCTGGCCGCACGCGCCAAGCGTCACGCCAAGCGCGCGCACGTGAGCCTGCACGTGTTTTCCAGGGCGCTCGCGGCGACATGAAAAAACCCCGGCCGTTGCCGACCGGGGTTTGACAGGCAAGGACGCTGATCAGCGGCCGAAGCGATCGGTGGCCTTCACCAGCTCGGAGATGTTGCCCGGCTCGAACGCCGAGTGGCCTGCGTCCTGCACGACGCGCAGGTCGGCTTCCGGCCAGGCGCGATGCAGATCCCACGCGCTGCGCATCGGGCACACCACGTCGTAGCGGCCCTGCACGATAACGGCGGGAATATTGCGGATGCGATCGACGTTGCGCAGCAGTTGGTCGTCGCGCTCGAAGAAGCCGCCGTGCACGAAGTAGTGGCATTCGATGCGCGCGAAGGCCAGCGCGAATTCGTCTTCGCCACTGGACTGGATGTGGCCTTCGTCCTGCCACAGGTAGCTGGTGGCGCCTTCCCACACCGACCAGGCGCGCGCCGCTTCCACGCGTTCGATCGGGTCGCTACTGGTGAGGCGGCGATAGTAGGCGCTCATCAGGTCGCCGTGCTCCACTTCGGGAATGGCCTTGAGGTACGACTCCCATGCATCGGGATACAGCGCATCGCAGCCCTTCTGGTAGAACCACTCCAGCTCCCAGCGACGCAGCATGAAGATGCCGCGCAGCACGAGTTCGGTCACCTGTTCCGGATGGGATTGCGCATACGCGAGCGCCAGCGTGGAACCCCACGAACCGCCGAACACCTGCCACTTGTCGATGCCCAGGTGTTCACGGATACGCTCGATGTCGGCGACGAGGTTCCACGTGGTGTTCTCGTGCAGCTCCGCATGCGGCGTGGATTTGCCGCAACCGCGCTGGTCGAACAGCACGATGCGGTACACCGCCGGATCGAAGAAGCGACGGCACTTCGGATTGGTGCCGCCGCCCGGGCCGCCATGCAGGAACACCACCGGCTTGCCGTTGGGGTTGCCGCTCTGTTCGTAGTACAGCGTGTGCAGGTCCGAAACCTTGAGCATGCCGGTGTCGTACGGCTCGATCTCGGGATACAGGGTGCGAAGTTCCTGCGACATGCTCATGCTCCTGAAGCAAACGGGGACGGCCTATAAGGCTAGCACGCCGTCCCTCGCGCCCCTTGATTCAGCGGACCTCTCAGCATGCCGGAGACGCTTCAGGGCGTACCCACGGTCAACACTTCGAAGCTGTCCGGCACCACGTCCGGGCGAGCGCCCTCCTTCGGCGGCGCGGCCCACTTGGCGGCCGAGAGGTAGAGCCGGTGCAGCTTCGGATCGAGCGCCAGCGTTCGCGCGCTGGGTTGCGTGGCAATGGTGGCCACGACGTTGTAGTGATCCGCATCCTTTTCGCGCACGGCGGTGATGTCGCCGCTTTCGCCATTGGAGCTGTACACCATCGACGTACCTTCATCGAACACCACGGCATCCGGACCTTCGCCGATCGGCACCTGCGCCACCACCTTGCCGGTGTCTGCGTTCGTCACGGCCATCTGCTTGTTATCGCACACGGAGAACAGGCGATGCGCCTTGCGATCCATGGCCAGGCCGGTAGGTGACTCGCAACTGCCTAGCGACCAAGTCGCCACCACCGTGTTGCTGGCGGTGTCGATCTTCACGAGCTGGGCGCTGTCCTCGAGGTTCACGTAGATATGCCCGGCTTCGTCGCTCACGGCAAATTCCGGCTTGCCAGCCAGCGCCACCGTGCTGGTGACCGTGTTGTGCACAGGATCGATGACGCTGAAGGAACGCCCTTTTCCGTTGAAGGTAAAGACGTGCTTGGACGCGGCGTCGTAAACGATGGCGTCGGGCTTCTCTCCGGTGCCATCGATGGTCGCCACCACCGCCAGCGTGTCCAGATCGAACACGGTGACCGACGCCGCTTGTCCGTTGCTGGCGTAACCGCGATGCCCCGCTTGATCGAGCGCGACACCGTGCACGCCCTTCGTGCCGGGAATTGCGCCAATACGCTTGTTCTGGTCGACGTCCACCACGTCCACATGGTCGCCACGGGTCACGAAGAGATGCCGGCGTTGCGCATCGAAACTGAGGTAGTCCCAACCACCGGCGCCGCCGAGGGGCAGATGGCCGATGACGCGGAAATCCGCGGGTGCCGGGGCCGCAGCGGCATGGGCGGCGCAGGCCGTGGCGAGGGCGCCGATGAGCAAGCTAGACAAGGGACGCATGGTCGAACCTATGGGCGTGAGGTCCCCACAGCATCCACCTCCCGACTTAGGCTGCGCTTAGCCGGCGCCCGAGTGCGCCCAGACACTCACTCGAAAAGCTTGCCCGGATTGAGCAGGCCCTTGGGATCGAACACCTGCCGCACGCCCCGCATCAGCGCAATCTCGGCCGCGCTGCGCGTGCTGCCGAGGTAGGCGCGCTTCACCAGCCCGATGCCATGTTCGGCCGAGATGCTGCCGCCATGTCGCTGCAAGGTGTCGGCAAGCAGCTTGGTGACATGCTCGCACTGGGTGATGAAATCGGTATCCGACACATCGTCCGGACGCAGCACGTTGATGTGCAGGTTGCCGTCGCCGATGTGCCCAAACCACACCACGTCGAAATGCGGGTACTCGCGCCCCAGCAACGCCTGGATCTCGTGCAGGAAGGTCGGCAAGGCGCTGATGCGCAGCGAGATGTCGTTCTTGTACGGCCGGTGCGGCGCAAGGCTTTCGGTGATGCCTTCGCGCAAGCGCCACAAGGCCGCCGCCTGCGCATCGCTTTGCGCGATCACGCCGTCGCTGATCCAGCCCTGGTCCAGGCCGTACTCAAACGCCCCGAGCGCGGCGTCCTGCGCGGCTTCATCCGCGTCGAATTCAGTCACGACGTAGTACGGATGATCGCCATCGATGGCCCGCTGCGCACCGTGCGCCAACACATGACGCAGCGCTGCATCGGTAAAGAACTCGAACGCCTGCAGCGTGAGGCGCGAACGGAACAGCGCGAACACCTCCATCAACGCATCCATGGTGGGCAAGGCCAGCAACATGACCTGCGACGGCGGCGGCGGATTGGTGAGACGCAGCGTCGCTTCCACCACGATGCCCAGCGTGCCCTCCGAGCCGATCAGCAGCTGGCGCAAATCGTAGCCACTGGAATTCTTGATAAGCGCGCGATTGAGCTGCAACAGCTCGCCGTTGCCGGCCACCACGGTGAGCCCGGCAATCCATTCACGCGTGTTGCCGTAGCGGATCACGCGAATGCCGCCGGCATTGGTGGCGATGTTGCCGCCGATGGAGCACGAACCGCGCGCGGCGAAATCTACCGGGTAGATCAGTCCATGCTCTCTCGCGGCTTCGTGCACGGCATGCAGCGTCATGCCGGCCTGCACCGTGAGCGTGCGATCCACCGCATCGAACGAGAGCACGTTCTTCATGCGCTCCAGGCTGAGTACCAGTTCGCCGTTCGCCGCCACGGCGCCGCCCGAGAGGCCTGTGCGGCCACCCGACGGCACGACCGCGACATCCCGCTCGTTGGCCCAGCGCACGATGGCCTGCACCTCGGCGACGTCGCCGGGCAGCGCGATGGCCAGCGGCGCGGGCGTCCAGCGACGCGTCCAGTCGCGACCGTAGTGCTCCAGGTCGGCCGGATCGGTCAGCAGGCGAAGATTGGGCAGGCGAGCGGCAAGCTCAGCCAGTCGAGCATCGGTCATGTCGCGTTCCCTGGGGTGCCCCGCAAGCCTGCCAGCGCAGCACCGCATCGTCCAGTGTTGCGACGCCGCAAAACGGCCTCAAGGTCTGGCATAGTGCAAGCGTTCTCCATCGTGCAACGGCCCATGAAGACCTCGTTCCCAAAACAAGACATCAAGGTACTCCTGCTCGAAGGCGTCAGCCGCAGCGCCGTGGAAAGCTTCCAGCGCGCGGGTTACAGCCAGATCGAATACCACGAAAAAGCCTTGCCGGAAGCCGATTTGAAGGCCCGCATCGCCGAAGCGCACATCGTCGGCATCCGCTCGCGCACGCATCTCACCGACGACGTGCTTCAGCAGGCTAAACGGCTAATTGCCGTGGGCTGTTTCTGCATCGGCACCAACCAGGTGGACCTGGGCAGCGCCCGCCGGCTGGGCGTTCCCGTCTTCAATGCGCCCTACTCCAACACGCGCAGCGTGGCGGAATTGGTTATCGCTGAAACCATCATGCTGCTGCGCGGCGTGCCCCAGAAGAACGCCCTGTGCCATCGCGGCGGCTGGACCAAGTCGGCCGCCGGCAGCTTCGAGGCACGCGACAAGGTGCTGGGCATCGTCGGCTACGGCCATATCGGCACGCAGGTCGGCGTGCTGGCCGAAAGCCTGGGCATGCGCGTGATCTTCCACGACATCGAATCCAAGCTTTCGCTGGGCAACGCCCGCGCCGCCAACAGCCTGGAAGACTTGCTGGAGCGCGCCGACGTGGTGACGCTGCACGTGCCTGAGACACCCGCCACGCAACTGATGATCGGCACGCGCGAACTGGCCCGCATGCGCAAGGGTTCGCTGCTGATCAACGCCTCGCGCGGCACCGTGGTGGATATCGACGCCCTGGCCGCCGCGCTGCGTTCGGAGCATCTGGCCGGCGCGGCTGTCGACGTGTTCCCGGTGGAACCCAAGGGCAACGACGATGCATTCGTGTCGCCGCTGGTGGGTATGGACAACGTGATCCTCACCCCGCACATCGGCGGCAGCACGCTGGAAGCACAGGACAACATCGGCATCGAAGTGGCGGCCAAGCTGGTGCGCTACAGCGACAACGGTTCCACGCTGTCGGCCGTGAACTTCCCCGAGGTGTCGCTGCCGGAACATCCGCGCAGCCGCCGTCTGCTGCACATCCATCGCAATGTGCCGGGCGTGCTCTCGCGCATCAACGAATTGTTCTCCGCCGGCAACATCAACATCGACGCCCAGTTCCTGCAGACGGACAGCGAGGTGGGCTACGTGGTGATCGACGTGGCGGCCGACGAGAAGCAGTCGGGCGAGCTGCGCGATCGGCTTTCGGCCATTCCAGGGACGCTGCGCAGTCGCGTGCTGTATTGAGAGGAACCTGCACGGTCGCCTCAGTACAGCCCCTCCTCACCGTCATTCCTGCAAAAGCAGGAATCCAGTGTCTTTGCACGTTGTCGAAGGGCCTGAAGTCGCTGGATTCCTGCTTTCGCAGGAATGACGGGCTAGAGAGGTGTAAGGCTGAGTGCAGGAAAGCTTCACAAACAAAAACGGCGCCCAAGGGCGCCGTTTTCATGTCTGTTGCCGAATTGGTCGGGACGGCGGGATTCGAACCCACGACCCTCTGCCCCCCAGGCAGATGCGCTACCAGGCTGCGCTACGCCCCGATGATCGGCAAGACGACAAGTCTACCAGCTTAGCCGGCAGTACCGGAAGTCGTCTTGAAAGTTCAGCGGCGCAGAAGCGCGAGAACTTCTTCCAGCTCCATGCGCACCTGGCGCACGATCTGGTGGGAAATGCTCGATTCCATGCGCGCCTGCGGGCCTTCCAACCGTGCGCGGGCGCCGGTGATGGTGAAGCCCTCGTCGTACAGCAGGCCACGGATCTGACGGATCATCAGCACGTCGTGACGCTGGTAATAGCGGCGGTTGCCACGGCGCTTGACCGGATTGAGCGCGGGAAATTCCTGTTCCCAATACCGCAACACGTGCGGCTTGACGCCACACAGCTCGCTTACCTCACCGATGGTGAAGTAGCGCTTCGCCGGAATGGCGGGCAGCTCGGTGTTATTCCCTTGGTCCAGCATAGCCCTCGACTCGCACCTTGAGTTTCTGACCCGGTCGGAACGTCACCACGCGGCGTGCAGAGATGGGAATCTCCTCACCCGTCTTGGGATTGCGCCCCGGTCGCTGGTTCTTCTGACGCAGATCGAAGTTGCCGAAACCCGACAGCTTCACCTGCTCGCCCTTTTCCAACGCCTCGCGGACCACCTCGAAATAGGCGTCCACGAACTCTTTTGCCTCACGCTTGTTGAGGCCCACCTCGAGAAAGAGGCGCTCGGCCATCTCTGCTTTGGTCAGCGCCATCTTATCCTCGCAACTTCGCCTTGCATGCCATCTCCAACGCTGCGACTGCTTCACGAATGTTACGGTCAGCGTCGTCGTCAGTAAGCGTGCGTGAAGCGTCCTGTAAAATCAAGCCCATAGCGAGACTCTTTCGGCCTAGTTCGACCCCCTTCCCGCTATAGCGATCGAACAGGCGCAGCTCCTTGAGCTGGCTGCCCAGGGTCGTGCGAACCACGTGCTCAATCTGTGACCAGCTCACCTCTTCCGGCACGTCCACCGCGATGTCGCGGCGTACGGAGGGGAAGCGCGGCACGGCCGTGGCCTTGGGCAGGCGGCGGGCCAGGACCGGGTCCAGCTCAAGCTCGAGCACATGGACATCGGCCCCCAGGTCCAGGGCTTTAGCCAGCTGGGGATGCAGCGCGCCAAAGTAGCCAACGGTCTGACCGTCGCGGGTCACGCGGGCGCCACGGCCCGGGTGCAGCCAGCTCGGCAGGCCATCGGCATGGACGGCCCAGCGGTCGGGCTCGCCGCCCCAGGCGATCAAGGCATCGAGGTCGCCCTTGAGGTCATGGAAGTCGAGCGTGCGCGAGGCTTCGCCCCACTGTTCCGCGTATGCCGTGCCGCTGGCCACGATGGCAAGGGACGGCGTTTCAGTGGGCGCGTCCTTGCGGGCGGCCGCTTCGGCGCCGATGCGGAACGTGCGGCCCAGTTCGAACAGGCGCACGCGCTCCTGCTGACGGGCGCGGTTGTGCGAGAGCGCCACGATAAGGCCGGGCAGCAACGACGGCCGCATGATGGCCAGGTCGGCCGACAACGGATTGGCCAGCGGCACCCACTGCTCGGACATGCCCCAGCGCTGCAGCACATCGCTGCCGATGAAAGCCAGGTTCACCGCCTCGTAGTAACCGCGGGCGGCAAGCTGCTCGCGCACGGCCAGCTCGCTGAGGCGTGCCTCCGGCTCAGCGGTGAGCGCCAACGCACCGGCCGGCGTGTGCGTCGGGATGTTTTCGTAGCCATGAATGCGCGCGACCTCTTCGATCAGGTCTTCTTCGCGCTCGATGTCGAAGCGACGGCTCGGTGCCGTGACCTTCCAGCCATCGGCCTGCGGTTCCACCGTCATGCCCAGGGCCGTGAAGATGCGCGCCACTTCTTCGTCGGCGACGCTCACGCCCAGCACGCGGGCCAGGCGCGCGCGCCGCAGCAGGATGGGTTCCGGCGAACGCAGGTATTCAGGCAAGGTGACGTCCAGCAACGGGCCGGGCACGCCACCGGCGATATCGACGATCAATCGCGTGGCGTACTCGACGGCGATGCCCGGCAGCTCCGGATCAACGCCGCGCTCGAAGCGGTGCCCCGCGTCCGTATGCATGCCCAGCTTGCGGCTGCGGCCGATGATGGCCGACGGGACCCAATGCGCCGCTTCCAGGAAAACGTTGCGCGTGGTGTCGGTGACGCGCGTCTCCGAGCCGCCCATGATGCCGCCCAGCGCCACCGCACGGGCGCCCTTGCCGCCGACGCTGTCGGAAACGACGAGGAAGTCATCGTCCAGCTCGACCGTGCGGCCATCCAATAGCGCCAGTTGCTCTTTGGCGCGCGCGGGACGAACGACGATGTCGCCTTCGAGCTTGTCCTTGTCGAACGCATGCATCGGCTGGCCAAGTTCCAGCATCACGTACTGCGTGACATCGACCAGGAAACTGATCGGGCGCAGGCCACTGCGACGCAGGCGTTCGGCCATCCAGACGGGCGTGGAGACGCTCGCATCGACGTTGTCGATGACGCGCCCGGCAAAGCGCGGCACGCGCGCACCCGCGTCGAGCACGACCTTCATCGTAGCCTCGCTCTGCGCCGGCACCGGTGCGGCGTCCAGCGGAATGACCTGACCGCCCAGCGCGGCAGCGACATCGAAGGCAATGCCGCGCACGCTGAAGCAGTCGGCGCGGTTGGGCGTCAGCTTGATTTCGATGGAGGCGTCCGGCAAGCCGAGATACGTCGCGAGCGGCGTGCCGACTTTCGCATCGGAGGGAAGTTCGAGCAGGCCCGACGCATCCGGATCGATGCCCAGCTCCTTGGCCGAGCAAAGCATGCCGAACGATTCGACGCCACGCAGCTTGGCTGCCTTGATGGCGATGCCGCCGGGCAGCGTCGCGCCGACGGTAGCCAAAGGCGCAACGAGGCCCGCACGCGCATTCGGCGCGCCGCAGACGATCTGCACGGTGCCGTTGCCCGTATCCACTTCACATACCTGCAGGCGATCGGCCTCGGGATGCTTCTGTGCGCTGACAATGCGCGCCACCACCACGCCGTCGAGCGAATTGCCCAGCGCGGTGACGTCTTCCACTTCCAGGCCAATGGCCGTCAGCGTCGCGGCGAGCTCGTCGCGCGAGGCGTTGGTCGGCACATGATGGCGCAGCCAGTTCTCGGAGAATTTCATGCGTATCGGTTCCTGCTGCGTTTACGCGAACTGCTTGAGGAAGCGCAGATCGTTCTCGAAGAACGCGCGCAGATCGGAGACGCCATAGCGAAGCATCGCAAAGCGTTCCACGCCCAGGCCGAAAGCAAAACCGGTGTAGCGCTCCGGATCGATGCCGCAATTGCGCAGCACGTTCGGATGCACCATGCCGCAGCCCAGCACCTCAAGCCAGCGCGTGCTGCCGTCTTCGGCATCCCAGCGGATGTCCACTTCGGCCGAGGGCTCGGTGAAGGGGAAATAGCTGGGGCGGAAACGCATCTCGAAATCGCGCTCGAAGAAGGCGCGGATGAATTCGGCCAGCGTGCCCTTCAGGTCGGCGAAGCTGGAGGTTTCATCCACCAGCAGGCCTTCGATCTGGTGGAACATCGGCGAGTGCGTCTGGTCCGAATCGCTGCGATAGACCTTGCCCGGCGCAATGATGCGGATGGGCGGCTGGCGTCCCTGCATGGAACGCACCTGCACCGGCGAGGTATGCGTGCGCAGCAGGCGGCCATCGCCGAAGTAAAAGGTGTCGTGCATGGCGCGCGCCGGATGGTGCGGCGGGAAATTCAGCGCCTCGAAGTTGTGCCAGTCGTCCTCGATCTCCGGACCGTCGGCGCGCTGGTAACCCAGGCGCGAGAAGATCGCGGTGATGCGCTCGAGCGCTCGCGTGATCGGATGGATGCCGCCGCGTTCGCCGTTGCGGCCGGGCAGCGTGATGTCGATGGTTTCTGAAGCGAGGCGATGATCGAGCTCGGCCTGCTCAAGCACCTGCTTGCGCACGGCCAGCGCGTCGGCAAGACGATCCTTGATGCGGTTGACGTCGGCGCCGCGCGCCTTGCGCTCGTCCGGCGACAACGCGCCGAGAGCCTTCAGTGCGGCGGTGACAATGCCGCTCTTGCCCAGCAGGCTGACGCGCAGCGCGTCGAGCGCTTCGAGCGTGTCGGCCTTGCCGATATCGGCCAGCGCCTGCGAGGCGAGGCTATCCAGATCGTCCATCGATGCGATTCCGGGTTGAAAGTCAGAAACAAAAACGGGGAGGAGGCGTGTGGCCTCCTCCCCGCTAGCGTTGCACGCATCCTTTGAAGAGTGCGGCCATGGATGGCCGCGTCTTGATCTTCTCGATCAAGGATGAGCGCACAAATTACGCTGCCAGACTGGCCTTCGCCTTCTCTGCGATCGCGCCAAACGCCTTGATGTCGTGCACGGCGATGTCCGCCAGCACCTTGCGGTCGACGGTGATGCCGGCCTTGGCGAGGCCGTTGATCAGGCGGCTGTACGACAGACCGAACTGACGAGCGGCAGCATTGATACGAACGATCCACAGGGCGCGGAACTGACGCTTGCGCTGCTTGCGGCCGATGTAGGCGTACTGACCGGCCTTGATGACGGCCTGGTTAGCAACGCGGAAGACTTTGCGACGGGCGTTGTAGTAACCCTTCGCGCGGCCAATGATCTTCTTGTGACGACGACGGGCGGTAACGCCACGCTTTACACGAGCCATGGTTTATCTCCTCGCCTTACAAGTACGGCAACATGCGTGCTACACCCTTGGTGTCGCATGCCTTGACGTGGTTGGTCGCGCGCAGGTTGCGCTTACGCTTGGTCGACTTCTTGGTCAGGATGTGCGACTTGAAGGCGTGACCGGCCTTGAACTTGCCCGACGCGGTCTTGCGAAAACGCTTCGCGGCCGCCCGGTTGGTCTTGATCTTGGGCATGGGAATGCTCCTTGATGGGGTTCGCTTTTTAAGGAGCTGCCCCGGTTTCTGACTGATCTGGCGGCGGCCATCCGGCCACACTTTCCGTCCTGCCACGATCGGTTCACGACCCGTCCTGGTGGGTCGAACCGGCGATTATACGGAGGGATGGGGGGTTTTGCCAGCGAAAGGATGGGCTTGCCGCTCTTGACTCCCCCTCCCGGAGGAGAGAGGGAAATGCCTGCGTCGGTCGGAAGGCCTCAGGACGCCGCAATACGCCAAAAGAAAAAGCGACCCAGAGGCCGCTTTTTCAATCTTTTCCGAAGCTTACTTCTTCTTCGGGCCGATCATCATGACCATCTGGCGGCCTTCCAGGCGGGGGAAGGACTCGACCACGCCGTTCTCGCCCACGTCTTCCTGGATCTTCTTGGCCAGGTTCTGGCCCAGGTCCTGGTGGGACATCTCGCGACCGCGGAAGCGGATGGTGACCTTGACCTTGTCGCCTTCCTCGAGGAAGCGAAGCATGTTGCGCAGCTTGATCTGGTAGTCGCCCACGTCCGTGACCGGACGGAACTTCACTTCCTTGATCTCGACCTGCTTTTGCTTCTTCTTGGCCGCCTGGGCCTTCTTCTGGGCTTCGAACTTGAACTTGCCGTAGTCCATGATGCGGCAGACCGGCGGATCGCCGTTCGGCTGGATCTCGACCAGGTCCATGCCCGCCTCTTGTGCCAAGGCCAGCGCCTCGTCGCGGGTAAGAATGCCGAGCTGTTCCGAATCTGCGCCGATCACGCGTACACGGGGTACACGGATCTCAAGGTTACGGCGATTGCCCTTAGTGTCGGTGGTAGCGATACCACTATCCTCCAGAAGAGTTCTTGTTTATGCCGGCCCGCCGCTTAGCGACGGGTCTCGGCTTCCAGGCGTTCGATAAACGCGACCAGCGGCATGCTGCCAAGGTCCTCGCCCGAACGCGTACGCACGGATACGGCCCCCGATTCCTTCTCGCGATCTCCGACCACCAGCAGGTAAGGGACTTTCTGCAACGTATGTTCGCGGATTTTATAGCCGACCTTCTCATTGCGCAAATCGGCGTGCACGCGGAAACCTTTGTCGACAAGGGTTTGCGCCACTTCGCGAACATAGTCGGCCTGGGCATCCGTAATGCTGAACACCGCGGCCTGCACCGGCGCCAACCACGTCGGCAGCAAACCGGCGTGATGCTCGATCAGGATGCCGATGAAACGCTCCATCGAACCGACGATGGCACGATGCAGCATCACCGGGTGACGACGCTGTGAATTCTCGTCCACGTACTCGGCGCCCAGGCGCTCGGGCATCATGAAGTCCACCTGCATCGTGCCGACCTGCCAGGCGCGGCCGATGGAATCCTTCATGTGGTACTCGATCTTGGGGCCGTAGAAGGCGCCCTCGCCCGGCAGTTCTTCCCACTTCACGCCGGCGGCGTTCAGCGCGGCGCGCAAGGCGGCCTCGGCACGGTCCCACACCTCGTCGCTGCCGATGCGCTTGTCGGGACGCAGCGCGATCTTCAGCGCGATGTCCTCGAAGCCGAAATCGCCGTAGACCTTCATGGCCTGCTGATGGAACGCCGTCACTTCGGATTCGATCTGCTCTTCGGTGCAGAACACGTGGCCGTCGTCCTGCGTGAAGGCACGCACGCGCATGATGCCGTGCAGCGCGCCCGAGGGCTCGTTGCGATGGCACGCGCCGAACTCGCCGTAGCGAATCGGCAGCTCGCGGTAGCTGTGCAGATCGGTATTGAAGATCTGCACGTGACCCGGGCAGTTCATCGGCTTGAGGGCGTACGTGTGCTTCTCCGACTCGGTGAAGAACATGTTTTCCTGGTAGTTGTCCCAGTGGCCGGACTTCTTCCACAGCGACACGTCCAGCACCTGCGGGCAGCGCACTTCCTGGTAGCCGCTGTTGCGGTACACGCGGCGCATGTACTGCTCCACCTGCTGCCAGATGGCCCAGCCCTTGGGATGCCAGAACACCATGCCCGGGCCCTCTTCCTGCTGATGGAAGAGATCCAGCGCCTTGCCGATCTTGCGATGGTCGCGCTTCTCGGCTTCTTCCAACTGGTGCAGGTAGGCCTTCAGATCCTTGTCGTTCAACCACGCCGTGCCGTAGATGCGCGTGAGCATCGCGTTGTTGGAATCGCCGCGCCAATACGCGCCGGCCACCTTCATCAGCTTGAACGCGCGCAGCTTGCCCGTGTTGGGCACGTGCGGGCCACGGCACAGGTCGGTGAAGTCGCCCTGCGAATACAGCGAGAGCTCTTCGTTGGCCGGAATGCTTTCGATGATCTCGGCCTTGTATTCCTCACCGAGGCCGCGGAAGAAGCTCACCGCGTCGTCGCGCGACTTCACGCTGCGCGTCACCGGCAGGGCTTCCTTGACGATCTTCTCCATCTCCGCCTCGATCTTCACCAGATCGTCGGGCGTGAACGGGCGCTCGTAAGCGAAGTCGTAGTAGAAGCCGTTGTCGATCACCGGACCGATGGTGACCTGCGCGCCGGGATACAGCCTCTGCACGGCCTGCGCCAACAGGTGCGCCGTGGAATGACGCAGGATGTCCAGCGCCTCCGGACTTTTCTCCGTGACGATTTCGAGGCTGGCGTTGTGGTCGATGGGGAAGCTGGCGTCCACCAGCTTGCCGTCCACCTTGCCCGCCAAGGTGGCCTTGGCCAGGCCGGCGCCAATAGAGGCAGCCACATCCTGCACCGTCACCGGATGATCGAACGGGCGCTTGCTGCCGTCGGGTAGCGTGATTTCAATCATGTTCGCACCTGAAAAAGACGTCCCAAGGAACGTGCTCTGTTTTTAATTTGAAGAGTCCGGCCATGGATGGCCGGTTTGTCCTTGCCTGCCTGGACGGCAGGCAAAAATAAAGAGCGCCACGCGCCCTTTGTGTGAAACAAGGCGTGGCTCGAATCAGCGTTGGAAAGTGGTAGTTGCCATGTCACACGCTCGACCGGCGCTTGAGGCGCGGGCCACCTTGTCTCCGGGTGGGTACGTTCAGAACGCTAGTTTAGCCCATTGCGCGATGTCAAATCAGTCGGCGCGACGCTGTCTCAATATTGGCAGCGATAGAATGCCAGCCCCCCCCGTCGAAGCTTGAGGTTTCCGCATGCGCATTCTCGTCACCGGCACGGCCGGCTTCATCGGCTCCGCCCTTGCCGAGCGCCTGCTGGCGCGCGGCGACGAGGTCTATGGCATCGACAACCACAACGACTACTACGACCCCACGCTGAAGGAAGCCCGGCTCGCCCGTTTTGCCGAGCATCCCAACTACACGCATCTGCGCGCCGACCTTGCGGATGCCGACGCGGTGAACCGGGCCTTCGGCGAATTTCGCCCGCAGCGCGTGGTGAATCTGGCCGCCCAGGCTGGCGTGCGCTATTCGCTGAAGAACCCGCAGGCCTACGTGCAGAGCAACCTGGTCGGCTTCGTGAACATCCTGGAGGCCTGCCGCCACGGCAAGGTCGAGCACCTCGTCTATGCCTCCTCCAGCTCCGTCTACGGCGCCAACCGCAAGATGCCCTTCGCCATCGAAGACGCCGTGGATCATCCGGTGAGCCTGTACGCGGCGAGCAAGAAGGCGAACGAACTGATGGCACACACCTATAGCCATCTGTACGACCTGCCCACCACCGGCCTGCGCTTCTTCACGGTGTACGGCCCATGGGGCCGCCCTGACATGTCGCCCATGCTGTTCGCCGATCGCATCAGCCGCGGCAAGCCGATCGATGTCTTCAACTACGGCAACCACAGCCGCGACTTCACCTACATCGACGACATCGTGGAAGGCGTGATCCGCACGCTCGACCACATCGCCCTGCCCGACGCCGCCTACGATGCCTTGCAGCCGAGCCCGGGCACATCGAGCGCGCCGTACCGCGTCTACAACATCGGCAACGATCAGCCGGTGCAATTGCTGCGTTTCATCGAATTGATGGAACAGAACCTGGGCCGCACGGTGGAGAAACGCCTGCTGCCGATGCAACCCGGCGACGTGCCGGACACATGGGCTGATGTCTCCGCCCTGCGGCGCGACGTGGGCTATTCGCCGAACACGCCGATCGAGGACGGCGTGGCACGCTTCGTCGCTTGGTACAGGGAATATTTCCAGCGCGGCGAATGAAGTGCGCCGCAGCCTTCCTGCGAAATGAGCTGCCGAGCTCGCTCAGAACGGCTTGGCGATCACCAGGAACACGATGCCCAGCAGTACCAGCACAGGCAGCTCATTCATGATGCGCAGCGTCTTCGACGAAGGCAGTGCCCCGCCTTTTTCGCTGCGCTTGAGCAGCCGGCCCGACCAGATGAAGTAGGCGAGCATCAACACCACGAGGGTCAGCTTGGCGTCAATCCAGTGGAGCGACGCCACCACGTTCGGCAACGCCTGCGGGAACAGGCGCCAGCCTTCCCACAAGGCCAGCCCGAACAGGAAGGCCATGCCGAACATGTTGTGACCGAACTTGTACAAGCGGCGCCCCATGAGCAAGAGCCGCGCCTTCACGGCAGGCTCGTCGCCGGCCTCGGCGATATTCACGAGGATGCGCGGCAGGTAGAACACCGTGGCCATCCAGGCAATGACGAATACGACATGGAAACTCTTGACCCAGAGGTACGTCATCGACTGGCTCCTTCGGCGCAAAAAGAAACGGCGTGACCCGAGGCCACGCCGTTTCGTCGGTATTGGTGGGCGGTACAAGGATCGAACTTGTGACCCCTACCATGTCAAGGTAGTGCTCTACCGCTGAGCTAACCGCCCGGAGCTCGCCCGGCATGCCGTGCGAGCCGCGCAGTATACGTGCTCCGGGTGCCGGCGACAACCACCCGGCCGAAAACCGGGCCTCAGCCAGCTCGCTCACGCAGCTTGTGAATCTGGTCGCGCAGGCGGGCAGCCTCCTCGAATTCCAGGTTCTCGGCGTGCTTGTACATCTGCGCCTCGAGCTTCTTCATCATGGCCGCCGCCTGATCGGCGTTGAGCGCCGCGTATTCGGCGCCCTTCTCCGCCACGGCCGCGCCCTGGCGCTCGCCGCGACGGCCGCGACCACGCGTCGGCGCCTCGCTGCGGGCACCCTCCATGATGTCGGCGATGCGGCGCACCACCGATTGCGGCGTGATGCCATGCGCTTCGTTGTACGCCTGCTGCTTTTCACGGCGGCGAGCGGTTTCGTCCATCGCCGCCCGCATCGAACGGGTGATGTTGTCGGCGTAGAGGATGGCCTTGCCACGCAGGTTTCGCGCAGCGCGGCCAATGGTCTGGATGAGCGAGCCCGTCGAGCGCAGGAAGCCTTCCTTGTCCGCATCCAGAATCGCCACCAGCGACACCTCGGGCATGTCGAGGCCTTCGCGCAGCAGGTTGATGCCCACCAGCACGTCGAACTCGCCAAGGCGCAGGTCGCGGATGATTTCCACGCGCTCCACCGTCTCGATATCCGAATGGAGGTAGCGCACCTTGATGCCGTGTTCGCCAAGGTATTCCGTGAGGTTTTCAGCCATCCGTTTGGTGAGCGTGGTTACCAGCACGCGATCGCCCATCGCGACGCGCTTGTGCACTTCACCCAGCAGATCGTCGACCTGCGTGCGCACCGGGCGCACTTCCACTTCGGGGTCGATCAGGCCGGTGGGACGCACCACCAGTTCGACCACGGCATCGCCCGACTTCTGCAGTTCGTAGTCACGTGGCGTGGCCGATACATAGATGGAACGCGGCGCACGCGCTTCCCATTCCTCGAAACGCAGCGGACGGTTGTCCATCGCCGATGGCAGGCGGAAACCGAATTCCACCAGCGTCTCCTTGCGCGAGCGGTCGCCCTTGTACATGGCACCCAGCTGCGGAATGGTGACGTGCGACTCGTCCACCACCAGCAACGCATCCGCCGGCAGATAATCGAACAACGTCGGGGGCGGTTCGCCGGCACTGCGGCGCGTGAGATGACGTGAGTAATTCTCGATGCCCTGGCAGTAACCGACTTCGGCCATCATCTCGATGTCGAAACGCGTGCGCTGATCCAGTCGCTGCGCTTCCACCAACTTGTTGTCTTTGTAGAGCTGCTCGAGGCGTTCCTTCAGCTCAACCTTGATGGTCTCGATGGCGTTCAACACGCTCTCACGCGTACTGGCGTAATGCGTGCGCGGATAGATGGTGTAGCGCGGCACCTTGCGAATGGTTTCGCCGGTCAGCGGATCGAACAGCGCCATGCTTTCGATGTCGCCGTCGAACAGTTCGATGCGCAGCGCTTCGCTTTCCGACTCGGCCGGAAACACATCGATGACTTCGCCACGCACGCGATACGTACCGCGGCGCAACTCCATTTCGTTGCGCGTGTACTGCAGCTCGGTGAGCTGGCGGATCAGCTGGCGCTGGTCGATGTGCTCGCCCTTGGCAAGGATCAGGCGCAGCGAGAGATAGTCTTCCGGATCGCCCAGGCCGTAGATCGCCGACACGGTGGCCACGATGATCGAGTCCTTGCGCGACAACAGCGCCTTGGTGGCCGCCAGTCGCATCTGCTCGATATGGTCGTTGATCGAAGCGTCCTTCTCGATGAAGGTGTCCGACGCCACCACGTACGCTTCCGGCTGGTAGTAGTCGTAATAGCTGACGAAGTATTCCACCGCGTTGTGCGGAAAGAATTCCTTGAACTCGCCATACAGCTGCGCGGCCAAGGTCTTATTGGGCGCCATCACGATGGTCGGCCGCTGCACCTGCTGGATCACGTTGGCGATGGTGTACGTCTTGCCCGAGCCGGTAACGCCCAGCAGCGTCTGTGCCGCAAGGCCGGCCTCGAAGCCCTCGGCAAGCTTGCGAATGGCCTCGGGCTGATCGCCAGAGGGCTTGTAGGGGGAGACGAGTTCGAAGCGGTCGGTCATGGCTCTCTACATGCGGTCGCGACGGGTCATTTTAAATTGCCCTGCTGACAGGGCCTGTCAGCAGGCTACGACACACCGCCCTGGCCCGGGAGGACTGGGCTGCCAACGGGCCACCGCTAGGCTGAACGCTTCCGTGACGCAGGAGGCGACGGTGGAAATACGCCCGGAAGGCTATCAGCCACGGCGAAGTGCCGGATTCACGCTGGTTGAAAGTGTCGTCGTGCTGATCGTTTTGGCCGTGCTCATTGGCGCCGCCGTTCCTGCCATGGGCCAGATGCTCGCCCGCTACCAGCTCACCACGGCCCAGCTCGACCTGATCGCCACACTCCAGTACACGCGAAACCTGGCAGTGATCAGCGGGCGCCCCAAATTGTTCTGCCCCATTTCCGCCAGTCAACAATGCGCCGGCGACACGCGCTGGGAACGCGGCTGGGCGATCGGCAACTACCGCACCGGCAACGCGGATCAATTGGATGGCCCTCCCACGTTGGTGAACGTCGGCTACAACAGGGTCGTCATCCTCAGCACTTCCGGACGCAAAAACATCCGCTTCCAGCCCAGTGGCAGTGCGGGCGGTAGCACCGTGACCTTCACGCTGTGCCGCAAAGGGCACGCGGAAGACGCGCTGGCGCTCACCGTCTCCAACGTGGGACGCGTAGCCAGCGCCAAAGCCAAACCCGATGAGGCCGCAAAGTGCGGAGCTGCCAACTAGAGGCAGGCCTTGGCCACATCGCGATAGGCCCGCAAGGCCAGCACTTCCATGCGTTCGTACAACACCACATCGGCCCCCGCCGCCTTGCTGTGGATCACCAGCAGTTCCTCAATGTTGGTGGTGGCATTGCGCGCCACGACCTGCAATGCGATGGGTGTTTCGACGATTCGCGCCGTGGGCGATATCGCCATCCAACGCGTGTGTACGCAGGCGGCATAAACGGAATCGAGCTTGGCCGTGCTTGCCTGGAATGTAGGCTTGTTGTGCGTGATGTCGCCCGTGCTCGCGCATCCGGCGAGGCACAGGGTTCCGGCGATCAGCCGCCAAACGCGCATCATCAGCTCCAAGCCCCATCTGCGACGTGCGTGATTGTGCTCCCGTTGGCCCACTGAGAAAGAGCTCAAATATTGACCACTGCTGCAAGGGCCGCCCGTGCATGGCCAGGTGCCTCGGCGAGCCGCGGCGCCCCTGCATCTGGTGCCAAACGTCCCGCTTGCGAGACCGCGCCTCTTCGCCCATTCAAAGGACAAAAGCTGCTATCAGAGGGCATTGAGACCCCAGTCCGGCACAGGCATAAAAAAAACCCCGCCAAAAGGCGGGGTTTTCTCGAATATGGCGCCCGAAGTTGGACTCGAACCAACGACCCCCTGATTAACAGTCGGGTCAGCTAAATCAACTCAACCTGTTGAAATTACTGTGCTTTCAATATTGACGCCGTGTCTACTAAAAGGGGCAGCTGCGGCCCGTTAAGGCGCATCTTCGCGACATCCAGCCTCGTGAAATAGACAGTTAGGTGCCCCACCACCACAAAAAAAGCCCCGCCAGAGCGGGGCTTTTGGTCAGCGGCGGCCGTTTGGCCCTTATGCGGCGCGGCGGGCAGCGGCAGCTGCGTACTGTTCGGCTACCGACGAGAACCAGCCAATACCGCGCACAGCATCACCCATGTCCTTGATCTTGCTCTCAAAATGCTCAGCAAGTTCGCAAACCAGTTCATCCCTGATCGCCAGGAATTCTGCGTAAGACGACATGATTTTCGGCTCCATGACCGTACCCTCTCGAACACCCATGATTGACGACACCGTCAATGTGTCGCCATAAATAAACTTACTAAGTATAGCTATGCTTTTTGTATAGCACCAGCCGAAGCAGGTTTCTATAGCCCTTACGACACGACCTTCAGCCCAGCTTGCTCCGCGTCACGTTTCCGCACCACGATCCAGTTACCGTGAGTGCTGAGCTCAAAGGCATCGTCGAACAGTGCTGTTGAAACTGCCGTGAGGAATTCCTTAGTCATCGGTACGTTGGCCCAAATCTTAAGTTCCCGAGCCGGCATCACCCGAAACGTAAGTTCAAACGCACCAACGATGGTCACGGCTGCAATCCAGGCCAGACGTTTAATGTCGGGCTCGTTGTTAGCCACATCAAGCATGGGCTCGACATAGACGGACACCATCTTCAGCCACGGCGAGGCTGACTGCGGCCGCGCATGCACCAAGTTGACCAGGGCGACCGCAGTCTTTACCCCATTGATGTCATCAAATACGCCGTAGAGAGCTGTCTTACTGTCGCCGGCCTGATTGCCAGCCAAGTGAGCCTTACACGCCGAAAAACAACCATCGTAGAAGGGACGGTTGACGTTCTCCGGATTGTTGTCGGCATATTGCAGCCAATGCGCTTCGGTCGCATTTAGACAATTTGCGTCAACTTGGCGAAATTCAAATGGCAAAGGCATCCTTCCCCCATTCCTTGCAATTCATATAGTTACGTCTTGCCGGCAACGTCGACAGAACTCAACGTGGCAGCTCCCCTGTGTCAGATGCAAGGCCCGTTCCACCCCTTGCGCCCCGCGCTTGCGAGGATGTCATAGCTTCCCGATGGCTCGAAATATAGCTTTCGTCGGACGAGAAGCGCACCAAATTAAAAGTCTCTGCAACTCTGCCTCTACATCAATCGCTTACGGCCACCAATTTTACGGAATAACCCGGTTTGCTTCCGTATCCAATCAAGGGGTTGTAGGTCAATTTTACGGGGTTGAGACGCCTGCTATCAGCCCCGCACGTCTAGCCGGATCTACCTACCGCACACGGGCTCCCTGGGAAGCTACATGGCGAGTGACGGGCCCTTCAGTAAGGGAGAAATGGCGCGCCGATGCAGCTTCGCAGGCGCGTTGACGCCGGCGCCTGGGCTGCGCACTGCGCAGGCAAGGCGCCCTGACCAACGGCTGATGGACGACATGTCGTAGGCTCAGCGTCTGATGACTCGAGGTCTGCCAAGCCGCGGCCGGCTGCCTCGCTCAACGGCTTCGGCTCGATCGACCAATATTTCGGTGAAAGGTAAGCGTCAAGCCGCTTGACGTCGTCCGAGAGCGCTTTGATTGCGGCCGCTTGCTGCTCTGCATCAGCGCGGTCTGCGCCGCCGTTGTGAGTGGCCGCCTGCAGGTTCTCCAGCTGCGTTCTCTCCACAGCGACGCAATAGCCGGCCTTCAGCTCCGTGTCCGTCGGCAAGCGTCGGATCTGCGCCAGGGATGCCATGGGCGTCAGGGCCAAGGCCAGAATGAGGCAAGCGCGGGCGGTCTTCATCGTTCACATCCCTATGGAATCGAATGCACGCAGGCTACCTGAAGTTTGCGATGAGCGCGTGCCACACTGACTAGCTCTCGGCGCGTGAGATCGCCGGCGCCTACCCTGCCGCGCATGGGCAGACGAGCGAAATTCACGATGGGCCGACCAGGCATTTGCAATGTCTGCAACCGTGGGTGCATCACCCTGGACCAGGTGGGCATTAAGTGCTTTCACTGTGGCGAAGGCGAATTCGTTCATCGCAGCTACTGGGAACAGCGGGAATGCCAGTGCCACAGCGCGCCAGGCTGCTCGCTGTGCGCCGGCGCAGGATTCATCGCTATTCCTCGCGAGGACTGCCGGCAATGGCCGGAATTTCGGCAGACATTTGCCGCGCCGGCAGTCTGGCCCACAAAGTAAGCCCCGCACTTGGCGGGGCTTACGCTTAGCGGATTACGCCGTCGGCTCGGAGCTTGGCCATACACGCACGCTCTTGGTAGCGGATTGTCACCAGCTCGGCGTACTTACCGATGGCATCGGCTTTCCACGCGTCATTCGCCGGGATGTCCGCCTCCGACTGGAGGGGCGGCACTCGATCCAGCAGCTGCGGGGGCGGTGTCTGATCGCACGTCACTTGGGGCACCTGCAGCGGCATTGGCGCGGTCGACGGCTTGGTCGAGAGCGGACTGCACGCCGTCAGGGCGGCTGCAATTAACAGCGGCAGCAGGACGGTCACGGTAAACAGTGCGGATCGTTTCGATGGTGTCATGGGTCTGCGCCTGGATGGCCGGCAGCGCTGTGCCGAGGTTGTGTTGGAGTTGCTGGCCAGCAGAGGCGCTGAGCGAATCGAGCGCATTGCGGGCCTCCTGCACCTGTGCGACCTGGCGCGCGTCGTCGGCGAGCACCGCGTTGCGGCCGGCATCAACGCCGGCGGCATAGCGCGTGTTTCCGTAGTGCACGACGGCCCAGCAAATGGCGATGATGAAAAGGATGATGAGAACGCCGGCGATCAGGCGTCCGTATTGCTTGAGAGTGTTCATGCGCGGCCCTCGGGACCTCTGCCTGAGAAGGAAACGGCGATCGCCATCAACGCGATCACCAGGAACGCAACGCGAACGGCATCGGCCTCAAGGGCTGGCCAGTGCGGTCGGCCGCAGGCCTGATTGACGGCCGTCACGCCGATGACGATCAGGGCCACGATGAGCGCGTGGCCCGCCCACAGCTGGACTCGCTTACGCCTACGGCCCGCCATTGGCGATGCCTCCGGTATCGGTGACCCCCAGCTTGTTCCGCACCACGCGCTCGAGCATGCGGATGCTTGCCGTGGCGCCCAGCCAACCGCAGACCCCAACCATCACGCCCGTCCACTGCGGCGAGAGCTGCATGGCCTGGCAAAGCAGCATCACGAGGATGCCCACGAATCCGGCGGCGAGCGATTCGATGACAGCGCGCCAGAGGCTCACCTTGAGTCCGGCGTCCATCATGCGCAGCGCGTAGCCCAGCAGGCCGCCGAAGGCGGCGAAGAATGGATATAGGAGCAGCTGCCAGAACTGGAGGCTCGGCGGCTGTGCATCCATCAGGCGTTCACCGCCGCGCGCACGGTGGCCAGCGCGGTGGCGTAGTGCTGAGGCCAAGCCTCCGGATGAGGACGTCCCGGACGCCAGTTGCGCTGGTAGTACGACCAGGCCGAAGCCTGATCGCCCAGCGCAGGCAGCGCAGCTGCGTCCGTCAGCAGGAGAAGCCGCGCAAAGCCAGCGGCGAGCAGATCGTCTGTCGCCAGCGCCGCGTAGACCGATTCACATAGCGCTGGCACGCCACGAGCAGCGCACAAGGACTTCGCGAGAGCTGCCGAAGCTGGATGCGTCAGAACGCCGTTGACGCCGCCGCGTTCGAACTGCGCGAGACCATGCGCAGGACCACCAATCTGAAAACGGCACTTAAGGCCAGACTCCTGCAGAAAGATGGCCAGGGTTTGCACGCGCGCCTGGTCGCTCGTGAGCTTGGGCGGCAACAGGCGAAGGGCCGGGTCGATAATCTGGACCAGGGCGTCTCGGGGCGCGATCGGGAGCGGCAGCGTCATAACCGACAGCGTGCCGCTCGCGCCGGAAACGGCTAAGGCAAACCGTTTCCAATGATCGACGTCAGCCCCCCGACCACGACGAGTAACCTGTGGGCGGCGCATAAGAGAAATCGGACGTCTTGAAGCGGCCGGTCACCGCATGTGCCGGACTGCTCGCACGCCACAACGCGGCCGATGGAATGACCGTGTTGGGAACGCCCGTGAACGCGGGCGACGTTCCCGCTACCGGATCACCGCCGCCCTGCACCAATCCGTTCTTGGCGAACCACACTGACCCAGTCGAGCCGTCGTAGAACACACCGATCACGTCGCCGGTACCGAACGCTGCGCCGTAGGTCGACAACACCGCATTCGTCGCCTTCTGCCCCGTCTGCCCGTAGTAACCCCAGCCGCTCGCATCAGCACCGGTGTAGACCGTCAGAGAGGCCGCCGCGAGCGCTAGGCCAACGGTGATGAAAGGCGACGTGGTGCCGGCAACGATGAGCACCTCGAAATACAGTTTGCCTGCGCTCGCCCCTTGCGTTGCGCGGATCGCACCGTAGGCACCGTCCGCACCATTTTTTGTTGCGGTCAGGTTTCCATTGGACAATGCAATGGAGGCATTCTTGTCCGTTTGACTCCACGTCACCGCAGGAGCGCCCGACGAGACCCTCATGCCGGAAGCCACGATGCCAGGGATCATGCCGACACCGTCTGACCGATAAGGTCGAAGGTATCGACACCCACACGCTTTAGCGTCACTGCAGCACCAGGTGCCACCACGAGCGTGCCGCTCGCCGGCGGACTGATCGTGACGCCGGCACCCTGCACGATAGTCAGATTGCCGGCGCCCACGTTGCGCAGATGCCACTCACCGTTCGTCGGCAGCGCCACGGTGGAATTGGGCTGCACAGTGTAGGTCTTGGCAGTCGCTGCCGTGAACCGAATGTAGTTGCCGGCATCGGATGCCGCGAGCGTCACTGCCGTGCCTGCTTGGGTTACCACCGGCGCCACGGAGTTGGCCACGGACAGGTCAAGTGACACGCACAACAAGCCCGAGCCTCCGGTCTTGTTGAACACTGCCGAGACGCCCGATCCCGCGAGCACTGAGTGCCAGCTCAGATTGCCGTTGAGTAAGTTGCTGGCGTCAACAATGTCAGCAACGGTCGCCATCCACCCCGACGCCGCATGCTCGATGTTGAACTGGCTGATTTTGAGGAAGCTCGCGCCGCCGGTACCCGTGATGCCGTACTTGCAATGGATCGACTGGAAGCGCTCGATCATCATGGCGTGGAAGCCTGCCGGCGACTCGGCCGCATACTCACAACCCCACGCGTTCATTTCGCGAGCGGTGAGGTGCTCGCCGAACAGGAATCCCTTGTAAAAGCCGACCGCGTTGACCACGCCAATCGACGTTTTTGCGCCATTGTTGAGGGCGGGAAATTTGATGCCATAGCTTGTCGCCGTCGTCGGTTCCGCAATCGCGGCGACGTTGTAGGTACCGGTATCGACCATGACTTCGTTGACGGAAACAGCGGTGACGCGCGAAAGATCGATGGCCGAGTGGCCCGGGTTTGCCGGCATCCGCACCCGCAAGTTGTGCATGCCGACCAGCAGGTTGCTGAAGCCGTTGAACGAGCCGGACGGTCCTTTGCAGCCGATGCAGTTCCCGCCGGTACCGGTGGCGAGCGTGCTCTTCAAGATCGCCCCGCCCGTCGGCAGCGGCATGGCCCCGATCACACTTACGACGGGCGTCGGCGGCGTCGGGCCGAGAAGCAGCACGCTGATCTGATTGCCGCTGGACACGTCGATTGATGGCAGGAGAATTTGCGCATTCGCACCGCCGGTGTCGGCAAGCGCGCCCGCGATGATGTAGATGGCCGCCGGGAAATAGACGACACCACCACCAGCGGCGGCGCAGGCCGTGATGGCCGCCTGGATCGCTACCGTGTCATCGGTCGCGCCGTCACCCAACGCGCCGTAGTCCTTGACGTTGAACCAGCGCAGGCCGCCCATCACCAGCGACGTGGCCAATACTTTCATGCTCGCCGGCGAACCGCCGCCGATGGCCACCTCAAGCCATTCGTTGCCGGCCAACAGCTGCAGTAGACTCAGATCGCTGATCTTCTTACCCATGTTCAAGACTCCAGGAGGCGCGCGGCGCCGTCTTCAGTGATACGTGTGTCGCCGTCTTCGGTCAGGCGTTCGCCGGCCGTGCCGCTGCCATATGCGAACGCCGCGACAAAGCTTTGCCAGCTGGCCAAGCCATCGCGAACACACCACATTTCCAGCGTGAGGGCCCCGTCCGCCGTCATGGCAGGGACCGTAAAGGTGTTGGCGGTGATGCCCGATCCGGAAGCGATCACCGCATTGCTGGCATCCACGACTTGCCAGCTCAGCGTCTGGCCGCTCTCGGGAGCAACGTTCGCCATGCTGTAGTCGATCAGCTGATCCGCCTGGAGCACGCGATTGCGGAAGGCGAACGCCACCGCGATGTCACCCGTGAGCGACGGAACGCTCAGTGCGTCCAGGCCATTGAGCATTACCGCTGCCGGCGGGTACGGCCGCGCCTGGCGACCATCGAACGCCACGGCCATCGGCGTCGCGGCCGACTCATCCAACTGCTGGCTGCCGGTGTTGGTAAGCAGCTTGACCTCGACGGTCTCGCCGCTGGTGTATTCGGTGGAAACGGCAGCGACCTCGGCGCCGTAGAACCACAGCCTCTCACCGGCGGCGTGCTGCGCCGGCACCGTGTCTGCACACGCGCGCCCGAGGACGATCGTGCCCGCTTCGGCGTCGATCGCATCGACACGCACGATCTCGTTGCCCCATTGCGCTGCGGTGCCCACTGCCACCAGGCTGAGCTGATAGCCGTTGGCGATGGTGAAACTCGTGCCTTCGTAACCAGCAGCGGCAACCACCGTAGCGGATGGGCACCAATCGCCGTGCGTCGTGCCCGCATAGTCTCCGCCACTGGAGACCACCACCGTATAACCCAGGCTCGTCGGCGGTGTCGCCGGGTCAGCGGCCACCGCCATCAGGTAGCCCACGTCCGCCGGCAACGCGGCCAAGTCTGCCCGCGACAGCGCACTCACCACAGCCACGTAAGGCGCTTCGAACGCCGCCTGGTTCACGATGGCCACCGGGATCTGCGATGGCCTCGTGTCGACGCCATGCTCCGTATCCACGAACGTCGTGATCGGCAGGCTGTAGATGTCTTGCGAGGCCGTGATCGTGATGGCACCCGACTTGAGCGTGCCGGACGACTTCTCTGCAAGGATGCACACCATGTCAGCGATACCGCGCTTTACCGACTGCAGGCGGAAATACGTGCCCACACGCCAGGCGTACGGCAGTCGCGTCGTGGTGAGCTCGAATGCGCGCGTCGGCGTGATCGATGCGCGCAGGTCACGCGTCGCCACCCGAATGGCCAGGTCGCTGGTGGGGATCTCCGGATAGGTCGTTTGATCGTGAATCGTGCCGAAGGCATCAATCGCGGCCATGGCTTGCACCGGCGCAGTGCTGAGCGTCTCGTTCTGCTCCGGATCGAAGTACTGCACGCTCACCGAGTTGGTGGCGCTGTCGAGGGTGCTGGGCGACTCGCTAAAGTCGAGAATGTCGTCGTCGGTGAGGATAGGCAGCGACGCCAGGTCGAAGACGCCGTTGGCGACATCGATGTACCACTGGCCGTCCACGGGACTGCGGCTCATGCTGCAGCCAGCCACTTTTTCAATGCGGGTGATGAAGTCGTCCAGGCTTTCATTCGCCGGGTCGTACTCGGTGCACAGGCCAAAGCTCTGCTGGTAGTACCAGTCTGCCGCCGCGCGGAAACTGGCATCGTTCATGTTGGCCACCGGCTCGCGACCCATATCGAGCTGCGTGCGCGCGTAGTAGAGGATGTGCGCTGGATTCATGGCCAAGATGCCATGCGGCGCCGAACAAACAACGCTCGGCTCGGTGACGCCCAGCGGGCTACCGCTGCCGTGCTCGGCGAACGAAGTCGTTGACCCCACGGGACAGGTGGGAAGCACGGTGACGGCCGCAATGCCGATCGCGTTGCCCCGCTCCACGCTGGTGGCACCGATCTGCCAAACGCTACCCAGCGCGTAGACATAGGACTGCTGATACGTGTAGGTCGAACCGTCATGCGCGTTGCGCGCATCGAGACACATCTTTCCGATGTCGTGCGCGCTACCGATGAAGGTCTCCGGCACCGTCCCGTACGTAGTCCCCTGATTGGTGATCGGAGAGCCACCCTGCACAAGGAAGTAGCCGTCGAGCGAGATGGGCCCACCATCACCCACCGGAATCGCGGCCGTTTCGGGATACCAGCAGCCGTTGTCCCAGCCCGCCTTGATGCGCTCGAATTTGTAGCTGGGCTTCTGCGGGTAGGGATTCATGGCGCCGTAGCGGCCGCCCTTGAACACCAGCGTTGCGACGCCACGCCAAGCGGGAACCTGCGCGCCAAAGGTGGCAAGCAGATAAGGGTTGGGCTGCTGCGTGGCTTCGCCAAACATGACGTCAATGTCGCCGGCGATGCCGCCTTGATCTTTTTCCCCACCCCACAAATTGGGCGCGTTGACAGTGATCGTGCCGCTGCTGGTCAGCCTGCCCGCCCATGCGGTTTTGTCGCCACCGCGCATCTCAAGGAAGGCATCGATGGGCCCCACGCCGAGACCCGCGTGATACGCAACCCGGTACCAATATCCGACGGTCGTGCCGCCACCCTTACCCATGCAACTCCCCTTGGTCCGCTGCCGCGGCGCGCTTGCGCGCCCACGTCACGACGGCGAGTGCCATCGCATCGCCGTTAGCTTCCAGAACGGCCGCGTCGATGCCGTGTTTCACGAAGTCGGACCAATCGAGGCCATTGGCCTCAAACCAGGCGCGTGCGCCGCTACGGCAAAAGCCAGGGCGCCGGCTATAGCCAGGAATCGTGAAGAGATCGCGTGTGGTGATGATCACTTTTTGCCACCGTCGGACTTGATCGGATCGCGACCGACGAGCAGCCACGCGAGCAGGAATGAGTCATCCACCCAGCAGGTGCCGAAGTGATGCTTCACGGACTGGCCGTCGTCGGTGGTGGGCGTGTCGGTGGTTTGCGCGGTGGGCGCCGTCTGTTTACCCGCGAGGGCATAGGCGGCTACGGCGGCCAGTAGCGCGATCACGATCCACACGATGAACCAGATGATCGCCTCGTGTGGGTGATCTTTAGGCGCGGGACGATTGGCTGCGATCGCGCGCGCCACCACCTCGCCAAGGACCGCAAGAAAGGCGAAGCCCACCAGCATGAAGCGTGCATGCAACCCTGACTGTGTGTCTGCCCACCAGTAGCGCAGGCGCCATCCGTACACGTAACGCCAACGTTCAATGCGCGCGATCAGCCCCATGACATGCTCTGCCCGCTGTAAGGATTCTGGACGGGCTTGTAGATGGCGCCCCCATAGTTGATCGTGTTGTCGCGGTCCGCACACGCGGCCCAAGTGCGCTGGCAACCCGGATAAACAGTCACAGTGAGGCCGGCCGCGAGACCTGCTGCACCAGAGAGCAACACGATCGTGCTGCCATCGTGCGCCATGATGGAGAGGCGTTGGATGAGACCATTCGAGTCGGTGAATTCCAGTCCACCGCCAGCGAGTGACAGATCCAGACCTGCAAACGCCGCGGCGCTAAGCGAGAGGCCATTGATCTCATCGACCGCTACGGTGATCGAAAAGGCGCTCTTCAATAGGTTGCATCCTCGCGGACCGGTCGAATACACGGTCTTCCAGCAGGCGATCTGCCATTTGGCGCCCTGCCGCTGCGCCTTGCCGATGCTGCTCGCCGTGACGCAGGTAAGTTCCAGCTGGCCGTCCGTGAACTTGGGCTGGCCGACCTGTCCCAACCACTCCACGATGATCTCTTGATCGGGATCACCAAGATGGGTGGCCATGCATGCGACGGCGACGGTGTCGCTCGGAATGTACGGGTGCCAGTTGTCGCCCAGGGACTGCGTGACTGGATCCGTGTTGTTCGCGTCGCGGTTGTAGGGCAACGTGACCTTGAGGCTGTCCTGCGCGGTCTCGACAGTCTGCTTGATCTCTTCGCGCGCAATCGGCGCGGCCAGCCAGGTGAAGCCACCCACGACAATGTCACGATCGGTCGCGGCGAAACGCCAGGTCTTGCCCTGCCGCGCGAAGCGGAACAGATGCGTGGGCTTGCCGCCGCGACGGCTGAGTTCGAAGTCCTTAAACACTGTTCTGCACCGCCTGCCATTGCAAACTGCATGTGGCCACGCCTTCGGCGTCCGTGACGTGCGTCAGCTGCACGCTGTCGCCGGCGAGTTGGCACATCGATAGCCAGTTGATCTGACGCACCTGGTCGGGCGTCACGTCACGTCCAAGCGCGCTGTCGAACTGCAACGTCTCACCGTTGACGAGCTGCGCGCTGCCGGTGATGCGCCGATAGAAGATGGTTCCGTCGTACAGCTCGATGCGGATGTCGCGGCGATTCGTTTGCTGCGCCCCGAACAGGCTGTAGTAGCACGGCGCCACCGGCAGCACGGTGGCGTTCGCGGCAACCTCGCCCGTCAGGCGCAGATCGTCCTGCCAGCTGGGCACCCAGAGCTGACCAGCACGCCCAGCGAGCGCATACAACAGCGAGCGAAACGCCGAGTGACGCGCGCGACCGTGGAGCACGAAGTTTTGCGTTTGCACGCGCCAGGGAAGGTTTGGCAGATCGAAGTAGTAGACCGTCGCCGTGTCCACGTCGACGCTGCTGCCCTGCCGCGTGTATTGCGCGGTGGGGCCGTCGGATTCATCGCCACGCCATTCCAGTACCGGCACACCACGGTAGGTAGCTGCGCTCGGCCACGCGGCCGGCCAATCGCATGGCTCGTCGACCAGCAGGTTGACCGCAAGAGACGACACGGCCGCGCTGCTCTGCGTGGCCACAGGCATGTCCTGCAGGCGCGCGGCGCGTAGAGGGTACAGGCGGGTGCCCACTGGCCACGCGTTGGCCGTCGGCGCCGCCAGGGTCAGGCCGCTCGCATCCATGGCGTTGACCTCAGCCAACTCCCAGTGCTGCTCATCCAGCCAAAGCGCCACCTTGCCACCCACAACGAAATCGAAACCCGTGGTACTGCAGGCGATGGCGTCGATGCCCGCATCGAGTGGCGCCGTCAGCCACTGCACGTCTGGGTAGATCGGCAGCAGGAAGCCGCGCGTGCCGATGCCAAAAGCGATCGCATCGACGATGCGTCGCGCGTCGCCCACGTCCAACGTCTGCATCGAATAACTGCGACGTGGTGCATTGAGCAACGCACGCGTTTGTTGCATCGCCGTGCCGCTCGACTGCATGACATCGGTCAGCCACGAGAGCGTTTCGTTGACGCCCTGGCTCCAATCGGGCAGCGCGGGCCACAGCACCGGTTGGCCAGCCAAATAGCCCATCAGCGCCCCCACTTCCCTTGGATGGTGCGCGGGTTGTCACCCACGATATGCACCACGGCCTTTTGCATCGTGGGCGATTCGGCGAGTTTCTCAGCGGCCTCTTCGATGCTCCACACGTGGATATGTGTGCCGCCATCGGGATTGCCGCCGCTGGCCGCGTTGCGAGACGCAGCGGCACTCGCCGCATCCGCAGACAGGCGCGGCTCTGGTTGAGCCAGCGGAACCGGCAGCCAGTTGCCGCCCACGTATCCGCCATCGGCATACCCGTCCAGCCCCGCGCGGAAGGCTTCGAACGCCGCCGGGCCGCCCATGGCCGCGATGTTCTCCTGGCTCAATACGCCCTCGCCTCGATGCACCACACCGGCGACCTGGTACTTGCCGCCGCGCCCCGTGTAACCGCCCTCGGAAAAGCCTGCTTGGACGGACGTAATCTGCGAGATCAGCGCGATCATCTGCGCACCCACGGTGGCCATCGCCGCGATGTTGGCGGGGAAAGGCACATCGGCGCCGGCGTTGCTGATTGCCTTGCCGAGATTGATGCTCGCCTGAGCGATCGCCGCAGCCTTGCTGGCTGCGAAGGCGATGCGATAAGCCTCGGTGTTCTTGCCCACCGACTTCTCGACCGTATTGGCCGACTGCTCCAGCGTGCTGGCAATGCCGGTCACCAGGACCTCGTTGCTCGCATCCTGGAGCGCCTGTTTTTTGGCGTAGTAGTCCGTGTAGAGCGCGTTTTCCTTGGTGACGAAATCCTGGTCGGCCAGCAACTTCTTCTGGTTCAAATCCACGAGGGCAGCCAGCTCGGCTGCATACTGCTTGTCGAGGTCGTTGCCGGCGTTGTTGATTTTGTCCAGTTCACCGAACGAACCGCCCACCGACGAGCCCACACCCTTGTAGGTGGGCAGCGGTTTCAGCTGCGTGTTGAGCACGCCCTGGACGGCCTGCTGGTATTCGCTTGCACTGATGACACCTTTGTCCAAGTCATCCTTCAGCGTCTGAAGCTGAGCGCGCAGACCATCGAATTTGATGCCGTTCGCGTCCTTGAGGCTCTGCAGCAGCTTTTCGAAGGCCTCGCGCGCCTTCTTGGCCGGCGCATCGAGCTGAGCGTCACGCGCGGACGCGGCCGCGGCGATGACCGCATCACGCTCTGCATCGATCGCTTCAACGTTGGCGCCATTCGCGGTCTTGGCCTTGTCGGCCAACGCGTTCGCCTGGGCGACCTTGTCGTTGTAGGTCGCCCATGCCTTCGCCACGGGATCAAGCGCGCCCTGCTCATCGTTGAGCAGTTTGATCAGCTGCGCCTGCGCGTCTTCAGCGGCCTTATCGCTTTTGGGCTTTGGCGTCTTGGTGTCGTAGCGCTTGTTGATGTCGGCGACGTACTGGTCGTACATCCCGCCACTAAACGACACATTGCCGTCCTCGTCTGTGACAGCTTGCACGCCCGCGAGGCGCGAGTCGCCCGGGTCCGCGCCTTTCCAGAGCTTTAGAAAATCCGCATTGAGCTTGTTGAGTTCGGCCTGCTTGGCCTTGTTGCGATCAAGCGACTGGCCGAGACGATCGAGATCGGCTGCGGCATCCACCGCACCGGTCGAGAGGCTGTTCGTCAGGCTCTTCTGGTCCGCGGCATCGGTGGCGTCTTGGACCTTTTTCTGCAGCGCCTGCAGCTTGGTTTCGTCTTCCGGCGTCCACTGCTCGAACGAGCTATCGGCCTGGTCCACCAGTCCGGATCCGAAGAACATGTTACGGATGCGGCCGACCGTGCTGTATTCGTGGTTCTGCGCGGCCTCCTTTCGGCCCTGCAGAGCATACAGCTGCGTCTGGTCGTCGGCCGTCCCGGTGATCAGCGATGCACCGGTTTTCATCCGCTGCCACGCATTGTCGGCAGCGGTTTTGACGTTGTCCCACCAGCGCGCCAGACCGGAGAGCTGCGCGTTCATGTCCTGAATGCGCTGCACCGCTGCGTCATGGAAAGCGCGCGCCGCCACATCCATGGCAGCCTGCGTGTCGCCTTCCTGCTCTAACGCGGTGATCTGGTCGTAGATCGACGTGGTCAGGAAGTGGTACTGGTCGTTGGCCTTGAGCAGGCTGGTCGACGTGCCATCGAAGATCTGCAGCACAGCAGCGGTGGCTTTCTCCGCGCTCTCGCCGGTGAGCGCCGCCATGTCGACAGCCGCCTGCCCTACGGATTGCAACGCCTGGGAGCTAACCCTGCCACTTGCGACCAGCTGGTCGAGCACGGCCCTCGACTGGCTGATCCGGCCGTTCGAAGCGGTGATGGATGCCGCCATCTTGTCGATCGAGCCCGTGGTCTGGCCAGCGTAGTTGCCGGTCGCCTCTATCGACTTATTGGTCTTGTCGTTCTCCGCCGCCACCTGCTCTGCAGCCACGGCCAGCACGCCGAACTCAGCCACCACGCCGGCGATCACTAGCGTGAGCGGGTTGAATAGTGCGGCGAGCAACCCGGTCCGGTTGCCCAGGGTGACGAGGCTGCCTTCCAGCCGCGCCGTGTTGCCCCGCGCGAGCTCTCCCAGAATGACGCCCAGTTCGCGCGCTACACCGCCATTGACGACCATGGAGGCGGTGTGTGCGTTCGTGGCCACGGTAGCAACCTCGGCGGACTCCGCTTCGACCGCCTGCGCCGCGGCGAGACGTTCGATGTATGCGGCCTGCTCACTCGCCGTAATCGCGCCTGCACCCATCGCGCCGTCCAGCGCCGCCTCGGCAGCCGCAACGCCTTCCGCCGTCGCGAGGTTGCCCGCGAACGCCGCGTTGAGCAGCTGCATCGCGCGGACTTTTGCTGCCACTGCCGCGTTGAATGCTGTCGCTTCGGCAGCAATGCTTTCAGTCGCCGCCGCGGATGCGGTGGTCTGCTGCGCGTAGCTTCGACTGACAGCCGCCACCTGGTCGGCGGTGCTCTTGATGGCCGCGTTGCTTTGCTGCTGCGCATTGGCCTGCGCGAGACTCGCCTGCACCATCTCTTGGATGCGCGCGTTGGCGTCCTGCAACGACTCGCCGAGCTTCTGCGCCGCGGCGTCACCTGCGCCGAGCTGATCGCTGAAGCCCTGCACACCCTGCATGGCCTGTGCGATATCGGCCCGAATACGCAGCAGCAGTTCGAAGTCTTGCGTATTGGCCAACGTCAGTCCCTCAGTGCGTCAAACAGTTCCGTGGCCGCTTTGCCGCCGGCGTTCGCGGCAGTCATGGCGATCAGTGCGGCTCGGCGCTCCCTACGCTCGAGGCGTTTCGCAGCCGCGTGATGCAGCATCAACTGACGGTGGGTGTAGTAACCGAGCCGTTCCGGGTTGTGCCCAGATTTGGTGAGGGTCGCGAAGACGTCTGCCCATCGCGCGCCCCGACCTTTCGCAGCAGTTCCAGCTGCACCCTTGTCAGGACGCGACGAAGAAAAAAATCAGCATGCACCGCCCACCAGAGCAGCAGCAGGTTCTCGCCGTCACGGGCGTCGAGCGTGCGCACCCACGATGGCTCTTGATCGCAGCTCACCGCGATGAGGTCGAGGACCTGCTCGTGGCGATCGGCAAACACCTGGCGCAGGCTGTCTAGGTCATCAAGCTGTCCCTGCAAAGCAACGGCGGACATCGCCTCAGCGAGCGAGGCGATCTGCCCGCCATGCTGCAACGACTCCACGAAGTTGAGCTCGCGCATCGCAACAATACGATCGGCGATCGTTGCGCTGCGCCCTGGGAAGAGAACGGCGAGATCCTTCTCGCCATCCTCCGGTTTCGCTCCGACCGACATCAGCCCGCGGCCAGCGAGATCTGCGTGATCGAGCCGAACTGGCCGAGCCCACCGGTGGCCGGCTTGCTCGGGTCGATCAGGACGCCACCGGTGATCTGCATGCCCTGTACATCATTGCCGGTGGAGATCAGTGCCAGCTCCGCAAGCGGATCGGTCGCGACCTTGTAGAGGTCGACCATTTCCGGCGCGCTGTCGTTGGCCAGATTCACGCCCTCGTAGCGCAGGGCGATGTTGGGCTGCTTAGCCGTGAAGATACCGACGGCCTTGCGGGCGCCATAGCTGTACGCCGCCTTCAACGGCATCACGAAGCCGGTGACGTTCAGCAGCGTGCATCGGCCAAAGTTAGCATCGTCGAGTGAATAGTCGGTACCGGCAACCAACGTTTTGGCGGCACCGGACGTGCTGTCAGTGATGACCACCTCCGACACGCCGGGATTGGCGAGGTAGAACACGTCGTTCGCCGCCAACGTGGCATCCAGCAGCTCGCCCGTCACGGTGCCTGCCGCCGTAGTGATCGGCGTGCCGAACAGAGCGAGGGCCAGGGTGTCTGTGTCGACCTGGTTGATGGTCATATCGAGGGTCGAGGTCTTCTTGGTCGGGAAGCTGGCCGTCTCCGCCATCGCCCCTGTGAAGCTCTCGTTGTGGGTGACCTTTTCGACGCTCAGCTTGACGCTCAGGGCGGACACGTCGCCCACCCACTTGAATTTGCCCGGGAGACCCGTCACCGGATCGCGGTAGGCGATCGAGATGCGGCCCTGGCCATAACGGTAAAGAGTAGGCTTATCCATGGTTTGAGACTCCGGCAGTGGCATCGGCGTCGACCGCCGTGCTCATGGTGTGCGTTTCGGGTTCGCCGCCGGCGTCCGCCGGCAGAATGGCATTGGCGTGCTGTGCGAGATCAGCCGGTGTGGTGCGGTGGCCAACGCCGCGCAGCACGAGCCACTCGCCTTCGATCGAGTTCAGATTCAGCACAGCGCCGGGCGCAAAGGGCTCGCCGGCATGTGTATGGGGTTTGTCGAGCGTGATGCGCATGGGTTACCTCGAACCGAGCTGGCGAACGATTTCAGCCTGCAGCGTGCGCATGGCAAATTCGGCGAGTCGTTCCGGACGACGGCCGTGCTTGAGCATCTGACCGAGACTAGGTCCGTACACGGACTCGAGCGGGAATTTGGTCCTGCCCGCATTGCGGCCTTTGAGATATTTCACCTTGGGCCGGTTGACGTTCTCCTGGAGCACTAGCAGCGCGCCGTTGGTGCCGCGCGCAATGAAGCTTCCGGCATGTACCGAAGGTGCGCTGCCCCGCTTAATCGCAAAGCGGGCGCCAAGGCCGTTATCGCCACGCAGCTTGCTCTTGAGTTGCGAGACGCGAAACCGCTTCTTGCTAATCGTGGCGGCCATGCCGTCGCCACGCACCTTTGTCCACTGGGCGCCGAACTCGATGGCATTGATGCCGCGCTTGCGTCCGACGAGCGATACGCCGTCGGCAGTCGGCCGAACCGTCAAGCCTTGATCAATGCGCGTTGGCGACAGGTTGTACTCCGCGCCAATGTCGCGCTTGGCTTCTGGACCGAGCCTGCGCCGCATGGTGCTGATCGCACGCGCCTGTAGCTGCACAATGCGGCCAGGAATCGCCGCCACGGCTTGCGCCGCGTCCAAGGCACCAGAGAGTTCAACGCTGAAAGTCGAATACTTGCTCATCGGAAATACGTCGTCATGACACGAACCTGGCCGGCGATGACTGCCTCGCCGTCCGGTCGGTCCAGAATGGCGATGTCGACCACTTCCATCGGTGTGGCCTGCACGCTCGGCTTTTGCACCTGCGCCTTGCTGTACGCCTCCATACAGCGATCGATATCCTCGATCACTGCATGCGCCTGCTGCTGGGCGTTATCGATGTCGTTGCCGATCGCAAACTCGATCAGCAACGGAAACTGACGCACTGGCTTGCCTGGGCGCTGGGCCGGCGTGCCGGTGATCGAGTCGCTGTAGATCATCAGGCCAAGCGCTTCGGTATCCGGGCGCTGACCATCCGTCGTCCACACATTCAGGCCGGCGTCGGTCAAGTAGCCGTTGGCAACAGTGATCGTCTGCAACTGGACCTGCAGGGCGAGAATGATGGCCCAGGTCTTGGACGGCTCAGCCATTGAGCACCACCGTCACCACCAGGCCGTCGCTCTCGGCAATTTCCTCGACCTTGCCTGCTTTGCCGCGTACGGTGAACTCATCACCACGGAGCGGCTGCCAATCGGCGACCATCATTGCGACCACGCGCTTACTGCCGTAAACGCGGGCACGCTGCCCCACGTCCTGCACAGCCTGATCCACAAACGCCAGGAATGACGCCGTGGTGCCATCCTGTCGCGCGACAGAAACCTGCTCGCCGAGAACGGCGAGCAGGTCTTTGGTCGGCTGCTGGAAGGCGTCGAGCGCCATGCTTTACAGCGTCACCGCATCGGTCATCGCGGCGAAGCTTTCCTTGTGGCGAACCGCCACGTCGACGTCCTGGAAGGCGCGAACCACAACGCTACCGGTGTCGCCCTGGCTGAACGGATCGACCTGCAGCTCCAGACCGCCCCACATGCCGACGATCAGGTCCGCGAAGTTGCCGAAGATGATCGAGCTGAGGTTGGTGCCGGTGCCCTTGGTGCCGTTGCTCGGCACAGCGTTGGTGACCGCTGCCTGGTAGCCGTTGAGCGGCGTGTTGCCGTCACCCCAGATGCCATCGCCGTTGGCGCCGGCGAACTTCTGCGTGGTCTTGAGCTTGCCACGCATGGCCGCGTTGGTGAGGTAGCCCAGGGTGCCGACGTCGGCGTTCGCGACAGCCACGGCCGTTTCCAGGCCCACGATGTTGGCCCAGGTCGGTGCCGCACCGTTGGCGCCGCCGACCTGGCTGCCAATACCGGCCACATTGAGGATGCCAAGCGGGTTCGGCGCCACGCCCGAGCCGTTGATCGCGGCCAGCTGGATGCCAAGGCCAACCGTCCGGGCCAGGTCATTGCGCACGAAGCTTTCCACATCGAGCGAGCTCTGCAGCAGCATCTTGCGGCTGATCTGCGTGCGCGCCATGCCGCTCTTGGGCGACATCGGCACCTGATCGAAGGTCTGGCCCGACTGGGTGGCAGAGCCGCTTTCGCCGACCCAGAAGAACGAGGCGCCACCCGTCTGGCGCGGGATGGCGATATCGCCGACCAGGCCCGTCAGGAACTGCGCACCCAGACGGTTCAGCACCATCGAGTTGCGAAGCAGGTCGATGAAGTTGGCCGTAAGCAGGTTGGTGGCCACCAGGTTGCCACCTTGCGCGGCAGTGCCCTTCACCACGTTGTCGGCGCGCAGGCCATGCTTGAGAACGTCGATCGGCACGAGCAGACCGCGCACGCCACGCCCCTGCTTTGCGGCAGCAGCGTTCGATGCCTCCATTTCGAAGGCGGCGTACTCCTGCGCCTGGCGATCCTGCGGATTGGCCAGTGCATTGAGCGCGCGGATGAAGCTGTACTGCTGGATATCCTGCCGGCTCATGCCGATATCGGCGGTCGGCTGCGGCTGACTGGTGACGTGCTCCAATGCTTTCGAGCGGAAGGCGTCCATGGTCCAGCCACTGCGGATCGCCTCCGAGGCGATCTCGCGAACACCCGGGTAGCGACCGATCAGCTGGTCGGCGCCTGCCGTGATATCGGCGATGCGCTGGCGTTCGGTGGCCACGCCGGTGCGCTGTGCATCGGCCTGGATCTGGGTGGTGTCAATCGTCGTGCTGTTGTTCTCGGGAGGCATGCGGTTCTCCGGGATATTTCGGGATGCGGGATGGGCGCTGCGCCCCACGCCGACGCTGGCGTCGGCAGGAACGCTGACCAGGGAAATTTCGTACGGCTCCCAGTCCGTGACGCGATAGGTGCCGACACCGTCGCTTTCGGATTCGAGCCGGGCTTCATGGATGAGGTAGCCCACCGAGACGTTCTGGCGGATGCCATCGACAACGTCCTGGAACACCTCGCTGGCACGCGCGCTTTTCCCAAAGCGCACCACGGCCCGGGCAACCTTGTCCTGACCGATCTGCACCGATTCGATCACGCCGACCTGGTCGCGCGTGTTGTGATCCATCAGCAACGCGCCGCCACTGTTGAGGCGATCAGGGCGCATGCTGCGCGCCTGCACGTCGAGGATCTCGTTACCCCACCAGTTCTCGACCGGTGTTTCGCTGGCGAAAGCGAGCGTGACCGTGCGCGCCTGGTCGTCGACGGCGTCGCGCTTGGCGTCAATGCGCAGAAAGCGCTCGCCTTTCGCGCCAGGTGCAAGTTGTTCGGGAATCGGTGGCATGGGAAGACCTCAGTCCGTATGGATCAAAGGTTGAACGTCGGCGTGGAAATGACTAAGGCAAATCATTTCTTCGCCTCGTTCGTCGGCTTCGCGGCGCCCTGGTCGTTGCCGGACTCGGCAACAGCACTGGCAATCGTTCCGGTCGGCGCCGTTGTGCCCGTCAGCGTCACACCCTTATCGGTGAGCATCTGCTGAAAGTGCTTGAGGTCATCGATGACTTCCTCGATGTCGCGACCGGTCTGTGCGCACACCTGTTGCGGGCTGGCCAGGCCGTTCTCGATCGCCAGCACGTTGGCGGCCATGTCCTTGAGCGGGTCCACCCACTGCCAGCGGCGCGCCTGCCAGTTGTGCTCCATGAACTTGGCCTTTTTGGCCAGCGGCAGCGCGGTTCCGTTGGGAAGCTTGACGGCGTTGCTCAGCAGCGCCATTTCGAGCCAATCCTCATAGACCGGGATCAGAAACTGCGTAATGAACCAGTTCTGCACGACCATCCACTCGTCGCGCTCCTCGATCGTGCCCGACCGAATGGATGTGAAGTTGATCCCTTCCAGGTCGTTGGCCAGGCTGTGGTAGCTCATCCCAATGGCGCTCGCGACGCCGCGCAGCGTCGCCTTACAGAACGCGTCGAACTGAGCGTGGGGATAGTCTGGGTTGAACGCCTCGAAGCCATAGCCCTCGGGCAGCACATCGAATGTGCCCGGCGAGGCCTCGCTGACGAAGTTCCCCTTGTCGTCTTGCCCTTCCGTGGCGACGGGCGGCTGACCGTCCGGGCTGGTGAAGAAGCCCATTTTTGATGCGCCGATACGCGCAGCAATGACTGCGGCCTCTCGATAGCCATTGAGGTCATTCAGGCGACGCAAGGCGGCATGCATCCAGGGCACGCCACGCGTCTGCTCATCTTCAATGGTGATGAAGCCGTGGAAGATATCGTTCGCCGGCACGCGTTCGCGGTAGCGGCTCGCGCTGGGTGACTCTGTCGGATGGCGATCCCAGAGGTGGTAGGCAACGGGCTTGCCCCATTCGTCCACCTCCACGCCCATGATGATCGCATTGCGACCTTCTGCCGGCATCACGTTCAGCAAAGTATCGAGGCGGTCGACATCCAAGACTTGCAACTGATAGCTGAACTCGCCAGCTCCGTTGCCGCGTCGGCGCCGCACCAGGTATTCCCCGTCCCGTGGCAACGCCCGCAGCAGTGCGCGACAAATGTCGATGAAACTACGCTTGCCGCGCGCATCGCAATTAGCCGGCATCGTCCAACGCCAGAAGGCATCCTGCAGGGTCTTGTTCGCGATCGCGTCGAAGGTACCGTCGGGATCTTTCGCGCGGACCTGCAGCTGAAAGCCTTCAGGGCCAACGACCTCGCGCGGCACCGACCGGCCGAACTTCGCCGCATACTCATTGTTCTTGAACATGTCGCGCGAACGTGCGCGCAAACGATCGAGATCGCCACGCAGCTCCGCGTCGATAGCGATGTTGTAGCTGGTCATCGACGCTGTGAGACGGCTGATCAGGGCGCCGTCGAAGGCGCGTGCGCGGCTGCGCGGCGGCTGAGGCTTCATCGCCTGGTCGAGCGCGGCCATGCGCGCTTGGCTCATGGGCCGGCGAGTGGACCCGCTGCGCGCCGCCATCAGAGCACCATCCGGATGCGCGTGCCAACGACTTGGCCGCGAGCTGCAGCCTCTTCGCGCGTTACCAGCATCTGGTAACGCGTCTGGAGCTTGATCAGATCGGGCAGCGGGTAGTAGCTGATCTTTCGGCCATTGATCTCGAAATTGCCGGCGACAGGCGCCCTGCTTTCAAGCCACCCGTTGATGCTGTCAAGCACCTTGCGCGCATGGGTTCGGGTATCTATGCCAGCTGTCGCGCCGGCTAGATCGGGGGTAACGGTCAGTAGCGAACTACCCAGGGTGAAGCGATCCGTCCCGTCCGTGACGTATTCCTGCACCCGATAGGTGCCGGGCTCCCACTCTTTAGTGTCGGCCGCAGGCACCTTGACGGCGTAGTCATCACCGTCGGCAACTGCGGTGACGTTGTAAACGGCAGCGGTTCCGACCAGCGTGTATTGAAGCGTCCAGCCGTCGCTGGGCGGATACGCGCCACCGGCACGGGTCCATTGCAAGGTGTCGCCGGCGGCGACCTGGTCGGGGATTCGGCAAGACGTAGGGGCGCTCATGCGCCCACGTTCACCCACGATCGGGAAACGGCTAAGGCAAAGCGTTTCCTTAAACCGCAAAGGGCACTGCGAGGATCTGGCGGACGCGCTTGATGCTGATGTCATGGCGCCGCGCGATCAGCTCGTCATGATCTCCCCGCCGGTGCTCGGCACGGATTTGCTTGTCGCGTTCTGCGAGCTTGGCTTTCCCGCTTTCGCCCACTTTGGCGATGTAGTGCCGCTCGCCTCCCCAGTCCGCTCGCACATCGGCCTCCACGGCCATGAGCACCTTGGGAGGAAGCTTGCCATGTGCGCTGGCGATGCGGTCGAGGATGTCGGCTACGAGATCGAGATGGGCCATGGGTCACCAGGTCGTTGCAAAGCCGCCGCGGCGGCGTGTGTTTGGCTGTTGTGCTGGTTGTTCGCGGGGAGGTGGCGCCGACGCTGCTGCCGGCGGAGCACTAGAGCCACCAGGCACGGCAACCTTCACGGTCAGACGCGCCTCCCGGGCATCCCAGTCCGCCTTGCTCAGGCGATGCAGTCGCAGCTCCGGATGATGCGCAGCGGCGTAGGCGTAAACCCAGGTGTCCAGTGGCTCATTGCGCGGCGCACCCTTCCGCTTTTCGAAACGGTTCTTGCTCGGGTTGTAGGTCTCCGCCACGAGGCCACCGAAATAGTCCGGCGGCAGCTCGTCGCTCATGTGGCAAAGGCGATCGGCCGAGGTCTTATCACTCCCGTCCTTGTTCTTGTCCGCATCAACGCTCAGCCGCGAATAGAGCCAGTGTTTGATGCCGACGGTACCGACGTGGTGAATCATCACGCCCCGCTTGTCGACCTTGCCGCGCCAGGTGACGTCTTCCAGCTTGCCCTTGCTCAGCACCGGCGCGTTGTTGGGCACGGCACCGAAGATGCACAGTGGTCGACGGACGCGACGCGCGCGAACGAAGGCCTTGACCGCCTCGGTGCGGTGGCCACCTGCATCCACCGCGGACGCCTCCGCGACCAGCGTGCCGCCCAGCTCGTGCTCGATGCCCTTGTTGAGTAGTTCGGTGAGCGCATCCCACACCGCGTCTTCAGCGGGATCGCCGGGCAGCTCCACGTAGTCGATCGTCCACCAGGTGAGGCCGCGCCCCCAGCCAATGAAGTGCACCGCCAGACGGTTATCCTGCGTATCGACGCCAACGGTCATGGCGAGCACGCCGCGCGGAGCTGTGCGAAGGCTGTAGGGCTCGGCACGATCCGCGATGACGTTGTGCTTGACCGCGCGCATGGCGGGGTCTTCCCAGGCCTCGGCCAGGCGGTCATTGACGAAAGTCTTGAGCTTGGCAGGGTCGTTCTGCGCAGCGCGCCACTTGCGCACCAAGTCGATCCATCGCGGGCCCAAGCCGATTTGGTAATACAGGCAGTTCGCCGTGTAACCACGCACGGCGCGCCCGGGAAACTGGGGGATCCAGCGGCCCGCCCTGAACATCGCCGTTTTCTGATGCTCGCGGATCACCACGCCGCACTCGCAGCACACGTACCAGCAATCCGAGCCATCCGGTGTCCACTGCAACCCGCTCCACTCGAGCGGCTGCATATGGCCGCAATCCGGGCACGGCAGGTGAAAACGCCGCTGATCCGATTCCTCGTACATGAAGTCGATGCGGCTGATCCCCTTCACGCCCGGCGTGCTGATGAAGAGCGCCTTGTACGTCGAGGGAAAGGCCGACGTGCGGCCGTTGAGCATCTCCACTGGGTCATCGCCGCTGGTGAGGTTGCCGGCAAATTCGTCGACTTCGTCCACCACCAGCTTTTTGACCGTGGTGGATTTCAAACGCGACGGGCTGCCCGCGTGTTCGATGTACAGCTGGCCGCCGGAGAAGTCCTTGAACGTGCGCCGGTTGCTGCTATCCCTGCTGGCTACACTGGTGAGTGACCGCTTCACGACCGGCGTCTCTTCCAGCATGGGGTTGAGCTTCTGGGCGACCCACTTCTCCATGCTCACTTCACCAGGAAGGCAGACCATCATCGGCGAGGGGTCCTGATCCATGGTGTAGCCGAGAAAGTTGACGGCAACTTCGGTCTTGCCGATCTGGATGGGAAACTTCAACACCACGTCGCGGACGCTGCTGCGAGCGCTCAAGCAATCCATCGGCTCCTGCAGCAAAGGATTGCGACTGGTGCGCCACTTGCCTGGCTCCGCGCTACCTTTCGCGCTCAGGATGCGTTCCGCATCGGCCCACTGCGACACCGTCATTGGCTTCCGCGGCGCCATGGCGCGGCCAGCCGCCGCGTAGATCAGCGCACCTGCGTGTGCCGTCATGCGTCCTCCCGCTTGGCCAGCGTGGCGAACTGACGGGCCGTGTCTTCCAGCGCATGCTCGATGGCATCGACCAGAACGGCACGCACGCGACCTTCGTCGTTCTCAGCGGCCAGCTGCGGGCCGAGCACGTCCGGAAGGCGCTCAAGCGTGGTGCGCAGGACCGTGAGCGTGCTGCTAACCGCCGCCACGACATCGGCCGCCACCATCAACTTGCCGATCTCCAGCTCGTAGTCGCGCTGCGCTGACAGGGCGAGGTAGTGCTCACGGCGCGCGCGGCTGCTTTGGTAGCGGCCAACCTCACCCGTCGCAGCATCCCCCGCGTCGTCTACGGGCTCACCATCGTCGTCCTGCGCTGCATCCTCACCCTCCCCCTGCCTTGCGGTGCGTGTAGCCGCGTGGCGCTCCACGACGCCCGCTTTGCTCGGATCAGAGGTGTCGCGCATGCGTTGCTGGCTCTCAGCGACTAGCAGGTGCTTGCCGTCAGCAGTCAGCACCAGGCGGTCAGCTTTCTTCAGGGCCGTGACGGCCGAAGGCTTGACGCCAAGCATCCGAGCGAACTCCGAAAACGTCGCGATATTGCCGTCCATCAATGAGTTGCTCCCACTACTACCCCTCTTTCGAGCGACGACGAGAAAAGAAAAGAGCGCGCGCGTGCGTGATGTGCGGCATGGTGTGCGGCAACGTGTGCGGCACGAAATGGCGCAACGGCGCGGGTGTGCGGCATGTGCGGCATGTGCGGATAGGTGCGCACATGTACGCACACACGCGCAGCGCACGCGCCTGCCCGCACGCCCGCATGTAGGGGAGATGCCGCACATGCCGCACAGCGAGGCGCAGCAACGGTTGCAAGCCGCACACCATGCCGCACACCATGCCGCACATACCGCACAACACAGGCCAAAGGAGCGCGTCGAGCGGCTGATCGCCGCCAGAAATTCATGCGAGCGCACTCAGCCGTCATAGGCCTCGCCCTTGAAGACGCCAATCGAACGCCGGAAGCGGGTGATGTGATCGCCCAGCCACGCCGTTTCGGAATCGGCGGGGCCGCACTCCTCTTTGCCGAGCATCAGCACGCCGTGCGGGCCTTTGATCCCGCCCGTGTCGACGTACCGCTTGCGTGCGCTGACCACCTTGCACTTGCGTTCCAGCGCGTTGATCAGCCGCGGCGACGGCGCCGGCTTGAACCCGTTCCGGTTGCACCAGGCGCGATAGAGCTCGTACACATCCGTGCTCAACGCCGGGCGCGGCGTCACCCCTTCGATGTCGCCCGCCGTCAGCGCGCGATGGAAGCGCACGGTGCTGTCCAGGCTCAGCTGGATCAGCTCATCCTTTGCGTCGGTGTATGGCGGCAACGTGCCAGGCTGGAAATCGCCGAGGTCGCGATGGAGTAGGAAATCGTGCAGTGCCTCGATGCCACCGTTGCGCATCTCGGCCATGACCTCGGCATAGAACGCCGGACCAAGCTTTTGCGGCGTCCAGATGACTGCATGGCGCCGATCGTCCTCCTCGAGCACAACCGGTACCGCTTCGTTACTGAGAAACACCACGTTGACGTGGTTCTTCTCGTCATAGGCCTGCATGTTCTTCGGGTTGATGCGGATCCACTCGCCCGTGATGAAGGCCTTGAGCTTGTTCTTGACGTGGTACAGGTCGCTTCGCGCTACCACTTCGTCCGCGATCAGGAACAGTTTGCGGCTCGCCCAGTCATTGAACTTGTCCTCGATGGCGGTCTGATCGATCACCCGCCCGTACTGGCCATAGATCGACATCAGCGCTTCAAAGAAAAGGTTCTTTCCGGTGCCCTGGGGTCCGTGCAGCACCATCGTGGTTTTCATCTTCGTGCCCGGGTGCTGGATCGGGTATGCGATCCAGTTGAGCGCCCAGTTGAAGAGGATTTCCTTGTCCTGTTCCTCGCTGCACATGTAGCGCAGCAGCTCCAGCAGCTTGTCGCAGCTTCCAGCCTTCGGTTTCGTTGGCCAGCCGCCCCACAAATTGCACTTCACAGCAGGATCAAGGCCTGCCGGATCAAAGCCGACCTCGCGTACGCGCACGATGTCGCGGTCGGGGTGCTCGGCCCATGCGCGATGCAGTTCGCGCGACATGCACGCGTCGCGCATGTCGCCCAGCGCGACCAGGCAGTGCTCTTGCCGATCGAACACCGTACCGCCCTGCCCATACACCAGAGCAAAACGCTCCAGGAGCTCGTCGATCGACTCGATAGGGCGGAGAGCGTCGTTCCCCTCCCCCCCGTTTTTGCGTGCCCGCGCGCGACGCGGTGCGTTGTTCCACCCCAATTCCGTGAGACGGGCCTCGACCTGCGTGCGCACGACGTGCAGGCCTTCGACCGCCTGCAGATCGTTGAAGTCGGTGAGCTTGATGCCGCGCTCAATGAACGCCTGGTGCCGCGCGGCGAAGTCGTTGAAGAGAGGAACAACCCAGCCGCCGCTGGCCTCAAGTGCAGCGGCGCTCGCAGCGACAACGCCGGCGTTAGTGCGGCCGTGATCCTGTGCGCACTCCGCATTCGGGCAGACAGGACCGTCGCGCATGGGTGAGAGGTTCAGTCGTGCCTTGCAGTGTGGGCATTCGCCGAAAATATCGTCATCGGCGCACACCAACACCTTCGCCGTCTTGTATCGGCGGCGCAATTCCGAAGACACACGACCGAGATTGCCGGCATCGAACGCGACCGCCACCGGCAAGCCCGTGGCTGCGTGAAGCGTGGCGGCCGTGGCGTAGCCTTCCGCCACCAGGACGATCCACGTCGGCACGCCGATCAGGTGGAAATGACCCTTTTTCGACAGGCCCTGCGGCCAATAATCCTTGTCGCGGCCGTTTCGCTTGCGTGCATGGATGAACTGCAGGCCATGGATCTTGCCGGCGGTATCCAACATCGGCACCACCACCGCGCCCGACGGCGTGAAACGCACGCCCAACGCCGGCACTGCCTTGCGTGCGAGGTAATCCGAGTGGCCTTCCTCCGAACACTTGGCCCAAACCGCCGTCGCTCGCGCCGCGGCGCGGCTTGCAGCTGCTGCGCGCACTTGGTCAGCGCGCTTGCGATCTTCCGCCAGGCGCTTGCGGATGGCCTCGCGCTGCTCCGCGTTGAAATCGCTCTTGCGTAGCTCGACTTTTTGCGCGCCATTGTCGTTGCCACGCCACACGCCGAAGCTGCCAACGATCAGTAGGTCACCGCTGTCCGCGACGAGCTCGTGCAGCATGTACCAACCGCGCTTTTCGCGGTCGCCGTCGACGCGGCAGCGCACCATGCGCCCGATTTCGAGGCTTTCGACAAGAAGGCCAGCGGCGCGCAGCTGGTCAAGCACATCGCTGTAGTTGGTCGCGGCCATTTCAGTAACTTTCCAGCGCGCTAACTACAGGGTTTTTGCGGCCGTGCAACCCGCATGCGGACCCTCTAGGGAGGACCCGAGAACCGGTGACGCTGTTTGCCCCGCGATGCCGCGTGGCCGAGCCGCTGCGCTTCGCGCGCGACTCGTTCCTCAACACGGTGGCCGGGGCGAGGGGTTCGCGACTGAGCGTCATACAGCGCGTCCTGTGCGAAGCGCCGCACGCAGTTCCGCTTTGACTGTGGCTTGCGTCGGCCCACGGCCATCGGCATCACGGCACCATGTCGCCACCAGGTCCGACATGTGATCGCGAAGCATGAGGCCGTCCGCGCGGCTTTCAATGGGCACAACGACGATCGATCGACACGGCAACACGAACACGCGTACGCCCTTGCCCTGCCATGCGCGCTCGGCGATATGGCCAGACAGCGCGGCCAGGCATGAACCCACACCACCAATGCGGCGACGCCCACCCACACCAAGTGGCAACTCAGTGGTGGGCGTCATGCTGGTGGTGACAACCTCAACGACGCCTGGCGCGCCTGCGGCGGCCGCTGCAGCTCGGCCAAGATCTGGGCGCGCTCCTCGTCCGTAATCCCCTGTTCGAAGATACGGGCCACGCGTTCCTGCGCTGCGCGCAACGTCGCGCGCTCCTGTGCTGACAGCGGGCACGTTAGCGAGCCGCGCGCGGTGACCACCGACGCGCCTCCTGTTCGTTCGCCTTCGCGCAATCGATGCATAGGCGTGCGCCCATGTGCTGGCGCAGTTCGCTGATCGGCTCGCCACAATCGAGCATCGAGCAGAACGGCAAACCCTTACCGCTCTGCTGGCGTGCCTGAAGTGCGTGCTCGATGTCCTCCTGTTGGCGCTGTTGCGCCACATCGATCGCGTCCATCATTTGCCCCTTGGCTTGGTCATGCCCGCTGCCTTCAGCAACCCTGGAAGGTCCTCACAGAGGTGAAAGAGCGCGGCGAGAATCTGTTGCTGGCTCACCGACGGGTCCTGTAAGAAGCGGTCGATGAGGTAGTAGATGGGTGTCAGGTCACCGCTCTTGGCGATGTATTCCTCGAGTAGGTCGCAACCGACATCGCGCTTGCGCCCCGTACCGCCGTTGAGCTTTTCGCTCAGCGATGCCGGCGTCTCGCCGACCTGGGCGGCGACATTCGACAGGCCCCGGTTGTAGACCCCTGCCGCAACGCAGTTGCGGAGCTTGCCATGGAGCTTCGAGAGCCCGGGCTGAAAGGTGACCGTCGTCGCCGCTTCAAATGTTCGCATTGGTTCGCACTGACCGGTGGGAGAATGGGCGCCATGAGACATGGCAGTCGGACATCACAGACCCACCTAAGCAGCGACCTCCTGGTTGTTTTCCGGGGCGGCTGCGCCATCAAGACCATCGCTGACGGTTCGCGCCAGGCTGACCAGGGCGACGCCCTGCTCGTACTTAACCGAGCGCGTTCCGTTCTTCAGACGGTTGATCGTCGACTGGCTGATACCGGTCACCCGGCCAATGCGGGATTCCGACCAGCGGGCAGCAATAAGGGCGAGGACGGCTTCTTGAGGGTTCATAGTGACGGGGATTATTATGCTAGTTAGCATACCCAGTCAATGCTCTTCTGCATACCGGAAGCAGGCTCATCTGCCTGACCATCCGGGTATGAACTATCTCCAGTCCAACCTCAAATTCCTAATCGACCGCGAGTCGATGACAGAAAACGCCCTGGCCAACGAAACCGGCATGGACCAGAGCCAGATCAATAGGATCATTGCTGGCAAAAACAGAGAGCCGCGGGATCGGACGATTCAACCACTCGCCGACCGGTTCCACCTGTCGGTGCGTGAGCTCAAGTATGTCGACCTGTCGGTCGATAGCCTGGAAGCGAAGCCCGAAATTGCGCGCGCGGAGCACGCCGTTCGGATCTATGCGGCAGCGGAAATTCCAAGCGCTGGCGCAGCGAAATTGAATCCGCTGGCCGACGTCGGCTACCAGGATGTATCCGCCGCCTGGTTAGCCTCCGCCACTGATGCGGCCCCATCGATGGTCAGAATCGCATACCAGCACGATGATTCAATGCAGGGCGAAATTGAGAAAGGCGACCTCGTGTTTATCGACACGTCCGTCAAAAAAGTGCTCGCGGAGGGCATCTATGCCTTTACGTATTTCGGCATGCCGCACATCAAGCGTGGTCTGATCGTTGGCAAGGATAGCCTTCGATTCACGGGGACGAGGTCGTTTAATTCCATACCTGTCGAAGGCGCGGAACTCGACGGCCTTGAGATCATTGGCAAGGTCTTTGCTACGCTGAGCCCTCGACGTTTCTAGCGCTTCGAGCGGTGCAGGGACACAAAGCGGAATGTCTCATGAGGGGATTGAGCATTAACGTGAAAGGTTTAGGGATAGCTGTTGTCTATGGATTGTTGTTCTTCACGTTGAAGCAGCACACGCCGCTGACGCTGAACCTTCCCATAGGCCTGCGTCTGGCAGCGTTCATGATGGCACCGCCGCGCCTATGGCCATGGCTTGTGCTCGGCGAATTCGGTGCTGCCAGTTATTGGACGCTTAATGCCCATTTTGGTCACGGCTTCTCGTGGGCGTGGGTGGCCGCCGCAACGATGTTGCCGGTGTTCGGCGGCCTATGTCCGGCCGCCCTCATGAAGAACACACACGGTGACGTGCGCTTTGATGTCCCGCTTGATACGGCGACGTACGTCGGCATTGCCCTCTTCGCTGGAGTGCTCTCCGCAGGCATAAGCACGTTCTGCGCGAGCATTGCGGGCGCAGGCGTCCACGTGCAATTTGACAGCCCTGCGTTGCCCAAGATGTTCACCGAGTTCGTCACTGGGGCATGTACGGCAAACCTGATCATGCCGCCATTGTTTACCGTGCTACGTGACTTCCTGGCTTCCGGATACAAGCAAGTCAGAGAAGGCGATGCCACCATTTATATCGGCGCCGCGTCATACATCATCGTCGGCTCCCTCCTGCTCAATGCCATCCCTATCAGCTTCCTCACGATTGGTCGGTGCGCTCTTTTTGCACCGCTGCTGCTGATCACAATGTTTCGCGGATGGCGTGGAACGGCGGCGATGATGGCAGTCTGCTGCGTTGCGCTTCAATTGTCTGAGCGTGGCGACGCCAAGAGCGACCTCCTTGCAGTTCAGAACGTGGCTACGGCCGCGATGGCCGGCATCCTTCTGGTGGGCTCCTTGATCACGCAGCACAAGCAGCAGTCCGCTGCGCAGCAGCTTCAAATCGAATCACTTGCGTCCAAGCTTCGCCGCCACTCGTCAAGGGCGGAGGCTCAATTCCGACACAGCGCTGGCCTGGTTGACCGGCTACATCGAGCCGTCGATGAAGCAGATCAGCGCATCAGGAATGCCAGTGATCGAGAGGCGATCACCCAGAGCTGGTGGTCAACGATGAAAACGCTCCGCCGCGATCTGCGCAACCTAGGCGACATGTTTCACCCGCGATTGCTGGAGGAAAAAGGCCTTCGCGCAGCTATCGCCAGCGGCCCTCTTGCCCACCTTCTGATGAACTGCAACATCGAGTTTGATCGGCGCCTCGATGGTCGCCCTAGCCTGCTCTCGCAAGAAATGCAGATGTCGCTATACCGGCTTTCATACGAAGCGGCTTGCCTTCTGCTGAAGGGCGGCACACCAGAGACGATTCGCCTAGCGTTGCGCATTGGGCGAGTGGCTCAGGGCCCTATGTACGCCGCACTGCGCATTACGGCGCTAGCGGCGAATGAAGATGCCTGGCGCCCTGCCGTGTCGGTGCTTAGTACCGGCCTGAGCCTGGAGGACATTAGCCTGGTGGCCGAAAGTTTTGACGGTGGCGTCGATTGCGCTAAGAACGGCCGCCGTGTCACCGTCCTATTGTTCGAGGGTTTCCGGTCCGATCCACTGACTGCTCCCCAAAAAACTGAGGCCGCCTCGCAGTTTCAGCTCCGAAGCGGCCCCAGCAATTCCGTCAGTTAGTTATTCAGCTTCGAGCAGTCGGCAACACTCGTGCAGTCTGCCGTCCTGAACGTCGTCGACGGAGTTGCCGTCAGGCCTTGTGCAGACTGGCTGACAGACGTCGCGCCATCGTCGTAAATGACCGCACCGTTTGTCGGAGCGACCGGTGCGACCGTCACTTCGCCCGTACCTAGCGGCAGCGCAATGGTCGTGGCGCCGTCCACCGTGGATGCCACACCGCCGCGGACGTTACCGGCGGCATCGTTCACCTGGACGTACTTCACGCCGTCACGCACGAACACGTAGACGTGCCAATTCGAACTACGGCTGACGTCCTGAGCATTCGGCCACGCCGAGCCTAGACCCACAGCCGGAGCTGCGCCTGCTGCCCCCGCAATGCCGGTCGCCAACGCCATGACCACCGCGACGGCCAATCCCCGCTTCAACACTCCCGCTTTCGTCATCGCCTTATCCCTTGTTGTGGTGACTTGCAGCATCCGGAGCGTCCCCTTTTTCCCTGCCAAATATCTGAACGCTAGATAAACGATCAGGCTGTTTAGCGCCGACTTATGCTTTTCGGCATTATGCTGACTTGCATTAAATAATGCTCTTCAGCATAGTTTGGGCGTCGGCACCCTGCTCCGTGCCGCCAAACAGCATACGTGGCGCCCGGTTTGGCGCACAGGCTCTGAGGACAAACCTATGATCGAGAGCGCAGTCCATCATGCTATCGGCCGATTCCGGAAATGCCGGAAATGCAAGGCCGAGCCGAAGCATTACCAGGTCCGTGGGCGCCGCAGCGGCGAGCCCGTCCGTTTTGAGCCCTGCCCCGGCCGGCACCGCATCGCCTGCGGCTGCACGCATACGGCTGAGCTGCCCACGCTCGAACTCGCGGAAAGCGCCTGGGAGCAGACGCAGCGCCGCACCAAACGCCCGGCAGCGGTGGCCGCATGAGCACGGCAACGCACTACTGGGAAAAGCTCGCCGCGGCTCACGACGCCCAGGCGCTCGCCCATCGCCTCTACGCCGAAGCGGCCCGCAATTCGGGCCGTTCCGACGAAACCACGCTGGCCACCATCAGCCACAACGACGTTCAGAGCGGCTATTTCGCGAAGCGCGCCGACGAAGCGCGCTCCAACGCCGCATGGCCCAGCACGTCCCTTGCCATCGCCTCGGAGGCCTGATCATGCCTGCTGCCACCCTTCCCATTGCTCCGCCTGTGACTTTCAACGCAGCGCGTGAAGGCGACGCGTATCGCGGCGAGATCATCCAGTCCAACGGCGAGCGCGCTGCGCGCACCCATCACCTCCACGCCACCGTGCAGGCTGCGCTCCAAGCCGCTGACCGGTTGTGGAAGAGCCTCCGAGCCCAGGCCGCCGAGGTGGACCTGTGATCGTCACCGATCGCACCGGGTCCAAAGGCGATGTCGCGGCAGCCGTCAAAGCCGCCATCGCCCGAATCCAGAGCGCCACGCAGGTGCCCGAGCTGTTCGACAAGCAGCCGGGCGCCTGGATCGTCTCGTGGCCGTCCATCTGCGCGGCCTGGGTGATCGCCGCGCTCATCGCCTACTGCCGTTTCACCGGCCGCATCCAGTAACCCACCACCAGGGGAAAACCATGAATCACAAGAGCGTCATCGTCCACGGCCCGCAGGGCTGCGGCAAAACCCAGATGGCTCAGGTCATCGCCGGCTACCTGAATATGCCGAACGTGGTGGATGACTGGAACCCGGCCGACGGCATGCACTCCACCAACACGCTCTACCTCACCAACTTCCACCCGGGCATGTTGCCCCAGCACGCGGAAGTGTTGCGCTATTCGGATGTGATCGACGCCATCCACCAGCGCGACCTGGCAATGCCGAAGGGAGCGTCGGAAATCCTGCTGGAAGCAGCAGGCGCCATCGACGATCGCGCTGAGCTGCGCGACCAGGAGCACGGCGAACGCAGCATGGCCCGCGCGGTAGCCGCATTCAACGCCGTGCACGGGACGTCGCTCACCGAGCTGCAGGGCTGGAACTTCATGCTCGTGCTCAAGATCGCGCGCAGCACCGCTGGCCGCGTGCACGCCGATGACTACACCGACGCCGCCGGCTATGCCGCGCTTGCGGGCGAATGCGCGCAGCGTGCGCTGCCGGCCCACGTATGAGTGCCCGCGAGTTGAACCCCAACCATGCGGTGACCGCAGCCTTGCGAGAGCAATGGATGAAGTTCGCCGCCCTTCTGGTGGCCAAGCAAGGCGGTCACGTCGTCATCAGCATGCAGGACATCAGGTCCACGCCCGAAGGCTTGTTTCTGACGGTGCAGGAGCTCAACGACGGAATCCATTTGCGCCTGGTCGACGAGCAAACAGCCGAGCGCCTGGCACGCAAAGAAGGAGGCCTGCCGGCATGACGCACACCACCGACCCTAACGATCCGCGCATTCGTCGCTTTGGCGATCCAGAGATCGGCAAGCAGAACGCCGCGTACCTGGTGCTGAGCGAGGAGGAACGCGCCAAGGGCTTTGTGCGCCAGGTGCGCCGAACCTACGTGCATCAGTTCATGCTCGACGGCTCGCCCGTCCCGTACCCGCTGATGTCACGCAACGGCTTGGCTGGATGCGGCGTGGCCACGACGATGAGCTTGCCGCTGGCCGAGACCTATGCGCGTGACCCGAGCTTCTATGGCGCGACCTGGTGCTGCGGTTGCGGCAAGCACCTACCGGTGAGCGAGTTCACCTGGGAAGACCACACCGAAGTGGGCTCGTGAGGCAGCGCATGAGCCAGCAAAAAAAGGATGCGAAGCAGCTGACGCGAGCCGCCGAGTCCCTCACGGGCCGGTGGTTTTGCGGTTCGGGCCAGCACTTCGTCACCGGCGACGCCGTGCTCCGCAACGGCAGGCGCGTGTGCATCGCCTGCAGCCAGCGCATGGCGGACCTGCGCCGTAAGCAGCGAAACCAGGGGTAAGACGATGGACGCAAAAGCACGTCAGCGGCGGCGAGCTCAGAACGCCGCACGCATCATCAGCGCAATCCAGCCCGCGCAAGGCCAGCTCACGAAAGCCCAGGACGAGTTGGCCCTCATGTACACGCCGCCTGGCGTTGCCATGGCATTGCTTCGCGCCGGCGCCGAGATGGAACGGGCGATAAGGATGGCGGAGCGCGCCATGCATCGCGCATCGCGCAAGGCACTTCGCGGCGAGCCGTCGGCCGCCGCCACTCACCATACGGGGGAATCCCTTTGATCACTTCCATTCCGCTTTCTAAGCTGGTTCCGTCGCCGCTCAACGTGCGCAAGATGGGTGGCCAGAGCATCGATGATCTCGCCGCCTCAATCCGCGCGCACGGGCTGCTGCAGAATCTGACGGTAGCCGCCAAGGGCGGCAAATACGAAGTCGTCGCCGGCGGCCGCCGATTGCGTGCGCTGCAGCGCATCGAGAAAGAGGACGGCAAGCTCCCCGATGCGCTCCAGGACGGCATCCCCTGCATGTCAGTGCTCGGTGACGACGCGCACGATGCGAGTCTGGCCGAGAACGTGGTGCGCGAGGCTATGCACCCAGCGGATCAGTTCGATGCATTCCACGCGATGGCGGAACGCGGTCATGGTGTTTCCGCGATCGCGGCCGCCTTCGGCTGCCCTGAGTCGGCGGTCAAGCAACGCCTCAAGCTGGCCAAGGTATCGCCAGCACTGATCGAGGCATATCGCGCAAGCCGGATGACGCTCGAAACGCTGCAGACCTTCAGCATCACCGACGACCGCAAGCAGCAGGAACGCGTGTGGAAGGAGGTCGAGCACACCAACAAGGAGTACCAGGCGGAGAACGTGCGGCGCCGCCTGGTCAAGAGCGAGATCGACTTCAACGACAGCGACGAAGCGCAATTCGTCGGTATCGAGGCATACGAGGCCGCCGGCGGCTTCATCCGCCGCGACATGTTCACCAAAGCGATCTACCTCGATCGCGGCCTGGTCGAAAAGCTGGTGACGGTGAAACTCGACGACATGAAGGCGCGGATAAAAGCCGAGGGCTGGGCCTGGGTCGAGGTGAAGCGTGACTATGTGTCGGTCTACAGCTATCAGCGCAAGAAGAGCACCAAGCGCGAAGCCACGGCCCAAGAGACGGCCGCGATCGCCGCCCTGCAGGCCGAACGTGCTCCGCTCCAGGAGCGTATCAACGTCCTGCAGGCGATCGAGGATGAAGACCTGCAGGCGGCAACGCAGGACGAGTTCGACCAGCTGGACGTGCAGGTCAACAACATCGACAGCCGGATCGCGCTGATCAAGGATGGCATGGTCAACTTTTCGGCCAAGGCCATGGCTGCATCGGGCGCGATCATCGAGCTGGCCCACAACGGCCTGCGGATCCACCGCGGCCTGATCAAGGAAGCCGATGCCAAGCGCGCGGCCAAGGAAAAGGAAAAGGCCAAGGGGGGAGCAGCAAGGGAGGCGCCGGAGTCGGCCGAGCTGTCAAACGCCATGGTTGAACGCCTCACCGGCTACCGTACCGCGGCGTTGCAGCTGGAGCTGGCCACGCGCGCCGATGTCGCGCTCGCGCTGCTGGCCTGGGAGCTGCTGCAGAGCACCTTCGGCGTGCACTGGTACCTGCACCTGGGCAGCATGAACGCCACGCCGTACCGCGGTGCGGACTTCCAGCGCCTGGGCGTTGCGGCGGACTACGCGCCGATCGAGGATCTCTTCCAGCTCACCGAGGAGTGGCGCGGCCAGATCCCCGAGGATGCCGGCGACGCCCTCCGGTGGGTGTTCGATTTGCCGGCGGACGAACTGCAGAACCTCCTGGCCATCTGCACGGCATGCGCGTTCAACGGGACATTTGGCTCTGGCGCCATGCAGTCCCAGCGTAGCAAGCGCGACATGGTGGAGATCCTTGTCGATCGCCTCGGCTTCGACATGGCGCAACATTGGCAGGCGACGGTCGAAAACTTCCTGGGTGCCGTGCCCAAGGCTATCGCGATCGAGGCCGTCACCGAAGTGCAAGGCGCCGAGCGCGCCAAGGAACTGCTACCGCTCAAGAAGGCCGAAGTGGCGAAGCGTGCGGCCGAGTTGCTTGAGCATCGTTTCTGGCTGCCGGCGCCCTTGCGGATCTCAAAGGAGAATGGCCGTGGCGCTTGAATCAACGATCATCCAGTCGCTGCGCGCCGCCGGCGAGCCTGTCGCCATCAACGAGCTCGCCATCGCCACCGGTACCGACACCAACGACACGGGAGCGATGCAGGGTCTGCGCAACACGTTGCGCGGCATGGTGCACAAGAGGCAGCTGCTTAGCCGGAACGGCCTGGACGGCATCCTGCGGTACATGCTGCCAGGGTCGCCTGTGGCCCGCGTCGCGTCTGCACCTCAGCCCGAGGCTGATGCGGCTCAGCAACCGTCTGAGAACCATGCCGCCGCGGAATGCCCCAGCGATAGCACTCCGGCGCCCGAGGGCACTGCAGCCGGCAAACCCGACGTTGCTGTCGGGCGCCTTGGCACCAAGACCCTTCTTGTGTTCCAGGCGCTCCGCGAGGGCGAATGGGTGGAACGCGGCACCCTGGACTTCCGGACCAAGCTCAGCATGACGGAAGTGCTCACCGGACTGACCGCCTTGCGTAAGCGCGGACTGGTCGTCTCACAGGGCACAAAGGCAAATACGCTTTGGGCTCGTGCAGACGCAGCAACGCTTGCCCATTTCGATCAGGCTGCTGCCTTCATGGAGCGCGTGTCGGAGGCCATGCCTAAAGCGGTCGCCCTGGTAGCTGCCCCTGCGCCGCAGGCGGTGTTGCCGTCTGCATCACCTGACAGCGACGAAGCGCGTCGCTACCGTTGGTTGATCGAGAACGCAGATATCTCGTTTTCGTTCGGCGCGATCAGCATGCGTTCGGCATCTGCACCGAAGGCCAATGAAGAGAAGGTGCTTTGGGATGCGGCGATCGACACGATGCTTTCCATGACGACGCCACACGCGGAGGCCGCTCTTGGATAACGTCCGCCAGATGGCCGCCATGGCCGCCCTCAACAAAATGCTGAGGCAGGGACATTTCAGCGTGTCCGTGGTACGTGACATCGCCTCTATGTTCGATATCGTGCCTGATCCGGAAGCGATGGCGATTCTGAAGCCGCTTCATTGCGTGGACTATGCGGAGATGCCTCGCGAACTCTATGCAGCGCTTCCGGGCCTTGTGCAAAAGGCGCTCAGCGGCAGCCCCATCTTTCAGTTTGAGCTCAAGCATGGGCCCGAGCCACTGGCGTTGGCGGCCGGGGCAGGACGAGGGCGAGGCCTCTTTCGCAAGCTCCTCGGAGGCGCCGATGGCTGATCTTCTCCAGATCCTGCAGCACTCGTTGGGTGTCGATCAGTTTGGCAGAGGCAGCCAATACCGCAATCACTTTGTCACCGGCGAAGGTTCGCAGGACCACCGTGCCTGTATGGAACTCGTCGCCAAGGGGCTGATGACGCGGCGCCTCGGCAATGCGCTTTCGGGTGGCGACGATGTGTTTTTTGTCACTGCCACGGGTATCGACTATGTCGCGGTGAACAGCCCTGCCCCGCCTCCAACTCCGAAGCTCACGCGCTCACAGAAGCGCTACCAGGCGTTTCTTCGCGCCGATACCGGCTTGAGTTTTGCCGAATGGATTGGTGTGGCATGACCGATACCTGGCTTACACCCGACGAGGTTTCGCAGCTGACAGCCAAAAAGCGCTGGTCGGCCCAATGCAAAGCGCTCACGATGATGGGCATACCGTTTCGCCCGAATGCCGTCGGCCGCCCCCTGGTCGAGCGCGCCATGGCGTTGATCTCGCGCGCACCGCCAAAGCCGAAACGCCGCGAGCCTGATTTCTCCAGTCTCGTTCGAGCGATCTGACATGGGACGCAAACGCACCGCCAACAAGCACCTACCGCGCCGCATGCAGCTCAAGCACGGCGCCTATTACTACGTCTCGCGCAAGGACGGAAAGCCGCACTGGCTGCGCCTGGGCGATGACTATGCAATCGCGCTGCAGGAGTGGGCGAAATTGGAGGGCGCGGCGCGTCCCGACAAGATGACCGTCGGCGGCGCCATCGCCCATTACCTGCAGGTCGCCGGCAAGCGCCTCTCGCCACGCACCGTGGACAACTACGGCTGGAGCGCAAAGGCGTTGCTGCCGGTGTTCGGCGAAATGCTGCTCGAGGAAGTCGAGCGCTCGCACGTCTACACGTACCTGGTGCAGAAAGGCAACGTCGCTGCGAACCGCGATCGCGCCCTGCTCTCCGCCGCGTACAACCACATGATGAATGCCGGTCTGTACAAGGGCGAAAACCCCGCCGCCGGCATGCGCTTCCGCAACAAGGAAACGGCGCGCGATCGCTACGTCACCGACGCCGAGCTCGATGCGCTGGTGGCACAGGCGTCGACACGCTTTGGCGACCTGCTGCAGTTCGCCTACATCACGGGCATGCGTCAGCTCGACCTGGTCAGCCTGAACCTGACGGCGGCCACCGACGATGGCATCGCCTACATCGACAGCAAAACCAAGAAGCGCCACGTCATCGGCTGGACCGATGAGCTGACCACGCTGTGGAAGCGCATCGCAGGCCTCCGCATTGGCTCTCAGCCGGCGTTCCTGACCCGCGACGGCACGCGCTATACCACCACCGGCCTGAAGGCCTCGTGGCGCCACGTGAAGCTACGGGCGAAGCTGGGTGATCTCACGTTCCATGACATCCGCCGCAAGAGCGGCAGCGATGCCGACGACGAGGCGCATGCGCAGCAGCTGCTGGGCCACGCGGATCCGAAGGTGACCCGCAAGCACTACCGGGCAAAGCCCACCACGGTGAGCCCAATCACGCCAAATAATAGACAGAAGCGCGAATAGTAGACAAAAGCAAAGGGCTGCGATTGCTCGCAGCCCTTGCAGTATCTGGCGCCCGAAGTTGGACTCGAACCAACGACCCCCTGATTAACAGTCAAGTGCTCTAACCGGCTGAGCTATTCGGGCGGGGTGAGCTGAATAGTTTGAATATTCAGCTCCGGGCTGTCAAGACGTTTTGACCAACCGATGATGTTCAGGCGGCCTTGCTGGTGAGCACCCGATAGCAGGGCACGTAGGCCGTGCCGCCGGGGAGCTTCATGCGGTCCTGGGCCACGAAGGCCTTCAGCAATTCGTCCAGCGAGGTCATCACGTCCGCGTCACCGTCGATATCGAACGGGCCGTACTTCTCGATGGCGCGCATGCCCTCTTCCTTCACGTTCCCGGCCACGATGCCGGAGAACGCGCGACGCAGGTCGGCGGCCAGCTCATGGCGCGGGCGATCGCGATGGATGGCGAGCGAGCGCATGGCTTCGTGCGTGGGACGGAACGGCAGCTGGAACGCGTAGGGAATATTGAGCGCCCAGTTGAAGAAGAACGCGTCCTTGGTGTCGAGGCGATAGTTGCGCACCTTGTCGATGCCACGAACCATCGCGCGCGCCACGGCAGCCGGGTCGTCCACGATGATCTGGTAGTGCTGCGTCACGCTCTCGCCGAGCGTCAGGCGCAGGAAGCGATCGATCTGCTCGAAGTACGCGGCCGACTGCTTGGGGCCAGTGAGGATCAGCGGGAACGGCACGCCGGCATTGTCCGGATGCAGCAGGATGCCGAGCAGATACAGGATCTCCTCCGCCGTGCCCACGCCGCCCGGGAACACGATGATGCCGTGGCCCATGCGCACGAACGCTTCGAGACGCTTCTCGATGTCCGGCATGATCACGAGGTGATTGACGATCGGGTTCGGCGATTCGGCCGCGATGATGCCCGGCTCGGTGATACCGATGTAGCGGTTGCTGCGGCGACGCTGCTTGGCGTGCGCGATGGTCGCGCCCTTCATCGGGCCCTTCATGGCGCCTGGGCCGCAACCCGTGCAGATGTCCAGGCCACGCAGGCCGAGCTGGTAGCCGACCTGCTTGGTGTATTCGTATTCGTCGCGCGAAATCGAATGGCCGCCCCAACACACCACGAGGTTCGGGTCGATCTGCGGCTTGAGGATGCGCGCGTTGCGCAGGATTTCGAACACGGCATGCGTGAGGCCTACGCTGTCGTCCAGATCGAAATTGCCCTGCTCCATCTGCGTGGACACGTAGACGATGTCGCGCACCACGGCCACCAGCAGCTCGTTGATGCCGCGGATGATCTGGCCATCCACGAAGGCCTGGGCCGGCGCGTGGGTAAGTTCGATCTTGATGCCGCGGTCCTGCTGCAGCACCTGGATGTCGAAATCGGGAAACTGCTCCAGGATCGAGCGCGGATCGTCGCTCATGTTGCCCGAGGTCAGCACGGCCAGCGCGCAGCGGCGCAGCAAGGCGTGCAGGCCCGAACCACTGGCGTCGCGCAGGCGCGCCACCTCATTGCGGGACAGGATGTCCAGGCCACCGGCGGGCGAAATGCGCGCGCTCACGGTGGCGGGTCGGCCGGACTTTCCGGCTTGAATCTCATTCATTGAAGCATTCTCCTCGCCGCGCCCTCGCGGCTCGTACGTCCGTGCAAAACGCGGCGGACCGCGTAGCTTCCCGCGCCAGGCATGGCAGGGTCAAGTTGCAGGGCTTTCTCCCGTTTATAAAAAAGCCGGCGCCCAAAGGGCGCCGGCCTGAGATCAACATCGCAAACAACTACGTTTTAGAACGCGTACTTCACCGTCAACAGCACCGACCAGCGCTGGGCGAGGTCGTCGTTGTTGTTGATGTAGGTCGGGATCGGCAGCGGATGGTAGCCACCACCCTGGTTGTAGGTGGTGCACGATGCCTTGCCACCGCAATCGATGTTGTAGATGTACTTGCCCGTCTTCGGGTCGACACCGGCGTAGTCAGCCAGGGCACGGCCACCCGGGAACGCCACGCGCTTCTCGATACCCCAGTGCTTGTTCAGCAGGTTCGTGAAGTTGTAGACGTCGAAGCGGATGATGCCTTTGTTGCCCTTGAAGATGCCCGGGATTTCCTGGCTGAAGCTCAGGTCGATCTGGTTGATCCAGCCGGCGCGATCGCCATTGCGCTTGGCCACTTCACCCTGGTGATCCTTCAGGTAATCGTTCTTCTGGATGTTCTCCCAGAACTGATCGATCAACGCTTGGCTGGTGCCCGGACGGAACTGGACTTCACCCGGACGCGGGATGTAGACCAGGTCGTTGATGTAGCCGTCGCCATTGGCGTCATTGCCGAAGGTCCAGCTGTACGGGGACGCGGAATGACCGTCGTAGAAGATGCTCGCGCTGGTGGCGTAGTCGCCCCAGAAGCGATGCTGCCAGTTGAGCGAGGCGATCACGCGACGCGGCACCGAGTAGTTCGAGGTGCTGGCCACGTTTTCGTTGGAGTTGTAGACGTAGTTGTTGCCGTAGTTCGAGTTGGCGACCGAGGACGTGCCCGGGTTTACTTCGGTCGAACGACTCCAGGTGAAGCCGACCATGCCCGACCACTCTTCCGAGAACGGCTTTTTCAGCGAGAGCGCGATGCTGTCGGCACTGCCCTTGCTGGTGTTGGCGAGGTTGATCATCTGGCCCGAGAAGGCCGAGTTGGCATGCGCGCGCGGGCCCGGCTTGGTCGTAGCCGGATCGGTGAATGCACCGTAGTACGTGTTGCGGCCATCCGGCAGCACACCCGTCGGGGTGCCCAGGTTCACGTTCTGGAACCAGATCGCATCGCGCTGGTCGATGTGCTCCCAGTCAGCCGTGGCGATCAGGCCATACCAGGGCAGCTCGCGGTCGACGCCGAGGCTGATCTTCCACGCGGTCGGGATGTTCCAGTCCTTGGAAATCGTGTTGACCGTCATCTGGCCAGCACCCACTGGACCCGGGTTCTGGTTATGCGGATCCGGGCTGAACGCCGGCAGATTGACGTTGCACGGCGGCGACTGGGTCGGACCACAGTTGTACTGCGTCTGGGTCACGCCGGAGTTGGAGAAGATGTTGCCCATCCACACGGCCGGCTGGTTGGTCACGAACAGGCCCGCGCCACCACGCAGCTGCGTCATGCGCTCGGTGTTGAACGCATAGTTGAACGACATGCGCGGCTGCACCACGCGATGGCCGTTGATGGTGTACTGGTTGGTCTGGCCGTAACCGCCAGTGGCCTGACCATTGGCCTTGGTCGGCCCCGGTGCTGCGGCGTAGGCAGCGTTGTACAGCGGCTTGTCGTCCATCAGCGGCACGTCGACGCGCACGCCGTACTGCAGCGACAGGTTGTTGGTCACCTGCCAGGTGTCCTGCAGGAAGATGCCCCACTGCGTGAGGTTGTAGTTCGCGGCGACATCGCCCAGGCCCAGGTTGCCGGCAGGACGGTTGTACCGGTACTGGTAGTACAAGCCCTTGGCGAAGTTATCGAGACCGGTGGTGTTGCCCGGGATTTCTTCGAAGGTGTAGCTGCCGTAATAGTTCTGCAGGAAGAGGTTGTAGTACTTGCCCTTTTCGTAATCGAAACCACCCTTCACGGTGTGGTCGCCGAGGTACAAGGTGCCGGCCCAGGCTGCGTCGAGGGTCTTCACCTTCAGCACGTTCGCCTGGCTGGAGTACTCCGTGCCGAACTCGATCGCCGGGCCGTTGAACGCCACCGGATAGACGGTGATGTCAGGCATCGCCACGCCGTTGTACGGGCCGCGGTTCTGGTCGAAGTTGGCGTACGACAAGGTGGTGTCGGTGGAGAAAATGTCCGACCAGTCGTCGTAGAAATGCAGCGCGTAGCTCTTGTTGTCGACGTTGGTCTTGTACCAGCCGCTGGACAGCACGAGCTTGGTGGTGCTGCCGGTGATGATCGGCTTCTCTTCCTTGGTCTCGCTATAGGTGAAGCTGGCGCGGTGGTTGTCCGCGATGTTCCAGTCGATCTTGGCGAGGTAACGCTTGTCCTGCAGGTTGGAGTTGCCGCCGCCCACCGAACCGATATCGGTCAGGCCGTACTTGGCGGCGATATCGCGCACCTGCTGCACCTGCTGGCTGGTCAGGTTCTTGATAGGCGTCGCAGCGCCGGAATCCTGCGGACCATACGGGCTGCCCGAGCCGACCTGCTCGCTCTTCTCATACGACGCAAAGAAGAACAGCTTGTCCTTGATGATCGGGCCGCCCACGGTGCCGCCGGCCGTCCACTGGCGGTTGAAGCCGGCGTACGGCTTGTCCTGCTCGTTGTCACCGATCATGTCGGTGTTCTGGAACGCGTAGTAGACCGAGCCGTGGAAGTCGTTGGTACCGCTCTTGGTCACGGCGTTGACGTTGGCGCCGATGCCGCGACGGGTGGCCACGTCGTAGTTGGCCGTCGAGATGTTGTATTCCTCGATGGTGTCCTGCGAGATCGGCGTGCCCAGCGTCGGCAGGCCGTTCGCGTTCAGGCCGAACGGATCGTTCGCGCTGACCGAGTCGACGGTGATGTTGTTGTAGCGGCTGTTCTGGCCCACGGCCGAGATTTCGCCGCGGGCGCGGTCGGTGATCACCACGCGGGGATCAAGACGGACCACGTTCTGGATCGAGCGACCCGGGGTCGGCGTAGCCTCAAGCTCGCGACGCGACACGATGGTCGACAGGCCCTTGTTGTCCGGGGTGAAGGTCTGCGACAGCGTGTTCGCCGAGACGGTCACGCCGCTGAGGTTCTGCGCGTTGGCCGTATCGGCGGAAACGCCCATGGTCAGGTTGACCGCCGTGTCCTGGGCCAGCTGCAGGTACACGTTGTCCTGCTCGCTCTGGGTGCCGTCCTTGGAGACCTTCACGTCGAACGGGCCGCCCACGCGCAGGCCCTGAGCCGAATAACGGCCGGCCGCGTCGGTGGTGGTGGTCTTGGTGGTGCCCGAGGGCTCATGCACGATCTGCACGGTGGCGCCGGCGATCGGCTGGCCGCTGCCGTCCACGATGCGGCCGCTGATCGACGACGAGGTGTCCTGGGCCATCACCGGGGAGGCCGCAAGCAAGCCTGCGATTGCCACCGGCAGCAATTTCGTACGCAAAGAATGGTTCATCGAGATTCAACCCCTTAAGAAAGTCGCAAAAAAGGCATGGGACCAGACCGAAGGAGTCCCATGCCCCCTCGCCACCGTCTTAAGTGACTGATTCCCTAAATTATTTTGACTCGCCCGGGACCGCCCTGCGGGGCCGTCGACCGCGACTCATCACGACGAATGTATCCGCATTATATTACAATTTCGTAACTTATTGACGAAATACTCACAATTCTTGCGGGCTCTTCTTACGCTTCGCGCAAGTTATTGATGGCTGAACATTTCCCCGGGCACAAAAAAACCGGCGCCTTTCGGCGCCGGTTTCGGGGTACAGCGAGTTCGTCTTCGGCTTAGAAGAACGAGATGCCGAAGGTGACCATGTAGGTACGGTCTTCCAGCAGCGAGTAGTACGGTGCCGAGGTGAACAGCGTGCCGCCCGTGTTGACGTCCTTGATCGTGTTACCCGGGTTGCTGGCCAGGAACGCGCCGATGTTGTTGGCGTTGGTCAGCGCGCGCTTGTTGGTCAGGTTGAACACGTTGAGCTTGATGTACGGGTTGCGCAGCCAGGTGGCGAAGTCGTCGAACTTCCAGCCGGCGTTCAAGTTGAACACCGTGTAGCCGCCCACCTGTTCGGTATTCGACCAGTCGCCCCAGATCGGACCGCGGTACTTGGCGTCCAGGCTGGCCCAGAACGGACCATGGTCGTAGCCAAGGCGCACGAAGCCCGAGTTCTTCGGCGTGTTGATGAAGGTCTTGCCTTCGGTCGGATAGGTGCCGTCGCCGAAGGTGTTGACGTTACCGTCGAGGATGGCCTTCTGGTACGAGTAGTTGCCGTACAAGGTCCAGTCTTCAGCGAACTTGTAGCTGCCTTCGGCGGTGACGCCGCGCATGTGCATCTTCGGCAGATTCAGGTACACCGTCTGGCCGGAGTTCACGTCGTAGCCCGAGATCTGCTTGTTGACCAGGTGCGACTCGTACGCGTCGACGTTGGCCGAGAAGTGATCGGCATAGAAGCGCCAGCCCAGGTCGACCGTGGTGGCCTCTTCCGGCTTGGACTGATAGGTGCCGGCCGCAGCGTTGGCGAGGTTCTTGGGGTTGTCCGCCACGGCGACGTTCTGCAGCAGCGAGCCATTGATCGGTGCACGGTAGGTACGGCCGGCGCCGATGTAGAACTGGTTCTGGTCGTCGAGCTGGTACTTCACGCCAGCGGTCGGGCTGACCTTGTGATAGGTCGCTTCGGCCTCGCCGCCGAACTGGTTGGTCTTGGCATTGGGAGTGCTGTAGCTGCCCCAGTTCTCGTAGTCGTAACCGCTACGGTCTTCCCACAGGTACGCCGCGCCAACCGTGATGGTCCACTTGTCGTTCGGCGTCCAGGTGTTGGTGGCGAAGAACTTCTTGATTTCGGAGTTGGTGTACTCACGGTACAGGCGCTGGATCACGCCGTTGGAGTAGCGGATGTAGTTGGAGTCGCCCCAGAAATCGGACGGCTCGCCGCCGACGGCCGGGTTGAAGACCTCCTGCTGCTGCTGGCGAGCACGCTCGTACCAGAAGCCGTACTCCAGGCTGTCGTCCATGCCGAAGTCCTGGTTCAACTTGGCGATGACACCCGGGCGGTAGGTGAAGGTCTGGCTGACGTCGTAAGCCACCGCGCTGCCGCCGATCTTGCCGTCGCCGTTGAGATCCTGGTCGGCCACGCCGATCACGTTCTGCGGCACGGTCGATTCGGTGAACTTGTAGCCGCCACCGCCGCCGCCGTTGCCGTACCAGAAGTACGGCACCACCGACAGGCGCAGGCTGTCAGCCAGCTTGAACTCGCCATCGAGGCTGGCCAGCCAGCTGGTGAACGGGTTGGTGTGGAGCTTCCAGTAGTAGGTATCGGTCGGGCTGTAAGCCTCGTCGTAGCTCTGGAAATAGCCGCCCGAACGCACCTGGGCCTTGGTCAGGCTGTCGTAGCTGTAGTTGCGCTCGCGGTTGTACTGGACCGAGCCGGAGATGTAGTTGTTGTCGTCGATCGTCCACAGCGCCTTGCCGTCGACCTTGGTGACGTTCAAGTCGCCCGGGCCGCGCCAGAAATCAGAGGTGTTGTTCGAGTACGACAGCCACGCGCGCACCGGCCCGAGGTCGCCGGTGTTGAAGCGCAGGAAGGTGCGGCGATAGTCGTGGTTGCCCAGGCTCTGGGCAAAATCCAGGCCGGCCTTGTGCGACGGGTCGATGGTGACCCAGGAGATGGCGCCGCCGGCAGCGCCGGAGATCGGCGTGTCGACGTCCGGGTAACCCTGCAGCACGGTGATGTCACCCATGTTCTCGGTGTCGCCGTACTCGGTCGAGTAGACCTTGTAGTTGCCGCTATCGTTGATCGGCGCGCCGTTCACGGTGGTACCGATTTCGTCGCTGGTGAAGCCGCGGATCTGGTAGTTGCCGTTGGCCAGGCCGCTCACGTCATCGGTCGAGGCGTTCACGCCCGGGATCGAGTCGATCATCTGCACGAAGGTGCCACCCGGCGCCGCCTTGACGATGGCGTCGCGCGAGATGGTCGAAACCGCCTTCGGAGCCGTCTGCACCGACATCAGGCCGTCGCCGAGCGACAGGCTCTGCGCCTGCACCGTCACCGTGTCCAGCTGCTGGGCACGCTTGGTGTCATTGGAGGTGGTGGTATTGGACGTGCTCGACGGGCCGCTGCGCGTGGCCGGTTCCTTGGTCTGCGGGTTGGTGGCCTGGCCCGTGGTGTCCTGGGCCGAGGCAACGCCGGCAGCCATGCAAAACACGACAGCGATGGCCATGGAAAGGTGGTTTCGTTTCATCATCGTCATTCCAGAATTGACAAAAATTTGGAGTCAGCCGCCGCCCGGAGGTCGCCAGCAAACAGAGAAGGAAAAGAGGCACGCCGCCCGACAGAAAGATTTCGCGATTTATCGAAAAATATTTCGCAACCCACTGCTTCAAAACGCGATTTCATGCCATTTAACGTAAATTTAAACGTTTCCTCCGGGCGTAAAAAAGCCCGATCGGTAAAAATCGGGCGAAATTACGAAATCAGTTGAGACTGCTGGCCAGGGCAGCGACAAGCCCCTTGTGCTCTGGCCAACGACGTCAGCTTTGCATAAGTATTTTACAAGAAATTTACCGCACGATCACGCGATGGACAGCGTTCGCGTATTTACCTGCCACGGTGGTCAATAAGTAACCACCTGAATGTGTGTAAGGCAACGGCCGATCGGCCTATGGGCGCTGATCCGCGCCCAGGACTTTGGCGCCGTACTCATTTCCCCAGATAGCGGGCCCGCTTGGCCGGCTTGAGCGTGGCCAGGTCCAACATCACTAGGCCATCGACACAGCCCGAGAAGCCCGGGTCTTCGCCAAAATCGAGGAACTGCACGCCTTCGGGTTCCACCAGATCCACATACTGGCGATACAGCACCGGCAGGCTTACGCCCAACGCATCGAGATGATGCTTGAGCTTGCCAAGGCCGGCCGCCGGATCGAGCCCCGCCAGCGCATCGCGCACCAGATCGATCACCGCCGGCGACACCACGAACGGCTGACGCGCCGACGCCAGGCCAGGCGCACCGAAGTAATGCTGATGTGCCGCCGCAATCCACTCGCGCGCCTCGCGCGGAAGGCTGACCGACATGCTCACCGGCCCGAACAGGTAGCGCAATTCGGGATGGCGCTGCAGATACAGGCCAATGCCTTGCCACAACTGATCGAGTGCACGCGAACGCCAGTACGCCGGCGCGATGAAGCTGCGGCCCAGTTCCAGGCCCTGCGCCAGACGCGATTCGAGCGCCGGCGAATAACTGAAGAGGCTTGAGGTATAGAGCGCCTGCATCCCGCGTTCGCTGATCAGGCGACCACCGTGCCCGAAGCGATAGGATCCGACCACGCGCAGCGCCTTCGGATCCCACAAGACCAGATGTTCGTAGTGCGGGTCGTAGGCATCGAGGTCGCGACGTGCGCCCGTGCCCTCACCCACCTTGCGGAACGTGAGCTCGCGCAGGCGGCCGATCTCGCGCAGCACGGCGCTGTCGGATGCGCCCTTGAACAACAAGATCTGCTTGCCGTCGTTGAGGTCGGCAAGCTTTTCAGCCTGCGACTGCAATTCCGCCACCACACGCTCCGTGGGCTCCGGATGCGCCAGCGGTGCCTGGCCGCCGAAGATCAGGCCCCGATGACGACCGACGCGATAGACATGGCGTCGCATCAGCTTCGCAGCGCGCTTGGTGGAGCCGCCGCTGTGTTGCTCGATCTCGTCGGCGGAAACGAGCGGGCCAACGCTGAAACCCACACGGCGACTCGTCGGCGAGATGGCTTCGCGTGGCAGCATCGCCGTGCTGAGCGGCTTGGCCAGCATCGACAGGCCATAGAACATGGCCGAATTGCGGGCCGAGATGTGGATGGGAAGCACCGGCACGCGGCTGCGCTGCGCGAGGCGCACGAAGCCATCGGCCCAGCGCCCGTCGCTCACGCCCGATGGACTGACGCGCGAAACTTCGCCGGCCGGAAAAACGATCAAGGCCTCGCCGTTATCCAGCGCGCGGTAGATATCGCGCATTTTCGAGGCCGCACCCTTGCCGAACACGTCCACCGGCAACAGCAATTTGTGCAGCGGCTCGATCGACATCAGCCAGTCGTTGGCCAGGATGCGCACATCGCGGCGCACCGAACCCACCATCTGCAACAAGGTCAGGGCGTCAATCATCCCTAGCGGATGATTGGCGACGATCAACACGCCACCCTCGACCGGAATGTTCTCGCGCTCGCGCGGATTGACGAAGTAACTGACGCCGAGCACATCGAGCACGCGCTCGACGAAATCGAAGCCTTCGGCCTCACCAGCGGCTACCAGCGTACGGTTGAAACCATCCTCATCGGCCAGCCGGCCCAGCATGCCGGCCACCGGCCGGCGGATCAGGGGATGTTGCGCCAACCACGGCAGACGTTCGGTGAGGGTCTGTTCAACGCTGAGCATGACCGCCTCCTGGGATTTACCCCAAATGCTGGTAGCGGATTATGACAGCAAGGTTATGCGGATAGGTCCGAAAGATCACGAGAGGGACGATGCCCACAGTTTCAAACGACCAGATGCAGATACGCGGCCACGCCGCCCATGAACATCTGCACTGACAGCGCGATCAGCAGCATGCCCATCACGCGCTCGAGCGCCGTCAGCACACTCTCGCCCAGCCAGCGAAACAGATAGGTGGAGCAAAGCAGGATCACTGACGTGGCCAGCCATGCGCCGAGCAGTGCGATGGCCCAGTCCGCGGTGCGTCCCGGCTGGGTATTCGTTAGCAGTAACAGAGCCGCCATGGCAGAAGGACCGGCCACGCCGGGAATGGCCATGGGCACGATGAACGGCTCGCCCTCGCCCTGCTTGCCAAAGATGCCGCCGCCATCGGCCGGCGGAAACACCATGCGGATGCCGATCAGGAACAGCACGATGCCGCCCGCGATGCTGATCGATTCCTGCCGAAGCTGCAGCAACTTCAGAATGTGCTGGCCGCCGATCAGAAAAACGAGCAGCACGCCCAGCGCGATCAGCAGTTCGCGGATCATCACCTTGCGGCGACGCTTGGGCGCCACGTCCTTCAGCAGGCTCAGGAAGATCGGGATGTTCCCGAGCGGATCCATGATGAGGAACAGCAGGATCGCCGCCGACAGCGTGGTCATCTGCATTTCCATGTCAGCAAAACTCCAGCGTCATGGTCATGCCGATGTGCGCAAATCGAGGGCCGCGCCGCGCGCGTTCTTGCCCTGCGAGCCCAATAGATAGATGGCCGCCTCGGCGGCCGCATCCGGCAGCGGCTGGAGCATGGTGTCTTCGCCGAAATAGGCCGCACGTCGCAGCGTGGTGCGCATCGGTGCGGGCAGCAACGCATGCGCGCGAAGTGATGACTGCTCCGTTTCCTGATGCAGGATTTCGACCAGTCGCTCCAGCGCCGCCTTCGACACGCCGTAGGCGCCCCAGTGCGCGCGCTGCACGAGTTCGGGATTGTCCAGCACGAACACCACGGCGCTGTCCGACGCGCGCGACAACAACGGCATGCATGCCTGTGTGAGTGCGAACGGCGCCGACACGTTGACGTGCATCGCACGCAGCCAGTCGTCGGGCTTGTGCACGGACAGCGGCGTGAGTTCCTTGAAACTGGCGGCCGCATGCACGATGCCATCGAGTCGACCGAAGTCGCGCTCGAGGCCATCGGCCAGTGCTTCGTAATCCGTCGGCGTGGCCGCTTCCATGTCGAGCGGATGGATCACCGGTTCGGGCAGCCCCTCACCGACCATCGCATCGTAAAGTTGTTCGAGCTGGCGCTTGCGGCGACCCGTGATCACCACCGTGGCACCGGCGCGCGCCGCGGCGCGCGCCACGGCGGAGCCAAGCCCGCCGTAGGCACCGGTGACCAGCACGACGCGACCGGCCAGCGAGCCGGGCTCAGGTGCCCAGCCTTCCGGCAAACGAACCAGGGGAAGCGTCATCAGGAATCGGCTCCTGCCACGTCCGCCGCCATGCGGGCGAGTTCACCGGCCGCCTTCAGGTCTTCGATGATGTCGCAACCGCCGATCAGCTCGCCCTGGATGAAGAGCTGCGGAAACGTTGGCCAGTTCGCGTAATGCGGCAGCGCCGCACGGACTTCCGGATCGGCCAGCACGTTGACGGCGTGGAACTGCGCGCCCGCCTCCTTCAGCGCCTGCGCGGCGCGGCCGGAGAAGCCGCACATGGGGAACTGCGGCGTGCCCTTCATGAAGAGCACGATGGCGTGTTCGGCCAGTACCGCCTTGATTCGCTCGTTAACGTCCATAATTCGGCTGCTTCATCGTTACAATGCAATGAGATCGATAGTGTATCAGTCGTGCGCGGGTCGCCGTTCCTCGGCCGTTCCAGCCCGACCTCTTTCCTCAGCCAACGCCCAGGAGCCATATCATGGCGATCGAACTCCCCCCCTTGCCGTATGAAAAGAACGCACTCGAGCCGCACATTTCCGCGGAGACGCTCGAGTATCACTATGGCAAGCATCACCAGGCCTACGTGACCAACCTCAACAACCTGATCAAGGGCACCGAGTTCGAGAACGCCGCGCTGGAAGACATCATCAAGAAGTCGTCCGGCGGCGTGTTCAACAATTCCGCCCAGGTCTGGAACCACACCTTCTACTGGAACTCGTTGAGCCCGAAGGGCGGCAACGAGCCGACCGGCAAGCTGGCCGACGCCATCAACAAGGCGTTCGGTTCGTTCGAGAAGTTCAAGGAAGAGTTCACCAAGTCGGCCGTGGGCAACTTCGGCTCGGGCTGGACCTGGCTGGTGCAGCGTCCGGATGGCTCGCTGGGCATCGTCAACACGTCCAACGCCGCCACGCCGATCACCGGCAGCGACAAGCCGCTGCTCACCTGCGACGTGTGGGAACACGCGTACTACATCGACTATCGCAACGCCCGTCCGAAGTACATCGAGGCGTTCTGGAACCTGGCGAACTGGGAATTTGCGGCCAAGAACCTGGCCTGATCTTCCGGGAATCCAGCCAATGAAAAACGGGGCCGTCGGGCCCCGTTTTTTTTGCAGCAGCGGTGATCAGCTCGCGGTTACCTGGTTTCCCTCAGCTTATCCACCGCCGGATCTGCCTGCTGATCGCGCCCCAGGGCATGCGCGATACCCGTCAGGCGTTCCACCAGACGACCGGCGTCGGGCGCACACACCGTGGCATGGCCCACCTTGCGACCCGCACGCGGCTGCTTGCCGTAATCGTGCCAGTGCGCATCGATGGCTTCGAGCACGGGTGCCGCGTCGGGCAGCTCGCCGATCCAGTTGAACATGGCGGACAGTCCGCGTGCCGAGGTATCACCCAACGGCAGGCCGAGCACGGCGCGCACGTGGTTTTCGAACTGGCTGGTGAGCGCGCCCTCGATGGTCCAGTGACCGGAGTTGTGCACGCGCGGCGCCATTTCGTTGCCGAGCAACTCGCCGTCCTTCACGAACAGTTCCAGCGCGAAGACACCGACGTACGAAAGCTTTTCCGCCAACGTGCGCGCCAGACCGGTGGCACGCGCCTGCAGCGCCGTGATGTCCGATGCCGGCGCCAGGCTGAGCGAGAGTACGCCATCGGTATGCCAGTTCTGCGTGAGCGGCCAGGTGCGGAAATCGCCGTCGCGACTGCGCACGGCAATCACCGACAATTCGCGATCGAACGGCACGAACGCTTCGAGAATCAGGCCATGTGCCTGCGCCTGCGAACCCAGTGCCGCCCATGCAGCATCGGCATCGGCCAGCGTCTTGATGCGGAACTGACCCTTGCCGTCGTAGCCAAGGCGACGCGTCTTGAGGATGGCCGGCGCACCGACCACGGCGAGCGCGCGGTCCAGATCGTCGCGCGTATCGACCGCCTTGAACTCGGGCGTCAGCAGACCGCATTCGCGGAACAGCGTCTTCTCGGCGAGACGATCCTGCGCCACGGCGAGTGCGCGCGGTGCGGGAAACACGTCGACGCGCTTGGCCAGCCAATGCGCGGTTTCGGCCGGCACGTTCTCGAAATCGAAGGTGACCACGTCCACTTCGCGGGCGAAGTGTTCCAGCGCGTCGTAATCGGTCCAGTCCGCGACGACCAGCGGCGCAATCTGCCCGGCACAGGCGTCGGCGGCGCTGTCCACCACCAGCGTCTTCACGCCGAGCGGGGCCGCGGCCAAGGCCAGCATGCGGGCGAGCTGGCCGCCGCCGAGGATGCCGAGCACCGGTTGACGACGGGCGGTCACGAGCGCGGGTCCGGGTTATCCAGGACGGTCTGCGTCTGGCGGCCGCGGTAAGCCTCGAGCGCGGCGGCGATGGCCGGGTCGTGCAGCGCCAGCACCGAGGCGGCCAGGATGCCGGCGTTCACGGCACCGGCACGACCAATGGCCAGGGTGCCGACCGGAATACCGGCCGGCATCTGCGCGATGGAGAGCAGAGAATCCATGCCGTTGAGCGCCTTGGACTGCACCGGCACGCCGAACACCGGAAGCCGCGTCTTGGCCGCCAGCATGCCCGGCAGATGCGCGGCGCCGCCGGCACCGGCCACGATGACCTGGATGCCACGACCCACCGCTTCCTCGGCATACTGGAACAACAGGTCGGGCGTACGGTGCGCCGACACCACGCGCACCTCGTGCGCCACGCCGAGCTCGGCCAGCACGCTGGACGCATGCTCCATGGTTTCCCAGTCCGAGCGGGAGCCCATTACAACGCCCACGCGCGGCGGGAGGGAAGTCGATGTCATGACCCAAGCCATCCAAAAGGGTTATTGTACGGACTTTCCGCGTCTCGGCACGACCCACTCCCCATGGACAAACGCCTGCTCGATATCCTCTGCTGCCCGGTCAGCAAGGTTCCCGTCCGCCCTCTCCAGCGCCAGGAGCTGGACGCACTGAACAAGGCCATCGGGGCCGGCCAGGTGCAGAACGTCGCTGGTGCCGCCGTGGGCGCGCCGGTGACGGAAGCCCTCATCACCACCGACCGGAAGGTCATCTACCGGGTGGAGGACGGCATCCCCGTCATGCTGCCCGAGGAAGGCATCGGGACCTTGCAGCTCACTGACTTTCCGGCCGATGCCTGACGGCTTTTCCTGGCCGGACACCCGCATGAACCTGCTTCTTGTGAACGTGTCGACATATATCGATACGACGAATGACAGCGCCCCATGACATCCCTTATCGTAGGCTGGCGTATTGTCGTATGTGGCTGTAGGCACGTCGGCATCACTTTCAGGGGGTGAAAGGCGATGAAAGACGCCAGTGAATCATCCAATATCGTCAGCCTGACCCAGCGCCTGGACCCATCCAGCGAGCGCGGAGGCGCCCTCTTGAACACCGTCCGGGACATTGCTGGCCGTCGCCTGCAGATCTTGATCAACGGCATGTTCGAGCATGTCGACGACGCCCTTTTTGATCTGGCTGAGAAGGCGGAAAACAACGCCGCCCAGATGCACTACTTCGATGGCATGCGCGAAGTGCGCAAGCGCCGTCCGATGGTGGAACGCAGCTTCCTCGCGCAGATCTCGCGCGAACTGACCGATTTCGCCTCGAGCTATCGCAACAACACCGGCAACACCGGCGGCGTGTCGCTGCCCGTGGGCTCGGTGGAACTGTCGCTGGTCGCCGACAACGAGCTGGAAGAATCGCTGGCCATCACCAGCATGATCGGCAAGAACGAAACGCGCCTCACGCGCGACCTGTTCGCCGTGAACCAGCGCCTCTCCGTCATCTACGGCGGCATCAAGATCGACGATGCCACCAACCCGGTGGGCCCGGCCGCGCTGTCGCAGGCCTTCCGCCAGGCGATGCGCGAGCTCAGCGCCGAGATGCGCGTGAAGCTCATCATCTACAAGCTGTTCGACCGCTACGTGCTGGCCTCGCTGGACGAGCTCTACCAGGAGATCAACACCGAACTCGTGCGGGCGGGCGTGCTGCCGCAGCTGCGTCACGAAATCCCGCGCGCGGGCGGCGCGCCGCGTGGTGCCGGCCAGGCTGCTCCTGCTGCGGACGCCACTGGCGCTGCACAGGCCGAGGGCACGTTCCTTGGCGAAGACGAAAGCGGCAATGCATCCAGCGAACTGATCCAGACGCTGCGCACGCTGTTCAGCGCACGGCGCACGGCGCCTGTGGGCGGCGGACAGCATCTGCCGGCCGGTGCCGTGCAGCTGCCGAGCGCCAATGAACTGATCGGCGCACTGAGCGTGCTGCAGAGCCAGGCGGCCATCAACCAGCACATGGCGGCGAGCGCCGGCAATGCGGTGGAACTGGCCGGCGAAGTGCAGCAGCTCAAGGAACACCTGCTCGCCCAGATCGGCTCCCTGCGCGGCGAGAAGCCGAGCCAGGTGTCGACCATCGACGAGGACACCATCGATCTCGTCGGCATGCTGTTCGAGTTCATCCTCGAAGACCGCAACCTGCCGACCGAAATGCAGGTGTTGCTGGCGCGCCTGCAGATTCCGTATCTCAAGGCCGCCATCCTCGACCGCAAGCTGTTTGCGCACCGCCAGCATCCGGCGCGTCGCCTGCTCGACAGCCTGGCCGATGCCGCCAAGGGCTGGTCGGCGGAATCCGATCGCGACCACCGCCTGCACGACAAGATCAAATCCATCGTCGACCGCCTGCTGCAGGACTTCGACGATGACATGACCATCTTCGAGCGCCTGTGCGCCGAGCTGCAGGAATTCCAGGACATCAGCCGCCGCCGTGCGGAACTCGCCGAGCAGCGCGTGGCCGAATCCACCCGTGGCCGCGAGAAGCTCGAACAGGCGCGTCGCCGCGCCGCGCGCGAGATCCTCAGCCGTATAGAAGGCCATAATCTTCCGCCGCTGATCCACGGCATTCTGTCGCGCGCATGGGCCAACTACCTGGTACTCACCATTCTTCGCCAGGGCGAGGAATCGAGCGAGTTCCGCGATGCGCTGCGCTTCGCCAACGACTTCATCGACAGCACCAAGCCGGCCCGCACGCTCGACGAGCGTCGCGCCCTGCGCCAGATGCTGCCGGGCATCGAACGCGCGCTGCGCCGCGGCCTGGGCAACGTGGCCTTCCAGGAAAGCGACATCGATCGCCTGCTGGCCCAGTTGCACACCTACTACCGCCACCAGCTCGGCGAAGCCGTGCCGGAAGCCGAAGTGCAGGCCGTGGAGGAATCCACCAACCTGCCCATTCCCGAAAGCATCCAGCCGATCGCCGAATCCGAGGCGGAACTGGCCAGCTCCGAGCCCGAGCAGGAACCGGTGCTCGACACGCCCGAGGCGCTGCTCGTCGCCGAACTCAAGCCCGGCACCTGGCTGGAGTTCGTGACGGGGCCGGAAACCATCGAGCGCGCCAAGCTCTCGTGGATCAGCCCCATGAGCGGTCGCTACCTGTTCGTGAACCGTCGCGGCCTGAAGGTGGCCGACTACGCACCGCACGAACTGGCCCAGGCACTCGCCAGCGGTACGGCGCGCGTGCTTGAATCCACCGCATTGTTCGACCGTGCGCTGGACGCCATCGTCGGTCGCCTCAGCCAACCGGCCACGTCCCAAGCACCGACCGAATGACTTCAGCACAACTTGTTTCCCCTTCGTCCGACCTGATCCAGGCGGATGTCGAACGCGCTTTCGCCGAAGACATCGGCGTCGGCGATGCCACGGCCGACCTGTTGCCGGCCAACGCCACCGCCAGTGCCGCCCTGACCTGCCGCGAAGACGCGGTGATGGCGGGCATCGAATGGTTCAACGCTTGTTTCCGCACGCTCGATCCGCAGGTGCAGATCGAATGGGCGGTGCGCGACGGCGACCGCGTCGCGGCCGGCTCGGTCATCTGCCGCATTCGCGGCAACGCCCGCGCACTGGTAACGGCGGAACGTTCGGCACTGAATTTCCTGCAGTTGCTTTCGGGCACGGCCACTACCACCGCTGCGCACGTGGCCGCCGTGGCAGGCACGGGCGTGCGCGTGCTCGACACCCGCAAGACCGTGCCCGGCCTGCGCCTCGCGCAGAAATACGCCGTGCGCTGCGGCGGTGGCCATAACCATCGCGTGGGCCTGTACGACGCCATCCTGGTGAAGGAAAACCACATCATCGCCGCGGGCAGCATCAAGGCGGCGGCCGACGCGGCGCGCCGGCTGCATCCCAACCTGCTGCTGGAAATCGAAGTGGAAAACCTCGACGAACTGCAGCAGGCGCTCGATGCCGGCGCCGATCGCATCATGCTCGACAACTTCACCCTGCCGCTGATGCGCGAAGCCGTGGGCATCGCCAAGGGCCGCGCGGAGCTGGAGATTTCCGGCAACGTGGACCTGTCCACCATCGGCGAGTACGCCAGCACCGGCGTGGACTACATCTCGGTGGGCGCGCTGACCAAGCATGTGCGGGCGGTGGATTTGTCGTTGCGCTTGAAGCTCGACTGATCCACATCGAAGCGGGCTCGTCAGCTCTTTTGCTCGTCATTCCGGCGTAGACCGGAACCCAGAGGCTCATGTCCCGACCATTGCGAACTGCTCCACCGAGCAGGCCTGTTCGATGACCTAATACCGATGCAACTGGATGCCGGCCTGCACCGGAACGACGAGCATGGGCGCGTCGGGAACCGGTGGCATTTCACGCCGCGCCCCTTGCAAGCCACGCGCGACGCCTACACTCTCGCGGCATGAGCGAGCTTTCTGATCTGATCCTGTTGGTACTGCTGCTGGCCATCATCGGCTCGTGGCTCAAGCTTGCTCGCGGGCGCGAGCAGGCTACGCAGGAAGCACGCATGCAATGCCGCCAGCATGGCCTGCAATTGCTCGATGAAAGCGTCGGCCTGCGCGGCCTGCGTCTGCTGCGCCAGCACGGCCAGTTGCTGCTCGAACGCTGCTACACCTTCGAGGTAAGCATCGACGGCAACGACCGCGAACCCGGCAAGCTGTGGCTGATCGGCCGCACGCTCAGCGGCGTGAGCCTGCCGACCATCCAGAGCCACCTGCCCGGCCTGCTTTCCGAGCACGTGCCGCCGCCGGCGGAAGACAACGTGGTGCAGCTGCGTCCACGCCTGCGCAAAGACAACCAGCTGCACTGATACCGCGGATACCTGCATCGCGCCGACAAGGTCGGCGCGACGGGTGACGGCTTACTTCACCACGCGCAGGAACGGCGCGCTGCGCTTGGGCTTCTCGCCGGCCTCGCCCTCGGGCGTCGGCGGCGTGTCATCCGGATCGGGCGACGACGGCGGGGGCTGATCGCCACCCTCTTCCGCCGGAAACATCATGCCCTGGCCGTTTTCCTGCGCGTACAGCGCCAGCACGGCCTGCACCGGGATGTGGATGTTGTGGCTGACACCGGAGAAGCGCGCCTGGAAGCTGATCCAGTCGTTGCCAAGATCGAGGCTGGCCACGGCGCGCATGGCCAGGTTCAGCACCACCTGGCCGTTCTTGATGACCTGTGGAGGCACCCGCACCCCTTCCCGCGTGGCGTCCACGAGGATGTAGGGAGTCAGGTTGTTGTCGGTGATCCAGTCGTAAATCGCCCTGAGCAAATAGGGACGATTGGAGGACATCGGCGGGAGCTTGTCGTCGGTCATTCAAAAACCTATGGAGAGCGACGCCCCACGGGAGGCCCAGGGCGCGCCAAGTGGATCGTGCCAGTTTAATGCCAAGGCGACTCGAGTTGTCGCAGCACCGCCATAAAGCCTGCCCGGCCCCCCAGGAATCGATCGGATGCAGGGTCTGGCGGGGCGCACCGTCAGGGGCGCATGGCCTTCTCTTCGGGCGTCATGCTGCGCGCATAACCCTGACTGGCGAACAGGCGTTCGCCGTAATCCAGGATGGGCTTGCCCTCGCGGCCGAGGTCCACGCCCAGCCAGGGCAGGCGCCACACCACCGGGGCCACCAGGCAGTCGGTGAGGCTCATTTCCGGGTTGAGGAAAAACCGCGAAGCCTTGAACAGTGGCAAGGCGCCCAGCAGATGCTCACGGAGCCGCTTGCGCGCCGCTTCGGCGGGACGGCCGCCCGCCCGGATGGTGTCCACCTCCGGCAGCCAGTCCAGCTCGATCCGCACGGTGGCCAGGCGCAGGCGCGCCCTGGACAGCGGATCGATCGGCATCAGCGGAGGGTGGGGATAGCGTTCGTCGAGGTATTCGCAGACGACCGCCGTGTTGTAGAGGGTCAGGTCACGGTCGACCAGGGTCGGCGTGCTGCCATAGGGGTTGAGATCGAGCAGGTCTTCCGGCGGCTTGGCGGGGTCGACGATCACCCTGTCGTAGCTCACGCCCTTGGCGGCAAGCACGAGGCGCGTCCGGTGGCATTGGATGCCATCCGCGGTGGTGTACAGGGTGAGTGCGGTACGCGAACGAGCGCTTTGGACCATGCGCGATCTCCCCATCGACATGAAGCATGCACGGCGGCCCCGGACCCTCTGAGAGGTTCGTCGGCCGCCGTACCGTAGGCGTTGGAAGGTGACGTCTTAGTGGACGTCCTTCCAGTACTCCTTCTTTAGCAGATATGCCAGGAAAGTGAAGCCTGCCAGGAAGAGGAGCACCCAGATGCCGTAGCGCTGGCGCTGGAGGGCAGCCGGCTCGGCGGCGTACTCCAGGAAGTTGGTGAGGTCACGGGCGGCCTGCTGGTACTGGGCCGGCGTGAGCTTGCCCGGCTGCGACAGCTCGAGCTTCTCCACGTCGTCGCTACCTTCCTTCTTCACGGCCGTCTGGATGCCCTGCAGCTCCCACAGCGGGAACGGCATGGAGGCATTCGGGAACACCGTGTTGTTCCAGCCCACCGGACGGGTGGGATCGATGTAGAAGGAGTTGAGGTAGCCGTAGACCCAGTCGGCGGTCTTGGCGCGCACTTCCAGCGAGAGGTCCGGCGGTGCCTTGCCGAAGAACTGCTGGGCCGAATCTTCCGGCATGTGCGAGATCACCACGTCACCGAACTTGGCGCCGGTGAAGTTGAGGTTCTTCATCACCTCGTCCTCGGACAGGCCAAGGTCTTCGGCGATGCGCGAATAGCGCACGTACTTCAGCGAGTGGCAACCCACGCAGTAGTTGAAGAACAGCTTGGCGCCGCGCTGGAGCGAGGCCTGGTCGCGGACATTGGTGCCGGCCGAAGGCAGGTTGCCTTCTTCCTGGGCCATCGCCGCATTGGTGCCGACCAGCAAGCCTACGGTGAGTGCCAGCGTGGAAATGATCTTCTTCATCGGCTTCCGCTTACTCATGGTCAAACACCACCCGCTCCGGAACCGGCTTGGTCTTTTCCCAGCCAAGTCGCGTGTAGAACCACAGGAACACGAAGTACCCGAAGTAGAGGAAGGTCATCACGCGACCGAACGTGTTTTCCCAGAAGGTCGCGTCCGTGGGCGTCCACTTCGTGGTCAACTCGCCCACCACGCCGGCACCCACCAGGGCCAGGCCAATGAAGGAGGCCGCGAAGGTCATCAGCGCCACCTTGAAACCGGTACCGCGATAACGAATGGAGCGCACCTTGCCGGCATCGATCCACGGCAGCACGAACAGCAGCGCGATGGCGCCGAACATGCCCAGCACACCCCAGAAGGCCGTGCCGAAGAACGACGGGATCATGCGCAGGATCGCGTAGAACGGCGTGAAGTACCACGACGGCTTGATGTGCGACGGCGTCACCAGGTTGTTGGCAGCAACGAAGTTGTCGTGCTCAAGGAACCAGCCGCCGACGGTGGGCGCGAAGAAGATGATGAACGCCGCCATCGTCAGGAAGAAGCCGACAGCCACCAGGTCGTGCACGGTGTAGTACGGATGGAACGGAATACCGTCCGCCGGTTTGTTCGGATCCCAGCGGTTGCCCTTGGGTCCCTTCTTGATCTCGATGCCGTCCGGGTTGTTCGACCCCACTTCGTGCAGCGCGAAAATGTGCAGCACCACCAGCAGCAACAGCACCAGCGGCAGCGCGATCACATGCAGCGCGAAGAAGCGGTTGAGCGTGGCGTCGGCCGGCAGGTAGTCGCCCATGATCCATTCGACCAGCGAACCGCCGATGACGGGGATCGTGCCGAACAGCGAGATGATCACCTTGGCACCCCAGAACGACATGTTGCCCCACGGCAGCACGTAGCCCATGAAGGCCTCGGCCATCAGCGACAGGAACACCAGCATGCCCAGCAGCCACACCAGCTCGCGCGGCTTCTGGTACGAGCCGTACATCAGGCCGCGGAACATGTGCAGGAACACCACCACGAAGAACAGCGAGGCGCCGGTGGAGTGCATGTAGCGGATCAGCCAGCCCCACTCCACGTCACGCATGATGTACTCGACCGAGTTGAAGGCTTCCGCCGCACTCGTCTTGTAGTTCATGGTGAGGAAGATGCCGGTGACGATCTGGTTGACGAACACCAGCAGCGCCAACACGCCGAAGTAGTACCAGAAGTTGAAATTCTTCGGCGCGTAATACTCGGTCATATGCTTGCGATACACGGGCATGAGGCCCGGCGCACGCTCATTGACCCAGTCGCCGATACGCGTGAATACGTTGGCCATTAGCCGGCCTCCTTCGGATCCACGCCAATCTGGATGTGCGTGTCGTCCATGAAATGGTACGGCGGCACGAGCAGGTTCTTGGGTGCGGGCACGCCCTGGTAGACGCGACCGGACATGTCATAGCGTGACTTGTGGCAGGGGCAGTAGAAGCCGCCCTTCCAGTCCGGATCGAACGGCTCGGGCTTCATCACCGGCACGAAGTCGGGGACGCAACCCAGGTGCGTGCACAGACCCACCAGCACCAGCCACTCGGGCTTGATGGAGCGGGTTTCGTTCTGCGCGTACTTGGGCTGCTGCTCGGCCGAACCGCTGTCGGACTTGGCGTCGACCAGGCGCGAGTCCTGGCTGGGCAACGCATCGAGCTGCGCCTTGGTGCGGTTGACTACAAACACCGGTAGACCGCGCCACGGGTAGGTTACCCGCTGGCCCTCTTCGATCTTGCTGATGTCGATCGTGACCGGCGCACCGGCGGATTTCGCCCGCGCACTGGGTTCCCACGACTTGATGAAGGGCACGACTGCCGTTACGACTCCCACACCACCAACCACTGCCGTGGTCGCTGTGAGGAAGCGGCGGCGGCCGTGATCGACGACTTCGTTCGCCATCAGGCTCTCCGGTACTTACATGCCATTGAGACGCGGAACTTAATAAGTTCCACGGGTGCTTGCCAAGCACGTCGATCAAGTTCGGCAGCAAGAGACTACATGCTGCGAACAGAAATTCCCCTAAGACTCCCCCTTAGAGAACAGCAGGCACGCGCAGTACCAGCACGATGAGCATGCAGCGAGAGCCACAGGCCTTCCGTTGTCGGGTACTTAGCGCACCGGGAAACCCCGGGACGACCCGCTTCGCAAGCGCCAGTGGAACTGACTCCCGCAAAATCGCGTTAGTGTAGCGTCAGGGCATGGCTCGTACAATAAAAGAGCGACGCCTGCGACACATGCGCGCACCCCTCACTAACGCCTTGCCATGAAACGCATTACGACATGAAACATGCCGCTGGCACGCTCGCATTCATCGCCCGCTTCGTGGTGCTAGGGCTGGCGGTTGCCTTCGTCATCAGCCTTGCATGGCCCAATGTCGGCAATCGCCTGAGGGAACGTTTCGGGGTCGCGCCAACGGCGAACACCGAGTCCGCCATCACCACGCCTGCCCCCACGCGCACGAGCGGCCCGATTTCTTACGCCGACGCGGTGGCCAAGGCCGCGCCCTCGGTCGTAAACATCTACGCCAACAAGATGGTGACCGAACAGGCCGTGCAGATGTACACCGACCCGGTGCTGCAACGCCTCTTCGGCGGTCGCCCCACCGGTCCCGCGTACAAGCGACGCGAGCAAAGCCTGGGCTCGGGCGTGATCGTGCTGCAGGGCTACGTGCTCACCAACAACCATGTGATTGCCAACGCCGACGACATCCAGGTGCTGCTCTATGACGGACGCGTGGCGAAGGCCACGCTGGTGGGCGCGGATGTGGAAACCGATCTTGCCGTGCTGAAGATCGACGCCGGCAATCTGCCCGTGATCCACATCGCCGACCACCACCCCACGCGCACCGGTGACGTCGTACTTGCCATCGGCAATCCGCTGGGTTTGAACCAGACGGTGACCATGGGCATCGTCAGCGCCATCGGTCGGCAGCTCAGCAGTTCGAGTCCGGAGGATTTCATCCAGACCGATGCCGCGATCAACCTCGGCAACTCGGGCGGCGCGCTGGTCAATACCGATGGCGAACTGGTGGGCATCAACACCTTGCTGATTGGCAAGGCCGCCAATGCCGAAGGCATCAGCTTTGCCATTCCCGTCGCCAGCGCCAAGCGCGTGCTCGACCAAATCATCGACACCGGCCACGTGGTGCGCGGATGGATGGGCGCCGACTACACCTTCGTGCCCGTCGCGGCCGACAGCGGCCTACCCGCCGCGGCACGCGGGGCGCAGGTCACCGATATCTATCCCGGCGGCCCGGCCGCCACCGCCGGCATCCAGCCGCACGACATCCTGTTGCGCATCGGTTCGGAAGACATCGTCGATCCCGCCGATCTGCGCAAGCACGAGGCGGCGCTCAAGCCCGGCAGCAAAGTAGAAGTGTCGGGGCTGCGCAACGGCGCGCCGTTCCACACCGAAATCATTCTGGCGCAGCGCCCGCCGACCACGCCCACGGCATCACTGGATAGCTGACAGCCCCGCCGCAGCCACCGACGTCCGACCACCACCTGGATGGATGGCCAAGCCATAGCGCTTGCGCAGCGTGCCCACGCGTTCCACATAAACTTGGGTTTCAGCAAACGGTGGCACGCCGTTGTAGCGCTGCACGGCGCCAGGGCCTGCGTTGTATGCGGCGGCCGCCAGACGTTCGTTGCCGTTGAACGTGCGCAGCAACAAGCCCAGGTAGCGCGCGCCACCGCGGATGTTCTGCGCGGTGTCGAACGCATCGCGCACGCCCATGTCGTTCGCCGTGCCGGGCATCAACTGCATCAGGCCCTGCGCCCCCTTGATAGACAGCGCACGCGGATTGAATGCGCTCTCCGCGTGGATGATGGCGCGCAGGAAAGCCTCATCGACGCCCGACTCATGGCTGGCCAGCGCGATGATGTCGTCGTAGATGCCCAGGTGTAGCGCCACCGAATCCCAGCGAATATTGGAGTGCAGATTGCAGGCCACGCAGGTCGCGATGTAGCTGAAGAGCATCGTCACCGCATGCCCCTGCTCGCCCGCCGGGCGCAGATTGGTGTACTCCACGCTGCCGTCCTTGCGCACCACGCGATAGACCGCGCCACGCAGGACGCGGCTGCCGTCGGCATCGGCGTCCGCCACCGGCTTTTCCGGAACAGATGCACCATGCGCCGGGCTCGCCTCGCTGTAACTCCACTGCCCCGGCTTGCCCGCCGGTGCCTGCTTGGGCGGAACGACGCGAGCGCTGGTTTCCACCGAATCCTGGACCCAGGCCACGGAGGGCGGCTGAGGCGCGGGTGCGGGCGGAACCTTGCCCGCCGAGGTTTCCACCGAGCCCTTCACCGTTGCCAATGAAGGCGCGGCCGCGGGTTTCTTGCGAACCGGATCGGGCGCGCCGGCAATGCGGCTGCAGCCCTGATAACCCGCGGTGCTGCTGCTGAACACGACTTCGCCTGACGAACCGTTGCACCGGTAGAGCGCGCCCGCATGCGCAGGCACCGGAATGGACGCGGCGCCCGCCAGCAACGCAACGGCAGCCAGCAGACGTCGGATCGCCGTGGCGCCCAGCCGCGAGGGAGGCAGCCCGTTCACGAACTCCCCTTGGGCCGCCCAGCTTTGGCGGCGGCCTCATCCCGGTCAAGCAGCGACATCGCTCCCCCTCGTTCTTGCTTCCCGGTCAATGCCTTGCAAGCGCCGGGCCAGGCGGCAGTGTGCCTCCGCGCAGGCTGGTCGCCAAGCGGAAAAAGACCGATTCGTGCTGCAGTGCCTGTTTCGGCCCCCGTGAATGCCACGTTGGCGCGCAAGTGATTGATCCGGCAAGCCGCTTCCAGTGGCGGCTGGGCGCCTGGGCGCGTAAACTGCACGGTTCGGCAAACTCCGCACCGCCTCCAAGAATCACGGTACCCAAAGCCATGACCGGCAAGCTTTTCATCAAGACCCACGGCTGCCAGATGAACGAGTACGACTCGGCCAAGATGGCCGACGTGCTCAAGGCCTCGCACGGCCTGGAGCTGACCCAGGACGAAGCCGAGGCGGACGTCATCCTGATCAACACCTGCTCCATCCGCGAAAAGGCGCAGGAAAAGGTCTTCAGCCAGCTGGGTCGCTGGAAAGAGCACAAGCAGGGCGGCAAGCCGGTGCTGATCGGCGTGGGCGGCTGCGTGGCCTCGCAGGAAGGCCAGGACATCATCAAGCGCGCGCCCTATGTGGACCTGGTGTTCGGTCCGCAGACGTTGCACCGCCTGCCCCAGCTGATCGAGGCGCAGCGCGCCAGCGGCAAGCCGCAGGTGGACATCAGCTTCCCGGAAATCGAGAAATTCGATCGCCTGCCCGAGCCGCGCGCCGAAGGCCCGACCGCCTTCGTGTCGATCATGGAAGGCTGCTCCAAGTACTGCTCGTACTGCGTGGTGCCGTATACCCGCGGCGAGGAAATCAGCCGTCCGTTCGACGACGTGCTGGTGGAAGTGGCGCAGCTCGCCGGACAGGGCGTGCGCGAAGTGAACCTGCTCGGCCAGAACGTCAACGCCTATCGCGGCCCCACGCATGACGGCGGCACGGCGGATCTGGCCGTGCTCATCCATGCGCTGGCGCAGATCGAAGGCATCGGCCGCATCCGCTTCACCACCTCGCATCCGCTGGAGTTCTCCGACTCGCTGATCGAGGCCTACGCCAACGTGCCGCAGCTGTGCAACTTCCTGCACCTGCCCGTGCAGGCCGGTTCGGACCGCATCCTCACCGCGATGAAGCGCGGCTACACGGCGCTGGAATTCAAGCAGAAGATCCGCAAGCTGCGCGCCGTGCGTCCGGACATCTGCATCTCCTCGGACTTCATCGTCGGCTTCCCCGGCGAGACCGAAGACGATTTCGAAAAGACCATGAAGCTGATCGAGGACGTGGGCTTCGACCAGAGCTTCTCCTTCATCTTCTCCTCGCGTCCCGGCACGCCGGCGGCGAACCTTGCCGACGACACCTCGCAGGAAGTGAAGCACGCTCGCCTCTCGCGCCTGCAGGCCAAGCTCAACGACAACGCGCGCCAGATCAACGAAGCCATGGTCGGCACCGTGCAGCGCGTGCTGGTGGAAAAGGTCAGCAAGAAGAATGCGAACGAAGTGACCGGCCGCACCGAGAACATGCGCTTCGTGAACTTCCCGGGCAGCACGCGCATGATCGGCCAGTTCGTGGACGTGGTGATCACCGAAGCGATGAGCAACTCGCTGCGCGGCCGCGTGAAGCTGGCCGAAGAAGACGTCGCGCTGGCCTCGTGACGGCGCCTGTTTCGATCCGGGAAATCGGCGCCGACGAGTTCACGCTGGTCTGGCCGTTGTTTCGCAGCGTGGTCGCGGCGGGCGACACCTATAGCTACCCGCCCGATCTCGCCTTCGAACAGGCGCGCGACTGGTGGACCTCGCCGCCCACGCGCTGCTTCGTCGCCGAGCGCGAAAAGCTGGTGCTTGGCTGCTACATGCTGCGGCCCAACCAGCCGGGCCTGGGCGACCACGTGGCCAACGCCGGCTACATGGTGTCGCCCGCCGTGCGCGGGCAAGGCGTGGCGTCGGCCATGTGCGAGCACTCGATGACGCTGGCCCGCGACGCGGGCTTCACCGCCATGCAGTTCAACTTTGTAGTCTCGACCAATACGTCCGCGGTGCGCCTCTGGCAGCGCCACGGTTTCCGCATCGTCGGACAGGTGCCTGGCGCATTCCGCCACGCAGCCCACGGCCCGACCGATGTCTACGTGATGCATCGGCATCTTTGACAAAGCCCATGACCAACGGTCTCAATCAACGCGATTTTTCCCTTGAGCCGGAAGACAACGCCCGGCTGTCGAACCTCTGCGGTCCCTTTGACGAACACCTGCGCCAGATCGAGTTGCGCCTGGGCGTGGAGATCAATCACCGCGGCAACCTGTTCCAGGTGATCGGCGATGAAGGCGCATCGCGTGCAGCGGAAAAAGTGCTGCGCGCGCTGTACGCCGTCACTGAAAACGAATCGCTCAACGGCGCCAAGATCAACCTGCATCTTGCCGAGTCGGGCATCGAGGCGATCGTCAACGATGCCGCGGAAAGCGCCCAGGAAGTCACCATCAAGGTGAAGCGCGGCGTGATCAAGGGACGCGGCCCCAACCAGGCGCGCTACCTGCACGCCATCACCACGCACGACATCAGTTTTGGCGTGGGCCCGGCCGGTACCGGCAAGACCTATCTCGCTGTGGCCAGCGCCGTGGAAGCGCTCGAAGCCAACCGTGTGCAGCGCCTGTTGCTGGTGCGTCCTGCCGTGGAAGCCGGCGAAAAACTGGGTTTCCTGCCGGGCGATCTTTCGCAGAAGGTGGACCCATATCTGCGCCCGCTCTACGACGCACTCTATGAAATGCTGGGCTTCGAGAAAGTGGCCAAGCTGATCGAGCGCAACGTGATCGAGATTGCCCCGCTGGCCTATATGCGCGGCCGCACACTCAACGATTCCTACGTGATCCTCGACGAAGCGCAGAACACCACTGTCGAGCAGATGAAGATGTTCCTCACGCGCATCGGCTTCGGTTCGGTGGCGGTGATCACCGGCGACGTCAGCCAGGTGGACCTTCCGCGCAACGTGCGCTCGGGCCTGCGCCACGCCGTCGAGGTGCTGCGCGGCGTGGACGGCATCAGCTTCACCTTCTTCACCTCGCGCGACGTGGTGCGCCATCCGCTGGTGGCAAAGATCGTGCGTGCGTATGAAGCCTTCGAACAGGCTTCCGACGAGCCGCCGCGATGAGTGCGCCGGTGACGCTCTCCGTCGGCTATGCCGTTTCGCGAAAAGGCGTTCCTGCGTCGCGCAGCTTCCACCAATGGGTTGAAGCGGCGCTGCGTGGCGCCAAGCGTCGCAAGGCGGCCGAACTCTCCATTCGCATCGTCGATGCAAAAGAAGGGCGCACGCTCAATCGCGACTACCGCGGCAAGGACTACGCAACCAACGTGCTGTCTTTTCCGGTCGAGCTCCCACCCGGCGTAAACCTGCCGCTCATCGGCGACCTCGTGATCTGCGCGCCGGTGGTGGCGCGCGAGGCGGCCGAGCAAGGCAAGCCATCGCGTCATCACTGGGCCCACATGACGGTGCATGGCGTGCTTCACCTTCTTGGCTACGATCATATCGAGGACGAGGAAGCCGAGGCCATGGAAGCGCTCGAAACGCGCATCCTCGCCGGACTTGGCATCGAGGACCCCTACGCCGTCGTCGACAGCGACGACTGAGCGGATTCAATCGCTTCGCATGCTCTTGCGCGACAACTTGCGCGAACGAGAACCTGCACGAGAGAAACGGCGCGCAACTCATTGATTGCCGCCATCCAGCCATCTCAACGCCTGCTGCAATGCGTCAGCTTGATGTCAATCGCGCATGTCGCACGAGTGACGCATGTTCATTTTTTGAACTGATATCTAACTGTTCCTGAGCATTTTTCCGGCCGAAGACAGGCGAGGTTCATCGCCAAGGAACTATTCCTTGACGGGTCCGGTAACTGACGCATCGCATCAACCAGGAACGTCATCCGACGTCGCGGCACGTAAGCCACCCATCCTCCGGATTTCAAATCACTGGCCGCCATCTCGCTGAGATGCGCTTCCTTCCGCCCCGCTTCGGCGCACGGGTGCAGGCGTCTGCGCGACGTCGATTGCCAAAGGCTAACGTTTTGAAGACCGACCTCCTGCCCACCGAACGTTTTCCCCATACCGCGCCTGCGCCCACCGGAGAACTGGCGCCCAGGCGCAAGTCGTCCCTCGCCATCGTGCCGCGCCTGGCAGGCTATGGACTATTGGGATTCATCGCGTGGCTGCTGCTGTCCACGCTGCTCGAGCCGTGGCTCTCCAACCGTGCCACGCGCGCCGTACTCAACGCCCCTGCCGTGCTCATCACCACGCCCATCAGCGGCACCGTGAGCGAACTGCACGCGCAGAGCGGACAGCCCATCGAGCCCGGCCAGACGATTGCCGTCATCAAGAACAACACCGTGGCACGCGATGCGCTGACCACCTTGCTCACGCAGCGACTCGATCTGCAGAGCCGGCTCGATGACCTCGACCATCGCATCCAGGCGGATCAACGGATGCTCGAGTACGTCAACCACCAGTACGACCAGTATCAGAACGCCAACGTGTCCCAACTGAAGAATACGTATGCGTCGCTGCAGGCACAGCAAGACGCGGCCTCGTCCAAGCTGGAGGAACTGGACACCAAATACCAGCGCGCCATGACCTTGCAACGCGATGGCGCCGTAAGTGCCGCCACTGTGTCGGCGGCGCGCGCCGAGGCGGATGCCGCGCGCAGCGAAGCCGATGCGCTGGACAAGAGCGCCAGCGGTGTTGGCGACAGCCTCACTGCGGCAAAACGGGGCGTCTATGTTGCCGCGGGCCAAAGCAGCAACGATCAACTGACCCAGCTCTCGCAGCGGCGCGCCGACCTGCAAAGCAGCATCACCGGCGAGCAGGCCCAGTTGGACGCGCTGAACAAGCAGATGAGCGACCTCACCAACCTCGTCACGCACGAACAGGATCGCGTGCAGGCACTTTCCGATTACGCGGTAAAGGCGTACGGGCGCGGCGCGGCGCAGGACATCGTGGCGCCCGTCGGCACCCAGGTAACGGCGGGATCGACTCTGGTGCGCGCCACTGACTGCAGCAAGACAGACGTGGTGGCGGTTTTCCCGGCGCGGATGGCTGGACGGCTGAACGTAGGCACGCGATTGCGCGTCCAAATTGAAGCATCGGGCCAATCGCACGACGCGCACATCTCGCAGATCCTTCCCACCGCAAACGAGGCGATGCAAAACAGCTATAGCGCCCCCTTCCCCTATGCCGAAGACGGCTCGGTCTATGCGCTAGCACAGTGGGATGCGCAAGACGGAGCGAATGCCGGCATACCGCCCTGCACCCCGGGCCGCAGCGTCATCGCGAGCCTGCGCTGACTGATGGAAGCCGGCATGTTGATACGACGACCTTGCTTTTTCGGTTTCGCACTGCTGCTGGCCATGGTGGCATCCAGCCCGGTGCCGGCCGCCGGCGTGACCCAGCAGCAACTTGCCGATAGCACATGCTCTGCCTTGCGCTCGGCGGCCACCGCCATTCCCGGACAGGGACCGATGCTGTTGCCGAGCTACCCGAACCTTCAGCCCGGATCGATGAAGGCCCTGGAGAACGTGGCGTTCGTCTACGACAACGCACTGGCCGGCATCGCGCTCACCGCCTGCGGTGACGCCGCGCAGGCTAAACGCATCGCCGATGCGCTGGTGATCGCTGCCTCGCATGACCCCAGCTTCAACGACGGCCGTCTTCGCAACGCCTATCGCGGCGGCGCGGTTACAGGCGAGAAGGCCGAATTGCCGGGCTATTGGGAGAGCAAGGGCAATTACTGGAGCCAGGACCCTTACCAGGTGGGCACGGCCACCGGCAATGTCGCCTGGGCGGCACTGTTGCTGCTGACCGTCTACGACAACAGTCACGACCGGCGATACCTCGATGCTGCCGTGGGACAGCTACACTGGATACAGGCCCATGCTTTGGGCAACGCACCTGCCGCTTACGAGGGCGGCGTGTTCGGCTACGACAACGCTCAGCGCCCACAGCACTGGAAAGCCACGGAACACAATCTGGACGTCTATGCGGCTGCGATATGGGCAGCGCGCGAAACCGGTGATGCCGCGCTGGCGCAACAGGCAAAGGTGGCTGGAGACTTCGTGAGGTCGATGTGGGATCCGACCCAGCACCGTTTTCTGGTCGGCACGCTCGACGATGGCAAAACGATTTCGCGCGACAAATCCGGCCTCGACGCGCAGGTGTGGCCGTTGCTCGCCTTCAATCCGCACCCAGCCGACTGGAATCAGGTGTGGTCCTGGGTCGATTCGCAACATCGTAGTGGCGACGGCTACGGCTATCGCCGCCAACCCGACGGTGTATGGACCGAGGGAACGGCGCAGGTCGCCACGACGCTGCAAGCGAGCGGCAAGCCGGTGCCCGACACGCTATGGCAACTGCTAGCGGCACAACGCAGCACCGGCGGCATGCTGTACGCCACGCCACAGCCGCGTATCGCCACTGATTTCGCGATTGGCCCTACCTCCACCTACGCCGACTTCTTCTACTACCACCAGCCCCACCTCGGCGCGACCGCTTGGGCCGCCTTGGCCGCCAAAGGCTGGAATCCCTTTGTGGGTCACCCGATGGCCCACGCGGAGTAGGCACCATGAGCTTTCCGTTCGACAACCTATCGATGCTCGAGGTGATCGGACTGACCTTGCTGTTGGGCGTGGGCTTGGCGCGGTTTGCCAACCCGCATCGCCAATTTGACCGCCTGCTGTTCGGCCTGTTGGCCGGCGGGCTGCTGCTGCGCTACGCGCTCTGGCGCACCGCCGACACGCTGCCCGACTCCAGCCACGGCTTCGCCAGCGTGTGGTCGTACGTGTTCTACGTCTTCGAGATGATCTCCATCGTGTACACGCTGGCAGCCATCGCGGTGATGGTGCGTCGACGCGACAACCGCCCGCAGGCCGATGCCGGCGAAGCCCGCCTGCGCGCGGCCGGCACGAACGTGCCCGCGGTGGATGTATTCATCGCCACCTATAACGAGGACTGGCAGATCCTGGAAAAGACCATCGTCGCCGCCAAGGCGATCGATTATCCGCATGTCGCGGTATGGGTACTCGACGATACGCGCCGCGACTGGCTGCGCGACCGCTGCGCCCAGCTCGGCGTGAACTACACGCGTCGGCCCGACAACAGCCATGCCAAAGCGGGCAATCTCAACAACGGCCTGCGGCTCTCCGCGGGCCACACCAACGCGCCCTACATCCTGGTGCTGGACGCCGACTTTGCGGCGCAGAAAAACATCCTCTATCGCGTGCTTGGACTGTTTGCCGATTCCAAGGTCGCACTCGTGCAGACGCCGCAGTTCTACTACAACGCCGATCCCATCCAGCACAACCTGGGCGCAACCGATAGCTGGGTGGACGAGCAGCGCGTGTTCTTCGACGTGTTCCAGCCTTCGCGCGATGCGTGGGACTCGGCCTTCTGCGTGGGCACGTCGTTCGTGATTTCGCGCAAGGCGATCACCGACGCCGGCGGCTTTCCGACCGACAGCGTGTGCGAAGACATCCACACCACCTATCTGCTGCGAAAGAGCGGCTATATCACGCGATGGCTCAACGAGCGCCTTTCGGTGGGCCTGTCGGCCGAGGGACTGGTGGAATACATCAACCAGCGCGGCCGTTGGTGCCTGGGCACCATGCAGGTGGCCTTGCTCAAGGACGGTCCCTTGCGCGGCTCGGGCTATCGACTGATCGACCGCCTGCACTACATCCACGGCATGCTGCACTGGATCGGCAAACCGTTCCTGCTGATGATGCTGGTGGCGCCGGTGCTGTACTGGTACTTCGGCATCGCCGCGTTCTACACCACGCCGGAGCGCTTCCTGTTCTACGGCCTGCCCGCGCTGATCGGCTTCTGGTTCTACGGCCCATGGATCACCGAACGCAGGACGCTGCCCATCTTTACGGAAGTGACGCAGCTGGTGGCATCGTACGCGGTGACCCGAACCATCATCTCGGCCTGCTTCCGTCCGTTTGGACGTCCGTTCAAGGTCACCGCCAAGGGGCTGGATCGTAGCAAGGTGGTGGTGCACTGGCGACTTGCGGGCTTCTTCATCACACTGATGCTTTTCCTCCAGATCGGTGCGGCGAACACCATCATGAACGCCGACATGAGCGCTGGCACGGTATTCAACCTTGGCTGGACGCTGATTGCCCTGGTGCTCAACCTGGCGGCGATCATGGCGTGCGTGGATCTTCCGCGACTGCGCCAGGAAGAACGGTTTCCGTTCCGCCGCGCCACACGCTGGCGCGTAGGTGCGCGAGAAGAAAGCAGCCAATTCATCGATATCTCGCTCAGCGGCGCCGCGCTGCGCCGAGGCACTGGCATGCCTGCGCGCGGCGAGCGGTTGCGTGTGCTGGTTCCCGAGGTGGGCTGGGTGCCGGCGCGGGTCGCTCGCCACAGCAAGCGGCGCCTGTGCGTGCAGTTCGAAACCGACGAAGCGTTGCGGCATCGACTCATCGAACTGATCTTCAGCCAGACACCGCACAACGTTGCCATCAAGGCGCGGCCGTTGCGTGCCTTCCTTCGCCTGGCGCGTCTCGCCGGCCTGTCCTTTTCGTCGCGCTGATTCCGGAGATCGCCATGAAGCCCCTGATTGTTGCCGCATCGCTTACCACGTGCCTGCTGGCCGCCTGCACGATGGAGCCGGCGTATCAGCGCCCGACCATGCCGGTGCCCAACCGCTACCCCGAACAGGCAAGAGCCACCCAGGCGGCAACAACGGCCGCATCGGCACCGGCGCCGGCCATGCCCGAACTGGAGTGGCGTGACTTCTTCAAGGACCCGGTGCTGCAGCGCCTGATCGAGATTGCACTGGACAACAACCGCGACCTGCGCATCGCCGCCGCCAACATGGCCGAAGCGCGTGCAGGCTATGGCGTGGCGCGCGCGAATCTGTTTCCCGAAATTGATCTGCAGGCCTACGCCGGACGCCAGCGCTTGCCGGGGATGACGCAACAGCCGAGCAATGGGCTGCTGGGCCCGATCCAGAACAATCGCACCACCGCTGCCTCGTTCAATACCTTCCAGGTGCAAGCGGCCACGACCAATTACGAACTCGATTTCTTCGGTCGCCAGCGCGCCACGGCGCACGAATCGGGCAGGCTGGCGGAGGCCAGCGCCGCTGACTACCAGGCCGCCCGCATTGCCGTGATCGGCGAAGTGGCCGATGCGTATCTGGCGCTCAATGCCGATCGCGCCCTGCTGCAATTGGCCCAGCAGACGCTCGCCGCGCAGCAGCAACACGCACAGGTGATGCAGAACGCTTTCCGCGATGGCGGCGTGTCGGAGTTCGACATGCGCCGCTCACAGACTCAGGTGAGCTCCGCCCAGGTGGATGTTGAAGACGTGCAGACCCGCATCGCCAAGGACATCAATGCCATGACGGTGCTGATTGGCCAACCGCTGCCGGCTGGCTACGCCACGCCGAGCCAGTGGCAGGCACCCTTGCTGACCGATGTGCCAGCCGGACTGCCTTCATCCCTGCTGGATCGCCGCCCCGACATCGTCGCTGCCGAGGACAGGCTTCGCGCGGCCAATGCAGACATCGGTCGCGCCCGTGCCGCCTTCTTCCCGAACATCGCGCTGACCGCGGCGCTTGGCGCCCTGAGCGGCGGACTCTCCAACCTGTTCTCGGCCGGCTCGCTGGCGTGGAACGCGGGCGCCTCGGCGGCCATGCCGTTGCTCGATTGGGGCAAGAACAAGAACGAGCTTTCCGCCAGCAAGGCCCGCTACAGCGGTGCCACGGCCGCCTATGAAGGCACTGTGCAGCAGGCCTTCCGCGAAGTCGCCGACGCACTGGCCGTGCGTGACCACATCGTGCCCGAGCTCAAGGCCCAGCAGGAGCTGGTGGACCAGTCGCAACGCGTCTATGGCATCTCGCAGGTCCGCTTCAAGGAAGGTATGGACGACTACATCGCCACCCAGGACGCACAGCGTTCGCTGTATGCCGCCCAGCAAAAGCTGGTGGGCCTGCAACTCGACCAGGCGGTGAACCAGGTCAACCTCTACAAGGCCCTTGGTGGTGGCTGGAATGGCAATCGCGGGCAGACGGCCGCTGGGGTAGCCAGGGCACCGTCGCCAGTGTCACCCACGGCCAGCGCCCGATGAATTCACGGGCGTCCCGCGGCCGGAACCGGGGCCTGCTCCCGGTGTGGCCGCCCGCGCCCCGGCGCCTTGTTCCTGAATCGTCACGAATTTTCCGCTAGACTGACCATTCCGCCCGAGTTTGGGCAGCATCCGCACGAGTAATGAACGAGGACCCTGGCAGTACCAGCGGCCCGGCCCACCGCAGTTGGTGGGATCGACTGGGCCACATGTTTTCCGGCGAGCCGCGCAACCGCAAGGAGCTCATCGACGAGCTGCGCACCGCCCAGGCCAACGGCCTGATGTCCATCGACACCCTGACCATGGTCGAGGGTGCGATCAAGGTCACCGAGCTCAGCGTGGACGACGTCATGATCCCGCGCGCGCAGATCGTGATGCTTTCGGCCGAAGCTCCGCTGCACGACATCCTCGAAACTGTGGTGGAATCGGGCCACTCGCGCTTCCCCGTGCACGGCGAAGACAAGGACGACATCCTCGGCATCCTGCTCGCCAAGGACCTGCTCCGCTTCGTGGGCAACGGCGATCACTTCGACATCGCCAGCGTGCTGCGCCCGGCGGTGCTCATTCCCGAATCCATGCGCCTGAACGTGCTGCTGGCGGAGTTCCGCCACACGCGCAACCACATGGCGCTGGTGGTGGACGAATACGGCGGCGTCGCCGGCCTGATCACCATCGAAGACGTGCTCGAACAGATCGTCGGCGAGATCGACGACGAGCATGACGACGAGGAAGAACCTGAGCTGATGCACGAGCAATCGGGCGGCGGCTGGGTGGTCAGCGCCCTCACCCCGATCGCCGACTTCAACGAACAGACCGGCGCCAGTTTCTCCGACGAGGAATTCGACACGGTGGGTGGCATGTGCACCTCCGAGTTCGGCCACCTGCCGGAAGTGGGCGAGGAAATCGTGATCGGCGATTACCTGTTCCACGTCACCGAAGCGGACGACCGCCGTGTGCAGGCGTTCCGCGTCACCCGCCTGGAAAACTGATCGTGCATGATCATGGCAGGACGCCGGCGTCGCCGCGCCTGAGTCGCTTCATCGCCAGCGTCGCCAGCCTCCTGCTGTGCTGCCTGCTTCTTTGGCCATCTCATGCACAAGCTGGCGTGGCCAACGCGCCAGGCAGCAACCTCGAAGTGTCGCTGGTCACCTATGGCCCCGGCGACACCTATTGGGAACGCTTCGGGCACGACGCCATCGAGCTGCGTGACACCGTGAGCGGCGAAGCCGTCACGTTCAACTACGGCGTGTTCGACTTCGACGAAAGCGGCTTCCTGCTGAATTTCGCCCGCGGCCAAATGCACTACCTGATGGACGCCGCGCCCTCCGACGTCGACCAGCACTACTACACCGAAGTCGGCCGCTCGGTGACGCGCCAGCGGCTCGCCTTCACGCCGGCCCAGGCGGCCGAGATGCGCGACTACCTACTGTGGAACCTGCAGCCGGAAAACGTGCGCTACGAGTACGACTACTACGTGCGCAACTGCGCCACGCGCGTGCGCGATGCAATCGACAAGGCACTCGGCGGCGTCATGAAGCCGCAGCTCGAAGCACGCGCCGGCGGCATGACGTATCGCCAGCAAACCGCGCGCCTGATGAGCCAGCAGGCGTGGCTGATGCTCATCCTCGACCTTGGCCTCGGCCCTTACGCCGACCAGCCGATGAACGCCTGGCAGGAAGCGTTCCTGCCGATGGAACTGCAGAGCGAAGTCCGCCACGTCACCGTGAACAACGCGGAAGGCCACGCGCAACCGCTCGTGCTGGACGAACAGGTGGTGTCGCCCAATCGCCTCGATGCACCGCCGGCAACCGCGCCCGATCTTCGTCTGCCGCTGGCATTGGCCGGGCTGATCTTCGCCATCCTGTTGATCGCCGCCTACCGCTTTGCGCCCGTCGTTTACGCCCTGCTGGGCTCGCTGTATCTGGTGCTCGCCGGCCTCGTCGGTTTGGCACTGCTGATCCTGTGGACGCTCACCACGCACCACTCCGCGTGGGGCAACGCCAACCTGCTGCTGTTCAACCCGCTCGCCTTTCTACTGCTGGCTGCGCTGTGGCGCTCACGCAAGCGGTTGCCAGCCTCGCGCTTCGCCAACAGCGTGATCGCGCTGCAACTGCTCGCCGTCCTCGCCGCCTGCCTGATGCATCTGCTGCCCGGCGTGGTGCAGCAGAACCAGCCTTGGCTGCTTTTCGCGCTGCCGATTTGGCTGGCGATGGCCTGGATGCTCAGGAAGCAGCGGGCGCCGATCTAAACGCCTTGCTCAAGGGCGCGCGCCCGCAAGCGAGGCGTGCGACGTGCCGGTTTGCAGATCACCGATACGCCGCCCCAGTTCTGGCGCCAGCGACTTCGCGAAGCTGGCCGTCATGTGCTGGGAATCGCGGAACACGATCACACCGCCCATTTCTGCCGCACACCTGCCTTGGGGGCAGATCCGATCGTTCATATCGATGATCTGCACGTTGGTAAATCGCGAACTGGCCTGTTGCAGCCACTGCAGCACGAGTTCATCGTGCGGATCGGAAGAGGGCGCGTCACACGACTGTCGCGCACCAAGCCATTTCGGCCGACCTTGATGAGCAGCCAGACAGTCCAGCCCGTCAAAGGGCAGGCGCGGCGTGCCTCGCAGAATGAGAATGCGGCTTGCCGAGTGATCAATACTGCCCAGTACTCGCGACGTACCTTCTACCCACTGGGCCTGGCTAAAGCCGTCCGTTGCGACGGTACTCAACAGAACCATGTCCGGATGCAACTCAGACAGCTGCGCGAGTGCGTTTCGTCTCCACTCGGAGCACTCGGTATATTCCCTGCCGATGCGTGCATAGAAAAACGATTCGTCGACCATCGGGCAGGACGATTTCGTCAGTACCACCAGGCGCCAATCACTTTTTCCGAAGACTTCGGCGACCGCAGGAAACCACTGGCCCGCGATACTGTCGCCCATCAACACCGCCGTATGCGGCGCGCTCGAGGGACCGAAATAACAGGGCTTCACGGCGCTGCTGTAATAGAAGTCGTCGCAGCCCTTGCGATAGATGGCCGGCGTATCGCTGCGAGCTGCGGCGTACCGCTGCATCTCCGGACTACTGAAACGCACCAACGTCGTATTGAACCATGCCATCGTCAGCAGGTTGACCAGCACCATAATGGCCAGGCAACCCATCAATGCCATCCGTGGGCGGTCCAACCACCACGACTGATGTCGCACGGGATACTCGACCCAACGGTAAGACGCTGCCGCCAGACCAAGCGCCACCGTGACAGAAGCCAGCCGCACCATCGGATCGTGGGAACCGGCAATCGCATAACCCAGCAACAGTGCCGGCCAATGCCACAGATACCAGGCATAGGACACGCGACCCAGCATCTGCATGGGACGAAGCGCCAGCAACCGCGACAGGCCTATGCCATCACCATGCGAACCCGCCCACACCATGAGCACAGCACCAACGACAGGAATGGCCGCGCGCCAGCCCGGGTATGGCGTGTTTGCTCCATAAGTCAGCGCGGCTGTCGCCACCAGCAAGAAGCCCACCCATCCGGCCGCCTGCACCACGCCTCTGGCGGCGCGAGGTCCGAAAAGGCCTTGAACGTTTCCGCGAAGACCAAGCCAGATCAACGCACCCGCCGCGAATTCCCAAGCGCGGACCGGCATCATGTAGAACGCCCATTGCGGAAACCGCGGAGTCAGCAGCCAACTGGCGATAAGCCCCGACACGACCAGGGCCACCATGACCCAACGCAACTGGCCCGTTCGCTTGCCGTCTCTGGCGCGCCCCAAAGCAAGCAACAAAAGAGGCCACACGAGATAGAACTGCTCCTCCACGCCCAACGACCAGGTATGAAGAAAAAGGTTGCTGTCCGTGCCCGGCGCAAAATAGTCCATCTGCACCAGCGCGTAATAAATATTGCTCGCCCATAGCGCAGCCATGGCGGCCGCACTGGGTTGCTGCAATTGCTCGCCAGGCGCGAGCACAACGGCTGCCACCAGCGACGTGACGACGATCATCAGGATGAGCGCCGGCATCAAGCGGCGTAGGCGGCGCAGGTAGAAGTCACCGAAGGCAATGCTGCCGGTGTTTTCCAACTCGCGGAGCAACAAGCCAGTAATGAGAAACCCGGAGAGAACAAAGAAGACGTCGACGCCGACAAACCCGCCCGCAAGCCACGGAATGCCGGCGTGCGCTCCCACGACCAGTGCTATGGCCAACGCCCGGAGCCCTTCGATATCCCCCCGGTAACCCAACTGGTAATCGCCACGCTTCATGGAACTGTCATGCCCCCTGCCCTAGGGTCTGGATCATACGACGGCCCGGAAAGAATGCTGTGCCCCGTCGACGGAAATTGCGCCCCGGCCCCATAAAACGGCATCATCACGGCATGTCATTACCCTCTCTTTCCACGCAGCCGGCCGCTGCACAGACCGGAGCCATGGTCGTCAACTGCGTTGCCTATCGCTTCGATGGGCAGCGCATTGGCGACATCAGCGTCGATGACATCAGCGAAGTGCTGAAGCAACCTGACACCTTCGTGTGGGTGGGATTGCACGAGCCCGACGAATCGCTGCTGCACAAACTGCAGGAAGAGTTCGACCTGCATGATCTTGCGATCGAGGACGCGCAGGCCGCACACCAGCGCACCAAGATCGAGACCTATGGCGACTCGCTGTTTGTGGTGGTGCAAACCGCGCAACTGGTGAGCGGCCATCTTGCCTTTGGCGAGACGCATGTGTTCCTCGGCCAGCGCTATCTGGTGACGGTGCGCCACGGCGCCTCGCTCTCCTACGCCCCTGCCCGACGCAACTGCGAACACACGCCGGACCTGCTCGCGCTGGGCCCCGCCTATGGCCTGTATGGCGTGCTCGACTACATCGTCGACAACCTGCTGCCCATCGTGCGCGACTTCCGCGAAGAGCTGCAGGAGCTGGAGAAGGACATCTTCTCCGACACCTTCCGGCGCAGCACGATCCGTCGCCTGTACGACATGCAACGCGACCTGATGACCTTGCGCCTCGCGGTGGCACCGATGCAGGACATCATCAGTCAGCTGGTGCGACAGCATCCGCAGCTGATTCCCGATGAATTACGCGCCTACTTCCGCGACGTGTACGACCACGTTTTCCGCGTCAACGAGTCGATCAGCGCCATGCGCGAGATGCTCGCGGCAGCCATCAACGTGAACTTGTCGCTGGTCACCTTCGGCCAGAACGAAGTGATGAAGCGCCTCGCCGGCTATGCGGCCATGTTGGCCGCACCCACGCTGATCACGAGCTGGTACGGCATGAACTTCGCGCACATGCCCGAGCTCAACAAGCCATGGGCGTATCCCGTGATCATCGGGCTGGTCCTGTCCATCGTGACCACGATCTACTTCATCCTCAAGCGCAATCGCTGGCTTTGACAGCGGCTTTGTCATCACGAGCGAGATGCGCTCAAAAAAACGGCGGCTCAGAGGCCGCCGTTTTTCTTACATCAGAAGCTCAAACATCACTTGCTGGTTGAAGTCGACGCATCCTGCGCCGTCCACTGCCTCAACCACGCATTCACCGTCTCATGCCACTGCACGCTGTTCTGCGGCTTGAGCACCCAATGGTTCTCGTCCGGGAAGTGCAGCAGCTTGCTGGGAATGCCGCGGCGCTGCAGCGCCGTGAACGCGCCCAGGCCCTGCGTGTCCGGAATGCGGAAGTCCTTGGCCGAATGCACGACCAGCATCGGCACGCGCCAATCCTTGACGTGGTTGACCGGGTTGAACTTCTCGTAGTTTTCCGGGTGCTCGTACTGCGTGCCGCTGTTCTCGCGCTCTTCGAACCACAGCTCTTCGGTGTCGTAGTACATGGCACGCGCATCGAACACGCCGTCGTGATCCACCAGGCACTTCCACGGCTGGTTCCACACGCCGGCGATCCAATAGATCATGTAGCCGCCATAGCTCGCGCCGAGCGCACACGCGCGATCGCCATCGAGGAAGCTGTACTTGGAAAGCGCGGCGCTCCAGCCGGCCTTGAGGTCTTCCAGCGGCTTACCGCCCCAATCGCCCGAGATCGAATCGGTGAACGACTGGCCGTAGCCGGTGGAACCGTGGAAGTTGATGGTGACGACGGCAAAGCCTTGGCCCGCGTACGTCTGCGGATTCCAGCGATAGCTCCAGCTGTTGTTCATAGCGCCCTGCGGGCCACCGTGGATGATGAAGGCCACCGGGTATTTCTTGCCGGCCTTGTAACCCACCGGTTTCACCACGTAGCCCTGCACCGTTTCGTTGTTCCAACCCTTGAAGGTGAAGAACTCCGGCTCGCCCAACTGCACTTTCTTCAGCGCATCGGCGTTGTAGTGCGTGACCTGCTTGAGGCCCTTGCCCTGCAGGTCGGCAACGTAGAGATCGGCCGAACGCTTGAGGTCATCGCGCTGCACGAGCAGCGACGACTTGCCCAGCGAGTAGCCGCCCACTTCGCCATTGGTGACGAGCGTGGTGGCTTTGCCGCTGGCCACGTCGATGGCGAACAGCGGGTGCTGCCCGTTGTCGTCGGCGGTGACATAGAGCGTCTTGCCATCGGCCGACATCTGCATACCGCCAGCGGAGCGATCCCAGCTCGGGGCCACTTCGCGCTTCTGCCCGCTGGCCAGGTCCATCGCCATGATGCGGAAGCGATCCGACTCGGACGCCGGCGTCTTCATGGCAAGGTAGTAGAGCGTCTTGCCATCCGGCGAGGGCACCGGGAACGCATCCCATGCAAGGTTCTCAGCGGTGAGGTTGCGCGGTGCAGCCGAGCCGTCGGCCGGCACGCTGTAGACGTCGAAATTGGTCGACCACGGCTCGCTCTTGCCAGCGATACGCACATCGAAATACACGGTCTTGCCATCGGGCGAGAAACTGAATTCCGCATCGTCACCGAACGGCTTGCTCGGCACGTCGCCGTCGATGCCACGCGTCAGCAGCGTTGGTTGTTCGGACGGCTGATCGAGGTCGGCGATGAACAACTGCGCGCGGCGCCCGTCGGCCCACGTGTCCCAGTGACGCACGAAGAGCTTGTCGTAGACGGTGCCTGACGCCTTGTCCTTCGCACGACCGTCGAGGCGCTCCTTCGTGCAGGCCAGATCGGCGCAATCGGTGAACACGCCAAAGGTAAGCAACGCCTTCTTGCCATCGGGCGAGAGCTTGTAGCCGTCCACATCGATCGGCGCATGAGTCACCTGCACCGCGCCTGCCGAACCGGCAAGCGGACGACGCCACAGCTGCGCGACGCCATCCTTCTCGGCCACGTAATAGATGGCCGAACCATCCGGCGACCAACGCGGCGACGAGGCCTTCTCCACCAACTTGACCGCACTGCCCTTGGCCAGGTCGAGCACATAGATCGACGTGATGCCCTTGTTCGCTGCGTAGTCGGTGGCACGCACCGTATAGAGCGCCTGGCGGCCATCCGGCGACAGCTGCGGATCGCCGACGCGATCCATCATCACGAGGTCGCGGATGTTGAAGGGATGGGTACCGTGGTTCTCGACCTCGGCCGCTACGGCAGAGGTACCGGCCAACGCAAGCGCCAACGCGACAAACAAGGGTTTCATGGGTGGGGTTCCTGGGTGTTGCGAAAGAGGTGACGGTAAGGGGCTGCGGGGGTTGAAGCAAGGCGCGATGCGGCATGGCGGGATATCGCTGGCTAGCCTCCCAATTACAGCAGCCCGCCCGCCTATCGCAGGCCATCCTCCAAGCGGCGGTGCCCCGATAGCATCCAATCTGTCGCCCCACTAATCGATCCGACCTCATTCGTGCCGGATCCGATCGCGCGAGCCGTACTTTGTCAGAGGCCCGGTTCGTCATCCGGCACGGGGACACCCTTTCATGGGGCATGGAGGCAATGGACGAAAAGCGCCTGATTCCGGCCAGCCTCTTCGTGACCGGCTTCACGAATCACCGTGACGGTGGCCATTGAGTCGTAGATATCTACGACCTTCCAGTCCCCTTGGTACAAAACCTGCTCCCGGACTGCTCAGGAAAACACAGGGGAGTACCACATGTCGCGCCCGCGAACTGCCGCAGGCTTTACGCTGATCGAGTTGATGATCGTCGTGGCGATCATCGCCATCCTGGCGGCTATTGCCATCCCGCAGTATCAGTTCTATGTGGTGCGCTCCCAAGTTACGGCAGCCCTGAGTGACATAACGCCGGGCCGCACAGCTTACGAAACGCTGATCAACCAGGGTGTCACCGACGGCACAACGTACGCCAATGCCAACAATCTCGGGCTACAGCCGGTCACACCGCATTGTCTGAAGATCACAGCGACCGCGTCGCCCACTCAGGGCACCATTGTGTGCACCCTTGATGGAAGCTCCGTTATCAAGAATCAGACGCTCGAACTGGATCGAAGTTCTTCCGGTACTTGGTCGTGCAAGTCCGAGGTCGAAGCCCGCTATCTGCCAACCAGCTGCCAGAACGGCTAAACCAAAGGGCTAAAGGTGACAAAAAATGTCACCAGATGACCGCCAAGGGCGATCAACGTGCGGATTCACAGTAGACATCGCGATCAGGTACTCAGTACTCGCACCTGGTCGCCCGGCATGGCTTGTTGACTAGTGCCAACCCCTGCACAATCCGGTCACCTGCCAGCAAGCAGGGGCCTGTTGGAGGCAGGAGTGGCACACAAGATGCTGCTACCTGCTTCGAGTTTCCTGGTCGTTCCACGTCAATTGTGGGGGACCGGATCCGCCTAGGGGGTACGGGACCGGGGCTCAGGGGCACAATCAACGGTTAGCTAACCAAAAACAGAGGAACCACCATGAAGAACCAGAAGGGCTTCACCCTGATCGAACTGATGATCGTCGTGGCGATCATCGCGATCCTGGCTGCCATTGCCATTCCGCAGTACCAGACCTACGTCATCCGCTCGCAGGTGACCCGCGCCATCGGCGAAGCCGGCGACATGAAGGTCGCTGTGGAAGACTGCCTCAACGCCGGTGCCACGGACTGGGGTACGCCCGCCAGCTGCGTCAACACCAGCACCTCGTCCGACCTGCTTTCGGGCGGTCATCCGGTTGTCAGCGGTTTCACGCCGCCTCTCACGATTACCGCGACCTTTGGCACCGGCAACACTGGCCATGCAAACACTGCGCTCAGCGGCGGCAGCGTCGTGTGGACCCGTGACACTAGCGGCACGTGGACCTGCAGCAGCGTTGCCCATGGCGTGTCGGCAAAGTACGCCCCGGCCAGCTGCCAGTAAACAACTGATTGCGGTTAGATCCACAAGGGCCGCCATTAGGCGGCCCTTCTTTTTTGATGGAACAGAATTAGCCTATGAGTCGCATATCAAAGTCTCAGCACCAGAAACTCTCGGTGAGAGGCCTCTCCCTGCTGGCCGCGATTCTCATATTCGCCGTATTCTTCCCGGCCCTCCAAGGCGGCTTCATCTTCGACGACTACCCAATCTTCGCGGAAAATCCTGCCGTCCATGTCACTGGATGGCACTGGGACGACTGGGTGTCTGTCTGGCACTGGTCACTCAACAATATCCAGCGACCGTTGGCCATGCTGACTTATGCGCTCAACTACGCGCTTGGTGGCAGCACATTCGGCTTCAAACTGACGAACCTGCTTATACATCTGATCAATGCACTGCTAACCCTGGCGTTAACGAGGCACCTGCTCGGTGCGGCATGGCGCCTTCGCGAGAACGACAATGGTAATATTTCGCGGAAATTGATCGACTTCAGCGCACTGGCGATTACCCTGGCATGGGCCGTCCATCCGCTTCAAGTTTCCACCGTGATGTACGTCGTACAGCGCATGGAAATGCTCGGCTTCACGTTCACATTGTTGGCGCTGCTCGCCTACTGGAAGGCGCGCACATGCCAACGATCGGGCCAGCGCGCATGGCCGTGGCTGCTGCTCTTCGGTGCACTCATTGCGACCGGTTATTTCGCCAAGGAAACGGCGATACTCGTGCCAGGCTACACATTGCTCATCGAGTTGACGCTACTGCATTTCAGCGCGGCCAGCCCGAGCGTCTCACGGACGTGGAAAGCCTTTTACGCCATCGGCTGCGCAGCGGCGCTGGGCTTTCTGCTGTTCCATCTGATTCCACACGTCGCGCAGCCCATCAACTATGTGAGCCGCAACTTCACAGCCTCCCAGCGTGAATTGACGCAATTGCGCGTACTGCCTATGTACCTCTACTGGATACTGGCGCCTCTACCCAGCCATTTCCAGTTCTACTACGACAACTACGCGGCTTCTCTAGATCTTTTCCATCCGATTAGTACGCTGCTAGGAGCCGTCGTCCTGGCCGGGCTGGCTTTCGTGGCTATCGCCGCGCGATATCGCAGGCCCCTGCTGGCGCTGGGCATTGGCTGGTTTTTCATTGCCCATATCCTCACCAGCAGCCCCATTCCCTTGGAACTGGTTTTCGAACATCGCAATTACCCCGCGCTTCTTGGCGTGTTGCTGGCCGTCGCTGATCTCCTGCGCCTGATGCTTGCGCGGGCTGACGCCCGCGTGGCTGCCCTGATTGCGGCGCTGCTCATCGCTAATCTCTGTTTGTTTACTTTCATCCGCGCATCCATCTGGAGCAGCCCTTTTCAGCTATCCGTCGCACTCGCGGATGCCAACCCCGGTTCCACCCGCGCAGCTCTGGACTTGGCGAGGCGTTACATGGCCATGTCGGGGGGCGACCCGGATTCACCACTTTATGCGATGAGCCTCAAGGAACTCGAGCGGGCAGCGGCATTGCCGACGTCGTCTGCGCTACCGGAAGAGTCTCTTCTGCTTGTCGCAGCCGACCGTCCGGACATGCCCGCTCAGCCATGGTGGGACAGTTTGACCCACAAGCTGAAAACCGGACCTCTAATGGGCGACAACTACGCAGCGCTAAACAAGCTGATGACCCAGCGACTCGGTGGTAAGAAGGGCATTGATGCCCACCGGCTGGCGAACGCCTATGCAGTAGCGATCGAGCGGTCGCCGACTAGGGAAATGTTGCACGTGGAGTATGCGGAGCTTGCTGGCGAGGCTCTGGATGATCCGGATCTGGCGGTCCAGCAATGGCAGGCTGCGCTCAGGCTTGAGAAGGATCTTCCCGGCTACGCTAAACAGCTGGCCTCGTACTTGGCATCCAGTCGACGCGACACGGAGTCCGCGGCGGTTATCGCGTATGCGATTGCGCTGCAGCCTTCGTTGCGTGATGACCCCCAAATACTCGCGATCCAGGTTGAAATGCGATCACGGAGTGCCACCGAACCCCGTCCGGCGCTGTGAAAAGAGCAGGAGCGGCCTTCAAACCCATGGTCCGCCAAGGATTCCCTTGCTCAGGGAGAATCGGAGAGGCCAGGATTTGGTGACCTAGGGGCCAGAACGACGACCCTGTAAGCTGGCGTCATAAATTCTTAATGATGGGACACCGTGGCAGAAGGCTCCTCACAACCTCGCATTGGCCTGCGCATGGTGGCTCTGGCGCTGCTTGTAACGACGATCGTCTATTGGCCTGGCCTGTATGGAGGCTGGTTGTTTGATGATTATCCGAACATCGTCGACAACAAGGGCATTCAGCCGCAGTCGGCCAACCTTCCATCACTGATCACGGCGGCACTCTCGTCCCCTGCCAGCGACCTCAAGCGCCCATTGGCATCATTGAGCTTCGCAACGAACTTTCTCCTGACGGGGTTGGATCCGTTCTGGATGAAGTTGAGCAACCTCGTGATTCACCTGATCAACGGGTTGCTGATTTTTCTGGTCGCTCGTTCGCTAACCCGGCTGGCTGATCGGCATCGACCGACCAAGCGTACGGCCGAGGTCTTCGCCGGCTGGGTGGCAAGCTGCTGGTTATTGCTGCCCATCAACCTGACGGGCGTGCTGTATGTCGTCCAGCGCATGGAAAGCCTCGCCAATGTGTTCGTATTGCTGGGCCTACTTGGCTACATTGTCGGGCGTTACCGCATGCAGCATGAGAACGGCTCGCAGCTTGCTGGCCTTGGCATTAGCGCGGGCAGTCTGATCGCTGGAACTGTCTTCGGCCTGATGGCGAAAGAAACGGCAATCATGCTCCCGCTGTATGCATTTCTCATCGAGTCGATATTGCTTGGATTCGGCTCGCGCAAGTCCATAAAAAGGGACCGGCGCGTCATTGCCCTCTTCGTAGTGACTTTGTTCGTGCCGTTTATCTTGGGCGCCGCATGGCTCGCTCCGACACTGTTGCAACCCGAGGCATGGGCAACGCGCGACTTTAATATCTCGACCCGCCTCCTGACAGAGGCAAGAGTCGTCGTCGACTACATGGTCTGGACAGCATTTCCACTACCCTCCTTCCTCTCCTTCTATCACGACGACTACATCGTCTCGACCGGACTGCTGTCTCCTGTAGGCACATCAGTATGCCTGTGCATCCTGGCCGCATTGATCGGCTTGATGCTGTGGATGAAGAAGCGGCGCCCATTGGCCTCCACGGGCATCGCACTTTTTCTTGGAGCACAGCTGCTCACGGCGACGATATTGCCTCTCGAACTTGTCTACGAGCACCGTAACTACTTCGCAAGTTTCGGCTTGCTCTTGACGATTGTCGATCTGCTGTATTTGCGCACTGTATCGAGCACATGTATAGATACGGCTGCGCAAGACTCACAACCACGGCGGACCATCGATTCACAACTGGCGCTGTTTGCCCTGTTAGCTCTCACGCTCTGGTGGACCACAGCCACGGCCCTGACCGCTTACGCTTGGGGCGATCCATTGCGCTTGTCCGTCGAACTGGCAAATCGCGGCCCCGATTCACCCCGGGCGCAGTACGAGCTCGGGCGAACGTACATCATTTACTCGGGTTATGACCCGCACTCGCCATACACAAAACTCGCCTACCCTCCGCTGGAGAGAGCTGCTCGAATCTCGGCATCGTCGATCCTTCCTCTCCAGGCGCTGATCTTCATGAATTCCCGCATGCACCTGCCGCTAGACCCGAAGTGGTGGGACACCATGGCCACCAAACTCAAGGAGCGCAGGCCTGGAGTCCAAGACGAAAGCTCGCTCGGGGCATTGGCCCATTGCGCCGCCGATCGACTATGCGACCTGCCTCCCCAGGAGATGACCAGGGCCTTCCAAGCCGCATTGGATCATCCAAACCCAACAGCACGCCTGCTTTCGATGTATGGAGAGTACGCATGGAATGTCCTCGACAACAAGCAAATGGGCTTGGAGATGACGCGCCGGGCGTCCGATGGCGCTCCGCACGAGGCGGTTTACCTGATGAATCTGATAAAGATGGAAATTGCCGTCGGGGAACTGAACCGCGCGCAGGACGATCTTCTGCGACTGCGTAAGCTCAGCATTGGCGGTTCGCTCGACAGCAGCGTCGAACAATTGGCCACCATGTTGGCCAATCGGCACAAAACCCTGCCGCCTAGCTTTTGAGTTCTCTCAAGCATGACGATTTCACGGCACAACACAGAATCACGAGCGGCGAAGAAGAGCATGCGCGTCCTCCTCATAAGCACGTCGTACCCCAGCGATTCTCGTGATTGGCGCGGGGTGTTCATTCGTCACATAGTCGCAGCTCTCTCCAGGCTCGATGGCGTGAAGCTGAGCGTCTGGGCACCGCCAGGCGATTTGCCTTCGAACGTGGAACATGCCACTTCTCCTTCGGAGTCCCGCTGGCTCCGGAGACTCATGCGGGCCAACGGCATCTCTCACATCATGCGCTCGGGCGGAGTCAAGGGAATTCTCGCCATGATTCAGCTCCTTCGCATGTTGGGCCAATGCTATCGACGCACACGCGACGTCGACATCTATCACATCAATTGGCTGCAATGCGCCATTCCCTTGCCGGACAACAAGGTGCCAGCGCTCATAACGGTGCTCGGAAACGACCTGAAGTTGCTTCGCCTTCCCCTTATGCGTCCACTCATGCGTAGAACCATGGCCAAGCGGAAAGTGATTCTTTGCCCTAACGCTGAGTGGATGCACGAGCCACTCGCCAGAGCTTTTGGCGATGTGGCGAACGTCGTTCCGGTGTCGTTCGGCATCGACCCCACATGGTTCGCCATCCAACGCAGCAATACAACCGAACCTCAGCGCTGGCTTGCCGTGACGCGCCTCACCGCCGACAAGCTCGGCCCTCTTTTTGAGTGGTCTGAACCACTATTCGCAGAAAGCCAGCGAGAGCTTCACCTTTTCGGACCCATGCAGGAAGGTGTAGAGGTTCCCCCGTGGGTCAACTATCACGGCGCGGCAACGCCGGAAGACCTGTGTAACAAATGGTTCCCTCGAGCAACTGGCCTCATCACGCTTAGTCGACATGCGGAAGGTCGGCCGCAGGTAATGCTCGAAGCGATGGCGGCGGGGCTGCCCATCATCGCCTCTGACATGCCGGCCCACTCTTCAATCGTTTTCCATGGAAAGACTGGCCTCTTGTGCGATTCTTTCAAAACGTATCAGGACGCTTTGAACACGCTAGGATCCCCGGTCACGAACCTTCAGTACGGCAACGCCGCGCGTGAGTGGGTTCGCAATGAAATGGGTACATGGGACGCCTGCGCAAATCGTTACAGAGAAATCTATAACACCTTGCTAAGGGAGGACGCCGGTGACTGATCAGGTTCTTGTACTCGGCGCCTACGGCTTTGTTGGGACGCACCTGATCAAGGCCCTGGTTGGCCGTGGCGACAAAGTGATTGCCGTTTGCCGCCAGCCTCCCGATGCCAGGTTTGAAGGGATAGAAACGGTCATTGGAACATTGAACGAGCCGGAGCATTTTTCGCCACTGATTGCTCGTTGCCGCGCCGTCGTGCATCTCGCCTCCAGCTCGACCCCGGGAAGCTCTGCTGGCGAAGCCCTGGCTGAACTCCGCGGCAATCTTCAACCAACGTTGGCGTTGCTGGAGGCATTGCAAGAGCATTCGCAGACGAAGTTGGTCTACGTGTCCTCCGGCGGAAGTCTGTATGGGAACAATGAGGGCCATGCGTCCACCGAGGACTCTCTTATTGCCCCTCGTTCTTACCATGGCGCCGGCAAGGTAGCTGCCGAGTTCTTCATACGGGCTTGGACACAACAGTTCGCCGCGACTGCGACCATATTGAGGCCGTCCAATATCTACGGCCCTGGTCAGGCAGGCCGGCCAGGATTTGGCATCATTCCAGCCGCGATGGACAGCATCAGGCACGGCAAAACATTGCCAGTCTGGGGTGATGGTTCGACGACGCGAGATTATCTCTACGTCGACGACTTTACCGACCTTTGCCTGCGCGTGCTCGATGCCCCCCGACAACCGGGCACCATCGTGGTGAATGCGGCAGACGGAGTTCCTACAAGCATCAACGAATTACTGACCACTCTCGAGGATGTCGCCGGACGGCGTCTCGATAGGCATTATGAAATTGGCAGGCCCGTCGACGCACCGCGCATCGACATGGATACAGCATTGGCCCAGCGTCTCTTCAACTGGAAATCTTGCGTTGGCTTGCGTGAAGGATTGAAACGGACGTGGGAATGGTTCAACACCTGCCAGCACTGAATCGCCCAGCGACTCCGGTGTGCTCTGTTTGCATCGCCAACTATAATGGTGAGGCGTTGCTCGCCGACTGCGTCGAGTCCGTACTTCGCCAGGAAGGCGGCATCGCTGTGGAAATCATCGTCCATGACGATGCATCTGATGACGCATCTGTCGACCTGCTCCGCCGCCTTTATCCCCAGGTCGAAGTCATTGTCAGCGACGAAAATGTGGGCTTCTGCGTCGCGAACAATCGCATGGTCGAACATGCACGGGGCACGTTTGTTCTTCTTCTGAACAATGATGCCGCGCTCGATCTCGACGCGGTGTCGACATTGGCGGCCGCAACGATGACTCAGGATCGTCCCGGGATACTGACGTTGCCGCAGCGCGACTGGGAAAGCAACGAACTGGTCGATCGGGGCTGCCTTCTTGATCCCTTCTACAACCCGACGCCAAACATGGATCCAGCGCGTAGCGAGGTCGCCATGACCATCGGCGCATGCCTCTGGATGCCGCGAGCGCTTTGGCAACAGCTGGGAGGGTTTCCCGAGTGGCTGGGGTCCATTGCCGAAGACCTATACCTGTGCTGCGTTGCCCGACTAGACGGCTATTCTGTAAAGGTGACCCGAAGCAGCGGATATCGGCACCGGCAGGGAGCCAGCTTCGGTGGTAATCGGGCAAGCATTCGAGAAGGGCTCCGCACCACATTTCGTCGACGCTACTTGAGCGAACGAAACAAGACCGCCGTCATGTTGGTGTGCACGCCCACAGCGATCATTTGGCCACTGTTACTGACTCACCTTGTGCTTCTTGCGCTTGAAGGGGCGACCCTCACCGTCATCAAGAGGGACGGGCACATCTGGACGCGAATCTACGGGGCAGCGATCGCCCACTTCTTTCGGGACCTCGGCCGCCTGACGAAGCAACGAAAGGTGCTGCAAAATTCGCAAAAAAGCACGCTACGCCAATACTTGAGCTGCTTCAGCCCGATTCCTCGAAAGCTCGCTCTTCTGGCTCGATACGGCATTCCCGGCATTCGTTGAACAAGTTTTCGCTTCAGTGCGGTTGAGGCGGTTTTCGAAACAGGAAGAACGGCTCCCCAATATTAACGCCAGACCCTTTGGCATCGGTGTCGCGAAGCACATCGTCATGTTGAAGAACACACGAGTCAAATCCTGCCGCCACAATTCGGGCAAAAATGTCCTTGCCGAACAGCCTGACATGATCCTTCTGACCGTAGGCCTGGAGCCGTGCTTCATCACTATCTATGCCTTCGTCCTGCCATGTGACGGCTAACCCCTTGGCATAGGGAGTCTGCAGGATGGCATACCCTTCGGGCTTCAAAACGCGCAAGATCTCCGATAGCGCGGTTTCATAGTCGTTGACGTGTTCAAGTACATGGTTTGCGATAAGCAGGTCAATCGAGTCGGACGGGACGTCCATGGCCAACATATCCATTCGAACCACATCTGCGGATTGAGGATACAGATCGCACCGCATATAGCACCCTGGCTGCTCGGCAATCAGACGTTTGGCCAGCCTTTTCTCTGGCGCAAAATGGAGAATGCTTTTGCCCTGCATACCAGCAAACATGCCGGTTGCCTGCATGTACATGAAGAGGTGTCTTTCCCTGTCGTGCGACCCGCACCGCGGGCACTCGAACTGATCGAGATCGCTGCCCACCATGTCCAAAGCCTTAATCAAGCCAGGCGCTCCCGCAGACCCGCCTTCGAAAGGCATGAAACGCCAAACAGCGTTGTCGCAAAGAATACATCGCCGGCCACCGCCCGGGACCCAGCCCATGACCGCGTACCTGACCAATTTAATGATGCGCATTTAGCCCCCAAAGTCTAACGGCGATAGAGCACCGCCGGCCTACCCTCGCCAATCAATGAAGAAGCCCGCCCGTAAAGCTCCCTGATCACGGTTCGGACAATCGATGCCATAACCAGAAGAAAAAATCTTCCTCCACTGTAAGGCACCCGCTCCCGAATCCGAGGCATCCATTCTCTCATCAACGACCATTGGCCAAAGCGCAAAGAACGGAAAAATACTCGTCGCGTAAAGTCGGCAAGAGCCCTTGAAGCTAATTCGTCGCTGACGCCTGCACCGATACCGTCGAGAATGGCCTCCCAATAAAGTTGGCGGACGAGCGCATTCGAATTGGCCATCATTGAACCCGAGGCATTGACCCGGTAGCCCACCATCGCATCGGCCATATGCGCGAGAACACCGCGACGCGCGTGCCGGAGGTGGATCCGGAAATCGATAAATGCGTCTTCGATCTGGATGATCGCATCGCACAGAGACGCTCGGAAAACCATCGAACTTGTATTGAGGAAATTCCCACGTGACAGCATGTCGGAAAGACTGAACTGTGCATTGCCCACATCATTAAACAAGCCAATTGCTGCGCCATCCTCGGACACTGTTCGTGCGTTGCAGTAGACCGCCGAGCACTCGGAATGAGCCTCCAAAAATTCGACCTGCTTCTTGAGCTTTCCCGGCAACCAATAGTCGTCTCCGTCCAAATGAGCCACATACTCACCTGAAACGTGGGCGAGAATTGCCTGATAGTTGCGAGATGCGCCCAGTCGTACCTCGTGACGGAAATGCTTGATCATCGCTGGATACTTCTGCACGAAGCCCGAGACGATCTGACTCGTCTCATCGTCTGAAGCATCGTCTCCCACGAGGACTTCCAGGGACACATCCGTTGCTTGTGCCAGGATGCTCTGCAGGCACGCTTCGATATAAGCCGACTGGTTGCATGTCAGCACGCAGACGGAAATTAATACCTGGCTCATGAATAAGGTCCCATTTAAACCACCTTGGAGCTCGATCTGGAGGAGGGCCTATTTCCGCCAAGAGGCGCCCAAATTATGCCAGGGCAACATCTGAATCTCACGCAACGCCTTCAGTCGGACGATCCACCCGGCTCCAAAGAACGTTGCCACGCCCAGGATGATCAAGCCAAGCAATGCGAGGAGCGAGTCCTCAGGCAGATAACCGGAAGAGAACCGAACCACTATTGCTGCCAATGCGGCAACAACAATCACCGGCCAAATATCGCGCCATTGCGCGCGTGCGCCATACCCAAGCAATTTGCCGCTGTAGTGGGCATTGATCACGAACGCTGCCCCATTGAAGACCACTTGACTCCAGGCAATTCCGAGCACGCCTTGCGTCGCTCCTAGTGCAAGCAGCACAACCCCTAGGATCTTCTTGGCGACCTCCAGCCGGAACATCAGCCTCGAATGGCCTTGCGCCATCAAGAGATTGAGATTGATCAGGTGCAAAGGCCAAAACAAGCCACCCAGACAAAGCACTTGCAAGATGGGCACCGCTTCGACCCATCGGGCCCCGAAGAGGGTTCTTACGATGGTCGGCGCAGCACCCGCCATACCAAGCATCATGGGCGCGTTGAGCAGAATCATTCCGCGCATCGTCAGCTGCGCACCGCGTACCAGCACGGCGGGGTCGCTTGACGCGGCCGAAAACATGGGGAGGATGACACGTGCCAGCACGCTGGCCAGAAAACCGCCGGGCAGTTGCTTCGTTGAATCGGCGTTATTGTACAAGCCAAGTGCACGCACACCGTAGTAGCGCCCTATAAAAAGCGTGTAAAGGCGAGCGTAAACCATCTCCAACAGGCTCGAAGCCAGGTGATAACCACCGAAACCGAAAAGCTTTCGCGCGGAATCGAAGCTGAAGACCAGCGCTGGCCGCCATGGATGAACGAACCACAGAAGCGCGGTCGAAGCCGTTGTCATGGCCAAAACCTGCAAGGCGAGCGCCCAGACGCCGAATCCCGCCCTCGCCAACAGGATCGCCACCACACCTGATGCAATAGTGGCTACACAACCCACCTTCATCTGAGTGAAGAAATCCAAACGCTTGCTCAACAGCGTACTGTGGATTGCACCGAGCGATCCTAGCAATACGTTGACGGCCATGACGGCTGTGAGGGGCAACAGCACAGGCGCCTGATAGAAACGCGCGATTAGAGGCGCCGCGGCCCAGAGGCTAAGCGAAACGCATCCGCCTGCCAGCAAGTTGAACCAGAAGACCGTCGACTCGTCAGTGTGATCGATGTCGCCGCGTTGAATCAACGCCGCCGAAAAGCCTCCATCGACGAAGACGGTGGCGATGCCGGTAAACAACGCCAGGAGCGCGACGGTACCAAATTCCGAAGGAGTCAGCAGGCGCGCGAGGACAATTGATACGACAAATTGCGTTCCTTGCCGCAACACAACATCCGCACCGCTCCAGAGCGTGGCCGATAGTGCTCGCTGCTTAAGCATCAGCGCTTTCTTGTTGCAGGAACGCCAGCCATCATTGCGCCAGGTTCCACGGAATTGATGACGCACGCCCCCGCTGCGATGATCGCGCCGTCCCCAATGGACAATAGATTGTCGGGTCGCCCGTTAATGATGTTCGCTCCCGTCCCAACGAAAACGTCGCGTCCGATGCACACGTGGCCGGCCACGTGCACTCCCGGCGACAGGGTCGAGAATTCACCCAGGTGAACATCGTGACTGACCGTGCAGCCAGCATTGATCTGCGCGTAGGGACCGACTGCAGTGTTGGTGGTTATCACCGTTCCCGGGTAGATCACGACCCCGATGCCGATTGCTGCAGTCGCAGCTATTTCAGCGCGTGGGTGCAAGATGCTCACAGGACGCAAGCCGCGATCCAGACAGGCATCGACCGCTCGGCGACGCTGCGGGATATCACCAAGCGCCACCACAAAACGGCAATCGGCACCGACCCGTGCATCCTGTAAAAGATGCACAGGTATTCCGCTAACCGGCGAAGACGCGTACCTGGGATGGTCTACCAGAAATATAGACTCGACCGTATCACCCCAGCACTGTTCTGCAAGCCATGCCACCTCTCGCCCCGACCCGCCGGCACCAAAGATATACAGTCTGCGAAAGGGACTCTCAATTTCGGGCAAACGATGAATGCGACTCATGGGTTATGCGAGCTGGCGAAATACGGACGCGATGAACTCGATATCCGAGGCGCAAACATCTCCCCCGGTCGGCAACACAATGACGCGACTAGCTACGGCCTCGGTATGCGGCAGCATCAATCCCGCATGAGGGAACAAGTCGCGATAGGGTTTCATTCGGTGGCACCCAGGCCAGAAGTATTTACGCGCTAGCACATTTTCGGCCTGCAATGCGGCAACAATTTCGTCGCGCGTCGCACGGCTCCCATTGGTGATTTCAACAACAACGTACTGAAAGTTGTTTCGCGAAGCAGCGTCGTACGCGATCAATTCAACTCCGGGGAGTCCACGCAGGGCAAGGCTGTAAGCGTGGTAGTTCGCCTCATTGGTCTGGATAACGTCTTCGAGACAATCGAAGTTTGCCAACCCCATTGCTGCGCAAATTTCCGTCATCTTGCCGTTCGTGCCTGGATGTATGACGTTGTCGAATCCGGCGAAACCGAAGTTTCGCATCAGGCGCATTTTCCCTGCCATGTCGTCGTCGTCAGTAACGACTGCGCCACCCTCGAAGGTGTTGAAGAATTTCGTTGCGTGAAAGCTGAGAACTTCGGCGCTGCCGAACTTGCCGATCATCTGCCCCTGATACGAGCAACCGAACGCATGCGCAGCATCGAACATCAGTTTCAGACCGTTCTCTTCCGCCACCGCCTGGAGCTCAGAGACTGGCGCGGCACGCCCCCACAAGTGCACGCCAATGATGCCGGTAGTCCTGGGGGTAATCATGCGTCTAACCGCATCGGGATCCAGGTTATGGGTTCTAGGATCGATGTCTGCAAAGACCGGTGTTATGCCCTGCCAATACAAGGCGTGCGCCGTGGCGACAAAAGTGTAGGACGGAACGATTACCTCGCCGCCGAGGCCAAGCGCGCGAATCGCTATCTCCAGCGCGATCGTACCGTTGCACATCGCCACGCAGTGCTTTACGCCCAGAAAATCCGCGACTGTGCGTTCGAACTCTTCGACCAGCGGCCCATTGTTGCTAAACCAACGCCTGTCAAATATCTCGCCGGCCAGACGCATGAACGTGTCGCGACTACCCACGTTGGGACGCCCCACGTGCAGAGGTTGGGCATAGGCCGGCGCAGCTCCATGGAGAGCCAAATCAGCCTTGCTTCGCACTTCTTTCATTCGAGCCCGCTCCTGCCACATCGGTCGTTATTCCTCATGGCTGCTTTCCACGTGTTGAATCACCGCTCACGGTCCCGGACGTATGTCAGCGCGGTGATCTGTTCCGAAACGAGGCCGATCAGGAAGATGATCACCGATGCGCTCCACAGGAGGGCGCTGCCATTCGTCAGGCGCCCATAGGCGAGAAACGTGCGCAGGTAGTTGATGCAACCTAGCCCGAAGAAGACAGCACTTGCGGGAACAAACAATTTCAACGGCGAGTACAGCGTGGCAATTTTGAAAATGATCAACAGAAAGCGGACGCCGTCTTTCAGCGGCTTGATGTGGCTTTTGCCTATTCGTTGCCCGGCCTTGATAGGGACGTATGCCACCGGATAGGCACTGCGAAAGAAGGCCATCGTGCTGGTCGTGGGGTAGGAGAAGCCGTTGGGCAAAAGGTGCAGGAATTCGCGGAACTTCCCCGCGCGCACGGCACGATACCCCGAGGTCAGATCCATCACCTCGTGGCCGGTCATGCGCGTCGCCAACCAGTTGTAGATGGTATTTGCGACACCACGGCCCACGCCCGCCTGGCTGCTCCAGTCGCGTGCGCCCACCACCATGTCGTAGCCCTGCCCTAGTTTTTCGAGCAGTCGCGCAATGTCCGCCGGATCGTGCTGGCCGTCGCCATCCATGAACACCAGTACATCGCCGCTGGCTGCACGCGCGCCGCGCTTGATGGCGGCGCCATTGCCCATCGAATAGGGCGAGGACAAGCAGCTCACCCCGGCAGCAGCGCAGATATCACGGGTATCGTCGGTCGAACCATCGTCCACCACGATGATTTCTGCCTCAGGCTGGGCCAGACGCAGACGCGGCAGCAAATCTTTGAGCGCCGCCCCCTCGTTTTTGGCGGGCAGAATGATGCTTAGACGATTCAAGTGCGTGTCCCCGGAAGTAAGGCGGCATCATAACCTGAGCGTCGCGGCGATCCTTACCCCGCTCGGCCCCATATGAAATTGCGGGCGGTCCATCACATCGCACCCGGCAAGGCTTCCTGCTTTCGACAGTGTTTCAAGCCTGGATGATCGAGCGCACGGCTTCAATCACGCGTTCGGCATCCTCATCGGACATCGCCGGCGACAACGGCAAGCTCACCGTTTGGCGCCCCAACCGCATCGCCACCGGCCATTGCTCGGGCCGCCAGCCGAAGCGCTGCTGGTAGTACGGGTGCTCGGGCACCGACAGGTAGTGGACGCCGGTGCCTATGCGTAACGCGTTCATGGCCTCGAGGAACGCGTCACGCTCCAAGCCACAACGGGCGGCATCGATCATCACCGTGTAGAGGTGATAACCGTGGCGCGTTCCTTCTTCCGGCGGCGCCGGCAGGTCGATCGGCAGGTTCGCAAAGGCCTCGTCGTAGCGTTGCCAGAGCTGTTGCCGGCGCTGCCAGTTGCTTTCGACCCGGGCCAACTGATGGATGCCGATGGCGGCCTGTAGATCCATCATGTTGTATTTGAAGCCGCACTCGACCACCTGGTAGTGGCGATAGCCCTGGTCGCCGAAGCGGTGCCAGGCGTCCTTGCTCATGCCGTGCAGGGCCAGGATGCGGGCGCGGGCGATGTGTTCCTCGTCGCGCCCCAGGATCATGCCCCCCTCCCCCGTCACCACGTTCTTGGTCACGTAGAAGCTGAAGCAGCCGAAATCGCCAAAGGTGCCCACGGGCTTGCCTTGGAACTCGCTTTCGATGGCATGCGCGCAATCTTCGATCACCACTAGGCCGTGCTTTTCAGCGATGGCCATGATCTGGTCCATGGCGCAGGGACGTCCGGCGAAATGCACGGGCAGGATGGCGCGGGTTCGCGGGGTGATGGCCGCTTCGATGGCGGCCGGGTCGATGTTCTGAGTGACCGGGTCGACATCGGCAAGCACGGGCGTGAGCCCGGCGTGGAGAATGGCGTTGACGGTGGCGCAGAAGGTGAGCGGCGTGGTGATCACCTCGCTGCCCGGTTCCAGGCTGGCCGCCACCATGCTCACGTGGAGGGCCGCCGTGCAGGAATTGACCGCGGCTACCTGAGAGGGCTGGACACCTCGCCAGGCGGCGAAATCCCGCTCAAATTGCGCCACCTTAGGCCCTGTCCCGAGCCAGCCCGAGCGCAGGCAGGCCTCGACCTCGGCGATCTCAGCTTCCTCGATACGAGGGGCGCCGAAGACGAGAAAGGGCGGCTGGGTGTCAGGATTTGTCACTGATGGCGCTTCTCGGGGGCAGGCCGGCATTTCTATCCCAACGCCAGGGCGCGGTCTATGGCTAAAACCGGCAAGGCATGGCTGTTGCATGCAACAACGGTGCATCCAATTCAGGCTGGTTCTGTGCGCCCGGTCACCCCAGGGATTCCAAACCCTGAGCCCGTGGGATGACCAACCCCGTCAACTGGGGTAAATTCCCTTCTTATCAGGGGGCTGGGCCGTTTCGCTATGTCAACGCTAATGCAACCGTCGCTCGCGGGCCTCACCGGCCTAGCGCGCAGGCTCGTTTCGGAAGATGTGCTGCCGGAGACCGATGTCCGGCGAGCGGTGGCCGAGTCGACCCAGGGCAAGGCTTCGCTCGCCTCGTGGCTGCTGGACAACAATCTGGTCGACAGCGCACGGCTGACCCGCATCGCCTCCGATGAATTTGGCATGCCAATGATGGACGTGGGCGCTCTGGTTCCCGCGAATTTGCCGCTGAACCTGATCAGCGAGGCGCTGATCAACAAGCACAAGGCCTTGCCATTGTTCAAGCGTGGCAAGCGCCTGTTCGTCGGCATTGCCGATCCGATGCAGTCGCATGCGCTGGACGAGATCAAGTTCCACTCCAATTGCATGGTGGAACCGATCCTGGTGGAGCGCGGCCAGCTGTTCCGCACCATCGAGACCGCACTCAACGCGATGAGCAACGCCATGCCCGAGATGGGCGGCGGCGAATTCGACGAACTGACGCTGGAAGGCGGCGACGACGAGGCCGAATCCACCGGCATCGACGCCAACGCGAACGATGACGCGCCGGTGGTCAAGTTCGTCAACAAGATCCTGGTCGACGCCATCAAGCGTGGCGCTTCGGACGTGCACTTCGAGCCGTTCGAAACGCAGTACCGTGTTCGCCTGCGCATGGACGGCATGCTTCGCGCCGTGGCCAGCCCGCCGATGAAGCTCGCTGCGCGCATTTCCTCGCGCATCAAGGTCATGTCGGGCCTGGACATCGCCGAGCGCCGTGTACCGCAGGACGGGCGCATCAAGCTCAATCTCTCCAAGAGCCGCTCGGTCGACTTCCGCGTCAGCACGCTGCCGACACTGTTCGGCGAAAAGATCGTGCTGCGTATCCTGGACGGCTCCGCCGCCAAGCTCGGCATCGACGCGCTGGGTTACGAGGAATCGCAGAAACAGCTTTACATCGACGCCATCCACAAACCGTACGGCATGGTGCTGGTGACCGGTCCCACCGGCTCGGGTAAAACCGTGTCGCTGTATACGGCGTTGAACATCCTCAATACGGCCGAACGCAATATCTCGACGGTCGAAGATCCGGTCGAAATCCGCGTCGAAGGCATCAACCAGGTCCAGCAGAACGTCAAGCGCGGCATGACCTTCGCGGCCGCCCTGCGCTCCTTCCTGCGACAGGATCCGGACGTGATCATGGTGGGCGAAATTCGCGACCTGGAAACGGCCGAGATCGCCGTCAAGGCAGCGCAGACCGGTCACATGGTGCTGTCCACGCTGCACACGAACGATGCGCCGCAGACCATCTCGCGCATGATGAACATGGGCATTGCGCCCTACAACATCACCTCATCCGTCACGCTCGTGATTGCCCAGCGCCTGGCGCGTCGCCTGCACGATTGCAAGCGCCCCATCGAGCTGCCGCCGCAGACGTTGCTGGATGCCGGCTTCACGCAGGAAGACATCGATGCCGGCCTGACCGTGTATGAGGCCGTCGGCTGCGACAGCTGCAACGAGGGCTACAAGGGTCGCGTCGGTATCTACCAGGTCATGCCGATGCTGGAGGAAATCCAGAAGATCATTCTTCAGGGCGGCAACACGCTGCAGATCGCCGAGGCCGCCAAGAAGGCCGGCGTGAACGATCTGCGCGCCTCCGCGTTGTTGAAGGTCAAGAAAGGCATGACCAGTCTGGCCGAGATCGACCGCGTCACCAAGGACTGACCCGTCCTGGCCTGTATGCTCGCCGAGGTGGGCTGTCCGTCGCACCGAAGTTGCGTCAGGTGCCACGAATTGGTCCCAGGGAATGACTTAAGCTGCACCGATTAGACGGTCGCCATCCTGAGGCGGCCCGACCGTACCAGCAGGGGGAAATGCTATGGCCGCGGCCACCGCTAAGAATGTCAAGTCGATAGGCGCCCAGCGCGCCGAAGTCAGCAAACTGACCACGTACGACTGGATTGCGCTCGACAAGCGCGGCAAGCGCATGAAGGGCGACATGGCGGCCAAGAACGCCTCGCTCGTCAAGGCCGAGCTGCGGCGCCAGGGCATGAACCCCCAGACGGTCAAGGAACGCGGCAAGCCGCTGTTCGGGGCCTCCGGCAGCACGGTCAAGCCGCGCGACGTGGCCATCTTCAGCCGCCAGATCGCCACCATGATGGCGTCGGGCGTGCCAATGGTGCAGTCCTTCGACATCATCGCCGACGGTCAGAAGAACATCCGCTTCAAGAACATCCTCACGGACGTTAAGCAGACCATCGAGGGCGGCGCTGCATTGCATGAGGCGCTGGGCAAATACCCCGTCCAGTTCGACGAGCTCTACCGCAACCTGGTGCACGCTGGTGAGTCGGCGGGTGTGCTCGACACCGTGCTCGATACCGTGGCCACCTACAAGGAACGCACCGAAGCGCTCAAGGCCAAGATCAAGAAGGCCTTGTTCTATCCCATCATGGTGATGGCGGTGGCTTTCCTGGTCTGCGTGATCATGCTGCTGTTCGTGGTGCCCGTGTTCGCGCAGACCTTCAAGGATGCCGGCACTGAACTGCCGGCACCGACCCAGGTGGTCGTAAGCGCGTCGGAGTTCATGAAATCGTATTGGTGGGCGTTGCTCGTCGGCGTGATCGGCAGCATCAGCGCGTTGGTCTTCTTCAAGAAACGCTCGCTCAAATTTGCGCATTTCCTGGACCGCTTCATGCTGAAGTTTCCGGTGATCGGCAACATCCTGCGCAACTCCGCACTCGCACGCTTCGCGCGCACGCTGGGCGTGACCTTCAAGGCCGGTGTGCCGCTGGTGGAAGCCATGGATGCCGTGTCGGGCGCGACGGGCAGCATCGTGTACGGCGACGCGGTAAAGCAGATGCGTGAAGACGTCTCCGTTGGCCATCAGCTGCAGCTCTCCATGCGCCAGACGGGCCTGTTCCCGAACATGATGATTCAGATGGTGGGCATCGGTGAGGAATCGGGCGCCCTTGACCACATGCTGTTCAAGGTGGCCGAGTTCTACGAGGAAGAAGTGGAGAACGCGGTCGACACCCTCTCCAGCCTGCTCGAGCCCATGATCATGGTGATCCTCGGCGTACTGGTCGGTGGCATGGTGATCGCGCTCTACCTGCCGATCTTCAAGCTCGCCAGCACCGTGTAAGCTCTCGCACGTCCAGGCCCCTCTCCCGCCGGGAGGGGGGCCTTTTTCATATCAAGGCTTCGGAATCGCGCATGCTTGAACTTCCTCTCTGGGGCTGGGTCGTCGCCGCCGGCGTGCTCGGCCTGCTGGTCGGCAGCTTTCTCAATGTCGTGATCCTGCGTTTGCCCGAACGCCTCATGGCGCAGTGGCGGCTCGACGCGTTCGACACGCTGGCCATGGAGCCGGATGGCCAGGCGCTGCCTCCGGGCATCGTGCGCGAGCCCTCGCATTGCCCGCAGTGCAAACATCCGCTAGCGGTCCGGGACAACATCCCGCTGTTCGGCTGGCTGCTGCTAGGTGGCCGTTGCCGTTACTGCAAGGCGTCCATCTCCATCCAGTACCCGCTGGTCGAGCTGCTCAGCGGCCTGGCCAGTGCGGTGATCGTGTGGAAGTTCGGGCCCAACTGGGCCGCCGTCGCCGGGCTGGTGTTCACCTGGATGCTCATCGCGCTGTCCGGCATCGACTTCCGCACGCAATACCTGCCCGATCAGCTGAACTATCCACTGCTTTGGCTCGGCCTGCTGCTCAGTCTTCTTCCGGTGTTCGTGTCGCCGAACTCGGCCATTGTCGGCGCCGCCATCGGTTACCTCAGCCTGTGGAGCGTGTATTGGCTGTTCAAGCTGCTGACCGGCAAGGAAGGCATGGGCTACGGCGACTTCAAGCTGCTCGCCGCACTCGGTGCGTGGATGGGCCCCACGGCAGTGCTGCCGGTGATCCTGCTCTCATCGTTCATCGGCGCCATCGTGGGTGGCAGCCTGATCGCGCTGCGCAAGCACGGCCGTGATATTCCGATGCCCTTCGGTCCCTTTATCGCTGCGGCGGGATGGGTGTGGTTCGTCGCGGGCGAATGGATGCTGCAGCAGTACATGCAGCTGACGGGGTTGCGTTGACCGCGCCACACGCCAGCTATGTCGTTGCCCTCACCGGCGGCATCGCCGCCGGCAAGAGCGCGGTATCCCGACGGTTCGAAGCGCTCGGTATCCATGTTTACGATGCCGACGTGGCGGCGCGGGAAGTCATCGCGCCCGGCTCGGAAGGACTGGCGGCCATTGCCGCTCATTTCGGAACGGATGTGCTCGACGCGAGCGGCCAGTTGGATCGAGCCGCGATGCGCCAGCGCGTGTTCGGCAACGATGCCGAACGTCGCGCGCTGGAAGCCATCACGCATCCGCGCATACGCACGTGGCTGCACGAACGCGTGCGGGCCGATCGCGGCCCGTACTGCATGCTGGCCATCCCCCTGCTCGCAGAGAATCACCAGCACTATCAGTGGGTCGATCGCGTGCTCGTCGTGGACGCGCCCGAATCGGTGCAACTGCAACGCCTGGTGCAACGCGATGGCATCGACGAGGCGCTGGCGCGGCGCATGATCGAGCGTCAGGCGCGGCGCGAACAACGCCTGTCGCTGGCGCATGACGTGATCGAAAACAGCGGCGACGAAGCGGCGCTCGACAAGGTCGTCGTCGAACTGCACGCGCGCTATCTGTCGCTCGCACAGGCCAAGGGTTAGGCCGGTTTCACCAGAACCCGCGTATGCCGGCCACGCCCTGCCCGCCTGCGTGGCGCGCAGCATCGCGCTGATCCAGCGTCATGCCGCCGAGGGCATAGACCGGCACGACCGACGTATCAGCCATCCGCGCAAACGCTTCCCAGCCCAACGGAGTGGCATCGGGATGCGATGCCGTCGAAGCCACCGGCGACAACGTGGCGAAATCGGCGATCTGGCCCGCGCGCTCAAGATCATCTGCATGGTGGCAACTGGCGCCCACCCACTGCGTCTCAGGCAGCGGACGCGTCTCCCACATAGCCAACTGCGTCGACTTGAGCTGAACCCCGACGCCCTGCCCCAACGCCAACGCGCCTTCGACGTCGCCGCTGAGCAGAAGATGCGCGCCATGAGCGCGAGTCTCGTTCAACAGGCTTGCCGCGAGTTCTCTTACCTGCGCTGTCGACCACTGAGGAAAACGCAGAAGCACCATGCGCTCGCCTGCTCCGATCGCGCGGTGAATGCGTTGCTGCCATTCGTCGAATGCCGTCGACGGGACATCCGCGGTGATCGAGTAACGCGTGGGCAATTGGAGCGCGCGCAGGATATGCCGATCAGCAGGCGCCAGCAGGCCTAGGTCGATGGATGTCGGCTCGCACCAGCGCAGCGCCTGTCCATCCAGCGAGGCCGGCTCGCCCTGCCACTGGCGCACGATGCGCGCATCGAGCAACAGGGAGCGTTCGCCGTAACACCAGGGCACGCGTATGAGTGGCTCGCCGACCGTGGCCGCGATGCCCAATTCTTCATGGAGCTCGCGCACGAGACCATCGGCAGGCGATTCGCCTGCTTCCAGTTTTCCACCGGGAAATTCCCACAGGCCCGCCAAGTGTTTGCCGGGCGGTCGCTGCGCCAGCAGCACGCGGCCTTGGTCATCGAGCATGACGCCGGCCATGACATGCATGGGGCCGGCCGTCGAAGCGGGCATGCGCCAGGCCGCTCAGTCGTTGCGGATGTACTCGACCATGTCGAAGTCGTACGCGTGGCTGCTGTCTTTCTTGTGATGCACGCGGGAGACTTCGGTCCAGTCGCTGAAATGCACGCCCGGGAAGAACGTGTCGGCGCCATCCACCGCGCCATTGACCCAGGTGAGGTACAGGCGCTTGGCCGCCGGCAGGGCTTCGCGGTAGATCTCGCCGCCACCAATCACCATCAAGCCGGTGCCGCCAGCACGCGCGGTGCCGTCAGCCAGCGAGCGCACGGTGATCTGACCCGGGAACGGGGCCTCGTGCTTGCGGCTCATCACCAGGTTGGTGCGATCCGGCAGCGGGCGGCCGATGGCGACGGCCGTGTTGTAGCCCATCAGCACGTACTTGCCGAGCGTGAGCTCCTTGAACCAGCGCAGGTCGTCCGGCAGATGCCAGGGCAACTGGCCCTTGCGGCCAATAGCGAAGTTCTCATCCAGCGCGGCAATCAGCGAAATAGCCATGGAAATCCTTGAATCATCGACAGTATTGATTACCGCGCCGCCGCACAGGGGTCTGGCGCGGCGCCGATCTTAGCAGGACCGGACGCCGAACCCGGCATTGACAGCGCCCCGGGCCTACACGGCCACCGGCGCTTTGATGGCGCCATGCGGTTCGTAGCCCACGATGGCGATGTCCTCGTAGCGGAAGTCGAAAATCGAGCGAACCTCGGGGTTGAGTTGCAGCCTGGGCAGCGCCCGGGGTTCGCGGCTCAGCTGCAGGCGCGCCTGCTCCACATGGTTGTTGTAGAGATGGGCGTCGCCCAGCGTGTGTACGAAGTCGCCCACGCCAAGGTTGCATACCTGGGCAATCATGTGGGTAAGCAGCGCGTAGCTGGCGATATTGAACGGCACGCCCAGGAAAATATCGCCGGAACGCTGGTACAACTGGCAGCTGAGCTTGCCGTCCGCCACGTAGAACTGGAAGAGCGCGTGACACGGCATCAGCGCCATCTTCGGCAGCTCGCCCACGTTCCAGGCGCTCACCACCAGGCGGCGCGAATCCGGGTTGCGCTTGATCTCGTCCACCACCCAGCGGATCTGGTCCACCACGCCGCCATCGGCCGTAGGCCAGGCGCGCCACTGCTGCCCATAGACCGGGCCAAGGTTGCCCTGGTCGTCGGCCCATTCGTCCCAGATGCTGACGCCGTTGTCCTTGAGGTAGGCGATGTTGGTATCGCCCTGCAGGAACCAGATCAGCTCGTGGATGATGGACTTCAGATGCAGCTTCTTGGTTGTGACCAGCGGAAACCCTTCCGCCAGATCAAAGCGCATCTGCCAACCGAACACGCTGCGCGTGCCCGTGCCCGTGCGGTCGGCCTTCTCCGTGCCATGGTCGAGCACGTGCTGCAGCAGGTCGAGATAGGCGCGCACGGCTTACTCCTTGGTCGGCAGCGAAACGTTGTACAGGCGCATGGTGGGCGCGTTGCGCGACATCACCAGCAGCACCACGCCAATGACGATCAATGGCAGCGACTGGATCTGCCCCATGGTCAGCCAGCCCCAGGCGAGATAGCCCAGCTGCGGATCGGGTACGCGCACGAACTCCACGCCGAAGCGGAAGCAGCCGTAAAGCAGCGCGAACAACCCGGAGATGAGATAGCGCGGACGCGGCTTGAGCGACACCAGGAACAGCACGGTGAACATCACCACGCCTTCGAGCAGCATTTCGTAGAGCTGCGACGGATGGCGCGGCAAACCGTTGAACTGCGCCAGCACGGCCTGCCATTGCGGATGAGTGGCCGCCCAATCCATGTCGGCGGAATGCGCGTTGGGGAAAATCATGGCCCAAGGCACGCTGCCCGGCTTGCCCCACAGTTCGCCGTTGATGAAATTGCCGAGGCGGCCCAGCCCCAACCCCACCGGCACGATCGGCGCGACGAAATCCACGGTGTCGAAGAAATGCATGTTGTTGCGACGCGACCACCACAGGCCCGCCGCCAGCACGCCGAGCAGGCCGCCATGGAAACTCATGCCGCCATCCCACACGCGGAACAGCGCCAGCGGATCGGTCCAGATCCAGTGGATGTCGGCGTAGAACAGCATGTACCAGATGCGCCCACCGACAATGACGCCCATCATCACGTAGAACGCCAGGTCGCCCAGCGCATCGCGCGACACCGGCAGGCGTCCGCGCTGGCGGCGGTATTCGGCAAGCAGCCAGGCACCCAGGAAACCGCCCAGATACATCAAGCCATACCAGTGGATCTGAAGTGGTCCCAGCTTGAAGGCAACGGGATCGAAGGCAACGATGAAGGGCTGCGTCATGGGCAAACGGGCGGCTATAAAGCGCCAGTGTAGCGGGCCGCGCCGCCGGAAAGCATCGAAATGAAAACCGGGCGCGCAGCGCCATGCCATGACCCGACGTGGCTCCCTTCGCGTGCTCTGACGCAAATAAAAAGAGCGCCGCCACGGTAAAACCATATATCAGCTGACTGTTTCAACAGGCTTGCACCTACACGTCACTTTGTTTTAACTTCGGGATTACATCGCCAGTCCCCCAAGCCCGGCGATGCCACGGCACGGACCCCTTCCCCAGGGCAGTACGCGCCATCCCCATACCCAGATGTCCAGCCCTCGCGTGCTGGCTGATGGCTATTTTTTGTTCGGAGTTCCAACAATGAAGCAAAAGACCCTGCTGGCTACTGCCATCGCCGCAGCGCTCGTGCTGCAGACGTGGTCGGTGGCGGCACAGGATGCTGCCCCCGCCCAGGACCAGTCCTCGGCCAAGAGCCTCGAAACCGTGACCGTCACCGGTTCGCGCATTCGCAGCGTGGACGTGGAAACCTCGCAGCCTGTCTTCACCATGGACAGGGCGGCGATCCAGGCCACCGGTTTGACCAACGTCAACGACATCCTGGCCCGCATGCCGTCCGCCGGTACTCCGGACATCACCCCGCAGGACACCCTGTCCTCCGGCGCTGACGTTGGCGGCCGCTACGTCAACATCCGCAACCTCGGTTCGCAGCGCACCCTGGTGCTGGTCAATGGCCGTCGCTGGAGCACCAGCCTCTCGGGCCTGACCGACCTGTCGACCATCCCCGTCTCGATGATCGAGCGCATCGACGTCCTCAAGGATGGCGCCTCGTCCATCTACGGCTCCGACGCCATCGGCGGCGTGGTGAACATCATCACCAAGGAGAAGTTCGATGGCGCCGAAGCCAACGTCTACTACGGCCAGAACGGCAAGGGCGACGGCGAGACGCAGAACTACGACTTCACCTGGGGTCACAGCACCGAAAAGAACTCCATCATCGTCGGCGCCTCGTACCAGAACACCGACCCGATGTGGAACAGCGAGCGTCCGGAGACCTCGTACGCACAGGGTCCGCGTCACCCGACGGCTGGCCTGGGCCTGGGCCCGTACGGCCGCGTGGTCGACCCGAACGATCCGGACAACCAGTACGTGTACAACCATGGTGGCCAGACGACCACCCCGGGTGCGCCGGCTGGCTATCACCTGTACGACCCCAACAGCGCTGCCGACAAGTACAACACGCAGCAGGACATGACCTTCCGCGCCGGCACCAAGCTGAAGAACCTGTACCTGCAGGATCGCTACAAGCTCACCGACAACATCACGCTGCACGCCGCTGCCAGCTACAGCACGCGCGATACGTCGAGCCAGCTCGCCGGCTACCCGTTCCAGTCGGGCGCGGCTGATCCGGAAATCGTGATCAGCGGCCAGAACGCCTACAACCCGTTCCCGGGCCAGGACGTCGAATTCTTCCGCCGCACGGTGGAAATGCCGCGCGTCACGGACACCCAGTCCAACCTTGCGCACATCGACCTGGGCGCCGAAGGCTACTTCCAGTTCCTGAACCACGATTGGTCGTGGGACGCTGGCTTCACCTACGACGCCAACCACATCAAGATCCAGGGCAACGGCAACCTCTACCTGCCGAATGCTCGCGCGGCTCTCGGCCCGACGACCATCATCGACGGCCAGGTCGCCTGCGCCAGCGCCGCTGATCGCGCCGCCGGTTGCGTGCCGTGGAACATCCTCGCCGGTCCGGGCGGTACTCCGCAGTCGGTGTGGAACTACCTGAACTACACCAGCACCGATCGCCAGGCCAGCTACACCTCCGACTGGTCCGCCAACGTGTCCGGCGGTCTGTTCGACCTGCCGGCCGGCACGGTCAACCTGGCCGTGGGCGTGGAGCATCGTGGCGAGAAGGGTGTGTTCCGTCCGGACGCTGCCGACTCCGCCGGCCTGACCACCAACCTGGCCAGCGCTCCGACCAACGGCGCGTACAACACCAACGAAGCGTACGCCGAGCTCGACGTGCCGCTGCTGCGTGACCTGCCGGGTGCGCAGGAGCTGGGCATCAACATCGCCAGCCGCTACTCGCACTACAGCAACTTCGGCAGCACCACCAACAACAAGTACAGCTTCCGCTACCGTCCGTTCGCGGACCTGCTGGTTCGCGGTACCTGGGCCCAGGGCTTCCGCGCTCCGACCATCAGCGACCTCGATGGCGGCATTGGCCAGAGCTTCGAGACGTTCCTCGATCCGTGTGATTCGGTCTACGGCGCCGCCGCGACCAACTCGCAGGTCAAGGCTCGCTGCTCCGCTGCTGGCGTGCCGGCGAACTACCGCCAGGTCGACCAGACCGGCGCGCAGGTCGGCAGCACCGCCGGTGGCCAGACGCCGGTGGCGTTCCTCTCCGGTTCGAACCCGAACCTGAAGCCGGAAACGTCCATCACCCGTACGCTGGGCCTGGTCTACAGCCCGCACTACGTGGAAGGCCTGGACTTCACGGTCGACTACTACAACATCTACGTGAAGAACATCATCTCGTCGGTGCTGGCACAGAACATCGTCGACTACTGCTACATCAACGGCGACCAGAACTTCTGCAACAACTTCCAGCGCACGCCGACGGCGACCTCGAACCTCGCTGCAGGCTCGATCTCCTCGCTCAACGAAGGCCTGGCTAACCTGGGCACGCTGAAGACCGAAGGCTACGACGTCGGTATCCACTACCGTCTGCCGGAAACCTCGATCGGCCGCTTCCGCATCGCTTCGGACAGCACCTACCTGACCAAGTACGAAGTGGTCAGCGGTCCGGGCGCCACGCCGCAGGATCTGGTGGGCTTCATGTCCGGTGGCACGGCAGGCGGCACGGGCGAAGACGGCATGTACCGTCTGCGTTCGAACCTGCAGGTGGATTGGGACTTCAAGCAGTTCGGCGCCAGCTGGACGGTGCGTTACTACGCCGGCCTGAAGGACAGCTGCTACACCGCGACGGTCGAGTGCTCCTCGCCGAACTACACCAACCCCTGGTGGGGCACCTACGGCATGAGCCAGAAGGGTTCGGTGGCGTTCAACGACGCGCAGTTCCGCTACACGGCTCCGTGGAAGGGTACGTTCTCCGTCGGTGTGAACAACATCTTCAACAAGAAGGGTCCGTTCTACTACTCGGTGACCACCTCGGGTACCGGCAGCGCGCCGTACAACCCGGCGTTCGACATCGACCGTTACTGGTACGTGTCGTACAACCAGAAGTTCTAAGCTCGAAAGAGTCGAACACTTCGAAAAGGCGGGCCTTCGGGCCCGCTTTTTTTATGCCTGTGAGAAACGCAGCGATAAGGCGCCGTGCACTCCTCGGTCGCGCCTATCGCTCAGAGCAAAATCGGCCGATCCGGCAACTCGTCCGGCGCATCCTTGTCGTTGCCCGGAAAATGGCGACGCAGCAATGCATGCGCCTCGGCAATGCCATCCAGGCAGCCCTGCCGCCACTCGCCACGCGCGAAGCGCGCCAGCATATGGTCGCGAACGGCATCCCACTCGGCCTGCGTGACCACCGCCGCCACACCACGGTCAGCAAGAATCACCACGCGATGCTCGGCCATCAACACGTAGAACAGCACGCCGCTGTTGTGCTGCGTGTCCCATACGTGCAGTTGCGCGAACACCTGCCGCGCGCGGTGCTCGGCATTCATGCCGGCGAATACGGCGCCTGGCGCGAGACGCGATTCGATGGCGAAGCACACTTCGCCGCGATGATCACCTTCGCCATGTGCGATGGCCGCGGCCATCTCATCCAGCAGGCTCTTGGGAAAACGCCGGCGCAACTGGAACCAGCCGTCAAACAGATTCATCAGCAGACGTTGCGTGCGTGACATGTCACCAGCTCCCCGATGAACCACCACCGCCGAAACTGCCGCCACCGCCGCTGAAGCCGCCGCCTCCTCCGAAGCCGCCGCCACTGCCGCCGCCGAAACCTCCACCGCCGCCCCAGCCGCCGAACCCGCCGCCACCGAAACCGCCCCAACCGCCGCCGCCGATCGATCGCCCGCCCCCACCCGGCAGCAGCATCAATACGCCGCCAATGAGTGCGCCGAAGATGCCCGCGCCGAGCGAAGCGGCAAGCAGCCACACCAGGCCGCCGGTGATCACCGCGCCGACCGGCGTGCGCAACCAGACGGTGGTGCGCCCGAAGATGCTGCGCAGGAAGATGGCCGCGAACACGCCGATCAACAGCACGTGCCCGAAGTCGATGCCACGACGACGCTCGCGATTGCCGCTCTCCACCGGTGGCGGCAGCGCCTCGCCATTGACCAGCTGCGTGAGCGCGCCGATGGCATCGTGGATGCCGCCGTAGTAATCGTTGGTGCGGAATTTCGGCGCAATGTATTCGCGCGTGATGCGCGCCGTGGCCGCGTCGGGCACGGCACCTTCCAGCCCATAGCCCACTTCGATGCGCACGCGGCGATCGTTCTTGGCGATCAGCAGCAGCAGGCCATCGTCGGTGCCCTTGCGCCCGATCTTGTTCGCTTCCGCCACGGCCAGCGAATACTCGGCGATGTCCTGCGGCTGCGTGGTCGGCACCATCAGCACCACCAGCTGCGCGCCCTTGGTCTTCTCCAGCGAGACGAGCTGCGCGTCGAGCTGGTCGACCTGCTGCGGTGTCAGCGTGCCGGTGAGGTCGGTGACATGCCGCGTGAGCGTGGGAACCGCTTCGTCCGCATGCAACAGCGCCAGCGGCAGCAAAGCCACCGCCAGCACGAGCAGCAGGCGCGTCACGCGCCGCATCACGTCAGCGCGCCGAGGCTGCAGGCGCCGGCGCGGCGTTGAAGTCGACCGTCGGGGCCGTGGAAATGGCCTTCTCGTTCTCGACGGAGAAGTTCGGCTTCACCTGATAACCGAACATCTTCGCGGTGAGATTGTTCGGGAAGGTGCGGATCAGCGTGTTGTATTCCTGCACCGACTGAATGTAGCGATTGCGCGCCACGGTAATGCGGTTCTCCGTCCCTTCCAACTGCGCCTGCAGGTTCTGGAAGAGACCGTCCGCCTTGAGGTTCGGATAGTTCTCGCTGACCACCATCAAGCGCGACAGAGCGCTGGACAACTCACCCTGCGCCGCCTGGAATTGCTTGAGCTTTTCCGGATTGTTCAAGTCGTCGGCGGTGATCTGTGCACTGCCCACCTTGGCGCGCGCATTGGTGACTTCGGTGAGCACGCGCTCTTCATGCTGCGCATAGCCCTTCACCGTGTTGACCAGGTTGGGCACGAGATCGGCTCGGCGCTGGTACTGGTTGAGCACCTCGGACCACTGCTGTTTCACCACCTCGTCCTGGCGCTGGATGGCGTTGTACCCGCAACCCGAAAGGACGGCGGCGACCAACAGCAAAACAAGGACTCGAAGAAGTTTCATGGGGGTGCTCCAATCCGGTGGAGGTGCCATTGCAGCATCCCGCATGTGACGGCGCAATCTTGCAAGGCCCTGGAACGGCGCCCCGCCCGCGGCATCAGCCCACCCAGCGCGGCCACAGGACGAGGCCCCAGCTGAGCGCCGTCATGGCCAGCAGCAGGAACACCGCGGCCGACCCCATGTCCTTGGCCCGGCCCGCCAGCTCGTGGAATTCCGGACTGACCTTGTCCACCACCGCTTCCACCGCCGAATTGAGCAGTTCGGCCGAGAGCACCAGCACCGGCGGCAGCACCAGGGCAATCTTCTCCAGCGGACCATTGCCCAGCCACAGCCCCAGCGGCACCAGCACTACGGCGATGCAGACCTCCAGCCGGAAGGATGCCTCGTGGCGCCAGCCGGCCTGCAGCCCTTTCATGGACCACTTGAAGGCGTTCCAGATTTGGCGGGGCCCTCGGAAACCGCTTGCGGCCATGGTGTCGTCCTCTGTGAGATTGCGGCGTGGCCGCGCCCGTGCACGACGGGCATAAGACCTCGATTTTGCCATATCACCGGAAGGGCCGGCAGATCGCAGGTTCCTTCATGCGGCAGCGCAACGTCGCCTGAATGAATGTTGGGTTACGCTTGCCCACTTTGTGACCCGTCAGGGGTTACGCGAGCCGGCCGCCCAGCGCGGCCGTTGTCAGAACCGCAGTACGGACAATTGAATGGCAATCCAGAATCCGCCGGTCTCACAGACCAAGTCGTTTTACACGGTCTTCCTGATCGAGATGTGGGAACGCTTCGGCTTCTACGGCATGCAGGTGCTCATGGTCACCTACATGATGAAGAAGCTCGGCTTCATCGATACCAAGGCCAACCTCGTGTGGGGCGCGGCCGCTGCGTTGATCTACGCCACGCCGGCCATCGGCGGCTGGGTTGGCGACAAGCTCATCGGCACGCGCCGCACCATGGTCACTGGCGCCGTGGTGCTCGCGCTGGGCTATGCGATGCTGTGGATTCCTTCGAACAACCCCACGCTCACCTATGTGTCGCTGGGCGTGATCATCGTCGGCAACGGTTTCTTCAAGCCCAACGCGGGCAACCTCGTACGCAAGATCTACGAGGGCGACGACGTCCGCATCGATAGCGCGTTCACCATCTACTACATGGCGGTGAACATCGGCTCGATGGTCTCGATGACGGCCACGCCGTGGATCCGCGACTATGTTGGTGAACACTACGGCGACGCCATGGGCTGGCACACCGCGTTCGGCGCCTGCGCCGTGGGCCTCGTGCTTGGCCTGGTCAACTACTCGCTGATGCGTCGCACGCTGGCCCACATCGGCTCGCCAGCGGATGAGCAGCCGGTGGCAGCCAATCGCGTGCTTGCGCTGATCGGCGCCTCGCTGGTGCTGGTGGTGGTGGCGGCCTTCATCCTGCAGAGCCTGCTGGCGGCGAAGATCTGCGTGTACCTGGCCGGCATCGTGATCCTGGGCATCTTCATGCACCTGATCCGCAACGCCGAGAAGAGCGAGCGCGCCGGCCTGATCGCCGCCCTCGTGCTCACCGTGCAGACCATTTTCTTCTTCATCTTCTACGCGCAGATGGCGACCTCGCTGAACCTGTTCGCGCAGAAGAACGTGAACCTCTCGTTCGATGTGTTCGGCGTCCATGTGTTCAACTGGATTCCCGAGCAGTACCAGAACCTCAACGCGATCTGGATCGTCATCCTCAGCCCAGTGCTGGTGGCGATGTACAACGGCCTTGGCCGGGTGGGCAAGGATCCATCGGTCGCCTTCAAGTTCGCGCTTGGCTTCGGTGCCGTGGCCGTGGGCTTCTTCATGTACGGCCTGGGCGCGATGAGTGCCGTGGACGGCCAGGTGTCCTCGTGGACGATGGTGTGGGGCTACGGCTTCTACTCGCTGGGCGAACTGCTGGTGAGCGGCCTGGGCCTGGCCATGATCGCCCGCTACGTGCCGGCTCGCATGGGCGGCTTCATGATGGGCGCCTACTACGTGGCCGTGGGTATCTCGCAGTACCTGGGCAGCGTGGTGGCCAACCTGGCCGCCATGCCCGAGAACATCAGCAGCCCGGTGGAATCGCTGAACATCTACGTGGGCCTGTTCAACAAGCTGGGCTTCGTCGGCATCGCCTGCACAGTGGTCGCCGTGGTCATGCTGCCGCTGATGAACAAGCTTTCGCGCAGCCATTCCGAAGCGCACACGCCGCTACCGGCCGTGCACAGCGAAGAAGTCTGATCGATACCACTCGCCCCGCTCGTCGGGGCGAGTTTTTTTAAGGGCGCAAAGTGACGCAGCGACCCGCCCCGACAGCAGGCCGGCGGCGCAAACCGGCTAACATCGCCGGCATGAAACGCCCTTCCACGCAGCAACGCATCGGCCCCCGCACCCTGTTCCGCAGCCTGGCCTGGCTGCGCATCTGCGCCATCGCCGGCCAGAGCGCCGCCGTCCTCGTCTGCGCGCTGTGGATGCGCATGGACATTCCGCTGCTGCCGCTCATGGTCGGCATCGGACTGCTGGCCGTGTTTGCCGTGTTCGCCGCGTGGCGACTCACGCAACCCTGGCCCATCCGCCAGTGGGAAACCATCCTGCACGTGGGCGTGGACACGCTGGTGCTCGGCTACCTGCTGCACTTCACGGGTGGTGCGAGCAACCCCTTCATCACCTTGCTGCTGATCCCCATCGCGTTGAGCGCGGCGGCGCTGACCGTCGATGCGGTGCTGGTAGTGGCGGCGCTGGTGGGCGCGGCCTACGCCATCCTGCTGTTCTGGTACGTGCCGCTGCCGGTGTCGATGTATTCCACCGGCGACTTCTCGCTGCATGTGCTCGGCATGGGCGTGAACTTCGTGATCATGGCCGTGCTGCTGGGCTTCTTCATCAATCGGTTGGCTCGCTCGGCACGACTGCAGCAGCTGGAGATGCAACGCGTGCGCGAACGCGCGCTGCGCGACGAAGGCATCCTCGCCATCGCCACGCAGGCGGCCGGCGCTGCGCATGAACTCAATACGCCGCTGTCGACCATGCGCACCCTGCTGCCGGAACTGCGCCGCGAGCATGCGGGCGATACCGCGTTGGCGGAAGATCTCGAACTGCTCGAAGGCCAGGTCGATCGCTGCCGCACCATCCTTCGCGAGATGGTGGCCTTCGGCAAGGCGCAGCTGTCGCAGGAACCCGAACAGCTCACCGTCGACAAATTCATCCACGGCTGCCTGGAACGCTTTCAACTCCTGCGCCCCGAAGCCGACCTGGCGCTGGCGCTGGACCAGGAAGCCGCACGCACCGTGCTGCGCACGCCGCCTGGCCTGCGCCACGCCCTGCTCAACCTGCTCAACAACGCCGCTGATGCATCCGCACTCAATCAATCGCAGGCCGTGGCACTCACCGTGCGCCGCGATGATGGCTGGCTGGAGCTGATCGTGGCCGACCATGGTCCAGGCTTCGCCGATCCCACCGGCGAGCTTTCCGAACTCGGCCGTTCGCACAAGCAGACCGGATTGGGCATTGGCCTGGCGCTCGCCGAGGCCACCGCCGAGCGTCTGGCCGGCGAGCTGATTGCCCTCAACACCGGCCACGGCGCGCAGATGCGCCTGCGCCTGCCGCTGGCGGTGATCGCCGCGCCATAATCGGCTGCGGCGGATAGCCACAGTGGCACATGGCCACATGTGAATGCGTTGTCGCAGCGGCGAAAATGCAACATCGGCATTGCGCCGAGGAGAAACACCATGAGCGACCAGCAACTACTCATCATCGACGACGACGCCACGTTTGCCCGCGTGCTCGCCCGCGCCCTCAGCTCGCGCGGCTTCGAAGTCATCACCGCCAGCAACGCCGACGAAGCCCGCGCACTCACGCGCCGCCACCAGCCGCGCTACTGCGTGCTCGACCTCAAGCTGGGCGAAGAAAACGGCCTGCGCCTGATTCCCGAACTGCAGGCACTGGTGCCCGAAATCCGCGTGCTGCTGCTGACCGGCTACGCCTCCATCGCCACCGCGGTGGAAGCCATCAAGCGCGGTGCCCACGACTATCTCGCCAAGCCGGTCGATGCCGACGCCGTGGTGCGCGCCCTGCTCGACGGCGACACCACCGCCAGCGAAGACGACGTCATCGACGCTCCGGAAGCGCCGCTGGCCCTGCGCCGTCTGGAGTGGGAACACATCCAGCGCGTGCTCACCGAATGCGACGGCAATATTTCGGAAACGGCGCGCCGCCTCGGCATGCATCGCCGCACGCTGCAACGCAAGCTCAGCAAGCATCCGGTGCGCGAGCGCCCGGAGAATGAAGAATAAAAAACTGGGCTGAGCAGGTTGGTGCCTTCAACCTACCTCACCGTCATTCCGGCGAAAGCCGGAATCCAACGACTTCATGTGAGACCAGAAAAGGCACTGGATTCTGGCTTTCGCCGGAATGACGGTGAGGCAATTGCTTGGGACGTCTGGGTCCCAAGTGCCATCCAACCCTGCAGCTCAGTGTCTTACGGCTGGGACGCAGAGGCCGCATCCGCCGGCAACGGTTCCGACGTACCGTCGTCCTCGTCGCCGTAGATCGCCACATGCGGCACGCCGTCGGCGCCGATCCAGCCGCGATACATGCCATCGGTATTGAACGGCATCGACACCGTGCCGTTCGCATCCAACGCAATGGCGCCGCCATTGCCGCCCATCGACGGAATTTCCTGATTGATCACCTCGGCCGCCGCACGGCGCAGCGGCACGCGCATCTGCGTCACGCGCATGCAGATCTCGTGCGCCGCCACGGTGCGGATGTAGTACTCGCCCCAGCCGGTGCCCGATACGGCACAGCCGGAGTTGGCATAGGTGCCCGCGCCAATGATCGGCGAATCGCCAACACGGCCCCACTTCTTATCCGTCATGCCACCCGTCGATGTGCCCGCCGCCAGATGCCCTTGCGCATCCAGCGCCACCGCGCCCACGGTGCCAAAGTGTTTGGCCGTCTCGACGTCCGAATGCTTTTCGTCGTTGGCGTCTTCCTTGAGCGCCTTCTGCAACTGCTGCCAGCGCTCTTCCGTGCGGAAATAGGCCGGATCGACCATGGTGATGCCCATCTGCTTGGCGAAGGCCTCGGCGCCATCGCCCACCATCATCACGTGCTGCGATTTCTCCATCACGGCACGCGCCAGCAGGATCGGGTTCTTCACGCGATGCACGCCGGCAATGGCACCGGCTTCCAGCGTGAAACCGTCCATGATGGCGGCATCCATTTCGTTCTTGCCGTCGTGCGTGAATACCGAGCCCTTGCCCGCGTTGAAGTTGGGATCGTCCTCCAGCACGGTGATGGCGGCCGCCACGGCATCCACGGCGGTCTTGCCGGCCTTCAGCTGCGTGTAACCGCTCTGCAGCGCCTGGATCAGCGCCGCACGCACGGCCTTCTCTCTCGCAGGGTTCATTTCACGCTTGATGACGCCCGCACCGCCATGGATCACGAGCACCGGCGACGCCGCATGGCTCATGGACACGATCCCCAGCGCCGCAACGGCGGCGACAAGACGGCTCGACTTCACGGACGGTACTCCCCACAGCGTTGGTGGGGAGTATAGCCAGCCACCTCACCATGCTCATCCGGATGTTGTCAGCAGCCTGCGCCGGGCGTGAGATCCATCTTGAGCGTCCGGTCTTCTGTCCGCCCATGCTCATCCGCGACCTTCTCGCCAAGTTGGATGGTCCCTGTTTGCCCCGGCGGCATCCGGATAGCGGGGTACACCGTTTTGTCCAAGCTGCCTCCGCTGATCTCGGCTTTCACCTCCAGCTGACCTTCGGCCGCCTCGGCCACGCCCAACTTCACTTTCCAGGCCGGAAGCGGATCCACGCCGCCCTGGATCGTTTCGTAGTGACCACCGTCCTTGAGACAGACATCGGCGTGAAGTCGTGGCGGTTTGCCATTGACGCCCAGCTCCACTTTCAGCCGGTGGCCCCTTTTCGCGGCCGAGGCCTGCTCCGCTGCGCTCGGTTGCGGCGCATAACGGCATTCCGGATGCAGGGACTGAATGGTGGGGATGTCGGCACTCGTGCATTTCCACGAATAATTTGATGCGGCATCGGGAACCGGAAAAACAAAGAAGTCGAGATGACCTGCATCGTTGCCACGCGCGTCGGCAAGCGCGAGCGCGAAGCCACCGCCAGCCTCTACATCGAGGCGTTTGACGGTCTTGCCGAACTGTCCGCTGTCTGCCGCAGGCAATCCCAGTGTGGCGTTGCTTGCACGACCCTTGTCGCCACCGCGCCGCAGGTAGGCGATGTAGGCCTCCCGTGCGTGCTGCCACGCGTGATAGGCGTCGTCGACCGTCGACTGAGCGGGCTGAAAAGTAGCGCTGTCATTGGCCGTGGCTGCGTATATGCCGCCAGAGAGAATCAGGACAATCATAGAAAGCGTGACACGACCCGCCACACGGCGCGCCCTTCCAGGCGGCAACTGCTTCAACATGGCGATGCGTTCCGTCATGGGGTGGCGAACGGACCAGCTGCAACCTATGGGCAGGCTCATGGATGTCGACTGCGTCTTCAACATGGCTTGTGCGTACGCACGATGTTGACCCGCATGCATGCGCAGCACGGCCGCATCGCAAGCCAGCTCCTGATCCAGGTGGAAGGCGCGCAGCGCGTACCACACCAGCGGATGGAACCAGCACAACGTCACCGTGAGCTGCGCGCACAAAGACCACCAGACGTCCCTGCGCGATGCATGGGCCGCCTCGTGGGCAAGGACCAGCGCCTGCTCGCGCGCGTCATATCGACGGTCAAAATCATGCGGAACGACAATGCTCGGCCGCCATATGCCCACCAGCGCGGGGCCGATGTCGTTGCGCGATGCACGGAGTACGTCCGCGTGAATCGCCGTGCCGATGATCGACGTTGCGCCACGCAGTTGCCGCCGATAGCGACGCTGCGACACGACCATCCGCGTCACAAGGAAGGCTATTCCCAATAGCCAGACCATCGGGATGAGCGCCTGCCATGTCCACGCGGACTCCACCGCCACCGGCGCCTGCCAGTAGCTTGCCGCCGACGTCATCGTCACTACGACGGCAGGCCATCCACTTTGCACGGCGCCGACCGCGTGCGGGAGCTGGCTGACCGCTACCGCCAGCCATGGAAGCCACCACAATAGGCAGGCGCGCTCGGCGCCGAGCCAACGCCTGCAGAGCCCGCGCAAGGCCAGCACCACGCATAGCCCCACCGTCAAGGCCAACAGCACTTTCCACATGGCGGAGATCAACTCAGGGCTGCTCATCGTCAAGCTCCTGCAGCAGTTTCTTGAGCTCGGCGATGTCCTTCTTCGACAGCTTCCGTTGCTCGGAGAAGTGCGCCACCAATGGCGCCACGCGACCACCGAAGAGGCGGTCGAGCAAACCCTTGCTCTCCTGCGACACGTATTGCTCGCGCGTGAGGCGCGGCGCATAGAGATAACGTCGGCCATCGCGCTCGGCCTTCACCGCCTTCTTCTTCAGCAGGCGATTGAGCAACGACTTGACCGTGCCTTCCTGCCAGCCCTGTTGCGGGCCGACTTCCGCGAGGATGTCCTCGGCGCTGCGTGGCGACGCCCGCCACAGCACGTCCATGATGATTGCTTCCGCCTCGCTGACTGCCATGACGTCACCGTTTACGCGTGTAATTGATCATTATGTTTACACGCGTAATCGAAAGGCGTCAAGCCTCGTCCGAACCGCCATGCTCGGTCAGCCAGCAACGTTGAAATCGCATCACGTGGCCGTTTCGGGGCCCTGCGACCTTCGCTAGGCATGAGCCGTCACCAATCCGTCGTATCCTTGGCAACTGGCTCTCCCCTGCAAGAAGGCATCGCAATGGACAAGGTTTATGCAAGCGCAGCGCAAGCCCTCGACGGCCTGCTGTTCGACGACATGACGATCGCCGCCGGCGGCTTCGGCTTGTGCGGCATTCCCGAGAACCTGATCGGCGCGCTGCTGGCCGCCGGCACGAAGGGACTCACCATCGTGGGCAACAATGCCGGCGTCGATGATTTCGGCATGGGTCCATTGCTCAAGACGCGCCAGGTCAAGCGCGTGTATGCCTCCTACGTGGGCGAGAACAAGGAATTCGAACGCCAGGTGCTGGCCGGCGAACTGGACCTGCATCTGGTGCCGCAGGGCACGCTGGCCGAGAAACTGCGCGCGGGCGGCGCGGGCATTCCGGGTTTCTACACGCGCACCGCGTTCGGCACCAAGCTCGCCGAAGGCAAGGAAACCAAGGTCTTCAACGGCAAGGAATACGTGCTGGAAGAAGCCATCCACGCCGACGTCTCCATCGTGAAAGCGTGGAAGGGCGATCGCCTGGGCAACCTGGTGTTCCGCGAAACCGCGCGCAACTTCAATCCGATGATCGCCACCTGCGGCAAGGTCTGCGTGGCCGAGGTGGAAGAACTGGTGGAGGTCGGCACGCTCGATCCGAACAACGTGCACGTGCCGGGCATCTACGTCGATCGCATCATCCAGGGACCGTCGTACGAGAAGCGCATCGAGTTCCGCACCATCGCCGGCGCCAACACCGGCAAGGAAAGCCCGATCCGCACGGCCATGGCGCAACGCGCCGCCAAGGAGCTGCAGGACGGTTTCTACGTGAACCTCGGCATCGGTATTCCAACGCTGGTGGCCAATTACATTCCGCCGGGCATGGACGTCACGCTGCAGTCGGAAAACGGCCTGCTCGGCATCGGCCCGTTCCCGGATGAAGCGCATGTCGATCCGGACCTGATCAACGCTGGCAAGCAGACCATCACCGCCCTGCCCGGTTCGAGCTTTTTCTCCAGCGCCGAGTCGTTCGCGATGATCCGCGGCGGCCATGTGGATCTGTCGATCCTCGGCGGCCTGGAAGTGTCCTGCACCGGCGACATCGCCAACTGGATGGTGCCGGGCAAGATGGTGAAGGGCCCGGGCGGCGCGATGGATCTGGTCAGCGGCGTGAAGCGCGTGGTGGTGCTGATGGAGCACACCGCGAAGGATGGCTCGCCCAAGATCAAGAACCAGTGCGACCTGCCCATCACCGGCAAGGAATGCGTGGACCTGATCATCACCGATCTGTGCGTGTTCTCGGTGGAGAAAGGCAAGGGCCTTACGCTGATCGAATTGCACGATGGCGTGACGCTGGACGACGTGAAGGCGAAGACGGGCTGCGCATTCGCAGTGAGTCCGTCGCTGAAGCAATAAGCCTGAAGATGGCGGCATCCCGGTGCATACCGGGGTGTCGCGAACGTCGGTGGATTACACCGGCGCCGGCGTGGATTCCGGAAAACGGATACGCGCGACGTGGCGACGACCTTCGCGCGTCTGCAATTCAAGCGGCCAGTGGAAGCGCTCGCTGATGCGCTGCGCGATGGCCAGTTCGAAACCGTGCCGGTTCGCGCCGTGGGACGGCACGGCTTCGCCGCGGTGCGACACCGTCACCACGCCCGGCATCACGGTAACCACCACCGTGCCGCCTTCCGCCTGCTGGCACGCGTTGCGAATGAGCTGCCAGCACAACACCGCGAACACGCGCGGCGAACCGTGCAGCACGAAGCGTGCCGGTTCCTCCAACTCCAGATGGATGGGGCGGCCTTCCAGCATCTCCATCACGTCGGGCAGTTCGTGGCGGATCACGTCGTTGACGACGAAGTCTTCCTCGGTGAGGCCGTTGTCCGATTCACGCGCCAGGATCAGCAAGGCTTCGACCAAGGCTTCCATTTCGCGGGTGGAACGCTTGATGCGCTGCACGGAACGCTGGCCGAAATCGCCCAGGGAAGCATCGTCCGCCAGCATGTCGGCGGACATCTTGATCACCGTGAGCGGGCTGCGCAGCTCGTGGCTGGCATCGCGCGTGAAGTTGCGTTCGCGCTGGTTGTATCCGGCGATGCGGTTGGCGAAACCGTAGAGGCTGCTGGCCAGCGTGGCGACGTCGGCGTCCGTGCGCCGCGGCAACTGGTCGGGCCGCCAGCCATCGAGGCCGCTGGAGTGCTCGTCCCAGTCGCTCACCGCCTGCGCCAGGCGACTCACCGGTGCCCACTGGCGTCGCGCGGCAAACCACGACAGCACGCTGATGATCACGATAAGCACCAGCACCGCGCTCAGGGGCGCGACGTTGTAGAAGCCCATCAGGCACACGATCACGATGGCCAGCAGCTGCAAGCCAAAAATGATTGCCATGCGTCGATGATACAGCCCGCGCCGGAACGCCCGGGCGGGCTGTGAACTACCCCTGCTGGCCATAATCAACTCATGCGAACGCGATCATGCCGGCTGCGAGGCAGAAGCCACCTCCGACTCGAGATCGGCAAGGCGATAACCAGCGGAGTGGATGGTGTGTAGCAGCGGGCGCTCGAAGGGCTTATCGATAACGCGACGCAGGTTGTAGAGGTGTGAACGCAGGGTGTCGGAGTCGGGCAAGGTGTCGCCCCAGATTTCACGCTCGATGTCGCGGCGGCTGACCACGCGCGGCGATTCGCGCATGAGGATGGCCAGCAGCTTCAGGCCGATCGGCGACACGGTGAGCTCCTGTCCGCCGCGCACCAGGCGCAACGTGGCGGTATCGAGCGTCATGTCGCCCACGGTGAGGATTTCGGTGGAGACCTGTCGACGATCGCGACGGATCAGCGCGCGCAGGCGTGCTTCCAGTTCGCGCACTTCGAAAGGCTTCACCAGGTAATCGTCGGCGCCGGCTTCCAGGCCCACCAGCTTGTCTTCCAGCGTGTCGCGGGCCGTCAGCATGAGCACCGGGGTGGATTTCTTGGCATCGCGCCGGAGCTTGCGGCAGACGTCCAGGCCATCCATGCCCGGCAGCATCAGGTCGAGCACCACCACGTCGTAACTGTTCGATACGGCCAAGTGCAGGCCGCTGACGCCATCGGCCGCGTAATCGACCGAATACCCCCTTCGCTCCAGAAATTCGCCGACCATTTCTGCGATCTGGCGGTTGTCTTCGACCAGAAGGATCAGTCCTGCTTGTTCGTCGCGCGAGCTCATCCGTACCTCCTGAAGCTGACTTCACAAAGGTGAACAGCTAACGACCGGCGTCGTGAGGGTCACGTGAAAGAACATGCGCCCGGTTCACACGCGGTTGTGATTATCCTCACGCTAACGCAACAGTGGCGCCAGTCCCTTCCACACATTGTCGAGCACCAGGGGCTCGCCGGGCGCCAGTGGGTGAAGGCCGTCGTCCTGCATCAGCTCGGGGTTGAGCGCCACGCCGTCGAGCAGGAACGGCACCAGGGCCGCGTTCCTGGTCTTGGCCAGGTCCGCGTAGAGGGCGCGCAGGCCGTCGCGGTATTGCGGGCCATAGTTCACCGGCAGCTCAATGCCCAGCAGCAGCACGCGGGCATGTGCCTTCTGGCCGGCATCGACCATGGCCGCCAGGTTGTCCTTCAGCTGGGCCAGCGGCAGGCCGCGCAAGCCATCGTTGGCGCCTAGTTCGATCACCAGCACGGCCGGCCTGGTCTTCTCCAGCAACGCCGGCAGACGATTTCGACCGCTCAACGACGTTTCGCCGCTGATGCTGGCATTGACCACCGTCCAACCCGGCTCCATCTTGGTGAGACGGTCGCCGAGCAGATGGACCCAGCCGGACTCGACCGGGATGTTGTGCGCGGCGGACAACGAGTCGCCCAGCACGAGCACGGTTTTCGGCGGAGCCGCCTGGGCGGTGCCGGCGACGGCACCCCACAGCACGACCAGGCAACAAAGGAAACGACGCATGAGTGGTAATGCCTCCGCTTTATCCGGGAGCCTGCAATCGGGCCCCAAGGGTGTCCTGCTGGACGCGGTCGATGTTAGCAAGTCGGTGCAGGGACCCGAGGGACGGCTCGACATCCTCACCGGTGTATCGCTGCAGGTGCGCGAGGGCGAGAGTTTCGCCATCGTCGGCGCCTCCGGCTCGGGCAAGACCACCTTGCTTGGCCTGCTGGCCGGACTGGACACGCCAACCAGCGGCCATATCGCACTCGACGGCAACGCACTCGAACGCATCGACGAGGAGGCACGCGCGGACCTTCGCCGCCGCCTGGTCGGCTTCGTGTTCCAGTCGTTCCATCTGCTGCCTGCGCTCACGGCCGAAGAAAACGTGATGCTGCCGTTGGAGCTGGAAGGCCGCGACGATGCGCGTGCCAAGGCACGCGAGGCGCTGGAGGCCGTGGAACTGAGCGCGCGCCGACGTCACTATCCGGCGCAGCTTTCCGGCGGCGAGCAACAGCGCGTGGCGATTGCGCGCGCCTTCGTGCACAGCCCGCGCCTGCTGTTTGCCGACGAACCCACCGGCAATCTCGATCAGCGCACCGGGCAGCATGTGAGCGACCTGCTGTTCTCGCTCAATCATGATCACCGCACCACGCTGGTGCTGGTCACGCACGATCCCAAGCTCGCGGCGCGTTGTTCGCGCCAGGTGACGCTGGACAGCGGCCGTGTGCTCATCGCACCGCGCGCTTCGGCGGTGGCGGCGCCATGAGCATCGAACGGATCACGGAGCGTCCCGCATGAGGTTGCTCACGCTTTCCTTCCGCAGCCTGCGCCGCGAATGGCATCTGCCCGAACTGCGCACGCTGGGTGCATCGCTGGTGCTCGCGGTGGTTGCGCTTGGCGTGGTCGCCACGTTGGCTGCGCGCATGGAGCGTGGCGTGCTCGCCAGCGCTGCGGAGTTGATCGGCGGCGATATCGGCATCAGCGCGCCGCAGACCTTGCCGGCGAACTTCGCCGACCAGGCGCGCGATCGCGGCTTGCAGGTCACCCGCGGCGCCAGTTTTCCCAGCGTGGCGTTCGCGCATGAACAGAGCCAGTTGCTCGACGTGCTCGCCACCGACAATGCATACCCGCTGCGCGGCACGATGGAATTGGCGCAAGGATCGGCCGGCACCGTAATCGGCCACGGACCGTCTGCTGGTACCGTCTATCTCGATCATCGCGCGCTGGTGGCGCTGGGCCTGAAAGTGGGCAACAGCGTGCAGCTGGGCGGACGCGACCTGCGCATTGCCGCGGAACTGGTGCGCCTGCCCGACGGCGGCGAACTGGTGGCGATGGCACCGCGCGCACTGATGAACATCGGCGATGCCGAACAAGCCGGCCTGCTGGGCGTGGGCAGCCGTGCGCGCCATCGCCTGCTGGTGGCCGGGCAACCGTCACCTGTGCAGGACTGGCGCTCGTGGGTGCAGGCGCAGACGTTGCCACAAGGCGCGGAGCTGATCACGCCGGAGCAGACCCAGGAACGCATGCGCAGCGCATTCGACCGCGCCAGCGCGTTCCTGCGCCTCACGGCGCTGCTCTCCGCGTTGCTGGCTGGCGTAGCCATTGCGCTCGCCGCACAACGCTACGCACGCCGCAAGACGAACGAAGTCGCGCTGCTCCGCGCGCTCGGCACGCCGCGGCGGCAGGTGTTGGGCCTGCTGGTGGGCACGCTGGGCCTGCTTGCGGTGCCATCGGTGATCGTCGGCGGTTTGATCGCGCTGGGCCTCGCGCAGATCACGTGGAGTTTCGCCAGCCAGTTGTTCTCCGCCATTCCCACCACCTTGCCACTCGGTCCGGCCGTGGCGGCCGCGGTGATGGGCCTGGCGGTGCTCGCGGGTTTCGCGTTGCCGCCGTTGGCGCGTCTCGCCGAAGTACCGCCCGTGGCGGTGTTTCGCGAGAGCGCGGCTCGGCGCGTGCGGCGATTCGATGCGCTGTATTTCGTTCCCGCGCTGGTGGCGCTGGTGCTGATCTGGAGCCAGAGCGGTTCGGCGAAGCTGGCCGGCATTCTCGCGGTGAGCCTGGTGGGTGTCGCCATCGTCGCGGCGCTGCTGTCGGCACTGCTGTTGTGGATCGCCCGGCGCGTGGCACCCGGCGCGCATCCCGCGTTGCGCCTTGGCCTGGCCGCGCTCGCACGCCGTCGTGGCATGAGCCTGCTGCAGGCCACCGCGTTGAGCCTTGGCCTGGTCGCGCTGTTGCTGCTGGCGATCGTAGCGCCCGCCCTGCTTGAAGGTTGGCGCAGCGAATTGCCCGCCGACACGCCGAACTGGTTCGTGCTCAACCTGCAGGACGACCAGCGCGATGGCTTCCAGCAAACGCTCGCGCACATCGGCGGCGAGAAGCTCAACATGCTGCCGCTCGCCGTTGGCAAGCTCACGGCCATCAACGGCCAGCCCATCGACCAGATGCACTTCCAGGACGAGCGCGCGAAAGACTGGTCAGACCGCCAACTGCGGCTCTCGTGGGCCGCCGACCTGCCGCCGAGCAACGAAGTGATCGCCGGCCAGTGGCATGGCGATCACCCCGCGCAAGCGGAAGTGTCCATCGACACCATGTGGCGCGACATGTACGGCCTGAAGGTGGGCGACATGATGCGCTTCAACGTGGGCGAAGGCAGCATCGATGCGCGCGTGGGCAGCATCCGCAAGGTGGATTGGACGTCCTTCCGCGTGAACTTCTTCCTGGTCTTCGATCCCGCGCACGCGGCCTCGTTGCCGCACACGTGGATCGCAAGCTTCTACCTGCCGCGTGGCCACACCGAATCGCTGGCGCAGATGTCACGCGACTACAGCAACCTCAGCCTGATCGATGTGGACGCCATGCTCGACCGCGTGCGCGAGATTGTGAACCAGGTAAGCGGCGCCGTGCGCTGGGTGCTGGGTTTCAGCTTGCTCGCCGGTGCCCTGGTGCTCGCCGCGGCGCTGGCTTCCAGTGCGCAGGAGCGTCGCCACGAAGCGGCACTCTTGCGCACCTTGGGCGCGCGGCGCACGCAACTGCGCATGGCTGCCGCGTGCGAGTTCGCTTTGCTCGGCCTGGTGGCCGGGCTGACCGCAGCATTCGGCGCTGCGGGCACGGGCATGTGGCTGGGTCACGCGATCTTCCACATCGAACACTTCGTGCCGCCGCTGGGTTCGCTGCTGCTGGCTGCGTTGGCCGCCGCCATCGTGGTGATGCTGCTGGGCCTCGCCGGCACCGCACGCGTCAGCCGCACCTCGCCCATGCGTTTGCTAAGGGAAAACTGAGTGCCCGCCTGGATCAAACGTCTCGCGCACGAACGGTTGCTCATCGCCTTCGCGCTTTTGGCGATCGCGCTCGCCATCATCGATCCACAGCCGTTGGCCACCCATCAGCGCTGGTTGCAGGTGCCCACGCTGGCCGGCCTGCTGGGCCTGATGATCTGCATCCAGGGCATCCGCGACAGCGGGCTGGTGCAGCACGCGGCGGCGGCCTTGATCGAACGCGTGCATTCGTTGCGCGGGTTGGGCGTGTTGCTGGTGAGCGCCACGGCGTTGTTGTCGATGGTGCTCACCAATGACGTGAGCCTATTCCTGCTGGTGCCGTTGACGCTGGCCATCGGCAGCATCTCGAACCTGCCCGTGATGCGCACGGTGGTGTTGGAAGCGCTTGCTGTAAATGCAGGCTCCACGCTCAGCCCCATCGGAAATCCGCAGAACCTCTTGCTGTGGCAGTACACGCATCTGCCCTTTCTCGAGTTCGTGCAGAAGATGCTGCCGGCGTTCGGCGTGATGTTCCTGCTCGTGCTGTTGCTGACGCTGGTGTGGATGCCGCGCGATCGCGTGATCCTGCACGCCGAGGATATCGACGGTCATCCGGTGTCGAGCTCGCAGGCCATCTTGTCGGTGCTGGCCCTGATCAGCATGGTCGTGATGATGGAACACAACCACGCCGTGATCGGTGCACTGCTGTTGCTGGTGCCGTTTGCCTTGCTCGAGTTCGGCACGCTGCGCCGCATCGACTGGCTGCTGTTGGCGACGTTCGCCGCGATCTTCCTCGGATTGGGGCATTTCGCGGAACTGGCGTCGGTGCAGCACGCACTGGCGAACATCAACCTGGAAAACCCGCTCACGCTCTATGCCAGCGGCATCCTCGCCTCGCAGGTGATCAGCAATGTGCCGGCCACCGTGCTGCTGTTGCGCCACGCGCCCGATCCCATGGCGCTGGCCGTGGCAGTGAACGTGGGCGGTTTCGGCGTGGCCATCGGCTCACTGGCCAACCTGATCGCGTTGCGCCTGGCGAAACAACCGCGCGGCATGCGGCTGCTGCATGCGGTGTCGATACCGTTCCTGCTGGTATGCGCGCCACTGGTTTATCTGGTGACGCGCTGGTTGACATAAGTCCGGCGAGCACTGGCTCGTGAACGCCAAAACGCTGTCCATGCCTGAAGTCCTTTGTTGCTCCCGACGCTAGAACATTTCAGACAAGCATCCACAATCCCGCAAGGATATGCCGACTAGTAGAAGGCCCTCTCTCTCGCGCCAGGTGGCGTTCATTGGCGTGAATACGAGCCACTAGCCGCTGTCGTAATTGTTTGCGATCAAATTAGCCTCATCCCAAGCCCCACAACAGCTGGCGGCGGGGAGAGCCAATGAACAAGTACATCAGCTGGTTTGCCGGCGCGACCGGGCTTGCCTTGAGTTTGGTTGCGATAGCGCAGACCAAAGTCGGCGAAGACTTCACTGAACTGACCAAACCCAGCACGGAAGTGCTGACTCTGGGGCCTGACCTATTTGGTGATCAGGTAAGCATGTACACCGGCACGGTCCGGTTCTCGGTTACCGATATCTCACTACCCGGAAACAACGCGCTGTCCGTAGCCCTTGGCAGAACGGTTACGCCCGAGCACTTCTTTACCAAAACACCAACCGGACAGCTCGGCAACTGGGAGCTCGATATCCCTCACTTGCACGGCGTTTTTGCCGCCAATCTTGGTTGGCAGACATCGGGCAACAATCCCAACCAGCGGTGTTCGGTAGATCGCTCAAACTATCTTTCGGCAACGCCGCCCAATGCCAGTGGCAACCCTGCCTTTCCCTTCGCCTCGGCTGAATATTGGGCCGGGAACTCGTTGTATGTCCCCAGCGAAGGCGACAAAAAGATGCTGGTTGTTGCGCCGGGCAATTCGAATGTCCCGAATGACGGACGTGGCTACTATTGGGTCACGGCAGACCATTGGGCATTTACTTGCCTATCTTCCACGGCCAACGGAGTCCCAGGGGAAGCCTTCCTAGCTAAATCTCCGAATGGCCTAACGTATACCTTCAATTGGTTCGCCGAGGGTCCCGCCGGCACGCTGTCCAAACCATACGCCGTATGTACGGTTCCGTGCACCAGTTACCTCGCAACAAAGGAAGTATTGATATTTCCCACTCGCGTCGAGGACCGCTTTGGAAACTGGGTCACTTATACCTACGATGCAAGTAATCCCCGATTGCTCAAACGCATCGAATCCAATGATGGCCGAACGATCAACCTCAGTTACAACACCAACCTCGGATACAACAACTCGGGCCGCTTAGTTAGTGCGGAAGCGGGGGGACGAGTTTGGCGATACGTCTACAGCACCTCAGGCTATCCTGACAGCTTGAGCGAAGTTCAGCTTCCCGACGGCAGCAAGTGGTCTGTCGACCCAATGCTGGGCAGCTTGGGGGCAACGACATATTCCAACGGTTCCGACTGTGGGACACCTCCGAGCCTGACGGCCACAAGTACGCGCATCGCCATGACCGGCCCCTCAGGAGCACGGGGCGAATTCACTTTCACCGTCCGTCGGCACGGCCGCTCATACGTGCCAAGAACCTGCTCGTATCTCATAGGTGGTGCTTCCTTTGTGCAGGAGGCAAACATCATTGACGCCATGTCGATCGACAAAAAAGTGATCAGTGGCCCCGGCATGACAGAATCTATGTCCTGGACGTATGAGTACGGCCCCGCCAACGGGAGCTTTGTCGAGAACTGTACTACTACGTGCCCCACCACCAAGACAGTCACAGTCACCAATGCGAGCGGCGCATGGGAAAAGCACACCTTCAGCAATCGCTACAGCCTGCTGGAAGGAAAGCTTCTTCAAAAGGAGACGGGCAGCGGCAGCACCGCACTTCGTACAGAAAAAATCACCTACGTCGTCGATGGCACCGGCAAGGCGTATCCAACGCTGATCGGAAAATCGCCGTGCTACCGCTGTGACAAGGACGGGCAAACCTACACCCCCATCAGCTCGCAAGTACTGACGCAAGACGGGGCATCGTTCACGGCCAACTTCGACGAATTCGATAGCTTTGCGCGCGCGACCAAAGCGACTGCTTCCAGCAGTCTCGGTTACGCGAAGACCGATACCACGAGCTTTGCGGACAACCGGACGCTATGGGTACTCGGACTGTTGAGCCGCCGCGTCGATGCCGACAACGGCGATGTTATCGAGCAAGTAGATTACGACACCAAAGCATCGCCCGTACGACGATACGTCTTCGGCAAGTTGAAACACTCGATGACCTACAACTCGGACGGAACGTTCGCATCGCTTGCTGATGGCGTCGGAAACACGACGATATTCCTAAGTTGGTTCCGAGGCACGCCGACGCAGGTACGTTTTGCCGATGGCACCACGGAGTCGGCTACCGTCAACGACGCCGGATGGATCACCAATTTCACCGATAGAGCGGGATACGCGACGAGCTACCTATACGACACAGCGGGGCGCTTGACGCGGATAACGTACCCCCCTGGAGATGACGTGGCATGGCGGCCCGTTCTCTTTACTTATCGCTTCGTGCCAGCGCCGGAATTGGGAATCGCCGCCGGTCATTGGCGTCGTGATCGCATAGACGGAAGCCGAACGACCACGACCTATTTCGACGCGCTTTTACGTCCCGCATTTACCGCGGATGTAGACACGGCGGATAGCAATGCCGGCAGCCAGGTCGTCAAGCGATACGACGGCATAGGGCACCTTGCCTTTGAGTCCTACCCCACACGCGGGATCAGCGACGTCAAGCAAGCCATACCTGGTACCGCCACCTCTTACGACGCACTCGATCGCGTCGTGGAGGTTCGCCAGGATGGCGAGACAGGCCCGTTGATCACCAAGACAGAGTACCTGTCCGGCTTTCAGCGTCGCACGACCGATCCGCGCGGCAACGCGATCACCGAACAGTTCCAAGCGTTCGATACGCCCGATGACAGCGCGCCCGTGCTCATTAACGCACCGGAAGCAACATCCACGCTGATATCCCGTGATCGCTATGGCAAGCCACTTGATGTGACGCGTGCCGGACCTAAAGGCTAGCACGCGATCACAAGCCCCCCTGCCTATTCCGCGGCGACACGCCCCAGTGGCGCCATTACAGGAGTTGATGATGGAAATGGAAGGAAGCGTATACGCAAATTCGTTTGGCTGGCGTGTGAGGCGACGTGTGAAACAATATCTCAGGCGTGCAGCTGCGTGGACAATACTCGGATGTCTGCTTATTTCGCTCATGGCGCCCTCGCGCGCACTGCCTTTCTCCGACACTCAAATTCAAGCGGGTTGTCAACCACCGCAATCGATGGGTGTTGCGCAGGACTGCAACATACCGCCACGCGTCAGCTTGACCGTCACTGGAGATCGCAAGGCTCCAGCCACCCTGATGCTCGATGTGGGTGCGGTGAGCTACGACGGGCCGATCATTCACCTGTGGATCTATAAAGACGGCAATACGCTGTTCGAATTGCACGGCTCCGATTTGACGCCATACAACGATGGCGGCACGTTCTCCTACACCTATGAGTGGAAGAACGTTCCGGCGGGGACGTACACGCTGTGGGCTGGCGTACAGAGCAATATGGGCTCCATCTCCAGCAAGATCAGCGTGACAGTTGATCCCGGCAGCGGCGGTGGCGATCCCACGCCGCCTCCGCCTCCGCCTCCGCCGCCGCCGCCGCCATCGACGGTGTCGCTCACTCGTAGCTTCGTCTACGACGCCCAACAGCAACTATGCAAGACCATCGACCCCGAAGCCGGCGCCACTGTCTATGCCTATGATGCCGCTGGCAACCTTGCATGGTCCGCCAGCGGCCTGAACCTCCCAGATCCCACCAACTGCAACCGCAACGAAGCCGCCGCATCGGCAAGCGTCGTCACGCGCAGCTACGACAAGCGCAACCGTCTCAGCCAACTTTCGTTTCCTGACGGCAGAGGCAATCAGAGCTGGGGTTACACACCCGACGGCTTGCCCGCGCAAGTCATCACCACGGACAGCGCGGCGGGATTCGTCACCAACAGCTATAGCTACAACAAACGTCGCTTGCTGGTATCGGAAAGCCGCAATGCCTCTTTGGCGAGTGTGCAGGTGAATTACCGGTACGACGTTTATGGCCATTTGTCGGGCTATGCCGATGGCCACGTGGACGTCGTCTATGCGCTCAACGGCCTGGGCCAACCGACCAGAGTTTCCAGCGCTGAAGGCACGCTTGCCTCCGGCATCCGCTACCACCCCAACGGCGCCATCGCCGGCTTCACCTACGGCGACGATTTCATTCGAACCGTGCGGCAGAATATCCGGCAGTTGCCCAGTCGCATCACCGACACCAGCACCCTCGATCTCGAATATCGCTACGACCCCAATGGCAACGTTAGCGCCATCCTCGATCAAGTGCGGGGCATCGCCTATCAGCGCCAGATGACCTACGACGGCCTGGACCGTCTGACTAGCGCCACCTCGCCGCGATTTGGCGGAAACGGCGTATGGAGCTACACCTATGACGGGCTCGACAACCTACGCAATGCAAACCTGGGCGGTGTCAGTGCCCGGAGCTACTTTTACGACGCCAGGAACCGCCTGACCAACCTGCGAGATGGCAACGACACCACTGTTATCAGCTTGGCGTACGACGATCGCGGCAACGTCAGCAGCAAGAACGGTCAACGATACCTCTTCGACATCGGCAACCGCCTGCGTGAAGCGGGCGCGCCCGGCGACGTAGAATCCTACCTCTACGACGCCTATGGTCGCCGCACGCGCACGCAGCGCGCCGGAAGCGTTGGCGCGCTGGACAGCTTTTACAACCAATCAGGCCAGCTGCTGTTGCGCAGTGATCATCTGAGCACCTCATCCGCTGGGTGGCGCGATACGTCGTATATCTACCTCGGCACGCAGCTGCTGGCGGCGGTGGAGCGCCCTTCTACTGGCCTTGCCACCGTGCGCTACCAGCACACCGACGCCCAAGGTAGCCCCGTGGCCGTCAGCCAGTTCATTGGCTTACGAATCCCCGCGGAAATCACCGAACGCACCGATTACACACCCTACGGCGCGGCCATTGGCAAGGTGGTGGATGGTGTGAGCTATACCGGCCACGTGATGGATGCGACCACCGGTCTTACGTATATGCAGCAGCGTTACTACGACGCGGAGATTGGGCGGTTCTTGAGTGTGGATCCGGTGGGAGTGAAGGCGACCACTGGCAATAACTTCAATAGATACACTTACGCCAACGGCAATCCCTATCGGTTTTTAGATCCAGATGGGCGATACAGCTGCACAAACAATGATCATTGCAATGATTTTGATACGGCCATGGATATCGCAAGAAATTCGGTCAAAAGCGATCAATTAACAGACGATGAAAGAGACGGCATTCAAACTGTTTTAGACTTTATCGGAACGCCTAACGACGGCAACAAGGTGCTCATAACCTTTGACGGAGATGGCTTAAAGGGAGGAAAAACATCATATAACAAGAACGACGGAACAACGACACTCGCATTGCGCCCAGACAGCGATTTGAAGAATTTAGCAAAGAATGCGATCCACGAGGGAAAACATGGCCTGACAGACAGCTTACGAGGAAGGACTGACAACAATAGAGGAGAACGTCTAAATAATGAGATCGGTGCCTATCGAACGCAAGCCTATTATCAAAAAGCGCAAGAATACTCCAGATCATCAAAAGATCCCTGGATGCCAGGACGGGGAATAGTTGAGGAAAATATCTTATACAACGCCGAGCAATCGGTTAAGGCAGCCTGTCAAGGCTACACGGGAGGAAGCTGTGGCAATTAAGCTAAGCGCCTTGAGCAGCATAGTCGTTGCACTTATCCTGATTACCCTCGTGAACTCATGCCATGCTGATGACGCAATTGACTCTCCTCCAAACCTATCTATTGATTTCAAGACAATTTACTTCCCAGTACGGAGACCATATCCCTACGAGTCTTATCTGGACATGGATAGGATTCTTGACAAGGAAGGAAGGCAGACACTATGGGAATTACTCGATGCTTTAAACAGATACCCCATCATTGGCGCGAAGGTCTATGGCTACGCTGACGTAGAAGAATGCGAACCAAGCGAGTGCCAGAATTTATCGCTACGTCAAGCCATAGCAGTTTACGAGTGGTTTCTAAATCACGGTGTGCATCCCGCCCAATTGGGAACACCTATTGGGGAGTCGATAAACTATCCGTTGTACAGAGACGGAAGCGAGGAAGGCAAGGCCTTCAATCGTAGGGTACAACTTGAGCCAATAGATGTGCCGACCCAAGAGAAACTCGGTGAATTCAACCTGGAGGCGCATCACCCGCCGGCATAAGATAGCTCAGGCGCGATGGTCCATGGCATTAAGAAGCTGATCACTACGCTTGAAATTTGAGATCGATGAGATTGGCACACTGCACAGGCAATTTTCGGCTTCCAATGGAGTACTGCTGGAGGGAACGCATGAGGACGGCATCGATCCAAAATAGCTGGCGATACGGAAAGGATGGTATTTACATCATTCCGTCAAGGCATGATCCATGAACAATTTGCGATCCGACATTGTCCTAAGCGCGAATCGAGCGTTGCTCGGACAAGTCTTTCCAGAGCTTGTTGCGGTGTCCTGCACCATGTACAACGAACGCAAGTTTGAGTTGACGTTTTTTGTTGACTCTGCGCCTCCAGCTTTCAGAGAGGAAGATATCTCTTGTATTGAAACGGAGGTTATTGCCGACTTCCCGGAAAACTTCGAGATATCGCACAGGATCGTGCTGTCTAAGCGGGCCGCTCTCCCTGCACCCGATGCTTTTTGGATATTTCTCAGAAAGCTTGTGTAAAGACGAGTCATGCTTTGTGAGAATCGAGGCCTGCTCATGAGGCTTGAGGTCACCAGGATGATGAAATTTTTTTCCAGAAACGATACTTCGACACGTTATTTAATAGCGAATATTTTCCGCCAATTACGCCGATGAAAAAGCCTTATGCGCAATGCTTCCTGAAAGGCGCGCTTTTATCTTCGCTACTTCTCGCTGCTTCCCCTTTGAGTGCTGCAGAAAATGGCGCTGAGGAAGTCACGGTCGCTTTGGAACGATCGGCATGTTTTGGATCGTGCCAAGCTTACAGCGTCACCATCCATCGCGACGGGTATGTTCTCTTTACAACGGATATATCCCCTATCGATGAGGTTGACACCCTGCACAAGCAATTTGCGGCTTCCGATGGAGTATTGCTGCCAGGAACGCATGAGGACGACATCGATCCAAAAGAGGTGGCGGTGCTGGTCAAACAGTTTGAAGCGGCCGACTTCTGGCGTCTGAAGAGCGAGTATCGATCCGATGTCCACGATGCGCCGACTCAGGTCATAACACTCACTCTAGGTGATCGAAAGAAAGTCGTGCTCGACTACATGGGCACGCGGGCCGGAATGCCCAGGGCCGTAGAGGATCTAGAGATCGCCGTAGATCGTACTGCGGGTACTGATCGCTGGATAAAGGGAAGTCCAGGTCTTATTCCCTGGCTTGAGCGGACGAAGTTCGACTTTCATTCGGTCCATGCAGGTGAACTGGTTGTCGCGGCTGAAATGGGTGAGGCGGACGAGGCCACTGTCATGGCGCTCATCGATCATGACGCTCCCTTGGATCAGACGATCAACATCCCCGGAAGCTACCCCAGCCAGCCGGAGATGGCCGGGGTCACGTTGATAGAACATGCGATCCGGCGTGGGCATGCGGATGTATTCAAGCGCCTCTCAAAAGGGGGCTGGCTTGATCGACTGGGACGGACGGAGGCATCTCAAATCTTTGCCGAGTATGCTGCAGGATGCTCTCCTGCATTGGTTCATGCGGCAGCCGAATCGGGTGTTGATATCGACACTGCTGCCTTTCGAAAGACCGATGCCGATACAGAATCCCAAGGCAAGACTGCACTTGCGAACCTAGGGTCGCAGCACGTCTGCAGCCACGACGAGAACGCACGCGTTCTGACCGCGAAGGCACTTCTTGACCGAGGAGCAGATCCCAATCATCGGGATAGCCTCGGCAAGACGCCTTTGTACGGCGTGGAAAATCTTGATCTTCTAAACACCCTGCTCGCGCACGGTGCCGACGCGTCCGCGAAATCCAACGACGGAAGAAGCATGGTTTTCGGCAGTTGGAACGACGCCGTCGTATTGCGGCTGCTGGAGGCGGGCGCAAGCCCCGCCGGTCAATATGACTTTGGCGGCAAAACGCTAGCTCAGCAGGCCAAGGCCGGGGGCATGCCAATGGTGACACGATGGCTCGTTGCGCATCCGGAAGCGTACGAGCGATAGGCAGCTATCGGAGAGCTATTTCCATAGTTAGAGGAAATCGGCGCATCGCAAGATCGAATCTGCAGTAACCTCGACGCAGTCGTCTGAAACGAAAGTGCCCTCCTCCGGGCAAGGGCCATTGCGCCCGTCGTTATGCGACCAGAGCAGCCTTCAGCACAGGCTGCTAGTTCTCGCTCTCCTGATCAGCGAGCAGACTTGGGAAGCCTCGAATATCCAGCTCTTCCACTTCGCACCGATGACGAGGGAGAGCGTGTTTATTCGAGGTTCCCATTTGCGTCTATTGCGTGGCAAAGCGTCAATCAGTCGTCGCGATCGTGCGGCACGCTCACCTTGCCCTTGATGCCCGAGTGGCTCACGTCGCCGCTGCCCTTGGCGCCGAGGGTGAAGTCGCCTTGCACGTCGTGCACCACGAGGTCGCCCGAGCCGAGCGTGTCCACGCGCACGCTGCCGCCCACGTTGCGGATGCCGATGTCGCCCGAGCCGATGCTGCCCATGCGCGCATCGCCACGCACGCCGTTGATCTTCAGGTCGCCGGAACCGACCGAGCCGACGTCGAGGCTGCCCACGTCGTTCACGTCGATGTCGCCCGAGCCCACGCTCAGCGCGAACGGGCCGGAAATCTTGCTGACGTGCACGTCGCCGGAACCTACCTTGGTGGTCAGGCGCTGAAGGCTGGTCACCCACGCATCGCCGGAGCCCACGTTGAGCACCACCGGAATCTGCGACGGCGTCTGCATGTCGACCTTCAGGTCGGTGTAGCTGTAGCCGAAGGAAATGTGGGAGTGCTCATGGCCACCGATTTCCACCACGAGCCGATCGCCTTCGCGGTGCTGCGTGACGGTGAGATCGTCCAGCAGCTTGGGATCGGAAGCGCAGGCCTTGCCGGTCAGCGCACCCTTGCCGCCATCGCTGCCGCTGAGGTGAAGATCGTGGCTGTGCAGCTCCACCTGTACTTCGCGCACGCCGGCGAGGTCGAGGGTGAGGTCGCGCGGTGCCGAGTACTGGCATTGGTCGGCCGCGTGGGACGCCAGCGGGGCAAGCAACAGTGCGGCAAGCATGAGACGGCGCATGAATAGCTCCTTGTGAACGGGTCGAAGCTTGGATGGCGCCCCGCGGAAAAAGGTTTATAGCCTTCGCCGTCAACGTGTGTCCGCCCGCGGCGTTCTGGGACTTCACGAACCAACGTGGAGACCCGCTGCCATGCAATGCAAGACACTGCTCGCCTCCGCACTCGTCCTCATCATCGCCGGCGCGGCCACGCTGGTCATGGCCCAGGAGGCACCCCCTGCGCCCCCCGCCAAGGCCACGCAGGCGCAGGCACCCCGCAGCGCCATGCCGGGCCCCATGGATGGCCCCGGCTTCGGGCGTCCCGGTTTTGGCGGTCCCGGCATGCCGGGCATGGAGTCGCCGGTGATAGGCGACCTCACCGCACTGGAGCACCTGTACCGCGAAAGCGGCCGCACCAAGGAACTGCCGGCGCTCTACAACGAGGTGCTGTCCAGGTCACAGGACCCGCGCGTACGCACCTACGTGTACCACCAGCTCGCCCGAGTGCAGTCGGCGCCGAGCAATACGGACCAGGCCATTGCCACGCTCCGCAAGAGCCTCGACGAAAACCTGAGCAACGAGGCGAAGAAGCGCGCCGAATTCGACGAGATGCGCAGCAATTGGGAGCAGCGCCGTAACCAGGCGAAGCCCGCACCGCAGTCGTGACCCCATAACAAGAAAAGCGGCACTGTCGTCAGACAGCGCCTTGCCCTGAGGCACGGGAACCCCAGACCCCGTGCCTCTTTTTTGCCTTGAAACAGCCTCAGGCGGCCGTATCGTCCAGGCGCTTGGCGCGCTGCCAGAGCGCTTCCTGCGCGACGAGGTCATGCTCCGGCAGCGGCTTGCCATCGGTGCGCGCCATCTGCTCCATCGCGCGGAAGCGGCGCTCGAACTTGGCGTTCGCATGGCGCAATGCCTGCGAGAAATCCACGCCGGCGTGGCGCGCCAGATTCACCACCACGAACAGCACATCGCCGATTTCGTCCTGCAGGCGTTGCTGGTCGCGGCCGTTGGCGAATTCGACGCGCACTTCTTCCACTTCTTCGGCGAGCTTGTCGAGCACGGGTTGCTCGTCGGGCCAATCGAACCCCACCTTGGCCGCGCGTTCCTGCAATTTCAGCGCGCGCTTCCATTCGGGCAGGCCGCGCGAGACACCGGCCAGTGCGCTGTCGTCATGCTGCTCGCCCTTGGCAGCACGCTCGGCGGACTTGATGTCTTCCCAGGCCTTTTTCTGCGCGTCGAGGTTCTCGTAGCTTTCGTCACCGAACACATGGGGATGGCGACGAATCATCTTGTCGCTGATGGCATGCGCCACATCGGCGAATTCGAACAGGCCCGCTTCCTTGGCCATCTGCGAATGGAAGACCACCTGCAGCAGCAGGTCGCCGAGTTCGTCGCGAAGATCGGGCCAATCCTGGCGATCGATGGCGTCGGCCACCTCGTACGCTTCTTCGATGGTGTACGGCGCAATGGTCGAGAAATCCTGCTGCACGTCCCACGGGCAACCGTTCTGCGGATCGCGCAGGCGGGCCATGATGGCGAGCAGGTCGGTCATGTCGTGCTGCCGGGAATCGCTCATGACGCTTCCAGGTCAGCCGCCTCCAGGCGGGCCTTCCAGTCGATGGAGGCATCGCCCACGGCGATGAATTCCGGGTTGATCAGCGAATCGCCGCGGTTGTAGCGCAGTGGTTTGCCGGCCAGGTCGAGCACGGCGCCACCGGCTTCTTCCAGCACGCTCTGCGCGGCCGCGGTATCCCACTCGCTGGTGGCACCGCGCCGCAAATAGACGTCCGCATCGCCACGCGCCACCAGGCAGAACTTGAGCGATGAGCCCAGCGGCACCGATGCGTAATCGTCGCCGATCAACTGCTGCAGCAAGGCCACGCCCGAACCGCCATGCGAACGACTGCCGGCCACGGTGGCAGGCTCAGGCAAGTCGCGCGTGCCGATGCGCTGCCAGTCGGCACCGGCACTGCGCTGCAGCCACGCACCCTCGCCGCGCGCGGCGGCGTAGAGTTCGCCCGTCACCGGCGCCAGCACCACGCCGAGCACGGGCTCATGGTTTTCGATGAGCGCGATGTTGACGGTGAACTCGCCGTTGCGCTTGATGAATTCGCGCGTGCCGTCCAGCGGATCGACCAGCCAGTAGCGCTGCCATTCGCGACGCTGCGACCACGGCGCGGCGCGGGCTTCTTCGGAAATCACCGGCAGCGCGCCATCGAGCGCGGCGAGGCCGGCAGTGATCACGCGCTGCGCGGCGAGATCGGCCGCGGTCACGGGCGACTGATCCTGCTTGCGCTCGACTTCGAAATCCTGGCCGTAGACGACGAGGATGGCTTCGGCGGCATCGCGGGCAATCGCTGCGATCTGCTGCAGCAAGGGGGAAAAAGGGGCGTGGCTCATGTGGGCTGGAACCGGCCGGCGAGGTATTCGCGGGCCATGAAAAGTGCGGCGATGGAGCGCCCTTCGGTGACGTCGTCGCGGGCGACCAGCGTGTGCAGGTCGGCCAGCTTCCACGGCACCACTTCGAGTTCTTCGGGCTCGTCGCCTTCGAGGCGTTCCGGGTAGAGATCCTGCGCGAGCACCACGTGCGCCATGTGCGTCATGTACGAGGGCGACAGCGACAGGTTGTGCAGGATCTTGAGCTTGTGCGCGCCGTAGCCGATCTCTTCCTTGAGCTCGCGATCGGCGCCCTGCTCCACCGTTTCGTCGCGGTCCAGGCGGCCTTTGGGCAGGCCCAGCTCATAACGGCCCACGCCGGCACCGTACTCGCGGATGAGCAGCACGGTATCGTCGTCGATCATCGGCACGATGATCACGGCACCGAGCCCGCTGCCCTTCAACCGCTCGTAGGTGCGGTGTTCGCCGTTGGAGAATTCGAGATCGAGCTGCTCGACGCGCAGAAAGCTGCTGTCGTGCACGTCCCGGGTGGCATGGATGATCGGTGGCTTGCGCATCGGGCGATTGTAGCTCGCGCTTCAGCGCGGCGTGGAAATGGCGCTGCGGCGGCCCGTGAAGGCAGCCCAGATCAGCAGACCGAACAGCACAGCACCCAGCACGCTGGTACCGATGGATATGGCACTGATGGTGATGCTCAGCTTGGCCATGGGAACGCCGTTGCGCATCATGTGCGGAACATACCAGCCCGACATCCAGGTCGAGACGCCGATCAACAGCAATTCCAGAACGCACGCAATGAGCACCAGCTTGGCCGGTAGCGGTGCTTTCGGCCACCAGATGAGGGCCACCACCACGCCGGCCACGCATGCGGCGAACATCGGTCCGTGTCCGAGCAGCATGGTGTAGATGAGTGTGATGTCTTCCATGGTGTCGCTTCCTCAATGAGAAATCGTGAGCCGGTTAAGCGCCTGTGCGTGAATGGCCGGCGTGCCGGCGAGCACGCTCACCGTGTCGAGCGTGAGTGCCGCGCCATGGATATCGGTGAACACCCCGCCCGCCTCACGCACGATCACCGCCAGCGCGGCAATGTCCAGAATGTTCACGTCCGACTCGATGACGAGATCGAGCCCGCCGCGCGCAAGCAGGTGGTAATGGCAGAAATCACCGTAGCCACGGATGCGGTTGCTGTCGCGGATCATCTCGCCCAGCGCGTTCCAGCGCGCGTCGCGCGTCAGGGTCTTGATGTTGCCGGTGGAAATCGACGCCTTTGCCATTTCGTCGGTGGCGGCTACACGCACGCGTTCGCCGTCGAACCAGGCGCCGCCGCCCGCGCTGGCCCACATGGTTTCGCCATACACCGGCGCGCTCGATACGCCCAACACCAGCTCACCGCGATGCATGAGCGCGATCTGCGTGGAGAAGAACGGCGTGCGGCGGACGAAACTCTTGGTGCCGTCGAGCGGATCGACCAGCCACATCAAGTCCTGGTTGCTGTCGTCGCGGCCAAATTCCTCGCCGTAGATGGACGCCTGCGGCAAGGCCTTGTGCAGGATCTCGCGAATGGCGAGTTCGGCTTCGCGATCGGCCGCCGTCACCGGCGTGTCATCGCTCTTGAGCTCCACCGCCACGCCCTTGCGCCAGTAGTGACGCAGCACCACGCCGGCGGCATCGGCCGCGTCGCGCGCAGCCGCAAGGGCCTTGGACAGGTCCAGTTCGCTCATCGTTGTTCCCCGGGAAAGGCGGCGGCGAGACCGCCACTGTAATGGATGTGCGTGACGCCGCTGGCGTCCACGGTGCCAAACGCTGCAAGCCAACGCGACAGCGCCGGTTGCTGGCCGCGCGGCGCCGCGACGGCCGTGAAGCGGCGCGCGAGCGGGCTGAGTTGCAAACGGCCATCGATGTGCAGCGGGCCGTGGCCATCGTCCTGCAGATGCCCTTCGACGACGCCATTCACCGCGCGCAGGTCGGCACGCAGGTCGCCCAGTGGCAGATTTCCCTGCCGCGTGCGCAACACGGTGTCCTGCCACTGCACCTGGGTATCGAGCGTCCACGGCCAGCCGCCACGCAGCTGGAGGTTCGCCGCCGTTGCGCGCAACGTGCCTCGTGGCCAGCCGCCCAGCACCATGGGGCCGGCGCCGAGCACGTCCAGATCGATGCGCATCTGGACGTTCGTCCAGGTGGCTTCGCTGGCCTGTCGGCCCGTCATGCTGCCGATGAAATCGACGCGAGGGCCGTGCAGTTCCAGATGCAGGCGGTTGTCGCCGAACAACGCCATGCGCGAGAGCTGCCATTGCAGCGCGCCCAGGTTCTCGCCGCGAGCGGACAATACTCGCGCGGCCTTGCCGTTCCACACGAGGCCACTGACGTCCTGCAGTCGCACGCCATTCAAGCGCGCATCGAGCCATGGCAAGGCCCAGCGCGCCGGCAGGAACCACAGCAGCGCGAATGCAGCAACGAGTAGGGCCAACAGGCCCATCAATGCGGTACGCCAAACCTTCAAATCGGCTCCCTGGCTGGATGCAAGACTTGAGCGGGCATGCTCGAAACGCCGATCATAGCCGGATGAACACATTCCCCGCTGCCGACGCGCTGGTGCGTCGCGACCTGAGCCTGCTCTGGCACCCCTGCACGCAGATGCACGATCACCAGACGGTACCGATGGTGCCCATCGCCCGCGGCGAAGGCGCCTGGTTGATTGATACGAGCGGCCGCCGCTATCTGGACGGCATCAGCTCGTGGTGGACCAACCTGTTCGGCCACGCCAATCCACGCCTGGCGGCCGCGCTGGCCGAGCAGGCGAACACGCTGGAACACGTGATTTTTGCCGGTTTCACGCACGAGCCCGCAGTGGCGCTGGCCGAAGAACTGGTGCGCGTGACGCCACCGGGGCTGGATCGCGTGTTCTACGCCGACAATGGTTCGGCGGCGATCGAAGTGGCGCTGAAGATGAGCTTCCACTACTGGCTCAATCAGGGACACGGCGAGAAGACGCGCTTCATCGCGCTCACCGGCAGCTATCACGGCGAAACGCTGGGCGCGCTATCCGTAAGCGACGTGGCGCTCTATCGCAAGACGTATGCACCGTTGCTGCTCACGCCCATCCTGGCGCCCTCGGCCGACACGTACGAAGCGTTGCCCGGCGAAAGCCCGAGCGAGGTAGCCAAGCGTCGTCTCGACGAATTGCGCCAGCTGCTGGAACGCCATGCGCATGAAGTGTGTGCCGTGATCGTGGAGCCGCTGGTGCAATGCGCCGGCGGCATGCGCATGTATCACCCGGACTATCTCGCCGGATTGCGCCACCTTTGCGACGAATACGACGTGCATTTCATCGCGGATGAAATCGCGGTGGGTTTCGGCCGCACCGGCACCTTGTTTGCGTGCGAGCAGGCCAGCGTCGCGCCGGACTTCATGTGCCTGTCCAAGGGGCTCACGGGCGGCTTCCTGCCGTTGTCCGCCGTGCTCACCACCACGAAGGTGTATGAGGCGTTCTACGCCGAATACAGCGCCGGCAAGGCGTTCCTGCACTCGCACAGCTACACCGGCAATCCGCTGGCATGCCGTGTGGCGCTGGAAACGCTGAGGATCTTCCACGACGAACCGGTGCTGGAACGCAACCGCGTCCTCGCCGCGCATCTGCGCAAGCGCCTCGCGCCGCTACGCGATCATCCGAACGTGGCCGATGTTCGACAGACCGGCATGATCGCCGCCGTGGAACTGGTGGCCGACAAGGCCCGCCGCACGCCGTTCCCGGCGACGGAACGGCGCGGCTTGCGTGTCTACCTGCATGGGCTCCAGCACGAAGCGCTGCTGCGTCCACTGGGCGACATCATCTACTTCATGCCGCCTTACGTGGTCACCACGGACGAAATCGACCATCTGGTCGACACGGCCGTGGCAGGCATCGAGCGCGCCGTGGCTTAGTGGCCGCCGCTCACGGTGATGCTGGGATCGAGCTGCTGCAGCGCCGGGCCGAGTGTCGGCGAACCGGTGTTCTGGATGTCCTGGCTGCTGTAGCTGCGACCGGCCACGGGCAGGCAGGTGCCGGGCTTGGCCGGAATCAGGCTGCCCGTGCTCTGCAGGCAGTTGCGGTCGCCGGGTTGCGGCGGCTTCTTCGACACCGGCTGGTTCGCCATGTCCTGCTGACTTGTCTGCACCGTGGCGCCCGCCACGGCCGAGTTCTGCGCCATCGCCACCGGCACGGCGCCCAGCGCCACGACCAGTACGAGTAGGGATTTGCTGACCATGATCCACCTCCGGGGAATGAGGGATGTATGACATGCTGCGCCTGCGCCGTCCGGCAGGCAAATGCCGCCTGGCTGGCATCTCTCAAGCGTTCAGGTAGCCTCGCGCAAGCCGCATGGGACGGGGCATCGCCGCTCCGCTATGCTTTTCGTTTCCTTCCCGTCATAACGCCTCATGCGCACCATCCGCATACATGTCGAACTACCGCTGGCCGTGGGCCTGGAGTTGGCGCTGCCGGCCCAGGCAGGCGAGCACGTCGCGCGTGTGCTGCGCCTCACCGCCGGCTCGCCCGTCACCCTCTTCAATGGCGACGGCGTGGACTACCCCGCCGTGATCCAGGCAGTGGGCAAGCGAGAAGTCACCGTGCGCGTGGAAGCGGCCCAGCCGGTCGACAACGAGTCCCCGCTGCCGCTGACCCTGGCGCAAGGCGTGGCCCGCGGCGAAAAGATGGACCTGATCGTGCAGAAGGCGACCGAGCTGGGGGTGACGCGCATCGTGCCGCTGCTCACCGAGCGCTCGGAAGTAAAGCTCGATCCCGCCCGCGCCGAGAAGCGCCTGGCCCATTGGCAGGCCGTGGTAGCCAGCGCCTGCGAGCAGAGTGGCCGTGCCCGCGTGCCTACCGTGCTGCCGGCGATTCCCCTGGAACACTGGCTGCGCGAGCTTCCGCAGGATGAGGCCCTGCGCCTCGCCCTGCTGCCCGAAGGCACCCGGCGCCCATCCGAACTTCGCTTCACGGCGGCGGGTGGCGTGCTGGTGGTCGGCCCGGAAGGCGGTCTGGGCAACCGGGACACCGCCGCGCTGGCCGAGGCAGGCTTCGAAGGCCTGCGCCTGGGGCCGCGCATCTTGCGGACGGAAACCGCGGGCCTCGCCGCGCTGGCGGCCTTGCAGGCCCTGCACGGCGACGTCTAGCCCCAAACGAAAACACGCCCGCGAGGGCGTGTTTCGAAGCAACAGGGCAGCCGTGCCGTCAGCTCGCCAGTTCGAGCAATTCCAGCAGCTCCGCCTCGATGCCTTCCAGGTCCGGAATTACGGCGATGTCGTCGCGCACCAGTACCTGCGCCCGCACGCCCGGCGGCAACGGCGCGCCGTCGTGGGTGGGAATGATCAGTTCAGCGTTGAGCGTGGTCAGGCGCGGGAAGCCCTGCGTGACCACGGCAATGAACGGCAGGTCGTTATGACCGCCCAGCGCCTTCAGCACGGCCACGCGAACGGCCTGCTCGCTGTCGCCCTCGCCCGCACCGGCGAGCTTGTTGAAAGACACCAGCGGCACGCGCCAACCGCGCCAGGCGATGCGTCCCAACAGCCATTCCGGCGCGCTCTCCACCGGTTCGGGCGCCGCCGGCATCGTGATCACTTCGGCCACGGTGGCATTGGGCAACAGCAAGCGCAGGTTGCCGACCGGCACCAGGACGCAACGAATTTCACGCGGTAGTGGCAAATCGCTCATCGCCGGCCCTCCATCGACATCTCTTCCACCAGGCGCGCCGCGAGTTCCGCAGGCGTGCCCGAATAACTGTGCAGGCGCTCGGCTTCGATGCCATGCACCATATCGGCAAACTGTCCGTCCGACGATTCGATCCACACCTGGCCGCCGCGATCGTAGATCGCCTGGCAGCCACCGAGCGCATCGTTGGCCTGGCCCGCAAACACGATGGCCTGCGCATTGCGGCCGAATACGTTCGCCGCCAGCGTGAAGCTGGCATCGATCGGCGAGCTGCGCACATCGCTGTTATCCAGCGACTGCAGCTCCACGCGACCATCGCGATGCACGCGCGCCTGCTGCCCGTCGGGCACCACCAACACTTCGCCGACACGGGCACGCACGCCGGTCGCGGCAACACGCACGGGCAGCTCGCTGTAGCGGGTCAGCGTATCGGACAAGGCTTCCACCGATTTGCCGCCCAGATGCTGGACGTGCAGCACGGCCGCACGCAGATTCGCCGGCAGCATCGAGAGGAACGAACACACCGCCTCGAGACTGTCCGCCGCCGCGCCGAGCACCAGCAGGCGGCTGATCGCGCTGTCGAGATCGTCGAGGATCATCTCGGTACCGCTGGCGTCGTATTCCTTCGGCGCCAGGGCTTCTTCCATCGACACCAGCTCCAGCTTCATGCCGGGCTCGATGATGGACGCAGCCTCCTCGCCGCCTTCGGGCGCGAGGAAATCCGCAGCGCTCAGTTTCTCGATGCCGAAGCTGCTGGTCGGCGCAGGCGCAGCAGCCACCGGTGCGGGCGCCTCGCTTTCGTCGACCAGCGCCCAGGCGGAGGCCGAGCCAAGCAACGACGACGGCGCTTTCTCCGCGCTCTCCACCGTGACGGCCGACGGCATGAACGATTCGTCCAGCGGAGCGAGGGCGAGGTGATCGAGCTGGAACGGCGGTATCTGCCGCGCAGCAGCTTCCGGCGCCGGAGCGTCCAGAGGCGCGTGCCCTTGCGTGGCCAGCGTGTCCAGTCCGAACGTGCCGTCGTGCAGCGGCGGCAGTTCGTCGTGGGCGTTGAATTTCAGCGAGCCGAATTCGTTCTCGATCGCCGCTTCACCTTCCAGCGTGCCGAAGTTGCCATCGTGCAGCTGCGGCAGTTCGTCGTCCGCGGCGAATTTCAGGCCGGAACCAAACTCGTCCTCGGCCTCGACCGGCAGGTCTTTCAGCGCGGCGAAGTCGTCGATGTGCAGCGGTTCTTCCGCAGCACGGAAAGACAGCTCCGAGCCGAATTCGTCTTCGGCCGGCGCCGGTTCGTCGGCGGCGATGAAGGCTTCCAGTTCGGCAGCCAGCGATTCGGATTGAACCTCGGTGGCTTCCACCGCTTGCGGCGTGATCTCCGCCGGGGCGATCTCGGTCGGCGTGACCGGGTCCATCGCGGCGACGAACGTCGGCTCTTCAGGAACGACAACGGGCGGAACCTCGACGCTTTCCGCGAGCACCGGCTCGGCCACTTCGGGCACGTGCGGCGCATCCTGCGGACGCGGCGGATCGAGATCGCCCTGCGCCATCACCTTCACGGCGAGATGGCGCGCCCAGCGGGCACGGTCCCAACCGTCGAGCGAGCGACTGGCGGCGGCATCGTTGAACACCACGCGCGGACGATCGCCGTCGATCACGTCGTAGAGGCGATCGAGATCGTCGTCGGCGTCTTCGTCCAGGTTCACCACCAGCACTTCCGCACCGGTGGCGCTGAGCATCTGCTTGTCGAGGGTGGACAGCGCACCTTCGTGCACGATCCTGGCCCCGCGTTCGCGCAACGCTTCACGCAGCTGACCGCCGAGTTCCACGTCATCGAACAACAACGCTACCGCGGTCGCCGTTTCAGCCATTGAGCGACTCCGTGGTGCGCTGCTCGAGCACTTCGCCGATCTGTGCCAGCAACTCGGCTTCCTGGTACGGCTTGCCGAGATAGCGGTCCACGCCGATGTCGAACGCGCGCTGGCGATGCTTATCGCCGGTACGCGAGGTGATCATGATGATCGGCACGTCACGCAGTCGCGGGTCGGACTTCATCTGCGTGGCCAGCTCGTAGCCGTCCATGCGCGGCATTTCGATGTCGAGCAGCATCAGGTCGGGCACGCGCTCATGCAGCTTCTCGAGTGCGTCGACGCCGTCCTTCGCGGTGGCCACTTCGTACTCGTGACGTTCCAGCACGCGGCCGGTGACCTTGCGCATGGTGATGGAATCGTCGACCACCATCACCAGCGGACGCACGCGCTGCTCTTCGACCACCGGCGTGGCGACGGCGGTGAGGCCGTCGTCCAGGCGCTGCAGGCGACGGGCGATGCCATGGCGCACGAGCGGAGCGAGATCGAGAATGATCAGTACCGAGCCATCGCCCATGATCGTGGCGCCGAGAATGCCCGGCACCGAACTGATCTGCGGGCCGACCGACTTCACCACGATTTCGCGCGAGCCGATCACGGCATCGATGCGGATCGCGGCGCGCAGATCGCCCGCACGCGTCAGCAGCAGCGGGATCTGCTCTTCGTCGTTCGCGTGCGCTGGCACGGCGCCCAGCAGCTCGGACAGGTTGTGCAGGTCGAAGTTTTCGCCGCCGTACGGGAACGTGGGTTCCGGTTCGGCCAGTCGCTCGGCCAGTTCCGCAGGGCTGATGCGCGCCACGCCCTGCACCGAGGTCATCGGGATGGCGTAGTTGGATTCGCCGATACGAACCAGGATGGCCTGCGTCACGGCGAGCGTGAAAGGCAGCCGCAGCACGAACGTCGTGCCCTGGCCTTCCTTCGATTCGATCGACAGCGCGCCGCCGAGCTGCTTGATTTCGTTCGCCACCACGTCCATGCCCACGCCGCGGCCGGCGAGCTGGGTCACGGTGCTGGCGGTGGAGAAGCCCGGCTGCGTGATGAGCGCAAGTACCTGGTCGTCGCTCAGGCGCGTGTCGTTGCGGATGAGGCCGCGCTCCACGCCGCGCTTGCGGATGGCATCGCGATCCAGGCCGCGGCCGTCGTCGGTCACGCGCACCACCACCTCAGTGGCTTCGCGTGCCACACGGATGCGCACGGCGCCTTCTTCCGGCTTGCCGGCCTTGCGACGGTCCTTGGGCGACTCGATGCCGTGTGCCACCGCGTTACGCAGCATGTGCTCGAACGGCGCCTTGATGCGGTCGAGCAGGTTGCGATCCATTTCGCCGTGGGCACCTTCCACGTACAGCTGGGCGCCCTTGCCTTCTTCCTGCGCGGCCTGGCGCAGCGTGCGGCGCAGGTTCGGCACCATGGTGTCGAACGGCAGCATGCGCGTGCGCAGCAAGCCTTCCTGCAACTCAGAACTCACGCGCGACTGCTGGATCAGCAGCGTTTCGGCCTGGCGGGTCAGTTCGTCCAGCATGCCCTGAATGGACACAAGGTCGGATACCGACTCGGCCAGCGCACGCGAGTACTGCTGCAGCTGCGAGAAGCGGTCGAGTTCGAGCGGATCGAACACGGAGATGCCCGCTTCGCGATGCTCGCGCTGGAAGCGCGCGATGATCTGCGCTTCCGTTTCGATTTCCATCATGCGTAGCTGGCTGCGCAGACGCTGCACGGTCTGGTCGAGTTCGACCAGGTTGAAGCGGTAACCGGCCACCTGCTGTTCGAGGCGCGAGCGATAGATCGCCACCTCGCCCGCGTGGTTCACCAGCGTGTCGAGCAGTTCGGCGCGAACGCGGATCTGTTCCTGCGGCGTGCTCGGTGCATCTTCACGCTCTTCGGGCAGCAGTTCCGGCAACAGCTCCGGAAGCGGTGCCATGCGGGCCGGGAACGGCACCACGTTGGCCGCGTCCGTCGCATCGGCGGACACCGTCGAATGACCTTCGCCGGACATGGCCAGGAAGCGATCGATGACGGCCTGCGGATAAGGCACAGAGCGGCCCTGCGACACCAACTGCACCAGACCGTGCAGCTTGTCGAAGCCCACTTCCAGCGCAGCGATCAGCTCGCCGATATGCGCCGATTCCGCATGCAGCGGCTTTTCCAGCGCCGTTTCGATGGCGTGCGTGAGATCGCCCACCGGCACCATGCCAGCAATGCGCGCACCGCCCTTGAGCGTGTGCAGGTCGCGCTGGATCTCGGCCAGATGTTCGATTGCACTCGGCTCGGCACGCCACTGGGCGAGCACGCTGTCCGAATGATCGAGAATCTCGCGCGCTTCCTCGATGAAGATTTCCAGCAGGTCGGGATCGATCTGGCTGGGCAGCAGCGCGTTTTCGTCGACCGTTTCTTCGGCTGCGACGGGCGTTGCCGATGCTTCGACCGTCGGCGTTTCGGCCGCGGGCTCTTCGACAACGAGCTCCTCGACCACCGGTGCCTCGACCAGCGCTTCCGGTTCGTCGACCACGGGCGCTTCCAGCACGATCTCTTCGACCGGCGTCTCATCGGCCACGTGCAGCGCTTCGACCGGCTCGGCGTGTTCGACCACCGCCTCGGAAGCCTGTTCGGCTTGCGGCGATTCAACATGATGCGCGACAGCTTCGGCTTCCACCGGCGGCTGCGTTTCCTCGAGTTCCACCTCGTGCACGGCCACGTGTTCAACAGTGGCGTCGGCATCGTCGGTGACCGGGCCGATTTCCAGCGTCTCGGCTTCGTCGAGCAGGTCGGCGTAGGCCTTGCTGAATTCGTCCTCGGCAGCCTTGTCGATGACCGGCGTCGGCTCCAACGTGTGCGCGTTTTCATCTGCCGCGGGCAAGTGCGCATCGAGGTCGAATTCGCCCAGCGCCGCGAGCAGTTCGTCGGTGTATTTGTCGGTCTCGGACACGGCCGGCGGCGATGCCAGCTCGATGTGCTCCACCGGCAGCGACGCATCGGACAGCGCGTCGTCGAGCGATGCACCCAGCGTTTCCTCGTGCGCGGCGTCCGCCGCGTGCGTCGACGCATCGTCCGAAAGATCGGCCGGCGTTTCGAACAGCACGTGCGCCACCTGCGGTTCGGGCTGGCTGTCGCGCAGCTCCGTCAGGCGATGGATGAGGTTGGTCAGGTCCGGCAGCTGCGGCGACGGGACGTCGAACTGGCCCATCACATGATCGACCGCGTCGGCGCTCTGGCTGAGCAGCATCACGCCTTCCGGCGAAAGCGGCAGGCCCGCGGCACGTAGGCGCTTGAGCAGGCTTTCCAGCGGCGACAGCAGCTGCGTGAGCACCGGAATGTCGACCATGGCGATGGCACCGTGCAGCGTATGCACGGCACGCAGCAGGCTGTCTTCGACGCGCAGTTCGCCGTCGACGCGATTGATCGCCGTGCGGATGGTGGCCAGGTACTGGGCCACTTCGCTGCGCAGGATTTCCAGCAGCACCGGATCGATCGGCGGCATCACCGGCGCATCGATGAAATCGTGCGTCGGCATCGACACCACCGGCTCCGCCGGCGACGTCTCGATGCCGGCAAGGCTGGCGGCGGGAATCGCTTCGGCAGAGGTATCCACGCGCGGCACGCGGCGACGCACGGTGCGGCGCACCGTTTCGGTACCGCTGGTCGGCGCGATGTCGGCAAGACGCGCATCGGCCTGGCCGGCCGACAGGCGCTCGGAGATTTCCAGGATGGCAAGCAACGGCGCCGTGACGGCGCCCTCGCCCATCAGTGCGGAACGCAACTGCGGCAGCGCATCGATGGCGGCGCTGACCACTTCCTGCACGCCCTCGTTCGGCGGGATCGACTGATCCAGCACGCGGTTGAGCATGTTCTCCACTTTCCACGCGAACTCGCCGAGCACGGTGGCGCCGACGAGGCGGCCCGAACCCTTGAGCGTGTGGAAGGAGCGGCGGATGGGCGTGAGCGAATCGAGCTGCAGCGGATCGGCCAGCCACGTCTTGCGGGTGGCGTGCAGGCTGTCGATCTCTTCCTGCATTTCTTCCAGGAAGATGTCGCGGATGTCGTCGTCGATGCCGGCAGTGCTGGTCTGGAAGCTCGCGTCGATGGCGGAGGCGCCGCTGGAAACGGGCACTTCCTCGACGATTTCTTCCTCGATCTCGATCCAGTCGTCTTCGCCCGCCTGCACGGGTTCCTGCGGCGTCACGTGTACGGTGTCGGCCAGGCGCAGGCCGGTGATTTCCTGCGGCTCCGGTTCCGGCGTTTCGCTGTGACCGACGATGAGGCCGGTGAGGTCGTCGCCATGGCCCAGGCTGACGCTCTCGGAGAGCGCCGGCTGGTTGGCGAGCGCTGCGGCCAGCGCGGCATCGGCAGCGCGTGCCACGTGCTCGGGCGGCGTGGCGTCCAGCTCGTCTTCCGACGCGGCGCGGGCGGCCGGCGGCGGCCAGTAGCCCAGGCTGCTGAGGCTGTGCTCGGCCACATCCAGGATGTGTTCCAGGCCACCGCGATGTTCGCGCGCGGCTTCGAGGTAGTACTCGAGCGCAGCGAGTGCATCGGCGAGGTGATCCATCTGCGCGGTGCTGGGCACGCGACGATCGGCCAGCAGCTCATTGCCGACGAAGCGGCCGATGCCTTCGGCCAGTTCGGCCGGGCGCGGCGCGGACAGCATGCGCATGGCACCGGCGACTTCGTCCATCAGCGCGCCGACCTCGGCGAGCTGCGTCGACTGCCAGCCCGATTCCACGTAGGCCACGATGGCGTCCTTCACCTTGCCGGTGTTGGCGGTGGCCTCGTGCATCAGCGTGGCAAGGATGTGGCGAGCCTCGCTGCGCGGCAGCATGGCGGTCGGCGTTTCGGTCGTGGTTTCGCCCTCGGCACCGAGGCTTTCGATGTGATCGTCGAGCGAGGCTTCCACGTAGAGCAGCGCGCCGGCGACATCGAGCAGCAGCTCTTCGTCCGGTGCGCGCACGCGGCTGGCGATTTCTTCCAGCACGCGGCGTTGTTCGTTCACCACGCGACGCGGCACGCCCAGGGCAAGCATGCCCAGTGTGTCGCCCACGCGTTCGAGCACTTCGGTCTGGCTGGACAACTGCGCCGGATCGGCGTCGGTCTGTCGCAGGAACAGGTCGAGCGACTCCTTCACGCGCAGCAGGTCGTCCTTCAACGCCTTGGCCACGGAGTCGAGCAAGGCGCGGTTGTGGCCCGCCATCGAACCACGCGCGTGCTCGATTTCGCTGGCCTCGGGCAGCAGCGCATCGAGCGAATAGGTCTGGCGCAGCAGCTCCATGCGCGGGCTGCCCTGGCGGACCTGGCCCACGACATAAAGCAGCTTGCGTGCAAGTTCATCGGCGTCGCCACCACGCAGGCTCGCTTCGCCCTGCTCCACCAGCTGGCGGATGCTGCGATCGACCTTGCCGATCAACTGGCGCACTTCGCCCGTCTGGCTCTTGAGCGCACCCTGTTGCACGCCTTCGAGCACGCCGGCTGCGATCCACCACAGGCGACGGCCCGGGATGGTGTGGCAGCGTGCGGTGATGGCGTCCAGCGTCTGGATCATGCCGCCCAGCTGCTGGTCGTTGCCCTGGCCGCGGAACCACGACAGCAGCTGCTGCTGGAAGCGCAGGCGCAGCGTGGTCACTTCATTGCGCTGGCGCTCCACCACCACATCGTGCGGCGGCTGCGGGGCCTGCGCCGGCAGCGCGATTTCCAGGTTGGGCGTGAACAGCGCCGACTCATGCAGCGCCTGCTGGCCACGACTGGAACGCAGGTCGTTGAGCAGCGGCAGCAGCACTACCGGCACGTCGCGATGACCGCCGGACAGACGCTCCAGATAATCGGGCAACTGCATCAGGCCGCGCATCAGCGCGGCGTAGGCTTCCTCGCGATTGGCAACGTGGTCTTCGAGCAGCGAGATGGCGAGTGTCTCCATCTCCTCGGTGACCATGGCGGCGCCATACAGCTCGACCATGCGCAGCGTGCCGTGCACCTGGTGCAGGCTGTCGGCGCACGAACGCATCGCATCCCGGTTGCCCGGGTTGTCGACGTAGGACTCCAATGCCTCGCGGGCCAGGGCGAGCGTCTCATCGAGCTCGGGCTTGACCCACTGCAGGGTGGTGAAATCGATATGGTCTTGAAGTCTCATGCGCCCCTCTCAGCGGTCACGTAACGCTTTGTCACGCAACCGGCGAGGTTGCCCCCTGTGAAAATCGTTATCAGCCAACTGCTCAACCCGGCAGCTTGAAGTGGGCCACCGAACGACGCAGGTCGCTCGCCAGCTGGGCCAGGTAACCGATCGAGTCGGCGGTCTGGCTTGCGCCCTGCGAGGTCTGCGAGGTGATTTCCTGGATCGCGTTCATCGACACGGAAATATCGGTTGCCGCCGTGGACTGCTGGCGCGCTTGTGTCGAAATGTTCTGAATCAGCGCGGACAAGTCGTGCGACACGCGCTCGATGTCTCCCAGCGCGCTACCCGCGTCCTCCGCGAGTCGTGCACCGGCCACCACTTCGGCGGTGGTCTGTTCCATCGAGTTCACCGCTTCGTTGGTATCGGACTGAATCGTCTGCACCAGCGTTTCGATTCGCTTCGTGGCGCTCGCGGAACGTTCGGCGAGGCGCTGCACTTCGTCCGCCACCACCGCGAAGCCGCGGCCCGCTTCACCCGCCGACGCGGCCTGGATGGCGGCGTTCAAGGCGAGGATGTTGGTCTGCTCGGCAATGTCGTTGATCAGTTCCACGATGGAGCCGATTTCCTGCGAGGACTCACCCAGGCGCTTGATGCGCTTGGAGGTCTCCTGGATCTGGTCGCGGATGGAGTCCATGCCCGAGATCGTCTCGCGCACCACTTCGGCGCCGCGCGAGGCGATTTTCACCGAGCGTTCGGCCACGTCGGCCGATTCGGCGGAATCCTTCGACACGGTATCCATCAGGCTCGCGATCTGGTTGATCGCGGTGGTGGCCGTGCTGATGCGCTGCGCCTGGTTCTGTGCCGATTCGGCCAGGTGACGCGCGGTGGTCTGCGTTTCCTGCGCCGAGGACGACACCTGCTCCGAGGTCTCGTTGATCGTCGTCACCAGGGTGCGCAACTCGTCGATGGCGTAGTTCACCGAGTCGGCGATGGCGCCCGTGATGTCTTCGGTCACCGTGGTCTTGACGGTCAAGTCACCTTCGGCGAGCGAACCCATTTCGTCCAGCAGGCGCATGATGGCCTCCTGGTTACGCTGGTTGAGTTCGGTCGATTCCTGGAAGCGGCGGCGTTGGTCGGCAATCAACTGCACGATAAGGACGGCCAGGAAGGCGGCCGCGCCGATGGCGCCGAGCACGCCCCACCAAAGGTTCGGGAACAGGCGGCGGGTGGGCAGCTTGCCGATCTGGTCAGCCAGTTCGTTCGCGCGCAACAGCACGTTCTGCGAATCGAGCGAGGCCTGGTTGCCGGCGCGCTTCACGTCGCTGAGGTTGCCTGCGGCGCTGACCAGCTTGCCGACGGGATCCTGCAGGTTGTCCCACTGGGCCTGCATGTCGGTGAGGATCTTGCGTGCGTTGGTGTCGCCCATCGAGCGCACACCCACTTCGGTGTTGCCTTCGAGCAGGCCCTTGAGCACCGCGCCGTAGAGCTGGCCGTCGCGGGCCAGGCCGTCGGCGGCAGGCTGCGAGGCGTCGCCGCCCTGCAGCACTTCCTGCACTCGGCGGGTCATACGGTCGGCCAGCAGCATCTGGCGAGCAGAAGTGTACGTCTGCTCCGCGCTACCGCCGCGCTGCTGCAGGATGTTCACCACCTGCTCCATGCTGGAGTTCAGCAGGGGCAGTTCGCGGCCCAGGGTGAGCGCGCGCTGCGAGGAGTCCACCACCAGCGCCTTGTTCGACAGGATCTTGCCGATGTCCGTGTCCAACTGGCCCCAGGCGTTGCTGAGGGCGCTGACGGCACGACCGGCCGGGGTGGCGTTGTTGTCGGCGTACGGCTTCATGCCGCTCTTTTCATCGCCCTTGTTCAGGCGCTGAACGGCAGCATCGATGGTGTTGCGATTGGTTTCGAGTTCCTTGAAGGAATCGACGTTACCGTCCGCGGCTTCCAGTGCAAGCTTCGCCGTCTGCTGCGACAACACCTGGATCTGGGTGGTGAGACCCGTCGCCTGTGTATCTTCGCGGCCACGCAAGGTAAGCATGGCGAAGTCGACACCCGTGAAACCGAACGCAATGACCAGCGCAATGATGAGGCCTGTATAACCTCGCTCCTTGCCCATGCCCCCTGTAGTGCTCATTTCGTTCACCTCGCCCTTCTACGCCTCGCCGCCCATGCCGGCGAAGGCGTCGGATCATCGCCCTGATTCCGGCCTTGAGCAGCGCCGGTCCCACTTATGGTTCTACGTTTGCGCGTCAGGCCGCAGCCTGACGGAAGTCCGGCGCACGGACCAGCTTGCCCATACTGAACACAGCCAGTCGCGAATCGCCTACACGATCATCCACGAAACGTGCCAAACGCGGATCGTCTTCCTGCTCGGCCTGGCGGCGCTGTTCGGCGTCCACCGTGCGCTGCCCGAAGACTTCATCCACCATCAACGCCACGCTGCCGGCACCCTGGCGCACCACGAGCAGTCGCGTGCGTTCGGTGGACTGCGTGCGTTCGCCAAACAGGAAACGTGCCAGGTCGATGACCGGCACCAGGTTGCCGCGCACATTGGCCACGCCCAGCAGCCAGGGCTGCGTGCCCGGCACCGGCGTCAACAACGGCACGGCCAGCAGTTCGCTGATCTCGTCGATGCCGCTGACGAACAGGCGGCTGCCCGCGCGATAACCAATGCCGCGCCACAGGCCCGGGGCCTCAAGGCTTTCCGGCGTGCCGGACGCGTGCGCCAGCGAAAGGCGCTCGTACCGGGCAAGGATTTCGAAGGGCGAGAGCGACGCGGTCTGGCTCATCGTCGCCTCACGCAGCGCTGGGCAGAAGATCGTTGATGCAGGCCAGCAAATCCTTCTCGTTGACCGGCTTGGTGATGAAGGCGCGCGCACCCTGGCGCAGGCCCCACACACGGTCGGTCTCCATGGACTTGGTGGTGATCATGACGATGGGAATGCTGGACGTCATCGGGTCGCGCGTAAGCGTGCGCGTGGCCTGGAAGCCGTTCATGCCGGGCATGATGACGTCCATGATGACCAGATCCGGCTTCTGCTCGCGCACGCGCTCGATACCTTCTTCGGCGTTGCCGATCGAATCGACCTGGTAACCCGCCCGCTCGAGCAGCGTGGTGAACACGCGCACGTCGGTCGGCGAATCGTCAATGATGAGAATATTGGCCACAGGCCCCCCTCAGACCCTGTAGTCGTCCGTCTTAGACCGTAACGACATGTCGATGGATTGCACCCAGCAGTTCGTCTCGCGTGAACGGCTTGGTCAGATATTGTTCCGCGCCCACGATGCGCCCGCGCGCCTTGTCGAACAGGCCGTCCTTCGAGCTGAGCATGATCACGGGCGTACCGCGGAACTGCGGGTTGTTCTTGATCAGCGCGCACGTCTGATAGCCGTCGAGACGCGGCATCATGATGTCGACGAAGATGATCGCGGGCTTCTGATCGGAGATTTTGGCTAGCGCCTCGAAGCCGTCCACGGCCGTGAGCACGTCGCAACCTTCTTTCTTGAGCAAGGTTTCGGCGGTTCGACGGATGGTTTTCGAGTCGTCGATAACCATGACCTTGAGGCCGGCCAAGCCATTTCCACTTATGTTCAAGTTCACAACACCCCCCTGCGACCCGCCCCTGGCTCAGGTAAATCGTGCGACCGCCAACCGGTGGGCTAGCGGTCCCATGTTGAGATACAAACCCGCACGTCGTGATGACGTACGGCAACCATTCAGCCGGCAGGCACTCGTGCGTAGCTGTTTACCGCCTGCCTGACGTGACGTCAAGCTGAAATCTTAGGTTAAGCGTCCTACGTCATTGAATCGAACGGTTTGCCGCCCTCGGGAGTCGATCATGGGGCTGACCGGCCATGTTTCCCTTCGGGGACCATCCGCACTTTCCCGCGCTGCTGGAAGACCACTTGATCGTCGTATCGATCAACGCAATCTCCCGGCTTCGGACGACATACACTGCCACGCTCCCGTCCGGCCGGCGCCGGGCGCGGAGTGTGAATAGGCACTACTACCGGAGAATGACGATGACCCTGAAGGTCGCCGTGCTGATGGACCCGATCGGCTCGATCAAGATCGCCAAGGACACCACCTTCGCCATGCTGCTGGAGGCCCAGCGGCGCGGCCACAGCCTGTTCTACATGGAACAGGGCGACATGGCCGCCCGCAGCGGCGAGCCCTGGGCACGCCTGGCGCCGCTGTCCGTGCGCGACGACCCCACGGGCTGGTACATGCTGGGCGAGTCCGAATGGCGCGACCTGCGCGAGATGGACGTGGTGCTGATGCGCAAGGACCCGCCGGTCGACCCGCAGTTCATCTACGACACCATGGTGGCGGAGCTGGCCGAACGCGCCGGCGTGCTGGTGGTGAACCGCCCGCAGGCGCTGCGCGACTGCAACGAGAAGCTGTTCGCCATGCACTTTCCGCAGTGCATGTCCCCCACCCTGGTGACCCGCGACGCCGCCGACATCCGCGCCTTCGTGGCAACCCACGGCGAAGTGGTGCTCAAGCCGCTGGACGGCATGGGCGGGCGCGGCATCTTCCGCGTGAAGGCCAGCGACAGCAATCTGAACTCCATGCTGGAAACGCTGATCGCTGCGGGCCCGAAGGGCGAGCACAAGCAGTTCACCATGGTGCAGAAGTTCATCCCGGAGATCACCTCGGGCGACAAGCGCATCCTGGTGGTGGACGGCGAGGCCGTGCCCTACGCCCTTGCGCGCATCCCGCAGGGCAGTGACTTCCGCGGCAACCTGGCAGCCGGCGGTCGCGGCGTGGGCGTGCCGCTCTCCGACCGCGACCGCTGGATCGTCTCCCAGGTGGCGCCGGAACTGCGCCGTCGCGGCCTGCTGTTCGTGGGCCTGGACGTGATCGGCGACTACCTCACCGAGATCAACGTCACATCACCGACGTGTGTGCGCGAACTGGATGCACAATTCGGGCTTAATATCGCGGGTCAGTTGTTCGACGTCATCGAACGCACACGAATCGAGACCCGCGCCGCGTGAGCCAACCTGCTGTCCGCACCGGCGCCGACATGTTCGGCGCCACGATGCTTTTCTCGCTGTTGCTGCACGGCGTGGTGATCCTGGGGATCACCTTCACCTATGTGAAGGCCAAGCCGAGCCTGCCGACGCTGGATGTGACCCTGGTGGACGTGGCCAACCGCGACGCACCGGACAAGGCCGACTTCCTGGCCCAGGCCAACAACAGCGGCGGCGGCGAAAGCGACAAGGCCGCGCGTCCGTCCCAGCTCGTCTCCGGCGCCCTGCCCCGGCCTACGGCAGGCGTGGCGCCGCAGCCCATTGAGGCCAGCGCGCCACGGCCGCAGGAAGCCACCAACGACAAGCTGCTCACCACCACGGGCAACAGCCACTACAGCGTCAGCACCGACAGCGCCAAGCTCGAACAGACGCCACAGGATCTTCCCGAATCGCCCGCCGACATCAAGCGGCGCCAGGAGATGGCGCAGCTCGCTGCCGAGGTGCGCGACCGCAGCGAGCAATACGCCAAGCGCCCGAAGAAGAAATTCATCTCGTCCAACACCAAGGAATATGCCTACGCCGCCTACATGCGTGGCTGGGTGGATCGCGTGGAACGCGTGGGCAACCTCAACTATCCGAACGAGGCCCGACGCCGTGGGTTGCATGGCGACGTGCTGCTCACCGTCACGCTCAATCGCGATGGTTCGGTGAAAGGCATCGAGATCGTGCAAAGCTCGGGCCAGCCGCTGCTGGATGCCGCGGCACAGCGCATCGTGCGCCTCGCCGCGCCGTTTCCCTCGCTGCCCGTGGACAAGGAACGCATCGATGAGCTCAACATCACGCGCACCTGGCAGTTCATGCCCAACGACACGCTGCACAGCAGGTGAGGAGAGAGTGAAGGAAACGCGGCGGCAACCACCTCTGTTTCCTTACCTCTCTTAACCTAGACCTTGGTTGCACGGGCAGGCGGCAGCGACAGGGCTTACAATCCCCCCATGCCCGCTCCCCGCACCCCATCGCAGTCTCTCGCCGGTCAGTTTCTGATCGCCATGCCCAGTCTGGCTGAGCCGCCGTTTTCGCGCGGCGTCGCCTTCATCTGCCAGCACGATGAGGATGGTGCCGTCGGGCTGCTGGTGAACCAGCTTTCGGAATATCGCCTGGGCGACGTGCTCGCGCAGATGAAGCTCGAATGCAACGACCTGGAGCTTGCCGACGCGCCCGTGCTGATCGGCGGCCCGGTGCAGCAGGAGCGCGGCTTCGTGCTCCATCGCGAACCCGGCCACTGGGAGTCGAGCTATCGCATCAACGACGAATGGTCGGTGACCACGTCGCGCGACATCCTCATCGCCATGGCGCACGGCGAAGGCCCGCGCCTGGCCATGATGGCGCTGGGCTACGCCGGCTGGAGCGCGGGCCAGCTCGAGCAGGAACTCAAGGACAACACCTGGCTTACCGTCGAAGCCAGCGAGCGCGTGGTGTTCCATACGCCGCTCGAAGAACGCTGGAGCGCCGCCGCCGGCCTGGTTGGAGTCGATCCGCTGCAGTTGCCGGGTTACGCGGGACACGCATGAGCTGTGTGCTTGGTTTCGACGTCGGCAGCCGCCTGATCGGTGTTGCCGTCGGCAATCGCTACACGGGCAGCGCGCGCGGACTGGCGGCCATCGCCGTTCGCGATGGCGATCCCGACTGGTCGAAGCTCGACGCCTTGCGCAAGGAATGGTTGCCCGAAGCCCTGGTGGTTGGCTTGCCGCTGACCCTCGACGGCGAAGAGCAGCCGGCCAGCAAGGGCGCGCGACGTTTTGCAGATAAAGTCAGCCAACGCTACAACTTGCCGGTGATGCTGACCGACGAGCGCTACAGCTCGCAGGAAGCCGCTCAGCGCTTCGCCAGCGCGCGTGCTGAGGGCCTGAAGAAAAAGCGCGATGCTGCCACGATCGATGCCGAAGCCGCCGCGGTCATTCTCGAACGCTGGCTGGCTTCACCCGACACCACCGGACACTAAGCACGGACTTCCGCCCGCCATGAGCTCTCGCCTGCGCCACCTCACCACCCTGGAACACCTGCCCCGCGAGACCATCGAGCGCCTGCTCGATCGCGCCGAGTCCATGCGTGAGGGCTGCGCGCACGGCACGCGCAAACTGGACATGCTCTCGGGCCGCACCATCCTCAACCTGTTCTTCGAACCATCCACGCGCACGCGCACCTCGTTCGAACTGGCCGCGCGCCGGCTCAGTGCCGACGTGATCAACTTCGACATCGGCTTCTCCTCCACCAGCAAGGGCGAAGCGCTGTTCGACACGCTGCACACGCTGGAAGCCATGCACCTGGACGCCATCGTGGTGCGCCACAAGGTGTCGGGTACGCCGGAGGAACTGGTGCGCCACGCCATGAGCGGCGTCTCGGTGATCAACGCGGGGGACGGCAATCGCGCGCATCCCACGCAGGGCCTGCTCGACGTGCTGACCATTCGCCAGCACCGACCGGACTTCAAGCAACTCACCGTGGTGATCTGCGGCGACGTGAAGCACTCGCGCGTGGCGCGTTCGGACGTGCATGCGCTCAAGGCGATGGGCGTGAAGGAAATCCGCCTGTGCTCGCCCAGGGCGTTGATGCCGGAGGAATCGGAATTCCCGGGTTGCGTGATCACCGATGACTTCGATGCCGCCATCGAAGGCGCCGACGTGGTGATCATGCTGCGCCTCCAGAAGGAACGCATGGCCGTGACCGATCTACCGGACGAAGCGGCCTATTTCCGGCGCTACGGCCTGGACAACCCTCGCCTGGCCCGCGCCGCCAAGGGCGCCCTGGTGATGCATCCGGGCCCGCTCAACCGCGGCATCGAGATCGCTTCCGAAGTGGCCGACGGCCCGCAGTCGCGCATCCTGGAGCAGGTGGGCAACGGCGTGTTCGTGCGCATGGCGGTGCTGGCCGAAGTGCTGGGGCGCTGAACCTGTTGAACGCCGGTCAGGCTGGCGTTAGGCCACGGCCTGCTGAGGCTGTGGCTCACCGCGAGAGGCCGCGAATACAGGCATAATGCGCGGCGCAACATCACCTCACTCAAGGGATTAGACATGCGATCGACGAAGCGCATTGCCGCGCTGGGCCTCGCCGGCGTCCTGCTGGCTGCATGCCATCACAAGGACAAGGACGCCCCCCTCGCCTTCGTACCGGCCGACACGCCGTACGTGGTGGCCAACCTCGACGTGCTCGACGACGACACCCGCAAGGCGCTGCTGGCCCAGGCCGACTCCCAGCTGCCGTCGGAACTCGTCCAGCTGCGCTCGGCCGCCGACGAAATGGCGGAAAAAGATCCGGACCTGTCGCGCCTGCTCAAGGCCCTCATCGCCGAACTCGATGGCAAGACCATCGAAACGTTCGCACAGAACGCCGGCCTCAACATCAAGGGTCGCTCGGTCGTCTACGGCCTGGGCCTGTCGCCGGTCGCGCGCTTCGAGCTGGTCGACCCCAAGGCGTTCGATGCCTTCGTCGGTCGCCTGGAAGCGGCCTATGGCAAGCCGTTCGACACCGCCACCGTGGGTGGCCAGAAATATCGCAAGCACGTCACCACCGACGGCGGCTTGCAGATCGTGATGGCCGAAGTGGGCAAGCAGGCCGTTGCGGCCATCCTGCCCGCCGATGCACCGGAGGCCACGCTGCGGCTTGCCTTCGGCATGGATCGCCCGGAGAAGAACCTGCAGGACGATGGCCGTCTGGAAAAGCTCGCCAAGGCCAAGGATTACCAGCCCTGGGCCATCGGCCAGGTCGATTTCGCCCGATTGCTGCCGCTCGCGGCCAGCGGCAAGGACCCGTTGTTCAATGTGCTGATCAAGGCACACGCCGAAGCCGAGTCGGTCAAGACCGGCGAGCCCGTGTCCAATCAGCTGAAGGTGTCGCCAGCGTGCGAAAGCGAAGCCACGCGCATCGCTTCGCGCGTGCCGTCGGTGAGCTTTGGCTACACCAAGCTCGACGAGAAGCACCAGAACATCCGCTGGGATGTGGCCCTCGCCGACGACGTCACCAAGGCCTTCAGCGGCATGAAGGTGGAACTGCCCGGTCTGGGCGCCGCAGGCACCGCACCGTTCGACATCAGCATCGCCGTGCCGATCGCCCAGCTGCGCACGTTCTGGGGCGCCCAGGCTGAAGCGGTGGCCGCCAAGCCCTTCACCTGCCCCTCGCTCACCGATCTCAATGAAGGCTTCGCCAAGATCGGCCTGATGACGCAGCAAGCCGCGGTGCCGCCGGTGGGCGACCTGCTCGGCCTGCGCGTGGCGCTGGACAGCTTCGACGCCGGCAGCGACAACGCCATGCCGAAGTTCAGCGGCCGCATCCTGATCGGCACGTCCAACCCGGCGGGCCTGCTCGCCATGGCGCAGATGGCTGCCTCGGGCCTGCAGCAGGTGAAGTTGACGCCGGATGGCAAGCCGTCGCCGCTGCCGCCCGAACTCACCGCGCCGTTGGGTGCGCCAGTATGGGCCGCGATGGGTCCGAAGGCGCTCGCACTGGCCGTAGGCCAGGGCGAAGACGTGAAACTCGGCGAACTGCTCAACGCCGCCAGTGGCGACGCCGGCCGCCTGGGCCGCCTCAGCCTGAGCGGCGAGATGTACCAGGCCTGGGTGAAGGCCATGGGTCAGAAGGCCCAGCGCATCGCCGAGATGACTGCCGCCTCGCAGCCGGACGACGCGGAAGCGCAGGCCAGCGCCAAAGCCACGGCGGAGCGCTCCAAGGCCCAGTTCGAATCCATGGAAGCGCAGGCCGCGCGCATCAAGTCGCTCAATGGCGAGATGCACATGGAAAACAGCGGCCTGGTCATCACCAGCCAGACCGAACTGAAGTAAATCTTCCACCCCGCATGGAAACGAAAACGGGGCGCCAAGGGCGCCCCGTTTTTTTTGCAGCTCGACGAACCGGTCAGATCGACAACGCAGCACGGCGCTGCTGCCGCACGATGCTCAAGCCCAGCGCAAGCGCCAGCAGGATCACCACCACCACGAAGATGATCAGGCCCAGATGCTCGCCCTGCACGCCCTGCTCGAAACCGGCCGGCAAGGTGTCGCCCTGCATCAGCTCCATGGCCGACATGCCGGTGTAGTGCATGCCGCACACCGCCACGCCCATCGCCAGCGCGCTGCCCAGCATCTGCAGTTTTCCGCGCAGGTTGAAGGCCAGCCATAGCGCAGCCATCGACGCCACGATGGCAATGCCCACCGACAGCGCCACGATGCCGCCATCGTAGGACACCAGTGCCGACGTGAGCATCGCCGCCATGCCCAGATAGTGCATGCCCGCCACGCCCAGCCCCATCAGCACGCCCGCAAACAGCAGGTTGATGAAACGGAAGGTGCCACCGCCCACGATCGCCAGGCCCAGCGAACAGGCAACGATGGCAAGCAGCGCCGACACCATTGTCAGCAACATGTCGTAGGTCACCTGCGTGCCCATGCTGCAGGCGAGCATGGCGATGAAGTGCATGGCCCAGATGGCGCCGCCGCCCATCGCGGTGCCCGCCGCGAGAATCGCGGCCCAGCGCTGGCGGGCGTTCTGCGCCAGCGGAATGCCCAACGCGAACTGGAGTGCCGTAAACGAGCCCAGTACAGACACGGCATAGGACAACCCGACCAGCACCCAGTTGTAATGCTGATGCATGTCTTGCATGAAGCTTCCCCTTGGTTGACTACGGACGCCCAACGCCTGCCGCCGCACTCCTCCGGGTGGCAATCAGTGGGATATGTCGAACACGCACATGGATGCACCGCTGCTGTGGCAGCTGGTCTCGCGCACGAACACGGTTCGCGGCTCCACCGACTCGGCAAGCAGGCCCTCGATGAAACCGCAGAAGAAGCGACCGCCCGACGCACCGCCAGGCTGGCAAAGCGGGCAACCACGCACGTGCAGCTGATTGTCGTGATGCTCGACGGTGACCAACCCACGCAGTGCCGGCACGGCGATGCGTCGCAGTGCGTCGGTCATGCCCAGCTTGGCGCCGAGCGCGAAGTCGCGCTTGTACACCCAGGTGCCCGTACGACGGCCGGCAAGATAGAGCGACGCATCGCGCGCCTCATCGGCAACGGCGTACTCGAGGTTGATCAGCCACGGGAAAATGCGCGGGTAATCCCGGGCGAGGTTCGGCAGCATGCGCTCCACTCGCGCCACGTCCGCACCTGCCGTGAGCGTTGCGGTTTCGTGCGCCGGCGCTCGCGCCGGTGATGGCGACTGCGCCGCCTCGACAGCAGGCGTCGGGTTGGCAGCGGCCACATGCGCGCTCACCGTCGCAGCGATCTCGCTCGCCGCGAACTGTGGTCGTGAGGATTCGAAGCTCAGTACCCGCGGATGCGTGCCCAGCGCCTCTTCCAGCGCCAACTGCCGATCGTCCGGCCCGCGCAGAAGCAGCGTGAGGCAGGCGCCTTGCGCGTCCTGCGCCAATCGTTGGCGAATGAGCACGTGCCCGTACTCCGTCACCACCCGGCCCAACTCCACCAGGAGTCCTTCCCTGCGCTCGGAAACAACCCGAACTTCCAATTCGGCCATGATTCCCCCCGAAATCAAGCCAGCACTGATTGTGCTTCGCCTCGCAAATCTGCCGTATAGCCGTCTATTTCACAAGGCAGATATTCGGTTTTCAGACGTAGTTCACAGACTCATCAAACCTTCACATCGTTCGAATTTGCGCTCACGTCAGCGCACAGAAAGCCAATACGCGTCTCTTCGCAACCGTCATTGTGATGGTCATCACAATTGCCACGATCTTAGCTACGGAAACACTCTCGCAACGCGTTCATGACATCGCCTTGGCATGCGTAATCGCGTGCTGAACGGATGCGCCTCCCAGCCATCCTCGATTCATCTCGAAACTGTTTGGATGCAATTACGGAGGCCGCGAGGAGCGGCACCCGTCTGTCTCTTGGACAGCGTTTCCCCACCACAGGAGATTCCCCATGCGCATGAACAACCTGTTTCGCAAGACGCTGATTGCCGCCGGCCTCGTGGCTGCCTTCTCGGCCGTGCCGTTCGCGCAGGTTGCCGCTCAGGACGCCATGCAGAAGTCCTCGGACAACCAGACGGTGCCAGACAAGACGGCCGACACCTGGATCACGACCAAGGTGAAATCGGAACTGGCCACCACCAAGAACGTGAAGAGCACCGACATCTCGGTGACCACGATGGACGGCGTCGTGACGCTCACCGGTACCGCCAGCAGCTCGGCTGAAAAGGCCAAGGTGGAAGGCGTGGCCAAGAAGGTAAAGGGCGTGAAGAGCGTCGACGCCAGTGGCCTGACCGTCGCCGATACCGCGAAGTAAACCCCGCGGGTTGAAACGAAGAAGGAGCCCTCGCGGGCTCCTTCTTTTTACATCGTATCGACCGCGCTCAGCGATGCAGCAAGCCGCCGCCGAAGTTCTGCGAGTCCTTGGTCTGCTCCAGCTCCACGCCGTCCAGGCCTTGCGACAAGGTGTGCGCGTCGCCGCCCTGCGCGAGCTTGATGCGCAGGCGAACTTCGTTGGAGCTGTCCGCGTGACGCAGAGCGTCCTCGTAGGAGATCTCGCCTGCGTGATAAAGCTCGACCAGGCTCTGGTCGAAGGTCTTCATGCCCAGGTTGGTCGATTCCTTCATCACTTCCTTGAGCTTGTGGATCTCGCCCTGGCGGATGTAGTCCTGCACCAGTGGCGTACCCAGCAGCACTTCCACCGCCACGCGACGCGCCTTGCCGTCCGGCGTGGGAATCAGCTGCTGCGCCACCACGCCCTTGAGGTTGAGCGACAAGTCCATGAACAGCTGCGAACGGCGATCTTCCGGGAAGAAGTGCAGGATGCGGTCCATCGCCTGGTTGGCGTTGTTCGCGTGCAGCGTGCACAGGCACAGGTGACCGGTTTCGGAGAAGTTGATCGCGTGTTCCATCGTTTCGCGCGTACGCACTTCGCCGATCATGATGACGTCGGGCGCCTGGCGCAGCGTGTTCTTCAGCGCGTTGTCCCAGCTGTCGGTGTCGATGCCCAGCTCGCGCTGCGTGATGATGCAGCCCTCGTGCTTGTGCACGTATTCGATCGGGTCCTCGATGGTGATGATGTGGCCGGTCGAATTGGCGTTGCGGTAGCCGATCATCGAGGCCAGCGAGGTGGACTTACCGGTACCGGTGCCGCCCACGAAGATGATGATGCCGCGCTTGGTCATCGCCAGCTGCTTGATCACCGGCGGCAGGTTGAGCTCTTCGATCGACGGAATCTTCGATTCGATGCGACGCAGCACCATGCCCACGCAGTTGCGCTGATAGAAGCACGACACACGGAAACGACCCACGCCCTGCGCCGAAATGGCGAACTGGCACTCGTGGGTCTTTTCGAACTCTTCGCGCTGCGACGGCGTCATCACGTTCAGCACCATGTCGCGCGACTGCTGCGCGGACAGTGGACTCTGCGTGATGGGCACCACGCGACCCTGCACCTTCATGGACGGAGGCACGCCGGCCGTGATGAACAAGTCGGAGGCCTTCTTGTGCACCATCAACTTGAGGAAGGAGGTGAAATCGAAGTCGCTCATGGGAACCCCCGCAAATCATGAATAGCAAACAGCGAATAGGAAGAGCAGGAACCACGCGGACAGCGATACCCGGCCGCTCCTTGCGTGCTCTTCCTCAACTTACCCCTTGAAGATGTCCTTGTTGCGCGCGTAGCTCATCGCCTGCTGGCGCGTCACCAGGCCGCGCTTCACCAGGTCCTGCAGGTTCTGGTCGAGCGTCTGCATGCCGTACTGCTGGCCGGTCTGGATGGACGAGTACATCTGCGCCACCTTGTCCTCGCGGATCAGGTTACGGATGGCGGGGATGCCCACCATGATCTCGTGGGCCGCAATGCGTCCGCCGCCCACCTTCTTCATCAGCGACTGCGAAATCACCGCGCGCAGCGACTCGGACAGCATCGAGCGCACCATCGGCTTTTCGCCGGCGGGGAACACGTCGATGATGCGGTCGATGGTCTTGGCAGCCGAGCTGGTATGCAACGTGCCGAACACCAGGTGGCCGGTTTCCGCGGCGGTCAACGCCAGGCGGATGGTTTCGAGATCTCGCAACTCGCCCACCAGCACGTAGTCCGGGTCTTCGCGCAGTGCCGAGCGCAGTGCTTCGTTGAAGCCATGCGTGTCGCGGTGCACTTCGCGCTGGTTGATCAGACACTTCTGCGAGGTATGCACGAATTCGATCGGATCCTCGATGGTGAGGATGTGGCCGTATTCGTTCTTGTTGATGTGGTCGACCATCGCCGCCAGCGTGGTGGACTTGCCCGAGCCGGTCGGGCCGGTCACCAGGATCAGGCCCTGCGGCTGCTCGATCAGCTCGCGGAAGATGGCCGGCGCGGCCAGGTCTTCCAGCGTGAGCACTTCGGACGGAATGGTACGGAACACTGCGCCCGCGCCGCGGTTCTGGTTGAACGCGTTGACGCGGAAGCGCGCGAGGCCGGGAATCTCGAACGAGAAGTCGACCTCGAGGAATTCTTCATAGTCGCGACGCTGCTTGTCCGACATGATGTCGTAGATCAGCGAGTGGACCTGCTTGTGCTCGAGCGCGGGAATGTTGATGCGGCGAACGTCGCCGTCCACGCGGATCATCGGCGGCAGGCCGGCGGACAAGTGCAAGTCCGAGGCCTTGTTCTTCACCGAGAAGGCAAGCAGTTCGGCGATATCCATCTGGTTTCCCCTTGAACCCGATCATCTGGATGGCAAGCGCCCGGGCGGGAGGCGGTTTCCACCGGACGCGACCATACGGCGCGTGGGCGCCGAGCCGTCCGACAGGTCCATTCCCCGTTCCCAAGCTGCGGGCCGATACTACTCGCCGCGCGGGCCGGGCCACCAGTCTTTCCTTTGGCCGTAAGCCGCAAACTGCGGACCAGGTTGGAAGTTGCTGTCCGACTAGGTATCCATAGGGGCGGTTCGAAATCGCCCGTCGAGGTTCACTCTCCTCACCGTCATTCCCCCGAAAGCGGGAATCCAGTGCCTTTTGTTCGTGCATAGAGGCGCTGGATGACCGGCTTCGCCGTTGTACAGCGCCTACTGCTTTCGCAGGGATGACAGTGAGGGGGAGTCATTGCCAGGAGATCTTGGCCGGGCTCCGAGATCACTTCCGCCACGGGACGGCCACCCCCGGGCTCCGGTAAGGTACGGACCCAATAGCGAGGACCCTGCATGACACGTATCGCTTTCATCGGCGGAGGCAACATGGCGCGCAGCCTGATCGGCGGCCTGCTCAAGACCGGCGTTGCCGCCTCATCGATCACCGTGGCCGAGCCCCGGGCCGAGGCACGCCACGAACTGGGGCGCGACTTCGGCATCGCCAGCTATGCCGAGAACCGCCTTGCCGCCGCCGAGGCCGACGTCCTGGTGCTGGCGGTGAAGCCGCAGATCATGCCGGCCGTCCACGCCGAATTGCAGGACACGCTGGTCCGCCAACGGCCGATGCTGATCTCCATTGCGGCCGGCGTACGCATCGACCAGCTCGAACGCTGGTTCGGCCACACGCTGGCCATCGTGCGCTGCATGCCCAATACGCCGGCCCTGATCGGTGCGGGCGCCACGGGACTGTTCGCCAATCGCCGCACCAGCCCGGAACAGCGCGCCAAGGCGCAGCACATCATGGACGCGGTGGGTATCACCCGTTGGGTCGAGGACGAAGCGCTGATCGATACAGTGACCGGCCTTTCCGGCTCCGGCCCGGCCTATTTCTTCGCCATGGTGGAAGCGCTGGAAGACGCGGCGTTTGCCCAGGGCATGTCGCGCGAGACGGCCCGCGCCCTCGCCGCGCAGACCTGCCTCGGCGCCGGCCGCATGCTGGTGGAGAGCGGTGAAGACCCGGGCGTGCTGCGCCAGCGCGTGACCTCCCCCAACGGCACCACGCAAGCTGCCCTGGAAAGTTTTGCCTCCGAACACTTCGCCCAGATCGTTGCCCGCGCCGTGGCCGCCGCCACGCGTCGCGCCGGCGAACTGGCCGCTGCCCTGGACAACTAATCGTGAGCTACCTCGTCAACGCCCTTTCCTTCATCGTCGAGCTGGCCTTTGGCGCCGCGGCCACGCTGTTCGTGCTGCGCCTGCTGGCGGAAGCCAGCCGGGTGGACTTCCACAATCCGCTCAGCCAGTTCGTCTACCGCACCACCAATCCGGTGCTGGCGCCGATCCGCCGCCTGCTGCCCAACTGGCGCCGCATCAACATTGCCGCGCTGGTGATCGTGTGGCTGCTGATGCTGATCAAGCGCATCGTGCTGTTTGCGCTGCTGGGCCTGTTCCCCCATGTGCTGGGGCTGATCGTGCTGTCCATCGCCGACATGCTGGACTTCATCGCCATGTTCTACGTGGTGCTGATCTTCATCTGGTCGCTGATGAGCCTGTTCCAGGTGGAGACGTATCACCCGGTCTACCGCCTGGCCGGCAGTCTGGTGGCCCCGCTGATGCGTCCGCTGCGCGGCAAGCTCACGGCCGGTGGCCTGGATTTCGCACCGTGGGCGGTGATGATCGTGCTGATCCTCGCCCGTCTGTTGCTGGTGTCGCCGCTGACCGACCTCGGCGCACGCCTGGCGCTCGGCGTCTGACCCCTTTCCACTCCCTTCGCGCGCAAGGCATCGACATGCATCGTCGAGCTCCGAGCCTTGTGCGGTTCATCATCATGTCAAATCTCTCTTCTGGAGAACTCACCGCATGAAAGCGATCTTGCCCACCCTGCCCCGTCGTCTGCTCGTGCTGGCGCTTGCCGCTGCCTCCGTCGGTGGCGCCTATGCCGCCACTACCGCACCGGCGCCCACGGCCACTACGCCTGACGTAGTGGCCGATCACATCGACACCTCGGTAAAGCCCGGCGACGACTTCTTCGAATTCGCCAACGGCGCATGGCTGAAGGCGCATCCGATCCCGCCCGAGGAATCGCAATGGGGCATCGGCCAGGTGGTGCAGGACGAGCTGTACGCGAAGCTGCGCAAGATCAGCGAGGACGCTGCGGCCACCAAGAACGCGGCTCCCGGCAGCGATGAACAAAAGATCGGTGATTTCTGGACCACCGCCATGGACCAGGCCCTGGCCGACAAGCTCGGCATCACGCCGTTGAACGGCGAACTGGCGCGCATCGATGCCGTGCACGACGTGAACTCGGCGCTCGACGAGGCCTTCGCGCTGCAATTGCTGGGCGTGGGCCCGTTCTTCGACTTCTCGGTGCAGCAGGATGAAAAGCAGAGCGACGTGATGGCCGTGCACCTGTGGCAGGGCGGTCTTGGCCTGCCGGAGCGCGACTACTACTTCAACAAGGAAAAGGGTGTTGCCAAGGTACGCGACGCGTACGTGGAACACCTGCACCGCACCTTCCGCATGCTCGGCAAGAGCGACGCGGAAGCGGCCAACAGCGCCAAGCAGGTCATGGCGCTGGAAACCGCGCTTGCCAAGGTCTCGCGCCCGCTCGCCGACCTGCGCGATCCCGAGAAGAACTACAACAAGATGGCGCCGGCGGATCTGACGACGAAGTACACGCCCGCAATCGCCTGGAACACACGCCTCGCCGGATGGAAGCTGCCGGCCAGCACGGTGATCGTGGGCCAGCCGGAATTCTTCAGCGGCCTGCAGGCGCTGCTGGCCAAGACGCCAACGCCGGTGATTCGCGACTACATGCGCGCGCATCTGGTCGATACCTACGCCAGCTACCTCAGCGCGGATTTCGACAACGAGCACTTCGATTTCTATGGCCACACGCTCAACGGCCAGGCCGAGCAGAAACCGCGCTGGAAGCGTGCGTTGCGCGCGGAGAACAAGGCGCTGGGCATGATCCTCGGCCGCATCTACGTCAAGGATTACTTCTCCGAAGCCTCCAAGCAGCGTTACAACGCGATGGTGGAAGCCATCCGCACCGCTTACGGCGAACGCATCGACAAGCTCGACTGGATGAGTCCCGCGACCAAGGCGAAGGCGCACGAGAAGCTTGCCGCCGTCACCAAGAAAGTGGGCTACCCGGACAAGTGGAAGGATTACTCCAAGCTCACCATCGGCCGCACCTCGTACGCGCAAAACATGATGAATGCCACGCGCTGGCAGACCGAAGACATGATCAGCAAGTTCGGCAAGCCGGTGGATCGCAACGAGTGGGAGATGACGCCGCAGACGTACAACGCGTACTACAACCCCTCGAACAACGAAATCGTGTTGCCCGCCGCGCAGTTCATGATCCCGGGTTTCGCCGACAACCAGATCGATGACGCCGTGGTCTACGGCTACGTGGCCGCCTCCACCATCGGCCACGAAATCACCCACGGCTTCGACGACGAAGGCCGCCAGTACGACGCCAAGGGCAACCTGGTCGACTGGTGGACCAAGGAAGACGCCGCCCGCTTCAAGCAGCGCGCCGACGTGATGGTCAAGCAGTTCAACGCGTACGAACCGTTGCCCAGCATCCACATCAATGGCGAAGCCAGCCTCGGCGAAAACATCGCCGACTTCGGCGGCATCATGATCGGCATCGACGCCTTCAAGAAAACCGAGCAATACAAGAAGGGCGAGAAGATCGCCGGCTACACGCCGATGCAGCGTTTCTTCCTCGGCTACGCGCTGGGCTGGCTGTCGCAGGAACGCGAGGAGCAATTGCGCACCGGGTTGCTTTCCGATGTGCATGCGCCTGCAAAGTGGCGCGTGAATGGGCCGCTGTCGAATGTGCCGGATTTCTATGAGGCGTTCGATGTGAAGCAGGGACAGCCGATGTGGCGGCCGGAGAATCAGCGGGTGAAGATCTGGTAATTGATGCTCTGGACCCTCTCTCCATGTGGGGAGAGGGTTGCGGTGAGTGCACGTACTTGTTGTTCTGGCGAGCTCCGGAATGGGGCAAGGGCCATGAGTCTGTTTTGCTCGTCATTCCTGCGAGCTCCCAATGAGGCAAGAGCAAAGGCGCCCTACAGCGGCCGCCTCTTAGCTCGTCATTCCTGCGAAAGCAGGAGGCGCTTTTCAACAGCCGGATGGCTGGTCATCCAGCGCCTCGGTATTAGGTTGACGCGATCACGTCTAATCGCGCTTTTGTGTCGCTGCCGCGACCGGGCCGCCTACGCAGCGAGCGTTTCGATCGGCTGCCGCCGCTCGAGTCACTTTTCTTTTGCTGGCCCAAAAGAAAAGTAACCCAAAGAAAATGGCCTTTAGAGCAAAGGCTCGCAGCATCGTGCAGGGATAAGCCCGAACGCTCGAGGATGGTTGTGGCGGGACACCTATGGGAGGCCACACAGCGGGTACACCCAAGCGCTACGCAACGCGCCCGAATCGCAGAGGACTTAAGGCGGAGCCTCGCTTCGCATCGGCCTTGGTTGTCGTCGCAGTCCATGGTTGCCACTACATCACACTTCTCCCTCTCCCCTTGCGGGAGAGGGCCGGGGCATTGCCACCTTTACGGTGGAGAGGGGGCGGGTGCTCGCGAATACATCGCCACTTCGAGCTTTGCTCTTTGCTCTACGGAGTCCCCGTATGACAGCGGCGGGCGGGTGGAGGAAAGCCCGCAGGGTGGCCGCAGGGATGCGGCCAGTTTTTCGACAGGACACGGATGTCCTGTCGAAAAACCCCGCAACTCGACCGCGTACCTTCCGTCCTAAAGGACGGAAGGTACGTCATCCGGGGTTACGTTTCTTTTGGCATTGCCACCATCTCGGTGGTTACTTTCTCTTGGGCAAGCAAGAGAAAGTAACCCGGCCTTCGGCAGAAGGACGGAAGCCCGCCGGAGGTGAGCCAGGTCGCGGCAACGCTAAGACACCGAGCGCTTCACACGCGCCTCTTCGCGTTCCACTCCGCAAAAATCCCATGCATCGCATCCAACCCATCAAACAACGCCGCCGGCCCTGGCTGCAGAATGATCGGCGACTTGATCTCATACAGATCGCCAGTGCGCACGGCAGGAATCGCATCCCATCCTTCGCGCGCCGCCACCCGCTCAGGCCGAAACCGCTTCCCGCACCATGAGCCCAGGATGATGTCCGGCGCCGCGCGCACGACGTCGTTGGGGTCGGCCAGGATGCGGTGCTTAGCGAGCGACTCGCCCGACATCTGCGGAAACACATCCTCGCCGCCGGCGATGCGAACCAACTCCGCCACCCAGCGGATGCCGGTGATCAACGGATCGTCCCATTCCTCGAAGTACACCTTCGGACGCCGCGTGAACCCAGCCGCTGCCGCTTCGATACGTGCGATCTGCTCCTCCGCCTTGCGCGCATACGCGTCGGCCTTGTCGAACGCGCCGACCATCGCACCCAGGCGGCGAATATACGCGAGGATGCCTTCCACGCTGCGGTGGTTGCTGATCCATACTTCCACGCCGGCCTTGATCAGCTCGCGCGCGATATCGGCCTGGATATCGGAGAAGCCCACCACGAAGTCCGGTTCGAGCTTGAGGATCTCGTCGATCTTCGCGCTGGTGAAGGCCGATACCTTGGGCTTTTCCTTGCGCGCCCGCGGCGGACGCACGGTGAAGCCGGAGATGCCGACGATGCGGTGCTCCTCGCCCAGTGCATAAAGCACTTCGGTGGGTTCTTCGGTCAGGCAGACGATGCGCTGCGGAAAGTGATCGGTGTTGCTGCGAATCGTGCTCACGCCTTCAATGTCCCAACACGGTCACCGTGATCTTGCGCTGGTGCGGATCGAGCCGGTGTTCCCATAGATAAATCCCTTGCCACGTGCCGAGCTGCGGCTTTCCCGCATGCACCGGCACGACAAGGCTGACGCCAGTAAGAATGGCACGCACGTGTGACGGCATGTCGTCCGGGCCTTCCTCGTCGTGACGAAAAATCGTGTCGCCGTCAGGGACGGCGCGTGAAAACCAGCGTTCAAGATCGTCGCGCACGGCAGGGTCGGCGTTCTCGCTGATCAGCAGCGAGCAACTGGTATGCAGGCTGAAAACATGGGCGATGCCCGTGTGCACACCGCTGGCGGTCACCACCTCGTTCACCTTGTCGGTGATCTCGGTGAAGCCACGGCCGCGCGTGTGCACGACAAAGCCATTCTGGGCGACATGATCAGCGGGCGCTGCACGCATGCGGGAAGCCTCCGAATGGCCTCGGGTTGTCAGGGGTACAGCAGACGGCTCGTCCAGGTCTGGCCGTGACGGCTCCAGCGCACGCGTTCGTGCAACCGGAACTCGGCGCCGTACCAGAACTCCACCATGTCAGGCTCCACCACGTAACCGCCCCAGTGTGGCGGACGCGTCACGTCGCGGCCTTCGAATTCGTGTTCGTAGCGCGCATAGCGCTGCTCGAAGGTGTCGCGATCGGGCAAAGTCTGCGATTGCAGCGACGCCCACGCACCCAGCTGGCTCTCGCGCGCACGCGTGGCGAAGTACGCATCCGATTCCTCCGGCTGCAGCTTGCGCGCCACGCCTTCCACACGCACCTGCACCGCGTTGCGCAGCCGCTTCCAGTGGAAGCACAGCGCCACTTGCGGATGCGCCTCGAGCTGGCCGCCCTTGTCGCTTTCGTAATTGGTGTAGAAGCGGAAGCCGCGCTCGTCGGCGCCCTTGAGTAGCACGATGCGCGAGCTCACGCGAGCGGCCGCGTCGACGGTGGCCAGGTTCATGGACGTGGGCTCGGGTTCCCCCGCCGCAACGGCCTCGTCCAGCAGTTGCACAAAAGTGTCAAGAATTTCAGGTTTCAGCATGGGGGTCTTGAATCGTGGCTCGCGCACGCCATCATGGCGAAATGTCTCCAGATGCTAGCACGCAGAATTCCACCCTGGCCGGCCATTTGCTCGACCAGTACGCCGGCCGCATTGCCCGCGCCCGGCGGCCCTATGTGCTTGGGCTTTCCGGCCTCCAGGGCAGCGGCAAGAGCACGCTGGCGCGCGAGATGAAGGCCCAGGCCGAAATCCGCGGCTGGCCCACGGAGGTGTTGTCGCTCGACGACTTCTATTATTCGCGAAGCGAACGTGAAGTCCTTGCTCACCAGGTCCATCCGCTGCTACGCACGCGCGGCGTGCCGGGCACGCACGAAATCGAACTGCTGCTCTCCGTGCTGGCCGCCTTGCCGCAAGCTTCCGACAAGCTGCCGGTGAGCTACCCGCGCTTCGACAAGGGCCGCGACACACGCGTTGCGCCATCGAAATGGCCCAAGGTCATCCGCCCGCCCAAGCTGGTCATCCTGGAAGGTTGGGCGCTGGGGCTGAGGCCGCAGTTGCAGTCGGCGCTGGAAGAACCGGTCAATGTGCTGGAACGCGATGAAGACCCCGAGGGCGTCTGGCGCCACTGGGTCAACAAGCAGCTACGCGCTTATCAGCCGTTGTGGCGCAAGCTCGATGCCTTGATCGTGTTGCAAGCACCCAATTGGGAAATCGTGCGCAAGTGGCGCAGCGAACAGGAAGAAGAACTGCTGGCCCGTCACGCCCCGCTGGCGATGGACGCCGACACCATGGCGCGCTTCCTCGCCCACTACGAACGACTGAGCCGTCACGCGCTCGCCACGCTGGCCGAGCAGGCCGACACGTCGGTGGAGTACGACGATGACCGTCACGTCATCGCCCTCAACCACAGCTGAGCATCGGAACCTGTTTAAGGTCTCCGCCTAACCCGCGTTGTTCTTGATTGGCCTGCCGATGGTAGTGCGTAGTGTGACCACCGAGCGGCCACTCAAGAACAACCCTGCGGGCCGAGTCTGTTTGCCCACAGGACGGCGTCATCGCTCAGTCGTGTACGGACGTACACTCCTTCCCTCTTCCTTGCCCTGCGGCCAAACAGCTCTCGGCGCGGGTCACGCGGAAACCTTAAACAGGCTCCTAGCCGACCGGCTCGACCTGCACCGCCGTGCCATAGGCCAGTACTTCGGTCACGCCTTCGGCCACGTCGTTGGCGTCGTAGCGCATGCCGATCACGGCGTTCGCGCCGCGTTCCGCCGCATGGCGCAGCATCAGCTCGAACGCCTCTTCGCGCGCCTTCTCGCATAGCTCGGTATAGATGGTGATGTTGCCGCCCACCAGCGTCTGCAACGCAGCGCCAAGATTGCCGACCACGCTGCGCGAACGCACGGTGATGCCGCGCACGATGCCCATCGGGCGCACGATGCGATGGCCTGGCAATTCGTTGCCGGTGGTGACCATATGGAGCGATACGTTAGTGGGCATGAAGCGCTCTCCGGGGTAGGTTGAATGTCACGGCGATGGGATCTTCATTGATCGGCACGCCTGAATCGTGGCTCAAGCCTCGCCGTCCAGCAACGCGGCGTAGCCTTCGCGCGCATCGGGCCATTGCGGCACGAAGCCGCTGGCACGCAAGCGCGCGTTGCTCAGGCGCTTGCTGCCGACGCCGGGCGGGGCATCGCCTTCGGCAGGCAATGGCGCGTGCACGCGTCGCGCGAGATCGTCATAAAGAACGTCAAGCGGCAACGGCGTGTCGTCAACACCAAGATAGAGCGGCGACACGTCCGGCAGGAACAGCAAGTGCACGATGGCTGCTGCCGCGTCGTCCACGTGGATACGGTTGGCCCAGTGCACGTTCTTGCGTGGCACGCGCACCACCCCGCTGCGCAGGCGCTCGATCAGCTGCATGCGACCGGGGCCGTAGAGACCGGCAAGCCGCAATGCCACCGACGGCGCGTTGTCGCCCGCGTAACGTTCGGCCTCCAGCAGCACGCGACCGTTGAAGCCGGGTGGTGCAGGCGCCGTGTGTTCGTCGACCCATGCGTCGCCGTGCTCGCCGTAGACGGCGCTGGAGGACACGAACAGCAGGCGCTGCAATGCCCGCGCGTCCACCGCATCCAGCACATGCCGCAGGCCGTCCACGAAGACCGCGCGATACAACGCCTCGTCGCGCGCATCGGGCGTGGGCAGGTACACGATGTGCGTGATGTTTGCGGGCAGCGATCGCAAGGTTTCGGGCCGGGTGAGGTCGCCCTGTATCCACCGGATGCCGTCATCACCTGCGGGCACGCCGCGCCGCAGCGCCCACACCTGGTCGCCACGCGCCTGGAGCAGGCGCGCCACGCGCAGCCCCACGTCGCCCGCGCCGGCAATCAATACGCGCGCACTCATGGCATGCTCTCCGGCCATTGGCACCACTGCGCGCTTTCGCGCCTGTTAGCATTTACCCATGAATCCATCGTGCAACCTGTTCATCGTCGGGCCCACCGGCGCCGGCAAGACGTCCATCGGGCGTCGGCTGGCGGACCATTATGGGCTGAGCTTCATCGATATCGACCAGGAGATCGAGCGCGTCTGCGGCGTGCCGGTGAGCACCGTGTTCGAAATCGAGGGCGAGGCGGGCTTCCGGCAACGCGAAAGCGCCTTGCTTGAGGAATCGAGCCGGCGCAGCGGCGTGGTGATGGCCACCGGCGCGGGCGCCGTGCTCGATCCGGCCAATCGCCGCCTGCTTGCCGAGCGGGGTTACGTGTTGTGGCTGCAGGCCACGCTGGAACAGCAACTGGAACGCCTGGCGCAGGATCGTCAGCGCCCGCTGCTCGCCGGCGCCGATCGCGCCGAGCGCCTGACCGCCATGGCGGAACGGCGCACCTCGCTGTACGGGGAAATCGCGGATCTCGCCATTCCCGGCGCGCACGAAACCGTACAGGCTGCCAGCGCGCGCAGCATTCTTCTGATCGACCAGCATTGGCAACGGTAGCCGCATGACCACGACCTCGCACGCCTCGCCCCGCACCATCGACGTCGCTCTCGGCGAACGCAGCTATCCGGTGTGGATCGGCCCCGGGCTGCTCAACGATCGCGCGCGCTGGCGGGCCGCCTTGCGTGGCCGACACGCGCTGGTGATCAGCAACACCACCGTGGCGCCGCTGTATCTGGAGCGTGTGGCGCATGGGCTGGACGGGCTCCAGTGGTCGTCGTTCCTGATCGACGACGGCGAAGCGCACAAGACGTTTGCCAACGTTGGCCGCGCGCTGGAAGCACTCGCGCAACTGGGTGCCACGCGCGACGCCTGCGTGGTGGCGCTGGGTGGCGGCGTGGTGGGCGATCTCGCCGGTTTCAGCGCGGCCTGTTGGATGCGCGGTATCGATTTCATCCAGATGCCGACCACGCTTCTGTCCATGGTCGATTCCTCCGTGGGCGGCAAGACGGGTGTGAACCTGCCGGCCGGCAAGAACCTGGTGGGTGCGTTCCACCAGCCGCGCGCGGTGATCGCCGATACCGATACGCTCGTCACCTTGCCTGAGCGCGAATACCGCGCCGGCCTTGCCGAAGTGGTGAAGGGCGCGGCGATTGGCGACCCGGCGTTCTTCGCGTGGCTGGAAGCAAATGCCGCTGCGTTGAATGCACGCGAAACCGCGCCTCTGATCGAAGCCATTGCGCGCAAGGTGCAGTACAAGGCCGGCGTGGTCGCACGCGACGAAACCGAACAGGGCGAGCGCGCCCTGCTCAATCTCGGCCATACCTTTGGCCATGCGCTGGAGACGGCGGGCAAATACAAGGTGCTGCTGCACGGCGAAGGCGTGGCGGTAGGCATGCTGTTGGCGGCCCGATTGTCCGAACGGCTGGGCATGAGCGAAGCGGCCGATACGCAGCGCCTGCGTCGCCTGCTCGATGCCATGGGCTTGCCCACGACGATTCCCGCCGGCATGGACCCCGGGCAGTTGCTCGCGCTGATGCGGCTGGACAAGAAGAACCTCGCGGGCACGCTGCGGTTGATCCTGTGGCATGGCGTGGGTCGTGCGGAAATCGTCGGCGGCGTGGACGAACACGATGTTCTTGCCGTACTTCAGGCGCATACCCGCCACACCTGACGCACGCCTGCGACCCCGTCGCGCTCGCTACCGGGCGTCTGGCCTTCTAGAATGCGAGGCTTGCGGCTCCGCTGCCCTTTTCCTCGAACCCGACATCCATGCGCCTTTACCTGCAAGCCATGACCGCCACCGCCGAGGCGCCGCGCTATGTCCAGATTGCGCTGGAGCAGGATTTGCTGGGCGGCTGGACGCTGTATCGCGAATCGGGCGTGCAAGGCGGCAAGGCCACGCTCAAGCGCGAGCAGTTCCTGGAACGCGACGACGCGCTGGCTGCATTCGAGAAAGCGCGCGACGCGCAAATCAAGCGCGGCTTCCGCGTGATGTTCAGCCAGGGCCAGGATGGCCCTTATGGGTAAGTAGTGAGTGAAGAGGAGCGAGAAGTGAGAGAAATGCCGGCCGCCTTTCGCCCTCTCTCACTTCTCACTCCTCTCCCCTCGCTTCCCCCTACGGACACCCCATGACCGAAAGAACCCTCCAGAACGACCGCTTCCTGCGCGCCCTGCGCCGCGAGGCCACCGACACCACGCCCGTATGGGTGATGCGCCAGGCCGGCCGCTATCTGCCGGAATACCGCGCCACCCGCGCCCGCGCCGGCAGCTTCATGGCGCTGGCGCAGAGCCCGGAGCTGGCCTGCGAAGTGACGCTGCAGCCGCTGGAACGCTTCGATCTGGACGCGGCCATCCTGTTCTCCGACATCCTCACCATTCCCGATGCCATGGGGCTGGGCCTGAGCTTTGCCACCGGCGAGGGCCCGCAGTTCGCCCATCCCGTGCGCACCAGGGCCGACGTCGAGAAACTCGGCGTGCCCGACATGGAGAGCGAGCTGCGCTACGTGATGGACGCCGTGCGCGTGATCCGCAGGGAGCTGCACGGCCGCGTGCCGCTCATCGGCTTCTCTGGCAGCCCGTGGACGCTGGCCTGCTACATGGTGGAAGGCCAGGGCTCGCGCGACTTCGCCCGCCTGAAGGCCATGTGCTGGAGCGAGCCCGCGCTCGCCCACCAGTTGCTCGACACGCTGGCCCAATCGGTGGCGGCCTATCTGATCGCCCAGGCGTCGGCCGGTGCACAGGCGCTGATGATCTTCGACACCTGGGGCGGCCTGCTCGGCCCGGCACCGTTCCGCGAATTCTCCCTGCGCTACATGGCCCAGGTGGTCGACGCGCTGAAGGCACACCCGGCCAGCCGCGAATTGCCGGTGATCCTGTTCTCCAAGGGCGCTGGCCAGCACCTGTCCACCATGGCCGACACGGGCTGCGCCGCACTGGGCGTGGACTGGACCGTCGACCTCGCCGATGCCCGCCAGGCCGTGGGCGGCCGCGTGGCCTTGCAGGGCAACCTGGACCCGGCCATCCTGCTGGCCGACCCCGAGGTGATCCGCCGCGAGGTCCGCCGTGTGCTGGACAGCTACGGCAACCACCCTGGCCATGTGTTCAACCTGGGCCACGGGATTACCCCGGAAGTGAATCCGGAGCACGTGAAGGTGCTGGTAGACGAGGTGCACGCTTACGGGAAGCGCTAGTCAACGAGGAACAGGGGAGCAAGGAATGGCACGGGTAACCGATACAAACGAAGAGAACCTCTACCGGGCTCCGCAGAGTTCGGTCGCAAAAACGGATAGTGGGAAGACCGACTACGTCTATCGCTCGCCACGGCGGTTGGCCAATGTGGTTCGAGGCATGATCATCGGCCTGATCGTGCTCACGCTGGGCCTGGTGGTTGCACAGGGCAATCAATGGCACGTACTGCAACAGATGGCCGACAAGGCATTCGCATCGCGTGAGGAGATGCTGGCAGCGGCCACGCAAAGCGACCGCATCGTGGCCTTGCTGGCCGGCCTGTTCGGCATTCTGCTGCTGGCAACGTATATCCCTGCAGGCATGTGGATCTACCGCGCCGCATGCAATGCACGCGCCCTTGGCGCGCAAGGCCTGGACGACTCGCCCGGCCTGGCGGTGGGCTCGTATGCCATTCCGTTCGTGAACCTCGTGCGGCCATTTCGCGCGATGTCGCAGATCTGGCGCGCCAGCAGCCTGCCAGGGCAATGGCAGAAGAAAACCCAAGTGCCCGCGCTGCTGCGCTGGTGGTGGGGATTCTGGCTGCTCGACAATTTTGTCGGCTACGCCAACTTCCGTACGGCCAAGTCCACCGGCAGCATCGAGTCGCTGATTCAGCAGACCCAGCTCTCCATGGCGTCGGAGCTATTGGGGATCGTCGCCAGCTGCCTCTTCCTGTCTGTTGTCTTGGGCCTCACCCGCCTGCAGGAACGCCAGCACGCCAACCCGGAGCCGGCATCCACCGAGCGCGACGGCATGGACCTGTCCTGGCTGGATACCGCCCCCGCCATGACAGCCGGGCCCAAAGTCGGCGCCTGATCTGCGGCTCAACACGCAAGACGAACGGCTGAACACGCGTTGGCCGCCCGCGATCCGGGCGGCCGCGCTGCTGGCTGGCGCGGCCGCCCCTCGCCAAACGGCCACCTAAAGCGCAGCCGGAAAATCCGGCTGCCATAGCTTGCTGGAATAGCGGGGAAAAGGGCCTCACGGGCCCTGAGCGGCCGAAAAATGGCACCCCAGCGCCCCCGCCCGTACAATCGACCCTTTACCGTCAATCCCCACGCGCCCACCCCGGCGCGCACACGCGAGCCCCCGATGGACAAGAGTTTCGAACCCGGCCAGATCGAATCGAAGTGGTATGCCGCCTGGGAAGCCAGCGGCGACTTCAAGCCGTCCGGCCAGGGCGAGCCCTACTGCATCCTGCTGCCGCCGCCGAACGTCACCGGCACCCTGCACATGGGCCATGCGTTCCAGCAGACCGTGATGGACATGCTGATCCGCTACCAGCGCATGCGTGGCATGAACACGCTGTGGCAGGTGGGCACGGATCACGCCGGCATCGCCACGCAGAAGATCGTGGAGAACCAGCTCGCCGTTGAAAACAAGACGCGCCACGACCTGGGCCGAGAAGCGTTCGTCGAACGCGTGTGGCAGTGGAAGGAAGAGTCCGGCTCCACCATCACCAACCAGATGCGCCGCATCGGCGCTGCTGCGGATTGGTCGCGCGAACGCTTCACCATGGACGAGGGTCTGTCGGCCGCCGTGCGCAAGGTGTTCGTGGAGTGGTTCCGCGCCGGCCTGATCTACCGCGGCAATCGCCTGGTGAACTGGGATCCGCTGCTGGGCACGGCCGTCTCCGATCTGGAAGTGAACAACGTGGAGCGCGACGGCCATATGTGGTCGATCCGCTACCCCACCGCCGACGGCAAGGACAGCGTCGTGGTGGCCACCACGCGTCCGGAAACCATGCTGGGCGACGTCGCCGTGGCGGTGAATCCGGAAGACGAGCGCTACACGCACCTCATCGGCACCACGCTGCGCCTGCCGCTGAGCGGCCGCGAGATTCCGGTGATCGCCGACGACTACGTCGATCGCGAATTCGGCACCGGCTGCGTGAAGATCACGCCCGCGCACGACTTCAACGATTACGCCATCGGCCAGCGCCACCACCTCGCGCCGATCAACATCTTCACGCTGGACGCGAAGGTCAACGAGAACGCGCCCGAGAAATACCGCGGCATGGATCGCTACGAAGCACGCAAAGCCGTGCTCGCCGATCTGGAAGCCGAAGGCCTGCTCGTCGAAACCAAGGCGCACAAGCTGCAGGTGCCGGTGAGCCAGCGTTCGGATGCGGTGATCGAGCCGATGCTCACCGACCAGTGGTTCCTCGACCTGACTAGCGACGCGCAGCCAGATGGACGTCCAGGTGGCCGCAAGGAAATCACCGAACCCGCGCTCGACGCCGTGCGCTCGGGCGAAGTGAAGTTCGTGCCGGAAAACTGGAGCACCACGTACACCCAATGGCTGGACAACATCCAGGACTGGTGCATCAGCCGCCAGCTGTGGTGGGGCCACCGCATCCCGGCGTGGTATGACGAAGCGGGCAACATCTTCGTGGGCGAAGACGAAGCCGACGCACGTGCGCACGCCACCACCGCGCCCGTCGGCGCGCTGCGCCAGGACGACGACGTGCTCGACACGTGGTTCTCCTCCGCGCTGTGGCCGTTCTCCACGCTGGGCTGGCCGATGGACGGCCCGGTGAAGGACGAGCACGGCAACGTCGTCGCCAACTGGGAACACGACAACGTGTTCCTGCCCAGCGCCGTGCTGGTCACGGGCTTCGACATCATCTTCTTCTGGGTCGCGCGCATGGTGATGGCGACCAAGTACTTCACCGGTCGCGTGCCGTTCAAGCACGTCTACATCAACGCCATCGTGCGTGATGCGGAAGGCCAGAAGATGTCCAAGTCCAAGGGCAATACGCTCGATCCGCTGGACCTGATCGACGGCATCGAGCTGGAACCGCTGGTGGCCAAGTCCACCAAATCGCTGCTGATTCCGCAGGTGCGCGAGAAGGTCGAAAAGCGCATCCGCAAGGATTACCCGAGCGGCATTCCCGCTATCGGCACCGACGCGCTGCGCTTCACCTTTGCTGCGCTCGCCAGCTATAGCCGCACGATCAACTTCGACATCAAGCGTGCCGAAGGCTACAAGGCGTTCTGCAACAAGCTGTGGAACGCCGCGCGCTTCGTGCTGATGAATCTGCCCGAAGGCGAGTTGTCCGCACCCGCGAACGGCCCGGCGACGGAAGCGGAGCGCTGGATTCTCACGCGCCTCAAGCAGACGCTCACCGACGTCGAGCAGCACTTCGCCAGCTACCGCTTCGACCTGCTCGCGCAGGCGTTGTACGAGTTCACCTGGAACGAGTTCTGCGACTGGTTCCTGGAGCTTTCGAAGCCGGCGCTCAATGGCGATGACGCCACCGCCGCGGCATCCACGCGCCACACGCTGGTCGTGGTGCTCGAAACCATCCTGCGCGCGCTACATCCCATCGTGCCGTTCATCAGTGAAGAGATCTGGCATTCGGTCGCACCGAAGCTCGCATTGAGCGAGAAGTATTTGCTGGAGCGTCCGTGGCCGAAGGCCGAGGACATCGTCGCCGATGATGCCGCCACCGCTGAAATCGAATGGTTCAAGAATGTGCTGAGCGGCATCCGTCGCATCCGTGCGGAAATGAACATCGCACCGGGCAAGACCATTCCGCTGCTGCTCGCCGACGGCGATGCGGGCGATCGTGCCCGCACGGCCAAGTTCGCTGCGCAGATCAGCTTCCTCGCTCGCGTGGATGCGCCGCAATGGATCGAGTCGGGCGCTGATGAACCCGCCGCTGCCGCGGCCGTGGTGGGTTCGATGCGCGTGCTGATTCCGCTTGCTGGCCTGATCGATCTGGGCGCGGAGAAAACACGCTTGTCCAAGGAAATCTCGCGCATCGAAGGCGAGATCAAGAAGTGCGAAGGCAAGCTGGGCAATGCCAACTTCGTCGCCAATGCGCCGGCGGAAGTCGTTGCGCAGGAGCGCCAGCGCATCGCCGACTGGGGCGTGCAGTTGACGGCCCTGCGTGAGCAGGCCCAGAAGCTGGGTTGACCCGGCTGCTGTAACGCCCAACGCGAACGTATAGCCCTCCCTCTCATCCACGTCGATGAGAGGGAGGAGCAGCTCGCATGCCACGCTCCGTTTACAGCAACCCGTCGCGTTTTACGGACAGATACTTTTCCACCAGCGATCCGGCCAGCTGGTCGCACATCACGTCCAGCACCATCACGCCGTGGCTGCGCAACGCCTCGTGCGCCGCGCGACGTTGTTCCAGATATTGCGCAATGGAGCCCGCGCGAATCGCGGTGCCCATGTCGTCCACCGGCTGCGACAGCGCACTGTCCAGGGCGGACTCGCGCAGGCTCGCCACGCAAACCAGATGCCGCTTGCGCAGCATGTCGACGGCCGCGAGCAGGTCGTCCATGTCCTCGTCGCGCAGATTGGTCACCAGCATCACCAGCGCCCGGCGCCGCTGACGCAGGAACACTTCCGTCGCCGCCGCCAGGAAATCCGTGGCTACCGGTTGCGGCTGCAATCCATAACTCGCGCGCAACAGTTCGTCGATCGCCGTGACGCCGCGGCGCGGGGGAACCCATGCCCCTGCCCCGCCACTGGCAAGCAAGCCCACGGCATCGCCTTGGCGCAAGGCCAGATATGCCACTACCAGCGCCGCATCGAGCACATGGTCGAAATGAGCCAGCTCGCCTTCGCGCGCCATCAGGCGGCGCCCGGTATCGAGCATCAGGATGAGCTGCTGATTCTTTTCGTCCTGGTATTCGCGCGAGATAAGGCGGCGCACGCGCGAGCTCGCTTTCCAGTCGATCTGTCGCAGGCTGTCGCCCACCCGATACTCGCGCATCTGGTGGAAATCGGTACCTTCGCCACGCCGCCGCTTGACGTGCGCACCGACGATGCGCGACGCCTGATCGGCGCTGAACATGGCGAACTTGGCCAGCGGAGCGAAATTGGGAAAGACGCGCACGACCTGTGCCGCACCACTCGTGCGCCGTTGCCGCCACAGTCGCCAGGGCGAGTGCAGACGCACATGCGCGCCATCAAAAGCGAAGTCGCCGCGCTCTTTCGCGCAGAGGTGGTAATCGAACGAAACCACCTCGCCGCGTTCGAGTCGCAGCTGCCGGGGCAGGCCGCGCATGCTCCAGCCACCCGGATGCAGATCGAACACGTCCACGCGCTGACGCCGCATGCTGCTTTGCAGACTCAAACGTACCGGGCGCTCCACGCCGATCGGCCAGGTATCCGCCAGTTCGCGTTGGACATCCGGCGTCGCGCTTCGCATCAGGCGCGCACCATCCAGCATCAGCACCGCAAGCAGGCAACCGCCTCCTGCCAGCCAGACATCCGCCGGGAGCACGTCCAGCGCCACGACGAATCCCAGCGCCGCCCATGGCACCAGCAGCGCCAGCGCCCACGATGAGGGGCGCGGCAGGCTTCGCTGGCGCGGCGATGCGGGATGGGCGCGGGCGTTCACTGATCAAGCCTCGGGAGCATCACTTGCGGGGCGCTTCCACTTTCGCCAGCAGTGCATGCAACACGGCGTCGGTGGTCTGTCCTTCGATTTGCAGCTCCGGTGCGAGCGCAATGCGATGGCGCAGGGCCGGCTTGGCGATTTCGCGCACGTCGTCCGGCGTGACAAAGTCGCGGCCCGCCAATACCGCCTGCGCACGTGCGGCGCGCACCAGTGCAAGGCTGCCGCGTGGCCCGGCGCCCATGGCGATGCCGGGGTGCTTGCGTGTTGCCGCCACGATGCGCACGGCGTAATCGATCACCTCGTCGTCCATCGTCGTCTGCGCGGTGCCCAGCTGCATGGCCACGATTTCCTCCGGCCGCACGACCTGGCGGATCTGCGAGAGATCGAACTCCGACGCACTGCCCCGGCTCACCGTCGCCACCATGCGCTTCTCGTCGGCGTGCGAGGGATAGTCGATCAGCACCTTGAGCAGGAAGCGATCGAGCTGCGCTTCCGGCAGCGGATAGGTGCCCTCCTGCTCCACAGGATTCTGCGTGGCCAGCGTGAGGAACGGCGGCGGCAGCGACACGCTCTCGCCTTCGATGGTGACCTGCAGCTCCGCCATGGCTTCCAGCAACGCCGACTGGGTCTTGGCAGGCGCACGATTGATCTCGTCCGCGAGCAGCAGATTGGTGAACACCGGGCCGCGACGAATGGTGAAGGTTTCGGTTTTCGGATCCCACACCGCATGTCCGCTGATGTCGCTGGGCATCAGGTCCGGCGTGAACTGCACGCGTGCATAGCCGCAATCGAGCGCACGCGACAAGGCGCGCACCAGCAAGGTCTTGCCCAGGCCGGGCACACCTTCGATCAACACATGGCCGCCGGCCAACAACGCGATCAGGATCTGGTCGAGCACGTCGGCCTGTCCGATGAAGACCTTGCCCACCTCCTCGCGCACGGCTGCCGCACGCTCGGTCAACTCGGCACCAGTCATCGGAACAAGAGGTTGTGCGATATCAAGTTTCATAGGCGGGGCTCGTCAAGGCTCACATGAAGTCGGATGGGTTCAGCGCAGTTGATTGCGCAAACGGATCAGCAGCGCCACGCGCGTGCGGAACTGCGCGGGTTCGGGCATGGCCGTCGCCTCCAGCGCTTCCTGGATCTGACTGGCGGACTCGCCACAACGCTCGGCCAGCCATGCCGCCTGCAGGGGCGTGCCCAAGGCCGCCGTTTGCGGATCGCGCGCGCGCAGACGCACCAGGAAGGTATGGCGAACGGCGTCATACAAACGGTTCGCGTAACCGTAGCGATAGAGGTGCTGGCCGCTGGCATCGATATGCTCGAGCAGCGAACGACGCTCGATGTTCGGCGTCGGCAACAGCGGGCCAAAACGCTGCATCCGTTGCCAGAGCCAGCCCAACAACAGCAACAGCAATGGCGCCCATGCCATCCAGTATTCACGCCATAGCGTGCCCCAAAACGAAGGCATCGCCAGATCGTGAACCAGATAGACGGTGCCAGCCCCATAGTTCGGCGCCAACAATTGGCGAGCGAAGTCAGCGTTCAACGGCTGCCTGAGTGCAGCGGTGGTCAGAAACTCGAAGTCGGACACCACATCGACCGTGCCCTTGCCATCGGCGAGGCGCATATAGACGCTGCGACGGTCTCCATGATTCCCGACATCGTCCTCCCAGTTCAGCAAGGGCGTGGACTCCCCACCCCACCATGCAAAGCGTCGGCTGCCGCAGAACAGGGTCGAGGTCTCCTTGCCTGCAGCACGCAGGACCATGCATCGTCCCGCGCTACCGGCCACGATGTGCAGACGGCCGGCCAACGAGGAGTCGGTGGGCGATACAAGCGGAGCCTTCATCAGCAGGTGCCCTCCACGTTCCACCCAATCCACCAAACGCTGGACCTGGGCACCGGAAAGGCTGCTGGCGTCGTTGAACACAAGCACGGTGTCCTTGTCGCCCAACGCATGACGCTCGTCCCAAACCGGACGCGAGTCGTCCACCACCTGCACGTGATCGGCGCGCAACGTCAATTTCAATCCGTAGAGTGGATTGTTGCGTGCCTCGCCCGAACGAGGCTTGTCGACCAGGGTTTCGACGCGCTCGTAGTTGGCGCGCCACCAGACGGTAAACCCGGCCACCAAGGCCACCGCCAGCAAGGCGCCGGCCCACCCCCACCAAGGTATGCGTAGGCGCGTCATCGGGTGGCCACCATGGGGCCGACGATCGCGGCCGGCGCGCTCCACGCGAAGCGTTGCACCAACTCGACCAACAGCGATTCAAAGGCCTCGGTCGATGGAAACGTCTGCGCGTAGGCCGCGTATTGCCACATGCGCACCACGCGAGCGAAGGCGTCACGATCCTCGCTACCGGCCAGCTTGCGCGACGCGCGCAGGCATTCGGCTTCCGTGGCGCCGGGCACGAGCATGACGTGTGTTTGCGCCACCATGGTGTCGACGGTGGCGCGATAAAACAGGGCAAGCGCTTCGCGCCGGCGTCCGCCGTACCACATGCGTCGAATGGCAACGGGCACGTTGTCCGGCAACGGCACTACCTCTGGCGCTTCGCTGCGCAGAACGGCTTCGTTCTCCTTGGCCGCTTCACGCGGCAAGCCATCACGAAACCACGGCAGCCAGCGCTTGGCGGTGAGCGCCAGCGCAATCACCAGGGCGGCCAGCAATCCCCACAACAGCAGCTTGCCCGTCACGGCGACCAGGCTGCCCAAGCCTGACAGATCGGGCCCCTGATACGGCGGCATCTCGGCCTCCTTTTCAGGTGCGGGGTGGCGCGGCTTCCAACTGACGATCTTTTGCTTCGGATTCAACGTAGGGTCGGCATACGCATGCTCGGCCGCGCGCCGGAATGCGGCGCCCTCGACCTTCTGCCCGCCGAAGATCTGCTGCATGTCCGTAGGCTCGGTGGTCGTTGATTGTGTCTTGGCGTATGCACGGGCGGACGTCGGTGCGATGGCGAGACCTAGTGCCAAGAGACAGATCAACAGCGATGCCGCCTGCGCCAAGCGCGTCCGCAAGCGCCGGAACGCCAACTCGATATCCCAGGCTTCAAGCTGAGTGCGGCGATTGATGTACAGGCCGAACCCGGCGCCGACGTAGAACGGTTCGATCAGGCTCATCACCAGCCAGTAAGTCATATTGATGGTGATCAACAGCCACCACGGCGAAGCCTTCAGCACGGCACTGGCATGCTGAAACACTTCCGAGACGTAAACGTTGGGAATGAACAACAGCGCCGCACCCACCAGCCCCACTTGCAGCACGGCGCTGAACAGGCAGCACATCAGCGTCATCAGAAAACTGATGCCGTAGATCGACGAACCCACTTCCTGGCGTCGCAGACGCGCGCGCTCGGCGGTGCTGCCCTCCAGCAAGTCCACCGGAAGATACAAGGCACGCACCGGACCCAGGCGACGCACGGTCAGGTAAGACCACATCCACCGGCCGCTCCAACGCCGCTGCGCGAGCAAGGTTTGCCGGAGCGAGGGAATGTCGCCAAAGGTGGCGCGGGAGAGCACGTAGAGGGGCACGCGATCGAATAGCGGCTTCAGCCACCACATCAGCAGCCCCGCGATCCACCAGCGATGCAGCGCCCAGCCCACCCCATGGGCCAGCAGCAGCACGGGTAGCGTAAAGGCCAGCCAGGATGCCCAGATGACCTTGGCATAGCGCCGCGTCAGCGCCATGCCAAGCTCGATCGCCTCCCAGGAGGTGCGAGGCCGCAGGGTGACCGTGAGCGCGTCGATCCTCACTTTGCCACGCCCTCGCCTGCCGTTTCGTCATAGGCGTCGCCACGGCCACCGCGCCACAGCCAGAGTCCCACCGACAACCACAGCACGGCGGACACGCTGTACTTGATCCACGCCGGCATCCATCCGATGGATGACCAGAATGCCTCGATAAAGGCTGCCATCAACAACATGGCGAAGACACCTGCGCAAAGCAATGCACCACGACGTCCGCCGTCAATCAGTGCGTCCACCCGGCGGCGTTGTCCCGGAGCCATCAGATTCAATCCCAGGCGCAGCCCTGCGCCACCGGCAATGACGATGGCCGTCAGCTCGAAGGCGGAATGACCGGCGACGAAGCGCCAAAAGGGATCGCCATAACCTATCGCCTGCAGATGCCCAGCAACGCCGCCGATCATGACGCCGTTGGTAATCAGCACGATGACTGCGCCAATGCCTGCCGCCAGGCCGCTGGCAAACGTCTTGAATCCAATGCTGATGTTGTTCCAGATGTAGAACCCGAACATCGCCAGATCGGTTTCGCTGCCGCGACCCAGCGCGTGCGATGCGTCATGCGGGTCGTACATGGACTCGAATTTGTGCAGCGTCGAAGCATCGAACAAGGCGAAGGAAAGCTCCGGCCTGTATTGCATGGCGATGAAGATGGCCACCAGCGGCAGCCAGAACAAGACGGCCGACAGCACCATGCAGAATCGTTCTTCGCGAACCAGCCGCGGAAACCCGGCCAGCAGAAACATCACCAGGCGACGCCAACGCGGCGGCGCCGTGCGATACAGCAGCGTGTGACCGCGCTGCATCAATTGCTGCAGGCGCTCCACCAGGACCGGGCTATAACCGCGTCGCCGCGCCAACGCCAATTGCTGGCACAGGCGACGGTAACGTGCCGGTATATCGGTGTCGGCCAGGCCATGCCATTGGCGTCGCGTCGAGCGCGACTCTTTGGCGCTTTCCCCGCGCATGTCCAGCCAACGCTCGAAAGCGTCCCACTCTTGCTTGTACCGTTGGACGAAAAGCTCCTGCTTCATCTGCACGCGTCCCTGCGTTCGCCTTATTCGTTCCGGCCCAACAGGCTGTTGGCGAGGCCATAGAGTTGATGGACACCCGCCTCGCCGCGCAAACCCGTCAACGGTTCGGCCAGGTCAGCCAATTCCACACGTCGTGCCGGACTTTGCCTGGGCGCACGTTCGGCAAAGGCAATCAGGGCGGCTTGCTCGTGTTGACGCAGCACCACCGTCAAGGGGATCGGCGTGGCCGCGGTGGCCTCCATCAGTCCACGGGGCGGAGCATCGTGCACTACAAGGGTATTGGCCACCATGTCGCCAAGCCGACGCCCCCATGGGTCAAGCAGGCAGGACACCAGGCCCGTGGCATAGAAGATCGGGAGCATGTCCACGACGCGCAACAGATCGCGCGTGAACGCCGCTTGCCATCCCAACGGTCCGCCGTTGCTGGAGATCGCACGCAGATTCAATGCACGCTTGCCTGGCGTGCGCCCTGCCCATAGCGCTTCGAACACCACGGGATAGAACCACCACACCAGGAACAAGGCGATCAGGTAAAAACCCATGCCCGCCTTGCCGAGCACGCCGAACACCATGCCCGCCACCATCATGATGCCGATGCGTATCGCCACATCGATCAGCCAGGCCAGCGCACGCGGCACCGGCCCGGCAGGCCTCAGCTGCAGGACCACGCCTTCAGGAGTGACGACTTCTCGATAGGTGTCGAGCATCAAGCGTTCACGACAACGGTATCGGCCAAGAGGTCGTGTACGCAGCGGCGCTCTTCGCCAAAGATGAAAAGCGGGTCCGCCAGGACAAAGATCACGCCCACGAAAGGAATGCGGCCAATTAGGCCCGGCACGAACATGCGCAGCCAGAAGATGCGACCCAGGCCGGCGCGCTCGCCGTTGGAACGCACGATGCGCACCTTCATCCAACGCTTGCCCAGCGTCTGCCCCTCGCGGTTCAGCAGCACGAGGTTGTAGATGAACAGGCAAAGGAAGGCCAAACCGCCGAGAGCCATGATCGCCGCGAACATGCCCCCACTGCCCGCCGAACGCTTAAGGCCGCCCGTGACGGCAACGATGATGAAAAAGGGAATCATCACACCGACGTAAACCAGGCCGTCCAGCAATACGGCGAGGAAACGCGTTCCACGTTCCGCCTTGACGAAATCCACATCCGATGCCCGAAATCCTGGCGGCATCGAAGGTGCTGAAGGAGCCTCATACGGATTGCGTGTATTCGTATCTTCCATTGGCGCTCATCCTTGTCTGACGGAGGCCCTCTCCAAGCCGCAAGGACACCGCCCCCGCACGATGTCCAACGCCCTGCGCCCAGTCGCACAAACAGCACGCGCACGTAACGAACATGCGAGTGCGGCTTGCGCCACCGCGCCGATATGTTTCAGTCCACGATTCCCGGGAACAGCCCCCACGAGACACGGCACGGGAGGTCGATCCATATCCGGCCATGCATGCCGGCTACAGCCACCTCACCACGTCATCTCACCCCCCGTCCCAAACATAGCAGACCTGTTCGAAGGCATGCGACAGGTCACAAGGCCAGCTTGCGATGTACGGCCAAACCGAAAGCCGCCGAGGCAGCCCGGCGAACGCGGACGAGAGCTGTCAGGGGCAAGCCGAGCTCAGGGCGCCGGCAACAAATCCAGCGCCATCACGATGGCATCCTCGCGCCCATCCTTCGCCGGGTAATACTTCGGCCGCCGGCCGATCTCCTCGAATCCCATCGAGCGATACAGGCTCTGCGCCACCGGATTGGACGGCCGAACCTCGAGGAACACCCTGCCCGCTCCGTTCCAGCGCGCGATGTCGAGCAGGCGGCGGAACAGGAAACGGCCCAACCCCAGGCCACGGTGATCCGGGCCTACGCAAACGTTGAGCACATGCGCCTCGCCTGCCGCCACCGACAGCACGCCGTAACCGGCGATCACGCCTTCCACCCACATCACCCAGCAGGGATGCCCCGCCTTCAGGCAATCGCTGAAGATGCCGGCGGTCCAGGGGAAATCGTAGGAAGCGGCTTCCATCGCAGCCACCATCGGTACGTCGTCGCGACGCATGGCGCGGATTTCGGCGTGAGGACGGGCCACGGCGACCATGCGAGGGCTACTCCGCAGTAGAGGCCAATGCGCGACGCAAGCTGCGCAGCGCGTTCCATAAACGACGCTTGCCCGCGCCCGACGCGAGCACGCTCGCCGGTTCGTCGGCCAGCACGATATGCGCGCGGCTCAACGCCGCCGCCGGCAATTCGCGGCCCAGCGCATGGGCCTGCGCCTCGCCAAACACCAGATAGGCACGCGCTTCCGGCGCAGCCGGCAGTTGACCGTTGCTCACTTCGATGCGCGGCGCACGCGCCATGGCGGCGCCGCAGGCCATCAACGCGCGGCCGACCAGGTCCAGTTCGCGCGGCGAGCAGCCGGCGGGCAACACGACAATGCAATCACCGGACACCACGTTCGCCATGGCATCGACGGCAGGAACTTCGTTCATCGGCTCAACCGCAACCGCGCGACGCACCCAAGGCGTGACACCCAGCGCGCGAAGCACGCGTTCGCGGTGCGACGAGGCGTGCGCGAGTCCGGCCATCAGGCCACTCCTCGACGCCGGCGATGCGTGGCGCGTCCCCACAGGGTCATCACCGGGCCGGACAGCAGGTACAGCGTGAACACCACGAACAACACGCGGGGCGGATCGATGAAGAACGGCACCAGCACCAACACACCGATCAACACCCAGAGGAAGGGCACGCGGTCGCCCATCGGCAACGACTTGAAGCTGTAGTAGCGAAACCGGCTGACCATGAGCAACCCCACCACCACCGACATCACCATCGTGATGAACGCGACCTCGGCCCCGATCACGCCGAACTTGTCCATGCTCCATACGAAGGACATGCAGACCGCCGCGGCGGCCGGGCTGGCCAACCCCTGGAAATAGCGCTTGTCGATCACGCCCACCTGCGTATTGAACCGCGCCAGGCGCAGCGCCGCGCAGGCGGCGTAGATAAAGGCGGCGGCCCAGCCGATCTTGCCCCAGGTGGGGCCATAGTCCTTGAGCGTGGACAGCGACCAGGTATACATCACCAGCGCCGGGGCGAGGCCAAAGCTGACCAGGTCCGACAACGAGTCGTACTGCACGCCGAACTCGCTCTGGGTGTTGGTGAGGCGAGCCACGCGACCATCCATGCCGTCCAGCAAGGCCGCCACGAACACGGCGATGGCCGCGGAACTGTAATCGCCGGCGATGCTGGTCACGATCGCGTAGAAGCCCGCAAACATCGCGCCGGTCGTGAACAGGTTCGGCAGCAGATAAATGCCCCGATGGCGCGGGGGGCGGACGGGCGTACTGTCGCTCATGAATCAATCCGTGACGGAATGCGCGCAGTGTAAACCATCCTCCGCTTGAGTCCGGCTGGACGGGGTGCAAGGATGCTACGGCCTCACAGGGGGCGTAGGCCGGCTCCGCCGGCGCATCGGGCGTAGCCCGGAAAGCCCCCGGAACAGGCCCGCTTTCCTTAACAAACGCGCACGCCGCCCCGGAGCCCACCATGCGTCGACTGTTGATTGCCACCGCGCTGTTGCTCGCCGCGCCCCTGGTCGCCGCCCAGGCCTACAAGTGGACCGATGCCAACGGCACCGTGCACTACTCCGATGCACCGCCGCCACAGGGCACCAAGTACAACAAGGTCACCACCTCGGGCTCGGTCGAGCCGCTGGCGACGCCGGCACCGGCCGTTACCAGCGACGGTAGCGCCGAGGTTCCCACCAAGCCCAACACCACCCAACCGGTGGCCGACACGCCTGAAAACCGCGCCAAACTCTGCTCCAACCTCAAGAGCAACATGGAAACGCTCAAGAGCCAGGGGCCGGTGGTGATGGACGACGGCGGCCAGCAGAAGGTCATGAGCACCGACCAGCGCAAGCAGCAGCAGGCTGCCGCCCAGTCCCAGTACCAGCAGTACTGTTCGGGTTCCTGAGCGTCGGCGGCGAAGAGCGCCATGACCCGCGGGTTTGAGCGCCGCGGGCCGCTATAATCGCCCTCTTTCTCCGCCGGATCCGCTCGCATGCGCCTCAGCCAATTCCACCTGGCCACCGTCAAGGAAGTTCCTGCCGACGCCGAAATCGCCAGCCATCGCCTGATGCTGCGCACCGGCATGATCCGCAAGCTCGCCGCCGGCCTCTACACCTGGTCGCCGCTGGGCCTGCGCGTGCTGCGCAAGGTGGAAGCCGTGGTGCGCGAGGAAATGGACCGCGCCGGCGCCGTCGAGCTGCTCATGCCCACCATCCAGCCCAAGGAGCTGTGGGAAGAAAGCGGCCGCTGGGGCAAGTTCGGCCCGCAGCTGCTCAAGGTCAAGGATCGCAAGGAGCAGGAGTTCTGCTACGCGCCGACCGCCGAGGAAGTGATCACCGACTACGCGCGCAATGAGCTCAAGAGCTACAAGCAGCTGCCGGTCAACTTCTACCAGATCCAGACCAAGTTCCGCGACGAGATCCGCCCGCGCTTCGGCGTGATGCGCGCGCGCGAATTCCTGATGAAGGACTCGTACTCCTTCCATCTCACGCAGGAATCGCTGCAGCAAACCTACGACGCGATGTACCAGGCGTACTCGCGCATCTTCACGCGCCTGGGCCTGACGTTCCGCGCTGTGCAGGCGGATACCGGCGCCATCGGCGGCAACGCCAGCCATGAATTCCAGGTGCTGGCCGATTCGGGCGAAGACGCCATCGCCTTCTCCGATGCGTCCGAGTACGCCGCCAACATCGAAAAGGCCGAAGCCCTCGCGCCCACCACCGCGCGCCCGGCAGCCACGGCCGAACTCAGGCGCGTGGACACGCCCACGCAGAAAACCATCGACGACGTCGTGGCCTTCCTCAAGGTCTCGCCGCAGCAGTGCGTGAAGACCATCCTTGTGCGCGGCACCGAAGGCCTGGTCGCGCTGTGCGTGCGCGGCGATCACGAGGTCAACGAAGTGAAGGCCGGCAAGCTCGAAGGCATGCCCGGCGAATCCGTGCTCGCTACCGAGGAAGAGATCCTCGCCCTCACCGGCACCCGTCCGGGCTTCATTGGCCCGGTGGGCCTGCCGGCGGAAATCCCCGTCATTGTCGACCGCGATGCAGCCGTGCTCGCCGATTTCGTCTGTGGCGGCAACCAGGACGGCACCCACTACACCGGCGCCAACTGGGATCGCGATGCGCGCGTGACGCGCGTGGAAGACATCCGAAAGGTGGTCGAGGGCGATGCCTCGCCGGACGGCAAGGGCACGCTGCACATGGCCCGCGGCATCGAAGTGGGCCACGTGTTCCAGCTTGGCAAGAAGTACGCCGAGGCGCTGAAGGCCACCGTGCTCGATGAGAACGGCAAGGCACAGGTGATGATGATGGGCTGCTACGGCGTGGGCGTCAGCCGCATCGTGGCCGCCGCCATCGAACAGCGCCACGACGAGGCCGGCATCATCTGGCCCGAGCCCATGGCGCCCTGGCGCGTGGTCGTGTGCGTGATCAATCCCAAGAATGCCCCGGAAGTCGCCGAGGCTGCCGAATCGCTCTATCAGCAGCTGGCCGCACGCGGCATCGACACTGCGCTGGACGATCGCGGCCTGCGCCCCGGCGCCATGTTCGCGGACATGGAGTTGATCGGCATCCCGCATCGCGTGGTGGTGAGCGAGCGTGGCCTGGCCGCAGGCACGCTCGAATATCGCGCCCGCAACGAAGCCGAAGCCCGGGCCGTGACGCCGGACGAGTTGTTCTCGCTGCTCAGCTGAGGGCTGGCGAAAGAACCCGAAGAGGCGGCCGCGCAAGCGGCCGTTCTTTTGTCCAGCGCTGACATGGCCTGAAATATGGACTTTGGGCCGTATTGGCCATTATCGGGCCGTCAAACGCCAACAATTTTGTCGATTTGCCGTATTTTCGCTTTGCAACAATTCGAATCATCGGTAAAAATCAATAATCCAAAAGAGGTACTGCCTAAGTCGCAGTACTCAAAGTCAGCAGTCACACTCATCCCGGGAGTTACGCATGGCAGTTGATCTCAAGAGTCTCAACCATAACCAGCTCAATGACCTGATCAGCAAGGCGCAGAGTCGCCAGCAGGAGCTGCGCAAGGAAAAGGTCGTCAAGCTGCGTGAGAAAATCCACGCACTCATCAAGGCCGAGGGTTATTCCTTCGAAGACATCTTCGGCAACGCACGCGGCGGCAAGACCCGTCGCAGCGGCGGCACGGTGGCACCGAAGTATCGCAATCCGGCAGATCCCGAGCAGGTGTGGTCCGGCCGCGGCAAGCGTCCGCGCTGGTTCAACGATGCATTGAAGGCAGGCAAGAAGGAAAAGGATCTGGCGATCTGATCGCTTTATCCACGCAATAAAAAAACGCCGGCCCAGGGCCGGCATTTTTTTATTCGCGTCGCCGATTTTCAGAGCGAACGGCGCGGCGCAATCAATAGATCGCCAAACAGCAATCCCGCCACCAACGCGATCAGCAAGGTGATCAGCAGCATGGTGCTGTCCATGCCCAGCGTCGTATCGCGCTCCAACATATACGACACGCTGCGAAATCCCACGCTTCCAGGCACCAGCAAAATAATGCCCGGTTCACGGATGATCGCGCCCGGCCGATGCACGAAACGCGCGTAAAGATTGGCCACGCTGCTCAAGATCAATCCACCCAGGAACACGCCAAACGGCGCCGCCGGCAACTTGCCCGCCAATGCACCGCCCCAGCGCGTGGCCAGATAACCCAGCACCACCGCGGCCATCACCACCAGCCAATCGCGTCGTGCCGCGCGGAAGGAAATGGCGAAGGCGAAGGCACCCACCAGCAAGGCCGGATAATCCGTCCACGATGGCAATGGAGGCAGCGCGTAATCGCGCCCTTCGATGCCGAACGCACTGCACAGCTGCGTGGCAGCAACGGTACCGAAGGTGAGCTTGATCAGCGTGGCGATGGCGCCGCCCATGCGCGCCACGCCGGCCACCAGGTGCTGGCTGGAGATTTCGCGCACGGCCGTGGTGAGCGCCATGCCGGGCATCAATACGATCAGTCCCGCCAGGATCACCGATTTGATCGCCAGCGGCACCACGAATTGGCTGACGACAATGGCAATGGTGGTGGCGACCAGCGCGCTGATCGCTTCGCTCGCCACCGCCAGGCGCGGGCGCGTGGCCGACAGCACGGTGATGGTGCCGATGATGAGACCGATCAGCGCAGCCGTGACCAGATCCGCCCACGAGCTGTGCAACAGCAGCGCCACCACGCTGGCCGCAGCCAGTCCATAGCTGCCGATCACGCCGGCCTGCGTGCGGCGCGTATCCGGCCGCCCCAGCTCGCGCAACAGGCGAAAGCCTTCGCGCAATTCGATATCGCCCGCAATCACCTTGTCGGCGATCGCATCGGCATCGCTCAAGCGCGCGAGGTTCACATCGCCGGGCGCGAGGCGCATCACCTGCGTGACCTGCGCCACTTCGTCCTCGCCCTGGGTAAGGTCAGTGAACGAAATGATGATGGCCGTGGGGCTGGACCACACATCCGCCACCAGCCCCAACCGCTGCGCCGCACCCCAGATGGCGCCCTCAAGGCGCGGCGCCGCCGTACCGTACTGGTGCAGGCGACGGGCCAGTTCCAGCAGGAACGCGATGCGCGTGTTGAGTGGTGCGAGCGCGAGCGGGGTGAGGACGGCGGGAGGGTTCATCGCGGCGCGGTCCGCATGGCGCAGGCGGCGAGTGGTTTGGAGTGGGACATGTGCGGGGCGGCTGGCATGGTTGTAGTAGAACTGATTTGGATGGCTATGTCAGGGGGATGCGTTCAGCGATCGAGTGGTGGTTTCGCGAATGCCGGGAGCTGTGCGCGCACTTGCTGCGCTGTTGCGATGTTGAACGCTTGCGATCTGGGCGTTCTTTTGTGTGCCGTGACCAGAGTGCTCGCCTGCGGCGGGCTTCCGTCCTCCTGCCGGAGGCCGGGTCACTTTCTCTTGCTTGCCCAAGAGAAAGTAACCACCGAGATGGTGGCAATGCCAAAAGAAAGAGCACCCCGGATGACGCGCCTTCCGTCCGTTGGACGGAAGGTACGCGGTCGGGTTGCGGGGTTTTTCGACAGGACGTCCGTGTCCTGTCGAAAAACTGGCCGTCTCCATGCGGCCACCCTGCGGGCTTTCCTTCACCCGCCCGCCGCTGTCATACGGGGACCCGAAGAGCCAAGAGCAAAGCACGAAGTAGCAACGCTTCCGCAAGCACCCGCCCCCTCTCCCCAACCCTCTCCCACAAGGGGAGAGGGAGAAGTGTGGTGCATCGCGTATGACCTTGAAGGGCGAAGCCAAGCAAAGGCCGATGCGGAGCGAGGCTCCGCTTTAAGTCCTCTGCGATTCGGGCGCGTTGCGCAGCGCTACGGAGTGCCCGCTGTGTGGCCTCCCATGGGTGTCCCGCCACAACCATCCTCGAGCGTTCGGGCTTATCCCAACACGATGCTGCGAGCTCTTCAGGCCATTTTCTTTGGGTTACTTTTCTTTTGGGCCAGCAAAAGAAAAGTGACTCGAGCGGCGGCAGCCGATCGAAACGCCCGCCGCGTAGGCGGCCTGATCGCGGAGTCATTGCATAAGCGCGATCACACGTGATCGCGACAACCCAACACCGAGGCGCTGGATTCCGGCCTGCGCCGGAATGACGAGCGAGGAAGTCTTCGGCCGCTGAAAGGCCACTCCCCTTCTTGCCCCCATTGAAGGTTCGCAGGAACAACGAGCCAGGAACGCACGCCAACCTCACCAGCCCACAACGAAGCGTCACGCCCAACGAGCGCCTACTCAGCCACCTTCACCAACAACGTCGTCCCATCCACCCCCACCACCTCCACCATCGTCCCCACCGGCAAATCCGGCCCACTCACCAACCACAAACTGTCGCCGACCTTCGCCTTCCCACGCCCATGAACAATCGGCTCCACCAGCACATAACGTTGGCCGATCTTCTGTTCACCGCGACGATTGAGTAGCGCATCGCCCGGCTCATCGCGCATCAGGCGTGGACGCAGGCCGTACCAGTACGCCGCGCACGAGAGGAACGCGAGCACCACGAACACCACCGCCTGCCCCAGCAGCGGCAACTCTGGTGCCGCCAGCACCACCACGCCGGTGATACCGGCGGCAATGCCGATCCACAGCATGAAATAGCCGGGCAGGATCACTTCGATGGCGATCAGCACCAACGCAAGGATCCACCAGAGGTAGTGAAGCGCGATCTGTTCCATCGTCGTGGTGTCTCCGCGCTCAGGTCATTGACGGCGGCGTGCGGCGGACCGTGGCGCTGGCCTGCTGCTGATTGAGCGAATCCTTGGCCAGTTCGGCGATGCCGGCCAGCGAGCCAAGGATGCCGGTGGATTCCATCGGCAGCAGCAACATCTTCTGATTGGGCGAATTAGCCATTTCCTTCAGCGCCTCCACATACTTGGTAGCGACGAAATAGTTCAGCGCGTTGACGTTGCCGTTCGCGATGGCCTCGGACACCATCGCGGTGGCCTTGGCTTCAGCCTCGGCGGAACGCTCGCGCGCCTCGGCAGCGCGAAAGGCAGCTTCCTTCTCGCCTTCGGCGGCCAGGATCACCGATTGTTTTTCGCCTTCGGCCTTGAGGATGGCGGCCTGACGAAAACCCTCGGCGTCGAGAATGTTGGCTCGCTTCTCGCGCTCGGCCTTCATCTGGCGGGCCATCGAATCGACCAGGTCACGCGGCGGCGCGATGTCCTTGATCTCGATGCGGTTGACCTTCACACCCCACGGATGGGTGGCTTCGTCCACCACCTTCAGCAGTTTTGCGTTGATGGCATCGCGCTGGCTGAGCGATTCGTCCAGATCCATCGAACCGAGTACGGTGCGGATGTTGGTCATGATCAAGGCGAGCGCGGCCTGCTCCAGATTGGCCACCTCATAGGCAGCCTTCGACGCATCGAGCACCTGATAGAACACCACGCCATCCACACGCACCACGGCGTTGTCCTTGGTGATCACGTCCTGCGAGGGAACGTCGAGCACCTGCTCCATCATGTTCATCTTGCGCCCGATGGTGTAGATGAAGGGCACCAGAAAATGCAGGCCGGGCGACAGCGTGCGCGTGTAGCGGCCAAAGCGCTCCACCGTCCATTCGTAACCTTGCGGCACGATGCGCACCAGCTTGGCGAGCACGATGACCGCCACCACGATCACCACCAGAGCGAAAAGCTGTCCCATTGCCTGATCCCCGTTCCATGAAGGTTGGACCGAGTATAGGCGAGCCTGACGAGAGCGGATAACGGGCTAGCGCGGCCCCAGTGGCAGGAGAAGGCTGACTCGCAGACCGCCCTCTTCCCGGTTGGCCAGCGCAATGCGACCGCCGTGGGCTTCCACGATCTCGCGCGCCAGCGCCAGGCCCAAACCCGTACCCGAGCGCTTGGTGGAATAGAACGGCAACAGCGCCTGCGCCAGCACGGTTTCGCTCATGCCTGGGCCGCGATCGGCCACTTCGATGCGCACGTCACGGCCGATCACCGCGAGCGACAGCGACACGCCCTCTTCCACGCTGCCCGATTCGTGCGCGTTCTTCACCAGGTTGATCAGCACCTGCTCGATCTGCGCCGCATCGAACCAGCCCGGCTGCTCCGGCAAGCTGCCGCGCAACTGGAACTTGCAGTGCAACGACAAGGCGTCGAGAAAGGGCTTCCAATCGATCGATGACGGTTGCGGCGCGGGCAGCTTGGCAAAGCTCGCGTAGCCGGCAATGAAGCCATGCAGATGGCGCGCGCGTTCGCCGATGGTGGCGAACACGCCCGGCAGCCGCGCCGTATCGCCACGACGCGCCAGCTCCGCGCCTGAATGCGCCAGCGACGAAATCGGTGCCAGCGAATTGTTGAGCTCGTGGCTGATCACGCGGATTACGCGCTTCCATGTCGCCACTTCCTGCCGCGACAACTCGCGCGTCATGCGACGGAACAATTGCAACCGATGCGGACGGCCATGCAGGCGGAAACTACGCTGCGAAAGATGGAACGTTTCTTCGCCGCCGTCCATTTCCACGGTGAGCAAGGCATCTTCGCCGCTGTCCACCGCGCGGCGCAGCGCCTCAGGGCTGTCGCTGATGAGATCGGCAAAACTCAGGCCGTGCAGCGTGCGGCCCTCGTTGAAGAGATGGCGCGCGGCGATGTTGGCGTAGGTCACGCGGCCGCTCGCATCGGTGAGCACCAGGGCCACGGGCGTGTTCTGCACTACGGTGTCCAGCAGCAGCTCGCGCTGCGCGAGGTTCTGCCGCTGTTCGCGCAAGGTCTGGCCCAGCGCGTTGTGCATGCGGATCAGCTCGCCCAGTTCGTCACGACGCGTGGCCGCGATGGAAAAACTGAAATCGCCGTCGCGATAGCTGGCCACGGCGCCTTCCAGCGCACGCAGCAGCTTGGTGATGGGCGACATCACGCGATGGCCCAGCCACAGCGACAGCGGCAACAGGAACGCGAGCGAGACAATCAGCCCGCCGTAGAAACCGAAATGCGCGGGCGTGCCCAGATCGATACCGAGGTCGTGGCGCATCCACACCAGCATCTGCGGCAACGGCCATTGGGTGACGCCGGCATAGATGAGTGCGCCCGACAGGCCGGCAAAGCCCAGCAGCATCACCATGCGCGACTCGAGCGAACGAAGGCCCAGCCGCATCAAATTTCTCCTCCGTGAGACATCGACATCAGTGACAACCTGCCCCAGGCCCCATCGGTACGCAGTTCGCATGCGGCCCGTGGCCGTTGTTGATGATCACGCGGATCGGCGACTGGTCTGGCGGCGCGTTGTCCTTGGCCGGGTTGGCGCTGAAGTTGAAGCGCTGCGCGTTGACGGTGGCCGTGCTCAAGGTATCGCGATAGCCATCCGCCACGGTGCTCGCCGCGGCGGGCGGCAGCATCGGCAACGAAAGATTGGGCGTTTTGGAAGATGCACCGCCCTGAGCCCATGCAGCGGCGCTCAGGCAGTACAAGCCGATGACGAGAAGCAGGTGACGGTGTCGCATGGCGGACTCCCTCGGCACGGCAGACATCATCCTCGGCCTTGGGCATGTCGGCAACGTGGCCTGCCATGCGTCACGCCTGCGCCAGGCCGTAGCGCTCCATGCGGCGATACAACGCCTGTCGTGACAGCCCCAGCGACTGGGCGGCACGACTGACGACGCCGCCGGCCTTGTCCAGCGCCGCTTCCACCGTTTCGCGGCTGGGCTCGTCCAGATTGCGTGCACCCACCGCGGCGATCTGCGGCAAATTGAGCTGCTCGGGCGTGATGCGTCCGTCGCTCACCAGCAGCGCCGCGCGCTCGATGGCGTTCTTCAGTTCCCGCACGTTGCCCGGCCACGGATAGCTCAGCATCGAATCGCGTGCGGCATCGGTAAGTTCGGCACGGCCGTCGAGGAAGAATTCAGCCAGCGGCAGGATATCGTCCACGCGATCGGCCAGCGGCGGCAGGTTCACTTCGATCACGTTGAGGCGGTAATACAAGTCTTCGCGGAACGTGCCCGCACGTATCATCGCCTTGAGGTCGGCATTGGTGGCGCTCAGCACGCGCACCTTCACCTGGCGCGTGCGGCCCGAACCCAATCGTTCGAACTGGCCGGTTTCCAGCACGCGCAACAGCTTCACCTGGCCCGACAACGGCAGGTTGCCGATTTCGTCGAGGAACAGCGTGCCGCCATCGGCCATTTCGAAACGGCCTTCGCGCGCCTTGTTGGCGCCGGTGTAGGCACCGGCATCGGCGCCGAACAATTCGGCTTCGATCAGTTCGCCCGGCAACGCGCCGCAGTTCACCGCGATGAACTGGCCACGCTTCACCGCCGAATTGGCGTGCACGATGGCGGCGATGCGTTCCTTGCCGGCGCCGTTGGGGCCGGTGATGAGCACGGGCACATCCGAACGCGCCACCTGGCAGGCCAGGTCCAGCGTGCGGGCCATGGCTTCGGAGGCGAACACGATGCCGTCCAGGTCGTAGCGGCGCTGCAGGTCTTCGCGGCGCTTGCGGCGCTCGTTGCGCGCGCGCGTCACTTCACGCGTGGATTCGGAAAGCTCCAGCAGGTTTTCCACCGTGGCGAGCAGCTTGGCGTCGTCCCACGGCTTGGCGAGATAGTCCGCCGCACCAGCCTTGACCAGTTCCACCGCCGTTTCCAGGTGAGTCCATGCGGTGAGCAGTATCACCGGCATGTCCGCATGGCGCTGGCGCAGCTCGCGGAACAACGCGATGCCCTCTTCGCCCGAGGTGGTGTCGGCGGTGAAATTCATGTCCTGGATCACCACGTCCACCCGTTCGGTCTCGAGCATGGCCAGGCCCTGCTCCGGCGTGAGCGCGATCAGCGGGCGGATCTCATGCAGGGAGAGCGCCAGGGACAGCGCCTCGCCCACGGCCGGGTTGTCGTCGATGATCAGTACGGTTCGCATTCGTCGCTTGCACATGTAGACGTGGATGCATCTCCACGCCAAAAGGTTGCCATCAATCGATCGATTCGTCGCCTGGATTAACCGTCATCCCGGCGAAAGCCGGGATCCAGTGCCTGTCCAGGGCACCTAGGCGCTGGATTCCAGCGTTCGCTGGAATGACGGTCCTGAACGTTCAATGCCTCAATTATTGACCGGGTGTGCCGGCGCCTTGCCCGCCTTTACCGCGGCGATCCAGGCATCGGTACGCGCTTCGAGCACGTCCAGCGGCAAGGCGCCGCCACCGAGGATTTCGTCGTGGAAGGCGCGGATGTCGAACTTCTCGCCCAGTTCCTTCTTGGCGTGCGCACGCAGCTCCAGGATCTTCAGCTGGCCCATCTTGTACGCCAGCGCCTGGCCCGGCCAGGTGATGTAGCGGTCGGTCTCGGCCTGCACGTCCGGCTCGTCCTCGCTGGAGTGCGCGTGGAAGAAGTCGATCATCTGCTGGCGCGACCAGTGCTTGTAGTGCACGCCCGTGTCGAGCACGAGGCGATCGGCGCGCAGCAGCTCATCGGAGAGATGGCCGTAGTAGGAGAGCGGGTCCTTGTAGAAGCCCACTTCCTTGCCCAGCTGCTCGGCATACAGCGCCCAGCCTTCGATGTACGCGGTGTAGCCCGCCTGCTGGCGGAACGGCGGCAGCTTGGGCAGCGTCTGCGCGATGGAGATCTGCATGTGATGGCCCGGGATGCCTTCGTGATAGGCGGTGGACTCGATGCTCAGCACGCTGCGGTTCTGGTAGTCGCCGGTGTTGACGAAGATCTGGCCCGGACGCGAACCATCGGGCGTGCCCTGGTGGTATTCGGCCGCGGCGGCTTCTTTCTCGCGGAACGCTTCCACCGGCACCACTTCCACCTTGGTCTTGGGCAGCAGGCCGAACAGCTTGGGCAGTTCCGGCTGCATGCCGGCGAGGTAGCCGCGATAGCGGTTGAGGATGTCCTCACGCGAGGTGGCGTGCACCTTCGGGTTGGTCTTGAGCGATTCGCGGAAGCTCGGCAGATCCTTGAAGCCCTGCTGCTTGGCGATCTCGGTCATCTCGCCTTCGATGCGCTTCACTTCCGAAAGGCCGATCTCGTGGATGCGCTCCGGGCTTTCCTTGGTGGTGGTCATCTGTTCCACCTGGAAGGCGTAGATGGCCGCACCGTTGGGCAGCTGCCACACGCCCGGCTCGCTGCGGCCGTGCGGGGCGTAATCGTTCTTCACGAACGTGCCGAGCTTCTGATACGCCGGACGCACCTGCTGGTCGATGGCGGCGATGATGGCATCGTGCAGGCGCTTCTGGTCAGCGGCGGAAACCGACTTGGGAAAGTGCTTCAGCGGCTCGGCAAACACGCTGTCCATGCCGGCCGGCTTGCCGATACTGTCGATCTGCACGACCACTTTTTCGAGCAGGTACTTCGGCGGCATCATGCCGTCCTTCATGCCCTGCTGCGCCACCGCGGTGACCTGGTCGAACAGCGCCGGCACGGCCTTCAGGCGGGCGAGGTAGTCGTCGTATTCCTTCGTGTTGTCGAAGGGAATGGAGCTGATGAAACCGGCCAGTTGCAGATGCGCGCCGCTCATCTGGTCCAGCGGCATCTCGTCGAGCTTCAGGTCATGCGCCTTGAGCGCATCCTGCAGCTGACGAACCATCAGTTGCTGGTTGAGCTTGTCGTCATCGGAAAAGCCCGTGGTGTCGATGGCCTGGAAGCGCTTGAGGAATTCCTGGGTCTTGGCCACCTCGGCGCGCTGGTGTGCCAGCGAGGCATCGGTCCAGCGGTTGTTGTAGCGCAGGTCGCCGAGGATGGTGGCGAACTCCGGCGAATTCTCCAGATTGTGTTGCCACTGCTCGGCCAGCAGGTCGTTCAGCGCCTTCTCGCGCGTGGAGACATCCGCCGTGGCGGCCTGCGTCGAGCCGGCACAGGCCGCAGAAAGCGCCAGGCCGACCAGGAGCATGCGTGGTCCAATCTTCATGGGTACATCCTCGGGTTGATATCCCTCTATTCTGCACACCGCACGCCCGCCCGCCCGTGCCGAACCGCACGCCCTATCGTTCAGCGAGCCGGTCCGCCTGCCAAAACAGCAGGTTCTTGCTCTTTGTGCCGCTCACACCGATCGCGTCGCCACCACCGGCGGCACGTCGGCCGCACGCTTGGCCGGGGCCAGCACGGCGAGTTGGCCCAGCGTCCACAGCACGAGCGCGCCCAGCGGAAGGTAGTACAGCGGCAGGCGCGGCACTTCGTAGAACTTCATCAGCATCAGGTTGAGTGCGAACGTCATCACCGTGCCGATGGCGATGCCCACCGTCACGATCAGGAAATTTTCCGCCAGGAAGTAGCGCAGGATGTCGCCGCGTGTCGCGCCGATGGCCCGGCGTATGCCGATCTGCTTGCGTCGCTGCTGCACCCAGAAGCTGGCCAGCCCCACGATGCCCAACGCCGTCACCAGCAGCAGCGCAACGATGACGCCCGCCAGCGTGCCGACCATCACGCGCGTCTGCCGGAAGAAGTCCGCGCGCAGCTCGGGCACCGTGCGGCTCTGCTGCAGATCGAGCACGGCTTCGGGCGCTGCCTTCTGGGCGGCGGCACGGGCCTCGCGAAGCACGCGCGAGAGATCCGTGGGATTCGCGCGCAGCGCGTAGACGCCATGGAGCGATTCACCCGGAATCACCGGCACGAAGATGGACCACTCGCCAGCGCTGTCGCCGTGGCCGCCGCCCGGATCCGGAGGCGTCAGGTGCGCCATCACGCCGATCACGCGGAAGCGGTACTTGTTCGCCCAGAACTCCTTGCCCAGCGGGTCCTGTCCGGGCCATAGGCGCTGGGCAAATGCGCGCGTGATCCACACCGCGTTGTTTTGCGGAAGCCAGAGTTCGGCCGTCTGGAAATCCTCCGTGCGGAACGCACGTCCTGCCTGCAGTTGTAGCCCCAGTGTTCCCACCGCGTCGGGACCGCCTGTGTAAAAGTGCGGCACGGCGATGAAATGTTCGCGATCGAGACTGATGCCGGCGTAGCCGGTCGGCTGCGAGAACGGCACGGCATTCACCACGGCCACCGACTGCACGCCAGGCACGGCGCGCAACGCGGTGGTGACGCGTGCGTTGAGGTCAGCACCCTTGCAGCCGTCGCAACCGAGGTTGATCACCGCCAGCGAGGATTCGGCCACGCCGCTCTCGATATGCAAAGCCCGCAGTTGCCCCACGATGAGGAAGCAGGCGTTGCACAACACCGCGCAGGCCAGTGCGATTTCGAACGCAATGAGCGCCGTGGCAAGGCGGTGACGACGCAAGGCGGAAAAAATGGGAGCGAATTGCGTCACGGTTGGCCTCACAGGGACTTCAGTTGCCATGCCGGCACCACGCGGCACGCACGCACCGCCGGAAGGGCTCCGGCCAGCAGGCTGGAACCGATCGCGGCGAGGAAGGTGAGCAGGAACATCGACACGTCCAGGCGCGCCAGGTCCGCATAGGCCACCGGCTGCTGCCGTATGAACCACAGCCCTGCCAGGGTGAGCAGCCAGCCGCAGATGCCGCCGATGAGTCCGATCATGGCCGACTCCACCATGTACTGCGCGAACACGGCCGCGCGGCTGGCGCCGAGTGCGCGGCGCAGTCCGATTTCACCACTGCGGCGCAGGAATTTCGCCAGCAGCAGACCCACCATGTTGACCAGGCAAATGACGAGGAACGCCACCGCCAGCCAGGCCTGCAGCCGCACGTTGCTCGGCAATACGCCGTTGAAATCCAGCCATCCCATCAGGCTGCGCAGGCGCGTGTTGCCGGCATGCGTGAAACGACCGATCACCTGCTGCTGCGCAGCGTAATCCGCCACGAAGCGCCGGTAAGCGGCGACCCGGCTCGCATCGTCGATCTGCACCCACAGTGCCACCCACACGCACGGCGAGTCCTGCAGATGCCCCGGATGCGGCGCCTCCTGCCAGCAGGTGAACTGCTGGAAATTGCCGTCGTTGACGTCCAGGCCGGTGAAGAACGGGGTGATTACGTCCTCCGGCTTGGCGTAGAAATCGCTGGTGTCGCCTGCCGCGAAACGGCCGCCGCGCACGGCGTAGAACTGCGGCGAGGGCCGCCACGGCTTGAGCACACCGACGATGCGCACGTCGCTGCCGCGCAGACGCAAGGTGCGCCCCACGCTGTTTTCGCCGGCGAACAGCTTCTGGTTGAGGTCGTCGGTGATGACGGCCACCCGCGCACGCGCCGCGTCATCCTGCTCGCTCCACGGGCCGCCATAGCGGAACGGCACGTTGAACATGCTGAAGAAGTCCGCCGTGGCCGACAGCATCGGTATCATCACGGCTGGCTTCCCGGCATCGGCCGTGTTCAGGCGCACCACGCTTTGCACCAGCATCGTCTGCCGGTCAGCGCGCCGCGCGCTCCAGAGGTCGACCGCCGAACGGTAGTCCAGCACGTCCAGCGGTTCGTTGCTGTCCTTGTTCTTCGGGTCGGCATCCACCTGCGGATAGAAGATGGCCTGGCTGCGGCCCGGCAAGGGATCGCCGGAAAGCAGGTGCACCACCGTCAGCGTGGTCATGCACGCGCCGATGCCCACGGCGATGGCCAGCACCATCAGCGAGGTGAGTACCTTGTTGCGGCCAAGGCTGCGCAGCGCCAGGTCGAGGTAGTAACCGAACATTCCCCTGCCCCCTTGGTTACACCGAGCGCGTGGCAACCACCGGCGGCACCGCCGCGGCACGCATCGCCGGCCCCAGCACGGCCAACTGGCCGATGCCCCAGAGCAGCAGCGCGCCGACCGGGAAATAGATGCCGGGCAAGCGCGGCAACTCGTAGTGCACCATCAGCAACAGGTTGATGCCGTAGGCCAGCACCATGCCCACGGCGATGCCGATGGTGGCGAGCAGGAAGTTCTCGGTCTGGAAATAACGCAGGATGTTGCTGCGCGTGGCGCCCAGTGCACGACGCACGCCGATCTGCCGTCGACGCTGCGCCACCCAGAAACTGCCCAGGCCCACGATGCCCAGCGCCGTGACGATCAGCAACGCCACGCACACACCCAGCAGCAAACCAGCCATGGCGCGGTCGTTCTGGAAGAAGTCCTCGCGCATGTTGGACAGCAGATGTTGCTTGAGCACGATGCGATGCGGATTGATCTCCTTGAGTTTCGCCACCGCCGCCTTCAACACGCGCTCGCGGTTCTTCGGATCGTCCACGCGCACGATGTATTCGTTGTTGGCCACGCGCACCGGCAACACCATGGTGTAGCTCTTGGCCGAGTCATCCCAGATGGACGGCCGGATCAGGTCCTTCACCACGCCCACCACGGTGAACGGGTAATCGGACATGTAGATCTGCTTGCCCAATGCCGACTGCCCCGGCCACAGGCGCTGGGCCAGGTTCTGCGTGATCACCGTGACGTGCGGAATGCCCTTGGCGTCCTTGGTTGCGGCGGCATTCACCACCTGGTCCATGTCCATATAGTCGTCGGCCTGCAGCTCGCGACCGGCGATGAGTTGCGTGCCCAGTGTCTGGGTGACGTTCTCGCCAAAGTAGTCGGTGGCGTTGAGCGTGGCGATGCGTTGTTTGGGATCGAGCTTGATGCTGCCGTTGGACGAAGAATTGCCGAACGGCACCTGGTTCACCGAGGCCACCGAGACCACGCCGGGCACTTGCTGCAGCGCGGCCAGGTCTTCGTTGCGGCGCGCCTTGTCGTCCTTGGTCACGCCGATGTTGGTGAGCGCGATGTGCAGCAGGCGCTGCTCGTCCACGCCGCTCTGCCAGTGGATGCGCTCGATGCGCTGATCGATGATGAACACTGCGTTGCACACGATGGCGCAGGTGAGCGCGATCTCCGCGATCACCAGGAAGGCGGTGGTCTTGTGGCGGCGCAACGTCGAAAGGATCGGAAGAATATCCATGGTCACTGGCTCTTCAGTTGCAGCGCGGGAGTGATCTGGCAGGCGCGCCAGGCCGGCAGCAGGCCGGCAAGCAGGGTGGTGCCAACGGCCAGCAGGAAAGTGAGTGCCAGCATGCCCATGCTCATATGGGCCAGCGCGGCATAGTCGGAAGGTTGCTTGCGCACCAGCCACAGGCCAACGAACGCCAGCAGCAGTCCGCACGCGCCGCCGGCAAGTCCGATCACGCCGGACTCCACCAGCAGCTGCATGAACACTTCACGCTTGGACGCACCCAGGGCACGGCGCACGCCGAGTTCGCCCGCGCGGCGCAGGAACTTCGCCAGCATCAGGCCCACCGTGTTGACCAGGCAGACCAGCAGGAAGCCAAGCGCGAGCCAGGTCTGCAGGCGCACGTCGCCCGGCACCACCTTGTTGATGTCCATCCATTCCATCAGTCCGGGCAGCTCGACGTTCACCGGTCGCTGGAAACGGCCCAGCGTCTTCTGCTCCTGCGAGTAGTGCACGAGGAAGTCGTGATACGCGGCCACTTTGCTGGCGCCATCGAGCTGCACCCAGAACTGCAGCCAGACGCATGGCGACGTTTCCGCGTGCTCGTCGTCGCCACCGCCGGTGCCCCAGCAATCGGTGTTGCCGCTGTGCCCGAAATGCACGTCGCGCGAGGTGGTCAACGGCACGAACACGTCTTCGACGTCGCCGTAGCTCTCCATGTTGAGATCGTAGAAGCGCGGCACCGGCTTCCATGCATCGAGCACGCCGATCACCTGGAATGCCGTGTCCTTCATGCGCAAGGTCTGGCCAGTGCTGTCCTTGCCGCCGAACAGTTTCTCGTTGAGCTTGCGGCTGATCACCACCACCCGCGCCCTGCTGTTGTCCTCGGCCTCCGTCCACGGACGTCCATAGAGGAATGGCACCTGGAACATCGGGAAGAAGTCGCTGCTGGTGTAGCGCGCATCGCTGAAGAACGGATCGATGTTCGACTGCGTGGGCTGCACCGGCACCGCGCCACCTGTCATCAAGGCCTGCCGATCGGCGCGCTTGGCATGCAGGAGGTTCATGCCGTCGGTCCAGGCGATCTGTTCCGGCGGACGCTTGCCCTCTTCATAGCCGTCCATGTCGCGCGGATCGACCTGCGGATAGAACAGCGTTTGGCTGCTGCCCGGCAGCGGATCGCCCGACAGCACGTGCAGCACGGTGAGCGTGGTCATGCTCGCGCCGATACCCAGCGCAATCGCCACCACCATCAGCGCGGTGAGGATCTTGTTGCGCCTGAGGCTGCGTAGCGCCAGGTCCAAGTAATAGCCGAACATGTGGTTATTCCTCTCTTAGCGCCATCCACGCGGTCACACCGATCGCGTGGCCTCCACCGGCGGCACGCGCGACGCACGAAGCGCCGGCGCAAGTACCGCACCCTGACCCAGCAACAGCAAGATCACCACGCCCACGATCAGGTACACCAGCGACAGCCGATGCATCTCGAAGCGGGTGACCATCCATAGATTGATCGCAACGGCGAGCACCGCACCCATCAGCACGCCGCCGCAACTGATGAGCAGGTTCTCGGTCATGAAGTACTGCAGCACGTCCTGCCGCGTGGCGCCCAGCGCGCGCCGCACGCCGATCTGCTTGCGGCGTTGGCCCACCCAGAAGCTGGTGAGCCCGACGATGCCCGCCGCGGTGATCGCCAGCAGCACTACGCAGATCACGCCCATCAGGATCGCCATGCCGCGGTCGCGCTCGTAGGCGCGCGAACGCACCTCGCTGAAGCTCAGCACGCCATCGTCCTCGTTGATCACGCGTCGCGGGTTCTGCGCGAAGAGCGCCTTGACCGCGGCCGGCATGCTCGCATCCAGCTGCCCCGGCTTGGTGCGCACGATGTAGAACGTGCCCAGCGAAGCGTTCAGGCGTTCGGGAATGATCACCGAGCGATAAGCAAAATCGGCGGCCCAGTGCTCCACGCTTTGCGCCTGCAGCAGTTCCACCACGCCGATGACGGTCGCCGGGCCGCCGATCAGGTAGATGGTCTTGCCCACCGAGGTATCGCCCGGAAACAGTTTCTCCGCCAGCGCCTTGGTGATGATCACCACCGGCGGCGCCAGCTTGTAGCGCATGTCCATATGGCCGATTTCTTCCGCGCGGAAATTGCGTCCGGCGATGAGCTTGAGATCCAGCGTGTCGAGGAAATGCTCGTCGGCAAAATAAATGGTGGAGCCGGAGGTGTCCTGCACCTGGTCGGGCTTGAGCCGGATGGCATCGTCCCAACCGTCGCCACGCAGCGGATACGAATTGCTCGGCGTGGCGTCCTGCACGCCGGGCAGCTGGCGCAGCACCTGCAGGTCTTCGCGCATCTGCGCGTCGGCACGATCGGGGCCTGGCGCGCCGACCCACTCGCTCTTGATCACGAAGATATTGGCTTCGTCGATGCCGGTGGGTTCGGACAGGTGCGTCACGCGCTGCTGGATGATGAACAGCGCATTGCACACGATGGCCAGCGTCAACGCGATCTGCGCGGCGATCAGAAAGGTGCCCGCCTTGTGTCGGCGCAGCGCGGAAAGTATCGGCTTGATCTGCACGGTTCGCCTCTCCCCTCAGTTGGACTTGAGCTGCCAGGCCGGCTGCACTTGCGCCGCCCGCCAGGTGGGATAGAACGCCGCGATGACCGTGGCCGTAATGGCCACCAGCAAAGTCAGCAGCACCAGCGATGCGTCCAGGTGTGCGAGCCGCGCAATCTGCGGTTCGAACACCATGCCAAGGCCAAGCATGCCGATCGCCGTCAACACGAGTCCCAACGTGCCGCCGGCCAGTCCGACCATGGCCGCTTCGGCGAGGAACTGGCGGTAGATGTCGCCACGCGACGCACCCAGCGCGCGACGCACGCCGATCTCCGGCGCACGGCGCATGAACTTTGCCAGCAGCAGGCCGATGGTGTTGACCAGGCAGATCACCAGGAAACCGAACGCCAGCGTCATCGAAATGCGGCTCTCCTGCGGCACCGCGCGTTGGTAGTCCAGCCACTCCCGCACGTTGCGCAGGCGATTGTTAGGCGCCCAGTTGAAACGGCCCGCCTGACGCTGTTCACGCGCGTACCCGTCCAGGAATTGGCGATACGCCTGCACGTCCGCGGCGCTGTTCAATTCCACCCACGGGTTGATCCACACGCATTCGCCGTGCAGCCACGAATCCCAGGTGTCGCCGCGCTTGCCGTCGCTGCCGCAGTTGTTGTTGCCGCGGGTGTCGATGTGCTGCGCGATGGCGTAGGTAAAGGGAATGTAGATTTGCGTGGGATCGGCATAGGCGTTGCCGCTGAAGGTGTCGAAGAAACGCGGCTTGGGATCCCACGTGTCGGTGACGCCCACGATGCGGTACTGCTTGTCGTCCAGGATCACCCGACGGCCGACGCTGTTGCTGCCGCCGTAGAGCTTCTGGTTGAGCGCGCGGCTGATCACGATCACTGGCTCGCGCGCTTCGTCCTCGGCGCTGCTCCAACCACTGCCGTATTGGAACGGCACGTCGAACATGCTGAAGAAGTCGCCGTACGTGGCGTAGCCCGGCGCCTTGAACGGCATGCGGTGCGGATCATCCGGCATCACCGAAAGACCCACCGGATACACCATGGTCTGGCGCACGGCCTTGTGCGCACGCATCAGCGCCACCGCATCGACGTAATTGAGCGCCGACGGCGGCTCGCCACGGCGGTTGTACTGCGGCCCGCGATTGTCGATCAGCGGCACGAACAGTTGCGACGACTTCTGCGGAATCGGGTCACCCGACACCGCGCGGAACACGGCAAACGTCACCATCGACGCCGCCACGCCAAAGCCGATCGACATGATCATCAATGTCGTCAGAAAGACGTTGCGCCGAAGGCTCGCCGTTCCCAGTCGCAAGTTGTGCACAAACATGCCGCTCATCGTTACCTCGTGTTTCCCAGCAGGCCCTGCCGTCCTTGTCTTGCTTCACCACGCGCCGGTCAGACCGAGCGCGTGGCCTCCACCGGCGACACGCGCGAGGCGCGCATGGCCGGCGCCAGCGTCGCGCCCTGCCCCAGCAACAGCAGCGTCACGACACCAACCAACACATAGATGACCGACAAGCGCGCCATTTCGAACTGCGTCACCAGCCACAGGTTCATGCCGACCGCGAGCAAGGCGCCAATCAGCACGCCCGCAATGCCGATCAGCAGGTTCTCGGTGAGGAAGTAGCTGAGGATGTCGTGCTTGGTCGCGCCCAGCGCGCGTCGCACGCCGATCTGCTTGCGGCGCTGGCCGACCCAGAAGCTGGTCAGGCCCACGATGCCCGCCGCGGTGATGCCGAGCAGCACCAGGCACACCACGCCCATCAGGATGGCCATGCCGCGGTCGCCCTTGTACGCGTATTCGCGCACCTGGGCAAAGCTGCGCACACCGCGCTCGGAAGGAATCACACGCATGCGGTTGGCCTTCACCAGCGCTGCCGGCGCCGCCTTCAGCACATCGGCCAGCTGGCCGGGCTTGGTGCGGATCAGGTAATTGGTGAACGCACTGGTGAGCTGTACAGGCTGGATCAGCGAGTTCTCGTAGAACGAGTCGGACCACGTGCCATTCCACGGCACCTGCAGGCGCTCCACGATACCCACGATGGTGCTGGGTGACTTGGAGTCGCCGATGTAGATGGTCTTGCCCAGCGCCGAACCTTCTGGATACATCTTGTCGGCCAACGCCTTGCTCACGATGATCACGGCAGGATCGGGCACCGCCTGCGGATCGGCTTCCACGATTTCGTCGGGACGGAAGTTGCGTCCCGCGACGAGCTTGAGCGCCATGGTCGGCAAGGCGTGTTCGTCACCGAAGTATTGCGTGGTGTGTGCCTTGGAGTTCTTCGCGTCCGGATCGGTGCGTACGCCGGTCGACCAGCCACCGCCGCGCAGCGGATAGGAGTTCAAGGCCACGGCGTCCTGCACGCCCGGAAGCTGGCGCAGCGCGACCAGGTCCGCCTTGACCAGGGGACCCGCCTTGGATTCCTCGATACCGACGAAGCGGCTCTGGATCGCCATCAGGTCGCTTTCCACCATGCCGGTGGGACGCTGCACGCGATCCAGTCGCTGATGGATGATGAAGATCGCGTTGCAGACGATCGCCAGGGTCAAGGCGATCTGCATGGCGATGAGAACGGTGCCAGCCTTGTGACGCTTGAGTGCGGCGAGTATGGGCTTGATCTGCAGCATGGTCGTCGCCTCAATTGGATTTCAGCTGCCACGCCGGCTGCACTTGCGCAGCACGCCACGTGGGATAAAAGGCCGCCAGCACCGTCGCAAGGATCGCGAGCAACATGGTGAGGAGGATCAGCGATGCATCGAGCGTGGCGAGTTTGGCGATGTCCGGTTCGAACACCAGCGAGATACCCATCACGCCCAGGCCCGTAAGCACCAGGCCGATCACACCGCCAGCCAGGCCGATCGCGGCCGCTTCGATCAGGAACTGCAGATAGATCTCCTTGCGCGTCGCACCCAGCGCACGCCGCACGCCGATTTCCGACGAGCGCCGCATGAACTTGGCCAACAGCAGACCGACCGTGTTCACCAGGCAGATCAGCAGGAAGCCCAACGACACCAGCAGCGAGACCTTGGCCTCCTGCGGCACCACCTTCTGATAGTCGAGCCATTCCGTCACATTACGCAGGCGCGTGTTGGGCGCCCAACGGAAACGGCCGGCACGCTGCTGCTCGGCGGCATAGCCATTGAGATACTGGCGATAGGCATCAGCCTGTGCCGTGGTCGGCAGTTCCGCCCAGAAGCCCAGCCATACGCACTCGGACTTGATCCACGCATCCCAACCCTTGCCCGGGTCCTTGCTGCAGTTGTTGTTGCCGTTGGTCGTGGTCTGCACTTCCACGGCACGCGTAAAAGGAATGAACACTTCGATCGGGTCATCGAAGCCATTGGTGTTGATGACGTCGTAGAACACCGGCTCGGGGTTCCACTTGGCCGCCACGCCGACGATGCGGTAATCGCGGCCGTTGAGGTTGATGTTCTTGCCGACGCTGTTGGCGCCGTTGAACAGCTTGTCGTTGAGCGCCTTGCCGATCACCGCCACCGCGGCATGCGATGCATCTTCGTCGGCCGTCCAGCCATGGCCGTAGAGGAAGGGAATGTCGAACATCGGGAAGGCGTCGGCATACCAGGCGTAACTGGTTTCGCGGAACGGCAACATGGACGGATCCGCCGGCACGATCGACATCGCCGCCGGGAACAAGGCCGTCTGCCGCGTCGCGCGCTTGTCGCGCATCAGGTTGATGGCGTCGGTATACGTCATCGCATTGGGCGGCTCGCCTTTGTTGTCCGCCGTCGCTTCCGGACCCCAGTTGTCGATCTGCGGCACGTACAGCTGCGAGGACTTCTGCGGAATCGGGTTGTTGGAGGTGGCGCGGAACACCGAGTAGGTGGTCATCGACGCCGCCACGCCGCAGCCGATCGCCAACACCATCAGCAGGGTCAACAGCGGGTTTTTCCGAAGGCTGCGCAAGCCTAGCTGGAGGTAATAGGCGAACATGGTCGTCCTTTACATGGCGGAAGCCGCCTCCCGCACGTGCGGGAGGCATCGGTGGCGGGGAATCAGGCCGGCGAGTTGGCGCGTGCCGAATGCACGGCATGGTGGAAGCGCGGGTCTTCCGCCAGATCCACCACCTGGCCGTCGATGATGTGTACGTTGCGCTGCGCGCGTGCAGCCAGTTCCGGATCGTGCGTCACCATCACGATGGTGGCGCCCTCGCGGTGGATTTCTTCGAGAAGCTCCATCACGCCACGCGCCATCTGCGTGTCGAGGTTGCCGGTGGGTTCGTCCGCCAGCAGCAGGCGGGGCGAACCGGCCAGCGCACGCGCAATGGCCACGCGCTGCTGCTGACCGCCGGAGAGTTCGGCCGGATAGTGCTTGGCACGCGAGGCCAGGCCCACGCGTTCGAGCGCATTCATGATGCGTTCCTTGCGTTCGGCGGCCTTCATGCCGCGATAGCGCAGCGGCACTTCCACGTTGTCGAACACGTTGAGATCGGGAATCAGGTTGAACGCCTGGAAGATGAAGCCGATCTTCTCGTTGCGGATGCGCGAGCGCTCGTTGTCGTTGAGGTTGCTCACTTCCACGCCGTCGAGGTGGTACTGGCCACCCGTGAACGTTTCCAGCAAGCCGGCGATGGTGAGGAAGGTGGTCTTGCCCGAACCGGACGGACCAGTGACGGCCACGAACTCGCCTTCGTTCACGTTGATGTTGAAGTCGCGCAGCGCATAGGTCTCCACCACTTCGGTGCGGTAGACCTTGGACAGATGGGTCATCTTGAGCATGGTTGTGTCGTCCTTCGGTGGTGGTTAGTTGGAGATGGCGACGCGCTGGGCGCCCTTGAAGCTGTCGGTACCGGAGATCACGATGTTGTCGCCTTCCTTCAGGCCATCGAGGATCTCCACCTTGTCGATGCTGCTGGCGCCGACGCGGATGGGATGCTTCTCCGCCACGCCGTCACGCACGAGGTAGGCGTAGCTGCCACCCGATTCGTCCACGAACGAGCCGCGCTGCACGGTGAGCACGTTGTCGCGCTTGTCGAGCAGGATGCGCACGGAGAGGCGCTGGTTCTGGCGCAGCTGCTTGGGCGTCTGGCCGTCGAAGCGCAGGCGGGCGGCCACTTCACCGTTCACCACTTCGGGCGAAATGGCGCTGACCAGGCCCTTCCACACGCTGCCGTTGCCGCTGATTTCGCCGGTCATGCCGATGCCCAGGTCACGCGCGAAACTTTCCGGCACCTTCATTTCCACTTCGAGCGCGGAGAGATCGATCACGCTGACCAGTTGCGCATCCTTGGCCACGGTGGCGCGCTCGGCGATGAAGAGCTGGCCCACCTGGCCATCCACCGGCGACTTCACGTTGAGGTCTTCCACCTGGCGCTGCAGGTCTTTCACCAGCAGCAGCTGGCGATCGTGCGCGAGCTTCTTGGACTGGATGTCGAAGTTGAGGCTGTCGGTATTGGTGGCCAGGTCGGACTTGGCGTGGATCAGCGTGATCTTGGCTTTTTGTAGATCGTCCTTGGACTTGTCCACGTTCATGCTGGGCACGGCGCCCAGCGAAAACGCCTTCTGGTAACGGGCCAGGTCGCGCTCGGCGCCCTGCTCGTCGATCTGCGCGTTGTCGTAGGCCTTCTGCAGTTCGCCGCGCGTCTTGCGCGCGTCGATCTGCGCACGCAGGTAATCCACCTGCATGGCGTCGGCCGCGCTCATTTCCTGGGCGAGCTTGTTGGTGAGCTCAGGGCTGTCGATGACGGCGAGCACCTGGCCCTTCTTCACTGCGTCGCCCGCGTGCACCTTGAGCGTGACGGCGCCGCCATAGGTGGCGTAGAGCGTGGGGCTGACCGCAGCGACGACCTTGCCTTCGGCCGCGATGTCGCGCACGAACGGCCCGCGTTCCACGGTGGCGAAGGCGAGGCGCGAAGCGCTGACCGACGCGTCGGCCGAGAACAGGCGTCCGATGCGCGGACCGAACACGGCGAGCAGCGCCAGTACGGCCACGCCGGCGCCGATCAGCAGCATGCGGCGCTTGGGGTTGCGTTTGACCTCGACCAGCCGGTCTTGTGCGGAAGTATCGCGAATCATCGATGGGTCCCTGGCCGCGGACAATGCGGCCCCTGACCCTACTGAGCAATCCGCGTGCCAAGCCGGAGCGGTCGATTTATTGGCTATTTTTCAGTGAGTTGGAAACACGCACCATCGCCGGACAGCTGTCCGCGGACACAAGCTCGGACAGACGGACAAACGTCCGCGGACGGCTAGTCGAACGCAGGCGCCAGCGCCACGGCCGCCGCCCTCGCCACGTCTCGGGCGATGCCGCGACCGAGCAACGAAAGCTGGTCCAGCGGCAACGTGTCCAGCACATCCAGCGTTGCCACGCGCGTGGTGCGAAAACACAGCAGTTCGGCGATGGCGGCCTTGCAGGCCACTTCTCCCGGACAGACCGGTGCGGCCGGCAAGGGCGTGCCGCGCGCGAGCAAGGCATCCCAGGCGAGGTAATCGGTATCGGGCAGCAGATGAAGTCGCGCGCAGAACGTGCCGGAGGCATCGAAGCAGTCGATCCATTCGCGCGGTCCGTCGGCGCCGATCATGCTGGAAGCGCGCAGTTCTTCCGTCTGCAACAGCGGGGCAAGATCCTCGCGCGTCACGAGCCAGCCGGGCGCGACATCACTACAGGGACGCGAGGCAACGGAGGCCGGCAGATACAGCACGCCGCCCAGCAGGGGAAGACGGGAGGCCAGCTCCGTGCCGGGCATCCGGACAGCGGTGCGGCTGATGGTCCACGCCGCCGTATCAGCGCAGGACCGGGCCGTAGCGAAGGCGTGCGCAAGCCAGCCAAACATCATCAGTGCTCCTTGGAAGGACCTGGCTGGCGTTCGGCGAGAACCGCGTGGCGATAGGCCTGGGAAAATACCCCGGCGTGAAGCCGGAGGGAAAAGGCATCCATGCCCATGACGCTTCCCTCGGGGGACGGCATGGCCATCGGCGACCCGCGCCGCAGCGCGGATCACGGCAACCATTACTTGGTGAGGATCAGCTTGTCGTTGCGGGTAAGGCGCAGGTGGTACTCGTTGCCCTGGTGCTGGATCACCAGTTCACGTTCGCCCTTGAGCAGCGACTGGCTGGACACGCGCCGCATGGGCGCCCCCGGCGAGGCGGGCGCTGCAGGCTTGAGGCTGAGCAGGCGGAACGGGCGGGCCAATGCGTCGGCACCCTGGGGGAGGGACAAAACCGTCGTGGTCATGATGGAGCTCCGCAGGAGAGTGGTGGCGACTCAGATGATAATAATTCTCATTTGAGTGTCAACACCCTGTTTTACGGGGACCCACCCTTCCCTGCCTGCTCCTTGGCCAGCCTGGCGTCCAGGCTGCGACCGCCGACCGCAGCGTAGGCGCGACAGGCATCCGGCTTGATGATCGGGTCGGGCTTGGCGCCCGCATCGCGTTGGGCGACGCGTTCCAGGAAGTCGATCTGGTCGGGATGCGGCGTCACCAGGATGTCGCAAGGCAAAGCCGCGATGACGGCCAGGCCGTGCCGATAGTTCTGCACGCGTTCCGGATGCGCCGGATCGCTGTAGCGAAAGCCCCCGGCCGTCAGGGCGGTAACGCTGTCCGCATAGACCATGTGCAGGCAGCGGTCACCTTCGCACGATTGCCACGTCCAGGTGGTGCTGCCCGGCGTGTGACCCGGCGTGTAGTGCGCGGTGATCTGCACATTGCCCAGACGCACCACGCCATCGTCCGCGACCGTGTCGACGTGCGCCACCGCGGGATAGTTCGGCGCATCGCCAAATTGCGGATCGTCCGGATACTTGCCGCCCAGCATCAATTCTCTGGCACCGATCTCACTAGCCACGACGCGTGCGCCGGTGTCGCGCGCCAGCGCGGCGATGGCGCCGGCGTGATCGGCATGCGCATGCGTGTTGAGGATGAGCTTCACGTCGCTGAGCTTGAAACCCAGCGCCTTGATGTTGGCTTCCACCTGCGCCGCGTTCTGCGGCAGCGTGCCATCAATCAACACCAGGCCATCGGACGACTGGATGAGCACGGAGGAAAGCCCGCGCGTGCCGACGTAATAGGCATTGCCGTAAATGCGGAACGGCTTTTGTGGCTGCGTCCATGCCGGTGGGCCCGCGTGTGCGGACGGCATCATGGACAGGCCGATACAAACGCCGAGCGCGGCGCGGGACAGAGGCTTCATGCGTTGGTTTCCCTTGGAGACAGTCCGCGCAGCTTGGCAGCCGCCACCGGAGCGATGCGGCCAGCATCGGGCAGCCCGAGGGCGAAGTCTGGCAACCCGCAGGCAAGGGTTGCCAGATGCCCGGTGGGAACACTTCGTTTTCAGGCCACCGCCTGCGCGATGTGTTTCAACACATCCGCATCCAGCCGCGGCAGCAACGCCAACGCGCCGAGATTCTGCTCCAGCTGTTCCAGCTTGCTGGCGCCCAGCATCACGGTGGAAACATGCGGATTGGCCAGACACCAGGCAATCGCAAGCTGCGCCATGGACACGCCAAGCTCGGCCGCAATGGGCGCGAGACGGCGCACCTTCTCCAGGCGCGAGCCGTCGTTCTCGAGCACCGCTTCGCGCAGCCATGCGTAACCCGGTTGCGCCAGACGCGATTCCGATGGCACGCCGTTGTTGTACTTGCCGCTCAACAAACCCGAGGCGAGCGGCGACCAGATGGTGGTGCCCATGCCGTACGTTTCATAGAGCGGTGCGTATTCCTGCTCCACGCGCTCGCGGTGCAGCAGGTTGTACTGCGGCTGCTCCATCACCGGGGCGAACATGTGGTTTTCACGCGCCACCTTGTGCGCTTCGACGATGGCTTCCGCGGGCCACTCGCTAGTGCCCCAATAGAGCACTTTGCCTTGCCGCACGAGCGTGTCCATCGCCGCCACCGTTTCGGCAATTGGCGTATCGGGGTCGGGGCGATGGCAGAAGTAGAGATCCAGGTGCTCCACGCGCAAACGCTGCAAGGCCTGATGACAGGCTTCGATCACGTGCTTGCGCGAAAGGCCGCGTTGCGTGGGTAGCGGGTTGTCCACCGCGCCGAAATAGACCTTGCTCGACACGCAGTAGCTGTCGCGCGGGAAGCGCAGGTCGGCGAGCACGTCGCCCATCAGCGTTTCGGCGACGCCGTTGTTGTACGTCTCGGCATTGTCGAAAAAATTGATGCCGTGATCGTGCGCCATCGCCAGCAGGTCGCGCGCCAGCCCGCGCCCCACCTGCGTGCCGAAGGTGACCCAGGCGCCGAACGAGAGCGCCGAAAGCTGCAGGCCGGATTTGCCAAGGCGTCGGTATTGCATGGGAGCGCTCCGATGAAGGGGGATGGGCCAGCATGCCAAGAGCGTGCGTCATTCGTCCATCACCGCGCTTTACACGTCGCGCCGACGCCGGGCGATCTAGAGTCAGGGCTTTCACCGCCATCACTCATCCGGATCGGAGCGACACCATGTCAACCATGCAAGGCTGGGCTGTCCAGGAAGCTGGCAAACCACTGGTGCTTTCGCAGTTCGATCTCGGGCCGCTCGCTGCCGAAGACGTGGAAGTGGCGGTGGACTACTGCGGCATCTGCCATTCCGATCTGTCGATGATCGACAACGAATGGGGCATGTCGCGCTTTCCCTTCGTGCCCGGCCACGAAGTGGTGGGCCGCGTGACCGCACTGGGTGCGCAAGCGAAAGGCCTGAAGATTGGCCAGCGCGTGGGCATCGGCTGGACATCGGCCAGCTGCATGCATTGCCACCAGTGCCTTTCCGGCCATCAGAACCTATGCCCCGAATCGCAGGCGACCATCGGCGGTCGCCACGGCGGATTCGCGGACAAGCTGCGCGCGCACTGGGCCTGGACCATTCCCCTGCCCGACGGCATCGACCTGCCCAGTGCCGGCCCGCTGCTGTGCGGCGGCATCACGGTGCTCAAGCCGTTCCTTGCCTACAGCATCAGCCCCACCGCGCGCGTGGGCATCGTCGGCATCGGCGGACTGGGCCATATGGCGGTGAAATTCGCGCGTGCCTGGGGCTGCGAAGTCACCGCCTTCACGTCCAATGCCGCGAAAGCCGACGAGGCACGCAGCTTCGGCGCGCACCACGTGGTGTCCAGCCGCGATGCCAATGCCATTGCGGCCATCGCCGGTTCGCTCGACCTGCTGGTGATCACCGTCAACGTGACGCTCGACTGGCCGGCCTTGATCGGCACCCTGGCGCCGCGCGGCCGCATGCACGTAGTCGGTGCAGTGCTGGAGCCGATTCCGGTATCGGCGTTCTCGCTGATCATGACCGAGCGTGAAATATCGGGGTCGCCCACTGGTTCGCCGGTGGACATCGCCATGCTGCTCGACTACGCCACGCGCCACGACATTCGTCCGCAGGTGGAAATGTTCCCCATGTCGGAGGTGAATGCCGCGCTCAAGCATCTCGCCGATGGCAAGGCGCGTTATCGCATCGTGCTCGAAGCCAAGGCGGCGTGAGACGTCAGGGCGAAATCACCTGAGCGCGCAGTGCGAACATGCGATGGCCGCCATGAGCGACGGCCATCGCAGCAGTACACTCGCCGCCTTACGGCAGCGTATGGACGTCCATACGGTTTTCGATGCCCTGGTCGGCTTCGGGGCGCCACAAGGTACTCTTGAGCGGATCGCCCATACCCCACGCCTTCAGCGCAGCAATCAGCGGCACGTTGTCGCCGCTCTTGCGGACGTAGAAATCCAGGTGGCGGAAATCGTCGCAGGCGGTATCGCAGTGATAGCTGGAAAAGCCCAGCGCCTCGATCTGGCCATACTCGTTGACGATGATGGCGGCCGCGCTGCCGCCGCATTCGCGAGCCGGGCACGCGGTAAACAGGTAGCGATTATCGGCCAGCACCTGAACCGTCGCGGATGAACCGCCAAGCGCCGACAGCGCCTGCTCGCTCACCGAGCGGCTGCCCCGGAAATAGTTGACCTTGTTGTCGCCGACGAAATGCCCCAGCGCCGTCACGAAACCGCTGGCGTGCGCGAGCTGGTTGGCATTCGCGCAGGTGGACGGATCAATCATGCGGCACGGACCCGCGGGCGCTGCCGTGGCAGCGAACACCGAACAGGGCACAACGGACAACAGCAGTACGAAACACACAATGCGCATGAGTTTGCACATGACACCCTCCCCTTGGAGTGGAACTGCCCCCTAACACCGCATCAGGCGGCATCCGTTCCGGCTCCGGCGATCACGCCGGATGCGCGCGCCGCAGCCGGCGCCTGATGCAAAACACGTACTCGCAACTTCAGGAATGGACGCTCCACCCCGTAGTGCAGCAACGCACCAACCCCCAACACCGCCGACGCATAACCCGCAAAAGTCAGCATACCGTGGCCGTCCAACCGGCGACCCGCGGCGGATTCCATCACATGGAACACCGCCTTGTGCGACAGATACAGGCTGTACGAAATCGCAGCCAACCATCCGGCGCCCGGCACACGAAGACGCGCAAGCGCGCCGGACGCGTGGGCACCGCCCAACACCAGCAGTCCCAGACCGAAGGAAAGCAACGGATATCCCAGCACCGTGGGAATGAAGCCGGTCCGATCACGGAACAGCCAGATCGAACCGCCGACTACCGCTACCCCTGCAAGCAGAAAGCCGTTGGCGTGTCGCCCCCATCGGGACCAGAGGACGGGCCGGTAGACCCTGGCCGTAGCCAGCATCACGCCCATCAAGAGGCCGTCCAGACGGGACCACGTGGGATAGTAAATGCGCTCAAGGAAGGTTTTGCCATAGGAATTTTGGTCAAGCCCTGCCCACGGCGAGAGTTCGTGCCACCACAGCGCACCGCGCACCAGCATGCCCGCCAGCACGATGCCGATGCATACCACCGCGAACCGATGCACCGACGGACGCCGCGCGAGCCACCATGCCAGTGGCGGGAAAAGCAGGTAGAAATGCTCCTCCACGCACAGGGACCATACGTGCGAGAACGCCAGATGATCCTTGGCATCGATGAACAGGTTCACCGTGAACGTAAGGAACTGCCACAGCGGCTGGACGTCGCCCTGTTCCCTGATGGACGGCCAAATGAAATACGCCGCCACCACGACCAGGTACGCGGGGAGAATGCGGAAGGCCCGGCGCAGGTAGAAATCCGCGAACGAAAACCCCCGGCCCTCCGCGAGCGACTTGAGCACCTGCGAGCCGATCAGGAACCCGCTGAGCACGAAGAACAGGTCTACCCCCATCCACCCGTTCTTCTCGATGCCGCCGAAGTGGCCCCATCCGCCGATGAAGTACGAGTGGAAAATCATCACCCACACGATGGCGATAGCGCGCAGCAGATCCAGCCCTGGTAGTCGGTTCACGCAGTTCTCTCTTGGCATCCATGCGGCATCCGAGGCGAACGCGTCGGACGGAATCGCGGGCGGAAAATATATCGCGAAGAGCAGCTACTGCGGTGTCCGGCGCGTGGCAAAACCGGGGCAACCGTTACCGCTTATGCAGCGTGAAAGACGGCCGCTCGAACCAGCAGGGAGGAATGCTGTGCATTGCATTGGCGATGCGATGCGAAGCGAGCTTCGCTTTGAGCCCTCTTCGCATCGGCGCGTGGCGGTGTAGCCGCTACGCTCACTAGGGAAATCGTGACGATCCAGGCACCGAAGACTGCAAGGCTTGTATCCAACAGAACGCTACGAGCATGAAGCTCTGAGGGCCATTTTCTTTGGGTTACTTTCGACGCGAAGCTAGTCCCCGTGGGATCTTTTGGGCCAGCAAAAGAAAAGTGACTCGAGCGGCGGCAGCCGATCGAAACGCCCGCTGCGTAGGCGGCCAGGTCGCGGGAATCCTGCATAAGAGCGATAGCAACGCTGCCGCCATAACCAAGAGAAAAGACGCTGGATGACCAGCCTTCGGCTGTTGTAAGCGCCTCCTGCTTTCGCAGGAATGACGGGTTGGGGCGTCTTCGTCTACTGAAAAGATGCCTCCCACTGTTGCCGCCTTTTGGGGTTCGCAGGAATGACGAGCAAAAAAGCAAAGCCAGCGCTCCACCTCAACCCCAATGCACCACCGCCAAAACCCCCACCAACACCACAGCAGCAAAAACCCCCGCCACCACATCATCCATCATCACCCCCACCCCACCCTTGAGCTGCCGATCCAACCACCCAATCGGCCAGGGCTTCCAGACATCGAACAAGCGAAACAACGCAAACCCGACCACCACGCTCCACCAGGGAGCCATCAATGCGGGAATGAGCGCAATCCACAGCCCGACGAATTCATCCCACACGATGCTGCGATGATCGTCCACGCCTACCGCACGCCCCGCCACACCGCACACCAGCACACCCACGGCGAAGCCCACGACGATGGCGAACACGTAAAGCTGCAGCGGCAACGTGCGCAGCAACAACCACGGCAGCAGCGCCGCCAGCGAGCCGAAGGTGCCTTGCGCCACCGGCGCCAGGCCAGAGCCCAGGCCGCAGGCCAGCCAGCCGGCGGGCGTGGCGAGCAGTGCGCGGCGTTGTTCGGGAGTGAGATTGGTCTTGTCGCTCATGCGAAGTGGTCCCAGCCATGATGGGTAGCGTCCAGCCATTGCCCCTGGGCGTCGCGCACACGCACGCCCGTGCCTTCCACCATGCGCCCAATGCGCGTGGCTCCGCAACCGAGGCGCGCGAGATCGCTCTGCACCTGCGCGACCAGCGTGGGCGGCACGGTGAAGCACAGCTCGTAATCGTCGCCGCCGGCCAGCGCAAAATCGCGTACGGTCTCGTCGTCGAAGCTCGCCATCAGCATGGGGGAGCGCGGCAGCAATTCCGCTTCGATTTCCGCGCCCAGGCCACTTTCCTCGCAGATATGGCTAAGGTCGGCGAGCAGTCCGTCGGAGATGTCGATGCAGGCGCTGGCCCAACCGCGCAGGGCCAGCCCCGTCGACAGGCGCGGCGTGGGCCGGTGTAGCCGTTCGATCAGATAGGCCGCGCGTCCGTCGCCCTCGTCCACGCGCGCACCACGCTGCAGCAGGCGCAGGCCTGCCGCCGCATCGCCCAGCGTGCCGGTAACCAACACCACGTCACCCGCGCGCGCGCCTGAGCGCGTCAGCGCCTTGCCGGGCGGAGCAAAGCCATGCACGGCCACGCTGATGGTCAGCGCGCCGCGTGTGGTGTCGCCGCCGATCAGGGCGAGGCGATGCGGTTGCGCCAGTTGGGCGAAGCCCTCGGCGTAACCATCGATGAACTCGCGCAATTGCTCGGCGGGCTGCGGCGGCAGGGTGAGCGCCAGCAGCGCCCAGGCCGGGCTGGCGCCCATGGCGGCGAGATCGGAAAGATTCACCGCCAGCGATTTCCAACCGATGTCGGCCGCCGCCGTGCCATGCGGGAAATGCACACCCTCGACCATGGTGTCGATGGCGATGGCGATCTCCTGCCCCGCTGGCGGCGCCACCACGGCGGCATCGTCGCCGATGCCCAGCTTCACGTCTTCGCGGCCCTGCGCGGTGCGTTCGCGGATGCGGTCGATCAGTCGGAATTCCATGGCGGTCCGGCAAGGAAAAACTACGGAAAGCAGACCACCCGCAGCGCGCCCGCGCAAGCGCGAGGCTGAACGATGGGCCCATCTACCCGGTCATCAGTCATGGCTGCGGGTTTCCTGGCCGCTCCCTAGAATCGAAAGGCCCTTGTCCCACATCGGAGCCCGCCATGCATGCTCGTTCTTCACGGCTGTCGCGACTTGCCCTTGTCGCTGGCGCCGTCTTCGCCACGTTGGGCGTTTCCGTGGTTCATGCGTCTACACCGGAGGAACAGGCCGTGCTCGCGCCGTTCCAGGCACTGCTGGACGGCATCGGCAAGCGCGACCACGCGATGATGCGCGAGGCGCTGCTGCCCGGCGGCATGATCACGCTCAAGCGGGGCGACAAGATCACCCAGCTGCATTTCGACGCCTTCATCGATCACATTCCCACCACGGGGAACACGCAGCTCGCCGAGCGCATCCATGATCCGCTGGTGCGCATCGACGACGACATCGCCATCATCTGGGCGCCCTACGAGTTCTTGGTCGACGGCAAGCTGGACCACTGCGGCACGGACATCGCGCATCTGGTCAAGCACAACGGGAAGTGGCTGGTGGCCGGCATCGCGGACAACCAGCATGCGAGCTGCGCGGGGAAGTGAGGCCTTGGCCTTTCTGGCATCCGGAAAGCCGCGCGAAGAACAACGCGTCCGTCACCTGACGCAGCAATGGCATCGAACGCGCCCGCGCTTCAGAGCCGGGCGCATGCAAGCCATCAACGCCGATACACGACCGTCGGCGCGTCGTGGTAAACCGAATCCATCCATTTGACGAACCCGGCCTTCTCCGCCACGCGAATGGAGGGGGCGTTCTCCGGCGAAATGATGCACACAGCCGTCATGTTCGGCAGGTGCTCGCTCGCCCATGCCAGCGCGGCGGCCACGGCTTCGCTCGCATAGCCTTTACCTTGCGCATGCGGCGCCAGCGCCCAGCCGAATTCCAGCATGCCGTGCAGCGACGGCTCCATCTCGCGCTTCAGGTCGGCGAAGCCGACGTCGCCAATCAGGCGGCCCGTGGCCTTCTCTTCCACGCCCCAATAGCCGTAGCCCAGCACGTGCCACAGCCCGATGTACTGAAGGAAACGCCGCCAGATTTCTTCGGCGCCGAAGGGGCGTCCGCCGATGTAACGGGTCACCTCGGGGTGCGACCAGATGGCCACGCGCTCGTCATGATCCTCCACGCGATGCGCACGCAGGCGCAAACGCGCCGTCTCGATCACGGGAATCACCGACGAATGCCCCGTGGCGCCGTCCATCAGTGACGCTTCTCCGTGGTGCGCAGCACGCCGGCGAGCTTGTCCAGCACGCCGTTGACGTAGCTGTGGCCGTGGTCGGCGCCGAAGCGCTTGGTGACTTCGATCGCCTCGTTGATGATCACGCGGTACGGCACGTCCGGACGGTACTTCAGTTCATACGTGGCCAGGCGCAGGGCGGCGCGCTCGATCGGGTCGATCTGCTCCACCTCGCGATCCACGTAAGGCTTGATGGCCTCGTCGATGACCGCGACATGACGCTCGATGCCGTGCAGCAGATCCTCGAAGTATTCGAGGTCGGCCACTTCCATGTCCTGCTCATGGCGGAACTGGTCGATCACGGCATCCATGCGGCTGCCACCGATCTGCCACGCATACAGCGCCTGCAGTGCACGGCGACGGGCACGCGAACGTGCCGCCAGATCGATGCCTTCCGGACGTTGGTTCATCACAGCTTTCCGTACAGGTTGACCATCTCCAGCGCGGCCAGCGCGGCATCCGCGCCCTTGTTACCGGCCTTGGTGCCGGAACGTTCGATGGCCTGCTCGATGTTGTCGGTGGTGAGCACGCCGAACGCCACCGGCACGCCGGACGCGTAGGCGGCCTGGGCCAGGCCCTTGGCGCATTCCCCGGCCACGTAGTCGAAGTGCGGGGTGGAACCGCGGATCACCGCGCCCAGCGCGATCACGGCGGCGTACTTGCCGGAGTTGGCGACCCTGTGCGCCGCCAGTGCGATTTCCCAGGCGCCCGGCACGCGGATCAGCTCGATGGCATCGTCCTTCACGCCATGGCGTACCAGCACGTCACGCGCACCGGCCACCAGGGGCTCGACGACGAAACCGTTGAAACGGCCGGCGACGATGGCAAAACGGCCTTTGGGCGTGGCGAAATCGCCTTCGATGATCTTCATGGGTATGCGTTTCCTGGGGGCTTGGGCCCGACGGGGCCGACTATTTTACGGGATTTGAGGGATCGTGCCCGGATCGGGCCGCGAAACGGCTCCGGACAGGCGCGGATGGCCGCGGAAGCTGAGGCTGGCCTGCCCCGCCGCCACGCGCAGGCGGCCCGGCACGCCGAACGGCAGGGTGAACTTGTCCGCCTCGTGGCCGAAGGGCAGGCCGCGGACGATGGGAATGCGCACCACGCGGGCGATCTGCTCGAACGCCGCCTCGGTGTCGTAACCGTTGTCGTAGCTGTGCGGCCGGCAATGGGTGAAATGGCCGAGCACCAGGGCCCGCTGGCGGTCCAGCACGCCGGAGAGATGTAGCTGGTACAGCAAACGCTCGATGCGGAACGGCGGCTCGCCAATGTCCTCGACGAACAGGATGCCGTCGTCGATGGCCGGAAAATACGGCGTACCCAGCAGGCTGCACAGCATGGCGAGGTTGCCGCCCCACAGCGGGCCTTCGAGGTCCAGCTCGGCATCGGTCGCGGCCTTCCAGCTCGCCGTGGCTTCCGGATCGCCCACCGCACGCCAGAAATGCTCCCACATGAGCCCGTTGAGTTCCGGCGCACCGAAATCGGGCCCCAGCATGGGGCCGCCGAAGGTCACCAGTCCGCTCTTCACGTACAGCGCCATCTGGATGGCGGTGAAATCGCTGTGGCCGACGAGCAGCGTGTTCGAGCCGGCCAGCCGTTCCTTCAGCGCGTCGTAGTGCAGGTGTTCGAGCAGGCGCGCCGCGCCGTAGCCGCCACGCACGGCCAGCGCGATATCCGGCAAGGTGGACGTCGTGGCCAGCGCGTTGAGATCCGCCACGCGCGCCTCGTCCGACCCGGCAAAGCGATGCTCGACGCGATCCAGTACGTGCAGCCCATCCACCGCGCATCCGGCGACGCGCAGACGCGCCACGCCACGCGACATGGCATCGCGATCATGCGGATAGCCCGAAGGGGCGATGAGGCGAACGGTGGGAAAGGTCATGGCGAAGGTTCGTGGTGAAAGCCCGAGTATGCCGATAGCGGCATGGCATGGAAGTGGCGGCAACCTGCCACTTCGCTGCGGGAACGCACGAGGCGTCCCCGCGCCGGTTTTCGGTCAGACGTACTCGGTCACTTCCAGCCCGAAACCACCCAGGCCCACCATCTTGCGCGGCGTGCCCAATACGCGCAGCTGGCGGATGCCCAGGTCCGAGAGGATCTGCGCGCCCAGGCCCAGCTGGCGCCACTCCTGCTGCTGCGCTTCTTCCGGCGCCTGCGCCGAGGGCTGGCGATTGAGGCGGCGCAGCAGCGCGTCGGCGGTGTCTTCGCCCGACAGCACGAGCAAGGCGCCGCGCCCCTCGTCGGCAATGCGACGCAGCGCCGAGGTGACGGTGAGGCCAAGATCGTCGCGATGCAGATGCAGAACGTCGGACAAGGTGTTGCGCACGTGCACGCGCGTCAGCACGGGCTGGCCATCGTCCACGTTGCCGCGCACCAGCGCGAAATGCAGGCCGTGGCGGATGGCATCGCGATACGCCACCAGCTTGAACGCGCCGAATTCCGTATCGACGTCGCCCTCGTACACGCGCTGCACGGTCTTCTCCGTTTCCAGGCGATAGCGGATGAGGTCGGCGATGGAGCCGATCTTCAAGCCGTGCTTCTTGGCGAAGATTTCCAGCTCGGGACGGCGCGCCATCGAGCCGTCTTCGTGCAGGATTTCGATCAGCACCGCCGACGGTTCCAGCCCTGCCAGCGCGGCGAGATCGCAACCAGCTTCCGTATGGCCCGCACGCGTCAGCACGCCACCCGGCTGGGCGGTGAGCGGAAAGATGTGACCGGGCTGCGAGAGATCCTGCGGCTTCGCATCGGACTTCACCGCCACCTGGATGGTGCGTGCGCGATCGTGCGCGGAAATGCCGGTGGTGACGCCTTCGGCCGCTTCGATGGAGACGGTGAAGTTGGTCTGGTACGGCGAGGTGTTGTCCACCACCATCGGCCGCAGGCCCAGCTGGCGCGTGCGCTGCTCGGTGAGCGTGAGGCACACCAGGCCGCGCGCCTCGCGCACCATGAAGTTGATGTCTTCCGGACGCACCATCTGTGCGGCCATGATGAGGTCGCCTTCGTTCTCGCGATCTTCATCGTCGAGGATCACGACCATGCGGCCGGCGCGGATGTCTTCGAGAATTTCGGGGATGGTGTTGAAGCTCATGGGTGTTCAATCCGATCGCGTTTCATCTTTGCCGTCATCCCAGCGAAAGCTGGGATCCAGCGACTTTGTCGTGCGTTTCACGGCACGGGATCCCAGCTTCCGCTGGGATGACGAGCATTAGGCAAACCCGTGCTGCTTGAGGAACGCCTCATCCAGTTTCGGCGCATCGCCACTGGCGATCAGCCGCTCGATGTAGCGCGCCACCACGTCCACTTCGATGTTCACCGCGTCACCCGCCTTGCGTGCGTGGAACGCCGTGTGTTCCACCGTATGGGGAATAAGGTTGACCCCGAAGCGATGCCCGTTCACCTCGTTCACCGTGAGGCTGGTGCCATCGATGCAGATGGACCCCTTGGCGGCGATATAACGCGACAGCGCGGCCGGCACCTCGAACACCCAGCGCAGCGAACGGCCGTCCGGCGTAATCGACGCCACCTTGCCCACGCCATCGACATGGCCGGAAACAAGGTGGCCACCCAGGCGATCGGCCAGGCGCAAGGCCTTTTCCAGGTTCACCGGATCGCCGGCCTTGTGCTTACCCAGCGTGGTGAGCGAGAGCGTTTCGTTGGAGACGTCCGCGCTGAAACCGCGCGATTCGAGCGTCACCGCGGTCAGGCACACGCCGGACACGGCGATGCTGTCGCCCAACTGCACGTCGGCGAGATCGAGGTCGGCCGTGTCGACATGCAGGCGCACGTCACCGCCGCGCGGTTCGAGTCGCGCAATGCGGCCCACGCTCTGAATGATGCCGGTGAACATCAGCGCACCTCCCGAACGGAGGCGGCAAGGGAATGGCAACGATGCTTGGACATGAAACGTTTCCCGCGTCGAAAAGTGCGAAAAACGCCCCAAGGCGTCAGGCAGGCACACGCCCGCGAAGGCATGCGCCATACCGTCTTCTCTCATCCGGACTTTCTGGCAACCATCGCTGGCTGCCAACCGTCGGCTCCGGCATTGGACCGGATCTGCTGACCTTCCGATGACTTGGAAGCGCTCGCGGGCTCACCCCGAAGGGCCTACCGCCGGTGGGGAATCGCACCCCGCCCTGAAGACGTCGTTTGTGGTTTGACCGGCGAACCGGCCCCGTCAGTTTAACACGCCCCAGGCGGGTGGCCCGGGGCTCATCGTCCCCATCCGGGAACAATGTGTCGCCGCAGTGAGTGCCCGCGGTGGGCTTCGAGGTTACATGCCGATCGCTTGCCCGGTTTCCCTGCGGTATTCGCGCAGCACCTGATCCATCACCCAGCTGGTGCGGGCGCCGCTCACGGCCGTCGAAGGACAGGCGCCCTTCTGTCCGGTCAGCTCGGCCACGATGGTTTCGATCAGCGGCTGCTGGATGTGCAATGGGTTGGCCACGCGGTATTCGTGCGAGCCGTCGACGTTCTCCACCTGGATCGGCCCGTCGCCGAAGGTGGCGAACGCGATGCGGCCCTTGTCGCCGATCACCTCGATCTGGTCATGACGCTTGAAGCCATCGAAATTCCACAGGCCCGTGCCGAGCATGCCGTTGCCGAAGGTGAAGGACATGGCCACGCCGTCTTCCACTGGATAGGCGCCAAGCTGATTGCTCGCCTGCCCGCTCGCCGACACGATGGGCCCGAACAGCCAGTCGAGAATGTCGAGCGTGTGGCAGCCGATATCCATGAACACGCCGCCGCCGGAGATCTCCGGCTGCACGTGCCACGGCAGATTCGCCGCATCGTGATAGCGCGGATGGTGCGGCTCGTACAGCACCGTATTGACGATGCGCGGCTTGCCGATCGCCAGTTGGCCGAAGATCAGTTCGCGCACTTTCTGGAAGCGCGGCAGGCTGCGGCGGTAATAGGCAACGAACACCGGCACCTTGGCCTGCTGTCCGGCGTGGATGATCGCCTCGCACTCGGCGTGATCCATCGCCATCGGCTTTTCCACGTACACGGGCTTGCCCGCGGCGATGCTCATCAACGCATAGGCCTTGTGCGTCGACGGCGGCGTGGCGACATAGACCGCGTTGACGTCGGGATCGGCAATCAGCCTGGCCGCGTCGTCGTACCAGCGTGGCACGCCGTGGCGCTCGGCGTAATCGCGGGCCTTGTTGCCGTCGCGACGCATCACCGCCACCAGCGCGGAGTTGGGCGTCTTGCTGAAGCCCGGACCACTCTTCACCTCGGTGACGTTGCCGCAACCGATGATGCCCCAGCGAACCGCTGCCGTCGTCATGTGGTCTTGAACTCCTTGCGCAGGAACTGCTGGTGATAGGCGTGGAATACGTTCACTTCCGGATGGCGCGCACGCTCGACCAGATGCGCACACAAGGCCTCGCGCACGCACGGCGCCAGCGAGGAGAGGTATTCCAGGCTGTATTCCGTGTGATCGAGCACGCCGAAATGCAGGGTCGGCGCATGTTGCGCCGAGTGGAAGCCCATGTGGATGGTGATGCGCTTGTCGGCGAGCACGCCACCCCAGCCGCGATGCACGGCGTAGTTGTTGTAGAACACCGCCTCGCCCGGTTGCAGCAGGATCTGCTTGCCGGCGGCGAGCTCCGGCGCATCGACCGGCGCCATCTTCTCGGTGTTTCCAAAAACCGCCCGTTCTTCCGCATTGAGCTGGCGACGATGACTGCCCGGCACGATCCACAGGCAGCCGTCGGTGGTGAGCGGCATGTTCATCTGCACGTAGTTGTAGTGATAGTCCTCACTGAACCAGTGGAGGTCGATCTCATCGTCCGGCACCTGCAGCACGTCGCGATGCCATCCCTGGCGATAGTCGACACCGGCCTCGCCATAGAACAGCGACGCGCCGTCCACGATGATGCCTTCGCCCAGCAAATCACGGCATACCGCCAGGATGTCCGCGTTGCAGATGATGTCCTGGATGCCGCGAATCGCCTTGCCCGGCTGCAGGAACTGCAGGTTGCTCATGCGCTGCCTATCGCCGCGTTCACGACGCGCTTCTTCCACGGCGGCGACGTAGCGGCCAACGCTCGCGTCGTCGAGCAGCTTGCGGATCAGGTAACCCTGCTCGCGAAAGGAGGCGCGCTCGGCGTTGCTCAGAACAGGCTGTTGCGAAATTTGCAGCGTCATGTCTTTTCCCGACCATCCATACGCAAGAAGTCCGACGCTTAAAGAACGGGCCGCATCAGCAGCCGCATGTCCTCGTCCAGCACGCGCCGATCGATGGTGCGAAGTTTCCAGCGCGAGGCCATGTCGGTCAGTGACGGCAATCCCAGCAACGGCTGCGCATTGTCGCCAAGCAACACGGGTGCGACGTAGAGCAGCAGTTCATCCACCAGCCCTGCGGCGAACAGCGATCCGCATAGGCTAGGCCCCGCTTCCACGTGTACCTCGCTGACATGGCGCCGCGCGAGTTCGTCCATCACGGCATGAAGATCCATCGCACCGCCCTTCTCCGCCACCACGGCCAGCTCCACCGCCTGAAAGCGCTGATCGACCGGCGTGTATTGTTCGTTGTGCAACACCAGCGTCGGCATCGCGCCATCGAGCACATGGCTGTTGGGCGGCGTACGCAGACGATTGTCGAGCACCACGCGCCACGGTGGCGTAAAGGCTTCGCCTTCGGGCAGGCGCACGGTGAGCCGGGGGTTGTCGGCCAGCACCGTGCCCGAGCCCGTGAAAATCGCCGAGCTGCGCGCACGCCAACGCTGCACGTCCGCACGCGCGGCTTCGCCGGTGATCCATTTCGACTCGCCGTTGGCCAATGCGGTACGGCCGTCCAGGCTCATGGCCAGCTTCACGCGCACCCACGGGCGACCGCGCTCGATGCGGCTGAAGAAACCGATGTTGAGTTCGCGCGCCGCATCGCGCATCAGGCCGGTGCCCACCGTGATGCCGGCGTCGCGCAGCTTGCCGATGCCTCGGCCCGCGACCTGCGGAAAGGGATCCTCCGCCGCGATGACCACGCGCGACACGCCTGCGGCGATCAGCGCGTCGGCGCACGGCGGCGTGCGTCCGTGATGCGCGCAGGGTTCCAGCGTGACGTAAGCCGTCGCGCCTCGCGCCTGCTCGCCCGCTTCGCGCAAGGCATGAACCTCGGCATGTGGTTCGCCCGCACGCCGGTGATACCCCGCGCCAACCACGCGATCATCATGCGCGATCACGCAGCCGACGCGCGGGTTGGGATGCGTGGTGTAGAGCCCCAGCCCTGCCAGGCGCAAGGCGTGGGCCATGTGGACGTGGTCGATGGCGGTGAACGGGGTGGCCATGCGGGACGCTTGCTGAGCGAGGGTGGCCTCAGTTTAGGCGATGCTTCCGCAAGATGGGCCCTTTGCTGCCTTCAGGTGACCCGCCCCGCTCTCCGGAGTGGGAGAGGACGAGAAGAGCGTCAGGACTTCTTGCGACGCGCCACCTGCTCGCCCAGCAGCGAAAGCTGCAACGCTTCCAGCTCCGGCAGATCGCGTTCGAGCTTCTCGATTTCCTCGCGAAACGCCTGCACGTCCTCGAACTTCCGATACACGGAAGCGAAGCGCACATACGCTACCTGGTCGAGCTTCTTCAGCTCGCGCATCACCAGCTCGCCCACCTGCCGCGAAGGCACTTCGCGTTCGCCGCAGCGGCGCAGGTCGTTGACGATTTCGCGCACGGCGGTGTCCACCGAATCGGTGGGCACCGGGCGTTTCTGCAGGGCGCGCTCGAAGCTCACGCGCAGCTTGTGTTCGTCGAACGGCTCACGGCGCTCACCGCTCTTCACGATGGAGGGCAGCTTGAGTTCGGCCGTTTCGAAGGTATTGAAGCGTTCGGCGCACTTGGGGCATTCGCGACGACGACGCACCGTGGCGCCGTCCTCGGCGAGGCGCGAATCGATCACGCGGGTGTCTTCGTGCTGGCAGAAAGGGCAATGCATAGGTCTAGGAGTGAGATGCGAGGAGTGAGTATTCAGAGGAAACGCTTTTTCTCACTTCTCACTCCTCTTCACTCGCTTCTCGCTCTCACCCGTACACCGGGAACTTGTGGCACTGCGCCGTGACCTTCTCACGCACCTTGGCGATGACGGCGTCATCGTTCGGTGCGTCGAGCACGTCGCAGATCCACTGCGTGAGTTCGACCACATCCGCTTCCTTGTAGCCGCGGGTGGTGACGGCCGGCGTACCCACGCGCAGGCCGGAGGTGACGAACGGCTTGCGCGGGTCGTTCGGCACGGCGTTCTTGTTGACCGTGATGTGCGCCTTGCCCAGCGCTTCTTCGGCATCTTTGCCGGTGACGTCGCGGCCGATCAGGTCCACCAGCATCAGGTGATTCTCGGTGCCGCCGGAAACGATCTTGTAGCCGCGCTCGATGAAGGTCTTGGCCATCGCCTTGGCGTTCTTCACCACCTGTTCCTGGTAGGTCTTGAACGCCGGCTCCAACGCTTCCTTGAAGGCCACGGCCTTGGCCGCGATCACGTGCATCAGCGGACCGCCCTGGATGCCCGGGAATACGATGGACTGCAGCTTCTTCTCGATTTCTTCGCCGGCGTCCTTCGCCACGATGATGCCGCCGCGCGGGCCGCGCAGCGTCTTGTGCGTGGTGGAGGTGACGACGTGCGCGTGCGGCAGCGGGTTCGGATACACGCCTGCGGCGACGAGGCCGGCAACGTGGGCCATGTCCACGAACAGGTAGGCACCGACCTTGTCGGCGATGGCGCGGAAGCGCGCCCAGTCCATCACCTGCGAGTAGGCGCTGAAACCGGCCACGATCATCTTCGGCTTGTGCTCGACGGCGAGGCGCTCGACTTCGTCGTAATCGACCAGACCCTGCTCGTTCACGCCGTACTGCACGGCGTTGAACAGCTTGCCCGACACGTTGACCTTGGCGCCGTGGGTGAGATGGCCGCCATGCGCGAGCGACATGCCCAGGATGGTGTCGCCCGGATTGAGCAGCGCCAGGTACACGGCCTGGTTGGCCTGCGAACCCGAGTGCGGCTGCACGTTGGCGTAGTTGGCGCCGAACAGCTGCTTCAGGCGATCGATGGCGAGGCGTTCGGCCACGTCCACGAATTCGCAACCGCCGTAGTAGCGCTTGCCGGGGTAGCCCTCGGCGTACTTGTTGGTGAGCACGCTGCCCTGGGCTTCCATCACGCGGGGGCTGGCGTAGTTCTCCGAAGCGATCAGCTCGACGTGGTCCTCCTGACGGCGGGCTTCGTCGGCCATGGCCTGGGCCAGTTCGTTGTCGTAACCGGCGATCGTCTCGTGCTTCGGAAACATCCTGACCTCGTGGGGGTGGCGCGTAGGGGTTGGAACGCAAAAGTGTAGCCGTGATGTGGTAGTGCGGCCACCTTCGGACAAGTTGCGATCGCATTTCGTACAATGTACCGTACGTTGCACGCAACTCAGACCACGGACTTTCGCCATGCCGATTCAGCCGTCCCGCGCCCACGCACATCCCCTGTCCTTGCTGCACGCTGTCGCCCGGTTTGCCCTGATCGTGCCCCTGCTCCTGCCACTGGCGGCGTTCGCCTCCGGTGTCACGGGCGTGGGCATCGCCGCCATCCAGATTCCCGACCCGGTGAGCGGCAAGCTCACCGATGGTGACGTGTTCTATCCCTCCGCCCAGGCCACCAAAGGCACTACCGCGCTGGGGCCGTACAACGTCGCCGCCACCCCCGACGCGTCGGCCATCCCGGGCGCCAAGCCGCTGGTAATCCTTTCTCACGGCAACGGCGGCAGCGACCTGGGCCATCACGATCTAGCCGTCTATCTGGCCAGCCACGGTTTCGTGGTGGCCACGCTCAACCATCTGGGCGACTACTTTCGCGATACCAGCAAGGTCGGAAGTATCGAAGTGCTGGCCGGTCGCCCGGTGCAGGTGAAGTCCGCCATCACCACCTTGCTCGACGATCCGAAGTGGAAAGCGCTGATCGATCCCAGCCGCATCGGCGTCGCCGGCTTCTCCGCTGGCGGCTACACCTCGCTGATGGTGGCCGGCGCCAAGCCGCATTTCGTCCGTTTCGTTGCCTTTTGCCAGCGCTACCCAAACGACAAGGACGTCTGCGGCCATGCCGCGGAGTTCAAGGCCAATGCCGCCAAGCAGGGCAAGACCATGGAGCAGGTGCTCGACGATATGCAGGGCCAGCTCGGCAAGTACGGCGACACCGCCGATCCGCGCGTGAAGGCGGTTTTTGCGATGGCACCGCTCAGCCTCATCTTCGACGACCACGGTTTCGACAACGTGCGCATCCCGGTCTTCCTCTACTACGGGCAGAACGACACGGTGCTGCCGCCGGAAGCCAACGCCAGGCACATCCAGCCGCTGATCAAGACGCTGTATGCCGTGAAGGAAGTGCCGCACGCCGATCACTGGGTATTCCTGCCACCCTGCTCGCCCGATCTGGCCAAGGAGATTCCGCCCATGTGCGTCGACCCCGCCGGCGTGGACCGCACCGAGGTGCATGCGCAGGTGAATGCCGATGCGCTGGCCTTCTTCCGCAAGACGCTGAACGTGAAGGGCTGACCCGTGCCCAAGGCGCTTAGTGAGCAGGAAACCGAAGCCTTCCGCCAACGCCTGTGCGAAGCGGCGGCGACGATCTACGTGGAAGAAGGCCCGGCCGCCGTCACCATGCGGCGCCTGGCCGGCGAACTGGGCGTGGGCACCATGACGCCCTATCGCTACTTCGACAACAAGGAAGAGATCATCACGGCCGTGCGCACGCGCGGCCTGAACCGCTTTTCCGAAGCGCTGGAACGCGCGCTGGAATCACCCGGCGACGGCCGCACGCGCAGCCGTGCCGTGCGCGACGCCTATATCGGCTTCGCCCGAACGAATACCGCCACGTATCGGCTGATGTTCGAATACCCGGAGACGCGTCGCGACGACCCGGCCTATCGCCAGGCATACGAACGCATGTGGCGCACCATCGCCGCGCACGTGGAGGTGATGATGGCCGAAGGCACCGTCGCCGCGGATGCCGACGCCCCCATCATCGGCCATCAGATCTGGGCTTCCCTGCATGGCGCCGTGATGCTGGAAATCGCCGGCATGCTGCCCGCAGGTTACGACGCCGCGTCGCTGCACACGCGCACCGTGAGCGCCGTGTTCGATGCGGCCAAGCCACCGCGCTGATCGACACGATTTATCGCTTTCGACGCGCCACCGCGGACACCAGCACGTAGCTGATCACCATCAGCAGGAGCCACGCGCCCAGCTTGTCCAGCGGCACCATGGCCCAGCCTTGGCGTTGCGCCGGATAACGCCACGCCGATGCGAACGTGCCCAGGTTCTCGGCGAACCAGATGAACACCGCCACCAGCACGAAGCCCAGCAGCAAGGGCATCCTGCGATACGCATGGCGCACGCGGAACAACACCCAGGTGCGGCCAAACAAGGCTGCCAGCGCTGCAAACAACAGCCAGCGAACGTCGGGCAGGAAATGATGCGTGAAGAAATTCACGTAGATCGCCAGCGCGAGCCACGCCGTCGCCGCGAACGGGGGATGGCGAATGAAGCGGAATTCGAACAGCCGCCACGCGCGGGCAATGTAACTGCCCACCGCGCCATACATGAATCCTGTGAACAGCGGCACGCCACCGATGCGCAGCACGGAAGCCTCCGGATAGATCCACGAACCCATGGCGGTCTTGAACACCTCCATCGCCGTACCGACCACGTGGAAACACAGGATCACCTTCGCCTCGTCCCGCGTCTCCAGCCCCAGTGCGATCAACACCACCTGCATGGCCAGCGCCGCCAGCACCAGGAAGTCGTAGCGCGCCAGCCACGCATCGGCGGGATACCAGGCCCAGGTGGCCAGCAACAGCGCCAGCATGCAGCCGCCGAACAGGCACGCGCGGGCCTGCTTGATGCCGAAGCAGACCAGCTCGTGCAGGGCGACCGCCCAGGCGCCTTGCCGGCGAGTCCAGCCAGCGACGCGTTCGTCCAGCGTCGCCAGGGCGCGCCACTCGCCCGTTGAAACCAGCGTTCCGGTCCTCATTTCGTCCTTCCCTGGGAAAACCCCAGAGCCTGGCCGCCGCGCCGGGCAGACAGGGGGCGCCACATGGCAGAAGGCGGGCTGAAGCATCGCCGAGACCGGGCCATCGTCACCGGCGCGACCCCACAAACCGCTATAATGAGTGGTTTACACCCACTCTGATCGCACCGCCTGCCCTCCCGGCCGGCACCGTGCACGCCGCCGGAGGTTCCATGCAGTACATCTACACCATGAACGGGGTCAGCAAGATCGTTCCCCCGAAGCGCCACATCATCAAGGACATCTCGCTGAGCTTCTTCCCCGGCGCCAAGATCGGCCTGCTGGGCGTGAACGGCGCGGGCAAGTCCACGGTGCTGCGCATCATGGCCGGCGTCGACAAGGACTTCCAGGGCGAAGCCCGTCCGCAGCCGGGCATCAAGGTCGGCTACCTCGCGCAGGAGCCGCAGCTCGATCCGGAAAAGACCGTCCGTGAATCCGTCGAGGAAGGCGTCTCCGTCATCCTCGACGCGCAGAAGCGCCTGGAAGAGGTCTACGCCGCCTACGCCGAAGAAGGCGCCGATTTCGACAAGCTGGCCGCCGAGCAGCAGGAACTTGAAAACGTGCTGGCCGTGAACGACGCGCACGCGCTGGAGCGCCAGCTCGAAGTGGCCGCCGACGCGCTGCGCCTGCCGCCGTGGGACGCCAAGATCGGCCCGCTGTCCGGTGGTGAAAAGCGCCGCGTGGCGCTGTGTCGCCTGCTGCTCTCCAAGCCCGACATGCTGCTGCTCGACGAGCCCACCAACCACTTGGACGCCGAGTCCGTGGATTGGCTGGAGCAGTTCCTGCAGAACTACCCGGGCACCGTCGTGGCGGTGACGCATGATCGCTACTTCCTCGACAACGCCGCCGAGTGGATTCTCGAACTAGATCGCGGCCGCGGCATTCCGTGGAAGGGCAACTACACCGAGTGGCTGGAGCAGAAGGACGCCCGCCTCAAGCAGGAAGCCTCGCAGGAAAAGTCGCGCCAGAAAGCCATCGAGAAGGAACTGGAGTGGGTGCGCTCGGCGGCCAAGGGCCGTCAGTCCAAGGGCAAGGCGCGCCTCAACCGCTTCGAGGAACTGAACTCGGTCGAGTACCAGCGCCGCAACGAAACCAATGAAATCTTCATTCCGCCGGGCGAGCGCCTGGGCCAGGAAGTGATCGAGTTCAAGAACGTCAACAAGGCGTTCGGCGATCGCGTGCTCATCGAAGACCTGTCGTTCAAGATCCCGCCGGGCGCCATCGTCGGCGTGATCGGCCCGAACGGCGCCGGCAAGTCCACCTTCATGAAGATGATCATGGGCAAAGAGCAGCCCGATTCCGGCGAAGTGAAGCTGGGCCACACGGTCAAGCTCGCCTACGTCGACCAGTCGCGCGACGCGCTCGATCCGAAGAACAACGTGTGGCAGGAAGTGTCCGGCGGTTCGGACATCCTCACCATCGGCAACTTCGAGATCCAGTCGCGCGCCTACATCGGCCGCTTCAACTTCAAGGGCACCGACCAGCAGAAGATCGTCGGCCAGTTGTCTGGCGGTGAGCGCGGTCGCCTGCACATGGCCAAGACCCTGCTGCAGGGCGGCAACGTGTTGCTGCTCGACGAACCGTCGAACGACCTTGACGTCGAAACGCTGCGTGCACTGGAAGACGCGCTGCTGGAATTCCCCGGCTGCGCCGTGGTCATCTCGCATGACCGCTGGTTCCTCGACCGCATCGCCACGCACATCATCGCGTTCGAAGGCGACTCGCACGTGGAATTCTTCCCGGGCAACTACAACGAGTACGAAGCGGACAAGAAGCGTCGTCTCGGCGATGAAGCTGCGAAGCCGCATCGCGTGAAGTACAAGAAGCTGGCGTAAGAGCGAGAAATGAGCGAAGAGGAGTGAGAAGCGAGAGGCTGCTGCGCCCTTCTCTCACTCCTCACTTCTCTCCCCTCACTCCTGTTTGGAGAATCCGATGCACTTCATGCAATCCCTGCAACAGGCATGGGCTGACCATGACTCCCTCGTCTGCGTCGGTCTCGATCCCGAGCCCGCGAAATTCCCCGCGCATCTGAAGGGCCACGCGGATGCGGTGTTCGAATTCTGCCGCGACATCGTCGATGCCACTGCCGACCTCGTCTGCGCATACAAACCGCAGATCGCGCACTTCGCCGCGCTGCGTGCGGAAGACGCACTGGAACGACTGATCGCGCACATCCACGAGAAGCATCCCGGCGTGCCGGTGATCCTCGACTCAAAGCGTGGCGACATCGGCAGCACCGCGCAGCACTATGCCGCCGAAGCGTTCGATCGCTACAAGGCTGACGCCGTCACCTTGAATCCGTACATGGGCCGCGATTCCGCGCAGCCCTTCCTCGATCGCGCGGACAAGGGCGTGATCCTGCTGTGCCGCACCTCCAACCCGGGCGGCGCGGATTTCCAGGCGCTCGATTGCGGCGGCTTGCCGCTGTACCTGCGCGTGGCCGAAACCATCGCACGCGACTGGAACGCCCATGGCAACTGCGCGCTGGTCACCGGTGCGACATGGCCGGAAGAACTCGGCAAAGTGCGCGCCATCGTCGGCGACATGCCGTTGCTGGTGCCCGGCATCGGCGCACAAGGCGGCGATGTGGAAGCGGTGCTTGCACATGGCCGCACGGCGAACGGCACGGGCCTGATGATCAGCTCGTCGCGCGCCATTCTCTACGCCGGCAACGGCGAGGATTTCGCTCAGGCCGCACGCGCTGCCGCGCAAGACCTGCGCGATACGATCAACCGTTTCCGCTGAAAGGCCGCTTGGATCTCGGTTGGATCATCTGATCGGTAGCGCTTGATCGGCTATCGGATCAAGCCGCCACGCAAGGCATCCACGGCATCCCCTGCACCCAGGTCGTAGGCGTCGCGAACCGTAGCCTTGGGCGTGCAATCCCAGGTCGACACAGGAATGCGTTGGCTCGGCTGCCAATAGGTACGACCTCGCCAGGTGAACATCGGCGGCAGCTTCGGATAGTGCCGTGTGAGCATCACCAGGGTCTTGGCGCGCTCGGCGTCGGACTGCAGCGGAATCGGTGCATTGTCCGTGTAGCCGCCATCGATGGCATGCCCGTTTCCGATCGCTCGCGCCGACATGATGGGCGGCGCCGACGCGGCGGCCACGAGAAGATTCTGCGCGGTTTCGACATCGCCACAATCGTTCAACACCATGAAGTCCTGGCGCAGCCCCAGCATCCGTGGAAGGCGGGGATGGATGCTGTTCCACAGGTATTTGTCGACCAGATAAGCCAGCGTTCCTGCCGCCACCGAACCACGCAGGCCGAGGAATCGCGCGGGGCGCGTGAGCGCCACCGTCAGCCGCGACGACGAGCGGCCCAGCAACGCAAACGTATCGGCGTTCAAGAAGGCGTTGACCCAGGCGGGATAAATCTGTTGATGCGCAAAGGTCAGCTTGAACCTTGCCAGACCCGACCAGTCGAAGATCGCCGGGTTGTCGCGGTAGAGATTCTGGCAAGCCTGCAACGCCGTTTCGGCGCCCTTGACCAGGAAGGAAGCCGCCACGCCCGCGCCCGCACTCGTGCCCACCAGTTGCGCCGGAAGACGCACGCCCGATTCCATCAAGTGCCGCACCGCGCCCGCCTGCCACCAGCAACGATTGCCGCCGCCGGCGAACACCAGCGTCTCGATCGTGCCGAAGCGGAGCTGCCGAACTTCGCCGACGTTGCCAAGCATGTCTTTCTTCCTTTGAAAGTGCCGCGACATCCAGGTGCTGGACGCAAGCCACGCGTGAAGGAAGATCTGGCGCCCTCGCCCGCCTTTCTCAAGTGGCCTGCACGCCCTGCTCCGCAGGCGCCAGTGAGGCCTGGGTGCCCACCTGCAACCTACGGCGCAACCATCGCTCGGCGGGCGTGGATGCGAAGTGTTCGAGCCCTTTTCCAAGCAGCCAGCACATGGGCAACGCGGGCAGGTACCAGAGAAAACCAAGCGACACGTTGCCGCCCATGGCCTTGAACAAGCGCACGACGCTGTACACCACGAACATGTGGGTGAGATAGATCTCGTAGCTCAGGCGTCCCCACGAGCGCAGCCAACCCAGGCCACGCCAGGAGGCGAGATGCGAACGCGACCAGGCGCTGGCAAGCACGAGGCACAGCGCAGCACCGGTCAGCACGAGCATGGAGCCGTCGTGCATCGCCTGCCACAACCACCTGCCCTCGAACATCACCAGGTAGAGGCCAAACGCACCGGCGACACTGAGCATCGCCGCGATACCGCGCGGCACGCTGTGCCATCGCTGCACCATCAGTGCACCGAGCACGCCGGTGGCGATCGCTGCCATGCCCGGCAGGTACGCCTTTTCCTGCCAGATCTCATTGTCCGCAAGCGCTCCGCGTGTCCACGGCAACGACAGCGCCAGCACGATCAGCACCGGCACGAGCACCCACGTTCGCCGGGTGAGCAGGCACACGATGGGAAAGCCGAGATAGAACACTTCTTCGATCGACAATGACCACAACACGTCCCAGTTGCCGGGCAGATAGCCCGTCATGCCTTCGTACCAGTTCAAGTGGAAGCCCAGCGCCGCCACGATGGCGCGCGGCAGCGACTGCCCTTCCCGGTGGATGACGTAGTCGGGCAGGCTGGCCAGATGCAGCACGCTCAACACGGCCACCAGCAACAACAGGCAAGGCGCGATGCGCGAGAAGCGCCGCGCGTAGAACGCGCGCAGATCGATGCTGGCGAGCGAACCGCTTCGATGAAGCGCATTGCGGGTGATCAGGAATCCGGAGATCACGAAGAAGATGAACACCGCTTCGTAGCCGTTGAAGTTGACGGCTGTGAGCAGGCTCTTGGGCAGCACATCGAGCAAAACGGTCTTGCGCAACGGAATGCGCAAGCCGATGTGATGCAGCACCACCAGCAGGATGGAAAGGCCGCGCAGCAGGTCGATGCCGGCGTTGCGTTGCGCAGGCGGGTTCGTCGTTGCATCCATCAGCCCAGTCTCTCCATCACAACATCCGCGTGGTGGACCGCGTCGGCGCAAGGCGCGACACATGGCCGGTCGCGCACAGCGTGCGCTCCGGCCGGTAGATCGCGTTTACTGCGCAGCCGGCAGGTCGTGGATCATCTGCTGCGCCAGGCCTTCGTAGTTGTAATCGAAGTGATGGTCGCCGGTCTTTTCGTAGACCTTCACCCAGGACGGCAGGGCCGCATCGGCGCAGATGGTGTCCGCCTTGTCCTTGATGCCGTAGTAGCACATCACGGATGGATGGCCATTCAAGGCCACCAGCGGCGGCATCGCATCGTAATGATGGACGGGGTTGAGCCACTGGAAGAAATCCTGCGTGTGCGTCTTCCACCAGCCTTCGCGCGCCGAGATATAGCCTTCCATCTCGATCTCGAAGTTCACGTCCTTGCTGGGCGAAAGCAGCACGATCTGCGCGACCCGCGCGCGCCCTTCGGGACTGAGCTTGCCCACGATGGTCGGCAGCACGTCGGCACCGAAGGAGAAGCCGATCAGCCACACGCGCTTCTTGCCGTTCTGCGCCAACGTGCGGGTGATCAGCGCGTCGAGGTCCGCCGCCGAAGCGTCCGCGTTCTTCTCGCGCCAGTAGTACTGCAGCAGGCTCACGCCTTCCACGGGGATGCCGTGCGAGGCGATGATCTTGCCCAGCGACTGGTCGAGATCGCGCCAGCCGCCGTCACCGGAGTAGAAGATCGCCACCACGTCTTCGCGCCCCGCCAGCGGCGTGACGCCGGCCTGCGCCGGCACCTGCACCAGCGACTCGTCCATGCTCGCGTGATGCCACGGCTGCCAGGCCCAGAGGCCCGCGCCGGCAGCGATCAACAGAACGAGAACCAACCACTTCCAGAATCGTTTCAACGGCGCACCATGCCTGAGAGTCCACCCGAAATGAGGCTCGCCACATTGGCGAACACCAGCGGCAACGCAATGCCGTTAGGCACCGCAAGATACCGAGGTTCCCACACCGGGTCGAATTTGTCCTTGTACTTGTGCAGGCCACGGAAGTTGTAGAAGCGCTCGCCGCGACCGAACAGCATCGCGCCCAGGCGGCTCCACAGCGGCGCGCTGCGGCGGTTCTGCAGGCCGGAGAACGGTGCCATGCCGAGGTTGAACCAGCGGTAGCCTTCCTGCTTGGACCACTGCATGAGGTTCACGAACAGGAAGTCCATGATGCCGGCCGTGCTGTCGGGCAGGTGCCGCATCAGGTCCAGCGAGGCCTCTTCCTTGTTGTCGGTGAGGAACAGGTTGGCGAACGCCACCAGTTCCTCGCCCTGCCACACCAGCGCCATCGGCGTGCGTTCCAGATAACGCGGGTCGAACGTGCCCAGCGAGAAGCCTTTCTCGCGCACGCCCTTGTCGCGCATCCACGCATCGGAAATCTTCTTCAATTGCGGCATCAGCGCGGGCACCGCATCGGCCGGCACGATGTCCATGCGCATGCCTTCGCGGGTGAGCTTGTTGATGGTGTTGCGCAACACCTTCTTGGACTTGCCGTCGAGGTTGAAGCCGGCCAGTTCCACGCGGGCTTCCTCACCGATCTTGAGGAAGTTCATACCCACTTCCAGGTACAGGTCCAGATCGTCCTGGCGTACCTGGTAGAACAGCGGCCAGCCACCCGCGCGTTCGCACTGGTCGCGGAAGGTCCACACCAGTTCGCGGCGTGCTTCTTCGTTCTCGCCCACCGGGTCGCCCATGGCTACCCAGCTGCGGCCTTCCACGTCGTACATGATGAAGGCGCGGTTGTCCGCATCGAACAACAACGTCTTGTCGCCCATCAGCGCGAGGTGCGCCTGCGCGGAGTTGTAGTTCTTGATCAGCGGCAGCGCGCGCTGCAAATCCTCCTCGTTGGGAAGATGCAGGTCCGGCCGCGCGGGACGAATGAGGTTGGCCAGCGCAAACAGCAGGCCCGCCGCCGTGGCACCCACCAGCGCGCGCAACGCGCGCGGCGCACCACCATGATAGAAGCTGAATTCCCACCACAGGTTGTTGCTGTATTCCACGTGCTTGTAGCTGAAGCCGACCAGCCAGCCTGCGCAACCGAGCACGGCCACGATGGCGATGATCCAGCCCCACGAGAAGCTCGCACTGAACATCGACGCGCGCCGATAGAACAGCTTGTGCGCCGGCGCAAGCGCAAGCGCCAACAGTGACAGCAGCGTGGCTTCTTCGTAATCGATGCCCTTGAGCAGGGACAGCACCGCGCCCAGCACCAGCAGGATCAGCGTAAGCACATACGCCGCATCGAGGCGCCGCTGCAGGCCGCGCGCAAGGATCAGCAACATCATGCCGACCACGCTGGACAGGAAGTGGGACACTTCCAGCACGGCCAGCGGCAACACATCGCGCAGAATCGCCATGCGCGCGGGCAACGCCGAGGTGGCGCCCGAGAACAGCAGCACCGCACCCGACACCAGCGTGAGGCCAGCGAAGAATGGCGGCAGCAAACCGGTGAACCACGGCGCCAGCAAGGTCTTCTGGCGCAGGCCGCGCGCCTCGCGCCACAACACCACCACGGTCGCCGCGAACAGCGGCAGGAAGTAGTAGATCAGGCGATACGCCGCCAGCGCGCCGAGGATGGGCGCTTCCAGGCCCTGGTTTCCCTCCGCGCCGAAGCCGGCCAGCATCACCGCCTCGAACACGCCCAGGCCGCCCGGCACGTGGCTGATCAAACCGGCGATCTGCGCCAGCACGAAGATGGCGAGGAAGTGGCCGAAGCCCGTGTCCACCTGGTTGGGCATCAGCAGATAGAGCACGTAGGCGGCCAGGCCCCAGTCCACCGCGCCGACGAGCACCTGTCGCGCGGCGACCAGCGTGCTGGGCAGGCTCACGCGCCAACGCCACAGGCGCAGTGGACGTCCAAGCAGCCGGCTGCCCACGATCCACAAGAGCGGAATGAGCGTAAGCACCGCGGCAACCGGAAGACGCCAATTGGCCAGCGGCAGCGACGAAGGCACCGGCACCAGCAGCAAGGTGACGCCGGTGAGCGCGCTCAGGCCCAGCCAGAAACTCAGCGTGGTGTAGACCACCACTTTGGCCACTTCGGCGGTGGAAAGGCCGGCCTGGATGTAGAAGCGGTAGCGGATGGAACCGGAGATCAGCAGCGCCATGCCCAGCGCATTGCTGAAGGCGTAGCTGATGAAGGAGATCAGGCTGACCTGTGCGCCCGGCAATCGCTTGCCGATGTAGGCGAGGCCAAACCAGTCGTACAGGATCATCACGCCGTAGCTGCCGGCCGTGAGCAACACGGCCAGCGCGACGCGATAATTCTCCAGCCCGTGGACGTAGCGGGCCACCTCGCGGTAGCTCACTTCGCTGGCGAGGCGGTGCAGCGCCCACAGCGCCAGGCAAAGCATGGCCACCGAAAGCAGTGGACCGGCGAGCCTGCGCAACCTGACCATCAGGCCAGGGCGAGCAAGCACTTCACCGGGAATCGGGGCTTGTGCCCCTGTCTGCTCCACCACGCGTTTACCGCCTCCACATGACCATCGCGCAAGACATTCGCGACCGCCTAGGATAGCCGGTCAACGTGCTCTTCTGTTCGATCGTGGCATGCAGGCATGACATTCGGTCGCGCCCGCTTCAGGCAGGTCGCGACCGCGTGATTCAGGACTTGCCGGGTAGCCCGTTGGCCATGCGTGCGATCCAGCGGTAGAGCACCAGCACGATCACCGCGAAGGCAATGCCGCCGATCCACTGCGCGGCGTCGCCGAAGCTCTCGCCTACCAGCGCCAGCGGCGCGCCCTTGCCTGACAGGCCGACGATGAAGGCGATGACCACGCCGATCACGCTCTCGCCCACGATCAGGCCCGAGGCCAGCAGCACGCCGAGTTGCTTGGTGGTTTCCGGCCGCTTCGAACGGTCGGCCCGACGGTCGAAATACCAGCCAACCACCGAACCGACCACCACCATCAGCGTGCTCACCGTGGGCAGGTAGATGCCCAGGCCCACCGCCAGCGGCGGGATGCGCATGTGCTTGGTGGTGCGCGCCAGGACCTCGTCCACGATGATGATGGCCACGCCGATCCAGATGCCGGTGATGATCAGGCTCCAGTCGATGTTGCCGGTGATCACACCGTTCGCCAGCGCCGAAATAAGTCCGGCCTGCGGCGCCGGCAGCGCATGCGCACCCGCGCCCGCCACGCCGACGAAACCGTAGGCCTTGTTGAGCAGATCGAGCACCGGCGGAATCACTGCGGCGCCTGCGATCACGCCAATGACCAGCGCCACCTGCTGGCGCCAGGGCGTGGCATCCACCAGCTGGCCGGTCTTCAGATCCTGCAGGTTGTTGTTGGCGATGGCTGCCACGGTGAAGACCACCGAGGTGATGAACAGCGCAAACGCTACCAACGCCTTGCCCTCTTCCGGCCCCACGTGCGGCTTCACGAACGCCACCAGCAGCAGCGCCGCAGCGATAACCACCAGGATGCCCACGCCCGACAGCGGGCTGTTGGACGAACCGATCAGGCCGGCCATGTAGCCGCACACGGTGGAGACGAAGAAGCCCATCAGCACCACGAAGGCCACGCCGCCAATGGCGAGCACGGCGACATGGTCGCCCAGGCCGCTGATCTCACCGAAATAGCCGAGCAGCCAGGCGATCGGGATGAAGCACGCCAGCGTGATCAGGCCCACGATGCCGATCGGGATGTCGCGCTCGGTGCGCGGCAGCGAATCGGCGTTGCCGGCCTTGCGCACTTTCGAGGCGGCCATGGCCGAGGTCAGGCCGCTGATCACCGGCTTCACCAGCTTGGCGAGCGTCCAGATGGCCGACACGCCGATGGCGCCCGCGCCCACGAAGCGCACCTTGTGGCTCCAGGTGCCGTTGGCCAGGTCCGCCACCGACGCACTCATGTCGCCCAACAGCGAGTAATGCGGCACGCCCCAGCCCCAGCCGATGATCGCACCGATAAGCATGGCGATACCCACCGACAGGCCCACCAGGTGGCCAATGGCGAACAGCGCGAAGGAAAGATTGAAATCGAAGCCGCTGACCGAGCCCTTGTCGTTCACGCGGAAGTAGCGCACGAAGTCGCTGGCGAACACCTGGGTGGCCACAATCACCGCAAACAGCGCCGACACGATGGAACCCCACAGCACCGCAAGCAGACCGGCGCGGCCTTCTTCCACGCTGCCGGCATCGGCATCGTCGCCGCTGCCGACCTTCAGCACCTCGGCGCAGGCCAGGCCTTCCGGATACGGCAGGTCGGACGTCGTCACCAGCGCGCGACGCAGCGGGATCGAATACATCACACCCAGGATGCCGCCCAGCGCGCACACGGCGAACGAGGTCCAGAACGGGAAGCCCGTCCACCAGCCAATCATGATCATGCCCGGCAGCACGAAGATGATGGACGACAACGTGCCCGCCGCCGAAGCGATGGTCTGCACGATGTTGTTTTCCTGGATGGTGGAATTCTTGAACCCGCGCAGCAGGGCCATGGAAATCACCGCCGCCGGAATCGAGGTGGCGAAGGTGAGGCCGGCCTTGAGGCCGAAGAAGACGTTGGCAGCGGTGAACACCACCGTGATGATCACGCCCAGGATGAGACCGCGGACGGTCAGCTCTTTGCGATTTTCGGTTTGGGAAAGATTGCCGCTCACGAAAGTCGTCCGGTCATGTGATGGGTCCCCTGGTGGCCGCCCTGCGGCAGCGTGAATGCGTCGGGCCTGCCCGGGGGCAGGTCAGCGCGTAGGGTTGCCGGATTTGGAGGGAATCGCAACGGGTTGACGGGGATTGGGGGCCGGGTTCGCGGGGCCGGGTGGATGGGCATGGGCCCTTGAAGGTGGCCAACGGTGGGCTGGCAGGAGTTGTTGGAGGTGGGTGTTTCGGCTCAGCGCGCGTTTTCTTGTTTGTTGGTCCTGCAGGGGGGGCGGGGGCGAAGGGCGCCGGGGCTGAAAGCGCGGCTGGGTTTTCGGTTATCCCGGCTCAAAGGGGGCAAGAGGAGGAGGCGCCTCTCAGTAGTCGAAGACTTCCCAGCTCGTCATTCCTGCGAAAGCAGGAGGCGCTTTTCAACAGCCGAAGGCTGGTCATCCAGTGACTTTTCGCTTGGTTGTCGCGATCGCGTGTGATCGCGCTTATGCAATGACTCCGCGATCTGGCCGCCTACGCAGCGGGCGTTTCGATCGGCTGCCGCCGCTCGAGTCACTTTTCTTTTGCTGGCCCAAAAGAAAAGTAACCCAAAGAAAATGGCCTTCAGAGCAATAGGCTCATAGCGTTCTGTGGGATACGAGCCTTGACGGTTTTAGAGCCTGGATCGTCACGATCTCTCTAATCGACGGTACGGCTACGCCGCAACGCGCCGGGGCGAAGAGGGCTTAAAGCAGGACGTCACTGCATGGCTCCAAGCTGCGAGCGTTGGATCTTCGCCACGCACCGCACTTCTCCCTCTCCCCTTGTGGGAGAGGGCTGGGGAGAGGGGGCGGGTGCTCGCAAATGCGTTTCTACCCCGAGCTTTCGCTCCCGCTCCTCGGGGTCCCCGTATGACAGCGGCGGGCGGGTGAAGGAAAGCCCGCAGGGTGGCCGCACGGATGCGTGCCAGTTTTTCGACAGGACAAGGATGTCCTGTCGAAAAACCCCGTAACCCGCTCGCGTACCTTCCGGGCGTAGCCCGGAAGGCGCGTCATCCGGGGTGCCTTTTCTTTTGGCATTGCCACCATCTCGGTGGTTACTTTTCTTTGGGCAAGCAAAGAAAAGTGACCCGGCCTCCGGCAGGAGGACGGAAGCCCGCCGCAGGCGAGCCAGGTCGCCGTACCGCGACAACTAAGCGCAAAGTCACTGGATGACCAGCCTTCGGCTGTTGAAAGGCTCCTCCGGCCTACGCCGGGATGACGAACAAAAAGAAGAGCGCCTCAGTCGTCCGCCAAATCCATCCCCGGAAACAACACCTCGGTATACCCAAACTTGGTGAAGTCCGTGATGCGCGACGGATACAGCCGCCCGATCAGGTGATCGCACTCATGCTGCACCACGCGCGCATGAAAACCCTCCGCGTTGCGGTCGATCTGCGCACCCTTCGGGTCAACACCTTGATAGCGGATCAGCGAATAGCGGTTCACCGCACCACGCAGGCCCGGCACGGACAGGCAGCCTTCCCAGCCTTCCTCCATGTCCTGCGACAGCGGCGTGATCACCGGGTTGAGCAGGATGGTGCGCGGAACCGCCGGAGCATCCGGGTACCGCTCGGACTGGTCGAAGCCGAAGATCACCAGTTGCAGGTCCACGCCAATCTGCGGCGCGGCCAGGCCGACGCCGCCGGCGTCGTGCATGGTGTCGAACATGTCGGCGATCAGCGCATCGAGCTCCGCACTGCCGATCATGGCGTCGGGCACGGGCGGGGCCACCCGCAACAGCCGTGGATCGCCCATCTTGAGGATGTCGCGGATCATGGACCAAAACCTCGCCTTGTCATGGGTTTACCGTCGCCGCAAGCCGCGCCGGAAAGACCACCAGTGTACGCGCCGGCAGCCACGACGGAATGCGCCCCGGCGCCTTGACCATTCGACCAATGGCTAATGCAGGCCGGCGCAATATGTTGTTGACCCCCGCCGCCCCCGGGACGACCCTTGCTGGGGACTTTCCAGGAGCCAATGCGAATGTCTACCGTCGCCGTCAAACCAAGCCCCGCAGGAAAGATCCTGTGGGCCGCCATCGCCATCGTCGGCGCCTGGTGCCTGGGTGTGGTCGCCCTGCGCCGGGGCGAACCAATCAACGCGATCTGGCTGGTCGCCGCGGCCATCGCGGTGTTCGTGATCGGCTACCGCTTCTACGGCAAGTTCATCAACGACAAGGTGCTGCGCATGGACCCGACCCGGGCCACGCCAGCCGTGTTGCGCAATGATGGCCTGGACTATGTACCCACCGACAAGTGGGTGGTGTTCGGGCACCACTTCGCGGCCATCGCGGGCGCAGGTCCGCTGGTGGGTCCGGTGCTGGCGGCGCAGATGGGTTATCTGCCCGGCACGCTGTGGATCTTGTTCGGCGTGGTGTTCGCCGGCGCGGTGCAGGACTTCATGATCCTCGGCCTGTCGGTGCGACGCGACGGCCGCTCGCTGGGCAACATGCTGCGCGACGAATTGGGTCCAACTGCCGGCGTGGTCGCCATGTTCGGCGTGCTGGTGCTGATGATGATCGTGCTGGCGGTGCTGGCGCTGGTGGTGGTCAAAGCGCTGACGCACAGTCCCTGGGGCACCTTCACCGTGGCAGCGACCATTCCGATCGCACTGCTGATGGGCGTGTATCTGCGCTGGCTGCGGCCGGGCAAGATACTCGAAGTGTCGATCATCGGCCTGATCCTGCTGCTGGCCTCGATCTGGTTCGGTTCGCACGTGGCCGCGTCACCGACCTGGTCGACCGTGTTCGATTTCGACGCGAAGTCGCTGGCCTGGCTGCTGATCGCCTATGGCTTCTGCGCCTCTGTGTTGCCGGTGTGGTTGCTGCTGGCGCCGCGCGATTACCTTTCCACCTTCCTCAAGATCGGCACCATCATGCTGTTGGCGCTGGCCATCTTCCTGGCGGCGCCCACGCTGCAGATGCCGGCCATCACCAAGTTCATCGACGGCACCGGACCGGTGTTCCAGGGCAACCTGTTCCCGTTCCTGTTCATCACCATCGCCTGCGGCGCGGTATCGGGCTGGCATTCGATCATTGCCTCGGGTACCACGCCCAAGCTGATCGCCAGCGAAGGCGAGGCGCGCATGGTGGGCTACGGCGGCATGCTGATGGAGGCTTTCGTGGCCATCATGGCGCTGATCGCGGCTGCCTCGCTGCATCCGGGAGTGTATTTCGCGATGAACTCGCCGGCGGCGCTGATCGGCACCACCGCGCAGTCGGCCGCGACCGCCATCAGCCAGTGGGGCTTCGTGGTGACGCCCGATGAGCTGCTCAACACGGCCAAGAACATCGGCGAGTCGAGCATCCTGAGCCGCGCCGGTGGTGCGCCAACGCTGGCGGTGGGCATGGCCCAGCTGCTGCACGGCATCGTTCCCGGCGAAGGCATGATGGCGTTCTGGTACCACTACGCCATCCTGTTCGAAGCGCTGTTCATCCTCACCACGGTGGATGCCGGCACGCGCGTGGGCCGCTTCATGATCCAGGAGATCGCCGGCCTCATCCACAAGCCGCTGCAGCACACCGAATCGTGGACGGGCAACCTGCTGGCCACCGCCATCTGCGTGGGCCTGTGGGGTTACTTCCTGTACCAGGGCGCGGTCGATCCACTGGGCGGCATCAACACGCTGTGGCCGTTGTTCGGTATCGCCAACCAGATGCTGGCCGCGGTGGCGCTGATGCTGGCCACCGTGGTGACGGTGAAGCTCAAGCGCGAGCGCTACGTGCTGGTGCCCGGCATTCCGGCGATCTGGCTGTGCGTGTGCACGCTCACCGCCGGCTGGGAGAAGCTCAGCGGCCCGATCAGTTTCACCGCCGCTGCGCAGAAGTACGCGCAGGCTGCGGCTGACGGCAAGCTGCTGGCTCCGGCCAAGACGGTGGAGGAAATGCAGCGCATCGTGACCAACAACTATGTCGATGCCGCGCTCACCGGCATCTTCATGCTGCTCATCCTGACGATGGTCGCCTTCACCCTGCGGGCCATCGTCAGGGCCTGGGGCATCAACCATCCCACCGCGCACGAAGAGCCGTACGTCGCGCTGGGTACCGTGCCCAGCCGTTGAGGGCTGCCATCATGAAACTGCGCCTGCAGGCCATCCGGAAGTGGGCGGTGCAAACCGCCCGCCTCTGCTGTGGCGTTCCCGATTACGACGTGTACGTGAAGCATCTGCGCGAACACCATCCGGACCGCGCCGTGCCCAGCTACAAGGAGTTTTTCCGGGAGCGGCAAATTGCCCGCTACAAGGGAACCGGCGGACGCTGCTGCTAGGCTGGGTTCGGTCGGCGCACACCAAAGGCCGTGTCCCGGCGGGGCATGGCCTTTCTCGTCTCTGAACGGGACTGGGCAGCCAGTGCCCTAGCCTTCATCATCGCGCCCAGATCATGGCCGCTCGCTACCGCACGATTCCCGATGACCGAACACCACCACCATCACCACCACCCTCGCCTGCAGCCCTCTTCGGAGATCGAGGCCCAGCACAGTCTCGGCCTGCGCATCATCGCCATCTACAAGGCGGTGAAGACGGTGTGCCTGATCCTGGTGGCCATCTTCGCGTTCCACCTCGACCGCGAGCAGAACTTCGAAAAACTGGTGCACTGGCTGGAACACCTGTCGCTCACCGACAGCAACGGCCTGCGCTGGCGACTGGTGGAAGTGCTGCAGTCGCTGGGGCCGAGCAAGTTCGTGGCCATTGGCCTCGTGGCGCTGGCCTATGCCGCCATCTTCGCTACGGAGGGCACCGGCCTGTGGCTGCGCAAGCACTGGGCGGAATGGTTCACCGTGATCGCCACGGGCTCGCTGATTCCGCTGGAGCTGTACGAGACCATCCACAAGTTCGGCTGGCTCAAGCTGGGGGCTCTGGTCGCCAATGTGGCCATCGTGATTTATCTGGTGCGGATTGCGATGCAGCCAAGGCCACCCAAGCTCAAGAACTGACGACTGCGCGCCGGCAACAGCGCGCTCACACTTCGTGGTGCAGGCCTTCCGCCTTCACCGCGCTGCTGCGCGGCGCCAGTTCCACCAGATACATCGCCGCCAGCACCAGCGCGCCGCCGGCCAGCATGCGCCAGGTGAGCGCGTCCTGGCCGAACGTCACGGCAAAGCCGGCCGCGAACACGGGCTCCAGCGTCATCACGATGGCCGCGCGCGTCGGCGAGAGATGCGCCTGCGCCCAGGTCTGCACCAGCATGGCGCCCGCACCGGCCGCCAGCGCCATGTAGACCACCGCCGCCCAGGCGCCGAGATCCGGCGGCAACGTCGGTCCCGACGGCAAGGTGGCCAACAGGCAGATTGAAGCGATCACGATCATCTGCACCGTCGACAGCGCGAACGCGCTGCCAGGACGCGACCATGTGCCCAGCCCTACGATGTGCAGGCCATACAGCGCCGCCGACGCCAGCGTGAGCCACACGCCGTAGCCGATGCTCAGGCCATGCAGCGCGAGCAGCCCAAGGCCGCCCACGGAAAGCAGCACGGCAATCCAGGTCACCGAAGGCAGGCGCTGGCGCAACAGCACGGTGCCGAGCAACGGCGTGAACACCACGTACATGCCGGTGACGAAGCCGCTGATGCTGGCCGAGGTATGTTCCAGTCCGGACGTCTGCAACAGCTGCGCGATGCCATAGATGGCACCCAGCGCCATGCCCTGCCACCACTCGCGCAGGCTCAGCCGCAACAGCGGCCGGTGGAATAACACGGCCATCGCAACCGCGGCGATCAGAAAGCGCACGGCCAGGAAATCGGCCACCGGCATGCGCGTCACCAGATCCTTGATCAGGAAAAAGGTGGAACCCCAGATGGCGGTGACGGAAACAAGACCTAGCGTGGCCCATGTGGCCGTTCGCGACGCAGGTACAGTCATGCGGCGTCCTGCGATCGCTTGCGCCGCATCAGCCGCCACAGCTGGCCGGGAATCTGCAGCAGGAAATGCGTCCAGATGCCCAGCCACACCACGGCAGCGACCCAGGGCTTGCGCGCATCCGGATCGAACTTGCGGAACCAGCGCCACATGCCGCGATGCTTGTGCCGGCTCACGAACACCGGACGATGACGGCTGGAACTGCCCTTGCCGTGCAGCACGTGCACGTCGCCCGCCAGCATCACGTGATAACCCGCATCGCGTACGCGGCGGCACATGTCCAGGTCTTCGCAGTGCAGGAAGTAGTCTTCGTCGAAGCCGGCGAGGTATTCGAACACGCGACGCGGCATCAGCATCAACGCACCCGACACCGCCTCGGCCTCGACCAGCGCGTTGGGCATCGGCCCTTCGATGTTGATGCCTTCGCCGCCGCGCTTGAACAGCGTGTTCAATGCGCGGCGCATCAGAGGATCGCGGCGATAGGAGGCCGGATCGGGCGTGCCGTTTTCATCGCACACCACCGCGCCGATCACGCCGGCGCGCGGATGCGCAGCCAGCATCTCGAGCATGCGCTGCAAGGTGTCGTTGTCGATCAGGCAATCGGGGTTGAGCACCAGCAGCGACTTGCCGTGCGACTGCGCGGCGCCGCGATTCACCGCGGGACCAAAACCGAGATTGGCGTGGTTGTAGACCACCCGCAGCCGCGCATCGCTTTCGTGCGCACGCGCGATCGCCTGCGGAATGCCGTCGTCCGACGCGTTGTCGACCAGGATCATTTCCAGCGGCACATCGCACGCCAGCACCCGCCGCACGCAGTCGCGCAGGCTGGGACCGCTGTCGGCCGCCACCACGATCACGCTGACCGGCAACACGGAGGACAAGGAAGGAGATGCGTCGTTGTTCACAGCCACAAGTATGCGTTGTCCAGAACGTCGTGAGTGCCCGAATGGCCCCACAGGGTTCGAACTGCCGTCATCGACGCGTCGCCCCGGGGAACATCCAAGTGTATGTCGATCCGCGACCCGATACGATTTCGCCGCGGGAAAACGCTAGGAGCGACCCTGCCCCAGCACTTCATGCAGCGGCGCCGGCACGCCATCGTTGCCTTGCGCCAGCCACGGCTGATCGCCGTCCCAACCGCTCAGCTGCCATCCTGTCAGGCGATGGATATGACCGCCGTGACGGTCCCACAGCACTTCGCCGCGTCCGCCCGGCAGGTTGGCGGCGAACCATCGGCCGCCCGGACTGATGCAATAGCGCGGACTGGCCTGGTCGATGATCTGTCCTTGCGCGAACACGTAACGTCCCCGCCCTTCGCCGCTGGCCTCGAATCGCGCCACGCCTGCGGCATCGATGCATTCGCCCGTGGCTTCCTGCCAGTTCGCACGCGCCAGTTCGATGATGTGCGCGGGCGGCCCGATCGGCGCCATGGCCAGTTCGCTCCACTCGGGCGTCGCCTTCGCCGCGGGCGTGCGCCTTACCCGATGATCGAGCAGCGACTCCATCAGCACCACCAGCGAAAAACCCACCAGTGCCCCGAGCAAGGCCGCGCCCCAGGCAAGCAGGTCGCCACCCAGTGCACGCTGCACGGCAAACAACAGGCCCGGCAAGCCCCAGCGCAATGCACGGCGGCACCACTCCGCATAACGGACGACACGCCGGTCGAACACCACCGCACCGAAGGCCGACAAGAGCACCAGCGACAGGCCCAGCCACCACGGCAACAGCGCGACCACGCACGTCCACGCTGCTGCCGGAAGCATCCGCCAAAGCCAGCGTGCGACCGTAGCCACGCTAGACCTTTTTCACCGGCCCAGCGTGGCGGCAACGCATCAGCCGCACCACACCCGTGCGTTGCGGAACATGCGCATCCACGGCGAATCCTCGCCCCACTTCTCCGGATGCCAGCTCATCTGCACGCTGCGGAACACGCGTTCCGGATGCGGCATCATGATCGTCACGCGACCGTCGGCCGCGGTGAAGCCGGTGAGGCCGCCCGGCGAACCATTCGGATTCAGCGGGAAGTCTTCGGTGGGCTTGCCGCGGTTGTCCACGTAACGCAGCGCACCGCCCGCCTTGGACGGACTGCAGCTGTACGGGAAGCTCACGCGGCCTTCACCGTGCGCCACCGCCACCGGAATGCGCGAACCGGCCATGCCCTTGAAGAAGATGCTCGGCGAATCGAGCACTTCCACCGTGGCCACGCGCGCCTCGTATTGTTCGGACGCGTTGCGCAGGAACTTCGGCCAGTGCTGCGCACCGGGAATGATGTCCTTGAGCTGGCCCATCATCTGGCAGCCGTTGCACACGCCCAGCGCGAAGCGCGAGGGGTCGGCAAAGAACGTGCTGAATTCCGCGCGCAGGTATTCGTTGTACAGGATGGACGTGGCCCAGCCGCGGCCGGCGCCGAGCACGTCGCCGTAGGAGAAACCGCCGCACGCCGCGAAGCCGCGGAAGTCAGCCAGCTTGATGCGGCCGCTGGCGAGATCGGACATATGGACGTCCACCGCATCGAAGCCGGCACGCGTGAACGCGGCAGACATTTCGACCTGGCCGTTGACGCCCTGCTCGCGCAGCACGGCGACGCGCGGTCGTGCGCCCTTGGCGATGTATGGCGCCGCGATGTTGTCCGACGGTTCGAACGTCAGCTTGGGATGGATGCCCGGATCGGCATCGTCCAGGCGCCATTCGTTCTCCGCATCGGCGGAGACCGGGTTGTCGCGCAGGCGCTGCATGGCGTGGCTGGTTTCATTCCACGCCTGGAACAGCGTGCGCCAATTCCACTTGAACAGCGTGTCACCGTTGTGGAACAGCTTGATGCCGAGCTTTTCCTTGGGACGGCCGATGCGATACGCCATGCCGGTGAGGCCGTGCTTCACCAGCAGCGCCTCGAACGCCTCGCGGTTGGCCGAAGCCACCTGCATGACGGCGCCGAGCTCTTCGTTGAACAACGCGCGCAGCGTGGCTTCCGCCCAGCCATCCAGATGGATTTCGAGGCCGCAGTGGCCGGCGAACGCCATCTCCAGCAGCGTCACGATGACGCCGCCGTCGGAGCGGTCGTGATAGGCCAGCAGCAGGCCGTTGGCGTTGGCTTCCTGCACGAGGTCGAACAGCGCCTTCAGGCGCTTGGCATCATCCAGATCCGGCGGCACGCCGCCGCCGCGGTTGAACACCTGGGTGAGTGCGGAGCCGCCGAGTCGATCGCGGCAGGCGCCCAGGTCGAGCAGCCACAGTTCGGAATCGCCACGATCGAGTCGCAGCTGCGGCGTGAGCGTGCGGCGCACGTCGGTGACGCGCGAGAACGCGGTAATCACCAGCGACACCGGCGAGACGGTGCGCTGCGTGGTGTCGCCGTCCTTCCACACGGTCTGCATGGACAGCGAGTCCTTGCCGACCGGAATGGAGATGTCGAGCTCGGGGCACAGCTCCATGCCCACGGCCTTCACCGCGTCGAACAGCGCGGCGTCTTCGCCGGGATAATTCACCGCCGCCTGCCAGTTCGCCGACAGACGCACTTCACCCAGCGACGCGATCGGTGCGGCAGCGAGATTGGTGATGGCTTCGCCCACGGCGAGGCGCGCGGCGTCCGGGCTGCTGAGCAGCGCCACCGGTGCGCGCTCGGCCATCGCCATCGCCTCGCCGGTATAGCCGTCGAAGTCGGTGATGGTGACCGCGCAATCGGCCACCGGCACCTGCCACGGGCCGACCATCGGGTCGCGCGCATTGAGGCCGCCGACGGTGCGGTCGCCGATGGTGATGAGGAAGCTCTTGCTGCCCACGGTGGGCAGACGCAGCACGCGCATCAGTGCTTCGTCCATGCTGATGCCGGCAAGGTCGGGCAACAGATCCACGCGCGGCTTCAGACGCTTGGCATCGCGATGCATGCGCGGCGGCTTGCCGAACAGCACGTCCATCGGCAGGTCGATCACCAGCGTGTCGGTGCGCGGATCGTGCACCACCAAGCGACGCTCGGCCGTGGCATCGCCGACCACGGCGTACGGGCAACGCTCGCGCTTGCAATAGCCCTCGAACTCGGCGAGATCGTCCGGCCCGATCGCGAGCACGTAGCGCTCCTGCGATTCGTTGCTCCAGATCTGCATCGGCGACAACGACGGGTCGTCGCATGGAATGGTGGAGAGATCGATGCGACCGCCCACGCCGGCGTCGTTGAGCAGCTCGGGAATGGCGTTCGAAAGGCCGCCCGCGCCCACGTCGTGCACGCTGACGATGGGATTCTTGTCGCCACGCGCCCAGCAGCTGTCGATGACCTGCTGCGCGCGACGCTCCATCTCGGCGTTGTCGCGCTGCACCGAGGCGAAATCGAGTTCCTTGCTGGACGTGCCCGACGCCACCGACGAGGCGGCGCCGCCGCCCAGGCCGATCAGCATGGCCGGACCGCCCAGCACGATCACCTTGTTGCCCGGCTGCACGTCGCGCTTCTGCACGTGGTCCGTGCGGATATTGGCGAGGCCGCCGGCGATCATGATCGGCTTGTCGTAACCGCGGCGCACGCCGGCTTCGCCGGTCTCGTGCTCGTAGGTGCGGAAATAGCCGCCCAACGCGGGGCGACCGAATTCGTTGTTGAACGCGGCGGCGCCCAGCGGACCATCGCGCATGATTTCGAACGCGGTGGCCATGTGCGGCGGCAGCGGGCGATCCACTTCCCAGGGACGCGGCAGGCCCGGGATGCGCAGGTCGGACACGGAGAAGCCGGTCAGGCCCGCCTTCGGCTTGGCACCACGGCCGGTGGCGCCTTCGTCGCGAATCTCGCCGCCGGCACCCGTGGCCGCACCCGGCCACGGCGCGATGGCCGTCGGGTGGTTATGCGTTTCCACCTTGATCGCGTAATCGATGCGTTCCGGGTGAGCGCGCCACACGCCGTCTTCGTCGGCGAAGAAGCGCTTGCCTTCGGAGCCTTCGATCACCGCCGCGTTGTCTTTGTAGGCGGACAGCGTGTAGGCAGGCGAATGCTGGTGGGTGTTCTTGATCATGCCGAACAGGCTCTTTTCCTGAGCCTCGCCGTCCAGCGTCCAACTGGCGTTGAATACCTTGTGGCGGCAGTGCTCGGAATTGGCCTGCGCGAACATGAAGAGTTCGGCGTCGGTGGGATCGCGGCCCAGTTCGGCGTAACGCGCCACCAGGTATTCGATCTCGTCATCGGCCAGCGCCAGGCCCAGTTCCTTGTTGGCCTGGTCCAGCGCACCCTTGGGGTCGCCGCCCAGCTCGATGTAGACCAGCGGACCGGGCTTGCCGCCGAGGAACAGGCTCTTGGCCTGGCCCAGGTCGGTGAGCACCGATTGCGTCATGGCGTCGTGCAGTACGGTCACCACCGCGTCGTACTGCGCGCTGCCGAGCGCCGGCAGGCTGGCCACTTGCCAGGCCACGCCACGCTCCACGCGATGCACGTCGAAACCGGCGCCATGCAGGATGTCGGTGGCTTTGCTGGACCACGGCGAAATCGTGCCCAGACGCGGCACTACCCACAGCGAGGCGGATTCGGGCGTGCCTTCCTTGGCCTCCAGCACTTCCAGCAGGCGACGATGCTGCTCGCCCTCCGGCGTGCGGTCGGCGTCGATGAAATAAACGAACCACGACGCCTGCACACGCGTGCCACGATGAATGGCTTCCAGGCGTGCGTTGAGGCGTTCGAGGCGAAAAGGCGAGAGGGCGCTCTGCCCGTCGAGTGCGATCATGCGGGGAACGGGAGGTAGGCGAAAACGCCGATTGTACCCCATGGCGCATCAAGACTGCCGCGACGCAGCATCGCGGCTCATGGGGCGGCATTGGCTTGCCCAACACCGAAAAAATCACCCAAACGCCTGAATCCCATGAAAATTCAGGCCCGTTCAGACACCCAAACGGGCCGATTGGAAGAACTTCAGCCGCCCGACTTCAGCGCCTGCAGCAGCTGGTCCGGCGTCACGTAGCCGCCCAGCATGGCGCCATCGGCCCCGATGATGGTGGGCGTACCGGATACGCCGAGCTTCACGCCCAGCTCGAATTCGTCCTTCACCGGGTTGGGGCAGTTGGTGGCCTTGGGCGTCTTGCCCTGCTTGGCGGCGGTGAATGCCGCCTTGCGGTCACTGGCACACCACACCGACACCATCTCGTTATAGGTAGGTGTGGTACGCCCGGCTTCGTTGGTGACGCCTTCGCGCGGCCAGGCCACGTACTCCACGGCGATGCCCGCCTTGTTGAAGTCGGCAATGTGTTCGTGTAGCTGGCGGCAGTAGGCGCAGTTGACGTCGGTGAACACGGTGACGCGGTAGCGCGGGTTGGCCGGCGAGAACACGATGCGATCGGCCTCGGGCACCTTGGCCAGCTCGGCCTTGCGGTAATCGGCCCAGCCGTCGTCGGTGATGTTCTTCTTTTTGCTCAAATCGATCAGGTCGCCATTGAGCATGTACTTGCCATCACTGGACACATAGACCAGATGGCCCGAGGCAATGACCTGATAGAAGCCCTGCATGGGCGCCGGGCGGATCGAATCGATGCTCGCATTGGGCACCAGCCCGAGCACAGCCTTGCGGATGGCCGATTCCTGACCGGCAGCGACGCCCGCCGTGCCATCGGGTGCGGCACAGGCATTGAGCGTCAATCCGCCGACGCACAGCGCCAGCAACCATTTCTTGAACATTGCGGACCTCTTGGACATGCATTTCCCCAGGGGGAAACGTGGGGGAAAGCCATTCTGGCACAGCCACATGAACGCGTATGCGGGCCGTTTGGCACAGCGGGCGTCGGTCAGCCGCGGGGATGGTGCTGGGCGTGCAGGCGCTTGAGACCTTCCTTCGCCACCAGGGTGTATATCTGGGTGGTGCTGAGTGCGCTGTGGCCCAGCAGCATCTGCAGGGCGCGCAGGTCGGCGCCGTGGTTGAGCAGGTGGGTCGCGAAGGAATGGCGCAGCACATGCGGCGAAATGCGCTTGGACACGATGCCCACCTGCACCGCGTAACGTTTCACCAGCGTCCAGAACATCTGCCGCGTCATGCCTTCGCCGCGATTGCTCAGGAACAGCGCCGCGGGTTGGCGCCCCTTGGCGAGCACCGGACGCGCCGTGGCCAGGTAGGCCTCGATGCGTTCGGCCGCCACCTCGCCGATGGGCACGAGGCGATCCTTGCCGCCCTTGCCGGTGACGCGCACCACGCCCTGCCGGAGGTTGAGCGAGGCAAGCGGCAGCTCGACCAGCTCGGACACACGCAGGCCTGAGGCATACATCAGTTCCAGCATCGCGCGATCGCGTAGGCCCAGCGTGCTGGCGATGTCCGGCGCATCGAGCAGGCCTTCGATCTCGCGTTCGGCCAGCGCCTTGGGCAGGCTGCGCGGCGTCTTGGGACGCTCGATCAACAATGTGGGATCGTCGAATCCCGGCTCGATGCGCGCCACGTGCGCGTAGTACCGGCGAAACGCCGACTGACGTCGCGCCAGCGAACGCACCGCCACCGGCTGGCTGCCGTGATACGCCGACAGATGATGCCGCTGGGCACTGCGCAAACTCTGGCCTTGCCTGCCGAGCCAGCGTGCGAGACCTTCCAAGTCCTGGCGATAGGCTTCGAGCGTGCGATCGGAAAGGCCATCTTCGGACCACACGCGCTCGATGAAGGCATCGATGCTGCGGCGGTCGGCTTCGGCGATACTGGGTTCTTCTTGCTGCATGGACGCGATGCTCGCCGCCCGCCTCGCCACGTGCAAGCGTTCCTTTTTTACGGGCCACCGTTTCGATGACTTCCATCCCCGCCACCGATGTCTACTGCCCGCTGTGGCGTCGCCTGATCGCCCTGGTCTATGACCTGCTCGCCGTGGTGGCCATCGTGATGGTGGTGGGTTACGTGTGCCAGCGCGTCACGGGCGGCACCTTGATCAGCACCGATGGACACGCGCGCATCGCCTGGTGGTACCAGCCGCTGCAGGCGCTGGTGGTATCGGCGTATTTCGTTGCGTCGTGGCTGCGCGGCGGACAAACGCTGGGCATGCGTCCGTGGCGCATTCGCCTGAGAAATGCGCAAGGTCTTGCCGTGTCGCCAACACAGGCGCTGGTACGCTTGTTCGCTGCCGCCGCGCCTTTGTTTTTGCTCGCATTGGCGCCGTGGATAGGTACAAGGGCGGCACTGTGGGCGGTGGCCATCGCATGGATCGGCTGGTTCGGCGTAGCCATGGTCGATCCGCAGCGACGAGCTCTCCACGATGTGATCGCGCGCACGATTTTGTGCAAGTAAGGAAAGCTTCACATGAAAGTGAAGTGGTTTCAGGCAACACTCCTTGTATGCCGTCGCTTGCGCTTTCCCATCGCACCGCCACCGAACTGAATCACGTCAACCAGGCGTTCTACGATTCGCTGTGGTCGGGCTCGCGACTCGTGGACCCATCGCGTTTCAACACCTGGCCCATGGTGCGCGAACTGGCCATGGCCTTGCCTCGTCGTCTGGAAATTGCACCGGGCCTGCGTCCGCGCCTGCCGCTGGACGGCACGTACTTCGTCGACATCAGCCAGGCCGCCCTCGGCGAGCTGCGTTCGCATGGCGCCAGCGCCACGCGCGCCAGCATCGGCGCCCTGCCCTGTGCCGATGCAAGTTTCGACCTGGTTTGTGCGCTGGACATCCTTGAACACGTGGCCGACGACGACAAGGCGCTGCGCGAGCTGTCCCGCGTCGCAGCACCCGACGCACGCATGCTGCTCTCGGTGCCGCTGCATGAAGAGGCCTGGACGGCGTTCGACGAGTTCGTGGGCCACTATCGCCGCTACGAGCCCAGCCAGATCCTGCGCAAGCTGGAATCGCATGGTTGGACCATCGAGCAAAGCGCCATCTACGGCATGCAACCCACCTCCAAGACCTTGCTGGGCCTAGGCCAGTGGTATTTGACACACCAGCGGGAACGCGCCCTGTGGTGGTACAACCGGGTGATCATGCCCTTGGGCCTGCGCCTGCAGAAACCGCTGCAGTGGCAGCGCGGCATGCCGGACTGCGATGGCGTGGACGAGCTGCTGCTGCTTTGTCGCCGCGCGTAAGCGTCTGATTCAGCAAGCCTGAGACAATGCGGCGGCGCAGCACGACCGCCTCAAACCGGGTAAGATGCCTGCCTCTGACGCCTCCCGGTTCCACCCCGATGCTTTATCAGATCCATGAGTGGCAGCGCGCTTTCCTCGGCCCGCTGAGCCATTACGCCGAAGCCAGCGCCAAGCTGCTGAGCGACATCACCAGCCCGCTTTCGCATCTGCCCGGCGCCCAGCGCATGGCGGCCGGCTACGAGCTGCTGCACCGTCTGGGCAAGGAATACGAGAAGCCCGCGTTCAATCTCCCGCAGGTCACCGCGCACGGCCAGGAAATTGCCGTGATCGAACGCGTGATGCTGGACAAGCCGTTCTGCCAGCTCAAGCGCTTCAAGCGCTTCAGCGACGATCCGGACACCATCGAAAAGCTGAAGAACGACCCGACCGTGCTGGTCGTGGCGCCGCTCTCCGGCCACCACGCCACGCTGCTGCGCGACACCGTGAAAACGCTGCTGCAGGACCACAAGGTGTACATCACCGACTGGGTCGATGCGCGCATGGTGCCGGCCAGCGAGGGCGCGTTCCATCTCGACGACTACGTGGCGTACATCGAGGAATTCATACGCCACATCGGCGCCGAGCGCGTGCACGTCATTTCGGTGTGCCAGCCGACCGTGCCGGTGCTGGCCGCCGTATCGCTGATGGCCGCGCGCGGCGAAAAGACGCCGCTCAGCATGACCATGATGGGCGGCCCGATCGAGCCGCGCAGCAACCCGACCGGCGTCAACAACCTCGCCACCAACCGCCCGCTCAGCTGGTTCCGCGGCAACGTGATCCATACCGTGCCGCCGAATTATCCGGGTAGCGGTCGTGAAGTGTATCCAGGCTTCCTGCAGCACGCCGGCTTCATCGCCATGAACCCGGGCCGTCACCTCAACTCGCACTGGGACTTCTACGAGAACCTGCTGCGCGGCGACCAGGACGACGCCGAAGCACACCGCAAGTTCTACGACGAATACAACGCCGTGCTCGACATGCCGGCCGAGTATTACCTCGACACCATCTCCACCGTGTTCCAGCAATTCCTGCTGCCGCGCGGCCTGTGGGATGTCTCGGGCGAACGCGTGAAGCCCTCCGCCATTACGAAGACGGCGCTGTTCACGGTCGAAGGCGAACTGGACGACATCGCGGGCCTGGGGCAGACCGAAGCGGCGCATGATCTGTGCACCAGCATTCCGGCGGATCGACGCGAGCATCGCGTGGTGGAAGGCGCGGGCCACTACGGCATTTTCAGTGGGCGCCGGTGGAGGCAGACGGTTTATCCGCAGGTGCGGGAGTTTATTCGTAGGTTTGATGCGCGCTGAGTTGGCGCGCGGCTCTTTCGGCTCTTTCGGCTCTTTCGGCTCCGTTTTCACGGCGGAGCCGAAATCCCTCTCTTTTTGCTCGTCATCCCGGCGAAGGCCGGGATCCAGCGCCCCGGTTTTAGGTTGTCGCGATTACGCCTGATCGCGCTTTTGCGGCGCTGCTGCAACCGGGCCGCCTACGCGGCGGGCGTTTCGATCGGCTGCCGCCGCTCGAGTCACTTTTCTTTTGCTGGCCCAAAAGAAAAGTAACCCAAAGAAAATGGCCTTCAGAGCAAAGGCTCGCAGCATCGTGTTGGGATAAGCCCGAGCGCTCGAGGATGGTCGTGGCGGGACACCCATGGGAGGCCACACAGCGGGTACTCCGTAGCGCTGCGCAACGCGCCCGAATCGTTGAGGACTTAAAGCGGAGCCTCACTGCGCATCGGCCTTTGCTTTGGCTTCGCTCTTCAAGCCGTCTCCGTGCACCGCACTTCTCCCTCTCCCCTTGTGGGAGAGGGTTGGGGAGAGGGGGCGGGTGCTCGCGAAAACACTACTGCTGCGAGCTTTGGCTCTGGCTCTTGGGGTCCCCGTATGACAGCGGCGGGCGGGTGAAGGAAAGCCCGCAGGGTGGCCGGCATGGATGCCGGCCAGTTTTTCGACAGGACACGGACGTCCTGTCGAAAAACCCCGCAACCCGCACGCGGACCTTCCGGGCTACGCCCGGAAGGCGCGTCATCCGGGGGGCCGTTTCTTTTGGCATTGCCACCATCTCGGTGGTTACTTTTCTTTGGGCAAGCAAAGAAAAGTGACCCGGCGACCGGCAGGTCGTCGGAAGCCCGCCGTAGGCGAGCCAGGTGGCGATATCGCAACAACCGAAGACTGACAAAACTGTATCCCGCCCTGCACCGGGATGACGAACAGACTTTGTGATTCTATCCAGCGAGGCAAGGGCACTCCTCCTTTCCAAGGGACGAGAAAGACCACCCCGCCAAGAATCAACCAAAAAACTGCCGAAACGCCGCAATAGTCCGCGCCACACCTTCATCATCGATATCCAGATGCGTCACCAACCGCAACGTCGGCAGATAACCGATGCTGATGCGAATACCTGCACTCCGCAAATGGACGTCCAATTCGCGCAGGCGATCCGCCGGAACATCGATGAACACCATGTTGGTGTGCTGACCCAACAGCTTCACACCGGGCAAATCACCCAGGCCTGCCGCCAGCATCACCGCCCGAGCGTGGTCGTCGGCGAGGCGATCCACATGATGATCCAGCGCGTACTGTGCGGCAGCGGCCAGCATGCCGGCCTGTCGCCAGCCGCCACCCGTCACCTTCTTCCAGCGACGCGCCTTCTCGATCAGCGCAGCCGAACCCACCAGCACGGAACCCACGGGTGCACCCAACCCCTTGGAGAGGCATACCGACACGCTGTCGAAATACCTGGCAATTTCTCGCGCCGGCACACCGCATGCCACGGCGGCGTTGAAGAGACGCGCGCCGTCCAGATGCAAACCCAGCCCACGTTCGCTGGCGAAAGCACGTGCCGCCTTCAGATAGTCCATGGGCAGGACACGACCGTGCCAGGTGTTTTCCAGCGCCAGCAGGCGCGTGCGCGCGAAATGCGGATCGACGGGCTTGATCGCGGCGGCCACCTTGTCGAGCGGCAGGCTGCCGTCCACGTCGTGTGCAATCGGCTGCGGCTGGATCGAGCCGAGCACGGCAGCGCCACCGCCTTCAAATTTGTAGGTGTGTGCGTCGGCACCCACCAGGTATTCGTCGCCACGCTCGCAATGCGACATCAACGCGATCAGGTTCGACTGCGTGCCGGTGGGCACGAACAGCGCCGCCTCGAAACCGAGATCGGCGGCCAGCCGCTGCTGCAACGCGTTCACCGTGGGATCTTCACCGTAGACGTCGTCGCCCACGGCGGCTTCCAGCATGGCGGCACGCATGGCCGGCGTGGGACGGGTGACGGTATCGCTGCGCAGGTCGATGGGTTCCACGATGGACTTCCGTTGCGTTGAACAGACCGAAAGCTTGATCGTTCGCCCAACCGGGAGCAAGAGCCTTGAACACGTACATATGACATCGGCTTGGGCTAGCCTTGCGGCGACGTCTCCACATGAGGTGGAGCCACCAGTCGTTCGGGGCCACCATGTCGTTCCTGGGTCTGTACTTGCGCGTCATCGGCTTGCTGGCGCCGGAAAAGAAACTGGCCATCACCCTGGCGCTGGCAAATCTTGCGCTGGCTGGCGTATTTTTTCTCGAACCGGTGTTGTTCGGTCGCGTAGTGGATGCTCTGGGCAGCGCGCACGAAGGCGATGCGCCGCGCCTGATCGCGCTATGGGCGGGCGTGGGTTTCGCCGGCGTGCTGGCGAACGTGTGGGTGTCGTTACACGCGGACCGGCTGGCGCATCGGCGACGGCTCGCCGCCATCGCACTGTTCTTCGAACACGCCGCGTCCATGCCCATGTCGTTCCACGGCGAATATCACACCGGACGTCTGTCGCGCATCATGAACGTGGGCGTGAGCAACCTGTTCAATCTCTGGCTGAGCTTCTTCCGCGAACATCTCGCCACCCTGCTTTCCATCTTCGTGATGGTGCCGGTGGCGCTTTGGATCAACTGGAAGCTGGCGCTGCTGATGATTGCGCTGCTGCTGTGCTTTTCCATCTTCAACGCCGTGGCCGTGCAGCGCACGCACAAGGCGCAGGGCGAAGTGGAAGAGTTGCACCACGAGATCGCCACGCGCGCAGGCGATGTGTTCGGCAACGTGACGGTGGTGCAGAGCTTCACTCGACTTGCGGCCGAATCGCGCGCCCTGCATGAACTGATGACGCGCACGCTCAATGCGCAATATCCGGTGCTGCGCGGATGGGCGATCCTGTCGGTACTCAATCGCGCCGCAAGCACGCTGACCATCGTGGCGATCTTTGCGGTGGGTGCGGCACTGCATTCGCGTGGCGAGATCAGCGTGGGCGGCATCGTCAGCTTCGTGGGCTTCTCCATGCTGCTGATCGGACGACTGGAACAGTTCGCCACCTTCCTCTCGAACCTGTTCTTCCAGTCGCAGTCGCTGCGTGACTTCTTCACCGTACTCGATCGCAAATCGGAGATCGCCGATCGCCCCGGCGCGCTCGCCCTGCCCCGTGTGCGAGGCGAGGTGGTGTTCGAGGACGTCAGCTTTGGCTACGACCCCGTGCAGCCGGCATTGCATGGTTTGAATTTCCGCGCGCCACCCGGCAGCACCATCGCGCTCGTCGGCCCCACGGGCGCCGGCAAGAGCACGGCGCTGAGCCTGCTGTATCGCGCCTACGATCCCAGCGAAGGGCGTGTGACGGTGGATGGACACGACGTTCGCGATGTAACGCTGGAATCGCTGCGGCAGAACATCGGCGTGGTGTTCCAGGACGCAGGCATGTTTTACCGCTCGATCCTGGACAACCTGCGCGTGGGCAACCCCGAAGCGGAACCGGACCAGATCGAGGCCGCCGTTGCAGCCGCGGAAGCTGCGGCGTTCATCGCACGCAAACCGGAGGGACTGGAAACGCTGGTGGCCGAGCGCGGCCGATCACTCTCTGGCGGCGAGCGGCAGCGCCTGGCGATTGCGCGCGCCATGCTGAAGGACGCGCCGATCTTGATCCTCGACGAAGCCACCAGCGCGCTCGACAACGCCACAGAGGCGCGCATCCAGCGCGCGCTGGACCGGCTCACCATCGGCCGGACCACCTTCGTCATTGCGCATCGCCTATCGACGGTGCGTAACGCTGATCTCATCCTCGTGCTCGATCAGGGGCAATTGGTGGAACAGGGCCGCTATGCCGAATTGATCGCACAAGACGGGCTTTTCGCCCGCCTCGCGCAGGAAGGCCAGTTCGCGCCCGATGCGCCGTCCGGCGAATGATCGACCCCGGAAGCACTTAGCGGTCTGTGCGCTTCTGCTCGTTGAAGATCGCCGAAGCCAGCATCGAAGCCTCATCGCGAGCCTGGATGACGCGGCCGTCAGTGAGGCGAACGTGCGAACGAATGCCAACACCCGTTGCCAATTCAATCTCGCGAATGTCACTGATGTGAGCGGATGCCACAAAATGCTTGCGACCAGCATGGTCTGTAATTTCGATCATCGAACTGCCCCCATTGCAAATAATGCGTGTTGGTGGCTTGAAGCGCCGCCGAACCCACCCATGGAAATGCACAGGACTCGGTCGGCGGGAATCAAACACGGGAGCCAAATATAGCGACGCCTTTGTCTGAAAAAGGCAGCTTAAGTCTTGCGCGCATGTCAGGAATCGCGCAGTTCATTTACAAACGTGTACCCGTTCCCACTTCGCCGCACACAGCGGCGAAGCGTCATCCGTGCTTGCGGAAATACACCCAGGCAATGACGGCAAGGATCACCGCTGGCAGTAGGTTCGCCACCAGCGGCGGCACGCCGTACACCGTGCCGAAGTTCACCATCGCCTTCTGCAGGAAATACCAGCCGATGGCCAGCAGCATGCCGATGAACATGCGCTTGCCCAAGCCGCCAGAGCGCAGCGTGCCGAACGAGAACGGCATGGCCAGCAGCACCAGCACCAGCACGTTGAGCGGATACAGCGCGCGCGTCCAGAACGCCGAGGCATACACGCCGGGGTTCTGGCCGTTCTGCTCGAGGTAGGCGATGTTGCGTCGCAGGTCGCGCATGGGCAGGTATTGCGGCTGGATTACCGACTGCTCCAGCACCTGCGGGTTGAGCTTGGAATCCCAGGTCTGGCTGTCGGCCGTGCTGGAGTGCGTGCCGGCATCGTCGATGGTGGTGCTGCGCACCTTGCTCATCACCCACTGGCGACCGTCATGCTCGGCCGTCTGCGCCCAGTCGAAACGCTTCACCTGGCCGTCCGGCGTGAGCGTGAACACGCGCACGTCGTGCAACTGCACGCTGCTGTGCGTGGCGGTGTGTTTGGCCATCCATCCCTTGGCGTTGATGACGCGATCGCCATCGCGCGCCCACAGGCCGGACTCGCCGCCCAGTCCCACGTTGTTGGACTTCAGGCGCAACTGCATGGCCTGCGCCTGCTGGTCGCCCCAGGGCGCCGCGGTTTCGCCAAGAATCACCACGCCCACCACGAGAATCGCCACCACGCCCACGGCCGACGCCGCAATGCGCAGCTTGGACAGGCCGCACGCGCGCAACGCGGTGAGTTCGTTGGTGGCGGCAAGGCCACCCAGGCCCAGCAGGCCGCCGATCAACGCCGCGTTGCCGAACATCTCGTACAGGCGCCGCGGGAACGTGACCAGCACGTACACCACCGCATTGGTCACCGTGTAGCCGTTCTTGCCCACGTTGCCGAGCTGGCGCAGGAACTGGAACACCGCGTCGAGGCCAGTGATCACCAGCCACACGGTGAGCATGGCGCCCAGCACGGTGGTGCCGACCAGCCAGTCGACGCGACGGATACGCAGGGCGGACATCATGCAGCCGCCTTGCGCGGTTTACGCGGCGAGTACTGGTTCTGGAACATGCGTGCCGCGATGGCGAGCACCATCAGGGTCACCATCCACATCGGGAACGAATGGTGCCAGTGGCCCTTGACGATCTGGCCGCGGCAGATGGCCAGCAGCAGGTAGTAGAAGTAGAACGTGAGAATGGCCAGGAACATGCGGCCAAAGCGCGGTTCGCGCGGACTCTGGCGCGACAGCGGCAACGCCAGCGCCAGCAGCACCAGTGTCATCGCCGGCGCGATGGTGCGCCAGGCGAACTCGGCGCGCGTGTCCGGATTGTCGGTGCGCAACAACTGCGCAAGCGTCATCGAATGGGCGGGATCTTCGGCATCGTCGTCGGACTGGATGCTGTCCAGCGAGGCATCGTTGCGCTCGTACTTCATCTTGCGCCAGTTGTCCGCGCCCAATGGGATGTCGTACTGGAAACCGTTCCACAACGCGAGGAAGCGGCCGCTGCCGTCGGTTTCCTGATACAGCTGGCCGTGCTTTCCGGTGACCAGCTTGATGTGCGGCACGTTGTCGTGACCCATGCGTTCGGTGGCAATGAAGGTATTGCCCAGCGTGCTGCCGTCGCGGCTCAGCTCGTCGACGAAGATGATGCCGCCCTTGCCCGGCAGCGGCGTGAAGCGCCCCGCGTCCAGGCCCGCGGCGATCACCGAGCGATTGGCCGCAGCCACCAGCTGGTCGGACGTGCGCGCGGCCCACGGCCCCAGCCACAAGCCCACGATGCCGACCAGGATGGCCAACACCACGGCAAGGATGGTCACCGGACGAAGCAGCCCGTCGGGGCCCATGCCCGAGGACGCCAGCACATGCATCTCGCTCTCGCGATACATGCGACCCAGCCCGTTGAGCACGCCCAGGAAGGCCGCCAGCGGCAGCAGCGTGGACAGGCCGTCGAGCATGTTCAGGCCCAGCACCTGGAACATCACGCTGGCCGGGAAGCTGCCGTTCGCCACCTGCTGCAGAACGTGCGCAAACGAGGTGCCGGCCATGACGGCCAGCAGCACGATGGCGGTAGCGGCAACGGTTTGCGCCAGCTCACGCAGGAAATAACGATCGAGGATGCTCAGAACCGGGCCTCAGGCATGCATGAACCCGCGCGGCCTGCGCGGGAGGAGAAACGACTGTGAAGTGTACGGGCTGGAGGGACAGTTTCTCGACATGCGATAAGATGAAAGGCTTGGCGCCGCCCCTTCCCGGGCGCGGCAAACCCCAAGTCTAGCCTGTCCGGGCCTTTCCGGACCTTTCCGCAGGACATTTCCATGACTCTCCAGTTCAGCCTTGGCTCCGCCGCTCCCGAATCCGTCGAAACCCCTTGCGTGGTCGTCGGCGTCTATGAGAACGGCGTATTCACCAGTGCGGCCGCCCGTGTGGACACCGCGGCGCACGGCGCCATCAAGCGCCAGGTGGAAAGCGGGGACATCAACGGCAAGGCCGGCACCACGGCCGTGCTGTTTGCGCCGGAGGGCGTGGCAGCCAAGCGCGTGCTGGTGGTGGGTCTGGGAACGCAGAAGACGTTCGACGGTGCACGCTATCAGAAGATAAACATCGAAGCCGCGCGCGCGCTGGGCCGCCTGCCGGTGGACAGCGCCGTCTCCTACCTCACCGACGTGGACGTTCCCGGCCACGACGCCAGCTGGCGCGTGCGCACCGCGGCCCTCGCCGCCGACTACGCCGCCTACCGCTACACCGCCACCTTCAAGCCGCGCGAGAAGGCCGCGCAGCCGGAGCTGGCCGCCATCGCATTCGCCGGTGGTGACGACGCCGCTGCCGGCCTCGCGCAGGCCGCCGCCATCGCCGAAGGCGTGCGCTTCGCCCGCGAGCTGGCCAACCTTCCGCCGAACATCTGCAACCCGGCCTACATCGCTACGCAGGCCGAACAGTTCGCCGCCCAGCACGACAAGGTGAGCTGCAACGTGCTCGACGAGGAGAAGATGGGCGAACTCGGCTTCGGCTCGCTGCTGGCCGTGGGCCGTGGCTCGGCCAACAAGCCCAAGCTCGTCATCCTCGACTACAAGGGCGGCAATGAAGGCGACAAGCCATACGCGTTCGTCGGCAAGGGCATCACGTTCGATACGGGCGGCATCAGCCTCAAGCCGGGCCCGGGCATGGAAGAGATGAAGTTCGACATGGGCGGCGCCGCCGGCGTGCTCGGCAGTTTCGTGGCCGCCGTGAAGCTCGGCCTGCCGGTAAACCTGGTGTGCGTGGTGCCGGCCGTCGAGAACATGCCCGACGGCGACAGCTACCGCCCCAGCGACGTGCTCACCAGCCTCTCCGGCCTGACCATCGAAGTGCTCAACACCGACGCCGAAGGCCGCCTGATCCTGTGCGATGCGCTCACCTACACCGCGCAGACCTTCCAGCCGAAGGTGCTGATCGACGCCGCCACGCTCACCGGTGCCTGCGTCATCGCGCTGGGCAAGCACGCCAGCGGCTTGATGAGCAAGCACGACGACCTCGCTGCCGAGCTGATTGCCGCCGGCGAATCCACGCTCGATCGCGCATGGCGCCTGCCGCTGTGGGACGACTACCAGGTGCAGCTGGAATCGGGCTTTGCGGACGTCGCCAACATCGGCGGCAAGAACGCCGGCGCCATCACGGCCGGTTGCTTCCTGGCGCGCTTCACCGAAGGCCAGCGCTGGGCGCATCTGGACATCGCCGGCACCGCGTGGGACGAAGGCCGCAAGGGTCTCGCCACCGGCCGCCCGGTGTCGCTGCTGGTGCAGTGGCTGATCGATCAGGCAGCTAAGTAAGCTCCAGAAGTAAGAGGTGAGGAGTGAGAGTGGGCAACGCCGTCTTCTTTCATTTCATGGGTCGCATGCGCTTCTCGCCGAATCGTCAGAGCAGAAAGCAGTAACTTCAGGCGAGAGATGGCACAACCGCCTCTCTCGCTACTCACTCCTCTCCACTCGCCCCTCACCCCTATGCCTCGCGCCGACTTCTACCTGATCGACAAGCCGCGCTTCCGCGAGCAACCGCTGTTGCTCGTCTGCGAACTGGCCAAGCGTGCCTATGCCGCACAGCAGCCCACGCTGGTGCTGGCGCGCGATTTCGCGCAGGCGGAAGCCATTGAAGAGCTGTTGTGGGAATTCGACGAGGACGGCTTCATCACGCACCAGCTCGCCGGCGACGATGACGATCACATCAATGCCGTGCTGATCGTGCCGCCCGGCATCGACACGCCCGATCGCCCGATGGTGATCAACCTGCGCGAAGAATGCGCGCCAGGCAACTACGACCGCGTGCTGGAAGTGGTGGCCGCCGATCCCGCGGAACGCGAGGGTTCGCGCACGCGCTGGACCGAATACAAGCGTCTGGGCTTCGACGTGACCAAGCACGACATGTAACGGCGCGCCGCTCTCGTGCGGCGCCGTGACAACGCTGGCGATCAGCCATCAACGGACATGTGCGACGCAACCAACTGCGTATTGATCGCGTCCTGTAGCTGCTCGCCGGTGAGCGGCTTGCGCAGGAAACCATCCATGCCGGCCTCGCGTGCACGCGCTTCCTCATCGCCACCCGAACGCGCCGTGATGGCCACGATGGGAATGCGCTGACCGGATTCCTCGCGCTGTCGAATGAGCCGGGCGATCTGGAAACCATCGATGCCCGGCAGATCGAGATCCAGCAGGATCACATCGCACGATGCCTGCGCCAGTTCCGCCAGTGCGGCGAGGCCATTGCCGACGTAACGCACGTCGTGGCCCTCCCGTTCGAGCAGGCCACGGATCACCGCAGCAACAATGGCGTCGTCTTCCACCAGCAGGATGCGCAGCGGTGGCGCGTCGATGCCCTGCGCTCGCTGCGCGGCAGCGGCCACGGGTTCGTGCGTCACCGGCAAGGGCAGGCGCACGTGGAAGGTGCTGCCGAAGGCGACTTTCGATTCCAGTTCGACGCTGCCGCCCATCATCGCCACGAGTTCCCGACAGATGGCCAGGCCCAGGCCGCTGCCCGCGCGACGCTGCGGACCGATGACCTGCTCGAAGCGCTGGAACAGCCGCGCCTGGCTCGCTTCGGGGATGCCCGGGCCGGTGTCGATCACGCTGAAGCGCAGGCCGTCGTCGGTGCGACGCACGCGCAAGGTCACGCCACCGCGTTCGGTGAACTTCAACGCATTGTTGGCGAGGTTGAGCAGCACCTGCTTGATGCGCAATGCGTCGCCGATCATGCGCGCCGGCAGGTCGGCCGGCATGTCCAGATCGAAACGCAGGCCCTTGGCGCGTGCCTGGCCGAGTTCGAGTTTCGCCACGTCCTCCACCAAGGTGCGCGGATCGAATGGCGCGTTGTCCAGTTCCAGCTTGCCCGCCTCGATGCGCGCCAGATCCAGTGCGTCGTTCACGAGCTTCAGCAGCATGCCGCCCGAACGCTGCATCGCTTCGGCGTAATCGCGCTGCGCGCGGCTGAGCGGCGTACTGAGCAGGAGTTCGGCCATGCCCATCACGCCGGTCATGGGCGTGCGTATCTCGTGGCTCAGCGTGGCAAGGAATTGCGTCTTGGCCGCGCTGGCCTGCTCGGCCAGGCGACTGCGCTGCTCGGCCAGTTGAATCTGATGCCGCTCGGCGAGTCGCCGGCGCCAGGCCTGCAACGCCAGCCACGCCAACAGCACGGCGAGCAACACATACGCACACCATGCCCACCAACGCATCCATGGCGGCGCCTGCACGTGGATCTGCAAGGGCTGCGGCAGTTGCGTCCATACGCCGTCCGCGCCGGCGGCCATCACTTCCAGCTTGTAGTCGCCGCGCGGCAATCCGGTGAGGTCGCGCTCGCCGTGACCGCCCGTGTCCACCCAGGCGTTGTCGAGTCCGGCAAGGCGGAACCGGTAGCGGTTCGCCGCCGGATCGACATAGGAAAACACGCGCGAATCCACCGTGAGGCCCGAATCGCGCCAGCCAATGGAAAGACGGCCCGACGCCGGAATCGGAAGCTCGTGCAAGGCGCCCTCACGACGCACGCTGATGCGCGTGAGCGCGAGGCGCGGCGGTTCGGTGGAGCGCCATACGCGGTTGGGATTGAAGCCCATCACGCCACCCAGGGTGGGCGAGTAGATCATGCCGTTGGTCATGCGGCTGTAGCCGCGCAGGAATTCGCCGTTGCTCAAGCCGTCCTGCAGGCCGAGCTGGCGAAATTGCGCCGTAGCCGGATCGAAACGCCACAGGCCGTCGCGACCGAAGATCCATACGCGTTGATGCTCGTCGACGGCAAGATCGACCACGTTGACTGATGGCCAGCCGCGCGTGGCGTCGATCTTGCGATCGAGCACCAGGCCGCCGTCGCCATAGTGGTAATGCTCCAGTCCATCGGGACGCGCCATCCACATGCCGTCGTCGGTGAAATCGAACGCATCCACCGCCTGGCGATTGTCCACGCCGGGCACCGGTTCAAAATGATCGTGCGTGCGATCCAAGCGCAGCATGCCGCCGTCGCTGGCGTACCAGAACGTGCCGTCCTTGAGCGTGAGCTGGCTGCCCCAGCGCGCTTTTTCCTGCGCGGGCTGCACCGGCACGGGCGTCACGGCGAGCGTGTCCTGGTCCACGCGGAACAGGCCTTCACCGAAGCTTCGCGCGTAGAGCTTGCCGTCCGGGCCCACTTCCACCTCGAGCGGATGCTTCAGTCCGTGCGCATAGCCGTCCACCGCATCCAGCTTGCCGTTGGCGTAACGGAACAACGCGCCCTGCACGGTCACCCACAGGCGCGATTGCGCATCTTCGGTGAGGCCAAGCACGTCGCCGCGCAGGCCCGAGATCATGTGCTCCACTTTGCCCGAGGCCGGCCATAGCCGATCGACCCGGCCGCCGCGCTCACCCACCCACACGGCGCCCTCGCGACCGCGCGCCACGGCATAGGCCACCGAGTCGCGCAGGCTGTTGTCGTCATCAGGAATATGCGTGAAGCGGCTGACGCTGTCCCAACCCGGGGCGAGGTAACCCACACCGCCGTCGAACAACGCAATCCACAGGCCGCCTTCGCTGTCCGGACGGATGTGCCACACCCACGTGCCCGGCAAATTGCCGTAAAGCACCGGCTGATTGGTGACGGCCTCGATCCTCGCGCCATGCGCTTGCTTGAGGAAAAGGCCGTGCTGCGTGCCCACCCACAGGCGGCCCGCGCGGTCGCGCACGCTGCTGAGGATGTTGGTATCGGGAAGCTCGCTGGCGCCGACCTGCCGCGCTACGTCATCGCTGCCGATCACGAACAGGCCGTGCGATGACGCCACGCGAATCTCGTCGCCATCGCCCTCGATGCGCCACGCATCGAGCGACTTCCCAGGCGATTCGGTGGCGATGGGATGAAACTCGCCCGCCATGTCGCGACGGAACACGCCGTTGTCGCTGCCCACCCATAGCTGGCCGCGGGCATCCACGTAGAGCGAGCCCACCGTGCCCAACGCTTCAGGCGTATTGCCCATCACCTGGACGTGATCAAAGCCACGTCCGTCCTTGCGCATGCGGTCCAGGCCCAGCGCGGTGCCGATCCACATCGAGCCGTCGCCGGTTTGCGCAATCGACCATGCCTTGTCGCTGCCCAGGCTGGTCGGATCGTTCGCGTCGTGTCCCCAATGATGGAACGTGCCTGAGCGTTCGTCGTAACGGTTGAGGCCGGCCTCCAGGCCCGCGGCCCACAAGCGGCCGGCGCGATCGAACATCAGCGCCGAAATGCCGTTGTTGAACAAGGACTGGGGATCGCCCGCCATGTGGCGGAACACTTTGAAATTCACGCCGTCGTAGCGCGCGATACCGCTCTTGGTGCCGAACCACATCGAACCGTCCGGCGATTGCACCACGGTATAAACGCTGCTGCTCGGCAAGCCTTCGGCCGTGCCGAAGCGTCGGAACTGCGGCGTGGCGAGCGCGGCATTGTCGGAGGCCGGTGCTGCGGCCGCCACGGATGCCGTCGACGGCGCCACGGGCAAGGACGCCGCCACCGGCGTGGACGCGCCCATGGTCAGGACAACGCTGAGCAGCAAGCACGGCAACATGCACTTCCCCCGGAATCTTTCGATTTTGCCAGACCCTCCGTGCAGGGAGGAGCATGGCTTTTGGCCGACGTCACATGACGGGGCGGTGACGTTATCGGCCGGGAAACGATCCGTTTCAGTGCGACGGCTGGCGCGGCTCCAGCGGATCGTCCAGACTTCGCTCCATGCCAAGGTCATGCCGCCCCAGCCGCCTTCTGTTCGCCCTGCTGTGCGCCATGGCGCCGCTTGCCCCTGCAGCAGCCGCGTCCGCCACGTACACCTACGACACCACGCACAGCCAGATCCTTTTCAGCATCGACCACAACGGGTTCTCGCGCCCGTTCGGGCGACTGCATATAGCGAAAGGCTGGTTGCGTTTTGATCCGGATGACTGGACGCAATCCGCCACCGAACTGGACATCGACCTGGCCAGCCTGGACATGGGCGATGCGGAATGGAACGCGGCGGTGCTCAAGCCGGCCTATCTCGACGCGGAGAAGGCTCGCTATGCGCATTTCGCAAGTACTTCCGTGGAACGCAAGGACGACACGCATGGTGTGCTGCATGGCAACCTGACGCTGCGCGGCGTGACACATACCGTGGATATACCGTTCACCTTCAACCGGCACGGCACCACGATCTATGGCATGCATACCATTGCAGGCTTCTCTGGCACGGCGATGCTCAATCGTGACGATTACGGCATTACCGCAACGCCCAATTCCATCGGCCACGGCGTGAGCGTGTGGCTGGAACTGGAAGCCATCCAGGAAGACCAGGCCCATAGCAAGGAATCACCATGAGTTTTCGCAACACCGAGCACCAATGGGGATCGGTCGCCAAATTCTTTCACTGGACCATCGCGCTGCTGATCATCGGCAACGGCATCTTCGGGCTTTGCATGGATCTCGCCCACGGCCCCATGCAGCAGATCAACTGGCTCGCCCTGCACAAGTCGATCGGCCTCACCGTGCTGGCGCTGTTCCTGTTGCGCGTGCTGTGGCGCCTCGCCAATCGCCCGCCGCGGGACGAACCCACGCCGCGCTGGCAACACTACGTGGCACACGGCGTGCACACCACGCTTTACGCGCTGGTGGCGCTGCTGCCGCTAAGTGGCTGGTGGTTCAACTCCATTGCCGGCAAGCCGCTGCAGTTCTTCAAGCTGTTCAACCTGCCCGCGCTCACTGCCGCCAACGACGACACGCGCCGCCTGTGGCACAGCGTGCACGAGTACCTGTTCTGGTTCCTGGTGCTGCTGCTGGTGCTGCACGTCGCCGGCGCGGTGAAGCATCACCTGGTCGATCGCGACAACACTTTGCGGCGCATGCTCCCCTTTGCACGCGTGCGCCCGAACAACCAAGGAGAACGCTGATGAACCGCTTCGCGCTCAAACTCGCCGCACCGTTGCTGCTGGCCCTCGCCCTGCCCGGCCTCGCCAGCGCGGCCGACTACGCCGTGCAACCTGCCGGCAGCAAGCTCGGTTTCAGCGGCAGCTTCCAGGGACAGTCGTTCGACGGCACGTTCGGTACGTGGACCGCCGCCATCAGCTACGACGCAGCCAAGCTCGCCACCTCGAAGTTCGACGTGGAAGTGGACCTCGCCAGCGTGAAGACCGGCGACAAGGACCGTGACGGTGCCCTGCCCGGCTCGGACTTCTTCAACATCGCCAAGTTTCCCAAGGCGCACTTCGTCACCAGCGGCTTCCGCCAGAACGGTGCGCAAGTGATCGCCGACGGCAACCTCACGCTGCGCGGTGTGACCAAGCCGGTGAGTCTCAACGTGACATTCAAGCCGCAAGGCACGGGCGCCACCTTGGACGTCACCGGCAGCGTGAAGCGCCTCGACTTCGGCGTGGGCGGCGGCGACTACGCCGATACGTCGGTGATCGCCAATGACGTGAGGATCAACGCGCATCTGGTGCTCACTGCGAAGTAGACATACTCACCGAGAGGGCGCGTCACCTGCGCCCTCTTATGCGTGTGCGTCTGAACTAGCGGATGTATTTCGTGCAATCAGGCCGTTCAGCAACCCATCCCGTGCGGATACTAAAAACCCCGCTCACATAGGGTCGCGCCAGTTCCACACGATAGAAATAGCCATAGTTTTCGTATGGCGTATAGATGTATGTAACTTCCACAGGAAGGCTGTTGTTTCCTGGCAGGCTAACAACGGTGTGTTCGAAACGGGTATATCCAGTGGAGACATCCGTTCTGTCTCCGAACTGTCCGTCTTCCGATGTCACGCGGTTCTGCGCGCGCTGGATCTGCGAATAATAGTCTTCGGGAATTAAGACTTGGGCACCTGTCTGCGCCATTCCCGTTGAGGCTAACAAATACATTGACGCAAACAGCAATGCGCGAGCCCTCGCGCAACGTCGAAACGACGACATGCCATCTCTCCCTGATTCCCCATGCCGCCAATTGACGGTTGGTTAGAGAATGGTTCTCTGAAGAGCTTTGGCACCATCGGCAGACGTAATTTTTTGCGCCGGATTTGTGGCCCGCCATTGCGTAGGCAAATGCTGCCCGGGCCGCTGAAAAAGCTATTGCTGGACGCTAAACGGCCTGATTAAGAAGCGACGAAGAAGCGCCGTACGGCGTCTGCATCAAACGGCCAGTCCAGTTCGCGCCCGTCGTCGTTGTCGCGCAGCACGGGTACGCGGGTGCCATAGCGCGCCTCCAGTGTTTCATCGTCGTCCACCCATTGACTGTCGAAGTCGGGCGCGCGCGCTTCGGCCATCACGGCCAGCGCTTGGTCGCACAGGTGGCAATAGTCCCGCTGGAAAAGCACGTATCGCATTGGCATAGGGGCGGGAAGATACCTCGCGCCGCTGCCTGTGGGCGATGCCCTTCTTGATCGGACAGCCCGTAACGGTCCGGTTTCAGCCTTCTGCGGCATCTCGGGACAGCGGGAGACTTGGCAAATACAAATGATAATGACTATCATTTGCGTCAGAAGGGCCAAACGAGCCCTGCCGGACGCCATTCACGCCCCGGCCTTCCCGATATCACACAAGACCAAAGGCCATCCCGATGCCCTCTCTCGCCTCGCCTGCGCGACGCCCGTTGCCGTACCGCAACTTGGTATTGGCGCTGTCACTGGCACTGTCCGCGCCGCTGCTGCACGCCGAAGACGTGCCCGATTCGACCGACACCACCAAGGTGAAGAACCTGGAAGGCGTGCAGACGACCGCCACCGTGACCGGCGATGGCGACTCGTACACCACCAAGGCCACCGAAAGCGCCACGCGCCTGCCGCTGTCGCTGCGCGAGACGCCGCAGTCGGTGAGCGTGGTGACCGAGCAGCAGATGAAGGATTTCAACCTCACCAACATCAACGCGGTGCTGGACACTACCACCGGCGTGAACGTGGAACGCGTGGAAACCGATCGCACCTATTACAGCGCGCGTGGTTTCGACATCACCAATTTCCTCGTCGATGGCGTGGGCCTGCCGTTCGCCAACGGCGAGCAGGAAGGCGATATCGACACGGCGCTGTATCAACGCATCGAAGTGCTGCGCGGTGCCAACGGCCTGTTGTCGTTCACCGGCAATCCGTCGGCCACGATCAACTTCGTGCGCAAGCGTCCGACCGCCGATGCTGAAGGCAGCATCGGCCTCTCCGTGGGCAGCTGGGACAACCGCCGCCTGGATGTGGATCTGTCCGGTCCGCTCAACGATGCCAAGAGCGTACGCGGCCGCTTCATCGCTGCCGGCCAGGACACCGACAGCTATCTGGACCGCTACAACCTGCGCAAGCAGGTGCTCGGCGGTATCGTGGAAGCGGATCTGAGCAGCAGCACGCTGCTCAGCGCGGGCATCAGCTACCAGAAGAACAAGACGCACGGTGGCATGTGGGGCGCGCTGCCGCTGTACAACACCGACGGCACGCCGACCGACTACGACCGCGACACGAGCACATCGGCCGACTGGTCGCGCTGGAACGTGGCCGATACGCGAGCCTTCGTGGAACTCACCCAGCAACTGGGCAACGACTGGAGCATCAAGGCGTCGCTCAACTATCGCCGCATCGCCGAGGACAGCGAGCTGTTCTACGTGTACGGCACGCCGGATGCGCAAACGGGGCTGGGGCTGTATTCCTATCCGTCGGCCTATACCAGCAAGGAACGGCAGTACTTCGCCGACGTTTATGCCACCGGCCCGTTCGAACTCTTCAACCGCAAGCACGAACTGGTGCTCGGCGCGAACTGGGCCGAAGACAACGTGCATCAGTTGTCCGGTTACGGACAGGGCATCGGTACGCCGCTGCCGCCGCTTACCGAGTGGACCGGCGATTACCCGGAACCACCGTTCGATGCGTCGTACGGCAACGGCGATTTCCACATCAAGCGCAAGACGCTCTACGCCACGGCACGCTGGAACGTCGCCGATGCCCTCACGCTGATCACCGGCACCAGCGTCACTCACATCGAACAATACGGCGCGAACTACGGTGTGCCGAGCAACTACGAGAAGACGCAGAGCACGCCGTTCGCCGGTCTCGTCTACGACTTCGCGGAGCATTATTCGGCCTATGCGAGCTATGCGCAGTTGTTCAATCCACAGACGCTCACCGACATCAACAACAAGGTGCTCGATCCCGTCACCGGCGCCAACGTCGAAGTGGGTGTGAAGGGCGAGTGGTACGACGGACGTCTAAACGCCACGTTCGCGCTATTCCGCGCGCGGCAGGACGGCCTGGCCGATTACGCCGGCCACAACCTGGCGACTAACCAGGACTACTACACCGGCATCGACGCTACCTCGAAGGGTTACGAGTTCGACGTGAGCGGCCAGATCACCGACCACTGGCAGCTGAGCGGCGGCTACACGCAGCTGGGCATCACCGACCCCAACGGCAACAACGTACGCACCTACGTGCCGCGCCGCATGTTCCGCCTCGCCACCAGCTACCGCTTCGATGCACTGCCGGGCTTCAAGGTGGGTGGCACGCTACGCTGGCAGGACCGCATCTACCGCGACCAGCAGGACGTGGCGCTGGATGGCAGCGAGATCTTCACCACGCAGGGCTCGTACGCCGTGCTCGGCCTGATGGCCGGCTACGACTTCGGCCAGCACTGGAGCACCACGTTCAACATCGACAACGTGACCAACCGCAAGTACATCCCCAGCCTGTACTGGTCGCAGGGCTTCTACGCGGCGCCACGCAACTACATGTTGAACGTGCGGTATTCGTTCTGAGTGCACTCCACGGCTCGTCATTCCGGCTTTCGCTGGGATGGCGAGCAACGAGCAACATCGCCCTCCATACGCCCGCGCACCGTCGCATCGCTGCGGCGCGGCAACGCATGCCCGGCGTCACGCGTAGAATAGGTGGTTCTCCCCGCCCACTTCGCGTGTCTCCATGGCTGTCAGCGTTTTCGACCTGTTCAAGATCGGCATTGGTCCGTCCTCCTCGCATACCGTTGGCCCGATGCGCGCTGCCGCGCGGTTCGCCGAGCGATGGCTGGAAGAAAAAGGCGTGCTGGACCGCGTGGTGCGCGTGCGCGCGGAGCTGTACGGTTCGCTGGCGATGACCGGCCGTGGACACGGCACCGACAAGGCGGTGCTGCTGGGTTTCGAAGGTTCGCATCCGGATACGGTTGATCCCGACCACATTCCCGAGACGTTGCACCGCATCCGCACCACGCACCGCCTGCGCGTGCTGGGCAAGCACGAGATCGAGTTCGACGAAAAGCGCGACCTGGTGTTCAACAAGCGCCAGAAGCTGCCGTTCCATACCAACGGCATGCGTTTCTCCGCCTACGACGCCGAAGGCCACGAGCTGGCCACGCGCGATTACTACTCGGTCGGCGGCGGCTTCGTCGTGAACCACGACGAGGCCGCTGAAGACCGCATCGTGGCCGACACCACCGAGCAGCCCTATCCGTTCTCCTCGGGCGACGAGTTGCTGGCGCTTTGCGAGAAGAACCACCTCACCATCGCGCAGCTGATGATGGAAAACGAAAAGGTGTGGCGCAGCGAAGCGGAAACGCGCGCCGGCCTGCTCACCATTTGGAAGGCCATGCAGGATTGCGTGAACCGCGGCCTGCGTTCGCCGGGCGTGCTGCCGGGCGGCCTGAAGGTGACGCGTCGCGCGCCGCAGATGGCCGACGATTTGCGCTCGCAGCCGGAAGCCGCGCTCAAGGATCCGCTGACCATTCTCGATTGGGTGAACCTCTACGCGCTCGCCGTGAACGAGGAGAACGCCGCCGGTGGTCGCGTGGTCACCGCGCCGACCAATGGCGCGGCCGGCATCGTGCCGGCGGTGCTGCACTACTACCACCGCTTCTGCCCGAAGTCGGATGAGAAAGGCATCGTGGACTTCATGCTCACCGCGGGCGCCATCGGCATCCTGTACAAGGAAAACGCCTCGATTTCAGGCGCGGAAGTGGGCTGCCAGGGCGAAGTGGGCGTGGCCTGCTCGATGGCGGCCGGCGGCCTTACCGCCGCGCTGGGCGGCAACGTGCTGCAGGTGGAGAACGCCGCCGAAATCGGCATGGAGCACAACCTGGGCCTCACCTGCGATCCCATCGGCGGACTGGTGCAGATTCCGTGCATCGAGCGCAATGCCATGGCCTCGGTGAAGGCCATCAACGCCAGCCGCATGTCGCTCAAGAGCGACGGCAAGCATCGCGTCTCGCTCGACAAGGTGATCGCCACCATGCGCGACACCGGCCGCGACATGAAGGACAAGTACAAGGAAACCTCGCGCGGTGGTTTGGCGGTGAACGTCATCGAGTGCTGACGCGGCGGATTTGATCCAGCCACGCCGGATCGTTCAGATCCGTCATCCCAGCGGAGGCTGGGATCCAGTGACTTTCGCGTGCGTCAAATCCGAAGGCGCTGGATCCCGGCTTTCGCTGGGATGACGGCGAAAATCAGGCCGATGGCCATCTCTCGTCAGCCGGCCGGCGCCGATGCAGCGCCTGCCGCGGCGTCCACCCGCGCCTTCAACTGCGCCAGTTGCGTCGGCGTGAGTTTCGCCGAGGCCTTCGCTAAATAGTCCGCCGCGGTTTTGAGCTGCTGCTGATTGTCCATGCGCTGCGCCAGCGAGATCTCGTACCAGCCTTCGGCCGGGTTCTCGGCGATGCCTGTACCCGTTACATAGGCCACGCCCATCGCGTAATGGCCCAGCATTTCGTTGCTGGCCATCGCCTTGCGCGCAAGCGCCACGCCACGCGCAGCATCGACGGGCACGCTTTCCTTGCCGGTGATGAGGAAATACGCCAGCGTGCCCGCGGCCTTGGCGCTGCCGGCATCGGCGGCAGCCTGCAGCCAGCGCGCGCCGGCAGCGACATCGTGACGGCCGAACAGTCCGGTGATGTAGAACTGGCCCAGCGAGAGTTGCGCATCGACGTCGCCCTTCTGCGCCGCGGACGCGAGCAGCTTCTCGGCGAGGGCGACGTCCTTGGGCAAACCCATCTCACCGGACAGGCGCGCCATCGCCAGCACTTCCATGCCCTTGGACGAGCCCTTGTCGGCGGCTTTCTGCGCCCATTGCAGGGCTTCCTGCGTGCCGCCTGTCGCCAGCAATGCCACCGCAAGCACGGCCATGTGATCGGCGTTCTGGTCGATGGCGACGCTCTTGCGCATCCAGTCGATGGCGGTGGGTACATCACGCGTCACGCCCACGCCGGCCATGGTGGACGAGCCCAGCATCCAGGCACCGTCCGCGCTACCGGCCTGGGCGGCCTTGCGATACCACTCGGTGCCGGCGGCCTTGTCGGCAGCTACCCCGTCGTCCTGCAGCGCGCGGCCCAACGCTACTTGCGCCTGCACATCGCCGGCCTGGGCGCGCTTGGTCAACGCATCGCGGGTCGCATCGCCTGAAGCCGCCGTCGAAAGCGCGACCAGCGCCGCACCCATCACCACCAGCCACGTCGCACGGATCATGGTGCGCCACCCTCGGGGGAAGTCTCGATACTAGCGGTCCGCTCCGCTCACGCCAATTTGCCGTACGCCAGATCGCCGCCAGCTCGGCTGGCGACCCGTTTCAGTCGTCGATTCAATAACCTGGGTGCTGCGCTGCGCCACGGCTCGCAAGGCCGGGCGGGCTGACAGCTCCCTGACCGGTCTGTCATGATCCGCCCCTTGTGTCGCCCCTAGGGGCGGCCGCCATATGTGTCGCCCCGGGAGGCGGCCCGTCGATCCACTGACCTGGGGACCTGCATGTCTCAATCTCCGATCCGCCGCGACGTCGGCCCGTTCGCCCTCATGCTTACCGGCCTGGGCTCGATCATCGGCTCCGGCTGGCTGTTTGGCGCGTGGAAGGCCGCTGGCCTGGCCGGCCCTGGCGCCGTCTGGGCCTGGGTGCTGGGCGCCGCGATCATCATGACCATCGCGCTGACCTACGCCGAACTGGGCGCCATGTTTCCCGAGTCGGGCGGCATGGTGCGCTACAGCCACTACTCGCACGGTTCGCTGGTGGGCTTCATCGGCGCATGGGCCAACTGGATCGCCATCGTCTCGGTGATTCCGGTGGAAGCCGAGGCCTCGGTGCAGTACATGGCCTCGTGGCCGTGGAAGTGGGCGCAGGATCTCTACATGCACATGCCCGATGGCCACGGCGAACTGAGCCTGCCGGGCCTGTACATCGCTGCGGTGCTGGTGCTGATCTATTTCCTTGTGAACTTCTGGAGCGTGAAGCTGTTTGCGCGCTCCAACACGCTCATCACCACCTTCAAGCTGATCGTGCCGGCTGCCACGGGCCTGGCGCTGATCGCCAGCGGCTTCCATCGCGAGAACTTCTCGGTGGGCGTGAATGGCGACGCACACGCCATCGACTTCGCCGCCGTGCTCACCGCCGTGGCGACCGCGGGCATCGTCTTCAGCTTCAACGGTTTCCAGAGCCCGGTGAACCTGGCGGGCGAAGCGCGCAACCCGGGCAAGAGCATTCCGTTCGCGGTGATCGGCTCGATCCTGCTGGCCACCGTGGTGTACCTGATCCTGCAGGTGGCGTACCTGGGTTCGGTGCCGCCGGACATGCTGGCCAAGGCCGGCTGGCACGGCATCGATTTCCGTTCGCCGTTCGCCGAGCTCGCCATCATCGTCAACCTGCACTGGCTGGCGATGCTGCTGTACGTGGATGCGTTCATCAGCCCCAGCGGCACCGGCATGACCTACACCGCCACCACCGCACGCATGATCTACGGCATGGAGCGCAACGGCACGCTGCCGAAGATCCTGGGCAACGTGCATCCGAAGTGGGGCGTGCCGCGTCCGGCGATGTGGTTCAACCTCGTCGTGTCCTACCTGTTCCTGTTCCAGTTCCGCGGCTGGGGCACGCTGGCTGCAGTGATCTCGGTGGCCACGATCATTTCCTACCTCACCGGCCCGGTGAGCGCGATGACGCTGCGCCGCACCGCGCCCAACCTGCATCGCCCGCTGCGCATCGCCGGCCTGCCGATTCTCGCGGGCGTGGCCTTCATCATGGCGACCGAGCTGCTGTATTGGGCGCGTTGGCCGCTCACCGGCGAGATCATCCTGCTGATGGTGGTGGCGCTGCCGGTGTACCTGTACTACCAGGCCAAGCAGCAGTGGCATGACTTCGGCCGCCAGCTCAAGGGCGCGTGGTGGCTGATCTTCTACCTGCCCGTGCTGGCGCTGGTGTCGTGGCTGGGCAGCGTGGATTTCGGCGGCCAGGGCTACCTGCCTTACGGCATCGACCTGGTCGTGGTCGCCGTCATCGGCCTGGCGTTCTATATCTGGGGCGTGAAGTCCGGCTGGCGCACGCCGTCGGTGGAAGAGGCGGAAGCCAATCCGCACCGGCACGACTGATCGGCACGGATCGTTCCGTCAAAACAAAAAAGCGCGGCGAAAGCCACGCTTTTTTTTGTGGATTCACGTAGCGGGAAGGAACTACGCCAAGGCGAGCACGTCACCCAGCAACGCCTGCGCCGTCACTTCGGGACCCGCGCCAGGGCCCTGGATCACCAGCGGCTGCGAGTTGTAGCGCGTGGTGCTTAGCGCGAACTGGTTGTCGGTGCCGTAGAGGCGCGTGGCGGGATGATTCGCCGGCACTTCCACCAGGCCAACGCGTGCACGGCCGCGCTGGTTGAGGCGTGCAAGGAAACGCAGTGCACCGCCGCGTGCCTTGGCTTCGGCAAAACGTGCCGACAGTGGTTCGTCCAGTTCCTCAAGACGTGCGAGAAACGTTCCGACGTCCACGCCACGCAGGCTTTCCGGAACGAGGCTTTCCACTTCCACTTCGTCAGGGCGCAGTGCAAAGCCCGCGCAGCGCGCGAGGATCAGCAGCTTGCGCGCCACGTCTTCGCCGGACAGATCGCTGCGCGGATCGGGCTCGGTATAACCCAGTTCGCGTGCGCGACGCAGCAAGGCGGAGAACGGCTGGCTGCCGTCGTACTGATTGAACAGATACGAGAGCGAGCCGGAAAACACGCCTTCCAAAGTCAACAGCGCATCGCCGCAATGGCGCAGGCGACGCAAGGTGGAAATCACCGGCAGGCCCGCGCCCACGGTGGCCGAATCACCGTAACGGCCGCCTTGCGCCAAGGCCGCCTGCAACGCGCGCCAGCCCGGCAGATCGCCACCGGCGAGCGACTTGTTGGCAGTCACCACATGGTAGCCACGCGCAAGCCACTCGGCATGGCGCGATGCGAGCGTGCCGCAGGCCGTGGCGTCGATGATCACCTTCACCGAGGCATCATTGGCGTCGAGTGCTTCAAGCAAGGTGACGTCGTTGCGAACGTCGCCGTGCGTCTTGAGCTTCTCGCGCAAGGCGCGATCGGCCAGTTGCTCCGCCTGCGTCTGCTGGCGACGCGAGTTGGCTGCACCCACCAGGCGAATCGATGCGGCGGCGGGCGTATTGAGCAGCTTGAGGAAGGCGCCGCCCACCACGCCGGTGCCAAGCAGCACGGCGGCAATGGCGGGCGACGCCTGCGGTTTCGACGCGCTGACGCTTTCCGCTAGCACTGCGCTCATGCGAGCACCCGGCGTTTGGCATGGCTCACGGCGTCGGCGCGCAGCAGCGCGGCATCCAGATCGCGCAGCAGATCGTCGCCATCTTCGATGCCGACCGACAGACGCAGCAGCGTATCGGCGATGCCGGCCGCGCGACGCGCTTCCGGCGCCATGGCGGCGTGCGTCATCGACGCGGGATGCGCCACCAGACTTTCCACGCCGCCGAGCGATTCGGCCAGCGAGAAGTAGTGCAGTCCGTCGACGAAGGCGGCCACCTGGTCTTCGCCACCTTCCAGTTCAAAACTCAGCATGGCGCCAAAGCCCTGCTGCTGGCGCGAGGCGAGCGCGTGGCCAACATGGTGTTCGAGGCCGGGGTAATACACCTTGCGAACAGCCGCATGGCCGTCCAGACGCTCGGCGATGCGTACCGCGTTTTCCTGATGCTGGCGCAGGCGCACGTTCAAGGTGCGGAGACCACGCAAGGTGAGGAAGCTGTCGAACGGCGCACCGGTGAGGCCATTGCAGTTGCCCCACCACTTCAGCTGCTCGGCAACGGCGGCGTCACGCGCCACCACCGCGCCACCCACCACATCGCTGTGGCCGTTGATGTACTTGGTGGTGGAATGCACTACCACATCGGCGCCGAGCGCCAGCGGCAGCTGCAGGGCGGGCGAGAGGAAGGTGTTGTCCACCACCACCAGCGCGCCTACCGCGTGCGCGGCCTGCGCCACGTGACGGATGTCAGTGATGCGCAGCAGTGGGTTCGATGGCGTTTCCACCCACACCAGCGACGGCTTTTCCGCGAGGCCCTCGGCCAAGGCATGCGCGTTGGTGAGATCGACGAAGCGAATCTGGAAGCGACCCTTCTTTGCCCATGCATCCAGCAGACGCCAGGTGCCGCCGTAGCAATCGTGCGCGGCGAGCACCAGCGAGCCGGCCGGCACGAGCTCCAGCGCCAGCGCCACGGCCGCCATGCCACTGGCCGTGACCACGGCGCCCGCGCCCTGCTCCAGTTCGGCCAGCGCATCGCCCAGCAGGTCGCGCGTGGGATTGCCGCTGCGCGAATAGTCATAGGCGCGCTTGCCGCCCAGCCCGGTGAAGGCGTAGTTGGTGGACAGATGCAACGGCGGCACCACGGCGCCGTGCTGGGTGTCCGATTCGATGCCGGCGCGCACGGCGCGGGTAAAGGGGCTGGGGGTGTCGCTCATGGTGAATCTCCGTGCGTGATGCTAGTGAATTCGGGTCAACAACCGGCCAGCGCGTCGCGCAGCAACGGCGCGAGGCGGTCGGTTTCCTTGAGGAAGGCGTCGTGGCCGTAGGGCGACTCGACCACTTCGAGCGTGGCCGGGCCATGCAGGCGGCGCTGCAGTTCGCACAGGTCGGCCAGCGGCACCAGGCGATCGGACGGAAAGCCGATCAGCGTGGCGGGCGCAGCGACCTGCTCCGGCGTCACGTCGTGCAGGTCGATGGATTCGGACAGGGCGAGGAAGCGCTCCACGTCGAAACGCTCCACGAAGCGGCGGCCGGCGTGTTCGAGATAGTCCTCGACCGGGAAGTGAAAACGGCCATCGCGGTATTCCGGCGCGGCGGTGAAGCGCCGGGCGAATTCCTCGCTGCCGCGATAGGTGGTCATGGCCAGTTGGCGGGCCAGCGCCAGCGCCTGCTCGGCCTGGCCGCTTTCCAGCCCCAGCCGCACGATGCCGCGCTGCACCGAACGCTGCGCCGTGGCCAAGGGATGCGGGCGATGCGCCCCGGCCAGCAGCACCAGCCGACCCAGCGCGTACGGATGACGCGCCGCAAAGGCCAGCGCCACCATCGCGCCGTACGACGAACCAATGAAGGCGTGCACGCGGTTGATGCCCAGCGCTTCCACCAGGGCGGCGAGCGCGTCGGCCTGGTCCTCGCTGGACACGGCCTGCACGCCGTCCAGATCGGCCGGGGTGATCCAATCGATGGAGAGCACGCGGTAGCGGTCCAGATCGAGCGGCTGGCCGGCGCCCACCTGGGCCTGCCACCAGCCGGCGGCGGCTTCATCGTCCAGCGCCACCACGTCACGCGTGGCCGAGATGCCGCCCTGCACGATGACCGTGGGCGCATCCGGCGCGCCGCACCACAGGTAGCTCACTTCCAGCTCGCACGGCGCGCTGCCGTACTTGGGACGGATGACGAGGCGGCGGGTGCAGCGCTGGGTGGTGAGGTCCGGCCGCATGCTGCCGATGACCGCGGCGGGAGCGGACACGGCGGGCGGGACGGGTTGCGGCTGGCTGGACATCTGGCTCTTCTCCGGTCGGCATCGACCTGCGGACCGGAGGGAGAGAGCAAGGCACGACCGGCCTGGGGCGCGGCGGTGCTGGCTTGCCCTCATCTCGCGGCTTGCGCCCGAAGCGCCGCCGCAGGAATTGGCACCGTCGCGGAAGGATTCCGCAGGTTGCCCCGGCTTCAAAGGGCCTGTCCCTCCGCCGGTCTCGATGAGTAAAGGGGAATCTAACGACCGCCAGCCATCGTGTCAATAGACGTCTAAACGTCTATGCATCTAGCCATCGACACTTTTTGCGAAAACCGTGACGGTTACAGCTGTAACCACGGTTATCCTGCGCCTGGGCCGGCCTTGGCCCGGGCGCAGGCACCACCGTCACTGCTTGACGGCAACAAACGCCATGGAGCGGTTGCGCAGCTTGTCGTCGAAATGGACGTCCATCGTCTTTCCATCCGCGGATACGGTGGAGGTAAGCACGGCCACGACCTTGCCGTCGCGCTTGTCGGTTTCCACCATCGAATTCTTGCCGGTCTTCTTCACCGTCACGCTGTTGATGCCGGGGTCGCCCTTGTACGGCGCCTCGGTGCCGTCCAGCTTCGCCGCATAGGACTGGCCCGTCGGCGCGCTCATGTTGAGCATGCCGCCCTCTTCCTTGAAGGTGATCTCGGTGGCGTTCTCGGACATGTTGGCCATGCCGGCAGTGACCCACGAACCTGATATCGCATGCGCACCGACCGGCCCGGCGGCCACCTGTTTCAGGTCGGCACTGCCGGTGACCGGCGCGCCGCTGGAGTTGCTGCTGTCACTGAAGTCGACCTTTGCCATCTTGCCGTCGGGCGCCACGGTGGTGGTCGAGGTGGCGACGACCTTGCCACCCTTCTTGTCGGTTTCCTTGACGGTGCGCGCATCCACCACCTGGATGGCCATCGAATCGATGTAGGGATGGCCGGCGATCGCGTGATCCTGCCCATCGGCCTTGATGCTCACCGGCGGCACGCAGGTCTTGCAGTCGTAGGTGCCGTCCTTGAGCACCAGCACGTCGGGCTTCTTGGGCATCTGCACCTTGCTCATGTCGACCTTCCAGGTGCCGTCGAACGGCCCATCGGCCATGGCGGCAAGCGGAAGCAGCAGAAGCAGGCACAGGCCGGCGGAGAGTGGCTTGTTCATGGCATGACTCCCAGAGATTGGAATGACCGGGCCGATCCCTCCCCTGGTGCGACGTCACTGTCCTGCGGGCGATCCATCCTTCGGGCCCAGCTTTTCGAACCTACGCCGCACCCCGAACCCAGGCCACTGGCCGGAAGTGTTAGCCCCGACGCATTTGCCCCGTCGCACGCGGGCTGCAACACTGCGCGCCTCTCTTGCCGCATGCCACCGCCGATGTACGTCGCCGCCCATCTCGTTGTCGCCCTCGTCGCCCTGCTCCACGTGTGGTTCCTGGTGCTGGAGATGTTCCTGTGGACGCGCCCCTCCGGCCGCCGCGCATTCGGCCTGAGCGAGGAATTCGCCAAGCAGTCGAAAGTGCTCGCCGCCAACCAGGGCCTGTACAACGGCTTCCTCGCTGCCGGCCTGTTCTGGGGCCTGTGGCAGGGTGTGGCGGGTCGGCCGATCGTGCTGTTCTTCCTCGGATGCGTGCTGGTGGCCGGCGTGTACGGCGGCTTCACGGCCAGCCGCAAGGTGCTGTGGATCCAGGCGCTGCCGGCGCTGGTCGGCCTGATACTGGTCATGCTTGCCTGAGCAAATCCGGAGCTGCCGTACTCCTGCATCGGTCGTCACGCTGTGCGATGCTTTGAAGCCTTTCCGGCGAACGCAGCCCGCGCATGAACCCCATTCACCAGGAAGCGGTCGGCAACCGCTTCGATCCACAGCACATGCTGCACGCACGCGAGCGCAGTTGGGCCGCGCTGCACGGCATCCGCGAGCGCATGCGCCCGGGCATCACTGAAGACGAAGCCAAAGCCGAAGCGGCCAAGGTGTTCACCGCGCTGGGCATGGAACGGCTGTGGCACCCGGTGATCATCCGCATCGGCAGCAACACCACCAAGACTTATCGCCAGCGTTCGGAACCCGTGCGGCTGGGCGAGAACGACATCTACTTCATTGATCTGGGACTGGTGTTCGAAGGCCATGAAGGCGATGTCGGCGACACCTTCGTCGTGGGACACGCGCCTGAACAGCAAGCCTGCGCCGATGCCGCCCGCGAACTCTTCCGCGTGACCGCCGATGCATGGCGCCACCAGGGCCTGAGCGGCGAGGCGCTGTATGCGTTTGCCGAGCAGCAGGCCGACGCGACGGGCTGGCGTCTCAATCACGAGATCAAGGGCCATCGCGTGAGCGACTTTCCCCATTCGGTGCACAAGGCGGGCGATCTGGGCGAATACGGCGAGCGTCCATCCAACGGACTGTGGATCCTGGAGATCCAGATTGCGCACCCCACCGAACCCTACGGCGCGTTCTATGAGGATTTGTTGACGGCCGACTAAGCCGGGAACCCGTCCAACAAACCGTTACAGTGCATCCGCTAGCATGCACTCACTTACCCCCGAGTGCATCGCATGTCCCCTGAGTCCTCCCATCGAGTGGCTGACGCCGCTCGATCCTCGCATGCAGATGCCACCACGGATCGGCTCAAGTTCAACGGCGACAACGTGTTTCAACGTGAGCTGCGACGGCGCGTGGAGGCTCATTTCAAGCACAGCGGACAAAAGCAGCGCGATGGTGCACGCATCTACTTGAAGACGGCGATCATCCTCGCGACCTTCATGGCGTCGTATGTGTTGCTGGTGTTTTTCGCGGCCACGTGGTGGCAGGGCTTGCTGATCAGCATTGTGCTTGGCGTGGCGACTGCTCAGATCGGCTTCAACATCCAGCACGATGCCGGCCATCAGGCGTTTTCGGAGCGCCGCTGGATAAACAAGTGCATGGCCATGACGCTGGACCTGGTCGGCGGCAGTTCCTACGTGTGGCACTGGAAGCACGCGCATTTCCACCACACCTACGTGAACATCGACGGCTATGACAGCGACATCAACCTCGGCGCGCTGGCGCGGTTCTCGCCGCAGCAGAAGCGGTATGCGCATCATCGGTGGCAACACATCTACCTATGGGCGCTCTACGGCTTGACCGTGGTGAGCTGGCATCTGCACGACGACTTCCGCGACGTCATCACCGGCACCATCGGCAAGCGACGCTTCCCGCGGCCGCGCGGCAAGGATCTGGCGGTCTTCGTCATCGGCAAACTGGTGTTCTTCACCCTCGCTTTGGGCTTGCCGCTGATGTTCCATTCGCTGGGCGCGGTGCTGCTTTGCTACGGCGTGGTCGCCGTGGTGGCGGGCCTGCAGCTGGCACTGGTGTTCCAGTTGGCGCACGCGGTGGAAGAAGCCGCCTTCCCTGCGCCCAGCGAACCAGGACGCATGAACACGCCCTGGGCGATCCACCAGCTGGAAACCACGGCGAATTTCTCGCGCGACAGCCGCGTGATCACCTGGCTCGTTGGTGGCCTGAATTTCCAGGTGGAGCACCATCTGTTTCCGCGCATCTGCCACATCCACTACCCGGCCATTTCGCGCGTGGTTGAAGCGACGTGCCGCGAATACGGCGTGCCCTACCACGCCAACCGCTCCTTTGGCGCTGGCCTGGCCTCGCACTATCGATGGCTGCGGCGCATGGGCAGGCCCGATGCCATGCCGGCTCCGCTGGTGCTGGAGCCGCTGGCGCAGAACTGACCGCCAGGCGTGCCCGTGGGCCCGACCCGGCCCGCCAAAACCCAGGCGACACAAGGTCTTGCTGTCGCCAAACCCGGCTGGCGGGCCGTTCCACGCTATCATTGGCGGCTAGCCTTCCTGCCGATTCGCCTGAATGTCCACGCATCTCACCGAAACCCGCCGCCGCCGCACCTTCGCCATCGTCAGCCACCCTGACGCGGGCAAGACCACGTTGACCGAAAAGCTGCTGCTGTTCGGCGGTGCCATCCAGATGGCCGGCTCGGTGAAGGGCCGCAAGGCCGCGCGCCATGCGACGTCCGACTGGATGGCGCTGGAAAAGGAGCGCGGCATCTCGGTGACCTCGTCGGTGATGCAGTTCCCGTATGAGGGCCGCATCGTCAACCTGCTCGACACGCCAGGCCACGCGGACTTCTCCGAAGACACCTACCGCGTGCTCACCGCAGTGGACTCGGCGCTGATGGTGATCGACTGCGCCAAGGGCGTGGAAGAGCGCACCATCAAACTGATGGAGGTGTGCCGCCTGCGCGACACGCCCATCATGACCTTCATCAACAAGCTCGACCGCGAAGGCCGTTCGCCGATCGAACTGCTGGACGAAGTGGAATCGGTGCTCGGCATCGCCTGCGCGCCGCTCACCTGGCCGATCGGCATGGGCAAGCGCCTGAAGGGCGTGTATCACCTGCTGCTCGACGAGGTGCACGTGTTCGAGCAGGGCAAGAACTTCACGCGCCAGGATTCCACCATCTTCAAGGGCCTTGACGCACCGGGCCTTGAGGAAATGATCGGCAGCGAAGCTCTCAACGAACTGCGCGACGAACTGGAACTGGTCCAGGGCGCCTCGCATCCGTTCGACATCGAGCAATACCTGGCCGGCAAGCTCACGCCCGTGTTCTTCGGTTCGGCGGTGAACAACTTCGGCGTGCAGCTGCTGCTGGATTTCTTCGTGGAGCACGCGCCGTCGCCGCGTTCGCGCGCCACGCTGTCGCGCGAAGTGAAACCGGAAGAGGAAGCGCTCACCGGCTTTGTGTTCAAAATCCAGGCGAACATGGACCCGGCGCACCGCGACCGCATCGCCTTCATGCGCGTCTGCTCGGGCACGTACAGCGCCGGCATGAAGATGATGCAGACGCGCACCGGCAAGGACGTGCGCATCGCCAACGCGCTCACCTTCATGGCGAGCGACCGCGAAATCGTGGAAAGCGCCTATCCCGGCGACGTGATCGGCCTGCACAACCACGGCACCATCGGCATCGGCGACACCTTCACCGAAGGTGAGATGGTCAGCTTCACCGGCATCCCCAACTTCGCACCGGAATTGTTCCGCCGTGCGCGCCTGCGCGATCCGCTGAAGATGAAGGCATTGCAGAAAGGCCTTGCGCAGCTGTCCGAAGAGGGCGCCACCCAGTTCTTCCGCCCGCTGATGAGCAACGACCTGATCCTCGGCGCGGTCGGCGTACTGCAGTTCGACGTGGTGGCCTATCGCCTGAAGGACGAATACGGCGTGGACGCCAGCTTCGAGCCGGTCACCGTGGCCACCGCACGCTGGATCCATTGCGACGACGCGAAGAAGCTCGAGGAATTCCGCGAGAAGAACGCCAACAACCTGGCCATCGATGCAGCCGGCGAGCTGGTGTATCTGGCGCCGTCGCGCGTGAACCTGCAGCTGGCGCAGGAGCGTTCGCCCGCCGTCCGCTTCTCTGCCACACGCGAGCACGCGACGTCGCTCGATCTGTAAAACGCGTTCAAGCACTCAGCTAACCAGCGACTCCCTCACGTCATTCCCGCGAAAGCGGGAATCCAGTGCCTTCCCGCACCATGAAAAGGCGCGGGATTCCCGCTTTCGCGGGAATGACGGTGAGCTTGATGAGCTTTTGTGGGAGCGCACTTGTGCGCGACAAAACCCTGCCCCTGTAACAAGCTCCCACCCCACTGCTACCCTCCCCTCATCACCAGGGGGATACCACTTATGCCAGCCGCACAGATCGCCTTCACCACGCCTGCGAGTGCCACACCGTGGCAACGCTGGGTGGTGCTCTCGCCCGTCGGCCGCATCGTCTTTTTCGTGGCGCTCTATCTGGTGCTGCTCAAGATGGCCTCCGTCGTGATCGGCGCCTCCGGCGCACTGGATGCAGGCACGTCTTTGCTGACCCGCGCCCTCGCCTATGCGGCGATTCGCTTGATTCCCTCCATCCTTGCCTACACCGTGCTGGTCAAGGCGGTGGAGCGGCGAAGCATGGACGAGCTGGACCCGCGTGATATTCCCCGACTGGGCACTATCGGGCTGGTCGGTGGCGCGCTGCTGATGAGCATCGTGGTGCTTGTGCTGTGGCTCGGCGGCATCTACCACGTCAGCGGTACCGATGCCGCGGTGAACTGGCTGCCGGCAGTGCTCACCACTGGTTTGGCCGCCGCCATCGACGAAGAGATCTGCACGCGCGGCGTAATATTCCGCATCACCGAAGAGGGACTGGGTACGTGGTCGGCCCTGGTCATCTCGGCGGTTCTGTTCGGCGCAGCCCATATCTTCAATCCGGGCGCCAGCATGTGGAGTTCACTGGCCATCGCCATCGAAGCCGGCGTGCTGCTGGCCCTGCTCTATCACGTGACCCGTTCGCTATGGCCTTGCATCGGCCTGCACGCAGCATGGAACGTGATGCAGGGCACAGTATTCGGCATTCCCGTGTCGGGCACGGAGGCACACGGCTGGCTGGTGTCCAGCCGCACCGGCCCGGACTGGCTGAGCGGCGGCGTGTTCGGCGCCGAGGCATCGGTGGTGGCGCTGATCGTCTGTTCGGCCTGCTCGGCACTACTGCTCATCGTGGCGATACGGCGCGGCACCATCGTGCCGCCGGCCTGGCGCCGGGCCGCGATCCATACCGCCTAACGTCAGCTACCGCCTTCACAAAACTGCGGATACCCTGATGGGAACCGCCCCGGCCTGGCAGGATTGCCAGGCCTAAAAACTGTGAAGACGTATGGCCGCCCCGAAAACCCGCTATTCCTGGCTGGCCCACCAGCCGATGCAGCAGAAAATCCTGGTCGCGATCGGCACCCTCGTGCTGCTGTTCGTGATCTGCGGCGTGGTCAGCCTGCAATCGCTTGCCCGACAGGACACGAGCGCGCAATGGTCCAGGCACACGTACGACGTGCGCGCCAGGCTCGACGATGTGATCGAACACCTGCAGGCCAGCCAGATGGCGCTGCGTGGGTACCTGCTCAACCCGGAAGGCCCGGAGCTGGCTGCACATCAGCAGGCAAACGCGGCGCTGGCCGCTGATCTGGAAAAGCTGCGTAGCCTGACCAACGACAACCCGCTGCAGCAGACCCGCATCGATCGCATCGAGTCGATGGCCGGCCAATGGCAGAAAGACGCGCTGCAGAACGGCATCGAGCCGATGCAGGCGATCCATGCGAGCGATGCCGGCGAAGCGGCGATGGAACGCGCACGCGTTCAAACCAGTTACCTGGCCCGTCGCACGATTTTCGTGGCCGATATTCTCGGTGTGCTCAAGGAGATGGACAACACCGAAGCCGGGCTCCTGGACGAACGCAAGGCCACGCAAGAGCGCGACGTGCGGGAAGTGCGCGCCATCACCTGGATCACCATGATGCTGAGCCTGCTGCTCGGCGGCTCGGTGGTGTACATGACCTTCCGCCTCGTCACGCGGCCCATTCGCCGCATGACCGACCTGATGACGCGCCTGGCCGAACATGACCACACGGTGGAAATCCGCCAGCTGGAGCGCCGCGACGAGATCGGTGAGATCGCCCGCGCGCTGCAGGTGTTCAAGCAGATGTCCATCGAAACCGCGGCGCAGACCTGGGTGAAGACGCAGGTCTCGCAGATCGCCAGCGACCTGCAAAAAGTGGAAACCGAGCGCGAGTTCGCCGAGCAGCTCACCGGCACGCTGGGCCCGCTGCTCGAATGCGGCGTGGGCGTGTTCTACCGTTTTGACGAACAGGACCGCCGCCTGCGCCTGCAGGGCAGCTACGGCTACCAGCAGCGTCGCCACCTAAGCACCGAATACGCGCTGGGCGAGGGGCTGGTCGGCCAGAGCGCGCTGGAACGCAAGCCCATCACGCTGCAGGACGTGCCCGACGATTACGTGCGCATCCATTCGGGCAGCGGCGAAGCCTCGCCGCGCGCCGTCACCGTGTTGCCGCTGCTGCTGCGCGACAAGCTGCTGGGCGTGCTGGAGCTGGCCAGCTTCCACCATTTCACCGAGCCGCAGCAGCGCCTGTTGAACGAGCTGTTGCCGATTGCTGCGCTGTCACTGGAAAACCTCGGCCGCGCGATCCGCACGCAGGACCTGCTCCAGCGCACCAGCGAACAGGCTGACGAGCTGCGTGCGTCGGAAGAAACCTTGCGTCGCCAACAGCAGGACCTGCAGGTCACCAACGAAGAACTCAACGCGAAGACGCACGAGTTGCAGGAGCAATCGCAACGCCTGCTCGCGTCGGAAGAAGAACTGCGCGTGCAGACCGAGGAACTGCAGGCCTCCAACGAGGAGCTGCGCCAGAAGACCGACACGCTCAACCAACAGAAGCTGGTGCTGGAAACCCTGCAGCGCGAGACGCAGGAGAAGGCGGAAGAGCTGGCGCGGGCCAGCCAGTACAAGTCCGAGTTCCTCGCCAACATGTCGCACGAGTTGCGCACGCCGCTCAACAGCCTGCTGATCCTCTCGCGCAGCCTCGCCGACAACCGCGAAGGCAACCTCGACGGCGAACAGGTGGAGTCGGCGCGCATCATCCACGATTCCGGCAGCAACCTGCTGCGCCTCATCAACGACATCCTCGACCTGTCCAAGGTCGAGGCCGGCAAGATGGACGTGGTGCTGGACGATTTCCCGCTGGCGGATCTGGAACGCGCGCTCAAGCGTACCTTCAACCACGTGGCACAGGACAAGCAGCTCGACTTCATCGTGAAGATCGACCCGGGCCTTCCCGAAACCTTGCGCACCGATGCCACCAAGCTCGAGCAGGTGGCCAACAACCTGATCGGCAACGCGTTCAAGTTCACGCGCCAGGGTTCGGTGACGGTGCACATCGGGCGTCCTTCCGCCGCCGTTGCGTTACCGCCGTCGCTGCAGGGCAAGGATGTGATCGCCATTGCGGTCACCGACACGGGCATCGGCATTCCGCCGGAGAAAGCGCAGAAGATCTTCCAGGCGTTCGAGCAGGTCGACGCCAGCACCAGCCGCCAGTACGGCGGCACGGGCCTGGGCCTGACCATTTCCAAGCGCATCGCCGAGTTGCTCGACGGCGACATCCTGTTGCACAGCGATGTCGGCCACGGCAGCACCTTCACCATCCTGTTGCCGCTGCAGGGGCCGTCCGGCGCGGCTGCCACGTACGCGCCGGCCACCGCAACCGCGACGCCCTCGGCGCGCCCCGCCATGACGTCGGCGCTGCTTCCAGAAACCATCGAGGACGATCGCGAAGAGATAACCGCAAGCGACACCGCCATTCTCATCATTGAGGACGACCCGGTGTTCGCACGCATCCTCGCCGACATGGTTCGTCGCAAGGGCTATCGCGTGCTCGCCGCGGCGGATGGCGAATCGGGCTTGCAGCTGGCGACGCGCTATCGTCCCACCGGCATCCTGCTCGACGTGATGCTGCCGGGCATGGACGGCTGGACGGTGATCGAGCGCCTGAAGGAAAACGCAGCCACGCGGCACGTGCCCGTGCACTTCATCTCCGCCGTGGACGAGGCCAACCGCGGCCGCGATCTCGGCGCCGTGGGCTTCCTCACCAAGCCGGTCAGCCGCGAAGCCATTGGCGAGGCGTTCGATCGCCTGCTGCATTTTGCCGAAGGCCGCATGCGTCACCTGCTGATCGTCGATGACGACGCCGATTCGCGCGCCGCCATGCGCACGCTGTTGCGCAACGACGAAGTCACCATCGAGGAAGCCGGCAGCGCCGAGGAAGCGCTGGAACGCATGGCCCATACCCGTTACGACTGCATCGTGCTCGACCTGGGTTTGCCTGGCATGTCAGGCGTCGAATTCCTTGAGCAGCTCTCCGCCAGCGGCAGCATTCCGCCAGTGGTGGTGTATTCCGGACGCGAATTGAGTCGCGAGGAAAGCCTCAAGTTGCGCCAGTACACGGACAGCATCGTGATCAAGGGCGCGCGTTCGCCCGAGCGCCTGCTCGACGAGGTGAGCCTGTTCCTGCACAGCATCCAGGGCGGGCGCGCGCGTCAGGTAGCTGGTGGCGTGGCGGTAGCAGTGGCGGCGCCGTCGCCCGCGCCTGACGCCGGCGAACTGCTCAACCGCAAGGTGCTGCTGGTGGATGACGACATGCGCAACCTGTTCGCGCTGTCCAAGGTGCTGCGTGGCTGGGGCATGCACGTGACGATGGCGCAGGACGGCCTGAAGGCGCTCAAGGCATTGGCCGACAGCGACGACATCGAACTGGTGCTGATGGACGTGATGATGCCGGTGATGGACGGCTACGACACGATCCGCGAGATCCGCGCGCAACCGCGCCTGGCCAAGCTGCCCATCATCGCGCTCACGGCCAAGGCCATGCGCGGCGATCGCGAGAAGTGCCTCGAGGCGGGTGCCAACGACTATCTGTCCAAGCCCATCGACATCGACAAGCTGTCGTCGATGATGCACGTGTGGCTGCATCGATGAGCAAGGCCGCCAGCAAGGCGAAAGCGACCGATACAGCGCTCGAGGACATCGAGATCGAGCTGTTCGTGCGGGCGCTCAAGCTGCGTCACGGCTACGACTTCACCCAGTACGCACCCGCGTCGCTGCGGCGGCGCGTGTTGCAGCTGGCGCATGCGCATCACGCCGACACGGTGAGCGCGCTCACCACCCGCTTGCTGCACGAGCCGGATTTCCTGCCACTGGTACTGGAAGGCCTGTCGGTACCGGTGTCGGAGATGTTCCGCGACCCGGACGTGTTCAAGGCGCTGCGTGAGCAGGTGTTTCCCGTGCTCGCCTCCTACCCGCAGATCAATGTCTGGCAGGCCGGCTGCGCGCACGGGCAGGAAGTCTATTCGCTGGCCATCCTGCTGGAAGAAGCAGGCTTGTACGAACGCACGCAGATCTACGCCACCGATTTCAACGAGGCGGCCTTGAAGCACGCGCAGGAAGGCATCTACCCAGCGAAAGAGGCGCAGCTGTGGTCGCGCAACTATCTCGCCGCGGGCGGCAGCCACACGCTGGCCGACTACTACAGCGCGCGCTACGAGCTGATCAAGCTGGACCAGCGGTTGCGCCGCAACGTGATCTTCGCCAACCACAACCTGGTCACCGACGAAGTGTTCTGCGAAGCGCACCTGGTGCTGTGCCGCAACGTGCTGATCTATTTCTCCGATCCGCTGCAGGACCGCACGCTCGCACTCTTTCGCGACAGCCTGGTGCGCGGCGGCTTTCTCTGCCTCGGCACGCGCGAAAGCCTGGACTTCGCGCCTTCGGCCACCGACTTCACGCCGGTGGATGCGGCACGCCGCATCTATCGCCTGGGGTCGCGCAACGCGGGCAAGGAATAGACATGGCCACGCCACAGGCGATCGTGATCGGTTGTTCGGCGGGAGGGCTGACGGCGCTGGAACACTTGCTCGCCGGCCTCGACCCCGCCCTGCCCCAGCCGATTGCCGTGTGCTGCCACACCGGCTCGGCCACGGTCGATCTGTTGTGCGAACTGCTGGCCAAGCACGCCACGCTGCCGGTGGAAGAAGCACGCGAACGCGCACCGATGCGCGGCGGCGTCATCCACGTGGCGCCCAGCGGTTATCACCTGCTGGTGGAAACCAGCCGGCGCTTTGCGTTGTCGGTGGACCAGCGCGTCAGCTTCGCGCGGCCGTCCATCGACGTGTTGTTCGAATCCGCCGCCGAGGCCTATCGCGAGGCGCTGATCGGCATCGTGCTCACCGGCGCGAACAGCGACGGCGCGGACGGACTCCTTCACGTGCGGCAGGACGGGGGACTGGCCATCGTGCAGGAGCCCTCGGATGCCGAAGTGCCCACCATGCCTGCCGCCGCGCTCGAACGCGCCGGCGCGGATCATTGCCTTCCCCTGGCGGCCATCGCGCCGCTGCTCAATCGCCTATGCCTGCCATGAACCTGCCAGCCCCCAAGATCCTTGTCGTCGACGATACGCCGGCCAATCTCGTCGCCATGCGGCACCTGCTCGCTGACAGCGGCGCCGAACTCTACGAAGCCGACAATGGCAACGCGGCGCTGGCGCTTTGCCTGGACAACGAGTTCGCGCTGATCCTGCTCGACGTGAACATGCCCGAGATGGACGGCTTCGAAGTGGCGTTCCTGATCGGCGAAGACGAGAAGCTGCGCGAGACGCCGATCATTTTCGTCACCGCGGCCTATGCGGACGACATCAACCGTGTGCGCGGCTATCACTTCGGTGCGGTGGATTACATCGCCAAGCCCATCAACGACATGATCCTGCAGTCGAAGGTGCGTGTATTTCTCGAGCTCTACCGTGCACGCGCCGCGCTCAAATCCACGCTGGCCGAACTGGAGGAACGCAACGATCAGCTCAACTCGGAAATCACCGAGCGTCGCCGCATCGAGGCGCAGATCCGCCACCAGGCCACGCACGACATGCTCACCGGGTTGCCCAACCGCACGCTGTTCCACGACCGCCTGTTGACCGCCATGCAACGCGTGCCACGGCACGGGCCCGGCTTTGCGCTGGCCATGCTCGACATCGACGGCTTCAAGGGCGTGAATGACAACCACGGTCATCCGGCCGGCGATGCCTTGCTCAAGGCCATCGCGGAACGACTCGGCGACCAGGTTCGCAGCAATGACACGGTCGCTCGCCTAGGCGGCGACGAATTCGCGCTGATCCTCGAAGACGTGTCGGATGAGGCACTGCTGATGCGCCGCTGCGAAGAAATCGGCGTAGCCCTCGCCGCGCCCTATCCACTCGAAGGACGCCACGGCGCGTTCGAGGCCGCCGTCAGTGCAAGCATTGGCGTGGCGATCTGGAAGGGTGACGGACAGGCCGACGAAGACCTGATCCAGGCCGCTGACCGTGCGCTCTACCAGGCCAAGGATGGCGGCAAGAACTGCTGCGTGATGGCAGCTTGAATCAAGCCGCTTTGCGCGGCGAGACCCACATGTCGATACGGGCGCGGAACACATCCTCGCCTGCTTCGTTGCGCACCTTCACCAACACCGGCCACGCATAGCCGCTGGACGCTTCCCGCGCCGGCGACTCGGGCTCGGCCAATGCCACCAGCGTGCCCTTGGCCTTGGCCAGGTATTCCACCGTCATGCCCTTGGGAATCCAGCGCATGCTCGAAGGAATGGTCACGTCGGTCATCATGCCGGCCGTGAGTTCGGCGGCATTGCACAGGGCAATGGCGTGCACGGTGCCGATGTGGTTGTGCACGCGGCGGCGGTCGCGAATGGCGACTTCGCAGCGCCCAGGTTCCAGCGCGAGAAAACGCGGCGCGATGGTGGCGAAGTAAGGTGCTTTGAAGCAGATCAGGCGTCCATAAAGCCAGCGGCCACCGGGGAGAGACACAAGGCGGCGATAGAGGGAGAGCGCTTGGTTCACCGTGGCATTCCTTTGAGTGATGCGCAGGGGGTGTTGCCAGGATGGAGCGTCGGATTGGGAAGTCGCTGGATCCCAGCGTTCGCTGGGATGACGAGCAAGACCTGCTTTCGCTTCACCGTTGCGCGGTCGTCCCTCACCGTCATCCCAGCGAACGCTGGGATCCAGTGCCTTCAGCGCAATACGCGCGCCAGCGAAAAGGCGAGGCTCCGTCAACAACGGAACCTCGCCATCCCATCAAGCCGCGTCGGCCAGTTTCTTGTTGCGGTCGGCGCGCGTCACGGCGGCACCCAGTTCCGACGGATCGAAATCGTCCACCGAGATGAACTCGAACACGCCTTCGCGCACGCGCTTGAGGAGTTCGAACTCGGCGGTGTTGATCACGCCAGCCTGCATGGCTTCGGTGAGCTGGCCCACGTAGTCGTGCGACTTGAACTGGCCCGACTTCTGCGCCTTGCCGAACTTGCGTTCCACCGGCTCGGCCGCGATCACGTCCGGCAGCAACGCATTCATGCGGCCGATGGTGTTGTTCGCGGTGGGCGTGAGGTACGTCCATTCGGTGAGGCGATCGCGTGCTTCGCCCGGCGCGGTGATGATGGCGGCGACGCGGCGACCCAGGCGGTCGGACGGCGGCACTTCGCGACGGCCCCACGGGAACACCAATACGCGCAGCAACCACGACACCGGCTTCACCGGGAAGTTGCGGATAGCGCCGTCAAGCGAGGTCTGGATGCGCCACATGCATTCATGGAACGCCCACGCCAGCAGCGGGCGATCCGCTTCCGGACGGCCGGTGTCTTCGTAGCGCTTGAGCATGGCGCTGGCAATGTAGAGATAGCTCAGCACGTCGCCAAGACGCGCCGACAGTTTCTCTTTGAACTTCAACTTGCCGCCCAGCACGCCCATGAACGTATCGGCGCACAGCGCGAGCGCGGCCGAGTAGCGATTGAGCTTGCGGTAGTAGCGGCGCACGTACGCATCGCCCGCGGTGTCGCCGATGCGCGAACCGGTGAGGCCCAGCGTGAACGCACGCACCGCATTGGAGATGCCGAAGCCGATGTGGCCGAACAGCGCGCGATCGAAAGCCTTCAGGCGATCGCCATACTCGGGGATCGACAGCGCCTGCATTTCCTTCAGCACGTATGGATGGCAGCGGATGGCGCCCTGTCCGAAGATCATCAGGCTGCGCGTCATGATGTTCGCGCCTTCCACCGTGATGGCGATAGGCACGCCCTGCCATGCGCGGCCCGCGTAGTTCTTCGGCCCCAACTGCACGCCCTTGCCGCCGTGCACGTCGAGTGCGTCACCCGCGATGGTGCGGCCCCACTCGGTGGCGTGGTACTTGGCAATCGCCGACGGCACCGCCGGCTTCTCGCCGCGATCCACCGCCGCCGCCGTGGCGCGCGACAGCGCAGCCGTGGCATAGGTCAGGCCACCGATGCGAGCGAGTGCTTCTTCCACGCCTTCGAAGCGGGCGATGGAAAGACCGAACTGCTTGCGCATGCGCGCATAGGCGCCCGTTGCGGCAACGGCCGCACGCACGCCACCCGTCGCGTTGGACGGAAGCGAAATGGCGCGGCCCACGGAAAGGCATTCCACCAGCATGCGCCAGCCGTGGCCGGCCATGTGCGGGCCACCAATCAGCACCGACATCGGCACGAACACGTCCTTGCCATGCAGCGGACCGTTCTGGAACGGGATGTTGAGCGGGAAATGGCGACGGCCGATTTCCAGGCCCGGCGTCGAACGCGGCAGCAGCGCGAGCGTGATGCCGAGGTCTTCCTTGTCGCCCAGCAGCTTCTCCGGGTCGTACAGACGGAAGGCCAAGCCCACCACCGTCGCAATCGGCGCCAGCGTGATGTAGCGCTTGTCGAAGGTGAGCTTCATGCCCAGCGTTTCGACGCCATCGACCACCTGCTTGCACACGACACCGAAGTCGGTGATCGACGTGGCGTCGGAACCGGCATACGGGCCGGTGAGCGCGAAGCAGGGAATTTCTTCGCCGATGGCAAGGCGCGGCAGATAGTGATTCTTCTGCTCGTCGCTGCCGTAATGAAGCAGCAGTTCCGCCGGGCCAAGCGAGTTGGGTACGGCGACGGTGGAAGCCACTGTTGCCGACATCGTCGCCAGCTTCTGCAGCACGGCCGAATGCGCCAGCGCCGAGAAGCCGAGACCGCCGTACGACTTCGGAATGATCATGCCGAAGAACTTGTTCTTCTTGATGAAGGCCCAGACGTCTGGCGGAAGGTCGGCCAGTTCGTGGGTGATCTGCCAGTCGTCGATCATGCCGCAGAGTTCTTCCACGGGACCATCGAGATACGCCTGCTCTTCCACGCTCAGCTCGGGCTTGGGCTGCTTGAGCAGCTCATGCCAGTCGGGCTTGCCGGAGAACAGCTCGCCCTCGAAACCCACCGTGCCCGCTTCCAGCGCGGTCTGTTCGGTTTCGGAAAGCTTGGGCGTCACCTTGGCGAAGATTTTCAGCAGCGGCGCGCTGATCTGCTTGCGACGGAAGCCATCCATCAGCAGCGGCACGGCGATGGCCAGCTCGATCACCACCAGGAAGAAGATTGTCCACGGCGCGCCGGCCATCAGGCCGACCACGACGGTGGTGATCACCGTGGCGATCGCCCACGTGCGCAGGCTGCTGCGGTGGTAGGCAGAGGCGCCGGTCGCAATCAGCGCCGCCAGCAGGGTCAATATCACGGACATCCAAACACCTCGTTACGAATGACGTCTTGGTGGAACAGGGATTTCATCGGCTCATGCCGTGACCGCATCGCTGCGATCGGTGGAAGAAAGCTGGCCTACGAATCGTGCGATCTCGCGGGTGAATGCGTCGTTGGCGTCACCCGCCACCATGTGCGTGGCGCGCGGCAATTCCACGTGCTCGGCGTGCGGCACCAGTTGCAGGAATTCATCGACGGTATCGCGCGACACCACGTCGCTGCGACCACCCGACAACAGCAACACCGGCACGCGCACCTTCGCCGCGGCCGACATCAGGCGCGGCTGGTAACGCTCGCTCTCGCTGACGAGGCCATTGAGCAGGGCCGGGTCCCAGTGCCAGCGCAGTCGGCCGTCGTCGCCCTCGCGCATCAGTGGTCGCAACTGGTCTTCTGTCTTGCGCTCGGCGCGATGTGGCAGGTACTTGGCAATTTCCTCGGCGGCCTGCGCGTAGCTCGCAAAGCCATCGGGATGCGCCTGCATGAAGGCAAGGATGCGTTCCACGCCCTTGGTTTCCCAGCGCGGCGTGATATCCACCAGCACGAGGGCGCGGAAAGCGTCAGGATCGATCTCGCCCGCGATCACCAGTCCCAGCAGTCCGCCCATCGATGCGCCGACCAGGATCGGCTTGCGCAGTTCGGCGTGGGCCAACAGGCGCAGATCGCCGACGAATTGCTCCATGTGGTAGTCGCCGCCGGCCACATGGCCGCTCTCGCCATGGCCGCGGGCATCGAAGGTGACACAGCGGAAACCCTCGTCCGCAAGCGCCTCCGCCGTGCTGCGCCAGGCGCCACGCGTCTGGCCGAAACCATGGGCGAACAGCAACGTCGGATGACCCGACGGCTGGCGAACTTCAAGGGCCAGCGTCAGGCCATCCACGGCCGTGACGTGGGTGAGAGTCTTCTCGATAGAGGGTGTCGATACCATACGCATGAGTATGGATCGCAACAAATGGCTGCGTCAATATGCGCTGCGGCAAGGGGAGTCCCCGCCGATTCAACGACTTGCCGCAACGCCAATTGCAAAGCCGTCGGCAGGGGCTACCATACTCGTATGAATGCAAGCGCCAAACCCGAACGCACCCGCCTTTCCGCCGAGGATTGGGAGGACGCCGCCCTCAGGCTGATCGCCGATCAGGGCGTCGGCGCCCTGGCTGTCGAAGCGCTGGCACGCCAGCTCGGCGTCACCAAGGGCAGCTTCTACTGGCATTTCCGCACCCGTGAAGCCCTGTTGCAGGCGGCGCTGGAGCGTTGGGAGCAATACGGCGAGAAAGAGGTGATCAGCCAGATCGAGGCCATGCCCGATCCGCGCGCGCGCCTGCCGGAACTGTTCCGCCGCGTGGCGCACGAAATCGCCCCTCATCGCGTTTATGCCGCGCTGCTGAAGGCGCTGGACCATCCGCAGGTGGTGCCGGTGATGGCGCGCGTCTCGCAGCGCCGCATGGAATTCCTCACCAACATCTACCGCGAGGCCGGCCTGGCGCCGGACGAAGCGCTCAACCGCGCCCGCCTCACCTACGCGGCTTATGTGGGTTTCCTGCAGCTCAACTTCACGCTGGGCCTGCCGCGCATCAGCCACGACGAATTCGATGCCTACGTCGAGCACATGATCCGCACGCTCACGCCGGCCTGACCTTTCGTCAGGCACCATCATTTGCACGAACGCCGCCCTCGGGCGGCGTTTTTTTATGGCACCTAGCCACTGGTAGTCCACCTGGCAAAGTGGTCTGCAGTTGCATCTGTAACTATCGGGTTGGGCAGTGATTTCGGGGTGCGCCCAGTTGCATTTTGCTGCGTCGAACCTTGCCATGCCAGTACACGTAAGTTAGCGTTTCTACTCTTTTTTGGCTTAAGACCAGAGTGAGGAAACGATGTCGAGCAAGCTGGCAGCGCTGCAGCGCTGGGTTGATGAGGTCGCGGCGCTGACCCGTCCCGCAAAGATCCATTGGTGCGACGGCTCGGAGTCCGAGTACCAGCAGCTGGTGCAGCAGATGCTGCAAACCGGCGACCTGATCGAGCTGAACCAGCAGACCCATCCGGGCTGCTACCTGCATCGCTCGAGCCCGTCCGACGTGGCCCGCGTCGAACACCTCACCTTCGTGTGCACCAAGACCGAGGAAGACGCCGGTCCGAACAACCACTGGATGGCGCCCGCCGACGCGCACGCCAAGATGGACGCGCTGTTCGACGGCTGCATGGAAGGCCGCACCATGTACGTCATCCCGTACTGCATGGGCCCCATCGACTCCCCACTCGCGCGCTGCGGCGTGGAAATCACCGACAGCCCGTACGTGGTCGCCAATATGCGCACCATGACGCGCATGGGCGCCGCCGCGCAGGCGCGCATCGAGCGCGAAGGCACGTTCGTGAAGGGGCTGCACTCCACCGGCGAGCTCGATCCGGAGCGTCGCTTCATCATGCATTTCCCCGAGGAGCTGACCATCAAGTCGTACGGCTCCGGGTACGGCGGCAATGCGCTGCTCGGCAAGAAGTGCCACGCGCTGCGCATCGCCAGCTACCAGGCCAAGTCCGAGGGCTGGCTGGCCGAGCACATGTTGATCGTGGGCATCGAGAACCCGCAGGGCGAAACGCACTACATCGCCGCGGCGTTCCCGTCGGCCTGCGGCAAGACCAACCTCGCCATGCTCATTCCGCCGGAGGCTTACCGCCAGGACGGCTGGAAGGTGTGGACCGTGGGCGACGACATCTGCTGGATGCGCCCGGGTGCGGATGGACGTCTATACGCCATCAACCCGGAAGCGGGTTACTTCGGCGTGGCGCCGGGCACCAGCGATGCCACCAACCCGAACGCGCTGTCGACCATCGCGCGCGACACCATCTTCACCAACGTCGCTGTCACCGCCGATAACCAGCCGTGGTGGGAAGGCCTGCCGGGCACGCCGGTCACTGATTGGCAGGGGCGTCCGTATGACCCGGCGAATGGTCCGGCAGCGCATCCCAACTCGCGCTTCACCGTGAGCGCCAAGCAGTGCCCGACATGGTCGCCGCGCGCCGAGGATGCGCAGGGCGTGCCGATCAGCGCCATCGTGTTCGGTGGCCGTCGTCCGTCACTCATCCCGCTGGTGTTCGAGGCGAAGGACTGGAAGCACGGCGTGCTGGTCGGTGCCGCCATGGGCTCGGAAACCACCGCCGCCGCCACCGGAGCCGTTGGCGTGCTTCGCCGCGACTCGATGGCCATGAAGCCGTTCGCCGGCTACCACTACGGTGACTACTTCCGTCACTGGCTGTCGTTCGACCAGCCGGGCGCGAAGCTGCCGAAGATTTTCCACGTCAACTGGTTCCGCAAGGGCGAGGACGGTCGTTTCCTGTGGCCGGGCTTCGGCGACAACCTGCGCGTGCTCCAGTGGATGATCGATCGCGTGGAAGGCCGCGCCGCTGGCAACCACACGCCCATCGGCACCCTGCCCAAGGCAGGCGAGATCGAGCTCGACGACCTGCAGCTCGATCGCGCCACGATCGACACGCTGTTCCACGTCGACCACGCCGGCTGGACCGCGGAACTGGCGGCTATCGGCGAATACCTGGACAGCTTCGGCGAGCGCATGCCGACCGAGCTGCACGACGAACAGCAGCGCGTCGCCAAGGCGCTGCACGATGCGGCCGTGACGCCGCGCACGGCCGTCGCCTCCTGACGACGCCATGCCCGCCGGCCCCATGCGGCCGGCGGGACCTTTGCGGCGGCCTCCTCCGGTCGCTTGCAGTCGGGCTACAAAACCTCCTCTAAACCTTGCCACGCTTTGGCGCATCCAAGCTGGCAAGATGATCGCAGCCTGCCCCGCCACCGGAACCACGATGCCGCCGCCAGCGCCCGCCGCGGACCCCCACGACATGGACGACGTCCGGGCGGCCGCCGACGGTGATCGCCAGGCATTCCATCGCCTCTACCGTGCCCATGTGGATCGCGTGTACGGCGCCGTGCTTCGCCTGGCCGGTTACGACCACGCGCGTGCCGAAGATCTCACGCAGGAGGCTTTCGTACGTGCGTGGCAGAAGTTGTCCGGTTTTCGTGGCGATAGCGCGTTTGGTACATGGCTGTACCGCCTGGCGGTGAATGTCGCGTTGATGGACATCCGCTCGCGCGGTTCGGATCCGGTCACCGTGATGGACGAGGACAACCTCCCCGATCATGGCGAAACGCCTTTCTGCGCCGCCGAACGCGACGAACTGGAACGTGCGATCGGCAAACTGCCTCCCCGAGCGCGCGCCGTTTTGGTGCTGCACGACGTGGAAGGTTGGCGACACGAGGAGATTGGTGCCGAACTCGGCATGGCAGTGGGCTCGTCCAAGGCGCAATTGCATCGCGCACGCGGCCTGCTGCGGAAAGTTTTGGGAGAACGCTCATGAACGAATTTGAATGGCTCCGCCAGACACGCGCCTTGCGCGAACCGGTATCGCCACGCCGCGACCTGTGGGCCGGCATCGATGCGGCCCTGGATGCAGCCGACGGAAAGACGACCGCGCCCACGGCGCGGCGGGCATGGCGCCAGCCGCACAACTGGCTGATCGCGGCCAGCTTCGTCGGCCTGTCGCTGTTCGCCGGCAGCCTGGCCGTGCATCTGCGCGACCGCACGCTCACCAATGCCACCGTCAGCACCACAGATGTGGGCCGCTGGCGCCCGAACGACCCGCGCCTTGCCGGCGCGGCGGTGGAACTCGATGCCGCCAACATGGAGCTGCGCCAGGCCATGGAGCAGGCACCCGACTCGCCGGCGCTGCAACGCCTGCTTATGCGTACCCAGAAACAGCAATCGCAACTGCGTCAGATGGAACACCAGGCTGGTTGAGTCCAGCGGAGCCTTCACCATGAAAACCGCACGCGTCATCCCACTCCTGCTCAGCCTGTCGATCGGCCAGGCCTTGGCCGACACGCCCATCAACCTCAGCCACGACGCGTCGCCCAACGCGCACGTGAGCATCAGCAACGTCAAGGGCGAGGTCACCGTGAGTGCCTGGGATCGTAACCAGGTACAGGTCACCGGCCGCCTCGGCGACGGCGCCAAGCCGCTGGCCATCGAAGGCAGCAACAGCAGCATGAGCATCAAGGTGGAATCGGCGGGCAAGTCCGGCTGGTTGAACTGGGGCAGCGACACTTCGATGGGCTCCACCACGCTGGATGTGCGCGTACCCAAGGGCGCATCGCTGGACGTGGACGTGGTCAGCGCACCGATGAACATCGACGGCATCGAGGGCGGCACCATCAAGGTCAACACGGTCAGCGGCAAGGCGCGCATCAATGCACGCTCGCCCAGCATCGATGCCGACGCCGTCAGCGGCAGCATCGAGCTGGCCGGCAGCGCGGACAGGGTGAACCTGCAGACGGTGAGCGGCGACATTCTCGCGCCGAACGTGGGCGCCGAGGCCAGCCTGCAGACCGTCTCCGGCCGCATCCGCGTCAATGGCGGCCCGTGGCGGAAACTCAATCTGAGCACCGTGTCGGGCGACGTGCAGCTGTCCGGTGGTGTCGCGCCCAACGGCGCCTACGATGTCGACAGCATGAGCGGCGACGTGCAGATCCAGGTGCCGTCCAATCTCTCGGCCGTGATCAAGGCCTCGACCTTCAGCGGCGACCTGCGCAGCGACTTCGGCACGGTGAAGAAACCGGAACATGGTCCAGGCAGCGACCTGCAGACCACCGTCGGTGCAGGCGGCGCCAAGATGAATGTGGAAACTTTCAGCGGCGATCTGCGCATCCGACGCCAGGATTGATTCGCCAACGCGTCAAACGAAAACGCCGGGCAGCGCCCGGCGTTTTTCATGGTGCGTCCGATGGAACCGGCGCGACTCAGAGATCCTGGTGATATTGCACGTACGGCGTGCGCGACTGATCAGGCTCCGGACCCGCTGGCGTATTCACACCATTGCCCGACGACCACAAGTTCTGCGCGCCAATGCTCAACTGACCCTGCCACGGCAGGCGCCAGGTCACGCCGAGATCGATGCTGTTCCAGCGGCGGTCCGGGTTGTAGCCGGCGCCACCTGGGACGCCCGCTTCCGGCGCCATGGTGCGACCCACGATGCTGCCGCTCAACGGACCACGATCGACGCCGAAGCTCACGGCCTTCTGGTCGAGCGCATTCACGCCCAGCACATTGCCCGGCAGCAGACGCACACGACCGACGCTTGCGCCCAGATCAATGCCGCTCTTGCCGTCGAGTGCAAAGCGGCCGCGCGCGTTGACCTGCGTGCTGCCGTCGAAACCCGAAAGGCCGTTGACGCCCGGCATGGCGCCAGGCAACAGGCGCGGCAGCGTGGCGGCGCCCTGCACATTATCGGTACCCACGCTCAGGCCCAGCGAATAGCGGCCATCGCTGTACGTGGCACCCACTTCGCTGCCGATGATGCGCGGCGCCTGGTTGTTCGCCCAGTTGCGCTCGCTCACACCCACATGCGCCTGCAGGTTCGGTGCGATGCCATAGCGGATATCGGAGGACTGCACGGTCGCCGAATCGACGGCGCGGAACTGCAGGGGCGAATCCTGCTGCGAGGCGGCCAACGTATCGCTGTTCGACTGCAGCGCCAGCCAATGGCCATCGGCGCCACGCCACAGCGGCACGCCGTTGGAGGCGGCCTGCGAAGTCTCAGGCGTCTGCGACAGCAAGCGTCCAGCGGCGCTGTAGGAATCATTGGCCGCACTCTGCCCTGCCGCGACAAACGGCATGAACAGCAATGGCAATGACAAGAACAGACGACGCATGAACGCGAAAACCCCCGCGATACCGTAGGTCAGGAACGAAATCGCCCCCTCCCAGAGACGAGTTAGGTCTAACGATATCACATTTTACTTTTTACTAACACCCAGATTCCCAATTTGTGAACCGTGCCCGGCTGGCCCTGGATCACAAATTTTTGACATCCGGGAACCGATTAGGTTCCCGGTTCATGGAGCCGGCGACAAAGCTGAATGGAGGCGATATATAGTCCATTCCTATCGACAATGCCGGATTCGCCCTGCGACTGATGACCTCGGTCCCTTCCAGCACTACGCCCACCTGGCCAGCGGACAGCGCTGTCGTGGCCATGCATGCCGCGGTGGAGCGACTCTTCCGCGCGGGCGATGCTGCCAGCGTGGCGGAGATCTGCGAGGTCATGCTGCGCGACATGGGCATCGAAGGCAGCCTCCATTGGCGCTTGCTGGGCGATACGGAACCACCGAACGAGCAGATCACCCAGCTCGATCTGGCGGAAGATCCGCAAGGCTTGCGTTCGCTCGTGCTGGCCTTGCCCACGGGCTCGATCTCGGACCCGACGAGAGAGAATCTCTCGTGGATAGGAAGACTGGTCGCCTGTCGCCTGCGCCAGTTGGCGGAAACCTCGCGACTCTACGAAGCCATCTCCCGTCTCGCGCTCGCCGAACGCCTGCAACGCGCGCTCTACGCCATTGCCGATCAGGCCGGCGCCGAGCACAACATGACCGAGATGATGCACTCGCTGCACGCCATTCTCGGCAGCCTGATGTATGCGGAGAACTTCTACATCGCGCTGTACGACGCGGCCACCGACACAGTGCGCTTCCCGTACTACGTCGACACGATGGACAAGGAACCGCCCTCGCCCGACGAGTCGGTGCCGCTGCAGGAAATGCGTTACAGCCTCACCTGGAACCTGCTGCAGAGCGGCCAGGCGATCATGGGCTCGGTGGCGGAGCTGACCGAACAGTTCAAGGGCCGCTTCGTGCTGCTCGGTCCGGTGTGCGAACACTGGTTGGGCGTGCCCTTGCTGCGTGACGGCCGCGTCGTCGGCGGCATCGTGATGCAGAGCTATCGCGAAGACACCCACTACAGCGAGCACGACCGCGAACTGCTCAGCTACGTCGCCAAGCACGTGCAGACGGCGCTGGAGCGACGCGAGGCGCACGAGGAACTGGAGCGCCGCGTCTCCAGCCGCACGGCCGCACTGCGCGAGGCCAACCGCGTGCTGCGCCAGCAGGTGTTGCAGCGCCAGCGCGGCGAGCGGCTGCAGGCGGCGCTGTTCCGCATTGCGGAGCTGGCGAATGCCTCCGAGAGCATCGACAACTTCTACGCCGCCGTGCATCGCGTGATCGGCGGCCTGCTCTATGCCCGCAACTTCTACATCGCATTGCTGGACGAAGAGCAGAAGACCCTCAGCTTCCCTTACTCCGTCGACGAATTCGATACGGTGCGCCTGCCGCGCGCACATGGCCGCGGCGTCACCGAGTACGTGCTGCGCCACGCCAAGCCGCTGCTGGCCGATCCCACGGAATTCGATCGGCTGCAGCAGATGGGCGAGATCACGCACCGCGGTTCGCGTTCGGTGTGCTGGCTGGGCGTGCCGCTGGTATGGGGCGATCGCGCCATGGGCGTGTTGGCCGTGCAGAGCTACTCGCCCGAGCACACCTACGACGTGCGCGACCAGGAGTTGCTCACCTTCGTGGGTTATCACGTCGCCAACGCCCTGCAACGCAAGCACACCACCGAATCGCTGAAACAGGCCTATGCGAGCCTGGAGCGCCGCGTCACCGAACGCACGCGGGCCCTCGCCCTGGCCAACCGCGACCTGCGCGAACAGATCGCCGAGCGCGAGCGCGTGGAGCGCCGCCTCAAGTACGAAACCCTGCACGATTCGCTGACCGGCCTGCCCAACCGCACGCTGTTGCTGCAACGCCTGGAGCAGGCCTTGCAGCGCTACCACGGCGACACGCAGGAACTGTTCGCGGTGTTGTTCATCGACCTCGATCGCTTCAAGGTCATCAACGATTCCGTCGGCCATCTGGTCGGCGACGACCTGCTGTTCCAGGTGGGCGGCCGCATACGCGCGTGCCTGAAGACACGCGATGTGGTGGCGCGACTTGGCGGCGACGAATTCGCCGTGCTGGCCGAAGGCATCACCGATCCGAAGATGGCGATGCTTATCGCCGAGCGCATCATTGACGAGCTGCAGACGCCGTTCCGCCTGGGCGCAAAAGAAATCTTCACCTCGGCCTCGATTGGCATCGCCCTGCCCAGCCCGCACTACCAGCGCCCGGAAGAATTGCTGCGCGACGCCGATGCCGCGATGTATCGCGCCAAAGACGAAGGCCGCCACCGCGCCGCCGTGTTCGACGACCGCCTGCGCCGCGAAGCACTCTCGTTGCTGGAAATGGAAGGCGACCTGCGCCGCGCGCTGAGCCGCAACGAATTCGTGCCCTTCTACCAGCCCATCGTGGCGCTGCAGACCGGCCGCACGGTGGGCTACGAGGCACTGCTGCGCTGGCGTCATCCGGATCGCGGCTTGCTGACTCCCGGCGATTTCCTCGCGGTGGCCGAAGAAAGCGGCTGCTCGGAAAGCATCGACTGGCAGATCTTTGAACAGGTGTGCGCCCAGGCCGAGGCCTTGGCGGGCAGCGACGGCTTCGTCAGCATCAATGTGTCGGGCCGGCACTTCCGTTCGCTGGACCTGGACAAGCGCCTGCTCGACCTCATCGAATCGCATCACGTGCCGCCGCGTTGTTTGCGCATCGAGGTGACCGAGCGCGCGCTGCTGGAAAACGCCATCCAGGTGAAGCGCATGCTGGACAACCTGCGCGGCCACGGCGTGAGCATTGCGCTGGACGATTTCGGCACGGGCTACTCGTCTCTGAGCTACCTGCACCAGTACCCGATCGAAACGCTGAAGATCGACCGCTCCTTCATCGTCGAATTGCCGCGCGAAGGCGGCCACGGTGCTGCCGTGGTGCGAGCCATCCAGGCGCTGGCCAACTCGCTGCAGATGCAGGTGATCGCCGAAGGCATCGAGGACGAGGACCAGCGCGAGGCGTTGCTGCGCATCGGCTGCCGCTTCGGGCAGGGCTTCCTGTTCGCTACGCCGAAGATGGCCGAGGTGTGGTTGCAGCGCGAGCATCATTTCGCGTTGCCGTAGAGCCTCCCGCTTCGCCCTTCCGTCTCACCATCTTGTCTTTCCGGCGCAAGCCGGAATGACGCGCAAGGAAAAGGCCGGCACCTTTCGGTAGCCGGCCTTTTCATCGCATCGCAACCCGCTGGATTACTGCGCCGTATGCGGTGCGTTCGCCGCCGGTGTCACGCTCAGCAAGTGCTCTGCATCGACGCGGTCGAAGGTGTAGCGCTGCGCACAGAACTCGCAGATCACCTCGATTTCGCCTTCGCGGGCATCCAGCGCGGCTTCCACTTCATCGCGGCCCAGCGAGCGCAGCACGGATTCCACGCGCTCACGCGTGCAGCTGCAGCCGAAGGCCAGCGGGCGAGGATCGAACAAGCGCACGGATTCCTCGTGATAGAGGCGATACAGCAGCTGCTCCGGCGGCGTGGAAAGCAGTTCCTCCTGGCCCAGCGTGGCGGTGAGATGCTGGATGCGCGTCCAGGCGTCCTCATCCTCCACGGCATCGTGGCCGCCTTCGTCCGGCAGCTTCTGCAGCATCAGGCCCACGGCATGTTCGCCATCGGCGGCCAGCACGATACGCGCTGGCAACTGTTCGGACTGACCGAAGTAGTTTTCCAGCGCCGAGGCGAGATCCGGATGCTGCAGATCGACCAGGCCCTGGTAACGCTGGCCACGCTCGGCGTTGCCGATGGTGATGGCCATGATGGCGTCCGGCAACGCGGCCAGATCCAGCGTTTCAGGCAACGGATCGTTCCAGCGCGCCAGGCCGCGCAGGCGGCCGCGATCGGTGCACTCGGCAAACAGCAGGCGTAGTCCGCCGCTGCTCTTCAGTTCCACCGAGAGCGCGCCATCGAGCTTGATGTTGCCCGTCAGCAGCGCGCTGGCGGCCAAGGTCTGGCCGAGCACCGAGCGCAGCGCGGCGGGATAGTGCGAGCGGCCGGCAACTTCGCGCCAGGCCGGCCCGAGACGGACGAGCACGCCACGCACGCCGGCGCGCTCGAGCATGAAGCGATGCAGGACATCTTCGACTAGCACGGTTTCCACGGAATGGACCTCTCAAGAGCAATCCCCCTACATGGGGGCGCCTGCATCCGGGCACAACGACCGCCGGCGCGGGCTATCGGGGGATGGGCTGGGGCCTCCTATACTGCCGCCAATTCCGTCCAAGCGCCGCCATGACTTCACGACGCCCGTTCGCCGCCCGTCTGCTTCGATGCATCGTCCTGCTCATGATCTCCTGGCTGGCGCTGAGCTGGCTGGTGGTGGTCGCGCTGCGCTTCGTGCCGCCGTGGACCTCGGCGGTGATGATGGAGCGCCAGCTGGGCGCACTCGTCCGCGGCGAGAAGGATTTCCACCTGCAGCATCGCTGGGTGCCGTGGACCCAGGTGTCGCCGTACGTGCCGCTGGCGATGGTGGCTGGCGAGGACCAGAAATTCCCGTTCCACCACGGCTTCGATTTCGATTCCATCCAGAACGCCATGGACGCGGCCGACGAAGGCCGCCGCTTGCGCGGCGCGAGCACCATCAGCCAGCAGACCGCCAAGAACCTTTTCCTATGGAACGGACGCAGCTTCGTTCGCAAGGGGCTGGAAGCGTATTTCACCGTACTGATCGAGCTCACCTGGCCCAAGCAGCGCATCCTCGAGGTTTACATGAACATCGCCGAGTTGGGCGATGGCATTTACGGTGTGGGCGCGGCCAGCGATGCGTTCTTCCGTGTGCCGCCGGCGCGGCTCAGCGCGGCCCAGGCGGCGCGCCTGGCGGCGGTGCTGCCCAGCCCTCGCCGCTTCCATGCCGATCGCCCCACGGCCTACGTGCAAGGCCGCGCCAACTGGATCCAGCAGCAGATGGGACAACTGGGCGGCCCGGCCTACCTGCAAAGCCATACGCCACCGCGCGACACACGACGGCGCTGACGTGACGCATGCGCTCGCCCCGGGCGAGACGCTGCACTAGCATTCGCGCACGCTCCGGGGAATCTTCGCACCAGCCATGCCACGCCTCACCGTCGTCGTACCTGCCTACAACGAATCGGCCGTGCTGGAGAGCTTCCACGCCCGGCTCACCAGCGTGCTGGCCGAGCTGCCGCTCGAATGCGACGTGCTCTATGTCGATGACGGCAGCACGGATGCCACCTGGCAGCTGATGGAAGGGCTGGCGGCCCGCGATGGCCGCACCGGCGCGATCAAGCTGTCACGCAACTTCGGCAAGGAAGCAGCGCTCACCGCCGGCCTGGATCATGTGGATGCCGATGCGGCCATCGTTATCGATGCCGACCTGCAGGATCCACCGGAGCTGATTCCCGCACTGATCGAACGCTGGCGCGAAGGCTATGACGTGGTCTACGCCACGCGCAGCGCGCGCCAAGGCGAAACCGGCTTTAAGCGTTTCACCTCCGCGTTGTTCTATCGCAGCATGGAACACGTCTCCGATATCCACGTGCCCCGCGATACCGGCGACTTCCGCCTGCTCTCGCGCCGCGCGCTGGACGCCCTGCGCCAGCTGCGCGAACGGCAGCGCTTCATGAAGGGCCTGTTCACCTGGATCGGCTATCGGCAAACGGCCGTCTATTACCTGCGTGAGCCGCGCCAGGCCGGCGCGACCAAGTGGAACTATTGGCGCCTGCTGCAGCTGGCCATCGAGGGATTCACCTCGTTCTCCACCGCGCCCTTGCGGCTGGCCACCTGGATCGGTGTTGCTTCGTCGCTGCTCTCCTTCCTGTTCGGCCTGTGGGTCTTCGGCAAGGCGCTGCTCTTCGGCGACCCGGTGCACGGCTACCCGTCGCTGATGGTGGTGATCCTGTTCATCGGCGGCGTGCAGCTGCTGGCGCTGGGCGTCATCGGCGAATACCTGGGGCGCAACTACGCCGAGAGCAAACAGCGTCCGCTGTATTTCATCGAGGAACAGCGTTCGGCGCGTCAGAAGCGCTGAATAGACGTTCCGGCTCGTCGCTTCACATCGGGCCAACACCACGTCCACGCGGCGGCGCTAGACTCTTCCCATGCGGCCCATCGGCGGCCTCCTGGGAGGTTGAAGCATGCGACAAGTCAAGCATTTGCTGGAAGGCAAGGGCACCGACATTTTCAGCATCGCACCGGACGCGCCCGTACTCGAAGCGATTAAGCACATGGCGGAGCGTCGCGTCGGCGCGCTGCTGGTGATGCGTGACGAACGGCTCGTGGGCATCGTTTCCGAGCGTGACTACGCACGCAAGGTGATCCTCCAGGGACGCTCGTCCGCACAGACCGCCGTCTCGGAGATCATGAGCAGCCCGCCGCTCACCGTAGGCCCGGACACCGACGTGTTCGACTGCATGCGCCTATGTACCGACAGCCGCATCCGCCATTTGCCGGTGGTGGCCGGCGAACGTGTCGTCGGCGTCATTTCGATCGGCGATCTGGTGAAGGAAGTGATCGACGCACAGGCCGAGCAGATCGAACAGCTGCAGCGCTACATCACCAGCTGAGCATCGGCTCAGGCCTTGGCGGTTTGCGCCTGCGACTCCGTGCCGTCCGTCGCCTGCTGCTCCGGCAGCAGGTCGGGGGAATGACCAGCGTGCGCCGCTACCCATGTGGCCACCACGGCAACGCCCGCACCGAGACCGGCCATACCGGTCGCTGCCATGCCCAGCGTGCCCAGCACGCTGACGCCGCTGGTGACCAGCACGTCGCCGAAACGCCAGATGGCCGTCTCCACGAAGTTCTTGCCCTTGTATCGCGTCTCGCGCGGCACGCGTGTATATAGCGCATCGACCGCGGGCTTGGTCATGCCATAGGCGAACCCACGCGAGCCGACCAGCATGATCGAGAGCATGGGCACCATGAAGCCGAACAGGTTGACGCTGCCGATGCCCACGATCACCAGCAGCACCAGCAGCACGAAGTTCACCACCGAGGGCAACACCAGACCCGGACCCGCGCCCTTGCGCACGAGCAGCCAGCGCGTGAGCGTGAGCTGCAGCACGGCGCCCAGCAGGTTCGCGTAAAGATCCAGGTCGTTGTAGAACGACGTACGCGCCACGCGATCAGGCAGGTGCGCCTTGGTGTAGTCGGCCATCAAGGCGTAGGCGAGCGTGCCGATGCCATCGCCCAGCACCATCAGGATGGCCATGTAGCGCAGGAAGGGGCGCGTCCACAGCTCCTTGATGCCTGCCCATAGCGAGCCGCCGATGGGCTCTTCGTTGCGCGCCTCGTCGCGGCAATCGTGGCGCGACGAAAGCGTCAGCAACAGGATCAACGCGATCACCAATGCCGCCGCCGACACCACCAGCAGCGAGGCCACGCCGATCATCTGCACCAGGAACTTGGTCACCAGCGGCCCGAAGATCGCGCCCGCCATGCCGCCGAGCGCAATCAGCGGGAAAACGCGCCGCGCCTGCACGCTCTTGAAGATGTCCGCCATGAAGCTCCAGAACAGCGACACCACGAACAGGTTGAACACGCTGACCCAGATGAAGAACCCCACGCCCAGCGCCCGGGCGCCGATGCGATCCTGCGCCATGAACAGCGGCACGAAGGCAAACAGGCAGGCCACGAAGAAGCTGTAGCTCCAGCCCAGCAGGCGCTTGCGCGGAAAACGCGACACCAGCGCACCGAACACCGGCGTCAGCAGCAGCATCACGCCGAAGACGCTTGCGTAGAACAGGGGAAGCGATTGGGAGCCCACGGCGCCGCTGAGCTGGTCGCGCACGGGCCGGATGATGTAGTAAGCCGTCATCACGAAGAAAAAGGCCACTGCCGAGAGGATCGACGCAAGGCCTTCGTTCGCTGCGGCAGGTCGGGGGGTATTCACCGGCGTTTCCAGCGGGGGACCTACACAGACTAGCATGTCGATATGACGGTCACTGGCAAGGATCGGGGGATCGGGATGACATACGACATCATCATCGTGGGTGCAGGTTCGGCCGGCTGCGTGCTCGCCAACCGCTTGAGCGCGAATGGCAACAGGCGCGTGCTGCTGTTGGAAGCGGGCCCGTCGGACTGGCACCCACTCATCCACATGCCGGCAGGCATCGCGCGTCTCGCCAACAACCGTCGACTCAACTGGAACTACCGCACCGAGCCGCAGGCGGCATTGAACGGCCGCTCGCTGTGGTGGCCGCGCGGCAAGACGCTGGGGGGTTCCAGTTCGATCAATGCGATGTGCTACATCCGCGGCGTGCCCGGTGACTACGATCGCTGGGCAGAAGCCAGCGGCGACGCACGCTGGTCGTGGGAACAGGTGCTGCCGTGGTTCCTGCACAGCGAGGACAACACGCGTGGCGCGAGCAGCTTTCACGACAGTGGCGGCCCGCTCGGCGTAAGCGATCTTCGTTATCGCAATCCATTGTCCGAGGTGTTCGTCGACAGCGCCGTGAGCGGCGGCTTCGCGCGCAACGAGGACTTCAACGGTGCCGCTCAGGAGGGTTTTGGCCTGTACCAGGTCACGCAACGCGGTGGCGCACGCTGTTCCGCTGCCGTCGCTTATCTGCGACCGGCGCGGGAGCGACCGAACCTGGAAGTGCGTACCGGCGCGCTGGCGGCGCGCGTGGTGATCGCCCAAGGGCGGGCCATCGGCGTGCAGTTGCAGGGCAGCGACTCGCTCATCGAAGGCGGCGATATCATTCTTGCCGGCGGCGCGGTGAACACGCCGCAGCTGCTGATGCTCTCCGGCGTGGGCCCGGCCGACCATCTGCGCGAGCACGGCATCGCGGTGCAGGCCGACCAGCCCGAGGTGGGTGCGAACCTGCAGGATCATCTGGACATCTGCACGCTCGACGGCAGCACGCAGAAGATCACCTACGATCACCTCAACGAGTTGGCGGCAGGCTGGCGCTTCCTGCGTCATCGTGAGGGGCCTGGCACGTCAAACATCGCCGAGGCCGGCGGCTTCGTGCGCAGCCGGCTCGCCACGGACGAACGCTGCGATCTGCAATTCCATTTCGTACCCGCCCTGCTCGACGACCATGGCCGTCATCGATTGCCCGGTTACGGATACACGGTGCACGCGTGCTACCTGCATCCGCGCAGCCGCGGCAGGTTGCGACTGCGTTCGGCGAATCCGGCGGAACCCATCGCCATCCATGCCAATTATCTCGGCGATGCGGAGGGGCACGATCTTGCGCGCATGATCGAAGGCGCACGGCTATCGCGCGAGCTGCTTTCCCAGGCCGCATTCGCGCCGTTTCGCGGCGCACCCGTGTTCCCGGAGCGCCACATCGCAAGCGATGCGGAGTACACGGACTTCATTCGCCGCAAGGCGGAGACGATCTATCACCCCGTCGGCACCTGCCGCATGGGCCGCGACGCCGGCGCGCCGCTCGATAGCGAACTGCGTGTACGTGGCGTGGAGAACCTGCGCGTGGTGGATGCCTCGGTTATGCCCAGCCTGCCCACGGGCAACACCAACGCGCCGGTGATCATGATCGCGGAACGGGCCAGCGCGTTGATCCTGAACGAAACCAAGCGCGCTGCGCCGTTGTCCCAGTAACACTCCCCGTCCATCCGCCATACGGGAAGGGGATTTTCCTGGATGCCTGCGGTAATCTCCGGCGGCCGTCATGGATAGACCAGGCTTGCGCGATCAAAGGCCCGGCTCTTTCCAGAGCTGTTTTTCGACCCGGCGTCACCGTGACGCCCCGCACACTCGAACAGCATGACGTTTCGCACGCTTCCACTGCTCATCGCCGCCACGCTGGGATGGGCCAGCACACTGCCCGCCGCGCATGCCGCGACGCCGGCAAGCGACGGTAATCTTGCACCCGCTCCGCAGCCGCAGAGCGTGCCCGCCGATCGCATGAAGGAAACGCTGGCGTCCTACCAGCAGTGGCTGGAGCGCGTGGACCAGCGCAACGTCGTGGCCGGTCTGGCCACTGCCGTGGTGGCGGACAACAAGGTCGTGTTCGAGGACACCATCGGCTACGCCGATGCGTCCACCCGTGAACCGGTGACGCCCGAAACCGTGTTCCGGCTGGCGTCGCTGTCGAAGGCGTTCGCCACGGCGCTCACCGGCGTACTGGTGGACGACGGCAAACTCTCGTGGGACACCAAGCTCGCTGCCGTGCTGCCCTTCTTCAAGCTCAAGAGCGACAGCGCCGCGCAACAGGCCACGGTGCGCGACATCCTCGGCCAGCGACTGGGCCTGCCCAAGAACACCTACGACAGCATGCTTGAGGACAACGTGCCCTATGAAGAGCTGGTGCGCCGGCTCGACGAGGTCTCGCTTACCTGCGACGTCGGTCAATGCTATGGCTACCAGAACATCGCCTTCAGCCTGATCGGTGACGTGATCTACGCGCAGACCGGCGACTTCTTCACCCGTCAGGTCGACAAGAACATCTTCTTCCCGCTGGGCATGAAGACCGCGAGCTACGGTCGCGAAGCACTGGAAGCCAGCAAGAGCTGGGCGCACCCGCATCGACCGGGCAGCAACGGCTGGATTCCGTTCGAACCCAAGGACGCCTACTACCGCGTGGCGCCAGCCGCCGGCGTCAACGCCAGCCTCAAGGACATGGAACAGTGGCTGATCGCACAGATGGGTGGACGCCCTGACGTGCTGTCGCCCGCGCTGCTCAACACGCTGCACGCGCCCGAAGTGTCCACGCCGATCGAGATGCGTTCGGCCCCCTGGCGCCGTGCGCGCCTGGAGGATGCCTCCTATGCGCTGGGCTGGCGCGTGTTCGACTACGAGGGCGAGACGATGATCTTCCACGCGGGTGCCGTCGAAGGCTATCGCACGATGATCGGCTTCCTGCCCAGGCAGCACGTGGGCCTGGTGATGATGTGGAACTCCGCCGACCCCCTGCCCGCCGGCCTGGTACCCATGGTGTTCGACAGCCTGCTCGGCCTTCCGCATGTGGACTGGGCCGGCGTCGAGAGCGACGCACCGGCTGCCAATACGGTCAAGGGCAAGACGCGCAGGAAGAGCAAGGGCACGACGACGGCGCGCGACAACCAGCGCTGAGCGATCCCCGCCTCGTCCACGACACAAAAAAGCGCCGCGTGTTTCCACGCGGCGCTTTTGCGTTGATGGCTCGCCGCGGACGCGGCGAGCCTGCCGTCAGTTGAGCTTGAACACGATGCGGCGCTTGTCCTGCGACGGCACCGGGTTGCCGTCCTGCGTCGCCGGCTGGAACTTCCAGCGACTCACCGCTTCGGTCGCGGCGCGATCGAACACATGGCGCGGTTCGGCATCCACCACCTTCACGTCGTCCACCGTGCCCTCAGGCGTGATGGTGAAAGCCACTTCCACCCAGCCTTCCTGGTTCGCGCGCACCGCCGTGGTCGGATAGCGCGGCGGCACGTTGCGCAACAACACCGCCGGGTGCGTGCCACCCGCGCTTGCCGTTGCTGCGTTGCCGGTGCCGGTACCTGCGGTCGAGGTCGACGCCTGCTGCTGGCGAGCCGCTTCGGCCTGTTGCTGCTGCGCCGCGCGAGCCTGCGCCGCACGCTGATCGGCCACTGCCTTCTGCTGTGCTTCGACTGCAAGACGATCCGCTTCAGCCTTGTCGGTCGCCGCCTTCTGCGCCGCCAATTGCTGCTGCTTCTCCTTGTCCGACGCCAGCTGCTGCTCGCGATCCTGCAGCTTGCGCTGGGCATCGAGCTTGGAACGCAGGATGGTCAGCGTGTAGTTCGCCGGGTCGGCCTTGGTCAACAGATCGATCTGGCGCTGGGCTTCATTGAAGTCGCGCTGGTTGATCGCCTGCTCGGCCACGCTTGCGCCCACCGGGAAGGTTTCGCGCAGCGCATCGGTGGCCACCGGGTTGCCGGGCTGCTTCTCCAGCACCTTCAGGTAGAACTCGAACGCATTGTTGCCGGCCGGTGCAAGCAGGCGCTGTTCGTTCACCGCCTTGCGGGCTTCCGACAGCAGCTGGTTCATGCTCATGGCCGCCACATTGACCGGCGGTGGCGGCGCCTCGCCAGCCTTCACTGGCGTGGATGGGTGCGCGCCGACGTCGGCTTCGACCAGATCCTGGTGCGGCTTGATGATAAGGAACCACGATGCTGCGGCGAGTACGGCAACGACAGCAACAATGGCAATGGCAGCGGGCCGAATGGCCCCACGCGCGTAACGACGCGCATGACGTGTATATCGGGTATCCATGATCTCTCACCGAGTGGCATCAGATACCCGCGCTTTTTCCCCCTGTGAATCCAGGAGCGGCAGCCTCCCCAGGCTCCCGCGGCGCGGATGTGTGAAAGGTAACCGTAATGCAGCACTACGGCAAATCGGTCGTCGTGTCGGCGACTAGCCGCACATCGCATCGCTTTGGCCTTCGTCGTGTATCGCTGACGTCGAGCCGTCGACGCTAGGAAATTTTCCTACCCCAGAAACGAAGCGTCCCGGCATGGGCCGGGACGAGTCGCTCTTTCGAAGGACTCTCCCCGCGCTGGGCACCGCGGGGAGAAAAGTCGTTCTTGCTTGTTATTAAGAGTAAAGCTTGAAGCTTACTTCTTGGCCTTGGGGGCCTTTGCAGCCTTGGGGGCCTTCGCAGCCTTGGTCGCCTTGACGACCTTGGCAGCGGCAGCCTTCTTCACGGTGCGCTTCTTGGCAACAGCCTTCTTCGCAACCTTCTTGGTCGCGACCTTCTTAGCAGCAGCCTTCTTGGCAGCGGCCGGGCGCTTCTTAGCGACGGCCTTGCGTGCAACCTTCTTGGCAGCCTTCTTGGCGGCCGGCTTGCGGGCGACCGGCTTCTTCGCGGCGGCCTTCTTCACGGCGGTCTTCTTGGTCGCCTTTTTGGCGGCCGACTTCTTTGCAGTGGCTTTCTTGGCAGTGGCCATAGTTCGTCTCAGCTCCTCATCAGTTGGCAGTGGTTGCCCAGTAAAAGCATGTAGGAACGCCTCCACGAGCAGATCGCTATTGGTGGCGTGCCTTAAATTGTTCACCTGACGACGGGTGCGTTCGTCAGACAAGGGCCTCAGGACGTGCAGTGGAATCGAGACCGTGATCTTGCGTACTGCGCCGGCCTTTTCTCCATGATCGACATAAGGCTTGATGAATTTCGATGTTGCCATGGCACCCGTTCTCCGTGTTCCGATGCGAAAGCTATTCCTGAAGATTTCAACTGTCAATTGATTTTAACCATGAAATCAATCCGTTTCATCCACCTCGGGGAGGGTTCAAACCCCCGTCCCACAAGGCATTACAGGGGTTTGAAGGCATTTTCTTTTGGACGTCCATACATCCAGATGTAAATGCCATTTTGATTACCTCGATATCGACAAAACCGCTTAAAACAAGCCATTTTGCGTTTTCCGTGCACATCAGCTATGAGCGTGTGCGTCTCACAAGTCGAGACACATCAAGGACATGCCGGACCCCGTCCGACCATGCCCTCCAGGATGAACGAAAGGCGACTGAATTTATTTTTCGGGCACCCCGCCGGAAGGTCGCTCCGGACCTCTTCGGACGCGCTCGAAGGCGTCGAAGAGGGTCCACTCGCGACTCGGCCCCCACTTTCCGGAACGCCGACTTGGACATCTATCGGCATGGACGGCGAGAACTGCAACGCAAAAAACGGCGCGTCGATCACCCTGCGAATCGCTCCTTCGCGTATCGAAAAACGCAGCGGCCGCGACGCAAAAAGAAGCCGGCCGCTTGAGGCGGCCGGCTTCGGGCAAAGCATCGAACGCGGGGCTTAGTGGTCTTCGTTCTCGACCAGTTCGGCGTAGGCGTCGGCGTCGAGCAGCTCGTTGAGTTCGGCGCGATCGCTGGCGCGAACCAGGAAGATCCAGCCGTCGCCGAAGGCATCTTCGTTGATGGTTTCGGGCTTGTCATTGAGGGCTTCGTTGACCGCGACGATCTCGCCGGAGACCGGGCTGTAGATGTCCGAAGCGGCCTTGACCGACTCGACCACGGCCACGCCGTGACCGGCCTGCACGCTCGCGCCGATCTCCGGCAGCTCGACGTACACCAGGTCACCAAGCTGGCCCTGGGCATGGTCGGAGATACCCACGCGAACCAGGCCATCGTCTTCGACGCGGGCCCACTCGTGGGACTTGAGGAATTTCAGATCGCCGGGAATCTCGCTCATGATCGGATCCAGTCGTTGATGTGGGTCGTGGGTGGAGCGCCAATTCTAGCCGCTTCACCCGATGGGCAAAACGGGCCGTGCCCGTCTTGCAGGGATGACTGATGTCAGATGCCTTCGCAGGGCTGGCCGTCACGCACGAAGGGATACTTCACCACGCGCACCGGCACTTCCTTGCCGCGGATGTCCACGCGCACGTCGCCCGGCTCGCCGGCCGGGATGCGCGCCAGGGCCACCGCCTTGTTGAGCGTCGGCGCGAAACTGCCCGAAAGGATCTCGCCCTCACCCTGCGCGGTGAGTACCTTCTGCCCGTGACGCAGCACGCCCTTGTCGTCGAGCACCAGGCCGACCATCACGCGCTTTACACCCGATGCCTTCTGCGCTTCGAGCGCCTTGCGGCCGATGAAGTCGCGGCCTTCGTCCATCGCGATGGTCCAGCCGAGGTTGGCTTCCCACGGCGACACGGTGTCGTCCATGTCCTGGCCGTAGAGGTTCATGCCCGCCTCCAGGCGCAGCGTGTCACGCGCGCCCAGGCCGGCCGGCGCAACGCCCGCGGCAGCGAGTGCCTGCCACAGCGCCACGGCGTGCTCCTGCGGCACGATGATTTCGAAACCGTCCTCACCGGTGTAGCCGGTGCGCGCCACGAACAACGGCATGCCGTGCGGACCCTGCGCGGCGGCCGCGGCAAACTTGCCGAGCTTCTTCATGCGCTCGTGATCCACGTCGGCCAGCAGGCCGATGACCTTGGCGCGGGCGTTGGGGCCCTGCACCGCGATCATGGCGAAGTCCGGACGTTCCTTGACCTCCACGTCGAACGCCCTGGCCTGCGTTTCGATCCATGCCAGATCCTTCTCGCGGGTGGCGGCGTTCACCACCAGGCGGAAGAACTCCTCGCCGAGGAAATAGACGATCAGGTCGTCGATCACGCCGCCCTGCTCGTTGAGCATGCAGGTGTACAGCGCCTTGCCCTGCACCTTCAGCTTGTCGACGCTGTTGGCCAGCAGGTGACGCAGGAACTCGCGCGTGCGCGCGCCGTGAAGGTCCACCACCGTCATGTGCGAGACGTCGAACATGCCGGCATCGCGGCGCACGACGTGATGTTCCTCGATCTGCGAGCCGTAGTTGATCGGCATGTCCCAGCCGCCGAAATCGACCATGCGCGCGCCGAGCGCACGATGGGTGTCGTTGAGTACGGTCTTCTCGGTCATCGCAGGGGTGCTCTGGGGAAAGAGGCATTATCGCCGGGGGTGTGGATACATTCCAAGCGAGTGCGATCGCGGGCTCACCGTGCGTTGGCGTATCGCGGTGTCGTGCAGCGCAGCATTGAAGGGAGCACCGTCAACGACGAGCCACGGCCTTTCCCATTCGTCATTCCGGCGCAGGCCGGAATCCAGTCACGATGCGTTGGATCGTCGCCGTCACCTCCAGCGCAGGCTGCCGTGACGCGAACATCCAGCCATGCCTCTACTGGATTCCGGCCTGCGCCGGAATGACGAGCGTAAGAGGCCGCGCCTGTTTTCAGCGCGGCGTGTGCCCCAGCCCTGCAAGCAGTTGTTCGACCACCTGCTCCGCCAGCTGCTCGGCACGCAGGCCGGCGGTGAGCAGGTGCAGCTCCGCCTGCTCGGGTGCCTCATAAGGCGAGTCGATGCCGGTGAAGTTGAAGATCTCGCCGGCGCGGGCCTTGCGGTAGAGCCCCTTGGGATCGCGGCGCTCGCATTCTTCCAGTGTGGTATCGACGAACACCTCGAGGAACTCGCCCTCGTCGAACAGCCCACGCGCGAACCTACGCTCGCTCTGGAACGGCGAGATGACGCAGACCAGCACGATCAGGCCGGCATCCACCATCAGGTGCGCCACCTCGGCCACGCGGCGCACGTTCTCCACGCGCGCCTCGGCGGTGAAGCCCAGGTCCTTGTTGAGACCATGGCGCAGATTGTCGCCGTCCAACATATAGGTGTGGTAACCGAGCGAATGCAGGCGACGTTCCACCAGGTTGGCGATGGTCGACTTGCCGGCGCCGGACAAACCGGTGAACCACAGGCAGCGCGCCTGCTGGCCCTTGCTGGCGCTGCGCACTTGCTTGTCCAGGTCGGTGTGCTGCCAGTGCACGTTGGAGGCGCGACGCAGCGCGAAGTCCAGCATGCCGCAGCCGACCGTGGCATTGGTGGTGCGATCAATCAGGATGAAACCGCCCAGCGTGCGGTTGGTCTCGTACGACTCGAAGGCGATCGCGTGGTCGAGGTCGATGTTGCAGTAGCCCACCTCGTTGAGGTCGAGGCGGCGGGCAGCCAGTTCGGCCTGCGTGTTCACGTCGACCTTGTGCTTGATCGAGGTGATGCGTGCATTGACCGTGTGCGCGCCGATCTTCAGCCAATAGGCGCGGTTGGGCAGCAGGGCTTCGTCGCCCATCCACAGCACATGGGCGGCGAACTGGTCGGCCACCGGCGCGGGGCGAGCGGCGTCGGCGATCACGTCGCCGCGGCTGGCGTCGATCTCGCGATCGAACGTGAGCGTCACCGCCTGGCCGGCCACGGCTTCGGGCAAGTCGCCATCGGCGGTGACGATGCGTTCCACGCGCGCTCGCCGCATGGCGGGCTGCACCACGATCTCGTCGCCCACCGCGAGCCGGCCGCCGCAGACTGTGCCGGCATAACCGCGGAACGATGCGTCGGGACGGTTGACCCACTGCACCGGCATGCGGAAGTCCCCGCCCTGCGTGGCTGCAGTGTCGGCGGACTCCAGCAGTTCCAGCAGCGTCGGCCCCTCATACCAAGGCATGCGCGTGGAGCGATGACCCACGTTGTCGCCACCGGGCGCCACTACGGGCAGGCAATGCACGCTGGTGATGCCGAGCTGCGTGGCAAGTTCGCGGTACTCGTGGGCGATGGCGGCGTAGACGTCCTCGCGGCAATCCACCAGGTCCATCTTGTTCACCGCCAGCACCACCTGGCGTATGCCCATCAGGGCACAGATGTAACTGTGGCGTCGCGTCTGCGGCAGCAGCCCCTTGCGCGCATCGACCAGCACCACCGCCAGCTGCGCGTTCGATGCGCCGGTGGCCATGTTGCGGGTGTACTGCTCGTGGCCGGGACAGTCGGCCACGATGAAGCTGCGGCGCGGCGTGTGGAAGTAGCGGTAGGCCACGTCGATGGTGATGCCCTGCTGGCGCTCGGCATCAAGGCCATCGGTGAGCAGGGCGAAATCGAGCGCGTCCGGTGCGTCGGCATGCAGCTTGCGGCTGTCGCGGGCGAGTGCGGCGAGCTGGTCTTCCGGCACCATGCCGGCGTCATAGAGCAGTCGGCCGAGCAGGGTGCTCTTGCCGTCGTCCACGCTGCCGCAGGTGATGAAGCGCAGCAGGTGGGTGTCCGCGGAAAGCATGGAGGTGGCGTCGAGCGTGGCCATCAGAAGTAGCCCTCCTGCTTCTTGCGCTCCATCGAGGCGTTGCCGTCGTTGTCGATCACGCGACCCTGGCGTTCCGACGTGCGGGAGGCCGCCATCTCGTCGATGATCTTGTCCAGCGTATCGGCCGAGGACTCCACGGCGCCGGTGAGCGGATAGCAGCCCAAGGTACGGAATCGCACGTCGCGCATCTGGACCGTTTCGCCATCACGCAGCGTGAAGCGCTCGTCATCGACCATGATCAGCGCACCGTCGCGCGCCACCACCGGCCGCGGCTTGGCGAAGTACAACGGGACCACGGGAATGTTCTCGCGGCGGATGTAGTGCCACACGTCCATCTCGGTCCAGTTGGACAGCGGGAACACGCGCACGCTCTCGCCCTTGTGGATGCGGGTATTGAAGGTGTGCCACAGCTCGGGCCGCTGCTGCTTGGGGTCCCAGCGATGCTGTGCGTTGCGGAAGGAGAACACGCGTTCCTTGGCGCGGGATTTCTCCTCGTCGCGACGCGCGCCACCGATGGCGGCATCGAAGCCGTACTTGTCCAGCGCCTGCTTGAGCGCGACGGTCTTCATCACATCGGTATGCACGGCCGAGCCATGCGTGAGCGGCGAGATGCCCTGGCGCACGCCGTCTTCATTGATATGCACCAGCACTTCGACGTCACCGGCGGCGGCCACCTGGTCGCGGAAGGCGATCATCTCGCGGAACTTCCAGGTGGTGTCCACGTGCAGCAGTGGCATCGGCGGCCGGGCGGGATAGAACGCCTTGCGCAACAGGTGCAGCAGGACGGAGGAGTCCTTGCCGATGGAATACAACATCACGGGGCGCTCGAAAGCCGCCGCCGTTTCGCGAAAGATGTGGATGCTCTCGGCTTCGAGAGCGTCCAGATGGGACATGGAAGGCATGCGTGGCGTCACTGGTTCCTGGGCCCGAAAGCGCCGTTCGGCGCGCGGTCGATGGGTGAATCTAACGGAAAATGGCCGCTGCGACAGCGTCGGCGACAGCGAATGGCAAGGAAACGTGCCAACGCTCCGTGCGATGACTCCCCATCGTTTCGTCACCTGATCTGCGCCACACTCCACTAAGATCGTGCCCCATGAGTCCATCGATGGCGACAGGAAGCGCACAACTCGATGCCACCGCCACGCCGCCGCGCCTGCGCGTGGCCGGCGACTGGACCCTCGCCCACTACGCCACGCTGGAGCGTGCGGTCGACTCGCTCAAGCACCGCCTGCACACGAACACCCCCATCGACCTGAGCGCGTTGGGTGCTCTGGATACTGCGGGCGCCGCGCTGCTGGCCGGCCTGCTCGGGGCGTCGCGCCTGAGCGACCTGGCCACTGACGATCCCACCCTGCCCGCCGCCCAGCGCGCGTTGTTGCAAACGGTGGGCAAGGCGATGGCCGGCTACGTCGAGCGCAAGTCCAGGCGCCGCCACAACACCGCGAGCGAAGTGCTGGCGCGCATCGGCGCGGCCATGGAAACCGTGTGGCACCAGCAGGTGCAATTGCTCGGCTTCATCGGCCTCACGCTGCAGACGCTGGCCCAGACAATCTGGCACCCGCGTCGCTGGCGCGTCACCTCCCTGGTGTCGCACGTGGAGCAGACCGGCCTGGATGCCGTGCCCATCGTGGTGCTGCTCACCTTCATGGTGGGCGCGGTGGTGGCGTTCCTCGGTTCGACCGTGCTCGCGGACTTCGGCGCCACCATCTATACGGTGGACCTTGTGGCGTTCTCGTTCCTGCGCGAGTTCGCCGTGCTGCTCACCGCGATCCTGATGGCCGGCCGCACCGCCAGCGCCTTCACCGCCCAGATCGGCTCGATGAAGGCGAACGAGGAGATCGACGCGATCCGCGCGCTCGGCCTCGATCCCATGGAGCTGCTGGTGTTGCCGCGCGTGTTGGCCATGCTCGCCTCGCTGCCCATGCTCGCCTTCCTGGCGATGATCGCCGGGCTGATCGGCGGCGGGCTCGTCTGCGCCATGGTCCTCGACATCCCACCGATCATGTTCATCAACCTGGTCAAGTCGGATATCGGAGTGCGCCACTTCCTGGTCGGCATCGCCAAGGCGCCGGTGTTCGCGTTTCTCATCGCGGTCATCGGCTGCCTCGAAGGCTTCAAGGTGAGCGGCAGCGCCGAATCGGTGGGCGAACACACCACCTCCAGCGTGGTGCAGTCGATCTTCGTGGTGATCCTGATCGATGCGCTGGCTGCCCTCTTCTATATGGAGATGGGCTGGTGAACGCCGTCGCGAAACCGCAAACCGCCGAGAACGTGATCGAGGTTCGCAACCTGGTGAACCGCTTTGGCGCGCAGATCGTGCACGAGCACCTGAACCTGGACGTGCGGCGCGGCGAAATCCTTGGCGTGGTCGGCGGCTCGGGCACAGGCAAGTCGGTGCTCCTGCGCAGCATCGTGGGATTGCAGCGCCCCACCTCCGGCCACGTCCACGTGTTCGGTCAGGACCTGCTCAGTCTTTCGCCCGACCAGCGCTCGCGCGTGGAACGACGCTTCGGCGTGCTGTTCCAGAACGGAGCCCTGTTTTCCTCGCTCAACATCGTGGAGAACGTGGCGATGCCACTGATCGAACACGCCGGCCTCACGCGTCCCGACGCGCAGCAACTGGGCGGCGTGAAGCTGGCGCTTGCTGGCTTGCCGATGGGCACGGAAACCAAGTATCCGTCCGAACTTTCCGGCGGCATGGTGAAGCGCGCCGCTCTTGCACGTGCGCTGGCACTCGATCCGGAAATCCTGTTCCTGGACGAACCGACCGCCGGCCTGGACCCGATCAGCGCGGCGGCCTTCGACCAGTTGATTCTCACTCTGCGCGATGCGCTGGGCCTGACCGTGTTCCTGGTCACGCACGACCTGGACACGCTCTACACCATCTGCGATCGCGTGGCCGTGCTCTCGCAGAAGAAGGTGCTGGTCGTCGGTCCGCTGGATGAAGTGGCGCGGTGCCCCGACCCGTGGGTGCAGGCGTACTTCCACGGCCCGCGTGGCCGCGCCGCCGAAGAGGCACACGAACGCGATTCAAATCCCGAGGTGAAGTAGCATGGAAACACGCGCCCATCACGTACTCATAGGCCTGTTCACGGTAATCGTGGTGGCCGCCGCACTGCTGTTTGCGCTGTGGCTGGCCAAGTCCAGCTCGGACCGGCAGTTCACGGATTACCAGGTGGTGTTCAACGAGGCGGTCAACGGCCTCTCGCAGGGCAGCGCGGTGCAATACAACGGCATCAAGGTCGGCTCTGTCACTCAGCTCAAGCTCGACCCGCAGGACCCGCGCAAGGTGCTGGCGCGCATCCGTCTTGGCGGGGACGTTCCGGTGAAGCAGGACACGCATGCCAAGCTCACCCTGACGGGCGTGACGGGCCTTTCCATCATCCAGCTCAGCGGCGGTTCGCCGAATAGTCCGCCGCTGCAATCGAAGGACGACCAGTTGCCGGTGATCGTGGCCGACCCTTCCCCGCTCAGCCAGATCCTTGCCAACGGCGAGGACCTGGTGACCAACATCAACGAAGTGGTGGCGCGCGCGAACATGCTGCTCTCCCAAGAGAACACCGAGCGCATCAGCCGCACGCTGCAGCATCTGGACCAGATCACCGGCACCGTGGCCGATCAGCGCGAGGACATCCATCAGCTGCTCCAGCAGTTGGCGCAGGCGAGCAAGCAGGCCAATGAAACGCTGACGCAGACCAATGCGTTGGTGCGCAACGCCAACGGCCTGGTCGACAACCAGGCACGCGCCGCCCTGGACAGCGCGCGCAACGCCATGGCATCGCTGGACCGTTCCGCCGCGGACATCGACCGCCTGCTCAGCGACAACCGCGCCGCCATCAACGGTGGCCTGCAGGGCTTCAGTGAATTGGGACCGGCCGTGCGCGAACTGCGCGATGCGGCCGGCTCGCTGCGCGGCGTATCGCGCCGCCTCGACGACAACCCGGCGGGCTTCCTGCTCGGCCGTGACCGCAGCAAGGAGTTCGTACCATGAGGTTGCGCTTTCGCCTTACTGCCTGTGCAGCCATCGCGTTGCTCGCCGCCTGTTCCGTGCTTCCCAAGGCGGAGTCGCCGGACGTCTACCGCCTCCCGTCCACGCCGCTGCAACGCGACAACGCGCCTGCGGTGAACTGGACCTTGCGCGTGGACACGCCCAACGCCGAGCGGATGATCGACAGCTCGCGCATCGCCGTGTTGCCGCAGGGCAACGTGGTGAGCGTCTACCAGGGCGCACGCTGGGCCGACAACGCCACCACCTTGCTGCGCAACCGCCTCATGGATGCGTTTCGCGACAACGGGCGCGTCGCCGGCCTGAGCAGCGACGAGACCAGCCTGCAGGCGGACTACTCGCTCGCCGGCGACCTGCGCTCGTTTCAGTCGGTGTATGAGAACGGGCAACCCGTGGTGGTGATCCGCTTCGACGCGCGCCTGGTGAAGAACAGCGGACTGCGCATCGTGGCCACGCGCCGGTTCGATGTCACCCAGCCGGTGGGCGGCACGACCGTACCGCAAGTCGTCGCCGCGTTCGGGCAGGCCAGCGATGCGCTGGCCGCGCAAGTCGTGAGCTGGACACTGCAGCAGCCGCTCGACGGCCACGACATGCGCACGAACTGAAACGCTTAGCGTCGCGAGGCATCCACCCAGCGGAAGGTGAGGTTGATGCGCGGCCCTACCGCCGCGCTGGTCTTGGGTAGGTCGTGCACGTAACGTTGCTGCGTGTCGCCTGCCATGCGCAACAGGCTGCCGTGGCCGAGTTCGATCACATGCGTGTCGCTGCGCCCTGCGTCACCACGCGGCTTGAGGCGAAAGCGCCTGACCGCACCGAGGCTCAATGAGGCGATCACGGGCTGCCCGCCCAGCTCGGGTTCGTTGTCGCTGTGCCAGCCCATGGAGTCGCGACCATCGCGATAGAGATTGGCAAGCACGCTGTTGAACCGCGCGTCACACACATTTGCCACGCGATCGCGCAGGGCGCTCAGGGTCGGTGTCCATGGGCGCGGGTCGAAGCGCGTTTGTGAGTAGACATACATGGCGTCCTCGTCGCCGACCCAGCAACTCAGGCGCGGCGAATCCACCTCGCGTCCGAAGATGCGGATGCGGTGCACTTCCCACGGAATCGTCGCGCGCAATTCATCGAACAGCGCATCGGCTTCATCGCTGCCCAGCCATTGCGGCCACAGCGACAGCTCGCCGCCCGGCAGCGGCAACGGTTGCCAACCACCGGACGTTGTCAGATCGAACAGGCTCACGCCACGACCCTGCCCACTTCAACGAATGGCGGGATAGGCAGGCTCCACGTCGAGCGTGGCCGCACATACCGAGGCCAGTTCGAGCAGGCGCAGATCCGAACCGCGCGCGCCCACCAGCTGCAAACCAATCGGCATACCATCGGGCAGATAGCCCATGGGAATGTTCACCGCCGGGCAACCGGCCAGGCTGGCGAAGCTGGTGAGATCGGCCTGCGAATCGGGCACCGCGGCATCGAGCGGGAACGCGCCTTGCGGCGTGGTGGGCAGCACCAGCACGTCGATCTGCGCGAACAGGCGGCGCATCTTCAGCGTGGCGGCGTCGAGCACGCGATCGGCGCAGGCGTAGTCCGCCGCGCTCTTTCCCGCCGCGTAGCTCAACATCCGGCGGAAGTGTTCGGAGGCGCGCTGGTCGGTATTGGCGAGGTCGTCGGCAAACGTGCCCAGCATCTCCGCTTCCATCAGCAGCAGGCCGGCGCGACGCGTGCGGGCGAAATCCCAGTCGGCGAAATCCACCGTGCGGCGCTCGCCGAGTTCGCGCGGCCATTTCGCCAGCGCCGCCTCGAATACCTCGACCACATCCGGATGTACGCCAACGGCGCGCAGATCAGGCAGGAATCCCGCACGCAGGCGGCCTGGCTCCCAATCCGGCGGCGACAACGCCACGCGTCGGCGACGCGAGCGCGCGTCATCGGCGTCGTAGCCCGCCAGCACTTGCAGCAACACGGTGAGATCGTCCGCGCTGCGCGCGATCAGGCCCACCGTATCCAGGCGACGCGCCGCCGGCACCATGCCGCGCGCGGAAATCTCGCCGTGCGTGGGCTTGAGTGCATACACGCCGCAATAACTGGCAGGAATGCGGATGGAGCCAAGGCTGTCCGAACCGACCGCCGCCACCGCCAGCCCCGCCGCGACCGCCGCCGCCGCACCGCCGGACGATCCGCCCGCGGTGTAGCCATGGCGATGCGGATTGTGCGTCGCACCGAAATGCGGATTGTCGGTGACCGCGCCCAGCGCGCCCTCGTCCATGTTGGTCTTGCCGATCAGCACGGCGCCGGAGGCACGCAGGCGCGACACCACGTGGGCGTCGTCGCCCACCGGCTTGCGCCGCCCCGCCAGACCCGCGCTGGTCGGCCAGCCGGCCACGTCGAAGTTGTCCTTCAGTGCGATGGGAATGCCATCGAGACGCCCGATGACGCCGTCGCGGCGTCGGTGCTGGGCCGCCAGCGCCTGCTCCTGCAGCATCGCTGAACTCAGGCTCACATAGGCATTGAGCTGCGGATTGAGGCGCTCGATGGCCTCAAGATAGGTCTCAGCCAGCGCCTGTGGCTGCACGCGCTCCACCGCCAGCCAATGCAGCAGCTGGCACATGGTGGCTCGGCGCAGATCGAGTTCGCTGATCGGTGGCTGCACATTCATGCTCTCTTCCCTGTGTCGCTTTGGGGGGGATTATCGCTACCGCAGATGAAGGGTTTGCAAGGATTTGCCCACCGTTGCCCCCGATGGCCCGAACCCGGACAATGCCGGATTGGCCGTTCCATACGTCCGGGAACGGTAAACGTGCCGCACAAGATCAGCTGGAGTCCGCCATGAGCGACCGCGAAATCATGGAATACGACGTCGTCGTCGTTGGCGCAGGCCCCTCCGGGCTCGCGTTCGCCATCCGCCTCAAGCAATTGAAGCCGGAGGTGAGCGTCTGCGTGATCGAGAAGGCGTCCACCATTGGCGCGCAGATCCTCTCGGGCGCGGTGATCGAACCACAGCCGCTGGACGCATTGCTGCCGGGCTGGCGCGACAATCCGCCGCCGATCTGCGTGCCGGCCACCGACGATGAATTCTGGCTGCTCAGCAAGGAAGGCGGCCGCAAGCTGCCGGTACCGCCGGGCATGAACAACCACGGCAACTTCATCGTGTCGCTGGGCGCCATGTGCGCGTGGCTGGCGCCGCAAGCCGAAGCGCTTGGCGTGGACGTGTTCCCCGGCTTCGCCGCGGCCGACACCGTTCACAACGAGGACGGCTCCGTGGCCGGCGTGCGCATCGGCGACATGGGCGTGGCGAAGGACGGCTCGCACAAGGCCGGCTACACGCAGGGCATCGACATCAAGGCCAAGGTCACCGTGCTGGCCGAAGGCGCGCGCGGCAGCCTCACCAAGCAGCTGATCAAGCGCTTTGCGCTGGACAAGGACAGCGACCCGCAGGGCTATTCCATCGGCATCAAGGAACTGTGGCAGGTGCCCGCAGGCCGCGTGCAGCCGGGCAAGATCGTGCACAGCTTCGGCTGGCCCGCCGACAGCCACACCTACGGCGGCAGCTTCCTCTATCACCTGGACAAGGATCGCATCGCGCTCGGTTACGTCAGCGGCCTCGACTACAGCGATCCCAACTACCAGCCGTGGGAAGCCTTCCAGCAGTGGAAGAACCATCCTTCGGTGAAGTCGCTGCTCGAAGGCGGCACCATTCTTTCTGCCGGTGCGCGCGCTATCGTCACCGGTGGTTACCAGTCGCTGCCGAAGGTGGAGATGCCCGGCGCGCTGCTGATCGGCGACACCGCCGGCCTGCTCAACGTGCCCAAGATCAAGGGCACGCACCAGGCGATCAAGAGCGGCATGCTCGCCGCCGAACACCTCATCGCCAACGAACTCAATCCGGCCGGCTTCGATGCCAAGCTGCGCGGCTCGGACGTGATGGCCGAACTGAAGAGCGTGCGCAACATCAAGCCTGCCTTCAAGAAGGGCCTGTGGTTCGGCATGATGAACGCGGCGTGGGAAACCGTCCTGCGCGGCGCCTCGCCGTGGACGCTCAAGAACAAGGCCGACTGGTCGTCGCTGCACAAGCTCGGCGAGTGCGAAGAGCCCAAGCGCGACTACGTGCAGCCACGCGAACTGCCGCCGCGCGACCGTCTTGCCGGCGTCTACTTCGCCGCCACCGAGCACGACGAAGACCAGCCCATTCATCTGCACGTCGCCGACACCAACGTGTGCGTCACCAAGTGTGCGGTGGAATACGGCAACCCGTGCACCCGCTTCTGCCCCGCCGGCGTCTACGAAATCGTGAACGACGAGGTAGGCAAGCGCCTGCAGATCAACGCCGCCAACTGCGTGCACTGCAAAACCTGCGATATCAAGGACCCGTACCAGATCATCAACTGGGTCACACCGGAAGGTGGCTCGGGTCCGAATTACCAGAATCTGTGAGTAACGCATTCTCCTGGCGCATCAGCCGCCTCTTGTACTTCGCGCGGCGCATCAAGGGCAGTATCGCGCAGCGTGGAGTGCGTGGCGCCTTCCAGCGCCTGTTGCAGCAGCGAACGGGTCTTCGCACGATGTTGGGCGCCACGGATACGATGGCCGTGCCATCCATGCCCTTGGGCGAACCCAGGCGTGGTCGCATCCTTGTTGTCGACAGCATGGTGCCGGACCCCATCCGCGACTCGGGATCCATGCGGCTCAGCCAGATGATGCGCTTGCTGTGCGAGGAAGGCTGGCAGATCGATTTCTTTGCTGCCGACGGTTTTGCCACCCCGGCAGACACAGCGCGGCTGGCAGCCATTGGCGTACGTTACCAGTCCGCCAATCCCTGGCGCTGGCTTCGGCAGCATGGACCTGAACTTGATGCCGTACTGCTATGCAGACTGCCTGTAGCGAGCCAATATCTCGATATCGTCAGGGAAACCAGTCCTAAAGCAAAGGTCGTATTCGACACGGTGGACCTGCACTACGTCCGCGAGCAACGCGCAGCCGCACTGACCGGAAACAAACGCCTGTATCGCCACGCAGCGCAGTCGCGCCGTTGTGAGCTGGACGCGATCTCCCGCAGCGACGTCACTTTGGTGGTCAGTGAGGAAGAGCAGATGACGCTGATACGCGAGTTGCCGGATACCCGCGTCCAGCTTCTCAGCAATATCCACGAGGTTCACGGTCGTCGCTCAGGCTTTGACGAGCGTCGCGACCTCCTTTTCATTGGCGGCTTCGGCCATCCTCCGAACGCGGACGCCATGCAATGGTTTGCCGCAGAAGTCTTGCCACTGCTTCGCATCAGCGAACCGGAGCTGGTACTACACTTGGTGGGAGATATCGACGAAGCATCTCGTCGCGCACTGAATCGCGACGGCATCAAGATCCACGGCCGTGTCGACGATATCCGACCATTGATGGAGAGCTGCCGTGTGTCCGTGGCGCCGCTGCGATTCGGCGCGGGCGTAAAGGGCAAGGTGAATCTCGCCATGAGCTATGGCCTACCCGTGGTGGTCACCTCGATCGCCGCAGAGGGCATGTTTCTGGTCAACGGAACCAATGCGTTGATTGCCGATCAGGCCACGGCGTTTGCCGAGGCGATCCTGCAGCTTTACCGCGATCATCAGGTATGGATGCGCTTGTCCGAAGGCGCACTTGAGAACGTTCGCCAGCACTTTTCCGTCGAGCAGGCGCGACGGACGCTGCAGCAAGTATTCACTGATGCACCTAAGAGCCCGACCTCATGAGACAGCTGCTTGCCCCGCTGCGATTGTGGCTGGCCCGTCGTCCGGCGCTGCGCCGCAGACTTACGCTTCTCATCTATCGGTTTCCCGCACTCGACATGCGCTTGCGTCGCCTACTGCACGCCAACGAGCATCGCGACTTGACCCTGGAAGTGGACGCAGCTCATTTGTCGGCACCGTCCCGCACTGTCATGGGGCGCCTGAAGGCGAGGATGCCGCGCGCATGAAGCTCATGCTGGACATGCAGGGTGCGCAGTGCCAGAGCCGGCATCGCGGGATAGGTCGTTACAGCCTCGACCTTGCCAGGGCACTGGCCTTGGCCGCTACCGACTACTGCGACCTCCATTTCTCGTTCAACGCTCAGCTCGATGAAGCGACCGACACAATAATCAGCAAGCTACATCCGCATGCCGGCGCAAGAAAGCGACTGATGTTCGCCTCGCTGAACGATGTTTGCGTGCAGACTGCCGACAACCATATTCGTCGCAGGGTGGCAGAGCAGCTGATGTGCCACGCTCTGATGCAGTCTCACTCGGACGTCGTCTGGTTCAGCAGCATGATCGAGGGTTACGGCGATGACGCAGTGATCCCGGAAACCGGCCTCGATGGAATCCGGACGGTGGCGACGCTGTATGACCTTATTCCGCTGCACGATCCGCAAGCCTATCTCGGTCATCCGCGGGTCAAGGCGTGGTACGACGCCAAACTCCGCGCGCTCGAGCAATGCGACCTATTGCTCTCGATTTCCGACTGGGTGAGGCAAGATGCGATTGACCGGCTTGGCATTGAACCGCATCGCATCGTCTCCATCGGAGGAGGTGTAGATTCGCGGTTTGCGCCAAGAACTGACCGACAAGAGCTGGCGGAACGCATCCGCGCGGCATGCGGCGTCAGCGGTCCTTACGTGCTGTACAACGGCGGATTCGATCCACGCAAGAACGTACCAGCGCTGATCCAGGCATATGCGGGGTTGCCAGCAGCGCTCCGGGATTCGCATCCCCTGGTGATTGTCGGCAAGATTTCCACGGAACAATTGGCCGGGATGCAGTCGGCGATCCACCGGATGAGGCTGGCGCCATCTTCGGTCATCTTTACCGGCTTCGTTTCAGATGAGGCGTTGGTAGACCTTTATTGTGGCTGCGCGCTATTCGTCTTTCCATCCACGATGGAGGGTTTTGGCCTGCCGCCATTGGAGGCGATGGCCTGCGGTGTGCCCGTGATCGCCAGCAACGTCACCAGCCTTCCTGAGGTTATCGGCAACGCGGAGGCCACGTTCGACCCGACAAATACCCATGCCATCACGGCTCTCATGGAGTTGGTACTCACCAACCCTGCGCGAGCCGAGGCGCTGCGTCGACATGGGCTGCAGCAGGCGGCAAAGTTCAGCTGGAAGGCAGTGGCCACACGCGCACTGCAAGCCGTGGAGGCATTGGTCCGACAGCCGCTGCCCGTGCAGGCTCCTGCCCTGCCTGGCATCGTCAAGCCTAAATTACTATGGCTGAAAAGTGGGTCGACGCCGACCTGGCTCAATCAGCTCGAGACATATTTCGAACTTACCGTCGATTCCATGCCGCTCGATGCATGGCGCTTAACGTCCACGCTGGAAGAACAGCTACATCGCTCGGATCGGATCGTCTACACCGCTGGCGCACAAGATGCGGTCTCAGCGACGGCTCTTGCAAGACGTTGGCCAGGCGCGGTGTGGATGGATGTTCCACTCGAGGCATCGCAGATACCAGGTTTACCGGCATTGCGATACGAATTGGCCGGGTTTGCCGCCTGCGCAGACGCATCCTTGGCGTTACCGCTGTTCGACGAGGGGTGCCTGGGCATTTTCCTTGCGACGGACTCGCCTCTTCCAAAGGCCGTTTCGGCGACCGTTCGCACTGCGCAAATAGGTGCTGGTATTACGGCCGATGCAGTGGCGAACCAACTCGATAGCTGGTTTGCGACGTCGAGCGAAGGATGTGAGGCGAAGCTCCTCGGTGAACTGGCTGCGCCGTCCTCCACGCTGGATGACGACGAGATTGCTCGCATCAGTGATGCGGTCGTTCGTGCTCGACCCGCATCAAAGGTCACGCAATGGTTGGTTGACGTGACGCAGATTACCCGGCATGACATCGGCACAGGTGTTCAGCGTGTGGTGCGTTCCATCCTCGAACGATGGCTGCGCGATCCGCCGGCGGGAGTGCGCGTGGAGCCCGTCGCCTTTGTGGAAGGCCACTTTCGCTATGCCAGAAGCTACGCGCTGCGACTGCTGGGACTGGACCCTTCGTTGCTTAGCGACGATTTCGTCCAGGTCATGCCTGGTGACCAGTACATCGGGCTGGACTGGTCCGCCGAATCCATAGCCACGGTGGAACGCCTGCTACGCGATTGGCATCGTCGTGGCGTCGGCATGCACTTCGTGGTGCACGACCTGCTTCCCATCTCGCTGCCCGAGGCGTTCCATCCCTTTGCCCGCAATCTCTTTGTGGGCTGGCTTCAGCAGGCCTGCTCTATCGCTGATGGGTTGCATTGTGTGTCCGCAGCCACCGCCACCCAGCTCCGTCAATGGCTGGACCGAAACCCTCTCCCTTACCAATTTGGGGAACGACCCGAAGTAGGCAGTTTCCACCTTGGCGTCGACGCGATCGCCATTGCTGAGCCCTTGGCCCCACCCACGGGGCTGTCTGACGCCATGTCCAAGCGCCGCACCCTGTTGATGGTGGGCACGCTGGAGCCCCGCAAGGGGCATGCGCAGGCCCTGGATGCCATCGAGCGCCTGTGGGCAGAGGGACGCGACATCAACCTGGTTATCGTCGGCCGCGTGGGCTGGATGGTGGAAGCACTGGTTCGACGCCTGGAGAAGCACGAGGAGCGCGACCAGCGCTTGTTCTGGCTGGACAACGCCGATGATGGCCTGCTCGAGTCCGTGTATCGCTCGGCCACAGCATTGTTGGCGCCATCGCTTGGAGAGGGTTATGGCCTCCCCCTCATTGAGGCCGCCCATCGCGGACTGCCGGTGCTTGCGCGTGACATTCCGGTTTTTCGCGAGGTAGTCGGCGACTACGCGGACTACTTCAACGCCAGCTCACCCGAAGAACTGGCCACCGCCATCACCGACTGGCTGAACAGCCCTCCAGGGCGGCGTAAATCGGCCCCCTGGCCTACCTGGGACCAGAGTGGCGCGGCACTCGCCGGGTTGATTCGCGGAGTTTAGCGGGACACGGGGGTTCAAACGGTCGTTTGAACTTGGTTACAATGCATAATTGTTATTTCGGCCTTCCCCACGCCCGTGGGATGAAACTCCAAGGACTCGCACATGAAGATTCTGGTCGGCTACAAGCGCGTGGTGGACTACAACGTCCGCATCCAGGTGAAGCCCGATGGCACGGGCGTGGTGACGGACGGCGTGAAGCTCTCCGCCAACCCCTTCGACGATATCGCCCTGGAAGAAGCGCTGCGTCTGCGCGAAAAAGGTGTCGCCGAGGAAGTGATCGTGGTGGGTATCGGCCCGGCCGACCTCACTGCGCACCTCCGCAACGGCCTGGCCATGGGCGCCAACCGCGCCATCCATGTGACCACCGCGGACGCGGTGCAGCCGCTGACTGCCGCCCGCATCTTCCAGAAACTGATCGAGAAGGAACAGCCGGGCCTGGTCATCCTGGGCAAGCAGGCCATCGACGACGACGCCAACCAGACCGGCCAGATGCTGGCCGCGCTGTGGGACCGTCCGCAGGCCACCTTCGCCAGCAAGGTCGAGATCGCCGACGGCAAGGTCACCGTGACACGCGAAGTCGACGCCGGCCTGGAAGTGATCGAAGCGGAACTGCCCGCCGTCATCACCACCGACCTGCGTCTCAACGAGCCACGCTTCATCAAGCTGCCGGACATCATGAAGGCCAAGTCCAAGCCGATCGACACGATCGAGTTCGCCTCGCTGGGCGTGGAGGCCAACGATCATCTCAAGACCACGCACTACGCCGCGCCGGCCAAGCGCAGCAAGGGCGTGATGGTGAAGGATGCGGCCGAACTGGTCGCGACGCTGAAGCAGAAGGGGCTTTTGTGATCTTCCCTGATCACATCCCGGCCATCCATGGCCGGACTCTTCACTAAAAGCCTTCCTGTCCCACGTTTGAGGGAACACCCATGTCCAAGATTCTCGTCATCGCCGAACATCTGAACGGCAAGCTCAACTCATCCACCGCGCGCGCCGTGAGCGCCGCCGCGGCCGTCAAGCCCGAGGCCATCGACGTGCTGGTGCTGGCCGACAACGCCGACGCCATCGCCGCCGAGGCCGCAAGGATCGAGGGCGTGAGCCGCGTGCTCACCATCGCTCGCGCCGAGAACGCGCACCCGCTCGCCGCCGTGCTGGCACCGCAGATCGCCAAGGCCGCCGCCGGTTACAGCCACGTGTTCGCGCCTTCCACCACCTTCGGCAAGGACGTGCTGCCGCGCGTGGCCGCCCTGCTCGGCGTCGCGCAGGTCAGTGATGTTATGAGCGTGGAGGGCAGCCACGCCTTCAAGCGCCCGATCTACGCCGGCAACGCCATCATCACGGTGGAAGCCGATGCGGGCAGTACCGTGGTCGCCACCATCCGCACCGCTTCGTGGGCTGCCGCCGCCACGGGCGCGAACAGCGCACCGATCGAGGCGTTGAGCATCGATGTCGCCCTGCCCTCGCACACCCGCTTCGTCGAACTGCAGTCGGGCAAGAGCGATCGCCCGGACCTGCAGAGCGCCAACAAAGTCGTTTCCGGCGGCCGCGGCGTGGGTTCGAAGGAAAACTTCGAGATCATCTACAAGTTCGCCGACAAGATCGGCGCCGCCGTGGGCGCCTCGCGCGCTGCGGTGGACGCCGGCTACGTGCCGAGCGACCTGCAAGTGGGCCAGACCGGCAAGATCATCGCGCCGGAGCTGTACATGGCCATCGGCATCTCCGGCGCCATCCAGCACCTCACCGGCATCAAGGACGCCGGCACCATCGTCGCCATCAACAAGGACGGCGAGGCGCCGATTTTTGAGATTGCGGATATTGGCCTGGTAGGGGACTTGTTCAAGATCCTGCCCGAGCTGGAGCTGGCTATCGGCTGACGCGCAAGGCCGTGGCCGGGTCTACGCACCCTAAGGGTGCAGTCAACACGGCCCGGCCTTAGTAATGAAACGGCGCCAGCTTCTTGCTGGCGCCGTTTCTATTTGCAATGCAACAAAATACGGATTCCAAGTGCAGCGCTAATCAGCATCACCATTCCATGGCCTGGCCCGCAGAAGCCTACGCCACGCCGTGCAACGCGGTGGGCGCTCCAGTAAGATACTTGCGGTATTGGGGATACGTCGCAGAAATACTTGCGCATCAGCATTTCCACTGGCTTCGTGCCAGGCGCCCCTGCACATCCTGGGTAGGTGCCCGTTCCAACCACAGCGATGGAACGTGTGGATTCGATCAATTTGTTTATGGAGAAGAATTTGAGCCAGATTTTGGTTACCGGCGGCGCAGGATTCCTTGGCTCTCACCTGTGCGACCGCCTGATTGAAGCTGGGCACGACGTCCTGTGCGTGGACAACTTCTTCACGGGCTCCAAGGACAACATCCGCCACCTCATCGGCCATCCGTCGTTCGAACTGGTGCGCCACGACGTCACTTTCCCGTTGTACGTCGAGGTCAAGCAAATCTACAACCTTGCCTGCCCTGCATCGCCCGTGCACTACCAGCACGATCCGGTGCAGACCACCAAGACCAGCGTACACGGCGCGATCAATATGCTGGGTCTGGCCAAGCGCACGCGCGCACGCATCCTGCAGGCGTCCACGTCCGAGGTGTATGGCGACCCGGAAGTGCATCCGCAGCCCGAATCGTACTGGGGCCGCACCAACCCGATCGGTATCCGCAGCTGCTACGACGAAGGCAAGCGCTGCGCGGAGACACTGTTCTTCGACTACTGGCGCCAGCACCAGCTTGAAATCAAGGTCATGCGCATCTTCAACACGTATGGCCCGCGCATGCATCCCAACGACGGTCGCGTGGTGAGCAATTTCATCGTGCAGGCGCTCAAGGGCGAACCGATCACCATCTATGGTGACGGCAAGCAGACCCGCAGCTTTTGCTACGTCGACGACCTGATCGAAGGCATGCGCCGCTTGATGGACAGCGCCGCCGACATCACCGGCCCAATCAATATCGGCAACCCCGGCGAGTTCACCATGCTGGAGCTGGCGGAGAAGGTGATTTCGCTCGTAGGCGGCAAATCCAAGATCACCTACATGCCGCTGCCGAGTGACGACCCGAAGCAGCGTCAGCCCGACATCACCTTGGCCAAGACGAAGCTGGACTGGACCCCCAAGGTCTCGCTCGACGACGGTCTGAAGGAAACCGTGGCCTACTTCCGCCACCGCCTCGGAGTCTGAAAGCGCATGGATCATCCCAGGTTGATCGTGGTGACCCCGGTATTCGAAGATACCGAGGCTTCGACCATCCTTTTTTCGGAGCTGGCCAAGGCTTGCGGCAGGGAAATCCATGTCGTGGCCGTGGACGATGGCTCAGTGAAGCAGCCACTCACGCTGGCCGGCCTACGCGCGGCCGGCGTGCAGGGACAGGTGCTTCGCCTTAAGCGCAACGTCGGCCACCAGCGCGCGATCGCGACCGGCATCGCGTACGTCGCCGACCAGTTTCGCAGCATCGATCGCCTTGTCATCATGGACTCGGACGGCGAGGACTTGCCGCAGACCATCGGCGCCCTGCTTGACGACCTGGATAACCATGAGGCTGACGTCGTTGTCGCGCAGCGCAAGAGCCGCGTGGAGAGCTTCCGCTTCAAGGCGTTCTACGTGGTCTACAAGACATTGTTCAGCCTGCTCACCGGTCGCAAGATCAGCTTCGGCAATTTCATGGCCATGAACGAGGCTGGTGTGCGCCGTCTCGCGGCGATGGGCGAACTGGCCACGCATGTGGCAGGCACCGTGCTGGTATCACGCTTGCGCTGGCGCACCTGTGCACTCGACCGTGGCCCGCGCTACGCCGGCAAGAGCAAGATGAATTTCGTCGGCCTGGCATTGCACGGGTTCAAGGGACTGATGATTTTTGCCGAGGACGTGCTCGTGCGTGTCGGCATCGCGTGTGCCTTGGTTGCTGTGTTGTCGTTGCTCGGTGGCACCGCCGCCGTCGTGCTCAAGGCCGCTGGTTACGCTACGCCGGGTTGGTTCTCAGTGGCGCTGGGCCTGCTGTTACTGGTGTTCCTGCAGACGGGCGCCATTACGCTGATGACGCTGATGCTCACCGGCATCACCCGCGGCACCACGGTGCTTCCGCTGGACTATCGACTACTGGTGGACAAGGTATTTTCCACGACCGATACGCACCAGCATGCTTAGCCTGCTGAAGTACCAGCCAGTCCGTTACCTCATCAACGGACTGGTGGCGACCTGCGTCAGCTATGGGGTACTGACCGCCTGCATCCACCTGCTCCATATTCCCTCGGCGGGCGTCTCCAACTTCATCGCGGCCGCATTTGGTATCACGGCCTCGTTCCTGGGTAGTCGGCATTTCGTCTTTCCCGGCACCACGGAATCGGTATGGCATCAGCTCGCCCGCTTCTGGCTGCTGTACGCCGTGCTGGCGCTGATGCAGGCAGGCGCGCTGTTCGTGTGGACGGACTGGGCCAAGCTGGATTACCGCATCGGTTTCCTGATCGGCACCTTCCTGCAAATGGTGTGCAGTTATTTCGGAGGAAAGCATTGGGTATTCAAACGGTAAAAATCGGGCGCATCGTCGTCGCCACTGCGCTGTTCGTCATCGCGCTGCTGGCCATCTACGTCATTCATGCGCTGTATCTGCCGGTGAACGTGGTGTTCTACAGCGCCATCCTCGATGGCGTGATTGCCACCGCGCTGTGCGGCGCGCTGCTGTGGCTGCTGCCGTGGTTTCGCCCATTGGACCTGGTCGAGAAGCTGCAGCTTCTCGTCATCTGGCTGCTGCTGGGCTACAGCTTCGCCATCTCGGTGCCGACGGTGCTGGATCGCTCGCTGTCGTTCTACATCCTTGAAAAGCTCGACCAGCGCGGCGGCGGCATCCGCCAGGACGCCTTCGCGGACGTCTTCACCAAGGAATACATGCCAGAGGACCACCTGGTCGACGTACGCCTGACCGAACAGCTGCAGTCCGGCACCATCGTCATCAAGGACGGTTGCGTGCTGCTGACGCCCAAGGGCCAGTCACTGGCACGCTTCAGCCGGTTCTTCCGCAACAATCTGTTGCCCAAGCATCGGCTGCTGATGGGGTCGTATTCGGACGTACTGACCGATCCCTTCCGTAACAGCACAACCGCCGTCGACTACCGTTGCGAGTAAATTACATCTTGGATCCTGGCGGCGGAGATCCTGAAAAATAGCCGTCAGGTGCCTTGAGGGTGCTGCAGGCGGCGTGCTAACACCAGGGGAATTTCATGGATGAGCAATACGGTTCAACCGCGCGCCTGATGGAAAACGGACGCGTGGAATGGGCACTGATCCTCATTGGACTCGCATGCCTGCTAATGACCTTGCATCCGGAGGTTTCTTCGGATGGTGCCATTCGGTACCAGGCCATCGAAGCCTTGCTAGGGCGCGGGGGCAGCATCCAGATCAAGTTTTCGCTGGTGCAGCCACTTTTGACCGTTCCCCTCGCGTGGGTCGCCTCGGTTCTTCACCTGCCTGAGCGCAAGTTCGTAGCCCATTTCAATGCGCTGGTATTCATAGCAGGCGCCGCGTATCTGTATCGGCTCATCTCGGCGCAATACTCTCCTCGCGTCGCCCGCATTGGCCTGCTTGTGCTGGGCTGCGCTTCCATGGTTCCGCATCACTTGCAGTGGTATTTCAGCGAAGTATTGTGCTCGATCTTGCTGGCCATCGGCGTATTGAGCATACAGCGGCGCCCGATTCTCTCGTCGCTGTGTTTTGCCTTGGCGCTGGCCAATGGTCCGGCGCTCATCGTGCCTTTTGGAATCGTGGCGGCACTGCATTTTCGGTTTGGACGCACCAAGCGATGGTCGCCCTTGGTGGGGGTTGCCATTGCGATGTTGTTGACCGTATTTGAGAACTACCTGAAGTACGGTTCGGTCACAGGAAACCCATACCTTGCTGCAGCCGAAAAGGGGCTTACAACGGTTTTGCCGTATTCGGGAAAACCCGGCTTCAGCTATCCGTTCTTTTTTGGCGCGCTATCGATCCTGTTTTCGTTTGGCAAAGGGTTGGTTTTTTACATTCCGGGTGCCTTGCTGTTCCTCAACCGCCCAGTACGCCACATGCTTCGCGGCACAGTCATGGACCGCGTGATGATGGGCACATTCGCGATACTCGTTGTGACCTTCTACGCCAAATGGTGGGCTTGGTATGGCGGCGGGTATTGGGGTCCCAGGTTTTTCCTTTTCCTGAGCTTTATTTCAGCGCTGCTCATGGCACTGGCCATCGTTCAGCCACAGCGAAGCGCCGGATTTCTTACCTGTATGCTGGGCATACTCGTGCTTTCCATCTGGGGAAGTATCGATGGCTACCTGTTCGGGCAGACGGCCATGGACACCTGCTGGGAAAACCAGTTTGCGCTCGAGATGTTGTGCTGGTACACACCAGAATTCAGTGCACTCTGGCGGCCTTTCGTTACTGGCGACGTAGGTGGCGCGTGGGATCACCCTCGTGCGCCCTTTGCGCTCTGGCAATGTGTAGCCGGCGGCTATCTTGTCGTCCAATTGTTGAAAGCTTACCGCGCCAGTTCTAAAGGGCCAGAGACAACTACGCCATGAAGCCACTACCGTTTGACAACGCCAAGTCCGGCCGCTGGCTGGTAGTCGCATTGGCGCTAATGGGCCTATATGGATACCTGTTGCCCGCGACGCACTACTTTGCCGCCGTTCCTGGTGATCTGGGCGATGCACGTTTCAACAGTATCATTCTCGAACATGTCTATCGCTGGCTTGTGGGACAGGACAGCAGCTTATGGTCACCCACATTCTTCTATCCCTATCCTGACACGCTGGCTTTCAGCGACAACCATTTCGGCACGGCCTGGATCTACGCACTTGCTCGCCTGGCGCATTTGAGCCGCGAACAGGCATTCGACCTCTGGTATTGCCTGGGCAGCCTCTCAACGTTCGGATGCGGAGTCTATGCCGCTCGGCGCTTCGGATTTGGCTGGTTCGCCGCTGCCGCGGCTGCGTTTGTATTTGCTTTTTCCCTGCCTTCGCTGGCGCAGGAGGGGCACGCCCAGCTCATTTACCGGTTTCCCATTGCGCTTGCCGTGCTGGAGGGTTGGCGAATGCTGGAAAGCCGCCGCCTCCATCGCTTGCCACAGCTGGGCATCTGGATTGCCATCCAGTTTTTCTGCTCCATTTACCTTGGCCTGTTCCTGCTCATGTTCCTTGGCGCGATGGTGCTTATAGGCCTGGTAACCATGGGGCGATATAAGAGTCCGTTGAGCTTCGGCAACAATGGATCTCTGAAGAACTACGCATTGTGGGCTCTCGCGGGTGTTCTTTGGATAGGCCTGTTGTTGATGCTTGCCAAGTACCACTCCGTGGCCCGCGCTTATGGCGTCGGCCGCGCGCCGGAAGAGATCAAGTCCATGCTGCCGAGGCTTGGCAGCTACTTCATTTCTGATCGCTCTGCTTATACCGCGTGGCTGGGTGAGTGGGTGCGTAATGTTCCCATGCGCCATGAACATCAGCTGTTCTTTGGCCTCGGCGCTTCCGTATTGGCGCTGTGCGGCTATGTCCTTGGCAGGAAAGACCCTCGCTGGTCCCACGTTACGTGCATCTTTGCGGGTGTCCTACTGGTGTTGATGGCCGTGACTCTGTCTGTTGGCGGCATCTCCCTTTACCGCTTCGTCATGATTCTTCCAGGCTTCAATTCCATCCGTGCCGTCACGCGGGTTGTATTGGTGATGTTGCTTGCGGTGGGCTGGCTTTGTGCCGTGGGCGTGGAAATCATCATGCGCCGCTTTGCCACTCGCCAAACTGCCGTAGCCATCGCGATTGGTCTCGCCCTGTCGGTGGAGATACTTGGTTACCAGAAGTTCCACGTCCCCTCCTCGCAATGGGACGCGCGATTGGAGAACCTGCGATCTAGATGGCATCCGAAAGCAGGTGTAGCCGGGCCCATCCTGTTCGCTTGGGGCTCATCAACCACCGACGAGCCATGGCTCTATCGCGAGTTGGACGCCATGATGTTTGCCCAGGATGCGGGCGTCGCCACCGTAAATGGTTACTCAGGCAATCTGCCACCCAACTTTGGCCTGCCTGAAAGCTGTCAGGTAGGGGCACACCGCCTCGCCGACGGAGCGCTATTCGTGGGGATTCCCTCCGAGCAACTTCCGCGGTTGATGCAACGCCTGACACTTGTCCCGGCTTCCGGGAGCTGCCCGGATTACACCACGGCGGTGCCGTTCAATGGGCCGCTCCCGGACGACATCTTTCCTACCATCTCGCTGGCCATCGCCGGGCAAAGCAGGCACGAGAACTCAGATGAGGTGATTGTCAAAATCACCAACGCCGGCGCGCACTACCTGCCTGCGTTATCCACTGATCGCAAGCCCGTGCAGCTCTCTTGGCAGTTCGTCCCGTCCGGTGGCAGCCCAGATCCAAACGGCTGGAATACACGCGCTCCGCTTAACGACGATGTCCCAGCGGGCAGTTCTGCGGATCAAAGGATTACCGTCGCCCTTCCGACCACTGCCGGCGAGTATCGCCTTGTGCTATCGCTCGTGCAGGACAACGTCGCCTGGTTTCACGACAAGGGAATGAAGCCGTTCGTCGGGGAAGACGTCATCGACGTTCCCTCGCCGGCAACAACATCTGGGAACCGTTGATTTCAGGCGTCGGATTTCGCGCGCCGGCGGCACGCGCGCGCATTCGATAACTGCAATGTGAAGGGATAATCACAAATGGGAAGGGCGATACGTCCTTTCGACAGGTTTATGTCATATTGCGACCTTCAAGCCGTCACCTTTCGGGACAACTCACGACCGCCGCGCAATGAAAGACATCCTCCATTTTCATCTGCCAAGGACAGGCGGCACAGCTCTACGCCACTTCCTTGTCGACCAGGTGGGGGAGGACAACGTTTCCAAACCCATCACCGGCATGAAGCTCCGCGACGCATTGCTGCAATGGGCGCATGTTCCGGTCATCAGCGGGCATCTGGCGACGTTACAGGGCGACGCGCTTCCTTCGGATCGCTACTGCATCACGGTGCTGCGCAATCCGATCGACCGGTTTCTCTCCGAACACTTCTTCCAGAAGCACAACAACGCCAGCCGCGTCATGGATGCGGCGCTGCAGGTATCGAGCTTCGACGAATGCCTTGCACGCAACGACGGCAGCGAAAGCAACCTCGTGCAGCTGGACATGCTATTTCCCCTGGCGCTCGCCAATGTCAGCAGCCCAACCGCGGAGGAGAAACTCCAGGCCGCGCGCAGCGCGCTGGACGACTTCGATGCCGTCGGTATCCAGGAAGAGCTCGAGGATTTCGCCCTGATGCTCTGCGCGGAACTTGGCTGGACGCCGCTGGAAGTACCGCGCTCCAACTCATCGATGCATCGTCTGGCGCTCCACGAACTCAGCCCCGGCCAGAGCAAGGCACTGCACGCCATGCTGGAGCCAGAACTGGATCTCTATCGTTACGCCGTGTCCCGCTTCCGCAGGGATCGCCGCCGGTACCTTACACTCGCCGGCCCAGCCAGCAGCTCGCGACCGGGGGAACCCACCCGGGACACCCGACGCGCGCAGCGCGACACGCCGCAGGGCCCGCTCGAATTTGGCGACAAGCGTTGCGAAATCCTTTCCGTGCAAGCCTGTGGCGCCATGCTCGGGGACGGGTCCGTCATGGTGGGCGAGCGGATGACCATCGCCGTTCGCTTCATCGCGCATGAGGCCGTTGAACGACTCAACGTCGGCATGGCGATCAAGGACGAACGCGGGGCCCTGGTCTTTGGCACCAATTCAATGCAGCTGGGCCAGCAATACGCTGTCGCGCCGGGCACCTACGAGATTTACTTCTGCATGCTCAACCGCCTGGGTATCGGTCACTACACGCTGGATGCAGCATTGGTGGCCGGCGCCACGCATTTCGACGGCTGCTATCACTGGCGCGAACAGGCGGGCGGCATGGAGGTGCCCAGTGCCGCGGTCGGCCATTTTATCGGACGCACCCTGATGGATCCGGGCGTCGAACTGGCAGGTGCGTCGCCCGAGGCGCATTGGTCCCTGTGCACCGATGTGGATCCTGCCGGCGTCGCCGGCTCGTTCGGTGCGCTCAACCCGACGCTCGCCGATTTCCGCGCATCGCTGCAGCCCATGGCACAGCTCTCGCGCCTGCGCCCCAGTGCCGATGCGCTTCTGCAGATATGGGCCTCCAACCGGGGGGACGCGCCGTGGCCTTGCACGGGCCGCAACCCGGTCAATCTGTCCTATCGCTGGCTGGCATCCAATGGGACCATCGAGGTAGCCGACGGACTGCGTACCGCGCTGCCGGAGGACGTTCCACCGGCCTTGGCGGCCATCGTGCCCATGCAGATCCGCTCGCCGTCCCGGCCCGGCCACTACACGCTGCAGGGTTCGCTGGTGCAGGAGCAGAACGCCTGGTTCATTGATCACGACCCGACATCGGGTTTCGCGCTGCCTATCGAAGTGCTCGCCTGACATCGATGATGGGCAGTGCCCAGGCGCACGCCTGGGCATCGATCACGCCATCAACGGTTTTCGATCAGCGCACTCAGTTCCTGCGTGCGTACCCGCATCAGTTGCACATCACCGCGGGCTTCGACATTGAGTCGCAGCAGCGGCTCGGTGTTGGAGGAGCGCAGGTTGAAGCGCCAGTCGCCAAACTCCATACTCACACCGTCAATGCGGCTAATCTGCGCGTCACCGTTATCAAAATGGCGGACGATCCTGTCGACGGTGGTGGCGGCATCTTCCACGCGAAAATTGATCTCGCCGCTGCAGGGAAACGCCGCGATGCGTTCGGCCAGCATATCCTTCAGCGAGAGCCCGGTGGCACTGACGCGCTCGGCGATAAGCAGCCAGGGGATCATGCCCGAGTCGCAATAGGCGAACTTACGGAAGTAGTGATGTGCACTCATCTCGCCACCGTAGACGGCGTCTTCCTGGCGCATACGCTCCTTGATGAAGGCATGGCCAGTCTTGCTTTCGATGGGCACGCCACCGGCCGACTCGACCATGGCCACGGTGTTCCAGGTCAGCCGCGGGTCATGGATGATCTTCTCGCCCTTGTGGCGCTCCAGCAACTGGGCCGCCAGCAGGCCGACGAGATAGTAGCCCTCGATGAAGTTGCCTTCGCCATCGAAGAAGAAGCAACGATCGAAGTCACCGTCCCATGCGATGCCGAAATCCGCCTTGGACGCGATCACGGCCTCCGTGGTGGCCTGGCGGTTCTCCGGAAGCAACGGGTTGGGAATACCGTTGGGGAAAGTGCCATCGGGTTCATGGCAGATGCGGATGAATTCGAACGGCAGGTGGGCAGCCAGCTCGTCGATGACAAGGCCGGCGCCACCGTTACCGGCGTTCACCACGATGCGCAGCGGCTTGAGCGCAGGCACGTTGACGTACGACAGCAAGTGATCGATGTACGCACGCTTGTCGGCATCGGTCCGCTTCCTGCCACGAGCACTCGTGTTGTGCGCGAACTGGCCCTTCTCGACCTTGGCCTCGATCTCGCGCAGCCCGCTGTCGCCACTGATTGGCCGCGCGCCTTCGCGCACAAGCTTCATGCCGTTGTAGTCGATGGGGTTATGGCTGGCCGTAACCATGATGCCACCCACCACGCCACGGTGCGCCGTCTGAAAATACACCTCTTCCGTACCGCACAGGCCGATATCGATGACATCACAGCCGGCTTCGTTGAGGCCCTCGGCAAGGGCTGCCGCCAGTGCGGGGCTCGCGAGCCGCACGTCGTAACCCACGACGACCTCGCCCTTGCCCACGACGTGGGCGTAGGCGCGACCAATATCCCGCGCCATGCCTTCGTTCAACTCGTCGGGAAGACGCCCACGGATGTCGTAGGCCTTGAAACTCTTGAGTGCCATGGGTACTGCTCCTGACTTCTAATCCTGCGCCTTCTCAGGCGTTGTACATCCAGTCGAGCGTCTGTTTGAGCGGGATAATGTCAAGCGCGCCAATCAGCTTCTCAAGCTTCTGGTTGGAGCCTTGGAGCTTCATCACATCGTTGGCGCGCACAAACGCCGGGTTCACGCGCACATTGATCCGATAGCCCGCAAACCCTTCGAGCATGCGCACCACGTCCATCAGCGAGTGGGCCACGCCCGAACAGATGTTGACGACCTCGCCAACCGCTTGCGCCTCGATGAGGCGGCGGTAGGCGTTGGCGACAAACCGGACATCCTGGAAATCGCGCGCGACCTCGATGTTGCCCAGCTCGATGTGGCGTTCCTGCCGACGAAAATGGTTGACGATCTTGGGCAGCAGGAATTTCTCGCTCTGGCCCACGCCCGTATAGTTGAACGGACGCGCCAGGACGATCGGCAGCCTGTCCATCCATAGTCGCGCCATGTATTCCATGGCGAGTTTGCTGACGGCGTAGTCGTTGGCGGGCGCCACGACGGTTTCCTCGGTGAGGATTTCCTCGTCGCTGTTGCCGTAGACGTTGGCACTGCTGGCAAGCAGCACCGCACGCGGCGCATGCGACAAGGCGGCCAGCGCCTCAAGCAGGTTGCGTGTGCCCGACACATTTGTCCGGTAAATCGCATCGGCATCGCCATGCGCAACGAAGGCAATGGCCGCCAGATGGATCACCACGTCCGGCTGCACCTGCTTGACCACGGCGGCGACCGCGTCGCGATCGCACAGGTTTGCCGCGTGCACGCCGGGGCCGGCCTCATGCGAGAGGCCCACCACGTCGTAACCTGCTTCCATCAGCTCCGCGTGGACATACTGCCCGGTGAAGCCGTGGATGCCCGTGATCAGTGCAACCGGTTGACGACGATCAGAAGGACTGGCCACGTTCGTTCCGGCGGATATCGGCTTCGACCATCATGCGGCACAAGTCTTCGAGCTTGGTTTCCGGCTTCCAGCCCAGCGTACGGGTAGCCTTGGCCGGATCGCCGATCAGCAGCTCCACTTCGGCCGGGCGATAGAACTTGGGATTGATGCTTACCAGGGTCTTGCCGGTCGCGGCATCGATGCCCACTTCCTGCTCCGCCTCGCCTTCCCAGCGGATCGTGTAGCCCGCCGCTTCAAAGGCCAGTGCCACGAAGTCACGCACGGTCACGGTACGGTTGGTCGCCAGCACGAACGTGTCGGGCACGTCGGCCTGAAGCATGCGCCACATGCCTTCCACATATTCCTTGGCAAAGCCCCAGTCGCGCTTGGCGTCAAGGTTGCCCAGCTCGAGCACCTCGGCCTTGCCGAGCTTGATCTTGGCCACCGTGTCCGTGATCTTGCGCGTGACAAACTCACGGCCGCGCAGCGGCGACTCGTGGTTGAACAGGATGCCGCTGCAACCAAAGATGCCGTACGACTCGCGGTAGTTCACCGTGATCCAGTGGGCGTAGAGCTTGGCAACGCCGTAGGGGCTGCGCGGATAGAACGGCGTGTCTTCCTTCTGCGGCACCGCCTGTACCTTGCCGAACATCTCGGAGGTGGACGCCTGGTAGAAGCGGATGGCCGGGTTGACGATGCGGATGGCCTCCAGCAGGTGCAGCGCACCGACGCCGGTGATCTGCGCCGTGGTGCCGGGCTGGTCGAACGACACGCCCACGAAGCTCTGCGCAGCGAGGTTGTACACCTCGGTCACGCCGCTGGTCTGCAGCAGACGGATGGCCGAACCCGAATCCGTCAGGTCGAATTCGACCAGCGAGAGATGGGGATGCTCAGCGATGCCCAGTTCTTCCAGGCGCCAGAAGTTGACCGAACTGGTGCGCCGATACGTGCCGAAAACCTTGTAGCCCTTCGCGAGCAGAAGCTCTGCCAGATAGGCGCCGTCCTGGCCCGTGATGCCGGTGATCAGTGCAGATTTCATGCTTTGAACTCTCTATTTGCTGACGTGATCTTCGCGCGGGACCGGCCCACATGCAGCCACAGCTGCTTCGAAGATTCCCTGATTTTAAGTGAACCAGACGTCCAAAATTAGCACAGACGTCAGGTGTTTCCGTGATTAATCCAGGTGAAACCCAGTTCCTTCACCGCTAGGCCCAACTGCCGGCCGTCCGGCGAATCGCCCAACGCCTTCGGCGAGATGGCGTCCTTCTGGATCACCGTGAGTTCCAGCGTCGGTCGATCCCTGGGGAGCGCGGGCAGCACGAAGCGTTGCTCCGTGAAGTCCTCACCGTAACGGTGAGTCCATGAACCGACCGTTTGGCCATTGGCCTGCAGTTCGAAGGACTGCTGAGGATGCGATGCACTGACGAACGCACGCGCCACCACAGTGAACTGGAGGGCCGCGCCTTCCTGGGCCTCGACGTCGACCTTGAGCGACGCCGCAGCGCCAATGGCCCAGCAACCCCAGTCTTCCGGATCGCCCCAGCCGCGACGCAGCAGATCCGGCGAGGCCTGTGACAGGCTCAGGATCAGACCCGATGCATCGACCAGCGGATTGAGCGGCTCACCCGCCTGCCACGCGTACAGCCATTGCGGATGATGCCTGTCGGTGACCAGACCCATCATGGCCAGCGCGCTGTCACGCCACGACAGCTGGGGAATCGCCGCCGGCGCGAGTGCGGCGCCCTGCTCGTCCAGCGCGAACCACGCCAGGACAGCTTCTTTGAGGTGTCGGGGATCGCTGCCCTTGAAATAGTGCGCAGCGTTGCCGGCCACCTCGCGGAACACCGGCAGGTCACGCGCGATCACCGGAATGCCGTTGAGCGCAGCTTCGATGATGGGCAGGCCGAAACCCTCGCCTTCGGATGCCACCAGGAGTGCTCGCGAGGATCGATACAAGGCACGCAGTTCGTTGTCGTCGATACCCACGAGCCAGTGCAGACGACGCCCGTATTGCGCGTGAGCGCGCACCTGTTCGCCCAGGGAATCCATCATCCAGCCAAGCTTGCCGACGATGACCAGGTGGATATCCCGCCCCTCGGCCCACAGCTGCTCGAACGCCGCAAGCGCAAGACGATGCCCCTTGCGAGGCTCCATGGTCCCCACCATCAACACGGTCGGTGCCGCGCGTGCTCCGGCGACAACGGAGGCCACGCGCTCGGACAGGATCGACTCGCCGGCCACCACGTCTGGACGTGCGTCAAGTTCGGCGCCCAGGTACGAGTAACCGATCGCCAGAGGCCGCGCGCGCACGATGCCCTTGCGGCTCAACCATTCCTGCAATTCGTCCGCCACGGTTCTAGAGATGCATATGGCGCCATCGGCAATCGATGCGACGCTGGTAAGCCACTGGCCATGCATGCGATCGATGCCAGCCGGAAAGAACTCCGGACGCAGCACCGGCAGCAGGTCGTACACCAGGAAGTAAACCGTGGCACCGCGATCGCGCCACGACTGGTAGAGCGCCCGGTTGCCGGGAACGACGTCGGCCACCCAGTCCAGGCCAAAAAAGATATCGCCTGGCGCTACGTCGATGACCTCGTCGGGGAGCTCCAGTTCCGGCACACCCAACAACTGGCAGGCATAGTCACGGCAGTACACGTAGTGACCATCCTGGAAGCGCACCAACTCCACCCGGGTATCCTCGATACGGGCCCGCAGAAGTTCGGTCGAGACATTGCGCGTGACGCGTTCGATGCCGGTCTTGAGATCATTGCGCGCTACCGCCGTCACATCGACGAACAGCTTGCGCTTGCCTCGCGGGCGACGGTTGCCGCGCACTGCGGCGGCGATGTCCCAGAGCTTTTCTTCCGGCAGGCCATCGATGCTGGCGAATCGTCGGTAAAGCTCGTGTTCCCGCGCCAGGAAGTGGTGCGAGGAGAACGCCTCGATAGCCTGCCGGTATTGCGTCGCCACCACCGAGGGGTGATGACGCGCATCGATCACGTGCCGCGCCTGTTCGGACAGCGCCTTGCGCTTGAGCGGATCATCGTGAAGCGTCGCAAGCGCGATCGCCAGATCCCCATTGTCGAACAGGTCAGGCAGCATGCACACCGCCGAGGCGTCCAGCTCCGCGAACGTCGCATGCGCGTTGACGATGACCGGCAGCGCCTGCGCCATGCAGTCGAACACCGCCGCCGAGGTTTCACCGCGCGATTCGGTGCGCAGCTGCACGGCGACGTCCGCCGCCTCCAGCCACGCGTGATACTGCGCGTGATCGACAAAGCCCGTGATGCGGATGCGGTTTGCAGCGGTGCTGGCTGCAATCGTGGCGAGCAGTTCGCGGCCATAGTCACCGCCATGGTTCTCGCCGACGAAAACCAGGTGGCACAGCGCGTCCTTCGCCAGGCTGCTGGACAACCATGCAGACAGCAAACAGTGGTTGAGCTTGGTGGGCGCTACCATGCCAAAGCTGCAGACGACAAAATCATCGGGCTTCAGGCCAAGCGCCTTGCGCGACACGTCGCGCGCGCTCGCCCGGCGATGCTTGGGAAAGGCGACGTGACGCATTTCCTGCGCCACCGATGCGCCGTAAGCCCGACGCACCTGGTCCATGGCGTACTGCGAATGAACCAGTACGCCGGCCGCGTTTTCAATGACTTCCCAGCTACTGGGATAGTGGTTGATGGTCCAGCTCCGACCAAGCTCCTTGTCGGCCAGCAAGGCCTCATAGCCATGGGCGCGGTAAAGCCGCCTCAGGTACTCACGATCGCCGGCGCCATGCACCGCGCGCCACTGGCTCAGCGCGCCGATGAAGGAATCGTGGAGCACGACGACGCCCGGAAAATCGCGTAGCAGATCGAGCTGGTAGAGATGGAAGGTGGAGTTGCCTAATTGATACAGCACGCGGTCGAACAGATGGGCATGCGACCGGAACCAGGCCGCGTCGCGCACCGGGTAATTAGCGACAACCCACGGGTCGCCTACCGTCTTCTGGTCGACCACGACGTCGATGTCGTAGTAACGATCAAGGCTGGGCAACAGCTCGGCACTGTAATCGGCGATGCCGGTACGTTCGGGCGGCAACGGCGAGATGAACGCCATGCGCGGCTTTGCGATTTGCGTGCGGCTTGCCGGAACCGTTGTCGTCGCCGGCTTCGCCTTCGCTTCGAACGCCTGCATGGCGCGCCGGGCGCAGGCCTCCCACGAAAACTGCTTGGCCTGGACCAGACCGTGCTGGCGATACTCCTGCGCCAGGCCGGGCTGGCTGAGCACCGCTTCCATTTTTGACGCCAGGCTCGGCGCATCGACAGGATCGAACAACATGTCCGACCGTCCCACGACCTCGGGCAGGCTGGTCGCGTTGGCCGCCAGCACGGGCGCACCGCACGCCATGGCCTCCAGCACGGGCAGACCAAATCCTTCCTGCAAGGACGGGAAGACAAAGAGCGAGCACTGGTTGTAAAGCGTCACCAGGTCGTTGTCCGTCAGCTCACGCGTGAACACCACGTCCATGGCGCCAAGGCCGTGCCGCGACGCCAGCGCACGCAATACCGATTCCCGGGACGCCGTGACTTTCCCGGCAAGCACCAGCGCATGTCGGCCACGCAATTCCCGCGGCAGCGACGCGAACGCGCGCACCAGCAGTTCGACGTTCTTGCGGCTGTCAAAACCACCCATGTAAAGCACGAATGGACGGCCGATCTCTAGGCCCTGCACGGCGCGTTGACGCTCTTCGTCAGGCAGCGGGCGAAAGCACTCGTCGGCGGCACTCGAAATCGTGTGCACGCGGTCGGGAGAGATATTCAGAAGCTCGATTGCTTCCTGGCGCGCGTAGTCGGAAATGGCCAGCAACACATCCGATCGCTGCAACTGGCTGAGCTTGCGGTAGTACCAAGCGCGCACGGATGGATTGGAAAGATGGGCCGCCGTGTCCGACAACGGAATGAGGTCATACAACGTCACGGCGCGCACGGCATCGGAAGACAGGCGCCCCATGGACGTGACGCTGTTGTCCACCCAGCCTTCGAACAGGCTGCTGCACCACACGATGTCCGCATTCAGGCTGCGCAGGAAATCCTCGCGGATCAATTCTGCCGCGTTCGTGAGCGGCGCATGCGCGGCGTCCATCGACGCCACCTGGCCGGGCACGGCAAAGGAAACGATGCGCTCCTGCGGTATCAACCCATCCACTGCGGCGCGCACGGCCTCGACGTGGCCAAGGCTGGCGTTGGCCACGATCCACACGTCGTGCTTGCCATCGGCTTCGCGCGCGAAGGCCCTCACCAAGGCTGCCGTGTGGCGACCGATGCCCCGGTGACGACTTTCGCTTTGCGCTCCCTGGATGTCGATGACGATCTTCATAGTGATGTTCCCTGCATCGACACGGCCGTTAACGCGGATTCTTGCTGGAAGAGATGACCGATTGCATACGCGCGTAGATCACCGACACATCCGGCGATCGACCATGCCGCCCAGCCACCGCCGCACCATGCACCGACGCGGCGGCGTCGGGGTTGATGTAAGGCGCGTTGTGCCGCGAGAAAGCGGCCAGACGGGCGCGCAACGAAGGCGATGCGCCCAGCATCCGCTCCACGGCACGGCGCGCGGCAGGGTGCTCCTGCAGGAACCGCGCACCGATGAACATGACACGCCGGGCCGCACGCTTGGGCAAGCTGCGGCCGTTGGCGTCGATCAGCGCCGGGCGCTTGACGTTTCCGCGAAACACGCGGCCAACGAATCGAAAGGGCTTGGTCATCTGCCACGAGCGGCTGCCGATGACCTGGTCCAGCTTGGTCTGCGCTTCGGTCAATGCGCTTCGCAGGCCTTCCATTTCGCCCAGGCGCTGCGCGAGCTCGGCCTTGAGCTGGTCGCGCTCGAAGCTCAGACTGCCCGCACGCTCGACGTCCTCGCGCAGCAAGGCCACGACATCCTGCATGACGCGATTGTGTTCTTCCAGCGCCGCGAGACGTCCCTGCAGATGGGCCGCCTCCTGTTCCAGTTCACCGATGCGGTAAAGGCGGTTCTGCGCGCTTTCGGCCAGGCCATGAAAATCGCCCAGTCGCTGGCGCAACGACGCAAGCTCCGCCGCATCCACCAGGCCTTTGCGCTCCGCTTCCAGCTGCAGGATGCGCGCATGCTTGGCCAGGTCGTTGTAACGGACAAACGCATCCAGCGGATTGGGCGGCGCATCGAAGCGGTTGCGCAGGGAAAGATGTTCCTTGGCCAGATAGAAGCGGTTGAGCCCGTCCCAATAGACAAACTCGTAGCCTTTTTCCAGCAGGATCGGCTCCCAGCGCTGATGCGTCGTCACCGCCTCGCTCGCTGCATCGCCCTCACGCTGCGCCACCGGCTCCACGGCTTCGACCACCACGACCCACGGTCGGATGCGCTCGAATGAAAAGCCGCGAAGCACGCCTTCCTCGGCGCCCTCCACGTCAATTTTCAGGAAATGGACATCGGCGGGCGCGTACTGCGCGCACACGTCATCCAGCGTGCGGACATCGACCACGATCTCCGTCGCCTCGTAGCCCAGCTCGGCGTGCCGACGCGCGAATTCCTGGTCGGCCGTCGACAGACCCGTGTCCGCAATGGCGTAGAGGGAAATGCGCCCGGGCTGCTCGCCCAGGGCGAGCTGAAGGTTGATGTCGTGGGGACGATCCTCTTCGAGCATGCGATGCCATTGCGGCAGCGGATCGATGTTGATGCCTCGCCAGCCCTGGTCGTAGAAGAGCTTGGTGACGGAGTCGACGATGGGCTGCTGGGCACCCACGTCCACGTAGAAGCCGTGGCTCACATCGCGCAGCACGCGATGAAGCATGATGTCTTCCTGGTTCTGTGCGTAGGAAACGACGGTCATGGCTGCTTGATCGAAATGTGGGGAGGTACCCAGGTAGCTCCGACGAAGTAGGTGCGATCCACGTTCATCACGGTGAACACCAGCGCCAGGTCGCGCCACTCATAGTTGTTGACCAGATGCGTGTCCGTGCTGACCAGCGCGGTGGAAACGGAATACGCGCCTGCACCCATGTTCGCGTCGAAGCGTATGCTGAATTCGTACGACTCGCCGGCCCGCACGTTTTCCAGCACCTGCGCGGTGTGATGCGTATTGGTGCCGAAGACATCCTGGCCCAGGCGATCCTTGATGAGGTAACCCAGGACCAGTCGCGGCAGGTCCTGCCTGACCATGACCCGGACGCGCAGATCCACCGTCTCCCCGACATTGATGAACTCGACCTTCTCGTCGGCCGCATTGAACAACCCGATCGAATCGATCACCGCCTCGCCGCTGCCGGAAATGGTCTGCACCTTGCCAGACTCAAGCTGCACGGACTGGATCGCGCTGTTTTCCTTCTCCGCGATCATGGCGTTGTAGTAATCCATGACGGTGTGCGGATCGCCGTCCATGCGCTGTTCGCCCTTGTCCAGCAGGATCGCCCGATCGCAAAGTGCCTGCACCGCCGTGCGGTCGTGCGACACGATGATCAGCGTGGTGCCCTGCCGACGGAACTCGCGGATGCGGGCCATGCTCTTGTGCTGGAAATAGGCATCGCCCACGGACAACGCCTCGTCGACGATCAGCACTTCCGGGCGAAACGCCGTCGCCACGCCAAACGCCACGCGCATCTGCATGCCGCTCGAATACGTGCGCACGGGTTCGTCAAAATACTCGCCGATTTCCGCGAAGGCCTCGATATCGGGCAGCACACGGGCGATGTCGGCCTGGCTGAATCCCATCAGGCCTGCCGTGTGTATGGCGTTCTGGCGACCCGTGAGATCGGCGTTGAAGCCCATGCCCAGTTCGAGGATGGCGGCGATGCGTCCATTGACGACGATGTCGCCGGTGGTCTGGCGCAGCGTGCCGGTAATGAGCTTGAGCAGCGTGCTCTTGCCCGCGCCGTTCTGTCCCACGATACCCACGGCTTCGCCGTGGCCAAGCCGGAACGACACGTTGCGCAGCACCCAGTGTTCGTTGACGTTGCGGACGCGCACGCCCATCCAGGTCAGGAACCGCAGTATCTGAGAGGGATATTCGCGGAAGGCCTTGCCGACCCCTTTCAAAACCAGCACGTCGCCGCTCATAGCACGTCCACCATTTCAGCCGACGAACGACGGAACAGCAGCAACGCCACCGCCAGCAGGCCCAACGAAATCACCGCCGTCAGGCCGAGGTGGTCAAGGTCGGGCGCCTTATGGAACAGCAGCACGTTCTGGTACGAACTGACGATCCAGTACATGGGATTGGCGTTGAGCACTGCCTGGAACTGCTCGGGCACGATGGTGGGCATGTAGACCACCGGCGTGAGCCAGAACCACAGCTGCAGCACCACGTTCATCACCTGTGCGACGTCGCGCACGAACACGTTGAGCGTGCCCAGGATCAGCCCCAGCCCCAGGGCAAAGGACAGCGTCAGCGGAATGAGCACCAGCAGCCACAGCGCCGAGCTGTCGATGGGATGGCCGACGATGACGAAGACGCCCAGCGTGGCCGCCAGCAGCAGCAGGTTGTTGATCAACGCTGATCCGGCAAGGATCAGCGGCAGGCAGATCCGCGGAAACACCACCTTCTTCAGCAGGCTTCCGCTGTCCACGAAGATGGTCAGGCAACGCGAAAGCAGCTCGACGAAAAGCGACCACCCCAGGATGCCCGAGATAAGATAGATGACGTAGGCGTACTTGTTGTCAGTGCCTGGCAAGCGCGAGCCCAGTACTCGCGAGAGCACCAACGCGTAGATGGCGACCTGCGCTAGCGGCTGCAGGATCATCCACACCGCGCCAAGGCTGCTTCGTGCGAAGCGAGCGCGAAAATCGTTTCTCACCGACGAGAAGATGAAAAACCGGTAGCGCCAGATGGCAGCCAACATCTCAGTCATAGTTTTTCCATGTACGGCGCGGCGGTTGTCTGCCGCGATAGCAAGACCTGGATTGAGGGGATTTTATTCTTACGCGACACACGCCATTTCCTGGCATGTGGCCTGCGTTGACCGGCTCCCTGCGTCACCGGCCTTCAACTCAAAGGCGGCCCATCGGGTCAGGCGAGTGCGTGTTCTAACTCGTTCCGCAAATCGCGGATGTCTTCCACGCCAACGGACAGACGGATCAGGCCATCGCTAATGCCTAGGCGCTTGCGGTTGGCCGACGGCACCGAGGCATGAGTCATGATTGCGGGGTGTTCGATGAGGCTTTCCACGCCGCCGAGCGATTCGGCCAGCGCAAAAAGGTGGCAGCGCTCCAGCGTGCGACGCGCCTTCTTAAGGCCGCCCTTGACCTCAACACTGATGATGCCGCCGAAACCATCCATCTGACGGCGCGCGAGAGCGTGCTGCGGATGGCTCTTGAGGCCCGGATAAATAACTCGCTCGATCTGCGGGTGCTTCTCCAGCCACTTAGCTAGCTCGAGCGCACTTTCGCAATGCGCCTTCATGCGTAAGTGCAGCGTCTTGAGGCCACGCATGGCCAGGAAGCTGTCGAACGGCCCGGCGACGGCACCAACAGAGTTCTGCAGAAAGCCCATTTGCTCTGCAAGGGTATCGGTACCGGCCACGACGATGCCACCTACCATGTCCGAGTGACCGTTCAGGTACTTGGTGGCCGAGTGCAGTACCAAGTTGGCACCGTATTCCAGCGGACGCTGCAGTATGGGCGAGCAGAAGGTGTTGTCGACCACTAGAATCAAGCCATGCTTCTTGGCGAAAGCAGACACCTTTTCCAAATCCACGAGCTTGAGCATAGGATTGGTGGGTGTTTCGGCCCAGATCATGCGCGTGTTGGGCTTCAACCCGGCTTTCAGGGCCTGGATGTCGTTGAGGTCGATGAAACTGAAGTCCAAGCCGGCCGAGCGCCTGCGCACTCGCTCGAAAAGTCGATAACTGCCGCCGTAGAGGTCGTCCATGGCGATGACGTGGCTGCCTGAGTCAAGCATGTCCAGCACCGTGGCCGCCGCGGCCAAGCCGGAGGCAAAGGCAAAGCCGGCCTCGCCACCTTCCAGATCCGCTACACAGCGCTCGTAGGCCATGCGCGTAGGATTCTGCGTACGCGAGTACTCATAGCCCTTGTGGCGGCCTGGACTTTCCTGAACGTATGTGGACGTCGCATAGATGGGCGTCATGATAGCCCCTGTGCTCGGATCCGGGTGTTGCCCCGCATGGATGGCAAGGGTGCCCAAACCAAGCTTGTCTCGCTTTCCACCAGTCTTCATCAGGTTTGCCTGAGGCCCCTAGGGCCATTCCAAGGTTAGTCAAAGGCAGACATATTAACCGCTGGCAGATGGCTTTCCGACCTAGCGGAAGGCCAGTTGTTCACAATTCGCCAAAGCCCACGCGAGGACCGCCTTTCCGGCAGCCCATGGCTTGGTCGCCCCGCTGACAACAGGCATGATTGCCCACCAGTCAGCCCGACCCCGGAGCCACTCCCGTCATGAATGAAGCAAGCAGCGCCTGCAAGACCCTATTCGTGACGGGAGGTGCGGGATTCATCGGCGGCAATTTCGTCCTGGGCGCGGTGGCCCAAGGTTGGCGGATCGTCAACCTGGACAAGCTCACCTACGCGGGCAACCTCCAGACGCTTGCGTCGCTTAAAGGCCAGAGCGCGCACCAATTTGTCCGGGGAGACATCGGAGATCGCGCCCTGATCCAACGGCTACTGTCGGACTATCGCCCGCAAGCAATAGTCAACTTTGCCGCCGAATCTCACGTGGATCGATCCATCGAAGGGCCTGCCGCCTTTGTAGAAACCAATGTCTCTGGGACACTCGCCCTGTTGGAGAGCGTTCGCGACTACTGGCGGGAGCTGCACGGAGACGCCCGGGAGGATTTCCGCTTCCTACATGTGTCAACGGACGAGGTGTACGGCTCACTGGGACCCACGGGCAAGTTCACAGAGGAGACGGCCTACGCCCCCAATTCGCCCTATGCCGCATCGAAGGCCGCGTCGGACCACTTGGTCCGCGCTTTCAACCACACCTACGGCCTACCGACGCTGACGACAAATTGCTCCAATAATTACGGCCCTTACCAGTTCCCGGAAAAACTCATCCCCCTGATCATTCAAAAGGCACTGGTAGGTGATGCTTTGCCCGTCTACGGCGATGGCAAAAATATTCGTGACTGGCTGTACGTCGGGGACCACTGTGCGGCCATTCACCGGGTGTTAGAGGGCGGCCGCCCGGGCCAGACGTACAACATCGGTGGCCATTCAGAGCGCGAAAACATCGCCGTTGTAAGACTCATCTGTCGGCTGCTCGACGACAAGGCTCCCCTGGCTCACGGCGGTCCCCGCGAATCCCTGATTACCTACGTGGTCGATCGCCCAGGCCATGATCGGCGCTACGCCATCGACTCGAGCAAGCTGCAGGGCGAACTGGGTTGGCGTCCGTCCGAGACGTTCGAAACAGGGATCGCTAAGACCGTGGACTGGTACCTCAACCATCAGCCCTGGATCGAGCACGTACTGGATGGCAGCTATCGCCTGGAAAGGATCGGCGCATGACATCGAGGAAAGGCATCATTCTGGCGGGCGGGGCAGGCACGCGCCTGCACCCGATCACCCAGGCCGTAAGCAAGCAGTTGTTGCCTGTCTACGATAAGCCGATGATCTATTACCCGCTGGCCGTACTCATGCTGGCTGGCATCCGCGAGGTGCTGATCATCAACACGCCGCACGAGCAGCCTCTGTTCGAGCGGCTGCTCAAGGACGGCTCGCAATGGGGCATTTCCATTCGGTACGCGGTGCAGCCCGCGCCCGACGGGCTGGCTCAGGCGTTTGTCATCGGCAAGGACTTCCTCGCCGGCTCGCCAAGCTGCCTCGTGCTCGGTGACAACATTTTCTACGGCGAGGGCCTCGTCGAACGCCTCAGACAGGCCGGGCAGCGAGAAGGCGCGACTGTGTTCGGCTATTGGGTGCGTGACGCCCAGCGATATGGCGTTGCCGAATTCGACGCGCACGGCAGGGTCATCGGCATCGAGGAAAAGCCGGCTTCGCCCAAATCCCAATACGCTGTGACCGGGCTCTATTTCTACGATCACCGCGCTCCCGAATTCGCTGCCGAACTGACACCATCGGCGCGTGGCGAACTGGAAATCACCGATCTCAACCGCCGCTACCTGGCTGAGGGAAGCCTGCAACTCGAGAAGCTCGGAAGAGGTTTCGCATGGCTGGACACAGGTACCCACGATTCGCTCATCGAGGCGAGCAACTACATCCAGACCATAGAGAATCGACAAGGACTGAAGGTGTGCTGCCCTGAGGAAATTGCCTTCACACAAGGCTGGATCGACACGGCACAACTGAAAGCCCAGGCCAACGCGCTGTCCAAGACGGGATACGGCCAGTACCTTGCCTCGCTGATTGACGTGGAATCCAAGCAATGAAGGTGATGCAAACGCGCTTGCCGGGTGTGCTCGTGATCGAGCCGCGTGTGTTCGAAGACGAACGAGGCTTCTTCTATGAAGGTTTCAATGCCGCACGGTTCGGCCAGGCTGGGATCCGTGCCAGTTTCGTGCAGACCAATGTGTCGCGCTCCACCCGCGGCGTCCTTCGCGGGCTGCATTACCAGTGGCCTCATCCGCAGGGCAAGCTCGTGAGCGTTCTGGAGGGCGAGGTGTACGACGTAGCGGTCGACATCCGCCAGGGCTCGCCGACATTCGGCCTCTGGGAGGCCGTAACACTGAGCGCACAGAATCGCCGGCATTTGTGGATACCGGAAGGGTTTGCGCATGGTTTCTGTGTCGTGTCCGAAGCAGCCATCTTCACCTACCAGTGCACCGCCCTCTACGAACCCGCAGCCGACGCCACCATCCGGTGGAATGACGAGGCCATTGGCATCGACTGGCCATCGACGGCGCCAATGCTTTCGCCCAAGGACATGCACTCCCCGTTGCTGAGCGACATTCCCGTAGACAAGTTGCCGGCTTACGTTCCGTGAAAATCCTCGTGCTCGGCGCCAATGGCCAACTTGGTCGAATCATCGCCGGCAGCCCTGAGCTAGCCGCCGGAGGCGAGGTCGTGCTCGCCAGCCGTGATGGCATCGTGAATGGCCGGGATATCGCTCGGCACGTGGACATGGCCCAAAGCGCCGATCTCGAAGCACTGCTTGAGAATGTCGGTGCTGACGTCGTCTTCAACGCCGCGGCCTATACGGCGGTGGATCGCGCGGAACAGGAGGAGTTGCTGGCGACGCGCATCAATGGCGATGCGCTCGCCGTCATTGGGCGATGGGCGGCAGCGACGCAAGCACTCGTGGTTCACTACTCCACGGACTACGTGTTCGACGGATGCCAGTCCAGGCCCTACACCGTCGAAGACAAAACGGCTCCCATCAATGCCTACGGCCGCAGCAAGCTGGCTGGCGAACGGGCCCTGCGGGCGAGCGGCGCGCCCCACTTTATCTTCCGTACGGCGTGGGTATATGCGGCGCATGGCCACAATTTCCTCCGCACGATGTTCAGGCTGGCCAATGAGCGGAGCCCACTGCGCGTCGTGAACGACCAGCACGGCACTCCAACCCCCGCCGGATTGGTCGCCCGGGCCAGTCTCGCGGCTGTTGAGCAATGGCACCGATCAGCAACCGGACAGGAAACATCCGCCCTGGGGACGTATCATCTCGTGTCCAGCGGAGCCACGACATGGCATGATTTCGCCGTTTCGATTTTTCAGAAGGCTCACTCCATGGGTCTACTGGAAGCCATTCCAGACATCGTGCCGGTAGGGAGCCTAGAGTTTCCTACGCCCGCTCCACGACCGCGCTGGTCGATATTGGACAACACCGGATTTTCCCGGCGTTTCGGTTTTCCACTACCGGACTGGCGAACCGGATTGGACGATGTCATTCACGAGCTTTGTGCAGAGGTAAACGGACGATCATGCTGATTCCCCTCATTCTCAGCGGCGGCAGTGGCACGCGACTGTGGCCCATCTCCCGCAAGAACCTTCCCAAGCAATTCCTGCCACTTAGCGGGGAAGGCACGCTGTTCCAGCAAACCGTTGCCCGCACAGAGAGGTTGCCCGACGTAGGGGCTCCCATCGTGGTCGCTAGTGACGACCACCGCTTCCTGGTCGCCGACCAGTTGCTTGAATCGCTCGTCGATGGCGCCACGATCATCCTTGAGCCTGTGGCCCGCAACACCGCGCCCGCCATTGCGTTGGGCGCGCTGCATGCGGTGGCGAACGATCCAGACGCCATTCTGCTCGTATTGCCTGCCGATCACCTGATTGGCGATACCGAGAGCTTCGTTTCCGCTGTGGAGCAGGCGCTGAGCTCGGCAAAGGACGGCTGGCTCGTCACTTTCGGTATTCGCCCTAGCCGCCCGGAAACCGGTTTCGGCTATATCCGCCGCGCGGAAGCCATCAACGATTCGGCGTTCCGCGTGGAGCGCTTTGTTGAAAAACCCAATCAGGAAACTGCGCAGTCCTATGTCGCCGATGGGGGCTACGACTGGAACTCAGGCATGTTCATGTTCAAAGCCGCGCGCTATCTGGAGGAGCTTGCCTTGCATGCGCCGGCCATGCTGGCCTCCGTGAAGGAGGTGTTCGCCACGGCCAAAGGCGACCTGGATTTCGTGCGTCTCGACGCGGAGGCGTTCGGCAAGGTACCTGACGACTCCATCGATTATGCCGTGATGGAAAAAACCAAGCGCGCAGCTGTCGTGCCGGTCAGCTGTGAGTGGAGCGACATCGGCTCATGGTCCGCGCTTTGGCTCGCCGGAAGCAAGGACGTCAACGGCAACCTCAGCGAGGGCGACACCATCGCCATCAATACGCACAACGCCCTCGTTCGCTCGCATGACCGCCATCTCGTGGCAACGGTTGGTCTCGATGACGTTATTGTCGTCACCACACCCGATGCCACGCTGGTCGCGCACCGCGACGCAGCGCAGGATGTCAAGCGCGTGGTGGACGAACTCAAGGCCCGCGGTCGCAGCGAACACTCATTGCATCGCGCCGTGCGACGCCCTTGGGGTAGTTACGACTCGATCGAAGCCGGTGATCGGTTCCAGGTCAAGCGCATCGTCGTCAAGCCCGGCGCAGCGCTGAGTTTGCAGAAACACCACCATCGAGCAGAACACTGGATTGTGGTCTCGGGCACAGCCGAGGTGACCTGCGACGACCGCGTATTCCTGCTCAGTGAGAATCAGAGCACGTATATCCCGCTGGGCAGCGTGCATCGCCTGCGCAATCCTGGAAAGGTCGCCCTCGAACTCATCGAGGTTCAATCTGGAAGCTACCTGGGTGAGGACGACATCGTCCGACTCGAAGACGTCTACGGTCGATCTTGAGTACAGTACTAGACGTCTGAAACAAAAAAGCCGCGCTTTTGCGCGGCTTTTTTTGCGGAATACAGGCTTATTCCACCGTCACCGACTTCGCCAGATTGCGCGGCTGATCCACGTCCGTGCCACGCAGCACGGCGACGTGATACGCAAGCAGTTGCAGTGGCACGGTGAACACGGCTGGCGCGATGAAGTCGCCACCACCGTTGATCCGCAGCGTCACACCGCGGGCGCCGTTGCCTTCGAGGCTGGCTTCGCCGTCGGCGAAGACGAGCAGTTCGCCGCCGCGGGCGCGGACTTCCTGCAGGTTGGATTTGAGCTTGTCGAGCAGTGGGCCGTTGGGGGCGACGGCGATGACAGGCATGTCTTCGTCAACGAGCGCCAGGGGGCCGTGCTTGAGCTCGCCAGCCGGATAGGCTTCGGCGTGGATGTACGAGATTTCCTTGAGCTTGAGCGAGCCTTCCAGCGCCACCGGATATTGCGCACCACGCCCCAGGAACAGGGCGTGCTGGCGATGGATGAGATGCTCGGCCAGGTCGATCACCTGCGGCTCAAGCTTGAGCGCGTCCTCGAGCGCACGCGGCAGATGCTGCAGCTGGGCGCACAGATCGATGTAGCGGGTGTTGTCCATGCCACGATGGTGCGCAAGATGCAGCGTGAGCAGCGCCAGCGCAGCGAGCTGCGTGGTGAAGGCCTTGGTAGACGCCACGCCGATTTCCGGGCCCGCGCGCGTCATCAACTTGAGGTCGGCCTCGCGCACCACGGACGACTCGGGCACGTTGCAGATCGCCAGCGTGCCCAGATAGCCACGACGGCGCGACTCGCGCATGGCGGCCAGCGTATCGGCCGTTTCACCGGACTGCGAAATCGCCACGAATAGCGTGCCATCGGGCACCACGGCTTCGCGGTAGCGGTACTCGCTGGCCACTTCCACGTTTACCGGCAGGCGCGCGTATTCCTCGATCCAGTATTTGGCGACGAGACCCGCGTGGTAACTGGTGCCGCAGGCAATGATGTGCAGGCCACGCACCTTGGCGAGCAGTTCGTCGCCATCCACACCGAAGATGTTCGGCAGCACGCCGTGCGGGCCGATGCGAGCTTCCAGCGTGGCCGCCACGGCATGGGGCTGCTCGAAGATTTCCTTCTGCATGTAATGGCGGTATTCGCCACGTTCCACCGCATCGGCGGAAAGTTCGCTTTCGTGCATGGAGCGCTCGACGCGCTGGCCGTCGAGATTGAAAATTTCCACTTGGTCGCGCGTGATCTCGGCGACGTCGTCTTCGTCGAGATAGATGATCTTGTTCGTCACCTGGATCAGCGCCTGCGCATCCGAACCCAGGAAATGCTCGCCGATGCCCACGCCCACGAGCAATGGCGCGCCATGACGAGCACCCACTACGCGGCCAGGTTCCTTGCTGCTGATCACGGCAATGGCGTAGGCGCCTTCGAGTTCGCGCACGGTGGCCAGCACGGCTTCACGCAGGCTCAGGCCCGATTGCACATGCTCGTTGATCAGCGCCGCCATCACTTCGGTGTCGGTTTCGGAGGTAAAGACATGGCCGCGTGCCTGCAAATCGGCGCGCAGCGTGGCGTAGTTCTCGATGATGCCGTTGTGCACCAGCGCGATGCTGCCCGCCATGTGGGGGTGTGCGTTCGCTTCATTGGGCACGCCATGCGTCGCCCAGCGCGTGTGCGCAATGCCGGTGCCGCCGGGGAACGGGGCGGCGAGATAGAGCGCCTCCATCTCGCGCACCTTGCCCTTGGCACGCACGCGGTGGATCTCGCCGCGATCGAGCACGGCCAGGCCCGCTGAATCGTAACCACGGTATTCCAGCGCCTTGAGGCCGGCGATGAGCAAGGGGGCCACATCACGCTGGGCGGCGGCGGCAACGATTCCACACATGAGCTGTTACTCCTTGAACACGGCGCGGCCAATGACAGCCGCGAAATCGCGACTCTGTACGCAACCGATTTCAGCAAACTTTCGTGGCGATGGGCGGGCGTTCCGATGGCCTATGCTGAACGCCTCGTTGCCCAGGCTTCAATGCACCTTGCGGCGTAGATAGTTCAGCAGATCGATACGGGTGATCAGGCCCAGGAACTGTTCGCCGTCCACCACGATGGCCACGTGTCCGCGATCGAACACGGGCAGCAGCGATTCGATCGGCGAGCGCACGTCCAGCATATGCAGGCTGGTGATCATGGCGGTGGATACCGGGTCGCGGAACCGGCTTTCGTCCGCGTGCACGTGCATCAGCACATCCGATTCATCGAGGATGCCGACCAGGCGGCTGCCGTCCATCACCGGCAATTGCGAGACGTCATACAGCTTCATGCGCGTGTAGGCCGTCATCAGCAACTCGTTCGGGCCGATGACAACGGTGTCGCGCTGAGCGAAGGGGCGCAGCAGCAGGTCGCGCAGGTCGCCGTGCTGCTCGCGTTCGATGAAGCCGTTATCGAGCATCCAGTAGTCGTTGTACATCTTCGACAGGTACTTGTTGCCCGTATCGCACACCAGGGTGACCACGCGCTTGGGCGCCGTCTGCTCGCGGCAGTAGCGCAGCGCGGCGGCAAGCAGGGTGCCGGTGGAGGAACCACCCAGAATGCCTTCCTTCGCCAGCAATTCGCGCGCGGCCAGGAAGCTTTCCTTGTCGGGAATGGCATAGGCCTTCTTCACGCGCGTGAAGTCACTGATGCTCGGCAGGAAATCCTCGCCGATGCCTTCGACCATCCAGCTGCCCGACTTGGTCGAGAGCACGCCGTCGTTGATGTATTGCGCCAGGATGGAGCCGACCGGATCGGCCAGCACAAAATCGGTGTTGGGCGAATGCTCGGCAAAGAACTTCGAGAGGCCGCTCAGCGTGCCGGACGAGCCGCAGCCGACCACGATGGCGTCGACCTTGCCGTCTAGTTGCTCCAGGATTTCAGGGCCCGTGGTGGCAATGTGCGCCGCCGGGTTGTCCGGGTTGCCGAACTGGTTGATGAAGTAGGCGCCTGGCGTTTCGCGCGCGATGCGCTCGGCCATGTCCTGGTAGTACTCCGGATGGCCCTTGGCCACGTCCGAACGGGTGAGTACCACCTCGGCGCCCATGGCCTTGAGGTTGAAGATCTTCTCGCGGCTCATCTTGTCCGGCACCACCAGGATCAGGCGGTAGCCCTTCTGCTGCGCCACCAGCGCCAGGCCCAGGCCGGTATTGCCGGCGGTGCCTTCCACCAGCGTGTCGCCGGGACGGATCTTGCCTGCCTTCTCGGCGCCTTCGATCATCGACATGCCGATGCGGTCCTTCACCGAGCCGCCCGGGTTGGCACTTTCCAGCTTGAGGAACAGCTCACACGGTCCAACGTCCAGGCGCTGCGCGCGTACCATCGGGGTACGTCCGATCAGTTCGAGGACACTCTGGTGGACCGACATAAAAACTCCTTGCTGTAGGCAGCGGCTGCTTCGTGATGGCCGCTCGAAAACCGGATGATAACCGAGCCCGGTTTGCCCTTACCCGAACGCCAGAAACGACACAGCCCCGGAAGCCGTGAGGCGCCGGGGCTGCGTTCATGCGAAAACGTCGCAGATTCAGTTGATGTGGTGCGCTCGGTTGTCCCACATGCGCTGGAGCCGCTCCTTCGCGTGGAGTTTCTCCTTCTTCATGCCCGACAACGTCATGTCATCGATGGGAAGCACGCCGATTTCGGCGTCGTGCACCTTGCTGTCGAGTTCTTGATGGTGCTGGTAAAGCCGACGGAATTCGGCGTCTGCCTTCATCAATGCTTCGACATCATCACGCTGCTGGTTTTCAAACATGATCGAACCTCCTCTGGAGAGAACGGCAGGCGGCTGAGAGGGACGCCTGCTGACGAGGAATCACGCACACGCACCCGCTATCCATGCCGGTCGACCGGTCCATGGAGAACGATGAAGGAGAAGGATGGGCGCATGACTCAGGTCGGTGACCCAGGGCGCGAAGGTGCCCCCTGGGAACTTGACCCTACTCCCCGTTCTGGGGTCATGCAAGCGTCATATCGGCAGATATAAATGCAGGAACTTTCTGAAAAAAGACTGCCAGAACAGCCTTTTGCGGAAGGCGAACGCGAGCGTTGCGGAATTTGAACGCCAGCCGCCACGGGCCGCGTCACCTCGGCTGTTCATCGGACAAAGAAAAGGCCGACGGGGACGCCGCCGGCCTTTTCCGAACATACGGCGGGGCGGGAGTTACTTGCCCTGATCCTTGTTCGTCGAGCTGTCGCCCTGCATCTGCTGGCGCATCGCTCGGGCCGCCTGGGCAGCCAGGTCAGCCTGCTTCTTGGCGGCATTGGCCACCTTGGCCTGCGCCGCGGCGAGCTTCTTGGCCTGGTCGGCCTGCGCCTGGGCCTGGGCGGCGGCTTCGGCGCCAGCGGCGAGCTGACGAGCCGATTCTTCCTGGGCTGCCTGGTACTGCAGGCGCTGGCGCTCAAGTTCGCGACGGGCCATTTCCGTCTCGCGGCGGCTGCCGTCGAGCTGGATCTGGTCGTGTTCACGGTCGAGCTTGGCAATCTGCTGCTGGGCGTCCTGCAGCTGAGCCGTGGCGCGGGCGAGATCCACGCGGCGCTCGGCGATGTAAAGCGCATGGGCGTGATCACGCGAGCGCGCCTGGGACAGCTGGTTCACGGCGTCGTGGGCACGCGCCTGCTCCGCCTGGGCATACATGCCCAGGGACGGATCGCTGGCGAGTTGGCTGAGGCTGTTGTTCAAGCGGGCCACGTCCATGTCGTCCTTGGAGGACGCATAGGCGACGCCCGTGGCAGCCACGGCCACCAGCAACATGGAAAGGCGGAAGGTCAGTTTCATGGATGGCCTCCTTGGTCAGTGCTCGACGCAGGAGCCGGCTGGTCAGTGGGCGGGTTTTGCGGGTAGGTCTGGAAGCCCTGCCCCTGCGGGACAGGCTCACCCAGCGCGGAACTGGGCGGGGCGGGCATGTCCGCCGGCTGCTGTTGTGGCGGCAGGCTGGTGGCCTGGCTCTGGTCCTGCTGTTGCTGCTCGGACAGGGCCTGGTCGATCTGCTCGCGCAGCTGCTGGTTCGCTGACGTCTTGCTCTGGATCTGCGCCCGGGCGGCCCCCAGGCGGGCCTTGGCGCGGGCCAGCTCGGCGCTGGCCCGGGCTTCGTCGGCCAGTTGGGCGGCGACGTCGTAGTCGCGCTTGGCCATGGCGTTCTGGGCTTGCTGGAACTTGTCCTGGGCGTTCCCCCAGTCAATCGGGTCGTAGGCTGCGGCATCGGCATCCCGTGCCGCCTGCAGCTGCATCTGAGCCTGGTTCATGATCCCGTCCGGCGGCGGCGCCGAAGCGCAACCGGCCAGCGCCAGCGTCATGGCCAGCGTCAGGGTCGAAACCGCCAATCGAGCATTATTCATTTGTCGTCTCGGCGGGAAAAAGATGTGCACCATCACTCAGTCCTCTCGGAGTGTCGCAGCGTATTGTGGGCGGGCATAATCCACTTTAGCAATGCGCACGGAACTAGGGGATTCGAGTGGACATTGGTTATTTCCTCAAGCTAATGGTTGACAAGGGCGCGTCGGATATGTTCCTGACGACGGGCGCCCCTGTGAACATTAAGGTCGAGGGCAAGCTCTACCCGCTGGGCAATACCGGTTTGCCCAGCGGCATGGTGAAGAAAATCGCTTACTCGTTGATGGACGAAGGCCAGGTACCGCAGTTCGAGCGCGACCTGGAGCTGAACATGGCGCTGGCGGTGAAGGAAGCCGGCCGTTTCCGTATCAACGTGTTCAAGCAGCGCGGCGAAGTGGGCATGGTCATCCGTGCCATCAAGAGTGAAATCCCGAGCATCGACCAGCTGCAGCTGCCCAGCATCTTCCGCGAGCTGATCATGGAGCCGCGCGGCCTGATCCTGGTGGTGGGTGCCACGGGCTCGGGCAAGTCGACCACGCTGGCGGCGATGATCGACCATCGCAACCAGAATTCCTCGGGCCACATCCTCACCATCGAGGATCCGATCGAATACCTGCACCGCCACAAGAAATCCATCGTCAACCAGCGCGAAGTCGGCCTGGATACGCACAGCTATCACGAGGCCTTGCGCAACGCCATGCGCGAGGCGCCGGACGTGATCATGATCGGCGAAATCCGCGACACCGACACGATGGAAGCGGCCATTTCGTTCTCCGAAACCGGTCACCTCTGTCTTGCCACACTGCACTCGAACAACGCCGACCAGACGCTGGAACGCATCCTCAACTTCTTCCCGGAATCGGCACACAAGAACGTGCTGATGAACCTCGCGCTCAACCTGCGCGCGGTGATCAGCCAGCGCCTGGTGATCGGCAAGGACGGCCGCCGTTTGCCGGCGACGGAAGTGCTGCTCAACACGCCGCTGATCCGCGACATGATTCGTCGCGGCCAGGTGCACGACGTGAAGGAAGCGATGGACCGCAGCCTGCAGGAAGGCATGCAGACCTTCGACCAGTCGCTGTACCGCCTCTACAAGGAAGGCCGCATCGAGCTGGAAGAAGCGCTCAACAAGGCCGACTCGCGCGACGGCCTGGCGCTCAAGATTCGCCTGTCCGACAGCGGTGGCAATGCGGAAAACACGGAACTGGTCGGCAACGATCCCTACGGCCTGGGCTTCTAAGGCCGATATCTCAAGCCGCGGGGTGCATGCCGCCCCGCGCACTTCGTCATTCTACGAACGCTCAGACCGGCGCCGGTGCGTCCGCCTGCGCTTCCGGCACGGCGCGCTGGAAGGCCACCAGCGACTGGCAGGCGTCGTGGATGCGCTGAATCGTTGGATAGCCGTCCATCGGCAGCTTCCAGCGCACGGCGTTGTAGACCTGCGGCACCAGGCACGCATCCGCCATGGTGGGGGTATCGCCATGACAGAACCGACCGGTCGCCACGTTGCCCGTCAGCATCGATTCCATGGCCTGCAGGCCCAGGCTGATCCAGTGGCGCGACCACACGCCCTTGGTCGCATCATCGACGCCGAGTTGCGACGTCAGGTACTGCAGTACGCGAAGATTGCCCAGCGGGTGCAGGTCGCAGGCGATGACCTGCGACAACGCGCGCACGCGTGCCCGACCTGCCGCGTCCGACGGCAGCAGTGGCGGCTCGGGGTGCGTCTCGTCCAGGTATTCCATGATGGCCATGGACTGAGTGAAGACCTGGCCATTGTCGATGAGGCAAGGCACCAGTTCCTGCGGGTTTAGAGCCTGGAAATCCGGCAGATGCTGCTCGCCGCCCTGGTTGACCAGGTGCACCGCCTCGGACTCGTAAGGCAGGCCTTTCAGGTTCAGCGCGATGCGCACCCGGTAGGCCGCGCTGGAGCGCCAATAGCCGTACAACACCAGTTCCTGCCCCATACCTTTGTCCTTTCGGCGACATGTCAGGCCCGTAGGATACCTGTCACGCGGTTTGCATCACCGCGAAACGGGCAGGACAATAGGCGGTTCGCGCCCCAGGGCGCCCGCATCCATGCATCCAAACCGAGGGAGTTCCGCCGTGTCCGTTACCCGCATGAGCGATCTTGATCTGCGCGGCAAGCGCGTGCTGATTCGCGAAGACCTGAACGTACCGATCGAGAACGGCCGGATCACTTCCACCCAACGTCTGGACGCTGCGCTGCCCACCCTCAAGGCCGCTCGCGATGCCGGCGCCCGCGTGATGGTGCTGTCGCATCTGGGTCGCCCGAAGGAAGGCCAGTTCGACGCCGAGTCCTCGCTGGCGCCGGTGGCCAAGTGGCTCAGTGACAAGCTGGGCCAGCCGGTGCGCCTGGTGGCCGACTACCTCGACGGCGTCGACGTTGCCGAAGGCGAAGTGGTGGTGCTCGAGAATTGCCGCATGAACGTGGGCGAAGGCAAGGACGACGATGCCCTTTCGAAGAAGTACGCCGCACTGTGCGACATCTTCGTGATGGACGCCTTCGGCACCGCGCATCGCGCGCAGGCTTCCACGCATGGCGTGATCAAGTTCGCTCCCATCGCCGCCGCCGGCCCGCTGCTGTCGGCCGAGCTGGACGCGCTGGGCAAGGCGCTGGAGCACCCTGCCCGCCCGCTGCTGGCCATCGTGGCCGGCTCCAAGGTCTCGACCAAGCTCACCCTGCTCGAAAACCTGATCGGCAAGGTCGATCAGCTGATTGTGGGCGGCGGCATCGCCAACACCTTCATCGCCGCCATGGGTTATTCGGTGGGCAATTCGCTGTACGAACCCGACCTCATCCCGGCCGCCAAGAAAGTGATCGCCGAAGCCAAGCGCCGGAACGCCGATGTTCCGCTGCCGGTAGACGTGATTGTCGCGCCGGAGTTTTCCGCGCACGCGCCCGCCACGGTGAAGCCGGTGGATGAAGTGAAGGACGGCGAGCTGATCCTTGACATCGGTCCGGAGACCGCACGCCGCTACGCCGAGATGATCGCCAAGGCCGGCACCGTGGTGTGGAACGGCCCGGTGGGCGTGTTCGAATTCGATGCGTTCGGCCATGGCACGGAAACGCTGGCGCGTGCCGTCGCCGCCTCGCCGGCTTTCTCCATTGCCGGCGGTGGCGACACGCTCGCCGCCGTGGACAAGTACGGCATCGAAAACGAGGTGTCCTACATCTCCACCGGCGGCGGCGCCTTCCTTGAATTCCTTGAAGGCAAGGAACTGCCGGCCGTGGCGGCGCTCCGGGCGCGCGCAGGCAAGTAATGCTCTGCCTGTTCGATCTCGATGGCACGCTGATCGATTCGGAGATCGGCATTCTGGGCTGCGTCCGCCATGCGCTGACGCAGCTGGGCGTGGCGCATCCCGCCGAAATGCGTCACTGGATCGGTCCACCGCTGCGGCACAGTTTTGCGCCGCTGCTGGACCACGATCACGACCGCATCGAGCAGGCGGTGGAGCACTACCACGAGCGCTTCCACACCATCGGCTGGCAGGAACACACGGTGTATCCAGGCATCGACGCCATGATCGAGCGCCTGCAGGCGGCCGGCCACACGCTGGCTGTCGTCACCAGCAAGCCGGAGCGGCACGCGCGACCGATCATCGAGCACCTGCCCTTCGGCTCCGCGTTCAGCCGTCTATATGGTCCCGACCCATCCAGCCCGCACAGCGAAAAAGCCACGATGATCGCGGCGGCCTTGAGCGATTTCGGTGCTGAGCCCACGCAAGCGGTGATGATTGGCGACCGCCATTTCGACATCGACGGTGCCGTGGCCAACCGCGTCCAGGGTATCGGCGTGCTGTGGGGTTTCGGCAGCCAGGCTGAACTGGAAAAGGCCGGTGCGCATGCATTGGCGCGCGATCCGGAACACCTGGCCCAACTGCTGGCCGCTTAAACGCCCTCTGCCGCAGCGCACCTTGTGCGCAATCACGACGCTGCATCCGCAGCGCGTCGTGGACTCATCGCTCACAACCCGCGCCCCGCAGGCGAACCATCACACGTCGGCAATCAATGTCGACAGATCTGTCGACCCCACGTCCACGCCTGTCTGCGTCAACAGCGTCGTCACTTGCCCGCGATGATGGGTCTGGTGATTGAAGAAATGCATGACAAGGAAGAAGTACGGCTTGCGGAACGAGTCGCCCCGCGTGTTCACGTACTCCAGCGCGTGGTCGAGGTCCGTCTCGGTCACCTCGGCCGCCCAGGCCTCGATCATGTGGTCGAGTGAATGTCGATGCGCAGCAAGGGCCGCAAGGTCGGCAAATGGCTGCGCGCCCAGATCGCGCTGGACCGGCAAGCCGCGTAGCGACTGCAGCGACGCGTAGTGCGCCGGATGCGTGGCAAAGCGTTGCAGCCAGATCGTATCGGCCACGGCAATGTGCCCCAGCGTCGCCTGGATCGAACCGAAAAACGCCTTGCGATCGGCCACCACGTCGGCCGCCGGCAAACTCGCAGCCGCGACGTAGAGCTTGTTATTCATCCAGGTGTTATAGGCACTCATCTGCCGAACGTGGGCGAGGCGTGAGAAAGGCTGAGCTGTCATGGAAACTTTTCTGTTGTGAGCTTCGGCTAGGCTAACCCAGGCAAGGAGACGCGGCACGGGCGCGAAGGCACGCGGCAAGAAGTTGCCCATCGCCTGCAGCCGGACATCGTCGACATCGCAACAAAAAGCCGTGACACCGCAATGGCCAACGAGCGAAGCTAGCCACGGCACTGAGTCAGCCACGCCCCAACACTGAGGACTGCTCTTGGACGGCCACTACAACGGGCAAGACGATGTCTGAGTCATACGACCTTCTCATTGTCGGTGGCGGCATAAACGGCGCGGGCATCGCCCGGGATGCCACGGGCCGCGGACTTTCCGTCTGCCTGTGCGAACGTGACGATCTGGCGGCACACACCTCCAGCGCCAGCACCAAGCTGATCCATGGCGGACTGCGCTACCTCGAGCAGTACCATTTCAACCTCGTGGGCAAGGCGCTCGCCGAACGCCAGGTGCTGCTGCGCGCTGCCCCGCATATCATTTGGCCATTGCGCTTCGTGTTGCCGCATCAGTCGCACCTGCGCCCGGGCTGGATGATCCGCCTTGGCCTGTTCCTGTATGACCATCTCGGCGGACGGCGACAGGTCTTTCCCCGGTCGCGGCGTGTCTCGTTGAAGGGCCATGCGTCCGGTGCTCCGCTGCGCGATGAATTTCGCACGGGGTTCGTGTATTCCGACGCGTGGGTGCAGGACGCGCGACTGGTCGTGCTCAATGCCATGGATGCCCAAGAACGCGGCGCAACCATTCTTACCCGCACACATTGCGTGGGTGCCCAGCGCGACGCCAATGGCTGGACCGTCCAAGTTGCATCAGCGGATCACGGAACATCACACATTCGTGCGAAAGCCTTGGTCAATGCCACCGGGCCCTGGGCGGTGCAGTTCCTGGACCAGGTCGCCAAGGTTCGCCACGATCACGCGCTGCGCCTGGTCAAGGGCAGTCATATCGTTGTTCCGCGGCTGTTCGAGCATCGCTATGCGTATATCTTCCAGCAGCCCGATCGGCGCGTGGTGTTCGCCATTCCCTACGAAACAGACTTCACGCTGATCGGCACCACCGACGTGGACTACCACGACGATCCTTCGGCGCCTCGCATCGCGCCGGACGAAGCGCAGTACCTCTGCGATGCCGTGAATCGCTACTTCAAGCGCCATGTCACGCCCGCCGATGTCGTGTGGAACTACAGCGGCGTGCGGCCGCTGCTCGACGACGAGCAGAGCAACGCCTCGCAGGTCACGCGCGACTACTTGCTTGAGATGGATCAACAGGGCGCACCGCTGCTCAACGTCTTCGGCGGCAAGCTGACCACCTACCGCAAGTTGGCGGAAGAAGCCGTGGATCTGATGGCGCCGTTATTTCAGCAAGCCACCGCGGCGTGGACTTCCGAGGGACCGCCGCTTCCCGGCGGTGATCGCCCCGATATCGATACGTGGCAAAGCGAGCTGCAGGCATTGCACCCATGGCTGCCTGAATCGCTGGCCAGGCGATGGGTACGCAGCTATGGCAGCCGGTGTCGTCGCGTTATCGGGCCCGCGCGCGCATTGGCGGATCTGGGCGAACACTTCGGTCACGATCTGTATCAGGCGGAAGTGGACTATCTATGTAAGGCCGAATGGGCCAGGACGACGGACGATGTGCTCTGGCGCCGCAGCAAGCTCGGCTTGCGCTTCAGTGCGCCCCAGGTGAATAAGCTGTCGACCTACCTTGCCTCGCGAGCGGCGGCGCCGGTGGGTTCTGCGTCCAACGAACACTCTTCCCTATAGGCATTGCCAGGCATGCATGCGACCCTCGCGCCGAGGTCGGCGCCCAGAACGCCAGCCGAGACGAACCATCGATATCGTTGCGAAGGAAAATGGGATATGCCGCTTCGTTCGGTTGTGTTTCACGCTGATTTTTCGGACGTGCCTCGGGGCGGGGAGAAGCGACCATGACTCGCCAGGGATTCGGAGAACTGATTTCCGAGGCGATGGCGACCTTCATCATCATCAGCCTCGGCAATTCGGTGGCCTGCATGTATACGCTCTATGACCCCAGCCCTTATGCGAATGCGTACTGGGGCGTCTGCATTGCCTGGGGTCTGTCCGTCACCATCGCCATCTACGTGACCGGCTCCGTCTCCGGCACGCACGCCAACCCGGCGGTGACCTTGGCCTTGGCGATTTTCCGCGGGTTTCCATGGAAAAAGGTGATTCCCTATAGCCTTGCGCAAGTCATGGGCGCCTTCGTGGGCGCGGCTGTGGTGTACGTCCTGTTCTCACCCGTCATCGATCACTACAACGAAGCGCATCAACTCACGCGTGAGGCCGGTGGTGCGGCCGGCGTGTTCTTCACGCATCCCGGGTTGGCCATCACGCCGATGCATGCCCTGGTCGACCAGATCATCCTGACCGCATTTCTGTTGCTCGGCATCTTCGCCATTACCGAGCAGTACAACGAGATGGCTCCCGGCGCCAACGGCGGCGCGCTGATGATCGGGTTGCTGGTGGCTACCATTGGTGCGGCGGCGGGTTATCTGGAGGCGTGGGCGATCAATCCCGCACGCGATTTCGGCCCTCGATTGTTTGCCTACGTCGCCGGCTGGGGTTCGTCCGCGTTCCCTGCGCCGGAGAGTTATTGGTGGGTTCCCATCGTCGGGCCATTGATTGGCGGCGTGGTTGGCGCAGCCGCCTATCAATGGCTGATCTATCCGTTTCTGCCGGCAAGGCAACGCGCCAGCAAAAGCGCAAGCTGATCGAGGAACGCGCGCCAATCACGGTCGCGCTGCAGGGATGGCTGTTCGACACCAAGCGCATTCGCGCCACTGATCCACCAGGAACCTTCCCATGGACAAGTCTTACGTATTGGCGATTGATCAGGGCACGACGAGCTCGCGCGCCATTCTGTTCGATCGCACGGGTGGCGTGGTCAAGATCGCACAGCGCGAATTCGCGCAAATTTTTCCGCAACCGGGCTGGGTCGAGCACGACCCGCGCGAGATCCTGACCAGCGTGCTCAGCACCATCACCGAAGTAATGAACAGCGCACAGGTGGATGCGCTCGCGGTCGCAGGCATCGGCATCACCAATCAACGCGAAACGACGGTGGTGTGGGACAAGCTCACCGGCCAGCCCATCCATAACGCCATCGTCTGGCAATCACGACAGACCCGCGACATTTGCGATCAGCTCATCGCCGAAGGCCACGATGCGATGGTGCGCGCCAAGACGGGCTTGCTGATCGATGCGTATTTTTCCGGCACCAAGGTGAAGTGGATACTTGACCGTGTCGCCGGCGCGCGGGAGCGTGCCAAGCGGGGCGAGCTGCTGTTCGGCACGATCGATTCGTGGCTGATCTGGAACCTCACGGGCGGCAAGGTCCACGTCACCGATTACACCAATGCCTCGCGTACCTTGATGTACAACATCCATACGCAATGCTGGGACGACGAACTGCTGCAACTCCTGGACGTGCCGCGCGCCATGCTGCCCGAGGTGCGTTCGTGCAGCGAGATCTACGGCATGACGTCGAGCCAGCACTTTTTCGGCTACGAAGTGCCCATCGCGGGCATCGCCGGCGACCAGCAGGCGGCGTTGTTCGGTCAGGCCTGCTTTGAACCGGGCATGGCGAAGAACACGTATGGCACCGGCTGCTTCATGCTGATGAACACCGGGGAGAAGGCGGTGGCGTCCCGCAGCGGCTTGCTCACCACCATCGCCTGGGGCATCGACGGCAAGGTGGAATACGCCCTCGAGGGAAGCGTCTTCGTCGCCGGCTCGGTCATCCAATGGTTGCGCGATGGTTTGCGCATGCTCGGAAAGGCCGGCGACTCGCAGGCCTATGCGGAGCGCGCGGGCTCCAGCGAAGGTGTCTACATCGTTCCTGCCTTCGTCGGGCTGGGTGCTCCCTACTGGCGCAGTGATGTGCGCGGCGCAGTGTTCGGCCTGTCGCGCGGCACATCCAAGGAGCATTTCGTTCGCGCGGCGGTCGAATCCATGGCTTATCAGACACGCGACGTGCTGGCCGCAATGGAGAACGACGCGGGCATGCGCCTGAAGGAACTGCGTGCCGACGGCGGCGCCATCGCCAACCAGTTCCTTGGCCAGTTTCAAAGCGACATCCTCAACGTGCCGGTGCTGCGACCGAAGGTGGCGGAAACCACGGCTTTGGGAGCGGCATTCCTGGCCGGTCTCGCCACGGGCTTCTGGGCCAGCCGCGAAGACATCAATCATTTCTGGGCGGTCGAACAACGCTACGAGCCGGCGATGCCGGAGGCGGAACGCGAGGCGCTGTATGCAGGATGGAAACAGGCGGTAAACGCCACGATGGCGTTCAAGGTCTAGGGCACCAGGGGCCCCGAAAGTGCTTCGGCACAAAATGGCCGGAGCGCAAAGCATGTGCGAAGCAATGGGACACAAAAAAGGCCGCGGCACACGCCGCGGCCTTTTCATCTGATCGAACGCCGGCTCAGCCGATGACGCGCTTCACCGTGTCGACCACGTGAGCCACGGTGAAACCGAAGTGCTCGAACAGCTGCGGCGCCGGCGCGGAGGCACCGAAGGTGGTCATGCCGACCACATCGCCGTCCAGGCCGACGTACTTGCGCCAGAAGTCGGACGTCGCCGCTTCCACCGCCACGCGCGCGCGGCACCAGCCCGGCAGGATCGCTTCGCGGTATTCCAGCGGCTGCGCGTCGAACACTTCCGTGCAGGGCATGGACACCACGCGCACCGGCACGTTCTGCTGCGCCAGCGTGCGTGCGGCTTCCATCGCCAGTTCCACTTCCGAACCGGTGGCGATCAGGATGGCCTTGAACTTGGTGTCCTGCGGATCGGACAGCACGTACGCACCGCGTGCGATATCGGCCACCTGCTGCGCGCTGCGCTGCTGGTGCTTGAGGGTCTGGCGCGAGAACACCAGGCACGCCGGGTTGCCCTTGCGCTCGATGGCGAGCTTCCACGACATCGCCGATTCCACGGCGTCGCACGGACGCCACAGCTGGTTGTTCGGGATGTAACGCAGCGAGGCGAGGTGCTCGACCGGCTGATGCGTCGGACCGTCTTCACCCAGGCCAATCGAATCGTGCGTGTACACGTGGATGGCGTGCGCCGGAATCAGCGCACTCATGCGCACGGCGTTGCGCGCGTAATCGGAGAACACCAGGAACGTCGCGTCGTACGGAATGAAACCGCCGTGCAGCGACAGACCGTTGGCGATGGCGGTCATGCCGAACTCGCGCACGCCGTAGTACACGTAGTTGCCCTTGGGGTCGTGGCCGTTGCCGGCGTCGACGCTGCCCTTCCACTTGGTGAGGTTGGAGCCAGCCAGGTCGGCTGAACCGCCGATCAGTTCCGGCAGCAGCGGAGCAAACGCATCGATGGTCATCTGCGACGCCTTGCGCGATGCCACGTCCGGGCCATCGGCCTGCAGCTTGTCGACGAAGGCCTGCGACTTGGCCGCCCAGTCGGATGGCAGCTCGCCGGAAATGCGGCGGGTGAATTCGGCAGCGAGTTCCGGGAAGGCGGCCGTGTACTTGGCCACGGCGTCGTGCCACACGCGCTCGCGCTCGGCACCGGCCTTCTTGTGGTCCCAACCGGCGTAGATCTCGGCGGGAATCTCGAACGGCGCGTAGCGCCAGTCCAGCTCGTCGCGCGCGGCGGCGACTTCGTCCTTGCCCAGCGCGGCGCCGTGGCTTTCTTCCTTGCCCTGCTTGTGCGGCGCGCCGAAGCCGATGATGGTCTTGGCGCAGATCAGCGTGGGCTTGTCGGACTGGCTGGTGGCCGCGGTGATCGCCTTCTTGATGGCGTCGGCGTCGTGGCCGTCCACACCGCGGATCACGTTCCAGCCATAGGCCTCGAAACGCTCCGGCGTGTTGTCGGTGAACCAGCCATGCACTTCGCCGTCGATGGAGATGCCGTTGTCGTCGTACACGGCCACCAGCTTGCCGAGCTTCCAGGTGCCGGCGAGCGAGGCGACTTCATGGGAGATGCCTTCCATCAGGCAGCCATCGCCGAGGAACACATAGGTGTGGTGGTTGACGATCTCGTGACCCGGACGATTGAAGTGTGCCGCCAGCACCTTCTCCGCCAACGCGAAGCCGACCGCGTTCGCCAGACCCTGGCCCAGCGGGCCGGTGGTGGTTTCCACGCCTGGGGTTTCGCTGGCTTCCGGATGGCCGGCCGTCTTCGAATGCAGCTGGCGGAAGCGCTTGAGCTGGTCCATCGGCAGGTCGTAGCCGGTCAGGTGCAGCAGCGCGTACTGCAGCATCGAGCCGTGGCCGTTGGAGAGCACGAAACGATCGCGGTTGAACCACTTCGGATTGGTCGGGTTGTGCTGGAGGAAGTCGTTCCACAGCACTTCGGCGATATCCGCCATGCCCATGGGCATGCCTGGATGGCCGGAATTGGCCTTTTCCACAGCATCCATGGCGAGGGCGCGCACGGCATTGGCGAGTTCGCGACGGGTTGTCATCTAGGGGTCTCCGGGGAAGGCGGCCATAAAAGTGCACATTGTCGCCGATCCCGCTTCACCCTGTCGCCACTCGTGCCCTCTCACCCAAATGTTAAGAAAATTAACTCAACCTTAATAGTGAACTAACCAGTATTGAAACTAATGGGCACACCTACCATCTAAGTAAAAGTACCGGGTCCACAAGGTACCCAGCCGCGCCACACCGAACCCCCGGCGCCGCGGACTGGCCCAATAAGATGATGAGGAGTCCCCCATGAAGAACACCATTCTTGCTCTCGCCCTGGCTACGGCCGGTCTTGCGGCCGCTCCGGCGGCTTTCGCCCAGGATGCCGCTCAAGGCAACGCCCAACAGGGCTGGTACGTCGGTGCCAACGCCGGCTACGCCCAGGTGCAGAAAGGTCCCTATGACAACGGCAATTTTGCCGGTGGCGTGAAGGGTGGTTACCGCTTCGCCCTCAACCCCGACACCTCGCTGGGTGCGGAAGTGGGTTACGTCTACCTGGGCCGTGCCGATGCCCGTGGCCAGTACACCCAGAACTACGCCAACTACAACGGTGACAACGGCAAGTCCAAGCTGCAGGGCGCGACCGCCGGCCTGAACCTGCGTTACAGCTTCAGCCCCAACTGGTATGGCGAAGTGCGTGGCGGCGCCTTCTTTGCGAAGGGCTCGGGCCTGACCAACGACAAGACCAACCCCGAAATGGTCAACTTCAACAGCACCCGTTACTACGCTGGCCTGGGTGCGGGCTACAACATCAACAAGAACATCAGCGTGGGCCTGAACTGGGACTACTACGACGGCAGCCAGAGCGACAAGAACATCCACCTGCCGACCAACCTGTACAGCGTCAGCGCGGAATACCGCTTCTGATCTTCCGGGTGTAGCGAAACAAAAACGGGCGCCGCGAGGCGCCCGTTTTCTTTTGCAGCGATGGAAGACGATCGCTTACTTGGCGTTCCACTGACCCAGTGCAGCCAGGCCGTTGTCCTTGGCGCGCGCCAGCACGGTCTTCTGCGCATCGGCGTAGTTCGCCTTCATGTCCTTGGACCACAGCTTCAACGCGGCCTGCTGCATGGCGCGACCGTAGGAGAAGCTCAGCGGCCACGGGTGCGGGCCCATGCGATTCATCGCATTGAGGTGCGCCGTGGACTGCTCGTCGGTCTGGCCGCCCGAGAGGAACACGATGCCCGGCAGCGTGGCCGGCACGGTGGTCTTGAGCACGCGCACGGTGGCTTCGGCCACTTCTTCCACTTCGGCCTGCTCGTCCGAGTCCTTGCCCGGAATGACCATGCTGACCTTCAGGATGGTGCCTTCCAGCATCACGTTCTGCTCGTACAGCGCATTGAACAGGCTGCGCAGCACGGCTTCGTGCACTTCGTAGCTCACTTCGATGCTGTGGTCGCCGTCCATGATCACTTCCGGCTCGACCATCGGCACGAGGCCCGCTTCCTGGCACAGCGCAGCGTAACGGGCCAGCGCGTGGCAGTTGGCTTCAATGGCGGTGGACGACGGGTTGTCTTCGCTGATGTTGATCACGGCGCGCCACTTGGCGAACTGCGCACCCAGCTTCACGTATTCGGCGAGGCGCTCGCGCAGGCCGTCGAGGCCTTCGGTGACCACGTCACCCGGGAAACCGGCGAGCGGCACCGGACCCTTGTCGACCTTGATGCCCGGGATGATGCCGTTCTTCTTCATCACCTGGGTGAACGGCACGCCGTCCTTGGTCGACTGGCGGATGGTTTCGTCGTACAGGATGGCGCCGGAGATATGCTCGTTGAGGCCCGGCGCGGTGAGCAGCAGCTCACGGTAGGCGCGGCGGTTCTCTTCCGTGTTGTCGATGCCAACGGCCTCGAAACGCTTCTTGATGGTGTTGGTCGACTCGTCGATGGCGATGATGCCCTTGCCGGGCGCAACCATTGCGAGGGCAACGCTTTCGAGATCTTCGATGCTCATGACAACTCCGGATACTTAGGCGGTGTGGGCCGCACAAGGTGATGCCGCCCGGAGGCGGCAAGGTCGTGAAAGGCCGCGATTATAGGTCATAAGCCCGCCCCAAGGCCCGGAAGCCCTCTGAACGGCGCCAGCGCTGGGCTCAGGCCCTCAGGCCTGCTCGAAACCCGGCAGCTTGCAGGCATCGATGATGGCCTGCTTCTGCGCGGCGTCGGCCGGCAGGTTGAACGGCACGATGTAGTAGGTGTTCACCGGTTCGTGCGTGCTGTTCTTGAGCGACGGACCGTAGCGCAGGTTGTTCACCACGCTCTTGGCCACGGCATCGAGGTCGCTCTGCGGCACCACCTTGCGCACGGTGACGTTCTGCGGAACGCCATCGGTGCCGATCATGAAGCTCACGGCCACGCAGCCGGGCTTGTCCATGTTGCGGCCACTGTTGGGAATGTCGGCATCGACCTTGGTGTTGAGCATCAGCCAATAGGACTGGATGTGCTCGGGCCCGACCATGCGCGCCTGGGATTGCGCGAGCAGCGGCGCCGCGCCCGTCATGGCCATTGCCAATACCAGCGCCCGGGTCATGCGACGTGACTTCGTGTTCATGGAAAACCTCCTGCTCAGGGTCGGGGACGATGCGGCGATTCTAGGGCCTGTTGGCACTATGCGCGGCGCCGGCGACGAGGATGTGAAGCAGAAGGTTCGCTGCGAAACGGTTGATGACGGAGAGCCATCGCCCGCCGACCGGCCCACACCAGGTCGACGGGCGAGGCATCTCAACGATCGATCAGAGGTCGCGCAGGCACTCCACCACGCCTTCTGCGCCTACAGAGAGGAGCTTGAGCGTGTTGGTGCCGCCGCCCTGGCCGATGTGATCGCCGTGGGTCAGCACCACGCGATCGCCCTCGGCGAGCTTGCCCTCGATGAAGAGCTGGCGCACCGCATCGCGCGCAGAGCCTGCCGGCGTCTGCGAGATGTGGGTGAACTTCACGGCCGTCACGTCGCGGAAGATGGACATGCGGCGGCGTGCATCGTCGAACGGCGACAACGCGTAGATCGGCACGGCGCTGCGATAGCGCGAAAGCCACTGCGCCGTGGCGCCCGACTCGGTCAACGCGACGATGGCGCGCACGCCGAGCTGGCTGGCCAGCACCATCGCGGCCAGGGCGATCGCCTGGTCGGTGCGATCCAGAAGATGACCCTGCGTGGCTGGATCTTCCTTCGGCTCGAACTGGCGTTCGGCACCCAGGCAGATGCGGCGCAGCGCGGCCACGGCCTTGTCCGGATGCGCGCCGGCGGCGGATTCTTCGGAGAGCATCACGGCGTCGGTGCCGTCGATGACGGCGTTGGCCACGTCCATCACTTCCGCGCGGGTCGGGATGGGCGAGCGCACCATCGACTGCAGCATCTGCGTGGCGGTGATGACGGCGCGATTGCGCTGCACCGACTCGCGGATGATCTTCTTCTGCAGGCCCGGCAATTCGGCGTCGCCGATTTCCACGCCCAGGTCGCCGCGCGCCACCATCACCACGTCGGAGGCGTCGATGATCTCGCCGAGCACCGGAATGGCATCGGCGCGCTCGATCTTCGCCACCAGCGAAGCCTTGCCACCGGCTTCTTCCAGCAGGCGACGCGCTTCGTGCATGTCGGCGGCGGAGCGCACGAAGGAAACAGCGAGGAAATCGCAACCGATCTCGGCGGCGAGCTTGATGTCAGACTTGTCCTTCTCCGAAAGCGCGGTCACGGAGAGACCACCGCCCTGGCGATTGAGTCCCTTGCGATCGGACAGCTTGCCGCCGATCAGCACGCGGCAGCGAATTTCCTGACCCACCACGGATTCCACGGTCAATGCGACCAGGCCGTCATCGAGCAGCAGCACGTCGCCGGCGACGACATCCTTGGGCAGGTCGTAGTAGCTGACGCCGACGCGGGTGGTGTCGCCGAGCGGCGCACCGGGCGAGCAATCCAGCACGAAGGCATCGCCCACCTTGAGTTCGATGGGACCGTTGGCGAAACGTTCCACACGAATCTTCGGGCCTTGCAGGTCGGCGAGCACGCCCACCTCGCGGCCAAGTTTGGTCGCCGCGTCGCGTACGGCCACCGCGCGGGCGCGGTGATCGTCCGGCTGGCCGTGGGAGAGGTTCAGGCGAACCACGTCCACGCCCTCGGCGATGATTTTTTCGAGCATGCCAGGCGCGTCGGTAGCGGGACCGAGGGTGGCGACAATTTTTGTGCGGCGCAGCGGATTTTCAGTAGTCATACATCGAGACTAGCAAAATCACGTGTATGTTCCAGAGGGTTGGCGCAGGCTTTTTTGCACTGCTTTCACTCGCCCAAGTGGACTGCTTGTGGCATGCGGACCACCAGCCTTCACTGGTATTGCGGATCGACGGTGAAAGTGGAGTCAACGCGAATAACTGGTCTGCTAGGTGGACGCACAGACGTCCAAACACTGGTGTCATGGCGCGCCGTCTTCAAATCCACTCCGGCGGTGTGGATCGATCTGTGAAGCCGACCCTTACAACGGCCTTCGCGAGCGCGGCGAGCACGTCGCCCTTTCGTTCCGCACCGCAGCAAATTCGGCTAAGAAGTGCTCGGCCAAGGACGACGCACGGCGGTGTCGCAAGGAGTTGCGAGGATCCATCCGTCCTGCGCTAGCATCGCCACGCGGAGGAGGAAGCCGCGAAGGGAATCAGGGGAACGCTCATGGCAGCTCTCATCCGCACGGCTTTGATGGCGGCCTTTCTCGTCGCCTGCGTTGCGCCGACACAGGCAACATGCGCCGAGTCCGCAGCCAGCACCCTGCCTACCGTCGCCGATTTCGTGCGGCCGCCCGAATTCACCGACGTGCAACTTGCACCCGACGGCAAGCACATCGCAGCACTGGTGCCGAAACCGGATACGCCTTACGAAAACATGCTGGCGATCATCGATACGGCGACCGCCAAGCCCGTCGCGAGCGTCCGTTCGGGCAGCCGCACCATGATCGGGCACTACCAATGGGCCAACGAGCATCGTTTGGTGATGGCGCTCGCCCTGCGCATCGACAGTCTGGAAAAGCCCTCCGACACCGGCGAATTGATCGCCTTCGATGCCGACGGCAGCCGCGGCACGTATCTGTTTGGCTGGAGGGGTGGCACGTATGGCGACAGCAACCACATGTTGCGAGGCGGGCGCGTGCGTGAAGCCTATGCGCGACAGATCGACGGCGCGCCCATCCAGGATGGCCGCTACGCCCTGGTGCAGACACAGCCTTTCACCGACGATCCCGCCGGCAGCGTGCCCTCCATCGAACGCCTGGACGTGGTCAATGGCGACAGCAAGCGCGTGATTGGCGGCCCGGCGCCGAATACCGACATCGTGCTGGATCATCTGGGCGAGCCGCGAGCCGCCTCCGGCGGCACGTACCATCAACCCAAGCTGTGGGTGCGTGAGGCCGGCAAGGACTGGACACTGTTCAACGACGCCACCAAGACCCACGTCTCGATCGAGCCCGTCAGCTTTGCGCGCGACAACCGCCGCCTCTACGTGCGGGTGACGCATGACGAGGGTCCGCGCTCACTCGAAATGCTCGATCTGCAGACCGGCCAACGCAGCCTGGTGTATCGGGGCGACTTCAGCGATCCGGGTGCGGTGCTCGCCACCGCCGACCATCAGGACATCTACGGCGTGGTCACCAACGATGGCGTGCGCCGCGTGCACTACATCGACCCTGACAGCCGCGAAGCGCAGATCAGCGAGGCGGTGGGCAAGAGCTTTCCCGGACAACTCGTTCGCCTCACCTCGTTTACCGACGATGGCAAGCTCGCCATCGTCGACGTGAGCAGCGATCGCGATCCCGGCGATTACTATCTGTTCGATCTGAACAAGCAGCAGGCGCGCTATCTCTTCAGCGAACGCCGCTGGCTGCCGCCCAAGCAGATGCATCTGATGACGCCGATCGAGCTGTCGGCCCGCGATGACGTGACCTTGCACGGCTACCTCACCGAACCGTCGGGCCACGGGCCCTTCCCCCTGGTCGTGCTGCCGCACGGCGGTCCGCACGGCATCGCTGATCGCTGGCACTTCGACGAAGAGACGCAGTTGCTGGCATCGCGTGGCTACGCCGTGCTGCAGGTGAATTACCGTGGCTCGGGCGGCTTCGGCTCGCAGTTCGAAGCGCGCGGCTATCGCGAGTGGGGCTTGACGATGCAGGACGACCTCACCGACGCCACGCGTTGGGCCATCCGCGAGGGCCACGCCGATGCCCGGCGCATCTGCATCTACGGCGCCAGCTACGGCGGCTATGCCGCGCTGGAGGGCGTGGTGCGCGAACCCGAGCTGTATCGCTGTGCCGTTGGCTACGCTGGCGTGTACGACTTGCGCATCCAGTTGGACAAGAGCGACACGCATCGCTCCGACGCCGGTGCGGATTACCTGAAGACGGTATTGGGCGACGATCGCGCCGACCTGTTGCGCCGATCGCCCGTGGCCGGCGCGGACCGCATCAAGGCCAATCTCCTACTGATCCACGGCGGGCTCGATGCGCGTGCCCCTTACGCGCACTTCCGGGCCTTTACATCGGCGCTGGACAAACAGGGCAAACACTACGAATCACTCACCGAGCCGCAGGAAGGACACGGCTTTTTCCTGCAGGAACATCGCCTCGCGCTGTACGACAAACTGCTGGATTTTCTCGACCGCAACATCGGCCCAGCCAGCAACGGCGCGGCAACGAGTGCCGCGCCGTGATGTTCTTTTCTGTGGAGCCGTTGGAAGCTCGCGCCCAACGGCGTGCACTCAGCCCTTGGCCAGGGTCAGGTTGAGCACCTCGGCCAAACGACGACCCGCTTCGCGCAAGCGCAGCTCGGCCACCGGCAGTTCCTTGTCCACGTAGGCCTGGTCGATCTTGTGGCCATCGGGATAAATGTCGCGCGAGATCGTGCACGACTCTTCGGCCCACTGGGCGTAGGCGTTGTCGAACGGCGGGATCGGCTCGGGCAGCGTCACCGTGCCTTCGGCTTCCAGCTTGTCGGCGTAGGCCTTGTATTCGAGGCCGCGCGTCTTGAGCAGGCCCGAATCCCACACGCTGTGCAGGTTGGTGCCCTTGTCCTGGAACTGCACCTGGTAGGCGTTGCCGCCCTTGTCGTCGCGCGAGCCGCCGTGCAGCGGCTGGTGCTCGTCGCCGATGAAGTGCACGACGAACTTCAGCGCTTCCAGTCGCGTGGCATCGGACTGGCTCTTGTCGCCCAGGATCTTCACGTAGTGGTCGATGCCCTCGACCACGCACTGGCCGTCCTTGCAGTCGCGCGGCGGCGTGTAGTTGCAGTCGCCGGAGGTGAAGTCCACGTAGTGCAAGGCGCGCGTCTGCTTCCACAGCGCGTCCTTGGTGGGATCGTTGCGGATCTCGTCCGGCCAGCTGGCGATGTCGGCCAGCGACTTGGTGTGTTCCGGCGCCAGCAGGCGCTCCACTTCCGCCTCGGCCGCCGGGCTCAGGTGACGCTGGGCAATATCGGCCACCACGCTGTGGCCAAGCTGGCCCCACGCATGCACGGCGGGAGCCAGGGCGAGACAGATGAAAGCGACAGCAGCGGTTCGACGCAGGAATGGCATGGTGGCTAAGGTTCGTGTCGGGGAAACCCCAAAGTCTGCCACAGCCTCATGACAGGTCCACGCCGGCTGCTCACGCCTGGCTCGGCAAGGTGAGCAGCGTTCCGTCGCCATCGCGCAGGCTCACGTCCACGGCAATGCCCTGGCGCACGCTCTGCGTGACGATACAGAAGTCCTCGAACTGCGCGAGCACGCGATCAAGGTGTTCGAGCACTTCTGCCTTGTCGGCCAATTGAAGGTCCACCCCGATGTGCTTGATGCGCAGCCGGCCATGTTCGTTGCGCGCCATGGTCAGCGTGGACTTGGCGCCGATCGCGCCAGGCGTGTTCTTGTACTTGCGCAGCGCGAACAACAGACTGGCCGCCAGGCAGTTGGCCACGCCAGCCGCGATCAGGCGCGAGGGGTTGGGCCCGGCATCGCGCCCGAGCGGCGAGGTTTCGTCGGTGATGAGGTCGGGAATGGCCGTGTCGTCGAAGCGAACCCGGAATTCATAGTCCGACACCTGCTCCAGGGTGATCCCGAAGGTCTGTTCTGCTTCACTCATGCCAATCTCCTGCGCCGGGCGTTGCCCGAAAGAAAAGCCGATTCAAGCGCTTCTGGCCTCCCCTGAACAGCCCCACCCGGCTGATGAGGGGCCCGGATGGGAGTGCACGGCCGGTTCAGGCTAAAATGACGGTTTTACGGCGGCCCCACAGCCGCCATTTTCGTCATCTCACCGGAGGACGCTGTCCCATGGCAATCAAGGTCGCCATCAACGGTTACGGTCGCATTGGCCGCAACATCCTGCGCGCGCTGTACGAAGCCGGTCGCACCAACGAGATCCAGATCGTTGCGATCAATGACCTCGGCAATGCCGAGACCAATGCGCACCTGACCCAGTACGACACCGCCCATGGCAAGTTCCCGGGCACCGTGTCGGTGGACGGCGGCGATCTGATCGTCAACGGCGACCGCATCAAGGTCTGCGCCGAGCGCGACCCCTCCAAGCTGCCCTGGGGCGCCCTGGGCGTCGACGTGGTGCTGGAGTGCACGGGCCTCTTCACCTCCAAGGCCAAGGCCAGCGCGCACATCGCCGCCGGCGCCAAGAAGGTGATCATCTCCGCTCCGGGCGACAAGGACGTGGACGGCACCTTCGTCATCGGCGTGAACGACGACAAGCTCACCTCCAAGCTGGAAGTGATCTCCAACGCCTCCTGCACCACCAACTGCCTCGCTCCGCTGGCCAAGGTGCTGCACGAAAAGATCGGCATCCAGCGCGGCCTGATGACGACCATCCACGCCTACACCAACGACCAGGTGCTGACGGACGTCTATCACTCCGACCTGCGCCGCGCCCGTTCGGCCACGCACTCGCAGATCCCGACCAAGACCGGCGCCGCCGCTGCCGTGGGCCTGGTGCTGCCGGAACTCAACGGCAAGCTGGACGGCTTCGCCATGCGCGTGCCGACCATCAATGTGTCGGTGGTGGACCTGGTGTTCGACGCCGCGCGTCCGACCACCAAGGAAGAAGTCGACGCCGTGATCAACGAAGCCGCCAACGGCGCGCTCAAGGGTATCCTGGCCGTCAACACGCAGCCGCTGGTGTCAATCGACTTCAACCACAACCCGGCTTCGTCCACCTACGACGCCACGCAGACGCGCGTCATGGAAGGCACGCTGGTGAAGGTGCTGTCGTGGTACGACAATGAGTGGGGCTTCTCCAACCGCATGCTCGACATGACCATCGCAATGATGGCGGCCAAGTAAGCCACTCGCTGTCGCCGTGAACACAAAAGCCGGGCCCTGCCCGGCTTTTGTTTTTGAGCTTGGGGCGACCTTGCAGGCAAAAGAAAAGGCCGGAAGATCTCCGGCCTTTTTTGCGTCTGGTAGCTCGATTTAGCCCAACGCTGCGAGCGCCGCGTCGTAGTTGGGTTCGTGGGCGATCTCGCCAACGAGTTCGCTGTACACGACCTTGTTCTGCGCATCGAGCACCACCACGGCGCGCGCGGCCAAGCCGGCGAGCGGGCCCGATGCAATGGACACACCGTAGTTCTTCAGGAAGTCGTGGCCGCGCAGCGTCGACAGCGTCACCACGTTGCTCAAATCTTCCGCGCCGCAGAAACGCGCCTGCGCAAACGGCAGGTCGGCGGAAATGCACAGCACCACGGCATTGTCGAGCTGGCTGGCGTCCTGGTTGAAGTGACGCACCGACATCGCGCAGGTCGGCGTATCGACGCTGGGGAAAATGTTCAGCACCTTGCGCTTGCCTTCGAAGCTGGCCAGCGTGACGTCGGCCAGGTCCTTGCCCACCAGCGAGAACGCCGGTGCCGCCTCACCCTTGGCAGGGAAATGACCATCGACCTGGACCGGATTGCCTTTCAGCGTGACTTGGGACATGGGACACCTCGTGAGATGGGGTCCACAAGTAGAACATGCCGCAGGCCACAGGACGATAGGCTGATGTTGTCCGGTCGCGAATCAGATCGTGCGCGAGTAGCGCGGCGTGCTGGCGCCCTTGCCCAGATAGGCGTCAAAGCACATCGCGATGTTTCGCAACATCGGCCTGCCGCGCGGCGTCACGCGTATGGTCTGGGCGCACAAGGAAACCAGGCCGTCATCGACCAGGGGCTGCAGGCCGCGCAGATCCTGGGCGAAATATTCGTCGAAGACAAAACCATGCCGGTCGCCAAACTGCTGCATGTTCACCTCGCCGTGACACATCAGTTCGCCGATCACCTCACGGCGCACCAGATCGTCGCGACTCAGTTCGATGCCTTTCGTCACCGGGAGTTGCCCGGCATCCAGCGCTGCGTAATAACTGATCAGGTCGCGGGCGTTCTGGCTGTACGTGTTGGCGATGCGCCCGATGGCGCTTACGCCCAGGCCCACGATGTCGCAATCGCCATGCGTGGAATAGCCCTGGAAATTCCGCTGCAAGCTTCCTTCGCGCTGGGCACGGGCGAGTTCGTCGTCGGCGCGCGCAAAGTGGTCCATGCCGATGTACACGTAACCGGCGGCAGTCAATGTCTCCCAGGCCTTGCCCAACAATGCGAGCCGCAAGCTGGCGTGCGGCAGCTCGCCTTCGTCGATCTGTTGCTGCGCCTTGAACAGGTGGGGCAGATGCGCGTAACCGTAGATCGCGATGCGATCCGGCGACAACGCCAGCACGTCGTCCAGCGTCCGCGCAAAACCTTCGAGCGTCTGCCTGGGCAAGCCATAGATCAAATCCACGCTGGCCGACGTGAAGCCGGACCGGCGCGCCGCCGCCAGGACGTTCGCCGTCTGCACGACGCTCTGCACGCGGTTGACGGCTTTCTGCACGGCGATATCGAAATCCTGGATGCCCACCGACACACGATTGAAACCGAGCCGGCCAAGTTCGTGCATGTACGACGCATCGACATCGCGCGGGTCGATCTCGATGCCCCACTCGCGCGTGGGCGACCGCTGCATGTCGAAGTATCGCGACAGCAGCTGGAACAGGCGCTGCATGTGTTCGATGTCGAAAAAGTTCGGCGTGCCACCACCCAGGTGTAGCTGCCGCACCGGCCGTCCGCGCTCGAACAACGGGCCGAGCAGCGCGAGCTCTTTTTCCAGATGGTCGAGATACTGCGTCGCCTTGCGCGCATCGCGGGTGATCACGCGATTGCAGCCGCAGTAGAAGCAGGGACTGAAACAGAACGGCACGTGCACGTAGATCGACAACGGACCGGCGTGTTCGTTGGATGCCTGCACGGCCCGGCGCAACGCAGCCTCGCCGAAGCCGTCGTGGAACTGCGGTGCGGTGGGATAGCTGGTGTAGCGCGGCCCCGCCACGTCGTAGCGGGCGATGAGCTGCGGATCGAATTCGGGCGCGGTCGTTGGCTGACGCATGGCGGCAGTATCGCCGCCGACATGCGCAAGGCGCCTGATGAGCATCATCGAGGCGCGACACTTTGACGCCCGCCGCCGCGTAGAGCGACGGCGGGCATCGGCGTCAGCGCTTGAGCGCCGCGATGGTCTGCTCGATGGCGCCGAAGATGGACGCGCCCGATGCATCGGTCACGTCGATGCGCAGGCTGTCGCCAAAGCTCAGGAAGGGCGTGCTCGGCTTGCCGTCGCGCAGCGTTTCCACCGTGCGCTGCTCGGCCAGGCACGACGCGCCCTTGCCCGTGTCTTCATTCGCGATGGTGCCCGAGCCGACGATGGTGCCGGCGGTAAGCGGTCGCGTCTTGGCCGCGTGCGCGACGAGCTGCGCGAAGTTGAACTGCATGTCGACGCCGCACTCGGCTTCGCCGAACCACTTGCCGTTGAGCCAGGTGCGCATCGGCAAGTGCAGTTTCTCGTCCTGCCAGGCATCGCCCAGTTCGTCCGGCGTCACGAACACCGGCGACAGCGCGGAGCGCGGCTTGGACTGCAGGAAGCCGAAACCCTTGGCGAGCTCGCCGGGAATCAGGCCGCGCAGTGACACGTCGTTGACCAGGCCAACCAGCTGGATATGCGCAGCAGCCTGCGCGGGCGTCACAGCCATTGGCACGTCATCGGTGATCACCACCACTTCGGCCTCCAGGTCGATGCCGTTGTCCTCGCTCGGCACCACCACCGGGTCGCGCGGACCGAGGAAACCGGCGCTGGTCGCCTGGTACATCAGCGGATCGGTGTAGAACGATTCGGGCACTTCCGCGCCACGCGCGCGACGTACACGCTCGACGTGCGGCAGGTAGGCGCTGCCGTCCACGAATTCGTAGGCGCGCGGCAGCGGCGATGCGAGCGCGTGCATGTCGAGCGCAAAGGCTTCCTTCGCAGTGCCGCTGTTCAATTCTTCGTACAGCGCATTCAAGCGCGGCGCCGTGCTCGACCAGTCATCCAGCGCAGCCTGCAGCGTCGGAGCAATGCCGGTGGCCTTGACCGCCTGCGTCAGCGCGCGGTTGACCACGATCAGCGTGCCGTCGCGACCGCCTTCCTTCAATGAACCCAATTTCATGCTATCGCTCCAAAGGCAGCACTCAGCTGCAACCTTCCACGTAATCGATTTGTGGCGTGACGCCCACGCGCCACGCCTTGACCTTGCCGTCGGCGCCGATGTCGAAGATCAACACGCCGCCGCCTGAACCTTCCACGCGCAACTGGCTGGCACCCGGCTCGTACTTGGCTGGCGACTCGGTGCCGCCCGTGCCATACAGCGCGAGCACCTGCGCTTTGTCCATGCCAACCTTGCCACCGCCCGGCGCCGTTTCCTTGCCGCCGCTTACGTCGTAACGAACGAAGCGGCCATGTTCGAGCATGAAGGCCAGCTCTGGCGGCATCCTGGCCCACGTCGGCGCCAACATCGCACAGTCGGAACCCGACGCGGCAGCGCCGTTCAGTTCGCCGCCCCACGCTTTGCGAAACGCGGCCTCGTCCATGCCGAACCGCATGTCGCCAAAGCCGCTGTAAGTGGCCTGGCTCAAGCTGCCGTCGCCACCAGTCGCGGATGCGCTCGCCGCAGTCACGGGTGCCGTGGTCGCTGTTGCGGGCGCCGATGTCTCGTCATGCGACTGACACGAGGCGAGCATCACGCACAGCGGCAACCACCCGAACCGGCGCAGCGTCATCACCTCAACCTCCGGCGAAATGCTTGTGGATGCCCTGCCAGCATTCGAAGTAGTTGCCCTGCAGTTCCGGCGATTCCAGCGCTTGCTTGGTGGGATGGATCACGCGACGCGTCTCGAACATGAAAGCCATCGTGCCGGTGATGACGTCGGGCTGCGAAAGATCGCGCGTCGATGCCTTCTCGTAGGTGGCCGCATCGGGACCGTGCCCGCTCATGGAGTTGTGCAGCGACGCGCCGCCCGGCGAGAAACCCTCGGCCTTGGCGTCGTACTCGCCGGTGATCAGCCCCATGAATTCGCTGGCGATGTTGCGATGGAACCACGGCGGACGGAACGTGTGCTGCGCCACCAGCCAGCGCGGCGGGAAGATCACGAAATCCATGTTGCTCACGCCTTCGCTGTCGCTGGGCGAGTGCAGCACCAGGAAGATGCTGGGATCGGGATGGTCGTAGCTGATCGAGCCAATGGTGTTGAAACGGCGCAAGTCATATTTGTACGGCGCGTAATTGCCATGCCAGGCCACCACGTCCAGCGGCGAGTGATCGATGGCCGCGCGCCACAGGTTACCCTGGAACTTCGCCACCAGTTCGAACTTGCCTTCCACGTCTTCGTACGCGGCCACCGGCGTGAGGAAATCGCGCGGGTTGGCCAGGCCGTTGCTGCCGATGGGGCCGAGATCGGGCAGGCGCAGCATCGTGCCGAAGTTCTCGGCGATGTAGCCGCGCGCTGTCTCGTCCAGCAACTCCACGCGAAACCGCACGCCGCGCGGAATCACCGCAATTTCCAGCGGTTCCAGCTCGATGATGCCCATCTCGGTCGCCAGTTTCAGGCGCCCTTGCTGAGGCACGATCAGCATTTCGCCGTCGGCGTTGTAGAAGAAGCGGCCCTTCATCGAACGGTTGGCGGCGTAGACGTGGATGCCCACGCCAGTCTGGTCCGCCGCGCCGCCGTTGCCGGCCACGGTGAAAAGGCCATCGATGAAGTCGGTCGGCTCGCTGGGCAGTGGGAACGGACTCCAGCGCAGCTGGTTCGGATTGGCCGGCACCTCGTTGAAGCGGTTGTGGAAACGGCCGGCCGGCATCGCTTCAAACGGATGATGCATGGCCGCCGGGCGGATGCGGTACAACCAGCTGCGGCGATTCGCATGACGCGGCGCGGTGAACGCGGTGCCGGAAATCTGCTCGGCATACAGGCCATGCGGCGCGCTCTGCGGCGAGTTCTGCCCTTCAGGCAGCGCGCCGGGCAAGGCCTCGGTGGCGAATTCGTTGGCGAAACCCGACTGGTACTGCTGATGCTTGCTGGCTGACATAGAAGCTCCGCGATCTGCCCAAGAGGCGGGGACATACACGACCCCCGCGATCCTATTACTCTTGCCGAACGACTGTTGGCCGCCTCACTCGATGGAAGAGGCGTTGTTCTCTACTGCAACGACATCACAAGGAAACCGCATGTCCGACTCGTTCTCCTCGCTGGGCCAAGCCACGGCGAATCACTCCATCCAGGATCTCAGCCAACCGCTTGCCTCGGGCAAGGGTTGGATGAAGTTCGTGGGCATCATGTTCATCATCCAGGGCGCCGTTACCGCCATCACCATCGTCGGCATCGTCGTCGCCTGGCTGCCCATCTGGACCGGTGTGCTCCTGATGCAAGCCTCCAACGCCATCGAACGAGCCCAGATGAGCGGCGATTCCACCGCGTTGAAGGAATCCCTCGCCCGCCTTCGCACCTACTTCATCATCCAGGGAGTGCTGTACCTGGTCGGCATCGCCTGTTTCGTGCTGTACATCGTCTTCTTTGGCGCGATGTTCGCCGCGATGATGAAGAACGGCACGTTCCCGCATTGATCCGTCATGCATGGTGGCCGTCCTGCGGCGGCCACCATGCGATGTCTCACAGGAAGCCGCGCTTCATCTGGTCGCGCTCGATCGATTCGAACAACGCCTGGAAGTTGCCTTCGCCGAACCCCTCGTTGCCCTTGCGCTGGATGATCTCGAAGAAGATCGGCCCGATGTTGTTCTGCGTGAAGATCTGCAGCAGCTTGCGCTGCTTGGTCTCCGGGTCGGCATCGATGAGGATCTTGTTCCTGGCCAGGCGCGGTACGTCTTCGCCATGGTTGGGAATGCGCATGTCGATCACGTCGAAATACGTGTCCGGCGTGTCGAGGAACTGCACGCCCTGCGCGCGCATCGCTTCCACCGTGTCGTAGATGTTGTCGGTGAACAGCGCGATGTGCTGGATGCCTTCGCCGTGGTACGCATCGAGGTACTCGTTGATCTGCGACTTCGGATCGCTCGACTCGTTGAGCGGAATGCGCACGATGCCGTCCGGTGCGGTCATGGCCTTGGACACTAGGCCCGTCTTCGCACCCTTGATGTCGAAGTAGCGGATCTCGCGGAAGTTGAACAGGCGCTCGTAGTAGTCGGACCACTTCTGCATGTTGCCGAAGTAGAGGTTGTGCGTGAGGTGGTCGATGAAGGTGAGACCGAAACCCTTCGGGTTCTGGTCGGCGCCGGCGATCGGCTCGTAGTCGCCGTCGTAGATGCTGCCGTTGTCGCCGTAGCGGTCGACCAGGTACAGCACGCAATCGCCAATGCCCTTCACGGCCGGCGCCTGCACGGCCTTGGTAGCCTGGGCCTTCTCGCTCACCGCTTCGCCGCCGTTGCCGAGCACCACGTCGAACACGTCCTTCGCCGGCTTCTGGAAGCGGATGGCGAAACCGGCCGCGCACGGGCCGTGGGCCTGGGCGAATTCCGCGGCATAGGATTCGGGGTCTTCGTTCACCAGCAGATTCACGCCGCCCTGGCGGTAGACCGTGATGGGACGCGACTTGTGCTTGAGCACGGCGCTGAAGCCCATGTGCTTGAACAGGGTGTGCAGCTCGTGGCCGCGGCCCGCGGGGGCGGCGAATTCGACGAACTCGAATCCGTTGATGCCCATGGGGTTTTCGAAGGTGGTGACCTGCATGCCAAGATTGGGCTGGGCGCTCACGGGATTCTCCTGGTGGAACGGTGCTCGATGGCCCATGCCTAAGCGTGCGACCATCCTCATAATCCTCGCGTTATAGTTACATATGAAACCATTTGCAAGGAGCGCCGCAGCAGTGCCCGACGAACACCACCCCGATCACGCACCGCTGGAGCTGGAAAATTTCCTGCCTTACCGGCTTTCCATCCTGTCCAATGCGGTCAGCCAGGCCATTGCCGACGATTATCAGCGTCGATTCGACCTGAGCATGACCGAGTGGCGCGTGATGGCCGTGCTGGCCCGTTTCGAGGGCCTGTCGGCGCGCGAAGTAGCCGAGCGCACCCTGATGGACAAGGTGGCCGTGAGCCGCGCCCTGGCCAAACTGGTGGAAACCGGCTGGGTCACCCGCGCCATCCACGATGGTGACAAGCGCCGCTCCGTGCTGGGCCTGAGCGAAGCCGGCTGGGCCATCCACGAAGTGGTGGCGCCCATGGCCCGCGAGCACGAGCGCAACCTGCTGTCCAAGCTGGACGACGAGGAACGCACCTGGCTGTTGCGCATCCTGGACAAGCTTCAGGCGATCGAGCCGAAGTGAAGCAGTAGTGAGGGAAGAGGAGTGAGAAGTGAGAGCGAGCTGGCCAGGCTGGCGCTTTTCTCTCACTTCTCACTCCTCGCCACTCACTCCCGCTCTATTTCACGCCGTGCATCAGCCGGTTGATCAGCGGCGCTATCAGGAACAACAGCGCGCCCGCCCCAGTCAGCAGCCAGAAGCTGAAAGTGAAACCGCTGAGCGCCGAGGCGACGGTCATGCCGGTCTTGCCGCTCACGTGGCCAGCGAAAATGCCTGACAGGTTGTTGCCAATGCCGGTGGAGAGGAACCAGCCGCCCATCGCGAAACCCACCAGGCGCACCGGCGCGAGCTTGGTCACCATCGACAGGCCGATCGGCGACAGGCACAGCTCGCCCAGTGTCTGCAGCACGTACACCAGCACCAGCGGCCAGAACGGGATGAGGTTACGGCTGTCCACGAGGCTGGAGAGCGCATACATCAGCACCACGAAAGCGACCGCATTGCCCAGCAGGCCCAGGCCGAACTTGCGCGGAATCGAAGGCTCCATGTTGTGCTTGTCCAGCCAGCCCCAGGCCAGCGACACGAACGGCGCAAGCAACACCAGCGACAGCGGCGCCACCGACTGGAACCAGCCCACCGGGAATTCCCAGCCGCCGAACATCTGGCGATCCACGATGTTCTGCGCGAGGAAGTTGAACGAGCTGCCGGCCTGTTCGTAGAACATCCAGAACAGCACGTTGAAGACGAAGATGATCAGCATCGCGATCACGCGATTGCGCTGCACCTTGCCCTCGCGAAAGCCTTCCACCAGCAGCAGCAACGAAAGGCCCACGAACAGCACGCTCAGCATCCACTGCAGCACGATGGCGCCGGCCTTGGCCATCACCAGGTAGACCAGTGGGATGGCCAGCACGCAGCCGATCAGCACATAGACCACGCGCATGCGGTTGGCCTGATCCGGCGCCGGGCGACCCACGCCCTTGAGCTGCCGGCGTCCGATCCAGAACCACACCAGGCTGATCAGCATGCCGATGCCCGATGCCAGGAATACGAGCTTGTAGTTCTGCTGCATCGGCGTGTCGGTGAAATAGCTGGCCATCCAGCCCGTCACCAGCGGCGACACCAACGCGCCCGCATTGATGCCCATGTAGAACAGCGTGAAGCCACGGTCGCGGCGTGCGTCGCTCACGCCGTAGAGCTGTCCCACCATCGAGGAAATGTTGGGCTTGAACAAGCCGTTGCCCACGATCACGGTGGAAAGCCCGAGCAGGAAGATCTGCTCGTTCGGCAACATGATCATGAACAGGCCTGCCGACATCACCACCGCGCCGACCAGGATGGAGCGCTGGTAGCCGATGATGCGGTCGGCCACGTAGCCGCCAAACACCGCCGCGGCGTAGACCAGCGCCAGGTAGGCGCCATAGGTGCGGCTGGCAAAGCCCTGTCCGGACGGATCGCCGTGGAAGAACTCCGCCACGATGTACAGCGTCAGCGCCCAGCGCATGCCGTAGAACGCGAAGCGCTCCCAGAATTCCGTCATGAAGAGCATCCACAACGGACGCGGATGCCCCATGGTCTGCGGGTAATCAGGCGCCGTCGATGCGGTGGCGGTGGTCGTCTCGCTCATGCAAACCCCGGGAAGGTCGGTGAGGCACTCGCGTGCCGGTCGAAAGTTTTTGCGAATCCGGACATGTAACCGGCCGCCACAAGGCTCGTCAAATGCACCGCACCATTCCCAGTTCCACAACGCAGCTCAACGTATGCCGTGCATCAGCCGGTTGATCAAGGGCGAAATCAGCAACAGCAACACGCCTGCGCCGGCCAGCAACCAGAAACTGAAAGTGAAACCCGCCAGCGCAGACGCCGCCGTCATGCCGCTTTCGCCGCTGATGCGACCGGCGAGCAGTCCAGACAGGTTGCCACCCACTGCCATCGACAGGAACCACCCGCCCATCGCCACACCCACCAGTCGCGGCGGCGCCAGCTTGGTCACCATCGACAGGCCGATCGGCGACAGGCACAGCTCGCCGATGGTCTGCAGCACATAGCAGGCCGTCAACGGCCAGAACGGGATCAAGCCATGGCTGTCGACCGAATACGTGAGCGCGTACATCAGCGCCGTGAAACCCAAACCGTTGAACACCAGGCCAAGGCCAAACTTGCGCGGAATCGACGGTTCCCTGTGGCGACGTGCCAGCAACGACCATACCTGCGTCACCAGCGGCGCCAGCACGATGATCGCCAGCGGACTCACCGACTGGAACCAGCCCACGGGAAATTCCCAGCCACCGAACATCTGGCGGTCGACCATGTTGGCCGCCAGGAAATTGAACGACGTACCGAGCTGGAAGTAGAACATCCAGAACAGGATGTTGAAGGCAAAGATGATGAGCATCGCGATCACGCGATGCAGCTGCACGCGGTCATGCCGCACTGCCTCGACGATGAGCATCGCAGCCACGCCCACGAACAGCAGGCTCAGCAACCACTGCAGGCCATTCGCGCCGATGAAGGCCAACAGCAGATACACCAGCGGTACCGCCACGGCCACGCCCAGCAACACCCAGATCACGCGCGTGCGACTGGCCGCTTCCGGCGCCGGACGACCCACGCTGTGCAGGCCGCGACGACCAAACCAGAACCACAGCAGGCTCAACACCATGCCCACGCCAGCAGCACCGAACACGATGCGGTAGTTCTCCTGCGTCGGCGTATCGGTGAAATAGCTGGCCAGCCAGCCCGTCAGCAGCGGCGCCAGCAGCGCACCGCCATTGATGCCCATGTAGAACAGCGTGAAACCGCGATCGCGGCGTTCGTCCTTCGGGCCATACAGCTGGCCGACCATCGACGAGATATTCGGCTTGAACAGGCCATTGCCCACCACGACCATGGCCAGGCCGAACAGGAACAACTCCTTGCTCGGCAACATCACCACAAACAAGCCAACCGCCATCACGAGCGCGCCGATCAGGATCGAGCGCTGATAACCGATGACCTTGTCCGCCACGTAGCCGCCGAAAATGCTCGTGGCGTAGATCAGCGCCGTATAAGCTCCGTAAATTTTGCTAGCCCACGCTTCGCCCGACGAATCGCCGTGATAGAAATGGGCCACGATGTACAACGCCAGAGCCCAGCTCACGCTGTAGAACGCGAAGCGCTCCCAGAACTCCGTCATGAACAACATCCACAGCGGGCGCGGATGCCCCAGCGTCTGCGGAAAATCAGGCACCGGCGCGCGCGCGGTTTCAGTGGTGTTGCTCATGCATGCCCCTTTGCAAACAAATGGCGCGAACGCCAGCGAAATTTTTTGAATACGTGTTGGTCGGCAACTTTCCAGACTCTCCTCACCGTCATTCCCGCGAAAGCGGGAATCCAGTGACTTTAGCTTTTCCACTCAGACTGAACATCGAAAGGCGCTGGATTCCCGCTTTCGCGGGAATGACGGTGCGTTACGTCCCCAACTCTGTCCTTACATCCAGCAATTCCGGGAAAAACTCCAGGTCGAGCGCTTTCTTGAGGAACGCCACGCCGGAGGAACCACCGGTGCCGCGGCGATGTCCGATGATCCGCTCCACGGTTTTCATATGGCGGAAACGCCAAAGCTGGAAACTCTCCTCCACATCCACGAGCTGCTCGCACATGTGGTACTCGGGCCAGAAGGTCGAACGGTTTTCGTAAATGCGCTTGAGCACGGGCAGCAAACCATCATGCCGTCGGTAAGGCTGGGACCAGTCGCGTTGCGTCAACTCGGCCGGCACATCGTGCCCGCGGCGCGCGAGATGGCAGAGGAATTCGTCGTAGAGGCTCGGCGCTTCCAGCACCTCGCGCAGCGTGGCCTGCGCCGCAGGATCGTACGCAAACACGGCCAGCATCTGCGCATTCTTGTTGCCGAGCAGGAATTCGATCTGCCGGTATTGCAGCGACTGGAAGCCCGACGAGGCACCCAGCACGCCACGGAATTCCAGGTATTCGGCCGGCGTCAGCGTTTCCAGCACCGCCCACTGCTCGAACAGCTGGCGCTGCACCTGCTTCACGCGCGCCAATATCTTCAGGCATGGATCGATCTCATCGCGGCGCAGATGCACCAATGCCGCTTTCAGCTCGTGAATGATCAGCTTCATCCACAGCTCCGCCACCTGATGCTGGGTGATGAAAAGCATTTCATCGTGATGCGGCGGGTCGCTCAGCGGCTGCTGGGCGGTAAGCAACTGGTCCAGGCGCAGGTAGCCGCCATAGGTCAGCCGGCCGTTCAGGTCGAGTTCGATGCCGGCCTCGAGGTCGCGCTGGTTCTCGGTCATGTCAGTCCGGGAAGCGGGGAAAACCCGCATGTTACCCGGTGTGAAGACCATCGCCGTACCAGTGCGCATGCTGCACCGTGCCTTGCAGCGCAACATGCCCGCCTGTAATCATTTCCGTCTTGCTCAGGGCGTAAGAGCCAGTTCGAACAGGCTCTTAGTCGCGCCGCCGGCCCCACTGGATGGGCCGCCGCTGCCCCGGCACCCCACTTTCTCATTACTCACTCCGGGAGCGAGTCGTGTCTATCGCCGCCAAGTTTGAAATCGAATACCTCCAGTATCTCGATGCTGAAGGTAAGCAGGTTCGTGACGACCTGCCTGAATTCGCCAAAGACCTCAACCACATGGTCGAGCTGTACAAGCTGATGCTGTCGACCCGCGTGTTCGACGCGAAGTCCGTCGCCCTGCAGCGCACCGGCAAGCTCGGCACCTATGCCAGCTGCCTGGGACACGAAGCGGCGCATGTGGGCATCGGCAGCGCCATGAAGCCCGAAGACGTGCTCGCGCCCAGCTATCGCGAATACGGCGCACAGCTGTACCGCGGCGTGCAGCCGCGCGAGGTGTACATGTACTGGGGCGGCGACGAGCGCGGCAACGATTACCAGAAAGAACCGGCACGCCACGATTTCGCGTGGTCGGTGCCGATCGCCACGCAGTGCCTGCATGCCGCCGGTTCCGCGCTGGCGTTCAAGATCCGCAACGAAAAGCGCGTGGCCGTGTGCACCATCGGTGACGGCGGTTCGTCCAAGGGCGACTTCTACGGCGCCATCAACATCACCGGCGCACAGAACCTGCCGATGGTGGCGGTGATCGTGAACAACCAGTGGGCCATTTCGGTGCCGCGCAAGATCCAGTCCGGCGCGCCGACGCTGGCGCAGAAGGGCATTGCGGCTGGCCTGTTCTCTATCCAGGTGGACGGCAACGACATCATCGCCGTGCGCAAGGCGATGGAAGACGCGCTGGACCGTGCACGCAACGGCCAGGGCGGCAGCGTGATCGAGGCGGTGACCTACCGCCTCTCCGACCACACCACCGCCGACGACGCACGCCGTTACCGCGGCGAGCAGGAAGTGAAGGACGCCTGGGCGAAGGAGCCGATGAAGCGCCTGCGCAACTGGCTGGTGGCCAAGGGCGTGTGGGACGACGCCAAGGAAGAGGCCTGGAAGGCGGAGTGCGACGACTGGATGGACAACGAGGTGAACGCTTACCTCGAGACCAAGACGCAGCCCGTCACGGCGATGTTCGACTACACCTTCGCCGAAGTGCCCGCCGATCTCGCCAAGCAGCGCGATCTCGCCATCCAGCTCGACAAGAAGGCCCATTAAGTCATGGCACAGATCACCCTTATCGAAGCCGTTACCCAGGCACTCGCCTATGAAATGGCGCACGACGACAGCGTCGTGGTGCTGGGCGAAGACGTCGGCGTCAACGGTGGCGTGTTCCGCGCCACCCAGGGCCTGCAGGAAAAGTTCGGCGAACTGCGCGTGCTCGACACGCCGCTGGATGAAACCACCATTGCTGGCGTCACCGTGGGCCTCGCCGCCCAGGGCATGAAGCCCGTCGCCGAAGCGCAGTTCGAAGGCTTCATCTATCCGATGATGGAGCAGATCGCCTGCCACGCCGCCCGCATGCGCAACCGTACGCGCGGCCGCATCACCGTGCCGGCCGTGTGGCGCGCACCGTGGGGCGGTGGCATTCGCGCACCGGAGCACCACTCCGAAGCGAACGAGCACCTGTTCACCAATATCCCGGGCCTGCGCGTGGTGATGCCGTCGTCGCCGGCGCGTGCCTACGGCTTGCTGCTCGCCGCCATCCGCGATCCGGATCCGGTGATGTTCTTCGAGCCCAAGCGCATCTACCGCCAGTACAAGGAAGAAGTGCCCGATGATGGCGAGGCGCTGCCGCTGGACGTGTGCTTCGTGCTGCGCGACGGCACCGACGTCACCCTGGTCTCGTGGGGCGCGCAGGTGAAGGAAGCGCTGGAAGCGGCCGACGCGCTCGCCGAGGAAGGCATCAGCGCCGAAGTCATCGACGTGGCCACGCTGACCCCGCTGGACTTCGACACCATCGCCGAATCGGTGCAGAAGACCGGCCGCTGTGTGATCGTGCACGAAGCCCCGAAAACCGCGGGTTTCGGCGCCGAAATCGCCGCGCGCCTCGCCGAGGAATGCATGTACGACCTGCTGGCGCCGGTCGAACGCGTCAGCGGCTACGACACGCACATCCCGCTGTTCCGCCTGGAAATGAAGTACATGCCGAGCGCCGAGCGTGTGGTGGAAGCCGCCAAGCGCGCGCTGGCAAACAGCTAAAATCTTTCCGCGCTCGTCGTTCCCGCGAAGGCGGGAACCCAGCGCCTCGAATCAAGACACTGGATCCCCGCCTTCGCGGGGATGACGACCAAACAAATTCGCGAGAATCAACATGGCCGACATCAAGACTTTCTACCTGCCCGACCTCGGCGAAGGCCTGCCCGACGCTACCATCGTCGAGTGGCACGTGAAGGAAGGCGACACCATCAAGCTCGACGCACCGCTGTGCTCGATGGAAACGGCCAAGGCCGTCGTCGACGTGCCTTCGCCGTACACCGGCAAGGTGACCAAGCTGCACGGCGCCGCGGGCGACATCATCGAGACCGGTTCGGCGCTCGCCGAATTCGAGCCCGACCCGAACGCCAAGCAGCGTGCCGAAGCCGAGGCCACCGGCCACCACCACGGCCCGAAGAAGGGCGCCGGCAGTGCTGCCGCCGAACCCAAGAAGGTCGTCGCCTCCGATGAAGGCGGCGAGATCGACAGCGGCAACGGCAAATCCGAGCGCGAAGACGAAGGCACCGTCGTCGGCGCCATGGTCTCCGGCAGCCACGTGCACGTGGAGCAGGCTTCCAGCGTCGGCGGCGTGAAGGCCGTGCCGGCCGTGCGCGCGCTGGCCAAGAAGCTCAAGGTCGACCTCACCCGCGTGCAGCCCTCGGGCGCCGACGGCGTGGTGACCATGCAGGACGTGAAGAACGCCGCCGCGAACGGCAGCGCTGCGCTCGGCGCCGCGCCGGCTCGCAGCAGCGTGCCCGCGTCCGCCGGTCGCCACCTCGCCCCGCCGCTGCCGGAGCCGGAAGCTCCGCGCACCGCCACTTCGCTCGCCGGCAAGCCGGTGCGCACCGCGCCGCCGAGCGTGCAGGCCAGCGGCCAGCCGGAACAGCTCAAGGGCGTGCGTCGCAACATGGCGCGCGTGATGGCCGACGCCCACGCCAACGTGGTGCCGACCACGCTGATGGACGACGCCGATCTGCACGCATGGATCGGCAAGCAGGACATCACCGCACGTCTCATCCGTTCGATCGTGGTGGCATGCAAGACCGTGCCGGCGCTCAACGCCTGGTTCGACGGCAAGAACCTCACCCGCACGCTGCATCCGCACGTGGACATCGGCATTGCCGTAGACACCGAGGAAGGTCTGTTCGTGCCCGCGCTGCGCAACGCCGACGTGCTTGACGGCGCCGGCATCCGCGCCGCCATCAAGCGCCTGCGTACGTCGGTGGAAGACCGCACGATTCCGGCCTCGGAACTCTCGGGCTACACCATCAGCCTGTCGAACTTCGGCATGTTCGCCGGTCGCTACGCTACGCCGGTCGTCGTGCCGCCGTGCGTCGCCATCGTCGGCGCGGGCAAGCTGAGCCACGACGTGGTGGCCGTGATGGGCGGCATCGAAGTGCATCGCCGCATGCCGATCTCCATCACCTTCGACCATCGCGCTGCCACCGGCGGCGAAGCCGCGCGCTTCCTCAAGGCGCTGCTGGACGATTTGTCGCTGCCGAACTGAATGCAGTAAGCGTTGAAGAAGAGCCCCGGCCATGCCGGGGCTTTTTTTGCTGCATGACGACGTCAATAGTGGCTGATGAAATGCGCCATCGTGTGATCGAGTGCCTTGCGCCAGCGCTGTTCCAACGCAACATCGAACTCGGGATCGTGCTCGCGTATTGCCACCAGCAGGCTCTGCGTCCAGTACGGATAAAGCGCTGGCGGCACGGGCGCGCGACCGCCGCGACTGTGCGCACACGCCATCTGTTCCATGGTGCGCTTGGTCAGCGTGCTGCCGCCCGCATGCGCGATGGCCGCGCTGATGCCACGTCGCAATGCGACGTGCTGCTTGCTGAAGTCGGTGTCCTTGAACAGCTCCGGGACATCCGGATGGCTGGCCATGAATATCTCGTAGAAGCGGGCGATGAATTTCCCGTGCTGCAGGCAGCGGCCATAACTGGTCTGCAGATCATCGAAGGTGTCGCTCATGCATGCCTCGACCATGGACGAGAGTCGTCCGAAGCGTTGGCACGCTAACACGCAGCAGCGGCCTCCCTGCCCTGCCATGTCGCCGCAAGGACACGACCTGCCGCAGGCCTCCTGCGTTGACGGCGCATCCACCTGGCCACGCACTACGATCGGGTGACACCTGCCAGTGGATGATTGCCATGCATCACAGCCGACTGTGCACCATCGTGATCGATTGCGAGACCGACGACCTTGCCGGCGCCGCCACCTTCTGGAGTCATGCGCTGGGCAAATCCATCGTGACGCTGGATGAGGACGGCGACGGCAAATACGCCAGGCTGGCCACGGCGGACGACGAGCCCATCATCCTCTTGCAGCGCGTGGCGCACGACAGCCGCGTGCACCTGGATATCGAATCGGACGACCTCGAAGCCGAAGTGCAGCGATTGGAAAAACTCGGCGCCACACGCGTGAGCCATATGCACGATCGCTGGTGGGTCATGCAGGCGCCCAGCGGCCACCGCTTCTGCGTGGTTCGTCCGCAGCGCGAACGCTTCGGCCCTCACCTTAATCGTTGGGAATGACGGGCGACGCTACGGCGACCGCTTCAATAGTCGCGAATATCGAGCGCAACGAATCCGCGCACGCTGTAGCCTGCCTCGGCGGCAGGCCAGGTCAACGACGCCAGCAGGCGATCACCCGCGGGCCAGGCGGCGTTGTCCAGCAGCGCCTCGGCCGTGACGGTGCCGTCGTCGGCACGTCGGTAGAACAGCCGCACCCAATGCAGTTCCGGATTCAACGACTCGTTCTGCAGGGCGGCCCGAAGCTGCGACATCAATTCGGCAGGCGGTTCGATGCCGTCCTTGCTCGAGAGCCACGGACCCACGAAGACATCCCAGGTACGAATGCCGAAGTCCCAGCTGTGCAGCTGCATGCGGCGATCGTCGGTGACGTACCAGCACGCTGCCAGCAGCACATGGAACACGCCGTGCTCGAACGCGCGCAAGGCATCGAGGCAACCGGCTTCACCGCCGCCGATGCCGGCAAAGCTTTCCTCGATGTGACGGTCTTCGCTCAGCACCACGTCGACGTCCAGGCGTCCGGGCTCACCCGCTGCGCCGTCGAACCAGCTGGCGCGCACGGCGGGAAAATCGCCGTCGGTCATCAGCCACTCTTCATCCGGCTCCAGCTCGACGTCATGGCGTTCGAACAGGCGCAGGAGGTAACGCTGGAGATCGGTGTCTTGCATCGTCGTTTCCTGTCTTCAGCGCGCGTGCGGGCGCCACACCAGCTGGCGCACGATCAGCGCCAGCACCAACACCACCACGCAGGCGCCATAGCCGTAAAGCGCCGGCAGCACCTGCTGCCAGATGGCGCCGCTGGACGGACCGTACTGGCCCACCGTGGGAACCGTCGCCGTATCGAAGGCCGTGCTCGCGCATTCCACGGCAGCGAAGGCGGCGAGCAGCAAGGCCGCCACGTCGAAGTAACGGCGCAGGCGAGTGCGCGGCAGGTTCTTGGGATAGGACCAGAACGCCCAACCCAGGATCAGCAGCCACGGCGCGAGCAACAGGATGGCCAGGTAACGCATGCGTCAATTCACTCCACGAGGGCCAAGCGCGCTTTATTCCTGCGCGGCCAGTTGATCGAGCGCGCCGCGCAAACGGGTGAGCGCTTCATCGCGTGCCTGCTCGCCGTCGTAGTCCGGCGTGGCACCCACTTGTTCACCATCGATCTCGAGCACCAGCGCCTGCGGCTGCACCTGGACCACGGCAGACAGGCTGCCCAGTTCCTTGATGCGCTTTTGCATGACACCGGCGGCCTTGGGATCGGCGAACGAACGCGACAGCAGCAACTCTTCCCCGTCAGCGGAAAACAGCCGGAAGCGAAAACTACCATCGGCATCGCGGAAACTGGCGAAGCGCGCTGATTTGCCGCCCTTTGACGCTGGCGCCTTCGCGCCGTTGGCCTGCGGCGCCACCGACACGCCCGAGCGCAGGCCGATCGCATCGCGCAGCTCGGCGATCTTCGGTGCGGCGATGGCGCGCGCCTTCTTGGCGCCTTCCTCCAGGATCTCCTCGATCACCGCGGGACGCGCGATCAGTGCGTCGTAGCTTTCGCGCATCGGCGCCACGTCCACTTCCAGGCGCTCGAACAACACCTGCTTGGCTTCACCCCAGCCGATGCCGTCGACCAGAGCCTGGCGGAACGCAGTGGATTCGGCTTCGCTGGCGAATGCGCGGAAAATGGTGAACAGCGAGGAGCTGTCCGGGTCCTTCGCTTCGCCCGGCAGGCGCGAGTCGGTGACGATGCGCATGATGGAATCGCGCAGATGCTTCTGGCCACCGGCGAACAGCGGGATGGTGTTGTCGTAACTCTTGGACATCTTGCGGCCATCGAGACCCGGCAGCGTGGCCACCTGCTCCTCGATCACCACTTCCGGCAGCGCGAAGAATTCGCGTCCGTAAATGTGGTTGAAGCGCTGCGCGATATCGCGCGCCATCTCGATATGCTGGATCTGGTCGCGCCCCACCGGCACCTTGTTCGCGTTGAACGCGAGGATGTCGGCAGCCATCAGCACCGGATACATGTAGAGGCCGGCGGTGATGCCGGCATCCGCGTCTTCGCCCGTTTCGGTGTTCTTGTCCACCGCCGCCTTGTACGCATGGGCGCGATTGAGCAGGCCCTTGGCGGTGACGCAGGTGAGGAACCAGGTGAGCTCCGGAATTTCCGGAATATCGGACTGGCGATAGAAGGTGACCTTCTGCGGATCGAGACCCGCGGCCAGCCACGTGGCGGCGATTTCCAGGCGCGAACGTTCGATGCGCGCCGGATCGTCGCTCTTGATCAGCGCGTGATAGTCGGCCATGAAATAGAACGCATCCACGTCGTCGCGCTTGCTCGCCGCAACGGCCGGGCGGATCGCGCCGACGTAGTTGCCAAGGTGCGGCGTGCCGGTGGTGGTGATGCCGGTGAGTACGCGGGTCTTCATGGTCTCGCTTCTTCGTATCGTTGTTGTTGCCGATTCAATCGGAGTCGCTTCAGCGGATCAGCGTGGATTTGCCGAACAGCGATTCGACAAGATCCACCGCAAGGCGCGCCGTCTGGTTCTTCTTGTCGAAGGCGGGATTGAGTTCCACGATGTCCAGCGAACCGACGCGGCCGGTGTCGGCAATCATCTCCATGCACAGCTGCGCCTCGCGGTAATTCGGGCCGCCGCGCACCGTGGTGCCTACACCGGGCGCAATGCTGGGGTCGAGGAAATCCACGTCGAAGCTGATGTGCAGGTGCGTGTTCTCATCCACGCCGGCCAGCGCTTCTTCCATCGTGCGCTTCATGCCCACTTCGTCGATGTGGCGCATGTCGAAGATGCTCACCTGCGATTCGCGCACGAGGCGCTTTTCGCCTTCGTCCACCGAACGGATGCCGATCTGGCGGAACGCCGCGGCCGACGCGGCCGGCACATGGCCGCCCATCTCGATCAGTTCCTTCGGACCGTTGCCGCATAGGCAGGCCACCGGCATGCCGTGGATGTTGCCCGAAGGCGTGGCATCGGCAGTGTTGAAGTCGGCATGCGCATCCAGCCACAGCACGCGAAGCGTCTTGCCGGTCTCGCGGCAATGGCGCGCGACGGCGCTGATCGAACCGATGGCCAGGCAATGGTCGCCGCCCAGCATGATCGGCAGCCGGCCATCGGCAAGTTCGGCATGGATGGCTTCGTGCACCGACTGGTTCCACGCCACCACTTCGGGCAGGTGGCGATAACCGTTCACCGGCGGCTGCCAGGGGTTGAGCGGACCCTGCAGGTTGCCGCGATCGACCACGTCCAGGCCACGCTTGGTGAGCCGTGCGGCGAGGTTGGCCACGCGCAGGGCTTCCGGACCCATCGAAGCGCCGCGATGCCCCGCACCGATATCGGTGGGAACGCCGATCAGGGAGAGTGCCTTGTTGACCATGAAAACCTGCAGTGTCAAAACCGGAATACGAGTCGTCTTAGTGTGCCAGAGGCAGATGACGTTGCCGCCATGTATCGAGGCTGCCGTCCAGCAGCCGCACATGGGTGTAGCCGAGCGATGAAAGCGTTTCCTGCGCCTTCGCGGCACGCTTCCCGGAGACGCAATACACCACGATCTCGCTGTCACGCGGGACACCGAGCACGCCGGCACGCGAGGCCAATTGATCCACGGGAATATTGAGCGCACCGGCAATGTGGCCATCGCGGTACTCGTCAGCGCCCCGCACGTCGAGCAGCACTGGTGCCTGCCCGGCCTGCTGGCGCTGCAGCAGTTGCCCGGCGTCCAGCGGCGCGTCCGCCGCCGTGGCGGAACACATGCCCGCCAGCATCAGCAGTGCGGCCAGGAGGCCCTTGAGCATGCGGGAAACCCTCGATTTGGTGCCGGCAGCAGGAGTCGAACCCGCGACCTACTGATTACAAATCAGTTGCTCTACCAACTGAGCTATGCCGGCGAAGAGGTGAAGTCTAACAGGCCCCTATGGGCCAACGCCAAAGGCCGTCAGAAGCAGCCGGTGCTGTGGGAACCGACGCCACGCACGCGGTTGCGCCAGTCGGCGTGGCCGTTGTCGGCAATCACCACGTCCAGCCAGTACTCGGCCACGCTTTCGGTGCGCTCGCTCATCTGCGCGGGGAAGCCGGCGGCCACCACCTGTTCGCGGCGGCGACGCGCATTGGCGGGGTCCTTGAACAGGCCCAGCGAGATGGTGTTGGACTGGTCGCCCGAGCTGACGATGAAGTATTCGCCCACGTTTGCTGCAGCGAGGCGGCGACCGAGTTCCAGAGCCTTGTCGCGAGTGCCGCCGCCCGGCAGATAGACCCACCAACCGGTGGTCTGCGTGGTCTGCTCCTGGCGCTGGCGCATGCGCGCTGCCTGGCTGCTGAGTGCGGCGCGTGCGTTGCGCATGTCAGTCTGCGTGGCGAAGGGGCCCAGCGCCATGCATGTATAGGTGTTCGGTCGCGATGGCGGCGACGGAAGCGCCGGTACTGGTACTGGCGCCTGGGCCACGGGCGCCGCGCTGGATGCCGGGCTCGTTGGCGTGGCGGCGGCCATGGATGTCGCTGGCGTTGCCGGTGCTGGCGCGCTGGACGGCGCCGGCGGACGTTCGCTCAACAGATGCAGTTCCGGCACGCCGGCATCGGTGGCGGCGCGACCGTGCACGTCGTCCTGGCCAAGCAGCAGCCATGCGCCTACCGCGATATTGAGTGCGATCAGCAGGACAAAGAGCAGGCGCAGGAACATCGGCGATCCGTCAGGCCATCGGCGGCGAAAGAGCAGGCATTTTAGAGAGCCTGCTCAACGGGTGAATGTGCGTCGGACCACACGGACAATCCACGCAGCACGCTGTCCTGGCTGAGCCGCGACGGATGGGCAATCAACGGCGCCAGCGATTCTGCGTCGCCGCCGCCAAGGATCAACTGCGGCGCACCACCCAACGGCCCGGACATATGCGACACGAAACGCTCGACCAGCGCAGCGGCCGCCTGCCAGCAGCCGGAGGCAACGGCGTCCGGCGTATTGTCTGCCGCTTCCAATACCTTGCCCGGGCGGTCGACCAGCACGCGCACCGTCGCGCCCAGCAGCGACTGCTGCATTAGCTGAGGGCCCGGCGCGATCAAGCCGCCCAGGTGATTTCCGTTGACGTCGAGCGCATCGAGCGTCAGTGCCGTACCGACACCCGCCAGCACGCAGGGCGCGAGGCCTTCGGCACGGGCGGCCACCATGCCGAGGAAACGGTCCACGCCCAGGCGGCCCGGTTCGGGATAGGCGTTGCGCACGCCACAGGCTTGCGCCGGCGTGCGCAACCATGTGGCCGGCCGGTCGAAGCAGGTCGATACCACGGCGGCGATCTGCGCTTCGCGCGCGCTGTCCACGACGGACGCACCGAATACGTCGCGTGGTATCGGCAGGTGTCGCCACGCTTCGTGCAGTACCAGCGCGACCTCGTCGTTCCACGCCACGGCGCCCTGCTCGCTCCAGTGCGCACCCTCGCGCAGCGCCCATTTCAGGCGCGTATTGCCGAGATCGAGCAAGAGCCTCATGCGCGACGCACCGTCACGTCGGCGCTGTCGATGCGATGCATGCCGTCGCCGGCCTGCAGCAGCAAGGCACCGCGCGCATCCACACCGGCGCCCGTGCCTTCCAGCGTGCCCAGCGCGCCCTGCACGTGCAGCGGCTTGCCGCACAACAGGTCGTAGCCTGCGTACTCATCGACGAAAGCCGCAAAACCCTCGCGCTCGAACTGGTCCAGGCCTTCCGCCAGGGCGGCGACCAGGGCGGCGGTCACGCGGTTGCGGTCCGGCGCCTTGCCGGCAAGCGTGGCCAGATCATTCACTGGCTGGCCGGCCTGCTCGCGCAGCGCCGCGGTGAGCCGCACGTTCAAACCCACACCGATGATGGCCGCGCAAGGTCCCTGATATTCACCGCCAAGCTCGACCAGGATGCCGGCGAGCTTGCCGCCGTCGCTCAGCACGTCGTTGGGCCATTTCAGCCCTGCGCCATTGATGCCCAGCGAGGCCAGCGTGCGCATCACGATCACACCCACCGCCAGCGAAAGCCCGGACAGCGCGGCAAAACCCCCATCGAAGCGCTTGAGGCAAGACAGATAGACGTTGAGCCCCGGTGGCGACAGCCATTGCCGGCCGCGCCGGCCGCGCCCTGCGGTCTGGGTTTCCGCCAGCACCATGCTCAGATCTGGGAGATCGGACTGCCGGCGTTGGATCTCACTTGAGGTCGAGTCGATCTCCCAGTGGAGCTCCAGCATGCCCAGGCGCTTGCGCACGTCGGCAGGCAACGAGGCGCGCACGGTGGCGACGTCCAGCAACTGGACGGGCCAGGGCAGGCAATAGCCCGCCGTTCCGCGCGACTCCACCGGCACGCCGCGTGCGCGCAGGGCCTCGATCTGCTTCCAGATGGCGGCGCGGGTGACGCCCGTACGCTCGGCCAACTGGGCACCCGACACCATGCCGCCATCCGCCAGCGCCACCAGCAGCTCCTGCGCCTGCATTACGCCTGGCTCCGGAGTGCTGGGCGCGCAAGGAGGAAAAGAGATGTGGCCAGGAGACGTGACATCCATCGATTCTAGCCTGCCGGCATGGCGCATCGCAGGCCACGCGGTCGGCGAAGTCCCATGACTTCTGGGACTCGCAACCCTTGCGAGAGGGTTTCGCAGGCACTGGTATCGCTGGGATTTTTCTGCCAGCATCCAGCTCTTGGATTGCGGATCAAGGGGTTGAGCCGCCATGGGCGTCGGGAAGTTCTTGATTGGCTGTGTTCTATGCGTCGGCAGCGTTGGTGCTGCATCGGCCATGGACGCGGACGCCCAGGATCTCGGTGCCATGCAGCGCTCGGTCGACAGTGGCTCCGGCAGCCACGACGGCGCGGGCGGCAGTGGGGGCGATGCCCTTGGCCTGTCGCGCGAAGCCAACAGCAACCCGAGTCCGGCTTCTTCCTCATCCAGTGACAACTGCCCGACCACGACTCCGGCCCGCGCGCCGCGGAGCCGCCAGAACCGCATCGGCTGGCAGTCGTTGTTGCCGGGCTCCATCCAGTAACGACGGCAACTCGTGTCGGCTGCCTGGTGGCGGCGCCTCCGCGCCTATGTAACCCCTCCCCCGCTTGCTGCAGAGCCCTGGCGCATCGCGCTGGATGGCTGTCCGCTTGCGCAGCGCCTTGATGCCTCCCGCCAGAACGAACTGCGCCGCCTGGTCGGCGTGTTCCTCGCGCGCAAGCGTTTTCTCGCCCTGGCCGGTGCCGAACTCTCGGATGCAACGTGCGCCCTGATCGCCATGCAGGCCTGCCTGCCCGTGCTGCGGCAGGGTCCACGCACCTTGCGCGGGTGGCGCGACATCCTGGTGTATCCGGGCGAATTCCGCGTCAAGCGCAGTCACCACGATGATCGCAGCGGCGTGGTCACCGAAGGCGACGACGTCCTGATCGGCGAGGCGTGGGAGTACGGCCCGCTCGTGCTCTCGCTTGCCGACGTGCAGCTCGACCTCGCGCAACCATGGGACGGCTACAACGTCGTGGTGCACGAGATCGCCCACAAGCTCGACATGCTCGACGGCCCGCCTGATGGCGTGCCTCCGCTACCGCCGAGCATTCCGCGCCGCCAGTGGATCGTGGCCTTTCAGCGCGCCTTCGACCTTCTGTCGAACGACGTGGCACGCGGGCGCGACACGCTCATCGATCCCTACGCCGCGGAAAGCCCCGACGAATTCTTCGCCGTCGTGAGCGAACTGCATTGGTCGCAACCGTCGGTATTGCGTCGTGCTGACGCGACGGTGGCCGGATTGCTCGAGGCCTACTACGGGCCATCGTCAGCACCAGCGTGATGGGTTCAATCAGCCCGGCGGAAACTTCACGCTGAAGCGCGCGCCATTGAATTCCGGCGAACGATCGACCACCAACTCGCCGCCATAGGCGCGAATGATGTCCTGCACGATGGAAAGCCCGATGCCGTGCCCTTGCACGCGCTCATCGCCACGCACGCCACGTTGCAGCACCGTCTCGATCTTGTCGTCATCGATGCCCGGGCCATCGTCTTCCACGCTCAACCACAGGCCCGGCCGCTGCCGCCCCGCGACAGGACGCATCTTCACCACCAGCAGCACGCGATGGCGCGCCCACTTGAAGGCGTTCTCCAGCAGGTTGCCCATCAGTTCGAGCAGGTCGCCCTGCTCGCCGTAGAACGCGGCGTTGTCGTCGATGTCGAATTCGCACAGCACGTTCTTCGCGGCGTAGACCTTTTCCAGGCTCTGCACCAGATCTTCGGCGTGGCCGGCGATGGGAATGGCCGTGGTGGCAAACGTCTGACGTCCCGATGTTGCCGCGCGCGCCAACTGGTAAGCCACCAGTTCGTCCATCTTGCGCACCTGTTCCAGCACGGGATCACGCAGCACCGATTCGGCAATCGCGCTTTCCAGGCTGGAACGGATCACCGCCAACGGCGTCTTCAAGCTGTGCGCAAGATCGGCCAGCGTGTTGCGCGTGCGCACGCGCTGCTCGCGCTCGCTGTCGATGAAGGCATTGATGCGTTCGGTAAGGCCGGTGAGTTCGAGCGGATATTGATCGCCCAGGTGCTCGCGCTCGCCGCGCTCCACGCGCGACATCTCGTTGGCGACCTTGCGCAATGGCGTGAGACTCCAGCGCAGCAACAGCATCTGTAGCAGGATGAGCATCACGCCCAGCGAGGCGAGCCAGAAGACCAGGCTGCGCCGGAACACCGCGTTGCGTCCTTCGAGCTGGTCTTCGGTCTGCGCCACCATGAAGGTGAGATGCACCGACTTCTTTTCGGACGTGTCGAGCGCCACGCCGTAGATGTAGTAGTACAACCGCCCCATGCGCGTATCGACGGGGCCAACGAACTCACCTTCGCCCGGCGCCAGCGGATGCAGGAAGCCGAAATCGCGACCGATGGCCGAGGGCGATTCCCATTTGAAGCCACCGTCACCAATGGCCACGGCATAGAGGCCCGAACCCGGACGCGAGAAGCTCGGGTCAGGCGGCGTATCGGGCAGCAGCACCTTGCCGGAGCGACCGACTTCGGTGCCGGCGAGGTAGGCCACGACGAAATTCTGCAGACGATCCTGCAGGCCCTTCAGCGAACTGTCGGCTGCGGTGCGCGTGAGCGTAAGACCGACCACGCCCAGGAACGCAGCCAGCACGAAGCCAGTCGCCAACGCCGCGCGCGCCGCCAGTGACAACGGGCGGCGCGGCGGCGGCGGATCATTCGTCTTCGGCTTCGCTGCGAGGGATGGCAAAGCGGTATCCGCGTCCACGTACCGTCTCGATGGGCTTGAGGTTGCCTTCCGGGTCGAGCTTCCTGCGCAGACGGCCGATGAAGACCTCCAGCACGTTGGAATCGCGATCGAAATCCTGCTGGTAGATGTGCTCGGTGAGGTCGGCCTTGGAGACCAGCTCACCGGCATGCAGCATCAGGTATTCGAGCACCTTGTATTCGTAGCTGGTCAGGTCCACCGCCTTGCCTTCCACCGTCACGGTCTGCGCGGTGGTGTCTAGCTTGATCGGGCCGCAGGCCAGCACGGGCTTGGACCAGCCGCTGGCGCGGCGCACCAGCGCGTTGATGCGCGCCAGCAGTTCTTCGACATGGAACGGCTTGACGAGGTAGTCGTCGGCACCGTGCTTGAGGCCTTCCACCTTGTCCTGCCAGCCGCCACGGGCGGTGAGGATCAGGATGGGATAGCGCTGGCCGGCTTCACGCAGCGACTTGATCAGGTCCATGCCCGACATCTTGGGCAAGCCAAGGTCGATGATGGCCAGATCGAAGGGCACTTCGCGTCCGAGGTACATGCCCTCTTCACCGTCCTGGGCCGCATCGACGGCAAAACCATCGCGCTTCAGGCGGGCGGCGAGGGTCTCGCGCAGCGGAGCCTCGTCCTCAACCAAAAGAATGCGCATCAGTGTTTCTCCTTGTTGCTTCCACCGTCACTGGACGGGTTCTTGGTCGGATCGCCGGAAGCCGGCCCTTTGCTGGCATCCGTAGTCACAGTCACCACGCGCACGTGCCCGGTAGGCGTGAGCACTTTCACGCGATGCTCGAAGGAACTGCGGCCCCGCCGCACGGTACTGGCGGACAACACTTTGCCGCCGGTTTCGTGCTGGACCTGGGTGACGGCCTGCTCCAGCGACATGGACGGCTCGCTGGACTGGGCCGCCCAGGCGCTCGCGCCTGTCGACAGTGCCAGCAGCCATGCCAGAGGGCGCAGGGTCGTCTTCATTTTGTTGAACAAGCCCGGGGGTATCGGCGGGGAGCGGTATCCATCGGCGTTCAGACTATGGAATCGCGGCTGAATATAGGCCGGACGAACCTGAACGGTCACGCGGCAATCCGGGGTTGCGCGACGGCCTGCTCAATAAGCGCCCAGTCGGCGCCCGGCAAATGGGCACCCTCGCTCAATCGGCGGCGGAAACCGCGCGCCCCGGGCTCGCCCTGGTACAGGCCCAGCAGATGGCGGCTGATGTGCTTAAGCGCGGTACCCCGGGCCAATTCGGCCTCGATGTACGGGCGCATGCGACGGAGTACGTCGTCACGCTCCGGCATCGGCTCACCGTAGAGCGCGGCCTCGACCCGGGCCAGGACGTAGGGGTCGTGATAGGCCGCGCGCCCCAGCATCACGCCATCGACCCGCTCCAGGTGCGCCTGCACCTGTTCCACGGTGGTGATGCCGCCATTGATCACCACCACGAGTTCAGGGAATTCGCGCTTGAGGCGATACACGCGCTCGTAGTCGAGCGGCGGAATCTCGCGGTTTTCCTTGGGGCTCAGCCCCTGCAGCCAGGCCTTGCGGGCATGCACCACCAACACCTCGACCCCGGCGGCGATCATGGTTTCGGTGAAATGCTGCAGATCGGCGTATTCGTCCTGGTCGTCCACGCCGATACGGCACTTCACTGTGACCGGCACATCCACCGCATCGCGCATGGCCTTCACGCAATCGCCCACCAGAGCGGGCTCGCGCATCAGGCAGGCGCCGAAGCGACCGGACTGCACGCGGTCGGAAGGACAGCCCACGTTGAGGTTAATCTCGTCGTAGCCCGCCTCAGCACCGTAGCGCGCGGCGATGGCCAGTTCCGCCGGCTCGCTGCCGCCCAGCTGCAAGGCCACCGGATGTTCCTGCTGGCTATGTTCGAGTAGGCGCAGCTGCTTGCCGCGCACGAGCGCGGCGCTGGTCACCATTTCGGTATACAGGCGCGCATGCGGCGAAAGCAGGCGATGGAAGTACCGGCAGTGCCGGTCCGTCCAGTCCATCATCGGGGCAACGGTGAGGCGCCAATCGTTCTTTTCGATGGGCGGCTTCGGCGAGGAAATCGAGGTCGACATGAAGGCATTGTACCGGCTCGCCGGGGCCGACAAGCCGCGAATCGAGGTGCTTACACCTCCTAAGCGCCATGACCTACAGAACCCCTGGCCACGAATGTCCAACATGCGGGGAACCATTTACCAGGACGAGTTCCCCCCATGGATTTGAAGAAAACCCTACTGCCGGCGCTGCTGATGATCTCGCTGGCCGCCTGCGACAAGACCGGCAGCAACAGCACCCCGAACACCGACCAGCCCGCCGCAACGCCGGCTCCGGCCTCGACCGCGGCAGCGCCGGCCGCCACCGAGCAGGCAGCTCCTGCCGCGACCGCCGATGCCGGCGACGGCAAGATCGGCATTGCCGAATGCGACGACTACATCAGCAAGGTCAAGGCTTGCCTGGCCAGCAAGGTGCCGGAAGCCCAGCGCGCCATGTTCGACCAGGCCATGAACACCTCGGCCCAGCAGTGGAAGGCCGCCATCGCACAGCCGGGCGGCAAGGAAGCCCTCGCCGCCCAGTGCAAGCAGGCCAGCGACATGGCCAAGCAGACCTACGCCTCGTTCGGCTGCGATCTGTGATGTAAGTCTCCGGACAACGCGTGCCCCACTTTGCCGTGGCCCGTCGAACTGACGGTCGGCGCGGTTGACCAAACCCTCCCAGGCAGCTCCTAGCTGCGGGGAGGGTTCTTTTTTGGGGCTGCATCAAGCATGCAGCCCTGCGCCTCCCGCGCCGCATGCCCCACGCACAACGCCCGGCCCGCAAGGGGCCGTGACGAATTGCCCGCCGCCGCGCGCCCCGCCTTCCATGAACGTGAGGCGAGGGCATGACATAATGCCGCCCTTCGCTGCACCTATGGCAGCACTCGTCAGGCGCAGCGGGTTCGCCTTCCCCACACGAGTCCGGTACCGGCATGGTCGGTGCCTTGCCCGCAGCTTCCCTGATATCCCTAGGACGGTAACCGGCAATGGTGGCATTGGCGACGGAGCACGTGATCGACGTGCACCACTGGAACGACAGTCTTTTCAGCTTCCGCACCACGCGCGATCCCGGCTTCCGCTTCGACAGCGGACAGTTCGTGATGATCGGCCTGGAAGTGGACGGCCGCCCGTTGATGCGGGCGTATTCCATCGCCAGTGCGAATTACGAGGAACACCTGGAGTTCTTCAGCATCAAGGTGCCCAACGGCCCGTTGACTTCGCGCCTGCAACACCTCAAGCCCGGTGACCCGCTGATCGTCAGCCGCAAGCCCACCGGCACGCTGGTGCTCAACGACCTCAAGCCCGGCAAGCATCTGTACCTGCTGGGCACGGGCACGGGCCTGGCGCCCTTCATGAGCCTGGTGCGTGACCCCGAAACCTATGATCGCTACGAGAAGATCGTCATTGCGCACGGCGTGCGCAACGTCAACGATCTTGCCTACAAGGACTATCTCGAAACTGAGCTGCCGCAGCACGAATACCTCGGCGAACTGGTGCGCGAGAAGTTGATCTACTACCCCACGGTCACGCGCGAAGCGTTCCGCAACCAGGGCCGCATCACCGACAACATCGTCGATGGCGCCATGAGCCAAGCCATTGGCCTGCCGCCGCTCGATCCGGCCACCGACCGCGTGATGCTGTGCGGCAGCCCGTCGATGCTGGACGACACCTGCGCGCTGCTCGATGCACGCGGCTTCCAGGTATCGCCACGCACGCGCGAGCCGGGCGACTACGTGATCGAGCGCGCGTTCGTCGAGAAGTAAGAAACTCCGCAAGACGCGAGCGCATGCACTGCGCTCGCTTTTTTATTTATGCGCTGGGCTATTCCCAGATCTTGTAGATGCGCCCCGTCCCGACGCCTTCCACGCTGCGTCGATACACCTGCCCCACGCGCGCGCCAGGTACCGCCGGAAAGCCCGGAAAATACGGGCCGTAAGCCTCGAATGCCTCGGTGAGCAAGGTGGCGCTCACCGCATTGATGCGCAGGCCGCGCGGCAGCTCGGTGGCCGCCGAACGCACGAAACCCTCGATGGCCGCGTTCACCGTGGTGGCATTGGTGCCCAGCTTGATGGGTTCGTCCGCGGTGATGCCGCTGGTCAGCGTGAACGAGCCGCCATCGCGCAGATGCGAAATGCCCGCCATCACCGCATGCACCTGGCCCATCAACTTGTCCTGAAGCCCGAACATGAACTGGGTCGGCGTGGTATCCACCAGCTCCCCGAAGTGCACGCTACCCGCGGCCGTGACCACCGCATCGAGCTGGCCCACTTCCGCATACATGCGCTCAACGCTGGCCATGTCGGTGAGATCCACCCGCAGATCGCCCGAGTGGCGCCCGGCGCGGATGAGTTCGTGATGGGGCGCCAACGCCCCGGCAACCGCCTGTCCGACGGTGCCGCTCGCACCGATAAGCAGAATTCGCATGAGAGACCTCAGAGGTGCGTCCCGGGATGGAACGCCATGTCCCGCAGTGTCCGTCCTGCGCGGGTCACAATAAACGTGCCATCATTCGACCCATTCCGAACCATAGGTTTCTAATCATGGATACCTTGGCGAACATGGCGATGTTCGTGCGCGTGGTGGACACCGGCAGTTTCGCGGCGGCCGCCGAAGCCAGTGGCGTGTCGCCCACCATGGCCGGCAAGCACATCCGCGCGATCGAACAGCGACTGGGCGCGCGCCTGCTCCATCGCACCACGCGTCGGCAACAACTCACCGAAGTCGGCAGGCTCTACTACGAGCGCTGCAAGCTCGTGCTGGCCGACGTGGAACTGGCCGAGCGCAGCGCCCACGAATTGCAGGCCACGCCGCGCGGCCGATTGCGCATCACCGCGCCCATGAGTTTCGGCAGCCGGCGATTGACGCCCGCACTCACCGATTACCTGCAGCGCTATCCCGACGTCAGCGTCGAACTGTCGCTCGACAATCGCGTGTATGACTTGGTCAGCGAAGGTTACGAGCTGGGCATCCGCATCGGCGCCGTCGACGATCCGCAACTGGTCGCGCGTCCACTGCAGCCGTACCGCATGCTGCTGGCCGCGTCACCGCCATACCTCGCCAGGCACGGCAACCCCACGCGCCCCGAAGAATTGACGAACCACACCTGCCTCGGCCTGACCAACTGGCGTCGCCGCGACCAGTGGCGCCTGCTCGGGCCCAATGGCGCGGAATGCGACGTGCCTGTGCAAGGTCGTCTCTCAGTCGATCATGGCGACGCGCTGCGCGTGGCGGCCCTGCATGGCGCCGGCATCGTGCTGCAACCGGAAGTGTTGCTGGCCGATGATCTTGCCGAAGGAAGGCTGATGGCGGTGCTGCCGGAATGGGCGCCGCCTTCCACACCCATGCATCTGCTCTATGCGCAGGACCGCCGGCCGACCGCGAAGCTACGCAGCATGATCGAGTTTCTACTGGAGCGCTTTGGCGCGAATGCTTCCTCGTAGAAAAGCCGCACTTCACTCGCGCGTGCGGCCCTGTCCTTCGTTGTCCCAATAACCGAACATGCGCCGCGCGACGAGTTTGTAGAGACGCTTGCCGGTGGCGCGCCACAGCAGCGCATGCGGCGCCGGCGTGGCGAGGATGGCGCGCTGGCGTGCCGTCAGTGCATCGGCGCAATACGTGCGCTTGTGCTTGAGCAGATGACGCAGGTCTTCACGCGCCAGCGCGCGGAACAAGGCGCCGCGTTTGCCGCTGGTCCATGCAATCTGGAAGTCGACCAGCGCTGGACGTCCATCCACGCAAACCAGCCAGTTCGGTTCCTTCGCCAGATCGTTGTGCACGATGCCGCGACGATGCAGCCGCGCCAGCAGTCGCAATGCATCGCGGTAATACGCTCGATCGCAGGGCTGCGCATGCTGCATCGGCGCACCGTCGATATAGCCGCGCAGCAGTTCGCGTCCGTTCCATCCCAGCAAGGCGGGCACGCCATCGATGCCGTCGAGCCTGGCCAGTGCGCGCGCCTCGCGCGCGGCGGCGTGGCGCGCCACGGCTCGCGCCCACCAGCGGGCGGCGGCGACGTCGCGACAGATCACGCGCACGCCGTTTCGCTCGGTCATTTCGATACGGCCGAGTTCGTCGCACTTCAAAAGCCTGTCGCGTGAGGTATCCACGCATGCCTCTTCGCCACCCGCAGCCATGCCATTGTCGCCCAACCGATCGCAGCACGCCGCGGCGCCGGCCCGATATGCTGAGCCGTCGCCGATGGAGACGTTCATGCTGGAGATCGCGCTTTACGTGCTGGCCGCGCTGCTGATGATCGGTGGGCTCGCCGGCAACATCCTGCCCGCGTTGCCGGGCATCCCGATGATCTTCGGCGGCATCTGGCTGGCAGCGGCGGTGGATCAGTACCGGCACCTGGGCACGTGGTGGCTGGTGATCATCGGCATCCTGGGCGCCATCGGCGTGGCGCTGGACTTCGTGGCGGCGTCACTGGGCGCCAAGCGAGTGGGCGCCAGTCGGCCGGCGATCTGGGGTGCGGGCATCGGCACGGTGGTGGGCATGTTCTTTGGCCTCGCCGGGCTGATCGCCGGCCCGTTCGTGGGCGCCCTGCTGGGCGAACTGAGTTCGGGCACCAGCGTGCTGCGCTCGGCCCACGTGGGCGTGGCCACCTGGCTGGGCCTGCTCTTCGGTACCTTCGTGAAGCTGGTGATTTCCTCCGTGATGATCGGCCTGTTCGCCTTTGCCATGGTGTTTGGCTGAGGGCGCGACCTTCGGCACATGGCGCGGCCCCGTCAACGCCCTATAGGCTCAGGGGACTCCACCTTCAGGGAAGTCCACATGTCCAAACGTCTCGCCCTGGCACTGGCGGTTTCGCTGGTCGCCGTTGGTTCCGCCCAAGCGGAAACCAAGTCGCCCGCCTGGATCGAACGCAGCAACACCGACGCCAAGGTGCTGCTCGACGTGATGGCGAAGTTCAACCCGGAATTTGCTTCGCAGATCGGCGTGCCCGGCTTCGACGACAAGGTCGTCGACCTGAAGCCCGACGTCGACGCCCGCTCGCGCGCGGCCTTCGTCGACGCGAAGTCCAAGCTTGAGAAGATGCTGGCCAGCGAGAAGGACGACAACGTCCGCCAGGATCTGCAGATCATGATCAAGGCCGTCGATCAGCAGATCGAGGGCATCGATCTCAATCACAAATACATGCTGCCGTACCAGGACGTGGGTCAGCTGATCTTCCAGGGCGAGTTTGTGCTGCTCAAGGACGATGTGGCAGCCAACCGTCGCCCGGCCGCGCTCAAGCGCCTGGAATGCTATGTGGGCAAGACCCCGGGCTGCACGCCGATCGTCGACCTTGCCAAGGCGCAGACCAACGCGCGCATCGGCGAGAAGGACCTGATCGGTCCCTACAAGAACGAAGTGGAGCAGAAGCTCAGCAACACGCAGCGCTATGCGCAGGGCATCCGCCAGCTGTTCGCCAAGTACAAGCTCGACAACGCCGAAGGCAAGGCCGCGCTGGATACGCTGGACAGCCAGCTCAAGGATTACGACAGCTGGGTGAAGTCCACCATCGTGCCGCGCGCACGCGCCGACTTCCGCCTGCCCGAACCGCTGTATGCGTACAACCTCAAGCAGGTGGGCATCGACATTGCGCCGGAGCAACTGATCAAGGAAGCGCAATTCGAATTCGTCGAGCTGCGTTCGATGATGCAGATGATGGCGCCGGTGGTGGCGAAGGAAGAAGGCATCCAGGCCACCGACTATCGCGACGTGCTGAAGGCGCTGAAGACGCAGCAGCTGGGCAAGGATGACGTGGTGCCGTGGTACCACGAGATCATCGGCAAAATCGAAGACACCATCCGCCGCGAGCACATCATCACCTTGCCCCAGCGCAAGATGCAGATGCGCCTGGCCTCGGAAGCCGAAACCGCGGCCGTGCCGGCGCCGCACATGGATCCGCCGCCGTTCATCAACAACCACGGCGAACAGGGCACCTTCGTGCTGACCATGGGCAACCCCAGCGGTGGCAAGTCCGATTCGTATGACGACTTCACCTATAAGGCCGCCGCGTGGACGCTGACCGCGCACGAAGGCCGCCCGGGCCACGAGCTGCAGTTCGCGGCGATGGTGGAGCGCGGCGTATCACTGGCACGCAGCCTGTTCGCCTTCAACAGCGTGAACGTGGAAGGCTGGGCGCTGTATGCCGAATCGGAAATGCTGCCGTACGAGCCGCCGTCGGGCCAGTTCGTGGCCTTGCAGGCGCGCCTGCAGCGTGCGGCGCGTGCGTATCTCGATCCGATGCTCAACCTCGGCCTGATCACCAAGGAACGTGCGCACGATGTGCTGCGTTACGACGTGGGCCTGTCCGAAGCGATGACGCAGCAGGAGCTGGATCGCTACACCTTCAACAGCCCGGGCCAGGCCACTGCGTATTTCTACGGTTACATGCGCCTGCAGCAGACGCGCCTGAACACGGAACTCGCCTTGGGCAAGGACTTCAACCGCCAGGCCTTCAACGACTTCGTGATCGGCCAGGGCCTGTTGCCGCCGGAACAGCTCGCCGAAGCTGTGCGCACGCAGTTCATTCCGTCGCAGAAGAAGAAGTAATCGAACGAGACGAATCGTCCCGTCGACTCAACGAGGCCGCGCTTTCGGGCGCGGCCTTTTCTTTGGCGGCGCGGGTGCGTGGCCACTGCGTTCCAGCCACAGGGCGAAGCGCGCGGTATCACGACGCAAAGCAGGCGGCACGAGGATGTAGTCGCGGCTGGGCGGTTCGTCCGGTCGATGCCGGAACCGGGCTGCGCCTTCCATCGCCAGCAATGCGGGTTGATCTGCAGCGGCCAATCGCAGCGCAAGTCCCTGGGCACATAGCCATGCACACGGCTTTTCGTCGAACCAGGCCATCAGCCCGCCGAACATCGGCTTGAAACGAAGATCGTGCGGACGCCCCAGATGCGTGGCGGCGTCCTCCAGCTCCTTCCGCAGCGACTGGATGTCCGGGTTCACACCGGCGCGTCAGGCAACACGTAGAGCAGCACCGCGAGGTAGTGCAGCACGCTGCCAGCGAGCACGAAGAAGTGCCATACCGAATGGTGATACGGCAGCTTGCGCCACAGATAGAACGGCACGCCGAGCGTGTAGGCCACGCCGCCGGCCAGCAACAACACCATGCCGCCGGTCTGCAGGTGCGCGAGCAAGGGCTTGAACGCAATCACGCCCACCCAACCCATGCCGATATACATAAGTACCGCCAGCTTGCGGTACTTCTTCAGCAAGCCCAACTCCAGCGCGCTGCCCATGATGGCCAGGCCCCAGACCGTGCCGAACAGGCCCCAGCCCCACGCACCCGGCAAGGCGATCAGGGTGAAAGGCGTATAGGTGCCGGCAATCAGCAGGAAAATCGCGATGTGATCCAGTGTGCGCAACACGCGCTTGGCCAGCACGCCGGGAATGGAGTGGTAAAGCGTCGACGCCGTGTAGCAGAGGATCAGCGTGGTGCCGAACACGGCGCTGGCCACGATGGCTCGTGCGTCGCCGTACAGCGCTGCGAAGGCCACCAAGGTGGCCAGGCCCGCGATGCTCAGGAGGATGCCGATGCCGTGGATGACGCTGGCGGCGAGTTCGTCGCCAAAGGCATAGCGCGGAAGAACCGTGCCGGAGGTGGCGGACATGGGGCATCCCTCAAACGAAACGTACTGGAGCGTACGGCCCCGCCACCTTAGGACGCCGGGCGCCATTGAACAAGGGCGCCTGTTGCCAGGTCTGCGCAAACGCAAGGCCATGCGACGCCACGGGCGCCGCGCGCAAGGTGCTACTCGATGATGAAGGCGCCGAACGCCACGCCCAGATCCCAGCCCTTGCCGGTACCGCTGAGCGCGAGCGAGACATTGCCCTTGGTCATCACGCGAGCACCCGCGGAGTTGACCGCACCGGCGTGCGCACCCGCGTCGGCGTAGTGGCCCTTGATCTCGCTGATGCTGCCGATGCCCGAAAACTTGCCCACGCCGTTGGTGATCTGGCTCTTGCCGAAGGTGAGGCCACCGCCCTTCACGCGCAGGTGCACCGACATGCTCTGCCCGTTGCTGCAGTGAACGGTGCCGTTGCCGGTGGCTGTCTGATAGAACACCGACCAGCCCGCGAGATTGAAATTCATCTTGCACTCGAGCTCACCGGCGCGTGCCGGCACGGATGCCATCCATCCGGCGAAAGCCAGCACCGACGCACCTGCGCACTTCCAAACGTTCATGGCGTTTCTCCCTGGAAATCCCCGACCGCCGATACGCGGCGAACAAGTCATTGTGGCCATCGTCAGCCCTCTGCGGCGTGAATGCTGCTTTCACCCGGGATGTACGTCAAAGCAAGCCGCAAAAGCAAAAAATGACATAACCGGGCATCCCCTCTCTCTCCCCCGATGTCCCGGCCTTACCGCCCCGCCATCCTGTGCGGGGCTTTTTTTGTGCGCCAGCAACGCTAGCTACACGGCCACCGACGGCAGGCTCTATGCTGGAGACGGACCGGGAATCGGGAGAGCCGACATGTCATGCATCGACTTGCTGTTGCATCTGGACCATCTGGACCTCGGCGTTGCCGCACCACGCGCCGCCATGGCCTTGGCGCAAAGACTCGGCGCACGGCTCGACGCGCTGTATGTCGCCGACCTTCCCGCCACCGCTTTCAGCCTGCCCGAAGCCGTACCCGTGCAACTGGAGGAAACGCAGCGCCGCGTGGCCGAGGCACTGACCCATGACGGCCGCTGGCAACAAGCGCTGGCTGCCCGTTCGCTCGACGGCCGCTGGCGCGTGACCCAGGGCGATACCGTGCAGACGGTAAGCCAGGCCGCCTCCGGCTACGACATGCTGGTGATGGAACGCAGCCAGAAACGCAGCGATGCGCCGGTGGGCTTCGGTTCCGTGTCGCGTTGCGTATTCGCCAGCGGGCGACCCGTGCTGGTGGTGCCCGATGTCTCGCCCGTCCCCTCGCTCGGCGCCAACATCCTGGTGGCTTGGAACGGCAGCCGCGAATCCGCACTCGCCCTCGCCGCCGCCCTGCCGTTGTTGCAGAGGGCGGACCAGGTGCGCGTGCTCGACGGCAGCGAAATGAATGCCGACATGTTGCCTGTGCTTCCACCGCCAGGGCTGGCCGACTGGCTGCAACGCCGCGGCATCAACGCCCGCATCGACACGCTGGACAGTGGCCCCAGTCACGCCGCCGGGCCCGCGGTGCTGGAGGCGGCCCACGTGCAGGGCGCCGACCTTATCGTGATGGGTGCCTGGAGCCGTTCGCGGCTGGCGCAAATGGTGCTCGGCGGCACCACCCGCCACCTCTTCATGCATGGCGATGTGCCGATGCTGGTGGCGCACTGAAAATCCCGTTTCCGGTCGTCCCCGGAAACTCCGCACAGAATAGCCTTCCATACGGCTACTTGCGCAAGTCTTTTTTTCGGGCTTAGGCTGGAACTGCACCGGCACGATCCCTCCGCGTCCCCACGCGGCGTGCACGGGCTGGAGCCTGCTCGATGTCTTAGCGTGGTACGCGCCGGGAGCTGTTTGCCCGCACGCCAAGGAAGAACGAGGGAGTGTATGTCGATACACGGCCGAGTGATGACGCCGGCGTACGGGCAAACAGACCCGGCCCGAAGGGTTGAGTCAGTGCGTGCCTCGCCAAGACATCGAGCAGGCTCCAAAACTCACATCGCCGTTACGTCAGGAGGTCGCTTATGTCGTCCGCAAGCCTGGCTGTACCCCGTCACGCCCATCCGGACCATGTCCGTATCGCCGCGCTCAGTGTGGCGATAGCCCTCAACCTTGCCGCGCTGCTTGTCCTCATGCGCCCCATGGCACCGCAGTTGGTCGCGCAGGCGCAGCGCATCGTGAGTACGCCGGTCACCTGGATCACGCCAGCGAAGGAGATTCCCCCGCCGCCGCAAATCGAGCTGAAAAAACTGCGGGATCCCAAACCCGTTCCCCACACGCCGTCCGTATCGCACCCGTTGCCGGTGACGCCCCCCGTGGTCAACACCACGGATCAAGGCACCGCGCCTGCGGTCGTCGCTCCACCGACGATTGCGCCGCCCGCCACCGACATCACCAGCGCACCGGTGGAAGCCACGCTCGCCTATCGCGCAACGCCGCTGAAATACCCCGCGCAGGCGTTGCATTCACGCATCCAGGGACAGGTGATCCTGAAAGTGCTGGTGGACGAGAACGGCTTGCCGCAGGACGTAACGATCGAACAAAGCAGCGGCTACACCCTGCTCGACCGCAGCGCACGCGAGCAGGTGCTGAAAGGCTGGAAGTTCGAACCGGCGATGGTGAACGGTCACGCCGTGCGTGCGTGGGCACGCGTGCCGGTGACGTTCAATTTGAACGAGCTGTGAACTGAGTCGCCGCGAGTCGGCGACACCGAGGGGAAGGCCCGGCCTGCATCCAGTGGCAGGTCCGGGCCCTTCCACGGCAAACGAAACGATCAGCGGGCGTTGACGGGCGCGGGGTGCGCCGGGCCGCGCGCGATGCGCAGGATGGCCCATACCACGGCCACGAACAGAATCACCGGCAGGCACAGCGGCAGCAGCGCAAGCGCCACGATGGGCGCCATCACCAGCAGGGCAATGCCGCCGAATACCACGCCGAGCAGCGCGCCAATCACGCTGAAAAGACCACCGATCAAGGTGAAGGTGAGCTTGAACACCAGGCCGATCATGGCGATCGCAAGCCACACACCCACCACCAACATCAAGAGCACGCTCATCGCAAACATGATGTTTCTCCTCCCGGCGTCACTGCCGGTGACCATGGCGCATCGCACCGAGCTTTTGAGGCAGCTGATGCGACTTTCAAGGCCTTCTTGCAGATGATCGTGCGCTTTTGCGGCATGCCGCGCATGTCGCGAAAGTCATGCCTCTCCTTAGGCAAACATCGTCCTCGTGTTACGGGACTTTAACGATACGCGTGCTCCACTGCGCGCCGGTTTCCATGAGTGACTTCGCATGGCCAAACACATGCAACACCTCAAGGCGCTGCGTGATATCGCGTTTGACTATGGGGTAGGCGAACACCCGGATCTTGCCTCGATGGCAAGAGAACTGAGCCGTACGGTTTATCAGAGCAAGCAAGCGCTGGCAGGCGACTTGGCCGACCTGCGGACCCGCAACAGGGGTTTCGAACGCTGGTTGGTGGCGCAGCGCAACAAGCCGGACATCAGCGTGCTGGTGATGGCCTGGCCGGCCAACTACGCCACGCCGATCCACGATCACGCCGGCCTGTGGGGCCTGGAGCTGGCGCTGCATGGCGCGCTTGAAGTGGAGTCGTGGGACCGTGACGAAAACAGGAAGAACCTGCGACTGAGCGGCCGTGACTGGCTGGGTCCCGGGGACGCCACCTGGTTCGACGCCGACAACCGCCATGCCCATCGCTGCCGCAACCTCTCCCGGCACGAAACGGCCTTGACGCTTCACGTCTACGGTGGCGATCTGGCACAGTACCTCACGTACCAACGAGCTGGCGAAGCCGGCCAGTGGACCGCAAGCCCGCAGCGCAGCGCCCTTGCTGGTCGCCTGTACGCTTGAAGCCACATACGTAGAGACGTTTTTTTAAGGGAGTGGCATGTATCGACGGGTCGCCATCATCGGCGGCGGTGCTGCAGCGGCAGCGCTGCTGAGCGAGCTGCTGGAACGCCAGCTGCCGCAGCCGTTGCATCTGGACTGGTACACCGGTGGCGGTAATTCGCCGCGGGGTGTCGCGTATGGCACGCGGTCCGACAAGCATTTGTTGAACGTCCGCGCGGCGTCGATGAGCATGTTTGCTGCCAGGCCGCACGGATTCCTGGAATTCGCGCAACGCGGCGACAGCACCATCGCCGGCACCGATTTCCTGCCGCGCCGCCTCTACGGCGATTATCTCGAGGCGCAGGTGGAACGCGCGCTCGAGAGAGCACGCGCCGCCGGGCATGACGTGCGCGTGCTGCCGTTCGCGGTGGACGCGATCGTGCCGGAGCATGACGGCGTCAATGTCATTCACGGTGAAGAAAGCGCACGCGTCGACGCCGCTGTGCTGGCCATCGGTTCGCTTCCGCCGCAGCCATTGAGTGGCGTGAGCGATGCCGCCCTGGAAAGCGGCCAGTACGTGACCGAGCCGTGGGGTTTCCTCGCACAGGCCAAGCCGGATGCGCGTCCACGCAAGGTCGTACTCATCGGCCTTGGCCTTACCGCCGTGGACGTGTTGCTGGAACTCTCCGCGCTGTGGCCCAACGCCACCTTCGAAGCCATCTCGCGCCATGGCCTGTTGCCGGAACCGCACCTGCAACATGCTTCCGCACCGGCAGACGACAGCAGTGAGCTGATCGAGTCGATGCGCGACGAACCCTACATCCGCACCTGGATACGCCTGCTGCGCGAAGCGGTGGCACAAAGCGCCGACTGGCGCACGATCGTCGACAGCCTGCGTCCGCACACGCCGTCGTTGTGGGCGTTGCTGCCGGAGGTGGAACGTTCGCGTTTCCTGCGTCACGCGCGCTGGGCGTGGGAGCGCGTGCGCCATCGCATGCCGCCTCAGGTCATGGTGGCCATGAAGGCGCTGGAGGATGCCGATCGGCTGCATCGTCGTCGTGGCCGTCTCCAGGCCGTGGACGTGGCCGGTGACAAGCTGCACCTGGATATCCGTCGCCCGCACGGCAAGGGCGTCGAGACGATGGATGCGGACCTGGTGATCCAGACGGTGGGCCTCAATACCGATGTACGCCGCACGCATCACCCGCTGATTCGCCAGTTGTCGACCAACGGTCACGTGACGCCCGATCCGCTGGGCCTGGGCGTCACCGCCACCACGGAAGGTCGCGTCAAGCATGGCGACCACACCTGGCCGCATTTCTACGCCATCGGCACGCTGCTGCGCGGCACGCTGTGGGAATCCACCGCCATGCCGGAAATACGTCAGCAGGCACGCAATCTCGCCGACCGCTTGTTGAAGGGCGGATAAAAAAAGGAGCGCCAGGCGCTCCTTTTTTTGTGGACCCTGTCCAACATTCCTCAGCAGACACCCGATCCCCTCAGCGTCATTCCCGCGAAGGCGGGAATGACGGTCAAGCTGATCCTTGGTGAGAAACCGCGGACTGGCCCTCCGCATGCTCAGGCGATCACCAACCGCTGAGCACCACTTTGCCGATGGTGCTGGCGCTTTCCACCTGTTGATGGGCGCGCCGCAGGTTGGCGGCGTTGATCGCCCCCATGTTCTCGCGCAACGTGGTGCGCAACACACCGGCGTCGACCAGGTCCGCCGCCTCATTGAGCAACTGGTGTTGCGCCTGCATGTCGTCGGTGTGGAACAGCGAGCGCGTGAACATGAGTTCCCAATGCAGCGAGATGCTCTTGGGCTTGAGCAGGGTGACGTCAATCGGCTTGGCTGGATCGTCGATCAAGGCCAGCTTGCCCTGCGGCTTGAGCAGTTCCACCAGCTTGGGAAAGTGTTGCTCGGTATGCGTGAGGCTGAGCACATCGTCCACGCCCTGCGGTGCCACCGCCTTCACCGCGGCCACGAGATCGCCGTGATGATCGACCACGTGATGCGCACCGAGCTCCTTCACCCAGGCCTGCGTGTCTTCGCGCGATGCGCTTGCGATCACCGTGGCGTTGGTCAGCCGGCGCGCCAGTTGGATGGCCATGGAACCTACACCGCCAGCGCCACCCATCACCAGGATGACGCGATGGCGCCCGCTGCTGCCGCGCGGCACGTTGAGCCGGTCGAACAGCATCTCCCACGCCGTGATGGTGGTGAGCGGCATCGCCGCGGCCTGCGCGAAATCCAGCGTGGAAGGCTTGCGTCCCACGATGCGTTCGTCGACCAGTTGGAACTGCGCATTGCTGCCGGAACGATCGATGGCACCAGCGTAGTACACGGCATCACCGGGCTTGAACAGCGTGACATCCGCGCCTACCGCGACCACCGTGCCGGCGGCATCCCAACCCAGCACCTTGTCGGCACCTGCTGGATCGGTACGCCGACGTACCTTGGTGTCCACCGGATTGACCGAGATGGCTTCCACCTTCACCAACAGGTCGCGCCCTTGCGGAACCGGCTGGGGCAGGTCGACATCGATCAGGCTCTGGGGATCGGTGATAGGCAGGATCTGCCGGTACGCAACAGCCTTCATGCAACTCTCCTAGCGAATGCGAAAACTCAGGGAATGATCTTGCGCCGACGAAAGTCGTCAAACAGTCGCGTAAACATGGCCTTGGTTTCCACGTGTTCGTGGAAACCGAAGCGACGCGCCTTGGAGCCGTCGCCAAACATGTCGTAGTCCCACGAAAACACGAAATCGGCGAAGCCCCAGGACGATACCTCGGCATACGCATGCGGCACGAGGCCATGCCGTTCGCCCATGGTGCGCCACAGCGGTTCCTTGTCCGCCATCACGGTGGCCAGCGACAAGGGCAGCGGCGGCGCCACTTCCAGATCGAAGTAGTCGGCGATGAACGGCCACATCTCGTTCCAGCGGAACAGGTCGCCATTGGTGATGTTGAACGCCTGATTGGCGCAGCCAGGCTCGGAGGCGGCCCATACGGTGGCGCGCGCGAGCAGGCCGGCGTCGGTCATTTCCAGCAGGCGGTCGTAAGCGCCGGGCTTGCCCGGAAAACGCAGCGGCAGACCGAGTTCCTTGCTCATCGACGCATACATGGCAATCGCCAGCGCGAGATTCATCGGATTGCCCAGCGCGAAACCGCCTACCACGGCCGGACGAATCGCCGACCAGCGCCACGCCTTGCCCTGCTGGCGATGTTCCAGAAAACGCTGCTGGTCGTGCATGAATTCCGGCGGCATGAAGGCCGCGTCGGTTTCACGCGCGGGCGTCTTGAACGGCCCGAGGTGACCGCCGTAAACCTTGTAGCCCTGCATCAGGCTGATGTGTTGCAGCCGCGTCGCCACCGGCTCGAGCGTGTCGACCACGTTTACCAGCATGGCGAGATTCGGCGGCACCAGTTCGGCCCAGCTGGGGCGATCCTGGTAGGCCGCGTAGAACACATGCGTCACGTGGCCGAGCGCGCCGAGTTTCTTGCGCGCGTCTTCGATGTCGAGCAGATCCACGGCGACATGTTGCACGCGGCCCGCATCGATGCCGCCGCGGCGCGACAAGCCGATCACCTGCCAGTCGTCGAGCGTGGACAGGTGATCGATCAGGTTGCGGCCAATCACGCCCTGCGCACCAACCACCAGGGCGACGTTCGCTTGTTTTGTCATGACGATCCTTCGTGCATTCGTATGAGCAGGATCAGGCGCCGACCGCACACGCCGCCACGCTGCTTGAGCGGCGACGTTCAAGCGCTGCGCTCGCCAGCGTCACCAGCAGACCGAGCAGAGCCACCACCGCGCCGGCAACGCTCACCGAAGGCAGGCCCAGGCCCATGCCGATCATCGAGCCGCCGATGAACGCGCCAATCGCATTGCCGAGATTGAAGGCGGCGATATTGAGCGTGGACGCCAGGTGCGGTCCTTCGCTGGCCTGCTGCACCACGCGCATTTGCAGCGGCGGCACGGTGGCGAACGCTGCAATGCCCCACACGAATACGGTGACGATGGCGGCGATCGTGTTGTGCATGGTCCACGCAAAGGCCAGCATGATCACCGACAGCACCACCAGCACGCCGACCAGCGACGGCATCAGGCGCCAGTCGGCGAGACGGCCACCCAGCATGTTGCCGATGGTGGTGCCCACGCCGAACAGGATCAGCACCCAACCCGTGGCACCCACGCTCACATGCGACACCTGCTGCAGGATCGGCGCGATATAGGTGAACACGGTGAACACGCCGCCGAAGCCGAGCACCGTCATCAGCAAGGCCAGCAGCACTTGCGGCTGACGCAGCACGCCCAGCTCGCGCTTCATGTGCGGCGACGGCAGATCCGGCAACGATGGCACCAGGCGCCAGACGGCGATGGCCGCGACCACGCCCAGCCCGGTGACGGCCATGAAGGTGGAACGCCAGCCAGCCCACTGGCCGAGGAAGGTACCGAACGGTACGCCCAGCACGTTGGCGAGCGTCAGGCCGGTGAACATCAGCGCAATGGCACGCGCCGCCTGCCCCTTCGGCACCACATGCGAGGCCACCACGGCGCCAATGCCGAAGAACGAGCCATGGCAGAACGCCGCCACCACTCGCGCCACCATCAGCACGCCGTAGTTGGGCGCCACGGCACAGAGCGCGTTGCCGAGAATGAACAGGCCCAGCAACAGCAGGAGCGCATTGCGGCGCTCCATGCGGGCCGTGAGGGCCGCCAGCAGCGGCGCACCGGCCGCCACGCCCAGCGCGTAGCCCGACACCAGCAGGCCGGCCGAGGGAATGCTCACGTGCAGGTCCGACGCCACTTCGGGCAGCAGGCCCATGATCACGAATTCAGTGGTGCCGATGGCAAACGCGGCCACCGACAAGGCCAGCAGGGCCAGCCGGGAGGACCCGGCGGCCGCCGTATCGCTACGTTCGGCGGAAAGGGGGGAGTTCATGGGAAGGTTCCAGAAGGAAACGGCCGCCACTTTGCGCCTTGTGAACCTTTCCGGGAATTGAGCAAACTAGAGAGGCATCTTTTCCTGAAAGTTAAAGATGCGCGGCAAGCGGCACCCTCACCGCCTCCACCAGGGCATCCGGAAGATGGTCGATTTCGAAGACATGCGCCTGTTCGTCCGCGCCGTGGCCGAAGGCAGCCTCTCGGCCGCCGGGCGCGAACTGGGCCTCTCCCCGGCCGCCGCCAGCAAACGGCTGACCCGCCTGGAGACTTCACTGGGCGTGCGCTTGCTGCAACGCAGCTCGCGCCGGCTGGTGCTCACCGAGGAAGGCACCATCTACTTCGAGCGCTGCCAGGCCATCATCGCCGACGTGGACGACGCGAACTCGGCCGTCGGTCTCCGCCAGCTGGAGGTGCGGGGGCAGCTGCACCTGTCCGCCTCGGTGGACATGGGGCGCCAGTACGTAGGCCCCATTGCCGCGGACTTCGCGGAGCAGCATCCCCAGCTCCACCTGCGCCTCACCAACTCCGACGCCATGCTCGATCTGTTCGAATACGGCGTGGACGTGGCGGTGCGCGGCGGAAGCATGGTCGATTCGCGCCTGGTGTCGCGCCTGCTGGCCAACAATTTCCGCGTGCTGTGTGCCTCGCCGGACTATCTGGAACGGCATGGCCATCCGCGCACCGCCGACGAGCTGCAGCACCACCGCTGCCTGATGCTGCATCGCCCTGGCCACGGCGTGCTGCCGTGGATCGTGCAATCGCCCGACGGCCCCCGCCCGCTGCGGGTGGAAGCCGCCATGACCTGCGACAACGGCGACCTGATGCGTGCGCTGGCCGTCGCCGGCCACGGCATCGCGTTCAAATCCGCCTGGGACATCGCCGAGGACGTGCGCGCCGACCGGCTGGTGCCGCTGAAGAACGAGGTGTTCCTGCCCGATGCCCACGTCTACGCCATCTATCCCAGCCGCGCCTACCTGCCGGCACGCATCCGCCTGTTCGTGGATCATCTGCAGCAGGAACTGAAAGCGCGCGAACAGGATGTGCTCGATACTGTGCGCGACGCCATGCGTTGACGACAACGGGAGACGCCATGCCGGGCCAGGTTCGACGCACTTGTATCTTCACCATCGGCTGCATCGCATGCTGACCACCATCGTTGGCACCTTGCTGCTGTTCCTGCATATCGCCGGCGTGCTCGCCGCGATGCATGCGGTGATGAATACGCGCACGCCGCAAGGCGCGTTTGCCTGGGCGCTCGGGCTGGTACTGCTGCCTTACATCACGCTCATCCCGTATCTCTACCTCGGCCGCAGCCACTTTCACGGTTATGTAGATCTGCACCGCGCACGGCGCGATCAGATGCACGCGCTGGCGGACGAGCAACTGTCCAACGGCTCCTCCTCGCCTGACGTCAACGAACGCTATGGCGAAATCGCGCAGATGCTCGGCGCGCATTTCCACGAGGGCCAGCGCCTGCAGTTGCTGGTGAATGGCGAGGCCACGTTCGAGGCCATCTTCTCCGCCATCGACGCCGCACAGCGGTGCGTGCTCGTGCAGTTCTTCATCTTCCACGACGACATGCTCGGCAAGCGCATGCAGCAGGCGCTGATCGACCGTGTGCGCGCCGGCGTGGAAGTGTGCGTGCTCTACGATGGCATCGGCAGCCACGCGCTACCGCGCGAATACGTGGAAACGCTGCTCGAAGCCGGCGTGAGCATCCATCCGTTCGCCACGCAGCGGCGCAGCAATCGCTTCCAGCTCAACTTCCGCAACCATCGCAAGATCGTGGTGGTGGACGGCGTGCGCGGGTTTGTCGGCGGCCTCAACGTCGGCGACGAATACCTCGGCATGGAGCCGCCGCTGTCGCCCTGGCGCGACACCCACCTGGAAATCGAAGGCCCCGCCGTGGCGGACCTGCAACGCAGCTTTGCCGAAGACTGGCACTGGGTGACGGGAGAACTGCCGCCATTGCTGAAGCCCCAACCGGGCAACGGCACCGCGCACACGCTGATTGCCGCCACCGGCCCGGCCGATCGCCAGGAAACCTGTTCGCTGTTCTTCGTTTCGCTGATTCATGCCGCGCGACGCCGGCTATGGATCACTACGCCCTACTTCGTGCCTGACCAGGCGGTGATGGCCGCGTTGCGGCTTGCCGTGTTCCGTGGCGTGGACGTGCGTGTGCTCATTCCTTCGCGCCCCGATCACCACACCGTGTTTCTCGCCACGGGCCTGTATGCGCACGACGCCGTGCTCGCCGGCATTCGCGTGTTCCGCTACGGGCCGGGCTTCCTGCACGAGAAGGTGCTGCTGGTGGACGACGACACCGCCGTGGTGGGCAGCATGAATCTGGACAACCGCTCGTTCCGCCTCAACTTCGAAATCGGTGCGTTGAACGTGGATGCGGATTTCGCCGCACAAGTCGAAGCCATGCTGTGCAATGACTTCGACCACGCGTACGAAGTGACGGAAGCGGAATACGAAAACGCACCCTACGTGCGGCGCCTGGCGATGCACGTGGCGCGTCTGTTCGATCCGGTGCTCTGACCCAGCGTCAGCCGGTCGCCTTGTTGCCGTAGACGACATAGAGGCAAGCGGTGAGCACCACTGCGGCAAGCGACATCATCGCCGCCACCACGAACATCGGGCCGTAGCGCCCGCCTGAGGCGATCCAGCCGCCCAGCGGTCCGGTGACGCCAAGCGCCACATCGATGAACACGGAATACGCCGCCAGCGCGGCGCCACGATTGCTTCCGCTCACGCGCTCCACCGCCACCACGCCCAGCGCCGGAAAGATCAGCGAGAAACCGATGCCACTCAATGCCGCACCCAGCATCGCGATGCCGGGGTGGTTCGCCATGGCCAACACCACCAGGCCCGCGCATTCCACCAGCAGCGAGACCATCGCGGTGCGATAGCCGCCAAAGTGCGCGATGGTCCATCCCAGCACCAGCCGCACGCCGACAAAGCACACGCCGAACACGCTGAGCGTTGGCGCCGCACCGGCCCAGCCCTGGCTGGCGTAATACAAGGTGATGAACGTTGCGATGACGCCGAAGCCCACCGAACCAAGCGCGAGCCCCGTGCCATAGGGCGCCACGCGGCCGAACACGTGATGCATCGGCATGCGCTCGCCGCCTTCCACGCGCACGGCGGGGCGACGCCACGCGAGCAACAGCCCCAGCACCATCAGCGCCACCGCTGCCACGCCGATGCTGGCGAAGCCGGCGGCATGGCTCAGCACCACGCCGAGCGGCGCACCGACCGCCAACGCACCATAAGTGGCGATGCCGTTCCACGAAATGACCTTGGCGGTGTGTTCCGCACCTACACGGCCAATCCCCCACACGATGCAACCGGTGGCCACGCAGCTCTCGCCCATGCCCAGCGCCAGTCGTGCCACCAGCATCACGCCGATGGACACCACGCGCCATTCGCGCAGCAACGCCGCCCCCATGAGCAGCAGGCCGCTGGCCGCGCACGCCGCCAGGCCAATCAGCGCCGCGCGCTTGGGGCCCGCCGTGTCAGAGGTGCGCCCGGCAAAACCGCGGCTCAGCAGGGTGGCCACGTATTGCGTACTGATCACCAGGCCGGCGAGCACGGCGCCGAAGCCGAGATCGTCGTGCACGAACGGCGGCAAGACCGCCAGCTGCATGCCGATCACCAGATAGGCCAGGAACGTGAAAAGGACGATCTGGACGATGCGCAGGGTCAGCGGCGTGCCGCTGGCGCCCGGTTCAACGTGAGTAGTCATGGGTACAACATCGGGGAAGGGATAAAACTGCGGAAGTCGTCGGCGCAGAGGGGGAAACGCCGACGCCCCGTGTCAGGTGGACGACCGTCGGCGCGCCACCAGCAGCCAACCGATGAAGACGCCCACGGCCACGCCCACGAATTCGAAGAACACGCGCGCGCCGAGGTTGTCGGGGTCATGCACTTCGGCCAACCGCACTTTCAGCAATTGCAGCGATTGGACGCGTCCGTAGTTGAAATAGACGAGGTTCCACATGTCGCTGCCGCCGGCCAGGATCATCCCGCCCACGCAGGCCCAACCGACCTCGATGCCCAGGCTCCAGCCTTGGGTGCGGCCATACAGATGCAGCAGGACGAACAGGACCAGCCCGATGGCCAGGGCGATGGCACCGGCCTCCAGCGCACCGACGATTCCGTATCCCATCCACGACTGGTCGAAAAACATGTGCAGGTTCCGCTGGTTGCCTGGAACTCATTATGCCTGCGACGCCGCCCCGACTGGGTGCCAACCGCCGATCTCGCAGGAAATTTCCCAGCCTGAACACTGTCTATGGATGACAAATCACCCGCCGAACGCGTCACACCATGATTCCCGTTGGCCGACTAGACTTTACGACGCAACCTTTTACGAGACCCGACGCGACTATGAGCCCATCCCCATGAGCCCAGCCATCAGCCGCCGCGCCGCCCTCATCCTGGTCGACGTCCAGCCGGACTTCATGCCCGGTGGCGCACTGGCCTGCCATGAGGGGGATGCCATCGTTCCCGGCATCGACCAGTTGCTGAAGCGGGACGTGTTCGAGCACGTGGTGGCCACCCAGGACTGGCATCCCGCCGGCCATATCTCGTTTGCCACCTCACATCCCGGGCGCGAGCCGTTCGACCGCATTCCGCTCTACGGCCACGCGCAAACCTTGTGGCCGCCACATTGCGTGCAGGAAACGCCGGGCGCCGCGCTGCATCCCTCGATCGACTGGTCGCACGTGGATACGGTGATCCGCAAAGGCGACGACCCCAGCGTGGATTCCTATAGCGGCTTTCGCGAGAACCATGGCCCGCACGGCAAGCGGCCGTCCACCGCCCTGCACGGCTGGCTGCGCGAGCAAGGCGTGGACGAAGTGTATGTGTGCGGGCTGGCGCGCGACGTGTGCGTGCTGTGGACCGCGCAGGACGCGGTGGAACTGGGTTATCGCACGCACGTGCTGTGGGATCTCACGCGACCGGTGTCGCCGGAGACCGATATCCCCACGCGGCTTCGCTTCGAGAATCTCGGCGTGAACGTGATCGATTCGTCCACGCTCGCCTGAGCGTCAGCCCTCGTTCTCCGATGCCACGCTGACCTGGGGATCGCCGTCCTCGTCGAAGCTCACGCTGATGTTGATGGGACGGCAGCAGACCTGGCAGTCCTCGATGTAGTGCTGGCTGTCGACGGAGCCATCGACGAGTATCTCGATGGCTTCGCCGCAGTAGGGACAGTGGATGAAGACTTGATCGAGCATGGCGCCCTCCTCTTCTCCCCTGTCAAACCATCGCTCAGCGCTTGGCCAGCGACAGCGACGAACCCCACTTGTTCACCTGCACCAGCGCGGTTTCGCCGGCTGCCAGGTTGGTGTCGACATGCGCGTCGTTGCTCACCTTGTGGCATGCGCCGGAATTGCGCAACGACACGGTGTGGGCACCGCTGGGCAGATAGAACGTGGCCTGCTCGCCGGGTTCCATCGATGCGGCGAACTTGTCGTCGACCAGGATCTGGCTGGAGCAGCCGCCGCCGAAATAACCATTGCTGCGCACCACCTGCAGCGTCGCATTGCCATCGCCCGGCGCCTGGTAGAGGAACTGGCGATTGGACACCACGTCCTTGGTGATCTTGTCGTGGTCGTTGGTCACGCCGCAGCCGGTCAGGGCCATCAGGCCCAAGGCCACCCACACTGCACCCGCTGCGTTCTGCATGATCTTCATGGTCGTACTCCATCTTGGATAGTTAGCATCGCGAACACCCGATCAATCGCTTGTGAAGCGTACGCTCAGGGCACGGGTGGTTCCCATGCCGAAGGACACAGAATGCGGAACCAGCCCTCGCGCGCCGTGCGCCGGGCCAGTTGTAGCAGCGCCTTGTCCTTGCTGAGCAGGCACTGCGCACCCGACGCGAGCGCCAGTTCGAGGAATTTCTGGTCGTCCGGATCCGCGCAGCGCGGGAGTTTTATCTCCGGCCGCGACATCAGGGCCGCTGGCTCAAGCTGCGTCACCGCCTGGTCGAACGCGGCCACGGCCTGCTCGCGCGCCGCCTCGGTGAGGCCGAGCTGGGGATAGTCCAGCACCGCCAGCCATTCCGCACGGCAAGGCTCATCCACCACCGCGACCACCTGCGCCCGCTGCAGCGCGTCCTGGAGGCGTGCGCAGGCGGGATCGCGGAACACGAAAAGATCGAGTGCGACATTGGTGTCGAGGACGAGTCGGGGCACGGAAACGGACATGGCGCGCATGGTGGCACAGCCGCCCGGTTAAAATGAGCGTCCTACCTGGTGGAACACCGACATGACCGATCGCCTCTTCGACCATTACACGGTCCACGCCACGGCGGTTGCCGAGGGTTCGCGCTTCACCGCCTGCATCGTGGTCACGCCGCGCGAACGCAGCGGTTTTCCCGTGTATTTCGCCATTTGCGAGAACCGCAGCTTCCGCGACAAGTCACTGGCCGAGGAAGCCGCCGCCAAGGCGCTGGCCGCCATCGAATCGCTGGAAGACGACGGCACGCCGGTGTTCCCGGAAGGCTACACCGGCTTCGACGACGAACCGCCCGCGGCATGACCTCGCTGAAATACCTTGGCGGCTATCCACCCGCACTGCTGGAGAAGGTGCGTCAGCTGATCGAGCGCGACGAGCTCGGTACGTACCTGGACAAGCGCCATCCCGGCCGCCACGAAGTGCAGAGCGACAAGGCGTTGTATGCCTATACCAACGCGCTGCGGCAGGAACACCTGCGCAACGCGCCAGGCATCGATCGCGTGTGGTACGACAGCAAGCTGGACGTGATCAGCAAGGCGCTGGGCATGCATACCGCCATCTCGCACGTGCACGGCAGCCGCATGAAGGCGCGCAAGGAAATCCGCATCGCATCGCTGTTCCGCGACACGCCGCCCGAATTCCTGAAGATGATCGTGGTGCACGAACTGGCGCACCTGAAGGAAGCCGAACACAACAAGGCGTTCTACCAGCTTTGCGAATACATGCAGCCCGATTACCACCAGCAGGAATTCGACCTGCGCCTCTACCTGACCTGGCGCGACGTGCAGGCGACACGCTCCGCGTGAGCTTCGCGCGCCGCGATAGAATCGCCACGCCCCTCACCCGCTCGGTATCGCTCCATGCGCGCTTGGTTTCATCAGTGGCTCAACCGCCCTCGCACCATCCAGATCGGCGGACGCCCGTTCGTCAGCGAGGGCCTGACGCAGCGCATCTGGGACGACATCTACCACTTCGCACTCACCATCCGCTGGCCCACGTTTTTCGGGCTCGCGGCGGCCGCGTTCCTGGCCCTCAACACGGTGTTCGCCGCCCTGTACCAACTGGGCGACCATGCCATCGCCAACCAGTTTCCGCGCAATTTCGCCGGCGCCTTTTTCTTCAGCGTGGAAACGCTGGCGACGGTGGGTTATGGCGACATGCACCCGCAAACGCTGTATGCCCACATCGTGGCAACGGTGGAGATCTTCGCCGGCATGTTGAGCATCGCCTTGGTCACGGGCCTGGTGTTCTCGCGCTTCTCGCGCCCGCGCGCCAAGATGCTGTTCGCCGACCATCCGGTGATCCACCTGGTGCATGGCAAGCGCACGCTGATGATCCGCGCGGCCAATGCGCGGCAGAACGTGATTGCCGAAGCTTCCGCAAAACTGCACCTGCTGCTGCGCGAAACCTCACCCGAAGGTTTTCGCCTGCGCCGCATCCACGACCTGAAGCTGATGCGAGACCGGCACCCGGTGTTCACGCTGAGCTGGAGCCTGATGCACATCATCGACGAGACCAGCCCACTGTACGGGCTGAGCCGCGACGACCTGGCCGCCACGGAAGCCACGCTGATGCTGTGCATCGAAGGCGTCGACGAAACCACCGCGCAATCCATGCTCGCGCGCCGCCAGTGGAGCCATCGCGAGTGGCGCTGGAACTACCGTTACATCGATCTGGTGCACGACGACGAACAAGGCGTCAGCCACATCGACTACGGCGTGTTCCACCACGTGCTGCCGGTGGAAGAGAACGAAGACATCGACCGGTTCTGATATCCCTCAGAGCGTCAGCAGCACCTTGCCGATGGCGCCGCGGCTTTCCAGGAAGGCGTGGGCGCGGGCGCCGTCGTGCAACGGAAAGCGTGCGGCGATCTGCGGCTTCACCGTGCCCTGCCTGATCTGCTGGAACAACGCCGCGGCACGTTCGCGGCGGGCCTCCGCACCCGTGAGCACGTTCCACAGGTCACCGCCGGTCAGGGTGAGCGAACGGTCCATCAGCAGGCGCGGATCGACCGGATCCGGATCGCCCGCCGCCATGCCGTAGAACACCACGGTGCCACCGATGCGGGCGGCAGCGAGGCTGTCGGAGAGGGTCCGGCCGACGGAGTCGTAGACCACGTTGGCGCCGTGTCCGCCGGTGAGCGCGCGCGTGGCGTCCACCCATTCCTCATAGCCAACGGCCACGTCGGCGCCGGCGGCGATCACGGCATCGCGTTTGGTCTCGCTGGAGGCGATGCCCAGCACCACCGCGCCCAGCGCCTTGAGCATCTGCACCAGCAGCAAGCCAACGCCACCCGCGGCAGCGTGAACCACAGCCACGTCACCGGCGCGCACCACGAAGCTGTCCGAGACGAGGTATTGCGCTGTGAGGCCCTGCAGCAGCACGGCGGCGGCCGTGTCGGCGTCGATGTCGTCCGGCAGCGGGATCAGGCGATCGCGATCCACCGCCACCAGTTCGGCGTTGGCATGCGGCATGTCGGCGAAGCCCACCCGCCTGCCCGCCGGAAACTGGCTGTCACCGGCCACCGGCACCTCGATCACGCCCGCGCCTTCATAGCCCAGTACCCAGGGCGCCGAGCCGCTGAGGTGGTAGTTGCCGTTGCGGCGGTACACGTCGGCAAAGTTCAGGCCGACGCTCTTCATGCGTACCAGCACCTGGCCGGGGCCGGGAATTGGGTCCGGACGCTCGGTCCAGCGCAGGACGTCGGCAGGGCCAAAACGGTCGAAAGTGAGTGCGTGCATGGGCGTGTCCTGTGCTGGGCGCCGAGAGGATGACAGGTTTGGCGCCGCCGTCCCTGGCCCGGGTCTCGAAAAAAAGTGACAAATCTGTCGCTTTTTCCTTACGGGAAGCTGTATTTTTGGTCAACGCAACGAGAAATCACGCGTTATTCACCGCCATTGGCCAGGACGTCGCGGCCACTGTTCAGGGAGACAGCGCCATGCGGCGAACGTTTGTCGTGGGTTGCCCACGTTCGGGGACCACTATTGTCCAGGCTTTGCTGGCACGACATCCTGCTGTCTATACGCTGCCGGAAACCGCCTTCTTCGAACAATTGCACGGCGACCTGGCCTGGCGCTGGGGCGATGCCCGGGTGCAGCCCCGTCGTCGCCGCTGGCGCCAGTCGCTGGGCCTGACCCGCCGCCACATCCGCGACGCCTTTGCCGCCTTGCACGTGCAGTTGGCCGGCGCCCGCCCCCCGATGCCCTCGGCCTACCATTGGCGGACGCTGTCCGGCCGGTTCCTGGCCCTGCTCGACCGCTCCGCCGCCGCGGCCGGACGCTCGATGTGGCTGGAGAAGACACCCAACCACCTGCTTTATATCCCCGAGATCGAGACGCTGGCGCCTGACGCCCGCTTCGTTCACGTCGTGCGCCGTGGCATGGATGTATTGGCCTCGCTGGCCGACGTCTACCTGCGCTTCGAGAACGACGACGCCTTCGGCGGCGGCACCGTGCACTGGGCGCGCCGCTGGAACCGCGCCATGGACATCCACAGCCAGCATATCGGCCGCGCCAACCATCACTTCGTGTTCCTCGAGGACCTGGTGCGCCAGCCGGACATCGAATGGGTGCGTCTGTGCGCCTTCCTTGACCTGCCGCCAGACGCGCCCTTGGACAACGCCTGCCAGCAGTCCATCGCCAACCTCTCCGACGAACCCTGGAAGATGTCGGCCATCGAAGGCCAGGTGCGCGAGGCCGACCGCAAGGTGGATAGCCTTTTCGGCCCCAAGATGCAGCGCTGGCTACACGGGCGCCTGGCCTCCTACGAAGACCTGCGCGCGCAGTGCCAGGCGGTTCGCGTACGCCCTTCGCCGCGTCCGCGCAGATCACGCAGCGCCCAGGTCGCCGGCGTCGGCTGAGCCGGCTGGTTCACCTCAGCCCGAAAGCACCGCCACTTCGCTGGCGCGGTTGAAATCACCGATGGCCTCGACGAGGTCCGTCACCGCCACGCGCTCGACCTCGGTCAGGTCAGGGTTCCAGCTGTCCATGATCACCACCACGCGCGTCGTGTCGCTGCGATTCCACGCCTCGTGCTCGAAGGTGTCGTCGAACGTGACGCAGCGACCTTCCTTCCATTCGTGCAACTCACCGCCCACATTGATCGCGCAATCGGGCGGTACGATCAGTGGCAGGTGCGTGACCAGCCGGGTGTTGGTCACGCCGCGGTGCGGCAAAATGTGCGTGCCCGGGCGCAGGATGGAGAACAGCGTCTCCGGCGCATGGTCGCGTATGCGCACCAGCGGCACGCGCTCCAGCACGGCGGACGTGCGCGGGCACCTCGCGTGATGGTCGTCGAAGCGTTCGCCGTGGCGATAGAAGAAATAGGCGTCCCACGCCGCAGGCTGCACACCCGAGGAACGCAGGTGGCCCTGGAGCTCCTCCACCGACTGCTCGCCAAGGAAGGGCTCCAGCGGGCGGTTTTCCGCCAGCACGGACATGAGCTCTTCGCGAATCACGTCGGTGGCGGCTTGAAGATCGGCCTGCCAGGGAAAGCGCTCCGTGCCGTAATAGGGCTGACTCGGTATGCCGGGAAAATAGAGAAACTTCGGCTTCTGCCGCGCATCAGGAATCTGGGCCTGGCGCTCACCCAGATAGATGGCCAAACAGTCTTCCACCCGCGACAACTCATGGCGCCCGTAGCGTTCGCGCAGCGGCTGCAACACCGCATCGAAAGTGCGGCGTCGGCCCGCATCGATGAAACGCATGGCGTGCTGCACCGACTGGCGAAGACCGGGCGCCGTGGTGGCATCGCTCATCCAGCGACCTTCGGCCTGCGCCGAATTGACCGCGCCGAAATAGGCAAGCAGGGCACGGTGCATGTCGCCCAGTTGTTCCAGCGTGATGCCCAGGCGCAGGCGCGCCACGAACATGTTCGGTGCGATGTCCACGCAACGCCGCAGGCTGGCGGCGGCGCCCGTCAGGTCGCCCGCGATGGTCTGCACCACGCCAAGCTGGTGCAGCAGATCCGGGTGGTCCGGGTGTGCCCTCACCGCCGCGGTCAGCATGGCCAGCGCGCGACTGGCATCGCCCCTCGCCACATGGCGGCTGGCCACGAACTGCAAGGCCTCGGCATCGTCCGGCACCTGCTCCAGCAGGCGCGCGAAATACTGCTCGGCCAGCGGCGCATCGCCCTGTCGCAATCCGTTGAGCGCCATCTCGCGTAGCGCCGACGCTGTCACTCCCACCCCGGTATTCATCGTTGCTCCCACCGCTTGCGACATCATGTATTCGTTTGAAGGCCGCGGTCCCCACCGCGGCGCATACGGGCATAATAGACGCGTTTCGACGGGCCGCACGCGCTTTTTTCATCCACGGGAAACGGCGTCGCGGGAATCGTTCCCTGGATCGGGCCACTGATGAATTCGCGACTGCAAGGGCTGGGACCAACGGCCACCCAACAAGTGATGATCGCCGCCCAGGCGCTCGACGCCGGGCGCGCCGACGACGCCGATCGCCAGCTCGAACGCGTGCTGACGGCCTACCCCAACCATCCCGAAGTGCTGCGCATGAAGGCCGGCATCCACAGCCTGCGCGGGCAGCACAACGATGCCGTGCGCCTCATGCAGCGCGCACTGGTGCAGCGACCCCAGGACGCGCTCTACCACAACACGCTCGGCTCGCTGCTGGGCACGGCGGGCGACTATGAAGGCGCCATCCTTGCCCTGCGCCGCACCTGCGAGCTCGATCCCAAACTTGCGATGGCCTGGTACAACCTCGGGGTGATGCTGACCAAGTCGGTGCGCAACGAAGAGGCCACCGAAGCACTGCAGCGGACCGTGGCTCTGGCGCCCGACCACATTGGCGCGCGCGCGCTGCTCGCCGACCTGTTGCGCACGCGCGGACAGGTGGATGCCGCCGCCGCGGAATATCGCCGCCTGCTCGCTGTGCGTCCCGCGTTCGGCCTCGCCTGGTGGGGACTGGCCGACCTGCGCACGCAACGCTTCGATGCGAAAGACGTGGCGCAAATGCAAGCGGCGTTGCAACGATCCGACGCCAGCGAGAACGACCGCATCGCCATCGGCTTTGCGCTCGCCAAGGCATTCGACGACGAAGGCGAGTACGCGCAATCGCTGCAGGCACTCGCAACGGCAAACGCGACGGCACGACGCTATCAAGCTTGGGACAGCAACCGCTTCTCCGCTGGCGTGAAAAGCGTCGCCGATGCTTTCGTGCCGCCACCCGCCGGCAGTCCTGCTCCACTGGGAAGCGAGGTGATCTTCATCGTCAGCCTGCCGCGATCGGGCTCGACGTTGGTGGAACAGATCCTCGCCTCGCATTCCCAAGTGGAAGGTGCCGGCGAGTTGCCGGATCTGCCGCAGGTACTGGCCGAAGAAACCCAGCGACTTGGCGGCAAGCCGATCCCACAATGGGCGCGCGAGGCGACACCCACCGACTGGCAGCGACTGGGCCAGCGCTACCTGGAGCGCACCGCACGCTGGCGCAGCGAGCGCCCCGTGTTCACCGACAAATTGCCGAACAACTGGATCTACCTCGGCGCCATCCGCGCGATGCTGCCGGGGGCACACATCGTGGTGGTGCGACGCGATCCGCTGGAGACCTGCTTCTCCTGCTACCGCCAACCGCTGGATGCCGCCAGCGGTTATAGCCGCAGTTTCGACGCGCTCGCCAGTTTCTGGCGCGACTTCGACCAGAACGTCTCGCTCATCGCGAACTTGCATCCAGGCCATATCCGCGAGCACAGCTACGAGGCGATGGTGGCCGATCCAGAGCCGCACATCCGCGAACTGCTGGCGTTCTGCGGACTGCCGTTCGAAGAGGCCTGCGTGAACTTCCACGAGAACCAGCGCGTCGTGCGTTCGCCCAGCGCCACGCAGGTGCGCCAACCCATGCGAAAGGATACGGCGCGATCGCAGCGCTATGGCGCGTTGTTGAATCCGTTGCGAGCGGCGCTGGGTCTGCCAGCGTATAGCGAATGACCCCTGGCACGACACTGCCAGGGAATACGTCGGCATTGCTCGCGGCGCTTGCGGCGCAACCGGAAAGCGAATGGCTCGCCCAAGGGCGCGCGCTCACCTTGCGCTCGGACATGGCCGGTGCGCTTGCCGTGTTCAACGCGGCCACGTCGCGCTTTCCCGAATCGGCCGACATCAGGCTCGGCCTGGCGGGCCTGCTCTGGCAAACCGGCGAATCAGAGCAGGCGGAACAGCTGCTGCGCGAATGGTTGGCCGCCCATCCTGCCGATGCGAGCATGGCGCTACTGCTCGCATCGCTCTTGCGCGAACACGGGCGGCTGACGGCGGTCGGCGAAGTTTTGCTATCGGCGTTCGCAAACGGTGCACACGATGTGGATACCGTGATCCGCGCGGTCGAAACCCTCGATGATTATGGACGTCCAAACGAAGCGCTAACCATCTGCGAAAATGCCATGGCCGCGGACGACGATGATCCACGCCTGCATGCCTATGCCGGCATGCTGGGCATTCAGCTCGGACAGTTCGAACGCACGCGCGCCCACTATGCGCGAGCACTGCAGCAGGAACCCGCTGCCGTCGAATGGAATATCCCGCTGGGCTTGGCGGGTCTGCAGCGTTACGAAGACGCGAGCCATCCGGATTTTTCGTTCTTTCGCGACGTGCTTGCCCGGTCAGACATCACGGCATACACGAGGCGCTCCACACTGTTCGCGCTAGGCAAGGCCCACGACGACGTAGGCGACTACGCCAGCGCCGCGACCTACTTTCGCCAGGCCAACGCCATGGGGCACGCCCATGCCAGCTGGTCGCGCAAGTTGTGGAAACGCAATATCCAGGCACGCCTTGCGGCAGCGAAGCCGACGGTAAGTTTGCCGGCACCGACCGACTGGACGCCCATCTTCGTGGTCGGCGTACCGCGTTCCGGCACCACGCTCGTCGCGAAACGACTGGCGGATCATGCCGGCGTGCGCAACCGCGGCGAACTGGGTTGGCTCCAGGTGTGGGAGGAGCGTCTTTCACACAAATCCCCCCTGCACGCCGCTGCACTTGAAGAAGCCGCGCGGTCGCTGGAGATGCAGCTGCGTCAGGACGACGGCGACGCTTCGTGGATCATAGACAAGCAGCCGCTCAACCTGCTGCGGGTCGATTTGATCATGGCGCTATGGCCGAACGCGCGGATCGTGCATTGCCAGCGAAACGCCCGCGACACGGCGCTCTCGTTGTGGACACAACCCTTCCATGACCAGGCCCATGACTATGCGTACGATTTCGGTGACATCGACGCGGTAATCAGAGGATGTCGCCAACTGGCCGAGCTTTGGCAGGCACGATATCCGCAGGCCTTTCGCAGCATCGCCTACGAACAGCTGGTCTGCGAACCCGACGCGTGCATCGACGCCCTGCGCGATTGGCTTGGTATGCCCTTGCAATCGACGGCACAGCCGACGGACGTCCAAAGCGTTATCGCGACGGCAAGCGCCTGGCAAGCGCGCCAACCCGTTTACACGCGTTCCGCGGGCCGCTGGGTTCACTACGCTCCCTACCTGCCCGAGCTGCTCGATATCCCGGGGCACTGAACGCCCCGGGATATCGCAGAAGCATCAGGAGCCGGTCGCGTCGTAGCCCCAGTGGCGCAACATCGGCTCGAGGATGGGCAGCAGGGGTTCCATCTCGCGGCGGTACTTCTGCCAGCGGCCCACGGCTTTGCGGTTCACCGGTTCGATGACCTGGGCGTAGCTCGGCGTGCCGATATAAGCCTTGTTTCGCGCATGCTGATCAAACTGCAGCATGGGCGAGGCGTCACCGAGTTCGAGGAACTGCGCGATGCGCGATGCCTGCTGCACCGGATCGTCGACGAGGTCTTCGTAGCGGGACACCAGTAGCGAAGGCTGCAAGACCTCCACGTCGTTCAACCAGGACTGCATGACCTGCACATAGGCGTGTGCCAGGCGTTCGAGCGTGCTGCACGCTGCCGCGAGCGCGCTGGAGCGGAAGCTCTGCATGTAGCAACTGAGGATCACGTCGCACGGATGACGCACGGCCAGGATGAACTTCGATGCCGGGAACAACCGGTACATGATCGGCAGCCAGAGCATGTTCAACGGGTTCTTGTCGACCAGTCGCGTATTCCAGTCCCGCTGGATGCGTTGGCCAACCATCGTGTTGTAGCGCTTGCGCAGCTCGTCGCAGTCGTACTGACGCAACACACTCAGGTCGCCCAGGATGCGTTGGTCGTGATTGCCCAGAATGCCCGAAAGGCGATTGAAGAAGGGATTCTCGTCCATGGACTGCAGGCCCGGATGTGCATCCAGCATCTGCTCGAGCAAGGTTGTGCCCGAACGTGGAAAGCCGACCACGAAGATCGGCGAATCCTGCATGTCCGGCGCGATGTACCGGGGCCAGCGCGCGAACTGCTCGGCCGTGACACGCGGCGCCTTGACGGGCATGGCGGCGGCGTCCGGCGCGAAGAACTCGGGCGAGTCATGGCGTCGTTCGGCAGCCTCCCGCTGGTGCGCAACGCGCAAGGCATCCATGGCCGCCCGGGTGTCGCCCAACTTGTCGTAAACCGAACCCAGCTGGAAATAGTGGTTGTAGTCGGCATCCGATTCCGGACCGGCAGCCTCCAGCAAATCCCTCGCAGCCGCAGGCTCTTTGGCGCGCATGGCAAGCGTGGCCTGCACATGTGCACCCTTGTTTCGATGGATCGCGGCGCTTGCCGGCCCGACCTGCATCAGCGGGGAGACCATGGCCGCCGCGTCATCGAGCCGATTGCGACGTTCATACATATGCGCAAGTTGAAGGCGAACCTCGGGATGACCGGGCAAGCGGTCGAACAAGTCCTCGAGCAGATCGGTCGCGTCAGGGATCTCGTTGTTCTGGATCAATACCTGGGCAAGCTCCAGCTGCAGCTGGTCGTCGTTCAACGGCACGCTGTGCCGCCAGTGGCGGAGTAGGTCGGAAGCGCCCTCGTAGTCCTGGCTGAAGCAGCATGCGCGCGCCGCGTCCACGCGCAGCCGCAACGATTCGGGTTGCTTCTCCACGGCGTCCAGAAGCAGATCGCGGGCGGCCAGATAGTCGCGCTTCTGCATCAGGGTCGTACCCATCTGCGACCTGGCCAGCGTGTTGTCGGGGTTCAATTCCAACGCACGTGAGTAGGCGGCCAAGGCCGCATCGAGCTCACCTGCCCCTACCAATGCCGTCGCGTAGTTGTTCCAGTACTCGCTGCTGCCGGGCTGCAGGCGGGTCAACTCCTCGTAGATCGGCAGCGCTTCCTGCGCGCGCTCCTGGAAATGCAGGCTGATCGCCAGCAGGAACAACAGGTTCTCGTCTTGCGGCGATTCGATGAGTGCGGCGCGGCTCAATTGTTCGGCGCGGCCGGGCTCGCCGGCCTGGAGGGCGGCGGCTATCTGGGCGGTCTGGGCTGGAATCATAGGGTCACAAAAAAGGGCCGCGTGAACTGCCACGCGGCCCTAAGGTTAACGCTTTAACTCAGGCTTAGAACTTGACCGTCACGCGAGCCCAGTAGTAGCGGCCCATCAGGTCGAAGTCGCTCGGGTCGGTGTTGGCGTTGAGCGTGTTGTTCGCGTACAGCAGCGGCGGCTGCTTGTCGAACAGGTTGTTCACGCCGAAGTCCAGACGGGTGTTGATGATGGCCAGGTTGTAGCCAATCGACACGTCGTTGTAGACCGTTGCACCGTACTTCAGGATCGTGCCCGACTCACCGTTCGGGAAGCTATCCTGCGGCGAGCCCGTGGCGGCACCGTTCTGGAAGCGACCGATGTAGCGCATGCGCCACTGGGCACTCCAGCCACCAGCCTGCCAATCCACGAAGCCCTGTGCGCGCCAGCGCGGGAACAAGCAGATACCGGCGTTATCCGGGCAGGCCGCGGAAGCAGCCGAACCGTACGGCAGGAAGTGACCGGCGTTCTTGTAGACGTCCGCATCCGGCACGCCCGGCGCCGTGATCTGGTTGTAGTAGTTCAGGTACGACGCGTTGACGCCGATGTTGATCTGACCGAACGAGAACTGCGGCAGCTTGTAGTTCGCGGACCAGTCGATACCGGCGGTGTTGATCGTACCCAGGTTGGCGATCGGCTCGATCGTGTTGGGAGCGATCTGGCCGCTGGCGTCGCGCTGGATGAAGTGGCAGTACTGCGTGGCACCGGCCGCGCAGACGTTGAGCAAGCTCTGCAGACCCACCGTGGTGATGGTGTCGTTGAGGTTCACGCGCCAGTAGTCGATCGTGGTCGAGAAGCCCGGCAGGTACGACGGGCTGTACACGAAGCCGAAATCGTACGACTTGCCGTGTTCCGGCTTGATCGGCACGCCGGCCACGTAGGCGCCCTGCACGATGGTGCCGGCCTGGGTACGCGAATCGACGAACGAGTTGGTGAACGAACCGTCGGTCGGAACGTTTACGCAAGCCAAGGCCAACGGCGAACCGGCCGGGGCGCCACGGTAACCCGTACACGGGTCGGTGTGGATCAGCGGTGCGTCGGAACCGGACGAGTACAGCTCGGTCAGGTTCGGTGCGCGGAACACTTCTTCCATCGTGCCACGCAGCAACAGGTCGTCGATCGGCTTGTACTCAAGCGCGAACTTGAAGTTGTTGGTGCTGCCGAAGCCTTCGATACGCGAGAAGCGGTCACCGATGGTCAGGTTCAGCGACTGCACGCCCGGCATGCCGGCGAGGATCGGGATGAAGGTTTCTGCGTACAGATCCTTGGTGGTGTAACCACCCTGCACGGCGCTCAAGCACTGGCTACCCAGCACGCAGCTACCGGTGGTCGGGTCGATGACCAACTGCGGCGACGGGATGGTATGGGTGTAGTCCTTGCGGTATTCGAAACCAGCCGCCAGCTGCACGGCACCGGCCGGCAAGCTGAACAGCTCACCGCTCAGGCCCGCATGCCAGGTCTTCTGGATGGTGTACAGCGTGGACGGTGCGGTAGCGGCGGCGGCCTTGATGGCCGCGATGCTGCCAGCCGAGTGGATGTCAAACGGGTTGAACTGGCAGGCCACCGGATCGACGCCAGTCGGGCAGGTCGCGGTGCCATCGGGATTCAACGTCGACGGGCCGGTGTAGAGCTTGCTCTGGTCCGGCAGACCGGTGGTCGCGAGCGAGATGCTCTGGTGACCGTAGTTGAAGCCGACGTCCCAGTTCCAGTTCTTGTCGAAGACGTTGAAGTCACCACGGAAGCCCGTGTTGATCTGGGCGTCCTGGCGACCGCTGAACGCCATACGATTGCCGGCGCTGTCCAGGCGCGAGCCGAACACCAGATCCTGCGGGGTCTGACGCGGCGACTGGAAGGTCTGGCCAAAGCCGTTGAACGCATTGTTCTCGGCCACCACCACGCCCGTGCCGGTGCCGTACACGGCCGGAGCAAGCTGGAAGTTGGAGGAGGTCTTCTGGTAGACGGCGTCCACATAGGCGGTGACGTGATCGCCCAGGTGGTAGTCGCCGTTGATGAAGCCGCCGGTACGCTCCTGCGGGGTCATGATCAGGTTGACCGTCGCGTAGTTGTACTTGTCGGCGTTGCCGTAGCAATGGTAGTTCGACGAGTTGACCTGGGTCGGGTTGCCACCCGGATTCAGGGTGACGTAGCCCGAGCCGCAACCCGCGCCGCCACCGAAGTTACCAGCCAGCGCCGGCGGCAACTGGATATGGCCATACGGCGTGCTGGACGAACCGCCCACGCTCACGGCAGTGCCCGACAAGCTCAGCGCGTTCTTCGAGAAATCGCGCTTGGACGACTGCACGCCGTCCTGCTTGTTGTAGCTGATGCCGGCCATGATGCTGCCCTTATCGGACGTCTGGCCAAAGATGAAGTTGTAACCGCTCTGCTCACCGTCGTTGCGGTCGGACTGGCCGACGTTCGCCGAGAAGGTGGCACCCTGGTAGTTCTTGCGCAGAATGAAGTTCACGACGCCACCAATGGCGTCCGAACCGTAGGTAGCCGAGGCACCGGTCGGCAACACTTCGATGCGCTCGATGGCATCGGCCGGAATGGCGTTCGGATCCTTGCTCAGCAGGCGCTGGCCGTCGACCAGGATCAGGGTACGGCGTGAACCCAGGCCGCGAAGGTTGATGGACGACACACCCGAACCGCCACCGTTGTTGGTCTGCGGGTTCACGTTGCCGCCGGTCATGGCCGGCAGCTGCTGGATCAGGTCGCCGAGCGTCGGCTTGCCGGTGGCCTGGATCTGAGCGCGATCAATGGTTACGACGGGACTGGCCGTCTCGACGTCTACGCGGCGAATCAGCGAACCGGTCACGGTGACCGTTTCGAGGGTCTTGCTCTTGGCCTGATCAGCGGCCGGAGCCGGCGTAGTGGACTGCGCATCCTGCGCGAAAGCGGCAGTGCCGTACGTGCTCGCTGCGAGCATGCCCAGCGACAGAGCCAGGCGCACCGACGTGCACAGTTTATTTTCCCCGAACTTCATGAGAACACCCTCCCGTTATTTATATTGACTGGGTTTGAAAGATTTCCCCGCCTCAAACCCGCGCCCGAGTCACCCAAACAAAACAGGCGTAGACCTACAAAATTACGGTCTACAGCGCTCGGCATTTATCACGCTTTACTTACAGATAGTCAATAAAATCTATACGGCAAGAAATCACCATGTCGCGACAGGTATCGTGGTTTTTTGCGAAAAATCCCGTTCCGACCCGTGCCCCCACCGGCCTGACAGCGTTTGCTGCGGCGCGACGAACATCCCTGGACAGGGGTGAAGCCACGGTGAAAGAAAGCCTGGCAAGCCGCCCTGCGCCTCGCCAGACCTCTGATTTGACGAGGGTTCAATCCGCCGCGCTGTCGTCCTCGAAACGCAGGTGCTTGACGCTGCGTCCCCTGCGGCGCACCAGTTTCAGCGCCTCGATACCGATGCGGATATGGCGTTCAACAAATTGCGAGGTCACGCTGCGGTCGCTTAATTCCGTCTTAACGCCCTCGGGGATCATGGGCTGGTCGGAAACGAGCAGGAGCGCTCCGCACGGGATCTTGTTGGCGAAGCCCGCCGCGAAGATGGTGGCCGTCTCCATGTCGATGGCCATGCAGCGCGTGCGGCGCAGGTAATCCTTGAAGGCGTCGTCGTGCTCCCAAACCCGGCGGTTGGTGGTGTACACCGTGCCGGTCCAGTAGTCGTAGCCCAGGTCGCGGATCATGGTGGACACGCCGCGCTGGAGCTGGAACGCGGGCAGCGCCGGCACCTCGGGCAACAGATAGTCGTTGGAGGTGCCCTCGCCACGGATCGCGGCGATGGGCAGCACCAGGTCGCCGATAGCGTTCTTCTTCTTCAGGCCACCGCACTTGCCCAGGAACAGTGCGGCCTTGGGATGGATGGCGCTGAGCAGATCCATCACGGTGGCCGCGTTGGGGCTGCCCATGCCGAAGTTGATGAGGGTGATGCCGTCGGCCGTGGCATTGGGCATGGGCCGGTCGCGGCCGCGCACTTCCACGCCATGCCATTCGGCAAAGAGTTCCACGTAGTGCCCGAAATTGGTCAGCAGAATGTGCTGGCCAAACTCCTCCACAGGCGTGCCGGTATAACGCGGCAGCCAGTTGGAGACGATCTCCTGCTTGTCCTTCATTGAGACCCCTTGAGGTCAGCGCAAGGTGGGTTCCCTCGCGCGTTACCGGCGACGCCACGCCGGCAGATGCCAGATCAGTGGTGACATCTTAACGGGTCGGAGGCCGCAGCTGACCAGTTCGTTGTCATTTTCTTGAGCCGCGCCTGCTCACGATGGGCGCCATTCACAGGAGAGCCTCATGCTGCTGATCGGTTGGATCGCCGCCCTTGTCGTCTTTCTGGGCTTCGCCTTCGTGGGTCGCGGATGGCTGGCCTGGGTATTCGCGCTGGGCGTGCTGTTTCTTACCTGGATAGTGCGGGGCGTCGACTCGCCACTCCTTCTATATGGACTGCTATCTGCCACCGCGCTGGTTGCACTCGTAACCGGTTTGCCGCCGCTGCGCCGCGCGCTGTTCGCCCGCGCCCTGCTGCCGATGCTCGGCAAGGTGATGCCACGGCTGGGCGAAACCGAACGCATCGCGCTCGAGGCGGGCACGGTGTGGTGGGATGCGCAGATCTTCTCCGGCATGCCCGATTGGGATTTCCTGCTTCGCTTCGAGTGCAAGCCGCTGAGCGCGCGCGAACAGGCCTTCATGGATGGGCCGGTGACGCAGCTGTGCGCGATGCTCGACGACTGGCAGGTGGAACAACAGCGCGACCTGCCGCCCGAGGTGTGGGACTTCATCAAGCGCGAGCGTTTCTTCGGCATGGTGCTGCCCGAAAGCTATGGCGGGCTGGGCATGTCCGAAATCGGCCACTCCCGCGTGGTCACGCGCATCGCCACGCGCTCGGTTGCTGCGGCGGTGACGGTGATGGTGCCCAACTCGCTGGGTCCCGGCGAATTGCTGCTGCACTACGGCACCGAGGAACAGAAGCAACATTATCTGCCGCGACTGGCCGACGGCCGCGAAGTGCCCTGCTTCGCACTCACCGGGCCGGAAGCCGGCTCCGATGCGGCCGCCACGCAATCCGAAGGCATCGTCGAATGGGGCCAGTGGGAAGGCAAGGAAGTGATCGGCCTTCGTCTCAACTGGAACAAGCGATACATCACGCTGGCCCCGGTGGCGACCCTGATCGGCCTGGCGTTCCGGCTGAAGGATCCCAGCGGCTTGCTGGGCGGCGCGGTGGATCGCGGCATCACCTGCGCGCTGGTTTCACGCGATCTGCCCGGCGTCGTCATCGGGCAACACCACGATCCGATGGGCGTGCCGTTCGCCAACGGGCCCATCGAGGGACACGACGTGTTCGTTCCCATCGACGCCATCATCGGCGGCGTGGAACAAGCGGGACACGGCTGGCGCATGTTGATGGAAAGCCTCGCGGCGGGTCGTTCCATTTCACTACCCGCGCTTGCCGTGGGCGCCGCACAAATGGCCACGCGCATCTGCGGCGCGTACGCCACGGTGCGCGAACAGTTCGACACGCCTATTGGCCGCTTCGAAGGCATCGAGGAGCCGCTGGCGCGCATCGCCGGCCTCACTTATCTGATGACGGCCACGCGCACGCTCACCTGCGGCGCGCTCGATGCCGGCGAGAAACCGGCGGTGCTCGGCTCGATCGCCAAGGCCTATCTCACCGACGCCATGCGCGAAGTGGTGAGCGACGCGATGGACATCCGCGCCGGTGCCGCCATTCAACGTGGACCGCGCAACGTGCTCTCGCACATGTGGATGTCGGTACCCATCGGCATCACCGTGGAAGGCGCCAATATCCTCACGCGTTCGATGATCATCTACGGACAAGGCGCCATCCGTTGCCACCCGTGGGTGCAGAAGCTCATCAACGCGCTGGCGGCGAAGGACCTCAAGGCCGTCGACACCTGTACGTTCGGCTACATCAACTTCGTGTTCACTCGCGGCGTGCGCGCACTGTTGCTGGCGCTCAGTGGCGCGCGCCTCGCCAAGTCCCCGGACAGCGAACTGGCTCGCTGGTACCAGCACCTCACACGCTTTGCCTCGGCCTTCGCGTTCGTGTCCGACACCTGCATGGCCACGCTGGGCGGTTCGCTCAAACGTCGCGAGAAGATCTCGGGCCGGCTCGCCGATGCGTTGGCTTGGCAATACCTGGCCGCCGCCACGCTCAAGCGTTACCACGACGGCCCCAAGCTCGCCTCTCATTACGACCTTGCCCGCCGGGGCGTGGCGCTGGCGCTGTATCGCACGCAGGAGGCATTGCGCGGCGTGTTGGACAACCTGCCGTCGGGTTTCGCCGCCGGCCTCGCCCGCGTGCTGGTGTTTCCCTTGGGCGCGCACTTCCGGCCGCCATCGGATCTGCTGGGGCAGCGCGCGGCGCGCGCCATCCTCGAAGACCGCGAGGCGCGCATCCATCTCACCGGGGACATCCATGTTCCCGGCCCGCAAGAGCCTGGACTGGGCCAACTGGAAGCCGCGCTGGACAAGGCCGTACGCGCCCTGCCTGTGGAAACCAAACTTCGCGACGCCATACGGGCGGGCAAGCTGGACCGCGCCGCGGGTGAAGCGCTGGGACGCAACGCGCTGGCCGCAGGCATCATCACCCAGGCCGACTACGACGCGCTCAGCGAAGCCGATGAAGCGCGCAATGCCGTGGTGCAGGTGGATGCGTTCGACCCCGATACCTACCGCCAGTTGCGCTAGGGCATCCGCCCGCACCGCTCTGGGCCTGGGAATGCGGGCAGACTCATGGCCCAACCGTCAGGGTCGGCACCTGCACAGGTGCGTGCTATGTTGGCGGCGCTTGTCATAGGGGAGTCATGATCATGCGGATGGGTTTAGCGATCGATGCCGCCTGCGATCTGCCGCAGGCCTTTCTGCAGAAGCACAACATCGCGGTGATGCCCATCACCATCCGCATCGACGATGAAATCTTCATGGACAACCGCAACCAGGTCGAGCTGCATCGCTTCCTGGATCGCAACCTCGGCAGCCGCAGCCATTCGGCCGAAACCATCCCCTGCTCCGTCGAAGACGTGCAGAAGCTGTTCCTCGAAAAACTGGTGCTGGAGCAGGACTGCGTGTTCTGCCTCACCATCACCGCCACCCGCAGCGCCATCAACGATCATGTGGTCAAGGCCAGCTTCGCGGTGCTGAAGAACTATCGCGAGGTACGCGAGAAGAACAACATGACCGGCCCGTTCCTCATGCGCGTCATCGATACGCGCACGTTGTTCGCCGGTTCCGGTCCAGCCATCGTCGAGGCCACGCGACTCATCGCCGCCGGCGAAGTGCCCGCGGCGATCCGCGAACGGCTCACCTATATCGCCAACAATTCGTACGGCTACATGTTGCCGCGCGACCTCTACTACCTGCGCGCGCGCGCCAAGAAGAAAGGCGACCGCAGCGTGGGCCTGGTCAGCGCCATGCTCGGCTCGGCGCTGGACATCAAGCCGTTGCTGCGTGGTTATCGCGGCGAAACCGGCCCGGTGGGCAAGGTGCGCGGCTTCGAGCACGGCGCGGAAACGCTGTTCAACTACACGGCGCAACGCGTGCGCGCCGGCCTGCTCGTACCCGCGGTGTGCGTGAGCTACGGCGGAGATCTTGCCGAACTGGCCAAGCTCCCCGGTTACGCCGGCCTGCGCAGCACCTGCGAGGAATGCGGCGTGGAACTGATGGAAGCGCCGATGAGCATCACCGGCATGGTCAATGTGGGCGAAGGTGCGGTGACGCTCGGCTTCGCAGCCGAGGAACACGTCGCCGAATTCTGAGTCGACGCGCCACGGGAGACATCGCATGGTCCGCCTGTGCATCCTGTTCCTGCTCGTGGTGGCGAGCCTTCCCGCGGCGGCTGGCACGGCCTATCAATGCACGGATGCCAGCGGCAAGATGTCGTTCCAGGACAAACCCTGCAGCGGCAACCAGCGCCAACAGGTGCTGCAGCTCGACGATTCCCAACCCGCCATGCCACCGCAGCCGGAAGCAACCGACACCACGGTCGCGGAACCTTTACCACCGCCTCCGCCGCCACAGCCGATGGCCGCGCTTCCCAGCATGTTCGCCTGCGTGCGTGCCACCGATGGCAAGCCTTACACCAGCGACAACGGCGATCCACAGCCCTATCAGGTGCCCTACGGCATCCTCGGCGCATCGCAGTTGCCGCTGTCCCAGGTCTACGGTGGCCGCAACGCTGCAGGCGCATCGGCACCCGAACTCAATCGCGGCCGCGTCACGCCCGGCCTCATCGCCAACAACTACGTGTGGGTGCAGGACCAATGCCGCGAACTGACCCGCGCTGAAACCTGCCGCGCGCTGCGCGATGCCTACGACGACAACGCCGACAAACTGCGTCGCGCGTTCAAGAGTGACCAGCCGCCGCTCGAACGACGCGAGCAGGAACTGCAGGCACAACTGCGGAACTGCTGAGCGCACTGCGCAAAGTTTGCGCAATGTCATGCAAGTGTGCGCCACGCAACGCGCGTGGCGAGTTGTCCACAGGCTTGTTACCAGGGTTTCCCCAGGTGCTGTGGAAAACGTTGCGGGCGGTGGTGATTGTTTGCGCAGGGTGCTGAAACTTTTGTGGTGGCGCGGGGTTGGGTGATCTATCCACAGGGTTTTGCGGTGATGATCCACATGGGCTGTGGAAAAGGGTGCGTTTGCCTTTTGCTTGTCGTCCCGGCTCAGGGCGGAGGCGCTTTACAACAGCCGAGGGCTGGTCATCCAGAGCCTCGTTGTTTGGTTGTCGCGCTATCGCGATCTGGCCGCTTACGCAGCGGGCGTTTCGAACGGCTGCCGCCGCTCGAGTCACTTTTCTCTTGCTGGCCCAAGAGAAAAGTAACCCAAAGAGAATGGCCTGAAGAGCAAGGGCTCATAGCGTTCTGTTGAATACGAGCCTTGCAGTCTTCGAAGCCCGGAACGTCACGATCTCTCTAATCAACGGTATGGCTATACCGCCACGCGCCGAAGCGAAGAGGGCTTAAAGCAGGACGTCGCTGCGCTGCTTCATGGCTACCAGCATCTTCGCCAAGCACCGCACTTCTCCCTCTCCCCTCGTGGGAGAGGGTTGGGGCATTGCCACCTTTACGGTGGAGAGGGGGCGGGTGCTCGCGAAATCGTTGCTACTCGAGCTTTGGCTTTCGCCATTGCTTCTGCGCTTGGCTCTTCGGGGTCCCCGTATGACAGCGGCGGGCGGGTGGAGGAAAGCCCGTAGGGTGGCCGCATGGATGCGGCCAGTTTTTCGACAGGACATGGATGTCCTGTCGAAAAACCCCGTAACCCGCACGCGTACCTTCCGGGCTTAGCCCGGAAGGCGCGTCATCCGGGGGGCCGTTTCTTTTGGCATTGCCACCATCTCGGTGGTTGCTTTTCTTTGGGCCAGCAAAGAAAAGTGACCCGACCTGCGGCAGCAGGTCGGAAGCCCGCCGCAGGCGAGCCAGATCGCGGCATCGCGACAATCAAACGCGCAGCCACAGGATGACCAGCCTTCGGCTGTTGAAAAAGCGCCTCCTGCTTCTGCAGGAATGACGACGACCAGGAACGACAACCCTAGATCCTTCGTCGTGCCCAGTTCCCGCAACCCCTAGAACCCGTAATTCAAGAACCCGCCATCCACCGCCAACACCTGCCCCGTGACATAACTCGCCGCCGGCAGGCACAGGAAAGCGATGGCCGCCGCCACTTCCTCTGGCTCGCCGATGCGACGCAGCGGTGTGCGGTCCAGCACTTCGTCGAGATATTCGTCGTTCGCCAGCGCAGGCTCGGAGCGTTGCGTGCGGATGTACCAGGGCGCCACGGCGTTGACGCGGATGCCGTCGGCGGCCCATTCCGCGGCGAGATTCCGCGTGAGCTGGTGCAAGGCCGCCTTCGACATGCCGTAGGCCGAACCAGTGCGCACATGCGTGATGCCCGATACGGAACCCACGTTCACGATGGCCGCGTTCGCGTGCTGCACCAGTTGCGGATGCGCCAGCCGGCACATCTCGAAAGCGGAGAACAGGTTCTGTTCGAAGATCGCGCGGTAATCGTCTTCGCGATAGGCGAGCGTGGGCGCCGGCTGGTTGCCGCCGGCGTTGTTGACCAGCAGGGACAGCGGCGCACCAAGGTCGGCGACCCAGTCGAACACGGCGAGGCGCTCTTCCTGCTCGCTGAGGTCGGCACCGAAGGCCAGCACCTCGATGCCCGGGAAGTCGTCCACCAGCTCCACGCGCACCTGTTCCAGGTAATCGGCGTCGCGGGCCACCAGCAGCAGGTTGGCGCCAAGCGAGGCCAGTTCGCGGGCAGTGGCATAGCCGATGCCCTTGCTGGCGCCGGTGATCAAGGCGGTGTGTCCCTGCAGCTGCCAGGCGTCGATGCGTGCGTTCATGCCCTGAGCTTAGAACGCGACCACGTTTCCCGCCAAGCATTGCCCGCTACCATGCAGACCGGAGCGCCAGCTCCATCCATCACCGAGGCAACGTCATGAAACGGTTCGTTCCCCTGCTGTGCCTGCTCGCCCTCACTGCCTGCTCCGGCAAGCCGCCTGCCCCGGAATCCGCACCGGCCACGGCCAGCACGGCGCGCGTCGCCACACCGTGGGACGACATGGAGAAGGCCAAGCAGCGCGCTGCCGACGTGCAGAAAACCACCGACGAGCAGGCGAAGAAGCAACAGCAGCAACTCGACGCGGCGGGGCAATAAGCTGCCCTTCCGACAACAGGACTTGGCAAATGGACGTCCGGACGTGCATGGTGTCCGGCATGAACGTCCACCACGATGAACTTTCCGCCGCGCCGCTGCTGGATATCGACGATGCCAGCGTGATGCGCGGCGAGCGCCTGATCCTCGACCGCTTCAGCCTGCGTATCGGCGCAGGCGAACACACCGCCATCCTCGGCGCCAACGGCGCGGGAAAATCCACGCTGGTGCGGCTGATCACGCGCGAGCTCTATCCGCTGGCACGCAGGGATGGCGTGGCCGCCATGCGTGTGTTTGGTCGCGAGCGCTGGCATGTATCCGATCTACGCGGATTGCTGGGGATCGTCTCGCCGTCCCTGCAGCACGACTGCACCAGTGATGCCACGCTGGAAGTATCGGAGGCCGTGCTGTCGAGCTTCTTCGCCGCGCAACGCCTTGGGCTGAATCATCACGTCACGCCGTCCATGCGCGAACGCGCGCACGAAGCACTGGAACAGGCAGGCGCCACGCATCTGCTCGGCCGCACCATGGCCAGCCTTTCCACCGGCGAAGCGCGCCGCGTGTTGATCGCTCGCGCGTTGGTGCATCGGCCTCGTGCCCTGCTGCTCGACGAACCCTGCGCGGGCCTGGACATGGCCAGCCGCCGACGCTTTCTGGAAAACCTGCGCAATCTCGCGCGCCACGGCGCCACACTGCTGCTGGTGACGCATCACGTGGAGGAAATCCTCCCCGAGATCCAGCAGGTGGTGCTGCTGCGCGACGGCCGTCTGCTCAAGCAAGGCGACAAGGCGGAAGTACTCACCAATGCGCTGCTGTCGGACACCTTCGGCATGCCCGTGTGCGTGGAACGCCACGGCGATTACTTCAACGCTGCCATCGCGTAAAACCATCGGACATAAAAAAGCCGCCGCCGGAAACCGGCAGCGGCTCGATCACTGAACGTTGCCGCGCGTCAGCGCGGTGAACAGAAACAATAGGCGTACACGTTCGGCCGGCCAGACTGCGCCGTGCGCAGCAGTTTCAGTTCCGGCGCGAATGCATCGACGTGGGCCATCCACGACGGCAGTTGCACGCCGTACGACTGCGCCATCTGCACCATGGCGTTCTCGTTGAGGCTGATCACGAACTGCTCGAAGCCACCCAGCGGCTCTTCGACGTAACGCACCGGCGCATCCTTGGCGAGCTTGGCGCGCTGCTGGGCATCGGCGATAGCGTCGCCCAAACCACCGAGTTGATCGACGAGGCCGCGATCGAGCGCCTGCTGTCCCGTCCACACGCGCCCCTGCGCAATTGTGTCGACGGCGTCGTACGGCTTGCCGCGGGCCTTGGCCACCTGGCCCACGAAATCGCGGTAGCCCTTTTCGATGGTGGCCTGGATCACCGTGCCGACCTTCGGGTCGAGCGGACGCGTGATGTCGAACGCACCGGCCAGCGGACTGGTGCCCACGCCGTCGCTCTTCACGCCGATCTTGTCCAGCGTGCCCGGCACGGTGAGCACCATGCCGAAGATGCCGATGGAGCCGGTGATGGTGTTGGGTTCGGCGTAGATGCGATCGGCATTCATCGAAATCCAGTAGCCGCCACTCGCGGCCACGTTGCCCATCGACACCACGACCGGGATGCCGGCTTCACGCGTCAGCGCCACTTCGCGTCGCACCTGCTCGGCGGCATACACCTCGCCACCGGGCGAGTTCACGCGCAGCACCAGCGCCTTGGTGCGCTTGTCTTCGCGAGCGGCGCGGATCAATGCGGCAGTGGAGTCGCCACCCACCGTGCCTTGCGGCTGCTTGCCGCCGGAAATCTCGCCCTCGGCCACCACGATCGACACGCCCGGCGTGGTCGAGCCGTTCTCCGAAAGCGTCGCTTCATAGCGCTGCAGGGACACCTGCCGGAAACCCTCGCCCTTCTTGCCGGCGGGCACGCCTTCCTTGCGCATCATGGCGATCACTTCGGCCGGCGTGGCAACGCCGTCCACCAGGTGCTGGTCGAGCGACAGCTGGCCCAGGTCGCCCTTGGCACTGGCGATACGCTCCGGCAGCGAGTCGATATCCGAACGCAGCGTGGCCGGATCGAGCTTGCGTAGCTTGGCCACTTCGTTGATGTAGGTGTCCCACAGGCCGCCCATCCAGAAGCTGTCCGCTTCCTTCGCCTCGGGCGAGGCGTGGTCAAGGATGTACGGCTCGGCCGCGCTCTTGAACTGGCCGACGCGGAACAGGTGCACGTCCACGCCGAGCTTGTCGAGCAGATCCTTGTAGAACAGCCGGTAGTTGGCCAGGCCGGTGATCATCACCCCACCCTGCGGATCGACCAGCACGCGGTCGGCATGCGCGGCGAGGTAGTACTGGCCCTGGTCCAGGCTGGGCGCCCATACGATCACCGGTTTGCCGGCGGCGCGGAAGCGGTCGAGCGCCGCACCTACCTCGCGCAACGCGGCAAAGCCGCCGCCCTGCAGTTCACTGGGTTCGAGCAGGATGCGCGTGATACGCGCGTCCTTGGCGGCGCCGTCGATGACGCCGATCAGATCGCGCAACTGGATCTGCTTGGGCGGATTGCCCGACAGGCTGGCCAACGCGCGCTGCATCGGCTCGATGCTGTACTGCTCGACCAGCTCGCCCTTGGGCTGGATGACCAGCACGCTGTCGCTCTGGATGAAGTGCTCGGAACGCGCCCCGGCGAAACCGACCAGTATCACCAGCAGCACGATGAACAGCAGTGCAAAGAAAATCAGGTTGAGGATGGTCAGCCTGACGATGTTGATGCCGCGCCCAAGGACGCAGAGAAAGGCCCAAAAACCGTTGGGGCGGCGCTCCGTCATTGCCTAGTTCCTCAGGATGTCCGTGACAGCGTAGCTGTTCGCGCGGCGCAGGTCATGTGGGGCAAACGGCACATGGCGGCGGTCACCATACGCGTTCGCCCGCGGCGTGAAAAAGCGCCCGGCCCGGCTCAGGCGGGGCGCTGCCAGCCGTGGTGAAACGCGCGGCGGCAGAAGCGGGTGAACAGCAGGATGGCGGCCATGGTGAGCCCGGCGATCAGGCCGATCCACATGCCGCGCGCGCCCATGTCCTGGCGGAACGCCAGCCACCAGCCGATCGGCATGCCCACGCCCCAATAGGCGAACAAGGTGATCACCATCGGCACGCGGGTGTCTTTCAGTCCACGCAGCGCGCCGTTGGAGGTGACCTGGATGCCGTCGGAAAACTGGAACAAGCCCGCCAGCACCATCAGCTGCACCGCCAGCGCGATCACCGCGGCATCGTGCGTGTACAGCCGCGCCAGCACATGCGGGATGGTCAGCATCACGGTCGACGAGACGATCTGCACGCACACCGCCAACCCGACGCCGCACAGTCCCGCGTAACGCACGCCGTGCGCATCGTCGCGGCCCACGGCGTTGCCCACGCGCACGGTGATCGCCATCGAAAGACCCAACGGCACCATGAAAGCCACCGTCGCCACGTTCAGCGCCACCTGATGACTCGCCTCCACCGTCTCGCCCAGCGTGGCGATGGCCAGTGCCACTGCCACGAACAAGCCGCCCTCGGCGAGCAGCGTGATCGCCATCGGGCCGCCGATCTTCAGCAGCTCGAGGATCATCTTCGGCTTGGGCCAGGCCAGCCCGGCGCGCAGGTGGGCGTCGCTATAGGCCGGATGCTTGATGACGAACCACAGGAACGCGAGCATCTCCAACCACAGCACAGTAGCCGTGGCGATGCCGCTGCCCAGCGAACCCAACGCCGGCAATCCCAGCTTGCCGTACATCAGCACGTAACCCAGCGGCGCCAGCACCGCCAGGCCGCCAAAGCTGAAGTACATCGAAGGACGCGTCATCGACAGGCCTTCGGACAGGCCGCGTATCGCGAAATAACTCGTCATCGCGGGTGCGGCCCAGCTGATGGCGTGCAGGAAGCGGTTCACGTCCGCGCGCAACGTGGGCACCACGCCGATCCAGTCGAGCAAGGGCGTGGCATGACGCACCAGGAACCACAGCACGATGCCCATGGCCCACGCCAGCCACAACGCCTGCACGAATACCGCGCCGGTTTCGTGGCGGCGACCGGCACCGTCCAGCTGCGCCACCGTCGGCGGCACCGCCATCATCATGCCCAACCCGCTCACCAGCGCCAGCGCCCAGATGCTCACCGCCGTGGTGACCGCCGCCTGCACGTGCGCGCTCAGGTGCCCCGCGAGCACGGCATCGACCACGTTGGGACCCACCGCGCCAAGCTGCGCGGCGATGAGGGGAAGGGCGAGACGCACCGTGGCGCCCACCTCGCGCGCCACCCTGGCGCGATCGGGGCGGAAAGACAGCATAAATAGACTCCTGGGCCGCACAGTCTAACGCACCGGCGTCGCGCGCCTTCCGGCAGGCATCGTGGAAAGAGCCCCACGGCAGCTGTCTACGCAGGCGGCTTGTGCCAAGATCGCCCGCTGATTCATCCGGGGGAGGCGCATGAAGAAGGAAATCGTGTCGTTCGAAGGCGTGCACTGCGCCAATTGCAGTGCGCCCATGCAGGGCGAGTTCTGCCACGAATGTGGGCAGTCCATCCACACCGTGCTGCGTCCCATGCATCACATGGTGGAAGACACGCTGGACATGGTGCTGCACGTGGACGGCCGCGTGATCCACACGCTGCCACCGCTGTTCCTGCGCCCCGGATTCCTCACGCTGGAATATTTCTCCGGTCGCCGCCAGCGCTACGTGGCACCGTTCCGCCTGATGTTCGTGCTGTCGCTGCTGGCGTTCTTCATGTGCCATCTGGTGGTGGCCAACATGGACATCATCCACTTTGGCGCAAAGTCGAGCGAAGGCACCGGACAATACGCCGCAGACGCCACGCCCGACGCCGTGCGCACGCACTACGCACAGGCGAGCGATGAGCTGCTCAAGGCCAAGAACCAGCAAGGCACCGGCAAGAAGACGTACAACAAGCTGGTGGAAATCGAGCGCGACCACGCCAACCATCGCCTGGGCGAACTCGGGGCGCCGCCGATGCCGGCGACGATGGACCTCGACGACATGACGAATCTGCCGACGGTGCAGGTGGCATGGCTGCCCGAGACCATCAACCACAGCCTCAACCGCTCGGTCGCCCGCGCCCGCAGCAACATCAGGGCCATGATGAGCGGCGGCGAGCAGGGCGCAGAGGCCACGGAACGCATGGTGGCCTCGGTGTTCCACGTGCTGCCGCAGACCATGTTCGTGCTGATGCCGCTGTTCGCCCTGCTGCTGAAGATCACCTACATCTTCAAGCGGCGGCTCTATATGGAGCACCTGATCGTGGCGCTGCACAGCCACGCCTTCCTGTTCCTCAGCTTGATGCTGGGCATGATCGTGTACATGCTGCGGGGCTGGCTGGTGCCGCACGCCGCCTGGCTGAACGCCCCGCTGTGGACGGTAATCTGGGCGCTGTGGGCGTGGTCGCTGCTCTACCTGCTGCTGATGCAGAAGCGGGTCTACCGGCAGGGCTGGTTCATGACCTGGGTGAAGTACCTGTTCGTGGGTTGGTGCTACACCTTTCTGGCCTGTTTCGCGCTCGCCTTCGCGGCCGTATTGGGCATGACGAACTGAACTACGGCGCCGCCCGCGTTCTGTGACACAAATCACACACATATCGCGCATTGGCGCCGCCTGGCGAATACCCGGAAGCCCTTTCAAGCGGGGTTTTGCACAGCGTCACATGGCTGTCAAGGCAGGTCTCGTGCCTGTGGCAGTTCCATGAACCCCAGCCGAGCGAGAAATTCAAGTCACTGTATTCATGGATGTTTTTAGGCTGGCTAAAACTTGAACAGCGCGTACTGAAGGGCGTTTTCATGCGCCTTACAGGCCTCCCTCAACGGACCATCCACAGAGTTATCCACAGACCTTGTGGATAAGCTCAAAAGACCCCTGCCAATAGTCACTTAGCACCCTTTCCTAGATGACGGGGCAGCAAGGACCTCCAAGCCGTGGTCTGCTCGTCAAACAGCCGGGCGACACATTTCACCCGGCTGGAATCCCGCTCGGCGGAACGGCCCGGTTACACTGTTGTGCCGAGAGGTATTCATGCCCGCCGTCCTTCGCGTCGCCCTGCCGGTCCCCCTGCCCACGTTGTTCGACTACCTGCCGCCGGCCAGCGGCGAGGCGGTAGCGGGCAGCCGGGTGCTGGTGCCGTTCGGCAAGGGCAAGGCGGTGGGTGTGGTGGTCGAGGCCAACGTCGAATCGGCGGTGGGCAACGCCCGGCTCAAGCGGGTGCTGCGCGTGCTGGACGACGCCCCCCTGCTCGACGCCGAATTGATGGCCACCCTCGCCCGCGCCGCCGACTACTGGCTGGGCGCGCCCGGCGAGGCTTACGCCAATGCCCTGCCGCTGGCCTTGCGCGAAGACCGCCCGCTTCCCGACCTGCATGAAGAAGCGTGGACGCTCACCGATGCCGGCCGCAGCGCGCTCGACGCCGGAAGTCGGCGTGGCGGCAGCCGTGCGCTGCTCGACGCCCTCGCACGCGGGCCGCAAACCGCCGAGCTGCTGCACGAGATGCTGCCCGGCTGGCGCGATGCCGCGCGACGCCTCGAGCAGGCCGCACTGATCGAACGCACCCAGGCGCATGTCGCCGAACCGCCGCGCGTTACCGCCGCGCCGTCGCTGAGCGAGGAGCAACAGCAGGCGGTCGACGCCATCGGCGAATCGCTGGGGAAGTTTCAGCCGTTCCTGCTCGATGGCGTTACCGGCAGCGGCAAGACCGAGGTGTATCTCGCGCTGATCGAAAAAGTGATCGCGCAAGGCAAGCAGGCCTTGCTGCTGGTGCCGGAAATCGGGCTCGCTCCGCAGACCGTGCGTCGCCTGCGCGATCGCCTGGGCGTGGCCGTGCAAGTGCTGCATTCCAATCTCGCCGAAGGCGACCGTGCGCGCGCCTGGCTGCGTGCGCGATCCGGCGAGGCGAAGGTGATCCTGGGCACGCGCTCGGCCATCTTCACCCCGCTGCCGCACGCCGGCCTGATCGTGGTGGATGAAGAACACGACAGCGCCTACAAGCAACAGGAAGGCTTCCGCTATCACGCGCGCGACCTGGCCATCCTGCGCGGCCGCGCACTGAACGTGCCGGTGGTGCTCGGTTCTGCCACGCCGTCGCTGGAATCGCTGGCGAACGTGCAGGCCGGGCGTTATCGCGCGCTGCACCTGCGTGCGCGGCCGGGGGCGATTCGCGCGCCGCAGGTGCAGATCGTGGACATGCGCGCGCAACGCCTCGACCACGGCCTGTCGCCTGCCTTGCTGGCCGCCGTGGGCGACACCGTGGCACGCGGCGAACAGGTGCTGGTGTTCCGCAATCGCCGCGGCTATGCACCGGTACTGCTGTGCTACAGCTGCGGCTGGCATGCGGAATGCCCGCGCTGCGAACATCCCATGACGCTGCACGCGGGACGTCGCGTGCTGATCTGCCATCACTGCGACGCGACAACACGCATACCGTCGCAATGTCCCTCGTGCGCAGCGCCGGATCTGAAACCGCAGGGACAAGGCACCGAGCGGTTGGAAGAAGCGCTCACCGCGCAGTTTCCCGACGTGCCGGTGCTGCGCATCGATCGCGAGACCACGCGTCGCCGCGACTCGTTCGAACAACTGCTCGAAGGCCTGCACGAAGACAAACCCGCCATCCTCGTCGGCACGCAGATGCTGGCCAAGGGCCACGACCTTCCCAACCTCACGCTGGTCGCCATCGTCGGCGTGGACGAAGGCCTGCTCAGCGTGGATTTTCGCGCGAGCGAACGGCTGGCGCAGCTGGTCGTGCAAGTGGCCGGACGCGCCGGACGCGCGAAGAAGCCCGGACGCGTGCTGCTGCAGACGCACCACCCCGAACATCCGCTGCTGCGCCAGTTGCTCGCGCAAGGCTATGCGGCATCCGCCAACACCTTGCTCGACGAGCGCCGCAGCGTGCAGTTGCCGCCGTTCGGGCACCAGGTGTTGCTGCGTGCCGATGCGCACCAGCGCGACCACGTGGATGCATTTCTCGGCGATGCGGCGCAGGCGCTCGCCGGCCTGCCGCTGCAGCTCGCGGGCCCGATGCCGGCGCCGATGCCGCTGCGCGCCGGGCGCCATCGCGGCCAGTTGCTGATCGAAGCAGACACGCGCAGCGCCTTGCATGGAGCGCTGCGCCCCTGGTATCCCGCATTGTCGGCGCTGCCTTCGGCGCGCCGTGTGCGTTGGTCGCTCGACGTGGATCCCATCGATCTTTATTGACCGCGGGACGACGCCAGCACCGTCACGATACTCACCTTGAAAGGAGCATCCGATGGAAGGCAACGCAACGTCCGATCCACGTCCCCATGTCGTCATCCTCGGCGGCGGCTTCGGCGGCCTCGCCGCGGCGCGCGAACTGGCTGATGCGAACGTCCGCGTCACGCTGATCGACCGACGCAATCATCATCTGTTCCAGCCGCTGCTCTATCAGGTCGCCACGGCGGGACTCTCCGCGCCATCCATTGCCGCGCCGCTGCGGCAGATCCTGCAGAACGACAAGCACGTGACGGTGCTGATGGATGAAGCACTCGACGTCGACCTCGACCGCCGCATCGTGATGCTCGCGCAGGGCGAGCTTCCTTATGACGCGCTGATCGTCGCCACCGGTGCCACGCACGCCTATTTCGGCCACGACGAATGGGAACGCTACGCGCCGGGCCTGAAGACGCTGGAAGACGCCTTCACCATCCGCCGCCGCGTGCTGCTCGCGTTCGAACGCGCCGAGCGCGAAGACGATCCGGAAAAACGCCAGGCGTGGCTCAACTTCGTCGTGGTCGGCGGCGGTGCCACCGGCGTGGAGCTGGCCGGCACGCTGGCGGAAATCGCCCGCCACACCTTGCCGCGCGAATTCCGTCGCGCCGATCCGCGCATGGCGAACATCCTGCTGGTGGAAGCCGGGCCGAAATTGCTGCCGGCGTTTGCGCCCGATCTCACCGAAAAGGCGCGTCGCCAGTTGGAGAAACTCGGCGTGCAGGTGCGCTTGAACACCGCCGTCACGGCCATCGACGAACACGGCGTGATGCTCGCGGACACACCGTACCCTGCACGCACCGTGCTGTGGGCGGCTGGTGTCGCCGCCTCACCCTTGGGCCGCCGGCTCGGCGCACCGGTGGATCGCGCCGGTCGCGTGCTGGTGGCGCCCGATCTCAGCTTGCCGGGACACCCGCAGGTGTACGTGGTCGGCGACCTGGCGAGCGTGACGCAGGCCAACGGCAACGCCGTGCCCGGCGTAGCGCCCGCCGCCAAGCAGATGGGACGCCACGCCGCCCTCGCACTCAAGGCGCGCTTGCGCGACGGAAGCGCCATCAAGCCGTTTGCCTACCGTGACGATGGCTCGCTCGCCACCATCGGGCGCATGGCGGCCGTGGCGCAGTTTGGACGCCTGAAACTCTCTGGCCTGCTGGCCTGGTGGGTCTGGCTGATCGCCCACATCGCCTTCCTGATCGGCTTCCGCAACCGCTTGGTGGTGATGCTGGACTGGGCCTGGGCCTACTGGACCTACCAACGCCACGCCCGCATCGTCACGGGCACGGACGAGCGAACCAACACGCAGACTTTGCCCCGTGACGCTTAGGGTGGAGAATCAGGGTTTTCCCGCCATGCCGGATACCGCCGTGTCTTCCCAACTCGAACAACTGCGCCAGTACACCACCGTCGTCGCCGATACCGGTGATATCGAAGCCATTGCCCGTTGGCGCCCGGTGGACGCCACCACCAACCCGTCGCTGCTGCTCAAGGCGATCGAGAATCCCAGCTTCGCGCCGGTGATCGACGAATCGGTGGCGTGGGCCAAGGGCAAGAGCAATTCGCGCGAGCAGCAGGTGATCGATGCCAGCGACCATCTCGCCGTGGCGGTGGGCCGCAAGATCCTCGACATCGTGCCGGGCCGCGTGTCCACCGAAGTGGATGCGCGCCTCTCGTTCGACGTGGATGCCTCCATCGCCAAGGCCGAGCGCCTGGTGGGCCTGTACGAAGAACACGGCGTCAAGCGCGACCGCATCCTGATCAAGCTGGCCTCCACCTGGGAAGGCATTCGCGCAGCGGAGCAGTTGGAAAAGCGCGGCATCAACTGCAATCTCACCTTGCTGTTCTCGTTCGAACAGGCCGTGGCGTGTGCTGAAGCCGGCGTGTTCCTGATCTCGCCGTTCGTCGGCCGCATCATGGACTGGTACGTCGCCAACACCGACACCAAGAGCTACGCACCGGAAGAAGATCCGGGCGTGAAGTCGGTGCGCCGCATCTATGCCTGGTACAAGGAGCACGGCTTCAAGACCGTGGTGATGGGCGCCAGCTTCCGCAACATCGGCCAGATCCAGGCCCTCGCCGGCTGCGACCGCCTCACCATCAGCCCCGACCTGCTGGAAAAGCTCGACCACGACAACTCGCCACTGCCACGCGCCCTCAACGACACCGGCGCCACCCAGCCCAAGCCCGCGCCGATCACCGAAGCGCAGTTCCGCTGGGGCCACAACGAAGACGCCATGGCCACCGACAAACTCGCCGACGGCATCCGCAAATTCGCCGTGGACCAGCGCAAGCTGGAAAAGATGCTGACGGCAAAGCTGTAAGAGCGACAAGGGGAGCCAGTCGCAAGATTGGCTCCTCTCCACCGTGAAGGTGGCCATGCCTCGGCCCTCCCCCGCAAAGGGAGAGGGTGAGATGCGATGCACCACGCATTGCTTGCTCAAGCAATGCGAAGCGAGCGCCGCTTTAAGTCCTCTCCGCCTCGGCGCGTTGCGGTGTAGCCGTAACGTTCATTAGGGAGATCGTGACGTTCCGGGCTTCGAACGCTGCAAGGCTCGTATCCAACAGAACGCTACGAGCCCTTGCTCTGAAGGCCATTTTCTTTGGGTTACTTTTCTTTTGGGCCAGCAAAAGAAAAGTGACTCGAGCGGCGGCAGCCGATCGAAACGCCCGCTGCGTAGGCGGCAAGCTGGAGATATCGCGACAATCGCAGCGCAAAGTCACTGGATCCCTGCCTTCGCAGGGATGACGAGCAAAACCACGCTGCGCCAAGACGCCGAATCAGGCCCAGAGAATCACTTCAACCCTTGCGCCTTCGCATCCGCCGCCAATTGCCTCGGCGCAATCTCATCCCCCGACCAACCGCCACCCAAGGCCCTCACCAACTGCACACTCGCGCGCAACTGATTGGTCTGCAGCGCCAGCAGGCTCAGATGGGCATTGAGCGCATCGACCTGCGCCGTCACCACGTCGAGGTAGCTATTCGCACCCTGCTTGTACAGCGCGGTGGAAAGCCTCAGCGTCTTGTCGGCCGCATTGGTGGCGTCGTTCTGATCCACCAGGGCATTGCCGAAGTTGTTGATCAGCGACTGGTTGTCTTCCACCTGCTGGAAGGCGCTGAGTACTGTGCCGCGATACTGCGCACTGGCTTCGTCGAACGCCGCGTGTGCCTGCGCCACCTTGCCGCGGCGACGGCCGCCGTCGAACACATCCAGCAGCAGACTCGGACCCAAGGCCCACATCTGGCTGGGCGCGTTCAACAAATTGCCCCAGGCGCCACTGGAAAGGCCACCGGCCGCGCTCAAGGTCAGCGACGGGAAGAACGCCGAGCGCGCCACGCCAATCTGCGCATTGGCTTCCGCCGTACGACGTTCGGCGGCGGCAATATCCGGACGACGCTGCAACAGCGTCGACGGTACGCCTACCGGAATGGTCGGCAGCGCTGGCAAATCGGTCTTCGCCTCAATGGTGAAGCTGGAAGCCGACTGCCCCACCAGCACGGCAATCGCATGCTGCAATACATCGCGCTGCGCCTTGGCCTGCGAGAGCTGGGACTTGGTGGACGAGAGCTGCGTCTGCGCGCGATCCACATCCAAGCCGGATACCGCACCGCCGGCATGCAGCGTGGTGGTGAGCTGCAGCGCGCGCTGATAGGCGTCCACCGTGCTCTGCAACAGATCGATCTGGCGATCCTCGCCCAACAGCTGGAGATACGTGTCGGCCAGCGTCGCTTCCAGACTGAGGCGCGTCGAAGCGAGATCGGCCGCCGAAGCCTGTACTTCCGCGCGCCCGGCCGCCACGTTGTCGCGCACGCGGCCCCACAGGTCCACTTCGTACGAGGCCTGCACCTGCGCCGAATAGAGGTTGTAGTACTCGGGTGACGTCGCACCGTGCAGCGGCGAGTTCAACGACTGCCGATTGCGGGTAGCGCCGGCCCCTGCTGAAACCTGCGGGAACAGGTCCGCGCGCACCTGCGTCAGCACGTCGCGCGATTGCCGATAACTGGCGAGCGCCGCGGCGAGATCGGCGTTGTGCGCGATCAGCTGGTCTTCGAGCCCATTGAGTCGATCGTCGCCGTACAGCTTCCACCAGCCTTCGCGCGGCAACTGGTCGGCCGGCTGTGCCGGCGTCCACGGTCCGCTCTGCGGCTGATACTGCTCGGCCACCGGCGCATCCGGCGTCTTGTACGTCGGCGCCATCGAGCAGGCACCCAGCGCCACCGTGGCCGCCATCGCCACAGCGAGTTTCGTGGCGATGTACTTACGCTTTGTCATGAGGCTTGCCCGCCTGCGGGTTCTTCGCAATGCGCACTTCGTCGCCGTCGGCCAGGCCATCCGGCGGGTTGATGATCACGCGATCATTCCCGACCAGGCCCGAACCCACTTCGATGGTCTTGCCGTAATCGCGGCGGATCGTCACCGTCTTGAAGTGCACGTGGTCAGTGGCATCCAGCGTGGCAACATGCAGGCCCTTGTCGTCGAAGATCAGCGCCTCGGCCGGCAGGCGCAGGCCCAGCGCGCCGGAGCCGATCTTGAATTTCACGCTGGCATAGCTGCTCGGCAGCAGCTTGCCGTCGGGGTTGTCGACCAACAACTGCACCAGCGTGGTGCCCGAGGTCGGCGTGATGGAGCGAGCATCCGCTTCCACCTTGGCGGTGAACGATTTGCCCGGATACTCCGGCACATCGAGCGTAGCTTCGTCGCCGCGATGAATGGCCGGCGCATACACCTGCGGCACGCGCACATACACGCGCAGCTTGCTGGTGTCGGAGACGGTGAACAACGGAATGCTCGTGCCGGTGCTGTCCGCGGTGATCAGGGCGCCCACGTCGGTGTTGCGCGCGGTGACGCGACCGTCGAACGGTGCAACCAGGCGTGCGTACGACTTCAACGCCTTGAGGCGATCAAGATTCGCCTGCGATGCATTCACCTGCGCCACCTTGGCGGCGAGGTCGCCATTGAACTGGTCGACCGACTGCTGCGAGACCGAATCGGGATCGGTCTGGCGCAGTACCTGCCAGCGCTTGGCGGTGGTGGCCGCCAGCGCGGCATTGGCCTTCGACGTGGCGAGGTCAGCCTGCGCCTGCAGCAGCTGCTGGTCGAGATCGGGCGTGTCGATGGTGCCGAGCACATCGCCCGCCTTCACCGGCGCGCCGATGTCCTTGTCCCACGACTTCAGGTAGCCGCTGGTGCGCGCGAAGATCGGTGCGTTGGTGAACGCATCCATCTGCGCCGGCAGTTCCAGCGGCGAGGAGCCGTTGGCGGATTCGGGTTCGGAGATGACGACGGTGGGAATGGCCTGTTCGTCAGTCCACTGATGCAGGCTGCGCGCCTGCACGATGCGGGTGGTGACGCCGATCACCACGATGGCGCCGAAGACGACGGCAGCGATCGCGGCGGCCAGCCGCAGGCGACGCGGCGACAAGGTGACCTCAGGAAGCTGGGTATGTTCAGACATGGGCGGGTACTCCGGCATGGTCAGCCGAATCAGCGTCAGGCGCGTGCTTGTAACGCGCATGCACAATGGAGAAAACGACGGGAACGAAGATCAGCGTGGCCGTGGTGGCAAACAGCAGGCCACCGATCACGGCGCGACCCAGCGGTGCGTTCTGCTCACCGCCGTCGCCGAGGCCAAGCGCCATCGGCACCATGCCGATGATCATGGCCAGCGCGGTCATCAGCACCGGACGGAAGCGCACGAAGCCTGCCTCACGCGCCGCCAGCGTGGCGTTGCCGTGGACGGCCAGACGCTCGCGGCAGAAACTCACCACCAGCACCGAGTTGGCGGTAGCCACGCCCATGCACATGATGGCGCCCGTCAATGCCGGCACCGACAACGTGGTGTGCGTGACGAACAGCATCCACACGATGCCGGCAAGCGCCGCGGGCAAGGCGGTGATGATCACGAACGGATCGGTCCACGACTGGAAGTTCACCACGATCAACAGATACACCAGCACCGCCGAACCCAGCAGGCCGAACAGCAGGCCGAAATAGGCGTCGTGCATGGTCTGCACCTGGCCGAGCAACGCGACGTTCGCGCCCTTGGGCAGGTCCTTCTTGGTGTCGTCCAGCACCTTCTGGATATCGCCGGCAACGGCGCCGAGATCGCGACCCTGGATGGCCGTATAGATCTCCACCATCGACTGGATGTTGTACTGGCTCACGATGGTGTTGCGGTGCGTACGCGTGATGTCCGCCAGTGCGCCCAGCACCTGCGCATTGCCGCCGCTCTTGGCGGTGATCGGCAGATTGCTCAGCTGCGCCAGCGAATCGAGCTGGTACTGCGGCACCTGCGCGGAGATCGGATAGGTGACGTTGTTGTCCGGATTCAACCAATAGGTCGGCGCCACCTGCGCGGTACCGGAAAGGTCGGCGATCAGGCTGTTGGTCACGTCGCCTTCGGTCAGGCCCAGCAACTGCGCACGCGTGCGGTCCACGTCGATGCGGAACGCCGGCTGCGCCTGCGATTGCTGCAGTCGTGCATCGACCACGCCGGGAATCTGGCGCAGCTTGTTGAGCACTTCGTTGGCGTACGCGAAGTTCTTCTCCAGGCTTCTGCCGCGGATCTGCAGATCGATCGGCGCGGGCGAACCGAAGTTCAGGATCTGGCTGACGATGTCCGCCGGCGGGAACGAGAACGTGGTGCCCGGGAACAGGCGCGGCAGCCTTTCGCGCAGGATCTTCACGTACTCCGCGCTCGGGTGATGGTCTTCCTTCAGCGAGATCTGGATATCGCCGTCGGACTCGCCCACTTCGCCGGTGTTGTTGTAGATCGTGTTGATCGAGCTGGAATACTGGCCGATGTTGTCGATCATGGCATCGAGCTCATCCGGCGGTATCACCTGGCGGATGGCCTTCTGGATGTCCGCAAATTCCGCCGCCGTGGTCTCCACGCGCGTGCCCACCGGGACGCGTGCATGCACCAGGATCTGGCCGCCGTCCACATCGGGGAAGAAGTTGCTGCCAAGGCCCGGCAGCAGCGCGAACGACAACACGACGAAGCTGAGGAAGCCGACCACGAACACCTTGCGATGCTCCAGCGCCAGATGCAGCACGCCGCTATAGCCCGCACGGAACGTCTCGAAGCGATTGACGAAGCCCTGCTGGAAACGGCCCAGGAAGGTCTTCGGCGCCGGCTGCTCGATGTGCTGGCCGTGCTCGTCCACCGTCGCCGGATGCGCCTGCAGCAGGTACTTGGCCATGGTCAGCACGAGCGTACGCGACAGGATGAAGGAGAAGATCATCGCGAAGATCACCGCCTCCGCCATCGGCACGAACAAATAACGCGCCACGCCCGGCAGGAAGAACATCGGCACGAACACGATGCAGATGCAGCACAGTGACACGAACGCCGGCACGATGATCTGGGCCGAGCCATCGACGATGGCGGTGATGACGTCCTTGCCCTGCTCCAAGTGCCAGTTGATGTTCTCGATGGTCACCGTGGCTTCGTCCACCAGGATGCCCACGGCGAGCGCGAGGCCTCCGAGCGTCATGATGTTGAGCGTCTGGCCGATGGCAGACAGCGTGAACACCGAGCCGAGCACCGCCAGCGGAATCGAGGTGGTGATGATCAGCGTGGAGCGCCAGCTGCCCAGGAACAGCAGGATCATCAGGCTGGTGAGCGCCGCGGCGATGATGCCTTCGCGAATCACGCCATCGATGGACGCACGCACGAACACCGACTGGTCGCCGATCGGCTTGATGGTCAGGTTGTCCGGCAGCGAATCCTTCATCTCCACCAGCTTCTGGCGTGCGCCCGCCACGATGGCGAGGGTGGAGGTGGAGCCGTTCTTCAGGATCGACAACATGGTCGAGCGAACGCCGTCCACGTGCACGATGTTCGTCTGCGGCGGGGCGCCGTCACGCACATGGGCAACGTCGCGCACATAGATGGTGGTGCCGTTGACCATCTTGACCGGCAGGTCTTCCAGCTCGTCCACGTGAGTGGCTGCGTTGTTCAGCTCCATCACGTATTCGTACTTGCCGATCTTCTGCGTGCCGATCGGGCTGATCTGCTGCTGGTTGGCCAGCGCGTTCGCCACGTCCTGCGTGGAGAGGCCGCGCGCCTGCAGCGCGGCCGGATCCACGTCCAGCTGCACCTGGCGCGTCTTGCCGCCGAACGGATAGGGAATGGCCGCGCCCGGCACCGTCACCAGCTGCGGACGCAGCTGGTTGAGGCCAAGGTCGCCCAGCTGCTGCTCGGACAGGCCCTTGCCCGACAGCGCCACCTGCAGGATCGGCACCGTGGAAGCGTTGTAGTTGACGATCAGCGGCGGCGTGGCACCGGCCGGCATCTGCTTCAGGATCGTCTGCGCAATCGCCGTGACCTGCGCGTTCGCCGTGGCGATGTTCACGCCCGGCTGGAAGAAGATCTTGGTGATGCCCATGCCATTGATCGACTCCGACTCGATGTGCTCGATGTCGTTGACGGTCGTGGTGAGCACGCGCTCGAAAGGCGTGTTCATGCGGCCGGACATCTGGTCGGGCGTCATGCCGGTGAACTGCCAGGACACGGCAATCACCGGGATGTTGATCTCCGGAAAGATATCGGTGGGCGTGCGCGCCGCGGACATCACACCAAAGATGAGAATGGTCAGCGCGAAAACAATGAATGTGTAGGGCCGCGTAAGCGCGATCCGGACGATGCCAAGCATGCGGGGGATTTCCGTGCGCGAAATGATGCGTCGCGACAAATTTTCGCACGCAGCCGATGCGGCCCATAGGGTTTAGCGGATGAAGATAATTTCATGTTGTTTCATGAAAGCCCGACGCGCGTGCAGATGAAGAAATCTTCATGCACTGGTGGCCCTGACTGGATGGAAACGCGTGTGCGTCCCTCGTCATTCGTCGCTTCCTCACCGTCATTCCGGCGGAAGCTGGAATCCAGTGACTTTTTCGCGACTCACATGAAAGGCGCTGGATTCCGGCTTTCGCCGGATTGACGGTGAGGGAGTTGACATGTTGCCGGCAAGCCGAGTGCTGGGAAAGAACCAGCACTTACGCCGTCATCGGCGTGACTTCCGGCACCGATCGCGACAGGCACGTGCCTGCTTTCTCGTCCGCTGCCAGCGGGTAGCAGTACAAGGTGAGGCGCGCACCGTTGCTGGTGGCATCGCCAATATCGAGTGCGTAGCCGTGCAGGCGCACGATGGCGCTCACGATGCTCAGGCCCAATCCCGAACCACCGGTGGTGCGGCTGTTGTCGCCGCGATAGAAGCGGCGCGTCACAGCGTCGCGTTCGTCGGCCGGAATGCCCGGGCCGCTGTCGATCACGTCCACGCGCGGGCCGCGCTTGTCCATGCTCGCGCGCAGGCTCACCTTGCCGCCGGATGGCGTGAACTTGATGGCGTTGCCCACCAGGTTAGCCAGCGCTTCGAAAAGCAGGTGCGCGTCGGCGCGCACCGGCGACAGCGACTGGATGTCGATCTCGAACGACTGTCCGCGATCTTCCGCCAACGGTGCGTAGAACTCGTGCACCTGGCGCAACACCTGCCCCACGTCCACTTCGTCGAAGCAGGCCGCACGATGGCGGTCTTCCAGCTCCGACACGCGCAGCAGCGCGCGAAAGCGCGTCAGCACTTCGTCGATGTCGACGATGCACGATTCCACCAAGGCCGACTCGGGCTCGCCTTCCAGTTGTTGCTGCGTGCGATACAGGCGGGCGCGCAATCGCGTTAGCGGCGTGCGCAGGTCGTGCGCGATGTTGTCGCACACGCCCTTCACCTCGTTCATGAGCCGCTCGATCTCGCCCAGCATCGTGTTGACGATGCCGGCCAGTTGATCGAGTTCATCGCCGCGACGGCTGATCGGCAGGCGCTTGGACAAATCGCCCTGGCGAATGGGACCGGTCGCCTCCTGCAGGGCGCGGATGCGTTTCTCCGGGCCACGGCGCAGCAGGAAACCGCCGAGCAGGCCGGGAATGATGGTGAGCGACACGCCCCATAGCAAGGCGCGCCGGATGATCGCGCCGATGCCGTCGATGGTGCTGATGTCCTTGGCGATCACCAGGATGTCGCCATTGGGCAGCGTGGCAGCGAGACCGCGCGCGCGCACGCGTTCCGCATCGCGATCGGGACGCGGCAGGCCATGCCTCAGCAGATGCACCTGGCCGTCGCGCAGCAGCGAGGACGGCAAGTGATCGATGTTGCCGGCCACCGGCTGATGGTCCTTGTCGAACAGGCCCACCGACATGATGCCGTGCGGATCGATGGCGGCGGCGGCATCCACCGTGGCGGCAAGCCGCGCAGGATCGGTCGATGCGATGTAATGCATGCGCTGCTGCAGCATCTGGTCGATGACGCTGTTGAGGTAGCGCGTGGTTTCCCACTGGATCACGCCGACGAGCACCGCGCCCCACACGACGAACAACGCGCCGTAGATGAGGATCAGCCTCGACGTGGTCGAATGCCAGCTGTTGGGACGTGCGTTCATGACACCACCGGAGCAGTTTCGTTGGCGGCCGAGATCATGTAGCCGGTGCCGCGCACCGTATGGATCAGCGCCGGCTGGCCGGTGCCGTCGATCTTTCGCCGCAGGCGCGCGATGTGCACGTCGATCACGTTGGTGCCGGGATCGAAATGAAAACCCCACACCGTCTCGAAGATCATCGTGCGTGTAAGCACCTGCCCCGAATTGCGCATCAGGAATTCGAGCAGGCGATATTCGGTGGGCAACAAGGTGAGCGGCTGACCACCGCGGTAAGCGACGTGGCTCACCAGGTCCAGTTCCAGATCGGCCACACGCAAGCGCTGCACCGATTGGGGTTGGCGACGGCGCAGCAGCACCTCCGCGCGCGCGGACATTTCGTCGGGCGCGAAGGGCTTGGTGAGGTAGTCGTCGCCGCCGGCACGCAGGCCGCGCACGCGTTCGTCCACATCGCTCAAGGCGCTGATCATCAACACCGGCGCGTCGCTGCCGGCCCGGCGCAGTTCCGCCACCACGTCGATACCATCCATGCCGGGCAGCATGCGGTCCAGGGTGATCAGGTCGTAGCCACCTTGCAGCGCGCGGGTCAGCCCGTCGCGGCCGTTCGCCACCCATTCGGCCAGCATGCCGTGCGCACTCAACTCCGCGATGATTTCGCGCGCGGTGGTTTCGTCGTCTTCGATGACCAGCACTCGGGACATGGGGGCAATGACACGCAGTGATCCTGTGAGGGAATGCATGGGTCAACCGTGACCCCGCAAAGCCAAACGGCCCCGGGAGGGGCCGTTGGTCATCTTACGCCGACGATGAAGATCAGGCAGCGAAGAGGCCGCGCATCTTCTTCATGGCGTTGGCCTCGACCTGGCGGATGCGTTCGGCGGAGACGCCGTACTCGTCCGCAAGATCCTGCAGCGTGGCCTTTTCTTCGTTGAGCCAGCGACGCTGGATGATGTCGCGCGAGCGCTCATCCAGATTCCGCAGCGCGGTCGACAACGTATCGAGCTGGTTGTCGGCCTGGTCGGCATCGGCCACGTTGTCGTACGGGTCGGCGCCGTCGTCGATCAGGAACGCTTCCGGCGCCGGCTTGGCATCGTCCTCGGCGTCGGCCGGAGCTTCGAAGCCGATGTCGCGACCGGACAGGCGCGATTCCATCTCGCGCACCGTCGCTTCCGGCACGCCCAGATCCTTCGCCACCGTGCGCACTTCCTCGGCGTTCATCCAGCCCAGGCGCTTCTTGCTCTTGCGCAGGTTGAAGAACAGCTTGCGCTGCGCTTTGGTCGTGGCGACCTTGACGATGCGCCAGTTGCGCAGGATGAACTCGTGCATTTCGGCACGGATCCAGTGCACAGCAAAGCTCACCAGGCGAACGCCCTGGTCGGGGTTGAAGCGCTTGACGGCCTTCATCAGGCCGATGTTGCCTTCCTGGATGAGGTCGGCCATCTGCAGACCGTAGCCGCTGTAGCCACGGGCCACGTGGACCACGAAACGCAGGTGCGACATCACCAGTTTGCGGGCGGACTCGAGGTCCTCCTGCTCGTTGTAACGGCGCGACAGCGATTGTTCCTCGTCCTGGCTGAGCACCGGAATCCGATGGACCGCCGAGATGTAGGCATCCAGACTGCCGACGACACTCGGCACCGGCAGGTTGGCGGTCACCAAAGCTTGAGACATGTGTGGAACCTCCTGAATAGGGGATCAGCTTAGCACTCGCATAGTGGGAGTGCTAAAGGCCCCGAAAGGTTCCGGGACCTTTGATGAACTGAATAGTACAGGAATTTGAGGCGCCTGTCCAGCAGGGCACCCCGGGGAGGGTCCACTATGCGTTTCCGGCGGTTCAGCAGCCGTGAAAAGCCTGTTTCAGGCCAGTTCCGACCGCTTCGGCAGAGACCAGTCGATGGGGGCGACGCCTCGGCTCTCCAGATACTGGTTCGCGGCCGAGAAGTGCCCGCAGCCGATAAAACCGCGATGCGCTGACAACGGAGATGGGTGCACCGAGCGCAAAATGCAATGCCGGCGCCCGTCGATCAGCTGGCCCTTCTTCTGGGCATACGAGCCCCACAGCATGAACACCAGCCCTTCCCGCTCGCGGTTGAGGGCGTCGATGGCCGCGTCGGTAAAACCTTCCCAGCCCTTGCCCTGGTGCGAGCCGGCCATGCCCTGCTGCACGGTGAGCGTGGCATTGAGCAGCAGCACGCCGCGGTCGGCCCAGGGCGTGAGGCAACCGTGGTCGGGTGCACGGAAACCCAGGTCGCGCTGGATCTCCTTGAAGATGTTCTGCAGCGACGGCGGCGCCGGAATGCCCGGCCGCACGGAGAAGCACAACCCATGCGCCTGGTTCGGGCCGTGGTACGGGTCCTGCCCCAGGATCACCACCCGCACCGCGTCGAATGGCGTGTGGTCGAAGGCCGCGAAGATCTCAGGACCGGGCGGATAGATCACCTTGCCGGCCTGCTTCTCGGCGCGCAGGAAATCGGACAGCGCGCGCATGTCCGGTCGCGCCAGATACTCGCCGATGCGATCCTTCCAGGACGGCTCCAGCTTCACGGGATGATCGGTCACGCCGCCTCGCCCCGCTCGCGCAGGTGCTGGGATACGCGCAGCTGGAACAGCAGCTTGGTCATCAGCAGTTTTTCCTCGATGGGCTTCTCGACCAGATCGTTGGCACCGGCGCGCAGCAGCGCAGCTTGGTTGGCCGGATTCTCGTCGCCCGTCATCACCAGCACGGGCAGCCGGCCCTTGCTGTAGTGGTATTCGCGGCGGATGCGTTCGAGCAGGTCGCCGCCAGTGAGTTCGCCCTTGAGGCTGACGTCGGTGAGCACGATGTCGGCGCCCACCTTGCCTTCGTCCTTGGCCTTGTCGAGCAGGACCAGCGCATCTTCCACGCTGACCACGTGATAGACGGTGAGGCCGTGCTTTTCGAGGATGCGACGCGTGGCCAGCGCCACCACGCGACTGTCTTCCACGTACAGCACTTCGCCCTCGGCGGAATCGGAAGGCTTCACGTAGCCACGGATGAATTCCGCCAGCGCCTGGAAGCCCAGCGACTTGTCAAAGTAATCGGTGACGTGTTCGCCCAGCGTGCGATTGTGCAGACGATCGTCGACGTCGCCCGACACCACCACGATGGGAACATAGGCCTGCGCGGCGGATTCGCGCACGTGACGGGCAAGCTCCAGCCCATCCACGTCGGGCAGGCGCAGCGAGATGGTGATGAAATCGAACGCACCGCCGTCCAGCAGTTCCTTGGCTTCCGCGCCGCTGCCGGCGCCCACCACGTCGCTGTCTGGCAGCTCGGCCTTCAACACGCGGGCGATCAGCTGGCGCACCACCTTGGAGCCATCCACCACCAGCACCCTGGGCGCCGTTCCCACCACTCGACTGCTGAAACTTCCACTCATCCCCTGTCACCCACGTGTTGGCCAGCGTTCCCTGCCGGCGCCATGCCGGTGCTTCCTCCGAGCACCCGGTAACCCCGAGCAGGCATGCTGCACCATCCCCACCAACCTTGCATTACAACGTCGCCACGGCCGTGAGCCGGCGCACGGTTCATGCGGCCTTGCGCAATTGCCACGCGCTGACCAGACGCGCACCCAGCCAACCCAGCACGGCGGCGGCCACGGGCACGGCGCCAAGCAGCCACAACGGCAGCACGTCCACCTGCAACTTGCCGGCATACACCTGACCCAGGCGCTGCACGGGTTCGGCCAGCGCCAGTTCCACCAGCACGGCGAAACCCACCGCCAGCACGCCGGCGAACAGGCCGTACCAGATGCCCGCATACAAATAGGGGCGACGCACGAATGCACGACTCGCACCCACCAGCATCAGCACGCCGATTTCCTCGTGACGGCTGGCAATGTCCACGCGCACTGTGTTTCCCACCACCAGCAGCACTGCCACCGCCAGCAGACCAGCAAGAATCATCACGATGCGCTGGCCCACGCCGAGCAACGCCTCAAGACGCTGGCGCCACGTGCCGCCGTCCTGCACCTGATCCACGCCCTGCATGTCACGCATGTCGGTGACGAGTTGATCGACGCTGTCAGCGCTCGCCCCCGCCTTCGGCTGCACTTCCAGCACGAACGGCAGCGGGTTCGCCTCCAGCGCATGCAGCGCACCGGAGAAGCCCTGCATCTTGGCCAGCTCGTCCATGCCTTGGTCGGGCGACTTCACTTTGACGCCTGCCACTTCGCCGCGTTCGCGCAGTTTCTTGGCCATCATGTCGGCCGAGGACACGCTTTGCCCCGGCTTCAGGAACACGCTGATGGTCTGGTTCTGCCCCAGCGCATCGCCCATCTTCTGCAGGTTGCCCAGCAGCAGATAGAAAGTAAGCGGCAGCGCCAGCGCGATGGCCATCACCGCAACGGTGAGCAAGGTGCCCACCGGGCGCGACATCAGGCGACGCAGGCTCGATGCCGCGCTCCAGCCGTGATGCTCGCGCCAGCTCGCCACCGGACGCGGCTTGGTGCGGATGCCGCGCGACTGGTCGGACGTCAGCGGGCTTTCCATCGGAAATTCAGGCTGCGTGCTCATAGCACCTCCTGTGCGGCCACGTCAGCCACCAGGCGACCGTGATCGAGCACGATCACGCGCTTCTTCATGCGCTTGATCAACGGCAGGTCGTGGCTGGCTATCAGCACGGTGGTGCCCACGTTCTGGAATTCGGCGAACAGGCCCATGATCTCCACGGCCAGGGTGGGGTCGAGATTGCCGGTGGGTTCGTCCGCGATCAGCAGCGTGGGCTTGGCGACGATGGCGCGGGCAATACCCACGCGCTGCTGTTCGCCCGCGGAAAGCGTGGCCGGCAGTTGGCGTTCGTACGCAAGCAGGCCCACCTTTTCGAGCGCCGCGCGAACACGCTTGCCGCGTTCGTTCGGCGCCATGCCGCCGATCATCAGCGGCAGTTCGACGTTGGCGAATACGGTGCGGTCCATCAGCAGGCGATGATCCTGGAAGACCATGCCCAGACGACGACGCAGTTTGGGTATGCCGGTGCGCCCCACCTTGGCGAGGTTCTGGCCTTCGAGCGTGATCACACCGTGCGACGGCCGCTCGATCAGTCCCAGCAGTTTGAGCAGCGTGCTTTTGCCGGCACCCGAATGGCCGGTGACAAAGGCCATCTCACCCGTCGCCACTTCAAAGGAAAGTTGCGACAAGGCCTCGTGGCCACCTTCATAGCGCTTGCTGACTTGGTCGAAGCGGATCACCGCGTGTCCCCGATCCTAAAGAGCCTGCCCAATATCTTCCAATAGCCCGCGTTGTCCACCTGCGCTCACCGGAAAGTGGAGCGTGGCGCCGCACCTGACTGGTGGTCAGGTCAAGCCGCGCGCCGCTTTCCGGTGAGCGCAGGTGGACAACCCTTTGGGCCGGGTCTGTTTGCCCACGAGCCTGCGTCATCACTCAGTCGTGTATCGACATACACTTCTTCGTTCTTCCTTGACTCGCGGGCAAACAGCTCCCGGCGCGGGCCATTGGAAGATATTGGGCAGGCTCTTCGCGGCAAGGATAAGGGATGCACGCGTGAAGGTCAGTCGCTTTGTATCACCATGCTGCCGCGGGTTCAGCCCACGACAGCTCGTGGCAAGCCGATGGCTTAGTGACCGAACAGCGCGCGGCTGATGCGGCGGAACAAGCCCAGCTTCTTCGGCGCTTCCTGCTCGGCCGGCTTGCCGGACGTGATCGCCACATGACGCGACGGACGCGAGTGGTTGCTCTCGCCGTTGCCATTGCTGCGTTCACGCGGCGGACGACGCTCGCCACGCGGTGCGCGCGTGCCTTCGGCGGCCGTGTTGGCGGCGCCCTCGGCGACGGCCACATCACCACCCTCGCGGCGACGATTGCGACCGCCGCGGCGGCGACGACGCTTGCGCTCGCCAGCCTCGCCCGTTTCCGCCTGTGCCGGCGCGGGCGCGGCTTCCTTCGTCACGGCGACCTCGGCAGCTTCGGCGGTCGCGGTTTCAACGCGCGGCTTCCGCGGTTCTCGCGGCTTGTCGCCACGCGGGCGATCGCCGCCACGGCCACCGCCGCTGCGCGAACCCTTGCGAGGCGAACCATCCTTCTCACGCTGCTCGACCTTGTCGCCGAACGCGGCGCTGTCGGCCGCGGCATCGGCCACGAACTGAGCGTCCTGCTCGCGCGGCTGCGGCATCACCAGCAGTTCCGGTTCGATGTTCGCCACCGGAATGCGCTGGCCGATGTACGTTTCGATATCGGGCAGGCTCATCGCGTAGAGGTCGCACGCGAAGCTGATCGCATCGCCCTCGGCGCCCAGGCGCGCGGTGCGGCCGATGCGGTGCACGTAATCTTCCGCGTCCTGCGGCAGGTCGTAGTTGAACACGTGGCTCACGGCCGGAATGTGCAGGCCGCGCGCTGCCACGTCAGTGCACACGAGGATGTCGAGCTGGCCTTCCTGGAAGCGCTGCAGCAGCTTCTGGCGCTTGAGCTGCGGCACGTCGCCCGAGAGAGCCCCCACGCGGTAGCCGTAGCGCTTGAGGCGATCGGTGATCTTCTCGGCCGCCGCCTTGGTGTTGACGAAGATGATGCTGCGCTCGGCCTTGGTGCGGTCGAGCAGGTTGAGCAGCAGCGGCATCTTCTCTTCCTTGGCGGGGAAGTAGACCACCTGGCGCACGCGGTCGGCGGTGACGTTTTCCGTCTCCACTTCCAGCTTCTCAGCGTTGTGCATGTGCTCGTAGGCCAGCTCCAGCACGCGATGGCTGAGCGTGGCGGAGAACAGCAGCACCTGGCGCTGCTCGCGCGCCGGCAGGCGGCGGAAGATGAAGCGCACGTCCTTGATGAAGCCGAGGTCGAACATGCGGTCCGCCTCGTCGATCACCATCACTTCGACAGCGTCGAGACTGAACACGTGCTGCTTGTAGTAGTCGAGCAGGCGGCCCGGCGTGGCGATGATGATGTCGCAGCCGTCCTTGAGCTGCTGGCGCTGCTTGTCATAGTCCACGCCGCCGTAGATCAGCGCGCTGCGCAGGCCGGTGTAGCGGCCGATGGACTTGGCGTCCTTCTCGATCTGGATGGCCAGCTCGCGCGTGGGCGCAATGACCAGGGCGCGCGGGTCGCTGTCCTTGCGCTCGGCCACGGCCGGCGTGGTGAGCAGGCGATTCATCATCGCCACCAGGAAGGCGCAGGTCTTGCCCGTGCCCGTCTGCGCCTGGCCGGCGACGTCGCGACCCGTGAGCGCGACCGGCAGGGTCAGCGCCTGGATCGGCGTGCAGCGGGTGAAGCCCGCCTCGTCGAGGCCTTGCTGGAGCAGCGGATGGAGATCGAAATTGGTGAAAAAGGTATCGGTGAGAACAGTTTGGGACATTAGATGAGTGGGTACTTGGTGCGGGCGGCGCGTGTGCGTGCCCGGCTCCCCGGCAATGAGACGCTCAAGGGAACAGGTGGAGGGTCGGCGTGACCGGGAGGTGGCGGCAGCGGAATCCATGACGGATCGCGCATGCGGCGGCACGTGTCCCTGGCTGGCGCCGGCGGGAGCGGCGGCGTTCGACAGCTCCGCTGGCATAGGTCAAAGGACTGCGTGGCTAAGCCACTGACAGACAAGGAAAACCCTTTCATCTATGTCAACGGAACCGTCCCTGGCCGCCCTTGAATCGCTTGAATCGCGCCCCGAATTACGTTGGAATGAAGTCCTTGCCGCAATGGCATCAGACTTCCTTTCGGTACGACCCCGCGCTTCATGGGCACCCCAGTGTAGCCGATGCTGGGCACGCGGTCGTGAAACCCCCTACCCGCTACCTTCGGAGATCCCGGTGAGCGACCTGATTACCCACGTGAGCGATGACGCCTTCGAACAAGAGGTGCTCAATTCCGATACCCCCGTGCTGCTCGACTTCTGGGCTGAGTGGTGCGGTCCCTGCAAGGCCATCGCGCCAATCCTGGACGAGCTGGCCCAGCAGTATCAGGGCAAGCTGCGCATCGCCAAGATCAACATCGACCACAACCAGAAGACGCCCCGCAATTACGGCGTCCGCGGCATCCCGACCCTGATGGTCTTCAAGAACGGCAAGGTCGAAGCCACCCAGATCGGCGCCGTCAGCAAGGGCGCGCTGACCCAGCTGATCGACAAGGCCATCGTGGCCCCGGTCGACAAGGCCGTCTAAGGCCCTTCAGAAAAACTTTTCTGAACTTTACCGGCCGCGGCGCTTTACGTCGCCGCGGACCCGGTGCTAGATTTCTTCTCGCCTGTCGGGACTGTCCTGTCCCCCGCGCCATCCGCGCAACGCAACCTTCCCTCCTTTTTCAACGGCGCCCCGCAGAGGTTTGCCCGTGTCTGATATCGAAAGCAAAGAATCCAACGACGCCAAGAGCGCCGACGCCAAACCTGTGGCTGAACCCCGTACGCGCGCACCACGCAAGTCCGCTGCCGCTGCTGCTGCCGAAAAGGCGGAGAAGCAGGCCCAGTTGGACATGCCGCCCCTGCCGCCAGTGGAACGCGCCGCACCGCCCGCCGTTGAAACAAGCCATGCCCCCGCTTCCGCGCCGGCCGCCGACTCGGCGTCCAACGACGGTGGCCAGCGCCCGCCGCAGGAAGCCCGCGAGGGCGGCCAGCAGCAGGGAGGCCAGCAGGGCGGCGGCAACCCGAATTTCCGCAACGATCGCAACGACCGCGGCCGTCGCCGTCGACACGAACGCAACAACCAGCAGCGCGGCCCCGGTGGCGGCGGTGGTGGCAACCAGCAGCATCCGCGCAACAACAACGGCCTGCCGGTGGACGATGACTACGCCGATGCCGGCAGCAACGACCGCCTGATCAACCTGACCGAGCTCAAGCGCAAGAATGCGCTGCAGCTGCTGGAATTCGCCGAATCGCTCGGCGTGCAGGAAGGCGTAGCCCGTGCGCGCAAGCAGGACGTGGTCTTCAACATCCTCAAGGCGCACGCCCGCTCCGGCGGCGGCATCTGGGCCGAGGGCGTGCTGGAAATCCTGCAGGACGGTTTCGGCTTCCTGCGCTCGGCCGATGAGTCGTACCTGGCCGGCCCGGACGACATCTACGTCTCGCCCAGCCAGATCCGCCGCTTCAACCTGCGCACCGGCGACTACATCACCGGACGCGTGCGCCATCCGAAGGAAGGCGAGCGCTACTTCGCGATGCTCAAGGTCGACGACATCAACGGCGATCCGCCGGAGGCGTCGAAGAACAAGATGCTGTTCGAGAACCTGACGCCGCTGTTCCCGCGCAAGGCGTTCAAGCTCGAGCGCGGCAACGGCTCCACCGAAGACATCACCGGTCGCATCCTGGACCTGGTGGCGCCGGTGGGTCGCGGCCAGCGTGGCCTCATCGTGTCGCAGCCGAAGTCCGGCAAGACGATGATGCTGCAGAACGTGGCCCAGGCCATCCAGTACAACCATCCGGACGTCCATCTGATCATGCTGTTGATCGATGAGCGTCCCGAGGAGGTGACGGAAATCGCCCGCACCGTGCGTGCGGAAGTGATCTCCTCCACCTTCGACGAGCCGGCCGTGCGCCACGTGCAGGTCGCCGAGATGGTGATCGAGCGCGCCAAGCGCCTGGTCGAGCACAAGAAGGACGTGGTGATCCTGCTCGACTCCATCACGCGCCTGGCCCGTGCCTACAACACCGTGGTGCCCAGCTCCGGCAAGGTGCTCACCGGTGGTGTGGACGCCAACGCGCTGCAGCGCCCGAAGCGTTTCTTCGGCGCGGCCCGTAACGTGGAAGAAGGCGGCAGCCTGACCATCATCGCCACCGCGCTGACCGACACCGGCAGCAAGATGGACGAGGTGATCTACGAAGAGTTCAAGGGCACCGGCAACATGGAAGTGCACCTGAGCCGCCGCATCGCCGAGAAGCGCGTGTACCCGGCCATCGACATCAATCGCTCCGGCACCCGCCGCGAGGATCTGCTGATCGAACCGGACATGCTTTCCAAGATCTGGATCCTGCGCAAGCTGCTCCATCCGATGGATGAGCTGGCTGCCATGGAATTCATGCTCGACAAGATGAAGAACACCAAGTCCAACGACGAGTTCTTCAATTCGATGAAGCGCTGATCCGCTCATCGACACGCAACGCAAAGGCCGCCTTCGGGCGGCCTTTGTCGTTTCAGGATGCCAAAAGGGCCGGCCTATGCTGTTTGACCTATTTTCGCGCCGCCGCCACGCGGCAACATGATCGAGCCGCCCGGCGTTACCCAGGCAGATGCATCGTGACGACCGCAGGCTCAGGCCACGGCACACGATGTGCGAATCAGCCTGGCGACCTTGCGGAGCCGGCCACCCATGCCTTCGTGCCCGATATCCATTGCGGCCTGTCATGAGGCATCGCTCGTCCATCGCGCGTCGCCTCGCCATCTCATGGGCCACCATCGAAGGCTGAACCCAACGAAGCATCGCCGCTTCGAACCATCGCCTTACTCGCCCACCCATGGCCGCCCTGTTGATGCAAGCCATGACGCCACGGCGTGACCGTGGCGCCGACCCACCGACCTTCCCATATCAACCGGGGATTTCCCCAGAGGAGCACGCGATGAAGCACACCACGCTCGGGCTGGCACTGGCTCTGCTCTTTACCTGCACCACGGCCGCGCTGGCCGCCGACAACGCTAAACCCATGGTGGTACGCGACTACACCGACTGGGTGAATCCCGCCGATCAGGAAGCCTACGAGGCCGGCATCAAGGCCTTCAACCAATGCCTCGCCCAACACGGCTTCAAGTACAACTGGACCGCGTGGTCACACGAAACCGGTGACACCTATTCGTACTCCTATGTCACCGACCCGTTGCCCTGGTCCGCCTTCGACACCATGCGCACGGCCGGCAAGGCGTGCGACGCGACGCTGCGCACCAGCGTCAACCCGCACCTGAAGAGCGAGATCAGTGCCTTCATGGAGTTTCATCCCGAGTTGAGCCACATGGCCAAGGGCCAGACCATCAACGCGCCGTATATCGAAGTGCTCTACTTCAAGCTCAAGCCCGGGCATGAGGCGCGCGAAGCATTCATCGACGTGGTGAAGAAGATCACCGCGGCCGCCGAGAAATCCAAATGGCCGAACAACTACGTCACGGCCGAAGCGCGCGATGCCGGCGGCGAGAGTCCCGACTTCGTCGTACTGATTCCCTCCAAGTCATGGGAAGAGGTGGGCAAGGATCCCGAGACGCCGCTGTGGACCATGATGGAGAACGTGTACGGCAAGGCCGATGCACAGGCCATCCGCAAGTCGCTCAACGATGCCGTGCAGGAACAAAGCGCTCACGTCGACAGCTACAACGCCGAGCTGACCTACAAGGCTTCCGGTAAATAGACGTTTCCGGAAGCACGCGTCGGAAAACCACAAAAACAAAGGCCGCCCCAGGGCGGCCTTTGTGATGGAACCTCCCAGACTCCGGCAACAGGCTCAGCTACTGCCGGCACCGCTCGCACTGGCGGTATTGCTGGAAGCGCCGGCGAAATCCGTCACCAGCGACACGCGACGATTGGGCATGCCCTGCTCGCCCGTCGCACCCTTCACCACCTGGCGATTCTTCACTGCGCCATAGGCCACGGCACGCACCTGATCGGCGTTGAGACCACCGGTCTGCACCAGGTAGTCACGCACGGCCTGTGCGCGTTTGAGCGCGAGCTGCTGGTTGTAGCCGGCAGAGCCGGAGGGGTCGGCGAAGCCTTCAGCGGTAATCACCGCGTTGGTATGGTGATCGCGCATCACCTTCGCGAATTCATCCAGCCGTTGCTTGTCCTCGTCGCGCAACGTGCTCTGGTTGGTATCGAAATGCGCAATGGTGTCCACGCTGATGCGGCCTTGCATGGCGGTGATCTGCGTGTCGTACTGCGCAAACTTCTGGTGCATCTCCTGCGTGATCGCATCGATCTCCTGCTGTTGCTTCTGATCGTTGCTACGCAGCTCTGCGATGGTTGCATCGTAATCGCTTTTCTTGACGTAATCGGTACAGCCGCAAAGCGCGACTATCAACAGCCCGATGACGCCACGACCGATGCGAGAGCTGGTACTTGCCATGTGGATTCTCCTCTCGTTAGCGGTGCGCAAGCGCCAGCCGCCGTGGGCGGCAAGCGCATTCGCACAAGGAGTATGCACGGCGAGCGTCAAGCTGGCGCCAATACGCGAAATTACCTGTTTGGACGTCTATTCGCCTAACTCAGGCACACGAAAACCGCAGCCATACCCCTGATGGCCGCAGTCCATTGCACCATGCGCCAAAAAACCAAAACACCGCATGAATATGGCCGACAATAATGGCCGTCGATCGGGCTCAGGAACCCCCGCCCACCTTGCGGAAGCGACGTTCCTGCACCACCCACATGGCAATGCCGTAGCCCGCCCCCGCAAGCGCACCCCACAGGAAGGCCGACTGCATCACCGTCAGGCGCGGATGCGGAATCACAAACGTCATGATGAGGAACATGGGCAGGCCGTAGAACAGCACGCCGTTCAACAGCACGTAACGGAGCACACCCTGCTCACGGATCCTGGCCCAACGATCGAATTCCCTGGTCTGCATGCGCGCCCCCTGAAGCCTCGCTGTGAAAGTGGAACCACGCTTGGAACGCGCGAGCGCCCCATGCGTTGAATCCTTTCGCTGGATTCATTCAGGCGACCACCTATGACTTTCTACTTAGGTGGCAAAGGCTGGGCCCCTCGCCGCTGATGCCGTTCGCCCACGGGCAAGCCAGACAGGCCGAGTCAGGCATCGCGACGGCCATGCGTCACCGTCAGGCGATGTGTTCGATGTCGTCCGGCAGCGCGACCCATGGGTGCATGCATTCCTCGAATACCGAGACGGTCGGTGCGGGAAAGTTCGCATTGGAAAACGCGCCAACCGGCACGCCGACCAGGCCTTCGACCGAATCCAGCCGGTAGTACACCGTGGCGCCGCATACCGGGCAGAAATGGAAGGTGGCCGAGCCACCCGTGTCGCCGTGACGCACGTACGCCGTGGCGTTGCCGCGAATCACCACCGCACTTTCGCGAAAACGCGCCTGCACGCCGAACACACTGCCCGTGCGCCGCTGGCACGCGTTGCAATGGCAGATGGAGACACGCAAAGGTTCCTCCGTGGTGCGCAGCATGAGCTGGCGGCAACTGCAGGTGGCAACGCGCTGTGGCATGGCGGTGTCTTCGGTGACGAAGGTGGATGCGCGATCAGTCATCGCGCAGAACAAGGTGAAGGCCGTACACCTGCAAGTCGCCCTGCGCGAAGTCCAGCTCGTGGGCGCGCTGGAAACCCATGCGCTCGTACATGTTCCAGGCCACGCGCATCGCTTCGGTGGTGTGGAGCACCACGCGCGCGTGCCCATGGTCGCGAGCCAGCTGCAGGCAAGCCTCCATCAGCTGCCTGCCCACACCCTGTCCGCGCACGGAGGGGTGAACGGCGAGCAATCGGATGGCCGAAGTGTCGACCATGCTCATCGTCATCGCGGCGCCGTATTGCGTGATGTCCGCGAAATAGACCACGCCTCCCACCACCTGCCCGCCCGCGTCCACGGCCACCAGTACCTTGGCCTGCGGAATGCGGGTGAAATCGCCGATGTTCGCCAGCATGTCGTAGTAGTGCGGCTGCTGCGTGGGAGTGGGAAAGCCCGGCAGGTTACCGTAGACGTGCACCATCAGCTGGCCAAGCGCCCGATGTTCGTCGGGATGGATCTCGCGTACGACCACGGGCGCAGGCATGCAGATTTCCGAAAGAATGGACGCGCGAACTATACGCGCACCGACGCACCCGCAGTGCCTCATGCGCGAAGGCCGTGTTACGGTCGGCCTACTTCAGTACGGAGCCCAACCATGTTCCTGTCCCGCAGCTGGCTTGTCGCCACCTTCTTGCTCGCCTTCGCCAGTTTTCCGCTCGCCGCGCAAACCCTGCGCGTGATGAGCTTCAATGTGCGCGTGCCGGTGGCCGCCGACGGCCCCAACCGCTGGGAAGCACGGCGCGACCTGATGGTGCGCACCATCCGCGAAGAGCATCCCGACGTGATGGGCACGCAGGAACTGCACCAGGAACAAGGCGACTACATCGTCTCCAAGCTGCCGGAATACACCTGGTTCGGCATCGACCGCCGCGGCGGCCACAGCGACGAGCACATGGGCGTGTTCTATCGCAAGGACAAACTCGCACTGAAGGACACGGGCAGCTTCTGGCTGTCGGATACGCCCGAGGTGCCGGGCAGCATCAGCTGGGGCCATCCGCTTCCGCGCATGGTGACGTGGGCCTTGTTCGAGGACAAAACCACGCATCGCAGTTTCTACTACTACAACACGCACCTGCCCTATCGGGAACAGGACGAGCCGGCGCGCGTCAAAGGCGCGAAGGAGATCCTGAGCCGTCTCGCCGCGCTGCCGGCGAATGCGCCTTTCATTCTCACCGGCGACCTCAACACCGATGCCAGCAGCCCCACCTATGCGCTGCTCACCAAGGCACTCACCGATACGCGTGCCGTTGCGCCGACGGTCGAAGGCCCCGAGAAGACCTTCCACGACTTCACCGGCAACCCGAGCGAACGCATCGACTTCATCCTCGAACGCGGCTTTACGCCGACGCGCTTCGCCACCATCACCACGCAGCAGGACGGCCGCTATCCGTCCGATCATTTCCCGGTGATGGCTGACCTGCGCTGGAAGTAGCGCTGCGTTCTGCAGAAAAGAAGTGAACGCCGGGGCGGCGCATCACCGCCCCAGCCTTTCCCGCTTCGCCCGCATCACCTGCTTCGCCATCGCACCGAACTGGCGACCCCGCTCGCGCTGTTCGCGCAAAGTCTGCTGGGCACGCAGCGCCTCGCGCAGCAGCTTGCGATAGTTGGCGAGGCGGCGCGCGTCCAGCGCACCATCGGCAACCGCCGCTTCCACCGCGCACCCCGCATCACCATCGTGGTGACAATCGCGGAAGCGGCATTGCGAGGCGAACGCCACCACGTCCTCGAATACCGCATCCAGTTCCGGCTCGGCTGCGGCAAGCCGCAATTCGCGCATGCCTGGCGTATCGATCACCCAGGCGCCCGATGCGGTCGGGAACATCTCGCGCGCCGTGGTGGTGTGCCGGCCGCGGGCGTCGTCTTCGCGGATGCCGGACGTCAGTTGCGCGGCTTCGCCGATCACGCGATTGGTGAGCGTCGACTTGCCCACGCCCGAAGAACCGACAAATGCCACCGTCTTGCCTGGCGCCAGCCAGGGTTCGAGCTGCGATACCGAGGCATCGTCCAGCGCATTCACGGCCACCACGGGGACGCCGAACATCAACTGTTCCGCTTCGGCGACGTAACCGGCGACGCCATCGCCGATGTCGGCCTTGGTCAGCACGATCACCGGCGTCACGCCCGCATCGAGCGCGAGCGTGAGGTAGCGCTCCAGCCGTGAGGGATTGAAATCGTCATTGCACGACGACACCACGAACAACACGTCGAGGTTGGCCGCGATCGACTGGCGTTGCCGATCGCCACCGGCAGCCACGCGTTCCACCAGCGATTGCCGATCGAGCACGCAACGCACGCGCTCGACATCGTGCTCCACCAGCACCCAATCGCCCACGGCCACGCCGGCGTGCATATCGACAAGTGGGTGCGGCAGCACCACGGAACCGTGCCCGCGAGAAGAAAGAACGGCCAGGCCGCTGCGATGCACGGCGGTGACGCGTGCGGGATAGCCAGCTTCGAAATCGGCCAGCGTCAATTGCTGTGCGTACTCAGCGCGCCAGCCGAGCTGGTGCAGCGAAAACGTCTGAAAAGCCATGGGAACACCCTGGAGACAAGGAAAACGACGGCCACGCGAGAGGGGCCGAACGAAGCGCCGGGGTGCGAAACGAGGAATGAAGCGCATGCCAGCCGATGGCTGGCAGAAACATCAGAAGCGCGTCGACCCGGCAGAGGCTGCAGCTACAACAATCATTGTTCTTTCCTCCTAAGGCTGGGTTGATGGGAGGCGCAGAGTAGCCACGCGCAACGGGCGTTGCAAGTGCTGACTTTCGTTAGACGTTACGGAATCAACAACGCTGCGCCGGCCTAAAACATTCAATGGGCTATTTCTTATCTACTCACCAAAAGCCGCCTTGTAGGCTGCTTTGTCTGCCATTAATGCGTGTCGCGCTCGTTCCTCGGTGAGGCGCCGCCATGTCCATGTATAGGTCATCGCCCCCACGAACCGCTCTCGCTGGCCTTCCACGAAGGCCAACAGATAGACATCATGCGGACCTCGGCAAATCCACGATGCACTGCAGCCCGACCTGCCACTCATGGTCCGCGAACGAAAGATCACATCGAGCTCACGCGCGGGCACGCTCTGACCGCCAACCAATGCCACTTGATCACCGAAGGACGCCTCCATCGCAGCATCCAGATCCGAAGACGGTATGAAATAGCCAACGAGCGGTGCTGCGACGGCGAGCAATGCAAAAATAATAATGGCCCATTCGTCGCCCATATTTATCGTTCCTTGAAGGCGCGTTCACCGTTGGCATCGATTAGGTGAGCAGCACACACTGCGAATACGTAGTTACATCTGCTCCACCGGAAGCACGCGCCGCCGCGAGCGTTCGCGCAAAGAACAATCACGCAGCGTATCGGCCATCGCTTCCAGGTTCGGGATGCCGTAGAGGTACACGGACGTCATGCCCGCATCGGACGAATGCAGGTGCACGGTGCTATAGCCGAGCATGCGCTGCCCCAGTGGCTTGTGCAGGTCGATGTGGTCCACGCGAAACAGTTCCAGGTTGTCCTGCATCTTGGAGAACAGGCCGCGCTCGATGCGCACGCGCTGCGTGGTGATGGTGAAGCGCGTGGAGAGACTGCGGATCCAGTAGACCAGCCAGGCAATACCGATGGTGACCACGATGAGCACGTACTGCCCGGCCGAATACACCACCGCCGGATGGCCTTCGAACAGCGTCTTCTCCACCGTGGCCTCGCGCGCTGCCACATAGGCGTCGATATCCGTGCCGCAGAACCGGCATTTGTGCGCCGAGGCCATGATGAGTTCACCACAAGCCGGACACGGCTTTCGCTGCTCGTCCATCTCACACCCCACAGGTTGGTCCTGCGGGGATTATGCGGCCTGCGAATGCAAACTGTCTGACTGGCGCCCACGCACGGAGCCCTCCGGCCGCGTCGCCCGGCCCAGACCTACGTGCAGCGCAAAGTTCGCGCTAGCCCGGCAGCGGCAGGCATTCCATGATTTCCACGGAGTCGCCGGGGAAGATCGTGAAATGCGGGTGGCCCTCGAACAGCTTGGCAGCAGCCTCATGCGATTCGGCCTGCACCACGGTGAAGGCCGTCAGTGGATTGCGGATGCTCTCAATGCCGCTACGGGACACGCGCAACGTCTTGCCCAGCGGCGTACCCACCTCAACGATGGCATCCCGGTGCGCCTGCACCCAGGCGCCCCAGGCCTGCACGCCTTGCTTCTGCCGTGCCTGCCGATCCGCCTCGCTCAACGCATCCCAACCGGATGCCTTGTGCGCTGCCTCGGTGCCGATATAGACCGCGAGAAACTGTTTCATGCTTCGCTCCAAGGTGAGTGCTTCAAGCGTGTGCCAACGCAGACGCCTTTTTCATCGACGTGTGCGGCCAGGGATCGGCCCAGGCCGGCAGACGCATCAGGCCATCGAGCCAACGGATCACATTCGGATAGTCACCCAAAGGCATCTCCGAATGACGCCACTCGCACGCCATCGACGCCAGCTGGAAATCGGCGATGGTCAGGCGGTCGCAGGCCACGAAGTCGCGTTGCTCCAGATGCGCATTGAGCACCGCAGCGAGCGCTTTCAGCTCAGGAATCACCGGGGTGATTTCCGTCTGGTCGGGTTCACCAATGTGGAAGATCGCCTTCACCACGTGCTCGAAGTAGAACGGTGCCACCGCGCGCATCCAGTGCTGATCGTTCCACGACAGCCAGCGCAGCACTTCCACCTGTTCGGCGGGCTCGTGCGCTGGCCACATGTCCGAACCGTGCTTGATGCACAGATAGGTCATGATGGCTGAGGACTCCCACAGCACCGTGTCGCCATCGACCATGGTGGGCGCCTTGCGGTTGGGGTTGAGTGCCGCATACGCGGGCGTCTTCAGGCCGCCACCCATCAGGTCGATCTCGACGTATTCCGCATCGATGCCAAGATGCTTCACGAGCGCCAGTACGCGACGCGGCGCCTGGGCCTGGAACCAGTAGATCTTCATGCCTTCCTCCGGTGCGTTGTCCTTCTGCCGGGGCCCAGCTTACGCGGCACCAAAATATGTTAAAGAACATAATTTGAGCGCCTGCTATACCTGTCCTACGGAGGTTCGCAGCCATGCCATACAGTCCTGAACACAAGGTGCAGACGCGCGCCCGCGTGGTCGAATCCGCACGACGCCTGTTCAATCGCCATGGTTTCGAGCAGGTCACCATCGACCAAGTGATGGCCTCCGCCGGACTCACGCGCGGCGCGTTCTATCACCACTTCGACAGCAAGGACCAGCTCTACGCCGCCGCGGTCGCCAGCTTCACCACCTGCAATCCGTTTGCCGTGAAGGCAGCGCAGACGCCAAACGTCGTCATCGACGATCCCAAGCAGATGGCAGAAATGCTGATCGATCTCTACCTGAGCGACGAAGTGCTGGAGAACATCGACATGCAGTGCCCGCTCTATGCGCTGCCTTCCGATGTGGCACGCGCGGGGCTGGAGCCGCAGCAGGCGTATACGGATTTGATCCGCGGCATGCGCCACATCTACGGCGTGGCGCTCAACGGCATGCGCGATGCAGACATGCGCGCCGAGGCCATGGTGTCGCTATGCGTGGGCGGCATGGTGCTGGCACGCACCACCAACGATCCGCAGTTGCGCCAATCGCTGCGTGCTTCGGCACGGCATCAGGCGCTGGCGTTGCTCAAGGCGGAGTAGTGGTGCCTTCATCCTTGGGAATGTTCGCGTCGATCCACTGGATGATGAACTCGTCGAGCGCCACGCGCTCGGGAACGTCGATCTCGGTTTCGCGCACGAACGCCGCCGCGGCCTTGATCAGCGACTGACGCGAAATGCTGCTGGCCTGGCGTGCCGCCGCCTGCTTCTGCCGCAGCTGCACGATATGCGCCGAAGGCTTCCCGGGTTTCGCGTACTTCTGATAGCGGCGCAATTCGTCCGCGGCCATCGTCGTATCGAACGCCGCCTGCAGCGTGGCCTTGCGGGCGTGCAGCAGCGTGGCCAGCGACGTTGCGGCGATATTCCATGCCTTGGGCTCGCTCGCCGTCAGCAGCCAGCGCACAAGCCGCGGCGAGAGATGGACAGCTGCTTCTGCCGCGACGGGCTCGCCGGGCTGCCCCAGTTTGTCGAGAAAGCGCGCATAGGGAAAGCGCATGGTCGTGGTCATGGAGAAGCCTGCGGATCGGGGACAACGTCATGGTCCTCTAGAACCATAATGGTAGTCCACGACCACATGACACTCGTAGACCCGGCGCTGCTAGCGGACGAGTTGCCATAGAACTTATTGAGTTCTGCAAACCTTTCCATGAAACCGTATGCTCAGCCCCCATATCGGGGATGCGACTTACTTGATGGTACTCGCCACTTCCTGCTCGAGCTTTTGCAGCGTCTTCTCCCTGATTTGGATGTCAAGAGTGCGTTCGCGTGCATCAATATCGTAGAGACGGGCCTTCCATGCGCCCTCTGCCACGTCCTGCTCAAGCTTCTCGAGCGTCCGCTCTCTGATCATCAAATCGATTTTTCGAGCACTGTTTTCGAGATCATGTACGTTGACCTTCCATCCCTTAAAGCCGAAGTAGAAAAGAAAGCAGGCGGCTGAGACATAGATGATGACGAAGGTGCGGACATCCCATCGATCAAGAACCTTCAGCTGCTCGCCGGGATGTTCTTCGAGAACATGCTTATCTTTCTCAACTTCAGCTGTCTGCGCGGCGGAAGCTTGCGCGAGAAATTTTTCTTCGTCGGCAATATTGTCGTAGTGCCGCAGCCCGGGAAGCCGACTCTCCTCAAAGTGCTTGTTAGCAATAGCCTCCTGTCGAAGCTTGATGTCATGAAGAATACTCATCGAGGAAAAGTAAGCTCCAACATCCTTTGAGTGCTGTTCGATATCTATCTGTAGCTTGACCAGCCATCCCATGAAAACCAAAACACCGAGCAGCATGTATAGGCCGCACATCGCCATAAATTTGTACAAATTGTCAGTGGGAATTGGTGTCGTAGGTAGCAAACCCATACTCGTCCTCTGGTCTCCTTGGGGAACTTAGCAAAGACAATTGCTTTCAACCGCCGCCATGGCGTTACATGAGATCAACCGATTTCATTGCCTCGATGGATATGAACCCCCAGCTCCGGCGCCAGCTCACGCATCGGTTCCACATCGCGACTCAACGTCATCCAGCCGGCCACGCTGTCATCGTCCGTATCGCGCACCCATAGCGTGTAGCCGTGCGGCGCGAGATTGTCGTAAGCCGTGCCGAGCAAATCCGACGCGTCGATATCGGCGTGGAATTCGTCGTCGTCCGTATCGCCATCCCAATCGATGGCCAGATTCCAGCGCGCCGCCAGCTCGTCAATCGCCTGCACCAGCGCACGCGTGTCGTCGGCATCCACATGGAACGTGGCCCGCCAATCCGCCACCTGCCCCACCACCTGCGCCACGTCGATGTCGTCCTCCGGCGTATCGCCCACCGCATCGCGATACCCCGCGAACTGCTGAAACGCCGCGTCGTCGTCGCCCGGGTTGATCAACAACAGAAGCTGCCAGACCTTGGCGTCCAGCGAGTCGTCGTCATCATCGAAGGCGTGGGTGGTGTCGAAATCGTCGTCGGAGCTCATGGCCAGATCGCCTGTTGTGAGGGCGCAATCATCTCACTTCCACGGCCCAAGAATGGCGAATACCATGATGGCGACCCCTCATCGGCCAACGCCATGGCTAAGATAAAGGACGGACTGGCGCGCTTTTATGCGCTTTCCGACGGCATTTTTGCCGTCGTCATCACGGTGATGGTGCTGGCGTTCAAGCCGCCCACCGGTCACGACGCGCAAGCGCTGCTTGGCATGTGGCCCGACCTCATCAGCTATGCCGTGAGTTACGCATTCATCGCGGTCGTCTGGTTGAATCATCACGCGACGCTGCGGCACGCTCAGTATCTGACCGGCACCTTGGCGCTATCCAATTTCGCCAATCTGTTTGCGATTTCCTTCATACCCTTCGCCACCGCCTGGCTCGCCGAAAGCGACATAGCCGCTTTTCCGCTCACGCTTTATGCATCGGTCTTCTTCCTGGTGCAGGCCACCTACATGGTCATGATGCGCGAGAGCTACTCCCATCAACCGGACAGCGTCGATCCCCACTCCCGAAAGTGGCAGTGGTACAGGGCGTGGATCATGCTGGCCGTGTACTTCGTATGCGCCGTAGTCACCGTCATCCCGCCTTATTGGCGACTCGGGCTGCTGGCTTCCTTTCTCATTCTGTACGGCCGGCCGGATCCATTTCGGGAGGCCAGATCGATCCCGCCCGAATAGGCGCACAGCACAATGCAATCCCTTGCCCCTGTTTTTACCCCGGGGAATCGGCGACAGCCTTCACTGCCCCCGATATCTGCGATATGTTCGGGGTAGTCGCAACTCAGGGGGAGTTATGGCGAAGCGCAAGGAAAGCGGGATCGATTTGGTGGCGTCCCTGTCGTGGCCCACAGGCGTCGCGCTGGGGTTGATTGCTTTTGTGGGCATTCAATACGGCATCGGCTGGCTATTGGGCGCTAACGCGAACCCATTTCTATCGGCATTTGGAAAGCTCGCCTCAACGGGCTTCTATACCCCTTTTGCCTGGTTCATGCTGCTCGCATGCTGCTTGGGTGCGTTGGTTTCGTTCCTCCATCGGCGCAAACGACGGCAACTGCTCGAATCACAGACGGGCATGACCAGCCTGCGCAACATGGATTGGCGGACGTTCGAGACGCTGGTTGGCGAAGCCTTTCGGCGACAAGGCTACACAGTGGAAGAAAGTGGCCAAGGCGGCGCCGATGGCGGCAAGGATCTGTTGCTTCGAAAGGGCGGGTTGACGACCATCGTGCAGTGCAAGCAGTGGCGCTCACAGCGCGTTCCCGTGCAAGTCGTGCGAGAAATGTTTGGCGTTCTGATCCACGAACGCGCCAGCGCAGTGAAGATCGTCACGCTCTGCGGCTATACGCCAGAGGCGGCTGCATTCGCTCGCGACAAGCCCATCGAGCTAATCGACGGCCGCGCACTGCTGTCCACCGTCAAGACCATTCAGGCGACGAGGGAACCGGAAGGTCCATTGGACAATCCGCTGCTTTTCGCCGGCAGTGTCTTGGCTAGCGCACTGGTTGCGTTCGCACTTCCTGCACCGCAAACGCAACACCCCACCGAACCCTTCGGTTCTGCGACGCCACCGGCTGTGAGCTCGCGCTCGCCCGCAGCAACGGCGCCGATGGCCGCCATGGCTCCCCCTGCCCTCACACCCATCGCGATACCGGCCGCGGCCCGGCCTGCTCCCAACGTCTATAAAGCCGATCCACCCATGTCTGACCAAGAACTGCGCGAATGGCAGAAGCGGAACCGCGAAGCCATGAAGATTCTGGAAAAGACCACACCGGAACTGGAGACAGCGCCCGCAAATTGATCCTTGTGGCGTCGAGTAAAGCAAGGGGCAAAACCATACTTGGCCGCAACCCCAAAAAAAACCTTTAAAAAAAAGGAGCGCCAGGGGGAATCTTTTAGTCTCCGATTTCGAGGCCCCTGCAACTACTTACAACTTAGGAAATATCGTTTCACTCCAAAACCGGGTGATAGCGTTGCGCGCCACACTGGCGCATTGCATTTCCACCTGATGGGAGATGGGACATGACGACCCTCTATGCCTGGGCCACGCCTGCGTTCTCGACAGATTCGCCCGTTGACCACACGTTTGTCACCGATTATGACAACCGCGTTGATGTCTACCCATCCATTGAGAAAGTCGAGCAGGCGCAAGCGAACTACTGGTACTGCTGGGGCATTTTTCACGCCCAAGGCGACAGTTCGCAGCAACCCCAGGGATATCTGGGCAGCGCCAACGGCAACTTCTCGCTGGCGCAGTGCCTATGCCTTCCCAACAAGGCGTCGGACAGTATCGATCCGCATATTCGACCTAATGCCTGCGGCACCATCTACCACTATGGCCTGGATGGGGTCTGCCACCAGCTTGCCAACCAGGTGCTATGGGCCACCGGCGGCGCGAGCACCGCGCCGTTGACGGTAGCGCTGGCGCGAGGCTACCGTGCTAGCAGCTTCATCTACGGCACTTACGGCATCCTGCATCTCGACTGGAAGGCTAATATCTCGCGCTGCGCGGCAGCTCCGCCTTCTCCATCGTCTCCAAGCGCGGTCACCACCATGAACGCCAACGACGACTTCGCCATCCACGCCCAAAAGGTGTTGGCCGCGCTCAATGCGTCGGACAAGCTCGCGCCCCTGCTGGCGTTGCGCGACAGCGTGCGTGAAGAGCAACTGGCTCAGAGGGAGACCCTTCTCAGAGGAGCAGTGATGCCCTCGGCGGAAGCACTGAACGCGCGTAACCAGGCCTACTTCCGGCGCGCGGAGGCGTTGCTGACTAGCGCGGAGTTCGAGGCGGTGTTCGGATTCGCGCCCGGCCGGACGATCGACCTGGTCGATGCTGATATCGCGCGCAAGCCGCCAGGCGGAACCATAACGGGGTAAGGACGCATGGAAGACAGTCGAATGAGTCTGAGGGTCGAAGAAACGTACCGGCGCGTACGTTTCGACCCCTGCGAACATTCGGTTGCGTAGCGACCCACGGCGAAGCGTCGGAAAGTACACGCCGATCGATATTTCGTTCGACATCCGCTGTGTTTTTACGACTTACTAAGACTCTTCTGATGATCGCGCAACAATCGGTCGCTTAATCTGAAGTTGCTCCCGAGTTGTCTGGACGACTCGGCCAAGCATGCGACCGCCCTGCTGGCGGAGCACCAACGGTCCGCCGAGCACGGCGGAACTGGCTGGACTGATGGGCGGTTGCGCGAGCACCGCCCATTTCCTTTTCTGGCGCTAGCCCAGGCTTGTTCCCGCCGTTATGACGGGACCACGAATCCGCCGTGAGTTCCCGCTGCCTGTCAGGCAAGCCCAGTCACTTCACAAGGTCTACCAAAGCCTGTGCCTCTCGAACTAGCGCAGGATACGACGCCGTGCGCGGCAGGCGCAGGGCATAGCAGTGGATAAACGCATTGCTCAGCGTCTCGTCCCGATCGACGGATGGACCGACTACCCTCCCAGCGGCAACTGCCCCGCGGTCGGCGGCGTCCTGCTCCCGGGCTTTCTTGCTGTCTCGCGCGTAGGCCGCAGAGCACTCAGGGATGTCCGGCGCCACGAGTGCCTTCCGGAACAGTACAACCCTGTTGCCGCGCATCACGGCGACGAGTACGCCCGTTGGAGCGTACGGCGCCGGGTAGTCCTGATAGGGCTTGAACAAGATGGCCCTTGCTATTCCCGCACCCTGGTCGACAGGCAACTCGGCGTACTTGTTATAGGCGATGTCGCTGTCCGACATAGCGCTGGTATAGAACTCACCAGACACGAAAGCATCAACAACATCCATCGAACCCGATTTCGGTGGATGTTGAAGGTCTTCGCTGTTCTGAGCCAACCAGATCCGAAGCAGTGACTCCGTCGTTACAACCGCCAGGATCTGCCCATCATCTGATTTGACGGACATGCCATCGAGCATGCCGAAGCCCATCTCCTTCAAGAGCGTATCGAGGTTGTACTCGCCCTTCGTCGGAAAGCCTTCCAGATGGATGGGCCCGACGATCCCTTCCATCATGCTCCCCAGCTTCTGCAGCGAAGCGTGGTCGCGACGCACGAGTTCTGCGTCTGGCATGTGGGGAGCGGCATCATTGAGTTCGGCAATCGCCCTGTCTCTGGCCGTTGTGTAACTTGCCGTCGCGGCATCCATCGCATGCGACGTGGCGAATGCCAGCGCACCTATCCAGGCCAATCCCACTGCAATCCTGCGCATGCGCACTCCTGAAGTGAAAGCTGCAACCATCAAAGGAGACTGAAACCAGGTCTACTCAAGCCAGCTCAACCCAGACTTTTTGAAAAGCGCACTCCGACCCTTTTTTTGGTTTTTTTGGAGCGGTGCAACTAGGCTCCGGCGTCCGTTGCAAGCGGGTGTTTGGTTGCGCTCATAGTTTGGCGGGCTTGAAACAGTGCGGCCAGAGTGAGCAAGCGGATACCGGTCGCAGCAATAAGCATCTTGGACATATCTCCACCCATGGAGACGACCGGCAAATCGACTGCGTTCATCACTATTCCAAAGGCCTGATAGAGAGCCAGCCAATACAGTGGCGCGTTGGACGGTCTCAGGACTAACCACACAAGACAAACTGCAAGCAAAACCACATCGAAAACGTTGAAAAATAGAGGTGATTTAAAGCCGAAAGCGAGGAAGCCCGCTAGCAGCCCTATAAGCTGACCAGCCTGTACGCTGAAGGGAAATACCAGTATTCGCCGTGCCTCACCAAACCAATGGTAAGTGGCGAAGCCGATGATCAGCGCGGCAATGACGGGCACGGTCACCATGACGCCGCCATACCATTCAACCATCAAGCCGAGAATTGCATAGGCAACTGTGCTATTCGGTGACTTGGGAGGGTGCTCGCCTGAATTCTGTGTGCCACGAAATTCAGACGGGTTCATTGGCTCGTTCAAGGGACCACCAAAGATGAAGTGCGAAAGGCACATTGTGTAATTTTTCGCGGCGCGTGTCTTTTAGACAGGTCTTGATCGACGGCGCGGCACAATTCGCAGCTGTAGTGAAATCGTCGCCGACACCATTTCGCTTAATCAACAAGCGGACGATAGGCGTGCACCACAGGCTTTGCCTTTTCCAGATCGTAGCGCGCCTGAAGTGCCAGCCAGTAGAAGGCAGTGGTGTCGAAGGCGAGGGAGAGGCGGAGGGCGATCTTGGGGGTGATGGGATGGGTGTCGGCGATGAAGGCTTTGATGTGGGTGGCGGGTATGCCGGTGCGGCGGGCGAGTCGCGCGGGGTTGAGGGCGTTGGGGATCAGGTAGGCGTGCAGCAGGATGTCGCCGGGGGCTCGCAGCGGTTGCGAGGGGTCCACGTCCGAATGCGGGGTGAGCTGGATCAGTTCCATGGTTCTTCCCTGTGAGGCACGGCCGTGCAGCGGATAGGCGCTTACAGCGCTCCGTGTCAGTGAATGCTTGTCTGCTTCGTCGGTGATCGCCCGAATGCGGCGCATCGCCTTGCTGGCCGATGCGCCGCCACGGCGATCATCAGCGGCGTGTGGTGTTCACTCGATGCTCATTACCGAGCAGGCGGGCGAGGCCGTGAATGGCCGTGTCCAGGCTGGCCACGACGGTCACGGGAAGCGGCCATGGCAGCGGCCTGCCGGGGAATCCCCGCGCCTGCGCGTCGCGGCACTGCTCGCTGTCGACACGCAAGCGTGTGAGCGCGAGCACCGCGAGTGCGATATCACCGCGAGTGCGTAAACGCAGGGCTTCAGGCCACGCCACACGCGTGCGTGATGCGTCGCCAAGTGGAGGAGTGGAGGTGTCGTCAGGGGGAACGGACGAGCGAATGCGTACCGTATGATCGCGGGTAGCCATGATCAACTCTCATCTAGTTGGTGATGGTTAGCGGGTCGTGGGTGTTAGCGCACCCGCGGCCCGCGCCTCATGACTTGATCGTCATGGTCATTCGCGAAGCCCATCAGAGAGACAGCGCGAGTGACAGACCGACCCTAACCAGCAGGGTTTGGATCGTCTGTCAGGGATCGGTGAGAAGGGTGTCCACCTGCGCGAGGTTGAGCGTGACGGCGCCGGGCTGACCGGGTGTCAGCACCATCCCCTTGAAAGACCTGAAGCCAGCGTTCAAAAAGAGGTGTGTGCTGACCTAGGATGTGTGCACTCAAAGGCACAAACGCATCCTGCATCAACCTTTTTGGACTTGGCCGCATTGAGAAGAAGGTCTTGATCGGCTACTGCGCTAGATATCTCTTCAAATAGAGATTCCGCAGATCTAGCAGCAATGACAAGTATGTCGTCGACGTACCGAATATAGAGATATACACCCGGCAATTGAGATATGCGCTCATCAAGCTCTTTGAGATATAGCTCGGCAAGCGTCGAAGAGACAAGGATGCCTCGAGGAAGTCCTCGAGAGTATTTATTTGCTCCAAACCTTTTTGCTTGGGCCAAAAATAACTCAAGCAAATGGATCGTCTGACTGGACACTTTCGCGTCGCGCCGGAGCTTTTCTGTGACTTTTCTCGGAGTAATGCTTTCGAAGCAAGACTTAAGATCCAGCGACACGATTCCTTTCGGAGTCCACTCGGCGAGAGCCACTCTCGCCAACTTAACAGCCTGGCTACGCTGAGTTTGTCGAATGCCGTACGCCCGGCGGATGTTGTCGTTAATCTTTCTCAGGACCAAAGCGTCTGCAGCACTGAATGTCGAGAGTGCAGGCTTGCCGGACGCAATCGATGCAAATAGGCCTTGAAATCGAAAGGTACCACTCGCGATTTTCTCTTCCGTGACTTTCGCCAGCTCAAGCCAGCCATCCTTGTTTGCAGGAGCATGCTTTTTGATGCTCTCCGAAACCTTTCTACCCTTCATCCAGAAAAGGTTTTGAGCAGTGAAATCCTGCGTAGGCTTCATGGGTCTTGCCCCTTAGCTACATCACTTGAATATTTTGGACTCTCGTTCTCTATCAGAGTAGAGAAAAAGTGTGGAAGTTTGCATTTTGGTCCATCTCCACCCTTTCCTTCTTGTCCTATGCAGCAAAAAAAGGGCGGCATTGCTGCCGCCCTTTTTATCCGATCGGCGCCTAAGCGCAGAACTTTAACCGCACTTGCTATACCCACAATTCAAACAAGTCTGGCACCCATCCATCAGCACCAGCGCCTGCGTGTTGCACTTGGCGCAAAGGGTGGCGCCGGCTGGGAAGCCGGTGTTCGATTCGGTGGCGGCGGTTTCCGTGGTGGCGGTGGTGGCGGTGGTGGCCTTCTTGCCGCTCGCAGCGGCCTCGTAGGCGGCGCGCTTCTCGGCGACCAGCTTGCGGGTGGATTCGTCCATTTCCGGGTCGTGGATGAGGCCGATCATCTTCATGTGCTGCTCGATGACGGCGCCGATCTCGGCGACGATGGAGGGCATGTAGACGCCGCCGGCCTTGAAGTAGCCGCCGCGCGGGTCGAACACGGCCTTCATTTCTTCCACGAGGAAGGTGACGTCGCCGCCCTTGCGGAACACGGCGGAGATGATGCGGGTGAGCGCCACGATCCACTGGAAGTGGTCCATGTTCTTCGAGTTGATGAAGATCTCGAAGGGGCGGCGCTGTTCGTACTGGGTGCCGGCGTTGAGCACGATGTCGTTGACGGTGACGTACAACGCGTGTTCGAACAGCGGGGATTTGATCTTGTAGGTGGAGCCGACGAGCGTTTCGGGACGCTCCAGGCTCTCGTGCATCTGGATCACTTCCGCCTTGGGCGCTTCCTTGGAAGCTGCCGGCGTGGCGGCGAGTGCGGCGGCGGCGGCCTTGTCCTCGGGCTTGACGACGTTGTAGCCCTTGATCTTCTTTTCGATCTTGATCGCCATGGTGTGTTCTTCCGACGGGTTTGGCGGCGCGCTGCGGCCTGGGATGGCTGACTGACTGGTGCCTGGGAGGACTCGGGTTTGAGAGCTCTGGAGGCACTGGATTCCAGCTTTCGCTGGAATGACGAACTAAAAGCAATGACGAGCTAAAGGCAATGGCGAGCTAAAGGCAATGACGAACTAAAAGCTAATGACGAGCTAAAAAACTGACGAGCTGAAAACCGGAACGACGTGCCCGGGAACGATCCGGCCCGGCGTGTTGAGCGCCGGGCCGGGTCGCGTTACGGCTTACTTACGGCGTGCGGCTTTCTTGGCCGGCTTGCGCACGGCCTTCTTCACGCTCGCCTTCTTGCTGGCAGTGGACCTCTTGACCGCCTTGGCGGCGGTCTTCTTACCAACGGCCTTGCGGGCCGTCTTCTTGACTGCGGCCTTCTTGGCCGTCTTCTTGCTGCTGACCTTACGAACAGCCTTCTTGGCAGCGGTCTTGCGCACTGCCTTCTTGGCGGCCTTCTTCACCGCCTTCTTGGCAACCTTCTTGGCAACCTTCTTGGCGGCAGCCTTCTTCACCGCTTTCTTGGCGACCTTCTTGGCAGCCGCCTTCTTGACCGCCTTCTTCACGGTCTTCTTGGCAGCAGCCTTCTTGACGGCCTTCTTCGCAGTCTTCTTGGCACCGGCCTTCTTCACCGCCTTCTTCGCGGTCTTCTTTGCAGCTGCCTTCTTGGCCGGAGCTGCCTTCTTGGCTGCGCTCGACTTCTTGGCACGAGCCTTCTTGGGCTTGGCTGCCGGGGTCACTTCGACCACGGGAACCTCGACCGGCGCGTCAACGACCTGGACGTTCTCTTCTTTCACTTCAAACTCGGTATCGATGGACATGCGTGTAATCCCCTCCGACGTGGATTCTGGAACCTATGTTGAGCCTTGCCGCAAGGTATACGGTGGTGCTCTTGGCAGTGGGCTGACACCCGAAATCAGGTATCGGCGGTTAGTTTAGAACTTTCCGTAATACCCTTCCTTCAAGGCATCGAACAGGTTGGCGGCGGTATGCATTTCGCCGTCGTATTCCACTTCTTCGTTGCCTTTCAGTTCGACAACACTACCGTCCTCCAATTCGAAGCGGTAGAGGGTGCTCTCAAGGTCGGCTTCTTTGACGAGCACGCCCTGGAACGCCGCGGGGTTGAAACGGAAGGTGGTGCATCCCTTCAAACCCTGCTTGTACGCGTAAAAATAGATGTCTTTGAAGTCTTCGTACGGGTAGTCGGTGGGGACGTTCGCCGTCTTGGAGATGGACGAGTCGACCCATAGCTGCGCGGCAGCCTGGATGTCCACGTGCTCCTTGGGCGAGATGTCGTCGGCGGCCACGAAGTACTCGGGCAGCTTGGACTTCGGATCGTCCGAGAAGGGCAGCGCGTCGGCGTTGATGAGTGCGCGGTAGGCGAGCAGCTCGTAGCTGTACACCTCGACCTTTTCCTTGGTCTTGCGGCCTTCGCGGATCACGTTGCGCGAGTAGTGGTGCGCAAAGCTCGGCTCGATGCCGTTGCTGGCGTTGTTGGCCAGCGACAGGGAAATGGTGCCGGTGGGCGCGATGGAGCTGTGATGGGTGAAGCGCGCGCCGGTTTCGGCGAGCTGGGCCACCAGGTTGGGCGCCACGCTGGCAATGCGCTGCATGTAGCGGCTGTACTTGGCGTGCAGCACGCGGCCCGGAATGGCGTCGCCCACCTTGTAGCCGTCGGCGACCATTTCCGGACGCTTGCGCAGCATTTCGCCGGTAACGGTGTAGTCGCGGGTGAGCACGGGCGCTGGGCCCTTTTCCTTGGCCAGATCCAGCGCCACTTCCCAGCCGGCCACGGCCATTTCGCGGGAGACTTCTTCGGTGAAAGCCACCGACTCCGACGTGCCGTAGCGCATCTTGAGCATGGTGAGCGTGGTGCCCAGGCCGAGGAAGCCCATGCCGTGGCGACGCTTGGAGAGGATCTCGTTGCGCTGCTGCTCCAGCGGCAGGCCGTTGATCTCCACCACGTTGTCGAGCATGCGGGTGAAGATCTTCACCACTTCGCGGTATTCGTCCCAGTCGAAGCGGGCCTTGGGGCCGAAGGGGTCGCGCACGAAGGTGGTGAGGTTCACCGAGCCGAGCAGGCACGAGCCGTACGGCGGCAGCGGCTGCTCGCCGCAGGGGTTGGTGGCGCGGATGTGCTCGCACCACCAGTTGTTGTTCATCTCGTTGACCTTGTCGATCAGGATGAAACCCGGCTCGGCAAAGTCATACGTGGACACCATGATCATGTCCCACAGGTGACGCGCGCGGATGTGGCCGTAGATCTTGCAGGCGACCAGGCCGTCTTCGCGTTCCACGTAGTTTTCGTGGGTGGGCCACTCGCGCCACACGATGGTGTTGGCGTCGTTGAGGTCGACCTCGTCCTGTTCCTTCACGTGCACCGGGAAGACGAGCGGCCAGTCCTGATCGTGCTCCACCGCCTGCATGAAGCCGTCGGTGACGAGCAGCGAGAGGTTGAACTGGCGCAGGCGGCCGTCTTCGCGCTTGGCGCGGATGAATTCCTTCACGTCGGGATGGCTGACGTCGAACGTGCCCATCTGCGCGCCGCGACGGCCACCGGCCGACGACACGGTGAAGCACATCTTGTCGTAGATATCCATGAAGGACAGCGGGCCGCTGGTGTACGCACCGGCGCCCGACACGTACGCGCCGCGCGGACGCAGCGTGGAGAACTCGTAGCCGATGCCGCAGCCGGCCTTCAGCGTGAGGCCCGCTTCGTGCACCTTCTCCAGGATGTCGTCCATGGAGTCGCGGATGGTGCCGGACACGGTGCAGTTGATGGTGGAGGTGGCGGGCTTGTGTTCCAGCGCGCCGGCATTGGAGGTGATGCGGCCGGCGGGAATGGCGCCGCGACGCAGCGCCCACAGGAAGCGCTCGAACCAGTGTTCGCGCAGCTCGGGTGTGGCTTCCACCTCGGAAAGGGCGCGGGCAACGCGCTGGTAGGTTTCGTCGACGCTGCCGTCGACCGGTGCGCCCGACTTGGCTTTCAGGCGGTACTTCTTGTCCCAGATGTCATAGGACGCAGGCTGCAGCGGAATGGCGGCGGTATCGCGGGTTACGGCTGGTGCACGCGCGGTGCTCATCGGCTTCCTGACCTCTCGGTTTGGCCTCACGGCCCCGTGTTGGCGTTTGTTCTGTTCGGCTAAGCCGCTCGCATCGGGTCACGCCTGAAAAAGCAAAAGCCGCGCGTAGTGCCCGATCCTTGCGTTCCCTGCCCGACCCTTCGACAACTCCCCCCTGAGAGTGTCCTGTGACACCAGCTCTTGGGTTGACTCCCGGCTTGGTCACACAAGATGTTGTGGTCGCGAACGGAAGAGAAAGTTACCCCTGCCCTTTCACGATGTAAAGTAATTTCGTCAATGGCGAGGATGGAACCGCCGACACCGTGCTGAGTCGAATGAGCAACGATTCAACCCGTGACCAAGGAGCCTCCATGTTTGTCCGTTTCATCCGCCGGCTGGCCGCTGCGGCGCTGATACTGACGGCCGCGACACCGCTGGCCAGCCACGCCGCCATCCCCACCGCTATCGATGGACAACCGCTGCCCTCGCTGGCACCAATGCTGGAGAAGGTGACGCCGGCGGTCGTGAACATTTCCACCAAGACGCGCGTGCAGGTGCGCGATCCGTTCTTCGACGATCCGGTGTTCCGGCAGTTCTTCGGCCTGCAGGGTTCGCCGCGTTCGCGCGTGGAGCAGAGCCTGGGTTCGGGCGTGATCGTGGATGCGGCCAAGGGCTACATCCTCACCAACAACCATGTGGTTGGCGGCGCCGACGACATTACGGTGACCTTGCAGGACGGCCGCGACTTCAAGGGCAAGCTGGTGGGCACCGACCCGGACACCGACGTGGCCGTGGTGCAGATTCAAGGCAGCAACCTGCAGGCGCTGCCGCTCGCGGATTCCTCGCAGCTGCGCGTGGGCGACTTCGTGGTGGCCGTGGGCGATCCGTTCGGGCTCGGGCAGACGGTGACCTCGGGCATCGTGTCGGCACTCAGCCGCTCGGGCCTGGGCGGCACGGGCTATCAGAACTTCATCCAGACCGATGCGTCGATCAACCCCGGCAACTCCGGCGGCGCGCTGGTGAACCTGCGCGGCGAGTTGGTGGGCATCAACACCATGATCTTCTCGCCCTCGGGCGGCAACGTGGGCATCGGCTTTGCCATTCCCACCAATCTCAGCCGCGAGGTGATGGAGCAGCTGGTGACCAACGGCAAGGTGAATCGCGGCAACCTGGGCGTGGAAACGCAGGACATCACCCCGCGCATCGCCAAGGTGCTGGGACTGAAGGACAACAACGGCGCCGTGGTCACGCGCGTCACCACCGGCTCGGCCGCCGATAGTGCGGACATCCAGGTGGGCGACGTGATCACCGCGCTCAACGGCAAGCCGATGCGCAACGCGCAGGAGCTGCGCAACGCCGAAGGCCTGATGCCGCTGGGCAGCACCGTGAAGCTCACCGTGCGGCGCAACGGCGCCGCGCGCGACGTCTCCGCCAAGCTGGTGCCGGAGAAACTCGCCACCGTGGATGGCGCCAAGCTCGACGCGCGCCTGGCCGGTGTGACCTTCAGCGAACTCTCGCAGAACCTGCGCGCGCAGGGCATCGGCGGTGTGGGCGTGGGTGCCGTGCGTGCGGGTAGCCGCGCCGCGCAGGCCGGGCTGCAGGCCAACGACATCGTGATCGGCATCGGCAACCTGCGCATTCCCGACCTGCGCACGCTGCAGCAATTGGCTGGCGTGAATCCACGTCAGTTGGTGCTGGTGGTGTCGGGCGATGAAGGCGTGAGGTATGTGGATATTCGCTGAGGCGCCTGCGCCAAGGCTTGCGTCACCGATGGCGCTTGCTTGCCGTCATCCTCGGTGAGCACACGGCGCCGGTGAAAAGGTCGATGAAGCGAGTCGTTGGATGACTCGCTTCATCGCAACCAACACGAAAACGCTCCGTGTGCCTTTCAGGCGAGGCTGGCAAGCCACGGTGCGGAGAGAAGAAGTAGGCGCCCTCCGTCGCATTCAATCTGCGACACGGGCGCATTTGGCCTCGGCGGACTAACGGGGGATGAACGCAACCGCGATGCGTGCCCGGCGTCGCGTTTTTCCTCGATGCAGGCCCGCAAATACGCTTGCGGTTTGTGCGGTAGCTGGCTGAAATAGACGAGTTACACACCTGCACGCGCGCCCGTTTAAGGCGGCTCGCGAACACCATCATCATTACTCGGGGTTCCCAACCGCCATGTCATCACGCATTTCCCGCCTGCTCATCGTTGCGCTGCTTACCGCAAGCGCAGCTACCGGCGCACTCGCCGCCGGCAAGACCACCAAGTCGACCAAGAAGCCGACCACCCCGCCGCCCCCGGCCCTGGTGTGGCGCGGCGACTACGCCACGGCACGCGGCGTGGTGGAAGACGTGAGCAAGGCCTGGGAAAAGACCGGCAAGGGCCGCATCGACATGCAGCCGTTCAACACCGCCTCGGGCCTGGACGCCGTGGCGCACGGCCTGGCCGACGTGGCCGGCAGCGCCCGCAACAGCGCGGGCGGCAGCGAGAGCGACCTGGTGTTCACGCCGGTGGCGTTCGACGCACTGGTGATGATCACGCATCCGTCCAACAGTGTGCCCAACCTCACGGTGAAGCAGCTGCACGATATCTACTTCGGCAAGATCACCAACTGGCGCGACGTGGGCGGCAAGGACGCACCGATCAACCTGTATGCCGTGGCCAGCCCCGGTGACGGCGTGGAATACAGCCTGCGTCGCCTGATCTTCGGCCGCGGCAACCAGCCGGTGGCTGCGCCGCGCCTGTACGTGAACACGGCGAAGCTGGAAGAAGCCGTGACGCTGGACCCGAACGCACTGGGCGTGACCACGCTCTCCGGCGTGGCCAGCAACAGCAAGGTGAAGATGGTCAGCGTGGACGGCGTGCGCCCGAGCGTTTCCACCGTCACCGACGGCAGCTATGTGCTGTACACCCCGCTCTATCTGGTCACCAACAAGGAAAGCCCGAAGGCCGCGCAGGTCACCGCCTTCATGGAATTCCTGCACACCGACCAGGTGCGGGCGCTGGCGCGTTCGCATCAGCTGGTGCCGTACAGCGATGCGCCGCAGCTGGCCGCGAACGACAAGGCCCGCCGCGAGAAGCTGCTCGCCGAGAACAACATCAAGATGGACGTGGTGGCTGATCCGATTCCGGTGGCGACGCCGGTGACCGCGCCCACCGCACCGGCTGCTGCCGACGCGCCTGTGGCCGCAACGGAGAAGAGTGCCGCTGCTGCCGGCCAGACCCACACCGTTTCCAAGGGCGACACGCTCGGCACCATCGCCAAGAAGTACTCGGTGACGGTGGCGCAGCTGAAGGACTGGAACCATCTCTCGAACGACAACGTGAAGTTGGGCCAGGTGTTGCAGGTGAGCGGCAACTGATCCTGCCCCACGTGCGCATCCGCGCCCTGACGCTCGACCTGGACGACACGCTCTGGCCGGTACTGCCGGCCCTCGAGCGTGCCGACCGCGACCTCGACGCGTACCTGCGCAAGCACTATCCCGACGTGGCGCGCGCCTGGCCCATCCCGGCCATGCGCGCGCTGCGTGCCGAGGTCGCCGCCGAGCGCACCGACCTCGCGCACGACTTCACCGCACAACGCCACATCACCATGCAGCGCGCCTTCACGGCGTGCGGCATCGACGAAGCACCGCTGGAAGCGTTGTGGGAGGTTTATTTCTCCGCGCGCAACAGCGTCGAGCTCTATCCCGACAGCCTGCCCGCCCTTCAGCGCATCACCCGCCGCTGGCCGGTGGTGAGCCTTACCAACGGCAACGCCGACCTCGACCGCATCGGCATCCGCGCGCACTTCACGCATCACGTGTGCGCACGTGACGAATGCGTGGCCAAACCCGACGCCCGCATTTTCGTCGCCGCCGCCGGACGGCTTGGACTGGCGCCGGAGGAAATTCTCCATGTGGGTGACGACCCGGAACTCGACGTCGTCGGCGCCCGCGACGCCGGCCTGCGCACCGCATGGATCAACCGCGCCGGCCACCCATGGCCCGGCCTGCTGGGCACCGCACCGGATCTCGACCTGCGCGATATGAGTGCGTTGGTGGATTGGTTGGAAGCGCAGGACTAGCCTCCCCGTCCCGTTGCACTTTCTGCGCAAACACAGACACAGCAACTGCGGCTTCTATGCCGCAATAAGACAAGAGCCTCGCCTGGCCACCGTGAAGGTGGCAATGCCCATCTTCTTCCCGAAAGAGGAAAGGGAGTGCATGCCTCGCATTGGCTAGGCGAAGCGGGCCCCGCCTTAAGCCCTCTTCGTTGTGGCGCGTTGCGGTGTAGCCGAAACGCATGTCGGACGATCGCCACGCTTCCGAGCCCCTCAACCGGCAAGGCTCGTATTCAACAGAACGCTATGAGCCTATCGCTCTGAAGGCCATTTTCTTTGGGTTACTTTTCTTTGACTCCGGGCATCCTGCCCTCCGCCCTTCGGGCCGGCTTCGCCGTTCGCATGCGCTCCTGCGCATGCGTGGGCCAGCAAAAGAAAAATGACTCGAGCGGCGGCAGCCGATCTAAACGCCCGCCGCGCAGGCGGCCCGGTCGCGGAAGCGCCTCAAAAGCGCGCCCAAGGTATCGCGACAACCTAAAACCGAGGCACTGGATCCCGGCCCCCGCCGGGATGATGAGCCAAAAAGCAAAAGCCGCCACGCCTCGACATGACACCAAATACCGTCTCGCCCCCGCCCCCAAAAACGCGCATCATTAACCATCATCCTCCTGCCACCGCGGCCCGTGCACGCGCCGCGCAAGGAACTCCATGTCCGTCCTGATCGAACGCAAAACCAGCGACCGCAACAGCATCGCCATCGAAACCACCGACACCCAGCACCTTGCCGCCACCAAACGCCGTCTCACGGCCGCGCAGCGCCGCTGGGTGGCCGACTCCGCCTTCGAGGCGGCGCCCGGCACGTTGGCGCTGATTGCGGATGAGAGCGGCAAGCTGGTGCGTGTACTGGTCGGCGTGGATGCCAGCGATGCACTGAGTGCGCTGGGTGCACTGCCGCGCGCGCTGCCCGAGGCCACCTATCACCTCGCCGACGAAGGCGTGCTCAAGGACAAGTTGCAGGCCGCGCTGGGCTGGGCGCTGGGTGCCTACGAATTCACCCGCTATCGCAAGGCGCGTCGCGCACCCGCCAAGCTGGCGATTGCCGCTGCCGACCTCGCCACGCTGCAGCCGCTGGCCGAAGCCACCACGCTGGTGCGCGATCTGGTCAACACGCCTACCGAGGACATGGGCCCCAAGCATCTGGCCGACGCCGTGAAGCAGTTGGGCAAGACGCACAAGGCCAAGGTGCGCGAATGGGTGGGCGAGGAACTGCTCGACGCCAACTTCCCCACCATCCACGCCGTGGGCCGCGCCAGCCATCGTTCGCCGCGATTGATCGAGCTCACCTGGGGCAAGAGCAGCGATCCGAAGATCGCCGTGGTCGGCAAGGGCGTGTGCTTCGACACCGGCGGCCTGGACCTGAAACCCGCTGACGGCATGCGCTGGATGAAGAAGGACATGGGCGGCGCCGCGCACGCGATCGCGCTGGCCGGCCTGATCATGCAGGCGAAGCTGCCGGTGCGCCTGCAACTGCTGATTCCCGCCGTGGAGAACGCGGTGTCAGGCGCGGCGATGCGCCCAGGCGAAGTGATCACCACGCGCAGCGGCATCACCGTGGAAGTGGACAACACCGACGCCGAAGGCCGCCTGGTGCTGTGCGATGCGCTCACCTACGCCAGCGAGCAGAAGCCCGAACTGCTCATCGATTTCGCCACGCTCACCGGCGCGGCGCGCGTGGCATTGGGCCCCGACCTGCCTGCGCTGTTCGCCAACAACGATGACGCCGCCGACCGCGTGATCGCCGCCGGCCGCGCCACCAACGATCCGCTGTGGCGCCTGCCGCTGTGGCGTCCGTATCGCAAGATGCTCGAATCGTATCTGGCTGATATGGCCAACTCCGGTGCGTCGCGCCATGCAGGCGCGATCACGGCTGCGCTGTACCTGGAGCGTTTCGTTCCCGACACCACGCCGTGGCTGCACCTGGACACCTATGCGTGGAACGACAACGACCGCCCTGGCCGTCCGCGCGGTGGCGAGGCGCTGGGGCTGCGCGCGTTCTTCGCGTTCCTGCAGGAGCGTTACAAGCGCTGATCCTCGCGGTTGTTCGAGAGAAAAGGGCGACGCGAAACGTCGCCTTTTTTCGTGGCGCGATGCCGTGACTTCCGGCGATGACAACGGCGCGTTCCGCCTGTCATTCTTGGGCCTGGTTCCCTTGCCAAGCCGATCCATGACCAGCTCGCGCCTGCTTTCCCTGGCCCTTTGCGCCGCACTCGCCACCTCCGCCCACGCCGCTGACGACGCGACATCCGCGCAACCGCCGCTCACCGAACAGACGCAGCGCTCCGGCGGACAACTTCCCGCCGAACAGCAGCGCGTCGACTTCGAACAGGCGGAATTGCACTTCAGCGTTGATCCGTCGCAGCAAAGCCTGGACGCCGAAGCCATCCTCACCTTCGGCGCCCGTGAAGCAACCGATGCGCTGCTGCTCGATCTCGATCCGCACTTCGCCATTTCCAAGCTCAGTGTCGACGGCAAGACGCTGCCACCCGGCCAGTGGAGCAATCCGGATGGCCGCCTGCGCATCACGCTGCCCAAGCCGCTCGCCAAGGGCGGCAAGGCCGTGGTCGACATCCGCTATGGCGGCAAGCCGCACGTGGCTAAGAAGGCGCCGTGGGATGGCGGTTTCGTGTGGAGCCACACGGACGATGGTCAGCCGTGGATCGCCACGGCCGTGGAGGGCGAAGGCTGCGACCTGTTCTGGCCGTGCATCGATCATCCGCAGGGCAAGCCTGCCCTGGTGGACACCTATGTGACCGTGCCCAAGTCGCTGGCGGCGCCGGGTAACGGCGTGCTGGTGGACATCAAGGAACGCGGCGATACGCACACGTATCACTGGCGCGCGAAGCACCCGACCACGTACGCCATCTCGATCAACGTCGGCCCGTTCGATGTGCTCAAGGGCGACTACCACAGCCGCTACGGCAACACGATACCGATGCAGATGTGGTATCTGCGCGGTCACGAAGCGCAGGCCAAACAGTTGTTCGCCGAGTTCCCGCGCATGCTCGATTTCTTCGAGCAGGAAATTGGCCCCTACCCCTTCGGCGACGAGAAGATGGGCGTGGTGGAAACGCCGCATCTCGGGATGGAACACCAGACCATCAACGCATACGGCAACGGCTATCCACGCAGCGAATACGGCTTCGACTGGCTGCTGCAGCACGAGTTCTCGCATGAGTGGTTCGGCAACCAGATGACCAATGCCGACTGGGACGACATGTGGTTGCACGAGGGCTTCGGCACCTACATGCAGCCGCTGTATGGCCAGTACCTGTACGGCGACATGCCGTATTTCTCGATGCTGCAGAACGAGCGCAGCATGGTGAAGAACGCCTTCCCCGTCGTGGCCGGCCGCAGCCAATACGAAGAGGATGTGTACGACGCCAAGCGCGGCCCGGGCAACGACATCTACTACAAGGGCTCGCTGATGCTGCACACGCTGCGGCAGATGATCGGCGATCAGGCATTCTTCGAGAGCATCCGCCGGCTGGTGTACGGACGCCCCGATCCCAAGCCCGGCAACTTCACGCCGCACTACGCCACCACGCACGATTACATCGAGATCGTGAACCAGGTAAGCGGCCGCAACCTCAACTGGTTCTTCGACGTGTACCTGCGCGAAGCCGCACTGCCAAAGCTGGAGACACGACAGGAAGGCAATACCCTCACCCTGCACTGGCAGGTGCCGCACGACAAACCGTTCCCGATGCCGTTGGAAGTGCAAGTGGGCGACAAGCTGCTGACCGTACCGATGATCGGCGGCAACGCCTCGTTGACGGCACCCGCGGGAACGCTGGTGATCATCGACCCACGCAGTAAGGTGCTACGCGACCTCCCCCACTTTGCCGACTACCAGCAGTGGAAGAAGGAACAGGCGGACAAGAAGGCCAAAGGCGCGAAGTAATCGTCGAGCCAGGAAAAAAAGGCGGCCATTGGCCGCCTTTTTTTATAACGCCCTGATAGGCGTGCAGAGACCAGATTAGCCCTCATCCACAGCGCCGCGTGGCAGAAATGCAGTGCGCCGCGAACTCAACGCGATGCGAAGCGAGCCCCGCTTTAAGTCCTCTTCGCGTTGGCGCGTTGCGGTGTAGCCGCAACGTTGATCAGAGAGATCGTGACGTTCCGGGCTCCAAAACTCTCAAGGCTCGTATCCCACAGAACGCTATGAGCTTGAAGCTCTAAAGGCCATTTTCTTTGGGTTACTTTTCTTTGACTCCGGGCATCCTGCCCTCCGCCCTTCGGGCCGGCTTCGCCGTTCGCATGCGCTCCTGCGCATGCGTGGGCCAGCAAAAGAAAAGTGACTCGAGCGGCGGCAGCCGATCGAAACGCCCGCTGCGTAAGCGGCCAAGTCGCGAGAGCAGTCAAGAGGGGCGAGACGCTGCTACGACAACCGTAGCCTACAGTCACAGGATTCCTGCTTTCGCAGGAATGACGATCCAAGAGCGGCACTCGCGCTCCAACACGAATAACGAGCCCCAAAAGAACACGCAGCTCCCACCCACAAAGAAAGGGCGGCCTTCCGGCCGCCCTTTTCATCATTCACACCGAACCTCAGTGAGCCTGCGCCGGCGCCTTCTCCGGCGCTGCCGCCGCCGTCGTGGCGCTGATGTTCGAGTACTTGCCACCATACGGCAGCACTTCCGCCGCCAGCTTCGAGTCGCTCTTGATCAGGCCCACCGCGTCGAACAGGATGTGCGCGGTTTCGTCCAGCTGCGGATCCGGCGCCTTCTTGGCGTCCTTCTCCTGCTTCAGCTCGCTCTTCAGGCTGCGCTCGTTGGCGTTGAGGCCATCGTCCACGGCCAGCGTGTCATCGTCGTCCGTCGCGTTGCCGTCGATCGCCTTGTGGCGGGCGCGGAAGTCGGCCTGGATGGCGTCCAGATCCTTGCGCTCGGTTTCGCGCTGGGCGAAGTTGAGCGAAATGGTGGTCTTGTCGCGCATCTTCCGGTACTGCGCCAGCTCATCGAGCATCAACTTCCACGCGGGCGACTTGGTCGCACGCACGTCATGCTTGCTCTGCAGCTGGCCGAGGTAGGCCTTCAGGTCGGCGACCGGCTTGTAGTCGGCCGGCGCGATCTGCGTCCACGGCAGCGCGTTGTCGTAGGTCGACTCGCCGAAGTCCTTCTCGTCGCCGTTCTTCGGGAACTGGATGTCCGGCGTCACGCCCTTCAGCTGGGTGGAACCGCCATTGATGCGGAAGAATTCCTGGATGGTCATCTTCAGCTCGCCGAACTGCGGCTTCTCGCTGTTGTTGCGGGTGAAGCGGTCCAGGTCCACCAGGTTCTGCACGGTGCCCTTGCCGAAGGTCGGCTGGCCGATGATCAGGCCGCGACCGTAATCCTGGATGGCTGCGGCGAAGATTTCCGATGCCGACGCCGAACCACGATTCACCAGCACGGCCATCGGACCGCTCCAGGACATGCCCGGCTCGTCGTCACCCTGCACCTGCACTTCGCCGCGCGCATCGCGCACCTGCACCACCGGGCCCTGGTCGATGAACAGACCGGTGAGCTCGTTGGCCTCGGCCAGCGAACCGCCGCCGTTGTTGCGCAGGTCGATCACCACGCCTTCGACGTTCTCGGCCTTGAGTTCGCCGAGCAGCTTGGCCACGTCGCGGGTGGCGCTCTTGAAGTCCTTGTCGCCTTCGCGGCGCGCGCCGAAATCGGAGTAGAAGCTCGGCAGGTCGATCACGCCGATCTTGCGCGTGACGCCGGCATCCTTGATCTCGATGACCTTCTTCTTGGCGGCCTGCTCTTCGATGCTCACCTTCTGGCGAACCAGGCTGATCATCTCGTGCTTGCCGTCCACGCCCGCATCGGCCGGAAGGATTTCCAGGCGAACCGTGGTGTCCTTCTTGCCGCGGATGTGCTTGACCACGTCGTCGAGGCGCCAGCCGATGACATCGGTCATCGGGCCGCTGGTGCCTTCGCCGATGGCCACGATGCGGTCGCCCACGTGCACCTTGCCCGACTTGGCGGCCGGGCCGGCCGGCACGATTTCGCGGATGGCGGTGTACTCGTCGCGCGCCTGCAGCACCGCGCCAATGCCTTCCAGCGAGAGCTTCATGGAGATGTCGAAGTTCTCCGCCGCGCGGGGACCGAGGTAATCGGTGTGCGGGTCGGTGGATTCGGCATAGGCGTTCATGAAGGACTGGAACGCGTCTTCGCCGTCGAGCTGCTTCACGCGGTCGATGTAGCCGGCGTAGCGCTTGTCGAGCGTCTTGCGGATGTCGTCGTCGGTCTTGCCGGCGAGCTTCAGGCGCAGCCAGTCGTTCATGGTGCGCTCGCGCCACAAGGTGTCGAGCTCGGCCTGGTCCTTCGGCCAGTCGGCCTTCTTGCGGTCGTAGTTGTAGCTTTCCTGCGTGTTGAAATCGAAGCCCTGCTTCAGCAGGCCGCGCGCATAGGTCATGCGCTCGATGGCACGCGTGATGTACAGGTTGAACATCGAGAACGGGCCGCTGAGGTCCTGGTTCCAGATGGCGTCGTCCATCTGCGTCTTCAGCGGCGCGAACTTGGTGAGGTCGGCCTGCGTGAAGAACACCTTCTCGCCGTCGAGGCTATCGATGTACGCCTTGTAGATCTTCTGCGACATCGCATCGTCAAGCGGCTTGGCGTCGTAATGGAAACGCGTGAGGAAGCGTGCGGAAAGCTGCGCTGCCTGTGCCTGCGTGACGGAAGGCTTCAGCGGCAGCGTGGAGAACTTGCGCGGCGCGCTGCCGTCGGTGAGGTCGGCCGCCGATTGCGCATAGGCAGCGGCGCCGCTAACGGCCAGGGCAAACAGCAGGGCAATCGAGGGGCGCAGTTTCATAGTGTTTCTTGGGCCTCTTCAGGCGTTCTCGGTGACGCCCGCGGCGTGAGCCTGCAGGTCAGCGTGGTAGGACGAACGCACCAGCGGGCCGGAGGCAACGTGATGGAAACCCATCGCTTCGCCGGCTTCGCGCAGTTCGTTGAATTCGTCCGGCGTCCAGTAACGGACCACCGGGTGATGGTGCGGCGTGGGTTGCAGATACTGGCCGATGGTGATCATGTCCACATCGTGCGCGCGCAGGTCGCGCATGGTTTCCAGCACCTGCTCCATCGTCTCGCCCAGACCGAGCATGATGCCAGACTTGGTCGGCACGTCCGGATGCTGCGCCTTGAAGCGCTTGAGCAGGTCCAGCGACCACTGGTAGTCCGCACCCGGGCGCACTTCGCGATAGAGGTGCGGCACGGTTTCGAGATTGTGGTTGAACACGTCCGGCGGGAAATCCTTCAGCACTTCCAGCGCGCGTTCCATGCGGCCCTTGCCGCGGAAATCGGGCGTGAGGATTTCGATCTTGATGTTCGGTGCTGCATGACGCGTGGCGCGGATGCAAGCGGCGAAATGCTCGGCGCCGCCGTCGCGCAGATCGTCGCGATCCACCGAGGTGATCACCACGTACTTCAGGCGCATGTCGCGAATGGTTTCGGCCAGGCGTGCCGGCTCCAGCGGATCGGGCGCAGCCGGACGGCCATGCGCCACGTCGCAGAACGAACAGCGGCGCGTGCACACCTCGCCGAGGATCATGAAGGTGGCGGTGCCCTTGCTGAAGCACTCATGGATGTTCGGGCACGAGGCTTCCTCGCACACCGTCACAAGCGAGTTCTCGCGCAGGCGCGACTTCAGCTGCTGCACCGCATTGCCTTGCGGCAGTCGCACGCGGATCCAGCTCGGCTTGCGCAGCGTCGGCACGTTGGTGTCGAAACCGGCGCGGTTGAGCCCGATCTTGTCATTGCCGAGCTGCTTTTCGACGGGCGTGCCGCCAACGACGCTGATCGGGATGACCTTGGAAGAGGAAATTTCGCTCATGTAGGGAAGCTCAGACCGCTACGCGAGCGGGTAGTTCAGGGAGTATGGGGGGCGCCGCCTCGGCGACGAATCCGAACTGGCGGCAGAACTCCTCCACCAGGGCGTCCTCGACATCCGACAGGCGCGACGGACCACCCAAGTCTAGCACCTGCGTGACCTCCAAACCCTTGTAGCCACAGGGATTGATGCGGTGATAAGGCTCCAGGTCCATGTTCACGTTGAAGGCCAGGCCATGGAAGCTGCAGCCGCGGCGCACCCGCAACCCCAGCGCCGCCACCTTGGCGCCCGCCACGTACACACCCGGAGCGCCCTCCAGGCGGTCCGCGCCGATGTTCCAGTGCCCCATGGTGTCGATGATGGCTTGCTCGATCTTGTGGACCAGCTCGCGCACGCTGACGCCGGCGCGGCGCAGGTCGATCATCGGATAAGCCACGATCTGGCCGGGACCGTGATAGGTCACCTGGCCGCCGCGGTCCACGTGGATCACCGGGATATCGCCCGGCGCCAGCACGTGTTCGGTCTTGCCGGCCTGGCCGAGCGTGAATACCGGGTCGTGCTCGAGCAGCCAGAGTTCGTCGGGCGTGTCGGTGCCACGGTTATTGGTGAATTGGCTCATCGCCTCCCAGGTCGCCTCGTAGGGCTGGCGACCGAGACGACGAACTTTGAGCGGCAGGGACATGGGGAATGGCCTGGGAGCGGAGCTGATTATCTGCGGCCGTGCGAGGGCCCTTGCAAGGGCTGGAAGTCACCGTTGCCGGCGGGTACGGTCGGCCCGCCAGCCCATGGGGCGCCAGGGCGCCCCGGGGTTGTCACAGCGTGTAGCGGATGTCCGGGTCGGCGCGCAGCGAGGCGTGCGCCTCGTCGTACTGCTCGCGCGTCTCGGCGCGGAAGCTCACCGTCACCGAGATGAAATTGCCTTCGCGCGAGTGACGGTGCTTCACCGTCTCATGCAGCACATGCAGGCCGATGCCTTCCAGGATCTGCGGCACGCGGGCCTTCAGGTCCACGGCGGCATTACCCATCGCGGTGATTTCGAATTCGCCGGGAAACTGGAAACCCTGGCCTTCTTGCTGGGCTTCGATGGAGTCGATATCGCGCATCAGTGCACCTCCCTCACTTCTTCTCGTCGGGCTTCTTGTCGCTATGGAACCACAGCATGATGCTGTCCCACAGGCGACCGAAGAAACCGGCCTGCGGCGCGTCGGCGAGCGCGATGAGCGGCACGTTCTGCACCGGCTGGCCATCGAGCGTGACACGCAGCGTGCCCACCTGCTGGCCCTTGGTGAACGGCGCGATCAACGTGGCCGGCACGTCCATGGTGGCCTGCAGCTTGTCGTAATCGCCGCGCTTTACCGTCACCAGAACGTTATCCGCCACGCCCAGCGGCAGCTGGTTGGACTGGCCCTTCCACAGCTTCGGCGTCGCCAGCGGCTTGTTGCCGTCATACAACTTGTGCGTCTCATAGAAACGGAAACCGTAGCTCATCAACGCCATGGCGGCGTCGGCTCGGGTCTTCTCGTTGGTCGAGCCCATCACGATGGCGATCATGCGTGCGTCGCCCTGCTTGGCCGAGGCGGCCAGACAGAAGCCGGCGGCCGCAGTGTGGCCGGTCTTGATGCCGTCGACGGTCGGGTCGCGCCACAGCAGCAGGTTGCGGTTGTGCTGCTTGATGCCGTTCCACTCGAAGTCCTTGATCGCCGAGATCGCATAGTCCTCGGGGAAGTCGTGGATCAGCGCGCGCGAAAGAATCGCGATGTCACGCGCCGTCGAGTAGTGATTGGGGATCGGATAGCCCGACGCGTTCTCGAAATTCGTGTTGGTCATGCCCAGTTGCTTGGCGTAACCGTTCATCAGGCCGGCAAACGCCTGCTCCGAGCCGGCGGTGTGCTCGGCCAGTGCGATGGCGGCATCGTTGCCGGACTGGATGATCAGGCCGTACAGCAGGTCCTTCAGCGGCACCTGGCTGTTGAGCTTGAGGAAGCTGGTGGAACCGTCGGTGCCTGCACCGCCGCTGCGCCATGCGTTCTCGCTGATGTTCACCGGGTCGGTCATGTGGACCTTGCCATTGGCGACCTCGGCCGAGACCACGTAGTCGGTCATGATCTTGGTGATCGAGGCCGGCTCCACGCGCAGGTCGGGTTCCTTCGACGCCAGCACCTGGCCCGTGGCGTAATCCATCAGCACCCAACTCTTGCCGTCCACGTCCGGCGGCGGCGGCACCGGGGCCTCCGGCGTCACCGGCCGCGGCACCGGAGCGGGCTTGGGCGGCGTCTGCTGGGCAACGGCGGTGCCGACGACCAGAGCGGCGACGGCGAGCGAGGAGAGGGTACGGCGGATCAGGTTCATCGTTCGATTCGGTCCAATGGCAATCGCGACGCCAGGGCGCCGCAAGAATTTCAATACGTCAGTCTACCGCGACCTGCGGCCTGGGCAGCCCCATGCCCTCGATTCGCGAGGTCACATCGTCGGCCTGGTCCACGCTGGCAAGCGGACCCACGCGCACGCGCCGGATATTGCGACCGTTGATTTGGGCATCCACCACCTGTACCGGCGCAAAATTCGCGGTGCGCAGCTGCTGCGCCACGCGTTCGGCGTTGACCACGTCGGAGAATGCGCCCACCTGCAGATAAATACCGGGCCCCGGGCTGGCAGGTTTAGGCGCAGGCGGTGGCGGCGGCAAGGTTTGCGCCGTGAGCGGCTGCGACGGATCGATGGCACGCACTTCGACCAGGCCCGTGCCCTTCGGCCACACGCCAATGCGTACGGCAGCGGCGTAGGAAAGATCGATCACGCGGTTCTCGTGGAACGGGCCGCGATCGTTGATGCGCACGATCACGCTCTTGCCGTTCTCCAGGTTCGTCACGCGCGCATAGCTGGGGATAGGCAGCGTCTTGTGCGCAGCGCTGAACTGGTACATGTCGTAGTCCTCGAGACTCGACGTCTTGTACCCGTGGAACTTGTTGCCGTAGAACGAGGCGATGCCGCGCTCCACGTAACCGTTCGGCGAGGCCAGCACGTTGTAGGTCTGGCCCAGCACGGTGTACGGCGACTTGTTGCCATAGAGCGCGCGCGGTTCCACCTTCGGCACCGGCTCGGGCAGCTTGGCGATGACTTCCGGCGGCGGCCCCTGCGGCACGCTGTCCACGTCATCGCGATAGCGACTGCTCTGCGGCCGGCTGGTGTCGTCATTGACGCCGCCGCGTGACGACGATCCGCTGCCGCCGGACGAATAAGGGCCACGCGAGGACGCGCCCTGACTCGTCGAAGGACGGGTCTTGCCGCCACTGCAACCGGCCAGCAGCGCCATCAGCAGGAGTGGCAGCGCGAGCCGCCAAGTCATTGCGTGGCTTCCATCCTGTCGGTTCCCTGGCCGTTGGCCCCTTGCGCGATCGCCTGCGCCAGCTGGTGCACCGCCAGCGCGTAGAGCGGACTGCGGTTGTAGGTGGTGATCACATAGAAATTCTGGAAGGTGAACCAGTACTCCATGCCGTCCGCACCCTGCAGTGATTGCAGGCTGGTCGGCTGCCCGGGATTGAGCGACTGCATGGGCGCATAGCCCCATGCTTCGAGCTGCTCGAGCGGCCATTGCGGTTTGGAGTCCTTGACGGCTATGGGCTTGGCGGCGCCATCGGCCTGCGCCGGCGCGGCCACCAGGCCGCCGGTCTGCCAGCCATGCTTGGCGAAGTAGTTGGCAACGCTGGCGAAGATATCGGGCAGCGAATTCTTCAGATCGATGCGGCCATCGCCATCGGCATCCACGCCGAAGTCGCGGATGCTGGACGGCATGAACTGTCCCCAGCCCTGCGCACCCGCATACGAACCCGTGAGCGTATCGACGGGACCTGCCAGGTGATTGTCCGGCAGCTCCAGCAGCGTCTTTAGCTGCTCGCGGAAGAACGTGGCGCGCGGCGGGTAATACAGGCCCAGCGTCACCAGCGCATCGAGCACCTTGTACTTGCCAGTGATGCGTCCGTACGAGGTTTCCACGCCGACGATGGCCACGATGTATTCGGGCGCCACGCCGTATTGCTTGCCGATGCTTTCCAGCAAGGCACGATGCTCGCGATAGAACGCGATGCCGTCGTTGATGCGCTGGGGCGTGAGGAAGATCGGCCGGTAATCCTTCCACGGCTTGGCTTCGGCGGGCCGGCTGATGGCATCGAGGATGCCCTGCTGCTTTTTCGCGCCATCGAGCAAGCTGTTGAGCGACGCCGCACTCTTGCCCGTATCGCGGGCCACTTCGCTGACCAGCTGACCCTGTCCGGGATGGGTTTCTGCGAGGGCCGGCATGCATGCCGTGGCGAAAAGGAGGCCCAGCGTGGCAACGAGGCGACGAGTCGGGAGCGACGCGGGAATCGAGGGCATGAATGACTTCGCTGTCGAAAACGGCTACGCGGCAAGCCTAGCACGCGATGAGACGAAAACCGGCCTTTTGCCGTGACTTTTCAACGCATGCCGGTGCCGCCGATGCAGGCACCGCGCCACCGGCGGAACGACGAAGGCGCGCTTACTTGTGAATCTTCCGGTTCGCGTAGATCGACATCAGCACGCCGAAGCCCGTGAGCAACGACACCGCCGACGTGCCGCCATAGCTGATCAACGGCATCGGCACGCCCACCACCGGCAACATGCCGGCCACCATGCCGCCGTTGACGAACACGTACACGAAGAAGCTCATGCCGATGGCGCCCGCGAGCAGGCGCGAATACGTGTCGCGCGCCTCCATCGCAATCCACAGGCAGCGGCCGATGATGAAGGCGTAGAGCAGCATCACGCCGATTACGCCGACCAGGCCGAATTCTTCGGAGAACACGGCGAAGATGAAGTCGGTGGTGTGTTCGGGCAGGAAGTCCAGGCGCGACTGCGTGCCGTGCTGCCAGCCCTTGCCGAACACGCCGCCGGAACCCACGGCGATCTGCGACTGGATGATGTGCCAACCGTTGCCGAGAGGGTCGGATTCCGGATCGAGCAGCGTGCGCACGCGATTGCGCTGGTATTCGTGCAGGAAGTGCCAGGCCACCGGGATCATGCCGCCCACCACGGCCAGCAGGCTGCCGATCTTCCACCAGCGCATGCCCGACAGGAACAACGCGAACGCACCGGCGGCGGACACCAGCAAGGCGGTGCCCAGATCCGGCTGTTCCGCGATCAGGCCCGCCGGAATCGCGATGAGGATGCCTACGGTGATGATGTCCTTCCAACTCGGCGGCAACTGCCGCGGATGCAGGTACCACGCCACCATCATCGGCATGGTGAGCTTGAGCAGTTCGGACGGCTGGAACGACATGACGCCCAGGTTCAACCAGCGCTTGGACCCGCTGCGGATCTCGCCGATGCCGGCCACCACCAGCAATAGGAAAACGCTGCCGGCGAAGAGCCATGGCGTCCAGGTGCGCAAGGTCTGCGGCGGAATGCGCGAGATCAGCATCACCAGCACGCCGCCCATGACGAAGCGCGCAGCCTGCCCGCCGATCATCGCCATGTTGCCGCCGCTGGCGCTGTACAGCGTCACCAGGCCCACGGTGGCGAGCACGATCAGGCCGAAGGCGAGCGGAATGTCGATGCGCGGCCGCGTCATCACGCGACGGATGAAGCGCACAAGGCGCGCCTGGAGCTCGTCGATCACGGGTTGCCTCCGTCGTCAGGTGGCGCCGTGCTGGAGCTGTCGGCGGGCATGGCAGATAGATCGGCCGGCGTGGCGACCGGTGTGTCCTCAGGCAATTCGGAGACACTGGACGGCACGGCAGGACCGCCCTCCGGCGTGTTCGACGGCGGCACGGGACCGCCAGTCGAGGCAAGCCACGCCTCCATCACCTTGCGCACGATGGGACCGGCATCCGCAGCGCCCCAGGCGCCTGACTCGAGCATCGCCACCACGGCAATTCGTGGCGCATCGGTGGGCGTGTAAGCGATGAACCATGCGCGGTGTCGCGTCGCCAGATAGGCCAGGTTCTTGTTGGTGTCGTACTCGTTGCTGCGGCGAGAGAAACGTTCCGCCGTGCCGCTCTTGCCTGCGACTCGAAGCGGAAATCCTTTGAAGACGCCGGCCTGTTGCGCCGTACCGCCCACGCCGTACACCACCGCTTCCATGCCCTCGTTCACGACGTTCCAGTCATTGGGCTTGCGGATCACCGACGGTCCGGCGGGCGGATTTGGCAGGGGCGTCGGGCGTTCCTTCACCGCGGCCGTCGCCATCACCAGTCGTGGCGAGTAAGGCGTGCCGTGGCCCGCAAACGTGGCGGTCGCGTGTGCCAGCTGCAACGCGGTGACGTTCCAGTAGCCCTGGCCGATACCGGCAATGACCGTTTCACCCTGGAACCACGGATATTTGCTGCGCGTGGCCTTCCACTCGCGCGACGGCAGGATGCCCTCGGCTTCGCCAAGCAAATCGATGCCGGTCTTCTTGCCAAAGCCGAGGCTGCCCATCCAGTTGGCAAACCGATCGATGCCCATGTCCAGCGCGAGCTTGTAGAAATACGTGTTGGTCGATAGCTGGATGGCGCGAATCATATTGACCGTGCCGTTGCCGCCGCGGACGTCATCGCGATAACAACGCTGCTGTCCCGGTATGCAGAACTCGCCCGTCGACAACACGGTGTCCTCGGGCCGGCGAATGCCCAGCTCGAGTCCGCCCAGCGCCAGGAACGGCTTCACCGTCGAGCCCGGCGGATACGCGCTCTTGAGTGCGCGATTGAGCAGCGGCTTGTCTTCGGCATTCATGTAGCCGGTGTAGTCGGCCTTGCTGATGCCGTTGACGAACAGGTTCGGATCGAAGCTCGGCACACTGACCATGGCCAGCACCTGGCCATTGCGCGGATCGATGGCCACCGACGAACCCGGGCGTCCCTCGAATGCATCGTTGGCCGCCTTCTGCACGCGAACGTCGATGCTCAGATAGAGGTTCTTGCCCGGCGTGGGTGCGTGGGTTTCCAGCACACGCTGCACGCGGCCATCGGCATTCACTTCCACCAGCTCATAGCCGGGCTCGCCGTGCAGCATGTCTTCGTACGAACGCTCCAGGCCGCTGCGCCCCACATGACTGGTGCCCTTGTAGCGATCGGCATCCAGGCGCGCCATGTCATCCGCATCGATGCGGCTGACGTAGCCCACCACATGGGCAAACAACGCACCGTAGGGATAACGGCGGGTGAGATATGGCACCACGTCCAAACCCGGGAACCGCCAACGGTTGATGGCGAAACGCGCGATGTCGTCTTCGGTGAGATGCAGTTTCAACGGCACGCTGTCGAAGCGCCGGTTCTGCTTGAGCTGCTTCCTGAAGGCATCGATGTCGCCATCATCCAGCGGTATGACCTCGCGGACCGCGGCCAGCATGGCCGGCATGTCCTTCACCTGCTCGGGCACCACTTCCAGGCGGAAGGCCGGCACGTTGTCGGCCAGCAGCACGCCGTTGCGATCGAAGATGAGGCCGCGTGCGGGCGGGATGGCGCGCGGCTTCACGCGATTGTTTTCCGAGCGCAGCGCGAATTCGTCGTGGCGCTGCACCTGCAGGTATTGGTAACGCGCCACCAGCACGCCCAGGCCCAACAGGATCAGGGCGAAGCCCACCATGGCGCGCACGCGGAACAGCGCGGCTTCGCCACGCGTGTCCTTGATGGATCGTCGCCGCAGGGCCATGGCGTTACTGGATGCGCAGGCGCATGCGCAGGTCGTCCATGAGCAGGAACAGGAACGGCCACAGCGCGGCGCCGACAAACGGCGAGATCCACCAGGTTGCCGGCGGCAAGGCGTCGCCGGCAAAGGTGCGCACGATCAGCAGCAGCACGCGGTCGTTCAACAGCAAAGCGAGCACAGCCAGGGTCTGCTGCCACATCGGGAAGAAACGCAGGCGCGAGCGGAAGCGCAGCACGATGAACACCAGCGCGCACAAGCGCATGGCCTGCTCGCCCAGCAACACGCCGTCGAGCAGGTCCGCGCACAGGCCGATGATGAAGGCCAGGCCCAGCGTCACGCGCTCGCCCGACTCCAATGCCCAGTACAGCAGGAACAGTGCAGGCCAATACGGCTTGAACGGCTGCAACGGCGCTGGCAGCGGAATCAGCATCGACAGCACGGCGAACACCAATGTGCCCACGAACCAAATCAGACTGACGCGTGATTTGCTCATGGCTGCACCGGTGGATTCGTGGTGGCTTGCGGTGTCTGTGTCTGCGCCGGCGTCGCATCGGTACGCGGTGGCGCGGCCGTGCTGGCGGACGGTGCGGGAGCGAGATCGGCCGGCGGCCCAACGGGGGCAGCCGGTGCAGGCGGCCCGGCCGGTTCGGCCAGATCGTGCAGCAGCAGCACGTTGTCGCTGCGATCCAGATCGGCGGTGGGACGTGCGCGCCCTTCCAGGAACATGCCCGAGGCCGCCGGTTCCACGCTGCGAATCTCGCCCACGGGGAACCCAGGCGGGAAACGCCCACCCAGGCCGGATGAGAGCAACTTGTCGCCCGGATGGATGTCGGCTGCCATGGAGATGTTCGGCAGGCTCAGCAGGTCGCCATCACGCGTGCCGTAGGCCACGGTGCGAAGACCCGTGCGCTCGACCACCACCGGAATGGCGTGATCAGGATCGGTCACCAGCATCACCAGCGAGGTACGCGGCATCACTTCCACCACCTGCCCCATCACGCCGTGCGCATCGATCACCACCTGCCCGGGCTTCACGCCATCGTGCGAACCCACGTTCACCAGCATGCGATGGCGATACGAGCCCAGGTCCACGTCGATCACGCGGGCCAGCTGCACATTGAGGTCAAGGCTGTGCTGCGTGTCGAGCAGCTGCTTCAGGCGCTCGTTCTGCTCGGCCACGGCCGCCATGCGGTTGAGCTTGGCGTTGGCGAGCAGCAGGTCTTCGCGCAGGCGCTGGTTCTGCTCGGTAAGCATCTTGCGGTCGGCGAAGGCCACGCTGAGCGTGTGCATGCCAGAAGCCGGCAAGCTGGCCAGCCGATACACCGGCTCCACCAGCACCGAGGTGGCGTAGCGAAGGCGCCAGATCCAACCGTTGCGATGGTCGAGCACCATCAGCACCATGGCCAGCGCAAGATAAAGAATGAGCCTGAGGGTACCGGCGACGGTACCGGCAAACAGGGGCGAGGATTCCTCGCGCGCAAGCGCCATGGCCTAACCCCTGTCGCTAGGTTTATTCCGGGGCGAAGAAATCGCTGCCGTGCTGATCGATCAGCTCCAGCGCCTTGCCACCGCCACGGGCCACACAGGTCAGCGGCTCGTCGGCCACCTGCACGTGCAGGCCGGTTTCCTCGGAGATCAGGCGATCCAGATCGCGCAGCAGCGCGCCACCACCGGTGAGCACGATGCCGCGCTCGGCGACGTCGGAGCACAGTTCCGGCGGCGTCTGCTCGAGTGCCGACTTCACCGCGGCCACGATGCCCGACAGCGGCTCGTGCAGCGCTTCCAGCACTTCGTTGGAGTTGATGGTGAACATGCGCGGCACGCCTTCCGCCAGATTACGGCCGGAAATCTCGATTTCCTTGACGTTGGTCTGCGGGAAGGCGCAACCGATCTCGAGCTTGATGCGCTCGGCAGTGGATTCGCCGATCAGCGTGCCGTGGTTGCGGCGCACGTAGTTGATGATGGCCTCGTCGAAGCGGTCGCCGCCCACGCGCACGGACTGCGAGTAGACGATGCCGTTAAGCGAGATCACGGCCACTTCGGAGGTGCCGCCGCCGATGTCCAGCACCATCGAGCCGCGCGCCTCGTGCACCGGGATGCCGGCGCCAATCGCAGCTGCCATGGGCTCCTCGATCAGGAACACGTCGCGCGCACCGGCGCCTTCGGCCGATTCCTTGATGGCGCGACGCTCCACCTGGGTGGAGCCGCAAGGCACGCAGACCAGCACGCGCGGGCTCGGACGGAGCATGCGCGACTTGTGCACCTGCTTGATGAAGTGCTGCAGCATCGCCTCGGTCATCGAGAAGTTGGCGATCACGCCATCCTTCATCGGACGCACCGTGGCAATGTTGCCCGGCGTGCGGCCCAGCATGCGCTTGGCCTCGGTACCTACGGCGGCCACGGCACGAGGACCACCCGGACCACGGTCCTGGCGGATAGCAACCACCGATGGTTCGTTCAGCACAATACCCTGTCCCCTTACATAAATAAGGGTGTTGGCCGTGCCGAGGTCGATCGAAATATCGTTGGAGAAAAATCCGCGAAACTTCTTGAACATGGGTCCGCCGCGTGCCGGCTGTGGCTAAAAAGTAAGCGCGCCAGTCTAGTCAGCAACCCACAGGACCGCAAGGACATTCTCGTTAAGAAAGCCTTTGTTTACGCTGTGATATGAGACTTTCGTGCGTTCTTTTTGTGGCTTTTGCGGGTTCTTCCGAATCCGCCGTGGCCCGCAAGAAAGTCGCGGCCGGCCCAAGTTCCCGGTATGATCGGGAACTTTGAGCCAGGCTGGCGTCACGCTGCCCGGACTGCCTATTCATCTGCCAGGGATCATCCTCGCATCATGTCAGCCGTCATCTGCGGATCGCTTGCCTACGACACCATCATGGTGTTCCAGGACCAGTTCAAGAATCACATCCTGCCCGACCAGGTGCACATCCTGAACGTGTCGTTCCTGGTGCCCCGTATGCGTCGCGAATTTGGCGGTTGCGCGGGCAACATCGCCTATAACCTCAAGCTGTTGGGCGCCGATCCGCTGCCGGTGGCAACGGTGGGCCAGGACTTCGGCCCGTACCAGGCCCATATGCAAAAGTGCGGCATCCGCATGGACTACGTGCGCGTGTTCGATGACCAGTTCACGCCGCAGTGCTTCATCACCACCGACCTGGACAACAACCAGATCACCGCCTTCCACCCGGGCGCCATGCTGAGCGCGCACACCAACCACGTGCGCGACATTCCGGAGATCAGCTTCGCCATCGTGGCGCCGGACAGCCGCGACGCCATGCTGCAGCACGTCGATGAATTCGCTGCGCGCGGAGTGCCCTTCATCTTCGATCCGGGTCAGGCCATGCCGTTGTTCGACGGAGCCGAGTTCCGCTCGATGATCGAAAAGGCGACGTATGTGATCGTCAACGACTACGAGTCGCAATTGCTGCAGCAGCGCACCGGCTGGAGCGCGCAGGAGATCGCCTCGCGCGTGAAGGCTTATATCGTCACGCTGGGGCCGCGCGGCTCGCAGATCTATACCGAAGGCACCACGCACGAGATTCCGCCGGCACGCGAGCGCCAGGTGGTCGATCCCACGGGTTGCGGCGACGCTTATCGCGCCGGTCTGATCTTCGGCATCATGAAGGGCAAGGACTGGCCGACCGTGGGCCGTATGGCCTCGCTGATGGGTGCGCTGAAGGTTGAGCACCCGGGCACGCAGAACCAGCGCTTCGACTACGCGCAATTCTCCAAGGAATTCGAAGAACAGTTTGGTTACGCGATCGACTGATCGTTCGCCTTAACCGCAATTCGGATGAATTGATACGACGAGGCCTCCTATACGGAGGCCTCGTTCGTTTTCAGCGCGTGCGAACGCTCGAGGCGCAGTGGCCGCATCTTCTTGGCCGCGATGGAAATGATTCGCGCATCGCCTGGTCAGTGCGCCGCGGCCTTCTCGCCCGGCTGCATGATGCGGTCGATAAAAGCGAGCGCGAGCGCAGACACCACGAACGCCAGATGCAGCAGCACCTGCCATTTGATGGTTTGCGCATCGAGCGAAGCTGCCTTGATGAAGGTGGCAAGCAGGTGGATAGACGAAATGCCGATGATCGCCATCGCCAGTTTCACCTTCAGCACCGTCGCATTCACGTGCGAAAGCCATTCGGGCTGGTCGGGATGGCCTTCGAGCTTCAAGCGCGACACGAACGTTTCGTAACCGCCCACGATCACCATGACCAACAGATTGGAAATCATCACCACGTCGATCAGGCCAAGCACGGTGAGCATGATCGTCGTTTCGGCGCTCTCCGCCGTCGCGCTTGCGTCGAAATGCCCGAACAGCGTGGCATCGACGAGATGCCAGAGCTCGCGCACGAACTGCACCACGTAGATCGCCTGGGCGACGATCAGGCCGAGGTACAACGGCAGCTGCAGCCAGCGGGAAGAGAAGATCAGATAGGAAAGCGGACCGAGGCGGCTCTTCTGAGGAGTCGTCATGCGCATCACATTGTCGATGGTGGGCTACCGATATTCGCAAATTCATGCGACAAACGGCATGTCACTTCGCGTATTCGTTCAGGCTCAGGCAAGCTGCGCGCACTGACCACGGCCCCCTCAGGCCAACCGCGATCACCAAAGCCCGAATCCATGTCGACTGCGTCTAGACGTCCAGAGTTTGGCCGTCCAAATCCCACCGCGCCACTCGTCCAAGTTTTGGGTTCGCGCAAAGACAAACGCCTTCCCGTGTGGGAAGGCGTTTGAGGGATAAAGCCCCTGGCGGTGACCTACTCTTGCATGAGGATTCACACTACCATCGGCGCAGCTGCGTTTCACTTCCGAGT
>NZ_JBEPMU010000004.1:0-583789 GCF_040545895.1 Dyella japonica
ACTCGGAAGTGAAACGCAGCTGCGCCGATGGTAGTGTGAATCCTCATGCAAGAGTAGGTCACCGCCAGGGGCTTTATCCCTCAAACGCCTTCCCATACGGGAAGGCGTTTGTCTTTGGGCAAATCGAAATCTTGGCTGCCCAGCGACTCGCATATGGACGGCCGACTCGGCGTTCGCACCTATCCTGCATCGCTTCCGTGCGCTACGTGGAAAAACCATATCGCCTATGATGCAAGGCTCAACTGGCCTGCATATACCGCGGAGCGTTTCAGTGTTCGTCCATGTCGAAACCCGCCGTCGTCAGCACGTTCAATGGGCCACCGTGCTTGTGGTGGTCGTGTGCGTGATCAGCTTCGTCGGGTTGGCGTTGATGCCCGCGCCGCAGCGCATGTCGATGTGGCTGGAGTGGGGCACGGTGCCGGCGAACATCTTCGACGCGAAAGCGCCGTTGCTGCCGCAACTTCACGATCCCTCGTTGCTTCGCCTGTTCACGGCACTCTTCATTCACCTGGCGTGGTTGCACTTGCTGGGCAATCTGCTGTTCCTAGTGATATTTGGCCTTCCGGCGGAGCGAGCGCTGGGCTCGCTGCGATTCCTGTTGCTGTTCGTGCTGGGCGGCATCGTGGCCAACCTGGTCGGTGCGATCTCCCTGGCCGGCGTGCGTTCGCCGATCATCGGATGCAGTGGCGCCGTGTCCGCGGTGCTCGGCGCCTACATCGCGCTTTTCCCGCGCGCCAGGCTGGGACTGGTGCTGCCGTTGGGTCTCTATCTGGAGTTCGTGCGTGTCCCCGCCTTTCTCCTGATTGGCATCTGGGTTCTTCTGCAGTTGCTCTTCAGTTACGCCGGGCCCAGCTACGGCGCCGTGGTGTGGTGGACGCACATTGCCGGCTTCCTGTTTGGCGTTGCCTTCGCATTGTTCTCGCGCGATGCGATTGCGCGTCGCCTGCGCGGCTAAGATAAGCGCATGCGCACCAAGAAACTCTACAAAGTGACGTTCCTCCACCTCGGCAAGTGCTACGAGCTCTATGCCCGGCACGTGGCGTCCAGCAGCCTCTGGGGATTTACCGAAGTGGGCGAGCTGGTGTTCGAGCCCGTCGGTGAAGGCCTTCTCGTGGATCCCACCGAAGAAAAACTGCGCGACGAATTCAAGGACACGCGCGTGCTCCACCTTCCAATGCAATCGGTGGTGCGCATCGAGGAAGTGGAGAACAAGGGCGCGCTGGTGATTCGCGATGCAAGCGATGGCCAGAAGATCACGCCATTCCCGATGCCACCGCGCGGGCGCTGAGCATCGCGTTTAAACGTGGCGGATCACGGCGATGACGATCTCCACGGCGATTAACAGGATGATGGCCAGCTCCATCAACTCACCGCGCTTGCTTGAAGCCTCTTCGTACAGCGCGGAATAACTGTCCCGGATGATGGCCAGCTTGCGGTCCACGGCCTTGCCGACATGCGGAACGCGGAACAACTCCAGTGCCGCGGCATAGACGCGTGCGAGATAGACGTCTTCCGTCACCTGCAGTGCGTTGTCCACCTTCTCCGTGACTTCGGTGACCTCCGCCACGAGCGTGTAGAGATGGCGTGCGAGGTCCGCATAGCGCCGCGCCGCGAAGGGATTGGCGACATGGTGGGTTGCTTCCACGAGGTCGTACATGCGTGGCAATTCCGCATCCAGCAACTCGTCGTAGTAGCGCAACTCCAGCAGCTGGGCGTTTGCCACTTCGAGAATGTCGACGACATCCGATTCATCGCGCGGTTCGTAGATGAAAGCGCGATCCCAGGTGAGCACCGCCAGGTCGTCGGTGTAGTAGGAAAAGCGTTGCCGCAGCAGTTCCTGTCGTGCGGATTCGGAAAGGGGGCGCGATTCGCCGGCGAGCAGCGGAACGAGGTCGAGCTCATCATGCAACGCCGCGGTGGTCGTGACGCCTTCGAGTGAATGCACCAATCCAAGTAGATAGTCTTCGTGCAGCACGGTCTGGCTGGGCCTCAGCAGCGCGGGACGCATGATGTCCATGATCTGCGTCAGCAAGCGATTCCAGGCATCCGTGGGCGATGCAAGGCCAAGCGCCGCATCCACCGCATTCACGCGCGCGCTGAACTCCGTCCACGCGAGATCATCGGCGGGCACGTTGATGGAGAACGCGGCCACGCCGAATTCGTAGAGTCGAGCCAGCGCAGTGGCCTGCAGCGTTTGGCCGGCAATGACGAGTTCGAGGGATCCGAGCGTCAGTTCCACCGGCGGCACGCCAAAGGTCAATGCCTTGGGCGGTGCCGTCACGAGTCGGCTGCGTGCCGCGGCGGTACGTGCGCGTTGTGCCCAGAGCGACTCGGCCGCCGTCAAATCGATCGTGTCGGCGATATCGACCAGGCGCATCGCGATGACCGATGCGCGGTGCACATGCGGTTGTCGACCCATGGCGTTCTTCCATGTGGCGGCGCCGGTTGAGTTCGCGCCAATGGGTCGATTCTAGACCGTGTGCATGACAACCACCTCAGCCGGTGGCGAGGCCATGATGGCGTGAGAACTGCCGGAACAATCGCCGCGCGAGCGGTGTGGCCGCCACCTGCTTGAACGTGTGATGCGGATCGAAGCCTTCGCGCTTCATGTCGTGCTGCTTGCGGTGGATATACGCACGCATCACGTCGGCGTTGAATTCGGGGTGGAACTGGGCGCTCATCGCGTTCTTGCCATAGCGCACGAGATGATGCGGGTCGCGCGCCGAGCTGACCAGCACCGTCGTGCCCTTGGGCAGTTCGAGCACGCTCTGCTCGTGCGTGGCGTGGGCACGGAATTGGAGCGGCAACGCGCTGGCGAGCGGATCGTTCTTCGCCGCATCGAGCACGTTGAGCGATACCGTGCCAATTTCGCGACCACCGGGCAGATAGTCGACGCGTCCACCCAGTGCGTGCGACATCAGCTGATGCCCGTAGCACACGCCGAACATCGGCAATTCCTCATCCATCGCGTCGCGGATCCATCCCGCCGTGCGTTCACTCCACGGTGCGCGTTCCGTGACCATCGCCGCGGAGCCGGTGATCAGCGCGCCGGCCACTTCGCTTGGTGCGGGAAGTTCTTCGCCGGCTTCCACGTCGATCACGCGGATACGATCGGGCGAAAGCTGGGCGCCCAGGCGAAACCAATGGGGAAAATCACCGTGGCGTGCGCGAATGGGAGCGGGAGCGCGACCGGTGCGGATAATCAGGACAGGCTTCATGCGATGCGATACGACGAATGCGTTGGGTGGATCCGGGACGTCGTCAAACGACGCCATGTTCGATGGGCGGAATGACGGTAAGGACTTCCTTGACCGTGGTGACGCCACGCGCCACCTGCGCCGCAGCGGAGATGCGCAAGGGACGCATGCCTTCGGCGAGTGCGGCGTGACCAAAGTGGCCAAGATCGAGCTGCGATGAAATCAGGCTGCGCAATCGTCCCGACAGCGGCAGCATCTCGTAGATGCCAGTGCGTCCCATGAAACCGGTGTTGCGGCATTCCAGGCAACCCACAGGCTTGAAGACTTTCGCGGGCAGCGGCACGTCCCAGCCATGCGTGAGGGCGGTCCATTCGTGCGGCTCCTGCTCCACCGCCTGCTTGCAATGAACGCACAGTGTTCGCACGAGTCGCTGCGCCACCACGCCGGTCAGCGTGGACTGGATCAGGTAATGCGGCACGCCCAGATCGAGCAAGCGAGTGATCGCGCTGGGCGCATCGTTGGTGTGCAGCGTCGACAGCACGAGATGGCCGGTCAGCGACGCCTGCACCGCCATCTGCGCGGTTTCCAGGTCGCGGATTTCGCCCACCATGATGATGTCCGGGTCTTGTCGCAACAGCGTACGCACACCCGTGGCGAAATCGAGATCGATCGCCGGCTGCACCTGCATCTGATTGAATTCGGCGCTGACCATTTCGATCGGGTCTTCCACCGTGCACACGTTCAACTCCGGCGTGGCCAGATGCTTGAGCGTGGAATAGAGCGTGGTGGTCTTGCCCGAGCCGGTGGGACCGGTGACCAGCACGATGCCGTGGGGGCGCTCCACCATCGAACGCCATGCCTCGCCTTCTTCGGGCGAGAAGCCCAGCTGCGAGAAGTCCTTCGCCACGATATCCGGGTCGAAGATACGCATCACCACCTTTTCGCCGAAGGCGGTGGGCATGGTGGAGATACGCAGTTCCACTTCGCGTCCCGAAGCGGAGCGCGTCTTGATGCGTCCATCCTGCGGGCGGCGCTTCTCGGCCACGTCCATGCGCGACAGGATCTTGATACGCGCCGTCACGGCGGTCATCACCGGCGGTGGCAGTTCGAACACCTTGTGCATCACGCCGTCGATGCGGAAACGCATCAGACCGGCTTCGCGGCGCGGTTCGAGATGGATGTCCGACGCGCGCTGCTCGAACGCGTACTGCAACAGCCAGTCCACGATGTGCACGACGTGGCGATCATCCGCGCCGACTTCGCCGCCCTTGCCGAGTTCCAGCAACTGCTCGAAGTTGAGGATGGCCGACGAGTCGTAGCCGGTGGTCTTGGCATCCTGCGCCAGCTGGATCGAGCGCTGTACGCCGTAGAACTCCAGCAGGTAGCGATTGATGTCGATCGGGTTGGACACTACGCGCTTCACGTCGCGGCGTAGCATCTGAGAAAGATCGGCGGCCCAGCTGTTGTCGAACGGTTCGCAGGTAGCGAAGGTCACTTCGCCCGAAGCGGCGGCCACCGGCAGGATGCGATGGCGCTCGGCGTAGGCGCGGCTGACCACCTGGGTCACCGCGGCCACGTTGATTTTCATCGGGTCGATTTTCAGGTACGGCAGCTGCGCCTGGCCAGCGAGCCATTCGGTCAGCGCCTCCAGGCTCAGCGGACGGCCGGGATCGCGCTGGTTGGGAAGCTTGGCGTTGGCCACCAGCACCAGGGGATGCAACTCCACCGTGGCACGGCCGCTACGCGTTCCCATGCGCACTTGCTTGGCGTCTTCGGCCAGCAGGTAGCCGTCCACCACCAGCGTGGCAAGCATCTCGTCGAGCGCCAGCCGACTGCGGCGGCCGAGCAGGGACACGGATTGCGGTGAAGCGGCCATGCGGCGATCTCTCCCGGTAGGCTTTTCTCGCCGGAATCCAGCGAAGAAAGCGGTCCCGGCTATACTAACCCGCTTTATTGAAGCCCACGGAAAGCCATGTCCGCGCGCACCTTCCAAGATGTGATCCAGACCCTCAACCGCTACTGGGCGGCGCAGGGTTGCGTCCTGCTGCAGCCGCTCGATACCGAGGTTGGCGCGGGCACGTTCCACCCGGCCACCTTCCTGCGTTCGCTTGGTCCCGAGCCGTGGTCGGCAGCATACGTGCAGCCCTCGCGCCGTCCCACCGACGGCCGCTACGGCGAGAATCCCAACCGCCTGCAGCATTACTACCAGTACCAAGTAGTGATGAAGCCCAACCCGGACAACATCCTGGACCTGTACATCGGTTCGCTGAAGGAACTGGGCCTGGACCCGTTGGTGCACGACCTGCGCTTCGTCGAAGACAACTGGGAATCGCCCACGCTCGGCGCCTGGGGCCTGGGTTGGGAAGTGTGGCTCAACGGCATGGAAGTGACCCAGTTCACCTACTTCCAGCAGGCCGGCGGCCTGGAATGTCGTCCCGTGACCGGTGAGATTACCTACGGTCTCGAGCGCCTGGCCATGTACCTGCAGAACGTGGACAACGTCTACGACCTGGTGTGGACCGAAGGTCCGCACGGCAAGGTGACCTACGGCGACGTGTTCCACCAGAACGAAGTGGAACAAAGCACCTACAACTTCGAGCACGCCAACGTGCCGGAACTGCTGCGCTGGTTCGACGTGTGCGAAGGCGAGGCGAACAAGCTCATTGCCGCCAACCTGCCGCTGCCTGCCTACGAGCAGGTGATGAAGGCCAGCCACACTTTCAACCTGCTCGACGCACGCCGCGCCATCAGCGTCACCGAGCGTCAGCGCTACATCCTGCGCGTGCGCACGCTGGCCCGCGCGGTCGCCGAGGCGTATGTCGCGCAACGTGAAAAGCTCGGTTTTCCGGGCCTGAAGAAGAACGTGAAGGAGCAGGCTGCATGAGCGCCGCCACCAAGCCGCTGTTGATCGAACTGGGTACCGAGGAACTGCCGCCCAAGGCGCTGGACGAACTGGCCGCCGCCTTCCTGCGCGGCATCAGCGACGGGCTGTCCAAGCGTGGCGTGGAAGCCGGTCTCGATGAGGCGAAGCTGTACGCGTCGCCGCGTCGTTTGGCCGTCTATATCCCGACGGTTGCCGTGAACCAGCCGGAGCAAAACGTCGAACGCCGTGGCCCGGCCGTGAACGCCGCGCTGGATGCCGAAGGCCAGCCGAGCAAGGCGTTGCAAGGCTTTGCGCAGTCGTGCGGCGTCACCGTGGAGCAGCTCGAAAAGCTCGAAACCGACAAGGGTTCGTGGTTCGTGTTTCGTGCGGTGAAGCCGGGCCAGCCGGTCGCCGCTTTGCTGCCGGAGATCGTCGACGAGGCGCTCAAGGGCCTGCCCATTCCCAAGCCCATGCGCTGGAGCGATCACGACTACACCTTTGTGCGTCCCGTGCATTGGCTGGTGATGCTGCACGGCGCGGACATCGTCGACGGCAGCGTGCTGGGCCTCACCAGCGGGCGCAAGTCGCGCGGACATCGCTTCATGCACACGCAGCCGGTGCATGTGTCCGACGCCGACATCTGGCTCGATTCGATGCGAGCGGCGAAAGTGCTGGCCGATCCGGCCGAGCGTCGCCAGAAGATACGCGATGAAGTGGCGCGCGCGGCCAAGGAAACCGGTGGCGTGCCGCAGCTCGACGACGCGCTGCTCGACGAGATCGCCAACCTCACCGAGTGGCCGATGGCGATCGCCTGTAAGTTCGATCGCGAATTCCTCGCCGTGCCGCCGGAAGCGCTGGTCACCACCATGGAGACCAACCAGAAGTTCGTGCCGGTATTCGATGCCGACGGCAAGCTCACCGAGCATTTCATTGGTGTGGCCAACATCGAGAGCAAGCAGCCTACGGAGATCCGCAAGGGGTATGAGCGCGTGATCCGTCCGCGTTTCGCCGATGCCAAGTTCTTCTGGGACGAGGACCTCAAGACGCCGCTGGCCGGCTATCAGGAACAGCTGAAGAACGTTACCTACCAGCAGGCGCTGGGCAGCCTGTGGGACAAGAGCGTGCGCGTGGCCGAGCTGTCGCGCATCATCGCCGGCCGCGTGGGCGTGGATGCCGGCGCGGCGACGCGCGCGGCCTCGCTCAGCAAGTGCGACCTGCTTACGCGCATGGTCGGCGAGTTCCCCGAACTGCAGGGTGTGATGGGCCGTTACTACGCCACGCATCATGGCGAATCAGCGGACGTGGCCGATGCCCTGGACAGCTACTACCAGCCGCGCTTTGCCGGCGATGCCATTGCCGCTGGCGACGTGGGTCGAGTGCTTGCCGTGGCCGACCGTTTCGACACGCTGGCCGGCATCTTCGCCGTTGGCCTCAAGCCCAGCGGCAATAAGGATCCGTTCGCGCTGCGTCGCGCGGCGCTCGGCCTGGCGCGTACGCTGGTCGAGGGCGGCCTGGAGCTGGATCTGCGCGGCAGCTTCGTCGAAGCGCTAGAACTGCTGCCGGAAGCGGCGCTCGCCGCCGGCCTCAAGCCGGGCAAGGACGGCAAGGCGCCGGCGCTTGACGCAGGCAAGCGTCGTGCCGCGCTCGCCGATGAGCTGGTGGAGTTCGTGCTCGATCGCCTGCGCGGCTACTACGCCGAGCAGGGTTTCACCGGCGAGCAGTTCGAGGCCGTGTTGGCGGTGTCGCCGTCCAGCCTGGTGGATTTCGACCGTCGCCTGCGCGCCGTGGGCGAGTTCGGTCGGCGTCCGGAGGCGCTGAGTCTGGCGGCGGCCAACAAGCGTGTCGCCAATATCCTGCGCAAGCAGGCCGAAGAGACCGGTGCGGCGCCGGTCGGCAGCACGGTGGATCCTTCGCATTTCGAGGCGGATGCCGAGCGGGCCCTGCATGCGGCGCTCGACGCGGCCCGTGCCGACACCAGCGCGCCGCTGGAAGCCGGCGACTACGCGGCGGTGCTCACGCGCCTGGCGCAATTGCAGGCGCCGGTGGATGCGTTCTTCGACAGCGTGCTGGTGAATGCGGAGAACCCGGCCGTGCGGGCCAACCGACTGGCCCTACTGGGCCAGCTGAAGGCGCAGTTCGGCGCCATCGCCGACATCGCCCGGCTGTAACTTCCAGCCACGGCTCAAAAAAACGGCAGCCTCAGGGCTGCCGTTTTTTTATGCCGTGCTCAATCCAACCGATGCCTTAGGCGGCGACCTGACGGCCGCGCTTCACGCGTTCGTGCAGGCGCTGGTTGAACGAGACCATCGCGCTGGCATCCACGTCCGTACCGCCGGGACCGAGGATCTCATAGAGATCGGCCAGCATGTCGGCGTTGTCGGCCAGGGTCAGGCGGCTTTCCGCCAGGTCCAGCTCCGACTGCAGGATGCGCAGCGCCGTGTTGAGGCGGTTCGGATCCATCGCCATGCCGCTGGCGTGCAACGTATCCGCGGCCGTGCGCAGCTTGGAGCGGTGGCGGTTGGCCAGCGTTTCCGCATTGGTCTGGTCTTCGCCGGAAGACATCGCGTCGGTGGTCTGAATGGTGCCTTCGCCGGCCACCAGCCACACCAGGGAAATACCGAGGGTCTTGGCCAGGGTCACGCAACGCGCGCGGGACGGGTCGGTGTTGCCGTCGCGCCAACTGCGCACGACGCCTTCGGAGAAACCGCACATCCGCGCGATCTCGGTGACGCTGCCCACTCGCTGGATCAGCACTTTGATGCGATCGGCAAAAGTGGACGAGGACTCGTTAATCGAAATTTTCTGCATGTTCATCGCATTTTCCTGGCGGATGGCGACTTGTAAGGGGAGCGTGGCGGGATTTTTCGGATTTTGGCGTGAAACAGGTGTTACGAAAGTGTTGACACGCGTAAGAAATTTCCCGTAGGGTCGTAAATTCTTGGTAGTTCGCGCCGTCAGGGAGCAACTTCTACCGAGACCAAGAACGCAATGGTTGCGATTTGGTAATCACGATTGCGCTGGCTTGTTCAGCTGGCAGACAGCAAGTTTCCAGGTGCAACGCCTTGGAAACCTGCCATTTGCGGGGCAAGACAGCTTCTTGGCGTCGGTTGGGGCCGACGTCTTTACTGGGGAGAAACTAATGCAGTTCCGCAAGAAAGTTGACAATAAACTTACGGTGGCCGTCCGCCTGGCCCTTGCCGTAGGTACCTTCGCAGCCATGGCCCCGGCCCTGGCGCAGGATGCGAGCGGCCCCGCAGCCAGCGAGAACGAAGCGAAGAAGCTCGAAACCGTTACCGTGACCGGTACGCGTATTCCGCGTGTGGACGTGGAGACCGCCCAGCCGGTGGTGACCATCGACCGCAAGCAGATCCAGAACCAGGGTTTCACCTCGGTTGCTGACATCCTGCAGAACCTGACCGAAGTCGGTTCGCCGCCGATCAGCCGCGCCAATGCGCTGTCGTCGGGCGAAGACGTGGGCGGCTATTACGTCGACCTGCGCAACCTCGGTCCCAACCGCACCCTGATCCTGATCAACGGCAAGCGCCTGGGTGCCAACACCTCCGGCCTGCAGGATCTCGGCCAGATTCCGGTGTCGGTGATCGATCGCATCGAAGTGCTGAAGGACGGTGGTTCGTCCATCTACGGTTCGGACGCCATCGCCGGCGTGGTCAACGTGATCACGCGCAGCAACTTCACCGGCGCCGAAGCCAATGCCTACGTCGGTCAGTACGACCAGAACGACGGCAAGGGCCAGAGCTACGACTTCACCCTCGGTACCGCCAACGATCGCGGCTCGATCATGGCCAGCGCGCAGTACCAGAAGGACGATCCGGTCTGGGCGAAGGATCGCGAGTTCAGCGCCTATCCGTCGGGTCCGTTCCACCCCACCGCGGGCTGGAGCGGCATCAGCCAGTACGGCTCGTTCAGCGGCCCCTGCGGCCCGGGCGGCGCCAAGGCCACCTGTACGCTCAAGCCGGGCACCGACCCGCGCGATATCGCCAACTATCAGCCGCTGACCTCGGCCCGCTACGCCAACTCCAACCAGGAGATGACGCTGGCCACCGGTCAGGAGCGCACCTCGCTGTTCGTGGCAGGCAAGTACAACCTGCTTGAAAGCATCGCGTTCAAGACGGACTTCCTCTACAACAAGCGCAGCACCCTGCAGCAGATCGCCGGCTATCCGTACCAGTCAGCCGCTTTCGGCACGCCGATGGACGCCGACAGCTACTTCAACCCGCTGGGCACCACGCTCAACTTCGCGCGTCGTGGCTGGGAAGTGCCTCGTACCACCGACAGCGAGCTGGAAACCTATCGCTGGACGGCCGGTTTCGAAGGCTTCTTCGAGCTGGGCGGCCGTACCTGGAACTGGGACGTTGGCGCGATGACCAATCGCAACAACATGCTCAAGACCGGTCATGGCGACTTCAACCTGATCAACACCCAGGCCGCCGTGGGCCCGTCGTACATGGGTTCGGACGGTAAGGTGCATTGCGGCACCGCCGCCAACCCGGTCGCCGGCTGCGTGGCCTGGAACCCGCTGCTGCCGTACGGCCAGGCCGGCGCCGGCTCGCTCGCCGATCCGGACCTGCAGGCGTTCCTGTTCCCGGAATTCCACGACACCGGCAAGACCACCACGACCGACTACACCGTCAACCTCGCGGGCACCTTCGCGGGTCTGCCGGCCGGTGACATCGGTATCGCCACGGGCTTCGAGCATCGCCAGGAAGACGGCCGCTTCGTGCCGGACGCCTTCAACCAGGCGGGCCTGAGCTCGGGTCTGGCCGCGACCACCACCCAGGGCAAGTACTCGGTGAACGAGGCTTACCTGGAATTCGACGTGCCGCTGCTGCGTGACGTGGTGATGGCGCGCGAACTGTCGATCGACCTCGCCAGCCGTTACTCCGACTACGACAACTTCGGCACCACCACCAACAGCAAGGCCAGCCTCAAGTGGAAGCCGATCGACGACCTGCTCGTCCGCGGCAGCTGGGCGCAGGGCTTCCGCGCGCCGACCATCTCCGACCTGTACGGCGGTATCGGTAGCAGCTTCGAGTCCTACACCGACCCCTGCGATACCAAGAGCGGTTCGGCCAAGGGCAACCCGGCCGTGGCCGCGCGTTGTACCGGTGGCTTCGGTGGCCAGGCGGCTGTGGCGGCCAACTATGTGCAGCTGGGCCAGGCGCTCAATCCCTGCACGACCTATCCGTGCCAGACGAACTACCAGTTCACCACGGGCTCCAACCCGAACCTGACGCCGGAAACCGCCACCACCCGTACGTTCGGCCTGATCTACAGCCCGCACTACGTCGAAGGCCTCGACGTGTCGCTGGACTGGTACAAGATCGACATCAAGAACGTCATCGCGCAGGACGCCGTGCAGGACATCCTGGACGACTGCTACGTGGCCGGCATCGCTTCGCGTTGCTCGGGCTTCACGCGTGATCCGGCCAACGGCGTCATCACCAACATGTTCTACGGCCTGACCAACAAGGGCTGGCAGAAGACGGCGGGCTACGACTTCGGTGTGAACTACCGCTTCACGATCGAATCGATCGGTCAGTTCCAGGCGCACTGGAACACCACCTACGTCGACTACCTGAACATCAAGGCTGACGACAATCCGGACACCACCGTGCAGCCGCTCACCGGCTACGGCGGCAACTTCCGCACCCGCTCGAACCTGTCGATGGATTTCAACCGCGGCATCTTCGGCATGACCTGGACCATGCGTTACTACTCGGGTATGACGGAACGTTGCTCCTACGTCACCCCGGCCGAGTGTAACGACATCGACCACGTCGACCCGTTCAACGGTGCGCAGGCACAGCGCCACACCGGCTCCACCACCTTCAACGACGTCCAGTTCCGCTGGACCATGCCGTGGAAGGGCACCATCTCGGTGGGCGCGAACAACGTGTTCGACAAGCAGGGTCCCATCATGTACTCGAAGCCGAACAGCGCCTTCGTGTACTACGGCGGCTTTGACATCGGTCGCTTCTACTACCTGAAGTACACCCAGCGCTTCTAAGCTGCCTGGGCGTGTCACCCAAGGGCGGCCCGGCAACGGGTCGCCCTTTTTTTCGCGGGCCGTTTAGGCGGCCATATGGCTCTGCATACGCAAGCGCATGGAGCCAACTTTTACAAGCCCTTACGTTTGGGCTATCCTCAAAGGCTCCCCCGTGTAGAGTCGAGGCGTGTTGGGCGCCTGTTGGTTCTCGCGCTAAGCCCTGACAATCGATAGAGGTTTTCTCATGCGCCGTCTTGTTTGGTCGCTGATGTCGGTCGCTGCTCTGGCTCTCGCCGGTTGTGGCAATTCTTCCCCGTCGTCCGATGGCGGCACGGAGGGCGGCAATGCCGCTCAGACGCCTGCCCAGGCCAACCAGATCACCGGCCAGGTGTCGCTGCGCGATGCCGCCACCACGGTGTCGCCGGCCGCCAAGCTGGATCTGACGCTGGTCGACGTGTCCACCCAGGACGCCGCTCCGCTGGCTACCAAGACGATCGAGCCGGCCAACGCCCTGCCGATCTCGTTCCAGCTGCCGTTCAACCCGGCTGATGTGAACCCGGCCGGCCTGTACGTGCTCAAGGCCACCCTGGTCGACGGCGAGCGCCACTACAACCCGCCGCTGCAGACCCAGGTGCTGACCAAGGGCGCGCCCACTCAGGTGAACATCCAGCTCGTCGCCGAGCAGACCCAGGGTGAAAAGGAACTGGCCGCCTTCACCGGCGTGCAGAAGCAGATCGGCGGCATGAAGATCAGCAGCGGCACCAAGCTCGAAGACAAGGTCTCGCGCGGCTGGCAGGTGTTCCGTGAAGCGGGCGAAGTGAAGTTCATCCGCGAAGAAGTCGACTACGGCGACAAGGGTTTCAACAGCACCGACTACGCCTACAAGGACGGCAAGCCGTGGGTGGTCGTGCAGCAGAAGAAGTCCAGCAAGGATTCCAAGCCCAGCTCGACCGAGCGCGCTGCCTGGGCGCAGGACGGCTCGCTGGTGCTCAAGACCAACGACCAGGGTGGCAAGACCTCGGCCTTGTCCGATGACGAGGCGGCCAACCTGCAGAAGCAGGCGCAGTCGATCCTGAACCTGGCGACGAACGGCAAGGGCAAGTAAGTCCTCGCAGGTTTTGATGTAAAGAAAAGCCGTCCGCGCAAGCGGGCGGCTTTTTTGTTGGACGGCGTTTGGACGTCTATACGCCCGAAGGTGACATCGCCATTCTTGTGGTGAATGTCCTATCCCGCACCGTCATTCCCGCGAAGGCGGGAATCCAGTGCCTTTAAGACGTCAAAACAACGACGCTGGATTCCCGCCTTCGTGGGAATGACGGTGCGGCGTGGTGATTTGTATCGTGCGCGAGGCAACAAAAAAGCCGCCCGCTTGCGCGGACGGCTTCTCTGTGTGCTGAGCGTAAAACTTAGAAGGCGTACTTCATGCCCAGGTTCACGCTGTTGTACTTCTGGCTGTTGTCGCCGAAGCGGCCGCTGTAGCCGACCCAGCCGCTCAGCGCCTTGCTGAACTGCGCGCTGAGGCCGATGTCACCGGTGCCCCATTTCTTGTCCGGCGTGAAGCCCACCAGTTCGAAGGAGCCCGGCATGCCGTTGAGGCCAGCCGTGACCGCGCGCGGATCGGCCTTGCTGTCGTAGTTCCAGGCCAGTTCGGCGTACGGCGACAGCATGGTGTTGCCGGCCTGCCAGTGACCTTCCAGGCGCCAGCCCAGCGTGGACACCTGCGAATCGCGCTGCTGGCTGCCGAACCACATGGCGGAGGAGTCGCTGCCGCTCTCGTTGTAGCTATTGACCTTCACGGTCTGCCACTCGAAGTTCGCGAACGGACCGGTGCGCAGTGTGCCCAGATCGAACCAGTAGCCGCCGTTGATGCCGCCGCCCACATGGTTGCCGTCCGCCTTCGCCGTTTCGCTGCGAAGCATGGTGCCGAGCTGGATCTTGCGCTCGATGTCCGAGAAGTTGTCCTGGCCGAAGTCGACGTAGCCGCCGACGTAGGCGCCGCCCTGGTACCACGTCAGGTAGCCGAGGCCGGAGACGTCCTGCAGCTTGTAGCCACCGCCGCCAGCGTAGTCGGCGTTGTGCTGGCCGATGTTCATGGCCAGGCCGCCCGACAGGTTGTGAGTGAAGCGCACGTCGGCACCGATGGTCAGGTTGACGTTGTCGCTGGAGGTGCGCGGCGAGCCGGCGCTGCTATCGAAACGCTGGTCGCCGTAATCGATGTTGGCGAACACGCGCGTGTCGCTGCCCTGTCCGTCGGCCAGCATCTGGTTGCGGATGGCGCGGTTCTGGGCCTGGATCGAGGCCAGCGGCGCTTCCGCCAGCAGCGAGGCATAGCCCGGTGCGCTGAGGATGGACACCACATACTGGCCCAGCATCACGTCGGCCGCGGTGGTCGGATGCACGCCGTCGGCGAACAGATAGGTCTTGTTGGCGCCGGCCGCATAGGTGTACGGCAGGCCCGAGCCGGCCGGGCCGCAGGCCACCGAGCTGGAGCCCACGCCGCAGGCTTCGTTGGTGACGTTGGTGAAGCCGTAGGCGCCCGGGTTGGCGATAACTTCATTGAGCAGGCTGAAGGTGTCGACCGGGATGATGCCCTTGCCCAGCTGGGCAAGGCCGGCGCTGAGCGTGCCGTTGAAGATCAGGCTGAGGCCGGTCAGCGACGAGGCGGCGCTGGCGCCCTGCTCGAGCGCGGACGGGGTCAGGCCGACATTGGGCAGGTTGAACACCAGGATGTTCTTGGCGCCGGCGGCCTGCATCTGGCCGATCAGCTTCACTTCCTGCTGCGCGGCCGCGGCGACCGAGGCCTGCGCCTGCGCGGCCGTCTGGAAGCCCGACACGCCGGCGGCGGCCAGCACCTGCTGAGTCACGGCGGCCGTCACCGCCTGGGTGATCTGCGGGGTCAGCGCGGCGATCTGCGCCGGCGGTACGCCGGCCGCCTGCAGCTGGGCAATCTGCAACTGCACGTTCTGCTGGATCAGCTGCTGCGCGGTGGCACCAGCACCGGCGGCGGTCGCGGCGTAGAAGATGTCGTTCGCACCGCCCCACATGGAGTACAGCGCCTTGCTGTCGAACTTGCCGGCCGCGAGATAGGCATTCACCTGGGTGGTGATGGTCGGCACGGCTGCAGGTGTGCCGGGCGAATTGGTGAGCACGCCGGCACCGCCCCAGGCGTAGTCGCTGCCGCCGGCCAGCGAGGCCGTCAGGCTATAGCCGTAGTGGCTGGCCACATTCTGCACCGTCACCGCACCGGGGTTCGTGGTGAATTCCAGCGGCGGTTGGATGGCGGGGTTGGTGGCCAGCGAGATGTTACCGGCGTCGCTCAGGCTGTCGCCGAACACGACGACGCTGTCGAACTGTGATTTGGCGGCGAACGCCGGAGAGCTGATCAGCAACGCAGCGGCGATGGCGCCGGCGATAGTGCGGGTACGGGGCATGTCGGTAACACTCCTTTGAACCGGGGCGGTTTTTGTTATCACCGCGTTACGGTAATGCATGCCCATACGTCAGCGCATGCTGCGCTGCACCGCGAAAAAAGCTGACGTGACACGCAGTTCCCCGCCTCTCGCATGGCCGCCGCCCAGCGTGGCTGGCCGGTGGTTCGAGAGGCGGGTTACCAGGTTTGGCGATTAGCGCTTCTGCGCCTTGGAGAAGGCGTCCGCAAAAGCGCTGTTGGACGGCGCCGGCGTGGGCTTCGGCGCGCCGCCACCCGGACGCGGGCCGCGGTTGTCGCGCTGGCCGCCACGCGGAGCGTCGTTGCCGCCGGCCGGGCGTCCGCCACGGGCTTGCTGACCCGGTTCATCGTCCAGGCGCATGGACAGGCCGATGCGCTGGCGGGGCAGGTCGACTTCCATCACCTTCACCTTGACGATGTCGCCCGCCTTCACCGCGTCACGCGGATCCTTCACGAAGGTGTGCGAAAGCGCCGAGACGTGCACGAGGCCGTCCTGATGCACGCCGATGTCCACGAACGCGCCGAAGGCCGCCACGTTCGTCACACGGCCTTCCAGCACCATGCCGGGACGCAGGTCCTTCAGGTCTTCCACGCCCTCGGCAAAACTCGGCGCCACGAATTCCGGGCGCGGATCGCGGCCGGGCTTCTCCAGCTCCTTGAGGATGTCGCGCACGGTCGGCACGCCGAACGTCTCGTCGGTGAACTGCTCCGCCTTGAGGCCGCGCAAGAAGCTGGTGTCGCCGATGATGGAGCGCACCTCGCGACCGCACTGCGCAATGATGCGCTCGACCACCGGATACGCTTCCGGGTGCACCGCGCTGGTATCGAGCGGGTTGTCGCCGTTGGGCACGCGCAGAAAGCCTGCGCACTGCTCGAACGCCTTGTCGCCCAGGCGCGGCACTTTCAGCAGTGCCTTGCGGTTGGCGAACGGACCGTTGGCGTCGCGATGCTTCACCACGTTCTCGGCCACGCTGGGCGAGAGGCCGGCCACGCGCGACAGCAACGCGGCCGACGCGGTGTTCACGTCCACGCCCACGGCGTTCACGCAGTCTTCCACCTTCGCATCCAGCGCACGCGCCAGCTTCACCTGGTTCACGTCGTGCTGGTATTGGCCCACGCCGATGGCCTTGGGTTCGATCTTCACCAGTTCGGCGAGCGGATCCTGCAGGCGACGTGCAATGGACACCGCGCCACGCAGGCTCACGTCGAGATCCGGGAATTCCTTGGCGGCCGTTTCCGACGCCGAGTACACCGACGCGCCCGCTTCGCTCACCACGATCTTCGAGAGCTTGTGGTCCGGGTGCGTCTTGGCCAGACCCTTGATCAATTCGCCAGCCAGCTTGTCGGTTTCGCGCGACGCCGTGCCGTTGCCGATCGCGATCAGATCCACGCCGTGCTTCTGGCACAGCCGCGCCAATGCAGCCAGCGATTCGTTCCATTGGCGACGAGGTTCGTGCGGATAGACGGTGTCGGTGGCGAGCAGCTTGCCGGTGGCATCGACCACGGCCACCTTCACGCCGGTGCGGATGCCCGGGTCCAGGCCCATCACGCTCTTGGCACCAGCCGGTGCGGCGAGCATGAGGTCCTTGAGGTTGTCGCCGAACACGCGGATGGCTTCGTCTTCCGCGCCTTCGCGCACGCGGCCGAACAGATCCAGCGTGAGATGCAGATGCAGCTTCACGCGCCAGGTGAGGCGCACGGTTTCACGCAGCCATGCATCGGCGGCGCGACCGCGATCGCGAATGTCGGCGTGCGCGGCCACGCGGCCTTCGCCTTCGAGATGGCCTTGTTCCATGTCGAGCGCTGGCGCGAGTTCCAGTTCGATGATGCCCTCGTTGCGCGCGCGCATCAGCGCGAGCAGGCGATGCGAAGGAATCTTGCCGATCGGTTCCACGTGGTCGAAGTAGTCGCGGAATTTCGCGCCTTCGTTTTCTTTGCCGGCAACCACTTTCGCGCGAATCTGGCCCTTGTCCCATAGCCAATCGCGCAGCTCGCCGAGCAGGCCGGCGTCTTCGGCGATGCTTTCCATCAGAATCGCGCGGGCACCATCGAGCGCGGCGCGCACGTCGGCCACGCCTTTTTCGGCGTCGACGAACGCTTCGGCGAAGGCTTCGGGCGACTTCGTGGGGTCTTCGCGCAGGCCGATGGCCAGCGGTTCGAGGCCCGCTTCGCGCGCAATCTGCGCCTTGGTGCGACGCTTGGGCTTGTACGGCAGGTACAAGTCTTCCAGGCGCGCCTTGGTGTCGGCGGAGAGGATGTCGTTCTTCAGCGCATCGCTGAGCTTGCCCTGTTCCTCGACGCTGGCGAGGATCGCGCTGCGACGTTCTTCCAGTTCTCGCAGGTAGCGCAGGCGTTCTTCCAGCAAGCGCAGCTGCGTGTCGTCGAGGCCGCCGGTGGCTTCCTTGCGATAGCGAGCGATGAACGGCACGGTGGCGCCGCCGTCGAGCAATTCCACCGCGGCGTGGACCTGGTCCGGTTTGGCGGCGATGTCCTGGGCAATGCGTTGTTCAATGCTGAGCATGAGGCTGAAACGATTCCTTAGCGATCGACAAGACGACGGAACGCGAAGGGTCCGCCGGACCCTCGATCATAGCAAGTCGAGGCGCGCTTACCGGTTCGCCGCAGGCAACTGGTCGGGGCGTAGCGTCAGAAAGCCCGCGGCACGCAGCTCGGCGGGGGCGTCGTCGTGATCGCCGGGGTACTCCGTCGCCACGCGACGATTGTGTGGCCGCTGGTGCGGATGAGCCGGCCGCACGTCTTCCTGCTCGCGCGCCACCGGCATCACGGCCAGCGCCGGCTGTGGCGTCATGCGCGGCTCGCGGCCGGCATCGGCGGGCGTATGCCACAGGCTTACGGCGGCAAGCACGGCCACGAGCACCGCGAGCGTGATGGCGGCGGCGAGCCAATGCCTCGAGGGCGGCGACGACGGAGGCGCCGGCATGGGCGCGCGCTCATGCTGTTCGGCAGCCAGCTCATCGTTGCTGGCGACATATGGCAGCGGCTCGATCATGGGTAACGACGCCGACGGCATGCGATGCACGTCAGCGATGAACCGATAGCCAAGGCTGTGCACGGTGGCGATATAGCGAGGCCGCGTTGCGCAATCGCCGAGCGCGTGACGCAGCTGCGAGATCACGCGCGTGAGTACACCGGGCGTGACATGTCGATGACCCCACGCGGCATCGAGCAAGGTGTCCTTGCCGACCACTTCTCCGGCTTGCTGCAACAGGACTACCAGCACCGCATACGCCTTGGGCTCGACGGAAATCGGCTTTCCCGCCCGTTCGAGGCGGTGTGCGCGCGGCTCGACGACGATATCGTCGCACTGGTAAATCCAGCCGCAATCAGGATGTGACTGGGCCATGGTCTTGCCTGGTGCACGGCCCCCTGTACGACAAGCATGCGCTTCTTGCGCGAATACGCGCATCCGCCATTGGTCATAACGCGCCGGTACGCGAGCGAGACATCGCGATGGATGAATCGACATCCATTTGTCTTTTGATGTCCGAGCTGTGGACGATGTGGTCTAACGGCTGATCAGATGCAATGCGTGCGTGAACGTGGCGTCCCCATCGCGTCAGTGCCCCCGTGTTTTCACGGCGGCACGTCTCATGATGAGAAAGCCCCTACGACCAATGTTCGGCGTATCAGGCGTTGAATGAGCTGTTGTCGTTGCTCTGATCGGCGCGACGCGCGTTCGTCGCGACATCCTTGGCACGGCCATTGAGCACCAGCGTTTGCGCGAGCAGGTCGTGAAGGCCTTGCTTGCGCTGCGTCCACGCCACCATCAGGAAACCGATGCACAGGATGAAGGCGCTCACGATCTTGCCGAAATAGCGGCCGGTGGCGCGCATGAAGCTGATGCGCTTGCCATCCATGTCGGTGACGCGAATGCCCAGTGCGAGCTTGCCCACGGTGCCTTGCCACGCCGAACTCTCGCACAGGCCGAAATACAGCCACGCAAGGATGGTCTGTGCAATGAGTGCGGGCCACAGCGCGTGCATGTAGCTGTCCAGCGCCTGCAGCGCGAGGTTCACGTCATCACCGGCGGCGGCCTTCGCCTGCATGTACGTCTCGGCGGCCTTGGTCGCGCCGAGCAAGCCGCTCAGGATGGTGTTGGGGATGTACAGCACCAGCGCATCGAGAATGTACGCAGCGAAGCGCTTCCAGAAGCCGGCGTAATCATCCAGCGCCGCCACGGCATCGCCACGCGCTGCCATGGGAGCTGCGGTATAAGACGGCGGCACCGGCGGTGCGGGCGAAAAGGCTGGTGGTTCGGCGCGCGTTTCGTCCGGGAAGAGCGAGGACAGCGGCGCCCAATCCGTCATGCCTTCGTACCAGCCCAGATCGTTCGGGCTGAGCTGGCCGCTCTGCAGCCACTGGCGCACCTCTGCTTCCTTGTAGGGGCCATGCCGCTCGCCGTCCCGCCCGATCCAAACTTCCATGGTGTGCTCCGAGATCAACCGTCAGGCCCGCATGATGCCATGCGGGCGCGATGTCTTGGGGGCGGACGACAGGTAGGATCAGGCCGCGTCGCGACGCTTCAGATGCACCAGCAGCAACGAAATGGCCGCGGGCGTGACGCCACTGATGCGCGCGGCCTGGCCCACGGTTTCGGGCAATGCGCGCTTGAGCTTGAGCAGCACTTCGGCCGACAGGCCGCGCACCTTGTCGTAGTCGAAGCCGCTGGGAATGGTGGTCTGCTCGTGGCGACGCTGGCGCTCGATCTCTTCGCGCTGCCGTTCGAGATAGCCGGCGTACTTGGTCTGCACTTCCACTTGCTCGGCCACGCTGGCGTTGTCCACGGCAGGGCCGATGCCATCGACCGAGGTCAGCGTGGCGTAATCGAGTTCGGGACGACGCAGCAGATCAAGCACATTCGTCTCACGGCTCAGCGTGATGCCGAGCTTCTGCATCACGCTGGCGCCCAGTGCGTTGGCCGGTGCAGCCCAGATGGCGCCGAGGCGCTGCGTCTCGCGTTCCACCGCGTCGCGCTTTGCACGCAAGGCGTCGTAGCGCGCTTGCGGCACCACGCCGAGGCGATGGCCGGTTTCGGTGAGACGCAGATCCGCGTTGTCCTCGCGCAGGTGCAGGCGATATTCCGCGCGCGAGGTGAACATGCGATACGGCTCGATGGTGCCGTTGCTGGTGAGATCGTCGATCAGCACGCCGACATAGGCTTCGTCGCGACGCGGATACCACGGCGCCTCGCCCTTCACCGCCAGGGCAGCATTGAGGCCCGCGATCAGGCCTTGCGCGCCGGCCTCTTCGTAGCCGGTGGTGCCGTTGATCTGGCCCGCGAAATACAGGCCCGGGATGCCCTTGGTCTCCAGCCACGGATGCAGCCCGCGCGGATCGAAGTAGTCGTACTCGATGGCGTAACCGGGACGCGTGATGTGCGCCTTCTCGAAACCCTTGATCGAATGCACGAGTGCCAGCTGCACGTCGTACGGCAGCGAGGTGGAAATCCCGTTCGGATACACCTCGAACGTGTCCAGGCCTTCCGGCTCGATGAAGATCTGATGCGAGGATTTCTCGGCGAATCGCACCACCTTGTCTTCGATGGACGGGCAGTAGCGCGGGCCCACGCCTTCGATCTGGCCGCTGTAAAGCGGCGAGCGATCCAGCGAGCCGCGAATGAGTTCGTGCGTGTGCTCGCTGGTGTGCGTGATCCAGCAACTGACCTGGCGCGGATGCTCGTCGCGTGAACCCAGGTACGAGAATACCGGCGCCGGATCATCGCCGGGCTGCTCTTCCAGTCCGGTGAAGTCGATGCTGCGCAAGTCGATGCGCGGCGGCGTGCCCGTCTTCAGGCGCTCGGCCGCCACCGGCAGTTCGCGCAGTTTCTGGGCCAACGTGCTGGCCGGCGGGTCGCCGGCGCGGCCGCCGGCGTACTGCGCGGGGCCAATGTGAATCTTGCCGGCGAGGAACGTACCCGCCGTCAGCACCACCGTGCGGGCGTGGAACGACAGGCCCATCTGCGTCACCACGCCGGTGACGCGGCCGCCTTCCAGGATCAGGTCGTCCACCGCCTGCTGGAACAGTTCCAGATTCGGCTGGGTCTCCACCATCCGCCGGATCGCGGCCTTGTAGAGCGCACGGTCGGCCTGGCAGCGCGTGGCGCGCACGGCCGGTCCCTTGGACGCATTGAGCGTGCGCCACTGGATGCCGGCGAGGTCGGCCGCATGCGCCATGGCACCGCCGAGTGCATCGATTTCCTTGACCAGGTGACCTTTGCCGATGCCGCCGATGGCCGGGTTGCAGCTCATCTGGCCAATCGTTTCGATGTTGTGGCTCAGCAGCAGCGTGCGCGCGCCGGTGCGCGCCGCGGCGAGCGCAGCTTCAGTACCGGCATGGCCGCCACCGACCACGATGACGTCGTAGGAAACAGGGTGAAACATAGGAAACTGCCCCGGAAGCGCAGATTTGGACCAAGTTGGACGCTTATGGTAACCCCGCAGAGGCATTCCAGCTGTTGGCATGCTTCCTGCTTCTACTTCCTCGCACTTTCCACGGGCAGAAGCTGCGCGGTCAACGCGCGCCGAGGTCGAACGACAGGGGTTCGATCGCGTGCCGGGGAGAGGAAGCAAGAAGGCGCCCCTCGGGGCGCCTTCGCCTTTTTCTGAGCTTTGAAGAGCCTTCAAGCGCTCTGTATAAGATCTGGCGCCCGGCGGTCTCAGGAACAGGGGGAATCCAGGATGACCGTGTTGCCGGGCGCCAGAAACCGAAAATATGTTCTGGCAGCAGTACTGCACTGCGCGTCTGGGTTGGATATTTACCCCTGACGCGTGAACGTGAAGTGACTAAAACGCCCGTTTGTGCCGAGTCTCGGCACCTCGTGACGCACAGCGTCATTCCGTGATCCATCGCCAAAATGAATGTGATGGACATCACGTTGCTGGCACGCCCGTTGCTTCGTCTCCCGTGCCGGAAAAGGCGATTGGTTTGGGGGACTCAGGTCATGGAATTCAGTTTCGATTTCCAACCGGTTTATCAGCACCACGATCTGTTGATCGAACTTGGCCGTGTCGAGATGGCCATGGACTATCTGGAAGAACGCAGCGAGAACGAACGCCAGGCCCTGCGCCCGCGCCTGCTCTCGCGAATGAGCCGACTGCGCGACGAACTGGCGCGTCTGGCCATCTAATCGCCCCGTCACGGGCGATCGGCAGCAACGGGCGAAGGGGGTTCATCGCCCGCGAGCCGGCAAGACCTGCTTCACCAGGTTTCATCCTCTCGAATAAGCGACATTACGCCCGGGTGCCCCGTCCAAGGACGGGACGCACTCGGGTGTCTTTCTTTGCGCGGCTGCCTCAGCCGTGCTGCATGCTGCGCACGATCTCGCCGAGATTGCGCGAGAGTTGCGTCTGCGCCGCGAGCGCATCGATGGCGGCGCGCGCCGCGGCGTGCCGCGTGGGTTCCAGCCGCTGCCAGCCATTGAACGCCGTGGCCAGTCGCGCGGCCACCTGCGGATTGAGCGCGTCGAGTTGCTGCAGCCGCGTGGCGAGCAGTTGATAGCCGGTGCCATCAGGGCGATGGAAACCATCGGGATTGCCGCGCGCCCACGCACCGAACAGCGCATTGACGCGGTTGGGATTCTTCAGCGTGAAGGCCGCATCCTGCTCCAGCGATTGCACGCGTTCGATCACCGCGTCGGCCGGCAGCTGCGTCTGCACCGAGAACCACTTGTCCATCGCCAGCGGGTTGTCGGCGTAGCGCTCGCGGAAATGCAGCAAGGCCGCATGCGCCTGTGCCGCGTTGCCGCGAACCAATACCGCAAGCGCCGCGAGGCGATCGGTCATGCTCGGTGCGTTGTCGTATTGCAGCGTGGCGAGTGTGTGCGCGTGCCAGGGATCGATCGAGGCCATCAGATCCAGCACGCGACGCTTCAGGCGGCGATGCGCCTGGCTCAGCGCGTCCAGTTGCGCGCTGGTGTGCTCGGCCAGCGCGTCGTAGCGCTGCTGCAGGGTTTCGCGACCGATGCGCAGGGCCAGATGCTCCTGCAATTTCAGGCGCAGTGCATGCACGTGCGAGGGATCGACCACGCGCTCGCGTTCGGCCAGTTCGATCTCGCTCGGCGGGGTGAGCAGGTCGGCAAGCAGCGCATCGTCGATAGCGGTTGCGCCGAAAAGCGCAGCCAGCGCATCGCACCACGCATCGAGTGCCTGCGTGGCGTTGCCGTCGCGCAGATTGTCGAAAGCGCGCGCGGCCAACTGTTGACCCGCTTCCCAGCGATTGAAGCCGTCCACGTCGTGACGCAGCAGCAAGGCCAGCTCCTCGGGCGAGTAGTCGCATTCGAGGATCACCGGCGCGGAAAAGCCACGCAGCAGCGAAGGCACCGGCGCGGACGCCACCTGCTGGAACACGAACGACTGCTCGGCGCGATCGAGCACGATCACGCGCTCGGTGCCGCCCGAGGCTTCGGCGCCATCACCCGCCACGTGCAAGGGCATCATGCGGCCTTCGCGATCGAACAGCGCCAGCTTCACCGGAATCGGCAGCGGTTGCTTGGTCGGCTGGTGGGGCGTGGGTGGCGTGTGCTGCGAGAGCGTGAGCGTAAAACTACGATGCGCGGCGTCGTAGTGGCCGCGTGCAGTCAGGCGTGGCGTGCCGGCCTGCGCGTACCACGCGAGATACGGCATCAGGTCGATATGGTTCGCCTCTCCGAGCGCGCCAAGGAAATCCTCCAGCGTGGCCGCGCGACCGTCGTTGCGCGAGAAGTACAGGTCCATGCCGCGGCGGAAACCCTCGCGCCCGAGATGGCCCGCCACCATGCGCACCAGTTCCGAGCCTTTCTCGTAGACGGTGGCAGTGTAGAAGTTGTTGATCTCGCTGTACTGCGCCGGACGCACCGGATGTGCGAGCGGGCCGGCGTCTTCCGGAAACTGCGCGCGACGCAGCAAGGCGACATCTTCGATGCGCTTGAGCGGCGCGGAATTCATGTCCGCCGAGAACTGCTGCTCGCGGAACACGGTGAGGCCTTCCTTGAGCGACAACTGAAACCAGTCGCGGCAGGTCACGCGGTTGCCGCTCCAGTTGTGGAAATACTCGTGCGCTACCACGGCTTCGACGGCGCGGTACTCATCGTCGGTGCTGGAATCGGGATCGGCCAGCAGGTATTTCGCGTTGAAGATGTTGAGACCCTTGTTCTCCATCGCGCCCATGTTGAAGTCGTGCGTGGCGACCACGTGGAACACGTCGAGGTCGTACTCGCGGCCGTAGGTGTCCTCGTCCCAGCGCATGGAGCGCACCAGCGCATCCATCGCATAACCGCACTGCCCGATGGCATCGGGCTCGGCCCAGATCAGCAGCTGCACCTTGCGACCGCTGTGGGTGGTGTAGTCGTGCGTGATCTTCTGCAGGCGTCCCGCCACCAGCGCAAAGAGATAACTGGGCTTGGGGTGCGGATCAACGAAGCGCGCCCAGTGACGGCCGCCTTCCAGTTCGCCGCTGCCGTCGGGATTGCCGCCGGCCAGCAGCACGGGAAAGCGTTCGCGATCGGCGCGCAGCGTCACCGTGTAGCTCGTCAGCACGTCCGGGCGATCGGGGAAGAAGGTGATGTGGCGGAAACCTTCGGCCTCGCACTGCGTCAACAGGAAACCCGCCTCGCGCGAGCCGGACAGATACAAGCCTTCCAGCGCGGTATTGGCGGCCGGCTGCACGCGTACCCGCGTCTCCAACACGCTGCCGTCACGCGCGCCATCCACTTCCAGTACGTTGTCCGCGTAACGCCAGGCGTCGTCGGACAGCGCGTGGCCGTCGAGCGAAATCGACAGCAGTTCCAGGCCTTCGCCATCCAATCGCAGTGATTCTTCCTGCGTTGGATCGCGCTGCAGGTGCAGGCGCGAGGTGACCTCCGTGGCATCGATGCCCAGGTCGAAGGCCAGCTCGATCTTCCCCACGCGCCAAGCCGGTGCGCGATAGTCGCTGAGCCGGATCAGGGAGGAAGCGGTGTCGTTGCGGTTGCTCATGGGGCCGGAACTGCGGAAGCGGGGGATGAGTCAGGCTAACATGCGGGCCTTTCCCGGCAGGACAAGGCAATGGCGGAGTTTCTTGCGGAACGCGGGCAGGTGGGCGAGCACGGCATCGTGGTGCTGACCGACACGGCGAGAGGTCGGCGCGTGCGCATCGCGCGACGCGGCGCCACGTTGCTGAGCTTCGAGGTGCCTTCGCGGCAAGGTGTGCGGGACATTGCCGACGGCTACCGCGACGCGGGCGAGCTCGATACCCGCCCCAGTTCCCGCTTCGCCATCATGGTGCCGTTCGCCAACCGCATTGACGACGCACGCTACGTATTCGATGGCGAACCGCACGACCTGCAACCGGGCATCGAGGGCGCGTCGCGCGCGGCCCGCCACGGCTTCGTGCGTGGCGTGGATTTCGACATTGCCGACCTCGCCGCCGACGCGCAAAACGCGCGCGCCACGTTCGCCACGCGGGCGATTCGCCCCGGGGTTCACCCCGGCTATCCCTTCGCCATCGACCTGACGGTGAGCTTCACGCTCGATGCGGGCGGACTCACATTGGAGGCGGCGATGCGCAACGTGGGCGAGCGCGCTGCGCCCTGCTTCTTCGGATGGCATCCGTATTTCCGCCTTTCCGATTCGCCCATCGACGGTTGGGAATTGCAGATTCCCGCGGACAGTATCGTGCGCACCGATGAGGCATTCATTCCCATCGCCGGCGACGGCGCGCGCGCGCCGCTGGCGCAGGCGCCGGAACTGGATTTTCGCCAGCCGCAGGCGATCGGGCCGCGCGAACTCAACCACGCATTCGCCGATCTGCGCTGCGATACCGATGGCCGTGCACGCACGCGCCTGCGCGACCCGGAAAGCGGCCTGGGCATCGCCGTGTGGCAGCCTTCCGGCGTGATGCTTGCCTTCACGGCAGACACAGTGACCCGCGACGTCCGCCGTTCGGTGGCGCTGGAACCGATGGAGAGCTGGGCCGATGCGTTCAATCGCCCCGATTGCGCGGATGCCATCCGTCTTGAACCCGGCGCCGAACGCCGTTTTGCCTGTGGCGTGGAGATCGAAAGTCCATGAGTACGTCGTTGAATCGTGCCGCGCTGCCCACCTTTGCCCAAGTGCAGGAAGCCGCCGCGCGCATCGCGCCGTATGCGGTGGTGACGCCGGTGTTGCGTAGCGCCGTATTGAATGCGCTGACCGGTGCCGAGCTCTACTTCAAGTGCGAGAACCTGCAACGCGGCGGTGCCTTCAAATTCCGCGGCGCCTGCAACGCGGTGTGGTCGATGGACGATGAGCAGGCCGCGCGCGGCGTGGTGACGCATTCCTCCGGCAACCACGGCAACGCGCTGGCCATGGCTGCCGCCACGCGTGGCATTCCCGCCCACGTGGTCGTGCCCGATGGCGCGGTGCGCACCAAGCTGCAGGCGATCGAGCGCGCCGGCGCCATCCTGCATCGTTGCGAAGCCACGCAGGCTGCGCGCGAAGCCAAGGCCGAGGAAGTGCAGCGCGCCACGGGCGCGGAACTGGTACATCCGTTCTCCGATACGCGCGTGATGGCCGGGCAAGGTACGGCGGTGCTGGAACTGCTGGAACAAAGTGGCGGCGTGGACATCGTCATCACGCCCATCGGCGGCGGCGGGCTCATCGCCGGTACCTCCATCGCGGCTCACGGCGTAGCGCCGCAGTTGCGCATCCATGGCGCCGAGCCGATAGGCGCCGACGATGCCGCGCGTTCGCTGGCGGCGGGCGCGCGCGTGGGGCCGTTCGTGCCGGACACGATCTGCGACGGCCTGCGCACGCTCATCGGTGAAACGAATTTCGACGCGCTGCAGATGCATCGCGTGGAAGTGACGACAGTGAGCGACGCGGAAGTGGTCGCTGCGATGAAGTTGCTGTGGAACGAATTGAAGGTGGTGGTGGAGACGTCGAGTGCGACGGTGTTGGCGGCGGTGTTGAAGCGGCCGGAGGTGTTCCGCGGGAAGAGGGTGGGGTTGATTCTTAGTGGGGGGAATGTGGATATCGAGTTGTTGCCTTGGTGATGCGTTAGCTCGGTATTTCGATGTAGCGGTTTTCGCCCGTCATTCTTGCGAAAGCAGGAATCCAGTGACTTTGCTCTTGGTTGTGGCGGCAACGTCGCTGCCGCGCTTATGAAGCGCTCCTGCGACCTGGCCGCTTACGCAGCGGGCGTTTCGATCGGCTGCCGCCGCTCGAGTCACTTTTCTTTTACTGGCCCAAAAGATCCCACGGGGACTAGCTTCGCTTCGAAAGTAACCCAAAGAACATGGCCTTCAGAGCAATAGGCTCATAGCGTTCTGTTAGATACGAGCCTTGCAGCGTTCGAAGCCCCACCGTCACGATCTCTCTAATCGACGGTACGGCTACACCGCAACGCGCCTAGGCGGAGAGGACTTAAAGCGGAGGCGGCGGGTTCATTCTCGCCGCGCCTTGGCTCTCAAACCTTCTTGATGAAACAGGTCTTGAGCACCAGTGTCGAGCGTCCGTCGCGGCATTCGACTTCTTCTGGGTTGTCTTCGTCCACGCGGATCGACTTGAACACGGTGCCGCGCTTGAGCGTCTGCGAGGAGCCTTTCACCTTGAGGTCCTTGATGACTTGTACCGAGTCGCCGTCGGCGAGTACGGCGCCGTTGCTGTCCTTGACGTTCATGGGTGGTCTCCTGGTCGATGCAAACCGCGCATATTAACCGCGCGCGGCGCGCAGGTTGCGTAGGCTGATGCCGCTCACGGCGACCAACCCGAGCAGGATGAATACGATGCCCACGATTTCCATGTGGCTGGGTTGTTCGTGCAGGATCGCCCACGCCAGCAGCACGCTCACGATGGGCACGCCCAGGCTGGCGACGCTGGCGATGGCGGTTGGCAGGCGTTGCAGCACGATCAGCCACAAACCCCATGCAATGCTCGAGGCCATGATCACGCTGTAGGCCAGGCCGGCGATGAAATCCCACGTCCACTCGATCGGTCGCTGCGGCACGCACAGCGCGACGACGATCAGGGCGAGCGCGCCGAACAGCATCTGCCACGCGGTGAGGTTGAGCGGCGTTGGCTTGTGGCGAATGAAGACGCGCTTGCTCAATACCGTGCCCATGGCCCAGGCCAGGCCCGCACACACGGCGAGCACCGTGCTTTCCGGGCTGCCCAGACCGTGCCAGGGTTCGATGATGCAGGTGAGGCCGATAGCCGCCAGCCCCAGGCCCAGCCAGTGGCGACGGGTCAGCCGGTCGTCGAGGATCACCCACGCCAGCAGCACCGACCAGAACGGCATCGTGTACGCCAGCAGAGCCACGCGTCCGGCGCCACCGGATTTCAGCGCGAGCTGACCCAGTCCCTGGAAGGCCGTGGTCTGGCATAGGCCGATGGCGATGGTAGGCAGCAGCGGCGGCGGCCGCAGCGACTGTCGGCTCACCGCCAGCGCGCCAAACAGCACGAGCGCACCCAGCGAATAGCGTATGGCCGAGAAGTCGAACGGGCCCGCGTGTTGCAGCACCTGCTTCATCACGATCCAGCTGTACGCCCAGATCAGGATGGTGGCGAGCAGGGCGAACAGCGCGCTGCGTGAAGATGTGGTTGACGTCATGGTGTTCGGCACGTGGCGAGCGCGCGGCGTGATGCCCTTGTCCGGCGCGCAGGGGTGGGATAGCGTCGTGTTCTCTCGCGAGCTTACAGGGATCGATATGAAAGCACTGCGGACAAGGAACCTGGTCGTCGCTTGCTTCGGCATCGTGGCTTTTCTCGGGCTGATGCTGTGCTTTCCCGTCCTCCTGCAACGTGTGCAGATTGGTGAAGCATCCGTGCTCCACGCGGCCCCTGTCGTCGTCGGTGCGTTGCTGCTGTTGACGGCAAGTATCTGTCTTCTGATGCGCTGGGCAGCGTATGGCTGGTTGTTCGCCATTGCGGCTATCGAGCTGCTGCTCGGTCTATTCTGGCTGCCGTGGTTGCGGCTTTCTCCCTGGCCATGGCTCGCGGTACTCGCCGCGTCGGCTGGCGCCATCATCGGTTTTCGCAAAGGACGCGGTGACGAAGCCGCGGATTGAACATGGCCACAAAAACCAAGCAGCGTTGCCCCTGGGGCAATAGCGAAGACATGCAGGCGTACCACGACACCGAGTGGGGCACGCCGCTGCACGATGACCAGGCGCTGTTCGAATTCCTGTGCCTGGAAGGTGCGCAGGCAGGCCTGTCGTGGCGCACCATCCTGCTCAAGCGCGAACACTACCGCCGCATCTTCCACGACTTCGACATCAAGCGCGTCGCCGCGATGAAGGAACGCGAGCTGGAGAAGGCGCTGCTCGATCCCGGCATCGTGCGTAACCGGCTCAAGGTGTACGCCGCGCGCGACAACGCCATCGCGGCGCTGAAAGTCATCGACGAATTCGGCAGTCTCGATCGCTACCTGTGGTCGTTCGTCGACGGCAAACCCATACGCAACAAGTGGACCGGGCAGGGCGACGTGCCCGCCAGCACGCCGCTGTCCGACCGCATGAGCAAGGATTTGAAGAAGCGCGGCTTCCGCTTCGTGGGCACCACTATCTGCTACGCCTTCATGCAGGCGACGGGCATGGTCAACGACCACGTGGTGAGTTGCTTCCGCTACAAGGCTTGAATCGTCGCCTCGTTCACCGCAAGAAATTTCGAGAGGCGCCTCGGCCGTTCGGATCATTGCGGCAATTTTGTGCGCCATGCGAGTATCCCGCCGCCTTCGTCGATCGACGAAGGCGACAGGCATGCGCTCGGGGGAGCAGCGTACTTCATGGCAGGACTGCCGAAGCGCGCGGATGCCGCTAGCCGATCAAGCCAATAAACAGGGGAAAACATGATCAGGAAGTTTGCGACGGCGATGTCGCTCATCGCCATGCTGGTGCTGTCCGGTTGTGCGAGCGTTCCGATGGCGAGCAAGAACGACGACGCCATGGCCAAGCAGTTCACGCCATCGACCGACAAGGCGGTGGTCTATGTCTACCGTGACGAGACGCTGGGCGCTGCCATCAAGATGCCGTTGCTGATCGACGGCCAGTCGGTGGGCGATACGGCGGCGAAGACCTATCTGCGCAAGGAGCTTGCGCCAGGATCGCACACGATCGTCTCCAAGGCCGAAGCCGATTCGACGCTGACGCTGGATGTGCAGGCCGGCAAGACCTATTTCGTGTGGCAGGAAATCAAGATGGGCATGTTCGCCGCCCGTTCCGCGCTGCATCAGGTGGACGAAACGAAGGGACGCGCCGCGGTCGAGAAGTGCACGCTGATCCTTTGATGCAGGGAAGCCGTCGTGCGTGTCGTTGACACGCACGACGTTCAGCGCCGGCGCGAACCGCGCAAGCTGTCGATGGAGAAGCTCGCCATTTCGCCGCCGCCCGCCATGCGGCGCGATTGTCCCGGTGGCGGCCCCCACGCATGCGCGGTGACCACTTCCCAGGTGGCGGGAATGCGGCCATCCACGCGCATGGTTTCGTAGGCGGCCAGCATGCGCTGGTAGTGGCGCTTGCCGAGCAGGTGGCGCTCGCGTTCGCGATCGGCATTGGTCGCGCCCAGGCCCTGCAGTTCCTTGAGCAGCAGGCGCGGCTCGCTGTAGGTCAGCGTGTAGCGGTCCACGTCGAGCACGGGATCGCGCAGGCCCGCGCTGATCATCGCATCACCGAGATCGTGCATGTCGAGGAAGCGGCTCACGTGCGGTTGCTGGTCCGCTTCAGCCCAGGCGGCGCGCAATTCCTTCAGCGTATCGGGACCGAAAGTGGAGAACGTCAGCAAGCCACCGGGCTTGAGCACGCGCACGCATTCGCCGAACAGCGCCGGCAGGTCGTCAATCCACTGGAAGCACAGGTTGGAGTGCAGCACGTCCACGCTGTGATCAGGCAGCGGCAGTGCGGTGGCTTCGGCGCAGACGCGCTGGAACGGCTTCAGCCAGCTGCTGTGTTTCTTCGCGGCGCGCAGCATCGGAAGCGCCAGATCCATCGCGATCACCTGCGCCTTCGGATAACGCTTGCGCAGCAGCGCCGTGCCACGGCCGGTGCCAGCGCCAACGTCGATCACGCGCTCGGGTGTTTCCAGATAGAAGCCGAGGCGATCGAGCAGCAGCGTCTGCACTTCGCGCTGCAAGGCGTCGTGCTGTTCATAGGTGTTGGCGGCGCGGCCGAAATTGCGGCGCACCTGTTGGCGGTCGAAATGCGAGTCGGTCATCGGAAGCTGTCCAGCAGCGGCGCCAGTGCGTTGGCGACGTCGCCCGCATAGCCGAAGAAAGGGGCGTGGCCCGCGTGCGCAATTTCCACGTAGCCGCCGTGCGCCTGCTCGGCCGACCACGCCATGGCGGGCGGCGGCACGATGCGGTCGCGGTGGCCGGCAATCCACGCACTGGGCACGGAAAGGTTCGCGAGATCGGCGCGGCGATCCGTGGTTTCCAGAATGCGGATGCCCTCCTGCAGCACGCGCAGGTTGGGTTCGCCGCGCTGGAAAATAAGGCTGCGCAGGTGGCGCACTTCAGCCATCGGATCGCGGCTGCCCATCGCTTCCAGCGCAATGAAGCGTTCCAGCGTGCCGTGGTAATCGGTTTCCAGATCGGTGGCGAGCTGGCGCACCAGTTTCGGATCGCTGCCATGCGGCCAGTCGTCGCCGCGCGAAAACTTCGGCGTGCCATCGATGACGCCGAGTGCGCGCGCGTGTTGCGGATGTTCCAGCGCGGCGGTCATCGCAATCAATCCGCCCAGCGACCAACCGACCCACACGGCTGGCGGCGTCATGCGCGCAATGGCTTCGGCGCAGGCGGAAGGTTCCAGCGGTAGCGTGCTGTCGCGCGAGTAGCCGTGGCCGGGAAGATCGACCACGTGCAGCGTGCAGCGATCGGCCAGCGCCTCGCACAGCGGTTCCATCATGCCGCCGTGCATGGCCCAGCCGTGCAGGATCACCACGGGGATCTCGCCGTGACCGTGGGTTTCGATATGGAGGCTCACCGAGCCTGCTCCCCCGCGGGAAGAAGCGGTGCGGGAGCGAGATCCTTGTCCACCGCGCCGCGCTCGTCGAACACGAAGCACTCACCGCGCCAATGCGCGCCGTCGGTTTCCTCGAAGTATTTGAGGATGCCGCCTTCGAGCTGGAACACGTGGTCCATGCCGATGTCCTGCATGTGCAACACAGCCTTTTCGCAGCGGATGCCGCCGGTGCAATAGGACACCACCGTCTTGTTCTCGTAGCGCGCGCGATCGGCGGCGAGCGCGGAGGGAAATTCGGTGAAGCTGGCGATGCGATAGTCCACCGCGTTATCGAACAGGCCCACGTCGGTTTCGTAGTCGTTGCGCGTGTCCAGCAGCACCACGTCGCGGCCGTCGTCGTCGTGGCCTTGCGCAAGCCAGCGTTGCAGCGTCGCTGGCGCCACCGACGGCGCACGCCCGCCTTCGGGGCGGATGGTGGGCATGCGCATGGTGATGATCTCTTTCTTCAGGCGCACGCGCATGCGGCCGAACGGCACGTCGTCGGAGATCGATTCCTTCGGCTCCAGCCCCGCAAAACGCGGGTCAGTGCGCAACCAGTCCATGAACGCATCGATGGGCCCGCGCGGGCCGGCGAGGAACAGGTTGATGCCCTCGGGCGCCAGCAGGATGGTGCCCTTGAGCGCCAGCGCCTCGCAGCGCTCGCGAATGCGTTCGCGAAGCGCCGGCAAGTCGTGCAGGCTCACGAAGCGATAGGCGGAAAGATTGATGATGGACATAAGCGGGGAGGGGTACGGCAAGGCCGCCATTATACGGGGCCGCCCGCGCGGAGCCCGGACAGCGCCTCCAGCAACCGATCCACGTCGCTTTCTTCATGGGCCGCCGACAGCGTGATGCGCAGGCGCGCCTTGCCTTGCGGCACGGTGGGCGGGCGAATGGCGGTGACCAGGAAGCCCTGCTGTTCGAGCGCCTGGGACGCCGCCAGCGCAGCCTGGGCATCGCCCAGCAGCAGCGGCTGGATGGCGGTGGGCGAGGGCATCAGCGGCAGGCCGAGCTGGGCGGCACCGGTGCGGAAGCGAGCGATCAACGCCTGCAGTTTCTCGCGCCGCCAGGCTTCCGATTGCGCCAGCCGCACGGCCGCCAGCGTGGCGGCGGCGAGCGCGGGCGGCATGGCCGTGGTGTAGATATAGGTACGTGCCGATTGCACCAGGCCGTCGATCAACGCGGCGGAACCGGCGACGAAGGCGCCGCTGCATCCCAGTGCCTTGCCCAGCGTGGCCATCAACACGGGCACGTCGTCCTGCAAAAGGCCGGCGGCGCTGACGCTGCCTTCGCCTTGCGCGCCCAACACACCAAGGCCATGCGCATCGTCGACCATGAAGGTCGCGCTTTCGCGTTGGCACAGCGCGGCCAGTTCGCCGAGTGGTGCAATGTCGCCGTCCATGCTGAACACGCCATCGGTGGCGAGCAGCGCGGCGGCATCGGGACGCGCGCGCAACTGACGTGCGGCGCCTTCCACGTCGGCATGCGGATAGCGTTTCAATTCGCAGCCGGCGAGTTGCGCGCCGTCGAGCAGGCAGGCGTGATTGAGCTTGTCCTGCACGCAGACGTCGTCGCGATTCAACAAGGCCTGCATCACGCCGAGGTTGGCCATGTAGCCGGTGGAAAACAGCAGTGCGCGCTCGCGCCCGGTCCATTCGGCAAGCGCTTCTTCCAGGGCAGCGTGTGCGGCGCGATGGCCGCAGATGAGATGCGCCGAACCACTGCCGACGCCATCGTCATCGGCGGCGCGCTTGAGCGCGTCGACGAGCGACGGATGCTGCGCAAGGCCGAGATAGTCGTTGCTGCAGAACGAGAGCAGGCGACGGCCGCCACTGCGCACCCACGCACCATCGGCATGCTCGATGGTGCGCAATCGCCGCAACAAGCCGGCGCGTGCACGTTCCGCGCTGTTCGCGGCGAGTCGCTCGGTGAGTGAGGGGCGAGTCATGCGGCATGCCATGGTTGCGTCGCCCGTCAATCCCGCATTGGCAGGAATGACGGGCGATGCGTCACCGTCGATCAGGCCGCTGCGCTGCAACCGCAGCCGTGGCCGCAACTGCCTGCATCGGTTTCCAGGATGTCGGCATGCACGGTGTTGGCTTCTTCCACCACTTCCATCGGATGCAGGTTCAGCCGCTTGAACAGCGCGCGGTCGTGTTCCACATCCGGGTTGCCGGTGGTGAGCAGCTTCTCGCCGTAGAAGATGGAGTTGGCGCCGGCGAAGAAGCACAGCGCCTGCACGGCGTCGTCCATCTGCTGGCGGCCGGCGGAGAGGCGGACCATGGAGGCCGGCATCATGATGCGAGCCACCGCGATGGTGCGCACGAAGTCGAACGGATCGATGGCCTCGGTACCGCTGAGCGGCGTGCCTTCCACCTGCACCAGCTGGTTGATCGGCACAGACTCCGGATGTTCGGGCAGGTTGGCCAACGTCTGCAGCAGGCCGGCGCGCTGGTCGCGCGTTTCGCCCATGCCCACGATGCCGCCGCAGCAGGTCTTCAGGCCCGCTTCGCGTACGTGTTCCAGGGTGTCCAGGCGATCCTGGTACTGGCGCGTGTGGATGATCTCGCCGTAGAACTCCGGCGCGGTGTCCAGGTTGTGGTTGTAGTAGTCCAGGCCCGCCTGCTTGAGCTTGGTGGCCTGCTCGCCGTTGAGCATGCCCAGCGTGGCGCAGGTTTCCAGCCCCAGGCCCTTCACCGCACGCACGATCTCGGCGACCTTTTCCACGTCGCGATCCTTCGGGCTGCGCCAGGCGGCGCCCATGCAGAAGCGGCTGGCGCCGGCGTTCTTGGCGGCCTTGGCGCGTTCCAGCACGGCGTCCACGCTCATCAGTTTCTGCGCCTGCACGCCGGTGTCGTAGCGCGCGGCCTGCGGGCAATAGGCGCAGTCTTCCGGGCAGCCACCGGTCTTGATCGAGAGCAGGGTGGATACCTGCACCGCGTTCGGGTCGTGGTGTTCGCGATGCACCGAATGGGCGCGATGCAGCAGCTCGTTGAACGGCAGCGCGAACAGCGCGGCGACTTCGGCGCGCGTCCAGTCGTGGCGGATGGGTTGGGCCATGGCGACAGCTCTGGGGTTGGGGATGGCCACAAGTGTGGCAGCGCGTCCCTTCTTGTCAACTTGAGATTATTTTGTCGGGTTGACGATGCGCGAACGTATGGCTGCCGCTACCATCGGGTCATCCACCGAATGGGAGTCGTTGGCATGAGCGCGGGACAAGGCAGCACGGGCAATGTGCTCGCAGCCATCTGCAGTTTCTTCATCCCCGGCCTGGGGCAGCTGGTGCAAGGGCGCTTCTGGATCGCGGTGGTGATGTTCGTGCTGGCGGCCATCCTGTGGATCGTCTGGCTGGGCTGGATCATCCACCTGTGGTCGATCCTCGACGCGGCCATGTTCAAGCCCAAGGGCTGATCGCCCGCGCGCATGGATGCGCTGTCACTCTGCCGCCCCGTGATCGGGGCCCTGCAACGCTTCGTGTTGCCCTACCGGTGCCTGCTGTGCGGTGCCGCCGGCGACGACGGCCTGGACCTTTGCGGCCATTGCGCCGCCGAACTGCCGCGCAATCGCGCCTGCTGCGCGCGCTGTGCGCTGCCCTTGCCGGAACCAGCGGCGTTGTGCGGCCAATGCCAGCGGCGAGCACCGCCCTGGGACGCGGCGTGGGTGCCGTTTCACTACGTCTGGCCGCTGGATCGGCTGGAATCGCGCTTCAAGTTCGGCGCGGATCTGGCCGCCGGCCGCGTGCTCTCCTCGCTATGGCTGCATGAGCCGCGACCGCCGCAGATGCCGACGTGGATACTGCCGGTGCCGCTCCACGTGGGGCGCCTGCGCAGCCGCGGGTACAACCAGGCGCTGGAGCTGGCTAAGCCCCTGGCCCGTTGCCTGGACATCTCGCTTCGCGCCGATGCGTTGAAGCGCGTGCGCAGCACGGCAGCGCAGACCGAACTCGGCGCCCTGGCGCGTCGACGCAATATGCGAGGCGCCTTCGCCGTCCCTGATCACATGGCCTGGCCGGCGCATGTGGCCTTGCTCGACGATGTCATGACCACCGGCGCCACGCTGGCCGAATGCGCCCGCACCCTCAAGCGGGCGGGCGTGCAACGCGTGGATGTCTGGGCACTGGCCCGCGCGCCAGCGATGAAACCCTAGCCTGCGCCTGCTAATCCGCACGACTCGCCAATCCACTCCTGCACCTTGCCGTGCCACAGGCGATGCTTGTGACGGAGGCGCGTGCCGTCGCCGCGTGGGTGGTACTCGGTCCAGCCGCTGGCGTTTGCCTCTACGCGGCAGCCTGCGCCGAACCGATCGCTGCCCAACACAGGGGCAAGACAACGCAGCGCGCGCCGCATGTCGTTCAGCGAACCGCCGTCGAAATGGAAAACGAAAATCGGCGGGTTGCACGAAGGCGGAAAGCCCTGCAGGTCGAGCAGCTCGGGCTTGCAGCTGAGCAGCGACAGCTGGTGCTCGCGAGCGTAGCTTGCATGGGCCTGATGCGTCTCGCCTGCCAGTCCGTGGTCGGCGGACGTCCAAACCCGGGCGCCCGCCGAACGCAGCAGATCGATGGCCTGTGAAGGGAACGAATCGTCGGCGAGAAAACGTGCGCGAGCTTCTATGGTGCCTTCCTGAGGCGAGAGACGATCGGTCGAGCCTTCGAGTTCCCGCCACATGACGCTGCACGACTCCGTTCTGCTTGATCGGATACGCCACCTTCGTTGCTGCGCAGGACTGGCGCAACGACGGATCGGTGGAAAATGTCGCACGCTGTCATTGCAGGCGGCCATGCCGCCCGCAAAACGGATGTGCGGGAGCCGAGATTCCCCAAGGCGTTTCTAACGCTCGCATCGCTCATGGAGCAATATGGCCTTTGGGGCAGGCACGGCCAAAAAACGACAGCCACGTCAGGTCGGGGCGCGCGCTTCGATGGCGATGCGGATCGCATCGGCGCTGGTAGTGGCGCCCAGTCGCTTGAGCAGGCTGGCGCGGTGCATCTTCACGGTCTTCTCCTCGATACCCAGCTGTTCGCCGATCTGCTTGTTGCGCAGGCCGCGCGCCATGCATTCCAGCACCTGCTTCTGCCGGGGCGTGAGCGAGGCCACCAGGGTCGAGGCATGCGTGATGCGCAGGTGCTGCGCCCGGTCCGGCGCGTCGGTCACGTCCATCTGCGAGCCGATGAAATACTCGATGGCACCATCGGCGCCGAACAGCGGCGCCACCATCACCGCATTGCGGAACGGCGTGCCGTCCTTGCGGTAGTTGGTGAGCACGGTCAGCGTAGGGCGGCCTTTGGCGATGGCCTCGCGCAGCAGGGCGCGCTGGTCGGGCTCGGTGTTCGCGCCCTGCAGAAAGCGGCAGTTTCGGCCCAGGATGTCGTTTTCCCCGTAGCCGGTAAGCGCGCAGAACGCGGCGTTGGCGCAAACGATCGGGTTGTCCGGCAAGCGCGGGTTGGTTACCAGTGTCGCGATCGGGGAGAGGCCTATGGAAGCGAACAAGGCGGCTTCAAACCCAGGTTGATGCATTGCTACGTTCCTCGGTCACCTGGTGCGCGTGTGGGTCAGATTCGACCAGAACTCGTCAGTCTTACCAAGCCCTGCACGCACGCACCGCTACAGATGTCACTGTTCCTGCAAAACGCGGGCCGTTGAGCACCAAACCATCGACGTATCCACGCTGGCCGATTCACGCGGCGCGGCGGCGAGCGCAGCATGCGTGTGTTGTGTCCCCTGGAGATGCACCATGCTGAACTGGCCTGAATACCGCAAGCAGCTGCTCGGCCGCATTGGCGAGATCGCCAAGCTGAGCCCCGATACGGTGGCTGGATACCAGACGCTGTCCAGCGCCGGCAACAAGACCGGCCACCTGGATGCCAAGACGCGTGAGTTGATTTCGCTGGCGGTGGCGGTGACCACGCGCTGCGACGGCTGCATCACCGTGCACACCGCCGAAGCGCTCAAGCAGGGCGCCACGCAGGAGGAAATCGCCGAGGCACTCGGCGTGGCGGTAGCCATGAACGCCGGCGCGGCGCTGGTGTATTCGGCGCGCGTGCTCGATGCCGCGCACGCCTATCAGGCGGAACGTCCGGCGTAAGGTACCGAGCGGTACGAATCGGCTACCACCCAGGCACCGCACGCGATGGCCGCGGAAATCGCCAGCGCCGTCCACGCGGTGCGGTCGCCGGGTGCCGCCACGATGGCCGGCGCCCACACCATCGCCGTGATGATGCCCAGCATCGTCGCCTCGAGGCGCGACGCCAGCTGCGGCAGCGCGCCGAATAGCACCGCCAGGCACGTCGCGATGCTGCACGCACCGGTGACATAGGCCCAGCCCAGCGGATACGGCAACCATGCCGGCACCAGTGCCACGGTCTGCTCGCTGTAAACAAAATGCGACAGCCCGATCATCGGCAGTGACAGCGCAAACAGCACGCGCGCCGCGCGCACGCCGCGGCGTCCGGCGAGATAACGCAGCAGGCCGCCACGGTCGCCCAGCTGGAAGGCAAACAGCACCCAGGCGCCGGCGAGTATCACCGCGATCTCGCCAAACCCCAGCCAGGTGGCTTCCATCGACGGGACCACCACCACGGCGGGCAACTTGAGCAGCGCCACCCACACCAGCATGAACACCACCAGCAAAGTCGATGCCGGCTTCGCCCAGCTTCGCAGCAGCAGGCCGATGCCGGTGGCGAGCTCGATCAGCGCGAACGCATAGGCGATGGGCCGCGCGCCCGGCATGTGCTGGATGGGCAGATGCTGCCAGACCAGCGCGACGTCGCCGTAGATCAGGCCAAGCACGCCGAGCGCGATCATGCTCAGCGCGAGGAACGACTGCGACAGGCGCGTGGGCGTCAGGGACGCCGCGCCGAACGAGTTCAATGCATCGCCGCTGGCCAGCACGGCGCCTGATGATCGGTACGAACGCTCCATGCCTTGCTCCTTCACGATGGACGGACAGGGGAACAGCGATTCGATATGAAAGCGGCCCGGAAGCGGCCGCTGGACTGGATGGGCGAGCCCTCGCAGGAGCTGCCGCGCCATTAGATCGATGGATGCACCCCGGCGCAATCGAATGCGATGATGCGCTGCCGCAGCCGCCGTTCTTTCGATCGCGTTGAAGGGAAGGAATGCCATGTATCGTCCGCGCCCCATCGTCAGCCTGCCCGCCGACACCGATGCCGACGGCATCAAGGTCTATACGATTTCGGCCAGCGACAAGGCCGTGGATATCGCGCCCTACCTGCCGCGCCTGGCGGCCATGAAACGCGCGCGCTCCATCGCGTGGTCGACCACGCCGGCCTTCGCCATTTGCCATGAAGCGGCCAAGGCGCGCTACCTGGTGCTGGGATGGTGGGGCAACGACAACGAGATGTTCATCGCCGTGGCCGCGCAGGATGCCTCCGGCTGGGTCGAGGATCTCTCGCGCTATTCGTTCTGCCTGTGGGACATGGAAGTGATGTGGCACGAACGCAATGCGTTCGTCGAATGCATGTATGACGCAGTCGCCAGTCTCGAAGCGTACCGTGGGGACCGATTCTGCAAGAGCTGAAGCCGTTTAAGACGCAAACGAATGGCAGGAGCACTGCGCAAATCTTCTACTCCAGATCCAGCACGTATCGGTAGTTGCCTTCTATCAATTGCTGCAGATAAGCATCGAAGCTATTGGCGATTACCGCATAGTTGTCTGGATCGTGGAGAAAGCGAACGATCTGTCCAACCGTGCCCCCGGGCGCCGGATCGAAATCGATATAGAGGATGGACGTGCCGCCATTGTTCATGCAGTGGGCAAAACAGAGGCGCCGCCCCATGGGCACGCTTGGGTCAATGTGCGACCCAAGCAATCCAGACCGTGCAAGTATTGGCCCTTCATAAACCTGAGCGATGCTTTCGGCCGCAAGAGCAGATGCACTTTCGACGAGCATTTGCTCGATTGACAGCAGGTAGTAGGGGTACTCGCCGCCGTCCACGTCGGAGCCCAGCATGAGTACGCTTACGGTGGAGTCTCCGTAGGCCTGCCAGTAAGTCCCGTTTATGCGACTGACGAGTCCTAGCAGACTCGAAGGGCAGTTGGGGTAAGCGGCAGACAAAGCAGCGATCTGCTGGGTACTGGCGCCGCTGGCCAGTGACAACTCTTCACGCGACTCAGGCGACAAAGCAGCGCTCAATCCCGTAAGGAAGGTATCCACAATGTTCACGTCGGGCGGTCTCTGTGACAGCAGGGTTGCTTGAGCGCAGTATCTGATGCGATGGCGTCAGGTTGTCATGAGATCAGGCTCAAACTTCCGTCGGTATTTGCGTCGAGGCGAATCAAGGTGCTCGACTTGATGCCGCGCGCTGCAACAGGAATTCGCGCTCGCGTTCGTTGCGCGTGAGCGCGGCGGCGCGCTCGAATTCCTCGCGTGCCTCGTCGTTGCGACCCAGCTTGCCGAGCAGGTCGCCGCGCACGCTGGGCAGCAGGTGATAGTGGCGAAGCAACGGCTCGTCGCGCAGTGCATCCACCAGCGACAAGCCCACCTCCGGACCGAACGCCTGCGCGTGCGCCACCGCGCGATTGAGGGCCACCACCGGCGACGGCATGCAGCGCGCGAGCGTGTCGTACAGCGCGGCGATGCGTGGCCAATCGGTTTCCTCAGCCGCGCGTGCGCGTGCATGGCAGGCCGCAATCGACGCCTGCAAGGTATACGGCCGCTCGGCGCCGCCCAGCGCTTCGGCGCGTTGCAGCGCCGCGAGGCCGCGCCGTATCAGCAGCTGATCCCAGCGTGCGCGGTTCTGGTCGTTCAGCAGAACGGGTTCGCCCTTGGGCCCCAGACGCGCAGCCGTGCGCGAGGCCTGGATTTCCATCAGCGCCACCAGTCCATGCACTTCCGCCTCGGTCGGTGCGAGGCCGGCCAGCACGCGGCCCAGGCGCAGCGCTTCCTCGCACAGGGCCGGACGCATCCAGTCATTGCCCGAGGTGGCCGCATAGCCTTCGTTGAAGATGAGATAGACCACTTCCAGCACAGAGGCGAGCCGCACGTCGAGCTCCTCGCCACGCGGCACTTCGAACGGCACCTGCGCCTCGCTGAGCGTGCGCTTGGCGCGCACGATGCGTTGTGCGACGGTGGCTTCGGGCACCAGGAAGGCGCGTGCGATTTCCGTGGTGGTGAGGCCGCCGAGCAGGCGCAGCGTCAACGCGACGCGCGCTTCGGTGGACAACACCGGATGGCATGCCGTGAAGATTAGGCTGAGCAGGTCGTCACCGACCGGATTGTCGAGCATGGCATCCGGGTCCCCCACGGATTGTTCCAGCTGGTCCTCGATCTCGCGCGTGAGTTCGCCTTCCTTGCGACGGTGCAACGCATGGCGCCGCATCTGGTCGATCGCGCGGTGCTTGGCGGTGGTCATCAGCCAGGCGCCGGGGTTGCGCGGCACGCCCGTTTGCGGCCACTGCTCCAGCGCCGTCACCAGCGCGTCCTGCGCCAGTTCCTCGGCCACGCCCACGTCGCGGACGATGCGGGCAAGGCCGGCGATGAGTCGTGGCGATTCGATGCGCCAGACCGCGTCGATGGTGCGATGGATGTCGGTGGCCGTCATGGCCGCCGATCACAACACCCCGTGCGGCATGGTGCAAGTTCGTGCGCACCATGCAGTGCAGATTACGGTGGTGACATCACCATCCAGTGCACGCCGAAGCGATCGCGCAACATGCCGAAGCTGGAGGCGAAGAAGGTCTTGGACAGCGGCAACGCCACTTCGCCGCCGCCTTCCAGCAACGCTTCGAAGGCGCGCTTGGCTTCCGCATCGTCCTTCGCGTTGATCACCAGCGAGAAGCCGCGGAAATCCGGCGTGCCGCCGCATTCGCCGTCGGAGGCGTTGACCAGCGATTCGCCGATCTTCATCGACGCATGCATGATCTTCTCGCCGTTCGGCGGGCGCGGTCCGGCGGCCTGCTCGCCGGGCTGCTCAGGGCTGTCCTTGAAGCGGACCAGCGTCTGCACCTGCGCGCCCACGGCCTTGCCGTAGAAGGCCAGCGCTTCTTCGCAGCGTCCGTCGAAGAACAGATAGGGTTGGATCACCATCGCGACATCTCCTGGTCGATTCAGCGCGGGTCGCCCATGCGGGCGCGTTGCTGTGCTTCGAGTTCGCGTGCTTCGGGGGTGAAGGCGTCGCCGAAGTCCTCGGCTTCGAACACGCGGCGGATCTCAATCTCCGACACGCCGTCCTCGAAGGGATTGGGGCAACGCTTCATCCACTCGACGGCTTCTTCCAGCGAGTTGAGCTGCAGGATCCAGAAGCCGGCGATCAGTTCCTTGGTTTCCGTGAACGGGCCGTCGATGACGGTACGCTTGTCGCCGTCGTAGCGCACGCGCGCGCCGTTGCGGCTGGGGTGCAGGCCTTCACCGGCCAGCATCACGCCGGCTCTGACCAGTTCCTCGTTGAACAGGGTCATGTCGGTGAGCAGCTTTTCGCTCGGCATCTCGCCGGCTTCGGAGGCCCGGGTGGCCCTGACCATGGCTACGAATCGCATCGTTGTCTCTCCTGGGGTGGCATGGATAACGCGCCGAGGCGCGGCTCTCATGCACACGACGAACGACTCCGGCTGGAATCGACAGGGTAGGCGACGGCGTTTCTACACGGCGCGAACGTGGCCTGCCGTGCGATGGCGGTCTATCGGAATGCCAGCGCCAGCACGATGCCGATCCACACCGCCATGCCCAGCCAGTTGTTGTTGCGGAAGGCCCACAGGCAAGCGGCGCGGTCGTGGCCGCGGATGCGCCACAGCTGCCAGCCGAACAGCCCGGCGGCAACCAGCAGGCTCAGCCAGTACGGCCAGCCCAGCGTGGCGCGCTGGCCCACGAACAGCATGGCCAGCAGGAAGGTGGCCATCAGGATGCCGAGGATGGGCAGGTCCGCATCGCCAAACAGGATCGCCGTGGATTTGGCGCCGGCCTTGATGTCCTCGTCGCGGTCCACCATCGCGTATTGGGTGTCGTACACCACCGACCAGATGATGTTGGCGATGAACAGCAGCCAGCCCACCGGCGGCACCGTGTTCATCACCGCGGCAAAGGCCATCGGGATCGACCAGCCGAACGCCGCGCCCAGCACCACCTGTGGCAGATGGGTGTAGCGCTTGGTGAACGGGTAGATCGCTGCCAGGCCCGCGCCCGCAAACGACAGCCAGATGGTGAGCTTGTTGGTGAACAGCACCAGCACGAAGGAAAACACCAACAGGCTGGCGAACACGATCAGCGCCTCGCGCGGCGTCACGCGTCCCGCGGCGATGGGTCGCCCGGCAGTGCGTTCCACCTGCGGATCGAGCTTGCGGTCGGCGAAATCGTTGATGGCGCAACCGGCCGCGCGCATCGAGAACACGCCCAGCGTGAAGATCACCAGCAGCTTCACTGGTGGAAAATCCGATGCGGCCAGCCACAACGCCCACCACGTCGGCCACAGCAGCAGCAGCGCACCGATGGGGCGATCCATGCGCGTCAGCACGAGGTAGTCGCGCGCCTTGGTGCGATAGGCCGACGGCAGCCGCTCGAGCAGCCAGTCGAGTACGCGCGTGGCGCGGGAGGAACTGTCCGCCGGCTGCGCGGTGCGCGTTGGCCGGTGGCCCGCGCCGGGACGCGGACGCGGTGTACTCGTGGTCGGCAGGTTGCGCCGCTGGCGCTTGCGGGAGGTGGGGGCCATCGGTGGAGTTTAACGTGGCACGCCGCCCCGGGTGACGTGACGCAGCGCCTATTCACGCGGCGCACGTTGTCGCAACACGGTCACAAAGCGGCCTAAACTCACTCTTCCGCCGGCCGGACGACGCCCATGCCCAAAGCCCTGAGCCACATTGCCCTGATCGTTGCCCATCCCACGCGAACGGCGGACCTGCTGATCGGTGTGTTTCCGGACGCGCGTGTCCTTCGCGGGGAGGATACGGAGGATTCGCACCCCGAGGTGATCATCGCGCTCGCCGGTCTGGAATTCGCGCTGATCCGCGGCAACGGCCCCGCATCGCGCAACGGCGACCACATCGCCTTCGCCGTGACCAAGGAAGAACAGCTCGCCTGCGCCCGCCGCATGGACGAGCTGGCGCTGGACTACCAGATGGCGCGCGAGGACACGGCGTTGTATTTCAGCGACTACGACAACCACGTGTTCGAGCTCGAAGTCGTCGAGGATTGATCGCGCCTACTCGCGCAGCAGCAGCCGGTACGCCGGATTCTCGCTCTCGTCGCGGAACGGGTAACCCAGCGTGTCGAGAAACGCCTGGAACAGCACGCGCTCATCCGGCGGCACCTGGATGCCGACCAGGATGCGGCCATAATCGGCGCCCTGGTTGCGGTAGTGGAACAGGCTGATGTTCCAGTCCGGATGCATGTTGGCGAGGAAACGCGTGAGTGCGCCCGGCCGCTCGGGAAACTCGAAACGGTACAGCCGCTCATCGCGCGCCAGCGGCGAGCTGCCGCCGATCATGTGACGAAGATGCAGCTTGGCCAGTTCGTCGTCGGTGAGATCGAGCACGCCGAAGCCATGCGCGCGGAACGCCCCGATCAGGGTCTCGCGTTCCTCGCGATGCGTGGTCTGCACGCCCACGAAAATATGCGCCTGCGTGGCGTTGCCGATGCGGTAGTTGAACTCGGTGATGCTGCGCTGGCCCAGCGCGGCGCAGAAGCGGCGGAAACTGCCACGTTCCTCGGGAATGGTCACCGCGAACACCGCTTCGCGCTGCTCGCCCACTTCCGCGCGCTCGGCCACGAAGCGCAGGCGATCGAAGTTGAGGTTGGCGCCCGACACGATGGCGACCATCGGATGTTCCGATGCGCCGTGCGTGGCGACGTACTGCTTGAGTCCCGCCAATGCGAGCGCGCCGGCCGGCTCGGGCACGCTGCGCGTATCCTGGAACACGTCGCGAATCGCCGCGCAGATGGCGTCGGTATCCACGCGCACCATGTCGTCCACATAGCGCTGACACAGCGCGAACGTCAGATCTCCCACACGTTTCACCGCCGTGCCATCGGCGAACAGGCCCACTTCGGGCAACGTCACCGGCGTGCCCGCATCCAGCGATTGCACCATCGCATCGGAATCGCAGGTCTGCACGCCGATCACTTTCACTTCGGGTCGCAGCGCCTTCACGTACGCCGCCACGCCGGCGAGCAAACCGCCGCCGCCCACGGGCACGAAGATCGCGTGCAGCGGCCCTGGATGCTGGCGCAGGATTTCCATGCCCACCGTTGCCTGGCCTGCGATCACCGCGGCATCGTCGAACGGATGCACGAAGGTGTAGCCGTGCTCGGCCTGCAGTCGCGCGGCGGCCGCTTGCGCGTCGCTATACGAATCGCCTGCCAGCACCACATCCACGTGCTGGCCACCGAAGCGGCGCACGGCATCCACCTTGACCTGCGGTGCCGTTACCGGCATCACGATCACGGCATGAATGCCCAGCCGCGCTGCGGCCAGCGCCACGCCCTGCGCGTGATTGCCGGCCGACGCCGCAATCACGCCACGCGCCCGCTCGCCCGCATCGAGCTGCGACATGCGGTTGTACGCACCGCGCAGCTTGAACGAAAACACCGGTTGCTGATCTTCTCGCTTGAGCAGCACCTGCTGGCCAAGTCGCGTCGACAGCAATGGCGCCAGTTCCAGCGCTGTTTCGCGCGCCACATCGTAAACGCGCGCACCCAGCGTCTGCCGCAGCAAGTCGTGCTCGCTCAGTGAGGCTTCGGCGTCGACGGTGACGGCAAGTGCATTCATGGCGTGGCGAGCGGATGGCTCACGTCGATCACGTCCACCAGCTTGCGCGTCTGCTTGATGATCTGCTCCACCGTATCGTCCGCGCCTTGCAGCACCAGGGTGAGTTGCGACACGGCGGGATCTTCCGTGGCTGCCACGGTTAAGGTATCGATGTTGCAATGACGCGCCGCGAACAGGCCAGCCACGCGCATCAGCGCGCCGGATTCGTTTTGCAGCAGGATGGATAGCGTATGTTTCATTGACGGCCTCCGTAACACCGCCTACCCGTCATTCCAGCGAAAGCTGGAATCCAGTGCCTGTAGGTCCAAAAGTCACTGGGTTCCAGCTTTCGCTGGAACGACGATCAAAACATGTCCGACGTGGCGTCGCCGCCCACCGCAGGCGCCACGCGCGACGGAATGAAGTCACCCGTGATCATCTGCGCATACGTCGCGCCCGGTCCCACCATGGGATACACGCCGGCATCCGGGTCGATCATCACTTCCAGGAAGGCCGGGCCGTCGAAGGCGAGGAAGTCGGCAATGGTGTCGGCCAATTCGTCCTTGCTTTCCAGGCGTTTCGCCCACTCGAAGCCATCGGCCTGCGCGGCCTTGATGAAATCCTTCTTGTGCAGGCTCTTGTCCGACGAGGCAAAGCGGCCGCGGAAGAACAGCTTCTGCCACTGGCGTACCATGCCGTCGCCGATGTTGTTGAGCACCACCACCTTCACCGGCAGGCCATAGGTGGTGACGGTTTCCAGCTCGCCCAGGTTCATGCGGATGCTGGCGTCGCCGTCGATGTCGATCACTACCGCATCGCGCCGCGCGAACTGCGCGCCGATGGCAGCCGGCAGGCCAAAGCCCATGGTGCCCATCGAGCCGGAGGTGAGCCAATGGCGCGGCTCGCGGAAATCGAAATACTGGGCGGCCCACATCTGGTGCTGGCCCACGCCGGTGCTGATCACCGCGCGGCCTTGCGTGTGATGGTTGATCGCCTCGATCACCGCCTGCGGCTGGATCAGCGCACTCTCGCGGTCATAGGCCAACGCGTGCGTCTGCTTGAGCGACGCGATGTGCGCGTGCCAGGCCGCATAACGGCTATCGGTGGCGAAATGCAGGTCGTGGCGCAGGCCGTACTGCTGCAGCCGCGACAGCGTGGCGTCGAGATCGCCATGGTGATGCCAGTGCACCGACTTCACCTTGCCGATCTCGGCCGGGTCGATATCGATCTGCGCGATGAAGCGCGCATGCGGCGCGAACTTGTCCGGCACGCTGGCCACGCGGTCGTCGAAACGCGCGCCGAGCGCGAGCAGGAAATCGCAGTCTTCCACTGCGTAGTTGGCGTAGGCGGTGCCGTGCATGCCCAGCATGTGCAGCGCGAGCGGCTCGGTGGTATCCATCGCGCCGATGCCCATCAGCGTGGTCGTCACGGGCAGGCCGAATTGTTTGACGAAGGCGCGCAGGGTGGCCGAAGACTCGCTCGCGATGATGCCGCCGCCGGCGTAGATCAGTGGTCGCTTCGCTTGTGCCAGTGCGTCGAAGAAGGCCGCGCACTGCGCGTCGTCCACGCGGGCGTTCTGGATGGCATGCTGGCGCGCGCGATAACCGGGAATGGGCAGCGTGCCTTCGCCGGCAAACGTGAGCGGGCTGTTCTGCACGTCCTTGGGAATGTCGACCACCACCGGCCCGGGGCGACCGCTGCGCGCGATTTCGAACGCGGTGCGCAAGGTCACTTCGAGACGTGCGGGGTCGGTCAATAGGAACACGTGCTTGGCGCACGGGCTCATGATGTTGCTCACCGGTGCTTCCTGGAAGGCATCGCTGCCCAGCGCGCCGGTGGGCACCTGACCGCAGATCACCACCATCGGCACGGAGTCGGACATCGCATCGCGCACCGGCGTCACCATGTTGGTGGCGCCCGGGCCGGAGGTGACGATGGCCACGCCCACCTTGCCCGATGCACGCGCGTAACCGGCGGCCATGAAACCCGCGCCCTGCTCATTGGCTGGCACGATCAGCGGCATCGGTTCGCCGCCCATCGGCGACAGATGCGTGGCATTGAAGCGGAACACCGCGTCGTACACGGGGAGGATCGCGCCGCCCGAATAGCCGAACAGCACGTCGACGCCTTCATCGGCCAATACCTGCACCACCACTTCCGCGCCGCTCATGGTCTGGCCGGCGAGCGGATGGCTTGCGTTGGGTGCAGGCACGTCCCGATCTTCAAGAGCACGTTGCAGTGGCATGTTCACGTGGTCGGATTTCCCCAGCGTGCCGCCAGTGTGTCGACGGCCGGATGTCGGTTGGAAAAACTCCCTCCCTTGCTCGGCAAGGGAGGGCCAGGGAGGGGCAATGCGTGCTTGCGGGATAAGCACCCCTCTTAAGTCGAACAAAATCGTTTGACGCCGAAGCCTCTCCGGCTCGTCATCCCTGCCTTCGCAGGGATGATGAGCCAAGAACATCAACCCACTTTCTTGAGCGGCTCGGCAGCGGCCTTGGGCGCATTCGCCTGCAGCCACGGCATGCGCGCGCGCAGCTTCGCGCCCACCTGTTCCACCGGATGCTCCAGGTCCGCCTGCTTGAACTTCTTGTAATTCGGCAGGCCGGCGTTGTACTCGGCGATCCAGTTCTTGGCGAACGTGCCGTTCTGGATGTCGGTGAGCACGCCCTTCATGCGCTCCTTGGTGGCCGCGTCGATGATGCGGGGGCCGCTCACGTAGTCGCCGTACTGCGCGGTCTCGGAGATGAATTCGAGCATGCGCGAGATGCCGCCTTCGTAGAACAGGTCCACGATGAGCTTCAGTTCGTGCAGCACTTCGTAATAGGCGATTTCCGGCTGGTAGCCGGCTTCCACCAGCGTCTCGAAGCCGGCCTGCACCAGCGAGCTGGCGCCGCCGCAAAGCACGGCCTGTTCGCCGAAGAGATCGGTCTCGGTCTCTTCCTTGAAGTCGGTCTTGATCAACAGTGCGCGACCGCCGCCGATGCCATCGGCATAGGCTTTGGCCTTGGCTTCCGCGTCGCCGCTCACGTCCTGGTGCACGGCCCAGATGCTGGGCACGCCACGGCCGATTTCATACTCGCGGCGAACCAGCGCGCCCGGACCCTTCGGCGCGACCAGGATCACGTCGATGTCGGTGCGCGGCTCGATCTGCTTGAAGTGCACGTTGAAGCCGTGCGCGAACAGCAGCGCAGCGCCGGGCTTGATGTTCGGCTCGATGCTTTCCTTGTAGAGCTTGGGCTGCACCATGTCGGGTGTGAGCACGGCGATCAGGTCGGCATCCTTCACCGCGTCGCCCGGCTCGGCGACGTTGAAGCCTTCGGCGCGAGCCTTCTCCCACGAAGGGCCGCCCTTGCGCAGGCCAACCACCACGTCGAGACCGGAGTCGCGCAGGTTGAGTGCGTGGGCACGGCCCTGGCTGCCGTAGCCGAGGACGGCGATGCGGGCCTTGGCCAGCGTGTCGTTGTTGTTGCTCATGCGGTAACTCCTGCGTTCGTGTCTTCGTTGACGTGTCGGGAAACAGAGGCGGATGAACTGCGTGATGCGATGGGTTGCGTGGTGGCGCCGTCGGAGGCGGAACCCACCAGGGCGACGTACTTGGCCAGCGCGCCACGCGTGACTTTCGGCGCGGGCGGTTGCCAGCTCGCGCGGCGCGCGGCGAGATCGGCGGTGGTGCTGATCTGGCGCGTGTCCGCGTCGATGCGGATGCGGTCGCCGTCGTGCAGCAGCGCGATGGGACCGCCGCGCGCGGCTTCTGGCGCGATGTGACCCACCATGTAGCCATGCGTGGCGCCGGAGAAGCGCCCGTCGGTGATCAAGGCCACGTCGTCGCCCATGCCGCGACCGATGAGCGCGGCGGTGACGCCCAGCATCTCGCGCATGCCCGGGCCACCGGCGGGGCCTTCGTTGCGGATGACGATAACGTCACCCTTCTCGATGGTGCCGCCCTGCACGGCGGCGAAGGCCTGCTCCTCGCTTTCGAACACGCGGGCGCGGCCTTCGAAGTGATTGGCGCCCTTGCCGGCCAGCTTGAGGATGCAGCCTTCCGGCGCGAGGTTGCCGTAGAGGATGGAATAGCCACCGCGCGGCTTCAGCGGCTGCGACACCGGATGCACCACGTCCTGCGTTTCGGCGCGCGGCGCGGCGGCGACTTCGTCGAACAGGCTGCGGCCGGTGACGGTGGGCGCATCGATCAGCATGCCTGCGGCGATGAGTTCTTCCGCCACGCGTGCACTGCCGCCCGCACCGAACATCTCCACGGCGGTATAGCGTCCGCCGGGCAGCAGATCGGCGATGACCGGCGTGTGCTTGGACGCCGGTTCGAAATCCTCCAGCGTCCACGGCGTGCCGGCTTCACGTGCGATGGCCAGCAGGTGCAGCACCGCATTGGTGGAGCCGGCGGTGGCGGCGACCATGCGCGCAGCGTTGCGGAACGCGGTTTCGGTGAGCAGCTCACGCGGCGTGCGGTTCTCCTTCAGGCACTCCATCACCAGCTCGCCGCAGCGATGCGCAGCGGCGGCTTTCGCCGGATGCGTGGCGGGAATGTCGTTGAAGCCCATCGGCGACAGACCCAGCGTGGAAAGCACCATCGCCATCGTGTTCGCGGTGAACTGGCCGCCGCAGGCACCGGCGCCCGGGCAGGCATCGCGCTCCACCGAGGTGAGCTCGGCGTCGCTGATCTTGCCCGCGCCATGCGCGCCCACCGCCTCGAACACCTGCTGGATGGTGATGGGGTGGTTGTCGTGGGTGCCGTGCGCAATGGTGCCGCCGTACATCGCGACCGCGGGAATGTTGAGCCGCGCCATCGCCATCGCCGCGGCAGGAATGGTCTTGTCGCAGCCGCACAGCACCACCATCGCATCGAGGCAGTGGCCATCGACGGCCAGCTCGATGGAATCGGTGATCACTTCGCGGCTGATCAGCGACGCGCGCATGCCCGGTGTGCCCATGGCGATGCCGTCGGTCACGGCGATGGTGTTGAATTCCACCGGTGTGCCGCCCGCGGCGCGAATGCCGTCGGCCACGTGTTCGGCCAGTTCGCGCAGGTTGAGGTTGCACGGGCTCACGTTGGACCACGTATGCACCACGGCGACGAGCGGCTTGGCGATGGCTTCGTCGTCCATGCCGGTGGCGCGCAGCATGGCGCGCGCCGGTGCGCGGTCGGGGCCGGTCTTGATCAGGTCACTGCGCATGCTTCATTTCCAAAGAAAGGTTGCGTGTACGACTCGCGAATGCGTCAAAAATCACTGTCATCCCCGCGAAGGCGGGGATCCAGAGCCTTTCATAGAACGCAGAGGCACTGGATTCCCGCCTTCGCGGGAATGACGTTGTAGGGGAGGTTGACGGAATGGCCAGCGTCAACCGCATGCCCGCCCCCAGCGAAGAAAGGCGGCCGCGTTGCAGGCGTGTTCGTCGATGGCGGCAAGCACGGCATCCAGCACCTCTTTCGTGCCGGCGCTGCCGCCGATGTCGCGCGTGTGCGGGCCGCGTTCCAGCACGTCGGCCACGGCCGCTTCCACCGTGCTCGCTTCTTCTTCGAGGCCCAGCGAATGACGCAGCAGCATCGCAGTGGAGAGAATCGCGGCGACGGGATTGGCCACGCCCTGGCCGGCGATGTCCGGCGCGGAACCGTGGATGGGTTCGTACAAGCCACCCTTTGCTTCGCCCAGCGAGGCCGACGGCAACAGGCCCAGCGAGCCGGCCAGCGCAGCGGCTTCGTCGGTGAGGATGTCGCCGAACAGGTTCTCGGTGACCACCACGTCGTACTTGCCCGGCTGGGTGAGCAGCAGCATGGCCATCGAATCGACCAGCTGGTGTTCCAGCTTCACATCGGGAAACTCCTGCGCAACGCGCTGCACGGTGGTGCGCCACAGGCGCGAGGTTTCCAGCACGTTGGCCTTGTCCACCGAGGTGACGTGCTTGCGGCGCTCGCGGGCCAGCTGGAAGGCGCGGCGCGTGACGCGCTCGACTTCGGCCACGGTGTACTTGCACTCGTCGATGGCGGTGTCGATGGTGCGCGTCTTCGCGCCGAAGTACGCGCCGCCGGTGAGTTCGCGCACGAACAGCACGTCGACGTTCTTGAGCTTGTCGTTCTTCAGCGGCGACAGCTCCGCTAGCGCAGGATGCACCTGCAGCGGACGCAGGTTGGCGTACACGCCGAGTGCCGCGCGCAGCGCGAGCAGGCCCTGTTCCGGACGCACCGGGGCATTCGGGTCGGACCACTTCGGGCCGCCCACCGCGCCGAGCAACACCGCATCGGCCGCCTTGCAGGCATCGAGCGACGCGGGCGGCAGCGGCTCACCGGTGGCATCGATGGCGCAGCCGCCGATCAGGTGTTCCTCGAAATGGAAGTGATGGTCGTAGTGCGCGGCGACCGCATCGAGCACGGCGACCGCCGCTGCAGTGACCTCGGGGCCGACGCCGTCGCCGGGCAGGGTGACGATGTGCGCTCTCATGCAGCTTTCTCCACGCGTTGTTCGTAGGCAGTGATGGCGTCGGCGTGGTGCTGGAGATAGCCCAGCTGATCCACGCCGTTGAGCAGGCAGTGACGTGCAAACGGTTCGAGCTGGAAGCGGATGTGCCCGCCGTCGGGCAGGGCGATGACCTGCTCCTTCACGTCGATGGACAGCTCGATGCCGGGATGTTCGAGCAGCCAGCGGTGCTCGGCTTCGTCCAGCACGATGGCGAGCAGGCCGTTCTTCAGCGCGTTGTTGCGGAAGATGTCGGCGATCTCGCTGCACAGCACGGCCTGGATGCCGTAGTCGAGCAACGCCCACGGCGCGTGTTCGCGCGAGGAGCCGCAACCGAAATTGCGCCCGGCCACGAGGATGGAACAGCCGCGTGCCTGCGGCTGGTTGAGCGGGAACGCCGGGTTGTCGCTGCCGTCGGCCTGGTAGCGCCAGTCGTTGAAGCACAGCTTGCCGAGGCCCGCGCGCTCGGTGGTGGTGAGGAAGCGCGCGGGAATGATGCGGTCGGTGTCGATATTTTCGTCCGGCAGCACGGCGGTGCGGGAGTGCAGGCGGGTGATGGGCTTCATGCGGCAACCTCCGTCATGTACTCACGCGGATCGGCAATGCGCCCCGCAACGGCAGACGCCGCCGCGGTTGCCGGACTCGCCAGCACCGTGCGCGCGCCCTTGCCCTGGCGGCCTTCGAAATTGCGGTTGGAGGTGCTGACCACGAGTTGTCCGGGTTGTGCGAAGTCGCCGTTCATGGCAATGCACATGGAGCAACCGGGCTCGCGCCACTCCGCGCCTGCGGCGGTGAACACGTGATGCAGACCTTCGTGCTCCGCGTCGCGGCGCACCGCTTCGGAGCCGGGTACCACCAACATGCGCACGCCGTCGGCAACGCGGCGACCGCGCAGCACGTGCGCCGCTTCGCGCAGGTCGGACAGGCGCGAGTTGGTGCAGCTGCCGACGAAGACCACATCGACCGGCGTGCCCTGCATGGGCTTGCCCGCCTCGGCCTTCATGTAATCCAGCGCGCGCTTTTCCTGCGGATTGCGTGCGGCCGGCACCGGCTTGTCCATCGCAATCGCCATGCCCGGATGCGTGCCATAGGTGACGGTGGGGCGCACCTTGCTCGCATCGATGCGCACTTCGCGGTCGTACTCGGCGCCGTCGTCGGTGCGCAGCGACTTCCAGCGCGCGACGGCTGCGTCCCATGCAGCGCCATGGGGCGCGCGGGGGCGGCCTTTCAGCCAGGCGAACGTCGTTTCGTCCGGCGCGATCAAGCCGGCGCGTGCGCCCGCTTCGATCGACATGTTGCACACCGTCATGCGTTCTTCCATCGACAACTGTTCGATGGCGGCGCCGCGATACTCGATGACGTAGCCGGTGCCGCCGTCCACGCCGATCTCGCCGATGATGTGCAGGATCAAATCCTTTGCACCAATACCCGCGGGCAGGTGGCCGTCCACGTGGATCGCCAGCGTCTTCGCCTTGCGCTGGAGCAGGCATTGCGTGGCCATCACGTGTCCCACTTCGGTGGTGCCGATACCGAACGCGAGCGCACCGAACGCGCCGTGCGTGGAGGTGTGGCTGTCGCCGCACACGATGGTCATGCCTGGCTGCGTGGCGCCGAGTTCTGGGCCGAACACGTGCACGATGCCGCGGTCGCTGCTGTTCCAGCCGTGCAGTTCCACGCCGAATTCGCGGCAGTTGGTTTCCAGCTGGGACACCTGCGCCTTCGCTTCCGCGTTGGCGTAGGGGCGCTCGCCATCCGCGCCGGGCGGGAGCGTGGGCGTGGAGTGATCGAGCGTGGCCAGCATGCGATCGGGACGGCGCAGCTTCAGGCCGCGCTCGCGCAATTCGCTGAAGGCCTGCGGCGAGGTGACTTCATGCACCAGGTGCAGGTCGATGTAGAGGATCGCGGGGGTGTCCGTCGATTCCGCAGCAACCACATGGGCGTCCCACACTTTTTCGAAAAGAGTCTTTGCCATTACGCAGCCTCCTGCGCTGCTTCCACCTGCACGGGCGTGAGCCAGCCCCACTGGTCAGCGGTCGTGCCATCGAACAAACCGAAGAACGCCTTCTGCAGTGCGCGCGTGACGTCGCCGGGACGCCCGGCGCCTACCGGCTTGCGATCGACCGAGCGCACCGGCGTGATTTCCGCCGCGGTGCCAGTCATGAAGATTTCGTCGGCGGTGTACAGCGCCTCGCGCGGCAGGTCGCGTTCTTCCACCACGATGCCGAGATCGCCGGCCAGCGTGATCACCGACTCGCGCGTGATGCCCGCGAGGATGCCGGCACTGGTCGGCGGCGTGAGCAGCTTGCCGTTCTTCACCAGGAACAGGTTCTCGCCTGCACCTTCGCTCAGCAGGCCGTTGTGGCCCAGCGCGATGCCTTCGGCGTAGCCGCCGCGACGCGCTTCGAGCGCGATCAGCTGGCTGCTGAGGTAATTGCCGCCGGCCTTGGCCCAGCTCGGGAACGTGTTTGGCGCGGGGCGGTGCCACGACGACACGCACACGTCGGCGCCGTGTTCCAACGCATCGCCCAGGTATGCGCCCCATTCCAGCGCCATGATCGCCACGTCCACCGGCGAGTCGCCCTTCGGCAGTACGCCCAGGCTGCCGGCGCCGCGAAACACGATGGGCCGCACATAGGCGGACTTCATGCGGTTGGCGCGGATCACCTCATGGCATGCCGCGTTGATTTCTTCTTCGCTGTAGCCGATGTCGATCTCATAGATGCGCGCCGATTCGAACAGGCGGCGGGTGTGGTCGGCGAGGCGGAAATAGGCGGGACCCTGAGGCGTGGCATACACGCGTTCGCCTTCGAATACCGAGGAACCGTAGTGCAGCGCGTGGGTGCTGACGTGGACCGTGGCCTCGGTCCAGGGTTTGATCTGGCCGTTGTGCCAGAGGAAGGGCGTGGTCATCGCTTTGCTCCTTGGAATCACAGTCCGGCGACCGCAGCCCGTGGCGTCACGGGTTGTTGTCGTTCGATGCGGTTGACGATGGCGAGCGCGGCGTGCGCGGTCGCTTCGATGATGTCGGTGCTCACGCCCGAGCCGCGCCAGTCACGCTCGGCATGGCGTGCGGTGAGCTGGGCCTGTCCTTGCGCGTCGCCGCCTTCGCTCACGGCGCGCACCTGGAACTGCGTGACGTCCAGCGCCGTGCCGGTCGCGCGCTCAATGGCGCGCAATACGGCGTCCACCGGGCCGTCGCCAATGGCGGCTTCGCCCACTTCGTGGCCGCTGTCGTGCGTGAGCTTCACCGAGGCCGACGCACTGCCGCCCAGGTGCGAGTTGGTGTTGAGTTGCACGATGCGCCACGGGCCGGTCGCCTCCGGGTCCATGCCCAGCGCGATGGCTTCCAGATCCTGGTCGTGCACTTCGCGCTTCTTGTCGGCCAGTGCCTTGAAGCGCGCGAAGACGTTGTCCATCGCCGCCTCGTCCACCTCGTGGCCCAGGCTCTGCAGGCGCTGGCGCAGTGCGTGGCGGCCCGAGTGCTTGCCCAGCACCAGGCGCGTTTCGCCCATGCCCACGTCCTGCGGACGCATGATTTCGTAGGTGCCCCGGTGCTTGAGCATGCCGTGCTGATGGATGCCCGATTCGTGCGCGAACGCGTTGTCGCCCACCACCGCTTTGTTGCGCGCCACCGGCTGGCCGGTGAGCTGCGTGAGCAGCCGCGAGGTGGGATAGAGCTTGCGTGCATCGATGCCGGTATCCACGCCGAAGAACGCGCCGCGCACGCGCAGCGCCATCACCACTTCCTCCATGGAGGCGTTGCCGGCGCGCTCGCCGATGCCGTTGATGGTGCATTCCACCTGGCGCGCACCCGCGGCCACGCCAGCGAGGCTGTTAGCCACCGCCATGCCTAAATCGTCGTGGCAGTGCGTGGAGAAGATCGCGCGATCCGCGCCGCGCACGTGCTGGCGCAGGTAGGTGATGCGCTCGGCCATCTCGACCGGTGTGGTGTAGCCCACGGTGTCGGGCACGTTCACCGTGGTCGCGCCGGCGGCGATGGCGGCGCTGAACACCTCGACGAGGTATTCCGGCTCGGTGCGCATGGCGTCCTCGGCGGAGAATTCCACTTCGTGGCACAGCTTTTTCGCCCGCTCGATGGCGGCGCAGGCAGTGTCGATCACCTGCTGCTTGCTCATGTTGAGCTTGTGCTCGCGATGCAGCGGGCTGGTGGAAAGGAACACATGGATGCGTGCATGGCGCGCCGCCTCCAGTGCGCGGCCGCAGGCATCGATGTCGTTGTCGTGGCAGCGCGCCAGGCCGCACACGGTGGGGCCGCGCAGCACGCGGGCGATTTCCGACACCGAGGCGAAATCGTCGGGCGAGGCGCTGGGGAAGCCGGCCTCGATGATGTCCACGCCCAGCGCTTCCAGCGCGTGCGCCATGCGGAGCTTGGCCCGGCGATCCATCGAAAAGCCGGGCGCCTGCTCGCCGTCGCGCAGGGTGGTGTCGAAAATTCGCACGCGTTCGGCGGCTACATCGCCCACGTCGCTGTTCTCGTTGTTGTGATCGGGGTTCATCGCTTTGCTCCATGGGCACACGCCTCAGGCAACAAAAAACCCCGCATCCGTTACCGGGTGCGGGGTTCTTTGGTCGTATTCAGGTGGTCTTTCTAGTTACCTGGACACACGCCCTCAGCCCGCACCTCCGTTGGTAATAAGGAGTACGAGTACAAGGGCAAGAAGGAGGTTGTTGCGAAGGCGCAGCACGCCGCCGATGGTCGGTGGACCAATCGGTTCGGCAATGCGATCGTGGCTGTTGCGCTGCGACATGCAGACGAACCTAATGGTCCGTCCGACGGGTTGTCAACAGTTTCTTTTGAAAATGTTTGAATCGCGTGTCGAAGTGCGCATTCGGACGTCCAGATGGCTGGACGTCCTGCGCACGCGTTGCACGTGCGCACGAGAGGCGACAAAAGATCAGCGCGACGCGAGTTCTCGCAGGTACAGCGAAAGTGCTTGCTGCAGCTGGTTTTGCGCGGCTTTGCGAAGCGTCGCGGGCTGCTCGCTCTCGAGCGCAACGGCAGCTTTCATGAATTGCTGCACGACCATGGCGGCGGGACGAAGCTCGCCTGCGGCGATGCCTGGCGCGTGGATGGCGACAATCTGACTCAAATAATCGCGCATGCGCTGGCGAATGGTGCGGCCCAGCAAGGAGGGCAGGGAACCGGCCGTTTCCGCCAGCGCCGCGAAGGCGGGGTGCTGCTTGCGGTAGTCCACGAAGGTGCGGATCAAGCGTGCCGCAAGTTCCTCCGTCGTCCAGTCCGGCGTCTGCGCCACCAGACGCTCCATGGCCTCGTTCAGGCCGGCGGCGTGATGGCTCATCAGCGCCTCGGCCACCGCCTCCTTGGTGGGGAAGAACTGGTAGAGCGAGCCGATGGAGGCCTCCGCGCGCGCGGCGATCTCGGTCATCGTGGTTGCGTCGAAACCTTTTTCGACGAAGCAGTCCGAGGCCGCGGAAAGCAGCGCCGCCACCCGTTCGTGGCCGCGGCGGCGGCTGGGCGCGCGGGCACCCTGGCTTGTGTTTTGTGAGGACATCCTCATAAACTCCTATGTGAGGCTGTCCTCACATAATAGACTTTCCCGGCAGGCATCGCGACCTGGCTGAACACGGCCGATTGTACGTTGATGCCTGCTCGTTCCCGGCTCATTCCCCGCACATCGCTGGAGTTTCCCATGGAAAAGCTTGATCCCCGCATCACCGCGCTCGTCCTGATCGACCTGCAGAAAGGCATCGCCCCGTTCGGCGCCGGCCCGCATTCGAGCGCCGAGGTCTTTGCCCGCGCCGGCCGCCTCGCCGCGCGCTTCCGCGAGTTGAAGGCGCCCGTGGCGCTGGTGCGCGTGGGTTGGTCGGCCGATGGCGGCGACATGCTGCGTCCGCTGACGGACGAGCCCGCGCGCAACTTCACCCTTCCGGACAACTGGTGGGACTACGCCGATGAACTGGCCGTGGCCGAAGGCGACCTTCACATCACCAAGCGCCAGTGGGGCGCGTTCTACGGCACCGAACTGGAATTGCAACTGCGCCGCCGCGGCATTACGCAGATCGTGCTGGCGGGCATTTCCACCAACATCGGCGTGGAATCGACCGCGCGCCAGGCTTTCGAGCTGGGCTTCCACCAGGTGCTGGTGGAAGACGCCATGAGCTCGGGCGACGCTGCGCATCATCGCTTCGCGGTGGAGAACATCTTCCCGCGCCTGGGTCGCGTGCGTTCCACCGAGCAGGTACTCGCCGCTCTGGCTTGATGTACCTCAAGGTCTGTACTCTCCGGCGGATCGACCGGCGGAGAGTGCGGACATGGTGATGAAGCGCGTGGGATGGATGGCAGCCTCGCTGCTGGGCTTGGCGGGTTCGGCGCATGCCGCCGCGGCGCACTTCGTGGCCAGCGAAGTGACGGTGGATGGCCACCGTTATCCGTTCCAGGTATTCGTGCCGGCCGACTGGACGCCCGATCGCGCGTGGCCCGTCGTGCTGTTCCTGCACGGCAGCGGCGAGCGCGGCAGCGACAACGAAGCCCAGCTCAAGCAGGGCCTGCCGCCGTGGCTGGAAAAACACGGTGGCGACTTTCCCGCCGTGGTGGTGGCGCCGCAGGCGCCCGACAACACCGTGTGGAGCGGCGAAGTGGAACGTGCCGCCGTGGCCGCGCTGGAAAAAAGCATCACCGCTTACCACGGCGACCGCACGCGCCTGTACCTCACGGGCTTGTCGATGGGCGGTTACGGCGTGTGGCAGGTGGCGGTGGACCACCCGGGCATGTTCGCCGCCGCCGCACCGATCTGCGGCGGCATTCTCGGGCTGGACGACATGCCCGAGCTGAAGGTCTACGGCGTGCCGGGCGGTGCGGATCCCTACGCATGGGTTGCCCAGCGGGTGAAGCCCACGCCGATGTGGATCTTCCATGGCGCCATCGACGATCAGGTGCCGCCGGCCGATTCGCGCGCCATGAACAAGGCGCTTTCCAGGGCGGGCGATGAAGTGCGCTACACCGAATTTCCGGGCGTGAACCACGGCTCCTGGGTGCCCACCTACGACTCGCCCGCGCTCTGGCCCTGGATGTTTTCCCATCGAACCGTCAGCAAAGGCTGACGGTTCTTTCACTTCGGTGTCTGTTCCCCTACCGAAATTTTAGCGATCGATGTTGCGCTGCCGTATCGCGCGCCACCGCGGCGGCGGCGTGGCTGCGCCTGCGTCGCAAGTTTTCCCGGCAATAACTTTTGCAGTGCAGCGAAAAACGCGCGATATCGTGTCTTTACAAGTTTCGATGAAAACGTTTACGTTCCGCCGCGAAGCCGTCGGGGGAACGCCCACCGCCGTGTCCCAGGAGCCGATGTGACCACCAAGAAGGCCACCATCAAGGATGTGGCGCGCGAGGCGAAAGTCTCGATCGCGTCGGTCTCGCGCGTGCTCAACGGGCTGGGCGGTGTCACCGCGGAAACGCAGGATGCCGTGCGCAAGGCGGCGGCTCATCTCCACTACGTACCCGATTCCGCCGCACGCAGCCTGATCACCGGCCGCACGCACACCATCGGTGCGGTGCTGCCCGACCTGTATGGCGAATTCTTCTCCGAGCTGATCCGCGGCATCGACCTGGCGGCCCGTGCGCGCGGCCTGCACCTGCTGGTGTCGAGCTCGCACGACGGCGTGGAAGACGCTACGGCGGCCGTGCGCACGATGCGCGGTCGCGTGGACGGCATGATCATTCTTTCGCAGTTCGTCGACGGCGAGTTCCTGGACCGCAACCTGCCGTCGGACCTGCCCGCCGTATTGCTGGACAGCCCGGTCGACAACCCGCGTTATCCGTCGATCAATATCGACAACATCGCCGGCGCCCAGGCGATGGTGAAGCACATGCTCGATGCCGGCCACGAGTCGGTGGCCTTCATCACCGGGCCGGCCGGCAACTACGACGCGCAGGAACGCGAAAAGGGCTATCGCGCCGCGATGGCCCAACACGCGCCGAAAGCGCCGCTGCAGATCATCACCGGCGATTTCACCGAGGAATCGGGGTATCGCGCCGGCCGCGAACTGCTCGCGCAGGCCAGGCGTCCGCGCGCCGTGTTCGCGGCCAACGACATGACGGCCGTGGGCTGTCTTTACGCATTCAAGGAAGCCGGCATCCGTGTCCCCGAGGACATCGCGCTGGCCGGCTTCGACGACATCCTCATCGCACGGTACGTATCGCCTTCGCTCAGTACCGTGAGCGTCAGCATTGCGGATTTGGGCAAGAGCGCGCTGCTCCTGCTCACCGAGCTCATGGAAGGCAAGGGGCCGCAGGGCTCCAACACACGCACTTTGCGTTGCGACGTCGTCGTGCGCGAGTCGTGCGGAGCTCATCAGACCAACGTAGCAACGAAACATCCTCCGGCGCTCGTCTGAGCGGCGGCCTTTGTGGGAGGGGAGACACCAGATGATGACTCAAAGCCAAAAAAGTAAACGTTTACTAGCTGCCGCCATTGCCCTCGCGATGGCTTCTTCCGCGCCGGCGATCTCGTTCGCGCAGAGCTCTGACGCGACCATTCGCGGCCAGGCTCCGGCCGACACCGACGTGGTCGCCAAGAACACCGCGACGGGCGCTTCGCGTCGTACGCATTCGGACAAGGCAGGCAGCTATGCGCTGGTCGGCCTGCAGCCCGGTACGTACACGGTGGATGCAGGTCCCGGTACGCAGCGCACGGTGACGGTGACGGTGGCTTCCGTGTTCCAGTTGAACCTGACGGCGCAGCAGGCTGCCGCCGCAGCACCAGCGGAAGCGAATGCGAAGGAACTGGGCGCCATTTCCGTATCGGCCACGGCGCTGCAGGAAGTGAAAACCTCCGAAGTGGGCACGCTCGTGTCCATGCGCCAGATCGAGACCACGCCGGCCGCCTCGCGCAACTTCCTCGAGTTCGCCGACACCGTGCCGGGCATGGTGTTCACGCGTAATGCCGATGGAACGACCAGTCTGCGCTCGGGTGCGCAGGCCAGCTCCAATATCAACGTCTACATCGACGGTGTGGGCCAGAAGAACTACGTGCTGCCCGGTGGCGTCACCGGCCAGAACAACAGCCAGGGCAACCCGTTCCCGCAGCTGGCCGTGGCCGAGTACAAGGTCATCACGTCCAACTACAAGGCCGAGTACGATCAGCTTTCCAGCGCTGCAGTGACCGCCGAAACCAAGTCGGGCACCAACGAGTTCCACGGCGACGTGTTCGGCAGCTTCACCAATACTGCGATGCGCGCGGAAACACCGTCCGAGCAGAACGCCGGAAAGAAGGTCGATTCGCACGAGAAGGACTATGGCTTCGATATCGGCGGCCCGATCCTGAAGGACCAGGCGCACTTCTTCCTTGCCTACGAAGGCAAGGAATTCGATAGCCCGACGGCAGTGACGCCGCAGGGCGATTCCACGCTGTGGTCGAAGTTGCCGCAAAGCGTGCAGAACGAGTTCGGCCCGGCCAATCTGCCGTTCAAGGAAAACAATTGGTTCGGCAAGGTGGACTGGGAGCCGACCGATCGCGACCGCGTTGAAGTGAGCGCCAAGTACCGCGACGAAACGGCCATCAGCGGCGTGGGTGATGCCAACACCGCGAACGCCGCACTCAACACGCGCAACACCGACAAGCGCTTCGACATCCGCTGGGACCACAGTACCGACAGCTGGTTCAACCGTCTGCAGGCGACGTACGAAGACGCGTTCTATACGCCCACGCCGATCATCACGGGTTACGGCGCGAGTTACACAGAGCTGGAAAACCGCAACCAGACGATCATTACCGACGGTGCCTCCCCGCTCTCGTTCCAGAACAAGGGACAGAAGGGTCCTGCGATCTCGGACGACTTCACCCTCAACGACGTGCAGTGGCATGGTGACCACGTCATCAAGATGGGCGTGAAGTTCAAATCGGTGAAGCTGACCGCACAGGACGCGGGTGACAGCAATGCGCTGTACACCTACGCGGTAGGTCCGAATGGCACCGAGTCCATTCCATACCAGGTCCAGTTTGGTTCGCCGGTGCCGGGTGTGAGTCCGGTGGCGACCAGCCGCGACAAGCAGTTCGGCACCTATATCCAGGACGACTGGCAGGTGGACGACCACTGGACCTTCAACCTGGGTGTGCGCTGGGATTACGAAGAAACGCCTTCGTACCTCAACTACGTGACGCCGTCCGACGTCGTCGCCGCGCTCAACTCGCAGGATCCGAACGCGCCGACGGGCCAGACGTACGCACAGTCGCTCGCCAAGGGCGGCGTGAACATCAACGATTACATCAGCACTGGCAACAACCGCAAGGCGAAGAAGAACGAGATCCAGCCGCGCCTGGGCTTCTCCAATGATCTGTTCGGCGACGAAGAGCACGTGATCTTCGGCGGCTGGGGGCGTTCGTACGATCGCAACCTGTACGAGTCGTTGCAGGTGGAGCAGACCAAGTCGGTACTGTCGCAGCCGACGCTTCTCTTCAACACGCCGAACGTGCCGTGCGCGCCAAGCGCCACCTGTATCCCCTGGGATCCGGCGTATCTGAACCTTGCCAACCTGCAGGCGCTCGTCGCAGGCAGTACTGCGGGCAAGGAAGTGGATATGGTCAACAACAACCTGAAGGCGCCGTATTCCGATCAGCTGAGCATCGGCATGCGCAACAAGATCGGCGAGTGGAATACCAGCGTTACCTTCGTGAATATCAAGAGCCACGACGGCATCGTGTACACGTTGGGCAACCGGTATCCCGATGGCAGTTTCTGGCAGAACGGCAGCCAGCCGTGGAGCTATGGCATTCCGGGCTTCGGCAGCCTGATCATTGGCAACAACGGCCTGAAGACCAAGACCAATCAGTTCCTGATTTCTGCCGAAAAGCCGTACACGGCCGATTCCCATTGGGGCGCGACGATCGCGTATACGTATACGAATGCCGTGCAGAACAACGACAACAACGATCCGACCGATCAATACGCGTTCGACTTCTCGACCATCGGCGCCTATCCGTTCACGGGTGCGAATGTCGCCAAGCATCGCCTGGTGGCCACCGGTTCGCTGGACGGTCCGTGGGGCTTCGTGTTCGGCGGCAAGCTGACACTTGCCACGCCGACGGCGGATCTCAACCTTGCCTGCTATGGCTTGCCGGTGACGAACCAGGAAGTGGGCAGCGTCAACGGTGCAGGTTGCCAGGCCGTGTCGATCAGGCCGCCGGGTACGGGGCGCTTCATCGTCGGCGGCAAGGTGTTCGGTTACCGCGACATCGATTTCCAGGCCACCAAGAACTTCAAGATCTGGGGCAACTTCAACGGCTACGTGCGCATTGACCTGATCAATGCGTTCAACTGGAACAACTACACCCAGTACATCGAGAACTTCGGTTCCAACGGTGTGTTGAACAAGCGCGCTGTGGTCTACAACCCCATCGGCGACATCACCGGCTACCCGCGCACCCTCAAGGTCACCGCAGGTATCAACTTCTAAGTGGCACCCCCCATGGCCGTCAGGGACGATGGCATTTAACGAGGCCCGCGCATTGCGGGCCTCTCTTTGAGAGCATCGCATCATGACCAAGCATCTTCTTCGCGCCGTACTGGTCGGCGCTCTCACGCTGGCCGCCGGCACCGCCTGGGCGGCGCCGGTGCCGGATACCGCACCCACACTCAAGTACAACGCGCTTCCCAAGGACCAGCGCGCCGCCATCGATGAGCTGGAGCAGCGCACGTTCCAATGGTTCTGGGACAGCGCCGATCCGAAGACAGGACTGATTCCCGATCATTGGCCGGGCGAATCATTCGCCAGCATCGCCTCGGTGGGCTTCGGGCTCACCGCCTACGGCGTGGGCGTGGAGCGCGGCTACGTGACGCGTGCGCAGGCCGTGGATCGCACACTGGCCACGCTGCGTTTCTTCAACGAGGCCACGCAGAACGACAGCGAGGACGACGCCACCGGCTATCACGGCTTCTTCTATCACTTCCTCGACATGAAGACCGGCAAGCGCTATGGGCGCGGGGTCGAACTGTCGAGTGTGGACACCACGTGGCTGCTTTGCGGCGTGTTGTTCGCGCAGACCTATTTCGACGGCCATTCCGCCAAGGAAAAAGAAATACGCGAGCTGGCCGACGCGATCTACAAGCGCGTCGACTGGACGTGGATGCAACCGAAGGCGCCGCTGGTCAGCATGGGCTGGACGCCGGGCGGCAAGTTCATCCCGGCCAACTGGAAAGGCTACGACGAAGGCATGCTGGTGTACGTGCTGGCGATGGGCTCGCCCACGCATCCGGTGAGCGACGACGCGTGGCAGGCCTGGACAAAGACGTACCCGAAGCAGTGGGGCGAATTCCAGGGACGCACCTTCCTCAACTTCGCGCCTTTGTTCGGCCACCAGTACAGCCATGCGTGGGTCGACTTCCGCGGCATCCAGGATGCCTGGGGCCGCGACCACCACACCGACTATTTCGAGAACAGCCGCCAGGCTACCTACGCCCAGCGTTCCTACGCCATTGCCAATCCCAATCATTGGGAAGACTACGGCGAGAACGTGTGGGGCCTCACCGCCTGCAACGGCCCGGGCGATGCGGTGGTGAAACGCGACGACGGCAGCACGCGCGCGTTCTACGGTTACACGGCGCGCGGCGCGGGTCTCGACTACGTCTCCGATGACGGTACCATCGCTCCGACCGCCGCCGGCGGCTCCATCGCGTTCGCGCCGGAAATCGTGGTGCCCGCGCTGCTGGAGATGAAGAAGCGCTACGGTGATGCGGTCTATGGCAAATACGGTTTCGTCGATGCCTTCAACCCGAGCTACGACACCGGCGCCAAGCCCAGCGAAGGCCGCGTGGTGCCGGGCATGGGCTGGGCTGACGACAAGCAGATCGGCATCGACCAGGGGCCCATCGTGTTGATGATCGAGAACTGGCGCAGCGGCTTCGTGTGGAACGTGATGCGCAAGAACCCGTACGTCCGCAAGGGTCTGGAACGCGCCGGCTTCACCGGTGGCTGGATGGACCAGAAGAAGTGATGAGCGATGCCTGAGCCGTCACGCCGCATCAGCGCCACACGCAGCCGGCTGGCAAGCGGCTTGCTGCTCCTGGTTGCGCTGGTGCTGGCGGGCTGCTCTTCATCGCAGGACGCACACACGCTGACCTTCTGGACCATCGGCCGCGAAGGCGAAGCGGTGGTGAAGCTGTTGCCCGAGTTCGAGCGCGAACATCCAGGCATCCGCGTGAAGGTGCAGCAGATGCCGCTGACAGCAGCGCACCAGAAGCTGCTCACGGCGTTTGCGGGAAACTCCACGCCGGACCTTAGCCAGCTCGGCAATACCTGGCTGCCGGAGTTCGTGGCGTTGCGTGCGCTCGAACCGCTGCAGCAACGCGTCGCCGCCTCGACGGTGGTGAAGCCTGCGGATTACTTCGATCACATCTGGTCGACCAATGTGATCGATGGCAGGCTCTATGGCGTGCCGTGGTATGTGGATACGCGCCTGCTGTTCTATCGCCGTGACTTGCTGAAAGCGGCGGGTTTCGATGCGCCACCGCGCGACTGGGCGCAATGGCGCGCCATGCTGGCGGCGCTCAGCCATCCCGATCGCGGCACCTTCGGCATCCTGCTGCCCACCAACGAATACGAACAGCTGATGTCGCTGGCGCTGCAGCAGCCCGAGTCGATGCTGCGCGACGGCGGGCGCTACGGCAATTTCCGCAGCGCCGGCTTCAAGCGTGCGCTGGCGTTCTATGTCGATACGTTCCGCCTGCATCAGGCGCCGGCCATCACCGCGGTGGAGGCGGGCAACCCGTGGGAGGAATTCGGCCGCGGCGTGTACGCGTTCTATTTCTCGGGGCCCTGGAACATCGGCGAGTTTCGCCAGCGCCTGCCAGAGGATCGCGAGAACGAATGGGCCACGGCTCCGCTACCCGGCCCCGATGGTGCAGGCTCCGGTGCCGCGGGCGGTTCCAGCCTCGTGGTGTTCCGCCGTTCCACGCACAAGGATGAAGCATGGGCGCTCATCGAATACCTTTCGCGGCCCGACGTGCAGCAACGCTTCTACGATCTGCTCGGCGACATGCCGGCACGCCGTAGCGCGTGGGATGGCGGCAGCCTGCGCACCGATCCGAAAGTGCAGGCATTCCGCGAACAGCTCGAACACGTGAAGGCCACGCCGCCGGTGCCCGAATGGGAACAGATCGCCAGCGAGATGCAGCTGGTGGCGGCGCAGGCTGTCGCGGGTGAATTGACCATCGATGAGGCCGCGGCCGAGATCGATCGTCGCGCGGATCGCATCCTGGAAAAACGGCGCTGGATACTCGACCACTCGCCGGTGGCGCAGGTGAAGCCATGAACGGACAGCGAGCGGCATGGTGGTTCCTCGCGCCGGCGCTGCTGGTGCTCGGCGTGTTCTTCCTGCTGCCGGTGGTAGCCGCACTGGGGCTCAGCCTCACCGACTACGACCTCTACGCGCTCGCGGACATTCGCCATTTGCGGTTCGTTGCGCTGGGCAATTACTGGAATCTTTTGCACCAGCCCAAGTTCTGGTCCGCACTGGGCCACACGTTCTACTTCGTGGTCGTTGGCGTGCCGCTGTCGCTGATGGTGTCGCTGGGCGCGGCCTTGCTGCTGCATTCGCCGCTGGTGCGCTTCAAGACGGTGTTCCGTACAGCGCTGTTCGCGCCGGTGGTCACCACCGTGGTGGCCGTGGCGGTGGTGTGGCGCTACATCCTCAACACCAAGTACGGCTTGTTGAATTACGTGCTGGGCGCGGTGGGCATTCACCCGGTGGACTGGCTGGGCGACCCGCACTGGGCGATGCCTTCGATCATCGTGTTCGCCGCGTGGAAGAACTTCGGCTACAACATGATCATCTTCCTCGCCGGTTTGCAGGCGATTCCCAAGGATCTGTACGAGGCCGCGCGTATCGATGGCGCGTCCGCGTTGCAGCAGTTCCGCCACATCACGCTGCCCATGCTCGGCCCCACGCTGCTGATGGTGAGCATTCTTACCGTCTCCGGCTATTTCCAGCTGTTCGCCGAGCCGTACGTAATGACCGAAGGCGGCCCGCTGCAGAGCACCACCAGCGTGCTGTACCTGATGTACAACGAAGGCTTCAAATGGTGGAACTTCGGTGCCGCGTCGGCGGTGGCGTTCCTTCTGTTCGTGATCATGTTCGTGGTCACCGCGCTGATGTTGCGGTTGGGGCGGCGAGGAGAGCCTGCATGAATCCACGCGCAGCCAAGGCCATCATCCATGGGCTGCTGATCGGCGGCACGCTGGTCGCCGTGTTTCCCTTGCTGTGGATGTTCTCCGTATCGTTCATGCGGCCCGGCGAGGCGAGCAGCCTGCCGCCGCCGTTGTGGCCTGCACATGCGAGCTGGCATAACTACGAAGTGCTGTTCCTGCGCGCCGGCGTGGGGCGCTATCTCTTTAACAGCCTGGCGATTTCCACCGCCATCACCGTGCTGTCGCTCGCCTTCAACTTGATGGCGGGTTATGCCTTCGCGAAGTTGCGTTTCGCCGGTCGCGAGCGTCTGTTCCAGTCGCTACTCGGCATGCTGGTGATTCCGGCGCAGGTAGCGATGCTGCCGCTGTTCCTGATGCTCAAGTACATGGGCCTGGTGAACAGCTACGCCGCGGTGATCGTGCCGGCCATGGCCACGGCGTTCGGCATCTTCCTGGTGCGCCAATACGCACGCGGCATTCCCGATGAATTGCTGGAGGCGGCGCGCATCGATGGCGCAGGCGAGTGGCGCATCTTCGGCCAGATCGTGCTGCCGCTGCTCAAGCCCATCATGGTGACCCTGGCGATCTTCACCTTCCTCACCGCGTGGAACGATTTCATGTGGCCGCTGATCGCGCTGACTGGCCAGGAGCACTACACGTTGCCCTTGGGGCTGGCGTCGCTGGCGCGCGAACACGCGCAGGACAGCGAGCTGATGATGGCCGGCTCGGTGGTCACGGTGATCCCTGTGCTGGTGCTGTTCCTCGCGATGCAGCGCTACTACATCGAAGGTCTCTTGCTGGGCAGCGTGAAGGGCTGACTGTCCGCTCAGGCGATTCGTGCGCCGGAGGTGGGGTCGAAGACATGCAGACGATCAAGCGCCAGTTCGAAATGCATCACGCTGCCGGCGTCGGGCAACGCGCCAGGCGGTACGCGCGATACCAGCGATTGTTCGCCGCGGCGCAGGTTGAGGAAGATCTCGTTGCCGACGGGTTCCGTCACTTCGAGCACGGCATGCACCACTGCGTTCGCTTCGCTCGCAGGGCGCAGGTCTTCCGGACGAACGCCGAGGACCACGTTGCGATCGATCCACGGCAGCAGTTCGGGCGTTTGCGCCTCCAGTGCGCCCAGCCGCACATCACCCAGCGGCGTCTCGAGTTGCCAGCCGTCGCCGTGGCGCAAGGTGCCACTCAGAAGATTCATCGCCGGCGAGCCGAGAAAGCCGGCCACGAACAGGTTGGCCGGCTTTTGATAAAGGCGCATCGGGGTGTCGATCTGCTGGATCTGCCCGCCATTGAGCACCACGATGCGCTGGCCCAGCGTCATCGCTTCCACCTGGTCGTGCGTCACGTAGATCATGGTGGCGCCGAGCTGGCGATGCAGTCGCGCGATCTCCACGCGCATCGAGAGGCGCAGCTTGGCGTCGAGGTTGGACAGCGGTTCGTCCAGCAGGAACACCTTCGGCTCGCGCACCAGCGCACGCCCCAGCGCCACGCGTTGCCGCTGGCCGCCGGACAGCGCCGCGGGCAGCGACGTGAGTCGGTGTTCCAGCTCCAGTTGCCTGGCCGCCTGCTGCACACGCTGATCGATTTCGGTTTTCGACTTCCCGCGCAAGCGCAGGCCGAAGGCGAGATTCTCGGCCACCGTCATGTGCGGATAGAGCGCATAGTTCTGGAACACCATGGCGATGTCGCGATCCTTCGGCGACACGTCGTTCACCACGCGTCCGTCAATGCTGAGTGTGCCGGAGGAAATCGATTCCAGTCCGGCGATCATGCGCAGCAGCGTGGTCTTGCCGCAGCCCGAGGGGCCAACCAATACCAGCAGCTCGCCATTGGCGATATCGAACGTGGCTTCGGCCACGCCGATGTGGCCATTGGAGTAGACCTTGCTGACGCGATCCAGATTCACCGTTGCCATCGACGCCTGACACTCCTGCTCTGCGGCGGCTGGGTGGCTCACCGTATACGAATGTGGATGCAACCGGTGCACATCTTGGTCGCGCTCGGCTATTCTCAGTATGTAATCGTTTACATCAAGCCGCACTGCGGCATAGGGGATCTTTCCAAATGACCCAGAGCTATCGCTTTCCCCCAGGCTTCCATTGGGGTGCCGCGACCTCGGCCTATCAAATCGAAGGCTCACCCCTGGCCGACGGTGCGGGTCCGAGCATCTGGGAACGCTTCGCGCATACGCCCGGCATGATGGCCAACGGCGACACCGGCGACATCGCCTGCGATCACTACCGCCGCTACAAGGACGACGTGCAGCTGATGCGCACGCTCGGCTTGCAGGGCTATCGCTTCAGCATCGCCTGGGCGCGCGTGTTGCCCGAGGGTACCGGTCGCATCAACCAGAAGGGCGTGGATTTCTATTCGCGCCTGGTCGACGAGTTGCTCGAGAACGGAATCGAGCCCAACGCCACGCTGTTCCACTGGGATCTTCCCGCGGCGCTGGACGATCGCGGCGGCTGGCTCAACCGAGATATCGCGAACTGGTTCGCCGAGTACGCCAGCGTCATGTACAAGGCGCTGGACGGCCGCGTGAAGCGCTGGTCCACGCTCAACGAACCGTGGGTGGTCACCGATGGCGGCTACCTGCACGGCGCGCTGGCGCCGGGACATCGCAGCAAATACGAAGCGCCCATCGCCGCGCACAACCTGATGCGCGCGAGCGGCGCCGGCATCCAGGCGTATCGCGCCGTGGGCAAGCACGAGATCGGCGTGGTGTTCAACATCGAGCCGAAGTATCCCGCGTCCAACAGCCCGGAAGACATCGCCGCCACGCGTCGCGCGCATGCGTACATGAATGAGCAGTTCGCCGACCCGGCGCTGCTGGGCAGCTATCCGCCGGAGTTGAAGGAGATCTTTGGGCCGGCGTGGCCGGATTTTCCGGAAGAGGATTTCAAGCTCACCAAGCAGAAGGTGGATTTCGTCGGCCTCAACTACTACACGCGCGCGGTGGTGAAGCACGATCCCAATGCCTATCCGCTGAAGGCGGTGCCTGTGAAGCAACCCAACACCACGTACACGGAAACCGGTTGGGAAGTGTACGAACAGGGCTTCACCGACATGTTCACCTGGTTCAAGGATCGCTACGGCGATATTCCGCTCTACGTCACCGAGAACGGCTCGGCCTTCTACGATGCGCCGGTGGCCGAGGGTGATGTCGTGCAGGATCCGCTGCGCACCAGCTATCTGCGCAAGCACTTGAAGGCCATGCACGATGCCATCGAGCAGGGCGTGAACATCAAGGGCTATTACGCGTGGTCGCTGCTGGACAACCTGGAGTGGTCGCTGGGCTTCGCCAAGCGCTTTGGCTTGTATCACGTGGATTTTGCGACGCAGAAGCGCACGCCGAAGGCGACGGCGAAGTTCTATGCGCGGGTGATTGAGACGAATGGGGACGTGTTGGGGGATTGATTGCTCTGCTGCTGGCGCAGCCCTTTGCTCGTCATTCCAGCGAAAGCTGGAATCCAGTGACTTTGCGCTTCGGTTGTCGCGGTGTCGCCAGCTTGCCGCTTACGCAGCGGGCGTTTCGACTGCCTGCCGGCAGCCGAGTCACTTTTCTCTTGCTGGCCCAAGAGATCCCACGGGGACTAGCCTCGCGTCGAAAGTAACCCAAAGAGAATGGCCTCAAGAGCTGGCAGCATCGTGGCGAATACGAGCCAGAACGCTCGAGGCGCGTCTAACGGGACAACCCATGGGAGGGTACCCCAGGGGTACTTCCAAGCGCTGCGCAACGCGCCCGAATCGCTGAGGACTTAAAGCGGAGCTCGCTTCGCACGATGCACATCACTTCTCCCTCTCCCCGCCGGGGAGAGGGCTGGGGTGAGGGGCGGGTGCTCGCGGGAACGCTTCAACACTGCTTGCTGTGGATCGGGTGTTCGATGTGCTGACGCGCGGGCGACAGCAAACTACTCAACCTGTCGCCGCGGCCGTAGATCGAACCTCCAAGTTCTTATCCAGCCACGCCTTCAATACATCATCGCTTGCCGACATCGGCTCCGCATGCGCCGGGCGCTGCAGCATCGTTGCCAATGCAGGCGGCACTTCGATCCGACGACCGATCAACGGCTCGACCACGCTGTCGAACTTGGCTGGATGGGCGGTCGACACCACGGCCCAGGGCAGGCCGGTGACACCCATGTTGTCCAGCAGATGCACGGCGGTGGCGGTGTGAGGACAGAACACCTCGTCGTGGTCGCGCGCGTGGCGCACGATGGTGTCGCGAATGGCGTTGTCGTCGACGCTGCTGGCGTGCAGTTGCAGGCGCAGTTCGTGATCGTGCGGATAGGTCCAGCGCAGTCGTTCGAAGTTGCTCGGTGCGCCGACGTCCATGGCGTTGGCCAGCGTGGCCACGGCCGGACGCGGCGAATAGGGCGAGCCGTCGAAGTAGTCGCTGAGCGTGGCGTTGGCGTTGCAGGCAAGATGGATTTCGCCCACGGGCAGGCCCATGTCGCGTACCCACACGCAGGCCAGCGCATTGCCGAGGTTGCCGGTGGGCACGATGAAGTTGAGCGGCGCGCGGTGCTGATGCCACCACGCCAGCGAGGCATGCGCGTAGTAACTCATCTGCGGCAGCAGGCGGCCCAGGCTGATGCTGTTGGCCGATGAGAGCGGCACACGCGCTTGCAGCGACGCATCGTTGAGCGACGCCTTCACCATGCGCTGGCACTCATCGAATGTGCCGTCCACGCGCAAGGCCTGCACGTTGTCGCCGAAGCAGCCGAGCTGATGCGCCTGGCGTGGCGATACGCGGCCATCCGGATAGAGAATCACCACGCGCACGCCAGGCTGGCGATGGAATGCCGCTGCAACGGCGGCGCCGGTGTCGCCGGAGGTCGCGACCAGGATGGTCAGCGGCGCTTCGGCATGACGTCGCAGGCGACGGAAACAGGCGGCGAGAAAACGTGCGCCCACATCCTTGAACGCGGCGCTTGGGCCGTGGAAGAGTTCCAGTAGCGATGCATCCTGGCGATACGCCAACGGCCTGAGCGGTATGTCGAAGTTGAGCGCTTCACGGCAGATCGCCGGAAGTTCGCCAGCCAGCGACGATCCGCGGAAGAACGGATCGAGCAGCGTGGTCGCGGTGTCGGCCAGCGAACCATCGGGATCGAAGTCCGCCACGTCCAGCTGCGGCAATGCCTCCGGCACGTAGAGGCCGCCATCGGGCGCCAGGCCCGCGGCGATCACTTCCTCGATGCGTGCGGCATGCTTCGCTCCACGCGTGCTTCGGTAATGCAACGGCTCGATCATGCCGCGTCTTCCTCGTCGACCAGCGCTGCGGCGGGTCCATTGATGGGTGACACCAGCGCGTCGCTGGCGAGGCCTTCGTCGGCGAACGCCGCCGACATGGCCACCGCCGCACGCTCGGCATCCTCGCGTCGCTCATACCAGCCGAACACGCTGGGACCGGCGCCGGAAATACTTGCGCCGAGCGCGTGGTGATCCAGGGCCGCCTGTTTCACTCGCGCGAAGCCTGGGACCAGCGGCGCGCGCCTTGGTTCCACCAGGACATCCTTCAGGCCATCGCGCACCAGTTCCGCATCGCTGCGATGAAGGCCGGTGAGCACGAGGGCGAGGTTCGCGTGTTGCGCCACCACGTCATGCAGCGAGAAGCCATCGGCAAGCACCGCGCGCGCCTTGCGTGTTTCCAGCACGGTGTGCGGATGCACCAGTGCGCAGTGCCAGTGCTCTGGCACGGGCAACCGCAGCAGGCGATCGCGCGTGGCGAGCACCAGGCCACCGAGCAGCATGGGCCCGAGGTTGTCGCCATGGCGGCTGCCGCTGGCCACGGCTTCGCCGTCGAGTGCGAAGCCATAGAGCGCTTCGCGCGGAAGCGGGCGTTCGAGCAGCGCGTTGGCCGCTACCAACGCAGCCACGCATGAGGCCGCCGAACCGCCCATGCCGGAACCGAGCGCGATGCCCTTGTGCAGTTCCACTTCGAAGCCATGGCGCAAGCCCAGCGCGCGGCGCAGCGACAGCAAGGCGGCACCCGCCGTGTTGCTGCTGGCTTCCAGCGGCAGGTCGGTCACGCGCCCGTGGATGGCCGCGATGCGCACGGTGGGCTCGTCGATGCGGCGCACGATGGCGCGATCGCCCGCGCCGGCCACGCAATGACCAAGAATGTCGAAGCCGACCGCGACGTTGCCGACACTGGCATAGGCCATGGCTTGTGCGCTCAGCGCGCGCTGGGGAGAGGGCATGGGATCGATCAGTTGCGCATTCATCACCGCACCTCCAGCGCTTCGGCAATGCGCAGGAGATCGGCGAAAACGCCCGCCGCCGTCACTTCCGGCCCGGCGCCGGGACCCTGCACCAGCATCGGGTTCTCGCGATAGCGGTGCGTGGTGAACTGTACGATGTTGTCGGTGAGACGCGTATGAGCGAACGGATGCGATGCCGGCAACAGCGCCAGCCGCACGCTCGCATGGCCCTTCGCATCGAGGCTGGCGACATGGCGCAGCACGCAGCCCTGGGCCTGCGCATGCGCCAGCTGATTCGCCATGGGCGCATCGAGCCGATGCAGTTGGTCCATCGCCTCGGCGGCAGGCAGATCGGCCAGTTCGGGCGGCACCAGGCTCTGCACGTCCACGTCGTCGAGCGAGAGCGACCAGCCCGCCTCACGGGCGAGAATCACCAGCTTGCGCGCCACATCCAGGCCGGAGAGATCGTCGCGCGGATCGGGCTCGGTATAACCCAGCGCATGCGCTTCGCGAACCAGCGCGGAGAACGGACGGCTGCCGTCATGGCGATGGCACAGCCACGCCAGCGTGCCGGAGAACATGCCTTCCACCGCGAGCAATTCGTCGCCGGTATCGAGCAGATCGCGCAGCGTCTGCACCACCGGCAGGCCCGCACACACGGTGGCTTCGTAGCGGAAGCGCGCGCCGCCGCCGCATGCGGCGCGAATGGCTTGCAGGCGCCACAGCGGCCCGCTGCTGGCGAGTTTGTTCGGCGTCACCACATGGATGCCCGCGGCGAGCCAGTCGGCGTAGCGTGATGCCACGGCTTCGCTGGCGCTGCAATCGATCAGCAGTGCATGACGGCCATCGTCGCCACGCAGATGCGCGGCGAATTCATCGAGGTTGCTGGGGCGCCAGATCTGCGCGCTGCCGTGCCGGCCGTTGAGTTCGGGGTCGTCCGCATCGAGCCACATGCGACGGCTCGCCGCCACGCCACACAAACGCAGCTCCAGTCCTGCCCGCGCAAGACGCGGCTGGGCGGTTCGCAGCTGCTCCAGCAGGGCGCTACCGACACGGCCGGGGCCCACGAGGCCCACGGCGAGCACGCGTTGGCGTGCGGTGACCGTCGGCAGCGCCACGGCATGCGGCGGTAGCGACGGCTGTTCGAGCGAAGGTGATGCGACAACGTTCACGATGGTCTCCTTGTGGAGGCCCGTGTTCGTTGAGGAAGTCGGAGTGTGCGCCGGCCCGCCTCATCGAGGGCGGGGCCGTTGGCGTCAGAAACTTAGTCGCGCACGGAAACCCACCCCGACCCGGTGGTAATAGTGGTCGTGGTGGTGGTCATGGTGGCGAGGGTCATGGCGCCAGCGAACAGCGACGCGTACCCGGTGCAGACCGGGTTCTGGAACATGCGTGCTGGCGCAATAAGTGGCGACATGGCTTGAACATAGGTCGATTGCTGCACCGCAGTCAACAGATTCGTTTGAAACTTTCGGAGGTTTACACCCGGCTGTTTCAACGATGAAACGCTCAGTCGCCGCCACCCGAGCGCCAGCGTGGCGGCTCGCCCTTGAGCCAGCACACGAGCATCAGCAGGGCGGTGAGCGCGGCGGCGTAGAGCAGGAACAAGCCGCTCTGGTGATCGCGCACCAGCCATTGCGTGCCGAACGCGAGCGCTGCGGCATAGGCGACGAACACCAGCACGCCCTGCCAGGTCGTGGGAAAACCCCAGCCCCAGCCGTAGCGCTTGGCGGGGAACCAGTATTTCTTTTCGTCCTGCATGAAGGTTTCCAAGCATGCCGATTGGGATCGCTGCGGAGTGTATGCCGAAGAGAGCCCTGGAGCTTCCGCAAGCTCACGCATCAGCGTTCCCCCTCCACCGTCATTCCCGCGAAAGCGGGAATGACGGTGGGAGTGCTGGCTCCGTGCGGGATTTGGCCTCAGTGCGTGAGGTCGATGGTGTAGATCGCCGTGCCGTCGCCGTTGTCCTTGAGCTGGCGGATGTTCCTGAGGCCCGCTTCGCGCGCCACGTCCTGCTTGTTCGAGGCGGCCTTGAACACCACCTCGCCGCGCGTCTTCACCGGCACGAAATGCCACGAGGTGGCGGGCAGATCCTTGGCGGTCAGGGTCTGCTTCTTCTGCAGCCATTTGGCCAGGATTTCGCGGGCGCCATCGGGCGCGGCCAGCACGATGTTGTTGCCGTCCAGGCCTGGGAAGTTGCCGCCGCCGCTGGCGCGGTAATTGTTCGTGGCGACAATGAAGAACTGCTCCGGCTTCACCGGCTTGCCCTTGTAGCTGAGCTTGACGATGCGCTCGCCCACCGGCTTGGTCACGTCGATCTGGTAGCTGAGGTCGCCCTGGATCTGGTCGAAGTTGTAGCCGGGCAGGCGGTCGCTGATCAGCTGCTGCTCGCCGTCCTTGCTTGGGTCGATGCGGTTGAAGCGTTCGGCGGCCTTTTCCAGCCATGCCTTGAGGCCGGCGCCATCCACCTTCACCGCCGAAAGCGTATTCGGATAGAAGTACAGGTCGGCCGCGCTGCGCAGCGTGAGCGGGCCCACGGCGATGTCGGTGTAGTCGTCGGGGCCGCCAAAGCCGGTGCGGAACGCGGCGGCGGCGGAGAGCACCGGCAGCTTGGCCAGTTCCGGATGCGTCTTGGCCAGTTCGCCCTGCACGTAATCGCGCATCGCCGCGTTGATCGGCGCGAGCGCCGTCATGTTGCCTTCGTCTGCGAAGTAGCTGCTCAGGTGCACGCGCGTCTCGCCGATGGGCGTGTTCACGTAGGTCACGGCGCTTTCGTGCGCCTGCTTCACCAGCGGCGCGATGGTTGGGTCGGCCGGCACGCAGTCGTTCTTCTTGGCGCAGATGGGGCGCACTTCGCTATGCGTCTGGCTGTCGTCGATCACCCAGTGGCCGTCCTTGCGCTGCAGGGCCAGGTCGATCACGCCCAGGTCTTTGCCGAAGAAGCCGCCCATCACGGCGGGCTTGCCGCGTACGAAGCCGTGCTCGGCGTCCACGTCCTTCATGCCCTTGTAGTGCGGGCCGGGGAATTCGGTGTGCGAATGGCCCATCAGCAGCACGTCGATGCCGGGCACGCCGGCCAGGTACCAGCCACCGTTCTCCATGTCGGGCGTGTACGGCGCGGTGTTGAGGCCGCCGTGCAGCACGGCGACGACGATGTCCGGATGCTGCGCTTCGAGTTCCGGCAGGTATTTCTGCGCGGCTTCGACCACGCCGGTGACCGTCACCTTGCCAGCGAGGTTCTGCTTGTCCCAGTCGAGGATAGGCGGCGGCGTGAAGCCGATGATGCCGACCTTGAGCGGTACCTTGCGTGCCTTTCCATCCGGCCCGGTGACGGTGATGTCCTTCTGCACCACGGTCCACGGCTTGAAGATCGGCGCGCCGTCGCGGGCGCTGAACACGTTGGAGAGCACCAGCGGGAAGTGCGGGCCGGCGCAGCGGTCGGCGTGGCCGCCTTCCACGTTCATCGGCGTGCCGGTGACCTGGGAAAGGAAGGCCAGCCCGTAATTGAACTCGTGGTTGCCGGCGGTGCCGCCGTCGTAGCCCATGGCGTCCATGGCCTGGTAGATGCCCAATTCCTCACCGCAGCCCACCGGCTTCACCAGCGACTGGTAGTCGGCCAGCACGCTGCCCTGGATGGTGTCGCCGCTGTCGAACAGGAAGTTGTTCGGGTACTGCGCGCGGGCGCGGCGGATCAGCGTGGCCACGCGCTCGTAGCCCACCGTGTCGTCTTCGCGCTGCTTGTAATAGTCGTAGCTGAGCACGTTGGAGTGGACGTCGGTGGTTTCCAGGATAGCCACCTGCGCGCGGCTGCCATCGGGCAGGGCGGAAACGGGGTGGCTGGTCGTCTGGTTGGCGCAGCCGGCCAGCACGGCGGCGGCCAGGGCAGCGAGGGGAAGAAGGCGGTGGGTCATCGGCCTGTCCATGGGTGGGCAACGGGGGAAAACGGGAAACCTAGCAGATCGGCATGTCGGCTTGCCGGCGCAACGGCCGCTGAACCGCATGGGGCCGCCGTTTGTCCGTTGCCGGCCATTGTGCATGTGACAGTGGCAAGTCCGTAGAATTGCGGCCGAATGACACCGGGCCAAACAGGGGGCCTTTTCCATATGCCGCAACCACTGAAGCGCTTTCTGCAAAAAACCGGACCCTGGCTGGTCGCGGCCGGTTTCTTCCTGTTTTGCGTGAGCATGACTGCGCTGCGCGAGCCCGCGCTGTTGCAGCAGGCGTTCGTGATCGCGCTGATGGTGTGCGCGTTCGGTGTGCTGGTGTCGGCCTTTGCACGACCGGCCACGGCGCTGGTGGTCAGCGGCGGGTTGTTCCTCGGGCTGAACTTCCTGTCCGTGATGAAGCTGCGCTATCTCGACTCGCCGCTGATGCCGGCCGACTTCGTCTACTACGCGCGGAGCAGCCTGCTCGAAACGCTGGGCCACTATCCGCACCTGTGGATGCTCTCGGTGGTCGTGTGCGTGGTGGTGCCGCTGGTGCTGTGGGCGGTATGGCATTTCGATCGCCGCCTGCTGGCGCACCTGAGCCGCGGCCGCGCGTGGACGATGCGCTTGAGTGGCATGGCGCTGTGGGCCTTCGCGTTCTGGGTGTGCCTGCTGCCGAACGGTCCCTTCGCCGAAGTGCATGCGAAGAACGTGTGGGAGAAACTCTCCGACGACGCGCAGATCACCAACTTCTTCGTCAACTTCAGCGACTCGGACGTGCGCATGCCGGAGATGGGCGATGACGCCCAGGCCGAGCAGGAATGGGGCGCCACCGCATCGGGCGAACCAGCGGCCATTCCCCGTTCGCCGGAGTCGTATCCGGACATCGTGCAGGTGCTGGAAGAAAGCACCTTCAATCCGTCCAACTTCACCCAGTGCAACATCCCCGAATGCCGCGTGGCGATGTTCAAGCCTGACGTGCGTACGCGCTCGACCGGCCCGATGCGCGTGCACACGTTTGGCGGCGGCACGTGGGTGAGCGAGTTCGCCACGCTTACCGGTATGCCGCAGGACATCTTCGGCCCGGGCGGCATGTACGCGCCCTACGTGCTCGCACCGCACGTGCAGGACAGCCTGCCGCGCCAGCTGCAGCGCCTGGGCTACCTCACGATAGCCATCTATCCCACCAACGGCGCCTTCCTCAACGGACGCAACGCGTACCGCGCGTACGGTTTCGACCAGTTCTACGATGCCAACCAGCTAGGTCTGGAAGAGTGGGAAGAGACCGACAAGCAGATGTTCGACGCCGCCAAGCGCGTCTACGACAAGGTGAAGAAGCCGGGCCAGCCGGTGTTCGTGATGATCCTCACGCTGGCGCAGCACGGGCCGCACGATACCGATCCGCTGTCGTCGCTGCCTGCGCCGTTCAACAAGGGCGTGCTGAAGGGTTTGCCGACGCGCGAGTCGCTCAACTTCAACACCTACCTGGCAAACCTGCGCAATTCCGATGTGGCGATGCGTGGCCTGGAGCACGACTTCCTCGATCGCGCGCAGCCCACGGTGATCGTGCACTTTGGTGACCACCAGCCGTCGTTCAGCGGTTTGATTCGCGAGATGCCGCGCACGTGGCCGGATGAGTTGTCCTCGGTCAAGGACTACCTCACCTATTACATGATCAAGAGCAACTTCCAGGGTGCGTCACTGCCGCACTACCCGATGCTCGACATTGCGCTGCTGCCGAGCATGGTGCTGCAGGCGGCCGACCTGCCGACCGATCCGTATTTCTCGGCGGCCATCGCACTGCGTACGCGTTGCAAAGGCCTCTATACCGATTGCGCGCAGCCCGGGCTGGTGAAGTCGTATCACGCGTGGATCTTCAATCGACTGCACGTGTACGAGTGAGCGAAATTCTTGGGGCTGTTTCACGATCCCCTGATGACTTCCTGCCCCTCGCCGTTATTCCCGCGAAAGCGGGAATCCAGCGTCTTCAGGCATGTAAGAGCAAAGTCTCTGGATTCCCGCTTTCGCGGGAATGACGGTGGGGGATTGGCTGCTCACGGAAACGCTTGAACAGGCGCAGATTGCCGTGTCGCGTAGCCGACATTAGGTGTCGTAACGCACGCCCGAAATCCATGTCTCTGTGACTACCAGGCCATCATCGAGCACGGCGAAATCCGCATGCTGGCCGGCGACAAGGCGACCGTGCGTGCGGTCGAGTCCCAGCCAGGCGGCGGGGTACGCGCTCGCCATGCGCGAGGCCTCGGCCAGCGGCAGCCCGACCATCTCCACCAGGTTGCGCACGCCGGTCGCCATGTCCAGCGCGGAACCGGCGAGCACGCCGTCGTCGCTCTGGCAGACGCTGTCGCGAGCAACGATGGTCTGGCCGTTGAGCACGTACTCCGGGTTGTCCGAACCCACCGGCGGCATCGCGTCGGTGACCAGCACGCTCTTGCCCTTGGCCTTGGCCGCAATGGCTACGCGCAGCGCGACGGGATGCACGTGATGGCCGTCCACGATCAGGCCGCACCAGCTGTGCGGATCGTCCAGCGCCGCGCCGACCACGCCGGGCTCGCGACTGCCGAGCGGCGTCATGGCGTTGTACAGGTGCGTGAAACCGGTGACGCCCGCATCGAGCGCCGCGCGCGTGATGTCGTACGTCGCCGCGGTGTGGCCCGCGACCACGATGACGCCTGCTTCGCTGAGCTGGCGAATGGTATCCATCGGCACTTCTTCCACCGCAAGCGTGAGCATCACCACGCCGCGACGGTTGCGCGTGATGGCGGCGATGTCATCGGCATCGGGCAGGCGGAACAGCTTGGCGTCGTGGATGCCCTTGCGCGCGGTGGCGAGGAACGGGCCTTCGAGATGGATGCCGAGCACGCCCGGCACGCCTTGTTCGATGGCGGCGTCCACCGCATCGAGCGCCTTGCGCATCACCTCGGCAGTGTCGGTGATCAGCGTGGGCAGGAAGCCGGTGGTGCCGTACTTGCGATGCGCGGCGCCCATGGTCGCCAGTGCCTCCACCGTGGGCTCGGCGTTGAACAGCACGCCGCCGCCGCCGTTGACCTGCACGTCGATGAAGCCGGGCAGCAACAGGTGGCCCTTGAGATCGTGCGTCTTCGCGCGGGTGATGCGTGCGTCGTCGGCTCGCGTGATCGCTTCGATGCGATCGCCGCGCACCAGCACCGCCAGTCCGCCTTGCGGGCCGTGGTCGGTTAGGACGCGACCGTTGATGAGTGCGGTGAGTGGCGTGCTCATTACATCGTCTCCGTCACCTTGCGCAGATGCGGCGGTACGTCAGGATCGAAACCGCGTGCGAGCGACAGCGCGCTGGCGGCGCGATAGAAACTCTGCACGGCGAGCAGCGGCGTCACGATGGGCGCGATGTTGTCGGGCAGCGGCAGCTTGTCGGGATCGTGGTTGCCGGGCGCGGCGATGAACACGCGCGCGCCGCGCGAGCGGAACTCGTTTGCCACGGCGATGGTGTTGTCCTGCGTGCCGTCGCCCTGCGCGAAGAACAGCACCGGAAAACCTTCGCCCACGATGGCCATCGGGCCGTGTTTCACTTCGGCGGCGCTGAAGGCCTCCGCGTGGAGTCCGCAGGTTTCCTTAAGCTTGAGCGCGGCTTCCAGTGCGGCGCCGAAACCGAAGCCACGACCGACCACAAACAGGCTGCTCGCATTGGTGAGGCCTTGCACCATCGCGCTCCAGTCGCAGTCCCAGCCACGACGCAGATCATCCGGCAGTCGATTGACCACTTCGTGCAGCGTCGCGTCGTTGCTCCAGTGCGCGGTGAGCTGCAGCACGGCGGCCAGCGTGGCGAGATAGCTCTTGGTGGCGGCCACGCTCAGTTCCGGGCCCGCGCGCAGTGGCACGAAGGTGTCGGCCATCTGTGCCAGCGGCGAATCTTCCACGTTCACCAGCGCCACCACGTGGGCGCCGGCATCCTTCGCGGCCTGTGCGCTGCGCAGCAGGTCGGGGCTCTTGCCCGATTGCGAGATGGCGACGAACAGCGCGCCGTCCATGTGCAGGTCGGCATCGTAGATGGAGGAGATGGACGGCGATGCAGAAGCAGTGATCAGCCCCAGGCGCGTTTCGAACACGTACTTGGCGTAAGCGGCCGCGTGATCGGAACTGCCACGCGCACAGGTGACGATGAAGCGCGGCGGCTTGGCCCGCAGCTGCTCGCCGAGCGTCTTGAGTATCTGCGCGTTCTCGCGCAGCTGGCGCTCGACCACGGCGGCCGCCTCGTGGGCCTCGCGGTACATCAAAGTGTCGCTTGCTTCTTTCATCGTCCTATCTCGGTGACATGCACGAGGCGCATGCCGCGAGGCCAGAGGTGCGCGAGCGCGACCTCAGCCCTTGCGGGGCGCCGGGGTTTGCGGCGGCGCGGTGGATCCACGCACGACCAGTTCGGGTACAAAACATTCGCTGTGCGGCAGCTCGACGGCGGCGCCGGCCTTGCGCTGCAATTCGGCCATCAGCTGCAGCGCGGCGTGGCGGCCGATGTCGCTGGTGGACTGGCGTGCGGTGGTGAGTGCTGGCCATGCCTGCTTGGAGAACGGGCTGTCCTCGAAGCCGGCGATGGAAAGGCCCCACGGCACATCCAGCCCGCTGGAGCGGGCGGCGGCGAGCACGCCGGCGGCGATTTCATCGTTGCTGCCGAAGATGGCGGTGGGCGGATCCTTCAGCGCGAGCAGCTTGCGTGCGCCGCGGAAACCATCGTCGAACGCATAGCGGCCGGGCAGCACCAGCTTCTTGTCGAGCGGCAGGCCGTAGTCGCGCAGCGCGTCGGCATAACCCTGGTAACGCTCCGGGCTGGAACGGTGATGCGGTTCGCCCCACAGGAAGCCGATGCGCTTGTGGCCCATCTGGATCAGGTGTTCGGTGATCGCGTACGCCGCGCTGCGGTCGTCGATGTAGACGCATGGCGCGCCATCGTGAGGATCGTCGCGCGAGGAAATGATGCGCACGAAGCTGATGTCGTTGGCGATCAGCGTGTTGACCAGCTCGGCCTGCTCGGACATCGGCGGCGCCAGCACCAGGCCTGCCAGGCGATTGCGCTCCACCAGCGCGCACAACTCCGCGGCGAGGTCAGGCGACGTCGAATCACACGGATGGATCAGCAGGCCGAAACCGCGCTCGCGACAGGCGGACAGCACGCCGTCCTGCATGCTGATCACGTAGTGCGCATTCGGGTTGTCGTAGACCAGCCCGATGGCATAGGCGTGCGTGCTGCGCAGGCCGCGCGCGGAGGGATTGGGCTGGTAGCCCAAGGCCTCGATCGCGCGTTCGACCTTTTCGCGCGTGTCGGCGCGCACCGAGGCTTCCCGGTTGATCACGCGCGAGACGGTCTTGAGCGAAACGCCCGAACGCTTGGCGACGTCCTTGATGGTGGGGTTGCGCAACACAAGAAACTCCAGCAAAACGGGGGAAGTGCATCGTAGCCCAGCGGAACCTTGCCTGCGGGTGGCGCGGCTTGCGCGCCAGCCCTGGGCTCAGCGTGCGTGCTGACCGACGCGGTGCCCCCTCATGCCGTAATAGAGGATGTACAGGTAGCAGGGCACCATCAGTGCCATGAATACCAGTTGGAAGTTGAAGTGCTGTTTCAGGTGCACGAACAGCTGCGGCACCAGGGCACCGCCCGCGATGGCCATGATCAGCAGCGCCGATCCGCGCTCGGTGAGGCGACCGAGGCCATGGATGGCGAGCGGGAAGATGGCTGGCCACATCATGGCGTTGGCAAAACCCAGGGCGGCGACAAAGCCTACCGACGTGTGGCCGGTGGTCACGTACGCGCCTATGGTGAACAGCACGCCGAGCACGGCGGATACGGCCAGGTAGCTCTGCTGCGAAATGAAGCGCGGAATCAGCACCAGGCCGGCGAGGTAGCCGGCGAGCATGGCGATCAGCGTGTACGAGGTGAAATGCTTGGTCTCATCCAGCGGCAGGCCAAAACCCTGGCCATAGGTGCCGATGGCGTCGCCCGCCATCACTTCCACGCCCACGTAGAGGAACAGGCACAGCACGCCCAGCCACAGGTGCGGAAAACTGAAGATGCCGCCCTTGGCGTGGCCGATGTCCGACTCGGCGTTGGCGCCCGATGGCTTGATCTCCGGCAGCGGCGAACGGACCACCCAGATCGCCAGCAGCACCAGCAGCGCCGCCATGATCATGTACGGCATGTGGATCTTGGCGGCGAACGCATTGAGCAGCGCTTCCTTCGCTTCCGGCGAGGGTGCGGCCTTCACCTGCGTGTCGAAGGTGTCGATGCCGGTGAGCACCAGCGCACCGAACACGAACGGCGCGAGGGCGCCGGCCACCTTGTTGCAGATGCCCATGAAAGCGATGCGCTGCGCGGCGCTGTCGATGGGGCCGAGAATGCTGATGTAGGGATTGGATGCCGTCTGCAGCAGCGCCAGGCCGGCGCCGATCACGAACAGGCCGACCAGCGCCGGATAGAAGATGCGCATGCTCACGAACTGGCCGAACAGCACCGCGCCAATCGCCATCACGAACAAGCCCAGGCCCATGCCCTTCTTCATGCCGGTGCGGCGAAGCACGCTGGACGAAGGGATGGCGAGGAAGAAATACGAGAAATAGAACACCAGCGGCACGAGGAAGGCGGAAACGTCATCCACGTTGAAGGCGAGCTTCACAAAGGTGATCAGCGGTCCGTTGAGCCAGGTCACGAAGCCGAAGATGAAGAACAGCACGCCGATGATGAGCATCGGCACCACGCTGGAAGCGCGCGACTCGCCAGCGGCAACGGTGTTGGCAGACATGGATGGACTTAACTCCCCGCGGATTGCCGCTGAACGATGGACCAGCAGTGGCCCGATTCCCCCGAAAGCCCTGCCCTCGGCGCACGGCGGAGGGCGGGATGAGCGAGTTATCGGTGCTATGCGTAACGTTGTCAAATTCTGACACGAGCAAGCCATCCAAAGGTGCACGCATCGGTGGTCGCAAGGACCCCCGTGAAAGCCTGCCGTGCTGCGCCGCAATGGTCCCGGTTTGGCAGCAGTTGCGCCCGCTTCAGTAGTTAAAAATCCCTTTGATTACATGGTGTTGCACTGCATCATGTTTTTGCGGCGCAGGCGTCATTTGCTGCGATTGCTGGGCTGCGCCAAATCCTTGTTTCGCATGAAAAAACGGTCTGTTGACAACGTTGTCATCCGTGACGAGACTCGGGCCAAAATCGGGTCGCAGGTCGTGCAATGCGACAAGGGAATGACGAGGGGATGACGGTGGCGCAAAGCAGCAACCACAGTCTGGAGGCACGTCGGCTGGCGCTTCCTGCGGGGGTGTTCCTGGCGGCGGACGTCGGAGGAACGCACGCTCGCATCGGACTGGTGAGCCGCGATCCGGACGGCACGCGCCCGGTGACGGTGCTGCAGTACCACCGCTATGCCTGCGCGGAGTGGCCGAGCCTCACTGCCGTGCTGCAGGACTTCGTCGGACAGCTCGACCGTTCCGTGCACGTGAGCCGCTGCGCCGTGGCCAGCGCGGGTTATGTGCTGGGCGACGCCATCGTCAACGACAACCTGCCGTGGCCCGTCTCCATTCGCGACATCCGCGACAGCCTGGGCATCGAACAGCTCGCCGTCGTCAATGACTTCGAAGCCGTGGCCTATGCCACGCAGTTCCTCAGCCAGGCCGACACCACCGCGGTGATCGACACCGAAGCGCTGCCGGCCGAAGGTCCGGTGCTGGTGATGGGCCCCGGTACCGGCCTGGGTTCGGCCGTACTGCTGCCCGGCAAACCGCACGCCACCGTGCTGGCCACCGAAGCAGGCCAGATCGCGCTGGCGCCGGGCAACGAACGCGAGATCGAGATTCTTCGTTATCTGGCACGCGACCGTGCGTACGTGTCGTTCGAACACGCGCTGTCCGGCCCTGGCCTGCTCAATCTCTATCGCGCGTTGTGCGTGTTGCGTGGGCAGGCACCGGTACTGACCTTGCCCAGCCAGGTGACGCAGTCGGCGCTGGAGCGCAGCGATGACGCGGCGGTGGAAGCGCTGGACGTGTTCTGCGGCCTGCTCGGCAGCTTCGTGGGCGATCTGTGCCTGCTGTACGGCGCGCGCGGCGGCGTGTTTCTCGCCGGCGGGATTCTTCCGCAGATCCGCGACGTGCTGCTGGCCAGCAGCTTCCGCCAGCGCTTTTTCAACAAGGGCGTGATGCGCGCCTTTCTGCAACAGGTTCCCGTACGACTGATGGAGCACGGCCAGCACGGTGTCATCGGCGCCGCCGGGCTGTTCCTCGATCTGCAAGACGGAGAGGGCGCCCTCACGGGCTCTCGCGCCGGGGAGAGCGCAGTAACCAGGTAGCACACATCAACTGACCGGGCGCAAGCCCAAACGCCACGTAGCAGCCGGACGTCCCACACATCCGCTGTCGTAACGCCTTCGAGGGGAGGAAACCATGTCACACCGTAGAACATTGCTAGCCGCGAGTATCGTTGCCGGACTGTGTATCTCCATGTCGCTCCAGGCGCAGGATGCGCCGCAGACCGGTACCACCACCACGCCACCGGCCACCACACAGCAGACGCCGGACCAGTCGCAAGCCAAGCAGCTCGAAACGGTGACCGTCACTGGCATCCGCGCCAGCCTGCAGCAGTCGCTGGACACCAAGCGCAATGCGGACGCCATCGTCGACGCCATCACGGCCGAAGACATCGGCAAGTTCCCCGCCACCAACGTGGCCGAAGCGCTGGCGCAGATTCCGGGCGTCACGCTGGATCGCGCATTTGGCGCCACGCAGCGCGTGAGCATCAACGGCATCGATCCCAGCCTCAACCTCTCGTTCCTCGATGGCCACCCGGTGGCGCAGGCCATGTGGCTGTACGGCGACAGCCCCAACCGCGGCTTCAACTACTCGCTGCTGCCGCCGGAAATCCTCGGTTCGCTGGAAATCTACAAGAGTCCGGAAGCGCGCCTGCCGGAAGGCAGTCTCGGCGGCACGGTGATCATGCACACCATCCAGCCGCTCGACGTGCCGGCCAACACGCTCAGCGGTTCGTTCGGCGTGAACTACAACGACATGGTCGAGCAGAGCCGTCCGAACGCGTCGCTGTTCTACAGCTGGCACAACGCCGACAAGACCTTCGGCGCGGATGTCTCCCTCTCGCACTACGAGCAGAAGACCGATCGCCAAGGCCAGGAAATCTTCGGCTATACGCCGGTATCGGCCATCGCCGCCGCCAATCCGGCCATTGCAGGACAGATCGCCGCCGGCACGCTCAAGGCATCCGACCAGATGCCGACGGAACTCAACGCGGCCGATTTCCAGCAGACCGAGAAGCGCAGCAGCATCCTGGTCAACCTGCAGTACAAGCCGAACGATCACTTCGAAAGCACGCTCAGCCTGCTGTACATGACCGATCGCCTCGACAACCTCAACGTGTCGATGTACCCGATCGCTGGCTTCAACTACGCCGGTATCTCGCACCTCACCGAAGGCCCGAACGGCATCGTGGTGGCGGGCACGCAGGTCGGCACGCCGTGCTTCAACACCACCTCGTGCACCAGCACGGCCGAAACCTTCATGGATAACGACGCACGCAAGTCGTTCATCCGCACCAAGGGCGCCGACTGGCGCGGCACCTACAAGGGCGATGGCTGGCGCATCAACGGCCAGTTGGGCGTGAGCACTTCGGACAACACCATCACGCAGGCCTTCAAGGAACTGTTCTACGGCGGCGGTTTCGACTGGAACATCAACAAGGGCTTCAACTACACCGACCTAGCCTCGGCAAACAACCCGTCCTATTGGGCGGACAACAACTTCGGCGGCAACATCGGTTACAAGCCGTACAAGGCGCGAGACGAATATGCCCAAGCCGATTTCACCAAGGACTTCGACGGCTTCTTCAACAGCCTGCAGGTCGGCGCACGCTGGGCGTCGCACTGGGAAAGCCAGTCGCTGCTGATCGACAATGTGGGCGTGCCCAACCAGACGCTCAATGAAATCGGTTATGGCGGCATCAGCAACCTGAGCGGCGCATCGAGCATCGGCCTCTCCGGCAGCACGGTACATCACGTGCAGACGCTGGGCTTCCAGTCGATCTACAACGCCGTGCTCGACGGCAACCAGTTGAGCTCCAACGACCCGGTCGACTACTGGGACAACACCTTCAACGTGCAGCAGCAGAACAGCGCGGGCTTTGCCCAGTTGAACTTCGGCAACGACAACGTGCACGGCAACCTCGGCGTGCGCTTCGTGCACACCAAGATCGATTCCTTCGGCTACAACGTGCCCAGCACTTGCAGCACCTGGGATTGCGTGTTCCCGCCGGGCTTTGGCTATGTCGGCACCACCAGCACCTCCAACGACTGGCTGCCGGCGTTCAACGTCGCCTGGAACGTAACGCCCGACATCATCCTGCGTGGTGCCGGTTCCGAGACGATTGCGTACGCGCCGTACAACCAGCTGGCGCCGTACTTCGAAGCCAACGACACCGTGCTCACCGCCACGGCCGGCAATCCCAACCTCAAGCCGTATCGTTCGGTGAACTTCGATCTTTCCGGCGAGTGGTACTTCAACAACGAGTCGGTGATCGCGGTATCTGGCTTCTACAAGAACGTGCTGAACTACGTGGTCAATGCTGCCACCGTGCAGGGTCGCCAGAACGGCTCGTGGGCGGAACTGATCCAAGGCTCCACCGGCCAGATGCTGGTGAATAACGGCATGTGTACGCTCGAAGGCTTCTGCCAGTACAGCGTGTCCGCGCCGATCAACGGCGGCCGCGCCAAGGTGAAGGGTGCCGCGATCAGCTACCAGCAGGCGTTCGGCGACAGCGGCTTCGGCGTGCGTGCCAACTTCACCTATTCCGATTCGAGCACCGCGGCCGGCGGCCCGCTGCCGTACAACTCCAAGGACTCGTACAACCTCTCGCCGTATTTCGAGAAGGGCCCGTACAGCGCCAGCATCGCGTACAACTATCGCAGCAAGTACCTCGCAGGCGGTTACGTGGCCGGTGCGCCGGATTCGTATACCGACAGCTACAAGGAACTCGATGCCTCGCTGGGCTACAAGTTCAACGACCACATGTCGGTCACGTTCGATGCGCTGAACCTGCTCAACTCGACCTACAAGCAGTTCTACGGCGCTCAGATGACCGAGCTCGCGAACGAATACGCCAGCGGTCGCGAGTACATCCTCGAAGCGCACTTCAAGCTCTGATTTACCCAAACCTCCCCGGTAAGGGCCTGGCATGTTGCCAGGCCCTCTTTTTATGCGCGGCTGGCGTGGTGCTCAGTCGAGCGTGCCGGCGCCGAAGCGTTCGTCCGCCTGCTGCGTGGCGGCCACGCGCAGCGCAATGGAGAGCGCGCGCACCACATCGTCCTGGCTCATGCTGGGTGCGTTCGGAAAACGCGCGGCCTGCGAAGGCAGGTAGGGAATGTGGATGAAACCCGCCCGCAGGCCGCGATGCTGCGCGGCCAGATGCAGCATCAAGTAAGCCACGTGGTTGCACACAAAGGTGCCTGCGGTGTTCGACACTTCGGCGGGCAGGCCTTCGGCGAGCAAGGCCTTCAGCATGGCCTTGATCGGCAGCGTGCTGAAGTAGGCGGCGGGTCCGTCGACAACGATGGCGTCGTCGATGGGCTGGGCACCGGCGTTGTCCGCGATGCGTGCGTCCTGCACGTTGATCGCCACGCGTTCGAGCGACAACCGACTGCGTCCACCGGCCTGGCCCACGCCGAGCAGGATGGCCGGTTCGACGTCATCCACCGCCAGCGCCAGCTCGCGTTGCGAGTCGGCGAAGATCGTCGGCAGCAGGCGCGCGACCACGCGATGGCCGCCGATATGCTTGCCGTCGAGTTCGCGCACGGCTTCCCACGACGGGTTGATGTCTTCATTGCCGAAGGGAGTGAATCCGGTCAACAGAATGCGTGGCGATGACGTCATGGTTGCAATGCTCGGGGCGTGCGTCGATTAGCGAAAGACCAGCGCCCACATGATGAGGAAGGTGGCGACGAAGATGCCGGCCGCGCTCCACGCCTGCGCGCGGATCACGCCGTAGGGGTTGCGCAGCTCCAGCAAGGCCGCGGGCACCAGGTTGTAATCGGCGGCCATGGGCGTGAGCAGCGTGCCGCAATAGCCGCACAGCATGCCCATGGAACCAAGGATGGCCGGACTTGCACCGTACCGCTGCACCAGCAGCGGCAGGCCGATGCCGGCCATCATCACCGGAAACGCGGCGAAGGCATTGCCCATGATCACGGTGAACAACACCATGCCCAGCGCGAACACCAGCAGGCACATGAAGGCGTTGCCTTCGGGCAGGATCATCTGCGCCAGCGCCGAGATGGCCGCGCCCACGCCACTCTGCGTGAACACCTCGCCCAGCGCCGCCAACAGCAACGGCAACAGCGCCGCCCAACCGATGGCATCGAGCAGGCGTCGGCCTTCCGACACACCCTGACGCAGCGGCGCCTGCGCCACGCGCGCTGCCGCGAACAGCGCCACCACGCAGGCGAGGGTGAGTCCGGTCAGTGTCATCTGCGGCTTGGCGAACAAGGCGAGGCCGCCGAGGGAAAGGTGTTCCCCGAGCAAGGCCACTAGCAAGGTCACCAACGGAATCAGCAGCGCCGGCACGAACAGCTTGTGACCCAGGCGAGCGGCCGACGCCATGCGCGCTGACGCGCTCGCCGTTTCCGGATGCGCCTGGCGGCGCAGGCGCGGCGCGAGCAAGGCCAGTGCGATCACCATGCCGCCGGCGATCTGCGCAGGCAGCACGTTGCCGGCCTTCTGTTCGGCCAGCACCAGGTCGCCACCGGCAAACAGCAGGCCGAGCAAGGCCCAGAACGCCGCGCGCCAGAGCTGTCGTTCGCGCGCATTGCGCCACGCCGTGTAGAACAAAAAGGCTGCGATCAGCCAATACGCATATTCGATACGCAGCATGCTCAGGCTTCCTCGCCCGCGCGATTGGCCTGCGCGCGCCGTTGCAGCCGGCGCTGGAACAGCCAGACGCGCACCGACTGGATCACGAAGGCCGCGATGGCCGTGGGCAGCGCCCACAGGGCGATCGACAGCGGCGTGAGATCGATGCCGTGCTGCGCGTAGAAACCCTGGATCAACAGCACGGCGCCGAGCGCGATGAACACATCCTCGCCGAAGAAGCGGCCGATGTTGTCGGTGGCCGCGGCGACGGCGCGCACTTCGTCGCGCTCGGCGTCGCTCAGTTCCGGATGGATCTTCTCCGCAGCGGCTTCACTCATCGGCGTGAGCAAGGGCCGCACGGTTTGCGCGGCGCCCGCCACGCCGGTGAGTCCCAGCATGGCGAGCAGTTCGCGCACCAGCAGATAACCGATCAGCAGCCGCGCCAGCGTCATGCCGCGCAACCGTCCCATCCATTGCTGCGCATGCTCGCGCAAGCCGGCGTGTTCCAGCAGGCCAATGGCAGGCAGGGTGAGCATGAACAGCAGCAACATGCGCGAAGACACGAAGCTCTTGCCCAGCAACGCCAGCAGCTCAGGCAGGTGCAAGCCTGCCAGTAAGCCGCTGACGAGCGCCGCGCAAACCACCACGGGAACCGCATTGAAACGCAGTGCAAAGCCGATCACGATGACCGCGACGCCGAGCAGCGGCCAGTAATTCATGCGTGCGCCTCCGTGGCGCGTGGCGGCGCGATGCCGATGTCGGCCGCCTCCAGTGCGGCGCGCAGCTGGCGGGCGAAGGCGACCGCGTGCGCGCCATCGCCGTGCACGCACAAGGTGTCGGCCTGCAGCGTGACAATGCTGCCATCGACCGCGCGAACCTGGCCCTCGCGCGCCATCGCCATGGCCTGGGCAATGGCTTCGTCGCTTTCCTGGATCACCGCGTCAGGCTCGCGCCGTGGCTGCAGCGAACCATCGGGTCGGTAGCGCCGGTCGGCGAATGCTTCGGCCGCCACGGGAATGCCCGCGGCGATGCCGGCGTCGATCAACGCCGAATTGGCGAGGCCGAACAGGCACAATGACGGATCGAAATCGCGCACGGCGCGGGCGATCGCTTCCGCCAGCTTCATGTCACGTGCCGCCATGTTGTAAAGCGCGCCGTGCGGCTTCACGTGGCGCAGGCGCGTGCCCGCGGCCTGTGCGAAAGCCTGCAGTGCGCCGATCTGGTAGAGCGTCATGGCGTAGGCTTCGTTCGGCGTCACCGCCATCTCGCGTCGACCGAAGCCCTGCAGATCGGGCAGCGACACATGCGCGCCGATGGCCACGTCGTGCTGCACGGCCAGGGCCACGGTGCCGCGCATGATGTCCGGATCGCCGCCGTGAAAGCCGCAGGCGATGTTGGCGGAGCTCACGATGGCCAGCAGCGCGGCGTCGTCGCCCATGCGCCACGCGCCGAAGGATTCGCCCAGGTCGCTGTTGATGTCGATGGTCTTGGCGGTGGCAATCTTCATGCGGATTCCAGACGTTGTTCGATGCGTTGAAGCAGGCGTCGCAGCGAGGTATCCCGTTCGCCGAGGCGTTGCAGCGCCTCGTCCAGGGTGGTCTCCCGGAAGGATACGGTATCGCCTGGCCGCCGCTGCGCCAGGCGCGGCAGATCCACGGCGGCGAGCTGCCCGATGCGCGGATAACCGCCCGTCACCGGCGCTTCTGCCAGCAACAGGATGGGCTGGCCCGAGGGCGGCAGCTGCAGGGTGCCCGGCAGCGTCGCTTCGGAAATCAGTTCCAGCGGTTGGCGCAGGCGCAGCGGCGCGCCGTCCAGCCGGTTGCCGGTGCGGTTGCTGTCCTTGCTGACCATGAAGCGCTGGGTGAACAGGGCGTGTTGCGAGGCATCGTCCAGCGCATCCGCGTGATGGCCGCGCATCAGCGCCAACGGTTCGCGTGCATAGTCGAGCCACGGTTGCGGGTCGAGTCCCCAGCGCAGCGCCTGCATGCCAGGACCCGCGTGAAACCACGGCACCGAAGCGTGCTCGCCGATGGCAAGGACATCGCCCGCCTTCACGGCCTTGCCGTGCAACGGACCCACGCCCGCATGCAGATCAGTGCTGCGGCTACCCAGCACTAACGCGCCGTCGAAGCCGCCGCGCACGGCGAGATAGCTGCGGCAACCATGGCGCATGCCGCCGAGGCGAAGCACGCTGCCGGCAGGCAGGAAGCATGTGCTCCATGCCGGCAGCGGCTGGCCTTCCACGCGCGCTTCGATAAGCGCGCCGGTGAGCGCCACGATGGCGTCCTGCTGAAAGCGCAGCGTGGGACCGGCCAGCGTGATCTCCAACGCGGCTTCGTCCCCCGCGTTGCCCACGAGGGCATTCGCCAGTCGCCACGCGGGTTCGTCCACCGCACCGGCGCGGCCCAGGCCGAGGTGCGCATACCCGCGGCGCCCGGCATCCTGCAGGCTGGTGAGCAAGCCGGGCTTGATCACTTCGACGCTCATGCGCTCGCGCTCGCGCTCGCATCGTCGGCGAGTCGCCCGTACTCGCGTTCGTCGATGGCGCGGAAGCGCACATGGTCGCCCGGCTGGAGCAGCGAGGGCGAGGCGACGGCGAGATCGAACAGCCGCACCGGCGTGCGCCCGATCAACTGCCAGCCACCCGGCAGCGCTTGCGGATAGATGCCCGTCTGCTGCCCGCCAATCGCGACGCTGCCCGCGGGCACGCTGGTGCGGGGGTTGCTTCGACGCGGCATGGCCAGCGCGGGATCGAGGCCGAGCAGGTAGGGAAATCCTGGGGCAAACCCAAGCATGGCGACGCGATAGATCGCCGCCACGTGGCGCGCCACCACCTCGTCCGCCGACATGCGCGCATGCGCGGCTACCTCGGGCAGATCCGCGCCCGCGTCGCCGCCGTACCACACGGGAATGATCACTTCGCGCGTCGCAGTTTCCGTCGAGGAACTCGCGTTCCAGGCTGCGGCGATCACGTGTTGCAGGCGCTCCGCACAGAAGCGGCCGTCATCATCCAGCCAGTGGGTCACATCGAAGCGCAGCAACAGGCTGGCATAGGCCGGTATGCATTCCACGTTGAGGAGGTTCGCGCGCAGCCTTGCTGCCGCAGCGTGTACGCGGTTGTTCACATCAGCATCGATCGTGTCGCCGAAACGCAACAGCCATGCGTCCTCGGCCAGTGCTTCGATCTGTACGTCCGCCAGTGGGAAGGTCACGCGCGCACCTGCCCCGCACCGTCGTTCTCTGCACGTGTGCCGAATTCTCTTGTGTGCATCGACATGGGGCGATTCGTGAGAGGGGATGAGTCGAGTGCTGAGTGTTGCAGAAGCGATTGCGTTTGCCGACTTGCACTGCGGCAGGGCGCGCCTGCGCAAGACCTCGCCGTCTCCATCGCAAGCTGTGTCGAAAGGCGGCTCGCCGCCGCATGGCTTTGCGATGACGGCGGCGCATGTTTGTGTGCGCGGTGAATGCGTGGCACGTGAAATTGCGTCGCATGCTTCTGCGGTCCGGTGACTTCGCAACGTTGTCAAACGGGGACGTCTCCACCTGCCATGGCAGTCAAAAAGAGGCCGAAAATCCCCCCTTTTGGGAGCGGAAATGGCTGGCGTAGGTCAAGCGTCATGAGTGCCGTCGTGGCGCGCTGCGAGAGGGTTTTTCTGTGGCTTGTCTGGATGCCATAAAGACTTATAAAACATATGGTTAAGCGCGATAACCTGGGGCGGATTGCGGTACCGGAAGGACGAGGATGTTGCCCCGCCGCATAGGCCTTTTTCGTATGTGCCGGATGGATTGTTGACAACGTTGTCAGCCATTACCCAGACTCCGGCCAAATGGGGTCGCGTTCACAGGAACGTGACACAGGGATGACGAGGGGATCGCAAGTGGTCGAAGGGGTCAGCCACAGCGCACGTGAGTTCTTGGCGCAAGAAGCCATGTTTCTCGCGGCGGACGTCGGAGGAACGCACGCTCGCATCGGGTTGGTGAGCCGCGATCCGGACGGCACGCGCCCGGTGACGGTGCTGCAGTACCACCGCTATGCCTGCGCGGAGTGGCCGAGCCTCACCGCCGTGCTGCAGGACTTCGTCGGTCAGCTTGATCGCAGCGTGCACGTGAGCCGCTGCGCCGTGGCCAGCGCCGGCTATGTGCTGGGCGACGCCATCGTCAACGACAACCTGCCGTGGCCGGTCTCCATTCGCGACATCCGCGACAGCCTCGGCATCGAACAGCTCGCCGTCGTCAACGACTTCGAAGCGGTGGCCTATGCCACGCAGTTCCTCAGCCAGGCCGACACCACGGCGGTCATCGACACCGACGCATTGCCCGCCGAAGGTCCGGTGCTGGTGATGGGCCCCGGTACCGGCCTGGGTTCGGCCGTACTGCTGCCCGGCAAACCGCACGCCACCGTGCTGGCCACCGAAGCGGGCCAGATCGCGCTGGCACCAGGCAACGAACGCGAGATCGAGATTCTTCGTTATCTGGCGCGCGACCGCGCGTACGTGTCGTTCGAACACGCGCTGTCCGGCCCCGGTCTGCTCAACCTCTATCGCGCGCTGTGCGCGTTGCGCGGACAAGCACCGGTACTGACCTTGCCCAGCCAGGTGACGCAGTCGGCGCTGGAGCGCAGCGATGACGCGGCGGTGGAAGCATTGGACGTGTTCTGCGGCCTGCTCGGCAGCTTCGTGGGCGATCTGTGCCTGCTGTACGGCGCGCGCGGCGGCGTGTTTCTCGCCGGCGGGATTCTTCCGCAGATCCGCGACGTGCTGCTGGCCAGCAGCTTCCGCCAGCGCTTCTTCAACAAGGGCGTGATGCGCGCCTTTCTGCAACAGGTTCCCGTACGACTGATGGAGCACGGCCAGCACGGTGTCATCGGTGCGGCTGGCTTGTACCTGGACGGACGCACGTAAAAACCGCGCAAGACGAAGTACCGATTTAGCACCACACCGTTGCACTGAACCGGGCATCTGCCCAGACAGCCACGCCGCAGCCGGACGACCCACAACATCCGCTGCAGAAAACGCCTTCGAGGGGAGGACACCATGTCACACCGCAAGACTCTACTAGCCGCCAGCATCATCGCCGGACTCTGTCTGTCCGGTTCGCTCTATGCCGCCGACAACACGCCTGCGGCGCAGCCGGCCGCATCGGGCCAGGACAACGCACAGACCACCGCCGAAAAGGCCAAGGCCAAAGAGCTCGGCACGGTCACCGTGGTCGGCATCCGCGATTCGGAAGCCGAGTCGCTGAACCTCAAGAAGGCCGCTAACTCGCACATCGAAGTGATCACCGCCGAAGACATCGGCAAGCTGCCGGCCAAGAACGTGGCCGACACGCTGCAGCGCCTGCCCGGCATCAACATCAGCTCGTCCAGCGCCAGCGAAGGCGGTTTCGACGAGAACGATCGCGTGAGCCTGCGTGGCACCAACCCGAGCATGACGCAGACGCTCGTCAACGGTCACACCGTGGGCACCGGCGACTGGTTCGTGCTGAGCCAGGTGCAGACCGTGGGCCGCAGCGTGAGCTACAGCCTGCTGCCGTCGGAAATCGTCAGCGAAGTCACCGTGCACAAGACGTCCGAAGCCAAGCTGCAGGAAGGCGGCAGCGCGGGCACCGTGGACATCACCACGCGCAAGCCGCTGGAGTTCGCCAAGCCGTTCACCGCACAGGCGTCGATCGGTGGCGTGTATGCGGATCTTCCGGGCGATACCAAGCCGCAGTTCAACGGCCTGGTGAACTGGAAGAGCGACGACAACACCTTCGGTGTGATGGCGCAGGGCTTCTATGAGAAGCGCAGCCTGCAGCGCGATGGCCAGGAAATCGTGGGCGGCTACAGCCAGATCGGCGCGACCGATGCCATTGCCGTGGCGCACCCGGAGCTGGCGGGCAAGTACTACCCGAACCTGATCGGCCAGACGTTGTTCACGCAGACGCGCACCCGCAAGGGCGGCACGATCGACATCGAGTGGAAGCCGCTCGACAACCTCACGCTGAACCTCGACAGCTTCTACTCCAAGCTGGAAGCGGACAACTTCAACCGCAACTACATGCTGTGGACGAGCAAGTTCGTCGCCAGCGGCGCGCAGCTGCAGCCGGGTTATCAGGTGAAGGGCAACGTCCTCACCAACGCGAACTTCGGCAAGCCGTCGGCCACCGACGTCTGCACGCCCGCCACTGCTACCTCGTCGGCCGTGTTGTGCGCCGATACGCCGTACGGCGTGTACGACCAGATCTCGCGTCCGGGCGCTTCGTCGTCTTCCGCGTTCACCACGCTCGATGCCGAATGGCGCGCCACCGACCACCTGACCTTCACCGGCCAGGTCGGTACCACGCAGGGCAAGGGCAACAGCGACGAGCAGAACGTCAGCGAGCTGGGCTTCGGCGCCGGCGCCGGCGCGAGCTGGGGCATGCGTGGCACGGGCAATCCGACCAACTGGTCGATCGGCGGCGACAACACCACGCCGTCGGGCATCATTCCGTCGGCTGGCTGGATCTTCGGCGACCAGAACATCCACGTGAAGGACAAGGAAAACTTCTTCCAGGCCGACGGCGAATACGCCTTCGACAGCTCGCCGATTTCGCTGAGCACGCTCGACTTCGGCATTCGCTATTCCGATCACACCCGTGAGAACAAGACCGACATCGGTCAGGGTCCGACCGGCGACTGGCAGAATCCGGCCAACTATCCGACCAGCTGGAAGAACTATCCGGGCAGCTTCAACAGCGATCTGGGCGTGAATGGCCCCGGTCCGGCCTGGTACTACAGCGAGGGTGATCTCGCCGCGTTCGATGCGAAGTACGCCAACCGCGATCCGGTGACGCGCTTCAACTGGCAGAACATCTACAAGGTCAACGAGAAGGACACGGCGGCTTACCTGCAGGCCAACTTCTCCGGTGAACGCTGGAGCGCCAACGCGGGCTTCCGTTACGTCTATACCAAGGAAGACATCAACTACAACTCCAGCGCGGTGTCCAATTACACCGTGGCCGGCCCGATCACGGGCTCCGCGTTTGGCGACTACTACAAGAACACGTACAAGCACAGCTACGACAAGCTGCTGCCGAGCTTCAACTTCCGGTACAGCCTGACGGACGACCTGCTGGCACGCTTCGCCGGCTCGCAGACCATGACGCGCCCGGACTACTCGGCACTGGCCGGTTCGTACTCGCTCGACGACCTCACGCACACCGGCACCGGCGGCAATCCGCAGCTCAAGCCGCTGATCTCGACCAACTTCGATGCGTCGCTGGAGTGGTATTTCGCTCCGCGTGGCCTCGTGTCGGCCGGCGTGTACAACATGCAGCTGAGCGATTACATCAACTTCGGTAACCAGAACATCCAGTTCAAGGACCAGCAGGCCAGCAACACGGCCGGCCGCGATGTGTTCTCGACGTACCAGGTCAGCGTGCCGACCAACGTCGATGGTCACGTGAAGGGCGTGGAGTTGAACTACATCCAGCCGATCGGCGACAACTTCGGCGTGCAGACCAACTACACCTACGCCAGCGGTTCGGCGGACAACGGCGCGCCGTTGCAGGGCACCTCGAAGAACACGTTCAACGTGTCCGGTTACTTCGAGAACCAGATGTTCAACGCCCGCATCAGCTACACGTACCGTTCGTCGTTCTACGCCGGCGTGAGCCGCACCGACACGTTCTACCAGGACGGCATCGGCAACCTGGCGGCATCGTTCGGCTACAACATCAACTCGTGGCTGTCGCTCACTCTGGACGCCATGAACCTCAACAACCCCAAGCTCAAGTACTACACGCCCAGCGACAAGTACGGCAAGCAGCCGTATGCGTTCTACGTCAATGGCCGCCAGTACTACTTGAACCTGCGCTTCAAGATCTAACTTAAGGCTTCCTCCCCGCCACCGGGCCCGGCACACTTGCCGGGCCCGATTTTTCTTCGGGGATCGGAAAGCCGCTGTTCCAAGAACCTGCTGGAGTCGATGGCATGATGCAACGTCGTGTTCTTGCGGTTGCCTTGCTGGTGTTCGTCGCGCACGGCGCGGCCGCATCGGAAGGGAAGGTGCTGGTCGACCAGGTGGGTTACGACACCGGTGCGATCAAGCAAGCCATCGTCACCGGCGACGCGGCAGCGTCCGCGCAGGCTTTTCGCGTGGTAAATGCCGATACCGGTGCCGTCGCACTGCAGGGCACGCTGTCGCCCACGGGCAAGGTGGCCCGATGGAGCGATGACGGCTACGCCATCGCCGATTTCAGCATGGTGCGTACACCCGGCCACTACTACGTTGAATTGCCGCAAGGCGGTCGCGAATGGCGTTCGTGGACATTCGACGTGCAGGACAACGTGCTCGAGAGGAACACGCTCTCCAACGTCGTCTACTACTTCAAGGGCCAGCGTTCCAGCGGTCTGCTGGACAAGGCCGATACGCATCTTCCGCATCCCGACGGCACGCCGGGAACGCTCGATATCCACGGTGGCTGGTACGACGCCACGGGCGACTACGGCATCCACCTGTCGCACCAGAATCCGACCAGCTACTTCAACACCCAGCAGTTGCCGCTCGCCGCGTGGAGCCTGCTGCGCACCTGGCAGCAGCTGGAATCACGCAACGACAAGAATTTCCGCGAGTACGACCGTCGCCTGCTCGACGAAGGTTTGTTCGGCGCCGATTTCCTGGTGCGCGACAAGCGCCCCGATGGCTCGTTCTATCAGTCCATCGACGGTCCCGGCCCCGGCAAGCTGCCGCAAGACCGCCGCATCGGCGATCCGAACTGGCGCACGCAGATCAAGCTGAAGCCCGGCGACCATACCGAGCGCGTCGACGAACCTGCGCATGGCCCGCATGCCTACGAGGCGAGCTTCCGCGCCGGCGGCGGCATGGCCATCGCCACGCTCGCACTCGCTGCGCGCACCGGCGTGGACGGCGATTTCACCTCGAAGGATTACCTCAAGGCTGCGGAAGACGCTTACCGTTTTCTTGACGCGCACAATCGCGAGCTGACCAACGACGGCAAGGACAACATCACCGACGACTACTGCGCCTTGCTCGCTGCGGTGGAGCTTTATCGCACCACGCACAACGAGGCTTGGCGAAAGGCGGCGGATGCACGGGCCGATCATCTCCTCGCGCGGTTGATCACACACGGCGGCCATCGCGACTACTGGCGCGCGGATGATGGCACGCGTCCGTTCTTCCATCCTTCGGATGCCGGGCTGCCGGTGGTGGCGCTGGTGGAATACGCGGGCATCGCCGATGCGAAACGCCAGGCGAAGGTGCGCGACATCGTGAAGCGTTCGCTCGCCGCCGAGCTTGCCGTCACGGGCGAGGTCAACAACCCGTTCGGTTATGCACGGCAGCTGGTGCGCGGTGGCGATGGCCGGGTGCGCACGGCGTTCTTCTTCCCGCACGATACCGAGGCGGCACCGTGGTGGCAGGGCGAGAACGCGCGAATCGCCTCGCTGGCCGCCGCGGCGCGCATGGCAGCGCCGCTTTACACCGGCGCCGGCGATGAAGCGTTTCGGCAGCAGCTGCAGGCCTACGCCTGGAACCAGCTGCACTGGATACTCGGCCGCAACCCGTACGACAGCAGCATGCTGATGGGCAGCGGCCACCGCAACGCGCCGTACATGTTCTTCGACTCGTACGCGTACACCAACGCGCCGGGCGCGATCATCAACGGCATCACCGCCGGCCTCACCGACGACGAAGGCATCGCCTTCGATCTCGGCTACGCGCAGACCGGCAAGGACGACGACTGGCGCTGGACCGAGCAATGGTTGCCGCATGATGCGTGGTACCTGTTCGCCATCAGCCTTCCCCACGATTGACGTCGCAAGCGAGACGAACGATGAAGAAGACACGCTACGTGCTGGCCCTTGCCCTGGGTGGACTCAGCGCCTTCGCCCATGGCGCCGCGCCGGTGAACCTGATCCCCATGCCGGCACAGCTGAGTGTTTCGGGCCAAGGCTTCACGGTGACGCCGCAGACCACCATCTTCGTCGACCCGGGCGATCCGGCCGCGCGTCGCACGGCGGAATACCTTGCCTCGCTCACGGCGCATACGCGTCATCTTCAAATGCAGGTGAAGGCCGGAGACGCCGACGCCGGGGCGATCGTGCTCAAGCTCGATCCGAAGGCCCCGATCACAAGCCCGGAAGGCTACACGCTTGATGTCTACAGTGCGGGTATCCGCATCGTGGCGCGTGACGAAGCCGGCTTGTTCTATGGCGCCGTCACCGCATGGCAGCTGATGACGCCGTCGCCGGGAACGGGCGACGTGCGCGTGGAGCCGGTGCACATTCGCGACGAACCACGCTTTGCGTGGCGCGGCATGATGCTGGACTCCGCGCGCCACTTCCAGACGCCGGCCGAAGTGCGCACCGTCATCGACCAGATGGCGCAACACAAGCTCAACACGCTGCACTGGCATCTCACCGATGACCAGGGCTGGCGCATCGAGATCAAGCGGTATCCGGAACTCACGCGCATCGGTGCATGGCGCACGCCGCCCACGCTGGGCAAGAAGGCCGGGGCGGGCCGTTACGGCGGTTTCTATACGCAGGACGACATCCGCGCCATCGTGGCGTACGCCGCCGAGCGCCACATCACGGTGGTGCCGGAGATCGACATGCCGGGGCACGCGCAGGCGGCGGTGGCGTCGTATCCGGAACTCGGCGTCACCGGCACGCGTCCGCCGGTTTCGCCGGACTGGGGCGTGAACCCGTACCTCTACAACGTCGACGACAACACCGTGCACTTCCTGCAGAACGTGCTCGACGAAGTGATGGCCTTGTTCCCCTCCACCTATATCCACGTGGGTGGCGACGAGGCGGTGAAGGACCAGTGGAAGGCATCGGCCGCCGTGCAGGCGCGCATGCACGCGCTGGGCATCAAGAACGAGGATGCGCTGCAGACCTGGTTCATCGATCAGATGGGTGGGTACCTCACGGCGCATGGCCGTCGCCTGATCGGCTGGGACGAAATCCTCGAAGGCGGCATACCCGCGAGCGCCACGGTGATGTCGTGGCGCGGCACGCAGGGCGCCATCGATGCGGCCAAGCAAGGCCACGACGTGGTGCTGTCGCCGGCGCCGCAACTCTATCTCGACCAGATGCAGAGCGATCTTCCCGACGAAACCACCGGTCGTCTGCCATCGATGTCGCTCAAGAGCTACTACGACTTCGAGGCCGTGCCCAAGGCGTTGAACGCAGCGCAGGCGAAACACGTGCTCGGCATGCAGGCCAACATGTGGACCGAGCACATGCCCACGCTGCGTCACGTCGAGCACGCCGTGTTCCCGCGCATGGACGCATTGTCCGAAGCCGCATGGACGCCGGCAAAGGAACGCGACTGGCACGGTTTCCTCGACCGCCTGCCGTCGCAGCTGGCGCGCTATCGCATGCAGGACATCGCCTATGCCGACAGCGCCTTTGCGCCGTCCATCGAGGTCGATCGCAATGCGGCCATCGCCAGCGGCCACGCGAACGTCACGCTGTCGAACCAGGCGAAGTACGGCGGTGTGCACTACACCACCGATGGCAGCGAACCGAATGCTTCCTCACCGTTGTACGTGCGTCCGTTCGCCGTGAACCTGCCTACGACCATCAAGGCCGTGGCGCTCGCTGCCGACGGCACGCCGTTGGCCGACGTGCGCACGCGCGTGCTCGATCTGCCATCGCTGCGCACACGTGGCACCGGCGAGCTGGAGAACTGCCCGGGCAGCGATTTCCGCCTGCGCGTGCAGCCCACGCCTGACGCCACCAGCATGGCGCCCACATACCTGATCAACGTGTTCGACAACTGCCGCATGTATCGCGCGGCGAAGCTGGACGGCATGGCGGCGATTCGCGTGGATACGGCCACGCTGCCGCGCAATTACCAGTTGGCGCACGACGCCAAGCTGGTGAAGGCATACACGTCGGCCACGCCGCAGGGCGAACTGGTGGTGCGCATGGACAGCTGCAAGGGCAAGCCGCTGGCCTCGCTGCCGTTGCCCACCGATCAGCCGGCCACGTTCACCCTGCAGGGCGCCATGGCGAAGCAGGCGGGCACGCATGACCTGTGCCTGGTATTCACCTCGCCCATCACGGGGCCGATCTACGGCGTGGGCGCCGTGACGCTGGTGCCGGCCGAGAAGGCGGCGCCTTGAGCAGCGTGCTTCGTCGCCTCGCTTCGGTCGACGCCCTGCGTGGATGCACCGTCGCGCTCATGTTGCTGGTCAACGATCCGGGTGACTGGGAGCACGTGTATTGGCCGCTCGAACATGCACAGTGGAACGGTTGCACGCCAACGGACCTGGTGTTTCCGTTCTTCCTGTTCGTGGTGGGCGTTTCCATTGCGCTCGCCATCGGGCCGCGCGTGGAGCAGGGCGCGGACAAGGGCGCACTCGCGCGCGCGGCCATGAAGCGCGGCTTGCGCATCCTGCTGCTTGGTGTGGCGATCAATGTGCTGGCATGGTGGATCATGCCGCATGCGCATCTGCGTTTTCCCGGCGTGCTGCAGCGTATCGGCGTGTGCTTTGCGGGCGCGGCGCTGTTCGCGATCTACACCCGGCCGCGCGTGCAATGGATCACCATCGCCGTGTTGCTGCTCGGCTATTGGGCGCTGCTGTTGGCGGGCGGTTCGCTCGAACCCTTCGCCAACATCGTCAGCCGCACCGACTTCGCCATCTTCGGTCACACGGTTTATCTGATCGATCCGGCGACGGGTCGCGGTCATGATCCGGAGGGCCTGCTGGGCTGCCTTCCTTCGCTTGCCACCAGCCTGCTCGGTTTGCGTGCCGGCCAATGGCTGCGCGAGGAGAACAGAAAGGCGCTGATGCTATCGGGCGTCGCGTGGCTGCTGCTGGGTTTCGCGTGGTCGCTGGTGTTCCCGCTCAACAAGAACCTATGGACGTCGTCGTTCGTGTTGTGGACGGCGGGCTGGGCCACGCTCGCGCTGCTGCTGTTCCACGTGCTGATCGACCAGCACGGTTGGCCGGCCGTCGGGCGACGCTTTGGCGTGAATGCGGTGGCGGCCTATGCGGGTTCGGAGCTGATGCAGATCGTGCTGCCGGGCCTTGGCCTGCAGGACGCGCTCTATCAGCACGCGTTCGCCGGCTGGATCACGCCGATGGCGGGACCTTATGTGGCGTCGCTCGCCTATGCCATCGTGTTTGTCGCGGTGTGGTGGGTGATCGTCTACGCGATGGATCGCAGGAAGATCTACCTCAAGCTCTGATCGGCGCGCCGGCGATGTGCTGGCGCGTGCATCAGTGCGGCGAAGCGAAACTCGATCGTTCGCCGTCGTCGGCCAGGTCGGTGAGTATCGCCACACGCACGCGGTTGCCGCCTTCTTTCTTGACCTGGTACATCGCCGCATCGGCGGCGCGCGTGAGATCGCGCGACGTGCGTCCGTGCAGCGGGTAGGTCGCCACGCCCACGCTGGTCGATGCGTGCAAGGTGCGATCGGCCAGCTGGAACGGCGTGTTGATGGCGGCGCGCAGTTTCTCGGCCACCTGGATGCTGTCCGCCACCGATTGCAGGCGACACAGCAGCACCACGAATTCATCGCCGCCCATGCGCCCCACCACGTCGCCTTCGCGCAGGTGGCTGCGGATGCGCTGCGCCACTTCGCACAGCAGCAGGTCGCCGGTGTGGTGGCCGAAGCGGTCGTTCACCTGCTTGAACTTGTCCAGGTCGATATAGAGCAGGGCCAGGTTGCCGCCGAAGCGCGTCACGTTTTCCAGTGCTGCCTCGAACTGCTGGTGGAACAGGTCGCGGTTGGCCAGGTCGGTGAGCGGATCGTGGCGCGCGATGTGGTGCAGCCGCGCCTCGGCCTGTTTGCGTTCGATAGCGGCGGCCACCTGCGTGGACACGAACTGCAGCAGTTCCTTGTCGGCCTCGGTGTAGCGCGTGGCATCGGAATAGCTCTGCACCACCAGCGCGCCCACCGCGCAACCCTGCGAGCACAGCGGCACGCCCAGCCAGTGCAACGCATCGCTGCCGATCACAGGCAGCGACGGATCGGATGGCGCGCCCGGGGTGACCAGCAAGGCCTGCCCGGTGCGAATGAGTTGCGCCGTCAACGAACCGGAATCGATGCTTTGCGCGGGTGGTGCGCTGTCGTGCTCATCGACGAAATACGGAAAGCTCAGCTCGCCGTGCAAAGGGTCGTACAGCGCCACGAAGAAATTGTTCGCCGGCAGCAGCGTGCCGACGATGCGGTGGATCTCCTCGTAGAGCGCCGGCAGGTTGTCCGCCGTGTGGGCTGCCTCGGAGATGGCGTGCAGCGCGGCGGTCATCGACTCGGCGCGTTTGAGCGCGGTGATGTCGCGCGCCACGGCGATGCGCATCTGGTCGGGTTCCGACCAGCGCGCGGACCACATGATGTGCACCACCGAGCCGTCCTTGCGGATGTAGCGGTTCTGGAAGTGCGACTGCGGCTGGCCGGCCATGATTGCCGAGGCCACTTCCATGGTGGCTTCGCGGTCATCCGGATGCACCAGCTCGATCATGCGGCGGCCGATCACTTCCTCCGGCCTGTAGCCGAAGATGCGCTCGTACGAGGCACTGACGAAGACGTATCGCCCTTCCGTGTCCACGACACAGATGGCATCCCACAGGAGATCCATGATCTTGTTGAGTAGGGCGATTTCCATGGGGCGCGTCCGGACGGCTACCACTGGCTCGAAGTTGGCGGTATCCAACGGTGAGGCAAGATGCGTGCCGGAAGCCCGGTGGCTGGTCGTCTTCCAGCCTGGCAACGAAGGCTATTCGTCGAGCAGGGCGCGCGCCGTATTCCACATGGTACGGGTAAGCGGTCGGTTCTCGTGGGGAGTCTGCAACACCACGAGCGTCGTGGTGCTGATGCTGGCATGGATCTTCAGCAGGCGGTCCAGCACGATTTCCAGGTGCTGGATGGACATGGCCACCACGCGCAGCAGGGCCGAGTCCTCGCCGGCCAGGCGACGGCAGTCGAGCACTTCGGGAATGTCCGCCACCAGCGCGCCCACGCGGGCGCAAATGCCGCCATCGCAGCGCAGGCGGATCATGGCGTCGATCTCATAGCCCAGCTTGCGCGGGTTCACCACGGCCCGGTAACCGGCGATCACCCCGGCTTCTTCCAGGCGTTTCACGCGCTCGGCCACGGCTGGTGCGGAGAGTTTCACCTTGCGTCCCAGCTCGGCGTAACCCAGGCGGGCGTCCTGCTGCAGGGCCTCCAGCAGCAGCCAATCCGTGGCATCCCAAATCGGTTTCGATTCAAAGGTGACTGCGTTCATGGACATTTCGTTCGTTGGCGAAACATCCTCATCCTACGCTGATTCATCATTCAAGCGAAACGCGGCGGAACTTACGATGCGCAACATTCGCCACCGGAAAATTACCCCCATGCACACCGAACGCCTCGACGGGCGCGCGCTCGCTTTCATTGGCATCGCCCTGCTTACCTGGTCGTCGGCCTATGCCGCGATCGCTTATGCACTGGCCTCGTTCACGCCGGGCGAAGTGGCGCTGGCGCGGTTGGCCATCGGCTCGCTGTGTTTCGCGGTGCTGCTGGCCGTGAAGCGGGTGCCGTTGCCGGCCCGCCGCGACTGGCCGCAACTGACGCTGCTCGGCGTGATCGGTCTCACCGTGTACCACTTGTGCCTCAATACGGCCGAAACGCGCGTGGCCAGCGGCACCGCCGCCATCCTGATCTCGCTGGTGCCCGCGACGACGGCGGCGCTGTCGGCCATCTGGCTGCGTGAACGCTTGTCGCCGCGCACGCTCACGGGCCTGGCCATTGCGCTGATCGGCGTGGTGCTGGTGGTGCTCACCAGCGGCAAGGACGTGAAGATCGAACCCATGGCCGCGCTGGTGCTGGTGAGCGTGGTGGCCTGCTCGATCTTCTTCGTGTGGCAGAAGCCGTTGTTCGCGCGCAACAGCATGCTCGGCGTCACCGGCTTCACGTTCTTCGCCGGCACGCTGGCTGCGCTGCCGTTCGGCGTGCATCTGCCGCAGGCGTTGATGCATGCGCCAGCGTCGCATATCGGCGCGCTGCTGTGGCTGGGCATCGCGCCCACCTTCATCGGCTACATCGCGTGGAACGCTGCGTTGCAGCGCGCGCCGGCTTCGCAGGTGAGCAGCTTCATCTATTTCTCGCCGCCCATCGCCGTGCTGATCGGCTGGGTGTGGCTGGGCGAACGGCCGACGCTGCTCACCTTGGCGGGCGGCGTGATCACCGTGGGCGGCGTGGTGCTGGCCAACGCGCGTCGCCGCGCGGCTGCAGCGGCGCCCGTCGTGGGTTCGCCGGCCAAGCAGCACTGAGCCATAATGCCGATCCGGTTGGTCGATGCCGCTGCGCAGTTGCCCGAGGCCTGGTCCTCACGCGTGCTTGCCGCCTTCGGCGACGCACGCCTGAAGCTGTTGCGCATGGACGAGGCGGCGTATCCCGAGGAAAGCCATGATTACGACGAAGCCCTGCTCGTGCTCGATGGCGTGATGGTGTTGCGCATCCAGGGCGAGATCCTGCGGGTGGGCGCGGGCGAGCTGTATGTGGTTCCGGCCGGTGTGCCGCACAGCGTGGAGGGCGGCAGTCGCGGTACGCTGCTGATCATCGACACCTGATCGCACGCTGGAGCCGCCGTGGCCACGCTCTACATCGCCAACAAGAATTACTCGTCGTGGTCGCTGCGTCCGTGGGTCCTGATGACCCATCTGGGCATCCCTTTCGACGAGCAGCTCCGGGTGTTCGGCGAAGGCTCGAACTGGGATGCCTTTCGCCGGTTCTCGCCGAACGGCCGCGTGCCGTGCCTGCATGACGGCGATAGCGTCGTATGGGATTCGCTGGCGATCATGGAATACCTCGCCGAACGGCATCCGGGCATTTGGCCGTCCGATGCCGGTGCGCGCGCGTGGGCGCGTTGCGCGGCGGCGGAAATGCACTCGGGCTTTGCCACATTGCGCAATGCGTGTGGCATGAGCTGCGGCGTTCGCGTGCGATTGCGCGAGGTGGACGCCGCGCTGAAGGCGGACATCGCACGTATCAACGAATTGTGGAACGAAGGACTGGCGCGTCTTGGCGGCCCCTTCCTCGCGGGTAACGCCTTCACGGCCGTCGACGCGTTCTTTGCGCCAGTGGTGTTCCGCATCCAGACCTACGGCCTGCCCATGGAAGGCGCGGCCTCGGCATACGTGGCACGCATGCTGGCGCTGCCGGCGATGCGTGAGTGGTACGTCGCCGCGCTGGCCGAGCCCTGGCGCGATGGCGCGCACGAAGCGGAAACGCTGCACTACGGCGAGGTGATCGAGGATTTTCGCATCGCCTGATCAGGCGAGGTCAGCGATGGCATGACGCTGGCGACGCGCCTGCCATCGTCCCAGTGCCACCAGCAGCAACGCGACCACGATGAAAGCCGCCAGCACGCCGATGGCATCGATCAGTACCTGCGCATAACCGAGCTCGCGCACGTCGAGAAACGGATAGGGATACCAGCCGCTCACCGCGCCACGCAGCAGCACATAGAAGAAATAGCCGGCGGGGTAGCTTTGCCACGCCAGCACCTGCGTCCAGCGCAGTCCGCCCTTGGGCACGGCCAGCCACCAGTACGCGAGATACAGCAGCGGCATCGCGTCGTGCACGATCACGTCCGCCACCAGCAACCAGCCCGACGGACTCCACAACTGGCGCAGCATCAGGTTGTAGATCGCGCTGACGATCACGATGCTCATCGCCGCCGCCGTCTGCACGCCGGGCCTGGTGAGGAATGGGCTCAATCGGCTGCGCGAACCGGTGACCGCCGCCGTGAGCACGCCAGCCACCAGCAGGTTGGTGAGAATGGTGTAGAAACCGAGAAACAGCCACAGGCCTTCCAGCGCCGTGCCGCCGTTGTCTTCCGTCATCCGGATCGAGAACCACAGCTGCAAGGCAAGGCCGAACCAGCCGAGCAACGCGGCAACAAGGGCGAACTGGCGATAAGGCCGCGTCATGGTGTCGGGTTCCACGTGACGTCAGGCCAGCGATCCTAGACCGTGCCGCGCAGACACGCGGTGATGGCCGGCCACGCAGGCGCCCCGGCCATCGCAAGCATCAGAACTTGTACCCGCGATGGATGGCCACGATGCCGTTGCTGAGGTTGCGCACGTCCACGCGGCCGAAGCCGGCGCGCTCCATCATGCCCTTGAGCGTTTCCTGGTCCGGATGCTTGCGGATCGACTCGGCCAGGTACTGGTAGCTGTCGGCGTCGCCCGCGAAGAGCTGGCCGAGCTTGGGCAGCACCTTGAAGGAGTGGAAATCGTAGAGCTTGCTGAAGAGTTCGCTCTGCACGCGCGAGAATTCCAGCACCAGCGCGCGTCCGCCGGGCTTGAGCACGCGACAGATGTCCGCCAGCGCCTTGTCCTTGTCGGTGACGTTGCGCAGGCCGAAGGCCATGGTCACGGCGTCGAAGCTGTTGTCCGGAAACGGCAGGGCTTCGGCGTTGAGCTGCGTCCAGCGCAGGCCCGAGACCAGGCCACGGTCCGTCATGCGATCGCGACCCACGCCGAGCATGGCGGCGTTGATGTCGCCCACGATGATCTCGCCATCGGCGCCCACCACCGGCTTGAGCAGCGCGGCGATGTCGCCGGTGCCACCGGCCAGATCCAGCACGCGATCGCCACGGCGCACGCCGCTGACGGCCACGAAATGGCGCTTCCACAGGCGGTGGATGCCGAACGACATCAGGTCGTTCATCAAGTCATAGCTGCTCGCGACGGAGGTGAACACCTGGCCGACGAGCTTTTGCTTGTCGGCGACCGGGACGTCGCGGAAACCGAAATGGGTGGTCTTGGGCTGCTGGTCGTTCATGGGCTAATGGTAGCGGATTGGGGCGCGGGCTTTGTTGCGTGCAACTGGATAATCCTTGCCCCGCCACCCCGGCCTGCGCCGGGATGGCGGGTAGCAAAGTGTGCCGGTCGCCAGCGGGAACCCAGACCCGCGGCCTCAGTCCGTTGTCGCGCTCGCGTCAGCCTTGTAGATCACGCCGCCCTTCATCACGAAATTCACCTTCTGCATCACCGTGATGTCGTCGATCGGGTTGCCGGGCACGGCGATGATGTCGGCCATGCGGCCCACCGCGATCTGGCCCAGCTCGTTCTGCTTGTGCAGCAGTTCGGCGGCGTGGGTGGTGGCGGCCTGCAGCACGAACATCGGCGGCATGCCGGCCTGCACCATGTATTCGAATTCCTTGGCGTTCTGGCCGTGCGGATAGACGGCCGCATCGGTGCCGAAGGCGATCTTCACGCCGGCCTTGTACGCCTTGCCGGCGGTGGTCTGGATGATCGGGCCGACCTTCAGCGCCTTGGCGGCCACCTGCGGCGGGTAGTAGCCCGGCTTGGCGGCCATTTCCTGCACGTACTTGCCGGCGATGATGGTGGGCACGTACCAGGTGCCGTGTTCCTTCATGAGCTTCATGTCCTCGTCGTTCATGAAGGTGCCGTGCTCGATGGAGTCCACGCCGGCAAGCACGGCGCGACGGATCGCCTCGGCGCCGTGCGCGTGCGCGGCCACGGTGAAGCCGTAGTCGTGCGCCGCGGTGACCACGGCCTTGATCTCTTCGACGGTCATCTGCGCGTTGTCGGCGCTGCTGCTTTCATCGAGCACGCCGCCGGAGGGCATGATCTTGATCACGTCCACGCCATCCTTGTAGTGCTGGCGCACCGTCTTGTAGGCATCGTCGACGCTGTTGATGATGCCTTCCTTCGGGCCCGGATCGCCTTCCAGGTCCATGCGGTAGCCGTCGGTGGGGTCCGCGTGGCCGCCAGTGGTGCCAATCGCCTTGCCGGCGGTGAAGATGCGCGGACCCGGCACGATGCCGGCGTTGATGGCGTTGCGCAGCGCGATCGATTCGTTGCTGGCGTCGCCCAGGTTGCGCACCGCGGTAAAGCCGGCCATCAGCGTGCGGCGCGCGTAGACGGTGGAACGCACGGCGTAGTCGGCGACGTTCCAGCGGAACTGGTCGGTGTAGCCGGTCGGGCTGGTTTCGCTGGTGAGATGCGTATGCGCGTCGATCAGGCCCGGCAGGCAGGTACCGTTGATGAACTTCTGAAAGCGAAAGCTCGCGCCCGAGGCCTTGGCGGCATCGGCGTAGCTGCTGTAATCCGCGTAGCCCGCCTTGATCTCCTTGACCTGCTTGCCTTCGATCACCAGCGTGGTCTCGCCCAGCAGCTTGCCGGCGGCGGTATCGACCATGTGCGCACATTGCAGCACGGTGACGTCGGGCGGCGTCTGGGTGGGTTCGGCCGCGATGGCGGCGGGCAGCGCAAGGGCTGCAGCGATGGCGAAGGCAACGCGTGTGATCATGATGAGCTCCCCGGATGAAGGGGTCATCTTAGGGTGAGACCGGGGCGGCCGACCCATGACGATCTACCTATATGGGGAGGCGAGGTGCGGGTCAGTTCGTCCTACCGAATCTTGCGGGTTGCCGCAAAAGGAGAGCCGTCTTCCCGGCCTGCGCCGGGATGACGACGAGAGAGGTGGTCGCCAGGTTATTTGCCGCACGCGGGCAGTGACTGATCGCGAGGCGGCCTCAATCCTTCGACTGCGTCTCGCCGTTCGCACTCTCTTCCACTGTCACCGTCTCCACCACCGTCGCCTCGACCGGCGCATGCTCATGGTGCTCGGCTGTCACATGGCGTTCGTGCAGCGCTTCGCTGGTGGCATCGGCAGGCAGTGGCTTCTCGGGCGGTTCCTTCTCGCCGTCGCCGCCGGGCGTGATCTTGAGGATGGAGTGGCGCACTTCACGAGCGAGGATCACGCGCGCATCGCGCACCATGTCTTCCAGGCCGGTGTCGTAGTCGAGCTTGCCGGCGTCGTCGGTCCATACGATGCGGTTTTCGCGCAGCTTCTGGATGAAGCCGCGGAACAGCGCCTTGTCGAAGAACTCCGGTGCCGACAATTCGTTGAGCATGCTCAGGCGCTGCGCGGTGAGCGTGCAGGCGTTTTCCAGTTCCGCCGAGGTGAGCGTGTGCGGGCCGTTCTTCACCAGCGCGGCGATGGTGATGTAGTAGCGCTCGAACGCCTGGATCAGGCTGCGCGCGATGATCTTGAGCTGGAAGGCCGCATCGTCCTGACCCGGTCCGCGTTCGAGCACGCGGCCTTCGCCGGTGGCTTCGAGCAGGCCGCGGCGCACGAAGAAATCGATGGTGGCCTGCAGTTGCGTGCAGAAGCCGTCGGCATCCCACGGCAGGAACAGCTCGCCCTGGATGAAGGGATAAATGATGCGGCCCAGGCGCAGCACCGAGGCGCGCGACATGCGGCGGTTGTTCAAGAAGCACGAGGCCACCCACGCCGCCGTGGCGGTGAGGTGCAGCACGTTGTTGCGGAAGTAGCTCAGCAACACCGCCTGCTCGTCTTCGGTAACCAGCACGTCGCCCAGCGGATGGCGCACGCGACGGATCCAGCCCATCTGCTCGCCGTAGGCGATGATGCCGGGCGGATCCATCGAGGTGAGCGTCATACGATCGGAATAGGGCAGCTCTTCCAGCAGCGCCTTCATCAGTTCGATCTGCGCGAGCAGGTCGTTTTCCGCCATCGCATGCTTGGGCGTGGCGAGCAGCGCCAGCGCGAGCAGGTTGATGGGGTTCACGTCGGCGGCGCGGTTGATGTTGATCTGGATCTTGTCGGCCAGGTCATCCACCACGCGGCCCAGCCATTCGGGCTTGGCGTCCGGGTCGTCCGTGCGCCAGTCGGGGCTGGCGGCATCGAGCATGGGATTGAGTTCGATGGGTTCGCCGAAATTCAACGCCACGTGGCCATAACGCTGGCGCAGCACCTTCAGGCCGCGCAGCAGGCCGATCAGCGATTCCTTCTCCTTGGGCTTGCCGGAGAGTTCGCCGATGTAGCTCTTGCCTTCCATCAGCTTCTCGTAGCCGATGTACACCGGCTGGAACAGCACCGGTCGACGCGGCGCGCGCAGGAAGGCACGCACCGTCATCGCCAGCATGCCGGCGCGCGGCGCGAGCAGGCGGCCGGTGCGCGAGCGGCCGCCTTCGATGAAATATTCCATCGGCACACCGCGGTCGATCAGCTGCGCCACGTATTCGTTGAACACCACCGAATACAGCGCATTGCCCTTGAAGCTGCGGCGCAGGAAGAACGCACCGCCGCGACGCAGGATCGGGCCGATCACGGGCAGGTTGAGGTTCACGCCTGCCGCGATGTGCGGTACCACCACGCCGGACATGTGCAGCTGGTAGGACATCAGCAGGTAGTCGGCGTGGCTGCGATGGCAGGGCACGTACACCACTTCATGACCGGGTGCGGCGGCACGGGCCTTCTCGAAGTGGTGCATGTGGATGCCGTCGTACAGCTTGTTCCAGAAATTGGAGAGCAGGAACGAGGCGGAGCGCACCACCGGATGCGAATAGTCCGCGGCGATCTCCATCACCAGATCGTGCGCGCGACGCCACGCCTTGGCCTGGCTGATGTTTTCCTTCGCGGCAGTGGCCGCGATGGCCGCGCGCACGGGCTCGGCGTTCAACACCGAATCGACCACGGTGCGGCGATGCGAAAGATCGGGGCCAATCACCGCCGCGCGGATGCGGCGGAAGTGCGTGCGTAGCACACGACCGATCTTGCGCGTGAGTCGTTCGGGGCGGACCTCGCCCGCTTCGTTCACCACCGTGCGCAGCGACACCGGCGTGGAGAAATGCACCACCGTGTCGCGGCCGTTGAGCAGCAGTGCCAGCATGCGGCGGAAGCGGCCCACCACCACCCAGTTTTCCGAGAACAGCACGCTGAACCAGCCCGATTCGCGGGTAGGCGCGCGGCCGACGTAGATGGAGACGGGCACGATCTGTACGTCGCGCTCCGGGTCGCCTTCCAGCGAACGCACCAACTGGCCCAGCGGCTCATTCGGCGAACGCTTGCGGTTGCGGCCGAACAGCCAGCCGTCACGGCGGGCCAGGGCGAACACCGAGCGCTTGCGGCGCGTGCCGGAGAGCGGCTGCATGGGCGAAGGCAGCCCGGCCTCGCGGCAGGCGCGCTCCAGGATCAGGGCATCGGAAAGCCCGTCGCGCTCGATCACGTAGCAAACCGGGATGCCTGCCTTGAGCAGGGCAGCCGGTTCGGCGGGATCGCGGCGGATGCGCATCCAGGGTTCGAGCAACTGCCCGGCCAGGTTGAACCACCAGGGCGCGCGGCTACGGGCGGGAGAGTCCGTGGTCGACATATTCAGCATCCCCTGATTGTAACTGGTGGGCCCGGGTGATCCGGGATTTTTGGGCGCGGTCGGCGTCGTTCGCGACAAGTCGCAGTGTGATCGGCGAACGGCGCCCATGGGCTTCGCTCCGGCCTTTTACCGGAGCGGAAGTAAACAAGGTGTTTTGCGGAGGCTTAGTGCTTGGCGGGCGTGGGCGCCATCGCCTGGATCGGCGCATTGATGCTGGCCGCCGTGGCTGGCGTAGGCGCGCTGCCTGCCGGTGCCGGTGGCGCAAGCAGGCGCTCATGTGCCTCGCGCACGTTCTGCAGTACGTCTTCGCTGTACCAGCGGCCGTCCTGCTGGATCAGGTCCGATTGCGTGGAAAGCGGCTTGCCGAGCAGGGTGTAGTCGATTTTCACGTGGGCGTGGCCGCTGCGGATTTCCACCGTGCTCACCTTCACCGAATCGAGCGTCTCGTCCAGCGACAGGCCGTAGACCGTCAGGGCCTGCTTGATGCCCAGAAAACCGACGCTGTATTTCTGCATGGCCGTGTCGAAGTCCATGGCCTTCAGCTGCTCGGGCGTCTTCAGGTCGAGCTTGCGGGCGGTGTCCACGGCAATGCCGATCACCTGCTTGGCGCGGGTCTGGTCGAACCACGGCACGTTCTGCGCCCACGGCGCGAGCACGTTGATGACCTCGGTGGCCTGCTGCTTCTGCGGGTTGGTGAGGTCCTTGCTCTGCGATACGCCGGTGGCGGCGATGGCCTGGAAGATGCCGATCATCACCGGCACCTGATCCTGGTACTGCGCCTGCAACTGGCTGAGCTTCGGCTTGGCCACGGCGTACAGTTTGGTCTCCGCGTCCGGCTCGGTGAGCTGCTTCATGGTCTTGACGAAGTCGGCGCGGTCTTCCGGCGTCAGAGGATGCTCGTCGGGGCGCGGGCGGGTCCAGTCCGCGCGCAGCGTGTCGTAGTCCGCCGGCGGCAGGGCGTGCTTCCAGAAGCCGGCGAAGTCACCTGCCTTGATCAGCGCCACCGACTGCTGCACCGACTGCTCGGGCGTATCGCCACCGGCCACCACCGGCGCAAGACCGACGGGCTTGTGGTGCGACGTCATGAACAACGCGGCCGCCGTGGCCAGCACCAGCAGGGCAATGAATGCACCAACGGCGTAGTAGACAGATGAGCGACGCATGGAATCTCGTTTGGCGGCGCCCGGCGACCTGAGGTTGGGCGGTCGGCGGAGCGTAAGGGTGTCGGCTCCGCGCGAACAAGAGGCGTGACACCAAGTTGAGAGCCTGTTCAAGCGCTCTTTAGGAAGCACCAAAAGAAAACCCCGCGGGCGTTGGGCCTCACGGGGTAGTCCGGCAGAGCCGGAAGGGAAATGGCCTTGCCTGCGGAATTATCAAGGTCAGCAGGTGTTGGCGAGGAAGATGTTACTTCCCCGTCAAACTTAAAGCAATACTTTAGCTTGTGCCGTGTAAATGATTGTTTTTATTCGATGAATATCAATCAAAACGCAGCGACTGGATCTTCTGGCGGCGGCGCTCGTCGCGCGGGGCCGTGTAGTCATTATTAAACAATGCGGGTTCCCATGCGCCATAGGTCGGGTTGGGCAGCACGAACCAGCGGGTACCGATCCAGTCCATGTAGGGCTTCATAGCCTTCTGGCGACCGTCGGCATTGTTGGCAAGAACCGTCACAAAATCGCCGATCTGGTCACCAAACTGCATCAACACGCGGTATTTGTGGCTGATGAGCTGGCGGCGGCAACCCTTCTCCGTGCCGATCTGCTCGCAGTCCTCCACGAACGTGCCCAGGCCCAGGAAGGATTCCGGCCCCGATACCGGCAACCCCGCCTTGCGCAGGTTGGCCAGGGTGGCCTGGTCCAGGTCCTTGGCGCGGTTGGAAATGTAGATCACGGCAATGCCGTGCTTGGCGGCGAACTGGGTGAACTCGACCACGCCGGGCAGGGCGCGGGCGCGCTGTTCGTTGCACCAGGCGGCCCAATCGGCCTCGTTGTATTCGCCACCGCTCTTGATCAGGCGTGCCTGGTAGGGCGAGTTGTCGAGCACGGTTTCGTCGATATCCAGCACCACGGCCGGCTTCAGGTCCTTGGCGGGCGCCACGCGATCGTCCTTCGGCAGGGCGTCCCACTGCTTGTCGGCCAGGGCCGCGAGCAGCCGCGACTGGGCATCGCGATAGGTCTGCAGGTAGATCAGGTCGTGCTCGATGGCCGTCTGGCTCCAGGCGACCGCATTGAGGTTGTCATCGGCCGGCGTCGTGGGCGCGGGTGCAGCGACGGGTGCGACGGGAGCCGTGGGCGCAGGCGCCTTGGTCGGCGTGGTGGTGGAACAACCGGCAAGCAGGACCAGGGCGGCAAGCGCCGCCGACAAACGAACGGACATGAAGAATCCTCAGAGAACAGGGTGCGTAGGATCCCGTAACTTTACGACAGCGAGACGTCACCCTACATTCGCGGCGGGGAATTGAACTCACACTCTCGTCGGCCCGAAACGCAGGCTGCGCACAGACCGCGCCCGACCCGTGGCCGCTTCTTTCTTTTCACAAGGATGTTCATCGATGCCAGCACTTGCACCCGGCAACACCAACCTCATCAAGCTCCTGCGTAACCTGGTCATCGCGGTGATAGCGATCATCTTGATCACCTCGTTTTGGCCATTTCGCACCGTGCCTACGGGATCACGTGGCGTGCTGACCCAGTTCGGCGCCATCAAGAAGATCGAGCCCGAGGGCCTGGTCGTGGTGCCGCCCTGGCAGAAGCTCGCGCTTTTCAGTATTCGCGCCGAGGAAGCGCAGATCGACGAAGCCGATGGCAGCACCAGCGATACGCAGCCCGTCAAGGTCAGCCTCACCGTGCGCTACAGCATCCAGACTGACCGTGTGTCCGAGGTGTACGAGAAGTACAGCCATAATGGAGATCTTTCCTCCTACGTGCAGACAGCCACGCAGGAAGTCTTCAAGGCCGTGACGGCCCGCTATTCCGCGCCGGACCTGATCGCCAAGCGTTCGCAGGTGTCGTTCGACATCAACCAGGCGCTGAAGGAGAAACTCAACATGTACGGCGCGCAGGTGATCAATATCGACATGCGCAACTTCTCGTTCTCCGACACCTATATGCACGCCATCAACGAAAAGGTGACGCAGGAACAGCTGCGCCTGGCCGCGGAAAACAAGGTGAAGACGGTCGAGGCCGAACAGCGCGCCAAGGTGGTCACCGCGCAGGCCGATGCCGATGCGCTCAAGGCCCAGGCAGATGGCGAGGCTTATGCCACCGTCACGGCAGCCAACGCCCAGGCTGAGGCCCTCAAAGCGCAAAGCGAGGCCCTGGCCAAGAGCAAGGATGTACTGGAACTGCGCCGCATCGAGGTCGAAAAGATCAAGGCGGAAAAGTGGAATGGCGAACTGCCGCAGCATATCTATGCCAACGCACCCATCCCGTTCCTTCCGTTGGATGGCAACAAGTAAACCTGCTCTATCGGAAGGTGAGAGACCTCAGGCATACCGGTCGCCCGCGATCTTGGGCGAGGCGACCCGTGAAAGCATAACGGCCGCCCGTCGACGAGGCTGGCGGCCGTCATGGTCTGCTGACAGACTGCACGCATCCCCGTTGCCGGCATGAAGTTGCATGGAACCCGCCTCGAACGTCCGCTCGCCGTCGCCCGCCATCCGCATTACGAGCTATGCGCTGGCCGGCCTCGCGCTGGTGATGGTGTTGGGTTTGCGATTGCTGCCGGCGCTCTTTGCCGGTCTGCTCGTCTACGAACTGGTGCAGTCCACCGCGCCGTTGCTGGGCAAGCGCGTGCCCGGCGATCGCGCGCGCGTGCTGGTGGTGGCCTTGCTGGGCACCATCGTGGTCGGCTTGCTGGTGTTGCTGATCCTGAGCGCGGTGAGTTTCCTGCGCAATGAAATCGGCAACCCCGAACAGATGTGGCAGCAGCAATTGATGCCGCTGGTGGAAAAGGCGCGCGAACAGTTGCCCACCTCCGTGGTCGGCTGGCTGCCGGACAGCGTGGATGATCTGCGCCTGATGGCGCTGGAACTCACGCGCAAGCATTCGGTGAGCCTGCAGACAATAGGCAAGGAAGCGGCCCGCGTGTTCGTGCACATCCTGATCGGCATGGTGCTCGGCGCCATCGTGGCGCTCAGTCGCGCACGGCCGGCGCACCAGGTGGGTCCGCTTGCGTCGGCGCTGGGCCTGCGCGCGCAACGCCTGGCCGAGGCGTTTCACAACATCGTGTTCGCACAGATCAAGATCTCGTTCCTCAACACGGTGTTCACCGCCATCTTCCTGCTGGGCGTGCTGCCGCTGCTCGACATTCACGTGCCGCTGGCCAAGACGCTGGTGGTGGTCACCTTCATCGTTGGCTTGCTGCCGGTCATCGGCAATCTCATTTCCAACACCGCCATCACCATTGCCGGTTTGTCGATCTCGCTCGGCGTGGGCATTGCGGCGCTCGGCTTCCTCATACTCATCCACAAGCTCGAGTATTTCCTCAACGCACGCATCGTTGGTGGACAGATCCGCGCACGCGCGTGGGAACTGCTGGTGGCGATGCTGTTGATGGAAGCCGCCTTCGGCCTCGCCGGCTTGATCGCCGCGCCCATCTACTACGCGTATCTGAAAAGCGAGCTGGAAGCCGAACGGCTTATCTGATCGCGACGTCTTCGCGTCGCCACTTCGGCGACGACGCGGACACAGCCCATCTCATGTGAAGGCTTTCTTGCGACCTCGGCGGCATGCGCAGGTGCCAGCACGTGCTTTTTCACGTTCGCAAAATATTGCGCATCAGTCGACGCATGAGCCGCGATTAGCACTTGCGATCGATCCAATCGGCATCTTTCCCCGCGGTCCTAACGCGTTTCCGGGCTCTATTCCCCTTTCACATGACAAGCATGCAGGAGCGCTCACAGCATGAACTTGCGCTTCACAAAATTCGCATATGTAAAGGAAAAGTTTCGTGCTAAGAAACCTACGACGGGGATAGAAAGTTGACGACAACGTCCTAGGGGAAACAGGACTTGTCGGATCCCCGTTACAGCCCGCGCCGGGGGACGGCGTGATGTCTGACAATAAAGTGTAGGGGAGACAAAAGATGTTGAAGTCCAAGCTGACGGCTGCCGTCCTGGCAGCCTTGGCGTTCGGCTATGCGTCCGCGACACTCGCGGCCACCGACGCCGGTTCCACACCCGCATCATCCTCGCCGCAGGACACCTCCACATCGTCACAAAGCGGCACACAGGACGATGAAGCTGTAAAGAAGGCCAAAAAGCTCGAAGCCGTCACGGTGACCGGTTCGCTGATTCCACAGTCGCAGGTGGAAACCGCGCAGCCGGTCATCACGATCACCGCCGAGGACATGAAGGCTCGCGGCTTCACCACGGTGGCCGAAGCGCTCCAGCAGTCATCGTTTGCCACGGGCAGCGCGCAGGGCCCGCAGGACAACAACTCGTTCACCACCGGTGCGAAAACGCTCAGCCTGTTCGGCCTGCCGGTGGGTTTCACCAAGTACCTGATCGATGGCCGCCCGATGGGAGATTTCCCGGGCCTTTACAACGGCAGCGACGTATTCAACAACCTCAGCAACATTCCGCAGGAAATGGTCGACCACATCGACATCCTGCCCGGTGGCCAGTCGTCGCTGTATGGCTCCGACGCCATTGCCGGCGTAGTGAACATCGTGCTGAAGAAGAAGGTGGATGCGCCCACCGTCGATGTACGTTTTGGCGGCCTGAGCGAAGGCGGCGGCGCCAGCCAGCGCATCAGTTTCGCGGACAGCTTCAATGTCGGCAAATTCAACACGCTCATCGGTGCGCAGTACGAGCAGACCAAGCCGATCTGGGGCTACAGCCGCAGCCTGACCAAGACCTACTTCAACGGCGGCAGCGAACCGGGCGTGGCATCACGCGATTACCTCGTCACGGGTTACTTCAGCGGATACCAGTTCGAGGACCCGAACAATTGCGCGAACGTCAGTGCCGGCTACAACGGTGACGAGAAGTTCCGCAATCGTCCTGGCCATGGTGACTACTGCGGCTCGCTGGCCAGCGCCGGCTATTCCACGCTGGCCAACCAGGACACCACCGCCAACCTGTATTCGCATTCGACCTTCGACGTCAACGACAACCTGCAGCTCTACGGCGACCTGCTCTACAACTACGAGGAGCAGAAGTTCACCTCCGGCACCAACACCACGTTCTGGAGCACGGGCATTGCCACGGCCGGCGGCGCCCCCTATTTCTACGACCCCGCTACCCAAGATTTCGAGACGGTGCAGCGCATCTTTACGCCGGAAGAAGTGGGTGGCTACCAGAACATCATGAACAAGCAGTACGAGAACTCGTACCTGCTGACCCTGGGTGGCAAGGGCACCATTGGCCAGTCGAACTGGGATTACGACCTGGGCTTCTCCCACTCCGATGACAAGCTCATCAACCGCGACTTCCAGCGCTTCACGGCGCCGATCGAGAAGTACTTTGCCGACCACGTCATGGGTCAGGCAATTCCCGGCACGTACTCGGGCTATCCGCAGTTCTCGCCCAACTACGCTAACCTCTACCACCCGGTATCCAACGCGGACTTCCGCAGCTTCACCGGCTACACCACGTCCAACTCCAAGACGTGGGACAACATGACGCGCGGCCAGCTGACCAACCAGTCATTGTTCCGTCTCGCCGGCGGCGACGCGGGTATCGCGGTGGTGCTGGAAGGCGGCAACCAGGGCTGGGATTCCTCGCCTGATCCGCGTTTGCTGCAAACCTACGTTGACCAGTACGGCAACACGCAAAGCGTGGTCTACGGCACCAGCGCCACGCCGGGTGCCGGCCATCGTTCGCGTTACGCCGCCACCACGGAACTTCGCCTGCCGCTGATGGAGCAGGTGACCATGGATCTTTCCGGCCGTTACGACAGCTACAACGTCGAAGGAAAGACGGTCAGCCACCCGACCTTCAACGTGGGCATCGAATATCGCCCCGTCGATACCTTGTTGCTTCGTGGCCGCTACGGCTCGGCATTCAAGGCTCCCACGCTGGCCGACGAGTTCCAGCGCCCGAGTGGTTACTACAACAGCGTCACCGACTACGTGAACTGCGCTCGGCTGGGCTACGGCCCCGATGTCGCGGCCAGCAAGTGCCCGTATCCGTACGACTCGACGCAGTATCAGGGTCAGACCTACGGCAACCCCAACCTGGAGCCGATCACCGCCAAGGTGTGGAGCTACGGTTTCGTGTGGGCGCCGATCGAGCACATGTCGTTCGCCGTTGATTACCTGCATTGGGACATCAACAACGAAGTGTCGCAGATCAGTGCCGACCAGCTCTCCAGGACGGAATACCTGTGCGAGACCGGTGGCCTCGATCCAAACTCCGGTTCGTGCGTGGCGGCATTCAATCTCGTCACGCGCGGCGCAGGCACGACCGCACCGGACGGCACGCCGCTGCTGGGCCAGATCACCAATATCACCACGCCCAAGCTCAATATCGCCAACGAGCAGGTGAATGCCATCACGGCCAACTTTGGCTACATCCGGCCTATTGGCTATCTGGGTAGCCTGGCCTTGAACCTGTCGTATTCGGATGAGCTCAAGCACACCACGCAGGATTACATCACCGATCCGAAGATCGACGTGTTGCGTCATCCGGGTGCGTATCCGAACGGCACGGACTTCAAGAGCAAGGCGAACGGTTCGCTCACCTGGACCAACACCGGCGACAACTGGAGTGCCACGGTGTACTTCAACCGTTATGGCAGCTCGCCGAACTATGCCGCCACCATCGCCGACAACTACACCGATCCGGGTACCGGCAGGCTGGCGCCGTGGATCCTGTACAACGCGAGCGTGACGTACAACCCGTTCAAGAGCCTGGCAATCTCGTTGCTGGTGAACAACGTCTTCAACAAGATGCCGCCCAAGGACGACAGCTATCCGAATACGACGAATTCGCCGTACAACACGGATAACTACAACGTCTACGGTCGCGCGTATTACCTCGAAGCGAAGTACTCGTTCGGGGGTAGCGCGAAGTAAAAGTTCAGCTGGATGATTCGTTCATCGACGGCCCCGCTTCGGCGGGGCCGTTTTTATGAGTGGATCGCATCAGCGTTCGACGCGAATGCCGTTCGCTTCCAACAGCTCAATCAGATCGCCAAGCCTGGATTCGTATTTCTTCCAGCGTTTCACGGCGGACGTATAGATCGGCGCGCGAACCTGGATGGCGCTGGCAGTGGAGACGGGCGCTTCGTTCTGTTCGAAGTGCATGACGCTCTCGTGCCACGGAAGACCGCAGAAATCCAGCAACTCCCGCGAGTGCTGCTCCTGCGATGCCACCAGCGCCTCGTACTGGATCTCGAGGATCCGCCCGGGAAAGACGCGCTTCCAGTGCGCCATCAGGCGATCGAACAACACGTAGTAGCGCCCCGCGTCCAGCAGGTCGAACGAGTAGCCGTAGTAGGGCGACTTCTGTGCGAACAGCTGGCGGAAATTGCTCAGCACGGTGTCGATCGGATCGCGACGAAGGCAAATGATCCTGGCGTTTGGCAGCGCCTTGGCGATAAAGCCGACATAGAGAAAGTTGTGCGGCAGCTTGTCGATGAAATGCGCTTGGCTACCTGTTGCCGGTCGCGTGCTGCTGAGATAGGCCGCGCCGAGTCTTTTCAAGTCGACTTCCCGCGCTCGCGTAATCACGTCCAGGTCGAGCATGGCCGGCGTGCGGCTGCCCGTTGCGCGCTTGAGCGCCACGCCGAAGTTCTGCAACTCACCGGCGGAGTACACGTCCGGATGGCTGGAAACGATGCGCTCCACCAGGGTCGTGCCGGTGCGCGGCATGCCGATGACGAAAATTGGCTCGTCGGTCGGATCGCCGCTCGCTGCATTGTCCTGCACCGCGGGAAAGGCCCGGGTCAAGGCGTCGAACAGCGCTTCATCTTCTGCAAACGCGTAGTCGCGTTGCGCACGCCCCGCCGCCTTGCCTTGCGTGAAATGATCGAACGCCCGCGAGTGCTCGGCGAGGTCCTCATGTTCCTTTGCCAGCGCCATGTGCAGATACGTCTGCCCCATCGGGTCGCTGGTATGCGCAGAGAGCAACTTCTGCAGTCGCTCGATGTGATTCGACGCCGCCGTCTGCTTGCGCAGCTGTGACAGCGTAAGGTGTGCCATCCAGAACGTAGGGTCCAGCGCGATGCAGGCCTCAAGCTCGGTCTGTGCATCCTCGATGTCACCCGTTGCCACAAGCGCCGTGGCCAGGTTGAAACGATAGGGTGCATGGCGAGGCGCGAGTCGCACGGCACGACGGAACGCCTCGGCAGCGCGCTCATTGGCGTGCGCCTGCGTGTAGACCACGCCCAGCGTGTCGAGCGTCAGTGGATCGTCGGGCAAGAGGGCGAGTGCGCGATCGGCAGCCTCCAGCGCTTCCGACGTTCGTCGCACCATGGTCAGTGCCTTCGCGAACTGGGTGGCGAAATCGGCGCGCGTGGGTTCCCAGTGACTGGCCTGGTCCAGGTAGCCGAGCGCTGCAGGCATCTGCTTCAGCTCCATGCAGGAAACGCCGGTGATGTAGGAGACACCAGCGTGTCGGGGTGCAAGCGGCAGCAGCTTGGCGGCAACGTCGAGCACCTGTTGCCACTGCCGTTGGTTGAAGGCGGCGACGAGGTGTCCGTAGAGCTGGGCTGGATCGGTCATGGGATTCCGGGGCCACGAAGTTCGCCCTGGCATTCTATGCGAGCGGCGCCTGCCCGTCTGGCCTGCTTTCAGGTGCCGATGGAGCCGAAGAAAAGCGCCTCAGCCGCCCGCCAGCATCGCCGCAATCTTGGCCATGTGCGACTCGGCCGTTTCGCGCACCACTTCCTTGTCCGCTTCCGGATCCTTGCCCTGCCAATGCAGGTCGTCCTGCGGCAGTTCGTGCAGGAAGCGGCTGGGCTGGTTGCTGTGCACTTCGCCGTAGCGCTTGGTCTTGGCCGACCAGGACAGCGTGAGCATTTCCTTGGCGCGGGTGATGCCGACGTACATCAGGCGCCGTTCTTCGTCGATGCGGCCCTCGTCGATGGCGCCATCGTGCGGCAGCGTGCCTTCCTCGCAACCCACGATGAAGACGAAGCGGAACTCCAGGCCCTTGGCGGCGTGCAGCGTCATCATGCGCACGGCGTTGCCCGGTTCGTCACGGTCTGCATGCGTGAGCAGTGCGAGCTGTGCGGCGAGGTCGCCGGTGGTGTTGTCGTTGCGCTGCATGGCGCGAAACCAGTCGGCCAGTTCGCGCAGGTTGCCCAGACGGCGTTCGCGCAGCGTGGCGTCGGTGGTGCTGGCGGCCACATGCGCGGCGTAGCCGGTACGTTGCAGCACGGTTTCTACCAGGTCGGCCGCGCTCTGATGGATGGAGGCACTGCGCAGTTCGTCCATCAGCTGTGTGAAGGAGGCCAGCGCCGAGGCCGGACGCGGTGACAGCTGGCGCAACACCGCATCGCTGCGCGCGGCTTCCAGCAGCGGGGCGTGACGCGTCTGAGCGATTTCGCCGAGCTTCTCCAGCGTGGTGGCGCCAATCTCGCGCTTGGGTACGTTCACCACGCGCAGGAACGCGGCGTCATCGCTGGGGTTGGTGAGCAGGCGGAAGTAGCAGAGCAGGTCCTTCACTTCCGCGCGATCGAGAAAACTCAACGCGCCGGAAAGGTGATAGGGCACGCGCGCCAGACGCAGTGCCTTTTCCAGTGGACGCGCCTGGAAGTTGCCGCGATAGAGAATGGCAATGTCGTGCCAGCGCGCCTTGTGCTTTTCCGCGAGCGTGGCGGCAATGGCGGCCACGCGCTCGGCTTCGTGCTCGTTTTCCTTGCACTCGAGCACGCGGATCTGCGCACCTTCCGGGTGTTCGCTCCACAGCTTCTTTTCGTGGAGATGCGGATTGTTGGCAATCAGCTTGTTGGCTGCGCGCAGGATGCGCTTGCCGCAACGGTAGTTCTGCTCCAGCTTGATCACGCGCAGGCTCGGCCAGTCCTTGCCGAGCTGGTCGATATTTTCCGGATTGGCGCCGCGCCAGGCGTAGATCGACTGGTCGTCATCGCCCACGCAAGTGAAGCTGCCGCGCTCGCCGGCCAGGGCCTTGAGCAAGCGATATTGCGCGTCGTTGGTGTCCTGGTACTCGTCCACCAGCAGGTAGCGCAGACGTTCGCGCCACACGGTGCGGCATTCCTCATCGCTTTCGAGGATGCGCAGCGGCAGTCGGATCAAGTCGTCGAAGTCCACCGCGTTGAACGCGTTGAGGCGCGCCTGGTACATCTCGTAGATGGTGGCGGCGTCGAGCTCGCGCGGGCTGCGCGCGGCCGCCAGCGCTTCTTCCGGCGAGAGCCCTGCGTTCTTCGCGCGGCTGACCAAATTGCGGATGCCGAACAGCACGTCGGGCTTGATGCCCTTGGGCGCCAGCTCCTTGATGATGCCTTCGCTGTCGTCCGCGTCGAGTACCGAAAAACCCTTGCGCAGTCCGGCGCGCGCGTGCTCCATCTGCAGGAACTTCAGCCCCAGCGCGTGGAAGGTACACACGGTGAGCGCGGCGGCGTCTTCGCTGGTGATGAGCTTGGCCACGCGCTCGCGCATTTCCTTCGCGGCCTTGTTGGTGAAGGTGATGGCTGCGATGCGCGAGGGCGCGAGTTTCTTGCGGGCGATGAGATAGGCGATCTTCTGCGTGATCACCGACGTCTTGCCGGATCCCGCGCCTGCCAATACCAGCAGCGGACCGTCACAGTGTTCCACGGCGGCCAATTGTTGGGGATTGAGCATGGGAATCGCGGTCGATGAGCGGCGCCCGATGGTAGCAGAGCGTCCCCGCCCAAAGCAGGTTATGCTGGTCAAACCGCAGGCTGCGGCACGCCGGAACCTGCGCATCACAGGAGCGTGAGATGGACAGGCTGGCGAGTATCGGCATAGTCGTCCTGGCGCTTGCATGCGCCAGTCATGCAGCGGCGCAGCAGGCGGTCGACTCCACCGACATCAAGCGCAGCACCGAGCTGCTCGGCGGCATGGAGTCGCGCATGTTCGTCGATACCCATAGCGACCTGCGCTATCGTTACAAGGGCATGGAAGCCTATGCGGATGGCCACCATCGCGACGCCTTCCATTATTTCCGCCTGGCGTCCCGCTACGCCGACAAGACCTCGCAGGCGCTGGTGGGCGTGATGTACTGGACCGGCGATGGCGTGGCCAGGGATCGCCCGCTCGGCTACGCATGGATGGACCTTGCGGCCAGTCGCGGTTACCCCGAGCTGCTGCATCAGCGACAGATCTACTGGGATCAGTTGAGCGATGCGGAACGCGCCAAGGCGCAGGCGTTGCGCCCCACGCTCGACGCCGACTACGGCGACGTGGCCGGCGCCAACCGCGTCACGCTCGAGTTCGGTGCCGGCCGCAGGCAAGTCACCGGCAGCCACGTCGGCTGGGTGGGCACGGTTACCGCGTCCTACGGCGACAACACCGTGGAAGACTTCAGCAAGTTCAACAAGGCACTGCACATGAACACCGCCGAGTACCTGCAGGTGAAGGATGTGCAGTGGGAGTTGCAGATGAACAGTCGCGTCAACGTGGGCGAGCCGGAGCCAGTTGAGCCGCCCCGCAAGCCCCCCGCGCGACCCGCCGCATGAACCCACACGACAGGCCGGCGCGCCCGCTGGCCAAGTCGCATCGCCAAGGAGAGAGCGTCATGAGCAAGGCCGTCCTAAGCAGTCTCTGTATCGCCATACTGGCGCTCGCGCCGGGAAAAAACATGGCGCAGACCCCGGATTCGTCGGCGCATCCGGACGATCGCAGGCAGCTCGGCGAACTCGAGCGGGCGCAGGCCACACCTGACGTAGTGGAACATCACTCGGATCTGTATTTCCGCAGCATCGGGGTCGATGCCTACAAGGCGGGCCACCAGGAACGCGCGCTTGAGATGTTCATCGCGGCCGCTCGCTTCGGCGACAAGCCCTCCGAGGCAATGGTGGCCACCATGTACTGGAACGGCGAAGGCACGGCGGTGGATCGTCCGCGTGCGTACGCCTGGATGGATCTGGCCGCCGATCGCGGCTACCACGACCTGATCATCCAGCGCGAGCTGTACTGGAATCGCCTGAGTGCGAGCGAGCGCGACGAGGCCATCAAGGTGGGCAAGGATGTCTACGCGCAGTATTCGGACGAGCAAGGACAGCAGCATCTGGCGGCGGAGATGTTCCGCGCGACCAGCCAGATCACCGGCAGCCACACTGGCGCTATCGGCAACGGCGTGGTGATGCATTCGCTCGGCGGCATGGGTTCCATGCATATGCGCGCCACCTGGTTCATCGACGACAACGATGAGCGGGCGCTGGACAAGTACTACAGCAGCGCCGTGTGGTCGCCCAAGGACTACCTTCGCCTGAAGGACATGCAGTGGCGCCTGAGCGGTCCGCTGCAGGGTAACGTCGAAGTGGGCGAGCCGCTCCAGCTTTCATCCCCGCCCACAGTCCGGCCCCTGATCTGAGCCAGCCGCCTCGATGCGCCGCAACGGCCATCCTGAGGTCATAATCGGCCTGGGCCATGGTTTGGGGATGCGGCGTGTCAGAGGCGACTTCGGAAATCCACGATCAGTGCGACGTGGTGGTGATCGGCGGCGGTCCGGCGGGCAGCACGGCAGCGACGTTGCTGGTGCGACGCGGCCATCGCGTCATTGCGCTGGAGAAAGACCACCATCCGCGCTTTCACATCGGTGAATCGTTGCTGCCGATGAACCTGCCGATCTTCGAGCGGCTCGGCGTGATGGACAAGGTGCGTGCGCTGGGCGTGTTCAAGCCGGGTGCCGATTTCGAGGCCGACAACGAGGCCGGCTACATCACCTTCGAGTTCGCGCGCGCGCTGGGGCAGAGTCCGCCGCATGCGTATCAGGTGAGGCGTCAGGATTTCGATCACATGCTCTTCCGTCACGCCGCCGACAACGGCGTCGATGCGCGCGAAGGCCATGAAGTGCGTGCCGTGGAAGAAATTGGCAGGCACGACTGGCGGGTGCAGGTGACCAATGACAAGGGCGAGCCGTATGCCATTCGCGCGCGCTATGTGGTCGATGCCTCGGGTCGCGACGCGTTTCTTTCCAGCAAGAAGAAGCTCAAGCGCAAGAACGACGAGCATCAGAGCGCAGCCATCTTCGGCCACTTCCGCGGCGCGGAGCAGCGCCCCGGCGAGCACGCCGGCAACATCAGCATCTATCGCTTCGATTACGGCTGGATGTGGATGATTCCCTTGCCCGATGGCGTGATGAGCGTGGGCGCCGTGTGCTGGCCCAGCTATCTCAAGCAGCGCCGCGGACGCACCACCGATTTCCTGATGGAAACCCTGCGCCAGAATCCCTCGTTGTGGAAACGCATCGAGCACGCCGAACTGATCGACAACGAAGTGCGTGTCACGGGCAACTACTCGTACGACTCCGCACGCATGGCTGGTCCCGGCTGGGTATTGATCGGCGATGCGTTTGCCTTCCTCGATCCGGTGTTTTCCTCCGGTGTCTATCTGGCCATGAGCGGCGCGGAGCAGGCAGTGGAGGTGGTGGATGCAGCGCTGCGCGATCCCGCGCGCGAGGTGGCCTTGCAACGCCGTCTGGAACGTCGTCAGCGTCGCGGCATGAAACGCTTTGCGTTTTTCATCTACCGTTTCAACGGGCCGATCATGCGCCAGGCCTTCAGTTCGCCGCGCAATACCTTCCAGATCGAGCAAGGCGTGATCTCGATGCTGGCGGGCGACGTGTTCGATTCGTTCAAGGTCTGGAGTCGCATCCTGGCGTTCAAGGGCGTGTACCGCATTCTTTCCCTTCGGAACTGGGGCCGCTGGAGCGCCGATCGCCATGAGCGTCTCGCGCAGGCGCGTTCGCAATTCACCGGCGGCACCACGCCACTGGACAGGGAATAGGCGCTGAAGGCCATCGGACAAACGGGTAACATCAGCGCCCCGCCACAGGAACTGTCATGGCCAAGCTCTATTTCTATTATTCGGCGATGAATGCCGGCAAGACCACGACCTTGCTGCAGAGCGCCTACAACTACCACGAGCGTGGCATGCGCACGCTCATCCTCACGCCGGCACTGGACAATCGTTACGGCGAGGGCGTGGTGGCTTCGCGCATTGGCCTGAAGGCGAACGCGTTGCGCTTTGGTGGCGAAGAAGACCTGTTCGAATTGGTGCAGCAAGACATCGCCGGTCGCGGCCCGCTGCACTGCGTGTTCGTCGACGAGGCGCAGTTCCTCAGCAAGGCGCAGGCGTGGCAGCTCAGCGATGTGGTGGACAAGCTCAATATTCCGGTGCTGGCCTATGGCCTGCGCACCGATTTCCGCGGCGAATTGTTCGAGGGCAGCCGCTATCTGCTGGCGTGGGCGGACAACCTCGAAGAGATCAAGACCATCTGCCACACCGGCCGCAAGGCCACCATGGTGGTGCGCGTGGATGAACACGGCCGCGCCGTCACCGAAGGCCCACAGGTTGAGATCGGCGGCAACGACCGCTATGTCTCGGTGAGCCGCGCCGAGTTCAAGAACATTACGGAAGGGCACGGCAGGATTGAACTGCAGCAGCCGGTGCTGCCGCTGGGCGAAGGGCATTGAGCCCGTCGCATCCATCTAAGGAATGGTAACGGTATGAGCAAGATCCCTTTTCCCGCCTGGCAGCGTCCGCACTGGCAGCCGAGCAACGAAAACATCCTGTTGCAGTTCTTCGTGTTCGGCAAATTCCAGTCTGGTCGTGCGCCGTCGCTGGACTACGGCAGCGAGGGCCTGCCCGAAGGCGTGGAGATGACCAGCCACAACCACGCACAGCTGCGGCAGTGGGATGGCTATCCGCTGCGCGGCAGCGTGGGCCGCATGTTCAAGGACGATGCGCCCGAAGCCTACCGCCAGGCCATCGATGCACCCGAAGTGCTGGTGATCCGCGGGCAACTGCCCGACAGCGCCGACACCGGCTACCTGCGCGATACGCTGGGCGTGCTTGCCGCGTTGCTCGACATGGGCGGCGTGGCCATCCTCGATCCGCAAACGCTCAACCTCTACGACGCCGACACTTGGCGCCGCCACTTCCTCGTGCGCGATGGCGCACCGATCCGCAACCACCTGCTGATTCTGCGTGACGCGGAGAAGAACGGGAGTTACTGGATTCATACGCGAGGCATGCGCAAGTTCGGTCGCCCGGACATCAGCATTCGCAATGTGCCCGAATCCGATAGCGATCGCGCGGGTTTGTTGTGCGAGCGGTTGGTGGAGCTGGAAGCGTTGGGCGCGCGGTTCGCCGAGGGACAGGAGCTGGAGGCGGATGGGATGTCGCTGGTGGCGCGTTTGGGTGGTGGTCTGGAAGATCCGGATTTCAACAATACGTTTGTTGAGTTTCGTTGGCCGGAGTGATGGTTCTTTTTCCCTCTGCCTTGGCAGGGAGAGGGTTGGGTCATAGCCGCCTTTTCGTTGGCATTGCCACCGTCATGGTGGTGATGCGCCAACCTTGCCTCGTCGTGTAGATGTTCCGCTCTTTTTTGCTCGTCATCCCGGCGTAGGCCGGGATCCAGTGACTTTATGCTTGGTTGTCGCGTGGTCGCTATCTGGCTCGCCTGCGGCGGGCTTCCGACCTCCTGCCGGAGGCCGGGTTACTTTTCTTTGCTTGCCCAAAGAAAAGTAACCAAAAGAAACGGCCCCCGGATGACGCGCCTTCCGGGCGCAGCCCGGAAGGTACGCGTGCGGGTTGCGGGGTTTTTCGACAGGGCGTCCCTGTCCTGTCGAAAAACTGGCCGGCATCCATGCCGGCCACCCTACGGGCTTTCCTCCACCCGCCCGCCGCTGTCATACGGGGACCCCGAAGAGCCAAGAGCAAAAGCTCGTCTTCGCGACGCTTCCGCGAGCACCCGCCCCTCACCCCGGCCCTCTCCCGCAAGGGGAGAGGGAGAAGTGCGATGCATCGCGTATGACCTTGAAGAGCGAAGCCAAGCAAAGGCCGATGCGAGGCGAGGCTCCGCTTTAAGTCCTCAGCGATTCGGGCGCGTTGCGCAGCGCTACGGAGTATCCGCTGTATGGCCTCCCATGGGTGTCCCGTCCCAACCATCCTCTAGCGCTCGGGCTTATCCCAACACGATGCTGCGAGCCTTTGCTCTGAAGGCCATTTTCTTTGGGTTACTTTTCTTTGACTCCGGGCATCCTGCCCTCCGCCCTTCGGGCCGGCTTCGCCGTTCGCATGCGCTCCTGCGCATGCGTGGGCCAGCAAAAGAAAAGTGACTCGAGCGGCGGCAGCCGATCGAAACGCCCGCCGCGTAGGCGGCACGCTGGCGGCAGCGTTTTACAAGAGCGAGCAAAGTGATCGCGATAACCAAGTGCAAAATCACTGGATGACCAGCCTTCGGCTGTTGAAAAGCGCCTCCTGCTTTCGCAGGAATGCCGAACTAGAGCAAAAGTCGACGCACGAGAGTTGTCGTTGTGCATGCTCCACGCTTAATGAGCAAACAAAACGCAAACGCCACACCAACCCTACTTCTGACACCTCGCACACCAAAACGTCGACCGCTGTCCCAACACCACCTGCCGCACCGGCGTCCCACACGCCCGGCACGCCTCTCCCTCACGCCCATACACCTGCAACTCGCGAAAGAAATACCCCGGCGCACCATCCGGATTGATGAAATCGCGCAACGTCGTGCCGCCGCGCTCGATGGCCCACGCAAGAATGCGCTTCACCTCCGCCGCCAGCCGCGCATAACGCGCCCGTGAAATCGAGCCGGCCGGTTTGCGTGGATCGATGCCCGCCGCGAACAGCGCTTCGCTCGCGTAGATGTTGCCCACGCCGACCACGATCGCGTTGTCCATCAGGAACAGTTTCACTGCCGCCGTGCGCCCGCGCGACAGCCGCCACAGCAGGTCACCGTCGAAATCATCGGTGAGCGGCTCCGGGCCCAATGCTTCCAGCAATTCGTGCGTTTCTCCGGCGGGTTGCCACAGCAGGCAACCGAAGCGACGCGCGTCGGTGAAGCGCAGCACGCGCGGGCCTTCGGTGGCGGTAGGCTCCAGCGCGATGTCCACGTGATCGTGCTTGCCGACCAGTGCATCCGGTGGAAGCACGCGCAGCACGCCCGTCATGCCCAGATGCAGCAAGGCGCTGCCAATCTCGGTGTGCAGCAGCAGATACTTCGCGCGCCGCTCAACCGCATCGATGCGCTGGCCAGGCAATTGCGTGGTGATCTCCGGCGGAATCGGCCAGCGCAAATCGGGGCGACGCAGGGTCACGCCGGTGACGCGTCGTCCGATCAGGTGCGGGGCAATGCCGCGGCGCGTGGTTTCGACTTCGGGTAATTCGGGCACTGCGTATCTCGGTCAGGGCAGGTGGCGTGGCGTATCGCGATCACGAGGTTGCGCGTCGCGATACGCCGCATCAGGGACGCATCAGCTCCAGTCGTTGTGGAAGCTGCCTTCCTTGTCCACGCGTTCGAAGGTGTGTGCGCCGAAGTAGTCGCGCTGCGCCTGGATCAGGTTGGCGGGCAGGTGCTCGGCGCGGTAGCTGTCGTAGTACGCAATGGCCGACGAGAAGCACGGCACCGGCACGCCAGCCTTCACCGCCGCCGCGACCACCTCACGCAACGCGCCCTGGTATTCGGTGGCGATGTCGCGGAAGTACGGATCGAGCAGCAGGTTCTTCAGCTGCGCGTCGCGTTCGTAGGCGTCGGTGATCTTCTGCAGGAAGCGCGCGCGGATGATGCAGCCGGCGCGGAAGATGCGCGCGATGGTGCCGTACGGCAGGTTCCACTGGTATTCGTCCGACGCGGCGCGCAGCTGCGCGAAGCCCTGCGCGTAGGAGACGATCTTGCTCAGGTACAGCGCGCGGTGCACGGCTTCGATGAAGGCCTTGCGATCGCCATCGAGCTTGCCCGACGCCGGTCCCTTGAGCACCTTGCTAGCTGCCACGCGTTCGTCCTTCAGCGCGGAGAGCAGGCGCGCGAACACCGATTCGGTGATCAGCGGCAGCGGCACGCCAAGGTCGAGCGCGCTCTGGCTGGTCCATTTGCCGGTGCCTTTCTGCGCGGCGCGGTCGAGGATGATGTCGACCATCGCCTTGCCGGTGTCCTTGTCCTTCTTGGTGAAGATGTCGGCGGTGATGCTGATGAGGTAGCTGTCGAGCTCGCCCTTGTTCCAGTCGGCGTAGACCTCGGCGAGCTCTTCGTTGGATAGGCCGAGCACGTGATGCAGCACCGCATAGCTTTCGGCGATGAGCTGCATGTCGCCGTACTCGATGCCGTTGTGCACCATCTTCACGTAGTGGCCGGCGCCGTTCGGGCCCATGTAGGCCACGCAGGGCTCGCCATCGGGCGCTCGTGCCGCGATTTCGGTGAGGATGGGGGCCACTAGGTCATACGCTTCGCGCGGACCGCCGGGCATGATCGACGGGCCGTGCAGCGCACCTTCTTCGCCGCCGGAGACGCCGGTGCCGATGAAGTGCAGTCCTGCCGCGCTCATCTCACTCTCGCGGCGCATGGTGTCCTTGAAGAAGGTGTTGCCGCCGTCGATGACGATGTCGCCCTTGTCGAGCAGCGGCTTGAGCTGCGCCAGCGTGGCATCGGTGGGTTCGCCGGCCTTCACCATCAGCAGGATGCGGCGCGGCTTTTCCAGCGACGCGACGAAGTCCTCGAGCGTGTACGCGGGCACCAGCTTCTTGCCGGGGTTCTGCGCGACCACTTCGTCCGTGCGCTCGCGGTGTCGGTTGTAGATGGACACGGCGTGGCCGCGACTTTCGATATTCAGGGCCAGATTGCTGCCCATCACGGCCATGCCCACTACGCCGATCGCCTGCTTGCTCATCTCATCGCTCCTGTCGAGGTTGATTCCCATATGGGGAGTCTGGAAGACGGTGCAAGGTACGCTTTGGCGGGGCAGGAGTGAGTGAAGAAGAGTGAGAAGTGAGAGAAACCCGGGCTCCCTCTCACTTCTCACTCCTCCCTGCTCACTCCTTGATCTTGGTCGCCTCGCCGGTGGCGCCGCGCGGGGTATAGCGCACGGAAATCAGCGCCACGCGATCGCCCACCCGCACGTAACGCTGCGGACCCGTCACCGAGGTTTCACCAAATTCCAGCCGCTGGCCATCCAGCGTGAGCACCGCGACAGGTGTGGCCAGCCCGATCCTGGCGGGATCGAAATCGTGCAGTGGCCGCCAGCTCAGCACCGCGGCGGCGGCCGTATCGGCGAGTTCGCCGAGGCGGCCATCGTCCGCACGCGCAGGTGTGCCATCCGTGCGCCACCAGTGGCCGTCGCGCCGGGCGAAGTGTTCGGTGTTGCCGTTGCCGATGGCGAGTGCCACCGAGTTCACGCTGGCAGGGTCGAGCGCCAGCAGCGTGCCTGTGGCCTGTGCGCGATCCTGTTGCCACTGCCAGCCGGCCACGACCAGCAGGGCCGCGACGATGCCGGCAAGCCACAGGCGCTGTCGCGTCGCACGCTTCATGCGCGACGCCGGCGCCACACGATGAAGCCGCCGATCACCAGCAGCAACAGCGGCAGCACCACCAGGAAGCCGAGCGTCACGCTACTCAACTGCGCCTGCGTGATTTGCAGCACGCGATCCGGTGCGCCGCGCGGCGGCAGGTTCACCAGCGCGTCGTCGCCGAGCAGCCAGTCGAAGATGCGCTCGCCCAGCGCGCGGTTGCCGCCGTTGCCGAGGAAGGTGTTGGAGAGGAAATCGCCATCGCCGATCACCACCACGCGCTGTTCGGCCTTGTCGGGACTCGGCGAGAGGCGACTGAGTGCGAAGCCGAAATCCAGCGGACCCTTCAGCTCGCCGGCGCTGGCGTCGTACTGGATGGTCGAGGCCTGCGCGTTGTCGATCGCTTTGAACTCCGTCCAGCTCTGTGCGCTGGAGCGCAGGAACGGCGCCACTTTCCAGTCGGTGCGCGCGGCCATGGCCAGCGCGGACACCTGCGGGAACAACGTGGTCAGCTGGAAGCCGCGCGTGATCGCGTGCTGTGGGTAGTCGCCCAGCGCGAGCATGCGCGGGTCCTTCAAGCCGAGTGCCGCGCCCTGGCCATCGACCAGCACGCCCGGTAGCACGCGGATGCCCAGCGTGTCCGCCAGCGGCGCCAGATGCAGATCGTCGTTGGTCGGTTCGCTCAGCCACAGCAAATTGCCGCCGTTGCTCACGTAGTCGGTGAGCGCCTTCACCGCGCCATCGGGCAGCGCGAGTTCGGGGCTCGCCAGCACCACCAGATCAGTGTGCTGCGGCACAGCCGTAACCTGTGCGAAGTTCAGCGGCACGGCGCGCATGCCGCGGCCTTCCATCTGCGTCATGAACATGCCGAGGTCGGCGTTGCCCTTGTCGTCGGGGCGACGCTCGCCGTCGCCGGAAACGAACGCCACGATGCGCTCGCCGCCGCGCGCCAGACGTTCCAGTGCGTTGGTGAGGCTGCGTTCGGACAGCTCATCCAGACGCTGCTCGCGTCCCTGGTAATGCAGGATCAGCGCGCCATCCACGGTGATGCCCAGCTCACGCATCGCGGCCGGGTCTTGCTGCGGATCGACGAAGCGCACGGTGAGGTCGGGCTTCACGCGCGAATAGCGCTCGACGAAACCGGCCACGGTGTGGCGCAGGTCGCCTTGTGGATTGGCGTAGCTGACGATCTCCACCGGACCGTGCAGCGCGGCCAGTACCGCGCGGCTTTCGGGCGACAGGCTGGCGCGCCCGCCAAACGTCCAGTCGCTGACATGATCGTGGCGCGACGTGAGGTAGCCGACGGCGCTCGCGCCCATCAACAGGCCAGCTGCAAATAGCCATCCATTTACATGACGGAAGAAGCGCGCCATCAGCCACGCTCCTTTTCGGCAGCCAGTCGTTGGGTGGCCAACGCAAGCGCCACTACGATGACGAGCAGGAACCACGCCACGTCGGAAAGCGACACGAGTCCGCGCAGCATGTCTTCCAGATGGCCGCTCAACGCCAGCCAGTTGAACACGCCGCTGGTGGCGCCGGCCTTCTGCACGGCGATGTTCATGCCGGCAAGCACCAGGCCAACGGTGAGCGCGATGGTGGCCGCAATGGACGCATGCGATGCGTAGGCCGAACTTGCCACGCCAATGGCGCCCAGCGCGGCGAGCGTGAGCAATGCGCCCAGCGACGCGGCGGCAAGCTTGCCCCAGTCGAGCGTGACGCCGTGCGACAGACTCAACGGCATCGCCAGCGCGAGTGCCAGCCACAGCACCAGCCACAGCATCAGCGCGAGGTATTTGCCCAGCACGATGCGCGAGGCGGGCAGGCCGGCGGCGAACCACAGCGGCAGCGTGCCGTTGCTGCGTTCACCGGCCAGGGAAGACATGGTGAGCAGCGGCACGATCACCAGCGCCAGCTCCACCACGCCGAACGGCAGGATGCCGCCAGTAAGAATGCTGCTGAGCATCGGCACGCCCACCAGGTCGGTGTAGCCCGGGCCGCCGGGCAACGCGGCGAGCTTGATCTGCCCCGCCAGAAACCCGCCGAGCAGCAAGGTGAAGCGCCACGCCAGCTGCGCCAGCGTCAGCGCGGCGAGGACCCAGGCGAGCGGACGAACGAACAGGCGGCGCAGTTCCAACCGCGTCACGGCAAGCACACTCATGCGGCCTGCACCTTGTCGTGGCCGCCGTCGCCGCGCAGGGCGATGTCGAAGAACGTCTGCTCGAGCATCTTGTGATCGCTATCGGTGATGGGGCCGTCGTAGCGCAGCCGCCCTTCGTGCAGGATCGCCACGCGGTCGCAGGCCGCGGTGACCTCGGCGAGCAGATGCGTGGAAAGAATGACGGCGGTGCCGGTGGCCGCTTGTTCGCGGATCACGGCACGCAAGGCGGCCACCTGTACGGGATCGAGCGCGTTGGCCGGTTCGTCCAGCACCAGCAGCGCCGGTTCGTGCAGCAGCGCGCAGGCCAGGCCCAGGCGCTGGCGCTGGCCCTGCGACAGCACGCCGGCCAATCGACGCGACAACGCGCCAAGTTCCAGGCGCTCGACGATGCGCTGGCGGGCCTTGGCCAGCGCCGCGGCACCGAGGCCGCGCAGGCGGCCGTGTGCGTCCAGATGTTCCAGGACGGTCAGTTCCGGCCACAGCGGGGCACGTTCGGGCAGCCAGCCGATGCCGCGTTGCGCCAGTTCCGGGTGCTCCAGAAAGTCCTTGCCATTCAGCTTGATGGTGCCGCTGTCGGGTGTGAGCGCGCCCGCGATCATGGCCAGCGTGGTGCTCTTGCCGGCACCGTTGACGCCCAGCAAACCCAGTACCTGTCCCGCGTCCAGCGTGAGGCTGAGATCGGCGACGGCGGGTCGGCCCGCGCGATGACGGGTTATGTGATCCAGTTGCAATACGGCGGTAGGCGCGGTCATTGCATGATTGTCAGTGCGGCCCCAACTTCATACAACCGGGAGAGGGCGCCAGTGGGCGACACAGCACATTAACCTTGTCGCCTCAAAGGGGTGCGACAATATTTTGCTGGTCCATGCTGGCGGGTACGGAAACCCCTCGTTTAGACTGACTTTTCATACACCTGGGTGTTTCCCATGCTCGATGCAGTACTCAACTTCCTGTCCAACGGCCTGACGCACGCCAGTTGGCTGACCATGCTGGTCTACATGCTGGTCATGACCCAGCTCACCATTTTCACGGTGACGCTGTACCTGCATCGCTGCCAGACCCACCGCGGCGTGGATCTGCACTGGTCCATTTCGCACTTCTTCCGCTTCTGGGGCTGGCTCACCACGGGCATGGTCACCAAGGAGTGGGTGGCGGTGCACCGCAAGCACCACGCCAAGGTCGAGACCGAGGAAGATCCGCACAGCCCGCAGATCTACGGCATCAAGAAGGTCTTCTGGGATGGCGTGTCGCTCTACCGCGACGCCAGCGAAGTGAAGGAAGACCTGGAGAAGTACGGCCGCGGCACGCCGGACGACTGGATCGAGCGCAAGCTCTACGCCGCCCACCCGTACTGGGGCCCGACCCTCATGCTGTTCATCAGCGTCGCGCTGTTCGGCGTGATCGGCGCCGCCCTGTGGGCCGTGCAGATGATCTGGATCCCGTTCTGGGCCGCCGGTTTCGTCAACGGCATCGGCCACTGGTGGGGCTACCGCAACTTCGAAAGCGCCGATACCGCGACCAACCTCATTCCGTGGGGCTTCTGGATCGGCGGCGAAGAGCTGCACAACAACCACCACGCCTTCCCGAGCTCGGCCAAGTTCGCCCTGCGCAAGTGGGAATTCGACATTGGCTGGGCCGCCATCTGCGCACTGCGCGCCGTGGGTCTGGCCAAGGTGCTGCGTGTGGCGCCGACGCTGGACGTCCGCCCGAACGTGCACCTGCCGGATGCCGAAACGCTCAAGGGCGTGCTCACCCATCGCTTCGCCGCGATGACCGACTACTACCGCAACGTGATCATGCCGACCCTGCGCGACGAAGCGCAGCACGCCGGCGACAGCATCAAGTCGGTGCCGCGCCGCATGCGCCGTGCATTGGCCGATGGTGGCCGTTGGCTCGACAGCGAAGGCCGCGACCGCATGCAGGCCGTGCTGGCCAAGCGCCCCACGCTGAGCACCGTGTGCGAGTTCCGCAACCGCCTCGCCGCCCTGATGGAGCAGCGCGGTGCGGACCAGGCACTGAAGGGTCTGCAGCAGTGGATCGCCGAAGCCGAGCAGAGCGGTATCCGCGCGCTGCAGGAATTCGCCGGCCGCCTGAAGAGCTACTCGGTCGCCAGCGCCTGATCCAGCTTCACCGTTTCAAAGAAAAAGCCCGCCGCAAGGCGGGCTTTTTTTGTCCGAGGTTTTCGAAGCGTGCGCACTCGGTTCTAATCGTCGGCAATCACGGATGAAGAAGGACCAGGCATGGGATTGCGGGTAGTGGTGATCGGATCGACCGGCGTATTCGGCTCGCGGGCCGCACGCCGACTTGCGCACGACGCGCGCTTCGACCTCGTGCTGGCCGGTCGACGACGTCCGGCATTGGAAGCGTTGCGGGACGATATCGGCGATCCATGTGTGCAGGTGGCGGAACTCGATCTGGAGCGCGAGGGCTTTTCCTCCGCGCTCGCAGCACTGCAACCGGCCCTGGTCATCCATACGGCGGGCCCTTTCCAGGGGCAGGATTACCGCGTGGCCGAGGCATGTCTGTCCTGCGGTAGCGACTACATCGATCTTGCCGATGGCAGGACCTTCGTCACCGGCTTCCATCGCCTGGATGAGCAGGCCCGACGGGCCGGTCGCTTGCTGGTGACGGGCGCCTCCAGCGTGCCGGCGTTGAGTTCAGCCGCGGTGGATGCCTTGTTGCCGCGCTTTGCTTCGATCGAGGCCATCGAGCACACCATCAATCCGGGCAATCGCACGCCACGCGGTGATGCCACAGTCGCCTCGATCCTGGGTTATTGCGGGCGCCCCTTCAATCTATGGAAGGATGGCCGCTGGCAAGTCGCCCACGGCTGGATGGACAGTCGCGTGCAGTCCTATCCCTTTGGCCGCCGCCGTGTGGGCGTCTGCGATATTCCCGACCTGGCGTTGTTTCCCGAACGCTACGCGCCGGTGCGTAGCGTCGTCTTCCGCGCCGGCCTGGAGCTGGCACCGCTGCAGTGGGCCACCTGGTGCATGGGCGTGCTCGTGCGCATCGGCATCATCCGCGATCTCGCGCGCCATGCGCCCGCACTGCGCCGAATGAGCGAGTGGTTCCTGCGTTTCGGTTCGGACGTGGGCGGCATGACGGTGGAATTGCGCGGCAAGGCGCTGGCTGGTCAGTCCTTGCATCTGCGCTGGTGGTTATCCGCCGACGCGGGCGACGGGCCGCAGGTGCCGGTCACACCTGCCGTAGTCCTTGCTCGTCATCTTGCCGATGGTCGCATCACTGCCAAGGGCGCCATACCGTGCATGGGCCTGCTGACGTTGGACGAACTGGTGGAAGGCTTCGACGGTTTTGCGTTGCGCACCGGCGTCGAGGTGGTCAGTCGATGAAACGCCACGCCTGCTCGGGTTCGGGCAGGCGGCACTGCGAGCGCCTGCCGAACAGGTGATAGCGATGGCGCGCGATCCAGCGATAGGCCGGATCACGCAATGGCCTCGGAATCACGCGCAACGCAGTCGCGGTTGCACGCCAGCGGCCACCCAGCAGATGCAGTACGCGCGCGATGGCATCCGTATCGCTGTAACCCTGTCCGCCCTCGACCAGCAGGAAGGAAGCCGGATCGTCGGGAGACAGGCCATGCGCAAGCAGCAGGGCGCGTCCGTGCGTGCCCTGCATCGCCGCCAGCCGGAAGCGTCCCGTTCGATCGTGGCGCAGTATGAAATCCACCCAGCGGCTGCACAGCACGCAGACGCCATCGAAGACGATCACGGGACGATCCAGCTCAGCCGACATGGTCGATCTCCAGCCAGCCACGATAGGCGATCAATGGTCCCAGCAAGGGTAGGTGCACGTCGATGTCGAAGGCATAGCGACCATCGCGTGCCCCGCTGCGCGACAGCACCTGGGCACTGAGCGTGCGCGGCAGCGGCAGGCCCAGCAGTGTCACGCGATGCAGCTGCCAGTCGATCGCATCGCCGTCGCGGCGCAGCGTGAAATGCAGCGCCACGGGGCCCAGTTTTTCTTTCAGCGGTGTCGGCCCGCCTGGATGCAAGGTGGAGCGCATGTGGCCGCGCGCGAAACGGCGGGTCCATCGTTCGTGGGTGGCGTGGCGTTCGATGGTGAGTGCGATGCGTTGGCCGTGGCCGGGTTCCGGCAGCGTCAGCAGACGGCGCAGCAACCTCGCGAACGCGTGGCGGGCGCCGTCCACGTCGGCCTCACCGCTCGCCTGGATCACGCGGCCTTCGGCGTGCATGCGCTGCACCGCCGGCGCGAGACGTGACCAGTCGGCGGTATCGAGCAATACATGGAACAGGGCGGTGGGCGATGACATGCCACAGCATCATCGGGAACACGGTGGGCGAGAGCAAGCATGCGTTGTGCGGTGGGCGTCTGGTTCTTCTTTCGCGCGCGGAACCGGACCCAACAAAAAAACCCGCCTCGCGGCGGGTTCTTCTTGAAAGCGTCAAATAAACCCAAAGGGCTTACTTGATCTTGCCTTCCTTGTAGATCACATGCTTGCGAACCACCGGATCGTACTTCTTGAACTCGAACTTTTCCGGGGTGTTCTTCTTGTTCTTCTGCGTGGTGTAGAAGTGGCCGGTGCCGGCCGAAGAGATCAGGCGGATCTTGTCTTGCTTGCTGTTAGCCATGGCTCAATCCTCAGATCTTTTCGCCGCGGGCGCGCAGGTCGGCGAGGACGGACTCGATGCCGTTCTTGTCGATGGTGCGCAGGGCATGGTTGGAAACGCGCAGCTTCACCCAGCGGTTCTCGCTCGGGACCCAGAAGCGGCGCTCATGCAGGTTCGGCAACCAGCGGCGGCGAGTTTTGTTGTTTGCGTGCGAGACGTTGTTACCAGTCTGCACACCCTTTCCGGTGACTTGGCAAATACGGGCCATGATGACCTCCTGTTAGGCGCCCAAGGGCGCGTTTGCCACCCGTTAGCCAGGGCGGCATCGGCCCAGCGGCACAAGGCCACGCGATGCTGGAGATGGTTCTTTTCGCTTCAGCCGTGAGGCCCGCATCGCGTGGCGGACGTGCCCGATAAGTCGGGTCGGCATGGTCGAGCCGGCTATTCTCCCAGAAAAACAGGGTGGTGCGCAATCTTTCGCCAATTTCAGGATCCTGGCGCATGGCAGGGCGCGGGGATGTATGGAACAATCAAGACCTTTGCGTTTTCACGCACCGAACACTTACGAGGAATACCCCATGGCAGACGTCTCCGCCAACGGCCAGCCCGGCCAGCCCCAGCTGGTACTGCAGAAGATCTACATCAAGGACGTGTCCTACGAGGCGCCCAACGCCCCGCAGATCTTCCAGGAAGTCGGTGAAACCGATATGCAGCCGCAAGTTCAGCTGAACCTGGGCCAGAAGTCCGCCGACATGGGCAACGACATGTACGAAGTGGTGCTCAGCCTCACGCTGACCTGCTCGCTGAACGACCGCACCGCCTATCTGGCCGAAGTGCACCAGGCCGGCGTGTTCGGCATTGCCGGTTTCTCGGAAGAAGACCTGGCCGGCATCCTCAACAGCTACTGCCCGAACCTGCTGTTCCCGTACGCCCGCCAGATGCTGTCGTCGCTGGTGCTGGAAGGCGGCTTCCCGCCGTTCCTGCTGCAGCCGATCAACTTCGATGCGCTGTACGCCGAACAGCAGCGCCGCATCCTCGGCGGCAGCGCCGCACCGATGCTCAACAGCTGATCCAAGGCGTTGCTCATGGTTGAGCGTCCGACCCTGGCCGTACTGGGTGCGGGTTCCTGGGGCACCGCCCTGGCCGCCCTGGCCGCCCGCAATCAGGTGCCGACCCGGCTGTGGGGGCGCGATGCCTCCGCGCTGAAGGCAATGGAACAAACCCATTGCAACCAGCGTTACCTGCCCGACGTCGAGCTGCCTGCAGAGCTGGTCTACGAAGCCGATCTGGCCGCCGCCCTGCGCGGCGCCCAGGTGGTGCTGATCGTGGTGCCGAGCCACGCCTTCGCCTCCATGCTGGAGGAGATCGAGCCGTACCTGGAACCCGGCGCCCGCATCGCCTGGGCCACCAAGGGCTTCGAGCCTGGCACCGGCCGTTTCCTGCACGAGCTGGTGGCCGAGCGCTTCCCGGGCCGTCCGGCAGCGGTCGTCACCGGGCCCTCGTTCGCCAAGGAAGTGGCCTCGGGCATGCCCAGCGCCGTCACCGTGCATTCGGATGACGCCGCCTTCGCGCATGACATGGCGCTGATCCTGCACGCGCCCAACTTCCGCGCCTATTCCGGCAGCGACGTGCTCGGCGCGGAACTGGGCGGCGCGATGAAGAACGTGCTGGCGGTGGCCACCGGCGTGGCCGACGGCATGGACCTGGGCCTGAACGCCCGCGCCGGCCTCATCACCCGCGGCATGAACGAAATGCTCCGCCTGGGCATGGCGCTGGGTGCGCGTCCGGAAACGCTGATGGGCCTGGCTGGCCTGGGCGATCTGGTGCTCACCTGTACCGGCGATCTTTCGCGCAACCGTCGTCTTGGGCTCGCGCTGGGTCGCGGCAAGGCCATCGATGAAGCCGTGCGCGAGATCGGCCAGGTGGTGGAAAGCGTGCTCACCGCCGACGAGGTGGCGCGATTGGCCGCCAAGCATGGCCTGGATCTTCCCATCAGCAGCGGCGTGCGCGCCGTGCTTCATGGCGAGGTGACACCGGCCGAAGGGCTCAAGATGCTGATGAGCCGCGAACAGAAGCCTGAATATCCGCATGGCTTGTTCACGCCCGCGGTCTAAGCACTTGGGCTATCGGTGTGCCGGTCACGCTGAACATTTTGCTGACTGAGATAACTCCGGTTGAAAAAACCGGAGCGTGAGACGCGCACATACGCTAGACCCTTGCTAAGCTGAATCTTTTGGTCGCCCTGGACCGAATGCGCATGCAGTCACCGGACGATAAACGGCACGACCGCTTGACCACGCCACGCGACGAGGGCGTCAGCGAACCGCTGCCCGGCGTCTGGCGGAAGCTGCTGGCCTTGCCCGCCCCGATCGTGCCGTCGGAGCCGCTGGTACTGGGCTTCTTCATCGACGTGGTGCCCGAAGAAGGCGTGTTCTACGCACACGTGGATGTGGCGCCCGTGCTGCTCGCCATGGCCGAGCAGGGCCGCTACGTGCGCCCCGCGCCGCTGGACAGCAAACACCTGTCGCAACAGCCACTGCAGCCGCACGAACAACGCCTCGCCGCCACCGTGCTCGGCCTGCCGCAGACGCTGCGCAAGAGCCGCAGTTACGCACGCCTCGCCGGTCACGTGGGCGATGCCTTGCTGGCGGAAATCCTCGACACCACGCCGTGCTTCCTCGGCGGCCTGGCAGGCCTGCGCCTGTCGCGCGGCAAGGGCCACCAGCTCAACTGGCAGTGGCATCTGGAAAACGATGGCAGCCAGCGCCTGCAGCCGTGCATGCCGACCAATCATCGCGTGCTTCGCATCGACGCCCTGTGGTACCTCGACGCCGAGCGCGCGGAGATGGGCCATCTGGACGCGCCGCTGGAAGAAACGGCGTGGCTGGACTTGCCGCCGCTGAAGCACGAATACAGCCAGATCCTGCGCGATGCGCTGCCGAGCAGCCGCCTTTCGCATCGCCTGCCGCTGCCGCAGGTGCTGGGCGAAATGCGTCGCGCAGAACTCGCACCCAAGCCGGTGCTCACGCTGCACGCGCTCACGCGCCACGCACGCCTTGCTGCCGGCACGCCGCCGCTGGCCTATGCGCGCCTCGCGTTCGACTACGCGGGCGAACGTCTGCCCGGTCGCGGCGGCGAGCCGCTGGTGCGGCGCGTGCGCAACGGACACCTGGTCGAAATCACGCGCCGTCGCGCGGAAGAACTCTCCGCGATGGAACAACTCGAACGCGCCGGCCTCACGCCCGGCGTGGATACCGAAGGCCTGCCCTGGGATCTCGCCGACACGCTGCCGGAAGACGCCTGGCTGTTCCCTGGCAAGGGCTACGCGGGTGCGCTGGAAGTGAACACGCCGGCGCGCTGGCTGGCGCTGCGTCCCAAGCTGGAAGCGGAAGGCTTCGTGCTCGACTACGCACCTAGCTTCCCGTTCGAAGTGCTCGAAGGCCCGGTGCGTTGGTATGGCAACGCGGTGGAAGACACCGACGACCACGCCTTCGACCTGGAAATCGGCATCGAAGTGGAAGGCAAGCGCCACAACCTGCTGCCCGCCGTGGCGCAGGCGCTGGCCGACCATCAGTTGAACCTCAGCCCGGTGCCGAACGAGCCGGAAGACGCGGTGTGGTACGCACCCGTCGACGAACGTCGCCGCGTGCCCGTGCGCCTGAAAGAGCTGCGCGGACTGCTGGCGCCGCTGGCCGAATACCTCGAACGCCCGCGCAAGAAACTCCATCTGCCGCGCGTGCAGGCCGGCCGCCTGGAAGAACTGGTGGAAGCGCTGCCCACCGGCGGCGAACTCGTCGCGCCCGATGTGTTGCGTGGCTTCACCGCGCGCCTGCGCGACGCGGCGGAGCGTGCCAGCGATGTGGTGCCCGACGGCCTCACCGTCGAACTGCGCCCCTACCAGCGTGAAGGCCTGCGTTGGCTCAACGCGCTGGCCGAAGCGGGCGTGGGCGGCGTGCTCGCCGACGACATGGGCCTGGGCAAGACGCTGCAGCTCATCACGCATTTGCTCTCGCTGAAGGACAGCGGCGCGCTCACCGAACCGGCGCTGGTGGTCGTACCCACCAGCCTCATTCCGAACTGGCTCGCCGAAGTGGCGCGTTTTGCACCCGCGCTGCGCGTGCTGGCGCTGCATGGCCCGCAGCGCAGTGGCGACTTCTCGCAGATCGCCACGCACGATCTCATCCTCACCAGCTACGCGCTGCTGCCGCGCGACGTGGTGTCGCTGCGCAAGCAGCCGTTCTCGCTGATCGTGCTCGATGAAGCACAGCAGGTGAAGAATCCGCGCACGCAGGCACGCCGCGCCGTGCTCAGCCTGCGCGCACCGCGTTGCATCTGCCTCACCGGCACGCCGCTGGAAAATCACCTGGGCGAACTGTGGTCGCAGGTCGACCTGGCCGTGCCCGGCCTGCTCGGCGACGAAGGTGCGTTCCGTCGTCACTACCGCGTGCCGATCGAGCGCCATCGCGACACCGAATGCCAGGATCGCCTCAACCGGCGCCTTGCGCCGTTCATCCTGCGCCGCACGAAGTCGCAGGTGGCGAGCGAGTTGCCGCCCAAGACGGAGATCACGCGCCGCGTGGTGCTCGAAGGCAAGCAGCGCGAACTGTACGAAAGCCTGCGCCTGTCGCTGGCCGAAGAACTGCGCGAGGTGATCGCGCAGCGCGGCATCTCGCACAGCGGCATCGTGGTGCTCGATGCGCTGCTCAAGCTGCGCCAGGTGTGCTGCGATCCGCGACTGGTGAAGCTGGAAGCGGCGCGCGGCGTACGCGATTCGGCGAAGTTCGAACTGTTGATGGACATGCTGCCCGCGCTGCTCGCCGAGGGCCGCAAAGTGCTGCTGTTCTCGCAGTTCACCGAAATGCTGAAGCTGATCGCGCACGAACTCGATCGCCATCGCATTCCCTACGTCACGCTCACCGGCGAAACGCGCGACCGTGCCGAACCCGTTCGCCAATTCCAGGAAGGCGAAGTACCGCTGTTCCTGCTGTCGCTCAAGGCTGGCGGCGTGGGCCTCAACCTCACCGCGGCCGACACGGTCATCCACTACGACCCGTGGTGGAATCCTGCCGCGGAGGCGCAGGCGTCCGATCGCGCGCATCGCATCGGTCAGGACAAGCCGGTGTTCGTGTTCCGCCTGATCACCGGCGGCACGGTGGAGGAGCGCATCGAGGAGTTGAAGGCGCGCAAGGCGGAGTTGGCGGAGGCGGTGCTGGAGGGTGGTGGCACGCGGGAGAAGTTGAGTTTTGATCAGTCGGATCTGGATGCGTTGTTGGCGCCGGGTTGATCGCTGGTTTTCTTTCTTCTTTAGATCGTCATCCCGGCGCAGGCCGGGATCCAGTGACTTCGATCTCCGACTGTCGCGAATGAAGTGATGGCCTTCGGTTGCCGTGCTCCCGCGACCGGGCCGCCTACGCAGCGGGCGTTTCGAACGGCTGCCGCCGCTCGAGTCACCTTTCTTTTGCTGGCCCAAAAGAAAAGTAACCCAAAGAAAATGGCCTTTAGAGCCAAGGCTCGCAGCATCGTGTTGGGATAAGCCCGAACGCTTGAGTCGCGTTTTGACGGGACACCTTTCTCCGCTACACAGCGGATACTCCGAAGCCTTGCGCAACGCGCCCGAATCGTAGAGGACTTAAAGCGAGGCTCGCTTCGCATCGCTTGAGCATGTGCGTTCCAGCGCTGTTATGGCGAGGGAACGCTACGATTCACATCGCCGGCCTTGTCCTCAACAACGCATCCACCGCTTGTTGCCACTGCGGCGAACCCAAGGGTGATTGGGGTGCTTCCTGGCCGAGTTTGTGCTGCACGGCGTTGTTCCATTCCGACGAACCGCGGTCGGGGCCGTGGCCGTCGTCGCTGATGTGCAGGCGGTCGTCGACCCATTCGTACCATTGCGGCGAACCCAGCTCGGCATTGTCCGGCGTGTCCTGCGCTATCGCCGTGGCCTTGGGCTGCGGTGGTTTCTGGTCGGGCGGCGGCGACGAGGGAGAGCACGCGGCGAGCAGCGCGAGGGGAAGCAGGGCGAGGAAATGGCGCATGAGCCCTCCGGTGTGCGGATCCACTTCCGAGACTAGCGCAAGCGATGGCGTGGCGATGAATCGCGCCTGAGGACAAACACAAGAAGCGGGTTAAGCGGTGCGAGTGGCGTGCACTCGCACAGGCATAAAAGGTCAGCTGCGCGCGACGACTTCGTCGATGTGCTTGAGCAAATCCGCCGGATCTTCGTAGACGCGGAATGCGCCGGCATCTTCCAGTTCCTCCTGGCCGTATCCACCCGACAGCAGACCCACGCCGAGCGAACGTGCGCGCTGCGCGGCAAGCATGTCCCAGATGCTGTCGCCGATGACCAGGCTGTAGTGGATGTCCACGCCCAATCGCTGCGCCGCGGTGATGAAGAGATCGGGATCGGGCTTGGCGTGGCGTACCTGGTCACGCGTCACCACCGGCACCTTGGAAGGATCCACGCCGAGCGCTTCGAGGTTGTGCGCGGCCGTGGTCATGCGGCCGCTGGTGGCGATGGCCCAGGGAATCTCCGCGTCGGTCAGGAAGGCCAGCAGTTCGCGCGCACCGGGCAGCGGGCGCACCGAGCCCTGCGTCGCCTGGCGGTTGTAGGCCTCGGCATGCCAGGTGCGCAGACGCGCGAGTCGTTCCTCGGTGATCTCGATGCCGGTTTCGCGCAGCAGGATGTTGGCGAACAGGCCGCCGCTCATGCCGATCTTGCGATGGATGCGCCATACCGAGAGCTCGACGCCTTCGCGGTCGAGCGCTTCCTTCCAGGCCAGCACGTGCTGGTAGACGCTGTCGACCAGCGTGCCATCGAGATCGAACAGGAAAGCAGTATCGGCGCGGCGCATGGGGACATCACTCAACGGGAGGGCGTTCAAGCGTAGCACCGGCACATGCATCGCTTCGTTGGTGACGTGGGACACGTGGCTTTGTAGGCGCCCCCTCGTGGATGACAGAAATCGTGTTGCGCTTGGCCTAGGATCATTCCGTCGAACACGTGCATCCGCCGGGGGGCGAGGGGCGCGTGGTGCGGCAGGGGAGTGCGCTGCCCTGCCGCACTGCCGTTATCAAAGAGCTCTGCCCCGGCCGGTGACGCGTGCGACGCACCGATCATCACGCAAGGGGGCATCTCATGAATCGCAAACTTCTACTCATCGTCGTGGCGCTGGCATCCACGGGCGCGGCATATGCGCAAAGCGCCGAAAGCCAACTGTCGTTTACGGGGAGCGTGGTGCAGTCCGCATGCAATCCCGCGCAACCGCTGCCGGGCTCGCATGCCGGCATGGGCAGCTGCGGTACGGGCCGCACGCGGTCGATCTATGCGGAGCAATCCACGTTGGCACCGTATGCGACGGGCATCGCCATGCTCGACTATTTCACCGAACGCAGTGGCGGCACCAAATACATGGTTACGCGCGAATACCGCTGAGCAAGCGCGCCACGGCTGGCGCGTAAGCGTCAGCCGTTCGGCAGCAGGGTTTTGCCGGCGTCGAGCACGGCCAGCGCGGCGGCGCCGAGCAGGCCCGGGTCCGGATGCATCATGGCCACCGTGGGCACCTGTTCCATGGTTTCGCGGAAGCGGCCCTTGGCTTCGAAGCGTTCGCGGAAACCGCCATGCTTCAGCCACGGCAGCAGGATGGGCAGCATGCCGCCGGTGAGATAGACGCCGTCCCAGCCTCCCAGGTTGAGCACGAGATCGCCCGCCACGCTGCCGAAGATGCCGGCCAGCGTTTCCACCGTGCGCACGCACAGCGGATCGCTGCCCGCTTCCGCGCGGGCAGTGATGTCTTCGGGCGTGTATTCCTCCGGCGGCTGGCCGGCGATGTCGGCCAGGGCGAGGTAGAGGTTCACCAGGCCGTTGCCGCAGATCATGCGTTCGTTGGAGACGCGGCCAAAGCGCTCGTTGAGGCGATGCAGGATTTCCACGTCTTCGGTGGTGTGCGCCGCGAAGCCGGCGTGGCCGCCTTCCGTTTCCAGCACCATCCAGCGACCTTCGCGCCGCATCAGCCCTGCCACGCCAAGGCCTGTGCCGGGGCCCACGACCACGAAGGTCTGTGATTCACGCGTGCCCAGCGCGGGGATCGGTTGCGCACCGACCGACGAGAGCTGGTCGTGCGTGTGCAGCGGCACGGCCATCGCCTGCGCGGCGAAATCGTTGACCAGGTGCACCGCTTCCATGCCCAGCTCCGCCTGCAGCGCATGAGCCGCGACCTGCCACGGATTGTTGGTGACCTTCACCGTCTCGCCTTCGCTCACGCGGCCGGCGGCGGCGATGATGGCGCGCGAGGCAGTAAAGCCCGTGTCCTTGAAGTACTGGCGCATGGCCTCGGCCAGCGAGTCGTGATCCTTGACGCGGTAGCGGCGCACGCTGTCGTCCATCAACGGGTTGGCGCGGCCCGTATCAGCCAGTGCAAAACGCACGTTGGTGCCGCCGAGGTCAGCAAGCAAGGTCGGGGCGGCACGGGCTGGTGTTCTCATGGACGGTCCTGCACTTGGGGAGACGGTAAGCGTGACTCCCTCGGGCTTTTTCGTCCAGTAGTGCGCTGCAGCGAAACGCCACTTTTTCGCCATTCGCCGCCGCATGGCCGGCCCTCCGGGTGTCCCGATGGGCCTGGCTTGCGACAACGCCGCAGGCGATCGGCTCGCCTGCGGCGGATGCTGCCGATCAGGCGCCCAGATAAGCCGCCGGCGTGGCGTTGAAGCCTGCCTTCACGTACTTGGCGGTGTCGTCGGCGAGCACTTCGGAATCGCCGCGCTCCAGCGCTTCGACGGTGCGCTTGGCGATGTCGTCCGGGCTGGTCTTGGGTGCATCGACGTGGCTCACCATGTCGGTGTCGATGTAGCCGGCATGGATGCCGAGCACCTGCGTGCCTTGCGCGCGCAATTCATTGCGAAGGCTGTTGGTGAGCGCCCACGCGGCGGCCTTGGAGACCGAATACGCGCTGGTCGTTTCCAGGCTGATCCAGCTCAGTGCAGAGAGCATGTTCACCAGCGCACCGCCGCCGTTCTTCTTCAGCACCGGCGCAAACGCGGCGCTCACGTTGTAGACGCCGTAGAGGTTGGTTTCCATGATGCGGCGCAGGTTGCTGTCGCCATCCTTCGCATCGAGCAGCGGTGTGCCGCCGGTGATGCCGGCGTTGTTGATCACGATGTCGACGTCGGAGGCCAGCGCAGCCGCGGCAGCGACGTCCTGCGGGTTGTTCACGTCCAGCTTCACCGGCACCACGCCGGGCAGTTTGACGGTGGAGGGATCGCGCGCACCGGCATAAACCTTGCGCGCGCCAGCGGCCAGCAGGGCCTTGGCAAAGGCGAGCCCGAGGCCGCGGTTGGCGCCGGTGACGAGAACGGTAGAGCCTTGGATTTTCATAGCGAATGTCCGGTAAGGGAGAGGGGAAACGACGGATCATTTAAAATGACAATCATCATATAACGGACGCCGGGCGGTCTTTCAAGGCTACGACGACCACTTTTCTTCGGATCACGTTCTTCACGCCAGCCTCACAAAAAGTCACTTGCATTTCGCAAGTTACGCTTTATATGATGATTATCATGTAACGTAGCGAGACTGCCCCGTGCGCCGTACCACCTCCGAAAACATGCAGTGCCCCATCGCCCGCGGACTGGACCGCGTCGGCGAGTGGTGGAGCATGCTGATCCTGCGCGACGCCTTTTACGGGCTGACCCGCTTCGACGATTTCCAGACCAGCCTGGGCATCGCCCCCAACATCCTCAGCCGCCGACTGGCGACGCTGGTGGAAGCGGGCATGCTCGAACGCCGTCGCTACAGCCAACGTCCGGTGCGCCACGAATACGTGCTGACCGATCGCGGCCGCGATTTCCGCCCGGTGCTGTTGGCGATGATGGCGTGGGGCAGCCGCCACTTTGCTCCGGAAGGCCAGGCCATCGAACTCGTCGACCGGCAGACCGGCCAGCTCGTTGAGCCGGTGCTGGTCGATCGCCACACCGGCGAACCCATCACGCGCGAGCGCCACGAAGTGCGCGCCGGCCCGGCAGCCAGCGAGCGCATGCGTGCGCGCATCGCCTTCCGAATGTCACGGGTACAGGCCCGCCAGACCCTTTCCGATCCCAACCTTCCGGAGTCTCACTCATGAATGCCGTCACCGTTGCCGAGCGCGCGGACAGTCCCGCCGTCTCGGAATCCAAGCCACGCAGCAGGAAGAAACAACTCGCACGCCTTGCCATTGGTGCCGCCGTGGTTGCCGGTGTCGTCTATGGTGGCCACTGGTGGAGCGTCGGGCGCTTCATCGAAGACACCGACGACGCCTACGTCGGCGGCGATGTCACCGTGATCGGCCCCAAGGTGCCCGGTTACATCACCCAGGTGGCCGTGACCGACAACCAAGTGGTGCACGCCGGCGATCTGCTGGTGAAGATCGATGACCGCGATTACCGCGCCGCGTTGGCCAAGGCCGATGGTGCCGTCGCCGCACAGCAGGCGCTGCTCGCCAATCTCGACGCCACCGAAAAACTGCAGGAAGCGGTGATTCGCCAGGCGCAGGCCAGCGTGGTCGCGGCGGACGCCGAAACCCAGCGTTCGCGCGATGATGAAACACGCTACCGCGATCTTTCCAGCCGCTCGGCCGTGTCCATCGAAAGCGCGCAGCGCGCCGATGCCACCTACAAGACCGCACGCGCCGGTTCGGACAAGGCGCAGGCTGCACTCATCGCCGCGCAGCGCCAGATCGACGTGATCGAATCGCAGAAGCAGCAGGCGCGCGCCGCCCTGCAACAGGCCAAGGCCGAGCAGGACATCGCGCGACTCAACGAGGGTTACACCGAACTGCGCGCGCCGGTCGACGGCGTGGTCGGCAATCGTCGTGCACGTACCGGCGCTTATGCTGCCGCCGGCACGCAGCTGTTGTCGGTGGTGCCGTCGCACGGCCTGTGGGTCGACGCTAACTTCAAGGAAGACCAGCTCGCGCGCATGAGCGCGGGGCAGGCCGTCGAAATTCGCGCGGACGTGATGCCGGGCCGCGTGTTCCACGGTCACCTGGCCAGCCTGGCGCCCGCTACCGGCGCGCAGTTCAGCGTGCTGCCGCCGGAGAACGCCACCGGCAACTTCACCAAGGTCGTGCAGCGCGTGCCGGTGCGCGTGGTGCTGGACAGCAAGGACGACGCGCTGGGCGTGCTGCGTCCGGGCCTTTCCGTGGTGGCTGAAGTGGATACGCGCGGCCGGATCGCCTCGCCATGAACGCTGCCGCCGCCAGCGCGCCGCTGAGCGGGCCCATGGATCCGGCCACGCTCGGCATCGCGCAGAAAGTGTTTGCCTTCGCCAGCATGTGCGTGGGCATGTTCATCGCCTTGCTGGACATCCAGATCGTGTCGGCCTCGCTGCGTGACATCGGCGGTGGCCTGTCCGCCGGCGCGGATGAAACGGCGTGGGTGCAGACGAGCTACCTCATCGCCGAGATCGTAGTTATTCCACTGTCGGGCTGGCTCTCGCGCGTCATGTCCACGCGCTGGCTGTTCGCCGCCTCGGCGGCCGGCTTCACCGTCACCAGCATGCTCTGCGGCATGGCATGGGACATCAAGAGCATGATCGTGTTCCGCGCGCTGCAGGGTTTCCTGGGCGGCTCGATGATCCCGATGGTGTTCACCACGGCGTTCGTGTTCTTCCAGAACAAGCAGCGCGTGATCGCGGCGGCCACCATCGGCGCCATCGCCTCGCTGGCGCCCACGCTCGGGCCCACGCTGGGTGGCTGGATCACCGATCACTCGTCGTGGCACTGGTTGTTCTTCATCAACCTCGTGCCCGGCATCTTCGTCGCCGTCGCGGTGCCGATGCTGGTCAACATCGACCGGCCGGATCTCTCATTGATTCGTCATGCCGACTACATCGGCATGCTGTTGCTGGCGGTGTTTCTCGGCTGCCTGGAATACACGCTGGAAGAAGGCCCGCGCTGGAACTGGTTCAGCGACCAGGTGATCCTTGCCAATGCGTGGTTGTCGGGCATCGCCGGCGTAGGCTTCATTGCGCGCAGCCTTACCTACGATCATCCGGTGGTGGACCTGCGCGCCTTGCGCGATCGCAATTTTGCGTTGGGCTGCTTCTTCTCCTTTGTCACCGGCATTGGCCTGTTCGCCACCATCTATCTCACGCCGCTGTTCCTCGGCCGCGTGCGTGGCTACAGCGCGCTGCAGATCGGCGAGGCGGTGTTTTCCACCGGCGTGTTCCAGATCCTCACCATCCCGCTGTACACCTTTCTCGCCAAACGCTACGACCTGCGCTGGATCATGATGGCGGGCCTGGCCGTGTTCGCCGTGTCGATGTGGGACTTCGCACCCATCACGCACGACTGGGGCGCGCACGAACTCCTGCTGCCGCAGGCGTTGCGCGGCATGGCGCAACAGCTGGCGGTGCCGCCGGCGGTCACGCTCACGCTGGGCGGCCTTGCGCCGCAGCGGTTGAAGCTGGCCTCGGGCCTGTTCAACCTGATGCGCAACCTGGGGGGCGCCATCGGCATCGCCGTCTGCGCCACCATCCTCAATGACCGCACCAATCTGCATTTCTACCGGTTGTCCGAACATCTCAACGCCAGCAACGAAGCGATGAACGGCTGGCTGGCGCAGACCACCGGCCACATCGCCGATCTCGGACAGAACCTCGATGACGCCACCGGCGGTTCGCTGCGGCAGCTGTGGCTGCTGACCTATCGCGAAGCGCAGACCTTGTCGTACGCGGATGCCTTCCTGGCCATTGGCCTGTGCTTTGTCGTCGCCACGGCAATGGTGCCGCTGATGCGCAAGGTCGCGCCGCCGGCGGCGCCCTCCGCCGATGCGCACTGAGATTTCTCATCACCTTCTTTCTCTTCGAGACATCACGATGAACACCTCGATTTCGTCCACTGGCGCGTCACGGTCATCGTCGCGTCGCTTCTCCCTTCGCATGGGCGCCGTCGCCGCTGCGCTGATTGGCCTGGCCGGTTGCACGGTCGGCCCGAACTACGTGCGCCCCGACGTGAAGACCAACGCGAGCTATGCCAGCCAGACCATGCTGGAAACGCGTAACGCCACGCGCGCCGCACCCGCGCTCGATGCGTGGTGGCAAGGTTTCGATGATCCGGAGCTCACCCGCATCATCAGTCGCGTGATGACGCAGAACCTCGATCTCGCTGCTGCGATGGCACGCGTCGACCAGGCCCGCGCCGCGGCGCGCGAAGCGGGTGCGCAGCTGGCGCCGCAGGGCAGCCTCGACGCGCAAGTGCTGCAGCAACATCAATCGACCAAGGGCGCGCTGGGCGAAATCGCCAGTCAGTCTCCCGGGTACACGCGCACGCAGACACTCGAAACGCTGGGCGCGGGCGCCAGCTGGGAACTGGATATCGCCGGCGGGCTGCATCGCGGCGCCGAAGCGGCCGACGCGGAAGCGCAGGCGGCGGAAGCAAACCAGGATGGCGTACGCATTTCGGTCGCCGCCGAAGCGGCGGACAGCTATTTCCAGGTGCGCGGTGCGCAGGAGCGCATCCGCCTCGCGCAAGAGCAGATCGACACCGAAACCCGCTTGCTGGAACTGGTGAAGGATCGCCTGGCCGGCGGCCTTGCCACCTCGCGTGAAGTGGCGCAGGCGCAGGCCCTGGTACTACAGGCCAAGGCCACCTTGCCGCCGCTGCGCATCGTGCTCGCGCAACAGCTCAATCGCCTCGACGTGTTGATGGGCGCAGCGCCAGGCACCTATGCCGCCGAACTCAAGGACAGCCCGCAGAACTTCACCGTGCCGGTGATCGCCACCGACGGCGGCCCCGACATGCTGCTGCGTCGCCGCCCCGATGTGATCGCCGCCGAGCGCAAGCTTGCCGCATCCAACGCGCGCATCGGCGTGGCCGTGGCCGAGTACTACCCGAAGGTATCCCTCGGCGGACTGCTCGGTTTCGAAACCCTGCAGAGCGGCTCGCTGTTCTCGTCACAGGCCTTCCAGCCGCAGGCCGTGCTTGGCCTGCACTGGCGCCTGTTCGACTTCGGTCGCGTGGATGCGGAAGTGGCGCAGGCCAAGGGCGCGAATGCCGAAGCGCTGGCGCTGTACCGCCAGTCCATGTTGCGCGCCACGGAGGACGTGGAAAACGCCATCGTCTCGCTTGCCGAACTGGAAACGCAGCACCGCGATCTCACACAGGAAGTGCAGGCGCACGTGCAAGCGCGCGATGCCGCGCAGGATGCCTACAAAGGCGGTGCAGTGAGCCTGATCGAAGTGCTGGACGAAGATCGCCAATTGCTATCGTCACGAGATCAGCTGGCACGCGTGCACGCCGACGATGCACGTGCCGCCGTAGCCACATTCCGCGCATTGGGCGGCGGCTGGTCGGGCAGCAACGTGGAGGCGAAGGACGTGGCGGCGCGTTGAGCGTGACCCTGCGCGTGAAAAGCGTTTATCAAGAACTCGGTAAACCCTGACTCCACTCAGCGCCACGAACTGAAAGAAGAACTCATGTCTTGCGCCTAGGCCTCTCGAAGTCCGTTCCAGAAAAGGCATGTGTTGTGCGCAGAAAAAGAGCAGCCCCTGGCGGCCTGTTGTTGATGGCGCTCATCGTGCGTGTGTCGTCTGCGTTGTCGGCTAAGGCATGGATGCCAATGCGGGACAGGAGGACGACGCGATGAAACTAGGCCACTTGGCGGCGACGGCGGCGTTGACTGCAAGCACGCTGACGGGATGTGGTGATCCCCACCATCCAGCCCTCAATCCGCATCCAAAGCAGAAGTACGAGATCACGCTCAAGATCGAGGATGCGCCGGGGCCGTTTGAGTCGGTGACGGCGTTTGCCAGCTATGAGATTGCCAATCCGTCAGAGTGTGCGCCGCAAGATCCCTTCAACGGCGTTTACACCACGGATGGCTTCGATACCGAAATAGTTATCCAAACCATCGGTGACAATACTTATCGGGGCATCATCTATCTGGATTTGCCGATTGACGGTAACTACTACCTGAAAGGTCAGTGTCATTGGAGGTTTGTCAGCGTCAATTTCGTTCCGAAAAGACAGGGCGTTACATTCGGTGCTGGGCTCGTGCTTCATCAGGTTATTGCACAAAAAATGGAGTCAACCTATCCATTGAAGATGGATTATTTTTACCCCCGTTTTCCTGGCATAGATTCAGGTGGTACTTACATGACTAACGAGGTTCAAGACCATCGCGCAAACTATTTCTCGATGACAATTACCGCTAAGGAGGGCGCCAATGAGTGATTGTGAGCTGCCGTTCACGCGAGATGACTATTCCGCATTTGCCAAAGATGGCTACAGTGACAGGCGGCAGGAAGGCGGAATGGTGACAATCAATGGCGTTGACTATCGCGTGCTAGCCAAAGCCGACGATCCTAGTGGTTTCCAAGGCATTGCCTATCGGAGTTTGGATGAGAACAAGCTCGTCATCAGCTATCGCGGCACCGAGGCAATCAAGCCGAAGTTGTGGGATCAGCCCGTAAAGGACCTCGGCACCGATTACGTCATGGTCCGCGATCAGTTCAACCGCCAGGAATCGGACGCCGATGCTTTTACGCGGCGCGTGTTTGATCTAGTAAGAGAAAAGCACCCCAATTGGAACTTGAGCGAACACATCACCGTCACCGGCCACTCCCTCGGCGGCACCCACGCTCAGATGATGGCCGCCCGCTACGGTCTTGGCGGCATGGCCTATAACGCTTATGGTGCCGTGGATATAGGCTCGCTGGTTCCTGAAGGCCAACCCGCCAACGCGCCAAGCTTCATCAATCACGTGCGCGCCACCGACGTGGTGAGCGCGGGTAACCGCCACTACGGCAGCGTGGTCGGCTACGCCACCGAACAAGACATCGCCAATCTGCAGTTTGGCGGCTATCTCGACGCCCCCAACCCCGCGCACCCGCCCAACCCTCTCCTCGCCGCCAGTCTCACCGCGCACTTCGTCAACAACTTCTCTCCCGACCCGGGTGGCCAGACGGTGATGACCGAGGCCAATGAAGCGCGCTATCGCCAGTATCAAGGTGCCATCGAGCACTGAAGGGGCACCGTGCGGGTCGCGCGTATGCGCCTGCGTGTGCGCGACCACGCTCGCTGGGTGCTCTTCACTACCCCGAACTGACACCGCCATAAGCATCCGCTGATGGCGTCGCAACGCCCGTCTGACCCAGATTGGCGGGGTGCGTGACGCCGTTGCGCCACCAACGACGCGTACCCCATCAAGGAGATCCATGGGCATCCGTGACGATATCCGCATCGGCAAGCTGTATCCGCCCGAGCCCGACCTGCCGGAGCCAAGCAGCTCCGTTCCGGAAGGGTGCGAGCGTGTGCGTATCAGTGCGCGTCGCTGGCGTGTGTTCCTCAAGGCCACCGAGTTCGAGCTGAAATACGGTCGCGAACTGACCTACGGCATCAACGACGAGCCCGATCCGGATCTGCGCCGTGTCATTGACGAAGAAGGTGCGCGGCCCACCTCCCTCATCCCGGTACATCGGCCTGACAGGCGCGATCCGTTGCACGATCTGCAGTTGTTGCGTGATCTGAAGATCATCGACGAGCGAACAGTCAAAGAGATCGGGCCTCTGCCCAAGGTTGGGTTGCCGGTGCTGGAGAAGCGCAAGCCTGCGCTGTATCGATCGCACGAGCCAACCACGGCTGATGTGTTGCCCGTCGAAACAAGGACAAGACATGAGGACGACGCGATGAAACTAGGCCACTTGGCGGCGACGGCGGCGTTGACTGCAAGCACGCTGACGGGATGTGGTGATCCCCACCATCCAGCCCTCAATCCGCATCCAAAGCAGAAGTACGAGATCACGCTCAAGATCGAGGATGCGCCGGGGCCGTTTGAGTCGGTGACGGCGTTTGCCAGCTATGAGATTGCCAATCCGTCAGAGTGTGCGCCGCAAGATCCAATCAGTGGTGTATATGCCATGGCGAAATATCACCACGATGTACCTCTCTATCCGAGTGGTGACGGCACCTATAGTGGCACGATCTACTTAGATCTTCCCCTCGATCAGACTTACTACTTCAAAGGGCTGTGTCGTTGGGTATTCACTAGCATAAACGTCTCAATTAGAAATCAGGGTGGTGGTTTTGACGCGGGGCTTGGGCTTGATGAGGTCATTACCCAGCGAACGCTGACTACATATCCGCAAAAACGGTTGTACGACGATCGTGAGTCCCAGGAGAACCATTGGAGCTTTAGCGGTGGCTACATGTCCGATGAGGTCGCCTCCCACCGTGCCGACTATTTCTCGATGACTATCTCTGCGAAGGAGCGCTTGCATGAGTAGTGCATATTCAACGCATACCAAGGACGATTACGCCGGCTTCTCTAAAGATAGCTACAGCGATGACAATCGTGTCGGTGGCAAGGCAATCATCAATGGCATCGAATACAAAGTGCTTGCTGTGGCCAGCAACCCCAGTGGTTTCCAAGGCATTGCGTATCAACAACTTCCTGATGGCGACGTCGTCACCGCCTGCCGTGGCACCGAAGCCGCCAAGGCAAGGATGTGGGACCAGCCGGTAAAGGACCTCGGCACCGACTACATCATGATCCGCGATCAGTTCAACCGCCAGGAACCGGACGCCGATGCCTTTACACGGCGGGTGTTTGATCTGGTCAAGAAAAATCACCCCGACTGGAACCTAAGCGAACACATCACCGTCACCGGCCACTCCCTTGGCGGCACCCACGCTCAAATGATGGCTGCCCGTTATGGCCTGGGTGGGATGGCCGTGAATCCGTACGGCGCCATCGATCTGGGCTTCTCCATTCCTGAAGGCCAACCCGCCAACGCGCCAAGCTTCATCAATCACGTGCGCGCCACCGACGTGGTGAGCGCGGGTAACCGCCACTACGGCAGCGTGGTCGGCTACGCCACCGAACAAGACATCGCCAATCTGCAGTTTGGCGGCTATCTCGACGCCCCCAACCCCGCGCACCCGCCCAACCCTCTCCTCGCCGCCAGTCTCACCGCGCACTTCGTCAACAACTTCTCTCCCGACCCGGGTGGCCAGACGGTGATGACCGAGGCCAATGAAGCGCGCTATCGCCAGTATCAAGGTGCCATCGAGCACTATCGTCACGACGTCATGGCAGCCCGCCTCGATCTGCACGATGTACTGTCCTATCAGCAGCATCCCGAGCAAGCTCAGCGGTTGCAGAACCAGGTGGCTGACGCCGTAGCCGCAGCCACTTATCACCAAACGGTGCAAGGTGTCGCCCATGTCAGCGCCATCGGCTTGACCTCGCACGTCCTGGAGCAGTCCTCCGAACGCCTGCACGCGGCAGGCGAGGTCACGCAGGCCAGCCTGCATAACGCAGCCGCAGGCGCGCATGACCTGGGGCAAGCCTTGCACCGCGGTGCCGATGCCGCGGCTCACGCGGCACAAACGACTGGACAGGGCCTCGACCAGGTCACCCAGGCGTTGGCCCGTGAAGCAGCACGTGCGGCACCCTTGTCGCCTGGCCTGGCACTCGGCGCGCTCGTCAGCGCCCAGGCGGGCATCACTGCCCATGCCGCGGGAGATCAGTTGGGACATGTTGCCCGTGATGTCGCCGGATTTGCCCAGGCCGTGAGTGGCGGTGTTTCGCAGGCGCTCGATGCGGCGGGCGATCGCCTGAACAACGTTCTGGAAACGGCTGGTCAGCGCGCTCATGAGGGCTCTCAGCAGATCGAGCAACGCATTCAGCGCGCCAGCAGTCCGCAGGCCATGCATCATATGCAGGAGCAGTTGGCCGACAACGTACATGCCGTGCAGCACAGCTTGCATGGCGCGCAAGAGGCGATCTCCCGCGGGTTCGACACCGTCGATCGCCGCTCGAACCAGGCGACGAATGGTCATGAGGCGTTCGGGATACCAGTCGCGCCGTCGGCGCTCGAGCCCCATCGCGTGCAGGCCTTGCAGGAAAACCTCAACGCGCTTGGCTTGACCGATCACCGTGGTCAGCCGTTGCCGACGCATGGCACCTACGATCACGCGACGCGGGCCGCCGTAGCGGGCTTCCAGCATGAACACGGCTTGCCTGCGACGGGCCAACCCGACCCTGGCACACTCGCCCTTGCGCAGGCGCACGCCCAACTGGCGGCACTGCAAAAGCCCGCCGCCGCCCTCGATCTGGCCACCGTTCAGGCCACACGGGCCGGGCAAGCGCCCGACATGCATCGTGCCGAGGCGTCAACCAATCCGTCGCTGGCCGCGCGCGTCGATACGCCCCAAGCGTCGGGCCAGCGGCCCTTCAGCGATCCGAGTCATCCCCAGCATGCGCTGTATAGCGAACTCAAAGCGCTGCTTCCGAAGAGTGCCTGCGAAGAACGTCTTGCCCAGCTCACCGTGGCCTGCCACCAGGGCAACATCAAGGCCGGGCAGATCGAAAGCATCACGCTTGAGAACAAGCAAGCCACCATCGTTGGGCTCGCTGGCTTCGCCCGTGTTGACATGACTCAGAATTCGCCGCCATTGCAGCAGAGCCTGCAGCAGGCGGATACGTTCAATCAACAACAAGCCCAGCAACAACGCATGCGCGAACAATCACAGGCGCAGATACAGGCTGGGCCCACCTTGTCTCTTTCACGTCATTAGCCTGGCGCGTACGGTTTTCGTGCCTGCGCTCCGGCAACAATCGCCTCCATTAGCAGGCGATTGCAGCGGCGTTCGACACCGGGCTCTCGCTGGGGTCTCGCAATGTGCACTACTTGTGCGTCACCGGCGTGCCGGCCTGATCCTCGGCATCGGGGCCCGGGCCTTCGGAACCACGCACGCGTGGATCGTAACCGGTCATCAACGGCTGGCCGGCCGGTGGCAGGTCGCGCAGATGTGCAACGTCCTGTGCGGTCACCGCGCTGCCGCGATTGCCCCAGCTGGAGCGCGCGAAGGTGAGTACCTCGGCGATCTGCTGATTGTTCAGACGCTCGCGGAACGCGGGCATGCTGAATTGCGTGGGTGCATCGCGGCCCGACGGCATGGTGCCGCCGTGTAGCACCAGCCGGATCGCCGAGCCGGCATTCTGGCCGTTGAGTACGGGGTTGCCGGCCAGCGCCGGGAACACCTGACCGTAGCCGTGGCCGTCGGTGCGATGGCAGGTGGCGCAGTTGTCGACATAGAGCTGCGCGCCAGCCACTGCCACGTTGCCGCTCATGAGGGCGGTGCGTGTCGCCTCGTCGTACGTCACCGCCTGTTCCTCGTGTGCGGCAGGCAACGATTTGAGGAAGTGCGCCACGGCGGCGAGATCGGCATCGCTCATGTACTGCGTGCTGTGTTCCACCACGTCGCTCATGCCGCCGAACACGGCGCTGCGCTCGGTGCGTCCGCTCTTGAGCAGCGTGGCGATGTCATCTTCGCTCACGCTGCCGAGTCCGCTGGCCAGTTCGCCGCGCAAGCTGGGGGCGACCCAGTTGTCGCTCTCGCCGCCGCTCAGGTAGGCCGTGCCGTCATTCGGGCCCAAGGCTTTTTCGCGCAGCGTAAAGGTGCGTGGCGTGTGGCATGCGCCGCAGTGGCCAAGGCCTTCCACCAGATATTGCCCGCGCGCCACGGTCGGATCGCCCGTCGCTGCCGTCTGCACCGGCGTCACCTTGGGCGCGAACATCCAGCGCCAATACGTGAGCGGCCAACGCATCGAAAGCGGCCATGCGATGCCTTCGGCATGGTTGTCCTGTTTTACCGGCTGCACGCCGTGCATGAAATACGCGTACAGCGCCTGGACGTCCTGGTCGCTGACCTTCGCGTACGACGGGTAGGGCATGGCCGGGTAGAGCGTGTGGCCTTCGGCATCGATGCCGCGGCGCACCGCACGCTCGAATTGCCCATAGGTGTATTTGCCGATGCCGGTATCCGGATCGGGCGTGATGTTGGTGCTGTAGATGGTGCCGATGGGCGAGGCAATCGCCAGCCCGCCGGCGTACGGTTTGCCACCGGGCGCCGTGTGGCACGCGGCGCAATCGCCAAGACGCGCGAGGTATTCACCCTGCTTGAGCTGATCGGGCGTGGATTCCGCGGCCTTCGCGGCGGGATCGCCGCCGCCGCCCGGAAACAGCATCGCTGCCATCCACGCGATCACCAGCAGTACGATCAACACGATGATGACGCGTAACAGGCCGCCACCGCGACGACGAGGCTTGGCGTACGTGTTCATGCCTGCACCAGGGGTCCTGGATTCTTGAGGTAGGTCTCACGGATGGCCTTGACGGACATGTAGGTGAGGCCGCCGATGAGGCCGGTCGGGTTGTAGCCCAGGTTCTGCGGAAAGGCGGACGCGCCGGTGACGAACACGTTGTGCACATCCCAGTTCTGCTGGAAGCGATTGAGTGCACTGGTCTCCGGCGACGTACCCTGGATCACGCCGCCCGTGGTGTGCGTGGTCTGGTATTGCCGCACGTCGTAGTGGTCGCCGGGTTTGCGTATCGTCTGCGAGGTCTGCTTCGGCTTCATCGCATCGGCGATTTCCTGCGCGCGATCGGTGAGGAAGCGCGTCATCTTGTATTCGTTGTCGTGCCAGTCGAAGGTGATGCGCAGCAGCGGCTGGCCGAAGGCGTCCTTGTATGTCGGGTCGAGATCGAGATAGCGGTCGCGATACGACATCACCGAGCCATGCGTCTGCACGCCGGTGGTGTGCAGGTAGCTGTCCTTCGCCGCGCGCTTCCACTTTTCGCCCCAGCCCGGCGTGCCTGGCGGCAACAGCAATTGCTGGATCGGTCGCCCGCCCGTCTGTCCGCCCAGAATGTAACCGCCACCCACGAAACCATGCGGGCCGTGGTCGAAGTGGTCGGAGTTGAATTCGTCAATGATGACGTTGCCGCCGGAACCCGCGCCGATGAACGGGTTGATCGCCACGTCCTTGTCGTAGAAGACGGTGACGTTGCTCATCATCTGGTACGCGTAGTTCTTGCCGATCACGCCCTTGCCGGTGTTGGGGTCATACGGCTTGCCGATGCCCGAGAGCAGCATCAACCGCGTGTTGTGCATCTGGAACGCGGCGACGATCACCAGATCCGCCGGCTGCTCCACCTGCTGGCCTTGCGCGTCGATATAGGTGACGCCGGTGGCACGCTTGCCGCTGGAGTCGAGATTGATCTTCGTCACGTGGCTGTGCGTGCGCAGCTCGAAGTTCGGCTTGCGCATCAACACCGGAAGAATCGTGGTCTGCGGCGATGCCTTGGAATACATGAAGCAACCGAAGCGCTCGCAATAGCCGCACAGGTTGCACGGCCCCAGGCGCACGCCGTGCGGATTGGTGTAAGGCTGCGATGCGTTGGACGACGGTTGCGGGAACGGCTTGTAACCCTTCGAACGCGCCGCATCCGCGAAAAGCTGCGCGCCATAGTTGTTCTTCACCGCAGGGTTCGGATATGCCTTCTTGCGCGGACCCTCGAACGGATTGCCGCCTTCCTTGATCTCGCCGTTGAGGTTGCCCGCCGTGCCCGAGGTGCCGCACAGGTATTCGAACTGTTCGAGGAACGGCTCCAGTTCGTCGTAGGTCACGCCGTAATCCTGGATCTGCATGTCCGCCGGCATGAACTTGTCGCCGTAGCGCTTACTGATGTGGCTGTGGAATTCCAGGTCTTCCGGCGAGGGACGATAGTGCTGGCCGTTCCAGTGGATGCCTGCGCCGCCCACGTTGTTGCCGAGCAAGAAGGAACCGTATTGGCGATACGGCACCGCGGTCTCGTTGAGGTTGTGACGTATGGTCACCGTCTCGCGCGCCAGCGGCTGGAACAGTTCGCCGCGAATGCCATAGGCCAGCTCGTCGGCGTTGTGCGGATAGGTGAAGTCGGGCGAGGTGTCGCGATACGCGCCGCGTTCCAGTGCCAGCACCTTCAATCCCGTGTCGACCAGCTCGATGCCCATGATGGCGCCGGTCCAGCCGAAGCCGACGATCACCACGTCGACCGGTTTCATGCGGATCATGACTTCGCCCCTTCGATGGACACCGGACCGAACGGATAGACCTTGCCGGGTTGTTCGACCCAGTCGGCAAAATCGGCGCGTGCGCCGGGAAAGCCGATCATTTTCCAAGCCGCCATCTGTTTGTTGCCTCCGTACATCGGGTCGGCGAAGTAGCCTTCCTTGGTATTGGTGAGCAGTTGCGAGAAGAACGTGGTGGCAGGCACGTCGTCGAGTTTGATCTCGCCTTTTTCCAGCTGGTGAAGAATCGCGTCGCGCTGGTCCGGCGGCAGCGCCGCGAAGGCGTTGTTGTGCTGTTTCTTGCACCAGTCGTCGATGGCGGCGATGCCCTTGCGATAGAACTCGCGCGGCGTGTAGCGCAACTGGTAGCCAAGCGTGGCTGGCGCGTCGGGCACGAACGGTCCCTGCATGTACCACAGCGAACCATGGCCGTAGGCCGCGTCCATCTGTCGATCGAGGAACTCCGGCACGCCCGCTTCCACGGCGCTCGGGCCGTCATCGTTGGGTGGAATCAATCGCTCGACGGCGGCCTGCAGGAATTCCCATTCGGGCGCCGTGAAATAACGCGGCGTGTAGCTCGCCCCACTCGCTGCGGCCGGCGCGGCCGCCGTGCCGCTTTGCGTCTGCGCTATGGCGGATGTTCCCAGCAGGCTGACCGCAGGTACCGCCACCAGCGACTGTCGCAGGAAGTCGCGACGTGAGGGTGAATTGGGCTTGCTCGACATGACCTTCCCCGTACCAAACGCGCCGTGCGTTCGCACATGCTGACGCGACAGGTGAAATCAAAACGTGAAGGTTCGTTTACAGAATGACACCACGAAGGCGGCGCGCAGTTTGTCGTTTGCCACGCCGTTTGGACGCCCATCCTTCACGGTCCATCGACCGCGCGCATGGCGACAATCCGTATCAGGGTGTCACCGAAAGAACGCAGTGCCGATGGGGTCGGCCGCGATGCGGTTGGAGCGCAGAAGTGTTGCGCGCCTCTTTATGTCTTCGGTCGACAAGCGCATGGTTGCGACTGACATCCGGTCTGCGGGGAGCAGCACCGTTTGGGTCGTGGTACGCGGTGGCAGCGTTGAAGCAACAGGTTTGTCGAAAACGCTCGAAGCGAGGCAGGCCGAACATCTCATGATGGACACTTCCCGCGAGCAACGTCAGCTGCGCCTTTCCATCGGCGTGACCTTCCTGGTCGGCGTGGCCTGCGTGGCCGTGGGCCTGCTGATGCATTCGCAAGCCATCGCCTTCGATGGTTTCTATTCCCTGGTGGACGTGGTGCTCACGGCCGGTTCCCTCGCGGTATCGCATCTCGTCACCAGCGAGGGCAGCCGGCGCTTCCAGTTCGGCTACTGGCACCTGGAGCCGCTGGTGCTGGTGTTCAACGCCGCCGTGCTCACCGCCATCTGCAGCTACGGCGGGTTCACCGCGCTGCATGGCCTGCTCACCGGAGGGCATGAACTGGCCTTCGGTTTCGGTGCGATATGGGCAGCGATCGTGGGCGTGGTGAGCCTGTTCATGGCGCTCTACATGCGCCGCGAATCGATCGCTATGGGTTCGGTGCTGTTGCAGCTCGATGCCAAGGGCTGGCTCATCGGCGGCTGCATCAGCGTCGCGGTGCTGGTGGGTTTCGCGCTGGCGGCGGTGATCCAGGGCGGGCCGCTCGATCACTGGACGCGTTACATCGATTCCACCGTGCTGCTGCTGTTGACGCTGGGCTTGTTGCCGTTGCCGCTGGGCAGCCTGTGGGAGGCGCTGCGCGAAGTGCTGCAGCTGGCGCCCGATGCGCTCGACCAGCGCGTGCGCGACGTGATGACGACCCTGGTGCAGGAACGCGGTTACCTCGATTTCACCAGCTACGTGGCGAAGATCGGCCGCATGCGCTTCATCGACATCCACATCCTGGTGGAATCGTCGCGCCCGCTGGGTGACATGGGCGATGTCGATGCCGTGCGCAACGAGATCGCCAGGCGACTGGGCAGCGACATCCGCGTCGAATGGCTCACCATCGTGTTCACCGGCAAGCGCGAATGGATGTGAGGCCGGTCGATCAGGAACGTTTTTGCAGCCAGTCGCCCAACTGCTTCAGCACCTGGCTGCGCGCCGGCTCGGCCTCGTTGAACAGCTCGTGGTAGAGCGAGTCAAAATAGCGCGTGGTGACCTTGTTGCCCGCCCACGTGGCCGACGAAAAATCACGGCTGCCTGATGGATTCACCAGCTTGTCCGCGCCGGCCACCAGCAGCAGTGTGGGAATGGCGAGCTTCGATGCATCCGCCACGGAGGCATCGCCCGCGCGGAAGATGAAATCCGCCAGTCGCGGCGTGATCCAGCCATGGCGCAGCGGATCGGCGCGATAGGTCGGTTCCACCTGCGGATCGTGCGAGAGCTTGTCGAACGGCAGCCCGTTGGGCATCGGCAGGTTGGGCAGCGCCTTGGCCAGCATGGCCGCCAGTTTCTGCCGCCACGCCGGCTCCCACGTGCGCAGGGCAGGGGAGGACAGCACCATCGCCGGCGGTTGCAGTCGGCGGTCCAGCACGGCACGTGCAGCGACCAGGCCGCCCATGCTGTGGCCGAGCAGCAAGGGTCGTTTCGGCAGGGACTGAGCGTAGTCGTTGTAGACGGTGGCCAGGTCTTCGAGCAGGTCATCCGGATGCGCCAATGCACCGCGCCGGCCCGGCGTCTGGCCGTGGCCGCGCTGGTCGTAGCTGCGCACCGCATGGCCGCGCGTGTGGAACCACTGCGCCATCCGCTGGTAGCGCCCGCTGTGCTCGCCCAGGCCATGCACGATCAGCACCGCGTCGTGCGCACGGCTGCTCGGCCAGTCACGCACGAACAGTTGCTGGCCATCGGCCATGGTGAGGAGCTGGGAGCGTTCGCTGCCGTGGTCGCCCGGGTGGTTCACATCGTTCACTCGACGGTAAAGGTCTGCATTCTGCAACAAGCGGCGTGCGTTTGGCGCCTTGCAGGAGGTTCATCGCTGAAGACCGGGCTTGGCGGCTCCGCTCTAAAGACCTGCCAGGCACCAAAGAAAAGGGGAGCGGACGGTCCGCTCCCCTTTTTACATCACGCGACAGGCACTCAAGCCGATCGGAACATCAGAAGTCCGCGCGGAACTCCACGCCGATGATGCGCGGGTCGTTGACGAACGCGGTGCGGTTGTTGAAGTCGATCGCACCGGTGATGTACTGCTTGTTGGTGATGTTGCGGCCGTACAGGGCGATTTCGCGCTTGCCGAAATCCCAGTTGTAGCCCACGCGCACGCCGCCCTCGAGCGCCGGCTTGCCGCGGAATTCTTCCGAGTCGTACAGGAAGAAATTCACTTCGCTGCGGTAGCTCCAGTCGGTGTAGATGAAGAACTCGCCGCTCTCGCCGTACGGAATGCCGTAGCGCGCGGTGAAGTTGCCGATCCACTGAGGCGCGTTCGGCAGCGGGTTGCCGTTGACCAGCGCGTTGCCGTCGGCATTGACCGGGTCGAGCACGGTGCAGCCCGAGCCGCACACGGCCACGGCCAGGTTCGGGTCGTCCAGCTTGGTGTGGTTGTAGCTGCCGCCGGCGGTGAGGATGAAGTTCGGCGTCACGTACGCTTCCAGATCGAACTCGGCGCCGTAGCCTTCGGTCTTCTTCGCGTTGATCAGTCGCGTGACGTTGATGTCGCCGCCCACCGCGGTGAGCTGCTGGTTGTGCATGGTGTAGTCGTACACGTCCGCGTTGAAGCGCAGGCGGTTGTCCATGCCGGTGGTCTTCACGCCCAACTCGTACGAGGTAATCGTCTCGGGCTTGGCCTGCGAAATGAAGTCGGCAAACAGCACGCGACCCTGCACGCTGGGCGCGCGGAAGCCATTGGCGATGCGGCCGTACACGTTGACGTTCGGGTTCAGCTCCCACGTGCCGGTGAGGTCGCCGCTCCAGCGCGCGTCATGCGGGTTGGCGCTGAGCGACAGCGGGCCGCCGCCGATCGGCGACAGGATGCGGTCCACATGGAAGTCGCGCGAATCGTGCGACCAGCGCGTACCGGCACGCACGTCGAAGTCGTCGGTGATGTGATAGTCGGCCGAACCGAACACCGCGTATGCCTTGGTGGTCTGCGCCTGCTGCGCGTAGCCGTCCATTGCATGGTTGTCGAGCGTGGCGTAGTCGTAATTGACGATCGCGATGTTTTCGTAGAAGTAGTACGCGCCCACCTGCCAGTTCAGGCGATCCTGCGGATTGCTGGCCAGGCGCACTTCCTGCGTGATCTGGCGATCGTGCGGCAGCGCATCGGCGGTTTCGGACGGGAACGGCGTCTTGTACGCGTCCTGGTTCGGCGCGAGCGGAATGGCGATACCGCCGTCCACGTCGCCGAGGCTGTACGTGGTGGCCTTCTCGAAACCGGTGATCGAGGTGAGCGTGTAGTCACCGAGATTCCAGGTGAGGTGCAGGTTGCTGCCCCACGAGAACAGATGCTGGCGGTTGCGGCCATCCTGGTACACCACATCGCGATCGAAGCCCGGCGCGAGGCTGTCGCTGCCCAGCGGAATCGCATTGGCGCGGTTGACCATGGCGCTGCCGTCGAGCCAGCGGCCGTGCACGTTGATCAGCGCGTTGAAATCCTGCACGTCATACATGGCCTGCAGACGCACGGCGCGGTCGTTGTAGCCGCCGAGGTCGTCCTTCTTGCCGGTGTAGTCGTTGTCGATCCAGCCATCGCGATGCTGCGCCAGCGCCGACACACGGCCCGACCAGTTGCCGCCCAGCGAGCCGCCGAGCGCGGCTTCCGCATTGGCGGTGCCCTTGGTGCCGTAGGAAGCCTTGGCGTAGCCGCTGGTTTCCTGGCTCGGCTTCACCGAGTCGAACTTGATCACGCCGGCCGGCGAGTTGCGGCCGAACATGGTGCCCTGCGGACCGCGCAGCACTTCCACCTGCTGCAGGTCGAACAGCGGGAAGCCCTTGAGGATGGGGTTTTCCTGCACGATGTCGTCGTACACCATCGACACCGGCTGCGACGCGTTGAGGTCGAAGTCGCTGTTGCCCAGGCCGCGGATGTAGAAACGCGGGAACTCACGACCGTAAGACGTTTCGGCGTACACGCTCGGCGCGCGGCCGGCGAGCTGCAGCACGGTATCGCCCGACTGGCCGTAGTTGCTCAATTGCTCCGGGGTGATCACGGTCATGGAGACCGGCACCTTCTGCAGGTTCTCGACGCGCTTTTCGGCGGTCACGTTGATGGTTTCGAGCTGGACGGGCTTGCCGGTCTGACCCTTGGCCGGAGCGGCGGCGGGCGGGTTCGCGTCCTGTGCGAAAGCGGTCGTTCCTACGGCAAGGGCGCTGGCAATGGAAAGGGCGAGCAACGCGAAACGCGTCGGGCTGGCGGCGGTCATTGGATGGTCCCCGGAGATAAGGAAAAGAGCAGGAAAACGCCGCAAGAAATCAGCTGTAGCCGCGGCTTAACGATATTGTCACGTAATTCTGCGAGGGACTGAAGCGAATTTTCTTTCGAACAATTGCCAAAAACCCTTGACGTCCCCATATCTCAAGCTCTGAGAGCGGCCTGAGCCACACTTAAGTCCATGCCCCTGCACGACTTTCATCCAGCCGTTGCCGCCTGGTTCCAGGGTGCGTTTCCTGAACCGACAGCACCGCAAAAAGCCGCTTGGCCGTCCATACGGTCAGGCCGGCACACGCTGGTGGCCGCGCCCACGGGCTCGGGCAAGACGCTCACGGCCTTTCTTTCCGCCATCGACGCCCTGGTGCGCGAAGGCGTGGCCAACGATGGCGCGCTGCCCGATGCCACCACCGTGGTGTACATCTCGCCGCTGAAAGCGCTCTCCAACGACATCCGCATCAACCTGGAAGCGCCGCTGGAAGGCATTCGCGCGCAGCTCGCCGCGATGGGCCTGCCCGACGTGGCCATCCGCACCGCCGTACGCACCGGCGACACGCCGCAGGCTGAGCGCACATGGATGCGCAAGCAGCCGCCGCACATCCTCGTCACCACGCCCGAATCGCTCTACATCCTGCTTGGCTCCGAATCGGGACGCACGATGTTGGCGAGCACGCGCACGGTGATTGTGGACGAGATTCACGCGCTCGCTTCCAGCAAGCGTGGCGCGCATCTGGCGTTGTCGCTGGAGCGATTGGAGTCATTGTGCCAGCGGCGGTTGTTGAGGATCGGGTTGTCGGCGACGCAGAAGCCGATTGAGGACGTGGCGAAGTTTCTGGTTGGCAGCCACGCCACACTTCTCCCTCTCCCCGACGGGGAGAGGGCCGGGGTGAGAGGCCAACCTGGCGACACGTCCACAAAGAAGCGCGCTTCGAAAAAGACCGAGGCAAGCTCCGCCCCCTCATCCGACCCTTCGGGCCACCTTCTCCCCGGCGGGGAGAAGGAAAGAGATCGCGTCAACATCATCGACGTCGGCCACGCCCGCGCACGCGACCTCGCCATCGAAGTCCCGCCGGTGCCGCTCGAATCGGTGATGTCCAACGACTGCTGGGAACTCGTCTACAACCGCCTCGCGCAACTGGTCGAATCGCATCGCACCACGCTCGTCTTCGTCAACACGCGGCGCATGGCCGAGCGCGTGGCGCGCCATCTTTCCGAACGTCTCGGCAAAGAAGCCGTGGCCGCGCACCACGGCAGCCTGGCGAAAGAGCAGCGGCTGGATGCGGAACAGCGCCTCAAGCGCGGCGACCTGCGCGTGCTGGTGGCGACGGCCTCGCTGGAACTCGGCATCGATATCGGCGATGTGGATCTCGTCTGCCAGCTCGCCTCGCCGCGTTCCATTGCGGCTTTCCTGCAGCGCGCGGGCCGTTCGGGCCACGCGGTGAACGGCACGCCGAAAGCGCGCCTGTTTCCCACCTCGCGCGACGACCTGGTGGAATGCACCGCCTTGCTCGACTGCGTACGCCGCGGCGAACTCGACACGTTGATCCAGCCGCCGCAGCCGCTCGACGTGCTCGCGCAGCAGATCGTGGCGGAAGTGGCCGGGCAGGAATGGAACGAGGACGCGTTGTACGACACGCTGCGTCGCGCCTATCCCTATCGCGACCTTTCGCGCGAACAATTCGATGCCACCGTGCGCATGCTCGCCGATGGCTTCACCACGCGAAACGGCCCGCGCGCGGCGTACATCCATCGTGATGCCGTGCACAAGCAGCTGCGCGCGCGCCGCAATGCGCGGCTCACCGCGGTCACCTCCGGTGGCGCCATTCCCGACACCGCCGACTATCTTGTGGTGCTGGAGCCGCAAGCCACCATCATCGGCACGGTGAACGAAGACTTCGCCGTGGAAAGCCTCGCCGGCGACGTGTTCCAGCTCGGCAACACCAGTTACCGCATCATCCGCGTGGAACGCGATCGCCTGCGCGTGGAAGACGCGCAAGGCGTGCCGCCCAATATTCCGTTCTGGCTGGGCGAAGCGCCGGGCCGCAGCGCCGAGCTGTCGCACGGCGTATCGCGCCTGCGCGAAGAAATTGCCACGCGCCTGGACGAAGGCGGCGTGCCCGCCGTCATGCACTGGCTGATGCACACGCTGGGCATGAACGAAGCGTCCGCGCAGCTACTGGCCGACTACATGGCTGCCGCGAAGGCCGCGCTCGGCGTGCTGCCCACGCAGGAAGTGCTGGTGTTCGAGCGGTTCTTCGACGAATCGGGCGGCACGCAGCTCATCATCCACACGCCGTGGGGCAGCCGCATCAATCGCGCGTGGGGCCTGGCGCTGCGCAAGCGCTTCTGCCGACAGTTCAACTTCGAACTGCAGGCGGCGGCCACGGAAGATGCCATCGTGCTGTCGCTCTCCACCAGCCACAGTTTTCCGCTGGAAGAAGTGGCGCGTTACCTGCACTCCAATACCGCCGAGCACGTGCTGGTGCAGGCGCTGCTCGATGCGCCGCTGTTTCCCGCGCGCTGGCGCTGGAATGCCACCACCGCGCTCGCCTTGCCGCGCTTCCAGGGCGGCAAGAAAGTGCCGCCGCCACTTCAGCGCATGAAGAGCGAAGACCTGCTCGCCGCCGTGTTTCCCGATCAGGTCGCGTGTCTGGAAAACATCGTGGGCGAGCGCGAGATTCCCGATCACCCGCTGGTGAACCAGACGCTGCACGACTGCCTGCGCGAAGCGATGGACATCGACGGCCTGCTGCACATCCTGCACGGCCTGGAAGACGGTTCCATCCAGGTGGTGGCGCGCGATCTCGCCGCACCGAGCCCACTCGCCGGCGAGGTGCTCAACGCCGCGCCGTACGCCTATCTCGACGACGCGCCGCTGGAAGAACGCCGCACGCAGGCCGTGCAATCGCGCCGCTGGTCCGATCCGGAGAACGCCGACGACCTTGGCCGCCTCGACCCCGACGCCATTGCTTCCGTGCGCGAAGAGGCATGGCCGCAAGTGCGCAGCGTGGATGAAATGCACGAAGCGCTCACCATCCTCGGTGGCGTGACACAAAGCGAAGCGGATGCGAACGACGGCTGGAACATCTGGCTCAACGCCCTCGCAAAAACTCATCGTGCGACGCTCCTAACTCCCTCTCCCCGCCGGGGAGAGGGTTGGGGTGAGGGGTCACTCTCGACTCAGTCCAGCCTCAAAGCTAGCGACCAGCACATCTGGACCACCGCCGAATCCCTCCCCAAGTGGCAAGCCGTCCACCCGGCTGCCGCGCTGCATCCGCCCATTGACGCCCCCGTCGAATACGCCGCGCAAACATGGACGCGCGACGACGCGCTGCTCGAACTTGTGCGCGGCCGCCTCACCGGCTCCGGCCCCATCACCGTCGCCCAGCTCGCCGTGTTCCTGCAGGTCGAGTCCAGCGATATCGATCTCGTCCTGCTGCGCCTGCAATCGGAAGGCTATGTGATGCAGGGCCACTTCACACCCGGCACGCATGAAGTGGAATGGTGCGAACGCCATCTGCTAGCGCGCATTCACCGCTACACCATTGGCAGGTTGCGTCGCGAGATAGAGCCGGTCAGTCGTCGCGACCTGATGCGCTTCCTGTTCGAATGGCAACACGTGGCACCCGGTGCGCGCCTCAGCGGCCCCGATGCCTTGCCCGCCGTGCTCACCCAGCTCGAAGGCTTCGAGGCTGCCGCCGGTGCGTGGGAAAGCGAAGTGCTGCCCGCGCGCATCAACGACTACTCCATCACCTGGCTGGACGAACAGATCCGCGCCGGCCGCGTCAGCTGGAGTCGCCTGCGCAGCGGCACGGGCACGGGCGGCCCCGTGCGTGCCACGCCCATTGTGCTGTTGCCACGCCGCAGCCTGCCCATCTGGACCGCCACCGCGGCCGTTGATGCCAACGCGCAAGAAGTCATTGTCTCCTCGCGCGCGCAAGCCGTGCTTGATGCGCTGCGCGATCACGGCGCACTGTTCTTCGACGAACTGCTGAGCGACACGCACCTGCTGCGCACCGAACTGGAAGATGCCCTGGGCGAACTCGTCGCCGCCGGCCGCGTGACCGCCGACAGTTTCGCCGGCCTGCGCGCATTGCTCGTGCCGGCCGCCAAACGCGATGCGCATCGCCACCGTCGCCTGCGCCGCCACATGCTCACCGGCATCGAAGACGCCGGCAGATGGTCATTAGTGAGGTCAAACCGCGCCAATCTTCTACCCTCCGGGCGACCCGAAGGTAGTCCCGTGGGAGAGAAGATGCCCGGCAGGGCAGATGAGGGGAGGGTGCTCGAGAAATCCCCGCCTACCCCAAACACAAAAAACGACCCCGACCAACTCGAACACATCGCCCGCAGCCTGCTGCGTCGCTACGGCGTCGTCTTCTGGAAACTGCTGGAACGCGAAGCCCCCTGGCTGCCCAGCTGGCGCGAACTCCTGCGCGTCTACCACCGCCTTGAAGCCCGCGGCGAAATTCGCGGCGGCCGCTTCGTCGAAGGCCTGGTCGGCGAACAATTCGCGCTACCCGAAGCCATCGCGCGCCTGCGTGCCGTGCGCCAGCAAGAGCCGCAAGGCGATCTCGTGCTCGTCAGCGGCTCCGACCCACTCAACCTCGTGGGCACCGTATTGGCCGGCAACAAACTGCCCGCCCTCGTCGGCACGCGCGTGCTCTATGAAGATGGCGTAGCCGTTGCCGCATGGGTGGCCAGCAAGCCGCAATGGCTGGTGGAATCCACCACCGAGCAACAACAACACTGGCGCAACGCCTTGCTGCGCCGCGCGGATGCGGATGGTCTAAAAGCAGATGCGCGAGCTGCGGGCTTCTAGCTCGCATTCCGGCGAGGACCGTAATAAGGGCGAGAGCTGTGTTCTCTAGCTCGTCATTTCGGCGAAAGCCGGACAAGCGCGGAGCGCGGAGAACGTCCGAAGGACGGCCCCGAAGGGGCGAGCGGAGCGAGTCATCCAGCGCCTCTACAGTCGGATATGGCGCTTCTTTAGCTCGTCATTCCGGCGCAGGCCGGAATCCAGCGCCTCTATGGTCAGCTGTCGCGAAAAAGTTCCGCCGGGCTCTTAAAAAGCAACCCGATCACTCACTGTAATCCCCGATATAAACCAACAACCCATCCCGCTGCCGAAACTCGCTCCGCCCATTCAACGTGATCGACTGCCCCGCGCGCACCCCATTGGGCAAGTCCACGGCGAACGTCCCGTCAAACAGGATATGCACCGTCGCCGTCCCGTCGCGCTCTTCATAGGCAAGAATCACCTGCCGCCGCGCCGAAAACAGAAAGCTCGAACTCTGCGCCAGGTGACGTAACTCATCGACGCCGAACGTGCGCACGCTCAGCACGCCCGCGGTGTAATTCTCGAACACCACCTCGCGGTGCATCGTCGCCACCATGCCATCGACGTCCATGCGGTTATAGGCAGCCAGGTAACGTTCGATCAGCTCGCGCATGGCGCATCCTTCGGGAAACAGGCGCCAGCCAGGGCGCGACAGCGCAAAGTCTACGTTACCCACGCCCCGCCGCCGAGTTCCCACCTCCAAACCCGCCCAACCCCGTCGACGCCCCCGCCCGACACCGCTACCATGTTCGCCCCAAGCCGGCGCAACGCCGGCACGCAAGGGCCTATAGCTCAACGGTTAGAGCAGGGGACTCATAATCCCTTGGTTCCAGGTTCGAATCCTGGTGGGCCCACCACATACTCGTCCAAGGACTTCCAAAGAAGTTTTTGTGACTCACAAAACACCTGAATTGTAGGGATCTAGGGTCCAGGTTGGTCCAGAGTTGTCCCATTGCATCCAGTCTAAAAGTGAGTAAGGTGGTGAGTAAGCGAAAGGTTTACACCTCACGTTACTCACAACTTCGTTACTCACATGCTCACAGACACTAAACTTCGAACATTGAAGCCACGCGAGAAGGTGTACCGCGTTGCCGATACCAATGGGCTGTGCATCGAGGTGCGCCCGACGGGCGCGAAGTTGTGGCGCTATCGCTATCGGTATGCGGGTAGACCGAGCATGGCTGCATTGGGTGAGTACCCCATCATGTCGCTTGCCGAGGCGCGCAGCGAACGCGATAAGGCGCGTGCTCTTGTGAAGAGTGGAGCGAGTCCCGCTCATGTCGCCAAGGCTGAGCGGGCCACCCGATTGGAGAAGGCCGGTAACACCTTTGCATCTGTGGCTTTGGAGTTCATTGCCAAGCGTGAGAAGGAAGGAATGGGAGCAGGCAGCGTGGAGCGCAGCCGGCGCCTGATCGAAAGTGACTTGGCGAGCATAGGTAGTCTGCCTGTGGCCGAGATGTCCGCGCCGGCGTTGTTGGCTGCGCTTCGCAAAATGGAAAAGCGTGGCGTTGTGGAATCGGCTCATCGTGCCCGCGGATTGGCTGGTCAGGTATTTCGCTATGCCATCGCTACTGGGCGTGCTGAACGCAATCCGGCAGCTGATTTGATCGGTGCGTTGGAGCGCCCGCAAACCAAACATTTCGCGACCATCATCCTTCCGTCGAAGATAGGAGAGCTGCTGCGCGCTATTGATCGGTACGAGGGATCACCCGTTACGATCGCGGCGTTGAAGCTGGCGCCACTAGCTTTTGTGCGTCCAGGAGAGTTGCGAAGTGCCGAGTGGTCAGAATTCCACTTGGACAAGGCCGTCTGGGATATCCCGGCTGAGAAGATGAAAATGAAGCAGCCACACCTTGTCCCGCTATCTGATCAGGCAGTGGAGCTCCTACGTGACCTGCATCTGTTGACCGGCCGCGGTAAGTACGTGTTTCCAGGTGTTCGTAGCGTGCGTCGCCCCATGAGCGAGAACACGATCAATGCTGCGTTGCGTTACATGGGCTTTGATAGTGAGACGATGACGGGTCATGGCTTCCGTGCGATGGCTCGGACAGTCCTCGACGAAGAACTTGGCTTTCCAGTCGATCACATTGAGCACCAGTTAGCGCATGCGGTTAAGGACGCCAACGGACGTGCTTATAACCGAACGACACATCTCCCTGCGCGTCGAAAGATGATGCAGGCCTGGGCAGACTATTTGGACAGTTTGCGATCCGGGGCAAAGATCATCCCCTTAGCCCGACAGAAGGCATGATGTTCGGAGATGCCTTCTTCGATCCCATCCGATTTCAGACCTATAACACCTGAGTGAAGTCGGTGGAAACTGGCTTTGCGCTTCGGCACACCGCCTGATGTGTCTGCAACGGGGTGTTCAAACTGTGATGAGAAAGAACCTGGATCTGATCTACTGCGTCCTTGTCGTGGCCGTCGCAGTCCTGTCGGGTATTCGTAAGTCCCCTGGTAGCGGCAAGCCCAAAGTCCCTTGAAGCAATGCAATTTGGGCCCATGAGCGCTTCAACCCTGGCAGGGTTGGGGCGCTTATGTCGTCGAGAGAATCGGCAGATAACGGTCAGAGGCGAACAGGGCGGCGCAACGAATGCAGTTACGGCTCTTTCTTCGCGTGTTCGCTGGCCAGTTGCTTGGCTTGTGCTAGCAGCTTGGATCGTTCCGTCTTTGACAATCGGGTAAACGCAAGAAGTAGCTCGGCTTGCTCATCGTCTTCAGCGAAGAGATAGGCCAGCGGTACATTCAACGCCTTAGCCAGCGCAGCCGCCGTATCCATGTCTGCGCGGTTGACCTCTTGCTCGTAGCGGTTGATCAGGACGCCGCCGTTGCTCTTGCTATCCGACACGAGTCCTCCCAGAGCGCGTTGAGAGAGGCCACGCAACGTGCGTGCAGCCTTCAGGCGCTTGGCAAAGATGGCGGCAATGGACTCGGACAAGTGACGGTAGAGGTAACTGAACCCCTACCAGCATCGCCCAAGCCTCCCATTGGCAATAGTCTATACTGCAACAGTATATATCTGGACGCATAAAGGCGAACTGGGGTGGATGAGCGCAGTCGTACTGCGACAGCCACCGAAAAGCAGTGCTGACTTACTCGTGAGACCAAACAGGACAGGGGATCAAATGAAGCGAATTCATAGTTGTACCTTGGTATGCATTGTGCTCGGCCTTGCCGGGTGTGGCGGCGGTGAAATCGACTATCGCCAAACCAATACGGTCAATGGCCTCCTCTACAAACTCGGTGACTCGGAACCCTTCACCGGACGTGTCCTTAAGAGCCCAATGTCCGTCAACATCTTTCGAGTGGGCACTTGCGATATTGAGGTAAAGAAAGGAGTACTTGACGGAAAAACGGTCTGCTCGACGAATGCCGGCAAGAAAGTCGCCGAGGCAAACTACTCGAAGGAACTGAAAGACGGCGCCGAACGTCGTTGGAACCCCGACACTGGCAAGTTGACCTACGAATGGACTGGTCTATCGAAGCGTCCGAAGTTCGCTACATCATCGGAAGAGACCTCGATGCCGATGTCGTCCGATGCGCTCCCCAAGTCCCGCATGGTCTGGCCGCAGTGAGGACACGTACGATGGCTCTCTTCAGCCTTCATGGCCGCCATCAACTTCTCAAACAGCGACGGGTAGAGCTTGAGGCCACCCTCGGCCAGGATCCTGATGATCTGCTTGTGCTTCAACCCGTTGCGCTTTGCGGTGGCGATCGCAGGGTAGAAGGTCTTGAATTCATCGAGCTTCTGGTGGAACGGATTAGCCGCGGTCGTCGTCAGCAGGCGGATCGCTTTTTCGGCGCGCGTTTCCTTGACCTCGCCGCCCTTGGCGGCGAGATGGTTGTCGGTCTTCATGGTGGATGTCCTTAATTAGGGGGTGCGGCTCGACTGAGCGCAGGACTCGAGATAGGCGACGACCTCGCCATGCCACCACACCGAAGGGGAGCGCCCGGTGCTGCCGAGCTTGAACGGTTTGGGCATGAGCGGATCGTAAAGAGGCGATGCGGGATTGATGCGGCCGTACAAGGTGCTCTTACTGATGCCAAGCATCTTGAGGACTTCGGGCAAACGGATGGCACGACGGTGATCCTTGGCCTGGCCATCCCCCGGGTGGCCGAGAAGACGCACCTTCTCGAAGATCTCATCAAGCCGCTGAAGGACATCGATCTCGATCAGTGAGCACAGACGCTCAACAGTCGGCTCCGGGTGGCGCGCACCGGCCTCGTGCGACAGGCAACTCGCGCGAGTACCCACGACGCGGGCTGGGTTGGCGAGACCGCGGTGGCGGCTGCGTGGGACTTGCCGGGTGGGACGATTCAACATGTCAGACTCCTTGGTTGCTTTGCAACGGCAGTGCGCTAGTGCAATGCCGTGCTGAGAAGTCTGAGTTCGAACTATCCGTTCGAATCATCGGCAGCTAGCCATGGGCTTGACGTTTAACTTTCTTTGCTTTAAGCCTCGCCTGCTGTTCAATCTGCGCGGTGATGCATCGATATTGGGCGGCGATGTCCGGGTAGGGCGTTTTGCTTTTTGTCGCCCACTTTTGCGCCGTGTCAGCGAGCCGGTCAGTGGTCGAGTTCACCACCTTCTTTGCCGTCGTTACCTGAGCCTCGTAGGCTTTCAACGTGCTAGCGTACCTTGGATCTTTCGCAATGACCTCTGCAACCTGGCCCCACAGGTAATCGGGGTCCTTCATCTTCTTGTCGATGTCCAGGTTGCGGAGCACGTCAAGGACGGTGGTGGCCATCGCATCTCGCGCGACCTTGCCCTGGCGCTTTCCCGCATCACTTTTCGACTCCGATTCCGTTTTCGCCGATAGCGTCATCCCCACGTAGAGATGGCATCGGACGAGGGCGTGCAAGACCCTCAAGTCATCTCCTGCATCGCGCGCATTCTTTGCCTCTATCCAGTAAGCAATGGCAATTTCCAGGGTGTCATCGGTCGTCACCTTGATCTTGGGCTTGAGAGCGACTCGCTTCGCTTGTATCGCGTCGAAATCGTCGGCGTTTCGGTAGACGACGCGCGCCTCATCCCCTTCGCCAAGGGTGACCACGTCGCTCATCCAAGCGGCGGCCCATTGCGCATCAAGCGCCCGGATGTCGCTCCTATTCTTGACAACGTCCTCACTGGTTTTCCAGTGCGCGTAGGCGGTTGCGTTCCCCTGTTTCTCCAACCTCTTACATACTTTGTTCCAGAGCGTGTCGAACGATCGCGGATGACGTTCGCGAGACGTATGTGTGTGTTCGATCTGCCTCAGCGTCTGCCCCAGAAGCAAGTCAAGATCGGGGAGCCCCTCACTACTGTCGTACCACCCATTGTCGCGAAACGAAGCACCATGGTTCGTTGGGACCAAGCGTGGCGTTCGATTTTTTGCCGCGTTGTTGATGACTTGCTGTTTATGGAGCGTAGGTGCACGCATGAGCTTGAATAGACCTGACTGGGCTTTTGGCTAGCCTAGCAAAGGGCCTTGCCGAGTGTGCGGGTACGTGGACATCTACTCTTGCGCCGCGCCGTTCCATCCGTAGCGCACTTCCACGTAAGAAACTTGCGCATTGGTTACTCCCAGGCCCGGGAGGGTAAAGACGATCAGTGATCGTCGGGTCGAGCCGTGCAGATCAGGGGCCGCCAGGGTGAGCCTGTCCATCAGCCAGCGGAACGCTGCATGCCAGTCACTGGCGATATTCTGCGCCGTTGTGTTCGGAAGAGTGGCTACGCGTACTCGGGTCTCGTATCAGCTTTCGTGATTACGTTTCGGACGATTCGATGGCATCGGTGACGCCTTGCGCAGTTCTTTGCTCAGCCGGCGGAAACTGCACTTCCAATGCTTGGCAAGGCCATGCAGTTTTTTTGACAATACATATCAAAAAAGTGCGCATGGTCTGTTGACTAATTGCAGGGCCCATGAGCTAATACGCGGGGGAAATCCGTATCCCTTCGCGAGGATTTCGGGGCTGCCTAAGTGATTGATAAATCTTTAAATGGTGTCGCAACGGGCGTGAGTGCAATTGCCGCGCCTTGTAGCGCACGTAAGGAAAAACTGCCTGCGGATACTCTCAGGGCGGCAGACTTGCCGCGGGGGAGCCAACGACTGGTGGCCAAAGCTTGGCTTGGCCGGCTTGAGAGTGCTGCCGTTTCAGAATGGACCCTTGCCAGCGACCTGTACGCGGGGCGGTCCTTCCGAAGGATCCGGGACGTTGCGAATGGCCTGGGCTGTCGATTCTTTGTCGTTTCGGCTGGATTGGGGTTGCTTGATGGGGCAACGGCAATACCGAGTTACGATCTCACGCTTTCTCCGACTGGTCCCGGTGCGCTGCGGCAGCGCCTTACCCACGCTCCCCTGCCTTCCGAGTGGTGGGCGAGCCTCGATGGAAGCCCGTTTGCTAGTTCACTAAAGAATCTTTGCGCGGGTCGTGCAAGAGTGCTCATAGCACTTACCCAGCCGTATGCGGAGATGGTTGGAGAGTCTCTGGCTAACTTGCCCGAGATCGATCGTAATCGCCTAAGAATTCTTGGCTACGGGCTCAAACCGTACTTATCGCCGGCGCTACGCCAGCAATTAATTAGGTACGACGATCGCCTGAATGAGATTATTCCAGGCACTCGCCTGGATGGGGCATCACGCGCATTGGCGCATTTTGCAAAGTTGGTAGCGACATGCCCGTTAGCTAATCCGGAAGCTGACCAGAGCCTGGTCGACACAGCCCTTTCGGCGGTCCAGCTTCCTGTACCCGCGTCGCGCAAACGGGTAAGTGACGCCGTGCTGGCGATACATGTTGACCGATTCATCAGGCTCGGCCTTTCCGCAACGAATGCACTCAAGCGCCTGAGGTCAGAGGCCCAAATTGCGTGCGAAGAAGGTCGGTTCCGTCGCCTATACGAAGAGGCGTTAGGATGAAAGCGATAAGTGGTTTCTCAATCCGCGCATTGCGCTCATTTCAAGCCGGTATTCCTCTTTACACGTTCTTCCTGCCCGGCGCGACAGTGCTTGAGATCGCCGACATTTGTCGTTTGTCGCGCTCTAAAAATGGCTTGGATGGTTTTCAAAGGGAGGCAATTCAGCGTCACATTCAGGGCATGGTTCAGTACTTAGATAGCGGCAACGTGATCTTTCCGAACGCCATTCTTCTGGCACTTTCGCCGCGGGCATCCTTTACGCGCTCGCGAGGGCCTGCGCCCGAGGGACTCATTGATGCCAGTGACTCTGGCGTACTAAAGCTCCCGCGTCCAAGCGATGGCAGCAAATGCGCTTGGATTGTCGACGGTCAGCAACGCTCCACAGCTTTAGCTCGTGCCCAAGACAGCAGTTTGCCAGTGCCTGTGGTTGCGTTTGTGTCTGACAACCTTCAAGTGCACCGCGAGCAATTCATCCTAGTAAATAAGGCGCGGCCGTTGCCAAAGCGCCTGGTGGACGAATTGCTGCCTGAGGTTGACGCTGCACATCTTCCGGTCGACATGGCCATGAGGCAGATTCCGAGCGCACTAGTTGATCGCCTCGACGCTGACCCGTCATCGCCATTCTTCGGAATGATCCGTCGTACAACAACTGGAAAGGATCCAAAGCGGGTTGTTACGGACTCCGCGCTCGTGCGCAGTCTCCAGCGGCAGATTCATCAACCACTGGGTGCGTTGGCCTCTTTTCGCTCGTTGGACGGTGCGAGTACAAATCCGTCCGGCATGTTCAGCGCGGTGGTGCAGTTTTGGGCTGCAGTGAAAGAGTCGTTTCCCAGTGCCTGGAACCTTCCACCGGAACAGAGTCGTCTGACGCACAGTGCGGGAATCGAATCAGTTAGCGCCCTGATGGACTACTTGATGCCACGGGCTGTGCAACAAGATGATCCTCAGGGGTATCTAGTCAACACATTGCGGCGTATCGCGCCCAGTTGCGCTTGGACGAACGGCGTGTGGCCTGATCTCAATTGCGCCTGGAATGAAATCGAGAGTACATCTAAGGATATTCGACGCTTGACAGACCAACTGATTCGCTTAGTGCAGTCGCCCAATCTTCGGCAGGTGGCATGATGAAGTTCATCTATGCGGATGCAATGGATTTCGTCGATCCGCAGTTCGATTTCAAGAACGATCGCAATTCCAAGGGGCGTATCGTCCAATGGGATGACGAATATCCGCACGAATTTCTCGACAGAGCTCCCTATGACGGGATCCTTGTCTCCCGCGGTGTCGTCGGTGACATTCATCGGAATGGCAAGTACACCTTGCCGCAGATGATGCGCTTTCGTCGCGAAGGCGCAAGGCGTTTCCTACGCTATGGCGAAGATAAGTATCCAGACAGCCTTCTTTTTGGCGATTGCGGTGCTTTCACCTATCGCGACGAAAAGGTCCCGCCATATTCTCCGGCCGACACGCTTGAGTTCTATGCTGACGGCGGCTTTACCCACGGTTGTTCTGTGGATCACATCATCTTCGACTTCGATGAGGGTAAGGGTCGGGTACGCGAGGAGATGCCTCAGGAAACGCTTGATCGCTACGATCTGACGTTGCAACTCGCCTCGGAATTCCACGTGCAGAGCAAATCCCTTAAAGGTTTCACGCCCATGGGAGTGATTCAGGGATGGTCGGCACCAAGCATGGCATGGGCAGCAAGCCAACTCGCGCGTATGGGTTATGACTACTTGGCAGTGGGCGGTTTAGTGCCCCTAAAAGTCCCTCAAATACATGCCGCGCTGTCCGCCATTAGGGAAGCCATTCCGTCACGAGTCCGTTTGCACCTTTTGGGCTTTGGCAAGATAGAAAATTTAGCCGAGTTCGAGCGATATGGCATTGCCAGCTTCGACACCACATCGCCGCTGCTTCGCGCATTCAAGGATGCGGTAAAGAACTACTTCGCTCGCGACTCCGAAGGTGAGTTGAGTTACTACACTGCGATTCGTGTGCCTCAGGCACGCGAGAACAACAAACTTAAGGCCAAAGCTCGTCGTGGAGTATTGCACCAGGAGACCGCTTTAAGGCTTGAAATCAGTGCGCTAGATGCTGTCCGCCAACATGTGGCGGGAGAGTTGGCTATCGAAAAGGCCTTGGACCGCATTCTCGAGTACTGGAAGGCTCTTAACTGGCGTGAAGATCACGATGAGGCCAGCCAACTGCGAGCACTAAATAAACAGCGTGAGATCTATCGTCGCACCCTGGGCGATAGACCTTGGCAAGACTGTGCTTGCAGGGTTTGTCGCGAAGGTGGCGTAGAGGCGCTTCTCTTTCGCAACAGCAATCGCAACAAACGTCGTGGCATGCACAACTTGCATGTCTTCTATCAGCATTTACTCGCTCACAGGCACGCCGCATGACCCGTCTCAAGTTCAACGCTCTAGTTCCGGATCAGGCGCGCAATGCAAAAGTGGCCTTTTTTGTATCAACCGCAGCCGAGATTGCCAAAATCGCGAAGATCGATCGTCTAGCTCGCACGGTTGATGGAACGCCTAGCGGGTTTCAACGGCCGCAGATTGCGGGTCATATCCGCGAGATCGGTGACTACCTGCTTCGCGAGGATGCCATTCTGGCCAATCCGATCGTGCTCGGGTTTGTGGATCGCGCCTCTATCAAGAAGACAAATACTGGCCACGAACTGACCATCGACATTACGGCTGGAGCTCCTGGCTGGGTAGTGGACGGGCAGCAACGGTTCAGCGCTTTGAGGGAAATTAACCGCCCAGACTTCCAGGTGCCCGTCTCCGCCTTTATCTGCGAGACAGAAGAAGAACTACGCCGTCAGTTCATTCTGATCAACAACACTAGACCTTTGCCCAAGGGGTTGATCTACGAGTTGTTGCCAAGCGTCGGCGGATTGCCCCATCGCTATCAGTCGCGGGCTGAAGCCGCGAGCCTGGTCGAGTCGCTTAATTATCGTCGCGGTTCCTCGCTCCGGGGCATGATTCATGGTCAAACAAATCCACACGGCATCATCCGTGACACCATTGTGCAGCGCGTACTTATGAACTCCCTGTCGGACGGCGCGCTCCGTCTTTACAGCGATGACTCGAAGCTCCTTCACACCAAGGGAGTTGATCTGATCAGCGAATTCTTTCATGCCGTCAAACATGTGTTCCATGATGCTTGGAACGACCATACACCTAAGACCTCTCGACTGGTTCACGGCGTCGGAATCATTTCGATGGGGTTCGTCATGGAGTACTTGCACGCAGCTACGGGTGCCACCAAGCGAGAACATTTCATTGAGCCGTTAACGGCTTTGAGGCCGGTGACGGCCTGGACCGAAGGGGAATGGGAATTCGGACCGGAGCGCCGCCGTTGGAACAGCCTGCAGAACGTATCGTCGGACTGGAAGATGCTAGCCTTCTATATGGTTCGCAACGCGCAGCGCGTCGTTGAGGGGTCGCGACCGGCGAACAGCAATGTACGCGGTTAAAGAGATCTTCTACACCCTTCAGGGTGAGGGCTTCCATGCAGGCAGCCCCGCTGTGTTTTGTCGCTTCTCTGGTTGCAATTTGTGGTCAGGACGCGAGCGAGATCGGGCCTCTGCAGTATGTAATTTCTGCGACACCGATTTCGTAGGTACCAACGGGGTGAATGGTGGCAAATACCCCGAAGATGGTTCGCTGCCGTATCAGATTGCGGATCTCTGGCCTCATCACGTGACTGAACATCGTTTAGTTGTTTTCACCGGTGGTGAGCCACTACTGCAATTAGACGAGCCTTTGATACGAGCACTGCATGCCCTTGGCTTCAAATGTGCGGTCGAAACCAATGGCACACTCGAGCCGCCAGAAGGAATTGACTGGATCACAGTCAGTCCCAAGGGGACGGCGCCGGTTCGACTGACGAGGGCAAACGAACTCAAACTTGTGTTCCCGCAGCCGAACGCGCTACCAGAGCAGTTTGACCACATTCGAGCCGACCACCATTTCCTCCAACCAATGGACGGCGAGCAGCGAGAACGAAACACGCAAGCCGCCGTCGCTTATTGCAAGGCCAATCCGAAATGGCGGTTGAGCATGCAAACGCACAAGTACTTGGGGATCCCATGACTGTCTCACTGTTCAACGTATGGAAAGAGTTCCGCTTCGACGCAGCCCACCAGCTCGACGCAGGGCCGGGCGGTGATCCGCGCTACCGTCGGTTACATGGCCACTCCTATCAGGTCGAAGTCTGGGTCCGCGGCCCACGTACCGAGTTCGGGTGGGTCGTCGACATGGGGGAGCTTGAGCGGCGTCTGCAGGCGGTTCACGCCGATCTTGATCACCGGTTCCTAAACGACGTCGATGATCTTGGCCCGCCCACGATGGAGAACATTGCGGCCTTTGTATGGACCAAGCTTGTCGACATGCCGCAACTGCATCGTGTAATGGTCAAGCGCCAACAGAACGGCGAAGGCTGCGAATACTACGGTCCGCAATTCGCGGAGGGAGCGCAATGAAGACCAGTGGACTCAATCCCAACGGGGCACTGGTCGTGTTCTCCGGGGGGCAGGATTCAGCTACTTGTCTGGCTTGGGCCCTGGATCGGTTTGAGCACGTGGAGACTGTCGGCTTTCACTATGGACAAGTACATCATGTCGAGATGACGGTTCGTCATACGGTTCGCGACAAGATTGCAGCATTGAACGGCGGATGGCGTAGCTGCCTCATGGCAGATCATGTATTCGATGCAGGAATTATCGGTCAGATTGGACAGTCCCCCCTTACTGGTGGCACTGCCGCTTCGATGCTGAGCCAAAACTTGCCTGATACGTTCGTGCCAGGCCGAAATTTGTTGTTCCTAACTCTGTCGGCGGCGTTGGCATATCGCCGAGGGCTGAAGCACATTATCACGGGCGTCTGCGAAACCGACTTCTCGGGCTACCCAGATTGCAGAGACGACACGATCAAAGCGTTACAAGTAGCCGTAAACCTTGGTACTGATGCGCCCTTCGTGATCCATACGCCACTGATGTGGATCGACAAAGCACAAACGTGGGCGTTGGCCCATGAGCTTGGTGGGGACGAGTTGGTACGCGTGATTCAACAGGAAACGCACACGTGCTACCGCGGCGATCGAGTGGATCTCCACGACTGGGGCTACGGCTGCGGCGAATGTGCGGCTTGCATGCTCCGATCGTCCGGCTGGAAATCTTTTCAGCGTTCAAAGAAGCAAGCTGCATAAGGAGTTGACGTAGTTCGGGCATGGCTATTGAGACATGGCGGTCGGCGACGAAAGGCGAGGATTTATTATTTCTGCTTGCGAGTAGCTTTCGCAGGCAGGACGTGCTCGGCCCTGAAAATTTCAGACCAAGTATCGACTACTCGAGGTCAGTTGCCCTCTCAGGATTCTTTGCCGGTGCTTTCCTTCTAAATGTATTTGCTAGATCCCTCCGGGTGGGTGATGAAGTAGTACGCAGGTTTGGAGATTCTTCAGAAACCCAACTCGCCCGAGAAATGAGGTTTGAACTCCTCAGCAAACTGGATTTAGCTGAAAGCGATCTGAAAGACGGTGCAATGGGTCGAATAGGAGACGCAGTCATTGCTGCTGTGTATGCGTCCGACCGCCCCATATCCAATGGTTTGCGGAAGCTCGTCAAAGAGGAGTTTCCCAAGCCGCAATGCTACGCGTGCGGGAAAGCGCTCGGCTGGCGTGCATCAGCAGGACTACCAGTGGTCTCGCTTGACCACGTTTGGCCTGCGGCTTGGGGCGGAGATAGCGTTCTCGAAAACTTGTTGCCTGCTTGCAGCGATTGCAATACATCACGAAATGATTTGATCGGTTGGCAATGGGTGTCAGCGCAGGCATTGGTCGGCGAGCATGATTCGGGTAGTTTTCTAGAAAGACTTCCACGTCAATACAAAAATTCGATACATCTCCGTGCCGTCGTGGCTTACGCCTGTTCGGCTAGGGTTACGTTAAAGGATGCGGCCATCCTGATCGGGCCCGTACTGTTGGAACCACAGAAGATCGATGAACGAGACACAACTGATTTCTTCAATCTTGTCGCTCACGACATTGATCGCTATGACCCAAGCTGGAGTCGTGAATGAAATACGAGGCATTTGTTTTTAAGCAGCGCGGAAATGCATCTCCTAGTCTCGCGCTGTTCTACGCCCCCGCGACCGAGATCCTTGAGTGGGCGGCAATCGATCGATTGGCGCCGAAAGAAAAGGGTGGTGTTCAGCGTATCGAGAACAAAGCCCGTACAAAGCACTTGGCGGAGTTCTTCCGAAGGCATGAACAGAATGTGATCCCGACCTCGGTGATTGTTTCATTGGAAGGGGTCGTTGTTTCTGAAGAGAACGGAAAGACCGTAATTAACTTTGACGTAGCCAATGATGCGGCCAAAAAGCCAGGTCTCGTAATAGACGGTCAGCACAGACTGCTAGGTATGAGCCAACTAGACGAGCCCGTCCTGGTTCCAGTGGTTGCGCTGTTAAACGTGGACGATGGAGAGAAGGCGTTTCAATTCATCGTGATCAACAACAAGGGGCAGAAGGTCCCAACCGATCACATTCGTGCGCTCAGACTCGACTTCAAAGAAGACAGTCTCAATGAGCGATTGAAGTCCGCGAGGTTGTCTGTCAAAGATACATATACATCGGTTGGCGTAGCCAATGACTCTCCTGAAAGCCCCTTTCGCGGGATCGTGGATTGGGCGAAGACGCCAAAAGAAGATCGGCGTGTATCTGCTGCGGCCATTGAGCAATCAGTTCATCTATTAATGAATGCCGGTGATAGATTGCTTGCCGACCAAGATGCCGCCGAGGATTTTTTCTTCTCCTTATGGCGATTAACCAAGGAGGTCTGGCCGCGTGCATGGGAAGTCGACAGCCCCTATGATGATGATGTCGAAACGCACCTGCTGAACAAGAGTTCGATCATCGCTCTGACAGATTTGATTAAAGATTACTTAGTCAAATGGGCAAGTTTTCCAAAAGCATCCATCTTGCTGGACGAGCCGGAGACCTATCAGGAGCACATGAAAGAACTGCTCGACCTGATAGCCGAAGACTTTTGGCTGGTTGCGTGGCGGCTAGCAAGCCTTGATACAGCAGCTGGGCGACGCGCAATTACCGAGGGTCTGGAACAGGTTATTCAGAATCGTCGGGCGGAATTGCCATGGAATGACAAAGTTTCGCTGATCGATACGACATGGCTCAAGAGAGTGAAATACAGGACGCTTCAAGAGGATTAGACGTTCGACTCTCGTGGTTCAGTTGCTAATTCTGGTTTCGCCGAGATCGCGCAGCAACAAATCCACTTGGCGAACCTAGCGACAGCGGACGTCGTCAGATTGCCTAATGGAGATTTTGAATCGCGGTCGCCAACAAACTGGTTGCGCCACCGCCCGGGGCCATTACCAGTACATCCTTGCTGGGACATGCGGCTTTCACGCAATCGTAAGCCGCATGTTTACTGCTTTTCCAGGCAAACACGAATACATCTGCCGTTTGCGCCAGTTTGCGCAGGCGCGGAGAGCAAACCAGGTCGGCACTGCATTCAACTCTGATGCGCGGATACAAAGTGGTAAGAAGGCTGCTAGCTCGACGCGCAGCGGCTTCATCCAGGCTATAGAAGGCCACCAACCCTTCTCGATCGTCTGGGCGGACATCTTCCTCCATGGCAGACGTGTCGGCCGGTAGCGCCGGTGGCGTCAGCCCTGCTTCGGTTGCAAGCAACTGCAGTAGTGCGCGTTGCATGAAATCTAGGCGACCGCCGTAGTCTACGCAGGCCTGCGCTACGACGGTAAGCAGACGCAGTCGCGCTTCGGCGTCGCCAATCGGCGAGATTGCCAGAGTGTCGCAAACGGACAGCGCCCACGTAAGCACTTGCGGCGATCGCACTTGGGCGAAGACTGCACCGATTTCGTCTACGACCTTGGCATAGGTCTTACCCGATACGCCCGCCCTCAGCAGCATCGTCAGGGTCTGTTGCAGCAAATCCAGTTCTGGTGCCGCAAACACGTCACGCAGCCGCAGCGTCTCGATGAGTGCTTCGTAGACCGGCACGAGGCGCTTGTCAGGGGGGCAGCGATCGACGAATAGTTCGTGCCAGAGTGGATACAGTTGCTCAAAAACGTCCGGTTGTACGACTGCCAGGTCGAGTAGATGCTGCGCGGCGACTTGCCCAATGTCTGCCTCACGCAGGACATCAGCCGGATCACTGGAACGTGCGAGTTCACGCCAGCGTTCGACAAAGTATTCATCCGTCTCGCCTCGCGTCTGCCGCAGCAGGTCGCTCCAGCGGGTGCTCGGGGGGCGCTGGCGCCGCGCAAGTTCTTCTAAGCGTGCCACTCGGTGCGGCAGTTCGGCCCGAATCATCGAGGGCAACGGTTGTGGTGCGGCCGTCAGCCGTTCCAGAACGGCACCTGCCTTGGCAGGATCTTCTGCTTCGCGCGCACATAACACCAAGGCGGCCAGCACATCGAAGTCGTTGTTGAGAGGCCAGAACAACTCGTAAGCACGGTCGAACTTTTCCTCCTTGAGCGCTTGTTGTGCTTCCTGACGCGAGTCCAGTGGAACCAGGCTGGCCACACGGGCACGTACCGCCGCGTCGAGGGAGCCGAATGCACCTATAGTCAGGTTTGTCAGAATTTGCGCTGCGAAGAGGCCATCCGGATTAGGCTGGGTCAACTCGTGAAGCAGGAAACTCTTGTGCACCGCGACCCGATTGGACGTGCCGCGTGACCGAAATAGGCGCGCAGCGCGAGTGGCGAGCGATAGGCGAAAAGCCTCCAGGAGTTCGTCGAGTTCGCGTGCCGATTCAGCCGGACATACGTCCACCTGGTAGAGCGCTTCCATCACGTCGCCGTATGTCTCGCGCGGCAGTGTCAGATGGACCAGGGTGGGCAATAATGGGTGGCGTGCGATGTCACCCCAGCGCTCCAATGCAGCTGCCAGGCGAATCTCGAGATAGAGACGGTTCTCTGCCGACAACCCAAAGCGTTCGTGCAGAGCGCCAAGCAAAGCACGAGCTGCCTGTTCGTTCCGTGCAGACAATGCACGATCGAAAGCGGCTCGCAATTGTTCGAAAGTCTGCGGTACATAGGTGGGCGCCCGCGGCCGCCGATCCATCAACTGCGAATATAAGGTCCACTGCTGAAGGACACGGATGTCACCGGTGCTTGCGATGGCTTCGAATCGAATGGAATGCCACCCGGCATCTCGCAGCACGGGGTCAATGTGACGATCAGCCGCATCCGCAGTCCGCTCTAGCGGAGCGAAGTTAGCGAAGCTTGGTCCGAGGAAGCCTTCCAGTTCTGATGCCATTGCCCGCGCCTGGGCGCCTTCTGGCGCGCAGGCGAACCAAGTGATCGGATCCGCATCATGCGCTCGGAATGGCAATAGTAGCGGACGATCCACATGGCCGCTCCGGTGGCGCAGTAAGCTGCGCGCCAGTTCGATCATTACCTGATCGGAAGAGGCTCGCGGATCGTCTTCGTAGATGAAGCGATTGGGTGCGGCAAAGAAGCGCTGTTGCAACGCGATCGCACTCTTTGCCTGATCATTGTGAGCGCTGTCGTTCACAGGTAATCCTCGAAGTGGACGCGGGCCTGTGCAATGTCGCTTTGTTCGTAGGAGATGGCGATGGTCTCATCATTCAGATGGACGCCGCTTTCAGTGAGATTCATCGACCCATCTAGGTAGAAGCGATCAGTGAGAAGCCCCTTACTGTGCAACAGCGGCCTGACCTTCCAATTCAGTGCATCGGAAAGTCCGGCATCGGCCATGGCCTCTTTCAGGCGTCGTTCGACATACTGGTTGTGTGCGTCAGGGCGGGTAAGGACATGGATGTGACTGCCATTGGCCGCCGCCGTTGCGAGTACCTCCACCAATCGGATCTCGCGTTTGCTCCAATCGGGATTGAGCGCGGAAAACTGGCCGAGTCGATTGTCGAACACGACGATGTTACTGATCCACGGTGCGACCAAGAACACATGCTGGCTCGGGCTGAGAAGTTCCTGGGTAAATGCAAAAACTAGGACTTCATGTACGGCACCTTGCAGAGCCGTCGAACTCTTAAAGATTTTGCGGGATAAACTCATGTCGTCGCCTCCAACTCCAGTTGGAGATGAATTGCGTCGTCCTGGCGGGTCATCGATACCAGCTTCGGATAGACGTTGAGGTATTCCAATTGCACTGGCTGGGTCACTAATGGCCCCATTACGGTCGCTAACGCCTCTGAATCGGCACGAACGCGCACTGTCGCGCGGCCCAATCGGACTAAGCGGTCGTGCAAGGTCGTCAACCAGTCGGTAGCATCTGTTGTAATTGGTGCGTCCAGTTCGGACAACCAACTCTGCAGCAGCAAGCGCTCTGTGACTGCGGGCGTGTCCTGAAAGCGTAGCGGCAGTGGTAGAGCGTGGTTGCGCAAAGCGTGTCCACGCGCCCAGACCAGGCCCAGAAGCACGCTGAAGCGCCACGTAGTGCGATCGCCGTCCGGAAGATCGAAGCCGGCCGCGAGGAACACCTGATCAATTCGGTCGTCACGGCTCAGCAGTGCGCATGTCACACGCGCATCAACTTCCACGCCTAGTTGCCTTTCCAGGTCATCCCAACGCTGCATGAAGTCAGCAAGCAACGCATCCAAGTCCGGCGGCGTGTGTGGACGCAAGATGCGACTACTGAGTGCAGCTATGAAGCCATGGAAGACCGCCTGGTTGCGCTGAACCAAGGCACGACGCAGCTTGTCGAGGCCTTCCTGGGTGTGTCGCGATGAGTTGGACTCTCGGATAGCCCGTGTGATCTCTACTAATTCGGCGTCACTGGCCCTGGATCCGATAGCCATCAGGAAACCGCGCAACTGCGTATCGATGATTTCGAATTCAGACGCGCCAAGCGCCGACTCGATGCGACGGAAGAACAGAGTTGGATCGGTGGCGAGCACTTCAACCAACTGTTCGATGAGTCCGTTTCCGCCCGGATTGATCTCGGAGATCCACAACTCCGTATGCAAGCGCGACGTGCCATTTTCCAGGGGACCTGGATCACCGTCGACAGCCAGATCCTCCGTGCTGATCTGCGGGCAGGCTTGCTGGATGGCCTCCAGCACGGCAGCGCCGAGCGTATGCAGGTGGACAGATGAGAGCCAATCATCCCAAGTGGAATCGAAGGGCGCTGTCAGTGTCATTGTCGCCAGTTCCGCAAGCGCACGTACGACTTCGATCTGTCGCAACGATGCTTGTAGGTTCTCCTTGAGCCTTGGGGTGTCGCCAACTGTGTGGGTGCCGTCGTCTTCCACTACGTCGGTGGATTGAAAGATGGCGCTTAGTACGCTGCTGAGTCGATGTGGCTCCTGACCCGAACCCAAGGCGGAAATCGCGCCGAGCAGGGTTACGTCTTGTTCGACCGCGTACGAGACCGCGGCGATCTGAAAAATCTGCGCAAGCCAGTCGCGAGCAAATGGGTTTTCTTCGACTCCAGCCAAAGCGCTACCGTGCTGCGCTTCCCAGCGATAACGCGCCGTGCGCGCCGCGCGCTGAGTAGCGACCGGTTCCTTCCTAAGTTCCGTACCGGGCGATGCCGGTAGCTGCAGGCGGAAACACAGCGCATCGGCCTCGATCTCGAAGCCGATGCCACAGGGATGTCCATCCTTCTCGAACCGCCAGGTAGCGCGGTAGTCACTACGTTCGTTGGATTGCCGCACCCTGATGTTCACGCGTGACGCCACGGCAAAGCGGCGGATGGTGGCTTGTGCCTGGCTCGCATGGGTATGGATGATCACATCCTGGAACAGGCGCGCGATGCCCACGCGTCCACTCGGCGCAGTAAACCTTGCACCCTCCCTGCGCCCGAAGATCTGGCTCCGCCAGAGCAAGCGCGCATTGGAACTGTCCTGCACCTGGATGGCTTTGCCGCCGCCCTGCTTCGGAACTGAGCGCAGGTGAAACGCAACCGTACGAAACGCCGGACAAACGCGCACGCCGTTAGCGTCAGCAATGTGGAAAGACGGTTGGGAGTCAAGGACGTATAAGTCATCCACCGGTAGCGGCACTTCTATATCCGACGAGCCAGCGGCATCGATCAATTGGACTAGTTCGGCTTCGCCAGGTCCAAGCCACAAGGTGTGATCGAACCGGCGCGACACCTTGCCCGGCGCGAACTCGTTCAACGCCTGCAAAGCTGGAAGTGCATAGGTCGAACCCGAATTGGGCAGGTGCAGTTGCGTCTCGGGAAGAGTTAGGTCGCTAAAAAGCGCTGCTGGCACGAACTCCGGAAGCGGATGCCCGGCCGCACGTTCCGCCGCCGGCATATCGCCAGCGCGCCAGTTCGAGGCCAAGCGACGCAGCGCGGTTGGGATCGCCGCCAGCAGCAGTGGGCGCGGGTGGTCCCACAACAGCAGATCAATGTCTTCGCGGCGGACGTCGAGCCCTTTCTGCACGAAACTGGCCAGTTGTTCACCGGCCTCGTCTTCGCGCAGCACCGCCGACAGTACGCCTACCAGATAGCGGTCGCGCAATCGGCTCTGCAAGCGGTTGGCACCAGCCCAGCGGTTGGTGTCACCTCGAGGAGCCAACTTTCTGGCTCTATCCCTGGCTTGCTTCCACTGTTCGGCTGTTAGCGGAAATTCGAACTGACCGAGTAGCGTGTCGACCTGCTTTTTTTCAGTCGCAGGCCAGCGCTGGAAGTCTTTGACTGAGCGCGGGCCGGACAGATCGCGCCACACCGAACCCGCCGGATAGCCGGCCTGCATGCGCACGCCCAGATAATCGATCATCGCGTACACCGCCTGCATGCGACGTACATAGCGGTTACCCAAAGGCAGTTCACGTGGTGGCAGTTCGGGATCGAAGTACTGTTCATAGGCCTGATAGGCCAGGCGATCTCGCCCGTAGTCGGATAGCACCATTAACGTCCACGGACGCATATGGCGTGTACGTCCTGCGCGACCTTTTCGCTGCAGGAACTGCGCCATGTCTCGCGGCGCCTTGTGCTGCAACACGACACCAACGGCCGGATCATCGTAGCCAACTTCCAACGCAGCAGTCGCCACTACGATCTCAGCATCGTGATCAACACCTCCGTCGTATGAAGTGGTGCGCTCAACCTTGTGTCGCTGACCGAGCGTATGGCCGATGTGAGTGGCAAGTCTCCAGTCCTGGCCGGCCTCGAAACGCTTGTGGTTCTCCGGCTTCGGTTCGCGTAGATGTGCCAAACCGCCATTCGGGTGGCGCAAGATGGCTGCATTGCCGCTTTCGTTTCGGCCTTCAGCGTCGCGCAAGTCATAGAACAGGCGGTTTGTCGCGTCCACTTGGTCGGTGAATGCAAAGCTGCGCCATCCGGCGAAGGGGCGCTCTTTTGGCGAGAATTTCTCGCGTGGGTCCAGTAATCGCGATCCGAGCATCAGCGTCTGGATTGAGGTAGACAGCAACGCAGTCTGCGAAACCGGATCGCCACGCAAGGCGAGGAGGTACTCCGCGCCTTCGTCTTCCATATCGCCGCTTTGCGGTGAAATCTCCTCGACTACCGCCTCTTCCAGGCCGGTCAGGTTGGCAAAGAAGCGCTTCCCTTCGGCCAGTGTCGCCGAAAGGCCAACGAAGCTTGTGCGCCGGCGAGTGAGGTGCGACCAGCGGCGCAGAAGGTAAGCGACTTGGGCGCCATAGGTGCCAGTGTAGACGTGCACTTCGTCAAGCAGCATCAACGCAGGAACGCTATCTGCATCTGGACCGAGCCCAAATAGATGTCGCATCTCAGAATCGGACATGCGCTGGTTGAGCATTTCCACCGAAGTGAACAACACGTCCGGCGGTTCGGCCTGCATGTCTTCGCGGGTCAGTCGCAACTGGCTCCTGTCGACGACGGTGCCGCAACTGCGGCAAAGCAGCGACGCTTGGTCCCCCGAGCGCAGACGCATTTCCTGCCGGCATGCTGGACAGCGGAAGAACGGACACGCCCCATGCAGCGGGCGCCAGGCTTCCCAGGCCTTCGCCAGTGTTCTCGGGGTCTCGCCATAGAGCACGCCGACACTAATGGGCTGTGCGCCGGCGCGCCCCAGGTAATCATCGAAGGTTCGCGCCTGCGAGAACACTTCGCGCAACTGGTCCTTGAGTAGTTCGTTCCGCGGGTAGACCGCGAGGATTCGAACGCCGCGATGGCCAGGAGCTCCGCGCTTTTGTGCCGCCAGCCAGGAGAGTGCAGGTAGATAGAATGCGAGTGTCTTGCCGCTTCCTGTACCAGCCGCGACAAGTGTGCCGCCCGGGCGCCCGCTGTCGAGGTTCTCCAGAATCCGCGACGCAGCATCGACCTGGAATCGCGCCAGTTGCAACCTGGCGCCATGCTGATGCAGCCAATGGTCAACGGCCGAGAACGTAAGGGCTTGGGTGCGGCGAGCGAGTTGTTCGCGCGCCTCAGCGGCAGTGGTATTACGCTTTGGATAGCGACGTGGACGCCAGAGCAACCGATAATCCGCGACCAGATTCGGCGCGGAGATCCATTGGTCGGCTTTCCCATGTTTCGGCATCAACTGTCGCAGCCGCACCAGCAATCGCACGCCTTCGGCCATGCGGCTGCGGTAGTGCACTGACCGTCCATCACGCGCCTCGATCGGCATGAGGAGCGACAATCCCAACAATCGTTCCAGCAGGCCGCGCGCGCCCAGGAAACTGCAGTCGGGATGGGCGGCGACTTCGGGATAAGTGTCAAGCGTCTGGTCAAGAACATCCAGTACTTCAGCCTCGCTCAGGACGCTGTCAACCAGACCCCAGACCAGCACACGCACTTCGCGACGTTCGAGTTCGTCGAGGGCCTTCTCGACCAGCGTCAAGTCGGGCGAGAGCGTCATGCGTGCTTACTCCGGATGAGGTAGTGCTCCAGTTGGGCGTGCTCGCGCAGCCACTGCAAGACTTCCGGCGTAAGGTTTGCCAGCGTTGCCTTGCCCCCGTCGACCGCTCGGAAAAACACTTCGACGGCTGGTGGCACGTCGTAGCTCAAGCCGCTCATTTCTTCATTACATGCGGCTTCGGCTGCGCGCAACGCGGCGGCATCGTCGGCACTGCGCGGTAGCGATTGCGTGGCCAACCGTATGTAGGCGGCGTGGACTTGTTCGTAGCGCTTAAGGATCTCGCGGTTGGCCGGGATGCTTGCGACTTTAGCGCGCAGCGCCGCCGGCTCTATGGGCCGTTCTGTCGATTCCACCCAGGCACGCCAGGTGACTAGCGTCGCCGCGCGGAGGGTATCTGCGGCCTTACCGGTTGATTGGAGCAGTCGCGTCCACAGTGGATCCAAGGCTAGGCTGGCGACGTCTTGCATGTCGCCTAAGCGCTTTGCCGCTTCGCGTGCGTCGCCGCGCAAGGCCAACTGGATCCTGGCGCAATCGGGGACGGACTCGGGACGAAGGTTAATCCAACCGGCCTGTTCGACCGCCTTCGCCCAGTCGACGCGTACTTTGTCCCACTCTGCGGTCCGTTCCCGCAATGCTGAGCGCTGGTGCTGACGTTGCTGTGCGATGACCAACGCCTCGATGGTGGAACGTGCCTGCTGGCATTGCTCAGCGAGATTCAACGGGATCTCCTTCCCCGGCCAGGGCTGTCAGATTTGCGCGCAGAGCATTTAAGGCGTCGGCCACGTCTCCGCCACCGGAGACCTTTAGTTGCGAGTCGGCGGCGCGCTGAATGTTTGTGACCAAGGTTTCCAAGGTTTCCAGCGCTTCAGTGGCCGTCCGTAACGAGGCCAATTCGATGTCGGTACAGGCCGCCAACTGGAATTCCGCCGAGCGTGCTGAATCAGGAGCACTGAACGAACTCGCGCGGCGGAGCACAGAGCGCCCAGCATCCGAGGCCAGGAAGCCCAGTGCGCGATCCACCGCGGTCGGACTGTACTCGACCCTCGCGAGCGTGCCTGCGCGCTTTGCTTCCCCTAGCAGTTCCTTGATCGGCGCCACTAAGCTGATCTCGGGAACCGGTCCGAGAATGCGTTGGATAGTCGGCAACCGCTTGTCGAGCAGACTGGTGTAGCGCGACACGAAATTCTTCAGACGACTTGATCCAAGGTCACGAGCAATCTGGCGAGCCTTGTCTGATTGGGCAAGTAACGCCGAGTCCTGGCTCTCATCGTCCTTGGCGTTCCAGGCGTTCTGCAAACGTACACGGTCCACCGCCAAGGCTGTGGAGCCTGGGCCTTGAAAGCAGGCGACGGAATCCAGTAGCACGTCTCGCACGTCGTCCAAGGCGTTTGCTGCATCAACGGCGATCTGCAAGATAGGCGCTTCGGGACTACGGTCGTCCTTGTCTGGCGCGATTGGCGACGCGTCTAATGGCCGGAAGTAGTCCACGAGTGCGGGTTCGTCCGGTTCGGCCTTGCGCGTCATCCGCAAAAGCAACGCCTGGCGGTGCAGCGTGCGAAGCGCAGCTTGTGCGCGCTGGCACGCGATCTGCGGGAACCACTGCATGGCCTGCATTTCCAATCCGTCGAGGAGCATCTGCGCCACAGCGTAATCGTCTTCTGCTCGGGGATAATTCCAGTTGCGGCCGTTGGCCGCCCAGCGACATAGCGCGGGCACCCCGGCGCGCACATTTAAAGCTAACGGTCGAACCTCTTGGCCGACGAGGAATCGTGGCTCGGCCGTCGGATTGCCGACGGAAGCAAATGGCAGCCAGATGTGACCGGCCTGGATCGGCTGGCGGCGCATTCGCAGAGAATTCCAGTCAAGCCGTTCATTCAGCGCTTGCGCGATGACTTTGCGGACTTCGTTGGCGGGGCGCTGAGTCAGCAATTGCCCGGTTGCCCAAGCCTCTATCGATTCGTCTTGCGGTGTGACAGGCGCCGCCGCAGGCGCTTCCTGTTCGATTGGGGACGTCGGCCGGGTGCGTTCGGGAGCGGCTGGGGTGGCCTGGCGTGGTGGTATCAATACCGCTGGCGCGTTCGTGTCGAACGGCCAAGCGAGTTGGAACGCGGAGAACACGTCCTTTGACACTCGCGGTGCCGATGTAAGATCCTGAGGATTGCCGGCCCAGTACACGAGTGCGGGCGCCAGTCGCGCGCGCATGGTGTCCGACAATGGTTGGGCGCGCACGGCGATTTCCGCACCGGTGCTCATTACCGCGTCCTTGAAGCCAGGGGGAGGGAACTCGCCGCGCACAAATTCGGCACGGAGCACGAGCACATCGCGCAGGACGTGGTTGATGAAGGCGCGTGGATTGAAGATCAACTGCGTGCCCTGGCGCAGTTCGCGACGCGTCAGCGCTGCGATCGATTCACGTGACAGCGGAAACAGTGGATATCCGTGGCTGCTGCTGCCGAAGGCCTTGAGTCGGTCGCTATCGTCCGCGTCGAGTTCATGATCGAAGGGGCGCACCCAGCCATACAGATCCTCGTCGCTGCGTTGCGCGTATTGCCTGGTTAGAACTTCGATGCCCAAGCGCGCAGCATTAAGATAGCGGCCGCTGAGATCGATCAGTCGTTCGACGATTTGTTCGTCATTGCCAGGTGAGTTCGGAATGATCCATTCTCGCTTGGCGCGGGTCAGAATGGTCTGTCGGCTTGGTAGAAAGCCGTCGGTGACCGCAAGCGCGGTGCGCAGTGGAGCTCAGATGCGCTTACCCTGATGATCGCTCTCGGCGATGATCAGATTCAGTAGCGGCTGCTGGATGCCAGCCAGCGCGGCAAAGTCCTCGATTAGCAGCACCAGTTCGCGGTCCTGCTCCAGCAGGTGGCGACGAATGTCGTCGACGATTTCCTCGATAGAGCGCTGGCCGAGAGCCTCGGAGAAGCGAAACACCGTGCGCAGTGCCGGGTCCAGCGCCTCCTGCAACAGTTCCGTGGCCAACGGCAGCGCCGCGCCCTCGTCTGATTGGAGCTTCTGCAGGTAGACGTTTGCGGCGCGCGTAGCTTGCGTTGGATCCCAGGCCTCCGGCACCTGCAAATCTTGCGGAGTGAAACGTCGCAGTTCGCCGGTGTCGGCTTCGCTGCCGCCATGCAAGGTCCGAGTGACGATGCGCATAAGCACCGGATACAACCAATTTTCGTTGACGACAGGGTCGCGCAGTAGATGGCTCAATCCCCTGGCGTGCTCGGCATGTGCGCGAAGCGCACGATCATCCGATCGTCCGCCACCACGCAGCGCCGCCATGTCTTGCTGATGTAGGCGGTCGAGTTCGATCGCCAGACTGGTCGCCAATAATTGCTTGGCTTCGTCCGGCCTGAGCGTTTCCACTACTCGTGACAGTTCTGCTTTAAGTTGCGCGTAGTGTTCGCCCTCCAGCGGTTCAAGAATGCGCTCCACGACTTGGCGAAGGCTTGCGGTCTTGGGCACAAGCACGATGACTAGGCGTTCGCGCGCCGGGTGCCGCTGTAATTGCGCATGCAGCCAGCGAACCATGTGCGATTTGCCAACACCGGAGTCACCGGTAATTGCTACTACAACGGCGCTCCCATCATCCGCCGGGCGCATGAGTTCATTGAGCAGATCGCTTTCGGTGGCCGTCTCCTCGGCGGATGCATTGGCTGCACGGACCCGGAGCGGGCCGGGTTCGTGGACGGCGAGCAGGACGGCGTCGTCGACGGTTTCAGCCTCAGTGCGGATGCATTGGTCGACCTGCGCGGCGGAGGGCCAGTAGAGATCCAGCGTACTCATGCGCTCTTCCTCCGAGTCTGTTCACTTAGGCGAACCCAACTGAAGCGATAATCGGGGCGCATTCCATCGCGGCCGGTCAGCACAATGCTGCGTCCAACGTCAGCGCGGTTTTCGAAGATGAGCAGGCCCTCCATGATGAACTGGATTAGCGCCCGCGACAGCGCAGTCGACAGTTGCCCCTCCGCTAGCACAGGCAAGGCCTGTCGCTCCAGGCGGTCCTCGACCGCCAGTCGCCATCGACCGCCATCGAGGACCGGCAGTTCATCGGCCAGATTTCGGATGAAATCCGTCGCGGGCATGCCCTCTCCAGAAGCGACGCAACGAGCCAGTGACTCTCGAATGGCGGTGGTCGGATCGACATCGCCGCCGCCGGGTTGCCGTACAAAGCCGAGGAAATGACCCCAGTACTTCAACCCGTTCTGGCGTGTGTCATTGCGCATCAACCTCGAGTCAGCATCAGCGATCTGGTTACCTTCCAATCTTTCGATGTCACTGAAGGTGAAGCGATAGATATCCTGCGCGAGAAGCCAAGCCAGCGAACGGGTGAGGTCGGCAGCCTTGGCTTCTCGATGGGCCCACAAGTCCGGATTGTTAACGTCAGATAGCGCGCACCGACGCGCTGCCGATCGCACCGCCACTAACAGCGCTGCCTCATCGTTAGTCGCCAATTCCAGCGGCTGGGCCAGGCGGATCGACTCGTCAACTTCTTCGAACAGACCCAATTCGAGCCAACGGTTGAGCGTCTGCCGCGCCATCTTCTCTTCGTCGACGACGCCCGCGGGCGCGATGCGCGCTAGCAGATCGGCTCGCGTCAGTGGTCTCCGCGCCCTGTGCAGTGTTGCCGTCAGGGTTACTAAGATATTGGGCAAGCCATCGCTGGCCAGATTCAGAAGGGTCATGATGAAATCCTTTCTAGGAAAGTCGCCGACGCCACGTACGGGGTTGTGTCGATGAAATATCGCCCCTCATGATCCGGATCGCCGAGCGATTTCGACACAATGACGATGTCTAAAGCGGCCTCCGAATGCCAGAGTTCCTGCGGGAACGATGCTGGACGGACGCGATCCAGAAAGATCACGCGGACCTCATCACTTCCCGCCGTCCAAGCGTCCGGCGCGCGCGCGTCGACGATATCGATGAAGCTGTCGTCGCGCGGGAGCGGGCGCAACAGTTGGCGTAGTCGTTGCCCGAAGCGCGTCTTCAACGATGGCTCCATCAGCCAAGCGTGCGGCCTGACGACGGACGCAAGGTGGTTGGCGAGACGTTCACAGGTGGTCAGGAATTGGCCGTCATCCGGCACTGCGACGACCAGCAGGCGCGGGGATGCCATTGGCAGGCCGAGGTGGCGAATCCGTCCAGTGTCGCGGGTCGCAAATCGGCGCAGGCGCCCGGCATGCGGTGGCGGATACAGACCAGTCGTACGGCGGTCGTCCCAATGGGTCGCACAACCCCCGCAACAGGTAACGACGGGTGACCAGATGCCCTGGATGACTGAGTAGGTCTGCGTCAGCGCTTGCGAGATCTCGATATCGCGACGAGCCACGTGTCGCATAACGCGTATTCCTTGCTCGGCAGTCCGCAACATAGCGTCGCGTGCTTGAGCCAGTCGCTGCGAGAACGCGTCAGGATTGCGGTGATTTGCATCGAGAATCCGAACGGCGGCCTCGGAGGCCAACGCCAGGTCGACTGGAGTCTCGTCGCCATTACCCGCGCCGTCACGCAAGGCGACCAGTTCGATCAGGCCGGCGCGCGCCATCAAGGTAAGTGTTCGGACATTCCACAGCGAGCTTTGCTCCGAATTCACGACCAGATGTGACGGCAGACGATTCAGATCAACCCAATACACATCGTCGCCATCGGCCGGGCGGGCATGAGTGATCATCAGGGTCCAGCGTTCGAAGGCCGTGTCGTCGCGCAGCAGTTTCTCGCTTGCCATGCCTTTGGCTTGATCGATGTCCTGTGCGGTATGAACAAGTAGGCTCGCACTGGCACGACCATCGCGGCCGCCGCGTCCGACTTCCTGATAGAAGCGATCCAGCGACTCCGGGAGAGTGGCATGAAGTACAGTGCGAACATCGTTCTTATCGACACCAAGCCCGAAGGCCGAAGTGGCGACCATTCCGTCAAGTTTGTTTGCGGCCCACGCGCGCAGCAACTGGTCGCGTTCGCTCGAGGGCGTGCGACCGGTGAAGGCTGCTACTCGCGCATAGCCCGCCTCGCGGAGGTGAGCTAACCACGTAGTCGCCTCATCCGGCCGGGTGACATACAGGATGAAGGGGCGGGGCGCAAATCGAATCGCTTCGAGTATGAGCTCCCTTTGATCGGAAGCGCTGGGACTGAACTGGAAAGCGTAACGCGGCTCCGATCGCAGATGTACTGCAGCTACGAGGTAGGTCGACTGGGGCGGCCCGAAGAGTTGCCGCAGTGCGAACAGCGTCCCGGCGGACAGCGTTGCCGAAGCAAGCACGACTCGTAGCGGACGATCGGCCGCGTGTTGCCGCAGGCTGTGCACGAGCGCCGGCAGCAGTTGGAACACCGGCCGGAACCCATTGCCCCAACCCGTCACGAGGTGCGCCTCGTCGACCACGACATGTGACAGCCTGCCTTCGGCCGCCGCATGTTCCAGCCAGGTACGCAGGCTACCGATGGCGCTTTCGGGCGAGGTGAACAGGATGGGCTGGTCCCCCGTCCGGATCGCCCCTCGTATGCTGGCCCGCTCTTCCTGACTCAGGCCGGCGTGGTAGGCCAGTGGCGGAATTGCCCGATGAGGGAAGCGTTCACGGAGGAGCACCTGCATGCGCCGCGCCTGGTCCAGCGCCAGCGCAACGGTTGGGACGATCGCGAGGGTGAGCATGCCTTCCGGATTGAGCAAAGGCGGCAAGTGAGCTAGCAGGCTCTTGCCGCTGCCGGTCGGCAGGTTGGCGATTAGGGTCTCATTCGGTGGCAGATGCAGAAGCGCGCGCACGGCTTCACGTTGCCCGTCACCGGTATACGTAGGCAGGCCTAGTGAGCGCAGCAAGAGCGGATCGCCATCCACGTGCGATACCGGTCGCGCAGGCAATTCGCGGAAGGCATCATCAAACAGGTCAGCTTGCGCGCCGAGAAACGCCAGGTGCGGGAATCGCGGCGAGACATTTAGCCCCTCCGGAATCGGGTCGGTGTGGAACTGGCCGGCGCGCCAGGCCGGCTCTTCCGGCCAGTTGGGCGCCCTCGGCACGCATAGCCAGCCTGGTGCCGTGTCCTCGCTGGCATGTCGCAGTAATGTCTGTCGGATTAGCGGAATGAGATCCGCGGATCCCCGACTAATGCCTCGTTGCAATTCATGCAAGACTTGTCGCAACCGCTCCAACAAGCCGTCTGCAACCACCGACTCTGAGACGGGAGTGTTTGGCCAGTCACTGCAGATTGCTTGCACGGCCAGTAGATCGAAGACGCCCGGTGTAGTCATTTCGGGAACGGCTGGAGTGGTGATAAGAACACTGCGCCGGCGACGTCCACGTGGAGGTTCGGCGAAGCGATAGCCTTGGCCAGCAGATCGAACCGAAGAGTCTCGGTCGTTAATTGCCCCAATTCCGCCGTACGTGCGGCGCCGTCCAGTCGCAGGGTACGCGCACGCAACTGTGCCAGGCGCTCTTCGCGCTGTCGGGCCAAAGCAGTGAGTGCGGTCTGGATGTCCCGTAGCATCGCCGGCGAGGATCGCAGGTGATCCATCGACGCGTCGCGCGCCTGCAGGCAGTGCCGCTTCCATTCCGACAGCCACGGGAGGATCTCGACGCGTTCGAGGGCATACCAGCGTTCTGGATTGAGGTTGTAGTCACGGCCACCGCCTGGCAACTGTGGTTCGAGCGTATATGGCGTGCGTAACTCTGGAGGTGGCGCGTTTGTGATGGTGCCATCGATGCTGACCCACACTGTGTGGGCTTGCGGCGGGAATATGCCGCTTGCGTGTCGACGGAGCGCACGGGTGTCAAGGGGATCGGACGCCGACAGTGAAGAAGGATCGACTTCCACATGCACGTCGAAGCGGAAGTAGAGATCAATACCACTGGCGTCGCGCGCATTATGGCCAGGTAGGTGCCGCCACATTGCGAACGAACGACCGCGATCGTCGGTATCGCAAAATGTGCTCAGCGATTCCACCAATGGGTCGCCGCAACGGAGCGGACGCACCCCGCGTGCCATACCCTGGCGCGAGAGCGCCGTGCCACGCCGAAACGCGTAGGGAAAGGTCAGTGGGTGACGGGCCCGGCTATTGCGGTGCTCCGTATCGATCGTGCCGAGGAAACTGTCAGTGAATGCGGGCAATGACAGAAGCGTCGAACGCGGGCCTTCGCGATCGTAAGCGAACCGGAGTACTTGCTCGCCCTTGGGCAAGCTGCCGTCCCATGGTTCAACCTGGGCGCGAAATAGGAGATTGTCGACGGTGAACGCGCTGAATGCGTTGCGCCATTGGTCCCATTCGGCGTCTTCGACTTCCAGTCGTTCGAATGCCTCGTCCTCTCCTTCGTCCAGAGAGTCCAGGGCATCCTGTTGATCGATCCGTCGCAGTTCCCGCGCTACCCAGCCCTTTGGTCCGGCCAATTGCGCGTTCCAGTCAATAAGCGCAGCGACGCCGGTACCAATCCAGTCAATTGTGGCTTGACGCAGCGACGACTCGATCAGGTACTGCAAACTGGCGATGGAGTGACGGAATACATCGAAGCCTTGATCCAAGCAGGTCAGCCAAGCACTCTCAGTCGGATCGTCCGCGCAGATCACGGCCATCGAACGAATAGGCTCACCAGCACCGAAACGATCCAGGCGGCCCAGGCGCTGCTCGAGGCGGTTTGGGTTCGCAGGCAAATCGTAGTGCAGAGCGACCTTGCGGCCACCATGCAAGTTGAGCCCTTCCTCAGAGCGAGCGTCGCAAACCAGAACCCGGCAGCGCTCCGGATCTCGTAGGAATGCTTGCCACGCTTGCACAGTATCGGCGGTTTCGCTCTCCTCTTCCTCGTCCACAAGTCCGTGGCTCAACTCCACGCACGTGTGTCGCTGTATGGTCTCGCCGGGAAATGCTTCGCGTAGCATCGCAGTCACCCGGTCGGCATGCTCGGAACGGTCGCAAAAGACCACTACTTGCTGCGCATTCACTGTCAGCAAGCGGTGGACCGCGTCTACGGTCGCGGACACGCGCGCGCCAATGGCGTCACGGTCATCCATGAACTGATCCATCTGGGCAGCCAATCGACGGACGTGCGGATCGTCGATGGCTTGCGAATCTAGTTGCAGTCGTAGCGACGACGCGCCAGTCGGATGCAGGGCGAGGGAGAATAGCGATTGCATCAACGCATCGCTCGCCTCCAGGTTGAACAAATGGACACGCAATTCATCTAGCACTTTGGCGCGTTCGCCGGCGACATTGCAGCGGTACGACAGCGTCTCCATACCCGCTCGGCGCGGCGTGGCCCAGGGCACAGAGCGACGCCGATTACGCAAGATCCGGCGATGCAAGCGGTAAGTTTCGGTCAAGTGAGAACGTAGCGCGGTCAACGCTTGAGTGAATTCCGGATCGTCTTCTTCTGGCAGTCGCTGGACCACAGGACGCAAGTTATCGATTAAGGCACGCAGAGTAGGATCGTCGCCGAAGGCCGATTCCAGGCGATCAAGTTCGTCCTCCATCGACAGGACATGTTCCGGCGCCAGCCCGGCAATCGTCTCGGCCACCAGTTGGCGGGAGGCGAGTCGACGTTCAAAGCCGGCCAAATCGTCGAGAGGAAACACTCCCGGGTCTAGCAGGTGCAGCATACGAAGGAAGCCTTCGGTATCTGCCAACACCGGCGTTGCTGACAGCAACAGCAGGTGCTGGATGCCGCGCGCGAGCACGCGTAACCTCTCGTAGAGCGCATTGCCGCCCTCGGTACCCTGGCGCGATAGATGATGGGCCTCGTCCACGACTAGCATGCCCGCTGTGCGAAGGTGCGCATCGATAGCATTGAGGTCGCTGGACGGCACCACGAATAGAAAATCATCCAGCCAGTCGGCGAGCATGAAGCGCTCGCGCAATTCCTGGCGCCACTGCGCCACCAGTGGTGTCGGCGCGATTACAAGTACGTGTGCAGTCGGGGGCGAGTCCAGCAGGTACTGCCTGATGAGTACGCCGGCCTCGATGGTTTTTCCCAAGCCCACTTCGTCGGCAAGCAGATAGCGTTGTACGGGATCCTGCAACACTCGCCGAACTACCTTGAACTGATAGTCCGCCAACTGGATGCGCGAGGAGAGTACAGCGGACATACCCAGACAAGCCGCCCGTTGGGCAGTGATGGCCCGGATAAAGTCCGAGCGTGCGTAAGCGAAGCGAGGTGTCTCAGTGACGCCGCGCGCGAGGAAGAGGGTGGAATCCAGAATAGGCTGTCGCCAACGGGTCTCCAATTCCTCACGCGCGATCGTTTTTACCTCGCGATTTGGAAACTGGACTAATACGTCCACGCCACCGCCTTCTAGAACCCGCCCAACACGCCAGCGATGGACATGGCGGTCGAAGAGAAATACGCGGGTTTGCGCCGGCAATTCCATCACCTTCAGTGCCGTGGCGGGCACGGTGACTTCCGGAGGCTCCGGGTCATCGGGAGTGTCGAAATATCGCATGACCACCAAAGGGCCATCGATGCGCACGACTTTTCCAATTCCCTTTTCGCGATGTGGTCCGACCAGTACCCTGGCGAACGCACCGATGTCGATACGTCTCGCTTCGCTCATTACTCCCCCCCTAACCGTCACATCCTCTCATATTTCAGTTGCAGGATCGGTCGGCGCGACGGTGTGGAAGTAGGTGATATGACGATGCGGGCGCCCGAACTTCACACGCTATCGTGCGAAGTAGGATTCGGGGCCATTTTCGGCGCACTTCTCGGCTCAATTTCGGCGCACATCAACAGTCAGCCGATCTCCCAGGCTGTCGGGTTGCTCGGTGCGGCCCTCTTTGTGGCTGGTTTGCTAAATGTGAGTAAGATTGCGAGTAACTATTGCAATTGGTTGCAATAAATCGCACGTAAAACAATGCGATAGATCTATTATTCGAGTGATGGTGGGCCATTACCGACCGTCGATCTCGGAAGTGAACCCGACCCCGTTCGCCGCCAATCTAGGGTTACGGCCACAGAAGTGAGCCAACCCCGTTCGCCGCCGCCATCAATCAGTGGCCACACGTTCGCCAGGGCGCAGGCGTTCTCAACCCCTAAACGGGCAACTGCCTATTCGCGGAACTAACGAGGGGCAGTTTTGGTTGGAACGTATTGCATCGTCCACCTTGGTTCGGTGCCCGGCGTGTATTCGTTCCCAACCCACGGCGTGCCGCAAATGTGCAGATAGGCATACGGGGTGCCGGCGAACATGATCCAAGCGCCGGCATCCCGGACAGTCGTGGGAAGGCCGCAGTGCTTGGCATCAAAGGGCCAAAGCACCATCCAGTGCGGTCCAATGGGAATGGCCGGGCTGGTCTTGTCGTGGACGGAATCGTTGCTGTGCTGCGTGGCTCCGCAGAGCATGTAGCAAAGGCCTGGCGTTTTGATGGTAGGGGCAGGGCGCCCCGCCAAAATGTCGTTGAACCATTGCAGCGCCAACGCATCGGCGCACATGGGTGGGTCCCCCACTTTGTTTTCATTGCCCGGCGTGCAGACCCAACCGTTACTACCCTGGCGAAGCACGGTCATGTTGCCGCGATGATCCATTTCCGCCACGGTTGCATCGCTCGTGATTTCCCGAGGCCCGGCACGCATGGCGCGGGCAATCTTCACCGCTTTTTCGAGCTCAGCCTCAGAGCTCGAAGGGGCGACCTGGCCTGCCAAAGCGACCGCGGCGTTGCTATAGCTTCCAGAGCCGGCGCCATTCTGAGCCGCGGCTCGCCCAGACAATATAGCCATCGCGGAGCCAAAGAAAGCGAGTTGGCCAATCGCTTCACGCCTTGATTTAGAGGCGCATTCGTTATCCATGAGACCGTCTCGATCAATCATGTCGGCTCCTTTCGGGATGAGGGCTATCGCAGGGTGTTAACCAGCACAGACTTTGCCGTCGCTGCAGAATCAATCTTCGGGCCGGCGATCGCTCACTGCGATGGGATAGATCCCTTCTTCGCAGCAAGCGAGGACGTATCGTCCGGCACACAGAATGGGTCGCCCCTTCGAACACCACAGACCTCCGGAAGCGACCTGCATTGTCTGAAAGGGGACGTGATCAAATCGTCTTGAGCGCGGCTCGGAGAACGATCGCTGTGTTGGTGAAAGCGATGGGCGACAGGGGGCCACGACGTGGATGCCTGCCTTTTCGAAATGCCATCAGCGCGGGCCTCACATCATCGGCACGCAGGATGAAGTCGTGGTCGATGGCAGTCAGTTCGCCACTGCTGCTGAAGGCCGCCCAGGTGATCAAACGCATCGATGCACCGACCGTTGTGTCGTGCTTCTGGCCTTCCATGCCGATCGTGACCTTGGCGACGTCACCGGTCACCGGCACTGGGTGACCGACGATCTTGGCGATGGCGCCGGCATCATGGCACCGGGTGATGGCGCGAGTCCGCCAAAGCCCTCGGCCGGTTGCGGATGAGCGGCGCGCACGGCCTTGATGGCACCCCACACGGCCTTCACGCCCGCCGCCATCGCTCTGGCGGTGCTCACGCTGACGCGCCTGCGTCACGACAGTGAGCAAGCGCGCGAGGCGCAGGCCCGGGGATTCCCCGTCAGATCGTTGATGTGGCCGCTTTCCGAGGTGGAAACCACTCGCCTCGGCATCGCGGTTCAATGCCTGCAGCAGTACGCCAGGTTGCTTGGCCTCGCGCCCCGAGCGAGCTGTCCACCCGGCCATTGATCACCCCCGGCGGCGCACCGTTCTGCATGGCGGTGCGTCGCCACCTGATGATCACTCACGTAGGTACTAGGCATTCACTGACACGAATGTCTGTAAGCGCGCGCCTGTTCCAGAGGCGTGCCGGACAGGGAAAGGAAGCCCATGGAACTGATTCAACTGACGCCGCGCCTGGACGTGGATGCGTCGCAGCGTTTGCGTTCTCCCGGGGAAGTGCTGCTGCACGACTACATGCGCACGGAGGGAATGAACCCTGCGCAGCTCGCGCGCCGCACCGGCATCCCCGCAACGCATATCAAAGGCTTCCTTGCCGGCGACCGAGCCATCACCGCAAGACACGCGATACGGCTTGCCAGCGCGCTGGATACATCGGCGCTCTATTGGCTGGTGTTGCAGGCGCGCTATGACCTGGCGCGCGAGGCGCAAGGCACCGCGGGAAGCGGCCGCCTGACTGCGGGCGCCGGCGTACTCCCCGATACCCGTTAGCCGCTTTTGACGGCCGCTCAGGCGATTCGCCAACCACCCTCTCATCACAAAAGGAATTGATCATGGCTACGCCGGATCAGCAGGTATGCACGTGTCCCTCGCCCGCATCGCACACGCTCGCGCCGCACGCTGTGCGGAGTGCGTTTGCTCACGAAGCAGAGTCGCCCATGGTGGCTGCGGGCGCGCTGCGTCGCCGCCGTTCCACCTTGGCCATGGCCTTGCTGGGTTTGTGTGCAGCGAGCGTGTCGCCGGGCGTTAGCGCCGATGTGCAGGAGTCCGGGCGCAGCGCTGAAACGGAAACCACGCAGGCCGGTGGTGATCAGAAGCCCGCCGCGAAGAAACTGGAAGCGGTGACGGTCACCGGTTCGCTGATTCCGCAGGTCGAGATCGAAACCGCCGCGCCGTTGATCGTGATCTCCGGCGACACGCTGCAGGCGCGTGGTTTCTCGACGGTGGCCGAGGCGCTGAAGCAATCTTCGGTGTCCACCGGCAGCGTGCAGGGCGCGCAGACCTCCGCCTCGTTCACGCAGGGCGCGGAAACGCTCAGTCTGTTCGGCATGCCGCCGGGTTTCACCAAATACCTGATCGATGGCCGGCCGATGGGCAATTTCCCCGCGCTGTACAACGGGCGGGACGTGTTCAACAACTTGTCCGGCATCCCGATGCAGTTGGTCGATCGCATCGAGATTCTGCCGGGTGCGCAGTCGTCGTTATACGGCTCGGACGCCATTGCCGGCGTGATCAACGTGGTGCTGAAGAAGCATGTCGATGGCGGCATGCTGGACGCGCGCTACGGCTTCTATCAGGAAGGCGGCGGCATCAGCCGGCGGCTGAGTTTCAGCGACGGTTTCCAGCGTGGCCGCTTCAACCTGATGGGTGGGCTGCAATATGAAAACGTCGACCCGATCTGGGGCTATCAGCGCGATCTTACCCGCCGACGCAATACCGACGGCACCGGCCCGTCGATCGCCAGCGCGGACTATCTGCTGGTAAGCGGCACCACCGGGCGCTACATCAACGTGGAGAAGGTGGACTCCAGCGCATGCAGTCGCGTGACGGAACAGTTCGACGGCACCACCGGCTATCGCGTGCGCTCGCCCAACGGAAGTTACTGTGGCTCGTTCTATTCGCCGGGCTACCGCACGCTTGCCAACGGTACCCAGAACGCGCAGTTGTATACGCACGCCACCTATGACGCGAACGATCACGTGCAGTTGTACGGCGACCTGCTCTACAACTACAACGAAACCAGTAACACGGCGGGCTCCAATTACACGTGGTGGGGTAGCAGCAGCAAGTACCGTTACTTCTACGACACGAAGTTGCGCGACTACGTGCAGATCCAGCGCGCGTTCTCGCCGGAAGATATGGGCGGCTACGATTCCATCATGAGCACGTCCGTGGAGAACGCGTACATGCTGACGCTGGGTGCGCAAGGGCGCCTGGGCTCCAGCGCGTGGGACTACGACGTGGGCTTCACGCACTCGGACGACCAGCTCAATCAGCGCGGCTTTGCGCGCTGGACCGACCCCATCAACGACTACTTCGCCAAGCACGTGCTGGGCCCCGACCTGGGGCCGGACCCGCGCGGCCGTGGTTATCGCAGCTTTGCGCCCGACTACGCCGCGTTCTACACCGTGATGCCGGTTGCCGACTTCCGCAGTTTCACCGGTTACACCAGCAGCCTCAGCAAGACCTGGGACAACATGCTGCGCGGCCAGCTCACCAATGCCTCGCTGTTCGCCTTGCCGGGTGGCGATGCGGGCATGGCCGCCGTGCTTGAGGCCGGCAACCAAGGGTGGGATTACACGCCGGACGCTCGCCTGATGAATGGTGGCGTGTGGGGTTCGACGGCGGTGCAGGGCGCGGGTCACCGTTCGCGTTACGCAGGCACGGTGGAATTGCGCGCGCCGGTGTGGCGTCAGCTCACCGTGGATGCCTCGGCGCGCTATGACGACTACAAGGTGGCCGGGAAGCAGGTGGACAAGGCCACTTGGAACCTTGGCCTGGAATATCGGCCCGTTGAAACCCTGCTGCTGCGTGGCAAGGTGGGTACGGCGTTCAAGGCGCCAACGTTGTCCGATCAGTTCCAGGGTTTGAGCGGCTTCTACAGCAGCGCCACCGATTACTACAATTGCGCCGCACTGGGCTACCGCGGTCCCAACATCGACAAGTGCCCGGCCCGTTACGCCAGCGTGCAGTACTTCGGCCAACAGGCGGGCAATCCGGCGCTGAAGCCAATCGAGGCGAAGGCATGGAGTTACGGCGTGGTGTGGTCGCCGTTGTCGCGCCTGTCTGCCAGCGTCGACTACCTGCACTGGAACGTGCAGGGTGAAGTGCAGAACCAGAGCGTGGACTCGTTGCTCAACGACGAGATGCTGTGTCGGCTTGGCCAGCGTGACATCAACTCACCGTCGTGCCGTGCCGCCCTGGCGCAGATCACGCGAAGTGCCGGCGTGGCGGGCAATGGCACCATCGGTGATATCACGTCGATCTATCGCAGCAAGGTCAATGTCTCGCGTCGCATCATCAATGCGCTGGTGGCGGATTTCCGCTACGGCTTCGGCATCGGGCGCTATGGCGACCTGAGCTTTACCGCCACCTACACCGACATGCTCAAGCACGACTATCAGCCGTATGCCGGCGATCCGATGGTGGACCGGTTGCGCGACCCCACGTGGAGCACCGATTTCAAGACGCGCGCCAACGCCTCGGCCAACTGGCATCTCGGCGAGTGGTCGGCAACGCTCTACGCCAACCGCTACGGCAAGACGCCCAACTACCTCGCCTCCAACAATGGCTATGCCTATCCCGGCGCGGGCACGTTGGCGCCGTGGATACGCTACAACGCCAGCGTGTCGTACCAGCCCATGCCTAGCCTGCAGCTCTCACTGCAGGTCAACAACTTGTTCAATGCCATGCCGCCACGCGATGGCAGCTATCCCGGCACCTCCGGCGCGCCGTACAACTCAAGTAACTACGACGTGTATGGCCGAGCCTATTACCTGCAGGCGACCTATCGCTTTGGTGAGCGCAGGCAATAGCGGCATTCGGTTGAGAGGCCCCGGCGTTTCGTTCTCTCAGGCAATCAAATGCTTCCGAAGGAATTGAACGGTTCTCTGCTTGGCGAGCGAAGCGTCGGCGGCGTTGTAGTGGTTCCCGCCCGGTCTGGCGAAGGCATGCTGCCGGTCCGGGTACAGGTCAATCTCCACGGAAGGAGATCCGGCCAGTGCAGCCTGGATCTTCTTTCGCGCTGCGGGCCCCATGTATTCGTCGTTTCCGGCGAGATGCATGAGGAGAGGACCGTTCACGCGCCGGAGTTCGTCGGCGTATTTGTCGGTGCCACTGCCGTAATAGGAGACCGCCGCGTCGACGTGGTAACGAGCAGACATGAGTATGGCGAGCAGACCACCCAGGCAGAACCCCATGACTCCTACCTTGTCCGTCGAGGAAAAGGGCCGCGCTGCTTTTACCGTGGCATGAACGTCATCGAGCGCCCGGTCGATATCAAGCAGCTCGCAGAGTTCGAAAGCCTGCCTCGCTTCCGCCTCGATGCGGTCGGACAGTTCTATGCCTGGCGCCACTCGCCAATACAGATCCGGGCACACGATCAAGAAACCTTCCCTGGCCATCTCGCCGGCGATGGTTCGGATGCTCGCATTGACGCCGAAAACCTCCTGAAGCAGAACGACCACCGGTCCGCTACCCGATTTGGGTTTGGCAACATAGGCCGAAAACGTGCCGTCTGAAACCGTGATCGTCAGCGTTCTGTCCATGAGCCTTCCGCCGCTAATTGAATCGCCGTTCGTTGCCCCTTTGCGAAGGGTCAGGGCTCCCCGCGGGGCGACTTCAGGTCATTGACGCTCGGCAGTTGCGCAAACGTGTGCGCGCGAAGCTCGTTGGAACAGACCGATACCGTCACAGGCTGTCCGCGCAGCATGCGCTTGACGATCGGGATGGCTTGCTCACCCACCAGGATGCCAACGAGACCCACCAGCGCCACCATGGGCGGCGCGGGCGATCGAACGTCGAGCACGCCATAGATAAGCCCGACCAGGAGCCCCACGCCTAACGAGATCACGTAGATCTTCATGGGTTGTCCTCTACCAATGCATCACGGCGCTACGCGAACAGGGTCGCGCAGGGACGGCTGGCTGGAACCGCCGCCATCCATCGGCGCAGCGACGGGTGCGTCAAGATCCGCGCCAACACGGAGCCAGTCTGGTCCCCACCCACACCATCGTATTGTTCGAATCGCCGATGATTGGACAAAGGCCCTGAGTTTCTCTTGGTGCGCCGGGGCCGGGAAACGTGGCGGCATTCGGGGATGGAGCCATCCGCCTTTCCGCTAATTGAGAACCGAGTTGTGCCGCAGCCTCTCCACCAGCATGTCCAGGAAGAGTTTGACCTTCGCCGACACGTGGCGCCCTTCGGGCACCAGCACATGGATCGGAAGGGGCGGCCCCTCGAATTCGGAAAGAACCTGTTGCAGGCGGCCTTCGACAAGCGGCGTGGCGATCTTGTAAACCATGATCTTGGTGAGTCCCCAGCCCGCCATCGTGGCAGCAATACACGAGTCATCGTTGCTGCATAAAAGCCTTGGAGTAATCGTCACGGCCGTATCGGGATGACAGAACTCCCAATCCTGCGGAGACCAGGCGTCAGCCACCGCGATGGCGTTGTGGCCGTGCAGCTCGGACGGTGTCATGGGGATGCCATGCGCGGCGAAGTAGGAGGGGGATCCGCAGACAATGCTCCGCACGGAACCCACGCGGATGGCGCGGTAGTCGGAATCGGGAAGGTGGCCGATTCGTACGGAGACATCGATCTCCTCGGCCACCAGATCCGTCACGCGGTTCGTGAAAAGCGCGTGACCGACGACGCGGCGGTGCAGTTGAAGGAAGTCCAGGAGAATCGGCAGCACGTAGAGCTGGCCGAACAATTCGGGAGCCGTGACCGTCAGCTTGCCCGACGGTGTCGAGTATGCCGAGGCGGCGGCGGATTCGGACGCCTCGATGTCAGCCAGGATGCGCCGGCAATCCTGCAGGTAACGCACTCCCGCTTCGGTAATTTTCAATGCGCGGGTCGTGCGGACAAAAAGGCGCGTTCCGATTTGCTCTTCAAGATAGGTGATGGCCCGCGTGACGGCCGACGCACTCATGAACAAGGTTCTCGCCGCTTCGGCCAGGCTGTCGCATTCGGCGACCTTTACAAAGATCTTCATCGCTGCATAGCGATCCATTGGGCCACTCCCTCCGGTTAGTGTGATCTCTGCGTCAAAGCGAACTTTCTTCTCTTTGCTTCGGGCGGCGGCCCCTCTCTCTCGCGAGGCTGACGTGTCGGGAGAGAGGTCTGTCAACCGGCATGTATCGGAAAAATCGACACCTTAGTGCTATCCGCCACGTCGTTCGTTCTCGCAATAACACTGTATCTCCGACGGAGCGATCCTTGCACTAGTTGACGCGTAGCATTGCCAAAAGAACGCATTCTCTTGGCGGCAGGAATGGCTCAGACTCTCCCTTCTTCCCTTCCAGTTCCGCTTCATGGAAAGCGTGGTTTCGCGTCTGGGGCGCGATAGTCACAAGGACGTGGCACTGTCGTCGGGCTCGATGAGCGCGCTGTTCTCAGGAACTCAACGCGCCCATGGCCAGGTTCCACGGTTGGCTTTGCTCATGTGATCAGGGGATGAAGCTCCGCCATTGATTGGGGTGCGCCGTGTCCACTGAAGAAATACTCTTGATGAGCTTGTCGATGCAGTCCGAAGCCGCGGATGGCGGCTCGTGCTCAGGTATTGCTGTTGCCTCGCAGCGCTGCAGCATTACCCACGATCGCGTCGAGTCACCCAACGATGTCATGTGCACCGCGCAGCCGCATCGGACGATGCTCACGGCGCTGGTCTATCTCGAAGACTATATAGGCCACGACATGTGGTGCGATTCACGACGCATCGTCCTGCCGTTCCAATCCGAAGGGATGGTGGGGATCTACGATCGATCGCACCGTTGGCACAGCGTCATTCGTCGCCCGCTCCATTGTGTGCAATTCCATTTTCCCAAATCACGCCTCGACCGGATGATGGGTGGCACAGAAGGGAAGGGCGTCGTGCTCCTGGACGGGCTGCCGGCACGACTGTCGCTTTTCGATCCTCTCCTGAAATATCTCGCACTGGCCAGCCTTCCACTCATGCAGGGGCGAGGGCAGTCGAACACGTCCTACGCCGAGCAGGTGATGGACGCTGTCATTGGTCATGTCGCGCGGACGTACTGTCGACTGACCGCCAAATCGACCTTCGACCGCGATCGGTTGGTGCCATGGCAGATCCGGAAGATCAACACGCTTGTCTCATCGAACATCGAGGGAAGACTCACCGTCGATGAATTGGCGACGGTGTGCGCGCTGTCACCCAGCCACTTCACCTATCTGTTCAAGAACACGACGGGGTGTACGCCACATCAATGGTTGCTCAATCGACGAATCGAACTGGCCAAGCGGCTTCTGGTCCACACGGATGAGCCACTGGCCAGCATAGCGTCAGCCTCCGGCTTCTCGGACCAAAGCCACTTTACGCGCGTCTTCTCAAGACGCATGAAAGCAAGCCCTTCCGCATGGCGACGCGCGGAGGGCGCGCGCGTGGAAAGGGTTCCCGTGGATGGCCGGTCTCCGCCTCTGGTGGCGCTTGGATAGCAGGCCTGCAAGCTCGCCAGACGTTTCGGCAAATGGCCGTCGTTTGTCCAATCGCTTGGCGGCGGTATTTCTTAAGGTGTGGTGGCGAACGCCAGCTGGATAAGCCAGGCGGACCACCTGCGAAGCACCCATCCACGCGCCTGCCGCGACATGTAGTGCGGCGGCGTACGCACTTCAGGAGTCATACCGATGAAGTCCCATGCGATGTCATCCACTCGGCGCAGCTTTGTGGTCAGCAGCCTTGCCGCTGCCGCGGCTGCTGCAGCATTGCCCACCAGGGCCACCGCCGGCAGTCCGGGCGCTGCTGGGGCCGGCGCAGCCACGCCAGCAAAACGAACCGTGGTGACGCAGGACGGCACCCGGATCTTCTACAAGGAATGGGGTACGGGCCAGCCCGTCGTGTTCTCCCATGGTTGGCCGTTGATGGCCGATGCCTGGGACAACCAGATGTTTCTCATGGCCTCGCACGGATTCCACGCGGTTGCCCATGACCGGCGAGGCCACGGCCGCTCCGATCAGCCTTGGTCGGGCAATGACCTCAGCACGTACGCTGACGATCTGGCCGCCGTGATCGAGACGCTCGATCTGAAGAACATCATCCTGGTCGGCCATTCCACCGGCGGTGGCGAGGTCACGCGGTACATTGGCCGCCACGGAACCAAGCGTGTGGCCAAGCTCGTGCTCATTGGGGCCATCCCGCCGCTGATGCTGAAAACACCCGCCAATCCGGGCGGACTTCCTATCGCGGTGTTCGACGAAATCCGTGCGGGTGTGATGAATGATCGCTCGCAGTACTACAAGGATCTCAGTGCGCCTTTCTACGGCGCCAACCGGCCGGGATCGAAGGTTTCGCAGGGCGTGCGGGACAGCTTCTGGCTGTGGTCCATGCAGGCGGGGCTCAAGGGTTCGTACGACTGCGTCAAGGCCTTCTCCGAAACCGACCTGACGGAAGACCTCAAGAAGATCGATGTGCCCACGCTCATCATCCACGGCGATGACGATCAGATCGTGCCCATCGGCGACTCGGCGATGCTCTCTTCCAAGATCGTGAAGAACGCGACGCTCAAGGTGTACGAAGGCGCGCCGCACGGCCTCTTCGCCACACACACCGAACGACTCAACAAGGATCTGCTCGCTTTCGCAACGGCATGAGCGGTGCCGCCATCACCTGACCGCCGTGACTTGGCCATGGCGTGGAGTCTTCCCATGAGCAACGAGAAACCAGTGCCGGTAACGCATCACCGATTCCGGAAGATCGATGGGCTGAACATCTTTTATCGAGAGGCAGGCTCCAGGGACAACCCGTGTGTGCTCCTGCTTCACGGGTTTCCCACTTCCTCGCACATGTTCCGCAACCTGATTCCTGCACTGGCGGACAGCTATCACGTGGTGGCGCCCGATTATCCGGGGTATGGGCAAAGTGACATGCCGGATCGCAAGGCATTTACCTATTCCTTCGATCGATACGCGGAGATTGTCGACAAGCTCCTCTCCGAGCTCGACATCAAGCGTTATGCCATGTATGTGATGGACTATGGCGCGCCTGTGGGTTGGCGCCTTGCACTGAAACATCCGGAGCAGGTGACCGGGCTCATCATTCAAAACGGCAACGCGTACGACGAGGGCCTGAAGGAATTCTGGGACCCCATCAAGAAGTACTGGGCAGAACGTACTGACGAGAACGCCAAGCCACTGCTGAAGCTGTTCACGCTCGAAACCACCAAGTTCCAATACACGGATGGTGTCGATGACGTCACCCGCGTGTCCCCGGACAACTGGGTGCATGACCAGGCGCTGCTGGATCGACCGGGCAACTCGGATATCCAGCTCGACATGATGTACGACTACCGGACCAACCTGCCGCTCTATCCCAAGGTGCAGGAATACCTTCGGAAGCACCAGCCGCCATCAATCATCGTCTGGGGAGAGCGTGACTTCATTTTTCCGGCGGATGGTGCGCATCCCTACAAAAGAGACCTCAAGGACCTGGACTTCCACCTGATTCCCACCGGCCATTTCGCGCTCGAGGACAAGGCGGACGTCATCGTTCCACTGATTCGTGACTTCCTGGCCAGGCGAGTGAAGAAGTAGCGGGCGAAACACGTGTGTTCAAACGAGCCGGAGAACGACCATGTTGACGACCAGCCGTTGGCAGAAACGCGCGACAGGGCTTGCGGTACTTGCGGCCACTCTTTCGCTGGGCCTCGCCTGCGCACCCGCAGGTGCGCAGGTGCCGGAGATAAGCCCCGTGACAAAGATCAACGAGGCGGCGGCGAAGCCCGACATCGTCCTTACGCCGCTGCGGGGAAATCTCACGGTGGTCTCGGGTTCGGGCGGCAACATCACGGTGCTCACCGGTGCCGACGGGAAGTTCATGGTCGATGGCGGCATTTCGCTTTCCAAAGATGCCATCCAGGCCGCGCTCAACAAGATCAGCAACGCACCGCTGAAGTATCTCGTCGATACGCATTACCACTGGGACCACACCGACGGTAATCCCTGGCTGCATGAGGCAGGCGCCACCATCATCGCCACGCCGAACACCGTCAAGCATCTCTCAACCTCCACCCGCGTGGACGACTGGAAATACACGTTCAAGCCGATGGTGCCTCAAGGCATACCGTCGGTCGTGATCAACGGTCCGAAAACGTATGACTTCGACGGCGAAAGCATTCTCCTGACCCCTGTCGAGCCATCGCATACCGACAGCGACCTGTACGTCTACTTCAAGAAAGCGGATGTGGTGGTTCTCGGTGACCTGTTCTGGAACGGCGTCTACCCGTTCATCGACAACGAACAAGGCGGCAGCATCGACGGCATGATCAAGGTCGACAACCAGATTCTTGCCGTGATCACCGACAAGACCATTGTCGTTCCTGGTCACGGCCCCGTCGGCAACCGAAAGGATCTGGTGGCGTTTCGGGACATGTTGGTGAGCATCCGCAACAACGTGGCGGCGCTCAAGAAGCAGGGAAAATCGCTGAGCGAGGTTGTCGCGGCGAAACCCACGGCCGCGTTCGATGCGCGGTTTGGTCAGTTCGTCATTGGGCCGGATTTCTTCACCAAGATTGCCTATGACGGCATCAAGTGACGGGAGTGTCGCCCGCCATCGGCCCACATGGATCGATGCATGGCGCAGCCGTCTGCGAAGCAAAGTGTTAGCAGACATCAAGTGATGACCGGGAGCGAGATGGTGTCAGCAGTGCCGTGGCATGTGGGTGAAAAGGCCATGCAGCACACGATAGGTGCTGATGTCGTCTTTGCCGGCCTGGAAAGCCGCATCTTCCATACGCAGCTCAGCGAGCAACAACGCGGCTTCTTCTCCCAGCTAAGCCTGCTGGTCGTTGGGTCGGTGGATGAAAATGGATTTCCATGGGTCACGTTGGTGTCGGGAGGCACGGGTTTTGTCTCGTCGCCCAATATCCGCACTCTTCGCATTGGCGCCATGGTTTCCGAAGCCGATCCCGCACAAACGGGGCTTCGTCTCGGCGCGTCGGTGGCCGTGCTTGGCATCGATTTTGAGGCGAGGCGGCGATACCGCGTCAATGGCGAGGTGGTCGCCTCAACACCTTCGCAGCTTGACGTTCGAGCCGCGCAGGTGTTCGGTAACTGCCCCAAGTACATCAAGCAGAGACACCTCGTGGGCATGGCGCCGTCCGCATCGGCCCATGAAAACCCCGAGGTGTTGAATGGGCTCGATGACGAGGCGCGAAACCTTGTCGAGCGCGCCGAGACATTTTTCGTTGCCTCGTACGTTGATTTGAAGGAATCAGGACGACAAGTCGATGTGTCTCATCGTGGCGGGCCGGCAGGCTTTGTTGCGGTGGGCAAAGACGGCTCACTTACCGTGCCGGATTATCCGGGCAATCGGTTCTTCAACACATTGGGCAACTTCGCGGTGAACCCGATGGCCGGCTTGACCTTCGTCGACTTCGAAAACGGTACGTTGCTCCAGCTCAGTGGAAGCGTGGACATCATCCTGGATGGCCCGGATATCGATGCCTATCCAGGAGCCGAGCGCCTGTGGAGATTCCTGCCAAGAAGCATCATCCGGAGACGTTCGGCGATTGCATTCCAGTGAATCGGCATGAGCATTCGTCCAAGCCCTGGGGTTTGGATGAACCCGCGACGTGGCTCTCAACCAAGCTCAAAAGCAAATGGAGGAAACTCGAAAAACTTTATTGATAGCGCGTGTAGACCTCGGTAATCCAACTCACGAAGACCCGCACTTTCGCGCTTAGCTGACGGCTCGGCGGATAAGCGATATAGACGTCCAGAGGCTCAGGACGCCAAGGCTCCAGTATCGGGATCAGCTCGCCACGATCGATGGCGGGACGCACCATGAAATCCAGCGTGTGGATAAGACCCAGTCCCGCCAATGCCGATGCGAGATGCGCATTGCTCTCGTTGACGATGACGCTGGTGCGAGGCTCGATCTGGAAGGGCTGCCCTCGATCCCGAAAGTGCAGGGGCTGGACGATGCGGGTGAGTGCGGAGAAATAGCCCGCGACGGGATAGTTTCCGTTGAGCAGCTCGCTGGGATGATCGGGTGTGCCGTAGCGCGCGAGATAGGCCGGGCTCGCACAGGTCGTCCAGCCAAGCTTGCCGATGCGACGGGTGATCAGCGAGAGATCGCGGGCGGTGCTTCGTATGGCGCAATCGATGTTTTCGCCGATGACGTCCACCACGCGATCGGTCACGCCGATCTCCACGTGGATGTCCGGATAGCGTTCGCGGAACTCGGGCAGCGCGGGAATGAGGATGCCGCTGGCGGTGGAGCCGCCGGTATCCACGCGCAGGCTGCCTCGGGGATTGGCCTGGGTGCGGCCCAGGGTGGATTCGACATCGTCCAGCTCGGCCAGCAGTTGACGCATGCGTTCGTAATAAGCCGTTCCCTCGTGGGTGACCTGCACACGGCGCGTGCTTCGCTCAAGCAGCGGAACGCCAAGGTGGGTTTCCAGCGATCGGATCCACTTGCTGACCGTGGCATTGGGCATCTTCAGTGACTGGGCGGCGCGGTTGAAGGCGCCCGTCTCGACCACGCGGCAGAAGACTCGTATGGCTTGTAGATGATCCATGGCGACACCCGATGTTTGATCAGATTATCCATGGACATGAATAAAGAAAACACGAAAGTCCTATTTATACACAGAGAGTCAGACCCATAAACAGGGCTCACGGGGCGCAAACAGCCCATTGGAGAGCACATGAATACCCTCGATCACAGCAAGATCAACGCCGCACGCCATGCCGGCAAAGTGGCCCTCGTCACCGGCGGCAGCTCGGGCATTGGACTGGCAGCTGCGAAGCGGCTGGCCCTGGAAGGGGCCAAGGTCTATATCACCGGTCGCCGTCAAAGCGAGCTCGATGCGGCCATTGCGGAGATTGGCCATCACGCCACAGCCATCCAGGGCGACGTGGCGAAGAACGCCGATCTGGATCGCGTATTCGAGCAGATCGGGGCGGCCGAAGGACGGCTCGATATCCTCATGGCCAACGCCGGTGGCGGCGAATTCGTGCCACTGGGTGAGATCACCGAGGCGCAGTTCCACAAGTACTTCGACATCAATGTCAAAGGCACGTTGTTTACGGTGCAGAAGGCGCTGCCGTTGATGAAGTCGGGCGCCTCGATCGTGATCACGGGTTCGATCGCTTCCGTCAAGGGGTTCCCCGCGTTTGGCGTGTACGCGGCGACCAAGGCCGCGTTGCGCTCGTTCGTGAGAACGTGGTCCGTCGACCTGAAAGGCCGCGGCATCCGCGTCAACATCGTCGCGCCGGGCACCGTGGTGACGCCTGCGTACAAGACGGAATTGGGTTTCAACGACGAGCAGATCGAACAGTTCGTGGCGCAAGTGGCCGACATCTCGCCGCTAGGCCGCGCGGGTTCGGCAGACGAAATCGCCAGCGCCATGTCGTTTCTCGCCTCTGATGAAGCCAGCTTCATCACGGCCACGGAACTCGTCGTTGATGGCGGTCAGGCGCAGATCTGAATCGCGCGTGTGTCACCCATCAAGAATGCGCCGTCCGATTCGGGCGGCGCAGTCTCTCCGTGATTGGCTCCAGCGGACACGCGTTCCCGCCACTCAGAGAGGAAACGCGATGAGCACGACACTGTGTGGAAAAGTGGCGTTGATCAGGTGAGGAGGCCAAGCGATGTCACATCGCGCGGAAGCTTGGTGACCCGTTTCATCGCTTGGGCCCACCTGATCGCACACTCAGCCCCCGCCCGGGTCAAGCGTGCCTATCCAGGCGACGAGGCCCAGGATCAGGATCGCCAGGCTCGTCTCCAGGTGGAGACTGTGCTTAAGGGCGGACACGGCAGCGGTGGCATCGTTATCGCGTTGAGCCTTTTCCAGGGCTGGTGCGAGTCGAAAGCGATTGGCCGCAGCCAGTGCGAGCATGCTCGCAAACAGGGCCAGTTTCGCCAGCAGAAGGCGGCCGTACAGGGTTTCGATCAAGCCGGACAAGGTCGGGCCCACGACGAGGATGTAGTTGACTATGCCGCTGGCGATAAGCACCGCCACGATCTGCGTGCCCCATCGGGCAAACCCGGTCGCAGCGCTCGACAACAGGGCGACCGTGTTCTGATCGGCGTGGCACGATGCGGCCCGCGAGACGAGCGTCAGAGCCACCAGCGCGCCTACCCAAGCCCCAGCGGCCAATAGGTGGGCAATATCGGCACCGAGATGGAGCCACGCCAACGGCCCTCGCTCATCACGCCATGGCCTGTCCATGCGAGGGTCGCCAGGGCGACCGCGCCGAGTACCGAAGCCACTGCCGCGCGATTGCGCGCATCGCCACTCGATGTCGCTGTAAACCACAGCGACACCGCGAGGAGTGCAACGCGGAGGTCCCACGTCATTCCCACGGCGGTCTGTGTCAGCAACATCTGCACTACGCCCCAAACAGCAGCTGCGTCGCTGCTTCCGCTCATGGCTTGCGCCATCGCCCAGAGCGCGGAACCCGACGCCAAAAGGCTCACCGCTATCGCCGCAGCCACTACACGCAGGGTTCGACGGGCGAAGGGCAGGGCCGACTGCTCGCGAGTCAGGGCCTGCAGGATAAACACGGGCAAACCAAAGGCCAGCATGAGGCCGAGATAGAGCGCGAGGCGACTGAGCACCAGCAAGCCATCGACCATCGCCAGATCACTTCACGTGGAAGCTGAAGGAGCCTTTCGCGGCATGCGTATCGCTGGATACCACGTGCCAGTCCACCCGATACGTTCCGGAACTGAGCGGCCGAGCCGGCGTCATCACCAACGACTTGGCGTCCGATGAGGGCACGGTCTTCACCTCGATCTTCACCGGCTCCATGGTCATGCCAGGCATCTCCGTCATCATCAAATTCGCACCGGAGAGCTGCGTCATCAGTGCTTCGGAGAACGACATTTCGATCGTCCCTGGCGCGCTGACATCGGCATGGTCGGCAGGCGTGGTGACAACGAGCTTGGGGTGGGCGAACGCAGCGCCACTGGCGAGCAACGCCACTGCAGCAAGAAACCGAAGCGTAAAGGAACGGAAGTGCGACATGACTGATTCCTGGCGTGATGAAGCGGGTTGGTGTTAACGGTTAAGGCGCCAAATCTGCTGACATCGCTGGCTCGAGCAAGACGAAACAGCGGTTGCAAAAAGGAGCGCACCAGATGACGTGGCAAGAGGGCGCAACGGGTTCGGATGACCGCAGCGTTCGCCACGAGTGATGGTCATCGCGTCACTCTATCGCCAGCTGCTGTGCTGGCTCAACGCTGGACCCGCCTCCAGCGTGGCCAGAGAGCAGACTCGGCAATCCGTTGTGCGGGAGAAGTCTCGATGAAAACGCGCGACCATTTCATAGGGGTCGATGCGCGCCCTGGCGGGTGTTGGCGTTGACGTCGTTGTCGCTCGTTCGCTTAACCGCCGGAATGCCTGCCAATGAAAGTGTCGAAATCAACACAGAACATGTGAGGCCTATCAGCTAGACCTCAGCGAGGCCCGCGGCTCTCAACTGGTGGCATTCCTGGGCGCTTACACGGTGCTGCCGCCATATGCTGCTTTGAAGAGGCTGGTTTTGCTCTAAACGCGCTTGGCGCTCGGCATGATGGCTCGAGCGAATCGTAAGGCCCAGGAAGGCCGGAGAATTTCACCTGCATCAAGTTTGTGCACTTCAGGTCGATTCGGTAGCTTTACGGTTCACGCGATTTCGTAGCCTAAGGCGTTCGATGGAAAACTCTCGCCAACCTCCCTCTGCCAAGTCCGGCCCGCGCCTCGCGGGCTCGCAGGGGACGCAGCTGTTTTCCCGTAGCGAGCTGAGCCAGTGGGCCGCCGAGGCAAGTCCTGCATCTCATGGGCACGCCAGCGAGCGTGAACCGGTGCTGCAGGGTACGAGTGCCGGGCTTGAGGACCGCCGCATCTCTCTGCGCTCTGGCAGGCAAACCATCGGTCGCCGCGACGACAATGACATCGTGGTGAATGAGCCGAGCGTTTCTTCGGCACATGCGTGGATCATCAACCAGCAAGGGCACTACGTGGTGATGAATACGCTGTCCACCAATGGCACGTTCGTCAATGACCGGCGCGTCCACGAGGCAACCATCAAGCACGGCGACCGCATCCGCTTCGGTCAGGTGGAATTCGTCTTGCTCACGCGCGAACCAGGTACGCAGAAGCGCGCCGGCCGCGTTGTGCTGGCGAGCCTGCTTGCATTGGCAGGGTTGGCCGCGCTGCTGTGGTGGTGGTTGTCCTGATCGCCATGAACCAATCCGAGCTACCTCGCCACATTGGCCGCTACCGCATCGACGGCATCCTGGGCGAAGGCGCCATGGCGGTGGTCTATGCCGGGTTCGATCCCGGGATCAATCGCCCGGTAGCCATCAAATGCCTTCATCGGGATGGCGTGCCAGACGCCGGCTCCGATCGCCGCTTGCTGCTTGAAGCGCGGGCATCGGGGCAACTGGTGCACCCCAATATCGTCACCATCTTCGACACCGGCGAGACCGAAGACGGGCGTCCGTATATCGCCATGGAACGCCTGCCGGGCGACACACTGGCCAGCCTGGTCGCACGCGAAGGCCTGCCACCGTTGTCCATGGCCATTGAGCTGGCCTCGCAGGTGGCGGCGGCGCTCGACCATGCCCATAGCCAGGGCATCATCCATCAGGACGTGAAGCCCGAGAACATCATGCTCGCGGACGGCTGGCACTACGCCAAGCTCAGTGACTTCGGCATGGCCGAACGACGCGTACGACAAAAGGGGGGGGCCGGAAACCAGCACATCGGCGGCACGCCTGCGTACATGGCCCCTGAGCGCCTGCGTGGCGAAATGGCAGATGAGCGCAGCGACCTGTTCTCTTTGGGCGTGGTGCTCTACTGGCTGATCACCGGCAAGCTGCCCTGGCCGGACCTGCCGAACATAAAGCAGTTGATCGGCGAGCGGCACCGCCATCCACATCCCGTGATCGCGCCGCTGGATCCCGCAGCCCCGACGCTGTTGACGGACGTGGTCAGCACCTTGTTGGCACCTACGGTGGAAGCGCGCTATCAATCCGGCGCAGAAGTCATCAACGATCTGCGCATGGCACGCCGCGAATACGAGCGCTCCCATGAAACTCCCATGGCCGCGCGCATCATCTCCTTGCGCCTGCGCTGGATCGGCACGCTGGGTGCCATCCTGTGCCTGGTGCTGTTGTTGGGCCTGGCTGGAATCTATGCCAAGCAAGGCATCGCAGTGAACGGCCTGGCCACCGATTTCGGCAGTTCGCTGAGCCGAATCGTGGCCAGCGAATCGGCGGAGAACCTGCTGCTGGGTGATGAAGCGGCCACCCGTGCGCTGGTGCAGGACGTCGCGCGCAATCAGCAGATCCATTACCTCGCCATCGCCAATCGCGAAGGCCAGGTGGTGGCCAGCACGCGAGTGTCGGACAGGGGCCAGGCGCTTGCCGATGCCGGGGCCTCCCAGCCTCTGACTTCCTCGCCGGGAGTGAAGCGGTACATCGGTCACGCCATCGGGCTGGACGACATGATGGTGTTCGACGTACCCATCCGTTACCAAGACAAGACGGTTGGGGAGCTGCGTCTTGGCGTCAGCAATGCGCCATTGGTCGCCGCGCAGCGAACCACGTTGGGCGTCATCATCGCCGTATTGCTGGTGACGCTACTGGCATTGGCAGGCGCGGCCTACTGGCTGTTCCGCCAGCCCCTGGCCTTGATGGCCATGCTCAGCGATGCACTCATGCGCGTGGCACGGGGCGATTACCAGCATCGCATTCGCCTCGCGCGTCGCGACGAACTCGGACAGCTTTTCGCTTCATTCAACGTGATGAGCAGTGCGCTGGAGTCGCGCCACCCCGCGGATGCCGCATCCCGGCGCGGTCCATCGGCGGAATCGGCCGGACAGCCGACGCTGGTCGTATCACCGCCGACGGAATGATCCCGCCATTCGACCCGTCCGTGCTTCAGATCTGCTTGAGTCGCCCCTGTAGCTCCAACGCACGAGCGCGGTAGATCACCGCGCGCTCGTAACCAGGATCGACCGCCAGGATGCGATCCCAAAGTGCAATGGCCTGGTCGAGCTTCTGGTCGCGATAGAGCACCACCGCGCGCTCGTGATACGAAGCCAGCAATTGCGCGCGCAGGGCAGGATCACCCGCGGGCTTCACATGAGGGTTCAGCACAAGCGCTTCATCAAGACGAGCGAGCGCTTGATCCTTCTGTCCCTGCTTGAGTAGAGCCGTACTCTCTTCCTGCAATCGCTGCGCCTTCGCTGTCGCCGACTCATGGGATGGTGCGGCATCCGCTGACGTTGCCGGCGTAACCACTATGGTCGCGATGTCCTTGGTGCTGCTTCGCACCGGTGTCCCGGCCGACGATGTGCCACGTGGGGTCGTCACCGGAAGGCGGAGCACCTCACCCACTCGAAGCGTGGAAGGATTGGTCGAGCCGGCATAACGCGCCAGTACGAGGAATTGATTGGAATCACCAAGATCGCGCGCGGCCAGCGTGCTGTAACTGTCGCCCGGCTGCACGACGTAATTGTGCGACGCCGCACCAAGTGCCACCTTCGGATTGACGGTGAGCTGCCGCAACAGGCCCTGTGCGGCGCGGTCGTTCGGATACTTGGCCAGATACCGGCGCAACTGTTGCTCGCCTTCGGCATATCGGCCATGCATCAGATAGGTGCCGGTGATGGTGTTCAAATTCAGCGGTGAATCGTTGTCGGGCGCAGGAGAAGCTTGCGTGTCGCTGGCCGTCGTGGTGCCGCCGCCAAAGGCGTTGCCTACCTTGGACTTCAGCGCCCCCACCTGGCTGCAACCGGCCACGCCGATGGCCACGATGAGACAGAAAACGCGCGCCGCACATCGCGCCATGTGTGGCCTGGAACGAACCTTGACGATCAAACTCATACCTCGTTCTGCATGGTGGCCTGCGCATTGTCGCGCTGTCGGCCAGAAAACATGGCCCGCCACAGGGTGGGCAGGAATCCGCCGAATCGCGGACGCACGAAGATCAGAGAGACGTTGTCGCCGCCGGCTCCTCCTCGTTCGACTGCCAGGTGAATGGCCTCGCGCACAGCCTCTTGTTGATCTCGGCGCTGCGCAAAACGCCCGAGTTCCTCGTCCTTAAGCTGCGTCCACGCGCCGTCGCTGCACAATACGAATGCGGAACCGCGGCGCAGGTCGCCGCTACCATGTTCCACCTCCAGCGCATCGGCACCGCCCAGGCCACGCAACAGTTGTTGCTGATCGACATGCGTGGCCAGTTCATGCTCGGATATTTCGCCTCGCCGGTACTTCAGCTGCGCCAAGCTGTGATCCTCGGTGCGCCCCATGCAGCGGCGCCCATGGAAACGGTACAGCCGACTATCTCCAACGTGGGCCCAAGCGATGCGCTCGCCTTTGATCAATAAGGCGACGATGGTGGAATGGGGCGCCCCGTTGACGAGGCCCTGCCGGCGGCGGCAAAGCTCGGCATGAGCGGCCTGGCAGAGCGACTCCAGAAACAAAGAGGTCGGTTGGCGACGCCACGTTCCCTGCTCCCAGAGGCGGCGCGCGATTTCAATGACTCCCTGGGAAGCAAGCTCGCCTGCACCATCGCCACCCATGCCGTCAGCCAGCACCAGCAAATAGGTTTGCGTTTCCGGATCATGAAGACAGACCAGGTCGTCCTGCTGCGTATCGCGGCCGCCTTGCGCGCGACCGGCAGCGACGCTGGGAAGCGCATGGAATTCGATCGAGTTGTCCACCCGCCCCCCTGAGATCGTACCCCGGGCATCATCCCGTTAGTTCGATGCACGCCGATGCGCCACGCCTGCCCGTGGTCGAAGCGTACCTCTCAACGTGCGTACGACAAAGCCATCCCAGTGGCAGTGCTCAACAAACCCGCACTTTCGTGATCCGTCTCACCAAAAGACCTGGATCGGGCGAGCCTTCTCGCCGGCATTTCGCTAGAACGACGGGTGCGCGGGCCAACGGGTGCCCTTGGATGTTGGTCAGCCCTGATAACCACCGCTGATCGCGCGGGGGAGGGAAGAAAGGGTCCCGTGTGAGACCCTTCTTCTTTTACGCAGTTGTCCGCCACGGCGTCGTTCGAAACACACAAACGTCGCTTGGATCAATCACAGCCCCGCGGCGATATCGATGACCACGCCGCTGGAGATCAGCGTCAGATAGAACTGGCCGCCATCCGCACGCACCCAGCGATATCCCGGATCCGGACGACGCAGGTGATACCGCTCGTAGTCGGTCACGTAATACTCGTGGCTGTAGTAGCGATCCGGCAGTCGATCACCTTTCTTGTACCAGCCGTTGTGCTTGCCGTTGTCGTGACGACCTTCGTCCTTGGGATTGTGGCTGCGATCATGATCGCCGTCGTCGCCATGACCACTGTTGTCATTGCCGTGCCCATGGTCCTGAGGCGAGGCGACGATCGTTCCGCTACCAGCAAGCAAGGCGGCGGCCATAGCGAACGAGAGTAGGCGCTTCATACGAGCTCCGGGATTGGCGTCGAAGGATTCGACAGTGTCGCCGAGCGTTTGCTGGTGCGACACCGCGACACCATCGCATAGAACTGCGGGCCGTGGCGCATGCAGCGAAACGTAGCGTTAAGCCTGCAGCGGATTTTCTTGTTCATCTGACGAGTGACGAACATACAGCCTGATGCAAGAAAACCCTTGTTTTATGGGGTGTAGCGCACAAAACAAAGGCATATCTAACTCGCTGCTGAAGCGTTTGTTCCTGTTTCCTGAATTTGCGGTCTCACGCTCTTTTCTTGCGTCCTGCACTCGGCCAGTATCCGCCGCCGAGGCCGTTCGGTGAGCATGATGCATGCTGCACCACCGCATGGCAGATGCGGAGTTCATCTGAAGCCCCAGGGCGCCTCGAAGGGAAACGATTCATTACCTTCAAGGGGCAGTCCATGAAAAATCGTGTGCATGTACTTACCGCGTTGAGCTTCGCCATTGGCCTGTCCATGAGCAGTGCTTGGGCGATGGCCGATACCGTGCCAGTCACTCAAGCCGCGCCGACGAGCGGACAGGAAAGCGTCAAACTGGCCAACAGCTATACCGACTTCGCCGGTTCCAATGGCAATGCGCAGGCGTTGGTCAATGGTTTGCGTAGCGGTTCCACCATCGTGCTCGTTACGCCAGCGACGGCGACCACACCAGCGGTGCAAACCTCCTTCACGCCCAGCACCGGTCATCTCGGCTACGGCAACGTGAACATCGCGCTGTCGCTGGCCCAGGCCGAACTCACCGCTGCAGGCATCACGCAGCCCACGGCCGCACAGATCGAAGCGGCATTGAATGGCGGCGCCGTCGCCGGTCCCAAGGGTCCCGTGCAGTTCACCGGCGTGCTTGCATTGCGTGCTGAAGGCCAGGGTTGGGGCAATATCGCCAAAACGCTCGGCTTCAAATTGGGCGACATCATGAGCGCCACCAAGGCGCACGGGCCGGTGCCCGACAGTGCGGACATCGCGCACGGCGAGAAGGTCGACAAGGCCAGCCACGCCGACAAGGCAGACAAGGTCGCCAAGGTCGACCGCCCCGACAAGGCCGATCGCCCTGACAAGCCGGATCATCCGGACAAGCCCGAAAAGCCTGAGAAACCCGAGCGTCCCGACAAGCCCGAACGCGGCGGTCGCTGATCACAACAACAACCCCGATACGTGTGGAGGCCCTCCATGGGCCTCCCGCACTTCTTTTGCTACGCCCTAGGAAAAATGCATGAATCTCAAGAACACCAGCACGCTTTGCGCCATGGGCGTACTGGGCCTGATGGCACAGGCGGCCCACGCTGACGACAGCTCCACGATCAAGGTGGGCGCCGGCATCGACTACACCACCGGCAAGTACGGTACTTCGGAAACCACCGACATCACGCAGGTGCCGGTGACCTTCGGTTATGACATCGATCGCTGGTCGTTCAAGCTCGCCGTGCCATACATCCACGTGTCGGGTGCCGACAACGTCATTCCCGGCGTGGGTCCGGTGAAGAACACCAATCCGAAAGGGCGTGGCCACGGCAAGGGCAATGGGCAGGGCGGCGTCACGCCACCACCCGAAACAACCGGCTCCGCGTCGGGCCTGGGCGACATCACGGCCGCGGCGACCTATGAGGCTTACAGCAACCGCGAGTCGCAGTTCGGCATTGATCTCACCGGCAAGATCAAGTTCGGCACGGCCGATGCGAACAAAGGCCTGGGCACCGGCAAGAACGACTACAGTTTCAGCGCCGACATGTACAAGGGCTTCGGTGCATGGACGGTGTTCGGCGGCGTGAGCTACACCTGGCTGGGCAGCTCGCAATACATCCAGCTCAACGACGTATTCGGCGCCAACGCTGGCGTGGCCTATAAGCTCGATACCCACAGCAGTTTCGGCGCGTATTACGACTACCGCGAAAAGGCCTCGGACACGAGCTTCGCGCGCAATGAACTCACCGGCTACTACGCGTACAAGTTCGCCAGCGGCTGGAAAGCCCAGGCCTATGTAACCAAGGGCTTCACCGATGGCAGTCCGGATTGGGGCGTGGGCGCAACCGTGGTCTACGCGTTCTAAATCGGATCAGCGGCCTGGTGGGTACGGCGCCACCAGGCCAATGTTCCGCGAGTGTCTGCCAAGAACGTGATGCGGATAGTTCGCTCGATCCGCGCGGCCGAAGGTCGACTATCTTCGTGATGTTGCCGGTGGTCCCGCCACCAACGGCAAGCCCAAATTCTTCGTTGATCCCGGCCCAGGTTCTACGCTCAGAGCAACCTGATGCCCCAGGGACGAACAGCCCAGGCGAACAGCGCGAAGCACACGATGGTGATGATGGCGCTCAGTCCTATCGCCGGCCAGAAACCAAACCGCGCGAAGAGCCGAGGAAAGGCCAGGAACATCGGCAACGTAGGTACCACATACCAGAATGTGTACCAGGCGTGGTTGGCGATTTTCTCTGCCGGCTGCTTCTCGATGTAGAGCCATGTGAGTGCGAGCAGGGTCACCAGCGGCAGTGAGGCAAGCAGCGCACCCAGCCGGTCGCTGCGTTTGGCCACCTCGGAGACCGCCACGACGATCGCTGCGGTGATGACATATTTGGTGATGAGCCACGGCATGATCTGTCTCCGGCAGTTATCGCAGGTAGCTCCGGAGCACCGCCATGACGGGCTCCAGGTCACGCATAGCCTTCGGGTTGCTGGCGGCCACATGTTCGCGCAGATGGTCTTCCAGCAGTTGGCTCATCAGTCCCTGCACGGCGCCGCGAATCGATGCCGCCTGCTGAAGGATGGCGTCGCAACCTTCATCCGATTCCAGCGCTCTTTCCAGGGATGCCACTTGGCCGCTGATGCGACGCACGCGCGTGATCAATGATTTCTTGTTTTGAACGGTGTGAGACATGGCGATCTCCTGATGTCGGTCATAGTATAGGGGGGTATAGTTCATTGAGGAACGCCCATGGCATACCCAGACCCCGCGCCGTTCCAGCACTCACATCAGTTCAACGAAGGCAACCCGCTTGCCGAGAAGAACACGCTGCGGGCCGTGATCATCACGGCAGCGATGATGGTGGCGGAGATTGTCGGCGGCTATGCACTGAACTCGATGGCCCTTCTGGCAGACGGCTGGCACATGAGTTCCCATGCACTCGCCCTGGGCGTATCCGCGGGCGCTTACGCGCTTGCCCGCCGATTGGCGACGGACCGGCGCTTTGCCTTTGGCACTTGGAAAATCGAAATTCTGGGTGGATACAGCAGCGCGTTGTTGTTGGGTGTGGTGGCGGTACTGATGCTCGTGCAGTCCATCGAACACCTGATCCATCCCGCACCCATTCACTACAGCCAGGCCATTCCGATCGCGGTGGTCGGTCTCCTGGTGAACCTGCTCTGCGCATGGCTACTCAAGGAGGGTCACTCGCACAGTCACGATCATGGGCATGCGCATGGCCATGGCGGGCACGCCCACCATCACGATCTGAACCTGCGCTCGGCCTATCTGCATGTGGTGGCCGATGCAGCAACATCGGTACTGGCCATCCTGGCGCTGGTGGGCGGCAAGTACTTCCACATCGCCTGGCTGGACCCCGTGATGGGTATTGTGGGTTCCATCCTGGTGGCGCAGTGGGCGGTCAGTCTGATCAAGCAGTCAGGCCGGATCTTGCTCGATGCGGATATGGATGCGCCGGTCGTGGAGGAGGTTCGCGACGTGGTCGCCGAGAAGCTACCGGGCACAGCGATCAGCGATTTGCATGTCTGGCGCGTCGGCAAGGGGCGCTACGCCTGCATTCTGGGCCTGGTGACCGATCAGCCGCTTACTGCTGGCGTAGTGCGCACCCATTTGGCCGTCCATGAGGAACTGGTCCACGTCACGGTGGAGATCACCCGAACGGACGCGCCGACGATGATTTTCCTGCCGCATCCGCAACAAGCATGACGGGATTCACGGATCACTGTCGAGGCTCGGTGATCCGCAACCGAGGTTTTCCTTCCAGAGATTTGAGCGGGAAATAGGCGCGATGCGTCGCCTCATCGACAGCGACCACGTGGGCATTCGGCCCCAGCGGGCCGGTAGCCAACAAAGTCACCGCCCGCCCCTGGACATGAAATACCGAGACTTCGCCGCTCTCGCCCGCTACATATAGCCAACCCAAGCTGCGATCGAACGCCAATACATCCGGTTCCTTCGCCACGTCGAATGTCGACACCACGCGCTTGTCGTCGAGATTCACCACGATCAGTTTGTTGTTGTCCTCGCAGGCAATGAAGGCGAGATGCGTGGCGGGATCGATGTAAAGACCATGGTTGCCTTCCGCTCCCGGCAGATCCGTGCGGCCGATGACTTTGTCGGTAACGGGGTCGATCTCCACCAGCTGCTTGCGGGTCTGCACGTTCGCGAAGATATGCCTGGAGACAGGATCGTATTGCGTGTTGCCTACCTCACCGCCCAGCGGAATGGTTGCCACCCGCGTGTTGGTGCGCACGTCGATCACCGTGTCCGTGCCGCCGTGCTCATCGGATACATAGAGCTTGTGCACGTCGGGCGCATAGGCCATGCCGTCGGGATAGTCGCCCGAACTGGGGTCGCGTGGAGCCTCGAACTTCCATATTCTTGTCGCCGAGGACCATCCCATCAACCAGGTATTGATCCGCAAGCAGCTCGACGCCCTGGGTTATTCGCATGTCCGCATGACTGCCGACGGAGAAGAGGCGTTGGATGCGCTGAGGGATGGGCATTTCGATTTATTGCTCGCCGACTGCCATATGCCAAATATGGATGGCTTTGAGCTGGCCCGTCGTATTCGCCAATCGGAAACGGTGGGGCGGCACCTGCCGATCATTGCTTTGTCTGCGAGCGCGCTTCCCGAGCAGGTCCAGACTTGCCTCGATGCCGGCATGGATGGCTTTCTCGCCAAGCCCGCTACCCTCAAGGACCTGGACGCAAAAATAGCGCCCTATGCCAAGCCGTCCGACGGAAAAACTCAGTCTGCCGCGCCCGATGAACTGGAAGCACAGGCAGCTCATCTCATGAACTTCTACAAAGACCCGGCGCAACTCAGGGCCATCCTTGGCGAGTTGCTCGTGTTTTGCCGCAAGGATGTTGCCGCACTCCGGCTGGCCGTTGAAAGCAGTGACGAGGCAGGGCAACGATTTCTGCTCCATCGCATTGAAGGTTCACTGGGCACCATTGGGCCCGCCATGGAAGGCGCCGCACCCCTGAATGCAGGCGCGACCGTTGAACAACGCATGCGGTTCATCGCCATGCGCATGGCGCAGTTGGAAGCGCTCCTCCAGAAGCTGGAATCCGAGACGATCACTCATCCATAGGTTGGGGTTTCGCATACACGAAACTGCCGCCTTTGGTTTGGCGTCCTGACTAAAAAAATTAGTGCCTCCCTAGTCAGGAAGGCTGACCACCGGCACGAAGCCACCGAAGATCATGCGCTTGCCGTCGAAGGGCATCTCACCGGGGCCAGGCATGCGTGGGTCCTCCATGATTTTTGCCATGCCGGCATCGCGGGCGGCCTTGTCAGGCCACTCCACCCAGGAGAACACCACGGCCTCGTCTTGCGTGGCCTGCACGGCGCGACGGAAATCGGTGACCTTGCCGTCGGGTACGTCGTCGGCCCAGCACTCCACTATCCGAGTGGCGCCGTGTTCCATGAAATAGGCATCGAAGGTACGGGCGTGCTCGATGAACTGGTCGCGGTTGGCGTTGGGTACGGCGATCACGAAACCATCGATGTAGGACATGGCAGTTTCCTCAGCGGAAAGGGCGACCGGCATGGCCGCCTTCATGCATGCGACGAATGAGCGTGCGGTGGATCGACACGGGGCCCTTCTTCGACCCGTCGACGAAAGAATGCGACCAACGGAAGCATCTCGAAGTGAAGGCTCGTTTCACCATGTCGCGCCTCATCGAGCGGTTACCCGCCGAGCTGGATCATGCCCTTGCAGCTGCGTTTGCCTCGAATGGCCAGAGGCGCCACCGCGGCCAGACCATGGGCGGGAAGAAATTCGGGGAGTTCCAGGAGTCGCGTGAGGCCGCAATCAGGTGCACTTGATGGCACTTGCTCGCGAGACCTGAGAAAGCCGCAGGCTCGCCGTTCCTGCCACCTTTCTTGATCAGGACCTGGCGAATACCCACAACAGCTCGATCTGGTGTCAGTGCGCGTTTCCGCTCCGAGTCAGCCAGCCGAGACTGTCGGGGCGATTGAATGATGCACCTTGCAAGTTGACGCATCGCCATGGTGAAGACGGGCCCGCTAGCGCTCGACGGTATCAACCAGACGCTCTGCGAAGCCCTTGACCGCGTCGATGATCGGTGCCGTCTCGCCCAGCCACCACCAATGCGCGGTACCAGCAAGTTCGAGCCACTGGGCGCCTGGAATAGAAGTGGCGACGTGGCGGCCAGCGTCGACACGCACGGCGCGGTCACCGGTTCGATGCAGGACAAGTGTCGGCACACGCACCTCTGGCAGCAAGGCGCGTACATCGCTCAGCGCAAGCGTGCGCAGAACGGCGCGCATGCAATACGGGCTGGAGCCGAGGCGCAGCATGCGCGCCCACCAACGCTGCAGCAGCGGATCGCTTGCCTGCTCCGGCGCGAAGGTATCGATGGCCGCTGGTCGCCCCCATTGTGCGACGAGTGCATCGAGCCAGCGCTCATAGCGTTCGGCGGTCAGTGCCCACGGATAATCGTGCGTGGCGGTACCTCGCGCCAGCGTGGCCCAGAGGGCCAGTCCCGCCACGCGCTCCGGATGCTCCACCGCGAGTCGAATCGCGATCGATCCGCCCTCGGACGCTGCGAACACAAGCGCGCGTCGGCTGCCTGCGGCGTCCAACACGGCCAGCGCATCCGCGCTGCTCACCGAGGTATCGGCGGGATCGACGGTGCGATCGGAGAGCCCCACGCCGCGTCGGTCGTAGAGGATGAGCCGGTAGCCGCTTGCAAGTTCGCGGAAGAAGGGCGCAGGCCCGCCGGGCTCCCAGGTTTGCTCCAGATTCGAGACGAAGCCGCTGATGAAGAGCACATCGAGAGGGCCGGCACCGATCACTTGATAAGCGAGATGAACATCACCGCTGCGCGTGAACTGCATTGCTGCCGGCGAGGGCGGGTTGTCGGCAAGCGTCATGGCGGCGGCATCACGTGCGCCTATCTCATCGGCGAGCAGGAGCGTTTCACCTTCCGGTTCGACGCCGAGCTCGTCGTGCAGGATCTGCCGGCATCGCTGGAACTGCTGCAACGCTGCGCGGGGTTGTCCGACGACGGCATACAGCCGGATGAGTCGGCGCTGCGCCGCTTCGTTCAGCGCGTCGATCGCTACCAGGTCTTGCGCATGGTGGAGCGCACGCTCGTGCTGCTGTGCGCCTTCGAGCCGTGTGATGAGCTGCGCCAGCGCCTGCTCGCGCGCCTGCCGCAGTGATTCGCGCTGTCGTTGCAGCCAGGCCGACAGCTCGTCACATTCGTCAAGCACCAAGCCCTCCGCGAACTCGGCAGCAGCCAGTCGCGCCGCATGCTCAAGAGCGGCGAGGCTATCTTCACCCGCGTCTCTGCTCGTGCGATATAGCCCTCGCGCCAGTGAGTGGCGCAGCGAAGCCAGATCGGTAGCGGCACACACATCGTTCGCGAGCGCGACGGTTTGACGATCAACGACAAGCGCGCTGTGCCCCACGTGGCCCGACAGCTCGTGCAATAACCGGCGCATGCGCCCGCGCGCATCAACCTCGTCGGCATCGGGCCAAAGCATGGCGGCGAGGCGGGCGCGACTCATCGGACGCGCCTCGGCGGCGAGCAGGGCGAGGAGTGCCTGCTCGCGCCGTGCGCCCGGTTCGAACGCCCCGGATTCGCGCTCAAGCCGCACCGGTCCGAGCACGCGAAGCGCGAGATGTGCCTTCACGTCAGAGCTCATACCACGGCCTGCTCGAGACATTCGACGTTGGCTCCGCGCGATTGCGCGCGCACCCACGTAGTGATTTCAGCGACCACCTCGTCGGGCCGCCGCGCCCAGGAAAAGTGGCGCCGCCACGCCGCATCCTTCGTAACGCCGTCGATCTGTCGACGCTCGATCGCGCAGGATGCGAGCTTGGCGAGCAGCTCGGTCGCCGCGCCCGTCGGCGCCACGGGGTCGGCACGTATTTCGAGCGACAGCACAGGTAATGCGATGTCATTCAGCGCCTCCTCGTAGTCGATTCTACTGCCTGAAACGCGGTACCGGCCGGTGCGCGCGTTGTAACTCCAATCGGCCATCAATCGACGCGGCTGATCGCCGCCGAAACCCAGCAGTCGGCCCGGGTACCAGGGCAGCAACGCGGCGACGAGGCGGATGACCTGAACCGCGATGCTCGCGCGCCAACGCAACGCGTTTGGCCATACGCGATAGTGCGCGGTGCCGCTTGCCACCAGGATCAAACCCGCCAGGCCAGGTGCCGAGTGCATGGCCGCGAGAGTGCCGAGTTGACCGCCCAGGCTGTGGCCGACGAGATAAATGGGCCGACCGGGAAACTGCGTGACGATGGAAGCAATCAACGACGGAATGTCCTGCTCGACGATTTCCCGATAGCCAAATCGCGCACCGCGCCGCGCCCTCATCGCGCTTTCGCCCTGTCCGCGCAGATCGGCCAGCACGGTGGCGCCTGCGACGGCTTGCGCAAGCGCTTCCGCGAACGGTGTATAGAAGCTTGCGGCGACTCCCATCGCCGGTAGGCAGACGAACACCGGTGTGTGTGCGCGCGGCCGGGAGTGATTGAAGATCACCATGAGCGTCGACGCATCGTCATCGGCGAACAATGTCTCGCTGGGATCGAAGATCGTCATGATCGGCTCCAGGTTCTATGAGGAGCCGTGAGCGTAGCGAGCAAGCGTCCGCTGATCGTCCGCTGGCCCTTCGGCCGGTCGCGGCGCCGGTCGAATCGACTCTTTGGGATCAGGCAGGATGGCCTGATGCCGAAGTGCAGCAAGCGATTGCTTTCGGTCCGAAGCGAATATTCATCGATCCATCGCGAAGCGCACTCTGACCCTGGCTTTGCCGGGCGATCAGCCACCCGGCCCATTCCGTTTGCATGGCAGTTTGGCTTTTACAGACCATCAATGGGCCCGGTAGCCGCGTGCGATTCACACGCCATCAAATGGGCGCCTGTTCCATGAGTGCGGGCCTGAGTGAGGTCCTCGATCTGTCATGCCTGCGAGGGCGTACGTGCGCCGCTTGTGCCGGCCTCCAGTGTGGCTAGTGCCTTCTCCTTGCGTCTTGCCGCAAGCCGTTCCACGCCTTCGCTGCGCTTTTCCTCGCCGGCGATGATGGCGTGAATATCGGGCAGCCGGAGGACAATGCCCTTTGCACCCCATTGCCCATCGGGAATTTCCGTCGGAAAGACCCACACGCGTGGCGCGATGTCGTCGAATGGTGTGTTCTCGGCACGAGCGACCGCCTCGGTGATCTCCTTCACGAGGTCCGCACGCGACTGGTCGGTGTACTGACCTTCGGGTGCCGAGGGAATGATGCGATACCGTGGCAACTTTGAAGGCTCGCCGCCCACGTAGACCGCGGCGGGGCGATGCAGATGGAGCACGGAAATCCGCTGGGCAATCGGGTTGGCTGGATCATAGCCTTCGGCTCTGATCAGGATGTCGGTGAGCTCCTTGAGAAGGCGCCCTTCCGCTTCAGGAGTGAGGGCATGTTCCGGGATGAAGGCGTCGATCATTGGCATGATGTGAAGCCTGTTTCGAGCACGGGACTCGGCGTTTCGCCCGCTGCTATTGGCCGGGTTCTCTGGGATCCGCCAATATCAATGGCGGCCTTCCGGTGATTGCTCATGATCTGTATTTCTCTGGATGATGGAGGGTCCGGCGCGCGCCAATAAGGCTCGTGTCGCCGACCAATCCAATCTAAGAACACGGGGCAAACAAGAGAATCCACGCTATTGGGCAGTCAATCTTCCGCGTTTTGGAAGAATGGGCTTTTTGGTGGGCGAACAGCGCTGCTTACGCGGCCGCTTTCGACCCAAACTGGTCACGAATGTCCAAACGGAAGGAAACGCTGCCCCGTTTTTTCAAACACCATTTGCGCTCAAGGGTGCGAACACCAAGATATTGATCAAGCTCAGCGCGGACGCGGCGGTATTCAAAACACAGCAACGACCGCCGATGACGTTTGCGGAAATCTTCCCGATCGCGCGCAGGTGTCGCTGATGTCGACGGGCTTGTTGAGCATCTGCCGGTTCTTGTCCGCGCGAGGCGGTTGAACAGCCGAATGCTAGGCCGATGCCAGCTCCAGATAGCAGCCGTGGTAGTGGTCGACGCCATGTGTTGGCGCGAACGGAATGCGTATTCGCCGGTCGCCCAGCGTCCAGTGATCCCTCACTTTGTAGCCAAGATTGCGCATGTCTTGAAGCAGCGCCGAGGCGTGTTCGATGCGATACGGACAAATCGCGATGCCCAGATTCTGCAGCGTAAAAAAAGACTTCGACTCGTGCAGCGGGGTGAGGTTGAAAATGACGTGCCGCGGCGGCTTGCGAAGGCGTTGGATCAGCGATGGCAGCCGATAATTCAGGTACTGCAGCGCGCCGGTGCTGATCAGCAGATCGGCGCCGTCGGCATCCAGCGGCGACTGGGCAAATTGCAGCGCACCCGTGCCGTCGCGTTCGCTGGCCAGGGTGCGACCGGCGGCCATGACCTGCGGCAGATCGTGCACGTACCAGCTCAGATCGCGCGGATAGGAAAGATATTGGCCATAGCCATAGAACGCCAGGCCGAGATGGCCGCCCAGGTCGAATACCTTGCGGCAGTCGCCTTCCAGCATCTGGCGTAGCCAGAACAAGGCGGGGTAGTCGCAGGCACGAAGCCTGTCCAGTTGATCGAGATATTTGTGCGCGGCACCCTCGACGTCGTACGTGGCGGGAAGATGTTGTGACGCCAATTGCTCGGCCTGCCGCTGCGCCTCGTCATAGCTCTCGAAGATGCCGTAGTACAGATTTCCGCGGCGGCAGGGCTGTTTGAAATAGCGTCGGTAGAGCGGCGACGCTATCGACCGTATCCCGGGAAGCTGCGCCGCGTCACTGGCTGCGCGCAGCAGGCTTTGGCGAAGTCGATAAAGGCCCAAGCCCGACGCTTGTGTCGTCATGTCCGCTCCAGATGATACTCAGGCGTTCGGCATCGCGGGGTCCTGTGCCACGCACCGGCGCATTCGAATCGCAATTTCTTTCGTATCGAAACTACGACATGGCGAGTGCCCAAGGAAGTTCGCCAGTTGGCCGTAGGCCATTGGGTAAGCGATAGGCCCCCGCTTTCTCTACCGTTCGGCCAGCGCCAACACACATCCTTCACGCTGTGCGCTGCCGTCGCGTGAGTGGCAAGACGTTCGAGCAGTTCCCGGGGGGCTTGAGGCTATAAGCGCCAGAGATTTCGAAGCAAGGCATGGTCAGGCGTGCGCGGATTGACTCCGCATCCGTTTGGCCATGCCTGCTGTCGACCCGCAGCGGACAGCCTCCGCCGTCAATGGCGCCGCGCCTGCGGAAACAAGCTGTTCAAGAAGTCTGGCGATCGCTCAGCGAAGGAACGCGGCTTTTCCTGAAAGTCAGCCATAGCGCAGACAGCAGGAAATACAGGCAGCCGAACGCTGCGTAAGGTGCAAGTTGCGCAATGCCTGGTGCGATACCAAAGGATTGCTTGACGAAGATGATCCCGGCCAGCGCCGACTGCGCGCCGCTGATGATCATGAAAGCTTGGCCGCCCAGCTTTCGGCGACCAACGCCCACGGCAAGTTGGAACAGCCCCGCAAGGAGCGCCCATACTCCAAACACCAGCACGGCTCCAGCGTTGCCGCGTAACGCAAAGGCTGTGGCCATGCATATCGCCGTGATGATGCTGGTGAGCGCGTTGAACTTTTGCCCCGGGTTCGCCTGCAGCCCTCCGCTTCGTCGTGCATCGATCACGTTGGCGGCCGCGTCCCATGCGGGATAGAGCACCAGCAGCGTACCCACGACGGCCGCGGGCGCAGATCCCAGGAGCACGGCAAGGGCAGCCCAGGAGAAAGCGACGCCTGCACGAAGGAAATAGAAGTTGCGAAGTGAGTTCATGAGCGGGTCCATGTGGCGATGAAATAACCGACTAGTAGGTAGGTACTTCGTCGCCTCGCCCGTTCCGGTTACTCCTGGCGCCGATAAATATGAGATAGGTCCGCAAATCAGTAACTTGCCTACCTAGTGATAGGATGGCGCCATGACGACGCAACAGAAACTCATCGATTCGGCCCGGCGGCTGATCCAGATGCGCGGCTACAACGGATTCAGCTACGCCGATGTCGCTGACGAGGTGCAGGTACGCAAGGCGAGCATCCATCACCACTTTCCGGCCAAGTCCGATCTGGCACGCGCGGTGGTCGAGCAATCGCGAGCGCTGATCGTTGAGCAGACAGCCGCCTTGGCCGAGGGCAACTTTGACCCCGAGGCGCAGCTGCGGATGTACACCGGCTATTGGGAGAAGTGCATCGCGGATGCCACGGCGCCCTTTTGTGTTGCCGGCATGCTCGCCAGCGAGCTGCCGACCTTGCCGGACGATCTGGCCAAGGCGGTGCGGTCGCATTTCGAGGATTTGTCCAACTGGCTTGAATTCGTTCTTACGCGCGGCGCGCAGATGGGCCGCTTTGAGCTGCAGGGTTCGGCCCGGCAGGAGGCGGAATCGTTCATGGCCATGGTCTACGGCGCCATGCTGACGGCACGAGCTTATGGTGAACCCAAGGTCTTTGCCGACATCGTCGCGAACGGTTTGAAGAGGCTGGCTTCGTCGCCTGCACCCAAGGCCGTCAGGAAGAGGTGACTCAAGGTCGGCTTTCGGCCCCACGCGAATCTCGCGACCCAGTGCAGCATGGCCTGACTGGAAAGCCGCACTCTCCGTAAAACTACGGTTTGCTGGCGCACGCCTTTGCGGGACGATGAGTCGCTGCGGTCGCATGGGCGCCTGGAAGACCGATGATCTTCATCGCGGTCATCGTCATCAGGCCCCGGATGTGATCATCCAACGTGCGATTGATGGTCGGAACTTTCACCCTCGGTCATGGAGTCATCCTATGAAAGGTCGACGCATTGTTCAGACGTCCATGGTGCTGTGTGCCCTAACCCTCTCCCAGATCGTCAGTGCCGCCAACCTGGAATGCACCATGCGATTCAGCCTGTCCGGCTGGTCGGTGATCTACAAGCATACGAGCGGTACCGGTGTGGTTACCTGCAAGGACGGTCAGACCATGAAGGTCAAGATCGAGAGCCATGGCGGCGGACTGACGGCCGGCAAGTCGCGCATCGACAATGGCATCGGCAACTTCAGCGATCTCCACAAGATAAGCGACGTGCTGGGCACTTATGCACAGGCGGATGCCAGCGCAGGCGCCGTGAAGTCCGGAACGGCGCAGGTGCTCACCAAGGGTGAGGTGTCGCTTGCGCTGTCAGGCGCGGGCCAAGGCATCGATCTTGGCGTGAGCATAGGTGGCATGACGATTTCGGAAGACAAGTAGAGCTGAAGCCTTTCCCGAAAAGATCTGTCCCAGAACAGAGGCTCAAGGAAGGGCTGCCTCAACTGCGAAGTCGAGCATGCGGCTCAGATCCGCTCCTGGCCTGGAGTAGACATGGTGCGCATCGATGGAAGCAGCGCGGAGTGGACGCTCTGAACACCACTCCAGAAAGGATGGCCGAAGGCGGTCGACGTCCGCCTTCGGCATCCCGGTTCCAGTGGTGCTTAGTGTGTTGCGGTGTTGAAGCCGGGCGTGGCGGTGATGAAGCTGCTTGCGGCCTGGATGTCGATGCTGCCCCAGCCGGTGGCGTTGTCGCGTCCCGCGACGGCGGAGTAATAGCCGTTGTTGCCCGTGGTTACGTCGTGGAACGGAAACTGGCTTGCATACGCATACAGCGCCGGGGCGGCAAAGCCCAGTCCGTTGTTGTTGGCCGATTCAAGTCGTGCCCACACGCCGACAAAGAGCGGAGACGCCAGGCTGGTGCCGCCATTCAAGTAGTAGCCGGACTGGCTGATGCCCGAGGTCGAGCTTGCCGTGAAGTAGACGATGATCGGCGAGTTGGTCCAGTCCGCGTCGAAGGCTACGTCGGGCACGGTGCGATGCGCGTAGCCGCTGGGCTGCCAGCTTGGCGTGGCTTCCGATGCGCTCACGCCGCCGCCGCTGTACGGCCAGGAGGCTTCCGAGACGTAGCTGTCGGTGGATGAGGTGTTGAGCGTGGTGCCGCCCACGGCAACCACGTATGGCGAGCTCGCCGGATAATTCACCGAGAGCTGCGTGGTGCTGCCGTAAGCGCCGTTTTCCGGAGCGCTGCCATTGAGCGGGCAGGGATAGGAGCCGTTGTCGCCGGTGGCGGCGGAGAACGTCTGTCCCTGGGTGACACCCAGTGCGAACGCCGAGTCGGCAAAGCCGGGCGCGCCATCGCACTCGGGAAGACCCCACGACATGTTGAGCACCTTCGCGGTGTTGTCGCTCACGGCCCGGTTGATCACCTGCAGCAATCCGCTGTTGCTCGCGCCGCTCGAGCCAGTGCGCGAGCTATAGGTGCCGCCATCCGTATAGAAGATCAGCTTCTGAAGGCTGCCGGCCGCACCGACGATGGCTTGCGCATCCATGCCCCATTCGCCCTGGCCGCTGTCGTCCTTGCTGGTCGTGGTGACGGTCGACACGATCGAGGTCGGCACGGCGGCAATGCCCTGGCCGCTTTCGAACTTGGTCAAGTCGGTTTGCGCGTTGGTCATGCTGCCCCAGCCGAGCACGGCCACGGTGGTCTTGCTGGCCGTCGCCGTCGTGCCGGCGTCATAGACGGTCGCGAACTCCTGCGGGTAATAGGCATGAGCTGCCGAGTTGCCCGTCGTCGACACCACCGTATAAGCCGGCTTGATCTGCGAACCAGGCACCGAGAAGACACGGGCCTGATGCAGCGTGTTGAAACCGAGTACCTGGTCCACCGTCTGGCTCAGCGCCGCCGGCACCTGCACTTCACTGGTGTTGACGATGCCATCCTTGCCACGGCGCGTGTAGTGACCGATGGACGTACGGAAGGCGTTGCGTGCCGCCCCGACGGTGCCATCGGCGGTGACCAGCAAACGGTTCGGCGCAATGTCGATGTGGGTGAAACCTTGCTGCGCCAGATAATCCGCAACGGCCTTGGCCTGCTCCTGCGTGGGGGCGAAGAGCGCGGTGCTGTCCTGGCTGCTCAGGAACTGATGAAAGGAAGGGCTGCCGGGACGGAAGAGTTCTCGCGTGAAATCCTGAAGCACATCCTGGTTACGCAGCTTCAGCGACACGGTGATCGACACCGGCTCCTGATCGGCTGCATAACCCTGAAAGGCGGCGTCGCCGGTATAGGGAACATGGGTGCGGGTAACGGCCCACGATGACGCGTCGGCGCCAAGCGCGGATTGCGCCATAAGGGCGCCCTGGATACCAAGCGTCAATGCCAAAAGGCTCATCACGCGTTTACCGTTGATCAGGCGTGAGCCGCCTTTACTTTCGTTTTTCATGCGCAAGAACTCCCCAATGATTGGATGACAAGCCCGAACGGGCCAATACAGCCAAAAAACGCAAAAACAACCCCGTGCCATGGCGACGTGTGAAGTCGCCATAGCTGCGCTGTGGACTACGGATTGCACGAGGAGGCAGAACGAATGCCTCAGTCTCAATGCGCTGGCTGTCTCATTTTTATAGGGAAGTCACGCCGCGCGTAGTGTGATTACGTTCTCGTTACATGGCGCAAGAATATGCTGACGCCTGCCTTTCTTCGGCGTCGTTGACAAAACATTGACACGGCCATCCAGACGGCCATTTGAATATCGATTGAAGCCTTTCCATGTTTGACTTGCGACGCAATGCAGGCATGGCGCGTCGTCATCGCGGCCCGTGAGTGCAGGGCGATGCGATAGGGAAAGTGTCGGGACCAACGATCAACGACACGCCTTCCCGTGGCGGTGCTTCGTCCAATGATCGACATGGCCATTCGGCCGCACACCAACAGCACTTGATGGGTGATCCGTAAAACTACTTAGTGCCTTCGCGTAATTTCCCCGTCGACAAACTTTCCTGCGAGAGCAAGCTGTGATCTCGGATCAGTCGGAGATAGGCCATGCATTGCCGGGCCAGCAAGACCCTTCGGGCGACCTCCCTTGGCCTCTTGGGGGCCATCCTCATGGGCGCCGCGCACGGTCAGGCTGCCGCGCCATCGTTGAGCGATCAGCAGATCAGCGACAGCTATATCTACCTGCTTGGCAGACTCCTGGTGCTCAATCAGGAACAGGCGGATTTTGCCCAAGGCTACAAGTGGAACCAGCTTGTGCACCGCAAGGTGGGCGACGTGGCATGGCCCAATCCCAATCTGGACGTGGCCTATTCCGAGGCCTGGGTCGCCATCGACGAGAAGAGTTGCGCCCTCGTGAGTGTTCCACCCATCAAGGATCGCTACTACACCGTGCAGTTTCTCAACGGCTGGGGCGAGACCGTCGCCAATATCAACGAGCGCGTGTTTCCTCAGCATCCCGATGGCGAGTTCGCGGTGTGCCTCAAGGGCGCCAAGGCGTCGCTGCCGGTGACAACGCAGCGCGTCGACGTGCCCGCCAAGGCCTTGCGCGTGCTTGCGCGCGTCGAACTGGGTTCCACCCCTGATCAAGCCGTGACGTTGCAGAGGAAGATCGTCATCCGAGCGAGTGCGCAGCCACAGCTGCCTGTGGTGCCAAAGACGATCCGCTTCGACATCGAGAAACTTCCCGGCGTGGAAGCCTTCGACTCGGCCGATGCAGCGCTGGACAGCGAAGCCGATATCAATCCCGGCATGGAGCAACTTCAGGCGAACACGCGCGCTCTTGCCAAGGCGGTCAAGGATCCGGCGCAACGGAAGCACATCAGCACAGTCGTACAACACAAGGCCATGGCGGACCTGGCCAAGGCCATGCCCACGCTTGGCGACGGCACGGTGAAAAATAGCTGGGCACTCCCATCGACGATTGGCGTCTACGGCAACAACTGGCTCTTGCGCACACTGGTCAACCTGGGCGGCATCTGGGCGAACACGTATGAAGAAGTCATTTACTACAAGGCATTCGTCGATCCGAAGGGAAGGCACCTCAATGGTGACCGGTCCTATGCACTGCGATTCAGCAAGGAACAGGTGCCGCTGCTATACGCCACCTACTTCTGGTCGGTGATCGCGGTGGACTCGGTGCATCGGCGCGTGCTTCCCAATCCAATGAAGCGCTACCTGCTCAGCAATTTCTCGAAGCTGGCGTATGGCGATGATGGATCGCTCACCTTGTACCTGGGCGCCGACAAGCCCAAGGATGCGCCCGAGAGCAACTGGATTCCCACGCCAAAGGGCATTGGCTACAGCCTGACGTTGCGCTTCTATCGTCCCAAAGGTGCCGTGGCTGAACGAAGCTATTTCCCTCCGGCGCTCGAGGACAGGTGACGCCGTCGCTGGTCGCATATAGCGCAGGCAGGTCGACACCGGCGCAGGCAACTATTTATCGCGACTTTCCGAAAATGCTGGCGATTCATGGAATCGTCCATGATGCATGGATCATCCAGGACGGCACGGCGATGCACATCACTCCGAAGATCGAAGCATTCCTCCGCGAACTCTTCTCGGCTCCCACTGCCGGCATGCCGTACGTTTTCGATCCCTGGAACGCGGTGTCCACAGATGACATTGACCCGGCGGCAGTGCAGGTCCGCCGTGAACGCCTGAAGCTTCACTTGTCGGCGCCTGCGCCCAAGTTGTTGCTCGTCGGCGAGGCGCCGGGCTATCAGGGCACACGTATCACGGGATGCCCGTTCACTTCCGAGGCCCTGCTGCTGGAAGACGGCGTGCCGCGCATAGGGAAGTTGCATGGACGGCTCACCTCGCGGCGGCTGCCCTGGAGGGAGCCGTCGTCCACGATCGTGTGGCGTGCTTTGCGTGAACAAGGTTTGGCGGAGTGCACCATCCTGTGGGGTGCATTCCCGTGGCATCCGCAAGGCGCGTCGCCCTTGTCGAACCGGGCTCCGAAGGAAGCGGAGAAGGCCATCGGGGCGGCGTTGCTGCGCCGGCTTCTTTCTGCATTGCCCGATGTCACCGTCGTTGCCGTGGGAAACGTGGCCGCCGATTCGCTCAGAAAGCTGGGTATCGAGGCAGAGAAGATCCGCCACCCTTCCAACGGTGGCGCCAACGCATTTCGTGCTGGCCTTGCCCTGGTGGCGAAGCGGCTCCGGTCACATACGGAGCAGAGTTAAAGCTGAAACCGCCCGGCACGGGACGCGCACTTTGACCAGCCGCGCCTCAGCCATGCATTGCTTGGCAAGGTGCCCGAGCGTTTCACGGAAAGCCTGATCTGGTGTGGCGGATTCGATGGACCCATGGCGGAAATTGCGCTGGACAGCGGATTGGTCGATCTGATTTTGTTTGGCCGTCCATACATCGCCAACCGCGATCTGGTTAGCGCCTGAGGAACGGCTGGCCGCTGGCGGAAGCGGAGCGTTCGGCGTTCTATACGCGTGACGGCGAGAACGGCTACACCGATTTCCCGACCTTCGAGGCCACCGTGGCTTAAGAAGTGGCGGCTGCATATCGTTGAAATGTTCAGCGCACGTCGATGCGCCATCAAGGCACACCGATGTGCGTGCCGTCACCGTGAAGCAGCCGCGCCGGCCGTCGTGCAGATCTCTCTTTCTGGTTATGTACACGCTCCTGGGACGGAGTAACCTCACCTCGCTACGTTCCGCTGCGGAGCCTTGGCCATGCGCTACCTGTTGAAGTACGCGGTACTCGTCGGTGCTGGTGTCGCGCTCACCGGCTCATCGCTCGTCGCATGGTTCCCATCCCAGACATGGGCGCTCGATCCCGCTCTTCTGGTTTCTGCGGTGTGTGGTGGCCGGTCGTCCTCATGGTCACTGACGCACCATCTGGCACTCGGCATGGCTATCGCCGGGCCGACGGGTGCCACGGCAGCGCCCATGCCCTTGTTCGACGATCTCACCGCATCGCGGCTGGCGATCACCACGCGAAGCGAGCAGGCCAGGCGCTATTTCAATCAGGGCCTGCTGTTCACCTATGGGTTCAATCACGCGGGCGCGGTACGTTCGTTTCGCGAGGCGCAACGGCTCGATCCGGATTGTGCGATGTGCTGGTGGGGTGAAGCGCTTGCGCTGGGTCCCAACATCAATGCGCCGATGGACGATCGTGACCGGGGCACCGCCCTTGCCGCCATGGGGCGGGCACTCGCGCTGCGCACACATGCGTCGCCGCTCGAGCAGGCGATGATCGATGCCATCGCTCGCCGCTACTCGCGCGATGCGAAGGCTGATCGCGCCGCACTGGATGCGGCGTATGCCGACGCGATGCTCGACGTCGCGCGCCAATTTCCCAGGGACAACGACGTCGCCGTGCTCGCGGCGGAAGCGGCGATGGACACCAGCCCCTGGAACTATTGGGAAGCCGACAAGCGCACGCCCATCGGTCGCAGCGGCGAGGCCGTGAGGCTGGTCGAGCGCGTGCTTGCGCGTGATCCGGAGAACCTCCAGGCGGCGCACCTCTACATCCATCTGATGGAGAACAGTGCCGATCCAGGCCGCGCCGAAGCCGCCGCGGACCGGCTGGCACAGCCGCTCGCGCCCAGCGCGGGACATCTCGTCCACATGCCTGCGCACATCTATGCGGTGACGGGGCGCTATGCGGATGCCATCCGCGTCAACGTCGCGGCGGCCCGGTCGGACGAGGCGCTCATTCGCCGCACGAACGATCACAGCCTCGTGCGTTATGGCTATTACCCGCACAACATCCATTTCATCGTCGCGTCGGCGCAGATGGCGGGCGACATGGATACCGCCATCCGCGAGGCCCGTCGCCTGCGCACCGTGCTCGATCCGGATACGTCCGCGCGCATTGCCTGGGTGCAGGCCATCGATGCCGCGCCTTATCTGGCGATGGCGCAGTTCGCGCAGCCCGAGGCGATACTCGCCATGCCATCGGCGGACCCGCGTCTTCCCTATGCGGCGGCCATGCGTCTTTATGCACGCGCGGTGGCGCATGCCCAGCGGCAGGATCGCGCCGCATTCGATCAGGAGATGGCCGCGTTGTCGGCGTTGCGCCGCTCCGATGCGTTCGCTTCGATGATCGAGCAGGGTGTGCCCGCGCCCGATCTGCTGTTGCTCGCCGAAGCCGTCGCCCGAGGCCGGTTTGCGCACGCGCAAGGACGTTTCGGCGAGGCGGCGGATCACTATCGGGATGCGATCGCTCTTGAGCGCAAGATTCCTTACCAGGAACCCGCGTACTGGTACTACCCGGTCAGCCAGTCGCTTGGCGCGGCGTTGTTCAAAGCTGGCCGCTACGAAGAGGCCAGCCAGGCGTTCCAGGCGGCGCTGCGGCAAACACCGCAGAACGGCTGGGCACTTTATGGATTGGCCCAGAGCGAAGATGCGCTGGGTCATCAGCGCGAGGCCACCGCAGCACGCGAGGCCTTCCAGCGGGCCTGGCAGGGAGATTCGTCGTGGCTGCGCATGGAGCGGCTATAGCAGGCGGCAACCAGGGGTCCAGGCAGTAAGCGGTCATGAGAACTCGCGCGAGACCTTCGTGATTCGCCCGTGGCGTGCCCAGGTGCCAGGTTGCCATTGGGTCTATGCTGTATCCCTAACCCGTGGGAAAGACGTTTCCTTCAAGGACAGGAGGTCTCATGAAACGTGTGTCGATTGCCAGTGCCCTGGTCGTGGCAAGCCTTTGCGCTTCGGCGCAAACGACCTTGCCCACCGTCAAGGTCACCGCGCCACCGTATTCTTCCGAGCACGGCGGCTATCTGATTTCCGGCGACTTCAAGGTCGATCCACGCATGCCGTCGGTGGTGTTTCCCGCGCAGGCGCTGGTAACGGACGACATCCTCAGCATCGAACCGATCCACCTGCAGGACAACGAATACCTGGTGCTGCAAGAGTGCGCCTCGGCCGATTGCCACGAGGCCTCGCTGGTCCGCTATTGGAACTCCGACGACATCGGAGGCAACGATACGCGGCACAACCGCGTGTGGATCACACACGAGAACAAGTACTTCATCTGGCTGAAGCGCCTGCCGGAAGTATCCGGGCAAAGCTGCGGCCAGGGCTGGTTCAAGTTCGACGCCACCACCACCAAATGCGGCAGCCACTTCACCAGCTTCCAGCAGATCAGCCCGCCTTTGATGTTGATTCCCACCGGCGAATTGGCGGCGTATCACCAGGACACCCTGCAGAACGCCGTGCTGGCCGACCCTCTGCAAGTGGTGCAGCAGACGCATGAAGGCTCCACCTATGTGGTGACCTACGAAGGCGGCAGCACCGTACGCGTGCGACGCATGCATGCCACGAAGGCCAACTAGTTCGAGCCTTGCGGGAATTCAGTGGCGAGCGCGCCCATGACAGCTGTCGCTCGCTTAGCCGCCGCCGTAGCTCACCCGCCAGATCACGTTCGAACCATCGTCGCTGACCAGTAGCGAGCCGTCGGCGGCGGTGGTGATACCGACGGGCCGGCCCCAGGCCTGCCCACTGGGCAACACGAAGCCGGTGAGGAAGTCTTCGTACTCGCCGCTGGCGCGTGCGGTGCCATGGCGCGGCACGCGGATCACTTCGTAACCGACGCGTGCGGAACGGTTCCATGAGCCATGCTCCGCCGCGAAGATGTCGCCGCGATAGGCTTCAGGGAATTGCGCGCCGTTATAGAACGTGAGCTGCAGCGATGCGTTGTGCGGATGGAGCAATACGTCAGGCACGATGACCTTGCTGGCAAGCTCCGGATGCTTGCCGGCATGGCGCGGATCCTGATGGTTGCCCATGTACCACCACGGCCAGCCGTAGAAGCCGCCTTCCTGCACGTGGGTGATGTAGTCGGGCACCAGGTTGTCGCCCAGGCCATCGCGCTCATTCACCGAGCACCACAGTTCGCCGCTCTTGGGATCGACCGCCAGGCCGACCGCATTGCGGATGCCACTGGCGAAAATGCGCATTTCCGAACCATCGGGCTTGAACACGAGGATGTCCGCACGGTTCTTTTCTTCCGGCGTGGTGTCCGTATCGTCCACGTTGGATTTCGATCCGACGGAAACGTACATGCGCGAGCCATCCGGCGAGAAGGCGATATCGCGCGTGGAGTGCCCGCCGTCGCTGTGCGGCAGATCAGCGATGTGCTCGGGCTTGTCGGAGGCCTGTACATCGCCGTCCTTGTATGCAAAGCGCACGACAGCGTCGGTGTCGCCCACGTAGATCCATTGCGGGTGTGCAGCCGGATAGAACGCGATGCCGAAGGGCTGGTTCAGGCCGGTGGCGTAGACGTGTGTTTCCTTCGGACGGCCATCGGCGGCGATGCCGCGGAACATCGTGATGCGGCCCGCGCCGGTCTCGGCCACGAACACGTCGCCGTTGGGCGCGGTACGCAGCAGGCGTGGGTTGTCCAGCCCGGTGGCGAACAGTTCCACCTTGAAGCCTGGCGGTGCCTTGGGCCACACGTCGGCAGGGCGCGCCACCAGTTGCGGCCCGTTGCCGGCCGACTTGGTGGCGTAGGGCTGGGGCAGGTCGGCCACGGTGATCTTGCGGCTGTTGCCCGGGGCTTCATAACGGAAATCGGTAAACGGTGGCGTCGGCGCGGGCCAGTTGCCGGGCGTCATCGAGGCAATGGCCAGTGGCGCCTTGGCCTTGCCGGGTACCAGCGACTCCAGGTACGTCACGATCTTCCAGCGCTGCTCTTCGCTCAGCGAATCCCAGGCGGGCATGCCGTTGGACACGTCGCCGTGGGTAATGAACCAGAACAATGCGCCGGGTGGTGCGTTTTTCACCTTCGCGCTCGCCAGCGGCGGTACGTTGCCGTTGCCCTGTGCTGCCGCGCCGTGACAAGCCGCGCAGTACGTTCCGAACTGCGTCTTGCCGTCGCTGATCGCATCCGCCTTGCCGGCGTAGGGATTGGGCGTCTTGTCAGTGGAGGCGGGCGCATCGTGGAAACGCGCCAGATCCTGCTGGGCCAGCGCGTGCATGGAAACCATGCCGATCAACGAAGCAAGCACCATGAGCGCGCTGGCGCGACGGGACCTGGCAGCGGACCTTGAGCCGTTCATGTCGTTCCTCGGGTGGGGCGGGGGGACTGTCATGGTCATGGATCGTCAAACGGACGTCCAGACAGCGAGCCGTCCATAAGCATGACCCATCAGGCGTGGATGTGGCGCACGTCGCGGATGACATATTTGTCACTTGCATCCATCGGCATTCTTTCGAGATCATGCTCTGCTGCGTTCGGAGCCACGGGAGGGGCGATGCAGTTGCCGCGTGTCCACCTGATGATCGGCGCAGTGTGCATGGCGTCCTGCTCGTGGATGGCTTGTGCGCAGCAGTCAACGCTGCCGACCGTGCAGGTCAATGCCAGCCGCCTCGACATGCCGCCGCTGGATGTTCCCGCGGCGCTCAGTGTCGTCAAGGTGGCGCCCGCGGAAGTCGGCAACCCCGGGGTCAATCTTTCCGAGGTGCTGGTGGGCGTGCCGGGCATCCTGGCGCGCGACCGGCAGAACTACGCGCAGGATGAGCAGATATCCATCCGCGGCTTCGGTTCGCGCAGCACCTTCGGCGTGCGCAGCATTCGCCTCTATGTCGACGGCGTTCCCGCGACCTTGCCGGACGGCCAGGGCCAGGTATCGCACTTCGACTTCGACGTGGCCGATCGCGTGGAAGTATTGCGTGGCCCGTACTCCGTGCTCTACGGCAACGCCGCGGGCGGCGTGGTGCAACTGTGGAGCGCGCCGGGCACGGCCACACCGCAAACCACGCTGGGCGTTTACGCGGGCAGCAACGACAGCTTCCGCTATCTCGCCGACACGCGTGGCACGGTGGGTGCCATGGATTACAACGTGGCCGCGTCGCAGTTCCTCTCGGGCGGATATCGCGACCATAGCCGTGTCAATCGCCAGACGGCGCATGCGCGCCTTGGTTTCGACCTGGGGCAAGGCCAGACGCTCACGCTGGTGATGAATCACCTGGATCAGCCCGTGGCGCAGGACCCGATGGGCCTCACCAAGGCGCAACTGCAGGCGGATCCGCGGCAGGCGTCGCCCGCGGCGGAGCAGTTCGACACGCGCAAGAGCACGCGCCAGGACCAGTTGGGCCTGGTCTACGAGCGACCTTCCGGCGACGACGGGCAATGGCGGGCGATGGTGTACTACGGCCAGCGCGAGATCACCCAGTACCAATCCATTCCCGTCGCCACGCAAGCCAACCCGCTGCAACCCGGTGGCGTCGTGCAGCCCGACACACGCTACGGTGGCGCTGATGTGCGCTGGACGCATCGGGGCGATTGGCTGGGAGGCGACTACGAGTTCGTCATCGGCGGCGGTGGCGACTACCAGCGGCAACATCGTCTCGGCTACGAAAACTTCGTGGGCGACACGCTGGGAGTGAAAGGTGCGCTGCGTCGCGACGAGGACGACAACGTCAACAACGTGGACGCATACGCGCAGTGGTACTGGCACTTCGCGCCCGCGTGGGCGCTGATGCTTGGACTGCGGCACGACGACGTGCGCTTCAGCGAGCACGATTACTACGTCACGCCTTCCAATCCTGACGACAGCGGCAACGTGAACTACGCCGCCACCACGCCGGTCGCCGCGCTGCAATGGCGTCCCGGAGACAAGCTGCGGCTCTACACCAGCTATGGCGAAGGCTTCGAAACGCCGAGCTACAACGAACTGGGCTATCGTAGCGACGGCGAACCAGGCCTGGCCTTCAACCTTCGCCCCGCGCGTAGCCGCAACGTCGAACTCGGCGTGAAATGGCAGGCGACACAAGCGCTCGCCTTCAACGCGGCGTTGTTCCGTGCCGACACGCGCGACGAGCTGGCCATCGACACCAGCGTCAACGGCCGCACCACTTATCGCAACGTGCCGAAGGCGAGACGGCAGGGCGTCGAGCTGTCGATGGATGGCGACATCGCGCCGTCCTGGCACCTCATTGCCGGTTACACGCATCTGCAGGCGCAGTTCCGCAGCAGCTTTCTTACCTGCACCGCCACGCCATGCGCCACGCCGAACGTGCCGGTGCGCGCCGGCAGTCGCATGCCTGGCGTACCGGAAGACTACGGCTCGTTGCTGTTGCGCCACGGCGGTGCCGCACGCTGGAGCCAGGGCATCACGCTCACCGCGGCGGCGCCGACTACGGCCAACGACTTCGGCACCGCGCGTGCGGCGGGTTATGTCGTCGCAGACGCCGACGTGACCTACACCTTTCCGTTGGGACAGGCGACGAGCGTGCAACTGAGCGCGCGCGTAAACAACCTCGCCGATCATCAGTACGTGGGCTCGGTGATCGTCAACGACGGCAACGGCCGCTACTACGAACCGGCCCCGGGCCGGACGTGGATGTTCGGCGCGAGGCTTGTGTTCTGATGGAACAGCAGGAATCTTTCAACCGCTGGCGTTCGCTTCCTGCCGGGACTGGACGCCTCCTTTTTCTTGGCTAACCCGAAACGTAGAGACAGCGGAGACTATCCATGTTGCGGTTTTGCCTTCTTGGCCTGTTCGCGATCATGGTCGGTTGCAGCGGATGCTCGGCACAGAGAATCTACCGAGGGCATTACTTCTCGAATTTCGAGACCTCTGCATTCACGCCTGAAGGATCGACCGAGTCCTGGTGCGTGGCCGGGAGCCAGATGTCCAAGATCACCGATAAAACAGGCATCTCGGTTTCTGCGGATGTGGTCCTGAAGGGAACGCTGGGCAAGCGTGGCAATTACTGCAACCTCGGCGCGTACCACTACATCCTGGATGTCCAGGAGGTTGTCTCCGTGGACAACATCAAGCCCGGGGACTAGAAGCTGCCGCTGCGGCGTTCAATGGACGCCATGCCCGAACGTCCGCTTTTACCGAAGTGCACACTTCCGCGATCCAGAATCGACGGGTTTCACATCGCGCCCCGCCCGCTGAGCGGGGCGCTTTGCCCGAGACACGAGAGGCCTGATGCGAGCTGCGATGAACCTGGTGAAGACCCATCGAATGAAGCCCTGGGCTTCGGCTCAAGCTGTCGGTACCGTGCCGCCGTCGATCGTGTACTCCGTCCCAGAGATGGCACTGGCGCGAGGCGACACCAGGAAGGCGATCAAGTCGGCAACCTCCTGCGGCTTGGCGGGCCGACCGAGCGGGATGCCTCCCAAAGCCTTCATGATGATTTGCTTGCCGCCTTCATAATCCGTGCCAGCCTCATCGGCCAAACGCTGGGCCAAACGTACGGCCGCTTCCGTCTCGACCCATCCCGGCGAGACGCGTATCACGCGAACCCCCTTCGGAGTCACTTCCTTGGAGAGGCTCTTGCTGTAAGTCGAAAGCGCCGCCTTCGCCGCAGCGTAGGCAGTCGTCGACTCGGGAAGGGGGAGCGTGTGCTGAATCGACGTGACGTGAACTATGACTCCCGATCCCTGTGTCAGCATCATGGGAAGCAAGGCGCGATCGAGGCGTACTGAAGGCATGAGATTGCGATTGATCGCATCTGCCCATTCGTTGTCGTCAAGGGCGGCGAAACCTCCCGCGGGCGCATTGGATCCGCCCAGGACATTCACGATGATGTCGATGCCGCCGAGTTCTTGATGGACCGCGTTGATGACGGCATGACACCCTTCTGCCGTTGTGAGGTCCGCGGCGACATATATCGGCCCGGTGGCGGATCGAGGCGGGATCGAGCGTGCCGAAGTCAGTACGCGCGCACCGGCGCTTAGCAGTGTTGAAACGACCGCAGCGCCCACGCCCTTCGTTCCTCCGCTCACCAGTACACGTTTGCCTTCAAGGCCAAGATCAAAGTTCATGGGCCGATCTCCAGTGATGCAATCTTGTCGCCTTGCAATTCGAAGCCATACTGAAGATCGATCGGGCTTCCCTTGAACTTGCCAACCAGGCGACTTGTGACAATGAATTTGTCATCGGTCTTCGCCACGGCGATCGGCTCGCTGGTGTATTCATATTTGGCGGATGATTCCACGTTCCACTGCTTGATCTCGGCCCGTCCCTGGTAGGTGTGGCCCTCATCCACGACGACGGCGTCTTCGACAAAGGTTCGAGCCAGGGCATCCGCATCATTTCCGGCGTCTGCGGCGAAGTAAGCACGAATGGGTGTTGGAAGGTCGAGCATCATCTGGGTCCTCTTGGTTTCGGGCATGTCGTGCAGGCCCGAACGATTGCATGGCTCCCCAGAATGGGATTACGGTGGCGGCATCACAAGAACGCACGAAAAGGTAAGGGACTTACCCAAAGGTAAGGAACATGGCTAAACGCGTGGCGAAAACCTATACCCAAGAGACGGCGGCCAATGGCGTAGAGCAAGCATTCAAGCTTCTTGAAGGGCGCTGGAAGCTCGTCATCATGTTCCACTTGTTTGGTGGTCGAGTCATGCGGTTTTCGGAGCTGGAGCGAGCCATCCCCTCCGTCTCGCAAAAGATGTTGGCCCAGCAGCTTCGACAAATGGAGAGCGACGGCCTCGTCCATCGTGTTGTCCACCAACAGGTGCCACCGAAGGTCGAATATGGTCTGACGTCGTGGGGGCACGCGTTGTGCCCGGCGCTCGATGCCTTGCTCACCTGGTTGGAAGAGCGGCCCTCATCGGAGAGTGATGATGAGGAGTGACTCCCTCTCGGTCTGACCATCGGTAAGAGGTTCGAACCTGACGGGTCCCAGCTGACGAACTCAGATCGACCGAATCACGGTCTTAAAGTCCGCTTCCGAGCCATAGCAGACGTTCGCGGTGTTCGCTGCAATTGAGATTAGGGGGAAGTCGATGACTCGTATGGCAGGGATTGGCCAAGTCGAGCGGGATAAGGAACGGATTCAGAGGATCCCGCCCACGTCGGCCTGCCTCGATGGCGTTTGCTAAAGTACGCCGATTCCACCACGACGGTTTCCGCATGAGCAGCCACGCCTTCTATCCCATTGGTACACCCGGGCAACCCTGGGGCGAGGCCGAGTTGGCGGCATGGCGCGCGCAACGCGTGAAGCTGCGCAGCTATGCCGATGACGTGTTGCGTGTCATCGAACCGTTGCGCGAAACATTCGACGTCGTCGAGTACGGCACGCTGGATTATGGCGCGGAGCACTACCCGCTACTCGCCATTCGCAGCCGCGATTGGCGCGACGAGTTGCCGGTGCTGTTGGTGACCGGTGGCGTGCACGGGTACGAAACCAGTGGTGTGTTTGGCGCGCTGCAGTTCGTGCAGCGGCATGGCCTGGACTATGCGGGCCGCGCCAATCTGCTGGTGGTGCCTTGCGTCAGTCCGTGGGCCTACGAGCGGATCAATCGCTGGAACCCGAACGCGCTCGACCCCAATCGCAATTTCCGCAGCAACAGTCCGGCGGGCGAATCGGCGGCGTTGATGGATCTGCTGGAGCCGCTGCGTGAGGACGTGCTGATGCACATCGATCTTCACGAGACCACCGATTCGGACGAATCGGAGTTTCGCCCGGCGCTCGCCGCACGCGATGGCAAGGCGTTCGAGCCGGGGGAGGTTCCCGATGGCTTCTATCTCGTGGACGACGCCGACCATCCGCAACCGGCATTCCAGCAAGCGGTGATCGAGGCGGTGGCCAAGGTCACGCATATCGCCGATGCCGATGCCCGCGGCGAGATCATCGGCTCGCCCTTGCTGTTGCCGGGCGTGATCAAGTTTCCGGTGAAGCAGTGGAGCTTGTGCGCCGGCATCACTAACGCGCGCTATGCGACCACCACCGAGGTTTATCCCGACAGCCCGCGCGCCACGCCGCAGCAATGCAACGACGCGCAGGTGGCGGCGGTGCGTGCGGCGATCGATTACGTCTTGGCGCAGCGCGACGTTTGACGGGAACCCGCCGGCGAAAGCTGGCCCGTCACGCACGGGCGTTCGTGACGGGCGCCCTTGATATGAGAATCATTCGCAATTAGCATGCAGGGCATTTCGCACTAAGTTGCCGCCCACCATGCGTTCCATCCGATGTGCCGTCCTGCTGGCGCTTGCCAGCAGTGCCTACGCCGGTGTCACCCTTGCCCAGCAAGGCGCGGCACCCGCAGCCACCGACGACCCGAAGAAACCCGCGAATCTCGAGGGCGTCACGGTGGTGGGCGACTGGCTGAGCGAGGCGAACCAGAACGTGGTGGCGAACCATCCTGGCGCCCGCACGGTGATCCGGCGCGAAGACATGCGCGAGGCCGGCGCGGTGAATCTGCGCGATGCGCTGCGCAAGGTGCCGGGCGTGCAGGTGCAGGAAAGCAATGGCACCGGCGGCAGCGATGTGTCGCTCAACGTGGGCGTGCGCGGGCTCACCTCGCGCCTGTCGCCGCGCTCCACCTTGCTGCTCGACGGCGTGCCCATCGCGGTCGCGCCGTACGGCCAGCCGCAGGTGTCGATGGCGCCGGTGGCGCTGGGCAATCTGCAGGCCATCGACGTGGTGCGCGGCGGTGGCTCGGTGCGTTACGGGCCGCAGAACGTGGGCGGCATCATCAACTTCGTCACGCGAGATATTCCCCAGACCTTTGGTGGCGACGCCGGCGTGCAGCTGCAAGGCGGCGAATACGGTGGCATCCGCACACAGAGCAACCTGTTCCTCGGCGGCACCACGGCATCGGGCCTTGGGCTAGCGTTGCTCTACAGCGGCTCCCACGGTCCGGGTTATCGCGAGAAGCAGGACAACGAGAGCATCGACGATGTGATGCTCAAGGCCAGGTACGCCTTCAGCAGCAGTGACGAGATCAGCGGCAGCCTGCATTACTACGACGGACAGGCCGGCATGCCCGGCGGCCTCACGCAGGCCGACTACGACGCGGACCCGTTCCAGTCGCGCCGTCCGTTCGATGATTTCCATGGTCGTCGCCAGGACGCCGTGCTGCGCTACAGCCACACGGACGACCGCCGCAGTTTCGAAGTGCAGACGTACTACACGCAGAGCTTCCGCGGCAGCCACATCGAAACCATCACGCAGAACGCAAACGGCAGCTACACGCATCAGCTCAACGCCTATCCGCGCAACTACCATACCTTTGCGATCGAGCCGCGTTATTCCCAGCTGTTCGACTGGGGGCAGTGGACGCACGAGATCAGCGTGGGCTATCGCTATCTCACCGAATGGATGAACGAGCGCACGCTGCGCAACACCAAGTTCGTTTCGCCGCTGAGCTACACGCCATTCGACAGCAGCGCCTATGAAGCGCCCTACGTGCTGGCCGGCAACAACACCGGCTCCAACGAGGCCAACGCGGTGTATGTGGACGACACCATCAACGTAGGCAACTGGACCATTACGCCGGGCCTGCGCTACGAGCGCATCAACAGCTGGTGGCAGGCGCACCCCAGCGACACGGTGATCGTGAAGGGCCCGACGTTCCGCCGCGAACACTATTCGCAGCCCTTGCCGTCGCTCAACGTGATCTATCACCTCACCGACGCGTGGAAGCTGTATGCCAACGCCGAGACCTCGTTCGGCGCGCTGCAATACTTCCAGATCAGCCAGAAGGATTCGAACAACCAGTTCGCCCCGGGGCTTGAGCCGGAAAAGGCGCGCACGTACGAAATCGGCACGCGCTACGACAGCGGAGCATGGGGCGGCGAACTCACGCTGTTCCGCATCAACTTCGATCACGAACTGCAGTACGTGGGAAGGCTGCCCGGCGTGCCCGATTCCGTGGAGGGCTGGACCAGCCTGGGCGCCACCACGCACAAGGGCATCGAGTCGGGTGGTCATCTGGACCTGGGTGCGTACAACGAGCGCCTGCAAGGTTTCACGCTGTGGGGCACGGCCACGTATACGCATGCCATCTACAAGTACGGTTCGTTCGCGGGCCGTGATCTGCCGTTCTACTCGCGTCGCACGGCGAACCTGGGCATGCGTTACCAGCGCGCGGCGTGGACGTTCAATCTCGATGCGTTCTCGCAATCGCGCCAGCATTCGCCCGGTTCGCCGAGCTTCGATCCGGCGCACCCCGCGGTGTACCAGACGGTGGGCACGCCCAATGGCGACCTGGGCGATATTCCCGGTTGGACGACGTGGAACGTGCGTGGTGAATACGCCTTTGGTCCTACGCTGTCGAACCTCAAGCTGGGCGTGGGCGTGAAGAATGTTTTCGATCGCCGTTATTTCACGCGGTCCACCGACAACAACGATGGTCTTTACGTGGGACAGCCGCGCACGTATTACGTGCAGGCGTCGTTCGACCTCTGACGGAAACTTATGGCCAGCAGCGCGACACACCCGCCACACCCGCGCCGACTCCGTCACGCGCTCAAGACGCTGCATCTGTGGCTGGGCCTGAGCCTTGGCGTGCTGTTGTCGCTGGTGATGCTGGCGGGCGGCGTACTGCTGTTCGAGCAGCCGCTGCTGGCGATGGCGCACCCGGAACTGGTTGGTCGCGAAGTACCCGCGCAGGCCGCCCAGGCACATGCACTGTGTGTGATCCTCGCCAGCGACGAGGGCAGGCAGTTGCGCAGCATGGCGATGCCCACCGACGCGTTGAGCGTGTTCGAGGGCACGGCGAAGAACGGTGATCGATACTATTTCGACGCGCTCGACGGCCATCCCGTGTCGGTACGGCATGCCAACCGCGATCCACTGCTGATCCTGCTGGAATGGCACACCCATCTGTTGTCGGGCGGCACCGGCGAAACGCTGCTGGGTGTGGTCGCCTTCACCGGGCTTTTCATGCTGCTCTCCGGCGCATGGCTCTACTGGCCAGGTCGGCGCCGTGCGCTCACCCACCTGAAGCCGCACACCCATCCGCCCATCTTGCGCTGGGCGAGCTGGCATCGCATGGTGGGTGTGGTGGCGTTTCCCTTGTTGCTGGTCACCATCGGCACGGGCACTACCATGGCGTATCGCGGCGCGGTTCGCACGGGCTTGATCCAACTCTTCGGCGAAGCGCAGCCGGCGCGGCCGCCCAAGATGTCCGGCGACAAGGGCGATGTCGCATGGTCGGCAGTGCTCGATGCCGCGCACGCGGCGGCACCCGATGCGGTGATCACGCGCATCAGCTTGCCGGTGCGGCCTGGCGCGGCACTGGTGATGCGTGTCCGTCGCCCGGGCGAATGGAATCCCAGCGGCCGAAGCACGTTGTTCCTCAATCCCTACACCGCGCAGGTGCTGGGTGGCGAAGACGCCACGCGGCTGGGGCCGGGCGCACGGCTGGCCAATGCACTCTTTCCCATCCATTCCGCCGCCGTGGGCGGTGCCGTGTGGCGCTGCCTGCTCGCGCTTGGCGCGTTGCTGCCCACGTTCATGCTGGTGACGGGCCTGCTGTTCTGGCGCGCGCGTCGTCGTCGGCCGGCGGCGGTTGCTCGCGCCGCGCAGAACGCCGCCGACAACTAGCTGCATGGCGAATCCGTTTGGGTCAGGCAAACCACTCCGTCGTGACGTTGGGGTTGTCGCTGCAATCAACGCTTCTGGTACGGATGGAAGATGTGGTCCTTCGCAGCCACCTTGACGTGGCACGCATGCCCGCAATCGGACACGCCGGTGGGGTCGGCCGAGAACTTGTCGGTCGTTGCGTCGTAATCGAACAACGCATAACCCCAGCCGCCGCTCTTGGGATATTTCTTGCTGTCCTTCTCCATCACGAAGGCCTGCGTGAAGACATCGGGCACGTCAACTACGAACGGTGCTTCCGTGCTCTTCTTGAACTTCCATTGCAGCTTGGCGATCTTGGAGCCGTCGGGGAACGGTTTGCCATTGCCTGGAATGCCGGATTTGTACGCGTTGATCATGATGGGGTTGGCCACGATCACCTTGAGCACTTCGTCGGTGCGCGCGGATGAAACCACCGACCAGTCTTCGTAGCCTTTGAAGTCGGAGAACGGAATGCCGCTCGGCGAGACCAGCGTGTACTTGTCGGCGCTGCTGGCACTGGTGACCTTGCCCTTGTCCTGCGCGTAAAGCGCCGTTCCGCCAAGCACCGCGAGCGCGGCAGCGGCTATCGCGATGGTGAGCTTGCTTTGACGCGTCATGGCTGATCCTCGCTGAATGGTCGTGGACGAGCATTTTTTTGGTAATTCAAATCACGCCGCTGCCTGCCAACACAGGCGCCGCGCTTGGCATCGCAACGCACTCGCCCCCGCTGGGTGCGTTTGAGCGGCAATTCCTTGCCATGATCACAAACCAATGCGACGGCCAATGCCATCAGACGAAGGTGTCATCCGGTCACGCAGCAGACGCGCCGTGCCTTTCAGAAACAAGCACTCCCTACCAAGGTTCGATGGAAAGCCTTGGGGGATTGGCGCAGTCTGTTGGGTCCGCTAACGAACGATCTCGCCCGCGCTCTTATGCTGCTACCGCTGCCGTCACGAGTTCGTGTAGCCGAGGCGCTCACGCAGGCGCGGCGTGGCAAAGTCGAGGAACGCCCGCAGCTTCAGCGGCACCTGGCGTTGGCCGGGATAGACCAGGCTTACCGGCATCGGCGCGGGCTCGTCGTGCTGCAACAGCCGAACCAGCGCGCCCGACTTCAGTAGTTCGTCGACCTGATCCGACAGCACGCGCACGATGCCCGCATCGGCCGTGGCGGCCACCACCGCCGCCTCCGCCGAATTCACCGTGAGCCGCGACGACACCTGCACCACCTGCGCAGTTTGCCCGGAGCCGAACGACCATCGGTCCGCGGTGGCATAGCCTTCATAGGTGATGCAATCGTGGGAGACCAGGTCGTCGGGTTTCTGCGGCACGCCGCGCGCTGAAAGGTAGGCGGGGCTGGCGCACAACACGCGGCTGATGAGCGCGAGGCGCGTGGCGATCATGTCGCTATCGGGGAGTTCGCCAAGACGCACGGCGACGTCGACGTGTTCCTCGAGCAGGTTGCTGACGCGGTCGCTCAACTGGATGCGCGCGCGAATCTCGGGATACGTGTGCAGGAATTGCACCAGCACGGGCACCACGTGATAACGCCCCACGACCTGTGGCGCGCTGATGATCAGCTCGCCCTGCGGCGCGCGATATTCGCCGGTGGCGGTGCGCTCGGCATCCACGATGTCTTCCATGATGCGACGGCAGGCGGCGACGTAGTCGCGGCCGGCATCGGTCAGCGTGAGCTTGCGCGTGCCGCGCAACAACAGGCGCACATGCAGATGTTCCTCCAGCTCCGACATGCGTCGGCTCACGGTGGCCAGCGGAATGTGCAGCTGGCGGCTGGCCGCGGAAAGGCTGCCGGTATCGACGGCGGCCAACAGGATGGTCATGGCTTCGAGTCGGTCCACAGCCTCTCACCCATGGAAGGGAGCTTCCCGAATTTACCGTCTAGTGGCTGCGTCTGGAAGGGCCTAATTTCTCGCGCATCCGGCCACGCCGCAGCCATGGTTCCACGCGGCGGCAACCGGCACCTCTTCCCTTTGGAGACATGCCATGTCCACCACGTATCCCGAAAGCCGCACCGCTTATTTGCTGGTCGATCCGTACAACGATTTCCTGTCCGATGACGGCAAGGTGTATCCCCTCATCAAGCCCGTGGCCGATGAGGTGGGCCTGCTCGACAACCTGCGTACGCTCGACCGCGAAGTGCGCGCGCACGGCGTGCCCGTGTTCTTCGTGCCGCACCGGCGCTGGGAGCCCGGCGACTACGAAGGTTGGGATCACCCCAACCCCAACCAGATGAAAGTGTTCCAGCGCCATCACTTCGCGCGTGGCGAGTGGGGTGGCGAATGGCACCCGGATTTCACGCCGAAGACTGGCGACACCATCGTGCAGGAGCATTGGGGTTCCAGCGGTTTCGCCAATACCGATCTCGATTTCCGCCTCAAGCAGAGGGGCATCACGCATGTGATCATCGCAGGCCTGCTGGCCAATACCTGCATCGAATGCACGGCCCGCTACGCCAGTGAAATGGGTTACCACGTCACCCTGGTGCGCGATGCCACGGCCGCCTTCAGGCCGGAGATGATGCACGCCGCGCATGAACTCAATGGGCCCACGTTCGCACACGCCATCGTGACGACCGACGAGCTGGTGGCGAGCCTCGCGCAGTAGGCGACCGACCGCTCCTCCTTTTCTTCGCTTTCTCTCCCTCTCCGATCTGCATGGCCGTGATTCTGCCGTGCGAGTCGTTTGCTGCCCGGTGTGTACCCATGCCGGGCAACCATCATCACTCAGGTGACACATCATGAAACTGACAGGCTCTCTCTTTATTGGTGCTCGCGACGTAGCGGCCACCGAAGGAACCATGAAGGCACTCCATCCCGCCACGGGCCAGCTTATCGAGCCGGATTTCGCGCTCGGCGGCGTGGCCGAGGTGGATCGCGCCGCCACGCTGGCAGACGAGGCGTTCGATAGCTACAGCCACACATCGCTCGCCGATCGCGCGCGGTTCCTGGAGCGCATCGCGGACAATCTCGATGCCGTGCGCAAGGAGCTTGCCGCACGCGCCGCGCTGGAAACCGGTCTTCCGGAGGCTCAGCTCGAAGCCGAGGCTACCAAGGCCGCCACGCAGTTCCGCCAGTTTGCCGACGTGGTGCGCAAGGGCGGTTTCCTGCAGCTCTCCATCGATCCCGCGTTGCCGGAACGGCAGCCGCGTCCGCGCATGGATCACCGCCTGCAGAAAATGGCGATCGGTCCCGTGGCGATCTTCGGTGCGAGCAATTTCCCCATCTCCTATTCCGTGGCGGGTGGTGATACCGCCTCTGCGCTAGCTTCCGGCGCCACGGTGATCTTGAAGGCCCACAACGCGCATCCTGGCGCGTCGGAAATCCAGGCGCGCGCCATTCGCGATGCGGTTCGCGCGAGCGGGCTGCATGAAGGCGTGTTCTCGATGCTGCGCGGCGCGGGCAATGCCATTGGCGAGGCGCTGGTGGATCATCCCTTGATCAAGGCGGTGACCTTCACGGGTTCCGAGGTCGGCGGCATGGCGCTCTATCGGCGCGCGCAGCAACGTCCCGACCCCATTCCGGTATTCACCGAGATGACCAGCGTCAACCCCACCTTCGTGCTGCCGGCGGCGCAGGCGGCGCGCGGCGCAGCGATTGGCGACGGCTTTGCGGAACGCATGCTCGTCAATGTGGGCCAGGCTTGCCTGAAGCCTGCCATCCTCATCGCCATCGAAGGCGATGGTTTCGACGCGCTGCGCGAAGCCATGGCTGCGCGCATTGCCGATGCACCGGCGCGCACCATGCTGACACCGGGTATCCACTCGGCCTATGAACGCGGCGTGGCACGGCTGCAGGAAGCGGGCGCGGATCGCGTCGCCGAGGGCGGTGTGTCGCAAGCGGCCTTCGATGCACAGGCCGTGATATCGGAAGTGGATGGACAGACTTTTCTGTCCAACGCGGTGTTGGCCGAAGAAGTGTTCGGTCCCGCTGCCTTGCTGGTGAAAGCACGCGACGAGGAAGAATTCGTGGCCATCGCGCGTTCACTGCGGGGACAACTCTCGGCCACGATGCATCTGGAACCCAAGGACATGCCGCTGGCTCGCCGTCTGCTTCCCGTGCTGGAGCGCCGCACCGGCCGCGTGGTGGTCAATGCGTATTCGCATCCGCAGGAAGTGTCCTTCGCTTCCATCCACGGCGGCCCGTTTCCGGCGACGTCCGACAGTCGCTTCACGTCGGTGGGCATGACCTCCATCGAGCGCTTCCTTCGCCCGGTGAGTTACCAGGGCTTTCCCGATGAGCTGCTGCCGGAAGCGCTGCGCGAGGCCAATCCGTGGCGGGTGCCGCGACTGGTCAATGGCGAATGATGGATCGCGCTTGATGGCCAGGGATGCAATGGAGCGTTGGCATTCCCCGGAACGCCAGCGCTCGCATGCCTAGGTCTCGTGGCTATTTATTCGCTCCAGGATGCGGCGAAGGTGCGCAAGGTCGGTCTTGGACAGTTGCTGCACGGCGAGCGGCGCATCGTCGCGCACGGTGCGATGAACCAGTTCCACCAGGCGTCGGCCAGCCGGCGTGAGCGACACCAGTTTCGCGCGTCGATTGTCCGGATGCGGTTGGCGTTCGACCAGGCCGCGATCTTCAAGATCGTTCACCGCCACGGTGGTAGCTGGTGCGTCGCTGTCCGTCATATCGGCCAGCTGCTTCAAGGTGACCGGTGCGTCGAGCAATCGCTTCAGCACGCGCACGCGACTGAAGGGCAGGCCGGTAGCCGTGCTCACTTTTCGACGCCATTCGCCGCGCGTTTCCCACACCAGGCCAACCAGCATCTGCCAGAGGTGATCCGCTTCGCTGCCGCTGTGGGCATGCTTGGTCATGCCGTCGCTCCGGTCGGTGCTTCTTCCAGCAAGTGGGCCGCATGGCGCGTGGTATCGCGTGCCCAGCCCGTGTTGGACAACCACGCCAGCAACAGTACGGTAACGCCGCCGCCCGTCACCAGCCACCAGAACGGATGCGAGGCCTCTGCGAATCCCTTGTGCATGTGCGTTCCCAGGATGGTGCCGGCCAGCGCCACGCCGAGCGATGCGCCGATCTGTCGACTGGTGGAAGCCACCGCCGCCGCCAGACCCGCCTGCGCCTTGGGCATGCCTGACACGGCCGTATTGGTGATGGGCGCATTCACCATGCCGAAGCCAATGCCGAAGAGCACGTAGCTGAGCAACAGGAACGGCAGCGGTGTGGCGGCGGTGAGCTGCGTCATCATCAATGCACTGAGGATGGTTGCCGTGCCGGAGACCAGCAACGAAGGACGCGTGCCGTACGTGCCTACCAGCCGCCCGGAGAACGGCGAGCAGAGTATCGTCGCCAGCGCGAGCGGCAAGGTGCACAAGCCGGTGTGGAACGCCGACAACCCGCGCACTTCCTGCAGGTACAGCGCGTTGAGAAAGAGAAAGCCGGAGAATGCCGAGAAGCTGCACACCGCAATCAAGGTGGCGCTGCTGAAGGGCGCACTGCGAAAGAAGCGCACGTCGATCAGCGGCTCGTGACGCCGGGGTTCGTAGACGAGCAACGCCACCAGCGCGAGAGCGGCCGTGGCGAACAGGCCGACAATGACGCTGGAACTCCATCTGGCGTGCGGGCCTTCAATGACCGCATACGTCACCGTGGCCAGTATCACGAACACCAACAGTTGCCCGATGGGATCCACGCGTCGCGGATGCGGCGCCTTGGATTCCGGGATGTAACGCGCCGCCAGCACCATGGCCGCCGCGCCCACCGGCAGGTTGACCCAGAAGATGGAACGCCAGCCGATGGTTTCCGTCAGCGCGCCGCCGATCACCGGGCCCAGCGCCATCGACACGCCGGCCACCGCACCCCAGATGCCGATGGCGCGTGCGCGCGCTTTCGGTTCGTGGAAGGTGTTGGCGATGATGGACATGGCGACCGGGTTGAGCATGGTCGCTCCCAGCGCCTGCACGATGCGGAACACCACCAGGCCGTGCACGCTGGGCGCCACGCTGCACAGCAACGAACCCAGCATGAAGAGCGCCATGCCGGTCTGGAACACGCGTCGCCGCCCGAAGCGGTCCGCCATCGAACCGGCCAGCATCAGCAGGCTCGCCACCACCATCGTGTAGGCATCGATCACCCATTGCAGCCCGGAGATCGACGCGCCCAGGTCCTGCCGTATCGACGGCAGCGCCACGTTCACGATGGTGGCATCCATCGCCACCATCAGCAGGCTCAGGCAGCAGATGCCGAGAATGAGGTTCGGGTGGGTCGTGGCCCGGCCGGCGTCGTCAATAGTTGTTTTCATACAACTATTGTGGATTGACAACCTTTTGGCGTCAATGGGCTTCGGCGTTGCCGCGCGGGAGAGCCTCTGCCCGCCTGCTTCGTCTAAGCTATGCGCCCTCCGTTCTGTGCCCGATGTATCCGATGAACCTGCGCTCCATCGTTCTAGTGCTGTTGCTCGTGTTTGGCTTCGTTTCGTTGCCCGCCTTTGCCGGCGAGCCGTTGAAACATCGCGTACGCGTGGGCTCGTTCCGGGTGGAGCGCGACGTGACGCCGGGGCGCAACAAGGTGGTGGGTACGCTGACCAACATCAGCCATGCACCGGTTCACACGGCGCGGGTCCGCTTCAGGCTCTTCGATGCCAAGGGGCGCGTGGTGGGGCAGGCTGCCGACGAAGTGCACGATCTTGCACCGGGCCAGACCTGGAAATTCCACGCTCGCGCACGCGGCAACGTGAGTCGTGCCCGTCTCGTGGGTGTCGAGGCAAGATAGTCGACGGCGGCTGGGCCGCGAGTGGCCTAGGAGCGCACGCGGCGCCACACCACTTCGCCGCGGGCGCCTTCGGACGCGCCACTCGACGGCTTGGCCACGCTGTAGGTCAACTCGTCGCCGTTGATGGTGTAGTGCGACTCGCTGTTCCTGCCGTCCCAGTTGGGGAACGACGCATGCAGGATCTGACTGTGCATGACATCGCCGTCCGCGCTCACGTGGCCAAAGTGCGCGTTGCTGTCCATCGACGCGGCGCGGTATTCGTCGGGCGTGCCCTTAGATTTGTCGTTCGCGGCGAACGGCATGCGCTTGGCGCGCACGATTTGCATCATGTAGTCGCCCTGCGCATCGATCAGCCACATGCCCTCGGGATGCGGACCATAAAGCTCCACGCGATGCCCGTCGGGATAGACGTTGTCGCAGCGGACCAGCGTCCATGCACCAATCAGCTCCCTGGGTACCGACCCGTGGTCGGCGGATTTCATGGCGTCCTGCATGGGCGCGGCGATCACGGCCGGCGAGACGAGAAGCATGGCCAGAAGAGAGGCGAGCAGGGTGGGATGGACGCGTGACATGGCGGCACCTTGGGTGAGCTGGGGTGTGGAGATCGTCTCCTCGCCGTGCGGGTTTGATAATGGGTCTGGATCTTTATTGACCTTCAAATGGCGTTTGAAGATGATCCAGCCTCCGCCTCGCCGCCAGGACTGGATCTCATGAACCGCTTCAGCGACATGCAGCTCCTCGTGGACGCAGCCGACCTCAGCAGCCTCTCGGCCGCCGGGCGCCGGGCCGGACTCTCGCCCGCGGCCGCCAGCGCCTGCGTGCAACGGGTCGAAGCCATGCTTAGCGCGCGCCTGTTCGAACGCACGACGCGTCAGTTGCGGCTCACTGACGAAGGTCGCATCTACATTGCGTCCTGTCGTATCGCCATCGAGACCATGCGCGAGGCCGAGCGCGCGGTTCGCAGCGGCACCGATGGCGTCAGCGGAACGCTGCGCGTGTCGGCGCCGTCCGATCTGGGACGCAACCTGCTGGTCACCATCCTCGACCAGTTCATGGTGCAGCACCCGGACGTGCGCGTCGTGCTCACACTGTCCGATTCGCTCTCGCGCTTCGTGCCCGACGATATCGACGTCGCCATCCGCGTCGGACGACTGGAAGACAGCGAGTTGGTCGCGCGTCATCTCGCGGACAGCTGGCGCGTGGTGTGTGCATCGCCAACGTGCATCGAGGCGCATGGCTTGCCCGAACATCCCGAGGATCTCGCCGAACTGCCCACGCTGGTGCTCACCACCAACGCCGGTCCACGCCACGAATGGCAGCTGGGCGACACGGTCGTGCGAGTGCGGCGGTATCACGAATGCACCGACAGCGAAGTCATCCGCCAATGGGCCGTGCTTGGGCGTGGCTTTGCCTACCGGCAGTTGTGGGCCGTGGCAGCCGATGTGCGCGAAGGTCGCCTGCAGCTCGTCAACGCGCCCGCGTGGTCGGCACACGCGCCGATTCACGCGATGTATCACCCCAACGTTTACCAGCCGCCACGCGTGCGCCGTTTCGTCGACTTTCTGCATACCGAGATGCAACGACGACTTCCCGCGAGCGCCGATGAAGCCATGGCATTTGCGTCGAAACGGTGACGCGTTGCCGGGCGTTCACGCCGGGCGCGCTTTCAATCGATATTTCGTGAATCGGCGCTAAGTGTCACGGGCGTTTTCACACGGACTTGAACGGCCCGTGTGCTCCTTCGGTTACACCATGCCGCGCCAACCGAAGGAGTGATCCTCATGATCAAGCGCGTACTGCCCCTAGTGATTGGATTGTCGATGACTGCCGCCGCCTTTGCGCAGGACATGCCCGCTACCGCTCGCTCCACCAGCGCCACGCAAACGACCACCACCACGGTCACCACATGGACGTCGCAGCCGCCCACCGGTGCGTTGACCGAGGACGCCATCAAGACCTCGATCGCCAATGCGGGCTACAAGGAAGTGAAAGGCCTGGCGTTCAAGGACGGCGTGTGGCGCAGCGAGGCTCGCGGCGGCAACAAGAAATGGGTCAAGCTCGCCGTAGGTCCGGTGAACGGCAAGGTCTATCCCGCCGATGCGCCATCCAGGCTCAACGAAAACGAAGTGAATGCCCAGCTGGCATCGGCCGGCTTCCAGAACGTCAAGCACGTGAAGTTTGAGGAGGGCCTGTGGAGCGCCGACGCCAAGACCGCCCGCGGCAGCGACGTGAACCTGCTGGTCGATCCCACCGATGGCAGCGTGGTGGCCAGATCGCGCGACTGACGTTTCCATCTGCAATAGTCGAAGGTGAGCCCGGTGCCATCCCGCACCGGGCTTTTCGTCCGCATGACGAGCATGCGCGCAGCGGACGAAAACGTCTTTATCCACCACAAGAGTCAACATGCTGGTGGAACGACATGCACGCACTGATGAGGCGGCCCGTACCCTCGATGTTCGAGCGGATATCGCATAAGGCCATACTTTCGCGGGCGGGCATTGAATACCAGGCGTAGAATCCTCATGGATGACTTGCGTTCAAACCAAGGGACCTCATGAGCGACCAGGCCACTTCCGCGCACCACGCGGTGTCCATCCGGGGTATCAGCAAGACCTATCAAAGCGGTTTCCAGGCGCTGAAGGCGGTGGACCTCGACATACGGCGCGGCGAGATCTTCGCCCTGCTTGGCCCCAATGGCGCGGGCAAGACCACCCTGATCAGCATCATCTGCGGCATCGTCCGGCCGAGCGGTGGCTCGGTGCTGGTGGATGGGCACGATGTGCTGCGCGACTACCGCATCACCCGCTCGAAGATCGGCCTGGTGCCGCAGGAGTTGTCGACCGATGCGTTCGAAACCGTGTGGGCCTCGGTGCGATTCAGCCGCGGCCTGTTCGGTCGCGCGCCCAACGACGCGCACATCGAGAAGGTGCTGCGCGCGCTCTCGCTGTGGGAGAAGAAAGACTCCAAGATCATGACCTTGTCCGGAGGCATGAAGCGCCGCGTGCTCATTGCCAAGGCGCTGGCGCATGAGCCCAGCATCCTGTTCCTGGACGAACCCACCGCCGGCGTTGACGTGGAGCTTCGCCACGACATGTGGCAGATGGTGCGCCAGCTGCGCGAAACCGGCGTCACGGTGATTCTCACCACGCACTACATCGAAGAGGCCGAGGAAATGGCCGACCGCGTGGGCGTGATCACGCGCGGCGAACTCATCCTGGTGGAAGAGAAGGACGTGCTGATGCGCAAGCTCGGCAAGAAGCAGCTGTCGATCAGCCTGCAGTCGCCTCTCCAAGCCTTGCCCGACGGACTCGACGGCTACGCACTGGAACTGGCCGATGACGGCGCCACGCTGATCTACACCTTCGACGCGCAAAGCGAAGACACCGGCATCGCCGAATTGCTACGCCGGCTGGGCGAGCGCGGCATCGACTTCAAGGACCTGCATACCTTGGAAAGCTCACTCGAAGACATCTTCGTCAACCTGGTGCGGAGCAAGCCATGAACCTTCCGGGCATTCGCGCCATCTACCGCTTTGAGATGGCCCGCACCTTCCGCACGCTGATGCAGAGCATCGTATCGCCGGTGCTGTCGACCTCGCTGTACTTCATCGTGTTCGGCACTGCCATCGGCTCGCGCATGGGCGACATTGGGGGCACCAGCTACGGCGCCTTCATCATTCCGGGCCTGATCATGCTGTCGCTGCTCAACGAGAGCATCTCCAACGCCTCGTTCGGCATCTATCTTCCCAAGTGGTCGGGCACCATCTACGAGTTGCTCTCCGCGCCGGTGTCACCCATGGAAGCGGTGCTCGGCTACGTGGGCGCGGCGGCGACGAAATCCGTGCTGCTGGGCTTGCTGATCCTGGTCACGGCGCGCTTCTTCGTGCCGTACAGCATTCTCCATCCGGGCTGGATGATCGTGTTCCTGCTGCTCACCGCGGTGACCTTCAGCCTGTTCGGTTTCATCATCGGCCTGTGGGCGGATGATTTCCAGAAACTGCAGGTGATTCCGCTGATGGTGGTCACGCCGCTCACCTTCCTCGGCGGCGCGTTCTACTCCATCGGCATGTTACCGCCGTTCTGGCAGAAGGTGGCGTTGTTCAATCCGGTGGTCTACCTGATCAGCGGGTTCCGCTGGAGCTTCTACGGCCACTCCGACGTCAACGTGGTGCTCAGCGCAAGCATGACGATGGGCTTCCTGCTCCTGTGCGCGGTGGCTGTCTCGTGGATTTTCCGGACCGGCTACAAGCTGCGCTCCTAGTCACGGCAGGGCGCTAAAAATGGCGAGGTTTCGCTGGCTCGCGAGGTGAAATCTGGTGCCTCATTCCACGGATGAAACACCACTAAAACGGCTCCCAAGCGGTGCAGCGCAGGAAATTGCGTTGCGCCGCTGAAAGCTGCCTCCGCTGTCTGGCCTATGTCCGACGTTGCGTCTGCGCTTAAGCGGCAAACACGGCGGCGCGCGATCAGTCCGCCACCGCGTACGCGCTCTTGTGAAGCAGGGAAGGGCAGGCAGGCGGATGCCCGCCGGGACCGCGACAGACCACGATGGCCGACGCCGCCGCCAGCGCCGCATGATCGAACATGTGGCTCTTGCCAACGTCGGGCGGCGTCATGCCCAGCCGGTAGAGCATTTCGCGCATCACGTGCACCTTGGCGTTCCGGCGCGTGGCGTCGGTGTTGTACGTGAAGCTGATCGTGGTGGACGCCTCGTTGCTCGTCTCGACCATGTGCGGGCTGGTGAGCGGCATGTAGACGCCCATGCCGGGGCCCAGCTGGAACACGTGGGCTCGGCTGCGGAATTCCTCGTGCCACAGCGTGCGGCTCAGGTCGTGGCGCAGGTGGAAGCAATCGCGCGCTCGCTCGCTGCACACGGCGGTGTCGTCGGGGTCCCACACATAGACGGTCTTGGTGCCGCGCACCTGCAGCAGCAGCACGTGGCTGCGATCGATATGAAACGGCGTGGCTGTGTTGGGCGACGCGGAGAAGATCCATCCTGCGCGGTAGTACAGCCCCGGATCCTTGCGCTCGATCTGGGGCTTGATGGGGTTGATGACCGCATCCACCAGGTCGCGATAGAGCGGGTCCGCCTGGATGTGCCGCAGCAACACCCAGGCTTTGGCCGCGCTGATGTCGCGCAGCGAATCGACGGCCGACTTGCTCGTGGGAAATAGGCTGGCGGCGTCGTCGAAGTCGGTGCCGGCAGTGACGTTGCTGTTGAAGGCGTACCAACGCGTGGTGCCGCGGCAGCGCTTGCCCAGTTCCACCAGTTGCTCGGTCTGCAGCAGCGGATGGTCGGTCAACGCGTGCTTGAACGGCTGGATGCGCCATGGATCGAAAGCATTCCAATCCATGTCGATGATCGGCATAGCTGTGTCTTTCATAGAGCGCCCTAAAAGTACTCGCGAGCGAACACATCGCGAGTGATCGAACCGCCCCTGTTGCATGCATTTATACGCTGGCGCCCAGGCACCGAGCAGACGTCTAAAAGCCATACGTCGTGAAAGAAAATGCGGCTGTAGCGAGGCTTTCGCCACAAAACGCAAGAGATTGCTACGCTACTTTGCTGCCTGCAAACAGCGAAGAAAGTTGCGCGTTGATTCAACGGTGACACACTGTCGATGCCGCGAAAAACCGCTTGTTTCGCCAGCTGCAAGTCAGCTTCGCAATGGATGCGTTACGGCTTTCGTTGCGGTAGTTGTTCAAGTCGTGCGCGACTTGGCCTTGCCGCGTTTGCGTGTGCCTGGCGCGCGAGGTGCGTCGCTGGCGGGTAGCGCGCTGCCGTTGATCTGTTCGATCCACGACAGGGCATCGATGTACGACAGGAACTGCTGCAGGTAGCCGGGCGACAGCTCGCGCATGAGCCCGATCGAGCGATGCACGAGCGCACCCGAATTCAGCGGACCGGCATTCTCGGGCGCCTGCTCGAGCGACTGCCGCAACTGGCTGCCGGTGCGCACCGCGGACCAGATCTTCTTGAACTCGTCGAGCGTTTCCAGCGTTGGGTAGCTGCTGGAGGGCATCGTCGCGTTGTGCGCAGCGAAAGCCACGTCGCGAGCCAACGCGGACGCCGCCATGTGATCGATCAGCTCAGCGAGCGCGCTGCGGTTCGGTGTTTCCGAAGACATGGGATCGGCGACGGTCGCCGCGTTTTCGAGATCGCCGGCATACGCGTCGAGCAACGTGGCGAGCCTGTCGTCCAGCATGCGCCGCGCCTCGCCGTCGTGATTCGCCGCGCGTCGTTCCAGTGCATCCATCGCATGAAAGCGAACCGGGTCCAGCCGATCGGCGTGTTGTTCGCGCCATGCATCGAGCATCGCGCGGGCGCGCGTGACGCTAGGGCTCATGGGATGCCACGTTGGCGGTCGATGGCTTGGGAATGGGCGCGATTTCCACGCGGCGATTCCTGGCGCGCCCTTCGTCCGTGGTGTTCGCGCTGACCGGTTGTTCGGCGCCGAAAGCCGCGGCAAACACGGACGATGCGGGCACGCCTTCGGCGATCAAGGCACGCGTGACCGTCAGCGCACGCTCGGCCGAGAGTTCCCAGTTGTCGGCGAACTGGCGGTTGCCATCGCGCACCTGGCGATCGTCGGTGAAGCCGCTGACCATCAGGATTTCATCGCGGGACTTCAGATAGCCCGCGAGCGGACCGGCCAGGCTCTTCAGCACTTCCTGGCCTTCGGGTTGCAGCTGATCGGAATTGAGCGCAAACAGCACGCTGCCGCGAATGCCGATGCGACCATTGACAAGCGTGACGCGCCCGGCCGCGAGTGGCCCCGCCAAAGCCTGTTCCAGCGTCTGGCGGCGCTGCGCTTCGGCCTGTCGCTGCTTCACTTCCTCGTCCAGCCGGCTGGAGAGTTGCAGCTGCACGGCGATCACGCCGACCAGGATCAGCACGAACGCACCCAGCAGCACCGACATCAGGTCGCCGAATGCGGCCCAGATCGGTGCGGTGGATTCGCCGTCGCCTTCCATGTCGTCGATCATGCGATCTCCGTTCCGGCCGCTGCGCGCTGGCTGGCGAGCTGCTGCATGTCTTCGATGATCTGCTTCTGCGACAGCATGCTGAGGTCGATGACTTCCCTGGCTTGCGCCACGTAGTACGCGAGCTGCTCATCGCTGCGCGCGACCGATTTGTCGAGTGCGCCGGCGATGTGCTCCAGGCGTTCCATCAACGCCTCGTTCGATTGACCGAACACCTGCACGGCCGCGCCGAACGCATCGCCCAGGCTCGCCACTTCGACGGCGCTGCTGGTGAGCTGCGCGGCGACCGTGCCGAGCTTGCCGGTCTCGGCTTCGATATGGTCGGTGAAGCGCGTGCTCACGCGTTCGAGCAGATCGGCCGAGGTGACCACCAGCGCATCCACGGCTACGCGCTGTTCGGTGGAGGCGTGGTTCACCGCGTCGAGCAGGGTTTCCAGCGTGGCCAGCAGGCGGCTGCGTTCTTCCAGCATGGCGGTGTCGCGCACCATGCTCTCGGAGAGCTTCTGGCGTAGTTCGGCCACGACTTCGGCGGCGGCCTTCGGCGCTTCCGAGGCGGCCTGCACGAGGCGGGAAATCTCGGCGATGGTGTCGCTGGCGTGCGCCTGCGTCTGCGCGGAGATATCGGCGGCGGTGCGCGCCAGCGTGTCGCAGATCTCGCGCTGCTGGTTCGCTGCGTGCTCGCCGGACTGCTCCCACTGTTGGCCCAGCGAGGCGCTCATCGCTCCCAGCGCCTGCGTCCAGGTGGACAGGCGTTCTTCGTCGCGCGAGGCCAGCGTGGCCTGCAGATCGGCATGCGATTGGTTCACCGTGCGGACCAGCGAGGTGGCGTGCTCCTCGAAGGTCGCCGCGGCGCCGGACCATGCCTGCTGGTTGCGTGCGGCGAGGTCCTCGTTGGCGGCTTGCTGCTGCGAGAGTGCCTGCGTCCACGTGTCCGCCATGCGGTGGGTGGTGGCGTCCAGTTGTGCGGTGACGTTGTCGAGCAGGCCGCTGGAACGCTGTTCAAAGGTACCGGTGAATTGATCCAGCGCGCCGCGCAGGTCGAGCGACAGCGCCTCGTTCGCGCGGCGCTGCTCGGCGAGTGCGTCGTTCCAGATGCCGGCCACGGTGCTCGTGGTCGACTCGAAACCGACGGAGAGTGCGGTGAGCTGCTGTTGCACGGCCTGCGTGACGTTGTCGTGCAGCTTGGAGGTTTCGCGCGCGATGCCTTCCATGGTCGATGCCATGACTGGTTGCAAGGCCGACGACGCAGCACGGGCGCTCTCGGCCACGCTGTCCCTCAACGAGGCTTCCACGGACGAGGCGAGGCGCGTGTACGTAGCCTCGGTGCGAGCGTGGAAGGCGTCGTGACTGGCGAGCTGGCGCTCGTTGGTAGCGATGCCGTGCTGTTCGATCGCCGTCATCATCGCCTGCAGTCGATCGACCAGCGCCGGCATGAGCTCGGTCTGCTGCTGCAGGAGCTTGAATGCTTCCTCGCGCTGATGGTGCTTCGAATAGACGTGCAGCGTCGTCGCGGTTTTCGCGTCGAGCAACTGCACGGCCTGCAGCCGCTCGCGCCGCGACAGCGCCGAAAGCAAACCAAGCATGGCCGAGCTGGCCACGCCGGCGATCGACGTGCCGAACGCAAAGCCCAGGCCCTTCACCGGCGCGGCCAATGATCCGCGCATGGCCTGCAGGTCGGTGGCGCTTTCCAGCGCGATGCCGGTGCCGCGCAGCGTCGCCATCATGCCCAGCAGAGTGCCGAGCATGCCGAGCAGCACGAGCAGACCCACCAGGTACGGCGTGAGCGCAGGCACTGGCAGGGCCACGCGCTCGCCTTCGACGCGCAGGCGCGTGGCGTTGCGCACGCTGGGATGCAGCCGGTTGAGCCAATCAGCGAGGCTGGACGGCGTGGCGGACAGCTCCGTTACGGCGCGTGCGAGCGTGGCGGTGGCCTGGCGATAGCGATGCAGCTCCAGCGCGCCGGCGAGGTAGCACGCGGCGATCAGCGCCGCGACGGCCGCGCCCAGCGGGTTGGAACCGACGTAGCTGGCGCCGATCCAGCACACGGCGACAAGGCCGACCGCGAACACCGCGAGATGTAGAAGATTTCTGAACATGACTTCCCAGTTAGCTGGTGCGAAGCGCTGCGAGCAGGCCTTCGACCGGTTGAAAACGAACGTCCAGTTCGGCGAGCAACACGCTCTGCATGTCCCTGCGAAATACGTCCAGCCATGCGCCAGGCGTGGCCGCCGGCGCGTTCTCTTCGGCCTGTGCATCGGCCTGTGTCTTGCGCTCGGTCTCGCGCAAGCGTTCGAAATGTTCCTCCAGCACGCGCGGCACGCTGGCCAGCAGCATCTGCTCGCGCGGGCTGAGGGCGCGCTCCATCACCGCGTCCACGGCTGCCAGCTGGGCCATCTCGGCGTTCTTCTGCGCGAGCATGTCGCGCAGGCGACCGCGCAGGTGGCCGGTGGTGGCCAGCATCTTTCGCTGCAGGGCGAGGTAGCGTTGGCGGAACAGGGTGTAATCGCCCGTCTCGCGCGCGTCGCTTTCCTCGGTGAAGGCCCGGTCGCCAGCGATGGAGAGGGCCAGCGAACTGCGCGTGCGGGCGCACTCGTCTTCCTCGGCACTGCCAAAGCGTGGCGCGCTGCCATCGGGCGCGTGCGTGCCGTCGAGCGCCGTGGATAGCGCCACCGCGTGCGTCCAGTCCAGCCAGTGGCTCAGCCGGTCCGACAGCGATTGTTTGGATGGGGCAACGTCAACGTCCGTCAGGCGTGCAAGCAAGCGAATGAACGTCGGGCCACGGACTGTCGTCCAATGAGGTGCTGGCACGATTACGACTGGTCAAAAAACGGTCATTTTACACGCTAACGGCGTGGAGGCGCCTGTTTGGCGCTGGCCGCTGGCGGGCGATCAGGCGGCGTTCCGGTGGTTTGTGAGCCCGATCGGGCACCCGCCTTGTCTTCACGGCATCTCACGGGCGCCTGGACGCGGGCACGAACAACTTTCCGCTGCTGGCCCGGCACTCACGGAAAGCCGGAGCCTTTCATGCGACTGAAGGTCTGGGGAAACCCGCCGCCACGGACCTGACCAGCGCTCGAGCCAGGCTTCGGACCACCGACGAACCGCCAGGGTAGAGGAAGACGTGCATACCGGAGAGCAGTACCACCAGTTCATGTTGGCCTCGCCGCGCAATCAGCTCGTGCGCGATCGCTTTCAGGACATGGCGCTCAACCTGCTGCCACCGGGCGCGAGCGTGCTCGATTTCGGCGCGGGCACCGGCATCGACGCGAAGACGTACGCCGCCAACGGCCACCCCACGTTCGTGTATGAGCCTTCGGAAGACCAGTCCGGCTATCTCGCGCTGCACTGTCGCGAGGAGATCGAGCGCAAGGCCATCGCCACCGTGACCTCGTCGCTGGCGTGCAGGGTGCACGCGGTGACGGCGAACTTTGCCGTGTTCAACCACATTCCGGACCAGGCGGGGCTTTTTAACGACCTCGCGCGCGTGGTGCAGCCGGGCGGCTTCGTGCTGGCGAGCATGCTCAACCCGTATTACCTCGGCGACGCCCGCTACCGCTGGTGGCGCGCGAACCTGCTGAATCTGCTGCGCCGTGGCCATTACGGCATCGAGAGCGAGAGCCGCATCCATCGCTTTACGCCGGGTTTCGTGGCTCGCGCCGCGGCACCGCATTTCCAACTGGAGCGCGTGACGCCGCGCGGACTGGGCATGGCCACCCAGCTGTATCTTTTCCTGCTGTTGCGGCGACGCTGACATGTGGAAGGACTGGATCAGGCCGTTGGTACGCCCGTTGCCGCAATGGTCGACGATTGCCGTGGCGCCATCGCAACAATCCGTCGAGGCCACCTTGCATGGGGAAGACGGCTCGGCGGATGTCACCGCAGATCACACCGTGGCGTCGCTCAAGCCCTTGGTGATCGCCACCAGCATCGATGCCGGTTCGCGGGCGGTGCTCGAATACAGCGACCGCATCACCGGTCATCGCCTCGGCGCGCTGAAACTGGCGAAGACCACGCAGATCGACATCGACGGAACATCGCTCACGCTCTATCGCGTCGAGGCGGGCGACCATCGCTGCCTGGGCTGGCCGCATCGGCCATGGAATACGTGGCTGCAGAACCGCCTCATGCGAAAGAATCCTTCATCGCAACACGCATTGATGGCGCCCCAGTCGGTGCAGCAGCTGATGATTGCCTATCTGTGCCCGCGCCCCGTGGTGCTGGTGTCGGTGCAGACGGAGCACCACCAGAACATTTTCCCGATGGACCTGATCGGTCCACTGAAACGCAGCGGCTTCTATTCGCTGGCGCTGCGCAGCACGAACGTCTCCGCGCCCTTCATGCGTGAAAGCCGACGCGTGGCGTTGTCGAGCGTGCCGGCGTCGATGAAGGCCGTTGTCTACAAGCTCAGCGCGCATCACCGGCAGCCGCTGGAAGATTGGAACACGGTTCCGTTTCCCGTGCGACCGTCGCGCGAATTTGGCATTCCCACCGTCGCCGAGGCGTTGCGCGTTCACGAGTTGAGCATCGTGCATAGCCAGGAGATCGGCTCGCACATATTCTTCGTGACCCGCATCGCCTCCGGCGAAGATCTGTGCGAGGGCATGCAGCTGCATCACACGCCGGCCTATTACCAGGCGTATCGGCGACGGCAGCAGATGGCGTTTGCCGAGGTCTAGCGTTGCACTGAATGCATCAAGGAAGCGCCGGCCAACCGATGCGGTGGGCGGCGCTTCGTGCGCATGGCTTTCGCCGCTTACCAGCGATAGCGCGCCGACACGGTGATCTCGCGCGGGTAGCCGTAATAGCACCAGATGGCGCTGTTGCAGGCGCTGACGTATTCGCGATCGAACAGGTTGGCCGCCGTCACCTGGAAGCGCCAGCGCTCCACGTCGTAGTGCGCATTGGCATCGAACAGCGTGTAGCCGCCGGTGCGGAATTGGTTGAAGGCGTCGCCGTAGTGCTCGCCGATGAATCGCACGCCGCCGCCGAAACCCAGTCCCGCCAGCACGCCTTCGTGCACGCTGTAATCGGCCGACAGCGACGCCTGCTGCTTGGGCACCAGGGCCACCTGCTTGCCCAGCGTGGCATCGTTGGCATGGGTGACCTTCGCATCGGTGTACGCATAGGCTGCCGTCATGCTGAGGCTGTCGGTCACCGCCACGTTTGCTTCGAGTTCGGCGCCGCGCGTGCGCGTCTGGCCTTGCTGCAGCGAGAAGAACAGGTGGTTCGGGTCGACCGTGAGCGCGTTCTTCTGTGTGAGCTGGTACACCGCCGCGGTGATCAGCGAGCGGCCGTCCGGCGTCTGGTACTTCAGGCCACCTTCGTACTGGTCGCCGGTGATGGGCTTGAAGGCACTGCCGTCGAACGTGGTGCCTACCGTGGTCTTGAACGAATGCGAATACGCGACGTACGGCACCAGGCCGATGTCGGTGGCGTAGTTCACGCCGAGGCGGCCGGAGAACGCGTTGTCGTTCTGCTTGTCGCGCGTGTTCGCGATCAAGTCCTTCACGTCGTTGCTGACCCAGTCCTCGCGACCGCTGGCGACGATTCCCCATTTGCCGATGTTGATCTGGTCCTGCACGTAGGCGCCCAGCTGTTCGAGCAGGCTGTTGGTGTGGAACGTGTACGGCGCCGGCGGAATCGGCTGGCCGTAGACAGGATTGAAGATATCGATAGTGGGTGCGGAGCCGAAGCCCGACTTGTAGTCGTTGTGGCTGTGCAGGTAATCCACGCCCATCAGCACGTTGTGCTGCACGCTGCCCTGGTCGAATTTCGCCTCGACCTGGTTGTCCACGGCGAACACGTTGGCGTGGTCCACCAACGGATAGTTGTAGCGATTGAGCGTGCGCAGGTCGTCCTGCAGGCCCAGGCTGCCGATGGAGCGATGGTCCACCTTCTCGTTCTGCAGGCGCAGATCCTGGCGGAACGACCACACCTCGTTGAAGCGATGCGTGAAGGCGTAGCCGATCGACTCGTCGGTCTTCCAATAGTGGTCGTAACCTGGCTCGCCTGGATTCACGTCGCGCGGAATCTGGCCGTTGGGGTTGGGATACAGCGTGCCCTGCGAAGGCAAGAAGCCGCCGACGCCATCGGACAAGGTGCGCTGGTAACGCGGCAGCAGGGTGAACGAGGTGTTGTCGTCGGGTTGCCAGGTCAGGCTGGGTGCGAAGTAGTAACGATCGTCCTTCGAATGCTTGATGTTGGAATCGCCCTGACGCGCCAGCGCCACCACGCGCCACAGCCAATGACCGTCGTTGTCGAGTTGGCCGCCGGTGTCGCCCGCCAGTTGCTTCTGGCCGAAGCTGCCTACGGTCGCCTCGATTTCGTGCGGTGCATCCAGGCTGGGGCGTTTGCTGGTCATGTCGATCATGCCGCCAGGCGGCAGCTGGCCGTACATCGCCGAGGACGGACCCTTGTTCACCTCGATGCGTTCCAGCCCATAAGGTTCGATGCGCGAATCGGCTGTCCAATCGCCGTTGGGCAGTGCCAGGCCGTCGAGGAACTTGGCGGGGTCGTAGCCGCGGATCAGGATCCAGTCGCTGCGCGGATCGGCACCGTAGCTGCCGCCCACCGCGCCAGCGAGATAGCGCACGGCTTCATCGAGCCCCTGCACGCCGTAGAGCGACATGCGATCGGGCGTGATCGTGCTCACCGACTGCGGAATCGCCACCACCGGCGTTTCGGTCTTGGTGGTGGAGTAGACGACGTTCACGGCTTCGAGCGTCTTCTTCTCGTCCGCGCTGGCGACTTTGGTGGAGGTGGTGCTGGCGACGGTCTGGTCATCGGCGCGGGCCGTACCGAGCAGGGCAAACGAGATCGCGGCCAGAAGCGCAGTTCTGGAGAAAGCAGCGGACATGACGAGGAGGCCCTTGAGAATCGTGGTCGCGCTCGCCCACGGCGGCGCGGTTCGCCCGAGGCGAATGACGCAATGATAATGATTCTTATTTGTAGATCAACTTCCTGGATCAGGAAGCTGCGACCGGACGCCCGGGCCGGCACCCGTTACAAGTCAGGGCGCAGGGCCAAGGGCCTGCTGGATGGCCGCTTCCGCCAATGGCTCCATCACGGCGTAGCCCTGACGCGTCGGGTGCACACCGTCGCTTGCCAGGCCCGGCTTCATGGCGCCTTCGGGCGTGGCCGTGGCGCTGTAGTAGTCGACATAGGTGAAGCCGTTGCGCGCGGCGTAGTCCTGCATCCAGTGATTCAACGCCCCGATGATGGGAACCGGTTGCAGTTCGGGCCGCCACGGAAAATGCCCGGCGGGCGGGACGCTGGCCAGAATCACCCGGATGCCATGGGCCCGTGCCAGCTCGGCCATGGAGGCAATGTTCCCTTCCACCTGCTGCAACGTGGACGGGCCGGTGTTGCCCGCCACGTCGTTGGTGCCGGCCATGATATGCACGGCCTGCGGGTGCAGATCGATCACGTCCTGGCGAAAGCGCAGCAACATCTGCGCGCTGGTCTGGCCGCTGATGCCGCGATCCACCTTGCCTTGGGTGAAGAACGCCGCGTGCTGCCTACCCCAGAACTCGGTGATCGAGTCACCCATGAAGACAACGCGCGGTGGCGTACTGCCCGGTTTCATCAGCTCGGCGTTCTGCACGCGGTATTGGCACAGCTTGCCGAAGTCGCGCGCGAAGATATACGCATTCCATTGCCCCGATGGCAGCTGCTCTGGCGTCTTCTCGCTGGCGCACGGGTCGGCAACGATGCCGGTGGCGTCGTCCTGCGCGATGGTCGGGCCGGCAGCTGCGCCGAGCAGGGCCACCAACGCGATGAGATGGATGATGCGCGTGACATGCATGCGTGCCTTCCTCGATGCGGGTGTGAAGAGAGCGACATGGCCGCGGCCGATCGCTCCATCATCGGGCCATGTTACGAGACGCACCTGCGGCGTCACAAATCTGCATGCACGCCCACAAACGCACTGCGCGTTTCGCCCACCAGGGCACCCGCGCCATGGGCCGCCACGAAATAACGCCGGTTGGTAAGGTTGCGAAGATTCACGTCCACACCCCACACCGACGCCTGATAGCCCAGCAGGCCGTTCCACACCACCGAGGAAGGAATACTGTTGGCATTGGTGAGATCGCTGTAGCTCTTGTCCTGACAGTTCACGCCGCCGCCAATGCGAAAACCGGTGATGCCCGCGATGGGAAAGCGATAAGCGGTCCACAGGTTGCCGAGGAAGCTCGACGCACCCAGCCTGTCACTGAGAATCACGTTCATTTGATTTGCGCTGCGAGTACCCGCGGAGTCACCAATGGTGTAATCGCAAATACCTGCGTTTTCTCGGAATTTTCCCGGAAATAGGCCGCGACGTTGCCCGGCGCTGCTGCTCGCAAGAGCCGGGAACGCCGCCAAGGGAACAAAGCTCAGCCGCTGGCCTTCGCCTGTGCTTCGCGCAGCTTGTCCGCGCACTCCTGGCAACACACTTCCACCACGCGGTGGCCTATGGTGACCTGGATGGCGTTGTCATCCAGCGGGTAATCGCACGCGGCGCAGGTCTTCTCACTCATGGCATGTCTCCTGATGTCACCCGACGGTGGGCAGGTTCAGGAGACCACGCACTCGCATGCATGCGCTGTCGAATTCTTTAGTCGTCGATGGCAGGCAAACCGCAGAACCGCCGCGATGCAAATTTAGGATTCCTCTGATAGTTGCAGCCACATGCGATTCCTAAGCTGCACAGCGTCCCATTCGTGCAGGCTTTACCATGGAATTCATCGAGAAGAACGTGTATTACGACGATGCACGCCACGAGCGCGCATTTCGTGGATGGGCGCGCGCTGGCGGCATCCTGTTCGCCGTAGTCACGCTGCTTTCCATGGCGTATTCGGCCGACTGGAAGCTCGGCATGATGGTGATCGATCCGCTCGTATGGATGATGGCGCTGGTGGCGCTGGCGTCAGGACTGGTCTCGGGTTACGCATTCGGCGTGCGTCTGCATGCCAGCCAGGGCGACTGACCGCTACGCCTGGCGGGATGCCTGGCGAAACTCGGTAGGCGAGCGGCCATAGGTCTGGCGAAACGCGTTGGCAAAATGGCTGTGGCTGGAGAAGCCCAGCTCCGCCGCGAGTGCGGAAAGATCCTCCACCTTCGCCAGCAAATCGAGCGCGCGCGCCAGGCGCAACTGCAGCTGGTAGCGATAGAGCGGCACGCCCTCCACCTGCTTGAACACCTGCGTGAGATACACCGGCGAGCTGCCGATCTCCTTGCCGATCTCGGCCAGCGTCCAGCGGCGCGACAGGTCGCTGGCCAGCACCATCTTCACGCGGTCGGCGAGCCGACGCCGCGCATGCGTGGAACCTGGCGTACGCGAGGTGCGCGGGCCCAGGCTTCGGCACACCAGGGTGAGCGTGAGCGCCTCGGCTTCCAGCGGTTCGATGCTGCCGTGCTCGAGGTTGTGGCGCAGCAAGGCCACCAGCGCTTGCGCACGTGCATCGATGCGCTGCGACTGTGCGCGGAAGATCGTGCCTTCACCGGCGTGAAACAGCGCCTTGGGCGCCAGTTCGGCAAGCAGCGCATTGGAAAGGCTCAACGACAGACACGCGTCGCCACCCTCCAGCGGATGACTCACCTGATAACCCTGCTCCGCATTGAAGAACAGCACATGGTTGGCGTCGGCCACGGTCTGGTCGGACGCGACATGGCGCAGATAAAACCCGCGATAGGGAAACACCAGCTGGGTCGAAGCGGCGCATTCTTCCGTGCTGCGATGGCGGCAGGTGCCAGTGCAGTGCACGTCGCGCAGCGTCAACGTTTCCGTCGACAGCAAAACCTGGCTGGTGAAACTCGACATGGTCGGGCCGACACCGCTGATCCTGAGACAGGCATCGAGCATAGCAAGGGTTGACGCATGCAGCCCGTGTCGGCGAGCGGGTAGCTAAAGATTCTGACAGCGGCTCAGCGTTGCAAGTGGTCTCCTTGACTGGCCCGGAGTGCGGGCGTCCAGAGATCCACCCCATGAGCCACGAACAGTCCGCCCGCGCGCAGGCCTTCCACCAGTTGCATGCCGGTATCGAGCCGCTGGTATTGCCGAACGCCTGGGATGCCGCCAGCGCGCGTGTCATCGAGAGCGCCGGCGCCCCGGCCATCGCCACCAGCAGCGCCGCCATGGCGTGGACGCTGGGCTACCCCGATGGCGAGCAGATGACGCTGGACGATCTGCTCACCTCCTGCCGCCGCATCGCCGATGCCGTCTCCGTGCCGCTCACCGTGGACATCGAACGCGGTTATGGCAGCGACGCCGAGGACACCGCTGGACTGGTGGGTGCCCTGCTGCAGTTGGGCGTGGTGGGTATCAATATCGAGGACGGCAAGGATCCGGTCACGGGCCGACTCGCCGGCGCGAGCGTGCTCGCGCACCGCATCGCCTGCATCCGTGCGGTCGCGGACCATCGCGGCGTGCCGTTGTTCATCAATGCGCGCACCGATACCTATCTCACGGCGGGTCTCGCGGGCGAGCCGCGTTTCGAGGAAACACGCAAGCGCGCCCTGGCCTATGTGGAAGCCGGTGCGAATGGCATCTTTGTTCCCGGCCTTGCGGACGCCGATGAAATCCGGCGTCTCGCTGCGTTGCTGCCGGTGCCGCTGAACATCTACGTGGGCTATCCGGGCGCACCGGATGCGGCGACCTTGCGTGACCTGGGCGTGCGTCGCATCAGCCTGGGCTGCGGCACCATGCAGGCGGTGCTCGCGCATCTCGCACGCATCGCCAACGAAGCACTGAACGAAGGCCGCTTCGACACCATGGGCGATCACATGCTGTCGGTGGGCGAGGCAAATGGATTGTTCGCGCCTTCCTCGCCGCGCGTGTTTCGCGAGGCGCGTCGCTCGGCGTGAACCCCGCTTCATCCCGGTGCATTGCTCGCTCGCGGCGCCCGCTTCAACACTCGTTCAAGGCAGACACCCGCTGTCGACCAGCGGGTGTCTTACTTTGCGCCGTCCATCGATTTACCAGCGGTTGCGATTGGCAGCATCGGCGGCCAGGCGAAGTTCCTCGTCGGCCTGGGTCAGCAGTGCCTTGGCGCGGGCGGCGTGGCCGCCGAGACGGTCATCGTTGTCGATCTGCGCGTCGCTCACCAGCTGCCAGGCCTGCACGATGTTCTGCTGTGCATTGCGCAGGTTGCCGTGGCGATAGCCGATGTCCACGACCGGTCCGCCGTCTTGCGCCATGGTGGCGAAGGGCAGGGCGACCGCGGCGGCCAGAACGATACCCGTGATGATGGCTTTGATGTTCATGACATGTCTCCGGAAAGCGTGGGTTGGTGTCGTCATGCAGAGAGGTTCAGTGCATGGGAGACATCGTCCTCCGATGGCGGCGCGGCTTCTTTCCGATATGCATGGCCTTTTCCAAATGCCACGACGGGTCGCGGCGGACGGCTTGCTGATATGGTTCCCGCCATGGGTCGGTGCGGGATGGGGCTGCGCGAGCACCGCAGGGGATGTGATGACGCGGGCGTGGAGGCTTGATGAAGGCGGTTGAACAACGCGTTGTACCGATGACCCGTGCCTCGATGGTGATTGCCGGTCTTTCCACGGTGGTGGAGTGGTACGACTTCACGCTCTATCTCTACTTCGCCACCGTACTGTCGCGCGTGTTCTTCGGCGGTGGCGGCAACTCGCTGCTCGCCACGCTTGCGGGCTTCGCCATCTCCTATGCGATGCGCCCGTTGGGTGCGCTGGTGTTTGGCATCATTGGCGACAAGCTGGGCCGACGCCACACTTTGCTGCTGTCCATGGCATTGATGACGGCGGCCATGCTGATCACTGCGTTGCTGCCCGACTATCAGCGCATCGGTACGGCAGCCGGCTACCTGTTGCTGGTGATGCGCTGCCTGATGGCGTTCTCCGTGGGCGGCGAATACACCGGCGTCGTTGCCTATCTGCTCGAAGGCGCCGCCAAGAACCATCGCGGCCTAGTGACGTCGCTGGCCTCCGCCGCGAGCGAAATCGGCGCACTGTTGGCGGTAGGCGTGTCGGCGCTCACGGTGGGATTGCTGAGTCATCAAAGCCTTGATGCCTGGGGCTGGCGCATTCCGTTCTTCGTCGGTGCCGCGCTCGCAGCAAGCATCTGGGTTGCGCGCTCGACCATGCAGGAGTCGCCCGATTTTCGACGACAGCAGGCGCGCGGCACGGTGCCCGCATCGCCGGTGCGCAACACCCTTGCGCATCATCGCGTGGCGATATGGCGTACTTTTGCGATCTCGGCGCTGGGTTCCATCACGTACTACGTGGGCATTACCTATGTGCCGGTGTTTCTCAGTTCCACCGGAACGATGGGCGAGGGTGAATCGCTCACGTTGTCCACCATCGCGGCCTTGGCCGTCATCCTCGTCACGCCGTGGGTGGGAACCTTGTCCGATCGTGTCGGACGCAAACCGGTGCTGGCGGTGCTCGCCGTGCTGTGCGCCGTGTTGCCATCGACCATGTTTGCGCTGATGGCGCACGGTTCGTTGGCACAGATCGTCGCCGGTGCCGTGGTGCTTGCCTGCGTGGCGGGCGGCGTGAGTGCCGTGGGTGCACCCGCAACGGCCGAACAGTTTCCTGGCGAGGGCAGGTTGAGCGGGTTGGCGTTGGGTGTGACGGTGGCCACGGCGATCTTCGGTGGTGTGAGTCCGTTTCTCGCCGAGCTCTTGATCAAGGTGACCGGTTGGGCCGCCGTGCCCGGCGTGATGATCGCGGTGATCGCGCTGGCGGTGCTGCCCGTGTTCCTGACGATGCCGGAGACGCGCCCGAAGGCGTGACGCGCGGTTCGTGTCTCATCATCGCGTCTCGTTGGCCTCTTGACGCACGCTCGCAGCATTTTCGGCATGACGGGATCGCTTCATCCCAATAAAAAAGCCGGAGCCCCTTGCGGAGCCCCGGCAACGTGTTGCGGGGAGGGTGTTGCCTCTTACGTGTTGCTGCTTGGAACGCTTAGAACTGCTGGTTGTACTGCAGGTAGATGTAACGACCCAGGTCCAGCGTCGGATCGACCGAGCCCGACGAGTTGTAGCCCAGCACGTAGGCGTTGACAGTGTTCGGCGGATGCTTGTCGAAGATGTCACGCATACCGAAGGCGATGGTGCCCTTCCACGGCAGGGTGTAACGGACCTGCGCGTCGTTGAACACGGTGGCGCCCATGCGGTTGGCACCGGTGCCGTAGCCCCAGTTCACGCTGGTGTAGTTGGGCATGTTGCAGTGGATGGTGTCGCTGAAGCACTGGTCCAGGAACGCGCCGTAGTAGCGGATGCCCCAGGTAGCGCCCCAGTTGCCGAGGCTCCAATCCAGGCCCAGGTTGGCGCGCCAGTGGTTGTAGCCGTACTGGCCGGCGTAGTTGATGACCGGCGCGTCGTTGGTGCTGGCCTGGTTCCAGTCGTCCAGGTAGTTCACGTTGGCGTTGAACACGAACTTGCCGAACGAGAAGGCAGGCAGACGGTAGTTCACGCCCAGGTTGTAGCCGGTGGTTTCGATCCAGCCCAGGTTGGCGTTACCGCGGTGCAGGTTGATCACCTGGCCGTTGGCATCACGCTGGAACGCCGAGCAGAACTCCTGCACCGAGTACTGATAGCACTGGTCCAGCACGTAGTTGGCATCGATCGCCGTGATGACGTTGGTGATCTTGATGTCGTAGTAGTCCAGCGTCATGTCCAGGCCGTCAACGTAGTGCGGGCTGTACACGAGGCCGAGCGTGCGGGTGGTGCTGTGTTCCGGCTGCAGGAACTGGTTGCCGGCGCCGGTGACGAACGGCGTGGTGCCCTGCTGGTTCGGGCCCTTGATGGGGGCGCCGGCGGTGTCGAGCTGGCGGAAGTTGGTGGGCGACAGGCCCGCAGCCGCACAGTTCTTCGCCACCGTCGGGTTGCTGAGGCTGCCGAACTGGACGTCGCAGGGGTCGGTGTACTGGTCGAAGGTCTGCGAACCGCCACCGAACAAGTCACCCAGCGTCGGCGCGCGGAAGCCCTTGGCGAACGTGCCGCGCACCATCATGTCGTCGAACGGCGACCAGGTGAAGCTGTACTTGTTGTTGGTGGTGCTGCCGAAGTTGCTGTAGTGCGAGTAGCGGCTGGCGACGTCCAGGGCCAGCGACTTGGCACCCGGCAGATCCTTCAACAGCGGCGCATTGAGCTCGAGGTACGCTTCGTTGGTCGTGTACGAGCCCGTGGTCGGACCGGCGGCAAGGTCGGTGGTGTAACCGGCACTGGCCATTTCATCCGGCTGGTCGTAACCGCTGACGTTGCGGTGTTCGATACCGGCTGCAATGCTGAAGGTACCGGCCGGCAGCTCGAACAAGCCGCCCGTGATGTTGGCGGTGAAGTCCTTGTTGATGCTCTGGTCGGTCGCGTGCTCGCGCGCCATGATGTAGTTCAGCGCTTCCTTGGTCGACGCGCTCGGGCCGCCAAGAATGTTGAACGGCACGCACTGGTTCAGCGCGATCGGGTTGGCGGCGGTACCGCACTGCACGATGCCCTGGCCGTTGAGGAACGACGGTCCCAGCGCCTGCTGCAGGTTCAGCAGGTTGATGTTGCCGGTGTTGGTGGTGTCGACGTCGTACTTGTTGTAGCCGAAGCCAGCATCCCAGTTCCACGGATGGCTAAGGAAGTCGAAGCTACCTTCAAAGCCGGCATCGAAATGCAGCGACTTGGCGCTCTCGCTGCTCACGCGCGGCAGCTCGGTGATGCGGCGAGCGAACGACAGGTCGTTACCCGGCAGCGGGTTGTAGTAGCTCTCGCCGCTCAGGTAGACCGGGAAGTTCGGCTGGCTGGTGCTGGTGAGCGGATAGCCGGCGACTTGGGTCGAGGAGTTGCGCTCGGCGTACATGCCGGTGGCCTTGAAGGTCACGTTGTCGCTGAGGTTGTAGCTGCCTTCAGTGAAGATGGACTTCAGCTCGGTCGGCAGCTGTTCCATCATCTGGTTGGTGGCGTTGAAGTAATCGTTGTCCTGAACGCCGACATGGTAGTTGTTGATGTCGCGCGAATCGGCGCCCACGCCAATGTTGTTCGGGTCGCCCGTGTGGTTGAGCACATAGGTCTTGCCGCCATTGGTGAAGCGGCCCCAGGGACCGGTACCGCTATAGCCGGCAGTGTTGTCGAAATCACCGTAGGTGTACTTGGTGAAGTCGCGATCCTTCGCCCAGATGGCGCTGGTCTTGTTGTAGGTCGCGGCAAACACCAGCGAGGCCTTGTCCGTGGTGGTGCCCACCGTGAACGAGTAGGCCTGCTGCGTGCCGTCGTTGTTTCCGCCTTCGTTCTGGCCGACCGAACCGCTCACGGCAGCGCCGTTGAAGCGATCCTTGAGGATGATGTTGACCACGCCCGCGATGGCGTCGGAGCCATAGATCGACGACGCACCGTCCTTGAGGATTTCGATACGGTCGATCAGCGCCACCGGAATGGTGGAAACGTCGGTGTAGCCATTGAGGCTGGTCATCCAGCGCTTGCCGTTCACCAGCACCAGCGTGCGGTTCTCGCCGAGGTTGTACAGGTTGACGTACTGGCCGCCTTCCTCGGTGTTGCTGGTCAGCACGGCCGCCTTGGAGAAGGTCGGCTGGCCGGTGATGGTGAGGTTCTGCAGGATGTCACCGACGTTGGTCAGGCCGGTCTTCTGGATATCGGCCTGCGACAGGGTGATGACGGGCTGTGCCGTTTCCACGTCCACGCTGCGGATGCGCGAACCGGTCACGGTGATGGTTTCGAGCTTCTTGGCCGAATCCGGATTGGCAGCGGTGCTGCTGTTGTCCTGGGCGAAAGCGGTACCTGCGGCGGCCAGTGCACCCACGGCCAGACCCAACCGGATAGCGGTCGCCAGTTTGCTGTTTCCAAAATACTTCACGTTTGACTCCCCTTACGACGTGTAGATGAAGTGGCAAGCCAGGCGTCGTCCTGGCTTTGCTTAGGCGCGCAGGTCCCCGCGGCGCTGTCCGTAGACAGTTCCGTAAGCCTCTGAAAGGAGCAGGAAATTGCGGGTCCCCCCTGCCGCCCGTCATCGAACTTAGACAACGACATCACAGAAAGTCAACATTTTTTGTAAGTCACGTGTAAGTTTCAGGAAAAACAAATGCTTGGGCATTTGCTGCCTTGACGGCTTACCCGGCAGGAGCCGTGGAAAGCGTCTTTCCAATCGTTCCGTGACCACTGATTGACAGCAAAAAAAGGTTGTTGGGGACGATCGAATCGAAAGAAGGCGCGATCGGCAGCCCTGCCAATGGCTCGAAGAGTCCATGCAACGGCTGCAGCAAGCCCGTGCCTCTAAAGGCCGTGATGTCGACGAACCGAGTGGACGAACGTCGCTCCCTTATCCCTTCGTGGCGGCGAGGGTCGGACGAGCATCCGGGGATCTCGTTGCGGGACGCCGAACCAACGCATGGCCCTGGTGGCGCGGTGCGTGGGTGGTGCTAAGTTGCGCCATCTTCCACTCGCTCAATCGGAGCCCTACATGTCCCGCGCCTTCCCCGTTGTGTCCGCGGTTGCTTCGCGTCTCGGTTTTTCGCGTCTTGCCCTGGCCGTCGCGATGGCGCTCGGTGCGGGTACGGCGCTGGCCGAGCAGACGCGCACCGACGATGTACCTGCACCGCAGGACACGAAGTACCCGGGCACCGTGACCATCCACGTCGATGCGAGCGACACGACGCAGGGCATTTTCCGCGTGCACGAAACAATGCCGGTCAAGGCAGGCGCGTTGACGCTGCTTTATCCGCAATGGATTCCCGGTGACCACTCGCCGACAGGCCCCATCAATATGCTCGCGGGTCTCAAGGTCACCGCCAACGGCAAGCCCATTGCGTGGAAGCGTGACAAATACAACGTGTTTGCCTTCCACCTCGACGTGCCCGAGGGCGTGTCGTCGGTCGACGTGGATTTCCAGTACCTCTCCGGCCGCACCGACAGCGAAGGTTTCGACATCACCGACCGCATGATGGACATGGAATGGAGCAAGGTGTCGCTCTATCCCGCCGGCTACTTCACGCGTGGCATCACCTATGCGGCCAGCGTGACGCTGCCGCGCGGCTGGGAATTGGGTACGGCACTGGAGACGGCATCGAAGTCGGGCGACACCGTCACCTTCAAGCCGGTGACGTTCAACAACCTGGTCGATTCGCCCATCTACGCCGGCCAGTACTTCAAGCGCGTCGACTTGACCCCGGCGGGTGGCGCGCCGGTGTATCTCGATGTATTCGCCGATGCCCCGAAGTACCTGGAGATGTCGCAGGAGCAGGTGAACGTGCATCGCGCGCTGGTGACGCAGGCGGTCAAATTGTTCGGCTCGCATCACTACGATCACTACGACTTCCTGTTCTCGTTGTCGGACACCATGGGCGGCAACGGCACCGAGCATCATCAGTCCAGCGAAGACGGACTCGATGCCGATTACTTCACCGGATGGAAAGACGCCGCGCCCGACCGCGATTTGCTGGCGCATGAGTACGCCCACTCGTGGAACGGCAAGTTCCGTCGCCCCGACGACCTGTGGACGCCCAACTTCAACGTGCCCATGGGCGATTCGCTGCTGTGGGTGTACGAAGGCCAGACCCAGTACTGGGGTTACGTGCTCACCGCGCGTGCCGGCATGTGGTCGGCGCAGCAATTCCGCGACGCGCTGGCCATGACTGCCGCCAACTACGAACGCAACCGCGTGGGCTTCCAGTGGCGCACGCTGGAAGACACTACCAACGACCCCACCATCGCAAGGCGCTCCAGCCTGCCGTATCGCAGCTGGCAGATGAGCGAGGAGTACTACAGCGGCGGCCAGATGATGTGGCTGGAAGTGGATGCCAAGCTGCGTGCCCTCACCGGTGATCGCAAATCGCTGGACGATTTCGCGCGCGCCTTCTTCGGCGTCGACAACGGCAGTTATGTCACCAAGACCTATACGTTCGACGACGTGGTCGCGGCGCTCAACGGTGTGGCCCCGTACGACTGGGCCGGCTTCCTGCACGCCCACGTGGATGTGCTCAATCCGCCCCTGCAGGACGGCCTGGCCGCCACCGGCTGGAAACTCGTCTATACCGACAAGGAAAGCGATTTCGAGGCGCAGTACAACAGCCGCGCGCAGCCCGCTCGCCACTTGTACAACTTCACCTGGTCCATTGGCTTGACCATGAACGACAAGGGCCAGGTCAACGACGTGCGCTGGAACGGCCCTGCCTTCAAGGCCGGCGTCACCACTGGCGCCACCCTCGTCGCCGTGAATGGCCAGGACTATTCCAAGGACGTGCTGAAGGATGCCATTGCTGCCGCGAAGACCAGCAAAGCACCGATCCAATTGCTGATGAAATACCAGGGCGCCTTCCGCAACGTCGCCGTGGACTATCACGACGGTCTGCAATACCCGCACCTCGTGCGCATCGATGGCAAGCCCGATTATCTCAGCGAGATCATTGCACCGCGGAAGTAATGTCTCCTGCGCGAGACGGTATCGCGGCGGCGCCGGAACGGGCCGTCGCGAGGAGAAAGTGACCGTTCAAGGGGATGGTCGATAAAGCGTGGCTGTATGCGCCGCAGGTCGACCACTGAATGTCAGAGGCATCTCCAGCATAGGTGGCAACCATGCCGCTCATAAGGGGAAAAGATGGACCTGCAGGCAGCAGTAGGGACGGATGACACTCAAACGGCAGCGGCGCGTGGAACGACCCGCCGTGTTCCCATCGCGCTTCGCGTCAACCTGGCGCTGCTTGGACTTGTCGCGACCGCCGTACTGATGCAGCTCGCCGTGTGGCCCTTTCTGCTGCGGCAATGGGGCGCGTCCGCATTGTGGATGGCGGTGCCTTTGGTGCTGCTGACCCCGATGCATTGGGGGCTGATCCATGAATCCATTCACGGACATCTGGTGCCCCAGCGTCGACTCAACGAATGGCTAGGGCGGGCTTTGGCCATCGCCTTCGTGTTGCCGTATGACGCCGTTCGTTTCGGTCACTTGATGCATCACCGTTTTACGCGCGAAGCCTACGATCGGCCCGACGTGCATGATGGCGTGACGCATCCGCTACTGGCTCGCCTCGGCTATTACATGCATTTGCTGGGTGGCTTCTATTTGTCGGAACTGGCACTGCCACTGCTCGCCTTCCTGCCCACCGACTGGGTGGGCAGGCTCATTGCCCGCAAACTGCACAGCGAAGAGCCGATCGCTCGCGATGTCCAGCGCTTGTTCGTGGGTTTCGCGCGGAACGCGGAACGGCGCTCGCGTACGCGGCGCGACTGGATGCTGTCGATCGCGATTCATGCCGGGGCGTTCTATCTCTACGGGGTGTGGTGGCCTGTGCTCGCGATCACGATGTTCCTGCGCGGCGTGTGGATCTCGCTGGCGGACAACCTGCCGCACTATGACGTCGCGCTCGACGAAGAGGGGCGGGCACGCAACTTTCGTGCGCCCGCCATCTGGCAGCCCGTATTGATGAATCATCATCTCCATCGCCTGCATCACCAGCATCCGACCATGCCGTGGACGGCACTTCCATCGCTGGCAAGCGTCGATGCCGAAGCGCCCGATGCACGTGCCGGTTATTTCAGCGCAGCGTTCCGGCAGTTTCGCGGGTTTGGCAAGCTGCATTGACGAAGGCATAGCTGATGCCACCATGCTTCGCGGGCAATCTCCATAACCCATCAGCGATTTTGCCGAGAAAATCAGGACCGATAATGTACTTGGCTCATGCTCGTGAAAGGCATGACGGTACGCTTTCGATCTGAATTGGATACTTAAGTAATTTCGCTCGGCCGTAATGCCCCGTAATTCCGTGGCTCGCCTCAAACACCACTTCTAATTGCGGCTTTAGTGTCGATTGAATCACGGTTTATGAGTTGGTGGCTTGTTCGCCATTATGTCGCGTGATAATCGTGCGAGACCTTCACGAGCAAGAGGGTTGTCCGATGGCGACTAACAAGCTCCGCAGCAAGGTTCTTCTGATTGTTCTTGGCACGCTCACGCTGTTCATGGTGGGAGGAACGGCCGTTGTCGCAGCAAGCACGTATCACCCCAGGCCTTTGTCCTGTTCGCATGGCTGCCTGAACGTGCAATCGTGTGATCGAGCAACATGTGGTCCGGTGGCGTGCCTCAACAACTGGTGCGTCCAGATGTAACCGTTGCCTGCCTTGGCACCGGAATAAGTCCATTGCAATGAGTGCCAGCCCCGCGGCTGTTCATAAGCCGCGGGGTTGCAGGTTATGGCCACATGGTTTTGCCGCACCATGAAGGTCAAACGGTGCTGGATTTTCCGATACGGATGCGAGGTGCAGAAATGAGTAGAGCCATCCTTTTCCTAGGCGTTCTTTGCACCGCTTTGCTTGGGTCGAATGCGTATTTGCTGTACATCAATCACGACCTGATTCAGCAGCACAAAATCGACCAGGCTATTCAGTTGCCTACATTGAATGCGCCGATTTCGCCTATCGCGGTTCACAGCGCGCAAGGCGCGAATCGTCCACTGGTATTCAGTCCTAACGCGGCGCACGACCGTCTTCTGCTGGTTCTGAGCCCCGATTGCCCGTACTGCAAGAAGAATTGGCCGATGTGGGATGCCTTGATCAAGGACCTGGGGCCAGCGGTCGATACGACCTACTTTGACGTGACGGGCAAGTTCGACAAGAACGTCTCTTCCGAACATCACATTCCCAGTGAGCAACTGGTCACCGCCTCACTCGATTCGGCGATCATGGCCCGCATTATCGGTACACCCACGACCATCCTGATTGCACGCGACGGCACGGTAAAACACGTGTGGCAGGGTGTTCTCGACACGGATGCACTTGGCCAGATTGTTGCCATGTCCAAGGCGGACGCGGTCGACTAGTCATTGGTCGGCTGTTCTTGTGGAGCTGGAAATAGGAAGGGCTTGCATGGCTGCAAGCCCTTCGTTCTTTGGTGTCGACTCCGCCCATGGCACGAATCCGTCAGTGCGACTCAGCTCTCCGGCGTCAGAATCGGCTTGTTCTGGTCCTTCAGCAGAAACACCACGAACTTGGCCGGCTGGGTAAGGCTGGCATTGCGGCCAACCGTGTGTTTGTCGTTGGGCCCTTCGTAGAAGGTCTGTCCCGGCCCCAGCGTCACTTCCTTGCCGCCGTTCAAGCTCATCACGATGGAGCCTTCGAGCACGTAGACGAACGTGTGGGCGAAGTGGCGATGAACGGGATCCACCGAACCCGGCGGATAGGTGACGAGGATCATCTTCCCTTCTTTGCCCGGATAGTCCGTGAGCGCTTTGGTCATCAGGTCGGTGACCTGCGCCTCGGGTGCGGAAGACGCCCCCATCGCGAAGGCGTACTGGGTGAGGACAGCGGGGCAGGCGAGCAGGCACAGCAGGCCCAGGGTCTTGAACATGCGCATGGAAGTTTCCTCTTGATTGGCCCGCACTACGGCGCGCAGCGCACGGAAGCCTAAGCTCGGCGCGCCATCATCAGTAGATTCGCCCGCGGCCTCACTGTGTTGCCCAGCAAGCACCAGTCTCTGGATGGTGTCACACGCGACGTCATTGAAACGTCTATCAGCAAGGGCCACCCGATGGCGGTATTGGGCGCGTCTCGTTTCGGATCGACGAGAAAGCGACGAGTGCGCGTGCCAACCGCGTATCGCTATCGGCCTATTGCCGGATCACTGCGGGAAGGACTCCAGTAGGGATCGGGTGAAAGGTCTTGGCCTGTCGACTGCCCTGGCACGCACGCTGGATCTGCCAGCTACGACGGCATGAATCAGCTGGCGGGTTACCGACGCGGGTAACCACGCCTGGCATCAACCCACATGGCGCCTTTGGCGCCAACGCAAAGCGGAGGATTCCATGAAAATCGTTGTCATCGGTGGTACGGGGCTCATCGGCACCAAGGTCGTCGAGCGCCTGCGCAAACACGGTCACGAAGTCGTTCCCGCAGCGCCATCCACAGGCATCAACGCCCTTACCGGTGAAGGCCTGAATGAAGCGATGGCGGGTACGGACATCGTGGTGGATCTGGCCAACTCGCCGTCGTTCGAAGAGAAGGCCGTGATGGACTTCTTCGTAACGTCGGGGCGCAATCTTGGCGCTGCGGAGAAGAAGGCGGGCGTGAAGCATCACGTGGCGCTGTCGGTGGTTGGCACGGGCCGACCGGTCTTTGCACAGAGCGCGTATATCCGCGCCAAGATGGCGCAGGAACAGCTGATACGCGATGGCGGCGTTCCGTACACCATCATCCACTCGACGCAGTTCTTCGAGTTCCTCAACGGTATTGCCGGTGACGGCAGTCAGGGGCAGGACATTCGCATCTCCACCGGGCTGATGCAGCCGATTGCATCGGACGACGTTGCCGACGCGGTTGCGGATGTCGCGCTCGCTGCGCCAGCCAACGGTATCGTGGAAATTGGCGGACCCGAAAAGGCGCCGATGGCGGAGTGGGTTCAGCGTTTCCTTGCTGCCATCGGAGACCCGCGCAAGGTCATCGCGGATCCGAAAGCGCCTTACTTCGGTGCCGTGCTCGAACCAGACACCTTGATACCGGGCAACGATGCGCGGTTAGGCAAGCAGGACTTCAAGACGTGGTTTGCACGTTCGGCGGCCGCCAAGCAGGGCGCGAAAGCCTGACGTGCTGCGACGAGCGCGGAAAGGTCGGTTGCCGCGCTCGTCAGGCTCGTTGATCCATGCATCGCATGGAGCTGATCACCGTTGCCGTCAGCAACACTCGGCGGCAGCGACGGTATCGCTGCGTCGTTCCATGGCCATCGACACAAGCCACAGCAACAAGCCACCCAGCGCGAGCCCGCTGCCCACCCAGCCCGGCGACGTCCAGCCGCAACCGTGCGCGATGGCCAGCCCGCCAAGGAACGGGCCGAGCGCGTTGGCCGTGTTGAAGGCCGAGTGATTCAGTGACGCGGCGAGGCCCTGGGCGTCGCCCGCGACATCCATCAGCCGCGTCTGCAACACGGTGCCCAGCGCGCCGCCGATGCCGATCAGGAATACGGTGCCGCTCAATGCCCACACGTTGCCCGCCATGAATGGGAAGATCGCCAGCATCAGCAGGCTCCACAACAGCAGGCCGCCCGCCGTGCGCATGAGCGCGCGATCAGCGAAGGCGGGAATGATCAGGTTGCCCAGCGTCAGGCCAATGCCGAACACGCCCATCACCCAAGGCACGCTGTCCAGCGACATGTGCGTCACGTGCAGAAGAATGTCCGCGAGATAGGTGTAGACGGCGAACATGCCGCCAAAGCCGATGGCGCCGATACCCAGTGTGAGCCACACCTGCGAGCGCTTGAGCGCGCCCAGTTCGCGTAGCGGGCTGGCCTTCGCGTCGGCTGGCGTGTTCGGCGCGAATACGAAGACAGCGCTCATCGTCGCAACGCCAAGCAGCGCGACCAGCGCAAAACTCCAGCGCCATCCCACGGCCTGGCCGAGCCAGCTCGCCAGGGGTACGCCTACCACCGTGGCGCAGGTCAGGCCGAGGAACATCTGACCGACCGCGCGCGTCCGCCGGTTGGCGGGCACCAGCGAACTGGCAACCAGCGCGGCGACGCCAAAGTACGCGCCGTGCGGCAGGCCGCTGAGAAAACGAAACAGCAGCATCCAGTGATAGCTCGGCGAGAGCCCGGTCAGTCCATTGAACACGGTGAACATGGCCATCAGCATCAGCAGCAGCCGACGGCGCGGCAACCGCGCACCCAGCACCGTGATCACCGGAGCACCCACCACCACACCCAGCGCGTAAGCACTGATGGCGTGGCCTGCGGTCGGCGCATCAATACCCAGTCCCTGGGCAAACAATGGAAGCATGCTCATCGACGCGAACTCGGTCGTGCCGATGGCGAAACCGCCGACGGCGAGCGCAAGGATGACCAGTCCCACGTGGGGAGCGCGAACAGGCGGCGTGCCCGGGTCGAGGGCAGGGGAGGAAGCGGACATGGGGACAACTCAGGCCGAGGGGCGACGCAGTGGTGCGCTGCAGCAAGAAAGGGTAACGGCTATTTGGCGACGTTGCCACCCCGATCGCGCGTTGGCGCGCTCGGCTTTTGGATGAGGGGCCGATATGGCGCAGTGCTGCGATCGCCGTGCATCTGCTTTCATGCAGAAGCCGAACATGCGGGAGCACCGTTCCGTCGCGCTATCGCAGGAAAGCACACCCGTTCCATGCAGGTCGTTCCGATGCGATCTGGCGACATGTCCGCCTCGTTCCGAAGCGGACATGATCCATCGCCAGCACGTCATCACACCGACTTGACCTCCCCGCCATCCATGCGCAGCGTGGAGCCGGTCATCCAGCGCGCGACCGGCGACACCAGGAACGCCATCAATTCAGCGATCTCTTCGGGCTGGCCGTAGCGAGCGATGCCGGCCTCCCGCGGAAAGCGTTCCATCGCTTCGGCCACGCTCATGTCGTGCAACGGTGCCCAGTGTTCCAGATACGAACGGCGACGGCCGGTCATCACGGGACCAGGCAGCACGCTATTCACTTGAACGCCGTCGGTAATGCCGCGATCGGAAAACGCCTTGGCCAATGCGGCGATGGCGGCATTGATGGTGCCCACGGCGGCATACGGCGCCTTGGGAAAAATGGCCGAGTTGCCGGAAGTGAACACCACCGATCCATTGGCCTGCCGCAGTGCTTCCCATGCTTCGATGGTGAGTCGCCGCGCACCGTGAAGCTTGAGCGCCATGCCGTCATCCCATTGCTCGTCGGTCATCTCGAACAGGTCGATCTGCGGCACCGCGCCGGCGATGTTGAGCAGGGCATCGATGCGGCCGAAAGTGGACAAGGTTTTCTCCACGACCATTTTCGCGGCCGCCTTTTCGGCAAGGTCGATATCGATGATCAACGCCTTCGCGCCCGCTGCTTCGACGGTAGCCGCGGTTTCCTGCAGGTGATCGCGACTTCTCGCCACCAGCACGACGGCCTGGAAATCCTTAGCCAGGCGAATGGCCGTGGATTGTCCGATGCCCTGGCTGGCACCGGTGACGATGGCTGTTCTGAGAGACATGAGGTGCTCCGGTCGTCAGTGCGCGGGTGATGAATCAGCGGGCGAAGAAAGCACGGATGGCATCGGCGATCTCGGATGCATGCGTTTCCAGCGCGAAGTGACCGGTGTCGAAAAAGCTCACCTGCGCCTTGGGGATGTCGCGCTTGAACGCTTCAGCCCCGGGCGGAAGGAAGAACGGATCATTCTTTCCCCACACAGCGAGGAAGCGCGGCTGATGCTCGCGGAAGTACGCCTGGAACGTGGGATAGAGCGCGACGTTGCTCTGGTAGTCGAGGAACAGATCCAGCTGCACGTCGTCCGCGCCTTCGCGGGCCAGATAGTGGTTGTCCAGCGCGATGCCATCCGGTGACACCAGCGATTCATCGCTCACGCCGTGCGTGTACTGCCAGCGCGTGGCCTCCGGCGCCAGGAACCCACGCAGTGCGTCGCGGTTGGCGACCGACGGTTTTTCCCAGTACGCACGGATGGGGTTCCAGCCTTCGCTCAGGCCTTCAACGTAGGCATTGCCGTTCTGCGAGATGATTCCCGTGATGCGCTCCGGGTGCTTCACCGCAAGACGGAAGCCGGTCGGCGCACCATAGTCGAACACATAGACGGTGTAGCGATCGAAGCCGATTACCTCGGTGAAGCGATTGATGACATCGGCGATGTGATCGAACGTGTACTTGAACTGCTCGCGCGACGGCATTGCCGACTGGCCGAAGCCGGGCAGGTCCGGCGCCACGATGTGGAAGTCGTCGCTGAGCAGCGGAATCAAGTCGCGAAACATGTGCCCGGCGCTCGGGAAGCCATGCAGCAGCAACAGCTTCGGCTTCCCGGGTGTGCCTGCTTCGCGGTAGAAGATGTTGAAGCCGTCGACGTCGGCGGTGCGGTAGCGAATCTGGGACATGGGAGTTCTCCTTCGGGATGAGGGGGAGCGGATGGTTCAGCGGTGCAGTGCGCGACCCGGGCGACGCAGTCGCCAGCGGGCGGGTGCGTCGGGCCGCAGATAGAGGAACAGCGCGGCGCAGATCATTCCGAAGCCGACCAACGGCGCGATGAGCGCGGTGAGCGACGCGGCGGCAAAAATGATCAGCGTGGACAGCGAGCGGCGCCTCATCATGCGACGCATGTGCTGGCACATCTGCGTAGAGCCGGCTTGTTCCAGCATTTCCGATTCGAAAACGCGATAGGCCGCATTCACCGCCACGAACACCGCGGCATATGCCGCCACGGGCGCTGCTGCGAGGTTCGTGCGCGCCACCCATGCGGTGGTGAACGGCACCAGCGATACGGCGAACAAGTGGGCGAAGTTCACCCAGATCAGGCGCGGTGTCGCCCGCCGCGCGTACTGCATGAGATGGCGGTGATTGATCCACACGATGGCAATGAATAGATAGCTCACCGCGTAACTCATCGCCGTTGGCCACAGCGGCCAAAGCGCGGAAAAAGAACTCTCCTGCGGCGCCTTCAGATCCAGCACCATGATGGTGATGACCACGGCGATCACGCCATCGGAGAAAGCAGCGATACGGCCATCTAGCGGTTTTTCGGGGCGCATGACACGTCACCAGGCGATGAGATGGATAGTCGCGGCGAGAATCAGGCGATCGCTCGCACGCTATCAACGATCACGTCCACAACCAGCGATGGCGCCGTGATAAGCGGCAGGTGGTCGACGGGGAAGGCGCGGGTGCGTGCATGCATGCGCTCGGCCATGAAGCGCTGTGTCTGCTCGGGAATCATGTGGTCGTGTTGCGCGACGAGATACCAGGCCGGCACCTTCTTCCAGAGTGGCGTGCCCACTGGCACCGTGATGCAGGCTGGTGAAATTGGTCGCTGAGAAGCCGCCAGCGCCTTCTGTTCTTCGCCTGTGGCATTGGGCGCGAAGGCCGTTTCAAAAGCTTTCGCGGGCAACCAGATGCGGCCGTCATCGCTCGGTGCAAGCGCCGGCGCCTTGTCGTCGTGGCCGTAGCGATTGAACACCTCGGCCACGGTTTCGCCTTCGTCAGGTGCCAGGCCGGCCACGTACACGAGCGCCTTCACTTTGTCGCTCCTGGTGGCTGCGATCACGGCGCCTGCATAGGCGTGTCCCACCAGCACCGCTGGCCCCTGGATGGCTGCGAGCGTTTCGTCCAGCGCTGCCACATCGTCTGCCAGCGAGGACATCGGCAGGCTAAAAGTAACCGTATTAATGCCAATAGAGTGGAGTGAATTGGCCACCTTGTTCCAGCTCGACTCGTCCGCCCAGGCACCATGGGCCAGTACCACCGTTGCAGCTTGCGTGTTCATAAGCCTTGACTCCTAGGGGTTTGTGTCGCGAAGCCTGGCGAGATGGCCGTCTTGAAACTTTCGTAACCGCCTCAATGTTGTTTTGGAGGTTACGAATGGCCGTGTAACTTGTCAAGCGTTTTTTAGCCGGTTACTTTTGTCCGCAAGGAGAACCCCATGACTCAGTCCATGCCAGCCCTTTTCCTGGCCGATTCCCTCGGCCTGGATTTCCTTAACTCCGTGGCCACGCCGGTGGACGCGCCGATCGACTGGCTGGAAGACGGCGAGGGCCTGCTCGGCTGGCTTCGGCAGGCGCATCTGGTGCCGGAAGAAGTGCTGCGCTCGGCGCGCGAGCGCGCCATCCCGGGTGAAATGGATCGTCTTGCCGGACAGGCCAGGGCCTTGCGCGAGTGGTTCCGCACGTTCGTTCGCGAGCACAAGGGACGCCCGTTGCAGCCGTCCGACTTGATGGCGCTCGATCCGCTGAATGCATTGCTCAAGCGCGACGAACGCTATGAGGAAGTAGTGGCCGAGCCATCGGGCGAATCGACCGTGTTTACGCTGGCGCAGAAACGTCGCTGGAACTCATCCGATGCCTTGTTGCTGCCGATTGCCGAAGCCATGGCGCGCCTGGTCTGCGACGAAGACTTCTCCCATGTAAAGGCCTGCGAAGGACCGACGTGCACGTTGCTCTTTGCGGACCACACGCGCGGCCACGCGCGCCGCTGGTGCAGCATGGCGTTGTGCGGCAATCGCGCGAAGCAGGCCGCGCACCGTCTGCGCCAGAAGACTTCGGCAGGCCAGGCGTAATCGACGAGATGCAATGTCGTCCAACGACGCTGTCGGTTTGCGAAGCCGCGACGTAGTGGTAATAAAGCGATGCCCTTGCCGCCGAGTCGCACCATGCACGCACTGCCACCGTTCCATCTCGCCTTTCCCGTCACCTCGCTCGCGAACGCGCGTGCCTTCTATGGCGAGCTTCTAGGTTGCCCCGAGGGTCGTTCAAGCGAGGGCTGGGTGGACTTCGATTTCTATGGACACCAGATCGTGGCGCACCTCGCGCCCGAAGAGACACGCACCGTGAGCGCGCACGACGTGGATGGCGACGACGTGCCGGTACGTCATTTCGGCGTGGTGCTGTCCATGGACGAATGGCAATCGCTGGCCGAACGACTGGAGACGAAGGGCACGCGCTTCGTCGTCGCACCGCACATCCGTTTCAAGGGACAGCCCGGCGAACAGGCCACCATGTTCCTGCTCGATCCCTGCGGCAATGCGCTGGAGTTCAAGGCCTTCGCCGATCGCTCGCGGCTGTTTGCCAAATGAAGCCCGAAGACCTGCAGCGCCTGGTCACCATGCCCATGCCCTATGGCAAGTACCAGGGCCGTCTCATCGCCGACCTGCCCGGTGCGTATCTGGCGTGGTACGCGCGCAAGGGCTTCCCGCCCGGTGACCTCGGCAACCTTCTCGCATTGGCGCTGGAACTCGATCACAACGGACTCAAGCCGCTGCTCGATCCGCTGAGAAAGCGTCGATAGCTGCGCCACTAGCCAGCGCTGGGAAGGTCATCAAACGCGCCTACGCGCAGTTCTGAGGAAGCCAGACCTTCCAGTTGCCGGTCAAGGGCCTGGTACTCCAGTGCGAACTGGCTCTTGAAGTTCTCGAACGCAGTATTCGATTCCCAACGATCGATAGTCAGATAGCGCTCCGCCGATTCCTGGCTGCGCAGCAGTTTTACTTCGAGAAAACCCGGAGCCTGTCGGAAGAGCAGCGCCCAAGGACCATCCGGGCCGTATGCTGCTTCAAACGCCACCCGTTGCGCCTCCGGCACTAGGAATTCCCAAACAATGGCGTGGCTCATGTCGTAATCCTCGGTATTTGGCTCTTAGTTAGGGCAAGATTGCTCGTGGTTGGATAAGGTCTGCTTTCGCCCCGGCGCGGACATCGCGCGGGGTAGCAAAAGGAAGTGGCCTTGGTTCTATTTGCACTCGCGAAATACGGATTATCCGAGGTGCTCGATCTCGCGCGGGGGAGTGGATCGGCGGTTTGGGTGAATCACGGTTTGTTGGATATTGTGAAGCTAGGCGAGTTACGTGCAGAAGGCCTTGACCTGACGAACTTCGTCCACTGGGTTGATCCGGCTGCCGCCGCTGCAGTCCGGGCCGCTGTAGAAGCCATTCGGGAGCACCACCCCAATCAAGTGCTGTACGTTGAACGGACTTAGACCCTGGGTCCGTTTTCGAGGAGCACGATGGTGAGCCATGGGAGATGGCGTTCTTCCATGCCGTAGCGGCCAACGTCGCTTCCGCGGAGGGCGATGAAGCGGCGCACGCCAAACACTATGCAGAGGCACAGGCCGCCGCCTCGCGCATGACCGACTCGGAGATGCGCGCGATGTTTGCAGCCACGTGGCGCGTCATACCCGTTCCCAGGCACTGAGCCAGGCGGTGGCGGCCATCATGCGGCGTGCGTCCTGCGATCGCGTTCGAGCCGTCGCGCTTCGCTGGCATCCCGCGCGAACGCGGCGGTGACGGCGCGTCGCATGTGACCACGCCGCGCATTGCTCCTACACTGCACATCCCCTCCAGGAGAATCACGCTCGTGCCGCACTATTCCGGACCCTTGCTCACGCGCCCCGTTGCCGAGGCGCTGCTTGCCGCGCATGCTGCCGGCAAAGTCGAGTGGATGGGTTCGATGGATCTGGACCGCTCGAACGACAGCGCGCAGCTGCACGCGGACGATTGGGAATGGAAAGGCCAGCGCTATCCCTATCCGGCCAAGCTGAAGGACCGCACGATCTACTACTGGGACGGGGACGATTTCTCCTCGGCATCGTGTTTCTCAGGCTCGCTGATCAAGCTGGTGCCCACCGAATGGGGCGCGCCCACGTTTGAGATCGACGGCATCAAGATGCTGCCCACGTCCAAGGAATCGCCGGTGGATGATGCGCGCCGCAAGGTGGCGCTGGTCGAGCCGCGCGGCAAGGTGGTGCTCGATACCTGTGGTGGCCTCGGGTATTTCGCGGCGTGTTGCCTGGACGCCGGTGTGGCGCGCATCCAGTCGTTCGAGAAGAATCCGGACGTGCTCTGGCTGCGCACCATCAATCCCTGGTCACCCGATCCGGAGGCACCGTCGAGCGGCGGTCGGTTTTCACTCACGCACGCTGACGTATCGCAGGCGATCACGCAGCTCGCCGATGCATCGGTGGATGCCTTGCTGCACGATCCACCGCGCTTCGGCATCGCGGGCGAACTGTATTCGCAGGCGTTCTACGACCAGCTGGCGCGCGTACTGCGTCGCGGCGGTCGCATGTTTCATTACACCGGCAGCCCCAACAAGCTCACCAGCGATCGCGACGTGCCGAACGAAGTGGCGAAGCGGTTGGAGAAGGCCGGCTTCAAGGCGCAGCTGGCGCTGGACGGCGTGCTGGCGATTCGGCGCTGAGCGCTTTCGCTGCAGATGGACGGCCAAACGATCGGCGAGCCCGCGGAGGTTTTCATGTCCAGCAAGACGGCATCGTGTTATTGCGGCCAACTTCGCATTGACGTGCAGGGCGAACCGTGAGGCGTGGGCGTTTGTCATTGCCTGGCCTGCCAGCAGCGCACGGGCGGCGTGTTCGCCGCCATCGCGGCCTATGACGCGCCGTACACGGTCACCGGCAACGCGACGGAGTTCGTGCGCACGGGCGACCATGGATCGCAATTCCGCTTCCGCTTCTGCCCCATCTGCGGCAGCAACGTGTTCCATACGGAAGAGGGCGTGGAAGGCCGGGTCTCGGTGGCCGTGGGCGCCTTTGCCGATCCGTCGTTTCCGCCGCCGCAGGATTCCGTCTACGACAGTCGGCGACATGCCTGGGTGCAGCTGCCGGAAAACATCACGCGCTACGACACCGATCCGCCGTAGCGCATGTCGCACGAACTGCGGGCGCTCACTCCTTGATGGCGCCCAGCTGCTTGAGCAGCGTCAGGTTGTCTTCCAGATGCCAGTTCTCGACGATCTTGCCGTCGGCGACGCGATAGATGTCCGTGGCGATGAAATCGATCGCCTGTCCCTTGCCCTGCATGCCGTTGAAGCTGCCGGTGAAATGGCCAGCGAAATGCAGATGCGCCACCACGCGGTCGCCCACCACCAGCATCTGCTCGACCTCGCAGGTGAGGTCGGGCACCGCCTGGCGGAAGGCCTTGGACGCCTGCAGCGGACCCTCGGGGCCCTGCGCGCGGCCCGGGGGTGGGGTGCGATCCACGAAATGGGGTGATAGCGCAGCCTTGGCCAAGGCCTCGTCGCCGGTGTTCCAGAAGGTGTCGTAACGGCGGGCTGCCAGTTCGTTGGCGCTGGCGGTGGCCTTGGCCAGGCTGCCGTCCACGATCAACTGCTTGGGTGTGACCAGCGCGGGCTCCGTGCTGGCGGCCTGGGCCAGGGGAGCGGCGGAAAGCGCGGCGGCCAGCAGGGGCGCGATTAATGGATGGCGGGACATGACGGTTCTCCAGAAAGGTGGCTCACGGTAACGCCGCGTCGGTGAGGAAAAAATCAGGGTGGCGGGCAAAGGATCTTTTCCGGAAACGAAAGGACGGCCCCGGGCCCCGGTCTGCGTGGGCGACCTTTCCAGGCATGACGTTGGTGTGGCGCCATTGGGTTGGTCCCGGTCATTTCAAGTGGCCATGCGTAGTATTTGGACGGCTAAACGAACGCTGAAATCCATGCCTTGAATCGACACCGGCCAGCCGCATCTCCCTGTCACCGGTCGCTTCGGGGCCGGTGCGCCGCTGCATGTTGCGCGGCGTGTACCTATTGCTCATTGGAGAATAAGGTTATGCGTACTGTTCTGGATTTTTCCCCGCTGCATCGTTCCAGCATCGGCTTTGATCGCGTGCTCGATCTGCTCGAGGCTGCGGCACGCACGCAGACGAACGACAACTGGCCGCCGTTCGACTCGGTGAAGCTGAGCGAAGACAAGTATCGGATTACGATGGCCGTGGCCGGCTTCAGCCGCGAGGACATCAACCTCACCGTGCAGGCCAACGTGCTGACCGTGAGCGGCGAGCGCAAGGGCGAGCAGGAAGGCGAAGTGTTGCATCGTGGCATCGCCAATCGCCCGTTCAACCGCCGTTTCGAGCTTGCCGAACACGTGCAGGTCACGGGTGCGCGCATGGAAAACGGTCTGCTGGTGATCGATCTCAAGCGCGAGATTCCCGAGGCTTACAAGCTGCGCCGCATCGAGATCGGCGAGACGTTGGCCGCGCCGTCGGTGGCGCATATCCAGAACCAGGCCGCGTAATCGCCACGGGTCGTTGCACGACCGCATCGAGAGGGTGACGAAACCGTCACCCTCTTTTTGCATGGCCGTGATGCTCGCTGGCCACACTGGGGTGCAGCAATCACGGGACGTGCAGGAGTGGCGCATGCGGCCTTGCCGATGGATGTGGACGGTGTGGTTGGCACTGGCGTTGCCGATGGCGTACGCGCAGCAACTCACCAATGAGCCGGTGAAACAGCTCGACCTCAAGCGCTACCTCGGCGAGTGGCACGAAATTGCGCATCTGCCGATGTTTTTCCAGCGCCAATGCGTGGACAACATCACTGCCACCTACAGCACCTTGCCCGATGGGCAGGTGCGCGTGCACAACGCCTGCCGCACGCGCGACGGCAAGATGGACGATGCCGACGGCGTGGCCCGCACCACGAACAAGGCCCCGGGTGCGCTCGAAGTGCGCTTTGCGCCGTCATGGCTGGCCTGGTTGCCGTGGGTATGGGCGGATTACTGGGTGCTCGACGTCGACCCCGATTATCGTTGGGCCGTGGTGGGCAGCCCCAGCCGCGATTACCTGTGGGTGCTCTCGCGCGATACGCACATGCAGCGCGCGCAGTTCGAGGCCTTGCGCCATCGTGCGGCGGAGCGCGGCTATCCCATCGAGAAACTGGTGATGTCAGCGCCGCTCGATTGAGGGCGACGGGGATGCTTCAGTCGCCCGCGCCTTCGCGCACGCGGTCCATCAGTTCGCGAAGCTTCTTCTGCGCATCCGCATCAAGCACGCCGAACAGTTGCTCCACCGCGCGCCGCTTGGGGCCCTGCACTTCATCGAGCTTGGCCTGGCCTGCTGACGTAATCACCACCAGTTGCGCGCGGCGGTCGGTGGGATGCGGCGAGCGCTCGATCCAGCCGCTTTCCTCCATCGCATCCAGCGCCGTCGTGACCGTGCGCGGCGCGTAGCCCATCTGGGTGGCGATATCGCTGGGCCGGCACGGGGCAAGCCGGGCCACCAGCGCTAGCAATTTCGCCTGCGAGAGCGACAGGCCGGCCGCAGTCATGGCGGCATCCACGCGCTTGCGGACCAGGTGATGCAGGGCCAAAAAAGCATCAGCCAGCTCGACGGTGGTGGACTTGCCCGGGGTTGACTTGCGCGGTGTGGTCATGGAAAAGTATTGAGCAAGCTCACTATGAGTTTTATCCATTATAGCGCCGCGGCCCGGTCGCGGCCAGCGAGGTTTCCATGTCCGCATCCATCGAAGTCCGGCGCGTCCGGCATCCCCTGAAAATGCGCGAGCTGAGCGTGAAGCGGCTGGTGCTGGCCTCCCCACGCCTGCTGCGTGTCACCTTCACCGGTGACCTGGGCGATTTCATCTCCGCCTCGTTCGACGACCACGTGAAGCTGTTTTTCCCGGCCGAGGGCGACGCCCGGTCCGTGTTGCCCACGGTGACGGAGCAGGGCATCGCGTTCGATCCATCGTGCCCGCGGCCCGCCAGCCGCGATTACACGCCGCGCCGCCATGACCGCGCCGCCAACGAACTGGATATCGAATTCGTGCTACATGGCGAAGGCCCGGCAGTGTCGTGGGCGCGCGCCACTAAAGTGGGCGACGTACTGGGGCTCGGAGGGCCGCGCGGTTCAACGCTCCTGCCCGAGGGCCTGGACTGGTACCTGCTGGTCGGCGACGAAACTGCCTTGCCCGCCATCGCGCGCCGCTTGGAAGAAGCCTCCGCTGACGAATGCATCATCGCGATGATCGAGATCGACAGCGCCGATGCGCGCATCGACATCCGCACGGTGGCGAACGCCAGCATCGCCTGGCTGTGCCGCGAGGCGGGCGACGCCGGACTGGCGGACGCCGTGGGCGAGCTGATCCTGCCCGAGGGCGAGGGCTTTGCCTGGGCGGCCGGCGAATACGCCGGCATTCGCCAAGTGCGGCAGCGGCTGATCGACGTCCACGGCCTGGACCGGCAGCGCATACGCGCCGCCAGCTACTGGAAGCAGGGCGAAGTGGCCAGCCACGAAACGCTGACCGATTGATCGGGCGCAAGGCGCACGGTTTGTCGTCTACGTAATTTTGCTATTCCACTTTGCGGGTCGCGGGGGTCAAATGTTCCTTCGTGCGATTCCCGGTTCATCGCGTGTCTCTTCATCGAGGTGCAAACCATGGCGAGGACGAAGGACGATCAGGCCCCCCGAGTGACCCGCAAGCGCCCCAAGGGCAGCGAGGAGGTTGAGGCACATGCCTACGCCCATCGCGCCGGCGGGCCGCTGTCGCAGGACAGCTTGCGCAAGGCACCCGCTGAGCGCCAGGCGATGGCGCGCGCGATTCGCGACAAGGTCTCGCGCAAGTCGCTGGGCGGCTGGACGCCGGCAAAGAGGCGCTTCGATCCAGTGGAGTTGCTGATCGAAACATCGAAGGGTCGCGTCGACTCGCTGGTGCCCATCCGCTACGGACGCATGATGGCCTCGCCGTTCGCATTCTATCGCGGCGCGGCGGCGATCATGGCGGCGGATCTGGCGACCACGCCGAGCACCGGCGTCCATCTGCAGATCTGCGGCGATTGCCATCTGGTGAATTTCGGCGGCTTCGCCACGCCCGAACGCAAGCTGGTGTTCGACATCAACGATTTCGACGAAACCACCGTCGGGCCGTGGGAGTGGGACGTCAAGCGCCTGTGCGCCAGTCTTGTGGTGGCCTCGCGCGCCAACGGCTTCGGCGACGATGACGCCAAGGACATTGCCTGGGAAGCGGCGGCCGCCTATCAGTCGCACCTGGCCGAATACGCGCAGATGCCCGTGCTTGAAGCGTGGTACGACCACATCGACCTGCAGGATGTGATCGACCGCATGCGCGACGAAGAGATGAAGCGGCTCGCGACCAAGAGCGTGCACAAGGCCGTGGAGTACACCGCGCATACCAAGGAGTTCATCAAGCTCACGGTGCAGGGCGGCTCGCCGCCGCGCATCCAGGACGAACCGCCGCTGATCTATCACGACGAGACACTGGAGAACCACGTGACGGTGGAAGAGCGCAGGAAAGCGTTCCTCGACTATCGCGATTCGCTGTTGCCCGAACGGCGCGTACTGCTCGATCGCTTCGAGACGGTGGACGCCGCGGTGAAAGTGGTGGGCGTGGGCAGCGTGGGCACGTATTGCGGCATCATGCTGCTGGTGTCGGGCAACGGCGATCCGCTGTTCCTCCAGTTCAAGGAGGCGCGCCAGTCGGTGATCGATCCCTTCGTGGACAACAAGCCGTACAAGCACCAGGGGCAGCGCATCGTTGCGGGCCAGCGCCTGATGCAATCGGCCAGCGACCTGTTCCTGGGATGGACGCAAGGACCGCGGCGCCACTTCTACGTGCGGCAGTTGCGCGACGCGAAGGTCTCGCCGCAGATCGAGGTGATGCGCGCGCCCAACCTGCGTCGCTATGGCCGCCTCTGTGCTCGCACCCTGGCACGAGCGCATGCGCGCTCCGGCGATGCGGTGCTGTTGTCGGCGTACCTGGGCAAGAGCGATGCCTTTGCCGATGCCATCACCTCGTTCTCCGTGGCCTACGCCGACCAGAACGACCGCGATCATGCCTCGCTGGTGAAGGCCGTGCGTGCGGGCCGCGTAGATGCGATGACCATTGCCTAAGGCGTGGGCGGCGCGGCTCGCTGGAGCTGCGTCGCCAATTGCACGCTGCGCGGTGCGGCCAATCCACCGTAGCGTTGGTCTGCGTTTTCCAATTGCTCCTTCGCGCTGTCGAGCTGGCCGTTCGCGATGGCCGTACCGATCTGGCCCAGCGCCTCATCGATATCATGGGCGACACGGGCGCGGCAGGCGTCGAGCTTCGCCGCATCGGGAGCGCGATGCGTCTCCAGTGAGGTCAACGCGCGATCCAGTGCCGCAGGTTCGGCCAGGTCGTGGCCCGTCCATGGCATGGGGCGCACATCCACGTCGTCGATGCACCAGTGGCGCAAGGAGGCGCGGCTTTGTTTGTCGGCATCCTGATGTGCCGTGTCCTGCAGGCCGGTGAAATAGACGATGCGGGTGGAGGACTGGAACCGTTCCAGCAATGTCCGCGGCGGCAGCGGCACGGTCTGCCCAAGCACGTCGCTGCCGGCCTCCAGCAGCACGCCATGAAACACGTCCGGGTAGCCAAGCGCCAGGCGCAGTGCCACGCGCGAGCCGCCGGAGAAACCGCCGACATACACGCGTTGGGGATTCACGCGATAGCGCGCCATCACGTTGCTCGCAGCGAGCAGGGATACGGGGTCGCGGCGGTCGAGCAGGCTGGCGTCGTTGCCGATGTTGGCGGCAGTGACGAGGATCATGCCGTGGCGTTCGAGGATGGACGTCCATGCCGCAGGTACGCTGGCTTCGTTCCATGGCGGAACGAATACGAGCAGGGCGTAGCCATCGGGCGGCATCTGCGTGGGTACATACAGGGCGAATCGTTCGCGCGCCAGGTCGATGGGCTGCTCGGCGATGGTCATGCCTTGCGACGCGGCATGTTGCTGCAGCCGCCAAGCATTCAGCGGCGTCACCAGACGTCGCGCGAGTTCCGCGCTGCTGCTCCAGTCCGTGTACTGCGAGAACACCACATCCTTGAGCGTGCCGGTGGACACCTCACTGGCCGACGCAGTGAGCGCCAGCCACGCGATGCATGCCAGCGAAAGGCCGCGACGGATCATGGCCGAAGCCTAGCACCGTGTGGCCTGACGCTCCCTTATTTCGCAGGCGCTGGCGATGGAAATGCGATCTTGCTCGCGCCATACGGAGGATGCAGCGCGCCGTTGGCGTAGTCGATGGTCATCTGCATGTAGCCCGCCGAGTAGCGCGTGCTGATGCGCTCGCCGGCTGGGGTGAGTTCGTATTCGGTCATGCCGTGCTCGGCATGCGGAAACAGCGCCGTGGTGATCGGCAAGCCCTTGGCCTGCAATGAAGCGAGGCGACGCAATGTCTCGCCACTCGGTGCGTCGATGTCGTCTTCGCCCAGCTCCCACAATTGCGGCGTCTGCAACTTTTCCAGCACGGCCATGGAGTCGTAGTGCCACGGCGTGTTCCACATGTACTCCTTGCCCTTTTCGCGGATCTCGGCGCTGCTCATGGGTAGCACGAGATAGCTGAAGTCGCCGCGCACATCCTTGTACCAGGGCTCCTTGGCGTACTTGGCCTTGGCCGCATCGAGCTGGTCGTAGCCCTCGGTGAGCTGGCTGGAGAGAATCAGGCCGACGGCATCGGAGAGCTGCCACGCCTTGTCGATCACGGATTGATCGTAGCCCTTGAGCTTGAGCTGGAAGGCGACGGCTTCGCGGTCTTCTTCCAGCGGCGAGATGGCCAGGCCGTAGCCTACGATCACGAAATCCACCTTGGTGCGCGTGGCTGCCAGCGGCGCCACCCAGCCGCCCTGGCTGCCGCCGCGAAAGCCCACGCGGCCCGCGCGTGTACCCGCGAGGCGCCGCGCCTCGGCGACGGCGGCCACCGCGTCGTTGGCGAGCACGCTGAAATCCTGCGTGTACTTGCCATCGGAGCTGCCGGTGCCGCGCTTGTCGTAGACGAAGGCGCCCACGCCTTCGGCGGGGAGTTCGCGTTGCATCGCGTCGAACGACAATGCGGAATCGTGCTCCGAGCCATGCACCAGCACGACCACCGGCACCTTGCCGTGGCCCGGCGGAAGAATCAGCCGTCCCACCAGGCGCGTGCCGCCTTCGCCGGCAAACGTGGTCTGTTGCACCTGGAAGGGAATGCGCTCGCCCTGCGTGCCGTCGAAAGTGATCCTGCCCTTGGCGCAGTCGATGAAACGCACGTCCTTGCCGTCAGGGCGATCGGTCCAGCCGAAGGTGCTCTTCCAGGTGTCGCCCTCGCCGCGGGTGAGCTTGCCGGAGCTGCCGTCGATGCGTCGCCATCGCAATGCATCGCCTTGCGATGGTGCAATGTCCAACGCGCTGCCATCGCTGAGGCGATAGGCGCCGATGTGGCAATCCGCTGCGGGTGCGGCGGCGAGCAGGGCGGCGAGCAGCGTGGTGAGCATGGGCGTTCCGGTCATCGATGAGTCACCGCGAGGCTAGCATCGCGGTCGTGGGCCACCACTGGCCGCAAGTCATGGCGGTGCCATGAGTCATGGCACGATGGGCGACGCTAGCCAGCGCCTTGCCTGCCTGTACAGCCATCGGCGTGTCAATGAATCGACATGCGGCAAGGTCACGATGGGCGGATCATTGCGCCCGCGTGGCGCGTCGCAACCATTGCAAAGGAGTCGCCGTGAGTCGTTTATGCTGGGCCATCGTGATGGCGGGTGCACTGCTGATGACTGCCGATATCCAGGCGAATGAAGTGCCGTTGGCGAAGAAGGTGCTGGTGATCGGCCATCGTGGCGCCAGTGCGCTGCGGCCGGAACACACGCTGGCGTCGTATGGCAAGGCCATTGCCGATGGCGCGGATTTCATCGAGCCCGACCTGGTGATGACGCGCGACGGCGTGCCGGTGGCGCGTCATGAGAACGAGATCAGCGGAACCACCGACGTGGCTCAGCATGCGGAATTCGCCTCGCGCAAGGCCACCAAGACGATCGACGGCGAAAAGGTGACTGGCTGGTTCACCGAGGACTTCACGCTGGATGAGTTGAAGACGCTGCGCGCCCGCGAGCGTTTGCCGGAGTTCCGCAGCACTGCGTACGACGGCCAGTTCCAGATTCCCACGCTGGACGAAATCATCGACTTCGTAGCTGCGGAATCGGCCACGCAAGGGCGCGTGATCGGCATCATTCCCGAGATCAAGCACGGCACGTATTTCCAGAAGGCAGGCTTGCCGATGGAAGACCGCGTGCTGGCCATCCTCGCCGCGCACGCCTATACGCGCACCGCGCCGGTGGAAATCCAGTCGTTCGAGATTGCCAACCTGCGCTACCTGCGCGGCAAGCTGGGCAAGAATCATCCCAACATCCGCCTCCTGCAGTTGCTGGGCGACGACAAGGAAGAGCCGTACGACACGGTCGCTGCCGGCAAGAAGCTCACCTACGCGCAGATGATGACGCCAGCTGGTTTGCGAGACATCGCCGGCTACGCCGACGCCATCGGTCCGAGCATCCGCTCGATCATTCCGCTGGCGGCCGATGGTTCGCTGGGCAAGCCCACTGCGCTCGTGCACGACGCGCATGCGGCGAAGCTGGAGCTGCATCCGTACACGTTCCGGCCGGAGAACCATTTCCAGGCGAAGAACTTCTGGAAGGGCAGCGATCCCAAGACGTTCAACGAGGCCGGGTCCATCGCCGAGATCCGCGCCTATCTCGATGCGGGCGTGGATGCCTTCTTCACCGATGATCCGGCCCTCGGCCGCAAGGCCGTCGACGGTCGCTGAGTCTCTTTGCACGGCTTTGCGGCCCGCAAGTGACAGTTCTGCGTCACGAGATGGACGTCCATCTGTGACGCAGTTCGCTTGATGTCGGATGTGTGACGCCGCGCCATTTGGATCGTGGCTGTTTTAAATATCCGTGTCATCGCGGCTACACACGCGGCCTTCACGATTTCCTAAGAAGGTGTTGAACGACTCGTCGCCCTGGCGACGAACGGAAATCAGCGGCATTCGGGGACGTCACACGCTGGATTGCGTTCGTCGGTAGTGAGGCGCGGCGGATCGTTCGTGCTTTCCCTCAGGCTGTCCATACGGTTTGGACGGCTATTTCCCCTACTTGTCCCAATGAACGTGCGGGTTCATGGCGAATCCGCGCGCGAGGATTCGTCATGCCCAAGCTTTCCCTTCGCAGGACCGCGATCGCGCTGGCAACACTGGCCGCCTTCCACAGCGGCCTGCTGCTCGCCGACGACGTGAACACCGCGGCCGCCGCGCCGGCAGCCGATGCGTCGGCCAACAATCCGCGCGACAAGGCCAAGAACATGGAGGCCGTGTCGGTGGTGGCCACCGGCGAGACGCGCCAGGTGCAAAAGGTCACCAGCGAGGATCTGCAGCAGCTGACGCCGGGCACCAGCCCGCTCAAGGCGCTGGACAAGCTGCCCGGCGTGAACTTCCAGGCGGCCGATCCGTGGGGCGACTACGAGTGGTCCACGCAGATCACGCTGCACGGCTTCGACCAGAGCCGCCTGGGTTTCACGCTCGACGGCATCCCGCTGGGCAACATGAGCTATGGCACCACCACGGGCCTGCAGGTGACACGTGCGATCAGCAGCGACAACCTGAGCACGGTGGAACTGGCGCAGGGCGCGGGTGCGCTGGGCACCGCGTCGAACACCAATCTCGGCGGCACCATCCAGTTCTATTCGGCTGACCCGGACAGCGTCGCGGGCGCGCGCATCAACCAGGTGATTGGTTCGGATTCCACTACGCGCACCTTCGTGCGCCTGGATACTGGCGACTACCACGGCTTCTCGATGTACGTGTCGTACGACCACTCATCGACGGACAAGTGGAAGGGCTACGGCGACCAGCGTTCGGACCAGGTGAACCTGAAGTCGGTGTACCAGTGGGACGGCGGCAGCGTCAGCCTGTTCTACGACAGCTCGCGCCGCAAGGAATACGACTACATGGACTTGTCCCTCGCCAGCCAGAAGGCGCTGGGCTGGAACTGGGATTACCTGCAGCCGGACTGGAACACGGCCGTGCAGATCGCCAACGCATACAACGGCAAGGGTGCGTACCCCGCGGTGCTGTCGTCGCTGCCAGCAGGCTATGACCTGGTGGACTCGACGTACTACGCGGGCGGCGGCATTCGTCGTGACAACCTCGCGGGCCTGAGCGGCACGTTCAACCTCAACGATCACACCACGCTGAACCTGGGCACGTACTATCACGACAACCGCGGCGAAGGTCAGTGGGCCACGCCGTACCAGGCATCGTCGCCGACGGTGCCGCTGTCGATGCGCACCACCGATTACGGCCTGGATCGCTACGGCGGCACCGGTTCGTTGCTGTTCCAGCTGGGCAACAACGATCTGGAAGTGGGCTTCTGGGCCGAGAACGCCAAGACCAACCAGGAACGCAACTACTTCTACCTCGATGGCGCGTACAACTACCTCAGCAACTTCTACGAGAGCGAAGAGCCGTTCCTGCGCGCGTTCCTGCAGCACTACATCACCAAGACGCAGATGGCGTATGCGTCGGACACGATCCACCTGATGGACGACCGCCTTACGCTCAACTTCGGCGCCAAGGCGCTGGGCGTGACCAACACGGCCGATTCGCTGGTCGCGAGCAGCGCGCTGGCCGCGGGCCGCATCCGCGCCAGCGATGGTTTCCTGCCGCAGGCGGGCGCCAACTACAAGATCGACGCGAGCCAGGAGGTGTATGCCTCCTACAGCAAGAACCTCTCGGCTTATGGCTTCCTGCCTTTCAGCCAGTCGCAGCAGGCGTTCGACGGCAGCAAGAGCTCGCTCAAGCCGGAGCAGTCGCAGACGTTCGAGCTGGGTTACCGCGTGCATGGCGACAGCATCGAAGCCTCCGCCGATGCGTACTACACGCGCTTCACCAACCGCCTGCTGGCGGTGTCGCCGTGCAGCGCCGTGCAGACCTGCTCGGCCATCCTCAACAACGTGGGCTCGGTGAAGAGCACGGGTGTGGACCTGGCGGTGATCTGGCGTCCGATGGAACACCTGCGCTGGCTCAACTCGTTGTCGTACGACAACTCCAAGTACCAGGACGACTACCTCAACAACGGCGTGGTCGCCACCGACGGCAAGTACGTGGTGGGCATTCCCACCTGGATGTTCTCCAGCAACGTGAGCTACACCTTCGCCGGCTTCACCGCCACGCTGGACGGCAAGTACACCGGTCGTCGCTTCATCACCTATATCAATGACTCGCAGGTGCCGTCGTACTGGCTGTTCAATGCAGGCCTGAACTACGACTTCGGCAAGGTCTCGCTGGCCAAGGACCTGAGCATGGGCCTCAACATCACCAACCTGCTCAACAAGCGCTACTTCGCGACCACGGGCACCAACGGCTACGTGGCCTCCGATCCGATGGGCTGGAACCAGACGCTGATGGCCGGCGCGCCGCGCCAGGTGTTCTTCAACATCAACGCGAAGTTCTAAGCGCGCCCGCATGTGGAGACCTTGCCCCGCCTTGGGGTAGGGTGGAGGAGGGGAGCTGTCCCGCCAGCCTGCCCGCCTCTTGCAGGCCCTCTCCCGGTGACGGGGGAGGGCTTTTTTTTCGGCTGCCCCGCGGGGCTTCCCGCCCGGCCATTATTGCGTTGCGACAGGGCATCGGAAGCCATTGGCTCTACCATCACCGGCATCGATGGGTTGGGGAATCCATGCATGTCTGTTTCAAACGCCACGATGAGGCCGTCCTCGTCGCTCTGGGTCGGCATCGCGGTGATCGTGCTGGCCACGGGCGCCATCGCAGGCGCAGCGTTCGCAGCCCACGATGAGATCGACGGCTGGCGCTGGCTGCACTGGCTCTGCAAGCCGTTGACGACGGCGCTGATCCTGTGGACGGCCTGGCGTGCCGAGCCAGCGGTGTCGACGCGTTACCGCCGCTGGATCGCCGCGGGCATGCTGTGTTCGCTCGTCGGCGACGTGTTCCTGATGTTGCCGCAGGATGCCTTCGTCGCGGGGCTGGTGTCGTTCCTGCTGGCGCACCTGTGCTTTATCGCGGCCTTGCTGGACGACAGCCGCTTTGCCGAACGCCCGTGGGGCATGCTGGCCTGCGTGGCCTACGGCGTATTCAACCTGTGGGCGCTGTGGCCGTCGCTGCCGGTGGCGCTGCATCTGCCGGTGGTGGTCTACGTGCTGGTGCTGGCGAGCATGGGTGGGCAGTCGGTGGTGCGCGAACGGCAGCACACGTCGGATGCGCTGGCCACGTCGGCGCATTGGTCGATGATGGGTGCGCTGATCTTCATGCTCAGCGATACACTGTTGGCCTGGGACCGTTTCCGCTTCGTGATTCCGTTGTCTGCGGTGTGGGTGCTGGTGACGTATTACACGGCGCTTTGGTGCCTGGCGCGATCAGTTCGCGGGAGTCGTTGAGCGGCGATGAATACGCAGGAAATCATCATTACGTGGGCCACGCCGGTGTTCTTTGCACTGATCGCGCTGGAACTGCTGGTGGCGAAGCTGCGCGGCCGGCGCGTGTATCACAGCAGCGATGCGATCAACAGCCTGGGGCTGGGCGTGATCTCGCAGATCGTCGCGGTGTTCAGCAAGCTGCTCACGCTGGGCATCTATGCATGGTGCGTGCAGCGCTTCGCCATCTTTGCGTTGCCTGCGAACAGCGTGTGGGTGTGGGTTTCCGCGCTGCTGTTCTACGACCTCTGCTATTACTGGCTGCATCGCGCCGGGCATGAGGTGAACATCCTCTGGGCCGCGCACGTGGTGCATCACCAGAGCGAGGACTACAACCTCTCCACCGCGCTGCGCCAGACCGGCAGTGGCGTACTGCTGGGCTGGTTGTTCTATCTACCGATGGCCATCGTGGGTTATCCGCTGGAAGTGTTCGTGGTGGTGGCGCTCATCGACCTGCTTTACCAGTTCTGGGTGCATACCGAACTGGTGGGACGGCTAGGCTGGTTCGACCGCGTGTTCTGTTCGCCATCGAATCATCGCGCCCACCATGCGGTGAACGATCGCTACCTCGACCGCAACTACGGCGGCATCCTGATCGTGTGGGATCGCCTGTTCGGCACCTTCGTCGAGGAAGACGACACCGACCCGCCGATCTACGGCACGCGCTCGCCGCTGCGCAGCTGGAATCCGCTGTGGGCCAATGCCGAGGTGTACTGGGCCACGGCCAAGGACGCGTGGCATGCGCGTCGCTGGCGCGACAAATTGCTGGTATGGCTGAAGCCGCCGGGCTGGCGTCCGGCGGATGTGGCCGAGCGGTTTCCCAAGCCGGCGTTCGACATCCAGCGCGAGCGCTTTCTTCCCCCGCTCTCGCGTGGCCTCACCATCTACGGCGTCGTGCAATTTGCCTTGCTGCTTGGCATGGCGGTGCAGTTCCTCGATCTGGCCAAGCAAGTGCCGGCTACCACCCTCGTGGGCTATGCCGTGTTCCTGGTGTTGAGCCTGTCCGTTCTTGGCGCACTCACCGAGGGAAGGCGTATCGGCGTGGGACTGGAATTCATGCGCCTGCTGGTGACGGCGGCCGTGCCGCTGTTGACCGGTGGCTGGTTCGGCGCGCCGTCACTCAACACGCATCTGATTGCCGCGCTGATCGCCATCCCGGTTGCCAGCGCCTTCGTGCTCGGCTGGCTAACCGTCTCCACCGCCAGCCACGAGGCCTCCGGCGCACGCTGAAGCCAAAGGCATGGAGTGGTGGCCTGGGAAAGCACCTCAATCGTATGCGCGTGCGTTGCCTACTGCCTGCGTTCGCGACGGTGTGCACGTCGTGACCCTCTCTAGTGAATGGCCAGGATGAGCTTGCAGTCGGTGTCCGGTAGCCCGGTCTGGCTGGTCAGTGATCCGTTGGCGCAATAGCCCTTCAGTTTCTCCACCGCCAGGGCGGCGTACTTGGCATCTTCCTGGGCCAGATGGGACGGAACACCGTCTGCCTTGCCCAGTTCGCGCATGAGATTGCGAAGACTGGCGCGGAGAAAAATGCTGTCGTTGATCTGAGGGTGCCGACTCACGTAGGCATTGAAATCGCCTGTCTCCTGCTCAGGAGGTATGGATGGGGCGGCTGGCGGTGCTGGTGTGGAGAGCGCGGTCGCTTGGTCTGCGGTGGAAGGCGGCGTTGCAGCAGAATCGGCGCCTCCTTCCTGACAGGCAGCGACCAGGGCACAGGAAAACAGGACGGCTATGAAGCGAGAGGAGATCACGGTGGAGGTCTCGGGCAGGGTGGGGCCGCAACGTGGCGCATTTGCCATCACTGGCTGCCCCTCGATGGGGCCGATGCACCAACGCCGTCTTGCGATAGGCCACCGAAGTGTCTTCTTTCGCCGTGGCCTTAATCTCTAGGAAAAAGATGAAAGGCGACCCGGCCGATTGCTCTGGTAATGGCGCCTGGTCTGCCTGGTTCCATCGCTGGAGAGGCGGTGGGCACGAGCTGGGACCGCTGGCGCATGAGATTTTCTAAGGGAAATCCAAAGGATCGCGCAGCTGCAGCGTGGCAGGCGCGAGGGCATTCGCTATGATCGCGGCTCGTTTCCTGGGGATGAGCCGATGGGTTTCCTTAGCAAGTTGGTGCGCCACAAGCCTGTGGAGCTGTTGCAGGCGGAGGCCGGCAAGCGCGGCGATTTCCGTCGCGTACTGGGTCTGTGGCAGCTCACCGCCATCGGCATCGGCGGCATTATCGGCGTGGGCGTGTTCGTGCTGGCGGGCAAGCAGGCGGCGATCAACGCCGGTCCTGCGGTCGCCATTTCCTTCCTCATCGCGGGCATCGCCAGTGCGGCGGCAGCGCTGTGCTACGCCGAATTCGCCGGCATGATCCCGGTCACCGGCAGCGCCTACACCTACGGTTATGCGGTGCTCGGCGAACTGGCCGCGTGGCTGATTGGCTGGGATCTGTTGCTGGAATACGCCTTGATCGTCGCGGTGGTGGCGATCGGATGGTCCGGCTACGTGCAATCGGCACTGACCAGCATGGGCATCACGCTACCGGTATGGGCGCAAGGCGCCATCGGCACGGGCGAGGGGCATGTGTTCAACGTGATCGCCGCGCTCGTCACGCTTGCCGTGGCGGCGCTGCTGATTTTCCGCACGGAATGGGGCGCACGCTTCAACACCGTCGTCGTCGCGATCAAGGTCGCGGCCGTCGCACTGGTGATCGGCATCGGCGTGTTCTACATCAACCCGGCCAACTGGGTGCCCTTCATTCCCGCACGCGTGATCGGCGCCGATGGCGTTGGCCATTTCGGTTTCCAGGGCGTGGGCGCGGCAGCAGCCGTGGTGTTCTTCGCGGTGTTCGGCTACGACACGCTGACCACGGCGGCGGAAGAGTCGAAGAATCCGCAGCGCGACCTGCCGCGTGCGGTGCTGTTGTCGCTGGGTATCTCGATGGTGATGTACCTGGCGGTGTCGATGGTGCTCACCGGCATCGCTCACTACAGCACGCTCAACACCGACGCGCCCGTGTCCGATGCGTTCAAGGGTCTGGGCCTGCACTGGGTGGCGTTGACGGTGTCGGTGTCGGCGGTGTTCGGCCTGATCAGCGTGCTGTTCGCCTTCATGCTCGGCGCCACGCGCATCTGGTATGCGCTGTCGCGCGACGGTCTGCTGCCGGGCTGGTTCGCCCATGTGCATCCGCGCTACGGCACGCCGCATCGCCCCACCGTCGTGCTCGGTGTGTTCACCGCGCTGGTGGCGGGCTTGCTGCCGATCGAGGAAGTGGCCAAGCTGGTGAACATCGGCGTGCTGTCGGCCTTCATCGTGATCTGCACCTCGGTGATGATCCTGCGCAAGCGCAAGCCCGACCTGCATCGTTCGTTCCGTACGCCGTGGGTGCCGTTGATCCCGCTGGTCGGCATCGCCTTCTCCATCTGGCTGCTGGCGGAACTGCCGGCCATCACCTGGAAGGTGTTCCTGATCTGGGTGAGCATCGGTTTGCTGGTGTATCTGGGCTACGGCATGCATCACAGCAAGCTGGAGAAGCAGTAAGGAACTCCGGCAAGAACACCACATGCTGCAAAGAAAAACGGCCGCTTTCGCGGCCGTTTTTTTGTTTCCGACATCCAGCGAAAGCTTAGAACTTCACTTCCACCGACGCGGAGTAGGTCGCCACGTTGGCGTTGGTCTGCGGCTGGTCGGATCCGCCGCGGCCGTACTTGATGTGGTAGTTGTCGTAGTTCACGCCAAGCGCGACGTTGCGGGTGATGTCGTAGCCCACGCCGGCGCCGGCGTACCAGCCGTTGTTCCAGCTGCGCTCGGAAGCGGAGACGTCGCCCACGGTGACGGCGCCGGTGGTGCGCGAACGCAGGTAGCCGCCGTGACCGGTGACGTACCAGTTGTTGTAGAAGTTGTACTTGCCGGTCACGCCGATCTGGCCCACGCGCGGCTTGACCGAGGTGCTGGCGAAATCGAAGTCGTTCTTGACCTTGCCGAGGTAGGCGTAGCCGATTTCAGCACCGACGATGCCGTTCCAGCGCCAGCCGAAGCGCACGTTCTGGAACACGTCGGTCTTGTCCGAGAAGCCGCCGAGGCGGTAGTTGCTCTGGCCCAGGTTGCCGGCAACGAAGAAATTGTCGAGCTGGTTGTTGTTTTCGTCGGCCTTGGCAGCAAAAGGCGCAGCGACGACCACGGCCAAGGCGGCCGCAAGAAGAGTCTTGTTCATGGAATGCTCCATCTTTTTTGTGATCCGTCGCGACAACAAGGGGGAATGTCGCTTCGGTCCGCGTGGGGATCGCGGTGAAAAAAGGATACGGGTTTTTAACGCGCAGAAAACCCGCGAACGGTTTTGCGGAAAGGCGATGTTCAGACACTTCCATGACCAATGGCAGGGGGAGCCACCTGTCAACGCGCACTAGCATCGGAGGTTCATGTTTCGTGCAGCAAGCCGCTGCGGCACGAATTCGTACGATTGGGGAGAATCTCTTGTTGAAAGCCTCGCGTCTCGCTTCCGCGATCTTTGCCTCGGCCTTGGGCCTGGGCAGTGTCGCGGCCCTCGCCGATGTTCCCGCACCGCAGGACATTCCGTTCAACGGCACGCTGAAGATCAACGTCGATGCCACCGACCTCGCGCATCGCGTGTTCCGCGTGCACGAAACGGTGCCGGCGCAGGCCGGTCCGCTCACGCTGCTGTATCCGCAGTGGCTGCCGGGCAATCACTCGCCGACGGGCCCCATCGACAAGCTCGCGGGCCTGGTGGTGAAGGCGAACGGCAAGGTCATTCCGTGGAAGCGCGATCCGCTCAACGTGTACGCGTTCCACGTGGACGTGCCGCAGGGCGCGAACGAAGTGCAGGTGGAATTCCAGTTCCTCTCCGCCCAGGACGTGCGCCAGGGCCGCGTGGTGATGACGCCGGAAATGCTCAACCTGCAGTGGAACACGGTGTCGCTGTATCCGGCCGGCCATGTCGCGAGCCAGATCAAGGCGGAAACCACGGTGACGTTCCCGGCCGGCTGGCAGTACGGCAGCGCGCTGGAAATGGCCTCGCGCAACGGCGATACGGTGACGTTCAAGCCCATCGACTATGACGACCTGGTCGACTCGCCGATCTTTGCAGGCAAGTACTTCAAGCGCGTGGATCTCGATCCGGGTGCGAAGACGCCGGTGTTCCTCAACATCGTGGCGGACGATCCGAAGTTCCTCGAGATCAAGCCCGATCAGCTGAAGATGCACCAGAACCTGGTGCAGCAGATGTACAAGCTGTACGGCGCGCACCATTACAACCACTACGACTTCCTGTTCTCGCTCAGCGACAAGATGTCGGGCATCGGCCTGGAGCATCACCGCTCCAGCGAGAACGGCGTGGGCACCAGTTATTTCACCGAGTGGGACAAGAACGCCTCGATGCGCGACCTGCTCTCGCACGAGTTCAACCATTCGTGGGATGGCAAGTACCGCCGCGGCGCTGATCTCAGCACGCCGAGCTTCAACGTGCCCATGCAGGACAGCCTGCTGTGGGTGTACGAAGGCCAGACGCAGTTCTGGGGCTATGTGATGGCCGCGCGTTCGGGCCTGTGGAAACAGGACCAGGCGATCGACATGCTCGCCAACGTCGCCGCCACCTACGACCGCGGCCGTCCGGGCCTGCAGCAGTGGCGCAACATCCAGGACACCACCAACGACCCGATCATCGCGATGCGTCGCCCGTTGCCGTATCGCAACTTCCAGATGAGCGAGGACTACTATTCGGGCGGCCAGATGATCTGGCTCGACGTGGACGGCAAGCTGCGTGACCTCACCGGCGACAAGCGTTCCATCGACGATTTCGCCAAGGCCTTCTTCGGCGTGAAGAACGGCGAGTGGGACGTCAACACCTACACCTTCGAAGATGTGGTGAAGACACTCAACGACATCGCGCCGTACGACTGGTCCAGCTACCTGCGCGAGCGTTTGGATGGCCACGGTCCGTTGATCGGCGGCTTCGAGGCGAACGGCTGGAAGCTGGTCTACAACGACAAGCCCACGGACGTGGCCAAGGCGATGGAAACCCGCGCGGGCGGCGCCAACCTCACCTATTCGCTGGGCGTGTCGATGGGCAAGGCCGGCGACGTCGTCGACGTGCTGTGGGACGGCCCCGCCTTCAAGGCCGGCCTGTCGCCGGGCATGAAGGTCATCGCCGTGAACGGCAAGGAATACTCCAGCGACGCCATCAAGGACGCCGTGACTGCCGCCGCGAAGGACAAGAACCAGCCGGTGGAATTGCTGGTGAAGAACTTCGATGAGTACAAGACACTGCGCATCGATTACCACGATGGGTTGAAGTATCCGCACCTGGAGCGCATCGAAGGGAAGGCGGATCGGTTGTCGGAGTTGCTCAAGGCGCGTTGAGGCGCGTGGTCTTATCTCCCTCTCCCTTTTGGGGGAGAGGGTTGAGGCATTGCCACCTTCATGGTGGTGAGGATAAGTCTGCGAAGCCGCTCCAAATGGGCGGCTTTTTCTTTGCGCTCGTCATCCCGGCGCAGGCCGGAGGCGCTTTTCAACAGCCGAAGGCTGGTCATCCAGCGACTTTGCGCTTGGTTGTCGCGTGGCAGTGATCTGGCTCGCCTGCGGCGGGCTTCCGTCCTCCTGCCGGAGGCCGGGTCACTTTTGTTTGCTTGCCCACGCACGCGCAGGAGCGCGTTCGAACGGCGAAGCCGGCCCGAAGGGCGGAGGGCAGGATGCCCGGAGTAAAGAAAAGTAACCACCGAGATGGTGGCAATGCCAAAAGAAACGGCCCCCCGGATGACGCGCCTTCCGTCCGTAGGACGGAAGGTACGCGGGCGGGTTACGGGGTTTTTCGACAGGACGTCCCTGTCCTGTCGAAAAACTGGCCGCATCCATGCGGCCACCCTACGGGCTTTCCTCCACCCGCCTGCCGCTGTCATACGGGGACCCCAAGAGCCAGAGCCAAAGCTCGCAGCAGTAGTGTTTTCGCGAGCACCCGCCCCCTCTCCCCGACCCTCTCCCACAAGGGGAGAGGGAGAAGTGGAGTGCGCGGAGAGGACGTAAGAGCGAAGCCAAAGCAAAGGCCGATGCGAAGCGAGGCTCCGCTTTAAGTCCTCTGCGATTCGGGCGCGTTGCGCAGCGCTTGGGAGTGCTCGCTATGTGGCCTCCCACGGGTGACCCGCCACAACCATCCTCAAGCGCTCGGGCTTATCCCAACACGATGCTGCGAGCCCTTCGCTCTAAAGGCCATTTTCTTTGGGTTACTTTTCTTTTGGGCCAGCAAAAGAAAAGTGACTCGAGCGGCGGCAGCCGATCGAAACGCCCGCTGCGTAAGCGGCCAGGTCGCCACAAAAGCGCGATCAGGCGTCATCGCGACAACCTACAACCGAGTCGCTGGATGACCAGCCTCCGGCTGTTGAAAAGCGCTTCCTGCCTTCGCAGGAATGACGAGCGAGGAAGTCTTCGGCCGCTGAAAGGCCTCTCCCCCTCTTGCCCTCATTGAAGGTTCGCAGGAATGACGAGCTGGGACGTCTTCGGCTGCCGAAAGACGCCGCCGGTTCATGCTCCCTTCGGGTTCACAGGAATGACAAACAAAAACGAGTCCCGGCCTGCGCCCCAAAAACACCACCCACAGCGAGCCGCGCCGCCCACATGGGCTCCCGCCCCCAACTCCGCTATACTGCGCCCTCGCCGTGCCCCGGACCCCCGGTCCCAGGCGCGAGCCGACGCTCATGCGCCCGTAGCTCAGCCGGATAGAGTAGTGGCTTCCGAAGCCATTGGTCGGGGGTTCGAATCCCTCCGGGCGCGCCATTTTCCCCTCATGTCTTGCCCGGTTCGGCGGCTACTTATGGCGTCTGGCGAGTGGCATCGCGGCGGTGCATGCGTTCCAATGAACGCTCCCGAGACGAGGCGTTTGCCGTGCAGCGACCTGACGTAAAGGCCTTCTTCGACGAGTCCACCAACACCTTCAGTTACGTGGTGTGGGATCCGGCCACGCGCAAGGCCGCGGTGATCGACAGCGTGCTCGACTACGACGCCGTGTCTGGGCGCACGCACCGCGATTCGGCGAATGCGCTGGTCGACTTCGTCAAGGCGCAGGCGCTGGAAGTGGAGTGGGTCATCGATACGCACGTGCATGCCGACCACCTTTCCGCCGCGCCGTATGTGCAGTCCGTGCTGGGCGGCAAGCTGGCGATCGGCGAGCACATCCGCGATGTGCAGGAGACGTTCGGCAAGATCTTCAACGCCGGTTCCGATTTTGCGCGCGACGGCAGCCAGTTCGATCACCTGTTCAAGGACGGCGAGCATTATCGTGTCGGCACCATCGAAGCGGTGGCCATGCACACGCCGGGACATACGCCGGCCTGCATGACGCACCTGATCGGCGATGCCGCGTTTGTCGGCGACACGCTCTTCATGCCGGACTATGGCACCGCGCGCTGCGATTTTCCGGGCGGCGATGCGCGGACCTTGTACCGCTCCATCCAGCGTATTTTTGCGCTGCCCGACGATACCCGCATATTCCTCTGCCACGACTACAAGACGTCCGACCGCGACACCTTCGTGCATGAAACCACGGTGGGCGACGAGCGACGTTCGAACATCCACGTGCGCGAAGGCACCGATGAGGAGGCCTTCGTGCGCATGCGCCGCACGCGCGATGCCACGCTCTCCATGCCGCGCCTGCTGTTGCCATCCGTGCAGGTGAATATGCGTGCGGGGCAGTTCCCGCCGGCCGAAGCGAACGGCACGAGTTATCTGAAGATTCCGCTCGACACGATGTAATGGTCGGCGCAAGGCACGCCCTCTCGCATGAGAAGGCGAGCCGGTCACGCGGTGCTATCAGTGGTGCCGAAGCTGCTTCTCGAAGGCTTTCACCTGCTTGTCCGCCTCGTCGCGGGCGATGCCGTAGCGCTCCTGCAATTTGCCCGACAGGTATTCGGCGTTGCCTTCGGCAATCTTCAGATCGTCATCGGTGAGCTTGCCCCAGTGTTGCTTGATCTGGCCGCTGAGCTGCTTCCAATTCCCCTGGATGGTGTCCTGGTTCATGACGTGACCTCTTAGTGTGGGTTGGGATGCCATGCGCATGACGGGACCGATTCGAGCAATCGCCGGGTGAAGCGGGCGTCCCTTCGTTGTTGCCGGGCGTGGCCGGGATTCACGCGCGTATGTGCCGCGGTGAGACGGTTTTCGCGTCGTCTCCACATCGAGGGTGCGTGGATGCTGTCTCGGCGCCTCAAGCGACGAAGGGGAAAACCTGCTGCTCGCGTCCAGGCCGTCGGTGTCTACTCGTGGTGAGTGCGGGCTATCCATGCTCGTCTTTCAACATCAAGGAGTGTCGCGACTATGAGTTCTATCCTGCATCGGGGTGTCAGCCGGACGGGCTGGTTGCTGGTGTTCTACGGTGTCATCTCCATCCTGTTCGGCATCAGCGCATTGCTGTGGCCGGGCAGCACGGTGATTGCGCTGGCGTGGGCGTTCGGCGTGATGGCGCTGGCCGAAGGCATCATCAGCCTGTTCGCCTTGTTCAATCGCCATGTGGCCGTATCGCGTGGCTGGCTGGTGCTGTATGCGCTGGCCTCGATCGTGTTCGGGCTGCTCGCCATCTGGCATCCGCTGGCGGTGGTCAACGTGCTGATCCTGTTCCTGGCAGCGTGGCTGATCGTGGCGGGCATTTATCGCATCGTCTTCGCCATTCGTGTGCGCAAGGAAATCGAAGGCGAATGGATGATCGCCTTGAGCGGCGTGCTGGCGGTGGTGCTCGGCGTGTTGTTTGCAGCCTATCCGGCGGCCGGCCTGCTCACCGTGGCCATCTGGATCGGCGCGGCCGCGCTGGTGTACGGCGTGTTGCAGGTGATCGCCGGCGTGCGCATGCATCGCTGGAAGCGGGCGCTGTAACGGCTCACCGCGACACAAAAGAAAAAGGCGCCGTAGGGCGCCTTTTTCGTGGAGGCGTGAAGCCGTGGATCAACCGCGCACTTCGAAATCTTCCGATGCCACCTGCCTGCCGTTGAGCGAGATGACCACCTTGTACTTGCCCTTGGGCCAGGCGTTCGGGTTCTGCACCTTGAACGTGGTGATGGCGGGGCCGTCGGTGGCGATGGATTCGCTAGTGCTGCTGAAGGGTTCGTCCTTGCCGTCCATGTAGCTCCACTTCGCATTCAAGGTGGCGTTGTCGGTGGTGCCGATGGTGGCCACGCTGGCGTAGATGGCCTTGTCTTCCGGCGCGAAGTAACGCTGTTCCTTGCTGATGGCGTGGGCCGCATCCACCTGGCTGCCGATGGTGACGGCGGCAATCTTGATCTCGCCACCGGTGGCCACGCTGGCCGACTTGGCCGTGGTCTGCACGGGCGCCGGCGCGGTGCTGGTGGGCGAGGGTGCGCTCTGCGGCGGGCTGATCGGCGCGGTGGACGCGGGCGCCGGCGCAGCCGGTGCGGGCGCGCTGGTGGCCGGCGACGTGGGTGTGGTGTTGGAGGCTTCCTCGTTCTTGCCGCACGCGCTCAGCACAAGCAGTCCGGCGAGGGTCGCGCAATACAGCGCCGTTTTACGTGGCTGGATATTCATGACTGACCCCGTGGCTGGTGGCGAACACGCACCCGGCCGGCCATGGAGGCGGCGCCGGGCGCCTGGTTCGAGCAAGGCTAGCCCGGCCGGTCTGAAGCTGCGATTAGCGTGTGGCTCAGCGTCGACGCGATCTTAACGACTGTTCGCGCGTTACTGGCGCGCGCCCCGCGGGTTGCCCGGCCGCTCGGTGCCGGTGCTGCGATAGGGGTTGATGTCCAGGCCGCCGCGGCGCGTGTAGCGCGCATACACGCTCAGATGCTCCGGCCGGCAACGCTCCATCACGTCCACGAAAATGCGTTCCACGCACTGCTCATGGAATTCGTTGTGGTTGCGGAAGGAAACGAGATAACGCAACAGCCCAGCCTGATCGATCGGCGCGCCGCGATAGCGGATCTGCACGCTGCCCCAATCCGGTTGTCCGGTCACGGGGCAATTGGAGCGCAGCAGGTTGGAGACCAGCGTTTCCTCGACCACGGGCTGTTCTGCGTTGGTAACAAGGTAATCCGCCTGCGGCGGGCCGTAGTCGTCGATGTCGATGGACTGCTCGTCCACCAGCGTGCCGTCGAGATCGATCACCGCATGGCCGCGCGCCTGGGCATCGGTCAGCGTCACTTCCACCGTGGCGCCGGCAGCGGCAGAGAGGTCGCGCGTCATGGTGGCGATCAGCGCGGCGGCATCGGCCACGCGTTCCTGCGAGAAGCCGTTGAGATAGAGCTTGAACGACTTCGACTCGATGATGTTGGGCGACGTGGCCGGCACGCGGAATTCCGCCAGCGCCACCACCGGCTTGCCGCGGGCATCGAGCCACGAGAGCTCATAGGCGTTCCACACGTCCTCACCGTGGAACGGCAGCGGCGCGGACACGCCGATCTCGTCGCGCTTGGCCTGGCGCGGGATCGGGAACAACAGGGAAGCGTCGTAACGGTCGGCGTAGACGGTGGTCTTGCCGAGCGGGGAATGTTCGGGGGTACTCATGTCCCCATTGTACCGCCTCGCCGGCGTCGCCCTGGCCCGGCCACGGGCCGATTCGCACGAAGATGCGCCGCTGCCCATGACCACTGGCCCGGTTCATCCGGCCGCCCGCTGCCTATATTGTCGGGTTGAGACCGGGGAGCCTTGAGGAAAACGCCTGATGAAGAAACTTGTCCTGGGCTGCGCCGTTGTGGCGGGCCTGCTTGCTGCTGGCGCCTTGTGCGCGCCTGCCTTCGCCGACGGCACGGAGGCCGGGTTCGATCCCCAGGCGTTGTTCGCGCCGCTCTCGCTGCCCGACGCAGCCAACGCCTTCCGCGATGGCGCCGGCAAGCCGGGGCCGCAGTTCTGGCAGAACCGCGTGGACTACGCGATCCAGGCGGACATCGACCCGGCCACGCACACGCTGCGCGGCGACGAAACCATCTCCTACACCAACCACAGCCCGGACGCGCTCGACGAGCTGTGGGTGCAGTTGGACCAGAACATCTACCGACGCGACTCGCGCGGTTCAATCACCTCGCCGCGTTCGCCGCGCAACGAAGCCACTGACGGCTACCAGATCGATGCCGTGGAAGTGGACGGCAAGCCCGTGCATTTCCTCATCGACGACACGCGCATGCGTGTGGACCTGGCGCAGGCGCTGGGCAGCAACGGCAAGCAGGCCAAGCTGCGCATTCGCTACCACTACACCGTGCCCGGCACCTGGGGCGGTCGCACCGCGGTGACGCCGACCAAGAACGGCGACATCTACGAGATCGCGCAGTGGTTCCCGCGCATGGCCGTATACGACGACCTGCGCGGATGGGATACGCAGCCCTACCTCGGCTCGGAGTTCTACCTGGAATACGGCGACATCGATTACGCCGTCACCGTGCCGTGGAATTACCTCGTGGCCGGTTCCGGCGCGCTCACCAATGCCAGCGAGGTGCTCACGCCCACGCAGCAGAAGCGCCTGGCGCAGGCGGCGCAGAGCGACAGCACGGTGATGATCCGCTCGCCGCAGGAAGTGAACGATCCGGCCAGCCGTCCGAAGCAAAGCGGCACGCAGACGTGGCGCTTCCACATGGACCACACGCGCGACATCGCCTTTGCCGCATCGCCCGCGTTCGTATGGGACGCCGCCCGCATCAACCTGCCCGACGGCAAGCACGCGCTCGCCATGTCGGTGTATCCGGTGGAAGGCGTGGGCAAGGATGCGTGGAACCGTTCCACCGAATACGTGAAGGGCGCGATCGAGCACTTCTCGTCGAAGTGGTATCCGTATCCGTGGCCGGTGGCGGTGAATCTCGGAGGGCATGGCGCGGGCATGGAATATCCGGGCATCGTGTTCGACGGTTTCGACGACAAGGGCCCGATGCTGTTCTGGATCACTGCGCACGAAATCGGCCACACCTGGTTCCCGATGGTGGTGGGCTCCAACGAACGCCGCAACGCGTTCATGGACGAAGGCTTCAACACCTTCATCGACGTATATGCGTCGGACGCGTTCAACAAGGGTGAATTCGCGCCCAAGCGCGACAGCGAATACGCGTCCAAGGGCGGCAATCCGGTCGACGAAATCCTGCCGTTGCTGGCCGATGCCAACGCGCCCACGCTGATGGCGCCGGCCGATTCGGTGGCGGAGAAATACCGCCACCCGGTGAGCTACTTCAAGGGCGCGCTGGGACTGGTGCTGCTGCGCGAGCAGATCCTTGGGCCGGACCGTTTCGACCCGGCGTTCCGCAAGTACATCGCCACCTGGGCGTACCACCATCCCACGCCGTCCGACTTCTTCCGCTTCATGAGCAGCGAAGCAGGCGAGGACCTGTCGTGGTGGTGGCGCGGCTGGTACCTCAACAACTGGCAGCTGGACATGGGCATCACGGGCGCGAGCTACGTGGATAACGATCCGGCCAAGGGCGTGCAGGTGACGTTCGCCAGCAAGCAGAAGCTGGTGATGCCGGCCACGCTGCGCATCGACTACGCCGACGGCAGCCATGAGGATGTGCGCGTGCCGGTGGAAGCATGGCGGCAGAGTGCGACGCCGAAACTTGCCCTGCATACGAGCAAGAAGATCGCCAGGCTCACGCTGGATCCGGAGCACAAGCTGCCGGATGCGGATCGTGGGAACAACAGTTACGCCATGCCATGACCGTCGCGTAGTGTTTCACTAGCTCGTCATCCCGGCGAAGGCCGGAATCCAGTGCCTTTACGTGTAGGCAAGCCAAGGCGCTGGATTCCGGCCTTCGCCGGAATGACGGAGTAGGCGGAACTGAGGCGAGCAGTTGAACTGCGATCACCAAAAGGCACCGAAGACCATGACCATCGGCAAGCGTCTGCTTTCAATCGCCGTACTTCTCGCACTCGGTTGTCTCGGCAGTGCGCACTCAACGCCTGCCGATGCCTCCCGCTGGAAGACCGAAGCCGCCGCCGTCACCATCACCCGCGACGATTGGGGCATCGCCCACGTGCACGGCAAGACCGATGCCGATGCGGTGTTCGGCATGGCCTATACGCAAGCCGAAGATGACTTCAATCGCGTCGAGACGAATTACCTCAATTCGCTGGGCTGGCTGGCGCAGGCGGAAGGCGAGCAGGCGATCTGGTCCGATCTTCGCCAGCAGTTGTGGATCGACCCGGTCGAGCTGAGGCAGCAATACGCGAAGAGTCCTGCGTGGCTGCGCGAGCTGATGAATGCCTGGGCCGATGGTTTGAATTACTACCTCGCCACACATGCCGCCGTGCGTCCGCGCGTGATTACGCATTTCGAACCGTGGATGGCGCTGAGCTTCAGCGAGGGCAGCATCGGTGGCGACATCGAGCGCGTCTCGCTGAAGGAACTGCAGGCGTTCTATGGCAAATCCACCGATGCCGTGGCGTTCGTCGATACGCCATCGAGCTGGGCGGAACCGACCGGCTCCAACGGTATCGCCATCGCGCCCAAGCTCACCGCCGATGGCCATGCGCTGTTGCTGATCAATCCGCACACCTCGTTCTTCTTCCGCTCCGAGCTGCAGATGAGCAGCGATGCAGGGCTGGACGTGTATGGTGCGGTGACCTGGGGCCAGTTCTTCATCTACCAGGGTTTCAACAAGCACATCGGTTTCATGCACACCTCGACCACCGCCGACGTGGTGGACGAGTTTGCCGAAACCATCGTGCACGACGGCAACACGCTCGGCTATCGCTACGGCAAGGACGTTCGTGCGGTCACTACCAAACCGATCACCGTGCGCTACCGCAAAACCGATGGCTCGATGGCCGAGCGCACATTCACCACCTACGCCACGCATCACGGTCCCATCGTGCGCGAAGAAAGTGGCAAGTGGATCGCCACCGCGCTGATGAACAAACCCATGGAAGCGCTGGAGCAGAGCTGGCTGCGCACCAAGGCGAACGACTTCGCGAGCTTCATGAAGATCGCCGAGCTCAAGGCCAACTCGTCCAACAACACCATCTTTGCGGACGACAAGGGCGATATCGCGTACCTGCATCCGCAATTCATCCCCAAGCGCGACAACCGCTTCGATTACACCAAGCCGGTGGACGGCAGCGATCCGGCCACCGACTGGCAAGGGCTGTTGCCGCTGGATGCCGCGCCGCATCTGCTCAATCCCGCCAACGGCTGGATCATGAACACCAACAACTGGCCGTATTCGGCGGCCGGCGCGGACAGCCCCAAGCGCGAGAACTATCCGCGCTACATGGACAGCGTGGGCGAGAATCCGCGTGGCATCCACGCCACCATGGTGCTGAGCGACAAGCGCGACTTCACACTGCCCTCGCTCATCAGCGCCGCATTCGATTCGTACCTGCCCGCGTTCGCACGCCAGATCCCGATACTGCTGAAGGACTACGACGCAATGCCCACGAATGATCCGCTCAAGAAGAAACTCGCCGGCCAGATCGCCTTGCTGCGCCATTGGGACTACCGCTGGGGCATCGCCTCCATGCCGACCTCGCTGGCGGTGTTCTGGGGCGACACGCTGTGGGACAAGCTCGACAAGTCTGACGTGTCCGAAGGGCTTTCCGTGTACGACATCATGGCCGAACGCGCTGGCCCGAAAGCGCGGTTGGAAGCGTTGGTCGATGCGTCCGATCGCCTGCAGAAGGACTTCGGCAGTTGGGGCGTGCCGTGGGGCGAGGTGAATCGTTACCAGCGCATCAATGGCGACATCCAGCAACCGTTCGACGACAGCAAGCCGAGCATGCCGGTGCCGTTCACGTCGTCGCGCTGGGGTTCGCTCGCTTCGTTCGGTGCGCATCGCTGGCCCGGCACGCGCCGCTACTACGGCACCAGCGGCAACAGCTTCGTCGCCGCGGTGGAATTCGGCGACAAGGTACGCGCCCGCGCCATCACCGCCGGCGGCGAGAGTGGACACCCGGAATCGCCGCACTTCAACGACGAGGCCGAGCGCTACACCACCGGCAACCTGCGCGCAGTGTATTTCTGGCCGGAGGATTTGAAGGGGCATGTCGAACGCAGCTATCACCCGGGCGAGTGAAAAGCTCCCTTTGACACCTGCTGCGGTGGAACCGACGGCATCGGACATGAATGCCCGTCTCGGACGATAGTGTTATTCGGACATTATCGACAACGTGCAAAGCATAGGCTCTTTGAGCAGATGGCTAGTCACGATGGGGAAGGGATGCTTACCAAGGAAGACGCGAACGTCGTAGCCGAAGCGTTGATGTCGGAGGGCAGAGCACGGCAGGATGCTTGTCGACAGCAACGCGAAATGGCTGCTCGGCGAGGGCTGCTCGCTCGGCGATGGTTGACCGTGACATTGATGGTGTTGGTGGCGGTGGACTTCATCGCAGTGTTATCAGGGAGCCGAGTTGCTGCACAGGTGCTGGCGGGAGGTATTCCAGGGCTAGCAGGGGGTCTGGTTGCCAACGTGATGCGTTTGAGACAGGCCGGACGGCAATGACTGCAGGGCTGCCAACGGCTGGGCGCATCGCGTGGGTGATGCAGCGCGGTTCTTCGAGCTCGCGCGGGGCGCGACGGCGCAGCGGCGCTCTTTTCGGCGCGCAGCGGAGGCTACGCCACGGCACCTCGCTGTGTTTTCCTGCGCGCTCGCCGGGGCTTCGCGGCCACGCTTATGTGAGTTGGATCACATGCTCATGTAGGTGCGTCAGTCTTTTGCGGTTCCTTCACCGTGCGCATGGATCAATGCATCGCGTCGCGATTTCATGCGACGTGGCTGCGCGAGGGGATGAGGACGTGCGCGCCATACCGTAAGTGACAACGTTGCCGGCGCGCTTGCATCCGCCGGTGCGCTGAGTGTTTGCATCTGCGTAGTGGGGATTTTCCGGCTTCGTCGAATCGCTGCGTGCTGCGCGGCGTGGGCCGGTGCGTGTTCGTGGCCGTCACGGACGACTGCCGCGATCTTGAAGAGGACATCCACGTCGAAGGCTCGACGCATCGAGGCGCCGCCGCATGTGCGCGCGGCCAGGTCCCGACCGGACGTCACGGGACCACTTCGACCCAACCTGTACATGGAGAACTCGCATGGAACGACACACGTACAAGCGCTTTCTGGCTGCTTCGCTGCTGCTGGCCCTTTCCGCCTCGGTTTCGGCGGCCGACTTCGGCACCTCGCCGCAGCCGTCGAACAATTTCGACGTGAGTCCGCTGCAGAGCGACCAGACCTATAGCGGCTTCATCATCACGTACAAGGACGGCAGTTCCGAACGCGGCAATGCCGCGATTGCCGTGCAGAACGTCGGCGTGGCGGTATCGCGCGCGAAGTTGACAGCGGGAACGGCCGCCGCGCCGCGCGCGTTGAACGTGCGCTATGCCCGCAAGCTCGCCACCGGCGCCGACCTGGTGCATACCGATCGCGCGTTGTCGGCCGGCGAAGCGGCGACGCTGATCAAGCAGATCGCGGCCGATCCCTCGGTGGCGTACGTGGAGCCGGAATACCTGCTCAAGCGCGTGGACGGCATCCGTCCGGAAGGCGCCGCCACTTTCACCGTGCCCAACGATCAGTACTACGCCGCGTACCAGTGGGATTATCTCGCGCCCAGCGGTGCCAGCTTCTTCGACAACACGCTCAATGCGAACGTGGCCAACTGGGGCGCCGACAATACGCAGCAGGCGTGGACGCTGGCCGATGGCACGGGCGTCACCATCGCAAGCCTGGATACCGGCGTCACCAATCATCCGGATCTCAATCTCGCACTGGCCAGTGCGGGCTATGACTTCATCACCAGCGCCGCCGTCTCGGGCCGGTCCACCAACGGTCGCGTGGCGGGTGGCTGGGATACCGGCGACTGGACCACGCGCAACCAATGTGGCTCGGGCCAGGCGGCGGAGAACAGCAGCTGGCACGGCACGCACGTGTTCGGCACCGCGGGCGGCGAGAACACCAACAACAGCACCGGCATGGTCGGCACGGCCTTCGGTGCGCAGGTGTTGCCGGTGCGCGTGCTCGGCCATTGCGGCGGATCGAACGCCGACATCGCCGATGCCATCACCTGGGCGTCCGGCGGCAGCGTGTCGGGCGTACCGACGAATACGCATCCGGCGAAGGTGCTCAGCCTGAGCCTGGGCGGATCGGGCACGTGCCCCGCGAGCAGTGCGCTGGGCAGCGCGATCACCGGCGCGATCGGGCGCGGCGCGTCCGTCGTCGTGGCCGCAGGCAACAGCAATGCCAACGCGGCCAACTTCTCGCCAGCCAGTTGCGCGGGCGCGGTAGTGGTGGCGGCCACCGGCGTCACCAGCACGCGTGCCTACTATTCCAACTACGGCAGCATCGTCACGCTGGCCGCGCCGGGCGGCGGCGTCTACAAGAACGATGCGTCCAGCGGTACGCAGACCACCACGGGCTTCATCTGGTCGACCATCAACGCCGGCACCACCACGCCAACCACCGCCACCTACGGCGGCATGGCGGGCACCTCGCAGGCCACGCCGCACGTGGCCGGCGTGGTGGCGTTGATGCAGAGCTATCGCCTCTCGCTGGGCAAATCCTTGTTGACGCCTGCGCAGGTGACCTCGCTGCTGAAGTCATCGGCCACCGTGCCGCACGTGACGCCCAGTGGCAGCAAGCCGATCGGCACCGGCATCGTCAACGCTTATGCCGCCGTGCAGGCAGCGGGCAGCCAGCCCTGATCGATCAGGGACCGATGCCGCGCGCATCGGTCCCTTTCACCTACCGCCGTATCCGTCATCCGTCACGGATGACGGACCGGCGTTTTACGGTATGGTGAGGGAAGGGGGATACCGCAAGACCGTGGCGCAAGGCGCCGTGTCGGGCCGTTCGCCCGATCCGAATCGCCGCTTCCTGCCCACGGAGATGTTCCATGCGTTTGCTGCCCCTCGTTGCCGCCGTTGCCCTGAGCCTTGGCGCTGCCGCCCACGTCCATGCCGATGATGCGCCGCCCCACAAGCGCGTGGCCGTGCGCGCGGCCCATCTGGTTGACGTGAAAGCCGGCACGGTGCGCGACAACCCGCTGGTAATCATCGAGGACGAGCGCATCACCGAGGTGCGCTACGACGGCCAGGTGCCGACGGGCGTGGAGGTGATCGACCTGGGCAGCGCCACCTTGCTGCCAGGACTGATCGACTGCCACGTGCATCTCACCGGCGATCCGACCGAAGTGAAGGGCGACTACTACGAAGCCGTGCTCAAGCGCAGCTCCATCGACTCGGCGATCCTGTCGCCCATCTATGCCAAGCGCACGCTGGACGCCGGCTTCACCACGGTGCGCAATCTCGGCGCGAGCGACTACGTCGACGTGGCGTTGCGCGACGCCATCAACCGCGGCGACATTCCCGGCCCGCGCATGCTGGTCTCCGGCCCGCCGCTCGGCGCCACCGGCGGCCATGCCGACGACACCACCGGCTTCTCGCCGTGGATCGAATTCCACGGCATCGATGGCGTGGCCGACGGCGTCGATGCCATTCGCCATCGCGTGCGCGAGAACGTGAAGCATGGCGCCGACGTCATCAAGTTCATGGCCAGCGCCGGCGTGCTCAGCGCGGAAGCCTCGGTGGGCGCACCGCAGTATTCGCAGGAAGAAATGAACGCCGTGGTGGACGAGGCGCACCGCTGGGGCAAGAAGGTGGCCTCGCATGCGCACGGCGCCGAGGCGATCAAGATGGCCATACGCGCGGGCGTGGATTCGGTCGAGCACAGCAGCATGATCGACGACGAAGGCCTCAAGCTCGCCAAGCAGCACGGCACCTATCTGGATTTCGACGTCTACAACGACGACTACATCCTGGCCGAATATGCCAAGAAGGGCTTCCCGGCCAGCACCGTCGAGAAGGAAAAGCTGGTGGGCCGCCTGCAGCGCGAGAATTTCCAGAAGGCGGTGAAGGCCGGCGAGAAGATGGCCTTCGGCACCGATGCCGGCGTGTATCCGCACGGCTGGAATGCCAAGCAGTTCGCCGTGATGACCAAGTGGGGCATGACGCCCATGCAAGCCCTGCAGGCAGCCACCGTGAACGCGGCGGACCTGCTCGGCATGACGGGCAAGGTCGGCGCGGTGGCGCCGGGGTATTACGCCGACCTGGTGGCGGTGAATGGCGATCCCATGAAAGATGTTGCACAGCTGGAACACGTCACCTTCGTGATGAAGGGTGGCGCGGTGGACAAGAACGAGATCAAGCGCTGATCGCACGATCCCGGCCGCCCGTCCCGCTACCTTCGCGGGACGTGGATGTTGCCCACGCTAAGCTTGCTTTCTACCCAACCCCCGTCCCCGAGGTGTGTCATGGAAGTTCGCCAGCCCGTTCCCCCGTTCACCGCCGAAACGGCCGCGCAGAAAGTGCGCCTGGCCGAAGACGGCTGGAATACCCGCGACCCCGCCCGCGTGGTGCTGGCGTATGCGCCGGATACCTACTGGCGCAATCGCGCGGAGTTCGTGCATGGCCGTGCGGAGGCCCAGGCCTTCCTCACGCGCAAGTGGAACCGCGAGCTCGACTATCGATTGATCAAGGAACTGTGGGCGTTCGAAGGCAACCGCATCGCCGTGCGTTTCGCCTACGAATGGCACGACGACTCGGGCCAGTGGTATCGCAGCTACGGCAACGAGAACTGGGAGTTCGACCAGAACGGCCTGATGACGCATCGCCACGCGTCCATCAACGACCAGCGCATCGACGAATCGGAGCGCAAATACCATTGGCCGATCGGGCGCCGTCCGGACGATCATCCGAGCCTGAGCGATCTTGGCTTCTGAACCTCATGCGCGGCCCTCACCGGGCCGCTGCTACGATGCATCGATCACGTGAGCGAGGAGCCGACGCATGCACGACATCGAGTCACACATCAATCTCGACGCCGAGCCAAGCGGCGAAGGCTGCGTGGAATGCCTCAAGGCCGGCGGCTGGTGGCTGCACCTTCGCCGCTGCGCGCAGTGCGGCCACATCGGCTGCTGCGACAGTTCGCCGAGCCAGCACGCCAGCAAGCATTACCACGAGACCGGCCATTCGGTGATCGCCAACTTCGAGCCGGACGATCCGTGGTTCTACGACTTCCGCAGCAAGCGCGCCTTCGATGGCCCGCGCCTGAAGCCGCCGCTGTTCCATCCGCTGGAACAGCCCACGCCGGGCCCGCACGGCAAGGTGCCACGCAACTGGGAAGACCTGCTGCATTGAGCACGCAAGGGCGCCCTCCCACGCGTGCCACCCATCTCCTGCCGAAGAAGCCACACCATGCCTGATACCAGTGCGCTGACCACGGGCGTCGACCACGTGGGATTGACCGTGAGCGACATCGAACTTTCGCGCGCCTTCTTCGTCGACTGCCTCGGCTGGAAAGTCGTGGGCGGCAATCCCGGTTACCCCGCCGTCTTCGTTTCCGACGGCACGTCGGTGCTGACGCTGTGGCAGGTCGATCACACCGATGGCTATGTGCCGTTCGATCGTCGAAAGAACATCGGCCTCCACCATCTCGCGCTGCGCGTGCCCAGCGAGGACGCGCTCCATGCGTTGTTCACGCACGTGGCGTCGTGGCCTGGCGTCGAGGTGGAGTTTGCACCCGAACCCGTCGGCCAGGCCGGCAACAAGCATTGCTTCGTGCGTGAGCCGGGCGGGGCGCGTGTGGAATTCAGGTTCAACGCTTCAGCATGACGCTGCGTTCAACCAACGAGGTTGAACGGCGGCGCCAGCTGGCCCTCACACTTTCATACAGGCGCCCTTTGCAGCGCGCGGGAGATCGACCATGAACGATTCCACGGATTTTCCGGACGACGATAACGGCGATGTGCTGCGGCAAATGGCCGAGCAGGGCGATGATCTTTCCGTGCCGCGCGAGATCGACTTCTCGGTGATCTTTCCCACCGAAGACGCGGCGCTGAAGTTCGCCATACTCCTGCTCAGGAACGGGCAGAAGGTGTCCTTCTCCGAATACGACGAGAACGAGGAACTTCCCTGGGAAGTGCAGGCCCATCCCTTCATGGTTCCCTCGCACGACAACATCTCCGGCTATGAAAGCCTGCTCGCGACCGAGGCCGAGCCGCTAGGCGGCCAGAATGACGGCTGGGGTTGCGAGGTGCAGGAGTAAAGGGGCAAGCCAGAGCCTATGGTCGCTGGATGAGGATACGGCATGGATACGCTCGATACCTTTGAAAGCGAGCTCGTTCGCCAGATTGGCAGGCCGACCGAACTTCGCCCCTTCGTCTGCGACGGTTCGCCGCTCGAATGCAAGGCGTTCATCGTCGGGTTCAACCCGGCCACGAACATGGGCACCGACTTCTGGCATTTCTGGCGACCGAACCAGGGCTTCGACAAATCCGCCTGGCTTGAGGCGTATGTGGCAGATCGAAGGCGTCGTCCCTTGAGCCATGGCAAGACGCGCCGGCCCGAGCTCAGTCCAAGTCGACGTGTCATGGGCTGGATCCTTGAGGAGGCATCTCCTATCTCCGTTCTGGAGACAAACATCTACGCAACGCCGACTAGACGAAAGGAGGATCTGGCGTCTCAAGATCGCAATGCGGAACCATTCGATTTCTTGCTGCGTACGATCAAGCCGACCGTGATTTTGGTGCATGGAAAATATGCGGCTGCGCGTCTCCGGACACGGGGCATGGGAGCGGCTGTAGTGATTGAGAAGCCACACTTCTCGCGCGGATGGTCGCAGGCTTCTGCGCGTGAACTGGGTCGGGAGATCAAGAAGATCTGCAGCAATAGACCTTGACCGCTAAGGCGGACTAGAACTTGCTGTGCTCCACCTGCCGCTCGCGCCGCATCAAGGTCCACTCCGCATGTTCGGTCAGTGCCGCGTCGCCGAGTGAGCGAAGAATGCCGCGCTTTTCGGCCGGATCGTTGGTGCGGTCGAGCGCGGCACGTGCGCCGCTGAAGATGCGCTGCATGAAGCGGTACTGGCGGATCAGTTCCTTGTCGGCTTTCCGATACGCGTAGGCTTCGCGCACGGCGGCGACAATGGAAAGAAACGCCATGATCATCACCAGCGTGGTCTTGGTAGTTTCCGGCAGCTTGAGTGCGAAGATCGCCAGGAACACGCTGATGGCGATGCCGGCCCATAGGCTGATGGAGCCCACGGTTTCCGTGAGGTGATGCAGGCCCGCGCTTTCCACTGTCCTGCATTCGAAATAGTGAAGCTGGCCCGAGCGGCCTGGTTCGCCCACCCACTCGCTGATCACCCTGTCCAGCGCATCGGGTTCGGGTTTGGCGGGGGGGCGCAGGCCCACGGCGCGCATCACGTTACGAATCCAACCCAGCTCGATGTTCTGCTTCTGCAGGAAATTGTCGTGGGCGAATTCGTGATCGGTATCCTTGGAGATGCCTGCGCGGCGCCAATACATCTGGATGCGCAGCCCTTCGGCGAGTGCGCGATAGTCCAGGTACTTTCGATGCCATTCGCGCCGATGCGCCAGCGCGGCGACGCCGCCGCCGGCAGCGAACAACAGCAGGAAGAAGTAGATCAGCCGGTCCTGCTGCGTGAGATGAGCATAGAAGGTGAAGGCGATGCCCATGAGCGCGGCGATGGTGTACGTCATGCGCAGCGCGAGCAACACGCGCTTTCGAAAATGCACGGCGAGCCAGTCGGCGGAACGGAACAGCGAAGCGACGGCTTCTTCCGGATCAGTCTCGGTGGCGCGCGCGTCGCTGTTCGCAGCGTCGATGTCCGACGCATGGCGGGCACAGTCTTCGTTGAACTCGATCATGTGCCGCATCATCAGGTCGAAGCCTTCCGGTGGGCCGCCCTCGATGGGTATGTCGTCGCCGGTGCGCCACAGCGTTTGCAACGCGGTCAAGCCGTCGGCCACCGAGCCAGGCGTTCCCTCGCGCGAACACACGATGTGATAGAGCACGTGTTCGTCGCCGCCACTGAGGATGTGGCGGGCCTGGCGCTGGTGTTCGATGATCCCGGGCAGCGAGCCGTGCAGGTAGTACTTCACGATCTGCGCCGTGCCGCCCAGTCGTCCCGAGTCCTTGCCATCCCAGATGGATACCAGGATGTGCGCATGACTGGCGATGAAAACGCCGGCCTTCGCGTATTGCCGATCGCGCGCTTCGCCATACGTTTGTAGCGCTTCGCGCGATTGGCTTTTCAGCAGTGGCAGGCGGATCACGTCGGCGCGCTGCAATAGTTCCTCGAAGCGCGCGCGCACGGCGGGATCGTGGAAGTCGTCCACGTACATGTCGCGGGGCAATGGCAAGGGAACGATCAGGCGCGCACCGGCGGCGAGCGCCTCGGTGGCGAACAATTGGTCGCCGCCCTCGGCCAGCGCGGACAGCGCGACGAGCGGCAGCGACGGGTATTCGGTCTTGAGCCAGGCGAAGAACGCGCGCAGGCGTTCCCGGATCGGTTCGATCTCGGCGGCCGCAATGTTGCGATGGCTGGTGACGCCGACCACCAAAGGTGTCATGGCAACCTCCGCGCAATGGCAGGAACCGGCATCGAACGCCTCGCGCACCTTTCGCAGGGATGCCGCACCGAACGATGGGACGAGCCTCGCGGGCAGGATGTGCGGGACCCTGGCGCGCTCCCCGCGTCGCCAGGCTGGGCCAGCCTAGCATCAAAAATGTGATGTACATCACATTTTGGTACCATCCGCGGAACGGCAGAGGGGGATGCCACGGTTGCCGGGCCGGGCCATCACGCGCCGGAGAACCCGACGTCACGGAACGTTCCTGGCCAGGAAGGCCTCAGCCTTCTTCGGGAGTGCGAGGCGTCATGAGGCAGCCCCCGGCCACGCCGGAATTTCGGTATCGCGCCTTTATCAGCTATAGCCACCGGGACGCGGCCTGGGCCGGCTGGCTGCACCGGACGCTGGAAACCTACCGCGTGCCCGCACGCCTGGTGGGCCGGCAGACCACGGCCGGCGTGGTGCCGCGGCGTCTGGCACCGATCTTCCGCGACCGCGACGAACTGGCCAGTGCTATCGATCTTGGCAGCAAGGTTCGCGAGGCGCTCGCGCAATCGGCCAACCTGATCGTGATCTGTTCGCCGGCATCGGCCACGTCGCACTGGGTGCAGGAAGAAGTGCTGGCGTACAAGCGCCTCGGCCGCAGCGGCAACATCTTCTGCCTGATCGTGGAAGGCGAACCGCATGCCAGCGGGATCGCCGGCATGGAGGATCAGGAATGCTTCGCGCCCGCCCTGCGCTTTCAGCTCGCCGCGAACGGAGAGCCCAGCGCCGAACCCACCGAACCCATCGCCGCCGATGCGCGCGCGAACAAGGACGGGCGCCGCAACGCGAAACTCAAACTCATCGCCGGCATGCTCGACGTGAGTTTCGACAGCCTCAAGCAGCGCGAGCTGCAGCGACGCAATCGACGACTCACCGTGATCACTGCCGCAGCCTTGCTCATCGCCGCCGTGACGGCATCGCTGGCCATCGTGGCCATGCGTGCACGACACGAAGCCGACGTGGCGCGCGTGGCGGCGGAGCGTCGACAGCGACAGGCGGAAGACCTGATCGACTTCATGCTGGGCGACCTCAACGACAAGCTGCATCGCGTCGAGCACCTGAACATCATGGAGGAGGTCGACAACAAGGCGATGAAGTATTTCGCCGCCATGCCCACCACCGACGTCACGGAACAGGCGCTGGCGCAGCGGGCGAAAGCGCTGGAACGCATCGGTGCCGTGCGCGAGGAACAAGGACATCTTGCCGATGCCATAGCGTCGTACCAGGCGGCCGCCACACTCGCATCGTCCCTCGCCAGGAAATCGCCCACCGATGCGGCGAAACAGCTGCAATACGCGCGCATCCTGGAGTTCATCGGCCGTGCGCATTGGTATGAGGGCGAACTCGACGCGGCCCAGGCCAGCTTTGAGGAAGCGCAGCGCGTGCTGCTGCGCGCCGAGCCGTATGCCCGGCAGGACCTCGAACTGCTGTTCGAGTTAGAGATCGTCGACAACAACATGGGCCACGTACTCGAAGCGCGCGGCCGCCTCGACGAAGCACTGGTCAGCTACCGAAGCGCGCTTGCGCTGTCGGGCAAGCTCGTGGCGGCCAAGCCTGATCGGGCGGATTGGGCCGCCGAACTGGGCGGCGCGCACAACAACATCGGAAAGCTGGCGTTGCTGCACGGCGACCTGGCGAGTGCCATTGCCGAATACGGTTCGGACAATGCCATCGAATCGGCGTTGGCCGCGCGTGATCCCAAGGATTTCAGCCAGCGCGATTCGATGCTCACGGTGCGCGCCATTCTCGGCCGCACCATGGCCCTGGTCGGCGAGGACGAGACCGGCATGCATCACATGCAACAGGCCGTGGACATGGCTGACGGCCTGGTGAAGAGCAATCCGGACAACAGCGGCTTCCAGGGCGACCTGGCCCGCTATTCGGCGCAACTGGCACGGCTCAAGCGCATCAATAGCGACCTGCCCGCCGCAGGCGCGCTCATCGCACGCTCGCTTTCCATCGTCGGCGCGATGGTGGAGCAGAATCCCACCGAAAACGACTCGCGGCGTCTTCAGGCCGAAGCCCAGACCGAGCGCGCGGCACAGCTTCTCGCCGCAGGGCAGGTGGAGAGCGCGCACGCGCAAGTGCTCGTGGCGATGGAGGCGCTCCGTCCCATGCTGGCCAAGCAGCCGCACGAACGCGCCACCGTGCTGGCGAACATGGCCGCGCAACTGTTGCTCGCCACTACGACCACCGACAAGGAAAGGGCCGCGGAACTGCTGCGCGGCGTGGTGGCGATCGCGCAGGCACAACCCAGCGGCCAGGCCGATCCACGCCTGTTGTCGATGCAGGCGCGGGCGCTGCTTGCGCTGGGCAACGACGCGAGCGCGCAGCCGCTCATACAACAACTGTGGAGCAGCGGCTATCGCGATGCGGAATGGCTGGCGGTGCTGCGCCGCGAGCACGTGGCCTATCCCATCAACACCGACTTCCAGAAAAAGCTGCTGGCGCAGAACAGCGGCGATCACTGATCAGGCTGACCGGGGCAGTCCAGAGCAAGGGAGCACCATCGAGTAGGGAACCGCAACCTGTTACCGACGGGAGATCATCATGAAGCACAGCGACCCCAAGAACATCGAGATCGAGGTGGAGCTTTATCGCGACCCCAAGCCAGGACGGGAGGAAAACCTGCTGGTGGTCAATGCCGGAAAACATCACCACGCCTTCGACAAGGTAGCGAACGACCACCAGCCCCACACGATCACCTGGAAGCTGACAGGCAACGCCAGCCACGGCGAATTCTGCGGGCCCGACGACGCGGATAGCCCCGGTTTCAGCTGGCTGGTGCGCAGGCCGAGCGAAAAGGTCTTTCGTAACCTGCGCTACGAAGGAAAGAACAAGATCAGCATCGAGAACTATCACTGCGACAAGAACAGCGAAGGCACCTGGCATTACCAACTGTTCGCCCGCTTTGGCAACAAGGTCTACGGCGTTCCGCTCACCTTCGTCTGCGGCGATTCGAACAGCCCTCATCCGTCCATCAAGAACACCTGAATCAGGTGCAGACAGGCTGCGCAAGGTCGCACAGGGACGTGGCGACCTTGGCCGCAGCGACAACGCTGGCGATGCGATCACCGCGCCTGAAGGCGGTCCCCCTGTCGTCATGACGACAGGGAAGGCCAGTTAACTCGTGGCACGCCAACCACGTCGAACTCTCGCATTTCTCACATGTTGCACACGGAATCGGTCGCATGGTCGGCCCACTTGCGGCATGCCCGCATTCGACCTGCAGGAACCGACCATGAGCGACATTCTCGAAAGTCAGGCCAAGAAAACGGCCGAACCTTCCCAGCGACAACGGGGCGGCATCGGCTATGTGCTCTTGTGGATCCTCGGCGTACCCATTCCGGTGTTGATCCTCATCGCGCTGGTTCGTGGCTGCGCCTGACTCCAGGGAGAATCCTCATGGCTACGACCGCATACAGCAGTGCCATCGAAAACGACCCGTTCGCGCAGATGCGCTGGAGTGCCGTTTTCGCAGGCTGGTTCGTCGCGACGGGCATCGCCATTCTTCTCTACGGCGCCGGCCTTGCGCTCGGTTTTACCGCATTCGATCCGCACAACGTGCCGGCCGCCGCGAAGGGCATCGGCATCGGTACCTTCATCTGGATGATCCTCACCTGGGCGGCATCGCTCTACGTGGGCGGCCTGTTTGCAAGCTGGTTCGACGGGCGCGCGGACGAGACCATGGGCAGCCTGCACGGCATCGCCGTATGGGGCCTGGCCATCACTGCCAGCGCGCTCTGGCTTGCGCTCGCGCTGGGGCACATGAGCCATGAGCACAAGCCCATGCATGACGACGCTTCCGACGGTGGCATGGTGGCAGTCAGCAATGAACCGCTGGCCATCTTGCGCGCTGACGTACATCGCACACTCGCCATGCAGCGCGACAGCCGGTCCGACAGCCAGACGGAAAAGGCGCTGATTGCTGCACTGTTGGCGGGCCACACCGACACCGCACGCGCCATGCTGATTGCGCAAACCGAGATGCCCGCCGATGTGGCCACCGCGCGCGTCACGACCTGGCTTCCCATCGTCAATGCCGCGAGCGACCAGCTCAAGAGCGATGCCGAACGCGCGAAGCATTACGCAGCGGCGGGCATGCTCGGCTTGTTGCTGAGCGGGTTGGCCGGCCTCATCGCCGCGGCGTTGGGCGGCTGGAACGGTGCGCGGCACATCCATCGCGTGTACCACTTGCGGCGCTATGAAGGGCGTCCCTACCGCGAATAAGCCGAGCAAGTGAATGCGGGCGGCAGCAGCGGGAAGTTGCTGTCGCCTGCTGTTCGTGGATCAGGGCGCCGTCGGAATGCCATGCGCGCGGCAACCAGAGTCAACCATTTCATTGCCGGCACAGCGGTGCCGAGACGGAGCAACCATGTCACTCATTCTTCTGATCATTGTGCTCGTGCTGGTCATCGGTGCCTTGCCGTCCTGGCCGTACAGTCGCGGTTGGGGCTATTACCCCAGCGGCGGCCTGGGACTCATTTTGCTGATCCTGCTGATCCTGTTGTTGATGGGCCGCATCTGACCGACCGGATCGCGGCTGGGTGCGAATGGCGAACGCAAGTACGACAGCGGGTTCACGTCGTGCGGAACAGCATGACTCTCCCATTCGTCATTCGACACCCAGCCGAGTTCTGCCGGAGGTACCACCATGGCTTCGAAAAAGCCCACACCCAAGCCCGCCAAGGCAAGGTCATCGGACGAGTGCCGGGAAGCAGAACGCGGTTCGGGCGACGAACTCCATGAGCATGCCGGTGGCAAGCATCCGGCGTTGACCACCAACCAGGGCATTCCTGTTTCGGACAACCAGAACTCGCTGCGCGCGTCGCCGCGCGGGCCGACGCTGCTGGAAGATTTCGTCCTCCGCGAGAAGATCACCCACTTCGATCACGAACGCATTCCCGAGCGCATCGTGCATGCACGCGGCACGGCGGCGCACGGCTATTTCGAACTGACGACGTCGCTGGCGAAGTACACGAAGGCACGCATACTCACCGAAGTGGGCGAGAAAACGCCCGTTTTCACGCGATTCTCGACCGTGGCCGGAGGCGCCGGTTCGGTCGATACGCCGCGCGACGTGCGGGGATTTGCCGTGAAGTTCTACACCAAGGAAGGCAACTGGGATCTGGTGGGAAACAACATTCCGGTGTTCTTCATCCAGGACGCGATCAAGTTCCCCGACCTTGTCCACTCGGTGAAGATGGAGCCCGACCGTGCGTTTCCGCAGGCGGCCTCGGCGCATGACACCTTCTGGGATTTCATCTCGCTCACGCCCGAAGCCATGCACATGATCATGTGGGCGATGAGCGATCGCACCATTCCCCGCTCGCTGCGCATGATCGAGGGTTTCGGCGTGCACAGCTTCCGCCTCGTGAATGCCGATGGTGCCTCCACCTTCGTCAAGTTCCACTGGCGCCCCAAGCTCGGCATCCAGTCCACGGTGTGGGACGAGGCCGTGAAGCTGCAGGCGGCGGACAACGATTTCCATCGACGCGACTTGTTCGAAGCCATCGAAAGCGGCCGCTACCCCGAGTGGAACCTGGCCGTGCAGCTCTTTACGGAAGAAGACGCGGCGGCGTTTCCGTTCGATCACCTCGACCCGACCAAGCTGATTCCCGAGGAGTTGGTGCCGCTCAAGGTGATCGGTCGCATGGTGCTCGATCGGTGGCCGGACAATTTCTTCGCCGAGACGGAGCAGGTGGCGTACTGCCCAGCGAACGTACCGCCAGGCATCGATTTCTCCAACGATCCGTTGCTGCAGGGACGGCTGTTCTCGTATCTCGATACGCAGCTGTCGCGCCTGGGATCGCCCAATTTCCACCAGATTCCCGTCAATGCGCCCAAGTGTCCGTTCGCCAATATGCAACGCGATGGCCATATGCAGATGCAGGTGCCGAAGGGGCGCGTGAATTACGAACCAAGTTCGTTGCAGGAGGATTCGCCTCGCGAAACGCGCGCGGGCTTTCGCAGTGCGGCAGTGACAGGCGACGATAGTGCCAAGGGTCGCGTACGCGCGGAGAGCTTTGCCGATCACTACAGCCAGGCGCGGCTGTTCTTCCGCAGCCAGAGCAAGCCGGAGCAGGCGCATATGGCTTCCGCCCTGACGTTTGAGTTGTCCAAGGTGGCCACGATGCATGTGCGCGAAGCCATCGTGGGTCATCTTCGTCACATCGATGCGGATCTCGCGCAGCGCGTTGCGAATGGACTGGGGCTCGCGTCGCTGCCGCCGGCACCGCCCGCGGCCGTGTCTCCCATCGACATGCCGCCATCGCCGGCGCTGCAGATCATTGGCAAGATGAAGGACACGCTGGAAGGCCGCGCCGTGGGCATTCTCGTCGACGACGGCTCCGATGCCGCCACGATCAGGGCGCTGCGCAAGGCGGCCTTGGATGCCGGCGCTTCCGTGAAACTGGTGGCGCCCAGGCTGGGCATCGCGTTGAGCGATGGCAAGCCCATGTACGCCGATGGTCAGCTCGCCGGCACGCCTTCGACGGTGTTCGACGCCGTGGCGCTCGTGCTTACCGAAGAAGCCGGCAAGCGCCTCGCCAGGAACGGCTCCGCCGTGGATTTTGCCCGCGATGCGTTTGGTCATCTCAAGGGCATCGCCGTCGATGGGGGAGGGCAAGCGATCCTCAAGGCCGGCCATGTGGGCAGGGACGCGGGCGTTGTCGACGCGAGCGATGTGAAAGCCTTCATCAAGGCCGCCAAGACGCGCCAGTGGGACCGCGAGCCAAAGGTGCGGCTGCTTGCGTGATGCCGAACGCGGCGGAACCACGGCGCCGCGCACGGGCCGCCGCGATGCGCAGGCCAGTACATGGGACGTGATGCTGTTTTGTCGGCACATCACCTCCTGATCTCAACGGTTCGACAGGCGGTTCACTGCGCGGCACGCAGGATCGTTTTGCACACATGGCGAAGTTCCGTCGCTTGGGGTGCGATGCGATGAACGAGGTTTGCATGCCGGTCGAGATAACCCTTGGCGAGATCCCCGCGGGAGTGAGCACGCTTCGCTCCTGGAGCAACGCCGCGTGGACGGACGCGGCCTTGCGCTGCGTGGTTGCGATTCCCGCCCGCAACGAGGCCCATCGCATCGGCCGCTGCCTCGACGGCCTGGCGCGACAACAGACATGGCTGCCATTCGGCGTGCTGGTGCTGGTCAACGATTCCACCGACGACACCTTCGTCGAAGTCGTGAGTCGTGGTCGTCGCCGGGGTTGCGGGCCGCTGATGGCGGTGGAGGCGGCGCTTCCCGCGGGGCGTTGCGATGCCGGCGCCGCTCGTTGCGTGGCGATGCATCTGGCCGGCCGCGAGCTGCGAGGTGAGGGCGCAGTTTTCACCACCGATGCGGACAGCGTGCCGCCGCCGCATTGGATCGCACGCTACAGCGCCCTGATCGACGCTGGCTACGATGCCGTGGCTGGTCTGGCGCGCCTGCTGCCAGCCGATATGGAAGATATCCCGCGCTCGCTGTTGCATCGGCGCATGTGTGAAGACCGCTATGAGATCTGCCTGGACGCGATCGAGTCGTGGCTCGATCCGGTGGACCACAATCCCTGGCCGCGTCATTACCAGGCGAGTGGCGCCAACCTCGCCCTGAGCTTGGCCGCGATGCGCCGCGTAAGCAGCATGGCTTGGCCGGCATGCGGGGAGGACAAGGCGTTGGTGCGCGCACTCGAAGCAAGCGACTGTCGTGTGCGGCACGACACGGCGCAACCGGTGCTGACGTCAGGGCGTCTGTTCGGACGTGCGCGTGGCGGCATGGCCGATACCATGCGAAAGCGGATACTCGAGCCGGACTCGCCGTGCGACGAGCGCCTGGAAACCGTGGAGCGGGCGTATTTCCGCGCCCGCACACGACGCCTGCTGCGTGAGCTTCATGCGGGGCCTCGCCACGCCGAACATCTGCACGCCTGTTCCGCACGTCTTCGCCTCACGCTGCGCATGCTTGGCGATGCCCTGGATGCGGGCGGGTTCGGCGCCGCCTGGCGCGTGATCGAGAGTGCATCGCCACGACTTGCCCGGCAGCCCATCCTTCCGTCGCAACTGCTCGCCCAGTGTGCCCGTGGCGAAGCCTTGCTGGCGCGCATGCATATTCCCTCCGCATGGCGCGCCGACCTTTCCACCGGGACCACGCCATGAACGCCATTCCCCTGAGACGCCACACATCGCGACAGCACCCGATGGTGGCGATACCTGCCGAACTCGAAGCCACGCTCGACGCATTCGCCATGGAGGACGATCGCGTCGATGGCGCGCCGCTCGATGCGTTGAAGTACCTGGTGCGTTGCGGTGCATCCACCGCCGTGCTGCCGGCGTCGCTGGGCGGCGCGGAGTTTGGCTGGTCGCCTGGCGCATCGCGCAGCCTCTGCGAGTGGCTGCGTCGTCTCGGCGCCTCGCATCTTTCGGTGGCTCGCCTGTATGAGGGACACGTCAACGCCTTCCAGTTGATATGGACCTGTGGCGATGCGGCACAGCGCGAGGCGCTATGCCGTTACGTGGCCGAAGGTGGCTGGCTGGGCGTGTGGAATGCGCCGCATCCGTCGGGGCCGCTTGCGCTGCACGACGCGCACGTTGGGTATGTGCTCGACGGAAGCAAGGCGTATGCGTCGGGAGCGGGTTTGATCAATCGGCCGCTGGTGACGGCGCAACACGCGCGACTCGGCTACGTGATGGTCTGGCCTTCCACCGGCTGTGAGGTGGGTGCGAGAAGCGAGTGGGAAATGCATGGCATGCGCGCCTCGGTGACGTTGCCGGTTCATTACCGCGGGGCGCACGTCGATGCGTCGGAAATCATCGGCGCCGACAACGCGTACCACAGCGAACCACAGTTCACCGCCGGCGCCTGGCGCTTTCTCGCCGCTCAGCTCGGTGCGGGCCAGCGCCTGGGGCAACTGGCGTCGAGTGCCCTGGTTCGTGCGGGGCGCGATGGCGATGCGCATCAACGGGCGCGCATGGCCGATATCGCCATCGCCCTGGAAACGGCGGCGATGTGGGTCGAGCACGCGCGACGCGCGGCGGACGGCGGTGGCGAGTGCACGCAGGTCATCCATGTGGTTCGCATGGCGCGGCTGGCGGTGGAACAGCAACTGCTGGCCGTGATGCAGTGGGTGCATCGCTCGGTGGGTCTTTCCGCGTTTCGCCGCGACCATCCCATCGAGCGCATCACGCGTGATCTGGAAACCTATCTGCGGCAACCCGTGCCGGATCTGGTGAGGGACAAGGTGGGCGAACACATGCTCGCCTCGGCGGTGCGCGCATGACTTACGCCCAGGCCATGCGGCAACTGCCCCTCGCTACGCCCGAGACCTTGCTGGCCCATCGCGGCCTGATCATCGTCGCGCCGCATCCCGATGACGAGACACTCGGTTGCGGCGGACTGCTGGCATGGGCGGCACGTGGCGATGTGCTCAGGCATGTGGTGTTCCTCACCAACGGGGAGGGTTCGCATCCCGATACCACGCGCGACATCGCCGCCATTCGACGTGGCGAGGCCATGCTTGCCGCCTCTCACCTGGGCCTGACGCCGGCGCACCTGAGCTTCATGGGCTTGCCCGATACCGGCCTGCCCGCGCTGGGAGGCGAGCAGCGCCTGTGGGCGACGCATTGGCTGCGCTGCCTCGCTGCCGAACGCAGCCCGTGCCTGATCGTGGTCACGGCCGACACCGATCCCCACGGTGATCACCGCGCCGCCTGCGCATTGATCCAGGAGTCCACGCGCGGACTGCCCGGCGTAGAAGTGATGACCTATCCGATCTGGAGCTGGCTGCTGCTCGACGAGCCCGTGGCGGTGAACGGCATGCGTATCGACATCACGGCACAACGTTCCATCAAGGCATCGGCGATCGAGGCTTACGCCAGTCAACAGGGCCGCCTCTCGCTCGATGTCGACGGTTTCAGAATACCCGAGGAGTTATTGCGTCATGTCCATGCCGACACCGAAGTTTTCCTCCGCCCCGCAGTATGACCACGAGTTCTTCGAGCGGCTCTACACCGGACAGGTCGATCCGTGGTCCGTGCTGACCAGCAGCTACGAGCGCGACAAATACGAGGCGACCATGCAGGCGCTTGCGCGGCAGCGCTATCGCCACGCCCTGGAACTTGGCTGCTCCATCGGGGGGCTCACGCGCCTGCTTGCCGGACGTTGCGATGCCGTCACCGCCATCGACACCAGCACCATGGCGCTGCAGCGCGCCAGGGAGTTGTGCACGGCCTCCAACGTCACGTTCGTGCAGGCCCATCTGCCCGATGGCGATTGGGATGGCCCCTTCGATCTCGTCGTATTGTCCGAAGTGCTCTACTACTTCTCCATACCCGCGCTGGTGCGTCTGGCCGACCGGCTCTCGAAAGTGGTGACTGAGGGCACCGAATTCATCGTCGTGCATTGGACTGGCGAAACGAACTATCCGCTCACCGGCGATCGCGCCACCGAACTGTTCCAATGCCTGATGCGGGCCGATCTGCGCACACGCACCCGCCATCCGCAGTATCGGTTGGAGAGCTGGACCTCAGGCGGCATGTCCTGAGTTCGCAGGCAGGTGGGCGACGTGTTCAGACGGTGGTCTTGCGGCTCGCCGACCACGCGACCGCGGCTTCGACGACGCGCACCAGATCCGCACGGCCGAATGGCTTGGGCAGGCGAAGGACGTCCCTCGCCGAGCCCCCGGGCAGCTCCGCATAACCGGAAGCGAGAATGATCGGCAGATCCGGCCAGCGCGCCTGCACTTCCTCGATCAACTGCAGGCCATTCATGACGGGCATGGCGTAGTCGGTGATCATCAGGTCGAAAAACGTCTTCTGCGAAAGTTGCTCAAGCGCTTCCTGTGCCGAGTTCGCTTCGACGGTGACGTGACCCAGGTCGTTGAGGACGGCGGTCATCGTCATGGCGATCAACGGATCGTCATCGACCACCAGGATGCTTTGCGCACTCGACGCTTCAGCCTCTGGTGCGGCCTGTTCCGGCGCGCGCGAAGGCGCGACCTGTTCCGTGAAGGCCATCGGCAGCCACAACTCCGCGGTGGTGCCGCGTCCGGCTTCGCTGCGCAATACGAGACGACCACCCGATTGCTCGGCCAGGCCGTGCACCATCGAGAGGCCAAGGCCGGTGCCCTTGCCGATGCCCTTGGTGGTGAAGAATGGTTCGGTGGCGCGTTCGAGTGTGGCAGCGTCCATGCCCTGGCCGTTGTCGGTGATCGACAGGCTCACGTAGTCACCCGGCGGCAGCGCGGTTCGATGCCCGGATAGTTCGATCGATTCGTTCTTCGCCGTGATGATGATGTGCCCGCCATCGGGCATCGCATCGCGTGCATTCATGACCAGATTGAGCAAGGCCAGTTCCAGCTGGTTGCCGTCGACCAGGGTGTGATGCAGCGTGAGCGGAAATACGGTGTCGATGGTGATCGTGGGCCCCGCTGAACGCTGCAGCAGGCTGCTGATGCCGTGCACCAGAACGCGCACATCGATCGCGGTGGGCTGAAGTTCCTGCTTGCGTGCAAAGGCCAGCATGCGCTTGGTCAGCGCGGCGCCACGACGTGCGCCGGCCAGCGCATTGCCAAGCAGGTTCAATGCGTGCGGATCGTGCGACAGCCGCGGCTCGAGCAATTCGAGGCTGCCGATCACCGCCATCAGCAGATTGTTGAAGTCGTGCGCCACGCCGCCGGTGAGCTGGCCCACGGCTTCGAGCTTCTGCGACTGGAACAACGCCTCGCGTGCATCGGCAAGCGCGGCATCGGCATCGCGTCGCGCGGTGATGTCGCGCGTGACCTTGGCAAAGCCCACGTGCCGGCCATCGTCGTCGGTGATGCGGTCGATGATCACATGCGCCCAGAACGACGAACCATCTTTGCGTACGCGCCAGCCTTCCGCCTCGAAGCGCCCCGTGCTGGCGGCCAGGCCCAGGGCGCGCTGCGGCTCGCCGGCGGCACGGTCTTCCAGCGTGTAGAACGTGGACAGGTGCTTGCCGAGGATCTCCTCGCGCGTATAGCCCTTGATGCGCTGCGCGCCGGTGTTCCAGCTGGTGATGAAGCCGTTGGGGTCGAGCATGTAGATGGCGCAATCGCCCACGCCCTGCAGCAGCAACCGGAATTGTTCCTCGCTGTGGCGCAGGCGGTCGTCCGCCTGCTTGCGCTCGGTGAGATCGCGCGTGACCGAGGCATAACCGATGGCCATGCCATCCGGCGTCCTCACCAGATCGAGAACGACGTTTACCCAATACTGCGAGCCGTCCTTGCGACACCGCCAGCCTTCGGCTTCCATGCGGCCTTCGTCATGGGCGGTGACGAGCGCGGCAGCGGGTTCGCCGGCTGCCTGCGCCTCGTCGGTATAGAACATCGCAATGTGCTTACCCAGCACTTCGGACGCGCTGTATCCCGTGCTTCGCTCGCAACCCAGGTTCCAGCTGGCGATGGTGCCATCCAGATTGATCAGGCAAATGGCATAGTCGACAACGGAGTCGACCAGCAGCTCATACCGGTTTATCCCCGTGGTATTCACGCGCCCCTCGATCGCACCGCGTTTCCTGAAGCCGCATTGTTTGTCTACGAAACGTGTAGGGCGCGTCAAAGCCGAAGGGACACGGGCTGGCCGGGCGAGGGCTGGAACGGGTTGCGGCTGCCGCGTGTGATGGTGGATCAGGGCGGCCGGTAGGACTGCCGAGACGTGCAGCAAGGTTCTATCAGCCCGAGGTGACGCCCGTGACGACGCCTGCGCCGATCCAGCTGGCGAGCAGTTCGCCGGCTCGGGTGACGCCGGTGTCTTCGCCAAGTCGTGCGACCAGCTCATCGCACAGCGAGGCGAAGCGGTTGTCGTGGTGCAGCGACTGCAGGGCGGCGTATTCGTCTGTATCGACCTGTTTGAGCTGGCACGTGTAGCCCTGCCGCCATGTGATGAGTGCGCGAGGTGCATCGAGCATTTCGCTCTCGGGGACTTCGACGTCCTGCTGCAGGGCAGACCACAGTGCGGCTGCATTGGTGATTGCGGGTCGATGGCGCAGGCTCGGCGAGAACTGCAGGCGCGCGGTGTCCCAGTCGATCTGCGCGAGCTGCTCGGGAGACACGCCTGCCGCATCAGGCGCCACGAACGATTCGGACAGCGACCATTCGATCCACGCCAGTTCGTGGACGTCCGGATTGTGCGGAAGCATGGCGCGCAGGGTCGCTTCGAAGTCCGCGCCGTAGGCATCGAGTGTCCACGCATGGGGCGGGTGGCGATCGATGTGGGTGATGGCGGCGTCGAGGAACAGTTCGGAACCGAGCCGCGCGTGCAGCTGCGGATAACTCGCTTCGAGCACGCTCACGAGCTGGGCGCGGTAGTTGTTCTGGTAGACGGTCATGCCGAACGACGAGCGCGGGTCGAGGCGTTGCGAGGCATCGGCCGAGGCGGTGGTCAGCCAGTCGCGAAAGTCCCGCTGGAGTTCGGCGAGCGTCATGCGGCCTCCGCCACGTGCTGTGCGCGCTGGCCGATGGTGCGCGCGATGGCCAGTTCGTCCAGCAACTCGGCGAGCGGAGGAATCGCATCGTCGCGTTCGATCATGGTGGCGACGGGGCCGAGCAGCGACATCGCTTCGGCATACAGCGACCACACGTCGTCGCACACCGGCTGGTCGTGGGTGTCGATCAACAGATCGGTGACTTCGGTGTGGCCTGCCAGATGGATCTGCCGCACGCGATCGGCGGGAATGCCGCGCAGAAAGGCATGCGCGTCCAGGCCATGATTGCGCGCGCTCACGTAGACGTTGTTCACGTCCAGCAACAGCCCGCAGCCGGTGCGCCGCGACATGGCGGCGAGGAATTCCCATTCGGTCATCTCGCTGTCGGCAAAGGCCACGTAGCTGGACGGGTTCTCGAACAGCATCGCGCGGCCCAGCGCATCCTGCGCGATGTCGATGTGGCGGCACACCAGGTCGAGTGCTTCCCGGGTATAGGGCAGCGGCAGCAGGTCGTGCGAGTTGAACCCGCCGAAGCGCGACCAGCTCAGGTGGTCGGATACGAACAGGGGTTCGATGTCATCAGCGAGCGTACGCAGTCGGCGCAGGTAGTCGCGGTCCAGCCCATCGACCGAACCGATCGACATCGACACGCCATGCAGCGCCACCGGATGGCGTTCGCGTACTCGGCGCAGGATGTGGCGCGGCTGGCCACCGTCGACCATGAAGTTCTCGGAGATCACCTCGACGAAATCGACCGGCACGTCGGTCTCGAGAAAATCGCGGTAGTGCTCCTTGCGCAGGCCGAGGCCGAAACCGGAAAACGTCGGAGGTGGCGTGAACATGTCGATGCTCCTGCTGAGGAAAAGTGCGGAGCCTGCGTAATGCAGGCTCCGCGAGGCATTACTTCGGTTCGGTCAGCGTGCCGCCTTCGGCAAGGCAGGCGCTCTTGGTCTTCACGACCACGCCCTGGCCCTTGCACGTGTTCAAGCCCTTGCAGTCGTTCTTGGCAGTGGCGCAGAGGCTGGTGCCCTTGCAGGTGTTGACGCCGTAGCAACGCACGGGTTCTTCCTTGGCGCCCGCCTGGTCGGCGGCACGCACGGGCGAGGCGATGGAGGCCACGGCGAGGGCCACGAGGGCGGCGGCGGAAGCGAAGCTGGTGCGCTTGATGGCGATCGGGGTCATGTCGAAGTTCCTTGTTGGAGTGCGATGGTGGGGTGTGCTCAATGCACGCTGGTGGCGGCTTCCTCGATCACCTTCGCCACCGCTTCGGGCTGCGAGATGTAGACGAGGTGGCTGGCCTTGATCTCGGTGACCTTCGAGCCCGCACGCTGGTACATCCAGCGCTGCAGGTCGGGGCTGAGGGCGTGGTCTTCGGTGGTCAGCACGGCCCAGGTCGGCTTGGTATGCCAGGCCGCGGAAGACACCGTGGCGTTGAATGCAGCCGTGGTGGCCTGCGGCTGCGATACGGCGAAGAAGTTGGTGCGGTTCGGCGTGAGGTCGGCGGCAAAATCCGCAGCGAACTTGTCCGGATTGACGTAGAGATGACCATCGCGGGTGGCGACGACGTCGTTGCTCGGCGACGGCATGGAACCGAGCAGCTGGCTCAGGCTTTCGCCTTCGCTCGGTTGCACGCTGGCCACGTAGACGAGCGCCTTGACCTTGTCGCGATTGCCGGCCACGGTGATCACCGCGCCGCCATAGCTGTGGCCAACCAGCACCACGGGACCATCCTGCTGGCGGATCAGTTCGCGGGTGAGGTCGATATCGTCGGCCAGCGTTTCGATGCGCGGCTGTTCCACCGTCACGTGATAACCCTTGTGGATCAGGATGTCGTGCACGACGCGCCAGCCGGAACCGTCGACGAAGGCGCCGGGCACGATCACGATGTTCTTCACGCCGATGGGCGCGGTGGTTGGTGTGGGCGCTGCTTTGGGCGCGTCGTCGGCGAGGGCCGGGCCCATCGATGCCATCAACGCGATGGCGATGCTCAGCAAGGTACGCATGGGTGTGTCCTTTCGGTAATCAGGGATGGAAGTGCGTGGTTGTTTTCAGTGCGTCGCGCGTGGCTGGCGCAAGCGATGGTCGAGCGACCACTTGCCACCACCGCGCGCCGCCAGCGGCAGCAGCAGGGCGGCCCAGCTGAGGTGCGTCGGCCATGCGTCGGGGTAGACGAAGATCTCGATCACCGTGGTCATGCCCAGCAGTGCCAGTGCGGAGATCCGCGTGCACAGGCCCAGCACCAGCAGGATCGGGAACAGGTGTTCCGCACCCGTGGCCAGTCGCGCCGCCCAATCGGAGGGAATCAGCGGCAGGTGGTATTCCGAGGCGAACAGTTCGTACGTGGAGGGCTTGATCGAGAGCCACCCCTCGACCTTGGTGCGTCCCGACTGGAAGAACACTGCCGCGATGCCCAGGCGTGCGATCAACAGCAGCAGTGCGTCGGGCAGCCGTCGCGTCAGCGTGGTGGACGATGGATGCGTGGCATCCATCGTCACCGGCCGCAGCGCGGCTACTTCCGTGCTGCTCACGACTTGGCCTCGAGCGAGCCGTAGCCTTTCGGGGTCTTGAGGGTGGTGCAGGTCCCTTTGTCGACCAGCACCCAGGCATTGCCCTGGTAGTCGGCTTTCGACGTGCCGGCGCAGGTGGTGCCCGGGCCGGCGGCGCAATCGTTCTTGCCGGCGAGTGCCACGCCGTAGCACTTTTCCATGGGCTTCTTCGCTTCCTCGGCGTGGCCGCTCACGGCGAACGCGGCAAGGCTCAGGGCGAAAGTGGCGGCGAGGGTGGCGCGGGTGCGATTCATCGGGGAATTCCTTGTGTCGATGGGTGCGGTGGCTCAGGCGAGCGAGAACGCGACGTCGATGTTTCCGCGCGTCGCCTTGGAGTATGGGCAGGTCTGATGCGCCGCTTCGATGAGCGATTGCGCCACCTCGCGATCAAGACCCGGCAGCGACACGTGGAGACGCGCCTGCAGTGCATAGCCGTCGCTGCCCTGCGTGAGGTCGATCTCGGCTGAAACGCGGGTGTCGGCGGGCAGCACGATCTTTCGTGCACGGGCGGCGTGGCCCATGGCGCCGATGAAGCAGGCCGACCAGCCCGCGCCGAACAGCTGCTCGGGATTGGTGCCAGCCTTGCCGGAACCCGGGGGCGACAGCTTGATGTCGAGCTGGCCGTCGTCGCTGTGCGACTGGCCATCGCGGCCGCCAGTGGTGGTGGTCTTGCCGGTGTAGAGAACGGTGCGGTCGGACATGGGAAGTTTCCTTTGGCTGGGTGATGGACGTTGGCTGTGGATCAGCCGGTGTGGCCATGAAACCGCCGCCGCGTATCCCCGATGTGTCGCGTTTCCTGCGCAAAGGCATCGAAATGTGTAACGGCGCCCCGTCGATACATTCGGATACAAAGCCGCTTGGCCGGCCCCGGAGGCGTCCCCGCGCCGGATACAAAGCGATACAAAAAGCCGGTGCGGGCGACATGCCCGATACAAATGGGCTTGCTCTAATGGCTACCGTTCCGGCGCGTGCGCCGTCACCTCAGTCCCTGGAGTTCCCCATGAAAATCCTGCGTCTCGCCGCCGCCGTCGCGGCCTTCAGTGCAGCCCTGGTCGCCGCGTGGCCGGGCGTATCGGGCATCGCCAGCGCCCAAACGCCGGCCACGAACGTGTCGGCACCCGATTTCGACGGCGGCACCCGCTGGTTCAATTCCGCGCCGCTGACCATGTCGTCGCTGCGCGGCAAGGTGGTGCTGGTGGAGTTCTGGACGCGCGAATGCATCAACTGCGTGCACGTGCTGCCGCACACCAAGGCGCTCTACGACCGTTATGCGGCCGATGGCCTGGTGGTGGTCGGCGTGCACACGCCCGAATACGACGAGGAGCGCGACCTGGGCGCCCTGAAGGACGCCATTGGCGCGCTGGACATCAAGTATCCGGTAGTGGCGGACAACGACAACCGTATCTGGAACGCCTATAACAACCGCTTCTGGCCGGCCATCTACCTGATCGACCGCGACGGGCACGTGGTCTATCGCCACGTTGGCGAAGGCGACTACGATCGCACTGAAGAACGTATCCGCCAGTTGCTCGGCAAAGCCTGAGGCAGGGCGATACGGCGCCAGATCATGGGAGACAGCATGGAACACATCGACCAGATCCTCGTCGTCGACGACGACTACGGGATCCGCACAGGTATCGTGGACTACCTGCGCAAGAACGGCTTGCGCGCCACCGGCGCCGCCGATGGCCGCGAGATGTTCGCGCAGCTCGATACCTCGGCGTTTGACCTGGTCGTGCTCGACATCATGATGCCCGGCGACGACGGGCTGGTGCTCTGCCGCACGCTGCGCGGCGGCAAGCACAAGCACCTGCCGGTGGTGCTGCTCACCGCGCGCGACGACGAGACCGACCGCATCATCGGCCTGGAGATGGGCGCAGACGATTACGTCACCAAGCCGTTCTCGCCACGCGAACTGCTGGCGCGCATCAAGGCGGTGATCCGCCGCACGCGCATGCTGCCGCCCAACCTGCGCGTGACCGAAAGCAGCGACAGCATCGCCTTCGGGCGCTGGCGCCTGGACACGACAGCGCGCCATCTGCTCGACGAGAACGGCACGGTGGTGTCGCTGAGCGGCGCCGAGTTCCGCTTGCTGCGTGTGTTCCTCGACCACCCGCAACGCGTGCTGTCGCGCGACCAGCTGCTCAACCTCACCCAGGGCCGTGACGCCGAACTGTTCGACCGCTCCATCGACCTGCTGGTAAGCCGCCTGCGCCAGCGTCTGCAGGACGGCGCGCGCGATCAGACCTACATCAAGACCGTGCGCAGCGAAGGCTACGTGTTCTCGATGCCGGTGGTGCTCAACGGCCAGGATTCATGAGCGACGTGTCCACCAGCAGGCGTTCCTGGCTGCCGCGCAGCATGGCCTCGCGGCTGTACCTGATCATCTTCGCAGGCCTGATGCTGGCGCAGGGACTGTCGTTCGCGCTGCTCTACATGGAGCGCATGCAGAGCGCCACGGCGGTGATGTTCAACACGCTGGAGCACGACGTGGGCACCTCGGTCGCGGTGATCGACCGGTTACCGGCGGCGGAGCGTTCGCGCTGGCTCAACCGGCTGGAGCGCGACAATTATTTCTACATCCTTGGGCCCGGCGAGCCCGGGAAGCATCTGGCGACGGATCGCTCGGCCTACGTCGTCAGCCTGATCGCCAAGGAAGTCGGGCCCGATTTCCATGTGTACGGCAACACCATCGCGATGTCGCCGGAGCAATACCAGGTGCATTTCACGCTGCACGATGGCTCGCCGCTCACGTTGCAGGTGACGCCGCGCATGAAGCCGGTGGCGTCGTGGCTGCCGTTCGTGTTCATCCTGCAGGTGATCCTGCTGTTGATCTGCACCTGGCTGGCGGTGCGGCTGGCCACGCGTCCGTTGAGTACGCTGGCAAAAGCCGCCGATGCGATGACGCCGACCGCCGATGGTCCGCGCGTGTCGCAGGAAGGCCCCACCGAAGTGGCGCGTGCGGCCAAGGCGTTCAACACCATGCAGGATCGCATCGCGCGTCACCTGAAGGAGCGCCTGCATATCCTGGCCGCCATCTCGCATGATCTGCAGACGCCGATCACCCGCATGCGCCTGCGCGTGGAAGCGCTGGACGCGTCGCCCGAGCAGCAGCGCATCATCGACGACCTGCACGAACTCGAACACCTGGTGCGCGAAGGCGTGGCCTACGCGCGCAGCGCGCACGGCGGATCGGAATCACCGGTGCGGCTCGACCTCAGCGCCTTCGTGGAAAGCCTGGTGTTCGACTACCAGGACATGGGCCAACCGGTGACGATGAGCGAGAGCGTGGCCGCCACCACCACGGTGCGCGCACAGGCGCTGCGCCGTGTGCTGGCCAACCTGATCGACAACGCGATCAAGTACGGCGGCGCCGCCGAGGTGCAGGTGCAGCGCGTAGCGCCCGACGTGCTTACCGTGACCGTCTCCGATCGTGGCCCCGGCATTCCCGAGGGCGAACTGGAACAGGTGCTGCAGCCGTTCTATCGGCTGGAATCGTCTCGCAACCGCGACACCGGCGGCGCGGGTCTTGGGTTGGCCATTGCCGCGCAGCTCATCAGCTCCATTGGCGGCGAGTTGCGCCTCGCCAATCGCGAGGGCGGCGGCCTGCAGGCGATCATCACCTTGCCCTGAGCCACCTCGGTCAGCTCCACCAACGAAAGAGCCCGGCACGTGCCGGGCTCTCTTTGAGCAAGGTGGACGAGCTTCCCGCTCAGTAGCCGTCATCCTGGTAGCCATTCTGATAGCCGCCGGTCGGCTGCTCGTAGATGACCTGGCCATCATCCTGCGGCGGCTGTTGATACACCACCGGCGCGGACTGGCGATACACCACGGTCGGCGGCTGCTGGTAGTACGTGGTGGCCGGTTGGTAGTAAGTGGGCGCGGGTTGGTAATACACGGGAGCCGGCGCGGTCGCCTGCTGCACGATGCCGGCGACCGCCGCCACCGCAATGGCGCCGGCGATCCAGGCGCCTGCATTGCCGTGGCCGCCGTGATGGCCGCCACCGTAATAACCGCCACCGTAGTAGCCACCACCTCGATGCCAATCGCCACGATCACGGTGCCAGTCGCCATGGCCTCGGCCATAGCCGCCGTCATGACCCCAGCCATCGCGTGCGGACGCGGCCATGGGTGCTGCAGCGGTCGCGGCGACCGCCAGGCCAAGCACGACACGTTGAGCAAGTACGAACCTTTTCATGGCACACCTCCGTTGAACTGGAGTCGATGCTCGGGCTGCGGGGCTTAATGACTACTGAGTTCTTGCGATCGCGATGGCACCCGCCTGCATGTCGGTTGCCTGCCGTTGTGCTTATCGCTAAGAAATCGTCAGGCCGCGCTTAGTGGTGGCTTAGTGGTCCCATGAAAGCGCGCCAGCGTGCAGCCTCGCGGCGGGCGCTCAAAGGCTCAGCCGCGGAATCGACACGCGCACGCGCAAGCCGCGACCGAAGGGCGAGTCCAGCAACTCGATGGTGGCGCGATGCAGGCTGGCGGCGCGGGCCACGATGGAAAGCCCCAGGCCATAGCCTTCGCCACGGCTGCCCGCCTCGCGATGAAAGCGCGCGAACACCGCGTGGCGTCGTTCCACGGGAATGCCGGGGCCGTTGTCGATCACTTCCAGGGTGGCTTCCTGCCGGTTCTGCACCACGGCGAGCTGGATGCGCCCGCCCGCAGGCACGTAGCGCAGGGAGTTCTCCAGCAGGTTGCGCAACAGCGCCACCAGGGCCGGCGCGTACCCTTGCACCAACACGCGGTTGTCCTGCAAGACGAAGCCCAGTTCGACGCCGCGGCGCTGGATGGTTGGGGCGAGTTCCTTCACCACGCCGCCGGCCACATCGACCAGGTCCACGGGCTCGAAGCGGGTGGATGCGGCGCCCGCCTCGAGCTTGGCCAATGCAAGCAACTGCTCGATGCGGCGGCCGAGCGTCGCCACGCTGCCGTGCGCGCCGGCGAGGCTGTCCTGGATCTCATCCGGGTCGATGGTCTCCATGGCGCTTTCGAGGTTGAGCAGGATGGATGCCAGCGGCGTACGCAGTTCGTGCGCCACGTCGGCGCTGAAGCGGCGCTCGCGTTCGAGTGCATCCTCTTGTCGGTCGAGTTGTTCGTTGAGCGCGTTGAGCACCGGACGCAACTCGCGCGGTGCATCGGGCAGCACGATGCGTTCGCGGCTGCCGGGTTCGCGCGCGGACAGCGCGGTGGTGAGGCTCGCGAGCGGACGCAGCCCGCGCCCCACCGCCCAGCCCACCAGCAGCGCGAGCACCGGCAGGCCGAACAGGAAGGGCAGGCCGTGGTCCAGCCACAGCGTATGCACGATGTCCTCGCGGCTGTCGTAGCGATCGGCCACGCGTATCACGTAGGCGCTGTTGGGGTCGACGTAGTTGAACACGCGCCACACGTGGTGCTGCTTCTTCAGGTCGTGGTACGCGGAGCGATCATCCGGCGTGGCCGGCAAGGTCATCAGGTTGATCGTGCCGAGCACCAGCTTGCCCTGGCGGTCGAACACCTGGAAACCCACTTCCGATTCGTGCGTGGCGACTTCGCCCTGTGCGGCCAGTACGCCTTTCTTCTGCACGGGAACCAGCAAGCCTTCGTGTCCCGCGAAGGTCTGCACGCCGGCCTGCCTGATGAGCGTGGCGATGGTATGCGCCGCCTCGGCGAGGCGGGCGTCCGACAGCACGGCCATTTCCGAACTGGTGCGGCGAAAGCTGTAGAACGCCAGCGGCAACAGGAACAACAGCAGCAGCGCGATGATCATCCATCGCAGGCGGCCGCGCAGGCTGGTGGGTTTCACCGCGGTTCCCGCGGAATCATGTAGCCGAACGCGCGCACGTTCTGGATGGTGTCGAAGCTCAGCTTGCGCCGCAGCGAATGCACCAGCACGTCGAGCGCGCCATCGGTGACCACGCGATCGCTGCCGTAGAGCGAGCTTTCCAGCGTGTCGCGGCGAACCACGCGCCCGCTGCGCTCCATCAGCGTCTGCAGCAGCGACATCTCGCGCCGCGTCAGGTCCACGCGGTTGCCGCGGAAGGTGACTTCCAGCGTGGCCAGGTCCAGGCACAGCGCGCCGGCTTCGATGCGGTTGGCGGCCAGCCCTTGCATGCGACGCGTGAGCGAACGGATGCGCGCGCCGAGTTCGTCGAGATGGAAGGGCTTGGTGAGGTAATCGTCGGCACCGGCATCGAGCCCATGCACGCGTGCCTGCACCGCGTCGCGCGCTGTGAGGATGAGCACCGGCGTGCGGATGTCGTTGCGACGCGCCTCGGTGAGGATGTCCAGGCCGTCCTTGCCGGGCAGGCCGAGGTCGAGCAGCACCAGGTCGGCGGTCTGCTCCTGCATGGCGGCGATGGCCTCGGTGCCGTCGGTGATCCACGTCACCGTGTACGACAGGCGGTCGAGCGCGCGCTGGATGGCCGCGCCGAGTTCCAGATCGTCTTCCACCAGGATGATGTGCATCGCGTTTCCCGCCAGCAAGTACGGCGGCCATGTGGCCGCCGGGTCAGCGTTCGATTGTCTTTCCGTTTTGTTACGGTCCCGGGAAAAATTGCCCGTCCATGGGCGAGGGCACCTGCCTGCGGGCCATGCGGAGCCCGCAGGCAGGCATCACGGAGCCTTGGGCGCGATGGAAACCAGGCCAGCGGAGCGCAATTCCTCACGAGCGGCCGCCAGATCGTGCTGCATGGCCGGCGAGGCGAGCATGTCGGTGGCAAGCGCCTGGCCGAACTGGCGGCCGGCGTAGATGTCCTGCAAGGTGTGCACGCCCTTCACCACGCGGCGCCAACCGATGTCGCGCGCATGCTGCATCAGCGCGTCGGCATCCTGCGGGAACAGTTGCGCGAGCAGGATGGCGTCCACCGTGGCTCGGCTGGAATGACCGCTGGGATAGCCGAAACTCTTCTTCGCCAACTCCTCGGGATGCATCGCGCAGTCCGATGCCGGCGGACAGGGGCGCACGCGCTTCCAGTGGTTCTTGGAAAGGTCGACGGCTTCCTTGGTCTCGTGCTCGGCTTCCTTGAACAGCGCGGCCACATGCGGAAGCTTGTCGGCACGAAAGTCAGCGCCGATCACGGGGGCGAAGTCGAATGCGTTGAACTTCTCTTCCTGCTTCGCCTGGGCGAAATCTGATGAAGAGCGCGCGGCGAAGGCGCGATCGGTGGTGGCGCGGTCGGCCTGGTCTTCCGCGCTGCCCGGCGCACTCGGCGCGGGCAGCGCCGCCATGACCGTGTCGATCTGCGCGTCGCTGAGGTAGGCGTTGGCATGCGAGTCCTTCGCAGCGGCCAGCGTCGGTGCGATCAACAGCAGCGCAAGGAGGGTGTGCTTGAACATGATGATGGCCCCCTTCGTTACAGCGCCAGCGATACGGAAGCGAACCAGCTGCGGCCCGGCAACACGTAGTACGAACCCACGTTGCCGCTCACCGAGTTGATCACCAGGTTGTGCGCATCGAACAGGTTGTCCACCTGCAGGCGCACCTTGTAGCTCTTGATCACCGAGCCGGTGAGGTTCTGGCCGTAGCCCACGCTCATCGCCGCCTGCCAGTAGCCGCCGGTGCCGATGGTGGAGGTGACCGAGGAGGCGACGTCTGGATTGAAGCTGGAGTTGTACGCCTTCTGGCTGCCCGAGTACTTGTCGTACAGCGAGGCGAAGAAGCCTTCGTTCTCGTACATCACGCCCAGCGCGGCAGTGCGATCGGGCACGTTGGGAATGTCGAGCTTGGAGCCCTTGAACGTGGCGTCCTGCAGGGAGCCGTTGGCGAACACGCTGGCGCCGCCACCGACGTAATACGTCAGCTCGCCTTCGATGCCCTTGATGTACGCGCCCTTGGCCAGGTAATACACCGCGTCGGTGGTGCCGGGCACGGTGGTGGAGAACTGGTAGTTCTTGAAGTTGATGAAGTAGACGTCGGCGTCGGCGTTGAAGCGCTCGGTCTTGTAGACCGTGCCGAACTGGTAGTTCGTCGTCTGCTCGGGCTTGGTGTTGTTGAGCGTCGGATCGGGTACGTAGAACTCGTTGAGGTTGGGCGTGAGCATGCCCTGCGCCGCCGTGGCATAGATGCTCCAGTCGTCGCGCAGCAGGTAGTTCGCCGTGAGGTAACCCAGCGTCTTGTTCCAGCTCTGGCTGTAGTACAGCGGCGTCTTGGTGGTCTGGTTGATCGGCGCCTCGATGTCGCGGCTCACGTCGAAGTACTTCACGCCCGGCGTGATGCTCAGGCCGTCGTACGCGTACCACTCGTATTCGGCGTAGAGCTGGCCGGTGTGCAGCTGGTCCTTCATCGTGTACTTGTACGGGCCGCTGTACACGCCCTTGCTGTTGAACGTGCCGAAGGTGGACGCACCCGGCTTCACGTCGATGGCGCCGCCGCGGCCGTAGTCGATGGCGATGCTGCTGCGGTCGTTGTTGGTGTACTCGTACCAGCCGCCGGTGCGGAACTGACCGTGGTCGTCGGCGTGCACCAGCTGGAACGTGTCACCCCAGGCGCGGTAATTGTTGATCTTCACGTAGCCGCCCATGTTGGTGGGCGACGCCTTGGTGCCCACGTAGGGACTCTCGTGGCTGGTGTTGTCGTAGGCGTAGGTATAGACCTTGTTGTCCACCGACCAGGTGTCCGACAGCAGGCTGTGGATGCCCAGGTATTCCAGGTCGGTCTGCTTGGTCTGGAAGTTGTAGCAGGCGCAGTTGGTGCTGGTGGGGTCGTTGTTGAGGCCGAAGTTGCGGCCCAACTGGTCGATCTGCTGCAGCGTCAGCGAACTCAGGTTCGGGTTGTTGAACTTGATGTAGTTGTAGTTGCTGAGGAAGGTGATCTCGGTGTTCGCGCCGATGGGCTGCACATACTTGATGTAGCCCGTCTTGCGCGAGGTGTCGCCATCCGTCTTCGCGGTATCGGTGCTGATGTACTGCGCGCTGGCGATCAGCTTGCCGCCGCCCAGGTCGTCGAGCTTGCCCGAGTTGATTTCAAGGTGCGTCAGCGAGGTGTCGTAGGTGCCAAAACTTTGCGTGGGAATGAACGAGAACGTATCGGTCGGGTCCTTGGAACTCAGCGCCACGGTGCCGCCAAAGGTCGCCTCGCCGATGGTGCTTGCGCTACCCGGGCCACGATCAATAAGCACCTGGCCGATCATCTTGGCCGGGAAATAGCTGCTGGTGTGATGGCTGAAGTCGTTGGTGTCGCCGAACGGAATGCCGTCGTAGGTGACGTTGAAGGAGTTGTCGTTGAAGCCACGCAGCGTCATCTGCTTGGATTCGCCCAGGCCCGGACCGGCCGTGCTCACATTGGTCACGCCGGGTGCGATGGCGGCAATGGTGGCGTAGTCGGCGGTGGGAGCGACGTGGTTGCTGATCCAATCCAGGCCGATCACCGACTGCGGCTGGGTGATGTTGAGATCCGCCTGCGTCGGCGCCTGCGTGATCGCCGAGGTGGCCGACGAGCCCTGCACTTCGACTTCTTCCAGTTCCTTCGGCGCCTTCAATGCACCCGGATTGGCCTTGGACGAAGCCGCATCCACCGCCGTGCCGGCGGGCGTCGTATCGGCATCGGCGGCGTGAGCCGTCATGCCCATGGACAGGCCGACGAGCAGTGCCAGGGCAACGGCATGGGAAATCGGACGCAAGACAGGATGCGACGCGTCGAGGCGTCGACGGGAAGAGGAAGACATGGCGGCCTGAGTAGTGGCTGGATTCAGCGCACTAGCGTGGATTGGCCATTTGACAGTTCTGTTTCACAAGGGTGATGCGCAGCGGCGGTTTGCTTAGCGCCGGCTTAGGCGGCGCCTGCCCCTGCCGCCGGGCCTGCCTTGTTGGAGTCAGGTGGAGCGCTTACTTGACGGGCTCGGCAAGCGGCTTGCCCTTGTCGATGATCCAGGTCGACAGTGCCACGCCGCCATCACCGCCGGGCGCGGCGGCGAGACTGTGCACGGCGCCGCGCGGATTGAAGAAGTGATCGCCTGCCTTCAACACCTGGTCGGGTTTGCCGCGCGTCTTGAGCACGAGATTGCCCTTGAGCACGTAACCCGATTCGTCTCCATTGTGCGTGTGCCAACCCACCGCGCCGCCCGCGGGAATATCGGCGGTGCCCAGGACGATCTCCGTGCCCGGCACGCCGCTTTGTTCGTGTTGGTCGAGGATGGTGCGCTTGGCCTGCGGCGCGTTGGCGGCGGGAGCGTCTTGCGCTGAAAGGCTGCTGCTCACGCCGGCGGTCGCGAGCATGGCAGCCATCAGCATAGGGCGAAGGGACATGGCGGCGTCCTTGATGCGGAGAGAAGGGCAGCGCATGGTGCGCGCCAAAACGTTATCGCCGCGCGAAGCCAAATCCCACGGGCCGTCGACGGGCATGGCCTATCATGAGACTCCCCGTGCCGCCCGAGTTGTCCATGACTGATGTTTCCGCTCCGTTGCGCGTGGCGCTGATCGGCTATGGCTTTGCCGGCAAGACGTTCCACGCGCCCCTGATCCGCAGCGTGCCTGGCCTTGCCCTGGACACTGTCGTGTCGCGCGATGCCGGCAAGGTCCACGCCGATCTGCCCGATGTCGACGTGATCGCCGATGCCGCCGATGTCTTTGCCGATCCCGAACTCGATGTGGTGGTGATCGCCTCGCCGAACGACACGCATGCCCCGTTGGCGCGTGCTGCGCTCGAAGCGGGCAAACACGTGGTGGTGGACAAGCCGTTCGCGCTCGATCTTGCGCAGGCGCGCGAGCTGGCGGCCGTCGCGGCACGGCAGTCGCGCGTGTTGTCCGTGTTCCAGAATCGTCGCTGGGACAGCGATTTCCTCGGCGTTCGGCAGGTCATGTCGCAGGGCGCACTGGGCGAGGTGACGCATTTCGAATCGCACATCGATCGGTTTCGTCCGCAAGTTCGTGCACGCTGGCGCGAGCAGGCCGGGGCGGGCTCCGGCTTGTGGTTTGATCTCGGTCCCCATCTGGTGGATCAGGCCTTGTGCCTGTTCGGTTTGCCCGATCGGGTATGGGCCAGCCTGGCGACGCAGCGCGAAGGTGCCGAGGTGACGGACTGGGCGCACGCGGTGCTCGAATACGGCGCTCGGCGCGTCATCCTGCATGCAGGCATGCTGGTGGCCGGCGGCAGCGCGCGCTTCACCGTGCACGGCACGCAGGGCAGCCTGGTGAAGGCGAGCATCGATCAGCAGGAAGCACAGCTGATTGCCGGTGTGCGACCGGGCGACGCGGAGTGGGGCGATGATCCGGACGATCTGGTTCTCCATGACGGCCATGGGCAGGTCACGCGCGTGCCTGCACCGCGCGGTGATCAGAGTCGCTACTACGCGGCGTTCCGCGATGCGGTGCTGGGACGGGGCGCCAATCCGGTGACGCCGCGGCAGGCCATCACGGTGATGGCAGTGATCGAAGCGGCCGTCGCATCCGCGGCGCAGGGGCGGGCGGTTGCACTGGAACTGGATGCCGGGGAGCGTTCCGCCTGGCAATCGGCGTCGAACTGAGCGGACGTCCACTCCACGGCGCGGCTGGCGACTTAGGCACAAAAAAAGGCCCCCTTTCGGGGGCCTCGTGGACCGGTACTAGGGGGGCGACCGGTCCGGGGTCGTCGTAGTTCGTGGAAACTCCGACCTGGGTAGATTGCCTGAGGCATCCAGGATCGGATGTAAGTCAAATCCTACTCAATCGGTAAGGCTGCGGATCGACAGGTGTCGGGCCAGTGAGAGATCAGCGATTCACCATCTGCATCATCGGCCCCGCGTAACGCGCACCGGCGGCGACATCCGGCGGGAATACCGCATCGATGGCCTTCAGTTCCGCCGCGCTGAGCGTGACGTCGATGGCGCCAAGGTTCTCGTCCAGGCGCGTGCGCTTGGTGGTGCCGGGAATGGCGAATACGTCGTTGCCCTGTGCCAGTACCCATGCCAGCGCGAGCTGCGCCGGCGTGCAGCCCTTGTCGGCGGCAATCGCTTTCACCTTGTCCACCAGTTCCAGGTTGCGGAAGAAATTCTCGCCCTGGAAACGCGGGCTCTGGCGACGGTAATCGTCGGTGTCGAAATCTTCGGGACTGCGGAAGGCGCCGGTGAGGAAGCCGCGGCCCAGCGGCGAATACGCCACGATGCTGGTGCCCGTCTTCGCGCAGGATTCCACCATGCCGTTCTCCTGCGGATCACGCGTCCACAGCGAGAACTCCACCTGCAGCGCGGCGATGGGATGCACCTTGGCCGCGCGCTCCAGCGTGGCGCCGGAGGCTTCGGAGAGACCCAGGTGGCGCACCTTGCCGGCCTTCACCAGCTCGGCCATGGCGCCCACGGTGTCCTCGATGGGCACGTTGGTGTCCACGCGGTGCTGGTAGTACAGGTCGATGTGGTCCACGCCCAGCCGCTTGAGGCTGGCGTCGCAGCAGGCGCGCACGTATTCGGGACTGCCGCTCACGCCGCGCTTGGACGGGTCGTTCGGGTCGCGCACGATGCCGAACTTGGTGGCGAGGAAGGCCTGGTCGCGACGGTCCTTGATGGCCTTGCCCACCAGCACTTCATTGGTGTGCGGGCCGTACACGTCGGCGGTATCGAGGAAGTTGAAGCCTCGCTCCAGCGCGTGATGGATGGTGGCGATGGATTCGGCGTCGTCCCGGTGGCTGCCGTAGAAGTCGCTCATGCCCATGCAGCCAAGGCCGAGGGCGGAGACGGAGGGACCATTCTTGCCGAGCTGTCGCATGTGCATGGGTGTTCCTTGGTCGGGTGGGGAAGCTGACCAGGCATTCTTGGCCATGACGGTCTGGCGATAAATGCACAATAATCGCCATGTCTGTTGTCGAAATGGTCAACAATCATGGATCGTCTGGAAGCCATGCGGGTGTTCACGCGCATCGTCGAGCTGGGCAGCTTCACCCGTGCCGCCGACGACCTCAGCCTGCCGCGCGCCACGCTCACCCACACCATCAAGCGGCTGGAGGAACGCGTGGGCGCGCACCTGCTCCAGCGCACCACGCGCCGCGTGCGTCCCACCCGCGACGGCGAGGTCTACTACAACCACTGCGTGCGCCTGCTGGCCGACCTCGATGCGGTCGAGGCGGATTTCCGCGAAGCCGCCGTGGTGCCCAAGGGACGGCTGCGCATCGACCTTGCCTCGTCGCTCGCGCGCAAGGTGGTGATTCCGGCGCTGCCAGCGTTCTTTGCTCGCTATCCGCAGATCGAGCTGGACATCGGCACCAGCGACCGCTTCATCGATCTCGTGCAGGAAGGCGTGGACTGCGTGCTGCGCGGCGGCGACCTGCCCGATTCCATGATGGTGGGGCGGCGCGTGGCCACGCTTTCGCAGGTTACCGTGGCGAGCGCGGCCTATGTGAAGCGCCACGGCCTGCCGCAGACCTTGGCGGAGCTGAAGGACGGCCACCTCGCGGTGAACTGGACCTCGCCCACCACGCGCCGTGCCTCACCGCTGGAATTCATGGTGGGCAAGCGCCTGCGCGAAGTGCCGTTGCCGGCGCCCGTGGCAGTGAGCGGCACCGAGGCCTATCTCGCCTGTTGCGAGGCCGGGCTCGGCATTGCGCAATTCCCGCGCTATCGCGTGGAAGAAGAGCTGGCGCGCGGCACGCTGGTGGAGTTGCTTCCCGCCACGCCGCCACCGCCGTTTCCGATCAGCGTGGTGTACCAGTCGCAGCGACAACTGCCGCTGCGACTGCGCGTGTTCATCGACTGGATCGTCGACGTGATGGAGGACGTGCATTGAGTATCACTGGCCCATCTGGCTGATCGCCTCCCGCATCGGCGCCACCGACACGCGCACGATGCCGGTGAGCGGCGTGTCCATTTCCAGTATCACGAAGATTGCGCCGGAGGCGGACAACGCACACACCAGGAAAAAGAACAGCACTGTGTGGTTGCGTGGGGCAAACAAGCCGAACGTGCCGAAGATCACACACAGCCACGCCGCCAACACCAGCAACAGCGTCATGGGGATGGTGCCGTTCTTCTGCATCAGCGCCAGCCAGCGTGCAGCGAACACCTCGTCGGAAATATCGAGCGCGCGATCCTGCAGTTGATGCTGCACCGGTGTGGACGGCGCGAGTCCCGCAATGTGGTGCTGGAATTGGCTGATGTGGCGCAGGATCTCCGGGCTGTCGAGTTCGGCGATCCGTTCGCGGTCACCCGAGGACAACAGGTCCACCCAGTTGGCGTAGCTGTGCTTGAGTTCGTCGCGTAGCGGCCTGGCTTCGGGCCCGTACTGCGCCAGCGCGCGATCAAGGCGGAGCATGTTGACCGCGTTGCGCTGCAGGTCGCCGTTCACCGCGTCGTACGAGGATTTGGCCGACGAGATCAACAAGCCCAGCACCAGCGCGGCGATGGTGGCGATGAGGCCGGCCGCCAGTTTGATGGACGAGGCGGAATCCTCGTCGAGATGGTGATTGGGCAGGCGCGTGCGCGCATACATGCCCAGCAGCGCGCAAACGAACACGCTGGCGAAAATGAGCAGGAAGATCAGGAAGTGCTCCATCACTGGCGCCTCCTCATTCTTCCCATGCGGGTCGCTTGCTGATGCCGCCTTCGGTGCGCAGCGCGCTGGCGTCCATCAGCTTGCCGTCCATCATCACCATCTCGGTGTGGCGCAGGTCGCCGATGTTCACGGATGGGTTGCCATCCACCAGCACGAGATCGGCGTTCTTGCCTTTCTGGATGCTGCCCGTATGCGCATCCGCGCCGACCAGGTGCGCGGTGGCGATGGTGGCGCTGGCCAGTGCCTCGGCGTTGGTGAAGCCGGCCTGCACGTAAAGCTCAAGCTCGCGCACCAGTTCCAATCCGGTGCCATCGGTACCGGCCACGATCGGCACGCCCGCCTTGTGCATCGCGCCCACCAGCGCCTGCAGCTTGGCGAAGCTCGCGCGGTAGTCGGCACGCGTGAGATCCTTGGGCACGGTGAAGCCGCCCTGGCGGAAGCCGCGTTCCACCGCCGGCGGCAACGCGCCGACGAAGGGCGCGTACGACGGTGAAAGATCGCCGTTCTCGGGCACGTACAGGCTTTCGGCAATCACCAGCGTGGGATCGGACGTGATGTGCTTCTGGGCCATGGTGGCGATCAGCGACTTCATCGGCTCCTTGTCGAGATCCACGTTGCGTGCGTAGCGGCCCGGGCCTTCGAAGCGGCCCATGCCGTTCGATGCCTTCACCACGTCATCGGGCATCGCCTGCATCATCACGAAGTAGATGTGCGTGATCTCGTCGTAGCCATCGTCGATGGCTTCTTTCGGACGCATGCCGGCAGGCAGGTGGCCATGCACGTGCAGGCCCTGCTTGTGCGCCTCGGCTGCGGTGGCCTTCACCCAGTCGGGGTTGAACGTGCCGTAGAGCTTGATGGCGGTGAAGCCGTCGGCCTTGGCCTTGTCCGCCAGCTTGATGGCTTCGGCTTGCGAGGTGGCCACCGTCGCGACCTGCGCCGTGTTCGGGCCCTTGCCGTCGATCAGCATCGAGGGATAGACGTGCGGCCCCAGCAATTCGCCCTTGGCGCGTCGTTGTGCGCGCGAGATCGTCTGTTCGTTGATGTTGCCCGGGTCGCGCACCGAGGTGATGCCCAGCGACAGCAGCATCGGGCCGCTGGCGTCGTCCGATACGTGCTGATGCGAATCCCACAGGCCGGGTACCAGCGTCTTGCCCTTGCCGTCGATCACCTGCGCATTCTTCGGTACGGTGATCGACGCGGTGTCGCCCACGGCCGTGATCACGCCTTTTTCCACCACCACCGTTTGGCCGTCCGCAAAGCGCGAACCGTCCACGAAAGCGCGTACGTTGGTGAATGCCACCGGGCCGGCCGGCGTCTTCAGCAGCTGCGGCACGATGGCCTTGGCATGCTGCGCGAGCGCGTCGGCCTGGGCCTTTTCGAGCACGGGCAGCGCCGACTCATAACCTTCGGGCAGCCACGCCAGGCCGTTCACGAAACCGAAGAAATGGCCCGATGCATCCACCCACACAGGCACCGGCGTATTGCTGAGGCCGGTGACCGAATACGCGGTCACCTGCTTTTTCTTGGCGCCATCACCCACGGTGGCATCGGTGAGCTTCTCGGCGCGTGCTTTTCCGCCCGGCAGCAGCGCGAGCATCTTGTCCGGCGCTGCCAGCAGCTTTTCGACGAGTTCGGCATTGAGGTCGAAGGGACCGCCGAAGGCGACGTATTCGGCGGGTGTGCGGTAGGGCGCAGAACCCGCGTCCACCGGACTCTTCCATTGCGCCGTGCCGTCCTTCACGGTGAACGTCTCGCCCGCATCGCCGTTGGGTGTGTGGCCGCGCACCACCAGGCGCTGGAGCAAACCGTCGCTGCCCACGGTGGCGCTGCTGTCCACTTCGGTCACCATGCCTCGCAGCAGGATGCTTTCGCGGCCCATGTGCGTGCCGTCGGCAGTCACCCATCGCGCCGACGTGCCGTGCTTGCCGGCCGTGGACACGATGGAAAAGCGCTGGGCCTGTGCCGATGGCGTGGCCAGCGATTCGGTGGAAGCAGGGGTATCGGCGAGACAGGGTAGCGCCAGGCAAAGAGCGAACACGACGAACGGGGCACGCATAGGAAAGCCTCCGATGGGTTCGCGGCGCAGTATGGCGCGGCGGACGGACCGCGCCATAGTGCTGGGCAGGGGTGCCAGATGGACTAGATGGCATCCACGGCCTTTGACGCGGGCACCACGCCGGTTGGCGGCACACTCCGATCGCTGGGTCCGGGAGGGCGGCCATGACATCGATGCATCCCGGCGTGCTCGTGGTGGGCGCCGGTCCCACGGGGCTGGCCGCGGCGCTGTTCCTCGCGCAGCGGCGCATACCGGTGCGCATCATCGATACGGCCCTAGCCCCCGCCACGACGTCGAAGGCATTGGCCGTGAACAGCCGCACGCTGGAGGTCTTGCATGGCACCGGCGTCGACGAGCAGATCGTCGCCGAAGGATGGCCCGTGCATGGCGCCACCTTGCACGAGGGCGGACACGATGTGCTGGCGTTCGATCTGCCGCCCGCGGGAGAAGCGCGCCCCATGATGACCGTGCTGCCGCAGGCGCGCACCGAAGCACTGCTCGCCAAGGCGTTGGTCGCGCGAGGCGTCACGGTGGAGCGCGGCGTGACGCTCGAGTCGCTCTCGCAGGATCTCGCCGAGGTGAAGGCAACGCTCGCTCATGCCGACGGTCGCACCGAACAGGTCGCCAGTCGCCTTCTGTTGGGTGCCGACGGTGCGCGCAGTGCCACGCGAGCGGCGCTCTCGCTCGATTTTCCCGGCAGCACCTTGCCGGAACCGTGGCAGCTGTGGGACATCGCGATGGCGTCCTCGTTGGATGCGACTCGCGCACACATCCTGTTCGAACCCGATGGCTTCATCTTCGTGCTGCGCCTTTCGGGACAGGTCTGGCGAGTGATCGGCAACACGCGCGATCCCTTGGCGACACTGCGCCGCTACGGCACGCTGGGCCAGGTGTCGTGGGCATCCGAATTCCATATCGGCCATCGCGTGGCCGCGCAAACCGGCATCGGTCGCGTGGCCCTGGCGGGCGATGCGGCGCATATCCACTCGCCCATCGGTGCGCGCGGCATGAACCTGGGCATCGAGGATGCCTACGTCTACGCCCACTGCGCCGCCGATGCGTTGGCCGGCGACATGGGCCGCATGAACGACTACGCGACGTTGCGCCACGCCGTGCACAAGGCCGTCGTGCGGCGCATCGGTGCGTTGACGCGCATGGTGCATGGCAGGCCGCCATGGCTGCGCTGGATTCGCGACGAAGTGGTGCCGGTCGCAGGCCATCTTTCGTTCGCGCGCCATCTCATGATGCGCACGGCCGGCGGCCTCGATCACCCGCTGAAAACGCGCCCCTAGGCGAGCGCGCCTCGCCCTCAAGTTCACCGCCGCACCGCCGATAACCGGCCATACGCGTCATCTATCCATGGCGATGGCGCGGTGTCCTGTCGTGGCGCCAGACGCCGCGACGCAGCCGTATCGTCCGATGGGATGTGTCAACCGCATGAACGCACACAAGCCGCAAGTGAAGGGGAATCGCGTGGATTGGAGCGACCCGCGCCTGCAGGAGTTGTTGCGTCGGTCCGAGAGCTGGAAGCTCGACAACCGCGGCACCTACACACCGAAGGACGTGCAGATCCACCTGGGCTGGGGCGCCAACACCGGTCGTCCGGCCATCCTCGTGTGGGAGCGCGACCAGGTCATGATGCTGGAAACCCGCTTCCCCATCGCATTGGGCGAGCAGGTGCGCGTGGACGAGCCGCAGGGCGAAAAGATGCGCGCCGTGTGGGGCATCGTGGTGGAAGGCCGCGAAGGCTTCCGCGCGGAAGATCGCGAGAACGGCATCCACCTGCACTGGCTGCATCTGCGCTGAGACGGCGCCGAGCGTCAGTCCACGCGCGCAAGGCCCTTGCGCGGCGTCAGCGTGGCCAAGCTCCATGAAGTGAGCGGTGCTCCCGCGGCCTGCAGGGCCGCGCGCTGCTCAGTGATCGGCCGGCGCAGCATGGTGTCTTCCCAGTGCGTCAGTCGGTGAAATGCCGGCAAGGCCTGCGTGCGTTCCACCAGCGCTGCCGCGCGCGGCCATCGCGCCGCATCGATCGCATAGCGCACGAAAGCGGCCGTGCGGAAATACGCGGCGATGCTGATGTCGGCAATGGACAGCTCACCGAACACGAAACCTTGTGCCGGCAACTGGCTTTCCAGGTAATCGAGCGCCGCGGGAATCTCCACCTCATGCGCCTGCTTCACGATGGCATCGTCCGTTTCCTCGCCGAAGACGTGGCGACGAACGGCCTTCTGGTAAAACAGTTTCCACACCAGCAGTCCAGCCAGGTGCGTGTCGCAATATTCCTCCAGCCAGCGGGCCTTGGCGCGCTGCGCGATGTCGGCGGGGTAGAGCGCCGGCGTGGGAAAGCGATCTTCTAGGTACTGGCAGATCACCGACGAATCGTTGAGCACCAGGTCGCCTTCGATCAGCAGCGGAATGCGCCGCAGCGGACTGAGTTCGCTGAAGCGATCGTCACCGATGAAAGGCGTGATCGGATCGATGTCGTAAGCCAGTCCCTTGAGGTCCATGCACACCAGGACCTTGCGCACATAGGGCGAAAGATAGTTGCCGACGATGCTGAAGCGAGGCGACATCGAGGATCTCCGAAGCGGATGCGCCTTCACGCGGACGCGGGAACCAACTTATGCGCTGGGCGAGCGCCGTGTCATGACGCGCCTGGACGCGCCGCGCAGACAGGAAATGCCTACTCGCTGATGACCGGCAGCGGCGGCACCGTGGCGGGCGTGCCATTGGAATCGAGCGCGACCATCACGAAGCGGCCCGTGGTGCACACGCGGCGGTCGCCAGTGAGCGGATCTTCCGCCGTCAGTTCCACTTCCACCGTCATCGAACTGTGGCCCACGTGCACGATGCGCGCGACCAGTTCGGCCAGTTGGCCCTTGCGCACGGGTACGCGGAAATTCACTTCCTCGGAGCGCGCGGTGACCACCGTGCGGCGCGCATGGCGCGAGGCGACGATGAACGCGGCCTTGTCCATCCATGCCAACGCCTGGCCGCCGAACAGCGTGCCCAGGTGATTGGTGTGATCGGGAAACACCATCTCGAGCATGCGTGCTTCGGGCAGCGTCGAAAGCGTGGTGGCGGCGTTGGCTGGGTTCATGGCGTGGTCGGGGAAGGTTGCGCTCTGGCTATTGTCGCCGAAGTTGCCCGCACGTTGGGGGCAGCCCGTCGCTCGCACGAATCACCCGCGCCCAGTACCAATGGCCACTGTCCGCCACCCCAAGTCGCACTAGAATCAAAATTCGGGCCGCCAGAACACACGCGGCCGTATGCAACGATTGACCGGGGAACCAGCATGGCATCGAAGACACATGGCGCGCGCCTTCTGGGTGCGGCGGCACTCATCGTTCTATCCACGGGCGTGGCGGCAGAAGGGCGCACGCTCACCAACGACGACTACGCGGGCGCCGAGCGATACGTGGGCTACAACGTCACACCCCTGGTCGATCACGCCGTGCAGACGGTCACCTGGATCGACGACGCGCATTTCTGGTATCGCGACCATGATGCCTCCGGCGATCACTTCGTGCGTTTCGACACGGGCACCGGCAAGGCCGAGCCCGCGTTCGACCATGCACGCCTCGCTGCGGCACTGAGCAAGGCGCTGGGCAAGACCATCAGCGCTGACAAGTTGGGCATCACCACGTTCACCACGGCAGCGGACGGCCGGCTCGACGTGAACCTGCATGGCAAGCATTACCTGTGCGACATGAAGGATGCCGCCACATGCGCGGCCGGTCGCGACGAAAGCGTCGAAGGCATCGGCAACGAACCGGGCGTGCTCTCGCCGGACAAGCGCAGCGAAGCCTTCGTGCGCAACTGGAATCTCTGGGTGCGCGACGTGGCCACCGGCAAGGAGGCGCAGCTCACCATCGACGGCATCGAAAACTACGGCTACGCCACCGACAACGCGGGGTGGAAGCATTCCAACAAGGCCATCGTCGTGTGGTCGCCGGATTCCAAGCGCATCGCCACGTTTCAGCAGGACCAGCGCAAGACCGGCGACATGGTGATCGTGGGCACCAACGTGGGGCATCCCAAGGTCGAGCAGTGGAAGTATCCGCTGGTCGGCGACAAGGACGTGACCATGATCGAGCGCGTGATCGTCGATGTGGGCGCACGGAAGGTGCTGCGCCTGAAGATGGAGCCCGACCAGCATCGTTCCACCTTGTGCGACGACGTGAGCTGCGGTCGCGATGGCGGCTGGGATGACGTGCAGTGGGCGCCGGATGCCAGCTCGCTGGCGTTCGTGTCGTCCTCGCGCGACCACAAGCAGGCCTGGTTCCGCGTGGCCGACATCCACACCGGTGACGTGCGCACGGTGTTCAACGAAAGCGTGCCCACGTATTACGAAAGCGGTACCGGCAAGGTCAATTGGCAGTATCTGCCGGCGAGTCACGAAGTGGTGTGGTTCAGCGAGCGCAACAACTGGGGCAACCTGTACCTGTACGACCTGGACAGCGGCAAGCTCAAGCACGCCATCACGAAGGGCGAGGGCAACGTCACCGAGGTGCTCAAGCTGGATGCGGCGTCGCGCACGCTGTGGTTCCGCGGCGTGGGTCGGCAGCAGGGCGTCAATCCGTACTACCAGCAGTTCTACAAGGTCAGCCTCGATGGCGGCGCACCGGCGCTGCTGGCGCCGGAGCCGGCCGATCACACGATTACGCTTTCCCCGGATGGACGTCTGTTTGCCGATGCCTATTCGACGCCGACCACGCCGTCCATCACCGTGCTGCGCAGTGCGCAGGATGGCCACGTGATGAACACCATCGCCAGGGCGGACATCACGCGCCTGCTGGCGTCGGGCTGGAAGGCGCCCGAACCGTTCACCGTGAAGGCACGTGACGGCAAGACCGAGCTGTACGGGCTGATGTTCAAGCCCACGCATTTCGATGCGGCGAAGAAGTACCCGATCGTCGACTACGTCTATCCCGGTCCGCAGACCGGTTCCGTGGGTTCGCGCAGTTTCAATCCGGCTCGCGCGGATCACCAGGCGCTGGCGGAGCTGGGCTTTATCGTGGTCGCTATCGACGGCATGGGCACGCCGTGGCGTTCCAAGGCGTTCCACGACGCGTACTTCGGCAACATCGGCGACAACACCATGCCCGACCAGGTGGCCGGCCTGAAGGAACTGGGCAAGCGTTACGCCTGGATCGACATGGACCGCGTGGGCATCTGGGGCCATTCCGGCGGCGGCAACGCCACGGCCACGGCGATGTTCCGCTATGCGGACCTGTTCAAGGTAGGCATCGCCGAAAGCGGCAACCACGATAACCGCAATTACGAAGACGACTGGGCCGAGAAGTGGCAGGGCCTGCTGACGACCGACAAGGATGGCAAGAGCAACTACGACGACCAGGCCAACCAGAACCACGTCGCCGGCCTCAAGGGCCACCTGCTGCTCGCCCACGGCACCATGGACGACAACGTGCCGCCGTACGAAACACTGTTGGTGGTGGATGCGCTGATCAAGGCGAACAAGGATTTCGATCTCTTGCTGATCCCCAACGCGCATCATGCTTACGGTGCTGCGGCGAACTACATGATGCGCAAGCGGTGGGATTACTTCGTGCGGAATCTCGCGGGTGATGTGCCGCCGAAGGAGTATGAGATGAAGCCGCCGAAGGATTGAGGGTTGTCTTACTTCTTTCTCGTTGTGTTTTGAGATGAGGGGACGATTGGATGAAGCCGCTCCAGATGGGGCGGCTTTTTTTGTTTTAGCTCGTCATCCCGGCGTAGGCCGGAGGCGCCTTACAACAGCCGAATGGCTGGTCATCCAGTTTCTGTATCGCTCGGTTGTCGCGATATGGCTAACTGGCTCGCCTGCGGCGGGCTTCCGAACCGCTGCCGCGGCCCGGGTCACTTTTCTTTGCTTGCCCAAAGAAAAGTAACCACCGAGATGGTGGCAATGCCAAAAGAAACGGCACCCCGGATGACGCGCCTTCCGGGCTCCGCCCGGAAGGTACGCGGGCGGGTTACGGGGTTTTTCGACAGGACGTCCCTGTCCTGTCGAAAAACTGGCCGCATCCATGCGGCCACCCTGCGGGCTTTCCTCCACCCGCCCGCCGCTGTCATACGGGGACCCCGAAGAGCCAAGAGCCAAAGCGCGAAGTAGCAACCCTTTCGCGAGCACCCGCCCCTCACCCCAGCCCTCTCCCACAAGGGGAGAGGGGGAGGTGCGGTACGCGGAGAAGGCGTGAAGAGCGAAGCCAAAGCAAGAACCGATGCGAAGCGAGGCTCCGCTTTAAGTCCTCTGCGATTCGGGCGCGTTGCGCAACGCTGCGGGGTACCCGCTGTGTGGCCTCCCATGGGTGTCCCGCCACAACCATCCTCGAGCGCTCGGGCTTATCCCAACACGATGCTGCGAGCCCTTGCTCTGAAGGCCATTCTCTTTGGGTTACTTTTCTCTTGGGCCAGCAAGAGAAAAGTGACTCGAGCGGCGGCAGCCGATCGAAACGCCCGCTGCGTAAGCGGCCAGGTCGCGGAAGCGCTGCAGAAGAACAGTCAGCGGTGCCGCGGCAACCAAATGCAAAGTCACTGGATTCCTGCTTTCGCAGGAATGACGGGCAAAAAACCTACCCTCGAGTCGCCACCACCGGCGGCACCCCACTAGCCCGCAACGCCGGCCCCAACACCGCCAACTGCCCCAGCAAACACAACGCCGCCCCACCCACCGGCACATACACCCAAGGCAACCGCTGCAACGCGTAATGCTGCATCAACAGCATGTTCAACGCATACGCCAGCACCACACCTAGGACGACGCCCGCGCCCACGATCACCCCATTCTCCGTCTGGAAGTAACGCAGGATGTCGCGCCGCGTGGCGCCCACCGCGCGGCGGATGCCAATGGAGCGGCGACGCTGTTGCACCCAGAAGCTCGCGAGCCCGGCAATGCCAGCGGCAGTCACCAGCAGCAGCCCCAGCGCGGCAGACAACAGCAGCGTGATCATGGTGCGATCACGACGAAAATAGTCCTCGCGCATCTGCGTGAAACTCTGTGGACGTCGCAGCACGCGATTGCTGTCGAGGCCGGCGAGCACTTTCTGCGCCTGCTTCAGCACACGCTCGCGATCCTGCGGCGTCGTGCGCATCACATAGGTCACGTCGGTGGTGTCGGGCAGCATGGGGAAGAGCGTGGAGTAATCGCTGGCCTCGGACTCGTCCAGCGTCGGGCGCAGCAAGTGATCCACCACGCCGACGATGCGCACAGGGCCGTCGCCGGGATAGATCACCTTGCCCAGCGGGTCCTGCCCAGGAAACAGCTTGGCGGCCAGCGCACGCGTGACGATGGTGGAGGGCACATGGTTGATGCCGGCCCAGTCGTGCGCAGCATCGAGCGGAACATATTCTTCCGGCAAGAACTGGCGGCCGGCTACCAGATGCAGGCCGAGCACGCGCATGCGGTCGGGCGTGCCGTTGTAGGCCGTGGCGGTCGTCAGCGCGGGACCGTTGGGAACGAGCGAGATGCCGTTGCTCCAATTGTTGCCGCTGAAGGGCAGTGCATCCACCGCCGCGACCATGCTCACGCCGGGAATGGTGCGCAGTGCGGCCAGATCAGCGTCATGTTTGGCCAATTGGTTGGCGGTTTCGTCCACGCTGATGCTTTCGATCAGGGCGAGTTCGTTCTCCGCCACACCACTGGGCAACTGCATCTGCGCCATCCGATGGCCGATGATGGAGGCCACGTTGCACACGATGGCGCAGGTAAGGGCCACCTGCATCACCAGCAGGCATACAGTGAGCTTGTGGCGCGAGAGACTGGCGATCAACGGCGAATGCGACATGACAGGCCTCATTGCGTCTTCAGTTGCAGGGCGGGTGGAATGCGGCACGCGCGCCACGCCGGCAGCAGTCCGGCGATGACGCTGGCCACGAGGGCGAGCACGAAGGTGCCGAACAACATGCTGGCGTCCATCTGCGCGAGTTGCGCATAGCCGTCAGGGCGTTGGCGCACGCTCCACAAGCCGAGGCATGCAATGCCCAGTCCGAGCAGGCCACCTGCCAGGCCAATCACGCACGATTCCACGCCCAGTTGCAGGAAGATGTCCCAGCGTCGTGCGCCCAGTGCGCGGCGCACGCTGATCTCGCCACCGCGGCGCAGGAAGGTGGCCAGCAACAGGCCCACCACGTTGAGCATGCACACGGCGAGGAAACCCAACGATAGCGAGAGCTGCAGGCGCAGGTCGTCGGGAATGGCGTGTTGCCGTGTCAACCAGTCCATCAGGCCATACAACTGCGCGTTCGCCGGGCGCGGCATGCGTCCGTGTGACTGCTGGTCGCGCCAATAGCTGGCGAGGAACTGGCGATAGGCTTGCGCCTTGGCCGTGTTGTCGAGCTGCACCCAGACTTGCAGCCACACGCAGTGATCGCTGGTGCGCGCATCGCCGCCGCTGTCCCAGCAGGAAAAGCGGCCGTTGAAATCCAGCCCGAGATCCTGCGCCGTCTGCAGCGGCAGGAAGAACTGGTCGGTCTTGCCAAACACGCGGCCGTTGAGCTGCGCGTAGAACTGCGGTTGCGGACGCCAGTCGTCGAGCACGCCGACCACGCGGAAATCGGCATTCTTCAAGCGCACCGTGCGGCCGATACTCGGCGTGGTGCCGAACAGCTTGCGATTGAGTTCGCTGTTGAGCACCACGATGCGCGCGTGGCTTTCGTCATCCTCGCTGCGCCACCCGCTGCCCGTGGCAAAGGGCACCTTGAACATGCTGAAGAAATCGGCCGTCACGTAGCGGCCGGTTTCATAGAACGGCAGCTCGCCACTTTGCATGGGACGCACGGGCACCGCGCCGCCGGCCATCGCTGCCTGGCGGTCGGCGCGGCGCGCATGCAGCAGGTTCATGGCGTCCGGCCAGGTGAAATTGCCGTCCGGCTCGGCGGGTTCGTTGTGGTCACGCGCGAGCGGACGCGGATCGATCACGGGCGCATAGAGCTGGTCACTGCGTCCCGGCAGCGGATCGCCTGAGAGCACGTGGAAGATGGTGATCATCGTCATGCTGGCACCGATGCCCAGCCCGATCACCAGCACCATCAGTGCCGCCAGCGCCTTGCTTCGGCGCAGGCTGCTGATCGCGGTCGTCGCGTAATAACCGAGCATGTCTTCTCCCCTCCATGCGTGAATCGGATCTGCGTGGGCAAGCGCCACCCGTCGCCCCGGTGCTTGCCGGGGCGTTTGGCGATTCAATGAAACCGGGTGCGTGGTGGCGTGCGGCGCGCGCCACCACGATGCGCTAGCGGTTGCTCAGCGGTTGGGCGATACCCTTCGCCAGCGCTTCATCCACTAGGCGGCTCATCTTCTGGGTGGCCTGTTCGACGGCTTGTTCCTCGCGATGGGCGAGCGCTTCCTGCTGCTTTGCCAACGCTTCCTGCTGTTGTTCGAGATCCTGCTGTTCGTGTTCCAGGCCGGCGCGCTCGCGATCGATCTCGGCACGCTCGGCATCGAACGAAGCGTGTTGAGAATCAGCGCCGTCGGACAATGGATGCTGTGCCTGTCGAGCGGCGACCGCGGCCTCGCGCTCGGCGATGCGTGCCATCCGTTCGCCCAATGCGCCCTGGCGTGCACCGATGCCGCTCTCCTGGCCGCTGACGCGACCCTGTTCACCACTCAGCCGGCCCTGTTCGTTGGACAGTTCGGTCACCGACGCATAGGCGGCCTTGGCCCGTTCCACATAGGCTTCGTCGCGGATCACGTACGAATCCTTGCCGCGACGGAACAACACCAGCGGTTCGCCGTTGCCGCGCATGCTGCGCGCCGTGGCCACATCGATGTCGCCGCCGTTGATGATCACCGAATCCTTGTCGAGCAAGGCGAAGCCGTACTGCGCACCGGTATGCGTGTCGATATCGATATGGTGGGCGGAGAAGCCGGTTGAATGCGGCGCGGGCGGAGCAGGAGGTGCCGGCGGCGGAGGCGGCGGTGTCGGCGCCTTGGGTGCCGGCGGCACCGGTGGAGCAGGCGGTGGCGTCACGGTGCCGCGCGTCGATGGTTTCGTCACCGGTGCAGCAGGCGTCGACGGTGTTGATGGCGTGACAGGCGTGGCTGGTGTCGCGGGCACCGACTGCACGCTCGACGTAATCGCCGTTGCCGTATCGCCCTTGGCTTCGGTCACACGATACGGCAGCACGCCGATGGCAGCGACCAGCGCCACCAGCAACCAGCTGCGCAGGCGTGAGGTGGTGTCTTGATCGCTGAGCTGCAGCATGGTCAGTCGCCTCTTGAGGTTGTGGAAGGTCGGCGATGCACCGGCAAGGCCCGCGTGCAGCGGATGCGCCACGCCCAGGCGCAGCAACAGACGGCCATAGTCCTGCGGTGCCGCATCGTGCTGGTGAACCACCTGCGCATCGCACGCCGCCTCGCGGTTCAACGCGTATTCGCGCATCGCCCACGACACCATGGGATGGAAGAAGAACAACCGCTGCGCGATGCCGGGAATCCAGCCCATCCACAGGTCGCCACGACGCAGATGCGTGAGTTCGTGGGCGAGCGCCAGCGCACTCTCTTCGGAAGACAGGTTCTGGCTGGCCGGCAACAGCACCACCGGTCGCCACAACCCGCTCACCTGTGGCGAACGAATGGCATCGGAGACACGCAATGAGGGACAACGACGCAGGCCCATCGCATGCGCCTGCTCGGCGCACAGTGCCTGCAATGCCGCATCATCGAGCGGTCGCGATGCACGAACCACTGTGCGCGCTTCGCGCCAGTGACGCAGCGTGATGATCATCTGCACGATCAGGCCGGCGAGCCACAGCGCGAACACCGCCGGCAGCCATGACGTCCAGGCGTGCGGCGTCGATGTGGTGGAGCGCACGATCACGGTCGGTGCGTCGTTTTCGGGTACCGCAGAGAAGGATGCAGAGCCTTGGCCGACGCTGGCGATGTGGTGCTCGGTCGGCGCCGCCGACGTGGTGATGACGGTGGTTTCGGCGGAGGAGGGCGACAGCAGCGGCAACGCCACGGGCGTCGGCAACAGCAGGCCCAGCAACAGCTGCACGCCGAGCAGCCACCACAACAGCGAACGCGTGGCAGCGGAGAGACGCGGCAACTGGCGGTTGAGCAGCCACACGGCACTGACCAGCAGCGCCGCCTGCAGCGATGTCCAGGCGAGGCGGGCGATCACTTCCTGCGCGAGAGGGGCCATGGCGCTCATGTCAGGTCTCCTTGCGGCGCGACTGCAGTTGATGCACGAGGGCTTCGAGTTCGGCCAGTTCGTTGTCGCTCACGTCCGTGCGTTCGGACATCCAGGCGACGAACGGCGACACCGAACCGCTGAGCGTCTTCTCCACGAACTGGCCCACCGCGCTGCGCATCACTTCGCCCGGGCCGGTGGCCGGGCTGTAGCGATACACGCCTTGCACCTGCTTGCGGCGCAGGTACGCCTTGCCGCGCAGGCGTTCCATCATGGTCAATACGGTCGAGCGCGCGAGGCTGCGCGGTTCGCCGAAGCCGGTGGCCACTTCGCCCACCGATGCGTTGTTGTGTTCGGCGAGGTACTGCAGGAGCGCCAGCTCCTGATCGCCAATGGTTGGCTTGCCCATGTGTACGGTCCTGGTGACTACAGCTGTAGTCAAGCTACGCCGTGACTACAGCTGTAGTCAATAGGCCGATCGGGCGAAATATCCGTCAGCACTGACTTGTTGCAACGCATCAAAATCGGAGTAGAGTGCGCGCCGTCCTCATCCTGCAGCGCGCCTGGAGTGCGCTTACATGAAGGCTCGTACGCTTCGCACCGCCGACCCGTCCCGCCGCACACGGCGAGTCATCGCACCCACGGGTTAGCAGCACCCTTCGTTCGTCGCAGATCGGTTCGGCACGGTGATCGTGCCGAAGCGAGCGTTTGCGAATGGACGTCCATATGGCATCCGCCAACGAAACATCACACGGGGAAAAACCATGAAGACGCTTGTCGACTGGCTGGCGCAGCGGCTGTGGCCGTTCGTCTTTTGCCTGCTGTTGTACGTCGCTGTGATCGGGCCGGAACTGGTCTCGGCCGCCAGCACGCTTGCCGTGCTGGTCGGGCTGGCACTGCTGGTCTTGCTACTGGCGTGGGGCTATCTGCTGCTGCGCCGCGGTTTTACTCACAAGGAATGATCACCATGAAACGCGTATTGACGCTGTCGTTGTCGCTCTGTGCCCTGCTGCTGGCCGCCTGCTCGAAAGTGCCGGCGGGCAACGTGGGCGTGAAGTTCCAGATGTACGGCGATGACAAGGGCGCGCTGCAGGAACTGCCGCCTGGCCGCTATTGGGTGGGCTGGGGCTACGAGATGTACACGTTCCCCACCTTCACGCAGACATACACCTTCACCCGCTCGATGTCCGAAGGCCGTGCGGTCGACGAGTCGATCAGCTTCCAGACCGCGCAAGGCCTCACGGTGAATGCGGACGTAGGCATCACGTACCACATCGACCCGAGCAAGGTGACGCTGATCTTCCAGAAATATCGCAAGGGCATCGACGAGATCACGGACGTCTACCTGCGCAACATGATCCGCGATGCGCTGGTGAAGGAAGCCTCCAGCCTGGAGATCGAATCGGTGTACGGCAAAGGCAAGGCCAGCCTGATCGACTCGGTGCAGAAGGACGTGAGCGAGGAAGTATCGGCCGTGGGCATCGAGGTGGAAAAGATCTACTGGATCGGCGAGCTGCGCCTGCCGGAGAACGTGGTGCAGTCGATCAACGCCAAGATCCAGGCCACGCAGATGGCCGAGCAGCGCCAGAACGAAGTGGCGCAGGCGCGGGCCGAAGCGGAAAAGGTGGAAGCCGAAGCACAGGGACGTGCCCAGGCGCAGATCACGATAGCCACGGCGGAAGCCAAGGCGATCGAACTGAAGGGTAATGCGTTGCGCGAAAACCCGAACATCGTGCAGATGTCGGCGATCGAGAAGTGGGATGGGCACTTGCCCACTTACACCGGGAGCAGTGCGTTGCCGTTCGTGAGCCTGGGAAGCGTGCAGAACAAGTAAGTGTGCACTCATGTTCCCTCACCCTCGCAGGGGAGGGAGCATGCGGTCCTTTTTCCTACTCGTCATGCCGGCCTGCGCCGGAATGACGAGCAAAGCGTCGATCAAAACGCCATGTCGAACGCCACATCACCCTGCACGCCCACCTGGTAGGCGGACACGCGACGCTCGAAGAAGTTGGTCACTTCCTGCACGTCCTGCAGGTCCATGAAGTCGAACGGGTTCTTCGAGCCGTACTTCTTCGGCAGATCGAGCTGCACCAGGCGCTGGTCGGCGCAGTATTCGAGGTACTGGCGCATGTCCTTCACCGACAGGCCGGCCACGCCGCCCGAGAGCACGTCTTCGGCGAACTGCGTTTCGCAGGCGATGGCTTCTTCCAGCATCTCTTCGATCTGCGTGCGCATGGCGTCGTCGAAAAGGTCGGGTTCTTCGGAGCGAACGGTGCGCACCACGTCGAAGGCAAAGGCCATATGACCGGACTCGTCGCGGAACACCCAGTTCGTGCCCGAGGCCAGGCCGTGCAGCAGGCCGCGCGAGCGCAGGAAGTACACGTAGGCGAAGGCGGCGTAGAAGAACAGGCCTTCGATGCACGCGGCGAAACAGATCAGGTTGAGCAGGAACTGGCGGCGATGCTCACGCGTTTCCAGGCGCTGCAGACCCTGGATCGAATCAATCCACTTGAAGCAGAACTCGCCCTTCTGACGGATCGAGGGAATGCTTTCGATTGCATCGAACGCCTTGTTGCGCTCGGTGGGGTCGGGAATGTAAGTGTCCAGCAGCGTCAGGTAGAACTGCACGTGCAGCGCCTCTTCGTACAGCTGGCGCGAGAGGTACATGCGCGCTTCGGGCGCATTGATGTGCTGGTACAGGTTCAGCACCAGGTTGTTCGACACGATGGTGTCGCCTGTCGCAAAGAACGCCACGAGGCGATGGATCAGGTGGCGATCCGCGTCGGACATCTTCGACTTCAGATCGGTCACGTCCAGCGAGAAATCCACTTCCTCCACCGTCCACGTGTTCTTGATCGCGTTGCGATACATCTCGTAGAACTCGGGGTAGCGCATGGGGCGCAGGGTGAGTTCGAAGCCGGGATCAAGGATCTTAGGAGCGAGAGAAGAGGAGCGGGAAGTGAGAGGGTTGGCTTCGTTGATGACAGAGGAGGTCATATGCATTACCGGAATACTGTGGTGTGGGGCAAGGCGATGGAAATGGCCTGCGAGATCTATCGTTTGGCGAAGCTACTTCCCAACGAGGAGAAATATGGATTGCGAAGTCAGATAACACGCGCCGCCGTGTCAGTGCCAAGCAACATAGCGGAAGGTTGGACGCGGGAATCAAAGAAGGAGAAATCCCAATTTCTTTCCATTGCCCAAGGGTCACTGGCGGAACTCGAAACACAGGTCACGCTTTGCGAGCGAATCGGCCAGTTCAGCGAGGCCGAAACAATCCATGTGCGAGCGCGAATGGAGGAAGTGAGCCGGATACTGACAACCATGCGACGAAATCTGCGATCGCATTGACTGCTTTTTCTCACTACTCACTTCTCTCCACTCACTTCTCGTCCTTACTGACAAGCCTCGCAATACTCCGGATTCTCCAGCGAGCAGAACACCGCCGCTTCGGCCTGTTCCTGCTCGACCACCGGCACCGGCTTTGCGGTTGGAGCGGCCGACACTGTCGTCTTGGCAATCTTCGTTGCCGGACGCGAGCGCAGGTAATACGTGGTCTTGATGCCGGCTTTCCACGCGTACATGTACATGGAGCTGAGCTGGCCGATGTTCGGGTTTTCCATGAACAGGTTCAGCGACTGGCTCTGGTCGATGTACGCGCCGCGGGCGGCGCCCAGGTCGATCAGCGCCTTCTGCGGAAGTTCCCACACCGTGCGGTAGATCAGGCGCAGGCGTTCCGGAATGGCTGCGATACCCTGGATCGAACCTTCCGCCAGCTTGATGGCGTCGCGGATTTCGCTCGTCCACAGGCCCAGCGTCTTCAGCTCTTCGACCAGGTAGCGGTTCACCACCAGGAAGTCGCCCGACAACGTTTCGCGCTTGAACAGGTTGCTCACCTGCGGCTCGATGCATTCGTAGCAGCCGGCGATCGAGGCGATGGTGGCGGTCGGCGCAATGGCGATCAGCAGCGAATTGCGCAGGCCCTTGGCCTTGATCGACTCGCGCAGCGCATCCCAGCGTGCCGCGTCGTTCGGCTTGGCGTTGGTCCAGTAGTCGAACTGCAACTCGCCATTGGCCGCACGGCTTTCGGCGAAGCCCGGATGCGCGCCGTGTTCCATCGCCAGTTCGTTCGATTGCGACAGCGCGTTGAAGTAGATCTCTTCCGCGATGCGCGTGGACAGCGCCAGCGCTTCAGCCGAATCGAACGGCAGGCGCAGCTTGAAGAACACGTCCTGCAGGCCCATCACGCCCAGGCCCACCGGGCGCCACTTGTTGTTGGCGACCTTGGCGGTGTCGATCGGATAGAAGTTCAGGTCGATCACGCGATCGAGCTGGCGCACGGCGGTACGCACCGTGCTCGCGAGCTTGTCGAAATCGAAGCGGCCGTCCACCACGTGGCGTGACAGGTTCACCGAACCGAGGTTGCACACCGCCGTTTCGTCGGCGTTGGTCACTTCCAGGATTTCGGTGCACAGGTTCGACAGGTGGATGACGTTTTCCGCCTTCGCCGTCTGATTGCTGGTGGCGTTGCTGCGATCCTTGAAGGTCATCCAGCCGTTGCCGGTCTGCGCCAGCGTGCGCAGCATGCGGGCGTAGAGCTCGCGTGCCTTCACCGTCTTCACGGCAAGGCCCGCGGCTTCCGCTTCGCGATAGGCCTTCTCGAACGTTTCGCCCCAGCTGTCGACGAAGTGCGGCACCACCTTGGGATCGAACAGCGACCAGTCGCCGTCGCTCTCCACGCGGCGCATGAATTCGTCGGGAATCCAGTTGGCCAGGTTGAGGTTGTGCGTGCGGCGGGCGTCGTCGCCGGTGTTGTCGCGCAGCTCGAGGAATTCCTCGATGTCGCCGTGCCACGGCTCCAGGTACACGCAGGCCGCGCCCTTGCGCTTGCCACCCTGGTTCACGGCGGCGACGGAGGCGTCCAGCGTCTTCAGCCACGGCACCAGGCCGTTGGAATGGCCGTTGGTGCCCTTGATCAGCGAACCGCGCGAACGCACGCGCGAGTAGGCCAGGCCGATGCCGCCGGCGAACTTGCTGAGCTTGGCGACGTCGCCGTACTTCTCGTAGATGGATTCAAGCGAATCCAGCGGCGAATCGAGCAGGAAGCAGGAGCTGAGCTGTTCGTGCGCGGTGCCGGCGTTGAACAGCGTCGGCGAGCTGGCGATGTATTCCAGCGAGGACAGCAGGCGGTACAGCTCCAGCGTCTCGCCGATCTCGTTGCCGCCCAGCGCGCAGGCGATGCGCATGAAGAAGTGCTGCGGCGTCTCGATCACTTTGCGCAGCTGCGGATGGCGCAGCAGGTAGCGGTCGTACACCGTGCGCAGGCCGAAGTATTCGAAGCGGCGCGTGGCCAGCGGATCGATCGCATCGTTGAGCTTGCGCGCATTGGTGGCGACGAAATCGCGCAGGCGTTCGTTGAGGATGCCCAGTTCCGCGCCGCGTGCGATCGACTGCGAGAAGCTCTGGATTTCCTGACCGCTCACTTCCTTGTCGATGAACGCGCCCAGCAGGCGCGCGGCGAGCTGGCCGTATTCGGGTTCTTCGGCGGTGAGCGCAGCGGCCGTGCGGATGGACAGCTGGTCCAGTTCCTGCGTGGTGGCGCCGTCATACAGACCGCCGATGGTCTTGAGCGCCACGCGCATCGGATCGACCCCGTGCAGGCCTTCGCTGCTGCGGGTGACGGCGCGGACGATCTTGTTCACGTCCACCACTTCCTGGCGGCCGCTGCGCTTGGTCACGCGCATCTGGCCGGGGTTGTGCGGCGGGGTCAGCGCGAACGGCGCGTCCGTGCGTGGCGCGTCGGCCACGGCGGTGTCGGTGGAAAAAGCAGTGTCGGCGCGATCGTCTTCACGTTCGCGGCCGGTGGTATCGATAGGTTCCATGGCGACTTCGCTCCAAGCTTGGTCATCAACCGCCTGCTCCCGCGCGCAGGGCTGAAAAAAACGTGACGCTTCGCGGACGGTCGAGCAGCAGGGCAGCGCCCCGCGCATCGACGCGCTTCCCCGCGGAAGCCGTCACTACGCACCAGGGCGTTGGGCCCTGATGTGCCGGCAGGTCTTCGGACTCGTGGACGTGGGCGGTGAGGCCCGACCTACTTGCTCCCGCTTCCCAGCCGCCGAGGGCCAGTGCGATGGGTGCTTTCGTTTCCACTTACCGCTGCGGGGCAGTCCCGGATTTGCACCGGAGTTCCCTTTTAAGCCATTCCGACCGTGGGTCTGAGAGTGGCACCGACCGGCACAACATATCGGGCTGCATGGGGGCGGTCAACCCAATAGATTGTGGATTGGGGGTGGATAACTGGGAAAACTCCAAGATGGGGGCGGAGTTAGGAAATGCTAGGAAATTTTCGCGGGGAAGCGGTCGTCGCACACGGCTGGCGACATCGGAGCGGGCGCAAGTGCCAGCGCGCTGGCCCGCGTCTCACTGGCGCGTGTCGGCTGCCGTCTCAAGCAGCGCTGCGAATTCGCGGGCAAAGCGATGCACGTCGCCCGGCCAGCGGGCGGACACGTAGTTGCCGTCGCGTATGACGAAGGCGGGCGTGTCGTCGCTATCGCTGTCGCGCACTAGGCCGGAGGTCTTGCGGCGATGGTGGCTGGCGTCGCCAGGCACGTCGAGGAAATGGTTCGGATCGGCCAGCGCGCGCGTCACTTCCTGCTGCACCGACATATAGCCCGCCGGCTGGCCCGCACCGTCGGGATAGGTGCGGTAGTAATGCGGATCCCAGAAACGCGTGATGCGCGTGAGCGACCACGCGGACTTTTCCAGTGCCCAGGTGAGCGCCGTGGTGCGACGGCCGTGCAATACGGAGCGACCATCAACGCCACGACTGCGCGCGGCCAGCACCACGCCATGGCAGATCGCGGCCACCGGCTTGTCCGCGGCGAAGAAGGCCGCCACCACGCGTTGCAGTGATTCGCTCTCCAGGTATTCGCGCACGCCACGCGCGCAATGTCCGCCGGGCAACAGCAACCCGTCGAACCGATCCGGATCGATGGCTTCCCACGCGATGGGCGCATGGAACGACACCGCCTTTTCAAGCGCCGCGTAGTCGCGCCTTGCGTTGGCGTTGGCGCGCAACATCAAGCCGAACACGCGCAGCTTGCGCAGGCCGGGCACGAAGCCCCACGGATCCAACCCTTCGCCGCTGAGCATGATGGGATCGGCGCTTGCCACGCGGCCGTCGGGCGTGGCGAACGTCACCTGATGCCCCGCCTCGGTAAGGATGCGCCACGGCACCGCCACTTCGCTGGGGTCGACGTCCTGATGGGGAAGCGGGATCAGTACATGCGCCATGCTGCAGGTGTCCTTCGATGTGCACCGCATCCTAGCGTGTCGTGGGAACACGCGGCCGAAGGAAGTTGCGGGTCGCCAGCGATACAAGGCAAGCTCGGCGCTTGGCCGTTCGGCCATGCAGATATTTCGAGACACGACACATGGGTCATCCGCTGCTGCTCGTCCAACTGTTGGTGATCATCGTGGTGTCGCGCCTGATCGCGTCGCTGGCGCGTCGCATCGGCCAGCCTGCGGTGGTGGGCGAGATGCTGGCCGGTCTCGCGCTGGGGCCCATCGTCTTTGGTGCCATCGCGCCCGAGTGGCAGCAGCAACTGTTTCCCGCCGAGAGCCTCGGCAACCTGCAAAGCCTCAGCACCTTGGGCCTGGTGCTGTTCATGACGGTAGTGGGTGCGGAGTTGCGCGTGCCGGCGAATGCGCAGGGCGGCTTGCTGCGTCCAGCGGCATGGATCGGCGGACTGGCCATCGTGGTTCCGGTGGTGCTCGCACTGGGCCTCGCGCCCTGGTTATATGCCGACTATGCGCCGCCCGGCATCAGCCGCCTCGGCTTCACCCTGTTCTTCGTCACCGCGTGCGCCATCACGGCGCTGCCAGTGATGGCGCGCATCGTGAAGGAGCGTGGCATCACGGATAGTCTTCCCGGTCGTCTGGGCATCGCCGCAGCGGCGGTGGCCGATGTGCTCGCATGGATCATGCTCGCCTTCGTGGTGGCGCTGATCAGCGCCCACGGCGACTGGGTGCCGTTCTGGCGCACCATGATCGGCCTCGTCGTGCTGCTCGCGTTGACGTGGTTCGTGCTGCGTCCGCTGTGCGCGCGTTTGCTCGCGCGTCATGCACCGGATGGCAATGCGGACGGTGCCGTGCTCGCGTTCCTGTTGGCCGGCGCCTTTGGCTGCGCAGCGATCACCGAATGGCTCAATCTGCACGCCGTATTCGGCGCGTTCCTGTTCGGCGCATGCCTGCCGCGCGATGATCGTCTGCTGGAAAACCTCATCGATCGCGTCGAGCGCGTCACCATCGCCGCCTTGTTGCCGGTGTTCTTCGTGCTCGCGGGCCTGAGCACCAGCTCGAACCTGCTGACGGGTGGCGCAGGTATCGCGCTGCTGTTGGTGCTCGCCGTGTCGGTGGCCGGCAAGCTGCTGGGTGGCACCGCGGGCGCGCGAATCTCCGGTCAAAGCTGGCGCGACAGCTTCACCATCGGCTCGCTGATGAATGCGCGCGGCATGATGGAACTCATCGTCATCAAGGTCGGCCTCGATGCCGGCGTGATCAACAGCGCGATGTTCACCATCTTGTTGGTGATGGCGATCGTCACCACGATGATGACGACGCCGATGGTTGGCTTGGTCCGTCGTGAGCATGCCAAGCCAGTGCTCACGATGAAGCGATAAGCGCGACTGTTACTAGCTTTCCCTAAGGACACGGTGCCGCATGGCGGCAAGACTTAATTGGAGTCGAGGGTCGTCGCAAGGTGGGGGCCCGTACCCAATTGCTCCAGCATGCCCTGGGCTAGTGAGTCCGGTCGATCGGACACCAGCCTGCGGTTGCCGCCCCAGGGAGCTTTTTGGACTACGCCTGGCATGTATTCGTCCCATTTGCCGTAGGCATCAGGGTCGGGGACACCTACTTCGTGCAAGGTGAAAGTTACCGGGACTCGGACTAGCCAAGAATTGTCCTTCGCATTCGGACCTGTCGACGGTGGCTCGAACGTCCAATTCTTAGTGCCCTCAATCGCGGCCTTGGCCAAGTCGTGTTCATAGACTTCGTTTCGGGTCTGTGCCGGATACTGTCGGAGGTTTACCTGTTCGGCAAACGCCTGTTGCACGCGACCGTCTTGTCCGATCTGAAGCAACAAATACACCGTGCCCGACACCCGATCCTCTAGTGAGATTCGTGGGTAGTGGATGGCTGTCGTGGTCTTGCGATGGACGTAACGCGTGGATTCGCCGCTGTTGTCCTCAAACGAAGCGCCAGCGACGACCAGTCTGGCGTGGGTTTCGTCGACGGCGCGGGCCACCACGCGAATACTCATGGTCTCTTTCACCGGCTCCGAAACGTGATCCTCGAACTCGAATATCCAGTTCGGGACATTCGTTTTGACGACATCGAGCACGGCGGGAGGAATGCGTTCGGGTCGGTCGACCGTATAGCTGACCACCTTGCCATCCGGGCCGATGACAATGCTGCCTTTGACCAACATGCTGGCCTCGGAAACAGGTTGCTTGTCCGCCGCGAGCAACGGCGTTGAGACAAGGCAAAGACCGATACCCACTGCCATGGCGCGAGACAGAACGTTCATGCATTCCCCCTTGGAAGAAGACTCAGTGTAAGGGCTCGCAACGAGCCCAAACCAGTGGCCTCTTTGCCGCTGTCACCAGATCCGCACCCGATCTTTCGGATCCAGATACAAGGCATCGCCCGGCTTCACGCCGAACGCCTGGTACCACGCATCGATGTTGTGCACCGGCCCATTCACGCGGAACTTGCGCGGCGAATGCGGATCGCTGGTGACCTGGCGGCGGATGGCGTCGTCGGTGAGCTTGCCGCGCCATGCCTGGGCCCAGCCGAGGAAGACGCGCTGGTCGCCGGTGAGGCCGTCGATCACCGGCGCGGGCTTGCCGTGCAGCGATGCGTGGTAGGCATCGAGCGCCAGCGTGAGGCCGCCGAGGTCGGCGATGTTCTCGCCCATGGTGAGGTTGCCGTTGATGTGCACGCCCTTGAGCGGTTCGAACGCGTCGTATTGCGCACCGAGTTGCTTCGCGCGCTCGTCGAACGCCTTGGCATCAGCGGCGGTCCACCAGTCGCGCAGGGCGCCGCTGGCGTCGATCTTGCGGCCCTGGTCGTCGAAGCCGTGCGTCAGTTCGTGGCCGATCACGCCGCCGATGGCGCCGTAGTTGATGGCCGGATCGGCGTTGGGATCGAAGATCGGCGGCTGCAGGATGGCGGCGGGGAACACGATGTCGCGCAGCGAGCCGTTGTAGGCATCGTTGGTTTGCGGCGTCATGATCCAGTCGCTGCGGTCGACCGGTTTGTCGAGGCGACCGACATTGAACGACCAGTCGGCCTGCGCGGCGCGCAGCACGTTGCCGGTGAGGTCGTCGCTGCGCATGGTGACCTTCGAGTAGTCACGCGGATGATCGGGATAGCCCACCTTGATGGTGTAGGTGTCGAGTTTCTTCAGGGCTTCTTTGCGCGTTTCCGGACCCATCCAGTCGAGCTTCTCGATACGCACGCGGTAAGCGGCTTTCAGGTTGGCGACGAGCTCTTCGATCTTGGCCTTGGACGACGCCGGGAAATACTTGTCGGTGTAGAGCTGGCCCACCGCCCAGCCGAGATTGCCGAAACAGGAAAGCCGCTCGCCCACGCCGCAATCGCCACCGGAAACAGCGTGCACGCCGCGCTTCCACAGCACTTCCATCTGCTGCTGGCCAGCGAGTGTCTTGTCGTGCATCTCGAAGTACGCCTGCTGGAACGGCGTGGAGAGGTAGTACGCGGCGTTGTCCGCGATGCGCGCCGCCTGCCATGCCTGGATGGTGGCGATGGGCGTCTTCGCGTACAGCGCCGCGAGCTTGGGAAACGCAGTCTTTTCCATCGCCACGACATGGTTGAGCTGGCCTAGCTGCGCGGACTTGAGGAAGTCGTTCCAGGCAAACCCGGGCGCGAGCTTCTGCAGGTCGCTCACGCTCATGGGGTTGTACATCGCCACCGGGTCGCGCTGCTCGACCTTGCTGATGCTCGCCTGCGCAATGGCCGTTTCGAAGGCCACCACCTCTTTGGCGGCCGCTTCCGGTTGTGGCCAGCCGCTCAACGTGAGCAGCTGCGTCACATAAGCCTGGTAGGCCGCCTTCTGCTTGGCGAATTCGGGCTTGAGGTAGTAGTCGCGATCGGGAAGGCCCAGGCCCGCCTGCGATACATACACGGCGTAGCGGTTGGTGTCCTTCAGGTCCACGTCGAAGTAGACGTTGAACAGCGAGCCTTCGAAATCGAAGCCGGTGCGGCCCATCAAGGCAGCCTGCGCCTCGCGCGTGGTGGCCTGCTTCACGGCATCCAGTTGCGGCGCGATGGGTTTGGCGCCCAGTGCATCCACATGGGCCTGGTCCATGAACGATTGATAGAACGCGCCCACCTTGCCTTCGATCGCCGTGTCGCTGGCCTTGTCGTGCGCGGCCGCTTCCAGCAGATCGTGCAGTCGTTGTTCGGTGAGGTCGGTCATGGCCAGTCGAAGGCTCACGGCCGGTTTGTCGGCAGGGATCGGCGTGTGATCCAGCCAGGTACCGTTGGCGTAGCGGAAGAAGTCGTTGCCGGGTTTGACCGCCGTATCGGCGCCCGCCTGGTCGAAACCCCATGCGCCGTATTGCGGCTTGCCTGTAGTGGAATCGGCCGCGTGGGCCACGCCAAGGCTCAGTGCGCACGCGCACGCTGCCGCCAGAATCCTGCTGACCATACGACCCTCCCGCCCGAATGATGGTCCCCGGATACTGGCACGACGGCGGGGTGCAGCCAGTGCTGGAAGTTGTGGTGCCCGCAACGCGAACGGCCCGGCTGGGCCGGGCCGTTGCGACAAGCGTGGCGCGCGGATCAGCCGCCGGTGCGCTGCTTGTGGATGCGGTTGCTGTCGTGGTTCAGCGACTTGTTGAGGTTCCTCTGTTCCTGCTTGGTCAGGTGGCCGCCGTGCTCGGCTTCGTCGTGGCTCTCGCGCTGGGCGATATTGGCGTCCTGCTTTTCATCGCGCGCAGCCTGTTTGGCATTCATCTGGCCATCGGCGACGCCGTTCTGGATGCGGTTCTGCTGGTTGTCCAGGCGCTGGTTCACTTCGTTCACGCGGGGATGGCCCGGCACGTCGGTGCTGGTCTGGGCCATGGCCGCAGCGCTGGCGAAGGCGGCGACCATGCCAAGGGCGAGCAGGCTGAAACGCGACGTCATAACGGTCTTCATGAGCAGTGTCCTCGTGGTCTGCAGTTGAGGCAGGCGTCACCGTCCAGAGCGTGCGCCCTCTGCATGGTGGAGCGTGTGACCCCTGCGGTCATCCTCAGGATGGATGACTTGGAGCGGAGAACGAGGTCTTGCGATGGCGGTTGACGCGCCGCGCGCGCGCGTTCCCACTTGTTCAGCAGCAAGCCGGCTTGCTTAGGCGTGGCGTAAGTTTGCTGCTGATTTTTGGAAGCGGCGCGCGCGACCGCATCGTTGCTGCACCGCGAGATCAGGTTGGCTGCTCGGCCAGCGCACGCAGGTTGAGCAGGCCTTCCTCGAAGTCCTTGCCCACCATCTTGTCGAAGTTGAACACCACGCCCATCAGCTTGCTCATGAAGGGGGAGCGACCTTGCATCGTCCAGGTGACACGCGTGGCATCGCCCTGCGGCACGAGCACGAATTCGGCCGTGTTGCTGGCCTTGAACGGCGTGAAGAATTCCAGCGCAATGCACACGCGCGAGGATGGCGTGGATTGGCTGATCTCCATGCGGCCGCTGCCGATGTCCTTGTTGCCGTTCCAGCCGTACGCCGCGCCCACGCCCGACGAGGGACCTTCGAAGCTGCGCTGCATGGCCGGGTCTTTCTTCTCGTACGGCGACCAGGATTGCCAGCGATGGAAATCGTCGATGAAGGGAAAGATGCGCTCGGGCGGCGCCTGAATGGTGGCCGAGCGTTCGATGCGGAATTGATCCGGCCGCATGGCTGCCACGATCAGGACAACGGCGATGAGCAGCAGAACGACGATAAGTGCGATGAGCATGTGCAATTCCTTGAGATAGAGAATGCCGGCGTCAGGCGTCGGCCGTTTCCATGGGCACCATGTGTATGTATGGCTGCGCTTCGTGCAGCACGCGTGCGAACGACGGGCGCTGCATCAGGCGCAGCAGATAGGCGGCAGTGTGCGGATGGTCGTCGTCCAGCGGTATCACCAGGTTGGCGTAGAACAGCGCCGGCGATGCGGCGCAGTCGGCCATGCTGAAGCACGTGCCGGCGGACCATGGCCGGCTCTCGCCGTCGCGTTCGAACTCGCGCTCGATCAGGTCCAGTGCCGTGCGCAGCTTGTCGCGCGCCTGGGCCACGCCCAGCTTGTCGCGCTCGGCCTTAGGCCGCAGGCGGTCGGTGATCACCTTCTGCATCGGCTCGCTCACGTACTGGTCGTAGAAGCGGTCGCGGAAACGCACTTCGCGCGCGGCGTCGGCATCGGCGGGAATCAATGCGACCTTGCCCGGATAGTGCTGCGCGAGGTACTCGATGATGATGCTCGACTCGGGCACCAGGCAGCCGCGCGCGTTGTCGTTGAGCACCGGAAACTTGCCGATGGGCCACAGCCGGTAGAACGCGGCACGCGACGACTCGTCCATCAGGTCCACCAAGTGCGGGTGGAACGGGGTGTCGTTCTCGTACAGCGCGATCAAGGCCTTGTGGCAGTACGCGGCCAGCGGATGCATGTAGAGCGTAAGTGACATGGCGATGTTCCGTGGTCAGTGAGCGGGCTTGGCGAGCGCGACCTTGCCGGCGCTGCCGTCGTCGATCAGTGCTTCCACCTGGATGCGCAGCACTACGTCCATGCTGAAGCCGTAGGTCTTGCCGCTGTCCATGCCGAAGTCGTCGCGCTTGAACGTGGCGTACGCATCCGCGCCGCATAGTTCGCGCTTGTAGAGCGGATGCGGCATGCACTTGAAGCTTTTGATGGAGAGCTCCAGCGGACGCGTCACGCCGTGCAGGGTAAGCGTACCGTCAACCTTGGTCGGCGCACCGTTGACGAAACCGGCGAGCTGGCCGCGATAGGTGGCGGTGGGGAACTTGCCCGCGTCGAACAGCTCGTTGCTGCGGGCGGCCTCGTTCATCTTGTCCAGCCCGAAATCCACGCTGGCGACCTCGACGGTGATGTCCACGTTGCCGGTGCCGGCGGTCTTGTCCAGCGTGACCTTGCCCGAAGTGTGGTCGAACTTGCCGCGCCAGGTGGAGAGTCCGCCGAAGTGATCGGCCTCGAAGCTGGGATAGGTATGCGCGGGGTCGATCACGTAGGTGGCGGAACCCGCGTGGGCGGCGCCGGTGGCGGACAGGCACAGCAGGGCGCCGGCAAGGGCGTGGGTCGTGCGGTGGGGCAGGGACATCGTCGACTCCTTGGGGTTGGATGGCAGGCGCCGGTTTTGGCGCGCTCATCCTCATGACGAACGGGGGCGTCGGTTTTCGACACGGCGTCCTCGGCGGCCGGCCAGGCGCCCTTCACACTCGGCTGCGGTACGCTCTGCGCGGTACCGTCGTCCACCGAGGGGCTGCCGCCATGCGCGCGCCAACAGGTTCAGTTGTCGGGTTGTGTTCCGCATCGGCCACCCTGTGCGCGATGGGGATGGCATTCCTGGGCTATTGGGGCGTGCACGAGCCGGTGCCGTGGCGCGCCGTTGACGTGGTGGTGATCTTGCTGGCCTTCGTCGGCTTCGGCCTGCTCGCCTCCGTGCCGTGGATCATCACCACGCCGGTGGCCGAGGAAAGCGCCGAGCGCATTCGCCCGGCGCGGCGTGCATTCGCGTTGGGCGTGGTGGCGATCTGGCTGGCGGCGATGCTGGCCGTCGTCGGCTAGGCGAGCCGTTCGCTTTGGTTACGCGTCGACCGGATACGGCCCGTCGCTGAAGCTTTCCCCGTGGTAACCCTTGGAACCGATGAGACGGGCCAACGGGCTGCGGATGTCTTCGCCCGCAACGAGGCGAGCGATCAATGCGGCAAAGTCATGCCGTGGCGTCCAGCCGAGTTCGTCGCGCGCCCGCTGGTTCACGTAGACGCGATCGATGCCTTGCGTCATCGTCCAGCCGCGCTGCGCATAGATCGCGTCGTAACCGGGCACGCGTCGTCCCACCACAAGAGGCGCATGCGCGCGCAGGCCGGCGAGGTCTTCGGGAAGAAACGGCGTGGTGGCGCTGATGATGTAGCGGCGAAAACCCAGGCTCGGTGCGCGTCGTGCGGCGAGCAGGTGCGCGCTCACTACGTCTTCGATGTCGACGCGGCGATGCAGGTATTCGTTGGCCTTGAGGTTGTCGTCGGTGTAACGCGCACGCACCGAACGGTCGTCGTCTTCTTCGGGAAAGAAGCGCGAGGTGCGCAGCACCATGGTGGCCAGCCCCTGGTTGCGCGCGAACAGCTGGCACAGGTCTTCGGCCGCGGCCTTGGTGACGCCGTAGATGTTCTTCGGTACGGGCGCCACGTCTTCGGTGATCCACGCCGCCGGCGCCGTGATCGGCGGCGTGGATCACCGAAGACGCTGGTGGTGCTGGTGTATACGAAGGCATCCACGCCTGCGGTGACGGCTTCCTCCAGCAGGTTCAGCGTGCCGGTGAGGTTGACGTCGATGAAGTCCTGCCGGCTGTGGGTGGCGACGTGCGGCTTGTGCAGCGTGGCCCGATGAAACACGGTGGACACGCCAGCCATGCAGCGTCGCACGAGAGCGCGGTCGCAGATCGAGCCGAGGCGGTTCGTATAGGCGCCTTCGACCACATCCAGCCCGATCACCTCGTGGCCGAGGTCCCGCAGCGTGCGCGCCAGCGCTTCACCCAGATGACCGGAACTGCCCGTGACAAGCATGCGCATGTGCGACCGCGATCCGTACCGAACGACGAAGGACTTCGATCCTAGCATCGGCCTTTGCGACGTGGACATCGCGCTCGCGGATCAAACTTCCGCTTTAAACGTACGACCCAGGGGCTTGCCGGGCCCCATGTAATGGCGGAAGAGATAGAACAGCGGGCGGTAGAGTTGCGGATCCACGTGTTGCGTGCCCGCCACCGTCACCTCGTCGTGTGCATGCACGTGCAGCACTTCCAGTTCGATGATGGCGTAGCCGCCGGCAGAGTCGCGCCAGGCTTCCAGCGGGCGGTCCAGGTCCAGCAGCACACGCGCTTCCAGTTGCAGCGGGCATTCCACGATGCGCGGCGGCTTCACCGAAACCGACGCATCGGCATGCCAGCCGCCGAGCGTGAATTTGTCCGCTTCATGCCGATAGCCCGTCGCTGCTTTCCACGCTGGCACGGATGCGTGACCGGTGGTGGGCGCGATGCGTTCCACGCCGCGGTGCATGTCTTCGCCGGCGAGATTCAGCACGCACTCGCGCTCGCGCCGCAGATTGGCCAGACCCTGGCCGCCGCCACTGAGGCCGATGACGATGCGGTCGGCCAGCGCCCAGGCGGATGACATCGGCGTGATATTAGTGCTGCCGTCCGGATTGCGCGTGGTGATGAGCAACACCGGCGTGCCGAAGTAGAGGATGGAGGGATGAATGACGCGGGTGCGTGGGTGGCGATGCATGTCCATGGCCACAGTGTCCCTGCCTGCGCCGCTGAACGTTTCGCCACGCAACGAAGGGTTCGGCGAAACGGCCGCGCTAGACTGCGCGCATGAACGATGCGATCTCTCCAAGCCGTTACCAGCTGGCCGAGATCGGCGCGCTGCTCGCCGAACCGGCACGCGCCGCCATGCTGCTGGCGCTGATCGACGGCACGGCGCGTCCCGCTGGCGAGCTGGCGCGTGCGGCCGGCGTGGGCGCGGCAACGGCCAGCGCGCATCTCAAGCGTCTGCTGGAGGGCGGCCTGCTCGCCGTGCAGGAACAGGGTCGCCATCGCTATTACCGCCTCGCGGACGATGACGTCGCCGCGTTGATCGAAACGCTGGCTGCGCCGCGCGCGCGTCCCGTGTTGCCCGATCCCACCGGCGGCGATCGTCCGTTGCGCATGGCGCGCACCTGCTATCGGCATCTGGCGGGACGACTGGGCGTGAGCCTGTGCGATGCGTTGCTGCAGCAGGGTTATCTGCACACCGCGAGCGAGGGCATGCGTCTTCAGGACGATGGTGCGCACGCGCTGGTCAAGGCCGGCCTCGACGCGGCGCGCGTGCAGGCCTTGTTGCCGTTGGCAGGGCGCGGTTGTCTGGATTGGACGGAACGCCGCCTGCATCTGGGCGGACCGCTGGGCGTGTCGCTGACCGACGCGTTGCTCGATGCCGGCTGGTTGCGTCGGCGTGCCGGCAGTCGCGCGCTGCAGCCAAGTGACGATGGACTGCGCCGCCTCATCGCCCTCGGCATGCGCTGGGAAAGCGGTCATTGAGTGTGCTGCCGCGCCACCCGAAGGCGGTGCAGTAGCACGTGCACATCACGCCTGCTTGCGCTTGAAGATCTTGGCGAACAGTCCGCCGATGGCGGCGATGCCGATCACGATGAACTTCTTCAACGCCAGCAGCATGATGCCGAGCTTGGCGAACAGGCCGGCCTTGGCCGCGATGCCGTTGATGCGCATCCGTCGCGATGCGATTGCCGCTCTCCCCGGAGCGGCAACCGGGCGATCTTATCGCTTCGCAAGGCCTTGCGCCTTGGGAACGTTCCTCTCTTACGGCGACTTCGGTGCCGCGGAGCGTTCGAAGCTGCCGGCATCGCCGGGGAACACCACCGGGCTCTCGTAGCCATCGGCCGAGACGGCCGAGACGCCGAAGAACCAGTCGTCGATCACCACGTCCTTGATCACGGCCTGGTCGCTGTCGCCCACGGCGCGGCTGTACTGCCACTGCGGCGCGGTGGTGTCGCGCCAATGCACGATGTAGCCGGCGGCGCTCGGCACCTTCTTCCAGTGCACCGTGGTGTCGGTGGCGAGCGCGCCTTCGATGCTGATGCCGCTGGGGGGTGCGGGTGCGCGGCTGAGCGCGGCCATGGTCACGCTGTTGAGTGCAGTCACGCGCGCCAGATAGCGGAAGTCGACGCCGTCGATGGTGTCGCCGTACTTGATGCCCTTCTCGGTGCGCAGATCCTGATGCTGGCGCGTGTAATCCTCGTGGCCTTCGGTCACGCGCACGCCCGGATAGCCTGCTTCGAGGAACGGCACCTGGTCGCCGCCGCGGCTGTAGCGGTCGGTGCGATAGACCATGTGCACGCGCAGATCGGGCAGATACGTCGATGCGATCTGCTCCATGTAGCGCGCCACGTTGCGCGAGGGCGAATCCACTTCGCCGCCGTGATAGGCGCGATACTTCGCCTGCTCGGGCGTTTCGTTGGTCTTGGTGCCTTCGGAGAAGATGCGCACCGTGGTGTTGTCCAGCACGCCGTTCTGGCCGTGGCTGTTGCCCACGATGTCGTTGTTGAGATCGGCCTGCACGTTCCAGCCCTGCGACACGGCGTAGTCGGCCAGTACCTTGCCGCCGTACAGGCCCTGCTCCTCGCCGGAGAGCGCGGCAAACACCAGCGTAGCGTCGTTGTCTTCCTTCGACAGCAGACGCGCTGCTTCCATCAGCGCGGCGACGCCGGAAGCATCGTCGTTCGCGCCCGGTGCGTCGGACGTGGCATTCATCACGTCGGTCACGCGCGAATCGAGGTGGCCGGTCATCACGATCACGCGCTTGGGATCGGTCTTGCCGCGCTTGATCGCCACCACGTCCATCACTTCGGTGGATTGCGGCACGCGCTTGCCGGTGAACATCTGCGACGGCGTCACCACTTCGATGCAGCCGCCGCAGGCCTTGGAGATGTCCTCGAACTGCGACTTCACCCAGCGTCGTGCCGCGCCGATGCCGCGCTTGTCCGACTTGGTGTCGGACAGCGTGTGGCGCGTGCCGAAGCTCACCAGCTTGGCGATGGTGGCGTGCAGTTCCGCTTCGCTCGGTGCCGTGGCCAGCGCATGCAGCGACGGTTGTTCGCGCAACTGTGCCGGCGCGTCGGCGGCATAGGCGGTGGAGATGGCAAGGCACAACGCAAGGGGCAGCAGCGACGGAGCAAGGCGCATGAGGTTCTCCCGGTGATCAGCCTTCGACTTTACATCGCCGGCATGGGCGCGAAGAACCATGCCATTTGGCCCTTCACCCGTGGCGATGCATGCGCCTCTGGCGCAGGGACTTACGGTGCGCCCGGCTTCACCAGCGTAATTTCGAAAAGCTTGGGCCAGCGCTTGCCGGTGACGAAGAGACGATCGTGCTGCTCGTCGTAGGCAATGCCGTTGAGCACGTCGTTGCCCGGATCGGGCAGGCGGCTCACATCGAGCAGGCCGGTGAGGTCGATCCAGCCGGTCACGTTCCCGGTGGCGGGGTCGATGCGTGCGATGCGATTGGTCATCCACACGTTGGCGTAGATCTCGCCCTTCACCCATTCCAGCTCGTTGAGGTTGCTCACCGGCGCGCCGTTGTCGGTGACCATGACGCTGCCGGTCGCGGTGAGCGTGTTCGGGTCGAGAATGCGCAGCACCGGCGAACCATCGCTCATGTACAGGTGCTTGCTGTCACGCGTGAGCGCCCAGCCTTCGCCGGGATAGTTGAAGGTGCGCAGCTGCTTGAAGCTGGCGAGGTCGTAGACAAAGCCGAGCTGGTCTTTCCAAGTGAGCTGGACCAGTTCGTGGTTCCAATCGACGATGCCTTCGCCGAAATAGGCGTCTGGCACATCATGGCGTTGCACCACCTTGCCGGTTTCCAGCTCCACTTTGCGCACGGTCGATTCGCCCGCTTCACCGGTGCTCTCGTACAGATAGCCGTCCTTGTAGAACAGGCCTTCGGTATACGCCGACGTGTCGTGCGGATACACGTGCACCACGCGATAGCCATAGACCGGCGTGGCGGCCTGCGCGGAGCAGGCGAGGGCGCCCAGGGCGAGCGCCAAGCAGTAGCGGCGAATCATGGAGGCGAAATCCTTAGGAAGAGCAGCTTGACCGTCAGTGCAGCGAGCGTACCCGGAAATTGCGTCCCTTGATCTTGCCGGCGCGCAGACGTTCGAGCGCCTTGTTCGCAAGATCCCGACGGATGGCGACATAGGCGCGCGTGGCGAACACGTCGATCTTGCCGATGTCCTTGGCGTCGAGTCCCGCGTCGCCGGTGAGTGCGCCGAGGATATCGCCCGGTCGCAACTTGTCCTGGCGGCCCGCGTCGATCACCAGCGTCTTCATCGGCGCAAGGTTGAGCTGCTTGCCACGCGGCGGTGCGACGCGCAGCGGATGCCACGGCAGCGGCTGGCCCAGTTGTTCCTCGATGTTGATCGCCTTGGGGCGTTCGCGCGGCGTGACCAGCGTGATGGCGAGGCCGTCTTCGCCGGCACGGCCCGTGCGACCCACGCGATGCGTGTGCGTGTCCGGATCGTGGGCGATGTCGAAGCTCACCACCAGGGGCAGCGCCGCGATGTCGAGGCCGCGTGCGGCCACGTCGGTGGCCACCAGCACGGAGCAGCTGCGGTTGGCGAATTGCACCAGCACTTCGTCGCGGTCGCGCTGTTCCATGTCGCCGTGCAGGGCGAGGGCGGAGAAGCCGCGCTTGTCGAGTTCGTCGGCCACCGCGTCCACGTCCTTGCGCATGTTGCAGAACACCAGCGCGTGCTGTGCATGCTCCTTGCCGAGCAGTTGCGCGAGCGCATCGAGTTTCTGCGCCGGCTCCACTTCGTGGAAGCGCTGCTCGATGGTGGTTTCCTCGTGCGGCGTTTCCACCGTCACTTCCACCGGATCGCGCTGCACGCGCTTGCTCACCTGGCGGATTTCCTCCGCATAGGTGGCCGAGAACAGCAGCGTCTGGTGATGCTTGGCGATGCGGCCGACGATGTCGTCGATGGCTTCGGAAAAGCCCATGTCGAGCATACGGTCGGCCTCGTCCAGCACCAGCACCTTGATGCCGCCGCCGTGCAGGCTGCCGCGCTTCAGGTGTTCCTGGATGCGGCCGGGCGTACCCACCACGATGTGCGGATCATGCGTGAGCGAAGCGAGTTGCGGTCCCAGCGGCATGCCGCCGCACAGCGTCAACAGCTTCACATTGGGAATGGTGGCTGCCAGCTTGCGGATGGCCTTGCTCACCTGGTCGGCCAGTTCGCGCGTGGGGCAGAGCACCAGCGCCTGCAGGCGGATGGTCTCCACGTCGATCTGCTGCAGCAGGCCAAGGCCGAAGGCCGCGGTCTTGCCACTGCCCGTGCGCGCCTGCGCGATCACGTCGCGGCCTTCCAGGATCGGCGGCAGACTCTGGGCCTGCACCGGGGTCATCTCGGTGAAGCCGAGGGTTTCCACGCTGGCGAGCAGCGCGGGCTTGAGCGGGAGCGTGCGGAAATCAGTCATGCGCCATGATCGCATCTCAGCGACCATGGCGCAGGAAAACCTCAGCCCTGCATCTCTTCCAGCTCCATGCCCTTGGTCTCACGCACGGCTTTGAGCACGAAGATCAGCGAGATCAGGGCGAAGGCGGCGTACAGGCCGTAGGCAAAGGCCAGGCCTACTTCGGCCAGCGCCGGGAAGGTGCTGGTGATGGCGAAGTTGGCCAGCCACTGCGCGGCGGCGGCCACGGCCAGCGCAATGGCGCGGATGCGGTTGGGGAACATTTCACCCAGCAGCACCCACACCATCGGGCCCCAGCTCATGCCGAAGAACACTACGTAGGCGTTGGCGGCGACCAGCGCCACCATGTTCCACGGCGCCGGCAGGCTCAGGCTCGCGCCGTTGCCGGTGGCCTGCGAGAAGCACCACGCCATCGCGCCCAGCGTGATGGTCATGCCGGCCGAGCCGATCACCAGCAGCGGCTTGCGGCCGATGCGGTCCACCAGCGCAATGGCCACCAGCGTCACCAGCACGTTCACCACCGAGGTGGCCACCGTGATGGAGAACGAATCGGCTTCGCTGAAACCCACCGAATGCCACAGCGTGGACGAGTAGTAGAAGATGACGTTGATGCCCACGAACTGCTGGAACACCGACAGCAGGATGCCGATCCACACGACGGGCAACAGGCCAAGGCGCGGGCCGCGCAAATCCTTCAGCGTGGGGCGGTATTCGGAATGCAGGCTCTGCTGGATGTCCTTCACCTTCGCGTCGAGTGCGGCCTCGTTGTGCATCGCCAGCACCTGGCGCAGCACGTCCTTGGCTTCGGCAAGGCGACCCTTGGCCACCAGATGCCGCGGCGATTCGGGCACGCCGAGCACCAGCGAGCCGTAGATCAGCGCGGGCACCACGGCGACCAGGAACATCCAGCGCCATGCGGCCAGGCCCATCCACAGTTTCTGCGCCGCGCCACCAGCCGTACCGGCGAGCCATGCATCGCTGAGCAGCGCGGCGAAGATGCCGAGTACGATCGCCAACTGTTGCAGCGAGCCGAGTCGTCCGCGCACGGCGGCGGGCGAAATCTCAGCAATGTAGGTGGGCGCGATTACCGAGGCCACGCCCACACCGATGCCGCCGACCAGACGCCAGAACACCAGGCTGGCCACGCCGGTGACGAGGCCCGAGCCCAGCGCACTCGCCGCGAGCAACAAGGCGGCCACCTGCATGGCTCGCACGCGGCCGAAGCGGTCGGCCAGCGGACCCGCGTACCACGCACCCACGGCGGAACCAAGCAGTGCGCAGGAAACCGCGAAGCCGATGTGCGCCGCGTCCAGCCCGAAATTGCCGCGCACGGCGTCGACGGCGCCATTGATCACGGCCGTGTCGAAACCGAACAGGAAACCGCCGAGTGCGGCAGCTGCGGCGATCAGTACGACGCGCGCGGTCGCATGTTGTCCGAGGTCATCGACGGAGTTCGACGACGACGGCGTGGAATTCAAGTTCATTGCCTCTCCCCAATCCAGAGTCCGGCGATTCTGCGCTGGCAGTGCCGGTTCATTGAAGTGAATACGTATGCAACAGAGTGGCGGGAATGTCGAGCTTTAAGCGGGTGGGAGGGGAATGTTGCGGGTGCGTTGAGAGTGTTACGGGGTTCTTTGCGGTGTAGTTGTGTTCGATGGTGTGACTGGCCTGCTGTTGTGTTGCTTCGCAGCATGCTTGGTCTGCGCGGAAGAATTGCGATGGTTCTGCGACCTGGCTCGCCTGCGGCGGGCTTCCGAACCGCTGCCGCGGTCCGGGTTACTTTTCTTTGCTTGCCCAAAGAAAAGTAACCAAAAGAAAAGGCACCCCGGATGACGCGCCTTCCGGGTGGAGCCCGGAAGGTACGCGTGCGGGCTCCGGGGTTTTTCGACAGGACATCCTTGTCCTGTCGAAAAACTGGCCGCATCCCTGCGGCCACCCTGCGGGCTTTCCTCCACCCGCCCGCCGCTGTCATACGGGGACCCCGTAGAGCCAAGGGCAAAGCGCGAAGTAGCTACGCGTCCGCGAGCACCCGCCCCTCATCCCTGCCTTCTCCCCAGAGGGGAGAAGGAGAAGTGGGGTGCGCGGAGAAGGCGTGAAGACCGAAGCCAAAGCAAAGGCCGATGCAAGGCGAGGCTCCGCTTTAAGTCCTCTTCGCATCGACGCATTGCGGCGTAGCCGCACCGTTCATTAGGAAGATCGTGACGATCCGGGCTCCAAAACCGTCAAGGCTCGTATCCCACAGAACGCTATGAGCCTATCGCTCTAAAGGCCATTTTCTTTGGGTTACTTTTCTTTTGGGCCAGCAAAAGAAAAGTGACTCGAGCGGCGGCAGCCGATCGAAACGCCCGCCGCGTAGGCGGCACGCTGGCGGCCGCGCTGCATAAGAGCGACAGCAACGCCGCCGCGACAATCGGAAAGCAAAGTCACTGGATGACCAGCCATTCGGCTGTTGAAAAGCGCCTCCGGCCTTCGCCGGGATGACGAGCTAAAAAAGCAACGGCGATATTTAAGCGCTTAGCGCGCCCTGCATTTGCAACAACGAAAAATAGAAACGCTACCGCGAGCAGCCATCCCTCACCTCAAAAGGTGAGCGCAAACAAACCACTCACCACTGCGTGCGCCCCGGCAACAACCCCTTCAATTCAACATCGGTCAGGTTGCGCCACTGCCCCACCTTCAAATGCCCCAGCTTCACATTGATCACACGCACGCGCCGCAACTGCGTCACGCGATAACCAAACTCAGCCGCCATCAAACGGATCTGCCGGTTCAAGCCCTGCGTGAGAATGATGCCGAAGCCGAACTTGGCAATCTTGCGCACTTTGCATGGCTTGGTCATCTGGCCGTGGATGCGTACGCCGCGCGCCATGCCCTTGAGGAATTCGTCGGTGACGGGCTTGTTCACCGCCACCAGGTATTCCTTCTCGTGGTTGTTTTCCGCGCGCAGGATCTCGTTGACGATGTCGCCGTTGCTGGTGAGCAGGATCAGGCCTTCCGAATCCTTGTCCAGGCGGCCGATGGGGAAGATGCGTTCCTGGTGGTCGACGAAATCGACGATGTTGTCCTTCACCGTCTGGTCGGTGGTGCAGGTGATGCCCACCGGCTTGTTCAACGCGATGTACACGGCGCGCTTGGCTGCCGGTGTGGCGGCCAGGATGCGTGCCTTGACGATCTCGCCGTCCACGCGCACTTCGTCGCCCTCCAGCGCCTTGGCGCCGGTGGTAACGACTTCGCCGTTAATGGTGACGCGACCGGCCAGCAGCAGCTCGTCCGCCTCGCGGCGGGAGCAGATGCCGGCTTCGCTGATGTATTTGTTGACGCGCATGGGATCAGGAGTGAGTTAAGAGGAGTGGGAAGTGAGAGGGAGCGGTTATCTCACTTCTCACCTCTTTCCACTCGCTTCTGCTGTTACGAACGCAGGCCCACGCCGCGCTTGAGCAGATGCAGCGCCACGGCGGTGAGGCCCACCACGAATACCAGCATCACCGCGAAGGCCACGCCGATCTGCACGTCGCTCACGCCGAGCACGCCGAAGCGGAACGCGTTCACCATGTACAGGATGGGATTGACCATCGAGATGCTGCGCCACGGTTCGCCGAGCAGGTCGACCGAATAGAACACGCCGCCGAGATAGGTGAGCGGGGTGAGTACGAAGGTGGGCACCAGCGCGATGTCGTCGAATTTCTTGGCGAACACCGCATTGACGAAGCCGGCCAGCGAAAACACCGTGGCACCCAACAGCACCGACAGGAAGGTGATGAGCGGATGGGCCACGTGCAGGTCGGTGAAGAACAGCGCGATCAGCAGCACCAGCGCGCCCACCACGAGGCCGCGCGTGACCGCGCCGGTGACGTAGCCCAACAGGATCACCCAGTTGGGCATCGGCGACACCAGCATTTCCTCCACGGCGCGGCTGAACTTGGCGCCGAAGAACGAGCTGGAGATGTTGCCGTAGCTATTGGTGATGATGCTCATCATGACCAGGCCGGGCACGATGTACTGCATGTACGTGAAGCCATGCATCTGGCCGATGCGGCTGCCGATCAGCTTGCCGAAGATCACGAAGTACAAGGTCATCGTGATGGCGGGCGGAATCAGCGTCTGCGTCCAGATGCGCATGATGCGCACGATTTCGCGGCGGACGATGGTGTTGAGTGCAACGAGGTTGCCCGTGCCGTTCATGCGGCCTTCTCCGTGTTGTCCTTTCGGCCGTTCTCGACGAGTCGCACGAACAGTTCTTCCAGGCGATTGGTCTTGTTGCGCATCGACGTCACGGTCACGCCGCGCGCGGACAGGCCGGCGAACAGCGAGTTGAGATCGTGCGAGCGGGACATTTCCGCTTCGAGCGTGTGATCGTCCATGCGGCGCAGTGTGATGCCGTCGATGGTAGGCAGGTCACCGGGCGCGTTGTTCACGTCGAGCACGAAGGTTTCCACGTCGAGCGAGGCCAGCAGGCGCTTCATCGAGGTGTTCTCGATGATGGTGCCGTGGTCGATGATGGCGATGTTGCGGCAGAGCGTTTCCGCTTCTTCCAGGTAATGCGTGGTGAGGATCACCGTGGTGCCGGCGGCGTTGATGCCGCTGACGAACTGCCACATCGAGCGGCGGATCTCGATGTCCACGCCCGCGGTGGGCTCGTCGAGGATGAGCAGCTTGGGCTCGTTCATCATCGCGCGGGCGATCATCAGGCGACGCTTCATGCCGCCGGAGAGCATGCGCGCCTGGTGATGCGCCTTGTCCCACAGGCGCAATTCCTTGAGGTATTTCTCGGCGCGCTCCATCGCGACCTTGCGCGGGATGCCGTAGAAGCCGGCCTCGTTCACGCAGATGTCGAAGGGCTTCTCGAACTGGTTGAAGTTGATTTCCTGCGGCACCAGGCCGATCAGCTGCATGGCCTTGCCACGCTGCTTGTTCACCGATACGCCGAATACCTGCGCATCGCCGCTGCTGGCGTTGACCAGCGAGGAAAGAATGCCGATGAGGGTGGATTTGCCGGCGCCGTTGGGGCCGAGCAGGGCGAAGAAATCGCCGGGCTGGACCGTGAGACTGATGCCTTTGAGGGCTTCGACGCCATTGCTATAGGTCTTGCGCAGGTTTTCGACGACCAGCGCGGGTGTTGAAGAGGGGGACATGGGCTGCACCGAATGGGCCAGCCTTCTATTATACGTGGCTTGCACACGCGCTCCGTCCAGGGGCGGCGATCTCACTGTTTCCCCCGGAAGACCCATGGCCGACCATTTTCAGCTTCGTCTCGTCGACAGCACCATGCTGGCGCCCACCGTACGGCACATGGCGTTCGAGCGCGCTGACGGCCAGCCCCTGGCCTTCACGCCGGGCCAATTCCTGCAGATTCACTTTCACTACGAGGACGGCACCGCCACCAAGCGCAGCTATTCGGTGGGCACGGTGGGCGACGGCTCCTCGCCGGTGCAACGCATTGAAATTGCCGTGAGCTATGTGGAAGGCGGGGCCGCCACCAAATTGCTGGGCGAACTGCCCATCGGCGGCGAAATCAACGCCAGCGGCCCGTACGGACGCTTCTGCCTGCAGGCCAACGACGCCAACGCCCGCTACCTGCTGCTGGCCACCGGCACGGGCGTCACGCCGTATCGCGCCATGCTTCCGCAGATCGCCGAACTGGTGAAGCAGGGGCGCGAAGTCGTGCTGCTTTACGGTGCGCGCAACGAGACCGAGCTGCTGTACGGCGAGGAATTCGAGGCCTTCGCCCAGGCCAACCCCGGGTTCACCTTCCATGGCTGCCTGAGCCGCCAGCCGCGCGAGGTGCCGCGCCCGAATGACCGACAAGGCCACGTGCAGAACGTGCTGGCCGAGCTGGCGCCCAGCGCCGAGCGGGACATCGCCTATCTGTGCGGCAACCCGAACATGGTCGATGCGGCCTTTACCGCCCTGAAGGATTTCGGCCTCCCGGTGATGCACATCCGTCGCGAGAAGTACGTTTCCTCACGTTGAATCGCGCAACCGTTCCTAAACCGTTGCCCAACAAGACGCTCAAGTTCGGCTGAGACCGGCCGCTAACCGGATCAGCCCCGGCGCAGCACGCCACTTCCCAACCGCCATTCTGCGGGTCGTCTTCCCGACACCCGCCAAAAACGTGACGCAGTTCACGCTGTGAAGACCTGCCCGGGTTTTGGATATCAAGGGCAAGGGGCCCACGCCGATAGATCCCAACAGGTATCCCCAAAAAGGGGATGCGGGAAGGGGCGTTTATGAAGGGCTGGATTCGCAAGACCTGGATGGGTTGCGTTGTCGCCGTATCGCTGGCCGCGCCGGTGACTCGTGCCAGTACGTCAGGAACGATCACATTCGTGGGCGCCATCGTCGCGCCTACCTGCAGCATGGAAAGCGTGCAGGTGGGGCCGGGTCATACGACCGGTGGCTGCGGCATCGGACCGGATGGTCAGCCTGCCCACACTGTGATGTATCGACAGGACGTGGTTTCGCTTGAGTCCGCATTGAGCACGCAGGATCGTCTGCTCAACTACTACGCCGGTTACGCGGGCACCGCCGATACCAAGCTCACCGTACGCACCTACGAATAACGCTGCCCCGTTACTGGTAGTTCACCGTGAACGTGGCCTTGGACGAGACGGTGCCGACCGAGACGTTGCCGTTGCCACTGCGGTAGTACTGCGCATAGTAGGGAAGCGTCACCACGCCGCCGGCCGACGCGCCGGTCACCGTCGTGGCGGTACCCCATGCCACGGGGTCCTGGTCCTGATCCAGCAACTGCACGCCGACATTGTTGGCCGAACCCGTGGAGCTCATCAGGCCGGCAGTCGTGGTGGATTGCGCGCTGGTCCATGCGATCGTCGCATTCACGCCGGTCTGGCAGGTCAGTCCGATGGAGAATGCCGTGAGGCCCGACACGCTGCCCTTGGCAGCAAGCGTCGCGGTCGAAATAGCGGGCAGGGTGATCACCTGGGCGGCCGAACCGGCATTGATGGAGCAGGTGGGCGCCGCGATGACAGTGCCGCTGCTGAGCGACAGCGTCGTGCCGAGTGAGGTGCTGACCTGCTTGCCGTTGCAGCCGCCGCTCACCGATTGGCAGCCTCGCACATACCAGTAGTAATTGAGCAGCGCCGTGCTGTTCGAAATGGTGCCGTAGCTCACCTGGCCGCCATTGTTGTTGATCACGATGAGCTGGGCGGTGTACGTCACCGACATGCTGCCGCTCGGCGCGGCCACGTGGCCGACCATGTACGCATTGGCCTGCTGGTCGCCGGGCGTGACGTCGTAGCCGCTCATGCCCGGGCTGATGCTGACCTGGATGCCGATACCCGGCACGTTGGTGGCGTATGTGAGCGAGGTGATATTGGTGCTGCTGGCCGGAGGCGCCTGCGCGGGATACAGCTGGCTCGGCAACAGATTGAACACCTGGATGCCGGCCGAATTCGTGCCGCCGTTGGTAGCGCTGACGCTGGGTACGCCGGTGCAGTTGAACGTGGCCGTGACGCTGACCGCGTTGCCCAACAACGTGCCCACGGCCGTGTTGGAGGGCACGGTGACGCTGGGCAACGTGATGGTGCCTGACGGGCCGCCGGTGCACGATGGATTGGCCGCCGCCATGGCGGTTGGCGTCACGCCGATGAATCCGCACAGCACCACCAGCAACAGCGCGGCCAGGCGCAGCGAGCGACGGCGGGAAGAAGCGAACTGCATCATTGGGCTGCCTCGGCGACTTGCGCAACGGTCGTGCTGTCGGGCTTGCAGGTAACGTTGACCTGCTCGAACTTGGCGTCGGACGTCTTGGTCTTGGCCTTCGCCGGCAGGTCATAAGAGAAAGAGCAGGTGCGGTCGCTGCCGCCATCGTCCTGCCAGCGCGCCACCAGCACGCCGGACTGCTCCACGCCGCGCGCCAGGATCAGCCCACCCTGGCCGATCACGCCGAGCGCCACACCCTTCGGGTTGATGATTTCGGCACCGAACGGCGGTGCACTGCCGTCCGGCATGCGTGCACGGAAGATCACGCTGCGGCCGGTCTGCGTCTTGAATTTCATCATCACCACCGCGCCGGCATAAGGCGCCACCTGCGTGCTGGTGGAATCGAGCTGCACGTCCAGCGGCAGGCCCTTCGGGTCGATCTCGACCGAGTTCAGCGTATAAGGCGCCAGGAACGGCAGCACCGCATAACCGAAGCGATCGATGCGCACGCCGGCGCCACCGTTCACCGCGGCGCCCGCGGCACCCGGCACGTAGACGATGCCCACCGTGTCGCCGATCGGCTGGCCCAGCGTGACGCCGCCCGGATGCGCCACCACGGAGCCGGACACGCTCAACGACGCCTGCGAATAGCCGCTGCCGTCGCCATAGCTGGCGTTGATCACCGCATAAGGGCTGCGATAGCCGCCGAACACGCTGCCGGCGTTGCCGCTGCTGTCGCCGTGCGAGGCGGAGACGCCGTAGTTGTATTGATCGTGGTCGCCCAGCGTGCCGTTGATCGCGGCCTGTTCCTGCGCGCCCGTCACCTGGTCGTGCGAGAGGTTGAGCGTCATGTTCGGCGCGTGCGCGCCGCTGCCCAGCGGGATGTTGAATGACAGGAAGTATTGGTTGTCGTAGCGGCCCAGCGGCGTCACCGAACGCGTCGCCGAGATGTTGTAGGTCACCTGGCGGAAATGGTTGTTGTAGCCGAGCTGGAACTGCGTGTTGCGGCCGTTGTGGTTCCAGTAGTCGCTGGCGGCCACGTTGGTGTAGATCGAACCGCCGTTCTTGCCCAGCTGCTGGCTCAGCGACAGTGTGAAGTTGCTGCGCTGGCGCAGCACGCCGGTGGCCGACACGATGGGATTGGTGGCGAACGACGAACCGGACAGCGCCGCCTGCTGGGCTGGCGTGAGCACGCTCTGCACCGGCACGCCGTCGATGGTCTGCACGATCTGCGGCGGCACATAGTCGAAGGCCGCGATGCCCTCGCGGGCGTACTGGCGCGCGAGCTCGGCCTGCGACAGCGTGAGGAAGCCGCCGGTGGAATAGCGATACGCCGCCACCGACAAGGTGGTCTGCGTCGACGGGATGATCTTGCTGTACGTCACCCGGTAGCTTTCGCCCGACTGCGTCGAATAGCCCGGGATGTGTGCATTGGCGTGCGTGATGTCCAGCGCCAGTGCGCCGAAGCGCGTATCGATGGCGCCACCCACCAGCACGGCACCATAACCCTGCGAACCCACGATGCCGGCGTAGCCGGTGAGCAGGTTGTTGAAGCCGTGCTGGATCGTGCCCTGCACCACGGCCGGATGATCTTTCACGGCGTTGTCGCGCAACTCGCCGGCGGCGATGTCGAAGCGCGTGATGCCCGGGCGCAGCAACTGCGCGACCGAGGCGTACGGCACCACGAAGGTATTCACGCGGCCGTCGGCTTCGGTCACCGTCACATCGAGGTTGCCGCCGTAACCGGTGGGATACAGGTCGTTGATGGAGAACGGGCCCGGCGACACCGTGGCCTGGTAAATCTCCACGCCGTTCTGGCGCACGCTTACGCGGGCATTGGTCTGCGCCACGCCGCGCACCACCGGGGCATAGCCCTGCATGGACTGCGGCAGCATGCGGTCATCCGTGCCCAGCTGCACGCCGCGAATGCCGTAGCTGTCGAACACAGCGCCGTCGGTGTAGCTGTCGCCGATGGTCAGCAGCGCGCGCATCGAGGCGATGTCGCGCTGCACGTAGGTCTGGATGTTCTGCCAGTGCGTGCGCGACGGCGTGCCGGCCACGCCGGAAACCCAGTTCATCGTGCCCTGCTCGCGCAGATGCCAGGAGCCCACGTTGAGGCCCGCATTCACGCCGAGGTAGGCGGTGGACTGGCTCACGCCCGCGCTGCTGCTGTGATACGCGTTGAAGTTGTAGTTCAGCAACGCGGCCGGCACGCCGGCATCCCAGTACTCCGGGCTCACGTAGCCGCGAGCGACCTGGCCCAGGTAGGCCTGCGGAACGCTCGCGTCCAGACGCAGCTGCGTCATGTCGAAGCTCGTCGTGGCGCCGGGAATGATGCTGTTGAAACTCACGCAGGCCGAGGGATCGGTCAGCTGCGCGGTCACTTCATGCGTCAGGTCGGCGGGATGCAGGCCCATCTGGTCGAGCAGCTTGCGATCCACGCAGGCGGTGGCGTTGCTGCTGGCATCGGGTGCGACGAAGCGGATGTCGCGACGGCCCACCCACGCATTGTTGAGATACACGTCGGCGTTATAGGTGCCGGGCAACACCGGGTTGCCGTGCTCGAAGCGCGACAGGTCGGTGGTGTTCTGGCCGGCACCGGAAAGCAGGGAGCGATCGAAATCCGCGTAGCCGCCACTGGCGCTGGGATCAGCGCCCGAAGGCGAGGCCGAGGCCGCAGGATCGGCCCCGGTCGCCGGCATCGCCGCGGCCACGCCAGCCCAGCCGACCAGCACCGACGCAATCGCCGAGCACAGCAGTACGCGTGAGCACGCCACGGGCCAGCGTGCATTGCGCTGGGTGGCGTGCATGGTTGTCATTGCGCGACGCTGCCCTTCAGCACCACGTCGGCGCCGAAGTCATTGATGCAGGCGTAATCGATCACGCTGCCGGTGGCAGGCTTCTGATTGAGATCGGTGATGGCCAGATGCAGATCGGAGAGCGGCGCCACCATGCCGGTGTCGACCTTGTGCTCGGCGCCGGCCACCGTCACCGTGACATGGCTGACCGTGACGTAGTAGGGCGTGGGGTTGTGCACCACCAGCTCGGCGTTGGCGCCGTTGCTGCCGGCCTTGAAGGTGAGCTGCGACGGCGCCTTGAGCGGATCGCCCGGCAGGCCATCGGGGCGATAGAACAGCTTCAGCCGCGAGCGGATCGCAAACTGCAGATAATTCTTGTCCTGCACCTGGAGCGCGTTCGGCTTCGGCGGGACTTCGAGCACATTGAGGAAGAACAGCGACTCGCGATCGCTCGGCAGCGGCTGATCGCTGTGCGTGAACAGGATGCGCAGGCTCTGGTCGCGGTTCGGTTCCATGCGGAACAGCGGCGGCGTGATCAGGAACGGCGTGTTGACCTTGTCCGGCGTGGACTGCTCGTCGCCGGCGTCGACCCAGGATTCGATCAGCGCGGGCGTCGTGTTCTGGTTGGACATGCGCACCGTCACCTCGCCGGCCTTGGCCGGAAAGACCACGCGGGTTCCCGTGATGACGACGGTGGCATGGCTGGTGCCGGCGAAAGCGCACGCAGTGGCCAGCAGCGCCCCGGAGAGGGCACGGATCGTGCTGTTCATGGAATTCTCGGAAAGAGGCGGGTGAGGAATGCTGCGGCCGGTGTTCCGGCCGCAGCGATGCAACGGCGACCAGTGATTACTGGTAGTTCAGCGCGTACTGCACCGTCGAGGTCACGCCACCGACGGTGGCGCCGGTGCCGGCCGGAGCGACGTAGCCGGCGTAGTAGGTGAAGCTGCCGTTGGAACCGGCGCCCGAGAGGTTCATGTTGCCGGCACCCTGCGAACCGGAAGCGCCGTTCAGCGTCAGCGCGCCGCCGATGGCCTGCGTGTTCGACAGGGCGATTTCGACGTTGCTCGGCGTGGCGGCGGTGTTCAGCAGGTAGCCGTTGGTGGAGTCGATGCCGGCGCCCGAGAAGTACGGGTATACCTTGGACCAGCCCGTGATGGCGGCGCAGTTGGTGACGGCCATCGTCACGGCGGTCCAGCCGCCCGACGCGCCGGCCGGCAGCATGGTGTTGATCATCGGGTTCAGCGTGATGGTCGGGCTGGCGGCGCCGTTGACGAGCACGCTGCAGGTGGAGGCCACGACCGAGCCATTGATGGTGATGGTGCCGGTGCTGGCGGCGTTGGCCACGGAGACGGCGCCCAGCGAGGCGACGAGCACGGCGGAGAGGAGAAGCTTCTTCATACCCATGTCCTTTTGAACGTTTGGTGGATACATCGTTTTTGACGCGCTTCCGGACCTTGGGCAGGTGCCCCCCGCAGCGCTTGCTTAGGCTTCTGGTCCGTACCCTGCGGGTCGTCTTCCAGGTCGCTTACGGCCCTCAAAGCAACCCCCGTGCCAACCCCAAGGAACCGGCTAAAACCGCTTGAGACGGCAAAAGTGAGATGTAGTTGTTAAATGCAAGTGACGAATTTTGTGAGTCCTGCCGGGTCACATCGGACGCGGAGGGCAGCTCAATGTGCAAATTGGGTCACATTTTTTGGCGCGACCCGCTCCCTGGGGCCTTAAGTTTTTCGTCAGGCAGGTCGATATACCGCCCCGATGTAAAGCACGCTTGACACGCCTGGGCGGTCGGCCTAGCCTTGTGTCAAGTTGGCTTGACATGTGGCGGGGAGGCGGCATGGAACGCGTGGCAGCGAAAGGCGGTGCGCCGTGAGCGCGCCGGGTTGGTGGGGTATGGCAGGGCGCATCGCGCCCATGACCGGCTGGCCCGCCTGGGGGCGGTGGCTCGCGGTTGCCCTTCTTTATGCGTGGCTGACCGCCGGCTTCTGGCTGATGTTCACCGGCGGTCCTGGCCTGCGCCTGCTGGGCCTGGCGATGTTCGCCGCGGGACTGCCCTTGCTGGCGCACAGCGGGCGCGTGCTGATGCGCGAGCGCAGCCGAGCCGCCGACCGTCGCTACGTGCGCGAGTTCATGCCGGCCATGCTGCTGTACGTGGTGGTCATGCTGTATGTGTGGCCCCTGCAGAAGGGCATGCCGCCGGGCGGGCTGAAGGCGGCGATCGTGCTGTCGCCCATGCTGCCCATCGTCTGGGTCATCTGGGCCTCCATCCGCTACGTGCTGGCCAGCGACGAGCTGGAGCGCCGGCAGCACCTGGAGGCGCTCGCCATCGGTGTGTCGCTGGTGAGCGTGGCGAGCCTGGCGCTGGGTTTTCTCAGCGCGGCCAAGCTGATCGTGCTGGACGCCTCGCTTGTGCTGCTCATGGTGTATCCCGCCATCTGCATCACCTACGGCGTCACCCGCTGCCTTCTGATCAGCTGTGCCCGCAACGAATGATCAACCGCGTCCGTGAACTGCGCGCCGATCGTGGCTGGTCGCAAGCCGACCTGGCCGAGCGTCTGGACGTCTCGCGCCAGACGGTGAACGCCATCGAGACAGGCAAGTACGATCCCAGCCTGCCACTGGCATTCAAGATCGCGCGGCTGTTCGGTCTTTCCATCGAATCGATCTTCGAACCGGAACCGCAGGCGGCGACGCCGATGGTTTCGCGACATCCAATGGAGTGAGGGGAAAACACCCATGGCAATCCAAGGCCGAACCGCCTTTCGCATCGGCATCGTGGTCATCGCGCTGTCCGTGCTGGGCTGGAAGCACTTCCATCAACAGGCGAACACCGTGGCCGACGCGGGTACCGCAGCGCGCGCACCGACCTCAGCACCCGCCAAACCGCAGACCTGGACGCTGGGCTCGCTCACGCTGACGCCGTGCGAACTGGGCCAACCCAACAGCGGGTTGTCCACGGCCGCGTGGTGTGCGCCGTTCGAGGTGGCGGAGAACCGCGACGATCCCAGCAGCCGCAAGATCCACCTCAAGCTGGCGGTGATCCGCAGCAGCGCGCAGGTGGCCAGCAAGGACATGCTGGTGATGCTGGCAGGCGGCCCTGGCCAGGCGGCCACCGAATCGTGGCCGGGCGTATCGACGGCCTTGCAGCCGTTGACCCAGCACCGCCACGTGCTGCTGCTCGACCAGCGCGGCACCGGCGGCTCCAACCCGCTCACCTGCAAGGACGAAGGCGAAGGCACGGAAGGCGGTTCCGAAGACATCGATGCCAGCCCCGAACGGCAGAAGCAGGAAACCGAACGCTGCCTCAAGCAGATCGAAAGCAAGGCCGATCCGCGCTACTACACCACCACCATCGCCGCGCAGGATCTGGAGGACGTGCGCAAGGCGCTCGGTTCGCCCACGTTCGATCTGGTGGGCGTGTCCTACGGCACGCGCATGGCGCAGCAGTACGCGATGCACTATCCCAAGGCCGTGCGCAGTCTCGTGCTCGACGGCGTGGTGCCCAACGAGCTGGTGCTGGGCGAAGACTTCGCGCGCAACCTCGATGACGCACTGAAGGCGCAGTTCGCGCAATGCTCCGCCGCCGAGGCCTGCCGCAAGCGCTTCAACGATCCCTATCAGACGCTCTACCAGTTGCGCGATGCATTGCGCGCCAATCCGCACAAGGTGAGCTTCCGCGATCCGCAGAACTACCAGAGCGTGCAGCGCACCTTGAGCGAATACTCCTTGGCCAGCGTGGTGCGCATGTTCGCGTACTCGCCGCTCACCGCTGCGCTCTTGCCGCTGTCCATCGATGCGGCGGCGCATGGCGATGTCGGTCCGCTGCTGGGCCAGGCCAAGCTGCTTTCCGGCGACTTGTCCGACACCATGAACGGCGGCATGCAGCTCGCCGTGATCTGCAGCGAAGACGCCGACCTGCTGACCCCGCGCGAGGAAGACGCCCGCACCATCCTCGGCACGCGCATGGTCGACACGCTGCGCAACACCTGCTCCGTGTGGCCCAAGGGCACGCGTCCGGCGAACTTCCATGAGCCGCTGAAAACCGATGTGCCGGTGCTGTTGTTCTCCGGTCAGTTCGATCCCGTCACGCCGCCGCGCTATGGCGACCAGGTGGCGAAGAACCTGGCCAACGCGCGCCACCTCGTGCTCACCGGCCAGGGCCACAACGTGATCAACACCGGTTGCGCGCCGCAGCTGGTGAAGCACTTCATCGAAGACCTCAACCCGAAAGCGCTGGATGCGAGCTGTCTGGAGCGCATCCAGCCGACGCCGACGTTCATCGATTTCAATGGAGCGACGCCATGATCGAGGTAAAGGATTTGCACAAGGCGTTTGGCGCTGTAAAGGCGGTGGACGGCGTCAGCTTCAAGGCACGCGACGGCGAGATCACCGGCCTGCTCGGCCCCAACGGCGCCGGCAAGACCACCACGCTGCGCATGCTCTACACGCTGATGACACCCGACCGTGGCCAGGTAATCGTGGATGGCATCGATGCTGCGCAGGACGCACTGGCTGTGCGCCGCGAACTGGGCGTGCTGCCCGATGCGCGCGGCCTGTACAAGCGCCTCACCGCACGCGAGAACATCGACTACTTCGCCCGCCTGCACGGCCTGCCGGAAGACCTGATGGCCAATCGCCGCGAGGCCCTGGTGAACGCGCTGGACATGGTCGGTTTTGCCGACCGCCGCACCGAAGGTTTTTCGCAGGGCCAGCGCGTGAAGACGGCGATTGCCCGCGCGCTCATCCACGATCCGCGCAACGTCATTCTCGACGAGCCCACCAACGGCCTCGACGTGATGGCCACGCGCGCACTGCGCCAGTTCATGCAACACCTGAAAAACGAGGGGCGCTGCGTGCTGTTTTCCAGCCACATCATGCAGGAGGTGGGCGCGCTGTGCGACCGCGTCGTGGTGATCGCCAACGGACGCGTGGTGGCTGATGAATCGCCGGCCGCACTGCGCGAACAAACGGGCGAAGCCAACCTCGAGGACGCCTTCGTGAAGATCATCGGCAGCGAAGAGGGCCTGGCCGCATGAACATGAAAACCGTCACGCCCATCGCACGTACCCGCGCCTTCGCCACGGTCTTCCTGAAGGAAGTGCGCGAGAACCTGCGCGACCGGCGCACCATCACCAGTGCCTTCCTCACCGGCCCGTTGCTGGGGCCCATCATCATGGTGATGCTGCTCAACATCACGCTCAACCGGCAGCTCGACAAGGCCGAGAACCCGTTGCCCGTGCCGGTGAGCGGCGCCGAATACGCACCCAACCTCATCAACGCATTGAAGGCCGAAGGCATCGTGCCGCGGCCGGCCATTGCCAATCCCGAGCTGGCCGTGCGCAAGCAGGATGCCGATGTGGTGCTGCGCATCTCGCCTGACTACGCCACCGCGTGGCGCAAGGGCGAAGCGGTGCAGGTGGAGCTGATCTACGACTCCTCGCAACGCGATGCCAATGCATCGGTGGAACGCCTGTCGAACGTGGTGGAAACCTACGCGCGCCAACAGGGCGCGATGCGCCTGGTGTCGCGCGGCTTGTCGCCAAGCACGGCATGGCCGGTGGTGGCCGCCAAGCGCGACCAGGCCACGGCGCAGGCGCGCGCTGCACTGGTGTTTTCGATCCTGCCTTACTTCTTCGTGCTCACCGTGTTCATGGGCGGCATGTATCTGGCGATCGACCTTACCGCGGGCGAACGCGAACGCCAGTCGCTGGAACCGCTGTTCGCCAACCCGGTGCCGCGCTGGAAGATCCTGGCCGGCAAGCTCGCGGCGATCTGCACGTTTTCGGCGGCGAGCCTGCTGATCAGCCTGGTGGCCTTCGGTGTGGTGGGGCGTTTCGTTCCCACGGAAAAACTGGGCATGGAGCTCGACCTCGGCCTTCGGTTCAGTGGACAGGTATTGCTGCTGATGCTGCCGCTGATCGTGCTGCTGGCGGCGTTGCAGTCGATGGTGGCCGCGTTCGCCAAGAGTTATCGCGAAGCGCAGATGTATGTGTCGCTGCTGATGTTCGTGCCGATCCTGCCGAGCATCCTGCTCTCCACCATGCCGATCAAGGCGCAGGGATGGATGTATGCGGTGCCGCTGCTGGGCCAGCACCTGGGCATCATGCAATTGCTGCGCGGCGATGGCGTAACGGCCGAGCAACTTGGCTTGTGTCTGATCGGTAGCCTGGCTGCGTCGGTGCTTGGAGTGCTGGTGACGGCGCGCTTGTATCAGTCCGAGCGGTTGGCGATTTCGGGGTGAGACGGATGCTCGTCATTCCGGCCTGCGCCGGAATGATGACCGGGAGAGGCATCGCCGAGTAGGTCTCGCGCTACCATTGGGCTTTCCTCTCATCGAGAAAGCCCATGCGCCGCCACCTGCTTGCCTTGAGTCTCATCGCCATCCTGGCCGGCTGCAGCTCGCACGACAACAACGCGCCTGCCGCTGCGTCTTCCGCTCCGGCGCCCGCGAGCACTGCGCCCGTGGTGCCGCCGCCGTCCACCGATGCCGACATCGCCGCACAGCGCATGGCCAACTACGCCTCGGTAAAACTCACCGCCGACCTCTCCGGCTTCGACGACAAGCAGAAGCAGATGATCGCGTTGCTGATCCAGGCAGCCGACGTCACCAACGACATCTACTGGCAGCAGTCGTGGGGCGACAAGGCCGCGTTGATGGCGCGCATTCCCGACGAGGTCACGCGCCGTTTCGCCGAGATCAACTACGGGCCGTGGGATCGCCTGGACAACGACCAGCCGTTCGTCGCCGGCGTGGGTCCGCGTCCGCTGGGTGCGCAGTTCTATCCGGCCGACATGACCAAGGACGAATTCGACAAGTCGGACCTCAAGGACAAGGCAGGCCTGTACACGCTGTTGCGTCGTGACGCGCAGAACCAGTTGGTGGTGGTGCCTTACCACCAGGCGTACCAGGCCGATCTGCAGCGCGCGGCCAGCTTGTTGCGCCAGGCGGCGGAGCTGTCGGCCGACAAGGATTTCGCCGGCTACCTGAAGAAGCGCGCCGACGCCTTGCTGAGCGACGACTATCAGCCCAGCGACTTCGCGTGGATGTCGATGAAGAACAACCCGGTCGACATCGTGATCGGCCCCATCGAAACCTACGAAGACCAACTGTTCGGCTACAAGGCCAGCTACGAAAGCTACGTGCTGGTGAAGGACCAGGCGTGGAGCGCCAAGCTCGCGCGCTTCGCCAAGTACCTGCCGGAGCTGCAGCGCGAGCTGCCGGTGCAGGACAAGTACAAGGCCGAGAAGCCGGGCTCCGATGCCGACCTCAACGCCTATTTCGCCGTGTACTACGCGGGCGACGCCAACGTCGGCGCCAAGACCATCGCCATCAATCTTCCCAATGACGAGGAAGTGCAGCTGAAGAAGGGCACGCGCCGCCTGCAGCTGGAAAACGTGATGCAGGCGAAGTTCGACAAGATCATGCTGCCCATCGCGAAGGAACTGATCGCCGACGATCAGCAGTCGCACCTCACCTTCGATGCGTTCTTCGAAAACACCATGTTCCACGAAGTGGCGCATGGCCTGGGCATCAAGAACACGCTCAACGACAAGGGCATGGTGCGCACGGCGCTGAAGGATCAGGCGTCGAGCTTCGAGGAAGGCAAGGCCGACATCCTCGGCCTCTACATGGTCACCAAGCTCGCGGACAAGGGCGAGCTGGACAAGGCCAAGCTGATGGACAACTACGTCACCTTCCTCGCCGGCATCCTGCGCTCGGTGCGGTTCGGCGCCAGTGACGCGCATGCGAAGGCGAACATGGTGCGCTTCAACTTCTTCCAGCAGCAGGGCGCCTTCACGCGCGACGCCGCCACCGGCCGCTATCGCGTCGACTTCGACAAGATGACGGCGGCGATGAATGCACTCTCGGCCAAGCTGCTCACCATCCAGGGCGACGGCGACTACGACGCGGCCAAGAAACTCACCGACACCATGGGCAATGTCGACGCCACGCTGGCCGGCGACCTCAAGCGCCTGGACGAGGCGAAGATTCCGGTGGACGTCACCTTCGAGCAGGGGCTGGATGTGTTGGGTTTGTCCAAGCCCTGAGAGAAAAGGGGCGCATGAAGAAAACTTCATGCGCCGCCGGTTGAACCTGCGCAGTGCCGGTCGTAGAAAGGAACGACTGACCACTTTCGCAGGGAGCGTTGCCATGACGATGGGCAAGGGTTGGATGCAGGGCTTGGCCTCGGTGGCACTGCTCGTCGGTGCAAGCGTCGCCGTGGCCGGCGCAAACAAGGACACGCAGGCAGCCGAGCGTGAGGCCTATGTGAAAGCAGCCGGCCATGCGGTGGCCGGCATTCCCGACACGGCCCGGATCACCAGCGTGGATTCGCTGGGCGATCATCGCGTGGCCTTCTACACGGTCGATGGTTCCCACAAGGACGTGTGGTTGGTCACTACCAACGAGAGCTGCGCGCAACCCATGCTTTCGGGCAACCGCATCGTGTCGCTCGCATCGGGCGCAATGCAGGATTGCCAGTCCGTCGCGATACAGGCCATCGACAAGCGAGACCTGGCTTCGCGATTGCGCGCGCTGCCGCACGGGTCGTCAGCCCCGCATGTCGACGCACCCGCAGACACGACGGACCTGCGCTTCTACACCGTATTCCGCACGAATGCGATGACCGACGGCGGCCGCACGCAATAACCGTGGGTTAGCGGGGCGCGAGGTCGCGCATCGTCATGGTGAGCTCGCGCCCGTCGGCCAGTTTCAGCGTCAATGGTGCGCCCTCCGGCAGATGCATGCTCAACTCGCGCAACGCGCCAAAGCTCAGCTCGCCTGATGGTTTTCCATCGGCAGACACGATGGCGTCACCCTGTTTCAACCCGGCCTGCTGTGCGGGGCTGCCCGGCATCACGTTGATCACGTTGAAGCGGTCGGGATGCTCCTGGGTCTTTTCGGCGCGGAAGCCGGCCATGCCGTAGTGCCACACGGGCACGGGGTTGCGCGGCATCAGCACCATCTGCTGGCGCCGGTAGTCAAAGTGCACGTTGAAGCGCGCCAGCACGTCCTGCCCGATGTTGCCCGCTTCGCTGGGGTTGCCGGTGGCGCCGGCATCGGTGCGCGTGAGCATCGCGGCGACGTTGTCCATGCGCTGCGTTCCCAGCGTGAGCTCTTTGGCATGGGCAACATGCGCGGTGAAAAGGCCGCCCACGCCGCCGGTGGGAATCGGCAGGCCGGCTTCATAGCGCGCCGCAATGCCGTTGCGTCCGGCCCATTGCGGGAAGGTGAGCACGTAGCCGGCGTTGCCGGTATCGATGCCGAACATGCCGGTGTGGCCATCCAGTTGTGCCTGCACCAGCGGCATGTCGTCGGTGAAGCGCAGCGTCACCGCGTCGCCCTTCATCGCCGCAGGCGCATCGCCGATGTCGTAGGGCTGCAGGTGCAGTTGCTTGTGGTCATAGTCGAACGTGATGGCGAAGCGTTCGAACATCTCCAGGCCGAGAATGCCCGCGATCGGGGTGTCGTTGCCGCGCTCATAGAAGCTGAAGGGATAGGGCAGCACGGTAAAGGTGAGATCACGCACGTGCGCGTTGCCCAGCGCGGTGTCGTGCACCTTGGTGTACGACGTGCTCATGGTGCCGGAGCCCGAACCGCCGCTCACGCCCTGTCCCTGCGTCTGGAAGCCCATCTGCTTGGCCGCATCGGTGGTGAGGATGGCGTGCCCGCCGGTATCGAGGATGAAAGGCATGGGCGGACGTCCATCGATGCTGACGTCGACGAGCAGGATGCCGCCTTCCAGATGCATCGACGTCACCGCGTCGCGGGCGCCGTTGGCCATGGTCACGTCGTGCACCTTGCCGTCGGGGCGTTGCAGCTCGCCCTTGGGTGCGCTGCCAAGCAACTGATAGTGCTCGACCGTGTCCACGCTCTCGCCATCGGCATTGCCGGCGAGGTTGGCGCGCGAACTGCTGATGCGGAACGGCAACTGCAAGCCATCCACCGTGCGGTAGTCGCCGTAGCGTTCGGTGGCGATGAGGAACGAGGTGGCGTAGATCGCACGGTCCACACGATGCGTGGTGGGGTCGATCCACAGCGTCACCACGCGGCCATCCCTCGGCGTGGCTTCGAGGCGTTGATAGGTGCGGCCGTTGTCCTGTGCGTCGGGGAGTCGGCGGTACGTCACGGGCGCGTGCGCATCGAGAAAACCGAAGCGCCGCAACCAGCTCGCGGTGGCGGCTGCCGTGCGTGCTTCGTCCGAATCCAGCGGATGGATCATGCCCGTCACGTCTTCGCGCCACTGGCCGTTGGCGTCGATGCCCTCGGCCGTGGCGAAGACATCGTTGCGCATGCGCGTGGCGTATTGGCCGTTGCGCAAGTCCACCGTGGCCTGCCAGGGACCGGTGAGTCCGTCGCTGCTCTCTTGTCCTGAAACCCGCAGCGCGGCGACCTCATGCCAGCGAGCGCCGCCGTAGGCCTGGCGCATGCTCTCCAACAATGTGGTGCTGTCATCGGTCGAGGCGGCCAGCGCCTGGCTCATCGCACCGGCGAGCAGCAGGCCAAGCAGGGGGCGGACGGAGTGTGGCATGGGGACGTTCCTTGATCGGTTGCGCCCATGGTCGGTGCGATGGCGTATCCGGTCTAGGACGCGTGCGGCATATCAGCACGCGCGTTGCAGGCGGTGCCGATAGTCACGGGGCGTCTCTCCCGTGATGCGGCGGAACACGCGCGCGAAATGGCTCTGGTCGTTGAAGCCCGCCATGACGGCAACATCGGCGATGGAACGGTGTTCCTCGGCCAGCGACTTGCACGCAAGCGCAATGCGCAGGCCGCGCTGGTATTCGCCCACCGAGGCGCCCTTGGCGCGCTGGAAGCCGCGCGCGAGATGCGAGGGATGCACGCCCGCGAGCGCGGCCAGTTCCTGCAATGACGGCGTGGCGAGCGGATCGCCGTGCAGCCGGTCGAGCACGCGTGGCAGCCATGCCGGGCATCGATCTTCGTTGGCGCGGCAGGCGAGCGCCACCAGTTCCAGCACCGCCGATTGCAAGGCAAGCGCAGCGGCATCGTCGGTGGCGCGTAATTCGCGCACGATGCGGGCAAGCAGGCGGTCGGCGTCGGGCAATCGCAGCTGGCGATGTTCGCCGAGCAGGCGCGACACGCCATCGCTCGCCATGTCCGCAAGGAAGATGCTGATGCAGCGCGCACCTTCCGGCCCGAACCGGTTCGCGTGCCGATGGCCTTGCGGATGGGTGAGCAGCAGGCCCGGCCGGCATGCGATCTCGTCACCATCCGATTGCTGCGTGTAGCCGCCCGCGGCGACCAGGCAAAGATAGGGCTCGTCGTGTTCATGCCACGGCAGCGCACTGCCGCCCGCATACGGCGTTGCTGAAACCTGCAGGCCGCCCAGTTGGCGCAATTGCTCGGGCTGGCCGTAGTTGGTGCGCTGAAGATGCTGCATGGGAGCAGTCTAGGCCGCTGCCGTGGTGAGGCATGTGCCGTCGGTCAGGCTCGGGCGTCCAGATGCGCGTTCGCCCAGGCCGCGACGGCATCCGGGTGTTCCAGGTGCAGATGGTGACCGCCATCCATGTGCGTCACGGCGATGTCGCCCACGCAGTCCGCGCGCGCCTGCATGCGTGCGCCGGGCAAGTAAGGCGTGTCGGGCCGGGCGAGCAGCAGGGCGGTCGGCGATGCGATGCCGCGCAGGATCGCGCGCACTTGTTCTTCCGCCAATCGGATCGACGACGGACGATTGACCCGCGCGTCGCTGCGCCAGTACCAGCCGTGCTCGCTCTTGTGCAGGCCGCGCTCCACGATGGGGCGCGCCTGCTCGGCAGGCAGGCCGCTGGCCATGGTGCGTGCGCTGATGGCCATGTCGATCGAGGGAAACGCGCGCAGCGAGCGCCCCGTGGCTTCGCTGGCCATCGCATCGCGGAACTGGCGCAGCGTGTGATGGCCATCGTCGGCGATGGGACCGAGGCCTTCGATCAGCAGCAACCGATCGATGCGCTCGGGCTTGGCGGCAGCCACCATGGCAGCGATGCCCGCGCCCAGCGAATGCCCCATCAGGTGGAAACGCGCGAGTCCCAGCGCATCGATGGCGCCCAGCACCGAGCGCACGTAATCGACGAAGTGGTATTGCATGCCGGGCGGCAGGTGGTCGGAATGGCCGTGGCCCGGCAATTCCAGCGCGATCACCTGCCAGCGTTCGGCCAACAGCGGCGCCAGGCGTGCGTAGCTTCCGCCATTGTCGAGCCAGCCGTGCAGGGCCAGCAGCGGCGGCGCCTGTTCCTCACCCCACACCTGCGCGGTGAGGCGCAGGTGCGGCAGCCGTACCTCGCGTTCGACCGGCGCGCTCACGGCGTGGCGTCGCCGCGTGGTGCGAATTCTTTCCAGCCGCCCGCGTGCCGCATCACCAGCGCGGCCACGCTGTCGACCTGGTCGGGCGTGTCGTTGAGCGCGGGGATGTAGCGCAGCTCGCTGCCTCCCGCTTCGCGGAAGAAGTCGCTGTTCTGCATGGCGATTTCTTCCAGCGTTTCCAGGCAATCCACGGCGAAGCCGGGACAGGCCACGTCGAGCGTCTTCACGCCGCTGGCGGCCAGTTCGCGCACGGTGGCGTCGGTATACGGATGCAGCCACGATTCGCGACCCACGCGCGACTGGAAACTCACCAGCAGTTGCGACTCGTCGAGACCCAGCCGCTGGCGCAAGGCGTGCGTGGTGGCCTGGCACTGGTCGAAATACGGATCGCCTTCGCGCACATAGCGTTCGGGAATGCCGTGGAAGGAAAGCAGCAGCTTCTCTCCACGGCCGTGCGCTGCCCAGTGGTGCTCGATGCTGCGGGCGAGTGCGTCGATGTGTGCGGGATCGTCGTGATAGTCGTTGATCAGGCGCAATTCCGGCGGCCAGCGCAGCGATTGCATGGCGTCGGCCACGGCATCGATCACCGAGCCGGTGGAGGTGGCGGAATATTGTGGATACAGCGGCAGTACTAACAGGCGACGCACGCCTTCGCGCTGCAGCCGCGCGATCTGCGACTGCACCGAGGGTTGGCCATAACGCATCGCCAAAGCCACACGCACCGGTTCACTACATGCCTCCGACAGCTTCTCCTGCAATCGCGCCGCCAATGCCTCGCTGCCCACGCGCAACGGCGAGCCTTCGGGCGTCCAGATGCGCTGATAGGCATGCGCCGAACGGGCAGGGCGCACGCGCAGGATCACGCCGTGCAGGATCAGCCACCACAGCCAGCGCGGGTAGTCGATCACGCGTGGATCGCCCAGGAACTCGGCCAGATACGGGCGCACCGCCTTGGCCGTGGGCGCCTCCGGTGTGCCGAGGTTCACCAACAGCACTGCAGCCTGAACGGGAAGCTCTCGGGAAGTACCGGCAAGGCCGGTATAGTCATGGCTGCGTGGCATCGTGGCTCTGACGGATGAAACCGTCGCAAGTCTGCCACAAGCCGTCAAAGGCGCCGTGGCGAGGATCGCCGCAGGCAGCCTTACCGAAACCCGCTCAAGGAGTCGTCATGATCAAAACATCGCTGCACCGTCTGTTGCTCGCCTCTCTGGTTCTGCTGCTGCCGGCGATGGCCGCGCACGCCGAAGATCCGCCGCTGGTGCGCGCCCAGAACGCCGTGCGCGTGATGAACGAGATCATGGAGGCACCGGACAAGTCGATCCCGACCGACCTGCTCAAGGAAGCCAAGGCCATCGCGGTGATTCCCGACCTGCTCAAGGTGGGCTTCGTATTCGGCGGTCGCCGCGGCGAGGGACTGATCTCGGTGAAGGGTCCGGACGGCACCTGGTCCAACCCCAGCTTCATCACCATGACGGGCGGCAGCGTGGGCTTCCAGGCCGGCGCCTCGTCCACCGACGTGATCCTGGTGTTCCGCACCCAGCGCGGCGTGGACAGCATCGTCAACGGCAAATTCACGCTCGGCGCGGACGCCGCCGCGGCGGCCGGCCCGGTGGGCCGCACCGCCCAGGCCTCCACCGACAGCGACTTCAAGGCCGAGATCTACTCCTATTCCCGCTCGCGTGGCCTGTTCGCCGGCGTGGCGCTGGACGGCTCCGCCCTGCGCATCGACTACGACGCCAACGAGGCCATCTACGGCAAGGGCATCACCCCGCGCCGCATCTTCGAGGGCGGCGTGGGCAACGTGCCGACCCAGGTGGTCGATTTCAGGGATCGCCTTGAGGAGTACACTCAGCGATGATGTGGAGCGGCGGCGCGACGGCGTGACGGTTTCGTTCCGCCGCTTACATTTCCGAGGCCTGATTCAATGAGCATCACCCATCTACTTATCCTGCTGGTCGTCGTCGTGCTGATCTTCGGCACCAAGAAACTGCGCAACATCGGAGGCGACCTGGGTGGCGCCGTCCGCGACTTCAAGAAAGGCCTGGACGGCGGCGAAGAGCCCCCCAAGCCGGCCGACCCGAGCCCGAGCCTGCGCGCCGATCCGCCGCCGGCGGGCCCCGCCCAGAACCAGAACCAGCACGACACCACCGAACCCAAGTAAGGCGGCTCGCGGGTCATGATTGAGATCAGCTTCGGCAAGCTGGTATTGCTCGCGCTTGTCGCGCTGATCGTACTCGGCCCGGAAAAACTGCCGCATGCCGCGCGCACGGCCGGCGTGTTCATGCGCCGCGTGCGCACCGGCTGGGACAGCGTGCGGGCGGAAGTGGAGCGCGAACTGCAGGTGGAAGAAATCCGCCGCCAGGCCCGCGAGGCCGCCTCCAAGGCCGAAGCCGCGCAGGCTGAGCTGGACGAAACACTGCGCAAGATGCGCCCGCAGGGTGGCGCGCCGTCGAACCCGCCGGCACCGCCGGTGGCGGAACCGACGCCCGAAACCGCGGCCACCACCGCTGAGACCAAGGACGTTCCCCATGGCGGCGCCTGAACTGGAAGGCCCCGGGGCCGACGACCTCGAACAGGGCCTGTTCTCGCACCTGATGGAGCTGCGCTCGCGTCTGCTGCGCGCCATCGTGACGGTGCTGGTGGTGCTGGGCGCGCTCGTTCCGTTCGCCAACCGGCTGTACACCGAACTGGCGGCGCCGCTGGTGTCGCGCCTGCCGCAGGGCGCGCACCTGATCGCCACCGAAGTGGCCAGCCCGTTCGTGACACCGCTGAAGCTGGCGTTCTACGCGGCGCTGTTCATCAGCATGCCGATGATCGTCTACCAGCTGTGGGCATTCGTGAGCCCTGGCTTGTACCGCAATGAAAAACGCCTCGCGCGCCCGTTGCTGGTGGCGGCGCTGTTCTTGTTCTATCTCGGCTGCGCGTTCGCCTACTTCCTGGTGTTGCCGGCAGCCTTCCGCTTCCTCACGGCGGTGACGCCGCAGGGCGTGGAGATGATGACCGACATCACGCATTACCTCGATTTCGTGATGCTGATGTTCTTCGCCTTCGGCCTGTGCTTCGAGGTGCCGGTGGCGGTAGTCATCCTTGCGGCCATTGGCGTGGTGAGCCTGGAGCAACTGCGCAGCGGCCGGCGTTATGCCGTGGTGGGCGCGTTCGCCATCGCCGCCTTCATCACGCCGCCGGACATCACCTCGATGATCATGCTGGCCATTCCCATGTGCCTGCTCTACGAGCTTGGCATCCTGGCGGCGCGCTGGCTGCTGCATCCGAAGGACCAGGCGGCGTGAGCGACCCGGCTGCCCGCATCGAGGAACTGAAGACCTCGCTGCAGTTGCAGCCGCATGTCGAGGGCGGCCACTACCGCCGCTTCCATCCGCCCAAGGGTGCGGACAACGCCGGCGCTCGCCACGCGATGAGCGCCATCCACTACCTGCTCGAAGCAGGCGAATGCAGCAGCTGGCACCGCGTGGATGCGGAGGAAGCCTGGCATTTCGTGGAAGGCGAGCCGCTGGAGCTTCTGATCTATCACCCGGAAACGCATCGACTGGATCGCTGCACGCTGGGCCCTGTGCAAGGCGATACGCAGGCCATGACGGTGGTGCCGGCCGGTGCGTGGCAGGCGGCGCGGCCCCTGGGGCGGTATGCGCTGGCGACGTGCATCGTGGCGCCGGCGTTCGAGTACGAGGGGTTTGAATTGTTGGCGCAGGATGATCCGTTGGCGTCGCATTTGGCGGGGTTGGTGCCGGAGATTGGGTTCTGATTTTTGGTGGGTCGGTTGCTGATGTGATGTGGGTGGATTGGCGCTGAGCGCGCGGGATATGTGCAGCCTCGCTTTTGCTCACGGCTCGCGGCTCGCGGCTCACGGCATCACGATTCACGATTCACGATGGGCATGAGTGTCGCTTTTAGCTTGTCATTTCCGGGAAGCCCAAAGGGGGGGGGCAGGAGGCGCCTTTCAACAGCCGAAGACCTCCCGCTCGTCATTCCTGCGGAGGCAGGAGGCGCTTTTCAACAGCCGAAGGCTGGTCATCCAGTGACTTTGCACTTGGTTGGTTGTCGCGACACCGCTGACTGTTCTTTTGCAGCGCTTCCGTGACCTTGCCGCCTACGCGGCGGGCGTTTCGATCGGCTGCCGCCGCTCGAGTCACTTTTCTTTTGCTGGCCCAAAAGAAAAGTAACCCAAAGAAAATGGCCTGGAGAGCCAACGCCGGCAGCATCGTGCTGGGATAAGCCCGCACGCTTGAGGATGGTTGTGGCGGAACACCCATGGGAGGCCACGCAGCGGGTACTTCCAAGCGCTGCGCAACGCGCCCGAATCGTAGAGGACTTAAAGCGGAGCCTCGCTTCGCATCAGCTCTTGCTTTGGCTTCACTCTTACGTCCTCTCCGCGCACCCCACTTCTCCTTCTCCCCGCCGGGGAGAAGGCCGGGATGAGGGGCGGGTGCTCGCGAAAACACTACTGCTGCGAGCTTTGGCTCCTGCTCTTGGGGTCCCCGTATGACAGCGGCGGGCGGGTGGAGGAAAGCCCGCAGGGTGGCCGCAGGGATGCGGCCAGTTTTTCGACAGGACAGGGACGTCCTGTCGAAAAACCCCGGAGCCCGCACGCGAACCTTCCGTCCTACGGACGGAAGGCGCGTCATCCGGGGTGCCTTTCTCTTTGGTTACTTTCTCTTGGGCAAGCAAGAGAAAGTGACCCGGACCGCGGCAGCGGTTCGGAAGCCCGCGGCAGGCGAGCCCGATCGCGGTGACACCACAACTGGGCGACAAAACAAAAAGCCGCCCAGATAGGCGGCTTCTCGAAGTGGCCTGTCACGCCGAGCTATCCGAAGAAACCCCTCAAATCACCTGGCGCAAAGAAACCAACGCTCAGTGCTTCGTCGGCACCGCCGGCACCGGCGCCGCATACGCCCCGCGATTGAGCGCCAAGCCCTTCAACACATTCAACGCCTGCGACAACGCATAGTCCTGCGTCGCCAGCTTCGCGTTCTCCGCGCTGCCGTCGTTGTCGATGTCCTTGCTCGCCTTGGTGTCTTCGTTGGCGAGGTGGTTGGGCAGGTCGGCTTCGGAGCTCACCAGCACGGCGGCGCTGTCGGTCTTGTTCACCGCGAGGTCGGCCAGCGCAATGTCCGGCTTGATGCCTTCAGCCTGGATCGAGGTGCCGTTGGGCGTGTAGTAGCGCGCGGTGGTGATCTTCACCGCGTGGTCGTTGTCCAGTGGCAGCACGGTCTGCACCACGCCCTTGCCGAAGGTGCGGCGGCCGATGATGAGGGCGCGGTGGTTGTCCTTCAGCGCGCCGGAAACGATCTCCGCCGCGGAGGCCGTGCCGTTGTCCACCAGCACCACCATCGGTGCGCCATTAAGCAGGTCGCCGGAGTGGGCCTCGAAGCTGAGGTTGGAATCCTGCAGGCGGCCGCGCGTGGTCACGATGGTGCCGGAGTTGAGGAAGTCGTCGCTTACGCCCACGGCGGCGGTGAGCAGGCCGCCCGGGTTGGAACGCAGGTCGAGGATGGCGCCCTTCTGCGGACCGTTCTTGCGGATCAGTTCGCCGAGCTTCTTCTCAAGATCCGGCGCGGTATCGTCCTGGAACTGACTGACGCGGATGTATGCGTAGCCCGGCTCGATCTCGCGCGTCTTCACGCTGGTGACGGAGATCTTTTCGCGCACCAGCGGCATGTCGATGGGCTTGTCGCTCTTCTCGTGCAGGATGGTGAGCGTGACTTTGCTGCCCGGGTCGCCGCGCAACGCCTTGAACATGTCGTCGATGTTCTCCGGGTCCACCACCTTGCCGTCGATCTTCACGATGGTGTCGCCGGGCTTGATGCCGGCGCGTGAGGCGGGCGTGTCGTCGATGGGGGCCACGATGCGCAGCGTGCCGTCCACCTGCAGCACTTCGATGCCGAGGCCGCCGTACTGGCCGGTGGTGTCCTCGTTGAGTTCGGCCAGGCCGTCCTTGTCGAGGTATTCGCTGTGCGGATCCAGGCCGCTCAGCATGCCGCTGATGGCGGCCTTCATGATGGTCTTGTTGTCCACCGGCTCCACGTACGCCTGGCGAACGATTTCATACACGCGGCTGAAGTTGCGCACGTCGTCCAGGTCCACGCGGTCGGGCACGGACGAGGCCGCGGCCGGCGCGGTGCTGGCCGGCTTCTTGGCGCCACTGCTCTGCGCTGGCGCGGTCTGGGCCAGTGCCAGCGGCGCCGCCAACAGCAGGGCGGCCAGGCTCAAGGGGGAAAACCGCATGGATGGGGGACTCCGGTGAAGCGGTGGGGGCGTGCCCGGCAGCGGGCCGCGTTGCCGCTTTGACCGCCGGATGTCGCCGAAATTCAACACAATACGTAGGTTAGCCTGCGACGCTGCGCAGGCGGCGTCAATGTCGCATCAGCCCTTCTTGCCCAGCCATGTGCGCGGGTCCACGGGCTGGTTGTTCTGGCGCAGCTCGAAGTAGACGCCGGTATTGACGCCGGTGGGCGCGCTGGCCGTGCCCACGGCCTCACCCGCGGTGATCTGGTCGCCCACGCCGTGCAGGATGGTCTCGTTGTTGCCGTACATGCTCATCCAGCCGCTGCCGTGGCTCACGATGACCAGCATGCCGTAGCCGCGCAGGAAGGCCGCATAGACCACCCGGCCCGCCGCCACCGCGCGCACCTCGCTGCCGCCGGGCGCCTTGATCAGCACACCGTTACCGTAACTGTTGACCACGCCGGCCGCCGGCCAGGGCAGGTTGCCGCGGATATTGGCCAGGCCCTTGCCCGCGGGCGGCGCGGCCTTGCCTTCGTTGGCCTTGGCGGCGCGTTCGGCCTCGCGGGCGGCTTCATCGATGGCCTTCTGCAGCGTGGCCACCAGCGAGTTCAGCGAAGCCTCGTTCTGCTTCAGGGCCGCCAGCTTGCTGGCCTGGTCCTTGTATTGGGCATCGGTGTCGGCCACCAGCCTGGCTTGCGACGCGCGCTGCTGTTCCAGCGCCTTGGCCTGCGTTTCGCGTTCGGCCCGGGCGGCCTGCAAGGCCTGCTGCTGGGCGGTGATCTGGGTTTCCAGGTCCTGCAGCTTGGCCAGATCGCCCATCAGCGCCTGCACGCGGGCCACGCGGTCTTCCTGGAAATACTTCGAATAGGCCAGCGCCTGGGCGATGCGGGCCACGTCGTCGTCGCCCATCAGCAGGCGCAGGTCCGAGCCGCGACCCAGCGCATAGGTGGCGCGCAGCAGGTCGGCGATGGCGGCGCGCTGGCCTTCCAGGTTCTTCTGCAGCTCGGTGCGCTGGCTTTGCAGATCGGCCAGCTCCTTCTGCTTGGCGGAGAGCTGGGCATCGGTCTCGCGCACGGCCTTGGCAGCCCCGGCCACGGCGTTGGCCTGCTTGGCCAGTTCGGCGGTGGCGCTGTCGCGCTTGGCGGCGGTCTCGGCCTGCTCCTTGGCCAGCGCCTCCATCTTGCTGTGCACGTCCTGGAGCTTTTTCTGCGCCTCGGCCTGCTCGGCCTTGGTCTTGCTGTCCTGTACCGCCCAGGCGGGCTGGGCCGCAATGGCGACGGCGAGTGCACCGGTGATGGCGCAGGCAAGGGGGCGGGTACCGCGGAGTGGTATTGGCATCGGGCGATTATCACAGAGCCCGATGACGGCGCGCGAGCCGGTATGCGTCGCCTGCTGGTTCCGGTCATGAGTTCTTCATCGCAGCGTCAATGCGATCACTGGTATGCCCGAAGCATGGGAGATGGTGTGCCAGCGCTCGCTTACGAATGTGCGTGGCGACAACGACAGGCGCTGACGTGATCACTGGATGCATCGCACCACAACAATGCGTGTGTTGTCCTGCGGACAAAAAAGATTCCAACTGAAACTTTCATTTGGACGTAAAGATGTCTTTGACGCGACGCACCATATGTGGTTTAGTCGAGGTCACACTTATGGATGCGTGACAGCGGCGCCTTCGGCACCGTTGGGACGACGCGTCTCCAACCATCGGCCGGGGAGGCAAGATGGCGCAGGCAGTACCAGCGACGCTTTACGACGCTGCGTTCGAGCACGACAGCTGCGGTTTCGGTCTGGTCGCACAGATCGACGGTCGCGCGAGCGCATGGGTAGTGGATACCGCCTTCAGCGCGCTCGCCAAACTTTCCCATCGTGGCGGCGTGAATGCCGATGGCGTGAGTGGCGACGGCTGCGGCGTGCTCTTCCATCGTCCGCTGGTATGGCTCAAGGCCCTCGCGGATGACGCGGGCATTGCACTGGGTGAGCGTTTCGCGGCGGGCGTGGTGTTTCTCGATCCGCATGGCGACGACTCGGCCGCGGCGGCACTGGAACAGCATCTGCGCGAAGAAGGCCTGCACGTGGCTGGCTGGCGCGATGTCGACGTGAATGCCGATGCCTGCGGCCCGCTTGCGGCGGCTGCCAGGCCGCGCGTGCGCCAGGTATTCGTGGAGCCCGCGGCGTCGATGGACGATGGCGTGTTCGAGCGCGCATTGTTCCGCGCGCGCCGCCGCGCTGAAACCGCGCTCGTGGCCGATGATCATTTCTACGTGGTCACGTTGTCCGCGCAGGTCGTGGGCTACAAGGCCATGGCCGCGCCGGGCCGGCTGCGCGAGGTGTTCGTCGATCTCGCGCATCCCGCCTTGAGCGCCGACGCCGTGGTGTTCCATCAACGCTTCTCCACCAACACCACGCCGCAGTGGCGCCTGGCGCAGCCGTTCCGCCTGCTGGCGCACAACGGCGAGATCAACACCATTCGCGCCAATCGTCGCTGGATGCAATCGCGCGAATCGATCCTGCATTCGCCGCTGGTCGATCTGTCCGACATCGGTCCGCTGGTGCGCCAGACGGGATCGGATTCCGAAAGCCTCGACAACGCGCTGGAAGTGCTGATTGCCGGCGGCCTCGACCTGCTTGCGGCGATGCGCGTGCTGGTGCCACCGGCGTTCGCGGCGCGCGAAGGCATCGACGAGGATCTCGCCGCGTTCTACGAGTACTACGCGCTGCACAGCGAGCCGTGGGATGGCCCGGCCGGCCTGGTGATGTGCGATGGCCACTACGCCGCCTGCACGCTCGACCGCAACGGCCTGCGTCCCGCGCGCTGGGCGCTGTCGGCCGACAACCATCTCATCGTCGCCTCCGAAGCGGGTCTGTGGGACGTGCCGTCCTCGCAGGTCATCGCCAAGGGCCGGCTCGCGCCGGGCGAAATGATCGCGGTGGATCTGCAACAGCATCGCCTGTTGCGCGACGCCGACATCGACGACATCAACCGCAAGCGCGCGCCGTTCCGCGACTGGCTGCGCGCGGGCGTGAGTTATCTGGAATCGGATCTGATCGATCCGTCGCTCGCCGCCGAACCGCTGCCGGCGGATGAACTGCGCCGCTACCAGAAGCTCTACGGCCTCTCGCGCGAAGAACGCGAAACCGTGCTCAAGGCCATGGTGGAGCTGGAACAGGAAGCCACCGGTTCGATGGGCGACGACACGCCCATCGCCGCCATGTCGCGCCAGGTGCGTCCGCTGTTCGATCGCTTCCGCCAGGGCTTTGCGCAGGTGACGAATCCGCCGATCGATCCGCTGCGCGAAAAGCTGGTGATGTCGCTGGTGACCCAGATCGGTCCCGAAAGCAATGTGTTCGACCTCACGCCGGAAAACGCCAAACAGATCCTGATCAACTCGCCGGTGCTCTCGCAGCGCAAGTTGCGCCAGCTGCTGGGCGTCCCGCAATTCGTCGGCACGCCGCGCTTCGACCTGATGTATGCGCCCGAGGAAGGTCTGGAGGCGGCGCTGCGTCGCCTCTGCAGTGAGGTGGAGCAGGCAGTGCGCGACGGTTGCCAGCTGGTGTTCCTCAGCGACCGCTATCCGCAGAAGGATCTGCTGCCCATCCATTCGCTGCTGGCGGTGGGCGCGGTGCATGCGCATCTGATCGACAAGGCATTGCGCTGCCAGTGCAACATCCTGGTGGAGACCGCCACGCCGCGTGATCCGCATCAGTTCGCCTGCCTGCTCGGCTTCGGTGCCACCGCGATCTATCCCTGGCTGGCGTACCAGAGCCTGTTCGAGCTGGGCCGCGAAGGCCATATCGCCAGCGATCGCTTCGAGATCGGTCGCAGCTATCGTCGCGGCATCCGCAAGGGCTTGTTGAAGATCCTGTCGAAGATGGGCATCTCCACCGTGGCGGGTTATCGCGGCGCACAGCTGTTCGAGATCGTCGGCCTCGCGCCGAGCGTGGTGGAACTTTGTTTTCCCGGTACGCCCTCGCGCATCGGCGGCGCCGGCTTCGTCGAGCTCGAGCACGATCAACAGATACTCGCCGCCGAAGCGTGGAGCGATGCCTCGCCCTTGCGCGCAGGCGGCCTGTACAAGTTCGTCTACGGCGGCGAATACCACATGTACAACCCGGACGTGATCGGCACCTTGCAGAAGGCCGTGCGCACGGGTAACCAGGGCGACTATCGCGCCTACGCGAACTTCGTCGACCATCGTCCGCCCTCAGCGCTGCGCGACCTGTTGTCGCCGCGTCCGCTGGGCGAGGCCATTCCCATCGAGGAAGTGGAGTCCGCGCAGAGCGTGCTGCGTCGCTTCGATTCGGCAGGCATGTCGCTGGGCGCGCTGTCGCCCGAAGCGCACGAAGCGCTGGCGATTGCGATGAACCGTCTCGGTGCGCGCAGCAATTCCGGCGAAGGTGGTGAAGACCCCGCGCGCTACGGCACCGAGAAGATGTCGAAGATCAAGCAGGTCGCCTCCGGCCGCTTCGGCGTCACGCCGCAATATCTTGTCAACGCGGAAGTGCTGCAGATCAAGATTGCGCAGGGCGCCAAGCCGGGCGAGGGCGGGCAATTGCCCGGCCACAAGGTGGACAGCACCATCGCGCGGCTGCGTTACGCCAAGCCCGGCATCGGCCTCATCTCGCCGCCGCCGCATCACGACATTTATTCCATCGAAGATCTCGCCGAGTTGATCCACGACCTCAAGGAAGTGAATCCCGACGCGCTGGTCTCGGTGAAGCTGGTCAGCCATGCCGGCGTGGGCACGGTGGCGGCCGGCGTGGTGAAGGCGGGCGCGGATCTCATCACGGTCAGCGGCCACGATGGCGGCACCGGCGCGAGCCCGCTCACCTCGATCAAGTACGCGGGCACGCCGTGGGAGCTGGGCCTGGCGGAAACGCAGCAGACCCTGCGCCGCAACGACCTGCGCGGTCGCGTGCGCCTGCAGACCGATGGTGGCCTGAAGACGGGCCTCGATGTGATCAAGGCCGCGATGCTGGGCGCCGAGAGCTTCGGCTTCGGCACCGGCCCGATGGTGGCGCTGGGCTGCAAGTACCTGCGCATCTGCCATCTCAACAATTGCGCCACCGGCGTGGCCACGCAGCATGCTGTGCTGCGCAAGGAACACTTCATCGGTCTGCCCGAGATGGTGATGAACTACTTCGGCTTCCTCGCCGAGGACGTGCGCGCGCACCTGGCCAGGCTGGGAGCACGCAGCCTCGACGAGATCATCGGCCGCGCCGACCTGCTGGAACAGGTAGAAGGCACCACGCCCGTGCAGCACAAGCTGGATCTGGCGCCACTGCTCGGATCAGGAGCGCTCGCCAGCAACGTCGATTTCGCCTGCACGCTGCCGCGCAATCCCATGCGTGACGATGCGGCGCTGGCGACGCGCATCCACGAAGCCACTCGCCATGCCGTGGTCAGCAAGACGGGCGGCGAATTCGCGTTCGAGATCGCCAATACCGATCGCGCCATCGGTGCGCGCCTCTCGGGTGAAGTGGCGCGTCGTTACGGCGACCACGGCATGGACGAAAGCCCCATCCTGCTCAAGCTGCGTGGTGCGGCCGGGCAAAGTCTCGGCGCGTGGAATGCGGGCGGCGTGCACATCGATCTGGTGGGCGAAGCAAACGACGGCGTGGGCAAGGGCATGGCAGGTGGCCGCATCGTGGTGCGTCCGCCGGCTGATTCGCCGTTTGCCAGCCACGAAGCGTCGATCATCGGCAACACCTGCCTGTATGGCGCCACCGACGGCGAGCTGTTTGCCGCGGGCCGCGCTGGCGAACGCTTTGCCGTGCGCAACTCCGGCGCGCTGGCCGTGGTGGAAGGCGCGGGCGATCACTGCTGCGAATACATGACCGGCGGCGTCGTCGCGGTACTCGGCAAGGTGGGCCTGAACTTCGGCGCGGGCATGACCGGCGGCTTTGCCTATGTGCTCGATATCGAGCGCACCTTCGTGGACTGCTACAACCACGAGCTGGTGGACATCCTGCGCATCTCGCCCGAAGGCATGGAGCACTACATGCAGCACCTGCGCTCGCTGGTGGTGCGGCACGTCGAATTGACAGGCAGTGATTGGGGCCGTCGCATCCTTTCCGACTTCCGCGGCCTGCAATACAAGTTCTGGCTGGTGAAACCGAAGGCGGCAAGCCTTTCCGCGCTCGCGGAAGAATTGAGGAGCGCGGCATGAGCGACAAGACCTTCCAGTTCCTCAACGTGCAGCGACAAACACCGCGCACGGTGCCGGTGTCGATCCGCGTGCTCGGCTACGGCGAGATCTCCGGCGACTTCGGTTCGCAGCAGGCCGGCACGCAGGCGGAGCGTTGCATCGATTGCGGCAACCCGTATTGCGAACACGAATGCCCGGTGCACAACTACATTCCGAACTGGCTGAAGCTGGTGCAGGAAGGTCGCCTGATGGAAGCGGCCACCTTGATGCACGAGACCAATCCGCTGCCGGAAATCTGCGGCCGTGTGTGTCCGCAGGATCGCCTGTGCGAGGGCGCGTGCACGCTGGAGCAGACCGCGTTCGGCGCGGTGACCATCGGCAGCATCGAGCGCTGGGTGACCGACGAAGCCTTGCGTCTGGGTTGGAAACCTGATCTTTCCGCGGTACTCGAGACAGGCAAGCGCGTGGCCATCATCGGTGCGGGCCCCGCGGGACTGGCCTGCGCGGATCGCCTGCGCCGCGCCGGCATCGCTGCCGATGTCTACGATCGTCAAAGCGAAATCGGCGGCCTGCTCACCTTCGGCATTCCGCCGTTCAAGCTCGACAAGGGCGTGGTGCGCACGCGTCGCCAGTTGCTGGAAGGCATGGGCGTGCGTTTCCTGCTCAACCGCGAGGTGGGCCGCGACATCGAATTCGGCCAGCTGCTGGACGAGTACGACGCCGTGTTCGTCGGCACCGGTGCCTACACCTATGTCGATGCGCAGCTGCCAGGGCGCGAGCTGCACGGCGTGCACGATGCGTTGCCGTTCCTCATCGCCAATACCGAACGCCTGCTGCGCGATGCGGCCGTGTCGCCGGCCTTCGACTTCCGCGGCAAGCACGTGGTGGTGCTGGGCGGCGGCGACACCGGCATGGACTGCAACCGCACCGCGATCCGCCTCGGCGCCGCCAGCGTCACCTGCGTGTATCGCCGCGACGAAGCGAACATGCCGGGCTCGGCGCGCGAGGTGAACTACAGCCGCGAAGAAGGCGTCAACTTCCTGTTCCAGCGACAGCCGCTGGAAATCCTCGGCGGCGCGCGCGGCAATGTGCGCGGCGTGCGCGTGGTGGAAACTGCGCTGGTCGACGACGGCACCGGGCGCCTGCGTCCGCAGAACGTGCCCGGCACGGAATACGTGATCGATGCCGACGTGGTGATCCAGTCGTTCGGCTTCCTGCCCAGCCCGCCGGATTGGCTGCGTTCGCACGGCGTGGCGCTGGACAGGACAGGTCGCGTGATCACCGGCGCGAAAGGCGCGCTTCCGTTGCAAACCAGCCATCCGCAAATTTTTGCCGGTGGCGACAACGTGCGCGGCGCCGACCTCGTCGTGCGCGCCGTATACGACGGCCGTGAGGCTGCCGCGTCGATCGTGCAGATGTTGCAAGCGGTCGACGCACCGGCCCTCGCACACGCCTGAGTTACCGCATCAACGTCCGATGGCCGTGGCTGTAGCGCAGCGTCACAAGGCAGTGCGACACTGCGCGACGACGTTTTCACGGAGCATCACTCATGCGTCTCGGCCTCGCCGCCAACCAGCTTCACCACGCCCATGCCAACGCCGCGTTGTTTCGCTGGCTGCACGAGTGCGAGGTAGGCATACGCGAACTGGAACTGGGGCTGCACGCGGTCGGGCGTACTTACGATGCCATTCACCGCGCCGGTTATCTGGATCGCTATCTGCCGCTGCGTCGCTATCCCTATGGCCGCGAAGGCGGCCTGATGAAGCTGGTGGCCGAAGTGGTGGGGCTCGGTGACGACCGCGTGCTCGATGGCGCCATCTATCTGATCGATCCGGTGGACCCTTCGTCGATTTTCCCGGAGGCCATTGCGCTCAAGCGCCAGTGCGTGATCCACGGCAAGCCCTTCATCTCCACGGTGGCCACGGCGCGTGACTGGATCGAGATGGAGCGCATCCATGCGGGCTTCGCACCGGATCCTGGCGCCAACCTCTTCCACGATCTCGAATCGCAAACGCTGGCCCTGATTGCGCATGACGCCATGAAGCCGCAGATGCTGGCCTACGCCGCTGAGCACTTCGATGTGTTGTCGCGTTTCGCGCAACGCGTGGGTACGGGCACCACCGGCCAGCGCCTCAACGAGCTGGCGTGGAGTCGCGGCTGGCCCCTGGACCAGCCGTGGGTGGAGCGTTACCAGAGCGGCCCGATGGGTGGCGACGCGCAGATTGCCGATCTGGTGCTGGAACGTCGCTGCCAGCGCGCCATCTTCTTCGAAGACCCGCACGTGGCACGTCAGCATGAAGCCGACATCCAACTGCTGGAACGCGCGGTGACCACGCGCACCGACGACGCCGTGTGCATGACCACGCCCAAGGTCGCCGCGCGCTGGGCCGCTGCCGTCGTGCTGCGCGCAAAGGCCTGAGCGACGACGGTGGGTGCATACTGTGCACTTGCCGCGTCATAGCGCGCGCGTCGTCATCGTGGAGAACGCCTTCCCATGTGTGTGATTGCTTTTGCCTGGCACGCGCATCCGCGCTGGCGACTGGTGTTGATCGGCAACCGCGACGAATTCCACGCGCGTCCCAGCCTGCCGCTGGCGCGCTGGGACCAGCCGGCCATCATCGCCGGCAAGGATCTGGAAGCGGGCGGCACCTGGCTCGGCGTCACCGACGAGGGCCGCTGCAGCGTCGTCACCAATGTGCGCGATCCGCGCGATCCGCAGTTGGGACGTTCGCGTGGCCTGCTGTCGCTCGACTACCTGGCCGGCCATGAGGATGCGGTCACGCATGCCGAAACGTTGCTGCGCACGGCCGCCGACTATCGCCCGTTCAACCTGCTCACGTTCGATGCGACGCACGCTTTCTACATCGGTAATCGTCCCGATTCGCGCGCACAGCTGGTGGAACCGGGCGTGCACGGTCTCTCCAACGCCGACTTCAACACGCCCTGGCCGAAGACACGTGCGCTGATGGCGCATCTGCGCGACTGGATCGACGCGGGCCACGACGACGAATTCGCGCCGTTGTTCGCCGCGCTCGCCGACCCTCGCGGCTATCCCGACGATCAACTGCCAGATACGGGCGTGGGGCTGGAACGTGAGCGCTGGCTGTCGTCGGCCTTCATCCGCAGCGAGCGCTATGGCACGCGCGCGAGCACCGTCGTGGCCATCGGCCATGATGGGCGGGGCGTGGTGGTCGAGCGGCGCTTTGGGCCGAATGGTCACGAGGACGGCGAGACGGCCGTCCCGTTCTCGCCGGCAAGCGCCTAGTCGCCGGACTTCTCGGGAAACTCGCCGTCCACGTAGAACCAGCGGCCGTTCTCGCGCACGAAACTGCTGATTTCATGCATGCGCTGTGCCTTGCCGCCGCCGTAGCGCAGTCGCGCCACGAATTCCACGATGGCGCGGTCGCCGTCGCTTTCATGCCGCTTCACGGTGAGACCGAGCCAGCTGGGCGCGGGCTGCTGCGCACTGAGCTTGAGATGCGCCGGGCGCGTGCTGTGGTGCCAGGTGGCGAGCAGATAGTCCTCGCGCTTGAGCACATAGGCACTGTAACGCGAACGCATCAGTTGCTCGGCCGTGACGGCCGCCGCGCCTTCGTGCAGCAGGCCGCAGCAGCGTGCGTAGCCGTCGTTGTTGCCGCACGGGCAGGGAGTGAGCGTGTCGATGGCTTGAACGTAAGGGCGCATGGCGGGTCGCGGGCGCGGCAGGAGCGCCCTCTGATGCGCATCCTGACGCCATCGCGCCCAAAATGCCAATGGTTCGGCGGTTGGATTTAGCGCGTCCGCTGCCAGATCCGCAGGCGATTGTTGGCGGGCATGGCGATGTCGTCGACCAGGTCGAAACCGGCCGCTTCGGCCAGCGCATCCACCGCTTCGGCATCGCGGATGCGCATGTGCTCGCCGCGCGCCTGCAGCCAGTCGTCGAACGCCGCGTTGCTCTCGCTGGTGTAGTGGCCGTCGTAGTTGAACGGGCCGTAGATGGCGAGCTTCGCGTCGTCCGTCGTCACCCGCGCGAGATGGTTGAACAGGCGCTCCACCTCGGCCCAGCTCATGATATGCAAGGTGTTGGCGCTGAATACGGCGTCATAGCGTTCGGCAGGCCATGCGTCGCCCACGTCCAGCACAAACGGTGCCGGCGTGTTGGGCAGCGCGGCCTCGTCGAGCCATTGGCGGATACCGGGCAGGTACTCCGCGCGATCCGTGCACTGCCATTGCAGTTGCGGCATGGCCGCCGAGAAATACACCGCGTGTTGCCCCGTGCCGCTGCCGATCTCCAGCACTTGCCGGCGGTCGGCGAAATGCGTGCGCAACACTTCGAGAATGGGATCGCGGTTGCGCTCGCAAGACGGGGCGCTGGGTTTGTCCATTCAGGCGGGACGACCGCGCAACACGCGCGCGGGCAGCATCAGCATGGCGCCGAGGAAGGCGAATACCGCGCTCACGGTGATGCCCACCAGCCGGAACGGCAGCATCAGCAGCCACACGATGGGATACAGCACCAGCGCCAGCAGCGCGAGCGGCCAGCAGAACACCAGCAGCAACACCCAAAGCAGGAAGGCAACCATGGCCTCATCCTCAAGCCGAAAACACCACCACTCTAGCGCAGCCCTCCGTGGCAGCGTAGATGACTGATTTCACCCCATCGGATTCACGCCGATCAGCCACGCATGCAGCCACCCGGCGAACACCGCCCAGCCCACAATGCCAGCCACCACGGCGATGACATCGCCCTTGGCGGTGCCGACCGGATAAACCACGCCATCGGCGCGATCACGGCGCCGCGCACTGGCGAAATCCACGATGGCCCACAGCAGGAACGCGCCGAACAGCAGCACGTCGTGCAGCATGCCGGTGGCCAGCAGATGGCCGAACGCCCAGACCTTCACGGCGGCCAGCATGGGATGCCCAAGCTTCGCCTTGAGATGATTGCCGGGCACATATGCCGCGGCAACCAGCACGAACGCCAGCAAGGTGAAGGGTGCGTTGAGATGGCGCAAGCCCACCGGCGGCACATACAGCAACACCGGATGCTGGCGGGCGAGGCCAAAGCCCACCACGATCAGCACGAAGCCAATAATGGATACGACGGAGTACATTGTCTTCCAGCGCATCTCGCCGAGCCGTGCGCGTTGCTGCGTGCGCCAGCCGTTCGCAACGATGCGGATGGAATGAACGCCGAGGAACAGCACCAGACCGAGTATGAGCAGCGCCATGGAATCACCTAGACGGGCAGGGTGGGCCGATCATGGCACGCCGCGCGTCTCCGGGCATGCGCCGAGGATCAGTGCGCGCAGTAAGTTATGGACGTCCGGATGATTCCCGTACGCCGCCGGAAGAGTCAGTCGCGCGATGTCACGCAGGCAAGCAAGGCCTTGGCGCCTTCATGCAGCTCGATGGGGCTGGTGTCCGGCCGCCATGCATCGCCTGCGTTGAGCGGCCCGTCGAGCGTATCGGCCGTGCCCTGCGCGAGATAGAGCAGCACGCCATCCGCCGGCATTACGTGGCTGCCGGGTCCGGTCAGTACGTCGACACGGCCCATGGCCTGGGTGCGACGCACCATCAGGTTGAAGTCGCGCGTGGCGCCGCCCTCCATTTCCACGTCCACCCATGCCTCGCCCGGAAACGCGAACGGCACTAGCGGCATGGTAAGCGCGTGTCGCTGCTCGCCATCGAGCGTCATGATGAAGCCGCCGCCATCGAGCAGCACGATCTGGCGGTCGATGCCGGGAAAGGTGGAGAACGGCGACGCGCTGTTCACCTCGGCCACGCTGATGCTCCACACGAAGTCGTCATTGCCGGCATCGGTCGGAAAGCGTGCGATTTCGCGCGTGATGCCCATGCCGTTCTTCCATGGCTGCGGCTGCATGTCCGACGCGCGAAGGATGCGGCTCATGCGACTTTCTCGATGACGCGCGTGAACGGCGGCAGCGCCTTGAGCATGCGTTCGCCGTAGCGCTTGAGCACCACCCGGCGATCGAGCAGCACGATGCGGCCACGGTCGGTTTCGGTGCGGATCAGTCGGCCGCAATATTGCGTGAGCAGTCGCGTGGCTTCGGGCACGGTCACTTCGATGAAGGGATTGCGCCCGCGCGATTCCAGCCATTCCGCATACGTTGCGCCGACGGGATCGGTGGGCACGGCAAACGGCAGCTGGGTGATGACCACGGTCTCGCACAGCTTGCCTGGCAGGTCGAGGCCTTCGCCGAACGAGGCCAGGCCAAACAGCGTGCTGCCCTTGCCGGCTTCCACGTCGACGATGTGTTCTGCCACCAACTGCGCCTTGCCCAGCGAGCCTTGCGCGCGCACCTTGCGCACGTGTTCGATGGGAAGCTTTTGCAGCACGCGGTCGAGCTTCACGCGCGAGGTGAACAGCACGAGGTTGCCCGCGTTCCAGTCGAGATTGTCGGCGAGCCAGTCGCAGATTTCCTGCACGTGTTCTTCGCGTGCATCGGGCAGCGAACGCATGGCCGGCACTTCCAGACGAGCCTGCGTGGCCAGGTCGAACGGCGAAGGCAGGCTCAGCGTCACCGATTCATCGGGCAGGCCCACGGCGTCGGCAAAACCGCGGAAATTGCCGCCCGCGCTCAACGTGGCCGAGGTCATCACCACGGCGCTCGCGTTGCCCCAGAGAATGCTGCGCAGCAGGCCGCCCGCGGATACGGAAGACGCATGGCAGATCAATTGCTGGTCGTTGCTCATCGTCACCCAGCGCGCGAGCGGCGGCGTGTTGTCGCCATCGGTGGCCGACCACGCGCGCCACGTGCGCACCTGGCGGTCGATGCGTTCCAGCGCCATGCCCAGTTCGCGCGACAGTGCTTCGTGCGTGGGCCCTGTCTCGGTCATTTCCAGCACGGCGCGACGCACCGCGCCGATCCAGCGTTCCACTTCGCCGGTGAATACGTACAGCGCCCGCGCGTGCTCCACCCAGGCGTCGGGCAGCTGGCCCAGCGAGCCGCGATACATCGGTTCCTGGTCGTCGGGCGAGGGCAGCCAGCTCAGGCGGATCTCCCGCTCCAGTTCTTCCAGGCCGTTGCTCAGCTCCTGCAATTTCTGATCGCCTGCATCGAGCGACAGCTTGCCGATCACTTCCTTGTCAGTGAGCGAATAGGCGGCGTGAACCTGGCGGCCAAGGCGACTCAACTGGCGCACGGCCGTGCTCATGTAGACCTCGGCGGCGCCGCGGTCGATCGCCTTCGATGGCACATGGTGGCCTTCGTCGAAGATGTAGAGCGTTTCGTCCGGCTTGGGCAGGATTACGCCGCCGAAGCCGTCTTCCTCGCGCGGCATGGTGAGATCGGCCAGCACCAGATCCTGGTTCGCCACGATGATGTCCGCATCGCCGACTGCGCGACGCGCGGCAAAGAACGGGCACTGCATGAAATGCGCGCACTTGCGGCTGGTGCAGCCGCCGGCGCTGGTGGTGATCATCGGGCGCAGCACGTCGCTGATCGGCTCGGGCGCCGAGTCGATGTCGCCATCCCATTCGTGGCGATCGAACAGGTCCGCGAGCTTGGACAAGGCTTTCTTGTCGCGTTCCTGCGGCGGCTTGGTCCACAGCGCGAGATCCGCATCGAACCCCAGGCCCATCTGCGAGGTTTCGTTGAGGCTGTTGCTGGCCATCGCCAGGTTGCGCGGGCACAGGTAGCGACCACGGCCCTTGGCCAGCGCCACCTTCGCCTCGGTGCCGTTGAGCTTGAGATAGAGCGGAATGTCGCGCTGGACCAGCTGTTCCTGCAGCGCGACGGTGGCAGTGGCGATCAGCAGCTTCTTCTTCTGCGCCCGCGCCACCTCGACGCCGGCGATGAGGTACGCCATCGACTTGCCGGTGCCCGTGGGCGCCTCGATCACCGCGGCACCGCCCTCCTGCGCCAGCGCCTTGGCCACCTCGGCGATCATCTTTCCTTGCGACGCACGCGCGCGGAAGCCGGGCAGGCCATCCTTGAGGCGCGTATAGGCGGCGCGGATCGCGTCTTTGGTGGTATCGGTCAGCATCTGGCGGGTCGGGCGCGAATCGGCGCGTCGGACGCGTATTCTCGCACGCCCGCCCCGACCCTGCCCGAACCACGCCTCAGCCGGCGCTGCCGTTGATGCTCAGCGCCACCGCCTCGGCCACGCGAATGCCATCCACGGCAGCCGAGAGAATACCGCCCGCGTAACCGGCGCCTTCGCCGGCGGGGAACAGACCGCGCGTGTTGAGGCTCTGGTAGTCCTCGCCGCGACGGATGCGCACGGGCGAGGAGGTGCGCGTTTCCACGCCGGTGAGCACGGCGTCGTGCATGGCGAAGCCCTTGATCTGGCGATCGAACGCCGGCAGTGCTTCGCGGATGGCCTCGATGGCGTAATCGGGCAAGGCAGGCGCCAGATCGGTGAGGTGCACGCCGGGCTTATACGAGGGTTGCACGTTGCCGAATGCGCTGGATGGCTTGCCCTTGATGAAATCGCCCACCAACTGGCCGGGTGCGCTGTAGTCGCGGCCGCCGAGTTCATAGGCGCGCGATTCGAGCGCGCGTTGCAGCGCGATGCCGGCGAGCGGGCTGCCGCTGTCGTCGAACGGCGCGAAGTCCTTCGGTTCGATGCCCACCACGATGGCCGCGTTCGCATTGCGCTCGTTGCGCGAGTACTGGCTCATGCCGTTGGTGACGACGCGCTCCGGTTCCGACGCTGCCGCCACCACCGTGCCGCCCGGGCACATGCAGAAGCTGTAGACCGAGCGGCCGTTCTTGCAGTGGTGCACGAGCTTGTAGTCGGCAGCACCGAGGATGGGATGACCGGCCTGCGAGCCGAAGCGCGCCTGGTCGATGATGGACTGCGGATGCTCCACGCGAAAGCCGATGGAGAACGGCTTCGCTTCCATGTACACGCCGCGGTCGTGCAGCATGAAGAAGGTGTCGCGCGCGCTGTGTCCCACGGCGAGCACCACATGGTCACTCAGCAGTTGTTCGCCGCTGGCCAGCACCACGCCGCGAAGCTGGCGCGTGCCATCGGGCGCGGTATCCACCAGCACATCGTCCACGCGTTGGGTGAAGCGGATCTCGCCGCCCAGCGCCTCGATGGTCTCGCGCATGTTTTCCACCATCGTCACCAGCCGGAACGTGCCGATGTGCGGCTTGCTGACGTAGAGGATCTCTTCGGGTGCGCCGGCCTTCACGAACTCGGTGAGCACCTTGCGGCCGTGGTGATGCGGATCGGAAATCTGGCTGTGCAGCTTGCCGTCGGAAAACGTACCGGCCCCGCCTTCGCCGAACTGCACGTTCGATTCGGGTTCAAGCTTGCGCTTGCGCCACAGGCCCCAGGTATCCACGGTGCGTTCGCGCACGGCCTTGCCGCGATCGAGGATGATCGGCCTGTAGCCCATCTGCGCGAGCAGCAGGCCGGCGAACAGGCCACAGGGGCCCAGGCCAATCACGATGGGGCGCTGTTTCAGATCGGTGGGCGCCTGCGCCACGAAGCGGTAACTCGTGTCGGGCGAGGGCTGCACGTGCTTGTCGTCGGCGTGGCGCTTGAGCAGGCCGGCTTCGTCGGCCACTTCCACGTCAAGCGTGTAGATCAGCTGGATGTTGCCGCGCTTGCGCGCGTCATAGCCGCGACGGAATACCGAGTAGCCGCGCAAACCATCCTTGCCCAGGCCCAGCTTGGCGCGGATGGCGGCTTCGACGGCGCCGTCGGCGTGGTCGAGCGGAAGCTTGATGTCGGTGAGTCGGATCATGCGGCGGGGCGTTCAGGCGGTAGCGAACGGCTATTTTCGCATGTCCGGGCCGCCGGGGCCGAAAGGGCGTGCGCTGCACGCCCTGGGGTGCTGGAAATCAGGCCTCGGCCGCGATCTGCCGCAGCGTCTGCTCGAACACTTCCGGCGGCTGGCCGCCCTGCACCAGGTATTGGTCGTTGATGATCACCGACGGCACGGCGCGGATGCCCTGCGACTGGTAGAACTGTTCCTGCGCGCGCACGTCCTGCGCGTAGCGGTCTTCGTCCAGCACGCGGCGGGCTTCGGCGGCGTCCAGGCCCACCGAGGCGGCCACATCCACCAGCACGTTGCGCGAACTCACGTCGCGGCCGTCGGTGAAGTACGCGGCCAGCAGCGCCTGCTTCAGTTCGGCCTGGCGGCTTTCGAGCGCGGCCCAGTGCAGCAGACGGTGCGCATCGAAGGTGTTCACGATGCGGTTGCGCTTATCCATGTTGAAGGTGAAACCAAGCGCGGCGCCGCGCTCGCGGATGGCTTCCTGGTTCTGCTTGATCTGCGCTGGCGAGCTGCCGTACTTGTGCGCGATGTGCTCGATGATGTCCTCGCCCTCGGGCGCCATCTGCGGGTTCAGCTCGAACGGCTGGAAATGCAGTTCCACGGCCACGTCGTCGCCCAGCTTCGCCAGCGCCTGTTCCAGCGATTTGAGGCCGACGGCGCACCACGGGCACACCACGTCGGAGACGAAGTCGATCTTGATGGGGGTAGCAGTGGCCACGGGGAGTCCTCGATGCGATTTCCGCTACATGGGAGCGGGCCGCGCGCCAATCAAGTGCCGGCGTGGCCGGCCCGGTGGTGAAGCCGGGGTATTGCGTCGCAAGTTCGTTCTGGTGCCCGTGTGCTGCATGAAACGAAAGGGGCCGCGCCGGCACAACGTGCCCTGCGCGGCCCCTGCTTTGCGGTATGGCTTACGGCTTGCCGATGAAATCCATCTTGCCGAGTTCCGCACCGGCTTCGCGCAGGATCGCGTACGCAATGGTGCAGTGGAAGAACACGTTCGGGATCACGAAGTGCAGCAGGTAGCCTTCGCCTTCGAAGTGCTGTTCGCCCGAGCGCATCTTCAGCGTGATGGCGCGCGTTTCGCTGCCATCGATCTGCTCGGCCTTGAAGCTCTTGATGTAGTCGATGGCGCGCTCGATGCGTGCATGCAGTTCGGCGAAAGTGGTCTCGTTGTCTTCGAACTTCAACGGATCCACGCCAGCCAGGCGGGCGCAGGCGTTCTTGGCCATGTCGGTGGCGATCTGCACCTGGCTGGTCAACGGCAGCATGTCGGCGGTGAGACGCGCCTGCAGCAGCAGGGACGGCTCGAACTTGCGGGCCTGCGCATGCGCTTCGCCCTTACGCAGCACGTGTTGCAGGTTGCTCAGCGCGCGCAGGAAAACAGGAACGGAAGCCTGGTACATCGACAATGTCATGGGGAATGCTCCGGTGGTTCTGAGGGAGTGATGGTGGCTTGCAAAGGGACGACCGAGGACGGTTCGACCGGAATGGTGTGAGGCACGGCTTCCTCGCCCTTGGCGAGATCCTGCACGTGTCGCGTGGCGCGCAACGCGATCACGGTACCGATGGCGAGCAGCACCGCCGACAGCACGAAGGCCAGGCCGGGCAGGTGATACGGCGACATCGGCGAAATCGAGAACGAGAACACCTGCGCGAACAGGAACGGACCGAAGATGCCCGCAAAACTCGCCAGGCTGCTGATGGCGCCCTGCAGGCGACCTTGCTCGGCCGCGTCCACTTCGTGCGTCATCAGCGACTGGATCGGCGGCTGCGAGAGTCCCCACAGCGCCATCAGCGGAATGCCGAGCAAGAATGCAAAGCCTGTATCGGCCAGACCCATCACCAGGAACGAGCCGATACCGCACAGCATGCCGCCCAGCATCAGTCGGCGCTCGCCGAAGCGCGGTGCGAGGCGTCGCGTGAGCACCGCCTGCACGAAGCCGTCGCAGGCGCCCACCAGCATCAGCACATAGCCCACGGCCTGCGGGCCCCAGTGGTAGCGGTAGTCCGCGTAGAGCACGAAGGTCGTCTGCAGCACGTAGTGCGCGAGATACACCAGGAACATCACCACGGCGAGCCGCATCACCAGCGGATAGCGCGCCAGCAGTTTCAGCGAGCCAAGCGGGTGCGCGCTGTGCATCTCGAAGCGCGGCGTGCGGCGTTCCTTCGGCAGCGATTCGGGCAACACGAACAAGCCGTAGAGAAAATTGCAGGCGGCCAGCGCACCAGCCACCCAGAACGGCAGGCGCAGATGGATGTCGCCGAGGAAGCCGCCCAGTCCCGGCCCGATGATGAAGCCCAAGCCGAATGCGCTGCCGAGGATGCCGTACGCCGCCGCGCGCTTTTCCTTGGGCGTGATGTCCGCAATGTACGCATTGGCGGTGGTGAAGCTGGCGGCCGTCATGCCCAGCACCACGCGCGCCACGAACAGCAGCCACAGCGTGGGCGCCATGGCGAGCACGAAAAAGTCGATGGCCAGGCCGGCGTTGGAAATCAGGATCACGGGCCGGCGACCGAAGCGATCGGACAGCGCACCCTGCACCGGCGAGAAGGCGAACTGCACGATGGCGAACACCGTGCTGAACACGCCCACCCACCACGCGGCGTTGGCGATGCCACCACCGGCCAGCTGCTCGATCAGATGCGGCAGCACCGGGATGACGATGCCGAATGCCAGCATGTCCAGCACCACGGTGACGAAGATGAACGCCAAAGCGGCTCGGCGACGTGGGTGGAGCTCGGGAGCGGAGGTCTGATCCATGGACGTGGCTGGCGGCGAGACGCGCACGATAGCCGATTACGTATGACCGCGTGTGTGCAGTGCGGAATAGTTCGCGGGCGGTCTTATCACTGCGGCGGCTGCGTCAGCTCGCGGGCGTCGAGGTAGCCGTCGTGATTGCGGTCCAGCTTGTGGAACTGCCGGCGCAGGTTGTCCTGGAACTGCTTGAGCGTGATCGGCTTGCCGTGGCCACCAGGGAGTTCGTCGGCTTCCAGCACGCCATCGCCATTGCTGTCGAGGCGATGGAAGCCCTCGCTGAGATGCGCCACGTACTCCGCTTCGCTCACCCGCCCGTCGCCATCGGTGTCGAACTCGCGCAGGTAGTCGGCCGGCGTGGATTGCGCCCAGGTGAGCAGCGGCACCAGGCAGGCACCGGCCAACACCATCAGGCGAACTGGCCGGCGCAGGATCATGCGGCTTCGGTCCGGCGACGCAGCACCGCGAGCGGTTGCGCCCAGGTCGCGCCAGGGCGGCGCTTGCTGGTGACCAGGGTGAGGTCGCTGGGCTGGAACACGTTGATGTTGTGCGTGGCCGGCGTGGTGAGGATGTACTGGGCGCGGGTGGATTTGAGGAACGCACCCACCTTGTCGATGTTGAAGATGTCCAGGTGCGCGAAGGGCTCGTCGATGAACACGAAGCCGCCGGGGCGGTCCTCGTCGCGCATCAGCGCCACCAGCAGCAACAGCGACTTCATCACCTGCTGGCCGCCCGAGGCTTCGCCGTCGTCCATGCCGATCCAGCCCTTCTTGTCGAACTCGAAGCGCACGTTGAGGCCGGCCTGCGCCAGCGCCAGGTCTTCGTTCACCAGTTCGGGCAGTTCCGTTTCCACGCCGATGCCGGCCAGGTCCGCCAGCACCTTCAGGTTGCGCGCATAGCGCTTGACCGTGTTGCGCAACACGTTGAGATAAGCGGCGCGCGCTTCGGTGGTGATGCGGCCGGCGCGCTCCAGGTGCACGCGGCGGCGCTGCAGATCGTCGCGCAGGCCTTCGTGGTCGTTGGCGTACTTGTCGCGCAGCGGCAGAACGCCGTCGTCGGTTTCCCAATGGCCTTCGTTGAGGCGGCGCTCGATGCGGTCGATCTCGCGGCGCACGGCGGCCGGCGATTCGTAGCGCTCGCGCAGTTCCAGCATGGCGCGACGCGAGCGATGCGCGGGACGCACGTGGCTGCGCTTGTGGCGGAAGGCCTTGAGGCGATCCACCTGCTCGTTGCGGAACTGCGCGAACTGGCGCGCGCTATCGGCCAGCTGCTGCTGCGCCTGCTTGTGTTCGCGCGCTTCGTTGTCGCGCTGGCGCGAGTTCTGCTGGCGCTTTTCGCGCACGCCTTCGTAATGCGCTTCGGCGGCGGCGTAGCTGTCGGCGCAGCGCTGCACGTCGTCCTGCAAGGCGGACTGTGCCTCGTGCGCGGCGGCGAATTCGTCGGCACGATCGGCCAGCTGGTTGCTGGCGTTGGCGCCGCGCAGCAGGCTTTCGGCGTCGCTGGCTTGTTCCTGGAAAGCCTTGCGTTTCTCGGCGATGGCGCGCAGCTGCTTCTCGATCTGCTGAAGGCGCTCCTCGCCCTCGCGCAACTGGCGCTCGCGCGCCGCGCTGCCGAAGTAGACATCATCCACGCCAAGATGGCGGCCACCGCGGCGTTCACGGAAATAGCCCTGCGGCGTGATCCAGTCCTGATCCTTGCCGAGCTTGGCGCCGTCGCTCACGTCTTCCACGCGGCGGATGCGGTCGAGCTGGCGCAGCAGCCATTCCGGTGCCGCCGCGGTGAAGTCCACCACTTCCAGCAGCGAACCGCGCGTGGGCGCGGTGGTGGGCGCGCGATCGGCCACCACGAAATGCTTGTAGCGATGCTCCTCGCCAAGACGCCACGCGGCCTCGCGATCACGCGGATGATCGAGCAGCACCACGTGGCGGAAGCCGGCGAGCACCGCTTCCACTGCGGCCTGCCAGCGCGGCTCGGTGATCTCCACGATCTCGCTGAGCATGCTGTGGCCGATGCCGGCATCATCCAGCGCACGACGGAACGATTGCTCGAACTCCGGCGTGTAGCGCTGGCCACGCCGCCACGCGCCGAGCTGCGCGGTGAGCGTGGACAGCTGCTCGCGCAGGCGTGCCTCGTCGTTCTGCAGGCGGCCGAGCTGGCTGCGCGCCTCGACGAGCTGCTTGCCTTGCTTCTCGTGATCGGCGCCGTCCTGTTCGGATACCAGCTTGCGCAGGTGTTGTTCCTGCTTGAGCAGGGTGGCGTTCTCGGTTTCAGCGCGGCGCGCATCATCGAGTTGTTGCTTGGCCTGCTGGCGAGCCTGGTCGGCCACGTGCTGTTCGCCGCGCAGCGATTCCTCGTTGGCATCGAGCGACTGCAGTCGCAACTGCAGGTCGACATCGCGTGCGGAAAGATCCCGGCATTTGCGCTTCAAGCCCAACAACTGCGGACGCGCGCCGCGAATGCCGGCATGCAGTTCAGCCAGTTCGGTGCGCGGCAGCGTCTCGGCCACGAGGTCGGCGTGTTCGCGCTTGAGCGCGTCCCACTCCTGCCACGAGCGCACGCGGCCTTCGGCTTCCTGCAGGCTCACGCCGATCAGCGAGAGCTGGTGTTCCAAGCCATGCAGTTCGCGATCGGCCTCGGCCTGTTCGTTGCGTGCGCGCTGGTAATCCTCCAGCACGGTCTTGTCGCCGAACACGTCGAACACCAGGTCCAGCAGCGCCTTCGGCGGCAGCTGGCACAGCTTGTCGGTGGCGCCCTGTTCCAGCGTGAGCACGCGGCGGATCGCCTGCGACAGGCCGGCGCCTTCCAACCGCACGCGGTATTCGCGCAGGCCAAGGAAATCGTTGCGCGCCTCGATCTCGTCCACGCTCACGTCGCCGCCCATCACGGCGTACTGGCGTTGCCATTCGCCGCCTTTCTTCTGGATGCGCACGGCCAGCGTCACTTCGCTGTCCATGATCGGGAAGAACGGACGCTCGCCGCGCGGCCCCGGCGTGTTGCCTACGCGGGCGCGCAGCCAGGCGAACGGTTTGCCGTTGTGGCGCAGGTAACTCTTGTAGTCGCGGTTGCCGGCGCAATCGATGGTGAGCAGCGTGCGCAGCGCGTCGAGCAGCGTGGTCTTGCCGGAGCCGTTGGGGCCCACCACGGTGACGATGTTGGTATCCAGCGGCAGGCTGAAACGCTGCCAGTAGTCCCAGTGGATGACTTCAAGGCTGCGGAAATCAAACATCGTGGATCACTTCGCTGTCTTCGGTTTCATCAGTGTCGTCATAAAGCGGTTCATCGTCGCTGCCGATGTCGTCGCGAGGCGTGAGCCCGGCGAGCAGGTCGCTCAGCGCGCCATCGAGGATGCGTCGCGCGGTGCGCTCGTAGTCGAACACCAGATCGAGCAGCGGACCTTCGGCCAGCTCGCCCTTGCGACGCACGATGAAACCGTGGCGTGAGAGCAGGCCGAGGTTGAAGTTCACGCGCGTCTTGCCGCCCAGCTTCTCGCCGAAGTCGGCCAGCAGCGTGCGTTCGGCCACGATGGGCGAGAGCGCTGCATCGCGCGAGATCGGCTTGCCCTCGGCGAACATCTGCGTCTGCGAGGCATCGGCTTCGGCCTGCTGTCGTTCCAGCTGGCGCTGGCGCTTGGGCAGCACGATCAGCGCCCACAGCACCACCAGCAGCGCGACGGCGTCGCGGTCCAGCTGCAAGGTGTTGGAGATCCAGCTGTCGCTGCCGCCGAACACGTGCTTTTCGTTGGCGCGCGCCACGGCGACGCCGATGAAGGCGGAGTAGGGATGCTCGCGCAGTTCCAGGCCCACCGCGGCGAGGCGGCGATCCAGTTCCTCACGGAACGCTTCGTCGAGCAAGGCCTTGCGCGCCTGCGCGTCGTCGCGCGGCAGCCAGCGTTGCGAGAGCAATCGCGCGACCAGCGCGGCAGTTTCGTCATGCATCGGTGTTCTTTTCCTTGCGAGGATGCAGGCGACCCGCGCTGACCAGCGCGATCGTCGCCAGGCCCGGATCGATCAGGCGCGGTTCGATTTCAAGCTTCAGCGGCAGGCGCGCGAGATCCGCCGTCGCGCCCTGCAACGCCGACGATTCGGGATCGCCGACCAGGCCAAGCAGCGAAAGGCGGTAGGCGCTCAGGGCGTAATCATTGCCGCGCAACGCATCGCTGAGTTCCAGCGGCGCCTGCAAAGCGGCGAGCTGTTCGTGCCATTCCAGCAACGGCGAAAGGTCTTCCTCGTCGATGGGCAGGTCGTGCGTGGTCGGCGTGCTTTCCGCGGTGGGCAAGGCATTGCTTTCGGCGGCGGCGCGTTCGCGTTCGAGCAGTTCGTATTCGGCCACGTCCAGCGCAATCTGGTCCTGCAGGAACGGCGGTTGCACCGGCAGCATGGCGGCTTCGTCCGCATGTTGCGCCAGTGCGTCGGGCGTGAGCGAGCGCAGCCACGCGACGAGGTCGGACGAAGAAAGCCCCGTGCGTCCCAAGTGCACGCGATGCTGGTCGATCTTGTTGAGTTCGCGCTGGAAGATGCCGGCCTGCCGCAGCAGCGCACTCTGCGCGCGACCCACGGCCTGCGCGAGGCGATGCGTGGTGGCGTCGAGGTCTTCACTGTCGGCAATGGCGCTGACGACTTCCGTGCCTTTTTCCACCCACGTCCACACGGAATCGAGGCGCTGCGCGGCGCGGCGAATGCGATGTTCGGAGCCCGACAGCACGGCGCGGTCGAAGTCTTCCTTCAGCTCCGACAGGCGCGACAGCAGATGCGCGAGTTCATCGGCGGACACGCGACCCACCGCTTGCCCGGCTGCGAGCTGCGCCGTGATGTAGCCGAGACCGTCCTCGTCGTCGCGCTCGAATTCGAGCAGCGTGGCGACGGCCGCGAGCGCCTTGCGGCCCAGCGGGCTCACGCGATAGCGCAGCGTTTCGTTGTCCCAGGTGAGCAGCTCGTGTTCCTTCAGGCGCTGCACCACCGTTTCCAGCTTCACCGGTTCGACGAAGGCGAGCTGGTCGCGGATTTCCGCCGGCGTCCATTCCGGCGCGTGGGCGCGTGCGCCCAGCGTGCGCAGCACCAGCAGGCGTAGCAGCACCTGCGTTTCGCTGCCATGGAACAGCGCGTTGAACGCGCGCAGCAGCGAGCGTCCGCGCAACAGCGGAAACACCGCCGGGAGATCCTCGGCGCTGATGCCTTCGCGCAATACGTCTTGCAGACGCTCGTCGGCGTCCGAACTGTCCAGCAGCTGCATCAGGGGCGCGTGCTCAGCGGCCTGCGCCATGGATGCCGATGAACTGGAGGAATTCCGAGCGCGTGCGAGCGTCGTCGCGGAACGCGCCCAGCATCTGGCTGGTGACCATCGATACGCCGCGCTTGTGCACGCCGCGCGTGGTCATGCATTCGTGGCTGGCATCGATCACCACGGCCACGCCGGCCGGGTGCAGGTTTTCCTGGATGCACTGCGCGATCTGCGCGGTGAGCTTTTCCTGCACCTGGAAGCGGCGCGCATAGGCGTCCACCACGCGGGCCAGCTTGCTGATGCCCACCACGCGGTTGGTCGGCAGATAGCCCACGTGGGCGCGGCCGATGATCGGCGCCATGTGGTGCTCGCAATGGCTTTCGAATTCGATGTCGCGCAGCACCACCATTTCGTCGTAGCCGGCCACTTCCTCGAAGGTGCGGCGCAGGTAGTCGCCCGGATCGGTGGCGTAGCCGGAGAACCAGTCCTTGTACGCCTTCACCACGCGCTTGGGCGTATCGAGCAGGCCTTCGCGGCTGGGATCTTCGCCCGACCAGCGCAGCAGCACGCGCACCGCTTCTTCGGCCTGTTCGCGGGTGACTTCGGTCGGTTCTTGACGCTCGCTCATGCGGGTTCCTTCGGGTACGCCTTACAGACGCATCAGTGTAACGCCCCCGTCAAGGTTTGACCCTGTGGATGCGGCACTCGCCAATGGGATCAGTGGCTTGCATGCCTGCATGACGGCCTGGGCGCCGGCAGATAGGCGTTCCTGCCGGCGCCGGCTAGACTCCGCGCACGCAATGACAGGGATGAGTTATGAAGCTCATACGTATCGCTTGGCTGTGCGGTTGGCTGCTGGCATGCACCGTCGGCACGGTGGCAGCGGAAGATGTCCGCAAGACGGCCGAGGCCGGCATGCTGGTGACCGGTTCCATCGAAGTGAATCCGGACGGCTCATTCCACGGTTACACGCTGGACCAGCCGGAAAAGCTGCCGCCGGTGGTGGTCAGCGTGATCGGCCAGACCCTGCCAACGTGGAAGTTCGATCTGTCCAATGCGGCCGCGGCCGTGGTGACGACGCGGATGAGCCTGCGCGTGGTAGCCAAGCCGATGGGCGAGGGCAATTTCCAGGTCGGCGTTCAGGGCGCAACGTTCGGTGGGCGGGACGCGCAGAACGGCCCGCGCGAGGATGTGGTCCATAGCAAGCAGATGGCACAGCCACACTATCCCCAAGCTGCCATTGCAGCCCGCGTAAGCGGTACAGCCTATCTCGTGCTGCGCGTCGGCCGGGACGGCACGGTACAGGACGTGATTGCAGAACAGGTGAACCTGGATCAGTACGGCACGCAGCCCGAGATGAAGCGCTACCGCAAGTGGCTCGCCGATGCCTCGCTCGACGTCGCCCGTCATTGGACTTTCAATGTGCCAAGCAGGGGCTCTCAAGTGAATGACCCGTTCTGGGTCATTCGCGTACCGGTGAATTTCAGTCTCGGCACCATGGGCACCCGGCCGGCCGAAACGCCCTATGGAAGCTGGCATGCCTATATTCCGGGACCGCGTGAGACACCGCCGTGGATCAGCAAGACGCTCGCCAACGAATCGCCGGATGCGTTGCCCGACGGCGCCGTGGGCGGCGGCGACGCGCGACTGCGACTGGTCACGCCGCTCAGCGGCGCTTGACGCCCGGCGTTACGCCACCGAACGGAACAGCGTCACGCGGCCAGCATCCGGTTCGCTGGCCGCACGCAACCACGGCTCGCTCGCCACGGCCGGCGTGCACGGCCCTAGCGTGGCGACGCGGATGCTGCGTCGGCGGGCTTCGTCGTGGAGCCGGTCGAGCATGTGCCGGAGCATGTCGCCGGTGAACGGCGTATAGAGATAGAACACCGTGCCGCGCGAGATATCGGCCTCGCGTGCGTCCTGCGCGAGGAAGGTGGCGCGCTCGATGCGCAGCGTTTCCGCAGCGCGGCGCGCGCTGGCCACGTACGCTTCTTCGCGTTCGATGCCGCAAGCCTTCGCATCCGTGCAGATCGACACGAGCAAGGGCACGTGGCCCATGCCGGAACCCAGGTCGACCAGCACATCATCGCGGCCAAGCCGTGCGCGATGAATCAGGTCGAGCACATGACGCACCGGCGTGGGCTGGTAGAACACCATCTCGGCTTCCAGCGCAGCGACGGAATCGGGCTCATCGAGCGACAGCACGTCGCCGATCAGCGCGTCGAGATGATCGTAGCCCCACGGTTCGCGCAGATCGTCGTGATGCAGCCAGCCGCGCAGCGCATGCGCGCCGGCACCTTGCATGATGGCGTGGCGGATGCCCTCGCACAGGCGTTGCTGGACGTCGGCAAGGACGCCAAGACGTTCGCGTGCGCGACGACGCAAGGTGTTGAAGACCGCACCCGCGGCGGGTGATTCCGCCTGTGGCTCGTGCAGCAGCACATCTTCCAGCCTGTCCATCGCCCGGATGCGCTCGCGCAGCTGCTCCGGCCGCTCCAGCGACCGGTCTCGCTCCACTTCGCAGACGAGGCTATGCAAGGCTTCCAGCATGACGTGACGAGATCCACTGAGGCGCAGCAGGGCTTGGATGTTGTCATGTCCCGGCTTGCCGCGAGTTGAACGCAGGTTGCTGCGATGTCAACGCGGATCGGGCACGAAATGTCCCGGGAACGGATCGGGTCGACCGGCCGGTGGTCGATCGTCGCCGGGAATCACGCCTTGCGCAACCAGGCGTTCGCGCGTGTCGTAGTAGAGCGTGATCGTCTCGTTCGGCGTGGATGAGGCGCGTTCGAAATCGGTATAGCTCACCACCGAGGTTTCCCGTTCGCCGTGGCCGGTGCCGATCGGGCCGCTGTCCAGCGTCTTGGCCGTTGCGCGTGCGGCCGATTCGGCCATGGCGGCGTCCGCAGCAGGCGCTGGTTGCGATGACTGCGCGTCCGGCGCGTTGGCGATCGGTTCGGGCAGGGCGGAGATGGGGCCGGGCATCGGCAACGGGCGGATCATGCGCCGTGGCAGAAACAGCGCGATGCCGATGACGCCCACGTTGGCGGGACGGTCGGTGCGCGCGGCGTAGCTGCGCGAGGCATCGGCGAAGACGAAGTCCGCCACTTCCGAGAGACTCTTGCGCCAGCCGAGGATATCGGTGCCCTCGTAGGCCTGCAGCACGTAGCCGGTCTGCGACCAGTCGGCGGTGTCGCCGGAAAGCACGTTCACGCCGTCCACCGAAAGCACGCCCAGCACGCGGCCACCGTGCTGGCTGCGCAACTGGATCTGGTAGCGATGGCCGGGCTGCCCGGCCACGTAGTAGCGGCCATCGTGGCGATAGACTGGCAGCTCCCGTTGCGAGGTGCGGTCGTAGACGCTCAGGTCCACCAGACGGCCGACCGCTCCCGCCTGCATGCTGGCCGCGAGCGTGGCCAGTCCGATAACCCATCTGCGCAAGCTGTTCATGCCACGACTCCAGTACGCATCGATGACCGATGCATACGGTGGAACGATGCGCGAGCGCGAAAGGGGTTAGGCGACGCCGCTTAAAGTTCTGCCTTCGCCGGCCGATCTGATGGGCGATCAAGCCAAAGGACTGCACGTGAGCATCGGCATCCACCTGGACACCTCCGCCATTCCGCTGAACATCGCCGGTTCGTCTGGTTCGTCCGATGCAGCGGCGTCGGCGTCGAATGCGACGTCGCCGACATCCGTCGCGCAAGGCCAAACACCGGCAGCGAAAGGCGCGGGCGGTGCAGGCGCAGCGCCTGCGCCGAGCAGCCCGGACAGCGGCAGCCCCGCGAGCGCCACCATCAAGGCGCTGCAAAAGGAAATCGCGCAGTTGCAGAAGCAGCTCGCCCAGGAACAGCAGGCGCTGCATGCGGCCATGTCCAGGAGGAACATCGCGGACCCCGGGAGCATGGCGGAAATCGCCACGCTGCAATCGGCCGTGGCGACCACCAGCGGCCAGCTCGAAGCCGCCGTCACGGCACTCTCCGCCGCCTTGATGGGCGAAGGCAGTGGCAGCAGCGGTTCGCTGGTGAGCGCGTCGGCCTGAGCGCCGACGCGAGGGATTACACCTCGGTGTCGTCGTCGCCGAGCTCGTCGATGGCCGGCGCGTCGATCAGCAACTGCTGCGCCTCGTCGCCGTTGAGCGTTTCCACGCCGCGCAGCTTGCGTTCGATGGCGCGGGTGCGCACGCTGGCCTGATCGATCACGTTGCTGGCTTCGTTGAGCTTCTTGCGCGTCTTGTCCAGCACGGCGCCGAACTTGCCGAACTCGGTCTTCACCGCGCCCAGCAAAGTCCACACTTCGCTGCTGCGCTGGGCGATGGCCAGCGTGCGGAAGCCCATCTGCAGGCTGTTGAGCAAGGCGGTGAGCGTGGTGGGCCCGGCCACGGTGACGTGATGGTCGCGCTGCAGCGACTCGAACAAGCCGGGGCGGCGGATCACTTCGGCGTACAGGCCTTCGGTGGGCAGGAATAGCACGGCGAAATCGGTGGTATGCGGCGGCGCCACGTACTTGCTGCGGATGCGCTTGGCTTCCTCGCGCACGCGCACTTCCAGCGCGCGGCCGGCGAGCGCGGCGGCATCGGCATCGGCCGCTTCCTGCGCGTCGAGCAGGCGCTGGTAATCCTCCACCGGGAACTTGGCGTCGATGGGCAGGTAGAGCTGCGCGTGTTCGCCGGCACCGGGCATGCGCACGGCGAATTCCACGCGGTCGTTGCTGCCGGGAACGGTCACCACGTTGGAGTCGTACTGGTCGTTGGTGAGCAGCTGATCGAGCAGCGCGCCCAACTGCACTTCGCCCAGGATGCCGCGCGTCTTCACGTTGGTGAGCACGCGTTTGAGATCGCCCACGCCGATGGCGAGGTTCTGCATTTCGCCCAGGCCGCGCTGCACCTGTTCGAGACGTTCGGACACCAGCGCGAACGACTGGCCCAGGCGCGTTTCCAGCGTGTTCTGCAGCTTTTCGTCCACGGTGGCGCGCATCTGTTCCAGCCGCGCGGCGTTGTCGTCCTGAATCGCCTTGAGCTTGGTTTCCAGCGTGGCGCGCACTTCGTTGAGGCGCTTTTCGTTCTCGGCCGTGAGCGCGGCCAGGCGCTGCTGTTGCTGTTCGCCGAAACGGTTGAGCGCGAGGGTGAGTTCCTCGCGGCTGCGGCGCGCGTCTTCGGTAAGACGCAGCTGCAGTGCTTCCAGGCCGGTGCCGGTGCGTTCGGTGAGCACGTCCAGGCGCTGGCCGAAGTGGCCGATGCGTTCGTGCTGCTGCGCACTCATGCCGCCCAGCTGCTCCTGCACCAGCGAGCGGAATTGCTCCAGCGACTGCGTGACTTCGCCGCGACCGGCGCGCTGTTCCTGTGCCAATGCTTCGCGCAGGTGGCGGTTGTCGTCCTTCAGCGCATCGAGGCGCGCGGTGAGGCCGGCGTCCTCGCGCCCGCGCAGCAGATGCACGACCTGCAGCGCCAGCACCGCGATCACCAGCACGATCAACACGATTTCAGTAACGGACATGGCAGTTCCCAACGGCACACGCTCGCCAGTGTACGCGCTGGCGTCTCAGAATCCGGGACCGCGTAAGGCGATCACATGACGCGGCAGAACACCGCCTTCAGATAACGGCCTTCCGGCACGCTGCTGCTGAATGGATGATCGGCGCCGGCGCCTGCCGTATGCAGCACCTGGATCTCGCGACCGGCGTTGAGCGCCACGCGGCGCAGCATCTCCAGGAAGTCCGCCTCGCTCACCAGGCCCGTGCACGAGCAGGTGAGCAGCAAGCCGCCGGGCGGAATCACGTCCAGCGCCAGGCGATTCATCGCGAAGTATTTCTTCAGCGCGTCCATCACCTTGTTGCGGTCGCGGGTGAGCTTGGCCGGGTCGAGGATCACCGCGTCGTACTGTTCGCCGCGCGCCACGGCGCCGCGCAACCAGTCGAAGATATCGGCCTGCTCGAATACGGCCGGCACGTCGTTCGCGGCGGCGTTGGCGCGGGCGATTTCCAGGATGCCCGCATCCATGTCCACGCCCGTGGCCGACTGCGCGCCCGCAGCCAATGCATGCACCGCGAAACCGCCGGCGTTGCAGCACAGGTCGAGCACCTTGCGGCCCTTGGCGAGGCGCGCGAAGTGATGGCGGTTCTCGCGCTGGTCGGCGAAGAAGCCGGTCTTGTGGCCGTAGCCGGGCGCGGCGTGGAAACGCAGGCCGTGCTCGTGCACTTCCACCGGCGAGGGTGCTTCGGGCGAGCGGCAGTCGAAGGATTCCTGCTTCTGCACGTGGGTTTCGGCGAACCAGTACAGGCGCGCGCCCGGGAAGTGGCGCAGCAGCGCGGCGTGGATCGCCTCGCGGAACCGCCACATGCCGGCGGCGAAGTATTCGATCACGATGATGTCGGCATAGCGGTCCACCACCAGGCCCGACAGGCCATCGCCTTCGCTGTGCACCACGCGCCACGCGTCGCTGACGCGGTCGAGTTGCAGCAGCTCCTGGCGCAGGGTGATGGCGCGGTCGATGCGCGTGGCGATCCACTCGGCATCGATCGTTTCGCCGGGGTCGGTGGTCAGCAGGCGCAGGGCGATGCGCGCGTGGCCGTTCCAGAAACCGCGGCCCACGAAACGGCCCTTGGCGTCTTCCACGTCGACCACGCTGCCGGGCGGCACGCGGGTTTCCGGTTTGTGGACCTGGGCCGACCAGACCCAGGGATGGCCGGGCGCGCGGTCGGTCTTGAGGCGGATGACGGGGAGGGAATCGGGGCTATTCATCCGCCCATGATAGCTGCTGACCGGCAAAAGCCGGCCTTTTGCGGGAGCGCAGCGCCTGCGCTCCCGTCAAAACCGGGGCATCAGCGCAGGCGCAGCGCCAGCCAGGACAGCAGGGCGAGCAGGTTGATGCCCAACCGAGCCACGCCCGGCCCGGCCACGGCCAGCAGGAAACCCTCGCTGCCCACGTGCCAGTCCAGGCCCAATTGCACCGGCAGATGCAGGCTGGCGTACACGTTCACGAAGGCGCCGCAGTGGAAGCCGTAGCTGAAGATCGGCGTGGCGATCAGCGGCAGCTGCATCAGCTGGGCCCAGCCGGAGAAGGTCACGCCGCGCTCGCTGTTCTCCAGCAGCATCACGCCGGCAATCAGCACGAACACGTAGAAGAACAAGCAGATCACGGCCACGATGGAGTCGTGCGAACCGAACGGCAACAGCCGGCGCAGCATGTTCACCATGCCGAAAAAGCCGCCAGCCACTTCGAGGATGCCGATCAGTCGGAAAAGAAAATTGCGCACGTGCCAGGCCCCGGGTCGAAAGCCGCGAGCTTAGCGGATCGCGACGCCGCTGTTGCCTGCGCGGCTTGGCAGTTTGTTGGGCGGCGTACAGCTCGTGCTAGGCGAGCTCGTCAGCCAGTTCGTGCAGGTCGGTGATGTGCTGTTCCCACCAGCGCGCTTCGCCGGCAAAGGGGAACGCGGCGGGGAAGGCCGGGTCGTGCCAGCGCTCGGCGATCCAGCCGGCGTAGTGCAGCTGGCGCATTGCACGCAGCGCGGGCACCAGGGCCAGTTCGCCGACGTCGAAGTCGCGCATCTGCTGGTAGCCGTCGAGCAGGGCGGTCATCGCCTTGTCGTCGTTGGCGAGCATCCACAGATCCTGCACCGCGGGGCCCATGCGCGCGTCGTCGAGATCGACGAAATGCGGGCCGGCATCGGTCCACAGCACATTGCCGGGATGGCAGTCGCCGTGCAGGCGCAGCTGGCGTACCGGGCCCACGGCGTCGAGGCGATCGGCCACGGCGCGATCCATGCGCTCGGCGGCGGCGTGGTACGCCGCGTGCAGCGACGCAGGCAACAGTGATGAGGACAGCACGGCCTGCATCGGCTTGGCGATCAAGGTGGCGCGATCGAGGCGGCCGCGATGTTCGAACGGCTGGCGCGCACCGATGCCGTGGATGCGCGCAATCAGGCGTCCCAGCCATTCCAGTTGTTCGGTCGATTCCAGCGATGGCGCGCGACCACCGCGACGCGGCGTGAGTGCGTAGCGGAAACCATCGTGATGCAGCAGCGTGCGTCCGCCGAACACCGAGGGCGCGACCACCGGAATCTCCGCCTCGGCCAGTTCCCGCGCGAACGCGTGTTCCTCGAGAATCGCCGCGTCGCTCCAGCGATGCGGGCGATAGAACTTCGCGATCACCGGCGAGGCATCCTCGATTCCCACCTGCCACACGCGGTTTTCGTAGCTGTTGAGCGCGAGCAGGCGGCCATCGGGCCACAGGCCGCACGCGGTGACGGCGTCGAGGACGCGATCCGGATCGAGCGATGCGTAAGGCGCGGCGATGCTCAACGCGGTGCCACGACGCGTGCCGGGATCACCGCCATGGTGATGCGCGAGATGCACACCAGCTCGCCACTTTCCGTTTCGATGCGGATCTCCCACACCTGCGTGGTGCGGCCGATATGCACCATGCGCGCCGTGCCGGTGACAGTGCCGCTGCGCACGCCGCGAATGTGATTGGCGTTGATGTCCAGCCCCACCGCCACTTCCGAGGGATCGAGCGAGAGCATGGCGGCCGTGCTGCCCAGCGTCTCGGCCAGCACCACCGAGGCGCCGCCGTGCAGCAGGCCGTACGGCTGGTGCGTGCGGTGGTCCACCGGCATGGTGCCGCGTAGCCAGTCGTCACCGATCTCGGTGATGCGGATGCCCAGCGTTTCCATCATGGTGTTGGCGCTCCAGCCGTTGATGCGCTCGAGCGAGATGTCCTGTTTCCAGATGGCCATGGGTGTTTTCTCCGCGTGAAAGCTTGTGAACGGCCGGCAAGGCCCTCATTGTCGGCTGACGCTCCCGCCGCGACAATGCGTACGTGCATATCGTCACCATCCAATCCACCGGCCGCCATTTCCCCGTTGCGCCCGGCGAAACCGTGCTGGAAGCCGCGCAGCGGGCCGGCATCGCCTTGCCGTATTCGTGCCGCGCCGGCGTGTGCGGCAGCTGCAAGGCCACGCTGATCGAGGGGCATTGCGACTACCCGCGCAATCCTCCGGTGGCCTTGAGCGGCACCTCGCCGGCGCAGCACGCCATCCTGCTTTGCCAGGCGGTGCCGCGCAGCGATCTGCTGATCGAGGCACGCGAAGTCACCTCGGTGGAAGACATCGCCAAGCGGCAGGTCGACGTGGCGGTATCGCGCAAATGGATGCTGGCGCCCGATGTGGTCGGCCTGCATCTGCAACCGGTGTCCGCGCAAGCCAGGCTCAACTGGCTGCCGGGCCAGTATCTGGACGTGTTGCTGGATGACGGGCGTCGTCGCCCGTTCTCCATCGCCAATCATCCGGAGGCGGACGGCAGCATCGAGCTGCACGTGCGCCACGTGGCCGGCGGCGGTTTCACCTCGTGGGTGAACGACGCGCTCAAGGTGGGCGATGCGATGCGCATCGAAGGGCCGCTGGGCACCTTCGTGCCGCGCGAGGATTCCGAGCGCCCGATGATCTTCATGGCGGGCGGCACCGGGTTCGCGCCAGTCAAGGCCATCGTCGAGCATTTCATTGCGCTGGGTACGCGTCGGCCGATGCGCGTGTATTGGGGCGCACGGCACGCGGCCGACATCTACCTCCGAGAACAGGCCGAACGCTGGTCGGGCATGGCGCACGACCTGAGCTTCCAGGCGGTGATCTCGGATGCGGAACAGGCACTCGCCAGCGGCATCCGCATGGGCTTCGTGCATGAGGCCGTGCTGCAGGACCATCCCGATCTCGCCCGCTACGACGTGTACATGAGCGGGCCGCCGGCGATGATCGACGCGGGGCGCAAGCTCTTCATCGACGCGAAGTTGCCGGAAGAGCGCCTTTATTACGATTCGTTCGATTACGCGCCGGATGTGCTGGCGCAGATCCTCGGCAGTCGCGCGGGCATCGTCGGCCTGTAAGCCGCGCCGCGCGTGGTAGGCGAGGGCGTTGCGCCCCCGCACCGCAAAACCATCAACCCGGATTCTTGCCCTTGGCCACCGGCAACTGCGCCTGCTGCCAGCCCATCACACCGCCGCCCAGCGTGTAGACCTTGCTGAAACCGGCCTTGACCAGGCGTTGCGCCGCCTTGTCGGTGGCGCCGCGGCCGTCCTTGTCGATCAAAACCACCGGCACATCCTTCGCCTTGGCGATCTCCTTGTGTTCGGGATCGAACTGGCTCATCGCCACATGGCGCGAGCCCGGCACGTGGGCTTTCTCGTAGTCGGCATAGGCGGAGAGATCGATCAGCAGCGGGCCTTCGCGGTTGATCAACAGCGTGAGGCCGGCCGGCGTCAGCTCCTTGTACTTGCGCAACAGCATCAGCAGCTGCGTGCCGATCAGGCCCAGCAGCAGAACCAGGAACAGCGCGGCGAGCGCGAGGTGGTTGCCAAGGAACTCGGGCAGCTTGTGCAGGACATCGCTCATTTCTTGGGGCTTCCGCTGGCGCGGCCGGGCCGCGCGGGGTGAACAGAGCGGGGGATTATACGGGGTGGCGGGGTGGTTCGCGGTTTTCTCATCGTTCCTGTGGGGCGGATTCAGTGATCTTGGATTCAATTGTCAGGTGATCGTGACCTGGCTCGCCTGCGGCGGGCTTCCGACCTGCTGCCGGAGGCCGGGTCACTTTTCTTTGCTTGCCCAAAGAAAAGTAACCACCGAGATGGTGGCAATGCCAAAAGAAACGGCACCCCGGATGACGCGCCTTCCGGGCCTGCGGCCCTCCAGGTACGCGTGCGGGTTACGGGGTTTTTCGACAGGACATCCGTGTCCTGACGAAAAACTGGCCGGCATCCATGCCGGCCACCCTGCGGGCTTTCCTTCACCCGCCCGCCGCTGTCATACGGGGACCCCAAGAGCCAGAGCCAAAGCTCGCAGCAGTAGTGTTTTCGCGAGCACCCGCCCCCTCTCCCCAACCCTCTCCCACAAGGGGAGAGGGAGAAGTGCCGTGCACGGAGAGGACGTGAAGAACGAAGTCAATGCAAAGGCCGATGCGGAGCGAGGCTCCGCTTTAAGTCCTCTGCGATTCGGGCGCGTTGCGCAGCGCTTGGGAGTGCTCGCTATGTGGCCTCCCATGGGTGTCCCGCCACAACCATCCTCCAGCGTTCGGGCTTATCCCAACACGATGCTGCGAGCCCTTCGCTCTAAAGGCCATTTTCTTTGGGTTACTTTTCTTTTGGGCCAGCAAAAGAAAAGTGACTCGAGCGGCGGCAGCCGATCGAAACGCACGCCGCGTAGGCGGCACGCTGGCGGGATCGCTGCACAAGGGCGATCAAAGGAATCGCGATAGCCGCAACGCAAAGTCACTGGATGACCAGCCTTCGGCTGTTGAAAAGCGCCTCCTGCCTTCGCAGGAATGACGACTAGGAGGGCTTCGGTTGCTGAAGAGAGCTTCCTGCTCTTGCCCCCTTTTGGGGACTGGCAGGAATGACGATCCAGGAGCTGCACTCGTGCCTCCGCCGCTATCGCGAGCAGGCCCGTCGTGCCCTACGAAAACAAACCATGCACCGCAGGCCACACGCCAGCGATCACACCATCACCCCCGATAAATCGCCAGAAAAACCAGCCTTACAACTTACCCGCACTGATATCCGGCAACCCCGTCTCCAGATACCAATGCTTCGACTCGGCGTCATAACGCCACGTCTGGTGATCCGTCACCGTCCGCTCCGCCTGCGTGTTCACGTTGACCAGGTTGATCTTCACCACCTGCTTCGCTTCGAACTCGCCATTGGGCGTGGGACCGTTGCCCTCGTCGTAGCCGCTCACCTTGTATTGCTGGTAGCGGGACATTTCCAGCGGCGGAATCGGGTGTTCCTCGCGCACTTTCGGGTCCACGAAGTTCAGCGCCGAGTTGAAGTCGCCCCAGCGCACCGTGCTGGCATACGCGTTGAGCGTGGTGGTGAGGTCGTCCTTGCGTTTGTTGGTGGCGCAACCACCGAGCGCAAGGATGGACACCGTGACGAGCGGGATCAGTAGGCGACGCATGTGGCTTTCCCCTTGGGCTAGGCCTGCATTGTGCCCAAGGAACAGCACATTTTCATACGGCGTCCGGCGAGCGCCGCTTGGCCACGAAACGGGCCTCCAGCGTGGCGGCCGGCTTCTCGCCGGTGCCGGGCACACGGCACAGCACTTCGACGCGGGCGCGGCCGCGGGTGGCGAGCGTGTCGAAAAAGGTGACCCAGTCCGCACTCTCGGCCAGGCGGGCTTCGCTGATGAAGTCCTCCCACACCGGCTCCAGGTAGCGCACGGTGGACTCGCCCACGAACACGTCGCACTCCAGCCCGCGCAGGCGCAGCTCCAGTTCGACCAGGCCCCAGCCGTTGAGCGTCATCACGCTCACCAGGCTGCCGCCGAACGCGCAACCCTTGTCGTTGATGTTGGGCCCCAGCGGGGCGGCGAGGGAAAGCTGCTGCTCGTCGCAGTCGTGCAGGCTCAAGTCCATGGTCTGCGCGAGGGGGATTTCGTCGCGCATGAAGGTGACCATCTTGCGTGCATGGGTGTGCCGTTCGGTATTGCTCATTGTCGCGGGGTGACCGTGGGGGAAGGCGTAGTTTACGCACCCTGGCGGGGCAGGACCGATAGGGCGACGGCCGCTACACTCGCCGGCATGCTTCTGGAGTGCCCATGACCGCGCGATCCCCGACTCCTGCCGAGCCCGCCTTGGACGGACGCACCGTGGTCATCACGCGCCCCGCCGGCACGGGTTCGCCACTGGCGCGACGCGTGCGTCGGTGCGGCGGGCTGCCCCTGCTGCTGCCCGGCTTATCGTTGCGCGCCGTGGACGAGTCGGCCGCTGCCGCGCCGCTACGCGCCGCCTTGGGCGACGACCTGCTGATCTTCACCAGCCCCGCCGCCGTGCGCTTCGCTGCGCGACTGGCGCCTTTGCGAACGAACGGCACGGTGCTCGCGGTGGGACAGGGAACCGCACGGGCGCTGGCTCGTCACGGTGTCCAGGCGCTTTGTCCCGTGGCGCGCCAGGACAGCGAAGGCCTGCTGGAACAGGTCGCACTCAGCGAAGTGCAGGGGCGGCGCGTGGCACTTATCGGCGCACCGGGTGGCCGAGGCGTGTTGCGCGCTGAACTCATGGCACGTGGCGCGCAGCTTCGCGAGGTGCATGTCTATCGTCGCGGCACGCCGCGCTGGCAGCGCCGACAGATCGACGAGGTCCGACAGCTGTCGACGGAGGCACGCGTGCTGCTCTCCAGCGCCGAAGCGCTGGACAATCTTCGGCAGGGCTTGCCTGCCGACGCGTTTGCGCGGCTGTGCGGTGCCGTGGCCGTGGTCAGCAGCGAACGGCTCGCCGAGGCGGCGCGCAGCGCGGGGTTCCAGCGCGTGGTGGTGGCCGCATCCGCGCTCTCCGAAAATCTACTGACGGCCGCGGCGCGTCCCTAGCCGCTTTTCCGCATCCGCTCCACGCCTTCACGCCCGTTTGATGCGAGCTCCCCGGCGCGGGCTGTTAGCATGTCGCGCATGAGCCAAGACGACTCCATCCTCGATCGCGGCGCGCCTGCGGGCGCGCGTTCCGACACACCTTCACGCGCTCCGCGTGCCACGCCACCGGCACGACGCGGTAGCGGCACCCTCGCCGTGGCACTGCTGCTCGCGCTGGTGGCCATCGGCGGCGCCGGCTACGTGGGCTGGCGCCAATGGCATCAAGAGCAGGGCTACGCCGCGGGCAATGCCGCGCTCAACGGGCTCAAGCAGCGCGTGGACACGCTGGAAAGTGCCTTCGGCGCCAGCGACAGCGAACGCAACCTGCTGCGCCAGCGACTCGGTGACGCCGACCAGGTGAACCGTTCGCTGCGCGAGGAACTACTGAGCCAGGCCGAGCGCACGCGCAATCTCGAAGACGCCGTGGCCAAGCTGTCGGAAAAGACGCTGTCCGGCCACGACGCCATGCTGCTCGACGAAACCGAATCGCTGCTGCGCATGGCCAAGGAACGCTACGAGCTGTTCCACGATGCGCAGGGCGCGCTCGCCGCGTACGCCATTGCCGACCAGACCCTTGCCGCGGTGAACGACGGCGCCTTCTCCGGCCTTCGCCAGAGCATGGGCGCGGAACGCGAAGCACTGAGCAAGACGCAGACGATCAACGTCGATACCGCGCTCACCGCGCTGAGCAACCTGCGCGCGGCAACCATGGCGCTTCCGCTCAAGCCGCTGGATGCCACCGCTTCCGGTGCATCGCCCGGCGGTTGGTCGCGCATCGTGGGTGCGCTCAACGACGTGGTGAAAGTACAGCGCACGAATGGTGCACCGTTGTCGGTGGCGGATGCGCGCTTCGCACGCGAGCTGGCGTCGATCGATCTGGCGCAGGCGCAGGCCGCGTTGCTGGCTTCCGATCGGGACGCCTACGTCGCCGCGCTCAAGCGTGCCGACGCCGGCATCGTGGCGCAGTTCGACACCAACGCCGCGCCCGTGCAGCAGGCGCGCACGCAGCTGGCCACGCTGATCGCGCAGCCGCCGGGTGCCGCGGTACAACTGGGCGCCGCGCTCGGCGAACTGCGCAACCTGCGCGCCGTGCACGCGCTCAAGCCCGCGGCCAGCAGCTCGGCCGGAGCCAAGCCATGAAGTTGTGGCGCTGGATTCTGTTGCTGGTGATCGTGGCGGCACTGGCCGCGTTCGGCTGGCATTGGGTGGCCGAAGATCCGGGCTATGTGCTGGTGCAATTGCGTGGCTGGCAGGCCGAGACCACGGTGGTCGCCGCCGTCGTCATCCTGTTGCTGGCCTGGGCATTGCTCAGCGCGGTGTGGTTTGCCGTGCGCTGGCCGTTCGGTGCGTTCACGCGCCGCCATCGCCGACTCAGCCGCAGGAAGATGAGCGACGGCCTGCTGGCGCTGATGGAAGGCCGTCACGGCGACGCCGAGCGCGATCTGCATCGCGCGTCGCGTCTGGATGTATTGCGTGGTCCCGCCTTGCTCGCCGCCGCGGAAGCGGCGTCGCGTCGTGGCGAAAACAGCCGTGCGCTGGCCACGCTCGACGAGGCCGCGCAGGTGGCTCCGCGTGCGGCGCGCGTGCTGCGCGCCCGCGTGCTGCGTCGCGAAGGACGCCCGGTTGAAGCCGTGAATCTGCTTGCCGCCGATGCGGACGCCGGCAACCTCACGCCAGGCGGCTGGCGCGAACTTGCCCTCGCCGCACTCGCCAGCAGCGACACGCGTCGTGCGCGGCAGGCGCTCGAACCACTGCAAAAAAGCGGCGCGCTGGGCAGCAGGACCTTCGCCACGCTGGAAGGCCAGGTGCTGGCCGCTTCGCTGCGCGGTGCGCCGGATGCCGCCGCACTCAACACCTTGTGGTCGCAACTGCCCAAGGCGCAGCGTCGCGTGCCGGCCGCCATCGATGCATACGCGCGCCAGGCGGCTGCGTTCGGCATGGTGTTGCCGGCGATGGACGAGGTGGAATCGGCGCTGCGTCGCGAATGGTCGCCGCTGCTGATCGAAACCTATGGCGCGCTGGGTGGCGACGACATCGAAGCGCGTTTGCGTCGTGCCGAATCGTGGCTCGATGCGCATCCCAACGACGCCGCCTTGCTGCTCACGCTGGGTCGCATGTGCGCACGCCAGGGCTTGTGGGGCAAGGCCACGCAATACCTGGAACGCTCGCTGGCGCTGGTGCCCAGCAGCGGTGCATGGGAAGCGCTTGGCGACGTGCACGCGGGACAGAACGATGCCGTGCTGGCCCAGCGTTGCTACCGTAATGCCCTGGCGCTGGCGCGCGGCGATGCCATCGAGCCGCTGCCGCAGGGCGCACGTTCGACGCGCCTGGACACGCGCCCCATCGCGGTGGAAGAACGCAGCGAACACGGCGTGCCGCGTCTGCCGGAATAAGTTCGCGTCAACCCGTCCATGGTTGTCAGGTCTGGATCCCCAGCTTCGCCAGCTGGGGATCGGCGATGCGCCAGTGTGGCCATCGACCGCTACGCAGGCAGGACAACGTAGCATCGCGTAGACGATGCAACTGGGTCGGATCCAGCGGCGGCGCCCAGTCCGGCTCGTGCACCACGCCCTCGATCCGTTCGCAATTGCCTGGCGTGATCGATACGTGCTCGGGCAGGGTGAAGGCTGGACGAGACACTAGTGGCGCGGAAGCCGCTGGCGTCGATGCGCTCCGTTCTGGCGTGCGCGACTCGCTGTTGAACGCGTGGTTGAACAGATTGAGCATCACGACAAGGCCGATGACGGCGCCCATCCTGCCGCCAACGTTGGTGCGTCCACGCGCTGGCGCTGTCTGGCGATACGCCGCGGGCGAAGGCAGGTTGGAGAACGACTCGGCCATCGCCTTGTCGCGTGGCGGTAGCGCCGCGTACGCCTGCTCCCAGGCTGCCAGCGCCGAGCGCTCCACGCGTAGCGCGAGGTAGTGCGGATACTGCTGCAGCAACTGCTGCATGTCCGGCCAGCGCAGGGTGGCATCACGCGAGAAATGCGAGGGCGTGAGGTCGGTGCGGTCGAGCGTCGGTACGCCGCCAAGGCGATCGAACAAGTCATGGCAGCCCGTGGCGTCGGCGGTGCGCTTCCAGAAGATTTCTTCCTGCTGCACCGACCGAATCCACTGCCCACGCGCGCCCATCTGCTGCACATGGACGATGTCGTCCCAACCCATCTGATCACGGGCAGTGCCGAAGATCGCAAGCCGTTGCGGCAGGCGCATCGTGGCAAGCCCGTCGATCAGCATGGCTTCGAAGATCGCGGTGGCCTGCAGGTGTTCACCTTGCAGGCCAGCCAATTGCTCGCTGATCACGATGTTGGGTGCTTCGTGCTTGCCTAGCCGCTGCTCCAGTTCTTGGAAGGCCTGCGTCGCCACGTTCATGGGCGCACGCGGATCGGGTAGCGGCAGGTCGCTCACGGGAGCTGCCGTCGAAGGCGACGGCGTCGATGCCACCGACACGGGCGCATGCTCCGCGATCATGTCTTCGTTGGCCTGGCGAGACCACGCGGTGGCGGCGGCATAGGCTTCACGCAGACGCATGAAACCGGCGATATCGGTCGCCTGGTCGATCTGTTTCAGGCGTGCGGCGTAGGCGCGCTTGATATCCGCGGCATCGGCCGTGGTGGTGAGACCGAGATGATCCAGGAACCAGGGTGTCTGCATGTGCGCTCGAAGGTCCGGCCGAAAGACGGGTGCCATGTCGCGCGGGCCATGTGTCCGCGCGACGTGCCAGTGGCTTGTCCGTCATTCCCCCTGACGGCGCGCAAGATCATGGCGCGCCCGGTGCGGCCTGTCACGTCGGTCAACTCGCCGAAATCGCCCAGGTGATGAAGCCGGCGTTGATCGCCGTGAACACCAGTGCCAGCAGGAAGATCGAGTCGGCCATGCGTTCCAGTCGATGGTTGCGACGCAGGCTGCGCGTGCGCAACGCCCAGTACGAGAGCAGGCACGACGACAGGTAGAGCATGGAGTTGAAGGCCAGCAGGTCGTCGCCGAGCAGGTCTTCCTTGCGCAGCGAAATGACCACGCGAAGGATGCCGATCACGGTGAGGCACACGCCCACCATCGCCGCCGAGGCGGTGAAGATGTGCACGCAGATGTCGTGGTCAAGGCGTGCGCGGTTGGCGGCGGCGGATTCTTCTTCTGAAGTGTCGGGCGTCATGGTGTGCCTGGCCTGCGTGGAATGCCTGATTGGGAGGGCCGCGATGAGTCGGCGGTTCCCGTCGAAGCTTCCTGCGTTTAGCCAGCGGATGACAAGCCGGTCTACTCGGCCGGGCGAATCCACCACTGCTGCACGCGCTCGGCCACGCTCACTACCACCATCGCGCTGGCGATGCCCAGCGCCACCTGGGCGATGCGCAGCAGGGCGATCAGCCAGAACGAACCGGTGTACGGCACGAGCATGATGATGGTGGGCGTGATGCAGCTGAGCCGCGCCGCGTTACCCAGGCGGAACAGCCAGCACGTGGTGATGGAGGCGACGATGGCCATCGGGTAGGCGATGTACATGTCGCCCAGCGCCAGCCGGGCGCTGAAGCCGGCCACGCTGCCCACGAAGGCGCCGATGAGCTGGTCGCGCGAGGAGGTGCGCGTTTCCATGTAGCTCTGCTGCGTCACCGCGACGGCGGTGAGCGGCGCCCAGAAGGCCTGCTCGGCATGCAGGGCCAGGCCGAGCCCATAGGCGATGCTGGCGGAGAGTACGGTGAGCAGCGAGAGCCACAACGCCTGCATGAGCCGATGCGTCCACGGCAGGTGGTGGTACATCGTGGCCAGGCCCCGCTCCACGTCGAACAACCGACGGAAGTTCTCGCGCAGTGAGGGCCGGTCGCTCATCGTCGTGTACCTATAGCGGTGTCAGGTTCGCATACGCATAGACCAGCCATTTGCTGCCGCTGCTGGCGAAGTTGACCTGGATGCGCATGTGCGCGCCGCTGCCTTCGGCGCTCACCACGATGCCTTCGCCGAAGCTGGGATGGTTCACGCGCTGGCCAAGTTTCAGCGGCATGGTTTCTTCCAGCGAGATCGAGCCCGAGTTGGGTCGCGCACCGTAGAGTGGGCGACTCACCTGCACGCGCGGGCGCACCTCGTCGATGAGTTCCGGGGGAATTTCCGCCAGGAAGCGTGACGGCCGCGCGAGCATCTCCACGCCGTGCATGCGGCGCGATTCGGCGTAGGTGATGAACAGCCGCTCGCGCGCACGGGTGATGCCCACGTAGGCCAGGCGGCGTTCTTCTTCCAGGCGACCTTCGTCTTCCACGGAACGCTGGCTCGGGAACAGGCCTTCCTCCATGCCGACCAGGAACACCACCGGGAATTCCAGGCCTTTCGCCGAGTGCAGCGTCATCAGCTGCACGCAGTCGTCCCAGGCTTCGCCCTGGCCTTCGCCGGCTTCCAGTGCGGCGTGCGAGAGGAAGGCGGCCAGTTCGCTCAGGCCGGCTTCCTCGTCATCGGGCGTGAGTTCGAAACGGCTGGCGACGTTGACCAGTTCGTCCAGGTTTTCCACGCGCGATTCGGCATTGCCGCGGCTGTCCTTCTCGTAGAAGTCGCGCAGGCCGGTGTGGGTGATGGCGTGGTCGATCTGCTCGGCCAGCGCGAGCGCATCGCCCACGCCGGCACCCGCGAAGGCGCGCGCCATATCCTCGATCATCGACAGGAACGCCTTCACCGCGTTCTTCGCGCGGCCCGCCAGCTCGCTGCCGCCGCTGAGTTCGCTCAGCGAGGCTTCCCACATGGAACTGCCCTCGGCGCGTGCGCGACGGCGCAGCACGTCCAGCGTGCGGTCGCCGATGCCGCGCGGCGGCGTGTTCACGGCGCGCTCGAACGCGGCATCGTCCTGGCGATTGGAGGAGAGGCGCAGATACGCCAGTGCGTCCTTGATTTCCGCACGGTCGAAGAAGCGCTGGCCGCCATACACGCGGAAGCGGATGTCGCGCTGCATCAGCTGTTCTTCGAAGTTGCGCGACTGTGCATTGGAGCGATAGAGAATCGCGCAGTCGCGCGCCTCGCCATGCTCGGCGACGTATTCGCGGATGCGCTCCACCACGAAGCGTGCTTCGTCCTGTTCGTTGTAGGCCGCATACAGCGCGATGCGCTCGCCTTCGCCGCCGTCGGTCCACAGCTGCTTGCCGAGGCGGCCGCCGTTGCGGGCGATCACGCTATTGGCTGCTTTGAGGATGGTCGACGTGGAGCGGTAGTTCTGTTCCAGCTTGATGGTCTTGGCACCGGGGAAATCGCGCAGGAACTGCTGCACGTTCTCCACCTTCGCGCCGCGCCAGCCGTAGATGGCCTGGTCGTCGTCGCCCACCACGAACACCTGGCCGGTCTGGCCGGCGAGTACGCGTATCCACGCGTATTGCAGCGTGTTGGTGTCCTGGAATTCGTCGATCAGCAGGTAGCGCCAGCGATCGCGGTAGTGCTCGAGGATGGCCGGGTTGTGCAGCCACAGTTCGTGCGCGCGCAGCAGCAGTTCGGCGAAGTCGACCAGGCCCGCGCGGCGGCAGGCTTCCTCGTACGCCTGGTAAATCTGCACCAGCGTGCGCGTCATCGGGTGATCGCGATGCTCGATGGTGTCGGCGCGCTTGCCTTCATCCTTCCACTGGTTGATCTGCCAGGTGGCCTGGCGCGGCGGGAAGCGTGCTTCGTCCAGGCCCATTCCCGTCACCACGCGCTTGACGATGCGCTGCTGGTCGTCGGCGTCGAGTATCTGGAAACCTTCCGGCAGGCCCGCTTCGCGCCAGTGACGACGCAGCAGGCGATGCGCGATGCCGTGGAACGTGCCCACGGTAAGGCCCTGCGTACCGCCGGGGATCAGCTGATCCAATCGTGCACGCATCTCGCCCGACGCCTTGTTGGTGAAGGTGACGGCGAGGATCGCCCACGGCGAAATGCCTTCGACCTGCGTGAGCCAGCCGATGCGGTGGGTGAGTACGCGGGTCTTGCCGGAACCGGCGCCGGCGAGCACGAGGTAGTTGCCGGGAGGCGCGCAAACGGCTTCGCGCTGCGCGTCGTTGAGCTTGTCGATCAGGTGGGAGACATCCATCTTGCCTATTGTACCGGGCAGGGCAACGTCGGTCCCGCCTCACCGTCATTCCCCCTTTCGCGGGAATGACGGTGAGGAAAATGAATGTCGGCGGATCGTTTGAACTGACGCTCCGGGCCTCAGTAGTTGAGACCCGGGCTCAGCAGGTGCCAGTGCGCGATGAAGGCGATGGCGGCGAGGCAGGCCAGCAGCAGGATCGTGCCGCTGATCCGGCGCCACCAGCTCCCGCCATGGCGCCAGGCGCGCCATGTTTCCAAGGCCACCGCCAGCGTACCCAGCACGGCCAGGACGCCGATCAGTTGCAGCAGGCGAAGTCGCGTATCGAGCACCGAGGCGCCGAGCCGCGGCAGCATCAGATACCAGCCGCCCGCGAACAGCAGATACAGGATGGCCGTGAGGCGGCTGAGGCGATACCAGCGCAGGTCCTGGTCGGCCAGCGCCGAGATGTCGCGTCGACGCAGCAGCGCCACGATGGGCCACGAGAGGGCGATCAGTGCGAATACGGCGAGCATCGCCGTCACCACGCCGATGACGCGCGCGGGCGACCAGCCGGTGGCGGGCAGGTACACGAGCGAGGGCGACAGCGTATCTACCGACACCATGCCGACCTTGCCATCGCGCATGAGGGCGCCGAGGTGACGTCCCGTGGCATCGTCCAGCCACAGGTAGGGTTTCACTTCGCGCCAGTGCGCGGAGCCAAACATGGGCGCGATCAGGCTGCCGTCCGTTGCCACGCTGATGCGGGCCTGCTGGAAGTAGTCGCGCAGTGCGAGCACGTTGCTGTGCGACGTGATGCTGGAAGCGTAGCGGCCCACCAACTGCGCGGCGTGCTGCTTGTCCGTGCCCAGCGTCGCCGGTTTCAGCTGCGGCAGCGCGGGAAAATAGCGATCCGAGAAATGATTCACCAGCGGTCGCAACAGCGTTCCCGCATGGCCGCCCTGCGTGGCGATGAAGATGCCCGTATGACGTTCGGGGAACAGCGCAAGCAGGCTATGCGAACCGGCGACATCATCGCCGCCGCCGAGGATGATCTGGTCGCCGTGATCGAGATGCATGAAACCCAGCGCCATGCCGGGCAAACCGGGAATCACGGCGCGCTGGTAACCCTGCATCAACTGCACGGTCGCCTGTTCCAGCAACTGCGCATTGCCGGATCGGCCGAACTGCAGGTGCGCGATCATGAAGTGCGCCATGTCTTCGCCGCTCACCGACAACGCGCTCGCCGGCGCGGCCATGCGGAACTCGAACGGATGCGGAGCGGCTCCCTGCCTGCCGTAGTTGAGTGCCAGATCGGCCTGCAATGACGCTGGCAACGGCTGCCGGAAGCTGGCGTGCTTCATCTCCAGCGGCTCCAGCATGTGCCGTTCCATGTAGTCGTTGAACGGCTGCCCGGACACGCGCTGCACGATGTAACCGGCCAACGCCGCGCCATACGCGGAATACGCAGGCACCTCGCCCGTGTTGTAGATGCGCGCCGGCACCCATTGCTTCAACCATGCCTCATAGCGCATCAGCGAGGCGGGGTTGCCGGTGTAGCGGTCCTTGAGCACTTCTTCGAAGCCGGCGGTGTGCGTCATCAGGTCGCGCAACGTGATGGGCTTGCCGTCGCGCGGCGGCACGATGAAGTCGAGATAGCGGTTGATGTCGGCATCCAGGTCGAGCTTGTGCTTCTCGACCAGTTGCATCACCGCCGTCCAGGTGAACAGTTCGGAGATCGAGCCCACGCGGAACATCGTGGCGACAGGATCGACCGGCTTCTTCGCCGCCGCATCCGCGTCGCCATACCCCCTGGCGTACAGCAGCTCGCCGTCCTTCACCACCACGACCACGGCGCCACCGATCGCGCCTTGCCGCATCACGCCGCTCATCTCGGCATCGAGCCAGGTTTGCAGGTCGCGTGCATCGAGATCGGCTGCGCCCAGCTGCTGCACTGTCGCGTGTTTGGCTTCCGGCAGTGGCGTGATCTGGATCGGCGCCTGCGCCCACAGCGCGGCCGGCAGCAGCATCAAGGCGAACGCCGCCACCTGCCTGCGCAGCGAAAACCGGCTCATCACGGTGGACGCGATGGCGAGCATGCAAGACTCCTTGAAGCGGGCGCAGCGGGGACGAACGGCAAGTATGCACCGCCCCTTGTGTCGTGGCGTCGGCGTGGCGTCAACGCGCGTCAGGCTGTTTTCAGCTGGAAGTGTGTGCCAAGTCGCGTTTCATCTTGGCGACGACATCGGCCAGCTCGCGCACCGCGGCCTCGGAAACCTCGCGCTGCGGCGTGGTGTCGGGGTTGTTGAAGTTGCCCGCGTCGCCGATCACCTGCACCATGATGCCGTCGCTGCGCGGCACCACGCTGAGGTTTTGCGTACGCAAACCGTACCGGACTTCGGGCTGCGGTATCAGCCTTGCCGTCTGCCCGCGCACGGGGATTACCGTGTCGTCCTTGAACAGTGCACGCGCGCCGTAGCCGGTGGCATTGACCAGGGTGTGCTCGGGCAGCTGTTGCAGCTGCCCGGCATGTTCGAACTCGCGGATCTCGATCTTGCCGCCGGCCGCGAGGTATTCGCTCATCAGGTAGTTCGCGTAGCTGCTGATGTTGAACATCAGCGTGGTGTAGCGGCGCACGTACGGTTCGGGGAAGGGATGCGTGCCCGGCGCCAGTTCCGCCGGGCGTGGCGTGAGATCGCGCACGCGGTCGCCAAATTCGCCGTACTCCGGTTCATCGGACACGTCGCCGTGGAACTTGCCGAACGGTGCGTCGGCCAGCGAATAACCGTCGATCCATTCGATCGGTTGGCCCGGCAGGCCGAGCAGGCTCTGGTAACGCGCGTAGGAAAGGCGCGTCATCATTTCCCAGCGATCGGCAAGTGATGGCGCATGCGCGGCATCGCAGATGCGCGAGTCGGGCGTCCACAAGCCGGAGGCGCGCATGGAGAACACGTCCGGCGGCAGTGCCTTGGCATAGATGCGCGTGGACAGGCCCGCCTGTTGCGCGAGCAGGGCGGTGGTGAGGCCGATCGCGCCGCAGCCGATCACGCCCAGCTCTCGCGCGCCCGTGGACTGCACCATCTGCAAGGCCAGCGTGCCCGATCCCCACGACAGCGACCAGCCGCTGCCGCCGTGCCCGTAGTTGTGCACCACGGTTTTCGCGCCGACCTTCTCCATCTCGATGCGCGGCCCTTGCGCGCGAAATGGACGGGTGCACACGTAGACGCCGGTGATGCGGTCGGTGCTGGCGCGGATGGGCGCGAGCGAAGCCGGACAGCTGGCGGAGGCCGAAGGCGGTTTCACGGATGGCGCGGTGCAGGCGGCAAGTCCCGCGGTCGAGGCTGCGGCCAGCGTGGCACTGGCCTGGCGCAGGAATTGACGGCGTTCCATCGTGCGCTCTCGGGAGAGTGAAGGCGTCTAATCGTACACGCTCGTCATTCCGGCCTGCGCCGGAATGACGGGCAATCGGCCATCAGCCCTTCTTCATGAACCCACCGAGCGCAAGCAACGCTCCCACCACAACGCCTGCAATGCCTACCCACTGCGGCAGCGCCTTGTCATGCGTGGCACTGACCTTGGCCGAGCCGATCTGCACGAGGGTGTCGGTGGTCTGGTAACTGCCATGGCCTGCCAGGACATAGATGCCGCCGGCCAACAGAAGAACGCCGAGGATGATCAGCACTGCACGCATGGAAAGCTCCTTGGAAAAGGTGAACGGGCCGAAGAATCGCCAGAGCGCGTCACGCCGTTGTGAAAATGCGCCAAGTCGTTGACGCGCCACCATAGGAGCAGAGGGAGAGTGAAAAGTCGACGGCGGCGTGAAGAGGTATTGCCGCCGTCGAGAGGGGTAAGCGTATGTCTAGTCCACGCGGGCGAACAGCGCGCCATGACCGGGCAGGCTCAGGCCATCGGCGGTCGCGATGCCCTGGCTAAGCCCATGGCCGTCGACGAGCGTGAGCTTGCCCAGGCCGGCCAGCGGCAGTTCCACCGGTGCCTTGGAGAGGTTGAACGCGACCAGCAGCGTCTCGTCGCCGTGTTTGCGGGCAAAGGCCAGCACGGGTTCGGGCGTATCGATGAACTGGATGTTGCCCCAGCGCAACGCCGGCTGCGTCTTGCGCCACGCCATGAACTGGCGGAAACCGTTGAGCGTGGAATCGGGCGTGGCGTCCTGCAGCGTCACGGCCAGCGCGCGATGTTCGGCCGGCACCGGCAACCACGGATCGCCCACGCTGAAGCCGGCGTTGATGCCGCCGTTCCACGGCATCGGCGTGCGGCATCCATCGCGGCCCTTGAAGGTGGGCCAGAAGGTGATGCCGTAGGGGTCCTGCAACGATTCGAACGGCACGTCCGCTTCGGTGAGGCCCAGTTCTTCGCCCTGGTACACGCATACCGATCCACGCAGCGAGCACACCATGGCGCTCAGCAGGTTGGCGAGTTTCGGCGACGCGTTGCCATTGCCCCAACGACTGAGTACGCGCGATACGTCATGGTTGGAAATGGCCCAGCACGGCCAGCCTTCGAGCATCTGCGCTTCGAGGTTTTCCACCGTGCCGCGGATATAGCCCGCACTGAAATCATCGGTGAGCAGCTCGAAGCTGTAGCCCATGTGCAGGCGATTGCCGCTGGTGTATTCGGCGGTGGTGGCGAGCGAGTCTTCCGAGGAGATCTCGCCGATGGCGGCGACATCTTCGTACTGGTCCATCAAGGCGCGCAGCTCTTCCAGGAACGCGATGTTCTCCGGCTGCGTGTTGTTGTAGTAGTGGTACTGGAACGCGTATGGGTTGTCCGCGCTGAAGCCGCGGCCCACGCGCTTGTCTTCGGGCTTGGGCGGGTTGTCGCGCAGTTCGCGGTCGTGGAAGCAGAAGTTGATCGCGTCCAGTCGCAGGCCGTTGACGCCCTTGTCCAGCCAGTACTTCACCTCGTCGAGCACGGCGCGGCGCACGTCGGGGTGGTGATAGTTGAGGTCCGGCTGCGAGGTCAGGAAGTTGTGCAGGTAGTACTGGCCGCGGCGCGGTTCCCACTGCCAGGCGCAACCGCCGAACAGCGAGAGCCAGTTGTTGGGCGGCGTGCCGTCGGCTTTTGCGTCGGCCCACACGTACCAGTCGGCCTTGGGGTTGTCGCGGCTCTCGCGGCTTTCCTTGAACCAGGCGTGCTCCATCGACGTGTGGCTAAGCACTTGGTCGATCATCACCTTCAGGCCGAGCGTATGCGCCTTGGCCAGCAGGCGGTCGAAATCGTCGTTGGTGCCGAACAGGGGATCGACTTCGCGATAGTCCGCAATGTCGTAGCCGAAGTCGGCCATGGGCGAGCGGAAGAACGGCGAAATCCAGATCGCGTCCACGCCAAGGCTCGCCACATAGCCGAGCTTGTCGACGATGCCCGGCAGGTCACCGACGCCATCGCCGTTGGTGTCCATGAAGCTGCGTGGATAGATCTGATAGGTGACGGCTCCGCGCCACCAGGGTGCTTCACTCATTCGTTTGTCCCGTTCCCGCCCAATACCTGCGTCGCGTGTCAGGCAAATGGACCTGTAGCGAAGCGCGGGGGGCAGCTTAAAGGCAGAGCGCGAAGCGGATGCGTCGGCTGCATACGTATTCAGAAAATCGCGATATTGCGATGCAGCAGGTGGCAAAGAGATTCGATTGCCGGCAAGGAAGCTTGCGCTCGGCGAGGCGCACAAACGCACGACAAACCGCGCCACCATCCATTTTTCGAGCGTCGTGCGACGTCGCCGCAGACCGTACGCTGACAACGGGCGTGAGACGCGCACCCATTAGGATTTTGTCAAAGGTGCACAAAAAAACCAGGTCATGAATACGTATGCATAGGCCTGTTCGGCTTTTTTTGCAGCCCTACCATGGCCGCCACGCGACGGGGCCCTCCGAATGATCGGCATGCACTGGCGCGTAGCCCGCAGCGCCTGTGGGGGCGACTGCGGCAACTACAAAACCAACGATGAAGTGCAAACCCGTGGGAGGGGAAGACGGTGGAATTGAAACGTAATGTGCTGGCCCTGGCGCTGGCGTCCGGTCTTTGTTTGACGGCGAGTATTCATGCGACGCCGGCCGATGCGGGCGCGAACGCGACCGGCACTGCCGTCGCCACTGGTGCAACGAGCGCGCAGGACACCTCTGCCCAGCAGAGCGATCCCAACGCCAAGAAGGACGACCAGACCAAGCAGACGCAGGACCAGCAGCTGGCCAAGAGCCTCTCCACCATCACGGTGACGGGCTACAACCAGAGCATGGAAAAGTCGATCGACTACCAGCGCTACTCGGACACCATCACCAACGTCATCACCGCGGCCGACATCGGCGGCCTGCCGGACCAGTCCATCGCCGACGCACTGACCCGCCTGCCGGGCGTGTCCGCCGAGCGCATTGCTGGCCAGGCCTCGCAGATCAACATCCGCGGCCTCTCGGGCAACTTCATCCAGACCACGCTCGACGGTCGTGAGCAGCCCTCCACCAGCGGCAGCAACTACATCAACTTCGACCAGTACCCGTCGGAGCTGATCAACATGGCCACGGTGTACAAGTCCTCGCAGGCTTCGCTGATCACCGGCGGCGTGGGCGGCACCATTGCGCTGCAGACGGCCGATCCGCTGCTGGCGCCGAAGGACCAGAACCTCAACATCGACGCGCGCGGCAGCTACGACGGCCAGGCGCACGACGTGAGCGGCGCCAATGCCGTGGGCTACCGCCTGAGTGCGGCCTACCAGGGCAAGTTCCTCGACAACACCCTCGGCGTTGGCCTGGGCGTGGCGCAGCTGTACCAGCCGCACGTGGCCGAGCAGTTCGTGGGCGAAGCCTCGGACGGTTCGAAGTACTCGATCAACTCGCAGCCGGGCGCTGCCACGGGCTACCTGCCCGAAGGCATCCAGCTGCAGCAGAACGGCGGTGAAGAGCGCCGCACTGGCGAAATCGCCACCATCGTGTGGAAGCCCACCGACGAGCTGAAGATCACCGGCGACGGCTTCTACTCCAAGTTCAAGAACGAGTCGTTCGGCTACGGCTTCCGCTCGCAGAACTTCTACGGCAACAACACGCAGATCACCAACCCGGTGTGGAGCTCGCTGGGCACGCTGATCGGCGGCTCGGTGGCCAGCAACCCGACCACGGGCGTGGATCCGCGCACCGGCAATCCGTACGGCAACCAGTTCTCCAACGAGACCACTGCCGACAACTACTCCACCACCACCAGCGTCTTCTCCGGTGGCTTGAACGCAAAGTGGGATCACGGCAATTGGCACATCGATGCCGACCTGTCGCTGTCGCGCGCCACCAGCAACGAGATCAACGTGGACACCACGGCCGATCCGTATTCGGGCTTGGGCACGGCGAATCCGCAGTTGATGGCGCAGGCGATGAACTTCCAGCTGCGCGGCCAGAACGTGGGCACGGCGCAGTTCGCCAATCCGGGCCTGTACACCAACCTCGCCGACATGGGCTTGTCGCGTTACGGCGTGTATCCGTACATCTACCACGACAAGATGAAGGCCTTCCGCACCAGCGTGAAGTACGACATGCCCAACAGTTCGTGGCTGTCCGCGCTGGAAGCGGGCGTGTACATGAACAACCACACGTACAACGCCGATCGCGAAGCGTACGTCTATGGTTCGGAATGGAACACTTCGCCGGTGGCTGGCCAGCCGCCGCTGAGCATTCCCTCCAGCGCCGCCAAGGTGACCTGCTGGAAGGGCAAGTTCTCCGGCTTCCCCTGCTTCCTGACGCTCAATGGCCCGGCGATTCTTGCGGCCCATGGCATCAACGCCAACCCGGTGAAGAACATCACCGACCAGAGCTGGACGTATGTGCAGAGCGGTGAAGTGGCCGAGAAGACGCGCGACATCTTCCTGCAGGCGGATATCGATGCGCAGAACGTGTTCGGTCATGAGCTGAGCGGCAACGTGGGCATCCGCGTGTCGCACCAGTCGCAGTACAGCATGGGCCTGCAGCAGGTGGGCAACGGTGCGGGCATCCCGATCACCGACGGCAACGGCAACACCAGCTCCGACTACGCGCCGCTCACCGTCGGCAAGACCTACACCGACTACCTGCCGTCGCTCAACCTGATCTATCACCTCACCGACGATGACATGATGCGTTTCTCGGCGGCGAAGGTGTTGTCGCGTCCGCCGATCGACAAGATGCTCGCCGGTTCCGGTTCGTGGGTGTCCAACGGCCAGTACAACGTGTGGGGCGGCACCAGCCCGCTGCTCGATCCGCTGCGCGCCACGCAGTACGACCTCGACTACGAACACTACTTTGACGATTCCACCGGTCTGCTTACCGCCGGCGTGTTCTTCAAGGACGTGAAGTCGTTCGTGCAGGACGTGACGTACAACAATTACGACTTCGCTGCGGCCGGCATTCCGGTGCCGATCGATCCGACCACCGGCAAGCAGTACCTCAACGGTGAGTACCAGACGGCATACAACGCCAAGGGTGGCTTGGTGCGTGGTCTGGAACTGTCCGGTTCGAAGACGCACTTCCTGCCCGGTATCTGGGCTGGCCTGGGCGTGCAGGCGAACTTCGCGCTGACCTCCAGCACCGTGCGCAACCCGACCAACCTGGGTGGCCCGACCACCTACGTCGGCCTGCCCGGCTTGTCCAAGCGCGTGGCCAGCGCGGCGGTGTTCTACGACTACGGTCCGTTCTCGGCACGTGTGTCGGGCAACTACCGCTCGTCGTTCCTGTCCGATACGCAGATGGCCGTCAGCAACCAGCTGGTGACCTTCGCGGCCGAGACGGTGTACGACTTCCAGGCCTCGTACGACATCACCCAGCAGTTCAAGGTGGTGTACCAGATGCTCAACCTGACGAACCAGCCGACCCGTACCTACTTCGGCGGCAACCCGCAGCAGACCGGTACGATCCAGTACTTCGGACGCACCAGCTACCTCGGCGTCGAGTTCAAGCTGTAAGCCACGAATCGCGCCGGTCTCGAAAGAGGCCGGCGCGATGCTTTTGGGGCCATGCCGACTGATCGGCACGGCAAATACACACCGCGAGGCCCGGCGTAGCGGTTTCCGGTCCGATGCGATAGTTGCGTTCCGGTGTACCGTTCCGTCGATGGCCAGCGGCTTTCGAATGGAGCACAGCATGTCCCGGAATCGCCTGTTCAGTTCTCTTGCGTTCGCTCTTTCCTTCGCGCTCGGTGCCGCTACGACGAACGTAAGCGCGGCCGATGCAACTCCGGTTCCCGCGTCGACGGCGCAGCAGCCTTCGGGCGTCTACTACGAAATCTTCGTGCGCGCCTGGTACGACACCAACGGCGACGGCATCGGCGATCTCAACGGTGTCACCGCCAAGCTCGATTATCTGAAATCGCTGGGCATCAGCGGCATCTGGCTGATGCCGATCAACAGCTCGCCCAGCTATCACGGCTACGACATCACCGATTACTACGGCATCAACCCGCAGTACGGCAGCACGGCCGATCTGGAAAGACTCGTTGCCGAAGCGCACAAGCGCGGCATCGCCGTGACCATGGACATGGTGATCAACCACACCGCCAAGGACCATCCGTGGTTCGTCGATGCGCAGCACGCCGATGGCGCGCATCGCGACTGGTACAGCTGGACGTCCAAACAACCCGACCTCAAGGCCATCAGCGCCACCGATACGCCGATCTGGCATGCGGGCGACGACGGCTGGTACATCGGCGTGTTCGGCGGCCACATGCCCGACCTCAACTACGACAATCCGGCCGTGCGCGCGGAGATGATCAAGGTCGGCCAGTACTGGCTGGGCAAGGGCGTGGATGGTTTCCGCCTGGATGCGGCCAAGCACATCTATGTCGACTTCAAGTCGGACGTGCACAGCGCCAAGGCGCTGGAGAAGAACGTGGCGTGGTGGACCGAATATCACGACGCGCTCGCCAAGACGAACCCCAACGTGACCCTGGTGGGCGAAGTGAGCGCCACTTCGCCGAAGGAACTTGCTCCCTATCTCAAGCCGCTGGGTTCGATCTTCGATTTTCCGCTGGCCGAGCAGCTGATCGTGAGCGCCAGGAGCGAGCGTGCAGGTCAATTGAGCAATCTGCTCAAGGCCACCTACGACGCGTACAAGGCAGCGGGCGACACGCCGCATATTGACTCCACCTTCCTGTCCAATCATGACCAGGAACGTGTGATGAGCCGCCTTAACGGCAACCTCGATCACATGCGCATGGCCGCCGCGATGCTGCTGACGCTGCCGGGCCGTCCGTATATCTATTACGGCGAAGAGCTGGGCATGGAAGGCAAGAAGCCCGACGAAAACCTGCGCGAGCCGATGCGCTGGACGCGCGAGGCCGGTCCGGGCGAGTCGCGCTGGAAGCCTTCGAGCGTGAACCAGGGGCAGGGCGTGTCCGTGCAGGCGGAGCAGGACGATCCGGCCTCGCTGTACAACACCTATCGCACCCTGATCGGCTGGCGCGCGCAGAACGGTGCGCTGCGCGACGGCGACCTGACCGTGGTCGCCACCGGCCTGCCCAACGTGGTCGCCTACTGGCGCAACGACGGCAAGCAGAAACTTTTGGTGGTGCACAACCTTTCCGGCAAGAGCGCAGTGTGGAAACCTAAGGGGGATCTGCTGCCCAAGGACGCCACCGTGCAATTGACCACCAAGCCCCAGGCCGCGCTGGAACACGGCGCGCTCCACCTGCCCGCCTACACCACCGTGGTGTTGCACTGATGCGGGCGCGGCTGCTCGCGCTGGCGCTGCTCTCGGCCATGGCCATCACACCGGTCGCCGTGGCCGCGCGCAATGATGCCAGTGCCGATCGCATGGAACTCACGCTACCCGGTGGCAAGCTGGAACTGCGCCTGCTGGCGCCGGGCATCGTGCAGTTGCGTGTCGACGGCACGCGCGAGCCAGCCACGCCGGTCATCGACGCGCAGGCCAGCTTCGATCCGGTCGAAGTGACGCGCGAAACGCAGGGCGATGAGCAAATCCTGCGTTCCGCGCAGCTTGCGCTGCACTGGAATCCGCATCGCGCGGAATTGCGCGTGGAAGATCCCGCCGGGCATCTTCTGCTGAGTGCGGATCTCTCGCACGCCATCGATGGCCGCTGGGTGGTGCGCCATGCCAAGGGCGATCCGCAGTACGGCATCGGCGGCCTCAATGCGTTCGATCCGAAGACCGGGGACCTGCTGCGCCAGGGCAAGCAGATCGCCACCGCCGGCGCGCAGGGCCACACAGGCGCGCCGTTCGTATGGAGCACGGCGGGCTATGGCGTGCTCGCCGATGCGGAGCCTGCGCAGTTCGATCTGAGTGGAACCGACATCGCCATCCAGTCCAGGCAGGCGAAGGTTCACACCATCTACCTGATGGTGGGCGCGCCCGACGCGTTGTTCGCCCAGCTGCGACAGGTCAGTGGCGCCGCGCCGATGTTTCCCAAGTGGGCGATGGGTTTCACCAACAGCCAGTGGGGCATCGACCAGAAGGAAGCGCTGACGCTGGTGGATACCTACCGCGCCAAGCACATTCCCATCGACAACTTCACCTTCGACTTCGACTGGAAGGCGTGGGGCGAGGACATGGGCGAATTCCGCTGGAACACCGACAAGTTTCCCGACGGTCCCGACGGCAAGCTCAAGCAGCAGATGGATCAGCGTGGCATGCACATGACCGGCATCATGAAGCCGCGCGTGCATGTGGACACGGTGGAAGGACGCGACGCCACCGCGCGCGGCTACTGGCTGGCGCAATCGAAGGAGGCGCCCGACTATTTCTCGCACAAGCCCGTGCGCGACGTGGACTTCGACAAACCCGAAGTGCGCGCGTGGTTCTTCAACGACGCGCTCAAGCATTCCTTCGCCACCGGCATCGTGGGCTGGTGGAACGACGAGGCGGACGACAGCGGCGTCGACACGCAATTCCTCAACATGCAGCGCGCGCTGTACGACGGCCAGCGCAGCATCAGCGACCAGCGCGTGTGGTCGATCAACCGCAACTTCTATCTCGGTTCGCAGCGCTACGCCTATGGCGTGTGGTCGGGCGATATCCAGAGCGGCTTTGCCAGCATGGCGGCACAGCGCCAGCGCATGCTCGCCGCGTTCGACGTGGGCGCCATGCATTGGGGCATGGACGGCGGCGGCTTCAAGGCGCCGATGCCGTCACCCGAGAACTATGCGCGCTGGATCCAGTTCGGCGCATTCACGCCGGTATTCCGCGTGCATGCCGATTTCGGACAGAAGCGTCAACCGTGGGTCTACGGCCCGGTCGCGGAGAAGGCCGCCACCGAGGCGATTCGCCTGCGCTATTCGCTGATTCCGTACATCTACAGCTACGAGCATCACGCGCATGCCGACGGCGTGGGCCTGGTGCGTCCGCTGCAGTTCGTCTATCCGCAGGATGCGGCGCAGCGTGATCGCATCGATGCATGGATGTTCGGCGACTACCTGCTGGTGGCGCCGGTGGTGGAGCAGGGACAGACAGTGAAGCGCCTGCAGTTGCCGCATGGCCGCTGGGTCAACTGGTTCGATGGCAAGACCTACGAGGGCGACCGCGAGATCACGCTCAAGGTCGATGCAGCGGACTGGAGCGACATCCCGCTGTTCGTGCGCGAAGGCGCGATCATTCCGCAGCAGCCGGTGATGGACTATGTGGGCCAGCAGCCGGTGACGTCGCTCGATGTGCAAGTGTTTCCATCGAATGCCGAAACGCGTTTCGACGTCTACGACGACGACGGCGAAACCTACGGCTACGAGAAGGGGGCTTACTTCCTGCAGGCGCTGTCCGTGCGTCGCGAAGGTAACGTGGTGGACTTCCGCGCGGCGGCTCCCGCCGGCGCGTTCCATCCAGCTCTTGAGGACTATGTGGTGGCGATCCATGGCGGCGCCTCCAGTGCAGTCACCATCGATGGCAAGCCGCTGACGAAGGCGACTGGTGTCGAGGCGCTGCGTGCAACGCAGGGCGAGGGCTGGGCGCAGGGTCATGACCGGTTTGGCGAGGTGACGTACGTGAAGATCGAAGCAGGCAGGGCGACGAACATCCAGCTCACCACGCCGGCGGTGCAGCCGTGAGGGGCGCAGGCATGCGTCGTGCGCGCATCGCATTGGCCTGCGCAGCCGGGTTGATCGCGGGCGCCGTGCAGGCCCAGGCCATCACCGCCAAGGGTGACGTGAGCTGGAACGGCAAGACGACGAGCATGAGCGCGCAAGCCGAGGGCAGCTTCGTACTGCACGCGCCTGCGGGTGATCGCAGCATTGCGGCGCAGAAGCTGCGCGTGCATACGGCCAGTCCGCTGTTCGATGGCCTGTTCGCCATGGCACAGGATGATCTCGGCCACGATTCGGTGTCGGCCATCAAGGATGGCGCCTACGACCACGGACGCGAGATTCCCTGCGTGTGCTTCGCCACCGGCGACAAATGGCCCTACGTGTGGACTCGCGACACGTCGTATTCCATCGACTTGTCACTGTGGCGCATTGATCCGGAGCGTGCGCGCAACTCGCTGCGTTTCAAGCTGTCCGACGTGCGCGAGCCATCGGTGCCGCAAGGCCTGTATGTGATGCAGGACACCGGCTCCGGCGGCAGCTGGCCGATCAGCACCGATCGCGTGGTGTGGTTCCTTGGTGCGCGGCACTTGCTGGACGATGCTTCGTTCGCCGACGACACCTGGCGCGCGTTGAAAGACACGTTGGCGCAGGATCGGCTCTATGTGTTCGATGGCCGGCTTGGCCTGTACCGCGGCGAGACGTCGTTCCTCGACTGGCGCGAGCAGACCTATCCCGCATGGACGGAAAAGGACGTGCGCTACATCGGCGAGTCCTTCGCGCTCTCCACCAACGTGCTGCACTACCAGGCGTTGCAGCTGGCGGCGCAACTGGCCGACAAGAAGCACGATGCTGCCGCGAAGGACTATCGCGCGCAGGCCGATGCGCTGAAGCAGGCGATCAATGCGCATTTCTGGCGCGCCGATCGCGGCATGTACATGAGCTACCTCGGTCCCGCGGCGATGCCGGTCGACAGTTACGATCTGCTCGGCATCGCGCTCGCCGTCACCACCGGCGTTGCCGATACGGCGAGGGCGCGACAGGCGCTCGCGAACTATCCGGCATGGCCGGCTGGCAGCCCGGTGATCTGGCCCGAGCGCAAGGATCAGCCGGTCTATCACAACCGCGCGATCTGGCCGTTCGTGAGCGCCTATTCGCTGCGCGCCGCGCGCACGGTGAACGATGCGCCGCGCATCGTGCACGAAATGGATTCGATCCTGCGAGGCGCGGCGCTCGCTTCGTACAACATGGAAAACTACGAGCTGGTCTCGCAGGCCGTGCATGTGGACGAAGGCAAGCTCAGCGGCCCGGTGGTGAATTCGCCGCGCCAGCTGTGGTCGGTGGCGGGTTACCTCGACATGGTGATCACCGGCGTGTTCGGCGTGGGTGACGACGGTCGCATCGATCCCAAGCTGCCCGCGTCGTGGGTGGCGCCGCTGTTCGGCGACAAGCCGAGCATCACGCTCGATCTCGCGGGCCAGCGCGTGACGCTGGTGCGGCCGGCGAAACTCGATGGTGATTTGCTGGTGGCGCAGTCGCAACAGCGCAAGGGCAACGAAACCACCGTGCAGTTGAAGGCCATGCATTCCGGTGCGAAACCCTTGCGCATGAACGCGCCCCTGTTCGGACCCGAGATGCCGGACGCTCCTGTCGTCGCCGCATCGGCCAAGGGCTGGCAAATCAGTTTCGAGGGCAAGGGCGTGCTGTATCTGGATGGCCGTCGCGTGGGGCCGATCGACGGCAGCCTTGCGGTGCCGAAGGGTACGTCGCGCCAGTGCTTCCAGCTCACCCGCGTGGGCGACGGCGGGCTCGAATCACTGCCCAGCGCGGCCACCTGCAAGGGCGACGAAGCGCGTCTGGCCGGTGCCGGCCCGTGGGAGTGGAAGGCGACCAGCGATGGCGATACGAATGTGTCGTTCGACTACATGAACAACCATGGCCCTATTCAAACCGGTGTCACGGCCGCCGTGAAACTGCTGGACGTGTCGTGCGATGGTGCAGCGCCACAGCGCATTCCGGTCGTGATGCCGCATAGTGTGGGCACGCAGCGCTCCACCACGGCCACGTTCTCGGCACGGGCGGGCGCGCTTTGCCGCTTCCGCCTGGATCAGGGATTCAACATGAGCGACCTGCGCCACAACGCGCACTACACCGGCGAACAGGGCGGGGCCACGGGCCCCGTGAACGATGCCAGCGTCGAGGCGATGCTGCTGTCGCCATTGCCGGGAACGTCCACGCCATGACGCGCAAGCCCGAGCTGTCGTTCTGGCAGATCTGGAACATGTGCTTTGGTTTCCTGGGCATCCAGTTCGGCTTTGCGTTGCAGAACGCGAACGTCAGCCGCATTTTCCAGACGCTGGGCGCGGACGTGGGCGACATTCCCGCGTTGTGGATCGCCGCGCCGTTCTCGGGGTTGCTGGTGCAGCCGGTGATCGGCTATCTGTCGGATCGCACGTGGACGCGGCTGGGCCGTCGCCGGCCGTATTTCCTCATCGGTGCCGTGCTCACCACGCTGGCCCTGCTGTGCATGCCCAACTCGCCCGTGTTGTGGGTGGCAGCGGGCCTGCTGTGGATCATGGATGCCTCCATCAATATTTCGATGGAACCGTTCCGCGCCTTCGTGGGCGACCAGTTGCCGCCACGGCAGCGACCGCTGGGCTATGCGATGCAGAGCTTCTTCATTGGCGTGGGCTCGGTGGTGGCGTCGCTGCTGCCATGGCTGCTGGCCAAGCTTGGCGTGAGCAATGTGGCGGGCGAGGGCGCCATTCCCGACACGGTGAAGTACGCGTTCTATCTCGGCGGCGTGGTGTTGCTGGTGTCGGTGCTGTGGACGGTGCTGACCACGCGCGAATATCCGCCAGGCGAGTTGGAAGCCTTTAGCGATGGCCCGGTGGAAACAGGCGTTGTCCACGCATCCCGCGCATGGCGCTTTGGCGCGGTGCTCATCATCGCGGGACTCGTGCTGCTGGCGGCGATTCGCCATTACGCGCTGGAGAAAGAGCTGTATCTGCTTGCAGGCGGCCTGGTGCTGTTTGGCGGGTTGTTCTCGTGGCTTTCCTTCACGCGCAGCAGCGGCATGCTGCGTCAGGTGATGGGCGATCTCTATGGCATGCCGGAGACGATGCGCCGTCTCGCCGTGGTGCAGTTCTTCTCGTGGTTCGCGTTGTTCGCGTTGTGGATCTACACCACTGCGGGGGTGACCTCGGTGCATTACGGCACCACTGACACGCATTCGGCCGCCTACAACGAAGGCGCCAACTGGGTGGGCGTGTTGTTTGCCGCCTATAACGGCTTTGCCGCGGTGGCTGCTGCGGCGATTCCCTGGATGGTGCGTCGCTGGGGCTTGCGCACCAGTCATCTGGCCAATTGTTGGCTGGGCGGTGCGGGCCTGTTGTCGTTCCTGGTGATCCGCGATCCGCAGTGGCTGCTGCTGTCGATGGTGGGCGTGGGCTTTGCGTGGGCGTCGATCCTGTCGCTGCCATATGCGCTGCTGTCGGACAACCTGCCGGCCGCGAAGATGGGCGTCTATATGGGCATCTTCAATTTCTTCATCGTGATCCCGCAGCTGATGGCGGCGAGCGTGCTGGGCCTGCTGCTGCGCCTGTTCTTCCACGGGCAGCCGATCTGGGCGCTGGCGATGGGCGGTGCGAGCCTGATCATTGCGGGGCTGTGCACGCTGCGTGTGGCCGAGCCTTCCACGCAGTGGTCGGCGGCGCCCGCAAGCAGCAAATAATTCAGCGCTTCAGGCTGGATTTGCGCACGATCAGCTTCGCCGGCAGCATGCCGCTTTCGGCGGGCTCGCCGCGGATCAGCGCGAGCAGGTTGTCCACCAGGATTTCGCCGGCCAGCTTGGTGTCCTGCAACACGGTGGTGAGCGGCGGATTGACGAAGCTGGCCATCGGAATGTCGTCGAAGCCAGCCAACGCCACATCTTCCGGCACCTTCAGGCCGTGGTCGGCGAGGGCGCGCATGGCGCCGATGGCGATCAGATCGCTGGCGGCGAACACGGCATCGAAGGCCACGCCCCGCGCCAGCAACGTTTCCATCGCGTCGTAGCCGGAGCGCTCGGTACTTTCGGCGTTCACCTGCAGCAGCGCTTCCGCGTCCAGGCCCGCGTTGCTCAGGGCGCGCGCATAGCCGCGGTAGCGATCGAAGAATTCGGGGTAATGACTGGAGGCGTCGCCGAGGAAGGCGATGCGCTGGCAGCCCTGCTCGAGCAGATGCGCCGTCACGTCGCGCCCGCCGCTGATGTTGTCGCAACCCACCGACACATCCGGCTGGTCGGGCAGCACCGCGCCCCAGCGCACGCAGCGCGTGCCCTGGTCCACCAGTTTCTGCAGCTTGTCGCGCGTGGCCAGGTAGTCGCCGTAGCCGAGCAGGATGATGCCGTCGGCTTTCTTGCTGTCCGCGTAGTCGGCGTGCCAGTCGCGGGAGAACTGCTGGAAGGAGATCAGCAGGTCGTAGCCGCGCTGCGCGCTGGCGCGCGTGATCGAGCCGAGCATCGAAAGAAAGAATGGATTGATGTGCGACTCGTCGGCGGTCGGATCTTCGAACAGCAGCAGGGCCAGCGTGCCGGTGTGCTTGGCGCGCAGGCCCGAGGCGTTCTTGTCGACCTTGTAGTTCAGCTCTTCGACCGCCGCCTGGATGCGCCGGCGGGTTTCCTCGTTGACCAGCGGACTGCCGCGCAACGCGCGCGACACCGTGGACTGGGAGACCCCGGCCAGGTGGGCAATATCGAATGAGGTGACTTTTCCCTTGATCTGCACGCAGCGGTGACTCTTGAGTCCGTGCGCAGATCCTAGCGGCTTGAGTGCTCGCTGTCCTTTCATGCGCCACATCGGGCGACGGGCATAAAAAAGCCCCGAGGATTAGGGGGGAATCCTCGGGGCCGGGGTGGAAGCGAAACCCAGGGGAGAGGTTCGCTTACCGTTTGGGCTCGTCCAGGGAGGTGGCGAGCCCGCGGACGCCGTTGCGTGCATCCGATAACTAAGAACGCGGCTCGCGGCAAAAGTTGCACGCGCTGCAGCAAATTGGGTTAGGCACGGTTCATTTGACGAATTTCAAACAAATCGGCGCCGCCACCGTCTCAGTCTCAGTGCGCTTCGTCCCAGTTCTTGCCCACGCCCGCTTCCACCAGCAGCGGCACCGACAGCTCGGCCGCGCCCGACATGCGCTCGACCACGCCGGCGCGCACCTCATCGATCACATCCTCGCGCACCTCGAACACCAGTTCGTCGTGCACCTGCATCAGCATGCGCGCTTCGTCCTGGCGCGGCTGCAGCCAACCGTGCACGGCGATCATGGCGCGCTTGATGATGTCCGCCGCCGTGCCCTGCATCGGCGCGTTCACCGCGGCGCGCTCGGCGCCCGCACGCAGCGCCTGGTTGCGCGACTGCAGGTTCTCCAGATACAGGCGGCGACCGAACAGCGTTTCCACGTAGCCATCGCGATGCGCCTGCTGGCGCGTGGCTTCCATGAAGGCGTGCACGCCCGGATAGCGCGCGAAATAGCGCGCCATGTAATCGCTGGCTTCGCCGCGATCCACACCGAGCTGGCGCGCGAGGCCGAACGCGCTCATGCCGTACATCAGGCCGAAGTTGATGGCCTTGGCGGCGCGGCGCTGGTTGGCGCTCACTTCCTCTGGCTTGAGGCCGAACACTTCTGCGGCGGTGGCGCGATGCACGTCGCCGCCTTCCTTGAATGCCTTGACCAGGCCTTCGTCGCCGGAAAGATGCGCCATGATGCGCAGCTCGATCTGCGAGTAGTCCGCCGCCAGCACCACCCAGCCTTCCGGCGCCACGAACGCCTGGCGAATGCGCCGGCCTTCCTCGGTGCGAATGGGGATGTTCTGCAGGTTGGGATCGGACGAAGACACGCGTCCCGTCGCCACCGAACCCTGGTGATAGCTGGTGTGCACGCGACCGGTGCGCGGGTTGACCATCTCCGCCAGCTTGTCCGTGTACGTGGAACGCAGCTTGGCGAGGCCGCGGTAGTCGAGGATCAGCCGCGGCAGCGCGTGATCATCCGCGATGGCTTCCAGCGCTTCCTCGTTGGTGGAGGGTTGGCCGGTGGGCGTCTTTACCTTGGCGGGCAGGCCGAGTTCGTCGAACAGGATGGCCTGCAGTTGCTTGGGCGAATCGAGGTTGAACTCGCGGCCCGCGCCTTTCCACGCTTCCTGCTGCAGTTCCAGCATGCGCTTGCCGAGCTGCTGGCTTTGCATGCGCAGCTCGCGCACATCGATCAGCACGCCGCGCTGTTCCATCGAGGCGAGCACGGGAATCAGCGGAATCTCGATGTTCTCGTACACCGTGCGCAGCGAAGGCTCGCTTTCCAGCTTCGGCCACAGTGCGTGGTGCAGGCGCAGCGTGATGTCGGCATCTTCGGCGGCGTAGCGGCACGCGGTATCCAGGTCGACCTGCGAGAACGGAATCTGCTTGGCGCCCTTGCCGGCCACCTGTTCGTACTTGATGGTGTCCACGCCAAGGTATTTCTTGGCGAGCGAATCCATGTCGTGGCGTGTCGCCGTGGCGTTCCACACATATGACTCCAGCATGGAATCGTGCTTCAGGCCGCGCAGGTGAATGCCGTAGTTCGACAGGATGTTGATGTCGTACTTGGCGTGTTGCCCCATCTTCGGACGGCTTTCGTCTTCGAAGAAGGGTTTCAGCGTGGCGAGCACCTGCTCGCGCGACAGCTGCGCGGGCGCGCCGGGATAATCGTGCGCCAGCGGCACGTAGCACGCGTGGCCCGGTTCCACCGAGAGGCTGAGGCCCACGATGTCTGCCTGCATCGAATCGATGGAGGTGGTTTCGGTGTCGAACGACACCAGCGGCGCCGTGGCGATCTTCGCCAGCCAGCCTTCGAACTGCGCCTGCGTGGTGACCAGTTCGTACTGGCCGGCCATCGCGAGGTTGGCGGCATGGGTGTCTTCGGTCAGCAGCGGCGTTGCCGGCGCCGCGGTGGCGGGTGCGCTGGCGTCGGCAGGTGCGGCACCGGCTTCGTTGTCCAGATCCTTCAGCGCCGCCTTGAATTCGTAGCGCGCATACAACTCGCGCAATTGTTCGATGTGGCGTTCGCGCATCTGCAACTGACTGACCGACGCATCCAGTGCCACGTCGAGCTTGATCTGCACCAGCTCACGCGACAGCGGCAGCTGCGGCAGCGCGGCGCGCAGGCTCTCGCCGATCTTGCCGCCGATCTTGTCCGCGTTGGCCATCAGGTTGTCGAGCGTGCCGTATTCGGCCAGCCACTTGGCCGCCGTCTTGGGGCCGCACTTGGGCACGCCGGGCACGTTGTCGATGCTGTCGCCGGTGAGCGAAAGAAAATCCACGATTTGCGATGGCTTGACGCCGAACTTGTCCATCACACCCGCGTCGTCGGTGGTGGTGTTGGTCATGGTGTTGACCAGCGTCACGCCCGGACGCACCAGCTGCGCGAGATCCTTGTCGCCGGTGGAAATCTCCACCTCGATGCCTTGCGCATGCGCCTGCTCGGTGAGCGTGCCGATCACGTCATCGGCTTCCACGCCGCCCACGCGCAGGATGGGAAAACCCAGCGCGCCCACGATGGCGAGCATGGGTTCCACCTGGGCGCGCAGATCGTCCGGCATCGGCGGGCGATTTGCCTTGTACTGGTCGTACAGCTCGTTGCGGAAGGTGGGCCCCGGCGCATCGCTCACGAAGGCCACGTAGTCGGGCTTCGCCTTGAGCGTGGCACGTAGCATGTTCACCACGCCGAACAGCGCGCCGGTGGGCTCGCCCTGCGAATTGGTGAGCGGCGGGAGCGCGTGGAAGGCGCGGTAGAGGTAGGAGGAACCGTCGATGAGGATGAGCTTGGCCATGCCGCGATTGTCGCACGCGTGCACCGGAACCGACCCGTCCGCGTTCTGGGCCCGCGCCGGCCTGTCATCGCCGCTCTGCGCTGCCCTATGCAGCACACGAGCGCTTCACGAGCCGTGCGGTTCTGCGCTGATATGCTCCACATCCCACAGGAGGCCGTCATCATGAAACCCCTCGCCCTGCTCGCCGTTCTTGGTGTGGCCGTCGCATCGAATGCGCTTGCCCAGTCCTCCGCCAGCCAGTTTCCGCCGGCCCCGCCGCCGCCGGGCATGAACGATCCGGGTGTGAAGGCCACGCCGCCGCCCGCGCCCAAGGCAGCGCCCGCGCCCAAATCCAGTGCCGGCAAGTCGGCATCGGGCAACGTCTCCGCGGATACCGAAGCCACACTGAGCGCACCGGAAACCTCTACGCCCGCGACCTCGGGTGCCCAGCCGCGCGATGCGAACGGGAATGCGCCGCCGCAGGTGAAGGTGCATACGGAAGGCGACCAGACCATCCAGGAATACAGCCGCAGCGGCCAGGTGTACATGGTGGTGGTGACGCCCAAGGGCGGTATTCCGCAGACCTACCTGATTGACCAGAAGGGTGCCTGGACGAACCAGGCTGGCGAACCGATCAAGCCGGTGATGTACAAGGTCATGGAGTGGGGCAAGAGCAAATCCGCGGAAGACCAGGACAACGGCGGCCAGTAAGTTCGTGCAACCGCAGCCGGCGAGGCATCCATGAACCTGCGTGAGAGCTGGCTGCTCTTCGCGCTGGGTTCGGCGTTCTTCGCCGCGCTCACGGCGCTGTTCGGCAAGCTCGGCGTGGCGGGCATCAACTCCAACCTCGCCACTTTCATTCGCACCATCGTGATCCTGCTGGTGACGGCCGGCATCCTCAGTCTTCGTCATGAATGGGCGCGCCCGTTGGGCTTGCCCGCGAGCAGCTGGGTGTTCCTGGTGCTGTCAGGCGTCGCTACGGGACTGTCGTGGCTTTGCTACTACCGCGCACTGCAATTGGGCCCGGTGAGCAAGGTGGCGCCCATCGACAAGCTCAGCGTGGCCATCGCCATTGTGCTGGGCGTGTTGCTGCTGGGCGAGCAGGTGAGCTGGTCGCTCGCCATCGGTGGCGGGCTTATCGTGCTCGGCGCCATCGTCATCGCGGTGTTCTAGCGCTCGTCCAGTTCCGGGTAGCGACGGAAGATGCCGTCCTCGTTGAACGGAATGCGTCGTTCGGTAGCCAGGTAAGCGGCGATGTTCGGTCGTTCGGCCACGCGTTGCTGAAGTGCGCGCAGCCTGGTCGTGCGGCGTCGAATCGACGTCATGGCGTTGGGAAATGCATAGTCCAGTCCCGACATCAGCTGGAACAGCGACAGGTCCACATACGAGTGCCGCCGGCCGATGGCGTGGCGACCATCGCCGCGATCGAGCACCTGCTCGAAATAACCCAGGAATTTCGGAATGCGTTCCTCGCAGAAGGCGTTGGCGCGCTTGCGTGCTTCCGTGCGTTGCTGCTCGTAGTACAGGTCGCCGGAAATCGGGTGATGCGTGTCGTGCACTTCGGCAACGATGTCGGTCACCGTCTGCTGCAATTGCATCGCATAGCGCCGTGCGGGTTCCGAAGCGGGCACCAGACCGTGGCGTGGCCCAAGGAAGGCAAGGATGTTGGCGGCCTGCGCAATGACCTGCTTACCCGCGCGCAGGAAAGGCGGTGCGAACGGAAGGGCGCCGGCATGCTTGCCGTGCAGGAACGGCATCATGGCCTGATCGCCTTTCGTGCGTGCGACGTCGTCGTAGCTGGCGCCGGCGTCTTCCAGAGCCAGTCGCACGAATTCACCGCGGCCCTGGATGCCGCTCCAGTAGTAGAGCTCGTAGCGCATGAGGAACACCTTCGGAAGAAAGACTGGAGGCTAGGCGGCGCGCGCTCAACGAAGCGTGAGCGACACGCCGCCTATTTCGGAGGCGCGTGGCTCAACGCGCGCAGGCGTTCCCATACCAGCATCGCCAACGGCGACAACGAGCGTTGCCTGCGCTTGATCAACACCACGTCGCGGCTCTCCTGCGGCGTGAGCGGTCGCGTGACCAGCGTGGGTGGTGGTGGCGACAGCGCAGGGCTCACGCTGATGCCGAGCCCGGCCTCCACCATACGGAACGTGGTGAGCGTGTGGCCGGTCTGCTGCACGATGTTGGCCTCGATGTTGCGACTGGCCAATGCGCGATCAATCAGGCGGCGGCTGCCGGAGGAGTAGTCGAGCAGGATCAGCGCTTGCCCCTGCAATTTGCGCCAGGGCACGCGATCGAGTTTCGCCAGCGGATGATCGGGCCGGCACACCAGCACGAACGGGTCGCGCAGCAGCAGCTCGATGTCGAACTCACCGGTGAGCGGTGGGTCGATGGCGACGCCGAAATCCACTTCGCCTCCACGCACGCTGTCCAGCACCAGGGTTTGTGCCTGGTCGTGCAACTGGATGGTCAGCTCGGGATAGCGCGCCGCGCAGTCGGCGATGCACTGGGGCATCAGGCCTGCCGAGAGCGTCGGCACGGAAGCGATGTGCACCTTGCCGCGCTTGCGTTCGCTCTCCGAATGCACGTGCGAGAGCACGCCTTCCAGTTCGTCCAGCACGCGCCCGATGGCGCTTTCCAGATAGCGGCCCGCATCGGTGGGCACCACTTCGCGCGTGGTGCGGTCGAACAGGCGGATACCGAGTTCGGCTTCCAGGTCGGCGATATAGCGGCTCACCGCGGGCTGGCTCAGGTGAAGGCTCTCCGCCGCCCGCCGAAAGTGCTGCTGCCGGGCGACGGCGAGAAAGGCACGAAGCTGGCGCAGGCTGATATTCATGCCATTACTGTATCAGTAGATCAGATAAAACGATTTGATTAATCAATGGCCTGGCGTTCCAATAGGCACATTCCCTGATTGCGCGTGCCACGGCCATGTTCCTGCGTCGATTCCTGCCCGATCGCTTTACCTGCGCCCTGATTGTCACCGTGCTGCTGGCCAGCCTGCTGCCCTGCCGCGGCACCACGGCCAGCGTCTTCAACGTGCTGACCGACCTGGCCATTGCGCTGCTGTTCTTCCTGCACGGCGCCAAGCTCTCGCGCGAGGCGGTGGTGGCCGGCATGACCCACTGGCGCCTGCACCTGACCGTGCTGGCCAGCACCTTCGTGTTGTTCCCGGTGCTGGGGCTGCTGCTGCGTCCCGTGCTGTCACCGCTGGTGACGCCGTCGCTCTACCTGGGCGTGCTGTTCCTGTGCACGCTGCCGTCGACGGTGCAATCCTCCATCGCCTTCACTTCGATGGCGCGCGGCAATGTGCCGGCGGCCATCTGTTCCGCCTCCGCCTCCAGCATGCTCGGCATCTTCGTCACGCCGCTGCTGGTGGGCGTGATGCTGGAATCGCACGGGCAGGGCGGTATGAACTGGGATGCCATCGGCGCCATCGTGTTGCAGCTGCTGGTGCCGTTCGTGGCGGGCCAGATTGCGCAGCGCTGGATCGGTCGCTGGGTGGAACGCAACCGCTCGCTGCTGTCGTTCGTCGACCAGGGTTCGATCCTGCTGGTGGTCTATACGGCCTTCAGCGCGGCCGTGCTGCAGGGCTTGTGGAAGCAGATTCCGCTGCCGGTGCTCGGCGGCCTGCTGGTGGTGAATGCGGTGCTGCTGGCCGTGGCGCTGATCGTCACCCGCTACGGTGCGCGTGCGCTGGGCTTCAAGCGCGAGGATGAAATCACCATCGTGTTCTGCGGCTCGAAGAAGAGCCTCGCCAGCGGCGTGCCGATGGCCAAGGTGCTGTTCGCCGGTCACCCGCTGGGCACCATCGTGCTGCCCATCATGCTGTTCCACCAGATCCAGTTGATGACGTGCGCGGTGCTGGCGAAGAAGTATGCGGAGAGAGTGGAGCGCCGTGTCGAGCTTGGCGACCGAGCGCAGACAACCTAATTCGTCATTCCCGCCATCGCCCCTTTCGCGGTGCGCCGGAATGACGATGAAAAAAGGCGCCCCAAGGGCGCCTTTTTTTATCGCGAAGATCAGTGCCTGAAATGGCGAATCCCGGTGAATACCATCGCCATGCCATGCTCGTCGGCCGCGGCAATCACTTCCGCATCGCGCATCGAGCCACCCGGCTGGATCACCGCCTGGATGCCGGCCGCAGCGGCCGCATCGATGCCGTCGCGGAAGGGGAAGAACGCGTCGGAGGCCATCACCGAGCCGCGCACTTCCAGCTTCTCGTCGGCGGCCTTGATGCCGGCGATCTTCGCGCTGTACACGCGGCTCATCTGGCCGGCGCCCACGCCGATGGTCTGGCGATTCTTCGCATAGACGATGGCATTGCTCTTGACGTACTTGGCCACCTTCCACGCAAAGATCAGGTCGTCGATCTCGGTGGGCGTGGGCGCGCGCTTGGTGACGATCTTCAGATCCTCGGCCTTGACCATCGCGCGGTCGGCGGTCTGGATCAGCAGGCCCGAACCCACGCGACGCGAATCGTTGCCCGGATGCGCCTTGGTGAGGTCGCCATCGGCCGGCGGCGGAATCTCCAGTACGCGCACGTTGGTCTTCTTGGCGAAGGCCTTGAGCGCGTCATCCTCGTAACCCGGTGCCAGCACCACTTCCACGAACTGGCGATCCACGATGGCTTTCGCGGTGGCTGCATCCACCACGCGGTTGAAGGCGATGATGCCGCCGAAGGCCGAGGTGGGGTCGGTCTGGTAGGCAAGGTCATACGCACGGCCGATGCCGTCCAGGCTCACCGCGACGCCGCAGGGGTTGGCGTGCTTCACGATTACGCAGGCCGGTTTGGTAAAACTACGTACGCATTCCCACGCGGCGTCGGAATCGGCGATGTTGTTGAACGAGAGTTCCTTGCCTTGCAGCTGGCGGAACGTGGCGAGCGTGCCCGGCGCGGGATACAGGTCGCGATAGAACGCCGCCTGCTGGTGCGGGTTCTCGCCGTAGCGCAGGTCCATCATCTTCACGAAGCGACCGTTGGCCTGCGCGGGGAACGCGTCATGGCCGGCGATGGCGTCGTAGTTGTCGTTGAGCTGGAGTGCGGAGAGGTAGTCGCTGATGGCGCCGTCGTAGTTGGACACGCGATTGAACGCCGCCACGGCGAGCTTGAAGCGCGTGGCGCGCGTGAGGCCACCATGCGCTTCGATTTCCGCCAGTGCCTCGTCGTACTGGTCGGGCGAGGTGAGCACGCCTACGTCGTTCCAGTTCTTGGCTGCCGAACGCAGCATGGCCGGCCCGCCGATGTCGATGTTCTCGATGGCTTCTTCCAGCGTGCAATCGGCGCGCGCCACGGTCTGTTCGAACGGATAGAGGTTGAGCACGAGCAGGTCGATGGGCGCGATGTCCAGCTCGGTCATCACCGCGTCATCGGTGCCGCGACGGCCGAGCAGGCCGCCGTGCACCTTCGGGTGCAAGGTCTTGACGCGACCGTCCATGATTTCGGGAAAGCTCGTGAGCTCGCTGACGTCCTTCACCGGAATGCCCGCGTCGCGCAGTGCCTTGGCGCTGCCACCCGTGGAGAGCAGGTCCACACCAGCCTGGTGCAGGCGCTGGCCAAGCGCAATCAGTCCGGTCTTGTCCGACACGCTGAGCAGCGCGCGGCGAATGGGGGATACGGCAGAGGCGGGCATGGCGGCTTCCAGAACGGGGAAGCCGTGCATTATAGCGGTCTGGAGCGTACGCCGTCCGGACGCGGCGCGTTGGAAAGTTGGACGGCTAAATGCGGAGGGAGGCGCGCCAGCGGATGCGGCGCGCGAAACGCGGAGGATTTACAGCAGGCCGTGCGCGGCAAGCTTCTTGCGCAGCGTGGCGCGATTGATGCCGAGTACGGCGGCGGCGCGGCTCTGGTTGCCGTCATGCCAGGCCAGTACTTCGCGCAGGAGAGGGCCTTCGACTTCGCGGATGACGAGCGCGTGCAAACCTTCGTCGCATTCCGTGTCGCCGATGTCGGCGAGATAGCGACGTACGGTACGGCTGACGCATTCGCTCAAGGCGCTCTGCGACGAAGTCTCTTTCGGAGACTCGCTGGCAGGCAGTCGTACGGCGTTCACGGGCATTTCCCCTCACGTTCTAACGCGGCGGCTACGTGGGCCGCTGCAATTGTTTATGGCAAATACCGCGGGCGGCGGCTCGCATGGAACGCCGGGTGCAGCATAGGACGAAGGAGCGAGTGTACCCTCGCGTGCCGAGAATTTTAAGTACCCGTTTGGTAGAACGGCATCCAAGCCATGAAACCAAAATGTCCTATGGACATTCACTTGCATTGGTGGCACGACCTGTGCCTACGCGAGACGGTCGAACCGCATGGACGATGATCGCCATGCCCAAACCAGCATCCATCAAATGGACGGCTATTCGAAATCGAACTCGAAGGCCACGGCCTTGCCGCTCGGGTCTTCCACTTCAAGCATCAGGGCGGCGCTGCCGTCGGGCGGAATGCCTCGCTGCAAGGTGGCGCCATCGCCCAGATATTCCGCAGGACGCAGGCGTCGCATGGCGAGCTTGTTGCCGTTGGCATCGGACAGCGTGATCGACACCACCGGATAAGGCTGCGCGAACGGTGCGTCGTTGCGCAGGTTGGCGGTGATCAGCAGCGCGCCCGGTACCGACGGATGTGCCTGCACGTCGCGTGCGACCAGGCTCAGGCGCGTGATGTCCTGCACCAGCGGCAACTGGCAGCCCAGCGTGCTGCAGGCGTTGCGCAGCATTGGGCCGACCGTGTCGTCGCCGATCAGTGCGTCGCGCTTGGCCCATGCCAGCTGCGCGCCCAGTGCGAGCAGCAGCACGGTACAGGCGGTGATCCAGGGCCAGCGGCGTTTTTTTTCCGGCTTGCGCGCAAAGCGCGGCGCAATCACCAGGTGGGCGAATTCATCCAGCACATCGCTCGAGGCGGGCGCTTCGGCCTCGGCCGGCACCTCGGCGGGCGGACGATAGACCGCCAGATCAAGCCGCGGCGGTGTTTCGGGCATGCGCGGCAGCAGATGCTCGAACGGCTCCGGCGGCAACTGGTCGCACAGGCTGGCGAGCGCATCGAAAACCGTGTCGCAATGTCCGCACACGACCTCGCCGCGCGCTTGCGCCAGCGTTTCCGTGTTCAGCGAGAACACGGTGAGGCATTCGGGACATTGGGCGTACATGCAGGCCGTGGTGATCGGGTTCCCGCAAGCCTAGTGCACCGCGCGGGACAAATCACCCGCAGGCCCGCCCGTATCGTGAACCGTCACTCAGCGACGGCGGCCGCTGATGCGCACCCAGTCTTCCTGAGTGTCCACGCGCAGTTCGTGGAACCATTCCGCATAGCGCGCCAGCAACTCGTCTTCCTGACCCTGCAGGATGCCCGAGATGGCGAACGGCGCGCCGGGCTTGGCCGCCGCGGCGAAGGTGGGTGCGAGTTCGCCCAGCGGGCCGGCGAGGATGTTGGCGATGAAGACGTCAGCAGGATCGGCAGTCAGGTCTTCGGGCAGGAACACGGTGAGGCGGTCGGCCACGTCGTTGCGTTGGGCGTTGTCGGTCGAAGCGATGAGCGCCTGCGGATCGTTGTCCACGCCCACGGCGCCGGCGGCACCGAGCTTGAGCGCGGCAATGGCGAGGATGCCGGAGCCGCAGCCAAAATCCATCACGCTCTTGCCGTTCAGATCGAGACTGTCCAGCCACGCGAGGCACAGCGCCGTGGTGGGATGCGTGCCGCTGCCGAAGGCGAGGCCCGGGTCGAGACGCACGACCACGATGTCCTCGTCAGCCGGCGGTTCGATGTTCCACGGATAGATCCACAAGCGCTTGCCGAACGGCATCGGCTTGAACTGGTCCATCCACGCGCGCTCCCAGTCCTCGTCGGCCACGTCGCGGAACTGGATGTGATCGGGCTCCAGCCACGGCAGCAGGTCGCCCAACGCCTCGCCCAGGCCGCGCCGGTCGGTATCGGCCTCGAACAGCGCGTTGAGCGTGATGGTAGGCCACAGCGGCAGTTCGCCCACGCCGGGTTCGAAGATGGCCTGCTCGTCGGGCGTTTCCGCATCGGCGTCCTGCAGCGTCACGGAGAGCGCGCCCAGATCGTCGAGGGCCTCCTCGACGCGAGGCTGCTGTTCGGCGCGGATGGTGAGCGAGAGTTCGAGCCAGGGCATGGCGGGTTCCTGCGAGTGAGGTGCGCATTGTCGCCGATGTGCGTGCGCGATGTGCGACAGCGCTTCGTCCCCGCCGATGCGCGGTGACTACAGCGATTGCGGTGCAACGCCGAGGAAGCTGTCGTGGCGTTGGTAATGGTCGAGCGCGCGGGCCAGATCCTCAAGCGTGGGCGAGGGATGATGCCGACGGTGCACGAACAGCACCTCGGCGAAATCCGCGGCCTCGAGGAAATGACGCAGGTGATGCTGCGCGGCGAACGGCGGCAGCGCTTCGCCGTGGTCGGCGATCAGCGCGTCGTCCTCGTCGGCCACATGCGAGAGATACAGCCGGCACGAAGGTTCGGTGATGGCGCCGCGGATGTAGACCCAGCTGTAGCGATCCCAGCCGTCGCCTTCGTCGAACGCATCGGTGATGGCGTCGATCGCTTCGCGAAGAGTGATGAGTTCGGACATCGTGTCGGTGCGAAACCGGCGAGCCGCTTGGCGGCTCGCCGGCCAGACATCAGCCGCCGAGTGCGGCCTTTTCCTTCTGTTCGGCCATGCGCTTTTCCAGGTAGTGGATGTTCTGTCCACCCTGCTGGAAACCGGCGTCGGCCATGATGCGCTGCTGCAGCGGGATGTTGCACTTCACGCCTTCGATCACCGTCTCGGCGAGCGCCAGGCGCATGCGCGCGATGGCGGTTTCGCGATCGGGGCCGTGCACGATCAGCTTGCCGATCATCGAATCGTAGTTCGGCGGAATGCGGTAGCCGTCGTACAGGTGCGTATCCACGCGCACGCCCGGGCCGCCTGGCGCTTCGAAACGCTTCACCGTGCCCGGCGAAGGCAGGAACGAATCGGGATCTTCCGCGTTGATGCGGCACTCGATCGCGTGGCCGGTGATCTTGATGTCCGACTGCTTGATCGAGAGCTTCTCGCCACCGGCGATCAGCAGCTGCTCGCGCACCAGGTCGATGCCGGTAATCAGCTCCGTCACCGGATGTTCCACCTGGATGCGGGTGTTCATCTCGATGAAGTAGAAGCGGCCGTCTTCGAACAGGAATTCGAAGGTGCCGGCGCCGCGATAGCCGATGCGGATGCATGCGTCCACGCACACCTTGCCGATCTGCTCGCGCAGTTCCGGCGTGATGCCCGGCGCGGGCGCTTCTTCCACCACCTTCTGGTGACGACGCTGCATGGAGCAGTCGCGTTCGCCGAGGTGGATGGCGTTGCCCTGGCCGTCGGCGAGCACCTGGATTTCCACGTGGCGCGGATTTTCCAGGAACTTCTCCATGTACACCTGATCGTTGCCGAAAGCAGCCTTGGCTTCCTGCTTGGTCATGGTGATGGCGTTGCCCAGATGCGCTTCGGTGCGCACCACGCGCATGCCGCGGCCACCACCGCCACCGGCGGCCTTGATGATCACCGGATAGCCGATCTCGCGCGCAATGCGCACGTTCTCTTCCACGTTGTCGCCGAGCGGACCGCCCGAGCCCGGCACGCACGGCACGCCGGCGGCCTTCATGGCGCGGATGGCTTCCACCTTGTCGCCCATCAGGCGAATCACATCGGCCGTGGGACCGATGAAGATGAAGCCCGACTGCTCCACCTGTTCGGCGAAGTCGGCGCGCTCGGAGAGAAAGCCGTAGCCCGGATGGATGGCCTGGGCGTCGGTGATTTCCGCTGCGGCGATGATGCGCGGGATGTTGAGGTAGCTGTCGACCGACGGCGCGGGGCCGATGCAGATCGACTCGTCGGCCAGGCCGACGTGCTTGAGGTTGCGGTCGGCGGTGGAGTGCACCGCCACGGTTTTGATGCCAAGGCTGTGGCACGCGCGCAGCACGCGCAGCGCGATCTCACCACGGTTGGCAATGACGACTTTTTCTAGCATGGGCATGGGAGCCGGCCTTAGCCGATCACGAACATCGGCTGGTCGAATTCCACCGGCTGGCCGTTCTCGAGCAGGATGGCCTTCACGGTGCCGGCCACATCGGCCTCGATCTGGTTGAACATCTTCATCGCTTCGATGATGCCCAGCGTTTCGCCGGCCTTCACCTGCTGGCCGACCTTCACGAAGGCGGCGGCGCCTGGGCTGGACGAGGCGTAGAAGGTGCCGACCATCGGCGCCTTCACCACATGGCCGGCGGGCAGGGCCGACTCGGCCGGGGCGGCGGCTTCCACGGGGGCAGCGGCTACCGGGGCGGCTGCCACCGGAGCGGCCTGCATCACCGGGGCGGCAGCCACGGCCACGCCACCCTTGGGTACGCGCGACAGGCGCACGACTTCTTCGCCTTCCTTGATCTCAAGTTCCGCGAGGTTGGATTCCTCGAGCAGGTCAATGAGCTTCTTGATCTTGCGCAGGTCCATGGTTCAAACCTTTTCGTTAGGGCCGCGGTGGCGACCGGAATGGGAATATGGGGGCGAAAGCCCGGGCTTCAGGAGGCGGACGCGCCGGCGCGGTCCAGCCGGTTCAGGGCGGCATCCAATGCCAGCCGGTAGCTGTCCGCGCCAAAGCCGCAGATCACGCCCACGGCGATGTCCGAGAGGTACGAGTGCCGACGGAACGCCTCGCGGGCGTGCACGTTGGAGAGGTGCAGCTCGATGAACGGGATGGCCACGCCCGCCAGCGCGTCGCGCAGGGCGATGCTGGTATGGGTGAAGGCGCCCGGATTGATCAGGATGATCGCCGTGCCGTCCAGGCGTGCCTGGTGGATGCGGTCGATCAGGGCGTGCTCGGCGTTCGACTGGAACGATTCCACGGCATGCCCGGCGGCCTGTGCGCGTTGCGCCAGCAGGGCGTCGATATCGGCCAGGGTTTCGCGGCCATAGACGTCCGGCTCGCGTACGCCCAGCAGATTGAGATTGGGTCCGTGCAGGACCAGGATCTTCGCCACGCCCATACCTTGAACGCGCCGGTGGTGGCCGGCGTCCGGCGCGGAGTGTGCGCGTCCCGGCGGATGTTGTCCAGTTCGGCGCAGTTCGGCGATGTTTGAAGGAGAAGTTAAGGTTAAACCGTGCGGAGACGTATGGCGGCGCAAACCGCATCAGGGCGCGGCTGGCGCTGCCCAGGCCTTCAGGTCGTCCGCGTCCAGCACGCCGCGCCGGTTGAACACCACGCGGCCGTTTTCATCCAGTAGCACGCTATATGGCAGCACTTCGCCGACGTTACCCAGGCGTAGCGAGGTGCTGGGGCTGTCCAGGCTGCCGAGCAGGATGGGATAGTTCACTGGATGAGCCGCCAGGAAGGCGCGCACTTGCGCCGGTTCGTCCATGGCGATGCCGAGGATGATCGGTCCCGTTTTATCGGCGTGTTCGCCGACGTTCGCCTGCGCCTGCGCCTGCACCAGCGCCGGCATTTCCTTGAGGCAGGGCCCGCACCAGCTTGCCCAGAAGTTGAGCAGTACGCGCTTGCCGCGATAGTCGGACAGGCGATGTTCCTTGCCGTCGAGGCCGGGCAGGGCGAGATCGGGCGCGATCTGGCCGGCCTGCGTCACCTGCACGCCATCGGGTACGCGCGCCCGCTGGCTGGCGTGCTGCAGCCAGCCGCCCACCGCGGCCACCAGCACTGCGGCGCCGAGGATGGCCCAGTTGCTGCGGCTCATCATGGGTTGGCGGCGACCGGCGTGCCTGCAGCCTTGGTCAACGCGTCTTCGACCAGCGACGAGGTGAGCACGGTCGGCAACATGCGGCCCTCGCCGCCGTCCTTGGGGAACACGACGTAGAGCGGAACGCCCGGCGAGTGGTATTGCTGCAGGAAGGCGGCGATGGTCGGGTTCACGTCGGTCCAGTCGCCTTTCATGTAGACCGCGCCGGTCTTCTTGAGCAGGTCGCGGAAGGCATCGGTATCGAGCACGGCGTGCTCATTGGCCTTGCAGGTGACGCACCAGTCCGCCGTCATGTCCACGAACACCGGCGTGCCGGCCTTGCGCAGTTCGGCGAGCTTCTCGGGCGTATAGGCGACCACACCGTCCGTCGCCACGACGGCCTGCGTCGGCGCCTGCACCTTCGAGAGATAGAACAAAGGCAGCACCGTGAGCAGCGCGAGCAACACCACGGCCACGCGGCTGATCGCGCCGCGCGAACGGCTGCGCTCGAACCACCACAGCGTGGCCGACAGCAGCACCACCGCCACCAGCACCAGGCCCACCGCATCGGCACCGCGCTGGTGCGCGAGCACCCAGATCAGCCATACGGCGGTGAGATACATCGGGAACGCCAGCACCTGCTTGAGCGTCTCCATCCATGCGCCGGGGCGCGGCAGCATGCGCGCCAGCGCGGGCACAAAGCCGATCGCCAGGAATGGCAGCGCCAGGCCGATGCCCAGCGTCAGGAACACCAGCAACGCATTGATCATCGGCGCGGCAAACGCATAGGCCAACGCACTGCCCATGAATGGCGCGGTGCACGGGCTGGCCACGGCCACGGCAAGCACGCCGGTGAAGAAATCACCCGCATGGCCCGAGCGTGAGGCGAGACCCGAGCCCATATTGCCCAGCGAGGTGCCGAACTGCACCACGCCCGACATCGACAGGCCCACCGCCACCATCACGCAGGCGAGCACGCCCACCACCACCGGCTGCTGCAGCTGTGCGCCCCAGCCCAGCGCATGGCCGGCCGAGCGCAGCGCGACGATGGCGATGCCGATCAGCGCGAACGTGCTAAGCACGCCGGCCGTATAGAAGAGCGCATGCGAACGCGCCTTGGCGTGGCTTTCGCCGCTTTCCAGCAGACCCACCGCCTTGATCGACAGCACCGGCAGCACGCACGGCATCAGGTTAAGCACCAGGCCGCCGCCCAGTGCCAGCAGCAGTGCGGTGAGCAGGCTCACCTGCAGCGCGCCGGTGGCGAGACCGGCGGGCGGCATTTCCGGCGCCGGCATGGCGGCGCTGCCGCTGGTGGGCGTGGCCGCGCTGAGGTCGATAGTGAGCGCGCGGGTCATCAGCGGATAGCAGATGCCACCGTCCTGGCAACCCTGGAAACTCGCCTCCAGGTTCACCGTCTTCAGGGCCGCGGTGTCGCCCTCGATGGTCACCGGCACGTCGATCTGGTCGAAGAACACCGTGGTCTTGCCGAAGTGCGCATCCTCGTGTTCCACGCCGGCCGGCCACTCGGGCTTGGCCAGGCTGAGGCCGTTGGCGTCCTTCAACTTGAGTGCGGTCTGGTCGCGATAGAGGTAGTAGCCCTTGGCCATGGTCCAGCGCAGCAGCAGGTGCTGGTGGTCCTTGGCGAGTGCCTCCAGGTGGAACGCTTGCTCCGCTGGCAGGGTGGCGCCGTCGGTACCGCCCTTGGCGGCGCCGAGCTTGCCGAGTGCCGCGGCCATGGCATCGCCACCACCGGCGCCAGCGCCGGCTGGCACGGGCAGGCTCAGCTGCTCGGTATGCGGCGGATAGCAGATCTTGGGCGCCACTTCGTGGCAACCCTGGTACTGCACGCTGAGCTTCAGCTCGGTGGTGCCGGCCGCCACGGTGTACGGCACGGTGGCGTCGACGCCGTGGTGGTAGGTCTCCACGTCGCCCAGGTATTCATCGTGGTGCTTCTCGCCGTCGGGCAGCTGCGCCTCGCCCAGCGTGGCACCGTCCGCCGCCTTGAACTTCATGCGGCCGCGGTAGAGGTAGTAGTCTGGCGCAATGGTCCAGTGCAGTTTCACCACGCCGGGCGTGGAGGCGTCGGCGGTGAGCTTGTACGCTTCGGTGACGGGCAACAGACCGTCGAGATCGTCCTGGGCCAGCGCGGGCAGCGCGCCGAGCAGCAGGCAGAGCAGGGTGAGGAAGCGGGCGGCCAGTCGGCCAGGATGGATCAGGCGCATTGCGGCTCCAACAAGGAGAGACCCGCGCCGGGGCGCAGGTGAACCGGGATTATGGCTCAGCTTGCCGGCGGGCCGGGGAAAACCCGCCAGGGCTCAAGAGTGTTCTACAACTACTTCGGTGGAAACGGCTCCGCGGTTACGGCGAAGACGCAACAAGCCGGTGGTGAGTGCCACGCCAAGCAGGATAACGATGCATCCGCCCGCCATCGCCAGCGTCACCGGCTCATGCAGGAACACCAGGCCCCACACCACGCCGAACACCGGGATGAGGAACATCACCACCATGCTGCGCGAGGCCCCGACGCGGGCCATCAACCCGTAGAACAGCACATAGGCGAGCGACGTGCACAGGGCTGCCAGGCCCAATACGGCCAGCCATGCCGTCCATCCCGGGGTCCGGGTGGGCCACATCCAGACGGTAAAGGGCAGCAGCAACACGGCGGCGGCGAGCTGGCTGCCAGTGGCAACGCTGAGCGGCGTGACGCCACTGCGCAGGCGGCGATGGCTGTAGTGCGCACCAAAGGTGTAGCAGACATTGGCACCCAGGCAGGCTGCCATCGCCCAGCCCATGGCATGCGTGCCACCACCAAAGCCCACCGTGCCAGCCACCAGCCACACCACGCCGGTAAAGCCGATCACCAGTCCGCTGGCCTGCATCGGGTTCAGCTTCTCGCCCAGCAGCATCCAGCCCGACAGCGCGACCAGCAGCGGCGCAATCGCATCGGAGATGGCAGAAACGCCTGCCGGCAGGCTTTGCGCCGCGAACGAAAACAGCACGAACGGAAGTGCCGAATTGGCGATGCCGACGATGGCGATGTCGCGCCAGTGCGTGCGCATCTCGGTCAGTCGTGTGCGGGTCAGCAGCGGCGCCGAGCAGATCGCTGCACCGATGGCGCGCATGCCGGCCAGCGCCATGCCGCCGAACTCATTGGCGCCCATGCGCATGAACAGGAACGAGGCCCCCCACAGGGCTCCCAGTACGACGAGTGCAGTGATGTCGGAGGTTTTCATGGCAGTTCTTTGCTCGTCATTCCAGCCCAGGCCGGAATGACGGGGGTGAGAGGTGGCTTTCGATTTGGAAGTCTAGCCGCCCGTTGCGTCAGAACCTGTCAGCAGTCTTCAGGCCTTCGGTGCCGCGCCTTGACCAAACAGCACGCGACGCTCTTCCTCGGACAGCGGCTGCTTTGGCGTGTATGCGTTCTCGACGCCTTCATAGGTACGCACCGTGGCGGGACGCTGCGACATGGCGATGAACCAGCGCTCCAGGTTCGGAAAATCCGCCAGGTTCTGGCCGTGCGCCTCGTGCGGCACGATCCATGGATAGCAGGCGATGTCGGCGATGGAGAAGGCGCCCGCAATGAACTCGCGTCCATCGAGTCGTGTGTCGAGCACGCCGTACAGCCGGGACACTTCGCGCGTGTAACGGTCGATGGCGTAGGGCACCGGCTCGGGCGCATACACCTTGAAATGCCCGGCCTGGCCGGCCATGGGGCCCAGCCCCGCTACCTGCCAGAACAGCCACTCCAGCACTTCCACGCGGGCGGCCGTGTCCTTGGGAATGAACTGGCCGATCTTCTCGGCCAGGTACAGCATGATCGCGCCCGACTCGAACACCGCCACCGGCGCACCGCCGCCAGCGGGCGCGTGGTCCACGATGGCCGGGATCTTGTTGTTCGGGGAAATGGCCAGGAACTCGGGCTTGAACTGCTCGCCCTTGCTCAGGCTCACCGGCGTGATGAAGTAGGGCAGGCCGGCCTCTTCCAGAAACAGCTTCAGCTTCAGGCCGTTGGGCGTGGCGGCGAAGTACAGCTCGATCATGGCAAGGCTCCGATGAGTGGATGGCGACAGTGTCGGGGTTTCACTGGTCTTGAAAAAGATCCAGAACAGGGGAAATCTTTAGGACCAGTCAACCCGTCCGGACGCAGGCATGGAACAACCCCTGGCCTTTTCGCTGGATATTCCCCTACGCGGTCGCTTGCAGGCGTTGCACGGGCAGTTGCGTGCGGCCATTCTCGACGGCCGTCTTCGCACGGGGCACCCGCTGCCGTCCACGCGCACGCTCGCGACCTCGCTGGGCCTGTCCCGCAACACCATCGTGGCGGCGTATGACCGCCTGCTCAGCGAGGGCTACATCGTCTCGCGCCAGGGCGCCGGTTATGTCGTCGCCCATGCCGGGCCGACGCAGGCGAGTCCGTCGCGTTCCAGCGCGGGCGAAGAAAAGCGCCTGCAACCGCAATGGCGCGGGGCGATGTTTCCCGCGCCGATGAACGCCTTGCCGCCTGCCCGCTACGACTTGCGCGTAGGCCTGCCCGACGCGTCGCGGTTTCCGTTTGAAGCCTGGCGCAAGTTGTCGGCGCGAGCTTTGCGCGCGTTGTCGCGCGCGCCATCGTTCTACGGCGCGGTCATGGGGCGCGAGGCCTTGCGCGAGGCGATTGCGGGGCATGTGTCGTTCACGCGCGCGGTGACCTGCAGCGCGGCCGACATCATGGTCACTGCCGGCGCCCAGCAAGCATTTGATCTGCTGGCGCGCATTCTCGTTACGCCGGGTCGCACGGTGGTGGCGGTGGAAGATCCCGGCTACCCGCCGCTACGCCAGGCCTTTGAAGCGGCTGGCGCACAGGTCGTGCCCGTGCCGGTGGACGATGAAGGTTTGATCGTCGAACAGATCCCACCCAACGCACGCGTGATCTACGTGACGCCGTCGCACCAGTTTCCTTCCGGCATGGCGATGTCGCCCGCGCGCCGCGTGGCCTTGCTGGCGTTCGCGCGACGGCATGAAGCAGTGATCATCGAAGACGACTACGACGGCGAATTCCGCTACGGCGGACGTCCGCTCGATGCGTTGCAGACGCTGGATCGCGACGGCTCGGTGTTCTACGTCGGCACGTTTTCCAAGAGCCTGTTTCCCTCGCTGCGCCTGGGCTATCTGGTGGCGCCTGCGTGGGCCATGCCGGCGCTGGCCTGCGTGAGGCAACTCGGCGATCGGCACAACGATGTGCTCGCACAGGACACGCTGGCGCTCTTCATCAACGAGGGTCATCTCGCGCGCCACGTGCGCAAGATGCGGCGCATCTATGCGGAACGACGCGAGGCGCTGCTCGAAGCACTGGCGCAACGTGCCGGCGAAGCGCTGCATCCACTGGCATCGGATGCCGGGCTGCACATCGCCGTGCAACTGCGGTGGCCCGTGCCCGCCAGCCAGCTGGTGAAGGACACCCAGGCACTCGACATGTGCATCGAAGCACTGGGCGATTACGCCATCGGCAACACGAAACCGAACGGCCTGGTGTTCGGCCTGGGCGGCATGCCGGCCACGCGCATGGACGAAGCCGTGCGCGTGCTGGCCGGGTTGTTGGAGGCGCATCGCCCGACTTAGCACTGGTCCATTCGTTTCCACGAAAACTGGATCTGTTGTCGGACCACCGGCGGGCGGAACATGGGCTCACCTTTCAAGGACGTGCTGCCATGCGCTATCTGTTCTTTCTTTACCTGGGCCTGGCCTGCGCGCTGGCGCATGCCTCGGAGTCCGGCCAATCGCGCGCCGAATCGGCCGGGCGCAGCCTGGTCGGCCAGCCGGCGCCGCGCATGGTGGTGAAGACCATCGACGGCGAGACCATCGACCTGGGTGCGCTGTACGGCAAGAAAGCCGTCTACCTGAAGTTCTGGGCCACCTGGTGCGTGCCCTGTCGCGAACAGATGCCGCATTTCGAGCGCACCTACGAGCAGGCCGGGCCGGACATGGCGGTGATCGCCATCGACGTGGGCTTCGACGACAGCGTCGAGGACGTGCGCAAGCTGCAGAAGCAACTCGGCCTGGGCATGCCCATCGTGTTCGACGACGGCACCCTGGACGAAGCGTTCCACTTGCGCGTCACGCCGCAGCACGTGGTGATCGGCCGTGACGGACGCATTGCCTACGTGGGCCACATGGCCGACGAGAAACTCGACGCGGCCTTGGCGCAGGCGCGTCGTCCATCGTCGGCACAACTGGCGCCCGCCGTCGCACCGAAGGACGAGCCGCACTACGAGGTGGGCGATCGTGTGCCGGCGTTCGACGTACACACGCTCGACGGCACATCGCTGCCGGCCTTCGATGCCAAACGACCGACCGTGCTGCTGTTCCTGTCGCCGTGGTGCGAGTCGTATCTGGCCACGAGCCGCCCCGCCATCGCGCAGAGTTGCCGCAGCGCCCGCGAACGCGCCGAGGTGCTGGCGCGCGACACGCACGCACGCTGGCTCGGCATTGCCTCGGGCTTGTGGGCCAGCCACGACGAGCTGGCCGATTACCAGCGCGAGCATCACATCGCCATGCCGCTGGCGCTGGATGATTCGGGTGCCTTGTTCCGCCGCTTTCGCGTGATGCGCGTGCCCACCGTGATCGTGCTGGATACGCAGGGCAAGGTGATTCGCCGCTCGGAAGAGGTGGAGGCCGCGCTGCCGATGCAGCAAGCCGTCACGGTCACGAGGCGCTGATCATGCGTGCGTCCCTGTTTCTCGCCGCGATGTTCGCTCTCGCCGTCGCCGTGCCCGCCGCGGCGACGCAGGATGATTCACTACTCACCGCCGCGTTGACGCAGGCGCCCGGCAAATCGCTGGAAGCGTTGCGCGTGAGCTACGCGCCCGGCGAAGCATCGAAGCCGCATTCGCATGACCGCGATGCCTATGTGTACGTGTTGAGTGGCCGCGTGCGCAGCCAGGTGGAAGGGCAGCCGTTGCGCGTGTATGCAGCAGGCGAGAATTGGTTCGAGCCGGCAGGTGCGCGTCATCTGGTGAGCGCGAATGCCAGCGATGGCGAGCCGGCGACGATCCTGGTGATCTTCGTCGGCACGCCGCACGCTCAGCCCGGGTCGCGCACCCAGTCCAGGTAAGGACGATGGCCATCGGCGACGGGCACCGCGATCAGTTCGGGCAGCTCGTAGGGATGCAGCGCGAGCAGGCGCTCTTTCAGTGCGGGGAACTGGCCGGCCGTGGTCTTGATCAGCAGCAGTTCCTCGTGGTCGGTGACCACCTGGTCTTTCCAGCGATAGGTGGAGGCGATGGCGGGAATGCGGTTCACGCAGGCAGCCAGCCGTTCGCCCACCAGGGCATCGGCCAGCTTCTGCGCGCTGGCGGTGTCGGGGCAGGTGCAATAGCAGAGCAGCACGGTATCGGACATCACGACCTCGACATCAGCCCATAGTGGGCGAATTTCTCCAGCACGGCGGCCACCTCGTCGTCGGTAAGCATCACCGGCGTGCCCACTTGCAGGGCCAGCACGTACTGCCGCGCAAGATTCTCCACTTCCACGGCGCGCCACATCGCCTGCGCCAGCGAGCTGCCCAGCGCGATCATGCCGTGGTTGGCCATCAGGCACGCGAGCCGGCCTTCCAGCGCCGCCACGACCGCATCGGACAGCGCCTGCGTTCCATAGGTGTGGTAACCGGCGCAGCGGATCGAGCCGCCGCCGCCCACCGCGATCATGTAGTGCGCGGGCGGAATATCCCTGCGGCACATGGCCAGCGCGGTGGCGTAGGGCGGATGCACGTGCACGATGGCCTGAGCATCGGGCCGGGCCAGGTAGATGTCCCGGTGAAAACGCCACTCGCTGGAGGGTCGCTGTCCGTCCGGCCAGTGGCCGTCCCGGTCCACCGGCACGATGGCTTCCGGCGTGATCTCCTCGTACGGCGTGCCGCTGGGCGTGATCAGGAAACCCTCGCCACAACGGGCACTTAGGTTGCCGGAGGTGCCCTGGCTCAGGCCCGAGGCGGCGAGCTTGGCGCCCTGGGTCACCAGATCCTGGCGTAGCGTCTGCGCATCACTCACGGGCCAGTCGCCTCAAGGAACAGGCGGGCATGGTCGTGCGTCCCGTGGCCCCTGTCGATAGTGCGGGATGGTGAAATTTCGCCCCGGCGTGCCTTGAAACACCCGACGGGTCCCCCCATTGGAAGTTTCAGCCATCGGACGGGCGCCTCTTGCAGGGGGCTTTTGCGTCGTTAGAATTGGCACTCACCTCCGGGGAGTGCTAACAGCGCCAGCAACAGGCGCCGCTCCGGGGTCCCGAATCTTGTTCAACCATCCAACTGAAGCTGGAGCCCACCCATGAGCAAACTGCGTCCGCTGCACGATCGCGTCATCGTCAAGCGCCTCGAAGAAGAGCGCGTCTCCGCTGGCGGCATCGTCATTCCCGACAGCGCCACCGAAAAGCCGACCCGCGGCAAGGTCATCGCTGCCGGTGCCGGCCGCATCCTGGAAGACGGCAAGGTCCGCCCGATGTCCGTGAAGGAAGGCGACACCGTGCTGTTCGGCAAGTACGCCGGCCAGGAAATCAAGATTGACGGCGAAGAGCTGGTCTTCCTGAAGGAAGACGACATCGTTGCGATCATCGAAGGCTAAGAGCCAGGAAACAGCGGAAAGAAAAGGAGTAGTGAGAGTTAGAGCGCGATTGTCGCGCGCACTCCACGACTCACGTAGTTCCCGCTGTTCTCTCACCCCTCACTCCTCTTAACTTACTTCTAAAGGTTTTTACTTATGGCAGCTAAAGAAGTCCGCTTCGGCGAAGACGTCCGCGCCCGCATGCTCAAGGGTGTGAACACCCTGGCGAACGCTGTGAAGGTCACCCTGGGTCCGAAGGGCCGCAACGTGGTGATCGAGAAGAGCTTCGGCGCACCGACCGTGACCAAGGACGGCGTGTCCGTGGCCAAGGAAATCGAACTGGCCGACAAGTACGAGAACATCGGCGCGCAGATCGTCAAGGAAGCCGCTTCCAAGACCTCCGACGTTGCCGGCGACGGCACCACCACCGCCACCGTGCTGGCCCAGGCGTTCATCCAGGAAGGCCTCAAGGCCGTTGCCGCCGGCATGAACCCGATGGATCTGAAGCGCGGTATCGACCAGGCCGTCAACGCCGCCGTGGCCGAGCTGAAGAAGCTCTCCAATCCCACCGCTGACGACAAGGCCATTGCCCAGGTCGGCACCATCTCCGCCAACTCCGACGCCAACATCGGCGACATCATCGCCACCGCGATGAAGAAGGTCGGCAAGGAAGGCGTGATCACGGTCGAAGAAGGCTCGGGTCTCGAGAACGAGCTCGACGTGGTCGAAGGCATGCAGTTCGATCGCGGCTACCTCTCGCCGTACTTCATCAACAACCAGCAGTCGCAGCAGGTTGAACTGGACGACCCGTTCATCCTCATCCACGACAAGAAGGTCTCCAACGTCCGTGAGCTGCTCCCGGTGCTGGAAGCCGTCGCCAAGGCCGGCAAGCCGCTGCTGATCGTGGCCGAGGAAGTGGAAGGCGAAGCCCTCGCCACCCTCGTGGTCAACACCATCCGTGGCATCGTGAAGGTTGCCGCCGTGAAGGCGCCGGGCTTCGGCGACCGCCGCAAGGCCATCCTGGAAGACATCGCCATCCTCACCAATGGCCAGGTCATCTCCGAGGAAGTGGGCCTGCAGCTTGAGAAGGCCACGATCAACGATCTGGGCCGCGCCAAGCGCGTGGTGATCACCAAGGAAAACACCACCATCATCGACGGCGCCGGCGAAGCCGAGCGCATCCAGTCGCGCATCGGCCAGATCAAGGCGCAGATCGAAGAGACCTCTTCGGACTACGACCGCGAGAAGCTGCAGGAACGTGTGGCCAAGCTGGCTGGCGGCGTCGCCGTCATCAAGGTTGGCGCGGCTACCGAAGTCGAGATGAAGGAAAAGAAGGCCCGCGTCGAAGACGCCCTGCACGCCACGCGCGCAGCCGTTGAAGAAGGCGTGGTGCCGGGCGGCGGCGTCGCGCTGATCCGTTCGCTGAAGGCGCTGGAAGGCCTGAAGGGTCAGAACACCGACCAGGACCTGGGCATCGCCATCACCCGTCGTGCGCTGGAAGCCCCGCTGCGCGCCATCGTCGCCAACGCCGGTGACGAGCCCTCCGTCGTCCTGAACAAGGTGAAGGAAGGCAATGGCAACTTCGGCTACAACGCGGCGACCAGCGAGTTCGGCGACATGATTGCCTTCGGCATCCTGGACCCGACCAAGGTGACTCGTTCGGCCCTGCAGTTCGCCGCCTCGGTGGCCGGCTCGATCATCACGACCGAAGCGGCCGTGACCGAAGTGCCGAAGAAGGACGAAGGCCATTCGCACGGTGCGCCGGGCGGCATGGGCGGCATGGGTGGCATGGACTTCTAAGTCCTCGCCTCACCGGCACCGCAATACGAGAAACCCCCGCCTTGTGCGGGGTTTTCTTTTGCCCGCGAAAAAAAGATCAAAAAAATGCCGCCAACCATTTCCGTTTTGCCGCACTGGCACGTCTTAGCTCTCGTCACAGTCACGTACGAGTCGGGAAGCCTTGAACGAACGGAATCTTCAGCCTGGGGAGGAACCCCTGGACGCCGATCTGGTGTTCGCTGCTAGCGGCTGCGCCTACGCGGCGCAACGCTCCCTGGAGCGCGAACTCTGGTGGGCGGGCTCGCCCGACCCGCAGGTGGCTGGACCCAAGGAGAGTGCGGCCACGGATGGCCACCCTGGTTTGTCGGTGTGGTGGCGCTCGCTGCGCCGGCGCACCGATTGGAGCGGCCATGCCGGCCAGCGCATGCTGGCGGCGGCGAAATATCTGGTGCGTGCCGCGTCGATGCCGCTGATGCACCCGTGGTACCTCGCGTTCCTGTCGTCGCATCCGCTGTTGCAGGCCTGCGTAGGTCGCGATCCGCGTTTACAGGAGCGTCACCTGCATCGCTTCGTCAATCGTCAGTGGCATCGCGTCGATCGCGTACTGGCTTTGCAGGCGCACTATCGATTGCTGTTGGAGCGCTGGCCGGCGGAGCTGATCGAGGCGGTGTACGTGCATGGCCGCGCCACGCTCGGTGCATTGCGGCTGAAGGATGGCGGCGAAGTGCGCCTGCATGTGCGCCCACCCGCGCCCATGACCTGTGAAGGCGAGCTTGCCCTCGAGTTGACCGATGCGCAGAACCACACGCTGTATCGCCTGGTGATGACGCTGATCGACGACGATACGCTGGCCATCGGTTGTATCCAGGGGCCGGCGGGTGCGGGCGCACGCGAGTCCGTGCGCGAGCTGACGCGCAACATGCATGGCATGCGACCCAAGCAACTGATGCTGGTGCTGGCCTATGCGTTCGCAGGACAGTGCGGCCTGCGCCGTATTCTCGCCGTAGGCAACGCGGCGCATCCACTGCGGGGGCGCGCGCAGCTGTTCTCCGATTACGATGGCTACTGGCTGGAGCAGGGCGGCGCGCCCGTGGAGGGCGGCTGGTTCCTGATGCCGGCCAGCTTGCGTCACCGCACGGAAATGGAACGGGATAGCAAGCGCCGCGCCTTGTTCCGGCGCCGCGCGGAACTGCGCTGGGAAGCGGTCAAACTATTGAACGACGCGTTGCGCCCGGTACCGTGGTGGCGCGACGCGATGGAAGCATCGGCAGCCATGGACGTCTCGCCGTCGCTTCCCGACGTAACCAGGGCAGCCTAGTGGACAAACCAGCCAGCACGCCTGCCAACGCGGGCGTGAACCTCGATCCGGCGTTCGCGATGCGCATCGCGGATCTGTTTCGCGATCACAACCGCGCGCTCGTGGCGTTCCTGCAGTGCCGTCTCCATTCGATGTCGGACGCTCAGGAAGTCGCGCAGGAAGCGTATGTGCGCCTCGTGACCATGGAGAGGCCCGAGCAAGTGGATTCGCTGCGCGCCTATCTGTTTCGCATCGCCTCCAACCTGGCGGTGGATCGGCTGCGCGCTCGCCAGGTGCGCGCCGATCATCCGCAGGTTGCGCCAGATGAGGACCTGCACCTCGCGCCCATTCCCGAACGCCACGTGCATGCCACGGGGCAATTGCAGCAACTGCACAAGGCGTTGCGCGAGCTGCCGGCCAAGACCGGGCGCGCCTTCGTCATGCACGTCATCGATGGCTGCGAGATCAGTGCGATCGCGCGGGCCATGAAAATCAGCGAGCGCATGGTGCGCTATCACGTTGCCCATGCCCTGGCGCATTGCCGGGCGCGGGTGGACGAACCGGAGATGCCATGATGGCCAACACATCCCACGAACAAACCCTGCGCGTCGCCGCCGATTGGTGGGTGCGATTGCGCGACCCTGCTGCGACGGAACGGACCACCGAGCAGTGGCTGGCCTGGACCGACGAAGACGCCGAGCACCTCGTCGCCTTCGAGCGCGTGACCGAACTGGCCGCGCGCTTGCAGGCGCTTGGCGAAGTTTCGCGCGAACGATTGGTAGCGGAATTCGCACCGGCCCAGTCGCCGCCGCGCCGCTGGTGGGTGCCTGCCTCCGTGGCCGCCGCACTGGTGCTGGCCGTCGGTGGCTACGCGGGATGGCGCGCCATGCAAGATACCGACACCACGCAAACCTACGCCAGCGCCATCGCCGCCCAACGCAGCGTGACGCTGGAAGACGGCACGCGCGTGACGCTGGGCGGCGCGACGCGCTTGAGTACGCACTTCAGTCGCGGGCGTCGCGAGGTGGAGCTCGTCGACGGCGAGGCCTATTTCGAAGTGGTGCACGATGCCGCCCGACCGTTCGAGGTGCGCGCCGGCGACGTCACCATCGAGGACATCGGCACCGCGTTCAACGTGCGCCGCACGGGCAAGTACGTCACCGTCGCCATGGCCGAAGGGCGCGTGCGCGTGGCCGATGCCACGGGCGGGGCGCACAACAGCCTCGAGGCGGTGGCGGGTCAGTCGGTGATCTACGACCCGTCGCGCTCGGCCATGAACATGGTCGCCAGCGATCCGGCGGCCGTGGCGACCTGGCGCCAGGCGCGGCTGGAATTCGACAACGAGCCGCTGTCCGTGGTGGTGGCCAACATCAACCGCTATCGCGCGCAGCCGCTGCACATCGCCGACGCCGATCTGAAAGCGCTGACGTTTACCGGCACGGTGAAAACCGATGCCATCGACGACTGGTTGCATGCGTTGCCGCAAGTGTTGCCGCTGCGGGTGAACGACAGCGGTGGACAGACCGTGCTGTCCGATGCGCGCCGCAAGCCCGCGCCACATTGAGCCTTTGCCGATGACTGGACAGTCTTTCGAAAGAAAGCATTTATGCAGGTGAAGTGAGCACACAAGCGCCGCATCGCATGTCAAACTCGCGGTTTTCGCTTGCCATGAAGCGGGGGCTATGAGGAAGCGTGCGAAGCTGCTGCTGTCGGGCAGCCTGTCGATGTCGATTTGGCTGACCGTGCCGGGCACGGGCATGGCCGTCGCGTCGATCACGCAGGATGCCCCGCGCATCGACTTCGCGATTCCGGCGCAGCCGCTCGCCACCGCGCTGATCGCCTTCGGCAAGCAGGCCAACGTGCAGGTGTTGACGGCGGGCTGCACCATCGCCCGCTTCCGCTCGCTCGGTGCCACGGGCAACCTCACGGCACCAGCGGCGTTGTCGAAACTCCTCGAAGGCACGGGGCTCGTCTACGAATTCACCGATAAGGGCACCGTGGTGGTGACCTTGCCTGAGCCGCCCGGAAAAACCGCATCGTCCAAGCCACGTCCGGAAGCGAGGGAGCTGACGGCGGTGGAGGCCAACGCACTGACCGGTCGCGACGTGGGCTTCAAGGCGTCGCTCACCAGCGTGGGTTCGCGCAACGATGCCGAACTCATCGACGTGCCGCAGTCGGTGAGCGTGGTGACGCGCGAGCTGATGGATTCGCAGCAATCGCTGACTGTGGAAGACGCAGTACGCAACGTGGCCGGCGTGGCCTTCGTCGAAGGTTCGGACGGCCTGCCGCTGTTCCAGATCCGCGGCTTCTACACCGGCAACGGCCTGATCGACGGCATGCCCAACAGCAATGCGGGCTCCGGCGATTTTCCGCCGCTGATCGGCCTGGAACGGGTGGAAGTGATCAAGGGCCCGCAATCGATCCTGGGCGATTCCACCGGCAACAGTTTCGGCGGCCTCGTCAACGTCACCACCAAGCAGCCGCAGAGCGAGCCGCTGCACGAAATCAGTTACTCGCTGGGACAGCAGGGCATGGTGCAGGCCGGCCTGGACATGACCGGGCCGCTGGGCCATGTGTCGGGCCTCACGTATCGACTGGTGATGTCGGGCGATTACGCCGATCGCACGCCGCAGGGCTACCGCAACCGCCGCAGCGGCTACCTGGCGCCGTCGATCGGCTGGAGCAGCGCAAGCACGCAGCTAGTCGTGGGCGCGCAGCGCATTCTCAATCGACTGCCGATGCCTGATCACGTGGTGATGCTGGGCGACACGCTGTCCAGCGCCACGCCGTTCGGGCTGCTTACCGGCAACGAATACGACTACGCCAACTACCAGACCAACCGCCTGTACTACCTGCTCGACCAGCAGCTGGGCAACGCATGGACATGGCGCAGCCGTGGCCAGTACGTGGAGCAGCAGAACGACCTGCAGAGCTGGACGATGACCAACCCCACGCCGATGGGCAACGTGTCGCCGTATGCGGAGGCCTATCGCTACAACGACACCTACTACTCGCTGCAGAACGATTTCATCCGCGTGTTCGGCACCGGCCCGGTGACGCATACGGTGACGCTGGGCATGGACTATTCGCGTTCGCGCGTGGGCCACACGGACGACTTCTGGCATTCGTACAACGACGGCGCCGTCTACAACTTGTTCAGTGATGCCGCGTTGCCGCGCGTCTCGGCCGTGGTGCAGCCGGAAGACAATGTGCCGCTGTCAGGCACGCCCTGGTCGGTGGACAACGGCTTGTTCCTGCAGGATCAGCTGTCGCTGGGCGAGCGCTGGGACATGTTGCTGGGATTGCGCCGCTCCGCCTACGAAGTGTCGACCACCGACGCGCAAGGCAATCCATGGACGCCCAAGCGCATCAAGTGGGTACCCAACGCCGGCATCGTCTACAAGCTCACGCCCGATGTCGCGCTCTACGGCTTCACCAGCAACGGCTTCCAGCCGTTGTCGTATCTCGGCGAGAACGGCCGCCCGCTGGTGCCCGCGCTGTCGCGCCAGCTCGAAGCGGGCGCCAAGTTCAATCTGTTCCACGAGCAGGCGTGGCTGACTGTGTCGCTGTATCGCATCATGCTCGACCACAGCTACTTGTTTCTCGAAGCCATGCCGAACTTCGCCAGCTTCGGGCCGGGGCAGACCAATCGCGGTGTGGAGATCGAGTTCGCCGGGCGTGTGGCGCCGGGTTTCGACGTCACCAGCAGCTACACCAACGCGCAGATCACCAACCACGACGGCACGCAGCCCACGGGCGCGCCGCGCCAGCGCTTCAACCTGTGGGCCAGCTACTGGTTCCAGGGCGGCGTGTTGCAGGGCTGGGGCGTCGCCGGCGGCGTGCAGGCACGTAGCCGATCGCTGGGACAGAGTCTGGATTACTCCACCTATTACCCATCGCCGGGCCAGGCGGAAGTCGATGCCAATGTGTCGTATCGCACGGACCGTTGGCGAATGACGTTGGGCGTCAAGAATCTTTTCGGACGCGACCTGTATTCCGCCGACTTCAATGAAACCTTCGTACCGCTGCGCACGCGTCGCAGCGTGATGCTATCGGGCACGTACGACTTCTGATCTTGCCCAAGAAAAACCCCGGGAGTTGCCTCCCGGGGTCTGGGTTTACATCGTGCGGAGCGAGTTACTGCTGGGCGGCCGGCGCGGCGGCATCCGTCTTGGTGGCGTCGGTGGCAGCGGCCTTGGCCTTGTGGCTGCTGTGCTTGGCCTTGTGCGCGGTATCGCTGCTCTTCATCGCGGCCTGATCGGTAGCCTTGGCCGTGTCCTTCGCTGCCGCGCCAGTGGTGGTCGCGCTGGCTTCGGTCTTCGTCGCTGCAGCGGCGTCCTGTGCAAACGCGGGAACGGTCAGGACGGAAGCAGCGGTGACGAGGAGAGCGGCAAGCATGGTCTTACGCATGAGGTAAACCTCCAGTGTGGGAATGCCAGCGAAGGCGTTGCTTCGTGGCTGGAATCGAAGCTAGAGGCACATCGCCATACCTAACCTGAACCGACCGGGCTCCCTTTAGCGCGCAGACAGATCGATGAATCCACGTTATGACGCGTGCGCGAAATCGTTTTCGTACCGCTTGAAAACCGCGAAAAACGGCGGCCTTGCTCGTTTTCGTTTGGACGTCCATTCCCTTGATGGCGTTAGGATGCCGTTATTGGTGGCTGCCCACGGCTTCGACGCCATCGGCCGGAACCAGCGGCGCCTCTTCCATGAAGCCTGCCGTCTGCAGGTCGACCTTGGGCAGCAGCGCATCGAGCTTGCCCTTCATGCGCAACAGCGCGACGTTAGCCATGTCGTCGTCTTCCTGGTGCTCGGAGTTGTCCTCCGCTTCCAGCGGTGCGCCGGGTGCGCGGGTCAGGCCGGCGAGCTGCGGGGCGATCACCTGGGTGAGCGCGAAGTAGGCATCGTCGCGCACGCCGGCTTGTTCGAGCAGGCGGCCGGGCAGCATCCACGAGGCAAGCGCCTCCCGCTTCGCCGGCAACGGATTGTGTGGATCCACCAACAGCCACGTGCCGGCCTGGCTGAGCATGTCCTTGCCATCGACGAAGCCGGTGGTGTTGTACGTATCGGTCAGCGCGGGCAGGTGATCGCCGTAGAACAGCAGCAGCGTTGGACGCTCGCGATGGGCGAGCAGTTCGGCCAGCCGGCCCAGCTCCTGGTCAGCGTGACGCATGTGGTAGAGATAGTTCTGCAGCTCCCGCTTGTTCTGGCCGGTCACGCCTTCGGGCACGGGAATGGCGTCGCGTTCGGCGGCATTCGCCGGCGGTACGTCATAAGGGCCGTGCGCTTCGATGCTGATGGCGAAGAGGAACTGCGGCGGGCCGGCGTCCTTCAGTTGCGCCATGATTTCGTCGGTCATCGCGCTGTCGGCCATGTATTTCCCGTCCATCGCGGCGTGCGCGGGGAACGACTTGCGCGATACGAAGCGGTCGAAGCCGATCGCCTGGAACGCCGTGTTGCGGTTCCAGAACCCCGGATCGTTGCCATGCACGGCGATGGTTTCGTAACCGTGCGAGCGCAGTACGCGCACCATGCTCGGCACCACCTTGTGATTCATCTGCAGATACGGAAACTGCATGTCGTCGAAATAGCGCAACGACAAACCCGTGAGCACTTCGAATTCCGTGCGGATGGTGCCGCCACCGTAGGTGGGCACATGCAACGGGCCGCTTTCACCTTGCGCGGCGAGGCGGCGCAGGTTCGGCGTGAGGTCGGCGTGCTCGTAGCCTTTCATGATCGACGGATCGAAGAACGACTCGCTCTGCACCACCACGATGTCGGGTTCCTCGCCGTTGTTGCGCACCGGCCCTTGCAGATGTTCGCGCAGCGCCACATCGGTGCGCTCGATCAGCTGCAGTGCCGCTGCGGGGTCCGCCTTCTTGCGTGCGTGGCCCTGGTGCAGGTGGAACATCATCAGCGAACTGACCAGGCCCGAGTGCTCGGCGGTGGCCGTGGCCGACCAGGGTTCCAGCCAGAGGTGGTGTCCGCCGTAGAGCTTCATCCATCCCGGCATGCCGGCGAACAACGAGCCGATCAGGGCCAGCAAGGCCACGCCGGTGACGAGGCGCTTGCCGCGCGTGCGTCGCGCGAACATCGGCCGTTCCATGCGCCAGGCGACCAGGATGATCGCCAGGGCAGCCAGCAACCCGAGATACGGCCATGGACTGGATGGCAGGTAGCTGCCCAGCAACGTCAGGCCGCCACGACGCAGTTGGCCCAGCATGCGGAAATCCGCGGGCATCAGCGGCGTGCTGAGGTTGCTCACCTTCAGTGCATTGACGGCATACACCAGCGTCTGCAGCAGGAAGGCCAGGCCAAAGGAGAGGAAGGCCCGGCGGCTCAGAACCAGCAGCAGCGAGGCCAGCATCAGGCCGGGCAGGGCGTTGGCGATCAGGAACAGGGGCTGGCTCAGCGCCTGCATCGGCCCTACGCCGACGCCGCCATCGACCACACCGGTCAACAGCGTGAATGCGATGCCCAACACGAATACCAGCGCAAGGCGGAGGGGCATGGAGCGCGCGAGCAGCGCGGGTGGAGTCGCTGAGGTGGTCATGGCACCCTGTGGGCTGGCTGTCATGGCTCGGAAAAGGAAATGTAATGTCCTGGATCTGAACCAATCGTTGTGGGAACGGGCGCGTGTCCCGTTGGACGTCACCATGGCAACGCCTCGTGCGTCGTCGGCGTGCACGCAAGTGGTAAAACCTGCGGTATCCGGTCATGAGCCGGTCATACTGCGAAAGATTTGTCGCGTGCGAACGCAACAACGCACGCGACACTGCGGCAGAATGATCGGATGACTGTCATCAACAGGCCCACGGAATCCCCGGCGCTGCGCGCGCTGATCGACGACCGCTACCGCGAGCTGATCGCGCGGTGCCGCCAGATGGGCGTGCCCTTGCACGACGACGCCGGCGTTGCCGAGCGCATCCGGCGCACCTTGCTTGCCAGCGATTTCGCCTTCGATACATGGTTCCGCCAGCCGCAGTTGCTGGCGCCGCAAGGTCTTGAGCGCCTGCGCTCGGGCAGCGACGCCAGCGCACGCATCGAGGCGTTGAAGCTTTCCGACGACGAAGCTACCTGCCTGACGCAATTGCGGCGCTTCCGTCACGCCGAAGCCTTGCGCCTCGTGTTCCGCGACGTGAATGGCCTGGACGAATTGCCCGAAACGCTTTCGGCCACCAGCGTGCTGTACGAAGTGCTGCTGGAGTCGTCGCTGAAGTGGTCCGAGCACGTGCTCGCTGCACGTTATGGCCATAGCCGCAGCCACGAGGGCGAGTTGCAGCGCATGGTAGTGGTGGGTTTCGGCAAGCTTGGCGGCAGCGAGCTGAATTTCTCGTCCGACATCGACCTGGTGCTTGCCTATCCGCACAGCGGGCAGAGCGATGGCGCTCGTTCGCTCGACAACAGCGAGTATTTCGTGCGCCTCGCGCGCCAGCTCGTGCGCCTGCTCAACGAGCCTACCGTGGATGGCATCTGCGCACGCGTCGACCTGCGCCTGCGTCCGTTCGGCAATGCCGGCCGGCTGGCATTGCCGTTCTCGGCGATGGAGCAGTACTACCAGAGCGAAGGCCGCGACTGGGAGCGCTACGCGTGGATCAAGGCCCGCCCCGTGGCCGGCGACCGCCATGCGGGCAAGCAGTTGCAGGATCTGCTGCGGCCGTTCGTCTATCGCAAGTATCTCGACTACACCGCGTTCGCGGGATTGCGCGAGATGAAATCGCTGATCGATGCGGAAGTGGCGCGCAAGGATCTGGCGGACAATCTCAAACTCGGTCCCGGCGGCATTCGCGAAATCGAATTCGTGGTGCAGCTGATGCAGTTGATCCGCGGCGGACGCGAACCCAGCCTGCGCGTGCGCGGCCTGCTGCCCGCGCTTACTGCATGCGAGGCACGCGGGCACATCAATGCGGCGCGTGCGCGCGAATTGCGCGAGGCCTATGTGTTTCTGCGTCGCGTGGAGAATCGCGTGCAGATGCTGCGCGATGCGCAGACGCACGACATTCCGGACGATGCGCTCAGCCGCGAACGCATCGCGCTCGGACTGGGCCATGGTTCGTGGGAGGAGCTGGAAGAGCAGCTCGCCGTCCATCGCGCCAAGGTCAGCCAGGAATTCGCCGAAGTGTTGGTGCCGCAGGGCGGTCGTACCGCCGCCGCGCCGGTGGCGGACGTGGCGCTGTGGCAACACGCGTGCGCCGAATCGCTGGACGCTGGCCTGATGGAATCCTCTGGCTTCACGCCGGGTGGCGAAGCTGCCGAAGCGCTGCAGAAGCTCTCGCAGGCGGCGTCAGTGCGTGCGATGTCGCAGCGTTCGCGCGAGCAGCTCGACCGTCTCATGCCGCAGTTGCTGGCGGTGGCGCGCAACAGCATCGCGCCGGTGCCCTGCCTGTTGCGCCTGTGCCGATTGGTGCAGGCAGTGGCGCGACGATCGTCGTATCTCGCCCTGCTGGAAGAACAGCCCGCCGCACGCATGCGTCTGGCGCGGCTGTTTGCCGAAAGCGCCTTCCTCGCCGAGCGCGTGATTGCGCAACCTCTGCTGCTCGACGACGTGCTCGATCCGCGCATCGATCAGCTGCCGCTCAAGCGTGCGGACATCAGCGCGGAAATCACCCGCGTGCTGGCGACACTGGACGAGCGCGAGGCCGAAGCCGAACTGGAGCGCCTCAACGAATTCAAGGCGAGCGTGGCGTTCCGCCTCGGGTTGGCCTTCAGCGATGGACGCGCCGATGCCGTGGCAACCGCGCGCCGCCTGGCCGTGCTGGCCGAATCCATCGTGCTGGCGGTGCTGGCGCTCGCCGAACGCGAGCTTGCCGCGCAACACGGTCGCCTGCCGGGCGTCGGCACCGGTTTTGCAGTGTTAGGCTACGGCAGCCTGGGTGGCGAGGAACTGGGTTTCGCTTCCGATCTCGATCTCGTGTTCGTCTACGACGGCAAGCGCGCGCATGCGATGAGCGATGGCGCGCGACCGCTGGAAGGTTCGCGCTGGTATCAGCGCCTCGCCCAGCGCGTGATGAACTGGCTCACCGTGCTCACGCGCGCCGGACGCCTGTACGAAGTGGACACGCGCCTGCGGCCCGATGGTTCGAAAGGCCTGCTGGTGAGCAGCCTCGACGCGTTCGAGGCGTACCAGAAGAGCCGCGCATGGACCTGGGAACACCAGGCCCTGCTGCGCGCACGTCCCATTGCAGGCGATGCTGCGCTCCACGTCGATCTCGCCGCCGTGCGCCGTGAGGTGTTGGCGGTGTCACGCGAGCGTGCATCCGTATTGCACGAGGTCAGCAGCATGCGACAGCGCTGGCGCGCCGAACGCGATCGCTCCGACGCGCAACTGTTCGATCTCAAGCAAGGCCATGGCGGTTTGCTCGACATCGAGTTCGCGTTGCAAGGCCTGGTGCTGGCGCATGCAGCGGAACGGCCCGCGCTGCTCAACATCACCGCCAATGCCGGCCTCATCGAGGCATGTCGTAACGCAGGCCTACTCGATGGGCAACAGGCCGGGGTGTTCGCCGAGGCACACGCGGAATTGCTGCATCGCGCACTGGCATGCACTCTCGACCTGCGTTCACGCATCGCGCCGCGCGACGGCGAACTGGAGCGATTGAGCGTCAGCGTGCAGGAAGTCACGGCGGCGCTCGGTTTCCTGTTATGAGTTTGGTGTCTTCCTGGATAGCTGTTCGGTTTGCTCAAGTGGTTGCGGCGCGCGCTTTGCTCTCAAGACCTTATTGAGGCAGGTCTTTAGCTGTATGGGCGACGCGCATCGCACCAAAGGGTTTCGTAGGCGTTGGTGATTTGATCTGGGTGGGTATCTTACGTCCCTGGGTCGCTGACCTCTGTGGTGCACTGTCTTAGTCGCACATTGCGAATATTTACTCGCTCAGTGACGAGGACGTTAGTTTTCGAAATACTGCCAAAGGAAATCCGTTTTTTATGCCCTTCTCGAAAGGGCGGTACTTGTTATTGGGGGAGACATGGAAGTGGCAAAGACACCGGATTGTCGATCACGCGGGCGTCTGAAAAGCCCTGCTCAGGGGCATGAAACCGACGCGAAGGCGTCATTAGTAAAAAAGTTGGCGAACGCTGTCGCGATATCGTTGTTCATGGCTTGCGGCGCAAAAGCCGCAGTTGCAGACGGCGATTATTTTTACATGGCCAGCGGACAGTTCATCACGAATGCGGGCGTTCACTACCAAACAGCGGACGCAGCCTGCCGCACGGCTTATGCGATGGACAGCCAAGCCGTTCAGGGGTGGGGTGCCAATTACCGAGTCCTGTCCTACCAAGGGCCCGTATTTGACTCAGCCCACTCCGATCCCTTAGGAGGCTCACTACTCTATTCATGTGCCACCAATGTCCTGGTCAGTTACCCGGATGGAAGCACCAGCACACTGGCAATCGGCGATGGCGTTTTGGGTGTACGAAGCAGCTGTCCATCGGGGCAGACGCTCAACCCAGTCACAGGGGCATGCGAAAAACCCACGGACGACCAGGATCGCAAGGAAGCAGGCGACCCTACAGAGCCTCTTTTGGGCGGCGTGGTTACGTGTGCTGGTAATCCCGTCAGCATTGCCAGCGGCAATAAGTATCAGGAAGAAGAGGATTACAGCGACGCGGATGGCGAGCTGCAGTTTGTACGTCGCTATAACGGCTCAGTTGGCGGTTGGTTAACGACCTACGATACGTTTCTAGACCAGGATTCCTATGGAAGAGGGTTCGCGCTTGTTCATGCGGATGGTCGTCAATCCATCTTTACCTTGGTCAACGGCATCCTCTCGCCAGAATCCACGGAGCAAGGCAACCTTAAGCAGGTCAATGGCCAGTGGACTTATAGCTCGCCCACCAACGAGCAATACACGTTTAGCGCAGACGGTAGTCTGGTCCGATGGCAGTTGGCAGATGGTCGCGCACAAACCATTGCGCGCGTCGTCGCGCCAAACTACGACACCACCATCACTGTTACGGATTCGCTCGGCCATAAACTGCAATACGTTAGAGACGGGATGACCTGGTGGCCGAAGAGCCTAACGGCCAGCGGACTTGCCGTTAGCTATCTTTACGACTCGCAACAGCGCTTGAGCAAGGTCACTCGTACCTGGATCTACGGACGACAAGAAGACATCACGTCGCCACCACTTCGGCTCACCGAGGTGAGCTTCGTCGCCACGCCAGAAGAGCTCAGGTCCATAGCGAAATTCTTCACGGCACAAGCCGATGCTTTGTCTGAGGGTAAAGCCTTCGACCACAAGCACTACTTGGATTTCGTGGGAATAGATAATGAGCAGGAAGACATTATCTTGGTTGATCCAAGCTCCCTGACCCAAAGCTAAGGACTGGGGTGAACACGACGGGTACGTGACATCGGTAGCGCGATACTCCGCTACCGATGTCACATGCAAGGAGAATCGCCTCCGAATGCAGGCGCGCGCAAAACCATCTCAAGGAATTTTTAGCCAGGACGTACCGCCGCCTCATGCTCGCTGCGCTCGCCAAACCGCGTCGCATCAAGGAAAGTCACCGCCGTAGGCGCAGAGGTGCGTCAAGGGTGTGGTTACCCGGCCAGTACTACGATGCCGAAAGCGGCCTTGTCCACAATGGTTACCGCGACTACGAGCCGGCCATTGGTGGATACGATCAGCCCGACCGTCGGGGCTGGTCGCAGGACCGAGCCTGTATGCCTGTGTGGGTGGGAATCCGCTGAGCCGAGTCGATCCGCTCGGCCTTCAGGAATACATCCCGGAGCCGGATAAGGATGACGAGATTGAAAGCTGGGCTCCGCTACTAGGCCCAAATCTGGTGAGGGGTTTCCCCGAGACCGACATCGGAAAGGAATCGCGCTGGGATTCGTGTCCGAGACCTAACACACTTCCAACAAACCCCGGAAACCTTCGACACATCTTCCGGAGTTCATCCGGCCATTTGGCTGAGGACACTTCCGCCAATCGGGATATTCTGCTCTCTACCGCAAACAACCTGGACTATTTGCGTGGACCAGATGCTTACGGCAACTCCGTATACACGCAATCTCAATCGGATGGATCGCAAGTTTGGGTCCTCAGTCAGGGTGGAGTTATTCAAAATGGCGGAGTGAATAGCCAACCTTGGACCTATATTCCAGGAGTAGGCTTAAGGCCTGGTCGATGAGATGAACTCACAAGGGTTTCAGTGATGGCTCTGATATTGGATGAGCAACTTGTATTTAAGGCGATGGTGACTTTTCTCACCACGCTGCATGAGCAGTTGGGTTGGGATAACTTGCCTGGGCTCTTGGGCAGTATGGCGTTGATCGATGGTGTGCCGCTTGACCCGGCAATCGAGGACGATTGGAAGACAGCAGTGGACCAAACGCTCGCTGATCTTCGTTCCTCAGGCGCTGTTGAGGGTCTGACGGTCCAGCAGGCGTATTCTGCCGTCCAGCATTTTCTCGATAAGCGGTTTTTTAAGGAGGGTAAGACGGATGTTGGTAAAGTTCTGAAAGAACTGCAGCCGGTCGATCTCTTGTCTGTGCAGACCGACTTCAAAGTCGCATGGGCTGACTCCATAGCTTTTGGCGTCGATCCAACGAAATCCATTAAAGCCGTGGTTGTGCAGGATGACGTCGCCTACGAAACACACACCAAGCCAAGGGAAACATCCTGATCCCTTGCGCTTGTCCCACATGAAAGAAGTGAGGCGCGTTATCGCCCTTCACGTACCATCTGTGGCGCAACAGGAACGGCGGCCAGATCGACAGCGTTATTTCGAGCAGTGAGCCCTGCAGAGCTTGAGGATTTGATGGCCAATGGCGGCGCATTTCGGAACCCTCTAGGAATTGAGAACAAATACTTCTCAACTACTCCAGACGGTGCCGCGTCCTACGCGAGTCAACTGTACGGTACAGGCTTGTACGAAGAGCCGTATACGATTGTTCAATCTTCAATATCGAGTGATGCAATCACTCCGCTGATGCGAACGACGGTGGACCGACGGATTGACACTGTCACCATACCGACAAAGCTTCTTCCTGGGCTAAGCTCAGGAACGCCCATGCCTTTCACTCCCAAGCCTCCCTCAAGGCCCTAAGCCATGACACATCGACCGGACTTCATTGCGACAGTGCATTTCTATCCTACAAGCGAGGGTGGAAGACGCGGCCCCACAAACTCGGGCATCTTTCGTTGTCCTTTGGAATTTGAGGGCGAAAAGTTCGACTGCGGGCTGTATCTCGATGAGACTGGCCCTATCACTCCCGGACAAACAGCGCGCGTCCCGATTACGCTCGTGTCGCCAAGCCTTGTAAAACCAGGGCTCCGAGCTGGAAGTCCCTTCATCCTCTGGGACTTGAGGACAATCGCCGACGGTGTTGTGGACGAGATACTTTGATCTGACTGATGAGTTTCTGAGTTCAGCGCGCAACCATAGAACTGCCTCAAGGAATTTTTAGCCAGGACGCACGTCGCCTCATGCTCGCTGCGCTCGCCAACCGCGTCGTATCAAGGAAAGCCAGCGCCATCGGCGCAGGGGGGCATCAAGGGTGTGGTTACGGGCCAGTACTACGATGTGGAAAGTGGGCTGAACTACAACGTCCATCGGCATTACGAATCAGCCACAGCGTCTCGAGCTCGGCTCCGTTTATGAGGTTCCCGTCAAGTTTCTCTATCGAGAACTTGCGATACCGAAGCTTTTCGTTGGAAAGGGGGGGGACTCTTTGGGAGGGGCGCGATGTTGCAAAGGGGGAGATAGTCAATATCAATAAATAACTCCTAGGTACATGTAGCCGTCCAGTCCACATTGCGCCGGCGCCAACTGACCCAACACGCCCGCGCCATTGCCGACAGCACCGGGGGCAATACCGCTGGCACCAACCCGGCGACGGAAAGCTAGACCTACGACCCGCTTTACCGCCTCGGCAGCGTCAAAGACGCCAGCGGTAAGGCCATTGAAGCGTACACGTATAACAAGACTGGCGACCGCCTGAGCAAGGCGGCCTCGGGCCTGGCCAGCGGCACCTATAGCTACAAAGCTGACGCGCACTGGCTAAGCAGCGTGGGTAATGCCGCGCATAGTTACGACGCCAACAGCAACACCACCGTCAACGTGATCGGCGGCGAGAGCTTCGGTTACGGCTACGACGGCAGGAATCGCTTGATCACCGTGCAGCGCAATGGCGGCACGGTGGACACCTATGCGTACAACGCCAACGGCGAGCGCGTGGCTAAGATCGCCACGTGGCCCAGTGCCATCAATCAACGCTACGTCTATGGCCCAGCCAGTCAGCTGTTGGGCGAGTACGGCGGTGGCGCGAAGGACTATGTGTGGCTGGACAACTTGCCGATTGCGGTGGCCTGACGCAGCGCGATCAGGTCGCGCAGTGTGGTGGCAATGGTGTCAGTTACGCGAAGCGGGGGGACGGGCGGCGTGTTCATGGCGTCGAGCGCATGCAGCAGGCCGGCCTTGCGCAGCGCGTCGTGGAAGCGCGCGAGCTTGTCGGGTAGCGAGCCCACCACGAAGGTATGCACGGGACAGCCCACGGCACAGGCTTCGGAGAGCATGTTGACCGAGTCGGGCGTGACCACGAGCCGGTCGGCCCAGCCCAGCACGCCGGGGTAGGGATTGCTGCCGTCGTCGTGGCCGGCCCATACCAGGCCGGGCACGTCGCCCAGGCCCTGGCGCATGCGTTCCACCAGTTCCGGTGGCGTGCGTCGCGATGCCATCACCAGCAGGCTGCCGCCATCGTGGCGGCGCCTGGCGTGCAGGCCGCTGATCAACTGGTCGATGTAACTCTCGTTGAAGGTCACGCCCTTGCGCGGTCCACCCAACAGCACGCCCACGCGGGGGCGAGGCAGCGCCGCGAAGGCAGGATCGGCCTCGCGGCCATCCTGCAGCCAGGCGTCGTCCACCGGATTGAGCGAGCCCAGCGGGCGGATCACGTTGCGGCCGGTCAGCTGGTCGTGCTGTGGGGCGATCACCGTGTCCCAATGCTCGGGGTTCACGCGCGGATCGAGAATCTGCACCGTGTAGCACGCGCCGCGGCTCAACGAGCGGAGCAGGCGCGTGTAGAGCGCGGCGGATCGGCCGCACCCGATGGCCACCGCGGGCCAGGGCGCTGCGAACTGCTGGCGCTGTGTGGCGTCCAGCGCCAGCCGGGCACCCAGCGTGACGCGGGGTGCCAACCACGACCACGGTGCCCCGGGTTCGAGCTGCAGGTGGCGCACGGGCATCTCCAGCCGCTCGGCCAGCGCCAGGGCCTGGCGCTGGTTGCCGGCCGCGCCGTCCGTGATCACCCAGCAGTCGCCGCGAGGCTTCAGCATGTGACCGTTGCCCGCCGCATTGTTTCCCCGGACGGTACAGTTCGTTCCATTGGCCTGGGTCCTGTTTGCCTGCGACCGCGCTTACACTTGAGAACGTTGCGCCGCTGTCGGCGCGCCATGCCCACAGGATACCCATGAGCGAGATGCTTTCCGAGGCCGCCTTCGACCAATTGTTCCGCACGGCACGTACGTACAACGCGTGGCTGCCGAAAGAAGTTACCGACGAGCAGCTGCACAAGATCTACGAACTCGCCAAGTTCGGCCCGACCAGCGCCAACTCCTCGCCGATGCGTGTGGTGTTCGTGAAGTCGAAGGAAGCCAAGGAGAAGCTGTCGCCGTTCCTCTCCGAAGGCAACCGCGCCAAGACGCTGGCCGCGCCGGTCACCGCCATCGTGGGCACGGACCATGAGTTCTACGAAAAGCTGCCCCAGCTGTTCCCGCACGCCGATGCGCGCAGCTGGTTCGCCGGCAACCAGGCGCTGATCGACGTCACCGCCTTCCGCAATGGTTCGCTGCAGGGCGCTTACCTGATGCTCGCCGCCCGTGCGGTGGGCCTCGATTGCGGCCCCATGTCCGGCTTCGACAATGCCGGTGTGGACAACGCGTTCTTCGCGGGCACCACGGTGAAGTCCAACTTCCTGGTCAACATCGGCTATGGCGATGCCAGCCGCGACCTGTTCCCGCGCAGCCCGCGCCTCTCGTTCGAAGAAGCTTGCCGGATCGCCTGAGGCCTTCATCGGCATCGGTCCGTCAACCCCCAACCCAATGGAGATTCAACCCATGCGTGCACTTCGTTACCTCCTTCTCGCCGGCCTCGTCAGCGCCGCCGTGTCCGCCCAGGCTGCCCCGGTGACTTACAAGCTGGACCCGGGCCACACCATGGTCCTGTTCAGCTGGAACCACTTCGGTTTCTCCAACCCCACCGCCAACCTCGGCCTGGGCGAGGGCACCCTGGTGTTCGACGAGAAGGACGCCGCCAAGTCGTCCGTCGACGTGACGCTGCCGCTGGCCAACCTCGACACGCACGTGAGCGCGCTGGACGAGCACCTGAAGAAGCCGGATTTCTTCGACGCCGACAAGTTCCCGACCGTCACCTTCAAGAGCACCAAGGTGCAGGCCGTGGGTGGCAACAAGTACAAGGTCACGGGTGACCTCACCGTGCACGGCGTGACCAAGCCGGTGACGCTCGATGCCACGCTCAACAAGAGCGGCGAGCATCCGATGCTGAAGACGCAGACGGTGGGCTTCGACGCCACCGCCACGCTGAAGCGTTCGGACTTTGGCATGGGCGCCTACGTGCCGAACGTGAGCGACGAGATCAAGGTGCGCATCACCACCGAGGCGTCGGTGCCGAAGGCCGACGCCGCCAAGTAAGCCCAACGCTGGGCGTGAGAAAGGCCCGCGCTTCACGGCGCGGGCCTTTTTCTTTTGGCCGTCAGTTGCTGCTCACGCCTTCGTTCTTCAGCGATTCGAGCTTGTCCAGGTCCATGTCGCCCACGGCCTGCTTGAGCTGGTCGATGTCCTCGGCATTGCCGCTTGCCTTGACGCTGAAGCGGTTGGCCACGATCACACCGAATTCGCCCATCCTGGTTTGCGTGTCCCACGATTCGTGCACGAGGCGGTCGTGGTCGGTATAGGTCTTCTGGTAGCCGTGTTCCGTCTGCTGCTCGGACGATGGCGCCATCGCGCTGGCCATGGCCATCATGCCGCGCATGTTGCCGGTGTCGGCCACCTCGATCTGCAGGCTGCGTTCCTTGCCGTCGCTGTAGTTGGCGCGGGCGGTGGAGATCTGCATGCCCATCGCGCCGGAGCGCTGGGCGTTGAAGTCGCTGCGCTTCATGCCGTCGAGCTCGTCCGGCAGGAAGCCGCGCAGCGTTTCGGGTGACAGCGACACGGACACCGTCTTGCCGTCGCCGCTCATGATCTTGCCCATCGCAGCCTGCTGTGCGGCGACGTCGCCGGACTTCTGCGCGTTCTCCAGATCCTTCTCGGCGCGCGCCGTGTTGGCGCTCATGGCGGAGAGCTTGCCGAGCGTGCTGTCCGGATCCACTGTCACGGTGCTGCCGTCACCCGAGACGTGGATGCCGCTCACGGAGGTACCGGTAAGCGCCGCGGTGCCAATGATGCCGCCTACGATGAGCGCCACGATCCAGCTCAGCACGATGGCGATGATCACCACGACGGCGGTGTAGCCGCCCGCGCGTTCAGCCGGGCAGCGCATGGTGTGGGGCAGGCCGAGATAGAGCAGGTAGATGCCGTAGATCAGGCCCGCGATGCCCACCAGCCAGCCGATCCACGGGATGATCACCGCGATGCCTGCCACCCATCCGGCGGTCCACGCATAGGCCACCGTCTTGAGCGCCTGCACCGAGTCCTTGGTGCCGCCGAAGGTGGGCGCGAGCGCATCGACGATCAGTGCCACCAGGTAGGTCACCACCAGCGCGAGCAGGTAGTGCAGGATCAGCCCGAGCAATCCCATGCCGATGGGCGTGTGCGCATGCATGCCAAAGCCGCCGAAGCCAATCAGGCTGCCGCGGATGAAATGGGCGATTACCGGCAGCGCGGCGACGATGCAGATGTAGTTGCGATAAAGGCCGCGCACGGTGTCGGGCTCGGCGGCGATGACGGGCCACTCGGTCTGTGGCGAGCTGAGGATGGCCTTGATGCGGCTGACGATCTTTCCGAAGTCCATGACTGCTCCTTCATCAGGATGAGCATGTTCCCGCGGTCCGCCCTTGGCCGGATTACGGGCCGTTCGTTTTTTCCCCTGCGCCTGGTCAGGCGTGACGCATTCTCTGCCTCAGGCGGACCCCTCGACATCGGTCGCTCGCACTATGCCCCAGGTCGTCGTCGGGCGCCCGCGGGGTCGCGATATCGGGTTGGCCTGCTAACATGATGGGTCTGGTGTCCTGATGGAGTTTGACCCCATGTCGCGTTCCCCTGCGGCTGCCCCGCTGATCCCGGCGAATGCCGAAAATCGTTACGAAGTGACGCGCTCGGACCTTCCGCTGTCCTGTCCGATGCCCGGCATGGTGTTGTGGAACTCGCATCCGAAGGTCTATTTGCCGATCGTCGAGGACGGTGGCGAGTCCACATGTCCTTATTGCGGCGCGCATTACGTGCTCCGCGACTGATTTCGGTCTCGAAAGTTACATCTGAAACAATCTCAAGTGCTGGTTTCGGCACGATTGCTGCTTGCCTCTAGGAATGAAGGCACCTTTCGAACAAATCATGTCAGCAGTCGCCACACCAGCGCGGTCTCTGACCGTGGTCCAGCTGATCCCTGCCCTGCAATCGGGCGGGGCGGAGCGGTCTGCGCTGGAGATTGCTCGTGCTTTGGTGCAGGCTGGCCACCAGTCCATCGTGATTTCGGCCGGCGGTCGCATGGTGTCGCAGCTGGAAGCCGAAGGTAGCCGTCACATCACGCTGGATATCGGCCGCAAGTCGCTGGGCACGTTCATGAAGGTCGGTGCGCTGCGCAAGCTGCTGCGTGAGCTCAAGCCCGACATCGTCCATGCTCGTTCGCGGCTGCCGGCCTGGCTGGGCTGGTGGGCCATCAAGGGCATGAAGCCGGCGCCGCATTTCGTGACGACCGTGCATGGGCTCAACTCGCCCGGCCGCTACAGCGCCATCCTGCTGCGCGGCGAGCGCGTGATTGCCGTGTCGCAAACCCTGCGCGATTTCATGCTCAGCCACTACTCGTGGCTGGAGCCGGGCCGCGTGCGGGTGATTCCGCGCGGCATCGATCCGGACGCCTTTCCGTACGGCCATCGCCCGGACGACAACTGGAGCAAGGCGTTCTTCGCCGAATTTCCTGCGCTCGCGGGCGGTCCGCTGCTGACCTTGCCGGGACGTGGCACACGTCTGAAGGGCCATCACGACGCCATCGAGCTGGTGGCCGAGCTGAAGCGTCGTGGTATCGACGTACGCCTGCTGCTGCTGGGCGTGATCGAGGCCGGCCGCGAAGCCTACGTGGAAGAGCTGCGCCATCTGGTCCGCACGCGCGGGCTGGAACAGCAGGTGGTGATGACGCCGGCTCGTTCCGACGTGCGCGACATCTATGCCATCTCCTCGCTGGTGCTGCAGCTGTCGAACAAGCCCGAATCGTTCGGTCGCACCGTGATCGAAGCCTTGTCGCTGTGCCGTCCGGTGCTGGGTTACGCGCACGGCGGCGTGGGCGAATTGCTGGCCGAGCTCTATCCTGCCGGCCGCGTGCCACCGGCTGACCGCGAGCGACTGGTGGAGCGTGCGGCCGAGCTGCTGCGCGTGGCGCCGCCCATCCCGATGCTGCAGAACTATCGCCTCACCGACATGCAGCAGGCCACCTTGGCCCTGTACGACGAGCTCGTCACCGCCTGAAGCGGCCCGCCGGTCGCGGCGGCTCACTACAATGCGCGCATCATCCTTGCTGATCGACGCATGAGCCCACTCGCTGCATCCCTGAAGGCCGCCCTGCGTTCCCCCTTGCTGCCGTTCTGGCTGGTGATCGGCCTGTTGCCGTTCGGGCGCAGCGCCGAGCTGGGAACCTTTCTTTGCCTGATCGGCGTGGTGCTGCTGTTCGTGCGCCATCCGTCCGCCTTGCGCGAGCACGCCGGTGCACAGCTGTTGCTGTGGTTGCTGGCGGCCTACGTCGGAGCCGCATTGATCTCCTCAGTGGACTCGTTGGCGCCGGGCAAGAGCTGGGGCACGGTGGCGTCGCTGCTTCGCTACGTGCCGTTGGGCTTGTACGCCTGCTTTGCCATCCGGCGTGAAGACAAGCTCGACGCGCTCTATCTGGCCACGGCCGTCGTCGTGGTGTTCTGGGCGCTCGATGCATGGGTGCAGGCCCTGACCGGCTGGAGCCTGGGTGGGCACGCGGAGCCCGAGCGCATTTCCGGCATCTTTGGCGCCGCGAATCTGAAACTTGGCCCCTCGCTGTCGGTGCTGGCGCCGTTCGTGTTGTGGGTGGCGCTGCGGCGCTTTGGCCTCAAGGGGCTGCTCATGGCCTTCGTGCTGTTGCTGGGGCCGGTGCTGATGTCGGGTTCGCGCGCCTCGTGGATTTGCTACGCCGTGGTGGCACTGGGTTTCGCGTGGCGAGTGACAGGCTCGCCTCTTCGGTTCGCCGCCGCTGCCAGTGCCCTGGTCGTGGTGATCCTGCTGGCCGGCGGCATCGCCTGGAAAACCTCCGAACGATTCCAGCTACGCATCGATCGCACGCTGCAGGCGCTGCAAGGCTCGGACAAGTCGGTCGATTGGGCACTGAGCGGTCGCCTGGATATCTGGCGCACCAGCGTGGCGATGTTCGAGGGGCATCCCATCAATGGTGTGGGCGTGCGCGCCTACCGCTATGCCTATCCCACCTATGCACCAGCCAATGACCGTTTCGTAGTTACCGGCGATGCCTGCGGCGTTGGCGAAGGCGCCTGCCATGCCCATCAATGGCTGCTCGAGGTACTTACGGAAACGGGCTCGTTGGGCATGGCCTGTTGGTTGGCGGCCCTGGGATGGGCGGTCATCGCCTGGCGACGGGTGGGCGAGGCTGCACGAACGCGCGCCTTTCCAGCCACGCTCGCCCTGGGGGCGATGCTGTTCCCGCTCAACACGCATCTGGCTTTCTATTCGGCCTGGTGGGGTTTGCTGTTCGCGTGGTTGCTGGGCCTGTGGTGTGCGGCGCTGTATGTGCATCCGTCGCGCGGAGAGGCGGCATGACACGCGAGCCGTTGTCGGTAGTGGTGATCACCTTCAACAACGCGGACACGCTCGATGCCTGCCTCAGCGAGGTGGACTGGGCCGAGGAAATCGTGGTGCTCGATTCGGGCTCGACCGACGACACCGTGGCCATCGCGCGCAAGCACGGCGCACGCATCGCGGTGCATCCCTTCGACGACTACGGCCCGCAGAAGCAGCGCGCCTACGACATGGCCAGTCACGACTGGATCCTCAACCTCGACGCCGATGAAATCCTCTCGCCCGGCACACGCGAGGAGATCGAGCGTGCCCTGGTGCACCCGACGCACGCCGGCTTCCGCCTGCCGCGACGCGAACGCATGTTCTGGACGGTGCAGCACCGCTGGAGCTGGCGCAACGGTCACCTACGCCTGTTCGATCGCCGCCGCGGCGGCATGAACGATGTCGATGTCCACGCGGCCGTGGAAGTTCGCGGCCCGGTGAAGACGCTGCGGCGCGCCGATTTCGTCAACGATGGTGATGGCGACATCGCCACGCGCGTCGAAAAGATCAATCGCTATACCACCGGCATGGTGGCCTACAAGTTGCGCACGCGGCAGCGCTTCACCGGACTGCGCATGGTGTTCTATCCGCCGGTGTTCTTCCTGCGCCAGTACATCGGCAAGCGCTACTTCCTCAATGGCTGGGCCGGTTTCATCGCCAGCGTGACCGGCGCGTTCTACGCTTTTCTCAAGTACGCCAAGCTGCACGAGGCACGCGAACAGGCGACGCGCCAAGCGCGCAACAAGCAGCGTTAGTCGCGAAGCACGAGACTATGTTTGAAGGGCACTTTCCGCTGAATTCAGTGGACGTTTAGATAGCTGTACGACCCATCGCAAACTCTTGCATGGACGAAATTCCTTTCATCGATGCGCGCGGGCGCTTTGGCGCCCTTACCTCGTGAACCCTCCGTCAATCCATCGATTTGGACGAACGAAATTGCGTGAGGCAGGTCATGCTTGCCGTCGTGTTGAAACAACGCGCGAGTACGGCGCAACACGATGATTCTGATGGCATGAACGTTCCCGTCACGATGCAGCGCACGTTTTCCATCGGGCCGCATTGTGGCGGCTTCCACTGCGTACCTACACTCGCGTGGTTTGGTGGGGTGTCATCGCGAGGTAGCTCACTCTCGCGCCGTTTGGGGTGATTTTTCATTGCAACGAAAGCACGTCGCCGCTTTGGCGACGTGACGGGAGCGTTTGTCTGCTGCACAGCGCGAATCGGAAAGGAGGTCAGGAAGAAAACAGCGGTGGCAAACCGAAACGGGGGGCTTGTTCTCAATGGATCACATCAGGGAGACATTGCATGAAACACGAGCACCTGAACCTGCTGGCGGCCATGACCTTGGTCCTTGCAGGCACGCCGATCGTTGCATCGGCACAAGCGGGTTCCGCCCAAGACGCGGCGCTGGCGGGCATCAACACAGCCGAAGCGCCACGGGTGACGCAGACAGTCGATAATCGCGCGACATCGACGCTGCAGCGCAGCCATCTGAGCCTCGTCGACCGCGCCACGCCGACCAAGGCCGTGGACGATGCGGCGCCCATGAATCACATGAATCTGGTACTGCAGCGCAGTGCCAAGCGGCAGGTTGCCCTGGACGCACTGATATCTGCCCAGCACGATCCGACGTCGTCGAAGTTCCGCCAGTGGGTGACCCCGGCGCAATTCGGCCAGACGTTCGGCGTTTCGGATGCGGATGTCGCCGCCGTCAGCGCATGGTTGAAGTCGCAGGGTTTCACCGTCAACGGTGTCTATCCCAACAAGATGCAGATCGACTTCAGCGGCAACGCGGGGCAGGTGAAGCGCGCCTTCCGCACGCAGATGAACCACTACACCATCAACAACACGGCGCACGTGGCCAATGCCAGTGACATCAGCATTCCGCAGGCGCTGCAGGGCGTGGTGGCGGGCGTGGCGGGCCTCAACGACATCCATCCGCAAGCGCAGCACACCGCGCCGAAGCTCGGCCAGTTCAACGCCAGCTCGCAACGTTTCACGGTGCAGCAACCGAAGACGGCCGCCGTCGGCCTGACGCCGCAGGCGGTCAACTTCACCAATGGTTCGCGTGGCCTGGTGCCTTACGACATGGCGAAGATCTACGGCACCGACAAGCTCTATGCGAGCGGACTCACCGGCACGGGTATCACTATCGCGGTGGTGGAAGATAGCTCGATGGTGCCCGATGACTGGACCAACTTCGTGAGCCAGTTCGGGCTGACCAGCTATGGCGGCACGTTCAAGCAATTCCAGCCGCAGGCAACGGGGTTCACCAACTGCATCGACCCGACCATTGCATTCCCTGGGGAAGACGACTTCGAAGCCCTGCTCGATGCGGAGTGGTCCACGGCGATGGCGCCCGGTGCGAACATCTGGCTGGCCAGTTGTGACGATTCGAATGCCACCAATTTCTTTGGCGGCGTGGTCACGGCAGCGACCAACCTGATCAATGGCACAGACCGTCCCAACATCATCAGCGCGAGCTACGGCTACGGCGAGGGCTTTGTCGATTCGGCGAGCAAATCGGCCATCGACCTGATGTGGGCGCAGGCGGATGCGGAAGGCATTTCCGTGTTCGTGTCCAGCGGCGACTCGGGTTCCAACCCGAGCTTCAATGGATTCTTCATCAACGGCGCAGGCATCGACGCCAATGCGTTCGGCACCTCGCCCAACGACACGGTGGTGGGTGGCACCGATACGGCCGACATCCTCGATGGCACCACCAAGAAATACTTCAGCGCATCCTTCAACGCGCAATACGGTTCGGCGCTGTCGTACGTGCCGGAGATTCCATGGAACGAATCCTGCGGCAACGAAGTGGCGGCGAAGTCGCTGGGCTATGCCACCTCGCTCGCGTTCTGCAAGGCGTATCTGCAGTTCGACCCGAACGGCTACTACATCACGTCCGAATCGGGCAGCGGGGGCCCATCGTCGGTGAATGCCAAGCCGGCCTGGCAGCGGCTGGTCTACAACGCTGCGAAGGACCAGTCGCGCGACGTGCCTGACGTGGCGCTGTTCGGCGGCTCGTACGGTGGTTCGACCTGGGTGATCGTGTGCTCGTACTACTACCCGTGCACGCCGGGCTTTACCGGCAGCACGGCGCTGATTGGCGGCACGTCGCTGTCGTCGCCGATGTTCGCCGGCATCCAGGCGCTGATCGATCAGGGACTCGCGGCGAAGGGCTTGTCGCCCAACCAGGGCAATGCGGCACCGACGCTGTATACGTTGGCGGCGGATGAATACGGCGGCCCGAAGGGCGCGCCGCCGGCCACGCTGGCGACCTGCAATTCGGACAACGGCGCCAAAGGGACGGGCAAGTGCGTGTTCCACAACGTCACGCGCGGCAGCATCGCGACGCAATGCGTGCAACAGTTGCCCGATGTGGTGACGCCCGATTGCTACTACTACGGCACGCTGCCGAACTCCTACCTCGGCCCGATCCAGCTCGGCCTCACCTCGACCAATGCCAACAAGTACAACGCCAACACCGAGGCGTTCGCGGCACAGGCGGGGTGGAGCTTCGCCTCCGGGCTGGGTTCGGTCGACGCCAACAATCTGCTCAAGGCCTGGAAGGCCTTCGTCAACGTGAAATAAGGGAGAGCCTCGACATCCCCGGCCTTGCGCCGGGGATGTTGTTTCGACGGGTCAGGCGGCCTGCGATAACGGCAGTTCCTGGTCACGCAACGCGGCCAGCAAGCGTGCGCAGGCTTCGCGGCGGAGCATCTCACGGCGACGGAAGGCGGAGCGATGCTTGCTCTCGACCTGCAGCTCGCTGCGTTCCGGCTCGGTGGTCGGCAGCGCGAAGAAACCGTCGGGCTGCAGCACGCCCTGGCATTCCTCCCAGAAGCTGTCGTAGTCGGCCTTGATCTTGTCGGCCTCACCGGCAAACGGATGCGCCAGGTTGCTGACGCCGCGAATCTGCGTGGCGCCGCTGAAGGTGCCGAAGGCGAGCAGCAGCGAATGCAACAGGTTCTTCGGTCTCAGCCCGTAACACTGCTTGGTGAGTTCGCGCACGGCCTCGCGACCGAGTTCGGGAGCGGCGCCCTGCAGGCAGCCGATCAACAACGTGCGCCCTTCATCGGCAATGCTGAAGATGGTCGACGACAACACCTGTCCTTGCGTATTGGCGAGGCATAGCGCGAGTTCGCCTTCGCGGCTGCGGCCGGTCGGTCGGCGCAGTTCCAACTGCAGTTCGCTGCCGTCCTTGAGGTTGAGCGTGCCAAGCACGTGGCGGCCGCGCAGGTATACCGCATCCATCATCGCTGCGGGCAGTCGCCGGAACGCGAAGCGGTAGTGCGCGCTCACGATGGCCATGCGTTCGGCACGGCCGATGCGGCGATTGATGTAGTGATGATGCCAACGCTCATGCAGACGCGGGTCGTGCTCAAGGATCGACACGAGTCGCGGCGAGCCGTACAGCTCGCTCAGCCACGCAGACTGTCGTCGCGCCATGCGCATGCTGCGGGCGATGTATTTCAGTGCGGCAGCGAGGCGTTTGGATGACGAGCCACGCCAGTCGCGGCGTTGGCGCAGCGAGCGCAAAAACAGCCGGAAAGTCATGTATGGGCGGATAGGTGGGGAATGTGCGAGCGTTGTTTTACCCGCACAGACTGTCATCTATCTGTCAGCGAAAGCGACGGCTTTACGAAAGGTTTTAGTAGACGGAAGCGCTGCCTTCCGGACGCGTCTTGAAACGCTTGTGAACCCAAAGGTATTGCTCGGGCGCGGCGCGCACCATGTCCTCGATGCACACGTTGACGCGCGCGGTGTCATCCAGCGGATCCTTGCTGGGAAATGAATCCAGCGGCGCGCCCAGCTTCAGCGTGTAGCCCGCGTTGCCGGGCAGGCGGCGGTGATAGAAGGGAATGACCAGCGCACCGGACAGCCTCGCAAGATGATGCGTTGCCGTGATGGTGGCCGCCGGCACGCCGAAGAACGGTACGAACACATTGTCCTTGCTGCGCATATCCTGATCGGGCGCGTACCACAGCGTGCCGCCGTTGCGCAGATGCTTCACGGTGCCGCGGATATCGTCCTTCTCGAACATCGCCTCGGCGTAATCCAGGCGCGCGCGCAACACGGCGAATTCGAACACCGCTGAATCCATGCGCCGATACATGCCCGAGATGCGGATGCGCTGGGAGACCAGCCGCGCGCACAACTCCAGATGCGAGAAGTGGCCGCCGACGAGCAACACGCCCTTGCCTTGCGCGCGTGCGGCTTCCAGATGTTCGAGACCTTCGAGAGTGACCGGCACGTTGGCGATGGCGCGTTCGCTACCCATCCAGCCCAGTGCGAACTCCGCCATCATCAGGCCGATGTCGCGCAGGTGCGCATCGACCAGCTTGGCCTGTTCCTGTTTGGACAGCTCCGGAAAGCACAGCGCGATGTTCACTTCCGCCACGTGCCGCCGTGGCGAGGGCACGCGCTGCACGAGCCAGCCCAGTCCACGCCCGAACGCCATCAGCCAAGTGCGCGGCAGCCGCGCGATGAGCCAGATCACGCCGGCACCCAGCCACGCGGGCCAGTGCGTCGGGGCGAGCAGGGAGCGGGAGAAGGTGGGACGTGGCATGCCGGGCATCGCACGCATTGTAGGGAACAAGCCAAAACGAGGCGAGCGACCAGCCGGGCCCACGGGCCCGAGCCGATATACTGGCGCACCGACTCCGCTGGGCTTTCCGTTGCGCTATCTCTACACCCTCGCCCTGTACCTGGTGACGCCGCTGATCGTCTTGCGGCTGATGGCGCGTGGCGTGCGCTACGGCGATTACCACAAGCGCTGGCGAGAACGATTCGGCTACTTCGAGGCATCGGGCATCACGGGCAGCCTCTGGGTGCACGCCGTGTCGGTGGGCGAGGTCAATGCCGCCGAGCCGCTGATCAAGGCGTTGCAGACGGACTATCCGAACGCGCCGCTGGTGGTGACCACGGTGACGCCCACCGGCTCCGAGCGCGTGCGCCAGCTGTTCGGCGACAGCGTTTTCCATGTGTACCTGCCGTACGACCTGCCGTTCTCGGTGTCGCGTTTCCTCAAGCGGGTGCGGCCACGCCTGGCCATCATCGTGGAAACCGAGATCTGGCCGAATCTGTACCGCGCCTGCTGGCGCCGAAGTATTCCGCTGATGATCGTCAACGCCCGTCTCTCCGAACGCTCGCTGCGCGGCTACAAGCCGCTGGGCAGCCTGGTCAGGCATGCGATGCGTTGCGTCTATCAGATCGCCGCGCAATCGCTCACCGATGCGTCGCGCTATCGTGCGTTGGGCGCCGATCCCGACAAGATCGTGGTTGCCGGCAACATGAAATTCGACATGCCGGTGCCTTACGATGCGGAACGCAAGGGCGAGGAGCTGCGCGAGCAATGGGGGCGCCTGCGTCCCGTGTGGATCGCCGGCAGCACGCACGAGGGCGAGGAATTGCCCGTGCTTGAGGCGCACCTCGAAGTGCTCACGCGCTGGCCCGATGCCTTGCTGCTGATCGCGCCGCGCCACCCCGAGCGCTTCAAGCTGGTGGAGAATTCGGCGCGCAGCCTTGGCTTCACCGTGGGCACGCGCAGCGCCGATCGCGTGCCGTCGGCGGCGCACCAGGTGTTCGTGATCGATGCGATGGGCGAATTGATGCCGTTCTATGCCGCCTCTGATCTGGCCTTCGTGGGGGGCAGCCTGGTGCCGATTGGCGGCCACAACGTGCTGGAGCCGGCCGCGCTCTCCACGCCGGTGCTGGTGGGGCCGCACACCTTCAATTTCGAGGAGATCACGCTCACTCTGATCCGCGAGGGCGGCGCGTCGCGCGTGAACAGCGCCGAGGAGCTGGGGCCGGTGGTGCTTCAACTGCTGCGCGATCCGCCGCAGCGTACGCGCATGGGCGATGCGGCACGCATCGTGTTCGATAGCGAGCGCGGTGCGGTGAAGCGTGTCATGGGCATGATCGACAACCTGCTGCAGGAATAGACGTCCAGACGTCTTCCCATGCTTGAATGCAACAAGGCCGGGACATGCCCGGCCTTGTCGTTTCCAGCGCGTGCGTTATGCGTTACTGCAGCATCGCGTTGACCAGCTCCACGTCCTTCACGTCGATGGAACCCGCCGACTGCTTGAGCTGCAACTGGTCGAGCACCAGCTGATGGCGCGACTGCGAGTAGCTGCTCTCGGCCTGGGTCAGCGTCTGAATCGCGTTGAGCACGTTCAGCATGGTCTGGGTGCCCACGTCGAAACCCGCACGCGTAGCTTCCAGCGCCTTCTGGCCCGATTCCACCGAGGCCTTGTTGGCTTCCACCTGGCTGATGCCGGCGGCGACCGAGCGGTAGAAGTTCAACGTATCGCGAACCACCTGGCGGCGCGTGGACTCCAGCGAATCCTGGGCTTCGTCGCGCTGGTAGATCGACTGGCGGACGCGGGACTGCGTGGCGCCGCCCGAGAAGATCGGGATATTCATCGAGATGCCGACTGTGGTGCCATAGGCGCCGTTGCCGGGCACGTTGTAGTTGCCGTGCTCGAGCCAGGTGGTGTCCTTGCCGCGCGAGACCGAAGCACTGATGGTCGGCAGATGGCCGGCGCGGGCGGCGTCGATGTCGTGCTCGGCGGCCTGCACGCTGTACTGGCTGGCGTGGATGGTGGCGTTGGACTGCAGGGCAGCCTGCACCCAGGCGTCCGGATCGGCCGGGTTGGGTGGCGTCAGCGGCAGGTCTTCGCGAAGCTTCTTCAGGTCGCCCACCGGCTTGCCGGTGATCTGGGTGAGGGCTTCCTTGGCGTCGTTGAGCGTGTTCTGCGCGGCGACGGTCTGGGCCTTGGCCAGCTCGTATTCCGACTTCGCCTGATACACGTCGGTGATGGCAGACAGGCCCACCTTGAAGCGCTGGTCGGCCTGGTCGTAGGCCTGCTTGAAGGAGTCTTCGCTGGCCTTGGCGAATATCAGGGCATCCTGGCTGGTCAGCACGCCGAAGTAGGCCGTGGTGACACGCACGTAGAGGTTCTGCGCAGCCGCGTCATAGGTCGCGTCCTGCGAGCGGGCCGCCGAGCGGGCCGCCGCCAGGTTGGCCCACTGGCTCAGGTCAACCACCGACTGGGTCAGCGTGGCCGACATGTCGCGGGTGCGCGAATGGCCGTAGCTGGAGCCCGTGATGGTGCCATTGGCAATGTTGTTGCCGGCCGACTGCTGTTGCAGGCCGTAGCTGCCATTGAGCTGGGGCAGCATCAACGCACGCGCCTGAGTGACGCCCTCACCGGTGGCCAGGCGGGTAGCTTCCGCCTGCGACAGCACCGGGTCATTGGCGCGGGCTTCTCGGTATGCATCCAGCAAGTCCTCGCTGTGGCCGGCCAGCGGGAACGCCGACAGGGCCAGGGCGAGGGTCAGAAGCTTCAAGCGCATGGGTTGCCTCATGTATGGGGAAATAGGTCAGAAAACGAAGCGACGCGGCGGCTCGGCGTGCTTCAGGTACGGCAGGTCGGTTTCAAACAGCGACTCTTCGCGATAACGGCCGTTGCCTTCATGGGTAAGCAGGAGCACATGCTGCACGGGCGACTCGCCACGCACCACCAGCACGCGGCCGCCGGGCTTGAGCCAGCCCAGGAAGCGCTGCGGAATCTGGTACACGGCGCCGGTGACAACCAGCGCGTCGAACAGGCCGTTCGGCTGCCAGCCATTCACCGCTTCGCCCACTTCGAGCCTCACGTTGTCGATGCCCGCGCCGGCCAGTCGCTGGCCTGCGGCGGCGACGAAATCAGCATGGATGTCCAGGCTGGTGACGTGTGCCGACAGCTTGGCCATGCAGGCGGTGAGGAAACCCGAACCCGTGCCGATTTCCAGCACCTGGTCGTTCGGCGTGAGTTCCAGCGCCTGCAGCACGCGGCCCTCGACCACCGGCTTCATCATCACTTCGCCATGACCCAGCGGCAGGCACAGGTCGGCGAACGCCAGCTTGCGATGCTCCGGGGCAACGAAGTCCTCGCGGCGCACGGTGCCCAGCACGTCGAGTACGCGGGCATCCAGCACCTCCCAGGGGCGCACCTGGTTTTCCACCATGTTCAGTCGCGCCTGTTCGAAGTTCATCGCCATGTTGCTTTGGTCCTAATTCGGATCGGAAAAAAGGCTAAAAAGGATAAGCGCTTAGCCATCTTCCGACAATGTGCAAAGCCTGCGGGTTCGTACAAACGGCACGAAGTGCCGGAAGTCATCGCGCTTGGTTGACGGAAGTCATGTGTGGCGCGGTGTCCGCGGACACTTCGTTGCAAAACGCTCAGGCACTGCGCCTATGGTTCCCCGTGCGCGCGACCACCGTCTGACCGGGGAGTCGTGTAAGTGCATCTTGCATGGCCTGATGCAAGGTTGCGTCAAGGCGCTGGATACGGCCCTCAGGCGAGATGGCGCCGCGACTTTGCGCCGCCACCTGCAGCCAGGCCAGCCAGCGGGCGATACGACTGCGTTCCGTGGCGTCCAGCCCCGATAGCGCCGCACGGGCGATAAATGCCGCCCGGCGCGCTCCGGAGTGCCCGTGCTCGAGCCAGGAGGCAAGCGAGCGCTGGGCGAGTCGGTACGCCGGGCTGAGCGAAAGTTCTGAGATAGTGGTGGACATGATGGAAGCCGTGTATCTTGGCCATGGAAAATAACTAAACCGTCGCGTATACTAAACCGGCGTTATCCATTTGTGAAGCCATTTGTGAAGGTATAGCCATGAGCACGATCCCGCAGACCAAGCCTCAGGGGCCCGGCCGTCCCAAGGACATGGAAAAGCGCGCGGCGATCCTTGAGGCCGCCAAGGCCCTGTTCATCCGCAACGCCTTTGCCGGCACCAGCATGGATGCGGTCGCGGCAGAGGCCGGCGTGTCCAAGCTCACCGTCTACAGCCACTTCGGCGACAAGGACAACCTGTTCCGCGAGGTGATCCGCGCCCGCATCCAGGACCTGATCCCCGAGGACACGTACCACTACGACCCGGCCGAGGACATCCGCGACATCCTGGAGCGCATTGCCCTCCACCATGTGCGCCTCGATTGCGACGTGCAGAACGTGGGTACGTTCCGCGCCATCCTCAGCGACTGCCGCCAGGGCAATCCTCGCTACGGCAAGCTGCTGTGGGAGGAAGGCCCGGACCGCACCAATGGCCTGATGAAACGCCTGCTGCAACAGGCCGTTGACGATCGCAAGCTGGACATTGCCAACGTGACCCGCGCCGCCGGGCAGTTCATCTCGCTGATCAAGGGCGAGATGCTCATGCGCCGCATGTTCGGCTGCGAAGAGTGCGCCCAGTCCTATGCCGCCGAGCTCGAGCAGACCGCTCGCGACGGCGTGGACATGTTCCTGCGCGCGTATCTGCCGCGCTGAAATCCGCGTGATTCAGGTGCCGGGAGGCCGTCGCACTCGCGGCCTCCCGCGCTTCGTGCTCAAATAGCGGCTTGAGGCGGGGGTGCCGGCAACAAGTCGGCTGAGAGAGTCCCTTCGAACCTGATGCGGCTAGTACCGCTGTAGGGAGCTTCGCCGCATGCCGTAAGGGCATTGCGTCCGGCGCCGTCCGCTTCTGTTGAGCCCATGCGCATGCACGCGCATCACTTCCGCACCCGCCAGTGTGGATTTCCCAGCAGAGCTAAGTCCCCTCGGGGACTCGCCAGAACCCGGACGGACCAGCCGATGAATGCCCTCCCCAACGATCTCGCGCGCGCCGCGCAGGAACTCTCCGAAGCCGTGACGCGCCCGATCCCGGGTTCGCGCAAGATCCACGTGCAGGGCAGCCGCCCGGACATCCAGGTACCGCTGCGCGAAATCTGCCAGGCGCAGACGCCCACGCTGTTCGGCGGCGAGGAGAACCCGCCGATCACCGTGTACGACACCTCCGGTCCGTACACCGACCCCGACTACAAGGTGGACCTGGTCACCGGCCTGCCTGCCCTGCGCGCCGCCTGGATCGCCGAGCGCGGCGACACCGAGCAGCTCGCGGGCCTGAGCTCCGCCTTCGGCCGCCAGCGCGCCGCCGACCCCAAGCTCGATGCCTTCCGCTTCACCGCCACCCGCGCGCCGCACCGCGCCAAGGCGGGCGCCAACGTCACGCAGATGCACTACGCACGGCAGGGCATCATCACGCCGGAAATGGAATACATCGCCATCCGCGAGAACCAGCGCATCGAAGCGCTGCGTGACAGCGCGCTGCGTAACCAGCATCCGGGCGAATCGTTCGGTGCTGCGCTGCCCAAGCTGATCACCCCGGAATTCGTGCGCGACGAAGTGGCGCGCGGCCGCGCCATCATCCCGGCGAACATCAATCACCCGGAAGCGGAGCCGATGATCATCGGCCGCAACTTCCTCACCAAGATCAACGCGAATATTGGTAATAGCGCGGTGAGCTCGGGCATCGCCGAGGAAGTGGAAAAGCTGGTGTGGTCGATCCGCTGGGGCGGCGACACGGTGATGGATCTGTCGACCGGCAAGCACATCCACGAGACGCGCGAGTGGATCATCCGCAACTCGCCGGTGCCGATCGGCACGGTGCCGATCTACCAGGCGCTGGAGAAGGTTGGCGGCGTGGCCGAAGACCTCACTTGGGAAATCTTCCGCGACACGCTGATCGAGCAGGCAGAGCAGGGCGTCGACTACTTCACCATCCACGCCGGCGTGCTGCTGCGCTTCGTGCCGCTGACCGCCAAGCGCGTGACCGGCATCGTGTCGCGCGGCGGTTCGATCATGGCGAAGTGGTGCCTGGCGCATCACAAGGAAAACTTCCTCTACACGCACTTCGAGGACATCTGCGAGATCATGAAGGCGTACGACGTGTCCTTCAGCCTCGGTGACGGTCTGCGTCCGGGCTGCATTGCGGACGCCAATGACGCGGCGCAGTTCGGCGAGCTCGATACGCTCGGCGAACTCACCCAGATCGCGTGGAAGCACGACGTGCAGGTGATGATCGAAGGCCCCGGCCATGTGCCCATGCAGCTCATCAAGGAGAACATGGAGCGCCAGCTGGAGAAATGCCACGAGGCACCGTTCTACACGCTGGGGCCACTGACCACCGATATCGCGCCGGGCTACGACCACATCACCAGCGCGATCGGCGCGGCGATGATCGGTTGGTTCGGCACCGCCATGCTTTGCTACGTGACGCCGAAGGAACACCTGGGACTGCCGAACAAGCAGGATGTGCGCGACGGCATCATCGCGTACAAGATCGCCGCCCACGCGGCCGATCTTGCCAAGGGTCATCCGGGTGCGCAGGTGCGTGACAATGCGCTCTCGAAGGCGCGCTTCGAGTTCCGCTGGGAAGACCAGTTCAACCTCGGCCTCGATCCGGAGAAGGCCAAGGAATTCCACGACGAGACCATGCCCAAGGATGCGCACAAGAGCGCGCATTTCTGCTCGATGTGCGGCCCGAAGTTCTGCTCGATGAAGATCACGCAGGACGTGCGCGACTACGCCGCGGAACACGGCACGGGTGAAGAGTCGGCGCTGGAAGAAGGCATGGCGGAGAAGTCGCTGGAATTCCGCCAGCAGGGCTCCGAGGTCTATCACAAGGCCTGATGCTCACCATCGTGCCGGCGATGCAGGTCGCCGGCGCGATGCGATGGATGCACGCAAAAGCACCGCCAAGGCGGTGCTTTTTTGTTGGCCGATGGAGGCGGTGCCGTCGAGGCATGAACATACGCATCGTTTTTTCACCTGCGTTTCGCGCGGTTCGACCTACGGTGCTGGCCTTGCCCAGCCAGCCGATGGAGCCACGCCCATGGCAACCAAGCCGTTCCTCACCGATATCGAAACCATCCGCAAGCGTGCGCGCGAACACATCGACGAAGGCGCGATCACCGCGGGATATGCCGCCGATCGCGAAACCGTGATCAAGCTGCTCAACGAAGCGCTGGCCACGGAAATCGTGTGCGTGCTTCGCTACAAGTATCACTACTTCATGGCCAAGGGCATTCACGCCAAGAGCGTGGCCGCCGAGTTCCTGGAGCATGCCAACGAAGAACAGGGGCATGCCGATCTCATCGCGCAGCGCATCACCCAGCTGGACGGCGCGCCGAATTTCTCGCCCGATGGCCTGCTTTCGCGCAGTCACGCCGATTATGTGGAAGGCGACGACCTGGTCGACATGATCAAGGAAGACCTGGTGGCCGAGCGCATCGCCATCGACAGCTACCGCGACATCATCAACTACCTGGGCACGGCCGATCCCACCTCGCGCCGCATGATGGAAGGCATTCTGGCGATGGAAGAAGAGCACGCGGAAGATCTTGCGACCTTGCTCGACAATCTCGGCAAGAAGGGCGAGCCCGCCAAGCCGGCCAAGCCGCGGGCCGACAAGAAGGCCACCAAGCACTGATCGTCATCCAGATGGCGGGTGCGCGCGTTGGAAAGACATCTCGAACCGGGAGACGCGTCATGCCGACAACGGACAACGCCCGCCAGGGACATGTGGTTCTGAGGGCCGTGCTGATCACGCTCGCGCTGGGCGTGCTGCTTGCCAGCGTCGTGATGGCCTGGTGGGTACGCAAGTCCGATGAGGGTGGGCCCATGACGGGCCAGGCTACAGTCTCCGCGGACACGGGCAGCTCGCCGGCGGAAGCGCCATAAAAAACGCCGCCCATGGGCGGCGTTTTCCTGAATCGATCAGGCCTTCTTGTCGGCCTGGTAACGCTTGATGCCTTCTTCGATTTCGGCCTTGGCCTCACCGGCGCCGACCCAACCGTCGATCTTCACCCACTTGCCCTTCTCCAGATCCTTGTAGTGTTCGAAGAAGTGGCCGATGCGCTCCAGCCAGTGGCCGGACACGGACTTGATGTCCTTGATGTGCGCGTAGCCCGCGAAGATCTTCTCCACCGGCACCACCACCAGCTTCTCGTCGCTGCCGGCCTCGTCGGTCATCTTCAGCATGCCGACCGGATGGCAACGGATCACCGAACCCGGCACCAGCGGCAGCGGCAGGATCACCAGCGCGTCCAGCGGATCGCCGTCGCCGCCCAGCGTGCCCGGCACATAGCCGTAGTTGCACGGGTAACGCATCGGGGTCGACAGGATGCGGTCCACGAAGATCGCGCCGCTTTCCTTCTCCACCTCGTACTTGACGGGCTCGGCATCCTTGGGGATTTCGATGATGACGTTGATTTCGTCCGGAACCTTGCGGCCGGCGGGTACGAGGTGCAGACCCATGAGCGTGTCCTTAGGCGTTGTCAGATGCAAAGACTCAAAAGGATACGGCAAAAGATGGGTGCATCGCAGCCATCAGGCTGCCCGCGCGTGATTCCAGTTCAGCGTGAGACCGGCCTGGACAAAGCGCTCAGGCCTGATAGGGGCGCTCGCGTAACCACTTGGTGGCAATCCATTTTTCGCCCTTGAGCACGGGCAGGCCCGCGTGCAGCGAAGCTTCGTCGCCGGTGTCGTAGGCGAAATAGACGGCCGAACCGCGCATGGCGGTCACGGTGAGGCCGATGCGCGGAAAGGCCGTGCCGCCGCCTTCCTCGGGCGTGTTGAGGTACATCACCACGCTGGCGATGCGCTGGCCGCCGCGTGCCGTGACGGTCGAAAAACCCGGTTGATCGGGATTGAACCAGTCGAAGTGCGGCTCGTATTCCTGGCCGGGCTGGTAATGCAGGATCTGCAGTCCTTCGCCGTGATTGACGGGAATGGCGAGCAGATCCGTGATGCGCTGTTCGATGCGTTCTATCAGTGGCGTCTCACCGATGCGGAAGAACATGCCCTGGCTGGTGCGGCGCTCATCGGTTTGATGGCGCCCGTCCACGTCCACCGTGAGCGAGCGCGCCAGCCGTGGCTTCGCTTCAGCCACTAGGTCGTCGCATTCCTGCAGGGTGAGCAGATTCTCCAGCACGCGCACCACGGGCGCGTCCGTGCTTACCGCGACGCGCACGGCATGGTCGCCGATGGTTTGTACCGGCGCCTGTGGATGACGCGTGCGCAAGCCGACGGCCTTGGCCTTGGAGGCGGCCATGACGGTGGCGAGAGGCAGATTCAGTACGCGCGCGACGATCTGCCGGCTCTGTTCACCGCCGTAGCCGGCGTCCTTCAGCATCTTCAGCAAGTCGCTGAGGCTGCAGCCGGAGCGGCTGGTGGAAAGAATCCATTCGCGCAGTTCGGGACGAATCGTGTGCTGGTTCATGCGGTTGGAAAAGGTGCGCCGGCACAGGCCGGCGCACCATGTTACGCACGTGCGGTGTTCTGATCCAACGCTGGATCTTTAGCCGTTTACTTCACGTGATCCCACAGGTAGGTGTAGCCCAGCGCGCTCATGAAGGCCGCCTGCTTGTTGTCCGCCGCTGCGCCATGGCCGCCTTCGATGTTCTCGTAGAAGCTGGTGTTGTAGCCGAGCGACTCGAGTTTGGCGGCCATCTTGCGCGCATGCACCGGGCCAACGCGGTCGTCGCGCGTCGAGGTGGTGAACAGCACGGGCGGGTATTTCTCGCCCGCCTTGGCGTTGAAATACGGCGAGAACGTCTTGATCCAGGTCCATTCTTCCGGCTTGTCCGGATCGCCGTATTCGGCAATCCACGACGCGCCGGCCGACAGGTGCGTGTAGCGCTGCATGTCGAGCAAGGCCACCTGGCTGACGATGGCGCCGTAGAACTGCGGATACAGCGTGAGCATGTTGCCCATCAACAAGCCGCCATTGCTGCCGCCCATCGCACCCAGGTGCTGCGGCGAAGTGATCTTGCGGGCGATGAGGTCTTGCGACACGGCCGCGAAATCCTCGTACGCGCGCAGGCGGTTGGCCTTCAGTGCCGCCTTGTGCCAGCGCGGACCGTATTCGCCGCCGCCGCGGATATTGGCAATCACATAGACGCCGCCCTTCTCCAGCCATGCGCGCCCCACGCTGCCGCTGTAGGCAGGCTGCAGGGACACCTCGAAGCCGCCGTAGCCATACTGCAAGGTGGGGTTGCTGCCGTCGGCCTTGAGGTTCTTCGGCGCAATCTCGAAGTAGGGCACGCGCGTGCCGTCCTTCGAGGTGGCGAAGTGCTGGCTCACGTCGAACTTCGAAGCGTCGAAGAAGCTGGGGCTGTGCTTGATGGCCTGCCCGTCGCCCTGGTTGAGCACGCCGTAGTAGAGCGTGGTGGGCTGCAGGAAGCCGGTGACGGTGAGGAAATACGCGTCGCTGGTGTCGTCATCCACGCCGCCCGCGGCGATGGTGGAGAGCGCCGGCGCGCCGCCCAGCGGAGCACGTGCCCACGCACCCGGACCGGGCGTGAGCACTTCGAGCCGGTTCACCACGTTGTCCATCACGTTGAGGATCAGGTGATGGCGCGTCCACGAATAGGCATCCAATGCGGTGGTGTCGGAAGGCTCGAACAGCACCGTGATATCGCGCTTGCCTGCCATGTAATCGTCGAACTTTGCCGCGAGCAGCGAGCCGGACTTGTAGGTCTTGCCGCCCACGCTCCAGTCGCTGCGGGGTTCGATCAGCAGCCACTCCCGATGCACGTCGACATTGGCATCGTTGGGCGCATCGATCTTGGTGAGCTTGCCGTCCTTGCCGCGCACATAGGTTTCGCTGTCGTAGAAGGCGAGCTGGCGATAGACGAAATCGCGCTCGAAGCCCGGCGTGTTGTCGCGTGCCGCGGAGACCGACATATCGTCGTCCTTCGCTTCGTAGACGACCGTTGCACTCGACAACGGCGTGCCGCGCTTCCATTCCTTCACGATGCGCGGGTAACTCGACTTGGTCATCGAGCCGGGACCGAAATCGGTGGCGACGTAGACGCGGTCGGCATCCATCCAGTTCACGACGCTCTTGGCTTCGGGCAAGTCGAAGCCACCCTTCACGAACTGCTTGTCGGCGAGATCGAACTCGCGGATCACGCTGGCATCGGCGCCTCCGCGCGACAAGGCGACCAGGCAACGGCGATAGGCCGGCTTCAGGCAATCGGCACCATGCCAGACCCAGTTTTCCTTCTCCGATGCAGCGAGGGCATCGAGATCGATCACGGTTTCCCAGTTCGGCTTGTCCTTGCGGTACTCGTCGAGCGTGGTGCGGCGCCAGAGACCCTTGGGGTGATCCTTGTCGCGCCAGAAGTTGTAGAAATAGTCGCCGATCTTGCTGACCATCGGGATGCGCGCATTGGAGTCGAGCACCTCCAGCAGGCGCGCATCGAGCTGCTTGAACTCGGCGCTATCGGCGTAGGTCTTCACCGTTTCGGCGTTCTGCATCTTGACCCAGTCAAGCTGCTTGGGGCCGTCGATGTTTTCCAGCCAAAGGTTGGGGTCCTTGGCGGTGGGCGTAATGCTGTCGGCTGCGTGTGTCATGCCGCTTAGTGTGAGGCTCAGGGCGAGTGTGAGCCAGAGTTTGGTTTTGGATGTCATGCGGATTCCTTGGATTCCGTTTCCGGGAGGCCTTTGTTTCTTGTTCGTCATTCCGGCGTACGCCGGAGGCGCTTTACAACAGCGAAGCTGGTCATCCAGTGACTTTGCATTTGGTTGTCGCAATAACTTCGGGCGTTCTTTTAGTCTGGTCTTCGCAAGGGGGCCGCCTGCGCGGGCGTTTCGATCGGCTGCCGCCGCTCGAGTCACTTTTCTCTTGCTGGCCCAAGAGATCCCACGGGGACTAGCTTCGCGTCGAAAGTAACCCAAAGAGAATGGCCCGAAGAGCTCGCAGCATTGTGCTGAGATAAGCCTCGAACGCTCGAGGTGCATCCCGACGGGATCTCCATGGGAGGTTGCCCCAGAGGTTAATAGCGGCGCTGCGCAACGCGCCCGAATCCCTGAGGACTTAAAGCGCGGGCTCGCTGCGCATGGCCTTTTGTCTTGCATGAACTGATCCCTCTCTTCATTTTCGAAGAGAGGGACAATTTCTCTGCGGTTTACAACAGCGGAATCAGCAGCAGCGCCACGATGTTGATGATCTTGATCAGCGGGTTCACCGCCGGACCAGCCGTGTCCTTGTATGGATCGCCCACGGTGTCGCCGGTCACGGCGGCCTTGTGCGCATCCGAGCCCTTGCCGCCGAAGTGATCGTCTTCGATGTACTTCTTGGCGTTGTCCCACGCGCCACCGCCGGTGGTCATGGAAATGGCGACGAACAGGCCGGTGACGATGGTGCCGATCAGCACGCCACCCAAGGCCTGCGCGCCGGCCTCCGGGCCGCCAAGCCATTTGAAGCCGAACACGACGATTACCGGCACCAGCACCGGCAGCAGCGAAGGCACCAGCATTTCCTTGATGGCCGAGCGGGTGAGCATGTCCACCGCGCGCGAATAATCCGGACGCGTGGTGCCTTCCATAATGCCCTTGATCTCGCGGAACTGGCGCCGCACTTCCTCCACCACCGCGCCGGCCGAGCGGCCTACCGCTTCCATCGCCATGGCGGCGAACAGATACGGGATCAGGCCGCCGATCAACAGGCCGATGATCACGTACGGATTGGACAGGTCGAAGCGGAAGTCGGTCAGGTTGAGGTGCTGGTTGAGGTTGTGCGTGTAGTCGGCGAACAGCACCAGCGCGGCGAGGCCGGCCGAGCCAATCGCATAACCCTTCGTCACCGCCTTGGTGGTGTTGCCCACCGCATCGAGCGGATCGGTTACGCCGCGCACTTCCGGCGGCAGCTCGGCCATCTCGGCGATGCCACCGGCGTTGTCGGTGATGGGGCCGTAAGCGTCGAGTGCCACGATCATGCCGGTCATGCTCAGCATGGCGGTGGCGGCGATCGCGATGCCGTACAGGCCGGCCAATTGGTAAGCGCCCCAGATCGAAGCGCACACCGCCAGCACAGGCAGCGCGGTCGATTTCATCGATATGCCGATGCCGGCGATGATGTTCGTCGCATGTCCCGTGGTGGACGACTGTGCAATGTGTTGCACGGGCTTGTATTCGGTGGCCGTGTAGTACTCGGTGATCACCACCATGGCGCCCGTCAGCACCAGGCCGATCAGGGCGCAACCGTAGAGACGGCCAACGCCGTAAGCCGACTCGCCCATCAGCTGGCTGGTGATGGGCCAGAACGCGATGGCGGCCAGCACGGCCGACACGGCGACGCCCGTGTAGAGCGCGTTCATGATCTTGGTGCTGCGCGCTTTCACGAAGAACGTACCGATGATCGACGCCACAATCGACGCACCGCCCAGCACCAGCGGAAACAGCACGCCGTTGCTGCCGGTCTGCTCGGCCATCACGCCGCCGAGCAACATGGTGGCGATCAGCGTCACCGCATAGGTTTCGAACAGGTCGGCCGCCATGCCGGCGCAGTCGCCCACGTTGTCGCCCACGTTGTCGGCGATCACGGCGGGATTGCGCGGATCATCCTCGGGAATGCCTGCTTCCACCTTGCCCACCAGGTCCGCGCCCACATCCGCGCCCTTGGTGAAGATGCCGCCGCCCAGGCGCGCGAAGATCGAGATGAGCGAGGAACCAAAGGCCAGGCCCACAAGGGCATGCAGTGCGTGCATGGTCTCGTAGCCCATGTGGCCCAGCGCCACGTAGTAGCCGGTAACGCCTAGCAGGGCCAGGCCCACCACCAGCATGCCGGTGATGGCACCGCCTCGGAAAGCCACGTTCAGTGCGGCAGCGAGGCCATGGCGCGCGGCCTCGGCAGTGCGCACGTTCGCGCGCACCGAGACGTTCATGCCGATGTAGCCGGTGGCGCCGGAGAGAATCGCGCCCACGGCGAAACCGATGCCGGTGCCCCAGTCCAGCGCAAACCCGATCACGAGAAACAACACGATGCCAACGGCGCCGATGGTGGCGTACTGGCGATTGAGATAAGCCTTCGCACCTTCCTGGATCGCGGCGGCGATCTCTTGCATGCGTGCGTTGCCAGGCGACTTTGCCAAGATCCAGCGCACGGACACTGCGCCATAAAGAACCGCCAGAACCGCACATGCCAGCACGATCCACAAGCCATACTGCTGCAGCATCGGAGCCTCCCCATGAGTGGTAACGATTTGCACCGGGACCACCCGTCGGCACCCCGATACGGCGGCCGCCCTGTGAAGGGCGGTCACCGGGAGTATAGACAGAGGTTCACGACAGTCGTGTTGTGCGGCGCAGCGCCAAGACTAGCCGTCGTGCGGATGCAGCGCAGGTGAATTCCTCACACCGATGACAAATTCTGCTTACAGATCGACCTCATTCAGGCCTTCATGGCCTGCGGGTGCCTACCGGTAAGGTGCGTCGATGTGATGGGCGCACGCCGGGGGAAGCAGGTGCCAAGGCGCATCCGCATGTTCCCGGCGCGACGCATCGCCGAAGGATCCAGTGAAAGCCGACATTTCCCAGCATGCCTCTTGCCGGTTGCGAACGGCTTGCAGGCGGGCTCGTAGGCGTGGCGGCTCCGCAAGGTCTTTCAGGTCCATCTTCGCATCGACACCCTGAGAGAACGCCATGAACGAAGAACAGACCACCAACGAGAACGAGATCAACGAGGCCGCCGCTGTCGAAGCGGTCGAGGCTCCGGACGCTGTTGAATCTCCCCGGGTTGTCGAATCCCCCGTCGCCACCACGAAGGCCGCGATGGATGCCAAGCAGGGCGGCAAGCCATCCTTCTGGCAGACACGCTATGGCGTGGTGCTGGCCGCCCCATCGAAAACCATCATGGCGCGCTCGCTCGCCGAGTATGGTGAGTGGATCGAACAGGAGCTCGACACCATCGGCGCCTTGCTCGACGAAGGCCATGTGGCACTCGAGTACGGTGCCGAATATGGCGCTCAGACGTTGTTGCTGTCGCAACTTGTCGGCACGAGTGGCCAGGTCTACGTGGTAGAGCCGCGCCGGTTCGAGCACATCGCGCTGTGTTCGACGCTGGCGCTCAATCAGGTCCGCAACGTCTATCCCCTGCACGCGGCGCTGGGCGACAGCCGTCACGCCACCGTCTTCCTTGCGGCGGCCGACGAGCAACCCGAGGAAACCTGTCGCCAGGTGGCACTGGACTCCCTGCGCATCGCCAAGCTCCATTTGATCAAGGTCAATCGCGCGGGCGGCCTGTTGCCGATGCTTGCCGGCGCGGAGGGCACGGTGCGAAACCACCGTCCGAGCATCTATTTCCGCCTGTCCAACACCGACCTGGCCACGGAAGAAATCAACACGCTGAAGTCCATGGGCTATCGCTGCTGGTCGCACCTTCCTTACCTGTACAGCGCCCGCAACTTTGCCGGCGCCACCAGCAACATCTTCCCCGGCTGGGTCAGCCAGAACGTCATTGCGACGCACAAGGATGCCACTGAAGAGTTCGTCCATCTGCACGAGCTCTGACCCTCGTGAAAGATGCGGCGCCAGCGATCGGGAAACTGCCAGGACGCTTCGCCTGGCGTACCGCAAGGACATGCGTTGGCGCGTTGCTGACCTGTGTCGCGCTGGTGGCGTGTTCCTTGTTCGGTCATACGGAGGTCAGGGCGCCTGTTCCGGTACACGACGCGCCGGAGCCCGCGCCGCCTCCGGTCCAGGCGCCAGCGCCGTATTTGGATGATGGTGAGGCAACGACGGAGGCCGCGACGTCACGCTCTACGGCGTTGCCGGCGCGCGTCAGTGCGGCGCCCCCTTTGGGATCGCCCATCCGTCTGTCGCCGTGGCCAACGGCGGAGACCGACTATGCGGCCGAACTGGCGACATCCTCATCGATGGAGCCCGCGGCGAACGTGGGGATGGTGCTGCCCGTGCAGTTCCCCGCAAATCCACGATCTGCCGTGGCCATGCAGCAAGCGCCACGCTCGAATGAAACGCGTAATCTGACAGGGAAAGTCTCGGCGATGTGGCTGCTTGAACGGCTGTGGGTGGCAGCGTTGGTGTTGGTACTGCTGGGATGCTGGCTCCTCGTGAGGGCACGTCGACGCGAAAGGCCGCAGGCGAGCCCCCTGGCCCTGCCCCGACTGACAGACGAAGAGGTCGCCTTTCTGGCACTCGCCTGGAAGGAGGAACCTGCGAACGATGTCGCGCCGCCAGCAGCACCCATGGATTTGGCACCGCCTGAAGAGTCGCCGGTCGACAACACGGTCAGCGTCCTCGAGCGGCCGATCGCACCCGCGGCTGCGCCGGAACCATCGTCCCCATTGGCCACCGTGTTCAACACCCTGTCTTCCCCTGGGGGCGTCTGCGAGCAGCGATCCATCGGCGATGCGCTGAGGAAGCAGGAGCCGATCATTCGCGCCGCAGTCGACATCGGTGAAGGGCAGGGCGTGTCGTTCAAGATTGCAAGCGCGGTCGAGTGGCCACTATGGGCGCGCCTGCATCACTCCGGTGTCGGCGTTGTATCGAATCCCACGCTATCTGCATCGCCCCTGGAAGCCACGTCCACCGGCGGGAATGAACCTTCGCCTTCTAGCCCCGAAACGCCGGCGGCGCCCACGCTGGAGAGCGTGGCGCCTGCCGAACTGGTGGACGCGCTCGAGGCTTTTCTTCGGCAACACCCCAACGATCTCGAAACAAAGCGAGAGGTGGGGCTGAGCCTGCTAGCAGATGCGCAGGAGCAGACCGATGAACTGGTACGGGCCACCATGCTGGATGCCAGTATCCGCCTCCTTCGCGAAGTAGGTGATGCAAATCCCGAAGCCGCCCGTGGCGACAAGCTGGGTGAGGCTTGCTACCTGCGCGCGCTTATCGGTGCCGACATCGACGAATCGTTGCTGGGAGAGGCCGAGTCCGCTCTGCGGGCTGCGATGTGGCGAGATGATCGGCTCGATTCTGCAGCCGCCTGGCAACTGCAACGCGTGTTGCAAGTATCGCCGCGTGGACTGGCACGCGAGCGTCTGGTGGAACGTCTCACGGAAACCTGCGGGCTGCTGCGCAAGGGTCTCGACGCATCCTACGGAGCATCGGCGTGGAAGGGCGCCTTGATGACTGCCGAATGGCGATGCCTTGTGGCGTCCTGTCAGAACGCTACCGAGCGCCGTCTACGCTTTCGTGAGCTGCATGCCAACTGGTCGCCGGCAATGGATCGGGAGACTGAAGCCGAAGTGTTGGCGGCGTGGATTGGACTGCTGTGCGCCATGGCCGAATCGCTGACGGGGCAGGTGGCCATGGAACGCTACGTCGAGGCGCAAGTGGCATTGCACCGGCTGCATGCCGCGGAGGGAGGAACCCCTCGTTACGCATGCGCCTTTGCCGAGACAGTGCTGGGGCGTGCACGTCTGGAGCGTGGCCCAGCGAGGGCTACGTTGCTGAGGGAGGCCGAGGCGATGCTGCAACCCTACGTCGACAGCGACGACCGTTTGCGGTTGAAAGCCTGCCGGGTGGCACTGACGCAGGCCCAGGGGAGCGACATGGTTGCCGCGCGCCCGTTCTATCTTTGCGCCATCGAGCTTGCCCGCCCACTGACGGCGGTGCCAACGCTGACCACCGATGCCTTGCGCTGCATGTTGACGGCGCTGCTCGCGCTGGGCGAGGAAAAAGACCGCCGGGTCTATGCCAGGTGCCTCGAGATCGTCACCGATTCCGATGACGTCGACTCATTGCTGCTACTGGCCGAGTGTCAACTGCGCGCCGGGGATCATCGGGCAGGTTGCCTGCACGCCGAACTGGCGTGGCGGGCAGGTGGCGCGTTGTCGCCCGCAGTGCTCGGCCTGTGGCAGGCCGCTCATCCCGCCTGGGCTGCGGAGGAAGGTGCGTCGGTCGAGGTGACCAAGAATCGCCAATGCCTGCGCATGGCCACCAGCGCCGGTGATCGCGTCCGCATGGCAGTGTGATCACCGGCCTGGTCGCCGCTGCCCAGGTGCCGCGTCAACGGATCACCATATCCAGAATCATGCTGTCACCGATGGAGACCAGCAGGAATTTCCCGTCGTCTTGCACCCAGCGATAACCGTAGGGCGGTGGTGCGAGGCGATAGCCTCGGTAGTCGTTCACGATATACATCGGACCGTCGTAGCGATAGCCGCGCTCCCAACGATGTGGGCGACCATAGTAGGCCCGATCGCTGTAGTAGCGATGATGGTCCCAGCCGTCATGGCGATCGCGATCACGCCAGCCATCGCGATCATGGCGGCCACGATCGCCATAGTGTTCACCGCGATCACCGCGATCACCGCGATCGTGATCGTGCCAGGGATCGGCCGACGCCACGCCGCTGCCGGCAAGCAACGTCAAGGCCACGAACACGCTGGAAAGGGTCTTCATCGCATCCTCCTGGGAGGCCCGCCACCGCCACGGGCGCTGGATTGATCGGGCAGTTTCATCGTAAAAATCTGCGTCTGAACGATGAGCGTGCTTTTTTGAAAGCACCGTGCAAGCTTTCAGCCGCCGCTTATCGATCTGAATCGCCGTACAGAAAGCCGCCCGGAGACATGCCCATGTTCCTGCGAGTGATGCTCGTGTTCGTTGCGCTGGCGTTGCTGCTCTACGGCGGCATCTGCATGGCCATGTACTTCGGGCAGCGCCAGCAGATCTACCACCCCGAAGCCAGCTGGCGAGTGCAGCAGCCGCCCGATTTCGAACTGGTCAACGAGGGCGTCCGCCTGCGCGGGTGGGTGGTGAATCCTGGGCACGAAAAGGCCCTGCTGTACTTCGGCGGCAATGGCGAGCGCATCGAAGATTCGCGCCACGATCTGGGGCTATGGTTTCCCGATCGCACGATTTATCTGCTGCCCTATCGCGGCTATGCGGCCAGTGAGGGCGAGCCCAGCGAACACGCGCTGGTCAGCGATGCCCAGGCGTTGTTCGACCGGGTGGCGCGTGATCACACCACGATTGCCGTGGTAGGACGCAGTCTGGGCAGCGGCGTCGCGACACAGCTCGCGGCGAGCCGCGCGGTGGAGCGCCTCGTGCTGGTCACGCCATTCGACAGCCTGGTTCACGTGGCGGCAGGCTACTTTGCCTGGTTGCCCGTGAATGCGCTGATGCGCGATCGCTTCGAGTCGTGGCGATACGTCAACGACATTCACTGTCCCGTGCTGGTGATTCGAGCCGAAGACGACGAAGTCATTCCGGCGGAACGCACGCTGGCTTTGATCAAGGCGTTCAAGCAGGCGCCCATGGTGCAAGTGGTGGCCGAGTCTGGCCACAACACCGTCCAGGATCACGCGGACTATCGCGTGAGCCTGGAACGTTTCCTGCGATGACGTTTCAACGCGCGAACGGTTCGAGCTTGCGCGCCACAATGGTGTTCTTCAGTGTGACGTATTGCGGCAAACCGTTCTTGCCATACGGTGGCGGCGCCTCGCCCTGGATGAGCGGGCCGAGGTAACGTCGCGCCGCGGCCGTGATGCCGAAGCCATCGCGGGTGAGGAAGTTCGCCGGCATCTTCTTTTCGCGGTTGGCGATTTTCGACAGTGGCGCCGGTTCGATCTTCCAGCGATACGGTGCATCGCTGGTGCGCACAATCACCGGCATCACCGCGTTCATGCCGGCCAGTGCGTAGTCGACGGCGGCCTTGCCGACGGCATAAGCCTGGTCGGCATCCGTCTTGGAGGCGAGATGTCGCGCCGAACGCTGCAGGTAGTCGGGCAGCGCCCAGTGATACTTGTAGCCGAGTTTTTCCTTCACGAGTGCCGCGAGCACGGGCGCCACGCCACCGAGCTGGCTGTGGCCGAAGGCATCGCGCGTGCCGGCTTCGGCGAGGAACTGACCCTCGGCGTTGAGCAGGCCTTCCGAAGCCACCACCGTGCACCAGCCCACGCGCTCGACCGTGGCCTTCACCTTGGCGAGGAAGGCCGCTTCGTCGAACGCGCGCTCCGGGAACAGGATGATGTGCGGCGGCGCGTCCGCGCCTTCGCCAGCGAGGCCCGCGGCGGCGGCGATCCAGCCGGCGTGGCGGCCCATCACTTCGAGGATGAACACCTTGGTCGACGTATCGGCCATCGAGGCCACATCGAGGCTCGCTTCCAGCGTCGACACGGCGGTGTACTTGGCCACCGAACCGAAACCGGGACAGCAGTCGGTAACGGCCAGGTCGTTGTCCACCGTCTTCGGCACGCCGATGCAGCGGATGTCGTAGTTCATCGCCTTGCCGAGCTGCGAAATCTTCAGCGCCGTGTCCGCCGAATCGTTGCCGCCGTTGTAGAGGAACCAGCGGATGTCATGCGCGCGGAACACGTCGATGAGCCGTTCGTACTCGGTGCGGTTGGCTTCCAGCGACTTGAGCTTGTAGCGACACGAACCGAACGCACCGCCGGGCGTGTGGCGCAGCGCGGCGATGGCGGCCTTGGTTTCCTTGCTGGTGTCGATCAGTTCTTCGCGCAGTGCACCAAGAATGCCGTTGTGCGCCGCGTACACCGGTACGCCTTTGGCACGCGCGGCATCGATCACGCCGGCGGCGGTGGCGTTGATGACGGCGGTGACGCCGCCGGATTGGGCGTAGAGCAAACGACCTGCGGGCTTGGCTTTCGACGTCATGGGTTGTTTCTCAATCCGGTAGGGCGAGGTTGCCGTGGTCATCAAACACGAAGTACGGGTTGAATGCGAATTCCCAGAGATGGCCGTCCGGATCGGCCAGATAGCCGGAGTAGCCGCCCCAGAATGCTTCCTGCGGTGTCTTCAGTTCGCGAGCGCCGGCGGCCAGGGCGCTGGCGAACCAGGCGTCCACTTCCTCCTTGGAGCTGGCGTTGCGGGCCAGCGTGACGGCGGCAAATCCGGTGGGCAGGTCTTCGGCCAGCGCGTCTTCGGCCAGCGCCTCGCGCCCGTACAAGGCGAGCACGCCGGCGCCACCCTTGAGGAACACGATGTTGTCGTTACTGGCTGTGGATGCTTTCCAGCCCCAGGCTTCGTAGAACCGGCGTGAACGCGCCAGGTTGCTGACGCCCAGGGTGACGATGTGGATCCGGGGTGCAGACACGGCGTTTCCTCCCAATGGTCCCTGCGAGCTTAATCCGGCCCGTCGGCGGCGTCCCCATGACAGCAACGTGTCACAGTTAACTCTTTTGGCAACAACTACTTGCCGTTTTCGTGCCGCTTTCTCGGTTTGACGTCACCGCCCGCAGAAGCTAATTTGACCGCTAATTTTCTTGCATCCCCCGGACCCCGCAGCGTGCGCGGCCCGCGGATACCTTGGAGCACTATGCGACTCGTCCTACTCGGTCCGCCCGGTTCGGGCAAAGGCACCCAGGCTGCGCGTCTGAAGGTGGAACTCGGCGTACCGCACATCTCGACCGGCGACATGCTGCGCGCGGCCGTGGCCGCCGGCACGCCGACGGGCTTGAAGGCGAAGGCGGTGATGGACGCCGGCAAGCTCGTCTCCGACGACATCCTGCTGGCCATGCTGGAAGAGCGCCTCTCGCAGGATGACGTCAAGGGCGGCTTCATCCTCGACGGCTATCCGCGCAACCTGGCACAGGCCGACGCGCTGGATCACCTGTTGGCCAAGATCGGCCAGCCGCTGGACGCGGTGGTGAAGCTCGACGTGCCCAACGAAGTGATCATCGGCCGCTGCGAAATCCGCTTTGCCGCCGAGCACCGCAAGGACGACGATCCGGTGGTGGTGCGCGATCGCCTGAAGGTCTACGCCGAGCAGACCGCGCCGGTGGCCGACTTCTTCGCCCGTCGCGGCAAGTTGCAGGTGGTCGACGGCGTGGGCGACCTCGACGAGGTCACGGCGCGCGTCAAGCGCGCGCTGACGGCCGAATCGGCCGCCGCCAACGGCTGACTCTCCGGGCCGCCGCAAGGCGGCCCGATGTTTTTGGGCCGGCGTCGCGCCGGCCGCGATCCTTCGAACGGGTTACACATGCGTCTGCACATCCTCGGCATCTGCGGCACCTTCATGGGCGGCGTCGCCGCGCTGGCACGCGAGCTCGGCCTCACCGTCGAAGGTTCGGACGCCAACGTCTATCCGCCCATGAGCACCCAGCTCGAGGCCCTAGGCATTGGCCTGATGAACGGCTACAAGGCCGATTACCTCAAGCCTGCGCCCGACCTGGTGGTGGTGGGCAACGCGATGACGCGCGGCAACCCGGCCGTGGAATACATGCTCGATGAGCAACTGCGCTACATCTCCGGCCCGCAGTGGCTGGGCGAGACACTGTTGCCCGGGCGCGAAGTGCTTGCCGTCGCCGGCACGCATGGCAAGACCACCACGACCAGCCTGCTGGCGCATCTGCTCGAAAGCGCGGGTTTGTCGCCGGGCTTCTTGATCGGTGGCGTGCCCGGCAATTTCGACGTGTCGGCGCGCGTGGGCGGCGGCAAGCCGTTCGTGATCGAGGCGGACGAATACGACAGCGCGTTCTTCGACAAGCGCTCCAAGTTCGTGCACTACCGCCCGCGCATCGCGATCCTCAACAACCTCGAATACGACCACGCGGACATCTTCCCCGACGTCGCCGCCATCCAGCGCCAGTTCCATCACCTCGTGCGTACCGTGCCGGGGAATGGACGCCTGATCGTCAACGCGCACGATCACCATCTTGCCGAAGTGCTGGCCATGGGCTGCTGGACGCCGGTGGAAACCTTCGGCATCGGCAAGGGCGATTGGCAGGCCGAGCTGATCGAGGCCGATGGTTCCGCGTTCGCCGTTCGTCACGGTGATGAAGTCATCGGTGAGATTCATTGGGCGCTGCTCGGCAACCACAGCGTGATGAACGCACTCGCCGCACTGGCTGCCGCCACCGCTGCCGGTGCCGATCCGCGCGCCCTGTTGCCGGCATTCGCGAGTTTCCAGAGCGTGAAGCGCCGCATGGAAGTCGTGGGCGAAGCCCATGGCGTGCGCGTCTACGACGATTTCGCCCACCATCCCACTGCCATCGCGACCACGCTGGCCGGCTTGCGGGCGAAGGTCGGCAAGGCGCGCATCGTGGTGGCACTGGAGCCGCGCTCCAATTCCATGCGCCTGGGCGCCCACGCCGAGGCCCTGGCGCCTTCGTTGGCGGATGCGGATGCCGTGGTGTTCCTGCATCGCCCCGAGCTTTCGTGGGATGCCGGTCGCGTCACCGGCGCCTTGAACGGCCGTGGCAGCACCGTGCCGACGGTGGATGCGTTGATCGCGGCCTTGCGCAGCGAGGTGCGTGCTGGCGACCACGTGGTGTTCATGTCCAATGGTGGCTTCGAGGGTGCGCCGCGGCGTTTTGCCGAAGCGATCAGGTCGTAACCGCCGCGGTGATCTAGCGTTGGCGCGGGCGGTTAGACTCTTCGCATGGCTGCCAAGAACCCGTCTCTCGATCTGCCGCTGTTTCCGCTGGGCACCGTGTTGTATCCCGGCGGGCAGCTGTCGCTGCGCATCTTCGAAGCGCGCTATCTCGACATGGTTCGCGAGTGCGCACGCACGGGCGGCTCGTTCGGCGTCTGCCTGATCTTGGAAGGCAAGGAAGCCGGTACGCCGGCCTTGCCCGCAGCGGTGGGCACGCTGGCGCGCATCGTTGATTTCCACAATCGCGAAGACGGCCTGCTCGGCATCCTGGCCGAGGGTGGCGAACGTTTCCGCGTCACGCGCACCCGTGTGCGTTCGGATGGCCTCGTGCGCGGCGACGTGGAAACGTGGCCGCCTGAGCCTGCCCACGAAGTACCCGTGGAATTCGCCCTGCTGCAGTCGATCCTGGAACGCCTGATCGAAAACCTGGCGCCGCAGTGGCGGCATGCGCCGCGTCATCTCTACGACGACGCGAGCTGGCTTGGCTTTCGCCTGGCCGAGCTGCTGCCGTTGCAGACGGACGAACAGCAGCGCCTGCTCGAACTCACCGATCCGGTGCGGCGGCTGGCCGAACTGCGCGACATTCTTCCGCGTTTCCAGCGCGCGTAGCGCCTGCCTCCAACGTTCATCGGGCCGCATACTTTCCGCCCACACGGCGCGCTTCTAAACTGGTTGCTCCATGATTGAGGTGACATCCCCATGAGCAGCCTGGCCGGCAAGACCCTCTTCATCACCGGTGCCTCACGTGGCATCGGTCTGGCCATTGCGCTGCGTGCCGCGCAAGACGGCGCCAACATCGCCATCGCCGCCAAGAGCAGCGTGCCGAACCCGAGGTTGCCGGGCACCATTTTCAGCGCGGCGCAACAGGTCGAAGCGGCTGGCGGCAAAGCATTGCCGATCAAATGCGATATTCGCGAAGAAGACGAAGTGAAGGCGGCCGTGGATGCCACGGTCGAACGCTTCGGCGGCATCGACATCCTGGTGAACAACGCCAGCGCCATCTGGCTGGCCGGCCTGGCCGACACGCCGATGAAGCGCTTCGACCTGATGCAGCAAGTGAATGCGCGCGGCAGTTTCCTGTGCGCCCAGGTGTGTCTGCCGCATCTGCTGAAGGCGGAGAACCCACACATCCTCACGCTGGCGCCCCCGCCGTCGCTCGACACGAAGTGGTGGGCGCCGCACACGGGTTACACGCTGGCGAAGATGGGCATGAGTTTCGTGACGCTGGGTCTTGCGGGCGAACTGGGCAGCCAGGGTATTGCCGTGAATGCCTTGTGGCCTCGCACCATCATCGCCACCGATGCGCTCAACATGATTCCCGGCGTGCCGCTGGATCGCTGCCGCAAGCCCACCATCGTCGCCGATGCCGCGCACGTCGTGCTGACGCGTGAAGCGAAAGGCTTCGCTGGCAACTTCCTGATCGATGAAGACGTGCTGCACGAATCCGGCGTCACCGATTTCACCTGGTACGCCATGGACGCATCGCAACGGCCGTTGCCTGATCTTTTCCTGGATTGAGCGTCGTGGCCTGCCCGTTCTGCGAAATCGTCGCTGGTCGTCTCGATGCCAGCGTGGTGGCGCAAACGGACTATGCGCTGGCATTCCTCGATATTCGCCAGGCGGTGCCTGGTCACGTGCTCGTCGTGCCGAAGGCGCATGTACAGGATATCTACGCGATCACGCCCGGGTTGGCCGGCGAGGTGATGCAACTGGGCGTGCGCGTGGCGCAGGCATTGCGCGAAACCTTTGACTCGCCCGGGCTCAACCTGTGGCAGTCCAACGGGGCAGCCGGTGGGCAGGAAGTGCCGCACTTTCACCTGCATGTGCAGCCGCGCCGCGTGGCGGATGGTTTGTTGCGCGTGTATCCACACGGTGCGCCATCACCATCGTCACGTGTTGAGCTTGATGCTCTGGCGCAACGTATCCGGCGCCTTCTTCCCCATGACCACGGCGTCCCCGCGCCACGGAGCATCCCATGAAATACCTGCACACGATGATCCGCGTTCGCGACGTCGACGCGAGCCTGCGCTTCTTCTGCGATGGCCTCGGCTTGAAGGAAACGCGCCGCATGGAGAATGCGGCCGGCAAGTTCACCCTGGTGTTTCTCGCCGCGCCGGATTCGCCCGAGGCGGAGATCGAGCTGACCTACAACTGGGGTTCCACCGAGGATTACGGCAGCGCCCGCAACTTCGGCCACCTCGCGTTTCGCGTGGACGACATCTACCAGACCTGCGCTCACCTGCAATCGATGGGGTACACCATCCACCGGCCGCCGCGCGACGGACATATGGCGTTCGTGCGCTCGCCGGACCTGATTTCGGTGGAATTGCTGCAGGAAGGTCACCTCCCGCCCCAGGAGCCCTGGGTGTCGATGCCGAATACGGGCGTCTGGTAGGCCCTGGCTGTCGCCTGGCTTGCGGTGCCACGCCGGAGCCCATTTCCGGAGCCGGCGGCATGGGCCCAAGGACCCTAGGCCATAGGTGCTACCCACTCCGCTCGCCTCCGGCTTCTGTCCGAAGCCTTTGCGCCATTTGTAGGGTGACTGCGGCACGCAGAGTTGTATATTGTGTGACCCATATCACATTTCTGTAGCGGTCGCGGGTTAGCTTGGCGCGACGGGCGTGGTAACCGGGGGGTAGCCATAGGACATGGCAACGACCGGCCGAAACCTGTGACCCTTAGAGGGGTTGGGGGAGGGAACCATGGCTGTATTGAGGGAGGAAGCCAGGCGATGCGTCGTCTGGTTTGGTCAACCGGCCGGCGATGAGCGGGCGGGTCTGGCCAAGGCGGGATGGATCATCCGCGTGGCCGACGCCGGCACTCAGGGCGGCGTGGGCATGCGTAACAACGATACGGTGGTGGCGCTGGCCGACTTGAGGCACGGCGATCCCGATTCCGCCCAGGCCATGGCCCAGCTCATGGCCGATCACCCGTGGCTGCCGTGGGTGGCGCTCATTCCGCCCGACATGTCGACGCACGAGCCGCTGGTCGACCGTATTCTCGAAGCGAGCATCGAGTACTTCGCCACGCCCGTGGATGTGGATCGCCTGGTCGAGGCGCTTGCCCGCATCGGCGGCGACCAACCGCGCGCAGCCGAGCCCGGCGACGTGGGCGTCACCGGCCGCAGCGCCGCCATTGGCGCGGTCGTGGCCAGCGTGCGCAAGTACGCACCGGTCGAGTTGCCGGTGTTGATCACCGGCGAAACCGGCACCGGCAAGGAAGTGGCGGCGCGTGCGCTGCATAGTTTGTCGGCACGTGCCGATCGACCCTTTGCGGCGATCAATTGCGGCGCCTTGCCGCCGAACCTGGTGCAGTCCGAATTGTTCGGCCACGAACGTGGTGCGTTCACCGGCGCCAACGCGCGTCGCATCGGCCATTTCGAAACGGCGGCCGGCGGCACGGTATTTCTCGACGAAGTGGGCGATCTCCCGCTTGATGCGCAGACGAGCCTGTTGCGCTTCCTGCAGGAAGGCACGCTGGAACGCGTGGGCAGCAGCCAGCTGATCAAGCTGGACGTGCGTGTGCTTGCTGCTACGCACGTGGATCTCGAAAAGGCCGTGGAGCAGGGGCGCTTCCGCGAAGATCTCTACTACCGACTCAACGTGCTGCGCCTGCGCATGCCGCCGTTGCGCGAGCGTGAGGACGACGTGGTGCTGCTGGCGCAGAAGTTCCTCGATGCGTTTCGCGAGCAGCATGCCAGCCGCGCACGTGCCTTCAGCGCCAGTGCGCGACGCGCGATGCTCGATTTCACCTGGCCCGGCAACGTGCGCGAATTGCTCAACCGCGTGCAGCGCGCCGCCGTGGTGGCGGAAGACGCGCTCATCAGCGTGAACGATCTCGACCTGGCCGACGTGCTCACCAAGCAGGCGGCACGCTCGAGCCTGGGCAGTACACGTGTGGCGGCCGAGCGGGACGCGGTGATCGCGTGCCTGAGGGAAAGCCGGTTCAACGTGAGCGAGTGCGCGCGTCGGCTGAAGGTGTCGCGCGTGACCATCTATCGCCTGTGCAAGAAGCACCAGCTCGCGCTCGACGAGCTGCGCTGAACGGACATCCAGACGCCTTAGCGGCGATTCCCTGCAAACGCATGCTGACCACCCCGGCTGGGGTGGGCGGCGGATGCTCGCTCTTGCATGATCGGTTGGGCGCCTAGCCAATCATTTGAACGCAAGCACCCGCCGCTCACCCCGGCCGAGGCCGGTCGACCGTGGGGAAGACATGGATGTGGAAACCCGCCTGAGAAAGGAAGGCCCCCGACCCGCAGGGGTCGGGTCGGGGGCTTCCATTGGTGCCCCGGCCACAGGGGTTGCCGGGTTACCGCCCTCATCACCGCCTGGTGGCGGAATGCTTTGGCGTCCTCTCGCCAACGACGAGAGAAACGGGGAAGGGTGCTCCCATTGCCAGCTGCGAGGTTCGTGCCGACGTTGCCCCGGGCCGCCCAGGAGCGTCGCCATCCTGTCGCCGCGAAGGTCCTTGTCGCGGTGTTCGGCGCGTTGTCGCAGCTGGCCCAGCCCCCTTTCCCGCCTGTACGGTGTAAAGAGAGCAATCGTCGTGCCAAACCCTGGCAATGGCTGCAAAACACGGGTTTTCGGGGCTTTGCGCGGGTCAGGCCGATTTTTAACCGTGCTAAAGGCGTTACAGGCCCAGCCCGAAACCGGCGTCCTGGGAGCCGCTTAACACCTGCGGTTGCGCCGTTTCGGCAAGGTGTATCAGCCAAGTAACAGCGGACAGGCGAAATGTCACACCTGTCGGCCGCGATCAACGCTTTTTCGTCGATTTGTCCAGTCGTGACGATGCCCAAGGCTTCGTGGCGAGCCGATCATCCCGCCCAAGCCGTTCCGGCGAGGCCCGTCGCCGTGCAAAGCCGGTTCGCAGGTCTTACGATGCGCGAACGCCGCGGCTTGCGGCGTATCCCCGTCCCCGAATTCCCTTTGAGCATGGTGTCGTCGCATGGACGATGCCCGGAGTACGACATGCACGCGCAAGACCCGTCTGCCCAGTCCCTGATCGATCTCGGCAAGCGCTACTGGCTGCCGGTCTATCGACCGCGCGATGTGGTGCTGGACCACGGCAAGGGTGCACGCGTGTGGGATACGCAAGGCCGTGACTACGTCGATTTCGGCGCCGGCATCGCGGTGAACGCGCTCGGCCATCAGGATCCGGACCTGCTCGACGCGCTAACCACGCAGGCGCGCAAGCTCTGGCACACCAGCAACGTGTTCTACACCGAGCCGCCGCTGCGTCTTGCCGAGGAACTGGTGTCGGCATCCGGCTTCGCCGAGCGCGTGTTCCTGTGCAACTCCGGTACCGAAGCCAACGAAGCGGCCATCAAGCTGGTGCGCAAGTGGGCGGCCTCGCAGGGTCGCGACGCCGACAAGCGCGTAATCGTCACCTTCCGTGGCTCCTTCCACGGCCGCACGCTGGCCGCCGTAACGGCGACCGCGCAGCCGAAATACCAGGAAGGCTACGAGCCGTTGCCCGGTGGCTTCCGCTATCTCGATTTCAACGACGTGCCGGCGCTGGAAGCGGCGTTCGCGCACGGCGACGTGGCGGCCGTGATGCTCGAGCCCGTGCAGGGCGAGGGTGGCGTGCTGCCGGCGGCGCCGGGCTTCGTGCAGCGCGTTCGTGAACTGTGTGACCAGCACAACGCGTTGCTAGTGCTCGACGAAATCCAGAGCGGCATGGGCCGCACGGGCACGTTGTTCGCCTATGTGCAGGACGGCGCAAAGCCGGACATCGTCACCATGGCCAAGGCGCTGGGGTGCGGTTTTCCCATTGGCGCCATGCTGGCCGGCCCAAAGGTGGCCGAGGTGATGCAGTTCGGTGCGCATGGCACGACGTTTGGCGGCAATCCGTTGGCGGCCGCCGTGGCGCGCGTGGCGCTGCGCAAGCTGTCGTCCGCCGACTTGCTGGCCAATGTGAAGCGCCAATCGCAGGCCTTGCGTGATGGCCTGGCGCGCGTGAATGCGTCGCTGCCGTTGTTCGACGAAGTGCGTGGTCGCGGCTTGATGCTCGGTGCCGTGCTCAACGAGGCGAACAAGGGCAAGGCCGGTGCCATTCTCGATCACGCGGCAGCCCATGGCTTGCTCGTGCTGCAGGCCGGGCCGGACGTGCTGCGTTTCGTGCCCGCGCTCAACATCAGCGACGAAGACCTTGCCGAAGGCCTCGCGCGCCTTGAAGCAGCACTGCGCAGTTTCGTCGCGGGCTGAAGAACGCCGTAAAAGAGGCGCTCCCGTTGCCGGGAGCGCCTATCGATGCAACACCGGCTTTCAGCCTGCGCGTCCCGCTCGCAGGGCGCCGCGCGCGGCTTCCAGCGTATCGGCGATGTCCTGCTCGCTATGCGCGCTGGACACGAAGCCCGCTTCGAATGCCGAAGGCGCCAGATACATGCCGCGCTCCAGCATGCCGTGGAAGAAGCGGTTGAACATGGCGCTGTCCGCGGCCGTCGCCTGTGCGTAGCTCTCCACTTTTTCCCTGGTGAAGAACAGGCCGAACATGCCACCCACGCGATTCGTGCTGAAAGCCACGCCTTCGCCATCGGCCACGGCCTGGAGTCCATCGGTGAGCAGGCGTGTGCGCGCGGCGAGCTGGTCGTAGAAACCCGGCGCCTGGATGAGTTCCAGCATGGCCAGGCCCGCGGCCATCGCCACCGGATTGCCGGACAGCGTGCCCGCCTGGTAGATCGGCCCCGCCGGTGCAATCTGCTGCATGAGGTCACGACGGCCGCCGTACGCACCCACCGGCATGCCGCCGCCGATGATCTTGCCGAACGTAGTGAGATCCGGCGTGACACCGTAATGCGCCTGCGCGCCACCGAGCGCCACACGGAAACCCGTCATTACTTCATCGAAGATCAGCAGCGCGCCGTGCTTCGTGCACAGCTCGCGCAGGCCATGCAGATAGCCATCCTTCGGCGGAATGCAATTCATGTTGCCGGCCACCGGTTCGATGATCAGGCCGGCAATGTCGTGACCGTGTTCGTCGAACAAGCGCACGGCGGCATCGAGATCGTTGTAGGCCAGCGTGAGCGTCAGATCCGCATTGGCCTTGGGCACGCCTGGCGAGGTCGGCACACCAAACGTGAGCGCGCCCGAGCCGGCCTTCACCAGGAAGCTGTCGCCATGGCCGTGGTAGCAGCCTTCGAACTTCACGATCAGGTTGCGGCCTGTGGCCCCGCGGGCGAGTCGAATGGCCGACATAGTCGCCTCGGTGCCCGAATTGACCATGCGCACCATGTCGATCGATGGGATCAGGCGCGTGATGATTTCCGCCATGGTCACTTCGGCAGGGCAGGGCGTGCCGTACGACAGCCCATTCTTCACTGCGCGCTCCACCGCCTCGCGTACATGCGGATGGTTGTGGCCCACGATCATCGGGCCCCACGAGCCGACGTAGTCGATGTAACGCTTGCCTTCCACATCCCACAGGTACGCGCCATCTGCGCGCGCCGTGAAGAACGGTTCGCCGCCCACCGACTTGAAGGCGCGCACCGGCGAGTTCACGCCGCCGGGCATCAACTGCTGCGCGCGCTGGAAGAGTTCGTGGTTGGTGGTCATCATGGATATCTCAATGCGAAGTGAAAAGTTGGGCGAACCGCGTGGCCGCGCCGCGGACATCGGAGTCACCGAAAACGGCCGAGATCACGGCGAGATAGTCGGCGCCGGCATCGATCAGCGATCCGCCATTGTCTGGCGTGATGCCGCCAATCGCCACACGCGGCACGCCGAGCGCGGCGGACTGTCGCAGCAGGTCGAAGGAAGCACGCCGTGCATGCGGCTTGGTGGGCGAGGGGAAGAAGGCCCCGAAGGCAATATAGTCGGCACCGGCAGCCGCCAATTCGCGGGCGCGCGCCAAGGAGTCGTAGCAGGACACGCCAATGATTGCGTCAGCGCCCAGTACCGCGCGCGCCGCTGCCACATCGCCGTCCTCCTCTCCCAAATGGACGCCGGCGACGTCGGCCGCGCGGGCGAGTGCCACGTCATCGTTGATGATCATGGGCACCCGCCGTGCAGCGCACAGGGCGCGAATGGCACGCGCTTCGTTGAGGCGGCGCGCGTGATCGGTGGTCTTGTCCCGGTATTGCAGCAGCCTGGCCCCGCCGGCCAGCGCCTGGGCCACTACCTCGAGCAGATCGGGGCGGGGGCCATCGGTAATCACATAAAGGCCACGGCCCTGGAGTTTTTCACGCATGCCAATCAGTCCTGGAAAAGCGGCGCCATACGCTTTCGCATCGGCGGGGGAGTTGCGAGAATGAAGCACTTTTTTCCCATAGCAAGCAGTTCACGATGAATCAGAGCACCAACGAAACCGGCACCCTGCGCAAATGGATGTGTGTCGTCTGCGGCTTCATCTACGACGAGTCGCTGGGTCTGCCCGAGGAAGGCATCGAGCCCGGTACGCGTTGGGCCGACGTTCCCGACACCTGGACCTGCCCGGACTGCGGCGCGACCAAGGAAGACTTCGAGATGATCGAAATCGACTGATTTCATGCTCCGCGTTGCCCTCAAACGGCCCGATTCCGTCATCTTACGGACCGGGCCGTTTGCTTAAATGCTCCTGCGCGCCGGGAAAAGGCACGCAACCCAGGCAGGAGCAGCACCATGCAGCAATTCATTCCGTTCGAAGACGAGTGGGACATTCTGGAAAGGCTCACTCCCGAATCCCTCATTCCCTATCACGTCGGCGTGCCCTGCCGGCATGACTTGGCGGCCAACGCATATAGCGTTACGCCTTCCGCGCCCGCAGCGGCAGGTTCTTCTCCCGGCATGGCACCCATCGGCGGTATCGCCGTCACCGCAGGCCGCGGGACTTAAAGCCGCCTGAGGCTCCTTAGAGCGCGGATTTCATCGAGAGCGCGCGCTGAGACCGTGCCGGCCTTGCCACCGCAAGGCCGGCTGTTCGCGCACACAGCGTTGGCCGCTGTCATGAACGTGAAAAAAATTCGTATAGACCCCTTCCCAACCCCGTGGAGGGACGCTATAGTTTCGCTCCTCCCCGGACGACACGCTCTTCAACGGGGTTCCACTGAAAACCCGGCAGCAAAAATTCTTCGCTGAAGGTGTTGACGGACCGGAAAGATGATGTAAGATGAGCGGCTCACTCGGAACGAAATGTTCCAACGCAGAAACGGC
>NZ_JBEPMU010000005.1:0-556984 GCF_040545895.1 Dyella japonica
CGCTATCAGTAATGTGCCGCCGAAGTCTGGGTGCCATGCAACACTCCTTCCGCTTGCGCGTCTATAGTGTGTTGCGTTGACCGTCTGAAGTCGCAACCCGAAGCGGACCTTCTGGCAAAGACCAAGGAGTAGCAAGGTGATCGAAAATGGATAGTCAGATTGAAGCTATTCGGTCGGCCAAGTACCTATACATGGGTTCGATCGCCGAGCCGCAGGACAATCGCCTTCGCCTCGTCATACTCGAAGCTACGAGTGACGTTCTGCCTGGTCAGATGACTGGACCGGATGAAGTAACGGCCCTGCCAGGGCCATTCTCAGCGGCGAGACCGATTCTTCACGGACCCGGTTGCCGCATCTTTGAGATCGTGTGGGAGAGCTATATCGGCTATGCCGTCCAGAACGAGAGTTTCCATGTCCCGGAGCCAAAAGATTCAGAGGGCGAGGGACGTCTTTTCGTTCGATACACGAAGTCTGTATATCTCGACCACCTAGCGAAGGTGACCTTCGCATCGTCAGACTTTCCGGGGCCATTTGTGCACTGGGGGATCTACTGCTTGAATCACACGATCGAGGTCGCATCAATGGCTGCACCAAAGATCACAATTTCAGTTCATCCCTGAGTGTCCGCTTCCGACTGCGGCTTCAACCCGTCGACGCAACCTATGGCGGACCTTAGTGTGCCAGCGGGCCTGATTAGACGGGATTTCCATCAAATCAGCGCGGCAGCGCGAGGCGAAAATGAGGTATTACAAGTCCCTGTGCTCGATAATTGCAATTGATGTCGCACTGTTTTTCCTCGTTTCCTTGTTTTACAGGCCTCTTCCTGGCACGACCACGTTCATGTGGATGAAATATCTATTTTTTACACCCCTGATCGTTGTCTCCGTACTGCAAGTCGTTGGTTTGCTATTGAATGTCATGCGCGGTCACGTCAATACGATTGGCGTGACTCGATTCGTTGTGTATAGGTATGACACGTCCCCGCTGTTGTTTGGTTTTGGCGTGGCGTGGGAGCTTCTTCTGTGGACTCTTCCGATGTATTTGATCCTAGAGTTTCTCGCCGGATCGCGCTAAATATCTCGCATAAGGGCGGAGTGATTGGCATAGCAATAGTCGGTATGCCGCAATGTCTGCTTCCGACCCATAGCCGACCTTTCGCGGTACTAGGGCGAGACTCAGCTGGGGCCGTGAACTGGCCGGTTGGAAATGATCATTGAGTACGCAGTTGTCGCGTGTCCCTCAGACGGCTGGACTCGCTCATACCATGTTTGTGAAACGGAGGGGTTCATTTCGCTCCGCTGCTCACTTCTGCGCAGAGGGCTGCCTTCTCTCTTCGGCTTTCCGGAGAGGGCGCTCACATTTTGTTGGCCCCGAGCACTCACACTTGCCTGCGGCCACGCGGACAGCCATCTCGCTCAACCCTGACAGACGATGCGAACCCTGCTCGTTAGGGTCGGTTTGTCACTCGCGCTGTCGTGTTCCAGGGCTTCGCGAATGACCATGACGACAAAGTCATGAGGCGCGGGCCGTGAGTGCTTGCAACACCCACGACCCGCTAACCATCACCAACTAGATGAGAGTTGATCATGGCTACCCACGATCATACGGTACGCATTCGCTCGTCCGTTCCCCCTGACGACACCTTCACTCCTCCACTTGGCGGCGCATCACACACGCGTGCGGCGGAGCCCGAAACCCTGCGTTTACGCGCGCTACGCACACGCGGTGACATCGCCTTGGCGGTGCTCGCGCTCACACGCTTGCGCGTCGACAGCGAGCAATGCAGGAACGCGCAGGCGCAAGGATTCCCCGGCAGACCGCTGCCTTGGCCGCTTCCCGTGGCCGTCACGGCCAGCCTGGGCACGGCCATCTGCGGCCTCGCCCGCCTGCTCGGTGACGAGCCACGAGTGAACATCACACGCCTCCGATGATCGCCGTGGCGGCGCATCGGCCGGCAAGGCGATGCGCCGCATCCGGGCGATCACCGACGACGCTGCCAAGCATTCACTGACACGGAGCGCTGTAAGCGCCTATCCGCTGCACGGCCGTGCCCGACAAGGGAAGACCCCCATGGAACTGATCCAGCTCACCCCGCATTCGGATGTGGACCCCTCGCAACCCCTGCAAGCCCCGGGCGACATCCTGCTGCACGCCTACCTCATCCCCAACGCCCTCAACCCCGCCCGCCTTGCCCGCCGCACTGGCATACCCGCCACCCACATCAAAGCCTTCATCGCCGACACCCATCCCATCACCCCCAAGATCGCCCTCCGCCTTTCCCTCGCCTTCGACACCACTGCCTTCTACTGGCTGGCACTTCAGGCGCGCTACGATCTGGAAAGGGCAAAGCCTGTGGTGCGCGCGTATCGTCCGCTTGTTGATTAAGGACAAAGGCACGACAAACGGGGCGGACGTAGTTAAGTTCCACCGTCGTGGTTCGAATTAACTACCTCCCTCCCCTTTTGCTCTGAGTGCTACGACCATTGCCCGGAAAAAGCGGCGTCTGCTTTCGACCCAACGCAGACCCCGTCCGAACCGCGCATGTCGACTCTGGCAATGGAGTAGCGAGTTCAGCATGCGTACCGATGTGGATGGTTGGAGGTGCCCTTGATCAGGCTGTGTGCCCTCGCCTTGCTTGTCTGGACGTCCATGGCGTCCGCCGCGCCGCTGCCCGCGCGCCAGACTATCGCGATCACCGATGTGATGATCGTGGATGTCGAACAAGGGCGCGTGGTGGGGCCGCGAACGGTGCTGGTCGATGAGGGGCGCATTGCTTCCATCGAGGTTCCGCGTAACGCCGTCATTCCCGAAACAGCACGGCGCGTGGATGGCCGCGGGCGATTCCTCATGCCGGGACTGGTGGACATGCATGTCCATCTGTTCAATCTCTCGTCGCATCGGCCGCCGAATGATTGGTCGTTTCCGATGTACATCGCCAATGGCGTGCTCGCGGTACGCGACATGCGCGCGGACGCGGCGTCCATCGTCCTGGTGGATCGTTGGCGCGCGGCGCTGGCCCAGGGTGAACTGGTGGCGCCACGCGTTCTTGTTGCCGGCATCGCCGTGCACGGCAAGTCGCCGGAAGATGCGACGCGCCAGGTGGATGCGGCGGCGGACGCGGGCGCTGCTTTCATCAAGGTGTTCTCCGATGTTCCCGCATCGCATTGGCGCGCCATTCTTGCCGAGGCGCAAACGCGCGCGCTGCCCGTGGTTGGCCACGTGCCCGCGGGCGTGCCGTTGCTGGTGGCCGCCCAAGCGGGGCAACGCAGCGACGAGCACCTGATGCAAGCCTATGAGGCATGCTCGTCCATCGAAACAACACTGCTCGCGGAACGCCAGGGCCTCGATGGCGACGCGCTGACGATGCGCAGCGAGGAACAGGAGGCGCGATCACTCGCTGCCTTCGACAAGGACACCTGCCGAAGCGTTTCCAGAAACCTCGCCGCCACTGGCCAGGTGCAGGTTCCCACGCTGGTGCTCGCCGACGAAGACGCGTTCGCGAAAAGCGCTTCGCCCGAACACGATCCACGCTGGCGATTCCTGCGCGCCGACGAGCGCACGCGCTGGCAACGATTCCTCGCCGGCTACACGGCCAAGGATGCGGCGCTGGCCAGGCAACGTTGGCCGATTGCGCACGGGATCGTCTCGATCATGCACCAGGCGGGCGTGACCATCATGGCGGGAACCGACGCGCCGATGCCGGGCGTCTATCCCGGTTTCGCCTTGCAGGAAGAGTTGAAGTTGCTGGTCGAATCGGGGCTTACGCCATTGGACGCCTTGCGCTCGGCCACGCTGGAGCCCGCACGATTCCTTGGCATCACCGACATCGCCGGCTCGGTGGCTGTCGGCAAGCGCGCTGACCTGGTGTTGCTCGATGCCGACCCCACCAAGGACATCGATAACGCCCGGCGCATCCGAGCCGTGGTGCTCGATGGTCGACTTTTGCTGCGGCCGCAGCTGGATGCCTTGCTCGATGAAGCCGCCAGCGCGCAGATGGCGCGACCCGACGCACGAGACAAACACTGATCTCACCCGCCGAATTCATGGCGTGCAGCCGACTTGCTGCCGCACGCGCCATGGCTGTGTAATCTTGATGGGCTCGCTTCGGAACCATGAAGCGCACGTTCTTTCGAAAGCACGCCGGCGATCATCCATCCTCAGGGGAACACCACATGCAGACACGCATCCAGGGCACGGTGATGCCCGTACTGGAAGTACGGCTCGATCCCAATGAAAGCGTCTTCGCCGAAAGCGGCGAACTTTCGTGGATGACCTCGTCGATCCAGATGACCACGCACACGCAGATGGGCGGCGGTGGCGGCCTGTTCGGCGTGTTCAAGCGCGTGGTCAGCGGCGGCAGCCTGTTCATGACCGAATACCGCGCCGTGCAGGCACCGGGCGAAGTGGCGTTCGCCACCAAGGTGCCCGGCCACATCGTGCCGGTGTCAGTGAGCCCGGGTAGCGAATACCTGGTGCATCGCCATGGTTTTCTCTGCGCCACACCGCAGGTCACCATTGGCGTGGGTTTTCAGCAATCGCTGGGTGCGGGCATCTTCGGCGGCAGCGGTTTCGTGCTGCAGAAGCTGGGCGGCAACGGCACCGCATGGCTCGAACTTTCCGGCGAACTGATCCGGAAGGATCTGGCGCCCGGTGAAACCCTGCGCGTGCATCCTGGACACGTCGGTGCGTTCCAGTCGTCGGTGAGCTTCCAGATCACCACGGTTCCCGGCATCAAGAACGCGATCTTCGGTGGCGACGGCATCTTCCTCGCATCGCTGACCGGCCCCGGCACGGTGTGGCTGCAGACGCTGCCCATCTCGCGACTGGCGCATCAGATTGCCGAATACCTGCCCGGCAACGAAGGCGGCGGGCGCGCAACCGTCGGCGGTGCGCTGCTCGGTGGCATCGTCGGTTCGCTCCTGAGCAACGACGACAACTGAGTCGCACGCCGGAAACCAGGGACGCGCCAAGTGGCCGCACAGCCTCCGCTATGAGGGAGGTTCGCGCTGTTTCAGCTTGGCCGCGTTCTGCTTGGTGATATCGAGCACCGCAGCCGTCATCACCGCCGTGGACAGGCCGAACATCAGGATGCCATTGGCCGCCTCCAGCGGGCCGAGCAGGCGCCAACGCGGCGACATGACGATATCGCCATAACCCAGCGTGACGAAGTTGACGCCCGAGTGGTAGAGCGCGGTGGCGAAATTCTCGAACTCGCCCAGCAGCATGAACAGCGCGGCCCAGATGATCATCTGCGTGAAATAGCCAAGCGTCAGCAACAGCAACACCGTGTACAACAACATCACGTTGACGCTGGCCGACTCACGCCCCTGATGGGCAAGCTTGAAGCGCGAGTAATGGCGCAGGCTCATGTTGAGGAAGAACGCCTGCAGCAGCAGGCAAACCAGCATCACGGGCAGGCCGATCAACAGGTTGAGCAGCACGCGTGATCTCCTCAGCGAATGCGCCGCGGACAGGCGGCATGGAAATCTCCGGCCGGGTCGCCTCAGGCTGGCTTCTGTTCGTCGGGCGTGTCGATCGGTGGCTGCTCATCCACCCACTGCCAGAACAACTGGTATCCCACCGCAAGCGCCACCGGGCCGATGAAGAGGCCGATGATGCCGCCGGTCACCATGCCGCCGAGCGCGCCAATCAGCACCACCGGCATCGGCACATCCACACCGCGACCCAGCAACAGGGGTTTGAGCACATTGTCGGCGAGGCCGGCGATGAAGACATAGACCGCGAAGACGATGGTGCCCACGCTGACGCCCTCGGTGGCGAAGACAAAGATGATGGCCGGGATGGTGATCAAGGTGGCCGGCAGCTGCATGATGCCGAGCAACAGCACGGCGAGCGCCAACAGCCCGGCACCGGGAATGCCAATGAGCACGAAGCCCACGCCGACCAGCAGCATCTGGATAAAGGCGATACCGATCACGCCCTGAGCCACCGCGCGGATGGTGGCCGCGCACAGTTGCGTGATTTGCGGCCCTCTGCCCGAACTGAAGATGCGGGAGGAAATCTTCACCGCACTGCGATTGCCGCTCTCGCCATAGGCCATGAAGATGCCGGCGATGATCAGCGCAGCGATGAACATCAGCAGACCCAGGCCGATGTTGGCCATCTTCCCCAGCAGCAAGAGACTGACATCCTTGATCTGCGGTGCAAACTTCTGCGCCAGGCCGGTCAGGTCCGTGGCTGCCTGCACCCAGAAGCCATACAAGGGTTTTCCGATGAGCGGCCAACTGGCTACCGACTCGGTCGGCGCAGGAATACTGATGCTGCCTTCCTTGACTACCATCAGTGCATGTTCCACCGACTGCGTCATCGAGGTGCCCAACAGGTAGACCGGCACCAGCAGGATGGCGATGGAGATCACCACGATCAGCGTTGCCGTGCGGCCGTCGCGATTGCCCAGCCTGCCCCTGAGTTTGCGTTGCAGAGGATAGAGCGTGATCGCCAGGATCACCGACCAGAGCATCAAGTGCAGAAAGGGACGGAAGATCTCAAAACAGAAGATCACCAGCACGGCGATCAGTCCGGCACGAATCAGTACATCGAGCAACCCGCGGGACATGGCCTTCTCGGACGTTGGACTGAGAAACATGGGTTGATCCCCTTCGACGGAAGGTCTTGGTTACCGCTATGCGGCTACGCACCGCGACAGCGACGTAGATGCCATGAACGGGACAATTTCAGTAGCCGTACGTGCTGACCAGGGTTGATCTACGACCGTTGGGAAAAGCCTGTTGGCTAACTTGTCCATTCGCCGCCGGCGACGATGGACGGCGGCAGTTCTGCCAACGCCTCTGCCGGGCCCTCCAACTGCCAGATATGCATACAGCAGCTCCAACCGAAATCTTCGGACACATGGCTGAGCGCCGAGCGCCATTTGACGAACCAGGCATCGACCGCAGCCACTTCGCCCCGGTCGTCCACGATGACGATGATGTTGGTTCTCGGCATGGCACCGATTCTGCGTCCGGCCTTAGGCCCAACCGGCAACGACAAGCGCCGTGATGCGCCAAGGAAAAGAACGGTAGTGCGTCATATCCCCAAGCAACGCCACCCGCTGGAACACGCGATGACGTTGTGCTGGTTAGATAGAACTACTCGCGTCCATTGAGTGTGAACGCACGATTCGAAGTTTCCGCCACCGGTCGAACCTGAGCAAAAATACGTAGTCATTCATGCCCGGACCGATGGCCGTCCTCGATGTGGATCGCCATGGACCCGGTGCGAGTTTCAGGCGGCCATGACGTGCCATATCTGCAGCAGCTCATGGATCCCATTGATGGCAAATTGCACGCCGATGCACACCAGCAAGAAACCCATGATGCGCGACAAGGCATCCACCCCACTCTCTCCAAGCAAGCGCAACACCGTGGTGGCGCCCCGGAGGCAGATCCAGAATTCCAAGGTAAAGAGCACCACGACGGTGATGATGGCCAGATGCACTGAATAGGTGTAGCTGCGCTCTGGCATGGTCGAGGCGGCGCTGATGATGAAGGCGATGGTGCCAGGGCCCGTGGTGCACGGCATGGTCAGCGGCACGAACGAGATGTCGCGCAGATGCGTCGATGGCGTCGCTTCGGACAGCTCTGCCTGGATCCCCGGCTCCGACATTCGCTCCGGCGGAAACAGCATGCTGAAGCCGATGTACGCAACGATCAAACCACCAGCCAACCGCAGCCCGGGCATGGAGATGCCAAACAGGCGCATGATCAGGCTGCCAGCATAGAAGCAGAGCAACAGCACAAGGGCCACGTAGATGGCGGCGCGAAAGACCTGCCGATTGCGCTCGGAATCCGGGTAGCGCGCCGTTAGCGCCAACAGCACCGTGGCACTGGTCACCGGATTGGCGATGGTCGTCAGGCCCAGCAATCCCACCGCGACGTCGGTAAGAAATACATGCATGTCGACTATTGGGGCAACCTCAACGAGGGCCCGCACCTTATCCGCTATTTCCAATGATGGCAGCGTGACTGGCAGGCAAGACATTGATCCATCATTTTAAACGTATCTCTACTCAGGCCGATTGTGTGTTTCTACCTAATGCATTTCGCCATTCGCGAATGAGCAAACACAAAACCGCTTTTCTTCCTATTTTATTAACGCAATATCAGCAAAGATTCCATAACAGGGTGAGACTTGTTTGGAACAGCATTCTCTGGCGCGTTCAAGGTCGGTTCTTCATAAAACCTCAGCGTGAGGACAACCCCATGATCAAGCTTCCCGGGCTATGCGTACTAAGCGTGGCGCTCCTGGCGACAGGGTGCGTTTCTCAACAGAAATACGACGAGTCGCAGCAGAAGAATGCTGAGCTCGAGGCGCAATACCAGCAGCTAAATGCCAGCATGGGTTCGGAGATCCAGTCGCGCGATGTGCGTATCTCGCGGATGCAGGATGCGATCAAGGTATCGCTCAACGACCAGCTGCTGTTCCCCTCGGGTGGCTGGGAGATGTCCGCCGAAGCCAAGACGAGCATCGCCAAGGTTGCCAAGATCCTGGCGCCGCATCAGAAGAACAAGATCGACGTGAATGGCTATACGGACAGCACGCCCATCGGGCCTGAGCTGGCGAAGCAAGGCATCACGACCAATCTCATCCTGTCCCAGAAGCGCGCGGACAATGTGCAGCAATTCATGATCTCGCAAGGCGTGAATCCCAGCCTTGTCGCGGCCAAGGGTTTTGGCGAATCCAATCCGGTCGCTTCAAACGATACGGCGGAAGGTCGCGCGCAGAATCGGCGTGTGGAACTCACCGTGGCGAATACAAGCCAGTGACGTAGCGCGGAAACAGCGCTTCGTGTGCGTCGCAACCAGGTTCACGGGCAATGGGTCGGCCATCGGCCGGCCCATTGATTGATGGCCTCGGCTATTGGGGACACCTCAGACGCTCGGCGCGCGGAATGCTCTCGCCGCGACGCCGCGCCCCATGTTCCGACCACGCACTACTTGCCCTGCGGTATCACCGTTACCGCAAGGGCTTCTGCGTACGTGATGCGCACCATGTCGCCCACCTTGAGCTTGGAAAGGCGGGCCTGACGCGACGGGTCCTTGACCTCGATCATCCGGGTTTTGCCATCGGCCCCGGTCAAGGTCACGGTGTGCTTCTTGAGATCGATCGCCGTCAGTTTTGCCGTCACGGTCACCGCGCGCTCCACCGTGCCGCCCGGCGCGCTGGTTTTCTCGTCGCGCGTCACGTTGCCTTCCATCTCGGTACCCGCTTCTGCACTGTTCGCCGGCAGCAGCTCGAGTGCAAGCGCGTGTTGATAGGTCATCTTGACCTTGTCGCCCACCTTGATCTCATCGAGCCTCTTCACGCCCGGCCCCACTTCGACGGTGTCTTCGCCGGCCGGCGTCCGTAGCGTCACGTGGCGCGTCTGCGGGTCGATCTGCACGACGGTTGCCGTGACAGTCTCCGTCTCATTTGCTAATTCGTGTGCCGTGGCAGTGACCGGCGTCGCTTCGGTCGACTGTTGCGCATATGCCGACAACGCGGGAAAGGCGGCGATGACGACGCCAAGCAACGAGCAGCGCAGATAGTCAAAGGTGCTCATAACGGATCTCTCGGTCGGCACGATTCAGGGGCACGCTTGCCGTGGCAACGGCAAGGCATCTGTTTCCATCGATGATAATCAACCTGTCTTTCACCTTTCGCCACTCGCTCCCCTTTATTCGCGGCGGCACTCGCATTACGAGGTGTCCAGCATGAGTTGCGATGGCCGCAATCTCCAGTGGCGAAATACGTAACAGCGCTCTGTAAATATACGCAACTGAAAATCCACCACTGGCAGTTCGCATAATGCGAACCATATTCGCGCCGCGTAAATATACTTAGGTCTTAAGGTCGGTAATATTTTGCTAGGTTTTCATAATTAATTGCGCCAAGATGTTTCGTGGTTTCGGGCGTAGAGGAGGTCATCATGAGTGACCGCTCCAATTGGTTCTCTACTCGTGCCACGCTGGTACTCGGAGTCGTCTTGACGTCAAGCACCGGAGCGCTTTTCTCGCTTCCGGCTTTCGCAGACTCGAACGATGCCTGGGACGGCAATTGGCACGGCAGCATCACACCGTACGGCTGGTTGCCCGGCGTATCGGGCGAGACGCGCTATCAGCTTCCCAATGGCCCCGAAGTCGAGGTCAAGAACAAGAGCGATCCCTTGAGTAGTCTCAGCGGCGCCCTGCTACTCGAAGGCGATATCCGCAAAGGGAACTGGGGCTTGTTCGGCGATATCGACTGGATCAAGTTCTCCGACGAGAAAGGCCGTTTCAGGTCGATCGGAGGCGAACGCATCGAGGGCAGCGGCGATCTGGATACGCGCTGGGGCATGAAGGGTGGCCTGATTACGCTGGCCGGCCTGTACACCATGGCCCATGGCACGCTGGGATATGCCGACCTGATGTTCGGCGCGCGCTATGTGTGGTTGAAAGGCAACATCAGCTGGAACCTCAACGTCACCGGTGGCAATGCCCTGATCCTGCAAGGCAGTGGCCACCTGCACAACCAGACGCATGCGGGAAACGGCATCATCGGTGTGCGCGGGCGCTGGACGCCATTCGCCGGCACGGGCTGGTATTTCCCTTATTACGCCGATGTGGGCACGGGCGATTCCGACAATACCTATCAATTGAATATCGGCGTGGGTTATTCATTCCATTGGGGCGATATCGCACTGAGTTATCGCGACATCAAATATGAGCAAGGCGGTGACGACAAGTTTCTCAAACGGGCGGAGTTGAGCGGACCCAGCTTCAACTACACCTGGCAATTCTGATATCGGGGCAATGGTCAGGGATGCCTTCTGATTGGCAGGCGTGCAGACATCGATGCATCCATGTCGCAGCGCCTGTTCGCCTTCGCGCGGGGTGAAGGCGGTCGGGGAGCGAGAGTGGTTGATGGCTGGCGAGCGCCAGGCAAGCGGCGCAACGCGTGGCGGTGGATTTTTGTCGGGCGACGCACGTCCGCGACTCTTTCCATCACAAGCCAAACCTTGGTTGGCCGGCGCTGTAATCGCCGGACCTCATCGATCATCGAGGTTGTAGCAGGGAGGGTATGACACCATGAAAGACAACACTTCTTTTCAAGCGAGCGGCGTGCCCGCGTTGCGCGTGTTGGTAGCGGATGGCGACCCCGGCCAGGCGCAGGCGTTGGCAGATACGCTGTCGCCCGTGGTGGGATCGTACGAGATCACACACGATGGCTACTCCCTGGTCAAACGCGTACTCACGGGTGCCATCGATCTCGTCGTTTCGGACATGACGTTGCCACTGCTCAGCGGCTTGCAGGCACTGCAAAAACTGCGCGAGAAAGGCTCCAGCGTGCCGTTCATTGCGCTATCGGCACACGGCGACCCGGCCTGCACGCGCGAAGCCCTGCTTTCGGGTTGCAATGGCTTCGTCGTCAAGCAGCTGGCGGGCGAAGAACTCTGTCGCGCGGTGGAGGCTGTTGTGCGCGGCTATCAATACCTGAGCCCCAGCGCGCTCACCGCCATCATGCTTGCGCCGCCCATGACTCACCGGCTTTCACGTCGACAGGGGCAGGTCATCAACTGCGTCGCCGAAGGTTTTCGTACCGCGGAGATCGCCAGTTCGCTGGGCATATCGCCACGCACGGTGGAAAGTCACCGGCAGGCCTTGCTGCGCCTGTTTGGCGTGCATAACAGCATCGCCCTCATCCGCGAGGCCGAGAAGCAAGGCCTCGTACGGCAGGGGATGACTCGGCGAATGGCCGAGATGTCAATGGATCCTGCCTTGAGTTGAGCGGACCCGGCGCACGGCGCTTGGCAGACACCCGCAGGGCGCCGATGCGCAAACCAGGAAGCGTAGGTGCGCTTCAAGGATGGCGATCAACCATCCGGCAGGGCCACACGTGCCCTGCCGGCCGCCTCCATTGACGAGCGTTTAGCCTTCCGCGGGCACCGCAGGGTCCAAGGGCATCTTGTCACCGAGCTTTCGATAAAAACGCACGATGAGTTCCTCGGCGACCAGCATCACCACGACCACCACGATCAGCGCCACGATGCCATGGAACGCGCCATAGAACCGCACGTCCTCACCGAAGAGCTGTGCGATCGCCTCGAGTATCACGAACTTCGATCCGAACAGAATCAGCCAGGCGCAGAAGAACCGCATGAACTTCATGAATCCGCCCGGCCGCTTCTTGAAATAGCCGCCAACCCAGTGCTCGGCGGCCACCGTCAGTTTCAACAATACCTGCAGCACGATCGCGGCGAGCAATGAGGTGGTGAACGTGTCGACGAACACGTTGCTCCAATACTCGGCAAAGAGATTCAGCACGACCAGGTCGATCAGAATCCCGGTGTAGTAACGAACGAACAGGCGTTGCTTATTCGATGGCGCTTCCGCCGTGACCGGCATGAGGGCTTCGCTGCTCATGACAAGGGTTCCTTCAGGGTCAGAACAAGGCGCAAGGCAGCACTCCTACCGGTACGACACGCTTCCTGCGCCGATGTCGCACGATAGCGCAGAGTTCGTCGACATATCGATTAGACGTCCAGACCGGTGTGTAAATGGGCCAACAGGGCACGTGCGGAGCGACTTGCGCTGCGCCATCTACCTAGTGGCGATTAAGTAGAACTACTCAGTATCGGTGCATGGATGTGACACGATGCTGTGCCTGCGACCGCAGCCGATCATGCTGGTTGTTTGACCATCGCCGATGGAACCCAGCGCACGATGGTCGGAGGCTGGCGAATTCACACCAAGGCCACGTCGACCGTTCCAAATTTCCTCCGGCATACACGCGACCTCGACCTTCCGAAGAGACGCGCGAAATCGACACTTGTCGCTAGGGGCGAGCACTGAAGAAAGGGGGCAGCGTGAGTCGCAGATTGCGAATCAGCAAGCTTCCATTACCCATCGCCCTGGCCTTGGTCGCAGCGGTGTGCGTGGAAAACGGATGCACGCTGGGTCCCGACTATGTGCGGCCGTCGGTCGACGAACCGAAAGCGTATCGCTTTGCAGACGTGGCGAAGCCTACTTCCAACGCCACGTTGCCCAGCGTGCCCGCCTGGTGGCACGCCTTCGGCGATGCCGAACTCGATACCCTGGTGGAAGAAGGATTGGCTGCCAATCACGACCTTCGCATTGCCACGGCGCGGGTGGATGAATTCGCCGCGCTTGTCGTCACGTCGCGCGCGCAAGGCCTGCCTCAGGTGGGTTACGGCGCCAGTGCCAGCCGGCAACGCGTGAGCCAGAGCACGACGGCCTTGCCACCGGGCGCCAATCCCGTGGGCCAGAACTATTCGGCGCTATTGTCTGCCAGCTGGGAGCTCGATCTTTGGGGGCGCATTCGTCGCCAGAACGAAGCGGCGCAGGCCAACCTGTTCGCCACGGAAGAAGCGCGGCTCGGCGTCGCGCTCACCTTGGTGTCCACCATCGTCTCCAGCTACATCACGCTGCTCGACCTCGATCGCCAGCTCGAAATCGCGCAGGCCACGCTGGATGGTCGCAAGCGCACGGTCGACGTGTTTCAGCTGCGCCTCGATGGCGGTGCCGTATCCGAATTCGAGATGATGCAGGTCACTGCAGAGTACGAAACCGCGGCGGCCTCCATCCCCGTGTTGCAGCAGGCCATCGCCCAGCAGGAACACGCGCTGAGCGTGTTGATCGGTCGCAACCCGGGACCGATCCGGCGCGGACGCGCACTGGAGCAACTGAGCGTGCCGCCCGTGCCCGGCGGCCTGCCTTCCGACCTGATCACCCGGCGCCCGGATATCCTGCAGGCCGAGCAACAGCTGGTGGCTGCCAACGCGCTGATAGGCGCTGCTCGCGCGCTGTACTTTCCCACGCTCGCATTGACGGCTACCGGTGGTGGCGCCAGCAGGCAGCTCAGTGACCTGTTCTCCGGCCCGTCGCGCACGTGGTCTTTCGCGGGCCAGTTGCTCGGCCCGATTTTTTCGGGCGGCGCCATCGCCGCAGCCAACCAGCAGGCGGAGGCCCGCCGCGATCAGGCGCTGGAGGTGTATCAGAAAACCATCCAGAGCGCGTTTCGCGATGTGGACGATGCCCTCGTCGCCATTCAGGCCAAGCGCACGCTGATCGCATCGCTCCAACGTCAGGTGGTCGCGCTCAAGCGCGCGGTAGAGCTCACCCGGGAACGCTACGACAACGGCTACACCGATTATCTGGAAGTGCTGGACACCGAACGCAGCCTGTTCTCGGCAGAACTCTCGCTGAGTTCGGCGCGTGGCGACGGCTACCGTTCCCTGGTGGATTTGTATCGCGCGCTGGGCGGCGACTGGATCGACCAGGTGGCGCCACTGCCCGTCGCGCAACAGCCGGCAAGACCTGATCACGATACCGATACGCCGCGCGTTTCCAGCGCCCGGCCTTCTCCGCGGTGAGTCCAGCGACGAGAGCCACGATGCCCACCGATCCGTCTTCCGAACACAAAGCCACTGCCTCCGAGCCTGCGGACGCGCCAGCCGGCGCGGCGCCGCCCGCTGCGGCTGCGGCCGGTCCCCAACGCATGCGCCGCATCGTCTTGTGGACGCTACTGGTGTTGCTGGTGATGTTCGTCTACCACGTGATCGCCGATCGCATCACGCCGTACACATCGCAGGCCACCATCGACACGTATCTGGTGCAGATCGCACCCGAGGTGACGGGCCCGGTCGTATCAGTGGACGTTTCGGACAACCGCCAGGTGAAGAAAGGTCAGGTGTTGTTCCGCATCGATCCGCAGCCTTTTCAGATTGCGTTGCGTTCGGCGCAAGCCAATCTCGCGTTGGCGATACAGGCTGCCGATGCATCGGCCGCCGACGTTCGCGTGGCGGAAGCCCAACTGGGCCGGCAGCGCGTGGATCTGGCGGCATCCCAGGAACTGGGCAAGATCGTGCTGGACCTGTCGGCCAAGCGCGCGCTCTCGGAAACATCGGCCATACGCGCCCGCGCCGACATTTCCAAGAACCGCGCGGACATCAGCCGCGGCGAGGCGGAAGCGGAGCGCGCACGCATACGCATGGGCGACACCGGCAACAACAATGCGCAAGTGCGACAGGCCATCGCCGCCGTGGATCAGGCCGAGCTCGACTTGCGCCACAGCACGGTGGTGGCGCCGAGCGATGGCGTGGTCACCAATCTGCGCCTGTCGCCCGGACAGTTCGCCAGCCGAGGCCAGCCCGTGCTCAGTTTCGTCGCGTCAGGCCCACGCTGGATCAGCGCCGCCATGCGCGAGAACCAGCTGGGGAATATCGTGCCCGGCAACCGCGCCTACGTCGTGTTCGATGACCGGCCCGGCAAGGTCTATGCCGCGCGCGTCGACAGTGTGGGCTGGGGCATCGCCCAGGGCGGAGAAACGCCGAATGGACAGCTGCCCACCGTCACCGCGCCCACCGGCTGGCTGCGCGAACCGCAGCGTTTTCCGGTGCGCATCGTGGTGGACCCTCCCGCCGACGCCGCCGATCAACTGCCACCCAACCGCAGCGGCGCGCAAGCCAACGTGGTGGTGCTTACCCGTGACCGCTCGCTATGGAATCCGTTGTCACGCCTGTGGATATGGATCGTCGCCATGCTGAGCTACCTGCGATGAACGCGGTCAGCCAGCACGTCGAACCACGGGATGAGGCCACGCTCCAGGCCACGCTGCGGTTCGCCGTGGGCGTGACAGCCGCATTCGTCATCTGCGAAATGATGCGGTGGTCTCCCAGCTTCATCGCTCCCCTGCTGGCGGCCGTGCTGCTGACGAACCTTCCCATGTGCCCACCGTGGAAGATGACGTTGGGACTGGTGATCGTGATGACGATGACGTCGCTGTTCGCTTTCGTCATCGCATCGCTTTTTCGCGATACGCCCATGGTGTTGTTCGGCCTGATCGGGCTGTCCGTCTTCCTGGCGTTCCACACCATGCTCAGCGGACGACCGCCCTTGCCGTGGCTGCTCTTGTTGATCTGCCTGTCGACCATTCCCGTGGTGGCGATGATTGCGCCAGCGCAGGCGAACCTCCTGCCGATTGCCTTGGTGCGCGGCATGGCCGTCGCGCTGGCAATCATCTGGCTGGTGTACCTGATCTGGCCAGTCACCGCTGCGCCGAAACCCGCGCCATCGGCGCCACCGGGCAAGGTTTCCCTGGTGACGGTGGCCCTGGGTGGCGTCGTCATCGTGATGCCATTGATGCTGGTCTACCTGCTGTTTGGCCTGGCCGATGTGTTGCCGGTGATGATCGCCACGGTGATGCTCGTGGCTAATTTCGACCTGCAGCGCGGCCGCATGCATGCATTCGCCATGATCATCGGGAACTTTGCCGGCGGCTTGCTGGGGTTGTTGTTGCACACGTTGCTGCTCACCACGCCAACCCTACCTTTCCTGACAGTATCGCTATTCGTCGTGTTGCTCGGCTTCGGCAAACCCATCAGCGCCGGCGGCCCAACGGCCGGCATTGCGGTACTCGCCTGCAATGCGATGCTGATCATCCTGAGCACCGCGATCTCCTCCGATAGCGGCTCACTCTCCTTGTGGCTGATGCGCGTACTCCAATTTGCGCTTGCCGGCGCTTTTGCCGTGAGCATGATGACGTTGATCTGGCATCGCGCCAGGCGCCCATCTCCCTGAAGCCCATGCGGCCAGCCATCTGAGGATCACGCCCCCGTTTCGGCGGCAGCCAGCTTCACGCGGCTACCCTGGGCTCACGCGTGAAACATGAGGTGCTCCCATGACTGCGGATACCAAGACCCCGCTTGAACACGTGAACGACGTGCTCGCGCAACTGAAGGAGATGCGCCACTACGCCAAGAACAACGTCGAAGCGCTGACGACGCAATGGCTGCTTTTCGACGGCGAGCTCAAGAAGCTCAAGCAGGCCGGACCGATCGAAGCGTTGATGACGCGCCAGAGCGAGCTGCATGACGCCCTGAACGAGCAGATCGCCGCACTTGATGAATTGGCCGCGACATTGCGGCCGCCTCCGGAAGAGGCCTAGGCGTCAGCCCTGAAGACCGCCTCCCGGCGGAAGCGGAGCCAGAAAGTCCGCTATCGGCTCAAGAATCACTTCGGGCAAGCTCTCGGCGATGCAATCACGCAATCGCTGCCACGCTTCCGGATCGACCGACTCGCGCGCCAGTCCTTCCGCCTTTGCCTCGGCGGAGGGCCACTGCGTGTAGCTGTACCAAACGTCATCTGGACCGCGATGCAAACGCGATCCCAAGGAACCTCGCTCAGTCAGCAGCAAGTGCGTAATACGCGACCACGCCTGGACAAACGCTGCCTCCGATCCAGGATGCAGCCGCCAACGGTAGATCGCGCAGAACACGGGAGGCGTTTCGTTCATGGGTTTCCTAAGGTGTCAGCGAACACGTTGGTTGAGCACGTCGGCCTTCACGAGTATGCAGAGATGCAGAGATCGTGAGTAGGCCCGGCTATCCCACCGCACGGCCTTACTCACTACCGAACAAGTATCCCGGCGATGACCAGCGCGATACCAAGCGAACCGACAACGCGTGCACCGAAGCCGCTGCCTTGCGCAGGCATGGCGCGAAAGGCGCGATAGATGTCGGGAATGGTGGCGTTGTTACTTATGTTGGGAAGCAGGCCGAAGGCCTCATACCAGGCGAAGCACAACCCCGCACACGCAAACAGATAGGATCGGGGCGGGTCGAAAGACAATAAGCAAAAAGGCCACGACACCAGCGCCATCACGGCGCCAGTGACTTTGTTCCGGCTGATTTTTCCCGCCTTTGTCATCGATACGACCCCACGATCATGCGAAGTGTATGCACCGGGCTTCATTCCAGGCCGACCACGCCACCGGAATGTTTTCACTATCCAGGTGCATCCGTTTCGGCCTAAAGAGCGGACCTGCCATCAAGAATGTGTAGCCCTGTGAAACCGTGTATTGCGCCAGAACGCCAGCAGCCAAAACACCAACCCAGCGACAGTCGCGGTCAGTACTGTTGAGAGCACCATAGGCAGACCGTCGGTAAAAGAGTAGTCCGTCAAGGTGGCGAACCAGACCACCAGAAACAACGCGGCGACCGATATCGCTCCCAGACAAACCTGCCACCATGCGAGCCACCGCTTTCGCATGAAGATCCAGATAACAGGCGACCCGAACAGCACCATCACCATGTAATAGATAAACAATTCAAGCTTGATCCACCACAGCGTGAATGGTCCGTACGGCGGAATCAGATAAGGAAGCTGAAGGATCAAAGGGGTGACTGCCATCGCAAACAGCACACGCAGCATGCCATTACCTCTGCTCATGGATTCCGCCATCGATCCGAATTGGAAAGTCTGGAAGTTCGTGGATGAATGTTCTTGATGGCCGTCCAAAAGGAGAGGGCCGGTGTGGCCGGCCCTCTCCTGTTTCAACACCGGGAAGTCATTGCTTCTTGGCCGGCGCTTCCTTCAGGCCACGATTGAGCAGCATCGGCTCGATGCTCGGCTCCTTGCCGCGCCAGTTCTTGTACATGGTGGCGAGGTCGTGCGTGTTGCCCTGCGAGAGGATCATCGCGCGGAAGCGATCGCCGTTCTCGCGGGTCAGGCCACCCTTGTCCACGAAGCCCTGGAAGGCATCGTCAGCCAGCATTTCGGTCCACAGGTAGGCGTAGTAACCGGCAGCGTAGCCGTTGCCCCAGATGTGCTGGAAGTAGCTGGAGCGGTAGCGCGGCGGCACGTAGCTCAGGTTGATCTTGGCCTTGGTGAGCGCCTCCATCTCGAACTTGTCCGGATCCTGCTTGGGCACGTCCGCGCCCAGGCTGTGCCAGCTCATGTCGAGCAAAGCAGCGCCGAGCAGTTCGGTCATGTCGTAGCCCTTGTTGAAGGTCTTGGCCTTCTTGATCTTCTCGACCAGTTCGACCGGCATCGGCTCGCCGGTCTTATAGTTCTTCGCGTAGTTGGCGAAAATCTTCGGATCGGTCGCCCAGTGCTCGTTGAACTGCGACGGGAATTCCACGAAATCGCGCGCCGTGGCCGAACCCGAAAGACTCGCATACTCGGAATTGGCAAACATGCCGTGCAGGCCATGACCGAACTCGTGGAACATGGTGATCACGTCGTCGAACGACAGCAGCGCCGGCTGGCCCGGTGCCGGCTTGGTGAAGTTGGCGACGTTGAAGATCACCGGCTTGGTGCCCAGCAGCTTGGATTGCGCCACCAGGTTGCTCATCCAGGCGCCACCTTGCTTGTTGTCGCGCTTGAAGTAGTCGCAATAGAACAGCGCCATGGAGGTGCCGTCCTTGTCGAATACTTCGAACACGCGCACGTCGGGCTGCCAGACGGGGATGTCCTTGCGCTCCTTGAAGGTCAGGCCGTAGAGCTGGTTGGCGGCGTAGAACACGCCGTTCTGCAGCACGTTGTCCAGTTCGAAGTACGGCTTGATCTGCGATTCGTCGATGTCGTACTTGGCCTTGCGCACCATCTCCGAGTAGTGGTTCCAGTCCCACGCCTCGACCTTGAAGCCGCCCTTCTGCTGGTCGATCACGTCCTGGATGTCCTTCGCCTCGCGCTCGGCGCGCGCGGTGGCCGCCGGGGCCAGCTTGTCCATGAAGCCGATCGCCGCTTCCGGCGTCTTGGCCATCTGATCTTCCAGCTTCCACGCGGCGTAGCTGGAGAAGCCCAGCAACTTGGCCTGTTCGGCGCGAATCTGCGCGATGCGCGAAATCAGCTCACGCGTATCGTTGTCGTCGCCTTTTTCCGCACGATTCCACGACGCCTTGAACAGCTGCTCGCGCGTGGCGCGATCGTTGAGGCTCTGCAGGGCCGGCTGCTGCGTGGTGTTCTGCAGCGGGATCACCCACTTGCCATCCATCTTGCGGCTGGCCGCCGCCTGCGACGCGGCGGCGATGTCGCCATCGGAGAGACCATCGAGCTTGGCTCTATCGTCCACCACCAGCGCGCCGGCCTTGGTGCCAGCCAGCAGCTTCTTGGTGAACTGGGCGCGCAGGCCGGACTCTTCCTTGTTGAGTTCCTTGAGCTTGGCCTTGTCGGCATCGGAGAGTTTTGCGCCGCCACGCACGAAGTTCTTGTAGGTCACTTCCACCAGGCGCTTGGATTCGGGATCGAGCTTGAGCGAATCGCGCTGGTTGTAGATCGTCTCGATGCGCGCGAACAGCTTGCTGTTCATCACGATCGCGTCCTGATGCTCGGCAGACTTGGGCGCTTCTTCCTGCTGCACTTTCTGCAGCACGTCATTGGTGTTGGCTCCCGTGACCGCAAAGAAAGCGCGGCGAACGCGTGACAGCAGCTGGCCCGACTTCTCCATGGGGATGAAGGTGTTCTCGAAGGTCGGCGCATCCGGGTTGTCGGCGATCTTGTTGATCTCCTCCAGATGCTGCTTCATGCCCTCCTCCAGCGCAGGCTGGTAGTCGCCATCCTTGATCTTGTCGAACGGCGGTGCCTGGAACGGCAGCGTGCTGGGCTCGAGGAACGGATTGACGGCACTGACCTCGGCGGCCGGTGCCGCCGTGGATGCCTTGGCGGGCGCGGTGCCGGCCGGTGCGGGAGCGGGCGGCGCAGCCTGTTCGTTCGATTGCTGCGAACAGGCGGCCAGCGCAATGGACGTGGCTATGACAAGCGTACGAAGGCGTGGCATCAGGAGTTCCCCAGTGGATTGCACAAACCCCGACCTAACCACATCCCGCCGCATCTGCCATGGGTCGAAAGTCAGGCCTGCACCCACTGAGCCGGCTACCGCGGCCTCCTTCGTCAACCATTCGCGAAATGTCGCGATTTTGGACAGCGAGGAACGTTCGCCCGGCAGGCCACGTACGGTTATATCCGCCGCGGATCGAAAGCGGACACGCAAAATGGCCTCTCTATTCTTCGGCCGAAGCGCCTTGCGCTCGCGCCCATGCAGCAGTCTCGTAACGCAGAGCCGCGTCAAATTCGTCGCGGCGGAGCTTTCGACTATGCGTGCAGCTCTCCAGACACGTATTCGGTCAGCTCTCTGGTATTCCTGACAAACTCCGCCTCTAGATCAATGCCGCACTTGCTCGCAAGAACGATGATTGACCATAAGCAGTCCGATAGTTCATGCCCTAGTTTGGCACTGCAGTCTTCGATATCCCGGACACCAGCGTTGGCCTGGATCAGTTTCGCCAGATCGCCAACGTCCCCTACAAAACCCAGCGCAAGCTCTGCTGTAGTCCAGATGCGACCCCACTTCTTTATCTCCAGCTGTTCGTAAAGCTCGTTTAGCTGTAAGGCTGACTTCTCAAGATCACCAAATTTCATGCTGATTGCACCTGATATGGGAAGGTATGGCGGGTGAGGATGACCAGCGCCACCGTCCGCTTTGGGCCGGAAGCAGACCTTATTCTGCACCGCGTCCCGTGGTTCATTCATTTCGAATAAGCAAGAACGCGCTCGGTACGGGTGTTTGGAAGCAACATGGTTCCAGCCCTGTTTTCCAAGATCCTCGCTGAGTGAATGATAGGCCGCCGGCTCGCGCCCGGCGATCAGGTCATGCGACAGCAGCGAGCACGAGTTTCCAGGCTATGTATAGGCAGGGCAATTCCTGCGCTTTCAAATCCTGTGATGTCCTGATCATCCTTGCGCCCGGGCGCCTGTCCCGAAAGCACTCGCCCGATGGGCGTGATCCGCGTTGCGTCGCCCGAGAAGTGCTTCAGGTCACCCAGGACGACCGCTTGCGCCGGCAGATCGCAGAACAGTGACGCGCGGTGGAAAAGCGCTGGTGGAAGCTCCTGCTTTCCGCTGGCGTCTGAGCCCATGCTGGCGACATGCGTGCCGGGCCGGATCCACCCGGCTTTGAATAGCGGAGCCCTAACGGCGGTGAGCGTGACAACGATATCGTTCATTTCGAGGACGAGATATCGTTGGAGCTGGAAGATCGCTGGATGGATCCCGTATTCATCCCTGATGGGATGGCCATCGACCTGAGCCATCAGACCCTGTTCTCGCGCTTGATGCGCATCCGACCCTATCGACAGGGCAGCGAACAGGTCCGCGCAGTCAGTATCTCGGCACGGGAGGAGCAGCTACTTGCGGTGCCCAGCGGCACGCCGGCCCTTGAGGTCCTTCGAAAGACCTGGTCGGCGGCTGGCGTTGTCACGGTAGCGAGGATGCTCCGTGCAGGTCCGAACGGCGCGATGAATGGCTGCATCCGAGCGAGCTCCGATTTTTGACTCACCGGCATCTCAACGCCGCGCTGAGATGTTGCGTGTTGGTAGCGTCAGACCTCGCACAGAAGTCGGCGATACCTGAGCATCGGTGTCTCCCCATCCAAGGGGCATCTCGGCTCACGCTCAGCGGCAAACGAGTACAGGAATGCTGGTGCTCACCAATAGCTTGGCGGTCTGACTTCCCCGCCGCAGCCGGTCCGTCCCGGTTTGTACGTGCGACCCCATGACGATGAGATCGCACTGCTGCCTTCGGGCCACTGTCACGATGGCCATGTAGGGACGCTTGTCCATTTCGTAGGCACCGTTGCACTCCACATGCGCCACCTCTGCGCGCCGGCGAACCTCGTCAAGGTAGGCAGAAGCTCGGCGCGTGATCTTCAAGGCTCTTTCGTCCTCCTGCAGCACGAGCGAGTCCGAAAGGTGCTGGACGGCTGGCGAGGGCTTGATGACATGGAGCGCGAGAACGCGGGCGCCATACTTGGCCGCGACATCGATTCCTATGTCGATGGCTCGGAGCGAAAGTTCGGAGCCATCCGTAGGCAGCAGAATATGCTTGAACATGTCACTCACCGTAGGTCAGCAAGACATTGCTCTTCAAACATTGGCTCGCCAGGATTTCACGGCGACATCGCCAGCCGGACAGCCGCCAGGCAAGGCATCTTTGCGTCGCGATCGTACGTATCGCCTCTGCTTCACCCGCCGAGAACGAGCCCACTAGGCAGAACGTGCGCGGCATGATGCCAGTTCATTTGCGAAGGCTATGCATACTGCCAAAGCCTTGTTGCTACCGAAAAGCTGTAACTTGCCTGGGCCCACGAGCGTGGCGTGCAACTGCATCTGATCGAACTGTGCAAACCGGGCCAAAACGCCTGCACCGCGTCATTCAACAGCCGCTGAGGACTCTTCACGGCTTCCAGTCCACCCGATATTCCTCAAGGTAGGCATCGACGGCGGCGCCAATGGTGGGATGGAGCGTGCCGAAGCGCTCCAGCAGCCCGAAGCGCTCCAGCTTTTCCTTCACGGGATCTTTTATTTCCGCGAATCGAAGTTCGATGCCGGATTCGCGCAATGCCCGTTCCAGCTCGGCCAACATGTCCGCTGACGTCACGTCAATGCTGGTGACCGGCTCTGCGGCCACGACGATTCGTTGCACCGGTGTTGGCGATTGCGCCACCGCCTCGAGTAGGCGCTGATGGAACAACTCGGCATTGGCGAAGAAGAGCGGCGCGTCCCATCGAAACAGGATGAGCCCCGGAACAAGACGCGCCGCAGGATAGCGCTTGATATCGTGATAGCCCCTGATGCCGTCGACCCGGCCCATCACCGCGTAGTGCGGGCGCCAACCGTCCCAGAGAAATTCGATGATCGCTATGGCGATCGCGATGCCAATGCCTGGAATGACGCCGAGGACTGCCACACCCACGAAGCAGGCGATCGAAAGCCAGAATTCCCACTGCTGGATGCGGAAGATGCGGCGCAGGTCGTCAAACTCGAACAAGCCGATCGCCGCGGCAATCACCACCGCCGCCAGGGCGCTGCTCGGCAAGTATTCGAGCAGGTTCGGTGCCAGTACCAGCAAGAGTGCCACCGCCACCGCACCAACCACGCCCGTGAGTTGGGTCTTCGCGCCCGCGGCTTCGGCGACGGGCGTGCGCGACGAGCTGCTGCTGATCGGAAATCCCTGGAATAGCCCCGCCGCCAGGTTCGCGACGCCCAGGCCGATCATTTCCTGATTGGGATCGACAACCGCATGGGTCTTTGCCGCGTATGTGCGTGACAGCACACTGGTATCGGCGAACGCGACCATGGCCACGGCGCAGCCGCCGATCACCACCTGACCGAGATCGGCCACACCGATCCACGGCATGGCAAACGATGGCAGGCCTTGCGGGAGTGGACCAAGCACCTTGATTCCCGCGCTGTCGGCCAGGCCGAACGAACCGACCACGATCGTGGCGGCCACCACGGCAATCAGCAGTCCTGGGATTCGCTTCCAACGCTTGAGAAACAAGATCAGGATCAGCGTGCCGAGACCAACGAAGAACGCCGCCCAATTGGCACGACCTTCAATAATCGCTCGCGCGATCCGTACGAGGTTGCGCAGCGGCCCGGCACTGTCGATGGAAAAGCCAAGCAACTTGGGTAATTGACTGATGAGCACCGTGAGCGCAATGCCGTTCATATAGCCATAGCGAATCGGCTTGGACAGCAACTCCGTGACAAAGCCAAGGCGCATAACCCCGATCAACGTGCACACCAACCCGGACACGATCGCCATCAAGCTGGCGACGGCGACGGCGCGTAGCGGATCGCCTGCAGAAAGAGGCAGCACGACGGCCAGAATCACGGCGGCGAGCGAAGAATCCGGCCCCAACACGAGAATGCGGCTTGGACCGAACAGGGCATAGGCGAGCAACGGAACGATGGTGGCATACAGGCCATGGATTCCCGGGACACCTGATGCCACGGCGTAGGCAATGCCGACCGGGACAAGCATGGTGGTCAGCACGAGGCCGGCCATCACGTCGTGCGGCAGCCAGGCCGCTTTGTATTCGCGGGCGATCTGCAGTCCGGGTAGCCAACGCTGCCAGCCGTTCATGCCTTGTCCTTTGCAGAGTGGAACGAATCGAAGGTCACTAACGAACGATCGCTACCTGCGGTCAGTACTGTTCCTTGACGTACTTGAATGGATAGTCCGGCTCGACGTAGTCGCCGCGCTTCTGCCGTTTTGGGAATTTGATCTTCTCGCGCGGAAGCTCCTTATACGGAACTTTGTCGAGCACGTGCCGGATGATGTTGAGGCGTCCACGACGCTTGTCGTCCGTTCGCGCCACATACCACGGCGCATACGGAGTATCGGTCGTGGCAAACATCTCATCCCGGGCTCGCGAATAGTCGTACCACCGGCCATACGACTTCAGGTCCATCGGCGAGAGCTTCCAGAGCTTGCGTCCATCGTTCGCTCGCTCCTTCAGCCGCCGGGTTTGCTCCGCCTCGCTCACTTCCAGCCAATACTTCAGAAGGACAACACCCGACTCGACGATGGCTTTCTCCATCAGCGGCGCAACCTGCAGGAACCTGCGCACCTTTGCTTCCGGCGTGAACTCCATCACGCGTTCAACGCCGGCGCGGTTGTACCAGCTGCGGTCGAAGATGACGACCTCCCCGGCGGCCGGCATGTGCTCCATGTAGCGTTGCATGTACATCTGGCTTTTTTCGCGGTCCGTCGGTGCGGGCAATGCCACCACCCGGAATACGCGAGGACTCACGCGCTCGGTCAGAGCCTTGATCGTCCCACCCTTCCCCGCCGTGTCACGCCCTTCAAATACCACGCAAACCTTGAGCCCCTTGGCGATCACCCACAGCTGCAGCTTGACCAGCTCGACGTGCAACTTTTCGAGCTCTTCTTCGTACTCCTTCCGCTTCATTTTCTCGGGCTTTGCGCCAGCCGCGTCGTCTTCTTCGTCGCGTTTCATGTCGTTTGCTCCACGGTGGGTCATGATCCCCTGCCATGATCTGCAACCACTCACCCGTTATCTCCAGGTTGCAGTACACGCTCCTTGCTGAGGGCACTCCAACAATGTCCGCAAAACATGGACCACTAAGCCAAGACTCGCGGGCGGCAGCGGATATCTCTACCGACGGTCGCGATGGACCGTATCGACCACGATCCTCGGCCCATGGTCGGGACCGAAGATGATGTCGGCGCCAGCGGAACGAACATCGCTCTCACCTGCGCGATGAACTTCCGTGGCGCGCCGAAGCACGGTCGCACACAAAGCTCGTGCACGCTTCATTGCGCGCCCTTCTCGTTTTCGAGAGCTTTGTTAATGATCTCGCCATAGAGCTGGGCGATCCTCGCACCCAAGGTATGGAACTCGGGATTGCGCACCACGTACTTCTCCGCTTCCTTGGCGTCCTCGAGCGATTTCTTCAGAAATTCGAGCTCGGTCTCACTCAGGCGCTCGCCGCTGTCGATTCGCTGCTTTATCGCGAGCGTCCGAGGCAGCCGGAACTTCACCAGCCGATCGAGCAATACCTGGATCGTACCCGCGTCATCGGTCGGGTCGGACATCGGGGACCTCCTGCCTGCGAGCGAAGCTTGATTCTACACTTCCATGCCGCGCGGCAACGCCTGGCACAGCAAGCGCCCACCCGCTCCAAGACCAAGGCAGACGCCTCAGCACGGACGCCACGGATACGGCGTTACGTAGTTGTACCGAGTTTCTCCGCGTAGTAGCACTGAGGCGGCGCGCTGCAAACTGTGCTCGCATGATGCCGTCCAGAGCCGGCCCTTCGGGAGCGTGGCTTCGTCGTCAATCTGATGGGGCAACAGTCATGCAAAAGGCGATGCTTTCCCTTACCGGCGCGTTTGGTTTCTTCTTCGCCTGCTGCCACGCGAATGCCTGCCCCGCCGTCGATCCTGGTTCAACCGTGGGGTCTGCCCAGGTTCCAACGGCAACGCGCGCACAGGATGTGAAGGGGACACCACCCGGCACCGTCATGACCAAGGCGTATGTGCAGGCGGTGGCGCGCATGGCGTACATCTGGGGTTGGCCCTTGGTGAACAATTACAACCGGTCACAGGCGGTGGCGCAGAAGCCGGGGCCGGGACTCAATGGCGGCGTGCTTCCGGTGTCGCCTCCGGGCGCCATCGCCATGCTCACCGACTACATCAAGCCCGAGCAGAACTTCATCACCTGTCCCAACCAGGACACGGTCTATGGCGCCGGCTATCAGCACGTGGACACGCAACCGGTCGTGGTGCAGGTGCCGGATTTCGGCGACCGCTTCTACGTGTATCAGATTGCCGACGCACGCACCGATTCGTTCTGTTCCATCGGCAAGCAATACAAATCCAAGCCGGGTTTTTATCTGCTCGTGGGACCGAACTGGAAGGGCGACGTCCCCAAGGGCATCACTGAAGTGTGTCGTTCCACGACGGATCTGGTCACGGTGCTGCCGCGCGCCTTCATGGACGACACGCAGGAAGACAAGGCAGCGATACAAAAGGTGTTGAGCCAGATCGTGGTCTATCCGCTGGACAAGTTCGACGGCAAGATGAAGACCATGGACTGGCACAAGCTGCCCTCCTATCCCGCGCCCGAGATCCCGGGCGGCGGCGAAATTCGCTGGGTCGAGCCGGAAAAGTTCTTCGACGAACTGCCCATCGTCATGAAGCAGATTCCGCCACTGCCTGGCGAGGAATCCCTTTATGCAACGATCGAGTCCGTTCTTGTTGCTGCCGGCAAGGATGCGCAGATCAAGCAAACACTCGTGCAGACCGCCGTCGAGGCCGACAAGGACATCGTTGCCCCGCTGTTCGAGTTCCGCAACAACGGCCGCCCGGTAGGCAACGGCTGGACCTCGCCGCCGAACGGCGCGCAATGGGGCGTGGATTATCTTTCGCGCACGGCCACGGCCAAGTCCAACATGTATGACAACGCGCCACAGGAGACGCGCTACATCTATACGGATTTCGATGCCAAGGGCGCACGCTTGAATGGCGCAGGCGGCAATGCGTACACCATTACCTTTCCGAAGGGCCAGACGCCCCCGGTGAACGGCTTCTGGTCGCTGACGATGTACAACAAGCATCATTTCTTCGAGCCCAATGCGCTCAACCGCTATTCGGTGGGCACGAAGAACAAGAGCCTCAAGACCAATGCGGACGGTTCGCTGACCATCTACGTGCAGCACGGTTCGCCGGGCAAGGACAAGGAAAGCAACTGGCTGCCTGCGCCCGCCGACGATTTCTCGCTTTACATCCGCGCCTATTGGCCCGATGCGCCGGTCACGGACGGCAGCTGGAGCCCGCCACCGGTCGTGAAAGTGGCCAGCAAATAGCGCCGAAAGAGCGAGCTCGACACGTTCGCGCCGGATGCAGGAATTCGGGAATTCCCGGCGTGGTGTGCAACGCAATGACCATCCATTACCTGTGCACATCGGCCTCTGGTATGCCATGGCTGCGTAGTGCGTTGTACCGGAAAGCAGGGCGCCTGCACGCTGGCGACACGTCGCCTTGGCTGGGATACGCTGCTCGCTCAGCTAGATGGATCCAGCGGTACCCACATGCCGCGCTTGAGCGTGCTCAACGCCACCCGGGTCTGGAAACGGCGGACGTTCGCGTTGTCGGCCACGAGCCGCTGCATCAGCGCTTCGAAATCCTCGACATCACGGGCCAGCACGATCAGCACGTAGTCGCCCGCGCCGGTGACGTACCACGCCTCCTGGATGCAGGGCTCGGCCGCGATCCATTGCTTGAGGCTCGCCAGCAACTCCGGTCGCTCGCGCTCCACTTCAACGTCCACGATCATCGTCAACGCCTTGCCTGCGCGCTTCGGGTCGATCACCGCCACCTCGGCGAGAATGATGCCCTCCTCGCGCATGCGCACGATGCGGCGCTGCACGGCGGAGGCCGAGAGCCCGACCTCAGCGCCGATCAACTCCGCGGCCCGGCGCGCATCCTTCTGCAGGATGGTCAGGATGCGCCGGTCGATCTTGTCCATCTCACTTTCGGGCATGCACGGATTCCATGAGGGACGGGAAATAGAAGCGCCGATCCACTGCAACTCGCGGTCTGGCCGCGCGGGCGAACTCTAGCATGACGTTCGCTCCCACCAGCCAGAGCCCCACGACATGAAGCTGCTTTACCAATCCCATTCGCCTTATGCGCGAAAGGTGCTCGTGTTCGCCCACGAAGCAGGCCTTGCCAATCGCATCGAGGTGATTCACCACGAGACGAGTCCGGTCGAACAGAACCATGAGGTGTTTTCACTCAACCCGCTGGGCAAGGTGCCCGTGTTGATCTGCGATGACGGCACTGCCTTGTTCGAGTCCAGCGTCATCTGCGAATACCTCGATGGCCTGCACGATGGAAGAAAGCTCTTTCCGTCCACGCCGGCGCCGCGTTTTCGCGCCCTGCTCCATCAAGCCGTGGCGCTGGGATTGGCCGATGCCGGCATAGCCGTGCGCTGGGAATCCAGGCGCCGCCCCGAAGCCTTGCGATGGCCGCCGCTGCTCGAAGGCCAGCTGCTGAAAGTCATCGCCGCCTGCGACTATCTGGAAGCCCATCTCGACGATAGTCAGGCGGTGAACGTCGGTGATATCGCGCTCGCCACCGCGCTCAGCTGGATCGAATTCCGGCACATCCACGACTTCGAAGTGGAGCGTCCTCGTCTGTCCGCCTGGTACCGGCGCTTCTGTGCACGCCCATCGATGCGCGCCACGCCACTCTCCGGCGACACCATCGATCGTCCCCCGACACCGCACACGGAAGTTCAGCATGCCCTCGCCATGGATTGACCTGCTCAGCCTGCATGGCTACATCACCGATACCGAACTGCTGCGCCGACTCGCCACTCGCCCAGCCACCGAATCTCCACCCAAGCCCCCTGCGCAACCGGGACTGCTCACGCTGGCCAGGCAGGTCGCGCGCTCCACGCGGCTATGCCTTGGCATCGGCGACGGCGTTTTACGCGCTCAATGAGACATGGGCTCCGTGCGTATGCCCCAAGCATGGAGCGGTGCGCTTCGAGTCGAATGCGAACCCGTTACGAACGTTTCGATCGAACTGTCGAAATCCCCGATGGTCGTTCGTCGTGATAGTGAAAGCCGGCCATCGGGCCGCCTGAACTTGAACCCTGGGAGCGCGCCATGCCGCAGTATCTGGTTGCCATTCATCACCCTGAAAATTACGACCCGTCCCTTGAGGGCGAGGCAATGATGCGCGACATCCACGCGCTCAACGAAGAGATGCAGGCGGCAGGCGCCAGGTTCTTCGCGGGCGGGCTGGAATCGATCGACAGGGCGAAGTCGCTGCGCAAGCCATCCGAGGGCGACGTGGTCGTTACCGATGGCCCGTATACCGAGAGCAAGGAACACGTCGGCGGCTTCTGGATACTGGATGCCGCCGATATGGACGAGGCGGTGGCATGGGGGCGCAAGGCTGTCGTTGCCTGCCGTGCGCCGGTGGAAGTGCGGGCGTTTATTCGTTCGAATGTGCCGCCGAAGAAGTAGTCGCCAAATCGGCGCCGCGCGCGCCTATTTGTCCTGTGTCCATACGTAATGTGCCGGTGGGGCGCAGCACGGTGGCGTAAGGCCAATCGAGGCGCGACCGAGCGATTTGACGGTAGCGTCGGCGGAAATATCGAACACGGGAACGGGCGCGTGCTCCGACAGCGCGAACCGGTATACATGGCCGCTTGCCGGATGAAACGAGAAGCGGCCCGCTGGTGCATCGATGCTCGCTTGCGGTTTGCCGTCGCGCCACACGAGTACCTGTGCGTGCGCCCAGGGCGTGATCCATTCCCGTGGCGTGTCACCCTCGCCCTCGAAGGCAAATGACACCAGCTTGCCTTCCACGGCCTCCACCTCCACGGTGCCGCCATGCGTGATGGCAACCGTCGCGCGCATGGTCCAACCGGAAGGAAGGGCCGGGGCGATGCGAACCAGGTGATGGTTGTCTTCAATCGCCAGCATGGCCGGCAACGCGAGCGCGGTGACGGCGGCCTGCTCGAGATAGAACTCGCTGGGCTGATCGTGAAGCAAGGCCGCCATGCCGTTGGGATACACCTGGTAGCGCTGCACCAGTTCGAAGATGGCCTTCGCCGCCTCGTCACCAAGGCCCAGGTACGCGGCTTGCACCGGATCGTAGCTCCACGTCGCGGCGTACTTGAAGGGCCGCGACAGATACGTCCGTTGCGCCACCGGAAACAACGCGCTGTCGACGCCGATCAGCCCATACGGCCACACGGCTTCCAGGCCGATGTTCTCGCCGTTCTGATACGGGGCATGCGCATCGGCGCTTGCCGCCAGTACCTGAGCTCCTGCGTCGCTTCCCGTGGATGAAGACATGGTGGGAAGCGCCGGGGTCTTTGCCAGTGCCTGGAGCAAGCGGTCTGAAAGATCCGCGTCCACGCCCAGCGCTTGCGCGGCAGCCACCGTGGCGGGATAGAGCGCGCGTATCGCCGCGATGTCCGTGGCCGGATCGGTCACATCCACCTGCGTTTCATGCGCATTCGAAGGCGAGGTGTGCAGCAGGCCGTCGTCGCCACGTTTTTGATATGCCAGCAGGAAGCGCGCAGCCTCTGCCATCAGCGGGTAGTTGCTGTGGAGAAACTCGTGATCTCCCGTTTGCAGATAAGTTCGCCAGACCCATAGCCCCACTTCGGCGCCCGTGGTCAACGTTCGCGCATTGGAAGTGGGCGTCCATGAGAGATCGCAACTGTGCGTGACGATGGCGAACGGCCGAAAGCGGTCGCTCTCGTATTCCACGCCGTTGCCGTTGAAGCGCATGGTTTCGGGAATGCATGCGCCCTCACGGCCATCCATGTGGCGTAGCGTCCATTGCTTCACCGCGGCCAGGTTGTTGCGATAGAGCGCGAATACCGAATCGTTGAGCCCGGGAAGACCCGCGGCGAGATTCGCGCCCACCTGCATGCGCGTATTCCAGAACCAATAGGCCGCGGGATCCCAGAAGTGATCGTCCGCACTGGAAGAAAAAAGATCGGCGATGCCCGCTTGCGCACCGGGCATGGCACTGCCTGCGTGTGCAGCGGCGGCGAATAGATAAAGCGTACGCAGGGTTTCGGCATAGCGAGCCACGCCATCGGCGGATGTCGCCTGGATGCGCAACGCTTGCGTCCAATACGCATGCCACCATCGTTCGGTGTTAGTGCGATCCACGGGAACACTCAAGGCCTGCTGGATGGCCTCGCGCGCGGTGTTGCTGCCGTCGAACGCGGGCGCACCGGCGATCACGCGCAGATGCCCGCTAGAATCCGGCAACGCGGTGACTTCGACCGTGCGAGCATCGATCACCGCTGCATGCACCTGCCTGCCCAATACGCGCACGCCCGCCAGCGAGCCGAACGAGCGGCCCGATGCACCGGGCAATGTGTCGTCGCGCCAACTTTCGGCGAGTAGCGCCGCGTCGCCATCGGTGAAAGCGTGGGGCGTGCGCGGCGCCCACAGCTGAAGCCGGATGCGCTGCGTCGTTGATGCGGGCAGTCCATCGAGATCGATCACGACACGATCCGTATCGCGGTCCACCCACGCATTCAGTGCAACGCCGCCGCCGGATTCCTCCAGCGCACCGTCGTACAACCGCACGCGGCCATGGAAGGCGCGATCGGCCGTCATGATCTTGAGATCCGGGAAAACCAGCTGGCCCGGTGAGCGCCGATACGGCAGCGTGTCGATGCGGTTGAGTTGAATCGTGAGCCCATCGGCCGCCCAGAACGCGGCACCGAGCTTGCCGTTGCCCAACCCCACTGCCTGGCTGGGCAACACGTTGGGCTGGCCGATGGCGATGTCGGATCGACTCACTTCACCGGCCACCTCCGCATGCGCCACCGGGAAGACCAGGCTCGCAAGGATCAACACCAGGGCCACGCGTTGATTCCATGGTGTGCTGCGCATGGGTATTCCCGACGGAAGCTGGAGACACGGCATTCTGCCGTAAAAGCAACCCGCCCTTGTGACCAGGCTACGAAGCAACGTTTCCAGCAAAGGTCGTGATCACCCGCGTTCCGTCGGCGACAAACCCAGGACGCCGGCGATGACATCGGTGTACTTCAAACCGGCACCGGTGTTGAAGATAACCACGCGATCCGACGCCTTCAGGTCGCCCGATGCGATGAGTTGCGCGTACGCGGCCGTGGCGGCGGCACCTTCGGGTGAAAGGAAGATGCCTTCATTGGCGGCCCAGTCCTGCAGCGACACGAACGTGTCCTCGTCGGAAACGGCCACGGCCTTGCCACCGGAGGCACGGAGAATGTCGAGGATGATGTAGTCGCCATAAGCCTTGGGCACGCGCAGGCCCGACGCCGCGGTTTGCGGGCTCTGCCACATCTGGCTGACAGGCGCGCCCTCGTCGAAGGCGCGCACCACCGGCGCGCATCCGCTCGACTGGATGGCAAACATGCGCGGCCGCTTGCCCGGCTTCACCCAGCCCAGCTGTTCCAGTTCCTCGAACGCCTTCCACATGCCGATCAGGCCCACGCCGCCACCGGTGGGGTAGAACACGGCATCGGGATATTCCCAGCCGAGTTGCTCGACGAGCTCGTAACCCATGGTCTTCTTGCCTTCCACACGGAAGGGTTCTTTCAGCGTGGAGATGTCGAACCAACCTTCGTCCTTCTTGCGCTCGGCGACGATGCGCGCGCAGTCGGAAATGACGCCATCCACCAGCGTGACCTTGGCGCCATACGCGGTGGCTTCCACATAGTTGGCAAGCGGCACGTCGCGCGGCATGAAGATGTGCGCTTCGATATCCGATGCTGCCGCATACGCGGCCAGCGCGCCGGCCGCATTGCCCGCCGAGGGAATCGCCAGTTTGCGCAAGCCGTAGTGCCGCGCCATCGTGACGGCCAGGCCCAATCCGCGCGCCTTGAACGAGCCCGTGGGGTTGGCGCCTTCTTCCTTGAGGAAGATGCCGTCGTATCGCTTGCTGCGGAGCATGGGCGTCCATCCTTCGCCCAATGTCACGGGCGTGGCATCCGGCAGCACGGCGCGATAGCGCCACATGCCGCGCCATGGTGTGGATGCATCCTGTCCCTGCACCACGTCCGCAGGCGAGGTGCCTTGCAGCGATGTGAGGTCGTACCTCACATAGAGCGCACCGGCAGGCTGGTCAGCAGGGCACTGCGTACACAGTGTTTGCGGTACGTCGGCGGGCAGCCGCGCGTGACAGCGGGAGCATTCAAGATAGGCAATGGCAGGCATACGACCTCGCTAAGGATGGGCAGTGCAATGAGAGACGGCGCAAACGGAAGCGTTCAAGAGGCATTCGCTTCGGAAGGCGCTTCGAGCTGGCCTTCCCACGACGCCACCACGGCGGCGGCCACGGAATTGCCCACGATGTTGGTGGCCGAGCGCCCCATGTCCAGCACGTGGTCAACCGCCAGCACCAGCGCCAGGCCGGCGTCGGGTAGATGAAAGTAGTGCAGCGTGACCGCCACCACCGCGATGGCCGCACGCGGCACGCCGGCCAGCCCCTTGGTGGTCAGCATGAGCAGGCCGAACAGCGTGATCTGCTGCACGAGGCTCAGCTCCACGCCGTAAGCCTGTGCAATGAAGAGGATGGCGAACGTGCAGTACATCATCGCGCCATCGAGATTGAACGAGTAACCGAGCGGCAGCACGAAGCTGGCGATGCGACGCGGTATGCCGAACGCCACCAGTTGTTCCAGCAGGCGCGGATACGCCGCCTCGGACGAGGACGTGGCAAACGCCAGCAACACCGTCTGCCGGATGCTGGCCAGCAGGCGCAGGCTGCGCTTGCCGATGATCAGGCTCAACGCGGCGAGTAGCAGCAGCCAGAGCACGCCGAGCGACAGATAGAACCCCGCCACGAAACGCGCGTAGGTGCCCATGATGGCGATACCGTGCAAACAGATCGAACTGGCCAGCGCGGCGAAGATCGCCAGCGGCGCGGCCTTCATCACATAGTCCGTCACGCGGAACATGACGGTGGCGAGCTGCTCGATCAGCTCCACGAAGCGTAGCGACTGTTCCTTCAGCGATGCCGCCGCCGTTCCGATGAACAGCGAGAACACCACGATCTGCAGGATCTCGTTGCCCGCCATCGCTTCGATGATGGATCGCGGAATCAGGTGCGTCATGAACTCGGCAACGGAGAGAGTCGAACCGCCATCACTCGCCGTCGCCGACGGCACCTGCACGAAGTTTCCGCTGGCGTGCAGCGACGCGCCCGGTGCCAGCCCATGCGCCATCAACAGGCCCACCGTGAGCGAGACGATGGATGCGCCCACGAACCACACCAGCGCCTTGAGGCCAACGCGCCCGATCTCCGCGGCGCCGCCCATGCGCGCGATGGCCGACACCAGCGAGGCGAAGACCAGTGGCGCCACGATCATCTTGATCAGGCGAAGAAACGCATCCGTGACGATGGAAAGATTCGCCGCGACCTGGGCCGCCTTTTCCGGCGACAGCGAGCGATTGCACCACCAGCCCACGGCCACGCCGAGCAACGTGGCCACGATGAGCGCCCATGTGAGCCATCGCTTTCCGGCATCCTGCAGCAACCGTTCTTTCCGATCAGCCAATGCCCGCACCTCGCTTGAGTGGATCGAGGTTACCGCAGTCGTACCGTCAGATGTCCGCTATTTCTTGCCGATCCGCGCAATGCTTATGACGAAGTGTTCTATCCATATTCCCATGGATGGCCAAACGGCGTGCGACGAAAGCCGAAGCCAGGTTCGCACCGCGCATCGAGCCCGCACCGGTGATGTGGACTCGATGCGGCGATCCATTACCAACGCATGCGGAAGCCGAGCGTACCGTTCACCGCATGCGAATCGCCGAAGTGCGACAGCCCGGTCTGCGCCTGCACTTCGCCATACACCGAATAGCGGCCACCGGCCCAATCCAGCGAACCGCCAAGGCCGAAGCCGCCCCACCAGCGCTCGTTGCGCGTGCTGAAGTCGGTGCCGGCCACGTTCACCTGCGCCGTGTCCTTGAAGTTGTCGTAGACGTTGGCGATGGCGTACACGTGCGTGACGACCGGACCCGAGTCGCCCGAATGCGTGCTCAGGTAGTCGATGGCCGCGCCTCCGCGCGCCGCGGCGGCGGTGCCGCTCTGCTGCGACACGCGCGCACCGAACGCGTCGTTGAAGCCGTCGAACGAGACGTTGCCCCAGGTCACCTGCGCTTGCGGCACGATGGACCACGCATCGCTCAGGCGGAAGCGCTGGCCCACTTCCACGCCCGCAGCGTAGCCAGCGGCCTTGTTGTCGTTCTCGGCCATGCCCAGCGTGTTGGAGTGCAGGTCCGAATCGAGATGCATCCAGCGCAACTGGCCATCCACATAGAGGCCGTTGTTGGCGTACCAGGTCAACGCGGCGCCCACGCCATAGGCGCGAGTGTTGATGCGGCCATCGCCATAAGCCGAACTCACGTCGGAGTTGTAGTGGTCGTAGTGCAGCGACGCGCTGCCGACCAGCTTGCCCGAGCCGTTGTCGGACAGCGTCGCATCCAGGCCCACTTCCGATTTCCAGTCCGAGATGTCGTAGTTGGTGCCAGTGGTGCTGGATTCGGGCTTGATGGTGTGATCGCCGCCTTGCACGCGCGTCCACACGCCTTCGCCCGGCGTCATCGCATCGCTGGGCTGACCATCGGCCCACTGGCGATCGCCCGTGCGCTGCACCAGCGTGTCCAACGTGTTGGCCTGCTGCAGGATGCCGGCATAGGCTTCGTACAGCGGCACGCCCGGCTGGTACAGCGGCGTGCCACCGCCGCCGGTGGGATTGCCCGGATTGGTCGGGCCGGTCGGGTTGCCGGGATCCGTCGGCGGATCCGTCAACGCCGAACGCAGGTACCAGTCACCATCCGGTCCATTGACGCCGTCCTTGTACAAGCGATACGCGTAGGCACCGGCAACCACCGCCTGCTGGCCCTGGAACACGTAGTCGCCCTTCAACGCGAACGTGCCATTCGATGCGCCCTGCACGTCGATGATCTTGATGCCCTGCGTGGTGGCCGCACCCGCACCGCCTACGTTGGTCACCTGCACCGTCGTGTTGCCTGAGGTATTGCCCGTCACTACCAGCATGTCGGTAGCTGAGTTGTCGCCACCCAGTGCGCTGTTGATGTTCAACATGCCGCCCTGGCCGACGTAATCGCCCTGCACCGTGAGCGTGGTGCCCGGTGCGCGGCCGAAGTTCACGCTGCCTGCGTTGGTGAGTGCGCCGGTACGTTGCGCGAAGCCGCCGAGATCGAGCGTGGCGCCGCTTTGCACAGTCGTTGCGGACGATGCATTAAACGCATTCGCCACTGCCGCACTCAAGGTGCCCGCCGCAACGGTGGTATCGCCCGCGTACGTCGATGCACCGCCGAGCTCCAATGTGCCGTCACCGGTCTTGGTGAGGCTGCCCGAACCCTGCAGGCCATTGCTGATCGTGAGCGTGGTGCCGTTGTCGGTGTCGATGGTGGCCGCTCCGCCCAGACCGACGGTGCGGTTGGTCTGCATCGTGCCGGTGGTGTGCAGCGTCGCGTCGTTGATCGAGAGGCTGCCCGAAGCGAGGCCGAGGTTGCCGTCGTTGGCGATCTGCAACGTACCGGCTTGTATCGTGGTGCCGCCGATGTAGGTGTTCGCGCCGTTGAGCACCAGCGTGCCGAGGTCATCCTTCACCAGCATCGCGCCACCGGTAATCACGGAGTCGATGGTGGCCGTCATGCCTGCGCCAGCCGCGGTGCCATCGCCCACGCGGATGGTGGCGGCGCCGCCCGCCAGCGCAATGCTGCCGCCGGTGAGGCGATAACCGTCGCTCTGGAACTGCATGCCCGAGGCAGTCACCTGCCCGTTCGTGTTGTCCACCGTCACCGTGCCGCCGGTGCCGCCGAACACCGCGAACGTGCCGTTGCTGTACGGCGCGTTGAGCGCACCGGTGGCGTCGGTCCAGTAGTCGTTGTCGGCTAGGCGCCAGGTGCCGGTGCCGCCAGTGATCGCACCGTCGTTCGCGTGGCCGGGGCCGTCCCAGAAGCTCAACGTCAGGCCATCGGTGTTCACCAGGTTCACCTGGTTGGCGAGCGAGGTCTGCACGAACACGTTGGTGCTCGGCGTGCTGCCGATCGCCAGACCGTTGTCGGTGAGCGTGCCGTCGTAGTTGAACAAGCGATACACGCCCGCGCCGAAGGTGCCGCCCGGCGTGGTGGACACGTTGAGCGTGCCATCCAGCGTGAGGTTGCCGTGCACGACGGTGAGATCGTTGAGGCTGCCGCCCACCGTGCCGGCCTGGCCCAGCTGATAGTCGAGCGTGGCGCCTGCGTTGAGCGTGAGGTTGCCGTTGACGGTCAGCGTGCCCGGCGAGTTGCCGGGGCTGAGCGTGCCGCCGTTGGCCACCGTCACGTCGCCGCCGATGATGCCCGAGCCGCCCAGCGTGCCGCCGTTCTGCACCGTCGTTGCACCCGTGGCGGCGGACTGGTCGCCGTCGACAAGCAAGGTGCCGCCCGACACCGTGGTGGCGCCGGTATACGTGTTGTTGCTGGAGAGCGTGGTGGTACCGCTGCCCATCTGCGTCACGCCGCCGGTGCCGGAAATGGCGCCGCCAAACGTTTGGACGTCCGAACGATCGAACGCCAGTGTGCCATTGTCGACCACGTCGCCCACGATCGAGCCGCTCGCACCGCCCTCACCGAGCTGCAGCGTGCCGCCGCTGATCGTGGTGCCGCCGGTGTAGCTGTTGTTGCCCGCCAGCACCAGCGTGCCGAGATCGGACTTGGTCATGCCGTTGCTGCCGGTGAGCACGGAGGCGATCGTCGCCGTCATGCCCGCGCCGGCCGTGGTGCCGTCGCCCACGCGGATCACCGGCGCCGTGCCGACCAGCGCGATGGCGTCACCTTCCACGCGATAGCCGTCGGTGGCGAACTGCATGCCGTCGCTGTTGACGGCACCCTGCGTGGTCGCATCGACGGTCACCGTACCGGCCGCGCCGGCGAACACGGCAAAGCTGCTGTCCTGGTACGGCGCATTGATGGAGCCGTCGAGCAAGGTCCAGTTGTCGTTGCCCGTGCTGCCCTGCCACACGCCGTCGCCGCCCTGCACCTGGCCATCGCCGCGCGCGCCGTTGCCGTCCCAGAAGTTCACCGACAAACCATTCGTGTTGACCAGGTTCACCTGCTGCGCAATCGAGGTCTGCAGGAAGTAATCCGGCGACGGCACCGAGCCGATGGTGAGGCCGTTGTCGGTGAGCGCGCCGGTGTAGCCGATGATGCGGTAGATGCCCGGGTCGAACGTACCGCCCGAGGACACCGAGACGTTGAGCGTGCCGTCGAGCGTGAGGTCGCCATTGACCTGCACCAGATCATTGAGCGGACCGCCCACGACGTTTGCCTGGCCCAGGTTGATGCTGAGATTGGACGCGCCGCTCAACGCCACGCTGCCCTTCACCGTCAGCGTTCCCGGTGCGCTGCCGACATCACCCGGGCTGAGCGTGCCGCCGTCGGCGATGCTCACGTCGCCGCCGATAACGCCCTTGCCGCCGAGCGTGCCGCCGCTGTCGACCGAGGTGACACCCGTGGCCGCGGACTGGTCGCCGTTGATGATCAGGCTGCCCGCGCGCACGGCCGTCGGACCGGTGTAACTGTTGGCGGCGCTGAGCACGGTGATTCCGCTGCCCTGCTGTTCCAGCGCGCCGCTACCGGAGATGGCGCCCGTGAAAGCGAGCGTGTCGGAACGATCGAACACCAGCGTGCCGTTGTTGGTGATGTTGCCGAGGATCGAGCCCGTGGTGCCGCCATTGCCAAGCTGCAATGCGCCAGCGGCAATCGTCGTGCCGCCGGTGTACGTGTTGTCCGCGGTGAGCACGAGCCCGGCATTGCCTCCCTTGGTCAGCGAGCCCGCGCCGACGATGGCGCCGGTGAGCGTGAGGTCGGCATCGGTCAGCAAGCTACCGCCCGGATTGTTCAATGTGATGGTGCGGCTGGAAGTGAAGGATGCACTGTTCTCCAGCGCGCCGCTATTGAAGGTGAGTGCGCCGCTCGCGTTGCCGAGATTCGCATCGCTGGAAACGATGATGCTGCCCGCGTCGATGGTGGTACCACCGGCGTAGGTGTTGGTGCCGCTCAGCGTCAGCGCGCCAGCACCGATCTTGGTGAGTGCACCGGCGCCGGAGATGACGCGAGGCGCACTCAGGTCAGCCTGCGTATCGAACGTTGCGCCGCCCTGGTTGATCGTGGTGGTGCGTGCAAGCGAGAACGCAGCCGTGTTGCGCAACGTACCGCCGTCGAAGCTGAGCGTGGCCGCGGCACCGCCGAGGAAGGAATTGTTCGATACCTGCACCACGCCGCCATTGATGGCCAGGCTGCCAGTGAAGGGGTTGCTGTTGGTGAGCACCAACGTGCCGAGGTCTTCCTTCACCAGTTGCACGTTGGTGCCGGTCATCTGCGCGCCGATGGTCGCCGTCATGCTGGCGCCGGCAGCAGTGCCGTCGCCGACACGGATCACATCCTGTCCGGTGGCGAGGGTGATCGAGCTGCCGGTGACGGTATAGCCATCCACCGCAAACTGCATGCCGGAGCTCGTCACCGCGCCCGCGGTGTTGTCCACGGTGACCGTGCCCCGCACGCCCATGAAGATGGCGAACTCGCCATCGGTATACGGCGCGTTGAACTGGCCCGTCTGATCGGCCCAGTTGCTGTTGCCGGCACTGGCCTGCCAGACACCGGCGCCACCGTCGATGGTGTTGTTCGCGTGGCCATTGGGGCCGTCCCAGAAGTTCAGCGTGAGCCCGCTGCTGTTGAGCAGGTTCACCTGATTGGCCACGGACGTCTGCACCTGATACGTGCCCGCCGGCGTCGTGCCCAAGGTGAGGCCATTGCCGCTCAGCGTGCCGTCGTAACTGATGATGCGATACAGGCCCGGGCCGAAGCTGCCGCCCGGCGTGGCCGACACATTGAGCGTGCCATTCAAACCGAGATTGCCATGCACCACGGTGAGGTCGTTGAGCGCGCCGCCCACCACGTTGGGCTGGCCGAACTGGTAGTTCAACGACGAGGTGGCGCCCAGCGCCAGGCCGCCGTTGATGGTCAGCGTGCCCGCTGCACTGGCATCGCCTGGGTTGAGTGCGCCGCCGTTTGCCACCGTCACGTTGCCACCGATGGTGCCGACACCGCCGAGCGCGGCGCCGCTCTGCACAGTGGTCCCACCGGTGGCGGCAGACTGGTTGCCGTCGATCAACAGCGTGCCGGCCTGCACGTTTGTCGTGCCCGCGTAGCTGTTCGTGCCAGTGAGCACGGTGGTACCGCTGCCGAACTGGTTCACGCCGCCCGTGCCGGAGGCGAGTCCGCCAAACGTATAGACGTCCGAACGATTGAACGACAGCGTGCCATTGTCGGTCACGTCGCCCACGATGGAACCGTTGGCGCCGCCATTGCCCAACTGCAGCGTGCCCGCGGTGATCGTCGTGCCGCCGGTGTAGACGTTGGTCGCGGTGAGCACCGTGGTGCCGGTGCCCGACTGCACCACGTCGCCCGCGCCGGAGATGGTGCCGCTCAGCGTCATCGTGTCGGAGCGGTCGAAGCCCAGCGTGCCCGCCGTGTCGACGATGACGGTAGGACTCGCGATGGCGCCCGTGGTGCCGCCATTGCCGATCTGCAACAGGCCCGCGTTGACCACGGTGTTGCCGGTGTAGGTGTTGTTGCCGGTCAGCAACCAGGTGCCCGCATCATTCTTGCCCACGGTGGTCACGCCACCCGTGCCATCGACAATGGAACCGCCCATGGTGTTGTTGCCGGTGTTGGTGCCACCCAGGCCCAAGGTGCGGTTGCCGCTGCCGGCATACGCCGCCGGACCGGTGTTGCTGAACACGATGGCGCCGGTGCCGGACGACTCGATCACGCTGGTGCCAGCCGACAAGGTGAACAACCGATCGGTGGTGTCGCCGGCGCCGGTGTAGCGCAGGGTCGCACCACTGCCGATCACCAGGTTGGTCGCAGCATTCGACGACGCGCCGATGCTGCTGGCCTGGCCGCCGTTGGTGAGATGGTCCACGCCGAGCACGCCACCCGTGATGGTGGTGACGCCGCCGTACGTGCTGGCCGCGTTGCGCAGGATCCACGTGCCGGTGCCGGTCTTGTTGACCGAGGTATTGCCCGTGCCGTTGTTGGTGATCTGCAACGCCAAGCTGTTGTTGGCGGTGCTGGTGCCGGTGAGCGTGACGGTCTGCGCCGAGTTGGCGGCACCGCTGAAAGCGACTGCACCGGTATTGGTGAACTGCAGCGCACCCGCGCCGGACGCATCCAGCGCACTCGACGGCCCCAGTGTGAACAGGCGATCGGTGGTGTTGCCCGCACCCAAATACTGCAGCGTGCCGTTGTTGAGCACGAGATTGCTGGCGGCATTGCTCGATGCGCCGATAGAACTGGTCGTGCCACCATCGGCGAGCACATTCACCTGCAGCGTGCCGCCGACGAGCGCCGTGGTGCCGTTGACATTGAGAGTGCCGATGGTGGTGGTGCCGGTATAGGTGCTGGCGCCACCGCTGAGATATTCGATGTTCGCACCCGTCTTGGCGAAGCTTCCCGTGCCCGCGATGGCACCGGCGTAGGTTGCGGTAGAGGCCACGCCGCTTCCGCTGGTGACCGTCAACGTGGCGCTGCCCAGATTGATGTTGCCACCTGCGGTGCCGCCGCCAGCCAGATAGCTCGCCTGCGTATTGAAGCCGTTAAGGTCCACCGACAAGCCGGCGACGTTGTCCGTCACCAGATAGCCGCTGCCGAACGCGTTGGTGGCGCCGGCGCGCAGGATGCCGCCGCGCACGTAGGTGCCAACGACGTTGGTGTTGCTGCCGCTCAGCACCAGCGTGCCCGCGCCCTGTTTTTGGATCTGACCGTTGTTCACGATCGGTCCGCTGATACCCAACGTGGTACCGGCATTGCTCACGTTGATCGCGGAGTTGGCGATCAGCTGGATGCCACGGTCGATGGAAACGCTGGTACCCGTATAGATGAACGTGCCGCCCAGCTGGAAGTTGGACGCCGCATTGCTCGACGCGCCGATACCGCTGGGCTGGCCGCCATTGGCCAGGCAATCGGTGCTGAGCGTGCTCGAGAGGATGACGGTGGCGCCGGTATAGCTGTTGCCGCAGCCGGTCATGATCTGCGTGCGCCCGCTGCCGATGGTTACACCACCCACACCGCTGATGGAGCCTGCCCACACACCATTGCCGTTGATCGTCAACCCGCTGCCCGTACCGAGCGTGACGCTGCCCGCGCCGTTCAACGCACCGATGCTGACCGGAAACGTGGCTGCATCCAGTGTGGCGCCGGCGTTGACCGTCATCTGGCCATTGGCACCGAACGCCGTGGAGGAGCCGGCGCGCAAGGTGCCGTCCGTGATGGTCGTGCCACCGCTATAGGTGTTGGCGCCGGCCAACACCAGCGTGCCGTCGCCGTCCTTGTTCAACGCGCCACTGCCGACGACGGCGCCGCTGTCAGTCAGTGTGGTGGTCGCCTGATCGACGGAGACATGGGCCTGGCCCGAGGCGAGCGTGAAGCCGCGATTGGTCGACACATCGGCGCCCGTGTATTCCAGGCCACCACCGCTCTGAAGCACCAGACTGCTAGAGGCATTGCTGCCTGCGCCGATGCCACTGTCAACACCGCCATTGGCCAGTGTGCCAGTCGACAACAAGCCGCCGCTCACGACGACCGGACCAATGAAATCATTAGCGGCGTTGGATAGCGTCAAGGTGCCGGCGCCGGTCTTGGTGAAGCCCGCATCGTCAGGACTGGTCACTACGCCGCTGAAAGTCAGATCGGTGGTGCCGTCCACCTGGATTGTGCGCGACGGGCCACCATCGACCAGGGTGAAGCCGCGATCGGTGCCGTTGGTCGCGCCGGTGTAATGCAGCGTGCCGTTCTCCAGCACGAGGTTGGAGGGATCATTGGACGAGGCGCCGATGGCGCTCGCACTGCCGCCGTTGGCGACGCTATTGAAGCCCAGCGTGGTGCCGCTCACCGTCGTCGCGCCGGTATACGTATTGGCGCCAAAGAGCGTCACTGCGCCCGTGCCCAGACCGTTCACGGCGAAGCTGGTGGCGCCGCCGTCGTCGACGATGGTGGAGCTGATGTTGAAATTGCCCGAGCTATTCTGCAGCACGCCCAGGGGGCTGCCGGCAGCACCACCCGTCAGCGAGCCACCCTGGATCGTCTCCGTTGCGCTGCCCGCCGTGGGCGACACGATGATGCTGCCGTCGATGCTCAGCGTATTGCCGGTACCCACGGTCACGATGGAGGTCGCCGCGGCGGCCACCTTCATGCCGCCCAGCGCGACGTTGCCGTTCACGGTGCCAAAGTACGGCGTGTTGGCGTTGCCGCCCTCGTCGCTGACGATGTCGCCGCTCTGCCAGGTGCTCGCATCGTCCTTGTCCGCGTAATTGGTGAACGCGGTGATCATGCCGCCGGTCACCTGCGCGTAGTCCGACGAGTTCACCGTGGCCCAGCCACCGAGCGCGCCATCGGCATTGGTGGTGGTGATGGTGGTGCCGGTGTTGAACGCGAAATCGACCAGGCCGCTGCTGCGGTTGATCGCGCCCAGCGAGAGCCCCAGCGTGCCGCCGCTGCCCGCGGTGGCGCTGATGCGGTTGTTGCCGCCAGTGATATCGAGGCCGTTGAATGCCTGCGCGCTGGCACCGGCCTTGCCCGTGACGGACAGCGTGCCACCATCGAGATCGAGCGCGGAAGCACTATTGATGATGTTGCTGGCCGGCGCACCCGTAGCCGCGAAATTCAACGCCAGCGTGCCGGCGCCAATGGTGGTGGCGCCGGTATACGTATTGGCGCCGGTGAGTGTCTGCATGCCTGCACCCAGTTTGGTGAGGCTGCCGGTGCCGCCGATGCTGCCCGCGTACGAGGTGCTGCCTGAGGCGGCATTGAGCGTGAGCGAACCACTGCCAAAATTCACCGTGCCACCCGTGCCCGCCAGCGAGGGCGCCGTGATGGCCAGGTTGTTGAGATCGAGCAAGCCGCCATTGACAATCAACCCGGTCGATGCACCGAAGGCATTGGTGCTGCCCGCGGTCAATGTGCCGGCCGTGACGGTCGTGGTACCCGCATAGGTGTTGTTGCCGCTGAACACCCAGCTACCGCTGCCGTTGATCACGACGCTGCCGTTGCCGCTGATGGTGCCGGAATCCGTATTGGTACCGGTGTACGTGCCGCCCAGCGTGAGCGAGTTGGTGCCGGTTGCGCTGAAGGCGCCGACGCCGGTGAACGAGAGCGCTCCCTGGCCATTGTTGGCGATGGTGTTGGCGCCCAGGAAGGTGTACGTGCGATTGGTCGATGCCGCGCTGGTTCCCGTGTAATACAGCTTGGCATTGCTCAGATTGATGTTGCCGAGCGTGCCGATACCAAACGAGCTGGCGGTGCCTGCGTCCGCCAACGACGATGCATACAGGTTGATGTTGGTGATGCCGACCGGACCACTGTAGGTGTTGGCCCCCAGCACCGTGATGTTCCGCCCCGCGTTACCGGTGTAGAAGATCTCGCCCGTCCCGGTGTTGCTGATGACACCTCGCAAGTTGAAATCACCGTTGAGGGCGCTGAACGCCTGCGTGCCCGATCCGCCCCCCACGGCGATGTTGCCGCTCAGGTCCAGCACGTTGCCCACCACGCCTTGGTTGATCAGCGACGTGCCGCCGTTGACGAACCGCCAGTCGCGATTGGATACGTCGCCATCACCGGTGTAATACAGGTTGCCGTTGAGGCCACCACCCGAGGCCACGGTGATGATGCCGTTCGCCTGCGTGGTCGGGGCGCCGAGCGAACTGACCTCGCCCAGGTTGCCAACGGAGGTGAAACCGTAGTTGCCACCCGTATTGAACGAAGTGGTGCCGGTGTAATCGTTGGCATTGTTGGCCAGGGTGACGCCACTGCCGAGATTCAGACTGCCGATGCCGGTGAATCGCGCCGTGCCGACGCCATTGCCCGCGATGGTGCTGCTGCCGAGCACCGTTACCACGCGACTGGCCGCCAGCGCCGAGCCGGAGCCGTCCGTCGGCACGGTGGCGGTGAGCCCGGTGCCACTCGCCAACGTGATGCCGTTGCCCGCATTGCCGAGGTTGGCATCGCTGGTCACCGCCAAGGTGCCGGCATTGACGGTGATGCCACCGGTGAACGTGTTGGCTCCGCCCAGCGTCAAGAGTCCCGCTCCATTCTTGGCGAGGCCTGCGTTGCCGGCGATCACCGAGAGAATCGTGCCTGCACCCGAGATGCTGGGCGTGGGGCCGGCCAGGGTGAGCGTGCCGTTCTTTAACGTATAGCCCGTGACGTTGAAGATGACCGAGTTGGCCGTGACGTTCGTACCCAGCGTCACCGTGGCCGCCGTACCCGCGAAGATGGCGTTGTCGAGCGACGTGTTGTTCCACACGGTGAAGGGCCCGGCGACGCCGTCGGAAGCAGCGTTCCAGTTGGCCAACGTGGTATCCCACACGCCCACGCCGCCACTGCCCGCCGAACCGCCATTGACGTCCCAGTACTTATCGGCTGCCAGCGTCGGCGTCGCATACAGTGACGCCAGTCCCATCAGCACACCGAGGCGCAACGTCCACGCACCGTGCGAGGCGCGAGCCGGTGATGACCGTTCGTCGATAGTCGACGACGCGGCACATCCGCGTCCCTTGCCGTGCTTGCCGGTGAGTTCGGAAGCCACCACCCACGCGTTGAGCGCCTTGGACCAGACGATGCGGAATACACGGTTCATCACGTTCCCCTGTCGATGTGCAATCGAATGCAGTTGTTGTTGGCGGTGCGTTGGCCGCCGTATATCAGGCCGAATCCAGGCCTGTGGTTCGGTGGCGCGCCGCGCGCCGATAGACGAGAAGCCGGGCCCATGCCGTGGTGCCGCGACAACGGCGCGCACGCCGACGCGCGCGCGGACGCACGAGGCAGCCATCGGAGATGAATCGATTCAAATCCATGGGAAACGTCGGTATTGGCACAGCCCCTGAGCCGGAGGGGGTTCTCCGGCCGATGGCCCGCTGACACGCGTGGATCGATCCCCTGTACCGTGCCTGCGGCGTCTTTTAGGAAAGCTCGGCGCAAGCGTATGCAACCGATGCGACAGGAAATCGGCGTGACGTCTCTTTTCGCTCGGCGTAGCGTCTCTTTTCAAACGCAAATGCATTCGACGTCGCTGGCGACATGCACCCGGCGCGTGCGCAAAACCAGCACTGTTTAACCCTGCTCGTTCGTCCTCGCTGCGCTCGGCGTCATGCCGAAGCGCGTCCGAAAACTCCGCAGCAGTTGATTGCTGCTGGAAAAGCCGAGGCTGTATGCGATCTCCGTGATCGAACGCGTCGTTCGCACGGCTCCCGTTAGCTCGCGAAAGGCCGCGTCCAGCCGTATGTCGCGTAGCACCTTCGCCACGCCGCCATCACTGGCGAAAGCGCGATACAGGTGGGCACGCGACACCTTGAAACGGCGGCAGAGAAAATCGGGCGACAACTCCAGCAGATGGACGTTGTGCGTGATGAACTCGACGATGCGCTGGCGCAGCCCGGCACCGAGCAGCGACCTGCCGTCGACGCCACCGTGCATGTCATCTTTCAATGCGGCCGACAGCAACGTGACCACCGCCTCCTGCACCGCCGTGGCCTGCGAGTCGTGCAACGGCGCGCCGAGCGAACTCACGCCTCGCAACATGGAGGCGAGTAGCGGCGTCATGGCCCCATTCGCCTTGAGCACGACGCCGTGCAGGTTGCTCGAGCCGATGGCTTTTTCGAGCGCCTGTCGCGGCATCGCCATCGACAGCATCGATCCCGCCTCGGCCTGGCGTTGCGGCGTCTGTGAAAGATCGAAGATGCAGATGTCGCCCACGCCCGCGCCGGGCGCCTGTTCATCGACACCGGCTTGCAACGAGTCAGTGGTCAGAAGCTGCAGAAGATAGTGGCCGGTTTCGCTCCGCCTCGCGCCATGTCCGTCGCGATGTTCGCGCTGACGCGTGAATGCTACGACTCCGGTCGACAATGGTCCGATGTTGCGCGCAGGCATCGACCCGGTGAGCGACGCGTCATCACGCTCCGCGAAGGGCGCCATCTCCACGATGGGCCAAACCACGTCGCGCAAGGAAACGTTGCGCTCGTCCGCATCAACGACATCCGCAGCAACATCCACTTCCCCAGCCATCACGAATCGCCCCCTGTCGGCTTCGATGGCCCCACTCGTCCGACCTTGCACAATCGTCGGAATCGCTTTCGGCGCGGGATGCTAGCAGATCGCGCCACGTGCTTGCGCCATGAGCATCACGATTCGGGTTGGCTGCAAGATTCCGCACACGATCTCGTCAAGCGGCGCGCGAATCAGCGCGAATGTCCGACCCATTTCGAAGAAAAACTCGCAAGAACCTGCGCACTGGAGGCTTGCGGGTTCGGCATGACCCGCGCATCATCCGCCCGCCATCGTCATTGGCTGCTCCGCGCAAAGGCGCTCTCATGCAGCAAGCCGCTGTGATCGTGAATGATGCTTCGACGACCGAGCACTCCGCTCCGGTCAGTCCTACGGCGCGTGTTCAAGCCATCGATGTTCTTCGCGGGCTGGCGCTGTTTGGCGTGCTCATGGTCAATCTGATGACCGAGTTTCGCGTCTCTCTTTTCCAGCAGTTTCTTCCGCCTGATCCGGCGATGCCGCTGATCGACCGCATCGCGGATACGTTCGTCAGCTCGGCGCTGGAGCTGAAGGCGATCTCGCTGTTCTCACTCTTGTTCGGTGTCGGGATGGCCATCCAGTTTGAGCACCTGGAGGCAAGCCAGGCCCGGTTGTCGTTGCTTGTTCGTCGTGTCGCGGTACTGCTGGTCTTCGGCCTCGTCCATATGTGTCTTATATGGAACGGCGACATTCTTACGGAGTACGCGCTCATCGGGATGCTGGCCATTCCATTCCTCTATCTCCCCAACCGCATTCTCGTCGTGACGGCATTGGGTTTGTTCGCGCTCTTTGCCGGCCTCTCGCTGCTCTTGCCACCGAGCTACTGGCCAACGACCGCCTTCCTTCAACAACAAGTAACGAACGCCAACCATGTGTATGCCGACGGTGGCTACGCGGATGTGCTGCGTTTCCGGCTGCAGGAGATACCCATGGTCCTGCGTCTTCTTGTCTATATTGCACCCAGGACACTCGCACTCTTCCTCATCGGCATCCTCGTCTGGCGCAGCGGCATGCTTCGCCATCCCGCCGCGCACAAGCGCTTGCTCGTCCGCACTGCAGTGGTTGGCCTCTTACTGGGTGCAGCCCTGACATTCACGGACAGCACAGGACGCGATCTCGTGCCTGCCGACTATCAACCCTGGTTGGCGTTGATTGAGCCATTAGGCCCCGTTGCCCTGGCATGGGGATACGCAAGCGTGTTGCTCTTGCTGCTGGGGCTCACGCAGGCACGCACGATGCTTGGGATATTCGCACCTCTGGGCCGAATGGCCTTCACCAACTACATAAGCCAGTCACTGCTTTTTGGATGGCTGTTCTATGGCTACGGCCTTGGCTGGTTTGGCCACTTGGGAGCGGCGCTGACTTTCATGCTGGGTCTCGCGGTCTACATCGCCCAGATCATTCTCAGCGCATGGTGGCTCCGCCACTTCAGATTCGGCCCTATCGAGTGGTTATGGCGCAGCTTGATGTATGGCATTCGCCAGCCGATGCTGCTGCCCAGGACGTAAGTTCATGGCCCGAGGTTGGCTTTAGGCCCAAAGCGAACATGCGGAGAGCCTAAATACGTCAGATGAACGTCGAACAATGCGTTGGAGGCTGGCGAGGCGTGAGTGTTCCTGCCGATCAACTTCGCTCTCGATACAGAGCGCACACCGAGATGAGTGGTCTTAAGGGGGACCCATGTCTTTTGAAACCAGGTTTGGCGCGATCAGCCATCCTTTGAGCTGTTGTTGCTTGGACAACTGGCTCCGCCTCATCGGCAAGCTCGCTTTATGCCTGCCCATGGTGCTTGGCGTGGCACAACCGGGATACGCGCATGAAAGCTACAGGACGCTCGGCACCTGTGGCGGCTACCCGCGCCTGGACCTGCAAACTGCCCCCGGAACTTGCGTGGGACTGGTGGCCCAACATCTCGGCTTCCCTCGCGGAGCCGCAGTACTTGGCGATGACATCTACGTGGTCGACAACGGGGATTGGGTCCCCGACAAAGGCAGGCTCCTGCGCCTGCGGAGTGGCCAGCCTCCGCAAGTACTGATGAGCGGACTGGATCGACCCAACGCGATCATAGTGACCGCAGACAAGCGCATTCTTATGGCCTTGGCGGGCCGAATTGCGAGTATTGATCCCGAGGCATCCGATCCGCGCGCGACCTGGCGGGATGTCGTGATGAATCTTCCCGATAGCGGGCGACATCCTCTTCCAGCCATGGCCTTGGCGAAGGACGGTTCGCTCTATATCAATGTGGGTAGCGCATCCGACAATTGCGATCAGGACATCGGAAAGCCAGCGCATGGCAACGTATGTCGTGAAACGCTGGAATCCCCACCGCGCGGATCGGTGCTCCTTGCGAAATTGGGCGCGAGCGAACCGTTGGACGCCCGGCAATTACCCGTGTTTGCCCGGGGGCTGCGCAACAGCATGGCACTCGCCCTAAGTCCGGACGGCCAGGTCATTGATGCCGTCAACGCGCGTGACGCCATCAATGCGATTGACCCGGGATATTCCGATGAAGAGATGCCCCACGACACGCTTGACTACCTGGTGGCCGGCGCCGACTACGGTTGGCCCTATTGTTTCGATGACAACCGGGCGAGTCCCGAGAATGCGCAATACGACTGCAGCACGAAAGCGCATCCCACGCGCCTGCTACCATCTCACGCCGCACCTCTGGGCATGCTGATCTATGAGGACAACGGCTTGCCGGGTCAGCAACACCACTTGATCATCAGTTATCACGGCTATCGCGATTCGGGACATCGCATTGTCAGCTTGGCGCTTGATGATCACTTCCATCCCAGCGGCGAACCTCAAGACCTCGTGTGGGGTTGGAACAACGCGCCTGGTGACCATCCGATGGGATCGCCGGTGTCCATCACGGAAATGAGTGACGGCAGCTTGCTGGTCACCGAAGATCGCAACGGCACGCTGTTGAAGATTGCGGCGCCTGGGCCGTAGGGGCGCGGCTTTTGGCGAAAGCGGGCATCTCAGATGAAGCGCAAATAGAGCTCAAGAGGGAATACGTTCGCTGAGCGTCATGCGCGTTTAAGGATGAGTTGCAGTACCAGAGAGGTTAAGGAGTAGGTGATGAAAAAGGTGTTTCGTTCTCGATCTTTGTCAGCGGTAATGGTTCTACTCTTCTCCTTCGGCAACCAGGCCATCGCAGCGGGTTTTGACTGCTTGCACGCACAGGAAGCCAACGAAAAGCTCGTATGCAACGACGCGGAACTCTCTGCACAAGATGACCAACTCAACGCGCTATACAAGGCAGTATTGGCTACCAGTGCCGTGAACAAGGTCGCAGGCATCACTGCCGATCAGAAAGCATGGCTATTCCAGGTGCGCAATGCCTGCATGGACCGAACCTGCCTCAAGACGGCGTATGACCGTCGGATGGAAGCGTTGTCGCGAATCAATGACAACACTGCCTTCGTATTCAATGCATCCGAATTCAGTAACCAGGTCGAAGGTTTTCAGGCGAGTCTGGAGCGAAGCGGGTCACCAATGAAGTTGGAGGGATGCCAAGCCATGCTTCGCATAGGAACATCAGCAGAGCGAAGCTACGGCGCCTTCTGTCAGGTAGGTGGGCGGACGATCTTGATGTGCGATGACACGATGGTGGGCAAGCTGACCGTGTCGTTCAACCCACCAGGGTCGAGCCTGCAAGTCCTGGCCGACTTCACCAGAAATAACTGCCCCCCGGGCGGCTGATGCTCGGCCAGGAAGTAGCACATGGAAAGATAAAGTCCGCTTTTGATCTGAAGCAGACATTTTCCGAAGATGGATACGTGACACCTGATGTGTGTTGTGTTCGATGAGAGGAGCACGAGATGTGCGAACCAACAGCTGAGGGCCTGAAGCGCTATCCCGAGTCGGCGGGATATAACGTGGACCTCGCCAGCCCCATTCCCTGCGTTTGCAAACCGGCTTGTTGGGTTCGTTGCGCCGGTGAGTGCGGCTGCCAAGCCTGCTCAGTTCAGTTCACAACGTTCTGCGAGGCTTCTGGCCGCCTGACCGCACTGGTGCCGACCTCACAGGCGGAAGAAGAAGCACTCTATGCTTACAGGCACCCGGGAGGCACCGAACCGCCAACGATCATTCGACGCCGCAAGTTTGACGGCCGATAAAGGCGCAGGGGTGGCGGTACCGTAATGCCGATCTGGATATGAGTGAAGGGGACCCATGACTGATAGTCGGACCGCAAGCCTGTTCTTTCTTTGCTTCGGTCTTATTTGGCTGGTAATTGGAGTGCGCGCCGTGCTTACCCGTCAGGCGGTCTCACGGTCAAAGGGTGGCCGCATTACACGATCTTCCGGTAGGGACGCTGTAGCGAGTGGTGTCCTTAGCATCCTGATAGGTGTCGCGGCCTTGATGATCAGCATCGTCAATTTGTTTTGACTTCGGGCTATCAACGAGAGGCCCGCTTTCGAACCAAGCGGACAACTTTTGAGATCTGAACCCGGGCAGATCTGAATCCTTTGGATCATTACTAACAAGCGCGCCAGGCTATAGCTTGCCGACCTTGCAAGACGATCAGCGACGGCAGCTGCTTGCACGACATCGTTATCTTGGCTTTCATCTCAAGGGGGAGATACATGAACCACACGGATGTCCGTAATAAAGACGCGTCAAATCAGAAGGGCAACGTCCCACGGCGGACCGTGCTCTTGGCAACACTGCTTGCGGTCGTCGCCATCCCGTTTGCAGCCTCTCGGCTGATTACACCTCACGGTGGCCCGGCACCTGGCGGTCAGCCTCAACAAGAGGACTCATTAAGATACGCCGCCTTCCTTGATGCTGTTACCAAGGCAGACGCGACGACGGACCCGCTGCAGCGCTGCCTAGCCTATCCGGATTTGCCGGGAAGCCACTGGAACACTGAAACCACGCGTGCGTATTGTGAGCTGCGAGCCCGGAAGACCATACGACTTTCGGAGATAGACGAGCTGCTCAAGAAGGGGCGCGCAGCGGAGGTTGATCACGCCTTCCGGGACTATCTGGATGAGCAGCTGAAGCGACCGGGTCATCCCGGTCTTCTCGACATTGCCTTCGCCAACGCGGGCTTCTACAAAACTTCAGGCGAGACCCGCAGGGTTATCGATGCGTGGAAGCAGCAGGATCCGGGAAGCGCTTTTGCCATGGCTGCCAGCGGTGTCCAGTACGTGGATGCCGCTCAGGCCGTCCGCGGCGACGACTCGGCGGCCCACGTTGGCGAGCAACAAATGACCGACATGCGTCGTCTACTTATGCTAGCCCGCGAGGACTTGGATGGCGCAGTAGCAGCCGTTCCTGAGATGACGGCAGTTTACGGATCAATGATCCATCTTGGTGGCCTTACGGGCGATCGAAAATACCAGCAACAAGCTGCCGCATCAGGCCTGAGGGTTGATCCATACAACTTCAGTATCCGGATCCAGATGATGAACCAGGCACAGCCGCAATGGGGGCGGCGGTTTGGAGGCTTGGCACAACAACAGGAGAACGACGAGGCCGATGCCTCGCACAATCCACTGCTGCGCATGGTGGCGCAAAACCCTCAGGTGTACCGGGCATATTGCGACTGCAGCGCCAATGAAACGCATCGCCGCGTGGAGCACGCCATCGACCGGAATCTCAGTTCGGGCAACCTGGTCAACCTCGCGGGATCCGTTTACGGCACCGACCCTCGAATGGCGGTTGAGATCTACTCCGAAGCTCTCCGCTTTGATCCGACCGAGGTCGACGCGTTGCGGTGGCGGTCCCAGCTGATGATTAAACTGGGTGACAAGCAGGGTGCCATTGATGCCGTCGCGGCGGCTTCTAGCCGATTTCAGGAAAACAGTGCCATTGCCACGTTGGTAGCGAATATCTATCGACAGGCAGGCCGTATCCAAGAGTCAGAGGAAACCTATCTCGCCGTGATCGAGCGGTACCCGGAAGCCTTGCCGGCGATGTCCGAGCTGGGCGACTTGTACAACCATGAAGCGCACCAGCCGGAAAAGGCGAAAGCACTGGCCGATACCTTGATCGCGCAGCACCCGGAGTATCCGGAGGGCTACGTCGTGCGAGCATGCTACTTGATGGACCACGATTTGCCGGGTCGCTACGAAACGATCCACTACTTTATCGATCACTATGGGAATCAGCCGAGGTTCCAGAAACCCGTCGCCCAAATGCAGACCTACCTCGCCAGGCATCCCGAGCCGAAGGGTGCCTAGAGCAAGCCCGAAAGGGAAAGAGTGCTTATCTAAAAGGAGCACGTTGTCGGGAAAACACGCTGACCCGTCTTTGTGATCCGAATTCGGCGGCTCCATCGGTGCTGCCGAATTCGTCATGATCAGGGCCATCAATTCCGCTCGTGGAGAGCTGATAGAGACACGCTCTTGGAGCTGCATGAATGAGCGAAGGAAACATGTCCGTTTGTTTCCCTGCACTCCTGCACGTCGTGCCACACGCGTTCAGGTGCGGCAACATGATTCTTTTGTTGCGCACCAGAAAGAGGTCGGAAGGCCTGGACTCTTATGGGCTTCGTATTTCCGAAGCGCCCATTGAAGTCCCGCCGACGTGCCGAAACTGCTCTGACTGCGAGGGCCAGCTTGCAGCGCTCGGTTGCTCGTTACGGCCTCTGATACACGGAAAGAAAGCGGACCCAGCGTGCCCTGAGGCGATCGACCAACCAGCCAGCGTGTGTGCGGATTTGCAGCAGTTGTCGGCGCAACGCAGGTGGCGGTGCCAACGGATAGCCGAGCTTTTCCGCGTCGTCGGCCAGCATCGCGCTCAGTCGCTCGCGGTCGCGCGCAGTGAGCGAACTGAACTCGGTATCCGCCGAACGGCGCTCCAATTTCCCGGCCATCTTGCCGCTGTCAAACGAGCTATTGCTCGGGGTGGGAATGCCGTTCGCAGTTGGTTGGGTCATGATGGGCAGCGGCTGGATGCCCAGAAAAGAGGCGATCCGGTCGACGCCGCCCGCAGTGTCCTCCAGCAGGTCCTCATAGCGAACGAGCAGGTACGAGTCCGACGCAGGTTGAAAGGAGCGACTGGCCGCTTCCCGATACGACAAACGCATCTGACGCAGGATTCGAGTCTCTTCGCTCGATGGAAGCCCGGCATTTCGCAGGGCCTGACAGCTCGACGCATAGACCGCGAAAGGATGGCGGACGACGTGGAGCATTCTTGCCTGGGGAAATTCGGCCATCAGGCGCGCCAGGAAGCGCTCGTTGGTCGGCGTTTTCTCGACCCACCGCTGCAGGAGCGATTCGGCGTGAAGCCCTGTCGTGCCATGCGCGTACGCAAGCGCAATCGCCACCAGCGGCCAGGATGTCGTGCGAGGTCCGAGCCGCGTGCTGACCAGGGGCCACCAGGCTTGCAAGGCGCGGGCAAATTCAACGTATGGCGAGCCTTCCGTCGACGAACGGCCAAGCAGCCAGTAGGGCTGCTGGTTGATGGGGTTGGCGAGCCTTCGCAACCATTCGCAGCCGAGGAATGGCAGCCAGCTATCCGGCGCGAGCCGCTTCAGATGCCACGCGAAATTCGTGAGCATGGTGCCTTCGGCGGGAAGCACCGAGAGGGCCGGATGATGATCGAGCAGATCGCGTACCAGCGTCGTGCCGCTTCGGTGAGCACCGAAAACAAACACGGGCCGATCCGCGATGGCGAACGCCCGCTCGATCTCGCCCATTGTGAGCATCAGTGGACCGGCCGACTCGGCAACGGACCACACCGCATGAGACCAGGCGATGGCTGCCTGACGCACGGCGCCCAGATTCGTGACGCGCGGCCTTTGCAGCTGCTGATCGAGCTGCGCCTCGAGATCGACGATATTCAAGAGGTCACGGCTCATGTCACGCGCTCTGCGAGCTGCGTGGAGCCAACGCTTCAGAGGCGTTCCTTTGCGCCAAAGTCTTGTCCTGAGAGGGCGCGTGAATCGGCAAAGCGACGTGCATGTGGGTAAGCGGTGGACAGGGCTTGCCCTGTTCCCGCGGTTTGCCTTCGCCATTCAAGGCGCAAGCACGGCCAACCTGAATCTTCAGCATGTCTAAGAGGCCCCAGTGGTCGGCATGGGATAGGCTGCAACGACACCTGCGCAGGGTGCCGGCACCCTGGCCGCCGTCTCGATGTCGAATCTTCACGTGAGTGCACCCATGCCACTCTTTGGTTGCCCTGCGCAATGAAGGTCGGAAGGAGAGCCGCGCCTGCGGTCGCAAATCGGCATAGCTCGAACTCCATGCGGCAACGTGTGCGGATTCACCAGCGTCGGCCAGATGCACACAAGCGACGACGCTCTGGTCAAACCCGTTACCTGAAACGGACCTTCACAATCCGACGACATTCAAACGATCGTCACACTGGCCGATTTACCCCCCTTCGACGTCCGTTCTGCCCTCCCTTGTGCGCTGCGGTTTCCGGGACAGTGGGATGTCACGCAGCCAGCGCTCCTGGGGAGGAAAGCGATCATGCGCAAGACCCTATTGTTTCTCGCACTGCCATTGGCCCTGGCGGCCTGCCATCACGAAGAACAGGCGGCGCAGAGCAGCGGCGATGCCTCGTTCGAGGCCAAGCTGCAACAGCAGTTGCTGGACGCCAAGCCGGGCAGCGTCATCGACATTCCCGCGGGTATCTACCATCTGCAGCGAGGCCTGAGTCTGCGCACCGACGGCGTCACCATCAAGGGCGCGGGCATGGACAAGACCGTGCTGTCGTTCAAGGGCCAACTGGTGGGGCCCGAAGGCCTGCTGGTGAACGCGAACGACTTCACCATCGAGAACCTCGCGCTGGAAGACACCAAGGGCGACGCGCTCAAGATCAACCAGGGCAAGAACATCACCATCCGCGGCGTGCGCGTGGAATGGACGGGCGGGCCCAAGACCACCAACGGTGCGTACGGCCTGTATCCGGTGAAGACGCAGAACGTGCTGGTGGAAGACTCCGTGGTCATTGGTGCCTCCGATGCCGGCATCTATGTGGGCCAGTCCAACAACATCGTGGTGCGCCGCAACCGCGCCGAGTACAACGTGGCCGGCATCGAGATCGAAAACTCGGTGAACGCAGACGTGTACGAGAACACCGCCACCAACAACACCGGCGGCATCCTGGTGTTCAACATGCCCAACCTCTCGCAGGCTGGGCACAGCACGCGCGTGTTCAAGAACAAGACGATCGGCAACAACACCGACAACTTCGCCGCCAAGGGCGCGGCGGTGGCCAGCGTGCCGCGTGGTTCGGGCGTCGTGGTCAACTCCAACGACAAGGTGGAGATTTTCGACAACGACATTGCCGACAACCAGACGGCGAACGTCATCATCTCCAGCTACTTCTCCACCAACTACTACAACACCAAGGGCGTGGCGGCCGACTACAACCCGTATCCCAAGGGCATCTTCATCTACGACAACCGCTTCAAGGGCGGCGGCGATTCGCCGGACGGTCTGAAGCTGAAAACGCTTAAGACCGCGGTGTTCGGCCTCAACGGCAAGTTCCCGGACATCCTGTGGGATGGCTATGTGGATGAGACGAAGCTGGTGAACGGCCTGCCGCCCGACAGCGATCGCTTCTGCATCCAGAACGGCGACGTGGGCGTGATCAACGCCGACGGCCCGCACGACTACAAGAATCCCAGCACCGACACCAAGCCGTACCAGTGCACGCTGCCCAAGCTGCCGCCGGTTGTGCTCGATCCGGAACCGAAGGCCTGAGGTTGCAGCAGATGATGACGTGGTTCGTGCGTGCCGGCATGGTGCTGGCATTGATGCTCGTGGCTGCCTGCCACCGCGGTCTCGACCCGGTGGCCTTCCACGCCGATGGACGTCCGCAAAAACTCAGCGACTGGCACGTGGTGGAAGTGCGCGACGGCAAGCTCGTGGTCAACGAAGGCGTGGTGCCCTACGACCTCAACACGCCCTTGTTCACCGATTACGCGCACAAGCTGCGCACGATCTGGATGCCCAAGGGCGTATCGGCCAAGTACGACCCGACCGACACCTTCGATTTCCCGGTCGGCACCATCATCAGCAAGACCTTCTATTACCCGCGCGCTGCGAACGGCAAGTTCACCGACGTGGCGCGTACATACGACAGCTCGCGCGACTTTGCCGGTGAAGGCCTGGATCTTTCGCATGTGCATCTGATCGAGACGCGCATCCTGGTGCGACGCGAATCGGGCTGGTCGGCCATTCCCTATGTATGGAAGGACGACCAGAGCGACGCACAGATCGCACGCACCGGCGCGGTGATTCCACTCACGCTGGTTGCCGACAGCGACGCGCGCGAAGACTTCAACTACGTGGTGCCCGACGAAAGCCAGTGCGCCAGCTGCCATGCGCAGGACTGGGTCACGCGCAAGGTCCATCCCATCGGGCCAAAGGCGCGCCACCTCAATCGCGATTACCACTACGCGACGGGCGAGGAGAACGAACTCGCGCACTTGATAAAGGTGGGTTACCTCAGCGGCGCACCGGCACCGGCCGACGCACCACGCAACGCCAACTGGATGGACGAGCACGCCTCGCTCGACGCACGCGCGCGGGCGTATCTCGACATCAACTGCGGGCACTGCCACAACCCGAAAGGCGCGGCCAACACCACCGCCCTGACGCTGGATGTGAGCGCGCCCGAAGACCGCCATCTCGGCATCTGCAAGCCACCGGTCGCCGCAGGGCGAGGCACGGGCGATCATCTGTTCGATGTCGTGCCCGGCTCGCCCGACGAATCCATCCTGCCCTATCGGATGGATTCGGCCGACCCGGGCGTGATGATGCCGGAACTGGGCCGAAGCACAGTGCACCGTGAGGGCGTTGCACTGATCAAGGCGTGGATTGCGGCGCAGTCGGGGGGCTGCGTCGCGATCCATTGAGTAGCAGCGCCGCGGCCTTCGGGCCGCGGCCTTTTCATATCGAGGGGAGACTGTGCTGATGAACATGCGTCTGCGTCCGTTGTCCGTTTGCCTGCATCGCCTGCTGATCGGCGGCACTCTGATGCTTGGTTCCTTGCCTGCTGACGTCTGGGCAAGCGATGACGGCGCGCCGCCGCAGGACGCCGGCAACACCCAGAAAACCGGCACCAGCGCCGATCCGGAAAAGGCCAAGCTGCTCGGCAACATCACGGTGACGGCGCAGAGCCGCTCGCAGGAAGTGCAGTCGGTGCCGATTCCGCTGCAGATCGTGACGGCGAAGGAAATCGACACGCTGGCCGCGACCGATCTCAGCAAGATGGACATCTTCGTGCCCGGCTTGGTCATCAACGCCGCACAGCCCACGCAGCCCACCTATGAGCTGCGCGGCATCGCCACCAGCAACTTCGGCATCGGCACCGAGTCGGCGGTGGGCGTATACGTCAACGGCGTCTACGCCGCGCGTTCAGGCGGCTCGCTGCTGGCCTTCAACGACATCGCGCGCATCGAAGTGCTGAAGGGCCCGCAAGGTACCTTGTTCGGCCGCAACGCGGCCGCGGGCGCGATTTCCATCGTCACCAACGAACCGACCGACAAGTTCGAGGGCAATGCGCGCGTACGCGTGGGCAACGACGGCCGCAAGTACGCCGATGCGCTGGTGAACATTCCCATCAACAAGGACATGGCGCTGCGCCTGAGCGTGCTGGACAACCAGAGCGACGGCTGGATCAAGGACGCCGCCACCGGCAAGCGCTACGGCGGCGACAACGAATGGGGCTCGCGCGCCGTGTTCCGTTGGAACGTCACCGACAACACGCGCGTGCTGCTGTCCTGGGATCACGAAAAGCTCAACCAGGCGCCCGAACCCGCCATTGGCTTGATTCCGCTGTCGAACGACACGAACGAACGCGCACCCTATCCGGCCGATCCGGCCACGTATCTCAACCCGCTGCATGCGCCGCTGTACAACGACGCCATCGGCGGGCGCGAGTCGCGGCGCTTCGACGGCGCCACGTTGCAGATCGATCACTCCTTCGGCTGGGGCGATCTGGTGTCCACCACCGCGTGGCGCGGTTTCGACACGTTCAACCTGGGCGACTACGACGGTACCAACCACGTCGTTACTTATCTCGACACAGCCAACATCGAGCACAACAACAGCTGGTACCAGGAGTTCAAGCTCTCGGGCAACAACGACCGGATGGATTGGGTGGCGGGCGTGAGCTACTACCAGGAGCAGGCACGCCAGACCAGCCAGACCAACATCAATACCGACAGTCTCGACACGCTGGCGCTGAACGTTCTTCAGCAGCCGGTGCCTCCACTCGCCTACATCAGCAGCATGCTGGCCGCGGCCGGGTTGCCCTTCTCGCTGCTGGGCGATCCGTGGCATGAAGCGATCAGCAACGATGGCAACTTCAAGGCGTATGCGGCGTTCGGCGACGTGATCTGGCACGTGACCGACAAGTTCGATGTCACCACCGGCCTGCGTTATACGCGCGACGAGAAGGATTTCAGCTGGTACAACATGCCGCGCAGCGCGCCGGCATTCGACGCCACCGTCGCGGGCCTGTATGGACTGGGCATTCTGCCACCCGGCACGCTGGACCAGTTTCAGCAGAATGTGATCTTCACCAGCGCCATTGGTACGCCGGTGTACGCCAGCAACACCTGGAACAACTGGAGCCCGCGCGTGGTGGCGAGCTACAAGTTCACGCCGGACGTGATGGGCTACGTCTCCATCACCAAGGGCTACAAGGCGGGTGGCTACAACAGCGTGCAGGTCGGCTCCACGTTCCAGCCGGAAAAGGTGATCAACTACGAAGGCGGCATCAAGAGCCTGTTCCCGGACCAGAACCTGCTGCTCAACGGCTCGGTGTATTACTACCGCTACGACAACATGCAGTCGCTGGCGCTCGATCCGAACAGCCCCGCCACGGGCTTGCCGATCTACGTGGTCAACAGCAGCAACCAGGAAGCGAAGGGCCTGGAGCTGCAGGCGCAGTGGCAACCGATCGACGGCTTCCGCGTGAACTTCATGGGCGCTTATATCGATTCGAAGTATCGCAACGCGATGGCGCCAGACGGCGTGGACCTGAGCGGCCAGCCCACCGGCGCGCCGTACTTCTCCGGCGCGCTCTCGCTGTCCTACACTGTGCACGGTGTGGCCAACGGCGACCTGGAATTCGACCTGGCGCAGGCCTATCGCGGCGCCACGCGTTGCAACGACGACTCGCAGTATCAGGGCGCGTGCAACGTGAGTCCGAATTTCAAGATCGGCAGCAGCCAGCAGCGTACGGACGCGCGCATCGATTGGCACGCGCCAGGCGATCGCTGGGGCGTGGCGTTGTACGGCAACAATGTCTTCAACAAGCGTTACGTGACCGGCGTGAACAACATCAGCACTTCGGTGTTCGGCACGCCGTTCGCCTCCATCTCGCCGCCCCGCATGTGGGGCCTGGAACTGCGCGCGAAGTTCTGACCCGGAAGGCATGACCATGAAAGAGCCCAGCCCGTCGTTGCATTCCATCCTGCTGCGCATGCGCGAGGCGCAGGCGCGCGATCCGTTGCCGCCGTGGGACGTTCGCGCCACGCGCCTGCGCACGCTGGAGAAGATGCTCAACGAACAACGGGTGCCGTTCGCCGAGGCCATCGACGCGGACTTCGGCCATCGCCCGCAGGAGGAAACGGAGTTGCTGGAGCTTTATCCCAGCCTCTCCAACCTCAAGCACTCGCTGAAGCGCGGCCGCCGCTGGATGCGTCCGCGCGGCAAGCTGGCGAACCTGGTGTTCCTGCCCGCGCGCACTACGCTCATGCCGCAGCCGCGCGGCGTGGTAGGCATCATCGTGCCGTGGAACTATCCACTGTTCCTGGCGGTGGGTCCGCTGATCGATGCGCTCACGGCGGGCAATCGCGTGATGCTGAAGATGAGCGAATTCACGCCGCGCTTCTCGGCCTTGTTCGCCGAACAGGTGGCGCGTTATTTCTCCTCCGACGAAGTCGTGGTGGTCACTGGCGATGCCGACGTGGCGCAGGCGTTCTCGGCGCTGCCGTTCGACCATTTGCTGTTTACCGGCTCCACCGCTGTTGGCCACCACGTGATGCGCGCAGCAGCGGCGAATCTCACGCCGGTCACGCTGGAACTGGGCGGCAAGTCGCCGGCCATCGTGGGGCCCGGCGCGCGGCTGGACCATGCCGTGGAACGCATCGTGTTCGGCAAGCTGGTGAATGCGGGGCAGACCTGCATCGCACCGGACTACGTGCTGGTGCCGCGTGCGCAGATGGCGCAATTCGTCAGCGCCGCGCGCGACATGGTGGGCAAGCTGTACCCGAACCTGCGGTTGCAGCAGCAGTATTCCTCCATCGTGTCCGATCGCCAGTACGAGCGACTCGCGAAGCTGCGCGACGAAGCCGTGGCCGCGGGCGCCACGCTCGAACCCATGAGCGACGCCCACGACATTCCTGCTAAGCGCCTGCTGGCGCCGGTGATGCTCACCAACGTCAACGACACCATGGCGGTAATGCAGGACGAGATCTTCGGCCCACTCTTGCCGGTGCTGCCGTACGACTCGCTGGATGAGGCGATCGGCTACGTGGCCAATCATCCGCAACCGCTCGCGCTCTATCTGTTCGAGCAGAACCGCTCGACCATCGACGAGGTGCTGACACGCACGCATGCCGGCGGCGTCACCGTGAACGACACGCTCTATCACATCGCCCAGCACGGCTTGCCGTTCGGCGGCGTCGGGCCGTCGGGCATTGGCGGTTATCACGGCGAAGCGGGCTTCCGCACGTTCTCGCACATGAAGCCGATCTTCCGGCAGGCGCGATTGAACGGCACCGGCATGCTCAACCCGCCGTATGGCGCGCAGTTCAAGCGCATGCTGAAACTGTTGATGCGCGTGGGCTGAAGCGGTCGCCTTGCCGTGGCGCACGTGATGCGCTCCTGTACCAACATCGGCCCATAAAAAAACTCCCCGCTTTCGCGGGGAGTTTTTCGTTCAAGCGTCTGTCGCGATGAACCGCAATTAGAACTTGTACTGCGCCGACAGGCTCAGCAGGTTGCCGTAGTCGTCCGACTCGCCGGTGATCACGTCACCGGTGGCGCTGCTCGCGTTGATACGTGCACTGTTGACGAAGATGTGCGCGTACGAGGCGTTCAGCACAAAGCGCTCGTTGACCTTGTAGCCGACGCCGAACGAGACCAGCTGACGGGTGCCATCGGGCACGCGCGGATCGCGGGTCGCGGTGATGGTCGGCGTGGTGTCGAGCGCCAGGCCGCCGCGCACCGTGAGCTTGTCATTGACGTAGTACTCGCCGCCCAGGGAGACGTACCAGCTGTTGCGCCAGTTGAACGGCTCCGTGGTGGTCGGCTGCGCCGGGTTGGCGTAGTACACGTTCAAGTTCTTGAACACGTCCCACTTGGTCCAGGCCACGTCGGCGCCGATGCCGAACTTCTCTTCCTGGTGCCAGTAGCTGGCGGTCGCCACGGCAGGCGTGGTGAACGGCGCAGTACCGTCGGTGTGAGTGAACGGCACGCCGCCCGCACCGGCCAGCAGCGCGGCCACGGTCGGGTTGCTCAGCACGGCCTGCACGTTCGCCGGCACGGTGAAGTTGGCGGTGCCTTCGAGCGTGTGCGAGATCTTGGAGCGGTAGTTCAGCGCGAACTTGTCGTTCGGCGTCACGCGCCACAGCATGCCGACCTGCCAGCCGTAGGCCCAGTCGTCACCCTTGATGCGGGCGACGCCATCCGAACCCGGCGGCACGATGGCGCCCACCTGCTGTGCCAGTGCAGCGCCTGCTGCCGGCGGAATCGCACCGCCAGCCACAGCCTGCTGGACGAGGCCCAGGCCAACGGCGTTGTAGTTGATGGCGGAGGTCAGCTCGGCCGAGGTCTTCTGCGCGATACCGCTGACGCCCAGCGCGAAGGTGTCGGTCACGTCGTAGGACACCGACAGCGTGCCGTCCAGCGATTCGAACTTGGACTTGAGCGCGTTGTAGCGGCCCATCCAGTTGTGGTCGTACTCGGTCTGGAAGCCGAACGGCACGGTGAAGCCCGCGCCCACGTGCCACTTGTCACCCAGCTGGGTGGCGAAGAAGAAAGCCGGAACCGGCATGGTGGTGCCGGCGTCGCCGCCGTTGCCGCCGCTGATCGGGCGACCCAGCGCGTCGTGCGCGGAACCACTGAAGGTGGTGCCGAAATTGATGGCGGTCACGTCGGCCTGGAAGTACGTGCCCTTCAGGTCGCTCATGGCGGCCGGGTTGTTGGCCACCACCGACACGTCGCCACCAGCCGTGGCGGAACCGGCGTAGGCGCGGCCCATCGCGGCGGCGCTGTCTTCATGCAGCTGGAACGCGCTCGCATGGGCGCGCTGCGGTGCAGCAAGCGTGCCAAGGATCGCCAGGCTCAGCGCAGCGAGCGTGAGCGGACGACCCGCACGTGAAAATTGACGGTATGACATCTGCATCAGCAATGCTCCTGCTTATCGTTGATCTGGCTCGGGTAGTAGCAGGGGGCTTGACGTCCACGCCCTGTTTTTCATACGCGCGTTTGACACCCCCGGCCGGCACTGTGCCGACACAACGCAAGCTTTACAAGTGCGCTTGCAGCAAAATTCCCCGTGAATTACCGGCTCATCCGCTCTGTTCGTCGCCGATTGACGAAGATAGGGGGTGTAACGCAGCTGGCACAGGTGCTGCGCGGAAAATCGCGATGCAGGCGCCAGCGGTGCTAACCTTTCAGACCGCGCCTGCGGGTGCGCCCTTCCCATGATTGCCGACGGGTGCCGCCATGCACTGTTTTGTCTATGCCAGCCAGCGCAAGCCCGATACCTATTTGTGGCTCGGTCGCCGCGACGACTTCGAATGCATTCCCGAATCGCTCGCCCTGATGCTGGGCGACCTGCACTACGTGCTCGAGGTCGAACTGACCGGCGAACGCAAGCTGCCCCACGAAGACGCCACGCAGGTGCTCAAGCATCTGGAGGCGCAAGGCTGGCATCTGCAACTGCCGCCGAACGAAACATTGGCCACGGCCAATCATCCTGTCTACAACAGCGCGCCGCTCGATCCGCATCGCGATCGCTGAAGTCCATCAAGCCGAAGCCGTTAACACGGGATTACCTTCTGGCTTTGTCACGATTCCTATACTCCGCGCTTATGGCCTACTCAAAAACGCGTCGCCCACCTCCGTTTCTGCAAGCCCTCGCCTGGTTCGTTCCTGGTTTGGTCGCCGCCGCCATCGCGGCCTTCGGTGCCCATCCGCTGGCGCTGATCCCCTTGCTGGTCGCCAACGCGCTGACCATGGCGGCGGTATGCCACGCGATCGGGTTTGATCCGGAACCGCGTTTTGGCCGCACCGTGCTGCGCCGAGGCGCCGCGTATCTGGTGATGTTCACCGGCTATGTGGTGTTGGTGTTTTTGCTGGTGGCCTGGCCGATGCTCAAGCTCAACCAGTCGCCCAGCCTGGGCGCGGCGTTGATGCTGGCCGGGGCGCTGGTCGTCGCGCTGGGGGCGTTGTGGCGCATGTGGCCGGCGTTCGGACTGGTGTATGTGTGGGACGACGCCTATCCCGCGCAAAGCGACGGCTCGTGGATTTTCACCGCCACCGTGCGCAGCCTCGCCTTCGGTCGCCATCTCTCGCGCGAAGAACGCTTCTTCACCCACTTCCTGCCCTCGGCGCTGTCGCTGCTGGCGCTGGCCTTCATCGCCATTGCGCTTACCGGCCTCTACGGCGTGCTGCCTTCCGAACTGCGCACGGCGGCGCTGGTGATCTATGGCGTGGTGCTGATGCCGTTGGGCTGCCTGATCATTGCCAACCGCACGCTGCGCGCCTTGCTCTGCGAAAGCCGTCGACCGCTGCGCCAGCCTGCCGCTGGTGTGATGGATGCGCCAGCTGCAGCACCGATTCCGAAGCCCGCGCCCAAGCTCACCGAGCAGGAGCGCACCGCCGGCACGCCCGAACAGGCGCATGGCTTGCTGATGGCCACGCGCGATGGCGACATCGAACGCGCTCTCGCGCTGGTGGAAGCCGGTGCCGATCCGAACACCGCGCCTGCGCCGGGCGATCGCGACCAGCGCCCCGTGTTGATGCTCGCCGCCCTGCTGCCCGATACGCGTCTTCTGCGCGCGCTGATCGCCAAGGGCGCCGACGTCAATCGCGCCAGCGGCGGCCTCACGCCGCTGCTCGCGGCCACGCGTGACAGCTGGCATGGCCGCGCCGAAGCCGTGATGACCCTGCTGGCCAACGGCGCCAGCGCTCTCGCCGCCGACGCGGAAGGCAACACGCCGCTGCATGGCGCGGTGCTCAGTGGCGAAGCCATTGTCGCGGCGATGCTGCTCGATGCCGGCGCTGCCATCAACGCGCTCAACAAGGCCGGGCTCAGTCCGCTTGCGGTGGCCTGCCGCGCGGCCAACTGGCCGGTGGCGAAGTTCCTGCTCGAACACGGCGCCAAGCCCACGCCTGCCGATGGCGAGCCCGCGCTGGTCACGGCCGCGGGCATTCCCGACGACGACGTCGAAGGCGTGAAGCTGTTGCTCAAGCACCGCGCCGCCATCAACGCAGTGGACGCGCGCCATCGCAGTGCCTTGATGGCCGCTTCGGCCGAGGGCCACGAACAGATTGCCCGCGCACTGCGCGCGGCCGGTGCGGACGTGAACCTCACCGACCGCCACGGCAGCACCGCGCTGATGGAAGCCGCACGCGCGGGCGCCGTGGGCATCGTGACGCTGCTGGCCGAAGCGCAACCGGATGCCCGACTGCGCGACAGCCATGGCCGCGATGCACTCACGCTTGCCTGCCAGTCGCCTCAGGCGCATGCCGAAGTGGTGCGCGCCCTGCTCGCCCTGGGCGCCGAACCCAAGACCGCCGGCAGCAACGGCCGCAGCGCACTCGACTATGCCGCCGCCGCCGGACGCTGGGATCTGGTCGCCCTGCTCGATCCGGAAACGCCGCTGCCCGCCAGTCTCAGCATCGATGCGTTGCCCGACGGTGCGGACACGCCCGCCCATCTGCTCGACGCGCTGCGCTTCGGCCACTGGGCCATCGTCTCCACCTTTACCCAGCGCGTGCGCGAATGGCCGCAGTCGCAATTGGCGCAGCTGTATCTGGACCTGGCCGGCGCCGGCCAGAGCGCCGCGCGCCGCTGGCTGCTCGATCACGCGCTCGATCCGGAAGCCCGCCTGCAACCGCAACTGGTGGACGACGCGGAAACCGTTGAAAGCGTCGAGTCGTCGCTGCCGCCGCTGGGCCGTCGCCTGTTCGACGCGCTGCTGCCGCTGTTGCCCGCGGCCACCGAAGCGGTGGAAGACCTGCTCGATGCTGGCGCCACGCCGGCCGGCGCCGGCCTGCTCGCGCAAGCGCTGCTGCGCCTGGAAGACAGCGCGCAAGGCGCGGCCTTGCCGTTGGCGATGCTCGAACGCGGCGCCGATCCGTTTGGTGCCGATGCGCGCGAGCGCACACCCGTGCACCTGGCTGCCACCTACGGACACCAGGCGTTGCTGCAGACGCTGCTGGCGCGCGGCTGCGATCCCAACACGCGCGACATCAGCGGTCGCACGCCCTTGTTCGCTGCATTGGAACATGGCGAGCGTGCGTTGCCACTCGTGCGTTCGCTGGTGGCCCATGGCGCCGATCCGGAAGCCATCGACGCCAACGGCGAAACACCGCTGGGCCTCTCTCTGGAACACGAAGCCATCGAGCGCTGGATGAACTGGGGCGAGTGGACGCGCCCCTCACGCCCGCTGCGCGCCGACGATCTGCCCGCCGCCGCCAAGGCTGGCGCACTGACCGCCGTCGACCGCCTGCTCGATCTCGGCTTTGCCGTCGACACGCGCGATCACCAAGGCGCCACGGCGTTGCTGCACGCCTGCGGCGCCGGCCAGCGCGACGTGGCTGCGTTGCTGCTCGACAAGGGCGCGGACGCTACGCTCGCCGCCACCAACGGCATGACGCCGCTCGCCGCTGCGGTGAGCGCGCGCCGCGAAGCCTTAGTCGCGCTGCTGCTGCAAAACGGCATCGCCGTCGACCAGCGCCTGCCCGGCGAAGCCACGGCGTTGATGATTGCGGCGGCGATGGGTTATCCCGAGATCGCCGAACAGTTGCTGGATGGCGGCGCCGACGTGAATGCCGTCGACGCGCGCGGTCATGCCGCGCTGCATGCCGCCGCGCAATACGGCTTCGACCATAACGACAGCTTGCGCGCGCGCCGCCTGTTCGACGCCTTGCTCAAGCGCGGCGCCGACGTGGGCGTGGCCGACAAGGAAGGCAAGACACCGCTGCTGCTGTTGCTGGGCGCGCATTTGCGCCCGGGCAGCGAATGCGATCCCACGCACATCGGCGCCCTGGTGCCGGTGCTGCTCGATGCCGGTGCGGTGCTTGAACACGCCGACCAGCGCGGCGTCACCGCACTGCATTCGTGCGCGATGCATGCGCTGCTTGCGCCGGCGCGCGTGCTGCTTGCACGCGGCGCCGATCGCCAGGCGGCGGACGCGTTCGGGCGCACGCCTGCCGACGTGGCGCGCGCCATCGGCTACATCGACATCGCTCACGAACTGGCGGCGCGCAGCGGCTCGGCGATTCCCAGCGTGCGGCAGATGTTGAGGCAACCGGCCCAGCCGGCGGACTGAAGCGCCTCTTCCACCAGGCGACGAGCCATCGACTCGGGGCGTGACGGCAACTGCCGCCACGCCTGTACCACTTCATCCAGTTCGATGCGGTCCACGCTGGGCACGTGCGGCAAGCCGCCGATGGCATGCACGGCGCTGCCGCTCGCGCTGCGCGGCGTCCACATCGACGGCCAGCGATTGCCGAACAACACCACCAGCGGACAACCCACGGCAGCGGCCAGATGCGCCGGCCCGGTATCCACCGACACCATGCTGTGCGCGATGTGCAGCAGCGCGCGCAGATGTCCCAAGGGCAGGCCTTCGCGCGGAACGATCACCTGCGCATGCGCCGCTGCGTCGCCGATGGTGGCCAGATAGCCGGCTTCCGCCGCCGAACCGCACAACAGCACGCATGCCTCCGGCATCGTCTCGACGATGGCGCGGCACAATGCGGCCCATCGCTCCACCGGCCAGGACTTGTCGTCGTCTGCGGGCTTGCGCACGCCGTTCCAGCGCATGGTGCGTTTGTTCGACGGCTGCAGCAGCACCAAGGGACGTCCCTGCAGATGACGGCGCGCCAGCCACAAGTGCGCTTCGCCCAGTTCGATCGCCGTGGGTTCCAGATGGGGCGCGCAGGGCGAGGCATGCGTGTGACACAACGCATCGTGAAAGGCCTTTGGCGTCTGGTCCGCGAAGCGCATCAGCCAGTCCACCCAATGCTCGCCGTGCTGGAGCGGCGAGTCTTCGATGAAGACGCAGTGTTCGGAAGGAATGCCGGCGAGCGCCAGCATGGGACGCACCTTGGTGCGGGTGCGCACGTCCGGCTCGCAAATGTAGAACGGCGACTCGCGCAGTTCGCGCAACGACAGTGCCGTGCGCAGGCGCTGAGGGTTGAACCATAGCGAGCCGTGCTGGCTGTGGATGTGCCGCACTTCGGCGACATCCTCGCTGCCTTCGTACAGCACGCGTGAGCACTCGCCCAGCGACACCAGGCGACACGCACCGCCATAGCGCTGCCGCAACTTGTGCAACAGCGGTTGCAGCAGAATCGTGTCGCCCAAACGTCCGAAACGAATGACGACGGGATGTAGCGGCGCGCGCTGTGCCATGCGAAATCAGGTAGGCGTCGGGCAGGCCCGATCCGTCCGGTGGCCCGTCCCTCGACGACACGACCTTCAGGCGCGTCTATCTTTCCCGATGCGCGGCGAAATGAGTTGCGGATTTGCCGCAAGTTGGCGTGCTGTCAGCACGCAGGAAATCCCGTCAGGTGAACGTCAGCGTGTCACGTCTTCGTCATCTGGCGTGGCATCAGTGGGCTTTTCCAGCTCGCGCGCGGCTTCCGGCGAAGCATCGGCCTGGAACAGTTGCTCCAGGTCGACCAGCGCCTCGCGCGTGGTCTGCACGATGCGCGCATCGTCGTCGTACACCAGGTATTGGCGCTTGAGCAGTTCGGCGTCCTGGCGACGGAAGCGTTCGACGTGGTCAGCCGCCATTTCCGGCGACATGCCCAGCGCTTCCAGTGTCTGGCGCGTCATCTTCAAGCTGGAATAGAGCGTTTCGCGCACGGGCAATTCCACGCCCAGGTCCATCAGGCGCCAGGCATGCTGGCGATTGCGCGCACGCGCGATGATCCTCAGGTTGGGATACATGCGGCGCACCACGCGTGCGGTGCGCAGGCTCGCTTCGGGATCGTCCACCGCCAGCACGAATACCTCGGCCTGGTCGGCCTGCGCCGCGCGTAGCAGTTCGGGGCGCGCCGGATCGCCGTAGAAAATGTCCGTCCAGTTGCCGAAGCGCTGCACCAGGTCGATCTGCTCCACCGAATGGTCGAGCGCGACGAAGGCAATGTTCTGCGCGCGCAGCATGCGAGCCACGATCTGGCCCATGCGTCCGTAGCCGGCGATGATGACGCGCGGCGAATCGGCCACGATGGTGTCGAACTCGCGCTCCTTCTTCACCTGCGACTGATGCAGCAGACGGCCAAGCAGCGTCACCATCAGTGGCGTCAGCGCCATCGAGAGCGTGATGGCCAGCACCTGCAGGCTGTGCTGCTCCGTGGTGATGAGATTCGCCTCGCCGGCGAGCTTGAGCAGCACGAAGGCGAATTCGCCACCGCACGCCAGCAATACCGCCAGGCGCAGCGCATCGCGGCCGCTCAATCCACCCACGATGCGCCCCAGCGGCCACAGCAAGACGCCCTTGATCAACAGCAGGAAAAGCACCAGCAGGGCCACGCGCATCGGCTGGTGGATCAGCAGCGTCAGGTCCATCGACATGCCGACGCTGATGAAGAACAGGCCGAGCAGCAAACCCTTGAACGGTTCGAGATGCGATTCCAGTTCGTGCCGGTATTCGGAGTCGGCCAGCAGCACGCCGGCGAGGAAGGCGCCCAGCGTGGCGGACACGCCCACCATCTCCATCAACCAGGCCGTGCCCATCACCACCAGCAGCGCGGTCGCGGTGGACACTTCCACGTTGTCGGCCTTCGCCACGAAGCGGAACACCGGGCGCAACAGATAGCGGCCACCCACCATCACCGCGACGATGGCGGCCACGGTGCGCAGCACGGCGTACACGTCGAAGCCGTGCTTGGTCGATGCGCTGGCCAGCAGCGGCACCGCGGCGATCAACGGGATGGCGGCCAGATCCTGGAACAGCAGGATGGCGAACGCCTGCCGTCCGTACGACGTACCGGCTTCCTTGCGCTCGGCAAGGATCTGCAAACCAAACGCGGTGGACGACAACGCAAGGCTGCCGCCCACGAGGGTGGCCGCATTCACGGTGAGTCCGAACAGATAGTAGGCCGCCGCGCCGATCACCAGGCTGGTGGCCAGCACCTGCAGCAAGCCCGTGCCGAACACCTGGCGGCGCATCACCCACAGGCGTTGCGGCGAGAGTTCCAGGCCGATGACGAACAGCATCAGCACCACGCCGAATTCGGAGATGGTGGTCACGCCCGAGGTATCGGAGATCAGGCCCAGCTCCTGCGGGCCGATGACGATGCCCGCCAGCAGATAGCCCAGCACGGAGCCCAGCCGGAAGCGCTTGGTCAGCGGTACCGCGATGACGGTTGCCACCAGGAAGACCAGCGCCGTCTGCAGGAAATGGTGGCTATCCACGCGCACGCTCCATTCGGGGGAATCGCATTATTCCACGCAGGCGCCAGCTAAACCGACCCCCATCGCACAACCAGCGAACGCGTCTGCCAATCAGGCGGCGAGCGCAAGCCCCTGCCATTGCTGGGTGATGATCGCAGCAAGTCGCTCCACTGCAGGTGACGACTCCGCTTCCGCGCGATGCAGACACAGGCCCAGCTCACCCAGCGACGGCAAGACCGTTTCGTGCGGCAACAGGGCACGCACGCTGGCGGGCAGGCCGCAAGGCGTGCGCAACGACACGCCCAGACCCGCGGCCACCGCGGCCCATGTCCCCGCCAGGCTGGCGCTGGTGAAGGCGATGCGCCAGGGAATGTTCGCGCGATCGAGCGCCGTGGTGGCTGCGGTGCACATGATGCAGGGCGCTTCCAGCATCACCAGTGGCAGCGGTTCGCCGTCGTCGCGTGGCCATATCGCCCCCGCACCGGCGATCCAGCGCAACGGCACCGTGCCCACGCGCTCGGCATGCGGCATGGTGGCGCCGGCATCCCAGGCCAAGGCCAGATCGAGACGCCCCGACGCCACGCGTTCCAGCAGCTCGGCATTGCGCGCGATGCGCACTTCCACCTTCACGCGCGGATGCGCGCGGGCAAAGCGGCCCAGCACATCGGTGAGCAGGCTCTCGCCGAAATCCTCTTGCAGGCCCAGGCGCACCCAGCCCTCGAGTTCCGCGCCATGCAGGGCGGCCGCGGCCTCGTCGTTGAGCTCCAGCAGGCGGCGCGCGTAGGCGAGCATGGTCTCGCCCGCCTCGGTGAGCGCCATGCCGCGTCCGGATTTGCGCAGCACCGGCGTGCCGGCCTGCTCTTCCAGCTTCTTCAGCTGCGCGCTGACCGCGGACGTCGAACGCCCCAGCCGATCCGCGGCGCGGGCGAAGCTGCCCAGCTCCATGCCCGTCACGAAGGTGCGCAGCACGTCGAGGTCGAAATTGACTCGCCTCATGGCCATCATCCCGCTTTCATGGACTATTGGTTCGATATTTTCCGATTTTCAGGATGATACTGTCCGCCCTACGCTAACTCCCGTCAAGCTTGGAGGCGCCATCGCAACATCGGTGGCGATACCTCCGGGCGAACGGAAAGACGAGGAGGCGCGCTCGTGATCGCGATGCAATACAGCTTCACCCTGCCGGCCGACTACGACATGGCGATCGTGCGCCAGCGCATTGCGGACAAAGGCCACCTGCTCGATCACTTCGAGGGCCTGCTGCTGAAAACCTATCTGCATGCAGAACACGGTTCCGCGTCGGACGAAAACCTGTACGCGCCGTTCTACGTCTGGCGCGACAGCGCCGCGATGCAGCGATTCCTGGGCAGCGAAGGCTTTGCCAATCTGGCGAAGGCATTCGGATGGCCGTCCATTCGCGTGTGGCCGGCGTGGGACGTCTATCTCTCGCCCGAGGCGCGACACGCGCGCTTTGCCACACGTGAGATCGAGTCGATCGCGCCGTACACGGCGCTCGATGCGTTGCGCGAGGAACAGCGCGTGCTGTTGCAACGTGACATCGAACGCGGCGCCGTCGCCGCCGTTAACGCCTTCGAACCCACCACGTGGACGCGCGTGAGCTTCCGCCTGTGGGACGACGCCCTTCCCGCCCAAGCCACCGGCCAGCGTTACCAGGTCGGTCACGTTTCCCAACCCTGATCCCCCGCTGGAGATATCCCATGCCTCTCGTCCGTGTTTCGCTTCGCCGTGGCAAGTCGGCACAGCACATCGCCGCCATCCGCAACAGCATCTATCGCGCGATGATCGAATCGTTCAGCGTGCCCCAGAACGACCGCTTCATCGTTGTGCACCAGCACGACGCCGATGAATTCGACTACGACCCGAACTATCTCGACATTGCGCGCACCGACGACCTGGTGATCATCCAGATCGCCTGCAACAACACGCGCACCGTCGAGCAGAAGAAAGCGTTCTACAAGCACACCGTCGAACTGCTGAGCAAGGATCCGGGCCTGCGCCCGCAGGACGTGTTCATCAACCTGCTGGAAACGGCCAAGGAGAACTGGTCGTTCGGCAATGGCCAAGCGCAGTACGCGTAAAGCGTGCCTAACGCGCCTTGTCCACCAGCAACCGTTGCGGACCCGCGCCTTTCCCGCCCCATCGATCGTTCGGGTTGCGCAGGCGGCAGCGGTCGATCGACAGGCAACCGCAACCGATGCAGTCATCCAGCGTGTCGCGCAGCTTCTTCAGCTGCGCCATGCGCTCGTCCAGCTCCGCGCGCCACGCGGCAGACAGTCGCGCCCAATCCGCGCGACTGGGCGCGTCCGTAGGCGGCAGGGCATCGAGCGCCGCCGCGATATCCGCCAATGAAATGCCCACGCGCTGCGCCACTCGAATGAACGACACCCGGCGCAACACGGCCCGCGCATAACGCCGCTGGTTGCCGACCGAACGCTCGCTGCGAATCAATCCCTTGGTTTCATAGAAATGCAGCGTGGACACCGCCACGCCACTGCGACGCGCCACCTCGCCCACGCCCAGCGTCATGGGCAGCCCGTGACCGGGAAGCTTGCTCATGCGGCACCTCTTGACCTCAAGTTTGGTTGAGGTCCTAGAGTGCCACGAACTTCCTTGCCAGAGACAGCCATGAGCCAGCCACTCGTCGTCGATCACGCCCCCGTGTACCGCATCGACCGCTTCAACGTCCCCGCTCACGCCTTCCCGGCCTTCATGGCACGCCTGCGCCTGACCCAACAACTACTGGACAAACTCCCCGGCTGCCGCCAGAACCTCGTACTGACCCAACCCGACCTCGCCGGCGAATTCAACCTGATGACCGTGGTGGAATGGAGCAACGAATCGCACATGGCCGCAGCCAAGGCAGCGATGCAGGCGCGATATGCGCAGGAGCGTTTCGACCCGGCAGCGTTCATGCACGAACTGGGCGTGCAGGCGGATCTTGGAACGTATCGAAGTGCGTGACGGACAACGCAAGATTGCCTCTCCCTCTCCCGAGTGGGAGAGGGAGAGGCACGCGTATCACAGGCAGCCATGCCTCAAAAAGAGCGAAGCGACACTCCGCTTTAAGTCCTCTTCGCATCGGCGCGTTGCGGTGTAGCCGCAACGTCGATTAGAGAGATCGTGACGATCCGCGCTCCGAAGGCTGCAAGGCTCGTATCCAACAGAACGCTATGAGCCCTTAGCTCTACAGGCCATTCTCTTTGGGTTACTTTTCTCTTGGGCCAGCAAGAGAAAAGTGACTCGAGCGGCGGCAGCCGATCGAAACGCCCGCCGCGCAGGCGGCCAGATCGCGGAAGCGCCGCATAGGAGCGAACAAAAGATTCGCGATAACCAAGTGCAACGTCACTGGATCCCGGCCTTCGCCGGGATGACGAACAAAAATAAGACCAGCCATTCGGCTGTTGAAACGCCTCCGGCCCTTGCCCCCGTTGGAGGTAGACCGTGATGACGAACTGAAAAACTGCGCCCGTTTCAAAAGAGAAAGCAGCCTCACTCCCCCTTCAACCACCTCGCCGCATCCACTGCAAAATACGTCAGGATCGCATCCGCCCCCGCCCGCTTGAACGCCGTCAACGACTCCAGCACCACGGCCTTCTCATCCAGCCAGCCATTCTGCGCCGCGGCCTTCAACATCGCGTACTCGCCGCTCACCTGATACACGAAGGTGGGCATGCCGAACGCATCCTTCACCCGACGCAACACGTCGAGATAAGGCATGCCCGGCTTCACCATCACGGCGTCGGCGCCCTCATGGATGTCCAGCTCGATCTCGCGCAGCGCTTCGTTGCTGTTGCCCACATCCATCTGGTACGTGTGCTTGTTGCCCTTGCCGAGATTGGCGGCCGAACCCACCGCATCGCGGAACGGACCATAGAACGCCGATGCATATTTCGCCGAGTACGCAAGGATGCGCGTGTGGATGTGTCCGGCTTCTTCCAGTGCATCGCGGATCGCACCAATGCGGCCATCCATCATGTCCGACGGCGCCACGAAATCCATGCCGGCCTCGGCCTGCGCCAGCGACATTTTGATCAGCGCCTCGATGGTCGGCTCGTTCATCACGTAGCCGTGTTCGTCGATCAAGCCGTCCTGGCCGTGCGTGGTGTAGGGATCGAGCGCCACGTCGCCGATCAGGCCAAGCTCCGGATACTTTGCCTTGAGCGCACGCGTGGCGCGCTGCATGAGGCTGTCGGGGTTCCACGCTTCGCGCGCATCTTCCGTCTTCACCGATGCGCCCGGCGACGGGAACAGCGCCAGCGCGGGAATGCCCAGCCGCACGCATTCGCCTGCGAGCTTGAGCAATTCGTCGATGGACAGACGCGCCACGCCCGGCATGGACGGCACCGGTTCGCGCTGCCCTTCTCCCTCGATGATGAAGGCGACCATGATCAGGTCAGAGGGAAGCAGGGTGTGCTCGCGCATCAACGCACGCGAGAAGGCATCGCGGCGCATGCGGCGCATGCGTACGGCGGGATAGCTCATGGGTGAATTCTCGGGCAGGACATTCGCACATTTTAGCGCTTCCTTGCGCCCGTACCGGAAAGTCATGTTGACGCGGGCGTCGAGACCTCCAAACCGCACCACGCATGAATGCCTTCACGAACAAACACCCCACTGCAACATGGGCAGGTGCAGTCTCTGCGGCTTGCCATCAAGGAGCCACCCATGAGCATGTCCGCCGCCCGCCCTCATCATTGGCCGCTCGCCAACGAAGCGCGCTATCTCGGACCGCACGAAGGGGCCGATCCGATGGATGTCACGGTGGTGATGCGACGCCGCGGCAGTCATCCCGCGACCGCTGCGTGGCCACACCGCGCCGCCGTGTCCCGTGCGGATTTCGGCACGCAATGGGGCGCTGATCCTGCGGATGCGGACACCATTCGCAATTTCGCACGCGATCACGGCCTCACCGAAACAGGTTGCGAACTGCATCGTCGCGTGATGCATCTGCGCGGCACACCGCAGGCGCTGCAACAGGCGTTCGGCGTGCAACTGGGCCGCTACCAGATGCCCGACGGCGGTCCGGAAATGATCGGTTGTCACCTGCCGCCCTCGTTGCCCAGCGATATCTCCTCGCGCGTGATCGCCGTGCTCGGCCTGGACAAGCGACCCATCGCGCGTCCGCATTTTCGTCGTCCCGCCGCCACGCCCGCCAAAACGTACACACCGGTTGAACTCGGCACGCTGTATCAATTTCCTGCAGCGCTCGACGGCAGCGGCCAGACCGTGGCGGTGGTCGAACTCGGCGGCGGCTTCACGCAAAGCGACTTCACCCAGTACATGCAATCGCTGGGCATCAAGGCGCCGACGGTGAAGGTGGTATCCGTGCAGGGCGGCACCAGCCAGCCCGGCGGCGATGCGGACGGTGAAGTGATGCTCGACGTGGAAGTGATCGGCGCACTCGCTCCCGGCGCCAGCATCGCCGTGTACTTCGCGCTGAATACCGACCAGGGTTTCTATGAGGCCATCTCGCAGGCCGCGCACGACGCCACCCAGCAACCATCGGTGATCTCCATCAGCTGGGGCGGTCCGGAAGACAGCTGGTCCGCGTCATCGCTCAATGCGATGCAGAGCGCACTGCAGGATGCGGCGGCGCTGGGCGTGACCGTCACGGTTGCGTGCGGCGACAGCGGCTACACCGATGGCGAGAGCGACAACCAGCCGCATGTGGATTTCCCGGCATCGAGTCCTTACGCGCTCGCCTGTGGCGGCACCAAACTCGTCGCCAGCAGCACGGCGATCACCAGCGAAACGGTGTGGAACGAGCTGGCCAGCAATGAAGGCGCCACCGGCGGCGGCGTGAGCGCGAGTTTCGCGTTGCCCACGTGGCAGCAGTCGATGAAGGTGCCCAAGGGCACCAACGGCTACGCGGGGCGCGGCACGCCGGACGTCGCCGGCGATGCCGATCCCAACACGGGTTATCAGATACGCGTGGATGGACAGAACGAGGTGATCGGCGGCACCAGCGCCGTCGCGCCGCTGTGGGCCGCGCTCATCGCGCGCTTCAACCAGCAGTTGGGACAAAGCATTGGCGATCCGCACGAAGCGCTCTACGGCATCGGCCTCGCCGCGTTCCACGACATCACGCGGGGCAACAACGGCAAGTTCAAGGCCGCCAAGGGCTGGGACGCCTGCACGGGTCTGGGCACGCCCAAGGGACAGGCGCTGCTCGATGCACTCGCCACATTGAAGACCGGCACCGATGCATCAGCCAGCCAATGAGTGGCGCCGCATCGCACCCCCATGCTGCCGTATCGGGGACCGGCTACCGTTTTAGAACGGCGTGCCCGTGGACGAAACCAGGCCGTTGCGATTCATCGTGACGACGGCCCCGCGATCGCGGCACACGTCCGGCAGATTCGGCGTGCCCAGTGGCGGACACAGGTGCTCTGTCGTGGCCGGCTCGGGCACGGACGTTCCGGGGCGATAAGGTTGATAAGAGGGCGACGGCACGGCCGTATAGACGCCTTTCTTCTGCGCCGCCACGACCACCGCCGAGCGTGCCGCAAACGTCAGCGCATTCTGCGACAGGCGCTGACCAGCGGAAGGCTGCGGCGCGAACACCGGCAACGATGCAGGTGGCGTGGATGGCGACGTCGGATCCTGGCTCTTGGCCAGCACGTTCAACGGCTCGCGGTACGAATCAGCCGGATTCGCCGCGGCGCCCTGCTGGGCCCAGACCGGTGCCGCAAGCATGGCGGCCAGCACGCAGGCCGCAGTGGACAACATTCGCTGCTTCATCGCTCGCTACTCCTTATGCATGAGCCTTCCATGAGCATGGCGGCCTTGCGCCGGCCATGCCGCGTCGATGCGGCGATCATAGCCATCCCAACCTGAAGCAAGCCAGTGAAGTTCGGCCAGCTATCGCCGCCCAGGAAGGCCATGCGACATTGCGCTGGTCACGCTGCGGAGCCCGGTCTTGGATAGCCGCCTATCGATCTATCGCTTCCTGCGCCTGCGCGGCCATCGCCTGGCCTATCGCACCTATGGCGAGCAGGGCGGCGAACCCGTCCTGCTGATCCACGCGTTCGCCAGCCAGTCCGCCAGTTGGGCGAACACCGCCGAAGCACTCGCCGGGCAGGGCTTCCAGGTCATTGCGCCGGACCTGCGCGGCCACGGGCGCAGCGACTGGACGCCCACCTATGCCCTGGCGGATTTCGAGGACGACCTCAGCGCCCTGCTCGACGCCCTGGGGCTAGGCGCCATCAACCTGATCGGTCATTCGCTGGGGGGACATCTGGCGCTGAAACTCGCCACGCGCCAGCCCGAACGCATCCGCCGGCTGGTCATCGAAGCCGCGCCGGTGCCGCCACGCGATATCGCGGACGCGACGGCCATGGCCGCGGCACAGGACGGCGCCGCCTGGCGGCGTGCCCTGCGCCTGCTGGGCATGGGCCGACTGCTGCGCCTGATGCTGTTGCGGCAGTTCGACGTGCGCGCAGCGCGCACGGTGCTGCCGGAACTGCGCACGCCCATGCCGGCGTGGTGGTCGCGGCTGTCCACCCTGCGCGCACCGTGTCTGCTCCTGGCCGGCCACGACGATGGGCTCGTCACCGCGCGCCTGCCGCTGCTGGCGGCCCAGATTCCCCATGCCGCTTTCCGCCAGATCGGCACCGGGCATCGGTTGCACGGCGAGCACACCGAGGCCTTTCTGGCGGAGGTCATGTCGTTCGTGGGCCCGCCCGCCTGCACCGAATAACCTCCGGGCGCCAGCCCTTCCCCCACGGGGCGCCCCTGTTTCCGTCAAAGCCGCGCCGTTGACGATGGAACGCTCGAATCGATCCAAGCGCCCCGCCGATCTCGACGCGGTGGATACGCTCGCCGCCGCCCGCGCAACGCACGGAAGCCACTCGGGGAGATCCGCCTGCGGCCGGCACGGCGGAACGCAGGAGCGGCATGGGCGCGACGCCGTTTCCGACATGCACATTTTCGGAAAAAAACCGGACTATGATCCGTAGTTGCGCGAACCAGTGGCAAATGTGCACCGGCCGTTCGCGCAGGGGATATCGGGGAACCAAACCAGATCGCTGCGAGACGCCCTCGCGCTTATTCCTTCATCGGAAAAGCGCCGCTTTGCCGTCCACGCGCAAGACATCAACCAAGCTGTCGCCGTACTATCAACCGTCAGGGGGAATACCACATGTCCGATGTCATCGATTTTCTGGAAAAGCTTGGCAGCGATGCGCGTTTGCTTCAGGCCGCCAAGGACGAAGTCGCCCTGGCCCTGGCCGACGCCCAGGTGGAAGCTGCGGCCAGCGAAGCCATCCTGGCGCGCAACGTGGAAGAGCTGCACGCGCTGCTGAAGGTCGCGCCTTCTTACTGCTTCCAGACCGTGCCGCGTCGCGAAGACGAGGATGAGGAAGAGAAGGAAGGCGAAGAAGGCGAGGAAAGCGAGGAGCAGGCGAAGCAGCCCGGCAACGGCGCCGGCCACTCTTCCGCGCACGCCGCCGACCTGGCCTGACGATGTTCCGCGCCGGCCACTTCAGCCGGGCGATCATCCTGACAGCGCTGCTGGCAGGATGGCAGGTGGGTGCGGCCATCGCGGCCGTACCCACGCCGGCGGAAGACTCGGTTCAAATGCTGGAACGCGCCGACAAGCTCAAGACCGCCGACCACGGCGAATTCCTTCGCTTGCTCAGCCAGCTCGACCAGCGTGCGACTGAGCTTTCCCCTGGCCAGCAATGGCACCTGCGTTATCTCGATGCATGGCAGTCGGCATTCGATGGCCGCTACGACCTCGCCCGACCCCAGCTCCACGACATCATCACGCGCTCGGGCGATCCCACGCTGCAGGTTCGCGCGCTGGCCACGCTGGTGAACATCCTCGGCTTCGGCCAGCACTACGAGGAGGCATTCACCCAGCTAAGCACGCTCGTCGACCTGCTGCCGTCGGCGAAATCGGCGGAGGCTCGTTACCAGGCACTGGGAGAAACCGCGCAATTCCTCGCTGCGGCGGGTCAGTACGAACTGGCGTCGGACTACGCGCAACGCATCCTGGACGATCCCGAGCTGCGCGACCGCGCGTGCCAGGGCATGGCGTTCAAGCTGCGCGTGCTGTTCCGCGCGGGCAAGGTGCGAGGCACCGACCCCGAATACGATCGCGGCATCGACACCTGCATCAAGGCCAAGCAGGCGTTGTATGCCAATTCGCTGCGCAACGACCAGGCCAAATACGCCATCGAACAGGGCCGGCCCAAGGACGCCATCCTGCTGCTCCAGGCGCATTACGACGAGTTCGTCTCGTACCACTATCGCGTACTGATGAACGCCGTCAACGTGACGCTGGCCCAGGCGTACCTGCAACTTGGCGACCTCGTGGCAGCGCGCAAATATGCGAGCGAGGCCGTCACCGAAGCCGTCAAGGACAAGTTTTCCGATTCGCTGGGACCGGCCTATCAAGTGCTGTACCAGGTGGAAGACAAGCTCGGCAACACGCGTGCCGCGCTGGACTTCCACAAGCAATACATGGAAGCCGACAAGGGCTACCTCAACGACGTCAGCGCGCGCGCCATCGCCTATCAAACGGTCAAACAGCAGCTGCTGGCCAACAAGATGGAAGTCGATTCGCTCAACAAGCAAAACGAGATCCTGCAGTTGCAGCGCGAGCTGGACCACAAGGACATGGAAACGAGCCGGCTGTACATCGCGCTGCTGATCACCATCGTGGCGTCCATTGCGTTCTGGCTGCTGCGCATCAAGCGCTCACAAATGCGCTTCAAGCGCCTGGCCACGCGCGACAGCCTCACCGGCATCCATAGCCGCCAGCATTTCGTCGACGAAACCGAGCTGGCCTTGCGCGCCGCCGCCAAGGCCACGCGCGCCGCGTGCCTGGTGCTGGTGGACCTGGATCACTTCAAGGAAGTGAACGATACGCATGGCCACGTGATTGGCGACCTGGTGCTCAAGCGCGCCGTGGCCGCCTGCCAGCACCACTTGCATCGCCGCGATATCTTCGGCCGCCTTGGCGGCGAGGAGTTTGCGATCTACCTGCCCGACTGCAGCGCCATACGGGCGCGCGAGCGCGCCGAACGCATCCGCCAGGCCATCGCGGCCACGCCGTTGTGGGGCGAAACGCGGCTCGTGGTCATCACCGCAAGCTTCGGCGTGGCATCCACCGACCGCAGCGGCTATGACCTGCGCCAGATGATGATCGACGCGGACAACGGGCTCTTTCAGGCCAAGCGCGATGGTCGCAATCGCGTGGTCTACAGCGAACCCGCCGACTTCATCGCGCCAGCCGCGGCGCCGGCGACGCCCGCCGGCCCGGAGCCGCCGATGGAACATGCCGTGGGCGTGCCCAACTAGGGCAACATCGGGCGCTCGCGCGGCTAGCCAGCGCGCCGCGCATGACCGGCCACCACGCCGATCAACGTCGGCATCACCAGCAACACCAGCGGATATTGCAATGCGAGTCCGGCGATGATGGCGATAGCCAGCGGCTGCTGGATGCCCGCGCCCTGTCCCCACGCCAGTGCCAGCGGCAACAAGGTGAGGATGGCGGCGAGCGTCGTCATGGTGATGGGACGCAGGCGGTCGCGACTGGCCGCTCGCAGCGCCTGCAACGGCGGCATGTCACGCGACAGCGTCACGTATTCCGACACGTAGAAGATCGCCATCTCCGTACCCATGCCGATGATCATCGTCATGCCCATCATCGCCGTGATGTTCAGGTCGACGCCGCACAACCACAGCGCAATGAACACCGCGGTGGCCGAGAACAACGAGCAACCCATTACCACGAGCGCCAGCCCGGCACGTCCGTACAGGAACAGCAGCAGCACGAATTCGGCGACCAGCGCCATCAGGAACACCTTGCCAAGACCCAGGAAGGCGATCTGCTGTTGCTGGTAAAGCCCGCCGAGTTCATAACGCGTATCCGCATCGAGCATGCCCGGCTGTGCGAGCCGCTTCTTCACGTCGGCCACGGCCGCACCCATGCCGCGACCGTCGATGCGCGCGGTCACGGCCACCATCGGTTGCAGGTTTTCGCGCGAGATCTGCGGCTGGCCGTTCTCGGTGACGATGGACGCCACGCGACTCAGCGGAAAGACGTGGCCATCGGGCGCCCGCACCGGCAACGCGAGCAGCTGCGGCAAGCGCCACTGCATGGCATCGGGCATGCGGATGCGCACGCCCACGCTCTTGGTGGCCTGCGGCAGCTGCGTGGCGACCACGCCGGTGAGCGCGCTGTTGATCGCCTGCGTCACCGTGGCCACGGTCATGCCCTCGAACGTGGCCTTGTCCGGATCGATCTGCACGTTCAGCGCATCGCCCGCCAGCTGCACGCCATCCTTGATCTCCACCACGCCCGGAATATCGGCGATGGCCTTGGCCACGCGTTGCGCCTGCGGCACCAGCGTCTTCGGATCGGCCGAATACAACTTGATCTCGATGGGCTGCGGCACCGCCGTGAGATCGCCGATGAGGTCTTCCATCAACTGAGCCAACTCCACTTCCACACCTGGCACTTCGTGCTCGACATGCTCGCGCACGTCGCTCATCACCTCTTCGGTGGAACGCGCATGACCGGGCTTGAGATGCACGAAGAAATCGCCGTGGTACGACTGGCCCAGATCGCCGCCGAGGCCCGTGCCGAGACGGCGCGAGAACGTATCCACCTCGGGCATCGAATGAAGGATCGCTTCCACCTGGCCAACCTGTCGCGCGGTTTCGGGCAACGACGTGCCTGGCCGCGTGTAGTAGTCCATCACGAAGCCGCTTTCGTCCACCGCGGGCATGAAACCCGTGGCGACGTGCGTATACGCAACGGCGCCCACGACCAGCAGCGGAAGCGCGAAGGCGAGCAGCCACAGCGGGCGACGCGCGAACGCGTCATAGAGCCGCTGGTGCGAGCGGGACAACCAGCTTTCGTGATCGAGGCCCGGATCGTGCCAATGGCGGAAGTCGATCCAACGCCGCAACAGCGGCGGCACCACGAACGCGGAAACCAGCCACGACACGGCGAGCGCACTGGCCATGGTGATCGACAGCGCCTTGGAAAACGCGCCCGTGACGCCGCTCAACAAGCCCAGCGGAATGAACACGATCAGCGTGGCGAGGCTGGAACCGGTGAGCGGTGCGAGGAATTCGCGCGCTGCGGGCAGCACCGCCGACTCGCCGCCACCTTGCAACGCACCTGCGCGCCGCGCCACGTGTTCCACCATCACGATCACGTCGTCGATCACCAGGCCCACGGCGGCGGCGATGCCGCCGAGCGTCATGATGTTGAAACTCATGCCGAACACCTGCAGCAGCAGCACCGTGACGGCCAGCGTCACCGGCACCACCAGCATAGCGATCAAGGTCACGCGAAGATTGCGCAGGAACACCAGCAGCACGGCGGCAGCGAGCACCAGGCCGATCAGCACGGCATCGCGCACGCTGTGCGCAGATTCGACCACCAACTCGCTCTGGTCGTACCAGGAGGTGAGCGTCACGCCCTTGGGCAGCCGATACGACGCGAGCCGGGCGCGCACTTCGCTGGCGATCTGCACGGCGTTGCCATCCGGCTGCTCGTACACGTTGAACAGCACGGCCGGCTTGCCGTCCTCGCTCACCTTGATCCACTGCGGCACGTAACCCTCGTGCACCGTGGCGACATCGGCCAGCCGCACCCAGCCGTGCGGATCGTTCTTCAGGATGATGTTGCGGATGGCATCGATGCGTTGCAGCGAGTGGTTCGCCACCACGAGGTAGAGCTGGTTGCGATCCTGCAGGCGGCCCACCGCTTCCAGTTGATTGGCGCCATTCACGGCGGTGACCAGATCGTCCAGGCTCAAACCGTATTGCGCGAGTTTTCGCGGGTCGGCTTCCACCTGCACTTCCGCCGTCTCGCCGCCTTGCACGTCGACACGCGCAAGACCTTCCACCGACGCCAGCAGCGGCACGATCTGGTACTGCGCCAGATCACGCAACGCCACGGGCGACAGCGTGTCGGACTTCAGCGCATACGAAATGATCGGGAAAACCGTGGGGTCCATGCGGCGCACGTTGTACGTAGCACCGGCAGGCAGGCTGGGCAACACGCGGGCGATGGCCGAATCCACCTGCAGGGTGGAGGCGATCATGTCGCGTCCCCAGCCGAAATCCACCGAGATCTGCGCCGAGCCACGCGTGGTTTCCGAACGCAAACCGGCCACGCCGGGCACAGTGCGAATGGCCTCTTCCACCGGACGCGTCAACAGCAGCGCAGTCTGGTCTGCGGGCCGGTCGCCAGCATCGAGATCGATCACCACGCGCGGAAACGATACCTGCGGGAACAGGCCCACCGGCAAGGTGAACGCGCTTGCCAATCCGGCCAGCGCGAGCGCAAAGGCCACGATGACGATGGCACGCGCGTGCCGTGCCAATAACGTCGGCAGACTCATGGCTTGGCGTGCTCCGCCGGCAAGCGCACGGCCATGCCGTCGTCCAGCTGCGTGGCGCCTTCGGTCACCAGCGGAAGTTTGGCGTCGAGCGCGCCGCTCGCCACGGTAACGTCGGCCGATTCACCCAGCACCTTCACCGGCACACTCACTGCCTTGCCGTTCGCCACCTGGAACACGTGGCGATCTTCCTCATCGCCCTGCACCGCGTCGCGCGGCAGCAGCCAGCCTTGCCATTGGCCGACGACGATGTCGGCGCGAAAGCCCTCGCCGTTGATCAGCGCACCGTCGGGCACGATCTCCACCGTGAGCTGGTGCGTATGCGGATCGAGTGCATGCGACATGCGGCGCACCGTGCCATGCACGGCCGTGCCGCCATCGATGGGCATGAGCTCGGCCTTGGCGCCTACCTGCACGCGCGCCATCGCATCGCGTTCCACGCCCGCTGTCACGACCAGGCCGTCGCCACGATGCAGCGTGAGCAGCGCGGCGCCGGGCTGCAGATTGTCGCCTTGTTGCGCATCGACGGTGACCACGGTGCCGTCGAACGGTGCGGTGACATCCAGCGTCGCACTGCGGCCCTGCTGTTGCACCAACGCGTCCAGGTTGGATTGCGCGTCTTTCTCGGCCTTCTCCGCCTGATCGAGCTGATCGCGTGTCGCCAGTTGCTGCGAGAACAGTTGCGCGACGTGCGTACGCTCCGCCTGCGCGAGCCTCTGCGCTGTCGCCGCCTGCTGGTACGCCGCCACGGCTGAAGGCGCCAGCGTGAAGGCAAGCAAGGACTGGCCACGCTTGACCGGTGCGCCGACAGTGACGTTCCAGTGCGTGACGCGTCCCATCGCCTGCACGCTGATCACCTGCGCGGCATCGGCGGCCGGCCCTGCGCTGCCATACGCCGCCACCGTTTCGGGAACGCTGCCCTGCTTGAGCGGCACCGTCACCACCGCGGCACTCACCGCAGCGTCATCGGGTGCTTCGCTGGCGGAACACGCCGCGAGCGTGAGGGCGGCCAGTGCCGCAGCGATCCAGTGCGGTCGTTGAATCATGGGGCCATCACGTCCTGTTCGAGAGAAGTCGGCATGCCGCGCCCCACCAGCAACTCGAGCGCGGCTTGCTGTTCGAGCATGGCCTGCTCGATGGCGAGCTGCGCCAGCTGACGGTTGATGGCGGCGACGCGAAGATCGGTGGCGTTGCGCACGTCGATCAGCCCGGCTTGCGCAGCACGATCGGCTTGCGAGGCGGCACGTACAGCATCGTCCGCGGCCGGTGCGAGCGTCTGCCGCTGCGCGTCGAGCTGCACGTACTGGGCAAGCAAGGCGTCGACGTCGTCATGCGCGGTGGCGAGGCGCACCGTGTATTGCTGGTGCAGTTGCTCGCGCGTGGCACGCGCAATGGCGACGTTGTGCTGGTTGTGATCGAAGATCGGCAGCGTGAAGTTCACCGCAGGCCCGCCGTTGCGCACGCGGCTATTGTCCTGCGAGGCGTCGTAGCCGATGGCGAGCGGCGGAAACTGCGCCAGCACCGCTGCGCGAAGCGTGGCTTCCTGCGCGCGATAGCCCAGTTGCAAGGCCACCAGGTCGGGGCGGCGGCGACTTACGCTGTCGAACTGTTCGCGCATCGCTGCGGCATCCACGCTCGCCGACGGCAAGGTGGACGCGAGTGGCAGCACGACATCGGGCTTCAGGCCCATCAGCGCGTTGAGCTGTTGACGCAGGTCGAGCTGTCGACGTTGCAGGTCGTCGAATGCAGTGCGGGCCTCGGCGGCGGCGGCGAGGTCGGACGCCACCGTCACGCGTTCCATGTTGCCCGCGTGGACCGCGTCGAGAATGCGCGATTCGCGTTGCGTCTGCGATTCCATCGCCTGGTGTTGCAGCGCCAGCTGCTGCTCGCCTTCCACCAGGTCGATCACCAGCAGTCGCGCCTTGCCCAGCGTCTGCCATTGCTCCCACAGCAGGCCGGCATCGACGCCATCGGCATTCGCCTTGGCCGCCTCGCGACGTGGCCGCAGGGTGATGAGCGAGGCGATGTCCTGGCTGATCGATGCCGTCCATGCCGTGGCGTCGCCCGGCCCCGAGAGGAGATAGCCCACGCTGCCGCCGACGCTGGGATTGGGCAGCACGCCATCCTGCCGTCGATGCGCCTGTGCGGCCTGATGACGTGCGTGCTGGGTCTTGAGGTCCGGATTGTTCAGCAGCACCAGTCGCTCGACGGTGGCCATGTCCAGCGGCAGTGCGGTCGCATCAAAACCTTGCAGCTGCGACAGCGACGTCGCCGACGCGGCCTGTTCCGGCAGCGGCTTGGCGTGGTACGTGGCGCAACCGCCCATACATGCGGCCAGCAGCATGGCGGCGGCGATGCGCATCCGCGGCAGTCGTCCAGCGTGACGCGTGGCAAACGGAGCAGGCACCGACGATCCATGCATAAGGAGGGATTCCATACCCTACCGAACATGCCTTAGCGTTCACTTTGTAAAGCCTGGAAGACAGGCAACGCCTCAACCGTGCGTGTCGCTCAACGGTATTCGCACGAACACGCGCAGGCCGCGCCCATAGGGTGAATCGAGCAGTTCGATGGAGGCGTCGTGCAATTGCGCCGCCCGCTGCACGATGGAAAGGCCCAGCCCGTAGCCTTCGCCGCGGCTGCCCGCCTCGCGATGGAAGCGGGTGAACACGGCCGCGCGACGTTCCGGCGGAATGCCTTCGCCATCGTCGATCACGTCGATGGCGGCGTGGTCCGACTCGCGCCGGATGACCAGCTGCACATGGCCAGCCTCGGGCACATGGCGCAGCGCGTTCTCCAGCAGGTTGCGCAGCAATGCGGCCAGCGCCGCTTCGTTGCCGCGCACCATCAGCGCACCGTCGGCGAGCGTCACGTCCAGTTCCACGTCCGAGTTGCCGATGAGCGGCGACAGTTCCTCGATGACGCTGCGCGCCACGGCGAGCAGGTCGACATCCGCATGACCATCGGAGCGCGAGCTCGCCTCCAGGCGCGCCAGCGACAACAACTGTTCGACGCGACGCGCCAGCGCCGCAAGGCTTTCGCGCGCACCCGAAAGCGCCACGTCGGCTTCGCGCGTGTCGCGGCTGGCCTGTGCGTTCTCCAGGTTGATCATGGTGGAAGCCAGCGGCGTGCGCAGTTCGTGGGCCACGTCGGCGCTGAAACGCCGCTCGCGTTCCAGCGCCTCCTCCAGCAGGGTGAACTGGCTGTTGAGCGCATCGAGCACCGGTTCCAGTTCGCGCGGCGCTTCGGCCACGTCGAGCGTATCGCGACTGCCCGGCTGGCGCACGGCGAGTTTCTCCGCCAGCGCGTCCAGAGGCCGCAAGCCGCGCCGCACCGCCCAGCCGACCAGCAAGGCCAGCACCGGCAGCGCGATGAGCGGCGGCAGACCGTGTTCGATCCACAGCGCCGTGCTGATGTCGCGCCGACTGTCGTAGCGTTCGGCCGCACGCACCACCACGCCATCGGACGTGGGCGGCAGCGTGAACAATCGCCAGCGGTAATTGCCGAAGCGCAGGTTCTTGAAACCCGCATGCGTGGCATCGGGCGGCGGCAACGCGGTGAGATTGCCGGTGACCAGCAGCGGCCGGCCCTCGCGGTCGAACACCTGAAAGCCCACTTCCGACTCGTAGGTATGGCCGTGCAGCACCAGTTCCTGCGTGGACTTGGCAGTGATGGGCACCACCACGCCCGCTTCGGCATTGTGACGTTGCAGCGCCGGCAGGCCGATCTCGTTGACCAGCGTCTGCAGCGTGCGCGCCGATTGCGCGAGGCGGCCGTCGGAAAGCTCGTTCACTTCGTTGGTGGTGCGCCGCAGGCTGTAAACGCCCAGCGGCAGCAGGACCAACGCGATCACGCCGAGAATGAGCCAGCGCAGCCGCGAGCGCAGACTGCTGCGGCTCACTTGGGATCCTGCGGAATCATGTAGCCGAAGCCGCGCACGTTGCGCACCGTCTCGAAGCTCAGCTTGCGGCGCAAGGCATGCACCAGCACTTCGAGCGCGTTGTTGCCCACTACGTGGTCCAGACCGTACAGCGAGTTCTCCAGGCTTTCGCGCCGCACCAGCCGGCCGGCGTTTTCCATCAGCGCCTGCAACAAGGCAAACTCGCGGCGCGTGAGGTCCACCGGCTGGCCACGGAAGGTGACCTCCGAAGTGCCCACGTCCAGGCTCAACACGCCCACCTCGATGCGGTTCACCGCCAGCCCGCGCATGCGACGCGTGAGCGAGCGGATGCGCGCAGCGAGTTCTTCCACGTGGAACGGCTTGGTGAGGTAGTCGTCTGCGCCCGCGTCCAACCCATCGACGCGCGCGGTGAGGCCGTCGCGCGCCGTCATCACCAGCACCGGCGTGTCGACGTGCGCGCGGCGCGCTTCCACCAGCACCTCAATGCCATCGCGACCGGGCAGGCCCAGGTCGAGCAGCACGAGATCGGCGGTGCGGTCGCGCATGGCCGCGAGCGCCGAACGGCCGTCGCGCAGCCACGACACCGTATAGCTCAGCCGTTCGAGCGCGCGCTGGATCGCCGATCCGAGCTGCGCGTCGTCTTCAACCAGAAGAATGTGCACGAGGTGACGCTCCTTCGCCCTTCTGGCGATGTACGCCCGGATTATCCGCCAGCCGGCTTAGGAAACACTTAAACGGCTGTATCGACTGGCTCTTTTGCCAATCGGCGCCGGCGTATGGATAACTTCCGCAGGATTCCGCAATCCGCAGCCTAAGACAATGCTAAGGAAGGAACCGCCTAACCCTGCTGTCATGAGCGTTACGCAGCAACCTCGCTACACTGGGACAATTACGTCACGGAGGATCCATGAAAAAGAAGCTGCTCGTTACCGGAATCCTGCTCGCGCTGGTCGATACCGCGCACGCCGCCACGTTCGAGATCACTGCCGGACAAACGTCCAACACGGCGCAGACCCTTGCAGCCACGCAGACCGGCACCATCGATGCCACCGGCACGCTGTCGGTGACCAGTACCTCGGCCGCCATCGCCGTGACCGGCAGCAGTACGATCACCAACAACGGCACCCTGCTCGACACGAGCACCGGCCGCGCCATCCGCGACAACACCGGCAACCTCACGCTCACCGTCACCAACGGTGTGGGTGCGGTGATGCAGACGGCGGACAACGACGTCATCCAGATGAACAAGGCGAGCAGCAACGTCGTGTTCACCAACTACGGCCGGTTGACCTCGCTCAATGCCTCGAAGGCCGGTGCACAGGCGATCGACTTCAATGCCATCACCACCGGCAGCAACGCGCTCTACAACTACGCCACCGGCGACATCGAAGCATTCGAGGCGGACGCGGTGCGTCCCGGCGTCAACGGCTTCGTCTACAACGACGGCCTGATCAAGTCGACCAATGCGCCGGGCAGCACCGATGGCAGCGATGGCGTCGATGCGCAGTCCAACAGCGGCATCACCATCGTCAACGCCAACGCCGGCTCGGCCAGCGTGGCTGGCACCGGCACCATCGAAGGCGCTCGCCACGGCATCACCGGCGGCAACAAGGATGTGACCACCAGCGGCGCCTACATGTTGTCGGTGACCAACAACTTCGGCGGCACCATTCAGGGCGACAACGGCTCGGGCATCAACATCGACGGCTTCAACGCCAACGAAGTGGTGACCGTGGTGAACCACGGCACCATCACCGGCAACGGCGTGAATGGCGACGGCGACGGCGTGGATGTGGATGGCCTGGTGAACATCACCAACACCGGCACCATCAAATCACTGCATGCGTACAACGACACCAGCGAAGGCGTCACCGTGGGCGGCGGCACCATCGTCAACTCGGGCACCATCGAAGGCGACAACTCGGCGACCAATGCCGACAACACCGTCAACACGGGCACCGGCCGCGGTATCACGCTGGCCGGCCTGGACAAGGATCCGACCACCGACGCACCGATTCCCACGCAAGGCATCTACGGCAACACCACCATCACCAACAGCGGCCTGATCCGCGGCCAGAGTGATGCAGCCATCGCCGTGACGGGCGCCGCCAACGCGTTCACCGTCACCATCAACAATCTCGCCGGCGGCACGCTGGAAGGCGGCGGTGCAGGCGCCGCGGTGTATACGGGCGGCAACAACGCCACCATCGTCAACTACGGCACCATCACGGCCGACAGCAGCAACCTCGCGGTCGATCTCGGCAGCGGCAACAGCAGCCTGCAGATTCTCGGCGGCTCGGCGGTGGTGAACGGCGATATCGATGGCGGCACCGGCACGAGCACACTGCTGATCTCGCCGGGCCAGGGCAACACTTTCACCTACGGCGGGTCCATCTCCCACTTCAACCAGGTGACCATCGGAATCAGCCAGGGTCAGGGAAGCGCGGTGCTCAATGGAGCAAGCACTTACAGCGGCGACACCGTAGTTTGGAGCACGCTGATACTTGGCAACAGCAAAGCCGCTGGCACGGGCACTATTGACCTTCTGGGCGGCACGACTGTCTATCGAAACGGCATTACCATCGCCAATGGCCTGAATCTCGTCGGTGGTGGCACCGTAGAAGTTGACGGCAACGATATCGCTACGCAAAGCGGCTCGATTGGCGAGCAGCTCTTTCGTGGACCCGAATATGGCGGGGCTAGCCTGACAAAGGCAGGCACCGGCACGTTGATCCTGACGGGCACCAGCAACTACACCGGTCTTACGACGATTGCCGCCGGTACGCTCCAGGGCGATACCACGAGCCTGCCGAGCATTACGGGCAGGCTGCCGGGCAACACCGTCAGTCAGCAAGGCAACATCGTCGACAACGCGTCTCTGGTCTTCAACCAGGTAAGCGATGGCACCTTTGGCGGCGTCATCACTGGTACCGGCACGCTCACCAAGATCGGTGCCGGCACGCTTACGCTTGCTGGCACCAACACGTATAGCGGCGGCACCACCATCACCGCAGGCACCTTGCAGGGCGACACCACCAGCCTGCAGGGCAACATCGCCGACAACGCGGCGCTGGTGTTCAACCAGGCCAGCGATGGCGTCTACAACGGCGTGCTCAGTGGCACGGGTACGTTGACCAAGTCCGGCACCGGCATGCTGGTGCTCGACGGCAAGAACAGCTTCACCGGCACCACCACGGTGCAGGCGGGCACGCTGGAAGTGGGCGATGCAACGAATGCTTCCGCCACGCTGGGCGGCAACGTGCAGGTGGTAGCAGGCGGCACCTTGCGCGGCCACGGCACCATCGTGGGCAACGTGACCAACAACGGTTCGGTGCAGCCGGGCGGCTCCATCGGCACGCTCACCATCCAGGGCAATTACACGCAGGGTGCAAACGGTGCGCTGGTGATCGATGCGGCGCCCACCGGCCAGGCGGACCTGCTCACGGTGAACGGCAAGGCGAGCATTGCCGGCAGCACCGTGGTGCTCGGCGCCACCGGCAACTGGGCGCCGCGCACCGACTACACCATTCTCACCGCCACGCAGGGCGTGAGCGGCCAGTTCGCCTCGGCGAGCAGCAACCTTGCCTTCCTTACGCCGATGCTCGCGTACGGTGCCAACAGCGTCACGCTGTCGCTGGAACGCAACGACGTGACGTTCACCAGCGTGGCGCAGACGCCCAATGAACGCGCCACCGCCGGCGCAGTCGAGGCGCTGGGCTGGAACAGCGCGCTGTACAACGCGGTGGTGATGGCCGATGCGGCGACGGCCCGCCACGCGTACGACCAGCTCTCCGGCGAGATCTACGCCAGCACGCGCACGGCCCTGATGGACGACAGCCGCTACGTGCGCGATGCCATCAACGATCACCTGCTCGGCCTCAGCAACGCCGCCACCGGCACCAGCGCCACCGACGACAACGGCGTATCCGCGTGGACGTCCGGCTGGGGCCATTGGGGCGATCACGACGCCAACGGCAACGCCTCGCGCCTGCAGGCGAACGGCAGCGGCCTGCTGGTCGGCGCGGACATGGCGCTCGGCTCTCAGGCGCGCATCGGCGCTGTGGCCGGCTTCGGCGAGAACAGCGCGAACGTCGACACGCTGGGTTCGTCGTCGCACACCACCGGCACGCACCTCGGCATCTACGGCGGCATGCATGCGGACGCCTTCCAGCTGCAAGGCGCAGTAGCCTATACCTGGCAGACCGTGGACAGCCATCGCTCGGTGTCCTTCGATGCGTTCAACAACCGCTACGACAGCGAGTACGACGCCAACACCGAACAGGCCTATGTGGATGCGAGCTACGCGTTCGGCACGCCGGCTGCGACGTTCTCGCCGTTCCTCAACGTGGCCTACGTGCGACTGCACACGGACACCGCGAGCGAAGGCAACGGCGCGGCAGCGCTGGACGCCAATGCGCAGACCGATTCGTCCACCTACGCCACGCTCGGCCTGCGCAGCGTGTTCGCGCTCGATGCCAGCGGCGGCCTGCGGGCGCATCTTGGCCTGGGCTGGCAGCATGCCTGGGGCGACACGGCCACCAGCAGCACGATGCGCTTCGCCAACGGCAACGTGGCCTACGCCGTCGACGGCGTGCCGGTGGCGCGCAATGCCGCTGCCTTCAACGGCGGCCTGAGCTTTGCGTTGTCGCGCAAGGTGACGGTGGATGCCAGCTACAACGGCCAGTTCGCCAGCCACGCCAGCGACCAGTCCGCTCGCATGAGTCTGACCTGGGTGTTCTAAGCCGCTCCACACCGGGCCGTCTCAGGGATTGAGGCGGCCACTATCGTGAGGTTGCTAGCCGCATAGGCATAAGTGCTCAACCCGCCATCCAGTCCCATCGGATCACTCTGCAAATATCGCCCGGTCGTGGACTCGTAGTAGCGATTGACGTTGTAATTCGAATGTCACTGGACTCACCACACCCTAAACGATAGAAGTGAACCTGACCCCGTTTTTACGCAGCCCAGTCACCGCCCCAGTGAAATTGTTTTCCTGGTTGAAAACTATTCGCACAGACGAATCTCCCTCCCGCCCATAAGCATTGACGGCGCCAGCCAGAGTTGCCTGCTGCGCCGCGTCCAGATCCGGGCTAGTTGCAGCATCACGCGCCATCCGAAGTCCGCCCGAGAACAAGGCGCATTGAGTGGGATTTCCCGTGTATACCCACAAACCCAACGGATCAGCCGCATTCAATGAATTACCGCCCACATAGGCATATGTGCTCCACCCACCCGCCAAGCCAATTGGATCACTTTGCAAATACCGCCCCGTTGCCGGCTCATAGGTGCGATGGATGTTGTCCATCAACCTGCTCTCCGCATCGTAGTACTGACCTGCGTAGCGAAGGTTGTAAACGAAACCCGTGCTGCTCGTGGGTAGCTGCTCGCCAAACGGATTGCCGGTATAACTCCATTGCCATTGCACCTTGCCACTGGCATCGGTGATGGCGCGCGGGGTATTCAAGCCATCGGCATGCACGTAGCTGGTGGTGGTCTGAAACGAGAGCGATAGGCCACCGCGCAGCTTGGTATCACTCACCGCCACGGGGATGCCATCCAGCCAGAGGTAGTCGCGCATGGTGTCGCCGTACTCGCCCAGCAGCTGGCTGTTTTCGTCGTAGAGGTAGGACGATGTGATCGATGCGGGGAAGGTGAGCACGCCACCGTCTGGCACCGTCAGGGTGCGAAGAAAACCGTTGCCGTCATACGTGAAGCGCAAAGTACGGCCCTGAGGGTCGGTCACCGATTGCAACTGGGCGCCGTTGTAAGCGAGCGTGGCGGACTGGCCAGACTGGTCCATGACGTATTGCAACTGGCCCGCTGTTGAGTACCGCTCGAACTGATTTGGCCCAGCGACAAACAACGTATAGCCCGTGCTATCGGAGGTCAGCGTGTCGGCCATGTTTGGGTCGGTGACCCAACTACCGTTGGTCCCTGCGCGGAAACGCTCGCTACGGCCGTCGGGACGTTGAACCAGTATGTACGACGTGCCCTTTCCGTTTGGCATGGTGTTGAGGAACGACAATGCGCGATCGAACGAATGACGCCATTGAGAACCCAGTGTCGTTTGACGGACGATTCCACTTTGGCTGTTGTAGAACCGTCGAAACGTAAGCCACGGCGAGACTTCGACATCTGTCTCCTGGACGTACTTGTTGCCGGCGGCCACATTGATGGGGTCACCAATAAACGTCGTGCCAGCACACGTAACGACGCCATCCCCACCGCTAACGCCAATGCCACCATCGCAGTTCCCGGCATCCCCGGTGTTCTTCTCTGGATCGTTGTTGTATTGGGTCAACTGGATATTTAAGACATTAGTTGGACAGGAGACCTTAGGGTCGGTCGATGCATAGGAGACTTTGGCGATGTAGCCTGAAGCGATGCGTAAAGCGTCATCTTCGTACGCGGACTGTGGCAGGCATACGGCGGGGTTGGATGCCGGATAGCTGGAAACTAAATATTTCTTTGCGTTGTCGACTGCGTCGTCGAACTTGTCATAGTTGTAGCGAACGAGATTTTGTTTCGCGTCGTAGCCTTGAAAGTAGAACGGTGTATTGAAGTAAGTTCCCGCCGTTGCCAAATAAGGCATTGCAAGTACCAAAAATACTGCCAAGCGAAGCAGCCACCAACGTGCAACACCGCACTGCGCCCTTTGCTTCATCATTTTCCCCGTTTCCTTTCGGCAGCAGGCGCAACACAAACGTGTTGGCTCTTCCTATGTGCTCCCCCTGGCATCGACGGTCGCGCTGGCGCGATACCGTGATGCTTAGTGAAACAGCCACATGGACGGTGATCCATTCGCGCTAGGACGAGATCAACGTAAGTTTCTACCGGCAGGTAGCTTGGCTAGCTCTATCTGTGACCTGACCAATGATGATGCCGAATGTGGACTGGCTTGCGCCGTCTCAGGGATTGAGACGGCCTGCAGGTGCAATGCCGTCCCCGGATGGAGCGCACCGATGAACGCCTTGCCCAACCCCATGGCCCAACGCGCGGTGCGCAACGACGGCGCACTGGCCGCGCCGGTATCCGGTGGCGATCAACTGGCACGACGGCTCGCCAAGCGCTATGGCGATCGCATCACCGGTTCGTTCGTGTTGCCGGGTCGCGAAGGCCAGTTCGCACCGCTTCCCGGCGATATGCCATCCGCACTTGCAGATGCCTTGCGCTCGCGCGGCATCAGCCAGCTCTATGCGCATCAGGCACAGGCGTGGAATGCCACTGCGGCGGGCGAGCACGTGGTGATCGCCACACCCACTGCATCGGGCAAATCGCTGTGCTACACCTTGCCGGTAATCAGCGCGGCGATACGCCAGCGCGCCAAGGCGCTGTTCCTGTTCCCCACCAAGGCGCTGGCGCAGGACCAGGTGGCAGAGCTGCTCGAACTCAATCAGGCCGGCGACTTGGGGGTGAAGGCATTCACGTTCGATGGCGATACGCCGGGCGATGCGCGACAGGCCATCCGCCTGCATGGCGACATCGTGGTGAGTAACCCGGACATGCTGCACCAGGCGATCCTGCCGCATCACACCAAGTGGGCGCAGTTCTTCGAGAACCTGCGCTACATCGTGATCGACGAAGTGCACACCTATCGCGGCGTGTTCGGTTCGCACGTGGCCAATGTGCTGCGACGCCTGCAGCGCGTGTGCGCGTTCTATGGCGTGTCGCCGCAATTCATCCTGTGCTCGGCCACCATCGGCAACCCGGCCGAGCACGCCAGCGCGCTGATCGAGCAGCCGGTCACTGCGATCACCGACAGCGGCGCGCCGGTGGGCGAGAAGCATGTGTTGCTGTGGAACCCGCCGGTGGTGAATCCGGATCTCGGCCTGCGCGCGTCGGCACGTTCGCAATCGAACCGCATCGCGCGCACCGCGATCCGCGCCGGACTGAAGACGCTGGTGTTCGCGCAATCGCGCCTGATGGTGGAAGTGCTCACCAAGTATTTGAAGGATGTATTCGACAGCGATCCGCGCAAGCCACCGCGCATCCGCGCCTATCGCGGCGGTTACCTCCCCACCGAACGGCGCGCGGCGGAACGCGAGATGCGCGCGGGTTCTGTGGATGGCATCGTCAGCACGTCGGCACTGGAGCTGGGCGTGGATATCGGCGCGCTCGACGTGGTGGTGCTCAACGGTTATCCGGGCAGCGTGGCGGCGACATGGCAGCGCTTCGGGCGCGCGGGTCGCCGGCAGCAGGCATCGCTGGGCGTGCTGGTGGCGAGCAGCGATCCGCTCGATCAGTACCTGGTGCGTCATCCGGAATTCTTCCAGGGCGCGACGCCGGAACACGCGCGAATCGCCGCCGATCAACCGTTGATCCTGCTCGACCATATCCGCTGCGCCGCCTTCGAGTTGCCGTTCAAGGACGGCGAACTGTTCGGCCCGCAGGACGCCACGCCGTGGCTGCAGGTGCTGGCTGAGGAAGGCGTGCTTCACCAGGAGGGCGAACGCTTCGAATGGATTGCCGACAGCTATCCCGCCAACGCGGTGTCGCTGCGTTCGGTGGCGGACGGCAACTTCGTGGTGGTGGATCGCACCGACGGCCGCCAGACCATCGTGGCGGAAGTGGATTTCAGCGCGGCCTCGCTCACACTGTACGAAGGCGCCATCCACATGATCCAGTCGGTGCCCTACCAGGTGGAGAAACTCGACTGGAATAACCGCAAGGCCTTCGTCACGCGCACCCACGTCGACTACTACACCGACGCCATCGACTACACCAAGCTCAAGGTGCTGGAAGCCTTCGACGGCTCGCCCGCCGGCAACGGCAGCGCGCATCACGGCGAAGTGCACGTGGCGCGTCGCGTGGCCGGCTACAAGAAGATTCGCTACTACACGCACGAGAACATCGGCTACGGGCCGGTGAATCTTCCCGATCTGGAACTGCACACCACCGCCGTGTGGTGGCAGTTGCCACAGCGCGCGCTGGAGCAGGCCTTCGATCATCGGCAGGAAGCCCTGGATGGCTTTCTCGCTGCCGCGCATGCGCTGCATATCGTGGCCACGGTTGCGGTGATGGCGGAAGCGCGCGATCTGCAGAAAGCCGTGGGCAGTGGCGACGGCGCGTGGTTCGCCACGCCCGATGCCAACGGCCGTGCGCAACTGCGCTCGGGCTTCGGCGAAGGCGAGCCGTCGATGACCGGCCCGTTCGTCCCTACGCTGTATCTCTACGACGCATTCCCTGGCGGCGTGGGGCTCAGCGCGCCGTTGTTCGAACGTCGCGAAGATCTTGTGCGCCTGGCACGCGAATTGGTACATCGCTGCGATTGTCGCGGCGGCTGTCCCGCATGCGTAGGTCCCGTGCTTGCCATCGACGAACAGAACGAACGCTCGCTGAAATCGCTCGCTGCGCGCGTGCTCGACCTGATCGTGGCGCTGTGAGCGCGCTTGCCGACAAGTTGCGCGGCCTGCGTCGGCAGGCCGGCGTGTCGCCGCCCGCACCGGCGCCGGTGACCACGCCGTCGAAGCCGCGTCCCGCGCTGCCGGACAACATCGCCCAGTTGCTCGGTGTCCGCCAGCGCGCGCACAGCGCTGCAGCCACGCCTCGACGCAGGACGAACAACGAATCGTCGTCACTGCCCGGACAAACCATCGCGCCCGGATTGCAGCTATGCGAAACGAGCAGCGCATGGCCGCCCGAACCGCCTGCGTTCCACGCCGCGTTTGCGCGTGTCGATGAAGTGATCGCAGCGGAACGGCTGGTGCTCTTCGATACGGAAACCACCGGACTCGCTGGTGGCACCGGCACGCGCGCCTTCATGATCGGCGTGGGCGACTGGCATGAAGGACGCTTTCGCGAACGGCAGTTGCTCATCAGCACGCTGGGCGGCGAAGCGGCCATGCTCGATTGCTTTGCCTCATGGCTACGCCCGGACGCGGTGCTGGTGAGCTACAACGGCAAGTCGTACGACTCGCCCCTGCTCAAGACGCGCTTTCGGCTGCACCAGCGCATGTGTCCGCTCGAAGGGCTGGCGCACATCGACCTGCTGCACCCGGTGCGGCGTCGCTGGCGTGGCGCCTGGGAGAACTGCCGGCTTGCCACCGCCGAACGAAAGCTGCTGCAGGTGGTGCGCGACGATGACCTGCCCGGCTCCGAAGCGCCTGCCGCGTGGCTGGGCTATCTGCGCGGCGGTTCGGCGCAGGCGCTGCATCGCGTGGCCAGCCACAACAGCCAGGACCTGCGCAGCCTGGGCGGCATTCTTCACCGCTTCGCGACACAGGACGAGGCAAACACGCAGGCATGAGGGGCGCTGTCGCCCAGCGACGTGCTACGTTTTCCCACCACAAGCCTGCATCAGGGAGCTGCGCGCATGCTCAAGGATTTCACCCAGACCGCCTTGCTGCTCATCACGGGCCTGTTCCCCGTGATCAACCCGATCGGCTCGGCCTTCATCGTGTTGAGCATGGTGCCCGGCACCACGCCCGCCGAGCGCACCGACCTGGCCTGGCGCATCACCACCAACAGCTTCGCCATCCTGTTGGTGTCGCTGTTGATGGGTGCCTACGTGCTGACCTTCTTCGGCATTTCCATTCCAGTGCTGCGTCTGGCCGGCGGCATGATCATCGCGGTGGCGGGCTGGAACCTGCTGCAGAAGCCCGACGACGATGCCGCCGCCAACGAGAAGGCCCAGGAAGTGAACCCTTCGGCGCACACCGGTTCGCTCGCCGCCAAGACCTTCTATCCGTTGACGCTGCCCCTGATGGTGGGCCCCGGTTCCATCTCGGTGGCCATCGCGCTGGGCACCAGCTCGCCACAGGAAGGCCTCTCGCCCGTCCATCTGCTGGGCGTGGCCGCCGCGCTGGTGGTGCTGTGCGCCAGCATCTATATCTGCATGCGCTTTGCGGACACGCTGGAACGGTGGCTGGGATCGGGCGGCACCAAGATCGTGATGCGCCTGTTTGCGCTGGTCACGTTCTGCATCGGCATGCAGTTGCTGTGGGTGGGGCTTTCCGACCTGCTGCAATCGGTGAAGTGGCACTAGCGCAGTACAAGCGCCTCACAGCGACGTGGTGAGGCGCGTCAGCCAGTCGGGACTGATCGCCAGCACCAGCGCTTCGAAGCGGCGATCCAGGCCGCTGATCACCAGCACGCCAATCACTACGAAGCACAGGCCAAGCACGGATTTGGCCACGCCGCCCACCGACATCAGCGAGCCGCGCACGCGCGTCATGGCGGCGCCGGACACCGTGCTCAGCGCCAGCAACGGCAAGCCCGCGCCCAGGCCAAACACCAACATCAACAAGGCAATCTGCGGCAGATGCGTGCCCTGCGCCGCCAGCGTGGTGGCCGCGCCCAGCGTGGGGCCAACGCACGGGCTCCACACCAGGCCCAGCAGCAGGCCGATCAGGAATTGACTGAAGCCGCCTTCGCCGCGCACGGAGCCCAATGCCTGCTGGCTCTTGTTGCCCACGTGTGCGGTGAGGCGTGCAAACACGCGCTGCAACGGTGGCAACACCATCACCAGGCCGAACACCACCATCAGGACGGCCGCGGCGATGCGCAAGGTGCTTGGATCCAAGCCGATGGAGGCGCCCAGCGTGGCGAGAAACGTCCCCGTCAACGCGAACGAAAGACTCAAGCCCAACGCCAGCGCCGCCGCGCCCCAACGATGCCGCGACAACGCCGACGCAATGAGGATGGGCAGGATGGGAAGCACGCAGGGCGACAACAGCGTCGCCATGCCGGCCACGAAACCCAGCGCGTACGTGCCCAGACCGAAATCCATCAGAGCGCCTGCTCGAGCACCGCGCGAATGGCGGGTTCCGCCGTCTGTCCCGTGGAACGCGTCACCTCGTGCCCGTTCTTGAACACTACGAAGGTGGATTGCTGGCTGGCCTTCAGCGATTTCTCCAGCGCCGTTTCCTTGTCGAAGTCAGCCACGAAGATCGTCACGTCCTTGAGCTTCGGCTCCTTCGACAGGCGATCGACGATGGGCTGCTGCGCACGACACGTAGGGCACCAGTCCGCGTGCAGATACACCACCACGGGTTTGCCAGCGGCGACAGCCTGCGCATAGGCCGCCTGGTTGAACGGCACTTCGTCGGCGCCAGCGACGCCGGCCGACACCGACAACGCGATGCCGACGATCCACCGGGACGCTTGAGTCTTGATGTTCACGATGATTCCTGTGCGACGCCGTCAGTCGGCCACGAGCGGGATGGCGGCGCGCGCCGGCGACGCGGCGGCGGATGCCGTGCGAATGCCCAGCGCCCTCGCCACCAGGGTGTCCAGGCTCGCCTTGCCCGGCCCGCTGATGAGCAGCCAGAAGAAGATCAGGCTGTAGACGATCTCGTCCGCCTCCACGTAGTCGTCCAGGCCGGTGAGGTTGGCCGACACCACCAGGATCACGGCGACGGCCATGTTGATGAGCATGGGAATGCACACCAGGCGCGTGAACAGGCCGAGCAGGATCAGCAGGCCGCCGACCAGTTCGGTCCAGGCGGAAAGTCCTGCGCTGAACGCCGGAAAGGGAATGCCCCAGCCCACGAAGCGCTGGGTGAAACCGTCAAGGTTGTGCACCTTGGCGATGCCGGTTTCCAGCCAGAAGTAGCCGAACACCACGCGCACCACGAGTGGTCCCAGCCACTCGATGCGATGCAGCCATTGGAGCAGATGCGTTGCCTTGTCGGCGATGAAGGGGCGCATGGGGAGAGGTTCCGTGAAAGCGAGGTGCGTTGATCATGCGAAGCGCCCCGGTTTGCCGCCATGGCTGGTCGTCCATGCTTTCTTGCCCGCCGTCCGGTCCTGCGTGGCGTGCCCATCGCCGGACGAATGGGCACAAAAGGCAGACGCGTGGGGACAGCCGTCGGCCACCGGTGTGTCGAGAATGCTCAGGTCGGCAGTGCTTGGCCATGGTGTCCGGGCCCGACGTTGTTTATCCGCGCCGCCATCGGCGGCCGTCATGACATGACAGGAGTGTTTCCATGAAGACCAACAAGCTCAACGGTGCCGCCATGGCAATGATGGTTGCCGGTCTGTTCGCCGTCACCACGATGTCCGCTTCCGCCGCCGAGAAGACCGCGGGCGGCAAGACGGCCGACACCGCCAGCGTGAAGTGCATGAACTCGTCGTCCTGCAAGGGCCACGGCGCCTGCAAGCAGGCCAGCAATGCCTGCAAGGGCCAGAACGCCTGCAAGGGCCAGGGCTTCACCATGCAGAAGAGCCAGCAGGACTGTGACGCCGCCCAGGCAGCCGCCAAGGCCTCCTGAGCGTGATCGCGGGGCTTTCGGCATCGCCCGGAAGCCCCGCATTTTTTACTGCGAGCAACGCCATGCCATCTTCCCGCCAGCTGCCTTATCTCGGCTTCGGTCTCGGCCTGCGTGTCGATCACTACGAAACGTTGATCGACGAACCGGGCAACGTGGAGTGGCTGGAGATCGTGTCGGAAAACTATCTGGTGCCCGGCGGACGCCCGCTGCGCTGGCTGGAACGTTTTCGCGAACGCTTTCCGCTGGTGATGCACGGCGTGTCGATGTCCATCGGCGGCACCGATCCGCTGGACATGGCGTATCTCGACCAGCTCGCCGCACTGGCGAAACAGGTGGAGCCCGCGTGGATCTCCGATCACCTGTGCTGGACCGGCGTGCAGGGCGTGAACCTGCATGACCTGATGCCGCTGCCATACACCGAGGAAGCCTTGCGCCACGTGGTGGATCGCGTGCGTCGCGTGCAGGACAAGCTCGGCCGGCGCATCCTGCTGGAAAACGTGTCGAGCTACATCAGCTTCGCGCAGTCGCAGCTGACCGAATGGGAGTTTCTCGCCGCCGTCGCCGAGCGCGCCGATTGCCTGCTCCTGCTCGACATCAACAACGTGCACGTGAGCGCGCACAACCACGGCTTCTCCGCGCTCGACTACCTCGATGGCCTGCCCTCCTCGCGCGTGCAGCAGTTTCATCTGGCCGGCCATGAACACGGCGGCGACCTGTTGATCGACACGCACGACGCGCCGGTGGTGGATGCGGTGTGGGATCTCTACGTGCAAGCCGTGCGCCGCTTTGGCCGCGTCTCCACCATGATCGAGCGCGACGACCATATTCCGCCGCTCGCCGAATTGATCGCGGAACTCGACCATGCGCGCTCGCTTGCCGACGCGCTGATGCAGGAAGCCGCATGAACGACCTGCGCGCCATGCAGGTGCAACTGGCCAGCGCCATGCTGGTGGGCGCCTCGCCCCTGGCGGGTTCATTGCACGGCGACGACAAGGCCGACGAGGCAAGCCGGCTTGCCATCTACCAGCATGGCTACCGCATTCGCCTGCGCGAGGCGCTGGCCACGGAGTTTCCGGGCCTTGCCCTGCTGGCCGGGCGCAAATTCCCACGATTGCTGGACGACTACGTGGCCGCGCACCCGTCCACGCACTTCAATATCCGCTGGCATGGCGACGGGCTCGCGACGTTTCTCGCGCACACCTCGCCCTGGTGCGACCGCCCCGAACTGGCCGAGATGGCGCAGCTGGACTGGGCCATTTCCAGCGCGTTCGATGCGGCCGACCATGTCACCGTGAGCACGGGCGATCTTGCCGGCATCGCTCCCGACGCATGGGCAACGTTGCGGCTGCATCCCTTGCCGCACGCAAAGCTGCTGCGCGGCACCTGCAACGTCGATGCGTTCCGCCGCGCGGCCGACCGTGGCCAGCCGCGCCCGGCGCTGCGTCGCTGGCGTCGGCCGCGCCATCTGCTGGTCTGGCGGCCGGCGCTGGACGTGCACTATCGGCAGGTGGCGACCGGCGAACTTCCCGCCCTGCTGGGCGCCCTGAACGGCGAAAGCTTCGCACACCTGTGCGAGCGCCTGTCCGAACGCCACGGCATGGCCGCCCTGCCCCGCATGGCGGCACTGCTGGCGCAGTGGCTGGACGAGGGGCTCATTGGCCGGCTGGCCCTGCCTGGAACGTAGCGATGTAACCGGCAAGCCACCGGCGGCGAAGTTCTTCATGAGACTGCCGCCGGAAGGAAGCCCATGTACATCGAACCGAACCCGTCGCTACCCGCCGGCCCCCGTCCGCAACTGGTAGCGCCGGCGCTGGAATCGCTGCTCAACCGGTCGATGCTGCAGGTGCAGGTGGTGGCCGAGCTGCATCGATGCGGCTCGTGGTATGCCGATGCACCGCGTTACGAGTGCGGCCTGTTTCACTTGGTGGGCACCGGCCGTTGCCAGGTGGAGAGCGACGAACTCGACGGGGCCGTGACGCTGGAAACCGGCGACCTGGTGATCTTCCCGCACGGCGCGGCGCATCGACTGAGCGGCACGGTTCCCGACGAGCTGCACCACACCGGTTTGATCTGCGGCGAATTCCGCTTCACCGGCACCGCGCAACACCCGCTCAATCTCGCCCTGCCTTCGTGCATGGTCATCCACGCCGCCAGTGCCAGCGCACCCTTCCGCCAGTTGGCTGCGACCATGGCCGAGGTAGTGCATGCCGACTGTGCCGGCCGCCACGTGCTGCTCAACAAGCTTGCCGATGCGCTGTTCACGCTGGCGATCTGCGAATACTCGCGCACCACCGGAGAACGCCAAGGGCTGTTCGCCTCGCTGGCCGATCCGCGCATTGCACGCGTGTTGCAAGCGGTGCACGACCACCCGGGAAAAGCCTGGACCATGCAGTCGATGGCCGCCCTGGCCTGCATGTCGCGCTCGGCGTTTGCCGAACGCTTCACGCAGCTGATGAAGCAACCGCCGATCCAGTACGTCACGCAATGGCGCGTCAGCGTGGCCGAGCAGTTGTTGCGCGACCGCCAGCAATCCGTGGCGGGCATTGCGCAGCAACTGGGCTACAGCAGCGAAGCGGCCTTCCGTCGCTTGTTCAAGCGCGTGAGCGGCCGCTGTCCCGGCCGTGTGCGCGGCGAAGGCATGCGCGCCGCCGCCTTGAACTGAGCATGTTTCAACGCGGCGGCTGCGCCTGATCGCGAGGACATCGCACGGGCCTGCGGCAGGCTTCCCGCGGCCCCCACGCACTGGCATGACATCGCAACCTGTGTAGACTCGCCGGAGCCGTCGGCATCACCCGCCGTGTCGCGCCATGCCGGTGCGATACGTCCAGCACGAGTGTTCCCTCTCCTTGCGAGGTACCTCCATGTTGATGCGTTGCGTTGCGTTCGTCGGGCTGTTCGTACTGACTACCTCGGCGCTGGCCGGCGCCACGCCGCCACCTGCGGCGCCAGCCGCAGGCGCCGCGATAAAAGCCGACACACCCAAGGCGACCTCCGCCGGCACGCAGTTCATGGTGCCCGCCGACTGGACGCTGCACGCCAGCGGCAACAAGGTGACGCTCAACCCGCCCGAAGCAGGCTCGCAGGCCGTGCTGGTCGACGTGAAGGCCGCCACGCCCGATGACGCCGTCGCGCAAGCATGGAAAGCCTACGCGCCCACCAAGACCTGGCCGTTGCAGGTGGCCAGTGATGTCGCCCCGCGCGACGACTGGGACCAGATCCGCGTCTACAACTACGAGACGTCCGCCAACGACAAGCGCGGCGTCACCGCCATCGCCTATCGCCATGGCGAGCAATACACGGTGCTGATCTACGACGTGGCCAATGCCGTGGGCGAGAAGCGCGCCTCGCAACTGCGCGCCATTTCCGATCGCCTGCTGCCCAAGGGCTACAAGCGGGAAAGTTTCGCGGGCAAGAGCGCGCATCCACTCGATGCCGCGCGCGTGCAGACGCTCAAGGCCTTCGTGGACGACGCACGCAAGGCATACGACGTGCCGGGCGTGGCCATTGGCCTGATCGATCACGGCAAGGTGGTTTTCGCCGGCGGCCTGGGCGTGCGCGAGATCAACAAGCCGGAAGCCGTCGACGCCGACACGCTTTTCATGATCGCCTCCAACACCAAGGCGCTGACCACGCTGATGCTGGCGCGCGAAGTGGACCAGAAGAAATTCACCTGGAACACGCCGGTGGTGCAGGTGATGCCCACCTTCAAGCTGGGCGATGCAGCAACGACGAAACAGGTGTTGATGCGCCACCTCATCTGCGCCTGCACCGGCATGCCGCGGCAGGACATGGAGTGGCTGCTCAACAGTCGCGATGCCACGCCCGCCACGGTATTGCGGGCCTTGTCCGGCATGCAGCCCACCAGCAAGTTCGGCGAACTGTTCCAGTATTCCAACCTGATGGCGGCGGCCGCGGGCTACATCGGCGGCCACGTGCTGTATCCGGATATGGAACTGGGCGCGGCCTACGACCTGGCGATGCAGAAGCAGGTGTTCGATCCGCTCGGCATGAAGATCACCACCTTCGACTACGACCGCGCGCTACTCGGCAACCATGCCACGCCGCATGGCCTGGATGTGGATGGCCACACCGCCGTCGCCGGCATGGGCATCAACGATTCGATTCGCGCCGCGCGCCCCGCGGGCGCGGCGTGGAGCGCAGTGAGCGACATGCTGCGCTACGTGCAGATGGAGCTGGCCAACGGCGTGCTGCCTGACGGCGAGCGCTATGTCTCGACCCAGGCCTTGCTCGAACGCCGCAAGCCCAACGTAGCGCTGGGCACCACCGCCACTTACGGCATGGGCCTGATGGTGGATCACACCTGGGGCGTGCCGGTGGTGCATCACGGCGGCGACCTGGCCGGCTTTCACTCGGACATGATGTGGCTGCCGGAGCAAGGCGTGGGCGCGGTGATCCTCACCAACGCCGATGCCGGCGTGTTCATTCGCGGGCCGTTCCAGCGGCGCCTGCTGGAAGTGTTGTTCGACGGCAAGCCGCTGGCGCAGGGCGACATCGATGCCGGCGTCAAACGCCTCAAGGCGCAGATTGCCGCCGAGCGCAAACGCCTCACCGTGCCGGCCGACCCGGCGGAGGTGGCGAAGCTGGCGAACGACTACCGCAATCCGTCGGTGGGCAGCATCCAGGTGGATCGCAACGGCAAGAACGCGGTATTCAATTTTGGCGCGTGGCACAGCGAGGTGGCGTCGCGCCGGAACGACGATGGTTCGCTGTCGTTCGTCACCATCTCGCCGGGTACCGACGGTTTCGAATTCGTGGTCGCCGGGACGGCCGACAGGCGCAAGCTGGTGCTGCGCGACGACCAGCACGAATACGTCTACGACGAGGTGAAGTAAGCCATGAACACACTGCATCGTCATGCCGCGCGCGCGGCCATGGGAGCGATGGCATCGCTGGCCGCGACGGTCGCCATGGCCGACGCGCTGAACGTGCCTGAGGTTCCGATCGATGCCACGCTGGTGCGCAACTACCAGTGCCAGGGCGGCAAGTCGCTGAAGGTCACCTACTACAACACGCAGGGCGGACAGAGCTTTGCCCTGCTGCTGGTGAAGGACAAGGCGATGTTGTTCGTCGACACGCTGGCCGGGTCCGGCGTGAAGTACGTCGCCGGCCACTACGCGTGGTGGACCAAGGGCAACCACGGCGATCTCTACGACTTGATGGCCGACCCGAACGCCGCGCCCATCATCGCCGGGTGCACGTCCTCGCCGGGAAAGTGATCACGCTTTGTCCAACACGCTGAACGAGAGGCGCGCCCTCCTTCAGCAACATGACCGAGCTTGCTGCGTCGCATGATGACGCAGCAATTTCTCTCGCTCATGCTCCCGCCCCACGCAGAAACCTACCGCCCAATCGCGTGACCGCAAGAATTTGCCGGTCAGGCGAGGTGCGTTTCCGCCTGCTGTGCTGGGGAGCACAGCCATTCCAATAACGACACATGGGGAAGGGCATGAACGGTCGCCGCTCGCAGGTTCTCATTACACGCATCAACGGGGCCAAGCGCCCGCTCGCCATCGCCTGCGCCACGGCGCTGCTCGCCCTGGCGAGTGCGCAGCCGGCTCGCGCACAGCAGGCGCAAGACACATCGTCCACGCCGCAGGCCACGCCAGCGAAGAAGCCGGCGAAGTCCGAGCAGAACCCGTTGCCGAAATCGGAGGATCGCGCCGCCACGCTCGACGCCATCACCGTCACCGGCATCGCGGGCAGCATCGAGAATTCGATCAAGGCCAAGATGAATTCGGACAACATCATCGAGGCCATCTCCGCCGAAGACATCGGCAAGCTGCCCGATGCGAGCATCGCCGAAAGCCTGGCGCGCCTGCCCGGCCTGGCCACGCAACGCGTGGATGGCCGCGCGAACCAGATTTCCATTCGCGGCCTGGCGCCCGATTTTGCCGGCACCACGCTCAACGGTCGCGAACAGGCCACCATCGGCGAAAACCGCGGCGTGGAATACGACCAGTATCCGGCCGAACTCATCAGCGGCGCGGCGGTATACAAGACGCCCGACGCGAGCCTGATCGGCCAAGGCCTGTCTGGCACGGTGGACCTGCACACGCTCAAGCCGCTGGATCTTTCCACGCGCACCATCGTGGCCAACCTGCGCGGCGAGTACACCACCAACGGCAAGAACAATCCGGGCTCGGGCGTGGGCGACCTGGGCCATCGCGCGAGTTTTTCGTACGTCGACCAGTTCCTCGATCACACGCTGGGCCTGGCCATCGGTTTTGCGCAACTCGATTCGCCGATCCAGGAGAAGCAGTACCAGGCGTGGTGGTGGAGCCTCAACAACGGTCCGGGCAGCATTGAAGATGCGTGGGGCGGACCGCATTCGCCAGGCCTGCCCGACGGCGTGCTCTCGCAGGAAGGCATGCAGCTGCGCGCGCAGTCGGAGAACCAGTTGCGCAACGGCCTGATGGCCGTGCTCGAATGGGCGCCGAACGACTGGTACCACGGCACGCTGGACACCTACTACTCCACCTTCAACGAGAAGAAGACCACCAACGGCGTGCAGTGGGCCAGCGGCCCGTACGACAACGCCGGCCCTGCCGTCTACAGCAACGTGGGCGTGGTGCCGTCGCAGCCGTATCCGGTGGTCACCACCGGCACCATGGACGGCATCCGTCCCATCCTGCAGAACGAATACACCAAGGAACACGACAAGCTGTTCTCGGTGGGCTGGAACAACCAGTTCGAATTCGGCGGCGGTTGGCAGGGTGTGGCGGACCTGTCCTATTCCAGCGCCAAGAAGGATCTGCACGACGCCTACCTGTTCGCCGGCATTCCCGACCAGGGCACCACCACGGTGCAGTTCGCCACGCCGCTCAACTATGGGTTCCCGGACTTCAACGCCGGCGTGAACCTGGCCGATCCCTCGGGCATCCAGTTCACCGACCCCGATGGTTACGGTTACAACGGCCGCCAGGAGTTCGATCACCAGAACGACAGGATCAAGGCCATTCGCTTGCAAGTCTCGCATCCGGTGGGCTGGATCTTCAGCACCGTTGACGTGGGCGTGAACTACTCCGACCGCAAGAAGACCAAGTCGGCGGACGTCCAATTCGCGTGGCTCAACGGCAACGGCTCCACTGGCAGCACCTATCAGCCGGGTTATGCCGCGCCGGTGAATCCGGGCTATCTGTACGGCCCCACCTCGATCAACTACGGCGGCATCGGGCCCATCCTCAACTACAACGTGCTGGCGGCGTTGAACAACCAGTTCTATCTCACCGATGGCAACGGCCAGGGCGACTGGGCGCGCAATTACAGCGTCGAGGAAAAAGTGCCGGTGGCGTACGTGAAGTTCAACATCGACACCATGCTGGGCAGCGTGCCGCTGCGCGGCAACGTGGGCGTGCAGTTCGTGCACACCGACCAATCGTCCACCGCGCTGCAGACCAACGGCAACACGCTGGTGGGCAACATCAGCGGCGGCACCACGTACAACAATGTGCTGCCCAGCCTGAATCTGGCGGCCGAAATCGCCGACCAGCAATACCTGCGTTTCGGTTTCGCCAAGACCATGACGCGCGGACGTATCGACGATGAAAAAGTCGCCACCTCCGCCGGCGTGTACCAGGTCACCGACGGCCCCGCGGCCGGCCAGGTGCTGTGGACCGGCAGCGGCGGCAATCCCGAGCTCAAGCCCTATGTGGCGGTGGGCACCGACCTGTCGTGGGAGAAGTATTTCGGCAAGTCCAGCTATGTGGCCGTGGCGGTGTTCAACAAGAACCTGTTGAACTACATCTACAACCAGACCGTGCTCGACTACGACTTCTCCAAGTACGTCAACAACGATCCCACGCTGGTACCAACCAGCAACATCGGCTCGTTCACCACGCCGGAAAACGGCACCGGCGGCCGCATGGAAGGCCTGGAATTGTCCGGTGCGCTCGAAGGCGCACTGATCGCCCGTCCGCTCGACGGCTTCGGCATGCAGGCGAATTTCTCGCTGACCAACAGCACCGTGCCGGTGAGTTCGGTGAGCTCGATTCCCGGCGCGCCTTCCACCCTGCCGGGCCTCTCGCGCAAGGTGGCAAACCTGGCGTTCTACTATGAGAAGTACGGCTGGTCGTTCCGCATTTCCGAACGCTATCGCTCGTCGTTCACCGGCGAAGCCATCGCGCTGTTCGACCAGTTGGGCTATCAGAAGATACTGGCCGACAAGCAGACGGATTTCCAGGCCGGCTACAACTTCACCCAGGGCAACTGGAACGGTTTGTCGGTGTTGCTGCAGGTCTACAACCTCACCAACTCGGCGTACAAGACCGCGCAGATCTCCGGACTGCCGAACGGCGTGGAAGTCGGCCGTCCGCTCGACTACAACACCTGGGGACGCACGGTGATGTTCGGTCTCAACTACAAGCTCTGATCCGCTACGATCCAGCCATCCATTCATTGCACAAGGATGTGGCATGGCGAAGCACGCAGTTTCTTTCGGTGTGATGTTGGCCGTTGCAAGCGCAACGGCCAACGCACAGCAGCGAGTGGAAGTGCCTGCGACGTATGAGGCGGGGCATTTCTATGCGACGCCTACGCTCGCCAATGGGCATGTGCTGCGATTGCTGGTCGATACCGGTGGCGGCGGTAGCGGTGGCTGGTTCGTGATGTTCAAGGCGGGCGTCACGCGTGCTGCGCTGACATCCAGGCCTTGCACGGTGGATGACGAGTCTCTTGAAGTCGTCACGACGCTCGACTATCGCGAAGGCCAGGGGCTGCCCACTCGCAGCGCTACGCCTTGCCATGCGCCTGCGGTCATCACCAGCGAAGAACCGGCCGATTCGATGGACGGTCTGCTTGGTTCGGGCTATCTGCCCGGCCAGATTTGGACGTTCGACTATCCGGCGCAAAAGCTGTGGCGGGAAGCGAGCGACTGGCGATCGAGTGCGGATATGCATCGCGCCACGCTCGGCATGCTGCGCAACTCCAAAGGCACGCCACGGAGCGGCTTTGCGCGCATCAGCGTGCAGGTCGATGGCAAGCCACTGGATCTGCTGCTCGATACAGGCGCCACCGCGCATCCCACTGAAGCCGGCAAGATCGCCGGCACGGAGGTGACGGCGAGTGGCTTCGGCGTCACGTCGTACATCACGACCAGCCAGCTCGAACGCTGGCATGGCCAGCACCCGGCCTGGCGCGTGGTGAACGACGGTGACGATCTGGGCTCGCGTGGCCCTGGCAAAGGCGCACGCCTTATCGAAGTGCCGCATCTCGTGGTCGCCGGATGGGACGTGGGGCCGGTGTGGTTCACCGAGCGGCCGGACGCCAATTTCACTGCACGGCCAGGCAACTGGCTCAACATGATGGACGGTCCTGTCGCTGGCGCACTTGGCGCGAACGTGTACCGGCACTTCCGCATGACCATCGACTATCCCCATGGCGCGGCCTACCTGGCCTGCAGCGCAGGCTGTCGTCCCACGTCCTGAAGAACAGCTGGCAAACGCCCTTGTGGAAAACGTTTCACGAGGGCGCTGTTCCGTTGGCCTTCGCTCTCGCTATGCTCGCCGCATCGCCAGGAGACACGAGCATGCGCGAGCTATACCCCGAGATCGAGCCCTATCGCACCCAGCGGCTGCGCGTGGACGACATCCACGAGCTGCACATCGAGGAATGCGGCAATCCGAATGGCCTGCCGGTGATATTCCTGCACGGCGGGCCGGGTGCGGGCGTGTCGCCGTATCACCGCCGCTTCTTCGATCCCGCGCGTTATCGCATCGTGCTGTTCGATCAGCGCGGCGCAGGCAAGTCGACGCCGCATGCGGAGTTGCGTGACAACACCACCTGGCATCTGGTGAGCGATATCGAAGCGATCCGCGAGCACTTCGGCATCGAACGCTGGGTGGTGTTCGGTGGATCGTGGGGCTCGACGCTGGCGCTTGCTTATGCGCAGAAGCATCCGGAACGCGTGCTGGGGATGGTGTTGCGCGGCATCTTCCTCGGTCGTCCGGGCGAGCTGCGCTGGTTCAACGAACTCGATGGCGGCGCGCGCTGGATCTTTCCGGAGCGCTGGGAACGCTACGTCGCTCATATTCCCGAGAACGAACGCGACAACATGGTGGAAGCCTACTGGCGTCGCCTGGACAGCGACGACGAAACCGTGCGCGTCGCCGCCGCCATGGCCTGGGGCGACTGGGAAGGCGGCAGCACCACGCTGCTGCACGACCCCGACGAGCCGAGCACGCAGGGCGAGCCGCATGTCGCCGTCAGCGTGTCGCGTGCGGAAGCACACTATTTTCGTCACAAGGTGTTCCTCGAACCGGACCAGCTGCTGCGCGATGTCGATCGCGTGCGCCACATTCCAACCACCATCGTGCACGGCCGCTACGACATCATCTGTCCGGTGAAGAGCGCGCACGATCTGGCCACGGCGTGGCCCGAAGCAGCGTTTCATATCGTGCTCGCAGGACACAGCGCGGCTGATCCGGCAATCGTGGACGTGCTGGTGAACGCCACCGATGCGTTGGCCGATCGATACGTGTGATGCCGGCGCAGCGGTTCGCCACGCGTCCGCGCACAGCGCGTAATGCGTGGCCGATATCGCCCCCTTGTCACCCGCGAACGACTGGGGTTTGATGCAGCCATCTGGCGACGACGTCCCCCTTTGTTGCGTCGCCTGAACTCAGAAGGATGGACGCGATGCCTCTGGTATTCGCGACTCTGACCGGATCGAACGAATCCGGTCGGATGGATGTGCCTGGCTCCAGGGGTTGTCGTACTGCCACGCCAATGAGGGACTGACATGCGCGCACGCAAAGCTGGCAACACGCTTGGTTTTCTCGCCGTCGTTCTGATGCTGATCGCGGGCGCCGTCCAGGCGACGCCAGCGACCGATGCGCCCCGGATGACTCCGACGCTGGATTTCGTCGCTTCGCCCTATGCGGACTTTCTGTTCTATCTGTTGCATCGTGACAATGCGAACTTCCCTGACTTGCGCGCGTCCGTGCCGCTGGGCGACGTCAAAGAGCTAAACACCGGCGGCTTCCTCCCCGGGTACGCGATGGTGTCGGACATCCGCAGCTATGCCGACCTGTACCGGCTTGCCTACACCTACGACAACAGCACCGCCCTGGTCGCCGCACTCAAGCAGGGCGAGTCGCACTTCCCCGCGTTCATGGCGTACTGGAAGCGAGAGGTGGAACCCAAGGAGCAGGAGACCATTGCCGCCTGGAAGGCCCAAGAGGCGAAGGCACACAACGTCGAGCGGTTGGAAGGCCTCACGCGCCTGCGCTTTCCCTATTCCGCCGTGAAGGTCGCGGTGATCGCGCTCGGCCCGCTCGGTGGAAATATGCAGAATCCTCCCATCATGTTTGCCACCATGAAGGATGCGAGTTTGCCCGCGGTGGTGGGCTACGACGGCACGCACATGATGCTGAGTGGCCACGCCGACGATTGGAAGAAGCGCGCGAAGGCTGCGCAAGCGATCAGCCTGATCTATGCGCACGGCGGTACGTCCTACGACATCGAGGAGGCGCTGTGCCTGCTCATGCAAGCGAAGCTTCCCGCAACCTATGGGAGCGGCGCCGATCATTCACCCAACGACAGCGGCGACACGCCGCGGCGCGTGCTACTGCGCGCGATGGAGCGGGATTGGGATCGTTATCGCGGTGACGCGTCAATCAATGCCGTGGATTTCGCCATCGACGAAACCATCCGCACGTTCGGCACGGCCGGCGTCGCCACGCTGCCCTGAGCACGTCTCGCGCATCGCCAACCGCTGGCTAAACGCAGGTTCTTCAAGCAAGGCCTGCGCAAGCGGCATCACCGAATAATGCGGCCACTTTCCAACCCAAGAGGGCCGCATGAAATTGCTGTACAAGCGCATGATGTTGACGACCAGTCTGGCCGTGTTGTTGCCGTTGGCTGCCCACGCCGATATGCCGGGTCGCCACCCGGCTTACCTGCACGCGCTGTCCGATTTGCGCGCGGCGCGCTGGATGCTCTCGCATCGCCCGGGCGATGCTGCGGTGAGCAGCCAGGAAGATATCGCCATCTCGGAAATTGATCGCGCGATCGGCGAGATCAAACACGCTGCGTATGACGACGGCAAGAATCTCGATGATCATCCGCCCGTGGATACGGGCATGGATCAGCCGGGACGCCTGCACCAGGCCGCGCAGCTGCTGGCCAAGGTGCACAACGACATTGATCGCGAAGAAGATGACCCGCAGTCGCGCGAGCTGAAGCATCGCGCCTTGATGCACGTGGATCAGGCCGAAGCGGCCGTGGACCACGCCATCGGCGACGTTCACTACGGGCGATGAGCCAGTGCACGCCAGCGCCCTGCTGCGGCGCTGGCGTGCTTGCATTGAACCGCGGTCGCTCCGCTACTACGCGACCGCGCCCTCGAGCCCCGCACGCTCGCGATACTCGCGGCACATCTGCTCCACCAGCGCGCGGTGGTCGGGCAGATCGTGCAGCGCCTGCGACGCGGCGAGCTGGATGTTGCGGAATTCCTGTCGCGCTTCGTCCACGCGCGGGTAGGCGCTGCGCATGGCCGACAAGTCTGTCTTGAACTCCATGCCGTAGAGCACGTATTGCCAGCTGGAGACGAGGAACATCTCCAGGTCGCTGACGAAGTCCAGGCGATGCGGCGGTCGCTGCTTCCATTGCGCCAGCTTGTCCTGCAGCGTCCGCGGGATGCTGGCCGAATCGGTGTTGTCGATCCAGAACTGGGAATCGCGCCGCTGGCTGAGGCAGTAGTGCATCTTGATAAAGTCGATGATGCGGTCATAGCGCGCGATCATCATCTCGTTGAAGTGGCGCGCCGCCAGTTCCATCGCGTCCGTGTCGCTTGGCAACAGGTGCGTGAGCAGATAGGTCGCCAGCTCGATCAGCGCGATGCCGGTGGATTCCAGCGGCTCCACGAAACCGCCGGCCAGGCCGACTGCCACGCAGTTCTTGCGCCAGTGTTCCGGGCGATAACCGGTTTCGAACTTGATGTGGAACGCCTTGAGGTCGTCGGCAGCCGGGCCGAGATACTTGCGGAATACCGCTTCGGCGCGCTCGACGTCGGTGTGTCGCGAGGAATACACGTAGCCCGCGCCGCGACGCTTCTGCAAGCCGATATCCCAGATCCAGCCGGCTTCCTGCGCGGTGGAAATGGTGTACGAAGGAATCGGTGAATCGGGCTTTTCGTATGGCACCTGGATGGCCACGGCGCGATCCGCGAACAGCACGTCGGCGCGACTGCGGAACGGCGATTGCATCACGTTGCCGATCAGCATGCCCTTGAGGCCGGTGCAGTCGACGTAGAGATCCGCCGTGAGATCACCGAGCTCCTTCGTCACCACGCGGGCGATGGCGCCGTGCTCATCGAGCTCCGTGCGCTCCACCGTGGCGATGTGGCGTTTCACGCCCAGCGTTTCCTGGCCGTGTTCGGCGAGCACGCGCGCAAAGCACGCGGCATCGAAATGGAAAGCGTGGTTCATCGGCCCCTGGTAATCGGGGTCCTTGAAACGCTTGGGTCCGCGCGAGTGATCGACCAGCGTGGTCTGCATCGACACCGCATCGGCGAACGGCATGCCTTCCGGCGCGGCGCCGAGCAGCCAGTATGGCAACAACTCCGGGCCACCAGGGCGCTGGCTCGGTGCATTGAACGGATGAAAGAAGTGATCCGCACCAGGCGTACCGGGCGGGCGCACCCAATGGCGATAGTGGATGCCTTGCTTGTAGGTCGCCGTGGCGCCCACGAGAAAACGTCGCTCGTCCAGGCCGATGGCCGAGAGCGTGCCGCGAATGGAGGGAAACGTCGCCTCGCCCACGCCGAGCAGGCCGATGTCCGGCGATTCCACCAGGTGCACCTGCACGCCATCCGGATCGACGGCGTTCACCGCCTTGGCGAGGTAGCACGCAGCGAGCCAGCCGGCGGTGCCGCCGCCCACGATCAGCACTTTCTTCAGACGAGCCATGGTGTCTCCCGGCTGGCGGGATCGCCAGCGCGTCGCGGCGATGCAACCGCAGACGATAGTAAGAAAGAACTGCCGGGCCGCCCCACGCGGACCCGGCAAAAAAGCCATTCAAGGGGAGAGGCGGCGATGCTCCCGGGAGCATCGCCTGAAGAACGGCAAACCACGGGCGGCGTGTTCGTCATGGGGCCGCCCTACGTCATCAGAACCAGACGCCGAACTGCAGGCCGTAGGTGCGCGGCGCGAGGTACTGCGACACGTACTGCAGCGAGCCATCGGACATCAGGAAGCGGCCGGCGCTGGTGCGGATCTTTCCATCGGAGATGTTCTGCACGTACGCATTGACCCACCACTTGTCGCCCGGCTCGGTGTAGCGCAGCGAGAGATCGCCGCGCGTGTACGCCTTCTGCTGGTCGCCTTCGCCGAGGTTGAAGTAGCTCAGCCACTGCGAACTCTGGTACTGCGCGCTGATGCGCGGCGTGAGGCGGCCACCGTTGCCGAGATGGAAGTCATGCTCGTAGATCGCGGTGAGCGAGACGTTCGGCGCGTGCGGCAAGTCGTTGCCGGTGACGTTCGCGCAGTTGGCTAGGTTGGACGCCGGCGGACACGCGGGCAGGCCCTGGTAGTCGTTGCTGCCCGCGTAGACCAGCGTGCCGAGTTCCTTCTTCGGAATGGCCGAGAAGATCAGGTTGGCGCGGTCGTCCTTGGTCTGATACGCCAGCTCCGATTCGATGCCGAACACCTTGGTGCTGCCGCCCACGTTGGAGAAGCCCAGGCCGTGGTTGCCGTCCGGATAGACGATAGGCGCAGACAGCTGGAAGTTCTTGAAGTCTTCGTAATAGATGGCCGAGTTCCACGTCATGCGGCCATCGAGGAAGCTGAACTTGCTGCCGATTTCATAGTTGGTCAGCGTCTCGGGCTTGTACAGCGTGCCCGCGTCCTGCGTGCCGCCGGACTTGTAGCCGGTGGACACGCTGGCGTACAGCAGGCCGTTGGCGCCGACGTCCGTATCCACGCGCACCAGCCAGGTCGGCTTGCTCTTGCTGTACTTGGCGGTGTTTCGCTGCGAGATGCTGAAGCCGTTGGACGGATCCGGATACACGCCCGGCGAGATCGGCAGCTGCGGCACGGTGGGATCGTAGTTCCAACCCCAGTTGATGCCGCCCTTGTTTTCCTTGTCGTCATGCGACCAGCGCGCACCACCGGTCAGGCGCCAGTGATCGCTGATGTGCCACGTGGCCTGGCCGAACAGCGCATACGACTCCACCGTTTCCTTCGGCTGGATGAAGGAACCCTGCCAGTTCACGGAACCGTACTTGGTGCCGTTCATGATGGGGATGTCGAAGCGGATGTTGTTGTCTTCGTAGCCGTAGTACGCGCCCACGATCCAGTCCACGGTCTGCGGGCCGGTGGACTTCAGGTCCACTTCCTGGCTCCAGCTTTCGTAGTTGGAGTAGTTGGTGCGGTCGTCCTGATACACGCCGTTGGTGGTGAAGCTGGTGGGCACGCTGACGCCCACGTCCTGGTCGAAGTCGCTCTTGCCCGAGTAGCGGTTGTAGCCGGCGATATAGCTCAGCTCCATGCCCTCGTTGATGTTCCAGTCCATGCGGCTGCGCACCGTCTTGGACGTGCGGTCCAGGTACGGCGCCGTGTCGATCAGCGCGGACCAGAAATCCTGGCCCTGACGCGGCGTCTGCATCAGGCTGAGGTCCGGCGTGCCGCGATCAAGGAAGTACTCGTAGGAGAGGTTCCACTTGAACGAATCGCTGGGCTGCCACAACGCGCTCACGCGCGCGGCGGACTGATCCTGCGAGTTGTACTTCTTGCCGCCCTGCACGTACTGGCTGGGATCGATCGGCTTGAAATTGGTCAGCGTGCCGCCCGACGCGGGCGAGGCAAGGTACGCCGCCTGCTGCTGCGCCACGCTGGGCAGTTCGCTCGACGGATTCTGGTAATCGACGTAACCATCGTGCTGCTCGTGCACCACGGCCACGCGCATGGCGAAGGTGCTGCTGATCGGCAGGTTGAACGCGGCGCGCGCACCCAGCTGGTTGAAGTTGCCCGCTTCCACCTGCGCATTGCCGTAGAAGCCCGCGGTGATATCGGGTTTGGCCGTCTGGAAGCTGATTGCGCCCGCGGTGGAGTTGCGACCCCACAGCGTGCCCTGCGGGCCGCGCAGTACTTCGACGCCATCCATGTCCAGCAGCAGGCCGGAGGCCGCTTCGGCGCGCGGCGCATACACGCCATCGACGAAGGTGGCCACTTCCGGATCGGCGTATTCGGTTTTCGCGCTGTCGTTGCCGATGCCGCGCAAGGTCAGCGTGACCACGCCGTGGTCGCCCTGGCTGGTGCCCTGCAGGCCCGGCACGAGCTTGGTGAGATCCTGCACAGTCATCACGCGCTCTTTGTCGAGCGTATCGGGCGTGATCGCGCTCACCGCCACCGGCGTCTTCTGCAGCAGCGTCTCGCTCTTGGTCGCACTCACCTCGATCGCGTCGAGCTGCTTCACCTTACGCTCGGCAGGCGGCGTGGCATTTTGCGAAGGCGCGCTCTGCGGCGCTGCATCCTGATCCGCCGCCAGCACTGCGCCGGGCGCAAGTACCAGGGACATGGCGATGTACAACGCCGAATAGCGCAACTTCATTTGGCTTCCCCTCAATTCATTCGGATTGTTGTTCGTCACCGCCCTCGACGGCGACTGGTTTGTTGGCTTCCCCGATGACAGCGCTGTCATTTAGGTTGATGACAGCGCTGTCATGTGGATCATAGAACGGTTGCCCGGTAGAAGCTTGACGCGTGGCAGCAAGTCCAAAAAGCCTTCGCAACCCTTGCTGCAGCTCACTTTTGCCTGGTGACGCGACCAGCCGAACCACCGTTTTTGATGCAAAGGCAAATGGCAGTTCAGCCGCCGGGGCTTGGTTATCGCTGACGCGCCCCCTCTCTCGAACCTCACCGGGGCCAACCTCACCCGGCCGCGCGAGCGCCCGGCTGCCGGTTGTCCTGCTTCGCTCACTTGGCGCACTCGACCACCTGATCGACATCCGTTCCCAGGGCTACGCGGGCGATGGCGATGTCCGTGCCTTTGCCGGCGCCCCACGCAAACGGCTGGTCGATGTGATGCATGTCGGCGCCCGCGGTGCGCAGGCATTTCAACGGCACACCCACGCGCGTCCACTGTCCCCGCGGCAACGTCGCCAGCGTCTTGCCCAGCGACACATGGCCCTGGCAATGCGCACCGCATGCCATGCCCACCCACACATCCTGTGTCGGCAGCGCATCGACGCGCAGCGTGGTCACCAACAACACGTCGCCGTTGGTTTCGCGATCGAGATCGAGCGGCGCGCGTGCATGGATGGCGAGCTGCGCGTTGTCCGCAGCCCAGGTGAAGCGGCGTGCATCTTCCTGCGCCTTGTAGTCGAGCGCCGCCATGTGCAACGCGCCGTCCGTCGTGGTGGCCGGCGACACATCGCCCGTGATGGACGCGCCACGCGCACCGATCAGCGTGAACGTGTAGCCGTGCACGGCCTTGCCGCGATCGAGATAGTTGCCCACCGGAATCTGCTCGCCGCTGATGCCCGATGTCTCAGAAAGTTTGGTCACTTGCGCGTGATCGGCATACGTGAGGCCGTAGCCCAGCGCGAACTGCGGCTTGCCCTGTCCCACCACGGCCGTGCTCGGCCACGCATAGGCCAGCTTGCCATGCACGTCGTTGCCGATGCTGCCGTCGCGCTTGCGCAACAGCACGTCCGCGACGCCGCCACCTTCGCTGCCTGGCAGCCACGCGGCGACGAAGGCATCGGCCGCATTGATCTCGCGATTCATCCACAGCGGACGACCACTGAGGAATACGGCCACCACGGGAATGCCCTGGCCGCGCAGGCGGCGAATCAATTCCAGTTCATGATCGTCGCCCGGATGGAACAGCAGGTTGGGAATGTCACCCTGAAATTCCGCGTAAGGATCTTCGCCGAACACCACCACGGCCACGTCCGGCTTGGTAGTGAAATGGCCGTCCGTTTCGATCTCGGCTGAGCCGCCTGCCGCTTTCACCTGCTCCACGAATCCGGCGCCGATGGACTGCGCGCCGGGGAAGTTCTCGTTCTTCAAGCCCGTGCCCTGCCAGTTGAGCGTCCAACCGCCGCTCTGGCGCGAAATGTTGTCGGCGCCATCGCCGGCAATGAGGATGTGCTTGCGCGGATCCAGCGGCAGCACGCCGCCGTTGTTCTTCAACAGCACCAGCGATTCGCGCACCGCACGACGTGCGATGGCGCGATGGGCCGGACTGCCGACGACATCGGCCGCCTTCTGCGCGATGGGCTGCGTCGACGGCGCGCCCTGGTCGAACAACCCCGCGCGGAATTTCACGCGCAGGATGCGCGCCACCGCGTCGTCCAGTCGCGCCTGTGGAATCACGCCCGACTTCACTTCGGCCAGCGTGTGCTCATACAGGCCGCGCCAGCTGTCCGGCGCCATCAGCATGTCGAGGCCGGCGTTGAACGACGCCGGGCAATCGTCGTTCGCGCAGCCCGGCACTTGCCCGTGCGAGTTCCAGTCGCCCACCACCAGGCCCTGGAAATCCATGCGCTGCTTGAGCACGTCGGTGATCAGCGCCTTGTTGCCGGACATCTTGGTGCCGTTCCAGCTCGAGAACGACGCCATCACGGTCTGCACGCCTGCATCGATGGCCGGCGGATAACCCGCCGCGTGGATTTCACGCAGCGTCGCTTCACTGACCTGCGCATCGCCCTGGTCCTTGCCGTTCTTGGTGCCGCCATCGGCGATGAAATGCTTGGCGGAGGCGAGCACGTGCGCGCCATCGAGAAACTGCGGCGTGCCCACCTTGCCCTGCAGGCCTTCCACCATCGCAGTGGCGTATTGCGCCACGAGTTTCGGGTCCTGCGAATAACCTTCGTACGAACGACCCCAGCGCACGTCCTGCGGCACAGCGAGCGTGGGCGCGAAACTCCAGTTGATGCCAGTGGCGCGCGTTTCGGCCGCGGTCGCTTCGCCGATCTGGCGGATCAGTTCCGGATCGTGCGCGCTGCCCAGCGCCGAATTCTGCGGGAACAACGTGGCGCCGACGGCGTTGTTGTGGCCGTGCACGGCGTCGATGCCGAACAGCAGCGGGATCGCTTGATGGCCGCTGCTCGTATCCATCGACGCGCGATAGAACGCATCGGACAGCGCCTGCCATTGCGCCACGGTGGCGGTGAGTTGTCCGTTGGGCTTGGAATTGCCGCCGGCGAGGATGGCGCCGAGGCGATACTTGCGCACATCGTCCGGCGTCACGCTGAGGATGTCGGCCTGGATCAACTGACCCACCTTTTCCTCCACCGTCATCTTCGCCATCAACGCGGCGACGCGTTGTTCCAGCACTGCGTCCTTGGGGAACGGCCAGGTGGCGCGCGGCCAGCTATCGGGGTGCACGGTCGACGCATCGTCGGCGCAGGCCACACCCACGGTGCACGCCAGAGCCACGGCAAGAACGGTCGGAACACAACGCAAACGACGAACGGAAGCCCGCACGGCTCTCTCCATCAGACAGGGGGGATGGCTCCCCCTTGGAGCCAGTCGGTCCGGAGCCTGACAGAAATGACAGCGCTGTCAATTCGCGATGCAACAAGCCCGGTAGCCGGGCCGCAAACTCAACGATCTTGCGAAGATTTCAATTAAAACAATTGCTTAAGCAGAGACACTCGGCCGAATTTAAGCGGGGAACTGCGGCGAGCTCTGAGCAGCCTGGGCTGGCCCCATCATCCGGCGCTCCTTCCCGTCGTTCCCGCGAAGGCGGGAATCCAGTGCCTTTTGGGCGCCGCGGAAAGGCGCTGGATTCCCGCCTTCGCGTGAATGACGGTGGCGTGGCGGGAAGAGTTGGCGAGAAATGAAGTTTCTAGAGAACTTACGGCGCTGCCGCCGTCGATTCGCGCAGCTGCAGCGCGTACGGCACCTGCACCAGCAGGCCAGGCCCACGGCCGCGCAGCACTTCCATCAGCTGCAGCGCCGCCAGCTTGCCCATGTCACGGCTGGGCTGGCGCACCGTGGTCAGCGGCGGCCACAGCTGCGTGGCCAGCGGCGTGTCGTCGAAGCCGCAGACGGAGAGATCGCGCGGCACTTTCAGCCCGCGCTCGTTGGCTGCCCACATCACGCCGGCGGCCATGTCGTCGTTGGCAGCGAAGATGGCAGTGGGCAACTCGGGCAGCGCAAACAGTTCGCGCGCAGCGAGCACGCCCGAACCGAACGAGAATTCGCCCTGCACCACGTATTGCGGATCGAACGGCAACCCGGCGGCTGCCAGCGCATCCTTGTAGCCGGCCATGCGCCAGCGGCTGGCGCCGTGGTTGGCGATGCCCACGATGTGCGCGATGCGGCGATGGCCCAGCTCCACCAGATGCATCACCATCGCCTTCGCCGCCTGTTGCTCGTCCATGCACACGCCGATGGACGCTTCGCGATGCACCGGCGAAATGCTCGAATGCGGCACGCCGTGCTCCTTCAAACGCTGCAGCAGCGGCGCGTAGTCGGTGAGCGGCGGCGTCATGATCACGCCTTCGATGTGGTGATCGAACACCAGCGCATCCACGCGGCGGATGAAATCCTGCCCGCGCATGCGCAGCGGGCAGGCCATCATGCTGTAGCGGTGCGCATCGCACGCATCGAGCACGCCGTCCTGCACCTCGGCCAGATAGGTCGAGGCCGGGTTGTCGTTGTTGTCATAAAGCATGGCAACCAGGAACGAGCGGCTGCCGGCCAGCCCGCGTGCCGCGGGGCTGGGGCGGTAATTCATCGATTCCATCGCCGCCAGCACCTTCTGGCGGGTGGATTCCTTCACCGAGGATTCTTCGTTGAGGACGCGGGAAACCGTTTTTGGCGAGACACCCGTCGCGCGCGCTACATCTTCGAGGCGGACCCGCATGACTTCTCCCAACGGCGAACTGCTGCCCAGCCAATATGCCCTTTGCGCCCGGCGCTTTACAAGAACTGTCCATGGCCGCGGGACTGTGCCAGGGCCACCATCCCGGGGCGCTTGCGCGTTCCGCCGAGCAGCCGGGCGCCACGGATATACCAATGGCCGGTTGAGGCGGCGCCGAGACCGGGCGCATAGTAGATGGGTGCGGCCACAACGCCGTTCACCGGCGAAGGGGCGCCGGACCTCGCAGCACAGCAACAGTGCAATAGCCTATGGCCGGCATCGCGACGCATCGCCCCAGCGCGAGCCGCGCCCACGTTTGTTCCCGCGACACTACAACGGAGCGCATGCATGAATACCGCACTGGGTTGGCTCACCGCTTTCCACACCTTGATCAGTCTGGTGGCGATCGTTGCAGGCCTTTGGGCCATTCGCGACCTGATGATCGGCCGCTATCGCTCGGGCGCGATCACGACCTTCCTCTGGACAGCCGTGATCACCACCGTCACGGGTTTCTTCTTTCCGTTTCATGGCGTCACGCCCGCCATCATCGTGGGCATCATTGCGTTGATCGTGCTGGCCTGGACCATCATGGCGCGCCGTTCCATCGGCCGCTCCGGCTTCTGGACCGCGCAGTTCCCCATCGGCATCGTCATCAGCGAGTACTTCCTGGTGTTCGTGCTGGTCGCGCAGATCTTCGCGAAGTGGTCGGTACTCAGCAGCCTGCCGCCAGACCTTCGCCAGAAGCTGTTCGGTGCCACGCAACTGGTCGTGCTGATCGTCTTCATCGTGCTGGCCGTGCGTGCGACGAAGTCCTTCAGGGTTCGCGCCATCGCCTGATGGCCAGGCCCACGTCGCCCTGCCGCATCGGCAGGGCGACTCACTCCCGGAGAATCCCATGGGCGAGTACCACACTCTTTCCACCGACGAGGGCAGCTTTCGCCTCTACATCGACTATCCCGACAAAACGCCTGCACCCGCTGTGGTGGTGCTGCAGGAAATCTTCGGCATCAACAACGACCTTCGCCAATCCTGCCGCGAACTGGCGGAACAAGGCTTCATCGCCGTGTGCCCTGACCTGTTCTGGCGCATGGAGCCGGGACTGGATTTGAACGAATGGTCGGAATCGGACTGGAAAAAAGGCCTGTCGTTATACGCAGCCTACGATTTCGATGCCGGCGCGCGTGACGTCGCTGCCGTGGTCGCCGCGGCGCGCAACCTGGAAGGATGCACCGGCAAGGTCGGCGTGATGGGCTACTGCCTGGGTGGCCTGATGACCTTCCTCACCGCCGCGCGCTCAGGTGTGGATGCGGGCGTGGAGTATTACGGCGGCGGTACCGAGAAGTATCTGGCCGAAGCGCCGGCCATCAAGGCGCCGTTGATGATGCATCTGGGCGAGGAAGACGAATTCATCTCCAAGCCCGCACAAGCGCAGATCAAGGCTGCGTTTGCGCACAAGGACAACGTGACCATCTACAGCTATCCCGGCTGCAGCCACGCGTTCGCCCGCCACACCGGCACGCACTACGATGCGCAAGCCGCTGCACTCGCGAACAACCGCACCTACGAATTCTTCCACCGGCATCTCGATTGAACAGCGGCGGCGAAGGCTTGCTCAAAACTCCTTCGCCGCATCCGCCAGCACGCGCTCCAGCGCCTGGGCGGCCTGCGAGATCGACACCTGCCGATCGATCACGTAGTCGAGCACGCCCAGCGGCGGCAGATCATCGTCAAGGCGCACGATGCCCTCGGGCATGGCATAGCCGGTGAAGGCGCTCACGCCCAAGCCAGCCATCACTGCAGCCTGGATCACCATGATGCTGCTGCTGACCACCACGACGCGATAGGAACGGTTGGCCGTCTTCAGCGCCTCGAAGATGCGAGAACGCGTGATGCTCGGTTCCGGATGGACGGCCAAAGGAAGCAACGGTGCATCACCACGCAGCGACGATGACGCGCTGCCGCACCAGTACAGCGGTTCGCTCTTCACCACATAGCCGCGCTGGCTGCCGCTGAGGCGCTTGGCGAAGACGAGATCGTGCTTGTTCTCGTCGAGTTCGCGAAACAGGTCGCCGCTCAACCCCGTACGGATGACGAGATCCACATCGGGATTACGCCGCACGAAACTTCCCAGTGCACCGGCGAGTCGCGAGGAAGCGAAATCCTCGGGAAGTCCAAGCCTCACGGTACCGTTCAACGGCGGACCGCAGACGGTGGTCATCGCCTCGTCCATCAGTTCGAGAATGCGCACGGCGTAACGATGCAAGGCATCGCCCTGCTGCGACAGCCGCACGTTGCGCGTGTCGCGCTCGAACAAAGGCACGCCGACCAGGTCCTCCAGCCGGCGAATGTGCTGGCTGACGGTCGATTGTGACAGGCACAGGTGTTCGGATGCGGCCGTGAAGCTGGCCGTCTGCGCCACCATGACGAAACTGCGCAGGAGTTCGGTGGGCAACGGTCTCATCGACTAAGCCTCTCAATGGTCGCTGGAAACTTCATAAATCACCGCCTTCGTCTGGGCTAGGCTTTGTCCATCGGGGAAACGTCGTCATTGCCGCCGGCTCTCCGAAGCCTCGCAATCCCCCTGCATTCGATGACGCCCTGGCGCCAACCCCACTTCCCCGTCGAGAGGACATCCTTGTGAACAAGCGCTCTTTCCATCGCAATCTGCTGGCCGCCGCCCTGCTGCTCGGTGTCGTTGCCACCGCTCCCGTACTGGCCGCCGAGCCGGTGCACAACATCGTCCTCGTGCATGGTGCATGGGTCAACGGCAATGGCTGGAAGCCGGTCTATGACATCCTCGTGAAAGATGGTTATCACGTCTCCGTCGCCGAGCATCCGCTCACATCATTCAGCGACGATGTGACAGCAGTGAAACGCATCGTGGACATGCAGGATGGTCCCACCATTCTCGTCGGCCACAGTTACGGCGGTGCGCTGGTGACCGATGTCGGCAACGACCCGAAGGTGGTCGGCTTGGTCTACATCGCCGCCCACGCGCTCGATCAGGGCGAAACGGAAGTGGCGAATGGCAAGAAGTTCCCCAGCGCTACCAGCCAGACCACCGACATCAAGAAGACGGCCGATGGTTTCCTCTATCTCGACCCGGCCCATTACCCCGCCGACTTCGCCGCCGACCTGCCGCCGCAGCAGGCCCAGTTCGAAGCGAATGCGCAGGAACTGACCGCAGCCTCCGTTTTCGCCGCACCGGCCGGCCATCCGGCATGGAAGGACAAGCCGAGCTGGTACGCCGTGGCCACGTCCGACCGCATCATCAACCCGGACCTGGAACGCATGTACGCCAAGCGCGCCGGCAGCCACACCATCGAGATCAAGGGCGCCAGCCACTCCGTGTACGAATCGCATCCGAAGGAAGTGGCCGCGCTGATCGAGGAAGCGGCCAAGCACGCTGGAACCTGATCAGGCTCACAGGTGAAAGAGGCGTCGTGCGCACTCCGCACGATGCCTCTTTCGTTGCTGCGTTCAGTGATCGCGCGTCACCTCCGCCGGCGCCGCATCACCCACCTTCTGCGCCAGCGGCAGTGCATCGTCCACCAGGTGCACGAGGAAGCGGCCAGGCTGTTCCTGCATGATCATGTGTGCCGAGTCGGCGAAGATCACCAAGTGCTTGGACGGCGCCTGCAGATCGCCGAACCACTTTTCGGCAGTTTCGTGTGGCGTGGTGTAGTCATGCGCGCCCGCATAGACGATCACCGGACAGGCGAAGTGCGTGACGTTGTCGAAGTTCACGTCGAGCAGCGGATCGAGCAGGTGATGGAGCGAGAACAGGCTGCCCTTGTCGATGGCGTCGAGGTCTTCGCGCGTGTAATCGGGTGACAGTTCTTCCGCATCCACGTCGAACTGGAAATCCTTGCGGCGCCAGGCCAGGCCGCCGTAGTACATCTCCCATTTGCCGCGCACACCGATGCGATCGATGGTGAGCTTGGTGTCGCCCGGATACGGCCCGATGGATTCCAGTTCGGCGATGGCCTTGGTGTTGTTCTCGGCCCTGGCGCGGCCCAGCGCGTAGGTATAGCCAATGGCCTCGTTGCGCCTGCCGTTCACCACCTGGCCCACCGAGATGTACGCGTAGAACCAATCCGGATGCAGCTGTGCGAGATGCACGCCGAGCACGGTGCCCCACGAATGGCCGAGCAGGAAGATCTTCTTCTTGTTGTAGTGTTCGCGCAGGTACTGGGCGACCTGCGCCGCATCGTCGGTCATGCCGTCCACCGTCATGCCCGGCGCCATCGCCGCTTCGGTATTCGCGCGATAGGTCTTGCCCGAGCCGCGCTGGTCCCACTGCACGACGGTGAAGTAATCCTCCCATGGCGTCTGGAAGGTGTAACCCTCGGGCATCGCCGGCGAGGCCGGGCCACCGTGCAGGAACAGCAGGATGGGATTGCGGCGATCCTTGCCGCGCACGGAAATCCACTGGTCGATGCCGTTGATGTGCAGCTTGATCTTCTCGTCGACGCCCTGTGGCGTGAGGATCATGCGATTGCTGTCGAGGATGCGGCGAACCTCGTCGCGCGAGATCATCGACTTGTCCGGCGTGGTGGCCACCGCCGTCTTGGCCGGCGCATCGTCGGCGCGAACGCGATCGACCGGCGTGCCGATCGCGAGAAACAACGTGACGAACAAGGACGCACGCAAGATATTCAAGTCAGCTCTCCTGGCTGGTGTTCTTTTCGGCGATCCGCGTAGCCCTCTGCTCCCGCGGACGCAACATGGACAGCACGCACGCTGTGCGTGACCGTTACCTCTTGAGAGCAAGCGGCATGCCAAGCCACGTTACGCGGTGGACGCGCGCGATATCAGGTACTTGCGCACACGATGGACACTGGTCCCAGCGTCCGCGGACAACGGGCCGGACGTCCGGGTTGTCCGGGCCGTACGGACACCGCCTTACACCCTCTTCACCCGCGGGACATCCGGCTTGACGCACACTTGCCGCCTTCTGTTGCAGGATCCAACGCGTGCAAGCCGTTTCCACTCAGCGCCACGTCCGATTCCCGTTTCGCCGATCGATCCTGCTGGCCAGCGTGTTGCTGGCCGGCGTCAGCCCATGGCAGGCGCATGGCGAAAGCCCGTCGCGCAACAGCTCGCAAACGGCCGGAAGCGAACAGCTCGCCGTGCAGGTCAACGATGACCGCATGACCATCTCGGTGGCGAAGGTGCCGCAGGTGTATCTGTATGGCCCCATCGATGCCGGCGCCGCGCAGCGCGTGCAGTCGATGATCCAGTCGCGCAAGATTCCGCCGAACAGCGACATCTATCTCAACTCGCCCGGTGGCGATGTGGCGGCAGGCATCGCGCTGGGCCGCCTGTTTCGCGCGGGCAACATGACCACGCATCTTGGCTCGCCGCGCAAGACCGCGCGCCAGCCCGTGGTGCCCAAGTCGTCGCAGTGCGTGAATGCCTGCGCGTACGCCTATGCGGGCGGCCTGTTTCGCTGGGCGCCGACCGGCAGCGATCGCTTCGGTGCGCAGCCGCTGCCCACCACGGTGACGCCGGCTACCGATGTCGCCGCCTATCTCCATGATATGGGCGTGAACCCGCAGGTCTTCGGCACCACGCCCGGCGGTGAAGTGACCTGGCTCAACGCCGATCAGATGCTGGCCAACGGTCTCTCGAACAACGGGCGCCTGTTGCCCACGGCGGTCAACAGCCCGATCACCAGCGTCGCTTCCATCTCGGTCACGCAGATGACGCGCGAAGGCGAGCATCGCATCACCCTGCAGTGTCGCCCCGATGGGCTCACGATCACCGCGTACTACGCCATCGGCGCTGATCGCGCCCGCCAGATGGTGGCACGCGCCACGCATTCGTACTTCGAGATCAACGACCAGCCCATCAACAGCGGCGACCGCGTGAATGCATCGGCCGTGGAGCAGTCGGTGGTGGTCAGCCAGCCGCTGCCCATGGCGCAGCTCAACCAGCTGCTGTCGGCCCACCTGATGGCCGCGTGGCTGGCCGACCGCGGCGGCGCGGTGCGCTACGGTTTCTGGATGCCGCTCGATGCGGTGCGCAAGGATCTGCGTACCTACGGCAACAACTGCGAACAGTTGGCCAAGCAAACGAGCGCGGGCAAGGGCTGATCATACGCACGGACGTCCGCTGCGCGTCCGCGGACAGCGCTTTGATCGATTGCCATACCCGCCCCACGCCATGTACCCGCCATCCGGTCTATGGCACGCTTGTTGCCACACAACCTCATGCTGGGATGCGGCGATGCCGTCATCGCACGTCCTGCTGGATCCCGACACGGAACGATGAGGTGAATCATGTGGAAAACCATGGCAACGCTGTCGCTGGCACTGGCCTGTGTGCTGCCAGCACACGCGGCGGAACCGGAGCGTACGGTGCGCGGCACGACCGTCACTTCGACGCACGATCCGAAGATTCGCATCGATCTGCCGGCCACGGCGACGTACGTGGGTTCGGATCGCTGGATGCTGCTGGGCTTCGACGATTGCGAGATGCACGTCTTCGTGGATGCCACGCCCGACAAACATATCCAGCGCCTGTACTGGGTGCAGTTCGAGGCTTACGTACCCGAGCGTCCTGACATGCATCACGATTACTCGGGCTCGCGGCACATCACCATCAACGGCCTGGATTTCTATCTCGACACCTGGGTGCAGAACGCGCAGCAACCGGCCGAGAAGGACTCCGATGGCGACCACCAGCGCCGCCTGCTCGCGGCCAAGGGTTATCACCGCCCGGCCAACGCGATGTATGTGCGCCTCGTGCATCTGCCCGATGCCGAGAAGCGCAAGGAGCTGATGGTGATCTACGGCGAGGATCTCGCGCCTACCGGCTTCACCGCCGCGCAACTGGGCGAGCACGGCACCGCGCATGACCGCTGGCCCGCCATCGAGAAGGCGTTGATCGATCGCGCGCAGCAGCGCGTGTCGTTCACCCCGTAAACGAAAACACCCCGGCATGCCGGGGTGTTTTCGTGCGAGGGCCCAGTGTGCTTACGGCGTGTTCTGGCTGCCCGGATGCGACACGAAGCGCGGCGGCGTGGCTTCGTTGGCGAACTGCCACGTGCTGAGGTAGGCGAGCTTGAGGATCTTGGCCATCTTCGGATAGTCGATCTTCTCGGCCGTATCGCTCGGGTGGTGGTAATCCGGATGGAAGCCGGTGAACCACCAGAAGGCCGGCACGTTGTGCAGCACGAACGGGAACTGGTCGGAGCGGAAGAACACGTTCAGCGCGTACTCGTGATCGAATCGATCGTCCAGCACCAGGCCCACGTCGCCGTTCGCCTTGACCACGGTCTTCTGATAATCCGGGCTGTATGCCGCGCCGATCAGGTTGAGGCGGTTGCCGGTATCGGCGGGAATAGTGATCAGCCCTTCGGTTTGCGGACTGGGCTTTTCATCGCGGCCGATCATGTCGAAGTTGATCATCGCGCGCGTGGTGTCGAGTGGACGCAGCGGATGCGCGGCGAGGTAATACGCGCCCAACAGGCCGCGTTCTTCCGCGGCGAACACCGCGAACAGGATCGAGCGCTTCGGTTTGGTGGGGTTCGCTGCAAATGCGCGCGCAAGCGTCACCACACCCACCGTGCCCGACGCGTTGTCATCGGCACCGTGCCAGATCTTGTCGCCGGCCTGGCCGTCGTGATCGTGATGCGCGCTGATGATGATGGTCTCGGGCGCCAGCTTCGGATCGCTGCCTTCGAGCAGGCCCACGGCATTCCACGTGGTGGCTTCGCGGCGTGAACTGTTCTTCAGGTGCAGGCTGATCGAGGTATCGGGCAGCGCCTGCGAGCGCGGCTTGAGATCCGCATCGATGCCCGACTGCAATGCCTTCGGCGTGCTCCCACTGGTGCTCAGCAGCGCCTCTTCCACCTCGGCGGAGATGACCATGCTGGGGATATGCACGGGGCTGTCTGCAAGCGCCTGCGCGGGAATCGGGTTGGCGGCGTGTTCGGCTTGATGCCCGATGCGCTTGCGCACTTCCAGTTGCGAGGGATGGTTGTGAGCGGGTTCGGGCGCCAGCAGCACCGCCACCGCGCCATGCGCCTGCGCGTTCAGCGCTTTCACGTACCCGGTGGCGTAACGCGTGTTGCCGGTACCGTTGAAGATCGACTTGGGATCGGTCTCCTGCGGCTCGTGGTCGAACACCACGACCACCTTGCCTTTCACGTCGAGGCCGGCGTAGTCGTCATAGCCGAGTTCCGGCGCGGTGATGCCGTAGCCGGCGAACACGACCGGAGCCGAGACGTCCTGATCGGTCGGGAACGAACCAGACACTTCCGGATCTTTCCACTCGGTGTTCTTGCCGCCGCGCTTGAGCGTGAGCAGCGTGGCCTTCGCGTCCGGCCGGTATTCGATCAGCGGCACGGTCTGCAGGAAGCTGGGTTGCCCCTGCGCATCGGTGGCCGCGGGCTTCAATCCGGCCTTCGCAAATTCCGAAGCGATCCATTGCACGGACGCATCATCGCCCGGCTGCAGCGAGAGTCGCCCTTGCAACGCATCCGAAGCGAGAAAGGTGATGTCCGCACGCAGGTCGCTTTCGCGTATCTGCGCAAGGCCCGCCTGTTCGGTAGTAGGAACCGCGGCCAGCGCGGCGGTGGTGAGGCTCGCGGCGAGCGCGAAGGCGAGGAACGTGCGGGGCATGATCACTCCATGGTCTTCGGACGGCCAGCCGTCCGGGGATGAAGTGTGAGGGTGCCACGCGCGCCAGCAGCGATCAAACCGGGCGCGTGGGTACTCGCTATCGCACGCCTTGCCATCGCCTCTCGCGAGCGCAACGGCTCATCACGCCCTCACCCGCTCGAACACCACGCCGGCTGCCTGCAGATCGCCTTGGATCTTCAGATCGATGCCCTGGTTCATCCAGTACGCACCACTGGCCTCGACGGGTGTGCCTTCGGCGGCTTCGCCGTGGATCAGGCGATAGCGGTAGCGTGCCTTCGGGTCCAGCCCGCGCAGGCGTAGCGTGGGGTATCGCTCGGCTTCGTAGCCTTGTCGCTGGAAGGCGAACAGCACGGCCTGCGTGCCATCGGACGACACCGATTCGGTGGCCGACTGTCGTGCCTCGTCGCGCGGCGACAGCAGGCGATACAACCGGCCACGCTGTACCGTTGAACGAATGCGCTTGTACTCGGCCACGTAGCGTTGCGCGGTGGCGTTTTCTTCCGGCGTCCATTCGAGGATGTTCGCGCCAATGCCCAGTCCGCCCTGCATGGAGGACAGGAAGCGAAAATCCAGCGAGCTCTTGCGATTGTTCACCCAGTTCGGCGAGCCGGTGACCCAGGCCATCATCACGCCGGGCGCGTAGGCATAGGTGAAGCCGTCCTGGATCGACAAGCGGTCGGAGGGATCGGTGTTGTCAGAAGGCCACACTTCGTCGGTCAACCCCATGATGCCCAGGTCCACGCGCGCACCGCCGCCGGAACACGATTCGATCTCCACGCCCGGATGCTTCGCGCGCAATCGCCTGATGATGTCGTACAGGTTGTCGATGAAGGCGACGTAGACCTTCTGTTGTTCTTCCGGCGCAACATCCGGCCAGCCCGGTTCGGTCCAGTTGCGGTTGTAATCCCACTTGAGGAACTGGATCTTGTTCTCCGACAGCAGGCGATCGAGCACGCCGTACACGTAATCGGCCACGTCCTTGCGCGCAAGGTTGAGCACGAGCTGGTTGCGGCCTTCGCTGCGCGGGCGGTCGTTGAAATGCAGCGCCCAATCCGGATGCGCGCGATAGAGGTCGCTGTCGGGGTTGATCATCTCCGGCTCGACCCACAGCCCGAAGCTCATGCCCAGTCCCTGCACCTTGTCGATCAGCGGCTTGAGGCCATGCGGAAATTTCTCGCGATTGACCGTCCAGTCGCCGAGGCCCGCATGATCGCTGTTGCGCGCGCCGAACCAGCCGTCGTCGACGACGAAACGCTCGACGCCGAGCTTGGCCGCCGCTTCGGCCAGCTTCTCCTGCCCCGCCTCGTCGACCTTGAACTCGGTGGCCTCCCACGAGTTGTACAACACCGGCCGCAGCTTGGTGTCGGCGCGCTGGGGCAGCACGGTATTCATCTCGAAGCGGTGCATCAGTCGCGATGCCTCGCCGATGCCATCGGACGTGTAGCCTGCGTAGAACACCGGCGTCTGCAGCGTTTGTCCCGGCGCCAGGCGATAGGCGAAATCGAACGGGTTGTAGCCACCCGTGACGCGCACCTGGTGCAGCACGTCCTGATCGACGCGGATGTGCCACGAACCGCTCCAGGCCAGCGCGCCGAACCACACCTCGCCGTGCTCTTCATTCCATTGCCCGCCGCGCTCGATGGCGAACCATGGATTGTTCTGGTCGCCGGTGGTGCCGCGTCGACTGCCGAGCTCGGTGGCGCCCGGCACGATCGCGCGCGTCTGCAGTCGCCATTCGCGCGCCCAGCTGCCGGTGAGGTAGCGCAGCGAGTAGTCATCGCCTGCGGGCAGGTTCCAGCTGGCAGCCGACGCCTGGTCGACGGTCATGGCTTGCGCGGTATGGTTCTCGATGCGCGCGGAGCGGCCGATGATGCCCGTGACCGGATCGACCGTATAACGCAGCCACACCGATACGTCGAGGCGGATATCGCGCAGTTCGACGTCGAGCGCGTCGCCGTCGATGCGATGGCTTGCGTAGTGCAGCACCAGGTCGCGATTGCCGTCGGCGAAATGCGCCTTGAGGTCGGGCTCGATGGTGATGCGCCCGCCCCAGCCGGCATATTCCTGCGGCGACGTGCTGCCTGGCGAATCGAACGAGGAGTGGCCCGGCGATACGCGCGCCGCACCCAGCGGATCATCCGTCGCCAGCCGCGCGCCCCAGTAGACGGTCTGCAACATGCCGTCAGCGTCAACACCGAAGGCATAGGTGACCTGCCCCGCATCGATGCGGAACAGTTGGTGCGCGGCGTCGTAGCGAATCCGTGGTGCGACGCTCGCTGCCTTGCTTGCAGCAGGCGCGGCTGCCAAGGGCAGCGGGGCAACTGTGCCGAACAACAAACCCAGCGCCAGCACCGCAGCGCACCTCTTGCCCCTGGAATGTCGCATCACCTGGCAGGTTCCTCTCAATGGCCGCTGTTGCCGCGTGCGGCGATCTGCATGGAGGTTCGGCGCGCATCGGGCCGAACGGATCTAGCCGGGGATGCAAACATATTGTCGTACAAATAGCAATGTGTGCTGCAGCGTGAAAATAGGCATACAGGTTGATATTTTGCCTACTTGTATGACAATTTGATCGCTCATCACACGAGCGCCGCGCCCCTCCGGGCGCACGCCCAACCCGCGGAGCCGATGTTCCCATGCACAACGATCTCTCGATGCCAGGCGCGCTGCCTGACCGTGTCGCTGCGGCACCCACGGCCTACCTCTGGCTTATCTGTCTGGTGGCGGCGCTCGGCGGCCTGCTGTTCGGCTACGACTGGGTGGTGATCGGCGGCGCCAAGACGTTCTACGAGACGTACTTCGGCGTGCACAACCCGGCCATGTCCGGCTGGCTGATGAGTTCGGCCTTGATCGGTTGCATTGTTGGCGCGATGTGCGCGGGCATGCTCGCCGACCGCCTGGGCCGACGCCCTTCGTTGATCATCGCTTCCGTACTGTTCGTGGCCAGCGCGATCGGCGCCGCGGCAGCGAACGATGCCTCGGTGTTCGCCGTGTTCCGCATCGTCGGCGGTATCGGCATCGGCCTGGCATCCGGCTTGTCGCCGATGTATATCGCCGAAGTCAGCCCGACCGCCGTTCGCGGTCGGCTGGTTGCCATCAACCAGCTCACCATCGTGATCGGCGTGTTGCTCGCGCAATTGGTCAACCTGTGGATCGCGCGCCCGGTGCCGCCGGGCATGGATGCCGCGACGCTGCTGCAGTCGTGGAACGTGCAGCACGGCTGGCGCTGGATGTTCCTGTCCGGCGGCGTGCCTGCCGTGTTCTTCCTGCTGCTGTCATTGACGATACCCGAATCGCCGCGCTGGCTGAGTCGCCGCGGGCGCGACGCGCAGGCTGCGACGGTGCTCGAACGCATTGGCGGCGTCGACTACGCGCGCGATGTGCTGGCTGCGATACGCGCCTCGCATCACGAACACCCCACCAGCGATGCACGACGTCCGTCGCTGTGGGCGCCGGACGTGCGGCCGATCCTGCTGATCGGCGTGGTGCTCGCAGTGTTCCAGCAGTGGTGCGGCATCAATGTGATCTTCAACTACGCGCAGGACATCTTCGCCTCCGCCGGCTTCGACGTGAACGATGCGCTGAAATCCATCGTCGCCACCGGCACGGTGAATCTGCTGTTCACCGTGCTTGCGCTGCGCCTGGTCGACAGCTGGGGACGCCGCCGCCTGATGCTGGTGGGCGCAAGCGCGCTGGCGATCATCTATGCGCTGATTGGCGGCGCCTACGCATTGCACGTGATGGGCCTGCCGGTGCTGATACTGGTGTTGGCCGCCATCGCGGTATACGCCACCACGCTGGCGCCGGTGACCTGGGTGTTGCTCGCCGAAATCTTCCCCGACCGCATTCGCGCGCAGGCGGTGGCACTGGGCGTGTTCTCGCTGTGGACCGCGTGCTTCGTGCTGACCTACACCTTCCCCTGGCTCAACGCGCGCCTGGGGCCGGCCGGCAGCTTCTGGATCTATGGTTTGATCTGCGCGGCCGGCTTCATATTCATCCTGCGACGCGTGCCGGAAACAGCCGGTGTCGCGTTGGAAGCGATGGAAGCGCGCTTGACCGGTCGATCTGATTGAGCCGTCGACGCTCGACGGCTCCAGCGCTCAGTCGTGGTAGATCTGGCTGCGACCGCCGTCAATCAGCACGTCCGTGGCGTTGATGAAGCGCGCCTCGTCGCCAGCGAGGAACAGCGCCGCATAGGCAACCTCCTCCGGTCGGCCGATGCGTTTGCACGGCAGCAGTTCTGCCTGGTGGCGGCGCTCTGCTTCCGGGTCGGGACACGACTGGAAATAGCGCTCGGCCGCCGGCGTCATGATCAGGCCCGGCGAGATCGAGTTCACGCGGATGCCGCGCGCGGCGTATTCAATGCCCAGTGAACGCGTCAATCCGATCAGCCCATGCTTGGCCACGGGATACGGAAACGCACCGGGAATGATCTTGTGTCCATGCACCGAGGCGATGTTGACGATGTGGCCGTAGCTCGCCGCCAGCATCGACGGCAGCGCTGCACGAATGCAGTGCCACGCGCCCGTGAGGTTGGTGTCCAGGCAGCGCCGCCAATCCTGCTCGCTGGTCTGCAGCGGATCGCCGAACACGTTGACGCCGGCGCAGTTGATCAGGATGTCCAAACCGCCAAAGGCATCCAGCGCTTCGGCAAAGGCCGCATCCACCTGCGTGGATGACGATACGTCCGCACCGACCGCCATGACGCGCCGCCCGGTCGTTTCCATCAACCGTTCGCCGACCGCCTTCGCCGGCGCAGCGGTGAGATCGAGCAGAACAAGATCCGCGCCTTCACGTGCAAACAGTTCGGCGATGGCGCTGCCGATACCGCTGCCCGCGCCGGTGATCAACGCGCGCTTGCCCTGCAGCCGCGGCTGGCCGGTTGCAGTGAAGTCGTAGGCGCTTGCATTCATGGAGTTCGACCTCGTGACATCAGGGAGCGAAAGGAGAAAGGGGCGAGGCATCCACCGCCAACGGGCGCACGCGAAACGCGACGTGCCGCATCAGCCGCTCGCCCGGCGCCAGCCGCGTCATACCGTTGGCCAGCGCACCACCCGGACGATGCACGGCATCGATGCAGTGGTCCACTGGCTCGAAGCAGAAGAAGTCGGCACCCACCGGCGTATAGAGGATGAAAGCGTCCATGTCGGCGGCGATGTCCAGCGCCAATCCCAGGCCCGGCCATTCGATCGTCGCCTGACCATCCCATCCCACGAAACAGTGATTGAGCTCTTCGCCTGGCAGGGCGCGGCCATCGCGGAAGTCCCAGGTCGCCGGCACCGCGGCGCGTTCGACCGGCATCGGCGAATGGCCGTCGTTGAGCCACACCTGCGTGGCCGACGCGCGCAGACGCGCGCCACCGTGATGCAGGAAGAACGGATGCAAGCCGAGCCCGAACGGCAGTGCCGCATCGCCATCGTTGCGTACCGAAAGTGCCACGCGCAGCGTATCGCCTTGCAAGGTGTAGCGCTGCTGCGCCCGATAGGCGTAGGCGCCGGGTGTCGCATCGTCGAGCGCGAGCACGACGTCTTCCGACGCTTGTTGCTCGACCTGCCATGCGCGCTGCCAGCCTGTGCCATGGATGGGATACGGATCATCGTTGCGGTTCGGTGCCAGCGCCACGCGCGCACCGTCCATCGCGAAGCCGCCGTGATCGATACGGTTGCTCCACGGCACCAGCGGATAACACGCCAGCCGGTTCGGCTCGAACGCATCATCCGACATGGCCGGTGCACGCAACGGACGCATCAGCGAAAGGCGGGCGCCGTCGTGCCACGCATCGAGATACGCCATGCCGCCGCCGAACGACGGGCGGATGCCCACCGCCAACGCCGCACTGTTCCATTCGATCATGCCCATGCCCCCATGATACGAACGGCCGCGTCCTCACGAACGCGGCCGCGCGAAACGGCTTGCTGCGCGCATCCATGCATGCGCAGCGAACCGCGGTTCAAACGTCTCAGTTCCAGTCGATGTGCACGCCGGCGGAAATCGTGCGGCCATCGGCTTCGGCGTAGCTCTCGCGATCGAGGTACACCTGGTACTGGTAGATCTTCTCGTTGTTGAGGTTGGTCGCCTGCAGGTAGAACGAGACATTCTTGTTCAAGTGGTAGTTTCCGCTGAAGTCGAGCTGCCCGTAAGCCTTGACGGTGGTCGGCTGGCCCTGCGCACCGGCGATGGAGCTCAGGTAAGCCTGGCGCCAGTTGTACGCCAGTCGCAATTCCACCGGTCCCTTGGTGTAGAACAGGCTGGCGTTGGACGAATTGCCGATGCCGGGGATGGCGAACTTGCCGGTGGTGCTGATCTGGCTGGCGCTGGCCGATGCGCTGCTGGTCACGTAGGTGTAGTTGGTCGCCACACCCAGGCCGTCGAACGGCGAAGGCAGATGGGTGAACTGGTAGTTGAAAGTGAACTCCGCGCCCTTGATGGTGGCGCTGTTGAGGTTCACCGGTTCGGTCAGCAGGAACGGGAAGCCGAGCAGCGAGGTGGTGCTGGTCACCAGCGTGCTGAAGTTGTCCACCTTCTTGTAGAAACCATCCAGCGCCACGTAGCTGGTGTCGGCAAAGTACCACTCCAGGCCCATGTCGAAGTTCTTGGAGAGATACGGCTTCAGCTCCGCATTGCCCTTGGTGATGGTCTGGTCGGTGGGACGGAAGTCATAACCCACCGCCGCCGACAGATTGCTCAGGTCAGGACGCGTGAGCGTCTTGGACGCTGCGGCGCGGAAGATCAAATCGTCACGCAGGTTCAGTCGGAAGTTCGCCGACGGCAGCCAGTTGTTGTAGCTGCCGTGCGCACTGATCGGCGAGATCGCACCGTAGGTCGGAATCGCGTTGGTGGGGTCGTTCGGGTTCACCACCAGCGACACCAGCGGCACCGAATACGCCTCCGACGTCGTGTCGGTCTTGGTGTAACGCACGCCCAGGTTCAGTTCCCACGGCATCTCGCCCATGTTGCCGTCCAGCGTGCCCATCACATAGGCCGCGCGCACCAGTTCGTGGATGCGGCTGTACTTCTGCGGATCGGGGATCGCGGTGAAGCCGCCACCGTTGGCATCCAACTGCGCCTTGAAGGCGTCCGGGTTCGGCAACTGGTTGTACGCGGCGGGCGTGGCGAGATAAGCGAACAGCTTGTTGACGTCGTAGTCGATCCACTGCCCGGGGAAGCCCGGCGAAACGCCGCCGACCAGCGAGCCGAAGTTCTGCACATGGGCGCCGATCGCCGAGGCCGGGATGGTGGCCACGTAGCCGCAGTATTCCGCGCAGCCGAAGCTGTTGGGCGTGTTGTACGTGTCCATCATCTTGGTCTGCGACGATTGCTCCACGCCAAAGTCCAGCCGCGACAGCACGCCTTCCTGGAACGTGTGCGAAAGGTGCAGGCGATTCTCGAAGATGTCGTTGCTCACGTTCGGGCTCTGCGTACCCTGGTTGGTGACGTGGGCATGCAGATCATTGACGTTGGTGGGCGAGACGAAATCCGTGTAGCTGGGCAACTGGCTGTCGCCGTTGTTGGTCCAGGTCGGATTGACGCCGAGGTTACGCGTACCGATCACCACGAAATAGCCATTCGCCGACTGCTTGTTCCACGCGCGCGAGACGGAGGAGTCGAGGTCGATCTGCGTGTCCTTGTCGATCTGGTAGTTCAGGTTGGCTCCGAACTGCAGGTTCTTCGAGTCGCGCGGGTTGCCTTCCTTGATGTAATCGTTCGACATGCCGCCCGTCGCGTTCTCGCTGAAGTGCTGGGCGGTGTTGTTCGCGCCGGGCGTGATCGAGTCGATGACGTATGGGTTGGTGTACAGGCCGAAGGCGTTGTAGCTGTAGTCCACCTTGTACTCGGAGTACAGCCCGTCCAACTTCACGGCGAGGTCGTCGATCGGCTTCCAGTCGATCGCGCCGCTGAGTGCGCGGCGGGTGCGCTTCTCATCAGTCACCGAGCCTTGCAGACTCTGCGGCAGATAGACGTCCGTGTAGTTCGGGTTCACCCACGGGAAACCCATGTGCATCCAACCGGACGTATCCACCGACTGGGTCGAGTGGTCGCGCTTGTAGTACACCGCCGAAACCAGCCAGCCGAAGGTATGGTCGGCATTGGTGTCGCCGATGATGCCCGACACCTTGGGCGTCACCTTGCCGCCAACCGAGTCGTCGTTCACGCCGCCCGCGCTGGCGGAGGCATGAAAACCATTGAAGTCGAAGGGCTGCGCCGTCACCAGGTTCACGGTGCCGCCGATGCCGCCCTCGTCGAGGTCGGCCGTGCCGGTCTTGTGCACCACGGCCTGTTGCAGCAATTCCACCGGCAGCACGTCGAAGTCGAACGCGCGGTCGGTCGAGGACGATGCCATGTCGCGGCCGTTCACCAGCACGTTGACGAACTGCGGACCGAAGCCGCGCACGGTGATCTGCGAGGATTCGCCGCCGCCGCGATTCACCGACACGCCAGGCACGCGCTGCAGCGCGTCGGCCACGTTCTGATCCGGGAACTGGCCCGCTTCCGCCGCCGACACCGAATCGACCACGCCGATGTCGTCGCGCTTGGTTTCCTGCGCGCGCAACAGCGACTCCAGCTGGCCGGTCACCTGCACGGCATTGAGGTTCTTGACGTTCTTCTGTGCATCGGTGGAGGCAGCGTCACCACCCTGCGTGGCCGACGCTGCCGGCGCGCCTGCCGCGTCGGACGTCGCCGTCTGCGCGTAAAGATCGGTCCCCGCCAAACCGCATGCGGCGCCGACGGCGCACAACAACGCACTGCGGATACCCACCGTGAGCTTTCTCGTCTGCATGATGTCTTCCTCTCCCAAAGACGCTGTTCTTGTTTGGTCGCCGTGCCACCGCGTCATCGCGGCGGTCATCGTCATCGCGCGGCGTCGCCAAAGGGAGCCGCATGCGCTGCGCCAGCCCCGGGGGATCGTTGGCGCGGATCGGCATATGAGCATATGGTATGATGATTGACAATACGGATTGACGGACCAATCCGAGCGCCAGTCTTAGCGCACCGCAACATTCAAGGCACGACAAGTAACGTGCAAAGCCATGTAATGGCTGGAATATGACGATGAGATGCTCAAGTAGGTCATGCGGCGACGCACCACTTCGAGCCGAAAATTATTTTGCACTCAACTCAATTTATACTACTATATAGCCGTGAATGACGTCGGTCGAAAGTCTCTGCCATGACGCTTCTTGTACGATAATTAGTCGACTGCCACGCCAAGGCGCATTCCATGACCAGACGCTCCACTCCGCCTTCCTCTGCCCGCGCGCGCCACCCCAAGGGCGCAACGCCGACGACCCGCAGCCTCTACGACCTCGTGGTGCATGAACTCGGCCAGCGCATCATTGGCGGCAGCCTCAAGCCCGGCGAGTTGCTGCCGCGCGAGGAGCTTCTGGCAGAGCAGCTCAAGGTGAGCCGCACCGCGTTGCGCGAAGGGATGAAGGTGCTCTCCGCAAAGGGGCTGGTGGAATCGCGCACCAAGGTCGGCACCCGCGTGCGCGATGCGCGCGCGTGGCAACAGTTGGACGCCGACGTGCTGGCCTGGCGCTGCGAGTTGATGCCCACCGAAGACTTCGTGCGAAAGCTTGCCGAGATGCGCGAACTGGTCGAACCGGGCGCTGCGGCCGCCGCTGCGAAACAGCGCACTTACGAACAGTTGCGGCACATCGACGAGGCCTATGCGGCGATGGACGCCGCCGTCGACCTGGAAGCCTGGGCGGCCGCCGACCTCGCCTTCCATGAGGCCGTACTCAACGCCACCAACAACGAATTGATGATCTCGCTGTTCACGGTGATCGAAAGCGCGCTCAGTACGTTCTTCGTGCTGTCGGCGCGCACCGCCAAGAACTTCAAGGCCGCGTTGCCGGCCCATGGCAAGGTGCTCGAAGCGATCCGTCGCAGCGACCCCGAAGCGGCGCGCCTCGCGATGTTGGCCGTGGTGGAGGAATCGCGGGCCAACATGCAGAAGGGCCGCGCGTCGGAGAACTGAGTCCATGATGCGATTGATCGGCCTCGACTGGGGCACCTCCAGCCTGCGTGCCTTCCTGTTCGATGCCGATGGCATGGTCCTCGAGCAGCGCCATCGTGCCTGGGGCATCCGCCAGCTTCCCGAGGGCGGCTTCGGCGCGGCATTGAACGATGTATTGGCCGGCTGGCCGACGGAACTGCCGCTGATCGCCTCCGGCATGGTCGGCAGTCGCCAGGGCTGGCGTGAAGTGCCTTACGTCGACGTGCCCGCCCATCTCGATGCGCTCGTCGCCGGCATCCGCGCAGTGGACACCGGCGAAGGCCGTCTGCTGCACATCGTGCCCGGTGTGCGCGACGCCCATGGCCCCGACGTGATGCGCGGCGAGGAAACCCAGATACTCGGCGCGCTGGCCGATGACGACATCGGCGAACGCACGCTGGTGCTGCCTGGCACCCACAGCAAATGGGTGACCACGCGCGACGGCCGCGTGACGCGCGTGGCCACGCTCATGACGGGCGAACTGTTCGCGCTGCTGCGGCACCATTCGATTCTCGGCGCCGGCGTATCCGATGCTGCCGGCAGCGACGATGACGTCGACGCCTTCGATGCCGGCGTACATGCCGCCCGCGACAGTGCGGCATCCGGTGTGCTGTCGCGCCTGTTTTCCGCGCGCACGCTGGTACTCGACGGTCGACTCGCACCGGCCTCGGTGCCGTCCTATCTGTCCGGCCTGATGATTGGCGAGGAATGGCGCATCGCCGCCGCGCAAGGCTGGCTGCGCACGGATGTGCCGCCGCTGCTGATCGGCGACGCCGCACAGCGCGCGCGTTACCACTGCGCCGCCGCATCGTTTGGCGTGCATCTTGTCGATGCAGCACAGGACGCCGCCGCATGCGGCCTATGGCGTCTCGCCACCGCGGCGAAGCTGCTGGAAACCGACGCTTCCCTTGTAGGAGTGACTCACTGATGCTGTTCCGCGACTGGCTTGATCCGTTGCCGCTGGTGGCCATCCTGCGTGGCCTTCGTCCTGACGAAGCGGAGGCCATCGGCACCGCCGTTGCCGACGCTGGCCTGCGCATCATCGAAGTGCCGCTCAATTCACCGCAGCCGCTGGAGAGCATCCGCTTGCTGTCCGCGGCGCTGGGCGAACGTTGCCTGATCGGCGCGGGCACCGTGCTCACGCCCGCAGCGGTGGAAGATGTCGCCGCTGCCGGCGGTCGCGTGATCGTCATGCCGCACGCCGACACCGCCGTCATTTCGGCAGCCAAGCGCGCCGGCCTGTTCTGCCTGCCCGGCGTGTCCACGCCCACCGAGGCGTTCGCTGCGCTCGCGGCCGGCGCCGATGGACTCAAGGCCTTCCCTGCCGAACTGATCACTCCCGCGGTGTTGCGGGCATGGCGCGCTGTGATTCCCGCCAGCACACCGCTACTACCCGTGGGCGGCATCACGCCTGACGGCATGCAGGTTTATCTCGACGCTGGCGCAACCGGTTTCGGCCTGGGCTCTGCGCTGTACAAACCCGGCCAGGACGCGGCCACGGTCGGCGCCGCCGCGCAGGCGTTTGTCCGCGCGTGGCCCCGTCATCATCAAGGACATTCCACCCCATGAAGATCACGCGCCTCACCACTTACCTCGCTCCTCCACGCTGGCTGTTCCTGCGCATCGACACCGATGCAGGCATCGTCGGCTGGGGTGAGCCCATCGTCGAAGGTCGCGCGCACACCGTGGCTGCTGCTGTCGACGAGTTGTCCGATTACCTGATCGGCAAGGACCCGCGCCACATCGAAGACCTGTGGAACGTGATGTATCGCGGCGGCTTCTATCGCGGCGGTCCGGTGCTGATGAGCGCGATTGCCGGCATCGACCAGGCGCTGTGGGACATCAAGGGCAAGGATCTCAACCAGCCCGTGCACCAGTTGCTCGGCGGCCCGGTGCGCGATCGCATCCGCGTGTATTCGTGGATTGGCGGCGATCGTCCGGCTGATACGGCACGCGCGGCCAAGGAAGCCGTGGCGCGCGGCTTCACCGCCGTGAAGATGAATGCCACGGAAGAACTGCAATACGTCGACACCTACGACAAGGTCGAGCAGGTGCTGGAGAACGTGCAGGCCATTCGCGATGCGGTGGGACCGCACGTGGGCATCGGCCTGGATTTCCACGGCCGCGTGCACAAGCCGATGGCGAAAGTGCTGATGCGCGAGTTGGCACCGTTCAAGCTGATGTTCATCGAGGAACCGGTGCTGTCGGATCATCTCGAAGCGCTGCCGGAACTGGCGGCGATTTCGCCGGCACCGATTGCGCTTGGCGAGCGCTTGTACACGCGCTACGACTTCAAGCGCGTGTTGCAGATGGGCGGCGTGGACATCATCCAGCCCGATCCCTCGCACGCGGGCGGCATCACCGAGACGCGCAAGATCGCGGCGATGGCTGAAGCCTACGACGTGGCGCTGGCCCTGCATTGCCCACTCGGCCCGATCGCGCTCGCCGCGAACCTGCAGCTCGATGCGGTGTGCCACAACGCCTTCATCCAGGAACAAAGCCTGGGCATCCACTACAACGCCGGCAACGATCTGCTCGACTACGTGACGGACCGCAACGTGTTTGCATACAAGGATGGCTTCGTCGCCATTCCCAATGGTGCGGGCCTGGGCATCTCGGTGAACGAGGCTTACGTGGCGGAACGTGCAGCGGTGGGCCATCGCTGGCGCAATCCGATCTGGCGCCATGCCGATGGCAGCGTAGCGGAGTGGTGAAAAGGTTCGGAGCAGCGCGCGCTCTTCAATCTCGGAGTGGATTGACATCGCATTGACGCGATCGTGATCGTGTCAATGCGCGACGATGGCGATTCATCCTGCCGCAAGGAAATGCAAGGCACACTCGACGAGGCCATACCTTTGGCCTCGTAGGAGATAGATACATGCGCCACTCTGCCCTGTTCCTGGCCGCGTCCCTCACGTTAGTCCTGAGTTCGCACGCCTTCGCTTCCGATCGCCCTAATCCCGGCAAGCTGACCACTCGCTGCCTGGATGCCGCGGCAAAGAAATTCGACGTGAAGAACGACTACGTCCAGCTGCAACCGATCCAGGCCGCTGATTCCGGCTACACGATCGCCGGCATTGCCGACGCCGGCATGGATGGCAAGAAGAATTTCACCTGCCAGTTCGACAAGAAGGGCAAGCTCGCCAACCTTGTTCCGGAAGGCAAGTAAGCAGACAGGTGCCGCGCCCAGGGCGCGGCTACCCTTCGCGGCACATCACTTGCCGCTCGCGAAATCCGGCTCGCCGTTCGCCTTCCACGAGAACGGCATGATGTACGGCGCGCGACGCGCCGTGCATTTCCAATCCGGTCCGCCGTTGGCGTGGAAGATGATCCAGTCGCGCTTGCCATCGGGCGATTTGAAAAAGCCGTTATGGCCTGGCGCATAGAACCCGCGCGCCGCCGAACTGCTCAGCGCTTGCGTGGGTGATTTGCGCCACGATGCAGGATCGAGCAGGTTCGCGTTGGCCTTCGCACTCAGCAGGCCGAGTGAATAGCCATCAGACCAACAGGCGCTGGCGGAATAGGTAAGAAACACCTCGCCCTTCGGTCCTTCGATGAATTCCGGCGCTTCGAGAATCTTGCGGCCGCCCTGCATTTCCCATGCATGGGTGGGTTGCGCGATATCCACCTGCGGTTCGCCCAGCGTCCAGGGATTGCTCATCGGCGCGATGATCAGATCGCTGCGGTCGCCCACGTACGCGGAGTAGACGAAGTAGCGTTTGCCGGCATGATCGAACACCGTGCCATCGATGCCGGCGAGGTGCGTCTTCAACATGCCCTTGTCGATCCACTCGCCTTGCGTGGGATCGGAAGAGGCATTCTCCAGCACCCACACATGGCGATGCGCATCATCGTCATGCGCCTTGTCGGATGCGGAGTAGTAGAGGTACCACTTGCCGTCGAGGAAATGCAGTTCCGGCGCCCAGATCGAATGGGAATTCGCACCTACGGCCGGCGGACGCCACACCACCACGGGCGAAGCATCGGCGAGGCGCGTCATATCGGTGGTCTTGCGCAGCGAAATGCGATCGCCTTCGGTGCTCGTGTAGTAATAGACGCCATCGCGTTGCGTGACCCACGGATCCGGGCCGGAAGGCAACAGCGGATGCATGGTGGCAGGCGTCTGCGCTTGCGCCATCGTGGCCAGCAAGACACCGGCAACGACGGCGAGCATCGGGTTCACGCGGCGACACGTCATCACGGCTTGCCCGCCGTGGCGGCGTCGCCATCGATCTGCAGATAGTCGACATCGACCACGTGCGCGCCACCGTCCACATCGATGGTGTTGAAACCCGGCAACAGCGATGCGGACAGCTGCTCCAGCTGCCAGCCGTCATCCGTCCTGGTGATGCTGGCGTTCGTCGCGCGTGCACCATTGACGACGATGGACGGCTGCGATGCGAGCCCGAGATCGGCAAACCGCAGCACCAGCGCATGCTGCCCGCCATTGCTGTTCACCACGAAACGCAAACGGCCTTCCGTGCCTGCGCCCAGTCGCGCCTTGCGCAGGTTGGAAGCCTTGCGATCCGGTACGGCAACAGCGCCGGTGAATTGCGCATCCTCGGCTTCATAGCGGTTGAAGTTCAGCGCCGTCGAGTTATAGAGGATCTCGTTGTGCTGCACGCTGGTGGGTGCCTCGGGCGACGACGATGTCGTGACATGCAGCATGCGGCCGTCATCGCGCAGCAGCAGCGCCTGCGTCCAGCCGGCGTGGATGTTGCCCGTGCGCTTCTGCACCGGCGCGCGCACTTCCCACCAGGGGCCGCGACCGGAAGCGTTGTTCCAGTACAGGTCGCGACCGCCCTCTTCCGCGCCGCCACCACCGCGTTCGGCAGACACCACGATCACGCCTTCCGGACTGCCGAGCGGGAACCACGTCACCACCGGACAGGCGGCCGGCCAGAAACCGGAGAGCGTCATCACCGGCTCGCCATGACGTTGCGGGTCGCCCCAGTCGAGTCCGTCGCGGCTGAACTTGATGAACACCTGGCCGTTGTTCGGGCCATCGATGTTCTCGTAGGTCATCGCATAGCGACCATCGCCCAATCGGGTAACGACGGCCATGCCCGGGCGTTGCACGCCGCCGGGAATGGCGACGTCCAGCACTTCCTTGCCCCAGCGCTTGCCGCCATCGTCGGACACCTTGTGCGCCAGCGCTTGGTTGTAGCCATCGGCCTTGTGTTGCTCGGTGGAGTAGTAGGCCACCATGCGGCCGTCGTCGAGCACGTGGATGTTGGTTTCCCACACGCCCTTGTTGTCCTTGTCCTCCGGATGCCCGCCGCCTTTGACGACGGAGCTGCGATAGCGCCACGTCTTGCCGGCATCGGTGGAGGTGTAGACCTGCAGGTCTTCCTCGGCGACATGGCCCTTGGCATCGTTGCCGGTGGCATTGGCCGAGAGCACCAGCGTGCCGGCGGGAAGATCGCCGCTCGTGCGCTGCAACTCCGTGATGTGCGGTTGCCAGCGCAGCTGCCAGTGCTTGTCGCCGGCATGCGTCTGGTCGGTGACGTTCATCAGGAAACGCCAGTGGTCGCCGCCGTCGCGGCTTTCCCACAGCGGAATGCCCGCCATGCCGTCCTGTTCGAACGCCATCAGCAGACGCCCCATGTCTTCCGGCGAACCGTGCTCGATGCGCGTGATCGACACGTAGCCGGACGCATCGGCCAGATGCGTACCGACCGCCGGGTCGGGACTGTCCTGCGCCACCGCCGAGCCTGGCATGGCGGCGGCGATGCAAAGGGCCAGGGTGGACAAAGCGAATATCGAGCGACTCATACGTGGATTCCCTGTTCACGCCTGCCGTGGCGCTTGTCGAGTTGCCTCCCAAAAAGAGGCGGGAAACGGCATGTCACCACCGCTCCCGCCAAGGGGAAGAGACTTACATCTTGAAGCGCACGCCCAGGCCGTAGGTGCGGTCCTGGTAGCGGATGTCGCGCGGGCGCGTATCGCCATCGCCCCAGTACTGATGCAGGTTCGCGCCGAAGATGTTGGTGGCGTTGAACACCACGGTGAAGTAACGGTTGATGTCGTAGCCCAGCGAGAAGTCCACCTGGTTGGCCGGCTTGATCTCGTCGTTCACGCCAGCCACCGTGGGCTGGTTGAAACCGTCGATGAAGCGGCTGCGGTAGTTGTACGCCAGTCGTGCGGACCAGCCGTACTTCTCGTACATCAGCACGGCATTGCCGTTGTTCTTCGACACGTTCTGCAGCGGCGAGGTGACCACTGGGCCGCCGATGAACTGCGGCGAGCGCGTGGAGCCTTCAATGTAGGTGTAGTTGAGCTGCACGCCCAGACCGTTCCACGGTTCCGGCAGGAAGTCGAAGAACTGCTGGTATGCCACTTCCGCGCCGTCGAGATGGCCCGAACCGGCACTCTGCGGCGAGTTGAGCTGATACGGCTGGCCACCGATGGTCACGTCGGTGACGTAGTTCTGGATGTAGCCGTTGATATCGCGATAGAACAGGCTGCCGCTGACGTAGCTGGCTGGCGCGAAGTAGTACTCCAGCGCGGCATCGTAGTTGTTCGAACGGATCGGCTTCAGGTCCGGGTTGCCGCTGCTCGCCACGCCTGCGCGGTTGATCGTGCCCGGGTTGAGCGACAGCGACGGGTTGAGCTGGCCGAAATCCGGATACGTCAGCGTCTTGGCCGCCACCAGGCGCAACTGCAAGTTGTCCTTGATGTGCAGGTTGAAGCTCAGGTTGGGCAGGTAGACGGGCGAACTGGTGCTGTCGTTGAGCGGCGTATAGACGTTGGTTGAAGCGTCATACGAGAACGCATCCAGGTTGCGCTTCACACGCTCGATGCGCATGCCCATCAAGCCATCGAACGGCATGCCCCACAGTTCGTTGCCATAGCCGAACTGGAAGTAGCCGGCGTACGACTTCTCGTCGATATGGTAGAAGCGGCCCGGATTTTCCGCGGCCAGGCCGGTCGGCAAACCGTAAAGCGTGCGGATGGCATCGGCGTTGTTGGTGAGGTAGTTGAAGCAACCGCTGAGCCACGGCACCGGAATGGCATTGGTGGTCGGCTGGCTGCAGAAGTAGCCGCTGGGGAAACGCGCAATCACCTGGTTGGCGGGATTGGGGTTGAGCGAGATGTCGCCCGTGCCACCCGGCGGCGGCGTGGAGATTTCGACGCTGCCGTTGTACTGCGCCTTGTGGTCCGAGTAGCGCAGGCCGAAATCCACATACTGGAAGAAGCTGCCGTTGATGTCGTAGTTGCCGTCGCCACGCCATGCTGTCTGCTTGCCGCGCTGGTTGTTCCACGTCTGGAACAGGCCGTTGAGGTAGTAGTTCGACGGATCGTTCGCCGGATTGCCGGCCAGTTGCCAGTTCTGCGCACCGTTCCAGATGGTGGTGATGGGCGCCTTGAGGAAGGTGTCGACAATGAACGTCTGCTCGTGGAACGAGGACGAGTTGAACGACAGGTCCGTCGACAGGTTCAGGCGATCGCCGTGCCACTTCGCGCCGATCGAGTTCTGGATGTCATGGCCCCATTCCTGGTGCGCCTGTGTGCTGGTGGCGGCGTAGGTGTTGCCGGTCCAGCTGCCGCTGGCGGCATCGCAGATGGTCTGGCCGTAGTACGTCGAACCCGTCAACTGATTGGCATAGCAGTTGTTGGTGACCTTGATGTTCTGCGGATCGACCGAGCCCACCGGGAAGCTGAAGAAGAACGGCTGGTTGTAGTTGTCCGAATCCCAGTCGTAGAGGCCTTCGACGTAGACCTCGGTGCTGTCGTTGGGCTTCCACTGCAACGCGTAGTTGAATTCCTGGCGCGTGCGATCACCGATGTTGTAGTCGGCGCCGAAACCATTCGGCGCGGAAATCAGGTTGCCGCTGGAGGTACGCACCGGCGTGCCGGAACCGTCGGTCAACACCTTCGGAAAGTCGTCCCACACGGCGTTGTAAGCGTAGTGCTGACGGTCGTAACCCACGTTCACCAGTGCGCCGAATTCACCGATATCGGTCTTCCAGCGATCGCTGAGCAGCAAACTGCCGGTGGGGTCGGTGTGGCCACCGTATTTGCTGTGCGTCTCGTTGACCGACGCGGCCACCTTGGCGCCATCGAAGTCGAACGGACGGAACAGTTGCATATCGACCAGGCCGGCAATGCCGCCATCAGGCAGGCTCGCCTCGCTGGTCTTGTAGACCTGCACAGTCTTCACCGCCGTGGCCGGCAGGTTCTGGAAAGCGAATGCGCGGCCCACGCCGCTGAAGATTTCGCGGCCATTGAGCGTAGTGATCACATTGGGCAGACCGCGGATCACCACCGAACTGGTTTCGCCCTGGAAGCCCTGCGCCACCTGCACGCCAGTAATGCGCTGCAATGCATCGGCCACGCTGTTGTCGGGCAGCTTGCCGATGTCTTCGGCCACGATCGAGTCGGTGATCATGCGCGAGTCCTGCTTCAGCGCTTGCGCGCTCTGCAAGCTTTCGCGCAGCGGTGTCACCACCACGCCGGACAGGTTCACCGCGTCCTTCTGCTGCGCATCGGTGGCGGTCGCCTTCTTGGGTGCGTTGGCAGGCGGATTGGCGGTGGTGTCCGTCGTCTGCGGTGCGTCGGCTGGTGCAGGCGGCACGTCGGCGGCGTGGGCAACGCCGAACGAGGCCGCAATGGCGGCCGCCAACAAGGTCTTGTGGATCTGTGTGCGAATCATGGAAAGCCTCCCCTCAGAGGTCATGGCCCGCCGGCTGCGCCGGCGGCATCGTTATTCAGGACGCCGTCGTTCTCCGCGACGGCGCTTGAAGGTGGGAAAGACGGCGCCGCCTCAGCGGCCGGCACCGACCGCTTGCATCGGAAACGTCAGGGCATCCGCCGGCACCGCGCCACGCGGCGCGTGCGACAGCGAACGAAGGATGTCGATCTCGCGCTGGCGATACGGCTTGCCATCGGCGTAGAAAAGGTCGTGGAACCACAGCGTGGGCGGGGCCATGGTGTACGGGCGCTGCCACGAATCCCACGGCATGTTGGTCTGCGACTTGCCGACCACGAAGCCCCAGTTGACCATGCCTACGTCGGCCTTCTTGGCAATGGGCAGGATGCCGTCGATGGTGGAACCGTTGCCGCGCGCCATGTACTCGGTGCAGATCAACGGACGTCCATACGTCTGCAGCTGCTTCACGCGACCGGCAAAGGTTTCCGGCCAGCTGTAGTCATGGAAGCTGATCACGTCGGACTGCTCGACCTGCGTGCGCTCCACCGCGTTGAGCCTGGCCGGATCGGCCCAGTCGTCGTGATGCCACAGGCCACTGGTGAGCGGCTGTACCGGCGCGGCGCTGCGTGCCCAGGCGAACACCTGCGGCAACAGCTTGGCGACGTGGCCTTCCTTGTCCTTCGGCTCCTTGGCGTCGTAGTTGCCGCCGCCCGGGTTATCGGGTTCGTTCCACACGTCCCATGCCAGGATGCGCTTGTCCTTGGCGAAGCTTCCCACGATGTCCTTCACGTATTGCTCGAGGCGCGGATACTGGCCGGGATCGGTCATTGCCACGCCCGGGCTCTGCACCCAGCCGGAGTTGTGCACGCCAGGAATCGGCGGATGCTGCGGGCCGAGTTTCGGCTCCGGATCCCAGCACGAATCGAACAGCACGAAGATCGGCTTGATGCCGTGCTTGTCGGCAATGGCGAGAAAGGTGTCGATGCGCTTCTTGAAGCCCGCCGCATCCTGCTGCCACAGCAAGTCGTGCAGGAACACGCGCATGGTCGTCATGCCCGCCTGCTGCGCCCAGCCGAATTCCTCGTCGATGCGCGCCGGATCGAATGTATCGGCCTGCCACATCTCCAGTTGGTTGATGGCGTTTGCCGGAAGGTAGTTGCTGCCCAGTGGCCACTGCTGCTTGGCGTACCAGGCCTTGGCTTCGGCGGGCGTCCAGCGTTCCGATGTGTCGCGCGCGTGGACCGGCACGGCAAACGTGGTCGCCAGGCCCATGGCCACTGCCAACAATGCGTACTTCATCAGCTCTCCCTCGGTGGCGCCGCGCCTCATGCAGGCGACGCTTTGGTTGCGCGGCCACCTTGTTCTGAAGACAAAGCGACCCTACGAGCGCCCTCTCGGGCGCCCTCGATTCGAATGCTCGATGGGTCAGTGCGCTCCGCGCGCCGACTCGGTGGTGAATTCGTACACGATCAGGTTGCGGTACTCGTGGCCCGGCTCCAGCCGTGCCGAACCGAATGACGCCTTGTTTGGCGTGTCCGGATAGAGCTGCGGTTCCAGCACGAACGCATCGCCCTGGCGATAGACGTGCCCGCCCGTGCCCACGGTGGTGCCATCGAGGAAATTCCCCGAGTAGAACTGCAAGCCAGGCTTGCTCGACTTGAGCGTCAGCACGCGACCGGACACCGGATCTTCCACGCGCGCCACCATGCGCAGCGAAGGAGCCTCGTCCTTGCTGATCACCCAGTTGTGGTCATAGCCGCGCCCGTTGAGCAGCTGCGCATCGTTGGTGCGGATGTCGCGGCCGATCGGCTTGGCCTGGCGGAAATCGAATGGCGTACCGGCGACCTTGCGGATTTCCCCTGTGGGAATCGAACCCGCATCCACCGGCAGATAGGCATCGCCGGCAAGGGTGAGGCGCTGCTCCATCACGCTGCCCGAGCCTTCGCCGGAAAGATTCCAATAGGCGTGATTGCTCAGGTTGACGATGGTGGTCTTGTCGGTGGTCGCGCGGTAGTCGATGGAAAGGCGGTTCTCTTCATCGAGCGTGTAGGTGGCCGTGACGGTGAGCTTGCCCGGATAACCCATGTCGCCATCGGGGCTCACGTAGCTGAGCGTGACGCTGGCCTTGTCTGCGTCGTGCTTCACGTCGGCGACGGTCCACAGCACCTTGTCGAAGCCCTTGCTGCCGCCATGCAGCGAATTGACGCCGTTGTTCACCGGCACGCTGTAGGCGTGGCCATCCAGCGTGAACTTGCCCTTGGCGATACGGTTGGCATAGCGGCCCACGGTGGCACCGAAATACTGCGGATTGCCCACGTAGTCGGCCAGCGAGGCGTAGCCCAGCGCGATGTTTGCGCTCTTGCCGTTGCGGTCGGGCGTGGCGAGCGACTGGATGCTCGCACCGAGCGCGATGATGCGCGCCTGCATGCCGTGCGCATTGCTCAGCACCACCGCATCCACGGTCGTGCCATCAGGCAGGCTGCCGAAGGTTTCGCGCTTTGCATCCGCTGCATGCGCAACCATCGACGATGTCGCCAGGCCAAGAATCGAAGCCATCAAACCTGCACGCTGCATGTCCCTGGTGTCCCCTTCGGCGTATCACGATGGGCCGCATGCAAACACATTGTATGATTATCGTGCAAGTGTTCATCGGCACGAAAAATTTCCCTGGTGCGTTGCGGCATCGCACGAAGTGGCAGCGTCGCAAAAACGCAAAACGGCGCTTTCATGCGGTGCGCCGGTACAACCGCACCCATGCACGAAGCACGGCGCAGAGGCGCACATTCCGCATTGCGTCATCGCATGTTCCCGCCTGCGCCTACAAGGTCGCGGCTCACGCGGGAAAAAATCCATGCAAAAACACCTTGGCACGGATGGAACAAGTTGCTTATAGTCCGTTTGTATGACAATCGGATCGGGCGCTACCTATATGCCCGAATGCACGGACCGCTCATCGCCAGCAGCAAGGGGCAGAGGATTTCATGAAGAAGCCGATCGCAGTTCGCAGCCTGTACGGGCACGTCATGCACGAACTCGGGCAGCGCATCGTCAGTGGCAAGGTGAAGCCCGGCGACGTCCTGCCGCGCGAGGAAACCCTGGCCGAAAGCCTGCAGGTCAGCCGCACCGCGCTGCGTGAGGCGCTGAAGGTGCTGTCGGCCAAGGGTTTGATCGAGTCGCGTACCGGCGTGGGCGCCCGCGTGCTGGAGGAGCGTTACTGGAACCAGCTGGATGCCGACGTGCTGGCCTGGCGCTGCGCCTCCATGCCCACCGACGATTTCGTCGACAAGCTGGTGGAGATGCGCGAGATCATCGAGCCCGCCGCTGCCGCCGCTGCCGCACGGCGTCGCACCACCGTGCAGCTGGCGCACATCGAAGAGGCGTACAACGCCATGGATGCCGCACAGACCCTGGACGAATGGTCCACGGCCGACCTGATGTTCCACGATGCCGTGCTGCATGCCACCGGCAACGAGCTGATGCAGTCGTTGTTCTCGGTGATCGAAACCGCGCTTGGCACGTTCTTCACCTTGTCCGCCCGCAGCGCCGGCGACTTCAAGTACTCGCTGCCCTATCACCAGAAAGTGTTCGAGGCGATCAAGCGCAAGCAGCCGGAAGTGGCGCGCAAGACCATGCAGGCGATGATCGCGGACTCGCAGACCAATCTGCAGCGCAGCCGCAGCAAGGCGCGCAAGAAGGCCAGCGCGTGACCAAGGGTCTCATCGGCCTGGATTGGGGTAGCACGCAGCTGCGGGCCTACCGCTATGACGATCAGGGCCAGGTCCTGGAGAAACGCGCACTGCCCTACGGCATACGCCATCTTCCCGAAGGCGGCTTTCCTGCGGCGTTCGCGCAGGCGGTCGAGCACTGGCCTGAGCTGCCGGTGCTGGCCTGCGGCATGGTCGGCAGTCGCCATGGTTGGCTGGAAGTGCCGTATCTCGATACGCCCACCAGCGTCGATCGCCTTGCCGGTGCGCTGACCGCCTTGAACGCCGCCGGACGAACGCTGCATCTCGTGCCCGGCCTGCGTGATCCCTCGCGTCCCGATGTGATGCGTGGCGAGGAAACACAGGTGGTCGGCGTGCTGGCACAGGCGCCGGATGTCGCGCGCCGCGGCTGTCTGCTGCTGCCGGGCACGCACAGCAAATGGGTATCGCTGCGTGACGGCCATGTCACTGGTTTTGCCACGGTGATGACGGGCGAACTGTTCGCACTGCTGACCCAGCATTCGATACTCGGCGCCGCCTTGCCGCCCGCGGTCGATGACGAGCAGGCGTTTCGCCGTGGCGTTGATGCCGCTCGCGAGAGCGGCGCGGCCGGCGCGCTGTCGCGCCTGTTCTCGGCGCGCAGCCTGATGCTCGATGGATCCTTGCCGCCGGCCTCCGTGACCGACTATCTCTCCGGCCTACTCATCGGCGACGAACTGCGCATCGCGGTGGCCGCCGGTTGGGCCGATGCCTCATCGAGCATACACATGGTGGGCGAAGGCGCGTTGTGCGATCGCTATCTCAGGGCCGCCTCGATCTTCGGGCTCACCATTCACCAGGCACCGGACGCCACCACGTCCCACGGCCTCTGGCGCATCGCCGATGCGGCCGGCCTGATCTCCACGCAAGCAACGGCATGAATTCATGAAGTCCTGGCTCGATCCCCTTCCCCTGGTCGCCATCCTGCGCGGACTGACGCCCGACGAATCCGTCGAGATCGGTCGCGTGCTGGTCGACGCCGGTTTTCGCATGCTCGAAGTGCCACTCAATTCGCCGCAGCCATTCGAGAGCATCCGCCGTCTCGTTGATGCGCTGGGGGATGATTATCTGGTTGGCGCAGGCACCGTGCTCGATCCCGCCCACGTCGGGAACGTGGCCGACGCGGGTGGCCGCCTGATCGTGATGCCTCATGCCGACGTCAACGTGATTCGCGCGGCCAAGCAGGCCGGCCTCCATTGTGTTCCGGGTGTCGCCACCCCCACGGAAGCGTTCGCGGCGCTCGCGGCAGGCGCCGACGCGCTCAAGCTCTTTCCTGCCGAGCAAGCCAGCCCCGCCGTGCTCAAGGCATGGCGCGCGGTGTTGCCCAAGGATCTCGCGGTGCTGCCCGTGGGCGGCATCGCGCCCGACAACATGGAGCCATGGCTGGCGGCTGGCGCCGGCGGCTTCGGCATCGGCTCCGCTCTCTACGCACCCGGTCGCCCCGCCAGTGATGTCGCGACGCGCGCACGCGCGTTCGCCGACGCCTGGCGCCGCCACTCCGATGCCAAAGGATCGCATGCATGAAGATCACCCGTCTCACTACCTTCCTCGTTCCTCCACGCTGGCTGTTCCTGCGCATCGACACCGATGCAGGCATCGTCGGCTGGGGCGAGCCCATCGTCGAAGGTCGCGCGCACACCGTCGCGGCTGCTGTCGACGAGTTGTCCGATTACCTGATCGGCAAGGACCCGCGCCACATCGAAGACCTGTGGAACGTGATGTATCGCGGCGGCTTCTATCGCGGCGGCCCGGTGCTGATGAGCGCGATTGCCGGCATCGACCAGGCGCTGTGGGACATCAAGGGCAAGGATCTCAACCAGCCCGTGCATCAGTTGCTCGGCGGCCCGGTGCGCGATCGCATCCGCGTGTATTCGTGGATCGGCGGCGATCGTCCGGCTGATACGGCACGCGCTGCCAAGGAAGCCGTGGCGCGCGGCTTCACCGCCGTGAAGATGAATGCCACGGAAGAACTGCAATACGTCGACACCTACGACAAGGTCGAGCAGGTGCTGGAGAACGTGCAGGCCATTCGCGATGCGGTGGGACCGCACGTGGGCATCGGTCTGGATTTCCACGGCCGCGTGCACAAGCCGATGGCGAAAGTGCTGATGCGCGAGCTGGCACCGTTCAAGCTGATGTTCATCGAGGAGCCGGTGCTGTCGGATCACCTCGAAGCGCTGCCGGAACTGGCGGCGATTTCGCCCGCCCCCATCGCACTCGGCGAGCGCCTGTATACACGCTACGACTTCAAGCGCGTGTTGCAGATGGGCGGCGTGGACATCATCCAGCCCGATCCCTCGCACGCGGGCGGCATCACCGAAACGCGCAAGATCGCGGCGATGGCTGAAGCCTACGACGTGGCGCTGGCCTTGCACTGCCCGCTCGGCCCCATCGCGCTCGCGGCCAACCTGCAGCTCGATGCGGTGTGCCACAACGCCTTCATCCAGGAACAGAGCCTGGGCATCCACTACAACGCCGGCAACGATCTGCTCGACTACGTGACGGACCGCAACGTGTTTGCATACAAGGATGGCTTCGTCGCCATTCCCAATGGTGCGGGCCTGGGCATCTCGGTGAACGAGGCTTACGTGGCGGAACGTGCAGCGGTGGGCCATCGCTGGCGCAATCCGATCTGGCGCCATGCCGACGGCAGCGTGGCGGAGTGGTGAGCATGACGTTTGCAACCTACCCCAGCCTGGCCGAGCGCCATGTCTTCATCTCCGGCGGCGCCACCGGCATCGGCGCGGCATTCGTGGAGCATTTCGCGAAACAGGGTGCGCGCGTGTCGTTCATCGACATCGATCAAGCGAGCGGCGAGCAGCTCGTGCGAGGCCTCGAGACCTGCCCGCATCGCCCGCTGTTCGTGCGCTGCGACGTCACCCAACTCGATGCATTGGAAGCCGCCATCGCCACGGCCCGCGACGTACACGGACCGATCGGCGTGCTGGTGAACAACGCGGCCAACGACGTGCGCCATACCTTCGGCAGCACCACGGCGGCCGAGTTCGACCAGAGCATGGCGATCAATCTTCGCCACCAGTATTTCGCCACGCAGGCCGTGCGCGACGACATGCGTTCGCTCGGCGGCGGCTCGGTGATCTGCCTGGGTTCCACCGGCTGGATGAAGAAGAACGCAGGCTACCCGATGTATGCGATGGCCAAGGCCGCCGTGCATGGCCTGGTCAACGGGCTGGCGCGCGAGCTGGGTCGCGACGGCATCCGCATCAACGCGCTGGTGCCCGGCTGGGTGATCACGGAAAAACAGCGCCGTCTCTGGCTCGACGCCGACGGCGAAGCGGAGATTGCGCGCGTGCAATGCATGCCCGGCTACCTGATGGCGGATGATCTGGCGCGCGCGGCCTTGTTCCTTGCTGCCGACGACAGCCGCATGTGCACCGGACAGGATTTCATCGTCGATGGAGGTTGGGTATGAATGCGCGCGCCGCAGTGGCCATGCAGGTGCACAACACGCTGGGCGAAGGCGTGACGTGGTGCGATCGTGGACAGGTGCTGTACTGGACCGACATCCTCGCGTCCGCATTGTGGCGTTACCGTCCGCACGACGGCGCACTGCATCAGTGGACGATGCCGGAACGGCTGGCGAGTTTCGCCTTGTGCGAGGCAGACGGCTGGTTGCTGCTCGGCCTCGCCTCGCGCCTCGCCTTCTTCCACCCGTCCACCCAAGCGATGGTTCCCGTGACCGACGTGGAGGCCGATCTGGCCACACGACTCAACGACGGCGCATGCGATCGCCAGGGGCGCTTCGTGTTCGGCACGCTGCATGAACCTGCCACGGGTCCCAAGCAGCCGGTGGGCGGTTTCTATCGGTTGAACCACGACCTGTCGCTGGAGCGCCTGCCTTTGCCGGGCGTGGCGATCAGCAACAGCGTGGCGTTCAGTCCCGACGGCAACACCATGTATTTCTGCGACTCGCCGTCGCGCGCCATCCAGTGCTGCGATTACGGCGACAATGTCTCCAACATCCGTACCTTCGTGACACTGGACGATTCGCGCGGCGAGCCTGATGGCTCCGCCGTCGACCGCGATGGTGGCCTGTGGAATGCCCAATGGGGATTGGGTCGCGTGGTACGTTACACGGCGCAGGGCCAGCTCGATCACATCATCGACGTACCGACATCGCAGCCGACCAAGCCCGCCTTTGGCGGCACCGATTTCTCCACGCTCTACATCACCAGCGCGCGCATCGGACTGGACGACGCCGCGCTTGCTTCGCAGCCCTACGCCGGTGCATTGTTCTTCGCCGATGCGGGTTTTCGTGGCATGCCGGAACCGCGCTTCGCGGGTCCGCCGCCACACGTCATCGCCGCCGCTTGAGGGATAGCGGCCTCACCACGAACGCCCATAGAAGCATCATCACCGCCTGCGGGGGAGTTTTTCAATGAATGCCCAAGTCATCGCGCCATCCTCGGCGCAATCGAAGGCCACCGTCATCTTCACCTGTGTACTCGCCGCGCTGGCCGGACTCATGTTCGGTCTCGACATCGGCGTGATCTCCGGGGCCACGCAATTCATCCAGGCCGAATACAAGGTCAGCGACCACACCATCGAATGGATCGTCAGCTCGATGATGTTCGGCGCCGCCGTGGGCGCGGTGGGCGCGGGCTGGTTGTCGGCCACGCTGGGACGCAAGCGCTCGCTGATCCTCGGCGCCGTGCTGTTCGTGCTGGGCTCGTTGCTGTCGGGCGCGGCATGGTCGCCGGAAACGCTGATCGCCGCGCGCGTGGTGCTGGGCCTCGCCATCGGCCTGGCCACGTTCACCGCACCGCTGTACCTGGCCGAAGTCGCACCCGAACACATTCGCGGCGCCATGATTTCCACCTATCAGCTGATGATCACCACCGGCATCCTGGTGGCGTTCCTCTCCGATACCGCGTTGAGCTACAGCGGCGCATGGCGCTGGATGCTCGGCATCATCGCCATTCCCGGCGCGCTGTTCCTGTTTGGTGTGATGTTCCTGCCCGACAGTCCGCGCTGGCTGATGATGCGCGGCCGTCGCGACGAAGCGATCGAGGTTCTGCAGCGCCTTCGCGGCGACAGCGCCGTGGTGGCGCGTGAAGCAGCCGACATCGAAGAGCAGCTCAAGACGCCGCAGCGCGGCTGGCACATGTTCACCGAGAACCGCAATTTCCGTCGCTCGGTATGGCTGGGCGTGCTGCTGCAGCTGATGCAGCAGTTCACTGGCATGAACGTGGTGATGTACTACGCGCCGCGCATCTTCAAGGAAATGGGCTACGACACGTCGGCACAGATGTGGTTCACCGCGCTCGTTGGGCTCACCAACGTACTCGCCACCTTCATTGCCATTGCGCTGATCGACCGCTGGGGCCGCAAGCCCATCCTCTACACCGGTTTTACCGTGATGGCCGTTGGCCTGGGCGTGGTCGGCCTGATGATGCACAACGGCATCCACGATCAGGGCGCGCAGATCTTCACCGTGGCGATGCTGCTGACCTTCATCGTCGGCTTCGCCATGTCCGCCGGCCCGCTGATCTGGACGCTGTGCTCGGAGATCCAGCCGCTCAAGGGCCGCGACTTCGGCATCGCCTGTTCCACCTTCACCAACTGGGCCTGCAACTACCTCGTCGGCATCAGCTTCCTCAGCCTGCTCAACGGCATCGGCAACGCGAACACCTTCTGGCTCTATGCCGCGCTCAACGCGGTGTTCATCCTGCTCACGTTCTGGCTGGTGCCCGAGACCAAGGGCGTGACGCTGGAGCAGATCGAACGCAACCTGATGAGCGGCAAGCGCCTGCGCGAGATCGGTCGCTGATCGATACTCAAGCTCATCGATAAAAGAGGCTGCCGCACCATGAGGTCGGCAGCCTTTTTTATGTGCCGCGCGGCTTGGCGCGATGCGTGGGAACGGCCGTCCATGGATCATCCGGCCACGGATGACGCGGGTACCTGCCCTTCAGTTCCTTCTTCACTTCGGGATACGTGCGCTCCCAGAAGCCCTTGAGGTCCTGCGTGACCTGGATGGGACGCCCGGCGGGTGAAAGCAGGTGCAGCGTGACCGGGATGCGCCCGTTCGCCACGCGCGGCGTGTCGGCAAGTCCAAACAGTTCCTGCAGCTTCACTGCGAGCACGGGCGCTTCGCCTTCGGCGTATTCCAGGCGGCGCGTCATGCCACTGGGCACCGTCAGGCTTTCGGGCACGTTGGCATCGAGCTGCCGGCGCTGCTCATAGTCGAACAAGGTGCCGAGTGCTTGCGAGAGTTCTTCTGCGCTCAAGGCATCGAGGCGGCGTTTGCCATCGAGGTATGGTGCGAGCCATTGCTCCATCGAGTCCAGCAAGGCGGCGTCGGAGATATCGGGCAGACCGAGTTCCGGCATCCATCCGCGCAAGGCCTGCATGCGAGCGCGCAGGCGCCGCGCGTTCTCGCTCCACGGCAGTGCGTCGATGCCTTTTGCACGCACGGCGGCAAGCAAGGCGGGCAACGCGTCTTCGGGCTTCACGGGCACGCTGCGGCGTTCGAGCACGATATTGGCGTAGCGATGTTCGTCGAAGGCTTCGACGGCATTGCGTTCGTCGTTCCAGCGCAGGGCGCGTTCGCGCTTGAACTGCGCGGGATAGTCGCGCTCCAGCACGCGCGGATCGATGGGCGCGGCCGCAAGGATCAGGCTGTCGCGCGCTTCGAAGCGGACATCGAGCGCCACCAGCCACGGCTCCCCCAGCAGGGCCGTGTTTTCGTGCAGGCGCGCACCACGGCCGTTGGCCAGCGTGTAGCGCAGCGGATTGCTGTCGTCGCGACGCGCCACGCGATCGGGAAAGGCATGCAGCAGCAGATCGCCCACGGCATGACTGTCCGGCACACCGGTGGCGGCCGAACGCATGTCGAGACGACGACGCCAGCCTTTGCTCGCCTGCTCGATGGCAGCGAGCGCGCCGGCATCTGCACCGCCCCGCGCACCGGCGGTGTGGCGATCACGCCATACATGCAGCGCACTGACGCGTGCGCGGAAGTCATCGCTACGCGCCTGCTCGCCACGCAAAGGGGAACGCGCCTCCATCAAGGCCAGCAGGTCGGCCACCAGTGAACGCAGTTCGGGCTCGGCGCGCAACGCCGCCGCACCCAGCCGCGGCGTTGCGCCGAGTTCGAGCATCTCGCGTCCGAGCGCCGTGATGCGTCCGTCCACCGCGAGCGCGCCCAGCTGCACCAATAGTTCACGCGCCTGCGCAAGCGCGCCGGCGGGTGGCGCATCGAGCCAAGGCAGATGATTCCCGCTCTCCGCGGTGATGCCCCACGCAGCAAGTTCCAGCGCGAGACCGGACAGTTCGGCCTGCGCGATTTCCGCCGTGCGCGATACATCCAGCCGCTTGCTCTGCGGCCACAGGCGATACGCCGTGCCTTCGGCGACGCGACCCGCGCGACCGGCGCGCTGATCGGCCGAGGCCTGCGAGATGTTCACCGTTTCCAGTCGCGTGAATCCCGAATTCGGATCGAAGCGCGGTTCGCGCGCGAGGCCGCTGTCCACCACTGCGCGAATGCCCGGCAGCGTGACGCTGGATTCGGCCACATTGGTGGCGAGCACCACGCGGCGCGTGCCGTGCTCGGCCGGACTCAGCGCCGCCTGCTGTTCGGCCATCGAGAGTTCGCCATGCAACGCGACGATGGCGATGTTCTCGTCCAGTGACGATTCGAGCGTGGCTTGCGTGCGGGCGATCTCGCGACGTCCCGGAAGAAACGCGAGCACGTCGCCTTCGTTCTCTTCCAGCGCCTGCCGTACGATGCGCGCGAGTTGATGTTCGGTCGTTTCCTGCGTGCGTGCAGCGGGATATTCCACGCGCACCGGAAAACTGCGGCCAGGGCTGCTGATGCGCGGCGCATCGAGCCACTGTGCAATGCGTTCGCCATCGAGCGTGGCGGACATCACCACGATGCGCAACTCGGGACGCAAGGTGCCCTGCACATCGAGCGCGAGCGCCGCACCAAGATCGCCGGCGAGATGACGTTCGTGGAATTCATCGAACAGGATGGCGCCGATGCCGGTGAGCTCGGGATCGTCCTGGATCAGGCGCGTGAGGATGCCTTCTGTCACCACCTCGATGCGCGTCGCCGCGCTGACTTTCGCCTCGAAACGGATGCGATAGCCGACCGTCTGCCCCACCTCCTCGCCCATCTGCTTCGCCATGAACTGCGCGGCCGCGCGCGCAGCGATACGGCGCGGCTCCAGCATCAGGATCTTGCTGCCAGCAAGCCATGGTTCATTGAGCAAGGCCAGCGGAACTTGCGTGGTCTTGCCGGCACCGGGCGGCGCTTCGAGCACGAGACGTGGGTGTGCCGCGAGAGAGGCGGCGATCTCGGGCAGGAGCGGGGTGATGGGAAAGGAAGGCGAGGTACTCATCGCGGAGATGATACCGGGGAGAAGGGAAGGGACTCGCGGGCTGTCTTTGGGGATGGCGAGCGGGGAAAAAAAGCCTCCCTCTTTGGAGCGGCTTGGCGAGATTGTCCCCTCACCCCAGCCCTCTCCTCGAAAAGGGGAGAGGGAGAAGAGGCGCAGCTTACGGATGCACCGTCGTATTCGTCGCCCCCGCAGGTGCACCCGCAGCGGCGCCCGCCGCACGCAACGGCGCCAGCGACTCAAACTTCCGCTGATACTCATCCGTCACCTGCTTGGCCTCTTCGCTGCTGGTGATCACGCGCGGGGTGATGAGCACGATGAGTTCGGTGCGGTTGCGGTTGTGGCTGGTGGTGCCGAACAGGCGGCCGAGGATGGGGATGCGGTTGAGGCCGGGGACGCCGGTGTCGGTGTTGTTTTCGTTCTGCTGGATCAGGCCGCCGAGCAGCACGGTCTGGCCACTCTGCACGGCGATCTGCGTGCCCACGGCGCGCTGCTGGATGGTGAAGTTGCCTTGCGAGTTGGCCGCGCCGGTGGTGTTGCTCACCTGCTGCTGCACGTTGAGATACACCAGGCCACCGGGATTCACGCGCGGCTGCACGTCGAGGATCACGCCGGTGGGCAGATAACTCACGCTGCTGGCGGTGGACGTGGTGGTGGTGGTGCCCAGGCCGGGAACGATGGACGTCTGATTGATCGGCACCTGATCGCCCACCTGGATGTGTGCGACCTGGTTGTTCAGCACGACCAGCGACGGTGCGGACAACGTCTTCGTGTTGCCGTTGGTTTCCAGCGCGCGGATGGCCACCTGGAATTTGCCGTTGCTGCTCAGGAACGAATAGAACAGCGGTTCGCCCTGGTATTGGTTGCCGCCGGAGCCCACCGAGATCTGGCGATGCGCGCCGGGCGGGATATTGGTGGCGCCGTTGACGTTGCCGTTGCTGTCATACGTCGGCGTGCTGCCGGCCAGGCCTTGCAGGTACCACTGCACGCCAAACTCCAGCTCGCCGGTGAGATCGACTTCCAAAATGCGCATCTCGATCTGCACCTGCAGCGGCACGTTGTCGAGCCGCTTGATGGCCTGCTCGATTTCCTTCCACTGCGAGGGACGCGCACGCACGAGCAGCTGGTTGTTCGCATCCACCGAGCCGATGCGGATGGAGCCGTCTTCGGACACGTACTGCTGGCCCGCGTTGGTGTTGTTGCCATTGGTGTTGCTGCCGAACGACGACATGCCGCCGGCCGCACCACCGCTGGTGCCGGTGTTGCCGAAGCCGGAAGTGGTGCCCGTCGTTCCGGTGCTACCAAAACCACCGGCCGTGCCGTTGTTGCCGAAACCGCCCGCGCTACCAAAGCCACCGCCCACGCCATTGACGGTGGGCGAGCTGCCGAAGCTGCCGGCCGTGCTGCCCAGGCCGCTGGCGTTGCCGTTAGCGTTGTCGGTGCCCAAGGTGGCGCCGTTGAGACCCGGCCCGACCCTGCCCGCATCGCCGCCGCCACCGCCGCCCTTGGTGTAGATCTGGCCCAGGTATTGCGCGAGATCGGACGCCTTGATGTTGCGCACGTCGTACACGAACAACTCCGGTTCGTTGCCGCCGCCGCGATCGATCTTGGTGATCCAGTCGCCCACTTCCTGCAGGTAGGTGGGCTGGCTGCTGATCACCACGATGGCGTTGGTGCGTTCGATTGGCAGGAAACGCACCATGCCAGCGAGTGGCGTGTCGCCCTTGGGGCCGAACATCTGGTCGAGTTGTGGCCCAAGCTCGCCCACGTTGGCGTGTTGCAGCGAGAACACGCCCACCGACATGCCGCGCAGCCAGTCCACGTCGAAGGTGTGGATGGTGCGCTGGTAGTTGTCCAGTTCGGCCGGCGTGCCGGAGAGCACGATGAGGTTGCGCGAGGGATCGGCCAGCAGCACCGCATCGGTACGCGCGAACGGCTTGATCAGTTTCTGCATCTCGCCGGCGGAGATGTAGCGCAGCGGATACAGCCGCGCCTGCAGGCCGCCCTGCGGCGCTACCGCGTTGAGGCTGGGCACGAGGTTGCCGGCCACCGCGTCCTTCGCCGGCATCACCACGTACTGGCCATCGCGCATCACCAGAGCGTTGTTGGTCCACGACAGCAGCGTTTCCAAGATGGGGATGGCCTGGCTGCTGTCCACCGGTTCGGAGGTGGAGAAGGACACGTTGCCCTGCACGCCCGGCACGATGGTGTAGTTCTGCTTGAGCAGATCACCCAGGATCGCCTTCACCACCGCCTGCACCGGCTGGTTTTCGAAGTTGAAGGTGACCGCGCCATCGCCGCTGGCGACCTTGCGCGGTTGCGCCAAGCCGGTGGTGCGCACGAACTGGCCGCTGCCTTCGCTGAGCTGCGGCTTCTGCGTGGCGTTCTGGTCGAGCGCGGCGCTGCGCGTGTTGAGCGGCAATGGCGCCGGCACCGGCTTCTCGGTGCCCGCCATCGCTTCGCGCTGCAAGGCACCGTCGTCCTTGGCCGGCGGCGGCAGCGTCTGGCAACCGGCCAGCCACAGGGCCAGGGTGAGCGTACTGATGCGGGTCAACCGCGACGTGCGCTGGATGGACATGGCGTTAATGGGCTCCCTCGGGGGTCGCCGCCTGCTGTTGGGCGCGGCGCTTCTGGATGGCTTCTTTCAACAAGCGGATGCGATCGGCCTGCGCGTCCACCGCGTTGGGCGACTGCAAGGCCGGATTGGGTGTGTTGGTTGGATTGGCGGCGTTGAACATCGGCCCGTTCTGCGGCGCGGGCACGGGGCCCACGGCCATGGCGGGCGCCGGCGGTGCCGGCGGCGGCGCGTTGCCTTCCGCCTTGGGAATATCTATCGGCGCACCGGCGGGCAACTGCAACTCGGTGCGGCCGCTGCTCGATTCGAACACGGCCGAGCGCGGACGCAGATCCACCAGACGCCAGCTGCCATCGGGCAGCGCATCGCCCTGGCGCACGCGCACCTCGTGCTCGCCGCTCTTGTCGCGCAGGAGTGCCATGTGCAGCGGCGGCGTGAGGATGATGCCGGTGAGCTGCATGTCGCCCAGGCTCGCACCACCTGCCGCTGCATGCAGCGACGGCTTGCGGTCGTTGCTGAAGAGCGGCTGCGTCCACACGGCGGAGAACTGCGCGAGCGGCACCGGCGGCGGCAGGCCTTGATCGTGCGCGGGCGGCAACGTCGCGGCGGCGCGCTGCGGGCCCCACGACACGCCGCGTCCCACGCCCACCAGCAACACCAACAGCAGCGCGCCGAACAGCACGGCCACTCCGCCGAGCAGCGGCGTCAGGCGACGTTGCGCGGCAGCGTTCATGGCGCACCGCCTTGGGCATCGCTGCTCGCGCGCGGCTGGCGCACGTAGCCGGACAAGGTGAACTGCACTTCCAGCGGCGCCGCGGCCTGCTGCATCGCGGCCACCGGGTTGCGGTAGATGCTCAGGTCATCCACGAACAGATACGGCGTGCCCTGCTCCAGATCGTGCAGCGTCTCGGCCAGCGGCTGCACATCGCAGCGCAGGCTGATGCTCACCGCCACCTTGCGATACGGCTCATCGGGCGCGGCGGGGGGATTGGTCACCGGCATCTTCTGCGTGACATCGCACGCGCCGCCTTGCGGATGCGCGGCCACCGCATCGACCACGCGCTGCATCAAGCCCGCGGCGGCGGCGTTCGGATCGTCTTCCGGCAAAAACGCATGACTGGCCGCCTGCCCCGCACCCATCGCCGCGATGCGTTGTTGCAGCTGCGGCTTCTCGGCAATGGCCGCGGCGTAGCGCGCATGCGTGTCGCGCAGGTCGTCCATCTCGCTGTGGATCGCCTGCAACGGCGCCACGAACCACCAGTGCAGCAGCGCGAAATACGCGATCACCAGCACCACCAACAGCAACAGCACCGCGGCGATGCGGCTCTCGCGGGGCTTGAGGGTGGTCAGCTTCATGGGGCGCTTCCTGCCGTGGCCGGTGCCTTGGATTTGGCTTCGGCGGGCTTGCGCAGTTGCGCGACCATGTAGAAGCGCTCCTTGCCGGTGGAAGGGTCCACCTGAATCGTGCCCTGGAAGTTCGCATCGGTGATGACAGGCGAACCCTTGAGCGCATCCACCAGGCGCGCCGCCTGCGGGCTCTGCCCCTGGAAACCGACCTGCCCGCTGTTGTCGATGCTCAGACGCTCCAGCCACGCCGTCGTGGGCAGGCGCTGACTGATGTCCTGCAGCACGCCGAGCGCAGACACTTTATGCAGTTTGCGTTCCGCGAGGAAACCGGCGGCGCCGGCGTTGTCCTGCAACTGCTGGCGCAAGGCGGACACCTGCTGCGCATCCGCACGCATGCCTTCCACCTCGCTGCGCATCTGTTCCAGTGCGGCCTCGCGGTTGTGCAGGAACTGCATCAGCGACAGCAACAGCAAGATGATGGCCGCCGCGCCCAGCGCGAGATTCAAGCGTTGCCGCGGATGCGTGCGGCGAGAGGCGAGTTCCGCGGGCAACAGGTTCGCGCCGAGACGGTCCGCACCGAGCGACACGTCGACCGCATCCACCTGAAGGCCCGATGCGGCCAGTTTCGCCAGCACGGGATCGAGCGTATGACGAGGCACCACGACCAGTTCCGCAGCGAAGCGTCCCGGCGGCGCCGGTACGCGCACTTCGCGCACGTCGTAGCGCACTTGTTCGACACGGAAAGGTGTTTGCCGATCCATCTCGAACGCACCGATCTGCTGCAGATTGTCGCGCGCCGCCAACGGCAGGTTCAGGCGCGGGCGAAGCACGTCCGCAGGGTTCAGGCACAAGGCCATGCGCAAGTCTTCGGTGTCCACGCCGCGCAGTGCATCGGCCATCGCCACCTGTTGGCTGGCAGGATCGAGCTGAGCGTTCCAGCGCGCCAGCTCCTGAGCCCCACCGGCCTTGCGCAGGGTCCACTCCTCGCCGTCGAGTTGCAGCAGGTGCCACGCCAGGCCCCCGCCAAAACGGCTGCGCCAGCTCGCCGGGAGCAAGGCCAGCAGCTCGCCGCCCCACCACGCGAAGAAGCGCGGCATGGGCGAACCACGCCATGCGCGACGCGCGCGGTCGAACTGCAACTGCAGCGGCTGCGTTGTCGTATTCACTCGCCCTCTCCCTCCTGCCAACGCAGCACGGTATACGGCAGTGCGCCCGGGCGTATGCCCTGTATCCGCACCGTGGCGCGCAGGATCGCACGCGTACCGTCGGCCAGCGTGGCCTCCGCGCGAATACTATGCGTCACTCCCTGTATAGCAGCTAGGCCCGGCTGTTGTGGACCGGCCGAGCGCGATGCCGCGATGGCCTGTGCCTGTTGCGGCGTCATGCCGGGAATGGCGGCCAACGCCAGCGGCGGTGCACTCGCCGGATCGGGCGTGGGACGGCCCGACCACAACGTGACCTGCGAGGCCACCGCGCGATACACCTTGGGATTCATGCCCAGCACCATCTGCAATTCCTCGACGGTGCCGAACGGCCCATGCCGGGGACCATAGTCCAGCCCGGCATTGGCGTAGGCGGCATTGGGCACCGTGCCCGGCGGTGAATAGGAGAAGCTGCGCCAGTCCACGATATTGCGCGCCAGTGATTGCGCATCCATGTCGGACATGCCGGCCGCGCGAAACAGGTTCTGCAGCACATCGGGCGAGGCGGCGTTGAGATCGACCTTGCCCGTCTCGCTGATGATGCTGATGGTGACCTTGGCATCGTTGAAGGCAAACGGATAGGCACGCCCATCGGACACCCAGCGCTGGTCCGGCTGCGGATCCTCCAGGGCATAGATCGCGCGCATCACGCCGGCTTCGGCGGCGTAGTGCGCCTGGGTTTGCGCAAACTGATACCGCGCCTGCAGACCTTCTGTGCGCGCCAATACCGCATAGCCGCCCACCAGAATGGCGAGCAAGGTGCACGCCCACAGCACCACGAGCAGGGCGACGCCACGCTGGCGATGCACGGCCGCGCTCATTGCACGTTCCGTCGCTGCAGGCCCTGCAGCAGATCGACGGCCTGCCCTTGCACTGCTGTTACATCGACACGCAGCGGCGCATCCAGCAAGGGCCAGCTGGTGCCGCCATCCAGTTGCAAGGCGACACGCACGATGCGCGGCATGGCACGCGTATCGTCCCAGCTGTCGCCCCATTGACCGGCGTGATCCTGCGTATCCGGCGCGCGATAGCTGAACTTGCCTTCGCGGATGCGATCCACCAACACCTCGGGCTCACCCAACGGCTTGGGCGCGCTGCCATCAGGCGGCATCACCGCGAAACTCGCTTCGAGCCGCGAGGTGCCATCGCCATTGGACACCAGCTTCAACTGCTGCAGCTGCGGCCCCAGCTTGCCGAGATAACCCGGCAGCGGCGCCACGAAGCGAAATTCGTGCGCGTCGCCCTTGAAATAGAGCGGATCACCCTTGTCGGTACGTTCCAGCGGCACCGCACGCGCCTGCGCGATTTCGCGGCGCAGGAACTGTTGTGCCGAACGTACTTCATCCATGCGCTCGATCGAGGCTTCGCCCGAACGCACCGTGTGCGTGGCCGTGCGCACGCCCGAATAGACGCCCAGCAACAGCAGCGCGAACAGCGCGAGGGCGCCCAGTACTTCCAGCAGCGTGAAGCCACGTGCACCATGGGCTGGAAACGGCGTCATGACGTCTTCACCGGGCCGAGCACGCGCAAAGTGCTGAAATGCGCGGAACGCTCGCGCAACGATGGCCCCCAGATCACGTCAAGGTCGAGCTTCATCACGCGGACGGCGACGTTCTGTCCGGTTGGCGCGGGATTCCACGGCGTCACCACCAGACGCCAGCGATAGTTGTCGTCGAAGCGTCCTTCCGTGCGCCCCGCTTGCAGCGGCGTGGTGATGTCCACCGTATCCAGCAGCGAGCGCGCCCACATCGCGGCCTGGCTGTGGTCGTCGGCATTGCGCGTGAGCTGGATGGAACCACCCGCCACTTTCAATAATGCCGTGAACGCAATGGCGAGCAACAGCGTCGCCGCCACGACTTCCAGCAAACTGAACCCGCGCGCCCGCCCTTTCATCGCTTCGCACTCACATCCGCCACGCTGACCGCGCCGGTCAGCCACGACACATTCACGCGCCACTGGCGTCGATCGCGCTGCAGCGTGATGTGGCCGCCGGTGGAGCTGCCGTCGGGGAAGAAGCGGATGCGGCCGGTGGTGCTGTCGACCTGGTCTTCCTTGGCGCTGGTGATGCCCAGCGTCATGCCCGAGGGCAGGCGCACCGAGGGGCCGTTGTCGGCGCGATAGGTGTTGTGACGCGTGTCGACGTCGAAGGTGTGTTCGTTGCCGTGCACGATGGCCTGGGTGCGCACGCCGCGCAGCGCGGCGGCCAGTTCGCCGCTGGCGGCGTTGACGCGTGCACTCGCCAGGCCTTGCGTGACCGACACGGCCACGGCGGCCGCCGCGATGCCGATCAACAGGATCACGGCAAGCATTTCGAGCAGCGTGAAGCCGCGCACGCTGGTCACCGCACACGAGGTGCGATGCCGTGCGATGCGTGGCGGCTTCCTTGTCATGCGTTACTGCCAGTTGCCCACGTCGGCGCTGTAACCATCGCCGCCGGGCTTGCCGTCCTGGCCGTAGAAAATGAGATCGAAGGCGCCGTGATCGCCCGGGGCCTTGTAGCCAAACTCATGGCCCCACGGATCATGCAGTTCCGATTCCTTCGCGTACGGGCCTTGCCAGTTGCGCGCGTTCGCGGGCTTCACCATCAGGTCCTGCAGTTGCTGCGGCGGCGCGCCGTTGTCGAGCGCGTAGTTTTCGATCTTCTGGCTCAGCGTGGTGAGCTGCGCCTTGCCCGCGCCGTACTTGCCCTTGTCCACGTTCTTGCCGACCTGGGTCACCACTACGGCACCGATGATGCCGATCAGCACGATCACCGCCAGCATTTCCAGCAGGGTGAAACCGCGCGCCGCGTGACGGCCGTGTGTCTTCTGTCGCATGGGAATCCTCATCGTCGTTCGAAAGTCGATTACTGAATGTGGCTGGTGAGATCGAGCATGGGCAGCAGGATGGCCGCCATGATGACGGCTACCAACACCGTCATCACGATGGTGAGCGCGGGCACCAGCGCCGCGAGCAATCGATCGATGGCGCGGCGGCTTTCCAGCTCGAAGGTGTCGGCCACCTTGAGCAGCATGGTGTCGAGCTGGCCCGCCTCCTCGCCCACCTGCACCATCTGCAGCGCGAGGCGCGGGAAGCGCTGCGATTGGGCGAGCGCGAAGGACAAACCGGCGCCCTCTTTCACTTGCTCGGACGCTTGCGCCAGCGCGAGATCCAACGCCTTGTTGCCGGTGACCTGCCGCGCAATGCCCAGCGAGGTAAGCAACGGCACGCCGTTCTTCAGCAGAGTGCCGAGCGTGCGCGCGATGCGTGCGGTCTGCACCTTGAGCATCAGCGGGCCGATCACTTTCATGGTGAGCAGGCGCGTGTGCCAGGCCAGCAGCGCGGCCGGGTCGCGCAGGCGCGAGCGCGCGATCAACACGCCGAGAATGATCAGGATGGCGATGGCCCACCACCATGTCTGCAAGGTGCCGCCCACCGCCAGCACGATCTGCGTGATCAGCGGAATCGGCACTTGCATGTCTTCGAAGATCGGCACGAACTGCGGCACCACGTAAGCGAGCAGCAACAGCAGCGAGCCGAGCACGCCGACCATCAGGAACGCGGGATAGATCAGCGCGTTGATGATGCTGCCGCGCAGCTGCTGCGAGCGTTCGAGATAATCGGCCAGGCGACGCAGCGTGTCTTCCAGCGAACCGCCCGCTTCACCGGCGCGCACCAGGCTGATGTAGAGCTTGGGGAATACGCTGTGCTCATCGTCCAACGCCTGCGAGAGCGGCGTGCCGCCGCGCACGCGATCGCGCACGCGCTCAATCAACTGCTTGGCGCTGGCGCCCTCGGGCAGATCCATCAGGATGCCGAGCGCGCGATCCAGCGGTTGCCCCGCACCGAGCAACGTCGCCAATTGATGCGTGAACTGCGCCAACTGATCGCCGGTGAACGCACCACGCTTGAACCAGCCGGCCATGCCGCCGCCCGCCGCACCGCTGTCGGCAGCGCGCGCATCGAGCGGCGTGTGGCCCTGATCCTGCAGCCGGCTCACCACCTCCTCGAGGCTGGCCGCTTCCATCTGGCCTTGCAGCACTTCGCCGGCGGCGCTGACGGCGCGGTAGCGGAATTGGGTCATGGCGTCACCGCCGCATCAACCTTCCTGCGTAACACGCAACACCTCCTCGAGGGTGGTCACGCCGGCCACGGCCTTGGCGATGCCGTCCTCGTACATGGTGCGCATGCCCTCGCTGCGCGCGAGCTTCTCGATCTCGCCCGCATCCGCGCGCTGCATCACCAGGCGGCGCAGCGGATCGGTCATCACCAGGAATTCCATGATGGCGCGACGGCCGCGATATCCGGTGGGATTGGCCGCGCTGGTGCCCGGCTTCCACAAGCGGATCGGGCGCTCGTTGGTGTACTTGTGCAACTCGAACTGCTCGATCACTTCCGGCAGTGCGTCATAGGGAATCGCCGTTTCCGGATCGAGCCGGCGCACCAGTCGCTGCGCCAGGATGCCGTTGACGGTGGAACCGAGCAGGTAATCCTCCACGCCCATGTCGAGCAGACGCGTGATACCGCCCGCGGCGCTGTTGGTGTGCAAGGTCGACAACACCAAGTGGCCGGTCAATGCAGACTGGATCGCGATGCGGCAGGTTTCCAGGTCGCGCATTTCGCCGATCATGATCACATCCGGATCCTGGCGCACGATGGAGCGCAGCGCCCCGGCGAAATCCAGCCCGATCTGCGGCTTCACCTGGATCTGGTTGATGCCTTCGATCTGGTATTCCACCGGATCTTCGACGGTGATGATCTTCACGTCCGGCGTATTGATCTGCGACAGCGCGGTGTACAGCGTGGTGGTCTTGCCCGAACCGGTCGGGCCGGTCACGAGCAGAATGCCGTGCGGCCGTTCCAGCACATCGACAAAGCGCTGCTGGAAGTTGTCGGTAAAACCGAGCGAGGCAAAGTCAAAAACCACCGATTCGCGATCGAGGATACGCATCACCACCGACTCGCCGAAGCTGGTCGGCACCGTCGACACGCGCAGATCCAATTCCTTGCCCTGCACGCGCAGCTGGATGCGACCATCCTGCGGCAACCGCCGCTCGGCGATATTGAGCTTGGCCATGATCTTCACGCGGGAAATCACGGCGGCCGTCGAACTCGATGGCGGCGCTTCCACCTCATGCAGCACGCCATCGATGCGGTAACGCACCTTCAGGCGATTTTCGAACGGCTCGATATGCACGTCCGACGCGCGCTGTTCCACCGCGCGCTGGAGAATGAGATTGACCAGGCGAATCACCGGCGCCTCGGAAGCGAGGTCGCGCAGATGCTCCACGTCGTCTTCCACGGCGGCGCTGCCGTCGAGATTCTCCACGATGGTGCCCATCGCCGACCGGCCCGAACCGTAGTAACGCTCGATCAGGTCATCGATCTCCGAGCGCAGTCCAATGCGCATCACCACCGGACGCCCCGCCGCCAGCTGCATCGCCTGCAACGGGTACGGATCGGCCGGATCGGACACCACCAGCCCCAACCCCTCCTCCCCCACCCGCACCGGCACCACGTGCTGCTGCTTGAGAAAGCGCACCGACACATCCAGCTCCGCCGGCGGCATCTCCGGCGCATCGCGCGCCGCCAGCAGTGGCGTGTGCAGCAACTCCGACCACGCTTCGGCCAGATCGCGCTCGGACACCAGACCCAGGCGCGCCATCAGCGCGGTCAACGTGCCGTCGGGGGATTCTTCGTGGAGGCGGCGCGCACGGGCGAAATCCGACTCCTTCAGCCGCCCACGGGAGACCAGCAGCGAACACACCGCCGCCTCGCGGCTTTCCATCGCCGCACCCTCCGCATTGGCCGCCGGCTTTGCGACTGCCGACATGTATCACCCCGTTTCCAGACTGGTTCCGACCCGCTAACCGCCCCCAACGGCACGGAGGCGCATTGTTAACACACCCGCCTGCGCACGCGCGAGCACGGTTTCTCACCTCGAACCATAAGTTCGGACACCGGAGCGCGCCTTGCGTTCCATGGCGCAGGGGTGCGATGTGACGCCATGACGGTGCGCCGGCATTTGAACTGTGACGTGCATCATTCGCAAGATTTTGTGATTGCTACGAAAAACGGCGCCCGGAGGCGCCGATGTACCCATATCGTGCATGCCACTGACGGTACCGACCGTCGCAACGTTCGCTCGATCGACAGGCCGAACGGGTCCTTGAACTCCTCAAGGAGACGCCACCCGTAGCCGGATGGCGTCCCATCTCCACCCATTTACCAGCCGAAGCCCGCACCTACGCCGACCGAAGAGTTGCCGCCGTTCGCGACGGAGCCTCCCACGCTGAGCGTCGCGGTACCTTCACGATTGAGCACGCGCTGGTAACCCACCGACAGGGCCGACTGGCCACCCTGCCAACCCATGCCTGCGCCAATGCGGTTATCGGTTCTTAGACCCGCCGTGTTGATGGCCATCTGCGTCATGGCCGCGGACATGGCGCCGGTCTGATCGATACGCTTGCCCTGTTGCCGGAACTGGTCATTCATCTGGGTGCGCAAGTCATTCACTGAACCACCAAGATTCTGGATGTTCTGGTCGGTGTACGACTTGGCCGTCTGGATCGCCTGCTGCGTCTGCTCGGTCAGCTGGTTGACGTTGACAGCATCGGTGCCCTGTGTACCCGCTGCGACGTTGGTGATCTGACGAGTGTTGCTTGCGGTGCCCACGGATACCGTATTGGCGCGGTCGGCGACGGAGCCCTGGCCCACGGCGACGGAGCCATTTGCCGTGGCCGACGCACCTTGACCAACCGCCGTAGCGGACGCAGCGGTGACGGCGCTGTCCGCGCCCACCGCGACTGCGTTGGTAGCTGTAACCGCGACCACGCTGTTCGCGCCCACCGCCACGCTGCCATCCGCCTTGACCTTGGCGTTCCCGCCCAGGGCCGTGTCGTCGGGACCTGCGGCATAGCTATCGTTGCCGATCGCCGTGCCGTAGCTGCCGAGCGCTGTCGCATTCTGGCCCAGCACCGACGCGTTGTTGCCGGATGCGTTGGAGTTATAGCCCACGGCCACACCCGCGCTGTTGCCGGCATTGGCCTTTGCATTGCTGGACGCACCGGCGTTGCCGTCGATGTATGGCACGGGTCACCGAATGCCGCGCTGTTGGAACCGGATGCCACGGCCTTATTGCCCGTAGCGCTGGCATCGTCCGAACCATCGGCCGGACCGTCGGCTTTGAAGTAGTGCTGTGCCGCCGCCGTGGCGGCGCCGACCTGCTTGAGCTGCGACACGTTCACCGCGTCGGTATCGTCCGTGCCGACCGCTACGTTGGTGATCTTGCGCTCGTTGCCGACGCTGCCGACCGACACGGTGTTGGTCGTATCGGCAACGGAGTTGGCACCCAGCGCCACGCTGTTGGCGGCGCTGGCATAGGCGCCGTTGCCAATCGCGCTAGCGTTGGCGGCATTGGTGCCAGCACCGCTGCCCACGGCTGTGGAGCCGACGCCTTGCGCGATGGCGTTGGCACCGACCGCGCTGCTGTTGTCGTCGTACGCGACGCTACCCGCACCGATCGCCGTACTTTCGATGCCATTGGTCAGACTGTTGGCACCGTACGCGCTGCTGCGATCACCGAACGCCGCAGCGTTGGCACCCGTCGCCGTGCTGTCCACTCCTTCGGCATCGGACTGATAACCGCTGGCCAGCGCGCGTTCCGCCGAGGCGGCGGCACCCACGCCCATGGCCTGCGCACGACTGGCGGTGACTTTGGACACGGCACCAAAGGCAATGGCGTCGCTAATGTCCGCACTGCCATCCTTGACGCCCGCGATTGCACCATTGCCGATCGCCATGTTGCGCGTACCCGTACCACCGCCGGCCCAAGCATTGACGCCCATCGCTTGATCGTTGGTGTACGCCGCGACGGCACCATGGCCAATCCCCATGGCATCGGTGCCCCACGCCACACTCCCGTTGCCGATGGCAATGGAATCCGTGGTGCCCTTATTCGCGCCGTTGGCCAACGCATTCTTGCCGAGGGCGATACTGCCATCACCGCCGGCGAGAGATTTATTGCCTATGGCAACAGCACCGCCGAGGCTTGAATCAAGCCCATTCTTCGCCTGACCGCCGCTCGCATAAGCACCGGCACCCAGCGCTACGCTGTAATCGCCGAAAGTATAGGCGCCCGCACCAAGTGACGTCGATGCAAAACCCAGCGCCCATGCGGGACTCGATCCGTTGCCCGTGGTGTAAGAACCGCCCAAGGCGATGGCACCGGGGCCCACGGCATAAGTATTCGCGCCGATGGCAACGGAACCGTCGTTGTAGCCGATCGCTTTCGTGCCGATGCCGATGGCGTTGATGCTGCCTTGCGCCACACCAGAGTTCAAGCCGATCGCGATGCCACTGGCCGCGCCGTAGGAAAGGGCATTCGTGCCAATGACAACGCTGTTGGTGGAGTGCCGTATTGTCGTCAGCCGTACATGCACCATCACCGCCTAGACTCATGTTGATGACTTGTGCCGGATGCTTGTTGTCCGGCACCCCATCTACATGGCCACCCGATGCCCACACGATGGCATCGGCGATATCGCTGTCGGGGCCGCCACAGTGGCCCAACACGCGCACAGGCAACACTTTTGCCTTATAGGCCATGCCGGCCATGCCAATGCCGTTGTTGGTAATTTCCGCTCCACTGGCGCCAGCCACATGCGAGCCGTGCCAGGAGCTGCCAGATGCGTGAGCAGCATCAACGCAGGCATCGGGGCCCGAGGAGTACGGCGCACCCGTCGTCCAGTCACCCAGATCCCAGCCACCGGCCGCGCGACCATCACCAGGACGGCCAGAATTCAACGCACTGGTAAGAAAATCGTAACCATCATCGGCCAACGACGTATCGAGATCCGCGTGCTTGACGATACCGGTATCCAGCACGGCAATAGTGATGCCTGTGCCGTCTGCCAGATCCCAGGCCCCTGTGATGTTGGCGCCCCCCCAGTTAGCCGCGCTACTGATCGGCGTCAGTTTGCCGTCGCCCGGCAAGAAGTCTGTCTGATACTTCGCGAAATAGTTGTCGTTGGGTGTGAATGAAGCCGGTGCCTGGATGGGATGGCGCATCACGTCAGGCTGCACATAAGCCACGGTTGGATCACTGGCGATTGACTGCATGAAAGCCGTTGCTTCGGACGCACTTAGCTTGCGCGACGTGGCGATCAGATGAGCGCCGGTAGCCAGCGCGCGCTTGTAGGAAACGGTGGGTGCATTACTGGACAACGTTGCCTGGAGTTTCATCGCGTGCGTCATGGCTGCGCTTGCGCCCTGCGTGGCAGTCACGGCCGTCATGGGTGTACTGGCGTTGTAGCGAACGATGAAGCGGTTGAACGTTGCATTACTGGTAACTGCACTCGTGTTGATGCGCGTAGCAAGGCCATTCGAACCCGAGGCAGTTTGTGCGTGAGTGATGCAACCGAACGAAAGCGCAAACGCTACCGATGCGGCGAGCGCCGCTTTGAATGTTAGGCACTGCATGTTTGGATACTCCCCGATGATGATGAGCGACCGGCAAGGCCGCGCCTCTTCCACGCACGCTGGAGTCATTCATCACCGTCCCCATGGCGATGGATGGCAGGCTATGGCGAAGACCGGTTCGACTATCCGCGCGCCCAGCACCTTCGCTAAGAGGGCATGGCTGCGCCCAACCCGCACTGTTTCACTCGTAACAAAGTAGGTCTTGGCCGATGCCGGCGCGTATTGATGCGGCGCACCTCACGCGCACTCGCTGTCCGTGCCGGGCCAACGGTCATGCCATTTGTGTTTGCTTGACCGTCAATCTCTGGAAAAATGGCGAACCCAACCTGGCAAGTGACCGCGCAATGCAACTCGTCGACATCGGCGCCAATCTCACTCATGAGTCATTTCGACATGACTTCGATGCCGTGCTGCAGCGTGCGCAGGAGCATGGTGTTGTCCAATTGATGGTGACGGGTGCATCGACCGACGGGAGTTCGCACGCGCTGGCGCTGGCCCAGGCGCATCCGGGGCTGCTCTATGCCACCGCCGGTGTTCATCCGCATCATGCGATCGACTACGACGACGCCACCGACGTGCTTCTGCGCAAACTGGCGATGCATGAAGAAGTACGCGCCGTGGGCGAGGCGGGGCTGGACTACAACCGCAACTACTCGCCGCGCGACGTCCAGCTGGCGGTGTTCGAGCGGCAGTTGCAGATTGCCGTGGATGTGCAGAAGCCGGTCTTCCTGCACCAGCGCGATGCGCATCACGACTTCGTCGCTTTATTGCGTCGCTATCGGGACAGCATCCCGGGCGCAGTGGTGCATTGCTTTACCGATACGGGCGAAGCGCTGCGCGACTATCTGGCCCTCGATTGCCATATCGGCATCACGGGCTGGATCTGCGATGAGCGTCGTGGCACACATCTGCGCGAACTGGTGAAGGAGATTCCGGCGGATCGTCTTATGATCGAGACCGATGCGCCGTATCTGCTGCCGCGCACGGTGAAGCCGCATCCGTCGCATCGACGCAATGAACCGATGTACCTGCGCCACATCTGCGACGAGATTGCGCGCGATCGCGGCGAATCGCCGGAGGAGACGGCGGCCAACAGCACGGCGACGGCGCGTGCGTTCTTTGGATTGCCTTCGATCTGAGCGCGCGCGCATCAACCCACGATGCGCGTGCTTCCCGGTAAAAGGCCATCGAGCGCGTACGGCCCGATGCGTTCGCGTATGAGCCGGAGCGTGGGGAAACCGACCGCTGCCGTCATGCGACGCACCTGGCGGTTGCGGCCTTCGCGCAGCGTGATGCGCAGCCAACTGGTGGGAATGAGCTTGCGGAAACGCACGGGCGGGTCGCGCGGCCACAGCCACTCCGGTTCGCTTGCGTGTTCGGCGTGTGCAGGAAGCGTCGGCCCGTCATTGAGCACCACGCCGCGACGCAGCGCGTCGATGGCGTCATCGGTGACTTGGCCGTCCACCTGCACCAGGTAGGTTTTGGGTTCCTTGTGACGCGGATCGGTGAGCTTGTGCGCCAGCCGGCCATCATCGGTCAGCAGCAGCAGGCCTTCGCTGTCGTGATCGAGACGTCCGGCCGGATAGACGTCTTTTTGCTTGACGAAGGCCGCCAGCGTGGGACGACCATCCCCATCACTGAACTGGCAGAGCACGCCGTAGGGTTTGTTGAGCGCAATGAGCATGCAGCGTGCGCGGCCATCCGCATCCGAGCGAATGGCCGCGCCCTGGTTCAGTGCGACGTCGAGGGCGTCGCGGCGTCGGGCTTCACGAAGCGCAGCGTCATGCGGTCCGATTCGCCGATGGCCAGATACTTGGCGCGATCCTGGTCACCCAGCGTGAGCGTGGGCGGCAGCGTCCACACGCCCTTGGGATAATCCTTGGTGTCCTTCGGGTTCGCGTTGATCTCGCTCGATTCCTGCAAGCGGAAACCCGCATCGGTGGCGAGCTTGATCACCACGTTCGTGGGCAGGTAGCCGCTTTCCTTCACCGCATCCAGGCTCGCGTTGTCGGCGGCGCGATGATCTTCCACGCCCAGCACGCCGCCGGGACGAAGCACCGCATAGAACGCCTTGAACATGCCCGGCGCGGTATCGGCTTCCACCCAGTTATGCACGTTGCGGAAGGTCAGCACCATGTCCGCCGAGCCCGGTGCGCCGAACGAAGGGGCCTTGGGATCGAACTCGATCACCTGCGCCTTGCCGTAATGCGCAGCGTCGGCTGCAAACTTGGCCTTCAGTGCATTCAAGTCGCGGCTTGCCTCGCCATCGGCGGCGGGCTTGGCGGTGGCGGCGATGTAGTGGCCGTTGTTGCGCAACAGCGGCGCGAGGATTTCCGTGTACCAACCGCCGCCTGGCGTGACCTCGACGACGGTGAGGTCAGGGCGGATGCCGAAGAACTGCAGCGTACCCTTGGGATGGCGATAGACATCGCGCGCCTTGTGCTCCGGCGAGCGCCAGTCGCCCGCGATCACCTGATCGAGCTGCGACGCCGTGAAGTCGCTGGCGCTGGTGGGAGGCACCAGGGCACCGGCAGGTTGATCCTGCGCCTGCGCGTTGGCGGGCCCGGAATTGCCACTGCAAGCGGCCAGCAGCAGCGCTGCCAGCCCAAGGAAAACACCGCTCTTCATTGAAAACCCCTAGCGAAAACGTTGGTACGACAGCCCGGCAAGGCTTTCTCAGCTTGCCGGCCACGATGTATACAAAGGGTGGAAAACGAGCCCCTTCACCCCACGCGTCAGCTAAGCACGCGAAGCTGGAGCCCGTCTTTCGCAAGGCCGGCGCGCCACGCGGGGGCGCAAGCCGACCGAGATCAGCTCAGTAATGAATGACCGAGCGGATGACCTTGCCTTCGTGCATCAGGTCGAAGGCCTCGTTGATGGCTTCCAGCGGCAGCACCTTGGTGATCATCTCGTCGATCTTGATCTCGCCGGCCATGTAGCGGTCCACGTAGCCGGGCAGCTGCGAGCGGCCCTTCACGCCGCCGAACGCGGAGCCGCGCCACACGCGGCCCGTCACCAGCTGGAACGGCCGCGTGCTGATCTCCTGGCCTGCACCGGCCACGCCGATGATGATCGACTCGCCCCAACCCTTGTGGCAGCACTCCAGCGCCGAACGCATCACGTTGACGTTGCCGATGCACTCGAACGAATAGTCCACGCCGCCATCGGTGAGATCCACGATGACCTGCTGGATCGACGTATCCGCATAATCCTTCGGATTGACGAAATCGGTGGCGCCCAGCGCGCGTGCCATCTCGAACTTGTCCGGGTTGGTGTCCACCACCACGATGCGCCCGGCCCTGGCCATCACGGCGCCCTGCACCACCGACAGGCCAATGCCACCCAGGCCGAACACCGCCACGCTCGCGCCCGGCTCCACTTTCGCGGTGTTGAGCACGGCGCCGATGCCGGTGGTGATGCCGCAACCGAGCAGGCACACCTTTTCCAGCGGCGCCGCCTTGTTGATCTTGGCCAGCGAGATTTCCGGCAGCACGGTGTATTCGCTGAAGGTGCTGGTGCCCATGTAGTGCAGCAGCGGCTTGCCGTTGAGCGAGAAGCGCGAGGTGCCGTCAGGCATCACGCCGCGGCCCTGCGTGAGGCGGATCTTCTGGCAGAGGTTGGTCTTGCCGCTGAGGCAGAACTTGCACTCGCCACATTCGGGCGTGTACAGCGGAATCACGTGGTCGCCCACTTTCAGCGAGGTCACGCCCTCGCCCACTTCCTCCACGATGCCGCCACCTTCGTGACCAAGGATCACCGGGAACTGGCCTTCCGGATCGGCACCCGACAGCGTGAACGCGTCCGTGTGGCACACGCCGGTTGCCACGATGCGCACCAGCACTTCGCCCGCCTTGGGACCGGCCACATCAACCTGCTCGATGGACAGAGGCTTGCCTGCTTCCCAGGCGACGGCGGCGCGCGATTTCATGGCTTGAATCCTTGAGGGCTGAGGTGGGGAAAGCGAATGATGAAGGGTTGGGCCCGGAAGTGAAACCGTGGGAACCATCGACCTTGGTGCAACCGTCGTCGGGCACACGGCGCTTGCGGGCGGCAGTCGCGCATGAGTGCGCTTCCTACGGGTCGGCGTTGCCCGTGGCGTAGGACATCGCCTCCGAATATTTTCCCGCCTCGCACAGCAACCATTCGCGGAAGGTGCGCAAGCCGGCGTGATCTTTCGCGTGCTCCGGATACACCAGGAAATACGCCTCGGGAATCTGCTGGTAGCGATCGCCCAGCACGGTGAGCAAGCCGGCCTCGATCAGCGGGCGCGCCATCACCATGCGCCCCAGCGCCACGCCCATGCCTTCCATGGCGCCGCGCTGCAAGGCATCGGTGTTGTCGAAGTGCGCCACGTAGCGACGCGGCAATTCGGCATCGCCCTCGGCGAACCAGTCACGCCAGCGATCGCCGGGATCGCCGAGCAGCGGCCATTGGCTGAGATCGTTGGGATCAAGATCGCCCATGCGTTCCACCAGCGACGGCGCCGCCACCGGCGCAATCCACTCGCCGAACAGGCGTTCCGTGATCAGGCCGGGCCATGGACCGCGCCCGTAGCGCACCGCGGCGTCCACGGGATCGCGTTCGAAATTCACCAGCTCCACGCTGGATTGCAGGTTGAGCTGAAGCTCCGGATGCGCCGCCACCAGACGTGCAAGGCGCGGCACCAGCCAGCTCGACATCACGCCGGGAATGGCGCTGAGCGTGAGCACGTCGTCGCGGCGACAGCGGAAGCCGACCATCGCACGATCGATGCCTTCGAAATGATGGCTGACCGATTCCATCAAGCGTCGGCCTTCGGCGGTGAGTTGCACGCCACGCGGGCCGCGCTCGAACAGCTTGCGCTCCAGCCGTTGCTCGAGCTGCCGCACCTGATGACTGAGCGCGCTGACGGTGAGGTTGGCCTGTTCCGCCGCGCGCGAGAGATTGCCCAGCCGGGCCACCTGCACGAACTGTTGGAGAAGATCCAGCGACACGCGCGCCATCTTGAATTTCCCTCAAGGCTGGCTTGCGAATATATCGCTTTTTCGTCGCCTGCGACGCCTCTAACTTGAGCTGGCGCTCAAGTCACAGCGCCAAGGGAGGATGTCATGAGCTCGATCTTCACGAACCTGTTGTTCATGCATGGCCACATCACCAACCTGGAACTGGCGCGCCGACTGGCAGAGCCACCCGCTCCCACCTCCAAGCCCACCGGCAAGCGCAAGCGGACGCCGGATGCGTCGGTGGTGCCCAAGGTCGTTGCACCGGCGACGCTGGCACACGGCGGTTGCGGCTGAGCTGGACACCGACCCGCGAGGGCCGGTGTCGTGATCGTCAAAGTGTCCCCGCGGGCAACTGCACGTTGACTGGCTTGCCGAGATCGTCGGATGAACGCCCTTCGGCCACGCTGTACTGGCCGCCGCGTATCACCCAACCATGCTTGCCGGCGTCGAAGTCGGCCAACAGTTTCGGTTCGAGTGGAATGCTGAGCGTGCGGTGCTCACCCGGCTTCAGGAACACCTTGGCGTAACCGGCAAGCCGCGCCGATTTGGCACCCGGCACGCGCACGTACACCTGCGCCACGTCCGCACCGGCACGCGAACCAGTGTTGGTGACGTCCACTGTCGCGCGAAGCTGCGTGCCCTTGGCATCGACCTTCAGGTCGCCGTGCTTGAACTGCGTATAGGAAAGACCATAGCCGAACGGAAACAGCGGCTTGATGCCTTTGGATTGATACCAGCGATAGCCAACGTTCGCGCCTTCGATGGCGTAGTCCACGGATTCAGGCGGCGTGCCGCCGGAAACCCCGGGAAGGTCCTTGCGCGGCAGCTGCGAGAGATCGCTGGGCCAGCTCACCGGCAGTCGACCTGACGGGTTCACCTTGCCCGACAGCAGATTGGCAATCGCCTTGCCGCCATCGCCGCCGGGATACCAGGTCTCCAACACGGCGCCAACCTGATCGAGCCACGGCATGGCGACTGGGCCGCTGTTTTCCAGCACCACCACCGTATGCGGGTTCGCCTTGGCGACGGCATCGACGAGGGCATCCTGGTTGTCGGGCAGCGACAGATCCGCGGTGTCGACCGATTCGGCCTGCCACTTCTGCACGAACACCACCGCCACCTCCGACTTTGCGGCGAGTGCGGCGGCAGCGGCCACATCGTTGCCTTCGGCGAACTGCACGTTGGCTTTCGGTGCCGCGTCACGCAGCGCCTTCAACGGTGCGTACGGGTGATACATCACCGGGCCCGGCCAGGCGGTGGGCGCAATGCCCGGCACGGCGTTGCCACCCATGGCCGTGACCAGCGACGAGCCGCCGCCGGCAAGTACGCCCTTGTCGGCATGCGCGCCAATCACCGCGATGGATTGCAGCTTGTTGAGGTCCAGCGGCAGCAGCGCATTCTCGTTGCGCAACAGCACCGCGCCCGACTCCAGCGTTTCGCGCGCCACCTTGAGGTTGACCTGCGGATCGATCGGCGCCTTGCCTGCGGGATACTGGAACACGCCCACCGCAAACATGCTGCGCAGAATGCGTTGCACCATGTCGTCGATGCGCGCCTGCTTCACCTCGCCCTTGGCGAGCGCCGTGCGCAACGGTGCGTCGAAATAAACCTCCTTGTCGAACACCTCGCCCGCCGATTCCTGATCGAGTCCCGCGTTCACCGACTTTGCAGCGCTGTGCACGCCGCCCCAGTCGGACATCACGAAGCCGGGGTATTTCCAGTCGCGCTTGAGCACCTGGTTCATCAGGTAATCGTTCTCGCATGCCCAGTCGCTGTTGATCTTGTTGTACGAACACATCACCGAACCGGGCTTGCCGATCTCGATGGCCAGCTCGAACGCGAGCAGGTCCGATTCGCGCATGGCCTGTTCGCCGATCTGCGCGCTGATGGTGTTGCGCGCCGTCTCCTGGTCGTTCAACGCGTAGTGCTTGATGGTGGAGATGACGTGCTGATCCTGGATGCCCTTGATCGCCTCGCCGACGATGGTTCCGGCCAGCAGCGGGTCTTCACCGGCATATTCGAAATTGCGGCCGTTGCGCGGCTCGCGCGTAAGGTTGACGCCGCCGGCCAGCAGCACGTTGAACCCCTTGCTGTGCGCTTCGCTACCGATCATGGCGCCACCGCGGTACGCCACTTGCGGATCCCACGTTGCCGCAGTCACCGGCCCGGCCGGCAGCGGCGTGGCGTGATCGCCGGGGCGCATGCGGTCGGAACTGGCCACGCCCAGGCCCGCGTCGCTTTCTTCGAGCGCGGGAATGCCGAGTCGGTCAATCGGCGGCACATAGCCGGCCGACGCGATCGCGCCCTTGGGAAACGGCACGTTGGGCGGACGGTCGGGGCCTGCGTAGTAGCTGCGGATGAGCTGGAATTTTTCGTCCTGCGTGAGTTGCGCCAGCAGCAGCTTGGCGCGCGCATCGGGCGAAAGCGCGGTGTCGTTCCACGGTCGGGTCGCGGTTTGCGACGTCGCCATGCCGGCCCACGTACACAAGGCCATCACAACCGCAGCCTTCAGGACCGTGCCCTTCAAAACCGTGCACCGCAGTGCTGCCGCCTTGCTCTTCATCCGCCTTCCTCCAGTGTCGGTCCGGTCACGCGCTCGCCTCGGCATCACGCGGGCGGCGCGTATACTCGCCCAGTCCCCGGAGTATGCACGAACCCACATCGAACACGGAGCACATCCATGCAATGGCGTCCCCTCGGTCGATCCTCCCTTTCCGTCGCACCGCTCGCCTTTGGCGGCAACGTGTTTGGCTGGAGCGCGGATGAGCAACGCTCGTTCGAATTGCTCGATGCGTTCGTCGACGCGGGGTTCAACCTGATCGATACGGCGGACGTCTACTCGGCGTGGGTGCCCGGCAATCGCGGCGGCGAATCGGAAACCATCATCGGCAAGTGGCTCAAGCGCAGCGGCAAGCGCGACAAGGTGGTGATTGCCACCAAGGTCGCGAAATGGGCGGAGCATCCGGGTCTTTCGCCGATGAACATCAACCAGGCGGTGGAAGGCTCGCTCAAGCGCCTGCAGACCGACTACATCGATCTGTACCAGGCGCACGAAGATGACGCCACCGTGCCGCTGCACGACACGCTGGGCACGTTCGGCAAGCTGATCGAACAAGGCAAGGTGCGCGTGATCGGCGCGTCGAACTATGTGGCGGATCGCTTCGCCGAAGCACTGAAGGTATCGGCCGAACACCATCTGCCGCGCTACGAAACCCTGCAGCCCGAATACAACCTCGTGAGCCGCGCCGGCTACGAGAAGGAACTGGAGCCGTTGGTGGTGGCCGAGAACATCGGCGTCATCAACTACTACGCGCTGGCCAGCGGCTTCCTGAGCGGGAAGTACAGAAGCGAAGCGGATCTCGCCAAGAGTGCGGCGCGCAGCGGCGCCGTGCAGAAGTATCTCAACAAGCACGCGTTCGGCGTGCTTGGCGCGCTCGACAAGGTGGCCAATGCACGCGGCGCGACGCCCGCGCAGGTGGCCATCGCATGGTTGATCGCACGGCCCAGTGTTACTGCACCGATTGCGAGCGCAACCACCCTTCCCCAGTTGAAGGAATTGCTGGGCGGCGCGGAATTGCAGCTTGGCAAGGACGAGATTGCAGCGCTGGATCAGGCGAGCGCCTGAGGCATCCTCGCACGCTACGTACTCCTGACCGTCATCCCCGCGAAAGCGGGGATCCAGCGCCTCTCATGCGTCAGGGCAAAGTCGCTCGATCCCTGCTTTCGCAGGGATGGCGGCGCTTTGAAGCGTTCCGAATTCGTAGAGGCGGCGAGGTGTTGCACGATTCAAAGCTGGCGCGAATGACGCTACTTCGCTGCGCTCAAAAGACGCTCATGCACTATGGCGAAGGCGCCTCGCCTTCCGCATCGCTCCCGTCCGGTGCCTCCACCTGATACCCCGCCGCCTTCAGCCGCGCGATCAAACCCTTCGGCGACAGCACCTCCTGCATCGGGAGCATGGCGAAGGTCTGCGCGTTCGTATTGAGCGCCCGCTCGGCCGCGCCCATCCACATAGTCTCGGCTTTTTGCTCTACGTCGCTGAAGCCAAGCTGCTTGGCGAAGCCTGCCTCGGTCACGGCGGAGATGCACGCCTCGCGTTGATCGTTCATCGGCAACTTGCGGAGCTCATCGATGTCGCCGGTGGCCCAGGCATTGGCGCGTTCCGTGATGCGGCCCATGTCGCGCTCCACCGTGTCGAGCGTGCGACCGAAGCATTCGCGATCATCCATCGGCGATGACTTGAACGTCTTCACCGCGTTGCGCGGTTCGTCCACCAGCATGGTGTAGCGCACCGTTTCGAACTTCACGTTGTGCTTCTTGGCCAGGTCGCGCACGGTGTCCTTCACGCCGCCCGACGAGGTGAGGCCATAGCGCTTGATCGCCTTGTCGTAGAGTTCGACCGCGGCGAAGATCGGGCGCCAGTTCTCGATGCCGCTGTCGTTGCCGATGTACTGTTTCTTCAACGTCAACCAGCGCGCGTAGTCGGGCGCCGGCACCATCTGCTGCAGCGTCTGCCCGTCCGGGTTCTTGCGCGCCCCCACCAGCGACGGCAGCAGGAACAGCTTGCCGAAGAAGTTGGTCTTGGGTTTCAGCGCGATCGACGGTGGCCCAAGCACTTCCTGCGATTCGGCGATGGTCTGCTCGACTTCGTCGGTTTTCCACTGGATGCGATTGGGCAGCGGTGACAGCGTGCCGAGCACCCACATCACATGATCGCCCTTGCTCACCTTCCACAGTCCCGGACCGGGCTGTATGCCGCTGACGGTGACGGCTTCGAGATTCTGCACCTGTCCCGGCGCACTGCTTGCCGACGCGGGTGCGACCTGCGCGCTTGCCGGGCCGCCGAACGCCAGCGCGCCCACCAGCAGGACGGTCGCCAATGAACGAGCCAGCGGCGTGGAGTGCGTGGGTGTCATCGTCTCAAGTTCCTTATGGGGCTGCGTTGAGACCACCGCGCAGAAGCCCGGTTCCTTCGTTGAATATCGCGTGTTCAGTGAACCAGCCATGTACCCACGCCGGTCGCCGCCACGCACCACAACACCGCGACCCATGCGGGCTGTCGCGCCACGGCGAGCATCACGAATCCGCAAAGAGCGATGAGGATGTCGGACGCATCGTGCACCGTGCCGGTCCATACGGGATTGTAGAACGCGGCCGCGAGCAGGCCGACGACCGCCGCGTTGATCGCAGCCATGATCCGTACAGCATGCGCGCGTGTCGAAAGGCTGCGCCAGAACGGCATGGCGCCGCCGAGCAAGAGAAACCCCGGCAGAAAAATCGCGACGAGCGCCACCAACGCACCCGCCCAGCCCGCGCGATCCACCATGTGATCGCCCAGGAACGCGGCCAGCGAGAACATCGGCCCGGGCACGGCCTGTGCCGCGCCATAGCCAGCGAGAAACGTGTTCTCGTCGATCAAGCCCGGTTCGACCAGCGCCTGCTTCAGCCACGGCAGCACCACGTGACCGCCGCCGAACACCAGGGCACCCGCGCGATAGAACGCGGCACCGGTACGCAGCAGCGCGCCGCCATCCCAGGCGACGGTGAAAGCCGCGAGCAATAACAACGCGTAGATCACCAACAGCATCGTGCCTGCGCGCGTTCCATAACCGGGATCCAGGCTTGATTCGCCTTGCGCCTGCACATGACGACACACCCAAGGCGAGAGCAGCGCCGCTGCCGCAAGGACCAATAGCTGCATTCCGTTCTCCGGCTGCCACAGCAGGAACGCGGCGGCCACCACGGCGAGCACACGGCGCGGCCCGTCGGGCGCCAGCGAACGCCACATGCTATGGACCGCCTGTGCCACCACGACAACGGCCACCAACTTCAAGCCGTGCAGGAGCGAACGCCCCCAGGCCGTCTGCAGATAAGGCGTCCACCAGGCGAAGGCGAACATCAGCAAGGCCGAGGGCAGCGTGAAACCCACGAACGCGGCTATCGCACCGCGCCATCCCGCGCGCATCAGGCCAATGGAGAAGCCGAACTGGCTGCTCGCCGGCCCCGGCAGGAACTGGCACAGGGCGAGCAGTTGCGTATAGCGCGCGTCGTCCAGCCAGCGGCGCTCGTCGACAAAGGCGCGCCGGAAATAACCGAGATGCGCGATGGGACCACCGAACGAACGCAGCCCGAGCGACAGGAAAGCGAAGAACACTTCGCCGGCGCTGCCGGTTGGTGCTGCCTCGTCGTGGTTTGCATCTGGCGCGCTCATGCACACCAGCGTAGCGCACGGTCTTTGCGAAAGCTTTGCCGGGAAGCGCGCAAAAGAAAGGCCGCTTGCGCGGCCTTTCTCCATTCACCTGTGCGAGAGCGACATCAGCCCAGCGACGCCAGCGTGTCGTTGAACGTCTTGCTCGAACGCATGGCCTCGGTCACTCGCGCCACGTCCGGGTGGTAGTAGCCCTTGATGTCCACCGTCTTGCCCTGCGCGCCGTTGAGTTCGCCAATGATGGCGGCTTCGTTCTCGGTGAGCGCCTTGGCGATGGGCTCGAACTTGGCCTTGAGCTTGGCGTCGTCGTTCTGGGCAGCGAGCGCCTGCGCCCAGTACATGGCCAGGTAGAAGTGGCTACCGCGGTTGTCGAGCTCGCCGACCTTGCGGGCGGGCGACTTGTTGTTGTCGAGGATCTTGCCGTTCGCTTCGTCCAGCGTCTTGGCCAGCACGCGGGCATCGGCGTTGTCGTAGCGGTTGGCGAGGTGTTCCAGCGAGGCGGCGATGGCAAGGAATTCACCCAGCGAATCCCAGCGCAGGTAATCCTCTTCCAGGAACTGCTGCACGTGCTTGGGCGCGGAACCGCCCGCACCGGTTTCGAACAGGCCGCCACCGGCCATCAGCGGCACGATGGAAAGCATCTTGGCGCTGGTGCCCAGCTCCATGATCGGGAACAGGTCGGTGAGGTAGTCGCGCAGCACGTTGCCGGTCACCGAGATGGTGTCCTGGCCCTTGCGGATGCGCTCCAGCGAGAACGTGGTGGCATCGACCGGCGAGAGCACGCGGATGTCCAGGCCCGAGGTGTCGTGATCCTTGAGGTAACGCTCGACCTTCTTGATCACCTGCGCATCGTGCGCGCGGTTGGCGTCAAGCCAGAACACGGCCGGCGTGTTGCTGAGGCGCGCACGCGACACGGCGAGCTTCACCCAATCCTGGATCGGTGCGTCCTTGGTCTGGCACATGCGCCAGATGTCGCCGGTTTCCACCGACTGTTCCAGCAGCACCTTGCCGGCATCGTCGATGACCTTGACCAGGCCGTCGCCGGCGATCTTGAAGGTCTTGTCGTGCGAACCGTATTCCTCGGCAGCCTGCGCCATCAGGCCGACGTTGGGCACGCTGCCCATGGTGGCCGGATCGAAAGCGCCATGCGCCTTGCAGTCGTCGATCACGGCCTGGTACACGCCCGCATAGCTGCGATCGGGGATCACCGCCTTGGTGTCCTGCAGCTTGCCTTCGGTGTTCCACATCTTGCCGGAGTCGCGAATCATCGCCGGCATCGACGCGTCGATGATCACGTCGCTGGGCACGTGCAGGTTGGTGATGCCCTTGTCGGAATTCACCATGGCCAGCGCCGGACGCTTGGCGTATTCGGCCTTGATGTCGGCGAGGATCTCGTCCTGCGTCGCCTGCGGCAGCTGGCCGAGGCGCGCATACAGGTCACCGATGCCGTTGTTCGGCTCGAAGCCCACCCCCTTCAACGCGTCGGCGTGCTTGGTCAGCACGTCCTTATAGAACTCGTTGACAGCGAAGCCGAACATGATGGGGTCGGAGACCTTCATCATGGTCGCCTTCAGGTGCAGCGAGAACAGCACGCCCTGGTTCTTCGCGTCTTCGATCTGCGCGTCGATGAAGCGAGTGAGCGCCTTTTTGCTCATCACGGCGGCGTCGATGATCTCGCCGTCCTTCAGCGCGGTCTTTTCCTTGAGGACCTTGGTGGTGCCGTCCTTGCCGAACCACTCGATCTTCACGTTGGTGGCTTTCTCGACGACAGTGGATTTCTCGCTGCCGTAGAAATCGCCGCCATCCATGTGCGACACGTGCGTCTTCGAATCTTTGGACCACGCACCCATCTTGTGCGGGTGCTTGCGCGCGTAGTTCTTCACCGAAAGCGGTGCGCGGCGGTCGGAGTTGCCTTCGCGCAGCACGGGGTTCACGGCGCTGCCCTTCACCTTGTCGTAGCGCGCCTTGACGTTCCACTCGCTGACGTCCTTCGGGTCTTCCGGGTAGTCCGGCAGCGCATAACCCTGGCTCTGCAGCTCCTTGATCGCGGCCTTCAGCTGCGGCATCGAGGCGCTGATGTTGGGGAGCTTGATGATGTTGGCTTCAGGCGTGGTCGCCAGCTGGCCCAGTTCGGTGAGATCGTCGGCGATCTTCTGGTTGTCCGGGAGGATGTCCGGGAACTGGGCGATGATGCGGCCCGCCAGCGAAATGTCGCGCGTTTCCACCTGGATGCCGGCGGTGGCGGTGAAGGCCTTGATGATCGGCAGCAGCGAATGCGTGGCGAGGTACGGCGCTTCGTCCGTGAGCGTGTAGATGATCTTGGGCGTGTTCGACATTGTCTGCTATGACCTCGCTGGCTACGGCATGTTCAAGGTGGGGATGCGCGCCCGAGGGCAGCGCCGTGCGCGGACGCACACATCGTCCGGAGCCGTTCGACATGGGGTCGAAATGGCGGGACGGAAGCCCCTCATTGTCACGATTTCACATCGCGCGCGAAAGTTCGGCGGCCAGACAATGCGCAAGGGTATGGTTGGGCGGGATTTTTTCCGCAGGGTGCTGGTGCCGGGAATACTCACCACGTCCCTCACCGTCATTCCGGCGAAAGCCGGAATCCAGTGTCTCTCCACGAGGCGCACTGAAGGCGCTGGATTCCGGCTTTCGCCGGAATGACGGTGAGGAGTATGAAGCGACGAAGGATGTCGACTGCTACGCCCCGGTCACGCCAGACCTCACGCCCCCTCGCTCACCGGCACCCGCTTGGCCGAGCGATGGCGGGCGCGCCATGCGGAGAACCGATCGGCCAGGCACGAGAAGATCACGTAGAGCGCAGGCGTGCTCAGCAATGTCAGGCTCTGCGAGATCAGCAGGCCGCCGATCAGCGCAATACCCAGCGGGCGGCGCAGATCCGAACCTTCGCCCAGGCCCACCGCGATGGGCACGGCGGCGAGGATCGCCACCATCGTCGTCATCATGATGGGGCGGAAGCGCACCATGCTCGCCTCGTAGGCGGCGTCGGCCGGGCTCAGGCCGTGTTCGCGGCGCGACACCAGCGCGAAGTCGATCATCATGATCGCGTTCTTCTTCACGATGCCTATGAGCAGCACGAGCGCGATCTGCGCGATCACCGACAATTCCGTATCGGTGAACCACAGCGCCAGCAACGCGCCCACGCCCGCCGCCGGCAGCGTGGAAAGAATCGTCACCGGGTGGATCAGGCTCTCGTACAACATGCCCAGCACGATGTAGACGGTGACCACGGCGCCGAGCAGCAGCCACAGCATGCCGCTCTGCGATTGCTGGAAGCGGCGGAAATCGCCGCCGATATTGATGCGGATGTCGCCCGGCAAACGCATCTGCGAGCCGGTTTGCTGGATGATCTGCAAGGCTTCGCCCATGCTCACGCCGGGCGCGAGGTTGAAGCTCATGCTCATCACGGTGTATTGGTTTTCGTGCGAGATCTGCGTGGGCGCGAGGCCGGCCTCCTGGTGCGCGAAGGCCGTGAGCGGCACCATCTTGCCGTTGGTGCTGGCGACGTAGACCGCATTGATCGCCGCCGGCGTTGCCGTCTGGTTCGGCAGCGCGTTCACCACCACCTTGTACTGGTTGAGGTCCGAATAAATGGTGCTGATCTGGCGCTGGCCGAAGGCGTTGTACAACGCGCCATCGATGGTGCCGATGCCCACGCCCAGGCGCGCGGCCTTGTCGCGATCGATCACGATGTTCTGCTGCAGGCCGGCGTCGTCGACGTCGCTACCCACGTCCTTGAGCTTGGGATTCTTCTTCAGTTCGGCGACCAGCTTGGGCAGCCACAGCGTCAGTTCTTCCGGGTTGTCGCCCTGCAATGACACCTGGTATTGCGCGCCCTGGCTGGTGCCACCGCCACCACCGAAGCTGGGCAGGTCCTGGATGGGACGCAGGCGCACGTTGAGGTCGGGATAGCGCGCCGCCTTCGCACTCAGTCGCGCCAGCACGGCGAACGTATCGTCCTTGCGGCCCTGCGCGTGCGTCTTCAATTCGATGTCGAAGGTGCCCGACGCGCCCTGGCGACTGGTGCCCAGACGCGAGCCGACGCGCGCCACGTCGCGATCCTTCAGCAGCATGTCGATGAGGCGCTGCTGGCGCGCCACCGCATCCTGGAACGACACCGTGGCGCCGGAAGTCGCGCGCCCTCGGATCAGGCCCGTGTCCTGTGGCGGGAACAAGCCGGTCTTCACCTGGCCGAACAGGAAGATGGTGATCACGATGAGCACCAGCGGCGTCAGCGAGAACGCCAGCGCGTGCTTGATCGAGAATTTCAGGCAACGCGAGTAGACGCCAAGCATGCGCGCCTGGAAACCTTCCAGCGCGATGCCGATGCGCGTGGTCGGCTTGTCCTGGTCGTGGCTGCTGAGGAACTGGCCACACAGCGAGGTGGTGAGCGTGAGCGACACCAATGCGGAGACGATGATCGCCGCCACCAGCGTGATGGTGAATTCCTTGAAGAACAGGCCGGTGATGCCGCTCATGAACAACAGCGGCAGGAACACCGCCACCAGCGAGGCCGTGATCGAGACGATGGTGAAGCCGATTTCCCTCGCGCCGGCCAGCGCCGCTTCCATGCGCGTCATGCCCTGGTCGATGTGGCGCACGATGTTCTCGATCACCACGATGGCATCGTCCACCACGAAGCCGATGGCGATCACCAGCGCGAGCAGCGTGAGGTTGTTGAGCGTGAAGCCGAGCACGTACATCACCATCGCCGCGCCTGCGAGCGACAGCGGCACGGCAGCCGTGGCGATCAGCGTGGGCGCGAGCCGGCGCAGGAACAGCGCCATGGTCAGCATCACCATCAGCAGGCTGATCAGCAGAGTGGCCTGCACTTCATGCAGCGAGGCGCGGATGGTCGGCGTGCCATCGAAGTACGGCGTGAGCGTGGTGCCGGGCTGCAGGTAGTTGCGCAGCATCGGCACCGCGGCCTTCACGCGGTCCACCGTGCCGATGATGTTGGCGGTGGACTGGCGATACACATACATGAGGATGGCCGGCTTGCCCTCGAACCAGGCGGCTTGATAGGCATCCTGCAGGCCGTCGTACACCTTGGCCACATCGGACAGCCGCACCGGCGTGCCGTTGTTGGAGGCGATCACCAGGTTGGCGAAGTCGGCCGCGTTGTGCAGCGAATCGTTCGCGGTCACCGCCATGGTGGTCTTGCCGTCGGACAGGAAGCCCTGCGGCGAGGTGACGTTGGCGGCGGTGAGCGCGTTGCGCAGCTGGTCGGGCGACAGGCCCAGCGCATTGAGCTGGCGCAGGTTCACGTCGACGCGGATGGCGGGCGTCGCGGCACCGAGGATGTCCACCTCCGACACGCCTTCGAGCTGGCGGATGCGCTGCGCGAGCAGCGAGTCGGCGATGTCGTAGAGCTCGCGCGCCGACTGCGTTTCCGAGGTGAGCGCGAAGGCGATGATCGGATCGTCGTTCGGGTTGGCCTTCTGGTAGCTCGGCGGCGCATTGAGGCCGCTGGGCAGATCGGACTGCGCGGCGTTGATCGCCGCCTGCACATCGCGTGCGGCCGAGTCGAGGTTACGTCCCGTCTCGAACATCAGGAACACCTGCGTGCTGCCCAGCGAACTGGACGAGCGCATGGTGTCGATGCCCGGCACTTGTCCCAGATGGCGCTCCAGCGGCGCGGCCACGGTGGAAGCCATGGTGCTGGCGCTGGCACCGGCCTGGCTGGCCTGCACGAAGATCACCGGGAACTGCATGTTCGGCAGCGCGGCCACGCCCAGCAGCACGTAGCAGATCAGGCCCACCGCGAAAACGCCCATGGCAAGCAGCGAGGTACCGATCGGGCGGCGAATGAAGGGGCCGGAAATGTTCATGCCGTCAGCAAGCCAGAAACAACGCGCAACGCGCGAAGATGTTCAAAAAGGTCGCAGGCCGGATGGCGGCGCGCGCACGAAGGTACGTATATACCGCACATTGACGCAAGAACGCATGACGGTCGGTTTGGTTGATGGGTTTTTGCGCGGAATAACGCGACGGCTATTAGACGTCTAAATGCCCGCCAGGTTCAGCGACTGGAGTTGCGCATGGAGCGCATCCATTGAATCCCACGGCAGGACGGGCGAGTTGCCGCGCTCGTCCGGTGGGTTCTGCAGCAAGCCATCCGACCAGCCGCCGCAGCCCGTCAACGGCAGTAGCGGTCGATGATGCAGCCACGCGAGGCACACTTCGGAGATGGTGCCCGCACGTCCGCCGATCACCAGGCAGGCGTCGCCCGCCAACGCCATCAACAGGTTGCGCGCATCGCCCATGCCGCACGGGATGACGACAGTGGCAGGCCAGTCTTCCGCCGGCATCGCGTCGGCCGGAATGATGCTGACCACAAGTCCACCGGCATCGATGGCACGCTGCGCCGCATATCGCGTGGCCGGGCTGCCGCAGCCGCTCACCACCGTGATGCCCGATCTGGCCAGCAACTCGCCTGCTGCACCGGCGAGTTCATAGGCGTTCGAACCCGGCTCGGCGCTGCCCAATACGCACACCTGTGGTCTTCTCGGTGCAGTCATGTTGTCGCTCCAATGAGGGGGAAGTCCGCAGACGCGAAAAGGGGCGCACCTTCGCGGCACGCCCCTTTCGTATTCCGCCACTGAGCCGGCGCAGGCCGGTTCACGCTGCTGCCATCACACCGCGCCCCGCGTCTGCGCACGCAGCAGCGCGCGACGTTCGCGACGCTCGCGCAACCAGTCGGAGAAGCGCTCCATGTAGAGATAGATCACCGGCGTGGTGTACAGCGTCACCAGCTGCGAGAGCAGCAGGCCGCCCACGATGGAGACGCCCAGCGGACGGCGCAGCTCCGCGCCGATGCCGTTGCCCAGCGCCAGCGGCAACGCACCGAGCATGGCCGCCGCGGTGGTCATCATGATCGGGCGGAAGCGCAGCAGGCACGCGCGGCGGATCGCCTCGCGCGGCTGCATGCCCTCGCGCTGCGCCTCGATGGCGAAGTCGATCATCATGATCGCGTTCTTCTTCACGATACCGATCAAGAGCACGATGCCCACGATGCCATCCACCGACAGGCTCATGTCGCAGAGGATGAGCGCCAGCAAGGCACCCACGCCGGCCGGCGGCAGGGTGGAGATGATGGTCAGCGGGTGGATGTAGCTCTCGTACAGCACACCCAGCACGATGTAGATCACCACGATGGAGGCAATGAGCAACAGCACTTCGTTGGTGAGCGAGGTGGAGAACTCCGCCGCCTTGCCGATGAACTGGCCACGCACCTGCGGCGGGAAGTTGATCCTCTGCTCCACGCCGTGAATCGCCTCCACCGCTTCGGACAGCGAATAGCCCGGCGCGAGGTTGAACGAGATGGTCACCGCCGGCAGCTGCTGCTGATGGCTCACCACCAGCGGTGCGGTGGTGACTTCAGCGGTGGCCAGCGACGCCAGCGGAATGGTGCCGCCGCCACCGATGATCACGCCGGTGTTGGCCACGCCCAGGCCCGTGCTGGTGGACGAGTTGCTCGATGCCACCTGACCGAACGCCGTGGCGTTGCTGCCCGTGAGCGCACCGCTGCCGTTGCTCTTCACCGTGAGCTGGTTGAGCAGCGCGGTGCTGGAACGGAATTGCGGCGCCACCTCCAGCACCACGCGGTATTGATTGAGCTGGGTGAAGATGGTGGAGATCTGGCGCTGGCCGAACGAGTCGTACAGCGTGTCGTCGATGGTCTGCACCGGCACGCCGAGACGGCTGGCTTTTTCGCGGTCGATGGTGAGCTTGAGCGAGCTGCCCTGGTCGGCGAGGTTGTTGTCCACGTCGGCCAGTTCGGGCAGTTCGCGCAGCGCCTGCGTCATCTGCGTGGCGTAGCCGGACAGCTCCGTCGCATTCACGTCGGACATCGAGTACTGGTACTCGGTGGCGGATACGCGGCTATCCAGCGTCACGTCCTGCACGGGCTTCAGGTACAGCGCCACGCCCGGAATACCGGCCGCTTCCTTCTGCAAACGCGCCAGCACTTCATCCAGGCCATCGCGGTCGCCGCGGTCCTTCAGCACGATGCTGAGCTGGCCCTGGTTGAGCGTGGGGTTGATGGAGCCGGCGCCGATGAACGCGGCCACGCCGGTCACCGCCTTGTCGCGACGCAATGCATCGGCCACGGCCTTGGTGCGCTGTTCCATCTGCGGGAACGCCACGTTCTGGTCCGCCTGCACCACGCCGGTGACCAGGCCCGTGTCCTGCTCGGGCAACAGTCCCTTGGGAATCACGACGTAGAGGAACACGGTGAACACGACGGTGCCCGCGGCGATCAGCAGGGTGAAGCGCTGGTGGCCGAGCACCCAGTCGAGCGAGCTCTCGTACACGTTGACCAGTCGCGTCCACCATGTCTTCTTGCCCGCGGCGGCATGGCGCTCGTGCGCATCGTCGCCTTCGGGCAGCGCGTCGGGCTTGAGCAGGTAAGCGCACATCATCGGCGTCAGCGTCAACGACACCAGCATCGAGATGGCCACCGCGATGGTGAGCACCCAGGCGAATTCATGGAACAGGCGACCGGTGACGCCGGGCATCAGCAGCAGCGGCAGGAACACCGCGATCAGCGACACGGTCAGCGACAGCACGGTGAAGCCGATTTCCTTCGCACCGATCTCGGCCGCTTCCTTGCCCTCCTTGCCCTGCTCGATGTAGCGCACGATGTTCTCGATCATCACGATCGCATCGTCCACCACGAAGCCGGTGGCCACGGTGAGCGCCATCAGCGAGAGGTTGTCCAGCGACATGCCGGTGAAGGCCATCACGCCGAACGTGCCCATCAGCGACAGCGGCACCGCCACCGACGGAATGATCGTCGCCCACAGGCGGCGCAGGAACACGAAGATCACCGCCACCACCAGGAAGATGGTGAGGATCAGGGTGAACTGCACATCTTCCACGGACGCACGGATGGTGATGGTGCGGTCGGCGAACACATCCAGATGGACGTCCGCCGGCAACACCGCGCGCAGCTGCGGCAGGATGTTGCGGATCTGCTCCACCGTCTGCACGATGTTGGCGCCCGGCTGGCGACGGATGTCCAGCAGCACCGCCGGCTTGCCGTTGGCCCACGCCGCGAGCTGATCGTTCTCCACACCGTCGACCACGCTGGCCACGTCGGACAGGCGCACCGGCGCGTTGTTCTTGTACGCGATGATGGTGCTCTGGTACTCGGCCGCATCGGACAGCTGGTCGTTGGTGCCGATGCTGTAGGACTGCGTGGCGCCGTTGAGCGTGCCCTTGGGCGCGTTCACGTTGGCTTCGGTGAGCGCGCTGCGCACGTCCTCCATGGTGAGGCCGAGATTGGCCAGCTGCGACGGATTCACCTGCACGCGCACGGCCGGACGCACGTTGCCGGCAATGGACACCAGGCCCACGCCCTGCACCTGCGAGAGCTTCTGCGCCAGGATGGAATCGGCGTAGTTGTTCACGTCGCGCAGCGGCAGGCTGTCGGAGGTGAGCTTGAGCGTCATGATCGGCGCGTCGGCCGGATTCACGCGGTTGTACACCGGCGGATACGGCAGCGTGCTCGGCAAGGTGCCGCGCGCCTGGTTGATGGCCGCCTGCACGTCCTGCGCGGCGATGTCGATGTCGCGATCCATCGCGAACTGCAGCACGATGGTCGACAGGCCCGCCGACGAATCGGAGGTCATCATCGACAGGCCGGAGATCTGGCCGAAGTTGCGCTCCAGCGGCGTGGTGACCAGCGAGGCCATGGTCGATGCGCTGGCGCCCGGGTACTGCGTGGTCACGACCAGGCTGGGTGCGTCGATCTCGGGCAGCGCCGACACCGGCAGCTCGCGGTAACCGAGGATGCCGAGCAACAGCACCGCCACCATCAGCAGCGAGGTGGCGATCGGTCGGCGAATGAAGAGTGTGGAGAAGCCCATAGGTTTGCCGTCAATAAGTGGCTGTCAGCTTGCTCGCGCAAGGCAGTGTCGGAGCGGACCGTGGCGGCGACGGCGCGCGATGCGTCCCTGCCTTGCCACCGGCAGCGGAAGCCATCGCCTCCGCCGCCTTGTTCCCGTGGGCCGCTTAGCCGCCGCGGCGACCACCGCCCTGCTTGGCGTTCTTCTTGGCCTTGTCCACGTCGGCTGCGGTCGGCGCTGCCGGCACTTCGCCCGGCTTGAGCGCCTTGACCTTGCTGCCCGGCTTGAGGCGGAACTGGCCTTCGGTCACCACCAAGTCGTTGAGCGCCAGGCCCGAACCGATCATCACGTGGCTGTCGCCCACTTCACCGGCCACCTTGACCGGATTCATCTTGACCGTCTGGTCCTGCTGCACGAGGTACACGTAGTCGCCATCCGGACCGCGCTGCACCGCTTGCGCCGGTATCACCAGGCCGCCCTTCACGGTGCGCACCTTCAGGCGCGTGTTGACGAACTGGCCAGGCCACAGCTCGCCCTTGGCATTCTGGAACACCGAGCGCAGCTTGAACGTGCCGGTGGTGGTGTCGATCTGGTTGTCCACCACGTTGAGCGTGCCGTCGTCGGCGATGGTGTGCGCGTCGGAGCGGTCCAGCGCCAGCACTTCCAGCGGGTCGCCCGCAGCGGCGGCGCTACGCACCATTTCCAGGTTCTGCTCCGGCAGGGTGAACATCACATAGATCGGATGGATCTGCGTGAGCGTCACCACGGCGGTGGTGGTGGTCACCACGTTGCCCGGGTCCACGTTGCGGATGCCGGCCACGCCGTCGATCGGCGAAATGATGCGGGTGTAGTCGAGGTTGACCTTGGCCGCGCGCTCGGCCGCCTTGTCGGCCGCCACCAGCGCGACCAGGTTGGCCACGTTGTTGCGGAAGGTGTCCATGTCCAGCTGCGCCACATAGCCCTTGGCCACCAGCGCATCGTTGCGCTTGAGCGTGCTCTGTGCGGTGGCAAGCTGCGCCTCGTCCTGTTCCTGCTTGGCCGTGGCCTGGTCATAGGCGGCCTGGAAGGGACGCGGGTCGATCTGCGCGAGCAGGTCGCCCTTCTTCACTTCCTGGCCTTCCTTGAAATTGATGCTCAGCATCTGGCCGCTGATCTGCGGATTGATGGTGACGGTATTGAGCGCCTGCACGGTGCCCAGCGCCGTCAGGTACACCGGCACGTCCTGCTTCACCACAGGCTCGACCGTCACCGGCACCGGCGGCGCGTCCTTGTCCTTGTCCGACGCATCGCCATCGGCTTGTCCCTGTCCCTTGTGCTGACCGCGGTGCTGGCCCTGTGCGCCGTCCTCGGCTGCGGGCTTGTGCAGCAGACGGAAGCCCACGGCTCCCACCACGATCACGACCACAACGATCAGCGCGATCTTCCAAAAACGCGACATGAAAAACTCCCAGAATGAAAGACAGGTCAACCGACCCCACCGGTGCGCTCCGCGCGCCTGACCTATGTGTCGAGTGAAAGGATAGGGTCAGATCAACGAAAATAGACAATGCCAGTTGACATGGGTGCCCCATGACCGATGGCAGGGTTTTTCAAGCGTATCCCGTCCAGATGACGAAAGTTGCGTGAAATCAGGCTGTTTTCGGGCGCGACACGCTGTCCTCTCGACCCGACTGAAACTTGCCGCGGCCTTCGTCTATACTCGGCCAATTGTTGCCTGAACCAAAGCTAATCTGGCCCTTTGTGGCTGTCCTTTGATCTGTCCATTGAATTGGAGTCATTGCGTGAGCGGTTCCATGACGAAATCCGACCAGAGCTTTATGCGCAGCTTTTCCATGCTGATCGCGGGCCTGAGTGTTCTGACCCTGTTGCTGATCGGCGGCGCCTGGTGGATCTACGACCACGAGCCGAAGGAAATAAATCCGCAGACCACCGCACAAACCGCCGCACGCATCGCGCCGGCCGGCGCGGTATACGCCGGCGACACCGGCCGCGCCGCCATGCAGGCCGCGCAGGAAGCCGCCACCAAGGCTGCCGCCGCGCAGGTCGCCTACGGCGGCACCACCGACGGCAAGACCATCTACGACAACCTCTGCCACAGCTGCCATACCGCTGGCGTGGCCGGCGCACCGAAGCTGGGCGACAAGGGCAACTGGGGTCCGCGCGTGGCCCAGGGCCTCGATACCCTGGTCAAGCACGCCATCGAGGGCTACAAGGGCCCGGATGGCAACATGATGCCGGCCAAGGGCGGCAACCCGTCGCTGACGGACGATCAGGTGAAGGCGGCCGTGCACTGGATCGTGGATCAGGCGAAGTAAGCGCTCGCGGCGCTTGTTGCCTACTTGATGATGTTGTGGAAGCGCCGCCTTTTGGGCGGCGTTTTCTTTTGTGTGCGGCTGGGGGCTACGTTGAGGCTGGTTGCTTGGTTTCCGTACCGCTTGTAGTTATCGCGATATCGACGACGAGTTGCTTGCAACGCGAAGTTACACATCTGTGAGATGTGGTCAGCCTACCCGCGATGAGGCTCGGGCACGGGTGCCTCGTCCAGATCGTCATCCCAGGTGGGGCGAAGGCCGGAGGCACCGGCCTTGGTTCGTCATTCCGGCGAAGGCCGGAATCCAGCGCCTCGGTGTTGGGTTGTCGCGTTAGCGTCTGATCGCGCTTTTGTGGCGCTGCGGCGGTCGGGCCGCTTACGCAGCGGGCGTTTCGATCGGCTGCCGCCGCTCGAGTCACTTTTCTTTTGCTGGCCCAAAAGAAAAGTAACCCAAAGAAAATGGCCTTTAGAGCGATAGGCTCGTAGCGTTCTGTTGGATACGAGCCTTGGCACCTGAGGGTCTCGGAAGCGTGGCGATCGTCCGACATGCGTTGTTGCTACACCGCAACGCGCCGGTGCGGAGAGGACTTAAAGCGGAGCTCGCTTCGCATCGCGTAGCCAGTACGCGATGCCCCTCACTTGTCCCTCTCCCCTCCGGGGAGAGGGTCTGGGCACTGCCACCTTTGCGGTGGTGAGTGGCGGGTGCTCGCGGAAGCGTCGCGAAGGCGAGCTTTTGCTCTGGGCTCTTCGGGGTCCCCGTATGACGCGGCGGGCGGGTGGAGGATCAGCCCGCAGGGTGGCCGCATGGATGCGGCCAGTTTTTCGACAGGACAGGGACGTCCTGTCGAAAAACCCCGCAACCCGCACGCGTACCTTCCGTCCAACGGACGGAAGGCGCGTCATCCGGGGTGCTCTTTCTTTTGGTTACTTTTCTTTGAGCAAGCAAAGAAAAGTAACCCGGACCGCGGCAGCGGTTCGGAAGCCCGCCGCAGGCGAGCCAGGTCGCCGTATCGCAACAACCGAGCGCAAAGTCACTGGATGACCAGCCATTCGGCTGTTGAGAAGCGCCTCCTGCCTCCGCAGGAATGACAAGCAAAGCGGAGGGCCAGGCCGAAAGTGCCGATTCAAATGCCAGGTCAAGGCACAGCACACTAAGCACCCCGCCCCCCATTCGCCTCCACCCACTCCGCCGCAAACCCCCGCAACTGCGGAAAAAACGTCTCAAAATGCGCCTGCAGCGGACGATCCAGCGAGGTAAGCACCGGCATCGCTTCGCCCACCGGATTGGCGCGGCTCAGGCGATGCGAAATGCCGCTCAGCGCCGCCGACATTTCCTCCGGCCGTGCGTACCCCGCCGGCAGCGCATGCGCTTCCATGTAGTGGCGAAAACGCAGCAGGCCGGGTGGCAGCAGTGGCTCGTAGCGATGGAGCAGGTCGCGCACGCCCAGGGAATAGGTTTCCAGCGGCTGGTCGCTCCAGCGCGGGAAATCGCGCGCCAGCAGATGGTCGAACCACATGTCCAGCAGGATGCCGCCGTAACGGCGAAACGGCGCCGGCAACAGCGCGCGCGCCTCGGCCACGGCCGGATGGCTGTCGGTATAGACGTCGATGGCGCGGTGCAGGCGAATGCCGGTGATCACCCCGGCAGGCAAGGCCGCATCGGGCTGGCCGTGGACGAAATCGCCCATGAAACCGCCCAGCCGCAAGAAGTCGTCGTCACCGGCCAGCAACGTGTGCGCAAGATGATTCATGCCGTTCTGCCCGAACGCCGAGGGCACGCGGCGGTTATCATCTTGCTTATGAACCCCGTGATCATCCCCACCCAACCCGACCGTTTTCCCGAGCAGGCCTCCAGCTTCGCGCTGGAAGGGCCCGCCGGCAAGCTTGAATCCGTGAGCGACGTGGCCGTGCCCGAAGAGGCGCGCCGCGGCACCGCCATCATCTGCCATCCGCATCCGCTCCAGGGCGGCACCATGCACAACAAGGTGGTGACGATGGTGGAGCGCTCGCTGCGCGAATCCGGGCTGGACACGGTGCGCTTCAATTTCCGCGGCACGGGCGAATCCGAAGGCACGTACGACCACGGCAATGGCGAAGGCGACGACCTGGCCGCCGTGGCCGCCTGGGTGCGCCGCGTTCGGCCGCACGACGCGCTGTGGCTGGCGGGCTTCTCGTTCGGCAGCTACGTCTCCATCCGCAACGCGGTGCGCCTGCGCGCCGATGCGCTGGTGAGCATCGCGCCGCCGGCCGGGCGCTGGCCGTTCGAGGAGATCCCGTTGCCCACCTGCCCCTGGCTGATCGTGCAGGGCGAGGAAGACGAAGTGGTCGACCCGCAGGCCGTGTTCGACTGGATCGACGGCATGGCGAAAAAGCCCGAACTGGTGCGCATGCCGGAAACCAGCCATTTCTTCCACCGCCGCCTCATGGACCTGCGCGGCGCCATCAAGCACGCCGTGCAGCCGTGGCTGCCACCGCTGCGTCAGGATTGATGCCGCTCGACCTCCCCCCGATCCGATGCCCTGCTTCCCCACAGGGCGTCCGCAGAGTCCGCCGTACCCATGAGTAACCCCGCTCCCCTCGCGCCCAGTGCGCGCTATCACGAAGGCGTCAGCGCGCATCGCTGGGAGGCCGATCCGGCGCAGCAGGCCTTGCTGCCCGAGTTCGACCGCATGCATGCGGCGCTGATCGAGGCCGCTAACGGCAATGGCGGCGGCCTGTTTGGACGTCTGAAATCGCTGCTCGGCAACGATGCGCGCGACGGCGTGCAGGGCTTGTACCTGTGGGGCAGCGTGGGTCGCGGCAAGACCTTCCTGATGGACATGTTCGTGGCCAGCCTGCCCCAGGGCATGGCGCTGCGCCGTCACTACCACCGGTTCATGGGCGAGGTGCACGAGCAGTTGCGCGATCTGGGCGAACGCCAGGATCCACTGATCGAGGTGGCCGCCAACATCGCTTCGCGCTGCCGCGTGGTGTGCCTGGACGAGTTCCTGGTGAACGACATCGGCGACGCGATGATCCTGGGCACGCTGCTGCAGTCGCTGTTCGAGCGCGGCGTGACGCTGGTGACCACGTCCAACACCGCGCCGGAGAATCTCTACAAGGACGGCCTGCAACGCGCGCGCTTCCTGCCCGCCATCGCGCTGATCGAAAAGCACTGCCGCGTGGTGCAGATGATCTCCTCGCACGACTGGCGCCTGCGCGCACTCACGCAGGCGGCGGTGTACCAGACGCCGCCGGGGCCGGAAGCGGAACGCGCGCTCGCCCGCATCTTCACCACGCAGGCCGAGGGCGCCGTGCAGGACGGCGGCGAGATCGTCATCAACGATCGTTCCATTGCGGTGCGCAAGCGCGCGCGCAACATTCTGTGGTTCGACTTCGCCGACCTGTGCGAAGGCCCGCGCGCCGTGTCCGACTACATTGCGCTGGCCAAGTCCTGCCCGGCGGTGATCGTCTCCAACGTGCCGCAGTTCACCATCTATACCGACGATGCCGCGCGCCGCTTCGTGATGCTGGTGGACGAGTTCTACGACCGCCACGTGAAGCTGATCCTTTCCGCCGCGACGGCCATCACCGATCTGTACGACGGCGAGCGGCTGCGCGCGGAATTCGGCCGCACCGAATCGCGACTGATCGAGATGCAGAGCGAGGAATACCTCGCCAGCGAGCATTTGCCGTAGCGGCATGAAACGGCTCGTCGCTGCTGCTAACGTGGCGACACCTCACTGGCCGGAACCGCCATGCCGATCCTGCTCGCCCTCGCCCTGCAACTGAGCCCCGACGCCGGCGCGGATTTCCACACGCGCGTCACCCAGGCCAAGCTCGCCGAAGGCGCGGCCACCGGCCCGGCCTACCAGAAGCAGATGTGGGAGCGCATCGGCAACGCCACCACCGATGCGTACAAGGCCTGCCTGGCGAGCACCCAGCCGCCGGACAAATCGCCCTTCACGCTGGTGGCCGACGTGGCCGTCGACGGTCGCCTCAGCCGCATCGCGGTGCAGCCGGAGACGAAGACAGCCCAGTGCATGGCCAGTCATTTCGCCAGCTGGACGCTGCCCGCGCCACCGGCGAAGCCCGCGCCTTATCCCGTCGAGGTGGACTTCAGCATCAAGCCATGACCATGGCATGACGCCGTCGCGGCGCAGGGCTGCGCCATGAGCGCTACCACTTATTGGCAGATTGCGGTTCGCGGAGAGGCTGGAGTAGCCTCGGGCGAAGATCGGGACGTCAGTCCCGAGGGGGCACTACGCGATGCGCACGACCACGGAGCTGGATCCGGGGCAACTCGCGGCCGGGCATCAGCTGACACCGCCCACCGTTGATCCGTCCGCGACGGCGGAACATTTTGCGGTGCCCGGCTTCGACGCCGTGGTGCGCCTGGTCACGCGCTCGCTCAACGTGCCGCTGGTGGCGCTGGTGCTCAACAGCGGCGCCGCTTATTGGTTCGCCGATGGCAACGAACTGCCGGCGCATGGCCCGCGCTCCCTGCATCCGCTTTTTCTTGAAGCTGCGCGCAGCCTCGCCCCGCACGTCGTGCTCGATGCGCTCAGCGACGAACGCCTGCGCGATGTCGCCGTACCGCTGACGGCCGGCCCCGGCCCCATCCGCTTCTTCGCCAGCGAACCGGTGTGCACGCTCACCGGCCAGCACATGGGCGCGCTGTGCGTGATGGATGCGCAGCCGCGCGCGGAACTGAGCGAGAGCGAGCAGTCGGCCTTGCGCGATGCCGCGTCGCTGGTCGGTGCCGGCGTGGTGCTGCGCAGTTATCTCGGGCGCACCGATCCCATCACGCAGTTGCCGCACCGCTACGCGTTCTTCGATGACCTGCGCAAACACCTGCACGAGGGCGTGCCGCACGCGTGGGTGATCGCCATCGACGTGGCGCCGGTGCAGCGCTTCAACGCCTTCATCCGCGCCATGGGCCACGCCTATGCGGACGAGCTGATGCGCGCAGTGGCCGCGCGCGCGCTCGCATGGGTCCCGCCCAACACGCGCCTGTATCAGGTAGGCGCCACGCGTTTCGCCGCCGTGCTGCCCGATCATCACCTGCTCGATGACACCACGCGGCTGGACGATCTGGTGGCGCGCCTGCGCCGGCCGTTTGACTGCCTGGGCATTCCGCTCACCATCCAGCCGGGCGTGGGCCTGCTGAAGATCAATGCCAGCGAGTTGCGGGGCGGCGATCCACTGCGGCTGGTGATGAACGCCTCGTTCGCCGCGCAGCAGAGCCCGCGCGGCTGGGCGGTGTACAACCGCATGCAGGACGAACAGCAGCGACAGGAGTTCCTGCTCGTCACCGAGTTGGCCGCCGCGTTGAGCGAACGCACCGAACTCGACCTTCACTACCAGCCGCGCGTGGACCTCGACACCGGCCGCTGCGTGGCCCTCGAAGCACTGGCGCGCTGGCATCACCCCACGCTGGGGAATATTCCGCCCGCGCATTTCGTGGCGCTAGCCGAGCGCGCGGGCCTGATGCACTCGCTCACGCAATGGGTGATGGAACACAGCGTTGCGCAGCTCGCCCGGTGGCGCCACGACGGCCACGACATCAAGCTGTCGATCAACGTGTCCAGCAGCGATCTGGACGCCGATCTGGTGGACCGCCTGCGCACCGTCGCCGAGCGCCACAAGATCGGGCTCGATGCGCTGGAACTGGAATTCACCGAAAGCACGCTGATGGAACACAGCGCGGTCACGCGTCGCCATCTCACCGCCATCCGCCAGCTCGGCGCCGGCATCGCCATCGACGACTTCGGCACCGGCTACAGCAACCTCGCCACCTTGCGGCAGATGCCGGCCACCAGCCTGAAGATCGACCAGTCCTTCGTGCGCGGCATGGGCACCAGCCCGCACGACGAGGCCATCGTGCGCTCGGTGGCCGAGCTTGCGCGCAACATGGGCTTTCGCGTGGTGGTGGAAGGCGTGGAAACGGCGAGCATCTACGAAAGCGTGCTCGGCATGGCCTGCGACGAAGCACAAGGCTTCCACATCGCCCACCCCATGCACGCCCGCGACGTGCCCACGTGGCTCGCCACGCAGCAGGGCATGCCGTCGCGCCGCGCGGTGCGCTGGAGCGACTAAACGCCTGGGGACACGGAAAGGCCCAGCGCTTCGGCCATGGCCTCGCGCATCAGGTACTTCTGCACCTTGCCCGTCACCGTCATCGGGAAGGTATCGACGAAGCGCACGTAGTGCGGCACCTTGAAGTACGCGAGGTGATGACGGCAATAGCTCTGGATTTCCGCCTCGCTGGATTCGCAGCCTTCGCGCAAACGAATCCACGCGCATACCTGTTCGCCAAACTTCTCGTCCGGCACGCCGAATACCTGCACGTCCTGCACCTTGGGATGCGTGTAGAGGAATTCCTCGATCTCGCGCGGATACACGTTCTCGCCGCCGCGGATGATCATGTCCTTCAGTCGTCCGACGATGGTGCAGTAGCCGTCGTCGTCGATCACCGCCAGATCGCCGGTATGCATCCAACGCGCATCGTCGATGGCTTCGCGCGTGCGCGCCTCGTCCTCCCAATAGCCGAGCATCACCGAATAGCCACGCGTGCACAGCTCGCCCGGCGTGCCGCACGGCACGATGCGTCCGCGCTCGTCCACCAGCTTCACTTCCACGTGCGGATGGATGCGGCCCACGCTGTCCACGCGACGCTCCAGCGGATCGTGTACGGTCGACTGGAAACTTACCGGGCTCGTTTCGGTCATGCCGTAGGCGATGGTGACTTCGCCCATGTGCATCTCGCTGACCACGCGGCGCATCACCTCGATGGGACACGGCGAGCCGGCCATGATGCCGGTGCGCAGCGAGCTGAGGTCGAACCGATGGAATTCGGGATGTTCCAGCTCAGCGATGAACATGGTCGGCACGCCGTGCAATCCGGTGCAACGTTCCGCCTGCACGGTTTCCAGCGTGGCGAGCACGTCGAAGCCTTCGCCGGGAATCACCATGCAGGCGCCGTGCGTGACGCAGGCGAGATTGCCCAGCACCATGCCGAAGCAATGGTAGAACGGTACGGGAATGCACAAGCGATCGTGCTCGGTGAGGCGCATGGCCTCACCGATGAAGAAGCCGTTGTTGACGATGTTGTGATGCGTCAGCGTGGCGCCCTTGGGTGCGCCCGTAGTGCCCGAAGTGAACTGGATGTTCACCGGGTCGTCGAAGCTCAGCTCGCCTTCCACCGCGCGCATCTGCGCCATGGCGTGTTCGTCGGCGCATGTCGCCAGGTCTTGCCATGTTCGCGTACCGGGTGCTGCATGTTCATCGAGCAGGACCACCTCGCGCAGCGACGGCAGGCGCTCCGATTGCAGCGCGCCCGCCTCGGCCACGGCCAGTTCCGGCGCCAGTTCCAACAGCATGTCGAGGTAGTGCGAGGTCTTGAAGCGCCGTGGCAACACCAGCGCGCGGCAGCGCACCTTGTTCAGCGCGTACTCCAACTCGTGCAGGCGATACGCGGGATTGATGTTGACCAGGATCGCGCCGATCTTCGGCGCCGCGAACTGAAGCACCACCCACTCGTAGCGGTTCGGTGCCCAGATGCCGATGCGGTCGCCCCGCTGCAACCCTGACGACAGCAGGCCCGCGGCGACGCGTTCGACTTCTGCATGGAACCGGCGATAGTCGAGGCGGATGCCCTGCGAGCGCACCACCAGTGCCGGGCGATCCGGATGTGCGGCCGCGATGCGGTCCAACAGCGTACCCACGGTGTCGCCGAGCAGCGGCTGTGCACTGACGCCATGGACGTAGCTCGAAGCGGGCATGGGCTGTGCCTTGGTGGACCGGAAACGAGGATAGCACCGGGTTTGCGCGCCCCGCGCCTGTTCGACTTTGGTCGCGGCGAGAAGAAACGCGCTGCCACCCACAGCGTATGACGCTAGGATCGAGTCTCCTTTCGCGGAGACACCCCATGCGCCTGACCTTGCTCGCCCTGGCCGTCGCCACCGTCGTTGCCGGCACTGCCCACGCCGCCGACACCGCCCAACTCGTGCAAGGCGAACTGCCGCAGGTCACCGCGTGGCGGCGCGACATCCACCAGCATCCGGAGTTGAGCAATCGCGAAACGCGCACGGCGGCGCTGGTCGCGGCGCAACTGAAGAAGCTGGGACTGGAGGTGCATACCGGCATCGCGCACACCGGCGTCATCGCCATCCTCAAGGGCGGCAGGCCGGGACCGAAGCTCGCCATTCGCGCCGACATGGATGCACTGCCCGTGACGGAGGACGTGGACGTGCCCTTCGCTTCAAAGGCGAAGGGCGAGTACCGCGGCAAGCAGGTCGGCGTGATGCATGCCTGCGGTCACGACGCGCACACCTCCATGCTGCTCGGGCTCGCCACCGTGCTCGCCGGCATGAAGAAGGATCTCCCTGGCGAAGTGATGTTCGTGTTCCAGCCCGCGGAGGAAGGTGCACCTCCGGGCGAACAGGGCGGTGCCTCGCTGATGTTGAAGGAAGGTGTGTTCCGCGACTTCAAACCCGACGCCATGTTCGGCATGCATGTGGTCAGCTCGCTCAACGTCGGCACGGTGGGTGTGCGATCCGGTCCCGCGATGGCGGGCTCGGACTGGTTCAAGATGGTGGTGCACGGCAAGCAGACGCACGGTGCGATGCCATGGAACGGCGTCGACCCCGTGGTCACCTCGGCGGAAATCATCAGCACCGCGCAGACCATCGTCAGCCGCAAGCTCAACATCGGCGACTACCCCGCCGTGCTCAGCTTCGGCATCGTCGAGGGCGGCTCGCGCTACAACATCGTGCCCGACCAGGTGGAAATGCAGGGCACGCTGCGCACGTTCGACGCCGGCATGCGCCAGCAGGCCATCGACAACTTGAAGGGCATCGCCGGCCACATTGCCGAAGCGAACGGCGCCACGGTGGAGACGCAGATCCCGGTGGGCGACAGCAACCCGGTGCTGATCAACAACCCGGCGCTCACCGCACGCGTGCGCGAGAGCATCGGCAAGGCCATCGGCGGCGATCACGTGATCGAGGCCAAGCCGTGGATGGCGTCGGAAGACTTCGCCTATTTCGCCAACGAGGTACCCAGCGTGTATTTCTGGGTGGGCGCCACGCCGACCGGTCAGGACGCGCTCAAGGCGCCTGCCAACCACTCGCCGAAGTTCTTCATGGACGAAGGCGCGTTGAAGATCGGCATGGCGTCGATGCTGCAGGCCACGCTGGACTATCTCAATACGCCGACGAGCTGATCCCGCCGTGCCATCGCGCGATGCAGGCTACGGCGTACCTCACTGCATGCCGTAGCTTGCGAGCACGATGGTCATCTTGCCGCCGAGGAATTCCACGCGGGCGGGACAACCGGTGACATGGTGATGCTCGCGCGCCAGATGCCGTGCAAGCTTGATCGCCACTGCCGGACACAACTGGCTGCGCACCAGGTGCTGGCCCAGCGTGATGCACCACTGGCGGCCTTCGCGTTCGCAGATCGAATAGACGGATTTCATCACTCCCTCCTCCTGCTCCTGTGGCGGCACGCGTTGCGCGGCCGCCTGCCCTCGGTTCATGCGTCGCCTTGAACCTGTCGTAGTCGGCACCGTGGCGGTGGTCGGCGCTAGGGGGGCGCGCCGTAGAGGGGTCACCGGTTTCCATGTGGCCGCCACGGTGCCGACTGCGACAGGCTCGTCGCCGCGTCACATCTGCGCTTTTGCTGTCCCCTTCAGTTCCACCCGGCGATTGGGCGCAAGGCAGGCAATGAGCCGCGCGCGCTGCTTGTCATCGCATTGCACCAGCGGGTCGGCATCGCCGCGCCCCGCCACCTGCATGGCGGCGGGCGACACACCGTGCGCGGCGAGATAGTCGCGCACCGCTTCGGCGCGCCGCTGCGACAGCGCGAGGTTGTAGCGCTCGCTGCCGATGCGGTCGGTGTAGCCCGTGATCGTGATGTCCTGGATGTGGCTCGCCTCCTGCACGCGCGACAACAGTTGATCGAGGTTGGCCTTGCCATCGGGGGTGAGCGTGGCGCTGTCGAAACCGAACATCGCATCGGACGACAAGGTGAGCGCCATCATCGGTGTCGCCACGGGCGTGGGGGACGGTGGTGGTGCCGGCGGGGCAAGCAGGTTCTTGCACGAATCCGGCTTCCAGTAGAACGCCCGGGCGAGATGGTTCTTGTCGAACTGCACCTGGAACTGGCACTTGATCACACCGCCATCGGTTTCGCGGAAAGCGAAGATGTAATTCCACCGATGCACGCCGAACACGCCCTCGCTGAAATGCGGCGCGCCGAGCAGGTCATACAGCTGATGCTTGGTCATGCCTGGCGCGAGCTTGCGCAGGTTTTCCACGTTGACGAACACGCCTTCGGGCATGGTGGCGCGTGCGGGGTCGGGAAAATTCGGCCCGGCCTCGGCGGTTTGCGCATGGCTGGGCATGGCGCCCCCGATGGCCATCGCGACTGCTGCCGCCAGGATGGCAGGCAACAGTCGCGTGATGTGGATGGTCTTTCGCATGACGATTCCCCTTGATCGCTATCCGAAGTTCGCTGTGAAGAGCCGCGTTACCACTGCATGCCCGCGCCGATGGAGAAGCCCGCGTCGCCGCGCGTGTCCGCGCTGCCGGTGAGCTTGTAGACCCAGCGGCCGCCCTGCGAGATGGTAGACACGCCCACCGCAATGCTCGATTCGCCGCGGAACGTACCGGCGGCCACCGCCGCCATGCTCCGGCCCGGCTCGTACGACTGCGGCAATCCCGCCATCGCCATGCCTGCGGCAATGCCCGCGTTGGCGCGATTGCCCACGTTCTGGATCTGGCCGTTCAACTGGTCGAAGCGCTGGTCGGTGTAGTTCTGCGCCCAGTTCTGCGCCTGCTGGATGCCCGCGTTGAGTTGACCCACGTTCGCCGCGTCGCTGGTGGCCACGCCGTTGGCAACATTGTGGATGGTGGTGCCCGCATTGCCGTTGCCCAGCGTGACGCTGCTGTAGTTGGTGCTGCCGTCGGTGTTGGTGTCGTAGCGAACCGTGCCCTGCGTGGAGGTGTTGATGCTCGCCTGCATCTGGCCGAGGTTCACCGCATCGGTGGCCGCCGAACCCGCCGCCACGTTGGTGATCTGCCGTTCGCCGCCGGCGCTTCCCACTGACACGGTATTCGCGCGATCGGCCACCGAGCCGGAACCGAGCGCCACGGCATTGTCAGCCGATGCATTCGCACCGTTGCCCACGGCCACCGCGTTGCTTCCGCTCGCCGTCGCCGCGGGACCTGCCGCGATGCTGTTTGCACCGGTGGCACTGGAATCGGCCAACGCGGAGTTGACGTTGAAATACTTCACCGACGTGCCGTTGTTGATCGTGGTGCCGCCCGGCTTGATGTTCTGGATCGCGTTGTAGAGGCTGGTGTTGCTGTAGACGTTGGTGGTGTCCTGCGTCCAGTGCCACATCTGCGAGCCATTGATGGCCTGCGTGCTGGTGGCGCCAATGATGCCCTGGTGCAGGTTCGATAACGTGGTGCCACCCGTCACGCCGCCGTCGGTGCTGCTGGTGTTGTCCATCGTCACCGTGGCGTGCGTGACATCGTCGTACTGCACGGCATTGCCTGTGGCGAAGGACACCGCTTCGAGCTGTGCCAGGTTCACCGCATCGGTCAGCGCACTGCCCGCTGCCACGTTGGTGATCTGGCGCTCCTGTCCCGGCGCGCCGATGGACACTTCGCCCGCGGAGTTCTGCAACGTGCTCATGCCGTAGGCGACATAGCCGCTCTGCGCGCCACGTGCCGCGGACGAGGCATAACCCAGCGCCACGCTGTTGGCGACGCTCGCGGTGGCGTTGGCACCGATAATGGTCTGCGCATTCGCCGTGCCGGTGGCGCTGTCGCCGATCACTACGGAATGGCCCAGGCGAGCGTTGTAGTCGTCGGTGGGAACGCCGGACGGATCGTTGGGATCATTCGCGCCATTGCCGGGGAAGGCCGCGGCCGCCGTGACCGCCGGCAAGGTGTGGCTGGCGTTGGTGCCGATCACCACTTCCTTCGAACCGTTGGCCGTCGCGCCATCGCCCATCAACACTTGGTAGTCCTGCGCGGCATTCACCGCCCAGCACGATGCCTGCACCACGCCCAGCACGTTCGCGCAGGTGGATGCCCACGCCGGCGCGCTGTTGGGCAGCGCCAGGCCGAGCAGGCCGCCCGCCGCGCCATTGTTGATGTTGGTGATGTAGCTGTCCGAACTCACCGAACCGATCAGCGTCAGGTGCGAATTGCTGCCGGTGCCGCCGAGCGTGGCACCGCCCACCGTGGTGAGCACCGTGCCGACGGGCGTGGCATTCACCAACGGAATGCCAGCCACGCTCACCACCTGATAGCCCTGCGTGAAGTTGGCCGCGTTCACCTGCAGCCCACCATTGGTCACGTAGCCATTGGTGTTGGTGAACAGCGAGTTGCCGGATGAACCGAGCAACTGGCCGGCCGTACCCACGACACCGCCATTGCCCACGATGAGTCCCGTCGGCGTGGCCGACGGTGCGGGCACCACCGGCACGGCGGCAGCACTGCTGCCCGTGCCCGACGCACTGGTGACTGGCGTGGCAGGCGTCGCGCCGAGCAGCGAGGCGACACTCGGCAAGGCCTTGCCCACGAGATTGGATGCACCGGGAATCGCACCGATCAGATTCTGTCCGGACGACTGACCATTGCCTGTGGCGCCCAGTTGCACGCCCGGCACGCTGTTCACCGTGTCGGCCGCCGTATTCGTGAGATTGCCCAACAGCGACGATGCCGTGCCGTCCTGCCCCAGCACACTCGCCAGGCCCGCGCCGTTCGGCTGCGAAAGCACCGCGCCAACGGTGGAGGTGAGATCGCCGACGGTCTTGTCCGCATCGGGCAGCACCTTGCCCAGCGACGCATCGCTCGACCCCAGCACGCCACCGAGTCCACTTCCCGATGCCGTGCCGGCCACGGCGCCAACCACGTTGTTGAGCGCGCCGGTCACCGGCTGAAGCACGCCGTTGACGGTGCCGGCAAGCGGCGTCCCCGCCGTTGCGCCGCCCACGATGCCCGTCACCGTGTTGCTGACGCCGTTGAGGGTAGAAGGAAGATTGCTTATCGCGCCAAGCGGTCCGCCCGTCGTCACGGGATTCAACACGGCGCCGAGCGTCGACGTCACACCCGAAACGACGTTGCCGACCTGGCCGAGGCCACTGTTGCCACCCGTCGCCGGCTGCAACACATGGCCCACTGTCGAGGTGACGCCGGACACCACGCCGCCAAGACCATTGCCCGATCCAAGCACACCGCCAAGACCGCTGCCGTTGCCCACGCCAGCCACCGTGCCAACGACGCCGTTGACCGTCGACACCACCGGCTGCACGACGCCTGACACCGTGCCACCAAGCGGCGTACCCGCGGTGGCGCCGCCGACCAGACCGCTCACGGTGTGGGTCACGCCACTCACGGTTGCCGGCAGGTTCGATACCAAGCCAGTGACATTGCCGAGGCCAGCGCTGCCACCCGTCACCGGCTGCAGTACCTTGCCGACGGTCGAGGTGACATCGGAAACCACACCGCCCAAACCGTTGCCCGCACCGAGCACGCCGCCGAGACCGGAACCTGCGCCCGCGCTGGTCAATGCCGTCGCCACGTTGTGCAGTGTCGACTCCACGGGCGGGAGCACTGCGCCAGTCACGCCGGCGAGCGGCGTGCCTGCGGTGACGCCACCAACGACACCGTTCACCGCGTGATTTACGCCATCCGCCGTGGCGGGCAAGGTGGACACGAGACCGTTCGTTCCCAGCACGCCGCCGAGACCCGAACCTGTGCCTGCACCGGCCAACGTCGTCGCCACGTTGTGCAGCGTCGACTCCACGGGCGGGAGCACTGCGCCAGTCGCGCCGGCGAGCGGCGTGCCTGCGGTGACGCCACCAACGACACCGTTCACCGCGTGATTCACGCCATCCACCGCGGCAGGCAAGGGGGAAACGAGACCGTTCGTTCCCAGCGCGCCGCCGAGACCCGAGCCTGTGCCTGCACCGGCCAGCGTCGTCGCCACGTTGTGCAGCGTCGATTCCACGGGAGGCAACACCGCCGCAGTTACGCCTGCGAGCGGCGTACCTGCGGTAACACCGCCAACGACACCATTCACCGCGTGATTCACGCTATCGACTGCCGCGGGCAAGGTCGACGCCACGCCACTCACGCTGCCGGAACCCAGGCCGCCGGTGACCGGTTGCAGTACGGGACCAAGCGCGGACGTCAGCTGGCCACCTACGTGAAGATTGACGTCGGCATTCACCAGGGGCGTGCTCGACAGCACCGGCACGGAGACGCCGACATGTCCGTGCGCATCGACCAGATCGCCATTGCTTGCCAGCACCGCGGCATGCGCGCCCACCGTGGCATCGACCGGCGTTCCGAGATGCACCAGGCCATCGGCGCCGACCAGCGCCGGTGCGCGGTTGTCCACGAGCGAGCTGGTGACGTTCGCCTGCGTGGCCAGCACCACGGAACGGTTGCGATCCGCTGCTTCGTTCGATGAAGGCAGGATCGCGGACGCCAGGCCCTGACCCAACGCCGCCACGCCGGCACCGCCGGATATCGCACCAACGCGCGAACCCAGGTCGGCCGGAATGGCGACGCCGGAGTTCATCTGCTGCACGGTGGGTACGATCGGCACGCCACCCTTCACCCGCACGCCGGCAACCATGGCCTTGCGTCGCACCGATGCCGACGATGATGTCGACGACATGCCGGCCTCGGTGCCAGCAGGCACGCTCACGGCGGCATGGTTGCCCAGCGACGACAGCTGCACGCTGGCGGCCACCGGCGCCGTCCGCGCGGGCGGATTCTCATACTTCGCCACCAGGCCCATGAGATCGTTGAGCTTGGCGTCGTCGACGCCTTCCGCATGCGATGCCGAGTGATACGCCAACGCGCACAGCGCCATGCCCGTTACCAGCAAGGCACGTACCGCGGGCAGAAAACCCATCTGGCGCGCAACGCGATGACGCGGCGAAGAGAGCTCCGAGGCCGGTACCCACGCGCGCCGCGCGTCGGACCAGACGAGACGATAGATGCGGTTCATTGAGATGTCCCCTTTTGGCCGGCGCAGTCCACGTGGTGTGGCCGCGCATACAGTCCATGCGAGCTGTGCCGGCGCACGTCGTGTGCCACCGGCAACGCTTGGGGTTCATTACAACGATCGCAGCGGTCGCCCGATGTTCCAATCCGGCAACGAGATAAGCCAATCCGGCAAGGCCTTGGGCAAATACGGCAGCGCCCTGCACAAATCCGGCATCACGTGGGCGTCGCGTGAAGAGAGATGATGAAGAACGTGCGCGTGACCAGCGCGCAGCAACGACGCTCAGGCCACTTCGAACGGCGGCGCACGCATCAAGGTGTCGCGCGGGCGCTCGCCGAAGACACGCCGATAGTGATCGGCAAAGCGCGAGAGATCCCACAGGCCGCAACTGAGCGCCACCGACTTCACCGAGCGCCGGCTGGCATCGGACAACGTGAGGTTCTTGCACGCCGTGCAAAGTCGAAGCATGGACAGGTAACGGTTGGGCGACACGCCGAGCAGGTCGTCGAACGCATAGCGCAGGGCGCGCTCGCTTACGCCGGCGGCGTTGCACAACTCCGTTATATAGATGTCCCGCCGCAGGTTGCGCCGCATGAATTCTTCGGCGCGTTGCATGGCCAGGTAGTGCGTGCGGCGGCCGCGCGAGCAGGCGGGCCGATCTTCGGCGCGCGCCGACAACGCCGCAATGAGGTGCGTTTCGAGCAGCCCGTCCAGGTCGATGTCGTGCGGCGGCCCCGCGCTGGGCGGACGCGCCACGCGCTCGCGCACGGCGTCGATCTTCGCGCGCAACGCGCGGGCGCGCTCGTCGTCAGACAGCGCGAAGAGCGAAATCGCCCGCACGGGAACATCGGGCTGGTGCGGACTGAGTTCGAGATACTTGTCCACCAGGCGCTGCTGCGGCACCAGCACGCCGGTGACGCGACTGCCGCTGCCGAGCATGAATTCACTGATGCCTTCGGGAAACACGGTGAACGCCATGCCCGAGCCGAGCGACGTGCCATGGCACCAGCTGTCCTCCGTCGTGTGATGCAGATAGCCGAACAGGCACCAGCCCTGCGGCAACGCGAAGCGGCCGCGGAAGGCGAAGTTCACCTCACCGCTGAAATAGATCGCATGCTCCGATGCCATCGAGTCGGCGTGCGCACGCGGTCCCTGCTTGCCCAGCAGCACCAATTCCAGTTCGCAGACTTTCAGGATGCCGCACAGCGTGACGAGATCGGGCGACTGCAGTCCGACGTCGTTCTCGATTTCCATTGATTGCCCCCTGAGGCATCCACTTCGAGGCGCCCATTAATTGCTTGATCGATTATCTCCGGTGCCAAGGCGCATTAAAGAATTCGCACGCGCCGCCCCATGCACGTATTCGGCAATTTCCGTTTTGGCTGAAATGCCACCCTTCAGTTTGTGAAGCGCATCACATTATTGATCTTCATGCCTGCCGTTTTTGTGCAAGCAGTCACGCATGCTCAAAACAGACTGTGGCTGTACGTCACTCCGCCCGGGACGGCCGGAACGTACTTTTTTGGGGGCTTTCCGACAATTCTCGCGATTCGCGCCGTGAGCGGCCGGCGTCGGTTTTCTGCCGTCGGGCGACGTGAAATTGACTTCACAAAATCGCGAATTTCACGCGATCTTTATTTCATCGATTTAAATCGTCGGAAGACCTTTCGGGCAGCTTGCTGTTAATCGATCCAACTAGCCATTCGGATTATTGGACCGATTAAAGGCACGGGCCGTGCAACCGCTTTTCATAGTCCAAATGGACGATGGTCTTAATGCTCAATTGGGGCGGCAAACCGTCGATAGCCAAAGACGGGATGCTGATTGAAATACCGAACACAGAGCGCGTAGCTCCACCGGAGACAAACCCATGAACGCAGCGATTCGCAAGTTCCTTGTGGAAGAAGACGGCATCACGGCGATCGAGTACGGCATTCTCGCGGCCATCGTGGCGGCGGCCGTCGTACTGGCCTTCAAGGGGCCTTTGGCCACGCTGTTCGAAAGTATCTTCACCGCCCTGACGGGACAGGTGACCAAGGCAACCACTTAAGCAACTGCAGAAGAGGACGTTGCGGAGGGCGACGTCGCCGATGCATCGGGGCCGGCCACGGACGGCTACCAGGCTTGAAGGGGGATGGCATGGTCACGCTACTTTCTATGCTTGCAATCGTTCTTGGCGCCTGCGTGGTGCTGAGCGATGTCTATGCGCGCCGAGTGCCCAACGCGTGGCTCGTCGCCACGTTGCTGACCGCCATCGCGATGGCGTTCCTGCAAAAGTTGTCCGGTGCCAGCCAGGTCAGCTGGCCGTCGCCGCTGGGACTGGCTACGGGCCTGATCAGCATGCTGCCCTTCTATGCGATCCGCTGGATGGGTGCGGGCGACGTGAAGTTCTTCGCCACGCTGGGATTTCTGCTCGGCGCGCGTGCGCTGCTGCCGATCTGGGTCATGGGCTGCCTGATGACTGGCGTGCATGCCACCTGCGTGCTGCTGCTGCGCATGCCGCGCATCGCATGTGCGCCCGGCATCGTCAGCGTCCACCAACATCTGCGTGCATGGCCGCTGTGGCGGCGCGCCCAGCATGCGCGGCAAGGGCGCGTGGGCCTGCCGCATGCCGCCTATCTCGCCATCGCCGCCATCGTCACCGTGCTCGCGCCGGAACTGACGCAGTGGGGACGGCCGTGATCAGCCGCCTTCACACAGGCCCGGCGCGACAGCGCGGCGTGGCGGCGATCGAGTTCGCCTTCGTGTTCCTGCTGGGGGTGCTTCCGCTGTTGCTGATTACGCTGGCGGGCATTCTTATCTTCGCCGCGCAGCAATCGCTGGCACTGGCTTCCGCCGAAGGTGCCCGCGCGGCACTGCAGTACGGCACGGTGGCGCAGCGGCAAAGCAACGCCTGCAACGCTGCCCAGCGTTCCATGTCCTGGCTGCTCGCCTTCTCCGGCGAGAGCGCCAACTGCGGAACACCTCCCGCACCTGGCGGCAACTACGCGCCGATCGCGGTTTCTGCCGCCACGCCCTGCCCCAGCAACGCCGCCATGCAATGCATCACGGTGGTGGCTTCGTTCGACTACAACACGCACCCGTTCATACCTGGCGCCACGGCGCTGTACGGATGGCTGATGAAGTCCAACCTCAGCAGCTCGGCCACCGTGCAGCTGGATCTGGGCACCTGACGACCCACGCGAACCGGAGACGCATCCAGATGCACAACGTGTCACGCATCGCCGCCATCGTGCTGGTCGTCCTCGCGACGGTGCTGGCGCTGGTCGCCTTCAACCTCGGCAAGCGGCGACAGGTACAGGAGGCGCCGGCGCCGGTGGCCGCTGCGACCACTCCGCCACCGCCTGCTCCCGCTGCGCCGGCGAAGGTGGCGCACGCCATCGTGGCGGCACAGGCGTTGCCAGCGGGCGAGGTGATCCCTGCTTCTTCCTTGCGTGACATGGTGGTTTCCACGGCGCCTGAGGGCAGCTACGGCCAGCTCGCCTTGCTGGTGGGTCAGGTGCCGCGCGTGGATATTCCCGAGGGCACGGTGGTCACCTCCGCACTGCTCGCCAATCCCATCGCGATGCAGCTGCGGCCGGGCGAGCGCGCACTCGCGGTGCCGGTGGATGAAGTGTCCGGCGTGGGCTACCGCGTGCAACCGGGCGATTACGTCGACGTCGTGGTCACGTTGAAGATGGAAGAGCTCAACCCCGCCGCCATGGGCAGGCAACATACCGACAGCCGCCTGCTTGCCTCGCGTTTGCGCGTGCTGGCCTACGGTGCGCGTGACCTGCCGAGCGTCGGCGTCACACCGGGGCAGTCCGCATCGGCGACCAGGAACGACGCGGGCGAGGCCGCAGCGAAGATGGCGGTGCTTGCCGTGCCACTGGCGGACGTCGATCCGCTGGTGCTTGGCCTGCAGGCCGGCAAGGTGTCGCTGGCGCTGCGGCATCCCGGCGATCAGGGCATGCCCAGCGATCTGCTGTTTCCCTTGCCGCCCACGGTGCTGGCGCCTCGTGGCGATCTCACCGCCGAACAGCGCGCCTGGTTGCTCATGCCGGAAAACCGGGCGTTCGCCGGCATCGAGGATGCGAGCCTGGTGGGACACGGAAGAGGAAGCGCACCGACACTACGGCCACGCGTGCCTTCGCAGGGCGGCTTGGAGATCATTCGTGGCTCGAATGCATCCTCGTCGCACGCACCGCAAGCGGTGACGCCATGAACCATCGCCTCTGGATCACGCTCGCAACCGCCGCATTGCCGCTGCTGGTGGCCCACGCCGCGTCCGTCAACGATGCAGCGATAGCGCTGCAAGTGCACGAGCAGCGGCCCTGGCATCTGCCGGCGGACATCCAGCGCGTGGCGATTGCCGACCCGTCCGTCACCGACATCGTGATGCTGAAAGGCCAGCGCGACGCGCTGCTGGTCGGCAAGAAGCCCGGCGAAACCACCTTGCTGCTGTGGCGTCGCGGCGATGCCACGCCGCAACGCCTGGCGGTGGAAGTGCGCAGCGCGGGACAGGCCGCGCTGCAAAGCGATAGCGGCCTGCACATCGCCGTGCAGGACAACGAAGCCGTGTTGCGCGGACAGGCCGACAGCATGCTCGAACACGAACGCGGCGTCGCTGCCGCGCAAAACGCTGCGGGCGACAAGGGCGCGGTGATCGATGCCTCCACCGTCGCCAGCGGCGGCGTGGTGCAGGTGGAAGTCAAGGTGGTGGAGTTCGACAAGACGGTGATGAGCCAGATCGGCATCAACTTCAAGGCGACCAACAACGGCTTCAGCTACGGCTTCACCTCACCGCTGGGCGCCACCACCGCGACCGGCGGCGCCATCTCTTCTGCCTTCAACCTGGTGATGGGCCACACCAGCGCCAACGGTCAGCATGCGTGGAACGCCAACCTCAACCTGCTGCAGAGCGACGGCATGGCACGCGTGCTCGCCGAGCCGACGCTGGTGGCGTTGTCGGGCCAGAGCGCGAGCTTTCTCTCGGGCGGCGAGTTGCCGATTCCCGAACCGCAGGGGCTGGGCACCACCACCATCGTGTACAAGCCGTTCGGCATCGGCCTCACCGTGACGCCCACGGTGCTGGCGCCCGATCGCATCGCGTTGAAGGTGGCGCCAGAAGCCAGCGACCTGGACTACACCAATGCCGTGGTGTTGAACGGCGTGTCCGTGCCTGCCATCAGCACGCGCCGCGCGGACACCACGGTGGAACTGGGCGACGGCGAGACCTTCATCATCGGTGGCCTGGTGAGCCAGAACATCAGCAGCCAGGTGGACAAGATTCCGCTGCTCGGCGACATCCCAATACTCGGTTCGTTCTTCCGCGACCTGAAGTACAGCCGGCAGGACAAGGAGCTGGTGCTGATCGTGACACCGCATCTGGTGCGCCCGATCGCCAAGGACACCCGGCTGCCGCTGCCTGGCGAGCGCGAACAGCGGAACAACCTGCCGGTGTGGGGCTCGTGGCTGCTCAATCCGGCAGGCTCCGATCAACTGCCGGGCTTTTCGCGCTGAGGACATGGCCATGCAGGTAAACCCCACCGTGGTGACCTTGACCAAGCCGGCGCTGGAATCGACGCTGCTGCTCTACGCGCCCGATGAAAACAATGCGCAGCGTTTTTCGGCACGCCTGCGCAACCTGGTCACGCTGGCCTGGTGCGACAGCCGTCAGTTCACCGCCAGCCGTCGCGTGCTCGACGAGCACCAGCCGCGCCTGGTGCTGCTCGATTTCTCCAAGGGTCATACGGATGCGTCCGCCGAAATCGCGCGCCAACTCATGGCGCTCGATCCCGGCCTGGTGTTGCTGGGCATCGGCTCGGCGGCATCGGATCGCGGGGCTGGCGTGCTCTGCGCGATGCGCGCCGGACTGAAGGACTTCATCGACATCGATGCTGGCGATGATGAAATCCTCGACCAACTCAAGACGGCGCTTGAGCAACTGCGCAACGCGGCGGACGGCCAACCCGCACGTGCAACCAAGCGCGGACAACTCGTACTGGTGTGCGGCGTGCGTCCGGGCCTGGGCACCAGCACGCTGGCCGCGCACCTCGGGGCGATGGCGGCAGCGATCAAGCCGTCCGCCGATGCACCGGCCATCGCCAATCACGTGATGCTGCTGGACCTTGGACATTCCAGCGGCGACATCGGGCTCTACCTGGGCACGAGCGGCGATTTCCATTTCGACGACGCGCTGCGCAACGCCAGCCGCATCGACGCCACGCTGCTGCGCACGGCGGTATCGCACCATGCCAGCGGCGCCGCCGTGCTGGGACAACCGCGCGAGCGCAACATCAGCCTCGGCGGCGCCGAGGTCGGCCCACTGCTGGAACGGCTGCTGGGCATGTTCGACCTGGTGCTGTGCGATCTCGACAGCCGCCTGCTGGACGACGTCGCGCACACGCTGCTGAAGATGGCCGACGCGATCTGGCTGGTCAGCGACCAGGCGCTCGGTTCCATGGTGGCGCTCGATGCCTGCCTGCGCCAGCTCGATCGCGCGCAGGCACGCGACCTTCGCGTGTCGCTGGTGGTGAATCGCTACGACGAAGGCTGCGGCATCAGCGCCATGCGCATGGCCGAACGTTTCGGCCTGCCCTTGCTTGCCACCTTGCCCGAGCGCTCGCGCACGCTGCGCGCGGCCGCCAACCGCGGAACGCTGTTGCACGAAACCGCCGCGAGCGACGCCTACGTGCGCGCACTCGCACCCCTCCTCGCCCGCTTCCGCCTGCGCACGAAGCGCAGCACCGGCGACGGCGGCTGGAGGACCTTGCTCAACCGAATGGGGGCCTTATGGACACGCCACTGAATTCCTCCAGTGCGTTGCTAGCCGCGGCACTTCGCCGTGCCGATGTCTCCTCGCGCCTGGATGGCCCGAACCTGCCGTTTGAGCAGACCCAGCAGTTCCAGGACGTGCTGTCCGCCGCGCACGAGTTCCTGCTGAACCGCATCGAGGACCAGCGTATCGACATCGCCTCGTGGTCGCGCAGCACCGTCACCAAGTATGTGGAAACGGAAACTGCCAGCTTCGTGCAGGAGTGGCGCATTCCGGTCAACGAGTCGGAGATGCAGCAAGTATCCGGCGCGCTGGTGAAGGAGCTCACCGGCTTCGGCCCGCTGGACGATCTGCTGCTGGATGCGGACGTCGAAGACATCCTGATCAATGGCCACGATGACGTGTACGTCTCGCGCAAGGGCGTGCTCAAGCGCGAGAACATCCGCTTCAGCGACAACCATCACCTGCTGCGCATCGTGCGCCGCATTCTCGCGCCGCTGGGCCGTCGCCTGGACGATTCCAACCCCATGGTGGATGCGCGACTGCCCAACGGCGGCCGCCTCAACGCCATCATCGAACCGCTCTCCGTCACCGGCCCCTGCGTCTCCATCCGCAAGTTCCGCAAGGATCCGTTCACGCCGGACGAGCTGCAGGACAAGGGCACCTTCGACCGCGCCATCCGCTCGTTCCTCGAAGCGGCGGTGCTGGGGCGCTGCAATGTGATCGTCTCTGGCGGCACAAGTTCAGGCAAGACATCGCTGCTCAATGCGCTGGCGAGTTTCATCCCCGCGCAGGAACGCGTCATCACGGTGGAAGACACCGCCGAACTCGCGCTCAACCATCCGCATGTGGTGCGCCTGGAAAGCCGCCTGGGCAGTTTCGACGGCGAAGGCGCCGTGAGCATCCGCGACCTGGTGCGCAACAGCCTGCGCATGCGCCCGGACCGCATCGTGGTGGGCGAAGTGCGCGGCACCGAAGTGCTGGAAATGCTGCAGGCGATGAACACCGGCCATGACGGCTCGATGTCCACCATCCACGCCAACTCGCCGCGCGATGCGCTGTATCGCCTGGAAATGCTCGCGGGCTTCGCCGGCTTCCAAGGCAGCGAGAACAGCCTGCGCCGGCAGATTGCCAGCGCGGTGGATTTCATCGTGCAGATCGCGCGACTGAGCAACGGGCGTCGCGTGATTTCCTCCATCACCGAAGTGACGGGCGTGGGCGACAACGTGATCACCACGCAGGACATGTATCGCCACGATCCCTTCGTCGACCGCGACGGCAAGGAAGTCGACCGCTGGATGAGCCTGGGCCTGCAGCCGCACACCAGCAAGCTCGAACCGTTCCGGCAGTTCCTGCGCGATGCGAACGGGCCGTTTGCATGATCCAGGCGCTGTCCCTCGCGGCCCTCGCTTTGCTGCTGCTCGCCGGCGCGATCGAGCTGTGGTGGGGCAGTGCCTTGCGCCTGCAACAGCGCAAGAGCATGGAAAGCATCGAGCAGCGATTGGTGCCGCACGGCCCGGCCGATCATCGCGCGCCGCCACCGTTGCCGGTGCCGCGCCGGCGCGCACTGGTGCAGAGGTTGGACAGCGTCCTCATGCGTGCCGCGCTTTCCACGGACAGGTCGATCTATCTCGCGTTGGCCGCTCCCGGCGTGGTGCTCACGCTGCTGGCGTGGTGGCGCATCGGCAGCGCATGGGGCATGCCCTTGATGCTGGCGCTGTATCTGGCGGGCGTGTGGCTGTGGCTACGCCGGCGCATCGAAAGGCAGCAACAGATGCTTCTCGCGCAATTGCCCGATTTCCTGGACGGCATGATCCGCATGACCAGCGTGGGCAACAGCCTGCCGATGGCCTTCCAGAGCACCAGCAAGTCGGTGGCGATGCCCTTGCGTGGCGTACTCGATCGCACGCTGTCGTCCATGCATGCGGGCGCCGATCTCGACCAGGCCCTGGCCATGGCATCGCGTCCTTACGCCATGGAAGAACTCTCGCTGCTGCACGCCGTGTTCGGCATCGGCATGCGCGTGGGCGGCCGCGCCGATCACATCCTGCAACGCATGAGCGACTTCATGCGCGATCACGCACACGCGCGCGCCGAGCTGAAGGCCATCACCGCCGAAACGCGCATGTCCGCCTGGGTACTCGCCTTGCTGCCGGTGGCGGTCTCCACGGTGATGACGCTGATCGACCCGACCTTCTTCAAGCCGATGTTCACCTCGCCGTTGGGTCACCGGTTCATGCTCATCGCGCTCGGACTGGAGTTGACGGGAGGCTTCTTGCTCTACCGCCTTGCCAAGTCGTTGTAGCTGTCGTTCCGTTCGATGTTCACAGGGGGTGCGTGGTGGAAGTGGGTTGGATCATGCTCGCTGCATCGGTGGCGCTGCTGGCAGGCCTTGCGCTGTTCGCCAGCGAGGCGGTGCGTCACTACCGTCAGCGGCAGCAGGAAGGCCGGCTGATCGATCGCGCGCTGCTGGGTCCGGGCACCGGCAACGAGCCGGGCACACCGGCCGATGCCGACGAAGGTGGCTGGAAACTCCTACTGCGCTCGCTGGGTGCGCTGGGCAACCGTTTCGAGAGCGGTCGGCTTGGGCGCGCGCTGATCACGCCGGAAGACCGTCTGTTGCTGGGACAGATCAATCGCAACACCGCACAAGGCCGCGCCATGTTCCTGGGCCTGCGGCTCGCGCTGGCGATGGCCGTGCCGCTGCCGGCGTTGCTGTGGTTCGCACCGAGCGGGCTTGCCGCATTCGTGGTGTTCCTTGGTGCAGCGGCATTCGGACTGATCGCGCCCAAGCTGGTGCTTGGCAGCCTCGCCAAGAAGCTGCGCAAGCGTGCCGATGACGAATTGCCCTTGCTGATCGACCTTCTGCGGCTGCTGCAGGGCGTGGGTTTCAGCGTGGACCAGAGCCTGCAGATGGTGGGCGATCGTTTCCAGGAAGCGATGCCCCTGATGAGCCGCGAAGTTCGCGACGCCAACGCGCTCTACCTGCGCGGCCGCACGCGCATGCAGTCGCTGCATCGCCTGTGCGAGTTCGACAACGATGGACTGAAGAGCCTCGTGCAGATCCTTGTGCAGGTGCACGAGCACGGCGGCGCGGTGCAGGAGCCCTTGCGCCAGTTCGGCGACCGCCTGCGCGAGCAGCGCAAGCTGCGCATGAAGGAACTGAGCGGAAAGCTTTCCGTGAAGATGACCGTGGTGATGATGCTCACGCTTATTCCGGCCCTGATGCTGGTGCTCGCGGGCCCCGCGGTGATCTCGCTCGTCACCACCATGATGAAGCTGAAAGGACATTGATCATGGCTTTGCATGCCTCGTTGCCCCGCTGGATGTTTATCGGTACGGCTTGCATGCTGCTTACCGCATGCGGCAAGACGCTCGGCGGTTATCCCAACCACGCGTCCACGGCATCCCTCGTTGCGCCGAGCAACAGTGCGCGCGACGACAAGACGGTCTACATGGACCTGATACGCCAGATGCAGCAACAGGGCGCGTACTACGCCTCGCTGGCGCATATCGATGCCTATCGCCAGCGCTTTGGCAGCACGCCGGAATTGCTGCGGAGAAAAGCCGACGCACTGCGCGCCACCGGGCAACTGGATGCGGCACGCGCGCTCTATCGCAGCCTGCTCAACGGTGACCAGGCCGCTGCGGCGTGGCACGGCCTGGGGCTCGTCGAGGCGCAGTCGGGTCACGCCGTCGCGGCCGACGACGCGCTGCTCAAGGCCACCGAACTGGAACCGGTGAACGCCGCCTACCTCAGCGACCTGGGCTATGCGCGCCTGTGCGATGGGCAAACCGCCAGCGCGAAGGACCCGCTCGCCATGGCCGCCGAACTCGACCCGACCAATGCGAAGGTCATCGCCAATCTCGCCCTGTGGGCGATGCTGACGGGCGACAGCGCGCGCGCCGACGCCATCATGCAGCGTGGCGAACTTCCCGCGAGCAGCCAGGACGATGTGCGGCGTCTTGCCATGCAGCTCGCATCGCGCCGCACGCATGCGAGCACGTCGACAACGCGTCCCACCGCAACCGCCTCTTCCGCGAATGAAGCGGCGGGCGGCACTGATGTGCCCGCCAGCATGTTGAAACGCTTTACCACGGACGCCACCGCTTACGAGGCACGCCCATGAATCGCTCGCCTTACGCATGCCAACGGCATCTCATTGCAGGGTTGCTCGCCTGCTCGGCCGGTATCGCCGTGCAGGCGCAACAGGCTCCGCTCACGGGCCAGATGCTGGCACCCACCACGCCGACCGCCGTGGCCGAACACGCATCGCCACCGCTCGCTCCTTCGCCCATGCCGTCAGTTGCGACCGACAACGCGACCATGCAGACGCAGGTAGGCGATGTGACGCGCCAGTTGCTGACCATGCAGTCGCAAGGCACGCACGCAGGCAAGCATCTGCCGATACCCGGACAGGAGGCGTCGGCGAGCTACCAGCGTTACCTCAAGAGCTTCGAACATCCCATTCCGGAGTTCTATGACGCGGCGGTGTCCAAGAGTGCCGGCATGTCCTCCACATCCAGCTCGCCCTGACCTGTATGCAGCGCACACAACGCGGGGCCACGGCCGTGGCGATGTTGTTGATGATGCTTGGCCTCATCACCATGCTGGGCCTGGTGGAAGTGGGCTATCTGTACTGGGCCAAGCGCGACACGCAGAAGGTGGCCGATCTTGCGGCGCTTGCCGGCGCGCAACAGCTCAACGCGTGCGCGTCGGGCAATGCGAACAACACGGCCGCCACGGGCAATGCCACGACCGAGAATCGGTTCACCGGCCAGTTGACCGTCACCTGCGGCACCTGGAACCCGATGGCCAGCGGCGCCAGCGATCACTTCGCCGGCACCAGCGGCACACCCAATGCGGTGAAGGTAGTGGCGCAACGTTCGGTGCTTCCCATCTGGGGCATGGCTGGCGCATTGCCTTCGGTCAGCGCCGAAGCCGTGGCCAGCGGCTTGCAACCCACTGCCGTTTTCAGCATCGGCAGCACGCTGGCGAGCGTCAGCGGCAAGTCGCCGCTGGGACAACTGCTCAGCGGCGTGGGACTCAACATTCCCGAGGCCACGCTGGTCGGCTACAACGGGCTGGCCACGGCGAGCATCACGCCTTCGGGCCTGCTCAATCAGCTTGGCGTGAGCGTGCCGGCCAACATCGACGCCGGTGGCCTCAACCAGTTGCTCGCCTCGTCGGTGCAGGCACATGCGTTGATCGACGTGCTCAACGCCGTGGTGAACGCCGCGGGACAGCAACAGCTGCTCAGCGCCAACGCCACCCTGGTCAACGCGGTGACGACGGCCGTCGGCACGCCACCGGGCAAGGTCACGCTCGGGTCGTATGGTTCGACCAGTGGATTGTTCGCGCAGATCACCGCGCCCGACGCCAACCTGCAGTCCGCGCTCAATGCGCAGGTGAATGCGCTGCAGCTGATCAGTGGCGCGGTCGGCGTGGCCACCGGACAGCACGCGCTGACCGGCGCCGTCACGGCGCCGAACGTTCTGGGATTCAACATCAGCAGCGCGGTGAGCGTGATCGAGCCTCCCTCCATCGGCATCGGCGGCGTGGGCACCACGGCATCCACGGCCCAGGTGCGTGCCTTCGTCAACGTGCAGTTCTCGAGCAACAACATTCCGTTGCTGGGCACGCTGGCGTCGACGCTGGCCAAGACGTCCATCAGCCTCAACCTGCCCATCGCGATCGATCTGGTTTATGCCAAAGCGACGCTCAACAGCCTGTGCACGGAGAACAGCGGCCCCTATCACGCCACGTTCGGCGTGCAATCGTCGGTATTGAAGATGTGCGTGGGCGGCGTGTCGCAGAACAGCGCCTTCAGTACGGCCGGCAGCTGCGACCAGATTCCGCAGGTGAGCGGCAATCCGCTGTTGAACGTGACGGTGGCCGGGGCAACCGTGGCCAGCGTGGTCCACCCTTTCGTGATTACGGGCCTGCCGGCCAATGGCAGCGGCACGCTGGCGGCCGGCGAATCGGCGGACATTCCCAGCGGCGGCACCGCGCTCGACGTGGGCACCACCGTCACCAATGTCTTCAACGCGCTGACCACGGCGCTGATCAACCAGACGGCGACGTCATCGTCGTCATCGACGATATCCAGCCCGTTGGCGACCGATTTGTGGAACAACAATGCGGGCGCCCATACCGGCGCCTCGCCCAATCTCAATCAGTTGTCGGCCGCGTTGAACCAGCTGTCGAATACCACCAGCGGGTTGCAGGGCTTTCTGCAGAACACCAGCGGCCAGGTCGGCGGCATCCTGGGCAGCACGCTGACACTCAACGTGCCCGGCATCCTCGCCGGCACCAGCAACGTGCTGGGTGGCGTGGTCAACCTGCTGGGCAGCGTGCTCACGCAAACCGGTTGTGCGGCAGGCTTTCAAGGCAGTTGCATCGCGGCCATCCAGACGGCCATGAACGGTGGTTCCAGCACGCTGCCCAACAGCCTCGTGGCCGTGCTCGGTTTTGTGGTGCAGACGTTGCAGGGGCCGCTCAACCAGCTCGGCTCGCAGTTCCTGACGCCGGCGTTGAGAGACATCCTTGGTGTCCGTCTCGGCGTGAGCACCGTGAGCCTGCAGTCGTTGCAGTGTCACGGCGTGCAGTTGGTCTATTAGCCATGCGCGGCCCCTTGACCCCATCAGGCAGAACCTTAGACTGTCGTGGATGGCTCGACAAAGGGCCGGAACCGCACGTTCCAGTGCGCTCCGGGGCGGGCCACGATCAGAGGGGAACATCAGGATGACGGCTTTCACTCGCAACGCGAGCGCACGGCGTGTGCTGTTCGCGATCGGCACCATGGTGCTCATGGCTACCTCCGCTTGCGCCAGCGCGCCCGCGACGAGCAACAACCCGATGCCGCCCACACCCGATCCTGCCGCATCCACGCAGACCAAGGTGCCACTGAACACGGTGGAGAGCCTTCGCCAGCTGATCGACAACCACCAGCTCACCGAAGTGCGCACCACCTACAACAGCACCTACGGCGCGAGCCTGCTGTTCCGCCCGGATACGCTGGCCTATTACGTGGTGCTGTTTCACGGCAAGGAATTCTGGCGCGTGATGCAGACCGATTCCTTCGACGATGCCGAAAGCCTCTACCGCACCTTCGTGTCGCAAACGCAGACGCTGGGCCAGGTCGAGATCGACACCATGCGACTGGATGCCGGCAACAAATACGCCGCGCACATGATCGCGGTGAACGAAGCCAAGCTGCGCAGCCTGCAGCAGGATGCGAACAACCAGCAGCAGCAGGCCCGCCAGGTGGCCGAGCAGCAGGAGCAGGCGCGCCAGCAGGCCGTGGCGCTCAGCAGCGACCTGCACAACACCAACGCGCAGCTCGATGCAGTGAAGCAGCAGATCCACGCGCTGGAAACCATGCAGGCCAACCCGAACCTCGTGCTGCCCACGCCGGCACCGGCCGCCACCACATCGACGCCCACCGCGCAGCCGAACCAGCCGCCTGCCGCCTCGCCCTGAGCAACACGCGCTTCTCCTGAGAGCCGTCGCATCCGCCTGGATAGCGGCGGCTTGGTTTTGGCTGCTTGCGTGGCGCGCGCACGGAAAGCGTGACGTCGATCACGTTTGCCGACCGGCGGCCATCGCCAACAAGCCCATCGCTGGGCTGGCCTGACGCCGCCACGCGCATGATCCTGCGACGTCGCTTTGGCGCATCCCGTCAGTGAAAGGCAAGCCAACCAGTACTTTTGTCACGGTCGCCGCGTGACCGCGATACGCATACTCGGGGCTTACATCGATCCAACCCCGGGGAATTGCATGCGCCGTCTCTTGACCTTGCTGATGGCAGGCAGCCTTGTGCTGCTGCCGTGTTTCACGACCTTGGCCAAGGACGCGCCGCCCGATAAAGACAAGAAGGCCGCCAGCAAGGACGAGGACGTCCAGGCGCCCAGCACCGAGACCGCGGTGCGCACCAAGCACAGCGTAAGCATCAACGGTCACTCGGTGTCGTACACCGCCACGGCCGGCACGGTGATCATCCGCGACGACAAGGGTGAACCGCAGGCCAGCGTGTTCTACGTGGCCTATACGGTGGATGGCGGCAAGGCGGAGAAGCGTCCCGTCACCTTCCTCTACAACGGCGGCCCGGGTTCTTCCTCGATGTGGCTGCACATGGGCTCGTTCGGCCCGGTGCGCATTGCCACCGACAGCCCGGCAGCCACGGCGCCCGCACCGTACAAGCTGGTGTCCAACAGCGACAGCCTGCTCGACAAGACCGACCTGGTCTTCATCGATGCCGTGGGCACGGGTTATTCGCGTCCGCTGGGCAAGGCCGAGGGCAAGGACTTCTGGGGCGTGGACCAGGACGTGTCCGCATTCTCGCGCGCCATCCAGCGCTACGTGACCATCAACAACCGCTGGAACTCGCCGAAGTTCCTCTATGGCGAAAGCTACGGCACCACGCGCTCCGGCGCGCTGGTGGATGCGCTGCAGGACAAGGGCATGTCGTTCAACGGCGTGATCATCATGTCCTCCATCCTCAACTACGGCATGCGCATGCCGGGCTACGACGCGATGTACATCGGCTACGTGCCGAGCTACGCCGCCGCCGCGTGGTACCACAACAAGCTGGCCAACAAGCCGGCTGATCTGAAGACATACATCGACCAGGTGCGCGCCTTCGCCAGCGGCCCGTATGCGAGCGCGCTCGCCAAGGGACAGGACATTTCGCCGGCCGAAGCCGACACCGTGGCGCGCCAGCTCGCTGCGTACACCGGCCTGTCGGTGAGCTACATCAAGGAATCGAACCTGCGCGTGGATCCCTCGCGCTTCCGCAAGGAACTGCTGCGCAACGAGCGTCGCACCATCGGTCGCTACGACGCGCGCTTCGAAGGCGTGGACGAAGACGCCGCCGGCGAAGTGCCCGACTACGACGCGTCCGATACCGGCATCAGCGGCGCGTTCGTCACCGCGTTCAACGACTACATCGTCAACCAGCTCAACTATCACAGCGACCTCGACTATCGCCCCACCTTCGGCGACATCAACAAGTCGTGGGACTGGAAGCACCAGGCCGCGGGCATCAAGCGTCCGCTGCTGATGGCGTACGTGGCGGGCGACCTGGCGCACGCGATGCGCACCAACCCGCACCTGCAACTGCTCTCGGTGAACGGCTACTACGATTTCGCCACGCCGTTCTTCAACACCGAGTTCGACATCTCGCACATGAACCTGGAACCGTCGCTGCGCGGCAATGTGCATTTCCTGTACTACCCGTCGGGCCACATGATCTACCTCAACACGGAAGCGCTGCAGCAGCTCAAGGGCGACCTGGCTCGCTATTACGACGCGACGGTGCATTCGTGAACTGAGTTCTCAATCAGCCTCTCAATCCCGTCATTCCCGCGGAAGCGGGAATCCAGTGACTTCCTTGCACAGCTCAAAGGCGCTGGATTCCCGCTTTCGCGGGAATGACGGTGAGGAATAAACGACTCTTGGGAAATTTTTGACATGCGCACGACCTCTTTTGCCTCTCTCGCCCTCGCCACCCTGCTTGCACTCGGCACGCTGCCGCTGCACGCGCAGGACAAGCCCAAGGACGCCCCCAAGACCGAACAGGGCGACAAGGACAAGAGCGCCGACGAGCACACGCAACCCACGCCGCCCGAGCGCGCCGTGGTGACCAAGCACAGCGTGCGCGTGGGCAACCGCAGCATCAGCTACACCGCCACCGCCGGCCGCCTCACCATCCGCGACGACAAGGGCAAGCCGACGGTGAGCTTCTTCTACGTCGCGTACACCGCCGACGGGGGCAAGAACAGCAAGCGGCCGGTGACGTTCTTCTACAACGGCGGCCCGGGTTCCTCGTCCATGTGGCTGCACATGGGTTCGTTCGGTCCGGTGCGCGTGGCCAACGACGGCGACAAGCCGATTCCGCCCGCACCGTATCGCTGGGTGCCGAACGACCAGAGCCTGCTCGACAAGAGTGACCTGGTCTTCATTGATGCGCCGGGTACCGGCTACTCGCAGCTGGTGGGCAAGACCGAAGGCAAGGACGTGTGGGGCGTGGACCAGGACGCCGAGGCGTTCACCAAGTTCATCACGCGCTACGTGAGCGTGAACAACCGCTGGAACTCGCCCAAGTTCCTGTTCGGTGAAAGCTACGGCACCACGCGTTCGGCGGTGCTGGTGAAGTCGCTGCAGGATGCCGGCATGGAGTTCAACGGCGTGGTGCTCATGTCCTCCATCCTCGATTTCTCGGTGGCGGCGCCGGGCATCGACCACGGCTACATTGTGAACCTGCCCACCGAAGCGGCCATTGCGTGGTACCACAACAAGGTGCCGAACAAGCCGGCCGACATCGGCACGTTCCTCGCCGAAGTGCGCCGATTCGCTTCGGGCGACTACACGCTGGCGCTGGCCAAGGGCGACACCATCGATCCGGCCGAAGCCGATCGCGTGGCCAACCAGATGAGCCGCTACCTCGGCCTGTCGCCGCAATACATCAAGGACGCCAACCTGCGCGTGAGCCCCAGCCGTTTCCGCAAGGAACTGCTTCGCGACCAGCGCCTGACGGTTGGCCGTCTGGACGGCCGTTTCCAGGGCATCGATCCGGATGCCGCCGGCGAAACGCCCGATGGCGACACCGCCAGCGACGCCATCACCGGCGCCTACGTGGCCGTGTTCAATCAATATGCCGCGACCGAATTGAAGTTTACCGAGGATCGCGCCTACCTGCCCAACAACTACGGCGCCATCGGCCGCAACTGGGACTGGAAGCGCAAGAAGAACGGCGGCTGGCTGCAGGCCACCTACGTGGGCGACGACCTGGGCGATGCGATGCGTCGCAATCCGCACTTGAAAGTGTTCTCGGCCAACGGTTACTACGATCTGGCCACGCCGTTCTATGCGACGGAGTTCGACCTCACGCACTTGGGCCTGGAACCGGCCGAACGCAAAAACGTCACGTTCGGTTTCTATCCTTCAGGCCACATGATTTATCTCGACCAGACGTCGCTGCAGCAGACCAAGGCCGACCTGTCCCGCTTCTACGATGATGCCGCTCCGTGACCAAGCTCCCTCCCCCGCCTTTCCCTGAATCGTCTGACGAACAACCGGAAGACCCCTCGCGACGCCGCCTGCTCGGCGGCCTCGCGCTGGGCGGCGCCGCGCTGGCCATCGGCGGCACCGAGTCGCTGACGGCCAACGCTGCGTCGGCGTCCTCGCCGGTGGCTCCCGCAGCCATCGACGAGGCGCTGCGCAAGCAGATCCAGCAGGTCGTGGTGATCTATCTGGAGAACCGCAGCTTCAACAACCTGTTCGCCAATTTCCCGGGCGTGGAGCAGCCGCTGGGCGCGTTGAAGCCTGAGGCCTACCTGCAACGCGACCGCGACGGCACGGTGCTGAAAGAGCTTCCGCCGATCTGGCACGGCCTGGCGCCGCACAAGCAGACCGTGAATCACCGCGACTACCAGGTGATGCAGGAACACCTCACCGGCCTGCCGAATGCACCGTGGGCGCTGCGCACGGGCGATGGCGAGCCGCTGCCGCATGGCGTGGTGACGCGCGACCTGGTGCACGCGTTCTACGACAACCAGCGACAGATCAACGGCGGCAAGAACGACGGCTTCGTCGCGTGGGGCGACACCGGCGCGATGGTGATGGGCCACTACGACGACAGCGCCTCCAACCTGCGCCTGTGGCAGCTCGCGCGCCAGTTCACGCTGTGCGACAACTGGTTCATGGGCACGTTCGGCGGCTCGTTCCTCAACCACCAGTACCTGGTGGCTGCGCAGCCGCCGTTCTATCCGAACGCGGACAAGAGCCCCGCGCAATTCAACATCGCGGTGACCGAAAGCGGCAAGGCGGAGGATACGCGCCTGAAGCTCGCCGACGATTCACCGCGCAGCGCGATGAACGGCAAGCCCAAGTACGCCTCGCGCAGCCAGCTCACGCCCGACTTCTGGGCGGTGAACACCATGATGCCGCCGTACCAGCCCACCAGCACGCAGTCCGGCACGAATCCGTTGCTGGCTTCCGAAGACAGCCCGAACACGCTGCCGCCGCAGGCACACAAGACCATCGGCGACGTGCTTTCCGCCAAGGGCGTGGACTGGGCGTGGTATGCGGGTGCGTGGCAGCTGGCGCTGGATGGCAAGGGCGATGGCGACGAACACCAGTTCCCGCAGCGCCCGAATTTCCAGATCCATCACCAGCCGCTGAACTACTTCAAGAGTTTCGCGCCCGGTACCGAAGCACGCACGAAACACCTGCGCGACGGCGGCGTGGGCGAGACATCGAAGACCAATCGCTTCCTCGCCGACATCGAAGCCAATCGCCTGCCGGCGGTGAGCTTCTACAAGCCGCAGGGCGACCTCAACATGCACGCCGGCTATTCGGACGTGGACACGGGCGACCGCCACGTGATGGCGATCGTCGATGCGTTGCAGAAATCACCGACGTGGAAGCACACGATGGTGGTGATCACCGTCGACGAGAACGGCGGCTGGTGGGATCACGTGGCGCCGCCCAAGGGCGACCGCTGGGGACCGGGTTCGCGCGTTCCCGCCATCGTGGTGTCGCCGTTTGCGAAGAAGGGCCACGTGGACCACACGATCTACGACACCGGCTCCATCGCACGCTTCCTCACGCGCCGCTTCCGCCTGGAAAAACTGCCTGGCCTGAGCATGCGCGAGCAGGCCATGGTGGCCGCCGGCGGACCGCCGCCGGGCGACCTCACCAACGCGCTGGACTTCAGTGCGTAAGTAGTTCCTGGCGGGAGCGCGCTCTGCGCTCCCGTCAACGCTGTAACGCCCGACGGCAGGTCGGGCCATCGCAAGAACGAAGCACTCACATCCGCGGTGACATACTCCGCCCGTCTTTTCAGGGAGAGAACCCCGCCATGCGCCGCATCGCACTCATCACCGCTGCCTTCGTCGTCTTCGCCGCCACCACCGCTCATGCGCAATCGGGTCTTGGCAACATCGCCAACGACGCGCAGATGCGTCTGAAGAACTTCGACATCGCTGACAAGAACAAGGACGGCCTGTTGACCAAGGAAGAGGCCGAGAAGGGCCCGGTGCCGTTCATCCGTGCGCACTTCGATGCGATCGACAAGGATCACAAAGGGACGGTGTCCAAGCAGGATGTGATCGACTATGTGAAGTCGATGCAGCAGGGGCATCGGGCGCCTGCTCCTGCGGCGGCGGCGTCGACGCACTGATTGTTTGGGGTTGTTGGCCTGGCGCGCGCTCTCCTCTTTTGGGAGTGGGGGGGGTGAGTGATTGTGGTGGCGTTTGTGTTGTTCGTCGTGGTGAGCGTGAGGGGTGCCTCGCAGAAGCGGCACCGGGCGCGAGTGCCGCCTTCGCTCGTCATTCCTGCGGAAGCAGGAGGCGCTTTTCAACAGCCGAAGGCTGGTCATCCAGTGACTTTGCGTTGCGGTTGTCGCGAATCCTTTGCCCGCTCTTTTGCAGCATTTCCGTCAGCGTGCCGCCTACGCGGCGGGCGTTTCGATCGGCTGCCGCCGCTCGAGTCACTTTTCTTTTGTTGGCCCAAAAGAAAAGTAACCCAAAGAAAATGGCCTTCAGAGCAAAGGCTCGCAGCATTGTGCTGGGATAAGCCCGAGCGCTTTTGAGGATGGTTGTGGCGGGACACCCATGGGAGGCCACACAGCGGGTACTCCGCAGCGTTGCGCAACGCGCCCGAATCGTAGAGGACTTAAAGCGGAGCCTCGCTTCGCATCGGCCTTTGCTTTGGCTTCGCTCTTCAAGGTCATACGCGATGCATCGCACTTCTCCCTCTCCCCTTGTGGGAGAGGGTTGGGGAGAGGGGGCGGGTGCTCGCGAAAACACTACTGCTGCGAGCTTTGGCTCTGGCTCTTGGGGTCCCCGTATGACAGCGGCGGGCGGGTGGAGGAAAGCCCGTAGGGTGGCCGGCATGGATGCCGGCCAGTTTTTCGACAGGACACGGACGTCCTGTCGAAAAACCCCGTAACCCGCACGCGAACCTTCCGGGCTTCGCCCGGAAGGCGCGTCATCCGGGGTGCCTTTTCTTTTGGTTACTTTTCTTTGGGCAAGCAAAGAAAAGTGACCCGGCCTGCGGAAGCAGGTCGGAAGCGCGCCGCAGGCGAGCCCGGTCGCGACAACGCGGCGACCGAGCGCAAAGTCAATGGATGACCAGCCTTCGGCTGTTGAAAGGCGCCTCCGGCCTGCGCCGGGATGACGAGCACCTTCTGTTTCCACAGGAATGACGAGCAAACGCAAGGTCGCCCCCTTACCCAATGAAGCAGGGGCAAGCTCCTCTCCAACCACGCGCCGGCCCAAAACGGCGCCCACAATCCACCAGCATCCTCCACACGAGGTGACCTCCCACACCCGCGCCCCCTCACCCACCAATGGCATACTCGGGATTCCTGCTGATGGAGTTCCCCCGATGCGCCCGTTCCACGCCCTCGCCCTTGGCGCCCTCGCGCTGCCGCTGAGCGCCTTCGCCGCCGACCCGCATTCCTATGCCCAGCCCGACCAGGTTCGCGTGACGCACCTGGACCTGGACCTGAAGGTCGACTTCCCGCACCAGCAGCTCGATGGCAAGGCCACGCTGAAGCTGGACTGGAAGGACCCGAAGGCGCAGTCGCTGGTGCTCGATACGCGCGACCTGAAGATCGCCAGCATCGAAGCCGTCGATGCCGCGGGCAAGACAAGCGCGCTGAAGTACGCGCTGGCGCCCAGCGACAAGGAACTGGGCAGCAAGCTCACCATCGCCACGCCGCAGCATCCCTCGCAGGTGCGCATCGTCTATTCGACCGTGCCGACCGCCTCGGGCCTGCAGTGGCTGCCGCCGGAACAGACGGCCGACAAGAAGCTGCCTTTCATGTTCTCGCAGTCCGAATCCATCCACGCGCGTTCGTGGGTGCCGCTGCAGGATTCGCCGGCCATTCGCTTCACCTATGACGCCCACGTCACCGCGCCGAAGGACGTGCGCGTGGTGATGAGCGCGCTCAACGACGCGAACCATCCGCTCAATGGCGACTTCAGCTTCAGCCAGCCGCATCCGATTCCCTCGTACCTGCTCGCCATCGCGGCGGGCGACATCGCAGCGAAGGAAACCGGTCCGCGTTCGGCCGTCTATGCGGAGCCGAGCGTGGTCGGCAAGGCCGCCAAGGAATTCGAAGACACCGAGAAGCTGATCAAGACTGCCGAAACACTGTACGGCCCGTACGCCTGGGGCCGCTACGACCTGTTGGTGCTGCCGCCCTCGTTCCCGTTCGGCGGCATGGAAAACCCCAACATGACCTTTGCTACGCCCACGCTGCTGGTGGGCGACAAGAGCCTGGTCTCGGTGATCTCGCATGAGCTGGCGCATTCGTGGTCGGGCAATCTGGTCACCAGCGCGTCGTGGCGTGACATCTGGCTCAACGAGGGTTTCACCACTTACGTGCAGGGTCGCATCACCGAAGCCGTGTACGGCAAGACGCTGGCCGATGAGGAAGCGCTGATTTCCGCGCGCGGTCTTGAGAAGTCCATTAGGGACAAGGCCATTGCACCGAACGCGCAGCGCCTCGCGCCCAAGCCCGGCATCGGCGCCGACGATTCGATTTCCGAAGTGCCGTACGACAAGGGCAGCTGGTTCCTGCGCACGCTGGAACAGCGCTTTGGCCGCGACACCTTCGATGCTTATCTGAAGGGTTATTTCGCGCACTTCGCGTTCCAGAGCATCACCACCGAACAGATGCTCGACTACCTGAAGGCCAATCTGTTCGACAAGAACCCGGGCAAGATGAGCTGGGACGAAGTGCAGCAGTGGGTGTACGAACCGGGCGTTCCGAAGGACGCGCCGCTGCCCGATTCGCCGCGCTTCAATGCCATCGACAAGGAGCGCTCCTCGTTCCTGGCCGGCTCGCTCGCCGCGGACAAGCTCGATGCGAAGAGCTGGAACACGCAGGAATGGATGTACTTCCTCGACGGCCTGCCGGACGTGACGCCGCTGGAGAAGATCAAGCAGATCGATGCCGCCTGGCATCTCACCGGCACGCCCAACGCCGAGATCGGCATGCGCTGGTACAGCCACGCCATTGCAGCGGGCGACAGGGACGTGTGGCCGGCCGCCGCCGAGCACATGACGCGCATCGGCCGCCTGTACCTCACCATGCCGCTGTACAAGGCCTTCGTGAAGTCGCCGGAAGGCCTTGCTTACGCACAGCAGGTGTATGTGAAGGCCAAGAGCGGCTATCACCCGCTCACGCAACAAGCCGTGGAATCCCTGTTCGCCAAGGCGAAAAAGGGCGGCAGCAAGTAAGCTCTGCGCGCGCCTCCTTGCAAAAGGAGGCGCGCGACGCCATCGATAGCTGCGTTTCCTCCTACTGGTTTTCCCATGGCCACCAAAAAAACGACGCCCGCCACGCCCGCCTCGACGCGCCCGCTATGGCAGCGGCTTGCCCTGCGCCGCCTGAAGTTCCTCGGCTACGTGGCCCTCGTGCTGGCCGTGGTGCTGGGCGGTTCGTATCTCTTTGCGCCGCAGTGGCTGATGGCCGCCGACATGAAGCGACAGGCCATGACGGCGCATGTCGAGAAGCACTCCGTGCAGGTCGGCGATACCAAGTGGGTGTACTACGAAGGCGGTCAGGGCCCCACGCTGGTGCTGCTGCACGGCTTTGCCGCGAGCAAGGAAGTGTGGCTCAAGCAGATGGAACTGCTTTCCCCGCACTTCCACGTGATTGCACCGGACCTTCCGGGCTGGGGTGAATCCAGCCGCGTCGACGGCGCCAGCTACAACATCGACGCGCAGGTTGCGCGCCTGCAGGGCTTCATGGATGCGCTGCAGCTGCAGAAGGTGGTGTTGATCGGCCACTCGATGGGCGGCGCCATTGCCGGTGTGTTCGCGGCCGAGCATCCGGAACACGTGGCGGAGCTTGCCCTGCTCGATTCGTTCGGCCTGAAGGCCAACGAAAACGAATTCTCGCGCGAGGCCATGTCCGGCAAGAACGTGTTTGCCTTCGACAATCGCGAACAGTTCGCCAAGGCCACCGCCTGGGCGTTTGGCAAGCCGCTGGATATTCCCGGCCGCTTCCAGGACGTGCTGATCAGGCGCAACCAGGAAAACCGCGCCTTCATCGATCGCACCTTCAACGAGCTGCGCGACCCCTCGCAGTACCTCTCGCTGCAGAATCGCCTGGACAAGCTCGGCATGCCGGTGCTTGGCCTGTGGTGCCATGACGACAAGATCATCGACATCTCCGCGCTCGACAACCTGCGCAACGGCTTGAAGAACGCCGCCTCGATCAGCACCAGCATGATGACGGGCTGCAACCATATGCCGATCATCGAGAAGCCGGAAGAAACCGCGCGCATCCTCACGCAGTTCACGCTGTCACACTGATTTCTGCGCCGGATGGCCGCCAGGCCATCCGGCGGCCTTGCTTACAGCAGGCCCGGAATCAACGCCTTCGTACGCTGCATGTAGTTTTCATAGGCCACGCCAAAGTTCTCGCGCATCCAGCGCTCCTCGAGCTTCAGCTTGAACCAGAACGACACGGCGACGATCACCACGCAGACCGCGCCGCGCCATTCGCCAATGGCCATCGCGGTGCCGAGGAAGGCCAGCAGCAGACCCGTGTAGATCGGATGGCGCACCCAGCGGTACGGGCCGCTCTGGATCAGTTCGTGATCCTTCTTCACCTGCACCACCGAACTCCAGTTGCGGCCGAGCACATGGCGAGCCCAGCAGGCGAACGCCACACCCAGCATGGTGAGCAGCGCACCGACCACGGCTACCGCCACGCTGGCCGGATACATGCGCACATGCAGCCAGCTGCTGCCGAACCAGTCGCCGGGGCCGATCAACGCGACGGCGATGGCCAGCGGCAACCAGTACTTCACGATGCGCGGAAGCACGGCTTCCTTGCGTTGCGCGCCCTTGACGCGGCGCCAGCCCCACAGCCAGTACAGCGCGAATACCAGCCACATCGCCTTGATGAATGGCTCGATCGGTAGTTGCACGGCGTTCCCCCTTGCCCTCATGGACACTGAGGTTCTACCTGTGGCCACACTCGCGCAAGATGGCCCGCCGCGCGCCCCTGCGCGAACGATCCGAACTCAGTTGGCGAAATGCAGGTTCACGGGCGCAGCAGGCAAGGCATGCGGCTGGTTGCCGGTGGTCGGCACGCTCTTGTCGACGACGTCGAACGCGAGGCCGTCGGCCCATACCTCGCCGCGGTTCTGCAGCAGCAGGCCGAAGGCGATGTCGCGCGCATCGGCAGGAACGTCCAGCACCACGTCGAAGTGCTGCCAGTCCTGATCACCCTGCTGCGCGCGGTCTTCCATGTTGTCGAACGCCGCTGTCTTCTTGTCGGCACCATCGACGCGCATCCACAACTGTCCTTTGCCCGCCGCCTTCGTGCGCAGGTAACCGGAGAAACGCACGCGCTTGCCCTGATACGCGGCCGCATCGACGGTCTGCATCAAGGTCGCGAAGCCATTGCTGTCGGTCTTGGCGCGCAGGAATGCACTGATGCTGCCGGAGGCGCGATGGGAGGGCTCGGTACCCGCTTCAAAATCGGTGGACGGCGCACGGTTCACGTAGACGAACCAGCCGGGAGGCGCGGCCGCGTGCGCAGCGCCGACGAGACAACACGCGAACAGGACTGTTTTCGTGAGCAGCTTCTTCATGGTGCATTCCTTGTCATGGAGTGATCGCGGGTGGTGCCGACGTTGAGCAGGAAGTGATCCACGTCGCTGGGTGGCGGGGTGACATCCATGCGCAGGAGTTCGACGCGCGATGCATCCGCGTCATAGCCGGCCATGACGATGGCGCTACGCGCAGGATGGTTGGTATGCCCGTGCCATGCGCTCCACAGCACGATGCTCGCCGCGAGGGCCGCAGGCCACATCGCGCTTCGGGACCATCGGCGATGCGCAGCGAACTTGTCCGCGGCGCGCAGGATGCGCGCGTCGGCCATCGGCGAAGGCGCTTCCAGCGAGACCTTGCGGTAGAGCGCAAGCAGGTCGTCCATGTCGTTACTCATCGCCATGGCTGCAAGGTTTCCCGCAGTTTCTGCTGCGCATAGCGCAGTCGGCTCTTCACCGTTTCGCGCGTGGTACGGGTGGCGAAGGCGATGTCTTCCAGGCTGAGTTCGCCTTCGGCTTTCATCAGGAAGGCTTCGCGTTGCGGCAAGGGCAAGGCCTTCACCGCTTCCACCAGCGCCTTGCCCAGCGCATCGTTGTCGAGATGCCGATCAGGTGCGTGCAAGGGCGATGCCGCGTGATGTTCCATTGCATCGTCGACGTTCTCGTGGGGATCGACCGCGTCCGGCGCGTGCCGGCCGAGCACGCGCCAGCGATCCGCCGCGCGACGATGCGCGATGCCGAACAGCCATGCAGCGAACGGTGCATCGGGCTGATAGCGGTCCTTGCCGTTCACTACGGCCATCCAGACGTCCTGGAATATCTCTTCCGCCTCGCTGGCCTTGCCGGACAGGCGCAACGTATAGCGATGCAGTTTCTCGCGGTAACGCGCGTAGAGAATGCGAAAAGCCTGCGCGTCGCCGTTGCGGTAACGCTGCATGCAGTCGGCATCGCTCAAGGGCGAAGCTTCGGCAACGCGCCTGATGTGCGGCTGGGACAGCTGGTGGTGGAGATGCGCCAGCGCTTGCGCGCACGCTTGCGTCCAGTTCGTTGATGGCGCGATGGCGGCCGACATAGCGTCCTTTCCGTTGGCGATACTTCCATGATCGCCGGGAACGCCGGAATGGGGTTAAAACTGCGGGCTCAGTCCGCCACGTCGGCGATCAGGCGATCGAGTTCGGTCTTCAGCCATGCGCCGTTGAGGCGCAACCAATCGCGCTGCTCGCGCCATTCGGGAAAGAGCCCTTCCACTTGTTGCCAGAAGCGTGGCGCATGGCTGCGTACCTTGAGATGGCACAGCTCATGGGCGAGCACGTACTTCAGTGCATTGGGCGGCGCGAGCGCCAGCGCGAGATCGAGGTTGATGCGGTCGCGCGTGTCCAGGCTGCCCCACAGGCTCTTCATGGGACGCACGCGCAACGCCGTGGGCGCCAGTCCCAGTTGCGGCACGTAGCCCGCCAGCCAGCGCGACACATCGCGACGGATCTGCGATTCGAAATACGACGCGAGCAAGCCACGCGCTACCGGCAACGCACGCGTGTGCGGACGGGGAATTACCAGCGTAAGCGTGCCCTCGCCCGCATCGACGCGCGGATATGGGCCTTCTGTCCAATCGAGCTGCACGGTTTCGCCGCGCAGCGGAAATTCCGTGGGTGTACCGACGCGCAGCGGCGGCAGCGGCTTGACGATGAGGTGCAACTCGTCGAGCTTGCGTTCGAGCCAGTCGGCGTGATGACGCAGGAACGCGCTCACCTGCGCCGGATGCGTGCCGTGCGGATACGACACGCGCGCACCCTTGGGCGTCACCGTGAGCCGCAACCGGCGTGCGCGTGGATGGGCGGCCTTGAGCACACGAATCGTGCTGCCGCTCGCGGTGGCCAGTTCCAGCCAATCGCCTTCAAGGTGCTGCGTCATGTCCCCGCCTTAACTGCATGGCGTCCACGCCGACCGATGTCCAAAGGGAAGCCAGTGTCCCAAAGGAAATGTGGGGGGAGCATGCAGGCTTCGCAAGGCGATCCGATGACCGTCCCGACCATACGGTCGGGACGGCTGAGCCTGAACGAAGCGGCTCAGGCCTCGGCGGGACGCGGCAGGCCGAACCACTCTTCCAGCTTGCCCAGCAGGCGCTCGACCTCGAGCGTGAGCAGGGTGAAGGTGGCATCGGCTTCGGCAGCGGCGTCCGGGTGGCTGTCGCCCAGTTCCTCGGTGACCACGTCGAGGAACTTGAGCTTGCGGACGATCAGGTCCTCGCCCAGCACGAAGCTCATGCGCTCATCGAAGGTGAGACCCAGCTGGAACACCTGCTTGCCGTTGCGCAGGTGCTCCTTCACTTCCTCGCCGTCCAGGTCCTGGCGGCGGCACTTGGCGATGGCGCCCGTGGCGGAGGCCGGGTCGCGCAGTTCCACCTCGTCGCCCAGCGCAAGGCCGGCCGGCAGGTTCCCGTTGGCCAGCCAGTCGGTCATGAGCACGCGGGGGCCCTCTTCGGGCGCCAGCGGCACGGCCGGGAAACTGCCCAGCGCCTCGCGGATCTGGGTGAGCGTGTTCTCGGCGGACTTGCGGCTGGAGGTATCGAGCACCAGCCAGCCGTTCTTCTTGTCCACGTACGCGCGCTGGCGCGAGCTGCGGATGAAGGCGCGCGGCACCAGCTCGTTGAGCACGTCCTCCTTGATGCGCTTGCGCTCGCGACCGCCGACCTTGCGGCCTTCTTCTTCAGCGATCTTCTGCACGCGGCGCTGAAGTTCATCGTTCACCACGGAACCGGGGAGGAGTTTGTCCTCACCGCCCACGGTGACCATGGTGCAGGCATTCACGGCGTGCGTGAGCGGCGCCTCGTCGCCACGGCCCACCGGCGGCACGAAACCCTTGGTGCCCATTTCCATGGGACCGCAGGGGCGCAGGCGATGGTCGCCCAGGGCGTCGTCCAGGCGGTTGAGGTCTTCGGAAATGGCAGGAGAAAAGCGAAACAGCGTGAGATTGCGGAAGAACATTCGGTATCCGTGCTTTTGCCATCAGCCGGCGCCCCGAAGGGGCCGGCATGACGAGCGTGTATGACTCAGGTTCTTATCGGCTGACCGCAGCGACTGCGTTCACCACCGTATCCAGGTTCGCGCGGTTCAACGCCGCGACGCAGATGCGGCCAGTGCCGATGGCGTAGATGGCGTATTCCTCGCGCAGGCGGTCGACCTGGGCCTTGCTGAGGCCCGAGTACGAGAACATGCCGGCCTGCTCCTGGATGAAGCCGAAGTGCGGTGCGCCCGCAGCGGCCAGCTTCTCCACCATGCCGGCACGCATCGCGTGGATGCGCTCACGCATTTCGCCCAGCTCCTGTTCCCACATGGCCTTCAGCTCGGCGCTGCCCAGCACGGTGGAAACCAGCAAGCCGCCGTGCGTGGCCGGGCTGGAATAGTTGGAGCGGATGGTGCGCTTCACCAGCGACTGCACGCGCAGCGCTTCATCACGCGTCCTGCCCACGATGGAGAGCGCACCCACGCGTTCGCCATACAGCGAGAACGACTTGGAATACGAGTTGGCGACGACGAACGCATCGATGCCGGAGGCGGCGAACAGGCGCACGGCGGTGGCGTCGGTGTCGATGCCTTCGTCGAAGCCCTGGTAAGCCATGTCGATGAAGGGCATCAGGTTGCGCTCCTTCACCAGCTCCACCACCTGCTGCCACTGCTCGGCGTTGAGATCCACGCCGGTCGGGTTGTGGCAGCACGCGTGCAGCAGCACCACGGTGCCCGGTTCCAGCTTGCCGAGGTCGGCCAGCATGCCGGGGAAATCCAGGCCGTGCGTGGCGGCGTCGTAATAGGCGTAATCCACCACCTCGAAACCGGCCGAGGCGAACACCACCCGGTGGTTTTCCCAGCTCGGGCTGCTGATGGCGATCTTCGCGTTCGGCAGCACTTTCTTCAGCAGGTCGGCGCCGATGCGCAGCGCGCCGCTGCCGCCGATGGTCTGCGAAGTGGCCACGCGGCCGGCGGCCAGCAGCGGCGAGTCTTCGCCGAACACCAGCTTCTGGGTGGCGAGGTTGTACGCCGGCAGGCCGTCGATGGGGATGTAGCCGCGCGGCTTGGCTTCCTGCGCCAGCTTCTGTTCCACCTGCTGCACGGCGCGCAGCAGCGGAATGCGGCCCTGCTCGTCGTAATAGATGCCCACGCCCAGGTTGACCTTGCCCGGACGGGTGTCGGCCACGAAGGCCTCGGTGAGTCCCAGGATCGGATCGCCCGGGGTCATTTCAACGGATGCAAAGAGAGACACGGCGTTACTCGATTCGAAGGTTGAAAGATTCACGACTCGTCCGGCATGCCGGCAAGCCATTCGTGCGCATCAGCGCGGGCGACACCTTCGCGCGCGCCCAGCGTGGCGAAGTCAAACAGGTTGCGATCGGCGAGCTGGGAGGGCTGCACACTGCCCAGCGCGCGGAAAATGTTCTCGGCGCGGCCGGGTTGGGTTTTCTCCCAGTCCTCCATCATGCGCCTAACCGCCTTACGTTGCAGGTTTTCCTGCGAGCCGCAGAGATTGCAGGGGATGATGGGGAACTGCCGTTCCTGCGCGTACTCGGCGATGTCGCTTTCCTTGCAGTACGCCAGCGGGCGGATCACCACGTGGCGGCCGTCATCCGAGCGCAGCTTGGGAGGCATGGCCTTCAGTTGCGCCTGGTAAAACATGTTCAGGAAGAACGTGCCCAGGATGTCGTCGCGGTGATGGCCCAGCGCGATCTTGCTGACGCCATTGGCCGCCGCCCAGTGGTACAGCGCGCCGCGCCGCAGGCGCGAGCACAGGCTGCACATGGTCTTGCCCTCGGGAATCACCCGGGTGACGGTGCTGTAGGTGTCCTGCTCGATGATGTGGAACGGCACGCCGCGCGCGGTGAGATATTCCGGCAGCACGTGCGCGGGAAAGCCCGGCTGTTTCTGGTCCAGGTTCACCGCGACGATCTCGAAGCGCACCGGCGCCTTCGCCTGCAACGACAGCAGCACATCGAGCAGCGTGTACGAGTCCTTGCCGCCGGACAGGCACACCATCACCTTGTCGCCGTCCTCGATCATGTTGAAGTCGGCAATGGCCTGGCCCACCTGATGACGCAGGCGCTTGGCCAGCTTGGCGGCCTCGTAGTGCTGCTTGCGGGTGGCGTCGGGCTGGGCGGACATGGTCGGTCGGAAACGGGACGGCCTCCCATTGTAACGGGCTGGCCGCCCGGAGCAGGTTCTTTGTGTCCGGCGGCGCTACACTGAGCGTGATTTCCCAGCCAGTCGCCCGTCATGCAGGTCCAGGACCAAGCCGAGATTGCCCATTTGCTGGCCGAGTTGCGCGTTGAGCACCGCGACCTCGATGTGGCCATCGAGCACCTGGCCGCGTCGCTGAGCCGCGACGAGCTGCAGATCACGCGCCTGAAGAAGCGCAAGCTGCTGCTGAAGGACCATATCGCGCGGCTGGAAAGCAAGCTGATACCCGACTTGGACGCCTGAGCGTCCCATCCCCGGAGCACCGATGCCCGCGCTGACGCCTGTCCTGCTGGAAGACGCCTTCGTCGCCCTCGAACCCCTCACACCCGATCACGCGCCAGCGCTCGAAGCTGCGGCCGCCGACGGCGAGGTGTGGAAGCTCTGGTTCGCCAGCACGCCGGCCCCGGGGGAAATGGGCGCCTACATCGCCAAGGCGCTGGAAGGCCATGCAGCCGGGCTGATGCTGCCTTTCGCCGTGCGGGAAAAGAGCAGCGGCGAGATCGTCGGCACCACGCGCTTCTACAACTACGTCGACGATCCGCGCCGGGTCGCCATCGGCTACACCTGGTATGCCAAGCGCTGGCAGAAGAGCCACCTCAACACCGCGTGCAAGCGCCTGCTGTTGCAGTACGCCTTTGAGACGCTGGGTTGCGTGGCCGTGGAGTTCCACACCGACCACCGCAACCTCGACTCGCAGCGGGCCATCGAACGCCTCGGTGCACGTCGCGAGGGCGTGCTGCGCCAACACAAGCGCCGCCCGGACGGCACGCTGCGCGACACCGTGTGCTTCAGCGTGATAGACAGCGAATGGCCCGACGTGTCGCGCTGGCTGGCGCTGCGCCTGGAGCGCTTGGCCGGCTGATCCGCGTACCTGTCGCCGGTCGCTTGCAGGAGCGAAAGTCAGAGCAGCTGATTGACCAGGCGATCCAGCCGCACGCGCCGCATGCGACGCAGCAGCTTGCGCACTTCCGGCGGATAGCTGCGCGCGCCGGGCAGATCGCGATAGTGCGATACGCGCGTGGCATGACGGCGCAGCGATTGCCATTCCGCCTCGTGCTGCGCCACCAGCTTGCGCCATGGATCGCGTAGCAGCAGGCCGTTTTCCAGGTCCAGCGCCCAGGCACGCGGGTTGAGGTTGTTGCCGGTGAGCACGGCGGTCTCCTCGTCCACGAACAGGCCCTTGAGGTGATAGGTGTTGTCACCGTCTCGCCACAGCCACAGGTTCAGCTGTCCGCTGTCGATGGCGCCTTGATGCAGGCGCGCGAAGCGACGCAGGTTGGCTTCGTACAGGTACGGCAACAGGCCGATGCGGCTGAACGGCTGCTCCGGTGGAATGTAGAAATCATTGGCGGTCTTGTCGCCCACCATGATGTCCAGCTGGCAACCACGACGCAGCAGATGGCCGATCACCGTGCGCACCGGGCGCGGCAGGTTGAAGTACGGCGTGAGCAGGATCACGCGCTTCTGCGCGCTGCGCAGCAGGTCCAGCAGCGTTTCATTGAGCGCATTGTCGTTGCGCCCGAAACCGGCCAGCGGAATCACCGAGACATCGCCCTGGCGCGGCACGTCGTTCGTACCGGTGTACTGCGCCTGCTGCAGCGACTGGCGCAGGCGGCGGATAGGCTCCTGCAGGTCGCGCGAACGCGGCTGCGGCAGGCGGTCCAGTCGCGGCACCGCGTCGCTGCCGCGGAACTGGCCATCGACGTAGGCCGCCATGCTGTCCGCCAACGGCTGGTGGCGGATCAGGTGATAACGATCGAGGCGATAACGACCATGCCTGGCGAGATAGACGTCGTTGAGGCTCGCGCCGCTGTAAAGCACCGCGTCATCGATGATGAAGCCCTTCAGATGCAGCACACCGAACAGCTCGCGCGTCTGCACCGGCACGCCGCGGATCACCACGCCATCGCCCAGGCGCTGTGCGTACTCGCGATACATCGCGGCATTGCCTTCGCTATTGCCTTTGCCGATCAGGCCGCGACGGGCGCGATGCCAGTCAACATAGACCTCGATGGAAAGCTGCGGACGTGCGGCGCGCGCCGCATGCAGCGCCTCGATCACTTCGCGGCCCGCGTCATCGTCCTGCACGTACAGTGCGACCAATACGATGCGACGCTGCGCCTGGGAAATCAGCGAAAGCAGCATCTCGCGAAACGCAGCCGGGCCCGCCAGCGTGGTGATCGCCTCCGCGGGAACGGCGAAATTCACGTGTCCGGAAACATCGAGCTCACGCCGTCGACGCAGGGAAAGCAGTCGACGGGCAAGGCTTCGTGGCGAGGGTAGCGGTCGATTCATGGCCTCCCATGGTAATCAACCCGACTTGAATGGTGGAGCGCATGTGCCTGCGCTGGCACCGACACCGTCAACGCGGTGTCGGCGCTTCGTGCACAAGTCGTGTCCGCACAGGCAGTTACTGCGACTCGTGTTCCTGGTCGAGCACGTGGCGCGGTTGCACGTCGATGCTCACCGTCATGCCTGCCGAGAGGATCAGGCCCTTCGGTTCACTCGCTTCATCGATGTCCACGCGCACCGGCACGCGCTGCGCGAGGCGTACCCAGTTGAAGGTGGGGTTCACGTCGGCCAGCAAGTCGCGGCCAGTGGGATTGTCGCGATCGGTAATGCCGCGTGCCACGCCGGTGATGCGTCCCTTGAGATGGATGCCGCCGCTGAGCATGCGGATGGTCACCGGGTCGCCCACGCGCAGGTGCGGCAGCTTGGTTTCTTCGAAATAGCCGTAGATGTAGTAGCTGTGGCGATCGATCAGCGCGAGGCGCGGGCTGCCCGTGGCGGCATAGTCGCCCACGCGCACGTCGAGGTTGGTGACGTAGCCGTCCACCGGCGCGCGCACTTCGGTGCGTTCGAGATCGAGCTTGGCGCGATCCACGGCGACTTGCGCCTGCACCACCGCCGCTTCCGCCTGTTCACGCGAGGCATTCGCCTGATGGCCGCTGGCCTGCGCCTGTTCCCAGATGGCGCGCGCCGTCATGGCGGCGGACTTGGCGTCGGTGCGTTCCTCCTTCGGCACCACCTCGGCCAGTTCCTGGCGGCGCTGGGCCTGTTCCTGGCGCATGTCGTACTCGGCCTTGCGCGCGGCGGCACTCGCCAGCACGGCGTCAATGTTGGCGCCGGCGGCACGCGCGGCGGCCTTGGCCGCGTTGAGGTTTGCCTCTGCCTGCGCCAGCGCGATGTGGTAGCGCTCGGGATCGATCTCGAACAGCACGTCGCCTTTCTTCACTTCCTGGTTGTCGATCACCGGCACCTTGGTGACCAGGCCGGAAACGTCGGGCGCGATGCGGACAACTTCGGCGCGTACGCGTCCGTCACGCGTCCACGGTGCATAGAGGTAGTGCCGCCAGAGCGCGTGGCTCAGCAACAGCGCCACGATGACGATGACCGCGGTGATGGTGAATCGAAGCAGGGCTTGGGGTTGGATTTTCATAGGTCAGGGATACAGGAGCAGGCCAGCCGCGCCGAACAGCGCGAAGAACACGGCAACGCGGAACAGTGACGGATGCCAGACGTAGCGATACAGGCCATAGCGGCCGATGACCGTGTCGACTCCCCATAACACCAGCAGGCAACCCATATAAACCAGCAGCAAGCCTGGGACCAAGGCGTCGCCAAGCGCGACTTCACGGGGCATGGGCAATCTCCGGCGACTTGTCGATGTAGGGAGCGAGTGCGGATTCATCGTCGCGCAAGGCCGTGCGCAATTGCAGCAGGTGCGCCAACGCCGGCTGACAACTGGCGCGCGCCTGCGGTAGCGTTTGCGTGGTGAGCACGATCGCATGGTCCACGGCCTGGTCGGCACGACGCCAGCGCGCCTTGTCGGGCTCGTCATAGAGTTGAGCCAGCGCGTCCACGGCGTTCTGCATCGTCTCCATCAAGGGCGGCGGCAGTTCGGCATGCGTCATGTCCTGGCGCAGCTCGATCACCGCGCGTCCGCAGTCGTGCACGGCGAGCGCCCACGAGAACAGCGAGTGCGATTCCTCGCTGCCCTGCCGCGTGAACTGCACGATCTGGTGATACAAGTCGCGGTTCACGCTCTCGAAGCGATAGAGGATGCCGTCCATCGGCGCGGTGGCGGCGAACACCACCTGCCGGCGCAGTTGCACCAGCTGGCGCCGGCGTAGCCACTGCGTGCCGATCACCGTGGGGATGATCATGAAGGCGGCGCCACTCATCATCAGGCCGAACAGCGAAGCGATGCTGTCGTTGAGGAAGCGCTCGGGCGAATAGACCATCGGGTTCTTCAGCGCCAGGATGTACGCAAAGCCCAGCGAATAACCCGCCCCGTAACCCGGCAAGGTGGCATTGCGCGTGGTGAGGTACGGCCCTATCGCCAGCAACGGCGCCGTCACCAGGATCAGCATCAGGAAACCATCGCTGCCTGGCATCAGGCGGAACAGCACGAAATACGCTGCGACCAGCCCGGCCGCGTAGGCAATCCAGGTATTGGCCGTCGCCGCCAGCGGTGATGGCGATGCCGCCAACAGGCCGCTGAACACCGTCGCCAGCAGCAGTGCGCTGAGGCCGAACGTCCAACCCGTCTCCAGCCAGAACACGCTGAGCGCGGCCATGGTCAGGAACGTGCGCACGATGGCGATCAATGGCGCCGCATAGTCGTTGGCGCGCTTGAAGTCCACGCGCTCCACCGCGCCGCCCATCACGCCCTGGGTCTCGCGCAGCGTGGCTTCCAGCGAAGTGAAGTCGCGCAGCTCGGCCGCAAAGCGGCGCACCATTGTCGTGCCGCTGTCGAATTCCAGCAGCAGCTCGGGATCCTGCCGCAATCCTTCGCGCAACTCGGCCGCAAGCGCGGGAAGCTTCGCCTCGCAGGCTTCCAGCCGCGTGGCCAGCAAGCGGGGAATGGGCGTCTCCGATGGAGCGGGACTGAGCGCCTCGCCAATGGGCCGGTACAGCGCGATCAACGCGGCCGCGGTACGTGGATGATTGCTGCGCTGAAGTCGATTGATCAGGTGATGCAGCGACTGAAAACTGGTCGCCGCCGCCATGTAGCGCAGATTGAGCAACTGCATGCGACTGCTGCGTGCGCGTGCCTCGGGATCTTCGAAGATCACGGACGCGCGGAGGTCTTCGATCTGCACCGCCGCGCGCACGAAGCGAAGGTGTGCCTTTTCCATGTCCGCACGCGGAATCATGCCGCCGAGACTGTTGCGCGCGAAGTCGATGAAGTGCTGGTAATGCTCGCGCGCCACGCGACGCAACACCTGGCGCAGGCGCACCGGCAGCACCACGTCACTCACCAGGCCGGCCACGATCAGGCCCAGCATCACCTCGCTGACGCGCGCCACCGCCGAATCGAACACCGCCGTGGGATGATCGATCGCCGGCAGTATCACGATGAACGCGGTGTACCCGGCCAGCACGAAACCGTAGGACATGAAGTTGCGGTACAACACGGCGCCGCCGGCACACAACGCCACCCACAGCGACAGGCAGAGCAGGAAGAGTTCACGCTGCTGCGGAAAGGCCGACATCAACAGCACGCCGAACAAACTGCCGGCGCACGTACCCAGCGCGCGATAGAAGCTTTTCGCCAGCACCGTGCCGCTTTGCGGATGCATCACGATCGACACGGTGACCATCGTGGTCGATGGCTGCTCCAGCTGGAACACCATGGTGATCCACGCCGCCAGGTAGAACGCCAGCAAGGCCTTCAGCACGAAGATCCACGCCTGCGATTCTTCCGCGACGAAGTCGCGCAACCATGGGGGGTTGCGCCAAGACGAGAGGTCGGCTGACACGGCTGACATCGTCAGGTGCGCTCCAGTTGATCGAGGTATTTCTTGAGCAGGCGCTCGAGCTGCGCGACGTCGCGCTGGGCAAGCCCATCCACTTGCCAGTCCAGCAAGGCGCAGATCTCGGGCAGGAAGCTGTCGATCAGCGCCAGGCCTTCGTCGGTGAGCGTGAGCGTGACCTTGCGACGATCCTCTTCGCTGGCGTTTCGCGCAATCAAACCTTTGTCTGCAAGCTCGTTGCTGAGGCGCGTGATGTTCGCCGACTTCTCACCGGCGGCGTCAGCCAGCTCGGTGGGATGCAACGTATAGCCTTCCGTGCCGTAGAGCATCATCAGCAGGTTGTACTCCGGATGATTGATGCCATACGGGCGCAACAGCGCGTTCGTATCGTCCTGCACGCGCTTGTAGATGTGCTTGATCAGGCGAACGAGGATCGCCGGATCACGCGGAAACGCAGGATGACGCCGACGCGTCACCGCCAGGCGCTGCTCGGTGGGAACGAAACTGCTCATGGCGCGCGGCCCAAGTAATACATATATGTAATATATAGATGTAAATTTTATGCCCGCCCTCCCGGGCATGCAAGAGCGTCAACCTGCGCGCGTGAAAAAGGCGCCACGAGGGCGCCTTTCGGAGTGATGCGGTGGGTGGCTCGCCCGCCGCCCCGGCAAAGCCGGGACGTCGAGTGAGCGCGGCGCGTCGTCGACGCCCGCTCAGTTGCCCTTGACTGGGTACGTCTCAAACGCACCCGGCGCGGTGGCCCCGTTGGCTGCCGGATTCGGGTTGGCCGGATTCGGCGCGCGACCCGCCGGCGCCAGCTGGGCATTGCCGCACTGATAGGCACCCCACGGCTGCGAGCCGTCGGCGGGGTCGCCCAAAGGCTTGATGGTGTCGGCGTGCATCTTGGCGGCTTCGTTGCGCGCCATGACTTCCAGCTCGTCACGCACCTTGATGTCGTTGCGATTGACCGGACCGACGTGATCCATCACGGATACCGTGACCTTGCCCAGGTCACGACAGGAGGACACATCGCCGCTCCAGGCCGTGCGGACGTTCTTACCGGCATCGTCCAGCGTGATGCCGTAGGTGCAGGCGCCGAGCAAAGCGATGGGAACGAGCAACAGCAGGGTCTTGCGCATGAGTAACTCCGCGACGTGAATATGAAGAAGCCGGGCGGTCTCCCGCCCGGCCTCCATCCTAACCCGGGGACGTGAACCGCTCCCCACAAAATCTCACGCTTACTTCGACGGCGTGGACGTGACCTGCTTGCCGTCGCCGTCGATCACCTGCACGTCGCCCAGCTTCAGCGCACGCACCGGCTGCTCGATCTTCTTCAGATCGCCCACGATCACCCAGGTGAGCGCGTTGGGCTTGATGATCTCCTTGATCGCGCCTTCGGCATCGGGCTGCTTCACGGCTTCGGTGCGGGCCTTGAGCGTCTGCACATAGTCGTCCGGGCGGTTGTACTGGACGATCTCGCTCATCGCGCTGAGCACTTCGGAACCGGTCTCGAAGCTGCCTGGCAGACCGCGCACGTTGGAGTCCTTGATCTTGTCCACTTCCTGCTCGGTGAGCGGGCGGGCGCCGATCACCTCGGCCGCTTCCTTGGCCACTTCGTGCGCGGACTCGGCAGTCTTGTCGGTCTGCACCGGCGCATACATCAGGAACGGACGCTGGCCGATCGCATCGCGCATGAAGCTGAAGGCGCCATAGGCCCAACGCTTGTCCTCGCGCAGGTTCATGTTGAGGCGCGAGGTGAAACTACCGCCGAAGGCGCCGTTGGCGACGTCGATGGCCAGCTCGTTCGGCGCCTTGCTGGACGGCGCGAGCAGGCCGGCAAGAATCAGCGACTGCGGCGCGTCCGGCTTGTCGATGAGGAACACGCGCGGCTTGGCCTGGGCAGCCACGGTCGCGATGTTCTTCTTCGGCACCGGGTTGGACGGTGCCTTCCAGTCGCCGAAGGCGGCATCGAGCTGCGGGATGATCTGCTGCAGCGTGGTGTCGCCAGCGACCAGGATCTTCACGTTGTCCGGGCGTAGCCAGTCATTCTGGAAGGTCGCCAGATCCGATGCCTGCATGGCCTTGATCGCCGCTTCCGTGCCCGAACCGGTGAACGGAATGCCGTAGGCGTGGTTGGCGCCGTAAAGCAACGGCGGCAGCGTGCGCAGCGCCAGCGCGGTCGGCTGGGTCTTTTCCTGCGCGATGCCGGCCAGCCACTGGCCGCGGATGCGCTCGATGTCCTCGGACTTGAACGCCGGGTTGCGCACGATGTCGGCGAACAACGCCAGCGACGGCTGCAGCTGGTCGTTCAAGGCATTGAGCGACGCGGAGCACGCGTCCAGGCCGCAACCGATGCGGGTGATTGCACCCAGGCGCTGCTTGCGCTTGGCCACTTCCACCGAGTCGAGATCCTTGGTGCTCTCGTTCATCAGCGTGGTGGTGAAGCTGGCGGTGCCGAGCTTGCGCCCCTGGTCGGCCGCGTAGCCGGCGTCGAACATGAGCTGCACATGCGTCACCGGAATGGTGTGGCGCTGCGCGAGGATCACCTCGATGCCGTTCTTCAGCTTGCCGCGTTCCAGCTCGGGGAATTTCAGGTCGGGGAACTGCGCCACCTGCGGCACGCCGCTTTTGCGGTCGACCGCGCTCTCGGCCACCTTGTACTCATGCAACACCGGCAGCTTGGCGTCGGGACGGCCCTTCTGCGGGCCCAGCGCCACGACCTTGGCGTCTTCGGTATCGGGGTTGAAGTCGTTGCCGGCGGGCAGCACGGTGAGCAGGTAATCGCCCTTGCTGAGCCACTTGTCGGCGGCCGCCTTGACGCTGGCCGGCGTGGCGGCGTTGGCGCGTTCCAGGTCCTTCTTGTAGGCACCCGGATCGCCGCGATACACCTGACCCTCGGCCAGAATCACCGCCTTGCCGCCGAAGCCGCCGACCTTTTCCAGGCCGCGCACGAAACCGGCGCGGTTGCCGATCTTCGCGCGCTCCAGTTCGTCGGCGGTGGGGCCGTCGGCGAGGAACTTCTTCACTTCTTCGGCAATGACCGCTTCGACCTTGGCCTGGTCCACGCCTTCCTTGATGTCGGCCTGGATCTGGAACTGGCTGGCCAGCGCGAACGGCGAAATGCTGGCGGACACGTCGTCGACCAGCTTGTCCTGGTAGACCAGGCGCTGGTACAGGCGCGAGGTCTTGCCGCCGCCGAGCACGGTGGAGGCGAGGTCGAGCTGGATCGCATCGTCCGTACCCAGCTGTGGCACCACCCAAGTGCGATAGATGCGCGGCTGCGCCACATGGTCGTGCTGGATGCCGCGCGTCGACTTGGTGAGCGGCGTGATCCACGCCTGCTGGCGCGGCACCGGCGGGCCGGCGGGAATGTCGCCGAAATACTTCTCGGCCTTGGCCTTGGCTTCCGCGACCGTGATGTCGCCAGCCAGCACCAGGGTGGTGTTGGCGGCGCCGTAGTAGTCGTGGAACCACTGCTTCACGTCGCCCAGCGAGGCGGCGTTGAGATCGGCCATCGAACCGATGGTGTCGTGCTGGTACGGATGGTTGCCCGGGTAGGTGTTGGACAGGATGTTCTGGTCCACGCGGCCGTACGGGCGGTTCTCGCCCTGGCGCTTTTCGTTCTGCACCACGCCGCGCTGGGTGTCGAGTTCCTTCTGGCCGATGGCACCAAGCAGGTGGCCCATGCGGTCGGATTCCATCCACAGCGCCATGTCGAGCGCGGTGGTCGGCACGGTTTCGAAATAGTTGGTGCGGTCGAACCAGGTGGTGCCGTTCATGTCGGTGGCACCGGCCAGCTCGAACGGCTGGAAGTACGTGCCCTTGTGGTTCTCCGAGCCGGAGAACATCAGGTGCTCGAACAGGTGCGCGAAACCGGTCTTGCCCTTGGGCTCATCGGCCGAGCCCACGTGGTACCAGATGCTCACGGCCACCACGGGTGCCTTGTGGTCTTCGTGCACCACGACCGTGAGGCCGTTGGGCAGCGTGAAGCGGGTAAAGGCGATGTCCGGAACCGCCTGGGTGGCTTCGGCGGCGGCCGCCTGGGGAAGCGCGATGGCAGGCAAACCGGCCGACATGCTGAGCACTCCTGCGACGAGTAGGGCGAGGGGCTTTCTTGCCATCACGACACTCCTGTTTTCTTCGGCGAATGAACGTTCCGAGGCTAGCCACGGCCCGGAACCTTGGCAAATGACCAATGGCATGGTGGACAACGTCTGCGAGGCTTCGTTCGACGCAAGAACATGCATGCAGGACGTTGCGACGTCCGCACCGGTGTCCGCAGCTGTCCGGCCACGCCCGGTCGCTGTCCGCGGACAGCCAAGCCCCCAGCCCAACGCCAGATAATTTTCAACAAAGACAGTCACTTGAACACGACCAGAGGCTTGGCACGGCGCTTGCCATATCTACAGCGCAGGACTACCCCACCTTTCATCGGAGACATGATCATGAAATTCGAAACCTTGATGCTGCGCGGCCTCTTCGTTGCTTGCCTGCTGGTTTGCGGACTCGTGCTGGGTGCCATGGTGAACGCGTCGCCCGAAGCCATCCGCCTCGCCGCTGCCGGCAGCGCGGGCCAGCTGATCGCCCCCACCGCTTGCGCACTGCCGCCCGACGGCGTGGTGTGCCCGCGCATCTCCAACGGCTGAGCAAGGACGCTTAGCGTTTTACGGGTCCACGGATAGACCCGATAATGGCTGGATGCTGCATGTCATTCTCTACAGACCGGAAATTCCGCCCAATACGGGCAACGCGATCAGGTTGTGCGCCAACACCGGCGCCTCGCTGCACCTGATCCGCCCCCTGGGCTTCGAGCTGGACGATGCCCGCCTGCGCCGCGCAGGCCTGGACTACCACGAATATGCGCAGCTGGCCGTGCATGACGACCTCGCCAGCTGCCTTGAGAGCATCGGACAGCCACGGGTATTCGCGTTCTCTACGCGTGGCCGCGTGGCGCATGTCGATGCGCGTTTTGTCGAAGGCGACGCGCTGCTGTTCGGCTGCGAGACGGCGGGTTTACCGTCTGACGTCCTCGAGTCGCTTCCTGAAGCTCAGCGCCTGCGATTGCCCATGCGGCCCAATAGTCGAAGCCTCAATTTGTCCAATACCGTCGCTATTGCGGTGTATGAGGCGTGGCGGCAGATGGGGTTTGGAGGGGCGGCCCCGTAGCGCGCCGTTCTTGCTCGTCAGTCCGGCCTACCCGCAAAGGGGATGACGAGCGGAGGCGCTTTTCAACAGCCGAAGGCTGGTTTGTTTTGTTCGTCATTCCGGCGCAGGCCGGAATCCAGCGCCTCGATGTTGGGTTGTTGCGTTAGCGTCTGATCGCGCTTTTTGTGGTGCTACCGCGACCTGGCCGCCTGCGCGGCGGGCGTTTCGATCGGCTGCCGCCGCTCGAGTCACTTTTCTTTTGCTGGCCCAAAAGAAAAGTAACCCAAAGAAAATGGCCTTCAGAGCAAAGGCTCGTAGCGTTGTGTTGGATACGAGCTTTGGAGCCTTCGGGGCCCGGAACGTCACGATCTCTCTAATCAACGGTGCGGCTACATCGCCACGCGCCGCGACGAAGAGGGCTTAAAGCGCGAGTCGCTGTGCCGCTTCATCGCTGCAGGTTTTCGGTTTGCGCCGAGCACACTACTTCTCCCTCTTCCCCGGGGACAGGGCTGGGGCATTGCCACCTTTCGGTGGTAAGGGTCGGATGCTCGCGGGAACGCCGCAAAGTAGGCGGCTCAACCTCAGCCCCACGGCACGACCCGCTACAATCGGCAGCATGACTGCCCCTTCCCTCATGTCACTGCTGCCACGTCCCATGCGGGCCCTTGCCGGGCGCGCGTTGGAAACCGCGTTGAATCACACGCTGTCGCTCGACCCGGAAACGGCCGGGCGCCTGTCTGCGCTCGACGGTCGCAGCGTACAGCTGCATCTGCGCGGCCCCGAGCTGGCGCTGTCGGTGACGGTGGAAGGTGAGCGGTTGAAGGTCGGGCCTGCGCAGGACGACAACCACCTGCGCGTGGCCGCTACGCCGGGCAGCCTGCTGGCCATGCTGGTGAAGCGCGATGACGAAGGTGTTTCGCCAGGCAAGGTGGAAATCGCCGGTGACGCGGATCTCGCTCGCCGTCTGGAAAAACTCGCCAGCAAGTTCGCGCCGGATTTCGAGGAAGCCTTCGCACGCACCTTCGGCGATGTGCTGGGCGTGCCGCTCGCCAAGGCCGTTCGCAGCGGGTTGGCACATGCGAAGGAAACCGCCAGCCACCTCACCACCGACACCGCCGACTGGTTGCGCGATGAAGCGCGCGTGGCGGCAGCGCCCGGCGAAGTGGAAGGTTTTCTCGATGGTGTGGACGATCTGCGCGAACGCGCCGAGCGTCTCGAAGCGCGACTCGCACGCCTGGAGCTACGCCTGAAGAAGGGACCCGCCGCGTGAGGACGCCTCTGAAGGTCGTACCGCGCGTGATGCGCGTCGCTTCCGTGCTGCTTGCCTATCGTCTCGATGAACTGGTCGATGCGGCGCACCTGTTCCGTCCGCTCAAGCTGATTCGTCCTTTCGTCGCGCGGCCGCGCACTGATATCGCCCATCTCTCGCGCGGCGCACGATTGCGGCTCGCGCTCACCGAGCTCGGCCCGATCTTCGTCAAGGCCGGCCAGGTGCTTTCCACGCGCCGCGACCTCGTGCCGGCCGATATCGCCGATGAACTCGCGCAGCTGCAGGACCAGGTGCCGCCGTTCCCGGGCAGCGAAGCGCGCGCCATCATCGAGCAGGAGCTGAAAGCGCCCATCACGACGCTCTATACGAGCTTCGATGAAACGCCGCTGGCCTCCGCGTCCATCGCGCAGGTGCATGCCGCCACGCTGCAGGACGGCAGCGCCGTGGTGGTGAAAGTGCTGCGTCCAGGCATCGACCAGCAGATCGAACGCGACATCAAGTTGCTGCGCTCCTTGGGCGAACTGGCGCAACGCTGGCATCCGAATGCCGACAAGATCCGCCCGCTCGACGTCGTCGCCGAAGTCGAGAAGATGCTGGAAAACGAGCTGGACCTGCAGCGCGAAGGCGCCAGCGCCAGCCTGCTCCGACGCAATTTCGAAAGCGGCGTCGATCTCTACGTGCCGGCGGTGTTCTGGGATTACACCAGCGCCCACGTGCTCACGCTGGAGCGCGTGTACGGCGTGAGCTGCGACGACATCGCCTCGATCGATGCGGCCGGCATCGACCGCAAGGCATTGGCGGTGAAAGGCGTGCGCCTCTTCTACGAACAGGTGTTCCGCGACAATTTCTTCCACGCCGATGCGCACCCGGGCAACATCTGGGTCGACACCTCGCGCGCCAACGATGCGCGTTTCATCGCGCTCGATTTCGGCATCATGGGTTCGCTGCCGGAACAGGACCAATACTGGCTGGCGCAGAACTTCATCGCGCTGTTCGAGCGTGACTATGCGCGCATCGCACAACTGCACGTGGACGCCGGCTGGATGCCGTCCACCGTGCGCATCGACGAACTCACCGCCGCCGTGCGCACCGTGTGCGAGCCCTACTTCACGCGGCCGCTGTCGCAGATCTCGCTGGCCGAACTGGTGGTGAAGCTGTTCCAGACGGCACGGCGCTACGAACTGACGCTGCAGCCGCAGCTGATCCTGCTGCAGAAGACGCTGCTCAACATCGAAGGCGTCGGCCGCATGCTCGACCCGCAGATCGACATCTGGGCCGTGGCGCACCCGGTGCTCAAGCGTATCCTGCGCGAACGCTACAGTCCCCGCCGCACCCTGCGCGAAGTGCGCAAGCGCCTGCCGGAGTGGTTCCACGCCGCGCCGCAGTTTCCCGAGCTGGTACGCGATGCGTTGCGCGAAGTGGCCATGGGCGAACGTCGCGCGGTGAGCGACCCGGTCGAACTGGCGCAGCAGCGCGACGAGGCACAACGCACGCGGCGCGCGCTGTCGTTTGGGTTGCTGGGCGCCAGTTTGCTGATCGGCAGTGCGGTCTTGTGGACGCAGGCGTCCGAGCACGGCATCTGGCACGCCACGGCGATGGGCGTTGCTGGCCTCGTTGCCTTCGCAGCCGGATGGCCGCGCCGCTGACTATTTTCCATGTCATCCCGGCTTGGGTCGGATGACGTCGCCATTGGAAGGGCGCGCAGAACGCGGCGCCTTCCGGACATCCCATGCTCGACATCCTCTACCAAGACGACGCCCTCATCGCGGTGAACAAGCCCGCGGGCCTGGCCGTGCATCGCTCCAAAATGGTCGGTAATGCGGAGGAATTCCTCATCGACCTGTTGCGCGAGCAGGTGGGCGGTACCACGTATCTCGCCCATCGCCTCGACCGTGCCACCAGCGGCGCGCTGCTCGTGGCGCGTTCCTCGGAGATCGCCGCCGCGCTTGGCGAGCAGTTCATGGGCCGCGACGTGCACAAGCAATACCTGGCCGTGGTGCGCGGCTGGCCGGAACCGGAGGAAGCCCTGATCGACTATGCCCTGCCCGGCTCCCGCGACACGGGGCCGCGTCGCGAGGCACGCACCAGCTACCGGCGCTTGGCCACGGTGGAAGTGCCCATCGAACTGGGGCGCTATCCGCAGCAGCGTTACGCCATGGTGCTCGCGGAGCCGCAAACCGGTCGATTCCGGCAGATTCGCAAGCACATGGCGCACATCCATCACCCGATCATCGGCGATTGCCAGCACGGCCGAAGCGACCACAATCGCCTGTACAAGCAGTATTTCCGCTGCCACCGCATGCTGTTGCACGCCTGGCGCCTCAGTTTCGCCCACCCGGTGACCGGCCAACCAATGCGCCTGGAAGCACCGCTGGACGCCGCTTACGAGGGGCTGCTCGAACGATTTGGCTGGACCCTGCCCGCGTTGTGACGCACCGCGTCGTGGCGGTGTGTCACGCGCGCCCGCTAAACTTTACGCATGCTCACGATCAGCCGATCCATCGTCCTGCCCGAGACCGAGCTGACTGAGCGTTTCCTTCGCGCAGACGGTCCCGGCGGCCAACACGTCAATCGCACCGAAAGCGCCGTCGAACTGCGCTTCGACGTGGCGCATTCGCCGTCCCTGCCCGAACCGCTGCGCGCACGCTTGCTGGCGCGCCGGGATCGTCGCCTTACGGACGACGGCGTGCTGGTGATCCAGGCGCGACGTTTCCGCGACCAGGGACGCAATCGCGAGGATGCCCGCGAGCGCCTGGTCGAGATCATCCGCGCGGCGCTCGTGGTACCCAAGGCGCGCATCGCCACCAAACCCACCCGCGGCTCGAAAGAGCGCCGGCTCGCCGGCAAGCAGCAACGCGGCAAGATCAAGCAAACACGGTCGCGTGATTGGAGTCGCGAATGAGCACGCCGATGCTCCCCCCTGCCCCACCCGAAGCCCCCAAGCTCAAGAGCACGTTCTGGCCATGGCTGGCGCGCGGCCTGCTGCGCCTGTCCGGCTGGAAGCTTCTCGGCGAGCTGCCGAACGAACCCAAGCTGATCATCATCGGCGCGCCGCATTCCTCGTACTGGGATGGCTACTACGGCCTGCTGATGAAGATCGGACTGGGCGTGGACATCAACATCATGATCAAGCGCGAAGTGCTGGACGGCCCGCTGGGCATCATCCTGCGCCCCATCGGCATGATCGCCATCAACCGCAGCGCTGCGCTCAACGTGGTGGGCCAGATGGTGCAGCGTTTCCAGGAAAAGGACCGCATGTGGCTGGGCATCACGCCTGAGGGCACGCGCAAGAAGGTCAAGCAATGGAAGTCGGGCTTCCTGCGCATCGCGCACGACGCCAACGTACCCATCCAGACGCTGTTCCTCGACTATCCGAGCAAGACCTTCCGCTTTGGGCCGGTGGTGCGCGCCACGGACGATCCGGATGCGGACATGGCGAAGATTCGCGCGCTGTTTACGCCGTATCGGGGCAAGCACCGCAACGCCAACGATTGATCGCGCTCCGGTGCGGCCGCGCACAAAGCGGCGCTCCCATCGGATTGACGATCAACGTTCCGAGTGTCCCGACTCATCGTAATCGCGATGCGTCAGCAATCCTGGCTTCACCAGATCAATGAACGCCCTCGCCTCCGCCGTGAGGAACTTGCCTTTGCGCATCACCACGCCGTAGCTGCGCTGGGGGAAATACTGCTTCATGTTTCGGATGGCCAAACGGGAGCGGTCCGCGTCGGTGATGCATATGCCGGTAACGATGGAAATGCCCAGGCCCATCGCCACGTATTCCTTGATCACGTCCCAGCCGCCTACTTCGATGGCCACGCGATAAGGCACCTGGCGCTGTTGGAACACCAGGTCCACAAGGCGATACGTCGACAATCGTTGCGGCGGAAGAATCAGGCCGTACGGCGACAGGTCCTGCAGCGTCACCGTGTCCTTCGCCGCCAGCGGATGATCGGGCGGCATGATCAACATCGGGTCGTAGTGATGCACCGGCGCCCACGCGATGTCGTTGGGCACGTCGAGCATCGAACCCACCGCGAAATCCGCTTCGTCGGCGCGCAGTAGCGCCAGGCCGTCCTTGCCGGTCACGTTGGCCAGTTGCAGCTGCACTTCGGGAAAGTGTTCGCGATAGCGACGTACGAGATCGGGCAGCAGGTACTGGATGGTCGAGCTTCCCGCCGCAATGGTGAGGCGCCCGCCCTGCAGGCCTTTCACCTTGGTGTGGAAGTCGCGATCCAGGTTTTCCCAGCCTTCCACCAAGGGCCGCGCCAGTTCGTACAGCGCCTCGCCTGCGTCGGTGAGGTTGATGCGGCGGCGGCGGCGCTCCAGCAGGCTCACGCCGAGCTCCCGCTCCAGCGCCTGGAGCTGAAGGCTCACGCTGGGCTGAGACAAAAACAGAGCCTCGGCAGCGCGGGTCAGCGTTCCCAATTTGACGGTGTAAACGAAGGCGCGCATCTGCTTCTGCCGATTGCCTTTGTAGTAGAACCGCCCGCCTTCGTCGGCACGACCATACTTGTCCGTACGTCGCCGCGACGGCGTCGAATGCGCTTTTTTCGCCTTGCCCGATGGTTTCTTGTCCATTTTTGTCTCTTGCAACTCAAGCAGTTGCGTCACTCATTAAGAATGACAATACCAAAAATTGAAACATTTGCTTTGTCAAAGCCAATTTCCGTGACCTAGTGTCATCCCATCGTCATCACGGAGATTCGCCATGGCCGTCCCCAAGGAACGACTCGCACTTTTGCCCGCCCAGGTCCAGGGCGGCATCCGCCCGGAACATGCCGCCATCCTCACGCCCGAGGCGCTGGCCTTCCTTGCCCAGCTGCACCGCCAGTTCGACGAGCGGCGCCTGGAACTGCTGGCAGCCCGCGACGCCCGCCAGGCTCGCTACGACGCCGGGGAACTGCCGGACTTCCGCGCCGATACCGTGGCCATCCGCGAGGGCCACTGGACGGTGGCGTCCATTCCGCCCGCGCTGCGCGACCGCCGGGTGGAAATCACCGGGCCGGTCGAGCGCAAGATGATCATCAACGCGCTCAATTCCGGCGCGAAGGTGTTCATGGCCGATTTCGAGGATTCCTCGGCGCCCACCTTCGCCAACCAGATCGATGGCCAGATCAACCTGCGCGACGCGGTGAACGGCGCCATCGAATACACCTCGCCGGAAGGCAAGCACTACCGCGTCAACGGCAACCCGGCCGTGCTGGTGGTGCGTCCGCGCGGTTGGCACCTGCCGGAGCGTCACATCACTGTGGACGGCGAGCCGATGTCCGGCGCGTTGGTGGACTTCGGCCTGTTCGCCTTCCACAACGCACGCACGCTGCAAGCGCGCGACCGCGGCCCGTACTTCTACCTGCCTAAGTTGCAGGCGATGGAAGAGGCCGCGCTGTGGGACGAGGTGATGGCCACCGCCGAAGCCGCGCTCGGCCTGCCGCGGGATTGCATGAAGGCCACGGTGTTGATCGAAACCCTACCGGCCGTGTTCCAGATGCACGAGATCCTGCACGCGCTGCGCGGTCGCGCAGTGGGCCTCAACTGCGGGCGTTGGGATTACATCTTTTCCTACCTCAAGACCTTTCGCTGCCATCGCGATCGCCTGCTGCCCGACCGCACCCAGGTGCAGATGACCGTGCCGTTCCTCAAGAACTATTCGGAGCTGCTGATCCAGACCTGCCACCGCCGCGGCGCGTTCGCCATGGGCGGCATGGCCGCGCAGATTCCGATCAAGGGCGACGAGGCGGCCAACGACGCGGCACTCGCCAAGGTCCGCGCCGACAAGCTGCGCGAAGTGCAGGCGGGCCATGACGGTACGTGGGTGGCGCATCCCGCACTGGTGCCGGTGGCGCAGGAAGTGTTCGACAAGTACATGCCGTCGCCGAACCAGCTCAACGTGACGCGCAACGATGTCAACGTGTGCCGCAATGGGCTGATCGCACCATGCAGCGGCACCATCACGCGCGCCGGCTTCGACAACAACGTGGAAGTGGCGCTGCGTTACACCGCCTCATGGCTGGATGGCCAAGGCTGCGTGCCCATCCATCACCTGATGGAAGACGCGGCGACCGCCGAAATCGCGCGCTCGCAGATCTGGCAATGGCTGCATCGCGGGCCACTGGAATTCACCGACCACGCGCCGATCGACTTCGCGCTGTTCGACCACGCGCTGGCCAAGCACACGCATCGCCTCATCGAAAGCCAGAGCCCGCTGGCGCATCGCGCCGAGCAGGCGGCGGCGCTGCTCAAGCAACTCACGCACGCCGACGAACTCGGCGATTTCCTCACCCTGGCGGCCTACCAGCAGCTCTGAGCTCACCAGTTCCGTCACTACGCATCACGGATACGCAGGAGAACGCATCATGAAGAACACGCTGCCCACCGCCGATCAGATCGCCCTCGACTGGACGAACAATCCTCGCTGGAACGGCATCCAGCGCAATTACAGCGCCGAGGATGTGGCGCGCCTGCGCGGCACCGTGGGCGTGGAGCATTCGCTCGCCCGCCGCGGCGCCGAACGTTTGTGGAAGTCGCTGCACAAGGAAGATTTCGTCAATGCACTCGGCGCGCTCACCGGCAACCAGGCGATGCAGCAGGTGAAGGCCGGATTGCAGGCGATCTATCTCAGCGGCTGGCAGGTCGCCGCCGATGCAAATCTCGCGGGCGAGATGTATCCCGACCAGTCGCTGTATCCCGCCAACTCCGTGCCGTCGGTGGTCAAGCGCATCAACAACACGCTGCTGCGCGCCGATCAACTGCATCACGCGGAAGGGCAGAACAACATCGACTGGATGGTGCCCATCGTGGCCGATGCGGAAGCGGGCTTCGGCGGCGTGCTCAATGCGTTCGAATTGATGAAGGCGATGATCGAAGCGGGCGCCGCAGGCGTGCACTTCGAAGACCAGCTCGCCTCGGTGAAGAAGTGCGGCCACATGGGCGGCAAGGTGCTGGTGCCCACGCGCGAAGCCGTCGACAAGCTCAACGCCGCGCGCCTTGCCGCCGACGTGCTCGGCGTGCCCACGCTCATCGTGGCACGCACCGATGCGGATGCCGCCGATCTGCTGACCTCCGACATCGACGACAACGACAAGCCGTTCGTCACCGGCGAGCGCACCGTGGAAGGCTTTTTCCGCGTCCGCCCCGGCCTGGACCAGGCGATCAGCCGCGGTCTCGCGTATGCACCGTATGCCGATCTCGTGTGGTGCGAGACCAGCAAGCCGAACCTGGACGAAGCGCGCAAATTCGCCGAGGCCATCCACGCGAGGTACCCCGGCAAATTGCTCGCCTACAACTGCTCGCCGAGCTTCAACTGGAAGAAGAATCTCGACGACGCCACCATCGCCACCTTCCAGCAGGAGCTGGGCGCGATGGGCTACAAGTTCCAGTTCATCACGCTGGCCGGTTTCCACAGCCTTAACTACGGCATGTTCGATCTGGCCTATGGTTATGCCCGTCGTCAGATGAGCGCGTTCGTGGAATTGCAGGAGAGGGAATTCGCGGCCGCCGACCGTGGCTTCACTGCCGTGAAGCATCAACGCGAAGTCGGCACGGGTTACTTCGATGCCGTGACCCAGGCCATCCAGCAGGGACAGTCGTCCACCACCGCGCTCAAGGGTTCCACCGAAGAGGCGCAATTCCACGCCTCGCGTCAGGCCAGCGCCGCCTGACCTTGCCTGCCTCGCGTAGGCCGACACGGACGTCGGCGCGTGCGTGGGGAGCGCGGCCCTGTCCAGCGCCCCCACGCATGCCCGCAGGGAATGCGTGGCGCATCGCATTCGTCACGATGCGCTTTCAGGCGGCACCAATGCGATCACCGTCCAGCCCGGACGCGGCTCGAGTTCGCGCTTCACCGACGATACGCGTAGCGCGCCTTTTTCCTCGATGCCGAACAGCAACACCGTCGGCGAACCGTATTGCTCGATGAAGTTCGGCCAGTCGAACGTGCTCGTGAGCCGCGTCGACTTGATGCGCCAGCCTTCGGCAAGACACTCCAGGAAACGCTCGTGTGTCATGTCCATGCCGAACAAGGCCGGCGCCGACAAATGGCCGCCTATTTGTACGCGACCGCCGGTAGCGTTGCCATCGTCATTGTTCAATCGGTAGACCTTGCCCCGGCCGAACTCCTGGCGGTAGTACACGCAGGCCAGCGCATTGCGTTCGCGATGGGTCGACATGGCCAGCAACCGACCAATGCCGGTGAGGTCGAGATGACGCTCCGCATAGGCGGAGGCGGGATAGCCGAAGAACGTCTGCAGGCCTTCCATGCGCGCGTGCTTGATGCCCTCCCAGTGCTCGTCCGCCACGATCACATGGAAACCGGCATCGACCAGCGCACGCGCCACCACGCGTGAGGCCTGATCTGCGCCGTAGATGAGCACACCGGTGGGATCAGGCTCGGCCACCTTCAACCAGCGCGCGAGTGGACGAGCCGTCGCACTCTGCAGCACCACCGTACCGATGATCAGGATGAAGACCAGCGGCACCAGTTCCTTCGCGCCGGCCATGCCAAGCGCGTCGAGCTTCAGTGCAAACAGCGCGGAGACTGCCGCCGCCACGATGCCACGTGGCGCGATCCACGCAATCAACGCGCGCTCGCGCCAGTTCAGCGCGCTGCCAATACTGGCGATCGTCGCCGTCACCGGTCGCACGATCAACTGCGCCACGATGAAGATCGCCACGCCGGCCCACAGCATGCCATCGGGCAACGGCCAGGTCAGTCGCGCCGCCAGCAGGATGAACAGGCTCGACACCAGCAACGTGGTGAGGTTTTCCTTGAAATCGAGGATGTCGTCGATGTGCACGCCGCGCATGTTGCCCAGCGCAATGCCCATCACCGTAACGGTCAACAGGCCGGACTCGTGGGTGATCGCATTGGACAGCGAAAACGCCAGCAGCACCAGGACGAGCGCGCCAAAGTTCTGCAGGTATTCCGGAATCATCTGCCGGCGCAGCAGGAACGCGAGGGTCCACGCCGCCAACAAGCCGATGATCACGCCACTGGCGATGACCGCGAGGAAGACGCCCACCGTGTGCCCCTGCTGGCGCGACACGATGGCCTCGTACACCAACACGGCAAACAGTGCGCCAAGCGGATCGATCACGATGCCTTCCCAGCGCAAGGTGTTTGCGATGCGCGCGTTCGGGCGCACCGTGCGCAGCATCGGCGCGATCACCGTGGGGCCGGTCACGCAGGTCAGCGCACCGAACAGCAGAGCCACGTCCCAGCTGAGCCCCGCGAAGTAGTGCGCGGCGACGCCGAGCATGAACACCGCGATCACGGCGCCATAGGTCACCAGGCCGCGCACGGCACGGCCGATGTCCGGCAGCTCGCTGAAGCGCAGCGTGAGGCTGCCTTCAAAGAGGATCACCGACACGGCGAGCGACACGATGGGAAACAGCAAGGGGCCGAGCAGCTTGTCAGGCGCGAGCGCACCAGCCACCGGTCCCATGAGGATGCCGGCCAGCAGCAGGAACAGGATGGCCGGCAACCTCACCCGCCACGCCAGCCACTGGGCAAGAAACCCCACACCCAGGATGCACACCAGCAGGAATCCGAGATCGAGCGTCATGCGCGGTCCTTCGTGCGGTTGCCGTGAACCTATCGGACCATGCGAACGCGGCCAGCGCCATCGCGCGATGACGCCGCTTGATCGGGAAAACGAGGAAGCCTGGGGAGAGGGCCAAGCCCCGGTATCGGACGGGGGAGGGGGAGGGAGTACCGATACCGGGGTGGCAGGCATAGTTCAATGCAGAACTAGCGGGTACAGATAATACGCTCGCGACGACCTAAGTCAATACCCGTCAGTTCAAAAATTACCCGCAAGGGCCATTAGGCATGGCCCGACATTTCAAAAGCGCCGATACATCAAGGCCTCGGCAAGGTGTGTGCGGTCCAGCAGACCCGCGCCGCCATCCAGGTCGGCAATAGTCCGGGCCACCCGGAGCGTACGGTGGTAGGCGCGTGCGGACAGCCCCAGCCGCTCAAGCGCAGCATCGAACCAGTGACGCTCCGCCGGACCAAGCGCGCAATCGCGTTCCAGTTCGCGGGTACTGATTTCGGCATTGGCGCGCCCGGCCCGCATCAGGCCGTGGTGGCGTGCCTTGATCACCCGCGCCCGGACGGTGGCCGAGTCCTCATCGTTGGGACCACGCGATGCACCCAGTTCCCCAAGCGGAATGCGCGGCACCTCGATGCCCAGGTCGATACGGTCCATCAAGGGGCCGGAAATGCGGCCGCGATAGCGTTGCACCTGGTCGGGCGTGCACTGGCAGCGGTTGCGCGGATCGCCCGCATAACCGCAGGGACACGGGTTCATCGCCGCCACTAGCTGGAACTGCGCCGGAAACGTCGACTGGCGTGCGGCCCGCGAAATCACGATGTGCCCCGACTCCATGGGCTCACGCAGCACGTCCAGCACGTGACGCCCGAACTCCGGCAATTCATCAAGGAACAGCACGCCGTTATGGGCCAGCGAGATCTCGCCGGGACGTGGCAACGCCCCGCCACCCACCAGCGCCACGGCGGAGCTCGTATGGTGCGGGGCCCGGAAAGGGCGACGGCGCCAGAATTTCGGATCGACCGACTGTCCGGCCACGGAAAGCACGGCGCAGGTTTCCAGCGCCTCGGACTCGCTCAGCGGCGGCAGGATGCCCGGCAGGCGCTCGGCCAGCATGGTCTTGCCGGTGCCCGGTGGTCCCAGCAGCAGCAGGTGGTGGCCGCCGGCCGCGGCGATCTCCAGCGCACGCCTTGCCTGCAGCTGGCCGCGCACGTCGGAAAGATCAGGGCCGGTGACTTCGTCGAAAATGCTGGAGGCTTCGCCAGGCGGTGCGAGGTCTTGCGCCCCGCGCAGCCATCCGCAGACATCGGCCAGGGTGTCGGCGACCAGCACTTCGGCATCCGACACCAGCGCCGCTTCCGCCGCATTCGCCCGCGGCACCACCACGCGACGACCGCGCGCCCGTGCTCGCAGCAAGGCTGGCAATACGCCCGACACGCCGCGCAAGGCGCCCGACAACGCCAGTTCGCCGAGAAATTCGCAATCGTCCAGCTTCTCTCGCGGCACCTGACCACCCGCGGCGAGGATGCCAAGCGCAATGGCCAGATCAAACCGCCCACCGTCCTTGGGCAATTCCGCCGGCGCAAGATTCACCGTGACCTTGCGGTTGGGGTATTCGAACGCCGTGTTCTGGATGGCCACGCGAACGCGGTCGCGCGCTTCGCGTACGGCAGCTTCGGGAAGACCCACGATATTGGTACCCGGCAGGCCGCCGGATAGATGGACTTCCACCATGACCTGGGGCGCCGCCACGCCTTCCTGGGCTCGGCTGAGGGTGACGGCAAGACTCATGTCGCTCGCACGATACGTACGGCGCGGGAGCGGCTGCCAGGCTGAAACACGGAGCAACTCCCTCAAGCGGCCTACAGAGAAAAATAGCCGCCCCCGATCGTTCTCGGGGTGAGGGTGACGGATCGGGGGCGGCTCCCGGGACGTGGGCCCGTGCCGCACCCGCTAGTCAGGTGCCCGCACCAGCCTCGAGATCTGCGATTCGCTTTTCCAGAGCCTCGACCTTGGCGCGGGTGCGCGCCAAAAGCTGGCTCTGGACGTCAAACTCCTCGCGGGTGACTAGGTCAAGGCGGCGCAATCCTTGCGCCAGAACATCGCCGAAGTTGGTGCGCAAATCCTGGTGCGCCTGAGCCAATCCTGATGGAACCAACGAAACAAGACGCTGGGCAAGTTGATCGATATCCTGCCTATCCATCATGGATAGCACCTCGAACTCGTCAGGGTGAAGTTTAGGTTCATGTCTTTAAATGCCACTATCGGCATGCTCCACTTCTATGTGTAGGGATTTTCCTACAGAAAGCCGAAAGGCGACAGCGGCCCGCCTCGGCAGGCAAAATGCCGCTCCCGAGCCCGCGACGGGCGTTCGTTCGATCAAGAGGAAAGCCCATGAAGCTGGTCGTTGCGGTCATCAAGCCGTTCAAGCTGGACGATGTGCGCGAGGCCCTGGCTGAAGTGGGCGTGCAGGGCATTACGGTGACTGAAGTAAAAGGCTTTGGTCGCCAGAAGGGCCACACCGAACTGTATCGCGGCGCCGAATACGTGGTCGACTTCCTGCCCAAGATCAAGCTGGAAGTGGCCGTGAGCGACGAACAGGTGGACCGCGTCGTCGAGGCCATCCAGGCCTCGGCCAAGACCGGCAAGATCGGTGACGGCAAGATTTTCGTCAGTTCGCTCGAGCAGGTGATCCGCATCCGCACGGGCGAGATGGACGGCGACGCGCTCTGATCTTGCTCAGGTCGCCAGCTGCGCCCGTTCGAAGCGGCGGTGATGCACCAGCAGGCCGGCGAAGTAACTGATGTAGTAGCCGATCGTCAGGCCGAAGATCGCCAGGGTCAGCGGGCTGTTGCCCATGGCGGGTGCGCTGTGGGCCATGGCCGGATCCTGCAGTTGCGGCATCGTCACCAGGAAGCGCCACGCCAGGCGGCCGACCAGCAGCACGGTGAGCAGGCCGCCGATCCAGGCGTTCGGAATGTAGAGGTCGCTGCCGGCGGCATCGCGCTCGAAGCGCGTCAGCTTGATGCCCACCGCGCCCAGCGCCGCGCCGGCCAGGGCGCCACCCAGCAAACCTTCCAGCAGGCGGACGTTGTGCAGCCCGCCCAGCGCGATCAAGCCGCCGATGACGCTAAGGAAGACGATGCGCCCGATCATGCGCTTGCGGCGGATCGGCTGCCGCCCGAAGCTGCCACGCACGCGGCGCCAGATGGCGAACGCCATGAGCGGGATCATCAGCGCATAGATCATGTTCGGGTTCATCGCGGGCACCAGGTGATGGGATGCCGGCAGCTTATCGGCCCGCGGCCGCCCGTACGACTGACGGGATGCAACCATCGCGGATGACGCCTGTCACCCGCGATGGCGCCAGGACTTACTTGGCCTTGCCCTGATTGGCCACGGCGGCCATCTTCGCCGCGATGGCGTCGGCGTCGCCGAGGTAGTAGTGGCGGATCGGCTTGAGGTCCTTGTCGAACTCGTACACCAGCGGCACGCCGTTGGGGATGTTGAGCTCGACGATCTCTTCTTCGGAGATGTTGTCCAGGTACTTCACCAGCGCGCGCAGCGAATTGCCGTGCGCGGCCACCACAACGTTCTGGCCGGAAGCGATGGCGGGCGCCAGCACGTCATGCCAGTAGGGCACCACACGGTCGACGGTGTCCTTGAGGCACTCGGTGTCGGGAATCATCGAGGGATCGAGGTTGGCGTAACGAGGATCGCTCACCGACTCGTTGCTCGCGCGATCGAGCGGCGGCGGCGGAATGTCGTAGCTGCGACGCCACACCTTCACCTGGTCTTCGCCGTACTTGGCGGCGGTCTCGGCCTTGTTGAGGCCGGTGAGGCCACCGTAGTGACGCTCGTTGAGGCGCCAATCGGTGACCACCGGCAGGTACATCTGCTCCATCGCATCCAGCACGCCCCACAGCGTGCGCACGGCACGCTTGAGCACGGAGGTGTGCGCGACATCGAAGCGGTAGCCGCCGGCCTTCAGCAGGCGGCCGGCCTCGGCCGCTTCGGCCATGCCCTGTTCGGTGAGGTCCACATCGGCCCAGCCGCTGAAGCGGTTGTCCAGGTTCCACTGGGATTGGCCGTGACGAATGAGTACGAGCTTGTACATGGCGGGAATTCGCGGCGGGAAACCTGCGATGGTGAGGCCCCGCCCCGGTCTCGTCAAATCACGCGCCGCCCCTGTCGAAGGTCATGCTAAACCCTGGGGTCGAGCGGTGCATCCTAGGGTGGTCATCATCGTCACGGAGTTCATCATGCGTCGTCATCTGCTAGCCATCGCCCTCGCCCTGACTCTGCCCGTCGTGGCACAGGCCAGTGACAACGACATCGACAAGGTCAACGGCACCGCGCGCGTGGATGCGGGCCAACATGCCGGCAACATCAGCACGGTCAACGGTGCGGTGCGCGTGGGCGACAACGCCACGGTGCAGAAGGCCAGCACGGTCAATGGTTCGATCGACCTTGGCGATCATTCGCAGGCCTCGGCGGTCGATACCGTCAATGGCGGCGTGAACCTCGGCTCGGGCTCCCGCGTGGCCGGTACCGTCAGCACCACCAATGGCGGCATTCATCTTGAGAAGGGCGCCGATGTCGCCGGCAAGGTGGGCAACGTCAACGGCAGCATCAACCTCGACGCCGCACACGTGGGCGGCGGCCTGCAGACCACCAACGGCGACGTGATCGTGGGCGCCAATTCGCGCGTGGAAGGCGGCATCCTCGTCGACAAGCCGGGCGGCTGGAGCTGGAGCAGCAACAACCGCCTGCCGCGCGTGGTGATCGGCCCGCACGCCGTGGTGCAGGGCACGCTGGAGTTCCGCCGCGAAGTAGTGCTTCAGGTGAGCGACAGTGCGCAGATCGGCGCGGTGAAGGGCGCCACGCCGGTGAAGTTCAGCGGTGATGCACCGAAGGACTAGCAGCCAGTTCAACGTCTGCAGTCAAGCGCATTGCAACGGCACCGACGCCCCGTGCACACCAGCTCACGGGGCTCACCCGTCTTTTGTGCCGGGGCGATCGCGTGCCGACAGCCGCCACGTTACGACGAGACTACACGTGAGTGCCGAAAGCGTGGCGATCGCGAAGCGATACGGAAACAGGTTAACCGAGTGACTCACATGATCCCAAAAATGATAGGTCTCTCGTGGAACCCAAATGGTCCAGCCGCCAAGGAGCACGGTGAACATCATGGCTGCCACGATGGTGACAACGATACTGGCGAAAATTGAACGCCAAAGCGGTGAGGCCGCGATGCGGTGGGTAAGCCAAAAAACGAGCAACCAAGCCCCTAGCGCCAGTGGGATTGCCAGCCAGCCCCTGGAAAGACCGAGCGCCGTATCGGAAACATTCGACAGATAGGGCGCGGCGACGTTGTATATCCAGTCAGCCGAAAGCAGCCCAAAAAAAGGCACTGCAAACGACAGCGACAACAAACCTGGTTGCATGCAACGGCCAAGCCGAGATGCCGACAGGGAGCGAGTGCCCGATGCGTGCTTCATGTTGATACGTTCACACCCAATCGCGCGGCTTGAGGTAATCACTCAGCCGCGCCTCGGGCGATTCCGGCGCGGGCTGGAAGTTGTATTCGAAGCGCACGCGCGGCGGCAAGCTCATCAGGATCGATTCCGTGCGTCCGCCCGACTGCAGACCGAACAACGTGCCACGGTCGTACACGAGGTTGAATTCCACGTAGCGGCCGCGGCGATACAGCTGGAACTCGCGTTCGCGCTCGCCGTAGGTTTCATGCTTGCGGCGCTCGACGATGGGCAGGTAGGCGTCGAGGAAACCCTGGCCCACATCGCGGGTGAAGGCGAAGCAGCGCTCGAAGCCGCCCTCGTTCAAGTCGTCGTAGAACAGGCCGCCGACGCCACGCGTTTCGCCGCGGTGCTTGAGATAGAAATACTCGTCGCACCATTTCTTGTAGCGCGCATACACATCGTCGCCATACGGCACGCACAGGTCGCGCGCCACGGTGTGCCAGTGCAGCACATCTTCATCGCGCGGATAGAACGGCGTGAGATCGAAGCCGCCGCCGAACCACCACACCGGCTCCACGCCTTCCTTGCTCGCTTCGAAATAGCGCACATTGGCATGCGTGGTCGGCACGTGCGGGTTGCGCGGATGCAGCACCAGCGACACGCCGGTGGCCACGAAACCGCCGCCCGCCAGATCGGGGCGATGCGCCGTGGCGCTCGGTGGCAACTGGCTGCCGTAGACGCGTGAGAAATTCACGCCTGCCTGCTCGAACACGGCGCCATCGCGCAGCACGCGCGTACGGCCACCACCGCCGGCAGGACGCGTCCACGCGTCTTCTTCGAAACGCGCCTTGCCATCGATCTGTTCGATCGCCGCGCAGATGCGATCCTGCAACTCACGCAGGAACAATTCGGCTTGGTCGGCTTGCTGGCTCATCGGGCGGTCCGTCGTCGTTCGAAGGCCGCAAGCTTAGCAAGCGCCGCGCGCGGGCCGCTGCGGCGGCAGTCGCGCATCAGCTTAGGCGTGCGCTGATGCGCCGATGGCCGATCAAGGTCGCCCAGCGCATGCCGATGTCGATCCACATCAGGTAACCCGACTCGGCCAGCAGCCGCACGACATAGCGGCGATTGAGCTCCAGACTAGGCTCGGCCGCGATGGGCACGCTGCGGAAACCGAGCCTGCGTGCGAGCAGCTGGCAACGCGCAAGGTGATAGCGACTGGTCACCAGCGCCACCGGCGGCAGCACGCGCGTGACCGGTCCGTCTTCCTGCAGCAGGCTGCGCGCGTGACGCAGGTTTTCCAGCGAGTCCACCGAGGCCTGCTCCAGCTGCATCACCACGCCCGGCGGCAACTCGTGCTGCTCCAGCCAGCTGCGGCCCGCCGCCGCCTCGCTGATGGCCCCGCCGCTGCGGCCGCCCAGCAGCAGCACGTGCTCGGTGTCATGCGAACGCATTAGTGCCAGCGCGCGCAGCAGGCGCGCCTGATAGTCCTTTTCGGGTGCGTCCCGCACCAGCCGGCGGCCGAACACCAGCACCGTCATGGGCTGTCCGGGCGTCACAGGGCTGCGCGCCGCCACCCGCCATACATGAACGAGGTAGCCGACCCACACCAGTCCCAGGCTCAAGGCGACCGCGGCCACGGTGACCACGGCGGCGTGCAATACGTCCCGGTCGCTAAGGTAGCGCCAGGGGCCACGCTTGAGCGGAGCGGTGATGGGCGGCACGGTCGATTGGGGCAGGGTGGGGAGCCGTTGGTGGCGCAGTGTCCCACGGGGCCTGGCGCCGCGTCCTGCGAGGCCGTCACGCCAGACGCCAGCGGGCGTCAAAAGGGAGACGACAAATATGAACGCGTTCAAGCGTACGGTGCGCCCAGACTAGGAAATGTTGCAGTCGCTCGTTAGGCTCGCGCGATGTCAGTACCGATCCAACCCCTTGCCGTCAGCGCCTATACGGTTACTTCAGCGCTGGGCCAAGGTCTCGAAAGCCATCTCGCCGCCCTGTCCACCGGCCACGGCGGCCTACGTGAAAATGACTTCAGCAGCGCACCGTTGGCGTGCTGGATAGGCCGTGTCGATGGCGTCGAAGACGCCGCGCTGCCCGCCGCCCATGCGGCATGGGAATGCCGCAACAACCGCCTTGCGTGGCTGGGATTGCAGCAGGACGGCTTCATCGAGCGCGCCCTGGACGCCCGCCAGCGCTATGGCGCGGCCCGCGTGGCGCTGGTGCTGGGCACCTCTACGGCAAGCATTGGCGCCACTGAGGAGGGCTACCGCCACCTCGACAGCGACGGCCGCATGCCGGCCGAACTGCGTCGCCCGCCGATCCATGCGCCGCACTCGCTGGCCGCCTTCGTAGCCGAAGCGCTGGGGCTGGAAGGCCCCTGCCTGACGGTGTCCACGGCCTGCTCGTCCAGCGCCAAGGTGTTTGCCACTGCCGAGCGCCTGATGCGCCTGGGCCTGGCGGACGCGGCGATCGTGGGCGGCGTGGATACGCTGTGCGACAGCGTGCTGTTCGGCTTCAATGCGCTGGAGCTGGTATCACCCGAACCGTGTCGCCCATTCGATCAGGCACGCGGCGGCATTTCCATCGGCGAGGCCGCCGGTTTTGCGTTGCTCGAACGCGTGGCCAGCGCACCGGCGGCGTCGCGTCTGCTCGGCTATGGCGAGGCCAGTGATGCCCATCATATGTCCACGCCGCACCCAGAGGGGCTCGGTGCCGAGCTCGCCCTGCGCGACGCGCTGGCACGCGGCGGGCTGCGCGCGGAGCAGGTGGATTACATCAACCTGCATGGCACGGCGAGCCTGAAGAACGACGAAGTGGAAGCGGCACTGATCACGCGCGCCTTTCCCACCCATACACGCGCCAGTTCCACGAAAGGGTTTACCGGCCACACACTCGGCGCGGCTGGCATTCTCGAAGCGGCGGTCGCGTTGCTGGCCATTCGCCACAACGTGATTCCCGGCAACCTTGGGTGCACGCATCCGGACGAAGCCTGCGGACCGCAGCTTGCGCTACGGAGCGAGCAGCGCGCCGTCAACGTGGCCTTGAGCAATTCGTTTGGGTTCGGTGGCAACAACGCTTGCCTTGCCTTCGGAAGGGCACCGGCATGAGCAGGCTGCAGATTCACGTGGAAGGCATCGGCTTGTGGTCGCCCGCGCTGGGTGATTTCGCGGCGCTGCAGGCGCAGCTCAGTGGCGCATCGGTGGAGGCACCGGCCGCGCGGCCGCCCGCCATCACCTTGCCGCCGAACGAACGCCGGCGCGCGCCAGAAAGCGTGCTGCTGGCCGTGGAAGTCGCCGGACAGGCCGTGGCCATGAGCGGCTATGCGGCGAGCGAGTTGCCCTGCGTCTTCAGCTCCACCTTTGGCGATCAACTGATTTCCGACTACATGTGCGCCACGCTGGCGAGCGCCCCGACCGAGCTTTCGCCCACGCGCTTCCACAATTCCGTGCACAACGCACCGGCCGGTTACTGGACCATCGCCACCGGCTGCCACGCGACCTCGAGCGCGATCTCGGCCGGTCGCGCCACACTGGGCGCAGGCCTGCTCGAAGCGGCCACGCTCAGCGTGACCGAACAGCGACCGGTACTGCTGGTATGCAGCGATATCGCGGGCACCGGGCCGGTGGGTGACATGAGCGGCACGCGCAGCTCGTTCGGTTTCGCGCTGGTGCTTTCACCTTTCGCTACGCCGCGCACGCTGGCAAGCCTTGGCATTGATCTGGCGATTCATGCCCAGGAGGCTCTACGTCCAGCGCCGGCAACCGGCGCCTGGTACGAAAGCAATCCGATCGCCGCATCGGCATGGCCGCTGATGCAGAATCTCGCTAAAGGCGAAGGTGCGTGCACCCTCGCCGCTGCCGAAACCCTGGCCTTGAGGGTTGCGTTGGAGACACCCGTTTGAATACGTCCGATGTCCGCTGGTGCGTGCTGATTCCCTGCCTCAATGAAGAGGCGGCGATCGGCGAAGTGGTGCAATCCGTCCTGGAACAGGGCGTATCCGTCATCGTGGTCGATGACGGCTCGGACGATCGCACGCCCGACATCGTGCGCGAACTGCCGGTGACGCTGCTGCGTCATCCGCAGCGCAGCGGCAAGGGCGAAGCACTGCGCACCGGTTTTCGCGAAGCGCTGCGCCAGGGCTTCGACGCCGTGCTCACCATGGATGGCGACGGCCAGCATCTGGCCAGCGACATCCCTCGTATCGTCGCGGCAGCGCAACGTTATCCCAACCACATCGTGATCGGCGCGCGGCTGCTCGAACGCGAGCAGCAGCCCAAAGGCCGTCGCCGCGCCAACGCCGTCGCCGACTGGGGCATCTCGTGGGCCTGCGCACAACCCGTGGCCGACACGCAGAGCGGACAGCGCTGGTATCCACGCGCCGCGCTCGATCTGGTGGACCTGCCCGCGGAAAACTTCGTATTCGAAGCGGCCATCCTGATTGCCGCGTCGCGCCAGAAAGGCCTGGGCGTGGTATCGGTACCGATTGCCTCGCGTTACCAGGGCGAATTCCGCATCAGCCATTTCAGCCCGATCCGCGACGTGACACGCATTACCACGTACACCATTGGGCAAGTGATCCGCCATGGCGACGTGGTGGCGAGCTATCGCCGTTCGCGCGCCTCGCAGCCCATCGTGTTCGATACGGCGGTGACCTGAGGAACCGCACGCGGGGCACACAAGCCCGCGAGCGGCACGTCATCACACCATGCCGCCGTTGACGCCTATCACCTGCCCGTTGATATAGCCGGCCGCATCCGAACACAGGAAAGCCACCAGCGCGGCAACCTCTTCCGGCTTGCCCGCGCGCTGGGCGGGCACGATCTCGCGAATGCGTTCGGGCGGAAAATCCTCGCCGATCATGCGACCCTCGATCACGCCCGGTGCCACCACGTTGGCCGTAATGCCGCGCGAGGCCATTTCGCGCGCCAGCGAACGCGTGGCGCCATGCAGCGCCGACTTGGCCGCCGCATAGTTCGCCTGGCCGCGATTGCCCAGCTGCGCCGCCACGGAACTCACCGACACGATACGGCCGAAACGCGCGCGTGCCATCGGCAACAGCAAAGGTTGCGTGACGTGGAAGAAACCATGCAGTGACACGTCGATCACGCGTCGCCATGCTTCTTCGGACATGCCTGCCAGCGGGCTGTCCTCGTGCACGCCGGCATTGTTGACCACGGCATGGATCGGTCCGTCCGTGAGCAAGGTCTCCAGCGCATGGCGCGTGGCGGCCGCATCCGTCACATCGAACGTGACCGACTGCGCGGCGCCACCGGCATCGCGTATGGCGGCTGCAATATCGTCGGCACGGGCCAGGCTGGCATTCGCATGCACGATGACGTGATAGCCACCCGATGCCAACGCCTGCGCGATGGCGCCGCCGAGATCACCGCTGCCGCCGGTCACCAGCGCACGACGGGGAGTATGGGCCTGTGACATGGCGACCTCGCTGTCAGGAAAGAGGATGGATGACGGCCGCACGACCACTCACCAGTACGCGGCCGCCCTGCTCGACACGAAACGCATACTGCGCGCCGGTGTCGTCGGCGTAAAGGCATTCGGCATGGACGTCCAGACGTCCGTGCGAAGGGTCCACGTATTCGGTATCGAGCGCGACATCACGCAAGCTCACCAGACGACCCGGCCTCGCGTGTTCCACGCCACGCGAGCGCGCCAGCAACGCTCCATGTACCGCCATGGCCTGCGCGCCGTACTCAGCAAGATGCACTGCGTGCAATCGGTGCCCGCTGCGCAACGGATGATCGGACAGTGCATGATTCTCGGCTACGGCGTGAATGCACGTGTCGTCCCACGTCAGCACGGCATCCAGCAGCGACATCGCGCCGTGGTGGGGAATGAGATGAGCCCAGTCAGTCTTGGCGAGCATGCGGTGCCATCAGAATCGAAAGACAGAAGTGGAAGGCGACGCCCAGGCTCACGGTGAGGCCAATCGCGCGCAGCACGGGAATGGTGCTCCATCCCAGCATGCCAAACACCAGCAAGGCCGACAGCACGCAGACCAGCGTCGCGTGCAGCGTACGGCGCTGCTCGGCCGCATCGCCCGTATCGCGCTCGAAGAACAGTGCGTAATGCAGGCCAAGGCCCGCGGCCAGGATCAAGGCGACCAGGTGAAACAGCGACACTTCCACGCCTGATACACGTTCGACGGCGAGCACCAGGAACGTCGCCAGCGTCATCGGCGCCAGCACGTGCCACGCGCGCCGCACGCTGCGCAAGGCCACGATGATGGCGATCACCAGCAGCAGCGTGGCGCCAAGCAAGGCACGGAGAATACGTGCCCGATAGTCCACGACCAGCGATTCGGCCGCACCTTTGAGATCCAGCAGCCGTACAGCGCCCCCACTGTCACGGGCGAGCGTCTGCAGGGCATCCACGTCGTGCACGCCGCTGAGCGTGCCAAGGCCGAGCCAATGACCGTCGCGCGGCATCAGCATCGTGGAGACACGCTGTCCCAGGGGCGATGCAGCAAACCGCTCCGGCGTGAGCAACGGCAAGTTGCGCGCTTTCTCCACATCGTTGACGAAGGGCTCGAACAATCCAGGCTGGAAGGGCATGCCCTGCTCGGCTTCGGCCAGTGCATGAGTCAATGCATCGCGATCGGGCAAGGCCTGCTGCCGTGCACGCTGCAGCGCCTCGCTGGGCAGGTAGCGCGATGGCAGCTCCACCGCATCGACCGCATGGCGTGCGACCAGCGCGTCGACCGCAGGCTCCAGCTTCTCCGACAGCGCCAGCACGCCTTGTTCATCCGGCGCCTGCAAGACCAGCAGATAGCGCACGTCGGGCGCGCCGAGTGCTTCGCGCAAGCGCGCATCGCGCATGAGGAGATCACGCGGCAGCGGTGTCAGCGCCGACAGATCGTTCTGCCAGAACGGCCCCTGTGCGAACACCAGCATCAACACAGTGGCAACCGCCACCAGCAGGGGAACCCAGCGGGGACGCGGCAGATGGTCGACGAATCGACACGCACGGATCAGCCATCCCATGTTGGCGACGTCGTGCACGCGTTCGGGCAGCAGGTAAGGCAGCAGGTAGCGCGTGCTGAAGCCGGCCACCAGCAAGCCTGTCACGGTGAAGACGGCCAACTGCTTCAAGCCATTCACGCCGGAAGCGAAGAAGGCAGCGTAGGCAATGCACGCCGATGCGATGGCAGTGAGCAGCAACGGCCACAACTCGCGCACGCTTTCCACGGCGCTCTCGCCGGCACGGCGATGGCTGAGCACGCGAATCGGATACTCCTGCGCCACGCCAAGCAGGGTGAAGCCGAACGCAAGCGTGATGCCATGCACCTGCGGAAACAGCAGCACGAGCGCGCCAATGCCTGCGAGTGCGGCGCTGGCGATGGGCAAGGCGGAGAACAGCAGCGAACCGATGCTGCGGTACGCCAGCAACAGCAACACGATGAAACCTACTGTCGAGATGCGGCCGATCCATTCCGCCTGTCCGCGCGTCTGCGCATTCGCCACCACGCTGAAATAGCCGGGCCCGCTGACCACGACGGATGCACCGGCATGATCCGGCAGGGCATCGAAGTCGCGATGAATGCCATCGATGGCCTGCGCCTGTGCGTCCGGATCAAAACCCGCCGCGCGCGTCAGCACCAGCAACAAGGCTTCGTGCTGAGGCGAAAACCACACACCCTGCACGACTTCCGGCGACTTGGGCGGCGACCAACGCTCCGCCAGCTTGAGCACTTCCAGGGTGGGATCGCGAGCCAACAGTCCCTTCAGCAAGCTGGCCGCGGGCGACGAAAGATCGTCCAGGCGCTGCTCCAGCTCGTCGCGCAGATAGGCGGCATCCAGCGGCTGATGATCGAGCGTGGGCGAGAGCAGATAACGATAGGGCAGCAGTGCGTCGTCGAGTGTGCCGATATCGAAGCTGCCGTTGAGTACCTGCGCGTAGCGTTCGTCCTTGCGCAGGGTGACGGCGAGTTGCTGGCTCAATGCAGCAATCTGTTCGTCGGATTTTCCGGTGATGGCGAGCAGCAACAGGCGCGAGCCCGGGCCCTCGCCCACCTGCTCCACCAACAGGCGCTGGTCAGGCGTGGTGGGCGCGGGCATGAAGCTGCGCAGATCGGTGCTTACCGTGAGATACCGGGCAACGAACAGGCCGAGCGCGGCAAGCGTTGCCAGCCAGAGCACCAGCAGCGTCAGGCGGCTGCGGCGCACCTTCAACTGCCTCGACAGAGGAGGGTCAGCGCATCGCGCGTGGGCGTCGCCGGCATCTTGGCCGCGTAGTCGCCGAGCAGGTCGATGGCGACATCGCCATCGGCTTCCTGCATGCGCATGCAGTGCGGCTCGTTGCCGCTGCCGTCGATGTCGATGCGGCTCACCGTCTGTGCGAGTTTTGCGTCGCGTGGCGTCAAGGTGAGCGTCCAGTGATCCGCGCCATCGGCGCTGTGCTGCACGGTGAACGCCTGTTCGAGGCGGGACGCATCGCCGCCCAGCAGGGCCACGAAGCTGTCGAGCAGCAACTGCAGTTGCGGCGCGCGCTTCAGCGAAAAGCTTCGCGACGAACGGCCTTCGCGTTGCTGCGTGACCTCGCCATCGGCGATGGTCGAGACTTCACGCGTGGGACGTTCCACCGTGCGCTCCAGCTTGTCGCCGCCGAGCCATGCAAGCTGCCCGGACACCACCAGCGGCCGCTCCAGCATTTTCATGAAGCGCGCTTCGGCAAACGGCGTGCGCGCGGGAGCGGGCCGCCCCAGCGATGCCACCAGCGCCCGTGCGGTCGCAGCGTCTTCAGGCGCCGACGCGTTCGCGCACAGCGACAGCATCAGGCCGCACAGCAGTGTCCACGTCTTGCTGCCAGAAGTCATAGAAGTTGAACCAGTTGTAGGGGGCGACGTGGATGTAGTGTTCCACGCGTCGGGCAAAGCGGGCGATGACCGCGTCCAGCGCCTGTGCACGATCCTGTCGCGGAATCTCGATGCGTTCGGCGAACGGCTCGAAGATCAGGCGATAGCGGTTGCCGCCTTCGTACAAGCCGAAGCACAGCACCACCGGCACGCGCAGGCTGTGCGCGAGCAGCCAGGGCCCCACGGGAAACGGCGCGGGTTCGCCCAGGAAGGTCGTGCGGCGCAGCACTTCATGTTCGCGTCCGCGATCGGCCAGCAGCGCCACCATGGCGCCTTGTTCGCAGGCTTCGGCCATGGCGAGTGTGATGGACGGACCACCCTTGGAGGCGTCGATGACGTTGGCGCCCACGTCGGGAGCCAGCGCTTCGAGCAGCTCCGTCAGGGCCGGCGTCTTCTGCTTGTCCAGCACCACCCGCAGCCGCGTGCCCGGCCGGCGCGAGCTGAGCGTGCGCAACGCCTCGAAACTACCCTGGTGCGTGCCCAGCAGGAGCACACCACGCCCCTGTGCAAAGCTGGCTTCGAGCTGTTCAAGGCCTTCCACCGTGACCTCGAAGCCCTTTTCGCCGCGCGCGAGCAGGAACACGCGATCGAGCATGGTCGAGGCAAAGCAGTGGATGTGCTTCATCACATGCCAGGGTGTGACCGGCTTGTCGAGCACACGCTCCAGGAAACGGCGCGACGCTTCGCGCTCGGGCCCCCGCCGAAGGTAGAAGTACAGCGTGATGGGATACAGGATCACGCGGCCAAGCGGACGGCCGCCATACAACGCGATGCTGCGGATCAGCCACAGCGCGAAACGCCCACCGCCCTCCGGGCGATTCTGCCAGTGCTCAGTCATATCGTTCCCTCGATGGAGCCGCGCGCGAGCAGATCGTCCCCTCGACGAATCTCGAAACGCACGCGGCCATGTGCTTCAGTCAGCGCGACCTGGGCATCCTGTTCCGGCAACAGCGGTGCAACAAACTTGGCGTCCAGCACGCGTGCCAGCCGCTCGCCGCGCCAATCGCGCAGCGCCAGCGCCACCTGCTCCAGCAACATCACGCCCGGCACCAGCGGTGAACCGGGAAAATGCCCGGGCAGACTGGGGTGATCAGCCGCTACGCGAAACGCGCGCTGGAACGACGCCTGATTCATGGCGACGCCGAATCCTCGCCGCGCACCAGCGTGGGCCAGCGAGCGGCGAGGCCCAGCGCCAGCTCATGCAGGCGCGGATGATGCACATGGCGCAGGTGCCAGCGACGGAACACGTTTTCCAGCAGGAACGCGCTGGCGATCAACACATAACCGCCCACATGCACATACGACTGTGCCAGACCCGCATGCACGGGCCACGGCGAGGCAAGGCCCAACGAGCTGAGCAAGCCGCCCGGCTCCGCGCACAACAGCAACACCGCCAGCACCAGCGCCTGTGTCGCCGTAAGCAGCGTCCAGAACCAGGTGAGATGACGCGCGTAGGGCGCGATGCCGGGAACGGCGAGACGCTCGGGACCTTCCAGCGCCTCGATGAAACGCGCGATCAGCGGCACGCGCCCGGCGCGCAAGGTGCGGCCGAACAGGCACGCCAGCAACACGTTGATGGCAATGGGCACGCATTCCAGCAACAGGCCGACCATGCCGTGCAGCCACAACCAGGCCATGGCCGCCAGCGTGCCCGTCCACACGAGCCACGGCATGGCGCGACGCGTGGCGAGCGCGGGAATCATCAGTACGGTAAGCAGCAAGGCGCACGCCGCCAGCGAGAAACCCTGGCGATGGGTGAGCACGCCTGCCATCGCAAGCACCGGATAGCCGAACATTAGCGGCATCCAGCGCCGCGACGTCGATTTCGGTGAGGGTGCGATCAGGGACGACATGGATGGCTCAGCCTGCGTGACAACGGAACGGCACGACCTGAAGTCTGCCGCGTGCGCAATGCATCATGCCCGATGTTGGTTAAACGGCGCGGTGCCGTTCAATGTGCTCGGAAAGAGTGCGCAGACTGGTGAAGATCTTGCGATTCTCGGGGTTGTCCGAGCGCAGCTGGAAGCCGTAGCGCTTGGACACGGCCAGCGCGATTTCCAATGCGTCGATGGAGTCCAGGCCCAGATCACCGCCGAAAAGCGGGGCATCGGGGTCAATCTGGTCCGCCGTGACGGTTTCCAGGTTGAGGCTGTCCACGATCAGCGTGGCCAGTTCATGTTGTGCGGTGCTCTGCTCGGCCATGCCGTTTCCGTACTCGAATTCTTGCGTCTCTCCCCCAGAGCCGCAGGCCGGCCAGTGTAACATAGCGTCCCAGTTTCTCCGGTTGGATGCCCATGGTTCAGGGTTGTGAAAACGTAAGGCCTGCGTTGCACCGTGCGCCGCAGGTGTCGTACCGGTGGGTCGACCCGGAGACGGTTTTGCAGGAAGCAGGCACGCTGGCCGTGTTCGGCTTCGGCACGGGCGCGCCGCGAAGCGCCGATCCGCGCTGGCTCAACGTCGATCTGGAAGATTTCGACGCACCCACGCCGCTGGAAATCTGGCAGGTCGATGGCCCCGTGACACATGGGCGAGTTGGCGAGCTGCAATGGTCCAGCGGTGACGGCTGGCTATTTGCCGCGATCACCGCTGACGAAAATACGCATGGAGGCCCAAGCGCTACAGCAGCAACCGCCTACGCGCAGCTATGCGAGTTCGTCGCCTCGCGTCGCGAACGCCACGTGCTGCGCATCTGGAACTACCTGGCCGACATCAACCAGGGCGAAGGCGACGTCGAGCGCTACAAGCAGTTCTGCGAGGGGCGCGCCGAAGGCATGGGCAGCTTCTTCGCCGAAGGCTTCCCAGCGGCCACCGCCATCGGCCATCACGCCAGTGCCCCGCGCCTGCAGGTCTACCTGCTGGCCTGCGACGAGCCGGGCGGGCGCGTGGAAAACCCGCGACAGGTCAGCGCCTGGCGCTATCCACGCCAGTATGGCCGTACCCCGCCCAGCTTTGCCCGGGCCATGACGCTGCCTGGCGAGGACGCGCTGGCGATCTCCGGCACCGCCGCCGTGGTTGGGCATGCGTCCGCTCATGAAGACGACCTGCTCGCGCAGCTCGACGAAACGCTGGTGAACCTGGAAGCCCTGCTGGCCAGCGCCAATATGCCGGCCGGCTTCGACACGCAGTCACCGCTCAAGGCGTACGTACGGCATCCCACCGATGCGCCCGTGGTGCGCGATTTCCTACAGCGCCGCCTGCCCGGCGTGCCGGTGCTGCTGCTGCACGGCGACATCTGCCGCAGCGAATTGCTGGTGGAGATCGACGGCTGGCGTTACGCCTGATCAGCCCGACCAGCCTTGCGGCGACTGGCAGGCAGGAAACGCCTGCCGGAAGCTGCCCACCATGTAGTCGGCCAGCGCCGATTTGGCCGCCGGCAGCGCTGCGTAGACATCCGCCAGCGCGAGCGCGCCCTTGCCGCTGGCCAGCGCGGAAACAGGCACGCTACTCAGCACCGCCGCACGAACGGTCAAGCCTCCCGAGCGGTAGCGGAACAGCGCCGTGCAGTCATCCGGACGGGATTGCCAGCTCATCACCGGATTGGTCTGCCCAAGGTTGATCGGCGTGGCGTCGTGACGCGCCGCCAGCTGTTCGCCGGCATCGGGCAGCAAACCTTCCGACTCCTGCAACAGGCACTCTTCGCAGGCCGGGATCACGGCGTAGGTCACCCAGCCCAATGCGGCGCCCTCCGGCGCGACGAAGGTGTAGCGTGCATTCGCGTCGGCGCCGATCGCGGCACGCTGCACGCGCCAGCCCGTGGGAACCGCCATCCAGCCCGCTACGCTGCCGTAGAACCATTGCACGGCATCCTTCGCCGATGACGGAGGCGACGGAAGTGCGGGTAGCTTGGCGACGTCAGGCCGGGTCCAGTCACCGGCACCTGAGTGCACATCAATCAACGTGACGGTCGCGCCCGCGAACGGAGCCGTTCGCAGTGCGTAATCGGTGCCTGGCGCCGACTGCATCTCGGGCGTGGAAGGCAACTCGCGCACGCCTGCTGCCGCATAAACCTGCGAACCCAGCCCCCACAGCCACGCCATGACGACGATCGCAACCACGTTACGGAACGAAAAGCGCATGGACCACCCCCTGTCTCACCAGCGGGAATGAGCTTATACGCGGGCGCCCGCGGCGAGCGAGTCAGACAAAAGTGCAGTGTGACGAAGCCGCCGCTTCTGCCTGTGTCGGGCACCCACTGCTCACGTGGCGGCGCAGCGACGACAGGTCAGGACGCGGACGCCCTCGCGTAGGCAGGGTCGAGCTGTTTGAGGAACGCGTGCACCTGCGCATCGATGTATGGATTCGCCGGTCCGCCGTCCTGATCGATGATGGCCTTGTCCTTGAACGACATCGTTTTCAGGAGGCGGCCCGTTGTGGCATCGAACACGTGCACCGTCGCGGTGTAACTGATCATGGGACGCATGCTGCCGCCGCCCATGGGATTGGCGGGTGCGGAGAGGTCAGGCGCATAGCGCATCGTGACGCGATAAGGCTGTGATTGCTCGGTAGCAGGCGATGGCTTACCCGTCATGAAGGCCGCGTTGTCCGGCGCCACGGCATCCAGCGCGACATGTCGCTCGTCCGCCCAGCGGTCGAAGGCTCGTTGCACGATGGTGCAGTCGACCGTATGGCTGGTGCACGCCAGGTAGGCGTGAAACCGCGGTGCATCCTGCGCGCCGAACAATTGCACCGGAGCCTGGCCAGCGCCAGGCACACTCGCACACGCACTCAACAACAGGCCCAGGGCAGTAACGGCCATCATCCTGACGCGCATGATTTGTCCTTGATTGAGGTGCAAAGCCACCACGGCTGCAGGCAGCGGAAGCGGCAGATCACTTCTGCTTGGTCGGCCGCTTCCATCCATGCAAGGTCACCTGCTTGGCGCGGGCGATCGTCAGCTCGCCGGCCGGTGCTTCCTTGCCGATGACGGACCCCGCGCCGATGGTCGCATCGGGGCCGATGACCACGGGCGCCACCAGCGCGCTGTTGGAACCGATGAAGGCACGGTCACCGATGACGGTGAGATGCTTGTTGGCGCCGTCGTAATTGCAGGTGATGGTGCCGGCGCCGATGTTCACGCCGCCGCCGATCACGGTATCGCCGAGATAACTCAGGTGATTGGCCTTGCTGCCTTCACCCAGAGACGCCTTCTTGGTCTCGACGAAGTTGCCGATGTGCACGCCCGATGCCAGTTCGGTCCCCGGGCGCAGGCGTGCAAACGGACCGATGGTGCACGGGCCATGCGTCACTACGCCTTCGAGATCGCAATGCGCCTGGACCACCGTGCCGGCCGCCAGCGAGACATCCTTCAGGCGCGTGAACGCACCGATCTGTACGTCGTCGCCCAGCGCGACGTTGCCTTCGAGTATCACGTCGATGTCGATCTCGACATCCATGCCGGCGCTGACCTTGCCGCGCACGTCGATGCGCAGCGGATCGGCGATGCGCACGCCTTCGAGCGCCAGCGCCTTGGCTGCACGCGAGCGGTACTGTGCTTCGAGTTCCGCCAGCTGCCATGGATTGTTGGCGCCCGCGGCTTCGTATTCGTCCTCGCACTCCACGCAGGCGGCGGCGCGATTCTCGTCGGCAGCCATGGCGAAGATGTCGGTGAGGTAGTACTCGCCCTGCACATTGTTGCGGTCGAGCTTGGACGTCCATCGCTTCAGTGCGACCGCATCGGCGGCGACGATGCCCGTGTTGATCAGATTGATCGCGCGTTGCGCGTCGTCGGCATCTTTTTCCTCCACCACGGCACGCACGAAGCAGTTGCCGTCGCGCAGCACGCGGCCATAGCCGAAGGGATTGGCCACGCGGGTGGCCAGCAGGCTCACCGTGCCTTCGGCTTGCACCAGCTTCTCCAGCGTCTGCGCACGCGTCAGCGGCACGTCGCCGTAGAGCACCAGCACGGTGACGTCGTCCGGCACGTCCAGCAGGGCTTCGCGTACCGCATGGCCAGTGCCGAGGCGCTGCGACTGCAAGACCCAGCGCAAGTCGTCCTGCCCGTCGAAGGCGGCCCGCACCTGTTCGCCGCAATGCCCATAGACCACGTGGATCGCCTGCGGCTGCAAGGCACGCGCCGCCTCCAGCACATGGGCAAGCAGCGGTCGTCCGGCCAGCGGCATCAGCACCTTGGCCTTTTTCGATTTCATGCGCTTGCCCTCGCCGGCGGCGAGAACGATGACGTGCAATGGCGTGGTCTTGAGCATGAGGCGGACCTTCTTCGACTAGCGGCGGAGGATAGCAGCCGATGCAAGTGGCCCTAAGGGCCTGAGGATGTAGACCGTATGGCTATGGCGAGGCGCTGGCGTCGGTGAGCGGCTTGCCGTCTTTCCAGGCGAAGCGGAACACGTAATCGAGACTGAAAGGACGAGCCTCGCTGCCGACCTCGTGCGTGTTGCCGTTGGCATCCGACGCCCACTGGCTGATGCGCAGCGGCTCGAACGTCCACTGCATGGCGGCGGCGCGCACGGCATCATCGAAGAGCCTGGTACGCGCATCGGCCTGCTGCTCCTCGGCGATGCGCACCTCAGCCACCTTGCCTGCCTCGTCGACGACCAGAACGGCTTCCACTTCCTGTGGCGGCAGTCGTTGGTCGAGCAAGGCGACCGGATAGACCGGCGCCGGATGGCTCGAGGGAACCGCACCAGTGGAAATTTCGCCCAGGGCGAGCTGGTAGTGCTGCATATCGTCCTTGGCCACGGCGCGATAAGAGGTGTCGCCTTCGGTGGTTGGCCTGGACGGGGCAGAGGGCTGCACGCTTGCGCAACCGACCAGTGTCATGCCGAGAGTCACCAGCAACCATCGCGACCAACCACCGTGATGCTTCGCGTCCATGTCGCTGCCCGTTGTCGATTGGCCTCAGCATAAACAAAAACGCCGGCCCAGGGCCGGCGTTCTGCGGGAGATCACCCGGCGAGCACGCTCAGTGCTTGAGCGTCTTGCGCAAGCGCTCCAGCGCCTGCAGCTGGGTGATGGCCTCGGCCAGCTTGGCCTGCGCCTCGGCGATTTCCATCGCGTCGGTGCGATTGGCCAGGGCGTCCTCGGCTTCCTGCTTGGCGCGCTGGGCTGCGGCTTCATCCAGGTCGGACGCGCGCGCAGCGGTGTCGGCCAGCACGGTGACGACCTGCGGCTGCACTTCCAGAATGCCGCCGGACACCCAGAACTGCTGACGCTCGCCGCTGGTCAGCACCACGTCCACGTGGCCGGGCTTGAGGCGCGTGATCAGCGGCGCATGGCGGGGCGCGATGCCCAGTTCGCCCATCTCGCCGGTGGCGACCACGAGCTGCGCGTCGCCGGAGAAGATCTCGGCTTCGGCGCTGACGATGTCGACACGGAGGGTATGACTCATGACGGTATTCCGATGCGTTTGAAGCAGTGGCGGTAGAGCAGTTGACTCTTAATCAACTGCTCCGCGCGCCGTCAGAGGATCAGGCCGCCTTCTTGGCGCCCATTTCCTCGGCCTTCTTGATGGCCTCGTCGATGCCGCCGACCATGTAGAACGCCTGCTCCGGCAGGTGGTCCACGTCGCCGTCCACGATCATCTTGAAGCCGCGGATGGTTTCCTTCAGCGGCACGTACTTGCCCGGCGAACCGGTGAACACTTCGGCCACGTGGAACGGCTGCGAGAAGAAGCGCTCGATCTTGCGGGCGCGCGACACGGCCAGCTTGTCGTCTTCCGACAGTTCGTCCATGCCAAGGATCGCGATGATGTCCTTGAGCTCCTTGTACTTCTGCAGCGTGCCCTGCACGCGACGGGCCACGTCGTAGTGCTCGGCGCCGATCACGTTCGGATCGAGCTGGCGGCTGGTGGAGTCCAGCGGATCCACGGCCGGGTAGATACCCAGCGAAGCGATGTTGCGGCTCAGCACCACGGTCGCATCAAGGTGAGCGAAGGTGGTAGCCGGCGACGGGTCGGTAAGGTCATCCGCGGGCACGTAGACGGCCTGGATCGAGGTGATCGAACCGGTCTTGGTCGAGGTGATGCGCTCCTGCAGCACGCCCATTTCCTCGGCCAGCGTCGGCTGGTAACCCACCGCCGACGGCATGCGGCCGAGCAGTGCGGACACTTCGGTACCGGCCAGCGTGTAGCGGTAGATGTTGTCCACGAACAGCAGCACGTCCTTGCCCTTGCCCGACGCGTCCTTCTCGTCGCGGAAGTACTCGGCCATGGTCAGGCCGGTCAGCGCCACGCGCAGACGGTTGCCCGGCGGCTCGTTCATCTGGCCGTACACCATCGCGACCTTGTCGAGCACGTTGGAGTCCTTCATCTCGTGGTAGAAGTCGTTGCCCTCGCGGGTACGCTCGCCCACGCCGGCGAACACGGACAGACCCGAGTGCGCCTTGGCGATGTTGTTGATGAGTTCCATCATGTTCACGGTCTTGCCCACGCCAGCGCCGCCGAACAGGCCGACCTTGCCGCCCTTGGCGAACGGGCACACCAGGTCGATGACCTTGATGCCGGTTTCCAGCAGGTCGTTCGCAGCAGCCTGGTCGTCGTAGCTCGGCGCTTCGCGATGGATGACCCAACGGTCTTCTTCGCCGATCGGGCCGGCTTCATCGATGGGGTTGCCCAGCACGTCCATGATGCGGCCCAGCGTGGCCTTGCCGACCGGCACCTTGATGCCTTCGCCGGTGTTGCGGGCCACGAGGCCACGCTTCAAGCCGTCGGTGGAACCGAGGGCGATCGTGCGGACGATGCCGTCACCCAGCACCTGCTGGACTTCCAGCGTGATGTCGGTGCCGTCGACCTTCAGCGCGTCGTAAACCTGCGGCACCTGGTCGCGTGCGAACTCCACGTCGATAACCGCGCCGATGATCTGTACAACTTTGCCCTGGCTCATGGATGTGCTCCGGATGGATCTTTTAGGTTCAGTACAAGCGCCGCCAGTGCGTCGCTCTTGTTAAGTAGTGCAACCATGGATGGTTGCTTTTTGAATCTGGCAATCAGGGACGATCGCAGTTAAACCGCCGCCGCACCACCGACAATCTCGGAAATTTCCTGGGTGATCGCCGCCTGACGCGCCTTGTTGTAGATCAGCGTGAGTTCGCCGATCACCTTGTTGGCGTTGTCCGATGCGCTCTTCATGGCGACCATGCGCGCGGCATGTTCGCTGGCCAGGTTTTCCAGCACGCCCTGATAGACCACCGACTCGATGTAGCGCGCCAGCACGTGTTCCAGCACCGTGGCTGCATCGGGTTCGTAGATGTAATCCCAGTCGTGCTTCTGCTCGAGCGTGAGGCCGGCCACCGGGAAATCCGGCGAGTTCGGCTTGCCTTCGCCACCCACCATTTCCTGGGCCACCACCGGCAGCGGCAGCAGCGCGTGGATCGCCGGCTTCTGCGTCATGGTGTTGATGAAATCGTTGTGCGCCAGGAACACGCGATCGAGCTTGCCTGCGGTGTACGCATCGAGCGCGATCTTGATCACGCCGACCAGGCTTTCCACCTTCGGCTTTTCACCCAGGTGGCCGATGCTGCCGATCAGGTTCACGCCCTTGATGCGGCGGAAGAACTGGTTGGCCTTCTGGCCGACGGCGATCACGTCGACTTCCGCGCCTTTTTCCTGCCATTCACTGATGATCGGCAGCAGACGACGGAACAGGTTCGAGTTCAGGCCGCCGCACAGACCGCGATCCGTGCTGATGACCAGGAAGCCGACACGTTGGACCTTCTCGCGCTCCAGCAGGAACGGATGGCTGAAGTCGGTGCTGGCCTGGGCCACGTGCGCGATCACCTTGCGCATGGCACGCGCATAGGGACGCGAGGCCTTCATCAGATCCTGCGCCTTGCGGATCTTCGAGGCCGAGACCATTTCGAGCGCGCGCGTCACCTTGCGCATGTTCTGCGTGCTCTTGATCTTGGTTTTGATTTCGCGTCCGCTTGCCACGTTTGCCTCAACCTAGTGGGTTAGTGCGATCCCGGTGGTCTTCACCGGAGTTCGGTACGGCCGTCCAGACGGCCGTACACCCTGTTACTGCTTACCAGCTGCCGGTCTTCTTGTACTCGTCGAGCGAGGACTTGAAGGTGGCTTCGATGTCGTTGTTCCAGTCACCGGTGGCGACGATCTTCTTCATCAGCTCGCCGTGGTTCTGGTGCATGAAGGCATGCAGGCCCTTCTCGAACGGCAGCACCTTGTTCACCGGCAGGTCGTCGAGGTAGCCCTTTTCAGCGGCGTACACCGACAGCGCGAGTTCGGCGATGGAGAGCGGGGCGTACTGCGCCTGCTTCATCAGCTCGGTCACGCGCTGGCCGCGGTCCAGCTGGGCGCGGGTGGCCGGGTCCAGATCCGAGGCGAACTGCGCAAACGCAGCCAGCTCGCGGAACTGCGCCAGGGCCAGCTTCACGCCGCCGGACAGCTTCTTCACGATCTTGGTCTGGGCAGCACCGCCCACGCGCGACACCGAGATACCGGCGTTCACGGCCGGACGGATGCCGGCGTTGAACAGGTCGGTTTCCAGGAAGATCTGGCCGTCGGTGATCGAGATCACGTTGGTCGGCACGAACGCGGACACGTCACCGGCCTGCGTTTCGATGATCGGCAGCGCGGTCAGCGAACCGGTCTTGCCCTTCACTTCGCCGTTGGTGAACTTCTCGACGTACTCCTCGGAGACGCGCGCGGCGCGCTCGAGCAGGCGCGAGTGCAGATAGAACACGTCGCCCGGGTAGGCTTCGCGGCCCGGCGGGCGCTTGAGCAGCAGCGAGATCTGGCGGTAGGCCACGGCCTGCTTGGACAGATCGTCATAGATGATCAGCGCGTCTTCACCGCGGTCGCGGAAGTACTCGCCCATGGCGCAGCCGGAGTATGGCGCGATGTACTGCAGCGCCGCCGACTCGGACGCCGAGGCCACCACGATGATGGTGTTGGCCAGCGCGCCGTTCTCTTCGAGCTTGCGCACCACGTTGGCGATCGACGAGCGCTTCTGGCCGATAGCGACGTAGATGCACTTAATGCCGGAATCTTTCTGGTTGATGATCGCGTCGATGGCCAGCGCGGTCTTGCCGGTCTGGCGGTCGCCGATGATCAGCTCGCGCTGGCCACGGCCGATCGGGATCATCGAGTCGACGGACTTGTAGCCGGTCTGCACCGGCTGGTCGACCGACTTGCGCCAGATCACGCCCGGCGCGACCTTTTCGATCGCCGAGCTGGTCTTGGCGTTCAGCGGACCCTTGCCGTCGATCGGGTTGCCCAGCGCGTCGACGACGCGGCCCAGCAGTTCCGGACCGGTCGGCACTTCGAGGATGCGGCCGGTGGTCTTGGCGGTGTCGCCTTCGCGCAGGTGCTGGTATTCGCCCAGCACCACGGCGCCCACCGAGTCACGCTCGAGGTTCAGCGCCAGCGCATACGAATTGCCCGGCAGTTCGATCATTTCGCCCTGCATCACGTCGGCCAGACCGTGGATGCGCACGATGCCGTCGGACACGCTGATGATCGTGCCTTCGTTGCGTGCTTCCGCGCCGAGCTTGAACTGCTCGATACGGGTCTTGATCAGTTCGCTGATCTCGGACGGGTTCAAGGTGGAGCTGGACATGGGTCGATATCCTGAGATTTGAGTCTTTTTTGAAGAGCCTTGCCGCTGCCGGCGGCTCTTCGCGAAACGGACTTCGCTTAAATGCTTACGCCGTCAGCGCGCGGGTCATGCGCGCCAGACGACCACGGGCCGAACCGTCGATCACTTCGCTGCCGGTGTCGATCACCACGCCGCCAAGCAGCGAGGCATCGACCTGGGTTTCCAGTTCGATCTCGCGCTTGAAGCGGCGCTTGAGCGACGCCTTGAGCTGTTCAGCCTGCGCGGCATCCAGAGCGAACGCACTGGTCACCTTCACCAGCAGCTGCGACTCCGATTCGCGCTTGTACTCTTCGAACAGCGCGGCAATGTCCGGCAGCAGCGCCATGCGACGATGCTCGGCCAGCTCGCCCAGGAAACGGGCGAACGGCGCGTCGGCCGCCATGCCCTGCGGCAGGTGCAGCGCGACGAGCTGTTCCGGCGCCACGCGCGGATCGTTGCCGAAACCGGCCACGCGCGGATCCTTCGCCACTTCCGCAGCAAAGGCCAACGCCTGCGCCCATGCGCCAAGCGCGCCGGCCGCATGGGCCACCTCGAAGGCGGCACGTGCATACGGTCGGGCGAGGGTGATTGCCTGGGCCATGGCTTAGATCTCGGCTGCGAGCTGGTCGAGCATCGCCTTGTGGGCGTTGGCGTCGACTTCGCGCTGCACGATCTTCTCCGCGCCCTGGACAGCCAGACGGCCAACCCAGCCACGCAGTTCTTCGCGCGCACGCTGCTGCATGCTGACGATTTCCTCGGCTGCATTCGCCTTCAGGCGGTTGGCCTCGGTCACGGCTTCGGCACGGGCCTTGTCCACGATCTGGTTGGCCTGCTGCTGGGCACGCTCGATGATCTCGTTGGCCTGCTGGCGTGCCTGCTTGATCTCGACGGCCACCTTGGCGTCGGCGTCCTTGAGTTCGGCGCGCGCCTTCTCGGCGGCAGCCAGACCATCGGCAACCTTCTTCTGACGCTCTTCAATCGCGTGATTGAGCTGCGGCCAGATGAACTTGGTGGTGAACCAGACCAGGATGGCAAAAGAGACCATCTGGCCCAGGAAAGTCAGATTGATATCCATGAGCTTTCCAATTAACTCCGGTAACGCGTTAAACCGCCAATCGTCGCAGCGGATGGCCGCTGCGACGACTCAATTCGCGACAATCAGCCGGCGACGGCGGTCTTGAGCGCGGCGATCAGCGGGTTCGAGAACGCGAACAGCAGCGCCACGGCCAGGCCGATGATGAACGCGGCGTCGATCAGGCCGGCGAGCAGGAACATGCGGCCCTGCAGCAGCGGAACCAGTTCCGGCTGACGGGCGGCCGACTCGAGGAACTTGGAACCCATGATGGCGATACCCAAGCAAGCGCCCAGAGCGCCGAGGCCGATGATGATGCCGATGGCGATGGCGGTGAGGCCCTGGACGTGAGCGACGAGTTCGACGAGGTTCATGGAAATCTCCTGTGAATCTTTCTAAAGGTGTGATTAGGGCAAAGCGATTTGAAGCGAAACCGGATGGAACAAGAACTCAGTGATGCTCACGCGCCGTCGCGATGTAGACGATGGTCAGCATCATGAAGATGAACGCCTGCAGCAGGATGATCAGGATGTGGAAGATGGCCCACGCCGTATTGAAGATCACGCCCGGAAGGAAGCTGATCCAGCCTGCGAACAGGCCCGCGATCAGCATGAACACCAGCTCGCCACCGTACATGTTGCCGAACAGTCGCATGGCGAGCGACACCGGCTTAGACAGGTATTCCACGACATTGAGCAGGAAATTGAACGGCACCAGGATGGCCACGACCACCGGGTTGTGCGCATGGAACGGCGCGGTCATCAATTCCTTGCCGAAGCCCAGGCCGCCCTTGGCCTTGATGCCATGACCCAGCACGATGAAGAACACGGCCAAAGCCAGGCCCACCGTGGTGTTGATGTCGGCGGTCGGCACCCAGCGGAAGAAGGTGTGATGCGCCGCCTCGGCACCGGCGAGCGTCTTCACGCCCCAGCTCGGCGCGTCCAGCGGCAGCAGGTCCATCGCGTTGAGGAAGGTCACCCACATGAAGATCGACAGCGCCAGCGGCGTCACCGTGCGGCGGTCGCCGTGGAAGGTGTCCTTCACCTGCGTGTCGACGAACTCCACGATCAGCTCGACGAAGGCCTGACCCTTCGACGGCACGCCCGAGGTCGCCTTGCGGGCCTTGAGCCAGAACCACAGGCAGAACACCGCGCCCAGCAGGAAGGCCACAAGGATCGAGTCCACGTGGATCTTCATGAACGCGCTGTCACCCAGACTCACCGTGTTGTGGTGAAGGTGATGCTGGATGTATTCAGTTAGTCCGCCCTGCGGCTCGCTTGCCATGTGTTAGCCCTTGAATCTGAACGCCAGCAGATTTATTGCGTAAGCAGCCACCAGCCCCGTGATGGCAGCTAGTGGCGGTAATTTCCATTGACCCAGGATCGCGACGAGCCCTCCGCCGATCACGATCCACTTCAGGACCATACCTGACATCACGCGCCACATGGTCATGCCGCCGCCACCAAGACCACTGAAGGTGCGCCACGCCAGGAGCGCGGTGCCCAGCGCCACGAGGGTGGCGCCTGCAGCGGCCGCCAGCGCTTCGCGGGGCCCCTGCATCAGGAAGGTGAGAGCCAAGGCCGCCGCCACGGCCACCTGCAGCAAAATAATGCGCAGTGCCAGACGACGACCGGAAGCAAGACTGTTGATCACGTGACGTTCCCGCGCGGCTTCGCTCTAGGCGGCACCGAACCAGCTGCGGGCCACGGTCCAATCCCAAAAAGTATATCAGCGAGGCATTTACAGCGACAAGCCGCGCCCGGCGCGACATCTTGTCCAGCGGCCAATCTGTTCACAAAACCGGGCCATATCGTGAGAACTCACGAATAGAAAAAGGGCCGGACAACCGTCCGGCCCTTTGACGCAACTGGGGGGAAGAAGCGCTGCGTCTGGTAAGCGGTATTACTTGGAAGCCGCGGCGGCGGCCTTCTTGACGGCAGCGACCGGAGCGGCCACGGCGTCATTGGCAGCCTGCTGCTGTTCCTGCACGAGCGCGCTGAGCGACTCGGCGGTCTTCTGCGTCACGGCGATGATTTCCTGGGTCACGGCCACGGCGCGCTCGGCATTCTCGCGACCGGCGGTGGCAGCCTTTTCCCACAGCACGCGCAGACCATCGACATCACGGGTTTCGAGGGCGCCACTGATGAAGTCGGCAGCCGCTTCAGACTGCTTTTCCAGCGCGCGAATCTGCAGTTCGGCGACCTGCTCCAGACCCTTCAGGGCCACCGACTGTGCCTTGAAGGCGCTATCGGCCAACTGCTTGGCGTAGGCGAAAATCTGAGCGTTCAGTTGCTGCGTCATGACTTGGTCCCTCGACGGGATTGGGGGGTAGTGGTAGCTAAACTACCAAGTCAAATTGTGCAATGCAATATATTTTTACTGGGCACGCCGTCGTGTCACGAAAAATTCAATATTCACAGCGCATTACGCGTAAACGATGACTTATTGCGACGCGTCAAAAGCTGTCACGGCTACAACTGGCGCCTGACGTGCAGGTCTCGTGCACCACCACCTTGTCCAACCCCGGCAACGCCGGCTGCAGGCGCTTGAAGATCCAGCGCGAAAGCATCTCGCTGGTGGGGTTCTCCAGGCCTTCGATATCGTTGAGGTAGTGGTGATCGAGCTGGTCGAACAGCGGTGCGAAGGCGGATTTGACGTCCGCGAAGTCCATCACCCAGCCAAGCGTGGGATCGGGCTCGCCTTCGACATGAATCTCGATGCGGAACGAATGGCCGTGCAGCCGCGCGCACTTGTGGCCCGGCGGCACGTTCGGAAGGCGGTGCGCCGCCTCGATATGGAATTCTTTGAAGATATGCATGCGCGCATTCTAGCGCCTCACTGACGCACACCCGGGTTACAGCCACTCCAGCAGGAACCACGCCGACAGGGATTCCTCCGGCGCGAGGTAGCGCGCCAGCCCCAGATTGAATGCATCGGGCGGCCCGCTTTGCGGTTCGACGCAGGTGGCATGCGCGGGCTCGTCGTAGACCACCCAATGGCCGCAGTCGGAGGAAAGCCGCAGGCGCTGTCCCGCGCGTTGCAACTCCACCGGCCGCGTATTGATGAAGCAATCGTCCCAGGGCGAGGCGGGCGGATCGATCAGCGGCAGGCACGCGATGCCTTCGTCGTCGCGCGGATAGGCACGCGTGGGCGCGAAGTCGAGGCAATCGGGCTTTCGGAACCACGGATGCCAGCCGAGCGTGACCGGCATGCCCTGCTTGCCCGCCGTGACGGACGACTCCATGCGCAACGCACGCTCGGTCACTTCGAAGCGCTGATGCGCGCGACCGCCGAACGGCCAACGCTCGTCCTGCGGCAGGTCAAGCGAGAGTTCGGCGTCGTGCGGCCCATGCCCATCAACTCGCCACGGCAAGGCGAGGCCCACGCCGTGAATGGCGTGCGCACCGAGATTGATCGGCAAGGCATAGCGCTGGCCGTCGAACCCGAATTGACCGTGCCGTATGCGTCCCGCCCACGGCAGCATCGGGTAGCTGCCCCACGCGATCATCGCCTGGTGATCATCGTCATGGCCGACCAGCCATTCGAGGCCGTCGTGGCGAATCTGCGCAACGCGCCCACCCGCCTCGGGAGCGATGACGACACTGAGCGCACCGCGGCCGATATGGATCAACTCGCCCGGCGCCATCGGCGTCTGGGCAGGGTCGACAGGCGCCACCGACAGATCGCGATCAGCGGCCATAGGGATGCATGCACTCGATATGACCATTCGCGTCGTACGTCAGCTCGGTCATCTTGATGGAACGCAGATGCGTCACGCCGCCCGACAGGATGGCGTCGTGATAGAAGAGGTACCACTTGCCGGCGATCTCGCAGATCGAGTGATGCGTGGTCCAACCCACCACTTCGGTAAGGATCTTGCCTCGATAGACGAACGGACCGTACGGGTTGTCGCTCGTGGCATAGCAGAGGAAATGCGTATCGCCCGTCGAATACGACAGGTAGTACATGCCGCGATACTTGTGCAGCCACGGTCCTTCGAAATAACGGCGATCGTGATCGCCCGCGAGCAACGGCTGGCCGTCTTCGTCGACGATCAGGATTTCGCGTGGCGACTCGGCGAACTGCTTCATGTCCGCGCCCAGTCGCGCGATACGCGGACCCAGCGCCGGCTCGTGCGCCGGCGGTTCCTCGTTCGACGCCGCGTAGGTGTTGTTGCGGTACTTCTGCAATTGCCCGCCCCAGATGCCGCCGAACACCATGTAAAAGGCGCCGTCGTCATCGCCGAACACGGCCGGGTCGATGGAATAGCTGCCCGCGATGGCCTCGGGTTCTGGCGCGAACGGACCCTCGGGACGATCGGACACCGCCACGCCAATCTGGAACAGGCCGTTGCTGCGTTTGGCGGGAAAGTACAGGTAATAGCGGCCGTCCTTGGTCGCCGCATCCGGCGCCCACATCTGGCGCTCCGCCCACGGCACATCGTTGACGTGCAATGCCACGCCGCAATCGACCACGTCGCCATCGGGCGCATCCATGCGGAAGACGTGATAGTCCTCCATGCAGAAATGGTCGCCGTTGTCGTTGAATGGCACGCCGCCTTCGATGTCGTGCGACGGATAGATGTAGATCTTTCCCTCGAACACGTGCGCGGAAGGATCGGCCGTGTAGATATGCGTCACCAGCGGCTTCGAAATCGCCCTGGCAGCCAGCGACGACAGATCGAGCGAAGTCGTTTCATCCGACATGGATAGGTTCCGTAAAGAATGATGTCAGGAAGCGGCGGCCAGGCGTCGCTCACCCAGCTCCTGCTCGATGCGACGCTCCAGCGACTTGTCGATCCGATAAAGGAACAACAAACCCACCGCGAGCAGGAACGGCATGGAGCAGAACACACTCACGGTAAGGCGAATGCCATTGACCACGCCAGGCGACTGCGAGGCCGCCTCCGCCACGTAACCGTAGTGCGCAAGAATGCCGGCGACCAGCGCACCACCCACGCTCAGGCCCACCTTCAAGCCGCACAGCATCGCCGAGAAGATGATGGCGGTGGCCCGGCGCCGGTTGCGCCACTCCGAGTAGTCCGCCACGTCCGCAATCATTGCCCACAACAGCGGAATGGTGATGCCGTAGAAGAAGCCGTGGAAGATGTACGACACCACCACCAAGCCGATGGCATCGGGCGCATACATGTAGAACGCCAGCAGGAACAGCGTGGAGGCCAGCAAGGCGCCGCCGAACACGTCGCGCTTGCCGAAGCGATCGGCCAGGCGCTTCGAAAAGCCGATGCCCACAATCATGAAGATGATGCCCAGCGCATTGAACAGGCTGAACGCCGAGGTGGGCGCATCCTTCGGCCAGCGGAACTCGGTAAGCCCCATGCTGACCAGCGCGTGGTTCAGCCCGGCGATGAAACCGTTGAAGCCGACGCGATCAAGGAATGAGGCGAGCTCCGCATCGCTCAGGTAGTACTTGAAGTAGTAGATGTACATGCCGCCTTTCAACGCGAGGTTGACGAACAGCAGCACCGTGATGGCCAGCATGATCTGCCAGGGTCGATTGCGCAGCAGGTCGCCCAGGTCCTCGCGAACGCTGGACGATTGCTCCTTCGCCGGCACAATGCGCTCGCGCGTGGTGAAGAAGGTGATGAGGAAGAATACCGTGCCGACGACGGCGAAGATGGTCATCGTGTTGTGGAAACCACGCGCCTTGTCGCCATCGCCCAGAATGAGCACCAGCGGCAGCAGCAGCACCTGGATGATGAACTGCGCGATCATCACGGCCACGAAGCGATACGACGAGAGGCTGTTCCGCTCCGCCATGCTGCCGGTCAGCACGCCACTCAGCGCCGCATACGGCAGGTTATTCGCCACATACACGAACACCAGCAGCGTGTACGTCGCCATCGCATAAGTGATCTTGCCTTCCATCCCCAGCGAGGGCGTGCTGAAGGCCAGCAGCGAGAGCGCACCGAACGGCACCGCGGTCCACAACACCCAGGGCCGGAACCGGCCCCAGCGCGTGTGCGTGCGATCGGCCACCAGGCCGATCAACGGCGTGAACACGAACGCGCCGAGCATGCCCACAGCGAAGATGATGCCCGCCGCCGTGCCCGCAGGAATGCGGAACACGTCGGTGTAGAAGAACGCGAGGAAGGTCACCAGCGTCTGGAAGATCAGGTTCGCCGCGAGATCGCCGAGGCTGTAACCGATCTTCTCGATGACGGAGAGGCTTTGCGAATTGCTGTTCATGCGCGTCGTTACCACGGCAGGTCAGGACCACGTGACGCGGCACTCCGTGCCGACCCGCCACACGTCGCGGCCCGGCCGGCGGGGGAGGACGCCGGACGGGCCGCGGATGTTTCATGCAACGGTTCGTCGATCAGAACGTCCCGCGCACGCCCAGCATGATCGTATAGCCTGGCGTGTAGTACGAATACGCCGCGTTGTTGTACGTGATGGTCTGGCGGAAATTCGCCTTGGTGAGATTCACCACGTTCAACGTCACGGTCGGTTTGGACATCCACTGCGCGAACTCGTAGCTGGCCGACAGGTCGAGCTGGCCGCGGGCGTCCGTCTTGATCTGCGCGAAGGGCAGGCCGTTCTGGTTGGCCGTGGAGCTGATCTGCGCCGAGTTCCAGGTGTACGACAGGCGAACCATCGCGCCGTAGTTTTCCCAGTACGCCGTGGCGTTGTACGTGTGCGGGGACACGCCGATGGCCTGCGCCGGCACACCGCCGCCGATGCTCTTCTGCGAGGTAACGGTGTAGTTCGCCTGCACGCCCAGGCCCTTCAGAACGAAGTCCAGCGGCTGCACCCAGTTCGCTTCCGCACCCTTGAGGAACAGCGTGCCGTCGGCGTTGACCTGCTGCGATACCTGCACCTCCGCCTGCGCCGGACCACCGCGCAGGTTGATCGCCTGCTGCTGCGTCGCAGTCAACGAGTCGAACGGGATGCCCATCTGGTCGAACGGAACCAGGTTGGTGCCGCTGACGGTGAAGCCCTTGATGCGCTTGCCGAACAGGTCGAGCGCCAGATAGCCCTCGTTGCCGGTGTACCACTCGCCGCCGAAGTCGAGGTTGGTCGACAGGTACGGCTGCAACTTCGGATTACCCTGCGTGGCGATTTCCGCCGCCGGGTCGCTGAAGTTGGTGTTGGGCACCATCGCGCTCGGGTCGGGGCGCGTCAGCGAACGCGATGCAGCCAGTCGCAGCACCACATCGTCGGTGGCGTTGAACGCCGCGTTGAACGACGGCAAGTAGTAGCCGTAGGTATTCTTCAGCGTGATGTACTGCAGCTGCGTACCGATGGTGGACGGGCCGGCGATGCTCTGGTCGGTCTCCGCATGGCGCACGCCGCCGTTGAGGCGCAGCTCATGGCCGCCGAGGTCCCACTTGCCGTTGCCCTCGAGGTACCACGCCCACGTGCGCTCCTCGATATTGCCCGCGTTGGCGCCGCTGGCTGCGGCCGTAGTGAGCGGTGCGGTGGCATTGAGGTAGTCGTAGTTGGTGGCGGCCATCAGCGCGGCGTTGTCGATGGCGATGAAGCCATCCTTGCCCGGCTTGATGTACTGGGCCCAGCCGTTGGCGGCCACGGCCGCATTCACCGCTGTCGCCCACGCAGGGGAGTTGTCGTACGCCTTGATCTCGCGTGAGATGTCGTCGTACGCGATGCCGGTGCGCAGGTTGTTGCTGTCGTCGCCCCACTGCAGATCCCAACGCGTGCCCTTGTTGTCGGTGGTGCGCGTTTCGTTCTGGATGTTGACGCGGTAATACTGCCAACCGAGGTTCGGGTTGTTGAGGTCAACGCTGGGCGTGATGGTGGGAACGTTGCCACCAGTATTGTTGTAGTTGACCGTGATGTTCTGGTTGAGCGGCGTCTGCACGTCGATCGACGGCGCGTACTGGCGATACCAGCTGCGCTGCGTATACGCCTGGAAGTCCAACTTGAGGTCATCGCCGGAACCCAGCAGCAGGGTGCCGCCCGGATTGATGTTGTAGAACTTGGTGTGCTGGTCGTACGGGCGATCTTCCAGGAAGTACTGCGCATTGGCGAAGTTCGCCTGCGTGACCACGTCGTTCTGGTCGACCTGCATATTGGTCGGAATCATCTGGCCGCTGCGGCCGATCAGATTCATGTCCAGTCGGTCGAAGTGCTTTTCCTTCTGCGAGAACAGCGTGTCCAGGTAGAAGTGCGCGGCCTCGCTCGGGCGCCATTCCAGCGACGCCATCGCGGACTGGTGATCGTTGGTGCCGTCCGTGTAGGCGTCGCGGCCCAGGCGCGGAATCAGCGCATTGGCGATCTGCGATGTATTGAGGCCGGGGTTGTGCGCGAGCAGCCACGCGTTGTCGATCACCTGGCCCGCCGGCAGGCCGAAGCCTGCGTTCGCCGGGATGGTGCCGGGAATCACCCAGCTGCCGCCGGCGGGACTGCAATGGCCCGCCGCGGTGCCGCACTGCGCTGCGGTGAGCTGCGGCGTGGTCCAGCCAATCGTCTCGAAACCCTGGACATCGTAGTCGTTCTTGGAGGCCGTGTAGCCCACCGTCGCGCCAAACGTGCCTTCCTTGTTGGTCCAGCTGCCGATCAGCGAGCCGCGCGGCTTGGTGTCCTTGCCGATGGAGTTGTACTGGCCCTGCAACGAATAGGTCAGGTGCGTGCCTGGGTTGTCGAACGGACGCGTGGTACGCATGTCCACCACACCGGCGACGCCGCCTTCGGTCATGCTCGGCGTGGGCGTCTTGTTGACGGTCAGCTGGGTGAAGAATTCGCTGGGCAGCAGGTCAAGATCGACCTCGCGATTCTGGTTCTGCGAATTGAGGCCACCGGCCGATGCCACGGCGAGCTGGTCGCCATTGAGCATGATCTTGGTGAAGTCCGTGCCCAGTCCACGAATCTGGATGTTCACGCCTTCGCCATCGACGTCGCGCGTGAGCTGCACGCCCGGCACGCGGTTCAGCGATTCGGCGATGTTGGTATCGGGGAACTTGCCGATGTCTTCGGCGAAGACCGAGTCGGTGACGTTGGTGGCGTCGCGCTTGGCATCGGTCTGGAACTGGATACTGTTGCGGTAGCTGCCGCTCACGTTCACGGCGCCGAGCGTCTTGCTCTGTTCGGGCGTGGCCGCCGTGCCGTTGGTGGTGCTGTTGGTGGTCTTGCCATCGGCCTGCGCGGGCTTCTTTGCCTGCGGCTTGGTCGGGTCCTGGGACGGCGTCTGCGATGCCGTTGCTTCTTGTGCCTGCGCAATCCCCACGGCGCCCAGCAAGGCAAGACTCAACGCATGCGACAACACGGTTCTAGCGATTCGGGCCTGCACCATACTCCCCTCTCGATTCTGTTGACGGAATCGCCCCCCGAGCACCTTTGCGGCACTCGCCGATTCCTACATGTGCTTTAAGTCGCTGGCCGGACACTGGTCCCCGTCTCGGCTCGACAGAAAAGGTAGCGCTAACAATATCGGCCCGCACGCTGCAGGGCAGCATGCTTTTTTCACTCGCAAAAAAAGCCTTGAAAGAAGCTGTAAACAAGCAGTTTTCGTCATGTGCACATGCACAACGAAATGGAAGTGACATTCGCCAGACACGGTGACAATAATGGTAGCGCTACCAAATACAGCGCTGCGCAAACGGGGATGGAATGGCGCGATCGGATGAAACACGCAACGTGATGTCGCCGCCTCGCGGCAGCGATGCCGATCGCTCGCGCCAGGTTTCCGGCGAGGCATCCACCACGCCACGCATGAAGATCGGCAACTATCGCTGGCGCGTGTGCGCCATGCTGCTGGCGGCCACCACCATCAGCTACATCGACCGTCAGGTGCTGGGCGTTCTGGCGCCTTTTCTGCAGGAAAAGATCGGCTGGACCGAGTTGCAATACAGCAGCATCGTCACCGCGTTCCAGGCCGCGTACGCCGTGGGCCTGCTGTGCGCAGGCGCCGTGATCGATCGTTTCGGCACACGCATTGGCTACGCGCTGGCCATTGGCATCTGGAGCCTCGCAGCGATGAGCCACTCGCTGGCAACCGGCGTGATCAGTTTCGCGGTGGCACGTTTTGCACTGGGCCTCGGCGAAGCCGGCAACTTTCCCGCCGCGATCAAGGCGGTGGCCGAATGGTTTCCGCAACGCGAGCGCGCGCTCGCCGCCGGCATCTTCAATTCGGGTTCGAATATCGGCGCCATCGTGGCGCCGTTGATGGTGCCGATTGTTGCGGCGCAATGGGGATGGCAGGCCGCCTTCTTGTGCACCGGCGTGCTCAGCGCGATCTGGCTCATCGTGTGGTTGCTCACCTATCGCACGCCTGACCAGGAGCCGCGGCTCTCGCCGCAGGAGCGTGCGCATATCGGCGCCGAACCGGAAGCGCCCACGCGGCGCGTGCCATGGTCGCAGCTGCTGCGTTTTCGTCAGACCTGGGCTTTTGCGGCCGCCAAGTTCATCACCGATCCGATCTGGTGGTTCTTCCTGTTCTGGCTGCCCAAGTTCCTGCACGCCAAGTACGGGCTGGGCCTGCTGGAACTCGGCGCACCGCTGATCACCATTTTCCTGATGGCCGATGCGGGCAGCATTGCGGGCGGCTGGCTGGCCGGCGCATTCATCAAGCACGGCATGAACGTGAATCGCGCACGCAAGACCGCGATGCTCATCTGCGCGCTGATGGTGGTGCCGGTGATCTTCGCGGCCAAGGCCAGCCATCTGTGGTTGGCAGTGGCGCTGGTGGGCCTGGCCACCGCGGGCCATCAGGGTTGGTCGGCCAATGTCTACACGCTTACGTCGGATCTCTTTCCGCGCCACGCCGTTGCCTCGGTGGTCGGCATGGGCGGCTTTGCCGGCGCCGTCGGCGGCATGTTGATTTCCACGGTGATCGGCCTGTTGCTGCAGGCCACGGGCAGTTACGTGCCGGTGTTCCTGTTGGCCGGCGGTGCGTACCTCGTCGCGTGGCTTGTCGTGCAACTGCTGGTGCCACGCCTGGAGCCGGCCGTGCTATCCGTCGACGCGAAGGAGACCTGAACCATGCGCCGTCTGCTCTTGATGTTGTTGCTCGTCATCGCACCTGTGCTCGTCCGCGCGGATGAAACACCGCTGGCCGCCGGGCAATCGAAATTCCTCGGCAGTGCCTACAGCCAAAAGCAGGCAACGGATTTCGCGCGGTACTGGAACAAGGTGACGCCGGAAAACGCCGGTAAGTGGGGCAGCGTGGAAGCCGTGCGCGGACAGATGAACTGGTCCGCACTCGACGACGCTTATCGCTTTGCGAAGGCGCACGGCTTTCCGTTCCATATGCACGTGCTGGTGTGGGGCGAACAACAACCCGCGTGGCTGCACTCGTTGCCCGTCGCCGAGCAGCGCCGTGCCATCGAGGCATGGTTCGATGCCGTTGCCGCGCGCTACCCGGATCTCGATTTTGTCGAAGTGGTGAACGAACCGCTGCAACATCCGCCCACCGGCAAGCGCAAGGACAGCGGCGGTTACATCGATGCGCTCGGCGGCAAGGGCGCCACCGGCTGGGACTGGATCGTCACCGCCTTCCGGCTGGCGCGCGAGCGCTTTCCCCATGCCAAGCTGCTGATCAACGACTATGACATCACGCACAGCGACAGCCACACGCGTCGCTACCGAGAGATCATCGAGCTGCTGCAGAAGGACCATCTGATCGACGGCATCGGGCTGCAGGAACATGCGTTCGAAACCGGCAACGATGTCGCCATGTCGGTGCACCAATCCAATCTCGACCGTCTGGCAGCGACGGGGCTGCCCATCTACGTGACCGAATTCGACATCGACGGCCGCGACGATGCGCGTCAACTCGCTTCCTATGAACGTGTCTTCCCCGTGTTCTGGAACCACCCGGCCGTTCGCGGCATCACCCTGTGGGGCTTTCGCCCGGGCCTATGGCGGACGAAGCAGGGCGCCAATCTCGTTCGCGATGACGGCAGCGAGCGCCCCGCACTGGCGTGGCTGCGTCGCTATGTGCGCGAGACGCACGACACACCAACGCCATGACTACGCTATTCATTCGTTCTCCGACACAGTATTCCCATCGATGCGCGGCCCGACCATGACCACCACGCCCCATCCCCTGACCCTGCACGACGATCGCCTGTTCTCCTCAGATCCCGTGCAGCGCGCCATCGCCCGGCGACTGTATGCTCATGTCGGCACGTTGCCGATCATCAGCCCGCACGGCCATACCGATCCGTCCTGGTTTGCGAAAAACGAAGCTTTTGCGAACCCCACCGAACTATTGCTGCTGCCGGATCACTACGTGTTCCGCACGCTCTATAGCCAGGGCGTGTCGCTGGATGCGCTTGGCATTCCCCGTCGCGATGGCTCGCGTGCAAAAGTCGATCCACGCGAAGCGTGGCGCGTGTTCGCCAGCCACTTTCACCTGTTCCGCGGCACGCCGTCGTCGATGTGGCTCAACCATGTGTTCCACGATGTGTTTGGCCTGCGCGCGCGCCTCGCCGCCAGCACCTCCGACCTGTACTACGACCACATCACGGCAGCACTGCAGACACCGGCCTTCCGTCCGCGCGCCTTGTTCGAGCGCTTCAACATCGAGCTGATTGCCACCACCGAATCACCGCTCGATCCGCTCCAGCACCACGCCGAGATCCGCGAGAGCGGCTGGCGGGGACGCGTGATCACGGCTTATCGACCCGATCCGGTGGTCGATCCCGAGCACGAGCAATTTCCGGATGCGCTGCGATCGTTCGGCGAGATCACCGGCGAGGACGTGTACAGCTGGGACGGCTACCTGCGCGCCCATCGCCAGCGACGCGCGTACTTCGCAAGCATGGGTGCCACCTCCACCGATCACGGACATCCAAGTGCAGCCACGGCCGATCTTTCGCGCGCCGAAGCGACGCGACTGTTCGATAAGGTCGTGCGCAGCAACGTGACCGCCGAGGAGGCGGAGTTGTTCCGCGGCCAGGTGCTTACTGAAATGGCGGCGATGAGCCTGGACGACGGACTGGTGATGCAACTTCATCCGGGCTGCTTCCGCAATCACAACCGCGCGTTGTTCGAGCGCTTCGGGCGTGACAAGGGCGCCGATATGCCGCTGCGCACCGAGTACGTGCATGCGCTCAAGCCGCTGCTCGACCGCTTCGGCAACGAGCCGGGCTTCCAACTGCTGCTGTTCACGCTGGACGAGAGCACCTACAGCCGCGAACTGGCGCCGCTGGCCGGCCACTATCCCGCGCTGTTCCTTGGCCCCGCCTGGTGGTTCCACGACGCGCCGGAAGGCATGTGGCGGTTTCGCGAGCAGACCTTGAGCAGCGGCGGGTTCTACAACACGGTGGGCTTCAACGACGACACGCGGGCATTCCTTTCCATTCCTGCGCGTCATGATGTGGCGCGGCGTGTGGATTGCGCGTTTTTGGCGAAGCTCGTGGCGGAGCATCGGATGGAGGAGGATGAGGCCGTTGAGGTGGCGGTGGATTTGGCGTATCGGTTGCCTAAGAGGGCGTATAGGCTTTGACGGGGGAGTTGTGAACGCTGGAATGTGCGAAGGGTTTGCGCGGAAGGAAGTCGCGCTTTTCTAGCTTGTGCTTTTCTAGCTTGTGCTTTTCTAGCTTGTGCTTTTTTAGCTCGTGCTTTTTTGCTCGTCATTCCTGCGAAGGCAGGAGGCGCTTTACAACAGCCGAAGGCTGGTCATCCAGTGACTTTGCTTTACGGTTGTCGCGATTCCTTGGTTCGCTCCTCTGCAACGCCGCCGCCAGCGTGCCGCCTACGCGGCGTGCGTTTCGATCGGCTGCCGCCGCTCGAGTCACTTTTCTTTTGCTGGCCCAAAAGAAAAGTGACCCAAAGAAAATGGCCTTAAGAGCTCGCAGCATCGTGTTGGGATAAGCCCGAACGCTCGAGGATGGTTGTGGCGGGACACCCATGGGAGGCCACACAGCGGGTACTCCGCAACGCGCCCGAATCGCAGAGGACTTAAAGCGGAGCCTCGCTCCGCATCGGCCTTTGCTTTGGCTTCGCTCTCACGTCCTCTCCGTGCACCACACTTCTCCCTCTCCCCTTGTGGGAGAGGGTTGGGGTGAGGGGCGGGTGCTCGCGAAAGCGCAGCTAATTCGCGCTTTGTTCTTGGCTCTTCGGGGTCCCCGTATGACAGCGGCGGGCGGGCGGAAGATCAGCCCGCAGGGTGGCCGCAGGGATGCGGCAGGAAGACGGAGGCCCGCCGCAGGCGAGCAAGCCAGCGAAAACGCAGCACTCAACGCGCTATCGCATGCAACCTCATCCGATAGATATGAAACCCCTTCGGATCCATCATCAACTGCCGCCCCTGGTTGCTTTCATCCCCGTTGAGTCGCCGCACCACCATCCAGCTCGCTCCCTGGCGGGACACTTCTTCGATACTGCTGATACCCGCCACGCGCGCATCGACGTCGGGATCACGCCTTATGCTGACAGTGAGTCCGCTGCCCACCACATAGAACTCCTCCTGGCTGACCTGCAGCACCAACATCGCGCCGTCGTTGGTCAGCAACTCTTTCTTCGGCCACGACCGCGAGAGCGCGCCTTCGAAAAGGAAGCCACCGAGTGACACGGTCTGGATGTGCCGAGGGCTGTTGGCGTGCAGCACCAACGCGCGCGTGCGGCCCGCGCTCTGCGCCTGAGGCAGCAGCTCGCCCAGCGAGCTCAGCGCGCCATACACCTGCATCATCAACGGCTGGTCGCTGGCGTCCTTGCCGGGCGCGGGCAGGCTGTCGATGTCGAACGGACTGAAGCCAAAGGCCCGCGCTTCGCCGTAGGCGAATAGTGCGTTGTACGGTGCCGGATCGAGTTTCGCCTCGGGGATGAAGACAGGGTTGCCCAAGGCCTGGTAGCGCTTTACCCAGTACTCGAATTCAGGCCAGTAGATGTCAGGTGAGTAGAAGTCGATGTGCGTCGCCACCGCGCGATAGACCTGCTGGAAGTACGGGTGCGGCCCGCCGCTGGGGTAGTCGCCCGCGCGCTCCAGGAACGCCGGCAGCTGCACGTTGAGGTACATCGGCAACGCGTACTTCTCCTTGCCTGCGCGCGCCACGCTGTCGATATAGGTGGCATAACGCCATGCCATGAACACTTCGTCCGCGGCATCGCCGAACACCTCGCTCCAGCTTCGGCCCTTGGGATCGAAGTGCGCGGAGAGCTCAGGCGTCAGCTGCGCGTGCTGCGCTTGCAGGGCGGCGATCAGCGACGGCGGCACGTCCGCGCGGAACGCGCGCTCCGCCGCCTCCGAGCGGTCGCGCCGATCGCCCACCAGGCCCACTTCATTCTCCACCTGCACCATCAGCACGGTCTGCTGGGCGTCCTTCTGCTTGAGGTGCTCCATCAGCGCCGCGAACGCGCGACTATCCAGCCGCAGCGTTTCCTCGCCAAAGGTGGAGAGAATTTCCAGCGGCGTACCATCCACGGCGCGAGCACGCGGGAAACGCGCTGCGTCGGCCTTCACCCAGCCCGGTGCGTATTCGGAAAAGCCGTTCTTCCATGTCCCAAACCACAACAGCACGAGATGCTGCTTGTGACTGCGCGCCACGTCGATCCAGTGATCGAGCAGGCGAAAGTCGAAGCTTCCCTCTCTCGGCTCGATCTGTTCCCACGCCACGGGCATGAGCACGGTGTTGACGTGCTGGCTGGCGAGGCGCGGCAGGATGGTATCGGCCTGCGGCGCCGTGCCCGCCGAGGAATTGCCAAGTTCGCCGGCAAACATCAGGTACGGCTTGCCATCGACGATGAGTTGGCTGGCGTCATCGTGCAACACCACGCGAGGCAGCTCGGCCGCCTGCACGGACATCGCCAACCATGTGGCGAGCCCTGCCAAGGCGAGCTGGACTTTCTTTGCCGTGCGCATGTGTTGTTCTCTCACGCTCAATCGTTCGGATTCCAACGGGGCGTCGCTCATGCGCCACGGATCGCCGCGCTCGCCGCAAGCAGCACGCGCGAGACCTGCCCGGGCGATGCGTCGCCGAGCGACGCATACGCGTGGGTGAGCGACGCCACAAAACGTTCATCGGCCGACAGCGGTGCGAATATGGCTGCCAGCACGAGGAAAGCGGATACATCCTTCGCCGCCTCGCCCGTGCATGCGCGGCCAAGGGCCGACAGCACGTCGTTCATGGGGTCGACCAAGGCCACGCCGCGCAACGCCTGCCTACGCACAAAGTGCATCCACGCCGCGATGGGCAGGCATAGCGCTTCGACGTCCTTGCCCTGCGCCAGTGCCTCGCCAATGGTGCTGAGCAGGCGCACGGGAAGCTTCTGCGAGCCATCCCAGGCGATTTGCGAAAGACGGTGGCGAATCGAGGGATTACGAAAACGATGCAAGACGGCATCGATGTAAGTCGACGCACCCAGACCTTCGGGAAGCGCGATGGCCGTGGCGATACGCTCGCGCATCAACAACGCCACGAAACCCGACAAGGCTTCGTTGCGCATGGCATCGCCCACGCTGTCGATATCCATCAGCGAGCCGAGATACGCCAATGTCGAATGCGCGCCGTTGAGCAGACGCAGCTTGGCGCGATCGTAACCGGCGATATCCTGGCTCAAGGTCACGCCGGCCTGCTCCAGCGGTGGCCGGTCGTTGCAGAAACGGTCTTCAACCACCCACTGCGTGTATTCCTCACGCTGGATCGGCCAGGCGTCGTCGCAGCCCAATTCGTGTCGCACGCGCTCACGCAGCGCATCGTCCGTGGCGGGCGTGATGCTGTCCACCATGGAACAGGGGAAGGCAACGCGGGCCTCGATCCACGCAGCAAAGGCCGTATCCCGCAACTCGGCGAACTGAAGCACCGCGCGACGCAGTCGATGACCATTCGCCGCCAGGTTGTCGCAGCTCAGCACCGTGTACGGTGCGATGCCTTGCCGCCAGCGCTGATACAAACCGGCGGCGACATAACCTATGGCGCTGTGCGGCGCATCCGGCATGGCCAGGTCGTGCACGATATCGGGGTGGGCAAGGTCCAGCCCATCGCCCGCGAGGCAATAACCCTTCTCCGTCACCGTGAGCGTGACCAGACGCACACCTGGTTGGGCGAGCCGTGCCAGCACGGCAGCGGATTCTTCACGCGCCCACAGCAACTCGCGAATCGACCCGACCACGCGCAAGCGGCTCTGCTCCCCCAATAGCGCCAGCGTATAAAGCCCATCCTGCGGCCCCAGGGCATCACGCACATCGCGACTGTGCAGCGATACGCCGCAAATGGCCCAGTCCGGATGTTGAGCGAGCAGGTCGTCCATGTATACGGCTTGATGCGCACGATGAAACGCGCCCGCGCCAAGATGCACGATGCCGATGCGCGTGCCTTCGATGTCATACGATGGCCGCGCCACCGATGCCGGCACGCTGGCCAGCGTGTGCATCGACAGGCGCGTGCCGTGTTGCATCGAGTCCATCAACGCCTGACCTCGAAACCTTCCTGCTGGAGGAACGCCCGCACTTCCGCTTCGCGCGCCAGATTCACGTCGCCGGGAATGGAGTGCTTGAGGCATGCCGCTGCAAGCGCGAAATCCAGCGATGCCTGTTCCAGCATGCCGCGCAGGAAGCCATGCAAAAGCCCTGCTGCAAATGCGTCACCGCCGCCGATGCGATCGACGATGCCGGTCAAGGCTCGCGATGCCGTGGTGTAGGTGCGTTCGCGCGTGGCGAGCAAGCCGATCAGTGACTGGTCATCCACGCTGCTGTGGCGCCGATCGGTGGACGCCAGGTGCGAGAGCCGCGGGAAGGCTTCAAAGACAGCGCAAGCGGCGGCGTGGAAACGCTCGTCCGCCTGCGCCTGGGGAAAGGCCATGTTCAGAGCCAGCGCGATATCGCGGTCGTTGCCGAAGATCAGATCGGCTTCGGCCATGATGCGACGGATCCATGCCGGCGCATCCTTCGCCCGTTCGCCCCACAGCTTGCTGCGATAGTTGCCATCGAAGGAGACACGCACGCCGAGGGAATGCGCCGCATGCACGGCCGCCATCGCCGCCTCTGCCGTGCCTTCGCCCAAGGCGAGATTGATGCCTGACAGATGCAGCCACTGCGCACCTTCGAGCAGGCGTGGCCAGTCGTAATCCGCTGCAGGCGTTTGCGCGAACACCGAGCCGGCGCGGTCATAGATCACTTCCGATGGTCGCTGCATGGCCCCCGGTGTGAGGAAGTACATGCCCATGCGGCCTGCAGCGTAATGCAGCGCGGCAGTGTCCACGCCGTGTCTGCGAAGCTCGCCCGCACAGGCGTGACCGATCGCGTGATCGGGCAATGCGCTCACCATCACGCTGTGATGGCCGAAGATGGCCAGCGATGAGGCGACATTCGCCTCCGCGCCACCGAAGCGCGCATCGAGCCGCGGCGATTGCAGCAGCATCTCGTGGCCGGGCGGCGACAGGCGCAACAGCAGTTCGCCAAAGAAGACCACGCGGGAGGGTTGCGCCATGGCAAGCTTCCTCAATCGCGCACGTCGAACGGCGCCGTGAGGCGGATATCAGCGCTCGATGCACCTACCTGCAATTCGTAGCGGCCCGGGTCGACCGCATAGGCGTGGCGCACATCGTCGTAGTAGCGAAGGTCGGTGCGCGGCGACACGTCGAAGGACACACGCTTCTCCTCGCCCGGCTGCAGGTTCACGCGCCGGAAGCCCCGCAGTTCCTTGTTCGAACGCCAGGGGCCAGGATGCGTGGCACGCACATAGAGCTGCACCACTTCATCGCCCGCGCGCGGCCCGGTGTTCTTCACGCTCAACGTCACCGTGAGGTGGCCATCGGCGCTCAGCGTCGAGTGATCCAGCTGCATGTCGGAATAGGTGAACGTGGTGTACGACAAGCCATAGCCGAACGGATACAGCGGCTGCCCCTTGAAGTAACGATAGGTGCGGCCTTCCATGCGGTAGTCGTCGAAGGCGGGCAATGTTTCGCTGGCCTTGTAGAAGGTCACCGGCAAGCGGCCGGAGGGATTGCTCTGGCCAAACAACACGTCGGCCACGGCGTTGCCGCCACGCTGCCCCGGATACCATGCGAGCACGATGCCAGGCACGTGTTGCTGCGCCCAGTCGATGGCGAGCGCCGAGCCCGAGGTGAGCACCAGCACCACCGGCTTGCCCGTGGCGCGCAAGGCCTGCAGCAACTTCTGCTGCGTGGCCGGCAGGCGCAGGTCGGTGCGATCACCCCCGGCGAAACCGGGGTAGTTCACTTTCATCTCCTCGCCTTCCACATCGCTGTTGAGGCCACCGACGAAGACGATGGCGTCCGCGTGCCTGGCCGCTTCCATCGCTTCCTCGAACGGCGGCTTGGCGCCCGGCATGCGCCACGCAAGGCGCACGTCGGCGTTGTGGTCGGCCTTGGTGTATTCCAGCCGGATGTCGTAGGCCTTGTTGGCTTGCAGGTCCATCGGAACGCTGACGGCATGCGTGGCGGTGGCGGGATTCCACGCGTCCAGCACCAAACGGCCATCGAGATAGAGTCGATAACCTTCGGCAGCTGCCGCGCTCAGTTCATAGCGGCCTGATGTAGGCGGCACGAGTTGGCCGCTCCAGCGCGCGCTGAAGTGCGTGGGATCGAGCGCCTGGTCCGCAGGCAGTTCGCCGCGCGTGACGAGTTCGTCCGTGGGCGCGCTATGGTCCCAGCGAAAACCGATCTTGCCGTCCACACGGGTGATCACGGGTGCCGAGGCGAAGTCGTTGCCGCGGAAGTACTCACCCTTGAGGCCGTGCTCGGCGGCATCGGCCGACGGGCGCAGATAGCTTGCATCGATCAGCGGAAAGCCGCTCTGGTCGTCGAAGCCTTCCACCAGTGTGGCGCCCTTGGCGTATACCACTTCCGCCTGCGGCACGGCGCTGCGGATACCTTGCAGGATGGTCACCGGCGATGCCGGCGTGCCGTGGTAGTTGCCGAGCAAGGCAGTCACATCATCAGCCGTTGGACCAATCACGGCGATGCGATGCAGATCGCGCGACAAGGGAAGCACGCCATCGTTCTTCAGCAACACGATGGATTCATCGGCGGCGCGACGCGCCAGCGCGTCGTGTTCGGGCGATTGATTGACCGAGTAGGGAATCTGCGCCCAGCGCACGCGTTCCGGGGGATCGAACATGCCGAGGCGGAAGCGCGCCAGCATCAGGCGCGTGAGCGCGACGTCGATCTCCGCTTCGCTGATCAGGCCCTGGTGCACCGCGTTGACGAGCGCGGCATAGGTGTGGCCGCAGTTGAGGTCATCGCCCTTCTTCACCGCGAGCGCGGCGGCCTGTTCCGCATTGGCCACGATCTGGTGGTGCATGAAGATATCTTCCACCGCATCGCAATCCGAGACGACGTAGCCGGCGAAACCCCAGTCCTTGCGCAGCACATCCTGCAGCAAGCGCTGGCTGGCCGAGGCCGATTCGCCGTTCACGCGGTTGTACGCACCCATCACTGCGTCGACCTTGCCTTCCTGCACCAAGGCCTGGAACGCCGGCAGATAGGTTTCGTAGAGATCGCGTTCGCTGGGATGCACGTCGAAGCGGTGGCGCTCGGATTCCGGCCCGCTGTGCACGGCGAAGTGCTTGGCGGTGGCGTCGAGTTTGCGGTAGGTGGGATCGTCACCCTGCAGCCCGCGCACGAAGGTCACGCCCATGCGTGAAGTGAGGAAGGGATCTTCGCCGTAGGTTTCCTGCCCACGGCCCCAGCGCGGGTCGCGGAAGATGTTGATGTTCGGCGACCAGAAGGTGAGTCCCTGGTAGCGCGCATGCATATCGCGGCGCAGGAACTCCTGGTGCTTTGCGCGCGCCTCATCGCTGATCGCTTCGGCCACCTGGCTCATCAGGCCGGTATCGAAGGTAGCCGCCATGCCGATGGCCTGCGGAAACACCGTGGCCTCGCCCGCGCGCGCCACGCCGTGCAGCGCTTCGTTCCACCAGTCATAAGCCGGGACGCCAAGGCGGGGAATGGCTGGCGCGGCGTTCTGCATCTGCGCAACCTTCTCTTCCAGCGTCATGCGCGACACCAGGTCGGCAGCGCGATCCTCGAAGCTGCGCGAGAGGTCGAGGTAGCCAGCCTTCGGCGCAGGTGCCTTCGTCGCTGCATCGGTCATCGCCAGGCCAAGGCAGGGCAGGCCCGCGGCCAGCAACGCCACGCATATCGCGCTACGCCACGTGAAGCGCCGGTGCTCGCGCACTGTTTCCTTCCTGCTCATCGACATCCCCTTTCCACGCATCGGCAAACCACTCATGTCACTTGCTTCCCAGCTGGCGCGCATACGGCCCCAGCACCGTGCCAATGAATCCACCGGCCACGTCGGTGCTCAGCACCGTGCCATCCGCGTGGCGTTCCAGCCACGTCCAACCGGCGCCATCGTCATAGGCAAATCCATACAGGCCGGCATCGCCTTGGATCTTCAGCTTCAACGCCTTCGTCGTGGCGGGAAGCACCGTCTTGGCAATGACAGCCACTTCGTTGCCCCGATGCTGCCGCAGCGACAGCAGCAGATGGTCGCCCTCGCGACGCACGCCAAGCGCGTACCAATAATGTTCGTTCTGAAACGCCGCGATGCCCGCCTCGACGTCCGGCTGAGTCGGTACCGAGAACGAGGTGCTGGCCTCGAAGACGAGGTGTTGCTGGCGGCGCGCGAGGAAGGACGGATTTCGCAGCGCGTCCATGTCTTCGGCGAGAGGATGGATCGCGAGCTTGCCGGGATGCGACGCGAGATCCGCCCAGGCCTGCTTGGGCGTGCGCACGAACAACCATTCGGCGCCGAGCTCTTGCGCGTCGAAGTCATCGCGCGCGTCGAAGTTGCCCGTCAACGGCGCCTGCGCCACATCGCGCCGCATGAATGCCGGGCCCGCGGACACCTGCGGAATGGCCTTGCCATGCGGAAGTATCGTCGGCCAGTCGTTCTTCCACGTCACCGGAAGCAAATAGGTTTCGCGCCCGGTGTTGTAGTGCGAGCCGCTGTAGTTGCGGCTGGCGAGGAATACGGCCCACCAGCTTCCGTCGGCTGCCTGCACCAGGTCGGCGTGCCCGGCATTGGTGATCGCATCGGCGCGATCAGCGGGAAGGTCGCGCTGCGTAAGGATGGGGTTGCCTTCGTACGGCACGTACGGGCCCCAGAGGGAGCGGCTGCGTAGCACCACTTCGGAATGCTGCGGCCCCGTGCCACCTTCGGCGCACATGAGGAAGTACCAGCCATCGTGCTTGTACAGGTGCGGACCTTCGATCCAGATCGGCTTTTTTGCGATGTCCGTGCCGCCGTTGAGGACGACCTTGCGTGCGCCTACCGGTTCGCCTTTGGCAAGATCGATCTGCTGCAACCAGATGGCGCGGTGTCCTTCGTACAGCGGCTTGCCTTCGGGCGTACCGTTGTTGAGCAGATACGCTTTGCCGTCGTCATCGAAAAACAGCGACGGGTCGATCCCTTCCACGCCGTGCAGCCAGATCGGATCGGACCATGGTCCCGCTGGGTTCGTCGCCTTCGCGATGAAATTGCCGCCTCGGTCCACCGACGTGTTGACCACGTAGAACGTGCCTTGGTGGTACGCGATGGCCGGTGCGAACAGGCCGCGCGACATGCCCAGTCCATCGAAGTCGATCTCGCCGGGACGATCGATGACGTGGCCAATGGGCTTCCAGTGCACGAGGTCGCGGCTCTCGAACACGGGAATACCCGGGTAGTAGGCAAAGCTGGAATTCACCAGATAGAACGCGTCGCCCGCGCGGATCACGCTGGGATCCGGATAGAAACCGGCAAGCACGGGGTTGCGATAGTGGCCGGCCGGCAGCGGCTGTTCGAACGCCTGGTCATGACCCTGGTAATCGAACCAGTCGAACAGCACCGCATCCTGCGCATGCGCCGACGCGGCGACCATGGCGAGCAGGCACGGCAGCAGAAGGCGACGCCGGAACGAACGCATCACCAATCCCACATCGAGCCGTCTTCGAGTCGCGCGATCGGCAACTGCTTCGGCACATAGGGGAAGCGTGCGGCGAGCTTCTCGTCGATGGTGACGCCGTGGCCCGCCGTTTCGCCGCAATGCAGCCGGCCCGCGCGGAAAGTGTAGTCGTGCGGGAACACCTCGTTGGTCTCATCGGAATGGAACATGTATTCCTGGATGCCGAAGTTGGGCACCCAGGTATCGAAGTGCAGCGCGGCGCCCATGCAGACCGGCGAGAGATCCGTGGCACCGTGGAAACCGGTGCGCACCTGATGCAGCGCGGCGAAATCCGCCAGGCGACGCAGGTGCGTGATGCCGCCGCCGTGCACGATGGTGGTGCGGATGTAGTCGATCAGTTGGTTCTCGATGAGGTGCTTGCAATCCCAGATCGAATTGAACACTTCGCCCACCGCCAACGGCGTGACGGATTGCTGGCGAATCAATTCGAACGATTTCTGGTTCTCGGCAGGCGTGGCGTCCTCCAGCCAGAACAGGCGATAGGGCTCCACGCTGCGCGCGAGACGTGCTGCCTCGATCGGCGTGAGCCGGTGATGCACGTCGTGCAGCAGTTCCACTTCATCGCCGTGGTCCGCGCGCAGTCGCTCGAACAGCTTCGGCACCACGTCGAGATAGCGCGGCGTGGACCACACGGTTTCCGCTGGCAGCTCGCTTTCCGCGGGTTCGTATGGCTTGCCGCCCACGGAAATGCCATAGGCCTTCTTCACGCCGGGCACGCCGCACTGCGCGCGGATGGCGAGGAAACCCTTCTCGCGGAAACGGCCGACTTCCTCGCTCGCTTCGCTGATGTCGCGGCCGTTGGCGTGGCCGTAGACCAGCGCGCCTTCGCGTGACCGGCCGCCCAGCAGTTGATAGAGCGGCAGGTTGGCGAACTTGCCCAGGATGTCCCACAACGCCACGTCGACGGCGGCGATGGCGGTCATGGTCACCGGGCCACGGCGCCAGTACGCACCGCGATAGAAGAACTGCCAGATGTCCTCGATGCGGCCCGCGTCGCGGCCGATCAGGTTGGGCACCACGTGGTCCTGCAGGTAGGACGCCACCGCCAGTTCGCGACCGTTGAGCGTGGCGTCGCCCAGGCCGGTGACGCCGGAACGCGTGGTGATCTTCAGCGTGACGAAGTTGCGGCCCGGACAGGTGACGATGACCTTGGCATCGACGATCTCGCGATCGCGGGCCGAAGCGTGAGAGGCGGCTTCATGCGACAACGGGGTGCTCATGGACGGCTTTCCTGGGCAGAACGATGGGACGTAACGGGCGATTCGAATGGACCCGCAGGCAGGCCGGCGCGGTCATAGAGCGTGCACACCGGGCTGTCGGCCCAGCAGTAGCGAACGCGCGCGATGTCGGCGGCGGGCAGTGATGCGTGCAAGGTCACCGTGTCGCCATGCACGTCGGCGTCCGCGTAACGACACGAGTCCTCCTGCGCAGTGCAGAGTTCGAAGCCCACCGGATGATCGGCGCCGTAGACCACTAGTGCGTCGGTGACGTCCTTGAAGCGCACGCTGACGGCATCGCCATCACGCTGCACAGAAGCCGGCACGGGGCCGGAAGGCGGCAGCCCGGTATCGCCGTAGATCACGTGGCGCGCGGCGCGGGCAAGCCGGCGACCCAGCTCCTGCTTGTTCGCGGGATGAATGTCCGTGCGTTCGCCGATATCGACGGTCACCGCCAAGGCCGAACGTGCGTCGTCGTCAGCCGCCAGACGCTGCGCCTCTCGAATGCCAGCGGTGCCGCTTTCCTGTGGATGCGTCGGTGCCGCGCCATAGCCGGCCAGCTGCACGATCAACAGTGGCAGTTGCGCGCCGAAGCGTGCGCGGAAATCGCTGCGCAACGCTTCCAGCAAGGCCTGGTAGTGCGACGGATCGCTGGTGTTGGATTCGCCCTGGTACCAGAGCGCACCACGGAAGGTGAAATCGCCCAGCGGCGCGATCATGCCGTTGTAGATCGTGGACAGGCCTTGCGTCGATTGCCACGGCACGCTCGGCGGCGGCCCATAGCTCGACGGCACCGCGCGATACTGCCAGTGGTCGGCCAGCGAGACGGTGCCTCCATCGGCCAGATGCAGCGCACGCTGCGATGCATCGCCGTAGAGTCCGCCATCGCGATAGGTGTTGAGCACATTGATCGCGACGGGGTTCTCACCTTCATGCAACACGCCAGAGGGGATCGCATACGAACGCGGATCGCCGCCATAGGTCGTGCCGACCCAGCGGCCGTTCACCCAGGTCTGGTCGGCCTCGTTCACCGTGCTCAAGTGCAACGTGGCCGCCTGCGCAGCCTGCGCCGCCGTCAACGTCACCACCGTGCGATACCACACGGTGCCGGTGAAGTTGGCCAACTCGGGCTTGCCCCAACGCTGCCATGCGCCCTTGTCGAGTGGCGCCGGCTGCCAGCCTTCCTGCGTGATATGCGCAGGATTCCAGGGTTCATCGCTCGCGGCCACGCCGGGGCGCGAGTGCCACCATGCCCGCCATTGCGCATCCAATTGCTCGCCGGCCTTGGTTCGATCCTTGGCGTAGAGTTCGAGCAGATCCAGCGGCGCGTCGTAGCCGCCGACCTTGCGCAACGCCTGTGCACTCATCCAAGGCTGGATGCGCGAACCGCCCCATGCGGCCACCACCAGGCCCATCGGCACGTCCACGGTCTTCTGCAGTTCGCGCGCGAAGAAATAGCAGGCGGCGGAGAACTCGGGCACGTTTTCCGGCGTGGTCTTCAGCCAGTGATCGGTGGCGGGAATGCTGTCCAGCGGCGTCACGCTGCTCACGTTGTCGACGGTGAGCATGCGGATGCGATCGTTCGACGCGTTCTGCACTTCGGCGCGTGCATCCAGCGAGCGCTTCACCTGCAGCACCATGTTGGACTGGCCGGAACACAGCCACACGTCGCCCACGAGCACGTCGCTGATGGTTTGCTCATGGCCGCCACCCGTCTTCGCGGTCAGCACATAAGGACCGCCAGCAGGCGAAGCCGGTAGCGATGTTTCCCAGTGACCTTTCGCATCGGCTTTCGCCGTCACCTTCTTGCCCGCGAACGTCACAGTGACGCGATCACCTGCCTTCGCATCACCCCAGACGCGGGTGGGCTGATCGCGCTGCAGGATGGCGTGATCCTGGAACAGCGGATTGAGCAGGGGCGCTTCGGCATCGGCCGCACGCGTCGCGAACGGCGACGCGCATGCGAAGGCTAGCAATGACGCCGCTGCCAGGCGAACCGTCGACATCTTGGGAAATACGCGAGGGATCATCATTGGTAGCCCGGAACGTAGGGGAACGAAAGCGACTGGTAGTACTTCAGCGAATGCGCGGGTGGCTGGTAGCCGGCCGGCAGCGGAAGACCGTTGAGGCTCTGGAAATACACGATGGAAGCGTCGCGCCACCATTGCGCTTCGTTCTGCTGCACGGCGAGGAAGGTGGCGGCCTTGCGGTAGCGCTGCGCATCGATGTGGCCATCCAGACGCGCCCAGGTGGCACGCATCTGTGCGACATCATCCACGCCGCGCGTGTAGTGCTGGACCAACGCATCCCACAGGCTCTGGCCCGACGGCATGCGATAGGTCCACGGCAGGTGGTGGAACCACAGCAGGAATGCATCGGGCGTGCGGCTGGCATCGTTGAATTGCGCAGCAACGGCCGGCGCGTACTGTGCGACGGCGTTGCTGCCCGTGCTGCTGCGGTCGAAGCCGATACCATCGTGATCGGCACGGTGGTAGTACACCGGCGTCCAGTCGGCGCGCGGGCCGCTGGCGTCCCACGGCTCCGGGCCGTAGTGGTGGCCGTGGCCCATCAGGTGATGCAGGCCCAGCGGCGTCATGTAATCGACCACGGCTTCGCGCGACAGCATCATCATGTCGACCACGGGCTTCACGAAAGCCTCGTCGTTGGTGAACGTCATGCGCGCCCAGTCGTTGGCGATGTCGCGCGACGAGGCCACGGGATTCCACGCCAGCCGTCCGAACGCATACCAGTTGGCCTGGTTGAAGTCCGAACCGCTCCAGTCGCGATCGGCGCCGATGTTGGCCACGCCGGCAATGCCGGTCAGCGCGTGATGATCGAGCTGGCCGTCGATCACCTTGGCCACGGTCGAGCCCTTGCCCTGCGCCATCGTATCGGCCGCGAGCACTTCCTCGAACAGCGGGCCGAGATAGACCAAGTGCGTGGCGAAGCCCAGGTATTCCTTGGTGACCTGGAACTCCATCATCAGCGGCGTTTTCGGCATCGCGCCGAACAACGGGTTGAACGGTTCGCGTGGCTGGAAATCGATGGGGCCGTTCTTCACCTGCAGCAGCACGTTCGCGCGGAACTTGCCGTCCAGCGGCTTGAACTCCGTGTACGCCTGCTTGGCGCGGTCGTCGGTGTTGTCCTGCGAGTAGACGAAGGCGCGCCACATCACCACGCCACCATGCGGCGCGAGCGCATCGGCGAGCATGTTGGCGCCGTCGGCGTGCGTGCGGTGGTAATCCTGTGGGCCCGGCTGGCCTTCCGAATTGGCTTTCACGAGGAAGCCGCCGAAATCGGGGACGAGCTGGTAGATCTCGTCCGCTTTCTCGCGCCACCAGCGCTGCACCTGTGGGTCGAGCGGATCGGCGGTCTTGAGGCCACCGATCTCGATGGGCGCACTGAACTTCACGCTGAGGTAGACGCGAATGCCGTACGGACGGAGCACGCCCGCCAGCGCCTTCACCTTCTCCAGATACAGCGGCGTAAGGATGGCTGCCTGCGCATTAACGTTGTTGAGCACGGTGCCATTGATGCCGATGGAGGCGTTGGCGCGCGCGTAGTCGGTGTAGCGCGGGTCGAGCCAGTCGGGCAGCTTCTGCCAGTTCCAGAGGGAATTGCCCGCGTAGCCGCGCTCAACGTGGCCGTTGAGGTTGTCCCAGTGATCGAGCACGCGCAGTTGCAGCTTCGGCGCTTCGCGCACGTCGACGTGGTCGAGCGGCTGCATCGTCTGCACCAGCCGCAACACACGGAACGCGCCGTAGAGCGCGCCCACGTCATCGTTGCCGACCACGATGGTGACGGCATGGCCGTCCACCTTGGTGCTGCGGATGAGGTAGCCGTCGTGGCCAAGGTTCTTGGTATCCAGCCGCAGGCGCGCGATGAGCGGCGACGATGCCGCCGTGCCGACCACGATGGCGCCGTCACTGGTCACCGCATCGGCCAGCGGCGTGGTGCGACCGAGCAGGCCGTCAAGGCCGCGCTGCAGTTCCTGGCGCGTGACCTGCTGCGTGGGCGAGGACGATGGCGCGATCAACTGCGTCGCATGGGCGCGATAGGCATCGACCTGCGCTGCGGGCAGCGTGTGATAGCGCAGCCAGAGATCGTAGCCGTCCTCCGCATGTGCCATCCCGGCGCTCAGCAGGCCACACAGCAGCAGGGCGCAGTGCGCCATCGTGTGTCGCACAGGAAGGCGACGGGCGGACGCGAAGACCTTCCTGACAGCCGATGTTAGAAGAACGGTTAACGCTAACATGTGCGAAAATAGTCCATATTCGAGCCAGAATCACGGTCGAAACGACGCCGTGGCCATGGGGTCACGGGCTCTGCGGCGGTACCGCCCGAGGGGAAACGGCAATGAGGAAGACAGGGAAGAAATCGGTCCGTCGCAAGGGCGGCTCCATCACCATCGACGATGTGGCAGCGCTTGCCAAGGTGTCGCCGATGACGGTGTCGCGCGTGGTCAACGGCCACAGCAAGGTGCGCGACACCACCCGCGAACGCGTGATGGAAGCGGTGCGCGAACTGGGCTACATCCCCAACCTTGCCGCCAGTTCGCTTGCTGCCGCGCAGGACGCGCGCATTGCGCTGATCTACACCAACCCGTCCGCGGCCTACCTGCGCGAGCTGCTGCTCGGTGCGCTGCGCGGCGCGGCGCGCACCGCGGCGCAACTGGTCATCGAGGACTGGGACGAACTGGATGCCGGCGGTGATCGCAAGGCCGCGCGCGCGCTGGCCAAGAGCGTATCGGGCGTGATCCTGCCGCCGCCGCTGTGCGAATCCAAGGTCGTCATCGAGGAACTGGTCGAGGCCGGCGTGCCGGTGGTGGCGATCGCCTCGGGCCGTTTCAACCATGAGATTTCCAGCGTGCGCATCGACGATTTCCTCGCCAGCAAGGAAGTCACCGAGCACCTTATCCGCATGGGCCACACGCGCATCGCCTTCATCAAGGGCCATCCCAACCAGACGGCAAGTGCGCGCCGCTTCGAGGGCTATCAGTCCGCCTTGAAGGAAGCCGGCATCGCGGCGGATGCGGCGTTGGTGCAGCAGGGCTTCTTCACCTACCGCTCGGGCCTGGACGCGGTGGAGAAGCTGCTCTCGCTCAAGCAGCCGCCCACGGCCATTTTTGCGAGCAACGACGACATGGCCTCGGCGGCGATTTCCGTGGCGCATCGCCGCGGGCTCGACGTGCCGCGCGACATTTCCATCGTCGGCTTCGACGACACGTCCGCCGCCACCACCGTGTGGCCGGAGATCAGCACCGTGCGGCAGCCCATTGCTAGCATGGCCGACTCGGCCATCGACATCCTGTTGCGCACCATCCGCCGCAAGGACACCGATACCAAGGTGGTGGTGGATCATGTGGTCGCCCATCAACTGGTCAAGCGCGATTCCGTCGCGCCGCCGGTGGCCACCGGCCGCAAGACGCGCGGCTGACGCGGGCGTTCGCAACGGAGTACGGGGGCGGGCGATGTGGTGCACGCCTCAGCCCTCCATCTGTTCCAGTTCCTTGCCGCGTGTCTCGTGCACACAGCGCCGCACGAACACGATCGACAGTGCCGCAGCCGCCGCATACAAGCCATACGCGCCAGCCAGGCCGATGCCGGTGAGCAGGATCGGGAACGTCACGGTGATGAGGAAGTTGGACGTCCACTGCGCGGCGCCCGCCACGGCGAGGCCCGAACCACGGATCTGGTTGGGGAACATCTCGCCCAGCATCACCCACATCACCGGGCCCCACGACATGTTGAAGAACGCCACATAGGCGTTCGCCGCCACCAGCGCCAGCGTGCCCATCGCCGGCGCGAGGCTGAGCTTGCCGGCGGCATCGAGGCCTGCGTGGGCAAACGCCCAGGTGACCAGCGCCAGCGTCACCGCCATGCCCACCGAACCGATCCACAGCAGCGGCTTGCGGCCGACCTTGTCGATCAGCATCACGGCGACAAGGCACGCCGCGATGCTCAGTGCACCCGACAGCACGTTGATGAGCAGCGCATCGGCCTCGGAAAAACCCACGGCCTGCCACAACACCGCGCCGTAATAGAACACGACGTTGATGCCCACCAGTTGCTGGAACGAAGCCAGGCCAATGCCTACCCACACGATGGGGCGCACGCGTCCCGTCGCCTTGTCCAGCAGGTCGGACAGACGCGGACGATGGCGATCCTGTGCCAGCGACGCGCCGATTTCCGTGAACTTGGCGCGGCCTTCGCTTTCGCCATAGAGACGTGCGAGCACTGCGGATGCTTCCGCATCGCGCTTGCGCACCACCAGGAAGCGCGGGCTTTCGGGAATGAAGATCAGCGAGACCAGGAACAAGGCCGACGGCAGCGCCTGCATCCAGAACATCCAGCGCCATGCGTCCTGACCCAGCCACAAGGCACCCGTGGATGAGCCCGCCGCGCGCGCCAGCAGGTAATTGCTGAGGAACGCGGTGAACAGGCCGCTGATGATGGCGATCTGCTGCACCGTGGCCAGTCGCCCGCGATAACGCGCAGGCGCCACTTCGGCGATGTACGCCGGCGCGATCACGCTGGCCGCGCCTACCGCGAAGCCGCCGGTGATGCGCGCCAGGATGAAGAGCGTCGATGTGGTCGCTGCACCCGCGCCCAGCGCGGAGAGCAGGAACAACAAGGCGGAAATGATGAGGACCGAACGTCGGCCCCAGTAGTCGGAAACGCGGCCGGCGAAGAACGCGCCCAGCGCGCAACCGAGCAGCATCGAAGCCACTTCGAAACCCAGGCCCGACGAGCTGGAGTGGAAGGCCTGTTTCAGGCCATCGACGGTGCCGTTGATGACGCCGCTGTCGAAGCCGAACAGGAAGCCGCCAAGCGTGGCGACGCAACTGATCTGCACGATGAGCCGGGTGTTTTCCGCGCTCTTCGTGGTGACCGATCTTTCAAGCAGGACGCTGTTCATGCCGTCGATGTCTCATGTCTGTTTCCGCCTCCCCAAGTTGGCGGGACACATTCCCCATGTGCCCTGCCAACCACTCAGATCAGACGCGCATGACACGCGTCCTTGCGACATCAACGCACGAGGTACTGGTTCACCAGGTTCTCGTAGCGTTCCTGCTTGCCGCTGGTCTTCACCGGCTCGCCGTGCTTGATGGCGAACTCGCGCAGCTCGGCCAGACTGAACTTGCCCTGCGCGAAGTCATGACCCGCGCCCTTGTCGAAGCTGGCGTAACGTTCCGCGCGCCATTTCTCCAACGGCGACTTCGTGAGCAGCGCATGCGCCACTTCCAGGCCGTGGGCGAAGGCGTCCATGCCGCCGATGTGCGCCATGAACAAGTCGTCCGCATCGGTGGATTCGCGACGCACCTTGGCATCGAAGTTGAGGCCGCCCGGCGCAAGACCGCCCTGGCGCAGCACCACCAGCATGGCGCCCACGGTGTCGTACAGGTCGGACGGAAACTGGTCGGTATCCCAGCCGTTCTGCGCGTTGCCGCGGTTGGCGTCGATGCTACCGAGCAGGCCGTGGTCGGACGCCACCTGCAGATCATGTTCGAACGTGTGGCCCGCGAGCGTGGCGTGGTTGGCTTCGATGTTGAGCTTGAAATCCTTCTCCAGGCCGTGCGCCTGCAGGAAGCCGGCGACCGTGGCCGAATCGAAATCGTACTGGTGCTTCATCGGCTCCATCGGCTTGGGCTCGATCAGGAAGTTGCCCTTGAAACCGATGCTGCGGCCGTAGTCGCGCGCCATGGTGAGGAAGCGCGCGAAGTGTTCCAGCTCGCGCTTCATGTTGGTGTTGTGCAGCGAGGCGTAGCCTTCGCGGCCACCCCAGAACACATAGTTGCCGCCGCCCAGTTCCACCGTGGCGTCCAGTGCCGCCTTGATCTGCACGCCGGCGCGCGCCACCACGGCAAAATCCGGGTTGGTGGCCGCGCCATTCATGTAGCGCGGATGGCTGAACAGGTTCGCCGTGCCCCACAGCAGCTTGATGCCCGTCGCCTGCTGGCGCTCCTTGGCCAGCGCCACCATGTGCTTGAGGTTTTTCTCGTACTCCTTCACGTCATCGGCATCGGGCGCCATGTCGATGTCGTGGAAGCAGTAGTACGGCACGCCGAGCTTGGTGAAGAACTCGAACGCGGCGTCCATCTTCGCTTCGGCGCGCGCCAGCGGCGCCGCGTCAGCATCCCACGGATACACGCGCGTACCTGGGCCGAACGGATCGTGGCCCGCGTTGCAGAACGTATGCCAGTAGCACACGGCGAAGCGCAGATGCTCGGCCATGGTCTTGTCGCCGATCTTCTTGGTCGCGTCGTAATGCTTGAACGCCAGCGGGTTGTCCGACTGCAGGCCTTCGAAGGGAATACGTCCGATGCCGGGGAAGAATTCGCGTTTGCCGATGAAAGGGGTGCTCATGGGATTCGAGTCCTTGGCGGAGGAAGTGGTGAATGCAAACTCGGCAAAGTCAGGCCGGGGGATTCGCATAGAACGATCTGGCCACGTCGAGATGGCGCAGAAACTGGCGGTAGTGGCCCTGGTAGGCCGCTACGTTTTTCGCGTCCGGACGCGTGGACAGTCCGGGCGCGATGAGTACGTGCTCTCGCGCGATGGCGGCGAGATCGGCGTTGCCGCCCTTGGCGTGATCGAGCGCCCATAGTGCTTGCAGCGCGGCGCCGAACGCGGCGCCCTCGGCCTGCAACGGCACTTCCACCGGAAGGTCGAAGATGTCGGCCACCATCTGTCGCCACGCAGCGCTGTGGCTGCCGCCACCGGTGAGACGAATGGCATCGAAGGTGAGGCCCGCGGCCAGCAACGCGTCGTAGCCGTTGCGCAGCGCGTACGTGGCGCCCTCCATCGCCGCGCGATAGATGTTCGCGCGCGTGAGGTTGTTGAGATCCATGCCGTGCAGGCTGCCGCGCGCATACGGCATGTCTGGCGTGCGTTCGCCATTGAAGAACGGCAGCATCACCAGGCCAGCCGCACCGGGCAGCGTGCCTGCCATCACGGCATCTCCGTCGCGCGTGCTGAAGTTGAACGCCTTCGCCACGCTCTCGGTGGCAATGGTGCAGTTCATGGTGCAGATGAGCGGCAGCCATCCGCCGGTGGACGAGCAGAACGCAGCCCAGCTACCAGCATCGTCCACCACGGCATGCTCGGCGAACGCGAACAGCGTGCCCGAAGTACCCAGGCTCATGCTCAACACGCCAGCCTGGACGTTGCCCGTGCCGATGGCGGCCATCATGTTGTCGCCGCCACCGGCGGAGACACGCACATCGTGCGGCAGCCCCAATTCGTCGGCCGTGGCGGCGGCAATGGCGAAGCTGGCATCCGCCTCGACCAGCGGCGGCAGGCATGCGGAGAGATCGCGATCGGGGTCGGTCGCCTTGAGCATCTCCGACGACCACTGGCGCGTGCGTACGTCCAGCCAGCCCGTACCGGAGGCATCGCCGTATTCCATCCAGCGTTCGCCGGTGAGCCAGAAGTTCACGTAGTCGTGCGGCAGCAGGATGGTCGCGAGTTTGGCGTAGACATCGGGACGGTGCTTGCGTGTCCACGGCAATTTGGATGCCGTGTAGCCGGCAAGGATGGGGTTGCCGGCGATCTCCACGCAGCGGTGCGCACCGCCCACGGCGGCCGTGATTTCGTCGCACTCGCGCTGCGTGCTGGTGTCGCACCACAGCTTGGCGGGTGCCAGCACGTTGCCGTCCGCATCGAGCGGCACAAAGCCATGCTGCTGGCCGGACACGCCGATGGCCACCACCTGCGCGCGCGAGGCCGCATCGAGCTTGGAGAAACAGGCGCGGATCGCGTCGATCCACCACTCGGCTTTCTGCTCGCGGCTACCGTCGTCACCAGCGATCAGTTCCAGGGGATGACCGTGCGTCGAGACCACGCGCCGCGTCTGCGCATCGTAGGCCACCAGTTTCACGCTCTGGGTGCCCACATCGAGTCCAACGACCAAGCCCATACCTTGCCTCGCCCCTAAAATGTTAGCGCTACCATACAGTAACCCAATAAAACCTCCGAGGCGGAGAACCGTGGCTTAAGGCCCGCAGTCGCCGGAAGGAGGTCGTCTGGGACAGACTGTACTAGCGCTTGGCAAAAATGCATGTCGCATTGCAAAAAACCGCTGGACGCTCGGGCTGAAACGACCCCAGGCACCTGACAGACCTGCGGCACGGACGGATGTAGATTGCGCGACAACGGGCGTGGACCGGGAGTTTGGCCGTCCAAATCACGTTTCGTCGTCCCGTTGCACACGCTGCCAGGCGCTTACCGCCTTGGCATAGGTTGACGCGCCGCAACGTGTCGTCGCCCATACGAGGCGATAGTTTCCACCACGAGTCACCACCAAGGATCGCTGAATGCTGCCGCATCGGATCGCGCTGCTTTTCAATGCCAACAAGGTCTACGACAGGCAGGTCATCGCGGGCATCGGTCAGTACCTCACCTTTACACGCGTAAAGTGGGACCTCTTCATGGAAGAAGATTTCCGCAGTCGCATTGTGGGCATACGCCAGTGGCGCGGCGACGGGATCATCGCCGACTTCGATGATCCCGTCGTGGCCGAGGCCGTGTCGGCGCTGCCTATTCCCGTGGTGGCGGTCGGCGGCTCCTACGCCGATGAATCGCATTATCCGGCGGGCGTTCCCTACGTGGCCACGGACAACAAGAAGCTGGTGCAACTGGCGTATGGCCATCTGATCGAGCATGGGCTGCAGCGCTTCGCGTTCTTCGGCAAGCCGCCCGAAGCGGACAACCGCTGGGCGAACGAACGCGAGATGTGGTTCCGTCGCCTCACCGCGGCCGACGGACTCGAAGGCATCGTCTATCACGGCTCGCCCACCAGCGCGGGCGGCTGGGGTCGCGCGCAACAGGAAGTGGTGGAGTGGGTTCGTTCGCTGCCCAAGCCTATCGGCATCATCGCTGCCACGGACGCCCGCGCACGGCAACTGCTGCAGGCCTGCATCGTCGGTGACGTGCCGGTACCCGAACAGGTGGCGATCATCGGCATCGACAACGACCCGATCGTACAAGTGCTCAGCTGCATACGCCTGACCTCGGTGATGCAGGGTGCGGAAGAGATGGGCCGCACCGCCGCGCAGCTGCTGCATCAGATGCTGCATGGCGGGGATTGTTCCAGCGCGCGCGTGCTGGTGGCGCCGACCGGCATCAACGTGCAGGCCAGCAGCCAGTACCAGTGCATACGCAGCCCACATGTGATGCGCGCGCGGCATTACATCCGCCAATATGCCTGCATGGGCATCAAGACCGAGCAGGTGGCCAGTTATGTCGGGGTCTCGCGCACGCTGCTGGAAGAACACTTCAAGCGCGAGCTCAAGAAGTCGGTGCACCAGGTGATCCTGGAACACAAGCTGGAACGTGCGCGGGACCTGTTGTCGGAGCCGGCCATATCGCTCACCGACGTGGCGATTCGCAGCGGCTTCACCTCTCTCCAGTACATGTACCTGGTGTTCCGGCGCGAGTTCAACTGCACGCCCCGGCAATATCTCGACCGGCTGAAGGCCTAGCAGCAGGTCTGTCACGCTAGCGAGCCAGGAAGCCGTCGCCGCGCCTGCGCGCGTGCAAGACATCGATTCGTCGCATCGTTGCCAGCGCGCAGGCGTGCCGGCAACGGGTCAATCGTGGACAGGCGCGCAACCGCCTGTCCACGACATCTACTCAGAAGGTTGCGCGAAATACCAACTCGTAACGTCGATCGTTCTCGAAGATGGCGCGGGTGTACAGGTTCGGATCCACCACGCCATTGACGTAGGAAGCCGGGCCCATCAACACGCGCGTGGTGGCGTTGGTGAGGTTGTTCATCTGCAGGCCCACCTGCATGTTCTTGTTGATGTGGTAGAACACCGACGCATCAAGCTGGCCATATGCGTCGTTCCACATGGGCAAATAAGTGTCGCCCGAGTCCTCCGCGGTGATCAGGTAGCGGCTGCGCCACGACCATGCCACGCGTGCCGACCAGTTGCCGTACTCGTACATGCCGATGAGGTTGTAGCTGTTCTGGGACAGGCCGGCCATGGGCAGCGGCGGATTGGTGACGATGTAATCCGCGCCGCACGAACCGTTGGCATGGTCGGGATCGCACGAAGTGGTGCCAGCGATCTTGCTGCTGCGCAGGAAGGTGTAGTTGGCCTGTACGCCCAGACCCTTCCATGCACCCGGCAGGAAATCGAAGAACTGCGAGTAACCGGCCTCAACGCCCTTCACGTTGCCGTCGCCGGCATTCCGCGGCCCGGTCACCGCAAAATCCTGGCCTTGGATAGTCTCCGTGGTGACTTCGTTGGTGATGTAGTTCTTGATCTTCTTGTAGAACACCGTCGTGTACAGCATGCCGGTGGGCGAGAAGTACCATTCCAGCGCGGAATCGAACTGGTTGGCCTCCAGCGGCTTCAGGTTCGGATTGCCGCCGGTGCTGGCGGTCCAGCCGGTGATGGTCGGCTCCTGACCCGCCGGGCCGCCCCACGAGGCGCCAAGCTTCATGTACGAATTGAGCTGGTTGATGTCCGGGCGCGTCATCGCCTTCGACGCGGCCAGGCGCAGCTGCAATTCATCGGTCAACTTGAAGCGCACATTCAGGCTGGGCAGCAGGTTGTGGTAACTGCCTTCGCCGGAAATCGGCACGTAGGCGCCGCTGAACAGGGCCAGTTGAGCGGGCGTCAAATTGGCCGTGCTGCCGCTGATGTTGCTGGACGAAGGAAACTGGATGGCGCCGTTGGCACTCACATCCGTCTTCACGTAGCGCAGGCCGATATTGCCGTCGAAGGGAATGCCCAACGCGTCCTCGCTGCCGAAATACAGGGAGCCGTAGATGGCCTTGGTATCTTCGTCCTGATGATTGTTTTCGCCCGGCAGGCCCGGGACCTGCGCCTGCCAGCCACCGGGCGATTCGATTGCATAGAGCGCCTGGATGGCCTTCGCGTAGTTGCTCACCAGCGCATAGCTCGGGAACCACAGCGTGGTCGGCAACTTCGCACCACGGTAGAAGTTGGACATCGAATACTGCTGGGACATCCAGGAAGGAATCTGGTTGAACCAGTCAAGGCCCGTCGATGTGTAGTTCGACGCGCTCCATATCTGGCTGATCGGACCCCAGTTGTAATTGCCACCGGTGTTGTTGCTGGACGCATCGCGGTTGGTGGCGCGCACGCCGACGCGGAAGAACTGCAGCCAATGGCTGTCCTGAAAGTTGTACTCCAGGTCCAGGCGCGCCGTGCGCTGCACGGCGTAGTCGTACTCCAGGTGATCCATGGCCGCGCCGAGATAGTAGTTGCCCGGGTTGGCGAGATAGCTGGGATCGGCCAGGGTCAGGCTCGGCGTGCCGGCCACGCTCACTTGGGCCGGCGGCATGTAGAACTGACCGAACACCGAGAAGTCCTGCATGTCGCTGGTCGACTTCACGAACTGGAAGTCGCCGCTCAGCAGCATGTGGTCGTTGATGTTGTATTTGAAGCCGTTCGACCAGTCCGTGGTGCGCGTGTGCTGGTGCTGGATGCGGTTATCGGTGTAGTAGTTCACATAGCCGTCGGGTATGCCCATCGACGGGTCTCCGCGCCACGCGTTGGACGCGATGGTGCCGCTCTGGAAGATGCCTTGGCTGTTGTAGTTGAACGCCGTGCCCGGCGCAGGCAGCACGTTGTTGTACGCGCTCTCGTTCGTCTGCACGTTGTGCTGGTCCCACTCCAGGTTGTAGTCGGAGCGGAAGAACTGCGAGTAGAACTCCAGATCGTTGGTGGGGCGCCACTGGAGGGCGCCGTACAGGCCGATGCGCCGACGCTGCATCTGCATTTCCAGCCAGTTGATGTCGCCCGGCACGTACACCGTACTGGTAGGCGAACCGGCGGCGATATTGGGCGCGTAGTACGCCGTGTCCGTCGCGTTGGGCCGCATGACATATGGGTTGGTCTGGATGCCGTCGTTGCGCGACGCCAGTTCCGAGTACGACACGTCGAACAGTGCGCCGAACTCACCGAGGCTGTCCGACTTCCAGCGGTTGCTGTACAGGAACGACGCCGATGGCTTGCTCTTCTTGGCCATGTCGCCTTCATTGATGCCGGTGGAGAAGCTGATCACCTGGCCCGGGTTATCGAATGGCATGCGCGTGCGCAAATTCACCGTGCCGGCGATGCCGCCTTCGATCAGCTCCGCCGACGGGTTCTTGTAGACGTCCACGCCAGCCATCAGTTCGGCCGGCACGTCCTCGAAACCCAGCGAACGGCCGTTGTTGGCGGAGAAACTGTCGCGACCATTGAGCTGGCTGGCCACGTAGGGCAGACCGCGGATGAGCACCCCACTGCCTTCGGACGAGGGATGGTCCGGATCGTTGTCGGCCAGGAAGTGATCCACCGTCACGCCACTGATGCGCTGCAGGGTTTCAGTCACGCTGCGGTCGGGCAAGGCGTTCATGTCCGTCGCGGTGACGGAATCCACGATCTGGCTCGCGTTCTGCTTCAACGACTGCGACGACTCAAGGCTGGCGCGAATGCCGGTGACGGTAACGCCATCGAGGTTTTGGACGTCTTTCTTGTCGTCGACCTTTTTCTTTTCATCAGCCTTGGCATCTTTCTTTGCCGACGCCGACGAAGACATTTCCGTCTGCTGATTAGCGTCCTGCGCAAAGCCCGTGGACGGCATATAAATCAATGCCAGGCCCAGCGCGATACCTGCTGCCAGCCGGCGGCGCGACGGCGCTGCGCCCACAAGCGGATACACCCGGTGCTGCAGCACCGGTGATTGCATACGGTCTTTCATGGATTGTCCCCTCCCGCAAATATTGCCGCCGATGGCTCACGCCTCTCGGCCTCCCGGTTTCTCGTCACGCTGGAAGCCTGGCTCGCTGGAGCACGTGGCAGAACAGTCGGTTAATCAGTCTTCGGCGTTTGCGTAGTGAATAGGACGTCGTGCTGGCGGGCAATTATGAAAATGCGGGAGTGCTCTAATGATTATTCGTTTGCTCTCGCGGCAAATTCGCTCCGAATGGCGAATGCATCGGAATAATCCGAGAAGACGTCTGATGAAAATGCGGGCGGCATGCCATTGCAGAGGGACATCACTCTTTATTGAATTGAATCGATCCATTACATGGGCCGGAATCAAGCATCCGCTTCGCTGATCTCGATACCGGATCAATGCATGGGCAGCACCCATGTGTCTTGCCGCACATACGGATCACTGGGCTGCAACCGGGAGGCCACAATCTTCGGAACCTGCGGCACTATCGATTCGCGCAGAAGATCTCCATGGCTTCCGCTAGCCGTTCTCAACGGAAATTCGGCACGGCGTGTTCGTGTTGATGGCTCAAAGGAGCCGTCCCATGACCAGCGAATAGCGCGTCGATTATTTGGGGCGCGCAGCAAGGCAGCGGCGGCTCAGATACCGCACGCACATTTCCAACGCGAACTGGCGCTGTTGACGAACGAGGAAGAGAAAGTGCCGAGGTAACCGGCCAAGATCAGGCGGCGGCTTTGCCTTTGCGCGGGGTATCGCCAGCAGCGGAGACGTCGCGATGCGGCAGATCGCCTAACTGCACGCTGAGGAGCGATTCCACCAAGGGGGCAAAATGACGTAGCGCGCGCTCATACACCTGTCGCTTGAAGTTCACGACGTGTGCGGCCGGGTACCAGAAATCCACCCAGCGCCAGTGATCGAACTCGGGCTTTTCGCAGGCATCCAGGCGCAAGGCTTCTTCATTGCCCACGAGGCGCAAAAGGAACCACACCTGCTTCTGGCCGATGCAGGTCGGGTGCTGGTGGTGGCGAACGTAACGGCTGGGCAGGCGATAGCGCAGCCAGCCGCGCGTGGCACCGATCACTTCGACATGATGGGGGGCGAGGCCGGTCTCTTCTTCCAGCTCGCGGTACATGGCTTCAAGCGGCGTTTCATCGCTGCGCATGCCGCCCTGGGGAAACTGCCAACCATCCCGATTGACGCGACGCGCCCAGAACAGCCGGCCGTCTGCGTTGAGCAGAACGATGCCTACATTCGGACGATAACCATCGACGTCGATCATGTTGCCTCCTGAAACCCGGCGGGTACGACGAACAACCAGAACCGCCATGGCTCATGGTCGATTCAAGCACAGCGCAGGAAGGTGGAGCAACCGCACCCCTTGAACCCGGGATCGGGGGCCACTACACTGCCGGGCCCTGCCTGGTCGACACCGCGTCGATGCAAGGGCGGGCGGCACCCAAGGCTATGTAGCTCAGCCGGTTAGAGCACAGCACTCATAATGCTGGGGTCGGTGGTTCGAGTCCACCCATAGCCACCATGTCTCTTTAGGCCTTAAAGAGACCTGCCTTCTCCGCCTTTCGAACCTTCGGGCGTCTCACGCGCACTCTCCAGAAGCGCTGCGTTAGCGGTTTTCCTGTTTCTTCGCATTGGCCCGAATCGTCCTTAGAAATCTTCTTGCGCGAAGCGCCTTGCCGACGACCTCGGACGTCATGGCTTCTCGCGCCAGCGGGCGGCCGACATCGCAAGGCCTGCCCGAAAAACCCATGGCCAAGCCAAGGTTTGGCCGCGAGGCCTGAGTGCGCTTGCCCATCTGGCCCGCAGCAGCTAGTTGGCCAACCCAGATGGCACCTGAACGCACCCGCCGATCCACCCCCGAGCATTGAGTTGACAATCATTCGCATTTGCGTTCCCATATGTGCCATGTATATCTGCATGTGCAACGCCGTCACGGACGGCGACATCCGCCGAGCCGCCTCCGAGGGCGTCCATCAGTTTGCCGAGCTGCAGGCGCGTACCGGCTGTTCGGACTGCTGCGGTTGCTGCGAACAGGAAGCCCGCGCCACGTTGGACAAGGCGGTGCAGCAGGTGCTTTCGTCGCTGCCGGTGGTCGCCATCGCCTGACCCGGCGGACCTCACGATTTTCCTGAAACGCGCGGCCTTGGCTGCGCGTTTTTGCATGCGCAACTCTTAGTCATTCTCGTTCCGACAAGGCTGAAAAAGACGCCGTATAGTCGTCTTCTGCGCTGCAAGGAGACTTCCCATGAAGGGCGACGCCAAGGTCATCGAATTCCTCAACAAGGTCCTCTACAACGAGTTGACCGCGATCAACCAGTACTGGCTGCATTACCGCATGTACAAGGACTGGGGCTACGACGAGCTGGCCGAGCACGAGAGGAAGGAGTCGATCGAGGAAATGAAGCACGCCGACAACCTGGTCGAGCGCATCCTGTTCCTCGATGGCCTGCCGAACCTGCAGCACCTGGGCAAGCTGCGCATCGGCGAGAATCCGGTGGAATGCCTGCAGGGCGACCTGGACCTGGAAATGGCCGCGGTGAAGGATCTGCGCGAAGCCATCGTCCACAGCGAGAGCATTGCCGACTTCGTCAGCCGCGACCTGTTCAAGAACATCCTCCACGACGAGGAAGAACACATCGACTGGCTGGAAACCCAGTTCAGCCTGATCAAGGACCTCAGCGCCGAGCGCTACCTGCAGTCCAAGATCGACAGCTGATCGGCCATTCGGCACTCCCGGACGGCGGCCCAAAGCGTGCCGCCGTTCCTTGACGCTTTCTACACGGCAGGGCTATACGTTGGTTTTCCCCCGGGAAAGCCGCGCATGGTTTCACGTCCACCGCCGCGCTTCGTGGTACGTCCGCACGACGCGTCCGTCGGGCGGCGTCGCGCGCTGTGGCTGGGCGCGGCCTGGCTGGTCAGCCTGGTGCTGGTGGCCCTGGTGGTCGGCGGCATCGCCCGCCACACCACGCCGGCCGCCGGCGAGGAACGCCAGCTCAAGGCGCTGGCTCGCCAGAACGACGACCTCCAGCAGCAGGTGACCAACCTGCAGCGTGCCGGCCAAGTGACCGACATCGCTACCCGCTCCCTGCGCAAGACATTGGCCGAGCGCGAAGAGGAAATCAGCGGCCTGCGCGCCGACCTGGGCTTCTACTCCCGCCTCACCGGCGGCGACGCCCAGCGAGAAGGGCTCAAGGTGCAGGAAGTGCGCCTGCAGCCAGTGGACAACTCCCACGCCTGGAACCTCACCCTCAGCCTTACCCAGAACGCCAAGCGCGGCGACGACGTGACCGGCAACGCGATAGTGAGCGTCGAAGGCCTGCGCGGCGACAAAGTGGTGCAGATCGACTGGGCATCCCTGGGCGATTCGGCCCAGCACGACGGCATCCCGTTCCGCTTCAAATACTTTCAACAATTGCAGGGCACCATTGTGCTGCCCGCCGATTTCCGGCCCACTCGCCTGATCATCAAGGCCCAGCCCACCGGGGACGACCCGGTGACACGCACGGTCGCCTGGGGTGACGCGCTGTCCGGCCACCTCACACCCAGCCAAGGGGAACAAGATGCTCAACCGTAAGCGCAGCGAGCGCGCGCCCACCAGCCACGACACCAGCCTGATCGCCCGCGGCACCCTCATCGAAGGCGACGTGCGCTTCAGCGGCGCCCTGCACCTGGATGGACAGATCGTGGGAAAAGTACTCGCGGAGGAAGCCGGCGCCGTGTTCACGCTCAGCGAAAACGGCCATGTGCAGGGCGAGATCCGCGTGCCCCACGCCATCATCAACGGCCATGTGCGCGGCGACATCCACGCCACCGAACGCCTGGAACTGGCGCCGGAAGCCCGCGTGGTCGGCGACGTTCACTACCACACGCTGGAAATGGCCGCCGGCGCCCAGGTGAACGGCCGCATCAGCCACCAGGCCGGCGAGCTGCCGCGCGAACTGCCGTCGCCCTCCCTGAGGGACGCGGAAGCCGTACCGGCCTGATCGCGGTATCCTTGCGTACGCGTTGTCGCATCCCCACTTGAGCATCATGGATACCGTCGTCCCCCTCCCCATCGTTCCCGACTACCGCAGCGCCGGCAGCCCGCTGGTGTTCACCGAGGCTGCGGCCCGCAAGGTGCACGAGCTCATCCAGGAAGAGGGCAACCCGGAGCTGAAGCTGCGCGTGTACATCACCGGCGGCGGCTGCTCGGGCTTCCAGTACGGCTTCACCTTCGACGAAGCGCGCGCCGAAGACGACTTCGCGATCGACCGCGAAGGCGTCACGCTGCTGGTCGACCCGTTGTCGCTGCAATACCTCACCGGCGCCGAGATCGATTATTCGGAAAGCCTGAGCGGCTCGCAGTTCGTCATCCGCAATCCCAACGCCAAGACCACCTGCGGCTGCGGCTCCTCCTTCTCCACCTGAGAGCCGTCACCGCATGGATCGCATCACCTTGTCGCGACCCAATACCTTCGCGGGACTCAGCCTGATCCTCGATCGCGTCGCCGAGCGGCGCGATGAGTCGATGTGGGTGAACGAGCAGGCGGTGTCCGATCGCGCGCGCTACGTGCTGATCGATCCGCTGGGCCAGACCTATCTGCAAACGGATGGTGCGGCTCTGCGCTGGCTCGACAGCGCCGAGCGCGAACACCTGCTGGGCGACGTGAAAGCCAGCTTCCTCGGCTTGAACGACGAACGCCCCACCTTTCTTCTGGCGGTGGACGACGAGCATCGCGCCGCCGCACTGGAGCAGGCACTGAGCGCGCGCCGCGCCGGCCTGCGCGATGTGGGGCTGCTGCTGCCCGCCGATGAAGCGGGCCTGTTCGCCTACGCGAAGGGGCTGGTGCATTGGCAGCGCGAAACGCGCCATTGCCCGTACTGCGGCTCGCCACTGGTGCTGGTCGCCTCGGGCCACCGCGCACAATGCACCAACGCCGAATGCGGGCGCATGCATTTCCCGCGCACCGACGCCGCCGTCATCGTGATCGTGGAACACGAGGGCGCCTGCCTGCTCGGCCGCCAAGCCGGCTGGCCCAAGGGTCGTTACTCCACGCTCGCGGGTTTCGTGGAGCCAGGCGAAGCACTGGAAGATGCCGTGCGCCGTGAAGTGGCCGAGGAATCCGGTGTCGTCGTGGGCGAGGTGCATTACCACTCGTCCCAGCCATGGCCGTTGCCCCAATCGTTGATGGTGGGTTTTACGGCGAAGGCCGTGTCGCGCACCATCCGCCTGCGCGACCAGGAACTGGAAGAAGCGCGCTGGTTTACGCCGCAGGACATCGTCGACGGCATTGCCGACGGCAGCTTCCTGCCCTCGCCGCCGCTGTCGGTGTCCTATCGCTTGCTTGAACACTGGCTGCGTCAGCAGGCGGGGTTGGAGCTGGACGATTTGGCGGCGCAACGCACGCGCTAAATTCCGCTCAGCTTTTCCAGGCCGTCATGCGGACACCGCCTGGAACGACGAGCTAAAACACGACGGCCATCGCACCCACTGAGCCGTCACGGCGTTGTCCTACAATGCGCCCGTCGACAGGGAGAAACGCGTTCATGGCTGTCAGTTTGCTATCCGCACTCATCGCACTGGGCCTGGTGCATGTCATGCCGCAGCTCGTGCATTGGCGCGGCGACGGTGGATTCCGACGCTGGGTGGCGCAACTGGGCGACACCAGCGGCCCTGCGCGCGTCGCGGTGACGCTGGGCGTGCCGGTGGTGCTCTGCCTGGTGGCGATCTGGCTGATCAGCCTGTTGCCGGGCAGCGAACTGTTTCGCCTGATCTTCTCGCTGCTGGTGCTGTTGTACTGCTTCGGTCCGCACGCGTACGAAGCGGATCTTGAAGCCATCATCAAGGCACCCGACCAGCCTTCGCGCGAGGCCGCCGCGCAGGCGCTTTCCGATGATGGCGATCCGGTGAGCTGGAACGCCGTGGCACTCGGCGAAGCCACCGCCTACGCCGCGCTGCGCCGGCGCTTCGGCGTGCTGTTGTGGTTCTTCCTGCTCGGCCCTGCCGGCGCGCTGCTCTATCGCCTCGCGCAAACGCTCGGCCGCGACCAGACCCTTCACCTGGACGGCGCCGCACGCAACGCCGCGCGCGCCTTTGCCAACGTGGCCGACTGGCTGCCTGCGCAACTGATGGTCTTCACCCTGGCGCTGGTGGGCCACTGGGATGCGGTGATCGGCGCGTGGAAGCGCTGGCACCAGCAGCAATCGCCCAACAGCTGGTATGTGGAGGGCCCTGGTTTTCTCGGTGCCGCCGCGCGTGCCGACGTGCAGGTGGATATCGAAGCCGGCGACGGTTACGCCGAGGAGCGCATCGACACCCTGGGCGAACTGATCCGCCTGCGCGGCGCCCTGCTGCGCGCGCTGCTGGCCTGGCTCAGCGTGGTCGCGCTGATGGTGCTCGCGGGCTGGATGGCCTGAGCAAACAGGCGCTCGCGCAGCCTATGCGCGAGCGTTAACGAAACCGTCAGGCGAAGTCGCCGCGCAATTCCCGCACGCGCGCTTCCAGCGTGTCCAACTGCACGTCCACCGGCGCGTAAGGCGCACCGGCCACCAGTTCCACGCGTGCGCGGAAGCGACGCGGCAGGCGCGCGCGGTGCATCATCGAATCGCGCCGGCTCCACACGCTACCCCACAGCCCACGCAAGGCCAGCGGCACCACCGGCACCGGGCGGCGCTCCAGGATTCGCGCCACGCCCGGACGGAATGGCGCGATGGCGCCGTCCTTAGTCAAGCCGCCCTCGGGAAAAATACAGACGAGTTCGCCGTCAGCAAGTGCGGCATCCACCGCGTCGTAGGCGCGCTGCAATACGGCAGGATCTTCCTTTTGTCCCGCGATGGGAATCGCCTTGGCGGTGCGGAACACGAACTTCAACACCGGGATGTTGAAGATCTTGTAGTACATGACGAAGCGCGCCGGCCGACGAAGATTCGCCATCAACAACAGCGGGTCCATGAAGCTCACGTGGTTGCACACGAGCAGGGCCGGCCCTTCCTCCGGAATGTTCTCCAGGCCGTCGACCCGCACGCGGTACAGCGTGTTCACCAGCACCCAGGTGATGAAGCGCATCAGGAATTCGGGGACGATGGTGAAGATGTACGCCGCCACCGCCACGTTGAGCAGGGCAGCCGCGAGGAAGATCTGCACCGCACTCAAACCCATCGCGCCAAGTGCCAGACCGAAACCCGACGCCACGCAGATGAACAGCGCATTGAGGATGTTGTTTCCGGCGATGACCCGCGACAGGCGATCGCGCGGCGTGCGTGCCTGCACATAGGCGAACAGCGGCACCACGTAGAAACCGCTGAACACGCCGATCAGCGTGAGGTCCATCATCACGCGCCAACTTCCGGCGCTGCGCACGAAGCCCATCCAGTCCAGGCCATGCACGGTGGACAAGTGCGGATGCGCGAGATAAAGATCCACGCCGAACGCCGTCAGGCCAAACGCGCCCAGCGGCACCAGGCCTACTTCCACGCGACGCCCCGACATGCGCTCGCACAGCAGCGCACCGACGCCCGTGCCGAGAGAAAACAGCGTGAGCACCAACGTGTTGACCGAGCCGTCGCCGCCCAGGTTGAGTCGTGTGTAGTTCGGCAACTGCGCGATCAACACCGTGCCGAAGAACCAGAACCACGAAATGCCGAGCACCGCGTTGAACACGCGACGATCGCTCTTGGTGATGCCAAGCACGCGCGCGGTTTCGGTGATGGGATTCCAGTTGAACACCAAGTCCGGCGCGGTGGCCGGCGCGGGCGGAATGCGGCGACTCGCCAGATAGCCAAGCACCGCGACGAGAATGGTGGTGGCCGATGCGGCGATGGGACCGTAGCCGGCGATAAGCATCAGCGAATTGCCGGCGATCATGCCGATGAGCATCGCCAGTTGGGTGCCCATCTCCACCAGGCCGTTGCCACCGACGAGCTCTTCCGGCTTCAACGCCTGCGGCAGGATGGCGTACTTGATCGGCCCGAAGGTGGTGGAGTGCAGCCCCATCAGGAACAACACCACCAGCAGCAGCGTGGTGTGGTGCGTGTAGAAGCCCACGGCCGCAATCACCATGGCGGCAATCTCGAACAACTTCACGTAGCGGATGATGCACGACTTCTCGTACTTCTCCGCCAGCTGGCCAGCCGTGGCGGAAAACAGGAAGTACGGCAGGATGAACAATGCGGGCGCCAGATTGGTGTACAGCGACACCGTCTTGTCATCCAGTCCCATCTGGAACGCCACCAGCATGACCATCGCATTGCGGAACGCGTTGTCGTTGAACGCGCCCAGCGCCTGCGTCCAGAAGAATGGCGCGAAACGTCGGCTTCCCAGCAGGTTGAATTGGCTCATGCGCAGTCTTGATGTGGCGGCTCGCGGGCAGCATAGCAGTCGTCGCGGCGGGGACCAGGCCGCCGTCACGTGCGCCAGACCGGAGCAGGCTGTTCGGCATTCACGGCGTTACCCGCTACGCCTTTCACGTCGTTGACACGCTTTCTGTCATGCTGCGCGCCGCGATGGCCGCTTGCGCCGAACCGTGTCGAAATCGCCGCCTGTGATGCGTCGCATGCTCGATCACTTCCCCATGGGCCGCAGATCATGTCGAAACTTCGCGTGCAGAGTTTTGCCGTTTCCCTCGATGGTTACGGCGCCAGCGTCGACCAGGACCTGGACAATCCCATTGGCGTCGGCGGCATGGCGCTGATGGAGTGGTTCTTTCCCACGCGTGCCTGGCAGCGGATGCACGGCGGCAGCGACGGCGAGACCGGCGTGGACAACGCCATGGCCGAACAGGGCTTCAACGGCATCGGCGCGTGGATCCTCGGACGCAACATGTTCGGACCGGTTCGCGGTCCGTGGCCGGATGACCAATGGAAGGGATGGTGGGGCGACGAGCCGCCGTATCACGTGCCCGTGTTCGTCTTGACGCATCACGCGCGCGCACCGCTCACCATGGCAGGCGGCACCACGTTCCACTTCGTCACCGAGGGCATCCATGCCGCGCTGGAACAGGCGCGCGCCGCGGCCGGCGATCTCGACGTGCGCGTAGGTGGCGGCGTGGCGACGGTCCGCCAGTATCTTGAGGCGCGACTGCTCGACGAACTGCATCTCGCCGTGCGCCCGTTGCTGCTGGGTCATGGCGAAGCCTTGTTCCAAGGCCTGGACTTGCCGGCGCTGGGCTATGCGTGCGCGGACAGCGTCGCCGGTGAACGCGCCACGCATGTCACGCTGCGTCGGCGCGATTGAACAAGAATGTCGAAACGGTGTGTCGTCGTTCGTCGCATTGATGACGGGCCATTCAGCGGCTCGCCGATCCCTGCCCAGGAGCCCTTCGCATGAGCACCGGAACCGTCAAGCTGCATCGCGTACTTCGCGCCACGCCCGAGAAGATCTACCGCGCCTTTCTTGATGCCGACGCGATGGCGCGCTGGCTGCCACCGAACGGCTTTACCGGCAACGTGCAACAACTCGATGGCAAGGTCGGTGGCACGTACCGGATGTCGTTCACCAACTTCACCAATGGCCAAAGCCACGCGTTTGGCGGCACGTACCACGAACTCGTGCCGGGTGAGCGCATTCGCTACAGCTGCCGCTTCGATGATCCGAACTTGCCCGGCGAGATGCAGACCACGATCACCCTGAAGCGGGTGACCTGCGGCACCGAGTTGAACATCGTGCAGGAAGGCATTCCCAGCGTGATTCCCGTCGACGGCTGCTACCTCGGCTGGCAGGAGTCGCTGTTGCATCTGGCCCAGTTGGTCGAGCCCGAAATCCCCGGCTGAGCCGCCATCACGGAACGCCCCGCGTTCCACCACTTACAGGAGTTGTCATGTGGACGCATGAAGAGAGCATCGAGATCGACGCCACGCCCGCGCGGATATGGTCCGTGCTGGCGGATGTGCCCGGGTGGAGGCGCTGGAACGCCGGCATCGAGCGTATCGAGCTGCACGGCCCTTTCATCACGGGCACCACCTTCACCATGCAGCCACCGGGAACTGACGCCTTCGTCAGTACATTGATTGCGGTTGAGGAGCAGGGCGGCTTCACCGATGAAACGGTGATCGACGAGACGCGCGTGATCGTGGAACACCGCATCGAGGCGCTCACGCCACGCACGGCGAGGGTGACGTATGCGACGCGGATCACCGGCCCCGAGGCGGACGTGATCGGGCCCGAAGTCACAGCCGATTTCGGCGATGTATTGCGCGGCCTGAAGAGGATCTCGGAGCAGGCGTGATGCGCTTCGGCGGATCGCCGTCGTCGACGAGGCCGTAAATACCAAGAAAAAGCCCCGGAAGACCGGGGCTTCAAGCGAACAAAAGCGCGGCGATATCAGGCGCGATGCAGCGCGCGATGCGCAATGTCGCGACGGCAGAAACCACCTTCGTAGTGAATCTTCGCCACCGCGCCGTAAGCATTGGCGCGGGCGATGGCGATGTCCTTGCCGAGCGCGCACACCGTCAGCACACGACCGCCGGCCGTCACCACGTTGCCGTTCGCATCGAGCTGCGTGCCCGCGTGGAACACTTTCACGTCGGGACCAAAGTCGCTGTCCAGGCCGGTGATGACGTCGCCGCTGCGCACCTTGCCCGGGTAGCCACCCGCGGCCATCACCACACCGAGCGAGGGACGCGCATCCCACTGCACGTGGGTGTGGTGCAGCTCGCCGTCGAGCGCCGCCTCGATCAAGTCCACTAGATCCGACTTCAGGCGCAGCATGATCGGCTGCGTTTCCGGATCGCCGAAGCGCACGTTGAATTCGATGACTTTGGGTGCACCGCTCTTGTCGATCATCAGGCCGGCGTAGAGGAAGCCGATGAACGGCGCGCCTTCCATCGCCATGCCGCGCAGCGTGGGCTCGATCACTTCCTTGAGGATGCGCTTCTCGACTTCGGGCGTGACCACCGGCGCGGGCGAGTACGCGCCCATGCCGCCGGTGTTCGGGCCCAGGTCGCCTTCGTCGCGACGCTTGTGGTCCTGGCTGCTGGCCATCGGCAGTGCGTGCTGGCCATCGCTCATCACGATGTAGCTGGCCTCTTCGCCATCGAGGAACTCCTCGATCACCACGCGCGCGGACGCATCGCCGAACTGGTGCGCGCCCAGCATGTCGTGCAGCGCCTGCTCGGCATCCGCCAGCGTCAGCGCTACCACCACGCCCTTGCCCGCCGCCAGGCCATCGGCCTTGATGACGATGGGCGCGCCGTGCTGGCGCACATAGGCCAGCGCGGGATTGAGCTCGGTGAATACCGCATAGCGCGCGGTGGGAATGTTGTGGCGTAGCAGGAAGTCCTTGGCGAAGGCCTTGGAACCCTCCAGCTGCGCAGCGACGGCGCGCGGGCCAAAGCAGCGCAGACCCGCCGCGCGGAACTTGTCGACCACGCCCGCCACCAGCGGCACTTCCGGGCCCACCACGGTCAGCGCGATTTTTTCGTCCTTCGCCAGCTTGAACAGACCGTCCAGGTCCGTCACCGCGATATCGGCGTTGCGCACGCCCTTCTCGCGCGCAGTGCCCGCGTTGCCGGGCGCCACGATCACTTCGCTCACGCGCGGCGACTGCTTGAGCTTCCACGCCAGCGCGTGTTCACGCCCGCCGCTGCCGATGACCAGGACTTTCATGGGGACTCCAACTGCCAAGGGAACGCACCATGACCGGCGCAACGGCACATTGTAAGGGTTGGCCCGCCATTTCGCAGCGCAACACGCGCCCAACCTCGACACGAACGCGCGGCCAGGAACCGGCCACTGACAGGCATGGTCGTGGGTGAGTACTCGGCGCAACGCGCCTCCGCTCGAGAAGCGCGTGCGCCGTTCGCCGAGGCCGCCCGGGCGCGTAGCGACAAGGATTGCGGGGCCTTCCGCTGGCATGGTCGGGGGCAAGGGCCTGCCTGCCGCGGCGCCCTGACGTCAGATTCGTCCGATGGGCGGCAATCTTCGCGCCTGTGACCATGGCCTCTCATCACAAGGATGGGAGTGATTGTTTATGCAGCATGGTTTCGTTTTCTGGGTTCTTATCGGTGCCGTCGCGGGCTGGCTCGCCGGCACGTTGATGAAGGGCGGCGGTTTCGGTCTGCTGATGGACATTGTCCTGGGCGTGGCTGGTGCCTTCATCGGCGGGTGGCTGGCCGGCGTGCTCGGCATCCACATCGGCGAGGGCTGGCTGGGCTCGTTGATCACCGCCACAGGGGGAGCGCTGTTGGTGCTGTTTGCCACGCGGCTCGTCAAGCGCGCTTAGTCAACCTAACTCTCGACCGGGCCAACCGTGGCGTTGGTCCGGTCGCTTTTCGCCAGCATGCGTTCAGGCGCCCATGACCAGTTCGTTGGTCGAAAGAAGGCGATGACATCGGCCTTATATGAGCCGTCGGAAGCGAAATCAGAGCAGCGCTAAGAGGGCCGCTCGTGGCAACTTGCCGGTCTCGTTCCTCGGCAACGCCCCCACCAACTTCAGCGGCCGCGGCAGAAACACCGGATCCACCGACTGGCGAAACGCATCGAGGATGGTCTGCTCGTCCATGCCCGGCGCCACCGCCAGCGCGGCAATGCGATGCACACCCAGCGCATCGCCGTTTTCCAGCTGGAACACCACGCCATCCTGCACGCCGGGAATGGCCTGCAGTCGGCGCGTCAGATCACCCAGCGAGGCGCGCTTGCCGGCGATGTCGAGCAGATCGGAATGGCGACCGCACAGGCGGAAGCGACGGCCGCCGTCGTGCAGCGTGACGATGTCCGCCAGCGTCATCGGCTGGTCCAGCTGCGGTGCGCGGACCTGCGTGCCATCCGGCTGCGGGTGCAGTTGCACGTCGTCGTACAGCAGCCAGGGTTCGTCGTGGGCAGAGCGGCGGCTGGCGAACACGCAAGTTTCGGTGGAGCCGAACACTTCCAGCAGCGGGGCGCCAAAGCGCGCTTCGGCCGCCTTCGCGAGTTCCACCGGCATCGGCGCCGTGGCCGACACCATGGCGTCGATCGGCGGCAGCTCGACGCCCGATTCCAGCAGGGCGCGCAGATGCACCGGCGTGGTCACCAGCACGCGCGGCGCCGGCACTTCGGCCAGCGCGGCCGCCACGTCGGCCGGCAGCAAGGGGCGTCCGGCGTGGACGGCGACGTCGTCGAGCAAGGGCAGCAGCACCGACATCTCCATGCCGTACATGTGCTGCGGCGGCACCGTGGCGACCACGTGGAAATGCTTGCCCACCGAGTCGTGCAGCATGCGCAGGTTGCCCGCATTGCTGGCGTTGAAGCTGGCCCAGGTCTTGGGGTTGGCCTTGGGCGTGCCGGTGGAGCCGGAGGTGTAGCCGATGGCGACCACCTGGTCGGCCGGCAGTGACGGCGTCGACGAGGCACCTTCGGTCGGCGGATCCATCAGGCTGGGAAGGTGACGGTAGTGCGCCGGCGGCGCATCCAGCGCCAGCTCACCCAGCGCGTAGCTGCCCGGATGTGCGGCCATGACCTCGGCGACGGCCTGCGGGGCACGGGACGACGGCAGCAGGTTGGTCTGGCCACGCAACGCGATGGCGCAGAACGCCACCAGGAACGCGTAGCGGTCTTCGCACAGGTTCACGGCGGCCGTGGCCACGGGAAGCTGTTCGGCGACCGCCTGCACATGCGCCATGAAGCGCTCGGCGCTCACCGGCCCTGCGTGGCGCCATACGACCGGGCGGTGGGCCGCACCGGCGACCAGCAAGGGCAGCTCAAGGTCGGACCGTTCGAGCTGGACGTTTTCCAAAACGATGGACAAGGTGTTCTCCAACGACGGCAGTCAGCCCTTTCGGTCCGGCTCACGCCGGCCCGACGAGCGGACGGAAAGGAGTGCCCGCGATGATCCCCATCCTCGCGGTAGCCACTGAATCACTCCCTACTGAGAGCTCGTGGCGTGCGGAAGCCATTCATCCTCGCCGAAGGCACGGCAAGTCCTTACGGTCCCGATCAGGAACGGATAATAGCGCCCGAAAGCGCGTCGCGTATCAGGGTCGGGCGCAACTGCTCGCCGACGGGCGCATCCAGCACGCCATCCAGCGCGGGCCCGAAGTAGTCGGCGGCCACGTCGGCACTGCGCGCGGGCGGCTCGCCATGCGGATTGGCGCTGGTGGAGACGAGGGCGGCGCCGAACGCCCGGCACAGTGCGGCAGCAGGTTCATGCGCCGTCACGCGCAGGGCGATGCCGGCGTGCGAGCCGGCCACCCAAGCGGGGACGGCCGGGGAGCGGGGAAAGATCCAGGTGTAGGGGCCGGGCCAGCTCTCGCGTACCTGCGCCAGCACGTCGGCCGGCACGGCGGCCAGGTCGATGTAGCGCTCGACCTGGGCGAAATCCGCCGCGATCAGCAGCACGCCCTGCGTGGGCGGCCGCTGCTTGAGCGCGAACAGCCGCTCGAAGGCGGCCTGGTCGTGCGGATCGCAACCGAGGCCGAACACGGCCTCGGTGGGATAGGCCAGCACACCGCCACGGCGCAACAGCGCGGCGGCGGCATCGACATCAGCCAGGGCGAAGCGTGCCGTCACTCAGGCGTCCGCCGAGATCTTCTTGCCAGCGGCCTTCTTGGTGGCGGTCTTGGACGTGGCTTTCTTGGCGGCGGTCTTCTTCGCGGCGGTTTTCTTGGTCGCCGCCTTCTTGGCCGTCGTCTTCTTGGTGGCTGTCTTGGTGGTGGCCTTGGCCGCTGCCTTCTTGGCCGCCGGCTCCTTCTTCGCGGCAGCCTTCTTGGCAGCGGTCTTCTTGAACGCGCCGCGGCCCTTCTTCACCGGCGCGGCGGCAAGCAATTCCGCGCACTGCGCTTCGGTCAGGTCCTTCGGTTCCTGGTCCTTGGGAATGCGCGCGTTCTTCTCGCCGTCGGTGATGTACGCGCCGTAGCGGCCGTTGAGCACCTGCACGCCGTTGCCGAAATCCTTGATGATCCGGTTGGCGAGCATTTCCAGCTTTTCCTGCACGATCTGCAGGGCGCGCGGCAGCTCGATGGTGTACGGATCGTCCTCGGGCTTGAGCGAGGCATAGGTGTTGCCCTGCTTCACGAACGGACCGAAGCGGCCCACGCCCACACTCACTTCATCACCGTTCTCCGCCTGGCCGAGCTTGCGCGGCAGCTTGAACAGCTCCAGCGACTCTTCCAGCGTGATGGTGTGCATGCTCTGGCCTGGACGCAAGGACGCGAACTGCAGCTTTTCGTCCGTGTCCTTGTCGCCGATCTGCGCGTACGGCCCGTAGCGGCCCAGGCGCACCGACACCGGCTTGCCGCTCTTGGGATCGACGCCCAGTTCGCGCGCACCGGTGGCTTCGCTGCGATCGACCGATTCGGTCTTCTCGTCCACCTGCTGCTTGAACGGCTGCCAGAAGCGCTCCATCAGCGGCACCCAGGCTTCCTCGCCACGGCTCACGGCGTCCAGCTCATCCTCGAGCTTGGCGGTGAAGTCGTAGTCGACGTAGCGGGTGAAATGCGCCGTGAGGAACTTGCTGACCGCGCGGCCCACGTCGGTCGGCTTGAAGCGCCGGCTGTCGAGGAACACGTATTCGCGGTTGAGCAGCACCTGGATGATGCTGGCATAGGTCGACGGACGGCCGATGCCATGTTCTTCCAGCGTCTTCACCAGGCTCGCTTCGGAATAGCGCGGCGGCGGCTCGGTGAAATGCTGGTCGGCCAGGATGTCCTGCAGCGCCACGCGCTCGCCCACGTCGAGCTTGGGCAGGCGGCGGCCTTCGTCGTCGTCCTCGGCGGTCTTCTGGTCGCGGCCTTCCTCGTACACGGCGAGGAAGCCCGGATCGACCACGGTGGTGCCGGTGGAACGGAACGCGGCATCGCCGCCGTGCACGTGCGGCACGGCGAAATCCACTGACACCGTGTTGAGCGTGGCATGGATCATCTGGCACGCCACAGTGCGCTTCCAGATCAGTTCGTAGAGCTTGCGCTGCTCGTCGTTGAGGTACGAAGCGACTTCGCGCGGCGTACGCATGGCCGAGGTGGGGCGGACGGCTTCATGCGCTTCCTGCGCGTTCTTGGACTTGGACTTGTAGACCTGCGCGTGGTCCGGCAGCGCCTTGGCGCCAAAGTCACGCGTGATCAGCTGGCGCAGCTCGCCCACGGCATCTTCCGACAGCGCCACCGAGTCGGTACGCATGTAGGTGATGAGGCCGACGTTGCCTTCCGTACCGATCGACACGCCCTCGTACAGGCCTTGCGCCACCTTCATGGTGCGGCTGGTGGAGAAGCCAAGCTTGCGCGCGGCCTCCTGCTGCAGGGTAGAGGTGGTGAATGGCGGCGCCGGGCGGCGCTTGCGTTCCTTGCTGCCCACGTCGCTGACGGTGAGATGGCCGTGCGCGGCCTGCTTCAACGCGTGGCGCGCGGCGAGCGCATCGTGTTCGTTGGTGAGGTCGAACTGCTCGAACTTCTTGCCGTTGAGCTTGGTGAGGCGCGCGGTGAAATCGCCTTCGGGATGGCGCAGCGCCGCTTCGATGGTCCAGTACTCGCGAGCGACGAAGGCTTCGATCTCCTCCTCGCGCTCCACGATCATGCGCAGCGCGGGCGATTGCACGCGACCGGCGGAAAGACCGCGCTGCACCTTGCGCCACAGCACCGGCGAAAGGTTGAAGCCCACCAGGTAGTCCAGTGCGCGGCGCGCCTGCTGCGCATCCACCATGTCCAGCGACAGCTGGCGAGGCGCGGCAACGGCTGCCTTGATCGCCTTGGGCGTGATCTCGGAGAACACCACACGGTGCAAATGCTTGCCCTTGGTGAGACCGCGCTCCTTGAGGATCTCGCTGATGTGCCAGGAGATGGCTTCGCCTTCGCGATCCAAGTCGGTCGCCAGATAGATGTCGTCGGCTACCTTGGCCGCCTTGGCGATGGCATCGACGTGTTTCTCGTTGCGATCAATGACCTCATAGGCCATGGCGAAGTTGTTGTCCGGGTCGACCGCGCCTTCCTTCGGGCGCAGGTCACGGACGTGGCCGTAAGAGGCCAGGACCTGGAAGTCCTTGCCGAGGTATTTGTTGATCGTCTTCGCCTTAGCCGGCGACTCGACGATGAGCAGGTTTTTTGCCATGAAGCTTGCTATCCGCCATCTATAGCCGACCTGTCCGGGCCGGCTTCCTATATTTAGTTAAAGGCATGGCGGCTCGACGCCGTCAAGCTGAACCATGTGAAAGCGCGCTGCACGTCGGCTTTCGCTAGCCCGGCAACCGTTGGTAGCGATTGCCCGGCAGCGCTTCGACCTTGCCTTCCAGTTCCAGCATCAGCAGCTCAGATGTAAGTTCCGAGACAGCTTTGCCGGTGAAGCCCACCAAATCCTCAAGCGCCACCGGCCCGTAACCGAGCGCCTCGAACAACGCCTGACGGGATGGATCGGCTTCGGACGCTGTCTCTCCGGGCGTCGCGACGGCCGGCCCGTCCAGCCGACCAGCCAACTCACGACCCAGTGCGACAGCAGCAGGAGCAAGCGCTTCCACGATTTCAGCTGCCGTTTCGACCAGCCGTGCGCCATCGCGAATCAATCGATGGCAACCGTGAGCGAGCGGATTATGGATGGAACCGGGCAAAGCGAACACCTCGCGTCCCTGTTCGGCGGCAAGCCGCGCCGTGATCAGCGAACCGGACTGCAGCCCGGCCTCGATCACCAGGGTGCCCAGCGACAAACCCGAGATCAGGCGGTTGCGGCGGGGAAAGTGATCCACACGCGCCGGGGTGCCGAGCGGGAACTCGCTCACCAGCGCCCCTTCGGCCGCCAGCCGCCGCGCCAGCGCGTGATGCTGGCGTGGGTATACCCGGTCCAGTCCGGTGCCCACCACGGCCACGGTAGGCAGTCCCGCATCGAGTGCGGCGAGGTGGGCCGCACCGTCGATGCCTTCGGCCATGCCGCTGGTGATCACGAAGCCGGCGTGACCCAGGGCCTGGCCGAAGGCTCGCGCCAGGGTGCGCCCGCTCAAGGTCGCCGCGCGGGCACCGACGATGGCCAGCTGCGGGCGCAACAGCAGGCTCGCGTCACCGGCCACGAACAGCGCCACCGGCGGCTGGGGAATGGCGTCGAGCAGCGGAGGGAAATCTTCGTCGGTGCACAGCAGCAGGCGATGGCCGGGCTGGTCGAGCCAGGCCAGGTCGGCGTCGAGGCGGCGGTCGTCGGGGCATTCGAGCCAGCGCCGCGTGTCCGCTGGCAACTCGGCCAGGCGCTGCAGCAACGCGGCGTGCACGGCCTCGATCCCATCGTGGAGCGTCAGCTGTTCGCGAAGGCTGACGGCGGCGAAGCGCGGCGTGCGCAGGAGGGTGAGCCAGGTGCGGAAATGTGCGGTGTCGTTCATGGCCGCCCAGCCTAGGGACGGCGCAAAAAGAAACGGCGCGGTGATGACCGCGCCGTTCTGTCGTCCCCAACCGCCGGTGGTTTATTCCGGCAATTCGAGCTTGTCGTGCTTATGCACCGGACGCAGGCCGTCCATGATCAGGCCGTAGCTCACGCGGTCGAAGGTGCGGAACACCATCACGTGGCCCACGAACTCCTGCGGCAGCGTCACTTCCTTGCCGGTACCGCGGTTCCAGCTGTTGCTGGCCACGTCGTCCGGAATGGTTTCGCCCGGCTGGTAGATCGAATAGGTCTGGCCGTTGTCCACGCCATCCTGCGCACCGATGTTCAACGCCACCACCTGGTGCGGACCCACCGCATCGTAGGCGTCGGCGAAGGCGATCACGCGCGCGTTGCCCGGCAGCGACTTGGGCGCATGCGGGTAGTAGTAGGCGTCATACGGCTTGTCGTCGATCGGCAGCAGGCGGTCGCCTTTGCTGATCTCCATGGTGGAGTTCAGCAGGAGCATGGTGGTCGGATCGCCGGTGCGCAGCACCTCGGCGGTGCCGATCACCATCACCTCGGTGCCGATGTCTTCGCCATGGCCGTAGTGGCCGTCGGCGCGGAAATCTTCCTTCCACGGCGTGCGAACGAGCGACACGTTGCTGTCCAGTGGGTGCGCCACCAGGTCCGAACCGCCGTCGCGACCCTTCTTGCTGTCGAAGTCACGGAAGGTCTGGGTGGGACGCACGATCGCGAAGCGCTCGCCCGGCGTGGACTGCAGGTTGCGAACGTAGACGTTCCTGCCCACCGTGCCGCGCAGGTCCGCTTCCTCGAAGCCCACGACATAGGGCAGGTTCTCCACGTCCTCGCTCTTGAGAACGCGCATTTCCTTGAGGAAGGTCTGCAGCTGATCCAGCGGAATGGCGGGAACCGCATCGCCCTCGGCGCGCACGCGAGGCTGCAAGCCCAGGCGCGGACCGTTGGCAAACGACAGGTTCAGCACGTCACCCGGATAGATGAGGTGCGGATTCTGCACTTGGGGGTTGGCCTGCCAGATTTCCGGCCACAGCCACGGCTTGGAAAGGAAGCGTGCGGAAATCGCCCAAAGGGTGTCGCCCTTTCGAACCGTGTAGGTATCGGGGTGATCGGCACGCAGTTGCGCGCCCGCAGCGTATACAGCGACCGTGACCAGCATGCCGGCCAGCAGTCCAATGGACTTTCTGATCATAAACGGGAATCCCCCATCCCCCAACGCTCGGGCGAGTGTAACCGAACAACTTGTTCACGCAACCGTGACCAGTTGGCAAAACGGCATGCCAGACACGGGCTTGGCGGCGTACAATAAGGGCCATTCTAGATGCGCCCGGGACTTGGTTTTCACCGATTCGCCCGCACTTTCGGCGCTGAGGTAAAAGCCATGTCCGTCCTGACCATTCTCGAATTTCCCGATCCCCGCCTGCGCACGAAGGCCGAACCCGTGACCGTGTTCGACGCTGAACTCAAGCAGTTCGTGACCGACATGTTCGAGACCATGTATGACGCCAATGGTGTCGGCCTGGCTGCCACTCAGGTGAATGTGCACAAGCAGGTGCTGGTCGCCGACATGAGCGACGAGCGCAACCAGCCGCTGGCGCTGATCAATCCGCGCGTGGTCGAGAAGGACGGCGCACAGGTCTATCAGGAAGGCTGCCTCTCGTTCCCCGGCATCTATGCCGACGTTACCCGCGCCCTCAAGGTGAAGGTGAAGGCGAACGACGTGGACGGCAACGAGATCGAGCGCGAGTTCGAGGGCCCGCTGGCCGTATGCATCCAGCACGAGATGGACCACCTCGCCGGCAAGGTGTTCGTGGACTACCTGTCGCCACTCAAGCGCTCCATGCTGCTCAAGCGCATGGAAAAGCAGCGCAAGCAGGCGGCCACCGCTTGAAGCTCCGCGTCGTCTTCGCGGGCACTCCCGAATTTTCCGTTCCCTGCCTTGAAGCGTGCCGCGCCAGCGGCGCGGACGTGGTGGCTGTGTACACGCAGCCGGATCGTCCCGCCGGCCGCGGCCGCAAGCTGACGCCCAGCCCGGTGAAGCAGGCGGCACTGGCCGCCGGCATTCCCGTCGAACAACCCGAATCGCTCAAGTCGGAAGAGGCGCGCGCCACGCTGGCCGCGTACGCGCCTGACTTGATGGTGGTCGTGGCGTACGGGCTGATCCTCCCGCGCAAGGTGCTGGCCATTCCGCGCCTGGGTTGCTGGAACGTGCACGCGAGCTTGCTGCCTCGCTGGCGCGGCGCGGCGCCGATCCAGCGTGCCATCCTGGCTGGCGATGCCGAGAGCGGCGTCGACCTGATGCAGATGGAGGCAGGCCTGGATACCGGCCCGGTATTGCTGGAGCGCCGTACGCCCATCAGCGGTGACGACACCGGCGGAACGCTGCACGATCGCCTCGCCGTGCTGGGCGCCGATGTGCTCGCCGAAGGCCTATCGCGCGTGATGGCCGGCGAAACGCTCGCTCCGCGCGCGCAGCCGGACGAAGGCGTCACCTACGCGCACAAGCTGGACAAGGCCGAAGCACGACTCGACTTCACGCGGCCGGCCATCGAACTGGAACGCCAGGTGCGCGCCTTCGATCCGTGGCCGGTGGCCGAGGGCGAGGTCAACGGCGAGACGCTGCGGATCTGGGCCGCGCGCGCCATCGAAGGCAGCGGCGCGCCGGGCTCGGTCTTGGGCATGAGCCGCGAGGGCATCGACATGGCCTGCGGTGAAGGCGTCTTGCGTGTGACCGCTCTTCAGCGGGCGGGCGGCAAGCGAATTACGGCTGCCGATTACTTCAACGCCATGAAGACGCGCGGCGGCTGACGGTACCATCCGTGCAGGTGCTCGCCATTTCGGCGCAAACCACCCAAGCCGTCATTCCGGCGCAGGCCGGAATCCAGCAACGGTCACCTCCAATATTCGCGTAGCCCCGCAAAGGCTTTTCAACGGGGCGCGAGAATCGATGACTGGCGCTGCTGGATTCCGGCCTGCGCCGGAATGACGAGCAAAAAGCGGCGTGTCGTTGACCTTCGCTTCTCCCTCAACTCCCTACCTTTCCTCTCATGACCGACACCCGCGCCCTCGCCGCCCAAGCCCTTGCCGATGTCGCCTTGCGTGGTGCGTCACTGCGCGATGCCATGGAGCGCCACGCGCCCAAGCTCGCCGACGGTCGTGACCGAGCGTTGTTGATGGCCTTGTTGAGCGATGGCGCGCGCTGGTGGCTACGCTTCGATCCGGTGCTCGACCGACTGCTGGAAAAGCCGCTGCGCCAGAAGGAGCCGGTGGTGCACGCGCTGCTGGTGCTCGGATTGGTACAGCTGGAAATCCTGGAAATGCCGGCCTACGCCGCCGTCGCCGCCACCGTGCAGGCCACGCGTGCCTTGCAGCGCCCGCGCATGGCCGGCCTGGTGAACGCGGTGCTTCGCCGCTGGCAGCGCGAGCGCGAGACCTTGCTCGCGGAACTCGATGCCAAGCCGCAGACGCGCCACGCGCATCCCCTGTGGCTGGCCAAGACGCTGGCACGCGACTGGCCGGAACAGGCCGATACCGTGATGGCGGCGGACAATATCGAGCCGCCGCTGATGTTGCGCGTCAACCATCGTCGGGCCGAACGCGACGCGCTGATCGAGCGACTGCGTTCGGACGGCTATACGGCCGAAGCCCATTCGTGGCTCCCCGATGGCATCGTGTTGCCGCACAGCACCGACGTCACCCGCCTTCCCGGCTTTGCCCACGGCGATTTCGCCGTGCAGGACGGCGCGGCGCAGATTGCCGCCGATCTTGCCGATGTGCAGGACGGCCAGCGCGTGCTCGATGCCTGTGCCGCACCGGGTGGCAAGGCCTGTCATGTGCTGGAGCGCGCCAAGGTCGCGCTGACCGCGCTCGAATTCGATGCCAAGCGCACGCAACGGATCAGTCAGAACCTGGAGCGTCTCGGCCTTGAGGCCAATATTGTCCTTGGCGATGCCGGCGAGCCCAGCGGCTGGTGGGACGGCAAACCGTTCGATCGCATCCTGATCGATGCGCCGTGTTCGGCCACCGGCGTGCTGCGCCGTCGACCGGACGTGCGTCTGCATCGCCGTGAGAGCGATCTGCCGCCGCTCGCCGCACAACAGCGCCGCATCCTTGCCGCGCTGTGGCCGCTGTTGGCGCCGGGCGGGCGGCTGGTCTACATCACCTGCTCGATGCTGCGCGCCGAGAACGACGCCGTGGTCGGCGAATGGCTGAAGACCCAGACGGATGCCCGCGTCGTCGAGTTCACGCTGCCGGTAGGCCAGCCCGCCACGGTCGGCTGGCAGGTGCTGCCGGGCGATGGCGACCTCGACGGCATGTACTATGCCGTGCTTGAGAAGGCCTGAAGCCGCTTGGCGGCCACGTGCCGCATCTAAGCCAGGGACAAGGCAAGGCCGTTAAGCTATTCGATCAGCGACGCGGCATCGCCGCATCTCCGGAATCCATGCATGTCTGTTTTTTCTGAAGCCACTCCCCTGGAACGCCGCCGCTTCTGGCTGCTGCTGCTGATCGCGCTGGTGGTGATCGGCGCCGGCATGGGCCTGCGCGATCCGTGGCCTTCCGACGAACCGCGCTTCGCGCTGGCGGCCAAGCAGATGGTGGAGAGCGGCGACTGGCTGTTCCCGCATCGCGGCAGCGAGCTGTATTCGGACAAGCCGCCGATGCTGTTCTGGCTGGAAGCGGCGAGCTACACGGTGCTTCGCAGCTGGCGCATCGCCTTCCTGCTGCCGTCGTTGCTGGCGGCGCTGGGCTGCCTGGCGCTGGTGTATGACCTTGGCCGTCGCCTGTGGAATCGACAGGTCGGCATCTATGCGGCGTCGGCGCTGCTGATCACCTTCCAGTTCGTCTACCAGACCAAGCGCGCGCAGATCGATCCGTTGGTGATGTTCTACATCACCGCGGCGAACTGGGGCCTGCTGGTGCACATGCTCAAGGGGCCGAACTGGCGTGCGTTCTGGTTCGGCTGCTTCTGCGCGGGCCTGGGCGTGATCACCAAGGGCGTGGGCGTGCTCGCGCTCTTCATGTTCGTGCCGTATCTGGTCGCCGCGTTCGGCCAGTGGAATGGCGTTGCCCGCATGGGCGAGGGTGCGTGGTGGCGCTGGGCGCTTGGCCTGGTCGCGCTGTTGCTGGCCATGGCGCTGTGGCTGGTGCCGATGCTGCTGGGCGCCAAGGCGCATGCGGGCGACCCGGCCTACGCCACTTACGTCAACGACATCCTGTTCCATCAGACGGCCGGCCGTTACAGCAAGTCGTGGGATCACCACCACAACGCGCTGTATTACGTGCCCATCGTGCTGTTCACCTGGCTGCCATTGTCGCTTACCTATCCCGGCACGCTGCCGCGCTGGTGGCGTTCGCTGAAGGCCAAGGACGCGCGCATCCTGCTGCCGCTGGGCTGGATCGTGCTGCTGCTGGTGTTCTTCTCGATTCCCAAGGGCAAGCGCGACGTCTACATCATGCCTGCGCTGCCGATGCTGGCGCTGGTCAGCGCACCGTATCTCGACGAACTGCTGCACAAGCGCTGGCTGCGCATCGCCGGGCTTGCCTTCATTGGCATCATGGGCGCGGCCATGCTTGGCGTGGGCGCCACTGCGCTGTTGATGCACCCGAGGTTTGCCAGCGAGTTCGCCACCGCACGCGGGTTCGATGATGGCGGCCATGCGTTGTGGTGGATGTTTGTCACCATTGGTGCGATCCAGCTGCTGTTGATTGCCACGCTGCGCGTGCGTCGCGCCGTGGCCGCTGTCGCGGGCGGCATGGCGGCGATGTGGCTGGTGTGGAGCTTGTGGGCCTATCCCATCCTCAACGATTCCAGCTCGGCAGCGGGCCTCATGCAGGACGTACGCGAACGCCTGCCGGCAGGTGACCAGATCGGCATGGTGGCGTGGAAGGAGCAGAACCTGCTGATGTTCGATCATCCTGCCACCGACTTTGGCTTCACCCGTCCTTGGCATGAGCAGTACGCCGCTGCGGTGAAATGGCAGGCTGCCGATCCCGAGCATCGCTGGCTGTTTGCGTTGGATGGCGTGATGGCCCAGTGCGTGGATCGCAGCAAGGCGGTGAGCCTGGGGCACGCGAATCGGCGCGAGTGGTGGATGTTCAAAGCGGACGCGGTGGTGCCCGGGTGCATGCCGAGTGAGGATGTGGATCGGGTTCCGGCGGCGGCGTTGGAGGAGTGAGGCGGCTGCCTAAAGGCAGCGACGGTGCTTGGTCGGATACGCGTTTTTGTCTGTCATCCCGGCGAAAGCCGGAAGCGCTTTTCAACAGCGAATGGCTGGTCATCCAGTAGCGGCGTGACTCGATTGTCGCGATGTGGCGATCGGGCCGCCTGCGCAGCGGGCGTTTCGATCGGCTGCCGCCGCTCGAGTCACTTTTCTTTTGCTGGCCCAAAAGAAAAGTAACCCAAAGAAAATGGCCTTCAGAGCAATAGGCTCATAGCGTTCTGCTGGATACGAGCCTTGAAGGTTTTGGAGCCCGGGTCGTCACGATCTCTCTAATCAGCGGTACGGCTACACCGCAACGCGCCCTAGCGAAGAGGGCTTAAAGCGAGGCTCGCTTCACTGACGTCGAAGAAGCTTTCATAGCGTCAGGCGATTACGGTCGTCGTGAGCCAAGCAACGTTTCGTAGGCCTCTTCCGTCCGACCGACGAACAAGGGGAGACCGAATTCCCGCTCCGCATGTTCGCGTGCCGCAATGCCCATGGCGGGCAATACATCGCGCTGTTCAACCAGTCGCTTTACGGCTACGGCGATTGCCTCGCGATCACGCACGGGCACGAGCCAGCCATCCTTGTCCTCGTGGATGTTTTCCGGCAAGCCCGCATAACGCGTGACCAAGACCGGCTTGCCCATCGCCATCATTTCGCGGCAGGCGAAGGAGATCGTCTCTACGTCGTAGGAGAGGACGAAGCCGGCATCGAGCGATGCGACCATGCCGCGCGGATCGCTCAACACGCCGGGGAACATCACCTGATCGGATAAGCCCAGTGCCGCCACGCGCTCAAGCTCGACGGGCTTAGGCGGCACGCCGGCGATCAGCACGCGCACGCGTTGACGAATCTCGACGGGAAGCAGCGGCAAGGCTTCCATCAGATCCATCCAGCCCTTGTAGCTGGCGGTGCCCGCGTTGCTGCCCAGTAGCAACACGCTGTCGTCACCGCCGCTCCAGCGAGCGCGCTCGGGCTTTGCCTCATCAGCGGACCACGGCGACCAGCGCTCGATGTCGACGCCGTTGTAGACCGTTTCCAGCCGGCAGCGACGATAGGCGGTGCGCATCAATTCGCGCCGCGTGTACTCGCATACCGCAATGACCATGTCGGTGCGGCGCGCACGCAGTGCAGCGCCTATGCCGCTCACGGGCTTGGAGTTGTGCTTGGTCCATACCAGGGCCGGGCGCGTGGACGGCATGGCCGACAACACCAATCGATGATCGGCCGACCCGTTGACGTGAATAAGGTCGAACGCCTGCTCGCGCAGGTACGCGGCGAGCTGTGCGCGCGCACGTCGGCGCGCTTTCCACTTGTTGATGCCGTTGGGAAACGGCTGATCAAGCACGAACACGCCGGGCAGCGCGCGCGCTTCGCGGTTGAGGCGACTGCCCGGTGGGGCGGCTACGTGGACTTCATGGCGCGAGGCGAGCGCGGCGGCCAGCTCGCGGATATAGGTGGTGTGCCCGCCACCGTCGCCACTGTGGAAGTTGGTGTAGAGCAGCTTCATGCCGCGTGGTCGCTTTCACCGAGCAGATCGGCATGCTGGCTGATGCCACGTTCGCACCAGGTGATGCCCTGGGTACGCGTTTCGTGGAACAGGCGGTTGTTCGGCAGGCTCATGTCGTCGACGTCCGGCGGCGAACGCGAGTTGTGCCACAGGTGTACGGCGAGTGCCGCCCACTTGAGTGCGCGCCGCTTCAACCCGGTGTTCTCCAGGCGTGCCGCCAGTTCACGATCTTCCGCGCCGTAGCCTTCCATGCGCTCATCGAAACCGTTCACGCGCAGCAGATCGTCACGCCAGAAACTCATGTTGCAGCTCATCACCCGGCCGCCGTTGCGCGAGCGCGACTTCCAGCGCGCCAACGGCGGCGCACGGAACGCATAGAGCCGTTTCGTGCCGTCGAATTCATCGAAGTTCGCCTCGGACCATGGCGCAAACACCGGCGCCTCGCCGGCCAGCAGGCGCTGCGACGCTTCCGGCGTCGCCTTGATGCGGCCGCCCTGCAGGAAGAAGCCACGCTCGGCCAGCATCAGATGATCGGCGATGAAGTGCGGGTGGATCAGCATGTCGCCGTCGAGCAGGATCACATAATCGCCACGGCTGGCCGCGATGCCGCGATTGCGTGCACGCGCCGCGCGGAAACCACGATCTTCCTGCCACATATGACGCAACGGCACGGGGAAGGTCGCGGCCATGCGCTTCACCAGCGCGGCGGTCTCTTCGGTCGAACCGTCGTCGGCGACGATCACTTCGTAAGGCAGCTGCGTCTGGCGCGCCAGCCCTTCCAGCATGCGTTCGAGCGCCTGCGGCCAGTTGTAGGTCAGCAGGACCACGCTGACCTTGAGATCGAGTCCGGTGCTCATGTGCCGCGAGCCCCCTTGGACATCACGCCTCCGCCTTGCCACGGCTTTTGCGGCCGTGCCGCAGGATGGACACCGCACGCTCGACGCGCTTGAGCCAACCGGCCGTACCGCGACGGAACGCGATGCCGGCGTAACGCCATGCTTCGTCCATGCCCGGTTCCGGCTTGCTGCGGAATTCCGCCTTGGCCAGGTCCAGCGTATGGACGTCCATATGCATGCGTTCGGCGTAATGATTGATCAGTGTGCGCGAACGGAACAGGTTGGCGAACTGGTTTTCGCGTTCGCGCGCATGCCACCAGCCGTTGGCGCCATGCACGCGGTAGTGGACCATGCCGGTGGGCAGGAAATACTTGCGCGCGCCGAGCACGCTGGTGCCGAACACCAGGCAGTTGTCCGCCGAGATGCGCCAGGTGGTCAGGAACACGTGCGGAAGATCGAGCGTGCGCTGCGCCCACATCCGGCGCATCGACAACGCCGACGTCGCCGCGCCGTACCAGTAGGCAGTCACCCAGGTGCTGATGGCGGTGTAGCCAAGATCGGTCGCGCGGTCGGCATAACCGATGATGCCCTGTTCGTTGCCGAACAGGTTGACGTCGGTGAAGACGAAATCGATGTCGCGGCGGCTGTCGTACACCTCGCCGAGGCGCGCCAGATAGTCCTTGTCCCAGCGATCATCGGCGTCGAGAAAGCACACGATGTCGCCGGTGACGCCTTCCATGCCCTTCACGAAGGCGGACAGCTGGCCGCCGTTGCTCACGCAACGCAAGGTGATGCGCTCGTCGTTGCCGTAACGTTCGGCCAGCCACGCGGCGGAGCCGTCGGTGGAACCGTCGTCCATCACGATCACCTGGGCGGCGGCGCGCGTTTGCGCCAGCACGCTGTCGATCGCCTCGCCGACGTAGTCGCGGTAGTTGTAGTTGGTGATGATGACGCTGAAGGTCAGAGCCTTCATGCAGCCACCTCTCCCTTCAGCAGCTTGCGGAAGTAGGCAATGGTTTCGCGCAGGCCGTCATCCAGGCTCACGCGCGGCTCCCAGCCGAGCTTTTCCTTGGCGAGTGCAATGTCCGGCTGGCGCTGGCGCGGATCATCCGAGGGCAACGGGCGGAACACCAGCTTGGATGTGCCGCCGACGAGCGCAATCACGCGCTCGGCCAGCTGCAGCATGGTGTGCTCGACGGGGTTGCCGATGTTCACCGGGCCGGTGAAGCCGGCCTCGCTGTTCATCATGCGGATGATCACTTCGATCAGGTCGTCCACGTAGCAGAAGCTGCGCGTCTGGCTGCCGTCGCCGTAGATGGTGATGTCCTCGCCGCGCAGTGCCTGCACGATGAAATTGCTCACCACGCGCCCGTCGTTGGGGTGCATGCGCGGGCCATAGGTGTTGAAGATGCGCACCACCTTGATGTCGAGGTTGTGCTGGCGGTGGTAGTCGAAGAACAGCGTTTCGGCGCAGCGCTTGCCTTCGTCGTAGCAGCTGCGGAAGCCGATGGGATTGACGCGGCCCCAGTACTCCTCGCGCTGCGGGTGAACTTCCGGGTCGCCATACACTTCGCTGGTGGACGCCTGCAGGATGCGCGCGTGCGTGCGCTTGGCCAGGCCCAGCATGTTGATCGCGCCGTGCACGCTGGTCTTGGTGGTCTGCACCGGGTCGTGCTGGTAATGCACCGGCGAGGCAGGGCAGGCGAAGTTGAAGATGCGGTCCACTTCCACGTAGAGCGGGAAGGTGACGTCGTGACGCATCATCTCGAAGTACGGATGATCGAGCAGGTGCGCGATGTTCTGCTTGCTGCCGGTGAAGAAATTGTCCACGCACAGCACATCATGGCCGTCGCGCAGCAGTCGGTCGCACAAATGCGAGCCCAGAAAGCCCGCGCCACCGGTTACCAGCACCTTGTTCATCGATCGCCCCGAATCCCCAAACACGTCGGGGTACTTTAGTTTCAATGGGTGGAGTTTGCCGGCTTCTGCCGATCGTGCGCCATCAGTCCCAGCACCAGGCCCAGCGGCAGCCAGATCAGCAGCCAGGCCGGGCGGGGGCTGTCGAGCATCTGCGGCATGTCGAACTGCAACACCACCGACGCATAGACCCACAGGGTCAGCACCAGGCGACCGGCCAGGCTGGCGCGATGACGCCAGCCCTGCCAGCCGATCATGAGCCACATGGCGACGGTCAGCAGCAGGCCGGGCAGGCCCAGTTCCACCGTCACCTGGGTCAACAGGTTGTGGGTGTGCGTATAGGCCGCGCCATTCACGAGCAGGCTGATGGGCGCGCCCTGACCCAAGCCCAGCAGCGGATGCTGCGCGATCAGGTGCATCGACTGCGCCGCCAGCTCCGGACGCAAGGAGGTGCCGCGCTCGGTCAACATGGAGGCCGGCCACAGCAGCATGACGGCCGCCAGCACCGCCATGGTCACGGCCAGCCAGCGATGGGCACGGGCACGTTGCCACAACGGCATCAGCATGATGGTCAGGGCCAGGGCCAGCCACACGCTGCGCGTCTGGGTGAGCCCCACGAAGAGCAGCAGCACGGCCATGGCCATATAGCGCGCGATCGACCAGCGACGGTCGGCCAGATCCAACTGGCTCAGCCACAGCGCCACCACGCCCATCAGGGCCGCGGCGTAGTTCGCCGTGGCGATGGTGCCCTCGCCGACGATGCGGCCGTCCTGCACTGGGGTGATCACGAAGCTGATGCAGTAGTAGACCGCGCAGGCCCCGATGCCCAGGCCGGCAGCCAACAGCAGGTCGCGGATGCGCGGGGTTTCGCCCGACGTATACGCATGCCAGCCCATGACGAAGGCGAACACGCTGATCAGCCGTCCCACCTCATTGGATGGGCGAGGCACATGTCCCCAGCTCAGCGACGCCAGCGCCCAGAGCAACAGCACAAGAAACACCCGGAACACCGGCAGCGGCCAGAGTTCGCGCCATACCCGCGCGCGCCGCGAAAAGGCCAGCACCAGGGCAGGGAGATACAGCAGCAGGATCAGGCTGGTTTGGTAAGCCTTGCCCGGATTGAACGACACGCCGGCCGGCATGATGACCATGCCCAGCATCATCCAGACGATGCCGATGCCAAGAATCGTGCGCCCGATGGCCCGGCTCTTTGGCTGAATGTCCGTGGTCAATGGAATCGTCCTGCTTCTCATACTGCCTGCTTGCCTGATCGTCACTGCTGTCGGGGCGCACCCGAAACCGTCCCATTTTCAGGTTTGTCTGGCCCAAAGTCAGCAGGATAGTGCAGCGCCCCAGCTGAAACTGAGCCGACCATCGCCACTCAGCGAACGCACAGGCGTGCAAGCCGGGGGACACGAGGCTCCAGCCGATTACGGCTAGAATTCGCCTCATGCCTACCTTTCCCCTCACCCTCGTCGTGATGACCTACAACGAGGCGAAGAGTATTGCGCGCTGTCTGGATAGCGTCCCCTTTGCCGGTGAAAAGCTGGTGATCGACAGCGGAAGCACGGACAACACCATCGCCATCGCGCAGGCGCATGGGGCGCGGGTGGTGGAACAGACGTGGCTTGGCTTCGGGCCGCAGCGCAATTTCGCCACGACGCAGTGCAGCAATGCGTGGATCCTGGCACTCGATGCCGATGAGTACCTGTCGCCCGAACTGGCGGCCGAGCTGGAACAGCGGCTGCCCGAGTTGATGGCCAGCGACATCAGCGCAGCCTTCCTGCGCCGATCCACCATCTTCATGGGCGCGCGCATGCGCTGGTACCTGCCCGCCATGGGCGAGAAGATGGCCCGCCTTTATCACCGCGACCGCGCGCGCTGGACCGATGCCCGCGTGCACGAGTCGCTGCGCTTCGACGGCGCCTCGGTCACGTTGAAGGCCGCCTTCAACCACGAGAACAACCCGAGCCTGCCCGAGAAGCAGATCAAGGTGCTGCGCTACGCCGAACTGAAGTGCCGCGACTGGCTGCAGAAGAACAAGCCGGTGCGTATGTGGCAGACGCCGTTCGTTTACCTGCTGGCCTTCATCAAGGATTATTTTTTCCGGCTGGCCTTCCTCGACGGCTGGCGCGGCTTCGTGATCGCGCAGACCGCCGCCTCGTACGCCGCCTATAAGCGCATGCGCTACTACGAAATGCGCCGCAACCCCGCGTCGCTGCAGACCGCAGCGGACGCCCTGATTCGCCATGGCATCGATCGATGAGCAAGCCCGAGCATTACCTCCTGTACGGTTCCGAGCGTTACGCGCTGGCCATCCTTCGCCCCATTCAGGACGCCATCCGCGCGCGCGGCGACGAGGCGGCCTGGTTCTTCGATGGCCCCGGTGCCGAGGATCTGGTGGAAGGCGAGCGGCTGCTCACCGTGCAGGAAGTGCGCGCATGGAAGCCGCGTGCGGTGATCACCTCCAGCAACGCGGTGCCGCATTTCTTTCCGGGCGTGAAGGTGGAAACCTTCCACGGTTTCGACGCCGGCAAGCCGCGACACATCTACGTGCGCGGTTTCTTTGATCTGTATTGCACCACCGGCCCACGCGACACGGCGCAGTTCAAGGCCATCGCCGATCGCGTGGGCCATTTCGCCGTGGTGGAAACGGGCTTTCCCAAGCTCGACCCGTTCATGCGCGAAATCAGCGGCCCGTTGCCGGCCGTGCGCCAGCCGCCGGTGATCCTCTACCACTCCACCTTCTCGCCGTCCTGGAGCGCCGCCGAAACGCTGTACGAGGAAGTGAAACGCCTGTCGCGCGACGGCCGCTGGCGCTGGATCGTCACCTTCCATCCGAAGATGAACCCGGAGACCACGGCCAAGTACAAGGCGCTGCAGAACGAGTACCTCACCTTTGCCGAGAACGACAACATCCTGGAGTTGTTCCCGCAGGTGGACATGATGTGCTCGGACACCTCGTCCGCGCTCAACGAGTTCCTGCTCACCGGCAAGCCGGTGGTGACGTTCAAGAACCGGCGCCCGGGACCGCAGCTGATCGACATCGACGAGGCCTCCCAGTTCGAGCCGGCGATCGAGCGCGCGCTGTCGCGACCGCCCGAACTGATGCAGGCCATCCGCGAATACGGCGATGCCATCCATCCGTACCGCGACGGCCATTCGGCCGAGCGCATCCTTAAAGCCATCGATGGCTTCATCGCTGCCGGCGGGCGCAACCGCCGCCGTAAGCCTTGGAATCTCTGGCGAAAACTGAAGATCCGTCGCCGCATCGGCTACTGGGGACCGGCCGGGTACTGAGATGCCCGTGGGCCGCACGCGCGGCCCGGTCAGCGTGGAGCGGGGGCGGCTCGGGCTAGAATTGTTTCATTCCCATCAAGAAGACTGCCCGTGGCATCCAGCAGCTATAGCCGCACCGAACACCTGCGCTCCCTCTGGCCATGGCTTCCGCTGTGGGCGCTGGCCGCCCTGCTGGCGATCTTCTCGCATGGTCCGATGCCGCTGTATTCCACCCGCACCCTCGCGGTGGCCTGGGAAATGTGGAACCACCACGACTGGCTGGTGCCGCACATCAACGGCGCGCCCTACAGCGAAAAGGTGCCGCTGCTGTTCTGGATGATCCATGCCGGCTGGCTGGTGTTTGGCGTGAACGACATCTGGCCGCGCGTGCTCGAAGTGATCTTCGGCGGCGCGCAGTTGGTGCTGGTCTCGCTGCTGGCGCAGCGGCTGTTCCCCAACCGTTCGTGGGTGGCCAAGGGCGCACCGTGGATCCTGCTGGCGCTGGGCTACGCGTTCCTGTTCGGCCTGCAGATCATGTACGAAGTGCTGCTGGCCGTCTGGGTGCTGGCGGCGCTGCTGTGCCTGACGCCCAAGCCGCAGCGCGCCGAGCCGCGGTGGGTGCTGTTTGGCCTGTGCGTGGGCGCCGGCCTGCTCACCAAGGGCCCGGTGATGTTCCTGCACGTGGCCTTCCCGTTCCTGCTCGGCCCGCTGTGGAACGACTGGGCGCGCGACAACCGCGTGCGCTGGTACTCGCGCGGCGTGCTCGCGCTGCTGCTCGGTGGCGCGCTGCTGCTGGCGTGGGCGTTGCCGGCCGGCTTCGCCGGCGGCGAGGCGTATCGCCAGCGCCTGTTCTTCACCCAGACCGCCGGCCGCGTGGTGAACGCGTTCGATCATGCGCGTCCGTTCTGGTGGTACATACCGGCGATCCCGGCGCTGCTGTTCCCCTTCAGCGGCTGGCCGCGCGCGTGGGCGGCGCTCATCACCCTGCGCCGCCCGCTCGACAGCGGCATGCGCTTCGCGCTGTGCTGGCTGGTGCCGGTGATGCTGGTGTTCTCCTTCATCAGCGGCAAGCAGCTGTATTACCCGCTGCCGGAATTCGCCGGCGCGGCACTGCTTATCGCGGGTGCCATCGCGGCACTGCGCGACCAGCGCCCGGCACTCGCCAACAACCCTTGGCTGGGCACCTGGCCGCTCGGCGTAGGCGGCATCCTGTTCGGCATCTTCCTGTTCGTGCTGCCGGTGCTGGTGTCGCACAACGACCTGCACGGCGAATGGTTCGACAGCACGCAGCGCTACAGCCGCTTCTTCAGCGTGGTGTTCGTGCTGCTGGGCATCCTGCTGTTGCTGCGCGGTCGCGGCGAGATGCGCCGCCTGGCCTTCGCCGGCCTGGTGGGAACGTTGGCGCTCAATACGTTGTTCACGCTGACCATGTGGCAGAACTTCGACCTGCGTCCCTCGGCGCAACTGCTGGGCGCGGCCGATGCGGAGCAACGTCCCATCGGCCTGCTGGGCAACTACGAAGGCCAGTTCCATTTCGCCGGCCGACTGACCCACGCCATCGAACGCCTGTACGAAGGCAAGTCGCTGCAGGCGTTTGCGCAGGAGCACCCCGATGGCGTGATCGTGGAGCATCCGGAAAAGCTGACCAACGAAGCGCTGCGTTATGCGCTGCTGGTGCAGCCGTTCCGCTCCGGCTGGGTGGTGATCTGGCCGGCCAAGTCGTTGGCCGACCTGCGCGCCGGCCGCGTGCCGCCCGAGCCGCCGCATCCGACCCGTGTCTACCAGGTCGACGAATGGCGCTTCCGCGCGCTGCAATGAACGACGCCCTGATCGCCAACCTGCGTGCGCAGTGCGGCGGTCCGCGCGATGGTGCCTTGTTGCGCTTCTCGCTCGGCAATGCACTGCTCGCGGCAGGCGATGCGGCCGGGGCGATTCCCGAGTTCCGTCAGGCCCTCGCCTTCGACGCCGGCTATTCCGCCGCGTGGAAACTGCTGGGCAAGGCGTGCCTGGCTATCGACGATCACAATGGCGCCGCCGACGCGTGGCGCCAAGGCATCGGCGTGGCCCAGACGCGAGGCGACAAGCAGGCCGAAAAGGAAATGACGGTGTTCCTGCGGCGGCTGGAAAAGCAGGAGTAAGTGAGGATGAGTGAGAAGTGAGAGCGCGAGCTGCCGGCCCTTCTCTCACTTCTCACTCCTCTCCACTCACTTCCGCCCTTACGCTCTTCCGCCTTCAGTCGTACGGACTTTTCCAGGTATCGGCCGAGAAGCGCTTGTACTGCCACTGATACTGCGAGAACGCCAACTCCACGCAGTTCTCCACACCCCGGTTCAAGGCCCGGCAGCCGACTGCGAGATCCGTATCGGCCAGCCCTTCGGGTGCCGGCAACAGGTGGATGCGATAACCCTCGCCCTTGGGCAGGCGCTCGGCAAAGGCGAACAGCACGGTGGCACCGGTGCGCGCGGCCAGGCGCGGCAACAGCACCATGGTGAGCGCGTCCTGGCCGAAGAACGGCGCTACCTCGCCTTCGCCAGCGCGGGGCTTCTGGTCGGGCAGGATGCCCACCGTGCCGCCGGCCGCCAAACGCTTGTACAGCGTGCGCACGCCCGCGCCTTCAGCGCGCACCTGCTCCGGCGCCAGCGCGCCGCGTACCTTGCGCAGCAGGCCTTCGATCGCGGCGATGCGTGGCGGGCGATACAGGATGGCCATCGGCGTCTTGCGACACAGCCAGTAGTTGAGCAGCTCCCAGCAGCCCAGGTGCGGCGCCGCGATGATCACGCCCTTGCCCGAAGCGAGGGCGGCATCGAACAGCGCCTCGCCGCGCACCTCGCGCACCATGTCGAGCGCACGTTCGGGATCGTTGCCCCAGATCTTGGTGATCTCGGTGGCCGAGCGGCCGGCATCTTCCATCACCTCGCGCAACAGGGCGGCGTGCGCGCGTTCGTCCAGATGGGGACGGGTCAAGCGCAGGTTCACCGACGTGTTGTGCGACGTACGCGTGCGCAGCGCCAGCGAGAGGCGGCCGATGCCCGCGCCGATGCCGTGCAGCGTGCGCAACGGCAGCTTTCCGAACAGGCGCAGGAGGAGATAGAGAAGTGTAATGTCGAATCGCATGGGCGACGCAGTGTAACCGGCCGCGCCATCGGTTCACGGGTCAACCACAGGACGCCTGGTTACGTTCTCGGCAACGAGGCTACCGCCAGCGATGGCGAGGCTCTAAGCTTCCGCCGTCTCCGGCCATGACCCCTTCGATGATCGCCCTGATCCAGCGCGTCCTGTCAGCTCGTGTCGATGTCGAAAACACCACCGTCGGGGCCATCGGGCCGGGGTTGCTCGCGCTCGTGGCCGTGCAGCCGGGCGACGACGAGCCGCGCACCAAACGCATGCTCGAACGCCTGCTCGGCTACCGCGTGTTCGCCGACGAACAAGGCCGTATGAACCGCTCGCTGGCCGACACCGGCGGCGAGCTCCTGCTGGTCAGCCAGTTCACCCTGGCCGCCGACACGCGTTCCGGCATGCGCCCCAGCTTCACCACCGCCGCAACGCCAGAGGAAGGCCGTCGCTGGTTCGATCGCCTGGTCGAACTGGCCCGCGCCGCGCACCCCAGGGTGGAAATCGGGCAGTTCGGCGCCCATATGCAGGTACATCTGGTCAACGACGGCCCAGTCACCTTCTGGCTGGAGACCCCATGATCGCCACCACCCCGGCGCATCTCGACCCTAGACAAAAATCCTCGGAAGATGCCGATTTGGCGCGATTTTTGCGTGTCGGCCCTGCCGATTTTCTTCCTTGAAAACTGGTCAAAAAAGCATCACATAGGTATACTGATCGGTTCCTGCATACGCGGCGGTAGGTATGAATAGCAAAGCTCCTGAGCAACAGTCTGAAATCAAGGCGCTCATCTCCAAGGGTCTGGAGCAGGGCTACCTGACTTACGCCGAGATCAACGACCACCTGCCCGACGACATCGTCGATCCGGAGCAGATCGAAGACATCATGGCGGTGCTCAAGGGCGTCGGCATTGAAGTGCACGACGCCGCGCCGGATTCCGATCCGCTGTCGGACAACGCGCCTGGCGCGTCCACCGACGATGAAGCTGCCGCCGAAGAAGCGGTCGCGTTGCTGTCGGCCGTCGACTCCGAAGTGGGCCGCACCACCGACCCGGTGCGCATGTACATGCGCGAGATGGGCACGGTCGAGCTGCTGACGCGCGAAGGCGAAATCGCCATCGCCAAGCGCATCGAGGAAGGCCTGGGCCAGGTGCAAACCGCACTCGCCAGCTTCCCGCTCACCATCGAGCTGCTGCTCGAGGAATACGACCAGCACCTGGACGGCAAGCGCCGCCTGAGCGAAATCCTGGCCGGCTTCGCCGACCTGGAAGAAGCCGCCGACGCCGCGCAGGCCGCTGCGGCCGATGCCGAAGTGGACGAGTCCGAAGTCGAGGAAGAAGACGACGACGTCGAAGGTGCCGAGGAAGAGGAAGCCGGCCCCACCGGTCCGGATCCGGAAGAGGTCAAGCGCCGCATGGAACTGCTGCGCGACTACTACGGCAAGTTCCAGAAGGCGGCTCCCAAGGCCACCGACATCAACGACAAGAAGGTCACCAAGCTGCGCGACCAGATGGCTGAGGAATTCCTCAAGCTCAAGCTGCCGTCCGCGCTGATCGACAGCTTCGTGCGCAAGCTGCGCGAAGTGGTGAACGACATCCGTCACCACGAGCGCGTGCTGATGGACATCTTCGTCAAGCACGTGAAGATGCCCAAGGCCGAGTTCCTCAAGGCGTTCCCCAGCAACGAGGGCAACCTCGAGTGGGCGAACGAGCTGGGCCGCAAGCGCCAGAAGTGGTCGCCGAACATCAAGGGTTACAAGGAATCGATCGACGCCGAGCAGGAAAAGCTCGCCTCCATCGAGCGCAAGCTGTTCCTGCCGCTGACCGACATCAAGGAAATCAACCGCACGATGTCGATCGGCGAGGCCAAGGCCCGCCGCGCGAAGAAGGAAATGGTCGAGGCCAACCTGCGCCTGGTCATCTCCATCGCCAAGAAGTACACCAACCGCGGCCTGCAGTTCCTCGACCTGATCCAGGAAGGCAACATCGGCCTGATGAAGGCCGTGGACAAGTTCGAATACCGCCGCGGCTACAAGTTCTCCACGTACGCCACGTGGTGGATCCGCCAGGCCATCACGCGCTCGATCGCCGACCAGGCTCGCACCATCCGCATCCCGGTGCACATGATCGAGACGATCAACAAGTTGAACCGCATTTCCCGCCAGATGCTGCAGCAGTTCGGCCGCGAGCCGACGCCGGAGGAGCTGGCCAAGGAAATGGACATGCCCGAGGACAAGATCCGCAAGGTGCTGAAGATCGCGAAGGAACCGATCTCGATGGAAACCCCGATCGGCGACGACGAGGATTCCCATCTCGGCGACTTCATCGAGGACACCAACGCGTCCTCGCCGATTGAGTCGGCCACCGAAACGGGCCTGATGGAAACCGTGCGCGACGTGCTCGCCGGCCTGACGCCGCGCGAAGCGAAGGTGCTGCGCATGCGTTTCGGCATCGACATGAACACGGATCACACGCTGGAAGAAGTCGGCAAGCAGTTCGACGTGACGCGTGAACGCATCCGCCAGATCGAGGCCAAGGCGCTGCGCAAGCTGCGCCACCCGAGCCGCTCGGAGCAGCTGCGCTCGTTCCTCGACATCGACTGAGCACACGCTGGTGCAAGTTGCAGAGAGCCCCGCGAAAGCGGGGCTTTTTGTTTGGGTATTTGCCCACGAACAATCGTTCGCGTTCTTTGATTTATCTGATAGGCGCATTCCCCAGGACAGGCAAAACTCGCAAAAGCCATTCACGCGAACAACGCAGCAGCAGAACCAATGCAGTTCGCCAAGACTGGTTTGACCGATCCATAAAATGAGGAAGCGCAATGATTGCTTACACCATGCTTGGTACCAACGATTTGTCCCGCGCCGGCGCATTCTATGACGCTCTTTTCGACCCTCTTGGCTACAAGCGCCTGTTTGAAGATGGCGACAAGATCGGCTGGGGAGCGGAGTATCCCTTGTTCTTCGCCACCAAGCCCTTTGACGGAAACCGTGCAACGGTCGGCAATGGCACCATGATTGCGCTCCTGATGAAGAATCCCGCGGAAATTGATGTCACGCACCTGCAGGCGCTTAAGCTGGGCGGTTCCGATGAAGGAGCCGCCGGCCCAAGGGGATCTTCGTTCTATTGCGCTTACTTTCGCGACCTGGACGGCAACAAGATCAATCTGTGCTGCTTGATTTGATCGACCTGGCGAGTACGGAGCCAGATCAAGGCATTGGGCAAGCCGCGCCCGAGCCGCTCAGAGCCGCTGCGCTCGTTCCTCGACATCGACTGAGCACACGCTGGTGCAAGTTGCAGAGAGCCCCGCGAAAGCGGGGCTTTTTGTTTGCGTTGCCGCTGAGAAGACCGCGACTCAACCACCCGCATCGTAGAAGAACTGCTCCTGCACCACCTTGTCGTCCTTCACGTGATACACGCAGATCTCCTGCATGGTCACGCGGCCGTATTCCTTCATGGTCACGTCCAGCGTCATGGCGATGCTGAACCAATTGCCGGCCACCAGCGGCTCGCTGACTTCGATGCCATGCATCTCGGTGACGCCCGCCTGGAACCGCTTGCCCTTCTCGAGGATGGCGTCCAGGCCTTTCACGTTGCCCAGCGGTCCCTGCGCCATGCCCTCGGGCTCGATGCTCACGGCATCCTTGGCGTACAGCTCGTGCTGCGCTTCCTCGAACTGGCCGTGGCGGCACATGGCCACCAGGCGCTTGGCAACGGATTCAGTACTCATGGGTGAATCTCCGGCTGGCGAGGCCCGCGAGCGTAGCGCCGCGCGCGGAAGCCGGATGTGAAGGTGCGCCGTTACGGCGCACCTTCATGCACGCATCAATGCTTGCCGACGTTGTCGGTCTGCTCGATGAAGCTCGCCACGTTGTCGTGCAGCTTCTTCAACGAATCCTCGTGCGCGTAGACCATGTGGCCCGACGGATACCACGCATAGGAGATGTTCTTCTCCAGATTCGCGGGAATCGGCATGTGGTGCATCTCGTAATCGGCCGCGAAGTAGGGCGTGGCCAGGTCGTAGTAACCGCCGTTGAGCGACACGCGCAGGTTCGGATTGGTCTTCATGGCGGTGGCCAGGTCGGCCATCACGTTGGTGGACTGCTGCAGTGCTTCGGTGGCGCCCGGCGCCTTGTGCGCGAAATCCCAGTGATCGATGTCCGCGAACAGGCGATAGGTCTGGTTCTCGCCGAACTTCAGCTGGCGGCGCACGTAGTCGTTGAACGCGGCGACGTACGCTGAGCTGATGGCCGAGGATTGCGGATCGTAATCGGACGACTTGCTCAGCGGATCAATCGACGGCCCGGAGAAGCGGCTGTCCAGGCGTCCGGTGGTGATATCGCTGTCGGCCTGCAACTCGTGCTCGAACATGCCGCCGTCGACGCGCAGGTTCGCCTTGAGCAGATACGCCACCGGCAGGCCGGTGTACTGGTGCAGCTTCTGCGCCACGGCCTGCTTGCGCGAGTCGTCCAGTCGCGAGCCGGCCATCAGCGCGGAGGCATAGTCACCAATGGCGTACTGTTCCACTTCGTGCAGGAACGGCTCGAGCGCCGCGGGCTGCTGCGGCAGCTTGTGGTGATAGAACGCAGTGGCCGCAAACGTGGGCAGACCCACCACGTACGGCAGGTCCACGCCGGGGTTGTTGCTCGCGCCGTCGATGCTCGTATCGAAGCTGAGGATCTGCGACAGCAGGATCACGCCGTTGAGGTCGACGCTGCTCTCGTTCTCCAGAATGTTGGCGACCACCGCCGAACGCGTGGTGCCGTAGCTTTCGCCGAACAGGTACTTGGGCGAGTTCCAGCGGTTGTACTTGGAGAGGAACTGCGTGATGAACTGCGCGAAGGCGTGGCCGTCGCCGTCCACGCTGTAGACGGTCTTCTTGCGATCCTTCATCTGCTCGTCGCGCTTGCCCTTGTCGGCGTCGTCCGCAATCAGACGGCTGAAACCCGCGCCAGGCGCGTCGATGAACACCAGATCGGTGGCATCGAGCAGGCTGTAATCGTTGTTCACCAAGCCATACGGCGCGGCGGGCGTATGCGAATCATCGCTGGTCACCACGCGCTTGGGCCCGAACGCGCCCATGTGCAGCCACACCGTGGCCGAACCCGGGCCGCCATTGTACACAAAGGTGATCGGCCGCTTGCCCGGCTCCACGCCCTTCTTGAAGTAGGCGGCGTAGAACATGCTGATCTGCGGCTCGCTCTCCTTGTCGCCGCTGCCATGAAGCACCAGCGTGCCCGCCACCGCCTTGTAGTCGATGCTTTTGCCTTCCACCTTCACCGACCCCGACGTCTCCGACGCCTGCGGCTTGAGCAGCACGGCATCGGGCTTGTCGTCCGGCTTGTCCTTGTCGTCTTTCTTGTCGGCCGCATGGACCGCCGTACCGAGCAGCAACGTGGCGAGTGCCACGGCGAGGGGAAGCTTGCGCATGAAGGTGAACCTCTGGACAGACGCGAGAGCGCGACGCTCCAGCTTAGGTGGCGAGGCGGGTCGGTTTCATACGCCAGAAGTCATTGAAGCCCATCCCAGGAAGGCAGAAGTCATCTGCACAGCGAACCTAGGGCAATGCGGAGCAAGCCCCGCTTTAAGTCCTCTTCGCTGGGGCGCGTTGCGGTGTAGCCGTACCGCTCATGAGGGAGATCGAGACGATCCGGGCTCCGAAAGCTGCAAGGCTCGTATCCCACAGAACGCTACGAGCCTGAATCTTTTGAGGCCATTTTCTTTGGGTTACTTTTCTTTTGGGCCAGCAAAAGAAAAGTGACTCGGCTGCCGGCAGGCAGTCGAAACGCCCGCTGCGTAAGCGGCCCGGTCGCGGCAGCGACACAAAAGCGCGACCAAAGTGATCGCGACAACCTACAACCGAGGCGCTGGATTCCGGCCTGCGCCGGAATGACGAGCAAAAATAGCTTTCGGCAATTGGAAAGCGCTCCTGCTTCCACAGGAATAACGAACAGGAAATCACCCCCAGGCAATCACCCCAATCGCCCCCAACGCCAACACCACCCCCACCCCATTCACCCAACTCAACCGCTCCCGAAACCCCACCGTACCCACCACCGCCCCCAACGCCACCACGCCCAGATTCATGCTCGCAAACACCAACGACGGATGATCCGGCAACGCCTGATGCCCGCGCACGTAGAACACGATGTTGCCGAAGTTCGCCAGGCCCAGCAGCAAACCCGCTACCGCATCGCGCAAGGTGAAGAACGTGCGGTCGTGCCAGCGGCGCCACAGCAGGATCACCAGCGACACCACCAAGGCCAGCGCAAACATCGCCTGCAACGATGCCGCGAACGGCGTGCCCGCCGCCGCCACACGCTTGAACAGGATGTCGATGGCGCCAAAACCTGCGAACACCACCAGCGGCCACAGCCAGCCACGTTCGCCGTTGCCATGCGTCGCCGGCGCCACGCGCCACACCATGCACGCCAGCGCCACAAGGCCCAGTGCAATGCCCGCGCCCTTGCCGACGCTCGGCGTTTCGCCAAACAGCAGGAACGCCCCCAGCAAGGAGATCAAGAGCGACAGACGCTGCGCCGCGTCGGTGCGCACGATGCCGGCGCTGCTCACCGAAGCGGCGAGCGCGAGGAAGATCAGCGGCAGCAGCAGGCCCAAACCGATGAAACCAAGCCACGGCGCCTGTGTGCTCGACAACACCGATAACGAAGGATGAAACACCATCGCCGTCAGCACGCTGGTCGCCACGTAGTTCCACGCGATGGCCTGCCCCACGTCGACCGACAGCCGGCGGGCGAGCTTGAGCAGCACCGACACCAGCACGCTGCAGACAACGCTCAGCAACACGTAAATCATGAGGAATCCTCGTGGATGGCGACGCGTTTCCGCTCCGCCGATATACCGGGCCTTGATGTCAGCTTTCCTGCGCTGCGACGGCCGCCGCAGCGTTCACCGCTGGAGGGCGAATCGCTCGCGGTAACGCGCCGGGCTCAGCTGCAGATGCTGGCGGAAATGGTGCCGTAGCGTATCCGTACTGCCGAATCCGCACACCTCCGCCACGCGATCCACGCCCATGTCGCTGCCTTCCAGCAGCTCGCGCGCACGGCCCAGGCGTTCGTGGGTCAGCCATTGCTTGGGCGAGCAACCCGTGGCCTCTTCGAAGCGTCGCAACAACGTGCGCTCGCTCATCCGCGCGTGCTCGGCCAGCACGGACACCGGCATGGGCTGGTCCAGGTGGCGACGCATCCAGTCCAGCAGTTTGCCCAGCCCATCGCCTTGCGCGGGCAGCGGCGACTGGATGAATTGCGCCTGCCCGCCATCGCGGTGCGCTGGCACCACGGCACGCCGCGCCACGCTGTTGGCCACCTCCGGGCCGTAGTCGCGGCGAATCAAATGCAGTGACAGATCGAGTGCCGCCGCGCTGCCCGCCGAGGTGAGCAGCTGGCCTTCGTCGACGTAGAGCACGTCCGGCTCGATATGGATGCGCGGATAGCGCTGGGCCAACGCATCCGCGTAGCGCCAATGCGTGGTGGCGCGATGGCCATCCAGCAGTCCGGTGGCGGCGAGCACGAACACGCCCGAGCAATACGACAGCAAACGCGCACCGCGCGCATGCGCGGCGCGCAGCGCCTGCAGCAGCGCCTCGGGCGGCGCCGCATCGATGCCTCGCCAACCGGGCACGACGATGGTGCCGGCGGAAGCGAGCCGCTCAAGCCCACCCTCGGCGATCACGCGCATGCCACCGGCTGCGCGCATGGGTCCGCGGTCGACCGCGCACAGCGTGAAGTCGTACCACGGGTCCAGTTCGGGCCGTGGCAGGCCAAACATTTCCACGGCAATACCGAACTCGAACGTGCACAGGCCGTCGTAGACCAGGGCCGCCACCTGGCGATTCGGCGGACCGGATGGACGTCTGGATCGTTTTGGCGGTTTCTTCATGGTGACTGTCATTCTTGCCAATGTCCGCGCCCAGCGCCAGTGCCGATACTGGGCGCGCCCTTCCACCGGAGTGAACCCATGAGCAGTGTGGTGCAACGTGTTTCCGCCGCCAGCAGCGATGACGCGCTGGCGCATTTCCAGGCACGCCTGGGTTTCGAAACCGATTGTGCGGACGTCTATTACGCGACGAACCATGAGGCGAAGGACTTCATCCTGCTCGACGTGCGTACGCCGACGCTCTACGCGGCAGGCCATGTGCCCGGCGCGCTCAACCTACCCACGCGCACGATCAGCGAGCAGCGCCTGGCCGAATACCCGGCCGACACGCTGTTCGTCGTGTACTGCGCCGGCCCGCACTGCAACGGCGCCAACAAGGCGGCGGTGAAACTCGCCCAGCTCGGGCGGCCAGTGAAGGAGATGATCGGCGGGCTGACCGGCTGGATCGACGAGGGCTTCGGCCTGGAGCGCTGAGATGCCGCACGACGTCGCGATCCATCCGGCCACGCGCGACCATGTGGCCGAGCTGATGGCGATCTGTGCCGAACATGCGGCATTCGAACGATTGCCGCATGTTCCCGATAGTCGCGCCGACGTGCTCGCCGATGCGCTGCACGGTTCCCCGCCGCGGCTCTACGCCTGGCTGGCGAGCATCGACGGCGCCATCGTCGGTTATGCCAGCGCCACGCTGGACTTCTCCACCCTGGATCGGGCCGCGTACCTGCATATGGACTGCCTGTACGTGCGCAGCGCGTGGCGCGGCCGGGCCATCGGCCAGCGGTTATGGGAGCGCGTGCTCGGGCTGGCCACCGCCCTTGGCTGCTCGGCCGTCCAATGGCAGACACCCTCATGGAACGACGGCGCGGCGCGCTTCTATCGAAGGCTTGGCGCAAGCGAATCTGCCAAGCTGCGTTATGTGTTGCCGCTGAGCGGCGCATGACGCCGCATGGTGGCGCGGTGTCATCATCGTCACGAATCACGGCGGAGGCACCCATGCTGCAACTTCGACCGACCTGCGAACATTGCAACAAGCCGCTGCCGCCGGCCTCGACGGAGGCGATGATCTGTTCCTTCGAATGCACCTTTTGCCGGGATTGCGTCGCGTTGCTACAGGACGTCTGCCCCAACTGCGGCGGCGGTTTCACGCCGCGCCCGGTGCGGCCGGCGCACGACTGGAAGAACCAGAACAGCTTGTCGCGCTATCCCGCCGCCACGCAGGCCATCCACAAGCCCGTGGATATGGCCGTCCATGCGTCCCTGGTGGCACGAGTCGGGGGACGCGCCCCCGCGGAGCGTTGATCCGGGCGATTTTTGCCGGAACGACACATCGTTGACGTGGCCCGCCCTAAAGATGGCACGGCGCGTGCTTACCGTTGGCACGTTCCCCATCGCCATGGTCATGCACCAGCCACAACAGCGGCGCCAAGTTTTTCTGGCCCTCTCCATCGAGATGGCCGGGCTTTTTGCTGCGGTGCTCGTCACCGTCAGCTACTCGCTGCTGCTTGCGCGCCATACCGGCAGCGTGCTCACCATCTGGGTACCCAACGGTGTCGTGGTCGGCGCCCTGCTCAGCGTGCCGCGACGCAAGTGGCCGCATTACCTCGCCGCCGGCTTCCTGAGCTTCCTGGCCGGGCGGGTTCTCGGCCATGGCGGCCTGCTCGGCAACGGGGTGGCCGTGTCGCTGGCGCTGGGCCTGTGCAATGGCGTGGAGATCCTGATCGTGGCCACCGTGGTGCGGCACGGGTTCCCGCGCATCGCCAAGGACACACGCTTCCTCCTGCTTGGCCGCATCGCCCTGGGCTCGACCCTGGTGGCATGCGTGGCTTCGTCGCTGCTTGCCGCCACGGTGCAGCGCGCGGCGAATGGACTGCCATTCTGGACCACGACGGACTGGTGGTTCCGCTCGCATCTGCTGGGCATGGTCATCGTGGCCACGCTGACGTTGGTGGCACTGCTGCAGCGCCGCCGCATGCTCGGCCAACCGGGACGCCGGCTGCTGCTGTTGCGCGACGTCACTGTGCTGACGCTGGTTACCGTCGGCGTGTTCGCGCAGTCGCGCTATCCGCTGCTGTTCGTGGTGTTCGGACCCTTGCTCTACGTCGTGTTTCAGCACCGCTTTCCGGGACTGGTGTTTGGCATTGCCATCATCGCGCTGGTCACGAGCGTCGCCACGGCGCTGGGCGCCGGCCCGTTCCAGTTGATCGTGCCGGCCACGCCGGCGCACCAGGCCATGCTGGCCCAGATCTTCCTCGGCGTGCTTTGCATCACCGCGCTGCCGGTCGCGCTTGCGCTCGCCGACCGCCGCCGACTGGCCCGCCGCGTCACCGAGAGCGAAAGCCGCTACCGCCTGCTGGCCGACTACGCCAGCGACCTGGTGATGCGCATCGCACGCGACGGCACGCGACGCTACGTATCGCCGTCGGTGAAGGACATGCTCGGCTGGGACGTACGCGAGTTCCTGGATTACCGCCCGGAGCTGATCCATCCCGAAGATCGCGAGCGCGTCGCCACCGCCGTGCAGGAACTGTGGAACAGCGGCAAGCCCTCGCTCACGCAGTACCGCCTGCAGCGCCGCAGCGGCGACTACATCTGGATCGAAGCCCTTGTACGCATGGCACCCAGCCCGGATCGCCCCGGCGAGATGGAGCTGATCTACACCGGGCGCGACATCACCGAAGCCATGGAAGCCGAACAGGCGCTGGCCGACAGCGAGAAACGCCTGCGCACCATCACCGATAACGTACCCGCCGTGATCGCGCATATCGATGCCAACGAGCGCTACACCTTCGTCAATGGCTACGTACGCGAAGTGGCCGGGCAGGCACCCGAGGACATGATCGGCAAGACGGTCCAGGAGATTCGTGGCCACGTGCTCTACGTCACGCTCAAGCCCCACATCGAACGCGCCTTGCGTGGCGAAAGCGATACCTTCGAATACGAAGCGGAATACGGTGGCCGTCATCGTTATTTCCAGACCACCTATCTTCCGGCCACCACCGGCAACGGACAGCCGAGCGGCTTCTACGCGCTCACCACCGAGATCACGCGCATCAAGCAGGCCGAGCAGCAGCTCAGCTATCTTGCCCACTACGACGTGCTCACCGGCATCGCCAATCGCCGCTTCTTCAGCGAAGGCATCAACATCGCCATGCGTCATGCCTCGATCGCCAACTCGCCCCTGCTGGTAATGCTGATCGACATCGACCACTTCAAGCACATCAACGATACCTACGGCCACGCCACCGGCGATGCGGTGCTGTTGGAGATTGCCTCGCGGCTGAAAGCGTCGATCCGCAAGACCGACCTGCTCGCGCGCCTGGGCGGCGATGAATTCGTAGTGCTGTGCGACGACATCGCCAGCCACGAGATCGCCGAGACGCTGGCCGAGAAGATCACCCGCGCGATGGACACCTCCATCATCGTCGGCCCGCACGTGCTCAAGGTGACCTTGAGCGTGGGCGCCGCGCTGTGCCGCGATGCGGGCTCGGTCGACGCCTTGATGCAGCGCGCCGACGAAGCGCTCTACCGCGCCAAGGAGCGCGGAAGAGCGTGCTATGAACTTTCCGTCACGGGCGTCTGATGGCTATTCGCGCGTGGCCAGTGCGCGATTCACGCGCAACGCCAGCAAGGTGCACACCACGCCGGAGAGCAGATAGGCGCTCACCGCCGCCAGGCCGAAGCGCATCGACAGACCCAGCGCCACCAGCGGCGCAAAGGCCGCGCCGATCAGCCATGCAACATCGGTGGTCAAGGCGGCGCCGGCGTAGCGCAGGCGGATCTCGAAGTTCGACGTCACGCTGCCGGCCGCCTGGCCGTACGAGAAGCCGAGCAACAGGAACCCGACGATGATGAAGGCGTCCTGCAATTCCTTGCCGCCATCGAGCATCCACGGTGCCGCCAGCGCGAACAGGCCGATAAGCCCGGCTGCCACACCCAAGGTGGTGCGCCGGCCGATGTGATCGGCCACGTAGCCCGACATCACGATGCCGAAGATGCCCGCCACGCCGCCGAAGATCTGGATCAACAGCACCGAATCCACCGCTTGCGTGGACTTCAGCACGATCCACGACAGCGGGAAGATCGTCACCAGGTGGAACAGCGCGTAGCTCGCCAATGCGGCGAACGCACCGATGAAGATGTTGTAGCCCTGCGTGCGCAGGATCTCAGTGATGGGGGTGGGCTCCAGTTCGCGCTCTTCCATGGCGACGGTGTATTCCTCCGTCACCACCAGTCGCAGGCGCGCGAACAACGCCACCACGTTGATGGCGAACGCCACGAAGAACGGATAGCGCCAACCCCAGTCGATGAAGTCGTTTTCGTCGAGGCTCGAATGCAGGAACAGGAACAGCGCGCTGGCCACGATGAAACCGATCGGCGCGCTCAACTGGCCGAGCATGGCGTACCAGCCACGCCGCTCGGGCGGCGTGTTGAGCGCGAGCAGCGAGGGCAGGCCATCCCACGAGCCGCCTTGCGCAATGCCTTGCAGCAGGCGGAACAGGATCAGCAGTCCAATCGCCCAGTTGCCGATCTGCTTGTAGCCCGGCAGGAAGGCGATGCCTGCGGTCGCGCTACCCAACAGGAACAACGCAATGGTGAGCTTGGTGCCGCGGCTCCATCGCCGCTGGAAGGCCATGAACAACGCAGTGCCGAACGGTCGCGCGATGAAGGCCAGTGAAAAGACCGTGAAGGCGTAAAGAATGCCATCCAGTGCGCTGGCAAACGGGAACAACACCGCGGGGAACACCAGCACGCAAGAAATACCGAACACGAAGAAGTCGAACTGTTCGGAGGTGCGGCCGATGATGACGCCAATGGCGATCTCGCCTGGCGCCACCTTGGCCTGCGCATGCAGGCGGCCGATGTCTTCGGCGGACGTGACCGGCGCGGAGCCTTGCTCAGGGAAGGTGCTTGACATAGTCATTACTCAGAAAGAAGGAGTATGTCGCGGCCACACTATGGCACCGCCACGCCTCTCGCGTCACGGGGAATGATTTTCCTGTTCCCGTTTCGCGCCGAACGGCGTACCGTTTTCCACATTGGTTGCGTCGTCGGTCATGTCTATGAAGCCTTGTCGTGGACTGCTCGCCTGTATCGCCGTTGTCCCGCTTGCGGGTTGCCAATCCGTATTGATGTCGCCCTCCGGCGACCTTGCGGTACAGCAGCGCGACCTGATCATCACTTCGACGCTGTTGATGCTGTTGATCATCGTGCCGGTGATCGTGCTCACGCTGTTCTTCGCCTGGCATTTCCGCGCATCCAACAAGAAGGCTCACTACGATCCCGACTGGGATCACTCGACCATCCTCGAACTGCTGATCTGGGCCGCACCGCTGCTCATCATCATTGCGCTCGGCGCCATCACCTGGGTCAGCACGCACAAGCTCGATCCGTATCGCCAGCTCGAACGCATCAGCGCCAATCGTCCGGTGCCCGCCGGCGTACGGCCCTTGCAGGTGAACGTGGTCGCGCTCGACTGGAAGTGGCTGTTCATATACCCGGAGCAAGGCATTGCCACCGTGAACGAACTGGCCGCGCCGGTGGATCGCCCGATCCAGTTCAAGATTACGGCCTCCACGGTGATGAACTCGTTCTTCATCCCCGCGCTGGCCGGCCAGATCTACGCCATGCCCGGCATGGAGACGCAGCTGCAGGCGGTGATCAACGCGCCGGGCGAGTTCCAGGGCTTCTCAGCCAACTACAGCGGCCACGGTTTCTCGGGCATGCATTTCCTTTTCCACGGCGTAAGCGAGGAAGGTTTCGCGCAGTGGGTGCAGAAGGCCAAGGCCAGCGGCGGCGATCTCAATCGTGATGCCTATGTGAAGCTGGCCGCGCCCAGCGAGAACGACCCGGTGACTTACTACGCCACGGTGGAGCCGGGGCTGTACCGCGCCATCCTCACGCGCTGCGTGGATCCGGAGAACCCGTCGTGCATGACGCGCGTGGACCTGAGCCCACATGAATCGGGAGACTCCGGCGCCATGCTTCGATCGGGCCAGGCCAGCGGCATGGCTGCCATGGCAACCCATCCCCACTCCGACTGATCCGGTGGTGTCCACGATGCTTTCCCATCCCGACCTTGCCAAGCTGATCTTCGGTCGACTGACGCTGGATTCGTTGCCGCTGCACGAGCCCATCGTGGTGTACACCTTCGTGGCGGTGGCCATCGGTGCGATCGCGCTGCTCGGCGCCGTGACGTACTACAAGTTGTGGGGCTACCTGTGGCGCGAATGGTTCACCAGCATCGACCACAAGAAGATCGGCATCATGTACATGATCCTGGGCTTCGTGATGCTGCTGCGCGGCTTCTCGGACGCGATCATGATGCGCGGCCAGCAGGCGCTTTCCTTCGGCGATTCGCACGGCTACCTGCCGCCGGAGCACTACGACCAGATCTTTACGGCGCACGGCGTGATCATGATCTTCTTCGTCGCCATGCCCATGGTGACGGGATTGATGAACTTCGTGATGCCGCTGCAGATCGGCGCGCGCGACGTGGCCTTTCCCTTCCTCAACAACTTCAGTTTCTGGATGACGGTGGCCGGCGCGATGCTGGTGATGTCCTCGCTCTTCATCGGCGAGTTCGCGCGCACCGGCTGGCTCGCGTATCCGCCGCTGTCGGACATCGTGTCCAGCCCCGATGCCGGCGTCGACTACTACATATGGGCCTTGCAGATAGCGGGCGTGGGAACCTTGCTATCGGGCATCAACCTGCTGGTGACCATCATCAAGATGCGCGCACCCGGCATGACCCTGATGAAGATGCCGGTGTTCGTGTGGACCTCGCTGTGCACCAACGTGCTGATCGTCGCCGCGTTCCCGGTGCTCACGGCCGTGCTCGCCATGCTGGCGCTGGACCGCTACGCGGGCACCAACTTCTTCACCACCGAGCTTGGCGGCAACGCCATGATGTACGTGAACCTGATCTGGATCTGGGGCCATCCGGAGGTCTACATCCTGATCCTGCCGGCGTTCGGCATCTTCTCGGAAGTCACTGCCACCTTCAGCCGCAAGCCGCTGTTCGGCTATGCCTCGATGGTGTACGCGACGGTGGTGATCACGGTGCTTTCGTACCTGGTGTGGCTGCACCACTTCTTCACCATGGGCTCGGGCGCCAGCGTCAATTCGTTCTTCGGCATCACCACGATGATCATCTCGATCCCCACGGGCGCGAAGATCTTCAACTGGCTGTTCACCATGTACCGCGGGCGCGTGGAATTCGAACTGCCGATGATGTGGACGGTGGCCTTCATGGTCACCTTCGTGCTTGGCGGCATGACGGGCGTGATGCTGGCGGTGCCGCCCGCGGATTTCTCGCTGCACAACAGCCTGTTCCTGGTGGCGCACTTCCACAACGTGATCATCGGCGGCGTGTTGTTCGGCTTGTTCGCCGGCATCACGTACTGGTTCCCCAAGGCGTTCGGTTTCAAACTCGATCCGTTCTGGGGCAAGTGCTCGTTCTGGTTCTGGGTGAGCGGCTTCTATTTCGCCTTCATGCCGCTGTACGTGCTTGGCTTCATGGGCGTGACGCGTCGACTGAGCCACTTCGACGATCCGTCGCTGCAGATCTGGTTCCAGATCGCCGCGTTCGGTGCGTTCCTGGTGGCGCTGGGCATCGCCTGCAACATCATCCAGTTCGTGGTGAGCTTCAAGCATCGCGAACAGCTGCGCGACGTCACCGGCGATCCGTGGAATGGCCGCACGCTGGAATGGTCTACCTCGTCGCCGCCGCCGAAGTACAACTTCGCTTTCACGCCGGTGATCCACGATCACGACGCGTGGTGGATGATGAAGAAGTACGGCTTCCAGCGGCCGCTCGCCAATTTCGTGCCCATCCACATGCCGCTCAATACGGGCGCGGGCATCATCATGGCCGGCCTGAGTTTCGTCTTCGGCTTCGCCATGATCTGGTACATGTGGCTGGTGGCGGCAGTGGCCTTCGTGGCGCTGCTGGTGGTCGCCATCGGGCACACCTTCAACTATCACCGCGACTACTACCTGGGCGCGGATGAAGTGACCCGCACCGAAGCATCCCGAACGGAGCTGCTGGCCAGCCATGTCTGACATATCGACCACTCTGCCCGGCAGCGGGCCCAAGCAGCCGCTGGTCTTCCTCGACACTGCGGAACATCACCCGGTCAACGGCACCTTGCTGGGGTTCTGGGTGTACCTGATGAGCGATTGCCTCGTATTCGCCTGCCTGTTCGCCGCCTATGGCGTGCTGGGTCGCGAATACGCCGGCGGCCCCACGGCGCAGGAAGTGCTGGAACTGCCGGCGGTCGCGGTGAACACCACGCTGCTGCTGCTTTCCTCCATCACCTACGGCTTTGCCGTGCTGGACATGCAGCGCGACCGACGCAACCCGATGCTGGTGTGGCTGGTGATCACGGGCCTGCTGGGCGCGGGATTCATCACGCTGGAACTGCGCGAGTTCGCGCATCTGATTTCCATCGGCGCGGGGCCGCAGCGCAGCGCGTTCCTTTCCTCGTTCTTCACCCTGGTGGGCACGCACGGCCTGCACGTGACCTGCGGCCTGATCTGGCTGGTGGTGCTGATCACGCAGGTGCTGAGGAAGGGCTTGGTCACCGCGAACAAGCGGCGCCTGTTGTGCCTGTCGATGTTCTGGCACTTCCTGGACGTGGTGTGGGTGGGCGTCTTCAGCTTCGTCTATCTGATGGGAGTGCTGCCATGAGCGCGCACGATGAACCGCACGCCCACGACGATCACGGTCACGACGACGACCTTGGCATCCACGCCACGTTCCGCGGCTACATGACGGGTTTCGTGTTGTCGGTGATCCTCACCGTCATTCCGTTCTGGCTGGTGATGGCGCACGTGATCACCAAGTCGAGCACGGCGGCGGTGATCATCCTCGCGCTGGCGGCCGTGCAGATCGTGGTGCACATGATCTACTTCCTGCACATGAACGCGAAATCGGAAGGTGGCTGGAACATGTTGGCGCTGGTGTTTACCATCGTGCTGGTGGTCATCACGTTGAGCGGGTCGATCTGGATCATGTATCACCTCAACAGCAACATGATGCCCACGATGATGGATCCGTCGAACCTGCCCTGACGATCCGCGCCCAACCTCCGATACGTGATTCCCGATGAGTGTTGCTGAAGAACCGGGCCGCCCGCCGCGCGGCCCCGTGGCGCTGGCCTTGCTGACCCTGCTGGGCGTGGTGTTGTTCGCCGGTTTCGTGGCGCTGGGCACCTGGCAGGTCTATCGACTCGGCTGGAAGCGCGACCTGATTGCGCGCGTGGATGCGCGCGTACATGCGCCGCCGGTGGCCGCGCCGGGGCCGGACCAGTGGAGCGGCGTCAACGCATCGTCTTCGGAATATCGCCATGTGGAACTGCGCGGCACCTTCCTGCACGATCGCCAGACGCTGGTGTGGGCCGCCACCGATCTGGGCAGCGGCTACTGGTTGATCACACCGATGCAGGAAGCCGACGGCTCGGTGGTGCTGATCAATCGCGGCTTCGTGCCGACCGACTGGTGCGGCATCAAGGGCAGCTGCGCGCCCGCGCCCATCGGCGACACCACGGTGACGGGCCTGCTGCGCATCAGCGAATCACCGCGACCGTTCCGCCACAACGATCCCTCGCGCAACAGCTGGTACACGCGCGACGTCGCGGCCATCGCTGCCGCACGCGGGCTCAGCCATGTCGCGCCGTATTTCGTGGACGAAGATGCTGCGCCCGGCACGCTCGATGCCGGCAAGCCCGCGTGGCCGCAGGGCGGACTCACCGTCATCGCGTTTCCCAACAACCACCTCAGTTACCTGATCACGTGGTACGTGCTGGCGTTGATGGTGCTGGCGGCGGGCATCTATGTGGCGCGCGATGAAAGGCGGTTGCGACGCGGGCAGTAACGACGCGCCACGATGCATGGCGCGTCGTCGCCATGCATCGCATTACATCTTCAGGAACGACTTGCCCTGCTTCAGCACGGTGTCGCATACCTTGGTGGTGATCTGCGATTTCATGTCGCTGGAACCGCCGCCCACGCTGGCCAGATCCATGCTCTGGCCGTTGCTCCCCTGCAGGATGCCCTTGGCGCCGCTGAGATAGCCCGGGTCGTTGGTGGCGCCGCCCGTGCCGGCCGCGTGGCTGTCCGATGATTTCTTCTTGCTGCCGGTGAGCTGGCCGAGCATGTCGCTGGGGATGGAACCGGCGCTGTTGCTCGACGAGTTGGAACCCGCGCTGCCGCCGCCGAGCTTGCCCATCAGCTGATTCTGGATGCCCGAAGCGCCGGAGTCGCCGCCGAGGTAATTATTCTTCACGCAGTACTCGAGCAGGCCCGCCACATTGCCCATGCTGCCGGATGTCATGGAGCCGCCGCCGGGGATCATGCCGCCGAGTTTGCCCAGGTCCTGCGCGCCCGTCGTGCTGCAAGCCAGGGCCAGGCCGATGGCCACGCAGGCCGTACCGATGCTGCCGATGCGCTTGTTCATGTGTGTCCCTCCGTCAGGTGCCGGCATTCAACACCTCGCGCCGTTACGGCCGCGTCAGCGCAATACGGGTGCGGGACGTTCCCTGCCCAGGTGCGCATCCACGCGATGCCCTCGTACCATGGACCGCACAGCCCCCACCCGCCGACGGAAAACGCTCGATGAAACGATATGTGGTTCTTGCCATGGCAGCCACGCTGCTCGCCGGTTGTTCCAGCGCAGGCAGCCTGCGCAATTCCAAGCCCACGGCTTCCTATGCGGGGCCGGGCAGCGCAGGCGACATCGCCTCGTGCATTTCCGGTGCGTGGGGCAGCAAGCCCGTGCACCTGGAGTCGTACGTGCTCTACACCGGCACCACCATCGAGATCCACCAGACCGAAAATGGTCCCGCCGTGGCGCTGGTGGACGTGAAGCCGGTAAGCGACCACACCGTGGCCACGTATTACTCGAACTTCGACGAAGACGACACCTGGTACTTCCAGCAGGTGCAGGAATGCGTCGACAAGACGCCGGCTCCCGCGCCGTAAGCGCGCGCTACAAAAGGGCCCGCCTTGCGCGGGCCACAGTGCGTCAAAGATTACGGAAAACGATAGATAGCGATAATCCGAGGCTGTCGCGCGGTGCGCGTATCACCGCGACGGAGTATCCGGCGCCGCCGGCCAGCGCGTGTTCGACCTTAAAACCAGTGTCCGTGGGAGTGACGCTCCGATCGCTTTGCAGTGCGGAATCAACTCGCGAGAATTGACTATCCGTAAGCACGATTTGTGCGAGCTCACGCGCCCGCGCAATCCACCCTTGATCGGTGCGGCCCTCGTCGTTCACCACCCAAAGACGGGCCGCAATCATCGGTGTCATGCAGCCAATCGTACCGGCCCGGAGCACATCGCCATTGCGGTACAACACGGTGAGCCGCAAGCCAGCGGGGTCAAGTATGACGGACTGCACATCGGCGGCGGACTTCAACCGTTCGATGTCTATGTCAAGTTTTCGCACAGGACACGCCGTGATGGCATCGTCGGGAACCGCTGCTTGCGAGCTGGCAGCGAAAGAGGCCAGCGCGCCGAACAATAACCAACCAACTGCTTTGCCGATACGCACTGCGCGCCTCCGCGATAGAGAGTGCGCGCACTGTGCCATGGGTGCCTGAGCTGCGCCAGGCGCTGGTGGTACTCAGCGCAAGGCAGCCGCCTCGCGCGCCAGCAACTCGATGCCCGCCCAGTCGCCGCTCTGCAGCTTGTCGGCAGGCGTGAGCCACGAACCGCCCACGCAGACCACGTTGGGCAGCGAGAGGAAATCCGGTGCGCTGCTCAGGCTGATGCCACCCGTGGGGCAGAACTTCACCTGCGGCAGCGGGCTGGCCCACGCACCGAGCAGCTTGTGGCCGCCGGCCGGCACCGCCGGGAACAGCTTGAGGAAACGATAGCCGCGTTCGAGTAGCGTCATCACTTCGCTCGCGGTGGCGGCACCCGGCAGCAACGGCAGTTCGCTGTCGTCGGCCGCATCGAGCAAGCCCGGCGATATGCCCGGCGATACGGCGAACTTCGCACCGGCCTTGTGCGCGGCGCGCAGATCCTTCGCGCTGAGCACGGTGCCCACGCCCACCACGGCGCCTTCCACTTCCTCGGCAATCGCCTTGATCGCATCGAGTGCGGCCGGCGTGCGCAGCGTCACTTCGATGGCGGGAATGCCGCCGGCGACCAGTGCGCGCGCCATCGGCACGGCGTGACGGGCGTCGTCGATGATCACCACCGGTACCACCGGCGCGAGGCGCAGCGTGGACTCGACCTGCTTCTGCTTGTTTTCGATGCTCATGGCGTTCCGTGAAAGTCGATGTGGATGAGGCGCGCGGTCAGAACACACCCGCGCCGAGATCGGCGGTGGTGGCGTTGCGACGGAACATGCCGAACAGCTCGCGGCCCAGACCGAACTGATGCGCGGACAGATCCGCTGTCGCCGGCACGCGCGCGGCGAAATCGGCGGCGTCCACCAGTACGTCCAGGCGGCCGTGCACCGCGTCCAGGCGCACGATGTCGCCGTCGCGAATGCGCGAGATGGGGCCGTTGTCCTGCGCTTCCGGCGTCACGTGGATGGCGGCCGGCACGCGTCCGGATGCACCCGACATGCGGCCGTCGGTGAGCAGGGCGATGCGATGGCCGCGATCCTGCAGCACCGAGAGCGTGGGCGTGAGCTTGTGCAGTTCCGGCATGCCGATGGCCTGCGGACCCTGGAAGCGCACCACGGCGATGAAGTCGCGATTGAGTTCGCCGCGCTCGAACGCCTTGCGCACGTCGTCCTGGTCGTGGAACACGATGGCCGGCGCTTCGATCACCAGACGGTCATCGGGCACCGACGACACCTTGATCACCGCACGACCGAGGTTGCCATCCAGCATGCGCAGGCCGCCGTCGGCACGGAACGGCTCGGCCACGCCGCGCAGCACGCCGCGGTTGCCGCTTTCCTTCGATACCGGCGACCATGCGAGTGCGCCGTGATCGTCCAGGTGCGGCACCTGCGTATAGCCGTCCATACCGGTGCCGAACACGGTGCGCACATCGGCGTGCAGCAGGCCGGCGCTCAGCAGCTGGTCGATCAGGAAACCCATGCCGCCCGCGTCGTGGAACTGGTTCACGTCGGCGTAGCCGTTCGGATACACGCGCGCCAGCAGCGGAATCACCGAAGACAGCGCATCGAAATCATCCCAGCGCAACTCGATGCCCGCCGCACGCGCGATGGCCACCAGGTGCAGCAGGTGATTGGTGGAACCACCGGTGGCATGCAAGCCGATCACGCCGTTGATGATGGCGCGTTCGTCGATGATGTGGCCCAGCGGCAGATACGACGAGCCCGGCGCGCTCAATTCAGCCACGCGATGCACGGCTTCGCGCGTAAGCGCGTCGCGCAGCGGCGTTTCCGGCGCCACGAAGCTCGAGCCCGGCAGATGCAGGCCCATGATCTCCATCAGCATCTGGTTGGAGTTGGCGGTGCCGTAGAAGGTGCAGGTGCCGGCCGTGTGATACGAGGCGGCTTCCGCTTCCAGCAATTCGGCCTTGGTCGCCTTGCCCTCGGCATACGCCTGGCGCACCTTGGATTTCTGCTCGTTACTGATGCCGCTGGGCATCGGGCCGCTGGGCACGAAGATGCCGGGCAGGTGGCCGAAGCTCAGCGCGCCAATCAGCAGGCCCGGCACGATCTTGTCGCAGATGCCCAGGTACATCGCGCCGTCGAACATGTCGTGCGAGAGCGAGATGGCCGTGGCCATGGCGATGAGGTCGCGCGAGAACAGCGACATCTCCATGCCGGCACGACCCTGCGTGATGCCGTCGCACATCGCCGGCACGCCACCGGCCATCTGCGCGGTGATGCCCGCTTCGCGGGCCACGTTGCGAATCAATTCCGGATAGCGCTCGTACGGCTGGTGCGCCGAGAGCATGTCGTTGTACGCATTGATGATGGCGAGGTTGGGCGTGTGGCCTTCGCGCAGGCGTTCCTTGTCCGTCGTGCCGCAGGCGGCGAAGCCATGCGCGAGGTTGCCGCACGAGAGGCGCTCGCGATGCACGCCATTGCCTTTCGCGCCATCGATGCGTCGCAGGTACTCGGCACGCGACTCGCGGCTGCGCTCGCGCAGGCGTTCGGTGACTTCGACGAGGACGGGGTGCAGCACAGTCATGTTCGAACTCCGGAAGCATCAGGCGATGCGCGGGTCAGCGCATCGATTCATCGGTGAAGCCGTCGGTGCCTTACGGGCACCAGTAGACGGCAACCGGCACGCGTTGCTGGGTCAGCACCGAGCGCACGGGGAAATTCGCAGCCTCGCCCAGGCCCAGTCGCGCATCGGCCAGCAGCTGGCGCTTGGCCTCGCCTTCGATGTGCAGGTACAGCGCGCGCGTGTCGAGCAGGGCCGACAAGGTGAAGGTGATGCGTGGCTCGCCCGCGCCGGCGGCGCGCATCGGCAGCACGCGCGTGGCGTTGTGGATGTCGAGCGCTTCGGGCAGGCGATCGCCGCCCGGAAAGAACGAGGCCGTGTGTCCATCGTTGCCCATGCCCAGGATCACCGCATCGAACGGCAGCTCCAGCGATGCGACGCGTGCGCGCACCGCGGCAAGGCCCGCTTCGGGCGTCGGCGCATCGCTGTAGAGCGGCACGAACTGCGCATCGGTTGCGTCGTGTTGCAACAGCATGGCCTTGACCATGGCGGCGTTGGAACGCTCGTTGCTCTCCGGCACCCAGCGCTCGTCCACCAGCGTCACCTGCACCTTCGACCAGTCCAGCGCCTGGCGCGACAATTTTTCGAAGAAGTGCTTCGGCGTGCTGCCGCCGGAGACGGCGAGCAGCGCATGGCCGCGCTCGGCGATGGCATCGCGCAGGCGCTCGGCGATGCGTTCGGCGAAGGCGACGGCCAGCGCATGGCAGTCGGTGAAACTGTGAGTGGTGACGTTGAGGGTGTCAGGCATGACCAATGTGCAACGGAAGCGTGGCGATAGCACACGCGTCGCAAAAAGAAGGAACAGACGAGCAGTCTAGGAACCGAGTCGCGATGCACGGGTGAAGTGCCCGTGCATCGTCTTGCACCAAACCGGACGCGGGCTTACTCACTATCCTCGTTCCAGGTGCGGCCATCGCGCTCGATCAGCGCCACGGCAGCACTCGGGCCCCAGGTGCCCGACGTGTAGGGACGCGGCGCCTCGCCACTGTCCGCCCACGCGGCGAGGATGGGATCGGCCCAGCGCCATGCCGCTTCCACTTCATCGCGACGCATGAACAGTGTGGGATTGCCGCGCACCACGTCGAGCAGCAGGCGCTCGTACGCATCGGGCTGCTGCACGCCGAACGCTTCGGCAAAACTCATGTCTAGCGGCACGTGGCGCAGGCGCAGGCCGCCCGGGCCCGGATGCTTGATGGTGAGCCACAGCTTGATGTCTTCGTCCGGCTGCAGGCGCAGCACCAGTCGGTTCTGCGCGAGCGGACCGGCCGAGGCATCGAAGATGGAATGCGGCACGGCCTTGAACACCACCGTGATTTCCGACACGCGTTCCGGCAATCGCTTGCCCGTGCGCAGATAGAACGGCACGCCGGCCCAGCGCCAGTTGGCGATCTCGGCCTTCACCGCCACGAAGGTCTCGGTGTTGGACTTGTGGTCCTTCAATTCGTCGAGATAGCCCGGCACCGCCTGGCCTTCGGCCGAGCCGGCGCGGTACTGGCCGCGCACGGTGAGCTGCGCCGCATTGGCTTCGGTGATGGGCTTGAGCGAACGCAGCACCTTGAGCTTCTCGTCGCGCACCGCGTCGGGCGCGAGCGAGGAGGGCGGCTCCATCGCGAGCATGCACACCAGCTGCAGGATGTGGTTCTGCACCATGTCGCGCAACGCGCCGGCATGGTCGTAGTAACCCGCGCGCTGACCCACGCCGAGGGTTTCGGCCACGGTGACCTGCACGTGGTCGATGTGCTCGGCATTCCACAACGGTTCGAACAGCGCGTTGCCGAAGCGCAGCGCCAGCAGGTTCTGCACCGTTTCCTTGCCGAGGTAATGGTCGATGCGGAAGGTCTGCGATTCGTCGAAGAAGCGGCCGACGTCGTCGTTGATCTGGTTGGCACTCTTCAGGTCGTGGCCGATGGGCTTTTCCAGCACCACGCGCGACTTGCCCTTGTTGAGCTCGTACTTGCCCAGGCGGTTGCAGATGTCGACGAACAGGTCGGGCGAGGTGGACAGGTAGAACACGCGGATGCGTTCCGCGTCCTTGCCCATCAGCGTGGCGAAATCGTCCCAGCCATCGTCCTTGCGCGCATCGAGCGAGCGGTAGCCGACCAGCTTGAGGAAGTCTTCGACCTTGCCGTTGCCGTTCTTCTTGAGCACGGCACGCAGGTTGTCCCGGTAGCCTTCGTCGTCCAGGCCTTCGCGGGCGATGCCGATGATGCGGCTGTCGTCGGGAATCTGGCCGTCCGCGTAACGGTGGTACAGCGCTGGCAGGAGCTTGCGCAGGGCAAGATCGCCGGTGCCGCCGAAAATCACCAGGTCGAAAGTCTCGACCGGCTGGGAAGAAGCAGTCACTTCAGTCACCTCGAGGCGATGCGGGGAACGGGCGCGTGGCATGCATACCACGCACCCGGCCCGCTGATCGTACCAGTGACATACCAGACAACACCAGTTCCCCGAAGAGACCCGGCGAGCCCGCGCTGGGCAAGGATTCACCAGCAAAATTGGTACCACCCGCAAGGCCGCGAAAAAACGACTGATTGCCAGACTGGTATGGTCATTGGTATCGTGAAGGTATGGAAACCGCCCTCGTCAACGAATATCGCCGGCTCAGCCGCGACCCCGCCACCAGCCAGCCGCTGGCGTATCTGCGCCTGCGTCGCGCGATTCGCAACGTGGTGGAGCATCGCGATATCGAACCGGGACAGGCCCTGCCCAGCGAGCGCGATCTTTCGCGCCTGCTGCAGCTGTCGCGTGTGACGGTGCGCAAGGCCATCTCCGGCCTGGTGGAAGAAGGCCTGCTCAACCAGCGCCACGGCGCGGGCACCTTCGTGGCGGAGCGCATCATCAAGCCGATGTCGCGCCTCACCAGTTTCACCGAGGACTTGCGTGCGCGCGGCCTGAATCCGCGCTCCGAGTTTTCCGAACGCATCATCGGCGAAGTGACGCCGGAAGAATCGATGGCGCTGAACCTCTCGCCGGGCGCGCTGGTGGCGCGCCTGCATCGCGTGCGCTACGCGAAGGAAGAACCGTTGGCGATCGAGCGCAGCGTGGTGCCCGCCAGCATCCTGCCCGACCCGACCATCGTGCAGGACTCGCTGTACCAGGTGCTGGAGACGTTGGGTGCACGCCCGCGCCGCGCATTGCAGCGCCTGCGCGCGGTGTCGCTGGGCGCGCAACAGGCGCGCCTGCTGCACGTGCCGGCCGGCAGTGCGGGCCTCAACATCGAGCGACGCAGTTTTCTCGATGACGGCCGCGTGGTGGAGTTCACCACCTCGTGGTATCGCGGCGACATCTACGACTTCGTGGCGGAACTGCAGACGGACTGATCGCCGCTCACTTGCGTGACGCTGAAGTCACGGCGCCGTGAACGATCACCGCGCGCCGAGACGCATGTGTCCCTCGGCATACGCACTTACGGCACATTCGTCGGCGACGCTTTGCGTGCATAAAGATCATCGGGATGGCTGGCATCGGTAGCATCCCGTGTCCTGGGGCGCGGACGGGGACGCGCCGCCGTCAACGGTACGCATGCCGTGAATCTGTTCGCGCCCTTCATACGTCGTCCCATCGGCACTTCGGTGCTGGCCTTCGGACTCGCGCTGGCGGGTTTCTGGGCGTACCTGCTGCTGGGCGTGGCGGCGCTGCCGTCGCTCGAATTCCCGGGCATGGTGGTCTATACGGAATTGCCGGGCGCGAACGCGCAGACCATGGCGTCCACCGTGGCCGCGCCGCTGGAGCGCCACCTCGGCCGCATTCCCGGCATCAAGGAAATGCACTCGGAGAGCAACGACGGCTCCACCTCGGTGCGCATCATCTTCAACTTCGGCAACAACACCGACAAGCTGGCGCGCGACGTGCAGGCGGCGATCAACGCGAGCATGGCCGACCTGCCGGCCAACATCCCGATACCGCCGCGCTACTACAAGTTCAACACCGCCAACATCCCGGTGCTGCTGCTCTCGCTCACCTCCAACTCGCTGCCGCCGGACCGGCTTTATGACCTCGCCGACACGCTGATCAACCCGGCGATCTCGCAGATTCCCGGCGTGGCGCAGGTGCGCGTGATCGGCGGACGCCCGCGTGCGGTGCGCGTGGAACTCAACACGGCCGCACTGGCGGCCAAGGGCCTCACCGCCAACGACGTGGCCAATACGCTGCGCGCCGCCAACGTCACCTCGCCGGAGGGTGCGCTCAGCGACGGACGCACGCAGATGACCGTGGCGGCGACGGATGCGCTCAGCACGCCGCAGGAATTCGGCAACCTGCTCATCGCCATCCAGAAGGGTTCGCAGGTGCGCCTGTCGGACGTGGCCAAAGTGAGCACCGGCCAGCAGGACGAATACCAGGCCGCGTGGTTCAACAACCACCGCGCCGTGGCCATCCGCATCAGCAAGCGCCCCGAAGCCAACGCGGTGGCCACCGCCGACGCGGTACGCGCCAAGCTGCCGCAGATGCGCGCGTGGCTGCCGGCCGACCTGCAGATCACGCCGATCTTCGACCTCACCCAGACCACCAAGTCGGCGCTGCATGAAGTGGAAGTGGCGCTGCTGCTCAGCGTGCTGCTGGTGGCACTGGTGATGCTGGTGTTCCTGCGCCGCATCGGCCCCACGCTGATCGCCATGCTCAGCGTGCCGTTGTCGCTGGCCGGTGCGTTCACCGTGATGTGGATACTGGGCTTCACGCTCAACACGCTGTCGCTGGTGGCGCTGGTGCTGTGCATCGGCTTCGTGGTGGACGATGCGATCGTGGTGATCGAGAACATCGTGCGCCACATGGAACACGGCTCGCCCCCGTTGCAGGCATCGCTCGATGGCGTCAAGGAAATCGGCTTCACGGTGGTGTCGATCACGCTGTCGCTGATCGCGGTGTTCGCGCCGCTGCTGTTCGGCAACAACCAGTTCACCATGTTGTTGCGCGAGTTCTCCGTCACCTTGACCGCCGCCGTGGTGATCTCGGCGGTGATCTCGCTGACGCTCACGCCCGCGCTGTGCGGTCGCTATCTCTCGCTGGAGAATGCGGGCGGACGCCAGCCGAACCGGATGGAACAGGCGCTGGCCCGCTTCGATTCGGGCTTCCAGCGCATCTATGCGCGTGCGCTCGACTGGGCCATGCATCACCGGCGCCTGATGCGCTGGCAGCCCTTCATCCTGCTCGCGCTCACCATCGGCATGGCGATGGCGGTGGTGAAGTTGTATGGCTTCAACTTCATGCCGTCCGAAGACATCGGCATGATCCAGGGCGACGTGCGTGCAGATACCAATATCTCGCCCACCCTGATGGCCGAGCGCGCGAAGAAGGCCGCCGCCATCATGCTCGCCGACCCGGCGGTGCTCGACGTCACCACCTTCCTGGGCAGCGACAACGCCGGCGGCGCGGTGGGCAACCAGGCCACCATGTTCGTGGACCTGAAGCCGCGCGGCCATGGCCCAGGCATGCGCGCCGAATCGATCAAGGACACCATCACGCGGCTCAACAAGGCCTACGAGAAACTGCCCGAGCTGCACGTGGCGCTCAATTCCATCGGCTTCTTCAACGACAACAACGACAGCAATCGCGGCAGCCAGAGCTTCCAGCTCATCAGCAGCGACAACGTGGACCTGCAGCCGTGGTCGTACAAGGTCACGCAGCTGATGCGCAAACACAAGGAATTCCGCGACATCAGCAGCGACTACGACAACATCGACAAACAGCAGATGCTCACGGTGAATCGCGAAGCGGCGGGGCGGCTGCACCTGAGCATGGGCAATATCGATTCGGCGCTGTACAACGCCTTCGGCCAGCGGCAGGTGTCGATCATCTATTCGAACATCAACCAGTACTGGGTGGTGCTCACCTCGGCCTCCGAGCGTTCGCTGAGCCCGGACACGCTGCTCAATACCTATGTGCGCAGCGACACCGGCAGCATGGTGCCGCTGTCTGCGGTGGCGCGCATCGAGCCGAATGTGACGCCATCGTTCGTCATCCACACCAACCAGCTCGAAGCCACGCAGATCTACTACAACACCGAGCAGGGTTTTCCGCAGGACAAGGCCACCGCGCTGATCGAGCAGATCGTGGCCGATGCGCGCCCGCCGCCGGGTATCCAGCTGGGCTATTCGGGCGAGGCAAAGAACCTGGAGGAAACACGCTCCAACGCCAACGTGTTGCTGCTGGGTTCGATCCTGGCGATGTACATCGTGCTGGGCATTCTCTACGAGAGCCTGGGCCATCCGTTGACCATTCTCTCCACACTGCCGGCCGCGGGCGCGGGCGCGTTCCTGGCGATGCTGGTGACCGGCACGCCGATGTCGCTGATGGCGATCATCGCGATCCTCATGCTGATCGGCATCGTGAAGAAGAACGCCATCCTGATGGTGGATTTCGCCCTCGTGGCGCAGCGGGAACACGGCCTGTCGCCACCGGAAGCCATTCGCGAAGCCGCCCTGGTGCGCTTCCGCCCCATCACCATGACGACGCTGGTAGCCATGGGCGCCGCGCTGCCGCTGGCCATCGGCTTCGGCATCGGCTCGGAACTGCGACAGCCGCTGGGCGTCGCCATCGTGGGCGGGCTGCTCGTCTCACAACTGCTGACGCTGTTGAGTACGCCGGCGATTTATTTGTGGAACTACGACCGGAAGGTGAGGAAGGAGGCGCGGCGCGCTAAGCGGGCGGCGAAGCGGGGGTTGAAGGTGCAGGGCGCTGCCGCGACGACGCGCTAGTTTTTATTGTCGTCATCCCGGTGCACTCCAAAAGGGGGCGAGGCCGGAGGCGCCTTTCAACAGCCGAAGGCTGGTCATCCAGTTTCCGTTCGCTCCATTGTCGCGTGGTCGCGATCTGGCTCGCCTGCGGCGGGCTTCCGTCCTCCTGCCGGAGGCCGGGTCACTTTCTCTTGCTTGCCCAAGAGAAAGTAACCACCGAGATGGTGGCAATGCCAAAGAGAAAGGCCCCCGGATGACGCGCCTTCCGTCCTGTGGACGAAAGGTTCGCGTGCGGGTTACGGGGTTTTTCGACAGGACATCCCTGTCCTGTCGAAAAACTGGCCGCATCCCTGCGGCCACCCTGCGGGCTTTCCTCCACCCGCCCGCCGCTGTCATACGGGGACCCCGAAGAGCCAAGAGCAAAAGCTCGCCTTCGCGACGCTGCCGCGAGCACCCGCCCCTCACCCCGACCCTCTCCCACAAGGGGAGAGGGAGAAGTGCGATGCATCGCGTATGACCTTGAAGAGCGAAGCCAGAGCAAAGGCCGATGCGATGCGAAGCGAGGCTCCGCTTTAAGTCCTCTTCGCATCGACGCGTGGCGGTGTAGCCGTACCGCTGAATAGAGAGATCGTGACGTTCCGGGCTCCAAAAACCGTCAAGGCTCGTATCCTGCAGAACGCTATGAGCCTATTGCTCTGAAGGCCATTTTCTTTGGGTTACTTTTCTTTTGGGCCAGCAAAAGAAAAGTGACTCGAGCGGCGGCAGCCGATCGAAACGCCCGCCGCGCAGGCGGCACGCCATCGGCAGCGTCCCAAAAGAACAGACCGCGATGTCGCGACAACCAAGAGCAAAGCCACTGGATGACCAGCCTTCGGCTGTTGAAAAGCGCCTCCTGCCTTCGCAGGAATGACGAGCTAGCAGACCTCCGGCTGTTGAAGGGCGCCTCCTACTCTTTCCCCTTTGGAAGCGCACAGGAACGACGAGCAAGAACCCCAGTGCGTCTCACGCAAAAATGCGCGCATCGCCACCAATTACGTCAGCCATGACACATCCCACCCCCTGCCTTCCGGCACGGACCGACTTCAGGCACATTCGCCGAACCCTTCCCCGCAGGCATAAATGGCACTATGTGCAGGCTTTTCGCCCTGCTTACGTGAACGCGCGCCCTCGCTGATGGTCTGCCTGGGTGCCGGGCACGCGCCCTAACCGGTATGGAAACCTTGTGAATATTTTCGCCCCCCTGATTCGTCGACCCGTGGGCACCTCGCTGCTGGCGCTTGGCTTGCTGCTGGCGGGCGCTTTTGCGTATCGCCTGCTGGGCGTGGCCGCGCTGCCGTCGCTGGAATTCCCCGGCGTGTACATCGTGGCGTCGATGCCGGGTGCGAGTGCCCAGACCATGGCGTCTACCGTGCTGGCGCCGCTGGAGCGCCATATCGGCCGCATTCCCGGCATCGACGACATGTACGGCAATGCGTCCGAGGGTTCGGCGTCGATCCAGGTGCGCTTCACCTTCGACCGCACGGCTGACAAGGCCGCGCGCGACGTGCAGGCCGCCATCAACGCCGCGCAGGCCGACCTGCCGGCGCTGCCCAGCCCGCCGCAGTACTTCAAGTTCGATACGTCGCAGATTCCGATCCTGCTGGTGTCACTCACTTCCACGGGCCTGCCGCAGGACAAGCTGTACGACCTCACCGATACCCTGCTGAAGCCCGCCGTGGCGCAGATCCCCGGCGTGGCGCAGGTGCAGGTGTTCGGCGGTACGCCGCACGCGGTGCGCGTGGAGCTGGACATCAATGCGCTGGCCGCGAAGAACCTCACTGCGAATGACGTGCGCAACGCGCTGATCGCGGCGAACGTGACCTCGCCGCAGGGCATCCTCACCGACGGCCGCACGCAAATGACGGTGACGGCGAACGACGGCCTGAGCGAGGCCAGCGATTTCGCCAACGTGCTCATCGCCTCCAAGAACGGCTCGCCCGTGCGCCTGTCCGACGTGGCGAAGGTGACCAGCGGCCAGCAGGACATCTACCAGGGCGCCTGGTTCAACGGCCAGTCGACCGTGGCGATGCAGATCAGCAAACGTCCCGAGGCGAATGCGGTGGAAACGGTGGACGAGATTCGCCGCCGCCTGCCGGAGTTCCGCCAGTGGATGCCGGCGGACGTGCAGATCACGCCGATCTTCGACCTCACCACCACTACCAAGTCGGCGCTGCATGAAGTGCAGGTGGCGCTGCTGATCAGTATCGTGATGGTGGTGCTGGTGATGCTGGTGTTCCTGCGCCGCATGCGTCCCACGCTGATCGCCTCGCTCAGCGTGCCGCTGTCGCTGGCGGGCGCCTTCGTAGTGATGCTGGCGCTGGGCTACACGCTCAACACCTTGTCGCTGGTGGCGCTGGTGCTGTGCATCGGCTTCGTGGTGGACGATGCCATCGTGGTGATCGAGAACATCGTTCGCCATATGGAAAAGGGCGAAGCGCCGCTGCAGGCCGCCTTGATCGGCGTGCGCGAGATCGGCTTCACGGTGGTGTCGATCACGCTGTCGCTGGTGGCGGTGTTCGCGCCGCTGCTGTTCGGCAACAACATGCTGATCATGCTGCTGCGCGAATTCTCGGTGACGCTGGCAGCGGCGGTGGTGATCTCGGCCATCGTGTCGCTCACGCTCACGCCCGCGCTGTGCGGCAAGCTGCTCAAGCACGAGGAGCCCGGCGAGCGCACGCCGGGCCGCATCGAACAGGCACTGGAACGCTTCGACAAGGGCTTCCACCGCGTCTACGAGCGCGCGCTGGACTGGGCGATGCACCATCGCCGCATCATGCGTTGGCAGCCGCTGGTGCTGTTGATCGGCACCTTCGTGCTCGGCTGGGCGGTGGTGGCGACCGCGGGTGGCAACTTCATGCCGGAAGAAGACATCGGCATGCTCCAGGGCGACATCCGCGCCGACGCCAACATCTCGCCCACGCTGATGGCCACGCAGGCGCAGCGCGCGGCGGACATCATGAAGGCCGACCCCGCCGTGCTCGACGTGCTCACCACGCTGGGCGGCAACGACGGCACCGGCGCGGTGGGCAACGCAGGCACCATGTTCGTGGACCTCAAGCCCAAGGGCAGCGGCCCCAACGATCGCCACGAGAGCGCCAAGGTGGTGATGGACCGATTGTCCAAGCAATACGACGCATTGCCCGGCATCCGCGTCTCGCTGAGCCTGGTGCAGTTCCTCGGCGGCGGCGGCAGCGGCGACAAGGGCGGCGCCTACGAATTCCAGCTGATCGGCAGCAACGGCGAAGACCTGCAGCCGTGGACGCTGAAGATGGTGCAGCAGATGCGCAAGATGAAGGAGTTCCGCGACGTCGGCAGCAACTTCGACCTGGTCGGCAAGCAGCAGCAACTGAAGGTGGACCGCAACGCCGCCGGTCGCCTCAACGTCACCATGGGCGACGTGGACACCGCGCTGCTCAACTCCTTCGGCCAGCGCCAGGTATCGGTGATCTATTCGGACATCAACCAGTACTGGGTGGTGCTGACCTCCAGCTCGGCCACGTCGCTGAGTCCCGGCGCGCTGCTGAACGTGCGCGTGCGCAATGCGCAGGGCGAGATGATTCCGCTCTCGGCCATCGCGCGCATCGAGCCCAACATGAGCCCCACGCGCATCCGCCACCACAACCAGCTCGAAGCCTCCACCATCAACTACAACCTGGCCAAGGATGTGTCGCAGGACATCGGCACCAAGCTGGTGGAGAACGCGGGCATCATCGTGGGCCTGCCCGAGGGCGTGCGCATCGAGTGGACCGGCCAGAACCAGCGCCTGCAGCAGGCCAAGAGCAATGGCATGGTGCTGCTTATCGGCGCCATCGTGGCCATGTATATCGTGCTGGGCATTCTCTACGAGAGCCTGGGTCATCCGCTGACCATTCTCTCCACGCTGCCCGCGGCCGGCATGGGTGCGTTCCTCGCCATGCTGGTGACGCAGACGCAGCTTACGTTGATGGCCATCATCGCGATCCTGATGTTGATCGGCATCGTGAAGAAGAACGCGATCCTGATGGTGGACTTCGCGCTCGTGGCGCAACGCGAGCGAGGGCTGTCGCCGCCGGATGCGATCAGGGAAGCGGCACTCGTGCGCTTCCGTCCCATCACCATGACGACGCTGGTGGCCATGGGTGCAGCCCTGCCGTTGGCCATCGGCTTCGGTATCGGTTCGGAAATGCGTCAGCCGCTGGGCGTGGCCATCGTGGGTGGCCTGCTCGTATCGCAGTTGCTGACCCTGCTGAGCACGCCGGCGATTTACCTGTGGAACTACGACCGCAAGATCCGCAAGGAGAAGCGTCGGGCCAAGCGGGCCGCGAAGCGCGCGCTGAAGGCGCAGCTGGCTGCGGGATGATGCTCCAGGCCCCTCTCCCTGCGGGGAGAGGGAGCGCCCGCATTCAATCCTTGGGGCTGGTGCACGCCGCGTAGCGGCGACCCTCCACCTGCACCACGTCCTTGCCGCCGACGTTGACGCCCGCCGTGTAGTGTTCGGCGGAGTCGAATTTCACGCGGCCGTGCGCTGCATCCGTCAAGCCGGAACACTGCAACGCCCAGCTCAACGCCGTACTGCTGCGATGCTGGTCCACGCGTTCGCACTGGTCATATCCAGGCACCGGCAGCTGGGCGAATTCTGCCCAGGGATCCGGACCTTCGTCCACGCAATGCCACGCCACCTGCGGCTCACCGGGCTTGCCGTGATCGAATACCCGCGTGACGATTTTCCACAGGCCTGGCATCGCCTGGAAATCGCTTGGGTCCGCGTGACCCGGTTCGCCGAGGAACGCGGCAGCCAGCAACACCAGCACCGCGACGACGCGCGCCACCATGCTGCCACGACGGCCGCATGCGAATGAGCTTGAAGGATTCATGGCCAGCGGCACTCCAGGCACAGGGAAACCCCGCCCGCTTTCGCGGGCAGGGTCGGGGTTGCTGCTATTTCATCAGTCCTGTGTGTCAGCCGAGGCTACGTTGCCGTGGCCATGTCCGTTGCTGCCGAAGTCGAACATGTTCATCAGGTTGCCGATGGCCGGTGCGTTGAGCGGCACATACGGGTTGTTGGGTAGCGACACCGGGTTGGGCAGGTTGTCGCGGCTGCGGTTGGAGATGGTCTCGCGCAGGTTCCAGTTGGCCTCGACGAATTTGTCGAAGGAGACGTGATCGTAGTACGTGTGCACCACGTGGCCGCCTTCGGAGAAGCGCGAGATCACCAGCATCGGGATGCGCGTGCCGTCGCCGAAGAAGTCGATCGGCTGCACGTAGCCCGAGTCGTAGTAACCGCCGCCTTCATCGAAGGTCACCATGATCACGGTGTCGTTCCACACCTTCGGGTTGGCCTTGGCCAGCTCGACGATCTTCTTCACGTAGCCTTCGAACAGATCCAGCTTGGACGAGGCCGGATGGCCGTCCAGGATGCCGTCCGGCTTGGCGATGGACACCGCGGGCAGCGTGTCATTCTGGATGTCGTTGTAGAGATCGGTGATGTCCTGGTTGTTCGCACGCAACTTGGGATTGGTCATGACCTGCGTGGAATACAGGAACGGGTCGCAGATGTTGCAGAAGGTGCCGGCCTCGCCGTTTTCCTTGCCATCGGCATAGCCTTCGCCGTAGTACTTCCATGACACGTGATGGCGATTCAGCAGCAGCGCGAGGTTCTCCTGGCGCGTCGGCGGCATGGTGAACTGCTGCGCACCCAGCGGTGCCGGCGTGCCGTCGCCGAGATAGCCCGGGTTGTAGTTGTTCACCAGGTAGTAGGCGTTCTTCTTACAGTCGGTGCCGTGGAAGGTGCGATACGGCAGCGACTTCAGATAGTCCTTCACGACGCCCACGCCCGGCTGCGTATCGTCCGCGCAGTTCACATAGGAACCGCCGCTGTAGCCGTCCTGCACGTACCAGTTGTTGGTGCCGGACTGCGCATCCGGATTCTCGATCTGGTTCGCCGGGGGCGTGGCCGGATCGCCGTTGGCATCGGCGTAATACACCAGCTCGCCAAAGCCCAGCATGATGTGGTTGGCACCCGTGCCGCCCATCACCGACTGGTGGAAGTTGTCGCTGAGCGTGTACGTGCGGGCGAGTTCGGCGAAGTAGGGCGCGTCACCCTTGGCCATGTTGAGGAACTGCATGGCCGTGGAACCTTCGCCCGTGGTCTGGTCGTTGAAACCGGCGGCCTGTGCCTTGCCATTGGTGCCGGCACCCACGGTGGTTTCCACCCACGGGAACAGATCCATGCGGCAACCGCTGGGATTCTTCGCGGTAGCGGCATGCACGTCGCAGTCCATCTGCTGCCACATCTGGAAGAAGCGGTGCACCGGGCTGTTGGCGTAGTCGTCGTAGCTGATCGACGCATGCATGTCGACCGGTGCGTTGGCGAGCTGAGCAGGGAAGCGCGTGTCGACCACGTCGTTCGGCAGGCCCGTACCGCCCGCGGCGAGTTCGCCGTAGGCATCGGCCGGAAGCGCCGGCTCGATCGCCTGTGCCTGCGCAGCGGAAGCAAACGGTGCCTGCGTGGGTGCGCCGCCAGTGTTCATCGCGGGCAACGTGGCGAAGGGCGTCGTGTGTTTGGGCGCCAGCGCGAACTTGCCCGTGTTGCTGGCTTGCCACTGCCTGGCCGCGGCAACATTCGGACCCGGCGTGCCGTCTGCGTTGACGATCCCTTCGGACAACAGGTTATGCACGCTCTGGCCCTTCGGCGGCGTGTACGTGGCATACACATGATCGAATGTGCGGTTCTCGCCGATCAGCAGGATCACGTGCTTGATGGGCGTGTTGGTGCGATCGTCGTTGTCGTCGCCGCCCGGCCGGTGCAGCACGGTGACGCCAGTCGCGGGAACCTGACTGGTCGAGACAGCATTCTGATCGGTGGAGTTGCTCTGGGCGCTCACCACGCCGGCCAGGCCGACGGAAAGCGTACCAATGACAAACGGCAACAGCCGCTTGCGGACGTGCGTCATGGACATGACTTCGATCTCCAGCAGCTTCCGGAAGAAGACTGCATGAGTGGACCCCCTGATTGGCCAGGGCCTGTTCGCAACGTTTGATGACCCCAGCCGGCGGCGAGTCTGGTCCGCGCAGATGACGGACCCTTGGCGCTTTTGCGACAGGAATTTCCGGTTAGATGACAGAGGGGCTACGTCGCAATTGCTTGCGTATCAATGTTGGGTGCGAGGGCTTGCGGATGCTTGGATACGGGCTTAGGGCGCGGATGCCTTGCTGCAGATCGGCAAGAATTTGCTTTTGCTGTGGGTGTTGGAGATCGTGCGGTGGCGCACGTTTGGACGTCTTTACGGCTTGGGCGAGGCCTTAGGTTTTGTGGTTTCGGCATCGGCATGGGAATGTGAAGTTGGTTTATCGCGGAGTTGTAGAAAGATCGCGATCTGGCTCGCCTGCGGCGGGCTTCCGAACCGCTGCCGCGGTCCGGGTCACTTTTCTTTGCTTGCCCACGCACGCGCAGGAGCGCGTGCGAACGGCGAAGCCGGCCCGAAGGGCGGAGGGCAGGATGCCCGGAGTAAAGAAAAGTAACCACCGAGATGGTGGCAATGCCAAAAGAAATGGCACCGCGGATGACGCGCCTTCCGGGCTTTCAGCCCTTCAGGTTCGCGGTCGGGTTACGGGGTTTTTCGACAGGACGTCCGTGTCCTGTCGAAAAACTGGCCGCATCCCTGCAGCCACCCTACGGGCTTTCCTCCACCCGCCCGCCGTTGTCATACGGGGACCCCGAAGAGTAACAACCAAAGCTCGAGTAGCAACGATTTCGCGAGCACCCGCCCCCTCTCCCCAACCCTCTCCCACAAGGGGAGAGGGAGAAATGCGATGCATCGCGTATGACCTTGAAGAGCGAAGCCAAAGCAAAGGCCGACGCGAAGCGGGGCCCCGCTTTAAGTCCTCAGCGATTCGGGCGCGTTGCGCAGCGCTACGGAGTATCCGCTGTATGGCCTCCCATGGGTGTCCCGCCACAACCATCCTCAAGCGTTCGGGCTTATCCCAACACGATGCTGCGAGCTCTAGAGGCCATTTTCTTTGGGTTACTTTTCTTTTGGGCCAGCAAAAGAAAAGTGACTCGAGCGGCGGCAGCCGATCGAAACGCCCGCTGCGTAAGCGGCACGCTGGCGAGATCGCCGCATAAGAGCGAGCAACGGACTCGCGATAACCAAGTGCAAAGTCACTGGATGACCAGCCTTCGGCTGTTGAAAAGCACCTCCTGCTCTCGCCCCCGCGGGGGTTCGCAGGAATGACGAACTGGGAAAGGTGCTCGTGCACTTGCCGGCACTGGCTCCTGTCGCAACGACGGATAACAGCACAATTGCTTCGGCTCAATCGACCAAACGAGAGCAAACCCCTCACGCCGGCAACAACTGAAACGGCCTCATCATCTCGTTGTCCTCATGCTCCAACAAATGGCAATGCCACACATACCGCCCAGGCTCCCCCTCAAAACGCGCAATGATGCGCGTCACCATCCCCGGATCAGCGCGCACCGTATCCTTCCAACCCATTTCCTCCGGCCCAGGCGGTATCGCCGGACCCGTGTACTTGAGCGTCTTGCTTTCGTTCCACGTGAACAGATCGAACGGCCTGCGCTCCAGCACCTGGAAACGCACGAGATGCAGATGCATGGGATGCGCGTCGCCGGTGAGGTTCACCATGCTCCAGATTTCGGTAGTGTTCTGGCGCGGATCCTCCGTGATCGGCGCGGACCAGTGCTTGCCGCCGAGCATCATCATCATGGCGCTGCCGCCGGCATCGTCCTGCTCGCCGAGCGTGAGCACGCGATCACGCTCGGCGCTCGCTGCGGCAAGACGCTCGATAGTGCGTAGCGTGGTCGGCATTACGCCCTTGTCGCGACGGCCACGGTCGCGCACGCGAAATTCCATGATGGCCTCTGCCTGCTGGCGCAGTTGCACCTGCTCGCCATCCATGCCCGAAAAGTCGATCACCACATCGGCGCGCTCGGCGGGATACAACGTGACGCGTTGGCGCGGCACGGGCGCCGCCAGCAAGCCCTGGTCGCTGGCGATCTGCGTGAACGACAAGCCAGCCGACAATGACATCTCATAGAAGCGCGTGTTGGCGGCGTTGACGAGGCGCAGGCGATACCGGCGCGGCTCCACGACCAGGAAGGGATACAGCTTGCCGTTGCACAGGATGGCGTTGCCGTTGCATTCGGATACCCACGGCGCATCCGGATCATCCGAAACGGGGTAGTAGAGCTGGCCGTCTTTCGCAATGAGGCGGTCGCACAGGATCAATGGCAGGTCGCAGTCGCCGCTCGGCAGGTTGAGCGATTGCTCCGCATCATCGTGAATCAGATACGCGCCGAGCAGGCCGGCGTAGATGTTGAGACGCGTGATGCCCATCGCGTGGTCGTGGTACCACAGCGTGGCCGCATCCTGCGCGTTGGGGTAGTGCGACACGCTGGTGTGACCGGGCACGAACCACTCTTCCGGATAGCCATCGCTCGATGGCGGAACGCGCGCACCGTGCACGTGCGTCACGGTGCGCACCTCAGGCTTGTCGCGCTCGGCACCGTGGATGGTGTGGTCGATGGGCAGAAAGTGTTTGTCGGGCAGCGCGTTCGCCCATTCGATCAGCAAGGGCTCGTTGCGTTTGGCGACCAGCGTCGGGCCGGGAAAGCTTCCGCCGTAGCCCCACAGTGGCGTCGGCGGCAAATCACGATGCAGTTGCGCCTTGAACGCGCGCATCTCCATGCGATACAGCGGCAGCTGTTTTCCTGGATATGCAGGATGCGCGCGCTGTCCTACCGGCTTGGCGAGTGGCGGCAACGGTAACGGATCGACGAAGCGTGCCAGCGTCACCGGATTCACCAGCGGCACCTTGGGTGCAGCGAGTTGCGGCATGGCCATGCGCATGGTCTTTTCATCGCCGATGGCGGGCGATGACCAGGCGAGCAGACCAAGTTCCGCCGCCGTGGCGGCGCCGACCATGTCGACGAGGCCGCGCAGGAACTGCCGGCGCGAGGGGTTCATGCGAGTCATCCGGCAACCCTAGGCAGCCCGGATGACAGTCGCGTGGCAAAGCGTGAAACCGGGTTCACCCTTCGCGCAGTCGCGCGAAGGGTGACGCGATCACTCCGCCGAGGCGGGCACGCCCTGTCCCGTGGTGGGCGCTTGCTGGCCGGCCACGGCAGCTTCGTCGGCGGCTTTTTCCAGCCCGGCTTTTTCGATGGGCGTGGCGAGCATGCGTGCGCGACGCCAGCCGCCCCACTTGTAGTAGCCCATCGCCATCAGCATCGAGGCGAGCGAGCCCAGCGGAAAGCTCCACCAGATCGAATCAGCACCGAGGCGCGGCGCCAACGCGAGTGCGAACGGCGGGCGGAACAACCACATCGAGATGAACAGGATCACCAGCGGCGGCACCACGGCGCCGGTGGAGCGCACAACGCCGAACAGCACGAAGGTGACGCCGAAGAACATGAACGACCACACCGCGATGCTGTTGAGATGCTGCGCCAGCGACAACGCCTCGCCGTCGTTGGGCAGGAACAAGCCCAGCGCCGCGTGGTTGAACAGGTAGATCAACGCGATGAGCATGCCGCTCAACAGGAAGTTGTAGAGCACGCCGACCTTGGTGATGCGGCTTACGCGATCCCACAGTTTCGCGCCCACGTTCTGCGCCGCCATGGAGGACACGGCCGCACCGATTGCCATGGCCGGCATCTGCACGTACGTCCACAATTGCGTGGCCGCGCCATAGGCGGCCGTGGTCTTTGAGCCGTAGTTGTTCACCATGTGGATCATGATCATCGCGGAGCTGGAGATGACGATCATCTGCAGGCCCATGGGCAGCCCCTTGAACACCAGCGAGCGCAAGATCTCCATGTCCGGCTTGAGATAACCCAGCTCGTTGCGCGTGAGGCGCAGGAAGTGCTTGCGCCTGTACAGCGTGACCAGCAGCGCGACCAGCGCCACCGACTGCGCGATCAAGGTGGACGTGGCGGAACCGGCAATGCCCATGCGCGGGAACGGTCCCACGCCGAAGATCAGCAGCGGGTTGAGCACGATGTCCATCAGCACGGACAGGGCCATGAAGACGAACGGCGTGCGCGAATCGCCGGCGCCGCGCAGCGTCATCATCAGGAAGGCGTAGAAATACATCGACGGCACGGCGATGAAGATGATGCGCAGGTACGGCACCGCGAACGCCTGCGCGTCGGCGGGCGTGTTGAGCGCGTTGAGCATCCACGGCGTGCCGAAGTAGCCGGCGATGGCGACGAGGATGGATACCGAGACGAAGAACGTTACGCCCGTGCCCACCACGCGCTTGGCCTCGAGCATGTTGCGCGCGCCCAGGCTCTGGCCGATCAGGATGGTGCAGGCCATGCTGAGGCCGAACACGGCACCCAGCAGCAGGAACAGGATGAGGTTGGCGTTGCTCACCGCCGTGAGCGCCGCTTCGCCCAGGTAGTGGCCAATCCACATCGCATTGACGGAGCCGTTGAGCGACTGCAGCACCGTGCTGCCCAGGATGGGCAACGCGAACATCAGCAGCGTCTTGGCAATCGGTCCTTCGGTGAGCAGGGGCTGCTTTGCAGCAAGAGATGACATCGAATCGTTCCGCCAGGGGGAGAGGGGATCAGTCGGCGAGGGTGGCTTGCCATGCGCGCATGGCCAGCTGTCGCACATGCTCGCGCACATCGGCTGGCCATGCATCCGTCACGTGCATGAAACGCTCGCGCTCTTTTCGCCAGAACGCACGCGACGCTTCTTCGTAGCCGGGGAGATTACCCGTCATCGCGCTCATGAAGCGATCCACCGCTTCACCGGCGAGACGCGCCGCGTCACGCTCGCGATGACTGCGACGCGCTTCTTCGACCAGGCGGCGCAAGGTGGCCGAGGCACCGCCCGGCTGGCTGGCGAGCCAGTCCCAGTGACGCGGCAGCAAAGTGACTTCGCGTGCGATCACACCCAGTTTCGGACGACCCGGGCCGCGCGGCGCGGGTTCGTCGTCCGAGGCGGAGGCGGGCAGGCGGGCGAGCACGTCGTCCGGCGTGCCGCGCAGGTCCAGTTCCAGCGGACGGCCGTTGAGGTCGTCGAAGACCAGCACCGGTCCGTCGACACCGGCATCCACGGCGTGCTTGGTGGCCAGGGCGACGTCCGCCAGCGAGCCGGCGGCAATGCGGCGATAGCCATCGAAGGCGATGCAGGAAGCGATATCAGCTGCTGACATGTTTTTGCCCGGGTATAAACAGGTGGTGGATATTGCCCGGGTAATAAATAAAGGTCAACACCACGGCAGCGTGGCCCTCGCCGCGGGGTAAAATTTTTCATCCTCCTGCCGCGCGCCTCCCATGTTCGTCCATCCTCCGCACCGCTCGCTCCGGCTGATGCTGTTCACCTTGCGCGGCTCGATCATCCCGGTGATCTGGAAGCGGGTGACCGGCATGGTGCTGCTGGCCGTGGCGGTGGTGCTGCTGGAGCAGCGCCTGCCGCACACCGGCGTGGAACTGGGCGCCGTGCCGCTCACACTGATGGGCCTGACGCTGGCGATCTTCCTGGGCTTTCGCAACACCGTGGCGTACGAGCGCTGGTGGGAAGCGCGCACGCTGTGGGGCGAACTGCTGATCGTGGTGCGCAATCTGGCGCGGCAAACGGTGAGCCTGCCCGAAGGTCTCTCCACGCCGGAACGGGAGCGCATGGTGCATCGGCTGATCGCGTTCGCCCACGCGCTGCGCCACCAGCTTCGTGGGACGCCGCCGGGCGATGAGGTATCGCGCTGGCTGGCACCCGAGGAAGCCGCTGCGCTGACCGGCCGCCCCAATCCGCCGAACGTGCTGCTCGGGATGATCGGCCAGGGCTATGCGCAATGGCAGCGCGAAGGCCGGCTCGATCCGATGCTGCTGGCCAACATCGATGCACAGGTGACGCGCCTCTCGTATGTGCTGGGCGGCTGCGAGCGCATCCAGGGCACGCCGATTCCGTTCGCCTACATCCTGCTGCTGCACCGCACGGTCTACGTGTACTGCCTGCTGCTGCCGTTCTGCCTGATCGGCAGCGTGGGCTGGGTGACGCCGCTGATGGTGGGCGTGCTCTCGTACACCTTCTTCGGGCTCGATGCGCTGGGCGACCAGATCGAGAACCCGTTCGACCGCCTACCCAACGACCTGCCGCTGGACGCCATGTGCCGCACGGTGGAGATCGGCCTGGGCGAGCTGCTGGGCGAGCGCGAGCTGCCGGCGCCGCTGCAACCGGTGGATGGCGTCCTCCTCTAGACGGCAGGATCGTCCCCAACCCCAACCGGAAACGCCCATGCCAGGGCGGCGCCTTGCCGTAGTTTTACGGTGTCCTAGGCGTGCGCTTCACGCCGGTTGAGACAAGCTAGACGCGTGTCCGTGACGGAACCCGGCCGCATTCGTACCGCCCAGGCAACGCAGTGTTGTCTCGATTCGACCTATTTCCAATACCGGTCGGTCCAATAAGTTATTAAACTTAGCGGTGCACAAATCTCCTCCCCACCAAAGTCAAAGAAGAAAGACCATGCGATTTCCCCTCCTGCGCAGTGCCGTTGCGCTGGCCCTGTTGGGCGTTTCCGCAACTACCCTGGCCGACCCCCGCATCGAGATCAACGGCGGCCGAAGCTATTCAGACAGCTACTGGACCAATACAGCGTGGATCGAAGGCATCTGGGGCGAACACGCCTTCGGCAACAGCCAGTTCACCTGGTCGCCGGCGGCCTCGCTCGGTTTCATCAACGGGCGCAACGTGTCCAAGTACGGCAACAAGGTGTCCGATGACGTATGGCTGCTCGCCGGCGGCGTGCGCATCCACTACGGCAACAGCAGCGACTGGTATCACCACCTTTTCTGGACCACGCAGGTTGCCGCCCAATCGGGCCGAACCTTGGCGTTGAGCAGCGGCGGCGAATTCGTCAACGCCTTCGGCTGGCAAGACGACCACTGGACCTTCCAGATCCGCCACGTCTCCAACGCCGGCATCAAAGGCTCCAACCGCGGCGAAACGATGGCGCTGGTCGGGTTTGCGTTCAATCCCTGATCCAACAAGCGGTGTCAGACATGCAACGGCCCCGATGGGGCCGTTGTTGTTTGGACGTCTGGATGGCTGTGAGGATTCACGACATCTGCGCCAAAGCACGACAAAGCCATGATTGAAACGATAAGGCTAGATCGCCCCCACCCCCAGCCCTCTCCCCGAAGGGGAGAGGGGGAAGTGTCGTGCACCGCGCATTGCTCAATGCAATGCGAAGCGAGCCCCGCTTTAAGTCCTCAACGATTCGGGCGCGTTGCGCAAGGCTTCGGTGTACCCACTGTGTAGCGGCGGAGGTTGCCACGTAGCAACGTTCCTCGACCGTTCGGGCTCATCCCAACGCGATGCTGCGAGCCTTTGCTCTTCAGGCCATTTTCTTTGGGTTACTTTTCTTTTGGGCCAGCAAAAGAAAAGTGACTCGAGCGGCGGCAGCCGATCGAAACGCCCGCTGCGTAAGCGGCCCGACCGCGGCAGCGCTGCACAAGGACGACCGCAACGCTGCCGCGACAATCGGAAAGCAAAGTCACTGGATCCCGGCCTTCGCCGGGATGACGACTAGGAGAGACTGAGTAGAAATGCCAAAAAACTGAGGCCGCATCACTGCGGCCCCAAATCACCCAACATCAAGCGCGATCAATGATCCGCCCCCGGCCCCGCCTTCGCACTGAACGGCGGCCGTGCCATCCACACCACCACGATCAGGCTGAAGAACACCCAGCCCAACATGTGGAACACCTCGTTGAACGAGATCTGGTAGGCCTGCTGATTGATCAGCTGCTCCAGCAATCCATTGCTCGCCTGGCCCGTCACGCCCACGGTCTGCAAGGTCGCCTGCGGCGAGGTGTCGTACGGCGTGATGTGTTCGACCAGATGCGCATGATGCACGATCGCGCGGTGATCCCACAGGAACGTGGTGAGCGAAGCGGAGAAGCTCGCGCCCAGCGTGCGCAGGAAGGTGGCCAGGCCGCCGCCCGAGGCAATCTCGTTCGGCTGCAGGTCCGACAGCAGGATCGTCGTCACCGGCATGAAGAACAGCGCCACACCCAGGCCCTGGAACAACTGCACGCCTGCGATGTGCATGAAGTCGATCTGCGTGAAGAAGTCCGAGCGCATGAAACAGGTGGCGCCCATGATCAGGAACGCGCATGACGCGAGCAGCCGCATGTCCGTGCGCGGCCCGTACTTGCCCACGATGAAGGTGAGCATCACCGGCAGGATGCCCAGCGGCGCCGCCGCGAAACCCGCCCACGTGGACGTGTAGCCCATGTTCCGTTGCAGCCACTGCGGTACCAGCAGGCCGATGGCGAAGAACGCCGCATAGGCCAGCACCAGCGCGATGGTGCCGGTGCGGAAGTTGTGGTGGCGCAGCAGGCGCAGGTTGACGATGGGTTCCTTGTCGGTGAGTTCCCAGATCAGGAACACCGCGAGCGCGATGGCCGACACGATGCTGGTGATGATGATGAAGCTGGAGTTGAACCAGTCTTCGTCATTGCCCTTGTCCAGCACGATCTGCAGCGCACCCACGCCCACGATCAGCGTGATGAGTCCCACATAGTCCATCTTCGGACGCATGGTGACGTCCTTGCGCAACTTCATCTGGTTGCCGACCACCATGCTGGCGAAGATGCCGATGGGCACGTTGATGAAGAAGATCCACGGCCACGTGTAGTTGTCGGTGATCCAGCCGCCGAGGATGGGGCCCGCGATGGGCGCCACCACCGTCACCATCGCCAGCAGCGCCAGCGCCATGCCTCGTTTGGCCGGTGGATAGATGGAGATCAGCAAGCTCTGCGTGATCGGGTACATCGGTCCGGCCACTGCGCCCTGGATGGCGCGGAACAGGATCAGCATCGGCATGCTCTGCGCGGTACCGCACAGGAAGGATGCAAGCGAGAACAGCAGCGTCGACCAGATGAACAGCTTCACTTCGCCGAAGCGGCGCGTGAGGAAGCCCGTCAGCGGCAGGGCGATGGCGGTGCTCACGGCGAACGAGGTGATGACCCAGGTACTCTGGTTCACGCTCACGCCGAGGTTGCCGGCAATCGTCGGCAGCGACACGTTCGCGATCGTCGTGTCGAGCACCTGCATGAAGGTCGCCAACGAGAGGCCGATGGTAGTCAGCGCCAGGTTGGGCGGGCGGAATGGTTGGTTCATCGCACGGGTGACCTGCGGTATGAAGTTTCAGCGCTCTGCGCGGGTGCAGAGCAGCCGCTGTTTTTCTTGCTCGTCATTCCGGCGCACCCGCAAAAGGGGGCGAGGGCCGAAATGGCGGTGTAGTACTCAGGAAAGCGTGGAGACGCGTACGTTTCCACGCCAACCGAGTTACTGCTGGTGACTCTCGCCAGCCATGTTCGCGTGGACGATCTCCGCGATCATGCCGTCGGCCTTGGCCAGCTGTTCCTTGTACACATCGGTGTTGAAGGCCGGCTGCGTGGGCGACTGCTTGGCGAGCAGCGGGCCGCTGGTGTCGTGCAGATTCACCGAGACCTTGGTCGACAGGCCAATACGCAGCGGGTGTTCTTCCAGCTGCTTGGGATCGCTGAAGAACACGCGAACCGGCACGCGCTGCACGATCTTGATCCAGTTGCCGGTGGCGTTCTGTGCCGGCAGCAAGGAGAACGCACTGCCGGTGCCCACGCCCAGGCTTTCGACCTTGCCGTGGTAGGTAACCGAACTGCCATACACGTCGGCGCGGATCTCCACCGGTTGGCCGATGCGCATGCTGTTGAGCTGCGTTTCCTTGAAGTTCGCGTCAACCCACACGCCATGCAGCGGCACCACCGCCATCAGCGGCGTGCCCGGCGCCACGCGCTGGCCCAGCTGCACCGAGCGCTTGGCGATATAGCCGTCCACCGGCGCGACGAGCGCGGTGCGCACGTCGTCGAGATAGGCGGCACGCAGACGGGCGGCTGCGGCCTGGACGTCTGGATGCGAGACGACGACGGTGTCATCCACCAGCACCTTGTTGGTCTGCAACTGCTGCTGCGCGGTGGTGAGGGCGCTCTGCGCGGAGGTCAGTGCGTCGAGTGCGTGCGACAGTTCTTCGGCCGAGATGGCGCCCGACTTGGCCAGGTCGCGACGACGGTTGAAGTCGGCCTGGGCCTTGTCCACCGCCACCTTGCGCACGGCCACTTCGGCCTGCGCGCCACTCACGTTGCTGTAGAGGCCGCGCACCTTGCGCACAGTGTTGGCGAGATTGGCGCGGGCCTGCTGCAGCGCGATGTCGGCATCGGCCGGGTCGAGCTTCACCAGCACGTCGCCGGCATGCACCAGGTCGCCATCGTCGGCGCCGATGGTGATGACCGTGCCCGACACCTGCGGGGTGATCTGCACGATGTTGCCGTTGACGTAGGCATCGTCGGTGTCTTCATACCAACGGCCTTCGAAGAAGTACCACAGGCCCCAGCCGATGGCGGCAATCACCAGTACGGCGACGAGTGCCTTCAGCAGGAAACCGCGACGGCTCTTGGGGGGTTGGGCGGCTGCGGTCTCGGCCGCGAGCGGAGTCTGGCTAGACATGGGGGTAGCCTTTAGAGCGAATGTTCAGAGGAAGGTGAAGCGGCCACGTCGGCCGCGCCCGCTTGCGGACGGAAACCGCCGCCGAGGGCCTGGATGAGTTGCACGGAGAGGTCGACCTGCTGCGACTGCAACGCGGCGAGACGCTCCTGCGCGCCCAGCAACTGCTGGCGCACGATCAATGCTTCGAGATAGCTGCCCACGCCCGCCTTGTAGCGCTGCTGGGCGAGCTGCCAGGCCTGCGAGGCGGCATCGACGGCGCGCTGCTGGGCATCGACCTGCTCCTTCGCCGACTGCACCGCGTCGTAGCCATCGGCCACTTCATTCACGGCGCGCACCAGCGTCTGGTTGTACTGCGCCACGGCCTCGTCGTACTGCGCGTCCTTCGCGGACAGGTTGGAACGCAGGCGACCGCCATCAAAGATCGGCAGGCTCAGCGACGGGCCGAAGGTGTAGAAGCGTGCCGGCAGCTGCAGCGGATTGATGCTGCCGAACGCAGCCACGCCCGCCATCGCACTCAGGCTCACGTTGGGCATGAACTGCGTCTTGGCGACCTTGATCTCCTTGCCCGCCGATTCCACGCGCCAGCGCGCGGCAACGAGATCGGCGCGGTGACCGATCAGTTCGGTCGGCACGTCGGCCGGCACCGCCAACGCACCGGGGTTCAGTGACTGCGGACGGCCGATGTCGAGCCCGCGATCCGGACCCTTGCCCAGCAGCACCGACAACGACGAACGCGCGGCGTCGATGGCGCGCGTGGCCGCGGCCAGATTCTGGTCGGCGTTGGCTACTTCGGTGTCGCTCTGCTTGAGCTGCAGCTGGTTGTCGATACCGGCGGACACGCGCTGCAGGGTCAGCTGGCGCGCGGTGGCGGCGCGCTCGTGCTCGGCCTTCGCCACGTCCTGCTGCGCATACGCATAGGAGAGCTGCACATAGGCACGTGCCACGTTGGTGGAAAGCGCGATGCGCGCGGCCTGCTGCTCGATCTCGGCCGCGTGCTGCTGGCCGACGGCGGCTTCCCATGCGGCGCGCTTGCCACCCCACAGGTCCAGGTCCCAGCTAAAGCTCGCGCGGGCGTCCTTGAACCAGGTGAACTTGCCGCCGCCCAGTTCCGGCGGTGCGGCGGTCAGCGGCAGGCGCTGGCCGATCACGTTGGCGCCGGCATTCACGCTGGGGCCGCGCTCGGCATCGGCCGCACCGGCCTGCGCCTGCGCCTGGCGGGCGCGCGCATCGGCCACGGCAAGGCTGGGATTGTCCTTCAGCGCTTCGGCGATCAACGCGCTCAGCTGGGGATCGCCCAGCCCGGTCCACCAGTCATCGCCGGGCCAGGCGGCGGGGGAGAGCGTGGCGCCGGACAGGCTGCGATCGGCCTTCAGTGACGAGGCATCGGTCAGCGTGCCTTCCGGGTGCAGGCCGCCACTGCTGACGCATCCCGCCAGCGCGAGAGTAAGGCCGGTGGCTGCCGCAAGGAGTTGCAGACGCATGGGCTTGGTTTCCAGAAAAGTGAAACGGGTCAGTTCTTGTCGCGGAGCGTGTGCAGCACACGCTCCAGGTAATCGCGCAGTTGTTCGCGTTCGGTCGGATCCAGCGCCTTTTGCGCAGCATCCAGCACGCGGTCGTTGCAGGGCGTCATCTGCCGCCACATCGCATCGCCTTCCGGCGTCAGCTCGATGCGCAGCGCACGGCGGTCCTGTTCATGCGGACAGCGGCGCAGCAGGCCCTTGCCTTCGAGCTGGTCGAGCTGGCGCGTCATGGCGCCGCCGTCCAGTTCCACCGAACGGGCCAGTTCGCTGGCCGACATCGGGCCTACCAGGGCCAGGCGCTTGAGGATCAGGAACTGCGTGAAGCGAAGCTCCACGCCTGACGCCTGCAACTCGGCCTCCATCTTCCGGACCAGTTCGCTGCGAACCAGTCCGATCAGGACGCCGATACTGTCTTTCTGGACGGAAAGGGGGGTTGGGGGGCTCATACCGCGGCAATTCTATTGCCGAAAATATATTTGTCAAGGCAAATATGTGCTGGATACATTTTGCCCGAACAAAATTTGAAATCAGCTCAATGAGGACCCTCCTGCATCTCGTCCTCCAGCCAGGTGCGCAGGGCCGGGTGGCGCACGTCGAACAGCTCGAACACGCCCAGCGCGCGAAGCGTCGGCAGCAGCGCGAGCAGTCGGGGTTCCAGGGCGCAGCGGGCCGCTTCGGGTGTGTTGGGGTCCAGCATCTGGTGCGCACAGGCCACGAAAGCCTCGAGCGGCGCGCTCTCGGCGGTGGACGTGCGTACGGCAATCGTCGACATGGGTCTGCTCCCTCTGGCGCCGGGGTATCGACGCCACTTGCTGAATCAGGACGTGTGTCGGGGTGCGGGCGTGACGGATCCGGATCAAGCAGGAGTCACGGCACGTACACCCGAACCGCGACCGACGACACGTTGGGGACCGCGAGCGGCGGCAGCGGCGGGGATAGGGCCAGCATGATTGGGCAGGCCAGCCAATTACTGTTAGCGTTATTTGGTCAAACTTTATCGAGAACCGGCCATGGGCCACGTCGCCGAGAAAGACGAACACCAGTTTCATGCCCTGATAGAGCGCCTCGACGGGCCCTCGGTGATCGCCTATTGGACCGAAGGCGAAGTCGCCAGCGAGTACACCGACAGCAGCCGCGAATACGGCTGGCACTCGCACGCACGCGGCCAGCTGTACTGCGTCGAAAGCGGCCTGGTGCACGTGCGCACGGCGCAGGGCTCGTGGCTGCTGCCGCCCCACCGCGCCGGCTGGATGCCGCCGGGTGTGGAGCACACCGTCACCCTCAGCGGCCCCATGACAGGCTGGGGCGTATTCGTGACCCCGCCCGAATGCGGTTGCCTGCCTGCCGAACCCTGCGTCATCGGCGTCACCGAACTCATGCGCGCCCTGGTGCGCCGCGCCAGTTCATGGATCTGGGAAACGCAGCTCGACGAAAGCCAGGAACGCCTCACCGCCGTGCTGCTGGAAGAAATCTGCCGCGCCCAGCGCGAGCCGCTGCATCTACCGATGCCGGTGGATCGACGCGCGCTGCGCATCGCCGTGGCACTGCTGGAAAACCCCAACGACAACCGTGGCCTCGATGAGTGGGCCGCCTGGGCGGGACTTTCGCCACGCAGCCTGAGCCGGTTGTTCCGAGGCGAAACCGCGCTGAGCTTTGCGCAGTGGCGCCAGCTGGCGCGACTGACGCATGGGCTGGAACGTCTGGCCGACGGCGAGCCGGTGTCTGCGGTGGCCGATGCGTTGGGCTATGCGAGCGTGAGTGCGTTCGTGGCGATGTTCCGGCGGAGTTTCGGGCAACCGCCAGCGAGGTATTTCGCGGCGCAGGCGACGCAGTAGGACGCTCGTTTCGGTGTTCCCGGTTTTGCAGACGTGAGCAGCCGCATGGTTGGTCACTGCGAACGGACGCCGCCATCGAGGCGGCCGTGTCCGTCAGAAGCGAATACGAACACCCATTTTGGCGTCCCAGCTGTGCGAGTTGCCGTTGAACGTGCTCTCGTAATTCGCCACACCGAATACATAGACATTCGAGGTGATTCGCAGGCCCGCGCCCACGCCCAACTGTCCCATCAGGTTGGGTAGATCGGCGTGGAACGGCACCCATCCGGCCGCCGATGAGAATTCGGTCTTGGGCGTTCCGAGGAATTCGTACCAGAGATTGGCGCGCACCCACACTTCATAGTTGCCCTGGGTTGCCAGACGCACACCGATCCGCCCGGTAAGCGAGTCGAGATCGCGATAGCGCACGTGTGCTCCCGGATCGGCAAAGCTGTCCACCGAAAGGTTCTGATAGATGATCTGCGCCTGGGGCTCGAGGACCAGCTCGTGCCCGATCTTGAACGGATAGCCACCTTCGACCGAGCCGGCCAGGCCGAAGCCGTCGGGCTCGATCTGCGGCAGGCGCAGCCCCTTCAGGTCGAACCCGTACCAGCTCGCTTGCCCGACCACATCGAGATAGGCGCCATTGGGCTCATAATGTGTCCAATACGCACCCGCCGCATAGGTGTCGAGTCCAATCGAGCCGGCCTTGAACTGCAGGCTCAACAGGTTGTGATCGACATCGGCATCGGCGTTGCCATAAGCACCATAGACGCCCACCTGATCGAGCCGGCCGCTGTCACTCAATGCGCGATAGAGATGGCCGCCCACTTGGACGGTGACCATGTCGCTCTTGTACGACGGCCCATCGCCATAGATACCGATCGGATCGCCCTGCGTCTTGCCCTCGCGATAAACGACGCGGCCCCACATGGCGTTCGACTCGCCTGGCGGTTCACGCAACGGATCGCCGAGCAATTGCTCCTCGTCGCCCATGCGCTCGTGAAGCGTCCCGATCATCTGCCGTCCCTGGATCATCGCCAGCGCCGGAGCCGCCGCATAGAGCGAGACCTCCTGCCGGTAGTGCGGAAGCGGAGGTGGGGTGGGAGGCGCCGGTGGAGAAGGTGGCGAAGGCGGTGTTGGAGGCGGCGGTGGCGCCAGCGTGTCGCGCAGGAACCAGTTCTCCGGGTCGCTGCCATCAACGCCGCCGCGCTGAAGCGAATATTCATAAGGCCCGGCAATCACCGGGCTGCCCAGATGGAAGGCACCGGCCTGCGTGGTGCCACCATTCAACACGCCGACCAACTCGATGCCGTTGCCCGTAGTGACCGCACCTGCGCCGCTCTGGCGAATGTCGAGCACGGTCGAACCGCCGGCGATACCGCCATCGATCAGCATGCGGTCCGACGGCGAGTTGTCGTCGCCGAGCAACGCGTTGAGCCCCAAGGCACCCGACACGCCCGTGTAATTGCCATGCACGGTGAGCACCGTGCCCGGCGGCGTACCCGTGCCGAAATCGACCAGGCCCGCGTTGCTCAGCGCGCCGATCGATTGGCTGAAGCCGGCGAGGTCCACGGTCGCACCACTCGCCACCGTGAAGTCCGAGATCGGGCTGAACACGTTGCCGCCGCCCGCGCGCAACGTGCCCGCCTGCACGAGGGTCAGTCCGGAATAGCTGCTTGCCCCGGTGAGCACGAGTGTGCCGGCACCGATCTTCTCCAGCGTGCCGGGACCGGTGCCGTCGCTGATCGCGCCGCTCAGCGTGTCGGTCAAGCCGCTGGCGGTATTGATCGTCGGGTCACCCGAGAGCGTGATGTTGTTGGCGATGGTGTAACTGCCGCTGAAATCGAGCGTGGTGCCCTCTACCATGTCCAGCCGACCCGGGCCGAGCGCCGCCGCGTTGCCGAGCCGCAGCGTGCCGCCTTCGAGCACAGTGCCGCCGCTGTAGTCATTGGCGGCGCCCAGTACAAGCGTGCCCAGATCGGTTTTCAACAACAGCGTGTCGCCGGTGAGTGCAGCGTTGATCGTCGCGGTCATGCCGGCGCCCGCCGACGTGCCGTCGCCGACGCGCGCGATCGATTGCGGTCCGATCAAGGTAAGCGCATCACCGGTGATCACGTAACCGTTGCTCGCGAACTGCATGCCGTTGGCGGTGACCGCGCCGAGGCTGTTGTCGACCGTGACCGTGCCGGCGCTGCCGGTGAAGATCGCGAACGCACCATCGGCCCACGGCGCGTTGGGCGTGCCGGTGATCTGCGTCCAGTTGTCGTTGCCGGCGCTGGCCTGCCACGGGCCGTTGCCGCCATTGATCACGCCATCATTCCTCGGGCCCGCCGCGCCGTCCCAGTAGTTGAGCACTAGGCCTTCGGTGTTGACCAGATTGACCTGATGGGGAATCGAGGTCTGCACGAAATAGCTGGTCGACGGGATCGTGCCGACGGCGAGCGTGTTGTTGGTGAGCGTGCCGTCGTAATCGAACACGCGGTAGATGCCGGGCCCGAAGCTGCCGCCGGCCGACACCGCCACGTTGAGCGTGCCGTCGAGCACGAGGTTGCCGCCGACCACGGTCAGATCGTTGAGCGCGCCACCCGGCGTGTTGGCCAGCCCGAATTCGTAGTCGAGGATGGAGCCGGCATGGAGCGCGAGATTGCCGTTGATGATCAGCGTGCCGGGGCTGTTGCCGGGCGCCAGGTGGCCGCCGTCGGCGATGGTGACATCGCCACCGATGATGCCGACACCACCCAACGTCGCGCCGCTCAGCACCTGGGTCAGACCGGTGGCCGCGCTCTGGTTGCCATTGATCCATAGTTGCCCGGCGCTCGCGGTGGTCGTGCCGAGATAGGTGTTCGTGCCGGTCAGCACGGTGGTGCCGGTGCCGCTCTGCCCGACCGCACCGCTGCCGGAAATCACGCCGTTGAACGTCACCACGTCCGAACGGTTGAACGCCAACACGCCGCTGTCGGCGATATCACCGGTGATGGAGCCGACCGTCCCGCCATTGCCCAGTTGCAGTATGCCGCCGACGATCGTGGTGTTCGCGGGCGTCAGTGCTCTATCGATGATCCAGCGGCTGTCGCCGGTCTTGGTCAGCGGGCCGACGAAACTCGTCGTTCCCGTCACCGCATCGGAGTAAAGCTGCGTGCCTGCGCCGTCCAGCGTGAGGGTCGAACTCGCGTTGGCGCCGATGTTCAGATCGCCAGCGATGCTCGATCCGGTGAACAGCGTCACCGCGTTGACGGGCACCGCGCCAACGGGATCCAGGTCGACCGTGCCGGTGATGCGGCCTGCGTTGCTGACCCTCGCACCGCCGTAGATCTGGACACCCAGGGTGTTGCCGTTGATCTGGGCCCCGACCGCGTTGGTCAGCGTGCCGCTTCCCAATACGACGGCCGTATCGCCAGCGATCACACCCGCATTGGTCACGTCGGTGTCAAGGCCGATGCGGATGCCAGCCTGATTGCCGGAGATCGTGCCGCTCGCGCCATTGCTGACCAGTGCGGAAAACGGTGAAGCGCCGGCAGCGCCTTCAAGGATGATCGCCTGATCGATACCGACGGCCGCTCCTTCAATGGTGCCCGCGTTGTTGATCGCGATGCCCACTGGGGCCACCGAACCGTCAATGGCGAGAGATATTCCTGTGCCGCCGCTGCTGGAAATCCTCCCGCCGAGTGCGTTGTCGATCGTGCCGCCCTGGAACAGCGCGATGCCGCCCGTCCCACCAGTGATGGAGCCCGCATTGGAGATCGTGCCTCCCGTGGTTCCCTGGATGCTGACCGCCAGGCCTGCCCCGGTGATCGCACCGGTATTGGCAACGGTGCCGCCGTCTGCGAGCAGCACGCCCGTATCCCCCGCGACGGTGCCGCTGTTGGTCACGACGATTCCCGTGCCATGGCCTTCCACCGCCAACTGGCCGGCCGCCATGCGAGAGACGGTGCCGCGATTGTCGAGCCGGCTGTTTGCATTGAGCAGCACCCGGTTGCCGATCGTGGCGCCGTTGTCGACCTGGAGCGTGGTGACGGTACCATCGACGCCCGCGGTCACCGCGCCCGCACCCAGCGCGCCATTGGCCGCGACTTCGAGCGTGCCCGCCGCGATCGTCGTGCCGCCGCTGTAGGTGTTGGCGCCGCTCAGGATCAGACGGCCGAGATCGGTCTTGAGCAACGCGCCACTGCCCGCCAGCGGCGCGGAAACGGTCGCGGTGTAACCCGCGCCGAGCGCAGTGCCGTCGCCCACCCGGATCGTCGGCTGCGAGCCCACCAGCGTCAGCATCGATCCGCCCAGCACATACCCGTTGGCCGCGAACTGCATCCCTGACGCGCTGACTGCGCCGACGCTGTTGTCGACCGTCACCGTGCCCGCGGCGCCCTGGAAGATCGCAAAAGCGTTCGTGCTCCACGGTGCATTGGGGGTCCCGGTGATCTGGGTCCAGTTGTCGTTGCCGGTCGAACTCTGCCACACACCATTGCCGCCGTTGATCACGCCGTCGTTCTTCGGCCCCGCGGCGCCGTCCCAGTAGTTCAGCGTCAGGCCGGTGGTGTTGACCAGATTGACCTGATTGGCGACCGAGGTCTGGACGAAATAGTTCGGCGACGGAATCGTGCCGATCGCCAGGCCGTTGTCGGTGAGCGTTCCGCCATAACCGAACACGCGATACACGCCCGCTCCGAAACTGCCACCCGCGGACACCGTCACGTTGAGCGTGCCGTCGAGCACGAGGTTGCCGCCCACCGAGGCCAGGTCGTTGAACGATCCGCCCGCGACATTGGCTTGGCCCAATTCATAGTTGATCAACGAACCGGCATTGAGCGTGAGATCGCCGTTGATCGTCAGCGTGCCGGGACTATTGCCCGGCGCGAGGATGCCACCGTTGTCGATGACGACACTGCCGCCGATCGTGCCGCTGCCGCCCAACGTTGCACCCGATGCAACGCTGGTCAGTCCGGTTGCCGCACCCTGGTTGCCGTTGACGCGCAACGTTCCGGTGCTGACGAGCGTCCCGCCGGTATAGCTGTTGGCGCCGGTCAGGGTGAGCGTTCCCGCGCCGATCTTCTCCAAGGCAAAGCCATGACCACCATCGCTGATGGCGCCGCTGATGGTGCCGGTATCATTCTTGAAGTAGGGGTCGATCTGCGCGTCGTCGATAAGCGTCACGGCACCGCTTGCCGTGGCTCCATTAGCCATGCGCAAGGCTCCGAGACGACCCAGGGTCTCCAACCAGCCATCGCCTTCGATGAAGAGCGGCTCGGCATAAGTTGCATTGGCCTGGAGCCACAGCTGGCCGCCGTTTTCCACAGTCATGCCCGTGCCAACGGCTGCGGCAGCGCTAGTGATGGTCAGCCGCGATTGCTCGACATAGATATGGCCGGTGAATGTGCCGCCGGCTGCGCTCACCTGATACGCGGATTCGTCCTGGCCCCCCGTGCCCATGAGGCGAATATCGCCCCCACCAGAAACAGCGTTGGTTATGAGAATGGGCGTACTGGGGTCATTACGGAAAAAGGCGAGCGTGCCGTTATTGACAATGTTTCCAGTGATGCTTCCCGTCGTGCCCCCGTTGCCGACCTGCAACGTGCCGGCACTGATCGTCGTCCCACCGGTATAAGCATTGTCAGTGGGCAGAATGAGCGTGCCTGCCCCCGCTTTGGTGAGCCCACCGGCGCCGCTGAAGGTTTGCGATTCCACGATAGTGAAGCCGTTGGTGTCGATCGCTCCACCGCCAGAAGCAAGCGAAATCGAAGGCGATGCAGAGCCCAAGGTGATGGCCGCCGGCGCCTGATAGCGCAACGTCGCGTTGTCCAGGATCAGGCTGCTCAGCGTGGAATTGCCGGATAGGTTCCAGAGTGACCCATTCTTCAATGTGACGTTCGAAACGGAGTTGGTCGCCGTGTCGGTCATCGCCACACCGGTCAGGTTCGACGCATCCGCCGTCAGGTTGAGGATGCCGCCGTTGATCGTATTGAGGAGTGAGCTGCCGCCGCTGATCGAAGAACGGGTGAGCGATACATTGAAGGGGGCGCCATTCGTCCGGAGGCCGGTATCCAGAGCCGACGTGACACTGCTGTCGGTCACCGTCAGCGTGTTCACCAAACCCGCCGTTGATGCGCTCAGCCCCGCCATGCCTGTTCCCGTGGCGGTGATGCTGCTGCCATTCTGAATGACCATGCTGCTACCGCCACGGACGACTGCGGCGGCATGAGTGAGATCGCCGTTTCCGGTCACCAGTACAGTCACATGATCCGCCACCAGCAATGACGCGATTCCGCTAGAGGACGCGCCCACCGTGTACATGCCGTTGGCGGTGGTCCCAGTGGTTGTGATCGACACGTCCTTTAGGTTGACGACGGATCCGCCTTGCGCGCTCGCGCCGCCGCTGTTGGCGCCATGGGTCACCACCGCGACGCCGGTCGCTGTCACCGTTCCACTCGTCGGGCCATTGATTGCGCCGATACCGAGGCTGCTGGCGCCATTCGTCGTCACCGACCCGCCCGTAGCCGTGACGGTGCCTCCCGGCGCATATAAGCCGTACGAGCCGTCGCCGGTGGTCAGAATGGTCGTGTTGATCACATGGATCGAGCTGCCCGCGCCCGCTGCATAAGTCGCCATGGCGCTGGCGCCGCCGGTGGTCAGACTGAGTCCGCTGACGCCGTTAATGGTGCCGCCATTCAGCGCGTAGAGTGCGAATCCCCCCGTGCTCGCCACTGTGCCGGTATTGATGACACCGCTAGCGGTTTGCGTCGTTCCGTTCGCGACCACCTGCTGCGCGCTGGCAGGTGTGGCAAGGGGCAACAGTCCCGTCAGCAACAGTCCTTGCGCGAGCGGTGCGATACGCAGCGCTACGAGGGCTGTCAGGGAGCCCGGCCCACGATGCCTACCCTGATAGGGCTTGGCCACTTTGGAATCTCGTGATGGTCGTTCTGGCCGAAATGGCCGGAAGAACGTCCTCTCATCCACCTCGTCTGAGGGGCATTCCATGTTGTCGCAAGAATATACGGGTGATCTGCGTGCACCTGCCGTGAACTGGGCTGGCCCTGGCGGAATGGCCCCGTGGCAGAGCCGGCATCGGGATGGCGAACAAAAAAAGCCGCTCCGGTTGGAGCGGCTTCGAGAGCTCGACTTTCACCCCAGTCCACGTCGCGGCTGGGAGAGCGACATAGGCGTTACTGCTTCACCGGCTTCACATAGGTGTTGAACAACTCATCAATGCGACGGTATTCGTCGTACCACGAGTCCGGATGCGTGAAGCCGTGGCGCTCCATCGGATACAGCGACATCCAGAAATTGTTCTTGTGCAGCTCGATGAAGCGCTGATACAGGCGAATGGTGTCGCTGGTCAGCACGTTGTCGTCGATCAAACCATGCTCCATCAGCAGCGGGTCCTGCAGCTTGTCGGCGAAGTTGATCGGCGAGCTGACCTGGTACGACTCCGGATCGAGCTGGGGATCGTTGAGGATGTTGGACGTGTATTCGTGGTTGTAGCTGGTCCAGTCCGTCACCGGGCGCAGCGCGGAACCGGCGGCGAATTCGCCCGGTGCGCGCAGCAGCGACATCAGCGTCATGAAGCCACCGTAGCTGCCGCCATACATGCCCACGCGCTTGGGATCGACGCCGTGGTTCTTCACCAGCCAGGCCTTGCCGTCGAGCAGGTCTTCCAGTTCCGGATGGCCCATCTGGCGATAGATCGCCGTGCGCCAGGCGCGGCCGTAGCCGTCGGAGGCGCGGTAGTCCATGTCGAGTACCACGTAGCCCTGCTGCACCAGCAGGTTGTGGAACATCTGCTCGCGGAAGTAGTTGGAGTACGACAGCGTGACGTTCTGCAGGTAGCCCGCACCGTGCACGAAGATCACCGCCGGACGCGAAGCCGCAGCGGCTTCATCGGCCGGACCGTAGTACTTCGCCCAGATCGTGCCCGCGCCATGCGAGGACGGCACGCCGATGATCTTGGGCTGGATCCACTGGTGCGCGGTGAAGGCCGGCTTCATGGTGTTGGTGAGTTCGCGCGGCGTGCCGCCGTCGACACTCTGCACGGCCAGCTGGGCCAGCGTGTACGGCGCCGAATGCAGCACGGCGAGCTGGCGGCCGTCGGGCGACAGCGCGAAATCGTCCATGCCCTGGACTTGCGTGAGGCGCGTCAGTTCACCGCCCGCGCTGGGCACGCGATAGACGTCGTAGCTGTACGGCGCCACTTGGTTGGTGCGCACGTAGAACCACTGGCCGTCTTCGCTCAGCGCCGGATGGCTCACTTCGAACTTGCCGCTGGTCAGCGCCTTGGCCTTGCCGCCGAGCGTCTTGGAATAGAGCTGCGAATAGCCGGTTTCCTCGCTGAGATACCACAGCGTGCGGCCGTCCTTGAGCCAGCCGAAATCGTTGAAGTTCCAGTTGATCCACGCGTTGTCGGTGAGGCGATGCTGGGTGACCAGCGCGTGCTTGTCGAAGTCGACGCTGGTGATCCAGCGGTCCTTGTTGTCGATGGCGCGCAGCTGCACGGCCACGTTCTGGCCGTCGTCGCTCCACACGATGCCGCCGCCACCGCCGTCCTCGGCGCCGGAGACGATGCGCACCGGGCGAACATCGGGAGCCTTCAAGGCTTTGGCTTCATCACCCTTGCCATCCTTTTCCAGCGCGGCGACGGTCTTGGCGCGGATGTCCTTGAGCGGATCGTCCTTGATGCCGGGCAGCGCATCGGTCTTCAGCGGATAGAACTTGGCGGACTTGAGGTCCACCAGCACCAGCGACTGCGGCGCGGGATCGTTGCGGCCCACGTAGACGCGCGTTTCCTGCTGCTCGGCGTAGCCGGAGTCGGTCACGTAATGCGTGACTTCGGGACGCTTGCCTTCCTTGGCCCCCTTGGGCTTGGTCACCACCAGCATCCAGCGACCGTCCGGCGACAGTTCGGTGTCGGCCGGCTCGGCGCCTTCGCCCAGGTAGATGGGCTTGGGTGCGCGGTTCGGATCGGCGGCGATCAGCGCGTCGTCGTTGTCGCGCGAGGCGTCCTTGTCGGCCTTGTTCTCGCGCAGCGAACGGAACAGTTCCAGCTGCATGTCCTTGAGCTGGTCGGGCTTCTTGGCCTGCGGATCGTCGACGAAGCGCAGCACGGCGGCCGGCGCGCTCACGCCGCCGGCGAGGTCGTAGACGAACCAGTTGTTGCCCTGGCGGTACTGCAGGCTGCGGCCATCGCTGGAGAAGCGCGGCGCGGATTCCGCTTCGGTCGAACGGGTCACCTGCACGCGGCGGCCGCTGGAAAGGTCGACCATGAAGATGTCGCCGTGCATCACGTAGGCGGCATGACGATGCGTGCGGTCGTACACCGCCGGGCCTTCGGCCTGCGCCATGGCGGCGGGATCGAGCTTGGTGTTCTGGCCGCTGGCGGCATCCACGCGGTAGAGGTCGCGCACCTTGCTGCCGTCGCGCTTGAGCGAGTAGTACAGGCTGTGGCCGTCCACGCTCCAGTAGGGCTGTTCCACCGCGGCGCCGATCCAGTCGGGATTGGCCATGATGGTTTCCAGGTCCAGCTGGCCACCGGACGACGGGGGCGACAGGGCCGCCGCGGGCAGCGTGGCAAGGGCGGCAAGGCCGGCGAACAGCGTTCGGCGCATGGATGGCTCCACAGTCAAAACGCCGGAGCATAACCAAGCCTCCGAACGGCACAAGCGCCGTTGGTCCCGTACAAACTGATCGCCTAGGCAGTTAATCTTTGGGGTTCCCCTGCCGGCGCCGTGTCGGCCAACCTGCGGTCCATGCGTTCCGTGAGGTTCCCCCTGCATGTCTTGAAGGCGTGCTATCTCCGAAGTCCCCATGCCGGCGAACAACCATGCCCCTGCCCACCGTTGAGATCGAAACCGCCCCGAATCCGGGCCATAGCGTGATCTGGCTGCACGGACTGGGCGCCGATGGCAACGACTTCGCCCCCATCGTGCCGGAGTTGGTGTCGCCGGCGTGGCCAGCGCTGCGCTTCGTGTTTCCGCATGCGCCGGTGCGACCGGTGACGGTCAACGGCGGCATGCCGATGCGCGCCTGGTACGACATCGTCGGGGTGGATCTGATCTCCCGCCAGGACGAAACCGGCATGCGCGCGTCCATCGCCAGCGTCGATGCGCTGATCGCGCGCGAGAACGAGCGCGGTGTGCCGACCTCGAACATCCTGCTTGCCGGCTTTTCGCAGGGCGGCGCGATCGCCCTGTCGGCTGGCTTGCGCTACGGCGAGGCGCTGGCGGGCATCATCGCGTTGTCCACCTACCTGCCGCTGCAGGACGCCTTCGGTACCGAGCGCCACCTCGCCAACGGGCGTACACCGGTGTTCTGGGGCCATGGCACCGCCGATCCGATCGTGCCGCTGACGCGCGGCGTCAATTCGCGCGACCTGCTGCAGTCAATGGGCTATCCAGTGAGCTGGCATACCTATCCGATGCCGCACTCCGTGTGCGCCGAGGAAGTGGCCGACCTGCGCCAGTGGATGACCGTGCGCCTCGGCGCCTGATCCCCGTGCGCCGGGACGGCGCGCAAAGAAGCACGCACCTTGATGCGGCATACTCCTTCACATGAGGGAGTCCACCACCGATACACCGGCGCCAAGTCGCGCGGAGCATCGCCCGCTACCCGATTTCTGCAGCGGGCCGGTGATCTTCGCGCTGCTCATCATGGCCTCGGTCACGGTCACCGTGATGTGGCTGGCGCCCAACAACAGCCATGGCTGGCGCGGTTTCAGCGTCGGCATGCTGTTCGCCGACTGGTTGGCGGTGGTGATCGGCGTGGCCTTGTGCAAGTTGCGCCCGCTCCTGATGCGTCTGCCGGGACACGCGGCCTATGCCGGCGTGTGGCTGGCGATGGTATTGATCGTGATGGGCGGCAGCGCCCTGGTGCACTGGATGGACGCCGCCATGCAGATGGAACTGCTGAACGACAGCACCGGCGACTTCGTACTCAACAACACCTTGATCGCCGCCCTGCTGGGCGCCGCGATGCTGCGCTATTTCTACCTGCTCGCGCAGTGGCAGACCCGCCTGGAAGCGGTGACGCAGGCGCAGGTGTCGGCGCTGCAGGCGCGCATCCGCCCGCATTTCCTGTTCAACAGCATGAACACGGTGGCGGCACTGGTGCGCGTGGATCCCGCGGCGGCCGAGCGCACCGTGGAAGACCTCTCCGAACTCTTTCGCGCCGCGCTGGGCGAGCACAGCACGCGCGACGGCACGCTCGGCGAGGAACTGAGCCTGGTCGATCGTTACCTCGACATCGAGCAACTGCGCCTGGGCGAACGCCTGCGCGTGCGGCGCGAGCTGCACGATCTGCCCGATGCCTTTCCGCTGCCACGCCTGTTGCTGCAGCCGCTGGTGGAGAACGCCGTGCGCCATGGCATCCAGCCGCTGCGCGAAGGCGGCGAAGTGATCCTGCGCGGGCGGTGCGAAGGCGGCGACATCCTGATCGAAATCGACAACCCGCTGGCCGGCGAGCCGGCACCCGGCGGCCATGGCCACGGCCTGGACAATGTGCGCCGCCGCGTGGCCTATCGCTACGGCCCGCGCGCGCGCGTCACCGCCGGCCCCGAGGGCGAGCGCTTCGTCGTGCGTCTCCAGCTGCCTGCACCGTAGACCGAACTCCATGCGCGTACTCATTGTTGACGACGAACCCCTGGCCCGCACGCGACTCGCCGCGTTGCTCGGCGAATGCGAGGGCGTGGAGATCGCAGGCAGCGTGGCCGATGGCGAAGCCGCACTCGACGCGCTCGGCGAACTGCATCCCGACGTGCTGCTGCTGGACATCAACATGCCCGGCATCAGCGGCACCGCGATCGCGCAGCGGCTGGCCGGCAGCAAGCGTCCGCTGGTGGTGTTTTGCACCGCCTACGAGAGCCATGCGCTACACGCCTTCGAATTGGGCGCGGTGGATTACCTGCTCAAGCCGGTGCGCCTGGAGCGGCTCAACGAAGCGCTGCAGCGCGCTCGCCAGCGCTTACAGCACACACCGCGCGAGTCCGGCGGCTACCTGCACGGCCGCCTGCGCGGCGAACAGGTTCGCGTAGCGCTGGACGATGTGATCTGCCTGCTGGCCGAAGAGAAGTACGTGGTGGTGCAGCACCGTGGCGGGCAGCTGCTGCTGGAAGAGTCGCTGCGCCAGCTCGAAGAAGCCTATCCCGATACGCTGATCCGCCTGCATCGCAATTGCCTCGTGCCGGCGCAGCGCTTGATCGGGCTGAAGACGCTGACCGATGGCCGCGTACTCGCGCGCCTCGGCGGCACGGACCTGATGCCGGAAGTGAGTCGCCGCAATCTGCCGGCGCTGCGCAAGCTGTTGCGCATGGGTTGAAGCGCCATCGCGCTTCCGTCACTCGTCAACGCGAGGCCAGTTCCCGCGAATCGACGCCATCGCCCTGGTTCGCAAAGCCAATCAATTGCCGGATGAGCGCTCGCTCGCTCGACGTCCAGTGCAACGTGGTGCGCAAGGTGGCGTTGTCGGTGCCAAAGCGCACCGGATCGCTGAGCGCGGCGGCGCGATACCACGCCAGCGCCGCATCGCGCTGGCCGGATGCGGTGTAGGTCAGCGCCATCGCCATCGGCACCCACTGGGGTCGTTGCTGCGGACGCAACGAGAGATTGCGCTGGAATGCCTCGAGCGCGCAGGCCGGATCGCCGAGATTGATCATGCTCCAGCCATAGGCCCAGAGCAGGCGACGATCGTTCGGCTTGATGCGCAGGGCGCGGTGAAAATTGACCTGCGCCGCACTGGCGCGATGCGTGCTCGCCGCCAGCCAGCCTTCATCGGTCAGCTTGCGCACGGGCGAAATCTGCGGAAACGCGCCGGAAGAGCCGACCTGATGGAACGCGGAAGCCTCGGGCAATCCGCGCGCGGACACATCGGGATCGGTGTAGGGCCTACCGTCGGGCAGCAGCACGGGAAGCGCCGTGCCGGCATTGCCTGCCGTTGAAGGAATGTTCGCCGCAACGGCGGTGTGGCCCGCCATGGCGAAAAGCATTGCGCAAACCACGCTGCGGAATTTCATGACAACACTCCTTGCTGTCCCGTCCCGGCGCGAGCATAGCCCGTCCCGCGACCGCGCACCTAATGCAGCCGCGGCAATATTTACGCGACAATGGGGCCCCCGACGAAGCCTCGTGCGACGCCCCCAACGAGACCACCATGACGCCCACCACGCTGCGCATCGCCACCCGCAAGAGCGCGCTTGCCCTTTGGCAGGCCGAACACGTCGCGGCGGAGCTGCGCGCAGTCCATCCCGGTTTGTTCGTGGACCTGGTGCCGCTGTCGACCCGGGGCGATGAGATCCTCGACAAACCGCTCGCCACCATCGGCGGGAAAGGCCTGTTCCTGAAGGAACTGGAAGTGGCCATGCTGGAAGGCCGCGCCGATCTGGCCGTGCATTCGCTGAAGGACGTGCCGTCGGAACTGGAGCCTGGCTTCACGCTGCCGGCCATCCTGCCGCGCGCCGATGCGGCCGATGCCTTCGTCAGCAACGACTACGCCAACCTCGCCGCGTTGCCGCTGGGTGCGCGCGTGGGCACCTCGTCGCTGCGTCGGCAGGCACAGCTGCGCGCGGCGCGTCCCGACCTGACCTTGCTGGACCTGCGCGGCAACGTGGGCACACGTTTGTCCAAGCTCGACGCGGGCCACTACGACGCCATCCTGCTGGCCTGCGCCGGGCTCGAACGCCTGGGCCTGGCCTCGCGCATCCGTGGCCGGCTGGCGGCGCCGGACTGGCTGCCGGCGCCGGGACAGGCCGCGATCGCCATCGAGGCGCGTTCCGACCGGCACGACGTGCTCGCGCTGCTTTCGGCGCTGGACGACGCGCAGACCCGACTCGCCGTAACCGCCGAGCGCGCCATGAACCAGGCACTGGGCGGCAGTTGCACAGTGCCGGTGGGTGCCTGGTGCACCGTCACCGAGCGTGGCCTGCACCTGCGCGGCATGGTGGGCGACGTGAGTAGCGGACGCCTGCTGCACGCGCAGGCCGAGGCCGAGGGTGATCAGGCTGAAGTCCTGGGCAAGCAGGTGGCCGCGGCGCTGTTCGACCTGGGCGCGGGCCCGCTGCTGGGCCACTAAAAGGAAACCGCCCGGCGAGCCGTCATCGACGGTCGCCCAGGCGGTTTCGGTGCAGCGCGCGAGCGCTTAGAAGTTGTAGAGCAGGTTGGTGGTCACCAGCGAATCGGTGCTCTGCGTACCGGGCTGCACGTCGCTGTTGTAGCGCACCTGGTAGCCGAGCTTGAGCGCCACCTTCTTGGTCATGCTGACCGAGAGGCCGATGTCGTTCTGGTAGTACTTGTTGTCCGAGCCCGCTTCGATCAGCAGCGTGTCTTCGAACGCCGTGTTGTCGGTGAGGCGGTACTTGTAGTTGACCAGGCCGCGGCCGACGGCTTCGCTCACCGTGTTCTGGCGCACGCGCACCGTCTCGGTGGTGCCATCGGGCTGGGTCACCGACTGGTCGACGTCGGCGGGGCGATAACGCTTGTAACCCGGGCCGGCTTCGAACGAGAGCTCGGTGCGCTCGGTCTTCAGCGCGATGTAGCCGTAACCGACCGACACGATGCCCTGCCACAGGTTGGCGCCGAAATCGTCGTGCTCGTAACGAGCGGCCGTAACGATGTAGCTGCGCGGATCGAGCTTGTAGCCCACCGACGCGCCGCTGTCGTAGCGGTTCGCGGTGGTGGTCAGGCGATCGACGGTGTTGCCTTGCTGGTCTTGCACTTCGACTTCACCCTTGGAACGCAGGCCGTTGAGGAAGAAATTGTTCTTCCACAGGTCATTCTCCTGGCTCACGCCGAGCTTGGCGTTGATGTTTTCCGAGCGCGAATTGCCATAGGAAGACGCGAAACCGAATTCGCCCGAACCCGTCCATCCGCCGTTGTTGGCCGGATTCGATGACGCGTCGTCGGCTTGAGCGCCAAAACTGGCCAGCGCTGCGAGCAGGGCGCCCGCCATCAGGGTGCTTTTCATGTCAGATTGTTCCTTTTTCGTTAAAATGGGGAGGCCGCCACCTTAACGGGGCGGATTGAACTGCCTGTGAACCGGGGGAGGTTTTGTTCAGCGCTGACGCGCGGCGGGCCCGTCACGGGCCGCCCGGCAAAGCTGCCAGGGCTTCATCATACAAACTAAGCTCGATCGCCATACCCACCGTGCAGCTCACGGCTGCCAGGGAGGCCAGGGCGAGCCAGCCATCGCTGAAGCTCATCAGCAGCAAGGCGAGACACGGCAACGCATACACCAGCAGTGCCGCCAGATAACGCCTGGGCGGCAGTTCCAGCCGACCGCGTGGCGCTGCCACCCGCTGCAGGGTGGCCTGCCAACGCAGGTTCTCCACCAAGCCACGCAGCAAGGCCAGCGCCAACAGGCCGATGATCCACGCGCGCGGATGCAGGGTGGCGTCGTCAACCTCCTGGCCTGCCGTGCAAAGCCATAGCCAGAGCCCACCGCCGTACGTGGCCGAGACCACGCGGCTCAACGGCAACTGGGTGGCAAGACGCATGTCCATGTCCGGCGCCTGACGCCGTGCATCGCCATAAGCGGTGATGACCAGGCTGCATAAACCGCACAACGCCATGGCCGCGCCTGACAGGCGCGTCGCCCAGAACGCGTTGTCACCGCGCGCCAGGCCGGCCACCGCCAGCACGGGCAAGATGCAGGCGAGCGCCACCAATGCATCGCGCGTGGGGCGTGATCCTTTGACGATGACCCAGCCGTGCCAGTGCGACATCCAGTGCGAATGCAGGCACGCGGCGAGCAAACCCATCGCCACCAGCGCCGCGCCCAGCGCGATGGGCACCAGCACGTCGCCGCGTCCATCGGGATACACGCCGATGGCCAACGCGAGCCCCAGCGCCATCCATAGGCCAAAGCCGTCGTAGCCGCTGACATGCAGCAGCGTGGACGCCAGCGCCCGAGGTTGCGCGCGCGGAGCGGTTCGTCCGTCGGCGACGGCTTGCGGGTGGGCGATGTGGCGCGGCTTCATGAGGGTGGCGTCTTTTGTACGTGAAGGGGGGATCACGTGCGCGTGACCGTGGCGTGGTCTTGCTGAATTCCACCATCTGGTGGACTTGCGGCTATCGCAAACGGTGCGCATGCTACGCAGACGCAGCCGTCGAAAAACATTTCATGGACCGTTACGAGCGCATTCTCACTTTGCATCGACTGCTGAAGTCGGCGCACTACCCCGTACCTCTGCCTCGCCTGATGGACGAGCTGGAGTGTTCGCGTGCGACGCTGTATCGCGATGTGGCGTTCCTGCGCGACGCGCTCGGTGCGCCCATTGAAAGCGCGGGCGGCGAACATGCCGCGTTTCGCTATGCAGTGGGCGAAGGCGAACGTTTCGAATTGCCGGGGCTGTGGCTGACCTCCGATGAACTGGCGGCATTGCTTGCCCTCAACGAACTCATCGGTCGCAGCGGGCCTGGTGTACTTGCGGGTGCGCTGGCGCCGTTCAAGGCGCGCATCGAACATCTGCTCTCCGACCAGGGCACCGGCAAGACGCTGCCGATCGAACGCATTCGCGTCATTGCCTGGGGCGAGCGCAAGCTCGACCAGCAGGTCTTTCGCGTGGTGGCTGGCGCGGTGCTTGAACGCAAGCAACTGCGCTTCCGTTATCGCGCGCGCACCACCAATGCCGACAGTCATCGCCGCGTGTCGCCGCAGCGCCTGACGCACTATCGCGACAACTGGTACCTCGACGTGTGGGACCACGACCGCGAAGCGCTGCGCAGCTTCGCCGTGGATCGCATCGCCGAACCGCAGGCGCTCGAAGACGCCGCGCGCGACGTGGCCGAACAGGAACTCAACGACGCGCTCGCTTCCAGCTATGGCATCTTCGCCGGCAAGCCCAAGGCCTGGGCCACGCTGCGCTTCTCTCAGCATGCCGCACGCTGGGTGGCGGACGAGCACTGGCACTCGCAACAGAAAGGCGAGTGGCTGTCGGACGGCCGCTACGAATTGCAGGTGCCTTACTCCAATTCCAAGGAACTGCTGATGGACGTGCTCAAGTACGGTCCGGATGCGGAAGTGGTGGCGCCGTTGTCGTTGCGCGAGGAAATGAAGATCCAGCTGCAGCTGGCACTGGGCGGCTATCAGTGAGATAAGTGGGTCAACAGGAATGAGCAACCCGGAGGCGCTGCCAAGCACCCTCTTGCTGCTCACTTCTCTCCACTCACTTCTTGTCGTCTGAGCCATGAGCGCCACCGATATCGCCGATCCCTCCACGCTTCCTGCCGAAGCCAACGTCACCAAGAGACCGACCGTCGCGCTCGCACTTGGTTCCGGCGGCGCCAAAGGTCTGGCGCACATCGGTGCCATCGAAGAGATCGAAGCGCAGGGCTACGAGATCGTGGCCATTGCGGGCACTTCGATGGGCGCGCTCATCGGCGGCATCTACGCCATGGGCAAGCTGGACGTCTATCGCGACTGGGTTTGCTCGCTGGCGAAGATGGACGTGCTGAAACTGGTCGACTGGACGCTCTCTGGCGGCGGCCTCATCAAGGGCGAACGCATCATCGAGACGATGCGCGGGCTGATCGGCGATGCGGCCATCGAAGACCTGCCCATTGCCTACACCGCCGTGGCAACCGACCTGGATCGCGAACGCGAAGTCTGGCTCACGCGCGGCCCGCTGTTCGATGCGATTCGCGCATCCATCGCCATTCCCAGCCTGTTTCGCCCGCACATGTTGTCGGAGCGGCGGCTGATCGATGGTGGCCTGCTCAATCCCGTGCCGGTGACGCCGCTGATCCGCGAACCGGCAGACTACCTGTTCGCCGTGAGCATGGACGGCCCGCCCGATGCCGGCACGCCGGATGAAGTATCGGCCACACCCACGGACGGCGACGAAGGCTATCGTTCGCGCATCGGCGACTTCATCAGCAGGCTCATGCCGCACGGCGCCGAGAAGCCGCGTGAACCGGGCGTGCTGGAACTGCTGATGCAATCGATGGACCTGATGCAGGCCAATCTCTCGCGCCTGCGCCTGGCGGCCTATGAGCCCGACCTGTTGATCCGCATGCCGCGCAACGTGGCCACGGTGTACGAGTTCTATCGCGCGGGTGAGCTGATCGAGATGGGCCGCAAACAGGCGCGCCTGGCGCTGGCCAACTGGCAGCCGACGCGCGCCAGCGTCTACGCCGGACGACCCTGAGGTTTCACTGCTGGCCGTGAGCCTTTAGCAACGCATCGAGATAGCACTTCAACGCCACCGCATTGTTGTGCTCTTCGTCGCGCGCGCCAAACAATAAGGTTATGCGGTGACGCGAAGCCTGCGTCAGCAGCGGCCGCCAATGCTCGGCGGCGGCATCGAGTTCGGTGGCGTAGCGATGGCGAAAACCTTCCCAGCGCGAGGGATCGTGGCCGAACCACTTGCGCAAGGCCGTGGAGGGCGCGAGTTCCTTGCTCCAGGCATCGAGCGCGGCATCCTCCTTCTTCATGCCACGCGGCCAGACGCGGTCCACCAGGACGCGATAGCCATCGCTCTTCGCGGGCGATTCGTAGATACGCTTGACGGCGATGCTCATGGACGGGCGGCCTCCCGAAGCACGAATCATCAGCATACGCTCATGAAGAGCACGTCGAAGGCTGCGACCTGTGATGCTCTTCTCGCGCGTGCCGCTACGGGGTAAGCGTCAGATCTCTTCGACCTGGGTCACCTTGCCACGACGCATCAGCCACGCCACGCCACGCAGGTCGGCAATGCCCACCCACAGGCGATCGAGCATGCCGTACTTGGACGTGCCCGCCGTGCGTGGACGATGGCCCACCGGCACGCTGGTACTCTGGAAACCCGCGCGCTTCACCAGCGCCGGCAGATAGCGATGCATGTGGTCGAAGTAGGGCAGGCGCATGAACACATCGCGGTCGAACAACTTGAGGCCGCAGCCGGTGTCGGGCGTGGAGTCCTTGAGCATGCGCGAACGCACTGCGTTGGCGATCTTGGAGGAAATGCGCTTGTTGAAGCTATCGCGACGCGTGGTACGCCAGCCAGCAAACAAGCGCACTTCCGGCGCGCTCTTGTCGCGCTGGGCAAGCAGCTTGGGAATATCGGCCGGATCGTTCTGGCCATCGCCGTCCAGCGTGGCGATCCACGGCGAACGCGCGGCGCGCACACCGTTCCACACCGCCGTGCTCTGACCGCTGCGGGTCAGGTGACGCACGATGCGCAGTTCCGGGTACTTCGCCTTCTCCGCGGCCAGCACGGCCACGCTGTCATCGCTGGAATCGTCATCCACGTAGACAACTTCGAAATCCACCTGGCCGCGCAGGGCGGCGGCGATTTCGGCGAGCAGCGGCGGAATGTTGTCGCGCTCGTTGAACACCGGCACGACGACGGACAGTTGTGGCATGGGGAGAGCCTTGGTCTTTAACAGGGGGCGCTTGGCGCCAGGGCGCCATTCTAGTGGGTGGGAGGCTTGGCGTCAGGACTGGGGTGCATCGGGTTTTGCGGGGAGGATCTAGGGGTGAGGCGCCCGGTGGTTGTGGCGGCGGGGTTGTTGTCGCCCTTATGCAGGGGTTCCGCGACCTGGCCGCCTGCGCGGCGGGCGTTTCGATCGGCTGCCGCCGCTCGAGTCACTTTTCTCTTGCTGGCCCAAGAGAAAAGTAACCCAAAGAGAATGGCCTTTAGAGCAAAGGCTCGCAGCATCGTGCAGGGATAAGCCCGAACGCTCGAGGACGATTGTGGCGGGACACCCATGGGAGGCCACACAGCGGGTATACCCCAGCGCTGCGCAACGCGCCCGAATCGCTGAGGACTTAAAGCGGAGCCTCGCTTCGCATCGGCCTTTGCTTTGGCTTCGCTCTTACGTCCTCTCCGCGCACTCCACTTCTCCCTCTCCCCTTGTGGGAGAGGGTCGGGGTGAGGGGCGGGTGCTCGCGGAAGCGTCGCGAAGACGAGCTTTTGCTCTTGGCTCTTCGAGGTCCCCGTATGACAGCGGCGGGCGGGTGGAGGAAAGCCCGTAGGGTGGCCGCAGGGATGCGGCAGCAGGTCGGAAGCCCGCCGCAGGCGAGCCAAGTCGCGATCACACGACAAGCAAACGCTCAGAGCAAGAACAAAGAAGCGAGCCGATTCGCCTCAGCGAATCTTCCCCAAAATTCCATCCAGCTCGTCATTGCTGTGATAGTGGATCACCAGCTTGCCCTTGCCACCGCGCCCATGCGCCAACTCCACACGCGTGGCAAAGCGCTCGCCCAGCTCGCGTTCCAGCGCATCGATATTCGGATCACGCGCAGGCGCGTTCTTGGCCTTGCCCTTGGGTGCGGTCTGGGCGCGGCGCGCCGCTTCTTCCAGCTCGCGCACGCTCCAGCCGTGGCGCGACGCTTCCAGCGCAAGGCCTTCGGCCATGCCTTCGGGCAGCGTGATGAGGCAGCGGGCGTGGCCCATTTCCAGCTTGCCTTCATCGAGCAGGCGTTTGATGGATACCGGCAGCTCCGTCAGGCGAAGCAGGTTGGAAACGGCGGCACGCGAGCGGCCCACGGCCTCGGCGGCCTGCTGGTGGGTGAGGGCGAAATCGTCGATGAGGCGCTTGAGCGCGTCGGCTTCTTCCAGCGGCGTGAGGTCCTGGCGCTGGATGTTCTCGATCAACGCCATGGCCGGCACGGCCACTTCGGGCACGTCCTTCACCAGCACCGGCAGTTCCGACAGCTGCGCGCGCTGCGCGGCACGCCAGCGGCGTTCGCCGGCAATCAGCTCGAACTGGTTCTTGCCGATCTGGCGCACCACCACGGGCTGGATAAGGCCCTGCGCGCGGATGGATGCGGCCAGTTCGTCCAGTGCTTCATCGTTCCAGTGACGGCGCGGCTGGTATTTGCCGGGCTGGATCTGCTGGATCGGCAGTGTGCGAAGCTCGCCTTCCTGCTCGAGCACCGAGGGCTTGCCGGGTTCGTCGTTGCCGCCGAGCAGCACATCGAGCCCACGACCCAGGCCCCGTTTTTTCGCAGCAGACATGCTTACTCCTGATGGATGTCGACGATGTCGTCGAGCGTCTCGTCACTCTCGTGCAGCGTCGGCGTGATCACGTCGTTGGCCTGATCCTGCGCCGCCGCCTGCTGGTTGCGATCGCGGCGGATCATCTCGCCGGCCAGGCCGATATAGGCGATGGCGCCGCGCGAACTGCGGTCGTACAGATGGATCGGCTGGCCGTGGCTGGGCGCCTCGGCCAGACGCACATTGCGCGGGATGATCGAGCGCAGCACCTTGTCGCCGAAATGCGTGGTCAGCTGCGCGGACACTTCGTTGCCGAGGTTGTTGCGCACGTCGTACATGGTGCGCAGCAGGCCTTCGATTTCCAGGTTGGGATTCAAGCGCTGGCGCACGGCCTTCACCGTGTCGAGCAGGCTGGAAAGACCTTCCAGCGCGAAGTATTCGCACTGCACCGGAATCAACAGGCCCGTGGCCGCCGCCAGCGCGTTGAGCGTGAGCAGGTGCAGCGAGGGCGGGCAGTCGATGAGGACGATGTCGTAGCGGTCGGCGATCTTGGCCAGCGCATCCTTCAGACGGCTCTCGCGAGCGATCGCGTCCATCAGCTTCAGCTCGGCGGCGGTCAAGTCGCCATTGCCGGGCAGCAGGTCGTAATGCGCTTCGGTCTTGACGATGGCCTGCTCGATCGGCGCCTCGTCCAGCAGCACTTCGCAGCCATTAGGCTTGGCCACGCGCTTGTCCACACCCGATGCCATGGTCGCGTTGCCCTGCGGGTCGAGATCGACCAGCAGCACCTTGCGCTTGGCGGCAGCCAGCGCGGCGGCGAGGTTGACGGCGGTGGTGGTCTTGCCGACACCACCTTTCTGGTTGGCGACAGCGATGATGCGGGCCATGGTGTCGTCGATACCGTGAACGAGTGAAAAGGGGGCTAGATTAGCAGCCTGCTCAGCCGGCTGTGTGGCCCAGCACCACGAGATGGCGCTCGCCGCCCACCTCGGGCACCACCAGCGTATGGATGCCCCTCACCTCGAAACCGGCCGGCACGCCGGGCAATTCCTCGTCGGGATGTCTGCCCTTCATGGCGAGCCAGATGCCGTCCTTGGTCAAAAGGTGACCACCCCAGGCCAGCATGTCCTCCAGGCTGGCGAAGGCGCGCGCGGTGATGCAGTCGAACTGGCCTTCGACCTCTTCCACGCGCGATTGCACGGCACGCACGTTCTCAAGCTTGAGTGAGCGAATGGCCTCGCGCAGGAAGCGGACCTTCTTGCCGTTGGAATCCACCAGCAGCACCTGCAACTCCGGCCGCGCGATGGCCAGCGGAATGCCCGGCAGGCCCGGGCCGGTGCCCAGATCGGCCAGCGTCTGGCCTTGCACGTACGGCAGGATCGCCAGCGAATCGACCAAATGGCGGCTGACCATTTCCATCGGATCGCGGATGGCGGTGAGGTTATAGGTGGCATTCCAGCGCGCCAGCAGCGCCTGGTAGTCCAGCAAGCGCTCCACGGCGCCCGCCGGCAGCTGCACGCCAAGCGCGGCGATGCCGCGTTCCAACCGGGTTTGCAGGTCTTGGCGTGAGGTCATGGAGAGCGCCTGGAACAAATAGGGCCGCAAGTATCCGGGCCGATGGCCCGCGATGCCAGCACGCGGGATAAAGAAAAGCCCGCCGTAGCGGGCTTCAAGGGTCTCCCCTGTGGCGGGTGCTCTTAGGCCACCTTCGCCAGGGCCTGTCCGGCAGCACACCGGATCAGGCGAATTCCAGCTCCACGCGCGTCACCATCATGCCGCGCTCGCGCAGGGCGCCATTCATGCTCTGCTTGAGGCGCGAGCCCAGGTCGCGGCGATCGGCCTGGAAGGCTTCCGGCTCGTCGCGCAGCGCCGCCAGGGCGCCGCCACGGATCAGCTGGTCGGCCTGGTCGATCACGGCGTCAGCGCGTTCCGGCTCCAGCACCTGCCAGTAGACCGTGCCACGCACGTCGTGGGCGTTGGGCAGCGGCTCCTCGAAACGCAGCACCTGGCCGCAGAGGTTGATGCGGTGCTCCACGCGGTCGATCAGTGGAAGCGCCATATGGGTACCCGGCTGCAGCAGGCGATACGGCTTGCCTCGACGATAGAGGCTATGCACCTGGTCGGCCGGCACGCGCTTGATCGCGGTGACGAACGTCGCGATCAGGGCCAGGACAACGAGAGTAATCAGGGCATTCATGGCAATAGATACAACGAGTTATGTATGTTTTCTTCGCAAGAACTGTAAGTAGATAGTACAGCCACTTGCACCGGTTTAGATTAATCCTTATTTAACGACATCCTGGCGCCCGCTTACAACCCAACTTTTGCGCTAACTCTCTGATTTTGAGAACTTGCTAGCAGGCACGATGGTCATGCATCGATCTTGCCAAGTCGGCCGTTGCCGCTCGAACTCCCTTACAAGTTGTTAACGGCGGCTCGAGGGATGCCTTGAGTGCCGCCTCGCCGGCGTGGCGCACCTGACCCGGCAGTTCCCAGAAAAAAGCCACCCCGGCGAACCGGGGTGGCGGGTGTTGCGGCCGACTGTGTGGCTGCCCTGCGTCAGAACTTGCCGGCGCGGAAGTCCGCAATCGCCTGATGAATCTCTTCGGGTGTATTCATCACGAACGGCCCGTAGCGGGTCACTGCCTCATCGAGCGGATGACCGGCCACCAGCAACACGCGCGCTGCCGTGTCGCGGCCGGCGATGCGCAGATCGCCACTGCGCGACAGTACGGCCAGATCGCTGCGTGCGAGCGGCTGGCCGGCCACGTCGGCGTCCTTGCCATCGAACACATAGGCAAAGCCTGCGTGGCCTTCGGGCAACGGGATGGTGATCGAGGCACCCGGCTGCACCGAGATGTCGAGATAGATCGGCTGCGTAACGATCTCCGCCACTGGGCCGGTCACGCCGGCAAACTCACCGGCGATCACCTTCACTTCCACGCCTTCCGCAGGACGCACGACCGGAATGCGTTCCGGACCGATGTCCTGGTAACGCGGCGCGATCATCTTGTCCTTCGCGGGCAGGTTCACCCACAGCTGGAAGCCCCACATCAGGCCGTCTTCCTGCTCGGGCATTTCCGAATGCAGGATGCCGCGGCCAGCGGTCATCCACTGCACGCTGCCCGGCACCAGGTCGCCGCTGTTGCCGTGGTTGTCGCGGTGCTTCATATGGCCCGCGAGCATGTAGGTCACGGTTTCGAAACCGCGATGCGGATGCTCGGGGAATCCCGCGATGTAATCGCCCGCCTGGTCGGAACGGAACTCGTCCAGCAGAAGAAACGGATCGAGCATGTCCAGGCCGGGCTGGCCGATGACGCGCTTGAGCTTCACACCCGCGCCATCGGATGTGTCGACGCCGCGGATGCGGCGGAGAATGCTGCGCTCAGTCATGGCTGTCTCCAGAAAGTGGACTGCCCAACATGATGGCGCCGCGGTGGCGTGGGTCCAAGACGCGCGCGGGGAACGGATTGTTCGCTGAGAGCGAGAAGTGAGTGAGGGGAGTGAGAAGTAAGCGAAGGCGGCGAGTGAAGCGCCTTCCTCTCTCCCCTCACTCCTCGTCACTCACTCCTGCACTCAATGCACCCAGTGTCCGCTGCGCTGGCGCGGCGGTGCCGACGACGGTTCCTTTTCCGCGGCCGGACGCACGGCGGCTTCGATTTCCGACTCACTCACCGGATGCTCGTCCCAGTAGTGATTCACCGCAACCAGCACGGCGGGCACCTGCGCCAAGCACTCGTCGTATTCGTCGTCGCTGAGCTTTTCGAATTCCGCATCAGCGTTGAGGATGCCTTCGTCCACCGCCAGCGCCATCACCGGCCCGAGCATTTCCATCAGATGCGGGTCGTCGGCAAGACGCTTTTCCCACAGTCCTGCGCGCAGGTCGATGCCGCGGCTGAAGCCTTCGCACCAGCCGGCGGCGGAGAGTACCGGGCCGGTTTCCGTATCCACTTCGCCGAGGATGGGTTCGTAGGCGTCGACGTCGAGTTCGGCCGTGATCGAATCGTTGAGTTTGGCCAGCAAGGCCAGCACGCGATTGCCTTCGGTTTCGTCGGTGAAGGGTTCGTGCAGCACTTCGGGCAGCCACTCTTCTGGCAGCACCTGCATTGGGCCCACCGCGAGCGCGGAGAGCAGACCGTGCACGCCGTCGAGCAGCAGGTCGCCCTCGCCGACATGGCCGCGCAGGTAGGTATCCAGTTCGTCGAGTTCGTCGTCGCCTAGCGAACTGGGCCACTCGGTGTTGGGTGTATTCATCCGTTGCCTGTTTGCGGTGTTGCTTTGGTGCTTAGATATCCAGATCAACCGTTACCGGCGTGTGATCCGAAGGGCGTTCCCAAGTGCGCGGCGTGCGGTCGATGGAGGCCGTTTTTGCCGCGGATTTCAGGGCGTCGCCGATCAGGATCAGGTCGATGCGCAGACCCATGTTGCGCCGGAAGGCAGCCTGACGGTAGTCCCACCAGCTGAAGTGTTCACCCGCCGGTTCGAACAGGCGGAAGCTGTCGTGCAGGCCCAGATCGGTGATGCGCTTGAGCGCCTCGCGCTCGGGCGGCGAACACAGGATGTCCTCGCCCCAGGCGACCGGGTCGTACACGTCGCGGTCGTCCGGCGCGATGTTGAAATCGCCCAGCACCACGAGGTGGGGATGGCGTTCGATTTCACGCGCCAGGAACTCGCGCATCTTGGCCAGCCAATCGAGCTTGTACGCGTATTTTTCGTCGCCCACGGCCTTGCCGTTGACCACGTACAGATCCACCAAGCGCACGCCGCCGATGGTGGCCGCCAGGATGCGTCGCTGCGGATCGTCCAGGTTCGGGATGTCGGTGACGACGTCCTCGAATTCGCCCTTGAGGTCCGCACGCGCCAGCATGGCCACGCCGTTGTAGGTCTTCTGGCCGGAGAACACCGCGCGATAGCCGGCGGCCGCCAGTTCATCGACCGGGAACTTGCCGTCCTCCAGCTTCGTTTCCTGCAACGCCACCACGTCCGGTTGTGCGTCGGCCAGCCACTGCGTGAGGTGCGGCAGGCGCACCTTCAGCGAGTTCACGTTCCATGAGGCGATTTTCATCGGGCCATTGTATGCGAAGGCTGGCCGGACACTGCCGCCCGTGTCGGGCGGCGGCATGCCTCAGGCAAGGCCGTGGCTTTTCAGCAGGGCTTCGGGCTCCGGCGCGCGGCCACGGAAGGCAATGAAGCTTTCGATGGCCGGGCGGCTGGCGCCCACGGCGAGGATTTCCCGGCGGAAGCGATCCCCGGTGGAGCGGTCGATCACGCCGTGTTCCTCGAACTCGCCGAAGGCGTCGGCGCTGAGCAGTTCGGCCCACAGGTAGCTGTAGTAACCGGCCGCGTAGCCGCCTGCAAAGATGTGCGAGAACGCGTGTGGGAAACGCTGCCATGCCGGCGGATGCAGCACGGCCACGTCGTGGCGCACTTCCTCCAGTACTTCCATGGTGCGTGCGCCCTGGCTGGGGTCGTATTCCAGGTGCAACAGGAAATCGAACATGGCGAATTCGAGCTGGCGCACCAGGAACAGGCCGGCGTGGAAATGGCGCGCGGCCAGCATGCGCTGGAACAGCTCGTCCGGCAGGCGTTCGCCGGTTTCGTAATGACGCGCGAACAGATCGAGCGCTTCGCGGTTCCAGCCGAAGTTCTCCATGAACTGGCTGGGCAGTTCCACCGCGTCCCATTCCACGCCGTCGATGCCGCCGATGGAAGGCAGGGCGATCTCGGTCAGCAGGTGATGCAGGCCGTGGCCGAATTCGTGGAATAGGGTGAGCACGTCGTCGTGCGTGAGCAGCGCAGGGCGGCCTTCGGTAGGCGGCGCGAAGTTGCAGGTGAGGAAGGCCACCGGCAACTGTTCGTTGTCGCCATCGCGGAAGCGTGCGCGGCACACATCCATCCATGCGCCGCCACGCTTGCCAGTGCGCGCATACAGATCGACATAGGCACCGGCGAACACGCGGCCATCGGCATCGCGCACGTCGTAATAGCGCACGTCCGGATGCCACACGTCGACGTCGTCGCGCGCGCTCAGCGTGATGCCGTACAGGCGCTGGGTGAGGCCGAACAAGCCGTCGATCACCGCCGGCAGCGGGAAGTAGGGCTTGAGCTGTTCCTCGTCGAGGTCGTACTGCTGCTGGCGCAGTTTTTCCGAGGCGTAGCCGACGTCCCACGATTCGAGGTTGTCGAGCTTCAGTTCGTTGGTGGCGAATTCGCGCAGGCCGTTGAGTTCGTTGCGTGCCACCGGCCTGGCGCGCTGCGCGAGGTCGTGCAGGAATTCCATCACCTCGGTGGGCGAGCCGGCCATCTTGGTGGCCAGCGACTCCTCGGCGGCATTGGCGAAGCCGAGCAGGCGCGCGGCTTCGTAGCGGAGCGCCATGATGCGCTCGATGCGCTGGCTGTTGTCGTACTTGCCGGCCTGCGGACCCTGGTCGGAAGCGCGCGTCTGATAAGCCCAGTACACGCGTTCGCGCAGGCCGCGATTGTCGGCGTAGGTGAGCACGGCCTGCACGCTGGGCTGCTTGAGCGTGACGAGATAGCCGTCGAGGTTCTGCTCCTTGGCGTACTGGCGCAGCACCGCGCGGCCGGATTCGGGAATGCCGGCCAGGTCGCGCTCGTCGGTGATGTGTTCGTGCCACGCATCGGTGGCATCGAGCACGGCGTTGGAGAATTCGGTGGAAAGGCGGCTCAGCTCCACGCCGATTTCGCGATAACGCGAGCGTGCGGGCTCTTCCAGCGCCACGCCGGACAGGCGGAAATCACGCAACGCATGTTCCACCAGCGCGCGCTGCGGGCGCGACAGGCTGGCGAAGTCCGGCGCATCGGCCAGCGCCTGCACGGCCTGGTAGAGCTCGCGGTTCTGGCCAACCTCAATGGCGTGATCGGTGAGTTTTTCCTCCGCCGGGCCGTAGACCTCGCGCAGCGCTTCGCTGTCCGCCACCGAATGCAGGTGACCCACCGGTGCCCAGGCGCGCGCCAGACGCTGCTCCAGCCGTTCCTGGGTGAGCATGACGCTGTCGAAGTCGTGCGGCGCGTGGGGGCCGGTCAGGGCCTCGATGCCGGCGCGGTAATCGGCCAGCAAGGTGTCGATGGCGGGCGTGACGTGCTCGGGGCGGATCTGCGAAAACGCCGGCAGCGTGTCGTCGGCCAGCAGCGGATTGGTGTTTTCCATGGTGTCTCCTGAACGCCCGGCCTGCCGATGGCGGGTCTGCGGGCTGCACCCCAGCGTGGCGACCCGGGTGGGTGAAATCAAGCGGCCACGACACCCGGTCGTCACGATTTGTCACAACCCTGCCCGTACCATCCCGCGCCATGTCCAAGCCCGATTTTTCCGCCCTGCTGCGTCGAAGCGATGTGTTCGGACACCTGGGGGACGCGGCACTGGCGGCGTTGGTCCCGGAACTCCAATGGTTTTCCTTGCCTGGTGGCCGCACGCTGTTCAAACAGGGCGATCCGTCGGACGCGCTTTACTTCGTGATGAGCGGCAGCCTGGGCGTGTTCGCCGGCCCCACCGAATGGGTGCGCCTGGTGGCGGCGGGCGACAGCATCGGCGAGATCGGCCTCATCACCGGCGAGAGCCGCCACTACACCGCACGGGCGTTGCGCGACAGCGAGCTGTTGCGGCTGGACCTGGCCACCTACGAGGCGCTGATCCAGCGCCATCCGCAGGCGATGATGGGTGTGGCGCGCGTTGCCATCGCGCGCATGCAGGAGCGCATGCGCGGCGATGAGCGTCCAGGCGTTGCGCGCACCTTCGCCTTGCTGCCGGCGAACGCGGACGTCCCTGCCCGTTCGCTGGCCATGCAGCTGGCAATGGAGCTGGAGCGCTGGGGCAGCTGCGCGGTGATCGACGCCGAACATGGCGCCGGACGCGGCAGCGACTGGTTCGCCGAACGCGAGGCGCAGGCCCGTTTCGTCATCTACCTGGACAGCATCGGCGATGAACTGTGGCGCCAGCGATGCCTGCGGCAGGCGGATGTGCTGTTGCTGCCCACGCTGGCCGCGCAGCCGGCGCGCCCCTGGCCGGAAGCGGCGCCCATGCATCCCGCGCGTGCGGGACATCGTCCACGCCATCTGATTCTGCTGCATCCGGGCCGGCAGCCGGCGCTGGGGGCGGCGCAGCGTTGGCGTGCGCAGTTCAGCGGCGAAGTGCAGCACCATCACGTGGGCGGCCGTTCGGACATGGCACGCCTGGCGCGCGTGATCAGCGGCAACGCGCGTGGACTGGTGCTGGCCGGCGGCGGTGCGCGCGGCGTGGCGCACCTGGGTGCATTGCGCGCGCTGTACGAGGCTGGCCACACGTTCGACGCGGTAGGCGGTACCAGCATCGGCGCGATCATCGGCGCCAGCGTGGCCGCCGGCTGGGATCTGGACACCACCATCGACACCTTGCGCCGCGCGTTCGTGCAGGGCCGCCCGCTGTCGGACTGGACGCTGCCGATCGTGGCGCTCACGCGCGGCCGCCGCGCCGCGCTGATGTTGCGTCGCGCGTTCGGTGCGCTCGACATCGAAGACCTCACGCTGCCGTTCTTCTGCGTGTCCACCTGCCTGTCGGGCGACGGCATGATGGTTCACCGCGAAGGGCCGCTGTGGCTGTGGCTGCGCGCGTCCAGCGCCATTCCCGGCGTGTTGCCGCCGGTGCTGCATCACGGCCGCGTATTCGTGGACGGCGCGTTGGTCGACAACCTGCCCACCGACGTGATGGCCGACGACGGCATGGCCCACATCACCGCGATCGACATTCGCGCGGAGATTTCGCTACTCACCACCGCCGAGGAATTCGCCACGCCGCCGTGGTGGCAGCTGGTGCTGGGGCGCCAGGACATCCAGCGGCCGGGCCTGGTTTCCACATTGGTGCGCGCTGCCATGGTCAACAGCGAAGGCCCCAGCGAGCATCGCCGCGACCGGGCCGACCTCCTGCTGACGCCGCCGCTGGAACACATCGGCATGCTCGACTGGAAAGACTGGGAGCGCGCGATGGAAGCGGGCTATCTCTATACGAGGGACATGCTGGAAAAACTGTCGTGAACGCGCGGCTTTTCGCGCCGCACACGGACCGGCGAGGTAACATGGCCGCATGGATCCTCTACGCAAATACAAGGGCATCTGGCCCACGCTGCACCAGCGCGTCTATGTCGACCCCGCGGCCACCGTCATCGGTGCGGTGGAATTGTTCGACGATGTCTCCGTCTGGCCGGGCGCCGTGCTGCGCGGCGACGTGAACTTCATCCGTATCGGTGCGCGCACCAATGTGCAGGACGCGGCGGTCGTGCATGTCACGCACGATGGCCCCTACTCGCCGGGCGGCATGCCCACGATCATCGGCGAGGGCGTCACCATCGGGCACGGCGCGGTGGTCCATGCGTGCACCATCGAGGATTACTGCCTGATAGGCATGCACGCCACCATCCTGGACGGCGCCGTGGTGAAGAAGCACGGTTTCGTGGGCGCGGGCAGCGTGATTCCGCCGGGGAAGGTGGTGGGCGAGGGTGAGCTGTGGCTGGGCAACCCGGCCAAGAAGGTGCGCGTGTTGAGTGCTGAGCAGATCGAGCAGTTGCACTACTCGGCGGATCATTACGTTCGCATGAAGGATGATTATCTCGCGGCGCAGTGATGGGGTTGTTTTGCTGTCTTATCGAGATACATGGGCGGTGGACGTTTGCGTGACCGTCCCATCCATGCCGTCATTCCTGCGAGCCCCAAAAGGGGGCAAGGGTGGGAGGCGTCTTTCAGCTGCCAGGAACCTCCCAGCTCGTCATTCCTGCGAAGGCAGGAGGCGCTTTTCAACAGCCGAAGGCTGGTCATCCAGTGACTTTGCGTTGTGATTGTCGCGAAACCGTTGCTGTCGTCGTTCTGCAGCTCTGCCGCCAGCGTGCCGCCTACGCGGCGGGCGTTTCGATCGGCTGCCGCCGCTCGAGTCACTTTTCTTTTGCTGGCCCAAAAGAAAAGTAACCCAAAGAAAATGGCCTTTAGAGCGATGGGCTCATAGCGTTCTGTGGGATATGAGCTTTGGCGGCTGAGGGGCTCGGAAGCGTGGCGATCTCTCTAATCAACGTTGCGGCTACGCCGCTAGGCGCCGAGGCGAAGAGGACTTAAAGCTGATCGCTTTCTTCTAGAAATCAACGCTAGCTGTTGTGCCTGATCGATTTACAGCATCGAACCGTTGCCCGCCGATTGCTGCTGCGCCTGCATGGCGGCGGCGCGGGCTTCGTCCTGGCGGATCTGGATCTGGCGCTGCGCATCCAGTTTGCCGCCGAGCAACGAGAGGATGTAGTTGGTGCTGTCGAATTCGCGCAGCAGCGAGAGTTCGCGCTGGGCTTCGTCGAGGTTGTTGTTGTTGATCGCTCGCTCCACGTCCGCCGAGGCGGTGGGAAACGATTCGTGCAAATCATCGAGCGCCACCTTGTTCTGCGGATCGAGCTGCAGCACGCTGAGGTAGAACTCATAGGCATTGCTGCCGGCCGGCGCCACCAGGCGTTTTTCGGACACGGCAGTCTTGGCCAGGCCGAGCAGAATGCCGACGCCGCTGTCGTCGCCACCGGAAGCCGACGCATCCGCCGCGGACGCCGTGGTGGCACCGGATGCGGAACCACCCTTCGACCAGAAGTAAATGCCGCCGCCAATGGCGACAAGCACGGTCAGGGACACGACGACGAGCACACGCTGACGCGGCGCGAGGGAAGCAAGACGAGACATGGCACCGTTACATCGATGTGACCCGCACGCAGGCACGCCTGCCTTCAGGCGTCCCGGCGGAACTGTGTCACATTATCGATACATCATGTCAGCGATGTGACTTGATGAACCGCCTACGTATGGACGTCCGCACCGTTGCGCGCTCAGCTGAAGTGGCCGCCGATGATGCGTCCATCCTTGTCGAGCTGCGGATAGTAACGGCTGTTGTTCGAGCGGAATTCCATTGTGGTGATGCTGCCCGGCATTACCAGCTGCACGTCCGGATACGTCGCGCGAAACTGCTCGGGCGTCGGATGCGTGGCGATGAAGGTGTCGAACGCTTTCATGTCCGTGACGAAGCCATGCACCGGCGTGGGCGTGACGGGGGTCGTCGCCTGGCATGCACCCAGCATCATGGCGACGGCGAGAACGGCAAGGGCGATGAAGCGCTGCATGACGTGACTCCGCAATGGGCCGCGACCGATTATGCGCTTTCGTTCCTGCGTGACGACATTACAGGCGGAACTCGATGCGCTGATGCATCTGCAAGGCCACCGGCTTGCCGTCCTGCATGCCCGGCGTGAACTGCCAGCGCGACACCGCGCTGACCGCCGCGCGATCGAACACGTACTTGGGATCGGCGTCGGCCACGGTGGCGCCGATCACCGAGCCATCCGGTTCCACGGTGAATGTCACGTCCACCCAGCCCTGGCGACGCGTGCGCTTGGCATCCGGCGGATACGCCGGTTCCACGCGATGCGTAAGCACGGGCGCGCTCGCACCATTGGCGTCGGCCACGGGAGCGGGTGCAGGCGCGCGCGGACGGACGGCCGACTTCGGCGCGGCTTCCACCTGGGTAGATTCGACATGCAACTGGGCAATGGCCAGCTCGGCGGGCGTCATCGTGTTGGCCGGCTTGGCGGGCGCGGCCGGCGCAGGTGTTGGCGACGGCGGCGGCGGAACCGGCGCAGCCGCCACGGCTTGAGTCATGGGCGTCGGCGATGGTGTCTTGGCGGTCGATGACGGCGGTGGTTCGCGACGATTCGCTTGCTGCGCCTGCTCGGCAGTGGCCGTGCGCTGTGCCTGCAGCTTGGCCTGCAACAGGGTAAGCGTGTAGTTCTGGGGATCAGCGCGGGTCAGCAGATCGATCTGCCGCTGCGCTTCGGCATCGTCGCCGTTGTCGATGGTCTGCTCGGCGGCGTGCGCGGCAAACGGGAAGATCTCGCGCAACGCATCCTGCGCCACGCGGTTGCCCGGTTCGCGCTTGAGCACGGCGAGGTACAGCTCGAAGGCGTTGTTGCCTGCGGGCGCCAGCAAACGCTGTGCCGCCATGGCATCACGCGCGTGCTGCAGCAATTCGTCGGTACCGATGCCTGCGCGCACCACCGGTCCGGCCGCGGCGACCACGCCTTGCGAGGGTTGATCGGCATCCTGGCCATGCTTGATCTGCCAGAAGATCACGCCACCCGCCACTGCGATGAGCACGATGAGGATCAGCAGGCTGTAACGGACGACACCTTGGGCACGACGACGCGACGAAGCGGGGGACATGGGCCACACATGGACAAAGGAAGCCGGCGCGCCGGCTGGGCGCGCAAGCTTAGATGCGTCATGTTGCGGCGATGTTGCCCCGCATCGACAGACGTGACGCAGTTCACACGTCCGATGTGTCGATCATGGCGTGTGAACTGCGCAATGGATCATCAGCGACCCGGCAACAGGCTGCTGTCCGGCGAGCCGTCAGGATGGGCGAACCACGACACGCGGTTGCTGCCATCCGGGCAACCCTTGCCCGCGTTCGTGCTGGTTACCGCGCCGGCCTGCGTGGCGAGCGTGGCGCGATAGCAGCTGCCCAGCGTGTCGCGGAAGGCGAACGACTGCGCGCTCTGCTGTCCGCCGTGACTGCTCAGGTTGCCGCTGGCGTCGAACACCAGCGTGTCCTGCGTATCGACCGTGTTGTCCACATCGGCGCCATAGACGGTCAGGCCCAGCAGGCGCAGTTCGTCGTGCTGGCGATAGCCCTGGTGCACGGTGGAGGCGGCGTTGGTGCTGCCGTCGCTGGCCAGCTGCTGGTTGTAGTCGAGCGAGAACGGATAGTTGAAGTGCTCATGCCGCTCGGCGGTGAGGAAGTTGCCGAGGCGACTCTGGCTGGTACTGTCCGACCAGGTGCGCTGCGCGGTCTGCTGGCGGTAGGTGCTGCTGTTGATGGTGAACGTCTGCGTGTCGTCGAAGCCGGTGTTCTGCGTCACCGTGCTGGTGATGCGTCCGTGCGAAGTGTTTGCGTAACCCTCGATCACGAAGTGGCGGTCGATCCTGGTGGTGATGTCACCGCTGATGTCGCCATTGCTCGCTGAGGCCAGCGTGCTGCCGATGGTCGGCGTGGCGGCCTGGCCGACGAGCGTGTTGCGCGTGATCTTGCCGGTCACCTGTTTGGCGTGGGCGTCGCGATACACCAGCAAGGCGCCCGTGGCGGCGAAGTAACCGTTGGCACCGGCCACCTGCACGGCCACTTCGTGCGGCTGGCCATCGCTCAACTGGCCAGCGAAGGGCGTGAGGTCCACGCGGTACGGCATGAAGTTCAATGCCTGCACGCCGGGCGTGGGACGCCACAGGTAAGGGTCGATACCGCCCGTATAGACCCACGGATACACCGGCGCGACACCAGCCGGCTGGCCATCGATGCTGATCTCCGCCTCGCGGAAATTACCGCCGCCGCATTCGTTGGTTTCCGACGCATACGCATCGGGCACGCAGGTGTACCAGAACTCATCGCCGCTCTGGCTTTGCGTGAATACGTCCAGATAGGCGCGCTCCACATTGGTCGGCAAAGTGAGTGTGCGTGCGAGTTTGTCGGTCGACGTATTGAGTGTGGCCGTGCTGCCTACCGGATCGCTGCCCAGCGGATACACGGCACCGGGCACATCCGCCGCCCGTGCGCGCGCCGACGCGGGATAGAACAGCAATCGCGCGGTGCCGTGGATCACGCCGGTGTAGGTGTCGTTCACCAGGTTGCCGATGATCGCCTGGCCTTGCCCCGCGTTGCGCAGAAGCGCCGCGTAGTCGGTGAGGTCGCGCTCCACATGCCATGCGGGCGACACGCTGGCCGAGGGTTCCTGCGTGGTGCCGAAGTAGAGATTCACGCCACCCAGCCACAGCGTGGCCGTGCGGTCGTACTGGCGCCCGGCGGTGACCGAGAAATCCGCCTCCAGCACCACCTTCGACCATGCGCCCGTGCATGACGTGGGCGGCGCATAGCTGTAGGGGCGGGCGTTGAAATCGTCGAAGGCGACGTTGGTGAACAGCGTCACCACGCACGGTTGACCGGGTGGACGCGGCACGGTCGGGTCGGCCGTGGCGACGTTGCTCGAACCGACGACCGGATCGGCCGCAGCTTGCGCAGCAAAACCAAGCGCCAGCGTCGCGGCCAGCGCTGCCGCCGCCCCAAGGCGGACGAATCCCTCAGGCACCATAACGTTCTCCCCGTGATGTGCCCCCTGCGCCGCGCACGCTAGCACGGCGATGCGTGCCTCAGACGTCTATGCGTCCGCACTCTGCGCATGCAGGTTCTTGCGATGCGTCAGCAAGGTGAAGGCTTTGTCAGCCGCTACAGGTTGCGACTTCAAGCGCCGCGAGATAGGCCATGGCATGGCCGCGCGAATCACCGCACATCGCCACGTCGGCGCGCAGGCTGGAGCACACGGCGGGGCGTTCCGGCCGCCCGAAGATGGCGCAGCGGTTGTCATCGGTGAGTTGCACGCAACGCACGCCTGCAGGCTTGCCGTTGGGCATGCCGGGAATTGGCGACGAGATCGACGGCGCGATGCAGCACGCGCCACAGCCGGCCCGGCAACGGGGCGCATTCGCCGTGAATGCCAGGCCCTGCATGTCGACTCGCTCAGGCGTACTGCTGACGCAGTTCGGCGTACACCGGATCGGTGTCAGGACGCTTGCCATGCCACAGCTCGAAGGTATCGGCCGCGGTTTCGATCAGCATGCCCAGACCATCGAACGCGTAGCGCGCGCCCGCCGTACGTGCCCAGGCGAGAAAACCGCTGGCGGCCAGGCCGTAGGAGAGGTCGTAGCAGAGCGCGCGATTGCCCACGATGGCGAACGGCAGATCGAGCGATTTGCCGAGCACGCCGGCCGACGTGGCGTTGACGATCAGGTCGAACGCGCCCAGATCGGCCAGGTCTTCCCAGTAACGCGTATGCGCGCGTGCCGGTTCGCCGATGGCGTCGGCGAGCGCGTCGGCCGTTTCCGGCGTGCGGTTGACGATGGTGAGCGTGTGCACGCCGGCATCGAGCAAGTCCCACGCCACGCCGCGTGCGGCGCCACCGGCGCCCAGCAGCAGGGCGGTGTGGCCGCGCAGGTCCACGCTATGACGTTCGGTGATGTCGCGCACCAGGCCCGCGCCATCGGTGTTATGCGCGGCGATGCGGCCGCCGGGCAGCAACGTCAGCACGTTGGCGGTGCCCGCGCGCACAGCCGCGTCGCTGCGCTCGTTCGCCATGTCGAAGGCGGCTTTCTTGTGCGGCAGCGTGACGTTCGCGCCGCGGCCGCCCTCGGCGAAGAACTCGTGCACGGCGTGGGTGAACTGTGCCGGCGCTGCGTCGATGGTCTGGTAGCTCAGCTCGAGGCCGAACTGGCGCGCAAACGCCTGGTGGATCCGCGGTGACAGCGAATGGCTGATGGGGTGGCCAAATACCGCGAACTGTCCTGCACTCATGCGCGCTCCTGATGAAAGTCGATGCCGCCGATGGCGGTGTCCGGCTGGGCCGGGATCGTCATTTTACCCGCCGCAGGCCGCGCCCGGTGAGGCATCGCAGGTTTTGAGATCGGCCCCGGGCACGCTGGGCTCCACATCGACGACGGAACACTTCCATGCGCCCGACCGCCCGACTCGCCCATCACGAACGCCTGCTTGGTGCCGCCCTGCTGTGGCTGCTGGGTGGCGCGGCGCTGCTGCTGACCACGCTGGTGCCGGTACATACCCATGCGCTGGGCTGGACGCCCGCGTTCTGGCTGGTGGGCGCGCCGCTGGTGGTGTTGCTGGCGCTGGAGCCGTCGCTGCCACGCCAGCTGCTCGGCCTGCTGTTTCGCCCGCGCCGTCGCACGGCGTCGGCACTGATCTGGAACTGAAGCGACAACGAATTCACTTGGCAGTGGATGCCGCGGCAGGAACGCCGTGGCGTGGGGCTCCGTGCGATGGCAAGGACCTGCTGACCGCAGGATGGCTGGGCACCTCGCCGGAGCGGCGCGACGGAACGCGCCCGCGTGACGGCAGTTCAGGGAAGAACTGCCGTAATCACCCCACCAGGCCGAGTTTTCAAGAGCGGCGCACGGCGCGGTCCTGCATCGCGCTCATTGGGGTTTCGCCAGCGCGCTTGCGCTCCATGCGCCGCAGGAACTCCTGCATGATGCGGAGATAGAGCGCTTCGCCCAGGTGCTCGTCTTCCACGCCGTGATCGATCGACGGATTGTCGTTCACTTCGATCACCACCGGCTTGTCGCCGACGCGCTTGATGTCCACGCCGTACAGGCCATCGCCCACGGCCTGCGTGGCCTTGAGTGCGAGCTTTACCACGTCGGCCGGAGCGCGTTCGATCGGAATGGTTTCCGAGTCGCCCGTTTTGGATGCGCCTTTCGCGCCGTGGTTGTAGATCTGCCAGTGGCCGCGCGACATGAAGTATTTGCACGCGTACAGCGGCTCGTTGTTGAGCACGCCGATGCGCCAGTCGAACTCGGTGAACACGAATTCCTGCGCCAGCAGCAGCGCACTGTGCTGGAACAGTTCGGCACTGGCCTTGTTGAGCGCGGCCTCGTTCTCCACCTTCACCACGCCGCGCGAGAACGACCCGTCGGGAATCTTCAGCACCAGCGGATAGCCGAGTTTCTCCGACAGCTCCTTCAAACCCTTCGCATCGTCGCGATAGAGAATTTCGGTGCGCGGCACGGCGAGCTTGCGCGACACCATCAGGTCGTTGAGGAAGATCTTGTTCGTGCAGCGCAGGATGGAGGTGGGGTCGTCCATCACCACCATGCCTTCCTTCTCCGCGCGGTGCGCGAAACGGTAGGTGTGGTTGTCGCTGGCGGTGGTTTCGCGGATGAACAGGCCGTCGTATTCGGCCAGGCGCTGGTAGTCGTTCTTGCCGATGGGATCGACTTCGATGCCCAGCTCCTTGCCGGCGGCAATGAACGATTTCAGCGCCTTCCTGTTCGACGGCGGCATCGCCTCGTGCGGATCGACCAGCATGGCGATGTCGTAGCGGAACTGCTTGCGCGCCTTGGGCTTGCGCCACAGCTTTTTGCTGAAGCGGTCCAGCTCTTCGGCAAAAGCATCTTCCTGCGCGTCGTCGAGCGTCTGCAGGCCCACTGGCTTGATGGCGCTGATCTGCCACACGCGGTCGCGCTCGAACTCGATGCGCAGCAGCGGGCAGGGGAACATTTCGAACACCTGGCGCGCAAGATCTTGCAGCGCCGGGTGCGCGGTCTGCCCGAAGTACACGAGGATGCCGAAGTCGGTGGTGTCGCGACCGCCGGCCGGCAGGAAATGGGTGAGCTTGGCGCTCAGGTCCTCGATCTCCAGGCCGTACAGCGAGCGACGGCGCAGGTCGTTCACCGTGCGCACGGAAGGCATCACGCGATGCCCGCGCGCCTCGGCGAGCAGCGAGACGTAGTAGCCGGTGCCCAGGTATTTGTAGCTGCGGCACAGGTTGATGACGTGCGTGCGCTCGTCGTCGACGCCGACGGGTTCGCGCAAGTAGTCCATCGCTGTGACCACGTCTGCGGACGGGTAGTAGACGCTCCAGTCGGAGGCCTTCTCGACTACAAGGACGAGACGGGTCATGACACCTCTGTCAGATGAAACCGAGGAGTGTCGTCACGCGGGGAAACGGGGCGGCACGGCGCAAGGGCCGCAGTTTGGCACATGCGTGGCTCGGCACAAGGCGGGTCGATGGCCCGGCTCATAGGCGGTTCAACATTTGCCGGCACGGCGCGAGGCTCCTCTGACGAGCATCGCGGTTTTGCTGCCAACCGGCGCACGGCAAGAACGCACGATGGTCACGGCGCCACGGCAGCGCCTGCACCTTTTGCTTACATCCCGGGCCCGCCACGTGCCGAGATTGAACGCGCTCTGAAATGCGCCACAAGTCATCGTTGCCCCCGAGTGATGCGGGGACTACAGTGCCCCGCTTGTTTCATCGCGCCTGCGGAACCGCCCCTGATGACACCCATGCCCGCGACCGCCGCTGTGCGCGTGCGTCGCGCCGAACTCTCCGATCTCGATGACCTCGTTGCCCTGGAAGAGAGCAGCTTCGCCACCGATCGCCTGAGCCGGGCCCAATACCGCCGCCACCTCGACAGCGAAAGCGCGCAAGTGCTGGTGGCCAGCGCGAACCACCGCCACTTCCTCGGCACCGCCGTGGTGTTCTTCCGCAAGAGCACGCACGTGGCGCGGTTGTATTCGATCGCCACCAAGGCGGAGGCACGCGGCAAGGGCGTGGGCTCTGCGTTGCTGGAGGCGGCGGAGCGGCTGGCCATGCGGCGGCGTTGCACGTCGCTGCGGCTCGAAGTGCGCACCGATAACGAGGATGCGCTGCGGTTGTATGAGCGGCTGGGGTATCGGCGGATTGGGCGGTATGACCGTTACTACGGTGATGGGGCGGATGCGTGGCGGTATGAGAAGGTGTTGGGGTGAGCGCCTATTGGTCATCCATCGGATGACCTTGCGCTGGGATTGTCGTGGCAGTGTTGCTGTCGCTCGTATGTGGCGATGTCGCGATCTGGCCGCTTACGCAGCGGGCGTTTCGATCGGCTGCCGCCGCTCGAGTCACTTTTCTTTTGCTGGCCCAAAAGAAAAGTAACCCAAAGAAAATGGCCTTTAGAGCTTCGAGCTCATAGCGTTCTGTGGGATACGAGCCTTGACGGTTTTGGAGCCCGGATCGTCACGATCTTCCTAATGAACGGTGCGGCTACACCGCCACGCGTCGATGCGAAGAGGACTTAAAGCGAAGCCTCGCTTCGCATCGGCCGTTGCTTTGGCTTCGTTCTTCAAGGTCATACGCGATGCGCCGCACTTCTCCCTCTCCCCTTGTGGGAGAGGGTCGGGGTGAGGGGCGGGTGCTCGCGGCAGCGTAGCCAAGGCGAGCTTTCGTTCTTGGCTCTTCGGGGTCCCCGTATGACAGCGGCGGACGGGTGGAGGAAAGCCCTCAGGGTGGCCCGCATGGATGCGGCCAGTTTTTCGACAGGACATGAATGTCCTGTCGAAAAACCCCGTAACCCGACCGCGTACCTTCCGTCCAAAGGACGGAAGGCGCGTCATCCGGGGTGCCTTTCTCTTTGGCATTGCCACCATCTCGGTGGTTACTTTCTCTTGGGCAAGCAAGAGAAAGTAACCCGGCCTACGGCAGGAGGACGGAAGCCCGCCGCAGGCGAGCCAGATCGCGGTCACGCGACAATCGAGTCCAAAGCCACGGGTGACCAGGCTCCGGCTGTTGTAAGGCGCCTCCGGCCCACGCCGGAATGACGACCTAAAAGCGAACGCAGAAGAAAAACCCAACCTCAAAACGGCTGCGCGATCCGCTGCACCGTCGCCTCATCCGGCCTCGCCACCAACGCCCCGGTACGCATCAGACTCACCGTGTAATGCCCCTGATCCACCAACGGCAAAAACACACCGCTGCCGAACAACACATCCACGTCCGGCACCCAGCGCGGATACTCCTTGTGCAAGTCGAGCAGATCGAAACCACCGGCTTCGCGGAAATCCACCACCGTCCGCGGCGCGTGCATTTCATCGTTGGCATCGTCATAGCGACCCGACAAGCGATCGAGGCGATACAGAGGCGGCACGCCCGCCAGCATCGCGGGCAGTTTCCACTTGAGCACCACGGCTTCGACGCGCCAGGCATCGCCCGCCACGTCCACGCGGCGCGTGGCGCCGTCGGGCCAGTGCAGCACCAGCGACCAGCGTTGCGGCGAGAGGATGCGCGCGTCGATCTCCACCACCGGCGTTTCCTCGCTGAGCAGGCGATAGCCGCGCAGCGCGAAACCCATGCCCGTCAATGCCAGCGTGACGGCGAAGCCCACGATCAGCAGCGCGGAGCGCCCCGCCGCCGCCAGCCGTTGCCGGTCATCGAGGCGCTGGCGCAGCGCCACCAGCTGGAACAGCGTGAACATCAGTGCGATCACTGCCAGGATCAGCAGGATCGTCGAAGGGAGGCGCAGCAGCGCGGTCCAATCCATCGTCGTACTTCTTGTGCATTCAAACCGCTCGCGGCGGCGACGGCCGCATCATAGCGGCTGGCGCGGCATCGCCGGCCGCTGAACGCGCAAAACCGTTCGCTCGCCACGTTTTCGGGGCTTGCCTATACTGCGCGGGTTCCCGCCGGATACCCCGACATGCGCCGATCACTCCTGCTGCTTCCGCTGTGCACCGTTTTCGCCCTGCTCGCCGGATGCGGCAACAAGGGGCCGCTCTATATGCCCAAGGCCACGCCGGCAGCCACCGTGCATCCCGCCGCGCCGGTTGCGCCGGCGACGAAGCCGGCTGTAGCGGCGCCGGCAGCGGTGCGCGGCTTCGTCACCGACATGACCGCGTTTGACGCATTCATTGCCACGCATCCCACGCCCGACCAGTTCAAGGCGGCGTACCCGGATGTGCTGCTGGTGCTGCCGGGCAGCATCGCCACACGCGAGATGCGCACGAACAATAGCCGCTACTTCGCCGAACTGGACGCCAACGGCCGGATCACCGGCGGCAAGTTCATGTAATGAAGCTTCCGTTCTCCAAGATGCACGGCATCGGCAACGACTTCGTGATGGTCGACTGCCGGCAGCGCGCGTTTCCGCTCAACGAAGAGCAGATCCGCGCCATTGCCGACCGCCACATGGGCGTGGGCTTCGATCAACTGATCAGCATCGAGCCGCCGCGCGATGCGTCGTGCGCGTTCTACTACGGCATCTGGAACGCCGACGGCACACCGTCGGGCCAGTGCGGCAACGGCGTGCGCTGCGTGGCAGCGTGGCTGCATCGCGCGGGCGAATTGGCCATCGGCGATATGGTGCGGCTGGAAAGCCCGTCCGGGCCGGTGACGGTGCGCCTCAGCGGCCCGACCGAAGTCACGGTCGACATGGGCGTGCCTATCCTGGCGCCCGAGCACATTCCGTTCCGCGCCGACGGGCAGGCCGATCGCTATTCGATGGACGTGGGTGGCGACGTGCTGGAAATCGGTGCGCTGTCGATGGGCAATCCGCACGCCGTGCTGGAAGTGACCGACCTGCAGGCGCCGTCGCTGTATCGCGTCGGCCCCATGCTGACCAGCCACGAACGTTTCCCCGACGGCGCGAACGCCGGCTTCGTGCAGAAGATCGATCGCGGCCAGCTGCGCCTGCGCGTGCATGAACGCGGCAGCGGCTGGACGCTGGCCTGCGGCACCGGCGCCTGCGCCGCGATGGCCGTCCTGCGTCTGCGCGACGAGGTGGACGAGAAAGTGCAGGTGACGCTGCCCGGCGGCACGCTGACCATCGAATGGGCCGGCCCGGGACAAACGCTGTGGATGACCGGGCCGGCCACCTTCGTTTTCGAAGGCGAATGGCTGGGCTGACGCGGGTTCCTGTCCGTGTCGGTTGAAGCCGGTAGCCGAACACCGCACACTCGGCCCGCGACGCATCGATCCTGCTGAGGTAGCCATGTCCGACACCGCCATTGCCGACACGCTTTCCGCAAGCGACGTCGCGGCTTTCCTGCGGCGCCATCCGGAGTTCCTCACCGACTATCCCGACATCGCCGCGCAGCTCACGCTGCCGCGCGAGCAGGGTCGGGTGGCCTCGCTGGCCGTCTACCAGCTGCAGAGCCTGCGCGAGAAGAACGCGGAGCTGGAAAAGCAGCTGGCTGGCCTCATCAACATTGCCGCCGAGAACGAGCGCCTGATGCAGCGGGTGCACGAACTCAACCTCGCCGTGCTGCGTGCCGGCACGCCGGCCGTGGCCGCGCGCAGCGTGGTGGCGCGGCTCGCCGACGATTTCCAGACCGATCAGGTGCGCCTGATGCTGTTCGGTCCCATCGGCCTGCCGCCGGCCGACTGGCTGGTGCACATTCCGGGCGGGCGCTCGCAGGTGCCGGAGTTTTCGGATTTCCTCGCGCACCACGAGCCGATCGCCGGCCGCCTCTCGGCCGAGCGCCTTTACCGCCTGTTCGGCGATCACGCGCCGGAGATCCGCTCCGCCGCGATGATGCCGCTGGGCGAGTTCGGCATCCTGGCCATCGGCAGCGGCGACGCCGACCATTTCCAGCCGGGCATGGGCACAGTGTTCCTCAAGATGATCGCGGGCACCGTCACCGCCGCGCTGCGCCGCGCCCAGGAAGTCATGTAACACCATGCCCAATCCGCAGGCCCAGGTCGACGCCTGGCTGTCCCGGCTCTCGGGGGAACGGCAGGCTTCGGTGCATACGGTCGATGGTTATCGCCGCGATCTGGCCAAGCTGCTGCGCTGGATGGAAGCACAGGGCGTCGCGGATTTCGGCGCGCTCGAACCCAATCGCATGCGCGGCTTCGTGGCCGCGGAACATCGCGCGGGCCTGTCGCCAAAGAGCCTGCAGCGCCTGCTGTCGTCGTGCCGCAGCCTGTTCCGCCAACTCACGCGCGAAGGCTCGCTCGATCACGATCCGCTCGCCGGCGTGCGCGGCCCGAAGGTGCACCGCAAGCTGCCGCAGGTGCTCGACGTGGATGAAGCCACCTCGCTGGTGGAAACGCACACCGAGGGCGCGCTGAACCTGCGCGACCGCGCCATGCTGGAACTGTTCTACTCATCCGGCCTGCGTCTGTCCGAACTTACCGGCCTGCGCTGGATCGACCTGGATCTGCATGCCGGCGAAGTACGCGTGCTGGGCAAGGGCAGCAAGACGCGCATCGTGCCGGTGGGTCGTCACGCGGTGACCGCGTTGCGCGCGCTCGGCGAAGCGGAAGGCATCCTTGCCGAGCAGCCGGTGTTCAAGGGTCGTGGCGGCGCGCCGATCAGCCCACGCACGGTGCAACTGCGATTGAAGACGCTGGCGCTGCAGCAAGGCTTGGCCAAGCGCATTCATCCGCACTTGCTGCGGCATACATTCGCCAGCCACATGCTCGAATCGTCCGGCGATTTGCGTGCGGTGCAGGAGTTGCTCGGTCACGCCGACATCGCCACCACGCAGATCTATACGCACCTGGATTTTCAGCACCTGGCCAAGGTCTATGACGCGGCGCACCCGCGTGCCAAGCGCAAATGATCGGCGCGACGGACCGTCGGTGACGTCGCTCAGCGGCCCGCAGACAGCGGTTGTCAGCGTTGCTTGCCATGACCTGGGACCACCGCCGGGCGCAGCCTTTCCGTAGAACTACGGACGATGCTCCTGCCGGGCCAGCGGCGTCCTGGCTTGGTTTCCGCCCGCGCGGCCCCACCTCTGGCGAATTCACTCTTTACGGAGTCCCCCATGGAATCCTTTCACGCCACGACCATCGTTTCGGTGCGCCGCAACGGGCAGGTCGTGATTGGCGGCGATGGCCAGGTCACCCTCGGCAACACGGTGATGAAGGCCAACGCCCGCAAGATCCGCCGCCTCGGCAAGGGCAACGTGTTGGCCGGTTTCGCCGGCGCCACGGCTGATGCCTTCACCCTGTTCGAGCTGTTCGAGCAGAAGCTGGACAAGCACGGCGGCAACCTCACCCGCGCCGCGGTGGAACTGGCCAAGGAATGGCGCACCGACCGCCGCCTGGGCCGCCTGGAAGCCATGCTCGCCGTGGCCGACAAGGAAGCCTCGCTGCTGATCTCCGGCAACGGCGACGTGCTGGAACCCGAGCATGGCCTGATCGCCATCGGTTCGGGCGGCCCGTATGCGCAGTCCGCCGCGCTAGCGTTGCTGGAAAACACCGAGATGGATTCGCGCGCCATCGTCGAGCGTGCGCTGAAAATTGCCGGTGACATCTGCATCTATACCAACCACAACACCACGATCGAGGAGCTGTAAGCGCACGGCGCGACGGCTCCCCATCGTCGTCCCGGCGCAAGCCGGGACCCAGCGCCTTCAAGGCAACGACACTGGATCCCGGCTTTTGCTGGGATGACGAGAAAACCCATCCTTTCCGGTGAACTCATGTCCGAACTTACTCCCCGCGAAATCGTCAACGAACTCGACCGCTACATCATCGGCCAGCACGACGCCAAGCGCGCCGTGGCCATTGCGCTGCGCAACCGCTGGCGCCGCATGCAGCTCGAACCGTCGCTGCGCGATGAAGTGACACCCAAGAACATCCTGATGATCGGTCCCACCGGCGTGGGCAAGACCGAAATCGCCCGCCGCCTCGCCACGCTGGCCAACGCGCCGTTCGTGAAGGTGGAAGCCACCAAGTTCACCGAGGTGGGCTACGTGGGCAAGGATGTCGAATCCATCGTGCGCGACCTCGCCGACGTGGCCTACAAGCTCGTCCGCGAGCAGGCCATGAAGCGCGTGCGCACGCAGGCCGAAGACCGCGCCGAAGACCGCATCCTCGATGCACTGCTGCCGCGCCGTCAGTCGCCGTCCGACTGGTCGCACGACGCCACGCCCAGCAACGAACAGAACGACACCCGCCAGAAGCTGCGCAAGCAGCTGCGCGAAGGCGCACTGGACGATCGCGAGATCGAGCTCGACTTCGCAACCAACGTCGGCGTGGAAATCATGTCCCCGCCGGGCATGGAAGAAATGGGCCAGCAGCTGCGCCAGATGTTCCAGAACATGGGCGGCGCCAAGACCCAGCAGCGCAAGGTCGCCATCAAGGCGGCCCGCCCGATGCTGGTGGAAGAGGAAGCGGCCAAGCTGCTCAACGAGGAAGAAGTGCGCGCGCAGGCCATGCAGTCGGCCGAGCAGAACGGCATCGTCTTCATCGACGAGATCGACAAGATCGCCCAGCGTTCCGAATGGGGCGGTGCCGGCGTGAGCCGTGAAGGCGTGCAGCGCGACCTGCTGCCGCTGGTGGAAGGCTCCACCGTGTCGACCAAGTACGGCCCGATCAAGACCGACCACATGCTGTTCATCGCCTCGGGCGCGTTCTCGCTGGCCAAGCCCTCGGACCTGATTCCGGAGCTGCAGGGCCGCTTGCCGATCCGCGTGGAGCTGTCGGCGCTGTCGGTAGGCGACTTCAAGCGCATCCTGCGCGAGCCGCATAACGCCTTGACCAAGCAATACATCGCCCTGCTGGGTACCGAGGGCGTGACGATCCATTTCACCGAGGAAGGCATCGACCGTCTGGCTGAGGTGGCTTTCCAGGTGAACGAGCGGACCGAGAACATCGGCGCCCGCCGCCTGCACACAGTCATCGAGCGCCTGTTGGAGAAGATCTCCTACGAAGCTGCCGACAAATCCGGCGAAAACTACACGATCGACGCCGAATATGTCGATAAAAACCTCGGCGTATTGGTCCAGGACGAGGATTTGTCGCGTTACATCCTGTAAACAAGGGGAAAGCCCCGGGCTGGTAAAATTTTGACCATGGGAAATGTGATTGAACTGAAGACCACCGGACAGCGGGCCCAGCTACGCGAAGCGCAGCAGCAGCATCAGCTGGTCCGGTTATGGCGCGGCGAACTCGAACACGGCAGCTTCTGTGGTTACGTGGGTGGTGTTGGCCGTGAATTCTTTCTGCTGTGGGTCGTCGGCGATGGCATCACCTATGACGGCATGTATGTGATGCGTCACCGCGACGTGTCCGAACTGGAAGCACCGGACAAACACGCCCCCTTCATGGAAAAGGCGCTGGTGCTCAAACACCTGATGCCGCGGACGCCACGCGGCTTCCCGCTGGACGACATCCGCAGCGTGATCCAGGCCGCGGCTGCGCAGGCACCGGTCATCGGTGTGCACGTGGACAGCGAGGACGAGTCGGAGGTCTGTTACATCGGCCGGCTGATCAGCGTGGAAGAGGATGGCTTCAACATGCAGGAGATTTCGCCGGATGCGGAATGGCTGCGTGAGGCGTCGTTCTTCTCGTGGGATGAGGTGTCGACGGTGAGCATCGAGGATGGCTATGCCACGTCGCTGCTGGCCGTGGCTGGCACGCCGCCGCCGCTGGAGCAGGGCGATTCGGGTGTGGGGCATGCGCAGTAACTGTTGTTGATTGAGATGAAAGAAGGCCGCCTTTAGGGCGGCCTTTCTTTTTGGTTGTCGTTCGGAAGGAGTGGGGTGGTCCGCGTTTTTGCTTCTCATCGTGGTGGCGCGGGCAGGGGGACTTTTTGGTGGCCGGCGGCTGGGCGGCCTGTGACTTTCTAGTTGGTTGTCGCGGGAGCGTTGTTGTCGCTCGTCTGCGGTGATCCCGCGACCTGGCCGCCTACGCGGCGGGCGTTTCGATCGGCTGCCGCCGCTCGAGTCACTTTTCTTTTGCTGGCCCAAAAGAAAAGTAACCCAAAGAAAATGGCCTTCAGAGCAAGGGCTCGCAGCATCGTGTTGGGATAAGCCCGAACGCTTGAGGCTGGTTGGCGCGGGACACCCATGGGAGGCCACACAGCGGGTACTCCGCAGCGCTGCGCAACGCGCCCGAATCGCAGAGGACTTAAAGCGGAGCCTCGCTGCGCATCGGCCTTTGCTTTTGGCTCCGCTCTTCACGTCCTCTCCGTGCACGGCACTTCTCCCTCTCCCCTTGTGGGAGAGGGTTGGGGAGAGGGGGGCGGGTGCTCGCGAAAACACTACTGCTGCGAGCTTTGGCTCTGGCTCTTGGGGTCCCCGTATGACAGCGGCGGGCGGGTGGAGGAAAGCCCGTAGGGTGGCCGCAGGGATGCGGCCAGTTTTTCGACAGGACACGGATGTCCTGTCGAAAAACCCCGCAACCCGCACGCGTACCTTCCGTCCATCGGACGGAAGGCGCGTCATCCGGGGTGCCTTTCTCTTTGGCATTGCCACCATCTCGGTGGTTACTTTCTCTTGGGCAAGCAAGAGAAAGTGACCCGGCCTCCGGCAGGAGGTCGGAAGCCCGCCGCAGGCGAGCAACCTAGCCACATCGCGACAACCAAGCGATCCGAAAACTGGAATCCCGGCCTCGCCCCTTTGGGGGTACGGCGGGATGACGAGCAAAGACCTACCGCGTCGTCGCAGCCGCCGGCTGCACCACCGGCTTCGGCGCAACCGGCACCGGCGCCGCCGCCCCCTTCACCTGCTGCTGAAAGAAATTCTCGATCAGGTGATACACGTGGCTGCGCTGTCCCGGCAAATTGAGTCCATGCTTCGCACCCGGATACGCCATGAACTGAAACTGCGTGCCGCGCTTCTGCAGCTCCGCCATCAACTCGGTGGAGTTGAGGAAGAGCACGTTGTCGTCGGCCATGCCGTGCACGAGATACAGCTTCGAGGTGAGGCCATCGAGCCAGGCCATGGGCGAGCTGCGGGTGTAGCCGGCGTCGTTGTCCTGCGGGCGGCCGAGGTAACGCTCGGTGTAGAAGGTGTCGTAGAGACGCCAGTTGGTCACCGGCGCCACGGCCACGCCGCCGGCCAGTTCATCGGAAGCCTTGGCCAGCATCATGGTGGTCATGTAGCCGCCGTAGCTCCAGCCGAATACGCCGACGTGCTTGCCGTCGACCCACGATTGCGATTTCAGCCAGCGGATGCCGACCAGTTGATCGTCCACTTCCGCGGCACCGAGCTGCTGGTAGATGGCGTTCTCGAACTGGCGGCCGCGGCGGGCCATGCCGCGGTTGTCGAGCGTGAACACCACGAAGCCCTGATTGGCCATGTACTGGTTGAAGTAATCGCCCCACAGGTTGCTGACCATCTGCGCGTGCGGGCCGCCGTAGTACGTGTCGAACACCGGGTACTTCTTCGCGGGGTCGAATCCGGCCGGCTTGTAGAGGCGGTAGTACAGCGTCTGGCCGTCGGCCGCCTTGAGCGTGCCGAATTCCGGCTTGATCAGGCTATCGCGGAAAGGCCAGAACGGGTGTTTTTCATCGAGCTTGTTCGGCTCGATCCAGGTGACGAGGCTGCCGTCCGCCTTGTGCAGGCTGACTTGCGGCGGCGTGTCGACGCTGGAGAAGTTGTCGAGATAGAAGCTGCCATCCGGCGCGAACGTGGCCGCATGCGTGCCCGCGCCCTGGCTGACGCGCGCAGGTGCTTTCGCGTTGCTGCCGTCGAGCTTGAGCGCGTAGATCTGCTTCTCCGGCACGGCGTCCTTGTTCGATGCCACGAACACGGTGCCCGTGTGTTCGTTCACCGCCAGCAGTCCGTCGATGGGCCAGTCGCCTTCGCTCACCGCGTGCTTGAGCGTGCCATCGAGGCCATACAGATACAGATGGTGATAACCGCTGCGCTCGCTGCCCCACAGGAAACTCTTGCCGTCCCTGAGGAAGGTGAGGTCGTTGTTGAGGTTGATCCACGTGTCGCTGGTTTCGGTGAGCAACGTGCGCTGCGCCAGCGTCTTCGCATCGACCAGTCGCAAATCCAGCTTCTGCTGGCTGCGCGGCATGCGCTGATAGGTGAGGCGCTTGCCATCCGGCAGCCAGTTCACGCGGGTGAGATAGATGTCCGCGTCCTTGCCCAGGTCGATCCAGCGCGGCTGGCCGCCACCGGGCGAGACCAGGCCGAGCTTCACGGCGACATTGGCCGCGCCGGCCGCGGGATAGTGCTGATCGACCACGTCGGTGTGGTCGGCGAACAACTCGGTGCGCTTGGTCACCGGCACCTTCGCTTCGTCGTAGCGCTCGAAGGCGATGGCCGAATCATCGGGCGCCCACCAATAGCCGGTGCTGCGATCCATTTCCTCCTGCGCCACGAACTCCGCTTCGCCGTTGTGCACGGTGCCGCCGCCGTCGTGGGTGAGCTGCTTCGCTTCACCAGTGGTGAGGTCGATCACCCACAGATTCTGGTCGCGCACGTAAGAGACATAGCGACCCTTGGGCGAGATCTTGGGATCGATCACGTTGTCGCCGGTGTCGAGCTGCGTAGGCGCAGCATCAGGCGTGGCCAGCGCAACCACATAGAGCTTGCCGTTGATCGGGATCAGCAACTGCTTGCCATCCGGCGACCACTGGTAACTCACGATGCCATGCAAGCCAGCGGTGCGCTCGCGCTCGCGTCGCGCCTTTTCCGCATCCGACAACTGCTCGCCGTTGGGTTCGAGTTTCTTCGAATCCACCAGCAGGCGCGTCTTGTTGTCCTTGAGCTGGTATTCCCACAGATCCAGCTGGAACTGGTCGTCCGGGCGGGCGCGCAGGAAGGTCACGCGGCTGCCGTCGGGAGAAATTTCCAGGCCGCGCGGTGCGGCGCCAGCCAGGTTTCCACCGTCGAAGATGCGTTCGATCGTGAGTTTTTCGGCCATGGTCGGCAAGGCCACCATCGTCAGGGCGGCAAAGAAGAGGGCGCGCATGAGTACTTCCTTGGGCGACGCGTCGTACGTAAGAACAAGCGGCGATTAGACCGCGTAGTGCGCCCGGAAGCCAGCGATTTCCCATGAAAAGCGGTGCATTCGATATCGAACGCACCGCCGTGGATCAGGCTTTGGCCCCTTGCCCGAACAGGATTTTGCGCGCTTCCTCATCGGTGGTGAGGTCGAACCTGCCCTTGATCTCGTCACCCAGGGCATAGGCGCGTTGGGTGGCCGGGCGTTCGCGGATCGCTTCGAACCAGGCCTTCAGGTGCGGGAAATCGTCCAGCGTCATGCCCTGGTTTTCATGCGGCACGATCCACGGATACGCCGCCATGTCGGCAATGGTGTAGTCGTTGCCGGCAATGAAGGCGCGGCCTTCCAGGCGCTTGTTCAGCACGCCGTACAGGCGGCGCGTCTCGTTGACGTAGCGGTCGATGGCGTAGGGAATCTTTTCCGGCGCATAGCGGTTGAAGTGATGGTTCTGCCCCAGCATCGGGCCTAGCCCGCCCATCTGCCAGAACAGCCATTCCAGCACGGTGTATTTGCCGCGCAGGTCGGCCGGCAGGAAACGGCCGGTTTTCTCGGCGAGATACTGCAGGATCGCGCCGGACTCGAACACGCTGACCGGCTCGCCACCATCCGCCGGCGCGGTATCCACGACGGCCGGCATGCGGTTGTTGGGCGCAATGGCCAGGAAGGCTGGCTGGAACTGCTCCCCCTTGCCGATGTTCACCGGCTTGATGGTGTAGGGCGTGCCCGTTTCTTCGAGAAAAAGCGTGATTTTGTGGCCGTTGGGCGTGGGCCAGTAGTGCAATTCGATCATGACGGTTCCCTGAGCTGGACAATGTGTGGGGACGGTCTGTTGATGTTCGGGGCGCTAGGCTTGGATTCAAGCCAGGGCCGGCAGCACCACCGTCAACCGCCGTTGCGTGCCCGCGTTCCCGCTGGTAACCCCAAGGAGAGCCGCCCATGAAACGCCTTCCCGCACTCGCTACGCTCGCGCTGGCCGTCACGCTGTCGGGTCACGTTTTCGCCCAACAAGGCGCCCCCGCCGGTGCCGGCGGCAACCCGCCTGCGCCCGGTAATCAACACATGCACGCCTTTGATGCGCAGACGCAGCTTCAGCGACTGACCAAGCAGCTGCAGCTGACGCCGGATCAACAGGCCAAGATTGGCCCGATGCTGCAGCAACGCGACCAACAGCTGCAGTCGCTGCACGGCGACAGCAGCCTCAAGCCGGCCGACCGTCGCACCAAGGCGATGACGATCATGCAGGACAGCGAAAGCCAGATCGGCGGCGTGCTCACCCAGGAACAGCGCGACAAGTGGAAGGCCATGCGCGAAAAGGCGATGGAGCGCATGCAGGAGAAGCGCGGGCAGAACGTGCCGTCGACAGCGGGCAGCAGCGGCGGCTGAGCGGCGCGCGCCATCGCACTACGCGTTCCGGTTTCCGCCTGGAGAGGCATCGTGGTGTTGTGGCGCCGCGTGCTGCACGTTGGCGCCATCCCTTATCCTTTCCGTCCTCGCATGAAGAACGGATGGAGCAGGTATGGCACGCGTCGTCGTGATCGGCAGCATCAACATGGATCTGGTGACGCTGGCATCGCGCTTTGCCCAACCCGGCGAAACCATTCTTGGCGAACGCTTCCTCACCGTGCACGGCGGCAAGGGCGCCAACCAGGCTGTGGCCGCTGCGCGCCTGGGCGCGGACGTGGCGCTGGTCGGTGCCGTGGGCGATGACGCCTTCGGCGCGCAGCTGCACGATGGCCTGGCGCACGAAGGCGTTTCGCTCGATCACGTTGCGCGCATCGCCGACTGCGGCAGCGGCACGGCCTCGATCACCGTCGCCGAAGGCGAGAACCACATCATCGTCGTGCCCGCGGCCAACGCGCGCGTCACGCCCGCACAGATCGAGCGTGCACAGTCCACGCTGGCCAGTGCGGATGCGATCCTCGTGCAGATGGAAATCCCGCTTGAATCCGTCGAGGCCACGCTTCGGCTCGGTCATAAACTGGGCAAGCCGGTCATCCTCAATCCCGCGCCCGCGCAGACCTTGCCGGTGGAATGGCTGACGCTGGCGCGCTACCTCACGCCCAACCAGCACGAGCTGGCGATCCTGCTCGGTGCGGACAGCGATGAAGATTTCGTCGCGCTGATGAAGCACGCACCCACGCCAGTCGTGCTGACGCGTGGCAGCGACGGCGCGTGGTATCGCGATGGCGGCGAGCCGCAGCATCAGCCGGGTTTCAAAGTCACTGCTGTCGATACCACCGGCGCCGGCGACACCTTCAATGCCGCGCTGGCGGTATTCCTGAGCGAAGGCCTGCCGACGGCGGTACGCAAGGCCTGCGCGGCGGCGGCGGTGTCGGTGACCAAGCTCGGCGCACAAGGTGGCATGCCGAGTCGCCGAGAACTCGATCAGTTCCTGCGCGATCGATCAGTCTGACGGCCCCGGCGCCAGCACGTCGCGCTGGCCGTTGATGCCCATCGACGAAACGAGTCCAGCCGCTTCCATCGCTTCGACCAATCGCGCGGCGCGGTTGTAGCCGATGCGGAACTGCCGTTGCACGAACGAGATCGATGCGCGACGCGAGCGCAACACGAAGGCTGCGGCTTCGTCGTACAGCGGATCGAGTTCGGCATCACCGCCTTCCTCGCCGAAGAGTTCGCCTGACCCTTCGCTCGGCGGGCCGGCGAGGATTTCTTCCTTGTAGTCGGGCTCACCATAGAGCTTGAGGTGCGCCACGATGCGATGCACTTCCTCATCGGCCACGAAGGCGCCATGGATGCGCTGTGGATAACCGGTACCGGGCGGCAGGAACAACATGTCGCCTTGGCCGAGCAGGGTTTCCGCGCCCATCTGGTCCAGGATGGTGCGCGAGTCGATCTTGGACGACACCTGGAACGCGACGCGCGTGGGAATGTTCGCCTTGATCAAGCCGGTGATCACGTCGACCGACGGACGCTGCGTGGCGAGGATGAGATGGATGCCCGCCGCGCGCGCCTTTTGCGCCAGGCGCGCGATGAGTTCTTCGATCTTCTTGCCGGCCACCATCATCAGGTCGGCCAGCTCGTCGATCACCACCACGATCATGGGCAGCGTATCGAGTTTCTCCGGCACCTCCGGATGCGCGGGAAACGGATTGAGCAATGGACGTCCAGACGCCTGCGCTTCGCGGATCTTCTGGTTGTACCCGGCAAGATTGCGCACGCGCAGTTCCGACATCAGGCGATAGCGGTTCTCCATCTCGCCCACGCACCATGCCAGCGCGTTTGCGGCGAGCTTCATGTCCGTCACCACCGGCGCCAGCAGATGCGGAATGCCCTCGTACACCGAGAGTTCCAGCATCTTTGGGTCGATCATGATCATGCGCACATCGTCGGGCGTGGCCTTGTAGAGCATCGACAAAATCATCGCGTTCACCGCGACGGATTTGCCCGAGCCGGTCGTGCCGGCCACCAGCATGTGCGGCGCCTTGGCCAGATCGGCTACCACCGATTCGCCCGTGATGCCCTTGCCCATCGCGAGGGTCAGGAGCGAATCGGAATCGCGATAAGCAGATGAATCGAGAATCTCGGACAGCGCGATCATCTGGCGCTGCTCGTTCGGCAACTCCAGGCCCATGCAGGTCTTGCCGGGAATGGTCTCGACCACGCGTATGGACGTCCGTCCCAGGCCGCGGGCGAGATCCTTCATCAACGCGACGATCTGGTTGCCGCGCACACCCACGGCGGGCTCCACTTCAAAGCGCGTGATGACCGGCCCGGCGGATGCGCCCACCACCGCCACGGGCACCTTGAACTCGCGCAGGCGCTGCTCGATCAGTTCGCCGGTCTCGGCGAGCTGTGCATCGTCGATGGCAGCGAATTCCTGACGTGGTGCGGCAAGCAGCGAAAGCGGTGGCAACATGACGGACGTGCGTTGACGCGTCGCGACGTTCGAAGGCGATGCCATGACGGTGACTGGCGCAGGACTCGGCTCTTCGTCGTTGGCTGCCAGACGGCGCGCCGCTACGACCGACGTGCTCACCGGCAATGCGCTCACGGCAGCGAGATCGACGTCGGGCTCGACGGGAAGATCGACGGATAATTCTTCCGCGTTCGCCGGCATGGGCTCATCTTCCGGAACCGCGAGGGCGGTGTCGACCATCGGTTCGGCAACGGGTGACGAAGACGCCGAGGTAGTGTCGATGCCGATTGGCAAATCGACCGCGGGAACTGCAGGCTCGGGCGTCGTGGTTGTAGCGGCCGCGGTCGTCTTCGGCGCGATGGGCACGACCGTCGCGAGACGACCTGGGGTCACCCTCGGTTCGGGTGGAGCAGGCTGGCCGCGTTTCGGTGTCAGCCATGGCTCGCGTATCACTTTCTCGTGCTGCGCGGCCTGACGAACGCGCGACATGGAAACGGGTGCCGGCCGCACTTCCGTCTCCGGCGCGGGCGTGAGTTTCGGCGAAGGAACAACGGCTGCCGCAGCCGGTACGCGACGCGTGGCGGCGGATTTCGCGCGCCGCGCAGCAGGTTCCACCCGCTTCGGGCGACGCACGGCGCCATTCGATCGAAGACCCGTCGATGAACTGCGACGCGCAGCCAACGCATCGATCGCACGCTGAAGCAGTGCGGCAATGACGTCCACGCCGGCAGACACATGCTTGAACATCGCCCGCCAGTTCATGCCGAGATACCACGGCAGCGCGACCGCGATGGCACCGAGCATGACGACGGTGGTCAGCCACCCGCCAAGCAGGCCGCCGATGAGGCGCGAAAGGGCCCGGCAAACAACGCCACCAGCATTCGGATCGTCGGTGTACTGGTCGATGACCAGACCTTCCAACGTTGCGCTGGCCAGGATGACCACGAGCGCGCCCAACCAGAAGCGGATCGTGCCTTCACCGCCACGGGACAGGCTGCGCCTGGCCAGCAAACTCCTGGCGAGGCGCCAAATCCATGGAATCAACCAGAGTGTGGATAGCCCGAGGGCACCGAAGAAGAGATGGAGCATGCCGGAATCACGAGCGACCGCTTGCAAACTCAGCATGTTAGCGCCAACGCCTCGCGAACGTTAGCGCGTCGCGCCACAAGACGTGCTGTTTAGGGAGCTTTTTGGCGCGTTTGGCGTGAAGAGCTGAGAAAATGGCCGGCGCATGGCCGGCCATTTTCGTCAGGCGAGCACCGCTTTCGGATTCGGACCGTAGGCGTTATTGCCGTTGTCGCCTTCGAGCGTGAGCACATAGATCAGATAGAGACCGACCAACGGAATCAACGCAATCAGCATGAACCAGCCGGACTTGCCGATATCGTGAAGCCGGCGCGCCGTAACGGCGATACCGGGAACCAGGACGGCCAGCGAGTAAACCATGCTCAACGCAGGTAGTTTGATCAACCCACAGACGAAGCCAAACACAAAGGCGATAATGATGTTCACCAGCGTGAACATCCAATATTCCTTGCGGCGCGCGCGGCCACTGAAGTCCGCGTAGTGCTGCTTGAGCACTTTCAAATACCATTCCATGAAAATTCCCCATCGTTGTTTCAGAGGGTCACGCGAGTGCGCGACCGTTATGCAGCAGGTCGCGCTACGATGCGGGGAAGGCGGCAAGCGTTCTATCGGAATCTGCTGAAATCTGCGTGCGCCTTACGTATTGCGCCTTACTTTCCGATGCAGAATGAACTGAAGATCGCCCCGAGCAGATCGTCGCTGCTGTAGGTACCGGTGATTTCACCGAGCGCATGCTGGGCTTGTCGCAACTCTTCGGCCGCGAGTTCGCCGGCGCGTGTGGCCTGCAACACATCATCAGCGCGCGCGAGATGCACGGCCACTTGTTCCAGCGCCAGCACGTGGCGTCGGCGCGCGCTGAAGGCACCTTCGCCGCCGCCCGCACCGGCAAGCTGCTTGAGATGGTTGCGCAGCGCTTCCAGTCCGTCGCCGGTTTTCGCGGAAGCCCAGACCCAGATGGCGTCGGCGCGAACGTCGTAGCCTACCGCATGATCGCCAAGGTCGATCTTGTTGACGAAGACGATGCGCTCGACGTGCGAAGGAAGGTCGGCCAGCAGCGCCAGGTCGTGTTCTGCGTGTCCGACATCGGTGACGAGCAGTGCGACGTCGGCTCGCGCCAGTTCGCCGTGGGCACGGCGCACGCCTTCGCGTTCGACCGGATCGTCGGTGTCGCGCAGGCCCGCGGTATCGGCCAGTTCCAGCGCGATGCCGTCGAGGTTGAGCTGTTCGCGCAGTACGTCGCGCGTGGTGCCGGCGATGTCCGTGACGATGGCGCGGTCGCTGCCGGCGAGCGCATTGAGCAGACTGGATTTGCCGGCGTTTGGACGTCCAATGATGGCGACGCGCAAGCCGTCGTTGAGGCGCACGCCGCGTTGCGCCTCGTGCAATAGCGCATCGAGCTCGGCACGCAATGCGTGCAGCTGCTGAGTGATCACCGGGTCAGCCAGGAAATCGATTTCCTCTTCGGGAAAATCGATGGCCGCCTCGATGTGCACGCGCAGCGCGATGAGCGATTGCAGCAGATCATGCACCTTGCGCGAGAACACGCCTTCCATCGATTGCAGCGCGGCGCGCGCCCCGGCGTGCGAGCGCGCCGCGATGAGATCGGCCACGGCTTCAGCCTGCGCGAGATCGAGCTTGCCGTTGAGGAAGGCGCGTTCGGTGAATTCGCCTGGCCGCGCCCATCGCGCGCCAATCGCGCACACGCGGCGCAACAGTGCGTCGAGCAACACCGGGCTGCCATGACCTTGCAGTTCCAGCACGTGTTCGCCGGTGTAGGAGGCCGGTGCGGGGAAGTAGAGCAGCAGACCGCGATCGATCAGTTCGCCGTCGCTTTCGCGGAACGCCGTGAAATGCGCGCGCCGCGGTTCGGGATCGCGGCCGAACAATTCAGCGGCGATAGCGGGCACGGCGGGTCCGGACACACGCAATACGCCGACGCCGGCGGCACCGGGTGCACTGGCGATGGCGGCGATGGTGTCGGTGTGAGTCATGCGGGAATTATGCGGCTTGCTGGCCAAGAAAAAGGCCGCGTCAGCGGCCTTTTCCTGCGACGCCTTGCTTCTAATCAGGCCGCCGCCTTGGCCTTCTCTTCCGCGCGATCCACGCTGCGCGTGATCAGCCACTGCTGGGTCAGGCTGGTGAGGCCGTTGATGACCCAGTACAGCACCAGGCCGGCCGGGAAGAACAGGAACAAGAAGCCGAACACCACCGGCATCACCTTCATCATCTTCTGCTGTGCCGGATCCATGCCCGCGGCGGCAGGGGTGAGCCACTGCGTAGCCAGCATCACCAGGATGTAGATCACCGGCAACACGAAGAACGGATCGGGCGCGGAAAGATCGTGTACCCAGCCGAAGAACGGCGCGTGGCGCAGCTCGACGCTTTCCATCAGCACGCGGTACAGGCCGAAGAACACCGGCATGGTGATCAGCACCGGCAGGCAGCCCGACATCGGGTTGACCTTCTCCTTCTTGTACAGCTCCATCATGGCCTGCTGCATTTTCATCTTGTCGTCGCCGTAACGCTCCTTCAGAGCGTTCACGCGCGGCTGCAGCTTGCGCATGCGGGCACCGGAACGGAACTGCGCGGCGGTGAGCTTCCACAGCGCGCCCTTCAGCAGCAGCACGAGCAGGATGATCGCCACGCCCCAGTTGCCGGCAATGGCGTGCAGCTGCGACAGCAACCAGTGCAACGGCTGCGCCACTACCGTGAGCCAGCCGTAATTGGTGGTGAGGTCCAGACCGGGCGCCACCGAATCGAGCGTGCCCTGCAGCTTCGGGCCGATGTACAGGCGCGACGCACTCGTTGCGCTCTGGCCCGGTGCCACGCTGATGGACGGGCCGACCGTGCGGATCAGGTACACCGGCTGGGCGGTATCCGGATTGATCACGCTGGTGCTGTAGGTGCTGGCGTCCTGCGCGGCCGGAATCCACGCCACGAAGAAGTAGTGCTGCAGCATCGACGCCCAGCCGCCAGTGATGGCGTGGTTCAGCGGCTTCTTGGCGAAGTCGGTGAACGGCAGAGTGGTCATCTTGTCTTCCGGGCTGTACCAGGCAGCGCCATAGAAGCTGTGCGACGAGGGATCGGTGAAGTTCTGCAGCCAGCTCTTCTGCTGCGTCGGTGCGACGCGCTGCAGCTGCTCATAGGTGTTGCCGGCCCAGGCCGCGCTGCCACCGTTCTCGATCTTCTGGTCAACGGTGACCACGTAGCTCCCGCGCTTGAGCGCGAAGGTCTTGGTGACCTTGAGGCCGGCGGCGTTCTGCCAGGTCAGGTCCACCTTCAGGTCGTCCTGGCCCTGGGTGAGTGCGTAGCTGGTCTGCGCGGTCGCGAACACGGCGCGATGATCGGGCGCGTCGCCCTGGTTGCTCACGATGCCGCTCTGCGCCACGAAGTACTGCGCGCGGTCGTCATCGAGCAGGCGAGCCGGCGCGGGGTCGGGATCCTTCTTGGTGCGCGGCACCGCCGGATAGTTGAGCAGCTCCGAGCGCACCACGCTGCCGCCGCGCGTGTCGATGGTCAGTCGCAGCACATCGGTGCTGACCGTGATCAATTGCGCGGACGCTTCGCTGACGGTGCCGGGAACGGCGGCGGGCGCGGTGGAGGCGCTGGCGCCGGGCACGCTGTTGTCAGTGCTGGTTCCCGCGACGGGCGCGGCGGCCGCCGGCGGTTGCGGGCCGTAATCCTTCTCCCAGGCCTGGAACAGGAGATAGGCCACGGCCAGCAGGGCAAAGATGAGGAACGTACGCGTTTGATTCATCGCGGAGCAGATCCGGTGCATGCCGCGACGCCGTGCCGCGGAAGGGGATGGAAAAAGGTCAACGCACGATTGTGCCGGTCGGGTCGCCCGGCTTCAACGTGGGCTCGACCTTCGCGGAACGCAGTTTCTTCCACAGCTGCTGCAATTCGGCGAGCAACTCCGGGCCGGGCAGGCCACACGCCTGCTCGCGCGCCATCACCATGAGGTCGACGGGCGGAAGGTCAAGGCGGGCACGACGGAAAGATTCGCGCACCAGGCGCTTGATGCGGTTGCGATCGACCGCGCGCTTGGAGACGCGTTTGGAAATGGCCAGGCCAAGACGCGGATGGCCCAGTTCGTTGACCCGATAGCGCACAGAAAAACAGCGGCCGCCGAGGCGGCCGCTGGTATGTCGCAGAGCTGCAAAATCACCGGCGCTCCGTAACCGCGCTTCACGCGGCAGGCCGGCGGCACGCATGGTGGCGAGCCGCTTACGGGATCAGGCGCTTGCGGCCCTTGGCGCGACGTGCGTTCAGCACCTTGCGGCCATCGGCCGTTGCCATACGAGCACGGAAGCCGTGGGTGCGGGCACGCTTGAGCTTGCTGGGCTGGAAGGTCCGCTTGGACATGGCTTCCTCCGGTTAAGTTGGTAAAAAGGTTGGAAATTATGCGAGGGAAGTTTGGCGCTTGTCAAATGGGGGTATTTCGCGGGTTGACAAAAGGCTGTTTACTTCCTGTGGATATCCGTGTGGATATCCATGCCATGAAGGAGGGTTCGTGCTGCTAGACTTGCCGGTCCACCCCGCGCGAAAGCGCTCCTTCCAGTGGTTGAAGACTTCCCATGAGTGACCTGTGGCGGCGCTGTCTCGAGCGCCTCGAGGGCGAATTGAACGCCGAAGACCTGCACACCTGGCTGATGCCACTGCAGGCACGCGACGACACCCATGGCCTGCAGCTGTTCGCGCCGAACCCATACACGCTGGAGACGGTGCGTGAGCGCTATCTGGCGCGCATCGAAACGGTGATCAGCCAGCTGACCGGTCACGACCTGACGGTTCGCCTGGAGGTGGGTTCCAGCTCGCCGCGCGCCACCGCGAGCGGCAAGGCGCCGGCGCCCGTGGCGGCACCGGTCAAGCCCGCGCCGGCCGTGGCCGAAGTCCCGCCGCCCAGCTTCAGCCACAATCTGGACCCGCATTACACCTTCGAAACCTTCGTCGAAGGCAAGTCGAACCAGCTGGGCAAGGCCGCCGCCATGCAGGTGGCCATGAATCCGGGCCGCGCCTATAACCCGCTGCTGCTGTATGGCGGCACCGGTCTGGGCAAGACGCACTTGATGCACGCCACCGGCAACCTGATGCGCGAGCGCAATCCGGACTTCAAGGTGCTTTACCTGCGCTCGGAGCAGTTCGTGGGCTCGATGATCGAGGCCCTACGCACCAAGAGCATGGACGAGTTCAAGCGACGCTTCCGCTCGGTGGACGCGCTGCTCATCGACGACATCCAGTTCTTCGCTGGCAAGGACACCACGCAGGAAGAGTTCTTCCACACCTTCAACGCGTTGTTCGAGTCCAAGCAGCAGATCATCCTTACCTGCGACCGTTACCCGAAGGAAGTGGACAAGCTCGAGCCGCGCCTGAAGTCGCGCCTGGGCTGGGGCCTGTCGGTGGCGATCGAGCCGCCGGACTTCGAAACGCGCGCGGCGATCCTGCTTTCCAAGGCGCACGACAAGGGCGTGGCGGTGAGCGAAAACGTGGCGATGCTGCTGGCCAAACGCATCCGCTCCAACGTGCGCGACCTCGAAGGCGCGCTCAACACGCTGGCGGCGCGTGCGAACTTCTACGGCAAGCCCATCACCATCGACTTTGCGGAAGAAACCCTGCGCGATCTGCTGGCTACGCACGCGCAGGCGGTGACGGTGCCCAACATCCAGAAGATCGTCGCCGACTACTACCAGGTGCGCCTGCAGGATCTGTTGTCCAAGCGTCGCGTGCGTTCGCTGGCGCGTCCTCGCCAGATCGCGATGGCGCTGTCCAAGGAGTTGACCGAACACAGCCTGCCGGAGATCGGCGAGGCCTTCGGCGGCCGCGACCACACGACGGTGCTGCACGCCTGCCGCACCATCAAGAAGCTTTGCGAGACCGACACACGCATGCGTCAGGATTGGGAACAGCTCATCCGCATCCTCACGGGTTGAGGAAGCAGGGCGGCTGTGCACGGATTGCTTGAAAAGTACGGTGGCAACCTGTGGATAATAGGTGGACGATTTGGACTGGAAAGTTATCCACAATCGGCCCACAGTGATCAGGCTCTTTGGAACACAATGTGAGAATCGGGTAAAACCTTGATTCTCATGGATAATTTCAGTTTTTTGAGTTATCCACGCCGCCTACCACCACTACAGAACTTCTTTTAAAAACAGAAAAGCAGGATTGGGGAAGCGCATACATGCAATTCAGCATTCAACGAGAAGCTCTGCTCAAACCGTTGCAGCAGGTCGTTGGCGTCGTCGAACGCCGACAAACGCTCCCGGTTCTAGCCAACCTGCTGGTGAAGGTAGCCGACGGCAAAGTGTCGATGACCGGCACCGATCTCGAAGTGGAAATGATCGCCACCACGGCCGCCGACAGGCTGGTCGATGGTGAAATCACCATTCCTGCGCGCAAACTGTTCGACATCGTGCGCGCACTGCCGGATGGCGCGCAGATCGAGTTGAAGCTCAATGGCGATCGCGTCGCCATGAATGCAGGGCGTAGCCGCTTCACGCTCGCCACGTTGCCGGCCACCGAATTCCCGACCATCGATGAAATAGAGCTGGTTGAGCGAGTAGCGCTACCGGAAGAAGTGCTACGCGATCTCATGGAACGCACGGCCTTCGCCATGGCCAATCAGGACGTGCGCTACTACTTGAACGGCATGCTGCTTGACCTCCAGGAGCACACGCTTCGTTGCGTGGCTACCGACGGTCACCGCCTGGCGTTGAAGGAAACCAAGCTGGACAGCAAGGTTTCCACGCGCCGCCAGATCATCATCCCCCGTAAGGGCGTGAACGAGCTGATCGGTTTGTTCGAGACGGGCGATGGCGAAGTGGAGCTCGAATTCGGCCGTAACCACCTGCGCGTCCGCCGTGGCGATGTGGTGTTCACCTCCAAGCTCATCGACGGTCGTTTCCCGGATTACGAAGCGGTGATTCCACTGGGCGCCGACAAGCACGCCACGCTGGATCGCGAAGTACTGCGCGGGGCTCTGCAGCGTGCGGCGATTCTTTCCAACGAAAAGTACCGCGGCGTGAAGCTGGAACTGTCGCCGGGCAAGCTGCGCATCGTGGCGCACAACCCGGAGCAGGAAGAGGCGGTGGAAGAGCTCGAGGCCGATACGCCGGTTTCTGACCTGGCCGTGGGCTTCAACGTTGGTTATCTGTTGGACGCGCTGGCCGCATTGCGCGGCGAGCGTGCGCGCTTGAACCTGCGCGACGCGCAGTCGAGCTGTCTGGTACAGGAAGACGACAACGACCAGGCACGCCACGTGATCATGCCGCTTCGCCTCTGATGTCGATGTTCCGTTTGCCTGAGTCGGGCAAGCAAGAAACGAACGCCGGAGCCGTCGAGAGACGCTCCGGCGTTCTTGCTTGGGCCGTTTGCTGATGTGGCTGGAAAGCCTTCGTATCCGTGGTTTGCGTTGTCTGGGCGATGCGGTGATCCCGCTGCAACTCGGCGTTACCGTGTTCGCTGGAGCCAATGGGGCAGGGAAGACCAGCATCCTGGAGGCAGCCTTCCTGCTGTCGCATGCCCGATCGTTCCGTTCCGGGGCCAAAGATGCCTTGCTCGAACGTGGTGCCGAGGCGTTGTCGGTCTTTGCGGAACTTAGGCACGCAGATGGTTGTGTGCGCCGCCTAGGGCTCGGCAGGCAGGGAGCCCGATGGGAGGCTCGGATAGACGGCGAGGCCGTCAGTTTGAGCGAGCTGGTTGGCGAATGCGCCGTTGTCTGCTTCGAACCGGGTTCACACGCGCTGATTGCGGGCGGGGCTGAAGAACGGCGCCGTTACCTCGATTGGGGCGTGTTCCACGTGGAACATGAATTCATGTCCGCGTGGAGGCGCTATCAGCGGGCGCTCAAGCAGCGAAACTCGCTGCTCCGTGCCGCATCTGCGGCGCCAGAGGCACTTTTTCTCCCTTGGGAGGCCGAGCTAGACGCCACGGCAGCAGTGATCGACCGGCTTCGCACCCTGTATTTGGAGGCTCTTCGCCCCCATATAGAACAAGCGATGGCGGGTCTGTTGCCCGAGCTTGGCTCGGTGGAAATGAAGTACCGCCGAGGCTGGTCCGAAGAAAGTGCATTGGGCGACTTGCTGGCCAGCCAGCGCGGGAGAGATCTCGCCAGGGGCCACACCACCATGGGGTCCCACAGAGCTGACTGGTCCATCGTGTTCGAACATGCGCCGCAGCGTGAGCACTTGTCGCGCGGGCAGGAGAAGCTCACGGCGCTTGGCTGTGTGCTGGCTCAAGCGGCGCTCTACGCGGAAAGACGGGGCGAGTGGCCCGTCGTCTGCCTGGATGATCTAGCCTCCGAGCTGGACAAGGCGCATCAAGCCGCCGTCGTGAACCAGTTGAGGTCGGTCGGTGCTCAGGTCTTGGTCACTGGCACGGAGGTTCCGGAGGCTCTGCAATGCGGTCCCACGCAGGTGTTCCACGTGGAACAGGGACGTATCAGCCCCCTGCTATAATCAACCGATTATGTCCCCAGCCCGGCCTCTAGGCGCCGTCCGGGCGGGAAAAGGCGCCCAGGAAACGGTCGACGAATGAACGCATCCTACGATTCGAGCAACATCAAGGTTCTGAAAGGTCTGGAGGCGGTGCGCAAGCGCCCCGGCATGTACATCGGCGATACCGATGATGGCACCGGCCTGCACCACATGGTGTTCGAAGTCGTCGACAACTCGATCGACGAAGCTCTTGCTGGCTACTGTGACCATGTGACGGTCACCATCCTTGACGACGGCTCGGTCAGCGTCACCGACAACGGCCGCGGCATCCCGGTGGACATCCACCCGGAAGAGGGCCGATCCACCGCGGAAGTGGTGATGACCGTGCTGCACGCCGGCGGCAAGTTCGACGCCAACTCCTACAAGGTTTCCGGCGGCCTGCACGGCGTGGGCGTGTCCGTGGTGAACGCACTCAGCTCGCACCTGTGGCTGACGATCTGCCGCGAGGGCAAGGAGTATCAGCAGGAATACGCCCACGGCGAGCCGCTGTACCCGATCAAGGAAGTCGGCGCTTCCACCAAGCGCGGCACCACCGTGCGCTTCCTGCCCAGCACGGGCACCTTTACCAACGTCGAATTCCATTACGACATCCTGGCCAAGCGCCTGCGCGAGCTGGCGTTCCTCAATTCGGGCGTCACCATCGACCTGAAGGACGAACGCGGGGAAGGGCGTAGCGATCGCTTTGCCTACGAAGGCGGCATCAAGTCGTTCGTGCAGCACCTGGCCCAGCTCAAGACCGCATTGCACCCCAACGTGATCAGCCTGAGCGCCCAGCAGGACGGCATCTCGGTCGAACTGGCGATGCAGTGGACCGATGCGTACCAGGAAACGATGTACTGCTTCACCAACAACATCCCGCAGCGCGACGGCGGTACTCACCTCACGGGTTTCCGCGCCGCGCTGACACGTTCGCTGCAGGGCTACATCGAGAAAGAAGGCCTGGCCAAGAACGCCAAGGTCGCCCTTTCCGGCGACGACATGCGCGAAGGCCTGATCGCCGTGCTGTCGGTGAAGGTGCCTGACCCGAAGTTCTCTTCGCAGACCAAGGACAAGCTGGTTTCCTCCGAGGTGAAGACCGCGGTGGAGCAGGCGGTCAACGAGAAGCTGGGCGAGTTCCTGCTGGAACACCCGAACGAGGCCAAGGCCATCGCCTCCAAGGTGGTGGACGCCGCGCGTGCCCGCGAAGCCGCTCGCAAGGCGCGCGAGATGACCCGCCGCAAGGGCGCGCTGGACATCGCCGGCCTGCCGGGCAAGTTGGCTGACTGCCAGGAAAAGGATCCGGCGCTGTGCGAACTGTTCCTGGTCGAGGGTGACTCCGCAGGCGGTTCCGCCAAGCAGGGCCGCAACCGCAAGACCCAGGCCGTGCTGCCGTTGAAGGGCAAGATCCTCAATGTGGAAAAGGCCCGCTTCGACAAGATGCTGTCCTCCGCCGAAGTCGGCACGCTGATCACCGCGCTTGGCACCGGCATCGGCAAGGAGGAGTACAACCCGGACAAGCTGCGCTACCACCGCATCGTCATCATGACCGACGCGGACGTGGACGGCTCGCACATCCGCACGCTGCTGCTCACGTTCTTCTACCGCCAGATGCCGGAATTGATCGAGCGCGGCCACGTCTACATTGGCCTGCCGCCGCTCTACAAGATCAAGCAGGGCAAGAACGAGATGTACATGAAGGACGATGCGGCCTTGAACGGCTACCTCGTCTCCACCGCCGTGGACGGCGCGGAATTGCAGTACGCCGCCGACGCGCCGGGCATCAGCGGCGAAGCACTGGAAAAGCTGTTGCGCGATTACCAGTCTGCACTGGACCAGATCGAGCGCCTCGGCCACCGCTTCGATGCCACCGTGCTCACGGCGCTGCTTGAGCACACGGCCATTGAGCCGGCGCTCTGGAGTGATGCTGCGGCCATGCAGAGCTGGCTGAAGGCTGTGGAGGGCCGTCTGGCCGCCAGCGGCCTCGGCAAGCCGCGCTACAAGCTTGCGCTGCGGCCTGCAGTGGACGAGCAACCGGCAGCCATCGAAGTAGTGCGCGACCAGCACGGCCTCAGCCACACCTGGCTGCTGCCGCAGCCGTTCTTCAGCAGCGCGGAATTCCGACCGGTGCTGCATGCCAGCCAGCAGCTGGCCGGCCTCGTCCAGGCGGATGCCGTGGTCCGTCGCGGCAACGGTTCGCGTGGCGTCCAGAGCTTTGCCGAGGCTCGCCACTGGCTGCTGGAAGAGGGCAAGAAGGGCCGCACCATCCAGCGCTTCAAGGGCCTGGGCGAAATGAATCCGGAGCAGCTGTGGGAAACCACCGTGAATCCGGAAACGCGCCGCATGCTTCAGGTGGGCATCGAAGACGCCTTCGCGGCCGACCAGATGTTCTCCATGCTGATGGGCGAGGCGGTGGAGCCGCGTCGCGACTTCATCGAAGCCAACGCGCTGAAGGTCGCCAACCTGGATATCTGACGACTGGGGCTGCAGCGATGCGAGCTGTCTTCGCATCGCTGCAGCCCTCTTTTCTCATGTCATGTGCTAACGCATTAGCACATTAACTAAAGTCAGGGAAACGGCTGCCGATAGCGTGTTTCCAGGCCGAAAAGTCACGGGTGACATGGGGCTTTAGCCCGAAAATCATGTCCAGTCGCTGGCGTATGGTTCAACTTATTGATTTTTAACAATCTTTGTTGTCGCGCTGCGACTTGTTATCTGGCGCCTAGTCAGGTTACGCTCAGCGATCCCCCGCGTCTTCGGCGCGTGAAACCCATATTGAGGACTGCCATGAAGCGTGTTCCCCTGATCAAGATGCTCGCTGGTTCGGCGCTGGCCCTGGCCGTGGTGAGCACCCCGGTCATCGCGAAGGACAGCACTTCCAAGGACAAGAAGGAAGCGCTCTACCCCAACGCCACGCGTCAGGAACCCAAGCTGGATCTCACCAGCGAAAAGGACCAGAAGGCCATCAACGAAGGCCTCGACGCAGTTAACAACCAGGACAAGGAAAAGGCGACGCAGATCCTTCAGCCGATCGCCGACGGCAGCAAGAGCAAGTACGCACAGGCGCTGGCTCTGCAGGGCCTGGCGAACGTGCATTACAACGACGGCGACGTGAAGGGCGCCATCGACCTGCTCAAGCGTGCGCTCGACAACGGCACCATGCCGAACGATACGTACTTCCAGCTCGAGTACATGCTCGCCCAGTTCTACCTGGCCAATGAGCAGTACCAGCTGAGCATCGACACCGTCGAGAAGTGGCGCAACGAAGGCAAGAAGGAAACCGCCGATTCGTACGCGCTCGAAGGCAACGCGTACTACCGCCTTGAGAAATTCCCGGAAGCGATTGCCGCCATCAAGAAGGCGCAGTCGATGACCGACAAGCCGAGCGACAGCTGGAACCAGATCCTCATGGCCAGCTACTCGGAATCGGGCCAGAGCGACCAGGCTGCCCAGATGGCGCAGCAGCAGCTTGCTTCCAACCCGAACGATCCGAACGCGCTGAACAACGCCGTCGCCGTGCTCATGCAGTCGCAGAAGTATCCGGAAGCGATTTCGCTGATGGAGAAGGCACGCGCCAACGGTCAGCTGAAGACCGAGAAGGACTACGTCAACCTCGCCAAGCTCTATCTCGTCTCCGGCCAGCAGAGCGGTGACCAGAAGGATCCGGCGACCAAGGCCGTCGCTGTCCTGCAGGAAGGCCTGAACAAGGGCGTGGTCACCTCCACGGCCGACAATTACATGCTGCTCGGTACGGCGTCCTACATGGCCGACAACACGTCGGGCGCGCTGGCGGCCTATCAGAAGGCTATCCCGATGGCGAAGGACGGCGAGGCGAACATTCGCGCCGGCCAGCTGCTCATCCAGGACAGCAAGTTCAGCGAGGCGAAGAGCCTCATCCAACAGGGCATCGACAAGGGCGTGCAGCACAAGGGCACGGCTTATATGTTGCTGGCCGAAGCGTGCCGTGGCTTGAAGGACAAGCCGGGCACGATCGCAGCCATGGAGAAGGCCGCACAGGATCCCGAAACCTCCGCCAAAGCAAAGGCTTGGCTGAAGGCGCAGGGCGCGAGCAAGTAAGGCAGAACGTGTAACAAGTGTGGGGCAGATAGACGTCCATTTGCCTGCCTCACAAGTGCTATACAAATGCCATGTGCTGTTGTACCGTTGAAACCTTTCCGTGCTCCCGTCCAGTGGCAAATGTCATCCCTTTGGATCGATTTGCCACATGAGTTCGTGACCACGTCTCACCGATTGATTAGCTCCAGATAGTGACAGATGGCCTCAAGTAACGAAGCAACCGGCCAAGGGCCGTTCAATTGGAGGCGTACCTGGGCGCTGGCCGTAGCCATCGCGCTGCATGCGTTCGCGTTCCTGTTGCTGGTGGCGCCTATGGCACCGCCGAAGCAGGTACAGAAAGAAAAAGAACGCACGGTCCAGGTCAACTTTATCGAGCCTCCTCCGCCGCCACCGCCACCGCCGCCGCCGCCGCCGGAGCCGCCGAAGCAGCCGCCGCCGAAGATCATTCAGCAGGTCAAGCCGCCGCCGACTCCGCCGCCGCCGGCTCCGCCGCCGGCTGTTGAGGAAGCGTCGACCAACGCTATCCCAGCGCCGCCGCCGGCACCGCCTGCGCCTCCGGCTCCGCCTTCGGATATCACCGCCAGTCAGGACATCAGCTATAACAGCCGTATCCAGCCCAAGTATCCGCCGCAGGCTATCCGCCAGCGTCACGAGGGCACGGTCACGTTGATGATTCTGGTGGGTGTGGACGGTTCGCCTAAGGACATTAAGGTGGAAGCGTCCAGCGGTTATCGCGAGCTGGACCAGGCCGCGATTGAAACGGCACGCAAGTGGCGCTTCAATCCGAACATCAGGAACGGGCAAAAGACGGAAGGCTATGTCCGCGTCCCGGTCAATTTCAATCTCAATCAGCTGTAACTTCGGTTACGGTCAATCAGTTCACGCTTGACTTTCCAAGGGTAGCGTTATGTTCCTGCAAACTTCTCCGGCCCCCGCGGGCGGTACCACCAACGCCGAAGCCATGAAGTCGATGGGCTTCGATCACCTCATCCACAACTTCGATTTCCTTGGCTGGATCGTGTTCGTGGTGCTGGTGGTGATGTCCTTCACTTCCTGGTACTTCATCGTCGCCAACGCGATCCGCAACTCGATGGTTCGCGGTCGCGCCGACAAGGTCATCAACGGCTTCTGGTCCAATGGCTCCACCCAGGACGCCATTCGCGAACTCGAAGCGCAGCCCAAGGGCGAACCGTTCTCGAAGATCGCTCTCGACGCCGCTTCGGCCGTCGCTCACCACCAGCAGGCTTCGGCCGGTGGTGGTCGCCTCGCCGAGTCGCTGAGCCGCTCCGAGTTCATCGATCGCGCCCTGCGCCAGGCCGTTGCTCGCGAGAGCCTGCGCCTGGAAGGCGGCCTGACCCTGCTCGCCACGGTCGGTTCGTCGGCACCGTTCATCGGTCTGCTTGGTACCGTGTGGGGCATCTACCACGCGCTGATCAAGATCTCCGCGTCGGGCAACGCTTCGATGGAAGCCGTGGCCGGTCCGGTGGGTGAAGCTCTGATCATGACCGCCTTCGGTCTGTTCACTGCTATCCCGGCCGTGCTCGCCTACAACTTCTTCAACCGCTCCAACCGTCTGACGTACGCTCAGTTCGACGAGTTTGCGCACGACCTGCACGACTTCTTCGCCACCGGCGCTCGCGTCGAAGGCAAGTGAGGATCTGACCCATGGCAATGAGTACCGGAGGCGATTCCGGCGGCCCGATGTCGGAGATCAACGTTACGCCGCTCGTCGACGTAATGCTGGTGCTGCTGATCATCTTCATGATCACCGCGCCGTTGATGTCTCATCGAATCACCGTCGAGCTGCCGACTGCCAATCCGAAGGTTCCGGATACTGAGCAGGTGACGCCGATGGACTTGGCCGTGAAGCCTGATGGCACGCTGTATCTCGATGACGTCGAAGTCACCGAGGCGGAACTGAAGGCCCAGTTTGCGGTGAAGGCGACGCTGACGCCGCAGCCTGAACTTCAGATCCGTGCGGACAAGACCACGGAATACAAGATCGTCAAGAAGGTCCTCTCCGACGCCAAGGAAGCAGGCATGGTGCATGTCGGCTTCATGACGACCGGTAAGGAGTAAGAGTCATGGCATTCAGTTCTGGAAGTGGTAAGGGGCCCATGGCCGACATCAACGTCACGCCGCTCGTCGACGTGATGTTGGTGCTCTTGATCATCTTCATGATCACGGCGCCGATGCTTACCCACAAAGTGAAGATCGACCTGCCGCAGCCCAACCCGAACGTGGTTCAGCCGGAAAATCCGCCGGAACCCGTCCGCCTCAAGATCGACCAGTCCGGCGCGCTGTACTGGAACGATACGCCGGTGGATGAGCTGGGCCTCAAGGCACAGCTCGCGGTGATCGGTGGTCTGGGCGATCCGGCCAAGCAGCCGGAGGTGCAGATCAACGCGGACGATGGTGTGGCCTACGAGCACGTCGCTCGTGTCTTGGCGGATGCCAAGAGCTACGGTCTCACCAAGATCGGCTTCACTGAAGGTCAGTAATTCAGTAATACCGTAAGGCATTACCGCAACACTACCCTTTAAAGCCCCCGCCTCGCGCGGGGGTTTTTTTTGGCTTATCGCGGATGGGTGTTGAGTTCCTGCTCGTCATTCCGGCGCAGGCCGGAATCCAGTAGCGGTGCGAAGGGTTATCGCGCTCACACGGTCGCTCTTGATTGTCGAGTTACCCGCTTCCGCCGCATAAAGGCGAATCACAGTTGGCGCGGCAATCATGGTGTACCGCCACTGGATTCCGTCCTGCGCCGGAATGACGAGATTATTAGCGCAGGACACTTCCAGACGTATGGACGTCCAAATGAAAAGCGCCCGCGAAGAAATCAGCGAAGGATCTGTAGATACTTCCGCACCGTGGTCGCCATGCCTTCGTACAAGGCTTCGCCAATAAGCGCATGCCCAATGGACACTTCCGCCAAGCCAGGAATGGCCGCCTTGAACGTGCCCAGGTTGGCCTGGCTCAGGTCGTGTCCGGCGTTGACGGCCAGGCCAGCGTGCTGCGCGCGTCGCGCGGTATCGGCGCAACGTGCAAGCTCCTCCTGCACGTGCCCTTCCTCGAAGGCTTGCGCGTAAGGGCCGGTATAGATTTCGATTCGCTGCACGCCGATGGCGACAGCGGCTTCAAACCCGGTAGCACCGGAATCCACGAATAGACTCACCCGGCAACCGATGTCGCGCAGCACTGCCACGAGAGGCTTCAGAGTGTCGATATCGCGCGTGAGGTCAAAGCCGTGGTCCGAGGTGATCTGCCCATCGCCATCCGGCACCAGCGTGACCTGCGTGGGCTTCGTCTCGCGCGCCAGTTCGATCAGGCCGGGATAACTGCCGCGGGCGCCGGCGAACGGATTGCCCTCGATGTTGTACTCGACCCGGCCACGCGTAATGGCAGCCAGTGCGCGCACATCGTCGGGCCGGATATGGCGTTGGTCGGGACGTGGGTGGACGGTGATACCGCCGCAACCGGCATCGATGCACGTATGCGCGGCGCGCAGAATGTCCGGTTCGGTGCCACCGCGTGAATTGCGCAGCACGGCGATCTTGTTGACGTTGACGCTAAGCAGGGTCATAGGTTGGGCAATACTCGCTGGCAAGGCGTAGCAAAGCGCCGCGACGGCGGCGGGTTGGACACATTGCGCCGATCAATCGGTACCGGCAAGTGTCCACTGGCGGATGCGACGCGGTGTCCCCCGCCAGGCCAGCGTCCCGACATGGGCATCGTCGAGGATCAGACGATGAAGCTGCCACTGCGCGGCCTCATAGCCATCCAGGCGATGCAGCACGGGAAGATCCGATGGCCCGGCGATGCTCAGGCGGTGCAACCCAAAAGCCAGGCCCCGGCCCAACGCCTTCAGCACGGCTTCCTTCGCCGTCCATAACTCCAGGAACGCGCGGTCGCGCTGGTCAGCCGGCAGTGCTTCCAGCGCGGCCGTTTCATCCGGACTGAAATAGCGCCGCGCGATGGGCACCGCCTTGGGATGCGGGCGCAGCCGTTCGAGATCGATGCCCGGCAGCACGCCGCGCGTGATCGCAATCAATGCCTGGTCATGGCTGTGGGACCAGTTGAACGAAAACGCGTCGCGCTGCGTGCCCGCCAGCGCGGGACGCCCGTGTTCGGACGCCTCGACCTGTACCTGGGACGCTGGTACGCCCAAATAGGCACCCAGCATGGCCAGCAGCGGCGCCCGGCCGTCGTGATGGTCGTAGGCGAGCCGCCAGACGTGAATGTCCTCACCCAGCTCCGCCGCCAAATCGGTCGGCGTCTGGCCGTCGGTCGTGATCATCCGCGCATGTTGCCGCCCAAGAGGCGATACTTACAAGCACGGCGAGGTGTAGAGCGCCCGCCGCGCGCACCCACCGCAGGGATGCCCACACGACGGAGAGCACCGCTTGATTGCCGGATGGCTACTGCTGCTGGTTTCCCTGTTGTACGTCGGACTCTTGTTCGTCGTTGCCTATGCAGGCGATCGCCGGCCGCTCTACCCGCGCCAGCCGCGCCTGCGTCCGCTGGTGTACAGCCTGGCGCTTGCCGTGTACTGCTCGTCGTGGACGTTCTACGGCGCGGTGGGTACGGCCGCGCGCGAAGGCCTGAGCTATCTGCCGATCTATCTCGGCCCCATCCTGCTGTTCGTGTTCGGCTTCGGCCTGCTGCGCCGACTGGTGTTGCTGGCACGCCAGCGCAACATCACCTCGATCGCAGACTTCATCGGCGCGCGCTTCGGCAAGTCGCACGGACTGGCCGCGCTCGTGGCGGTGATTGCCGTGATCGCCGTCGTGCCCTACCTCGCGCTGCAGTTCAAGGCGGTGGCGATGTCCTATGCCGTGCTCGGCAGCCCTTCTCCGCCGGGCACCTCGCAGTTCAGCGACAGCGCGTTGTGGTGCGCGATCCTGCTGGCGACGTTCGCCATCCTGTTCGGCACGCGCACCATCGATGCCACCGAACACCACCACGGCATGATGCTCGCCATCGCGGTCGAGTCACTGATCAAACTCGTGGTCTTCATTGCGCTGGCAGGCTACGCCCTGTGGCGTGGACCTGGCCTCGCTGTCACGGCGCAACTGCCAGTCAATGAGTTTTCCGAAGGCGTCTCGCCAGGCTTCCTCGCGCAGACCCTGCTCGCGTTCTGCGCCATGTTCTGCCTGCCGCGCCAGTTCCAGATCGGCGTGGTGGAATGCGAAGACCCGCACGACGTCACGCGTGCGCGTTGGCTGTTCCCCATCTACATGGTGATCGTGAGTCTTGCCGTGCTTCCCATCGTGGCCGCAGGACTTCACCTGCCGCAGCTGCAAGCGGGCAACAAGGACGCGTGGGTGCTCACGCTGCCCATGGCCTATGGCGATCGCGGCATGGCGTTGCTCGCATTCATTGGCGGCTTCTCCGCCGCCACGGGCATGGTGATCGTCGCGTGCGTGGCCTTGTCCACGATGATCAGCAACGACATCGTGATGCCGATGCTGTTGCGCATCCACGCGTTCAAGCTCGAGCAGCGTGCCGATCTCTCGCAACTTGTGCTGCTGGTACGACGCGTCGCGATCATCGCGTTGGCGGCGATGGCGTACGTCTACTACCGCGTGGTCGCCGACACGACCAACCTGGCGACCACCGGCCTGCTCGCCTTCGCAGCGGTGGCGCAGTTTGCGCCCGGCATTGTCGCGGCGCTCTATTGGCGCGGTGCCAGTCGAAAGGGCGTGGCCACCGGTCTGGCGGCAGGATTCCTCGTGTGGGTCTATACGTTGTTGCTGCCCGGCATGAATCGCACGGCCGACTGGCTGGACACCGGACCCATGCACCTCAGCTGGTTGCAGCCGCAGGCGCTGTTCCACCTCAGTGGCTGGGACCCGGTGATGCATGGCACGTTCTGGTCGCTGCTGGTGAACGTGTCGTGCCTTATCTTCGTCTCGCTACGCTTTCGTCCCAACCTGGAAGAACGCCTGCATGCGGCGATGTTCATCGATCCGTATGCGATCGATAGCCGCGGTGCCGGTGATTGGCGCGGACGCGTAGCGGTGGCCGATCTTCGCACCATCGCCGAGCGCATCGTGGGCGAACGCAGCAGCCAGCGCGCGTTCGAGGAATATGCGGAGCGCCGCGGCAAGCCGCTGCAGTCCAGCGAAGCGGCCGATCGCGCCCTCATCCAGTACACGGAGCGGCTGCTCGCCTCGGCCGTCGGTGCCGCGAGCGCGCGCCGTATCCTGATGGGCGCGTTGTCCGGCTCGGGCCTGGACATAGCCGAAGCCATGGCGCTGATGGACGAAGCGTCGCAAGAGTTGCGTTTCAATCGCGAACTGCTTTCCACGACGCTGGAGAACGTGTCGCAAGGCATCAGCGTGGTCGATGCGAACATGCACCTGGTGGCATGGAACCGGCGCTATCTGGAATTGTTCGACTACCCGGATGGCATGGTCTATGTCGGCATGCCGGTGGCCGATCTCATCCGCTGGAACGCCGTGCACGGCGAACTGGGGCCCGGGGAAGTCGAGGCGCATGTGGCCAAGCGCATCGCGCACATGCACGCGGGTTCGCCGCACATCTTTCAACGCACCCGCCCCGACGGATCAGTGATTGAAATGCGTGGCCGCGCGCTGCCGGGCGGCGGCTACGTCACCACCTACACCGATGTCACCGCGTACAAGAATGCGGAACAGGCGCTCATTGAAGCGAACGAGAATCTCGAACAGCGTGTCGATCAACGCACAGCCGAGTTGAGCGAAGCGCTGAACTCCGCAGCGCATGCGCGCCGCGAAGCAGAGATGGCCAACGCATCCAAGACGCGATTCCTCGCGGCGGCGAGTCATGATTTGCTGCAGCCGTTGAATGCAGCGCGTTTGTTCACCGCGGCCTTGCGTCAACACCCGGGCCTCGATGGCGAGGCAAGCCTGCTCGCCGAGCGCATCGATGCCTCGTTCCGCGCCGCCGAAGATCTGCTCGATGCGCTGCTGGATACCTCGCGCCTGGATGCCGGCAGTTATCGCGCCGATGTAAGCAACGTGGCGCTGTCGGATCTGTTCGAGTCGCTCAAGGCGCAGTTCGCGGTGATTGCGCAGCAGCGTGGGCTACGACTCCGCGTGGTGTCCACCAAGCTGGCGGTGCGCAGCGATCCTCAACTGCTGCGCCGCGTACTGCAGAACTTCATCTCCAATGCGCTGCGTTACACGCGCGAAGGCGGCATCCTGGTCGGCGCGCGTCGCATGGGCGACGAAGTGCGCATCGAAGTGTGGGACACGGGGCCCGGCATTGCCGCCGAGCAACGCGCGCGCATCTTCGGCGAGTTCCAGCGGCTGGATCGTCCTTCACCCTGGGGCGAAAAGGGTCTGGGCCTTGGCCTTTCCATCTGCGAACGCATCGCCGGCATCCTGCATCACAAGCTGGAACTGGATTCGCGCGAAGGCAAGGGCAGCCGTTTCGCTGTGCGCGTGCCACGCGCGGAAAGTGCGATACCGCGTCGGCGCACGAACGTCCATCCGGTGTCGAGCGAACAGTTGCCGCTCACCGTGCTGTGCCTGGATAACGACACCGCCATTCTCGACGGCATGTGTGCGCTGCTGCGGCGCTGGGGCGTGGATTGCCGTACCGCCATCGACGTGGCGCAGGCCGAGCAGGAACTGCGGCGTGGCGGCGTGGACTTGATCCTCGCCGACTACCATCTCACGGATGACATGGATGGCTTGCAGGCGCTCGATGCGTTGCGCCATGTGCTTGGCGATCTTCCGCCCATTGCGATGATAACCGCCGATGGCAGCAGTGAGTTGAAGCAGCGCGCGCGGGCGTTGGGTTATCCGATCCTGCACAAGCCGGTGCGGCCAGCGGCGTTGCGTGCGTTGCTGAGTGCGCTGGTGCGCAGGCAGACGGCTTAGGGGCAGGAGTGAGTGAAGAGGAGTGAGAAGTAAGAGTGGCACCGTTCGGCCGACTCGCTGCTCACTCCTCTTCACTCACTTCTGGCTTTACTCAGCCTTCCTCATCCGCCGGCAACGCCGGCATCGCTTCCTGGTCGATGGCGAGATGGCTGGCGGCGAGCGCGACCTGCGTGCGGTTGTTCACGCCGAGCTTGCGCATGATGGCGGTCATGTGCGCCTTCACCGTGGCTTCGGATACGCCAAGGTCATAGGCGATCTGCTTGTTGAGCAGCCCTTCGGCAATCATGGTGAGTACGCGAAATTGCTGCGGCGTCAGCGTGGCCACGCGGTCGGCCACGGCGGCTTCGTCGGGTTTCAGCTCCATGCCGCCGCCCACCAGCTGGTGTGGCAGCCATACATCGCCGTCGAGCACTTTGCGGATCGCGGTGATGATGTCTTCGCCCGGCGTTGATTTGGGAATGTATGCCGATGCGCCGTGCGCAAGCGCGCGGCGCGCCACCTGTACGTCCTCGTGGCCCGACACCACGATGGTGGGCAGGCCGGGGTTCTGGCCGCGAATATGCGCGAGTGCGGAATAGCCGCGCGCGCCAGGCATGTGCAGATCCAGCAGGAGCAGCTCCGCGTCGGGAAACTGCTCGATCAGGCCAAGCAGCGAATAGACGCTGTCCGCGCTGTGCACGTCGGCGTCCGGAATCGCGGCGACAACCGCGCGTTGCAGGGCATCGCGAAACAGCGGGTGATCATCGGCAATCAGTACGTCGGGCATAGGGCAGAAAATAGTGGAGAGGAGTGAGTAGTGAGAGCTGCATTGCCCTCTCGTGTCTCGCTCCTCTTCACTCACTCCTTTGTCATTTGATGAGACGTTCGTCCACCAGGTTCTTCACCACGCCCGGATCGGCCAGCGTGGAAATGTCACCGAGCTGGTCCGGCTGGTTCTCGCCGATCTTGCGCAGGATGCGGCGCATGATCTTGCCCGAGCGTGTCTTCGGCAAACCCGGCGCCCACTGCAGGAAATCGGGCGTGGCGATGGGGCCGATTTCCTTGCGCACCCAGGCGACCAGTTCCTTGCGCAGTTCGTCACTTCCCTCTTCGCCGGCCACCAGGGTGACGAAGGCATAGATGCCCTGACCCTTGATGTCGTGCGGCGCGCCCACCACGGCGGCCTCGGCCACCTTGGGATGCGACACCAGCGCGCTCTCCACTTCGGCCGTGCCGATGCGGTGACCGCTCACGTTGATCACGTCGTCCACGCGGCCGGTGATCCAGTAGTAGCCGTCCTCGTCGCGGCGCACGCCGTCGCCGGTGAAGTAGTTGCCGGGATAGGCGCTGAAATACGTGTCGATGAAACGCTGGTGATCGCCGTAGACCGTGCGCATCTGGCCCGGCCACGAATCGGTGATGACGAGGTTGCCTTCGGTCGCCCCTTCCAGCACCGCACCGCTGGCATCGACGATCGCCGGCTTCACGCCGAAGAACGGCAGCGTGGCCGAACCGGGCTTCTCGTCGATGGCGCCGGCCAGCGGCGTGATGAGGATGCCGCCGGTTTCGGTCTGCCACCACGTATCGACGATGGGGCAACGCTCGTCGCCCACCACGCGGTAGTACCACTCCCAGGCTTCCGGATTGATCGGCTCGCCCACGGAACCCAGCAGGCGCAGCGATGCACGCGAAGCCTTCTTCACCGGCCCCTCGCCCTCGCGCATCAAAGCGCGGATGGCCGTGGGCGCGGTATAGAACAGCGTGACCTTGTGCTTGTCCACCACGTTCCAGAAGCGGCTGGTGTCGGGATAGTTGGGCACGCCGTCGAACATCACGGTGGTCGCGCCATTGGCCAGCGGCCCGTACACCACGTAGCTGTGGCCGGTGACCCAACCCACGTCGGCCGTGCACCAGTAGACGTCGTCTTCACGCAGGTCGAACACCAGCTCGTGCGTATAGCTGGCGTAGACCAGATAGCCGCCCGAGGTGTGCAGCACGCCCTTGGGCTTGCCGGTGGAACCGGAGGTGTAGAGGATGAACAGCGGATGCTCCGCTTCCACCGGCGTGGGCGGGCAATCGGCGGACTGGCCTTCCATCAGCGTGTGATAGTAGCGGTCGCGCGGCGACTGCATGGGCACGGCGCTGCCGGTACGGCGCACCACGATCACGGTCTCCACGCTGTTGGTGCCCGGGCGTTCCAGTGCGGCGTCCACGTTGGTCTTCAGCGGAATCTTCTTGCCGCCACGCACGCCTTCGTCGGCGGTGACGACCACCTTGCAGGTCGAGTCGGCGATGCGGCCGGCCAGCGAATCGGGCGAAAAGCCGCCGAACACCACCGAATGGATGGCGCCGATGCGCGCGCAAGCCAGCATGGCCACCGCCGCTTCGGGGACCATCGGCATATAGATGGCTACGCGATCACCCTTGGCCACGCCAAGGTGCTTCAGCGTGTTGGCGAACTTGCACACTTCGGCGTGCAGTTCCCTATAGGTGATGTGGCGCGACTCGTTCGGGTCGTCGCCTTCGAAGAGGATGGCGGTCTTGTCGCCACGCTCGGCGAGGTGACGGTCCAGGCAATTGGCCGACACGTTCAGCTCGCCGTCTTCGTACCACTTGATGTGCAGGTCCTTGGGGTCGAACGAGACGTTCTTGATCCGGGACGGCGCCTTGCTCCACTGCAGGCGCTGGCCAACCTTGCCCCAGAAACCCTCCGGATCCTTCACCGACTCGGCGTAGAGCCGCTGGTAATCGTCCTTGCGGATGCGTGCCTTGGCGGCGAAATCGGGCTTGACGGGGTAGAGCTTGGTCATCGTGGGGCTCCTGCGGCCGGCCCTGCCGGCCTCCTCATGCGTTGAATGTCGCCGCAGCAACCCACTGTCGGCGATAACGACCGAGTGTAGCGGCTGGCCGGTGATCGAGACGTTTCGCCCCACTTTCGACTTTGGTCGAGGTTCGACCAATGGTGAATAGGCGTCCGCATTGCAGCATGGACATGCTCGGGTGGTCATCGACCTGGGGAGGCCTGCTATGACATTGACCACCACCACACGCCGCCATGGCCTGTTGGCTCTCAGCATCGCTTGTGCGCTGAGCCTGCCCTTGGGCGTCCATGCGCAGAGCACGACGAAAAGCAGCAAAGGCACCACGCGCGAACAACAACTCGAGCAGCGTGTGAACCAGCTGGAGCAACAACTGGCCGAACTGAAGGCCATGATCCAGGAGCAGAAGGCCGCCACCACGCAGGCCACGCAGACGGCCCAGCAGGCACAGGTGGCCGCCACGCAGGCACAGACCACCGCGCAGGCCACCTCCACCAAGGTGGAAGCCGCGCCCAAGCCGCAGTTCACCACGGCGCCGGGCCTCACGGTGGCCTTGCATGGTTTCGTCGATGCCACGGTATTTGGCCAGGACCGCACCTTCATCAACTACGGCAACGGCCAGAATGCGGAGATTCCCGCGCCGCCCACCGCCGCCAACAAGGCCAACGGCTACACCGGCTCGCTCAGCGGTGCGGACGTGCGCAACACACGCTTCTGGCTCGACTTCACCGGCGCCAAGTTGAACGAGGACTGGAACGGCAGCGGCCGCATCGAGATGGATTTCTTCGGCGGCAACAACGGCACCGGCGCGTATGCGCAGCAGCAGCCGATTCCACGCCTGCGCCAGGCGTACATGGACATCATCAACCCCAACTGGGGCACCACCGTGCGCGTGGGCCAGATGTGGGACCTGATGTTCCCGCTGGAAAACACGCCGACCTCGCTGTCGCACATCGCCTTCCCGCTGGCTTATGGCTCGGGCGTGGTGGGCTGGCGCTATCCCGGTGTGATCGTGATGCAGGACCTCAACCACGGCACCGAAGGCGTGAAGTGGCGCTTCGACTTCGCCTTGCTCGAAGGCAACTGGAGCGGCCCGCAGAACCCCGCCGGCAACGCCACCACCAACTACCTCAATGCCGGCGCGGCGCATTTCAATCCGCAATTCGAAGCGCGGCTGCATGCGCAGGGCAAGGACTGGCTGGCTTACCTCACCGCGCACTATTCCGAAATCGATCTGCACGGTGTGGGCGACATCGCGCCCAAGCCGCCGCGCGACAAGTTGAACAGCATCGGCTACGACCTGGGCGGCCAGTGGAAGCCCGGTCCGTGGACGTTCAAGGGCCTCATCTATACCGGCAAGGCACTGGGTGAAATCTTCGGTGCGATGTCGCAGTTCGGCAACATCAAGGAAGCGGGCGGCTTCGTGCAGGCGGGCTACAACTTCACGCCGAAGTGGAGCGTCAATGGATTCTTCGCGGCGGCGCGTCCCAACCGCGACGACGTGCTTGCATGGACGCCGGCCGGCACGGCGGCGGCCCCGGGCACCGCACTCCTGCGCAACAACATGTCTGCCTTGAGCCTGCAATATGCCTCGGGTAACTACGAGCTGGGCGTGGAGTGGATTTACGACGATCTGCGTTACCAGCTGAAGAATTCGTCTTCCAGCCAGACCGTCAACGGCAACCAGGTCAGCTTCAGCGGCATGTACAAGTTCTAGGCAAGCGACGATGGCACCGCCAGGCGGCGTTGCCATCGGCACCACCGGGCGGGGCGACGGGAGGCGCCCGAACCGGTTAGTGGAGAGGCATACCGAGTGGCACGCGCCGCTCCATCACGTTGCACCTGAAACCACATCCATCGATTCGATGGGGTGTCACAACTGAGGGCTACATCATGGCTACGACCGCCGTCGACATGCGGGGATCGCTCGACACCGGCCACCGCCGCGTCATCCTGGCTTCCAGCCTGGGCACCGTGTTCGAGTGGTACGACTTCTACCTCTACGGATCGCTCGCCGCGCTCATCGGCAAGCACTTCTTCACCGGATTGAACGAAACGAGCCAATTCATCTTCGCGCTGCTCGCGTTCGCAGCAGGCTTTGCGGTGCGTCCGTTCGGCGCCATCGTGTTTGGCCGTCTGGGCGATTTGATCGGCCGCAAGTACACCTTCCTCATCACCATCGTCATCATGGGCCTGTCGACCTTCCTGGTCGGCGTGCTGCCCGAGTACACCACCATCGGCGTGGCGGCACCGACCATCCTCATCGCATTGCGCCTGTTGCAGGGCCTTGCACTGGGTGGCGAGTACGGCGGCGCCGCGACCTACGTGGCCGAGCACGCGCCGCAGGGCAAGCGCGGCCTGTACACCAGCTTCATCCAGATCACGGCGACATTCGGCCTGTTCCTTTCGCTGCTGGTCATCCTGGGCACGCGACTTGGCCTGGGCACGGAAGCGTTCGAATCCTGGGGCTGGCGTATTCCGTTCTGGGTCTCGGCGATCCTGCTGATCGTGTCGGTGTACATCCGCATGCAACTGCACGAGTCGCCGGTGTTCCAGCAGATGAAGGCCGAGGGCAAGCACTCCAAGGCGCCGCTGACCGAAGCGTTCGGCCAGTGGAAGAACCTCAAGCTGGTGATACTCGCGCTGCTCGGCGCCACGGCTGGCCAGGCGGTGGTGTGGTACACGGGCCAGTTCTATGCGTTGTACTTCCTCACCCAGAGTCTGAAGATCGACGGCACCACGGCCAACCTGCTGATTGCCGCGGCATTGGCCATCGGCACGCCGTTCTTCGTATTGTTTGGATGGCTATCCGATCGCATCGGCCGCAAGACCATCGTGCTCGCCGGTTGCCTGCTCGCCGCGCTCACCTACTTCCCGATCTTCAAGGGCCTCACGCATTTCGGCAATCCGGCCATCGAGACGGCAGCGGCAACCTCACCGGTGAAGGTGGTCGCCGACCCCAACGGCTGCAGCTTCCAGTTCGATCCGGTGGGCAAGGCGAAATTCACCAGCTCGTGCGACGTGGCCAAGAGCGCCCTCGCGAAGAAGGGCATTCCGTATTCCAACGTGGCGGCCGAGCCCGGCAGCATCGCCGAAGTGAAGATCGGTGATCGCACCATCAGCTCGTTTGAAGGAGCGGCACTGGACGGCAAGGCGTTTGGCGACCAGAGCAAGGCGTTCGGTGCGCAACTCACGGGTGCACTCAAGGAGGCCGGTTATCCCGAGAAGGCCAATCCGGCGCAAAGCAACTACCCGATGCTGATCGTGCTGCTCGCCATCCTCGTGTTCTACGTGACCATGGTGTATGGCCCCATCGCCGCTTGGCTGGTGGAGATGTTCCCCACGCGCATCCGCTACACCTCGATGAGCCTGCCGTATCACATCGGCAACGGCTGGTTCGGCGGCTTCGTACCGACCATCGGCTTCATGCTGGTGGCGTGGAAGGGCGATATCTACTACGGCCTGTGGTATCCGATCATCGTGGCCATCGCCACGTTCTTCATCGGCCTGCTGTTCCTGCGTGAAACCAAGGATGTCGATATCCGCGGCTGATTACCTGCCTGGCGACAACGAAAAGGCGCGACGGGCAACCGTCGCGCCTTTCTCACGCACTCGCATCAGACGCTGCGTATCACGCCGACGATGGCCAGAAGCACCACCGCGCCGATCAACGCATGCAGCACGCTGTTGACGAACGGGCTGGCCATCGCGAAATGCACGCCCAGCCTTGGAAGCAACCATCCCGCGAAGAACGCGCCGATGATGCCCACCACGATGTTGCCGATCAGCCCGAAACCAAAGCCGCGCACGATCAGCCCGGCGAGCCAGCCGGCGATGGCGCCGATCAACAGGAAAACGAGCAGGCCCTCAGTGGTCATTGCATTCTCCTTGCCGCGCAACGGTGGACGAAAGTATCCACAGCCCCGCGTCGCATGGGTGTGACGCAAGAACCTTCCTTCAGCGTCGAGACGGCGACGTCGCCGAAACGTGCATGCCAACGCGGTCACGGGTGACAGCACGGTGCCGCTCTACTATGGTCGCGGCCATGGCGATGCACGGCACCTGGGAGGGAGCCGCATGCCCGACATCGAACGCACAAGGGATACCCGGCAACCCACGATTCGCCGCCGCTGGCGACGCATGCTGGGCTGGACCGCGCTGGTGCTCGATCACCTCAAGCCGGTGCGCGTGTCGCTGCTCATCGTGGCTGTCGCGGTGGTCGTGGCCATTGGCGTCGACCAGGCCGCCGAACTTTTTCTTATCGCCTTGTGGACCGACCCCAGCGAAGCGCGCTACGTGGCCTTGCTGCTCAGCAGCGCGTTGGCGGGTCTGGCGATGTGGCATGCGGCGCGCAACGCGTACCGCTTGCGCTATCCGCGCTGGCCCGCGCTCCAGGACGAACGCGCCGCCCTTCTGCGCGACTGGCTGCCCCGCCTGCTCGGCGCCTCGGTGCCCATGCTGGTGTGCCTGGGCTACGTGCTCGCGCTGACCAAACTGCCCCATGGGCCCTGCGGCATCACCGAGCACTGTGTACAACGTAGCTGGCGTGCGCTCGGTCTGGTCGTGGAGTCGGCGGTCCTCATCGTGTTCTTTGTCACTCGCCGCCGGCTGTGGAGCGCGCTGTCACGCCGCGTGCCGCGCGTGAGCACGCCGCATGCACGGCCCCGCGACGAGAAGCGCGTGTGGCGCGTGCGCGACCTCGGCAGGTTTGCGATAGTCATGTACATCAGTGTGGTGACGCTCAATGTGCTCGCTACCGTGCTGATCGCCTTCGTGCCCGAACTGCTCGATGGCATGGGCCCCTTGGCCATCCTGCTCATCGCGGCCACCTTTCTCTGCTACAGCGGCAGCTTGCTGTGCATGGTCGGCGACCGGCGCGGCGTGCCCTTGCTCACGATCATGCTGCTGCTCAGTGCCTCGCTGCATTGGCTGCATCTCAACGACAACCACAAGGTGCGGCAGTACGCGGGCATGAGCACGCACGAGCACCCCGCGTTGCAGCCAGCCGACACGCGGCCTTCGTTCGATGCCTATGTGGATGCGTGGCTTGCGGACCGCTGCGTGGGTCACCACCCGTGCCCGGTGATCCTCGTGGCGGCGGAGGGTGGCGGCATTCGCGGTGCGGCGTGGTCGGCGCTGGTGCTCAGCCGTCTCACCGCCGTCACGCAGCAAGGTCAGCCGTCGAACGTTGGGCCACTGTTTGCCCGCTATCTGTTCGGCGCGAGCGGCGTTTCAGGGGGAAGCCTGGGTTTGGCCGTCTATGTGAGTTCGCTGGCGCAGCCGCAACCAGTGGACGCATCCACGCTGGAAGCGCGTGCGCAGCGCATGCTCAGCCACGATTTCCTCGCACCCACCTTGGCCAACACGTTCTTTGTCGACTTCACGCAGCGCTGGCTGCCGGGTGCGTGGCTCGACGATCGTGCGCGCGCTCTGACGCGAGCCTGGGAATCGGCAGCGCGCAAGGAAGGTATGCCGGCGTTCGATGAACCGTTCTCCGCACTCTATGGGCAGGCAGGCACGCTGCCGTCGACGCGACTGCCAGCGTTGTTCCTCAACAGCACCACGGTGGCCGACGGCAAGCGTTTCATCCAGCATCCGTTCCAGCCGGTTGCCACGCCGCAACGACAACCGTGGACGGCGGGACTGGATGGCTCGAGCTGGCTTGATCCGCGCGTACCGCTGAGCGAAGTGGTGCTCAACAGCGCGCGCTTCACCTATGTGAGCCCGGCCGGCACGCTGGAGACGCATCTGGCCAATCCGCCCGTGCCCGATCGCATGCAACTTGTCGATGGCGGTTACTTCGAAAACTCCGGCACCACCACGCTGCTCGAACTCCTGCGGCTGTTGCGCGGCAAGGCGAAACAGCAAGGCTTGTCGCTGCGCTTCATCGTGATCCATATCAGCAATGATCCGCTAATGACCGACTTCATCGAGCAACACGACGCCAGCCATCCGATGCCGTTCTATTCCGCCGCATGCCCCTCGGTACCCGGCGTGGTGCATGAACCGGTGAGTGGCGAAGCCATTGCGCCGTTGAATGCGCTGCTCGATACGCGCAGCGCACGCGGCGAGTACGCACGCGTGCAACTGCTCAACACGCTTCGGCCCAACGAGGCGGACCCCGCGCGCGGCGACTTGCTGTGGCACTTCCGCCTGTGCCCAGGCAATTATCCCATTCCGTTGGGCTGGACCATCTCCACGCCGGTCTTCACCGAACTCGGCCGGCAACTGGACCTCTACCCGCTGCAGACGATGGGCAAGGCCCTGCAGGCGCAGCTCGCACCAAACGCGCAGTGACGCAGGCCGAGGTGTCGCGTCGGCTGAGACATGGCCGGTGCACACTGTCGGCATGGCTGAATCCTTTCTCCCACCGCAGGCCCTCAAAGGCCGGGGCGCGGCTTCCAATCCGGAAGGACGCTTCGAGTCGATCCGTCATCACGCGGAAGACGACGGCTGGCAAAGCCTGTTGCTCGACGAGCAAGCGCCGCGCCCTCGCACCGAGGTGACGGAAGAACGCGCACGCAGCGTCATCACACGCAACGATTCGCCGGACGTCCATTTCAACCAGGCGCTCAATCCCTACCGCGGGTGCGAGCATGGTTGCATCTATTGCTTCGCGCGCCCCTCGCACAGCTACCTCAATCTTTCGCCCGGCCTCGATTTCGAAACGAAGCTACGTGCCAAGAGCAATCTCGCCGAAGTGTTGCGCCACGAGCTGGCGCGGCCTTCGTACACGGTGAGTCCGATCAACATCGGCAGCAATACCGATCCTTATCAACCCATCGAGCGTCGCTGGAAGCTCACGCGCGCGGCGCTGGAGGTGCTGGCCGAGTGTCGTCATCCATGCACCATCGTCACCAAGAACGCGATGGTGGAGCGCGACATCGACATCCTTGCGCCGATGGCGCGCGAGAACCTGGTGCAGGTATTCGTGTCGATCAACTCGCTGGACAATCATCTCGCCGCGAAACTCGAACCACGCGCCAGCGCGCCGCATCGGCGCATCAAGGCCGTGCGAACGTTGCACGAGGCAGGCATACCGGTAGGCGTGCTGGTGGCTCCTATCATCCCCGCGCTCAACGACAGCGACATGGAAGCCGTGCTGGAACAAGCCGCTGACGCCGGCGCCACGTGCGCGGGCTTCACCACGCTGCGCCTGCCGTACGAATTGAAGGCCTTGTTTCGCGAATGGCTGGCGTTGCACGTGCCGCAACGCGCGGCGCACGTGATGAGCCTGATGCAGCAGATGCACGGCGGCCGTGACTACGACAGCGACTTCAGCACGCGCATGCGCGGGCAGGGCGTGTTCGCCGAACCCATCCGTCGCCGTTTCGACGTCGCGTGCCGCAAGCATGGCTTTGGTCGCACCCGCGAGCTGTCGCTCGACACCACCAAGTTCGTTCCGCCTCGCAAGCCGTCGCCGCAGGGGCAACTGTTCTGAGCGTCGCTGAGTTTCTGGGGCCGCGTCATGAGTTAGGTTCCACCACAGGTCGATTTATCAGGTTTCGTCGCTCAGAGTGTTTCCAGAAAAGCCCTCAGGTTCGCCCGTTCTTCCGCGCTCAAGTTCAGCGGTTCACCAGCCTGGAGGCTTCGGTAGTAGATCTCGCGATCGATAGCATCTTCCAGCGTCGGTACGCTGCCATCGTGCATGTAAGGCGCTGTATTCGCGACACCCCGAAGCGACGGTGTACGGAACAGACCGATGTCTGCCGGTTCGCGCGTCACATTGAAGCGCCCAAGTTGCGCTTCATCAGGATGCGTCGCCAGGCGATCACCGATGGCTGAACCTTTCAGCGACGACTTCACAACCTCCTGGGTCAGCATCGAAAGACTGGGCGCAATGTCATCAAGGCCGACGCCTGTGCGATGAAACTTCTCGTCTGTCAGCGCGGCGGGCTTGCCGCTCAACAAGTGGCATTGAGAGCACCCGGCCTTACCCGCGAAAAGTGTCAGGCCCAGCACGGCGCGGGTATCGAGTGCCATACGGTCCCCCTGCGTCACATAGCGGTCGTATGCACTGGGTTCTGCACTAAGCGAACGGACATAGTCAGCCAAGACGATTCCGATATCTTCGCCTTCTATGTTCTGGCGATGAAAGATATGCTCAAAGCGCTCTCGGTATTCAACATTACCCTGAACGCGCTGGAGCAATTCGCCTCGATCACGCAACCCCATTTCGACGGGATTGGTCATCGGATCAAGCACGGCCTCTTCCAGTTGCCTGCGCCGACCGTCCCAGAAGAACGAGGCATTCGTGTCCATTGAATCCAGCGCAGAGAGGCTCGGTGTATTTCGTGATCCCGTCCTTCCACCGACCCCAACAGCAACCTGCTTGCCGTCGGTATAGGCAAGCGAAGGAATGTGGCACGAAGCGCATTTGATGTTGTTGTCGGCGCTCAAGTGTGGGTCGCTGAAAAGCCTGCGGCCCAGGTCAATGCGCTCCCTTTGGAGCGCTGCATCGGCGTTACCGTATGGCTGAGAACATCCGAGAAGGGCTAGCGTGAGCCACGCCCAAGCCGACCGCCTTAGGATCAACCGTATTCCGTTGGCGCTAGAGCGCATGTCAAACACAGGGTGGTTTACATCGCGACGAATCGAACGGCCGCACCGCTGGCTTTCAGCGACTCCTTCACTGTCGCCTCTTCGCTGCGCTCGCTCACCACGAGCACGACAATCCCTTTAAGTGAGTCGGCCTTAACTTGCTTGGCTAAGTCGGCGATGAATGCTGTTGTCTGTTTGCCATCGGCACCGCCAAGGATCAGCATGCCGCCAGGCATCAAGATGGGGCCGATGCTGTGCACGACCGAATCGATCTCATTTTCGCGACGATCATTGGCGGCAATGCTCTCGCCAGCCGGAATAACGTAGATGTAAGGATGCATGCCGACATCCTTACCGTGCAGCTTGCCTTGCTCCGCGAGGTAACTGCCCCAGGTGTTTTCATCTGCCGTGGCTGCAGGCTTTTGAAGTTTGGCTTCCGGGCTGGTATTGGCAGACGTTGTCTCTGTGGCAGACGGGTGGTTGCATCCTGCTAGCGCAACAAGCAATGCGCCCATACCCATCCAATGAACGATCCGATTCATATGTTCTCCTGAGACACGGGGCAATCCATTTCAGTGTGTAATCCTGAGGTGATCGCATCGCCAGCGAGTGCGAACGGCATCACATTGTCTTCGTCTGGATCACTTTAGTGATATTGACAACTAAAAACGTGTCACTCAATAGTGCGCGATAGGGGAGTCCGCTCCCAGGGGAAGTGATATAGACAATTAGCCAGCCGATCCGAAGGAACGGCGATAAGGGCGTGCGTATGGACTCGCAGGGCTGTGTGTGGATGGCGCGTGCTCGCGCCATGGCGTGTGATGGCATGCGCGGGGCGGTCTGGTTGAAGCATTCGGCCATCCCATTTCGCGTGGCGCTCGTCCTACTGGCGCTGCTCTGCTGGAACGTCGCCGCCCTGGCGCAGTCCAGCAATTACGCCTACGACGCCAACGGTCGTCTTGTGGGTGTGACACAGAACGATAACGCCGCGCAGTACAGTTACGACGCCAACGGTAACCTGTTGCAGATTAGCTCGGCAGGGCCCGGGCAGCTCGCCATCTTCTCCTTCATGCCGACGCATGGCGCGGCGGGTACGCAAGTGGTCGTCTCCGGCAAGGGCTTTGCGAGCACACCGGCGAGCAACGCGGTCACCTTTAGCGGCGCAGGGGCCACGGTCCTCTCTGCTTCCGCGAATCAACTGGTCGTTACCGTTCCCAACGGTGCCAGCACCGGCCCGATCAGTGTCACCGCAGGCATGCAGACGGCAGCCAGCTCGTCGCCGTTCGTCATCGACAATACCGGATTGCCACCAGTCATCACGCAAATAAGCCCCAACGTAGCGACAGCGGGTTCGACCCTGACGACTACCGGCACACATCTTTATCCAGTGACTGGCGAGACGACAGTTCAGATTGGTGGTCAGCAGATGTCGCTGTCCGGTGCGCTGGATACCCGGCTGCAATCGGCAGTGCCGGCTAACGGCTCCAGTGGCTACGTAGCGGTGCAAACGCCGTATGGCAAGGCGAGAAGTCTCGCGCCGGTCATCGTGGTTCCTCCGAGCATCAATCCAGCGAATGTGGTGAGCACCGGTTACGTTTCGACCGCCGGGCAGACGGCAAGTCTCAATATTCCCGCAGCCAACCAGATCGGAGCTGTACTGTTCGACGGAACGATCGGCAGTTGGCTCAGCTTGCAAGCCGGTGCCATTACAACGACCTCCAGCGCGATCAACTTCACCGTATACGCGCCGGGCAATGTGGTGATGCAGACGGGTAGCATCTCCTCGACGGCACCGAGCATCCATCTGGCACAGCTGCCTGCCAATGGCACTTACTTGGTGACGTTCACGCCCACCACGGCGGCGGCACAGATGACGCTGAGCCTGGAAGCTAATTCCGTGCTCGCTGCGGGGCAGCCGCTGAACGTGGTGACACCTGGCGGATGGCAGAACAAGCGATTCCTGATCAATACGCTCGTTGGGCAGGATCTGGAGTTGACGCTCAATAACGTCACCGTCGGAACAACGCTCTATCCGAGTCTCACTGCCTATGTGTACAACGCAGTAGGCACGCAGGTCGCAAAGTTCACGTGCAATTCGAATAACCCAGGGGGCAGCTGCCTGCAACATTTTTGGCAGACAGCGGGTGGGATGTATACGGTGATCGTCGTGCCAGGCAGTGCCGCGACAATGAGCTTCAATGCCGTGCTCCAGCGGGACAGTGTGTCGCCCCTTTCTCCCAACAGTGCGCAGGCCGTTGCTCTTCCTGCAGGTCAGGTCCAGCGCTTCACCTTCACTGGACAAGCTGGACAGTTCCTTGCCATCCAAGCTAACGCAAGCACCACGCCCGCTGCTGGTGGAGTGGGTGTGACATATCAAGTCTATCGCCCTGATGCTGGGCCTATCACAAGTGCCACGACGGTATTTGCGTCCTTCGATACGGCAAACGTCGCCGTACTGAACTTACCCGCACTCCCCGTCAGCGGCACCTATACCATCGTTGCGACGGCGGACTACGGCCTTGCCGCCACGGGACAAGTGCAGTTGTATCCAAGCACGACGGGTGGAATTACCACCAATGGGGCAGCTACCAAGCTAACCGCGAACGGGTCGGGGCAGAGCGTGTACTTCACGTTTACTGCAACGCAGGGTGAGGACCTTGAACTCACTCTCAACCAGCTGACAGTCGCCGGAAATAGCAGCGTCAACGTCTACGTCTACAACTCGGCGGGTGGACAGGTGACCTATACAACCTGCTATGTGTCGAGCCCGGCCGGCAGCTGCATATTGAATCTGTGGGGCATGTGGGCCGGAACCTATACCGTTTTTGTGTCTCAGACGCAGGGCGGCCCCATGAGTTTCAACGTGCTGCTGCAGGATGTCATCAAAGGCGGGTCTTTGCAGGTAGGCACGCCGCAAGCCATCAATCTCGGTGCAGGCCAAGCTGAACGTTATACGTTCAATGCCAATGCGGGCGACACGCTCGCGGTGAACCTGTCCAACCTCGCGACGATACCTGGAAACCAGCCGGTAGCGATAAATGTCTATCTGCCGGACGGTGGCGGAGCAATCTATGCATCTACGCGCACTGACAGCGTTCCCACAGTTAATCTGCCCAATCTGCCGGTTTCTGGCACTTATTCCATCGTAGTCATACCTTTCTACGGCTTGCCTATGACGGGGCAAGTCGCCGTATTGCCGGGACTCGCCGGCAACCTGGTAGCCGGCGATCAGCCGACGTCGTTCGCCTCCAGTGCGTCAGGTCAGATCGTCTATATGACCTTTACTGCGCAGCAGGACGATGACCTGGAGCTATTGATCACGCACATGTCGGTCACCGCAGCCAGCTACGCAATGGCGACCTTCAATATCGTTGATTCGAACGGAAACAACATCACCAGTGCCAACTGCTCGGCCCAGAAGACTTCAGACGGCACCGAACTACCAAGTTGCGAGATACACCTCTGGCATTTGCAGGCCGGCACCTATCGCATCACTGCCAGCCTCTACTCCCTGACCGGTATCCAGAGTTTCAGTGCGCAGCTGCAACGCGATGTGCTTGGACCGGACCTCACTTCAGGTAATCCGGTAACCGTCAACAACTCCATAGGTCAGGTAGAACGCTTTACCTTCAGCGCGAACGCGGGCGACACAGTGGCGCTGCAGTTGGCCAACGTATCTACCACGCCAACGGTGACCAACCGAGGGGTCACGTTCTACGTCTATCAACCGCCGTCTGCGATTTCTCGGTTCAGCAATGTCTATGCGTCGACCGACGTCATGGGGACGTCGACGTTCAATCTCCGGAACCTACCGTTCAGCGGCAAATACACCGTCATCATGGTGCCGGACATGTATACGCCCGCAACCGCACAGCTAAGACTGTACGGAGGGTCCGTAGGAGCCTTGCCTAACACGGGTGCGCAACAGAGCGTCACTACCAATGTATCGGGACAGGCTTCCTATCTCACATTTGCAGCCCAGGCAGGCGACAACCTGGAGCTAGCGTTGAACGGTGTCACTATCTCGGGCGGAGGTAGCGCCATTGCCAGCGTCAACGTATACAACGCTGCCGGCTCTCAAATCACATCGTTCAATTGCGCCCAAAGTAATCCCAATGGAAGCTGCATGCAGCCGCTGTGGAATTTGGCAGCAGGCACCTACACGGCCATTGTGTCGCCCTATTCCGGTTCGAACGGCGGCACCCTGAAGTTCAATGCTTCACTTCAGCCGGACATTGTGGGACCACCGCTCACAGTTCCGGGCTATCAAGGATTCCTTCTGAACGCAGGTCAGGTGGAACGTGTAACGTTCAGCGGTCGTGCGGGAGACACGGTCAAGTTCCTGGTCCAGAACGAATCGACCTGGCCCACCGGTTACGGCGTGACCTTGGCTTTCTACCGTCCGGACATAGGCGCCTTCTCCCAAACCGCCGCAAGTTTTGCCTCCTATCTGGTGACGAGCAGTCTGCAGAACATCACTTTGCCCGTGCTGCCGGTCAGTGGCACATACACCATGGTGGTAATGCCTCAGTACGGCTTACAGGGCAATGCCCAGGTGAGCTTGGTGTCTGATGCATCGACGGTACCCGTGTATGGCACGCCAACGTTTAGTAACAACGGCACGCCGATAACGCAAACGGCATCTGCTGCAGGTCAGAACGTCACCATGACGTTTAACGCTAACGACGGCGATAACTTGCAGCTGACCTTCAGCGGCATCAACGTGATTGGAGCCAGCACCAACGGCTTCCGCGTGGACGTCTACGACCCGTCAGGTAAGCAGGTGACTTGGGCCAACTGCTACGCCTCCAATCCCGGTGGCGCCTGTCGTTTCACACTGTGGAATCTGATTGCGGGTTCCTACAAGGTGGTCGCCTCCCCAAGCTGGGGTGGGACGATCAACTTCAACGCACAGATCATGCCGGACATTGTCGGGCCAGCTCTTGCAGCCAATACGCTGACGCCTGTCAGCCTACCGTTGGGCGGAGTAGAGCGTCTGACGTTCACAGCCAACGCGGGAGACAATATTTCATTGGCGCTATCGGGGGCATCAACGACGCCCGCGGGGCAGCCCGTTTCCGTGAACGTTTATCGACCGGACACCGGCTTCTTCGGAACGCCTTATGCCACTACATCCACCACAAGTGCGAGCGCCATCAATCTGGCCAACCTGCCGGCGAGTGGTACGTACACAGTAGTGGTTTATACGGCTTACGGTGAACCTGGCAGTGTCAACCTGAATTTCGTGCCAGCCAGCTTGCCGGCGTTGGTCAAGGACGCCGCAGCGCGGAGCGTAAGCACGGCTGCAGCCGGCCAAGCCGTATACACGACCTTCAATGCAGCCCGAGGCGACAATCTCGAACTCACGCTTGGCAATCTTCAGGGGAACGGTGGCGCATCGATCAGCGCCCAGATTCAAGTGCTTGGCCCGGCTGGTAACCAAGTGAGTTACGGGACTTGTTATTCCAGTTCGCGAGCCGGGAACTGTCACCTTTCATTGTGGAACCTGGCACCCGGCCAGTATTCGGTGCTGATTACGCCACAGAGTACGGTACAGATGAGTTTTGCCATGCAATTGCTGACGGATATCACCGGACCGGCGCTGGCGTTTAACGCGCCGACTCCCGTGAGCCTGGCATTCGGTCAGGTAGAGCGCGTGACGTTTAGCGCAAATGCCGGGGATACGGTTGCGCTGAACCTCGCATCGGTAAGCACCGTGCCGAGCGGAGGAACTGTTACCGCGACGATTTATAGGCCAGATTCGGGTATTCCGCTTACCAGCTTTAACAACGGACAGGTATCTACCGGCGGTTCCACCGTGCTTAACCTGCCCGACCTGTTTGAGAGTGGGACCTATACCGTAGTCCTCTCCAGTGACAATGCCGAACCAGCCCAAGCCACATTGACGCTGCTGCCCGGTATTACAGGCACGGTTGCTGTCGGAGCGATGTCACCAACCTATGGGACGAGCATAGGCGGACAGAACACCTATCTGACCTTCAGCGCCAACCGTGGGGATAATCTGGAGTTCAGTCTGCTCAACAACACGGGATCCGTTGCTGCGACGGTTTACGACAAAAATCACGTGCAAGTGGGGACCCTCAGTTGCAGCTCAGGCAGCAAGGGAGCGAGCTGTGTCAACGGACTCTGGAACTTGGCGGGTGGCGACTATTCGATAGTTGTCACCAGTTCGTATGGCTACAGTTTCAATGTCCTCATCAAACCTGACACTCTCGAGCCGCCAATTACTCTGAATGTGCCGTTGCCCATTAGCCTGAGTCAGGGCGAAACGCAGCGCTATACGTTCAACGCGAACCTGGGCGACAACCTGGCCCTCACCTTGTCCAACGTCGTGTCAAATCCGTCAGGCCAAGGTCTATGTGCCGACGTATATCGCCCCGATAACTATCCAAGGGCTTCGGGCTACTATGGTAATGAGTACGTTGAAATATGCAGCAGCAACGGACCTACCGTGAACATGACGAATATGCCGGTGGGTGGCACTTACACGGTCATTCTCACGGCACAACCTTCCGGTGTTCCCGTCACAGGCACGATGACTCTGGGCAATGGCCTGCAAGGATCACTTGTCGCTGATGGTCCCTCCCAGAGTTTCACGGCGCAGCAAACCAACGAGAAGTACAACATCACCCTGCATACAAACCCTGGTGACAATCTTGAGCTAGCTTTCAACAGCGTCAACGTGCCTCAGAACACGTTCACGAGCGCGATTGCCATACAGCTGTACGACCCGGCAGGAAGACAGGTTTACTACTCGGGCACATGCGGCGGGGCCGTGTGCATGTTCCCCCTATGGAATGCGTCTGGCGGTGACTATAAGGCAGTGGTCTCGCCCGGTTTTAACGGAGCCATGACTTTCAACGCCCAGCTTGTATCTGACGTGGTCGGTCCGCTGCTCGATAGCGCAAAACCCACACTGTTCTCGATTCCTCAGGGTCACATCGAACGATTCACCTTCAACGCTGCAGCGGGTCAGAATATTGCTCTTACCCTATCGTCGATACAGATAACTCCAGCGAACCAAACGATTTACATGAGCGTCTATCGCCCGGATGCAGGCGCCATCCTCACGGATGGGAGTGGCAGCGCCAGCAACGGCAACTACTACGCACAGTTGTCGACATCCAATGGTGGCACCCTAAACATGCCATCGATGCCGGTCAGTGGTACGTACACGGTGCTTGCGTATGCGACATATGGTGTGCCTTTCTCTGGCCAGCTTGCTTTGAACCCGGCATTCAACCCCACGCTTGTCGCTGATGGCGATGGCCAGACAATGGCTCTGACAACCGGTGCGCGTACCTATCTGAGTTTGGGTAGCAGTCCAGGTGACAATCTGGAGTTGACGCTCGACAACATGGTCGCCAGCGGAGGAAGCAACGGTCTGGTCTCGATCGGCATCTACGATGCGAGTGGGAAGAACGTCAGCAATTTCAACTGTAGTGCTCAAACTCCCGGCGCGAGCTGCAATCTCCCCTTGTGGAATCTTGCGGGCGGAACGTATGGCGTGGCGATCTCCGGGTCTGCCACTGGCACGGTGCAAGTGCGGGCCAAGCTCAAGCGTGACGTGATGGGCGGGCTGCTTACTAGCGGCAACCCCATCCTTTTTGGTCCCACCACCACACCGGTCGAACGCTTCATGTTCAATGCCAATGCTGGCGACAATCTCGCACTACAGCTTGCCAATATCACGACGAGCCCCAACGGGCAGCCGGTATCGATCTACGTGTATCGGCCGGATGTCGGCACGATCACACCGGCCAACGCGTATGCACAGACAAGCTCGAGTGACTCCAGCACGTTGAGCCTGCCGAACTTGCCGGTGAGCGGCACGTATACCGTGATCGTGATTCAGAACGGCGGCTTGCCGTCGGCTGCATCGCTGAGTTTGTCACCGCAGTAATCAATGCTGGGGGCCGCCGCACGGGGCATAGTGCGATGGCCCATGGTGAACACCGGAGTCGTGGCAGCGCGTGTGACGCCGATAGCAGATGTTGGAGCCGTGGATGAAGTCGGTGATACCGACACACGGCATCGCATGGATCAAGGGAGTGGGCAATGGGTATTAAGGGGAAGGGGCTGGGCGTAGCTCACGTGGTCGGCTTGCTGGGCGTCAGCGCGTTGACTGCTCTCGCGCTGGCCATGCCATCAGCCAATGCTCCGGAGCGTATTCAAAGCGCCGGGCATGAGCTGTTCATTCCTGCCGGTGCGAATATCGTACGAGCTACCTTGCCCGATGGTCGCAGCATGGAACTTCGCGGCGACGAAGGCGTGATCTATCTGGGCAGCGGCTCCAACCGCCAGAAGATCACGCTACCCGAGCGCCGGCGCTTCACCTCCATAACCGTCATGCCTGGCGGTCAGGTGCTGCTATGGGGTGGCATCGACGATCAAGGAAGGGTGCTCGGCGATGGCGACTGGCTCAACCCCGTCACCGGTCAGCTGATCCATGCCAATGGTCTGGGCTTGCCGGCGCGCGCGGGACATACCCTGTCGGTGCTCAGCGACGGTCGGCTAGTGCTCGCCGGTGGCTGGACGGATAAAGGCGACCTAGCGGACACCGTGACGCTCTGGCAAGACACGCCGCGCAAGCTCGTCGATCTTCCGGTCGGCACAACGCATGCGTCGCGCATCGGTGGCAGCACGACGTTGACCGCGGATGGCTCGCTGCTGCTGCAAGGCGGTGTGGATAACTTCGGGCATCCCGTTGTCGATTCCACGCGGCTCGATCCCTCAGCATCTCGTATGGTCGATGTCAGTTATGCGCATGACGGACACATCAATGTTGGAATCGCGGCAAGCTTCCCCGCCAAGAACAGCACCGATGCATCCATCCACGGTCCGCTCTCACTACGCTTTACATCACCGGTCGATGTGAAACAGCTTGCGAACGGCACTGTCACGCTACTTGGGCCGGAAGGCACAGTGTCGGCGCGCGTAGTGGGTACAGAAGGCGGTCGCCTCGCCTTCGTGCAATTGCCAGACGACCTTTACCCGGCATCGCAATACACCCTGTTCGTCAAAGGACTGCATACGACCGACGGCATAGAGTTGCCGTTCGAAGCGATTGGCTTCAAGACAGCCAAGGCTGGCGATGCGAGTGTGGTTATTTCCGGTTCGGGCGAGCGTCCCGCGCCTGCCATGCCGCAAACCGACGCAGGCTTACCGGCCATGCAGATCATGGCCGGTGCCGGCCGTGAGGAATGCAAGGACGACCAGGTCTGTCGCCAGCACAGCTATATCAAAGACGGTGCGTGGTTCCCCGGACGCAACAACATCCCGGACTTCACCGGTGGCCACTGGCGTCTCTATACGTCCAACCAGATCTTGCCCGACACGCGCGCCATGGAAGCCTTGCTGCCCAAGGGCGCGACGGCACTCGTGGGTCAGGTCAGGCAGATTGATGAATCGCCTGTCGCAAATGTGGAAATAAGTATCGGTGATCGTAAAGTGCGCACCGATGCCCGCGGTGTCTTTGTGCTTGCCGACATTCCCCGAGGTCGACAGGATCTTTTCGTCGATGGCGGTAGTGCGAGCCATGATGCGGTGAACTATGGCCGCTTTCTGGTGGGTGCCGACATCAAGGCGCACACCGTCTCGCACATGCCGTATGTGATGTACTTGCCCCGCGTGCTGCCGCGCGACGAGGTCGCATTGCCATCACCCACGACGCAGGAAGTGGTGATCCATCACCCCGACATGCCTGGCCTTGAACTGCACGTGCCGGCCGGCGCGGTGTTCAAGGATAAGGACGGCCATGTGCTCACGCATATAGCGATCGTTCCCACGCCGGTGGACCACGCACCGTTCCCGCTACCCGCCAACTTCCCGATGTACTTCACCATCCAGCCGGGTGATGCGGTGGTGCAGGGGCTTACTCCAGAGGCTGCCAAAGGTATCCGCGTGGTGTACCCCAACTACAGCGGCGCAAAGCCCACATCATCGGGCGACTTCTGGGTTTACAACACGAAGGAAGGCTGGCAGATGTATGGCCAGGGGCATGTCACGACCGACGCCAGGCATCTTGCACCGGACCCCGGCGTGGCGTTGACGATGGCGCTCGGTGCGGGCGCATCGGAGAACAATACAAATCCTCCGACTTCGCAAAAGCCAAACAATTGCTCCACGGGCGAACCCATCGACCTGCAGACGGGCATCTTGTTCCACGAGTGGAATGATTTGGCCATTCGCGACATTGTTCCTTTGGTTCTGACACGTGCCTATTCGTCCGCGGACATCAGTTCACATGCCTTTGGTATAGGCGGCAATGCCAACTTCGGCATGCATCTCTACAGCAGCAGCAATGGCAGCACCTTCACCTCAAGTACTCTGGTACTTCCCTGCGGCGAGGCCATTAACTTCAACCTTGTAAGTGGCTCCGCGACTTGGCCCTTCCCGGCGGGCACGCTCTGGCAACACACGGCGACACGTTCCGCGTACTACGGCGCCACCATGCAGTTTCAGTTCGACACGACGGCTATCGGCGCGCACTGGCTCGTGACACTGAAAGATGGAACGCAAATGGCGTTCACCCGTCACATACCCAACTCGCTCTCGTGGATCCAGGACCGCTACGGTAACCAGGTCCAGTTCAATTACAACGGTGGGCTCATGACCCAGATGGTGTCGCCCAGCGGACGCACTATCAACTTCAACTACGACAGCAGCAACCGGGTAACGAGCGCAACAGACAACTCAGGCCGCACAGTAGGGTACGCATACAACACTGCCGGTAGCCTCGCCACGGTGACGTACCCTGACCAAACCACCGAGCAGTACACCTACGACGCCAACCACCGCATGCTCACCATGCAGGATCGGCGCGGTACGGTATGGGTCACCAATCAGTACGACGCTAATGGCCGAACCACGAAACAGACCTACGCGGATAACACCAGCAATCAGTTTGCCTACAATCTTGATGCCAACAAGAAAGTCACCTCGACGATCGTCACGGATCCGAACGGCCATCAGCAACAGATCGTTTTCGATCCGACCAGTGGCTATCCGTCGAGTGTCACCGCCGCTTACGGTACGTCGCTGGCCCAGACAACAACTTTTGTGCGTGAAGCATCCGGGTTGGTGGATTCCGCAACCGACGCGCTGGGCCGCACAACGTCTTATACCTATGACAGTCTGGGCAACGTGCTGACCGTGACGAAGCTGGCCGGCACTGCCAACGCGGTGACCACGCAGTTTACGTACACGTCCGACTATGCTCAGCTGGCGTCGATCAGAGATCCATTGGGTCATGTCACGCAGCTCAGCTACACCAGCGGGTGCCTCACGAAGGTCACCAACCCCTTGGGGAACGCCACTACGCTTCAGTGCAATGCCTTCGGTCAGCCCGTGGCAGCCAAAGACGCCATGGGCAATACTTCGCTCTTCGCGTACCAAGGTTATGACTTGCAAAGCGTGACCGATCCCCTGAATCGAACCGTGAGCTTTGCCGTCGACAACTTGGGGCGCCGTATCGCCGTACGTGATCCCATGGCGAACGTGGCGCTGACGCAGTACGACGTCAACGATCGCGTCACGTCAGTGATCGATGCGCTAAACCAGACCACGTCGATCACCTATGACGGCAATGGCAATGCAACGAGTGTCACGCTACCCAACCAGGGCGTGATAAATCTCGTTTATGACGGTCGTAACAGAGCAAGCACACGGACGGACGCGCTGAAGCAGAGCGAGTCCTGGACGTACGATGGCATCGGTCACGTTCTCACCCACACCGACCGAAAAGGTCAAACGACCGATTACAGTTACGACGCGCTCAATCGCCGCACGCTCGTTGCCTACGCTGACGGGTCCGGCACGCAAGCGAGCTATGACGCAGGAAACCGCGTGACCAGTCTGATGGATTCGGCTGCCGGCGCGACCAATTGGACTTTCGATGGTCTGGATCGATTGACGAGCGAGGCGAGCGCGCAGGGGAGCGTTAGTTACACCTACGACGCCGCGGGCCGACGTACAAGCATGACGCCAGCTGCTCAAGCGATCGTCAACTACGCCTATGACGATGCCAATCGACTCAGCACAATCACCCAGGGTACGGAGTCCGTGCAGTTTGCGTATGACACGGACAACCGCCGGACCACGCTCACGCTGCCCAACGGGATTGTTGCCAGCTATGGCTACGATCAGGCCAGCCAGCTCACTAGCTTGAAGTACGTTCAGGCGAACGGGACGGTAGTGGGTGACCTGAGCTATGGCTACGACAGCGACGGTCATCGCGTAAGTAAGGGCGGTAGCTTCGCGACCGATACGTTGCCAACTCCCAGTACGCAGCCGGCTGTAGTGGATCTCAATGGACGAAAGACGAACTTTAACGGTCAAACGTTGAGCTACGACGCCAACGGCAATCTGACGAGCGATGGCACGAACACGTACACGTGGAACGCCCGAAATCAGCTCGTGCAGATCAGCCAAGCTGGCGCGGCTCAGTTGAACTATGGTTACGACGCACTGGGGCGCCGTATCAGCAAAGCAGTACAAGGAGGTGCTCCCGTTCAATATCTCTACGACGGGGCAAACGCGATACAGGAAGTCCAAGGGAGCATCATCAATCCCGTTCTTACAGGACTTGGTATTGACGAGCGCTTCGCTCGCAACGACGTAACAGGGCGCACTTACTTCGTAACAGATGCAATCGGTAGCACGGTGGGATTGACGGATCAAACAGGCTCCATCAGAGAGCAATACAGTTACGACCCCTATGGCAACGCGACGCTCAGCGATACATCAACCGGTTTCACCAATCCCTACCAGTACACTGGTCGTGAGGCTGATTCGCCGGGGCTCTCCTACTACCGCGCCCGCTATTACAGCCCAGCGATGGGCGGGTTTATTAGTGAAGATCCGCTCGGGTTTGGTGGTGGGCAGAACAGCTTCTATGCCTACGCTCATAGCAATCCAGTGCAACGCACCGATCCCATGGGGTTGGACGATACTGTCTGCATGTATAACTCAAGCATGTGTGGAATGCAGGGCAATGTTCCACCTGAGGACTCCTTCGTCTTTATTTCGGTGGAGCATCCTATTGGCGACGGCGGCAATATTTCCTCTGGCCAGGGCGAGGGGGTGCTGATTTTAGGCAGTAGCCAATCGGAAGGTTTCTACATCGCGGGAATAGCAGCAGCTGGCGTTCAAGTTGGTACTGACGCCATCAATTATTCGAGTTTCACAGGAACTGAGTATGCGGATGGCATGTTTAAGCCCATAACACTCAACGAAGGCAACGTTGGTGAGTCAGTTGTAAAAATAGGTGGACTGAGCGGCGGTCTTGGTGATTACGCTGTTACTGATCCTTGTACGGGTAAGAAAGAGGTTGGCGTCTATGCGCATGTTTCTTTCATCATTAAAGGTCATCACATCGCCATTGGCGTCGGAAGCTCCGCCGCCAACCCGCAATAGTGCTTGACCATTTGACTCCCTCTTTGGTGAATAAATATGAGTACTGTAGGGATCGTTGTTTTCGGCTCTTTCAGCCGAGAACAAAACTGGTTCTTTCTTCTTTTCGGCATCATCTGCCTGATCGGAGGGATAAGGGCCGTAGTAACCCGTAAAGCGCGGACGAGGAGCAGAGGTGGTCACGTAAGTCATTACGCAGGTAAAGAAGCGGTCATTCGAGGCGCTATAGGGATTCTGATTGGAGCGGCTGCTATAGCCTTCAGTGCAGTCAATCTAATCTGAGTCATCGAAGACTACTATGCCCATGTGGGTCGCTATCTGCTGCGTAGCGTTGATTCATTGGGTCTTAGGCGGAAGGAGCGGTAAGGTGTGTTGATGCCGTTATTTAAGCGATTGCTTGGAACCATCAGATTACTTGTTTTTGGGCTGCTCAGAACGCAAAACGGTGCTCAGGCAAAACGGGGTCGGCAAAACGGGGTCAGGTTTACTTTCTCTGGAGGTTAAAGATTAGGCTGACACCGACAGCGTGGTGGGTTTTGGCTTCTATGGCTGCCTGCAACGCGTCCTTGCCGAGCGTGCGCTACTCGAGAAGGTCTGAGCACTTTTCCAGGTCACAGAAGGGTTGAAATCTTGATGAGCAAGGTTGCTTCGGTATTGGTGCTACCAAAACCTCCCAGTAAAATGCGGTCGCTTGGGCCCGTATGACTACTAGGTGCCGGAACTTGGTATCGACGGCATGGTCCGTTCCCGGACGAACTGAACACTTTTAGCTTCGTTATAAACTGCTGCTGCATCTACTGCTTCGCGCGCCCCTCACACAGCTACCTCAATCTTTCGCCCGGCCTCGATTTCGAAACCAAGCTGCGCGCCAAGAGCAATCTCGCCGAAGTGTTGCGCCACGAGCTGGCGCGGCCTTCGTACACGGTGAGTCCGATCAACATCGGCAGCAACACCGATCCGTACCAGCCTATCGAGCGTCGCTGGAAGCTCACGCGCGCGGCGCTGGAAGTGCTGGCCGAGTGTCGTCATCCATGCACCATCGTCACCAAGAATGCGATGGTGGAGCGCGACATCGACATCCTTGCGCCGATGGCGCGCGATAACCTCGTGCAGGTATTCGTGTCGATCAACTCGCTGGACAATCATCTCGCCGCGAAGCTCGAACCACGCGCCAGCGCGCCGCATCGGCGCATCAAGGCCGTGCGAACGTTGCACGAGGCAGGCATACCGGTGGGCGTGCTGGTGGCGCCCATCATCCCCGCGCTTAACGACAGCGACATGGAAGCCGTGCTGGAACAGGCGGCCGACGCCGGCGCCACCTGCGCGGGCTTCACCACGCTGCGCCTGCCGTACGAATTGAAGGCCTTGTTTCGCGAATGGCTGGCGCTGCACGTGCCGCAACGCGCGGCGCACGTGATGAGCCTGGTGCAACAGATGCACGGCGGCCGTGACTACGACAGCGACTTCAGCACGCGCATGCGCGGGCAGGGCGTGTTCGCTGAACTCATTCGTCGCCGTTTCGACATCGCCAGCCGCAAGCATGGCTTTGGTCGCACCCGCGAGTTGTCGCTCGACACCACGAAGTTCGTTCCGCCACGCAAGCCGTCGCCGCAGGGACAGTTGTTCTGACGCCCCCGGCCTTCAGCCGTTGGGCATGAAGGCATGTGGTCGTTCGCGCCAGGCGTGCCATCCGCGTGCGCCCACCCATGCCAGGATGGCGCAGACCACGAACCAGCCGGCCAGCACGGGCAGCGCGAACGATAGCGACGGTGTCCAGGGGTGAGAGCCCACCATGCTGTTGGGAACGAAGGAGTTGAGGCCGATGAGCAGGCTGATCGTGATCATCAGCGCGAACGTTGCCCAGGTCGACAACGGTCGCCCACCCAGCACGCACAGCACGCAGGCAACCAACGCTGCCACGCAGCCGACTTGTCCGGCAATGAGCGTCGCCACGCTGATCGCAGCGGGATGCGAAGGCAAGGTCAGCGCGAGCAGGCCGATCAGGGCGCATGCCTGCGCCACCAGCGGACGACACAAGGTGGTGACGAGCATGCAGTGCTTGGAGCTTGCGGCATCGCCCAAACCAGGAAGAAGCGCCAGCAGCGGCAATTCCGCGTTGGTCTTGCGCCAGCGTTGCTGAACCAGCATGAGGGTCGAGAACACCACGCCCATGCTGCCGAACATGGCGACCCAGCCGATGAGCAGCACGGCCAGCGGCCACAACGCATGGAGCGAGATCGTGTGCTTGTCGTTGTAGATGAGCAGCATCGTGGTGGCCGGCACACAGAAGATGAGCAGTCCCGGTAATAGTCCCTGCAGATGCCCCAGCAAGGTCCGCGGCAGATACCAGCCGCCGAGCGCGACGCGCATCGCGTTGCCGGGCTGTTGCGGGCCCGCATGGCGAAGATCGGGGTGCGGCTGCATCCAGTCCGGTCGCTGGCGCACCTGCGTGGTGCTGTCCACTCCATTCATGGCGCCGCCTGCCCATTGGCGGCTGCGGTACTGCAATACCATCGGGCCTGAAAAGCCCTGCTGATGCTGCGGCGCCGTGCGCACGATGCTGCGCCAGCGGAGCACGCACAGTGTCGCCAACACGGCGGCGAGCGTGCCGCCCCATGGCAGGAAACGTGGGTCGCCCACGTGGGGCAGGTCGTACTGCCGCGACAAGCTGCTGAACATCGCAGGCAGTACGCCCATGATCAACGACACATAGCGTGGCAGCAACGCGAAACACAGCCCTGCAAGCACGCACAACGCCGATACCAGCATCATCGGCGCCGTGTCGCTGCCGTGTACCTGTGCAATCAGCCACGTCGGCAGCAGACTGAGCGCCGCATAGAACAGCACGGACTGCACCGCGGCGCGTTGCATGCCGGGAACGCACAGCCAACGCGCGTCGATGGCAAGCAACGCGGCGCTGCATAGAAAGAACGCCCACATGTAGACGAGCGCGACGTCATAGGCACCGACCAGCATCCATGCCGGCTCACCCTTGTGGGAGAACGTGGCCAGCACGATGCCGCCGAGCATGCACAAGGCGACGACACACAAGGACAACCATCGCAACGGCGCGTGTGTCGCGCGCCAGGGCGCGAGCAGGATGGCTTGCGCGTTCATCCGGCGATCTCCACGAACAGATCCTCCAGGCCCAGCGCATCCACGCGCGCACCCGGCAGGTTGGCCGCTTCGGGCCACGTGCCGTCTTGGCGTCGCTCGATCACCACGCTCACGCTGCCGTCCGCGTGGCGACGCTGGCCCAGCGTCTTCGTGGGCGCCGCTGCCGACATGTGCGCCGGCAGCCACAGGCGCGCGAAGCGTTCCTTGGTCTCGTCGACGGCGCACTGCAACAGCAGCTTGCCTTCGTGGAGAAATGCGATGTCCGAGGCGACGCGCTCCAGGTCAGAGACGATGTGGGTGGAGAACAGTACCGTCGTGCCCGCTTCGCCCGCTCGCAACGCGATCTCGCGCAACAGATCGCGGCGGGCTACCGGGTCGAGCGCCGCGGCCGGCTCGTCGAGCACCAGCAATTCCGGTTGCGATGCAAGTGCGCGTATGAGATCGACGCGCTGTCGCTCACCTGGCGACAACTTGCCCAACACCTTGTTGGGAAGAATGTCCCAGTCCGACAGCATTCGTTTCGCGAAGGCAGCATCCCAGGTGGGATAGAAGCGGCCCACGTAATCGAACATCTGCTGTGCGGAGAGCCACGCCAGTGCTTCGGGCTGTTGCGGCACATAGGCAATGCGCGCCTTGGTGGCATCGGACAGCGCGAGCGCCGGTTCACCAAACAGCCATGCCTTGCCCGCGCGTGGCTTGAGCAGGCCGATCATCGCGCGGATCAGCGTGGACTTGCCCGCGCCGTTGCGGCCGATGAGGCCGAGCACGCTGCCGGTGGGCAGCGACAGATCGATGCCGGCGAGCACCGGACCGTCGTCGTAGCCGTGCGTGAGTCCTTGGACCGCCAACGGTGCGTCAGTGCCATCGATGGTGGATTGCAGTACCGCATTCATCGAACTATCCCTCGCTGTCAGATGCATGTTCAAACAAAGTGTCTGCTCAGTCCCCGAGCAGGCGCCCCAACCGGCGCAGCACGGCATCGGCTGGCAGCTCCAGTTCGCGCACGTGGCGCGACAATTCCAGAAGTTGCGGTTCCAGCAGCGCCATGCGCTGGGTTTGCGTGGCGGTGCTGCGCGTGGTGGCAGCCACCGCCATGCCCTTGCCGCGCAGGCGTTCCAGCAGGCCTTCGGTTTCGGCCATGCCGTAGGCGCGCGAGACCGTCATCGGGTTGATGGCGTGAAAACCGGCGACTTCGCGCACCGATGGCAGCAGTTCGCCGGCCACCAGCTGGCCACCGGCAATCAGTCGGCGCAGCTGCTCCACGATCTGCCGGTAGATCGGTTCGGCGGAGGTGGGTTGTATGGCGAACATCGAGGCATCCATGTGTATTAATACAACAATACACTTGGCCTCGATGCAATAGGCCGGACGGCAGGGCACAAAAAAACCGCCGATGCGGACATCGGCGGCTGGCCTGTTTCGGCTGCGATGGCGCTTAGTTCGACGCTGGCAGGTATTTCTGGAACCACATCAGCGCGCGCTGCAGCACGTCGCGTTGGTGGTCGGCATCCACGAAGTGATGCCCTTCGTTGGGATACACCACCAGCGACGTAGGTACGCCCTGCGCGCGCAGCGCATGCCAGTACTCGAACGATTGCGGTGCCGGGCATTCCGCATCGCGATCGCCCACCACGATGAGCGTGGGCGACTTGGTCTGCTTGATGAAGTTGATGGCCGAGCTCTTCGCGTACACCTGCGGATCGTCGTACACCGAGGCGCCGAAGAACGGAATCATCCACTGGTCGATCAGGTTCTGGCCGTAATAGCTCTGCCAGTTGGCGATGCCCGCGCCCGCCACCACGGCGCGGAAGCGCTGCGTCTGCGTGGGAATGAACATGCTCATGAAGCCGCCGTAGCTCCAGCCGGTGAGGCCCAGGCGCTTGTCGTCCACCGGCAGTTTCTTCTCGATGGTGTCGATGCCGGCGAGGATGTCGCGCAGGTCGCCGTGGCCGAAGTCCTTGCGGTTGGCCTGCACGTACGCCTCACCCTGGCCGAAGCTGCCGCGCGGGTTGGGCATGAACACGAAATAGCCCAGCGCGGAGAACGGCTCGCCGGCAAAACCCATGCGCGGCCAGCGCGGAATCACGGCGCTCGACGGGCCGCCGTGCACGGTGACGATCATCGGGTACTTCTTGTTCGCATCGTAATCGGCCGGATAAAGCAGCCAGCCCTGCACGCGGCGGCCTTCGTTGTCCCATTCCACCGACTCGGCCTTGCCCCAGCCCGGCTTCAGTGCGGCGTTGATGTGCGTGACGGCGGCCGGTGCGTTGCTGCCGAGCGCGCCCGCGTGCACTTCGGGCGCCTCGGTGTAGGAGCTCTGCACGTAGGCGATGCGCGAACGATCGGACGAAAGCGAGAGCGCCATCTCAGCCGTGCCATCGCCGATGGTGGCGGGCAGCGTGAACAGCACACGCTCCGGCTGCGCCGCGGTCTCATTGATGTTGTATTCGGCCACCTGGCTCTGGCCATTGGCGACCTGCGACACGAGCAGTTTCTGCGTACCGCTCCAGGTGAACCAGGCCGGCGTGACATGCGTGCCTGTCGTGAGGTTGGCCGGTTCGCCGCCGGTGGTGGGCACGGCGTACAGGTCACCGCCCGTCGAACCCTGGTCGCTCATCAGGCCGCCGATGAAGACGATGCGCTTGCCGTCCGGCGACCAGCGCGGCAAGGCCATCTGCAGGCCATGCAGCGAGCCCTTCACCGTGGCCGGATCGACGACGACCGAGGCCTTCGCATCGGCCTGCGCGTCCTGCACGTAAAGCTTGGCGACCCACCAGTTGTTGTCGCCCGGCGGCGGTGCGCCGGTGAACGCGATGCGCGCACTGTCGGGCGACCACGAAAATTCATAGGCGTAAGTAGCCGCAGGCGTGAGCAGGCGCACCGCACCGCCTTCGGCCGCGACGCTCGCCACGCGCTGCACTTCCAGCCCGTCCACGCCGATCTCGCCGGAAGCCGGCTTGGCCGCGTAGACCGCGCTGGCGCGACGCGTGCCATTGGGTACGTAGAGAAAGCCCAGCGACTTGCCGTCGGGCGACCAGCTCAGCCCCTGCGCCACGCCCGGCAGGGACGCCATGTGATGCGGCGTGTCACGCGATTGCGGGCCGACGATCAGCAGGTCTTTCTGCTTGCCGCCGCTGGCACAACTGGAGAGGAAAGCCAGATGCTGCGAATCGGGCGCCCAGGCGGGATCGCTCTCGTTGCAGTCGCCGGTCTTGGTGCCGCCAATGCGGTGCACGTCGCTGCCGTCGGCCTTGGCCACCTCGATCGCATCCTTGCCATCGGTGCGCACCACCCAGGCGAGCTGGTTTCCATCGGGCGAAAGCTGCGCGCTGGAGATGGCGCGCACCTTGCCCAGCTCGGTCAGCAAGTGGTCGATGCGCGGGTCCACGCCGGCAGCCTGGACGGAAGAAACGAAGCCCACCGCCAGGAATGGCAGCAGCAAACGGGCAGGGTGTTGCATGGCGGAACCTGTGACGCGGGGAAAGCGTCACGCTAACAGGCACGGCCAGCCCTGGGTAGAAGCCTCAACCGTGACTAATGGTCTAGTGACTTGCCACGGCCTGCTGCTGGCGCGCCACCTGCACGGCCGCGATCCTGGCCTTGATCGCCGGCATGGCGGCCAGCGCGGCGCGCTCGCCTTCCATGATGGCCTGGTCCTTCTGCTCGAAGTCCGCGGCGCCGATCTGGTTGACCTTGGGGCGGATCACGATGTCCGCGCGCGCCAGCTCCTGCTCGCCAAGCTTCTGGCCCATGATGCTGATCGACTGGCCCACGATGTTGATCATGCCCTGCGGATTGGTGCCGCTGGCCTTGCTGGAAATGTCCACCGCGATCACCACGTCCGCACCGAGCTGGCGCGCGGCATCCACCGGCACCGGGCTCACCACGCCGCCATCCACGAAGTGCTTGCCGTTGATCTCCACCGGCTCGAACACGCCAGGCACGCTGCTCGATGCGCGCACGGCCTGGCCGGTGTTGCCGCGCACGAACACGGTGCGCTGCCCGGTTTCCAGTTGCGTGGCGACGGCCGCGAAGGGCACGCTGAGCTTGTCGAGTGGGCGGTTCTTCACCTGCTGATTCACGTAATCCTGCAGCTTCTGCCCCTGCACCACGCCACCGGAAAACAGGCGCACGTCGCGAATGCTCGCCTGGTCGAGCGAGATGGCGGTTTCCTGCAACTGGAACGGATCCATGCCGCTGGCATACAGCGCACCCACCACGCTGCCCGCGCTGGTGCCGGCCACCACGTCGGGACGAATGCCGTGGGCCTCCAGCATCTTGATCACGCCGATATGCGCAAAGCCCTTCGCCGCGCCGCCACCGAGCGCCAGCCCGATGCGCAGCTTCACCACCGGCGGCGGTGCGATGGGCGCGGGCGGTGGCGTGGGCTTGGTGCTGCCGAAGCAGCCGCACAGCGCCAGGCTGGCAAGCAGGGGCAGGAGCGGGCGAATGGAGCGGCGGGTGGACGTCATGTCGATGGGCGCGGGCGGCTCGAAGAGGAAGGGCCGGCCCGCTGATCCCTCAGCAAGCCGGTGACTGGCGGGCGAGTGTACGACCGCCAGCGGGCGCCGTGATGGCGGAATGCGGCGCCCGTTGGGCGCCGGTCAGCTCTATGGCCGATCGCTGGCAGCGCGAGGCGTGCGGACTGACACCGGCGGATCAGCGGGAAGGTGCCGGCTGTCCGGCGTCGAAAGCCGCCTTGAAGCGTGGCCAGAAATCGTCGCCCCAATGTCTGAGCTTGTCCACGTAAGCAACCTTGTCCGGGTAACGGCTGATCGTGCGTGGCTGCCAGTCGCTGTCCGCATAAGTGGCGACGTTGCTTGAAGCGATGTGGTCTTCCTCGGGGTTGAACACGTAGCGCACTTCCAGCAGCCCCCAGGTTTCCGCGCGGGTGAAGCGCACCGAGATCATCTCCTGTGGATAGCTCACGCCCTTGGCCGCGAGATCGCCAGCCGCCGCACGCTCCAGCGCCGGCAGCTTGTTGGCGCGATCCGCCCACGCCTGCAGCGGCGCCAGAAACGAATGGTCCATCAGCCAGCACGCCTGGTGCCCGAAGGGTTCCAGGGCCTCGCTGACGAACACATTGGTGTTCTCGTTCTGGCGATCGCAGCCAGGACTGGCGCGAAATCCTGCCGCCGGGTCACTGGTGCTGCGACCGGCCGTGATACGGACATACCCCATCAGGCGGCGGTTCTTCACGCGCCCCAGCATCAGCAGTTCGCCAGCCGACGTCGATTGCTTGAAGTGCATGTTCGCCAGTTCCAGCCAATCACCCGGCGGCAGCGGCACATCGAAGCCGTCCACTCGAAGCGAGCCGCTGAGGTGACGACCGGAAAGCGCGTTGTCGAGGCCGTCGGCGGTGGTTGCGTGATTGTCCGGCGTTGCCAGCGACAGCTTGGCCGTCTGTACGGGGGCTGCTTTTTCCGGTGTCGGCGTCGTCGTTGCCTGGGCGGGAAGGGGCGCCGGCTCTGCCACGGGCGAAGGTGGCGCAACCATGGGCCTGGGTTGCGGTGTATAGGTAGCTTGAGCGACCGCTGCAGTGGCCGGTACCGGTAGTGAGACCCGCGCCGGAAAGAGCAGGCACCACCCCGTCAGCAGCGCGGCGAGCAGGCCGCTCAGACGCCAAAGCGGCGCGCGCTTCCATAGCTGGCGAAAGGTGCGCAGCGGTGATTCCGTGGCGCGAAGACTCACGCAGCCGGCCTCGCGACGACGCGACCATCCACGGCCACCAGCGACACTTTGCTGTGGCCCTTCTGCTTGGCGTCGATGAGCGTGTCGGCGATCGATTCTTCCGCCAGGCGCACGATGTCCCGCGCGGATGCACCGGAACCGAGCCTGCCCTGCCGCCGCATCATGTCCAGCAGCAACTCCGGATCGATGCCGCCGCGTGCAACGTCCAGGCCATAACCTTTGATCATCGCCTCGATCTCCAGCGCCGTGACGCGGGCGATGTCCAGACCAGAGAGCGGCCGGAAGATGAAGATACGATCGAGACGATTGATGATCTCGGGCGCGAAACCCGATTCGCGCAGCGCGTTGGTGGACGTGCGCCGCAATTCGTCGGCATCGTTCTTGTGCTGGTCGATCAGCGATTGCAACGCGTCCGTCGCCGCATTCGTGGTCAGGATGAAAATGGCCTGGGTCGTCGAGATCTGTTTGCCGTCCGACGCTTCGGTGATGAAGCCATCGTTCCACGCCGTGAGGAAGTTCTTCTGCACATCGGAGTGCGCCTTCTCGATCTCGTCCAGCAGCACCACGGCATCGGGCGCGTCGCGCAGGCCCGCAGTGAGCTTGCCGTAGTTGTCCGAGCCGACATAGCCCTTCGATGAGCCGAACAACTGCGTGGCGCCATGACCACCGCTGGCGAACTGCGTCATGTCGAAATGCAGCAGACGGCGCTGCAGGCTGCTGCCGAGGCACTTGGCCAGGTACGTCTTGCCGGTACCGGGTGGTCCCGCCAGCAGGAACACTCCCACGGGTTTGCCGCGTTGCTTGAGTGCCAGGCGGCGCCGGATCTGCGCGGCCATGTCATCGCACACGGCGTCCTGGCCGATGACCTTGCTCTTGAGCGTGAGCGCCAGTTGCTCGGCATCGATGAAAACCGCATCCGGTTGTTCGGCCAGGCGTGCTTCCAGCGCGGAGCGATTGGTCAGGCGATCGAGAATGTCCATGAAATAACCCCCTACGCTGGAGTCGGGAAACGCCAAGCGTTGGCGTTCGCGGAAATAGCCGAGGAAAAACAGCAGCCAGAGCGGTATCGCCATGCCAAGCGCCCACCACGCATGCCCATGCAGAAACCCGGTAACGTGATGCACGGCGTCATCCAGTGCCGTGCTGCTTGGCGCGTGCTGCAGCCAGAACTGCGCCACGGCGATGGCTGCGATCAACAGGAACGCCACCGGCATCAGCCGTGTGGCCAGGGAACCCAGCCAGCGCATCAGTCCACCCTCACGCGCAGGCCCAGGATCTGGCCTTCGCTCATGATCGGAAACACGGCTTGGGAAGTACCGGAGGCCAGCCCCACCGTAATGCCACCGCCGTCGCCATCCTTGATGCCGGTAACGCGGATCAGGCCGTCGGCAGTCACCGGCACGGCAAAAGTGTTGCCATGCTTGGTGAGCGACACCGTGCGCGAATAGCCGTCGCTGTCGATGCGCACCACGTCGCCATCTTCCGCATCCGTATCCCACAAGCGAATCCACACCAGCTGTATGCGTTGCCCTTGTGCCTTGGCTTGCGCGCCTGGCTGCGGCGTGGGTGCTGCACTGTTGGCTTCTGCCGATGGCACGGGAGATGGGGCCTGCCTGGTCAGGTCAGATCGCAGCGACTGCAGTGCAGCCGGATTGAGATTCATGTCCTGCAGCGTGCGATCCACGTCGTTGTCAGCCACTTTCGAGGCCACCAGCGAATCAAGCGAATGAAAAGCCTCCAGGCGCATCTGGGCCTGCGCGGGTGAAACGTCGTCACCGAGTTTTGCCCACCCGTCCGAAAGCGCGTAACTGCTCGCAGCGACGAGTGCCGTCAGCAGCAACGTGGGTAGCAGTGCCTTGGCGACCACGGACATGGCACCGGGCGGTTGCCCGGCCGCGCGTGCAGTCCGTCGCGGTATGGATCTCTCGTTCACCATGCATCCCCTGGCATGCTTGATGGATCCTGCGGATCTTGTATGCGGCCCTTGGCCGACGGTCAGTTGGTTTTGCGACCCTTGGCCGTGGTGGCGAACACAGGCGGATTGACCAGCGCTGCGTCGACGGTGAGGCCGGGTATGGCTTCGGTGACGCGAACCAGGTTCATCTGGTTGAGCACGCCTATGAAGCCCGGGCGCATCTCTTTCTTATCCGTGCCAATGTTTTTGCCGTTGAACTGGAAGCTGGTACCGATCGTCCACAAGCCTTCATGGATATCGAGATACCTGACCAGTGCAGTAGCCACTTCTTCGAAGCTGATGTCGTAACGCGTGGCGCTGGCCATGTCCGTTATCCAACCGATTAAAAGCGGCCACGGTGCATGTCCGATACATGCGTCGCGGCAGCTTGCCGAGCGACGATCTTGCTTGGTTGGCGAGCCAAGGGCAAATAAAAAGCCGACTTCGAAAAAGGCTTCGAAATCGGCGTATTTTCCTGCTGAAAACGCATGTTTCGTCGTCGTGACATCAGGCCGATGTCACGACGATGGGAAGGCGATCACACCGCCGCATCCGCCTCGACGTGATAGTGCGTGGCCACTTCCACTTCCTTCTTCGAACCGAGGAACACGGGCACGCGCTGATGCAGGCCGGTGGGCTGAAGATCGAGAATGCGGCCGCGGCCGGTGGTGGCGGCGCCGCCGGCCTGTTCCACGATGAAGGCCATCGGGTTGGCTTCGTACATCAGGCGCAGCTTGCCGCCCTTGGATTTGATCTTGGCGTCCAGCGGATAGAAGAACACGCCGCCGCGCGTGATGATGCGATGCACGTCGGCCACCATCGAGGCGACCCAGCGCATGTTGAAATCCTTCGCACGCGGACCATCCTTGCCGGCCAGCAGTTCGCCGATGTAGCGCTGCATCGGCGCTTCCCAGTGGCGCTGGTTCGACATGTTGATGGCGAACTCGGCGGTTTCTTCGGGAATGCGGATGTCGCGGCGGCTCAGGATGAAGCTGCCCACTTCGCGATCAAGCGTGAACTCGTGCGTGCCGTGGCCGAAGGTGAGCACCAGCACGGTGGCCGGACCGTACACCACGTAACCGGCGGCGAGCTGGGTGGTGCCTTCCTGCAGGAAGTGCTCGGCCTTGGGTTCGGTCACGCCGTCGGGGCAACGCAGCACCGAGAAGATGGTGCCGACGGAAATGTTCACGTCAATGTTGGAGCTGCCATCAAGGGGATCGAACAGCAGCAGGTGATGGCCCTTCGGATACATGTCGGGAATGGGCTGCGGATCTTCCATTTCCTCCGACGCGCAGGCGGCGAGCTGGCCGCCCCAGGCGTTGGCTTCGAGCAGGATCTCGTTGGAGATCACGTCGAGCTTCTTCTGCGCCTCACCCTGGATGTTGCCGGTGCCGGCTTCCCCCAAGACGCCGCCGATGGCGCCCTTGTTGGTGGCCACCGCAATGCGCTTGCAGGCGCGGGCCACGACTTCGATCAGCAGGGAGAGCTCGGCATTCATGCGGCCGGCGCGGCGTTCCTCGATGAGGAACTGGATGAGCGAGATGGACTTCATGGCAAACCCGCAAGAAAAGGTACGCCTATTGTCCCGGTTGATGCCGATACTTGTCAGCTCAAAGTGTGACCAGTCGGTTCATCTATGCGATCTGAAAACCTTTTCGGACAAACCACCTAAGTAGGGACGAGGGGCGAACGGCCTAGGGCGAGGGCATAAACCCGGTGTTTCGCCGGTAACCCTGAGGGCGGCTCCCGGGGGGCCTGGCCCGCCGCCTCGCCGCCCCGCTACCCAACTCCCACTCCCCTACTGACAACACGTTGGCAGCAGGGGGTACCCACACTGGCCTCTGTCAGAAGGAGGGATTCTCATGCGCGACACAGTGTATTTCCTGGCATTCGACGGCTTTGCGGACTGGCATGCGGCGCATGCGCTCTGCGAGATCCGTCGTCCGGGCGATTGGCAATTGAAGACGGTGGGTTTTTCCATGCAGCCGGTGCTCTCCATGGGCGGGCTGCGCGTGGTGCCGGAACTCACCCTGGACCAACTGGACCTGCAGCGCGCGGCGTTGCTGATCGTGCCCGGCGGTTACCTGTGGGAACACGGTCATGGCGACGAGGCCGTGCACGCCGCGCGACGCGTCCATCAAGCCGGTGCGCCGGTGGCTGCCGTCGATAGCGGTGTGCTGGTGCTGGCCCGGGCCGGTCTGCTGGATGCCTGCCGTCATACCGGTAGCTGGCCCGGCCACATCGGCACCCACGTTCCAGGCTATGCCGGTGCGGATCAATACGACGCCAACACACTCGCGGTAAGCGACGGCGGCGTGATCACCGCCAGCCGCCTCGGCAGCGTGGAGTTCGCCCGCGAAGTGATCCGCACGCTCGATCTCTACAGCCCCAGCGACCGCGAGTACTGGTTCCGCCTGTTCAAGCACGCCCTGCCGCCGCCGTGGTGCGCGGGCGACGCCGCTACCGCCGCCGCTGTGGCGGCCTGACGAAAAACGCGACGAGGAGAACGTCATGGCATTTTCGATGGGCAAGATCCTGATGGCATATCGTCCCCTGTACCTGCGCGGCCTGCTGATGGATGGGCAGTACCGCCTGCCGGCGAGTACGCCGGAACCGCCCGTGGGAAAGAAAGAGCAGGCGAGCAAGCAGATTGCCGCCGAGCGCATGCCGGCGACACCGGCAACGCTGCGGGGAGCGCGTGCATGAGCCGCACGTATCACGGCAGTTGCCATTGCGGCGCCGTCCGCTACGAAGCGAACCTCGATCTGTCCGCCGGTACGGGGCGCTGCAACTGCTCGATCTGCCGCAAGCTGCGCTTCTGGGGTGCGATGGCCGATTTGAAAACGTTTCGCGTGCTGAGCGGCGAAGACGCGCTGGTTGACTACACCTTCGGCACCGACAGCACGCACAACCTGTTCTGTCGCCACTGCGGTGTGCACTCGTTCCATCGCGGCTACGTGGAACAGATCGGCGGCGAATTCGTGTCGGTCAACGTGGCCTGCCTGGACGATGTGAGCGACGAGGAATGGTCTGCCGCACCGATCCGCTATTCCGACGGGCGCGACAACAACTGGTGGAACGCACCCGCGGTCACCAGCCATCTCTGAAACCGTCGGCGACCTTCGCGGTCGCCGTTTTCCACGCTGCGAGGACTGCGTCATGACCACGCCACGCGTCACCTTCTATCACGCACCGAACAGCCGTTCCGGCGGCACGCGCGCCCTGCTTGAAGAGCTGGGCGTGGAATACGACATGCATGTGCTCAACCTGCGCAAGAACGAACAGCGCGAATCGCCGTATACCGCGGTGAATCCGATGGGCAAGGTGCCGGCCATCTACCATCGTGGCGAGCTGGTGACCGAGCAGCCGGCCGTTTATCTTTATCTGGCCGATCTCTACGCGGAGAAGGGTCTGGCGCCGGGCCTGGACGATCCGCTGCGCGGACCGTACCTGCGCTGGATGGTGTTCTACGGTTCGTGCTTCGAACCCGCCGCGGTGGATCGCGCCATGAAGCGCGATGCGGTGCCGCCATCCACCTGTCCCTACGGCGACTGGGACACCATGTTCAACACGCTGGTGGCGCAGCTCGAACGCGGCCCGTACATGCTGGGCGAGTGCTTCACGGCACTCGACGTGCTGTGGGGTTGCGCGCTGCACTGGATGACGATGTTCAAGCTGGTGCCGGAATTGCCGGTGATCCGCGCCTATGTGGATCGCGTGATGTCGCGACCGGCCATGCAGCGCGCGGCTACGCTGGATGCGGCGCTGGCGGAAGCGCAGGCGGCGTGAGTGGATCGGTTCGACCGTAACGATGATGGCAGTCATCGCCGTGGAAGCGGCGATGGCGCGCATGCGGTGTGCTCCACGTCATGACCCATATCATGCATGACTCACGGCGCTGGCCGTGCGCGTCTCACTCCGCCATCATCTGCGGATGCGTCGCGCCGACCGGCTCTTCCTCATCATTCACGCCCTGCGAGGGCGTCGCACTGCGTTGCAGGCGCGCCAGCTCGCGGGCACGTTGGGCGTGTCGCTGCGCACTGTCTATCGCGACGTGGCCGATCTGCAGCTCTCCGGTGTACCTATCGAGGGCGAAGCCGGCGTCGGTTATCTGTTGCGCAAGGGTTCGGACATCCCGCCGCTGATGTTCACCGCCGACGAACTCGAATCGCTGGTGGTCGGCACGCGCTTCGTGCGGGCCTTCGCCGGACAGAAACTGGCCGAGAGCGCGCAGGCGGCCTTGCTCAAGATCGAAGCCGTGCTGCCTGCCGAACTGCGCGAACGCGCCACGCGCACGCGCATCTATGCGCCCATCTGGCGCGACCAGACCAAGACCGATTTCGCCGCGCTGATCGACCGCCTCAACGCCGCCATCACCGACAACCAGGTGCTGCGCCTGGAATACAGCGACGAAGCCGGACGCAGCAGCACGCGCGAGGTGGAACCGTTGTGTCTTGCGTTCTGGGGCGGCGCGTGGACCTTGGGCACGTGGTGCCGATTGCGCGTGGGCTTCCGCAATTTCCGCCCGGATCGGATTGCCGGTTGCACGATTACGGGTGAGCGATTCGAGGATGTGAGTGGGCGGAATTTGGACGCCTATTTGCAGGCGATGCGGGGGTATTATGAGGGAATGGAAGGCTGAGGTTTTTTCCTTCTCACCGTCGGGAGCTTTTTTGCTCGTCATCCCGGCGCAGGATGGATCATTAGTTTTTACGGGTCAATACGGGACGATAAGCTCATGATATTTCGACTTAATGTCCTATTGTGACCCGTGCGAATCGACCCTATACTTTTCGTATCCTGTACGTACGAAAAGGACGTTTCGTGATGGCTTCGATCGACATCCACAAAGCCCGCGTGCGCGATGCGCTGCCTCCGCGCCGTGATCCGTATTTTGGTGCCCCGCTCGCGCCGGGTTTGTATCTGGGCTTTCGTCGCCTCGATGAAGGCGGCACGTGGATTGCGCGTCAGCGGGAAGATCGGCGCCAACACTTTCAAAGCCTGGGTCCGGTGCACCTGAAGAGCTATGAAGACGCCGCGACGGAGGCACGGACCTGGGGCAAGCGCGTGCTGGCGGGCACCGAAAGCCAGGAGGTCCGCACCGTCATCGATGCCTGCAAGGCGTACGTGGCCGATCGCCGCCGCGAAAAGGGCGAGGCCGCCGCGCACGATGCCCATATGCGACTCAGCCGGTCCGTGTACACGCATGCGCTCGGTCGGCTCCGGCTGGACAAGCTGCGGGCGGCCGATCTGCGGCAATGGCGCAGCGACCTGGTCATGGCCGACGCCAGCAAGAACCGCATGATGGGCAGCCTGGTGGCGGCGCTTAACTTTGCGGTGCAGGAGCGCTATGTCGATCCGGGCAAAGCCATGGAATGGCAGGCGATCAAGCGCTTCCATGTGACCTCGCGCCGCGACGTGTACTTGACGCGTGACCAGCGTCGGGCCCTGATCGGCGCGCTGCCGGCCGAGCTGCAACCGCTGATGACGTGCCTGGCGCTGCTGCCGTTGCGGCCATCGGCGGCCGCCCACCTCACCGTGGGCCATCTGGATGCCCGCACCGGGCTGCTGAAGATCGGCAAGGACAAGGCGCACGCCGGCCGCGTCATTCCGCTGAGTGCCGATGCCCTCGTGCTGCTGAGCGCTCAGGCCAAGAACAAAACCCTCGCGGAGCATCTATTTGCCCATGCCGATGGCACCGCCTTTGTCCGGCAGGAATGGGGCGCGGCGATTCGGGAGGCACGCGGCCCGCTGGGGTTGCCGGCCAAGACCTGCGCGTACTCCTTCCGCCATAGCGGCATCACCGATCTGCTGACGGCGGGCGTGGACAGCCTGACCGTGGCACGCATTGCCGGCACGTCCCTCGTGCAAATCGAACGGCACTACGGCCATTTGCTCCAGCGTCATGGGGCGCAGGCCTTGGCGACGTTGTCGTTGGGTTGATGGCGATGGCGATGGCGACGGCACCCTGATCGCGTGGGTTCCCGCCGCCCGCTGAAGCCCTGCACGAGACGGGGCTTGGTTTGAGGGAGCTTGATGCACGTGGAACGTGCGATCAGTGGGATCGTGCGGATTCCTGCCTGACTGAACACCCATGCCGGTGCTCACCGAGCGCCCGCTCGTACTGACCATGGGCGCCAAGGGCGCTCACGGCGGACCGACTATTCACCCTGCCGTGCATGGCCTTTGGCTGAGCAGCCCATTGAGTCAGACCGCATTCTCTATGCGTCGCAACCGGGCAATCGTTTGATCGGCGGCAGCACGCAGCATGACCGCCAAGCTAATGGCCTGTCGTGGCGGAAGGTTGTAGGTGGAGATGAGCGATACCGATTCGCTCAGTGCTTCCAGTTCGTAGCGGGCGTGTTCGATGCCATCGCGAAGGCTCGGTGCAAGCGCTGCACGCTGAGCCGTCAGTAGCTTGGCGAGGCGTCGCGAGCCCTCCGCCGCACTCTGCGCCATCGCGGATGCCATTCCCTGAGGAAAGTGAGCGTCGCGGATGGCTTCGTGCGCGAGCTCGCGAAACGCGCGCGTGGTAGTCAGTGCGTGCAAAACGACCTGTGTCCGATCCATGTGCATGTAGGTGCCCCCCCCTTATGTCCGCGATTGTGCCCACGCGGCGCACCAGCCAGCCACTAGCCGAAAGTTTGAAGCGCCTGCCTGCGGCGAATAGCCGGCCGCGTGTGCGCCTGCGGCGCTTTATGCTGCCTAGACCGGATCGGGGAACAGGAAAAACCCATCCACGAGGTCAAGCTCCGACACGTCGGCGCCTTCCTCTTCGACCAGCCACCACAGCCACGGCTCGCCGCGTGCGAGCGTCTCGGCACGCTCGCGCTCATACCGGACGCGGGTAACCAGGGCAGCGAGGCGACGTTCGGTGCCGTCCTCGGTAAGCGTGGCCATGGGATAAATGGTGATCGCAGGCATGGCCCTATTCTTACCGCAACCGACCATGGACGCCCTGTGAGAGCGTTGTGGTGCTTTGGTGGAAGGCGGGGTTAAAATTAGCCCTCGACTCGTAGCGTGTACTCAGGTCCGTTTGAACATCATTCCCGCACGCACTGAACACCCTGCTCGTGCTGACCATGGGCGCCAAGGGCGCTCACGGACATATTCTGGAAAGGCCCGTCCCGACCTCCAGGCGGCTATACCGCCAATGGCCCCCAAGAGCCGGTAGCTAGGTATTATCGGCAGGCCGTCACAGGGGACAGCCATGCGGGGACCACATAAGGCCAGCGCAGACGCGCCGCGACAGCCACCAGCATCCGTGCCCGCCACCACAGTGTTGGCGCCGCCCGCTCGCCCGGCTGGCTCGGCGGTGAGCTACGTCATGCAGACCACGGAAGCGCCCCCGCACACGTCGCCCGACTTTTGGGATAAATGGGGTCCGTCCGGCCTTGCTTTCCTCGGCGTCATTGTCACGTTGTACGGAAAATGGGCGTTTGATGCGTGGAAGCAAAAGCGAGACGTCAAGCGGAAGCTCTATCTCAAAGTGGCGGATGCCATGTTTGAGGGCGGCATATTGCTTGGGTCGTTTTCCAATACTGACTTCCCGCCGGGCCACTTCGCGCAGGGTTTTGCTCGCTACATGGCTCCCTTGGCCAAGGCCGAGATGGTCGCTGGCAACAAACTTTTGCTGGCGTTGAGCGATCTGAGAGACAAGTTCGGACCGGCGTATTTCGCGCTGTTCCGCGAGCGCGCACGAATCGAGCCGGCGCTTATCAGAGTGCGAAATCGGCTTCCTTTCATCCAGCAAGCAACCGACAGAATCAATGCGAACTTGGCTGAGCAGAACCGGCTTGCCATTGACGGCGTCCAATCCGGTGAGCCACAGGAGCGATTCGACCGTTTGCAAGCTTCGTTCAGGCGCACGATGGACGAACGACAGGGCTACTACAACGACAACGTCAAGGACATCGAGATAATCAACCCTGCGTGTGAGGGAATGAATCGATTGGCGATGGAACACGCGCACGAACTCATCCCCGCGAGGGTGCGCGTTCTGGCGATGATGCGAAAGGAACTCAAATTTCGATTCAATGAGCGACAGTATCTAGAGCGGCAAATTAAGATGGCAGAAAAAGCCATGGCCGAACTAGACCTAACCCACCAAGCCATCCGCGAATCCATCAAGCCTATGAGCGACGATTCGAATGAGAGCGAAAGTAGGTAGCTTCCGACCCACCGCAGACCTTTCGGATGGCCAGATGGGGCAGCAGCACGATACTCAACAGCAGCGCATTGCCCAGGCCGCGCCGGCACGCTATTCAGCGGTCACCGTAATCCGCAGGATCGTGCGTCGTCTCCTCCGCCGGCTTTCTGTCGAATGTCGTTTGGACGTCCAAATTGTCATGGCATAAGCGTAGTCTGCTCGGGGCGATACCCACAGGCATCGACCATCCACGCGAGGAGCCTATTTCATGACGAACGCAGTCAAGCCCACAACGACGGAACCACTGGTGCATTCCATGGATAGCGCGTGTGCGCGTCTATCCATCGGCAAGGACACGCTCTATACCTTGCTGGCCCAGGGCGATCTCAAAGCCTTCAAGGTCGGCAACAAACCCTTGATCCCCGAATCGGAACTCCAACGTTTCATTCGCGAACGGATGCAGGCGGCCCACCCTCGCTGAGCCGCCCCTGCCGGTCGCCCTCACGACGTTCGAGCGCCCCAGGCAGCCAACTCCCCCACCCCACGCTATCCGTTCGGCGGCGCGCACTGCGCCACGCGCGGCACGCCATGTCGTGCTCGCGTGGCACGTTGGGCCGGCAGAGGGTGCTTAGCTAGGCAGCCTTGACCGATCACATGGACGGCATGATCGGTCGCATGCCGTGCAACGTGACATCACTTGCCATCTTAAGACTTGTCCGATTCATGACAGACAGGCGATCCGCTAGCGTTTCATCCTGAGTTGGTGTGTTCGGAGTCGCTTGGCGCTTGCCCTCTTTCCGAAGGCGGAAGGCGGCTCCGGACACCTCTTTATCAACACGGGGAGCGATCGGTGATAGGGATGTCGGTGTGGTGAGGGATCGTGGCGTAGCACCGTGGTGGCCATGTCGTTGGCTGGTGCCTGGTGCGCTGCTCGCGTTGGCGACGACGGTGTATCTCACGCCGGCTTTCGGGCAGGCGGTGGATCCGGCCGCACAAGCGCTGCTGCGGCAACAAGAACGTGAGCGCGCGCTGCGTGAGCAGCAGGACGCCACGCCCGACGTCCGCCTGCCACGCCAAACGCAGGCTGCGTCCGACCGACTCCCGGCCCACGAAACCCCATGCTTTCCCATCCAGGCGATTCGACTGGATGGCGATGATGCGGCGCGCTTCCAATGGGCGCTCAAAGCGGCCGATCCGCACGCGGACCCGGCCACCGGCCACTGCCTGGGCACCACCGGGATCAACGTGGTGATGAAGCGCATCCAGAACGCCATCATCGCGCGCGGTTATGTCACTACCCGTGTGCTGGCCAAGCCGCAGGACCTGCACGCCGGTGTGCTCACGCTCACCCTCATCCCTGGCCGTATCCATGCCATTCGCTTTGTACCGGGTGTCGACCCGCGCGCCACGTCCTGGCGCGATGCCTTGCCCGCGCGTCCCGGTGATCTGCTCAACCTGCGTGACATCGAACAGGCGCTGGAAAATTTCAAGCGCGTGCCGACGGCAGAGGCAGACATCCAAATTGTCCCGGCCGATGAGAACGCCACGGCCGGCGACAGCGACCTGGTGATCGTATGGAAGCAGTCCTCGCCCATGCGCGTGGCCGTCACGCTCGATGATTCAGGCAGCGATGCGACGGGGAAGTTGCAAGGCGGCGCGACGCTGTCGTTGGACAACCTGCTGACCTGGAACGATCTGTTCTACGTCAACGCCGGGCAATCGGTCTTGGACGGCGATCGCAAGGGAACACGCAATGCGCTGGTTCATTATGACGTGCCCTACGGCAACTGGCTGCTCGGTGCGACCGCCAGTGATTACACCTATGACCAGGCCGTGGCAGGCGCCTATCAGAACTACGTCTACCGCGGGACCAGCAGCAGTGCTGACGTCAAGGCGAGCCGGCTGCTGTACCGCGACGCCACCCTAAAGGCCTTCGGCTACCTGCGCGCCTGGGAGCGCGCTTCGCGCAACGACATCGATGGCACCGAGGTGCTCGTCCAGCGCCGTCGCCAGGGCGGCTGGGAGGCGGGCGTCTCGTACAAGCAGTTCCTCGCTACCGCCACCCTCGACGCCGACGCCGCCTACCGTCGCGGTACGGGTGCCTTCGGTGCGCTGCATGCACCCGAAGAGCCCTTCCATGAAGGGACGTCGCGGTCCGAGATCACCACGGCCGATGTGACGCTGACCGTGCCGTTCCAGTTCGGCGATCAGCGGTTTCGCTACATCGGCAGTGGGCGGGCGCAGTGGAACGGTACGCCCTTGGTGCCGCAGGACCGCTTCGCCATCAGCGGGCGCTACACCGTTCGCGGATTCTCGGGCGATCTCCAGCTCGCGGGCGATCGCGGCTGGCTCGTGCGCAACGACCTCGGTTGGTTGGTCGGTGGCGGCCAGGAGCTGTACCTGGGCGCGGATGCCGGCCACGTAAGCAAGGTGCCCACCGTCGCGGCGCTCGGACAAACGCTCATCGGTGCGGTGTTGGGTCTGCGCGGTGGTTGGCGCGGCCTGGCATGGGATGGCTTCGTCGGTGCGCCGCTGCGTCAACCGCGGGGCTTTCCAGCGGACCGCCCGGTCACGGGTTTCAACCTCAGTTGGTCTTACTAATGCCGTAGCGCGCCCGTGCGCGCGCTGTGCTGTGCGAACGTCAAGGATGGGGTCGTATGAACAAGCACCTGTATCGCCTGGTCTTCAATCGGGCCCTCCGCATCCTTCAGGTGGCCAGTGAACTCACGCCGCGTTCGAGGGGCGATGCGACGTCTGCGAGCGGTGGCGTTACCACGGCGCGCGTACGCCCCGTGAGCTTCTCGTTGTGGGTCGCGCTGGGTTTCGTGGCCTACGCGTCTGTGGCGACGGCGGGCCAGATCATCACCGATGCGAACGCGCCCGGGAATCAGCGACCCACCGTGCTGGGCTCGCCCGGTCAGGCCGCCCTGATCAATATCCAAACCCCCAATGCCCAGGGGGTGAGCCGAAATACCTACACGCAATTCGATGTCGATAGCAGCGGTGTGGTGTTCAACAACGCACGCACGCCGGCGCAAAGTCAGCTCGCAGGTGCCGTCGGTGCCAATCCCTGGTTAGCCACCGGCACCGCGAAGGTCATCTTGAACGAGGTGACGGGACCCAATGTCAGTCAGCTCCATGGCACCATGGAAATCGCTGGCGACAAGGCCGACCTCATCATCGCCAATCCCGCGGGCATTTCGTGTGCCGGCTGCGGCGTCATTAACGTATCGCGCTTTCAGTTGACGACGGGCGTCCCCGTGTTGAGCGGCGGCAGCCTGGACAGCTACCGCGTCACCGGCGGCACGATCCAGATCAATGGCAACGGTTTGGATGCCACACGGGCGGACTATACCGACATCATCGCGCGTGCGGTGCAGGTCAACGCGGGCATCTGGGCACCGCAATTGCAGGTGACGACCGGGTCGAATCAAGTCAGTGCGGATCACACCCAGATCACGCCCATCGCTGGCAACGGCGCCGCCCCGACCTTCGCGTTGGATGTGAGTGCCCTCGGCGGGATGTACGCCAACAAGATCCAACTGCTGGGTACCGAGTATGGCGTCGGCGTGCGTAACGCGGGCAACCTGGGCGCGCAAGCCGGCGACCTCGTGGTGACGGCCGATGGCCGTCTGGAAAACACCGGCAGTCTGCAATCACAGGCCGATACGACGATCACCGCGAGCGGTGGCGTCAGTAACAGCGGCACGATCTCCGCCACCAACACGCTATCGATCACGACACCGCAGGACGTCGACAACAGCGGCGGGTCGCTGAATGCCGGCCGCCTCGCGGTGGATGCAGGCTCGCTGCGCAACGCGGGCGGTACGATCGCGCAAACCGGCTTGCAGGGGATGGCGCTGCAAGCCGGCGCCTTGTCGAACCAGGGCGGCAGCATCGGTATGCCCGTGGCGGATGCGGGGAGCAGCACTGACGGCAGCTCGGGCAGCGGCGACACGCCACCAACGAGCGATCCGGGCACGAATAGTGGAGGGAGTGCCACGTCGTCAAACGGCGGCACGTCGGGCACGACGCCCGCCCCGCTCGCCGCTGGGGTGCTGCAGATCGCGGGCCTGTTGGACAACGACGGCGGCCAGATCCATGCGGCGTCGGGCTTCGATCTCACCACGGCCCATGGGCTCAACAACGACGGTGGTCAGTTGGGCTTGCGCCAACTCACGCTCACCGGCGGAGACGTAAGCAATCGCGCCGGTACGCTGACGATCAATGGCCCCGTCACCCTTCAAGGGGGCAATGTTTACAACGACGCGGGCACGCTGAACGTCGCCGACGCGTTGACGATCAACGTGCAGAACCTGTCGAACCGTGGCGGCACCATCACGCACCGTGGCACCGATACCACCACCCTGTCGGTCGCCAACACGCTCGATAACACCGGCGGCACGCTCGCCAGCCAGGCCAGTGCCCTAACGCTGAGCAGCGGCACGCTGATCAACGAAGGCGGCACGATTGTCCACGCGGGCACGGACGGCCTGACGCTGAACGCCGGCACCTGGCAAGGCGCGAACGGCACGGTGGCCACGGCGGGCGCGGCCACCGTGCAAGCCGGCAGCATCGACCACCGGGGCGCCACGTTGAGTGCGACGCAGGTCCATCTCACCGCGGCCAACGTGAACAACGAAGGTGGCACGCTCGTGGCCTCGGGCGATCAGGCCAACACGCTCACTGTCAGCGGCGCCCTGGACAACAGCAACGGCGGCACGATCGCCAGCAACGCGGATCTCGCGATTGACGCCGGCACGTTGGGGAATGCCAACGGCGGCGCGATCCAGCACGTGGGCACCGGCACGCTATCGATCGCGGCGGCGACATTGAACGGTCGTGGTGGTGCGATCCAAAGCAACGGCCAGCTCCGGTTGACTGGCACCATGACCGACCTGAGCGGCGGCACGACATCGGCGCAGCAGGTGACGATCACGACCGGCACGCTGCGCACGGCGGGTGGATCGCTGCAAGCCCTGGGCGGCACGCCGTTGGCCGTGCAGGTGGCCGGTGCGTGGGACAACACCGCCGGTCAGGTCGCGACGAACGGCGCATGGCAGATCAGCGCCGGATCGATCACCAACTCGAACGGTTCATTGATCGCGGCCGGCACCGACGCCACCACCCTGGCGGTCACGCATGCCATCGACAATACCGCAGGTACGATCGCCGCGCAGGGCGCGACCACGATCCACGCCGATACGCTGATTAACCAGGGTGGCACCGTGCAGGCGGCCAATGCACCGCTCAGCGTGACGGCCGTGTCGTTGCTCGACAACAGCCAACACGGCGTGGTGGCTTCGGATGGCGACCTCTCCCTGACGGCCGCCACGCTCGACAACACCCAGGGGGTGATGGCGCACGCGGGCACTGGCACGCTGTCCATCGCGGCCACCACGCTCAACGGCAGCGGCGGCACCATCGAAAGCAACGGGCTGCTGCAGGTGACCGGCGGCACCACAGACCTCAGTAACGGCACCACGGCGGCGCAGCAGGTGGTGATCACCACCGGCACGCTGAGCACCGCCCACGGATCACTGCAGGCGGCGGGTACCACGCCGCTCGCCGTGCAAGTGGCGGGCGCCTGGGACAATACCGCCGGTCAGGTGGCGACCAACGGCGCGTTGCAAATCGACGCGCAGTCTCTGACCAATACCGGCGGTTCACTGCAGGCGGCCGGCGACGACGCCACGACCATCACCGTCGCCAACGCCCTCAACAACACGCAGGGCGTGCTTAGCACGGTCGGTCCGACCACGGTGCACACCGGCAGCTTGGACAATACGAGCGGACGGCTGCAGGCGGCGAGCACGTCGCCGTTCCTGGTCCAGGTTGACGGCGCATTGACCAACGACAGCGGCACCCTGATGAGCAATGGGGATGTGCAGCTCACGGCCGGCGCGCTGAGCAACCACGGCGGCACCCTCGCCACGCAACAGGCCATCGACGCCACGGTGACCGGCACGCTGGACAACCGCAACGCGGGCGCGATCATCGCCGGCGGCGACCTCACCGTGCAGACCAGCGCGCTGCTCAACGGCAACACGTCGGGCACGCAGGGCCTGCACGGGCAGCAGGTCACACTCAACGTCGCCACGCTCGACAACACGGCGGGCGAGATCCAGGCCAGCAACGGCCTGGCGGTCACCGGCGGCGCGCTGACCAATGTTGGTGGCGTGCTGGATGGCCAAGGCACCGTGGCGATCACCGGCACCGCACTGACCAACACCGGCGGGCAGATCATCCAGCGCGGCGACACCGGCGCGCTCGCCATCGCTATGACGCAAGCGCTGAGCAATACCGCGGGCGGCCTTATCGGTGCCGAAGGTACCGCCTCGCTGCACGCCGGGGCGATCGACAACAGCGGTGGTACCACCTACGCGCAGCACGATCTGGCGCTGAGCAGCGATGGCAGCCTCAGCAACACGAACGGTGGATTGCTCCAGACCAACGGCGACCTCGCCGTGTCGGCGGGCGCCACGCTCGACAACAGCGCCGGCCACGTCGACGCCTCGGGCGCGGCCACGGTCTCGGCGGCGGCCCTCACCAACACCGGTGGTCAGCTACTCGCCGGCACCACCTCAGGTGGCCTGGACACCGCGACACCCGACGCCGCGTTGACGCTCACGACCACCGGTGCGATCGCCAATCAGGGCGGCACCGTCGGCAACCGCGGCGGCGATGTGGTCCTGCAAGCGGCCTCCGTCGATAACCGCAACGGGGGCACCGTGGTCGCGCAGCGCGATCTCACGCTGGACCAGGTCGCGTCGTTCAACAACGCCGGTGGCACCACCTACGCCACGCGCGACCTGAGCTTCCAAAACCCCACCACCACGCTGGACAACACCGGTGGCCAATTCGGCGCCGGCAATACCGCAACGCTGAATCTCGCCTCGCTCACCAACGACACCACGGGCCTGCTGCAAGGCAGCTCGCTATGGCTGACCGCGCCGACTGTCAGCAACAACGGCGGCACCATCACGGCGAACGACCTGCACGTCACCCTGGCCAGCCTGACCGGCGCCGGCACGTTGAACGGCACCCAGTCGCTGGATCTGCACGCCACCGGCGACTTCACCAACGGCGCCGGCCAGTCGCTGCAAAGCAACGGCACCCTCGACCTGACCGTCAACGGGACGCTGACCAACCAGGGCACGCTACAAACGCCAGGCACGCTCAACGTGACCGCCGCGAACCTGATCAACCAGGGCACGATTAACGCGAGTGCGTCCGACGGCAGCGGCGTGGCGAACGTCAATGTCAGCGGCACCCTCAACAACCAGGCCAGCGCCGATCTGGAAGGCGACACGCTGGCGATCAACGCGGGCACGATCACCAACACCGGCAACCTCAGCGGCAACGTCGTCGCCATCAGCGCCGACACCCTGACCAACGGCCAGGACGTGGGCCAAGCGATGGCACCCGTCGACTACGGCCAGGGCTTCATCGGTGCGGCGCAGTCGCTGCGTTTGGCCATCGGCCGTGCGCTGACCAACATCGATGCGGACATCTACAGTGGCGGCGATCTCAGCATCGGCGGCCGCACGCCCGGCACGAACGTGTCCTCGTTGCTCAATAGCTCCGGCCGCATCGAAGCCGAGGGCAACCTGACCCTTGCCGCCGACACGCTGACCAACACCCGGCGTATCCTGCCGACCGTCAGTGGCGTCATGCCGGTGTCGATCGACCTGGGCAGCACCGTCATCAGCGGCAGCGGCCCGAACGGGCCGTTCAACGAGGAATACTGCCTGGGGGCGCCGAACAACCAGTGTTTCGTGCAGGACCCCAGCGTGTGGATCGCCAACACGGTGATCTCGCAGCAGACCCTGAGCCCGGCCAGTGCGGCCGGCGTGATCACCGCCGGCGGCGACATCGCGATCACCACCGGTCACCTGCTCAACCAAGTGTCCACCATCGCGGCGGGCAACAACCTCACGATCAACGGGGGCGGCGCCGCCACCGACGCCAACGGCAATCTGGTCAGCGGCGACCCGGCCACGATCCAGAACGAAGCGATCAGCGTGCAGCAGACGGTGCAGACCCAGCAGGTCACCCGCACCATCGAAGACGTCTACCAAGATTGCTACCAGGCCGGTGGCTCACGCACGCCTTGCCACCCGGACAACCTGGAAACCACCAGCAACACCACGACCACCACGACCACCGGCGTGGCGATGGGCTCTTACATCACTGCCGGCGGCACGGTGAGCATCAGTGGCGGCAACATCAGCAACACCGCGGTGAACGCTGGTGGCGGTGGAAACGGGATCATTACCGGTAACCTGGCCGGCGCGGGCAGCACCGGCCTCGGCAGCGCCCAGGGTGCACAGGCGGGCAGCGCCGGCGGGGTGAGCGGCGCCCAAGGCAGCGCGGTGGCCCCTGCCAACGGCACCCGTGGCGCCACCGGCCAGGTGCTGGGCCCCTTGGATCACCCCCTGCCGGGTTTGGTGCCGCCGTCCAACGGACGCTACACCGATCATCCGGATCCCAGTGCGCCGTTCCTGGTCACCACCGCGCCGCGTTTCGCCCAAGGTCCGGTGACCAGCTCGAACTACCTGCTGCAGGCGCTGGGCGACGACCCAGCGAACATGCACAAGCGCCTGGGTGACGGCTATTACGAGCAGAACCTGGTGATGGATCAGGTCCTGCAGTTGACCGGCCGGCGCGTCTTGAACGGCGCCACCGATGCGGCCGACCAGTACCAGGCGCTGATGCAGGATGCCGCCAACCAGGCGGCCGCGCTCGGACTCACGCTCGGCGCACCTTTGACCGCCTCGGAAATCGCATCCCTCACCTCCGACATCGTGTGGCTGGTCGACGAGGTGGTGGACGGCCAGGACGTGCTGGTGCCGGTGGTGTACCTGAGCAAGGCCGGTGCCGATCAGCTGGAAACCAACGGCGCGCTGATCGCCGGCCAGAACGTCAACATCAACGCCTCGGGCACCGTGACCAATGACGGCACGTTGACCGGCACGCAGGGCACCACGATCCTCGCCGATACGCTGATCAACACCGGCGCGATCAGCGGCGCGCAACAGCTGGCTATCGCCACCCAGGGTGATCTCATCAACCGGGGCACCTTAAGCGGCGGCAACGTCAGCCTGCTGGCCGGCGGCAACCTCACCAACACCGCGCCGTCGGTGCCATGGGCGAGCGCGGCCACGATCAGCGCGACCGGCAATCTCGCCATGGTCGCGGGCGGCAACATCGTCAGCACCGGCTCCCTCCCGCAGTGGACCGGTGCCAAGGTCGTGTCGGGCCCAACCGCCATCAGCGCCGGCGGCAACCTCAGCATGATCGCTGGCGGCGACCTCACGCTGATCGGAAGCGGCGTCAGTGCGGGCGGTGATGCGCTGCTCGCCGCGGGCGGCAATCTCAACCTGCTTGCGCAGGGCACCCAATCCTCGAACAGCCGTGGCGGCAACGGCACCGGCCCGCTCAGTTTCCAGGAGCAGACAGCGTCGCAAGGCGCCGTCATCTCCAGCGTGACGGCCGGCGGCAACTTGTCGCTGGTCGCCGGGGGCAACCTGGACAGTCAGGCAGCCAAGCTGGCAGCCGGCAATAACCTGGCGGTGCAGGCCGGTGGCAGCGTCATCCTCGATGACGTGAGCACCGAGCAATACAGCCATGTCGCCGAAGCACAGGGTGACAAAACCTCGCTGAATCGCACGTCCGACCAAGTCACGGTGACTGGGAGCCAACTCAGTGCGGGCGGCAGTCTGTCCGTGGTGGCCGGCGGCGATATCGATGCGGCAGCGGCCAAGCTGACCGCCGGTGGCGATGCGGCGCTCGTGGCCGGTGGCCAGATCAACCTGCTCGCCGACGCCAACACCCTGCAATCGAGCGACGCCACCAAGGATGGCCACACGAAGACGTCTGATCAGGTGGACATCAGCACCGTGCAAGGCACGCAGGTGAGTGCCGGTGGTGGGATCGCCCTGATCAGTGGTGGTGATCAAACCTATCAGGCAGCCACGCTCAACAGCACCACCGGCACCACCATCATCAGTGGCGGCACGGTGAATTTCGACACCGCGGCTAACGTGGACAACGAAAGCCACACGATGAATTCGAAGTCCTGGTATCGCGTGGCGATGAGCAACCAGGGCATCGAAAGCACGACCAACGCACAGAGCACAATCAGCGGGCCGTTGTCGGTCAATGCGGCGAACGGGGTGACGGTGCAGTTTGGGCAACTGGCCGGCGAGAGCCAGGATGCCGCGCTAGCCCGGCTGGCGGCGAATCCTGGCCAGTCCTGGCTGAGCTCGCTCGGCCCCAACGTCAACTGGATGAGCGTGGCCGATACGCACACGACGTGGGATCAGTCACAGTCAGGCATGGGCGCCGGGTTGGCGGCGGTGGTGACGATCGTCGCGGTGGCCGTCACGGCGGGTGCCGCGAGTGCTGCGGTGGGCGCCATGGCCGCTGCGGAAGCGGGGTCCGGCACGGCGATGGCAGCCGCAGGGGCGGGTACCGCCGCCGGCTGGGGTAACGCGATCGTCACCGGCGCGGCGCTCGGTGCAGAGGGCGGCGGGCTGAGTGCGGGACTGCAAGGTCAGAACATCGGGCAAGGGATGTTGCACGGCGCGGTCCAAGGCGGCGTGAGTGCCGGCCTGTTCTATGGCGCGGGCAGTCTGGCGCAATACGAAGGCTGGAGTCCCGGCAGCGCGCCAACCATGCTCGCCCATGGTGTAGCGGGTGGCACCACCAATGTGCTGATGGGAGGCAGTTTCAAGAACGGCTTGATTAGTTCGGCGGTGGCCGACAGCCTTGGTAATGATCCCAACGGCAACATCGGCCTGCAGACGCTGGAACATGCTGGTACTGGTGCGGCTGCATCGTGGCTAACGGGAGGCAATGCCACCCAGGGTGCGATCAATGGTGCAGCCGGATATCTATTCAACGACGCAATGCATTACTCGCGGGCTGCTGACGGTACAGTCACCGCGACATCACCGCTCTCTGACACGGCCCAGGCGCAGGATCAGTCCGTCGGTGCCTACATCGGCGGTAAGATCTACGTCGCAGGGATGAGTATCCTCAACACGCTAAATGGCGCCATTCCGTTCTTGGGTGCCGACGAGTCGAACGCGTACAACGCGAATGGCGTTGCCAACTGGGGATCGCAGAACAGTGTGCTCACGCCGGCTTGGTCGCCGTCGAGCCAGGGCGATCAAGCGATCTACGCTGCGGGAGCGATGCTTGGTGGCAGCATCCTGCTGGCGGCGACGGATCGCTTGCCAGAGACCGGCTACTTAACGACGCTTACCGATACGCCCATTCCAAACAGTCCATTGGCGGGCGTAACTTACGAAGGTCCTCTATACCGTGCTGTTCCAGCTGGAGGCGATCCTTTAGACATTTCATATAGCGTCAATGCAAATGGTAGATACACCGCACCAGGGCAGGCAGGCCTCTACTTCGCTTCAAATGCGGGGACTGTCGAGGCCGAGTTCGTTAACAACAATAGCTCGCTTATTGGGCGTGACCTCAATGTGTTCTCTAATTCATCAGTCAATAACCTATTGGACTTGACTGATCCAGCTGTGCGGAACGAGCTCGGCGTGTCATTGGAAGACATTGCGAGAACCGGCGGCACAGCAGCCTGGCGTTACGAGGTGACCCAACCTTTGGGGGCATACGCACAATTCAAAAACTACAACGGCATCATCGCGCCATCCGCGCAAGCGGATGGTGGGGTGAACCTGATCCTGTTCGATGCGAAAGGTGTGAAGTGATAGGCGAAAATAGAACTATTCGCGGCTCGGTAAAAATTGTGACATGCCGAAATTGCCAGGCGACAGTGCCACTTTTCGAGTTTGAGTCAGAAACTGACACCGACTCGGTGATGCATTGTTCAGCAGCCCAGTGCAACGGCTTGACCATAGCGGTCGCGGAAACAACTTTGGAAGAGTGGCGAGCGATCCAGTCTGGGGCACTATTGAGCCTGCCGCCCCGCCTAGGTCGCTCCTTTGAGCTAAAGGGCTTCCATGTGTTGCGCGTTAAGCGTGTCGAGCGGACCTTCGAGCCTCCGCCGGGAATTTCATTTTCGGAATTCAAGAAACTCTATAAAGCCCCTATCGTCATTTACACGTGTCCATGTTGTCTCGGTGGTGAGGCAATTGAAACTCGGGAATTGACAATACCTAAGTTTCAAGAAGAGGGGGGGCGAATCATTGCGCTGGGTGGCCTTACGGTGAGTGGATGCCGATGAGGCACTTCTGATGGTAATTGCTTAGCGGGATAAGAGGTGTGTGGTTTGCCATGACCTTCGGGAAAGAGGCGCTCCCTCCCCCCCAGAGCTGCCGGTAATGGCCGTAGCGTTCTATCTTTTCCGCTGACAGGCAATGCAGTAGAGCGTCGATTTACAACAGACGATCGGATTCTTTACGGGCATCCGTCTGGTCTATCTGATGTGCTGGATGCTTCGCTCCGTGTATATGCGGCGGGCTTCACCAATAGGTGCACTGATATTCTCAATGGTCACACTGATTGGCTTGCTCATCTGCAATCAAAGGATCGAGCAGCATGGGCTGGTCATGGCGTACGGGAAGACATAGAGAGGATATTTCTTAAGAATGTATCAGTTCACCCATAAGGATCGTCTGAACAGGTCATCGTCGCCTAGCCGTCCAAACGCTTTGCACCCTCCAGTTTGAATGAGCGTGTTGCGATGACTGGTCATGAAGACGTGGCACCTATAGCGACGACCGCGTTTCACCTGCGCACGACTCCCGTTCGGATGGTGATCTGGGCGGATCGGCGTTGGTTCATCGCGGCGGATGTGGCGCGTGCTGTGGGGAATGGCAGCCTGCAATCCATCCGGCTATTCGTGCCGCAGAAGCACCAGCGCGAGCTGGCCCTTCGTCTCCCCGAAGGCGAGTTGACGATGCTGGTGTTTTCCGAACAGGGCCTTGCACCGGTACTGGTCCGGCGGCGCACCGCGTTGGCAGCGGAATTCCTCGCCAAGGCGGCCACGCTCCCGTGAAAGCGAATGCGCGCTTCAACATACGGGTACCTACCGGAGAGATGGAAGAAAGCCGGATGAATCGCGGCGACGCGATCAATCGTGCTGATACCGGCGCATCAAGGGAACTGACGTCCCTGCGGCAGAGTGATTCGGTCGCGCTTCGGGAACTTCGCGAGGCCGCGCAACGATGGGGGTTCACCCTGGTCACACCGACGTGGCACGGTGCGGCAGCCAACTACCTGTTTCGCTGCGCCCAGGGGCACGCGTTGACCCGAGGCGTGGGCCCCGTGCGACGCGGCACCGTGACGTGTCCCCAGTGCGCATGGCTGGCTAGCAAGGCTCAGTTACTCGACCAGTTGAAACGCCGCGGCATCACGTGCGACGAAGCCGCGTTGCATAGCCTAAGCCAGCGCCATCGGTTCATGTGCACCCACGGCCATGCCTGGATGACCCAACTCAACGTGCTGAGGCAGGGCAGCGGCTGCCCGGCGTGCGCTCGACAGCGCGAGTCCGCGCGCCGGACCCTAAGCGACGGGCTGGAACGACTTCGGCAGGCGGCCGCAGCACACGGTGGCCGGTGCCTAGACACCACCTACCGCGGCGGACGGGTGGACTATGCGTGGGTCTGTGCCGTAGGCCACCACTGGCGGGCACGGGGACATCGTGTGCTGCAGGGGGCCTGGTGTCGGACGTGCGCCGATCAGCAACGTGGACTGGCGCGCCGGGACGCAGCCGGGCTCGCCCGGCTGCAGGCTGCTGCGGCGGCGCACGGCGGCCGGTGTCTGGCCGACACGTATGAAGGTGTCAACGTCAAATACCGCTTCCAATGCGACCAGGGCCATACCTGGCAAACCCTCGGCGCGCTGGTGGTCGCCGGGATGTGGTGCCGGCGCTGTGCGGGTCGGCGGCGGGCGCTGACGATCGAGGCCATGCAGGCCGCCGCGGCCCGACAGGGTGGCCGCTGTCTCAGTCATACCTATGTCAACACCACCACCAAGTTGACGTGGCAGTGCCAGTGGGGGCACGTGTGGCACGCGGTTCCGAACAACATTCTGTATCAGAACGCCTGGTGCCCGAACTGCGCGCGCCTACGGGTGACCAAACACCCGCTCCGTCGCCAGCGCTACGACGTCCGCGGATGAGCAGAGACGGGGCGGTGCACCTTATGTCATGGCGGATGCGTCCAGGCGGGGCGCCTCCTACCGGCCTTCTTCCGGGCTCATTGTCCGGTTAAAGCGCGCTCGTCCAGAGGCAACTGTCGCAGCGCAGCGCTAAAGCCCAACGGGTCGCAAGAATACGCGCTGTCCGATACACAAGAACCTGCGCTGCCGACATCATGGAGCAGACACTTAGCGGAACTCACCCTCGTTGCCGAAGGCCGGTCTGAGAGTGATGGCACAGGGACGTGGGGTGGATCCCCGGCCGGACTGCCAGTGTTCGAGCTATGGCACAGGGCGCCTCTTTTGCGCCAAACGGATGCGTCCGAGCCTTGCGGACGGGAGCGAGGAATGCGTTGGCTGGGAGCCCTATGGACGCTGCGCCGTTGAAGACAACGCCTGAAGGAACGGCATGCCGTGCTGAGGCTACTGAGGGTGTGGAGGGGCCCGCCATCGAGGACGACGCGTCGCTCCTGGGCCTGGTGATGCTTGCGCAGTTCCACGGACTACCCGCCGATCCTGCCCAGCTACGCCATGAATCGGGGCTGGGGAATGAACACTTCGATGAAGCCGCTTTGCTGCTTGCGGCCAAGAAGCTGGGACTTAAGGCCAAGGTCATTGCGCAGCCTGCCGATCGCATCGAGTACGTGGCGCTGCCCGCCCTTGCCCTGCTAGGTACCGGGCGGGCGTTTCTCATTGCGCGCGCTGACGCTGAGAAGGTCCTTGTGCACGATCTTGATCTTCAGCGGGCCGTCGTCTGGTCACGCGCGGAGTTCGCCGAAAAGTACGCCGGGCGGTTGCTCCTGGTGACATCCCGGGCGTCGACCAGCGGCGCGCTGGCCAAATTCGACTTCAGCTGGTTTGTTCCCGCCATCGTCAAATATCGCAAGCTGCTGATGGAGGTGCTGGTGTGCTCCCTCTTCCTGCAGCTCTTTGCCTTGGTGACGCCGCTGTTCTTTCAAGTCGTGATGGACAAGGTGCTGGTTCATCACGCCACCACCACGCTGACCGTCATCACGGTGGGCCTCGTCGCCATCACGGTGTTCAACGTCCTCCTTTCCGGACTGCGCACATTTGTCTTTGCGCACACCACCAGCCGCATCGACGTAGAACTCGGTGCTCGCCTGTTTCGCCACATCCTGTCCTTGCCGCTCGCCTACTTTGAATCACGGCGTGTGGGCGACACCATGGCGCGCGTGCGCGAACTGGAGAACATACGCAACTTTCTCACCGGCCAAGCGTTGACGTCGCTACTGGATCTGTTGTTCACCTTCGTCTTTCTGGCGGTCATGTTCATCTACAGCGGCTGGCTGACGTTGGTCGTGGTGATCTCGCTGCCGCTGTACGCGTTATGGTCCGCTGCGATAACGCCGGCCTTGCGCTCCCGTCTCAACGAGAAGTTTGCCCGCGGCGCGGATAACCAGTCGTTCCTCGTGGAGACCGTGTCGGGCATCGCGACCGTCAAGGCCATGGCCATCCATCCTCGGATGACCCGCACCTGGGACAATCAGCTGGCCGGTTACGTCCATGCCGGTTTTAAGGTCGCTCGCTTGGCCAACGTCGGGCAGCAAGGGGTGCAGTTCCTGCAGAAGCTGGTGAGTATCGCCATTCTGTATGAGGGTGCCCAACTCGTCATCGATGGATCGCTGTCCGTAGGCCAACTCATTGCGTTCAACATGCTGGCGGGACAGGTCGCCACGCCGATCGTGCGCCTCGCGCAACTGTGGCAGGACTTTCAGCAGGTGGGCATTTCGGTGGAACGCCTGGGAGACATCCTCAACACGCGGACGGAAGTCAGCCATAGCAGCATGACGCTTCCTCCCATTCAGGGCGGTATCCGTTTTGAGAACGTGGCCTTCCGCTATCGGCCAGAAACCGCCGAGGTGCTTTCTGGGATTGATCTGGACATCCACCCCGGCGAAGTGGTGGGTATTGTCGGCCGGTCAGGTTCGGGCAAGAGCACGCTCACGAAATTGATCCAGCGTTTGTACGTCCCGGAACGCGGCCGTGTCCTCGTGGACGGCATCGATCTGGCTCTGGCGGACCCCGCGTGGCTACGTCGGCAGCTGGGCGTGGTCTTGCAGGAAAACTTCCTGTTCAACCGTAGCGTGCGCGAAAACATCGCATTGGCCGATCCCGGCATGCCCATGGAGCGCGTGGTGCAGGCCGCAAAGCTCGCCGGTGCGCACGAATTTATTGTCGAGTTGCCCCAGGGCTACGACACCGAAGTGGGCGAGCACGGTGCCAGCCTTTCCGGTGGCCAACGCCAGCGCGTCGCGATCGCCCGCGCGCTTGTCGCCAACCCTCGCATCTTGATCTTCGATGAAGCCACCAGTGCGCTGGACTACGAGTCCGAACGGGCGGTCATGACCAACATGCATGCCATCTGCAAGGGACGAACCGTCGTTATCATCGCTCACCGGTTGTCGACGGTCCGCCACGCCCATCGCATTGTGGTGGTTGATAAGGGACGCATCGTGGAAATGGGGCCGCCCGATGAGCTACGCCAGCGACCCAACGGCCATTTCGCTCGGCTGTCCCGGCTGCAGCAGGGCTGATGGCCATGGCGCAGCCACGTTCGATGATGGAAATACTGCGGCGTTATCGCGAGATCTTTCAGGCGTGTTGGCGCGATCGCCGCCACCTGGACCCGCCGGACCGTCATCGTGAGGAACTCGCGTTCCTTCCCGCGCATCTGGAGTTGGCCGACAGCCCGGCGTCCCCGGTCGCGCACGGGAGCATGTGGACCATCATGGCATTGTTCGCCGTCGCCGTGGTGTGGGCTAGCGTCGGGAAGCTCGACATGGTCGCCGTCGCGCAAGGCAAGACCGTCACGACCGGCCGCACCAAGACGCTCCAGTCGTCCGAGACCGCGGTCGTCAAGCGCATCGCGGTCGAGGATGGACAAACGGTCAAGCAAGGCGATCTGCTGATCGAACTGGATACCACCGCGACGTCGGCCGATAGCCGCAAGGCGCAGGATGCGCTGGTCAACGCAAGAGTGACCGCGGCGCGTTCAGCGGCATTGATTCAATCGCTGGAAACGAACCGGCCACCCACCGTGCAGGGTGACGGGCTGTCACCCTCGCCTTCCGACGCGGCGCAGACGCTCGCGATCAGCCAATTCGCCACCTATCAGGCCAAGGTCCAAGGACTGCAGGCCACGGTACAGCAGAAACAGGCGGAACTGCGCACCGTCGAATCGGCGATCGGGCCATTGGAGGAGTACCTCGCCATTTCGCGGGACCGCGTGCGCGACTACGAGTTGCTGCTGGAAAAGAATTACGTTCCCAAGCAGGAATACATGCTCCGCAAGCAAGAGCGAATCACGGCGGAGCGTGACCTGGCCGCGCAACGCAGCCGCAGGGAAGAGTTACGCTCAGCCATCGTCGCGGCTCAGAAGGAACTGGCGGTGACCGCCGCGGACATGCGTCGCCAGTGGCAAGACGAGCTTCGTCAGGCCAACGAACAAGTGCAACAGTATGAGCCCGAACTGATCAAGGCAACGCAACGCGACGGCCTCATGCATTTGCGCGCGCCCGTGGACGGAACCGTGCAACAACTGGCCGTGCACACGGTGGGCGGCGTGGTCACGCCTGCGCAGCCGCTGCTCTCGATTGTCCCGCAGCACGACGCGCTGGAAGTCGAGGCCGCCGTACTGAATAAGGACATCGGCTTTGTCCGACCCGGACAGCGCGCGACGATAAAGATCGAGAGCTTTCCGTTCACACGTTACGGCTACCTGGAGGGAGAAGTCGCGAGTGTCTCCCACGATGCGATCAATGACGAAAAGCTCGGTCTTGTTTATGCGGCCAGGGTTCGGTTGAAGCGCGCCACGCTCAACGTCGATGGCGTGCTCGTCCATCTTACGCCGGGCATGGCGCTCAGCGCGGAGATCCACACCGGCCAGCGTCGGGTCATCGACTATCTGCTCGCCCCCATTCGACAAGGAATGGACGAGTCGTTGAGGGAGCGCTGATGCCGAACAACGCGATGGTTGCGTGCTCGCCAACATCCCTTCTGGTCATGAGGGTGGGGCTATTAGGACGCATCCATGGGCTCGTAAGCACCACAAGCGACGAAACCCAAACCTAAATTTAAGCGGTTGAACGTAGAGAGGAGTGTCGCCTTGCCGTCCTTCAAAGCAAATCGTCTGGCCATGATGCTGTGCATGGTTGTCACCGCGACAGGTTGTGATCGTGGCGGCGAATCGGGCAACCATGGCGTGACGGGCCACAGAGCCAAGGTCCCTACCGCGAGCTCAGCAAACCAAGGTCCGGTAAAGCTTCTGAGTGAATCCGGACAAACGGTTTATTGCTTTCAGTTTCCCAAGAGTACGTATGTGTCCATCCCGCAGCACCCAACCTATCTGGTGGTGGATTTTAATGATATTCGGGATATCACTGAGGATGGCGATGATCACCGTTCCGCCGCGATCGGAGTCGGCAACTACCGTATTACCCTCGGTGCCTATGACAATGAAACTCGCCGCGATGAAGCACTAAATCGCGTCAGTTCATATTTTAGTACGCGAGACATCGGCAATTATCTGGTAGCTCTTGGCTGGGAAAGCAGGCCATCGTCGACCGTAAGCAGCATTGCCATTTCCAAAACCAGCTTGTTAAACCTCCAATTTTACATTCTTTCCAGGGCTCATAGAGACGCCACTCAGCGGCGCGATGACGCCGCCGTCATCTTGAAATTCATCGACAACGCACTAACGACGTGCCAAGGGAATGGGTCATGACGTCACCGTACTTAGACTTTCACTTCAACCAGCAACAGATCGACATCGCCGAGAGTTACGAGGCATCTGGCGATCTGCCAGGAATGTATCGTTATCTAAGTCAGCAGGTCATGAATGGAGGGGGTGATCCGCGCCTTTCCAACTGGTTAGCCACCGCGGCAGATATTAATGAGGGAACGGGGTTTTACGCCGACTTTGTGCGCGGCGCCACCTACAGTGCCGGCCAAAAGAACGATGTCCATATCGACGCTGACATTTTCCAGCGAGCTTCGGACCAGTTAGCCATAAGTGTCTTTGAAACACTGGCGCGAGACCATTCTCTCTCGCTCGACAGGGTCATAAAGAGCGATGTGGGCGTCGCCGTGAACAGCCTTGGCCTTCCGCTCGATGGCTGGGCAGGCACCTTGGGCGCGATGTTCCCCACAGGCGTTGGTGGGCTGGGCATGTCGCCCGAAACAGCAACGTTTTACAACGATCTCAATGCGTCTTATGCGGAAACAGGGCTGGCGCCGCTCGACAGGGCCGGGAGGTTTTTCGATCTGGTCGGCAACGACTTTGAAGGCTTCCTCGATGGAAGCCGCGGCTGGTGGAATGAGAACGTGGCTGGCCCCGAAGACTGGGGCACGTTGGGCGATATCGGATTCTGGAATTGGATGGCCCAGGGTGTGCTTGATGGCCTGCAGCGGACCGGGGGCGCCGTGGGTGACCCGGGCGCCTGGGAAGCGTGGGCGGAAGGTGTGACAAACCTTTGGCGCGACGCCGGCACGGCAATTGGCAACACAGCGGACTACTGGTTTAGTCCCCTTTGGAAGGAAATCACAGACGCGCTACTGGGTGGCCTGGATCTTGGCATTCAATCGGCGGCCCAAGGCATCAACCACAACACCACTTACCGTATTCAACGCTATGACCCCCTGGCGCTCGATCTCGACGGCGACGGCAAGGTCAGCACGCTGGCTGAGAGCAATTGGACCGGCGCATTGTTCGATCACAACGGGGACGGCATTCGCACCGCCTCGGGCTGGGTGGCCGGCAACGATGGCTTGCTGGTTCGCGACCTCGACGGTAACGGCACCATCGATAGCGGTCGTGAGCTGTTCGGCGATCAGACCGTGCTGCGCAATGGTCAACGCGCGGCGAACGGCTTCGATGCGCTGGCCGATCTGGACGACAACGGTGATGGCGTGATCGACGCAAACGATGCCGCCTTTGGCTCGTTGCGAGTATGGCGCGATCTCAATGGCGATGGTATCTCGCAGGCCAATGAGCTGTTTACGCTGGACGATCTCGGCATCGTCAGCCTGTCACTGACCCACTC
>NZ_JBEPMU010000006.1:0-501618 GCF_040545895.1 Dyella japonica
TCGGCGACTGAACGAGCGGCCTCGGCAGACGTTGAACTTCGAAACGCCGGCAGAACGATTCCAGCAATGTGTTGCAGTGACCAGCTGAAGTCGCAACCCCATAGCGGACCTCGTCGTCATGTACAGGGAGATCATGATGAGAACTGAACTTGCCCTTCTGCTCGGCCTCGCATGTATGGGGATAGCACCTGTCAGTTTCGGTCAGGCCAAAGGCCAGGAGCCCCTGCCACTTGCCGATTCCGGTCTCAGGCTCACAGCTGAACAGATCAAGCAGAATGAAATCAAAGCGCTAGACGGCTCGCCAGAGGCTGCAAATAAGCTCGCCAACCACTATCAGGGTTGGACGAATGATGTCGAAAAAGCGATGTATTGGTATCAGATCGCTGCTGAGAACGGCAGCACTGAGGCAATGTGGAACTACTACGAAGTATCTACGGTAGCCACCTTTCCTGATTGGGTGAGGCGTGGACGGTTCTGGCTGCGTAAGGCGGCGGACCTTGGCGACAAACATGCAATAGATGCGCTCCGCGACGAAAGCGGCCAGAAGTCAGGCGCGTCGAAGTAATTAGGGGGTGCAGCAACATCGCAAGCGAACGAGTGTCCGATTTCGACCCGTAGCGGACAGTTTTTGGCTCACAGAAATCAGGGACAACTGGATGCTTTTAAGCGATGGCATGCTCGTGGCGGGGGCTGGTCTAGCGGAGTTTGGTCTGCCCGCAGCGCTGATATGGTCCGTAAAGGCCTCGGAGAGATGGAGGCCGAAAGCTGTTGTGGTTCTCGGTGCACTGACTCCGCTTTTCCTTATTTACGCGACAGCTTGCTTCTACTCGATTTTTGTTTCGGGTCTCAATAAAACTGACTTGGTCTACCTTTTGGCGGCCCTGCCGGTGGGTTTCGTTTTCTACGCGGCAACAGTGCTGCTTGGAGCCGCGGCCGCCTTCATCCGTAAGCCCGCAGGTCTCTGGGCGCGCTTCGGTCTTGGCATGACAGTCGCCCCGCTGGCTTGTGGAAGTATCGTGCTGTTGACTAGATAGCCAATTCGAAGGGAGTGTCCGCTTCCGGCAGCGGACACTTTCCTCAAAGAAGCTATCTCCATCGCCGCGCCAATCATTGGGCGGAAAGATCGAGCCGCCATACGAGTCACGTGAGAGGGTGCCGATGAAGCTACATGTCATTTATGGCGGGGTGATACTTCTGTTACTTGGCGCAATTGCCTATTTGCTATACCGGGACCTTGATAGAGCTATCACCCTTGGAAAGCGAGATCTGCAGATGGGCACGCTGGAAGTTGAGAACAGGCAGCTTCTATCCGCGTTTTCTGTACTCGCACGCGACAAGACCAAAAACGATGTGGTCTCGGCCATGACACAGTACGGGAAGCAAAACCCTTACGAAAAACATGGTTGCGTATGGGTTGGGAACTTGGTCATGGAGTTCTCGCCTGAACAGAAGTTGGTCAATGTGTCGCCGACTATGTTTTCGGGAGAGCCTGCACCATGCTTCCTCCGTTGAGCTTCGCGGTGTCGAATTAGGCAAGCGTTTCCGTCAGCTAAGCGCTGCCTTTCGCTAGCTTTGGTAATGTCTTCTTCCGACCCAAAGGAGACCTATGAGAGCAAAGGTTTTCTCCAAGTTTCTCTATGTGATTGCGGCCGTAGCCACATGGACTCTGCCTGGGTACTGCCTAGCGTTCCAGCAAAAAGTGATCTCTGGAAATGGCGATCTCTATCTGAGTGAGGAGCAGGTCGACGAGCTTCAGAAGGCAGCCTTGGATGGCGACGCACAGGCTGCGACTCGACTCCTCTCCTACTATGGGTATTACCGCAGTGATTACGCCAATGCGGAAAAGTGGGCGGTCGTAGCAGCGGAGAACGGCGGTGTTCTAGAGCAATGCAACGCAGCCACCATCCTGAAAACAAGCGACAGCCAAGAGGCTCGCAAAAGGGCGGGCTTCTGGCTTAAAAAGTGTCGGGCTCCATAGGTGCGAAACTGCATGTCGAACGTCCGTTTTCGACCCGAAGCGGACCTTATGCATCTAAAATCGCGGGCAGCTCGGCCAGTTGTTCTAAGGGGGATCAGTGGGCCAACTCATGCGATTTGCCTTGCCCTGCCTTGCGCTGGCCATGGTCATGATAGCGCCTGCTTCTTACGCCCTTTGCTGGGAGTCCGGCGAAGGACCGACCGCTATCTATCGACACCCGTCCGTTCCCGCCGAGTTCAAGAATGCGGCCCTCGTGGTCACCGGACGCGTTACGGCTGAGCGCAATATCTCAGAACCGGAAGACCCTGAGGGCTTTGCATGGACCGTTTACACCGTCCAAGTACTGGAAATTTTCAAAGGAGCGCCGCCGCGAATGCTCCAGCTGCTCTCGGAGAACACCTCGGCGAGGTTCTCGATGGATACCGGGAAGACCTATCTCTTGTTTGTAAGCCATTCCCCGGACGTCGAGTTGGCTGGGCAAGAACGCCTTCCGAGTGACTATGTAGACAACTGTGGAAACTCTGCAGTTGCCGAGGATGCCGGGTCCGTGATCAAGACGGTGCGGGGTCTGTCGAAAGCTCGATAAGGTCCGCTTCCGACCCATTGCGGACCCTCGGGGAGACTCAATAGGGTTAACGGCGGTACGTGGTTCTTCGGGGAATTCCATGTCTCGGTTTCGTGGTCTATTGGCGTCATTGCTCATTGGCTGCCTATCTGCGCCCGCCCTGGCAGCGGAGGGTCCTCCGGTGCTTGTCGCGGCACTCGACGTCGTCAGGGCAAACGCGCAGGGTGGTTCTATTTGCGGAGCCGTGCCACCAAATCCGGAACGCCCAGATCGAATCAAACTTGCCCAACTAGTTGCTGCGCTGCCAGATCCGAATGCGTCGTTTCAGTTCGGCTATATGGACGTAACACCACTCGGTTTGGCGGTGTTGGCCGATGACGTAGAGCTGCTGGATATGCTCTTTGCGAAAGGCGCGCATTGGCGTCTGGATTCCTTCGACAGCACGGCAATGTATGAGGCCGCGCAGCACGGCTCGCCGGCGATGATCAAAGCGCTCTTGCGCCATGGCCTTGGCCCGGATGTGCGGCCCTCAGAAGGTTGGCCCGGGCTAAATGGCTGCAGCTTGGCAGAATAGGTCCGACAATGTTGCCGTCTTACTTGAAGCGGGCGCCAATGCCAATTTCGCACTACCGAACGGAAACAATGCATTGGGCGGCGCGGTAACGTGCAAGAACCAAGACATGGTTGATGCTTTGGTCCGCCATGGGGCGAAGCCCGATGCAAAGACAAGACATCTGTCAAAGGATCGGGGCATACAATTCCCCGATTCTTAGGAGTCCGCTTCCGACCCGGAGCGGACATTGAACTGATCGAGATAGACACCTTAGGAGGAGGCTGCTTGGACGTCAGGAAACTTCTACGGATTCTCTTTCTAATCGCATGTGGACTTCCGGTGATTGTGCTGGCATCTGGCGTGTTGACCAGAAAGCCTTCCATACCCAAAACGGAGTCCGAGTGTGTTGCGCGCGGCGGTCAATGGATCTTCGCAGGGCCGCAAAACATCGTGAAGTACTGCTTGCTTAAGACAGCGGACGCCGGCAAGGCGTGCAAGAAGTCGTCCGACTGCCAGAGTGAGTGTGTTGAGACCGCACAGGGCAACCAATGTGCCGGGTGGTTCACGGGATGCTTCGAGCCTACCGGGCGCGGGACGGTCACCGAGTGTGTGAACTAGGGTCAATGCGAGAAACGTCCGCTTCCGACCCGGAGCGGACATCAGCGTACGGCGGTGGACGATTCCTTGGCGGCTGGGGGGAGTGGCAGTGAAGAGGTGGTCACCAACTGGCTGTGTCTTCTCCGCCGTGTTTTTGGCTTTCGCGATCTGGCGCCTCATTACAATCGCGCGCGGAGACGGCGATCCGATGTGGATTCTCAGTTTCCTTACATTGCCAATGTCCTATTTGGTTCTTCTTCTTAGCGATCACGTCCACTCTTCTTTCGGGCTGTCCTACGATCTGCTGGGGTGGTCAGGGGCGACCCTGGACGTCCTTTGGGGAGCGCTGATGTTCTACTTCTTTGGGTGGCTCTTGGATCGCCCACTGAGGCGTTAGCCAAATTTCAGGGGGTGCGATGTCCGCTTCCGACCCGGAGCGGACCTTAGCGACGCTGGAAACAAGTCAGGAAAGGCCTTATGACCGATGACATGGAAACTTGGCTTATCGACGCTGGCGATGAAGTCATTCAGAAGAAGGTGGCAACGGGCCTGGATGGGTTGTCGCCAGTTGATCGGGCGATCTACGCCTTGTGGGTCGTGGATTACGCCGTGCGAAATTCGGGGATACTCTTGCCGATGTCGGAGATCTATCCGGCGGCGCTTGTCGAGCTTCGGGCGTTCGCAGCAATAAGTGACCTTCCTGCGCTGGCGTTGTTGGCCGGAAGTACCCCTGATGACGCCGCGTTCTGTGATGGTTACTACCGACATTTTGAGATGGCTAGCCAGGAACTAAAGCTGGCTATGGCGGGGTAGATTTGACGCTCGGGAATGTCCGCTACCGACCCATAGCGGTCATCACCCCGGCAAAGGAAATCCGGATGAGTTCACGCGAAAAATCGCTGGTGAAGGAGTGGCGTCAGACGGGCCGCGTCTCGCTGTGGCGATATACTGAGAACGAGCGCAACTACCCGGGCTGGAATCTCAACGCTGATGCGGCCGGTTGTCGATCACTGGTGGAACTGCTCGATGCGCTGACGATCGATGGAGTCGGCACCCGCACGGTGAGTTTGGCTCCGCCCACATCCGCACAGCTTCGCGTGCCGAATAACAGGAACGGCGCTGCCGCTTGGCTGGCACCGAATAGATGGCGCATCACGCTTTCATCGAGGCCCGAAGACTGGGATTTTCCTGCAGGCCTAGAGCCTGCCACGCTATTGCTCGGCTCGAACTGGATAAACCCACTGAGAGCAGGTCTTTCGGAAATTCAAGCCGGCGCTGGAGATCGATCGGTCGGGGATCGCGAGCAGTTGTGGTTCTGGTGGTAGATGTTGGATCTTCAATGACCACTCTTCGGCCGCTAGCGGACGTTCCGCGAAGCGGTCCGGTCTTGGTGATGCCAATGTCCACTTTCGACCCGCAGCGGGGGCTACCTGCTGGACATGAAGGAGATGGGGCTATGTTCTGGCGGGTATATGGGGTCGCAACGTTGGCAAGGTCCACGCTGCTGGCAATAGCAGTGATATCACTCTTGCCGTTCGCTGCGTCGAGTCAGGAGACGAGTCTCGGCTCGACTGCGCAAAGGTTTGATGGAGTTTGGTGGGCTAAGGCAGGAGACGACGAGAAAATTGGCTTCCTGTATGCACTTGAGGATTGCTTTACCTTGATGCAAAGCCAGGGCTCGATTTCGATGGCACTTGGGTTGGCGATGTAGATCGAATCAACGACTTCTATCGTTCGACGGGCGAAGGGTCGAAACTTGTTCAAGACGTATTCAAGCGCTACGGGAAGACACAGACTGCCAGCCCTCGCGAACCCATGTATGGAAATGAATTCTGGAGAGCTCATAAGGACGAGGCTCGACGAGGCTTTATAGAGGGGTATGTCTCCTGCAGGGCCTCCATCGATCATGTCTTGCGTTGGTCAAAGCCAGCCCTCTATTACGTCAGCGCCTTGAACGACTTGTACAACGTGGACGACCGATTTGGCGAAACTGGCCTTGAATATAGCGGCGCTGTCGCAAGCGCGTTGGAAAAGCTCTGTGATCATTGAGAAAGATGCGATCGTGCCTGAGCGCGATATCAGGTGTGCAGCGGCAGGCACAGGCTAGTAAGTCGCCAACGCCGCTTCCGACCCGTAGCGGACGTTACGCGCCGGGCTATATGGGTCTTCATGCGTTCGGAGGGAGCGATCTGATGACGTCGAGGGCCGCTATCTTTGCGCTATTCCTGGGGCTGTGCTCGATTCTTCAGACGGCATTGGCTGGCGATGATGCATGCAGGAAGCTGCTGCCCGCAGAACTTGCTTCTGCTTTGGCGAGACGCTTCCACGAATACCGCACTCCTCAAGAAGGCGACAACTTGACCGAAGACCTGCATTGGGCGATTGAGCACGGCGCAAGCGGTTGCCTTGGCGCGGAATCCGGGGACTTTTATGGTGACGGAAACGTACAGTGGGTGGTTGCGCTCAGATCAAAGGAGAAAGCCGAGTCGGCCTTGATCGTCGTTGCGCGAAAGACTCGCTCCGGCTGGCGCTTTGATGAGTTGCTGGATTGGCCAAAGCTGGCGTCCCGCTTATTTGTAGGTCGTGCGCTTCCGGGCAATTACGAGCGGGGCGAAAGATACCCCGCTACCGGGAACGAACCAGAGCGGTTGATGTGCCCGCATGACGCCGTTGCCATCGGTGAGACTGAGGCAAGCCAGGTGAACTACTGCCATGTTGAGGGCAGGTGGGTGTCGATAACGGTGTCTGAGTGAGGTGCGGCGAAGGACGGAGCATCAGTGCTCTGGACTGCGAGGGGACCTTGCGCGACATATGGCCCACCGCAAATGTTGGAAGGTCCGCTTCCGACTCCAGGCATATGCAAGGTCCAGTCACCTCTTGGTTCCCCGCGTTACGACGGTGGTTTGCTCGTGCCTTCCACGGCAGACGGGTTCGGCTGATCTTCCGGCAGCTTCTGGCGCACAATACCCGGGTGCTCCGGGGAGGTGCGTATGTCCCGATGGTCGCGAACTCTGTATGGGCTTATCTTCGTCGCTTCGTCTGCGCTGGCGGACGAAGTTCATCAGCACGGCGTGCCTGAGACGTTGGGTGACGTATCTTTTCCCATTTCGTGCGATCCGGCGGAACAGCAGCCGTTCAATCGCGCCGTGGCACTTCTGCATTCTTTCGCCTATACCGAGGCGGAACGGGCATTCCAGCAGATCGCACAGAAAGACCCCCATTGCGCCATGGCGTATTGGGGGATGGCGATGGTGCATTTTCATCCCGTGTGGTCACCATCGCTGCCGCCTGAAGCATTTGGGCAGGCGCAGCGAAACATGGCGCGCGCAGCCCGGCTGGGTGCGACATCGGATCGTGAGGCGGACTTTATCCGTGCAGGTGGCGTGTTGTTCCAGGCGGGCCAGGGAATCAGCATCGGCCAGCGCACGGAGGCCTACGAGCGGGCGATGGCCCAGGTGGCAGGCAAGAACCCGAGCGATACGGAGTCGCAAGTGTTCTATGCCCTGGCCATGCTTTCCAATGTGTCGCCCACCGACAAGACACACGCGAAACAGAAGCAGGCCATCGCCGTGTTGGAGCCACTATTTCGCGCGCACCCTGACCATCCGGGGCTCGCCCACTATCTGATACACGCGTGTGACAGCCAGGAACTGGCTCAGCAAGGCCTGCCGGCTGCGCGCGCGTACGCCAAGATCGCGCCCTCCGCACCTCACGCGCTGCATATGCCTTCGCACATCTTCACGCGGCTGGGCCTGTGGGACGATTCGATCCAGTCCAATCTCGCCTCGAAGCAATCCGCACATGCGCACGGCGATGCCATGGGCGAACTTCATGCCATGGACTATCTCGTCTACGCCTATCTGCAGGAGGGCAAGGATGGGCAGGCGCAGCTCGTGGTTGAAGAGATGAAGGGCATGCGTTCCCTCGACATGAACGAGTTTGCGATTGCTTACGCGGCCACTGCCATGCCGATACGACTGGCCGTCGAGAGCGGTCGCTGGAGCGACGCGGCCAAGGTGGAGGCATTGGCCAACGTATCGCCTTCCATCCAGGCGATTGCGATCTGGTCCAAGGGCATGGGGCTCGCCCGTACCGATCGGGCGGGCGAGGCGCGCGAGGAAGTCGCGCGGCTCCGGCGGATCGAAAAGCAGCTGCGCGACTCAGGCGATGATTATTGGGCCGTCCAGACGGCCGTGCTGGCCGACGAGGTTTCCGCATGGTCAAGCCAGGCCAGCGGTAACGCCGACCAGGCGCGCTTGCTTCTTCAAGCCGCTGCAGACCGGGAAGACAGCCTTGAGAAGCGCCCGGTGACACCGGGCCCCATTCTTCCCGCTCGCGAGCAGTTGGGCGACTTGCTGTTGTTGCAGGGCCATCCGGAAGCGGCAAGCGATGCCTATGGCGCTGCATTGATCCAGGCGCCGGGGCGCCGCGGCGCACTGCTAGGAAAGGCTCGCGCTGATCAGGGTGTGCATTGATGCGTAATCATGGGTCAAGGCGCCGGGTAAGCGCCTGTCGCTACACTGGGCACATTCGTGGTGTCTGCTTTCAACTATCGTTTCAACTGGTCAACGTCGCTCCCTGGCAAGTAGTTCGCCGAAAGTGACTGTGACCGTTCGATAGGCTGGCCGCGGGATATCGGTTAAGGCGTGGTCAGAAGCGGAGTGGGCACTTCGTTTGATATGACGATGTTACCGCGAGCAGGGCGGACTGCGCTGATGCGGCGGACGAACCTGAGCACTCGCGTCACGCCGCCGCAGGCGGCAACGTCGCCACGTCGCGCCGGGGTGGAGCGCCGAACATGCGCGAGTACTCGCGACTGAATTGCGACGGGCTTTCGTAGCCAACCTGATACGCGGCCGATTCGGCGTTGGCAGCGCCGCTCACCATCAGATGGCGCGCCTCCAGCAAGCGCAGCTGCTTCTGGTACTGCAAGGGCGTCATCGACGTCAGCGCCTTGAACTGCCGGTGAAACGCGGAAGGACTCATCCGCGCAATTGCGGCGAGATCCTCGATACGCACCGCCTCGGCGAATTGGTCGCGCAGCGCGTGGATCGCCCGGATGACGCGTTCGGCGTGACCATTGGCCAACACCAGTCCGGCCACTTCGCTGCCATGCGGCCCGCTGAGCAACCAGTAGCAGAGTTCGCGCATGATCATCGGCGCAATCACTGGAATGGCCTGCGGCGTGTCGATCAGGCGCACGAGCCGATGCACGCAGTCGGCCATGTTGCCCTGGAAATGGGTAACGAAAACACCGTGCTGCACGTTGACCGTCGGTAGCGGGGGCGCTTCGAGGCCCTCCATGACCTCACGCATCACGGTGAGGTCGAACTCCACGATGACGCCCAGGTACGGTTCGCTGGGGCTGGCCTTCACCACGCGACTCAGTGCCGGCGTTTCCACGCTCACCACCAATGCTTGTCCCGCCTTGTAGTCGAATCGCTTGCCGCCGAACGTGGTCCATTTGGCGCCCTGCACGACCACGCAGAGCGCGGGTTTGAACACCAGGTGCGAGGGATGCTTTCGGTGATCGGAGCGCAGGAAGGTGAGGCCCGGAACCGGCGTGTCGAACGGACCCTGGCCGGGTTGCGCGTCCGTGTAGCGTTTGACGAGATGGGCCAAGGTGTCCGGCATGAGGTGTTCTCCCAGCGTAGGAGGCTGATGCTATCGCCATTTCCTGCAGTGCAGCCGGTGTCGAGCAGGATTGGGCAAGAACGCGGTCAGTTCCGGCATGGGGTGGCAGACTCCGCGCGCCTAAGCTTTGCCTGCATTCCTCACGTTGGAGACACGCATGACCGCCGTTACACGCACACCGGAACAGAAGATTGCCATCGTCACTGGCGGAAGCCGGGGGTTGGGGCGCAACACCGTGCTCGCCCTGGCCGCGCGTGGCGTCGACGTCATTTTCACGTACCGTTCGAACGAGGCCGAAGCCGCGCTAGTGGTAAACCAGGTCGCCCAGGCAGGGCAGCAGGCGCGCGCGTTGGCTTTGGATACAGGCAACACCGCAGGCTTTGACGCCTTTGTGAACCGGGTGCGCGATGCACTGGCGGCCCTCGGCGCCGAGCGCTTCGATTACCTCGTCAACAATGCCGGCACGTCGCATCACGCCTCCATCGACGCCACCACCGAAGAGGAACTGGACAGCCTCTACCACGTCCACTTCAAGGGCGTGTTCTTCCTGACGCAGAAGCTCTTGCCGTTGATCAACGACGGCGGCCGTATCGTGAATGTGTCCAGCGGCCTCACCCGTATCACCATTCCGGGCAGTGCGCCGTATGCGTCCATGAAAGGCGCGGTCGAGGTGCTCACGCGCTACCTGGCGAAGGAGCTGGGGCCGCGCGGCATCGCCGTGAACACGGTGGCGCCCGGCGCCATCGAGACGGATTTCAGCGGCGGCATGGTGCGCGACAACCCCGAGCTCAATCGGCGCGTGGCCGAGATGACGGCGCTGGGTCGCGCCGGCGTGCCGGATGACATCGGTCCACTCATCGCCTCGCTGGTGGGCGAGAGCCATCGCTGGGTCAATGGGCAACGCATCGAGGCGTCGGGTGGGATGGCACTCTGACGAGTGCTCACGAGAGCGACGCGCTGTCATCGGCGTTGATGGATGAACGCCCCTCGGTTGATATCCGCATTGCGGATTCGACGAGGGGCCATGCGTTACAAGCGGTCATCGCATGAGCGCACCCCGTATTTTTACGTAGCGCAAAAGGACCTAGCGAGAACGTCGTAGGGTTCTTCCCGATTTCGCTTCAACGCAAGTTTCTATCTCTTTAGGCGGATGGGATGGCAAAATGCTGCCGCGCATAATTTCTTGCGTTGCCGCCCGCCCATTCGCTACTGAAGATTTCCCACTGAAGGCGGGTGATGACCGACCCATGCCGCGATGGCCACGGGGGAGGGAACATGCCAGTCATGCTGGGGAATTCTCGGGCTTTTCTGCAGGCGTGCACGCAATTGCATCGCTATGCATCGTGCGACGTACCGGTGTTGATCGAGGGCGAAACCGGCACGGGCAAGGAGCTGGCCGCGCGCGAAGTCCATTACGCCAGTGCGCGCCGCGATCGTCCCTTCGTGCCGGTGAACTGCGGCGCCTTGCCGGACAACCTGATCGAGAACGAACTGTTCGGCCACGAGCGCGGCGCCTATACCGACGCCAAGAACGCGCAGCCCGGACTGATCGATCGTGCCGCAGGCGGCACCTTGTTCCTCGATGAAGTGGATACGCTCTCCAGCAAGGCGCAGGTCACCTTGCTGCGCTTCCTCGAGAGCAGCGAATACCGTCCCGTCGGCGGCGGTGCGGCACGCATGTCGAACGCGCGTGTCATTGCCGCCACCAATAGCGGACTGGATACGCAGGTTGCCTCAGGCAAGTTCCGCAGCGACCTGCAATACCGGCTCAACGCCCTGTATGTGCGCCTGCCGCCGTTGCGCGAGCGCTATGGCGACGTGCCCCTGCTGGCCGAACATTTCCTTGACCGCGTTGCGCGCCGGCTGGATGGCTCACCCAAGCGCTGGTCGGCCGATGCGCTCGATGCGCTGTGCGTGCGTACGTGGCCAGGCAACGTGCGCGAGCTGGAGAACGTGGTGCTGCGCGCGTATATGCGCACCGACGGCGACGTGATCGATGCCGCTGCCATTGATGAATCGGTGGACACTTCGATGTCCGGCGCCGTGGAAGTCATGCCCGAGCCGGCGGCGGACACGCAACTGCACTATCTCTCGGCGAAGCATTACGCCATCCGCGTGTTCGAGCGCAGCTACCTGCTCAACCTGATGCTGCGCACCAGCGGAAACGTCAGTGCGGCAGCGCGTCTTTCCGGAACGGAACGCCGGCAACTGGGCAAGCTGCTGAAGAAGCACGGCATACAGACGCGCAGTTTCCGCCCGGCGTAGCTGCGGCGGTTGCAGAACTCCTGTTGGAAACGCCGCATCGCCTGATGCGTTCGCCGGCGCCTGCCTGGGTCTGCGCTGACCCACCTGCGCCGCGTAACCGGGGCAACGCCGACCCACCCAGTAGCGATGCGCGTGGAGCGATGCGCGCGCAAACGCCACTCCCATGCCATCGGCGCGCTATCGGCAGCGTGGCACGCGTATTGCCACGGCATCCCACGGAGGCGGAGGTGTCGCATGACCCGCAAAGACGAAGCCGGAGAGCATGAAGTGGAGCGCGCGGTGCTGGCCTATCTGCACCAGCACCCGGATGCCGCCGACACGCTCGACGGCATCGTTAGCTGGTGGTTGCCGCAGCAGCGTTACGAGACCGAGCGCCAGCGTATCGAGCAGGTGCTGCGCGCCCTGGTGGAACGGGGACAGCTGCGCCGCGACAACCTGCCCGGCGGCGCCGTGCTCTACGCGCTCAACCGCAGCGGCAGGCCGCCATTGCACTGACCGTCATACCAGCAGCCACGACCGAGGATCACGTCATGCCAGCCACCCTGAGTTATCCAGGCGTCTATATCGAGGAGATTTCCAGCGGTGTCCGCACCATCACCGGTGTGGCGACGTCGATCACGGCGTTCATCGGCCGCGCCGCGAAAGGGCCGATCGATGCCGACCCCGACGGTCCCGTGATCATCAACAGCTATGGCGACTACGAACGCACCTTCGGCGCACTCGATCCTGCCTACACGATGGGTTACGCGGTGCGCGATTTCTATCTCAACGGCGGTGCGCAGGCGATCATCGTGCGGTTGTACAAGGGCGATGCCGCCAAGGCCAAAGCCAAGTTCAAACTCTCCAACCTGACGCTGGAAGCCGCCTCGGCCGGCACCTGGGCCAACCAGCTGCGCGTTCGCATCGACAACCAGGTGTCCAAGGAAGTGGCCGGCCTGTATGGCCTCGCCGATACCGACCTGTTCAACCTCACCGTGCGCGACATGGTCAGCGGCAAGCAGGAAAGCTTCCTCAACCTCAGCGTGAAGGAAAGCCCGCGTCGGGTGGACCGCGTGCTGCTGGCCAACTCCTCGTTGCTGCGCCTGTCGGCCGACCAGAAGCTGCCGGACGAACCACCGACCGCCATGGCCGACAAGATCCCCGACGGCTCCGAGACCCTATGGGACAACGACGAAACGTCGAAGCCGGTCAGCACGCAGGCGGTCGACAGCGCAGCGCTGACCAATGACAAGGAGTATCTGGGCAGCGAGGATGACAAGACCGGCATCTATGCGTTGAAGAAGGTCGACCTGTTCAACCTGCTGTGCATTCCGCCCGACGTGCGCGGCGGTGACACCCTGACAACCGTGTACCAGGCCGCGATGGCTTTTTGCGTGGATCGGCGAGCGTTGCTGATCGTCGACGCACCGACGACATGGGCCAGCGCCAATGCCATCACTGAAAACAAAAACGAGAAGCTGACCAATCTCGGCCTGGCCGGACCCGCCGCGCGCAATGCGGCCGTGTTCTTCCCGCGCGTGATCGAATCCGATCCGGCGCGCCAGGGCCAGCTCGATACCTTCGTGCCCTGCGGCATCGTGGCCGGCGTGATGGCGCGCACCGATACCCAGCGCGGCGTGTGGAAAGCGCCTGCTGGATTGGACGCAGCGCTCAATGGTGTGCAGGGCCTCGCCACCGTGCTCACCGATGCCGAGAACGGCATGCTCAATCCGCTCGGCGTGAACTGCCTGCGCAGTTTTCCGCTCGCCGGTCCGGTGGTGTGGGGCTCGCGCACGCTGCGCGGCTCCGACCTGCTCGCGGACGACTACAAGTACATCCCGGTGCGCCGCCTCGCGCTGTACATCGAGGAGAGCCTGTTTCGCGGCACGCAGTGGGTGGTGTTCGAACCGAACGACAACCCGCTATGGGCGCAGATTCGCCTCAACGTGGGCGCCTTCATGCAGAACCTGTTCCGCCAGGGCGCCTTCCAGGGCAAGACGCCGACCGATGCGTACTTCGTCAAATGCGACAGCGAAACCACCACGCAGAACGACATCAACTTAGGGATCGTCAACATCGTGGTCGGCTTCGCTCCGCTGAAGCCCGCCGAGTTCGTGGTCATCCAGCTGCAGCAGATGGCCGGCCAGATCCAGACCTGAGGACAACGACATGGCTCAGTTCAGCGTCAATGCGCAGCGCTTCGATCCCTACAAGAACTTCAAGTTCCGCGTGAAGTGGGATGGCCGGTACGTGGCCGGCATAAGCAAGGTTTCCGGACTCAAGCGCACCACCGAAGTGGTCAAGCACCGCGAGGGCGGCGACCCCAGCACCAGTCGCAAGTCGCCCGGCCGCACCGAATACGACGCCATCACGCTGGAGCGTGGTGCCACGCACGATCTCGAATTCGAGAAGTGGGCAAACAAGATCTACAACCTGGGTGCTGGCCTGGGCGCGGAGATTTCGCTGAAGGATTTCCGCAAGGACCTGATCCTGGAGGTCTACAACGAGGCCGGGCAGCTTGCGCTCGCGTACAAGATCTATCGCTGCTGGGTATCGGAATACCAGGCCTTGCCCGATCTCGATGCCAACGCCAACGCGGTGGCCATCCAGCACATCAAGCTCGAGAACGAGGGTTGGGAGCGCGACACCAGCGTGCAGGAACCCACCGAACCCAGCTTCACCGTGCCGGCCGGATAAACCATGCGCACGCCCACCGCCGCCCAATTGTTGCGTGCCTGGGACTACGGGAGCACGGCGTCCAACGCCGTGCGCGCGATGGAACTGCTCGGCGTGAGCTACGACGGACTGGATGCCCGGCGCCTGCTGGCGATGCCGCTGGGCCAGCGCGATGCCTTGCTGCTGCAATTGCACCGTCACCTGTTCGGCGGCCGGCTCGACAGCGTGGCGCAGTGTCCGGCTTGCGGTGCCACGGTGGAAGCGTCGCTTGACGTCGATGCCTTGCAGTTGGAGCCCGCTGCGGGTGATGGGCTTCCGGATGACGTACGCGTACTCGAATGGCAGGCGCCATCGGGTGACCTGCGCATCCGCTTCCGCGCCATCAACAGCGAAGACCTGCTCGCCCTCGAGTCGTGCAGTGATCGCGCTGTCGCGCGCCAGCGTCTGTGGGAGCGCTGCGTGATCGAGGTGTCGCATGGCGGCGGCATCGAGTCCAAGGGATCGCTGCCGGCCGACGTGCAGGAGGAACTCGTCGAGGCGATGGCGGCAGCCGATCCGCAGGCCGATCTTCAGTTCGACCTCACCTGTCCCGACTGTGCCTATCGCTGGCAGCCTGCGTTCGATATCGCGCAGTTCCTGTGGCAAGAGCTGCACGCCTGGGCGATTCGCACGCTGCGCGACGTGGACGCCATTGCGCGCGTCTATCACTGGAGCGAAGCGGACATCCTGGCGATGAGTCCGCGCCGCCGCCACGCCTACCTGGAGCAATGCGCGCCGTGAGCGATTTCCTCGACCGGGTGGCGGCACGCGTCATCGGTGGCGATGCAGCCATGCTGACACCGCGCATCCCGTCGATGTACGAGCCTTCGCAACCGTCGGCGGGCGCGCCGCTGGAACATTCCTTGAGCGTGACGGCCGCGGATACTTCTCCGCACGATGACGAAGCATCCGCGCCAGCACGCGCGATTCGTCTCGATACACCTACCGCGCTTGCGCCATCCGAGACGCCGCATGAGGAGATCCGCAGCGAGTGGACGCAGGCCACGCCAACAAGGCCTGATCGGGTCGACCGGGCATCGGTGATTTCCGCGAAAGAAGCGGTGCAGCCACTCTCCGCCAGACATAGGGTGATTGAACCCCCCGCGCACCGACCGATGCGGGAATCGCGCAGAAAAACATCAACGCACGAGGGAACGGAGCGATCACCCGCAACGGCGCGCGTCGCCGCCGTGCCCGACCACGCCATCGGCGTGCTGCTTCCGCCGGAACAACCGGTGTTCGGCGCAGCCATCGCGGACACGACAAGACACGCGTCGCCCGAACGCGGCCAAGGCACTGCTGCGAAGGCGCAGAGTGAGACCCACGAGCCTGTCGTACACGTCAGCATCGGTCGCATCGAAGTGCGCGCATCGAGCCCGGCAGCAACCACGGTGCGCAGGCAGGATGCCGCGCGTGTGGATCGCCTCGGCGACTATCTGCGCGAACGCAACAAGGCCTTGCCATGAGCAATGTGCTGGCCATCGCCGCGACCACGCGCACGCTGCGCAATCTGCTGCTGGCGCGCATGCCTCTGCTGGATGGCGACCTCAGCGATCTGGAAGTGACGCTGCAGCCGCCGGACGTCGCGCGCAAGGGCATCAGCAAGGCGCAGCTCAACGTGTTCCTGTATCAGGTGGTCTACAACGCTGCCTGGCGCAACCAGGACATGCCCGGTCGCGTGCGGCCGGGCGAATCCGCGACGCCTGCGCTCGCCTTGAACCTGCACTACCTCATCACTGCCTGGGGGCGTGGCGAAAGCGATAGCGATGCCATCAGCCATCGCGTGCTCGCCGCCGCCATGAGCACACTGCACGATCGCCCCGTGCTGGACGGCAACGACATCCGCAATGCGCTGCCCGACAACGACCTGGCCGACCAGATTGAACGCGTGCGCTTCGCGCCGTTGCCGCAAAGCGTGGACGAGTTGTCCAAGCTCTGGACGGCATTCCAGACCAACTATCGCGTGTCGTCAGCCTATGAGGCGACCGTGGTGCTGATCGACAGCCAGTCGCCGGTGCGTGCAAGCCTGCCGGTGTTGCGGCGTGGCTCGCAGGACCGTGGCGTGTTTACCCAGGCGTCCGCCGCGCCATCGTTGCAGTCGCTGGCGTTGCCGCATTTCCAGGTTGGCGTGCAGCTTGGCGAGGATATCGTGCTCACTGGCAGCCAGCTTTCCGCCGCCGGCGCGCTGGCTCGCTTCACCAGCCTGCGGCTGGATCAACCTATCGATATCGCTCCCGTTGCGGGCGATCAACCCAACACCTTGCGCGTGCACCTGGCCGATGCCGCGGACGATGCACAGGCGATGTCGCGCTGGGTGCCGGGCGTCTACACAGTAGCGCTGGTTACGCAGCCAGCCGGCCTGCCGCCCATGTTGAGCAACGAGCTGCCGTTGGTGCTTGCACCAATCATCACGGTAAGTCCGCTTACCGGCACGGCGGGCACGATCGCGTTGAACATCACCTGCACACCGCGTATTGGCGCTGGCCAGCGCGTGTTCCTGTTGTTCGGCGACGCGCTGGTGTCGCCGCAAAACCTCACCAATCCGGCGGACACGACGAAACCCACGACGTTGACGTTCCAGGTGCCTGACGTGGCCAAGGGTACCTACACGGTGCGTCTGCGCGTGGATGGCGCGGACAGCATTCCAGTCGATTTCAGCGGCGCCGTGCCGGCATTTCGGGCGGACCAGCAGGTGGTGGTGTCATGAGCGATTACTCCACCTGGCAGGTGGCCAACGACCGCTATCTCGCCGATGCGTTGGCGGCGTTGCGCGATCGCCTGCAAGCGGCGGCGCAGCAGCAGGATGCGCGGCGTCCCGTGGATGCGCCGCAAGGCGTCACGCCCACGCCACCGCGCGGTGCGGCGTCGACTTCGGCTCAGGGTCAGCATGCCTCCCTGCTGGAACGCATCTTCGGAGAGCATGCGCGCCGGGCGGATGCCGAGAAAGCCGCTGCGGACGAGGCGGCCGCGTACGCAGCGGCGAAACCAGAGAGCAACGCGCAAGCCTCATCCACAGACGATGAACCGCAGAGCTCGATGGTCTTCGATACCGATGAGGCCAGCAGTGCACAGAGCGAACCCACGCCCGCGTTGATCGTGCTGAGCCGGCGTCTTGGGCTGTCCGATTTCGAGCGCGACCTGCTGTTGCTCTGCGTGGCCATGGAGCTGGATACGCGCATGCCTGCATTGTGCGCACAGGCGCAGCACGATCCGGGCAAGCCGTGGCCCACTTTCGCGCTCGCCTTCAGCGTGCTCGACCAGCCGAGCTGGGATGCGCTTTCGCCCGAGCGTCCACTGCGCTACTGGCGATTGATCGACATCCATCAGCCCGGCGCACAGCCGCTGATTGGCGCGGCATTGAGTGCCGACGAGCGCGTGGTGAATTTCATCAAGGGCATGAACTATCTGGACGACAGGCTGACGCCATTACTGACGACACTGCAACCGGTGGCCTTGCCGCCATCGCAACAGACCATCGCCAACAACATCATCGACGGTTTGCGCAGCGTGCCTGCCGGCGAGCCGCTGCCAGCCGTGCAGTTGATTGGCAGCGACAGCGTCAGCAAGCAGGCCGTTGCCCAGGCGGTGGCGGGTGCCTTCGGCACGCGGGCGTACCGATTGTCGGCGGAGCTGTTGCCCCCGGCCCTGGGAGAGCAGGAAACCCTGATTCGCCTGTGGCAGCGGGAAAGCCAATTGCTGCCCATCGCGCTATACATCGATGCGGCGGACGCCGAACGCAGCGATGCATCCGCACAGCAGGTGAGGCGTTTCCTCGGGCGCACGGGCGGCCTCACGTTCATCGATGCGCGCGAGCCGCTGGTAGGTGGCGTGCTGAACGCGCTGAGCGCGGATGTGGTCAAGCCAACGCCAATCGAACAGCGCAGCCTGTGGCAACACCTGCTTGGCGATCACCAAGGCGATCACCCGCAGTGGCTGGCCGGTCATTTCGATTTCAATCCGGGCAAGATCGAGCAGGTCGCGCAGGCGGCGCTGGCCACGGTCGAACAAAAAGGCACGGCGCTGGGGCAGGCGCTGTGGCAGGGCGCGCTGGCACGGACACGGCCCGCGCTGGATCAGCTGGCGCAGCGCATCGAACCGGCCGCGGGCTGGGACGACATCAAGCTGCCCGACGCGGACAAGCAACTGCTGCGGCAGATCGCCGACCAGGTGGCGCAGCGCACCACCGTCTACGACGACTGGGGTTTTCGCGATCGCATGAATCGCGGCCTGTCGATCACGGCGCTGTTCGCCGGCGAAAGCGGCACAGGCAAGACCATGGCTGCCGAAGTCATTGCGCGCGAGCTGGGACTGTCGCTCTATCGCATCGACCTGTCGGCCGTGGTGAGCAAGTACATCGGCGAGACGGAAAAGAACCTGCGCAAACTATTCGACGCGGCGGAAGAGGGCGGTGCGATTCTGTTCTTCGACGAGGCCGATGCCTTGTTTGGCCGGCGCAGCGAAGTGAAGGACAGCCACGACCGTTACGCCAACATCGAAGTGAACTATCTGCTGCAACGGCTTGAATCATTCCGTGGCCTGGCCATCCTCGCCACCAACATGAAGGGCGCGCTGGACAGCGCGTTCCTGCGGCGCATCCGCTTCGTGGTCAATTTTCCGTTCCCGGGCGTGGCGGAGCGCAAGGCCATCTGGAGTTCGGTGTTTCCCGCCAAGGCCGACGTCGCAGCGCTGGATCTCGAACGTCTGGCGCGGCTGGCGCTTACCGGCGGCAGCATCCAGGGCATCGCGTTGAACGCGGCATTCCTTGCGGCGAAGTCGGGTGCGCAAATTTCGATGCCGCTCATTCTCGACGCTGCGCGCGCGGAATTCCGCAAGCTCGACAAGCCTGTCAACGAAGCCGATTTCCGCTGGCTGGAAAGCGCCGGAGGCAAGTCATGAGCGTGGTGCTGCACATCGAGCGGCTGGTGCTTGACGAGTCGCTGCTCGGCAGCGAGCACGCGGGAGCCGTGCGAGCGGCCATCGAGCGCGAATTGAAGCAGCGGCTTGCACAACCGGGCATGGTCGAGGCGTTGCTTGGGCTGGGTCATGTCGACGCCATGCCAGCGGTTGCGTTGCCTGCACCGACGCAGCAGCGCGAAGGGTTGGCGCCGCGCATCGCACGCGCCGTGCAGCATGGCCTGTCGCCTTCCAGCACGGGAGGCAAACATGGCTGACCACGCGCTCAGCCGGGTCGCCCGGCCGCCGCGCCTGTCGCCTGCGCAAGGCGCGACGGTGCGTCGCAAGTGTGCATGTGGTGCGCACGTCTCCGGTGGCGGCCCCTGCGCGAACTGTCAGAAGAAACGTGTGCAGGCCAAGCTGCGCGTGGGGGATAGCGACGATGTGTTCGAGCGCGAGGCCGACCGCATGGCCGATCACGTGATGGCCACGCCTGCACCGTCGTCGCCGATGAATACGCCGCGCCGCACGCCCGTTGCGCGGGATGCGTCCGCGGCGCCGGTTGGCATCGGCATGGGGCAGGCGTTGGACGCGTCCACGCGCCAGCTCATGGAAGCGCATTTCGGTCACGACTTCAGCGGCATCCGCGTGCACACCAACGACGCTGCCGCGGCTTCGGCGCGAGAGTTGGATGCGCAGGCCTATACGACGGGCAGCGACGTGGTGTTCGGCCGGGGCAGTTATCAGCCGGCCACCTGGCAGGGGCGTCACCTGATCGCGCACGAGCTGACGCACGTGGTCCAGCAATCGGGCGGCCGTGACACCAGCGGTGCGGTGCGTCGCAAGGGCGTCACCTTCGGTGGATTCTTCGGCAACCTGTTCCGGTTCTGGGATTACTCGCCCGACACCTTGCAGGCCTACCTGCGCGTGCTCGACCAGACCGGCGACATCGAGGACGACGACGACAGCGACGACAAATGCCGTCAGATCGTGCGCGACTGGAAGCGGGGCGGCAGTCCGTACGTGCTCACCGAAAAGCGCAAGGCGCTGATGATCCGCGAGATGCAGTCGGGCTTCACCGGCGACGACGATGAGCTGGCCATCCTCGAGCTGCTGGAACGCTCGTACAACTTCGAGCTCAGCTACATCTATGGCGCGGGTGGCGTCACCGTGGCGGGACTGGATTCCGATTTCCACGGCGAAGAGTGGGATCGCCTCAAGGACTTCTACAACCGGCGTTTCGAAAAGGGCTACGAAGGCGCGCAGAAGGGCGCACTCAAGCCCATAGGTCTGCCTGTGCCGTACGGGCAGCAGATGCCCATGCTGGGCAGTTGGATGACCGAAGACATGCCCGGCGCCGTCACCGAATGGAACGTGCCCTGCGTGCTCGGCATCCTCTGCTCGGAAGACCGGCAGGTGGTGGCGCAGTTGCCCAAGACCACGGTGAAGATCACCGATGCGATCACCGAGTACTACTGGGAATTCGACGGCAAGCAGTGGCAGGCCAAGACGCGGGAGCGCGGTGCGGCGCATAACGCGGGCCGGAACGAGACCGTGCTCAAGAAGAGCCACACCTGCGCCGAGGTGGCGTCCGACCTCATCCATGAAGTACGTCACCACAACCAGCCGGGAGGACTGAGCCCGACCGACGTGGAAGTGGATGCCTATACCTTCGAGGAACAGTGGCTCATCGATCGTGGCTTGCCGGGACGCAAGTCGCTGGAACGCACCAATCCACAGACGCAACAACAGGAACCGGACAAGGGGAAGATCGAGGCATACGTGAAGTCGCGCTATTCCGGTGCCGCATCCGGGGCGCCCACCGAGCGCGTCGTCGACCATCTGCCTACCGGCGAAGCGAAGGTCGAGTGCCCCGATGGTTCGACCTATACGCGTCCGGCTGTCGTGAACGAAAGCCATCAGGACTATCCCAAGACCGCTGCAGGAATGGCGAGTCTTCCGAAGGTCGATCCGAAAGCCTGGGCGTGCCCGGGCAAACCGTAGCGTCGCGGCGGAGACCAACCGCGACCCATCACAAGGACATTGCATCATGGTCACTGCCAGGAAAGTCCGCATACCGCCGCCGCGCGCCGATGGCTTCATCCGCTTCGGCAAGCGGAAAGCCAAGCGCGATGCGCGCAACCTGATGTTTGCCTCTTTGCTGCGCGCCGCACCGAAGGTGCCAGCGGAATACGACTTCGACGTGGAGCACAAGGGCGTGCCGACGCCGATGTTCGGCAACGACACCTACGGCGACTGCGTGATGGCGGGCCGCGCGCACCAGACGCTGCGCTTTGAACTGGTGGAGCGGAAGAAACTGCTCAAGATCACCGACCAGGACGTGCTCACCGAATACTTCAGCGAAACCGGTGGCGCCGATACCGGGCTGGTGGTGCTCGATTCCATCAAGGAGTGGCGAAGCAAGGGCTGGGTGGCGGCGAAGAAGCGTTACAAGATCAAGGCCTTCGCCGAAGTCGACCCCACGCGCTCGTCGGACATCAAGCGCGCCGTGTACATGGATCTTGGCGTGGGGCTTGGGTTCCTGCTGCCCGATGCGGCGATCAAGCAATTCACGGCGGGCAAGCCCTGGACCGTGGTGAGCGGCGCGTCGGGCAAGGCCAATCCAAAGAACGGCCACTACGTCTACGTGCCGGGATACACCAAGACCGGGCCGGTGTGCGTCACCTGGGGCCGCAAGCAGCAGATGAGCTGGCAATTCCTCGCCAAGTATTGCGACGAGGCATACACCCTGATCGACGCGGCCGATAACACCGCCAAGAAGAAACGCATGCTCAACGCGGCGAAGCTGCAGGACTTCCTGGATCGGCTGAAGCAGGCGAAGAAGCAATCCACCGCCGCGCCACGCAAGCGCGCCACCACCAAGCGCAGCACGACCAAGCGTGGGAGCCGTCGTGGCTGAGCATCCCGCCAGCTTGCGCGTGACGCCGGCGTTACGTCCGAGTCCGGGCGGGACGTCGCTGCGCGAGGCCTTCCACATTGCCGGCGCCAGCGGCGCAAGCGATGACAAACATTTCGCCACAGCCGAATGCAACGACGCCTGCGGCGATACCGGCAATGCCGAGGCCTGGGTACGGCTGACGCGTTGCGTGGCGGAGATATGACCATGATGTCGAACACCAGCACACGTCAGCCATCGATCGCCCATCGTTCATGGAGCGCTGCGCCGAGTTGGCGGCTGCAACGCAAATGCGCTTGCGGCGCGCACGCGGGCGGCGGTGAATGCGCCGAATGCGCAAGCAAGCGTGTGCAACGCCAGGCGGCCACCCATTCGGCGGCCATGCCTTCGACGGCGTCGGTGGACGCGGTGGTGGCTTCGTCGGGACACCCGTTGCCTGGCGCAACGCGACAGACGATGGAGGCGGGCTTCGGCCACGACTTCAGCCAGGTGCGCGTCCATGACGATGCAGTCGCCGCGCATTCGGCAGCGGCACTCGATGCGGCAGCCTATACGGTGGGTTCGCATGTGGTATTCGCCGGCGGCCAATACGCGCCGAACACGTCATCGGGCAGTCACTTGCTGGCGCACGAGTTGGCGCACGTCGTGCAACAACGCAGCGGATCGGCAGGTTCCGGCGGGGGCGAAGACGCGCACCTCGAACACGAGGCCGACCAGGCTGCATCGCGCCTCCATGCCGGGGAACACGTTGGTGTCGCGTCGCAAGGTCCTCGCGGCGTGATGCGCCAGCAGGCCGGCAGGGGCACGAACCCGCCGGCGCCGAGGCCACGCGCTCCCAACGCCACCGAACAAAGGGTGATCGAAAAGGCGCGAGCCGCCGCGGCCGTGCGCATTCAACAGGCGCATTTCAAGACGGCAGGCCTTGGCCCCAGTCCACCGGACCGGCGCGACGATCTGGCTGCGCTCGAACGCAAGCAGCAGGCCACACAACTGGCGACGCGCATGTTCGACTGGGATCCACCCAATATGGATCAGGTCGACGAGATCGTCGGCAAGATGATCAGCGTGCTCGCGCCGGGCGCGGACATCAAAGTGGCGGGTGCGGGCGATCCGGATTGCGGCACCCGCTCGGGCTATGTCGCGGGTCATCGCGTGCCCATCGTGCTGTGTCCTCACTTCTTCACCGAGGGCGCCGAGGAGCAGGTGCGCACGATGATGCATGAGTCCGCTCATGTCGTGGGCATCGGCAAGGCAGACCCCGGCGAAAGTTACTGTGTGGTGTTCGATTGCCAGCATGGTTGCGGCGGTTTCGATTCCGCCGATTCCTGGGCGCAGTACGTGCATTGCCTCAGCGGCGCGAAAGCCGACAAGCCAACCGCTGTCACGGGAAGGCCGCCTCCGGCGAGCGGCGGTACAGGCGGGGGCGGCAGGCCATGAGCGCTTTCCCCGGTACGCCACGCATCCTCAAGGGCGGGCTCGTGCTGATCGATCCCGACAGCTCGGCCGTGCTGCGCGTGATTGCGCTGCAGTACAACCCGGACACGCTCACGCGTTCGCTGCAGGTCCAGGGCGTGAGTGCGGATGGAGGCGACCGTTCGGAAGTGCTGCGCCTGAAAGGGCCGCCGGTGGAAACGATCAAGCTCGAGGCGGAGATCGACGCGACCGATCAACTGGAGTTTCCCGACCAGAACGCGGTGACGACGCAGTCGGGCATCTTCGCCCAGCTCGCCGCGCTGGAAACCCTTATCTATCCCACCACGGCGCAGTTGAACGCGAACGATGCTCTGGCCCAGATGGGCACGCTGGAAATCATTCCGATGGAAACGCCGCTGGCGCTGTTCGTGTGGAGCCAGACGCGCATCGTGCCGGTGCGCGTGACCGAGCTGAGCATCACCGAGGAAGCGTTCGACATCGAACTCAATCCGATTCGCGCCAAGGTGAGTCTCGGCTTGCGCGTGCTGTCGGTGAACGATGTGCCGACCGGCCACAAGGCCGCCAGCCTGTTCATGGGCTATCTGCAACGCAAGGAACAACTGGCCGGCACCGCGCCGGCAATGCCGCTGTCCGCGTTGGGCATGACAGGAGTGCCGTGATGACTGCGATCTTTCCTCCCACCAGTCGTTATGCGTTGACGCCCACGGGCACCTTCGTTCGTGCGGATGGCACGCCGGTCACGTATCTCAAGCGTCGCTTCGTGCCCGCGCCGGAAAACTTCGCACTGCTGCAATGGCATCGCGTGGTGCAGGGCGAACGGCTCGATCGCATCGCAGCGCAGTATCTCGGCGATCCCGAACAGTTCTGGCGTCTGTGCGATGCCAATCGCGCGCTGCGGCCCGACGAACTCACCGAAACGGTGGGACGTCGCCTTGCCATCACCTTGCCCGAAGGCATTCCGGGGGTGCCGCATGCTTAAGGGCGTGCACCTGACCTTGCTGGTCGGACCCGTGGTGCCGGTGCCGGTTCCGCAGGTGGTGCTCGATGCGCTTACCCAGGTGGAAGTGGTGGAGCCGGACGAAACGGCCGGTGCATTCACCCTGCAGTTCACGCTGAGCGTGCAATCGCCGCTGCATACCTTGTTCCTCTTGAGCGGCGGCAGCGTGGTGCCGTTGTTGCGTGTGATCGTGATCGCCACGGTGAACGGCACGCCGCAAGTCCTGATTGACGGCGTCGTCACCAAGACCGACATCTCACCCGGCGCCGACCAGCGTCACACCAGCCTGCAGGTGACCGGCGACGATCTCACCACGGTGATGCAGAAGCTGGAATTTTCCGGCTTGCCGGGCCTGCCGTATCCGGCCATGCCGGCCGAAGCCATCGTCGCGCTGCTGCTGGCCAAGTACGCGTTTCTCGGCGTGGTGCCGTTGGTGATACCGAGCATAGCCGTCGACGTGCCCATTCCCACCGAGCGCATTCCCTCGCAACAAGGCAGCGACCTGGAATACATCCGCCTGCTGGCCGAGCGCGTGGGTTACGTGTTCTACCTGGAACCGGGGCCGGCGCCGGGCATGAGCACGGCCTATTGGGGGCCGAAGATCAAGGTGGGCGTGCCGCAGCCGGCGCTCAACGCGGACATGGATGCAGGCAGCAATGTCGACAACCTCAGCTTCAGCTACAACGGCAATGCACGCAGCCTGCCGGTGGTCTACATACAGAACCAGCAGACCAAGGTGCCGCTGCCGATACCGATACCCGATATCGGTCCGCTCAATCCACCGTTGGGTTTGATCGATCCGCCGCCGCAGAAATTTCGTCCGCTACCGGAAACGGCGAAGTACTCGCCCACGCGCGCGATGTTGCTGGGCATGGCCGAGGCGGCCAAGTCCGCCGACACCGTCACCGGCCGAGGCAGTCTCGATGTCACGCGCTACGGTCGCGTGCTGCGGCCGCGGCAACTGGTGGGCGTGCGCGGCGTGGGCCCGGCGTTCGATGGCCTGCACTACGTGAGCGAAGTGCGCCACAGCATTCGTCGCGGCGAATACAAGCAGAGCTTCACGCTGTCGCGCAAAGGTTTGCTGTCCACCTTGCCCTTGGTGCCGCCATGACGCGCTACTACGGCAAATACCGCGGCACCGTGGTGCAGAACGTGGACCCTGAGCAATTGGGACGGATCCAGGCGATGGTGCCGGATGTATCAGGCATGTTGCCCAGCAGCTGGGCGATGCCGTGCGTGCCGATCGCGGGCAAGCTCAGCGGTACCTACGTGGTGCCGCAGGTGGGCGCGGGCGTGTGGATCGAGTTCGAACAAGGCGATCCGGATTATCCGATCTGGACGGGCGGCTACTGGGGCGTGGCCGCCGAAGTGCCCACGCTGGCATTGGCGGGAAATCCCGCGAGCCCCAGCATCGTGCTCGCATCGATCCTGCAGAACACGCTCACCATCAGCGACGTGCCCGGGCCCACCGGCGGCATCATGCTCAAGAGCACCACCGGCGCGATGATCGTGGTGAACGACATCGGTATCACCATCTCCAACGGCAAGGGCGCCACCATCGTGCTGGCCGGGCCCACCGTCACCATCAACAACGGCGCGCTGGTGGTGACCTGATGCCTGGCTTCCTCATCCATGTCGGCGCCACCGTACTTTGCTCGCACGCGGGGCAGGCCCAGGCGAGCGTGCCCAATCCACGCGTGACGGTGAGTGGGCAACCGACCGTGACGATGCCGGGAACGTGGCTGATCGCCGGCTGCGTGTTGCCGCCACCCATTGCTGCCAACGGACCGTGCGTCACCGCGCAATTCGTGAGCGCCGCCACGCGCGTCACCTCCAACGGACAACCGCTGCTGTGTTTCGACAGCCAGGCCATCTGCGCACCCACCGGCACGCCGCTGCTGATCGTCGCCAGCCAGATGCGCGTCACCGCCATGTGAGGATGCCATGGACCCCGTGATCAACATCGACTTTCCCTTCGGCTTCGACCAGCGCGGCCGCACGGCCTCGACCGACGATGACGACCATGTGCGCGACATGATCGAGCAGCTGCTGTTCACCAGTCCCGGCGAGCGCGTGAATCGCCCGGACTTCGGCAGCGGCCTGTTGCAGATGGTGTTCGGCCCGAACAGTCCGGAGATTGCCGCGGCCCTGCAGTTCACCGTGCAAGCGGCGCTGCAGCGTTACCTGGGCGACGTGATCCGCGTCGACGACCTGCAGGTGACCAGCAACGACGCGACCTTGCAGGTGGCGTTGAGTTACACCGTGCTGGCCACCGGTGAAGCACGCACCGAGACCTTGTCGCGGAGCGCGTCATGAGCGCCGCCGGCCCGCGTGTAACAGGCCTGATCGGCTGCACGCTGCCGCCCGCCTGCAGCGAACCGAAGCGGCGCGAACAGTTGCGCCTTTCCGGTGCGCTCAACGGCATCGATTACGTGGAAGTGGGCGATGATGGCGTCACGCTGTGCGTGCACCTGTTCGGCGACATTCCCAGCGATGTGGCCGTGGCCAACGTACGCATCAGCGGCGGCGACCGCATCACCGGCCTGCGCGTCATCAGCGTGCATGAGGAACACGAACCCGATCTGCACGACGACACCTGCCTGCGCGTGGTGCTCGATCGCGAAGGCGATCACACGCCGTATTGCCTGTGCCTGGTGGACGCTGCTTCCGGCAACGATCCGAACAGCTGGATGGCCTATCCTGGTTTCGATCCACGCTACGCCTGCGCCACGCTGCGCTTCCGCCTGGATTGCGCGAAGGATGCCGACTGCGCCACGGCGAGCCACTGCGTGGAGGCGCCGCCAGCGCCGCCCGAGATCAATTATCTGGCCAAGGATTACGCCAGCTTCCGCCAGCTGTTCTTCGACCGCATCGCCATCGACATGCCGGCATGGCGGGAACGCCACGTGCCGGACATCGGCGTCGCGCTGGTCGAGGCGATGGCCTATACCGCCGATCACCTCAGCTATTACCAGGACGCCGTGGCGACGGAAGCGTACCTGGCAACCGCGCGGCGACGCATCTCGGTGCGCCGGCATGCACGCCTGGTCGATTACCGCATGCACGAAGGCTGCAACGCGCGTGCCTTGGTGACCTTGTCGTTGCCTGCGGGCGAAGTGACCTTCGCGTTCGACCAGCTCCTGCTGCTGGTGCCGCCCGCGGGTCAGACCGACGTACACGCTGGCGCCATCAGCCCTGCGCAATTGGAGAAGGCGCGTGCGCAGGGTGCGCTGATCTACGCACCGATGCCGCTGGATGGCGCCACCGCGATCACGGTGGTCGCCGCGCAGAGCACCATCCGCCTCTACACCTGGGGCGATGCGATGTGCTGCCTTCCGCGTGGGAGCACGCAGGCCGTGCTGGTCGATGCGCCGCTCGCGGTACCGAACGAACCACCTGCGTCGCAGCCGTCTGTCACCGATGGCGGCAAGGCAACGGCAGCGGGCAAGAACGCGCCCGTGCAGGCGGCGGCTGTCGCGACGCCGCCGCAGCGCGCGTTGCGGCTCAAGCCGGGCGATCTGCTGATCTTCGAGGAAGTGCGCGGGCCTTCCACCGGCAATCCGGCCGACGCCAATCCCGCGCATCGGCATGCAGTGCGCCTCACGGCGGTGGAAGAGCAGGTCGATCCGCTCAACCAGCAACGGCTGTTGCAGGTGAGCTGGGATGCCTGCGACGCCTTGCCGTTCGACCTGTGCCTGTCCACCCGCATGCCGTCGCCCGACTGCTCGTGGGTGAGCGATGTGAGCGTGGCGCGCGGCAACGTGCTGCTGGTCGATCACGGCGACTACGCACCAGGGCAATGCCGCTGCGATGCACTCTGCGCACCGCCTGACGCCATCGACAACGACGACTATCCCGGACTGGGCAGCGCCCTGGCCGAAGTGCCCGATGCCTGCACGCGCTGCGGTGCGCTCAGGGAAGATTGTTGGCTGGTGCCCGGCAGCACGCACTACACCTGCTGCCGTTGCGAGGGCGCGGTGCAGGATGTGTTGCGCATCGCCGACGACACCGGCCACGTGCTGCCCGGATCGCTGCTGACCTGGGCCGAACCATTGCCGGGGGAAGCGAACGCGCCGGTATGCCGGCTGCTGTTGCGCGATCCTCGCCAGGCGCTGCCGCAATTGGACGTCCATGGCGGCGACCTGGCCGACGTGCTGGTGAGCGATCCCGTCGACGCGCAATGGCGCTGGGATGCACGCCAGGATCTGCTCGAAAGCGGACCCGACGATCGACACTTCGTGGTCGAGGTCGATGACGATGCCGCCGCGCATCTTCGCTTCGGCGATGGCGTACTGGGACGCCGGCCGCAGGCAGGCGATTTCTTCCGCGCGCGACAGCGCCTTGGCAATGGCACGGTGGGCAACGTCGGTCGCGACAGCATCGTGTGGCTGGCCTGGTCCGGTGGCGAAGTGCCGCCCGGGCTGGTACCGAGGAATCCGCTGCCGGCCACGGGTGGCACGGCGGCCGAGAGCATGGCCGAGGTGAAGTTGTTTGCGCCGGGCGCATTCCGCGCCAGGCCGCTGCGCGCCATCATCGCCGAGGACTACGCCGCGTTCGCGCGGCAGAACACGCAACTGCAAGGCGCCGCCTGCGCACTGGCCTGGAACGGCAGCTGGTACGAAGCCGACGTGGTGGTCGATCCGCTCGGTCGCGAAACCCTGCTGCCGTCGCTCGCGCGCACCCTCGCGGCAGGCTTGCATCCGTATCGGCGCATCGGTCACGACGTGGCAGTGCGCAGTGCGCACTACGTGCCCTTGCTTATCGAGCTGCATGTCTGCGTGTTGCCCGATTTCCTGCAGGCGCACGTGCGTGCGCAACTGGTGGATCGCTTCCGCGCCGGATTGCGCAGCGACGGCATGCCCGGCTTCTTCCATCCGGATCGTTTGCAGCTTGGCCAGGCCGTCTACGCCAGCGCGTTGATGGCCGAGGCGCAGGCCATCACCGGCGTGGCGCACGTCGACGTGCTCACGCTCGCGCGGATGGAGGCAGGCAAGCCGGGCGACGTGCCGGCGGACGGCGTGCTGTGGCTTGCCGCCGCGGAGATCGCGCAGGTCGACAACGATCCGGATCATCCCGATCGCGGAAGCATCGCGTTCACGCTGGGAGGTGGGCGATGAGTTGCTGCAGTGCTTGTGGCCAGCACGCCTGCGCCTGTGGCTGCGGCGCAGGTGCGCGCACGCCGTGTTCCGAATACAACCGGCCCGGTCTTTCCAGCCTGTGCTATCGCGTGGGCACGTATGCGGACTTCCAGTCCACCATGCAGATGGACCTGAGCGACGCAGCCCTGCCGGCGCTGGCGCAGTTGCGCACGCGCGAGCGCGACGATGCATCGATGGCCTTGCTCGATGCGTGGGCCATCGGCGCGGACGTGCTGAGCTTCTACCAGGAACGCATCGCCAACGAAGGCTATCTGCGCACCGCGACCGAACGCTGCTCGGTGCTGCAACTCGGCCGACTGCTGGACTATCGCCTGCGTCCCGGCGTGTCGGCCAGCGTGTATCTGGCCTATACCATCGACGACAACGCCGGACCGGTCACCATTCCCTGTGGCGCCAAGGCGCAATCGGTGCCCGCCCCGGGCGAGCAGATGCAGACCTTCGAAACGGCGGAGGCGCTGGACGCGCGACACGAATGGAACGCCTTGCAGCCGCGCCTGTCGCTGCCGCAGGACATCACCATCGACAACATCGCCGGCCTGTCCGAATTGTGGATCGCCGGCAACGGCAGCAACCTCAGGCCGGGCGACCGCGTGTTGTTCCTGTTCGGCGACCTGGTGAATGGCACGCAGGCACTGCGTACCGTCGCTTCCATCGAGGCCCAACCCGGCGAGCCGCGTGCACGCGTGGTGCTGCAACCGCTGGCGGCGCTCAGCGTCAACATTCTTGCCGCCACCAACGTGGCCATCAATGCGCTGGCTGCGCAGGGTGGCGGGAACAACGTGGCGTTGTGGCTCATCACACTCATCGGCCTGCGCAAGTACCTGCTGTTCGGCGGCGATCACGCCGACAACACCCATGACTTGCTGAGTCTCGCCTTCACGATCGTGGATATGCCGGCGACCGACCCGGCGCCCATCCCGGCCTATCGCGCCGCGCTCGATCAGGCCTTCGGTTCAAATTCCGGTGGCAGCACGCCACCGCCGATTCGCTTCACCACCTTGTTCGAAGCCTTGACGCTGGCGCCTACGGTGCAACCGGCCAGCAGGTTTTCACTGGCGCGCAACGTGGCGACGGCGCTGGGCGTGGCCAGCGATGCGCGTCCGCAGCTGCTGTTGAATTTCGAATCGCGACTGGCCAATACGTTCTATCGCTCCTGGACCAGCGTGCCGCACGGGCAACCGTCGCCAGCGCTCAGTGGTGTGTTCGCCATGCATCTGGCGGCACCCATGTTCGGCTACAACGCCGCGGTCCCGATGGTGATGATGATCAACCCGGATCCTCTTACCGTGGGCAAGATTCCACTGGTTTCCGCGCCGGGCAAGGACTGGCCCGCCGGTCCCGACGAGAAGGCCGGTGTCGTGCAACTGGACAACGCCTACGACGGCATCACGCCCGAAGGCTACGTGGTGATCCAGCCCAAGCAGCTCAGCGACGGCTATCCGCGGGTGGCGCAGGTGAAGAGCGTGTCGGTGCATCCGCGCTCGGCCTATGGCATCAGCGGCAAGACCACCGAGATTGCTCTTGCGCCCCTGGGCAAGCAATCCGCCTGGGATATCCATGGCCGCGCGAACATCGACCTGCTACGCGGCACCCAGGTGTTCGCGCAAAGCGAAGCCTTGACGCTGGCCGACCAGATCATCGTGGATGAGGTCGGCAACATCGCGTCACCGCTGGTTCCCACGGATGGAGCCACGCGGCTAACACTCGACCAGGCCATCGATGGATTGAAACCCGGGCGCTGGGTGATCGTGTCCGGCACACGCGCCGACGTGCCCGGCGACGAGGCGGTGACGTCGGCTGAACTGGTGATGGTATCCGCGGTGGAGCAGGGCGTGGACGCGCAGCGTTCCGGCGACACCGTGCACAGCACCCTGGTTTTCGCCAACGAAGGCCTCGCTTACAGCTACGTGCGCAGCAGCGTGAAGATTTACGCCAACGTGGTGCGGGCCACCCACGGCGAAACCCGCAACGAAGTGCTGGGCAACGCCAACGGCGCCACGGCGCTGCCCTCGTTCGCGCTCAAGCAGATGCCGTTGACCTATGTGTCGGCATCCACCGTGGATGGCGTGCAGAGCACGCTCAATGTCAGCGTGAACGGCATGCTGTGGCACGAAGTGCGCAACCTCAGTTTCGCCGGACCGCAGGATCGCAGTTTCGTCACGGCCACGGACGATGGCGGCAAGACCCGCATCACCTTCGGCGACGGCGTGCATGGGGCGCGGCTGCCCACGGGCGTGGAAAACCTCACGGCGGTCTATCGCAACGGCATCGGTACCCCGGGCAATGTCGATGCCGGGCAGATCAGTCTGGCCACCACCAAGCCGCTGGGCGTGAAGCAGGTGATCAACCCGCTGCGCGCTTCCGGCGGCGCCGATGCGGAGACACGCGACCAGGCGCGGCGCAACGTGCCGCTGGCTGTGCTGGCGCTCGATCGCCTGGTTTCGGTGAGCGACTACGCGGATTTCTCGCGAACGTTCGGCGGTGTGGGCAAGGCGGTGGCCATGAAGTCCGGCGCGCAGGTGTGGGTGACCATTGCCGGCGCGGCCGATGCACCGTTGGATCGCAGCTCCGATCTCTATCGCAATCTTCTGAGTGCATTGAGGCAGTACGGCGATCCCGCGTTGCCGGTGACGCTGGACGTGCGCGTACTGGTGGCGCTTACCTTGAGCGCGAAAGTGGGCTTGCAGCCCGACTATCTGTGGACATCCATCGAGCCGCAGGTACGCGCCGCCTTGCTCGCAACGTTCGGCTTCGAGCAACGCGGGCTGGCGCAGGACGTGTACCTGAGCGAGATCGTCGCCTGCATCCAGGCCGTGCGTGGCGTGGCATGGGTCGACGTGGATGCGTTCGGCAGCCTCGACGAGGCGGCCTTGCTGAGCGGCTTCGGCGCCGACGGCAAGGGTGACGATGGCGAGGTCGGAAACAACGGCGATGGCTCGATCCTGCGCGTGGCGACGTTCGCATCGAATGCCGTGCCCGACCGCGTGCGCGCCAAACCCGCACGTCGTGACGGCAGCGGCAACATCCTGCCGGCCCAGCTCGCGTACTTCCTGCCCGACGTTCCCGACACGCTGCTCTTGCAGGAGGCCACGCCATGACGGCCAGCGAAGATCGCCTGTACGACCTGATGCCGATGCTTTATCGCATGCGCGATGCGGAGCAGGGTTATCCGCTGCGCGATTTCCTGCGCGTGCTGTCGCGCCAGGCCAACGTGATGGAGCAGGACATCACGCGCCTGTACGACAACTGGTTCATCGAAACCTGCGACGACTGGGTGGTGCCGTACATCGGCGATCTGCTCGGCTACAGCCTGCTGCCCGAAGCGGCCACGCTGGGCGAGCAGGCCGATGCTGCCGCGCTCGGTCGCGTGCTGGCGCCGCGTGCCGACGTGGCCAACACCATCGATGCGCGCCGTCGCAAAGGCACGCTGTCCCTGCTGGAAGATCTCGCGCGCGATGCCGCCGGCTGGCCCGCTCGTGCGGTCGAGTTTCATCGACTGCTGGGCTGGACGCAGCATCTCGATCACCAGCATCCTCATCGCGGCGGTACCACCGACGTGCGCCGGCCGGGGCGGATGCAACGCATCGCCTGGGCGAACGGCGCGTTCGATGCGCTGGCTCATGCGGTGGATGTGCGGCGCATGGGCAGCAAGCATCGGCGCGGTCGCTTCGGCATTCCGGATGTCGCCGTGTTCGCCTGCCGCCTGCGCAGTTATCCGGTGAGCACCACGCCGGCATATTGCCTGGAGGAACGCGGCCCGCATTGTTTCACCTTCAGCGTGCTGGGCAACGACACGCCGCTGTTCCAGCGTCCGGTGAGCGAGGCTTCGCCCACGCACATCGCCAATGAGATCAACCTGCCGGTGCCGCTGCGGCGCTATCGCTTCGCGCAGCGCGGTGCGAGGGCCGACTACGCCAGCGCATCGCCGGAACTGTATGGCGAAGGCAAGAGCGTGCTGATCTACGCGCCGGACTGGCCGGCGAAAGGACAGGGACTGCCGGTGCCTATCGAACTGCTGATGCCCGCCGATCTTTCCGACTGGCACTACCAGGTGCCGCGTGGCCGCGTGGCAGTGGACCCGGAGCGCGGGCGCATGATGTTCCCCGCGAATCAGCGACCCAAGCATGGCGTGTGGGTGTCCTATCAATACGGTTTCGCCGCGGACCTGGGCGGCGGCGAGTACCCGCGACTCACGCCTGAACTGCAAGACGCCACGCGCTACATCGTGCACGCCGCGCTGCCCGACCATGATCCGACGAAGGCCGCACTCCCTGCGGGACATTACGCCAGCATCGCCGACGCACTGGCGGCGTGGACGGCCGCCAAGACGGCGACACCATCGCTTCGCGCGTTGATCATCGAGCTGGCCGAGAGCGGCATCTATGAAGGCAGCATCGATCTCCAGCTGGCGGCAGGCGAAGCAATCCAGTTGCGCGCGGCCGAGCGCACGCGCCCGGTGCTGCGCCTGCTCGATGTACGCGCCAGCCAGCCCGATGCATTGAGCGTTGGCGGTGGTGCGGGCAGCCGACTGGTGCTCGACGGCTTGCTCATCGTGGGGCGCGGCGTGGAAGTGCACGGGCCCACCGATGACGACAACGCCGCATCGGCGCAGCAGGATGTGTGCGAGGTGGTGATCCGCCATTGCACCCTGGTGCCGGGTTGGTCGCTGCATTGCGATTGCGGACCGAAGCGTCCCAGCGAGCCGAGCATCACGCTGGATGGCACGAGCGCGGCGTTGCAGGTGGAGCGCAGCATCGTCGGCGCCATCTCGGTGATCAGCCCGGCACGCCGCGGCGATCCGCCGTCCTTGCGCCTGTGCGACAGCATCGTGGATGCCACGGACGTGGAGCGCGTGGCGATCGGCGCGCCGGATGAAGCGGTGGCCTATGTGGCGGCGAGCATCAGCCGCTGCACCGTGATCGGCCAGGTACAGCTGCACAGCGTGAGCTTGGCCGAAGACAGCATCTTCGCCGGCCCGGTACGCGCATTGCGCCGGCAGGAGGGATGCGTGCGCTTCTGCTACATCGCGCCGGGCTCACGCACGCCGCAACGTTTTCACTGTCAGCCCGACCTCGCGATGTCGGCCGAGCCCGCGGCGCAGCGCACACAGGAGCAGTGGCGCGTGACGCCGCTGTTCCGAAGCCTGCGCTATGGCACGCCGGACTATGCGCGACTGGCCGATGCCTGCTGCGAGGAAATCCGCAAGGGCGCCTCCGACGAATCGGCCATGGGCGTCTACCACCACCTGTACGAGCCGCAGCGCGAGGCGAACCTTGCGTTGCGGCTGGAAGAGTACGTGCCCGCCGATACCGACGCCGGCATTCTCTACGCGAGTTAGGAGATCGACCATGAAAGGCGACTTTGCACGCGTCACCTTCAATCCGGCGCACCACTACACCCAGGTATTGCAGCAGCAGGGAAGGGTGCTGCTGGAAGCCGACAGCAATGAGCAGGCCAGCATCCAGCTGTATCTGCTGCACAGCCTGATCCGCGACCTGGTCGGCTCGTGCTGGGCCGCGGGTACAGGCTTCGCCATCGGCGTGCAGCCCGACATGGCGGACTGGACGCTTTCGCCGGGACACTTCTACGTGGACGGCATCCTCTGCGAGAACGACACCTCGTGCACACTGGCAAGCCAGCCCTACCTGCCGTTGCCGGCGGATGGTTCCGGCGACTGGGTACACGTTCCACGGCAGTTCGCCTTGTGGGTGGACGTATGGGAGCGCCACCTGTCGGCAATCGAAGCGCCGGGCCTCGCCGATATAGCCCTGCAGGGCGTGGACACCGCCACGCGTGCGCAGACCGTGTGGCAGATACGCATGCTCGACCTCGATGCGGAGCGCCTGGGTGCATCGCTGGCGGACACCCGCGCCGCCATCGGCCTCAGCGGCCGCGACGATGCCGGCAAGAAGCAGGCGATCGCGGAACTGGACGGCTTGCGCAAAAATCTGCCGAGTCTCGGCGCGGCCAATCGCAATGACATCTGCACCACCTTGCGCCAGGTGCTGACGGTGCGGCCGCGCTATGCCTGGCCGCGCCTGCGCGCGATGCTCGGGCCGGTCGAAAGCGACAGCGATCCCTGCGTGATCGCGGCCGATGCGCGTTACCGTGGCTGCGAGAACCAACTCTATCGCGTCGAAGTGCATCACGGTGGACTCGCCGGCACGACGGAAGTGCCCACCGCCGCAAGCTTCAAATGGTCACGCGAAAACGGTTCGGTGATCTTCCCCATCGTGAAGACGGCTAACAATCCACAGTCGGATGGATCCATGCAGGTGGTGGTGACGCTGGCCAAGCTGGGGCGCGATCAACGGCTGGGACTCGCGGTGAAGGATTGGGTGGAACTCGTCGACGACGATTACACCTTGTCCCAGCTGGCTTATCCGCTGATGCAGGTAATCGCCATCGATGCCGCCGATGGCATCGTTACGCTGGCGGTGCCGACCGGCGATACGGCGTACGCCGTGGGCGGCGCGGCCAAGCATCCGCTGTTGCGGCGCTGGGACCAGAGCCTGCAGCTCGACGCGCACGGTTGCGTGGCGCTGATCGAAGGCGAGGCGATCGATCTGGAAGACGGCGTGCAAGTCAGCTTCGAGCCGGGCGGCGTCTATGCCACCGGCGACTACTGGCTGATTCCCGCGCGTGTTGCCGGCAACGGCACACTGGACTGGCCCAAGGATGGCGACAAAGGTGCTGCCCTCAAGTCGTTCGGCATGCATCACATTGCGGTGCTTGGCACGCTGTGGCCGCAGATGGGCTACACCGAATGCTGCTGCCGTTTCGATTCGCTGTGCACCTTGCTTGGTCAGGCGTCCAATCGCCGCGTGGTGGATGGCGGAGCCGTCGTGGCGCCTGCCGCGCCGGTACGCAAGACGGCGGTCAAGAAGAGCGGCGCCACATCGGTATCGAAGGCCGTGGCAGCGAAAAGCAAGCGCGCGCCCGCCAAGGCCGTCAAGAAGACAGGAGCGCGCAAGACCGGAAAGCCGCGTTGAATGCGCTGTGACATGGATTTTCGTTGCGTAAGCATACTTAAGACGTAAGCCATAGCACGTATTACTCATCCCAAGCGTCCCGGCGAGGCATATGCTCTCCCATGGGCTCCGGCAGATGCCGCCTGGAAGCGCGTGCTGATTTCCTTAGCCTCGCAAGCCCGATGAGAGGTCGACATGCCCACGCAAAAGGGGTTGCTGGATTTCGATCTACGCCTGTCGAAGGAGGGGGATCGCTACTTCGCGAAAGTCTCCCAGTCGCCAGCGGGCGAATCGGAAAAAGTGCAGATCAACATACAGTTCGGCGCCGAGCCGCTGGAAGCGTTGCGGCGCAGGCTTGCCGACGCGGTGACGCGCGGCCCGAATCCTCGAGCCTTCCCGCCATCCAAAGAGGAACGCATCCTGCGCGAGTTCGGCGACCAGATCTTCCGCGCGGTGTTTCGCGATGCGTTTGCGGTGGCCATGAAATTCGAAGCGAGCCTTGGCATGGTGCGCCAGCGTTCGGACGAACTCGAAGGCTTGCGCGTGAAGCTGCATGCCGATTCGCCCGAGCTGGCCATCCTTCCGTGGGAGTTCATGTTCGACAACGCCATGGGTAACGACGACGCGTACCTGTGCCTGCGCAATCGCTCGCCGCTGGTGCGCTTTCTCGATGTCGAAGGGCCGCCCACCAAGTTGCCGGTGGATGGACCGCTCAGGATTCTCGGCATGGTCTCCAACCCCGGTGTCACCGGCTGGCCCAAGCTCGATGTGGAAGCCGAGCGCGAACGCATCGAGACCGCGCTGAAGGGCGTGCCCAAGGGCAGCGTCGATTTCAAATGGGTTCCCGGTGGATCCACCGATGATCTGTTCGACATCATGCAGGAAGGTCCGTGGCACATCTTTCACTTCATCGGCCACGGCGGTGTCGACGAGTATGTGAGCGGCGATGAGGGCGAGCAGAGCACGCGCGGCTATGTGGTAATGCAGGATGGCCTCGGCCAGGCAGTCAAGGTCGACGGTTCGTCGCTGGGCGTGATGCTGCAGGGCGATGGCAGCCTGCAGCTTGCCGTACTCAATTGCTGCGAAGGCGCGCGTGGTGCGATTTCCAGTGCCGGCGCCTCGCTGGTGAGCTGGGGCATGCCGATGGTGGTGGCGATGCAGTTTCCGATGTCGAACGGATCGTCGGCCGATTTCGCCGGGAAGTTCTACCGCTCGCTGGTCAGTGGGCAATCGATCGAGCACGCCATCACCGTCACGCGGCAATTCATGCGCACCAAGACCAGCCTTGAATGGGGTGTGCCGGTGCTTTTCAGCCGCTCCGGTTCCAGCGTGCTGTTCCACGTCGAGCCCGCGCCAAGTCCCGTCGAAGCGGAGGGTGGGCCGGCTGTCGCGCCGCCCGCCGCGCCCACGGTCAACCTGCGCGCCCGCGAAGAACTGCGGAGATTGTTCTCCTGACGTCATGAATCCGCGGATCACAAGGGGGACGCTTCCGTGATGCTTGCAGCGCCATCGATCGACATCGTGCTGGCAAGCGTGATCGTCGTGCTGCTCGCGGGCATCGGCTTCAACCAGCCGAGCTGGTCCCGCAGCTTCACCACGGCGTTGCGCTACTACAGCGCGTATGGCGCGCACATCGCGCTGTACCTGGTGGCGTTCCTGGTGATCTATGCATCGGCGTGGCGTGTGTATGCATGGTCCGCCGATCCGGGCCCGTCGGAAGCGTCGGAAGTAAAGCCGCAGCTTGCCTGGCTCGCCCTGCTGGTCATGGTCGCCGTGCGCGCGATTCCCTATACGGCGAGAAGGGTACGGCGCTGGGCGCATGACTGGGCGGACATTCCCGATTGCGCACATCGCTTCGCCCATGCACTGGCCGGCGCCAGCTTCGAGCCTGGCGATTTCGATGACGATGCGCGTGCACTGCTGAAGGCGCGCGGCATCGATGTCGGCGGCGACTGGTTGCCCTCCGTGGAATCGGCGCAGCAGCAACTGCTGTCGGCCACTGCGTTGTTCCTGCGCATACGGCAGTGGGAAAGTTCGCCGCGGGCCGCGCAGTTCGTGACGGACGCGCGACAAAGCATCGACCTGCTCAGGCATCGCTTCGATCGCTTGTCGTTCCGCGTCTCGCGCACGCTGGCTTCCATCGAGCGGCTGGGCGACGTGCGGCATCTGTTCCTGCAGCAGGCCGGCGAATCGGTCGAATCGCGTCCGCTCGACGATCTGCTGCGCAAGCTGTTCAACGACCTGATCGCGGACATCTTCGAGGATATCCATGCCTTCCACGCTGATGCCTGCCTGATCGCTGCGCGCGGCACGCTGGCCATGCGCAACACGCGGCAAGGTCGCGATGCGATGGTCGCCGCGATGGGCTTCCGTCTGCCGCGCAAGGAAGGGCGCGGCACCTTCCTGTTGCTGGCGCGCGTGGCCTTGCTGGTCGTGGCCAGCCTGTGGCTGTATTTCCACATCATGCCGGCGGCGAAGGCGGCGATTCCGGCCAGGGCGTTGTTCCTGGTCATCACGCTCAACCTCTTCGGCGCCATCGCCATCGCCGTGATACCCAAGCGGCATTGGGGCTTTGCCAATTCCGGGTTGTGGCAGAAGACGCCCAAGTGGTTCGTGTTCGGTGCCGGCGTGTCGGCAATGTTGCTTGGCGTGCTGGTGAACCTCTGCATCGGTGCACTGCTCGGCGGCGCCGCGGGCGCGCTGAGGCGTTTGCAGGATGGCTCGGTGTTCCTACCGTACCTGTTTGCCACCGCCGCCGTCGTGGCGTGGCTGATCCAGGATCATCGCTGGTCGCGCGTGACGTCGCGACTGCGTCGCCGCCTGTACGACGCCCTGAGCTGGGGCGCGGCGTGGATGGCGGCGTCACTGGTCTCGATGTCGTTGATCATCCTGCGCAACGCGTTCTCGGCGGAGCATCGCGCGGTGACGAATGTTCCCATTGCCGACCCGCTGGTGGCCTTGCTGGTCGGCCTTGGCGTGAGTTTCGTGTTTGCCGCGGTGCTCGGCTATTTCATTCCGGAACTGGTGCGCGCACGCGATGCGCCGCGACCGCAGGAGGCCGGCGGCGACGATCTGCTGGAGTTCGTGCCCAAGAGCCTTCGCCAATTCGTCCCATGAGGAGCACGGCCATGCCGTTCTACATGACGCAATGGAGCTACAAGGATGGGCAGATGAAGCGTTTCCTGACCCAGCCTTCCGATCGTGCCGAAGTGGTGCGCGTGGCGATCGAGGCATTCGGCGGCCAGCTGCACAGCTTCTTCTATTGCTTTGGCCAGTACGACGGCGTGGCCATCTCCTCGTTTCCCAGCCAGGAGATGGCGCTGGCGTGCTGGATGTCCATGTTCGGTGCAGGCCGCAACAAATGCATACGCACGACGGTGCTGATCGAGCCCGATGAGGGAACGCGCGCGATGGCCATCGCGGGCGAATTCGTCGGCGGCCAGAAGCCGGGCGAGTGATCGCCGACGACCATGCTCAAGCCAGCCATCAGTTTCGATGCCGACATGACCGCGGGCGCCGCGATCGAGCGACTCGCCATGAACGGTTTCTGGGTCGCTGCGGATCATCCCGGTGTGCAGCCGCGACTGGGCTTGCTCGCCAGCCGCGCGCAACTGACGATCGATCAAGTTTCCAAGACCCTGGCGCGCGATGCCGCTGGCTATGGCGCGGCGATTCGGCGGCAATGGGGCGCACGTGTGCTGTGGTATGTGCGCGAACTGTGCGAGGTGTTGGAACGATGCGCGAACGCACCGCCAGGCGAACCCCTGCTCGATGTGCTGCAGCTGCATGAAACCGATGCGTCGCCCACGTTGCCGTTGGAGACAGGGCGGTCGACGCTGCTGTCGAACGGCGTGGTCATGGATGACGGGAAACCCGTGGCCGTTTCGCTGGCTTCCGGTGCGCCGATGCCGCCGCCTTTCATCTCGGCGGCCATTCCTCGCTCTGCCGCCGACATGACGACGCGTTCTGCCGCGGAGGCGCCATCGTCCGCTGCACCATCCGCGCCCACGGAAGTGCCCGCATGGCCGCGCATCGATGCGCCGGATTACACGCTAGCCTTGTTGCCGTTCGACGTTGTCGTGGGTTTCGGCGCTGCGCCACAGGTGGATGTGAGCGGCGGCCAGGTGGTGCTGCGCGCCGCGCCGGGCGTGAGCACGGTCGAGGTGACGGTGGAACTGTCGACCGATCCCGGCATCCAGTCGCGCGATGGCTGGAGCCGCACGATGACGGTGAACCTGAGCGATGTGACCGCAGCCAGCGCACGATTCACCCTGGTGGGGCAGGAGCGGATGGATGCGTGGCATCCACTGCTGACCACGCTGGAGCTTCGCTATCTGGTCGGTGGAACGGTCTGCGGTACGGCGTCCAGGCCCATCATCATTCTTCATTCGCGAGATACCTTGCCGCCGGAGCAAGATGCGCGCGGCGACGCGTGGTCGGCCCATGCCACCGCCGTTCCCATGGATCTTTCCGCGGACGACCAGGCGCCGGACCTGACCATCGAGATCAGCAAGCCCGACCGCAACGCCGCGAGCGGGCAATACATGTGCCAGTTGTTTTCGCCGCACGCGCTGGTGAGCGAGCGCGGCCCGTTCCCGATGGACCTGGGGCAGGACGCCAAGACGTTTGCCGGCGCCATCGTCGAAGAGGTTCGACTGTTCGCCAAGAGTCCCTTGCTCGACATGACGCTGGAGGGCATCGGCAGGTTGGTGGCGCAGCGCTTGCCGGCACCGGTGTTCCAGGCGCTGCGCGAAGTGGCGACGATGGTGTCGCCCGCCGTGCCCGCCGTGTTGATCGTCAGCGCGGAACCGTATGTGCCCTGGGAACTGGCCTGGATCGAGCCGCCGTTGGATCCTGCGCTCCCGGCTTATCTCGGTTGCCAGGCCTTGCTGGGACGCTGGCTGCGCGACAACGATGCAGCAGCGTCGGCGATGGACGGGTCGCAGGCGCCGCGTCCCTCAACGCACCCGATCGCCAGACTCGCCGTGCGCCACATGGCGGTGATGGCGGCGTGGTATCAGGCATCGAGCGGTTTGCGCCGGCTACCCATGGCCGAAGCCGAAGCCACCACCATCGTGAGCGAACACGGCGCGCTGGCGCTTGCGGCGACGGCGCAATCGATGCGGCAATTCCTTGGTGCATCGCTGGAAAACGGCTTCGACCGCATCGGTGGCGTGGAGGCGGCGCACTTCGCCGGCCATGGCGATTTCGACGCCACGCGGCCCGATGCTTCAACGCTGTTTCTCGGCGATGGCACGCCGATGCGCTCCAACCAGTTTCGCGCGGCCCGCTACGGCGGTGCGCAGCAACCGCTGTTGTTCCTCAATGCGTGCATGCTCGGCATCGGTGGCGAGTTGCTTGGCGACATGGGCGGCTTTCCCGGCAATTCGTTGCGCGGCGGTTTCGGCGGCGTGCTTGGCGCACTCTGGGAAATCGATGATGACGTGGCGCGCGACATTGCACTGGAATTCTGGCGGCGCGCCTTGCCGCCGGCACCTGCGAAGGGCGAAGCGGTGGGCGTGATCCTGCGCGACCTGCGCTCGCGTTTCATGGCCGGCGCCGGTGCATTGCCCGTATCAACCTATCTTGCCTACGTGTACTACGGACATCCGCGGCTCACGCTTGAACACGCTTCATGACGCCCATTGAGGAATCACCTCATGCCAAGCTCACGACTCACCGGATCGGCCCAGGCCGTCTCCCTCGGCGAAGGCTATGCACTGCGTGCGCCCGGTCTGCAGGGCGAAGCCACCTTGTTGCCACCTGCCGATGCCACGACACGCTCGCGTGCCGCCGCGCCCGATGCCGGCATGGCCGCACTCGACGAAGCGCTGCGCGCGCAGCATGTGGACGAAGTCAAACGCATCGATCTCTCCGTGCAGCCGGTACCTGGCGCAGCCGCCGCTACCGCGCTGCGCAGCGCAGGTGCGCAGGCGAACGTCGAGCTGCAAGTGCCTGACCTGGGCGACGAGGTCGGACAACTGGTGTTGTCCATCGATGACGCAGGTGCGGTGCGCTGGCATCTGCCCGAGCCTGACGTGGGCGGCACGGCCGCATCGCGTGGCGCGGGCGGCAGCAAGCGGTTCCTGATACCAGCGACGGTGGTGTCGGGTTCGACCGGCGAACCCGGCACCGCCAACCGCAGCATTTTTGGCGCGGCGGCACGTCGCTTGTTGAAGGTGCTGGTGTATCCCATCACCGATCCCATCGTCGGCAAGCTCAGCGAACTCTTCGCGGCGCATTGGGAAGCTACCCATCGCCCGTACGGTCTGCGCAGTTTCACTCCCGACAACTACCAGAACGCCGATGTGCCGCTGCTCGATACGGCAGCTATCGCCGCCATGGCGGCGCAAGGACCGATCCTCCTGTTCGTCCACGGCACCTTCAGCACTGCGCACGCTGCGTTCAGCGGATTGCCGCGCGAGACGATGCAGCAGCTCCATGCCCGTTATGGACAACGCGTAGTGGCATTCAATCATCCAAGCCTGTCTGCCGCGCCCGAAGACAACGTGCGCTGGTTGCTGGAGCACTTGCCGGCGACGCCCATGGCGATCGACGTGATTTGCCACAGCCGCGGTGGACTGGTGGCGCGCGTGCTGGCCGAACGACTGAGCGCGTTCGCGCTCGATGCCTCGCACGTGCAGGTGCGCCGCATCGCCTTTGTCGGCGTGCCGAACCAGGGCACGGCCCTGGCCGACGCCGATCACATGGTGTCGATGATCGATCGCCTCACCACCGCATTGACGCTGTTTCCCACCGGACCGGTGACCGAAACGCTGGAGGCCATGGTCACCGTGATCAAGATGATCAGTCACGGTTTCCTGAAAGGGCTTCCCGGCATTGCGGGCATGCAACCGGGCGGGGCGTTTCTCAGCACGCTCAATACATCGAGCACCACGGCAACGCAGTACTTCGGTATGACCTCGAACTACGAACCCACGGTCAGCGGTTTGCGAGGCCTTGTTGCCGGCACGGCCGATGGCGCCATCGACCAGGTGTTCGAGAATGCGCAGAACGATCTGGTCGTGCCCACCGATGGCGTGTGGGACAGCAACGGCGCCACTGGCTTTCCCTTGCAGACGGCACACCTGCTCGTGCTGAAACCCGCCGACGGCGTGATGCACACCAGCTATTTTCCGCATCACGCCGTGTCCGAGAGATTGCTTCAGTGGATGACGATCTAGATTCACGGACGGGTGGAAAAAACTGGACTGCGCCATGCGTCGATGCCCTTGGCCTTCGGCGAAAGCGCAGCCAGCCGTCCGATTCCCGTCGCCTGCCCGGACGAAAGCGGTGGATTACCGTTCGCAGCCATTGCGCTGGTCACGGAGGCTGTCATTGGCGACGCGCTCGCCTCGTTGCAATCCGATCCTCAGGCGTCGCAAGGCCAGGCTCAGCCCTATCCGGTAGCCGCTGCCAATGTTGCCGTTGATGATGACGGTGGCGACGGGAGGCTTGTGCAGGCCGGCGCAGCACTCGATCCCATCGCCAAAATCGTCATGCACGTCGATATACGGCGCGCGCAGGTCGTCGATCGCCTCGCACAGACCTGCCTCGGGGTGCGCGCGCATCTCGGGCGTCAGATCGCCCGGGTCCAGCAGCACGAATTCGGTGGCATCGGACCTTGCCGCGCACACCAGCGCAATGAAGTCGCTCAAGGCGCCGCATGCGCGCAGTTCGAGCGTACGTCCTGCCTGGAAGGCCTGTTGCTGAAGGTTGTAGAGCAGGTCGGCGGTGAGGGAATGGCCGCTACCGTGCGGCCCACGAACAATCAGGATACTCACGACATCGCACTCGTCAAAGCTGCACAGAGCGAACGTGCCATGGTGCAGCCAGATGCCGTAAAGCCGCTACGCTGGAACCGGTGCCGATGCGTAAAATCTTCGCAAGTTACTTGCTATGCAATCATCGGGAATGGAGTCGGGCGACGAGCGGCGTGGCGATCACCGCGAGCACGGCGATGGCTGCTGCCACGTAACCGACATCATGAAGGCCGCCGTGCGCAATCGTGAACCCGCCGATCATCGCGCCGAGGCCGATGCCTGCGTTTGCGGCGGAGACATTGAAGGTTCCTGCCAAGGCCTGCGCATGCGAAGCGGCCTTCATCACGCGCACCTGGCAGATCGGAAACAACGCCGTATAGGCGACGCCCCAAAACACCAGCGATGCAATGAACCAGCCATGGTGCCGGGCCAAGGGCGCGCTCGCCACCATGCCCGCCGCCAGGATCAAGGTGAAAACCACCGTTGCACCCAAGGGGTAGCGCTCGACCACGCGGCCGCCGAGCCAGTTGCCGATCAGTCCGATGGCGCCAAATCCCATCAACCACCAGCCGACCTGTGCGGAGGGAACGCCTGCCACTCGCTCGAGCGTGTCCGCCAGATACGTGTACGCGGTGAACATGGCGGTGAACACGAGCACCGAAAGACCGACGTGAGCGACGAAGTGCGGGTCTTTCAGGATGCGCGCCTGGTCAGCCAGGCGCATGCGCTTGGGGCGTTCCGGTGATGGCATGAAGGCAGCCATGGAGGCGGCCATCGAGATCGAAAGCACCGCGAGCAGCCAGAAGGCGCAACGCCAGCCGAAGGCGTCAGCAGCCAGTGTGCCCAGCGGAATGCCGAACAACAGCGCGGCTGAAATGCCAAGATAAACCGTGGACACGGCGCGTCCGGCGCGCAACGGTCCCGCCAGCTGTCCCGCCGTCTCGCTGGCCGTGCCCCAGAACACCGGCAGCAGCAATGCGGGAATGAAGCGCGCGAGCCCGAGTACCCAGATGTTGGTGGCCATGGCGGCCAAGGCGTTGGCGGCGGCGAACACCAGCATGATGGCGACGAACAGGCGCTTGCGATCCACATGAGAAAGCAGGCCCGTCAACAGGGGGCCAAACAGCATCACGGTGAAAGCGAACAGCGTCACCAGCTGCCCCGCGATGGCGATGGAAATGCCAAGCCCACGCGCGAGTGCCGGCAACAGCCCCACGATCAGGAATTCCGTGGTGACGATGACGAAGGCGGCGACCGCAAGAATGGCAATCGACCCGGTATGGCGCACCGCTGGGGCTGCGATGGGCGCGGTCGACGGCAGGCATGACATGACGAGATCCAGTGGAGAAGCGGGAAGCCTCTCACTCTATGACGGATCCGACATCCTATTTATGGTATTTATTCCGCGCATTCTGGAATTCAGTTCCATATAGGCCGCTTCGAATGACTCCCGCAGAACGGCTGAAGGGCCTCGATGTTTTCGTGTACACGGCGGAGGCGGGCAGTTTCACCGCGGCAGCCGAGCGCTTGAACCTGACCAATTCCGCGGTGGGAAAGAGCGTCGCAAGGCTGGAAGCGCGGCTGGGCGTTCGCCTCTTCGATCGCTCGACGCGTAGCCTCTCCCTGACCGATGCGGGCACGGCGTTCTACCGCACCTGCGCCCGCGTGCTGCGGGATCTGGAAGAAGCGGAATCCGTGCTGGAAGCGCAAAATCTTGAGCCCACCGGCCGCTTGCGCCTGGATCTTCCGGAAGCGTTCGGGCGCAGAAAAGTGCTGCCCATCCTGCTGCCTTTTTTCGAGCAACACCCGGGTCTTCGTCCACACCTGTCGTTCACCGATCGCTTCGTGGATATCGTGGACGAGGGCATCGATGTCGCCGTGCGCATCGGCGGTGCCCATGCATGGCCGGACGGAATAGGGCATCAGTATCTCGGTTCCGAGCGGCTCATTTTCTGCGCTTCGCCTGCCTATCTGGCTCGACGTGGCGAGCCGATGTCAGTGGCCGATCTGGACCAACACAGTGCCGTGATCTACGGCCGCGCCGATGGCAGCACAAGCCCCTGGCTGATCGCGCAACACCAAGGCCCGGCCGAACAACGCACCATGGAGGGAACGATGATTGTCGGCAGCGGCGAAGCCTTGGTCAGCGCGACAAAAGCCGGATGCGGCGTGGCCCAACTGGCGACCTGGCTGGTGCAGGACGAACTGCAAAGCGGCCACTTGGTCAAGATTCTCCCGCATCTGGAAGCCGAAGGTCTGCCGCTTCATCTGGTATGGCCGTCCAGTCGTCGACTCCTGGTCAAAGTCGATGCCGTCCTGAAGCTGTTGATGAGCACGCTGCAAATGGATTAGTGGCGAGCAAAGGCCTGGTGCAGGCCTTGTTCCAGCGTGGCCATGGAATGCTGCTTTCCTGCGCTTATTGAAATCCAGCGGCCATTTCCTGCGCGATGGCGATGAACGCGCGCGTGGCCGCCGAGCAGTAGGCATGTCGACGGCGCAGCAGTGCCGCTCGGCGTGTTTCCATGGCGGGCTGGAGTTTTATCGCCACCAGCCCGGGCCGGATGACGTTGGCCGGCAGGATCGTGGCCAGGTCGGTGTGGCGCACGATGTCGGTCAGCGCTTCGATCGAGTTGGCCTCCACCACAATGGACGCCCGAAGATGCTTGCTGCGTAGGTAGTGATCAACGAGCCGGCGCGTGGAGAACGAGGCGTCCAGAATCGCCAGCGGCATCTGCGCCAGCTCTTTCGCCGTGACCGCCGCCTTGCCGGCCACCCTGTGCTTCTTGCCGACGATCAACATCGGGCGTTCTTCATGAAGCGGCGTTGCCTCGATGTCTTCCGCAGGAAGATCGCCAAAGCCTATGCCGAGATCCAGCTCATCGTCCCTCAGCGCCGGCTCGATGGCTTCCTGCGAAGAAACGCGGACGCTCAAGGTGACACCGGGGCAATGTTTGCGGAAACGCTGGAGCACCGGGCCGATGAAGTAGCTGGCGACGCTGGGCGTCACGCCCAGGCGCAACGTGCCCGTGGAAAGATCTTCCACATCGCGAACTGCCCGAATCGCCTGCTCCAGTTCCGCCAGGGCGCGACCCGCATGCTGAAGGTAGATCGTTCCCAGATCCGTTGCGCGGATCTTGCGGCCGGAACGATCGAGAAGCTGCGCACCCACGCGCTCTTCCAGTTCCTTGATCTGCTGCGATAGAGCCGGTTGCGAAACATGCAACGCCTGCGCCGCGCGCGTGAAGCTCCCGTGATCGACCACGGCCTTGAGATAGCGGACATGACGGAGGATGGTCACCTATAACCCCCAGCTTATGGCTTTGCTAAGAAATCGGTCTTGGACAGTTATAGACCAGCGTCGTAACTTTTTCACCAGACGAGCAACGAACCGCTTCGTCGACCACCCCGACAAAACCTTTCATGCCTCGCTTGCTTCCGCCACGCGGAATGCAGCCATCGATCAGCGGAGAGTTGACCATGCAACAGTTTGCGCGAGTTCTCACCAGCACCGGCGTCGTCCCCGTCATCCTGAAGGACGGCAAGCACCTGGACCTTCGCCCCATCGTGTCCGACATCACGGCGGACGCCATCGCCAGCGGCCTCCTGAACCAGGTCGACACCCGCGGCCTGACGCCCGTCGAGGGCGACTTCAGCTTCCTCGCACCCATCGCCGACGTGCGCCAGATCACCGCGACGGGCTTCAACTACCGCAAGCACATCGAGGAATTCAAGATGACGCCGCCGACCGAGCCGGAGGTGTTCCTGAAAGCCATCAGTTCGTTGTCCGGCCCGGATGATCCGATCTCGCGCGGACCCAATCCCCAGGTGAAGCTCGATTGGGAAGTGGAGCTGGCGATCGTGGTCGGGCGTGAAGCCACCGATATCACCGCCGAGGAAGCTCCCGGCTACATCTTCGGCTTCGTGTGCATCAACGACGTATCCGATCGCGATACCCAGGTCGACCAGCAGGGCCAGCAGCATCTGGTGCGCGCCAAGTCGCGCCCCGGCTACTCGCCGGTGGGCCCGTATCTCACGACCGGCATCGACGGTATGACGCTCGATGTGTGGACCAAGCTCAACGGCAACTACGAGCAGCAGGGCAACACCAGCGACATGCTGTTCTCCATCAACGACATGCTGGCCTATTTCTCGACCCATATGACGCTGCTGCCGGGCGACCTGCTCGCCACGGGTACGCCGCCGGGCGTGGGTTTCGGCAAGAACCGCTTCATGCAGGTCGGCGACGTTCTGGAATGCGGCATCACGCATCTGGGTGCGCAGCGGCACGAAATCCGCGCGTGAATGTTCGATAGCGGAAGTGGTCTCAGGGGCAATTTTCCCTGGGACCACTTCTGCATTTCTGGAAAGGGCGCTGACATTTTGCCGGCCCCGAGCACTCACGCTTGCCTGCGGTCGCGCGGACATCCATCTCGCCCAACCCTGACAGACGATCCGAAGCCTGCTCGTTAGGGTCGGTTTGTCACTCGCGCTGTCGTAATTGCAGCGCCTCGCGAGTGACCATGACGACCTTGTCATGAGGCGCGGGCCGTGAGTGGTGCAACACCCACGACCCGCTAACCATCACCAACTTATCGAGAGTTGATCATGGCTACCCACGATCATACGGTACGTATTCGCTCGTCCGTTCCCCCTGACGACACCTTCACTCCTCCACTTGGCGACGCAGCGCGCACGCGTGCGGTGTGGCCCGGAGCCCTGCGTTTAAGCACGCTGCGCACACGCGGTGACATTGCTCTATCAGTGCTCACCCTCACGCGCTTGTGTGTCGATAGAGAGCAATATCGACACGCGCAGGCGCGGGGATTCCCTGGCAGGCCGCTGCCATGGCCGTTTCCCGTGGCCGTCGCGGCCAGCTTGGGCACGGCCATCTACGGCCTCCAGCAATACGCCCGCCTGCTCGGTGACGAGCCACGAGTGAACATCACGCGCCTTCGATGATCGCCGTGGCGGCGCATCGGCCGGCATGGCGATGCGCCGCTCTCGAGCGATCACTGACGACGCTGCCAGGCATTCACTGACACGGAGCGCTGTAAGCGCCTATCCGCCGCGCGGCCGTGCCCTACAAGGGAAGACCACCATGGAACTGATCCAGCTCACCCCGCATTCGGACGTGGACCCCTCGCAACCCCTGCGAGCCCCCGGCGACATCCTGCTGCACGCCTACCTGATCCCGAATGCACTCAACCCCGCACGACTCGCCCGACGCACGGGCATACCCGCCACCCACATCAAAGCCTTCATCGCCAACACCCATCCCATCACCCCCAAGATCGCCCTCCGCCTTTCCCTTGCCTTCGACACCACTGCCTTCTACTGGCTGGCACTACAAGCTCGTTACGATCTGGAAAAGGCAAAGCCTGTGGTTCGCGCTTATCGTCCTCTCATTGATTAAGGACAAACGCACGGCAAATGGGACGAGGTAGTTGAGCCCCAGCGCCATGGTTCGAATTAACTACCCATCCCATTTGCTCTAAGCGCTGCCGCTGTTGACCCGGAAAAAAGCGGCCTCTACTTTCGACCCGAAATGGACCTTAATGGGTAAGAGTCACCTGCGGCCGCTCTGCGTGGCGCGGTCGAGCTGCTGATGGAAGCGAGCGCGAGGCAGAAGAAGTCTAGACACGGCGTTGGGCGGGCTGATGCTCGCCGTCGATGCGAGTGGTTAAATTGATCCGGGCTCTCAACCATCCTGCTGAGCAAAGCGAGGACGTCGCCTGCACAGTTCACTGGCAACGGGCTGCCATCACGTCAGGCCCAGCGTTCGTTTGGGGCCGCTCACCTGCTGACTGCTTCGCTTGGCTGTCAGCAGGCGAGCGGCACCCCCATGCCCTGGCACTACAGTTTGATATGAATTCCGGGCGCCGTCATCGTAATGGCGATGATGCATATGGAAGCCAAAATCACCCAGAGCCAGCTGAAACGAATAGGCTCGATCACCGCGGTTTGACTTGTGCCCCTGGACAGAATGGCAGACAGAGGCCAGACGACCATTCCTAGAAGAGTCGTCGGAATGGTGGATGTAATCAGAAGCCCAGTGTCGTGCATTCTGAGGCCAACCAGGATGTAGACGACACTCACGAAAAAATAAGACGGGATCGTTAATTTATATACATTTCCCGAGAACCTCGGAAGGGTAGCGGCTGCCCACCTGATGGTGAGGAGGCACGCCACGATGCTGAAGGCCAGTTCAAAGGCGCGAAGCAGATCTCGATAAAAGGCATTATGTATTTGATGGAAGAAGGCGAAATCGCCGACGCCGAATATTGCCGAATATCCGGGGTATACAACGCCGGCAAACATATTTGCTACAGCGCAAGTCCACACGAAATAAGCCAGTGCACCTGAGCAACGCTCTTTCGAGATTTTTAGGAAATAGCCGCCCAAGACGAGGGCGATGACGACGTCAACAAATGATCCCGCGACAGATATGATGTCTATCGCAAACGTCGCTCCACCCAAATAGTGCGAAACACTGTCGATGTTGTCTATTGATGTTGAATTCAATAAGAATTGTCTGTGTCCAAACAGGAACATGGTGACGCCATGCCCTAAAACCTCATGGGGCATGATGTAGAAATAAAATGAGATCAAACTAATGCAAAGGATCACAACAATATTATTGTGATCTGTTCTTGAGTCGCTCTTTGTGTTCATTGGGCCCTCTCGCTGAGGGCTGTCGACAGGGCTTGCGCAACGCCATGCAGGGCATGGGTCGTTGCCAAGGCAATTAAATACGACGAAAACTTACGCATCAACTTCACGCACCCTCATCTTCTTGTTGTTAGTGAACACACCAGCGTGTCAGTCATTCATTCAACCTCCACCCGCTTGCGCAGCCGGTTTATCGGCCAGGCCTTATGGCGTAAAGGTCAACGCGGCCCGCAGGAAGTACAGGCCACGTTTCGCAACGCCATAGGTAGGATTAGTTCCGTTGTGCAGGCTGCCGGTTGCCCATCGAGGTTTGAAGTGCTCAGTCGATATTCATTTTGTCGACGCGTCATCGACGACGAGAGCAGCGAATTCAGGGTCAGGTACGAGATACCTTCATCGCTAGCGGAGCGAATGAACGAGGTTGCGCCGTTGCGGGCAATCGAGCGGACGGCGATCGACCTGGCTCGCTTTCATGCGCCCTCGCACGACGCCCGGATGTGATCGCCATCAGCTAACTGGGAAGGATTGGGTGGGCGCAGGTCCTGGACTTGCATTCCTGCTGAAAACCGGGGTCCGAGTGCACTTTTTTCATCCAGCGCGTGAACAAAGAGGAGTGAAAGTCGACTCTGACCCCTGTTTTGGTTTTTGCACTCCTTGGTCGGAGGCATGCTGCGGTCGGTTGTCGTTGTCTTCGTTATTCGTGGCACTTGTCCGGTCGTTGTCCTACGGGGCGGCGAAAGCGAGGACGAGGTCTCGCGCTCGCGGCTCCGGTGCGCCAACGGTGCACGGCGCTACACTCGCACGGCACCTCATGCGGCGATGTGGGCGTTTCATGCATGAGGCCCTCGACGGGTCCATCGATCTTCGCGAGCGATGAGCGACTTTCTAACGGTGACAGGGCAAATTCACTTACGTCTCTGGGCCAACGGATTCGTTACCCTTGTCGGCGACCGCAAGTTTGATGGCTTGTAGGGTTCGCAATCGACCCAGGGAAGACCCGCCGGGATACCGAACAGGAGATCGTATGATCGAGAGCTACCGTCCTTCTTCGACGTCACGATCTGTGATGCTGTTAGTCGGCGTCCCCGGGACGGCAATCTTCTGGTTCGTAGGAATAAAGGCAATCGGCCAAGTGCCCCTTCTTCTTTCCTGTGCGTTCGTCGCAGCGGGGGGCGCTATAGCCAGACAGGTTCTGTTTGATCTGACGATGCGCGTCGACATGGATGCCCATTCGATAACCCGGTCCTGGCAATTCGGTAGCGTGGTTGTCCCCATCGATAAGATCCATCGCCTCTCGTGGGGAGGAGCTCGTGGCTCGCTCGTACTGTCCATTCATTACGGTGCGAAGCGCTTCATCCAGATCTCAAGCAACGTTCTGACAAAGGATGAGTTGCGAAAGATTCACAAGGATCTACTCGCTGCAGCCATCGCTGCGCATGGCCTTGAGGGAACGCCACTCCGGCCTCTGTTCTCGGAGCAAGTGGGCTACATCGACATCGATGAAATGATTGCTATGAAGCGCCGGTAGTGGGGGCGCTGGATGGCGGGGTGGTAACGGGGCCATCTCAGGTTCACTTACGTCTTTGCTTGAGAAGTGAACCTGGCCCCGTTTTTGTGTTTTGCTTGAGAAGTGAACCTGGCCCCGTTTTTGTGTGGACCCCGTTCTTGACGTGTGCGGTGCCCCTTGGCCTGCTTTTGCTGACGGAGAACAGGTTTTCAGCCATGGACTGGCCGCGTTCTAGCCCTGGAGGGCTATGCTCCTTAAGTAGGCTCAACTGCGCCATTGCGTGTGGCCTCACATGGCGGAGATACTTGTCGCGAGGCATGCCAGGGGATGGTGATGAACGAAGCTACTATGGTCGGCTACATCGGTACACTTGAGTCTGGGCGAACGAAGCCGATATTGATCGAAGCTGTTAGAGCTGATGGCGCTCATGTTCAACTTGTGGCGAAACTCACGGGAAGGCAGCTCGACAAGGGCGCTCTCACCCGTGAACTCGTAGCTGCCAATCTTGCTCGACGGCTTGGCCTTGAAACCCCGACTCCATACTTACTCCATCTCCCTGACAATTACCGTGAAATGTCGCTTCCTTCGGACGTCGAGGCGGCCATCGAAGGGGGATACTTTCCAACCTTCGCCACTGAGTATTTGCCCAAACTCATCGCTTTCGTTCCAGATCGCAAACTCCATGAAATGCATCTGCAGAAGGCCGCAGAGATTTTTACGTTCGATGCGTTAGTGGTGAACCGAGACCGTTCAGAGCATGGGAACGTTAACTGTCTTACCGATAGCAACAGGTTCGTCCTGATCGACCATGAGACAGCTCTGGATGCGCAACTTATCGGTAGTTCAATTTATATCGAACCCTGGAAGCCGGCGGCGCTGGGCCCCATGCGGAGCATAGTCAAACACATCTTCTACGACAGCCTCAGTGGTGAAGGTGTCGACTTCACTCCAATTCGCAAAAAATGGATGCAAATTTCGCTCGCAGACGTCGATGCGATACTGCATGATGTTCCCGTAGGTTGGCGGGGTGCCGAGCGTGGTGATGCGGCCATCCGCCAATATCTTTCGGACCTGCTTTCAAACATGAGTGCCGCGCTTGATACGGTCGAGGAGTTTCTTCAATGGAGCCCTTGAAGCCCTACAGCTACGTAATACTGCAGTACCTTCCAGACATCATGACGGGAGAGGTGCTGAATATCGGCATTGTCTTCTTCTGTCCTGCGAATCAGTTTCTGGCAGTTCGCATGCGGCCGTCTATCACCCGCATCAGCCAGGCGTTTCCAGGCATCAACGGGCAGGGTCTGAAACGGATAGCTGGTTGGATTAGTACGTCCATCGGAAAGCAGGCACGCCAGCTTTACGGGAAGTCACGAAACCTGTTCCTCGAAGAGCCTATGTCTGCGAGAGCATTCGCGCTGGCTCATTTTCCAAAGGATGACAGTTCGCTGCGATGGTCGGAAGAAAGGCACGGACTTACAGTTGATCCAGAAGCGGAACTCGCCCGCCTATTCGAAAGGGTAGTGGTTCACTATGACAGGCCGTTAGATAGGAATGCGCGATCAGATGCAGATGTCTGGTTTGAGTACTCGAAAGCGTTGGAATCAGTGGGGCTGGCCAGTGAGCTTCAGGAGCATACGGTTTCGGGAGAAATTGAGCCGTATAAGTTCGACCATGCCCTGAAAAACGGCAGATGGCATTGCCTAGAACCGCTATCGTTTGATCTCATGCGTCCTGAAAGCATCAAGGCCAAGGCAAGGGACAAGTTCGCAGAGATGTCGTTTCTCACTGCCCCCAAGGAGGATCTCAAAGTTTACTTTCTCATAGGCGAGCCGCACACCGATGACGGCCGTCGCGCAGCAGAAACGGCCATCCGGATTCTGGAGCACTCGCCGTTGGATAAAGAGATCGTGCGGGAGAGTGAGGCTGCGGCGCTGGCGAGCAGGCTAGCAGCCACGATGCATTAAGAATCGGCCCGCTTCGGCGGGCTTTTTCGTTCTTTGTCGTCTAGCCGCCTCTTGGGGCGAGGGCGCCTTGGTAATCCCAGCATGCGGGAAATGGTGTCAGGGACAATTTGAACGCGCATGCTCTTCGGCGAAGCTAGGGTGGCGCCCGAAAAAGGCTCATATCCCGAATCGCAAACAACAAAAAAGGCCCCATCTCTGGAGCCTTTCAAGTCCCGTTGTGGCAACGGTTTATTCGGTGGTGGGCGATGCAAGGATCGAACTTGCGACACCTGCCGTGTGAAGGCAGTGCTCTACCGCTGAGCTAATCGCCCGCCGAGCGCGCAAATATACGAGGACCGGCCGGGGAGGTCAAGCCTCGGACCTTAAAAAAGTGTCTAGGACGGCAGGCGATTGAAAGGTGGGCGAGTACAATAGTCGGCTTTTCAGCTATCGGGCCGCCGTCCATGGACTTCCTGACCCACGAACTCAGCCACGTCCTCGAAGCCCTGCGCCGCTTCGAACTCACGCCCTGGAAGGTGGTAGGCCTGCTGGGCTCGGTGATGTTCACCAGCCGCTGGTTCGTGCAGGTTTACTACACCCGCAAGCTCAAGCGTGTGGTGATGCCGCTTTCTTTCTGGTGGTTGTCGGTGATCGGCAGCGCGCTGCTGCTGTCGTACTTCATCTTCGGCAAGAACGACTCGGTGGGCATTCTGTCCAATTTCTTCCCGGCCTTCGTGTCGATCTACAACCTTGTGGTGCACATGCGCGAGGTGAGGCGCAGGGACCTGGTGGAAAGCGAGGTCTGATCGACTGGATCTCGTGCGACCGGTATGCCGGTCGCACGTCTTTCATCAATCCGGGTCGTAATCGAGGTTCGGTGCCAGCCAGCGTTCGGCTTCCTCGCGCGTCCAGCCTTTGCGCTTGGCGTAATCGTCCACCTGTTCGCGGGTGAGGCGGCCCACCACGAAGTATTGGCTGTCCGGGTGCGAGAAGTACCAGCCGGACACGGCCGCCGTGGGGAACATGGCGAAGCTGTCCGTGAGTTCGATACCGGCGTTGTGCGTGGCGTCGAGCAGCTTGAACAGCATGCCCTTCTCAGTGTGGTCCGGGCAGGCCGGGTAGCCGGGAGCAGGGCGGATGCCGCTGTATTTCTCGTCGATCAAGGATTCGTTGTCGAGCGATTCCTGGGGCATGTAACCCCAGAATTCTCGGCGCACGCGTTCGTGCAGGCGTTCGGCGAAGGCTTCGGCCAGGCGGTCGGCCAGGGCCTTGAGCAGGATGGCGGAATAGTCGTCGTGTGCCGCTTCGAAGCGTGCCACGTGCGCGTCGATGCCGATGCCGGCGGTGACGGCGAAACCGCCGAGCCAATCCTGCTTCTTCGCGGATTTGGGCGCGATGAAATCGGAGAGGCAGAAGTCGGGGCGTTCGGCCGGCTTGTCGGCTTGCTGGCGCAGATGGTGCAGCACGCGGGTTTCGCCATCCTCGTGGCGAAGCACAATGTCGTCGCCGTTGGAACACGCCGGCCAGAAGCCGATCACGCCGCGTGCGCTCAGCCACTTCTCGGCGATGAGCTTGTCCAGCATCGCTTGCGCGTCGTTGAACAATTCCGTGGCCTGCTTGCCCACGATCTCATCGGTGAGAATGGCGGGGTAACGTCCCGCCAGTTCCCAGGCGTTGAAGAAGGGCGACCAGTCGATGTATTTGCGTAGCTCGGCGAGGTCGTAGTCGTCGAACACGGTGATGCCGGGCTGCCTGGGCTGCGGTGGTTCGTAACTGGCCCAGTCGGTGGTGTAGCGCTGTCCGCGCGCCTTCTCCAGCGACACCAGCGTTTTTCCACTGCCGCGATTCTTGTGGCGCTCGCGCACTTCGGCGTACTCGGCCTTCACCTTGGCGATGAAGTTGTCGACCAGTTCCTTGCTGAGCAGCGACTGCGCCACACCGACTGCACGCGAGGCATCTTTCACCCACACGGTGGGCGATTTGTAGTGCGGCTCGATCTTCAGCGCCGTGTGCGCACGCGACGTGGTGGCGCCGCCGATCATCAGCGGGATCTGGAAATTCTGGCGCTGCATCTCGCGCGCCACCTGGCTCATTTCTTCCAGCGACGGCGTGATGAGGCCGGAAAGGCCGATGATGTCGGCGTTCTCGGCGATGGCGGTTTCCAGGATCTTCTGCGTGGGCACCATCACGCCCAGGTCGATCACGTCGAAGTTGTTGCAGCGGAGCACTACGCCGACGATGTTCTTGCCGATGTCGTGCACGTCGCCCTTCACCGTGGCCATGACGATCTTGCCGTTGGACTTGCCGGCATCGCCCGTGCGCGCCTTTTCCTCTTCGATATACGGAATGAGGTGGGCCACGGCTTTCTTCATGACGCGGGCGGATTTCACCACCTGCGGCAGGAACATCTTGCCGGCGCCGAATAGGTCGCCGACCACGTTCATGCCGTCCATCAGCGGACCTTCGATGACGTCGAGCGGGCGCGAGGTTTCCAGGCGCGCCGCTTCGGTGTCTTCGACCACGAACTGGTCGATGCCGTGCACAAGGGCGTGGCTCAGGCGTTCGCGCACGGGCTTGTCGCGCCATGCGAGGTTTTCGACGATGACTTCGCCTTTCTTCGCCTTGAACTGATCGGCGATTTCCAGCAGGCGTTCGGTGGCGTCGCTGCGGCGGTTGAGCACCACGTCTTCGACGCGCTCGCGCAGTTCTTCCGGCAGGTCGTCGTAGATCATCAACGCGCCGGCGTTGACGATGCCCATGTCCATGCCCGCCTTGATGGCGTGGTAGAGGAACACCGAATGGATCGCCTCGCGCACCATGTTGTTGCCGCGGAACGAGAACGACACGTTCGACACGCCGCCCGACACATGCGAATACGGGAAGCGGCGCTTCAGCTCGCGCGTGGCCTCGATGAAGTCCACGGCGTAGTTGTTGTGTTCCTCGATGCCGGTGGCGATGGCGAAGATGTTGGGGTCGAAGATGATGTCTTCGGGCGGGAAATCGAGTTTGGTGGTGAGCAGTTCGTAGGCGCGCGAGCTGATTTCCACCTTGCGTTCGCAGGTGTCGGCCTGGCCTTGTTCGTCGAACGCCATTACCACCACGGCGGCGCCGTACTGCTGCACCTTGCGCGCGTGTTCGAGGAAAACCTCTTCGCCTTCCTTCATCGAGATGGAATTGACGATGCCCTTGCCCTGCAGGCAGCGCAGGCCGGCTTCGATCACCGTCCACTTGGAGGAATCGACCATCACCGGCACGCGGGCGATGTCCGGCTCGGCGGCGATCAGATTCAGGTAGCGCGTCATCGCCGCTTCCGAATCGATCAGGCCTTCGTCCATGTTGACGTCGATGATCTGCGCGCCGTTGGCCACCTGTTGGCGCGCGACGTCCACGGCTTCCTCGTAGCGTTCTTCCTTGATGAGCTTGCGGAACTGCGCCGAGCCGGTGACGTTGGTGCGTTCGCCGACGTTGACGAACAGCAGGTCGGGCGTGATGACCAGCGGCTCGAGGCCGGAGAGTCGGGTGTAGCGAGGCATCATGCGTTGTCCTCCTCTCGCCGGCGGGGAGAGGATTGAGGTGAGGGGGCGGGGCTTGCGGTAACGCTTGTTAAAGGTGCGAGGATGGAGCCGAATGCCCCCCTCTCCCCAGCCCTCTCCCGCAAGGGGAGAGGGAGTTTCACGCGGCCTCCTGCGTTTCGGCAGGGATGGTGCGTGGCGCGATGTTGCTTACCGCTTCGGCAATTGCCTTGATATGCGCCGGCGTGGTGCCGCAGCAGCCGCCCACCAGGTTGAGCAAACCGTCGCGGGCAAAGCCGCCGATCACGGAGGCCATTTGCTCGGGTGTTTCGTCGTATTCGCCAAACGCATTCGGCAGGCCGGCATTCGGATGCGTGCTGACGAAACACGTCGCCGTGTTGCTCAGCACTTGCACGTGCGGACGCAGGTCGGCCGCGCCCAGCGCGCAGTTCAGGCCGACGGAGATCGGGCGCGCGTGCTGCACCGAGTAATAGAACGCTTCGGCCGTCTGGCCCGAGAGCGTGCGGCCGGAGCGGTCGGTGATGGTGCCGGAGATCATCACCGGCAGGCGCGCGCCACGCTGGCGGAACAGCTCGCTGAGCGCGAACAACGCGGCCTTGGCGTTGAGCGTGTCGAAGATGGTTTCGACCATGATGAGGTCGGCGCCGCCATCGACGAGCCCGCTGCCCGATTCCACGTAGTTGTCGACCAGCTCTTCGAAGGTGACATTGCGGAAGCCTGGATCGTTGACGTCCGGCGACAGCGACGCAGTGCGACTGGTGGGGCCGAGCACGCCGATCACGAAGCGCGGCTTGTCCGGCGTCTTCGCTTCCGCGGCGTCGCAGGCGGCACGTGCAAGGCGGGCGCCCTCGCGGTTCAACTCATAGGCGAGGTGTTCCAGGTGGTAATCCGCCTGGCTGATGCGCGTGGAGTTGAAGGTGTTGGTTTCGACCAGGTCCGCACCGGCTTCGAGATAGGCCTCGTGCACGCCGCGGATGATGTCCGGGTTGGTCAGCGTGAGCAGGTCGTTGTTGCCCTTCAGGTCGCAGCTGCCGGGATGATCGTGGGTGTGTGCGCTGTCGTGGCCGTCCACGAAGCGGTCGCCGCGAAAAGCGGTCTCGTCCAGCGCGTGACCCTGCAGCATGGTGCCCATGCCGCCGTCGATGATGAGGATGCGTTCGCGCAGCAGTCGCTCCAACAGGGCAACGCGTTCGGGGTGGAGCCAGGGGAGCGTGCTCATGGGGAGAATTCCTCACGCGGAAATGGATGCAGTGCTCGACACCCTTCGCTCGTCATTCCAGCGAAAGCTGGAAGTGCTTTATCAACAGCCGAAGGGCTGGTCATCCAGTGCCTTCGCTCTGTTCCGTCACGCCTGAAAGTCGCTGGATTCCAGCTTTCGCTGGAATGACGGCGAGGGCTGGAATGACGGTGAGGGGTATGGGAGGCATGCGTAGACATGGGATGAGTCTTTACGGCTTGCGTGCGAGCAGGCTGATCACTTCGAAGTGAGGTGCCTTGCGCTCGCGGCTCAGCCGGGTACAGCTCATGGATTCGAGGCCGGCCTTCTTGGCGAAGCCGGTCAATTCGTCGGCAGAAAAACCAAGATTGCGGTGATCGAACGGTTCCACCACGGCGCGGTGGTCGTGCTTGCCCAGCGTCACGGCGAGCAGGCGTCCGCCGCTGCGCAGCACGCGCGCGGCTTCGGCAACCGCTTGGGCAGGGTGTTCCGCATAGGTGAGGGCGTGCAGCATCAGCACAAGGTCGAAACGGCGATCGCCGAGTTCCAGCGCGTGCATGTCGCCCTTGAGCACTTCCACGTTGCCGAAGGACTTGAGGCGCTGCGCGGCGGCTTCGGTCACGCGTTCGCTGCTGTCCACGCAGACGATGGAATGCGCGTGCGGCGCCAGCAGTTCGGCGGTGATGCCGTCGCCCGAGGCGATGTCCAGCACGTCGCCGGTTTCCAGCAGCTGCAGCAGTGAGCGCGCCAGGGTTTCCCAGGTGCGGCCGGGCGAGTAGTGGCGTTCCATGTCGCCGGCCACGGTGTCGGCCCAGCCTTCTTCGCGCGCGCGCTCGGCCAGCACGCCGGGAAGGCGGGCGGCGTCTTCGCGCAGCAGCGCGTCGTCGATGTTCTCGCGCAGGGAGCGCAGCAGCACCTGCAGGTGTTCGTCGGTTTCGGCGTTGGCCCGGTAGTAGGCGGAAACGCCGGCGCGGCGGTCGCGCACCAGTTCGGCTTCCTTGAGCTTGGCCAGATGCGTGGACACGCGGGGTTGCGCCAGGTGAAGCACGGCGGCGAGCTCGGCCACGGTCAGCTCTTCGCGTTCGAGCAAGGCAAGCAGACGTACCCGGGTGGGGTCCGCCAGCAGGCGCAGCACGCTGGAGGCGGTAGCCAGGTCCATCGTTATCCTTATATCGCGATGCAGAGATACATAAGGCTAGAACTGGGCGCGCCCTGCGTCAAGGAGCGAGAAGTGAGGGGAGAGAGGTGAGAAGTGAGGGGAGAGAAGTGAGAAGTGAGAGACGGCCTGGCTCTGTTTCTCTCGCTCCTCTTCGCTTGCTCCTGGCTCTTGCTGCACCCGCACAGAGGTCGCGCGGCTAGCCGGGATAAAATGGAGGGCTTCCCTGATCCCCTTGGAGCCTTTCATGGATTTCCGATTTACCGACGACCAGCTGTCCATCCAGGCCATTGCTCGCGATTTCGCGCAGAAGCGCATCGTGCCGGTGGCGGCGGAGCTGGACGAGAAGGGGGAGTTCCCGCTGGAGAACATCCGCGAGATGGGGCAGCTGGGCCTGATGGGCATCGAGGTGCCCACCGAGTACGGCGGCGCGGGCATGGACCCGATCGCCTACGTGCTGGCCATGATCGAGATCGCCGCGGCCGACGCCGCCACCGCGACCATCATGTCGGTCAACAATTCGCTGTTCTGCACCGGCATCCTCAAGCACGGCACCGAGGAGCAGAAGCAGAAGTACGTGCGCGCCATTGCGCAGGGCGAGGGCATTGGCGCCTACGCGCTCACCGAGCCGCAGTCGGGCTCCGATGCCTCGGCCATGCATACGCGCGCCACGAAGAACGCCAACGGCGACTGGGTGATCAACGGCAAGAAGAGCTGGATCACCTCCGGCATGGTGGCGCGCTACATCATCCTGTTCGCCATCACCACGCCGGGCATCGGCGCCAAGGGCGTGTCGGCCTTCATCATCGACACGCAGCTGCCGGGCTTCCACGCCGGCAAGAGCGAACCCAAGCTGGGCATCCGCGCGTCGGCCACCTGCGAAATCGAATTCCACGATTACGTGTGCCCGAAGGAAAACCTGCTGGGCGAGGAAGGCAAGGGCTTTGCCATCGGTATGGGCCTGCTCGACGCCGGCCGCATCGGCATTGCTTCGCAGGCCGTGGGCATTGCGCGTGCCGCGTACGAGGCGTCGGTGCAGTGGTCGCGCGACCGCAAGGCCTTCGGCACGCCCATCGGCACGTTCCAGATGACGCAGGCCAAGATCGCTGACATGAAGTGCAAGCTCGACGCCGCCACGCTGCTGACGTTGCGCGCGGCATGGACCAAGGGCGAGGCGGAAAAGAACGGCGGCCGTTTTGGCACCGAGGCTTCCATGGCCAAGCTGGTGGCATCGGAAGCGGCGATGTGGATTTCGCATCAGGCGGTGCAGATCCACGGCGGCATGGGTTATTCCCGCGAAATGCCGCTGGAGCGTTACTTCCGCGACGCCAAGATCACCGAGATCTACGAAGGCACCAGTGAAATCCAGCGCATCGTGATCGCGCGCGCCGAAACCGGCCTGCGCTAAGTGGTATCCATGAGAGCCCCCGGTCGCGTCGCGGCCGGGGGTTCTCATTTGCTGGCATCGACTCGATTGACTCCCGCAAGATCGATCGCAAATACTTGCGGACAGCCAGGGAGCAGGCCACCCCTCCCGCCAAGGATGGCGAACTTCTTTCCTTCTCCCCGATCGACCCTGCATCGCGTGGCGTGCGAATGCATTCGTCCCGGCACGTCGGGAACTGACGGCGCGGGGCTATCTCGATGTGACGCGCCGCTCTGGTCGCCAGCTCACCTGATGGCAGAAAGCGCGTCCAGTGGCGCTGGTTGGCGCTTTCGCGAACGGCCGTCCGGCCGCGGCACGATGGTTGCTTCACGGTCAGGTCCCAAGCCACGTACCGCGAGCTGCCCATGACCGATATCGTCGAGAAGCTGGAAGAAGAAAGCATGGTCTACAAGACCTTGCTGGAGTCCACCAAGGCCATTCCCTGGCGCATCCAGTGGGACAGCCTGTCGTTTTCCTATATCGGTCCGCAGATCGAGCACCTGCTGGGCTGGGCGCCCGACAGTTGGGTGAGTGTGCAGGACTGGGCCGAGCGCATTCATCCGGAAGACCGCGACTGGGCGGTGAATTTCTGCGTGGCGCAATCGAAGGCCGGCGTGGACCACGAAGCGGACTATCGCGCCCTGCGCAAAGATGGCGGCTACGTGTGGATACGCGACGTGGTGCACGTGGTGCGCAAGGACGACGGCAGCGTGGATGCGCTGGTCGGCTTCATGTTCGACATCAGCGAGCGCAAGCGCACCGAGCAGCGTCTGATCGAATTGCAGCGCGAGCTGGAAGCGCTGTCGTTCAAGGACGGCCTCACCGGCATCGCCAACCGCCGCCGCTTCGACACCGTGTTCGACGAAGACTGGGAGCAGGCGCGCCGCAGCGGCAAGCCGCTGTCGCTGCTGATGCTCGATATCGATTACTTCAAGCAGTACAACGACCACTACGGCCACGTGCAGGGCGACTATTGCCTCAAGCTGGTGGCCAAGGTGCTGGAGAAAGCGGTGCGTCGCTCACACGATTTCCTGGCGCGCTTCGGCGGCGAGGAGTTCGTGCTGGTGCTGCCCGATACCGATGCGGCCGCCGCACGCGAGGTGGCCGAGCGCTGCCACGCGTTGATCGAGCACGAGTGGATTCCGCACGAACGCTCCATGGCACGCAAGGCGCTGACCATGAGCATTGGCGCGGGCACGGTGGTGCCGATGCACGGCGATGAGCGCCTGTCGTTCCTCGAACTGGTCGACCGGCGCCTGTATCAGGCCAAGCAGCGCGGTCGCAACACCACGGTGAGCAGTGACGACTGAGGTATCACGCGCGCACCGCGGGTGATTCCGCGGTGCGCAGCGGCAGGATCAGGTGCGCGGCGAGCAGGCCGAGCAAGCCACCGAGCAGCGTCTGCCAGATGCGCGCGCTCAAGAACATGATCGAGTGTTCGCCCGACGCGGCAAGCGTGACGATCAGGGTGAAGGCGAACGCGGCGCAGGCAATGTCATAGCGTTCCGGCAGCGCCATCGCATAGACCACCATCGCCGCGGCGGCCAGCGTCCAGATCACCAGCGGCGCATGCTCGGCCAGCGGAAGACAGGCAAGGCCCAGCGGTACGCCAATCAGCGTGCCCACGATGCGCCTGCGCACGCGTTGCGCCGTGCCCGTGGCGCTGCCGGCCACCACATAGGTGCACGCCGTGACCGCCCATGCCGACTCGGGCAGGTGCAGGCGCGCATTGAGCGCCACCACGATCAGCGATGCCACGGCGGCCTGCACGCCCATGATGAAGGGCGCCGACAGGTGCCAGCGGCCGGGCACATCCGCTGGCGAAAGCACGGCCAGTTCCGCCGGCCGCTCGGCCGGACCGGACAGCAATCGCGGCACGATGGATGCAAGCATGGCGATGCACCCCGCGATCACGATCGCCGGCCATGCCGATGTGTCGAGCCGCATGGTGTAGGCCAGCAACTGGCCAATGTAGATCTGCGAACCGACGCCCGCGCCAGTGATGCCATAGCGCTTGAGATAGCTGGCGAGGAACGCACCGCTGACCAGCGTGAATTCCGCTCCGTTCTGCCCTAGCGGAGAAAGTGCCGGCACCAGCATCGCCTGCATCAGTGCGCCCAGCGTGGCGGCCAGGCAGAGCAGGGCGAGATCGCGGCTGGATTCAAAGCGCGTATGCCGCGCTTCGGAAACGCTGGCCCACAACGCCATATTCGCTGCCAACGAGCCAACGGCGACGAGGCTGCCGAACGGATGCGCCACATCGTGCAAGGTGCCGATCGCCGCCGCCAGGCCATAGGCGGTGACCAGCCGCAGTCCCTTGATGCGGCGATGCGTGCCGGGATCGCGTTGTTCGAGCCAGTCAACGAATGAGCGCATGCGGGCGAAAGCAGGGATGGCCGTAGCCGCACATTATCAGCAGCCGGCACGCGCGGCCTTTTCGGAAACGCAGGGTGACGCGAGTGACGCATGAAAAAAGCCCCGGTCTCGCGACCGGGGCTTTCTCGTTTGACTGCCGGAGACTCGGATTACGCGCCGCGGCGCGGATCCGAATCGAACGGCTGCATGGCACTGCTCGGCGTACCGCCATTGCCACCGCCACCCTGCGGCGTATCGGTGGCGGTACCGCCATGTGCCGGGCGAATCTTGCGGGACGGTTCGTCCAGCTTGTCGCCCAGTGCGCGGCGCACCGTCACGTAGAACACCGGGATCAGCAGCAGACCCAGGAAGGTGGCGAAGATCATGCCGCCGATCACGCCCGTACCGATGGCGTGACGCGAGTTCGCGCCGGCACCGGTGGAAATGAACAGCGGGAACACGCCGAGGATGAAGGCCATGGAGGTCATCAGGATCGGGCGCAGTCGCTGGCGGGACGACGTAATGACGGCCTCGAACAGCGACTTGCCTTCCTGTTGCTGCTCCACCGCGAACTCCACGATCAGGATCGCGTTCTTCGCGGCCAGGCCGATCACCGTGATCATGCCGATCTTGAAGTACATGTCGTTCGGCAAGCCGCGCAACATCGAGAACACGACCGTACCGAGCAGACCCAGCGGCACCACCAGCAGCACGGCGACCGGAATCGACCAGCTCTCGTACAGGGCGGCAAGGCACAGGAACACGATCAGGATCGACAGCGCCAGCAGCAGCGTGGCCGAGTTGCCCGCCAGGATTTCCTGGTACGACTGGCCGGTCCAGTCCGCACCGAAGCCCTTGGGCAGGTCGTGATCGACGATGCCCTGCAAGGCGTTCATGGCCTGGCCGGTGGAATACCCCGGCGCTTCGTTACCCACGATTTCCACTGCGGCGTAGCCGTTGTAGCGGGTCAGCGCGGGCGAGCCCATGCCCCAGTCGGTTTTCACCACGCTGGAGATCGGAATCATGTTGTACGGATTGACCGTGGCCTGATACGTCGACGTGGAGCTGGACGTGGACGAGCCGTTCGAGGCCGCCGGGCCCGGCGCCAGGCTGCTGGGCGTGTAGATGTGCTGCAACGCGTCGGGGCCCATGCGGTAGGCCTGGTCAGCCTGCAGGTAGACGCGCTTCACGCGGCCGCCATAGACGAAGTCGTTGACGTACACCGGCGCCAGCGTGAGCTGGATGGCCGTGTACACGTCGCTCACCGACATGCCCATCGACTGCGCCTGCACGCGATCCACCTTCATGTTCCACTGCGGTGCATCGGGCAGCTGGTTGGGACGCACGCCGAACAGGGCCTTGTTGTCCTTCGCCTTGCCCACCGTGGTGGCCATCGCCTGCATCAGCTCGCCGTGCGTCTGGCCGGCACGGGCCTGCAGATACATGTCGATGCCGCCGAACTGGCTCAAGCCGCGGATGGTGGGCAGGTTGACCACGAAGATCTGCGCGTCGCGAATACCGTGGAACACGCCGTTCAACTTCAAGATCAAGTCATCGGCCGTGATCGCTCGCGCGTCCCAGTCCTTGAGCTTGATGAAGGCCATGCCGGTGCTTTCGCTCTGGCCGATGAAGCTGAAGCCGCTGATCTGGTACATGCCGATGATGTCGTCGTTGTACGGGCTCTTCTTGACCCGCTCGCGCATCTCGGCCATCACGGCCTGCGTGCGCTGCAGGGTGGCACCCGGCGGCAGGTTGACGATGGCCAGCGCAAAGCCCTGGTCTTCACTCGGCACGAAGCTGGTCGGCAGGCGCGTATAGAGGAAGCCGGCAAGCACCGCCACCAGCGCGAACACGATCATCCAGCGCGGCGCATGACGCGTCGCACTGCCGATGTGGCCGCTGTAGGTGTGCGTGACCCAGTCGAAGACCTGGTTGAACTTGCGGTAGACGATGTTCTTCTTGTGGTCGTGCTCCGGCTTGAGCAGCGTGGCGCACAGCGCGGGAGTGAACGACAGCGCGAGGAACGCGGAGAAGCCCATCGACACCGCGATGGTCAGCGCGAACTGCTTGTAGATCACGCCCGACGCTCCCGGCTGCAGCGCGGACGGCACGAACACCGCCGCCAGCACCACCGTGATGGCAACCACCGCACCGGTGATCTGGCCCATCGCCTTGCGCGTGGCTTCCTTCGGCGAGAGTTGCTCCTCGGTCATGATGCGTTCGACGTTCTCGATCACCACGATCGCGTCGTCCACCACGATACCGATGGCCAGCACCATGCCGAACAAGGTCAGCTGGTTGATGGTGAAACCCAGTGCCACCAGGCCGATGAAGGTACCGAGCAAAGCCACCGGGATCACCAGGGTCGGAATGACCGTGGCGCGGAAGTTCTGCAGGAAGATCAGCATCACCAGGAAGACGAGGATGATGGCCTCGATCAGGGTGTGCACCACTTCCTTGATGGAGATCGTCACGAACGGCGTGGTGTCGTAGGGGGCGAACCAGGTGACGCCTTCGGGGAAGTCCTTCGAAAGCTCATTCATCTTGGCCTTGACGGCGTCGGCCACGTCCAGCGCGTTGGCGCCGGGCAGCAACTGCACACCCAGGCCGCCGACCTGCTGGCCGTTCCACGTCGCACCCAGGCCGTAGCTCTGCGGACCGAAGTCCAGACGCGCCACGTCGCTGAGCTTCACCACCGTGCCGTCGCTGTTGGCGCGCAGGATGATGTTGCCGAACTCCTGCGGGGAGGAGAAACGGCCTTCAGCGGAGACCGTGGCGGTGAAGCCCTGGTCCTTCGGCGACGGATCGGCACCCAGCGAACCGGCGGCGAACTGCACGTTCTGCGCCGCCACGGCGGAAAAGACCGAGCTGGGCGACAAGCCGTAGCCGTGCATCTTGTCCGGGTTGAGCCAGATGCGGATGGCGTACTCGGCGCCGATCAGGCGGGTGGCGCCCACGCCGGGGATGCGGCCGACCTGGTCCGCCACCTGCGACGCAATCACGTCGGCCAGGCGGTTGCCGTCGATGTCCGGGTTGTTGGACACCAGCGACACGAACATCAGGAAGTCCGGGTTGCTCTTGGCCACCACCACGCCCTGCTGGGTCACGGCGGTAGGCAGGCGCGGCAGCGCGAGCTGCACCTTGTTCTGCACCTGCACCTGGGCGATGTCCGGATCGGTACCGGTTTCAAAGCTCAGCGTGATCGAGGTGGTGCCGTTGGAGTTGGACGAGGAACTGAAGTACAGCAGGTGGTCGATACCGGTGAGCTGCTGCTCGATCACCTGGGTGACGTTCTTCTCCATGGTGTCGGCGTTGGCGCCCGGGTACGTCGCGGACACCACCACCTGCGGCGGCGCAATGTTCGGGTACGACTCGATACCCATGTTCAACACGGAGATGGTGCCAACCAGAGTGATCAGGATGGCTACCACCCACGCGAAGATGGGGCGGTCAATAAAGAAACTCGGCATGTCGGTCGACTCCCTTTACTGCTGGCCGCCAGCAGCATGTCCCGCTGCTGCCGGTTGACCCTGCTCGCCGGGCTTCTGGTCGGGCTGGAACGGCGCCGCCTTGGCCGGTTTGCCGGGCTGCACCGTCTGCAGGCCGGAGACGATCACCTGGTCGCCGTTGCTCAGGCCCTTGGTGACGATCCAGTTCGGACCGGCCTGGTTCTCGGCGCTGACGTTCTTGCGGACGACATTGCCGTCCTGGCCCACCACCAGCGCATAGGCGCCGACCACGTCACGCTGGACGGCCGCCTGCGGCACCAGGAAGACGTTGTGCAGCTCGCCGAGGTTGGCGGTGATGGTGACGTACGTACCCGGCAACAGACGGCGCTGCGGGTTGGCCAGCAACGCGCGCAGGTTCACCGAGCCGGTGGTCGGGTCGACCGTGGCGCCGGAGAAGTCCAGCGCGCCGTCCTGGTCGTACTTGCTGCCGTCGGGCAGGGTGACCTTCACCGAGGTCTTGGCCTGGTCGCTCAGCGACACATTGCCGGCGGCCTGGGCGGCGCGCAGGCGATCGAGATCGGCCGCGCTGACCGTGAAGTTCACGTACAGCGGATCGAGCTGGTCGACCGTGGTGAGCAACGTGGAGTTGGAGCCCGTATCGGCGGCACCGGCGCCGACGATGGCGCCCTCGGTCACCTGCTGCTGACCGGCGCGGCCGTCGATGGGCGACACCACACGCGTGTAGCCCAGGTTGATCTTTGCGTTCTCCACTGCCGCCTGCAATTGCTTCACCGTGGCGGCGCTGCTGCGCTCGTTGGCTTCGGCGGCGTCCAGGTCGGACTGCGAGATGTAGTTCTGCGGGCGCAGCTTGCGGTCGCGCTCGGCCAGGTTGTGGAAGTTCACGTAGTTGGCCTGTCCCGCGGCCAGGTTGGCCTTGGCCGAGTCCAGCGCGGCCTGGTAGACGGCCGGGTCGATCTCGAACAGCACCTGGCCTTGCTTGACGTCGGTGCCTTCCTGATAGACGCGCTTGACCAGCACGCCCGAGACGCGGGCGCGGACATCGGCGCTGCGGAAGGCGGACACGCGGCCCACGAGGTCCTTGGCCAGCGGCGTGCTCTGGGCCTGCGCCTTGACGACACCGACTTCGGGCGGTGGCATCTGCGGCGGACCTTGTTCCTTGCCTTTGCCACAGGCGGCCAGTGAGAGCAGGCCAAGGCACAGCAGAGGTGTGCGCAGTGACGTGGACTTCATGTGGGCTCCATTCTTCTTAATGTGGTCGGGGGATGCAGCGCGTCGGCGCCTCTCCGGGCGACGACAAAAGGGGCTTGCGACGAACACACAGCAACCCCGCGTATCCGGAGGTCCCGACGACGGGAAACCGGGATGGGCGGGGACCGGGAAGCCATGGCTCGTTCAGACAAGCGAGCTTGGACTATACCGTACAGTTTACAATTTGTAGAGCCACCCCTGACACGCTGGTTGGGCCTCCAGGGCCGCTCCGCGCGCTTCGCGTGCTCTGTGGAGCCTGGTTGCTGTACCCCTCGCGTGGATCGTGGGTACTAATTTTGGCTGAATTCCGTGAAGGAAGGGTGTCGGCCATCGAGATGCGGACCTTGGCCAGCGCGTGCATGGTGCCAGCGACCTCGGGGGAAAGCCTGTGCCGATGGTCCGGTTGCATCGAAATCGCGCTTGCTTGCAACAAGCTCAATGACCACCGGTTGGCCACGCCCGCGTTGCGCGCCACTTTTTCCGTACGCCGTGACAACGCGATTTCATCTGCTGCGCTGCAACGTTTTGAACACCTCGCTACGGCGACATACGGCCTGGTACTGCGTAGCCGCATCGATGCGCGTGCTGCGCGCATCGCGCGGGCAACACGCGAGCGCGGCAAGTTTTTCTTCGCCGCATGCGAGCGCAGGTCTGTTCCGCGCTGTCACGCAAACGTCGCGAAAACCGCCGCCGCCTCGATTGCTGCACGGGCGTCATGGCCTGCCGCTAGCTGAAGTACGCCATTCGCAAAGGTGGAATAGGTATGACGCGAGGCGTATCCTTTTGAGGGTTTTTTTAGCCTCATCCGTCTCCCTAACACAGTAGATGCCATGAACGCGATTCGTGCGGCTAGCAACAGCTCGTTCCCCACTGTTGTTCTCGAAGAACTGAAGCAAAGCGGATTTCCTACCGGGCGCCTTGATGAGGCGCAATTTTTTATCAGCGCTTTCTTCGCGCGTATCGCCGACGGCGATCTCGAACTCCATACCGCACCCGAGTGGGCCGCGCTGATCGCCGACCTGCTCGACTTCATGCAGCAGCGCCAGCCGGGCCGCGCCTCGGTGCGCGTGGTCAACCCGGCAACGGGCCACGCCGGCCGCAGCTACGTCCAGGTCGTCACCGACGACATGCCGTTCCTGGTCGACACCGTCACCATGGTGGCGGCCGAACACCTGCAGATCCACGCCGTGATCCATCCGGTGGTGGAGGTGACGCGCGACACCGCCGGCAAGCTGGTCAAGATCGGCACCGAAGGCGGGCAGCCCGAATCGGTGATGCACTTCGAAGTGGACCGTGTGGCGGACGAGGCCGAGCAGGCCAAGCTCAAGGCGCAGCTCGAAGGCGCGCTGGAAGACGTGCGCGCGGCGGTCAACGATTGGATGAAGATGCGCGACACGGTCATCGCCATCGCCGACGAACTGCCGTCGCGCCAAATGCCGCTGGATGCCGCTTCGGTCAAGGAGGCGGCGGAATTCCTGCGCTGGCTCGCCGACGACAACTTCACCTTTCTTGGCTATCGCGAATACGAAGTGACCGAGGCCGACGGCGAAGAAGTGCTGCGCGCCAACGATGCCTCGGGCATGGGCATCCTGCACAAGAGCGAGCGTTCGCTGGCGCCGCGTTCGTTGCGCACCCTGGTGGCGCACGACCTGCCGCAGTCAGGCTCGACCGACGCCATCATCCTTACCAAGACCAATGCGCGCTCGCACGCGCACCGTTCGGGTTACATGGATTACGTGGGCGTGCTCAAGTTCGACGCCAACGGCAAGCCGGTGGCCGAGCAGCGCTTCCTTGGCCTGTTCACGTCCAGTGCCTACATGTCGCGTCCGCAGAACGTGCCGCTGGTGCGCCAGAAGTTTGAATACGTCATGGATCACTCCGGCCTGAAGCGCGATTCGCACTCGGGCAAGGCGCTGCGCCACATCCTGGAAATCCTGCCGCGCGACGAGCTGTTCCAGGCCAGCGAAGATGAGCTCTACAGCGTCTCGATGGGTATCCTCGAGTTGCGCCAGCGCGCACGCACGCGCCTGTTCGTGCGCCGCGACCGTTACGGCCGCTTCATCACCTGCACGGTGTTCGTGCCGCGCGACCGCTTCAACACCTCGGTGCGCGAGCGCATCGAAGCGCTGCTGCGCGACGCGATGCGCGGCGAGCATCTGGATTCGTCCGTGCTGATGGGCGAGGCCGCGCTGGTGCGCCTGCATGTGGTGGTGCGTCCGAAGATCGGCGACCACGTGCAGTTCGACGCCGTCGAGCTCGAAAAGGGCGTGGCGACCATCGTGCGCAACTGGCAGGACGACCTGCGCGACGCGCTGGTGGCCAAACTGGGCGACCATGACGGCGTGGTGCTGGCCAATCGCTATGGCAAGGCCTTGCCGGCCGGCTACATCGAAGACGTGGCGCCCGCCGCCGCCGCCGAGGACGTGCGCCAGTTGTCGTTGCTGAAGGGCGACGACGCGGTGCGCATGTCGTTCTATCACCCGGACGCTCGTCCGGACGAACTGCGCTTCAAGATCTACCGCAGCGGCGGCGACATTGCGTTGTCCGAAGTGCTACCGCAGCTGGAGAACCTGGGTCTGCGCGTGCTCACCGAGCACCTGTACGACATCAACGTCGGCGGCACCGTGCTGTACATCCAGGACTTCGAAGTGCAGACCGCCGGCAGCCTCGCCTTCAGCGTGGAGCAGGTGGGCACGCTGTTCGAAGACGCCTTCGAGCAGATCTGGCGCGGCAACGCCGAGAACGACGGCTTCAATCGCCTGGTGCTCGGCGCGAAGTTGAACTGGCGCCAGATCGCCATGCTGCGCGGCTACTGCAAGTACCTGCTGCAGACCGGCGTGGCGTTCTCGCAGAGCTACATGGAAGACGCCTTCAACCGCTATCCGGCCATTGCCGGCCTGCTGGTGGAGCTGTTCCTGGCCAAGTTCGATCCGCGCCGCGAATCGCTGTCCAGCGACGAGCTCAAGCGCGCGGGCGACCTGCTGCGCAACGAAATGCAGGTGCTCATTCCCGAGTCGCTGCGCCACGCGCATCCGGCGCTCATCGACGACCTGGTCGCGGCGTTGTCGAAGCCGCGCGCCGAGCAGCTCTCGGTGGTGGAGGAAACCATCGGCACGCTGCTGGAAACCGTCTCCAGCCTCGATGACGACCGCATCCTGCGCAGCTTCATGGCGCTGATCCGCGCCACGCTGCGCACCAGCTTCTTCCAGCAGTGGAACGACCAGTACCGCAGCTACATCAGCTTCAAGTTCGACTCGCATCGCGTGCCGGACCTGCCCAAGCCGGTGCCGTACCGCGAAATCTTCGTCAGCGCGCCGCGCGTGGAAGGCATCCACCTGCGCTTCGGTTCGGTGGCGCGCGGCGGCCTGCGCTGGTCCGATCGCCGCGAAGACTTCCGCACCGAAGTGCTGGGCCTGGTGAAGGCGCAGATGGTGAAGAACACCGTGATCGTGCCGGTGGGCTCGAAGGGCGGCTTCTTCGTGAAGCGTCCGCCGGTGAACGGCGACCGCGACGCGCAGCTGGCCGAGGGCATTGCGTGCTACCGCATGTTCATCAGCGGCCTGCTCGACATCACCGACAACCTGATCGAAGGCAAGGTGGTGCCGCCGCACGATGTGGTGCGCCATGACAACGACGACCCCTACCTGGTGGTGGCGGCCGACAAGGGCACCGCGACGTTCTCCGACATAGCCAACGCCATTTCGGTCGAGCACGGTTTCTGGCTGGGCGATGCTTTCGCCTCGGGCGGCTCGAACGGTTACGACCACAAGGGCATGGGCATCACCGCCAAGGGCGCGTGGGAATCGGTGAAGCGTCACTTCCGTGCGCTGGGCCGTGACAGCCAGTCGCAGGACTTCACCTGCGTGGGCATCGGCGACATGTCGGGCGACGTGTTCGGCAATGGCATGCTGTTGTCGCGCCACATCCGCCTGCTGGCCGCGTTCGACCATCGCCACGTGTTCCTCGATCCGAATCCGGACATCGAGCGTTCGTTCGCCGAGCGCGAGCGCATGTTCAAGCTGCCTCGTTCGAGCTGGGACGATTACGACAAGTCGCTCATCTCTGCGGGCGGCGGCGTGTATCCGCGCACGCTCAAGTCGATTCCGATCTCGCCGGAAGTGCGCACGGTGCTCGGCCTCAAGCCGGACGTGACGCAGCTGGCGCCGAACGACCTGCTGAGCGCCATCCTGAAGGCGCCGGTGGACCTGCTGTGGAACGGCGGTATCGGCACCTATGTGAAGTCGAGTTCCGAAACGCATGCCGACGTGGGTGACCGCGCCAACAATGCGCTGCGCGTGAACGGCGTGGAGCTGCGCTGCAAGGTGGTGGGCGAGGGCGGCAACCTGGGCTTCACGCAGAAGGGCCGCATCGAAGCGGCCCAGCACGGCGTGCTGCTCAACACCGACTTCATCGACAACTCGGCCGGCGTGGACACCTCCGACCACGAGGTGAACATCAAGATCCTGCTCGGCGACGCCGTGCAGCGCGGCGAACTGACCACCGAGCAGCGCAATACGCTGCTGGCCAGCATGACCGACGAAGTGGGCCAGCTGGTGCTGTGGGATAACTACCGCCAGAACCAGGCCATCACGCTGATGGAACACCAGTCGGTGCACCGCATCGGTTCGATGGCGCACTTCATCCGCCAGCTGGAATCGGAAGGCCTGCTTGATCGCCAGGTGGAAAACCTGCCGGGCGAAGCGGAGCTGGTGGAGCGCAAGACGCGTGGCATCGGCATGACGCGTCCGGAACTCTCGGTGCTGCTGTCGTACGACAAGATCAAGCTGTACCAGCAGCTGCTCGATTCGGACGTGCCGGAAGATCCGTACCTTTCCAAGGAACTGGTGCGCTACTTCCCCGAACCGCTGCACGGCAAGTACGCCGAGCACATGCAGCGCCATCGCCTGAAGCGCGAAATCATCGCCACGGCCGTGACCAACTCCACCATCAACCGCATGGGCGCCACCTTCATGATGCGCATGCAGGAGGATACCGGTCAGGGCCCGGCGGCCATCGCCAAGGCGTACACGGCTGCACGCGAGATTCTCGATGCGCGCGAACTGTGGGCGCAGATCGAGGCGCTGGACGGCAAGGTGGCGGAGAACACCCAGATCGATGCGATCCTGCAGATCTGGTCGCTGCTGCGTCACACCACGCGCTGGTTGCTGAACCGCCCGGGCGGCACGCTGGACATCAACGCCAACGTGGCGCGTTACCAGACCGGCGTGACCGAACTGCGCGCCGCGTTGCCGGTGGCCCTCACCGAAACCGGCAAGCAGGACTTCGCCACCAGCCAGGAAAAGTGGGAAGGCCTGGGCATGCCGGGCGAACTCGCCCTGCGCATGGCGCGACTGCCCGAATTGCGCGCCATGCTCGACATCGTCGAAGTGGCCACGCAGGGCGGCCAGCCGATCGCCAAGGTGGCCGGCGTGTTCTACGAACTGGGGGAGGCACTCGACCTGGAATGGCTGCGCAGCCAGATCGAAGCGCTGCCGGTGGAAGGTGCGTGGCACGCACAGGCACGCGGTTCGCTGCTGGACGAGCTCAACCACCAGCATCGCGCGCTGGCCCTGCAGGTGCTGACGATGACCGGCAGCTCCAAGGACATCTCGCCGGTACAGGCGTGGCTGCAGCGTGACGACGCCACGCTGAAGTACACGCGCAGCATGCTGGCGGAAATCCTCACCCAGAACGCGGACTACCCGATCGCTTCGGTCGCCGTCCGTCGCCTGGCGCAGTTGGCGCAGGTGCCGGTGAACCAGTAAGTCACGCTGGAGCTGCCCGGCAGTGCCGGGCAGCTTCCGGGCCAGGGTGTTCAACGGTCCGTTATCGTTGGTACTCCTCACCGTCATTCCGGCGCAGGGGCGACGGGTTGCGAGAACGGGTAGGCAGGGCGCAAGCCGGCAACGGTCTTGCGCCCTTCGTCTATCTACGTTCAACTGACGTCCTCGCCCTGACCGTTGACCGACCCCATGCGCTTCGCCTTCGTCGCCAGCGAAACCAACGTCGCCCAGCAGGCTCGCCGCAAGCTCATCGATCGCTACGGCGATGCGGAGCCGGAAGCATCGGACGTGATCGTCGCGTTGGGCGGCGACGGCTTCATGCTGCGCACGCTGCATGCCTATCGCGCGTTGCCGGCACCCGTCTACGGCATGAAGCTGGGACGCGTCGGCTTCCTGATGAACAAGCATCGTATCGACGAGCTGGAAGAGCGCATTTCGCGCGCGCATGCCGCGGTGCTGTATCCGCTGGAAATGCGCACGGTCGATGTCAGCGGTGAGGTGTGTCACGCACTCGCCTTCAATGAAGTGTCGCTGCTGCGCCAGAGCAACCAGGCGGCGCATCTGGAAGTGAAGCTCAACGACATCGTGAAGCTGCAGAACCTCGTCTGCGACGGCATCCTCGTGTCGACGCCGGCCGGTTCCACCGCGTACAACCTTTCCGCGCACGGGCCGATCCTGCCGCTGGATGCCAACGTGCTGGCGCTCACGCCGATCAGCCCGTTCCGTCCGCGTCGCTGGCGTGGTGCCATCCTGCCGCATCGCACGCTGGTCTCGATGCGTGTGCTCGATCCCGGCAAACGCCCGGTGAGCGCCACCGCCGACTACCACGAAGTGCGCGACATCCGCGAAGTGGAAATCCGCCAGTCGGCGGGGCAGGGCGTGCGCCTGCTGTTCGATCCCGAGCACAATTTGGAGCAGCGCATTCTGGATGAGCAATTCGCGCCCGATTGAGAGAACAGGAGTGAGTTAAGAGGAGTGAGTAGTGAGAGAAGGCATGCGACCGAGTCGCTCTACTCCCACTACTCACTCCTCTTAACTCACTCCTCGCCTTTTGCGCTAAATTGCCCCCATGACCCGCACCGCGTCCGACGCGCACGACCCTTCCTCCGCCGGCGATAACCGCCTGGTGGTGGCCATTTCCTCGCGCGCCCTCTTCGACTTGGGCGACAGCCACGAACTGTTCGAGCATCAGGGGCTGGACGCGTATCGCGCATTCCAGATCGAGCACGAGAACGAGCTGCTCAAGCCGGGTGTGGCGTTTCCGCTGGTGCAGAAGCTGCTGGGCCTGAACAAGCTGGCGGGTGACGTGCCGCCGGTCGAGGTGATCCTGCTGTCGCGCAATTCGGGCGACACCGGCCTGCGCATCTTCAATGCGATCCAGCATTACGGCCTGGAAATCAGCCGCGCGGCGTTCACCAGCGGTGCGCCGACCTCCGACTACATCGCACCGTTCAAGGCCGACCTGTTCCTTTCCGCCAATGCCGAAGACGTGGGCCGCGCGCTGGCTGCGGGCGTGGCCGCGGCAACGATTCTTCCCTCCACGGCGCCGCCACGTGCTACCGAGCAGTTGCGCATCGCCTTCGACGGCGACGCGGTGATCTTCGGCGACGAAGGCGAACGCGTGTCGCGCGAGGAAGGGCTGGAAGCGTTCCATCGCAGCGAACACAAGCTCGCCAACGAGCCACTTTCCGTGGGGCCGTTCCGCGGCTTCCTCACCGCCGTGCATCGCCTGCAGGCGGCATTCCCGGCGGAAGATTCACCCATCCGCACCGCGCTCGTCACCGCACGCTCCGCGCCGGCGCACAAGCGCGTGATCCTTACCTTGCGTCGCTGGGGCGTGCGCATCGACGAGGCACTGTTCCTCGGTGGGCGTGACAAGGGGCCGTTCCTCGATGCCTTCGGCGCGGACATCTTCTTCGACGACTCGCCGGCGAACGTGGAGTCCGCGCGCAAGCACGTGGCGACGGGCCACGTGCCGCACGGTGTGAGCAACCGCTAGCGCCGTTCTGTATCTGCCGGCATCAGGGGACCGAATGGCCCTTGCTCGCCGTCCAGATGGCATACCAGTCCTCAGCATCCAGCACCACGTTCAACGCCGCCACCGCTTCGCGCAGGCCGTCGATGCGACCGGTGCCGGTGATCACGTGCGGGCGCGACGGATGGCGCAGCGCCCACGCGAAGGCCAGCGTGGTGAGCGTGATGCCATGGCGGTGTGCGATGGTCGTCATCTCGGCGCGTACGCGCATGGCCTGTTCGTCGTCGCCGGTGAACAGGCGACCACCGCCCAGCGGTGACCAGATCATCGGACGCAGGCCCAGTTGCTGGGCCTGGTCGAGCGTGCCGTCGTCCAGCGCGTTCATCTGCAGCGGCGACAGTTCAATCTGGTTGGTGGTCAGCGGGTAATGCTGATGCAGCAAGGCGAACTGGCTGGTCGTGTGATTGGACACGCCCCAGTTTGCGACCTTGCCCTCGCGCGTGAGCGTGGCGAAGGTGTCGGCCAGCGCGGCGGCGTCCATCAGGTAGTCGGGACGATGGATCAACACCAGGTCCAACTGTTCGGTGTGCAGGTTTCGCAGTGACTGCTCCACTTGCGCACGCACGTAGGCCGCCGAAGTATCGTAGTAGTTGATGCGGTACGGACGCTGTGCGGAACGAAGACGAATACCGCACTTGGTGATCAGTTGCATGCGCTGGCGCAATGCCGGCGATGCTTTCAGCGCTTCGCCAAACTGTGATTCGGCCTGGTAGTCGCCATAGATGTCGGCGTGATCGAACGAGGTGATGCCGAGCTCCAGCGCCTGCTCGATCCAGCGCACGCGCTCCTGCACGCTGAGTTGCCAGCTGGTGATACGCCAGAGGCCGGCGACGATGGGGGAGAGGGAAAGGGGCGCTGTCGTCATGGGTGCTGGTTACGAAGGGAGAGGCGGCAGTGTGCCAAGCTGGGGTGGTTGTCGCCAGCTCCTATTTTTTGCTTTATCGCGATCGGGGCTCGCCTGCGGCGAGCTCCCGAGCCGCTGCCGCGGCCCGGGTCACTTTTCTTTGCTTGCCCAAAGAAAAGTAACCACCGAGATGGTGGCAATGCCAAAAGAAAAGGTCCCCCGGATGACGCGCCTTCCGGGCCTGCGGCCCTCCAGGTACGCGTGCGGGTTACGGGGTTTTTCGACAGGACATCCGTGTCCTGTCGAAAAACTGGCCGGCATCCATGCCGGCCACCCTGCGGGCTTTCCTCCACCCGCCCGCCGCTGTCATGCGGGGACCCCAGAGCGAGAGCCAAAGCTCGCAGTAGTAGTGTTTTCGCGAGCGCCCACCCCTCACCACCGTAAAGGTGGCAATGTCCCGGCCTTCTCCCCTTTTGGGGAGAAGGAGAAGTGCGGTGCACAGAGAGGGCGTGAAGAGCGAAGCCAAAGCAAAGGCCGATGCAAAGCGAGGCTCCGCTTTAAGTCCTCTGCGATTCGGGCGCGTTGCGCAGCGCTTTGGCGTACCCGCTGTGTGGCCTCCCATGGGGGTCCCGCCACAACCATCCTCTAGCGCTCGGGCTTATCCCAACACGATGCTGCGAGCCTTTGCTCTAAAGGCCATTTTCTTTGGGTTACTTTCGAAGCGAAGCTAGTCCCCGTGGGATCTTTTGGGCTAGCAAAAGAAAAGTGACTCGAGCGGCGGCAGCCGATCGAAACGCCCGCCGCGTAGGCGGCACGCTGGCGGAAGCACTGCAAAAAGAACAGTCAGCGGTGCCGCGGCAATCAAGTGCAAAGTCACTGGATGACCAGCCTTCGGCTGTTGAAAAGCGCCTCCGGCCTTCGTCGGGATGACGAGCTTAAGACGACTTCGGCTGCTGAAAGGCGCCCCCTGCTCTCGCCCCTGCGCGGGCTTGCTGGAACGACGAGCAAAGACCCGCCTTCGGCTACGGAGGAGCGCCTCCTTCCCCGCAGGAACAACGAACAGAAAATCGAAGATCAGCCTCGGTATCCCGCACGCTCTGCGCTTGTTCAAATGGCGCACAAGCGTCGCAAAAAGAGCAGGCAAGCGAAATCAAAACACCACCCAGCTCACTTCGACGAAGCCACCGGCCCATGCGCCAACTCATCCGCCGACCAGCCACCACCCACATCCCCAATCAGCGACACGGCATCCAGCAACCGCTGCTGCTGCACACTCAACGCATCCTGTTGGGTACTCAACTGCGTCGTCTGCGCCAACGCGGCCGTCGTGTAGTCCACGGTGCCTGCTTGGTACTCGTTGAAGGCGATTTCGGCGCCGCGCGTGGCATCCTTGACCGCTGCATCCAGCACCTGCGCCTGCTCGGCAAGGATGCGAATGCCGGAAAGGTCATCCTCCACGTTCTGCAACGCGCCAAGCACGGTGCCGCGATAGTTGGCGACGGCCGCTTCGTAGTTTGCGCGGGCAGCGGCTACGTCGCCGTGTCGTGCGCCAAAATCGAACACCGTCTCCGTCGCATTGGCGCCCAGCGACCATACGTGGTTGGCGGCCTGCAGCAGGCCCGCGAGCGGCGATTGGGCAAAGCCGTCGGCGGCGGACAGCGTCACCGAGGGATAGTACGCGGCAATCGCCACGCCCACAGCGGCGTTCTCGGCCGCCATCTGGCGCTCGGCTACGGCAATGTCCGGGCGACGTTGCAGCAAGGTCGAGGGCACGCCCGTGGGTATTTGCGGCAAGGTGGGCAGCGTCGCGTTGTGCGGAATATCGAGTTCTTCCGGGTTCTTGCCCACCAATACGGCGATGGCGTGCACGTTCTGCGCACGCGACACGCCCAGCGCGATCAGCTTCGACTGCGCGTTTTCCAGCTGCGTGCGCGCCGTGATGACATCGGATGGCGCGACGGTGCCGGCCTTGTCCTGGTTGTCCACCACGCGCAGGTATTCCTTGTCTGCGTCCACGGTTTTCTGCAACAGGTCGATGTTCGCATCGGCCACGCGCAGGTCGACCACGGCCGTGGCCAGCGCGATCTGTTCGGACAGCGTGGCATTGGCCAGCGTGGCCTGGCTGGCCTGCGCGTTGGCCTTGTTCTCTTCCACGGTGCGGCGCACCTTGCCCCACAAATCCGGCGCCCAGCTCACGTTGCCTTCCAATGAACCGGAGGTGCTTACCGGCCGCAGATGTTCGACGCCGCTGCCCGCGTTGCCGGCGGCCGAGCGTTGCTTGCTGCCCGAACCGGTAACGCCGATGGTGGGGAACAGCGCGCTGCGCGCCACCTGTACCTCGGCCATGGCGGCCTGGTAGTTGGCGTAGCTCTGCGCCACGGTCTGGTTGGATACCGCCACCTGCGGTTCCAGTTCGTTGAGCAATGGATCGTTGAAGGCCGTCCACCAGTCGCCCTTCGGCGCGTCGTCAGCGGGCGCGGCGGACGTCCATCCGGGCAACTCCTTGTACTGCGTGGGCACGTTGACCTGCGGGCGGTGGTAATCCGGGCCGACCATGCAGCCGCCCAGCATCGTGGCCAATGACAGGCAAAGTACGTTGCGGGAAATGATCCTGTTCATGCGCTTGCGTCCGATCGGTTCCACGGCAAGGTTTCCGACCACCGCGCAAGCCGTGCGCGCAGTCGGTCGAGATACAGATAGATCACCGGAGTGGTGTACAAGGTGAAAACCTGGCTGAGTATCAAGCCGCCCATCACCGTGATGCCCAGCGGCTGTCGCAGCGATGCGCCCTGGCCGATGCCGATGGCCAGCGGCACGGCGCCGAGCACGGCGGCGGCAGTGGTCATCATGATGGGGCGTAGTCGCAGTACGGCGGCATCGTGGATGGCTTTCCTCGCTTCCATGCCTTCGTCGCGCTGCAGGCGGATGGCGACGTCGATCATCATGATGGCGTTCTTCTTCACGATGCCGATGAGCAGGATGATGCCGATCATCGCGATCACCGAGAACGGCGTGCCGAAGATCAGCAACGCCAGCGTCGCGCCGATGCCCGCGGAGGGCAGGGTGGAGAGAATGGTGATGGGGTGCACGGTATTTTCGTACAGGATGCCGAGCACGATATACACCGCCGCCAATGCCGCGAGTATCAGCAGCGGCATGGTACCCATGGATTGCGCATACACCTGGGCGGCACCCGCCGTGGCGCCATGGATGGACGCTGGCATGCCCAGTTCCTGCGCCGCTTCGTTGATGGCGGCCAGGCCGTTGCTCAACGAACCGCCCGGCGGGAGATTGAAGGAGATGGTGCCGGCGACCAGTCCGCCCTGATGGTTCACCTGCGTGGCCGTGTGATTGCTCACATACGATGCCAGTGCGGGAAACGGCACCATGGTTTCGGCCGCCGTGCTGTCCGCGCTGCCGCTGGAGCTGCCGCCCTTGGCATTGGCAATGGCGTTGGTGAGCTGGTTGGCCTCGGCGTCGCTGTTGCGTGAGTTGGTGTTGGCCGTGGTGCTGCTCATGGTCGACGAGGTGACGCCCGACACGATGGATCGGGACATCTGCGTCTGCTGCGTGCCGGTGGCATTGCCGGCCGCCGTGCTGAAGCGGATGCGGTTGATCGTTTCGGGGTATTGCCAGTACTTCGGCGCCACTTCCATCACCACGAAATACTGGTTCAACTGGTTGTAGATGGTGGACACGGTGCGCTGGCCGAAGGCGTCGTAGAGTACGCTGTCGATCTGGTTGGGCGCAAAGCCGTAGCGCGCCGAGGTGGCGCGATCGATGTTCACGTAGAGCTGCAAGCCGTTCTGCTGCAGGTCGGAATTCACGTCGGTGATGCGGTCGCGGTATTTGCCCAGCGCTGTCACCAGTCGCGGCACCCAGGTGTATAGCGCCTCCGGATCGTCGCTGGTCAGCGTGTACTGGTATTCGGACGCCGATTGCCGGCCGCCGATGCGCAGATCTTGCGCCGCTTGCAGGAACAGCTTGGCGCCCGACACCGCATTGAGTTTCGGACGCAGGCGGTCCACCACCTGCGCCGCGGAGATCTTGCGTTCGGCCAGTGGCTTCAGTTCGATGAACACGTTTGCCGTGTTGAGCGCGCGTCCGCCCGTGAAGCCGGCCACCGACGCCACCGCGGGATCCTTCTGCACGATGCCCTGCAATTGCGCGAGCTTCTTCTGCATCGCCTGGAAGGAGATGCTCTGGTCCGCGATGATCTGGCCTTGCAGGATGCCGTTGTCCTGTTCGGGGAAGAAAGTCGACGGCACCAGGCGGATCAGCACCACGTTGAGCACGATCAGGCCGAGCAGCGTCAACGCCACTGCAAAGGCATGGTCGAGCACCAGCGTGAGCGATCGCGCATACGCCTGCCGGAAGCGCTCGAACTGGCGCTCGTACCACACCGCCCAGCGTGCCTTGGAATGCAGCGTCTTGCGCGTGATGACGTAGGCGGCCATGGTCGGCATGATGGTGAGCGAGATCACCAGCGACAGCAGGATGGCGATGGACAGCGTGACCGCGAATTCGTGGAACAGCAGGCCCACGATGCCAGGCATGAGCAGGATGGGCAGGAACACGGCGATCAGCGAGAGGCTCATGGAAATCACCGTGAAGCTTACTTCCGCGCTGCCCACCATGGCCGCTTCGCGCACGTCCATGCCGGCTTCCACGTGGCGCACGATGTTTTCCAGCACCACCACGGCATCGTCCACCACGAAGCCCGTGCCGATGGTCAGCGCCATCAGCGAGAGGTTGTCGATGCTGTAGCCCAGCAGGTACATCGGGCCGAACGTGCCGACGATGGACAGCGGCAACGCCACGGCGGGCACCAGCACCGCGCGCGGCGACTGCAGGAAGACGTAGACCACGCCAATCACCAGCAGGATGGCCATGCCCAGCGTGCGCTCGGTGTCGTTCACCGCGGCGTTCACCGACTGCGATCGATCTACCGCCACGCCCACGTGCACGTTGTGCGGCAGCGTGGCTTCGATCGACGGCAGCGTCTTGCGGATCTGCGCCACCGTTTTCACGATGTTGCTGCCGGGCAATGGATACACGATGACCAGCACCGCGTCCTGGCCGTTGTAGAGGCCGGCATTGCGCAGGTTTTCCGCAGAATCGACCACTTGCGCCACATCGCGCAGTTGCACGGCCGAGCCGTTGCGATACGCCACGACGAGGTCGCGATACGGCGCAGCCTTGTTGATCTGGTCGTTGGACAGCACTTCGTAGCGCTGGCCGTTCTCGTCGATGTGGCCCTTCACGCTGTCCGCGTTGGCGGCGCTGATGGCGGCACGAACGTCTTCCAGGCCAATGCCGTAACTGTTGAGCTGATCCGGTTCCAGTTCCACGCGCACAGAGGGGAGCGCGCTACCGCCCAGCGTGATCTGGCCCACGCCGTCGACTTGCGACAACTGCTGCTGGATCACCGAATCGGCCGAGTCATACAGCTGCGCGCGCGTCAGCGTCTTGGAGGTGAGCGCGAGCACCATGATCGGCGAATCGGCAGGATTGAATTCGCGATAGGTCGGGTTGTTGCGCAGCGTGGTCGGCAGGTCCGCGCGTGCGGCCTGGATGGCGGCCTGCACGTCGCGCGCGGCACCGTTGATGTCGCGATTGAGCCCGAACTGGATCACGATCTGCGCTGCGCCGACGGTGCTGGTGGAGGTCAACTCGGTGACATCGGCAATGGTGCCGAGGCGACGCTCCAGCGGCGCGGCCACCGTGGCCGCCATGATGCTGGGGCTGGCGCCTGCCATGTTCGCCTGCACCACCACTACGGGAAACGTGATGTTCGGCAGCGGCGCCACCGGCAGATGGAAATACGCCAGCATGCCCGACAGCAGGATCGCAACGGCCAGCAGCGTAGTCGCCACGGGCCGCCGGATGAACAGGCCGGGGATGTTCACGCCGTTTCCCCGGCGGCCGCCTCAGGCTGGCGTTTGCGGCCGAATCGCTGGGCCAGCCGGTCGAAGTACAGATAGATCACCGGCGTGGTGAACAGCGTGAGCAACTGGCTGAGCAGCAGGCCGCCGATGATGGCCAAACCCAGCGGACGGCGCAGTTCCGAACCCGTGCCCGTGCCAAGCAGCATCGGCATCGCACCGAGCATGGCCGCGAGCGTGGTCATCAGGATGGGACGGAAGCGCAGCAGGGAGGCTTCGAAGATGGCTTCTTCCGCCGGCTTGCCGTGTTCGCGTTCGGCTTCGAGGGCGAAGTCCACGATCATGATCGCGTTCTTCTTCACGATGCCGATCAACAACACGATGCCGATGATGCCGATCACATCCAGGTCGCTGCCCGCGATCATCAGCGCGAGCAGCGCGCCGATACCCGCCGAGGGCAGGGTGGATAGTATCGTCACCGGATGGATGAAACTCTCGTACAGCACGCCCAGCACGATATACACGGCCACCAGCGCGGCGATGAGCAGGTAGACCTCGCTGGAAAGCGAATCCTGGAACGCCTGCGCCGCGCCCTGGAAGGTGGAAGTGATGGAGGAGGGCAGATGCACGGCAGCTTCCGCATCGTTCACTTCCTTAACCGCCTTGCTGAGTGAGGCATCCTTGGCGAGATTGAACGACACGGTCACGGCCGGGAACTGCGCGAGGTGACTGATCACCAGCGGCGACTTGGTCACCTTGATGGTGGCGATGCCCTTGAGCGGTACCTGGCCGGTGCTCGCAGTCTGGCTGGGCAGGTAGAGATCGCCCAGCGATTCCACGGTGGGAATGCTTTCCGGTTTCGCCACCAGGATCACGCGGTACTGGCTGGCCTGTTCGAAGATGGTGGAGACGATGCGCTGGCCCAGCGCGTCGTAGAGCGCGTTGTCGATGGTGGCGGAAGTGATGCCGTAGCGTGCCGCCAACTGGCGATTCACTTCCACGTTCACCGCGAGGCCGTCGTTGTTGAGGTCGCTGGTGACGTCGGTGATCGACTTGACGCCCTTCAGTCGCGTAATCAAATCGGGCACGTATTGCTGGAACGCTTCCTGGTTCGGGCCGCGCAGCACGAACTGGTACTGGTTCGGCGAAATGGTGGTATCGAGCGTCAGGTCCTGCTCGGGCTGCATGTACAGCTTGATGCCCGGGATGGTCGCCACTTCCTGCTGGATGCGGCGCGCGATCACCTCGGCAGTGGACGAGCGGTCGTCGCGTGGCTTGAGGTTGATCAGGAAGCGCCCGTTGTTGAGCGTGGTGTTGGTGCCGTCGATGCCCACGTAGGAGGTGAGGCTGGCCACGTCCTCGTCCTTGAGGATGGCGTCGGCCAGTTGCTTCTGGCGATCCACCATCACGCCGTACGACACCGAGTTGTCGGAGACACTGATGCCCTGCAGCACGCCCACGTCCTGCACCGGGAACAGGCCCTTGGGGATGACGATGTACAGCACGATGGTGAGCGCGAGCGTGCCGAAAAACACCAGCAGCGTGGCCAGCTGACGCTCCATCACGAAGTGCAGGCCGCGCTTGTATGCGGCCAGGGTCTTGTCGAACAGGCCTTCGCTGAAGCGCTCGAAACGGCTGGGGTGGCGATCGTGCTGCGCCTTGAGGATGCGCGCGCACATCATCGGCACCAACGTCAGCGACACCACGGCCGACAGCACGATGGTGATGGCCAGCGTCACCGCGAACTCGCTGAAGAGACGGCCGATCACGCCGCCCATGAACAGCAGCGGGATCAGCACCGCGATCAGCGACACGGTCAGCGAGAGGATGGTGAAGCCGATCTGGCCGGCGCCTTCCAGCGCGGCCTCCATCGGTGTCTTGCCTTCCTCCAGGTAGCGCACGATGTTCTCGATCATCACGATCGAGTCGTCCACCACGAAGCCGGTGGCGATGATCAACGCCATCAGCGACAGGTTGTCGATGGAATAGTTGAGTTCGTACATCAGCGCCAGCGTGCCGATCAGCGACACCGGCACGGAGATGCTGGGAATGATGGTGGCCGGCAGGTTGCGCAGGAACACGAAGATCACCAGCACCACCAGGATCACCGCCAGTATCAGCTCGAACGCGGCATCGTTCACCGACGAACGGATCACGCCGGTGCTGTCCGTCACCACTTCCACCTTCATGCCGGCCGGCAGCGTGGATTCCAGCTGCGGCAGCGTCTTCATGATCTGGTTGACGGTGGCTATCACGTTGGCGCCCGGCTGGCGCTGCACGTTGAGCACGATGGCCTGGGTCTTGTTGAACCACGCGCCTTGCTCGGTGTTCTGCGCGGCCTGCGTGACGCGCGCCACATCCCGCAGATACACCGGCGCACCGTTCTGGTAGGAGATGACAGTGTCGAGATAGTCCTGCGGATTCTGGATCTGGTCGTTGCCGTTGATGGTGTAGTCGAGATCGGGTCCGTCGAAGTTGCCCTTGGGCTGGCTCACGTTGACGTTGGCGATCAGCGAGCGCAGGTCGTCGATGTTGAGGCCATAACCGGCCAGCTTCTTCGGATCGGCTTCGATGCGGATCGCCGGCACGTTGCCGCCGGCCGGCGTCACCAGGCCCACGCCCGGCACCTGGGAGATCTTCGCGCCGAGGCGGTTGTTCGCCACGTCCTGCAATTGCGGCAGCGACATGGAGTTGGAGGTGACCGCCAGCGTGAGGATCGGGCGGTCAGCCGGATTCACCTTCGCATAGGTCGGCGGCGCGGGCAGGCCGCTCGGCAGCAAACTGTTCGCTGCGTTGATCGCCTCCTGCACGTTCTGTTCGGCCACGTCGAGGTTGAGCGACAGGTCGAACTGCAGCGTGATGATCGATGCGCCCGCCGAACTGTTCGACGTCATCTGCTGCAGGCCGGGAATTTCACCCAGCTGCACTTCCAGCGGCGCGGTCACCGTGGTGGCCATCACCGACGGGCTCGCGCCGGGATAGAACGTTTGCACCTGGATCGTCGGGTAGTCGACGTTGGGCAGGGACGACACCGGCAGGAACTTCATCGCCACGAGGCCCACCATCACGAGGGCGATCATCAGCAGCGAGGTGGCTACCGGCCTGATGATAAACAGGCGGGAAATATTCATTGGATCTCGCGCCTGCGACTCACGACGACGCGCTGGCAGCGTGCGAACGCCTGCCGCCGTGCGCGGCGGCGGGCGCGCCCGTGCTGCTGGCGCCGGCAGGATGCGGCTGCGAAATGCGGATCTTCGCGCCGTCGCTCAAGCGGTCCATGCCATCGGTGACCACCTGCTGGCCGGCGGAAAGGCCGGCGAGGATGGCGGTGACCTTGCCGTCGCTGGGGCCGGGCGTCACCTTGTGCACGGACACCGTCTGGTCCGCATTCACCAGATAGACGTAGTCGCCCGGCGCGCCGCTCTGCACGGCAGCGGTGGGAACGAGCACGGTTTTCTGCAGCGTGTCGACCAGCATCTGCACGTTGACGAATTCGTTCGGGAACAGCGCTTCGTCGTCGTTGGCGAACGTAGCGCGCAGCGTCACCGTGCCCGTGCTGGTGGCCATCTGGTTGCTCAGTGCGTACAGCGTGCCGCTGGCGATCTTCTTGCTGTTGTCGCTGCTGTACGCCGTGACCGGCAACGTCGCGCCGCCATTCACGCGTTGCAGCACCTTGCCCAGCGAATTCTGCGGCACGGTGAATTGCACCGTGGTGGGTTTCATCTGCGTGATGGTGACGATGCCAGGCGACGTCGACTGTGTGACGTAGTTGCCCGGATCGACCAGTCGCAGACCCACGCGCCCGGCCACCGGTGCGGTGATGTGGCAATAGATGAGGTTGAGATCGTCCTGCGCGATGGCGGCCTTGTCGGCTTTCACGGCGGCTTCGGTCTGCGCCACGGTGAACTTCTGGTCGACGTAGGTCTGTTCGGCGATCGACTTCTGCTCATGCAGTTGCGTGAAACGGGCAAGATCGGAACGCGCCTGGTCGAGCGTGGCCTGATCCTTGGCGAGCTGTGCCTGGGCCTGCTGCTTGCTGATCTCGAACTGGCGCGGGTCGATCTGCGCGAGGAACTGTCCTTTCTCCACGTCCTGGCCTTCCTGGTAACCGACCGCGGTGAGGTAGCCGCTCAATTGCGGCAACACATTCACGGTGGCCACCGGCGTCACGGTACCGAGCGCCGTGAGCACTTCGGGCATGTCGCCCAGCGAGGCGGTGGCGGCGCTCACCACTTGTGGCGGCTGGCCGGTTCGCGTCTTCTGCCCGGTGAGGATGTGGACCACGATCAACACCACCAGAAGCACGATGATCACCGCTGCGATCAGTACGCCGCGCTTCCTACGAGGGTGCCCGGACGTTTGGGCATTGTCGGCACTCATCCAGCATCTCCCAGCAACTCAAATGCGCAATTCACAAGACAGGCAAGGTCATATCGTTGTTCGCAGCAACGTTTCCGCAACGATGGCTCGCGGCGGAAACGTGTCGACTGACTTCTAACGATCCGTTGTCCATGTGGTTGACCCGGTCACAGGCATACGCGGACATGGCCTTCCCTGGAGGTGCGCGCGGGCGCTGGGTTGGCGAATCATGGGAAAAAGAGATGGCACAAGCGTCGTCACGGACGAGTGATGCCTCACGGCAACACGCGCATCCGCGTTCGCTTCATTAAGAAATATTCATCTACACGGGATGTTTTCGACGGCCGCTCAGACCATGCGCGTGCGCTTCCACCAGCTCGTGACCTTTTCTTCGCGCACCAGCGTGAAAAGGCCCGAGCCGAGGATGAGCGCGATGCCGATCAGCATCGGCCAGTCGAGTTGGTCGCCGAACAACCAGTAGCCGAAGAAGATCGCCCACAGCATCTGGCTGTACTGCGTGGGCGCGATGCGATTGGCCGGCGCATGATGCGTGGCGAGCATCAAGAGCACGCCGGCAAGACCGGCAAGCAATCCGTAGCCGGCCAGCAGGAACCATTGATGCAGGTCGGGCCACACGAAGCTCGGCAGCATCAGCACGCCACCGCTCACCAGCGGGCCGACGACGCCCGCGCCATACAGGCTGATGCGTTTTTCGTGCGGGCCCGCCATGCGCAGCGCCACCACGGACACGGCGCCGGAAAGCCCGCAGGTCATCGCTGCCAGGTGGCCGATGCCCAGAGCGCGAAAGCCCGGTCGCAGCACCACCAGCACGCCGATGAAACCCACGATCACCGCGGACCAGCGTCGCCAGCCCACGTGCTCTTTCAGGAAAATCACCGACAGCAGCGTCACAAAGATGGGCAGCAGGAAGATCAGCGCGAACGCTTCGGCCATCGGCAGCGCGGTGAAGGCGATCACCGCGGAGATGTTGCAGATCGCGCCGGTGATGGCGCGTATCCACCACAGGTGCGGCTTGCGCGCGCGGAACACCTCGACGTAGCGATCGCCCGCGTGCTTGATGAAGGGCAGGGCGCTGAGCATCAGCACCGCGCCGAAGAACACCGCTTCGTAGGCCGGCAGCGTGCCGCGCAGCGACTTCACGAACGCGTCGCTGATGGCGTAGGCGGCGTAGCAGGCGAAGCCGAGGAGAACACCTTTGAACATGGACGGTCCGGCGGGGAGCGGGGTGCCCGGCGCCCGCGTGGGCCGGGTCCGGCGCGCCGCGTGCAGGTGCCCTGGGGCGCCGCTGCGGTCGTTCCGGGCCTGGCTGGCGGGGCAGGCGACGCTTCCGTCCCAGCCGGGGCTGGGACGATGGGAGCATGCATGGTCCCACAGGCCGCCGCGTGCGCCTACCCCGGCCCTGTTGCACCCCGCCATGACCCGCCCCAAGGGCCGGGCTAGAATGGCGGTTTGTCCCCAACGTCACGGAACTTCAAGCATGCCCGCTCGCCTGAATCCCCTCGATCTCTATGACATCCGCTCGATGCTTTCCGATGAGGAGCGCATGGTGCAGGACTCCGTCGGTCGTTTCGTCGACGAGCGCGTGCTGCCGATCATCGGGGACTGCTTCGACCAGGCCCGTTTTCCCAAGGAACTGGTGCCGGAAATCGCCAGCCTGGGCCTGCTGGGCGCCACGCTTCCGGAGAAGTACGGTTGCGCCGGCATGAACGGCGTGAGCTACGGCCTGATCTGCCAGGAACTGGAGCGCGGCGATTCGGGCCTGCGCAGCTTCGCCTCGGTGCAGAGCTCGCTGTGCATGTACCCGATCTACGCGTACGGCACCGAAGAGCAGAAAATGCACTACCTGCCCAAGATGGCGGCGGGCGAGATCATCGGCTGCTTCGGCCTCACCGAACCGCACGGCGGTTCCGACCCGGCCAACATGAAGACCCATGCCAAGAAGGACGGCGGCGACTGGGTCATCAACGGCGCCAAGATGTGGATCACCAACGGCAATGTCGCGCACATCGCCATCGTGTGGGCGCAGACCGAGGACGGCATCCAGGGCTTCATCGTGCCCACCGACAGCAAGGGCTTCACCGCGCAGGAAGTGCACAAGAAGATGAGCTTGCGCGCGTCGGTGACGTCGGGCCTGTTCTTCGACAACGTGCGCGTGCCCGAAGCCAACCGCCTGCCGAACGTGAAGGGCCTCAAGGGTCCGCTGGGCTGCCTCACGCAGGCGCGCTACGGCATCACCTGGGGTCCGATCGGCGCGGCGCAGGCCTGCCTGCAGGAAGTGCTCAACTACACGCAGGAACGCATCCTGTTCGGTCGCCCGCTGGCCTCCAACCAGGCCGTGCAGATCAAGATGGCCGAGATGGCACGCCGCATCACCATGGCGCAGCTGCTGTCGTTGCAGCTTGGCCGCCTGAAGGACGCCGGCACCATGCAGCCCACGCAGGTGTCGCTGGCCAAGTGGAACAACTGCCGCATGGCCATCGACATCGCGCGCGAATGCCGCGACATCCTTGGCGGCGCCGGCATCACCACCGAGCACGTGGCCATTCGCCATGCGCTGAACCTGGAATCGGTCATCACCTATGAAGGCACCGAGACGGTGCATCAGCTGGTGGTGGGCCGCGAATTGACGGGGATCAACGCGTTCTGAGGTTGGGTACTAGCCAACCTCCTTGTTCGTCATCCCTGCGAACGCAGGGATCCAGTGCCTTGTCAGGGACATCCGGAAGGCACTGGATTCCGGCTTCCGCCGGAATGACGGTGAGGGAAGATGGAGGCTGAGGCCGGAGTGTCCCGCATGACCTGGCAAAACATCCGCATCGAAACCGAACGCCTCATCCTGCGTCCCACCCAGCCGGAAGATTTCGACGGCTGGGCCGCGCTGATGGCCGACGAAGAAAACTCGCGCCACATCGGCGGCCCACAACCTCGCGCCATCGCGTGGCGCGGTTTTCTCACCATGGCCGGCGCGTGGTCCATGCAGGGCTTCGCCATGTTTTCGGTGATCGAAAAAAGCACCGGCCTGTGGATCGGCCGCATGGGCCCATGGTTCCCCGAAGGCTGGCCGGGTCGTGAAATCGGCTGGGGCTTGTCGCGCCAAGCGTGGGGCAAGGGCTATGCGGTGGAAGGCGCCACCGCGTGCATGGATTTCGCGTTCGACCAACTGGGGTGGGACGAGGTGATCCACAGCATCGAACCCACCAACACACCTTCGCAAGCCGTGGCCAAAAGGCTGGGATCGCGACTGCGCGGCCAGGGCCGGTTGCCTGCGCCGTTCGAAAACATACCCGTCGAAATCTGGGGGCAGACCCGCGACGAATGGAAGCGACGCGCATGAGTCACGTCACCCCTGCGCTCTACGCCACGCTGGCGGAAATCATCCCGGAGCTGCATGTGCATTGCGTGGAACCGTGGTGCGTAATCGGCAGCGCCGCGGCCTTGCTGGCGGGCGCGGATGTTGGCGTGGCCGACGTCGATCTGCTGGTGTCGCGCGGCGACGCCGATGCATTGATGGCGCTGTGGGCCGATCGCCGCGAGTCCATCTACGAACCCGCCGATGGCGAGCGCTTTCGTTCGCACTTCGCGCGCTTCCGTTTTCCCGGCCTGCCTGTCGAAGTGATGGGCGGCCTCGAGCTCAACCAGGGCGCCGGATGGAAGCCGGTGGCAGCCGGACGCCTGACGCTGGTGGGCCTCAATGGCCTCGCCGTGCCGGTGCCTTCGCTGGAAGAGCAGATTCGCATCCTCGAGAGTTTCGGACGCGAGAAGGATGTGCAGCGCGCTGCAAAACTGCGCGCCATCAGCCTCGCGCCACTTCGTATCATCCAACCTTGAATCCACCGACGTTCGTTCGTTGACGAGACACCTAGCCATCATGACTGCCATCCCGTATTCCCTCACGGCACGCCACAAGGGTTTCAACCGCGCCGAAATCGTCGATCAGAACTTCACCGAGTTCGTGCAGCTGTGGCAGGGCGACGTGCAGGCGCCGCACGGCGGCCATTCGCCGGTGCTTCCGGGCAGCACGCTCGACGCGCAAGGCTTTCGCGAGTTGCTGGAATCGCAGCTGATCAGCCGTCATCTCGACCTGATGGCGCGCGTGCTGCGCGTGCAGAACAAGGTGTTCTATACCATCGGTTCCAGCGGCCACGAGGGCAATGCGATGGTGGCGCGGCTCACGCGCCACACCGATCCGGCCTTCCTGCATTACCGCTCCGGCGGTTTCATGGCCGAGCGCTTCCGCAAGCTGCCGGGCATGGATCCGGTGATGGATTCGGCGCTGTCCTTCGCCGCCAGCATGGAAGATCCCGCCTCCGGCGGCCGCCACAAGGTGTGGGGCAGCAAGCCGTTGTGGGTGTTGCCACAGACCTCCACCATCGCCTCGCATCTGCCGAAGGCGCTGGGCACGGCCGTGGCCATCGAGCAGGCGCGACGCATCGGCCACAAGCTGCCGATTCCCGAAGACAGCATCGCCATCTGCTCGTTCGGCGACGCCTCGTCCAACCACGCCACCGCGCAGACGGCCTTCAACGCCGCCGCGTGGACGGCCTATCAAAAGTTGCCCGCGCCCGTGCTCTACGTGTGCGAGGACAACGGCATCGGCATCTCGGTGAAGACGCCGAGCGGTTGGGTGGCGAACAACTTCCGCCATCGCGCCGACCTCGATTACTTCTATGCCGATGGCCTGGACCTGGCCAACGGCTACGCGCAGGTGCAGGAAGCGGTGGAACACTGCCGCACTACGCGCCGCCCCACCTTCCTGCATCTGCGCACCACGCGCGTGATGGGTCACGCCGGCACCGATTTCGAGATCGAGTGGCGCAGCGTGGAAGAACTGTTCGCAGTGGAGGCGACCGATCCTCTGCTGCGTTCGGCGGAGATCGCGTTGTCCTCCGGCTTGTATACGAAGGAATCGCTGCTCGCGTTGTACGAGGCCACGCGCAAGCGCTGCTTCGAAGCAGCGGAAGATGCCGACCGCCGTCCGCGCCTGAGCACGCTGGATCAGGTGATGAAGCCGCTCGCGCCGTACACGCCGGCCGCCGTGAAGGCGGAAGCCGAACGCGCCGATTACCAGGACCGCCGCCTCGCCGCGTTCGGCAGCGAGGAAAAACTGCCGGAAAACCAGCCGCCGCGTCATCTGGCCATCCAGATCGGCCAGGCGCTGCACGACATCATGGCCAAGTATCCGGAGTCGCTGCTGTTCGGCGAAGACGTGGCGATGAAGGGCGGCGTGTATACCGTCACCAAGGGCCTGCACAAGACCTTCAAGGGCAGCCGCGTGTTCAACACGCTGCTCGATGAAACCATCATCCTCGGCCTTGCGCAGGGCTACGCCAACATGGGCATGCTGCCGCTGCCGGAAATCCAGTACCTGGCGTACTTCCACAATGCGTGCGACCAGATTCGCGGCGAAGCGGCCTCGCTGCAGTTCTTCTCCAACGACCAGTACCGCAACCCCATCGTGATGCGCGTGGCCAGCCTGGGCTACCAGAAGGGCTTCGGTGGCCACTTCCACAACGACAACTCGATTGCGGCACTGCGCGACATTCCTGGCCTCGTCGTGGGCTGCCCGAGCCGTGGCGACGATGCCGCGACCATGCTGCGCACGATGACGGCGCTGGCGAAGGTCGACGGTCGCGTGTGCGCCTATCTCGAACCCATCGCGCTCTACATGACCAAGGATCTGTACGAAGCCGGCGATGGCCAGTGGCAATTCGGCTATCCCGCGCCGGGCGAGGCCATGACGCTGGGCGAGGGTCGCGTGTACAACGACGAGGCCAACGATCTGGTGGTGTTCACCTTCGGCAACGGCGTGCCGATGTCGCTGCGCGCGGCGCGCACCATCGAAGCAGAACTCGGCTGGAAGGTGCGCGTGGTCGACCTGCGCTGGCTGGCGCCTCTCAACGATGCCTTCATCGCGGCGCAGGCACAGTCCGCCAAGCGCATCATCGTGCTGGATGAAGGCCGCAAGAGTGCGGGCGTGGGCGAGGGCATCATCACCGCCATTGTCGAAGGCGGTTGTGGCGGCACGCCGCTGGAGCGCGTGGTGGGTGCCGATACCTACACGCCGCTCGCTGGCGCGGCGTTGCTGGTGTTGCCGGGCGATGCGGACGTGGTCGCCGCGGCCCGCAAGCTCGCCTGATCGAACGCATGGCGGCGCCGGGTTTCCGGCGTCGCCTGGCCTCCATCGGGCACGGCGTTGCCGCCACGCGAGGAGGCTTCATGGATCATCGTTCCGTTGTCATGATGGGTTTCGCGCTCGCCTGTGCTGCGTGTTCGCAGCAGCACGAGGAGGGCGCGACATCCGCTGCGCCGTCGCCAGCGGTGTCATCGCCTCCGGTGCTCGCCACCAGCGCGAGCAGCCCGAGCGGGCTCACCTACCTCTACGACCTGATGCAGCGCCCGGATTTCTCCACGGCCTTCGCCGCCTTGTACGGCGCTGACCAGTTGCCCGCATGGGCGAGCCAGGGCGGCGTCGCCACGCCCGCGCAGCAGGTGACCATCAACGGGCACGTGCAACTGCTCGCCACCGCGTGCAAGCCGCACGATTGTCCCGCCGAACGCATCCTCATCCTGTATGACGAGAACACGCATGCCATGTCCGGCCTGTTCGCGCGGCGCAAGGCCAATGCCTTGAACGATGCGGACAGCAACGATCCGGCCAACGACGACTTCATCTGGCTGGGATCGCCTGACGACGCCTCAAGGCAGCTATTGAAACAGAAGCTCTATTCGCCGCACTGAAATCGTCGCGCTGCAGCGTCAGGACGTGGCGGGCGCGCGCAATCGCCACCACTCCGCGCCGCCGATGCACACCACCAGCCACGCCATGCCGCTGATGTAACCCGCCACCACGTCGCTGAAGTAATGCACCTGCAGCACGATGCGGCTGAGACCGATCACGCTGATCATCGCCACCGCGCCGGCGACGATCCACCGATGCCAGCGATGCGGCAGCAGGCGCAGCAACACATAGGCAAGCATGCCGTAGAACACCATGGCGCCGAAGGCATGGCCGCTGGGAAAGCTCCAGCCATGCTCCACGATGAAGCCGTGGTTGTGCAGCGGACGCGGTCGTTCGAACACGGCCTTCAGGCCGCTGTTGATGGGCACGATGCCGGCCATGGTCACGGTCCAGCAGGCGGCAAGCCGCAACTGGCGCGTGAGCAGCAGCACGGCGAGGACCACCACGGTGATCGCGGCAACCGAACCCATATCGCCCAGGTGAGAGACGGCAGCGACGAGCCGTAGCGTGCCCGGCTGCATGCTTGCGCGCAGGTCCTCGGCCAGCGCTTCGTCGAACGATGGCAGCCAGCGCATGGCTTCTTCCTTCAGCGCCAGGGCGATGGCCGCGAACAGCAGGCACAGGCACACCAGCAGGAGCAGGGCGGTGACGCCGCGTATCGCCACCGGTTCGCGGCCGGCGGCAAGCGTCTTCAGGCCATGCTGGCGATTCCATTGCCATGCCGCATCGCCCACCAGCAGGGCGGCTACCAGCAGCGCTGCCCAGATCGGCAAGGCGTGCGTGGCGATCCATTCGACCAGGTCGTTCATTGAGACTCCTCGATGCAGCGGCCCATGATCCGGATCGCGACGGCTGGCGTCGAGGTGGTTGGCAACATGACTTTCAGTGCTGGATCAGGAAGGCCTTTGCCGCGATAGTGCTGAGCTTTGCCGTTGTGGAGCCGCCGAATGTTCCTGCGAACCCTTTCCCCGCGCCTGGTGGGTTGTTGTGCGATGTTGACGCTGATCGCGCCGGCCTGGGCCCAGACCGCGCCGGTGACTTCCACCGCACCTGCCGCGGCCATCGCACAGCCGGCCTTGCCGGCGCAGTTGCAGGATTTCACCGCCTACGTGGACGCCGTGCGCAAGCAGTTCGACGTGCCTGGCATCGCCATGGCCATCGTCAAGGACGGGCAGGTGGTGCTGGAACAAGGCTACGGCGTGCGCGAACTCGGCAAGCCCGAACCGGTGGATGCGCGCACGCGCTTCGCCATCGCTTCCAACACCAAGGCATTCACCGCGGCGGCGCTGCAGATGCTGGCGGAGGAAGGCAAGCTCAACATGGATGATCGCGTGATCGATCATCTGCCGTGGTTCCAGATGTCCGACCCGTACGTGACGCGCGAAATGCGCATCCGCGATCTGCTCGCGCATCGCAGTGGCCTGGGCCTTGGTGCGGGCGATCTGCTGTATTGGCCGCCGACGTCGTATTCCACCAAGGAAGTGGTGCAGCACCTGCGCGACGTGCCGCTGGCCACCAGCTTCCGCAGCGCGTATGCCTACGACAACATCCTGTTTGCCGTGGCCACGCTGGTGATCGAGCAGGTGTCGGGCCAGAGCTACGCCGACTTCATCAGCCAGCGCATCTTCAAGCCGGTGGGCATGGACGAATCGCTGATCGACATGACGCAGCTCAAGCCCGGCATGGACGTGGCCATGGGCCACGCCAAGTTCAACTTCACCGAGTTGAAGCCCGTGCCGCCGATGGCGTGGTCGAACAACTCGGGCGCGGGCGGCATCTACGCCAGCGTGCACGACCTGGCGAAGTGGATGAACGTGCAGCTCGCGGGCGGCAAGCTGCCTGATGGCAAGGCGCTGTTCTCCGAAGACAGCCAGAAGCAGATGTGGTCGATGCTCACGCCCATGAAGATTTCCGAGCCGCCGGTGCCGGAGCTGCAGGCCGCGCGCCCCAACTTTGCAGGCTACGGCGAAGGCTGGTTCCTCTCCGATTACCAGGGGCAACGCCTGGTGTGGCACACCGGCGGCTGGCCCGGCATGGTGTCGCGCGTCACGCTGGTGCCGGAGCTCAAGCTCGGCGTGGTGGTGTTGACCAGCCAGGAATCGGGCGCCGCGTTCAACGCGGTGACGTACCGCGTGCTCGATGCCTATCTGGGCAAGGACAAGAAGGATTGGCTGGCAGCCTACGCCGCTGCCGTGAAGAAGTCCGAAGGCAACGCCGACGACAGCTGGAAGACGCACGAGGCGGCGCGCGACAAGAACGGCAAGCCGTCGCTGCCGCTGTCGGGTTATGCGGGCACGTTCCACGATCCGTGGTACGGCGACATCGTGGTGAGCCAGCAGAACGGCAAGCTGCGCATGCGCTTTTCCAAGACCGCCGCACTGGTGGGCACCATGACACCGTGGCAGCACGACACCTTCATCGTGCGCTGGGACGATCGTGCGCTCAATGCCGATGCGTTCGTGAACTACGCGCTGGATGCCGACGGCAAGATTCGCGATGTGCGCATGCAGCCGGTGTCGCCGCTCACCGATTTCAGTTTCGACTTCCAGGATCTGCGCCTCACGCCAGGCAAGGCCAAGACCTCCGGCACGCCCTGACCCATAGCGGGGCGATGCGTGCGGGACGCTGTCTATAGTGGCGGCGTCCCCGCGATGGTGTTTCTCTGCATGAAACGTCTTGTTGCAGGCTTGCTGTGCTTGTCGTTTGCGGGCGCCGCGATCGCCGCGTCGCCTTCATGTTGCTCTCGGACGGGATCCGGCAGCAGGACACGCCACCGTATGGCAGCGGCCAGCGCATCCGCTGACTGCGCGATGAAGGCCCGGTGATGGACTTTGTCGGCGATTAGCCTGAAGGTTCGTTTGGACGAGGTCATCCACCGGGAGTGAGTCATGGTGTCACATCGCTTCAAGCTTGCCGTCCTGCTTTGCCTTGGACTGGCCGCCACCACTTGCGCAGCTACCGAACAAGACTGCGCGGCACCACGTTTCCATGTGGACCTGGCCGTGGCCGGTACGGACGTAGCGTCCGGCCGCCTGCTGGTGTTCGCCGAACCGGCCAAAGATGCGGAAGCGGGCGCGAAGAACGGCAAGGTGGAAGCGGTGGATCTCGATCCGCTCTCGCCCGACAAGGTGAGCGTGACGGCGCGCGAAGTGAATCGTCTGGTCGCGGGGCAGGGCGTCGATATCGATGCGGACAATGAGTCTTTCCCCAAGGCGTTCAGCCAGCTGCCGCCCGGCGATTACTACGTACAGGCCGTGCTGGACACCAACCACAGCTACAACTACAACGGCCGGAGTGAGGGCGACCTGGTCAGTGAGGTGACCAAGGTGCATCTGCCTGCGGCTGGCCTGCCGTCGCTGAAACTGGCTTCGCGGTTGCCTCCCGCCGATCCGTGGGCGTTGCCGCCTTCGTTCGACCCTGCCGCAAGCGCGGCGCTACCCGAAGCGCGCAAGCATGTGCAGGACATCGACTTCGTCAGTCCTGCGCTCACGGCGTTCTGGGGCAGGCCCATCCATATGCGGGGCCGCGTCTTGCTGCCGCCAGGCTACGACGCCAAGAGCAGCACCACGTATCCCGTGGTGTATTACACCCACGGCTTTACCGGCGGCCTGAATCGTTTCGCCGGCGTCATCGCCAACCTCTGGCTGGCGATGTCCAACAACCAGATGCCGCCGATGATCTGGGTGCTGCTGGACGAATCGCTGCCCACCGGCACCCATGAGTTTGCCGATTCGGTGAACAACGGACCCTGGGGCAAGGCGCTGACCGAGGAACTCATTCCGCAGCTGGAATCGACCTATCGCATGGACGCCAAGGCGACGGGCCGGTTCCTCAACGGCCATTCCTCCGGCGGCTGGGCCACGCTGTGGTTGCAGACGCGCTACCCGAAAGTGTTCGGCGGCACCTGGTCCACCTCGCCCGACCCGAGCGACTTCCATGATTTCACCGGCGTGGACTTGTATGCGCCGCACGCGAACATCTATCGCAAGCCCGACGGCACCGCGTACCCGCTGATTCGCGACAAGGGCAAGGTGCTGGCCACCTTCCAGCAGTTCGCGCAGATGGAGCGCGTGTTCGGTAGCTACGGTGGACAGATCGCCTCGTTCGAATGGGTGTTCTCGCCGCGCGGCGCGGATGGCCGTCCGTTGGCCATGTTCGATCGCGACACCGGCGAGGTGAACGCCAGCGTGGTCGACTACTGGCGTGACCATTACGACATCGCCCATCGCCTGCAGGCCAACTGGCCGCAACTGGCGCCGGACCTGGACGGCAAGATCCATCTCTACGTGGGCACGGCCGACACGTTCTACCTCGATGGCGCCGCGCATCGTCTCAAGAGCGTGCTTGACGGCTTGCATGCGCATGCGGACATCCGCTTCCTGCCCAACAAGACGCACTTCGATCTCTACGCCGTGGGCGACGATCGCAATGCGCTGCTCAAGCAGATCGCGTGGGACATGTATGCAGTGGCGCGACCGCAATCGACGCTGAAACGGGTGGCTGCACCCTAAGCCTTACGCCATAGGCCGTTGGTGCTGTCCGCTGTGATGAGACGTCGCTTTCTGAGACGCCCATCACACTGCCTCGATCCAACTTTCGTGAAACCAACGCCACTGGATCGATTTAGGCGCGAATCTCACGAGGCGTGCGAAAACCCCGGGTTTTCCGGGGTTTTTTACGCCTTAAGGCCATCCTCGCCACGCCGATATCCCTCACGCGGGAGAGGACAAATGCACGGTTGCCGGCTGAGCCCATGCGAGAACGCAAGGGGCCGTATCGCGGCGCGCCTTCGGTTTGTCGGAAGAGCGGGCCAGTCGGTTGTGCGCTGTTCGCGCAGCGCGCTCCATCTCCCTCCCGCGAGGATTTCACGGGCACGTAGTGACCTGCGTTCCCAATCACGGGGAGAGGGCGATGGGAAAAGAGACACCGGATATGCAGCTCGTGCCGCACGAGCTCAGGGCCGTCAATGAGGCGCTCAACCGCGTCCAGGCGGTGATCGAATTCGATCTCAAGGGCAAGATCCTTCACGCAAACGACAACTTCCTCAAGGCGATGGGCTACACGCTGGAGGACATTCGCGGCCAGCACCATCGCATTTTCTGCGAGCCGGCTTACGCGGCCAGCGCGGCGTACAAGAAGTTCTGGGAAAGCCTCGGCAAGGGCGTGCTCGACCGCGGCGAATACAAGCGCATCGGCGGCGACGGGCGCGAGGTGTGGATCAATGCGTCCTACAACCCGGTGTTCGACGAGCACGGCAAGCCATACAAGGTCATCAAGTTCGCCACGGACGTCACCGCCACCCGACAGCAGAAGGCCGAGTTCGAAGGCAAGGTCAACGCCATCGACAAGGCGCAGGCGATGATCGAGTTCGACCTGGCCGGCCACGTGCTGCACGCGAACGACAATTTCCTCAAGGCGATGGGCTACGAACTGGAGGAAATCCAGGGTCGCCATCACCGGATGTTCTGTACGGACAGTTACGCGGCCAGCGCGGCCTATGCCGATTTCTGGGTCAAGCTCAATCGCGGCGAATTCGACGCCGGCCGCTACATGCGCCTGGGCAAGGGCGGTCGCGTGATCTGGATCCAGGCCTCGTATAACCCGATCTACGACGGCAACGGTCGCCTCTGCAAGGTGGTGAAGTTCGCCACCGACGTCACCGCGCAGGTGGAGCTGGAAGAGAGCGTGAAGCGTCGCGCCGCCGAAGACCAGCGCAAGGTCGAAGCGCTGCTCAAGACCGTGCGGCTCGCGGCGGAAGGCGACCTCACCGGTGAAATACGGGTGGAAGGCAGCGATCCGATCGATCAGCTCGCCGACGGCATCCAGCAGATGATGAGCGACCTGCGCAGCGTGATCGGCAAGGTGGTCGATTCCGCCGGTGGTTTCGCTGGCAGTTCGCAGGAGATCGCCGGCCGTGCCAGCGGCGTCGCCAGTGGCGCGCAGTTGCTCGGTGCCACCGTGGAAGAAATGAATGCGTCCATCGAAGAGCTTACCGCCTCGATCAACTCCATCGCCACCAATTCGCGCAGCGCCGACCAGCTCGCCAAGGACACGCATCAGGAAGCCGAGCGCGGCGCCAAGGCCATCGCGCGTTCCATCGAGGCGATGGACCTGATCAACAAGTCATCCGAAGACATCAGCGAGATCATCAAGGTGATCGGCGAAATCGCCAGCCAGACCAACCTGCTCGCGTTCAACGCAGCCATCGAGGCGGCGCGCGCAGGCGAGCATGGCCTGGGTTTCTCGGTGGTGGCGGACGAAGTGCGCAAGCTGGCGGAGCGTTCCTCGCAGGCCACCAAGGAAATCTCCAAGCTCATCAATGAATCGGTGAAGCGCGTGGCTCAGGGCAGCGACATCTCCAAGCAGGCCGGCGAAGCGTTCGAGAAGATCGTGGCCGGCGTGGGCCGCACCACGCAGGCCATTTCCGAGATCTCCTGCGGTGCGGACGAACAGCTGGTGGCGGCGCGCGAAGTGAGCGCGGCGATCCAGCAGGTGGCCGAAGAAACCGAGAAATCGGCCGGCGCCTGCGACACCATCGCCCGTTCCACCACGGCGCTCACGCAAGGCGCCGAAGAGTTGAACCGGACGGTCCAGCGGTTCGTGGTCTGAGGACGGAAGGCCATGGACATCGAGAGCGAGATCGACCAGGCAACCCAGCGTGCATTGCTGGACAAGGTGCGCCGCCATACGGGCATCCACATGGCGGACCGCAAATGGACCTTGCTGCAGGGGCGGTTGCGCCGTCGCCTGCAGGCCCTGGCGCTCAACCGGTATCGCGATTATCTCGCGGTGCTGGATGCGCAGCCGGAGGAAGTGGGCAGCTTCATCAACCTGGTGACCACCAACGAGACCTCGTTCTTCCGCACGCCGCGCATATGGGATCACTTCTGGCAGCAGTTGTTGCCAGAGTGGTTCCGGCAACATCGCGGCGCCACCTTGCAGTTGTGGTCCGCCGCGGCGTCCACCGGCGAGGAAGCGTATTCCATGGCGATGATGTGCGAGGAATTCCGCGAGCATCATCCGGCGTTCAAGTACCAGATCCTTGCCACCGATATCGCCAGCCAGGTGCTGGCGGTGGGCAAGGCGGGTTTCTATCAGGGCAAGAGCATCGAAGGGCTGAAGCGTACCCGGCCCGAGTGGTTGGCCAAGTACTTCCAGCCGAGCAGCGATGGCTACCTGGCGTCGCCCATGCTCCGTTCGCATGTGCTATTCCGCGAGCATCACCTGCACAAGCGGCTCGATGGCGCCTCGCGCTTCGACATCACCTTGCTGCGCAATGTCCTCATCTATTTCGACGAGGAAGGGCAGTGCAACGTGCTGGAGAACGTGCGTCGTGCGATGTCGCCGGGCGGCGTGCTCATCATCGGCGAATCCGAATCGCTGACGCGACTGAACGTCGGCTTCGATTTCGAGCAGCCGCTGATCTATCGACGACAGGAAGGCGCGCATGCCTGATGGATCGGATATCCAGGTGCGCATGTGCGAAGTGAAGATCGGCAGCGGCGACGACGTGCTGCGCGCGATCCTCGGCTCGTGCGTGGGCATCGGCCTCTTGTGGCGTCGACGCGGGCTGTACGGCATGGCGCATTGCCTGCTGCCCGAATCGCCACAGGGAGCGCCTGGCGATGGCGCGAAATACGTTACCGACGCCGTGCCCACGTTGCTGTCGATGATGGAACTCGACCGCGCCCGGCAGGACGAAGTGGAGGCAGTGATTGCCGGCGGCGCATGCATGGTGCAGCACGCCAAGGCACCGCGGCATGGTTTGATCGGCGAACAGAACGCACGCATGGCGTTGCAGCTGCTTGCCCAGACCCGCATCAAGGTCGTGCACGTCGAGGTGGGCGGCGACAGCGGTCGCCAGCTCGTGATCGATTGCGCGGAACACCAATTCGTGGTCAAGACGATTGGCCGCGCCACGTGATCCGGAGCAAGGCCATGGCATCTCCCATCGCTACACCGACGCGCCAGGATGGCGCTGAATTGTTCGGTTCGTTTCACCTTGGCGACACCGAACTCGTCTTGCCGGTGACGGCCGTGCAGGAAGTGGTGAACTATCCGTCCGTGGTCACGCAGGTGCCGCTGGCGCCGAGCTATCTGCTGGGTCTGTTCAACCTGCGTGGTCGCCTGATTCCCATTGTGCATCTCGGGCAGTTGCTGCAGTTGCCCGACCATGGCGCGCGCGAGGCCTCGAAGATCGCCATCGTGGAATTCCGCCAGGGGCGCATCGGACTGTTGTTCGATGCAACGGGCGAGATCCTGCGCATACAGCCCGAGCAGAGAGTGACCTTCAACGACAGCGAAGGCGCCTCGATGATCGGTGGTGCGCTCAAGCTCGATGGCGGCAACCGCATTCTGCAGATACTCAACGTGGACGCGCTGCGCCGGCTGCACGACATGCCGGTGCCGAAGGTGGATGCGCAAGCGCACGAACCGGCCGCGCGGCGGTCCGCATTGGGACAGCGCCGCCAGGGCGTATCCTTTCGCGTGAGCGACACGCGTCTTGCGCTGCCGATGGGCGCCATCCACGAGATCATCCGCGTGCCGGAATTGCTTAAGTCGGTGCTCGCAAGCGACCTGTGCCTGGGCATGCTGAACCTGCGCGGCAACACCGTGCCGGTGGTGGATTTCGCCCGCTTCCTCGGCTTGCCGTGCACGGCATCGACGACGGCGTGCATCGGCGATTTCGAGGATGCGCGGCGCATCGTGGTCATTCGCCAGCAGGAGATGGACTTCGGTTTGCTGGTGGATGATGTGGAGAGCATCGTCGGCTATCGCGATGAGGAATTGTTGGCCATCCCGTCGTTCAATGCGGATCGCCCGCAGCTGTTCACCGGCTGCATCAGTCGCGAAGGCGCGCCGGACATCATCTTGATCAACGAATCGGCCTTGTTGAGTGACGCCACTGTGGCCGATCTCACGCAGGGGCACCGCGAGCTGTACGCGATCGAGTCCGTGGCGGATCGCGGCCAGGGCAAGCGTCGCCGTGGCGTGCGCGAAACCTATGTCACGTTCAAGCTCGATCAGCTGATGGGCATGCGTATCGACCAGCTGCGCGAGGTGATCGATTTTCCGCCCGACGTGATGCAGCCGCCGGGTGCGCCGGACTATGTGCGTGGCATCCTCAACCTGCGCCGCAAGCTGGTGACCATCATCGACCTGCGTGCGCTCTATGGCATGAAGGGCTACGCGGATCTGCAAGGCGCGAAGGTGCTGGTGGTGGAGAACGGCGAGGAAAAGTTCGGGCTGATCGTGGATGCCATCGAGAACATCGTGACCATCGACGCCGGCGACAAGATCGGCGTGCCGGGCGTATTGCGCAACCAGCTCGACCTGGCGCTGCGCAACGACATGCGCGAAGTGGTGGAACTGCCCGATCAGCGCACGCTGCTGCTGCTCGATGCCGCGCCGCTCAAGGAGCGCCTTGGCAGCCAGATGGTGCATTGATCCCACGTGTTTGGATGAACCCTTGCTTTGACGAACATGGAACAGGGGATGGCCAGGGATGGCTTTTACTTTGCGTGGCACATGGGGCTGGGCTGGTGCATCGCATCACCCAAACCAAACGCCGCATCAACGCATGAACTTACGCGCGGCTAGCGCATCGTTTTGCGAGGGAATTCACTCATCGTGCATCGTTGCGAATCACATCATGGCGCCGCCGTGGAAAAGTGCGCCAGGGGGCGCGCCCAGCTACGGCTCTACCCCATGGAGAGTTCGCATGAAGAAGACTTTGTTCGCACTGATGCTTGGCGCCGTGATGGCTTCGTCCACCGTCGCAGCGGCACCGTTTCAGTACGACGACCATCATGACCAGCACGATCAGGATCGCCGCGACGATCATCATGATCAGGGCCATGACCACGACCGCGGCTACGATCACGATCGCGATCACCACGACTACGTGATCGTGCATGACCGCGGCAATCACGAAGGCTGGTATCACCGTGGCGGGCGCGTGCCCGAGGAGTACTACCACGACCGCCGCTATTACGTGGACTACCACGCCTATCACCTCGCACCGCCGCCGCCGGAGCACGTATGGGTGCGCAGCGATACCGGCGATTTCCTGCTGGTTGCCGTGGCTACCGGCGTGATCGCCGACCTGGTGATCAACCACTGATCGCCCGGGCCGCATCGCCCGCATGGCGCGATGCGGCCCTCGTCGTAGAAAGTTGCGAAATGGCATCACGCCAGATAAACGCCGCGTGCGGCAGCGTGATGAAGCGTCACGAGGCCGGCGCATAGTGTGCGCGCAGGCGCCGAGGCGCTTGGGAAGTGCCACGCACTCGCGATGCATTCGTCGATGCGGATGGCACGAAGGGGAACATTCCCGCCAGGCAGGCATGTTCCCCACGGGGCAGGCGAATCGCACGGGAGGGATCGAAGATGAAATCGCATGGTTTGATCGCAGTCTTGCTTGCAGGTCTTCTGGCCGTACCGGCCGTCTACGCACAGCAGTCCGCCGCGCCCGCCGGTTCGACGGGACAGTGCAAGGACGGCAGCTACACCAACCACGCCACCAAGAAGGGCGCGTGCTCTGGCCACCAGGGCGTGAAGGAGTGGTACACCGCGGCAGCCACCGCCGCACCGGCCGCGGCGCCTGCGGCAGCTCCCGCGGCAGCCACTGCTCCCGCCAGCAAGAGCGCGGCGGCAGCGCCGGCTGCGGCCGCCAAGCCCGCGGGTCCGCAGCCGCCGGCAAATGCGGCGCCGGGCGGTGGTCCGGGCATGGTGTGGGTGAACGACAGCAGCAAGGTTTATCACTGCCAGGGTGACAAGTGGTACGGCAAGACCAAGGCCGGCGCGTACATGAGCGAGGCCGACGCGAAGGCCAAGGGATATCACGCGGATCACGGCAAGGCGTGTACGCAGTAGGACGCCGTTGCGCTGAAAAAAGGCCCGCTCAGGCGGGCCTTTTTTTCAGCTCGAAGGGATCGCGAGTAAACACGTTCTGGCGATTGCCCTTCAGTCCAGACGCTTATGAAACAGGCGAATGGCCAACGTGAGCATGATCGCGATGAAGGCGACCAGCGCGAGCCCGTCGTGCCACAGATCGCTGATGTCGGCGCCGCGCAGCATGATGCCGCGTATCAGGCGCATGAAGTGCGTCAACGGCAGCGCCTCGGAAATCCACTGCGCCGGCTCCGGCATGCCGGCATAGGGAAACATGAAACCCGAGAGCAGGATCGACGGCAGAAAGACGAAGAACGTCATCTGCATCGCCTGGAACTGCGAGCGTGCCCGCGTGGAAATGAGCAGGCCAAGCGAGAGGTTGGCGAGAATCAGCAGGCTGGAGGCGATGTAGACGTCCCACAGGCTGCCGCGAATGGGCACGCGGAACAGCCACACGCCCAGCAACAGCACCACCGTGGTCTGCACCAGGCCGATGGCCGCATACGGCAGCACCTTGCCGATCATCAGTTCGGTGCGGCTGAGCGGCGTGGTGATGAGCAACTCCATGTTGCCGCGCTCGGTTTCGCGCACGATGGCCACGGCGGTGAACAGCACCATGGTCATGGTGAGGATGACGCCGATGAGTCCCGGCACGATGTTGACCGGCGAACGTCGCTCCGGGTTGTAGAAGCTCACCACGCTGATCGGCGTTTGCGCGCGCGCATGGAAATTGTCCGGCTGGTTGAGCGGGTATTGCGCCAGTTGCGCGGCCGCCGACTGCACGACGTTGTCGCTGCCGTCGACCATCACCTGGATGGCTTCGCGTCCATCCAGCTTGCGGCGTTCGAAATCCGGCGGAACGGCGATGCCCACGCTGATGCGGCCCTCGCGCAGCAGGTCGACCAGTTCCTGTGGAGACTGCGCGTTGGCGCTCAGTGCGATGACGCCGCTGGCCAGCAAGTCCTGCACGGCGGCGCGCGACCCGGTGGTCTGCGCCTGGTCGGCCACGGCGGCCGGCAGGTTGCGGAGGTTGAGATTGATCGCGTAGCCGAACAGCACCAATTGCAGGATCGGCATGCCCATGATCATGGCGAGCGTGATGCGGTCGCGCCGAAGCTGGCGCAGCTCCTTCACCATGATGGCCCACAGCCGTCGGAGGTTCATGCGGCTTGCTCCTCGCGTTGCGCATGCTTGCGCGTGGCGACGACGAAGACGTCTTCGAGATTCGGCGTGACGCTTTCGATGTCCATCGTGGCATCGACGTCGTGCGTCGCGCCGCGCAGTTCATCCACGGTGACGTTGTCCTTGCGCATCAGCACGCGCAGTTCGTTGCCGATCTGGGCCACGCTCAATACGTCGGGATGGCCATCGAGCGCTGCCTTGGCCTGGCGAGGCGACTGGGCGCGTATGACGAAGGTGCGGCCACGCAGCTTGTCGGTGAGCTCCTTGGGTGTGCCGTCGGCGACGAGGTTGCCGGTGTCGAGAAACGCGAGGCGATGGCAGCGCTCGGCCTCGTCCATGTAGTGCGTGGAGACGAGGATGGTGGTGCCGGCGTCGGCAAGTTCGAACAGTTTTTCCCAGAAATCGCGGCGCGATTCGGGATCGACCGCGCTGGTCGGCTCATCCAGGAACAGCAGCTCGGGCTTGTGCACGATGGCGCCGGCGAGCGCCAGGCGCTGCTTCTGGCCGCCGCTCATGGTGCCGGCCAGTTGTTCCTGCCGATCGTCCAGGTGGTAGCGCTTCAACAACTCATCGACGCGCGTGCGCGTGTCGTGGCGCGAGAGGCCTTGCACGGTAGCGAGGAACTCCAGGTTCTGGCGCACCGAGAGGTCGTCGAACAGCGAGAACTTCTGCGTCATGTAGCCGATGCGTCGCTTCAACGCTTCGGCCTGTTCGGGAACGCGCAGGCCCAGCACGTCGATGTCGCCTTCGCTCGGCGTCAACAACCCGCACAGCATGCGGATGGTGGTGGACTTGCCCGAGCCGTTCGGGCCGAGGAAGCCGTACACGCAGGCGCGCGGCACGTCGAGGTTCACACCGTTCACGGCGACCAGCGCAGCAAAGCGCTTGGTCAATCCGCGCACGTGGATAGCAGACTCAGTCATGGCTGCTCTTGCCCGGGAATGCCACCGCGACCGGGAAGCCCTGCGGAAGATCGCGTGCATCGGTGTCAAGGGCGATCTCCGCCAGATAGCTCAGTCGCGTGGCGTCCTCGCCGTTCAACGCGTAGTAGGGCGTGAAGGTGGGTTCGCTGCGGATCATGCGCACGGTGCCGTGAAACTGCCGCGTTCCGTCGTGCAAGTGCACGACCGCCTTGTCGCCCACCTTGATCGACGGGCGCAGCGAAGACGGCACGTAGATGCGCGCATACGGCGTGTCGCTGGCGAGCAGGATGACCAGCGGCGTGCCCGGTTGGGCCTGGTCGCCCAGCTTGTAGGGAAGGCTGTCCACGCGCACGTCGCGCGGTGCGGTCAAGTCGAGCTTGTCCAGGTCGACCGCTCGGGAGGCGGCGTTGGCCGTGGCCGCAGCGACCGCGGCGCGTGCCTGTGCCACGTCTTCCACGCGCGATCCGTTGAGCAGTTGATCGAGTGCGGCGCGATCGGCGGCGACGGCCGCGTCGGCATTGCCGGCCGAAGCCTTGGCGCGGTCGAGGTCGGCTGCGGCGACGAACTGTTGCGTGCCCAGCGCGGCAAGCCGCTGGTAGTAGGCATTCGCATCGCGCGATTGCGCCTGCGCGCCCACGAGATTGGCGCGTGCCTGGCGGATCAATTCCTCGCGCGGCCCGCGCTGGAGTTCCAGCAAGGCCTGTTGCTGTTGTTGCAGGTCGGCGCGCGCCGTGTCGAGCGCCGCCTGCGTGCGCGTGGTTTCGAGCTGCATGATGCGCGTGCCGGCGGGGACGTACTGGCCTTCGCGCACATCGATTTTCACGATGTGCTCCGCGGCGGGCGCGGGCAGGGTGATGCGGTCGAATTCCACCGTGCCGAGCACGTCGGGTGGCGCGTTGTGACATCCCGCGAGCAGCAGCGGCGCGGCGATCAAAGCGATGCGAAAGCGGCGATCAGTTTTCATGAGCGGGCTCCATGCCGTGTCCAAGCAGGGCAAGTGCGTGGCGAACCAAGACCTCCGTGCCCAGGTCCGCCTGGAATATCTGCCGCCAGATCGGTGCACTGGCGGCAGGGAACAGCGTGAGTCCGATCAGCGACACCACCAGCAGGCGCGGATCGAGCGCGGCATTGAGCTGCCCGTTCTGCTGCGCCTGCGCAAAGCGGCCGGCCAGCATCTGCGGCAATTCGGGGCCGATGCGCGAGAGCAGAAGCTCGCGCAGCGCGCCGCCTTCGCACAGCACTTCGCGGACCCACAGCGAGGGAAACCAGGGAAAGGTATCGACCAGCCCCAACACCCCCTGCACGAATTGCCGTGCCATCGCGTGCACGTCGTCGCCCACGCCGGCCACCATCTCGCGCAGGGTCATTACCGCGGGCAGCAGGCGTTCCGCGAAGACCGCGTCCTGTAGAGCCAGCTTGCTGCCGAAGTAGTAATTGAGCATGGCGGGTGTGACGCCGGCTTCCTTGGCAATGCTGCGCAACGAGGTGGCGGCGATGCCGTCGCGCACGAAGCAGGCGAGCGCCGCTTCGATCAGGCGGGCGCGCAAGTCGGGGCTGTCCGTGGTGGGACGCCCGGGGGAACGGCGCTTGGCGGGCTTCGGGGGAGTGGTTTTGATCGTCATGTCTTTTAATTAATCATAGCTTTAATTAATTTGCAAGTGGTTGGTGTGAAAGAGATTGATGTGGGATTCGGAGCCGCTTGCGGCCAGTGCGAGGTGGGGCCTGGCTCGTTATTCCGGCCTGCGCCGGAATGACGGACAAACAAGCCAAAGAAAAAGGCCGGCACTAGGCCGGCCTTTGGAACCAAGCGATGGGTTGAAGCTCAGCCGCCAGGCACCACCGGCAGGCTGATGGAGCTGGCCGTGCCCGGTGTATGCCACACGCGCTGCGTGGCCTTCTGATAGTCGCCGGGTTTCGCGTCGAAGATGTTCGGCACGTACTTTTGCGGGTTGCGGTCGTACAGCGGGAACAGGCTGGACTGCACCTGCACCATAATGCGGTGGCCCGGCTGGAACACATGGTTGGTGGTGGGCAAGCCGAAGCTGTAGAGCAGCGGCTGGTCGGGCGTGAGCGCCTGCGGATGTTCGAAGCTGGTGCGGTAGCGGCCGCGGAAGATGTCCAGCGACACGGCCAGTTCGTAGCCGCCCATCTCCGGGTTGGAAGGCACCGTGTCCGGATACACGTCGATCAGCTTCACTACCCAGTCGCTGTCCGTGCCGCTGGTGGAGGCGTATAGGTTCACCTGCGGCGCACCGCCGATGTGGACGGGCGCGGTCAGCGGTTCGCTCACATAGGTAAGGACGTCCGGACGTCCATCCACGAAGCGCTGGTCGTTGACCAGCCAGCGCGTCCACGCGTCGTGGTCGGCGAAATGCACCGGACGCGGCTGGTAGGGCACGGGCTTGGCGGGATCGGAGACGTACTCATCGTACTTCGGCGCATCCGTCGCCGGCGCATTGAAGGAGAGCGCACCGTTGGCGCCCAGGTAAAGCGACTTGGGCTTGTTCGCGCAGCCCTTGTCGCAGCTGAGCGGCCAGGACTTGTAGCGATCCCAATGGTTTTCGCCGGTGTTGTAGATCAGCACCGGCGGTGTGTTGGTCTTGGGCGCGCCGGCCACGAGGTATTGATCGAAGAACGGCTTGAGCACATCGCGACGGAACTGCAGCGAGGTATCGCCATCCCATTGCAGCGGACCCAGCGAGCGGCCGTCGTAGTTGACCTGGCTATGGCGCCACGGACCCATCACGAGGTAGTTCTTGTCGTTGCCCTTGTCCTTGGATTCGGTGGCGGCGTAGCTGTGGATGGCGCCCCACATGTCTTCCTGGTCCCACAGGCCCTGCAGCCACATGGTGGGCACGGTGAGCGGCTGCTCGGCCATTACCTTGTCCAATGCCTGGCCTTGCCAGAACGCATCGTAGGACGGATGTTCGTCGAGCTTGCGCCAGAACGGCAGCTGCTCGAAGCCGCGGCTGCGCGCGTAGTCGCCTGCGGAACCGGCGTTGAGGAAGTTGGTGTAGTCGTCGTAGCCCGCGCGGCCCATGCTGCCGCCTTTGCCCTTCTGCGCGGTCTGGCCGTAGATGTAGTCGAAGTTGGTCTGGCGGAACGCGCCGTAGTGGAACCAGTCGTCGCCCATCCAGCCATCCACCATCGGGCTTTCCGGTGCGGCCACCTTGAGCGCCGGATGCGGGTGGACCAGCGCCATCACCACGGTGAAGCCTTCGTACGAGGAACCGAGCATGCCCACGCGGCCGTTCGATTCGGGCAGGTTCTTGACCAGCCAGTCGATGGTGTCGTAGGCGTCGGTGGAATGATCCACGTCGCTGGAGTTGAGCGGACCGTGCAGCGGCCGCGTCATCACGTAGTCGCCCTCGGAGCCGTACTTGCCGCGCACGTCCTGGAACACGCGGATGTAGCCGCTGTGCACGAATACCTCGTCGCCCTGCGGCAGCGTGGCATCCATGTGCGGGGACACGAAGCGCTCGGCGCGACCGCTCGCGTCGTACGGCGTGCGCGTCAGCAGGATCGGCGCGTTGCGTGCGTTCTTCGGAATCACGATGACCGTATGCAGCTTCACGCCATCGCGCATCGGGATCATCACCTCGCGCTTCACGTAGTCGTAGCTCGCGGTATCGGCAACGAAGGCCTTGGACGGAACATCAGGCGTGAGCGGTGCCGTCTGCGCGTGCGCAAGCGTGGCAGCGAAGGCGCTGAAGGTGGCGACGGCGAGCAAGGTGCGGCGAATGGACATGAATCCTCCAGGCAAACGGCCAGGCATGGGCCGTTCCGGTGAGTGAAGCGGGTGGGTGGTTCACAAGGGACTGTAAGCGAGCAGCCTCCGGGCTCCCACCATGACTTCCTGCCTATACGCCCGATTGCGCAAGAATGGGACTGTTGCCATCGCCCTCGCCGGCCACACTGGCTCCCACTCCCCCAGGAAGCCGAGCCATGAAAGCCAATACACGCCAGGATTATTTGCAGCGCATCGACCGCGTCGTCGCGGTGTTGCAATCGTCGGTGGAGCAGGGCGGCCCCTTGCCGGAGCTGTCGCAGCTTGCGGCCGTCGCGCATTTTTCCCCGTTCCATTTTCACCGCATCTATCGCGCCCTGTCCGGCGAGACGGTGGGCCAGACGGTGGCGCGGCTGCGTCTCTTGCGCGCCCTGCGGCTGCTCGCGGAACCGGCGGAACGGGTGACCGAGACCGCGCTGTCGGTAGGCTACGAAACGCCCCAGGCTTTCGCGCGCGCGTTCCGCCAGGCCCTCGGCGCGACGCCGAGCGAGTTGCGTGGGCAGAAGGAGCAACTGGATGCCGCGATGCACCGACTTCGGCGGCCCGCCGTGGATGCCGATGCGGCGGCCCCGGCATTTCAGGTGGAGGTGGTCTCGGTGGAACCGTTCCGCGTGATCGCCACGCGTCACGAAGGCGACTACCGCGAGCTGGCGAAAAGTTATGGACGTCTTTATGCCTGGGCGGCCGATCATGCCTTGCTCGAGCGGCTGGCGGGCATCTACGGTATCCCGCACGATGACGCGCTGGACGCCGTGCCCGGCCAGGGCAGCTACGACTGCGCACTCGACCTGGGTGCCATCGACGGCCATGTGGATGGATCCGCCTATCCCCTGCAACTCGGTGGCGGGCTGTGGGCGCGCTGGCGCCACGTGGGTCCGTACGACCATCTCACTGCGTTGTCCGATCGCCTGATCGAGCAGTGGTTGCCGGACAGCGGCTACGTGCTGCGCGATGTACTTCCATTCCGCCGTTTCTTCGATGATCCCGAAGAAGTACCGGAAGCCGTCCTGCGCGCGGACGTCTATTTGCCGGTCGCGCCGTGCGACATGGGCAGATAGGTCAGCCCGCCTGCTCGGCCCATGGATCGTAGCTGCCGAACCACCACAGATGCCCTTCGAGGTCCCGGCAGCTGTAGCCTGCGCCGCCGTATTCCTTTTCGGCGTACTCGTCGATGATGGTGGCGCCGGCGGCCTTGGCCTGTTCGTAGTGCGCCCTGCAATCCTTCACGATCACGCAGGGGCATTGCGTCTCGCGGCCATCCACTTGGTCGGGCTGCACCATGCGGCGACCAAAGTCGTTGTCGTTCACCGAGCCCAGCATCAGCATGCCATTGCCATAGGTGAGCTGCGCGTGCGCCACGCCGCCCTTGTCATCGTCATAGACGGCTTGCTTGTGGAAACCGAAGGCCTTGCACAGCCAGTCGATGGCCGCGTGCGCGTCGCGATAGCGCAGACAGGGAATGATGGTGCTGCCGGAAACCCGGGGCGTGCTCATGGCTTTGCTCCGTGGACGAGGATGCTCACAGCGTAGCCCGTGCCGTGGCCGTGTCTTGTCGATTTTCCGAGTCAGTCAGGGCGTGCGGTCGTTTTCCACCGCGCGGGGCCAACTGCGGCGAATGGGGGGCTCCAGCTTTTCATCGAGCCTGGCGCGGTTGCGGCCGGCCAGCTTGGCCCGGTACATGGCCAGGTCCGAGCGCTCGACCAGCGAATCGACTGTGTCTTCCGGCGTATGCATGGCGATACCGATGCTCACGCTGAGCACCAGGCCGTCCTGGTTCACCGGAATATCCAGCCGATGCACGCGACGGCACAGGCGCGTGGCCACCTGCATCGCCTGGTTCTGCGCCACGCCGAACAGCATGGCCACGAACTCCTCGCCGCCATAGCGCCCCAGCAGATCGTGCGGGCGCAGCTCGTTGCGCAAGGCTTCGGCCACGGCCACCAGCGCGCGATCGCCCGCGGCGTGGCCTTGCCGGTCATTGAGCATCTTGAAGTGATCGAGGTCGAGGAATAGCAGCGCGATCGGCTGCGAGCCTGCGCTGGCAAGGACCTTGCGCATGCTTTCGGTCCACGCGCGGCGATTGAGCACGTTGGTGAGGGCGTCGGTATCGGCCAGTTCCTGCACCATGTGGCGATCGCGCCGCATCATCAACGCACGATCGGCGAGGCCCAGCGACAGCACGACGGCTTCGAAGGCACCCGCGGCGAGGCAGGCATCGCCCAGCCAGGTGACGTCCGGCAGCACGCCGGTCATCTGCGAGCTGTACAGCGCGGTGAGGGCAAGCAAGGGCGTCCAGCCCACCAGGAAGAACCACGCGGGCCGCGAACCCTGCACGGCTGCGACGATGGCGGCACCCAGCAGCAGCAACGTGCCAATGACCAGCAGCGGCGTCACCAGCACCTGCGCCGTTTGCTGCAACACCGCGACCTGGCTGTTGTCGAGCACCACCACCAGCGGCATGCCGACGGCAAGCGCAACGATGGGGGTTTGTAGCACCGGTGCGTAGCGCGGCAATTCGCAGAAGCGCGAAACGAACATGGCGGCAAAGGCGAGCGACAGCGCCATGGCCGACGAACTGATCATGGCGGCGGCGCCAGATAGCCAGGTCAATTCCAGCGGATGGAACAGATACCCCGTCTGGACACCCTGGATCAGCGCGTAGCAAAGCACGTAACCGGCATACCAGGCGAAGGTGCTGTCGCGCAGCATCAGCGCCAGGCACAGCGCCATCAACGCCATGGCCACCATGACCGCGAAACATGCGCTGGCGAAAGCGAGCCATTGCGAATCGGTCTGCAGGTATTCGTTCCACGACTGCAGGTGGAAACTCGCCACGGCATGGGTGATCGCTCCCGGCTCGATCTTCAGCAGGATCGGTGCGGATGCCGGCGTATCGACGGTGATTCGGTAAGCGAGGCGGCCATTGCCGTGGGCGCTGGCGAGGAAGTCGTCGAGCGACATCCGCAGCGAGGTGCCATCGGCGTTGAACAGCGTGACGGCGGCCAGCGGCGGCGGATAGACGGAAAGTACCCGCTCTTCGCTCACCAGCGGCGGCTGCGGTTGCAGCACCACCCAGGTACCGAGTCCAGACCGGGAGAAACGCTGAAGTAGATTGGGATCGAAGCTGGCGAACTCGCCCCGGCGGTAGGCGTCCAGCACCGACTGCGCAGTATCGCCTGGCACGACGGCACGCGAGGCACCGGTCAGGGCCGTACCGGCGTGCGCCGCGAAGGCGAGCAACGCCAGGGCGAGGATGCCCAGCATCCGCCCGACGCCACGCGTCGCGGTGGTCGCGATAGCCCCAACCATTACCGGTCCCCCTTCTTCGCACGGCTCCTGTCCTGGAGGCATGCGCAGCTTCATGGCCGATCCGGTCGTCCCTGTGAGTAGAAACCCGCGTTACCGGTGGCGCGGGCAGGGCGTCGTCCTTGCTTGTGTCGAGATGGGCCTACGCGGCCCGCCTCGCTGGATCAGGTGACGCGATTTACGTCGAGCCGTATGGAAGGCTAGGGGACCAGCATGCCACAAGGCCGAAGCGCCCGTGTGATAGGCCTTATCACGAGGGTTTCACTGCCTGCGATGCCATCCTCCCCCTTTCCCCGCCCCCATGGGTTCCCAGGAGAGAGGCATGAGCAAGATCCGAGTGGCGCTGCTGGTCGGCAGCCTTCGCAAGGATTCGTTCAATCGTCAGCTGGCCCGCGCGGTGGAAAGGCTGGCACCGGACGACTTCAGTTTCGACCACGTTCGCATCGACAACCTGCCGCTGTACAACCAGGATTTCGATCCCGACTATCCCGCGGAATGCCAGCGGCTGAAAGACGAGATCAAAGCCGCCGATGCGCTGTTGTTCGTCACCGCGGAATACAACCGTTCGATTCCCGGCGTGCTCAAGAACGCCATCGACATCGCCTCGCGCCCGTGGGGCACCAATTCGTTCGCGGGCAAACCGGCGGCCGTGATCGGCGTTTCGGTGGGGGCGCAGGGCACGGCGCTTGCCCAGCAGCATCTGCGCAATGTGCTGGCGTATCTCGACGTTTCCACGCTCGCACAGCCGGAAGTGTTCATCCAGAACAAGGAAGGGCTGTTCGACGCCGATGGCAGGATCGGCAACGAGGGCACCGCGAAATTCCTGCAGGATTTCGTCGATCGCTATGTCGCCTGGGTAAGGCGACACGGCTAGCTTTCACACGGTATGGCTTTATCAAACATCATGCGCCGACCCTGCCAGGACAGGGTCGGCGCATGCGGCCCAGGTGCACCTCAGGGTGTGGTCGGTGATGGGGGATCAACCATTCTCGACCGAGGGACCTTGTGCTCGGTGGGGAATCAATGCGTGCCGGTGGTGCCGGTCGTCCCGCCCGTACCGCCGGTGCCGCCGCCACCACCGGCCGGGGGGCGGTCATTGTGACTGTGGCCATCGCCGCTCATCGCGCCGGCAATGACGGCCGCGCCGACCACGCCCGCGCCGACATACAGCGGCGTGAGGTTGCCCACGGCAGCTGCGCTGGCGCCTGCTGCGCCCTCGCATGGCATCAGGACGGCACCGCCACGGCGGCGATCATCGTCGTCATTCTGCTGCTGGTCGTCCTGGCGAGAACCGGCGCCACCGGCAATGCAAGGTACGGCTGCAGCCCCTTTCTTGTTCTGATCCTGATCGGCCTGCGGCTGATTCTGGGCGAAGGCGTGTCCGACCAGGCCGGTCATGACGATGGCTGCGATGATCTTGCGCATGGAAAGCTCCGAAGATGCTGGCCGGGTTGGCCAATGGATATCGGAGCTACCATACGAATCCGCTACAGGCGGCGAAGTAGGCGAAGGTTTTTCGACAACGAAGGTGAACCACTACAATCGCTGCGCGGCTTTCGTCGCCGCTTCTGAGAATAGGCCTACAAGAGCTATCGGAGAGCGATGTCCGCGAACTACACGTCCCCGCCGGCACCCGAGCCGCAGAGCTTCTCCAGCAGCTGCGTCTGGACATTGCGTGGCGTCTGGTTCGTGGCGGGGCGGCTGCGCGAGTAGCGGCCCTCGGTGTTCAACAACCACGCGCTGGTGTTGTCCGAGAGATACAGCTCCAGTTCCTTCTTCAGGCGGCTGTGCAGCTTCTTGCCTTCCACCGGGAAGCCCGTTTCCACGCGACGGTCGAGGTTGCGCTCCATCAGGTCGGCGCTGGCCAGATAAAACTGCTCGTCGCCATTGTTGAGGAACCAGTACACGCGACTGTGTTCCAGGAAGCGGCCCACAATGGAACGCACGCGGATATTGTGCGAGATGCCCGCCACGCCGGGACGCAAGCAGCACATGCCACGCACGATCAGGTCGATCTTCACGCCGGCCATGCTGGCCTTGTAGAGCGCGCGTATCATCTTGGCGTCGGTGACCGCATTGATCTTGAAGATGATCTGCGCGGGCTTGCCCGCCGCCGCGTGCGCGGTCTCGCGCGCAATCATTTCCAGCAGCGATTTCTTCAGCGTGAACGGCGCATGCAACAGCTTCTTCATCTGCAGCAACTTGCCCATGCCGGTGAGCTGGCTGAAGAGCTTGTGCACGTCCTCGCATAGCGCCTGGTCGGAGGTGAGCAGGCTGTAGTCGGTGTAGAGGCGCGCATTGCCCGTGTGATAGTTGCCGGTGCCAAGGTGTGCGTAGCGCACCAGTTCCTCCCCTTCGCGGCGCTGGATGAGCATCAGCTTGGCGTGCGTTTTCACGCCCACCACGCCGTAGATCACCATGGCGCCGGCCTGCTGCAGGCGCGAGGCGAGCGACAGGTTCGACTCTTCGTCGAAGCGCGCGCGCAGCTCGATGACCACGGTGACTTCCTTGCCGGCCCGTGCAGCGTCCACCAGCGCGTCGACGATCTCGGAATTGGCGCCGCTGCGATACAGCGTCTGCTTGATCGCCAGCACGTTCGGGTCTTTCGCGGCCTGATGCAGCAGATCCACCACCGGCGCGAACGATTCGTACGGGTGCAACAGGAGCACGTCCTGGCGACCGATCACCTGAAACAGGTCCTCGGCTTTCTTCAACGCCTTGGGAATGGACGGCGTGAACGGCGGGTACTGCAGTTCCGGTCGCTGGATCTTGCTGGCAAGGCCAAACAAGCGCGCCAGATTCACCGGGCCGTTCACCTCGTACATCTCGGCGGCAGTGAGGCCGAACTGCTTCAACAGGTAATCGGTGAGCTCGACCGGGCAGTTGTCCGCCACTTCCAGGCGCACGGCGTCGCCGAATCGGCGTGAATACAACTCGCCGCGCAGTGCGCGTGCCAGGTCCTCGACGTCTTCCGGATCGATGGTGAGGTCGGCGTTGCGGGTGAGGCGGAACTGGTAGCAGCCGCGCACGGACATGCCGGGGAACAGTTCTTCGGCGTGCGCGTGGATGATGGAGGACAGCAGCACGAAGTTGTCGCCGCCTTCGCACACATCGTCGGGCAGGCGGATCAGGCGCGGCAGCACGCGCGGCGCTGGCACGATGGCCAGGCCCGAATCGCGGCCGAACGCATCGGTGCCTTCCAACTGCACGATGAAGTTGAGGCTCTTGTTGACCAGCAGCGGGAACGGGTGCGTGGGGTCCAGGCCGATCGGCGTCACCAGCGGCGCCACCTCATGGCGGAAGTAGCGACGCACCCAGAGCTTCTGTTTGTGCGACCACTCGTTGCGACGCACGATGCGGATGCCATGCTCGGCCAGCACCGGCAGGATCTTGTCGTTGAGGATCGCGTACTGCCGCTCGATCTGCTTGTGCGTGATCTCGCTGATCTCGGCAAGCGCCTTGCGCGGCGCCACGCCATCGGAACCGACGATCTCGTGATCGAAGGCGATCTGGCTCTTCAGGCCCGCCACGCGGATCTCGAAGAACTCGTCCATGTTGCTGGAGAAGATCAGCAGGAACTTCAGCCGTTCGAGGATCGGCTTGCTTTCGTCCAGCGCCTGCTCAAGCACGCGGATGTTGAACTGCAGTTGCGACAGTTCGCGATTGATGTAGAGGGACGGATCGTTCAGGTCTGGCGGGACGCTGGCGGCGGGCGCATCGACGTGCGCGACAGGCGCCTTGTCGGTGAGGGAGGCGTCGCGCTCTGCGCTGGTTCGGACAACATCGGTACTCATCGTTTCACCGTTCGATGGGCGGGCGCGCGCAAGGCAGCGCTATCCGCGAATGGAAAGCATGGTAAGCCGCCGATTGCGACCGGGCCATGGCAGGAAAGCGCGGATGTGCGCCGTCACATGTTCGACATGTTGCCCGCCGCATCTGACGAGTCTGTGACAGTGCATACACGAATGTTATGGGGCCGTGATGCAGCTCATGCGTGGTGGGAGTGCCCGCTCAGGCCTGCGGCGTCGCCAGATAACGGCTCGGCGCCATGCCGAGCACGCGGCGGAAGGCCGCGGTGAAAGCACTGGGGTTGCCGTAGCCAAGATCCACCGCCACCTGCGTGATTGCCTCGCCGTTGCTGAGTCGGGTCAGCGCCGAGAGCAGGCATGCCTGTTGCCGCCAGGCGGTGAAGCTCATGCCCGTTTCCTCGCGAAACGTGCGCGTGAAATGGCGCCGACTCATGCCGGCACGCTGCGCCATGTCGTCGATCTTCACTTCCTGCGACGGTTGTTCGAGCAGATCGCGGCAGAGTACGGCCAGGCGCTTCTCGCGCGGCAGCGGCGTACTGAGCGGCAGCACCGGCATGCGGCGGATTTCATCCAGCAGCAGCGCCATGACACGACCGTCGCGACCATCGAGGTCATATTCGGCGGGCAGATCCACTGCTTCCATCAGCAACTCGTGGAGCAAGGGAGAGACGCTGATGACCTGGCAGCGCAAGGAAAGTCCGGCCTGCGCCACGGCTTCCGGCGTCACGTATGCGCTGCGCGTGGAGACCGGCCCGCTCATGTGTACTTCGTGCGATACGCCAGGGGGAATCCACAGCGCACGACGAGGCGGCACCACCCAGCTGCCTTCGCCGGTGATGGTGGTGAGCACGCCGGTGGAGGCGTAAAGCAGTTGGCCGCGGCGGTGCGAGTGCGGCGGAAGCACGTGGTGTGGGGGATACTCGTTGCCCGTGGCGATCACGTCACGGGGCGTGCGGTCATACGTTTCGGCGCGGGCGTTACGCACGGCTTTGGCCCATTTTCGACGGAAACTGACCCAATGGTGTTTGCGGGCCGACATCGGCCACTTTAAGGTGTGCATCCTGGCGGCGCAACCGCGTCGTCTTGCCACATCCGCCCCTGCGAGTCCCCATGCAAACCCGCGTCGAAGACATGCCGTTGGCTGCGCCGTCCAGCGTCCGCGCCGACACCACCGCCGAGCACGGCACCGAATTCCGTATCCTGGGTGCGATCAGCTTCTCGCACCTGCTCAACGACATGATCCAGTCGTTGATCCTGGCGATCTATCCGATCCTCAAGAGCGGCTTCAACCTCAGCTTTGCGCAGATCGGCCTGATCACGTTGACCTACCAGATCACCGCCTCGCTGCTGCAGCCGGCAGTAGGCCTGGTCACCGACAGGAAGCCGATGCCGTACTCGTTGCCAGTAGGCATGGGCTTCACCCTGTGCGGCCTGTTGCTGCTTGCCACCGCGCCGAACTTCACCATGCTGTTGGTGGCTGCGGGGCTGGTGGGTACCGGTTCGTCCGTGTTCCATCCGGAATCCTCGCGCGTGGCGCGCATGGCTTCCGGCGGACGCCATGGTCTGGCGCAATCGCTGTTCCAGGTGGGCGGCAATGCCGGCGCGTCGCTGGGCCCGCTGCTCGCTGCGTGGATCATCGTGCCGCGCGGGCGCGGCAGCGTGGCGTGGTTCTCGCTGGCGGCGCTGCTTGCCATGGTGGTGCTGCTGCAGGTGAGCCGCTGGTATCGCGATCACCACGCCGTGCGCGGCAAGGCAAAGGCGAAGCGTGCCTCGCACATGGTGCTCACCAAGGCGCAGGTGTCGTGGTCGCTGCTGATCCTGGGCCTGCTGATTTTCTCCAAGTATTTCTATCTGGCCAGCCTCAGCAGCTATTACACGTTCTACCTGATCCACAAGTTCGGCGTGTCGGTGCAGAACGCGCAGACGCACCTGTTCGTGTTCCTGTTCGCCGTGGCGGCCGGTTCGCTGATCGGCGGACCGGTGGGCGACCGCATCGGCCGCAAGTGGGTGATCTGGGCATCGATTCTCGGCGTCGCGCCGTTCACGCTGATCCTGCCGCACGCCAGCCTGTTCTGGACCGGCGTACTCACCGTGATCATCGGCCTGATCCTGGCCTCGGCGTTCTCGGCCATTCTGGTCTACGCGCAGGAATTGATTCCCGGCCGCGTGGGCATGGTGTCGGGCCTGTTCTTCGGTTTCGCGTTCGGCATGGGCGGCATCGGGGCCGCCGTGCTGGGACACATCGCCGATGCGCGTGGCATCGAATACGTGTACGGCCTGTGCGCCTATCTGCCCTTGATCGGCATCATCACCGCCTTCCTGCCCAACCTCGAACGCAAGGCAGCTTGAGACATCAGAGGGCGTGCGGCGGCACGCCCTCGCGGGTCATCTTCACCGGCAGGATGTTTCCATCCGCATCGAACACCATGCGGTCGATGCACACCTCGCGATGGTTTCCATCGGTGTCGCCCAGCGGATGGCGGTGATAGACGATGAACCAACTGTCGTCGCGCGCGACATGGAACACGGAGTGGTGCCCCGCACCCGTGCCGATCTTCGGATCCTGCTGCAGGATCTTCCCGATGCGCTTGAACGGACCCATGGGCGAATCGCCGATGGCGTAGGCCACCGAATAGTCCGGGCCGGTCCAGCCGCCCTCGGACCACATGAAGTAGTACTTGCCGTTGCGCTTGAACATCAACGGGCCCTCCACGTATTCCGGCGAGGGCGTGATCTCGTGATAAGCCTTGCCGTCCGGCATGGTTTCGACGCCGCTGAAATCCGGCTTGAGCTTGACGATGTTGGCGTGCTTCCAGCCGCCGTAGATCATGTACCAGCTGCCATCATCGTCGTGGAACACGAACGGATCGATCGGCTGCGCGCCATTGTGGAAAGCATCGATCAGCGGATGACCGAGCAGGTCTTTGTAGGGGCCCTCCGGATGATCGGCTACCGCCACACCGATGCCGCCCAATTCCTTGTCGCTCTGAATGTCGTTGGCAGCGAAGAAGAAGTAGTACTTGCCGTCCTTCTGCGCCATCGCGGGCGCCCACATCGCCTTCTTCGCCCACGGCACGTCGGCCATGCGCAGTACGCCTTCGTGCTTCGTCCAGTGCACGAGATCGCTGGAGGAAAACGCATCGAAGCGGGTCTGCTCGGCGTAACGCTCGGAGGTCGTGGGGTAGATCCAGTACTGGTTCTGGAAAATCGCCGCTTCCGGATCGGCATACCAACCAGGAAACACCGGGTTGCCTGCCTGGGCAACGGCGGCAAACGCCAAGGTGATGGCAAAAGCGATGCGAACCAGCAGATGGCGAATGCGCATGCAGGAAATCCGGCAAGGGAGATGTTCCCGAGGCTAGCGCATCAGAAAATTTTTCGGGAAGAACGACGCGCCGATAAAGCGCGTCGGCGAACGGTGGTCAGACGACCACCGGCTCCGGCTCCAGCCTCACGCCGAATTTCGCGTGTACGCCATCGATCACTTTCTGCGCAAAGGCCCACAACTGGCCGCCCGTGGCACGGCCGTGATTCACAAGCACCAGGGCGTGTCGGTTGGAAATGCCCGCATCGCCTTCGCGCTCACCCTTGAAGCCGCTGTTTTCGATCAGCCACGCGGCCGAGAGCTTCCAGCGTCCGTCGCTGCCGACCCATGACACCAGTTCGGCATGGTCGCGCTTGATCGCCTCGCCAAGGGAAGCGTCGACGATGGGGTTCTTGAAGAAACTGCCTGCATTGCCGATGACCGCCGGGTCGGGCAGCTTCTTCGTGCGCAGGTGGATCACCGCTTCGGCCACGTGGAATGGCGCGGGCTTGTCGACGCCCATCCGCGCCAGTTCTTCGCGGATGCCGGCATAGTCCAGGCGCAACTCGCGGGAGCGGGGCAGGGCGAAACGCACGGCGGTGACGATGTAGCGTCCCGGTTCGTGCTTGAACACCGAGTCGCGGTAGGCGAAGGCGCAGGCGGCGCGATCGAGCACGGCAACGCGACGCTCCTTGGTGTCCCACGCTTCCACGCTTTCGATGAACTCGGCCACTTCCGTGCCGTACGCGCCGATGTTCTGGATCGGCGCGGCGCCCACGGTGCCGGGAATCAGGATCAGGTTTTCCAGCCCTGCGAAACCCTGGCCCAGCGTCCAGCGCACGAAATCGTCCCAGCGTTCGCCTGCGGCCACCGCGATGCGCGCGACTTCGCCGTCTTGCTCCACCTGCACGCCGCGCGTGGCCATGGCCAGCACGGTGCCATCGACATCGCCGGTGAACAGCACGTTGCTGCCTTCACCGAGCACCAGCAGCTTGCCGTCGCGAACGGCGGGGAAATCCAGCAGTTCGGTGAGCTTGGATGCATCGTGGATCTCGGCAAGCAACCGGGCCTTCGCATTGACGCGCAGCGTGTTGCGCGACGCCAGCGATGCATTCTCGATCAGCGTGTAGCCACCCATGTCGATGCGTTCAGGCAGCATGGATGTTTTCCTGCTGGCGGCGGATTTCGTTGACGCATTCGGCAATCAGCGCGGGACCGCGATAGACCATGCCCGAATAGAGCTGCACCAGCGACGCGCCGGCGCTGATCTTCTCCACCGCATCGCTGCCGTCGAGAATGCCGCCCACGCCGACGATGCCCAGCTGGTTGCCAACGCGCTGGCGCATGCCGCGCAGCACCGCCGTGGAGCGCTCGAACAGCGGTTTGCCGGAAAGGCCGCCGGTTTCGTTGCCATGCGGATCGCCTGCCACTGACGAATGATCGATGGTGGTGTTGGTGCAGATCACGCCGTCCACCTTCGCGGCCAGCAATACATCGGCGATGGCATCGAGTTCGGTCTCGCTGAGATCCGGCGCGATCTTCAGCAGCATCGGCTTGCGCGCGCCGCTCTGCGAGCCCAGGCGTTCCTGTGCTTCGCGCAGGGTTTCGATGAAGCGGCGCAGCGTGGCCTCTTCCTGCAGGTCGCGCAGGCCCTGCGTGTTGGGCGAGGAGATGTTGACCGTGATGTAGCTGGCCAGCGCGTAGACGCGTTCCAGGCAGAACAGGTAATCGTCCACCGCCTTCTCGTTGGGCGTGTCCTTGTTCTTGCCGATATTGATGCCGAGCACGCCGCGATAGCTCGACTTCTGCACGTTGCGCACCAGCGCATCGACACCGGCGTTGTTGAAGCCCAGGCGATTGATCACCGCCTCGTGCTTCGGCAGGCGGAACATGCGCGGCTTGTCGTTGCCCGGCTGCGGCCGCGGCGTGGTGGTGCCCACTTCCACGAAGCCGAAGCCCAGCGCACCCAGCGCGTCGAGGTGATCGGCATTCTTGTCCAGGCCGGCGGCGAGGCCGACTGGATTGGGAAAACGAATGCCGAATGCGGTGGTAGGCAGGTCCTCCGGCGGCTTGGCCACCCGATGCAGGAAGTTGCTGCGGTGGGCCACGTCGAGGCCGTAGAGCGTGGCGCGATGCGCCGTTTCCGCATCGAGCGCGAACAGCAATGGGCGGATGAGGTCGTACATAGTCAGGACAGTTGGCCCACGTAGATGACGGTGTCGTAGTCGAAGCCGATGCGCCCGTTGACCGCGCTGCGATCGAACAACTCGCGCAGCGCGCGCATCATCGGCTCATGGTTGGGATGGCCTTCTCGCGGCGCGTACGATGAAGAAAGCAGCCGCCCGCTGAGGCTTTCGTAGTCGAGGCGTTGGCCGTGGTCGAAGCGACCCATGCCGAGATAGCCGTCGCCGAACCACGCGCGCATGGTCGGTTCGTCGCCGTAGCGTTCGGCCACGCTGGTGTAATCGGTGCCGTATTGCTTGAGCAAGGCCTCGTAGCCTTCCAGGAACGGCGTGCCGACCAGCCGACGCGAATTCCAGATGATCGCCGCCAGTCCACCGGGGCGCAGGATGCGCTGGAATTCGGCGCGCGTGGCCGTGTGGTCGAACCAGTGAAACGCCTGCGCGACAACGACGAGATCGATACTGGCATCGTCGAGGCCCGTGGCGGTGGCGCGGCCGTCGATGGCCTTGAAGCGTTCGTCATCGCCCAGCCAGCTCTCGGCTGCCGCACGCATCGGTGCATTCGGTTCCACCGCGATCACGTGGTAGCCGCCGTCCAGAAACAGCTTGCTGGAAATGCCGGTGCCTGCGCCGATATCGGCCACCAGCCACTGCGGCGTCACGCCGAATTCGCTCTGCAGCCATTGCAGCATGGCCACTGGATAGTCGGGTCGAAAGCGCACGTAGTCGGCGACGCGGTCGCTGAAACGTTCGGTGGACTTGAGGTCGGTCATGACGTTAGCCCGTGAGCAATTGTCCGCCATCGACGCACAGTGTCTGGCCGGTAATCCAGCTGGCCAATGGCGAGGCGAGGAATAGCGCGGTGTGCGCGATCTCCTCCGGCGTGCCGAAGCGGCCGAAAGGAATCTTGGCAAGCGTGCGTTGGTAGAGCTCCGGCGCCTCGGTCTTGCGTCGGTCCCATAGCCCATCCGGAAATTCGATGGAGCCGGGCGCGATGGCATTGGCGCGAATGCGGTACTCGGCAAGCTGCAAGGCCTGCGAGGTGACGTACTGGTTGAGTGCCGCCTTCACCGCCGCATAGGCCGGGCCGCGCACGCCGGGATGAAACGCGGCGATCGACGAGGTGTGCAGGATGCATCCGTGCGACGACTTCTTGAGATGGGGCAGGGCGTGGCGCGATGCGCGCACCGCCGCCATCAGGTCGACGTTGAACCCAGCGAGCCAGCCTTCGTCGTCGTCGCTGAAACCGTAGCCGCTGGCGTTGTTGACCAGCACGTCGATGCCGCCGAGCGTTTCGGCCGCTTCGCGGATGTAGCCCTCGATGGATGCGGCATCGGCAAGGTCGCAAGATCGCGTATGCGCCGTGACGCCGAACGAGGCTAGCTCATGACGCACGGCGTCGAGCGCCGTCTCGCCACGCGCGCACACCGACACCGAGGCGCCGGCTTGCGCGAATGCCAATGCGATGCTGCGACCGATACCCTTGCTGCCACCCGCCACGACGACGCGGTAATCGCGAAAATCCAGAAGGGCGGCAGGTGAGCTCGTCATCGAGGTATGGACACCGTGACATGATGTTCAAGGACAGGGTTCGTCCACAGGGACAGCCCACCGAATAGCAGCACGATCGCGAACAGGACGTATTGGGTGATGGTCATGATGCGCGCCGCCTTGGCCAGGCCGGCACCGCGCAGCGTGCCGCCCGAGCGACGGATCCTTCGTTGCGCGATCCAGGCACACACCGATGCAATCACCGACCCGGTCAGCGGCATGCCGAACATGTTCACCGGACTCATGGTCGCCATAAGCATGCCCATGAACGGCAGGACCGTCCAGGCGAGCACGGCGAAGATCAGGCTGAAAATGGCCGGCGTGCTGAATTCCGGCGTGGCGGAAACTACGTGAGCGTTTTCCATCATCACATCCCCTGTTGTTGATGCCGATACGCGCAGCTACTTCCGTGCCGCATGCATCCCGGCGTTCACCGGGATGCATGGTTGTTGCATGTTACAGATCGAACTTGATGCCCTGCGCCAGCGGCAACGAGTTGGAGTAGTTGATGGTGTTGGTCTGGCGGCGCATGTAGACCTTCCATGCATCCGAACCCGACTCGCGACCGCCGCCCGTTTCCTTCTCGCCGCCGAATGCGCCGCCGATTTCCGCACCGGACGTGCCGATGTTGACGTTGGCGATGCCGCAGTCGGAACCGGCCGCCGACAGATACTGCTCGGCCGACTTCAGGTTCTGCGTGAAGATGGCGGAGGAGAGGCCCTGCGGCACGGCGTTCTGCAGCTCGATGGCTTCGTCCAGCGTCTTGAACGGCATCACGTAGAGGATCGGAGCGAAGGTTTCCGTCTGCACCACTTCGTCGCTGTTCTTCACGCCGCTGACGATGGTCGGCAGCACGAAGTTGCCCTTGCGGTCGCTGAGCGCGGCGCCACCGGTGAGCACCTTGCCGCCGGTGGCCTTGGCCTTTTCCACGGCAGCGAGGTACGCCTTCACCGCGTCGGCGCTGTTGAGCGGACCCATCAGCGTGGTGGCGAGCGTCGGATCGCCGATCTTGCCTTCCACCTGCTTGTACGCAGCGACCAGCTTGTCGGTGACGTCGCCGATGATGGACTCGTGCACGAACAGGCGGCGCGTGGTGGTGCAGCGCTGGCCGGCGGTGCCGACGGCGCCGAACACGATGGCGGGAATGGCCAGCTTAAGGTCGGCCGTTTCGTCCACGATGATGGCGTTGTTGCCGCCCAGTTCCAGCAGCGAACGGCCCATGCGCTTGGCAACGCGCTCGCCCACCTGGCGGCCCACCTTGGTGGAACCGGTGAAGCTGATCAGCGGAATGCGATGATCGTCCACGAAGGCCTGCGAAAGCTCGGTGCCGGCATCGTTGAACAGGAAGAAGATGTCCGGGAAGCCGGCTTCCTTCAGCGCCTCATTGCAGATCTTCATGGTGGCGATGGCCGACAGCGGCGTCTTCGGCGAAGGCTTCCAGATGCAGATGTCACCGCAGATGGCGGCAAGGAATGCATTCCACGCCCACACGGCCACGGGGAAGTTGAACGCGCTGATGATGCCGACCAGGCCGAGCGGCTGGTACTGCTCGTACATGCGATGGCCCGGACGCTCCGAGTGCATGGTGTAGCCGTAGAGCATGCGGCTCTGGCCCACCGCGAAGTCGGCGATGTCGATCATCTCCTGCACTTCGCCGTCGCCTTCGGGCTTGATCTTGCCCATTTCCAGCGCCACCAGCGAACCCAGTGCATCCTTGTGCTTGCGCAGCGCTTCGCCGCACAGGCGAACCGCTTCACCGCGGCGCGGCGCCGGCGTGGTGCGCCACACCTTGAAGGCTTCCTGCGCGCGCTTGACGATCACCTCGTAGTCGGCGGCGCTGGATGCGTGCACCGCGCCAATCACCTCGCCCGTGGCGGGGTTGACCGGGTTGATCGTGCCGGCGTCGGTCGTCTTCGACCACTCGCCCTGGCCCAGGTAGGTACCCGAATGCGACTGGCCCAGACCAAGGGCGGTGAGGATTTCGTGGGACATGCTTCACTCCAGACCGTGGCGCCGCAAAGGCGCCGGGAAGAAAACGACTATTCTAGCAGGGGGCTGTTAAACGGGTTCGCGCCGCCCCCGTTCCATGTCAGAATTCCGCCCGTTGCCCCCGTAGCTCAGTTGGATAGAGCGTCCCCCTCCTAAGGGGAAGGTCGTACGTTCGAATCGTATCGGGGGCACCATTCGACAATTCCGGGCGATTCGTCTATCTGCCCGTGAATGCCACGAAACGCCCGCGCCACTAGGCCTGCGGGCGTTTTCGTATCTGCATATCTGCCCGTCAATTCCCCCATCTGCCCGGATGAACTCCCCAGGATTTCCCCATATGCTCCTTCCATGGCGAGCATCCAGAAATCGGGCAGCAAGTGGCGCGTGCAGGTCTACGTAAAAGGCCAGCGCGATTCCTCGTCCTTCCGCACAAAACAGGAAGCGTCCGCGTGGGCACTGAACCGCGAGGCCGAGCTTGGCGGGAAGAAGCTGCCTGACAAGACCTTCGGCGATGCCATGAAGGAATACGAGCGCAATGTTGCAACGCATCGTGGTGGCGCTAGGTGGGAGCTGACTCGCCTGAAGGTATTCATGGCCTCGGCACTCGCTAGGCGCAAGCTGGCCAGCCTCGGAGCCGACGACTTCATCAACTGGCGCGACGAGCGCAACAGGAAGGTGAAGCCGGCCACGACTGCGCGTGAGATGAACCTATTGCAGGCCGTTCTCAAGTACGCGCGGAGGGAGCTGCGGTGGATGCGGGACAACCCCATGGCTGAGGTGACGCCGCCAAAGAAGCCAAAGGGCAGGGCGCGTCGCATCACGGCAACCGAGGAACGGGAGTTGACGCTGGCTTTGGGTCAGCGCGGAAAGCTACAGGCGCAGACGCCTACCCACCGCATCGGCCTGGCGTTCCTGTTTGCCCTGGAGACCGCAATGCGCTCCGGTGAGATCTGCGCGCTGACGTGGGACTGCGTGTACCTATCGTCCCGTTACGTTACTTTGCCGAAGACGAAGAACGGGGAGTCTCGCGACGTTCCGCTGTCGCCGCGCGCCAAGGAGATCCTAGAGGCGCTACCGAGGGGCGACGGGCCGGTGTTCGGCCTGACGGACCAGGTGCGCGATGTTCTATTCCGCAAGGCCCGTGACAACACCCCCCATCGGGAGGTGCACTTCCATGACACGCGCGCTGAGGCGATCTTCCGGCTGTCGAAGAAATTCGACGTGCTCGAGCTGGCGCGAGTGATCGGTCATCGGGACATCAACAGCCTGCTGATCTACTACAGGTCGACCGCTTCCGAGCTCGCCAAAAAGCTAGGCTGAGCGACGCTGGTTCATGGCCCAGTCGTCCACTTCCGACTTCTTCCACGACCGGGTTACCTGGTTCGGCTTGGGAAAGTCGGGACGGCATGCCACGCGCTCCAGGAAGCCGCGGCGGTTTGGGTCACCTTTAGGTGTGACCATTCCGAGGTAGACCGCACAGGCATCGGCGGAGAGCCAGCGGTCGCCGGCCACCAGGGCCGCGATCATGGCAAAGGTATGGTCGTTATCGGCTTTCACGGGTTACCTCCTTGCATTTGAAAAAGGGCAGCACTAGCTTCGCAACAAATGTTGAGGGGAGATCATGCATGGCAAGTATTTCCGGCTATCGAGGCGGCTACCACTACGAGGGAAGCTGGGAACTGATCACGCCAAGTCAGGTTTGGTGGAAGGTCCGAGTGACCGATAAAAATGGTGAGTGGTGCGGTACGCCCAGCTTCCAGTTCGATATCTGGGGAGATACGAGTGACTCCGTGGTCGAGATGTCCGTTTGCCTTGCCATTGGGAAGGTTATAGATGGCGGCATTGAAGTTGTTCGACTGCCGGACGTCGACTAACATCACGCCGCCTCGCTGACGCTGTGGAGTAGTGGTCATGCGCATGCTCCCAAAGAAAGACCGGCCTGCTCGGCGTGCCCTGCCCAAATGGCTGCGCTCTGGTGGCTCTCGATGCGACTGGCGATTACATCCGCCCGTTGTCCTGCCGTCGGAGCTGGGTAAGTTCCGAAGCGTTTGATGCTGCCGCCGTTAACTGCCGCGTTGGTGCTATCCGCGCTCACCAGAGGCAAATCAGAGAAGATAGCTGGGTCGAGCATGCGCAGGCCGTGCAAGCGGCAGCGTGGCCGCCCAAGATCATCACAGGCCACGCGCATGGCGTCGCCCATGCGCTGCCACCACGCCGCAGTCCCTGGCGTCGCCCACTGGCCAGAGCTTCCCAGGGCGACCGTACGGAAGTGCGTGACCAGATAGTCCAGCCAGTCGATGGACTCGTGCATATGCCAAACGGGAACGCCTTCAACGCGGCACCCTATCCGCAACCATAGATTTACGAGTTCGACGTTGTCCTGCTCCGTCCCGTCGATCTTGTCCGGTATAAGGCACCAATCAATGGCAGGGTGACCTGCTACAGATTCCACCCAGGCGTGATAGCCAGAAACGTCCACATCGCCGCCGCCTGCACGCCAGAGCGAGAACGCAGAGTTGTCGAGAACAACGCTCTGACAAACAGCCAGCGCTACCCCCAGATCATCGGTCCTTGCGAACGGCACAAGCGCATGGCGGCCAGACAGGAAGCGGGATGCATCCAGTCGTGAACCTCCTATAGGCGTGCCGTGATAGTGGATCATGAAAAGCCTCTGCGTGTTTCTATCTCAACGCCTTGGTGCGTCGCGGTGACGCGCTGTTCACCACCAAAACGTTCAAAAAGTCTGTCTGCGATATCTTCGTGGAAGGCATTTGCTTCCAGCGCTAGCGCAATATTTATGTGTTCGACGCGCACCATATGCGCGGAGTGGATCTCAAGCGTGTAGACGATGGCGTCGCCGTCAGCGGGGCATACACTGACAAATTGACGCCGGTAGATATTCACGCCTGCGTTACCTGGATCACCCATCACCCCTCCTTACGCCTTCGTCTTGTCGTGGGTGGATAGGGCAGCCTGCATCTCTTTCTCGTACGCGGGGCTATCAATGTCGCAGATCAGATCGTCGCGATCAGCCCATATCGCGGCACGCCGCCATCCCATCGCATAGGCAAACTCCACCTCTCCCGCCTTGGCGTTGCTGCGGGTGAATAGAGGAATGCGAATTTCTTGACAGTTCGTATGAAGGATATTTCGCGAGTAGACAAGCGCGCCTACCACGCCTATCGGATTCTTCTTGTCATCTGTTCGAAGCTGCGCCAGGTGTTGCGGGGTAATCCACGCCACCGCCTCACCCTCCGGCGCAGACGCTTGGGCGCGGTTCCAGGCGGATTGCCATATGACCCACGCCTCATGAGTGGAAGGTTCGTAATAAAGACCGTTACTCCAAACTTCGATGGACATGCCCTCTAAGTCAGCCCACTTCTCAAAAGCCTCCCGCATCGTCTCGTCATTCACATCCCTTCTCCGTGGTTGGGTGGTTAGGGGCGGCGGATAGCATGAAAGACCATGTATCGCGGTTCCATTGATCCGTTTCCGAAGTGCGCTTGTTCAAGTCGTGCGTGGTGGCCTGCTCAAGCATTTCTTCGGTCGGTTCGATGGGCACCAACTGCCACCCGTCAGGCACAGCCACCGGCTCGCCAAGCGTCTGGGCGAAGGCGCGTAGTGCTTTTGCTGCTTCACTTAAATGCTTGTCTGCAATAATGAAAACTACAGAGTCATCTAGCAAATCAGCTAAAGCCAACACCTCATCCTTGCTATACGTCTTCATTCACTTTCTCCGATGGTTAGGCGGTGGGGTTGCCTAGAGATTTTTCTATTCTCCGTAGGGAAACGAAAGCTCTGACACTGTTCCATAAAGAGAAGAGAGAAACATAAAGGCAGATCCAATCTATTAGTTTCACACATCCTCCTAGAACTCGGGTTAGGGTTGGGGCTTGCCTTTCGACAGTAACGCAGCAAGTTCAGTCAGCGCACCGGTGATGCCAGAAAACCCAAGCTCCCTAGCTAAATCACGCGCGCGTTCGAAATGTCCGATGCGCCAATCTTCCTCATCCACACGCATCGCGGATTGGGCGGCTAGGTGGGCGTGCAGTTCGGTGGCGAATAGGTGAATACGGTTACGGTCGAATTCCGTAACAGGCTGCGTCTTGTCGCAAGTGACGTCTTTTATCCACGTAACGCGATGGAGCATTGTTTCTAGCGTCATCCCATCAACCTTCGTCTCGTCGGTCATGTCAGTTCCTCCATGGATCGTAATTCGGCCACCTTCTGTTCGCGGAACTTGGTAGCGAAGCTAGACTCGAAAAATTGTGAGCACTTGAATCCTTCGCAAGATGGGCCGCGAGACATGCCGTTGATATTTCGTTCTGCTGGACACTCTCTCGACTTCATCCATTTATCGCAATGGCCACACCGAGTTCCTATGCGCGCTATTTCAATTCGAAGTTCCGATTGCCTCGCTGCTCGCTGCATAGCTGTATCTGCGGCGGACATGGCTTCAAGGAATTGCATGAGGCTCATATCAGTCTCCCTGAGTGGCGTGGCGGGCGCCGTCGATGGCGTGAGTCATATCGTCCATGCATTTCACGCCCTTGGTTTCAACGACACGGTTGACTAAGTACGTCCCGGCATTGACCAGCACATTCACATGGCCGCGAAGAACATCCGCATCCCTAGCGCTGGCCTCGTAGGCGTCGAGTAGGGCGAGGATGGTTTGGGGGTTGAAGGCCCGATAGAACGCCTCAGCGTTAGCAGGCGCGTCACCGATGCCGTAGAACTGAACGCCTAGCGGCTCGCCGTCGTAGTTGCAGTAATCGGCAGAAAGCTCGATCGAACCTTCGCCACTACAACACGGACACTCGACCCATCCATCCGTGTCAATAATTTGTGCGGAATCGAAATTTTGTGGCGTCGCCTTCTCCGCCAATTCCCGCAGCTTCTTCAGGTCAGGGGGTTGGGTGGTCATGAGGGTTCTCCGATGCGGGCGAGCGCACTAACGGTCTCTGCCCATCCCGTAGTTTCAGGATCGCAACAGTTGGTTAGCTTTTCGGCTGACCTGATCAAGTCAGAAATAGCATCACGTGCTGCTATGTATTGCGCTTCAGCCTCAATCTCATCACCGAACGGCTCGACTCTAAAGGCGAACTCATTCAAAACCGCCAACACATCCACCTTCTTAGCATCCATCACACTTCTCCTTGGCGTTCATACGTGCCTTCATGGATTGGGTGTTCATCGCCTTCTCCCGTAATCACCAGGACAACGCCCGCATCGCAGGCGCTGGCCTTGTGATTACGCTTCGCGAAGTGCCGACTCAGCCCACGCACGTTCCGTGGCGTTGCCATCCGCACCGATGTAGCGAAGGCGATACGCGGGCTCCGAGTTGTAGTACTCGTAGATAGCGATGACCTTGGCTTCCGTGTTCGTCAGGTCGATCACAACGTTGGACAGCATTCCGAACTTCGCGCGTTGGTGACTCATTGCATGCTCCAGTGGTTGCCTGTGTAGGCGGTGGGTGAACTAGGCGGCTTGCTGTTGTGCATTGGTGGGGAGATCGGGGTAGTGACCCCATGGCGCCCGCAGCTCTGGCCACACGGCAGAGGGATATCCGCAGCAGTTCTTCGCCGCGTACCGTCCGCGTTTGCCGTTGTCCCAGTACTCACGCTGCCTGGTGACAGTGTTGTCGTACCAGCCGGTGAAGAGGTCCGAATTCATGCGGCCTTCTTCAGCTCGTTGGCTGCGTTGGTTATCACCGAGTAAAGGCCGCGGTAGATGGCCAGCAGTTCGCTCTCGGCGTAGAGCTTCGCGGCGCGTTCAGTGCCGACGGGATGGAAGCCGATTGAGGCAAGTCCTTCAGCCGTGACGGACAGCGGCGCGATGCGCGCATTGATTTCGCCCAGCTTGATCGTCTTGCTTGTTGCGGGGCGAATCCCGGTGGGTGCGAATACGCCGAAGGGCTCAGCCTCGGTGCGGACGATGGGTGCGCTGGTGGCAGGAGCCTGCGCCTCTGGCGGAAAATCCACTTGCGCGACGGGTTCCGTAACTTGCGCGGCTGTCGCAGCCTCTTGTTCCTGCTTGAGCTTCGCGGCCTCTTCCTCACGGATTTTCTCGCGCTGCGCTTCGAGTCGGGCTTCCTCTGCCTTCTTGTGGGCATCGATGCGAGACGCGACGGCCAGCCGGAAGTCGTCGAACGGTTTGGCAACTAACTGCTGCAGGTCGGCCAGGAGCGCGCGGTGATCCGCAGCGTTCTCATTGATCCACACCAGCTTGGCGCGCACGTCCTTCGCGTGGCGATCGACCGCGATCTTCCCATTCGCCAAGGCAGTGGCGATCTTGTCGTCAATGCTCGTGAGGGTCTTCAGTCCCTTGATGGCGCCGGCAAAGTCAGGCGTCGCGATGTCCAGGCGTATACCGTCCAAGTCGCACTGGGCCTCAAAGAGGTGATCAGCGAAAGCCTTTCGCGCCGCTTCGATCCGTTCCTGCCGGCGACGAGTTTTCTCGCTCTCCAGCAGCTTTTCGGCCATCAAGCGGTTGTCGCGCACAAGCTTGGCGAGCATGTCCTTCTGACGTTTGGCTTGGTCGACACTCTCAATCTGCGCGAGCATCATGGCCTCGGCGGCGTCGAGGGTGTCCTCGGCCTTCTTCATGGCCTTGATCTGCTGATCTAGGTCAACGAAGTCTTGATCCGTCTGAGGCTCTCGGATCAGCTTGTTGTCGAGGAAGTCGCGCAGTGCAACTTCGAAGGCGTTGAAGTTTTCGCGGACGGAGATCTGTCCCGTGATCTGCACGGCCACGGCGGGAAGCGCCTGGACAGCTTCAGCAACGAGGATCGGCTTAACTTCGGGCACGACGTAATCAGCCAAGTCGCGGTCGAATTGTGCCCAGCCATCGACAATGCGCTCGAACCATACGGTGTCCGGATGCACTTCGGTCGACACGAAGTTCTCAGGCGTGCCATCAGAGACGGCGAAGATCACACGCTTGGCGCCAGTGATCATCATGATCTGCTGGCACTGCGGCATGTGCGAGTCAGGGACCACGCCAGCGGCGACAGACGCGGCCAGTTCCTCGTTCCACTGCTTGTGCTCGAAGGCGGTGTCGAAAGCCATAGTCAGGCCATCGCACGATGCCGACAGGTGGCCGCCCACGTCCTCGTTCGAACAGGTGACGGGATACAGGTCATCCCCGATCATTTCTTCGACGATCGGGCGAGCGAGGGCTTCGACGTGATGGCCGTAGTCGAGGATGTTCTCCTGCACCCAATCGCTGAACTCCTTCGGATTTCCCGTGTGCTTGACGCGCAACAGTTCCGAACGGGTGGTGAGTTTCGATAGGCCGAGCATGGCCGCGGCTTCGCTGGCGCCGTGACGGGTAAGGCGGAATGCCGCCCACTCGTCGCTACCCTGAACAAGTTCATGGATCTTCATCACTCGGCGCTCCCTTTGTTGGCCCACGAAGCGATCTCGATCTTTTGATCGTTAGTGAGCAGTTCCTTGGTCTGAATCATGGCGATCAGGTCGTTGACGGGCTTACCGGCTTCAACCGTCTTTCGCCATCCGGCCTTCTTCTTGTCGAAGGACTCGTCGCTACACGTCGGCAGAGTCTTGCTGTCGGCCGTGGCGCTGGCCTTTCCGGACTGCTCGGCCTTGTTCTCCATGACGCTTTTCCAAGACGATTCGCCGTCACGGATGGCGCCATAGATGCCACGCAGGTCGACCAACTCGGCTGGCGAACATGTGTCCAGCGAATGGCCTAGGTAAGAGGCAAGGTCTGCAGCCTTGACGCCGATCTCGCCGAATGCGTCAGCGATGCGCTTTCGCTCGGCATCCGGATCGCGGGCGGCTTCATTCAGACGCACGGCCTTAATGATTTCCTCGGCCTCGTCCTGCAGGTCGCCAGGGATGATGCGAAGGCCCAGGGTGCGGATGGCCTTGGACACCTGCGCAGCGCGCTTGTTGAGGATGTCGTCCTCAGTGCCAGGCACCGTATAGGTGTTCTTGCCCCAGCTGTTCTTGCGGACGCTGATGTAACTGCCGTCGTCACTCGGGCTAGAGCGCTCGACCGTCTTGGTGACGCGAACGTCGAGCGGGTAGGTGACATTCGACTCGAGGTCGGTGACCGACACGCGATGCACTTCCTTGGACTCGTCCTCGAAGATCATGGTGGTCTCGACGAGCACGTTGGTCATGCAGCGCAGGGCGACCTCCACAAAGCGAATGCCCAAGCCCTCCACGCCTTTGCCGATGGGTTTGCGGTAGTAGGCTGACTTGTTGTTGGCAAAGCTCGGGCGACGGCACTCCTTGAGGAGATCCTGGCGCACCTGGTCCCACTGGCGCGGCCGGCGAAGCGCCATGACGTAGCGCGCTTCAACCATCGCCTTAGCTTGAGCGGCAACGGCCGACGATGCTGTTTCCTGTACGGCGAGGGTCGAGCTGGTGCTACCAAAATCCTCGCGGACGGCGACAGCCTGAGTCAGGGCATTCATTGCGAATCCTCTGCCAGCTACCGGCTGGCATGGTGTGTGGAATGAGGTGGCGGCAGGCTGTCGTACCAACTTCGACTTGCTGCCCAGCAAGCGCCTGCCGCCGGTGAAATCAGTCGTTGACGATGCGGATGCGCGGCTTCACGCGGATGCGCTGTTTGCGCTGACGGTGGTGGTGGCCACCGCCGTAAAACTTCGCGGCCCATTCGGCGCGGCGCTGGTCGTTGTCCAGTGGCGTGCAGCCTTCGAAGCTCTTGGGACGCGTGCGTGTGATGGAGAGCAGGCTCATGCCGCCACCTGCACGATCTCCGGCGTAGACCACACCCACAGCGCATATGCGGCCGTCGCAACCTTGGACTCGTGGGATGGCGCGAACGATGCGAGCATGGCCCTCAAGCGCAAGCTCGCGGCCTCTCGGTCCACGCCATTCGCAAGTTGAGGCATGCGTCCGCCCTCAAAGAACAGCTTCTGCACGGTGTGTTCCAACTCGCGCGGAACATCAGGCAGCGCGCGGCGGTCGAAATAAGCGCTCTCATCGAGACCGAAGGCAGCCTCAGCGCGTGACGTGGCCGGGATAGGCCAGAAAGTCAGGCCATCCTTCACAGCGCAGGGCTTGTTTTGAGGTGTGCGGCTCATGCGTGCTGATCCATGTAAGAGGCGCCGGCCACCGCGGCGCCAGGGGTAACGCCACCCGGTAGAGGGTCCGGGCTGGTGGCCGGCAATTGGGACAGATCGAAGTCAGCGAGGAACAAGCGTTGGCGTTTCAGCAAGTCGCTACGCATCGCTTCGATCTGCGATTCGGAAAGGTCGGTGATGGAGAGGAAGCTCACGCTGGCACCTGCTGCGCGCGCTCGGCGGCCTTGGCGTGCCTCATCAGCTGCACGGCCAGGTTGCGGACTTCTTCGACCGAGCCGTGGATCGTGACGCTGAGTCCGGTGTAGGCACCGCTGTTGAGGTGCACGAAGACGGCGGGAGCGAGGCCATACATCGCCTGGAGATCGACGCATGTCTCACCGAGTTTGGCTGCGCCACGCGTCGCCATGGCCGTTTTGGTGATGATGGAGGCGGTCATGCGACCCTCCCGCCATGCGACGTGTAACTCCACAGATGCGCCCGCGCATTGGTCAGTGCTTGCGACATGGACACGCCCTTGCAAGCCGTCTGGACAGCGATGCGCTCAGCACTGGCGATCAGTTCGCGCGTCGCCTGGGCAGACTTGCCGTAATCGCGCACGTCGCGGCGGAGACGGAAGAGGTCGGAGGGATACAGTTCACACGTCATGGCGCAGCTCCATCCAGCGATAGAGAGGCGAGCTATCCGTGAGCGGCGAGCGCTTGCGGGCCCACGCATCGAACTGCGCTATGAGCACTTCGCGCCGGTCTTCGTATTTCGTCAGCAACTTGTCGTCGCTCGGCGTTTTGGAACGCAGCGGCAAGCCGTAATCAAGGAAGAGGGCGATCAAGCCCGTGAGGTCGGGCGATTCACGCGTGTCGATCAGGAAGTCATCAACCGAGCGGAGGTCGCCGCGCATGTGTTCGAGGGCGTCGAGCTCGGCTCGCTCCTGGTGGTCAGCCAGGTCTTGGATGCGCTGGTACTCATGGGCAGCGCGTTCGGCAAAGCAAGGCAGTGCGTTCATGGGGTCTCCGTCGCTGGGCTGGCGATGGAGGAATACTAGTCCAGCTAGTAATGGATGTAAATAGCTGGGCTAGTAACATTATGCAACGATAGAGTGCAGTAATTACTGGCGTAACAAAAAAAGCCCGCTGCGGCGGGCTCAGTGTTTCGGGCGTTTGCTGTTGTCAGGCACAGATGGTGCCGCAGCGGGGGGCGCCTGAACCGGGTAGGGGACCTGCACAATCACTGGGGCCGGAGCTGTCACAGCCACTGGTGGAGAAATTGGCCGGGATTCCGAAGGCTTTATGAACAATCCTATGGCGAGCATCGAGCCAATGATTGTGAGCACCGTAGCCAACATCCAACCTTTGATGTCACCGCGCACCCCTTCGATATCACCCTTGGTTGCCAAATTCGGCAGGGTGGCTTCAAGTTTGGCCTCTAAGGCGGCGACGCGTTCGTTCACTCCACCATCTTGGGGTGGCTCTCCACCAGAAACAAGGGCGCCAACCGATGAGCGGTATTTCGCAAAATCTGCCGGGTTAGCTGCCATTACGTAATTCCTTCACATATTCCTCAAAAATAGGCAGAACATGGCTCCTTACGTACCCGCAACGCTGACACGCGAGTAGCACCATCTTGATGCCGTTGTTCGGGTTGAATGGCGTATCAATACCCACCGCATGGATTGGTAGCATTGGAAAAACTGGGATGACTTGATTGGGTAGCTGCATTACCCACCAAGTCTCATTTCTACATATAGGACACTCATCCGATCCAGGATGTGCTTTGTCGACAACTGATATGTCATCAGTATCGATACGGAAGTTTTCCGGGTTGTCGTTCTTTTCCTCAGGCATCAGTCAATAGTCACGGCTGGGTGGTTGAATCGGATTTCTGATGAACCTTGGTCCCGCACAGTAGCGAAGCCACCATGGATTGCTCCCCATTGATCAAAATTCCTTGAGAGTCCATGCGGCCAGGGCGCGCCCACCGATCTCCAAATCGCCGAGCGGGACATCGATCGGCGGGTACTCCGAATTCTTGCTCAAGATCCGAACTAGATCCTTTCCGACCAGTTGTAGTCGCTTGATCTGGACGCGTCCATTCCATCGATAGACGTAGGCGGCATCTGCCTCAAATTGACGGGTTCGTGAGTCAACGAAAACCAGATCGCCGTCATCGTATTGACCGCGCATGCTGTCACCGCGACCAGTAATCACCCGTACCACCTCAAGCGGCACCCCGCGCAGGCGATGAGAGGCCCATTCCCTGGTCACCTCAACGAAGTCCACGATCTCTGGATAGTCACCCACGTAATCACCCCTTCCCATGCCGGCAAAACCTTCCAACAACGGGAATCGAACGTAGCCCTCTGGTGTCTCAGATTCAGAGAGACCGCCGTCCGGTTGGGCCGTAGGCGGGGTAGGACCGTCGAATAGTGCGTCATAAGGTGGAGGATTGCGTCGGATGTGCTCAAGCTCAGCTAGGGCCCATTCTTCGTCTTCCTTCTGCAGCTGGGTTCGGATCTCGCTCATGCGCTCGGCGAACTCTGCACTTATCGACGAAGGGTCAACGGGATCAAGAAACGATAGGGCATCTGCCAACGCTTGGGCGCGCCGCGCTGGCACAGGCAATCGTCTGTTCGCCCACTGCCAAAGCTGTCCCTGGCTCACGCCAACCTTGTCAGCGATCTGCTGCTGCGTCAGCGGAGTCTCGGAAATGGCCTTCTTAAGAAAGTCCGAGCAGGCGATCTCTTGAGGGTTGAGGGGGCGTTTTTTGCTCATGTAATAGCGACGCTATTAGCCGAGGCATCGAGCCGCAACTAGCGGGGCTTGTAATCCACTGACTAGCTGGGCTAGTATCCGGCCATGACCCGGAAAAACCACGAAAGCGCGATTCACAGGGCAGTCCGTCTTGCAGGTGGACAAACCTCGCTTGCAACCAAGGTAGGCGTCAGCCAAGGCTTGGTCTGGCAGTGGTGTAACGGTGCCCGCATACCCACGCGGCATTTCGAGTCCATTGAGAAGGAAACCGGCGTTAGCGCGCAGGAGCTTCTCGCGGATGAAATGGCCAAAGATCGCAATAGAGCTGCCTAGCCCATGCGCCCTCAGAGCCAGTCCAGCATTTGTGCTAAGCGATCCCACTATCTGTGGAAGCTCCACACCTCTACGCGCGTGATGGCGCCATGGACAGGGCGGGGCACGTCCCGGTTCTTGGTCAACTGCTTGTCGGCCACAGTGACATCTTCCTGGCAAATCATGCGAGAGGGCGTGATTTCCCATTCCGCGAACGTGATGGGCATAGGTTTCCCCTTGTTGGGGGATCTGGCTGAGCCGGCCTATCACCCTCTGTCGTAGTAACGCTCCACCCAAACCCACTGCCAAGTGATTCTCCAAAGGATTGACTCATGTCTTACGAAGACCCGACCCACCTGCGTAACAAGGTGATCAAGGTTCGCCTCAATGACGACGAGCGCGAGCTGGTGGCTGTACTGGCGCGAATGAACAAGCGACAGCCGGCCGTTCTTCTGCGCGACCTTGTTCTCCAGGGTCTCGCGATGTTCGAACAGAGTAACGAAACGAAGCGCGCTGCTTGAAGGACCCATTCGAGGTCCCGGGGAGGCCCTTTGATTGATGACTCAACGGTCTTCCTGACCGCGAAGGAACACGAGCGCATTCGCGCTGTAGCAGTCGAGCGCGGCATCTCTGTTGAAGAGGCTGCGCTCCAGCTTTCGAAGGAAGTGATTCGACGTCGCTTCCTGTTGCCATCCACGCAGGCCCAGGTGACGCCCATAAGGGCCCTCAATAAGGCACCCAAGTAATGCACACCGTCATCGACTTCCGCACCCAGGACGAGCACGAGCAGCGCGAAGACGCGCCGCTCGATTTCACGGTGGACGAAGAGATGGCTTTGCGCATTCGCATGCGAACCCGCGAATGGCGACAGAAGAACGGTTATCCACCCTTGCACGCGGAACCGGCGTTTATGCCCGGTTTCTCGCCGGCAGAGTCCTAAGCGCACGTCCATCCTTGGGGAAAGGAGAAAAAGCATGAGTCTGATCCGCCAAGAAGTGTTCTGGGATAGGGAGCAATCGTTGCGCCTGGTGGAAACGCCGATAGCGCGCACCAATGATCCCGAATCGAGCCACCGTGCCGCCGCCGAGATCACAGCCAGCGGTCGTCGTCAGCAGCAGATCGCCATGGTGATCAATATGGTCCGCAAGTTCCCTGGCATGACCAGCATGGAACTGGCTGCCATGACTGGCGAAGACCGTTATGTGATTGCTCGCCGTTTGCCCGAGGCAGTGACCGCGGGCGCCATCGTGAAGGGCCAACAGAGGGCCTGTTCCGTCACCGGCAAGCTGGCCCTGACTTGGTGGGCGGTTGATCCGAGCATGAAGGCCGCTGCATGACCGTTACGAGTCCGGCTCTGCGTTACCACGGCGCCAAGTTCCGGTTGGCCAACTGGGTGATGCAGTTCTTCCCCGAGCACCGGACATACGTCGAGCCATTCGGCGGTGCTGCCGGCGTGCTCCTGCAGAAGCCGCGCGCCTATGGCGAGGTCTACAACGACCTGGACGGCGATGTGGTCAATTTCTTTCAGGTGCTCCGCGATCAGGAATTGCGAGCGAAGCTGATTGAGTCTTGCGTGCTTACGCCTTACTCCCGCGCGGACTTCGATGAAGCCTGGGAGCCGACGCAGGACAAGGTTGAGCGTGCTAGGCGCATTGCCATACGTGCACAGATGGGCTTTGGTTCCGCTGGTGCAAGCAAGGGCAAGACTGGCTTTCGTATCGACTCAAAGCGGGCCTATGGGACTGCCCAGCAACTATGGGCCGAGTATCCCGCCGCGATTGCGGCCGCTGGCCAGCGCATGGCTGGCGTGTTGATTGAGAACCGTCCGGCGATCGAGGTGATGCTTCAGCACGATGGCCAAGACACCCTGCACTTTGTGGATCCGCCATATCTCCACAGCACTCGCGTTCTGGATGCCGGGAAGGCTGGCTATTACCGCCACGAGATGACGGACGCAGATCACGAGCGTCTGCTTGACGCGGTACTCGAGCTGGAAGGGATGGTCGTCCTGTCTGGATACCAATCCGAGATGTACAACCGTCGCCTTGGCGGCTGGGCCCGCTATGAAACAGAGGCCCGGATAAGCGCGGGTCGTGGCACAGGCAAGCGGACCGAATGCGCATGGATCAATAGTTCGTGCGTGGCGGCGCTAGAACAGCGTCAAGGCCTGTTTGCTGAGGCCGTTGCGTGAACTACTACAACCGCTACCCGGCTCACTACCTGGCCAAGACTATCTTGCTCACCCTTGAGCAAGATGGCGCGTACACGCGCCTGATGGACTGGTACTACTCCGAGGAGCGTGCCATCCCGCACGACAAGCGCTACACGATTGCTCGCTGCCAGTCGAAGCGCGAGCGTGACGCCGTTGACCATGTGTTGTCGGAGTTCTTCTGTCGCCAGGGCGATGCGTGGATCCACGAGCGCATCGAGAAGGAATTGCACAAGGCAGCACCGAAGATCGATGCCGCCCGAGAGAACGGAAAGCTTGGCGGAAGGCCGCGCAAGGAAAAACCCACTGGGTTTCAAAACGAAAACCCACTGGGTTTTCAGAATGAAACCCATAACGAACCCAGCGCGAAAGCTCCCCAAACCCCAAACCCCAATAACTCCGTAGGTAGTACTGAAGCAAGCACACAGGGGACTACACCGACCGATGCAGGGCGGGCGTGCCTCCTGATGAAACAGGCTGGTTGCATTCATGCCAACCCGAGCCACCCCGAACTTCTCGCTGCATTGGTCGAAGGCGTAACGCCGGAAACCCTGGCTGATACCGCTGCTGAAGCGATCGCCACGAACAAACGCAATCCATTTGCATGGGCCATGACCACGGCCCGAAGCCGGCACGCCGAGGGCGCGGCACGGCTGATCGTTCCGAACGCACGCGCCGGCCCAGCCCAATCCCACGGGAAAACGATGGGCGCAATCATGGCACTTGAGGGCATGAAAGATGGATTGGATGAAGCACGAACTGCTGACCGGATTTCAGAAACTGCTTACGCTCGGATTGGAGCGTCAGCCGGCGGCTGAAGTGATCCCGGGGACCGTAGCCACATGGTTCGAGACGCTAACGCATGGCCGCAAGTTCGACCGCGAGCGGGACGCTTGGCGCTTCCGTGCCGCGTTCATCGCCCTGGCTGGCCGGCAGCGTACGTGGCCTGTTCCGCGCGACCTGATCGAAGCTCTTCCGCCCGCCCGCGCACCCGAAGCCATCGATGTCAGCCGCCGCCTGACCAGCGCCGAGTCCGAAAGGATTGCCAAGGGAGAGCTGGCCAAGATCGGCAAGCTATTCCACGTCGACTTCACGCCGAAGACCAACAAGCGGCCCGGCGAAGTCAAGACTGACGACTTCCCGCGCTGCTGCGAGAACGGTACGCGTGAACATCCTGTGTGCGACGCGTGCAAGGCGGAGATGGCAGAGCTGCATGGACACCTTGTCCACCCCAGCGGACCGGAAGGCAATGCCGCATGAAGAACTACGAACTGACCGCTGGCGTATGCAGCACATTCGAACAGGCCATCCGCTTCGCGGATTGGTGCGACGGAAGGCCGATCGTTCCCAACTTCCACGACGTGATGCGCCAGTTCGGTGTATCACGCGCGACTGCCTACAACTGGCTATCCGCTTGGCATGCGGCGCGCGGAACTCGTGCTGTTCCTATGAGGTGCGCAGCATGATCGTCAAAGGCTCGACTGACTTTACGCCCGGCCCGTGGAGCTGGTGGACAAGCAATAGCGTCAAGCGACTGACCGCCGAGCGTGGACGGAACGGCGGCGTTCTGAGCGCAATCCGTTGCTCCGATGGCATGGCTGATATCGAGGTGAAGCCAGAAGACGCACGTCTGATCGCAGCCGCGCCTGATCTTCTTGATGCGCTCGAAGTGAGCCTTGCGTTCGTCGCGGCGTGGGCTGGCGTGTACCAGCACAACCATGGTCTGAAGGATTTCCATCCCAAGCACGCCGCGGCGATCGAGCAGATCAAAGCCGCCATCTCCAAAGCCAAGGGAGAGAAGGCATGACCATCCGCTGCCACCACTGCCGCGCCCGTCTGACGCAGGGCGAATTGAACTGGTATGGCGATTCCTGCAACGCATGCGAGGAAGCCCACATGCGCCGCCGGGACGACCAGTATCCGAATCGGCCATCGAAGTTCGCACAGCGCGTGGCCGTCCTTATGGCCATTGCGATCATCGTGCTGTGCGTGGTTGGCGTGAAGGTTCTCGGGAGTAGGGGATGAACATCATCCAGCGCTTCGAACGCAATCGAGTTGGTCGGGACTTCGTTGTAGGGGATATCCATGGCTGCTTTGATCTCCTGAGCCGAGCCATGGATACCGTCGGCTTCGACGAGTCCTGTGACCGTCTATTCAGTGTTGGCGATCTAGTTGACCGTGGCCCGTCATCTCACGAGGCAATCGACTGGATCGCACAGCCATGGTTCCACGCTGTGCGAGGCAATCATGAGCAAATGGCGATTGGCGTCGCCCAAGGACGTCACGACCATGACAACTACCTCAGGAATGGCGGTGGATGGTTTCTATCGCTTGGAGATGATCGGCAAAAGCTGGTTGCCGCGGTCTTTGACACGCTTCCGATCGCCATCGAGATTGACCACGCGGTTGGCCGCATCGGTCTTGTTCATGCGGACATCTGGGGTGAATCGTGGGACGGGTTCCTTCGCGATATGCAGTCCGACCTGTCAAATTCTAAGCGTCACAAGCTTGTAGAAGTGGCCCTGTGGTCTCGATCGCGTATTCAGGCGCATCAATCTGGGTATCCAACATCTTCGGTCAGCGACTTGCATGCCATGTTCGTCGGTCATACGCCGGTGGAGAAGCCGCTCTGCCTTGGCAATGTCGTCTACATCGATACCGGCGCTGTGTTTGGTCGTTCGCTCACGCTGATCAATATCGCCGATTGCGTCAGCGCGCAAGCGGAGGCCGCATGACCGCCCGAACCCTATTCCTCGACAGCGACCACGCACGCGAGCGTATGGCGAATGCCTGGCGCTACGCCTGCGACATGCTTTCCCAGGGCAAGTCGGTGCGCGTGCGGATCGATGAAAAGAAGTCGACACGCTCGCTGGAACAGAACGACAAGATGTGGGCTGTGCTGACCGACATCTCGCGTCAGGTGCAATGGCCGGTCGACGGGAAGATGCAGTTCATTGAGCCCGAAGACTGGAAGCACGTCCTGAGCGCCGGCCTGAAGCGTCACCAGCGCGTTGCCCAGGGCGTTGACGGCGGCTTCGTGATCCTCGGGCAGCGCACCAGTCAGATGAGCATCGGCGAGATGTGCGAGCTGATCGAGCTCGCGCAGGCCTTCGGGGCCGAGCACGGCGTTTCATGGTCGGAAGGAAGGAGGGCCTGAATGGTCACTCATCTGACTCCGCTGCGAAAGTCAGCTAAGGGAGAGGATTGCACGCTCAATGTGGCCGGCGTCTGCAACTACGATCCGTCGACCACGGTCCTTTGCCATCTGCCGATCATCGAGAGCGCCGGCATGGGCCAGAAGGCCACGGATCTGTGCGCCTGTTACGGCTGCAACGCGTGCCACGACTGGATCGATAACAGGAATGGCACCAATCCCTACGACGAGCGCCTGTTTTACGCCGCGCGCGGCCTTGTCCGCACGCAGCGCCGGATGATCGAGAAGGGGTTGATCGTGGTGAAGGGAATCGCGGCATGATCGAGATTGAACTCCCGCTTCGCCTCGTGTCTGTCGCCAATGTCCGCGAGTGCTGGCAGCAGAAGGCGGCGCGCACCAAGGCCCATCGCCGCGCCGCCATTGCAGTTCCGAAGCACGCTGTGCCGTGCGTCGTAACCATCACGCGCATCGGCCCACGAATGCTGGACGGCGACAACCTGCAGAGTGCCTGCAAGGGTCTGCGCGACGGTATCGCGGATCGCCTCGGCGTGGATGACCGTGATCCCGCTGTCGAATGGCGTTACACCCAGGAGATTGCCAAGCCCAAGCGATACGCCGTCCGCGTGCGGATCGAATCGGAGGCGGCATGAATGCCCGTCTATTACCATTTGGCTCACGCGCTGCGCATTCTGAAGCTGCCAGGCAACCAGTGGATGGCCGAGCTGGACAAGCTGAGCCAGGAGGCCAGAGCGGAATGCGAGCCGTGGTTACGCGCGCAGGCGAGACGCCTACGGAACCGGCAGCCATCCGCATCGCTGTCCGCGCCCTCACGAACGACGAACTCGAACACGAAGCGAAGGTGATGCGTCAGCGCGCCACATACGCGCAGGGCATGGCCGACAGGCTGGAACGAGAACAGAAGCGGCGGCGGAACTTGCTCCGTCGTGCCATCAAAGAAGCGAACAAGGGGAAATGACCATGCGCAAAGCAACCACGCTTGAGGCCCGTCTCGCCGAGTGGGGCAAGGAATATGGCGGCGGCCGGCATGAAAACATCGGCTGGCTGGGCATTTCACCGATTGCCACCCTGATGAAATATCACGGACGCGCGCCGCAAGGCCTCAATCCATCGCGGCTAGAGGTCAACGGATCGGCTGATGAAGTAGAGCATGCGGTGCGCGCGCTGCAGGCGCAGGACAAGGGATACGTGCCGGCATGTGTACTTCGTTGCGAGTACATGGCCACTTCGTACACACGGGAAGAGAAGATCCGCAGTGTCCGAAAGGTTGGCGCGTCGATGGACAACTCGCGCTATAGCCAGCACCTTCGGATGGCTAAAATCCACGTGGCGGCTTGGCTTAGGATTCCATTCGATGAGCCGCTCGACGAGGGCGAACGTGTGGCGATGATGGAATATCTCATCGCCTGTTGATTTATAAATTGATTCCGTAGATTCTGGCAACGTCAAACTCGACCCCTATATAAAAGCCCTGCCATTGGTGGGGCTTTTTCGTTTACGCGAGCCTGGTCTAACGGCAAGGCGCGGCCCTTCCAAGGCCGAAGATGTGGGTTCAAGTCCCACGGCTCGCTCCACCCTTGGAATTCCCATGCGATCGATTCTCCACTGGTTCTTCAAGCCGGTGCTGGATCGCATCGCCCAATTGGAGCAAGTCACCATGTCCGCATCTGAAGATTTGGTCAACAACGTCGCCGCACTGAAGACGGCCGTCGCCAACGAACTCACCGCCATCTCGGCCAAGCTGTCCGCGGCGCTTCCTGACGACCCGAACGTCGTGCAGGCCAACGCCGACATCCAGGCGCTGATCGAACAGCTGAACGCCGAGACCGCTTCGCTGGAGCCCGCACCGGCGCCGGCCGCCGAGCAGCCGGCGCAGTAATGCTGCCTAGCCAGAACGCCATCAACCTCGTGAAGGAGTCCGAGGGCTTGCGCCTGTCGGCCTACCGCGATGTTGGTGGCGTTCCAACCATCGGCTATGGCCACACGGCCGGAGTGCAGATGGGACAGGTCATCACCGAGGACCAGGCCAACCAGTTCTTGGCCGATGACCTGGACATTGCAGGCGGTCACGTAGAGAAGCTGGTGAGTGTTCCGCTGACGCAAGGTCAGTTCGACGCGCTCACCGATTTCACGTTCAACCTCGGCTTCGCCCGCCTGCGTGACTCGACCCTGCTGCGCGTACTCAACCGCGGCGATTACCAAGCGGCCGCTCAGCAGTTCAAGTTCTGGACCTTGGCGGCAGGGCAGGTGATGCCCGGGCTTGTAAAGCGAAGGGCTGCCGAGACGGCTCTCTTTCTATCCGACTCGGTGACTACGTGACGGCCCCAGAACCTATGGACCTGCAGAACTCCCAAGACGGTCATCTGCACCTTCGCCTCGGCCCGGTTGAAAAGCTGGTCGTAGGCGGAGTGGTGGCGCTACTCGTCTTCCTCTTGGGATGGGTGTTCCGAAACTTCGATAGTCGCCTGCAGGCTCAGAACGAGACGATGAACAAGGTCGTCACCGCTCAGGCAGTGACGAATGCTCAGTTGACGACACTGTCCCAACAGCTTTCCGACGTCCCCGGGCTCACACGGCAGATGGCAGAGCTCAAAGTTCAGACCGAGCGAAACAGCCAGGACATCCATGAGCTGCAACAGGTGAGGAAGCTCCGGTGAAACTCGTCAGCCATGCCCGACTCTGGCACAAGCTCTGGAGCATCCGCCTTGGTATCGCCACCGCTGCACTGAAGGGCGCGGACGTCGCTTACCGCAACATGCATGCTGATTGGGCCGCCCACTTGCCGACGTGGCTGCTGGGTGGCCTCGGATACGCATCCCTGTTCACAGGTATGGCTGCCACGGTCGCCGTGGTGGTCAAGCAGGCCAATCTCGATCAGCCGGATAATCCTCCGCCGACCGTGCCCGCGCCGGAGGCCAAGTGACGATTCCTCTGCGTTTCTACGCCTACGGCCTTCTCTTGCTGCTATTGATCGGCCTTGGCTGGTATGGGTACGACAAGGTCATTGACCACGGCCGCGCGTTGCAAGCGGCAGACGATAAGGTCGAGATCGACAACGCGCACACCGAACGTGACAACGCCATCGCCCAGAAGAATGCATCGGCTCAGGCGCTGGCCCAGGTGAACGCGAATAGCGCCCTTGAAGCCCAGAAGGCAGCAATCCAGAAGGGTCAGGCCGAGGCGGCTGTCGAGCAGCTGGCCAAGGACAAGGCCGCCGCCCATTCCGATGCAGCCGCTTGGCAGGCCAAGTTCAAACAGGCATCCACCACCACGGCATGCGCAGGCACGCTGAAGGAGGAGCTATGTCCCGCACTGAGCGATTACTGATGGTCAGGCACTGGATCATCCGGACGCTGCTGTTGCTTCTCCTGTGCGCTGTGCTGCTGGCCCAGTTCGGCTGCGCCCAACAGGTCAAGCCCGTTGCACCGGTGACGCCTAAGGTTGTGACCCAGACGGTGACGCAGTACGTGTCTGTCCCGGCAGAGCTGACCACGGCATGCCCGATCGAGCAGCCGCAGTCCCGTACGGTGTCGGAAGCCGTCAGGGTGGCCCGTGCACGCAAGGATGCGCTAACGCAGTGCAACAAGCAGCTGGACGCGATCCGTTCACTAGGCAAGTGATGTATGGCTGAGGGCAAGAAGGCAACCGATTGGGAGCGGATCGAGTCGGAGTACCGGGCAGGGCTGCTTTCCATTCGTGAGATCGCTTCAACGCAAGGCGTCACCGATACCGCCATCCGCAAGCGCGCCAAGCGTGACGGGTGGGAGCGCGACCTTGGCGCCAAGATCAAAGCCAAGGCGGACGCTCTGGTTCGCACCGCGGAGGTTCGCAGTCAGGTTCGCACTGAGAACACCATCTCGGAACGCGAACTGGTTGAAGCGAACGCTGAAGTAATTGCCAAGGTCAGGCTGGGGCACCGAAAGGACATTGGCCGGGCCCGAACGCTCGCCATGGCATTGCTCGCTGAGCTGGAGGCTCAGACCGCTGACCGCGAACTCTTCGCGAAGGTGGCCGAGATGCTGTCCGGCGGCACTGAGGAAGACCAGGTAGCGCTGCCTGACAAGATGATGGACCTCTACCGGGCGGTGACTAGCCTTCCCGGACGCACCAAGACCATGAAAGACCTGGGCGACACGCTGCACAAGCTCATCACGCTTGAGCGCGAGGCCTACAACATCGCCGACCCGAAGAAGGTGGAAGTGACCCTTCCACCGCCGGGCGCGATGCCGACGAATCCCATTGAGGCGGCCAAGGCCTACCAGGAGCTGATGGCCGGCACGAGTTAATGCCGATCCCGTTTCCCTTCGACTTCAAGAACCCGGATTACGTCCAGGTCTTCGAATGGCGGATGGAACGGTTGCGTCGGATCCGCGAGCAGCCCGACAAGCTGCCTGCACTGAAGGCGTTTTACCGAGACAACCCGGCGCAGTTCATCATCGACTGGGGTGTGACGTTTGACCCGCGAAACCCTGAGCGCGGCCTGCCATCGACCATCCCGTTTCTCCTCTTCCCCAAGCAGGAAGAGTGGGTGACGTGGTTCCTGGAGCGCTGGGTCAAGCAGGAAAACGGCATCACCGAAAAGACCCGCGACATGGGAATGTCGTGGCTCACGATGGCGCTGGCTTGCACGGTCTGCCTGTTCCGTCCACAGATCACCGTGGGCTGCGGATCGCGCAAAGAGGAATACGTCGACGTCATCGGCGACCCGGATTCGCTGTTCGAGAAGGGACGCATGTTCTTGGCCGGTCTGCCTGCGGAGTTCCGCGGCGGTTGGCAGCGCGGCATCCACGCCTCGTACATGAAGATCCAGTTCCCGGAGACGGGTTCGATCATGACGGGCGAGGCGGGCGACGGTATTGGCCGCGGCGGCCGGTCAAGCTTTTACATCGTGGACGAGTCGGCCTTCCTCGCTCGCCCGCAGCTGGTGGACGCGTCGCTATCGGCGACGACGAACTGCCGGCAGGACATCTCCACGCCGAATGGTCGGGGCAACTCGTTTGCCAATCGACGGTTCAGCGGCAAGACCAAGGTCTTCACGTTTCACTGGCGCGATGATCCGCGCAAGGATGAAGCCTGGTACGAGGCACAGCGGAACAAGCTGGACCCGGTGACATTGGCACAGGAAGTGGACATCGATTACGCCGCCTCAGTGGAGGGTGTGGTGATTCCCTCGGCCTGGGTGCAGGCAGCGATCGACGCGCACACGAAGCTCGGCATCCCTGTTACGGGGCTGAGCCGCGGCGCGCTCGACGTCGCTGACGAAGGAATCGACAAGAACGCCTTTGCCGGCGGCCAGGGCATCCTCCTGGATGTGCTGGAGGAATGGTCTGGTAAGGGTGGTGACATCTTCAGCACGGTGCAGCAAGCGTTCGCACTCTGCGATGCCCACGACTATCTGGCGTTCGACTATGACGCTGACGGTCTTGGCGCCGGGGCGCGAGGTGATGCGCGAGTGATCAACGAAGGACGGCGTGAGCGCGGTGAACCGCAGCGACGCGCCGAGCCATTCCGTGGTTCGGGAGAAGTCCATGACCCGGACGGCGAGATGGTCCAGAAGCGAAAGAACAAAGACCTATTCGCCAACCGTAAGGCACAGTCCTGGTGGGCTTTGCGTATTCGGTTTCAGCAGACTTATCGCGCCGTAGTTGAGGGCATGACCGTTGACCCGGACAGCATCATCTCCATTTCCAGCCGCCTGCCATTGCTGCAGAAGCTGATCATGGAGCTGTCGCAGCCCACCTACACCATCAATGGCGTTGGCAAGATCGTGATCGACAAAGCGCCGGAAGGCACTCGATCGCCGAACTTGGCTGATGCTGTGATGATCAAATTCAACCCTGGCGCCAGTGCGCTGGACGTCTGGACCAGGCTCGCAGCATGAGTAAGAACCGGCAGCGCCGACATCAAGCCGCGCAGGTTCAGGCGCAGGCGCAAGCCGGTTCCGGCAAGCGTTTCATTGTGGGCGACAGCTTCGCCAACTTCGAGGCCCGCGTCGGCATCGGCACGAACAACCAGTCGTCGGCTGGTGGATATGGCTTCGACTTCATCAGCCGCAACCGCGTGCAGATGGAGGCGATGTACCGTTCCAGCTGGATTGTTGGCGCGGTCGTCGACTGCATTGCGGAGGATATGACGCGCGCAGGCATTGACCTGAATTCGTCGCTCAAGCCCGAGCAGCAGACCAAGATCATCGCCGCGTTCGAGCGGATGCACCTTTGGGACCGTCTCTGCGATAACACGAAGTGGGCTCGCCTGTATGGCGGATCGCTAGCCGTGATGCTCATTGACGGCCAGAAGATGGAAACGCCGTTGAACGTCGACTCCATTGGTAAGGGGCAGTTCAAGGGCCTGCTGGTGCTCGATCGATGGCTAGTGCAGCCAACGCTGAACCTGTTGATCGAAGAATACGGCCCTGACATGGGCATGCCGAAGTTCTACGACGTGGTTGCTGACTCCATGGCGCTTAAGCGCCAGAGGATTCACCACAGCCGCGTCATTCGTATGGACGGCGTGGACCTGCCGTATTGGCAGAAGATCGCCGAGAACCTGTGGGGGCAGTCGGTTATTGAGCGGCTTTTTGATCGCCTATTGGCGTTCGACAGCACAACGCAGGGAGCCGCGCAGCTGGTCTACAAGGCACATCTGCGTACGGTGAAGGTAAAGGGGTTGCGCGAGATCATCGCGATGGGTGGGCCGGCGCTTGATGCGCTCACCAAGAACATCGACATGATTCGCCGGTTCCAGTCCAACGAGGGCCTGACGCTATTGGACTCGGAAGACGAGTTCGATGCGCATCAGTACACGTTCGCCGGCCTTGATGATGTGTTGCTTCAGTTTGGGCAGCAGCTATCAGGAGCCGCTGAAACGCCGCTGACCCGCCTATTCGGACAGTCGCCGGCCGGTCTCAACTCGACCGGTGACGGAGAAATGCGGCAGTACCATGAGAGCATCACATCGAAACAGGAGCGCCGCCTTCGCCCTGGCGTGACCAAGCTTCTTGACGTTGTGTGTCGCTCAGAACTGGGTATCGCACCTCCCGACGATTTCACGTTTGAGTTCAATTCGCTCGAGCAGATGTCGGATGGCGACAAGGCGGACATCAACCAAAAGACCACGGCGGCTGTCCTGGATGCCTACGACGCCGGCCTGATCAGCCAAAAGACCGCCCTGCAGGAGCTGAAACAGTCCAGCGAGGTCACTGGCATCTGGACGAACGTCACCGACGACCTGATCAACGAGGCTGAAGATGCTCTTCCGGACCCCACTGAAGCGGCTCCGGACGACGGATCGACGCAAGAACCGGGGGAAGGTACGAAGCCGGAAAGCGGAGATCCAGTACGCCGCGCAGCTTAGGCGGGTAGCAGCGCAGGTCGGGCATCTCATTGACGCCTTTCCGGCTGGTGATCCATCGGCGGTGCCGACGATCACCGACATGATGCAGAAGTACTCCGAAGCACTCACTGGCTGGGCGACGCGCACGGCCACGCGGATGCTGATGGAGGTGGATGCTCGCGACCGGATGTCTTGGGCTGAACTTGCTGCGGACATGTCGCGCGAGCTTCGGCGGGAGATACAGACGGCGCCTACGGGCGAGCTGTTCCAGGCGCTTCTGGCCGAGCAAGTCACGCTGATCAAGTCGCTTCCATTGGAGGCGGCTCAGCGCGTGCACGATCTGACGATCAAGGGCCTAGAGGATTCGACCCGGGCCAGCGAGTTCGCCAAGGAGATCGCGCGATCGGGTGTGGTGGCCACGAGCCGCGCCAACTTGATCGCGCGGACCGAAGTGGCACGTACCGCATCGACCCTTACCCAGGCGCGCGCGGAGCATGTCGGTTCAGAGGGCTACATATGGCGCACCTCCGGTGACTCGGATGTCCGCCACAGCCACAAGCAAATGAACGGGAAGTTCGTCAGGTGGGATGACCCACCGACGCTTTCCGATGGAACCACCACGCACGCCGGGCAGATATACAACTGCAGGTGTTACCCAGAGCCGGTGTTGCCAGAGTGACCTTACCGGGGGTAGTTTTTGGTCTCCAACATGACGAGGATCGCAGATGTCACAGGGACTGACGGAAATTCAGAAGCTGCGGATCGACATTGCAGCAAAGATAGTCGCTGCTCAGCTACCTGAGGGGTACGCTACGGCGAATCGTGCTGAGCTTACTGGGCACACTAAAGAAGTAATCCTTGGTGCTGTCCGGATTGCCAATGAGATCATCGACAAGGCTGGTAAGTCGTAACTACGGCCTCAGAAAATCAAAACCGGCCCCGCTTCGGCGGGGCTTTTTTATGGGCGAATGAAATGTCGATGCGCACCACGGACTTCAACTCGGCCGGTAGCTCGCGGTACTACACCGTGGCCAAGCTCGGCGAGAAGCGGTCTCTCACGCCCGAAGGCTATCTGCTATGCCTGGACGTGCCGGTGGCGCGCACCGGCGAGATGCTATACGCCGAGGGCGAGATCGCCGGCGAAGATGGCGAGTCCATCACCGGCGGTCCTGACAAGCTCATCCGCGTCTCGCGCGGTCCGGAAGACCTGTTCCGACCGGAAACCATCGCGAGCTTCGAGGGTAAGCCGGTCACCCTGGGACACCCGGACGAGTTCGTTACACCGGACAACATCAAGCAGTACCGCGTGGGGACCATGTCCAACGTGCGGCGCGGAGAGGGCATCGAGGATGACCTCATGTTCGCCGATCTCCTCATCACGGATCGGGAAGCCATTGATGCCATCCAGAAAGACGGGATCGAAGAAGTAAGCAACGGCTACGAAGCCGACTACGAACAGCAGCAACCGGGGCGCGCGGCACAGCGCAACATCCTAGGCAACCACGTCGCACTGGTTGAACGAGGCCGTTGCGGCCCGCGGTGCGCAATCGGAGACGAAGATATGGCAAGCAAGAAGAAGCTCTCGTTCGCGGATCGCATCCGTGCGGCATTCAAATCCAAGGACGCCGACGAGGTCGAGAAGATCGCCGAAGAGGCGGAGTCCATGGACGAAGAGTCCGAAGAGGACGACAAGGAAAAGAAGGACAAGAAGACAGAGGATGGTCTGAAGAAGGTGCTCGACGCCCTTGAAGACATTGGCAAGCGCATGGACAAGCTCGAAGCCAAGGATGAAGACGGTGACGACGAAGACGACGATGAGGATGGTGACGAAACCATGGACACCGTCATCGGAGCCGAGACCGCGGGCAAGCTGAGCGATGCGGGCGTGAAGCTATACACGGGCGACAGCGCCAAGAACATCCCGGCCCTGGCCGAGATCCTCGCGCCTGGCACCAAGATCCCGACGTTCGACGCCAAGACCACGGACGCGCAGCGCGCGCTGTGGCTGTGCAAGTGCCAGCGCAGGGCCCTCGACGCCGCCTACCAAACCGACGCTGGCCGCGATGCCATCACGCCGTTCCTGGGCGGGCACAAAGCGGATTTCGGCAAGCTTCCTCTGGCCGTTCTCAACGCCGCGTTCATCGGTGCGGCCAATGTCATGCGCGCCAAGAATAACGACGGCAATCACCGCGCCAGCCTCTCCACCAAGGATTTCGGCCGCCAGACGTCCGTGTCCGACATCAACGCTCGCAACCGCGAGTTCTACTCCAAGCGCTGAGGACTATCCGACTATGACTGCTTACCTTTTCCGCATGCCGTCGGGCATTCCCGGCATGGTGTCCCGCGAAGAGAACAAGACCATTGAGACGGTGCCGTTCGATTCGGCCGCCCCGTTCTCGGCTTTCGGCCTTTTCGGCAAGATCGTGAGCGGCAAGCTCGATCCGGTCGGCGCAGGTGACGCGGCGACCGCCATCTATGGCCTGCTGGTGAAACCGTTCCCGGCCAATTCCAGCCAGGAAGGCCTCGGCACGGCCGTGCCGCCGACCTCGGGACCGGCCAACGTCCTGCGCCGCGGCTATGCCACCGTGCAGCTCAATGCAGGCACCGCCGCGCTGAACGGCCCGGTGTACGTGCGCGTCGCGAATGCCTCTGCCGGCAAGCCGATCGGTGGCATCGAGGCCGCCTCGGACACCACCAATACCATCCTTGTCGCCAACTGCACCTTCATGGGTCCGGCTGACGCCAGCGGTAACGTCGAAATCGCCTACAACATCTGATCCCACCCACAAGCTGCCACGCACTGAGACCGCCTCCGGGCGGTTTTTTTGTGGGCGCGATTCGGAGACCGAACACCATGAAAGAATTGATTCTTCCGCGCTCTGTGAAGCGCGCCTACACGCGCGACGGTCTGATGACCTTCGACGCGGCCACCATCGACAGCTCGGGCTCGTTCCTGATCGGCGAGCTGGAACGGCTCGACCAAACTCTGCACATGCCGCTTGCGGCAGTGACCTGGGGCCGTGACATCCAGTTGCGCGAGGACGTTTCGATCGCTGATGAGGTATCGAGCTTCACCAACTCCAGCTTCGCTGCGGCCGGCGGTCCCTCGCCGAGCGGCAAGAGCTGGATCGGCAAGGATGCCAACGCGATCACCGGTATTCAGTTGGATATTGGCAAGACGGCCAATCCGCTGACCCTCTGGGGTATGCAGCTGGGCTGGACGATTCCTGAGCTGGAATCCGCACAGAAGCTTGGCCGCCCGGTCGACCAGCAGAAGTTCGAAGGCATGCAGCTGAAGTACAACATGGACATCGATGAGCAGGTTTACATCGGTGATACCACGCTTGGCTTTAGTGGCCTGGTGAATAACGCGGGAGTGAGCGTGACGAACGCTGTCACGGGAAACTGGAACAACGGAACCACCACGCCGGCGCAGATCCTGGCGGACGTCAACACGTTGCTCGAAGCGGTGTGGCAGTCGTCTGGCTTCGCCCGCTGCCCGGACAAGCTGCTGCTGCCGCCCATCCAGTTCAGCTACCTGGTTAGCACGCTGATCAGCTCGGCCGGCAACATCAGCATCCTGGAGTTCCTGAAGAACAACTCCATCTGCAACAGCATCAATGGCCGTCCGCTGGATATCCAGCCGCTGAAGTGGCTCGCCAATCGCGGTGCGTCGAACAAGAACCGCATGGTGGCCTACACCAACGACCGCAACCTGGTCCGCTTCCCGCTGGTCCCGCTGCAGCGCACCCCGCTGGAGTACCGCGGCATCCACCAGCTGACCACCTATTTCGGCCGCCTGGGTGTGGTGGAAGTGGTGTACGGCGAGACCCTCGGCTACGTGGACGGGATCTGACCCATGGCCAGCAAACTCGTCAACGTCGTGAAGGCCTTCACCCTGACCATCGTTCGCGATGGTCAGCTGGTGAAGGAGAAGATCGAAGCCGGCATCCAGCGCCTGGAAGAAGAGATTGCCGAGCACTGGTACACGCAGGCACACTCGGCCGACGTTCCTGAGGGCGTGACCCAGACGGACGAAGAGGCCGAGGCCGCCGCCAAGGCCAAGGCAGACGCTGCGGCCGCGAAGGCCGCCGCCAAGAGCTGAGCATGACCGTCACCGCCGACCAGCTGCGCACTGATTTCCCCGAGTTCGCCGATACCACTGCGTATCCGGACTCGGGCGTCAATCTGTGGCTTGGCCTTGCCGCCGTCACGCTTCCGGAGGATCTCTGGGGTGCGTGGTGGGTGATCGGCCAGGAGCTGTTCGCCTGTCATCATCTCGTGCTCGCCGCGCAGGCCTCGGAAGACGTGGCCGATGGGAATACGCCCGGCGAGGTCACCGGCGCCACTTCGGCCAAGGCGGTCGACAAGGTTTCGGTCAGCTATGACCCCAGCACCGTCAGCCTCACGGATGGCGGTTTCTGGAACATGAGCCGCTATGGCATCCAGTTCCTGCAGTTCGCGCGGATGATCGGCGCCGGCGGTCGGCAGTTTTAAGCCATGGGCGTGAAGATGACCAAGGACAACGTGTCGGTTGTCCTGAGGTCGATTCAGCAGCTCGCGTCCAACGAAGTCCTGATCGGCATCCCAGCATCCACGACTGAGCGTCAGGACGGGGAGCCCATCAACAACGCCACGATTGGATATATTCAGGAAACGGGCTCGCCGGTGAACAACCTTCCGGCGCGTCCGTTTCTCGTGCCTGGCGTGGAGTCGGCTCAAAAGGCCGCCACGGACGAGCTGAAGAAGGGTGCAAGCGACGCCATGGATGGTAACGCGCAGGCTGCGGACAAGGCTTTGCATAGGGCCGGCATCGTTGCCTCAAACGCGGTGAAGGCAAAGATCAACTCCGGTATCGCTCCTGAGCTGGCACATTCGACGCTTGCCGCGCGCCGCCGTCGGGGGCGCACGGGAACGACGCCACTGATTGACACCGGATCGCTTCGAAACGCCATCACCTACGTCCTTCGGAAGAAGTAGCCCATGCCTCGACTCAACGTCACTCACCTGCTGTTCTCGCGCGAGTTCGTCGATCGCACGCTCGTTTGTCGCCGCAATGCGCAGACGGTGAGCAATGGCGGCATGGCAACGAACACCCCTACGGACACGCCTTTCTCTGGCGTGGTGACAAACGACCAGGGCGACATCCTCAAACGCTTCCCGGAAGGCTCGTACGTCACTGGGTCGATCATGGTCCATTCGCGGTTCCCGCTCACCGCGGGGTCAGATGGCATCGATGCTGACCTCGTGCAGTGGAAAGGCGACTGGTACACGGTGTTCAACATCTCGGACTGGACGACGTACGGCGCCGGCTTCACGGCCGCGCTTTGTACGCCAGTGAAGCTCTCCGGAGGCTAAGTAGTGCCCAACGATTCCTCGACCGGCGGTTACATCCTGCCGGCGGGCAGTCCTGAGCCACTGGAAGGCGATGCGCTTGACGCGCTGTTGCAACAGGTGGTTGTTGGTGTGACAGGATTGCCAGGATCCATGGTCCGCCCTCGCTGGCAGGCCACGGTTCCAAAGCAGCCCGAGCCGTCCACGGACTGGTGCGCCATTGGTGTAACCAACATGGACCCGGACGACTACCCGGTGGAGCAGCACGACGGCACCGGTGACGGCCACGATAACTACGCCGTCCACGAAACACTGATCGTTTTGGCCAGCTTCTACGGCCCGAACAGCATGATGAACGCGAAGGTCATGCGCGATGGCCTGTACATCGCCCAGAACCGCGAGCAGCTCACGCCGCAGGGGATCGCAGTTACCGACGTCGGTAAACCGATCGCCGCGCCCGAACTCATCAACCAGCAATGGGTCCGCCGCTTCGACGTCGCGATCCGCTTCCGCCGAAAGGTGGAACGTAGCTATCCCATTCTCAACATCCTGTCGGCTCCCTTCGAGATCGACACGGATACTCACGACTAACGGAGCATCCCCATGTCGAAAGGTCTTTCCGTCAGCGATGTCGTCAACGTACAGGTCACGCTCAATCCACTGGCGGCGGCGGTGCGTAACTTCGGTGCGCTGCTGATTCTCGGATCGTCGGCCGTCATCGATACCAACGAGCGCGTGCGTCAGTACACGACCATCAATGGCGTTGTCGCCGACTTCGGCTCGACGGCGCCCGAATACTTGGCCGCCAGTCTGTTCTTCTCGCAGTCGCCGCAGCCTTCCGTTCTCTACATCGGTCGCTGGGCCAAGACGGCCACCTCTGGTGTGTTGCATGGCGGCGTTCTCTCGGTAGCCCAGCAGGCTATCGCCAACTTCACCGCTGTGAGCTCCGGCGGAATGAAGATCACCATCGACGGCACGCTGAAGACGCTGACAGCGATCAACCTGTCCGCGGTCAACAACCTCAACGGCGTCGCATCGGCGGTGACCACAGCGCTCGCCGGTGCAGCGACGGTCACCTGGAACGCCAGTTACAACCGCTTCGATGTGGTCAGTTCGACCACCGGCGCATCGTCCAGCGTCAGCTACGCAAGCAATCCGGGCTCGGGCACAGACATTTCGGGACTGATGGGCTTGGTCACCGGCGTCGCTTCGGTGCCGGTGCAGGGCGTCGTTGCCGAAAGCCTTCTGGCCGGTGTGCAGGCCTGCGCGCCCTATGGCGACTGGTACGGGCTCATGGTCGCTGATGCCTCGGTGGTCGATAGCGACCACATCTCGGTGGCTACCTACATTGAGGCCTCTTCGCCTAGCCGCATCTACGGCATCACCTCGTCGTCGAGCGCCATTCTCGATCCGACCCAGACGACGGATATTGCATCGAAGCTGCAGGCTGCGAACTTCTCGCGCACCTTTATTCAGTATTCGAGCAGCAACCCCTATGCCGTGGCCTCTCTCTACGGTCGCGCCTTCACAGTGGACTTCACCGCCAACAACAGCACGATCACGCTGAAGTTCAAGCAGGAGCCGTCGGTTGCGGCTGAGACGCTCAATGAGACGCAGGCGGCCACGATTGATGCGAAGGATTGCAACGTCTTCGTGAACTTCAACAACTCCACGGCCATCGTCCAGCAGGGCGTGATGTGCAATGGTGACTTCTTCGACGAGCGCCATGGCCTCGATTGGCTGCAAAACGCCGTCCAGACGAACGTTTACAACCTGCTGTATACGAGCCCGACCAAAATCCCTCAGACCGACGCGGGCACCAACCAGATTGCCGGTGCGATCGAGCAGGCCTGCGAGGAAGGCGTCAACAACGGGCTGATGGCGCCTGGCGTGTGGAACTCTCCAGGCTTCGGAGCGATCTCGCAGGGCCAGACCCTGACCAAGGGCTACTACGTCTATATGCCACCGGTGGCCACCCAGAGCCAGTCCGACCGCGAAGCTCGCAAGGCACCCACCGCGCAGGTTGCTGTGAAGCTCGCCGGCGCCGTGCATTTCTCCGACGTCCTCATCTCTGTCAACCGCTAAGGAGCCGCCATGGGCCGCGCTTATAGTTTTCTCGACGTCCAGGCCACCATTACGGGCCCGGGCGGTTCGTTCAACCTCGGCAATGGTGCTGGTGCTGCTGAAGAGGGCATCGACATTGAGATGACCGAGGACAAGAACAACATGACGGTGGGTGCCGATGGCACGCCGATGCACAGCCTTCATGCTGGCAAGTCGGGCACCGTCACGGTTCGCTTGCTCAAGACATCGCCGGTCAATGCCCAGTTGCAGGCAATGTACGATCTGCAGAGCACCTCATCCGCGCTGTGGGGCAACAACATCATCACCATCAACAACACGGCCAGTGGCGACAACGACGGCTGCCGTGCGGTGGCCTTCAAGAAGCAGCCGAAAAACACGTACGCCAAAGACGGCGGCACGATGGAATGGGTCTTTGACGCCGGTTACATCGATCAGATCCTGGGTACGTACTGATGGACTTCGAGATCAATGGCCAGCAGTACAGGAGCGGCAAGCTCAATGCCCGACAGCAGTTCCACGTCGCCCGGCGCCTTGCGCCGGTGCTTGGCGGACTGGCTACTGCATCGCAGGGTAAGACCGACGACTTCGCGACTTTTCTCCAGCCCATCGCGGATGCCATCGCCGGCATGTCCGACGCCGATTGTGATTACGTCCTGGACACCTGCCTCGCCATCGTCCAGCGTCAGCAGGGCTCGTCGTGGGCCAACATCTTCGTCAACAAGGCGCAGATGTTCGATGACATCGACATGGGCGTGATGCTCCAGATCGCCTCCAAAGTGATCACGGAGAACCTCGGCAGTTTTTTTCAAGGAAGCGCCGCGTCCCTACTGAATACCCCGACGACGGCGGCGTAGTTTGGGCTTCCTTGCCTGATGGTGAGGATTGGCTCATGAGGCCGGTGACAAAGGGTTATTGCCGCCTGGAAAGCCTGATTGACGGGACGTTAGACCTTGAGGCCATCGCATGGGCTAACGATGCGATCGACGTAGCTGCTGAAAACGCAATCAAAGCGGAAAGGATGAGGCGATGAGCACCGAGGTGATCAGAGAATTCTTGGTCTCCCTCGGCTACAAGGTCGATACGTCCGGTGAGCGCAAGTTCGTCGACGGCATCAAAAATGTATCCAAGGAAGTAGCGGCGCTCGGTTTCGCTGCCGTGGCTACTGCGACTGCCGTGATGGCAGCCGTGTCCAAGATGGCCAATGGTCTGGAAGAGCTGTATTTCACGAGCCAGCGCACTAAGGCATCCGCAGAGAACATCCAAGCCCTCGGTTTCGCCGCCGACAATCTCGGAAGTTCGTCTGACGCGGCACGAGGTTCGATTGAGGCGCTGGCCAAGTTCCTTCGCATTAACCCCGGCGGGGAGAGCCTACTCAAGTCCTGGGGCATCCAGACGCGCGATGCGAATGGCGAGTTGCGCGATACCACCGTTCTTCTGACTGACCTCGGCAAGCTGTTCCGGTCCATGCCCTACGCCCAGGCCTATGCCCGGGCAAACGTTCTTGGCATCGACGAGAAGACGCTACAGGCGCTGATCAAGGGAACCGACGAATTCAGCGACCGGTATCGCGCCATTCTTCGCCGATACGGCCTCGACGTCACGCGTGCCACGGAGCTGTCCCACAACTTTAATATCCGCCTGCGAGAGATGAAGGCGAATTTCGAAGTGCTCGGCACGGTGGTTGGGACGCGCATCATCGGCGTTCTGGACGAGCTTGAGTACCGGTGGAACTCGCTGGACGACTCCACCAAGGAGAACATCAAGACCGTTGCCGAATGGGGTGCGGCCCTACTTGCTGGAACCGCCGTCATCATGGGCGGTCCTGTCGCTTGGATCGGCGCGCTCGCCGCTGCTGTGGCGCTGCTCTGGGATGACTTCAAAGTCTGGAAGGAGGGCGGCAAGAGCCTGATCGACTGGGGCAAATGGAAGCCTGAGATCGACTTGGCAAAGGCGGGCATCGATCTCATCGGCGACGGCCTCAACAATCTGTGGGCCACTGCCAAGTTTGCGTGGCCTCATATCGTGGAAGGCTGGCACGAACTCACCGCGGCCGTGAAAGAGGCCTATGAGTGGGTGATGAAAGTCGTGCATGCGGTCGAAAACAGCAAAGCCGTCCAGTGGGTGCTGGAGAAGACGCAAGGAACTCGCGATGCCGTTGGGGCGGCCTATGCCAAGGGCTACGACTGGCTGAAGAACCAGATCAGTGGTGGCATCACGCCTGATGTCAAGAAGGACGCGTCATCCTTTGGCGCGGCCGCATCGCAGCTGTGGAACCAGATCACGGGGCAGTCCTATGAGCACGGGAAGCCCGATGCCGCTCCGGCGACCGATGGATCACAGCCGCTAGGCCTTCGCCAGAACAATCCAGGAAACCTTCGTACCGGCCCGGGTGGCACCTTTGGGTCCTACGCGACGCCGCAAGATGGCCTCAATGCACTCAGCAACCAGCTGAGCCTGTACTTCACGGGTCAGTCGGCAGCTGCTGGGCACAAGAAGCTTCAAACGGTGCGCGACATCGTGTCGACCTACGCGCCGTCGAACGAGAACAACACCAGTGCTTATATCGCTGATGTCGCCGGGCGCCTGGGCGTAAGCCCCGATGCGCAGTTGAACCTCAACGACGTGGCCACCAAGGCAAAGCTCATGCAGGCCATCACGTTGCACGAGCAGGGGCGCAATCCGTACAGCGATGCCATGTATCAGCAGGCAGCAGGTGCGAATCTGAGCGCCCAGACAACGATCAACGTTTACGGCTCTGGCAATGCCCAAGAAACCGCATCGGCGGTTGGTCGTGAGCAAGACACCGTGAACCAGCGTCTTGTACGCAACTTCCAGACAACGGCGGCGATGTGAGCATCCTTTCTTCGGTTGGCCTGGTCATCGCGGGCGAGGTCGAGGACATCCTTCTGCGCACGTCGCGCGCAATCGGGACCATCATCCCTCAATGCACGATCGAAGAGCGCGCGCGCGATGAACTGGCGATCACCGAGCACCCTATCCAGAACGGCGCCGCGATCACGGACCACGCCTACAAGATTCCATCGACGGTTACTGCGCGATACGGATGGAGCAATAGCGGGGCCATCTTTGACATCGGTGGCGGCGGGATCATCAGCAGCGATCCTCAGGACATCTACGACCAGCTACTGACTTTGCAGGCTTCCCGGCAGCCATTCACCCTCCAGACGGGGAAGCGGCCATACAGCAATATGCTGATTCAGGCGATTGAACAAATCACCGACAAGAACAGCGAGAACATCCTGAGCGTGACGATCACCTTTAAGGAGATCTTCATCGTCAACGTCCAGGAGGTTCAGGTCGACCCGTCCAACCAGGCCAGCCCAGAGCAGACCGCCCCCGTCGTGAACAACGGAACGGTGCAGCCCAAACCCGTGTCGCAGAGCGTTCTTTCGTCGTTTGCTGGATTCCTTGGAAGTGGTTCATGACCATCAACGAAATCCCGACGTCTGGGAAGTCGCAGTCGTTCCAGGTAGTCATCCTCACCGTCACCTACGTTTTCACGTTGATCTGGCGCGATGCCGCTTCTGAATGGGTACTCGACATCGCCGACGTGAACAGCAATCCCATCGTGCAAGGAATTCCCCTGGTCACCGGGTGCGATCTGATTGGGCAGTATGCCTATTTGGGCCTTGGCTTCCAGCTTTGGGTATCCACTGACGGCGATCCTGATGCAGTGCCCACCTATTCCAATCTCGGCACACAGTCTCATCTGTATGTGGTGACGCCGTGACGCAGCAGTACCTTCGTGCTTGCTCACTCATCGTCGGAAACCAAACGCAGGCGTTTGATCTGTCCGACCTGCACATCCGTTTTGAGGTAAAAAATGCCACAGTGCAAACCCTTAAAACGCTGGAAGCACGGGTATTCAACGTCTCCGACGATCTTGCCAAGCTGATCCAGAATGAGTTCACTTCTGTGAAGCTGAGCGCCGGATACCAAGGCAACATCGCGCAAATCTTTACGGGCGAGATCACCATGGTTCGCCGCGGCAAGGAATCGGCGACCGACACGTTCATCGATATCCAGGCTCAGGACGGTGACAAAGCATTCGGCTGGGCCACCTCGAGTTGGACGATCGACAAGGGCTACAGCGCGGACGATATCTACCAACGATGCCTCAAGGATCTTTCTGCATTTGGCGTGACAGCGGGTTACAAGCCTGACTTCACGAATAACCCGGCTCCCGATGCCAAGACGGTGCATGGACAGACGCGTGACGTCCTAAGGACGCTCGCCGATCAACAGAACTGCACCTGGAGTATTGAGGACGGAAAGCTCAACTTCGTCCCTATCAAGGGCTATCTTCCCGGCGCCGTTCCGCAGATCAATGCGGCATCCGGAATGATCGGCACGCCGCAGCAAACCATCGGCGGTTTGGTCGTGAAGATGCTGCTCAACCCAGCGATCAAGGCTGGAAGCAAGATCCAGCTCAACGACAGTGATATCGCGTCACTGACATTGACGAGCAAATATCAGAAAGCTGAGGTCGTTCCCAGTTTCGATGCTGACGGCTTCTACAGGACATTCCAAGTTGTTCATGCGGGCGACACGCGCGGGAATACTTGGTACACCGATTGCGTGTGCGCAGCGGTTGATGGAACGGCACCTCTGACGAGCAATTTCAACGAACAGGTTCCAGAGAATGGATAACCGTCAGCGTTGGAACGACGAAGAGGAAATGCTTCGCGTCGCTATCGAAGGCCTGCTCTCTCAAGTCTGGACATCCCTGCCTGGGTACGTCGTTGCTTACGACGCGAGCACAAATACCGCGACTGTCCAGATTGGTGTGCAAGGTCAGATTGCAGGGCCTGATCAGGCCCCGAAAAGTGTCAATTACCCAGTACTTTCTGGCGTTCCTGTGATTTTTCCGCGTGGCGGTGGGGCAACGCTCACTTTTCCCATTGCACCTGGCGACGAGTGCTGGGTATCGTTTGCTTGCCGCGCGATTGGTGGTTGGAAGCAGTCCGGTGGAATACAGCCGCCAAACGATAGCCGCAGGCATGATTTGTCGGATGCGGTGTGTCATGTCGGACCGATGTCGCAAGCGAAGATGCTCAGCTCGATCAGCACGTCGACTGTGCAGCTTAGGTCGGATGATGGGGTGTCGCATATTGAGCTAGACCCGGTGGGACACATTGTCAACATCGTGGCCCCAGGTGGTATCAATCTGACGGGTCCGGTCAATGTGAATGGCAACACGACGTTCACCGGAACCGTATCGGCGAACGGCAAGCGAATCGACAATACCCACACGCACACGGCGCAGGGCGCCACGGCTATCACCACACCGGTGAACTGATGAAAAAACTGAGCCCCGCAATTTTTGTTGGACTGTTGTTCGTTCTGTGCTCACTCGCGCATGCAGATGGCAAGCACGTCCTTTACACGGATGAGCAGCTCAAGAACATTTGGCGAGGCATCAAGGATCAGTGCGCAGGCCTCGCGAAATCTGAAGCAAAGCCCGATCTCTACGACAAATGCATCACGTATCAGAAGGGCGAATGGAAGGCCTGGTATGACCTGTATGCCGACCCTTCAGTAAGCCAGATGGTATGGGAGCGCTGCGACTACGAAACCGGATTTCGTCAAACGCTGGATTTGCATACCTACAACCAATGTTTGCGATTAGCCAAAGACAGGCCCGACCTGAAGTGATCCCAAACCCGCCGCAAGGCGGGTTTTTCGTTTAGGAGCATCCGTGCGCTATCGAAAGCTCGACGCCAACGGCGACTACGTCTTCGGTCATGGGCAATCAGACTTTTATCGAGACCAACCCGAAGCGGTGGCACAGGCTGTGCAGACGCGTCTTGAGCTGTTTTCTGGGGAGTGGTTCCTCGATACGTCCGCGGGCTTGCCATGGCGGACACAAGTCCTTGGCAAGTACACGCAGAACATCAGGGACTTCGTGATCAAGCAACAGATCGTCAATACGCAGGGCGTCCAATCCCTGGATTCGTATAGCAGCTCTGTCGACCCCAACACGCGACGCTTCAGCGTCTCGGCAAGCATAACCACCATCTATGGACCGGCTACGGTAGAGACGACACTGTGATTACCACGACCGCTCCCATCATTTCGTCGACGGGCATCAGCGCGCCGTCCTACGCCGACGTGCTGGCATATCTGCAAAGTCAGTTTCAGTCCATTTACGGAGCTGACATTTATTTGGACCCAGACAGCCAGGACGGCCAGTTCTTAGGCATTGTGGCCAGCGCCATCAACGACGCCAATGCAGTAGCTATCCAGATCTACCAGAGCATGAGCCCGGCCACATCGCAGGGTGCGGCCTTGTCGAACAATGTGAAGTTGAACGGCATTGCGCGTGCCGTATCGAGCTTCTCCACGGTAGATGTCCTGATCACCGGACAGGCTGGCGTGACGATCACCAATGGCATCGTGCAGGACTCGAACGGTAACCAGTGGGCGCTTCCTCCATCAGTTGTCATCCCGGCCGCCGGCCAGATCACAGTGACAGCCACAAGCTCGGTCATCGGTGCTATCGATGCCCCAGCGGGCTCAGTGACCGTCATCAAGACGCCGACGCTGGGCTGGCAGTCGGTGACCAATCCCTCTGACGCGACACCCGGAGAGCCGGTCGAGTCCGATGCGGATCTTCGTTATCGTCAAACGGTATCCACAGCCATTCCTTCGCTGACCGTTTTGGATGGCATCGTTGGTTCGGTTGCCTCGATCACTGGCGTCGATCGGTTGCGCGCCTACGAGAACGATACCAACGCGACGGACAGCAATGGCATTCCCTCCCACTCGATCTCCATGGTGATTGACGGTGGCGACGCGACTGCTATCGCCAATGCCATCGCCACAAAGAAGACACCAGGGGCCGGAACCTACGGCACGACCTCCGTGTCCGTCACGGACATCTATGGACGACCGATCACCATCAGGTTCTTCCGACCTACCGCTCAACCGATCACTGTGGCCATTTCGCTTAAGGCCCTGGCCGGATACAGCACGACAATCGGCCAGGCGGTGCAGCAGGCTGTCTCCGATTACGTGAACGGCGTGGATATTGGTGGCGGATCGAGTGGTACGGTGGAGTGGGCTGATGCCATCACTGCAGCCAATAGCGTACCGAACAGCAATACGTTCAAGCTGACGGCGCTGACGCTTACAGGTCCGGGGGGCGCTGGCGTTCCAGATGTGCCGCTGGCCTTCAACCAAGTGTCGACCTGCACGCCGTCCGCTGTCACGCTCACGGTGTCCTGATGGCTGACGTCTCCCAGTATGTCGGCCTGATCACGTCAGAACACGCCGACAAGCCTAAGTTCAGCGCAATGGTTGCGGCCGTTGCGCAGTGCTTTGTTGACCAACAGAACGCGCTTGGTGGCTTAATCCCAGCCTTCGATCTGGATCAGGCCGTAGGCGACCAGCTCGATATTATCGGCCTTTGGGTAGGTGTCAGCCGGCGCGTGAATACGCCCCTGACGGGCGTCTACTTCTCCTTCGACATCGCTGGCGTCGGATTCGACCAGGGCGTGTGGCAAGGACCATTCGACCCGTCGACGGGCGTGACGCTGCTGGATGACGGCACATACCGGATTTTGATACGCGCCAAGATTGGCGCCAATCACTGGGATGGAACGCTGGGCACGTCGGCCGCGATTCTCAATCAGATCTTCGACAACGGCACAAACGTTTTCATCCAAGACAACCAGGACATGACCATGACCTTCGGCGTGTCCGGGGTCATTCCGTCAGCTGTGCTGCTTGCGCTTCTTAAGGGCGGCTATATCCCACTTAAACCCGAGGGCGTTCTCGTCAATTCGTACATCGTCACCAGTTCATCCGGTGCGCCCATCTTCGGCTTCGACATGGAAAACCAATACGTGTCGGGCTGGGACGTAGGGGCTTGGGCAACTCAGCTCTAACCTTCTCGACAAGCATTCCAACCAAGCCGCCTTCGGGCGGCTTTCTCGTTTCTGGAGATCACCACACATGGCAAGTAATGACTTTCTCCCGTTCGCCGCGGGGTCGGGAGCGAATGTCCTGTCGCAGGCCGCGTACGCAGCTCTCGCGGCTCTAGGGCCTGGATTTGCTTCGGGCGTTGCTCAGTCAGCCGCGTGCAACAAGGCATGGCGCCAGGGCTCGATCATGGCCGCTGTCGTCGCTCAGCTCATCGTCGATTCGACTGGCCAGAACGCCACCGATGACGGGACGACGACAACGCTGCTTACCAACCTGAAGGCCGCAATTCATGCACAGTCGATTGCGGTCATTGGGCAGGCAAGGAACCTCGCAGTAAATCAGACCGCGGCATCCAGCAGCTTGACGATGACGGCTGACCAGATCGTGGTCGGAACTGGCCTAACGGGGCTGACCTACGTGCTGCCGTCGTTCAACAAGACCGTGAATCTAGCGACCACCGGTGCTGGTGGCATGGATACCGGTAGCGCGCCCGTCAGCGGTTTCGTTGCCCTATACGCGATCTACAACCCGACGACAGGCACATCAGCGCTGCTCGCGGTCAACGCGACGAGTGCGGCAGCCCCAGCCGTCTATGGCGGCGCGAATATGCCATCGGGATACACGGCCAGCGGCCTCGTCAGCGTGTGGCCAACCAATGGCAGCGGACAGTTCGTCATTGGTGCGCAGATCGATCGAGACTTTTTCACTGCTGGAACGAACGCGGTGACGACGACGACCGCGATCCCTCAAGGAACGTTTGCGGCGGTTAACATCGCAACCATCGTTCCGAAAAATGCTCGAAAAATTAATACTGCTATGCAGTGCCAGGGTGGGGCAAGCGCGCAAAACACTCTCGTCAATCTATACATCACATCAACCGGATCGATCCTGGGCGCTCAGGCCGCGGGTAACTCCGGATCTATCGGGCAGCTCAATGTTCAAGTCAACGGCATCGCCCTATTGACGCCGCAGACCTTTTGGTGGAATTGCAATGTCTCTTCCGGCACGTTTACGTCTGCCGGCATCATCATCAATGGCTACTCGATCTAGGAGGGATGATGGACGTCAATGTCCAGTTCGCTGATGCCACGAATTCGGTCGTCATCACGTATTTCGCAAGCCCCCAGGACGCTGGCGCTTACGAGAACCTCGGGACCGTTGCGACTAGCGATCCCCAATGGGCGTCCTTCTACAATTCTTTCGCGCCAAATTCGCAGCGGAATCTTCCTTCGCCTGGATGAAGCGCGATCAGCCTAGTGATTGATGCTCCGATGCTCATGTCTTGCCAGGAAGGCGGCCAGCTGATCAGTCGAATAGGCTCCCACGAGCGACTTGTATTGCCCATGGACGATGTGGAAGTACATGGCGATATAAGCCTCCCGAGCATCGTGAAGGTTTAGATAGGTTCCACGCTCAACGGCGTAGAGCACCGGAAATACCGATCGAAGGTAGTCGAAGAAGTCCGGCACGGACGTCCTCTGGAACGCATTTAGACACCAGTGATTCAATTCGAGGGTGACTGTCGGCCGGTTTTTGCGGAGGGTCTTCTTGCCGCCCTTGATCACGTGAGCTTCGTATCCCTCGACATCGAGCTTGATGAAATCGATGTCGCCCACCTGGTGCCTTCGAGCAAAGCGGTCTAGGGTCTCGATCTCGATCGTTTCCGTAACGTGACCTTCGTTGGTCGTCGTCCCCATGGACACAAACCCGCCTGATCGGTTTTGCTCGTTGAAGGTGATCTGGCTTCGGTGATGCTTGGCGCCCAGCCCGAGATTGTGGATGCTGATGTTGGGCACGGAAGAGGTATTCTTCGCGAGAAAACTGAAGGTCGATGTCGACGGTTCAAACGCGTGAACGCGCTTGGACATGTCTGCAAAGAGGAGCGCCGTACAACCGACGTTGGCGCCGACGTCAAGGACGGTTCGGGGCTGCGGCGCGAGCACACGAAACAGAGCGACCGTTTGGGGTTCAAACACCCGTCCAACCTGCGACAGGTACTGATCGTCTGAATCAAGGACGTGGTCCTTGCCGCCGATGTCGACTACAAAATCCATTTGTTACTCCGAGTACCGCACGTCAGGTCGTAACATTCTACAGGGGTCCACGCGATTCGCATGACCTGAGACGCCGCCGGCGTAGGCTGGCGGCATGCTCATATGGGTCTGCCCGCCACCTGGCAATCATGACGTTCTGCTGGCGCAGAGCGCGAATGGGCACGTCACCTTGGCGACGCTCCGTAAAGTGGACGGCGGCTGGGTGTTCACGTTTGAGCGGGGCGCGCGCGACCCTGGTCCGCACGGTCCGGGCTCGCTGCCCTGGGCGAAGAGGCAGGTAACCGGTTTCCTGCGGTCCAGGATGCATCGGCTCGTCTTGCCGCAGGAGCGCGGTAGCTACGCGCTTCCCAACGGGCAACCCGTTGGGCATCTCCAGGGGAATGACGCCGTAGCTGCGGAGCCATCCCATCAGGACTTGCCATGGGTGGGCAAGCGTAAAGTCCGCCAACGCCGCCGCTACTGATCGACTCTTTCGAGATGCAGCGGGCGCGCCGCTTGGCGCGGCCTTGACATCGGGCATGTAACCTTGGGGCCATGGCCAAGACCCGCGAACAACTTCAGCAGCTCCTCGCCGCGCTCGATCGGGCGATTCCCGATCTGGTCAAGGACACCCGAGAGGACGAGCCCGACCCGTCGGGTGAAGTGTCGGGCGACTTCTGGGCCGCCTTCGCGGGTGAGTCGGACGTGATTCTGGACGATGCATCGGCCGAAGACTACGAGTGGGTCAACCAGCAAATCGACGCATTGCTGGCAAAACACAACATCCCGCTCCCGCCCCAGTCGCCGTGACCGGCCGCGTCCAGGTAGGCACAGCCAGCTGGACGGACAAGACCCTAATCTCGTCCAAGCGCTTCTATCCTAGAGGCTGCAGCAGCGCCGAAGACCGCCTCCGCTATTACGCCTCCCAATTCCCAATGGTTGAGGTCGACTCCAGCTATTACGCGATGCCCTCGATGCGCAACTCGATGCTGTGGGCCGAGCGAACCCCGAAGGGCTTCACCTTCAACGTGAAGGCTTTCCGCCTCCTCACCGGCCATCAGACCGAAGCCAAGTCGCTGCCGCCGGCAATCGCAAAGGAAGTGCAGGGCCACTTCGTTTCCAACCGGCACATCTACTACTCGGACATGCCCGGCGAGCTGGTCGACGAGATGTGGCGTCAATTCAAGGGGGCGCTGCAGCCGCTGCGAGACGCCGGCAAGCTGGGTGCCGTTCACTTCCAGTTTCCACCTTGGGTCGTGCCGACCCAGGCGTGGTATGCCCACATCAACGAATGCGCCGATCGCATGGCCGGGTGGGACATCTCCACCGAGTTCCGCCAGGAGCGCTGGTTCGACGGCGAGCACCGAGCGGCCACCCTGGATTTCGAGCGCCAACTGGTTGCTGCACACGTCATCGTGGACATGCCGCAGGGGTTCAAGAACAGCCTCCCCCAGATATGGGAGGTGACGACCCCACACCGCGCCATCGTTCGGCTGCACGGCCGGAATCGCGCAACCTGGAACGTGAAGGGCGCGACGGCAGCGAGCGACCGCTTCAACTACGACTATTCCGACCAGGAATTGGGTGAGCTGGCCAGTCAGATCCAGCTCCTGCGGCGTCAGGCTGAGCTGGTCCAGGTCGTCTTCAACAACAACTTCGAAGACCAGGGGCAGCGCAATGCCAGCACCCTGCAGGGCATGCTCCTTTAGGCGGAGCGGGCCGCGGCGTACCATGCCGCCATGAGCAACGACAAATCCATCGACAGCCCCACCGCCGAAGGACGGCGCCGCTACCCCAGTTTCACCGACCGCGAGGTCGAGCCGCCCGTGAGCTATCCGGCCGGCTACAACACTGCGTTCGAGCCACCCGTGCCGTGCACCTGCACACCAGCATGCAAGTCGCGCTGTGCGGGCGAGTGTGGGTGCGAAGCCTGCAAGCTGATGTTTGCGGAGTACGCGGACATGATGGGCTGGTACGGGCCGGAGCCATTCGTGGCCACCGAGGAACACCTTCAGCAGTACCGCGAGGATCTCGGGCCGTCGGGGAAATAGGTAACGCCCGTTCGATTCCGCTGGCTGTCCTGGGCCACGCTCGACCACGCCTCCCTGCAGATTTTTTGGGGACTGCACAGAAATTCCCCAGAATTGCCAGCAAACGGCGCGGTTGAGCCATTCCCGTCTCGTATCGGGGGCACCATTGCGCACATGCACAAAGGCCGGCAGCGATGCCGGCCTTTGCGTTTCGGGGGCGGGGTAGCGATCTCCCGGTTGTGCCAGGCGGCGCTCTGTCCGAAAGGTGGTTGAGTAGCGCCATGGCGGCGCCGGGCAGGCTTCAGTCAGTCGACTCGCAGGCGTTGTCGCCGGTGCCTGCCCTGAAAACATGGCGGATGCGAGCGCACAGCTGCTTGATGTCTTGTGCTGACGTGATGTTGCCGGCGCCGTTGTCGAGCAAGCGGACATCGGCACCTGAAAGTTCGCGAAGTTCGGTCTGCGACAGTGCCAACAGACTGCAGGCCGATTGCAGCAGATCCTTCAGCAATGCGTCCTGATGAAGTTGTCGGTGACTGCGCGAGAGTTCTTCGAGCCCTTGCTCCAAGTCCTCCACCCAGGCCAGCACGATGCGTTCTGTCGAAAAAGCCATCACCACACTCATGCAGCAGCTCAAGTCGGTATGCACACTCCCTATGCGGGTGGAAGGACGGAATGTCGTTCCTCGTCAGCGCCATGACGCTGTAGGTCAGCTTTTGGCGAAAATGCCCCTGTCGAGCACCTCGGCCTGCACGTGTCCGGCGACCGCATCCTGGTCCACCGCCTCGCCGCTGAGTTCCTCTTGCAACGATACAGTGCCATAGATATGGGCACGCCAGGCAACCCGCCCCGGCAGTTGGTCAACTTCACAAAGCACCTGAAGTTCGTGCTCTGCCTCGTCCACAACACAGAAGTTCATATTCATGCGTGAGCGCCCCTGACGCCCGCGAAACGGTCAAACGAATGGTGACGGGGAATGCCATCACCCAGGCCTCATCGAGTCGTTCTTGTTCTTCGAGGCGCCAAGTGTCGGGCCATAGACAATCAAGGAACGTGCCATGGGCCTTGCGACAGGTGATTGCGCTATCACGCACGAACGGGCACATCGCGTTGCATGCGGCGCAACAGCCCGCGCGTTAGGCTGCGCTATCAACGCCTCGATGCGCCGAGCAGGGACGTACGCATGCGGATACACCCGAATCGCTGGCTGACCAGCCTCGTGCTGGGCGGTGTTCTCTGGTTGGCAGCGTGGCATTCCGCCATGGCCGATGCAGTGCGACAGGCCACCTACGCCGGCACGCTCGGCACGCAACGCATCGGGCTCATCCTCGACATGGCAGGCGAACACGTGGCGCCCAGCCGCTATTACTACCTGCGCCATCTCACCGATATTCCACTCACCGGCGAACGCCACGACGGCACGTTCGTGCTGCACGAACAGGGCGCCACCATGACCCTGCATTTCGTGGGCAATGGCAGCGAGCATGGCCAGCCATTGGACTTCGACAACAGCATTGGCCTTGAAGGTACCTGGACGGATGGCAAGCAGACGTTGCCGGTGAAGCTGCAGGGTGGCGGTCTATTCGCTGCAGCACCAAAGGATCACTGGTACGCGTCCATCACCGACCAGACCGACGAGGTATTCGAAGCCCGCGCGAAAGGGTTTCGCGATGCGGTGATCAACGGCGACAGTGTGCAGGCCGCGCGCTACGTGCATTTCCCGTTGCGCGTGAATCACGGCCCGGACAGGCACGAGCAGGTGCGCGATGCCAAACAATTGACTGCGCAATGGAAGCGCATCTTTACCCCCGGCTATGTCGATCGCATCGCCAACGCCTCACCGCACTACATGGCCGTGGTGCAGGGCTACGCCATGCTGGGCGATGGGTTGGTGTTCTTCGGTGAGCAGGGTGCCGAGGTGCTCAACCTGCCGTGATACGGGTGTGCCCAACCTTGATGTCGCGGAGAGCCGCGTCATGAAGACCATTCGCTGCAGGCAGTCGAATGGTCGGCACCGTCCGACGTGGTCCTCGGATGATGGGGCCGTTCTCCCGGGGCAAAAACGTCGCAAATTCATGCGGTTGTGGAGTATGACCTTTGCCACGCTCATCCGTCGTCAGCTCTCCGTAAGCTGCGTTCCCTAAGAGGGCCTTCAGCGTTCCATGTTGCCGGTCGGCTTCCCCGCCGACGGTTCCCCCGCATGACGCAGAGAGCGAAAGGGAGTTCTTCATGGCGGTACTCGTTGGCATTTACCTGGTGCAGGGCGGCGCGTTCGACGTCGTGCGCGAGGGCAAGACGCTCTGGACTGGAACATGGACGCTGTTTCGTTCCCCGTTGATGAATCGCGCCGACTGGGAAGCACTGACCAGCGGCGAGGCCTCGGCCATCTTCGGATCCTCCGCGCCGGCCATGCAGGCGGGTGAGGACACGGGTGTTGCTTTTGCTCGCGAACTGCAAGGCGACGATGGCCTGGAGCCCGTGACCTGGCCCGACGTGGCGCTGGCCATGCCGCAGCCGCTCAAACGCGCGGGCGGCTGGCGCTGACCATCTGCCGGGCTTTCAGGCAGTCCGGCCCTCGCACACGGTAAGCGGTTTTTTCCCGGCCGTTCGTCGAGTGTCGCCACCGTCATCGGCAGCGCCATAATGGCAAGGCACGGCCAGCGGCCGAACCGGAGGAAGGCGACGGGCCAACCATGGCGCGTACCCTGCTAGCGCTAATGGTGCCCGAGGCCGAAGCCGTGGTCGGCAGCTTCCGCGACCAATACGACCCCTCGGCGCGCCGTGGACTTGGCGCGCATATCACCCTCATCTATCCCTTCATCGACAGCGAATTGCTCACGCCCGGCCTGCTGGCGCGTCTGCGCGACGTGGTGGCCGACATGCCTGCGCCGATGTTCCGCCTCGCGCACGTAGACACCTTTCCCTCCGTCGTGTGGTTGGCCCCCGAACCGGCCAAACCCATCATCCAGATCGCCTCCGCGCTGGAACGCGCGTTTCCCGACCATCCCAAGGGTGGCGGCGCGTTTCCCGATTTCGTTCCGCATCTTTCCGTGGCGCGTCACGTGCAACACGAGAAGGCCGCCGTCATCAACGAACTGGAAGCGCGACTGGCCGACCATGGCCCCGTGTATGGCTGGTGCGAATCGATGTCGTTGCTGGTGAACGAAAATCGCCGGTGGCGCGAGCAAAGGCAGTTCGCCTTCCTGCATTGATCGACGCCATCACTTCAGGCAGATCGAACGCGCCGCAATCATTCCGGCTCGTCCACCTGCTCAAGCGCCACGGGAACGTCATCACGACGATCACTGATGCTGCGAAGACCATTCCGCCTGCCGCAAACGGGGCACATCACATAGCCACCGAAGCTGTCGATGGACGGCAGCGCGTCCTTCGTCGTCAACTCGGTTTTACAGCGGATGCACGTCCACATGGTGGCCATGGTGCGCCTGGGTGCGAAAGGGAAGATGCGTCAGCGCTGTTCTAATCCGAGCCGGCTGCATGGCGGGAATAACAGCGTGCTGGCCGTCAGTGCTCATTGACCCAGGTGTCTTCGATATCGTCCTGCACGGCCAGCTCGAGCTCCGTCGTCGACAGCGCCGCCACATCGAAAACCCTGCCGTGGCGCATGCCCCGGTAAATACCATTCAGGCGGAACGTCGCCGCCCAGCACACACTGTCATGCACGGCAGCCATGTACTCGGCCGTGTAGTTGAAACCATTACTGGTCATCCCGGCGACGTCAGCCATGATGAAGCCCTCCGCAACTCGTGCGAATTCACACTACTCTCTTGCGAGTTGGGGCGCGTGAATTTCTTGGACGGCGGAGGCGGTACCGCGACAAACCACGCGAGCGGTGCCAGAGAAGCGAGCCTGGACTCCCCCGTTTACGGACCCCGCTTTCGATCCTCTGGACAACCATCACGTCGGACATGACGTCCAGCGCCTCGGCCACGCTGTATCCGGCGGCATCGGCCTGGACTCAGACCTCCTATATCAGCGACATCAGGGTCTACTGACGGGCAGCCCATAGTTCGATGACATCGCCGCCATGGTGGAAGACATTCGCCGCACGGAGCGCCGCGCCAATAACGCGGCGTTTCAGTGAGGCGGGGCCATTGGTCGGCGCGATGGGTGTCCTGAGCTGCTGAATTCGAAACCCTGCCAATTCGACGGCGCGCCGCAGGCTTTTCGGCGTGAAGAATTGTGTGTGGTGGACGGAGAAGGCATCAAATTTGTCTTGCCGTCCACCGACACCCATGGCGCGCCGCAAACGATCCGTGTCGTTGTCGAACTGATGGGGAACTTCGATGCAGATGCGGCCGCCAGGCGCTAGGCGCACGTGACACCACTTGAGGTGCTCGACGGGATCCGGCATGTGCTCAAGCACATGGTTCATGTGGATGGCGTCGAAGCTTTCAGGCAGCAGATGATCTTCATGCGGCGCGAGGAGCCGTATGCCGCGCTCCATGGCAATGGCCCTTGCATCGGCGGATACCTCTATGCCGTGCGCTTGGGCACCAGCAGATGATGCAGCGGCAACGAAATCGCCCGTCGCCGCCCCGTAATCAAGCAGAGATAGTCCGGGCTTTGCGTCGGTCATCTTCTTGGCGCGATCACGAAAGTGATCGGCACGCTGCTCGGCGAACAGTGCGTATTCCGGAAGATCATTGGGTTCGAAGTAGAACTCGGCGCTATAAAGACGATCCACTCCGGCGGGGCTTGGCCTGGGCGTAAGCCAGCGATGGCGGCACGCGTCGCAGCGAGCTACGCCAAAGGGCTCGCGCAGAGATAGCAGGGCACTCCACCGAGCGTCGGGAATGCCTGGGGCGTGACACAGTGGGCAGGATGGCACTGACTCGCAACCAGATTCGCGCAGCATCGTTAGAAGATCACCCATCGTTCCGTCCTTTGGCTGAGTGGCGCGATTATGGCAGCTCGCTTTAGCGCACGTTGAGACACGGGCGCCCTAAAATGCCGAAAGAAACGGGGTGGGTTGGGACCGCCCCCTATTTCTCGGACACCGCAAAGCGAGGGCGATCCTTGCACGGAGGTGTTCGATGGAAAAGCGCTAGAGCTCCACAGCCGAGTGGGTTCATTTCTCGCACTCGGAAGGATAGAAGTGAAACTGACCCAGTTCTTCCGCTGTTTTGCGCTTTCGTACCTGTGCGGACTCCTGTGCCCCAACCCCGCTTAATCAACGAGCGGACGATAAGCGCGCACCACAGGCTTCGCCCTTTCCAAGTCATACCGCGCCTGAAGGGCCAGCCAGTAGAAGGCGGTGGTGTCGAAGGCCAGGGAAAGGCGGAGGGCAATCTTGGGCGTGATGGGATGGGTGTCGGCGATGAAGGCTTTGATGTGGGTGGCGGGAATGCCGGTGCGGCGGGCGAGTTGCGCGGGGTTGAGGGCGTTGGGGATCAGGTAGGCGTGCAGCAGGATGTCGCCGGGGGCTCGCAGGGGTTGCGAGGGGTCCACATCCGAATGCGGGGTGAGCTGGATCAGTTCCATGGTGGTCTTCCCTTGTCGGGCACGGCCGCGCGGCGGATAGGCGCTTACAGCGCTCCGTGTCAGTGAATGCTTGGCAGCGTCGTCGGTGATCGTCCGAGAGCGGCGCATCGCGCTGTTGGCCGATGCGCCGCCACGGCGATCATCGGAGGCGTGAGGTAGTCACTCGTGGCTCGTCACCGAGCAGGCGGGCGAGGCCGTGGATGGCCGTGCCCAGGCTCGCTGCGACGGCCGCAGGAAGCGGCCAAGGCCGCGGCCTGCCGGGAAATCCCAGCGCCTGCGCGTCGCGGCACTGCTCGCTATCGACACGCAAGCGTGTGAGGGCGAGCACCGCCAAAGCGATGTCACCACGAGTGCGTAAGCGCAGGGTTTCAGGCCACGCCGCACGCGTGCGTGCTGCGTCGCCAAGCGGCGGAGTGAAGGTGTCGTCAGGGGGAACGGACGAGCGAATGCGTACCGTATGATCGCGGATAGCCATGATCAACTCTCTGTAAGTTGGTGATGGTTAGCGGGTCGTGGGTGTTCGAAGCACTCACGGCCCGCGCCTCATGACTTGATCGTCATGGTCATTCGCGAAGCCCATCAGACAGACAGCGCGAATGACAAACCGACCCTAACGAGCAGGGTTTGGATCGTCTACCAGGGTTGGGCGAGATGAGTGTCAGCCGGGCTGCGGGTGAGCATGACGGCACTATGCCTACCGAATGTCAGCACCATCCCTTTGAAGAACTGAAAGCAGTGTGCGCTCTCAAAAACGTGCACGCAGACCCATGAAATTGTCCCTGGCACCTTTCACTGGTGGGCACTTCTTAGAGGACGAGAAGTGAACCTGAGATGGCCCCGTTTTTCGCTCAACCGGATCGACGCTAATGCGTGTAATTCTTTAGGCTCACTGCTTATCTAGTCAGCAAGACGATTCCCGAGTGGGCCACATCGTGCACTCTCACAAACCCAAGTTGGGCGGGCTGTACGCCATCCAAGACGACTGGCACCGAAGTCCAAGCACCCGAACGCAGTTGCTCCGAAAAGGTAATTTCTTTGGAATGCTGGTGCTGGTTATCGGGACCTTGTTCGGTGACGACTCCCCAATCCACAGTGAGCTTTAGACCGTTTACAACGGCTGCCATCGTATTGCCAAACCTCAGTATCACTCTTGAGCCGTTGGCGTAGGGCTCGACATCCGCCAGTTGGACGGTAAGCGTCCCAAGATCGTAGTGGATCACAGAATATCCATCTGTGCCGGGAGTCAGGTAGGCGATCTTCTCTGCATTGCCCATTAGAGTTGCAAATGTCTGGCGCTGCTTCTCGTCCTCAAAGCTTTTCTGAAGTGTTTGGACCTGTGCTTGTAGGGAGGTGACCTGCGCTTCTAGCGCCTGAACCTTATTGTTGGCTGCAGTGGTATCGGCAGGAGCCGGGGAGCATCCAACGAGAACTGCGGCGGACGCGAACGAGGTTGCGGCGACCATCATGCGAATAAGGATCGACATTTTTGCTAGCGCTCCCAGAGTAATTGATTCTGATCGGCCTGAATTTGGGTTCAAAGCCACTGCGCCACGCCCCCGTGATGCGAGCATGTTCCGCTGTGGTGGGTGCTAAAGCTGTAGGAGCCGTCGCGGCATTGGGCGCTCGCTCCTGCTGGCGCTGAGCCGGAAACGGTATGTGCTGGTCGATGGATTGCTACACCGTCGTGATTCGTATAACCGCCGTGCTCCACCAGTGTGGCATCTGGCTTGGCACTTTGAGTGGAGGTTTGCTGGTTGCCTGGAGTGCGGGCAACGGCGATGACCACGCAACCAGTTTGAGGCATTGAGGTGAATACAATGCTTCCGTCACTGGCTGTGCATCGGTAAAGGGCATGGCTCTGCGCGGCTTGGGCCGAGGCAGACCAAGGGCATAGGCTCAATAGAGCCGCCGCAAAAAGGGCAGAAAATCTCATACATCATCCCCCTGATGATGAAAGGGGAATTTACTCAGGCCTTGGGAGTTAGCAATTACCCCAAATGGCTAGGCGGGTTTGGCCTTTAGGCACGCGACGGTCGCCCCGCGGTGGAAGGCCGAAGGAGCATCTTTCTGGGTTTTGGGTCTTACTTGGAAAGAGGATTTTCCTATACGTAGTTTTCTATTCGGATTCGAAAGCCAAAACTGGCAAAACTGGCAAAACTGGGGTTGGCAAAACTGGGGTCAGAGTGCACTTTTCTTTGGCGCGCTAGCGAACGGAGAACTGGGGTCAGAGAACTGGGGTCAGAGTGCACTTTTGCCCCAGCGATTCCGGAGTCCTGGAAGGAGAACTCCAGGCGAACGCATCAAGCAAACAAAAAAAGGCCCGACATAGTCAGGCCTTTTCTTTTGAAACCTGGTACCGGTGATAGGACTCGAACCTACACGACATCGCTGCCAGTGGATTTTGAGTCCACCGCGTCTACCATTCCGCCACACCGGCATTGCAGCGGCACATTATGCCGGGTTCAGTGGACCGGGTCGAGCCCCAGTTGGCGGTCGGTGCGCTGGTACTGGTTGTGGCCCAGGGGCTGGAACACGGCGCAGTGGGTCATGGCGCCGGAGTAGATGTGCAGGCTCACGGCGACGGCGTCGTCGCTGGGGTTGCGGATGGTGTGGTACTCGTGCGGCGGGATCAGGCTGCCGGCGGAGCCGGGGCCGGCCTGGATGGAGCCCACGGGCTGGAAACAGTAGTTGCCGTCTTCGTCGGCGAGGCGCTCGTACTGCACCACTTCCAGCGCGCCGCTCCATACGCCTTCCACGCACCACATGCCGCAGTGGTCGTGGATGGGGGTGCCCTGGCCGGGGCCCCAGGTCATGGCCACAACGCAGTAGCCGTGATCCTCGCTGCGGTAGAGCTCGCGGCGCGCGTAGCGGCCTTCGGCGGTCTCGAAGACGCAGTCGGGCAGCTTCACCGTCTGGCTGCGGATGAGGCTGCACAGGCTGTTGCGGAGGCTATCAGTGACGGCGCGCGTGGTGTCCTGAGACACGGCGGCATCGATGGCGTCAATGAGCTTGCGGGAGCCGGGGAAATCCAGGGTAAGCATGGTCTTCTCGAAGTTCTTGCTGCCGGGCCATCTTAGCAGCGCCGGCCCGGAGGCGCAGGCAACCCCGTTCAGAGTCCGCCGAGGAAGCCACCTATGGCACGACTGTAGTTCGGGATGTCGACCAGAAATGCATCATGTCCCTGCGGCGAATTGAGCGCCACGAAATCCACGGCGGCACCGGCGGCGCGCAGGCCGTCGGCAATCTGCTCCTGCTGCTCCAGCGGAAACAGGATGTCGGTGCTCACGCCGATCACCATGGCCTTTTCCACGCTGATGCGCTTGAGGCCTTCCATCACGTTGCCGTTGCCGTACTCGGCGATGTCGAACCAGTCGCTGGCGCGCGAAAGGTAGAGGTAGCTGTTGGGGTCGAAGGTGTGCACGAAGCGCTGCGCGTGGCCTTCGAGGTAGGACTCCACTTCGAATTCGAGACCGAACGGGTTGTCGTCGCGCCGCTCGGGGTCGAGCCGGATGCGCGCAAAGCGTCCGTTCCATTCCATGGCGGAGCGGTAGGTGATCACACCGAGCTTGCGCGCAATGCTCATGCCGTCGACGGGATAATCATCGTCCGCGTATTGGCCCTTGTTCCAGTGCGGATCGAGGCGAATGGCCTCGCGCTGCAGCGAACGAATGGCGATGGCGAACGGCTGCGCCTGCGGTGCGGTATCTACGCTGATGTGCGCGCGTACGCTGCCCGGGTGCAGCACCATGTACGCGAGCGCGCTCATGCCGCCCATGGAGCAGCCGATCAGGCAGGCGAGTTGATCGATACCGAGGCTTTTCACGGCCACGTGTGCGGCGTTGGCCACGTCTTCCAGCGACAGTTCGGGAAAGTCGAGGCGATAGCGCTTGCCCGTGTCCGGATTGATTGACGCGGCGCACGTCGAGCCCTTGTCGCTGCCCAGCGAGTTCACGCAGATGACGAACCAGCGCGACGTGTCGATGGCCCTGCCGGGGCCGATCATCGCTTCCCACCAGCCCTCGGAAGGGTCTTCCGCGTTGGACGCCGCATGGGCGCTCGGCGAGAGACCGGTGAGGATGAGCACCGCGTTGTCGCGCGCGGCGCTCAGCTCGCCCCAGGTTTCGTACGCCACACGGGCCTCGCGCAGTGCTCCGCCCCGTTTCATCGCAAAGGGCGAGGGAAGGGCGCAGTACCGGCGGGCATCATGTGTCATTCGTGAACCTTGTCGATGCTGATCTTGATGGGCACGCGCGTGTTCACGTCGACCACGCCGGCATCGCCTTCCAGGTCACCCGGCTGGGCCATGGCCTGGCCGCTCTTGCTGATGCGGGCGCCGACGAACACGCGCGATGCCGAGGATAGTTTGAGTTGCGGTGTCATGCCCATCGCATCGTTGAGCGTCACCGTGGCGGGCAGGGCGTTGGCGTCCATCTTGGCCACGACCAGCGGCATCGGCGGGCCATGTTCGGCGCGAGCATAGACGAACAGCGTATCGCCCTTGGCGAGTTTGCTGGTGAGCGTGGGCGAGAGCGCCACCTGCACCTGCAGCGAGGGCTGCGTGGCTTCGGCGGTGGGCGTTTCCGGGGCCGTCTTGCCGGCGCCGTTGATTCGCGCGTCGGCCACGGCGATCTGTTCGGCCACGGCCTTGGCCACGTTGGAATCCGGATCGAGCTGCGGTTGCAGTTGGCGCCAGGTGGCAGCCGCTTTCGCGTAGTCGTCGTGCTGGAATTGGCTGATGCCGAGCAGCCACAGGCCGCGCTGGCTTTGCGGGTCGATTTTCACGGCGCGTTCGAGCAGTTCCTGCGCACGACCGTCGATGCGATGGTCGTCGCGCAGCAGGGAATCGGATTCGGCCCAGCCCACCATGGCGACGCTGTTGTCCGGGTCGATGCGCAAGGCTTCGTCATACGCATGACGCGCATCGGCGGCGCGATGCATCACGCTGTAGGTCTGACCCAGCAGCATCCAGCCCTGGAGATCATCGGGCTTCTGCACGAGGTGTGCGTTCAACTCATCCACGGCCTGGTCGATGCTCATGCCCGCGTCGGACTTGGGCACGCCATCGAGCACCACCGGCGTACCCACGGCGAGATACAGCCCGATGGCGGCCAGCGGCAGGCAGAACGCGACAATCATCGCCAGCAAAAATACGCCGCGTGGACGCCCTTGTTGGCGTCCATGGCGAACCAGCGGCAGCAATACCAGGAGCAGCGCCGCAATGATCATCGCTGCGGCGATCAGATAAAAAGCCAGCCTCACCAGTCATCCCCTTCATCGGTCGGCTTTTCGTTGGCTACACCCACCGCCGCGCGACCGCGTCGACGCACCGTCACTACCACCACCGCCGCGCCGGCCAGCAAGATCAATAGAGGCCCGAACCACAGCAGCATGGTGCTCGATTTCACCGGCGGGTCGTACAAGACGAAATCGGAATAGCGGTCGACGAGGTATTGCTTGATCTGCTCGTCGCTCTTGCCCTGCTGCATCAGGTTGAACACTTCGTGCCGCAGGTCGCGCGCCAGGTCGGCGTTGGAATCGGCAAGGTTCTCGTTCTGGCAGACCAGGCAGCGCAGCTCGCGCGTAAGGTTCTGGAAACGCACTTCCTGCGCGTGATCCTTGAACGGCAGCGGATCGATGGCCTGCGCAAAGGCGATGCACGCGAACAGGAACAGCGAGGCGAGAAGAAGCGCGCGCTTCATGGCGACTCCTTCGCCAGCGCGGCGATGGCTGGCTTCAGTTCCTTCTCGATCGCTTCGGGCGTGAGCGGGCCGATGCGCTTGTAGCGGATCACGCCCTTGCCATCGACCAGGAAGCTTTCCGGCGCGCCATACACGCCAAAGTCGATGGCGGTGCGGCCTTCGCGATCCACGATGATCATGTCGTACGGGTTGCCGTGCTTGGCGAGCCAGTCCTTGGCATCGTCCGGCGCATCCTTGTAGTTGTAACCGATCACCGGCACGCCGATGGATTTGCCTTGGCTCATCAGCACGGGGTGTTCCTCGCCGCAGGCAATGCACCAGCTGGCGAACACGTTGATGAGATAAGGCTTGCCGAGCAGCGCGTCGCGGCTCACGGTTTGCGCGGGATCATCCAGCTTCGGCAGCACGAACGCCGGCGCCGGCTTGTTGATCAGCGGCGACGGCACTTCACGCTGATCGTGCTGCGTGTTCCACCAGATGCCGAAGCCGAACAACGCCACCAGCAGCAGGAAACCGAAGAAGGGAAGCAGGCGGCTCATGCACGCGACTCCTGCAGCGCGGTGGCTGGCAGCGTTTCCGCATCGGCCACGCGCTTCGTGCGGAAGCGGCGATCGGCGGCGGCAAAGAACCCGCCCAACATCATGAGCAGGCCGCCCGCCCAGATCCAGCGCACGAAGGGCTTGTCGTAGAGACGCAGTGCCCACGCACCTTCCGGCTGCTTCGCATCCATCGGTTCGCCGAGTGCCACGTAGAGATCGCGGAACAGGCCGGGGTTGATCGCCGATTCCGTCTGCACCTGGCCACGCAGATAAGTGCGCTTCTGCGGATGCATAACGGCAACCTCACTGCCGTTACGCATGACGACTACCGTGCCCTGGTCGCCTTGCCAGTTCGGGCCTTGCGTGTGCTGCACGCCATCGAAGCGGAAGTCGTAGCCGCCGATGCTTTGCGTCTCGCCCGGCGCCACGCGCACGTCGCGTTCGACGCTGAGCGCATTGGTGAGCAGCACGCCGGCAAGGAACACGCCCACGCCGAAATGCGCAAGCAACATGCCGGCCATCTCGGCGGGATAGCGCCGGCCCGCCGGCATCTCGCGCCAACGCTTGAACACGTAGAGCAGGGTGCCGAAACCGCACCACACGGCGGCGGCCGTGCCGGCAATGGCCTTGGTTTCGCCGCTGGTGACGAGCGCTGCGACGATGGCGCAGGCGACTGCCGCAAGACCGGCACGCCACATCACTTTCTTCAGCACCGGCACATCGCTCTTGCCCCAGCGCAGATACGGGCCAAACGGCAACAGCAGCACCACCGGCATCATCAGCAGCGTGAACAGGAAACCGAAGTACGGCGGGCCCACCGAAATCTTGCCGAGGTTCAGCGCATCGCCCAGCAGCGGGAACAGCGTGCCGAGCAACACCATGGCCGCGGCCACGGTGAGCATCAGGTTGCCGATGAGGATGGCTGTTTCGCGCGACACCACCGCGAACGGCTTGCCACCCGCCACCTTCGGTGCACGCAAGGCGTACAGCAGCAGCGAGCCACCGACCACCACAGCAAGGAAGCAGAGAATGAAGAGGCCGCGGCGCGGATCAGAGGCAAACGCATGCACCGACGTAAGCACGCCCGAGCGCACCAGGAACGTGCCCAGCAGCGACAGCGAGAACGCGAAGATGGAAAGCAGGATGGTCCACGCGCGCAGGCCGCCACGCTTCTCCGTCACGGCTTGTGCGTGAATCAGCGCCGCGCCAACCAGCCACGGCATGAAGCTCGCGTTCTCGACCGGATCCCAGAACCACCAGCCGCCCCAGCCGAGTTCCGCATAGGCCCACCAACTGCCCGCGACGATGCCGGCGGAGAGAAACGCCCACGCCACGTTCGTCCACGGCCGTGCCCAGCGTACCCAGGCCTGTTCCAGCTCGCCGCCCAGCAATGCCGCGATGGAGAACGCGAACGCCACGGAGAAACCGACGTAGCCCATGTAGAGCACGGGCGGATGGAAGGTCATGCCCGGGTCTTGCAGCACCGGGTTCAGATCGCCGCCATCGGGCGGCATCGGCAACAGGCGGGCAAACGGATTGGAGGTGAAGATGATGAAAGCGAGAAAGCCCAGCGCCACCAGCCCGAGCACGCCCAGCACACGGGCCACGAAGACTTCCGGCAAGTTGCGGCTGAAGGTGGCGAGCGTGAGCGTCCAGAGGTTGAGGATGAAGATCCACAACAGCAGCGAACCTTCGTGCGCGCCCCACACGGCGGCGATGCGGTAGTACCACGGCAACGCGAGGTTGGAATTGTCGGCGACGTACTGCACCGAGAAATCGAACGACAGGAACGCCCAGGTCAGCAAGGCAAAGGCGAGCGTGACGAACACGGCCTGTCCCGCGGCGGCGGGGCGGGCGATGGACATCAGTGCACGATTGCCGCTCCACGCGCCGATGAGCGGCAGCACGCCCTGCGCAAGCGCGAGCAGCAGGGCGAGGATCAGCGCGAGTTGGCCAAGTTCGGGTGTCATTGCGGCTTGTCCTGTCCGGCTTCCTCGTTCACGTTCTTGCCTTGGTGGGCCTTGGCCATGGCGTCCTTCAGCTCTTTGGGCATGTAGGTTTCGTCATGCTTGGCCAGCACTTCGGTGGCGATGAAGCGCGCGTTGTCCATGTGCCCGGTGGCGATCACGGATTGGTTGTCGCGGAACAGGTCCGGCAGGATGCCGTTGTATTCCACCGGCATCGAGCCGCTGGCGTCGACCACGGTGAAAGTGACCTTCAGCGTATCGTTGCTGCGCTGGATGGAGCCGGACTTCACCATGCCGCCGAGACGGAACGTCTTGTAGCTGCTCGCTTGCCCCGTCTGTACCTGGCTCGGCGTGAACAGGTAGTTCATGTTCTGCTGCAGGGCGAACACGATCAGGCCAATCGCGACCACGGCTGCGGCGACGACGAGAAGAACGATGGTGAGCCTGCGCTTGCGGGTGGGGTTCATGCTCATTCGCGTAAGTGCGCCTTACGGTGCCGAAGGGTTGCGTTGCTGCCGTGCCGCCTGGCGCGCCATGCGCCCGCGCAACTCGCGCAGGTTGCGGCGGCGACGCAGCCACGGATTGACGTAGTCGGCGATCAGCACGATGAAGAACACCGCGTAGGCCGGCCACACGTACATGGCGTATCCACCCATGGCGAAGAAGTGTTCCGCGTTCATGGGCGGCTCTCCTTCTCCGCAATCTGGCGCACCCAGTCCTTGCCGCTTTCCATCGACAACAGATCGGTGCGCACGCGGCCAAACAGGCTGGCAACGTAATAGAACTTGGTGGCGACCATCATGGTGAGCAGCGGCCACAGCATGGCGCCGCTGATCTTCGACGGGCCGAGGATGCGGATGGTGGAACCCTGGTGCAGCGTGTTCCACCAGTTCACCGAGAAATGCACGATCGGCACGTTGATGATGCCGATGATGGCGAGGAACGCCGCGGCGCGCGCACCCTGGCGACGGTCTTCGAACGAGTGATAAAGGCCGATCACGCCGAGATACAGAAACAGCAGCACCAGCTCGGAGGTGAGACGGGCATCCCAGGTCCACCAGGTGCCCCACATCGGCTTGCCCCATAGCGAACCGGTCACCAGCGTCACGAAGGTGAAAGCGGCGCCGATGGGTGCCGATTCCATCGCCACCACTTCGGCGAGCTTGATGCGCCACACCAGCGAAATGAAGGAAGCGACCGCCATCAGGCCATAGACGAACAGGCTCATCCAAGCGCATGGCACGTGGATGAAGATGATGCGATACGCATCGCCCTGCTGGTAATCGGCGGGCGCCAGCACCAGGCCGCCGTACAGCGCGATGGCACCAAGCAACAGCGCGAAGCCCAGGGCCCAGGGACGAACCGCGCCGGCGAAGCGATAGAAATTCGGTGGCGAGCTGAGCTTGTGAACCCAGAGTGGGATCCAATTGGCCATCGTCTTATGCGTCCAAGGCTATGCGGAGGGCGGTGGCGCAAGCCAGCGGAGCCAGCACCAGCGCCATGACCAGCGCGGCACCGAGCCAGGCGATGGGCGCGAGCCACGGCAGCCCTTGTTGAGCCGCGGCGACAGCGCCTGCGGCAAAGATCACCACGGGTACGCACAGCGGCAGCAGCATCAGCGCCAGCAGCATACCAGAGCGTCGCGTACCGGCCGTCAGCGCCACCAGCACGGCGCCAAGCAGGCTCAGCAGCGGAGTAGACAGCAGCAAGGCGTACACCAGCACGGGCATCACCGCGGTCGGCAAATGCAGCATCCCCGCCAGCAGCGGCGCGATGACGATGAGCGGCAAAGCCGTGGTGATCCAGTGCGCAAGTATTTTCATGCCAAGCATGAGTGCCAGCGGCTGGGGTGAAAGGATGAGTTGTTCGAGCGATCCGTCTTCGATATCGCTGCGGAACATCGCATCGAGCGCCAGCAGCATGGCCAGCAGCATGGTCACCAGCACCGCGCCGCCGGCAATGCGCTGGAGCAGCGCCTCCTCCGGCCCCAGCGCGAACGGGAACAGGGTGATGACGATCAGCGCGTAAAGCACCGGCATGACGATGTCGCCACGGCGACGCCAGGCCAGGGTGAGATCGCGGCGCAGCACGGCGACGCAGGCGGAACCGAGCGGCGCGTGATTCATGCGTGCATGCGCACCCGTTTCGGCTCGCCGTTGAGGAAGCTCACGGCGCCATGGCTGGTGACGAGCGCGGCGCCGCCGTGGGCGGCGTGTTGGGCGAGCAGGCGGTTGACCAGTTCGATGCCGGTGCGATCGAGGTTGGCGTACGGTTCGTCGAGCAGCCACAAGGTGGCCGGCAACAGCAGCAGGCGCGCGAGCGCGGCGCGCTTTTTCTGGCCCGCGGAGAGCCGTCGCACGGGTTCGTCTTCGTAGCCGGCGAGACCGACATCGGTCAGCACGCCATCCACCGTGTAACCGTCGCGCGCGCCGTAAAGGCCGGCGGCGACCGCCAGGTTCTCCCGCGCACTGAGATCGGCCTTGAGACCGAGGTGATGGCCCAGGAACAGCGTGTCGCCGAGATGATCGTCGCGCCGCCATGGCTGGCCGCGCCAATCCAGCGAGCCCTCGTCGATGTGCAGCAAACCGGCGAGGATGCGCAGCAAGGTCGTCTTGCCGCTGCCGTTGTCGCCCTCCACCAGCGCCACTTCGCCTTCGTGGAGGCAGAAGTCCAGCGGACCGAACACGGGTTCGTCCTGGCGGTAAAACGTGAGCGCCCGGGCCTCCAGAAGAGGTGGGGCGACGGCGATGGAGGCAGTCATTTCCCGATTGTCCGCAAAGCCCGACGGGCTTGTCCATGCGGCGCTGTGCCGCCAGTCGAAACAGGTGGTTGGCGAGTGGGTAGATCCGTTCCGGGCATGTGCAGCTCAGGTGGCCGGGGTGAGCCGCAGCTGCGCCGGCGAGGCGCCTTCGCCATGCACATAGCCAAGCTGCCCAAAGCGGCGAGCCAGTGGATCGAGTGTTGCGGCGGTGGGTCCGACTACCCAGAAACTCGGTTCCTTCCAACCGCCGTCGCCGCTCACGCCCACGCCCGGCCGTATGGCCATGGTTTCGGGCAAGGCGCGCAGGTGGGCTAGCAATGCGTGTTGAGCCTGCCGGTTCGTCGCGCGCGGCGCGAGTTCGGATCGAGGGTTCCAGGCCGTGATGAAGCCCCACGGCAACGTTTGCGCCAGCGGGTGAAGTTCCACCGGCAGCGGTTGATCGACGTGGATAACAGCCCAGCCGCCGCGCGCCAGGCGCACCCGATACTCGGTGGCCCGGTACGCGGCGAGCAGCGCCTCATCCATGCCGCAGGTCGGGCAGGGCGGGCAGTGTGGCGCGCAAGGCGTCGACGGCCGCGGTCAGGTCGACGGAGGTGGCGTCGGCCGAACCGCGCAGCAATTGTTCGAGCAGCACGTCTTGCGCGCGGCCACGCTCGAACGCATACGCGTAGGGCAGATGGGTAAAGGTGACCATGCGATAGCGCGCCATGAAATGCTCGGGCGCGCGTTCGGCCAGCAGGGCGCCCAGCGCACGCTTGGCGAGGTAGTGCGGGTCGGCCACGGAGTCGCGCATTTCCACGTAGTTTTCCAGCGCCATCGCCGCGATGGCGTCGCTGTTCGGCTGGCGGATACGCTGGAATTCGGAGAACACGTCGGCCGTGTCGTCCGGCGATTCGGCCAGCAGCGAGGCGAGCACCACGGTGTCTTCGAAACCACAGTTCATGCCCTGGCCGTGGAACGGCACGATGGCGTGCGCGGCGTCGCCGATCAGCAGTGCGCGACCATCCAGATGCCAGCGTTGCAGATAGAGCGTCGACAACGTGCCGACCGGGTGGCCGTCGTAGTCGCTGGCAAAATCGGGAATCAGCGGCAGCAGGTCGGGGAAATCTTCCTGGAAGAACGCCCGCGCGTGGCTGGCATCACCCAGCGTGGCAAAGCTGGGATGAGGCCCCTGCGCCGGCAGGAACAGGGTGACGGTGAAGCTGCCCTCGGTGTTGGGCAAGGCGATGCACATGTAGCCGCCGCGCGGCCAGATGTGCAGCGCGTGCGGCTCCAGCGCGAACTGGTCGTGGCCGCCGCTGCGCTGGATCAGTTCCGCAGCCAGCCCGCTGGCCGGCGGAATTTCCAGCTCCTTGTACGCATGGCCCAGCGATTCCACGCGCTCGCCCAGCGGCGAGTACGCGTTCATCGCGGCCCGCAGCGAGGAGCCCGCGCCGTCGGCGCCGATCACGATGGGCGCGTCGATTTCGCGTGATACGCCATCTTCGTCGACCAGGCGAATGCGCTGGCGATCGAAATCCGCATGGTCCAGCGACTGCCCGAAATGGAAGTTCACGCCCGCCGCTTCCGCCGCATCCAGCAGCAACATGTTGAGCGCGCCGCGCGAGACGGACCAGATCACCTCGCTGTCGTCCACGCCATAGCGCTGCAGGCCGGAGCGACCGTCGCGCGTGTGCACCATGCGGCCACGCATCATCACCGCACGCTGCAGCACATCGTCCGCGAGTCCGGCCTTGCGCAGCGCCTGCAGGCCGCGTTCGGCCAGCGCGAGATTGATGGAGCGGCCGCCGGTGAAGCCGGCGATGCGCGGGTCAGGGCGTTTTTCGTAGACGTCGACAGCGAAACCGCGTCCCGCCAATTGCTGCGCCAGCAAGGCGCCGACCAGGCCGCCGCCGATAAGAGTGATGTGCTTCGCCATGGAGTCCCGCTGTGAGTGGCAACCGCGTAAAACGCCAAGAGTAGCGGGTCCAAGGGAGGCGGGCGATGCGCAGTGCGGCAACGTTTGGTGCATTAGCGGCGCAGGTGGTGGCGTCAGCCTTTCCGTCATTCCGGCGCATGCCGGAATCCAGTAGACGCGGTTTTGGGTTTTCGCGAGGCATTACACATGGACGCCCCGCCGCGAAAACCCAACGTGATCGCTACTGGATTCCGGCATGCGCCGGAATGACGAGCAGGGGAGGGCCGAACAGCACCCTAAAAACTCATGAAATACCCGCCGTTGACCGGCAGGTTGGCGCCCGTGATGTAGCCGGCATCGTCGGCGGTGAGGAAGGTCACCGCGCGGGCGATGTCGCCCGGCGAACCGAGGCGGCCCACGGGAATGTCCGAGATGATCTGGTCGCGGATGTCCTGCGGCACGGCAGCCACGAGCGCGGTATCGCAATAGCCGGGCGACACGGTGTTCACGGTCACGCCCTTGCGCGCGGTTTCGCGCGCCAGCGCCATGCCGAAGCCGTGCACGCCGGCCTTCGCGGCGGAATAGTTGGTCTGGCCGAACTGCCCGGTCTGGCCGTTGACCGAGCTCAGGTTCACGATGCGGCCGAAGCCGCGCGTGCTCATGCCTTCCACCACGTTGCGGCACATGTTGAAGACGCCGTCCAGGTTCACGCGCATCAGCTCATGCCATTGCTGCGGCGTCATCTTGCGCAGGCTGGTGTCGCGGGTGATGCCGGCGGCGTTCACCAGGATGTCCACGCTGCCGTGCTGCTGCTCGACGCGGCCGATCAGCTCGGCGCAACTGTCGAACTGACTGACGTCCGCGTGTTCGAACTTCACCGCACCATTGAGATCGGCCAGTTCCCGCTGGAACGCGTGCAGCCTTTCTTCGCGTCCTGACAGGTCAACCGCGATGACCTGCCGACCGGCCTGGGCCAGCTGGCGGCAGATTTCGGTACCGAGACCGCCAATGCCGCCCGTGACGATGGCGACGCGTGGAGTGCGATGCTGCGAATTCATGTGAAGGACTCGTGCACATGCCGCAGGGCAGCACGTGTTGTGCTGCAGCGGCGGATGAGACGTAAGGGTGGCCGGCGTGCGAACGCCGGCCGGACGGGATCAGCCCGGCTTCTTGGGGCTGGTGGTGCCGGCGCGCGGCGGCTGGCCCTGCGTGGCGGCGTCGATCAGGCCGCGCTGCATGTTGCGCCAGGCATCCATGTTGCGCTCGGTCAGATCATTGAGCATGGACCAGGGCGTCTGGCCCAGCAGGCTGTTGAGCTGGGTGCGGAATTGCTGCTGCTGGTCGAGGAAGACCTGCAGGCTGCGCTCCAGATAGGGGCCCATGAAACCCTGCAGCGAGTCGCCATAGAAGCGGATGATCTGGCTGAGCAGTTGGGGAGAGAGCATCGGCTGCCCCTTCTCCTCGTGCTCGGAGATGATCTGCAACAGGACCGAGCGGGTGAGATCCTCACCGCTCTTGGCGTCGCGGACTTCGAAGGTTTCGCCGTCCAGCACCAACTGACGGACTTCCTCCAGCGTGATGTAGCTGGAGATTTCCGTGTCGTAGAGCCGACGGTTCGGATACTTCTTGATGGTGCGGATCGTTTGTGCCATGCACACAAACTAACAGAAGGTATTGCGGCGCACCAGTCGCCCAAGTGGTATTAATTGCTGCACTGGCCAGTTGCAGCAATTCCTGTTAGATCAAATACCTGCTTGTTGTTGCCGGTTTGTGCCGGATTGGAAACGTTCCGGCACAGGGTCAATGCCCGGCGGCGCCTCCTGCGGAGCCAAACGGCGGCTTGGCCAGCCAGATCACCGGGATCAGCACGATGAACAGGATGGCGCAGAGCAGGAAGATGTCGTTCACGGCCAGGGTGAGCGCCTCCCGGTTCACCAGCTGATCTACGATGCCCAGCGCCTGCGTCTGGCTGCTGCCGCCATGCGTCAGCTGCGAAAGGACCTGCGTGGCCGGCTGGCTGGCGCTGGTCACGTTCTCGGTCAGCGTGGCGTGGTGCAGGATGCCGCGGTGCTGCCACAGCGTCACGGTGACCGCCGTCGACACGCTCGAGCCCAGGGTTCGGAAGAAATTGGCCAGGCCGCTGGCGCTGGCAATTTCGTGCGCAGGCAGACCCGCGAGGTAGATCTGGTTGAGCGGGATGAAGAAGCAGGGGATGGCAATGCCCATCACGAAGCGCGGCCACACCAGCGAATTGAACGAGGCCGAGCTGTCGTAGGTGGAGAACCAGTACGAGGTGGCGGCGAACACCACGAAGGCGAACGTCACCACCGCGCGCAGTTCCAGCCTGTGCATGTTGCGGCCGAGGATGGGCGAGAGCAGGAAGGCGAGAATGCCCACCGGTGCCGTCGCCAGGCCCGCCCAGGTCGCGGTGTAGCCCAGCGTGGTCTGCAGCCATAGCGGGAACACCACGTTGATGCCGAAGAAGGCGAACATGCCCAGCGACAGCGCCACCACGCCCGCGGTGAAGTTGCGCTCCTTGAATAGGCCCAGCTCCACCACCGGGTGCTTGGCGTGCAGTTCCCACACCACCAGGAACACCAGGCAGATCAGCGCGATCAGGCCCAGCGTGATGATCATCGGCGAGGAGAACCAGTCGTGGTCGTTGCCGTTGTCCAGCATGAACTGCAGGGAGCCCACGCCGACCACCAGCAGTACCAGGCCGATCACGTCGATGGGCGACTGGAAGGTCTTGGTTTCGCGCTTGCGCAGCAGGGTCCAGGTGATCACGCCGGCCAGGATGCCCACCGGCAGGTTGATGTAGAAAATCCACGGCCACGAGAAGTTGTCGGTGAGCCAGCCGCCGAGGATGGGGCCGAAGATCGGCGCCACCACCACGGTCATCGCCCATAGCGCGAGCGCGATGCCTTGCTTGGTTTTCGGATAACTCGCCAGCAACAGGGTCAGCGACAACGCCACCATCGGGCCGGAGCCGGCGCCCTGCATCAGCCGCGCGAACACCAGCATCGGCATCGAGGTGGCGAGGCCGCACATCATGGAGAACACCACGAACAGACCCACGGAGACGACGAAGGTTTTCACTTCGCCGAAACGTCGCGCGATCCAGCCGGTGAGAGGCTGCATGATCGCGCTGGCGAGCGAGTACGAACTGATCGTCCAGGTGCCTTCGCTCGCGCTCACGCCCAGGCTGCCCGCGATATGCGGCACGGCCACGTTGACGATGGTCATGTCCAGCACTTCCATGAAGGTGCTGAAGGCGACGGCGATGGTCAGCAGGACCAGCGCCGTACCGTGCAACGGCGGTAGCGGCTTGTCTTCGGTGGGATTGGCCATGGGCGGGTTCGTCAGTTCGCGTCGTGCTGGCTGAGGTTGGCCTTGATGATCTTCTCGGCTTCCTCGTCGGCCTTGCTGGCCATCTGGTCGTAGACCGAGGTTTGCGCGATCGGCTGGCCATTGCCTGGCGCCGCGTTCATGGCGCCCTTGTCATCGGAAATGTCGACCGTGACGTCGGTGGACAGGCCCACGCGCAGCGGATGCTGGTCGAGTTCCTTGTCGTCGAGCGCAATGCGCACCGGCACGCGCTGCACCACCTTGATCCAGTTGCCCGTGGCGTTCTGCGCCGGCAGCAGCGAGAACACGCTGCCGGTGCCGGCGCCCAGGCCGATCACCTTGCCGTGGAATTCGACGCTGCCGCCATAGACGTCAGCCTCGATCTTGGCCGGCTGGCCCACGCGAATGTGGCGCAGCTGGTTTTCCTTGAAGTTCGCATCCACCCACAGGTCGTGCAGCGGCACGACCGCCATCAGCTGCTGGCCGGGCTGCACGCTGTTGCCTACCTGCACGCTGCGCTGCGCCACGTAACCGGTCACCGGTGCGTAGATGTTGTTGCGCTGTGCCGCGATCCAGGCTGAGCGGAAATTGGCGCGCGCCTGTTCCACCGCCGGATTGGTAGCAATCTGCGTGCCTTCGATGGCGGCATGCGACGCGGCCGCCTGTGCCTGCGCGGCATCGAGCGACGCCTGCGCCTGATCCACGGCATCACGCAGGTGCTGCACCGTCTCCGGTGCTTCGGCCTGGGCGGCGACCAGCGGTGCGCGACGGGCAAGATCCGCCTGCGCCTTCTTCAGGTCCACGCGGGCCTTGGCAACCTGGGCATCCGCGCTGGTGGCCGATTCGGTCTGCTGGCGCACCTGGCGCACCGTCTGTGCGAGTGCGCTGCTCATCTGCTGCAGGCGGACGTCGGCATCGGTGTTGTCCAGCTTCACCAACACCTGGCCGGCTTCCACGCGCTGGGTGTCGTCGGCAAGGATCGATGTGACGATGCCGGGCACCTGGGCGGAAATGGCCACCTGGTTGCCGCCCACATAGGCGTTGTCGGTCTTCTCGCGGCTGGAGAACACGAACAGCCACAGCAGCAGCCATGCGACCGCTGCCAGCACGAACGCGGCCGTGACGATGAACAGTGCGCGGCGGCGCTTGGCCGGATCCTTCGCTGCCATGCCGCTATCGTCGTTGTTGTTCTTCTTGACGTCGGACTCAGTGGCGCTCATTCGAGGCGTCTCCGGAAAGGTTCAAAGGGGAAGAGGGGTGGTCAGTGGAAGCCTGTTCCGGCGTGCTGGTGCGATAGCCGCCGCCCAGGGCCTTGATCAGCGCGACATCGGTGGATAGCGCCTGCGCCTGCAGGCTCACGTCGCTGTCCTGTTCCTGCAGCAACTGCGCCTGTGCGCCGAGCGTTTCGCGACGATCGCTTACGCCGCGCTGCGCGCGCGATTGCGCATTGGCGAGCAGCTGCTGGTTGGCGGCGATTTCGCGGGCCTGTTCCTTGCGCCGGCCCTGGATCTGGTCGGCGGTGAGGCTTTGCGTGGATACGTCACGTGCGGCACTGAGTATGGTGCTGTTGTACTGCGCCACGGCGGCGCCCAGTTGCGCCTTGCTCACGCCGTAGTTCGCATCGAGCAGGCCACCGGTGAAGATCGGCAGATGGATGGCCGGCGTCAGGCCGAACACGCGGCTGCCTGCATTGAACATCTTGTCCAGATCGATACTCGACAAGCCCGCCATCGCACTGATGCTCACGTCGGGGAAGTACTCTGCGCGAGCCACGTCGGTCTGGCGCAACGCGGACTCGACCTGCCAGAGACTGGCAGCGATGTCGGGGCGGCGCGCGATCAGGTCGACGCCGACGTTGTCCGGTAGGCCCGTGGTGACGTCCGGCAATGCGCGCGGCTGCAAGGCTGGCAACTGGGCCGGCGCCACGCCGCACAAGCTGGCGAGCGCAGCCAGGCGAATGCGTGCGGAGCTTTCGATGGTCACCAGCATCTGTCGTGCGGACGCGGTTTGCGCCTTGGCGGACTGCAACGTGTCGGGACGATCGACGCCTTGCTTCACGCGCAGTTGCGCGATCTGTTCAAGCTGCTCAGCGGTTTGCACGGCCTGTTTGGCGATGGCGATGCGCGACTCGTCCGCCAGCCAGCCGAAATAGGTGTCTGCCACATTGCTCTGGATGGCGAGCGCTGCGGCGCTGTGCTGGGCTTCCGCCGCATGTGCCTGGTCAACCGCTGCCTCGATGGAGTTGCGCTTCTTGCCCCACCAGTCGAAGTCGTACTGCGCCTGCACGCCGATATCGCCCTGGTTGTACCAGGTGAAGCCGAGGAATTTCGGGGGGATCAAGCCGGTTTCGCTCAGTCGCTGGCGTGCGACCTGCGCACTGCCGTTGACGCTCAGGCCCGCCTGCGCTGTTGCCGCGCGAATGTTCTGCTGGGCCGAATCCACGCGCGCACTGGCTTGTGCGATATCCGGCGAATCCTTCGTTGCCAGTTCGATCAGTTGATCGAGCTGCGGATCGTTGTATTGCTTCCACCACGCGGCGTCGGGCCAGCCGGCGCGATGGCCGGTATCGAGGCCGGCAAGCGGCACGTCGTCGCGAACCGGTGGGCGATTCAATTTGGCAGGGATCGAGCAGCCCGCCACGGCGATGGCGACCGCGCAGGCGAGCAATGCACGACGGCCGAGTCCGCTGCGGAAGGGAGGGCGTGGGGTCATGGACGGGCGTCCTGCTGGGTGAGCGAATCGATGTTGACGGCGACCTGGCGCAGCAGGCGATCGAGCGTGCGCTTGTCAGTGGCACTGAGCGATGCGAATGCGCCGTGCACGTTCGGAAACAGGGGTGGAAGAATCTTTCGCACCAGCCGCTTGCCGGCGGTGGTGATGGTCAACACGATGCGGCGACGGTCTTCCGCGCTGGTGGCGCGCGTCACCAGGCCAGCCTTCACAAGGACATTGGCAATGCGCGTCATGTTGGTCGCGCCTTGCTGCGCGTATTCGCACAACTCGGTGGGCGTGGCGCTGCCGGTGGGGCTGCTGTAGATCATCATCAGCGTGCGGAAGTCGCTGTCGTTCAAGCCATGCGGCTTGAGATGGCGTTCGAGCTCGCTCAGCAGGGTTCCGCCCACCAGCAACAACAGGCGCGTGAGCACCACTTCCTGGAGGGGCAGCTCCGGGAAGTTTTCGCTGACGCGGCCAATTCCCTCGTCCATGTGGTCGAGGCATTCGTGCATGCGCTTCATTTCACCAAAGAATAGTTCGCCAGTGAAGTAATTAGGCTAGCACTGGTCTCGAACGGCCTGCAAGGGTCAGTCGAACCGGAACAGTGTCCGGGCGTTACGCGTGGTGGCTGCGGCGATGGCCTCGGGGCTTTCGCCGCGAAGCTCGGCGATCACGTTGAGCACTTCGACGATGTTCGAAGGCTCGTTGCGTTCGCCGCGATGACAGGCGCCAGGCTGGTCCGGCGCATCGGTTTCCAGCAGCAGTCGCTCGATAGGCATGGTCGCGACGATGTGGCGAAGACGTTGCGCGCGCTCATACGTGACGGGCCCGCCGATACCGAGATGAAAGCCCATCTCCCATAAGCGCTCTGCCTGCTGAAGGCTGCCCGAGAAGCTGTGCACCACGCCGCGCAGGCCGCCGATGCGGCGCATGGTGGAGGTGACTTCGTCCATGGCCCGTCGTGCGTGAACGATCACGGGAAGGTCGAAATCGCGGGCTACGTGCAATTGCTGCAGGAAATATTCGCGCTGCCGTTCGACATCGAGTTCGGGCAGGAAATAATCCAGGCCGATCTCGCCGACGGCCACGGCGCGATGCGTTTTCAGCCACGCGACGAGCTGTTGGATATGTTCCGGGCGATGCTGGTCGATGTAGATCGGATGCATGCCGTAAGCGGGAAGGGCTTGGGTGTGATCGGCGCAAAGTTCGGCAATGCCTGGCCAGGATGCCTGGTCGATCGCCGGTACCACAATGTGCCGTATCCCTGCCTCACGCGCACGCCGGAACATGGCCTCGCGGTCGGACGCAAAGCTCGCATCATCGATGTGCGCGTGGCTGTCGGTGAGTTCGAGCACAGTATTGGGCATCCTGAATTTGGAAAAATGGCTGGCTTCGGTCTAAGCGAATATTCAGTGATCTAGAGGTTCAATGATTGCGCTGAGATCGAATTCAAGCGGGAGCGGGGGCGCTCCCCTGATCCAGACAGGAGAGCATTATGAACAGGTTGGTCGTTTCGGCGCTGCATGTCGGTTTCGCCGGTGCATTGGTTTTGGGTCTTTCGGCGTGCAATCGGGACGCGAACGCCGACGGTGGCGTGGGCGCTGCCGCGCAGCAGCAAGGGGCTTCTTCGGATGGAGCGAAGTACGCGCGCGTCGTGAGCGTCACGCCCGTCCGTGAGGCCGCCAGCGCACCGCAGCAGGTGTGCCATGACGAGGTCGTGACCACGCACAAGCCGGTGCAGGACACGCACCAGATCGCTGGCACGGCCATTGGTGCCGTGGCCGGCGGTCTGCTGGGCAATCAGGTCGGCGGCGGCAAGGGGCGCACGCTGGCAACGGTCGCCGGTGCCGTGGGCGGTGGTTATGCGGGCCATGAAATCCAGAAGAACCACCAGGAGAACGCGACCCAGCAAAGCACGCAGCGTCGCTGCCAAACCGTGGCCGGCAATGGCGGCGACAAGGTGGTGGCGTACGATGTGAGTTACGAGTACAACGGCGTGACCCGCACTGTACGAATGGATCACGATCCGGGTGACAGGCTGCAGGTACAGGAAGGTGTGGTAGCCGTTTCCGACGCTCACTGAGGATTCACGCCATGCAAACACTGCTTAGACATTTGGCTGTCGTAGGACTTGTTTCCGCTGTAGCGCTACTTTCCGGTTGCGAAACGCCACCGCAGCGCCAGGTGGTTTACAGCGGCGCTTCCAATCGTTGTGAACAGTGTGGCGTGGTCAGTGACGTCCGTCAGATTCAGACGCAGAAGGATTCATCGCCGCTGGGCATGGTCATCGGCGGCATTGCCGGTGGCGTGATCGGCAACCAGTTCGGTGGTGGCAGCGGCAAGGCCCTCACCACCGTGGCTGGTGCGGTGGCGGGTGGCGCCATTGGCAACCAGGTCGGCAAGAACAATAGTGGCCCCGATGTCGCATGGCAGGTCACCGTCAAGCTCGACGATGGCCGCTATGCCACGGTGACGCAGGCGGCCGATCCGCAGGTTCGTCCTGGCGACTACGTGCAGATTCGCAACAACCTTGTGTATCGTCTCTGACGTAAAGACGTCTGGACGTCCAAATGAAAAGGCCCTCGAAAGAGGGCCTTTTTTATGGGGTGGGTGTGGGTTAGTTGCTGACGGCGTAGAACGCGTGTTCACCGATGGTTCTTACGCGCTTCGTCGACCATGTGGTGGTTACGGCCAGCGTGGCGAAATGATCTGCTTGCGGCACGTACACGGTGCGCTCTCCCTTCGGCAGGCTCCAATTGCTGATCGAATCGCCAGCAATCTTCCACGCCTTGGTCCAGGAGTTGAGATCGGTCACTTCGAATGTGCTTGCGGTGGTGGTCAACGCGAATTGACGCGGCGACGTCACCACTTCGCAAACGCTATCGCCCCAGGTGCCGCGGTCGCGACGACGAAGAGCAACTTCGGCCACGGCGTACTGGCCGATGGTCGATTCACTGCGTGCCTCGAGATACACCGTCGTGGCCAGGCAGGTCTGGTCCGCGAGGGGCTGGGGTAGCACGGACGCTAACCACAACAGCATGGAAAGTTTCATTGAGTCTGCCTCCAACGTGCTGTACGCGTGAGGTCGTTACTGCTGACTTCGCGCGCCGTTGCGGTGGACGGGCGGGCAGGCCGTTCCACCTGGATTGATCGCCGCGACCGAAACTTGTGGTCAGGCGGTTTGCCACGGGATTGTGGCCAGTCGAACGGCTGATCCGGTGCCGCTCAAAACTTGTGTGCTGCAAAGGCATTGCTCGGGTACTACGACCGCATGCCTGCAACTTCAACCGCGCCAAGGGGCGGTGTGTACACCGACATCTCTGTCGGGTCGCGCCGATCCGGACCCCTCCGGTTCGTCGCGTATGTCGACACCTGTGGGCTCGGTGGTGTCGTCGAATTGGCTGGCGAGACTAGTGGCGCATTTACGATCTGGCAAGTGCCTGGCGGTTCAGGTTCACGTCACGCTCACATTGCCGTCTCGCATCGTGAATCTTTGCGTTGTTTTGTTTCATCACGCTGACCAGCTTTGTGTCACGTGTAATGCAATGCCTTCATCCGTGTCGATGCGTGATGCGTCTTCAAGCGAATTCATTAGACCATCGTCTATGACTGCGAGCGCCTGAAAGGTTGCATCGCCATGCACGACGTCGAGCAACTGAATGTTGCTATCACCGTTACGGTGCAGCACGGTGCCCCCGGCGATGTGCTGCGACAATACGACGCAATGCATATGCCGCTTGAGCCCACCGCGATAGTGCAGCCGCGCAACGATCTCTTGTCCCGGATAACAACCCTTGTCGAACGAAACCGCCTGCAGTCGTTCGAGCGATATCGCGGGCGCAAGCAATGCACCAAGCGCATGGTTCGGAAGCCACGGCCATCCCGCGCGCACTTGCGGCAGTCGCCATGCATCGTCGGCGTGTGCAGCGCCAGCGATCATGCTGTGGTCGCCGCAGCCGAACACGTAGGCGTCACCTTCACGATAGGCGGCGTAAGTCTCCACGGCGTCGCCCGTGCCGAGGGGAAGCGATTCGGGCACGGTCAACTTGACCTTGGAACGGAACACGAATCGTTGCAGCGATTGCGCCATGGCGCTGGCTTCGCCGCCACGCAACAGCAATGCAAGCGTGTCATCGGCGAGTCGCGCAAGATGGAACACGGCAAGCACTCGGCCTTGTGCATCGAGCCATGCGCCGAACTGCCATGTGCCGACGGCGAGCGACGGGACGTTGCTGCTGAACTGGGCTTGCGCAAACGCGATGGCGTCAGTGCCTTCGAGCAACAGGATCTGGGCCGGGTGGTCTGTCGTCATAAGGGAAGGGAGTTGGGGGCGGGGCGAACGGGTTGCAAGTGCGGCCGGGCCCTACTGGCAGACGAGCGCACTGTCGTCAAGGTTGTACTGCATTAACGCAGGTATTACGCTTTTACGGCTTTCATACACCATGTCCGATACGTCCTCCCAAACTGAGTCCACGCCCGCTTCCGTTCCCACGGAGCAGGTTCCCGTGCCTGCCGTTCCGGCAAAAACGGAAAAGACTTCGACGGAGCGGCCGGCCCCCGACCCCACGCGCTACGGCGATTGGGAAAAGAACGGGCGCTGTATCGACTTCTGATTCGCCGCGCCGGCAGCTTGCGCCGGCGTCGTCGGAAACGGGAAGGGCGGTAAAGGGCATCAGCGATTCCACCCAGGATAGCCGCCATGGCAGACACGCAACGACCGCTCTCTCCCCACATGGGCATATATAAGTGGCAAGTGCAGATGGTGACCTCCATCGTGCACCGCGCTACCGGCATTGCCCTTTCCGTCGGAACCTTGCTCGTGTTGTGGGGTGTGTTCTCCCTCGCCAGCGGCGAAGACAGCTACAACCAGTTCAAGATCTGCATGGGCAGCCCGATCGGCATGATCCTCATGCTGGGCTGGAGCTGGTCGCTCTTCTATCACCTGTGCAACGGCATCCGTCATCTGTTCCAGGACGGCGGCATGGGCTACGCCATTCCGCAGTTCATCCGTTCCAGCTGGGCCTCGATCATCGGCAGCGTCGTGCTGACCATCATCGTGTGGGCCTATGTGTTGACCGCCGGAGGTGCCGCATGAGCGCCAACGGTCCGCAGTACGACGTGCGCAAGGAGTTGCGCAACCCCCTGAAGCGCGCCCGTGGCCTTGGCTCGGCGCAGTCCGGTGTCGGCCATTGGTGGACGCAGCGCGTCACCGCGACGGCGCTGGTGTTCCTCAGCATCTGGTTCGTCGTGACGGTGCTGGGCGCACTGCATGCCGACTACGCCACCGCGCGCGCCATCGTCGCCAAGCCGTGGAACGCGCTGCTGCTGGTGGCCTTCGTGCTCGCCATGTGCTGGCACGCGGTGCTGGGCCTGCAGGTGGTGATCGAAGATTACGTGCATACCCGCTGGGTGGAGGTATCCCTCCTGGTGCTGGTGAAGTTCATTGCAGTTCTCGGCACGTTGGCCACCTTGATGGCCGTGCTGCGCGTGGCGCTGGGAGCCTGATTCGATGGAAAGCTACAAGATCCAACAGCATAAATACGACGTGATCGTGGTCGGCGCCGGTGGCGCGGGCCTGCGCGCCACCTTCGGCCTGGCCGAGAAGGGCCTCAAGGCCGCGTGCATCACCAAGGTGTTCCCCACGCGTTCGCACACGGTGGCGGCGCAGGGTGGCATCTCGGCGGCGCTCGGCAACATGGGCGAGGACGACTGGCGCTTCCACTTCTACGACACGATCAAGGGTTCCGACTGGCTCGGCGACCAGGATGCGATCGAATACATGTGCCGCGAGGCGATTCCGGCCATCATCGAGCTGGAACACTACGGCGTGCCGTTCTCGCGTACCGAGGAAGGCAAGATCTACCAGCGTCCGTTCGGCGGCATGACCACGCACTACGGCCAAGGCACCGCGCAGCGCACCTGCGCCGCGGCCGACCGTACCGGCCACGCCATCCTGCACACGCTGTACCAGCAGGCGCTGGCGCATGACGCCACGTTCTTCATCGAGTACTTCGCCATCGACCTCATCTTCGACGAAGAAGGTGTGTGCCGCGGCGTGCTCGCGCTGGACATGAATGAAGGCACCTTGCACTTCTTCCGTGGCCACTCGGTGGTGCTCGCCACCGGCGGTTACGGCCGTGCGTACTTCAGCGCCACCTCGGCGCATACCTGCACCGGCGACGGTGGCGGCATGGTGCTGCGCGCGGGCCTCGCGTTGCAGGACATGGAGTTCGTGCAGTTCCATCCCACCGGCATCTACGGCTCGGGTTGCCTGATCACCGAAGGCGTGCGTGGCGAAGGCGGTTACCTCACCAACTCCAACGGCGAGCGCTTCATGGAGCGCTATGCGCCGAACGCCAAGGATCTCGCTTCGCGCGACGTGGTCAGCCGCGCCATGACGATGGAAATCCGCGAAGGCCGCGGCGTGGGCGAACACAAGGACCACATCCACATCAACCTGATGCACCTGGGCGCGGATGTGATCCACGAACGCCTGCCGGGCATCGCCGAGTCGGCGCGCATCTTCGCCGGCGTGGACGTGACGAAGGAGCCGATCCCGGTGATCCCGACCGTCCACTACAACATGGGCGGCATCCCCACCAACTATCACGGCGAAGTGGTGCAGAAGCGCGGCGACAACGTCGACGCCGTCGTGCCGGGCCTGTTCGCCATCGGCGAAGCGGCCTGCGTGTCGGTGCACGGCGCCAACCGCTTGGGCTCCAATTCGCTGCTCGACCTGGTGGTGTTCGGTCGCGCCGTGGCGCACCGCTGCGCCGAGATCGTCAAGCCGGATACGCCGCACAAGGATCTGCCGGCCAGCGTGCTGGACAAGGCACTGGCCCGCTTCGACGGCCTGCGCAATGCCAAGGGCAGCCTGCCGACCGCGAAGATCCGCGCCGAAATGCAGCGCACCATGCAGTCCGACGCGGCCGTGTTCCGCACCGGCGAGTCGCTGAAGGAAGGTTGCGAGAAGATCTCCAAGGTGCGCGAGTCGTTCAAGGACGTGGGCGTCAGCGATCGTTCGCTGGTGTGGAACTCCGACCTGATCGAAACGCTGGAACTGGCGAACCTGCTCGACCAGGCCGTGGCCACCATGTACTCGGCCGAGCAGCGTCACGAGAGCCGCGGCGCGCACGCGCGTGAAGACTTCCCGGATCGCGACGACACCACCTGGCAGAAGCACACCATGGTTTCTGTCGACGAGAACGGCAAGGCCAACTTCGACTTCCGTCCGGTGCACATGTACACCATGACGAAAGACGTCGACGTCGTGCCGCCGAAGAAGCGCACTTACTGATCGGGCCCTGTGCCCGAGAGGTTCTTTCATTGTTGTACCGGCGCTCGCTAGACGAGCTGTTGAGACAAGCACGAGATCAGTGAGGCAAACGTGGCTGAGTTTTCGCTACCCAAGAATTCCAAGGTCCAGCCGGGCAAGCACTTTCCGGCCAAGGACGCAAAGAAGCCGCGCACGTTCCGCATTTATCGCTGGAGCCCGGACGACGGCCAGAACCCGCGCATCGATACGTACGAAGTCGACATGGCGTCGTGCGGTCCGATGGTTCTGGACGCGCTGCTGAAGATCAAGAACGAGATCGACTCGACGCTCACGCTGCGCCGTTCGTGCCGCGAAGGCATCTGCGGTTCGTGCGCGATGAACATCGACGGTACCAATACGCTGGCCTGCACCAAGGCGATCGAGGATTGCGCCTCGGGCGACGTGAAGATCTATCCGCTGCCGCACATGCCGGTGGTGAAGGATCTGGTGCCCGATCTCACGCACTTCTATGCCCAGTTCGCCTCGATCAAGCCCTGGCTGCGCACGCAGAGCCCGGCACCGGCCGACAAGGAGCGCCTGCAGTCGCCGGAAGACCGCAAGAAGCTCGACGGTCTCTACGAGTGCATCCTGTGCGCGTGCTGTTCGACCAGCTGCCCGAGCTACTGGTGGAACGGTGATCGTTACCTCGGCCCCGCGATCCTGCTGCAGGCCTATCGCTGGATCATCGACAGCCGTGACGAAGACACCGGTGCGCGCCTGGACGATCTGGAAGATCCGTTCAAGCTCTACCGCTGCCATACGATCATGAACTGCGCGCGTACTTGCCCGAAGGGTCTGAACCCGGCGAAGGCGATTGCGGAGATCAAGAAGTTGATCGTCGAGCGTCGGACCTGACGCTCCCTTTTCCCTCTCCCCTCTGGGGAGAGGGTCGGGCGAGGGGGGGGTGCTCGAGAAAGAACTTCCAATCTCGCTCTAGATAAACTGAGGCAAGATTGACCCCTCACCACCGTAAAGGTGGCAATGCCTCAATCCTCTCCCCGGAGGGGAGAGGAAGTAGAAGCCAGGAGGCGTGTCGCAATGGACGAAGCCCGCATCAAGCGCCTCCGCTGGCGCACCCGCCGCGGCACCCGCGAGCTGGACGCCTTGTTCGGCGGCTGGCTCGACGAACGCTTCGCCAGCGCCGACGAGGCCCAGCGCCAGGCCTTCGATGAATTGCTCGATGTGCAGGACCCGGACCTGTGGGACTGGGTGATGGGTCACGCCAAGGCAACCCGCCCGGACTGGCAGGCCATCATCGATGACATCCGCGCCCGCCATCGGCTTTGAATACCGGCCTTCGCGCTGGCTGGGCCGCCTGCTGCTGCTCGTTTCCTTGCTGGCCGCGATCGCTGTTTGGGTAAGTGCGATTCCGTGGCTGGCCAAGCTTGTCGTCACCATCATCATGCTGATCGCCTTGTGGCGGACGCTTGCTCGCTGGTCGAGCACGCCAGTGCAAGCGGCGGGCTGGGGCCGCGATGGCGGCTGGAGCCTGCGGATGCGGGCAGGTGAAGACGCGTCGGCTACGCTGGCGTCGTTCCGTGTGATCGGGGAGAGCGCCCTGTGGCTGCGCCTGTCGATTCCTGGGCGTGGTGCTGTCGCGCTGCTGCTGGCGCCGGACAACAGTGACGCCGATATCCGCCGCCGGTTGCGCATGCGGCTGGCGCAGGTGCAGGCCTCGGGCACTCTGGCCGCTGAACGCGGTCCTACGGTTTAGCCGCGTTACAGGCGATAATCCACGCCATTCGGGCGGCCAGCCCCTTCGATCCCACAAGCGACCGCCCTAATGTTCCGACCGCTAGAGCTTTTCATCGGCCTGCGATATACCCGCGCCAAGCGTCGCAACCAGTTCATCTCCTTCATCTCCACGGTTTCCATCGTGTGCATCGCCATCAGCGTGACTGCGCTGATCACGGTGATGTCAGTGATGAACGGTTTCGATGACGAGCTGCGCTCGCGCATCCTCGGCGCCATTTCGCACGCCACGGTTTCCGGCATGCCGGGCGAGGCCGTGCAGGACTGGCCGCGCGCGGTGAAGATTGCCGGTGCCAACAAGCATGTGCTGGGCGCCGCGCCGTACGTCGAGAGCGAGGCTTTCCTGCAGGCGCGCCGCTCGACCGGCGGCTTGCTGCGGGGCATCGAACCGGCGGAAGAGCCGAAGGTGTCGGACATCGACCAGCACATGGTCGAAGGCAAGCTCGGCACGCTGGTGCCGGGTAGCTGGAACATCGTGCTGGGCCGTGAGCTTGCCATGCAGTTGGGCGTGGCGGTGGGCGACAAGGTCATCGTCGCGGTGCCATCGTTCCAGTCGTCGCCGATTACCGGCAGCGTCCCGAGCCTGCGAACCTTTACCGTGTCGGGCGTGTTCGAGATGGGCATGCAGGAATTCGATTCGGGTCTTGCGCTGGTCAACATGACCGATGCCGAACGACTCAATCGCCTTGGCGGGCCCACGGGCATTCGCCTGAAGCTCGACGACATGTTCAACGCGCGCGAAGTGGCGCGCGAGCTGGCCGATCAATTGGGCCAGGTCTATCGCGTGGACACCTGGATGGATAGCCACGCCAATTTCTTCTCCGCCATTTCGATGGAGAAGAAGGTGATGTTCATCATCCTCTCGCTGATCATTCTCGTGGCCGTGATCAACCTCATCTCGATGCTGATGATGCTGGTGACGGACAAGCAGGCCGACATCGCCATCCTGCGCACGCTGGGTTCCACGCCACGCAGCATCATGGGCATGTTCATGGTGCAGGGCGTGCTGGTGGGCTTCGTGGGCATCGGCTTCGGCGTGGGCCTGGGTTCGCTGCTGTCGTGGAAGTTGCCCGGCATCGTGAAGTGGATCGAACACGTCACGGGCGTGACCTTCCTGTCGCCGGACGTCTATTACATCAGCGAGCTGCCGAGCAAACTCGACGCGGGCGATGTGGGTTGGGTGGCGCTGGTCACCTTCATCTTCTCGCTGCTGGCCACCCTTTATCCCGCTTGGCGCGCGTCGCGCACCCAGCCCGCGCAGGCGCTGCGTTATGAATAAGCCGAACAATTCCGCCAACGGCGTGGTGATGCGTGCCAGCCATATCGCCAAGACGTACGAAGAAGGCGACTTGAAGACGGATGTGCTCTCCGACGTCAGTTTCACGCTGAATCGCGGCGAGACGCTGGCCATCGTGGGCGCCTCCGGTTCGGGCAAGAGCACGCTGCTGCACATCCTCGGTGGCCTGGACACGCTGACGCGTGGCGAAGTGGAAGTGGAGGGACGCAACCTGTCCAGCCTTTCCGATGCCGAGCGCGGCCGTGTGCGCAACCGCTCGATGGGTTTCATCTACCAGTTCCACCATCTGCTGCCGGAGTTCACCGCGTTGGAAAACGTGTGCATGCCGCTGCTGATACGTGGCGTGTCCATCGGCGAGGCGGAGCGTCAGGCGACAGCGCTGCTCGGTCGCGTGGGGCTCGCGCAGCGCCTGCATCACAAGCCGGCGGAACTCTCCGGTGGCGAGCGCCAGCGCAGTGCCGTGGCGCGTGCGCTGGTGACGCGTCCGGCCGTGGTGCTGGGCGACGAACCCACCGGCAATCTCGACGAGACCAATGCAGCGCAGGTCTACGACTTGATGATTGAACTCAACCAGGAGATCGGCACCAGCTTCATCCTGGTCACGCACGACAACCGACTGGCCAAGCGCATGGATCGCACGCTCGAGCTGCACAACGGCAGCCTCATAGAGAAAATCCACGCGTGATGACGAAGGCCGCCGCAAGGCGGCCTTTCTCGTTCATGCCTACACGTTTTTCGGCGTCGTCGTTGTGTCGCTCGCACTAACCTGTTGGCTTTCCGCAGGGAAGGGAACGGAACGTGCGCAAGGACGGTGCACTCGTGCCGGCGATCATGCTGCTGCTCGGCGTGCTCGCCGTGCAATGGCTGGTGGTGCTGCCGCCGGCGTGGGCCTGCGGCGTGCTCGTTGCGGTCGCCTGTGTCGTGCTTTGCCTTGGCAGGTACGGGCGTGCGTTGGCGTGGTGTCTTTTGGGCATCGCCTGGGCGTGCTGGCGCGGCGGCGCCGCGATGGATGCGCGCCTGCCGCGTGAACGCGAAGGGCAGGACATCACTGTCGTCGGCCGCGTGAGCGATCTGCCGCAAACGCGCGAGGACGCCACCGGTTTTCTGCTCAGCATCGAGCACGCTTCGTTCGGCCGGACGCCGGTGCCCTTGCACGGGCGCGTGCGGGTGAGCTGGTACAACGGCGCCGCTGATGTATTGCCATGCAGCCGCTGGCAACTCACCCTGCGCCTCAGGCGTCCGCGCGGAATGATCAATCCCGGCGGCGCGGACAGCGAACGCAGCGCGCTCGAACGCGGCATCGTGGCCGTAGGCTATGTGCGTGATGGCGCGGGTAATGTGCCGCTTGGAAGCGCGGGTTTTTGCATCAACGCCGTTCGAGCGGCGATCAGTCGCGGCGTTGCTGCGCGTGTGAGCGATCCGCACGATGCCGCCTTGCTGCAGGCGTTTTCCGTGGGCGACACGCGTGGACTGCGCCAGCACGATTGGGAGGTGGCGCGGGCCAACGGCATTCCGCATCTCATCGCCATCTCGGGTTTCCATGTGGGCGTGGCGGCCTTGTTTGGCGTGTGGCTCGCCCGACTCATCTACCTGCTGTTTCCGCGACTGGGATGGCGACTTCCCAGGGAACTGGCGCAAGCCATGGCGGCCCTGGTGGTGGCTGGTGTGTACAGCGCGCTGGCCGGCTTTGGACTGCCGACCGTGCGCACCTTGCTGATGATCGCCATCGTGGCGCTGGCGCATTGCTCGCGGCGGCATCCGTCGGGAACGCAGACACTCTCGCTGGCGCTGCTTGCAGTGCTGTTGGTCGATCCCTTGTCGGTGTTGTCGGCGGGATTCTGGCTGTCTTTCATCGGCGTGGCATTCCTGATGGTGTGCATGACGACGCGGGGCAAAGGGCTGCGTGGCTTTCTGCATGAGCTGAGCGCGGGTCAGCTGGTGATGACGCTTTCCTTGTTGCCGTTGACGATCTGGTTCTTCGGCGAATCGTCCTTGGTGGGCGCGCTCTCGAATTTGATCGCGGTGCCATTCGTGAGCTTCGTGATCGTGCCTGTCACGCTGGTCGGCATGATCCTGCTGGGAGTCTGTCCGCCGCTGGCGCAGCCGGTGTTCTGGTGCGCGGCGTGGCTGGCGCATGCGCAATGGTGGCTGCTGGAAAGGATGGCTACTTGGCCGGGCGCGCACTGGTATCTGCCCGAAGTCACGTGGTGGGCGCTGGGGTTGGCTACCTGCGGCGCGCTGTGGCTGTTCGCGCCGCGCGGCGTGCCCATGCGTTGGCTGGGCGGCCTCTTGTTCCTGCCGCTGCTTTTTCCGTCGCGCGATCTGCCCGCGCAGGGCGGCTTTCAATTGTGGATGCTGGATGTGGGGCAGGGTTTGTCGATGGTGGTGCGCACCCGGCATCACGCGCTGGTCTACGACGCGGGTGCGCGCTACCCATCGGATTTTGACTTGGGCGAGGCGGCCGTACTTCCCTCGTTGCACGCGCTCGGCATCGAACATCTCGACCTGCTCGTCGCCAGTCATGCCGACAACGACCATGCAGGCGGCACACCCGCCGTTGCCGCCATGTTTCCGGAAGCAGAACGCATCTCGGGCGAGCCGGAACGATTGCCCATCGCGATGGCGGCGTGTGAGACCGGCAAGACATGGCAATGGGATGGCGTGACCGTGCGCGTGCTGCCTTCTGGCCCGGCAGACGGGCCGGCCAACGACCGCTCGTGCGTGTTGCTGGTGGAAGGCACGGGTGGCCGCGCGCTGCTGACGGGCGACATCACGGCGGCCGTCGAGCCGACGGTGGCAGCGGCCTTGTCACCGGGGCCGCCGCTGGTGCTGTCCGTTCCCCATCACGGCAGCAAGACGTCGTCCAGCACCATCTTCATCCAGTCGAGCCTGCCCGCGTTGGCGCTCGTGTCCGCGGGCTGGCGCAATCGCTTCCATCATCCAAGCGCGCTCGTGATGAAGCGCTATGAGGAGGCCGGCGTGCCATGGCTGAATACCGCGGTCACCGGTGCCATCCAGATCGACGCGCCACCGGACCGGCCGCCCCATGTGGCGGCCACCTGGCGCCAACGCCAGTCTCGCTACTGGCGCGAATGAGACTAGGGGCCTTGCCGGACGCCGTTCGCGGCCCCGGCAGGTGCGTTCCGCAACTGCCACCGGTGCCGCGGAACGACCGGGCGAGACTGTTATGATGCGGCCTCCCTGACGATCGAAGTGGCTCGGAGTCGTTGTGCTGGATATCTTGATGGCTGGTGGCTGGGCGATGCTGCCCATCCTGATCTGTTCGGCGGTCGCACTGGCGATCGTGCTTGAGCGTTGCTGGACCCTGCGCCGTAGCTCGGTGCTGCCGCCCGGCCTAGGCGAGGAAGTGCGCAACTGGGCGCGTTCGGGCCAGCTCGATCCGAACCATCTGAACACCCTGGCGAACGGTTCGCCGCTGGGCGAACTGCTGGCCTCGGCGCTGGCCGTGCGCAACCGTCCGCGTGAGCTCATCAAGGAGCGCATCGAGGATACCGGCCGCCATGTCGTCCATCGCATGGAGCGCTACCTCAACACGCTCGGCACCATCGCGCTGATCGGTCCGCTGCTCGGCCTGCTGGGCACGGTGATCGGCCTGATCCGCATGTTCATGGAAGTGATGCGCGGCGGCGTGGGCGATCCCATGAAGATGGCCGGCGGCATCGGCGAAGCGCTGATCTGTACCGCCACCGGCTTGATCGTGGCCATTCCTGCGTACGTGCTGCATCGCTACTTCCGTTCCAAGGTGGCTGGCTATTGCGTGGCGATGGAGAAGCAGGCCACCGAGCTGCTCGACGAGCTGACCGTGAACCAGCCCGCGCCAGCCCCGCGCACCCGCGCGCCGCGTGCGACGGCCGCCACCACCGAGTCGAGCGCGAGCTGACGCATGCGTATCGGCAACGACCGTCGGCAAGACGACTTCGAGATCAACGTGATCTCGCTGATCGACGTGCTGCTTACCCTGCTGATGTTCTTCGTGCTTACCACCACCTTCATCCAGCACTCGCGGATGCAGGTGACGCTGCCCAAGGCCAGCGCGGAAGAACGCGACATGCAGGCGCCCGCGCTCACCGTGGTGGTGGATCGCGACGGCCATTTCTTCGTGGGCAGCGATGAAGTGCGCGGCGAAGGCGTCGAGCCTTTGAAGCAGGCCATCGCCAATGTCGCCGGCGACGACCGCGAGCGTCAGGTCACCATTCGCGCGGATGCGATGACGCCGCACCAGAACGTGGTTACTGCGATGGACGCACTGGGCCAGCTCGGCTTCACCAAGCTGTCCATCGCTACGACGCCCAGTCAGGCGGACAACGCCCAGTGAGCAACGGCAAGGTAAAGATCTGGGACGCGCAGACGCTCCGGGTCTACAAGCGACTGCTCAACTACACCAAGCGATTCTGGGTGGTCGGCGTCGTGGCCATCGTGGGCATGATCATCGATGGCGGTGGCCTGGCGGTTTTCACGCAGCTGCTCCGGCCCATGATCGACAAGCTGTTCGTCGAGAAAGATCCGGTGCTGATCTTCTGGATGCCGATCTGGATCATCCTGGTGTTTCTCGTGCGTGGCGTGGGCACGTTTGCAAGCAGCTATGGCGTGGCCTACATCGGCCGCAACGTCGTCAATGCGCTCCAGCGCGACGTGTTCGCCGCCTACCTGCGTTTGCCGGCGACGTTTTTCGGCAGCGAACATTCGGGCCACCAGGTCTCGCGCATCACCTACACCAGCGAACAGGTGGCGGTGGCGTCGACCGATGCGATCAAGGTGGTGGTCACCGAAGGCGTGACCGTCATCGGCATGCTTTACGTGATGCTCAATACCAGCCCCTACCTGACGCTGGCGCTGTTCGTGATGGTGCCGCTGATCGCGCTGATCGCCAGCGTCGTCAGTCGCCGCTATCGCAGCATCAGCCGGCGCATCCAGGGCACCATGGGGTCGGTGACCGGCACGGTGGAGGAATCCGTGCAGGCGCACCGCGAGATCCGCGTCTATGGCGGACAGGTGCAGGCCGCAGCGCGCTTCAAGGACGTGACCGACAACACCCGTCGCCTCAACCTGAAGATTGCCTCCACCAACGCACAATCCAGTACGGCCATCCAGACGGTCGCCGCGCTGGCGCTGGCGGTGATGGTGTTCCTGGCGACGCGACCGTTCGAGATCCAGCACATGTCGGCCGGTACGTTCGTCACCGTGCTCACGGCGATGGGTGGCATGATGCCGTCGCTGCGGCGCCTGGCGAATATCCAGTCGAATATCCAGAGCGGCATCTCGGCGGCGGAGAATCTGTTCGAGATCATCGATACGTCGCCCGAGGTGGATGCGGGCGAACGCGTGCTGGAAAGGGCGCAGGGTGACATCCGTTTCGAGCATGTGGGCCTGGTGTATCCGCGGGGCGAGTTCGAAGCGTTGCGCGACATCAGCCTTCATTGCGCGCCAGGCACGGTGACCGCGCTCGTCGGCCGCTCGGGCAGCGGCAAGAGCAGCCTGGTCAGCCTGCTGCCGCGCTTCAACGAACCCACCAGCGGAAGCATTCTGGTCGACGGTGCCAACTACGAGAGCTTCACGCTGGCGTCGTTGCGCCGGCAGATTGCGTGGGTGGGGCAGAGCGTGGTGCTGTTCGACGGTACCGTGGCGGAAAACATCGCCTATGGCGAACTCGCCGGTGCCAATGAGGCCGACGTGATCGCCGCAGCGAAGGCGGCGAACGCGTGGGAGTTCATCCAGAAGATGCCGCAGGGCATCCACAGCGTCATCGGCCAGGGCGGCAACCTGCTGTCGGGCGGCCAGCGCCAGCGCTTGGCGATCGCGCGCGCCATCCTCAAGAACGCACCCATCCTGGTGCTGGACGAAGCCACCAGTGCGCTCGATACCGAATCCGAACGGCTGATCCAGCAGGCCCTGCAGGGCTTGATGAAGGACCGCACCACGCTGGTGATCGCGCATCGCCTGTCCACCATCGAACACGCCGACCAGATTGCCGTGATGGACCAGGGCCGCATCGTCGAGCGCGGCACGCACGCCGAGCTGCTCGCCGTGGGCGGCCACTACGCGGCGCTTCACCGCATGCAGTTCCACAGCCAGGCCAGTGACTGAGGCCGCGGCATGACGCTGGCCCAACGCCTCGAATCGGCGTGGTACGGCATGGCACGCGCGCCGTGGTGGACGGGGCCGCTCTCGTGGCTCTACGGCGCCGTTATCGCGTTGCGACGCTTGTTGTATCGCATGGGCGTTTTGCGCAGCGTGCGTTTGTCGACGCCGGTGATCGTGATCGGCAACCTGAGCGTGGGCGGCACCGGCAAGACACCGTTGACCATTGCGTTGGCCGAAGGGCTGCGCCTGCGCGGTTACACGCCAGGCGTGGTGAGCCGCGGTTATGGCGGCACGCAAAAGCTTCCCGTGCTGCTGGATGCATCGCCCGATCCCGCATTGGTCGGCGACGAGCCTTGCCTGATTCGCGCCAGCGGCGTGCCGGTGGCGGTGGGGCGCGACCGGCCGGCTGCGGCGAAGCTACTGATTGAGGCAGGTTGCGATGTCGTGATCGCCGACGACGGCCTGCAGCATTACGCACTCGCGCGCGATCTGGAAATTTGCGTGATCGACGGTGTTCGCCGTTTCGGCAACGGCAGACTGCTGCCGGCCGGTCCGCTGCGCGAACCCATGTCCCGCCTGCAGAAGGTCGACTACCGCGTGTGCAACGGCGGCGTGGTGGCGCCGGGCGATATTCCGATGGAGCTGAAAGGCGGCACGGTGCGAGCGCTGGTCGATGACCACACCCAGCCGCTGGCCGATTTCGCCGGGCAAGCCGTGCACGCGGTCGCCGCCATTGGAAACCCGCTGCGATTCTTTGCGAGCCTGCGCGCGCAAGGGCTGCAGGTGATCGAGCATCCCTTTCCCGACCATCACGCTTTCGTGGCGAGCGATCTCTCGTTCAACGACGGCAAGCCGGTGCTGATGACCGAGAAGGACGCCGTGAAATGCCGTGCGCTGGCCCAGCCGCATTGGTGGTCAGTGCCAGTTCGGGCCATGTTGCCGCCGGCATTCTTTGACGATGTCGAAGCGCGCGTGCAGCGCGCGAAGCGCTGATCTCGCCACGAAAAAAGCCGACCCTCGCAGGTCGGCTTTTTTCTTTGAACCTCAGGTCCGCCAATTATTGGATGCGGACGATGTTGCCCTGCGGGTCGATCTGGACCAGGTCGCCGGTGCGGATGGCGCTGGCGTCCGGCACCGTTACGTTGCTGTAGGCGCCGTTGCCCATGCGGATGCGCAAGCTATAGCTGGCCGTGGGACGGCCGCTGTTGGCGCCGATGCGGTTGCCCGCGTAACCGCCGCCTACGGCGCCGGCCACCGTGGCGAGGGTGTTGCCCTTGCCCTTGCCGACCTGGTTGCCCAGCACGCCGCCGGCGATGCCGCCGATGATGGTGCCGGCCATGCTGTGGTCGTTGCCCTGGGTGATGTTCTGGTCGATGGATTCCACCGTGCCGCACTGGTCACAGCGGAGGTAGATGCCGTCGTTGCGGACCAGCACGCCGTTGCGCGACGCCTGCTGGGCGCTGGCGGCAAAGGGGCTGATAGCCAGCAGGGCTGCCAGGGACAACACGGCAATACGGGGGGTGAACATGGACTCTCTCTCCATTGGGAAATGTTGCGCTACCAGTCTAGCGAGGCAGACTGAATGGCGGACTGAATGATCCGCCAAAGACGCTCTATCATGTGCACTTTTCCGGCCAGCCACCGTGACCGTTCCGGCACGATGCGAAGGCCAAGCCCTCGGAGTTGTCATGAGCCTCATCCAAGTTCCGGTTTCCTACGGCGAGCTGATCGACAAGATCACCATCCTGGAGATCAAGTCCAAGCAGATCACCGACGCCGCCAAGGTGGCCAACGTGCGCACCGAGTTGGACCTGCTCAACGCCACCTGGGCCGGTCATCCGGCATCGAAGACCGACATTGCCGCCGAGCGTGCGCGCCTGTTGGCCGTGAACGAAGCGCTGTGGGACATCGAGGACCGCATCCGCCTCAAGGAAAAGGCGCAGGCCTTCGACGCCGAGTTCATCGAACTGGCCCGTTCGGTGTACTTCCAGAACGACGAGCGTGCGGCGGTGAAGCGCGAGATCAACGTGAAGCTCGGCTCGCAGCTGGTGGAAGAGAAGTCGTACCAGGATTACCGCGCGAAGTAATCCCGCGCCGGGTCACGCGGGAGCGCGGTGTTGCGCTTCCGCGTGACGGCTTAGGCCAGGCCCAGGTGCGCGGCGCAGGCCTCGAAGCGATCGATCACCTCATCGACCGGGATCAGGTCCATCACGCCGGGTCTTTCGATCTTGCTGCCCCACGGAATCTCGCTTGCGGGCTTGCCCAGGTATTTCAGCGACGCTTCGTCGTATTTGTCCACGCACCAGCGGCGGTCGGAGTAGGGGCCTGACCGGTTCGGATTGCTGGCGGCGTGCAGGCCCAGCACTTTGCAGCCCACCGTGTTGGCCATGTGCATGGGGCCGGAGTCGGGCGTGAGCAGCATCGGCGCACGCACCAGCATGGCCATCATCTTCTTCAGCGTGTCCTTGCCGGTCAGGTCGAGCGGCGCATGGCGACAGGCCGCGATGACGGCGTCCGCCAGGCGGCGCTCCAGTTCCGACGGCCCGCCGACCAGCACCACGCGCCAACCTCGCGTCGCGGCGTGGTCCATCACGGCGGCATAGCGTTCCGGTCGCCAGTTGCGCAGCACGTGGCTGGAGGTAGGGCTGACCAGCAGCGTCGGCTGCTCGCCCGGCAATTGTTCGGCGGCCCAGGCATGGGCTTCATCGGGAATGGGAATGTCCCAGCGCACCTGCGTTTGCTTCAGGCCCAGCGGTTCGCAGAAGCTGCCCATGGCGTCGAGCACATGTTCGCCGGTGCGCGCCGGGATGCGTTGGTTCACGACCAGACGGTGTCCGTCCTTGGCGCGGGCCTTGTCATAACCAATGCGTTGGTCGGCCTTGATGAACAGGCTGAGCAGGTTGGAGCGCAAGGCGACCTGCATCTGCAGCAGCGCATCGAAGCGTTGGCCCTTCAGTGCGTCGCCCACGGCGCGCATGCCGGCGAAGCCCGCGCCCTTGTCGAAGGTCACGAAATTCACCTCGGGCAAGTCGCCCACAAGCTTGCGTTCGAGTTTTCCTACGATCCACGTCAGGCGGGTTTGCGGCCACGCGGCTTGCAGCGTGCGTACCAGCGGCACGACATGGGTGACGTCGCCGATGGCGGAGGTGCGCAGCAGGCAGATCGAGGCAGGCGTGGGCATTAGGCTAGAATCACCAAACTGAGGGCTCTGGGCGGGCGTCTGAAGCAACGATGGCGATGCAGGAACGAATTCGCGAAGGCGCCGCTGGTGCGATTCTGTTCGACGCCGCGGTGTCGCCACAAGTCGAGGATGACTGGTTCGAGCCCGAAGCGTGGCGCGAACGCGGTGCATTGCGCCAGCAATCGGGTGGTCGTGGCGGCGTGGCCATCATCGACACGCCGGCCGGAGTGTGTGTGCTGCGCCATTACCGACGCGGTGGCATGGTGGCCAAGCTGATGGGCGACCACTATCTCTGGAGCGGCGCTGACCACACGCGCAGCTTCGCCGAATTCCGCCTATTGGCGCTTATCGCCTCGCTGGGCCTGCCCAGTGCGCCGCCCGTGGCCTGTCGTTACGTTCGCCAGGGGTTGTTCTACACGGCTGATTTGATCACGCGCCGCATCGCTAACGCGCAGACGCTGGCCGAATGCCTGGCGTCGGGGCAACTCGATGGCGAGATGGCCGAGCTGGTGGGCGCGCTGGTGGCGCGTTTTCATCGGGCGGGCATTTGGCATGCGGATCTCAACGCCCACAACGTGCTGGTGACGAACGACGAGCTTTACCTGATCGATTTCGACCGCGGCCGTCAACGCGATCCTGCCGACGGCTGGCAGCAGGCCAATCTGCTGCGTCTGCGCCGTTCGCTGGTAAAGCTCGGCGCGGCCGCGCAAGGCGAGGCCGCATTCGAAGAGAGCCTCTGGAAACCCCTTGTCTATCGCTACGAGCGTACGCTGAGAGCATGAACTGGTCCCTGCATTTCCTGGGTGTGGGTGCGGCGCATGCCGTGGAACTGGGTTCCTCGGCCGTCGTGCTCGAGCGCGACGGCAAGCCGTTGCTGCTGATCGATTGCGGCCCCGACACTTTGGATCGCTACGTCGCCGCGTACGGCGAGCCGCCACGTGCGCTGTACATCACGCATACGCACATGGATCACATCGGCGGCATGGAGCGCCTGTTCTTCCGCCTGTGGTTCGACGAGCAGTGGCGCGGACGCACGCAGGTGTTCGTGCATGCCGGCCTGCTGCCGTGGTTGCAGGCGCGCGTGGCGGATTATCCGAACGTGCTGGCCGAGGGCGGCGTCAATTTCTGGGAAGCGTTCCGGCTGGTGCCGTGCACGCGCGGCTTCTGGCTGGATGGCCTGTGGTTCGACGTATTCGGTACGCGCCACCACATGGCCGGTACTTCTTACGGCGTGGCTCTGGCAGGCAGCTTTGCCTACACCGGCGACACGCGGCCGATACCCGAAGTGCTTGCGCGCGTGGCCGATGGCGCGGAACTCATCGCCCACGATTGCGGTCTGGTAGGTAACCCCTCGCATACCGGTATCGACGACATCGAGCGCGAATATCCGCAAGCCTGGCGCTCCCGCCTGCGGCTCTATCACTACGGCAGCGAAACGGATGGACAGGCACTGGTATCGCGGGGCTACACCGTGGCGCGCACGGGCGAACGCATCGCGCTGCCACGGCCCACGCCGACGCGCCCCGACGCCGGTTGATAGCTACTTCTGGATTGACGATTCATGTCCACGCTCCATCTTCGCAAGCTGCTGCGCTATCGCGCCTGGGCCGATCAGCGGATCTACGACGCGGTCGCCGCCCTGCCGGAAGGCGCCTCGACGGCGCCGCACGCCACCATCTTCGGCAACATGCTGGGCACGCTCACCCATAGCTGGGTGGTCGACGACATCTTCCAGGCCCATCTGCAAGGGCGAGCGCATGGTTACGCCAGTCGCATCACGCCCGAGCCGTTGTCCTTCGATGAGTTGTGGACGCGCCAGCAGGCCATGAATGCGTGGTACCTGGCATACGCCAGCGCGCTCACGCCGGAGCAGGCCGCCGAGATGGTCGACTTCCAGTTCATTGGTGGCGGGGAAGGGTGTATGAGCCGCGAGGAGATGGTGCTGCACGTGGTCAATCACGCCACCTATCACCGCGGTTTCGTGGCGGACATGTTCTATCAGGTGCCGGTGAAGCCGCCGGCCACGGACCTGCCGGTTTTCCTGCGGGACGTGCCGCAGGAATAAGCCCGGCGGGGGGCGGCTATCTTGTGTGAAAGGCCCCGTCCCGCTATCCTTTCGCCTCTTTGCCGGGGCCTGATGGCCTGGCAAGCGGTTTCACCATTGCGGAGAGGTGTCCGAGTGGTTGAAGGAGCACGCCTGGAAAGTGTGTATACGGCTTATCCCCGTATCGCGGGTTCGAATCCCGCCCTCTCCGCCAGTGAGTGAAACCGGGCGCCGGCCTTGAGCCGACGCACAATGTACGTCTCTATGGTGGCCCTGTCGGTCCCCCCGCGACGATAGTTCGTAAACTCCGCCAGGCCCGGAAGGGAGCAACGGTAGCGAATGATTCGGGTGCCGGGGTGTGGCTGGCAGGGCCGCCGCCTTTTCGGGCCTCGCTGCGGCGCCGCCCCGCGTCATACTGCAGGATGAGCCGCGCGTTACTGACTTGCCGTCGGTGACTTGGCACAATCGACATTCGCCCAAAGATAGGCACGGTATGTCTTATCAGGTACTCGCGCGTAAGTGGCGCCCCCGCAAGTTCGCCGAACTGGTCGGGCAGGAGCACGTCGTGCGCGCGCTCACCAATGCACTCGACACCGGTCGCATGCACCACGCTTACCTGTTCACCGGTACGCGTGGCGTAGGCAAGACCACCATTGCGCGCATCTTCGCCAAGTCGCTCAACTGCGAGCGCGGCGAGTCGGCCGATCCCTGCGGCGAGTGCGCTGTCTGCACGGCGGTCGACCAGGGCCGCTTCGTGGATCTGCTGGAAATCGACGCGGCCAGCAACACCGGCGTGGACGACGTGCGCGAGGTGATCGAGAACGCGCAGTACGCGCCGGCCCGCGGCCGCTTCAAGGTGTACCTGGTCGACGAGGTGCACATGCTTTCCAAGCCGGCGTTCAACGCCTTGCTCAAGACGCTGGAAGAGCCGCCGCCGCACGTCAAATTTTTGCTTGCCACCACCGACCCGCAAAAGCTGCCGGTGACGGTGCTGTCGCGCTGCCTGAAGTTCAATCTCAAGCGCCTGCTGCCGGAGCAGATCTCCGGACAGATGCGCCACATCCTGGGCGCGGAAAACATTTCGTACGAAGACGCCGCCATCACCGAGCTGGCGCGCGGCGCCGATGGTTCGTTGCGCGATGGCTTGTCGCTGCTCGACCAGGCCATCGCCTATGGCGGTGGCTCGCTGAAGGTGGATGACGTGCGCGCCATGCTGGGCAGCGTGGCGCGCGGTCAGGTGCTGGGGTTGTTGCAGGCGCTGGCCGAAGGCAATGGCGAATCGCTGATGGCGGAATGCACGCGCATCGCCTCCTTCTCGCCGGATTTCGGTGGCGTGCTGGACGATCTTTCCAGCGTGCTCCATCGCATCCAGTTGATCCAGCTCGTGCCGGGCTATCGTCCGGAAGAAAACGGCAGCGATGACAGCGAGCTGGTCGAGCTTGCGCAACAGCTGGCGCCGGAAGACGTGCAGCTCTACTACCAGATCGCCACCACGGGTCGCCGCGATCTCACGCTGGCGCCCGATGCGCGCACCGGTTTCGAAATGGCCATGCTGCGCATGCTGGCATTCCGTCCCGCCGATGGCGGCGGTTCCTCCCATGCGGAACGTCCGGCCGCAAGCAGCGCACCTCGCCCAGCCGCGCCGGCGCCGCGTTCAGCGGCACCGGTGGCCAATGAGCGCATGCATATGGCCAGCGTGGCAGCGCCGACACCAGCACGTGCGGCTCCCGCCGCAGAGCCTGCGGCCGCACCGGCGGCGCCTGCGCCGCGTGCGCCGGTGGCGGTGGATGCGCGCGGCCTGCCGCATTGGGACAGCCTGATCGAGCAGGCCAATTTCCGCGGTCCGCTGGGACAGCTGGCGCAAAACGCCGTGTTGCGCGATCGCGAAGGCCACACGCTGGTGCTGGCGCTGCAACCCATGCACATGCATCTGGCCGTGGAGCCCATGGTTGGCCAGATGGAAGAGCGAGTCAGCCAGGCGCTGGGCGAACGCGTGAAGCTGCGCTTCGTCGAAGAGCACGGTGCGGCCGGTGAAACCCTTGCGGCACGCGCCGCCAACGCCCGCGTGGCCGCACAGTCGGCGGCCGAGCAGGCCATCGAGGAAGATCCCCTGGTGCAATCGCTCAAGCGCGAATTCGGCGCGCGAGTGGTGCCGCAGTCGATCAAGCCGTTTGAACACTGAAAGAGATAGCGGAGTTACGCCATGAGAGGACAGATCGGTCAGCTGATGCAGCAGGCCCAGCGCATGCAGGAAGAAATGAAGCGTGCGCAGGAAGAGATCGCCAAGCTCGAAGTCACCGGCAGCGCCGGCGGCGGCCTGGTCACCGTGTTGATGACGGGCGTGCACGAAGTGCGCCGTGTGCAGATCGACCGCAAGCTGTTTGCCGACGATCCGGAAATGGCCGAAGACCTGGTGGCCGCCGCGATCAACGATGCGGTGAACAAGGTGGCGGACGTGAGCAAGAACAAGCTCGGCGGCGTGACCTCGGGCATGAACCTGCCGCCCGGTTTCAAGATGCCGTTCTGACGCTTTCCTGTAGGAGCGCACCCGGTGCGCGACAGCCTACGTATTCGCGGTCGCGCACCGGGTGCGCTCCTACAGTGATCCTGGATTCATGAGCAAGCTCCTCACCGATCTCATCGAAGCGCTCCGTTGCCTGCCCGGCGTGGGCGGCAAGAGTGCGCAGCGCATGGCCTTTCATCTGCTGGAGCGCGATCGTGAGCGCGGCCAGCGCCTGGCGCAGGTGCTGGAACAAGCCATGCGCGAGATCGGCAACTGCTCGCGCTGCCGCAACTTCAGCGAAACCCCGGTGTGCAACCTCTGCTCCAGCAGCAGCCGGGATCGCCAGGTGCTGTGCGTAGTGGAGTCGCCCACCGAGTTGGCAGCCATCGAGCAGGCCACGGGTTATCGCGGGCAGTATTTCGTGCTGCTGGGTCGCCTGTCGCCGCTCGACGGATTGGGCCCTGAAGAACTCGGCCTCGATCGTCTGGCGGAACGCTTGGGCGAAGGCGAGATCGAGGAAATGATCATCGCCACCAATCCCACGGTGGAAGGCGAAGCCACGGCGCACTACCTGGCGCAGCTGGCGCGCGCAGCGAACGTGCGGCCCACCCGCCTTGCCCACGGCGTGCCGCTGGGTGGCGAGCTGGAATACGTCGATCGCGGCACGCTGGCGCATGCCTTCGGCAGCCGTCAGTCGCTGGACTGAAGGCCGTGACGCCAACGCTCACGCTGGCCATTCCCGGCAACGAGGAATATCGCGCACTGCGCAGTGCGGCCGGCCTGAGCGTCATGACGGAAGAGGGCGCCGCCATCGGCTTGCCCGCGAGCTGGTGCTCGGTGTGCGTGCGCCATCAAGACGAACTGATCGGCATGGGACGCATCGTGGGCGATGGTGGCCTGTTCCTGTTTGTGGTCGATATCGCAGTGGCGCCAGTCTGGCAGGGTCAGGGCCTCGGGCGACGCATCATGCAGGCGCTGATGGACGAAGTGCACGCACGCGCTCCGGCGCGCACCATGGTCGCGCTGATTGCGGATGGCACGGCGCACGAGCTCTACGCAAAGTTCGGCTTCAAGCTGGTGGCGCCGGGCGCGCAGGGTATGCTGTTGCGGTTGTCATAAGAGCAAAGGAATCAGACATGGGCGACACCATCTTCGGCAAGATCATCCGCCGCGAAATTCCGGCCGATATCGTCTATGAGGACGATGACGTGCTGGCCTTCCGCGACCTCAATCCGCAGGCGCCGGTGCACGTGCTGTTCGTGCCCAAGAAACCCATCGCCACGCTCGATGGCGCCACGGTGGCCGATGCCGAGTTGCTGGGCAAGCTGTTGCTCGCCGCCGCCGCGTATGCGCGTCGCGAGGGTCTGGCCGACGAGGGCTATCGCACGGTGATCAATTGCAACGAGCACGGTGGCCAGACGGTGTTCCATCTGCACGTGCACCTGTTGGGCGGGCGTCAGATGCATTGGCCGCCGGGCTGAACTGACCTCACACGTGCCCACAAAAAACGCCGGCAGAAGCCGGCGTTTTTTTCAGAGTGGTCAGTGATGCGGGGCCGGCGGAGGACGCACGATCACTCGCGTACGGTAGTAACCACCGTAGCCACCGTAATAACCGCCCCAGCCACCCCAGCCCCACGGCCCCCAACCCGGACCCCAGTAGGGACCCCAGAATGGGTCGTAGTAGCCCGGGCCGTAGTTCACGACCACACGCTTGGGCCACAGGTACACCACGTTGGCTTCGATGCGCGGGTAGGCGTAGTTGTACTCGCCGACCTTCTCCGACATCGTGCCCTGGATGACGCCGGTAACCGTGATGTCGCGGCCGGTGGTGAACACTTCCGGATCGTAGAAGCCGGCGCGGCAGGCCACGAAGCGGCCCTGCGTTTCGCCGTCTGAGCTCGACGACTCCGGACGCGCCTGGTCATCCAGCGGACGCTGCAGCACGTAGAAGCAGGTTTCCTGCGGACCGGGTTTCGTTTCGATGATCTGGCCGCCCCAGCGAACCTGGGCACCGGCGGCTCCGTTGGCTTCCTGTTGGGCGGCAACGGAATTGACCTGGGTGTACGTGCCCTGCAGCGGTTGCGGCACCGTTGCGCAGGCCGCGAGCGTGGCCACTGCGGTCGCGAGAATCAACGGCTTGTACATGGACATGACGCTTCTCTCCATCGTGTGGTGGATGCGGTGCATCCACGGTTCAATATCATTTGACCACGCGACGCGGCCGAAAGTCCCGCGCCGCCTGTCGAAAGTTTCTCAGCAAGTCAGCTGGCGGTTCTTCGTGCGCGTAACGCAGTTCCAGATAGGTCCTCATCAGGTGTTCCAGCTGGACACGCTGGCTGGGGAGGGCCCGCGCGGCGCGGCTGAAGTAGTGCTGCGGTCCTTCGCTGTGTCGACGGGCAACACCCGCCGAAGCCAATCGTTTCTCCAGTTGCTTCATGACCGTGAGTGCCCGATCTGCCTCCGGGCGTTTCCATATGGCCCAAAGCAAACCGCCTACGGCAAACAGCGAGCCACCGATGGCGAGCAGCAACGCCAGCATGCCCACGCTGGTGTCGTGCACGCCAAACGGCGTCAGCAATCCGTGCTGACGAAGCGTGTCAAAGCCGATAACGCCTTGGTTCCACCACTGGTTGACGATGTCCCAGCGGTTGCGCCATGACAGCCACCATTGGTTGGGTGCCCAGGCGGATGCCGTGGCATTGGCTGCCGCGGATCCTTGGCTGACGCGTTCAGGTCGCACGGCGGCCGTGGGATCCATGCGCACCCAGCCACGTTTCGGCAGCCATATTTCGCTCCACGCGTGGGCGTCCGCCTGACGCACCAGCAAGTAGTTGCCGATGCGGTTCCAGTAGCCGCCCTGATAGCCGGTGACGACGCGTGCAGGAATGCCGGCGGCGCGCATGAGCACCGTGAAGGAAGAGGCGTAGTGCTCGCAGAATCCTTCGTGCGTGCCGAACAGGAAATCGTCGATGACGTTGCGGCCCAGCGGCGCCGGAGCCAGCGTGTAAGCGAAGCCGCCGTCATGGAACAGCGACATGGCGGCCTGCACGATGGCTGCGTCGTCGTCACCGTATTGGGCGCGCCACCGCTGACCTAGCGCACGCGCCTGTGGATCGAAACCGGGTGGCAACTGCAGGGCGCGTCGCCGCTCGCGTTCGCTCAACTGTCCCTGCAGGCGATAGGTGGGCGCCGATTGCAGCGAATACACCAGCGGGTCGTTGACCGGGCGATCGGCGCGCACCTCGCGATCCGGCCCCATGTGCGCCGAATCGGGTGCGCTCAGCGGCACATCGAGCACGGGCAGTACGCGCTGGCCGGTGGCCTCCAGGGTGACGGTGTATTGAACGGTGGGACCATGCTCGACGGCAGCCGGCGCGCCATCCAACTCCCGGCGATTCCATGTGCGCCCGTCGTAATTCCACAGCACGTAGGCGCGAAAATAGCGCTGTGCGTTCGCTGGCGGCGCACCGACAAAGCTCACGCGCATGGCGGGTCGGTCGTCCAACAGGACTTCGGAGAAGTCACCCGGCGACATGTCCTCGCTCAAGCCACTACGACTTTGCGAGCTATTGGGCGCCCCCCACAGCGGCGAGCTGAGGCGCGGCACGAATACAAAGGCCAGCAAGGCCAGCGGCAGCGATGCGCCAAGCAGGCCGAGCGCCGGCAACAGTTCACGAGGAAGCGAGGTTTCCGGTCGCGCCGGTTGCAGCGCGCGCAGCGTAGCCAACGCAGGAGGCAGGCCAAGCCCGACCAGGATGGTTGCCACCATGCCCTGGTCGAACAGCAGCGCCGTCATCAGGGCAAAGCACGAGAATGCCGCGCCAACGCGCGCATCCCGCGGCGTTTCCGTTTCGAACAGCTTCAGTACCAGCAGTCCCACCACGAGCGCGGCGCCCGGTTCTCGACCGAACAGTGTGTCGTAGTGGAACACCACGGCGGCGGTCAGCAGGGCCAGCAGCGACAATTTCAGGTACGCAGGCGCGCGGCCGTTGCGATGCCGGCGTTGCCACCAGCGCAGTCCGAGCATGACGGCCAACGCCAGGCTCAGCCAGACAGGCAGGTGCGGCGCATGCACACCGAGCACCACGGCCACGGTGATGCAAAGCAGGTCGAAAGGTCGCCGCTCGAGCGGCACCTGGTTCTTGTGGCGGAACAGACGCAGGCCGATCACGGCAGGCGTGCCAGCGCATTCATGCAATGCGCGTAGTGACTGCGGCCATGGCCCAGGCCGATCTCCTCCGTGGGCAACCACAGGCTGGTGGGGCGTCCCACCGTTTCGGCTTCACCCAGCCAGCGGGCCAGGCGGGAGATGCGAGCCTCGGGCGTGAGCTGGGCGAGCTGGCGCCAGTCCAGGTGCCATTCCTCCTGCGCCTCGGGCTGCTCGAAATCCTTCACCAGCAGGTTTTCATGGCGCGCGCTGTGCTTCCACGCGATATGCCGCTGGGGATCGCCGGCGCGATAGGCGCGCAACGCGGCAATGTCTTCGCCCTGGTGCAGGCGTTGCTGGCGGCCTGCCTCACCAGGAAATACGGGCGGTGGGCCACCCGTTTCAGGGTGGGGCCACACCAGCACCGACTGGTCCGGATGAAGCCAGCTCCAGGCGTGGAACAGGCCCAGCGGCCAGTTGCTCCAGAGTTTGATGCGCGGCATGGGCCGCCATCCGCGACGATGCGTATCCAGGTGCAGGCATACGACGGTTTCGCCATGGGCGGCGATGGAAAAGGCTTCGGCCTGCTCGTTCATGTCCGCATGCACGGAGGCATGTGCATGCTCGCTGCCGGCGAACACCAGGTACACCGCCATGGGCTCGCCGGCGATGGCCTGGCCTTGCCGGATGCTGGTGAGCTTCAGGCCGTTGAGGCTGCGAAACGCGATCAGCATGCTCGCGGACGTCGCCGAACCGAGCAGGCAGGTAAGCATCAGCGCGGCGTTGTTCGTGTAGTTCAACGCGCCCAGCAGCATGATCAGCAGGAGCACGGTGAACGCCGCGCCGAACGCCGTGGGCACGATGTAGACGCGCCGGCGGTGCAGGACGATGGGCAGGCTTTCCGGGCGCTTGTGTCGCGTCAGTGCGGGTAGGCGCTGCTCCGCCCAGGTCTGCACGCGACGAATCGCGGGAAGCATTAGTCCACCGCGACGTCGGCGAGCAGGCTGCGCGCGAGGCTGTCGCCGCTTGCGCCGCGCGTAGTGACCAGGCGATGCGCCGCCAAAGGCACGAACAGCGCCTGGATGTCTTCCGGCAACACGTGCTGACGGCCGCTCAGCATCGCCCATGCACGCGCCGCGCTCAGCAACGCCAGGCCCGCGCGAGGCGACAGGCCAACGCGTACATCGGCATGGCGTCGGCTGGCGGCGAGCAAGGCCTGCAGGTAGTCAAGCAGGGCGGAGCTTGCCGTTACCGTTTGCGCTTGCCGAGCCAAGGTCGAGAGGCCGGCCACATCCAGTTGCGGCGTGAGTTGGGCAAGCAGGTCGCGGCGATCGCTGCCTGTCAGCAGCGCGCGCTCGGCGGCAGCGTCCGGGTAGTCCAGCGACACGCGCAGCATGAAGCGATCCAGCTGCGAATCCGGCAACGGGAAGGTGCCCGCAAGATCGAGCGGATTTTGCGTGGCGACCACAAAGAATGGCTGCGGAAGGATGTGCGTCTGGCCATCCACCGTAACCTGGCCTTCGGCCATGGCCTCGAGCAACGCGCTTTGCGTCTTGGGCGTGGCGCGGTTGATTTCATCGGCCAGCAGCAGGCCGGTGAAGATGGGGCCGGGATGGAAGCGGAACTGCCCCGTCTCGCGCTCGTAAACGCTCACGCCGATAATGTCCGACGGCAGCAGGTCACTGGTGAACTGCACGCGCTGGAAATCGAGCGCAAAGCTCGCGGCCAGTGCGTGGGCCAATGTGGTCTTGCCCACGCCCGGTACGTCTTCCAGTAGAAGATGGCCCCCGGCGAGCAGGCAGGTGAAGGCCAGCTTGACCTGGCGCGGCTTGCCCAGCAGCACGCGGTTGACCTGGGCCATGCTGGCTTCCAGGCGCGTGCGTAGCGATTCATCGTGAAGCGGAGTAATGACGGACATGGGTTTCTGGCAGCGGGGAAGGGCGATGCGGGGCAGAGCTCATGCGTGACGCCCGCAGTGTAGCTGCGGGTCTTGCGCGCTGGCGAGCCACGTTCGTGATCGCCTTCGCGCTGTTGTGCATCCTCAAGCTCATGCTTGCCGCGACGCTGTCGCCGTTTGGTGACGAGGCGTTCTACTGGCAGGAAAGTCGGCACCTCGCCTGGGGCTACAGCGACCTGCCGCCGCTCACGGCCCTGCTGATCCGCCTGGGCGAGAGCATCGCCGGCCACGGCACGTTGGGCATGCGCTGGCCCTTCCTCGTCATCGGCGGTGCCCTGCCATGGCTGGTGCGCGTGTTTGCCCGTGACGCCTTCGATGAGCGGGCCGGCTGGCAGGCGGCGCTGCTTTGCCTGGCGTTGCCGTTGGGCGGCAGCCTGGGCGTGCTGGCGCTGCCGGACGTGCCGTTGACGGTGGCGATCATGTGCGCGCTGGTGACGCTGGCGCGGGCGGTGGATCGAGATCGACTGCACGACTGGCTGCTGCTCGGTGTGTCGCTGGGTGTGTGCTGGCTGACGCATTACCGTGCCGCCATGCCGATGCTCGCCGGCCTGTTGTTCTGCCTGCTCACGCGCCGCGGCCGCCCCCTGTGGCGTCGACCTGGGCTATGGCTGGCCCTGTTGGTCGCGGCGTGCGGACTGATCCCGTTGCTGGTTTCCAACTGGCAGCAACATGGCGCCGGCGTGGCCTTTCAGGTGATGGAGCGCAATCCCTGGCAATTCCACGCCGACGCGCTGGTGCAACCGCTGGAGCAGGGGCTGGCATGCACGCCGTTGCTGTATGCGCTGCTGCTATGGGCGGCGTGGGTGAGTTGGCGTCGTCGCGGCGAAGGGCGGCCATGGGATCTCATCGCCATTACGTCCTGCAGTTTCATCGCGGTCTACTTCGTGCTCGGCCTGTTTGCGGACGACGTACGCTTTCGCGCGCACTGGCCCTTGCCTGGATACCTGCCGTTGCTGGCCGCATTGCCGGTGCTGTTGCGCGAGCGCTTGCCGTGGCGGCGCGGCTGGTTGGTGGCGACGTTTGCGTTGGCAGCCGCAGGACAACTGGGCGGCCTTGCCTATCTGGGCCTTGCGGCAAGCGACAACGGTGCGCGCTTGCTGGCCGGTCTCAAGGCGTTTCCGGCGCGTTTCGTCGGCTGGCGCGAAAGCGGCGACGTGGCGCGCGAACTGCTGGTGTCGCATCCGGGCGTGTTGGTGGCGGACAACTTCATGCTTGCCGCGGAAATCGATTTCCAGCTCGGCGGCAGCGTGCCGGTCTACGCGCTCGACAATCCGCTCAACGTGAAGCACGGGCGCGCCCCCCAGCTGGCGATCTGGCAGCGCGATGAAGCGGCGCTGCGACGACTGCATGGCGGCGAGTCAATGTTGCTGGTGGTCGATGAAAAGGCCTTGCGTGTGCACGAACGCGAGGGCTGGTTGCAGACGCTGTGTGGACGCATCGTGCAGCCAGCGCCTTTGTCCCGACTCGATCTGTTCGATGGGCGCCGGCGTATCGCCTTCTATGCGGGAGCGGTGCCGTCGTCGCTGCCTGTAGCGGCAACGACCAGCGAGGCTTGCCCGATATGGCGCCGCGCCGTTGAGGCAGAGCAGCCGCGATGAGCTCGATCAGGGCAGGGCGATGCCTGCTTCGCGCAACAGTCGGCTCAGCGCAATCAGCGGCAGGCCGATGAGCGCCGAGGGATCTTCGTTGTCGATGCGTTCGAACAGGCTGATGCCGAGCCCTTCGCACTTGAAGCTGCCCGCGCAATCCAGCGGCTGCTCGCGTTCGATGTAGCGATCGATCTCGTCCATGCTCAGGCTGCGGAACATCACCACGGTGTGATCGACATGCACGCGGTCTTCGCCCGAGCGGGTGTCGTGCAGGCATAACGCGGTGTGGAAATGGACCTCGCGCCCCGAGCTCGCGGCCAGCTGCGCGCGTGCGCGCTCCGGTGTGCCGGGCTTGTCGAGCACCGTGCCGCCCAGTTCAGCCACCTGGTCCGATCCGATGACCAGGGCGTCGTACAAACCGTCCGCCGCTGCGCGGGCCTTGGCGATGGCGAGGCGGAGCGCGCGATCGCGCGGGGTTTCGTCGGGAAGCGGCGCTTCGTCCGTGCCTGGCGCGCGTTGTTCGAAATCCGCGACGATGCGGCGGAGAAGCTCAGCGCGGTAGCGAGAGGTCGAGCCCAGCACGAGCGTGGGCAGGCTCACGCGTCGTGCTCCCGGCGCAGGTGCTCGCGCATCGCGCTGTCCAGGTCGTGCTGGGCACGATCCAGCGCGGCCAGCAGCGGGCGAAGGCGATCACGGGTATCATTCATGGACGCGACGGCCTTATCCAGCTCCTCCTGCGAGGCGGCAGGGGCGGCATCGCGGATCCAGATGCGTTGCTGAAGGAGCGAGCGCAGGCCGGCGTCGATGGCATGGCGCGCTTCCTGTTCGCTGCTGGCGGGAAGATCCGGATTCAGCGACATCACCGCATGGGCCTGCTGCAGGCCGGCTCGGCAGGTCTTGAGATCGCCTTCCACCCGGTCGGCCAGTTCAAGCAGCTGATGCAGGGCCAGGGCCCGGCGATCGGCCCGGCGCCGATACGCCAGGGTCAGGCCGACCAGGGCCGCGGCGATAATGATCAAGGCGGCAAGGCCGAGGATCAGGTAAGGATTCACGGGGCGGCCGGTTCGCAGGAAGTGTGGTCCAAAGTCTGCCGTACCAGGGCCGTTCAGGCAAAACCGACGTTGGCTCCAGTCTCAAAGCGGCCAGCGTGTTGACTTCAACGTGTTGTAATTCTAAGATTTCGGGTCTATGTCCGTGACACTGCCAGAGTCCGTGGACGCTTGGCGCATGGTCTCGGCGCGGCGTTCGTTTGAAGGGGAATTGCCCGTGGTCGCCATGAAGCGACTGGGCGGTGCCCTGGCCGGCACGGAAGGAACGGCGCGATACGAGCTGGATTTTGGTCGGGACGAGTTTGGTACGGCGTACCTCGATGTCCGCGTCCAGGCCCCGCTCACGCTGACCTGTCAGCGCTCCTTGGAGCCGTTTGTTTTGCCCGTGGCGGTTGATAGCCGGCTCGGGTTGATCCGCTCCGAGCGTGACGAGGCGGCCTTGCCGCCGCAGGTCGAGCCGCTGCTGATCGCCGACGACGGCAAGCTGAGCTTGGTCGACGTCATCGAAGACGAATTGTTGTTGGCACTGCCGCTGGTCCCGGTCAACCCGGACAGCACGCTGCCTGAAGAAGTAGTTGGCCCTTCGCCGGAGGAAATCTCCAGCGAAAGGCGTTCCGATAACCCGTTCGCGGTTTTGCGCGAACTCAAGAAAACCTGATTTAGCTGGAGATTCGCCATGGCCGTTGCCAAGAGCCGCAAGACCCCGTCCACCCGCGGCATGCGTCGTTCGCACGATGCGCTCAAGACCGTGCAGCTGGCCACCGATCCGACCAGTGGCGAGGTGCACCTGCGCCATCACGTCACCAAGGATGGCTACTACCGTGGCAAGAAGGTCATCGCCACCAACGCTTCGGTGGTCGAAGAGGATTAATCGTTCCCGCAAGGGATACGGTTCCGCATGGCGGCGCGATTTCGCGCCGCTTTGCGTTTATGCGATCACCCACGTAACGTTGGCGGTTTGGAAGCTGGCTTGAGCGTTTGCAGCCGCTTCGTCCCAACCCGTCGCATGGAAAGTTAATGGCCCAGATCTACGCCCGCATCACCGGCACCGGCAGCGCACTGCCCGAGCGAGTGGTGACCAACGCCGATCTCGAGAAGATCGTCGAAACCAGTGACGAATGGATTGTCAGCCGCACCGGCATTCAGCGCCGCCATATCGCCGCCGAGGGCCAGACCACCGGTGACCTCGCCACCGAGGCGGCCGAGCGTGCCCTTGAGGCCGCTGGCGTCAAGGCGTCGGAAATCGACCTGATCGTGCTCGGCACGACCACGCCGGACATCATTTTCCCGTCCACCGCCTGCCTCGTTCAGCACCGCCTGGGCGCCAATGGCTGTGCCGCGTTCGACGTCAATGCCGCGTGTTCCGGCTTCGTCTACGCGCTAGGCATTGCCGACAAGTTCATCCGCAGCGGCCAGTCCAAGAAAGTGCTGGTGATCGGCGCGGAAACGCTGACCCGCATGATCGACTGGAACGAACGCGAAACCTGCGTGCTGTTCGGCGATGGTGCCGGCGCCGTGGTGCTTGAGGCTTCGGAAGAGCCGGGCATCTACGCCACGCTGCTGCACGCCGATGGCGGCTTCAAGCATCTGCTGTACAACCCGGTGGGCGTCTCGGCCGGCTTCAAGGACGAGCCGAATCACGGCGTTCGCATCAACATGTCCGGCCGCGAAGTGTTCAAGGTTGCGGTGAAGACGCTCGACTCCCTGGTCGATGAAACGCTGCAGGCCGCCGGCATGGAAGCTTCGCAGATCGACTGGCTGATTCCTCATCAGGCCAACCTGCGCATCATCGAAGCGACGGCCAAGCGCCTGAACATGCCGATGGAGCAGGTGGTGGTCACTGTGCAGGAGCACGCCAATACGTCGTCGGGTTCGGTGCCGCTGGCACTGGACTATGCCGTGCGTTCGGGCAAGGTGCAGCGCGGCCAGAACCTGCTGCTGGAAGCGTTTGGCGGCGGCTTCACCTGGGCCTCGGCGCTGCTGCGTTACTGATTGCGCCAAGACAGAAAAAAAGCCGCCTCCGGGCGGCTTTTTTTTGCTCGTCGTTCCGGCGCGGGCAGGAATGACAGGTAAAAAAGCCCAAACAGCTGCGTATGGCGCTGATTGCTGGCACCATTCCTTTTTTCGATTTCGGAAAACCCTCATCCATGACCCATACCGCCGCTACGCTCGCTTTCGTTTTCCCGGGCCAGGGTTCGCAATCCGTTGGCATGCTGGCCGAGCTGGCCGCTGCGCATCCGGAAGTGAAGGCTACGTTCGACGAGGCATCGCAAGGCGCGGGCATCGACCTGTGGGCACTCAGCCAGCAGGGGCCGGAAGAAGACCTCAATCGCACCGAGAACACGCAGCCGGCATTGCTCGCCGCCAGCGTGGCGGTGTGGCGCGTGTGGCAGAAGCTTGGTGGCGTCACGCCAGCGCAGATGTCCGGTCACAGCCTGGGCGAATACAGCGCGCTGGTGTGCGCTGGCGCGCTGTCGCTGCATGACGCCGCGTCGCTGGTCGCCGAGCGCGGTCGCCTGATGCAGGCCGCCGTGCCGCCGGGCGTGGGTGCGATGGCTGCCATCCTCGGTGGTGATGACGCGCAGATTGCCGCGGTGTGCGAGGAAGTCGCGCAAGGCCAGGTGGTATCGCCGGCCAACTTCAATTCGCCCGGCCAGCTCGTGATCGCGGGCAATGCCGAGGCCGTGGATCGCGCGCTGGCCAAGCTGGCGGAGCAGGGCGTGAAGAAGGCCATCAAGCTGGCCGTGTCGGTGCCTTCGCATTGCGCGCTGATGCGTGATGCCGCCGATCGCCTGGGCGAGCGCATGGCGTCGATTCAATGGATGCTGCCCTCGGTGCCGGTGGTGCAGAACGCCGAGGCGCGCAGCTACGGCACGTTGGAGGATATTCGCGGCGCGCTGCAACGCCAGCTGTATCTACCGGTGCGCTGGACCGAATGCGTGCAGGCGCTGGTCGCAGGCGGTGCGACCCGCATCGCCGAAGCTGGCCCGGGCAAGGTGCTCGCCGGCCTCATCAAGCGCATCGACAAGAGCGTCGAGGCTCGCGCCATCGGTACGCCGACGGAGCTGGAATCCGCTCGCACCGAGTGGGCCTGAATCCCGCTCGTCCCCCGAATCATGCGGCTGGACGGATCGACGTTTAGCCATCCAAAGGAAAATGACAGATGAGCAAGACACTGCAAGGTGAGATCGCCCTCGTCACGGGCGCCAGCCGCGGCATCGGTGCCGCCATTGCCGACGAACTGGCGGCGCAGGGCGCCACCGTCATCGGCACCGCAACCAGCGACAGCGGCGCGGCGGCGATCGGCGAGCGGCTCGCTGCGCACGGCGGCCATGGCCGCATGCTCAACGTGACCGACGGCGCTTCCATCGACGCGCTGATCGACGGCATCGCCAAGGAATTCGGCCCGGTGTCGATCCTGGTGAACAACGCCGGCATCACGCGCGACCAGCTGCTGATGCGCATGCGCGACGAGGATTGGCAGGCCATTCTCGATACCAATCTCACCTCCGTGTACCGCGCCTCCAAGGCCGTGATGCGCGGCATGATGAAGGCACGCAAGGGCCGCATCATTTCCATCGCCTCCGTGGTCGGCGTCACCGGCAATCCCGGCCAGGCCAATTACGCGGCGGCCAAAGCCGGCATCATTGCGTTCTCCAAGTCGCTGGCGCGCGAGATCGGTTCGCGCGGCATCACCGTGAACGTGGTGGCGCCGGGCTTCATCGACACCGACATGACGCGTGCGCTGCCCGAAGACGCCCGCCAGGCGCTGCTGGGCCAGATTGCGCTCGGTCACCTGGGCCAGGCCACCGATATCGCGAAGGCCGTGGGCTTCCTGGCATCGCCGGCAGCGGCCTACATCACGGGCGAGACGCTGCACGTGAATGGCGGCATGTACATGCCGTAAGTCGTGAAGAAAGGGCCGCAAGCCCTTCTCGCGTCCTTCATTGTTTGAAACGACCGGACGGCCTGTCAGCCCTGCTGGCAGGCGGTTTGGTGCGCCGGCACGGGCCGGCTTAACAAGGAGTTGTCGCAAGCTACATCGTTTTAGGCGACAATTGCTTCTTTCGCGCCGGTCCCGTGGCCTGCGTATCGGCATTGCTGGCGGATCATGGCGGCCTCGCGGCTTACCCACTACAATCCGCCGGCCATATGTCGGCCACAGGCCGGCGTTGACAGGTAACTACTCCTTGGGAGGTATTGGCAACATGAGCACCATCGAAGAGCGCGTCAAGAAAATCGTCATCGAGCAGCTGGGCGTGAAGGAAGAGGAAGTCACGGCGAACGCTTCGTTCGTGGACGATCTGGGCGCTGATTCGCTGGACACCGTTGAACTGGTGATGGCTCTCGAGGAAGAGTTCGAGACCGAGATTCCGGACGAAGAAGCCGAGAAGATCACCACGGTGCAGCAGGCTGTTGATTACATCAAGGCCCACACCAAGGAGTGATCGCTCCGCTGCGACGACGCATTCGAATCATGCGTCTGTCCACTAGCGATACCGGAAGCTGCGCCACATTGGCGCAGTTTTCGTTTCTGCATTTTGCAACGTCCGATCCCGTATGGTGCGCCCAGCGCGCTGCACGGCCCGGACGACGTGGCCACGAATGACGCAGATCGCCTGCCGCCATCGATAGACCACGGAAACACGAGGGAAGATCAGCATGAGCAAACGACGTGTGGTTGTAACCGGACTCGGCATCATCTCGCCGGTCGGCAACGATATCGCTACCGCCTGGGACAACATTCTCAAGGGCGTCAGCGGCATCGGTGAGGTTACCCATTTCGACGCCACCGCCTATGCCACGCGCATCGCCGGTCAGGTACGGGGTTTCGATCCGGCGGATTGGATCGCCCCGAAAGAGATCAAGAAGATGGATCCGTTCATCCACTACGGTATCGCCGCGGGCACGCAAGCCCTGCGCGATTCCGGCCTGGAAGTGACGGATGAAAACGCACCGCGCATCGGCGTGGCCGTGGCAGCCGGCATCGGCGGCCTGCACACCATCGAACATACGTCGATCGAACTGCACGACAAGGGACCGCGTCGCGTGTCGCCGTTCTTCGTGCCCAGCTCGATCATCAACATGGTGTCCGGTCACCTGTCGATCATGTACGGCCTGAAGGGCCCGAACATCGCCTGCGTCACGGCCTGCACCACGGGCACGCACAACATCGGCCTGGCCGCGCGCATGATCCAGTACGGCGATGCCGACGTGATGATCGCCGGCGGTGCCGAATTCGCCACCACCGGCACGGCGATGGCGGGCTTCTGCTCGGCCAAGGCCATGTCCACGCGCAACGACGAGCCGACCAAGGCCAGCCGTCCGTGGGACAAGGATCGCGACGGCTTCGTGCTGTCCGACGGCGCCGGCGTGCTGGTGCTGGAAGAATACGAACATGCCAAGGCGCGCGGCGCGAAGATCTACGCCGAGCTCGTGGGCTTCGGCATGAGCGGCGACGCCTTCCACATCACGGCGCCCAGCGAAGGCGGTGAAGGTGCGGCGCGCAGCATGGAAACGGCGCTGAAGGATGGTCACCTCAACCCAACCGACGTGCAGTACGTCAACGCGCACGGCACCTCCACGCCGCTGGGCGACCTGGGTGAAGTGCTGGCCGCCAAGCGCGTGTTCGGCGACCACGCCTATAAGCTGGCGATGAGCTCGACCAAGTCGGCCACCGGTCACCTGCTCGGCGCGGCTGGCGGCGTGGAAGCGATCTTCACCATCCTCGCGCTGCGCGACCAGGTGATGCCGCCGACCATCAACCTGGACGAGCCGGGCGAAGGCTGCGATCTCGACTTCGTGCCGCACACCGCGCGCGAAGCCAAGTTCGACGTGGCCATCTCCAACTCGTTCGGTTTTGGCGGCACCAACGGCACGCTGGCATTCCGTCGCGTTTGAGCGGCGTGACCACGTTCCATCGCAAGACCCTGCACGGCCGGCGCGATCTCCTCGCGCCGGCCGCTGCATTTCCGGAACGCTATCCGGGCCTGTTGCAGAGCGTGACGCATGGCACGCCGCAGGCTCGCTACGACATTCTTTTCGCGTTTCCGCAGGATTCGCTGTCGCTGCTGGCCGATGGCCGCCTCGTCGATGGCAAAGGGCACGTGCGCGAAGGCCGCTTTCTCGATGCGCTCGATGATGCATGGCGCGACGCGCACACCTCGCGCGATGCGTCCAGCGAGCTGCCGTTCCATGGCGGCTGGCTGCTGCTGTTGAGTTACGAACTGGTCGGCGAGATCGAGGCACGCCTGCGCCTGCGACCGTCGGAAGCCTTGCCGACAGCGATGGCCTTGCGTTGTCCCGCCGCGGTCATCGTCGATCACGTGCGCGGCTGCACGGTGCTGGTGGCGGAGGAGGGGCATCAGACGCTGCTCGACGCGATGGAGGCCGATCTTCAGGCAGGCATCGAGGTTGCTGCGCTTCCCGCGCCTGCGACCTGTGGTGAAGACGAACCGTCGCTGTTTCTCGACGGCGTGGCGCGCATCCACGAGCACTTGCATGCGGGCGATATCTTCCAGGTGAATCTCTCGCGGGCATGGCACGCGCATTACGCGACGCCGCCCGCGCCGCCGCAGCTGTATCAGTCCTTGCGTAAGGCCAATCCCGCGCCATTCGCCGGCTTGTTCCAGCAACCGGATTGGGCGGTGGTGAGTTCGTCGCCAGAGCGCCTGGTGGAAGTGCGTGACGGCCTGGCGCAGACGCGGCCGATCGCGGGCACGCGTCCACGCACCCCGGGTGACGACGACGTTGCGCGCATCCGCGAACTCAGCACGCATCCCAAGGAGCGCGCCGAGCACGTGATGCTGATCGATCTGGAACGCAACGACCTGGGTCGCGTATGCGTGCCGGGCACGGTCGAGGTCGACGAGTTGATGGTGGTGGAAAGCTATGCGCACGTGCACCACATCGTGTCGAACGTGCGTGGCCGCTTGCGCAATGAGGTGACGCCGGGCGACGTCATCGCCGCCACGTTCCCTGGCGGCACCATTACCGGTTGTCCCAAGGTACGCTGCATGGAAATCATTGCCGCATTGGAAGATGCGCCACGCGGCGCCTATACCGGCGCGCTGGGTTATCTGGATCGCAATGGCGATCTGGATCTCAATATCCTCATTCGTACGTTCACGCTCGTTGGCCGCGACGTCACCTTCCGTGCCGGCGCGGGCATCGTGGCCGATTCGGTGGCGGAGAAGGAATTGGACGAGACACGCGCCAAGGCACGCGGCCTGTTGCGTGCCTTGGGAGTGCAGGGCTGATGTCCGGCCGCGTGCTGGTCAACGGTTCGCCGTCGACCACTGTGTCGGCCTTCGATCGCGGCTTGTCCTACGGTGACGGACTGTTTGAAACGATTCGTTTCGTGCGTGGCGCGGCGCCGCTCTGGTCGCAACATATGGATCGGCTGCGCGAGAGTTGCGTCCGTTTGCGATTGCCACTGCCTGATGCGGAAACCTTGCGGCATGAAGCGACTGTGGTGATCGACGGGATGGAACATGCCGTCGTCCGCATCACGCTGACGCGCGGCGTGGGAGAGCGCGGCTACGCGTTGCCGCAAACGCCGGCGCCGACACGCATCGTGGCGGGCTTCGACGCGCCTGCCATGGCGGGTGATGCCTATGCAGCGGGCCTCCGCGTGCGCTGGTGCGACACGCCATTGGCTGCGCAACCGCTGCTGGCAGGCATGAAACACCTCAACCGGTTGGAGCAGGTGTTGGCGCGCGCCGAGTGGTCCGATCCCTCGATCGGCGAAGGGCTGGTCTGCGATGCGGATGGACATGTGATCTCCGGCACCATGACCAATCTGTTTGCCGTGCTCGATGGCGTGCTCGTGACGCCGGCGCTGGATCGCTGCGGCGTGGCGGGCGTGGCGCGTGCGGAAATTCTCGCCAGCAGGCCGGAAGCACGCGTGTGCGGGCTATCGCCGACCGATCTGGCTCGCGCCAGCGAGGTCTTCCTCAGTTCGAGCGTTCGAGGCATTTTGCCTGTTCAGGCCGTGGGCGATACGGTGTATGTTCCCGGGCCGGTCACCCGCGCTTTGCAGCAGCATTGGCGCGGCCTGGGTTTTCCTATGGAGCAGGCATGAGTCGACACAAGATGCAGGGACGGGTGTTCTGGCGCGGCCTGGTCGTGCTGGTGCTGCTGGCGATCGCCGGCGGCCTCGTCTACGGCTGGATGGACTACCAGCGCTTCGTCGGCACGCCGCTGGCGGCGTCGACTGAGGCGCCGAGTGTCGATGTAGCGAAGGGCAGCAGCCTGCGCGACGTGGTCGATCAGTTGCGCCAGCAGCACGCGACGAACAGCCGCCCACTCTATTGGCGCGTGCTGGCCGAGCAGCTGCGCGTCGCCGGCCGCCTGCATGCGGGCGAATACGCGCTGACGGCTGGCATGACGCCGCGCGACCTGCTGCTGAACATGGCAGCGGGCAGGGTGCTGCAACGGAACTTCACCATCGTGGATGGCTGGAATTTCCGCGAGCTGCGCCAGGCCTTGGCCAAGGCTGACAAGTTGAAACAGGAAGGCGCGAGCCTCGACGACGCGGCCGTGATGGCAAAGATCGGCGTGCCTGGCGAGATGCCCGAGGGGCGCTTTCTTCCGGAGACCTACGCTTATGTCAAAGGCGACAGCGATCTGGACATCCTGCGCCGCGCGCATGCCGCGATGACCAAGATGCTCGATGCGCAGTGGTCGCAGCGCGACAAGGATGTGCCGCTGGCCACGCCGTACGATGCGCTGATCCTTGCGTCGATCGTGGAGAAGGAAACTGGCCGCGCCGACGAGCGGCCGCGCATTGCCGGCGTGTTCATCCGTCGCCTGCAGAGCCACATGCTGCTGCAAACCGATCCCTCCGTGATCTACGGCATGGGCGATGCGTACACGGGCAACATCCACAAGTCCGATCTCACCACGGACACGCCGTACAACACCTATACGCGTGCCGGCTTGCCGCCCACGCCCATCGCCATGCCGGGCAAGCCCGCCATTGAGGCGGCGCTGCACCCGGCGTCGGGTACGGAGTTGTACTTCGTGGCACGTGGCGACGGCACGCATGTGTTCTCCAGTACGCTGGACGAACACAATCGCAACGTGGCCTGTTTCCAACTGAAGCGATGCCAATGACGCGCGGAAAACTCATCACGCTCGAAGGCGGCGAAGGCGCCGGCAAGAGCACCTTGCTGGCAGGTTTGCAGCAGCACCTGCTGGCGCACGGCGTCGATCTGGTGCAGACGCGCGAACCTGGCGGTACGCCACTGGGCGAGGCGGTGCGCGCCATCGTGCTCGATCCGAAACATCGCGACATGGCCGCGGAAACAGAATTGCTGCTGATGTTCGCCTCGCGCGCGCAGCTGGTGCGCGAATGCATCGAGCCTGCGCTCGCGGCCGGGCAGTGGGTGCTGTGTGATCGCTTCACCGATGCGAGCTATGCGTATCAGGGCGGTGGCCGCGGTGTGCCGAACGAACGCATTGCCACGCTGGAGCAATGGGCCACCGGAGGCTTGACGCCTGATCTCACCTTGTTGCTCGATCTTCCCGTGGCCACCGGGCGCGCTCGCGCCGCCGGACGCGGCGAAGCCGATCGCATCGAAGTGGAAGGCGACAGCTTCTTCGAGCGCGTGCGTGCTGCCTATCGTGCGCGCGCTGCGGGCGAGCCGAACCGGTTCCGCATCATCGACGCCACGCTGACGCCAGCCGACGTGCTGGCCGCCGCCGTCGATGCTACGCATCATTTGTTTGGAGCCCGGGCATGAATGTCATGCCGTGGCATGCCGAGCATTGGGCGCGCTTGCAGGCCCGCCGCGCGCGCGATGCCATGCCGCATGCGCTGTTGCTGTGTGGTCCGGAAGGTCTGGGCAAGCGCGATTTCATGCGCCGCTTTGCCGAAGGCCTGCTATGCCAGCATCCCAGCGACGGCGAACCCTGCGGGCAATGCCGTAGCTGCCTGCTGTTTGCGGCAGGCACGCATCCGGATTTCGCCACGCTGAGTTTCGGCCTGCGAAAGGACGGCGTGCAGCGCAGCGAGATCGTGGTCGATCAAATCCGCGACCTGTCCGCGCGCCTGTCCATGTCGAGCCAGTTCGGCGGATGGCAGATCGTGTGCATCGATCCGGCCGACGCCATGAATGCGGCAGCAGCCAATGCGCTGCTCAAGACGCTGGAAGAACCGTCGCCGCAGACCTTGCTGCTGTTGGTGGCCGATGCGCCTTGGCGGTTGCCGCAGACCATCCGCAGTCGCTGCCAGCGCATCGAATTCCATCTGCCTCCGCGCGAGGAAGCGCTGGCCTGGCTCCAGCAGCAGGGTGTGAAGGACGCCGCAGTGGCGCTCGACGCGGCAGGCGGCAATCCCGGCCTGGCGCGAGCGTGGGCGGAAGAGGGCGCGCTAGCGCGCAGGCAGGAGGTTCGCAAGGATCTCGGCGCGCTGGCCGCTGGCCGTGGCGAAGCCATGGAGGTGGCGCGCCGCTGGCTCGACAACGAACCGGAACAACGCCTGTGGTTCGCTGCGCAGGCGGCGGCCGAAGAAATGAAGGCGCGTGCCACGGCGGCGCAGGGCCCGCTGTCGAGCCAGCTCGACGCGGAGGGTCTCGACCAGTGGTACATGGCGGCGAACCGCACGCGCGAATCCTTGCGTGGTCCCTTGCGCGGCGACCTGCTCCTGCTGGAATTGCTCGCGCGCTGGCATTGAGCCGGCCATGGCAACCGGGCGGCCGTCCTGGCGTTTCCTAGGTGGGAAAGCCGGCTGACAGGCCGCCTGCCTACGCTTTGACGATGAAGTTTGCTTCCCAACGCCATCTCCCCATTTGGCCGTGGATTTCCCTCCTGTTCCTGCTGGTCCTCCGACTGGCATGGCTCAATGCGTACACGCTCAATTCGGACGAGGCGCAGCATGCGCATGTGGCCTGGGCATGGACGCAGGGACTGCTGCCTTACCGCGATGTGTTCGACAACCATGGTCCGCTGTTCGGCTGGCTGCATTCGCCCCTGCTGAAGTGGCTGGACAACCGTTCCGATGTGCTGACCTGGCTGCGCCTGGCCATGCAGTTCTGGTACGTGATCGCGCTCGGTTCGGCGGGCTGGATGGCGCAGCGCCTCTACGGATGGCGCGTGGCCGCGGTGGTGGTGCTGGTGGCCGGCCTGTTTCCGCGTTTCTTCGTCGTTAGCGGCCAGTTCCGCACGGACGACATGTGGATGGCGATGTGGCTGCTGGGCCTGGCGTTCGTGGCGGGAGCGCCGCCACGCCTGTGGCGCTATTTCGTGGCCGGCCTGGCCATGGGCTGTGCCCTGGCGGTATCGCAGAAGACGCTGGTGTTGCTCGTGACGACCGTGGTCGCTGCCGGCGTGGTTCGCCTGCTGCGTCCCTCGAACGCACCTCGCGCTGGCGTGCGCTGCTGGATGGCTGCGCTGCTGGGCGTGCTGGTGGTGCCAGCCATCTTCACCCTCTGGTTGGCGACGCATGGCCTGCTGGATGACGCGTGGTACGGGCTGGCCCAATACAACGTGGGTGGTGCCAACAAGCGCCACGCGGCGCAGCAAGGTTTGTGGTTCCTGCTGCTTGCGGCCGCGCTGGTCGTCATGTGCATACGCGAGGCGCGCCAGCGTTCCGAAGGTGGTTTCGACTGGACCGTGTTCTTCGCCTTGCAGGGCGGCCTGTACCTGCTGCTGATCTGGTTCATCTGGCCGCTGATCACCAAGCAGGATTTCCTGCCCGTGGTGCCGACGCTCGTCATCGCCGGCGCCGGTTGGGCGGCCACCTGGCGATGGCTGGGCTCGCGCCCGCGACTGCGCGGTGCGCTGTTGATGGTGCTGCTGATGGCGGAGCTGGCCGCCGTGTTCGCCGAGGCGCCGCCGTGGCAGGACGATCTCGCCGCCCAGCGCAATGAACTGTCGACCGTGCTGCGCTATACGAATGAAAGCGATACGGTGATGGACCCCAAGGGCGACGCGATTTTCCGCAACCGTCCCTATTACCCGGTGCTGGAAAGCCTGGCCATGCGGCGCCTGCGTCGCGGGCAGATGGCCGACACCATCGTCGACGACCTGATCAATCATCGGACCATGCTGGTGGTGTTGCGCCGCCTGCCGCCATCGAGCGCGCGTTTCGTGATGCTCAATTATGTGCAGGCCGGCGGAGACATCTGGATCGCGGGACGTATGCTTCCCGATCACCAGCCCAGCCAGACCATCGATGTGAACGTGCCCGGAGACTATGTTGTGACCGATGGAAGCCGTCGCCTCAGTGGCAGCCTCGATGGCGCCCCGGCGGCGGACCATTGGTTCCTCGGCCGCGGAACTCACCATCTGGTGGTGAGCGGTGGCACGCCGGTGGCTTTCGTGTGGTCGCAGGCCTTCGATCGCGGTTGGCGTCCCGCGCCGCCTGTCACAGGTGGCTGATATGGCATTGAGTTTGAATGCCGGCACGCGCCTGCTGGTGGTGTCGCCGCACCCCGATGACGAATCGATTGCCACCGGCGAGCTGATCCAGCAGGTGCGTCAGGCGGGCGGTGAGGTGCAGATCCTGCTGCTCACCAACGGCGACAACAATCCCTGGCCGCAGCGCTGGGTGGAGCGGCGGTTGCGGATCGGCGCAGATGAGCGCCGTCGCTGGGGCGAGCGTCGCCGCGTCGAGGTGACGCGTGCCCTGGCCCAGCTCGGGGTGGATGCGCAGGCGCTGCAGCCGCAGGGCTGGCCCGACATGGGCATCACTGGCCGGTTGCGCGATGCGCTGGATGCCAGCGTGGCCGTCATCACCGACCGCATCGTGACGTTTCGTCCCACCCTGGTGGCCTTGCCTTCGCTCGGCGATCACCACCCTGACCACAGTGCCGCGCACGTGCTGACCCGGCTGGGCGTGGCCCGCTGGAACGAAGGCGCCCCGCGAATGCTTTCGTATCTGGTCCATGGCCACGAGCCGGTGGCCAATGGCCGCGTGAAACTCGATTCTTCCGTGGGCCTGCACGCCAACAAGATGGCTGCGCTGGCCTGTCACCAGAGCCAGATGGCCCTCAGCGGCAAGCGCATGCGTCGCCTGGCCGACCGGGCCGAGCGGTATCGATGGGTTCGGCGAGCGCATGAATCGGCGGAATCGGCCGTGCTGCCCTGGCAGCCGGCACCGCTGCTCCAGCGCTGGCTGCACCTGACCCTGGTCGATGAGCGGGGCGTGCGCCAGTGGCCATGGCGCCAGGCGCCACTGGCGATGGACGGGCAGGGGCGTCACGTCCTGCATGGGCTCGACCCTGCTGCCACCGGTCCACGTTTCCTGAAGCTGCACATGAACCTGCCGTCGCCCTGGATCTTCGATCGATGGGGCTGGTGCGAGCTCTGAGTTCGTTGCTCCGTCACATTCCGTCGACATCTCGCTTGTGGCCGGGGCCGGCCGGTCGCTACGATGCGACCGAGGGGCGCTGCATCAGCGGCGTACAGGAGCAGTCATGAATCCGGCCATTGCCGCCCGCCAGGGCATCATTTCGTTGAAGATCAAGGACACGGCGTCGCTCTACAACGCCTATATGCCTTATCTGAAGAACGGTGGCCTGTTCGCCCCCACGGCCCAGAAATACTCGCTGGGCGACGAGGTGGTGCTGCTGATCAACCTCACCGATGAGGGCGAGCGCCTCTCCGTGGCCGGCAAGGTGGTCTGGGTCACGCCCATTGGCGCGCAGGGCAATCGCACGGCTGGCATCGGTGTTCAGTTCAACGAATCGACCGACGGCGAAGTGGCGCGCACACGCATCGAGAACATCCTCGCTGGCCTGACCGGTTCCGAGCGTCCCACGCACACCATGTAAGACCTTGGTCGCAATGGCTTGCGAGGCCATGCCGAGCGGCTTCACCAAAGCCCTGCAAATCGGCCGGCAAATAGCCGTCAAGGCTTGTTGTTGTTAAGCGCACTGATACAATGTCGCGATCCCTCGATTCAGATCGAGGGAAGTCGGACGCTCGCTGCCCCCAATGCACGTGATCGTGGCGCCTAGCCCTTGGCCTTTGCGGGCCATGCCGAACCCAAGTTCCGCGGACCGTTTCCCCGACGGTCACTGATGCGCCAATGACGGCGCGGAGGTACGTGTCACCGTGCTTGCCGAATACTGGCCCATTCTGCTCTTCATCGGCGTTGCCGCCGGCCTAGGCGTGGTCCTGCTGGTCATTGGCCTCCTGGCCGGCCCGCGTCGACCCGAGTCGGAGAAGCTCTCGCCGTACGAGTGCGGCTTCGAAGCCTTCGAAGACGCGCGCATGCGTTTCGACGTGCGCTATTACCTGCTGGCGATCCTCTTCATCATCTTCGATCTGGAAATCGCCTTCCTGTTTCCGTGGGCCGTGGTGTTTCAGAAGATCGGCCTTGTCGCCCTGATCGAGATGGCGCTGTTCCTGCTGCTGCTGGTCATCGGTTTTGCTTACGTGTGGAAGAAGGGTGCACTCGAATGGGAATGAGCGATTCCATTAGCCGGGTGATGCACAACCCGCAGCCGCTGAACCTGGTGGACGATCTTTTGCGCCCGGCCGAAGACAATCCGGTCATGCAGCGCGGCTTCGCCACCGCCCGCATCGATGATCTGATGAACTGGGCGCGCACCGGCTCGATGTGGCCGATGACGTTTGGTCTCGCCTGCTGCGCCGTGGAAATGATGCACGCGGGCGCTGCGCGTCTGGACCTTGACCGCTACGGCGTCGTCTTCCGTCCCAGCCCGCGCCAGTCCGACGTGATGATCGTGGCCGGCACGCTGGTCAACAAGATGGCGCCGGCGCTGCGCAAGGTCTACGACCAGATGCCCGACCCCAAGTGGGTCATTTCCATGGGTAGCTGCGCCAACGGCGGCGGTTACTACCACTACTCGTATTCCGTGGTGCGTGGCTGCGACCGCATCGTGCCGGTGGACATCTACGTGCCGGGCTGCCCGCCGACGGCCGAAGCGTTGATCCACGGCATCCTGCAGTTGCAGAAGAAGATCCGCCGTACCAACACCATCGCGCGTTCCTGACAAAGGCGCAGTTGAGCATGACTGATACCTCTTTCAACTCGCTGGCCGAGCGCCTTGCCGCGCGATTCGGCGACATGCTGACGATCAGCGTGGTCCGCAATGAAGTCACCGCCGAAGTGGCCGCCACCGACCTGCTCGCGGTGGCCACCGCGTTGCGTGACGAGGCACCGTTCCGCTTCGGCGTGCCGATCGACGTCTGCGGCATCGACTACCTCGGCTACGGCCAGACCGAGTGGGACACCGAAACCGTGTCCGGCACCGGCTTCTCGCGTGGCGTGGAAGGCGAGGCGATGGGTCGCTTCAAGTGGGCCGACCGTCCGCATGCCGAATCGTCGCCGCGCCGCTTCGCCTCGATCGTGCACATCCTGTCGCTGGAGAACAACCAGCGCCTGCGCCTGCGCGTGTTCTGCGACGACGATTCGCTGCCGATCGTGCCTTCGCTCACCGGCATCTGGCCGGGCGTGAACTGGTTCGAGCGCGAGTCGTTCGACCTGTACGGCATCATCTACGACGGCCACCCGGACCTGCGCCGCATCCTTACCGACTACGGCTTCGTGGGTCATCCGTTCCGCAAGGACTTCCCGCTGATCGGCAACGTCGAAGTGCGCTACGACCCCGAGCAGAAGCGCGTGGTGTACGAACCCGTGTCGATCGAACCGCGCGTGCTGGTGCCGCGCGTCATCCGTGACGACGCCGACCTGCTGCAGGCCAAGGCCGAAGCGGCCGATAACTGGCGGAACAACTGATCATGCAAGAGATCCGCAACTACACGATGAACTTCGGCCCGCAGCATCCCGCTGCGCACGGCGTGCTGCGCCTGGTGCTGGAGATGGACGGCGAAACCATCGTCCGCGCCGATCCGCACGTGGGCCTGCTCCACCGCGGCACGGAAAAGCTGGCCGAGTCCAAGCCGTTCAACCAGTCGATCGGTTACATGGATCGACTCGACTACGTGTCGATGATGTGCAACGAGCACGCCTACGTGCGCGCCATCGAAACCCTGCTGGGTATCGAGGTGCCGGAGCGTGCGCAGTACATCCGCACCATGTTCGACGAGATCACCCGCATCCTGAACCACTTGATGTGGATCGGCTCCAACGCGCTCGACCTGGGCGCGATGGCGGTATTCCTCTACGCGTTCCGCGAACGCGAAGAGCTGATGGACGTCTATGAGGCCGTATCGGGCGCGCGCATGCACGCCACGTACTACCGCCCGGGCGGCGTCTACCGCGACCTGCCGAACCACATGTCGCAGTACCGCGAGTCGCCCTGGCACAAGGGCAACGACCTCAAGCGCCTCAACAGCTGGCGCGAAGGTTCCATGCTCGACTACCTGGAAGCGTTCACCAGCGACTTCCCGACCAAGGTCGACGAGTACGAGGAACTGCTCACCAACAACCGCATCTGGAAGCAGCGCACCGTCGGCATCGGCGTGATTCCGCCGGAAAAGGCCCAGGCTTGGGGCATGACGGGCGTGATGCTGCGCGGCTCGGGCATCGAATGGGACCTGCGCAAGAAGCAGCCGTACGCCAAGTACGCCGAGGTGGATTTCGACATCCCGGTGGGCGTGGGCGGCGACTGCTACGACCGTTACCTGGTGCGCGTCGAAGAAATGCGCCAGTCCAACCGCATCATCCAGCAGTGCGTGAAGTGGCTGAAGGCCAACCCCGGCCCGGTCATCGTGCAGAACTACAAGGTCGCTCCGCCTCATCGTGAAAACATGAAGGAGGACATGGAAGCGCTGATCCACCACTTCAAGCTCTTCACCGAAGGCTACGGCGTGCCGGCAGGCGAGACGTACGCAGCGGTGGAAGCGCCGAAGGGCGAGTTCGGCTGCTACCTCGTGTCCGACGGCGCGAACAAGCCGTTCCGCGTGCACCTGCGCGCGCCAGGCTTTGCCCACCTTTCCTCGATGGATGCCATCGTGCGCGGCCACATGCTGGCTGACGTGGTGGCGATGATCGGTACTTATGACCTCGTGTTCGGCGAAGTCGATCGCTGAGCCCACGGGAGCCAACACATGAAAGCCACCGGAAATTACGAGCAGGTCAAGAACGTCGACCCGCTCGTCGTACTCAACGAACACACTCGTCATCACATCGAGGAGTGGGTTGCCCGTTTTCCGCCGGACCGCAAGCGTTCGGCGCTGATCCAGGCGCTGTTTGCCGCGCAGGAGCAGAACCACGGCTTCCTCACCGATGAGTTGATCACCGCCGTTGCCAAGTACCTCGACTTGCCCGCCGTGTGGGCGTACGAGGTGGCCAGCTTCTACTCGATGCTCGAGACGAAGCCGGTGGGCCGCAACAACGTCGCCATCTGCACCAACGTCTCGTGCTGGCTCAACGGCGCCGACGACCTGGTGAAGCACTGCGAGCAGAAGCTCGGCATCAAGCTGGGCGAAAGCACGGCTGATGGCCGCGTGTATCTGAAGCGCGAAGAAGAATGCATCGCCGCCTGCGCCAGCGCGCCGGCGATGACCGTCAATGGTCACTACCACGAGCGTCTCTCGATCCAGAAGATCGACGAGATTCTCGACGGTCTCAAGTAAGGGCAGGGCGCAATGGCTTACGGACCCGCACCCCAAGAACATCAGGTCGTCTACACCACGCTGCATTTCGACAAGCCGTGGGCGATGGACAGCTACACCCAGGTCGGCGGTTATGAAGCGTGGAAGAAAATCCTCGCCGAGAAGCCCGACCCGACCACGCTGATCGACGAGATCAAGAAGAGCAACCTGCGCGGCCGCGGCGGCGCAGGCTTCCCGACCGGCCTGAAGTGGTCCTTCATGCCCAAGGGCACCATGCAGAAGTACATCCTCTGCAACTCCGACGAATCGGAGCCGGGCACCTGCAAGGACCGCGACATCCTGCGCTTCAACCCGCATGCGGTGATCGAAGGCATGGCGATCGCGTGCTATTGCACCGGTTCCACGGTGGCCTACAACTACCTGCGTGGCGAATTCCATCACGAGCCGTTCGAGCATTTCGAAGAGGCACTGAAGGAAGCGTATGCTGCCGGCCTGCTGGGCAAGAACATCCAGGGCACCGGCCTCGACGTGGACATCTATGGCGCGCTCGGCGCCGGCGCGTACATCTGCGGCGAAGAAACCGCGCTGATGGAATCGCTGGAAGGCAAGAAGGGCCAGCCGCGCTTCAAGCCGCCGTTCCCGGCCAACTTCGGCCTGTACGGCAAGCCCAGCACGATCAACAACACCGAAACCTATGCCTCGGTGCCGGCCATCCTGCGCAAGGGTGCGGACTGGTTCCTGGCGCAGAGCAAGACCAAGAACGGCGGCCCGAAGATCTTCTCGGTCTCCGGTTGCGTGCAGAAGGGCGGCAACTTCGAGGTGCCGCTGGGCACCACCTTCGACGAGCTGCTGGAAATGGCCGGTGGCCTGCGTCCGGGCCGTACGCTGAAGGGTGCGATTCCCGGCGGCGTGTCGATGCCGGTACTGCGCGCCGAACAGCTGAAGGGCCTGCCGTTCGACTACGACACCTTGCGTGACCTCAAGACGGGCCTCGGCTCGGGCGCCATCGTGGTGCTCGACGATACCGTCTGCACGGTGCGCTTCACCCGCCGCATCTCGCAGTTCTTCCACAAGGAAAGCTGCGGCCAGTGCACGCCGTGCCGTGAAGGCACAGGCTGGATGCACCGCGTGCTGGACCGCATCGTGGAAGGTCAGGGCACGATGGACGACCTGCATCGCCTCAAGGCCATTGCCGGCCAGATCGAAGGCCACACCATCTGCGCGTTCGGCGAAGCCGCCGCGTGGCCGGTGCAGGGCTTCCTGCGCCAGTTCTGGGATGAATTCGAGTACTACATCGTCAACGGTCGCTCCATCGTCGACGACAAGCTTGGAGCCGCCGCATGAGTGCGCAGCCCGCAGCACCCAACCTTGACCTCGTGAACATCGAGGTCGATGGCAAGCCCACGCAGATCCGCAAGGGCGCCATGATCATCGAAGCGGCGGATGCCATCGGCATCAACATTCCGCGCTTCTGCTACCACCGCAAGCTTCCCATCGCCGCCAACTGCCGCATGTGTCTGGTGGAAGTGGAAATGGGCGGCAAGCCCATGCCCAAGCCGCAGCCGGCCTGCGCCACGCCGGTGGCCGAAGGCATGAAGGTCACCACGCGCTCCGACTCCGCCCTGAAGTTCCAGAAGGACGTGATGGAGTTCCTGCTGATCAACCACCCGCTGGATTGCCCGATCTGCGATCAGGGCGGCGAGTGCGAACTGCAGGACGTTGCGCTGGGCTACGGCCGCAGCGTGTCGCGCTACACCGAACGCAAGCGCACCATCGCCGACGAAAACCTCGGCCCGCTGGTCGCCACCGAGATGACGCGCTGCATCCAGTGCACGCGCTGCGTGCGCTTCACCAGCGAAATCGCCGGCACGTACGAACTCGGCGGCATGAGCCGCGGCGACAACCTGCAGATCGGCACGTATATCGGCAAGACCATCGAGACGGAACTATCGGGCAACATCATCGACGTCTGCCCGGTGGGCGCGCTCACCAACAAGCCGTTCCAGTTCCAGGCGCGCGCCTGGGAGCTGATCGCCAAGCCGTCCGTGGCCTATCACGATGCGCTCGGTTCCAACCTGTGGCTGCACACGCGCCGCGGTGAGGTGCTGCGCACGGTGCCGCGCGACAACGAATCGATCAACGAGTGCTGGCTCTCCGACCGCGACCGCTACAGCCATCAGGGCCTGTACGCCGCCGATCGCGTGGGCGCACCGCAGGTCAAGCGCAACGGCCAGTGGGTCACCACTACGTGGGACGACGCCCTCGGTGCCGCCGCCGAAGCACTGAAGACGGTACCGGGCAGCGACCTGGGCGTGCTGGTGCATCCGGCCACCACCAACGAAGAAGGCGACCTGCTGGTGCGCCTGGCGCGTGGCCTGGGCAGTGCGCACATCGATCACCGCGTGCGTCAGCTCGACTTCGCCGACAACGCGATTGCGACGCCGTTCGCCAAGCCGGTGGCCGAGCTGGACAAGGTGAAGGCCGCGCTGCTGGTCGGCTCGGACCTGCGCCACGAAATGCCGCTGCTCAATCACCGCATCCACCAGGCGGTGAAGAAGGGCGCCAAGGTCTACGCCGTCAATCCGGCCAGCTTCAACTTCAACTATCGTCTGGCAGGCGAAGCCATCGTGGCGCCGCAAGCGCTGGTCGATGCGCTGCTGTCGCTGGCCAAGGGCGTGGTCGAAGCCGGCGCCACCGCACCCGCCGCACTGGCCGATGCCATCCATGGCGCGTCGTGCGATGAGGGCGACAAGGACGCGATTGCCGATCTGAAGAGCGGCAACGCGGTAGTCATCCTCGGCGAAGCCGCCGTCACGCATCCGCAGGCCTCATGGCTGCGCGCCGTGGCGAAGTTCATCGCCGAGGCGACGGGCGCGGGTTACAACGAACTGCCGGTGGGTGCGAACGCCGTGGGCCTGGGCCGCGTCGGCGTGCTGCCGGGCAATGGCGGCCTCGATGCGCAGGCGATGCTCTCGCAGTCGCGCAAGGCCTATGTGCTGTACGGCGTCGAGCCGCAGGACGTGGCCGATGGCGCAGCGTTCCTGAAGGCGCTCAAGGGCGCACAGAAGGTGGTCGCGTTCACTGCCTATGCCAACGCAGCGCTGCGCGACGTGGCCGATGTGATCCTGCCGATCGCCTTGCTGCCGGAAAACGACGGCACGCTGGTGAACGTCGATGGCCTCTCGCAGAGCGTGGCGGCCGGTGCCAAGGCGCCGGGCGATGCACGTCCGGGCTGGAAGGTGCTGCGTGCGCTCGGTGGCGTGATGAACATCGCGGGCTTCGAGTTCGACGACCTCGCCGGTCTGCGCGAAGGCATCAACGAGCGTGCGCATCAGCCGCGCGCCGAACTGGCCTCGCGTCCTGCCGCCGGTGGCGTCACCCGCCTGGCGACCTGGCCGATCTACCGCACCGATGCCGTGCTTCGCCGCGCCACCGCGCTCAGCAAGCATCCGCTCAACCGCGCGCCGGCTGTCCGCGTCAATGCGGATGAAGCCAAGCGCCTGGGTCTGGAGCAGGGCAGTGCGGTGCGCGTTGCCGACGCCATGCTGCCGCTGGTGATCGATGTGACCGTGCCTGATGGTGCGGCTTGGATCGAAGCCGCACACGAAGACACCGTCTCGCTGCCGCCTTACGGCGCAGCCCTCACCCTGAGCAAGGCGTAAGCACATGGGCGAACAGATTTTCAACCAGGTGGTGATGCCGGTCATCTACATCCTGTGCATCGTTCTGCCGTTGGTGATCACGGTGGCGCTGTACGTGTGGTGGGAGCGCAAGGTGCTCGGCTGGATGCACGTGCGCATGGGACCCAACAAGGTCGGTCCCTTCGGCCTGCTGCAGGCCTTCGCGGACGTCACCAAGCTGCTCATCAAGGAAGTGATTCTTCCGACCAGCGCGAACAGGACGCTGTACTACCTGGCGCCGTTGATCGCATTGGTGCCGGCGCTTGCGGCCTGGGCGGTGATTCCGTTCAACGACAAGCTGGTGCTGGCCAACGTCAACGCGGGCCTGCTGTACCTGCTGGCGATGACCTCGCTGGGCGTGTACGGCATCATCCTCGCCGGTTGGGCGTCCAATTCGCGCTACGCGCTGCTGGGTGCGATGCGTTCGGCTGCGCAGGTGATCTCGTACGAACTGGCCATGGGCCTGTGCCTGGTCTGCGTGCTGGTGCTGGCCGGTTCGCTGAATCTCACCGACATCGTGCATGCGCAGGCCGGCAGCAAGGGCATCTTCGACTGGTTCATGTGGCCGTTGCTGCCGGTGTTCGTCGTCTACTTCATCTCGGGCGTGGCCGAAACCAACCGCGCACCGTTCGACGTGGCGGAAGGCGAGTCGGAAATCGTCGCGGGTTTCCACGTGGAGTATTCGGGCTCGGCGTTCGCGCTGTTCTTCCTGGCCGAGTACGCCAACATGATCCTAGTCAGCTTCCTGGCCTCGATCCTGTTCTGCGGCGGCTGGTTGTCGATTTTCCCGGCTTCCTGGGGCCTCATCGGACAGCCGAGCATCCTGTGGCTGTTCGTCAAGGTGTTCGTCTTCGCGTTCCTCTTCCTGTGGTTCCGCGCCAGCTTCCCGCGCTACCGCTACGACCAGATCATGCGTCTGGGCTGGAAGGTCTTCATCCCCATCGCCATCGCATGGGTTCTCGTCGCCGGCTGCATGAAGTACTTCGGCTGGGTCACTGTCGGCACGGGAGGCTAAGGAAAACATGTCCCGCGTAACTCACTATTTCAAGAGCCTGCTGCTCATCGAGCTGTTCAAGGGCTTGGGCCTGACCATGCGTTACATGTTCAGCCCGAAGTACACGATGCGCTACCCGATGGAGCACATCCCCAAGTCCAACCGTTTCCGTGGCCTGCATGCGCTGCGTCGCTACGCCAACGGCGAAGAGCGTTGCATCGCGTGCAAGCTGTGCGAGGCAGTGTGCCCGGCGCTCGCCATCACCATCGACTCCGCCCCGCGCGAGAGCGACGGCCAGCGCCGCACCACGCGTTACGACATCGACCTGTTCAAGTGCATCTTCTGTGGTTTCTGCGAAGAGAGCTGCCCGGTCGACTCCATCGTCGAAACGCATATCCACGAGTACCACTTCGAGCAGCGTGGCGAGAACGTGGTGACCAAGCCGCAGCTGCTCGCCATCGGCGACCGCTTCGAGCAGGACATCGCGGCCGCCCGCGCTCAAGACGCCGCGTATCGCTGAGGACGGGACATCATGATTGATTCGAACATGTTCCAACTCGTGTGCTTCTACGCCTTCGCGGCGGTCACCGTGGTGGCTGCGCTCGGCGTGATCACGCTGCGCAACTCGGTGCACGCCGTGCTGTCGCTGGTGCTCACCTTCTTCAGCACCGCCTGCATCTGGCTGCTGGCTGAAGCCGAATTCCTCGCCATCGCCCTCATCGTGGTCTACGTGGGCGCGGTGATGGTGCTGTTCCTGTTCGTGGTGATGATGCTGGACATCAAGCAGGAGCAGGTGAGGGAAGGCTTCATCAAGTACCTGCCGGTGGGCATCATCGTGGCCCTGGTCATGCTGGGCGAAATGCTCGGGCTGATCGGCGTGCGCGCGATGCACCAGGCGGTGATGGGCGCCGATCCGGCCGCTGCTGCCGGCATGTCCAACACCGCATGGCTGGGCAACGCGCTCTATACGCAGTTCCTGCTGCCGTTCGAAATCGCTGCGTTGATCCTGACGGTGGGCGTGGTGGCGGCCGTGGTGCTGACCCTGCGTCAACGCACCGGCGTGCGTCACCAGCAGGCATCGCAACAGGTTCGCGTCAATGCACGTGACCGCGTGCGCGTGGTGAAGATGGCGGCGGAAGTGGCCGCACCGACCCAGCCGGCACCGGGCAAGGAGACCACCCCATGATCACGCTTTCGCACTTCATCGTGCTCGGCGCCGTGCTGTTCTGCATCGCGCTGGCCAGTCTCTTCATCAACCGCAAGAACGTGATCGTTCTGCTGATGTCGATCGAGCTGATGCTCCTGGCGGTGAACATCAACTTCGTCGCGTTCTCCCGTTTCCTGGGCGACGTGGCGGGGCAGGTGTTCGTGTTCTTCATCCTCACCGTGGCTGCGGCGGAAACCGCCATCGGCCTGGCGATCCTGGTCCTGCTGTTCCGCAACCGCAGCACCATCAACGTCGCCGAAATCGACAGCATGAAGGGCTGACCCGATGGAATTGTCTACCTCCATTCTGCTGACCATCGCCCTGGCACCGCTCGTCGGTTGCCTGCTGGCGGGCTTCCTTGGTCGCTTCCTTGGTCGCGCGGGTTCGCACACCGTCACCATCCTCGGTGTGGCGATCGCCTGCGGCCTCTCGTTCTACGTGCTGTACCAGCTCACCGCGGGCGGTGCACCGGTCTACAACCAGAACATCTACACCTGGTTCGACATCGGCAACTACAGCGCCCACGTCGGCTTCATGATCGATCGCCTCACCGGCATGATGATGGTGGTGGTGACCTTCGTGTCGCTGCTGGTGCACGTGTACACCATCGGCTACATGGCCGACGATCCGGGCTACCAGCGCTTCTTCAGCTACATCTCGCTGTTCACCTTCTCGATGTTGATGCTCGTGATGAGCAACAACTTCATGCAGCTGTTCTTCGGCTGGGAAGCGGTGGGCCTGGTGTCGTACCTGCTGATCGGCTTCTGGTACAAGCGCCCGACGGCGATCTTCGCCAACCTCAAGGCGTTCCTGGTCAACCGCGTGGGTGACTTCGGCTTCCTGCTGGGCATTGCCGGCGTGCTGTATTTCCTGGGCACGCTCGATTACGCCACCGCGTTTGCCGCCGCACCGAAGCTGGCGGGCCTGACCTTGCAGATCACCCAGAACACGCACTGGGATGCCGCCACCGTCATCTGCATCTGCCTGTTCATCGGTGCCATGGGCAAGTCCGCCCAGGTGCCGCTGCACGTGTGGCTGCCCGATTCGATGGAAGGCCCCACCCCGATCTCGGCACTGATCCACGCCGCGACCATGGTGACCGCCGGCATCTTCATGGTGGCGCGCATGTCGCCCATCTTCGAGCTGTCGGAAACCGCGCTCAGCTTCGTGATGATCATCGGTGCCACCGGTGCGCTGTTCACGGGTCTGATCGGCATCGTGCAGAACGACATCAAGCGCGTGGTCGCGTACTCCACGCTGTCGCAGCTGGGCTACATGACGGTGGCGCTGGGCGTGTCGGCCTATGCCGGCGCCGTGTTCCACCTGATGACGCATGCGTTCTTCAAGGCGCTGCTGTTCCTGGGTGCGGGCTCGGTGATCATCGCCATGCACCATGAGCAGGACATGCGCTACATGGGCGGCCTGCGCAAGTACATGCCGATCACCTGGATCACCATGTGGATCGGTTCGCTGGCGCTGTGCGGCGTGCCGTTCTTCGCGGGCTTCTATTCGAAGGACGCGATCATCGAGGCGGTGGGCGAGTCCCATCGCGCCGGTGCCACCTACGCCTACTTCTGCGTGATGGCCGGTGCCTTCGTCACCGCGCTGTACACCTTCCGCCAGATGTACCTGACGTTCCACGGCAAGGAGCGCTTCGTGGTGGTGCACGATCATGGCCACGGTCATGCGCACGGCCACGACGATCATGCCCACGCGGAACACGACGAGCACCATCACGTCTCGCACAAGGATGACCATGGCCATCACGAGCCGGGCATCATGCACGAGACGCCGAAGGAGTCGCCGTGGGTGGTGACGCTGCCGCTGATCCTGCTGGCCATCCCGTCGCTGCTGATCGGTTTCTTCACGGTGGGGCCGGCGCTGTTCGGCGAATGGTTCGGTTCGGCCATCCATGTGAATGAGGCGAACAACGTGCTGGGCGAAGTCGGCAAGGAGTTCCACGGCGCGCTGCCGATGGCGCTGCATGGCTTCTTCCAGCTGCCGTTCCTGCTGGTGCTGACCGCGTTTGCGATCCAGACCTACATCTACCTGTTCAATCCGGCCCTCGCCGAACGCATCAAGAATGCGCTCAAGCCGATCTACAACCTGTTGAACCACAAGTACTGGTTCGACGCGGTGTATTTCATCGTCTTCGCACGCGGCGGCATGGCCCTGGGCCGCGCCCTGTGGAAGGGCGGCGATGCCGCGCTCATCGACGGTGTGATGGTCAATGGTTCGGCGGGTCTGGTCGATCGCATCGCCGGTGGCGTGCGTCGCCTGCAGTCCGGTTATCTCTATCACTACGCCTTCGCGATGATCCTTGGCCTAATCCTGCTGCTCGGCGGGTATTGGCTGGTCGGGCAATAAGGGAACCTGCTCCATGTTCAATCATTTGCTCAGCCTGCTGATCTGGCTCCCCGTGGTGGGCGCCATCCCCGTGCTGCTCGCCGGGTCCGGACGTCCCAACGCCGCGCGCTGGATCGCGCTGGCGGTGGCCGTCATCACCTTCGTGCTCAGCCTTTACATGCTGCCGATGTACAACGCGGCGGACACCACCAAGCAGCTCGCCGAAAGCCATGTGTGGATCGCCTCGCTGGGCGTCCACTACAACCTGGCCGTCGACGGTATTTCCGTGGCCCTGATCCTGCTGACCTCGTTCGTCGGCATCCTGGTGATCGTGGGCGCATGGGAGGTCATCCAGACCAACCCGCACCAGTACATGGCTGCCATGCTGGTGCTCGAAGGCCTGATGATCGGCGTGTTCTGCGCCACCGACGCGTTGCTGTTCTACGTGTTCTTCGAAGCCATGCTGATCCCGATGTTCATCCTCATCGGTGTCTGGGGCGGTCCGCGTCGTGTGTACGCGACGCTGAAGTTCTTCATCTACACGTTCTTCGGCTCCATCTTCATGCTGGTGGGCCTGATCTACCTGTACCTGAAGGCGGGCTCGTTCGACCTGGCCACGCTGGCCGCGCTGCCGCTCAGCATGAAGGAGCAGACCTGGCTGTTCTTCGCTTTCCTCATCGCCTTTGCGGTGAAGGTGCCGATGGTGCCGGTGCATACATGGTTGCCGGACGCCCACGTGGAAGCTCCCACCGGCGGTTCGGTGGTGCTGGCCGCGGTGATGCTGAAGATCGGTGGCTACGGTTTCCTGCGCTTCTCGCTGCCGATCACGCCGGACGCCGCCGATGCGTACGCCTGGCTGGTGATCACCCTGAGCCTGATTGCCGTGGTGTACATCGGCTACGTGGCCCTGGTGCAGGAGGACATGAAGAAGCTGGTGGCGTATTCGTCCGTGGCGCACATGGGCTTCGTCACCCTGGGCATCTTCATCGCCTTCATGCTGGTGCGCGGTTCCAACAACCTGGATGCCGCCAAGCTGGGCATGCAGGGCGCGATGGTGCAGATGATTTCGCACGGCTTCATTTCGGGCGCGATGTTCTCGTGCATTGGCGTGCTGTATGACCGCCTGCATACGCGCCAGATCAAGGACTACGGCGGCGTCATCAACGTGATGCCGTGGTTCGGCTTCTTCTACGTGCTGTTCGCCATGGCCAACACGGGCATGCCGGGCACCAGCGGTTTCGTGGGCGAGTTCCAGGTGATTCTGGCTGCCTTCCAGGCCAGCCCGTGGATCGCGCTGTTCGCCGCCTTCACCCTGATCATCAGCGCGGCCTACACGCTGTACATGGTCAAGCGCGTGATGTGGGGCGACATCACCAATCCGCATGTGGCCGAGATGAAGGACATCAACGGCCGCGAGTGGTTCGTGCTGACCGCGTTCGCCGCCGCCACGCTGGTGTTGGGCATCTGGCCGCAACCGCTGATCCATTTGATGGATTCGTCGGTGACGCAGCTGGTGACCCAGCTTGCCAACCACAAGATCTAAGCAGGACCGATCATGCCGAATTTCAATGACATTCTGATCCTGTTGCCGGAGTTCTATCTGGTGGCGGCGGCGTGCTTGCTGCTGTTGCTGGATGCCTTCATGAAGCCCGAGCAGCGACCGATGCTGCACTGGCTGTCGATCCTCGTGCTGCTGGTGGGCGTCTACCTGGTCGTGGCCGGCCAGCCGAGCCAGGCGGTTACTGCCTTCAATGGCATGTTCATTCGCGACGGCGTTTCGGAGATCCTCAAGGTCTTCGCGTTGCTGAGCACGATCCTGGTGTTCGTCTACGCCAAGCCCTACCTGCAGGACCGCAAGCTGTTCGTGGGCGAGTTCTACACGCTGACCATCTTCGCGGTGATCGGCATCATGCTGCTGGTGTCGGCCGGCAACCTGATCATGGTGTACCTGGGCCTGGAGCTGCTGACGCTGTCGTCGTATGCGCTGGTCGCGCTCAACCGTGATTCGCGCCTGTCGTCCGAAGCCGCCATCAAGTACTTCGTGCTGGGCGCGCTGGCCTCGGGCATGCTGCTGTACGGCATGTCGATGGTCTACGGCGCCACCGGCACGCTGGACCTGGCGCACCTGCACATGGCCGCCACGCAGACGGCCATGCCGCACCTGCTGGTGTTCGGCCTGATCTTCATGATCGTGGGCATCGGCTTCAAGCTGGGCGCGGCGCCGTTCCACATGTGGATCCCCGATGTGTACCAGGGCTCGCCCACGGCGGTGACCATCTTCATCGGTTCCGCACCGAAGCTGGCGGCGTTCGGCATGGCGTATCGCCTGCTGGCGTCGGGCCTGGGCGACCTGTCCCACCATTGGCAGCTCATGCTGGCCTGCCTTGCGGTGCTGTCGCTGGCGATCGGCAACATCGTGGCCATCGTGCAGAGCAACCTGAAGCGTCTGCTCGCGTACTCGACCATTTCGCACATGGGCTATCTGCTGGTCGGCCTGGTCAACGCCGGTCCGGAAGGCTATGCCTCGTCGCTGTTCTATGCGATCAGCTACGCGATCACCAGCGCCGCGGCGTTCGGCGTGATCCTGGCGCTGGCGCGCGCCGGCTTCGAGTGCGAGGAGATCGACGATCTCAAGGGCCTCAACCAGCGTTCGCCGTGGGCCGCGTTCCTGATGATGCTGGTGATGTTCTCGCTGGCTGGCGTGCCGCCGCTATTCGGCTTCTTCGGCAAGCTGCTGGTGTTCCAGGCCGCCATCCACGCAGGCTTCCTGTGGCTGGCCATCGTGGGCGCCGTGTTCGCCATCATCGGTCTCTACTACTACCTGCGCGTCGTGAAGGTGATGTACTTCGACAAGCCGGTGGAGGGCACCGAGGTGAGCCTGCAGAAGGACGTCTCGGTGCGCCTGGTACTGTCGTTGAACGTGCTGGCGCTGCTGGTGCTGGGCATCGTCTGGGGCCCACTGTTCGGTTGGTGCCAGAGCGTTTTCGTCGGCTGATAGCCGGTTGATTTTCGGGCGTGACGGCCGCATTTACGTCACGCTTTCTTGTCAGTGATGTGAAATTAATTAGCGAAAAGGCTTGCAAGAATTCGGCCATCTCGCTAATCTTTGCGGACTCTGATGCGGGGTGGAGCAGTCTGGCAGCTCGTCGGGCTCATAACCCGAAGGTCGTAGGTTCGAATCCTACCCCCGCTACCAGATCTTTCTTAGAACAAGAAAGCCTCCTCGTGAGGCTTTTTTGTTGGGCGCAAGGAAGCGTCGCACGTGCGTCACAAGCCGCTTAGATGCTGGCTGCGCCCAAGGTGCCCCGAAAGAGTCTGGATGGGTCGGGACATCGGCGAGACGCTCTTTTTGGAGAGCATGGAATGGGCCGCTTGAGCCCATTTTTTGTTTCTGGCGATTGGTAACGGTAAAAAATCATGGATACGCAGGCACTGGCTCAACGCTTTACGGAAGTTCTGGCCGATCTCGGCCTGGAATGCATCGGCGTGGAGTTCACCCCGTCGCAGGGGCAGAGTACCCTGCGTGTCTTCCTCGACGTCGAGGGCCGCGAAGTCAACGTCGAAGACTGCGAAGCGGCCAGCCGTGAAATCTCGGCGATGCTCGACGTGGAAGATCCGATTCCGGGGCATTACGTGTTGGAAGTTTCCTCGCCGGGCATCGATCGCCCGCTGTTCACCGCGGCGCAGTTCGCCAAGGTGGCAGGCACGGAAGTGAAGATTTTGCTCAAGGCGCCCCTGGAAGGACGTCGCCGCTTGCGCGGCAAAGTGATGTCGGTCGAAGGCGAGCGGATCTCGCTGGAAGCCGAAGGCAAGGCCTTTGAGTTCGACCATGACGCCGTGGAAAGCGCGCGCGTGGTGCCCGACTGGGTGGCGCTCGGTTATGTGCCGCAGCCCAAGCCGGGAAAGAAGCCGGGCAAGAAGGCCACGAAGTAAATCAATCGAAACCGATGGGGCGCCGGCGGCGTCTACGGAGTTGCTGCAATGAGCAAAGAACTTTTGCTGGTGGTTGACGCGGTTGCCAATGAAAAAGGCGTGCCGCGTGAAGTGATTTTCCAGGCGATGGAAGCCGCACTCGCGTCCGCCGCCAAGAAGCGCTATCCGGATGAAGATCCGGACATCCGCGTGGTCATCGATCGTCACACCGGCGACTACGAAACCTTCCGTCGCTGGGAAATCATCGCGGACGACGGTGAGATGGAATCGCCGTACCACCAGGTGCGCCTGATGGACGCCGTCGACGAGCGCGAAGGCGCCGAAGTCGGCGAGTACATCGAGACGCAGATCGAGAACGCCGAATTCGGCCGCATCGCCGCACAGGCCGCCAAGCAGGTGATCGTGCAGCGCGTGCGCGAAGCCGAGCGCATGCAGGTGGTCGACGCCTTCCGCGAGCGCGTGGGCGAGCTGGTCACCGGCATCGTCAAGCGCGTCGAGCGCGGCAACGTGTATCTCGACCTGGGCAGCAACGCCGAAGCCTTCATCCCGCGCGACAAGACCATTCCGCGCGAATCGGCCCGCGTCGGCGACCGCGTCCGCGGCTACCTCTACGAAGTGCGTTCGGAAGCCCGCGGCCCGCAGCTGTTCGTGTCGCGCGCCGCGCCGGAATTCATGATCGAGCTGTTCAAGCTCGAAGTGCCGGAAGTGGGCCAGGGCCTGGTCGAGATCAAGGGCTGCGCCCGCGATCCGGGCGACCGCGCCAAGATCGCCGTGGTGGCGCACGATTCGCGCACCGATCCCATCGGCGCCTGCATCGGCATGCGCGGTTCGCGTGTGCAGGCCGTGTCCAACGAGCTCAATGGCGAGCGCGTGGACATCATCCTGTGGCACGAGAACCAGGCGCAGTACGTCATCAATGCGATGGCGCCGGCCGAAGTGCAGTCCATCATCATGGACGAAGAGAAGCACTCCATGGACATCGCCGTGGCCGAGGACAAGCTGTCCCAGGCCATCGGTCGCGGTGGCCAGAACGTGCGCCTCGCCAGCAAGCTCACCGGCTGGCAGCTCAACGTGATGACGCAGGACCAGGTCGCCGCCAAGAGCGAGGCCGAACAGGAAACCGCACGCCAGCTGTTCATGGAAAAGCTGGAAGTGGATCAGGAGATCGCCAACATCCTCGTGCAGGAAGGCTTCTCCAGCGTCGAAGAAATCGCCTATGTGCCGAGCGCCGAGCTGCTGGCCGTGGAAGGCTTCGACGAAGACATTGTTGAAGAGCTCCGCGCCCGCGCCCGCGACGCGCTGCTCACTGAAGCGCTGGCCGTGGAAGAGGGCATCGACGAGCACCAGCCGTCCGATGAACTCCTGCACTTGCCGGGCATGGACGAGGCCACCGCATTTGCGCTGGCTTCGCGTGAAATTGTCTCGGTGGACGATCTGGCCGACCTCGCGGTTGATGACCTGATCGACATCGATGGCATGGACGAGGAACGCGCTGCGGCGCTGATCATGGCAGCACGCGCGCCGATGATCGCTCGTCTGGAGAAAGGTGGCTAACCGCGGGCGGCAGCGCTCGGGATGAGCGCGCCGAGGAAGGCTGAGATGCCTTCCACCAGGGATGGGTTGGCTGTGCAGGCGAAGCCGCACGGACGTTAAGCGCGGGAACGGCGGAGAAAGAACACGATGTCGGACGTAACGATCAAACAACTTGCCAAGGTACTTGGCATGCCGGTGGACAGGCTGCTTGGGCAGCTGGCCGAGGCCGGCATGAAATTCTCCGATCCGGAGCAGATCATCAGCAGCACCGAGAAGGTGAAGCTGCTGGGCTTTCTGCGCCGTACCCACGGCAAAACCGAGATCAGTCCCGCGGAAGCGGACGACAGCTCGCCGCGCCAGATCACCCTCAAGCGTCGCAAGGTCAGCGAACTGAAAGTCGCCACCCCGGGCGGCCGCGGTGCCGCGGCCAGCGCCAAGACGGTCAACGTCGAAGTGCGCGCCAAGCGCACCTACGTCAAGCGCAGCGTCATCGCCGAAGAAGCGGGCAATGACGTCGAGCGCGAAGACGCCGTGCGCAAGCTGCAGGAATCGCAGACGCAGCGCGATCACGAGGAAACCGAGCGCCTGGAAGCGGATCGCCGCCGCCAGGAAGAAGCTCAGCAGCGCGCCGAAGAAGCCCAGCGCCAGCGCGAAGCCGAAGAAGAACAGCGTCGCCAGCAAGCCGAGGCTGAGGCCGCCGCGCGCGCGCAGGAGCAGCAGGAAAGCCAGGCCACGGCCGAAGCTCCGGCGCCTGCCGAAGTCGAGTCCGCCGAGCCGGTCAGCGCCGCTCCTGCCGAAAAGCAGGCGCCGGTGGAACAGCCGGTGCAGCGCATCGATCACAGCTCGCTGGGCATGATCGTGCCGACCATCCATGAACCGCGTCGCCGCGAGAAGAAAGTGGTGGTCGTGGCCGCTCCGGCCCCGGCGCCGGCTCCGGCGGCTCCTGCCGCGGGTGCGGCTCGTCCCGCTCCCGGTGCGGCTCGCCCCGCCGGTGCCGCAGGCGCCGCCCCGGGTGCTGCGGGTGCCGCTGCGCCGGCCGGCAGCAACAACAAGACCCGTTATGCCCGCGAGCGCGAGGAAGGCCCCGGCGGCAAGCGTTTCGTGGCTGGCGAGCTGCATTTGAGCGACGCCGATCGCGCGCGCCGCTCCAACAATAAGCGCGGCAAGCCAGGCCGTGGTCCGAGCCGTGACGTCTCGCGTTCGAGCTCGCCCGCGTCCAGCGGTCCACACGGCTTCACCCGTCCCACCGCTGCGGTGGTGCGTGAGGTCGTGATCGGTGATGCCAACGTGGTGGCCGATCTGGCCAACAAGATGGCGGTCAAGGGTTCGGAAGTGGTCAAGGCCCTCTTCAAGATGGGCGTGATGGCCACCATCAACCAGACCATCGACCACGACACCGCGGTGCTGGTGGTGGAAGAACTCGGCCACACGCCGGTGGCGGCAAGCGACAACAACGCCGAAGCCGCGCTGGCTGCGCACACGCAGAACGCCGAACTCGAGGGCGAGAAGAAGCCGCGTCCGCCGGTGGTCACCATCATGGGCCACGTCGATCACGGCAAGACCTCGACGCTCGACTATATCCGCCGCACCAAGGTCGCCTCGGGCGAAGCCGGTGGCATTACCCAGCACATCGGTGCGTACCACGTGGAAACGCCCAAGGGCGTCATCACGTTCCTGGATACCCCAGGCCACGCGGCGTTCACCTCGATGCGTGCCCGCGGCGCCCAGTCCACCGATATCGTGGTGCTGGTGGTCGCGGCCGACGACGGCGTCATGCCGCAGACGGCCGAAGCCGTGAAGCATGCGCGTGCCGCCAACGTGCCGCTCATTGTCGCCCTCAACAAGATGGACAAGGCGGACGCCAATCCGGACCACGTCAAGCAGGGTCTCGGCAACCTGGAAGTGATTCCGGAAGAGTGGGGTGGCGACACGCCGTTCGTGCCGATCTCGGCCAAGACCGGCATGGGCATCGACGATTTGCTCGACGCCATTTCGGTGCAGGCCGAAGTGATGGAACTGACCGCCGTGGAAGACGGCCCCGCCTCGGGCGTGGTGATCGAATCGAGCCTCGACCGCGGTCGCGGTCCGGTGGCGACGGTGCTGGTGCAGCAGGGCACGCTCAAGCGCGGCGACTTCGTCGTCTGCGGCATCGAGTACGGCCGCATGCGTGCGCTGATCGACGAGAACGGCAAGACCGTGCAGGAAGCCGGCCCGTCCATTCCCGTGCAGGTGCTGGGCTTGTCCGGCGTGCCGGAAGCCGGCGACGACTTCGTGGTGGTGGCTGACGAACGCCTCGCCCGTGAAGTGGCCGCCGAGCGCCAGCTCAAGCGTCGCGAAACGCGCATGGTCAGCAAGGCCAACCGCCTTGAAGACATCATGGCGCAGATGGCGCAGGGTGCCGAGCAGCAGACGCTCAACATCCTGGTCAAGGCCGACGTGCAGGGTTCGGTGCAGGCACTGCGCGAGTCGCTGAGCGCGATCGGCAACGAGAACGTGAAGGTCAACGTGATCGCGGCCGGCGTCGGCGGCATCACCGAATCCGACGCCACGCTCGCCGCCGCTTCCAAGGCGCTGGTGATCGGCTTCAACGTCCGTGCGGATGCCTCGGCACGCAAGGTCATTGATACGTCGGGTCTGGACGTCCGTTACTTCTCGATCATCTACGACGTGATCGACCAGGTGAAGCAGGCCGCTTCCGGCCTTCTGGGCAAGGAAGTGCGCGAAGAGATCATCGGCGTGGCGCAGGTCCGCGAGGTGTTCCGCAGCTCCAAGTTCGGCGCGGTGGCCGGTTGCATGGTCATCGAAGGCACGGTCAAGCGCAGCAAGCCGATCCGCGTGCTCCGCGACAACACCGTGGTCTTCCAGGGCGAACTGGAATCGCTGCGTCGCTTCAAGGACCTCGTCGACGAAGTGCGCAACGGCATGGAGTGCGGTATCGCCGTGAAGCAGTACAACGACGTCAAGGTCGGCGACCAGATCGAGTGCTTCGAGCGTATCGAGGTTGCCCGCACGCTGTAACGGTGGCCGGTCCGTGAATCGGGCCGTCACCTCAGTGGTGGTTTTATCGGCGGGCGGTGTGGATACCCACATCGCTCGCTTTGTTTTTCGGGACCCGCGATGGCAGTGGGTACATATTGAAAAGTGCGGCCCTGGATGGCTGCGTTTTGACCTTCGCGTTCACGGATGAGCGCAAAAAAAGAGGAGAGCGTCATGCCTTCACGCGATTTCAAGCGCACCGACCGCGTCGGCGCCGAGCTGCGCCGCGAACTGGGCCTGCTGGTCCATGCCGCCGTGCGCGACCACGGCCTGCCGTTGATGAGCGTGTCGGACGTGGAAGTCACCCGCGATCTCGACTGGGCCACGGTGTGGATCACGGCCTTGCAGCCGGAGCGTTCCGCCGAGGCGATGAAAGCGCTGAAAGAGTTGGCGGTGGAATTTCGCCGCGAGCTGTCCCGTTCCATGCGCCTGCGCCGCGTGCCGGAGCTGCGCTTCAAGTACGACGACTCGGTCGACAAGGGCGAGCGTATCGAGACCCTGCTGCGGCAGGAAGCTGCGCGTATGCCGGCTGCTGATGAGGATGGTGAAGGCGACGACGAAGGCGAGAAGGGCTGAGCATCAGTTCGATCCTAGCCTCGACGTCCATCACCCCTCACCGTCATTCCGGCGAAAGCCGGAATCCAGCGCCTTTGGCTCTTGGGTGGCACATAAAAGGCACTGGATTCCGGCTTTCGCCGGAATGACAGTGAGGGAAAATCAGGCCTTGTCGGGACTTCCCTAAAAGGCTCCAAACACACCAATCCCATGAAGCGCAAGATCCGTTTCCGCGACCTGCACGGCATCGTCCTGCTGGACAAACCCCTGGGCCTGAGCTCCAACGCGGCTTTGCAGGTCGTACGCAAAGGTATTTTCCGGGCGGAGAAGGGCGGCCATACCGGCGCTCTGGACCCGCTGGCCACGGGCCTGCTGCCGTTGTGCTTCGGTGAAGCCACCAAGCTGGCCGGCATGTTGCTTGGTTCGCGCAAGGCCTACCTGGCGGAATGCCGCCTGGGCGCCACCACCACCACCGCGGATCTCGAAGGGGAGATCGTGCTGGAGCGGCCAGTGCCGTCTCTCTCCGACGCCGACATCGAAGCCTCGCTGGCCAAGTTGCGCGGACGCATCACCCAGGTACCGCCCGTGTATTCAGCCATCAAGATCGATGGCGAGCCGCTGTATGTGAAAGCCCGGCGCGGCGAGGCGGTGGATGTGCCTTCACGTGAGGTCGAGGTCTACCGGCTGGACGTGGTGTCGCGCACCGAAAACAGCCTCACGCTTTACATCGAATGCGGCTCGGGCACCTATGTGCGCAGCCTTGCCGTTGATCTCGGCGAAGACCTTGGTTGTGGCGCCCATCTGACGGCGCTGCGCCGGCTTTGGGTCGAGCCATTCCGCGAGCCGGCCATGGTGACGGTGGAGCAGCTGCAGTCAGCGCTGGAGCTGGGCGACGACGCGCTTCTGCCAATGTTGCTGCCGGTTTCCGCGGCCCTGGCCGATCTGCCCGCCATGCACCTGGACGCCGCACAGAGCCTGGCCGTCTCACAGGGGCAGCAGATTCCGGTGGACCCGGCCCTGGGCGGCCGGCATGCCGTGTTCGCCGACGACGGCCGCCTGCTCATCCTGGGCGAGGCGGTGGACGGAAAGCTGTGCATCGTGCGCGGTTTTAACCTGTCGGCGGATGCCCGGGATAAACGGCAACTATGACGGTCTTGTTGTCACAGGGCTCCGGTCGTTACAATACGGAGCTTGTTCCAGAGTTTTCATTCATCTAGGCGAAGCTTGCGCAACGTCATGGCGTGACGTTGCGCAAGCTTCGCACCCGTTTTTTTAGGAAGATCTAACATGTCCCTTACCGCAGAACAGACCGGCAAGATCATCGCTGACTTTGGCCGCGTGCCGAACGACACGGGTTCGCCGGAAGTGCAGGTCGCCCTGCTGTCGGCCCGCATCGACCACCTCACCGACCATTTCAAGGCCCACAAGCAGGATCACCATTCCCGCCGCGGCCTGCTGAAGCTGGTCAACCAGCGCAAGCGTCTGCTTGCCTACCTGAAGGATCGTGACCTGGCTCGCTACCAGGGCCTCATCGAGCGCCTCGGCCTCCGTCGCTAAGTGTTGATGTTCGCGTTCGTTGGTGAACGCGAAAATCAAAAAGCGGCCTTCGCGGGCCGCACTTCCCAATTCAGGAAAAGACAGTGGCGAAAGTAACCAAGTCATTCCAGTTCGGTAATCACGAAGTCACACTGGAGACGGGCGAAATCGCCCGCCAGGCTTCCGGTGCCGTCATGGTCAGCATGGGCGGCACGGTGGTGCTGGTCACCGTGGTGGCCAACGCCAAGGCGAAGGAAGGTCAAGACTTCTTCCCGCTCACGGTCGACTACGTCGAGAAGTTCTACTCGGCCGGTCGCATCCCCGGTGGCTTCTTCAAGCGCGAAGGCCGCCCGACTGAGAAGGAGACGCTCACCTCGCGTCTTATCGACCGTCCGGTGCGTCCGCTCTTCCCGGAAGAGTTCAAGAACGAAGTGCAGGTCATCGCACAGGTCGTGTCGCTGAACCCGGAAATCGACGGTGACATCCCGGCCATGCTGGGTGCCTCGGCCGCTCTGAGCCTCGCCGGCATCCCGTTCAAGGGTCCGATCGGCGCCGCCCGCGTCGGTTACACCAACGGCAAGTACCTGCTCAACCCGACCGCCACCGAGCTGAAGACCTCCGAGCTCGACCTGGTCGTCGCCGGTACGGCCAACGCCGTGCTGATGGTGGAATCGGAAGCCAAGCTGCTGTCCGAGGAAGTGATGCTCGGCGCCGTGGTGTTCGGTCACCAGCAGCTGCAGGTCGCCGTCCGCGCCATCGCCGAACTGGCCACCGAGGCGGCTCGCCCGTCCATGGCATGGTCGGCTCCGGCCCGCAACGAATCGCTCGTCGCCGCCCTCACGGGTGCCGTGGGCAACCAGCTCGAAGCTGCCTTCCAGGTGCGCGACAAGCTGCAGCGCCGCGACGCCATCGCCGCCATCAAGAGCGACGTGCTCGCCTCGCTGGCCGCCGACGTCGAAGCCAAGGGTTGGGACAAGGCCGAGCTGTCGAAGGAATTCGCCGAGCTCGAATACCGCACCATGCGCGACGGCGTCCTCAAGACGAAGATCCGCATCGACGGTCGCAACCTGGACGACGTTCGCCCGATCACCATCCGCGTCGGCGTCCTGCCGCGCACCCATGGCTCGGCGCTGTTCACCCGCGGCGAAACGCAGGCGCTGGTCGTGACCACGCTGGGCACCACCCGCGATGCGCAGATCATCGATGCGCCGGAAGGCGAGTCGAAGGATCCGTTCCTGTTCCACTACAACTTCCCGCCGTTCTCGGTCGGTGAAGCCGGTCGCTTCGGTGCGCCGAAGCGTCGCGAAATCGGCCACGGCCGTCTCGCCAAGCGCGGCGTGCAGGCCGTCAAGCCGAGCATCGAAGAGTTCCCGTACGTGGTGCGCGTGGTTTCGGAAATCACCGAATCCAACGGTTCCTCGTCGATGGCTTCGGTGTGCGGTTCGTCGCTGGCCATGATGGACGCGGGCGTGCCGCTGAAGGCTCCGGTGGCTGGTATCGCCATGGGCTTGGTGAAGGAAGGCAACGACTTCGTCGTGCTGTCGGACATCCTGGGTGACGAAGATCACCTCGGCGACATGGACTTCAAGGTGGCCGGTAGCGCCGATGGCATCTCCGCGCTGCAGATGGACATCAAGATCGACGGCATCACCGAAGAGATCATGAAGGTGGCGCTGGAACAGGCCAAGCGTGGTCGTCTGCACATCCTCGGCGAAATGGCCAAGGTGATCAGCACCGCCCGTACCGAGATGAGCGAGTTTGCTCCGCGCCTGCTCACCATCAAGATCCATCCGGACAAGATCCGCGAAGTGATCGGCAAGGGCGGCGCCACCATCCGCTCGATCACCGAAGAAACCGGCACCACCATCGATATCACCGATGACGGCACGGTGGTGATCGCCTCGGTGAACCGCGAGGCTGCCAACGCCGCCAAGGCGCGCATTGAGCAGATCGTCTCCGACGTCGAGCCGGGCCGCATCTACGAAGGCAAGGTTGCCAAGCTGATGGACTTCGGCGCGTTCGTGACCATCATGCCGGGCAAGGACGGCCTGGTGCACGTCTCGCAGATCTCCAGCGAGCGCGTGGAAAAGGTCTCCGACAAGCTGAAGGAAGGTGACATCGTCAAGGTCAAGGTGCTCGAAGTGGACAAGCAGGGCCGTATCCGCCTGTCCATGAAGGCCGTGACCGAGGACGAAGGCGCCAGCGTCTAAGTCGTCGATCCGACGAACAAGCAAAAGCCCGGCGAAAGCCGGGCTTTTGTTTTTGGGGCGCTGCATGACTGCCGGCTGATGCTGCGCTGCGATTTTGCCTGTATTCGTGACGGACTAATGCGCTTTTTGCGTCTGTCGCAACATGCTTTTGCTACGATGGCTTGAGCATGAAGAGGACGTGGGCATGGCCGACCAGGCAAGTGACTTTCTGAAGGATTACCAGGCGATGGCGCAGCAATCCTGGGATGCCTGGACCCGTTACCTGCAGCAGCAAACGGCCTCCTCGACGCCCTTCGGAGCGAGCGCTTCGACCTTTGGCTCGACCGGCACCGGCGACGACTTCATGGCGCGCAGCATGGCCGCCCTCAAGGGCTATGGCGACTGGCTACAGGGCGCCGTCAGCAGCGGCCTCGGGCAGGGGCCGGCCGATTGGCAGCAATCGCTGCAGCAACTTTTTTCAACCCTGGGCGGCCAGCCGTTCGCGCATGCCTTCGCCAGCATCGACAGCGAAGCGGCCAAGAGCTTCGCCCAGCTGTGGCAGGGCTGGATGCAGTCCAATCCGCCGAGCTTCGGCGGCGCGAAATTCGACGTCGAACACATGGCCGCCTTTGGCTACACGCGCGAACGCCAACGTCTACAGCAGGCCCTGGCAACCGCGATGCAGGATTACGTCGAGTGGGCGGGCAAGTACCAGTCGCTGATCCAGCGAGCCAATACCGAAGGCTTCGAGCGCCTGCAGGCCAAGCTGGTCGACTTCACCGATTCATCCAAGCAGATCGAGTCGCTCAAGGCGCTCTACGACCTGTGGGTGGATGCGGCGGAAGAGGCCTACGCGCAGATCGCCCTGTCGGAAGAATTCCGCCACGCCTATGGCGAGATGGTGAATGCGCAGGGCCGCGTGCGCCAGTTGCAGCAACAGCAGCTGGATGCGCTTTGCCGCGACATGGGCCTGCCCACGCGCAGCGAAGTGAACGCGCTCGGCAAGCGCATGCACGAGCTGCGTCGCGAAGTGCGTGAAAATCATGCGCCACAGGGCAACGATGAAGTGGCGGCCTTGCGCGCCGAAGTGACGGCGCTCAAGCGCCAGTTGGCGGGCAAGCCCGAGACGGTCAAGCCGGTGGAGAAGAAGCCGGCGTCGCGCGGCACCAAGCGCGCTGCGGAAAGCATCGACGTGGGCGGTTCGAAGAAAACGGCTGCCGTGGCTGCACGCAAGGCCGTCGCGCGCAACGTCAAGCGCACACGCAAGTAAGGAGTACACATGCATCCCCCGCTTCGCCTTGATCCAGCCGCCCTGATGGGCGAAATCACTGCCTTCCAGCGCAAGCTGGCGGCGGGCATGGACAACCTCAAGCACCAGCTGGAACCCGAATACGCCAACACGCCGCGCGAGCTGGTGTACCGCGAGGACAAGCTCTCGGTGTGGCGCATGAAGGGGCAGGGCAAGCCCACCGCGAAAACGCCCACGCTGATCGTCTATGCATTGGTCAACACCGTGTGGATGACCGATCTGCAGGAAGACCGCTCGATGGTGCGCAACCTGCTCGAGCAGGGCGAAGACATCTACCTGCTCGACTGGGGTTATCCCGATGCGGCCGATCGCTGGCTGGGGCTCGACGACTACATCAACGGTTATCTCGATCGCTGCGTGGATGCCGTGCGCAAGCACGCGGGCGTGGATGCCATCAACCTGCTCGGCATCTGCCAGGGCGGCACCTTCTCGCTCTGCTACACCGCGACGCATGGCGAGAAGGTAAAGAACATCATCACCATGGTGACGCCGGTCGATTTCCAGACGCCCGACAACATGCTCTCGAGCTGGTCGCAGCATATGGACGTCGATTTGTTCGTCGACACCATGGGCAATATTCCCGCCGAGCTGCTCAACTGGGTTTATCTCACGCTGAAGCCGGTGCGCCTGACCCAGCAGAAATACGTGGGCCTGATCGACATCCTCGACAATCCCAAAGAGCTGCAGAATTTCCTGCGCATGGAACGTTGGATCTTCGACTCGCCCGACCAGGCAGGCGAAGCCTTCCGCGAATTCATCAAGGAGTTCTATCAGCAGAACAAGCTGATCAAGGGCGACCTGATCATCGGCGGCAAGCCGGTGGACTTAGGGATGATCACGCATCCCATGCTGAACATTTTCGCCGAGCAGGATCATCTCGTTCCGCCGGATGCATCGCGTGCGCTTGAGCGCCATGTGGGCAGCACCGACTACACGCAGATTGCCTTCAAGGGCGGCCACATCGGCATCTACGTGTCCGGGCGCGCACAGCGCGAAGTGCCGCCGGCTATCCATCAATGGCTCAGTACGCGAAACTGAGCCTATCCACCAGGCACTCAAACAGGGCATGGCCATGGAAAAGCGTCTGCATCGATCACTGACGGACCGGAAAATCGCCGGCGTCTGCGGCGGCATCGCCGAGTACCTCGGCTGGGATCCGACGCTGGTGCGCGTGCTCTGGATCGTCCTCACTTTCCTGGGCGGTTCGGGCGTGGTGGCTTACCTCATCCTTTGGCTCGTCATGCCCGACGGCCCCTGATATCAGCGGCAGGCGCGTTTCGCGCTGCCGATCTCGTTTTCATCGCTTGGCATTGTGTTCTATGGACTACGACCGTTACGACCGCATCCGTGCCGTACAGTGGCAGGGTGATCATCTCCGTCTGCTCGATCAGCGCCTGCTGCCGCAGGAAGAACGCTGGATCGACTGCGCCAATGCTGCCGATGTGACGCAAGCCATCAAGGATCTCGCGGTCCGCGGCGCACCGGCCATTGGTATTGCTGCCGCGTGGGGCGTGGTATTGGCCGCCAGGCAGGGCGAGCCACTGGAACCGGCGCTGGCCATGCTTCGCGCCGCGCGCCCCACCGCCGTCAACCTGATGTGGGCGCTGGATCGCATGAAGGCACGCATTGCCGCTGGCGCCGATGCCGTGGCGCTCGCACGCGAGGCGCAGGCGATCCAGGACGAAGATCTTGCCGCCAACCGTCACATGGGCGAACTGGGTGCGGCCTTGATCGCACCTCACTCGGGCGTGCTCACGCATTGCAATACGGGTTCGCTGGCCACTTCCGGCTTTGGTACGGCGCTGGGTGTCATCCGCGCGGGCGTGGCCGGTGGCCGCATCGAGCAGGTGTTTGCCGGCGAAACGCGTCCGTGGCAGCAGGGCGCACGCCTCACGATGTGGGAGCTGGTGCGCGATGGCATTCCCGCCAAGCTCATTGCCGACTCCGCCGCCTCGCATCTGATGCGTTCGGGCGCCGTGCAGTGGGTGATCGTGGGTGCGGATCGCATCGCCGCCAATGGCGATACGGCCAACAAGATCGGCACCTATCAGCTCGCCATTGCTGCACGCCACCACGGCGTGAAGTTCATGGTGGTGGCGCCGTCGTCCACTGTCGACATGGCCACGGCGTCGGGCGAAGACATCGAGATCGAGCTGCGTGATTCGGCCGAGCTGCTTGCCGTGGCCGGTCGGCGCACCGTGGTGGAAGGCGCGGATGCGTGGAATCCCGTGTTCGACGTCACGCCTGCCGACCTCATCGATGCCATCGTCACCGAGCGCGGCGTGATCGAACGCCCAACCACCAAGGCCATGCAGGCCCTGTTTGGCCGATGAAGCTTTCGCGGCAATTCCTTCTTTTCACCATTGGCGGCGTCATCGGCTTTGTCATTGACGCCGGCCTCGCCCAGGCATTGGTGAGCTGGTGTGGTTGGAATGCGTACTACGCGCGCCTGCTTTCCATTCCCGTGGCGGCCACCGCAACTTGGCTGTGGAATCGCCGGCACACCTTCAAGCACCACGAAAGCGGGCGTGGCCTGTTCTCCGAATGGCTGCACTGGATGGCGCTGATGGGTGTGGGCGCCCTGGTCAATTACGGCACCTACGCCGCGCTTTTGATGGCCTTTCCGATGCTGCATCGCTGGCCCGCCATCGCCACGGCCGGCGGCTCCTTCGTCGCCGCCGTGTTCAATTTCTCGACGGCACGCCTGATGCTTTTCAAGGGCGCCAAAACGTCTGTGTAAGTTATTGATTCATATAGTGAAAATACTGTGAATCCCACGGTAAACGTGGTACACTTCACGGGTTATCTCAAGGTTGCCCGCGCTTACGTTCCTGGGGGAGCGCGCAGGGCCCTCTATCTCATCATGGAAGCCGATTGATGGCAGAACTCGCCAAAGAAGTCATTCGCGTCAACATCGAAGACGAAATGCGTCAGAGCTACCTCGATTACGCCATGAGCGTGATCGTGGGACGCGCCCTTCCGGATGTGCGCGATGGCTTGAAGCCGGTACATCGTCGCGTTCTGTTCGCCATGAACGAACTGGGCAATGCATGGAACAAGCCCTATAAGAAATCGGCCCGCGTGGTCGGTGACGTCATCGGTAAATACCATCCGCACGGCGATTCGTCGGTGTACGACGCCATCGTTCGCATGGCGCAGCCGTTTTCGCTGCGCTACATGCTGGTCGATGGCCAGGGTAACTTCGGTTCGGTCGATGGCGACAACGCGGCAGCCATGCGATACACCGAGGTGCGCATGTCGCGCCTCACGCAGGAACTGCTTGCCGACATCGACAAGGACACCGTCGACTTCGGCCCCAACTACGACGAAAGCGAGCACGAACCGCTGGTGCTGCCCACCCGCGTGCCGAACCTGCTGATCAATGGTTCGGCCGGTATTGCCGTGGGCATGGCTACCAATGTGCCGCCGCACAACCTCACGGAAGTCGTGTCGGCCACGATCGCTCTTATCGACGATCCGTCGCTGTCGATCGACGACCTGATGCACTACATCCCCGGCCCGGACTTCCCGACCGCGGGCATCATCAACGGTTCGTCGGGCATCATCGAGGCGTACCGCACCGGTCGTGGCCGCATCCTGGTGCGTGCGCGCACCGAGATCGAAACCGAGCCGAACGGCCGCGAGACGATTCTTGTCCACGAGCTGCCGTACCAAGTGAACAAGGCTCGCCTGATCGAGAAGATCGCCGAGCTGGTGAAGGAAAAGAAGCTCGAAGGCATCAGCGAGCTGCGCGACGAGTCCGACAAGGACGGCATGCGCATGGTCATCGAGATCCGTCGCGACTCGATGGCCGACGTGGTGCTCAACAACCTGTTCCAGCAGACGCAGCTGCAGGTCACGTTCGGCATCAACATGGTCGCGCTTTTGGACGGCCAGCCGCGCCTGCTGAACCTCAAGGACATCCTCGAGGCCTTCATCCGTCACCGTCGTGAAGTGGTGACGCGCCGTACCATCTTCGACCTGCGCAAGGCACGTGCCCGCGCGCATATTCTCGAAGGTTTGACGGTTGCGCTGGCCAACATCGACGAGATGATCGAGCTGATCCGCACCTCTGCGTCGCCGGCCGAAGCGCGCGAGCGCATGCTGGCGCGCAAGTGGCAGCCAGGCATGGTCGCCACCTTGCTTGAAGCAGCCGGCGCGGAATCGTCGCGTCCGGAAGACATGGACCCGCGCGACGGCTTCAAGCCCGATGGCTACCAACTGTCTGAAGTGCAGGCGCAGGAAATCCTCGCCATGCGCCTGCACCGCCTCACCGGCCTGGAGCAGGAAAAGCTTTCCGAAGAATATCGCCTGGTGCTCGAGACCATTCGTGGTCTCATCGAAATCCTGGAAGATCCCGCCCGCCTGCTTTCCGTGATCCGCGACGAACTGGAAGCGGTGAAGGAAGAGTTCGGCGACGCACGTCGCACCGAGATCCAGCATTCGCAGGAAGATCTCAACGTACTCGACCTGATCGCGCCGGAAGACGTGGTGGTCACGCTGTCGCACACCGGTTACGTGAAGCGCCAGCCGGCCAGCACGTATCGCGCGCAGCGTCGTGGCGGCAAGGGCCGCTCGGCTTCCGCGTTGAAGGACGAGGATTTCGTCGAGCAGTTGTGGGTGGTGAACACGCACGACACGCTGCTCACCTTCACCAGCACCGGTCGCGTGTACTGGCTCAACGTGTACCAGATGCCGGAATCGGGCCCGAACTCGCGCGGCAAGCCGATGGTGAACCTGTTGCCGCTGGGCGAAGGCGAGAAGGTGCAGGCGGTGCTGCCGGTGCGCGAATACACCGAAGACCAGTTCGTGTTCTTCGCCACCCGCCAGGGCACGGTGAAGAAGACGCCGCTCACCGAGTTCGCGTTCCAGCTGCAGAAGGGCAAGATCGCCATCAACCTCGACGAGGGCGATGCGCTGGTCAACGTCGCGCTCACCGGAGGCAACAGTGATGTGCTGCTGTTTGCGTCGAACGGCAAGACGGTGCGCTTCGATGAATCCGAAGTGCGTTCGATGGGCCGTACCGCCACGGGTGTGCGCGGCATGAAGCTGGGCGATGGCGCCGAGGTGGTGTCGCTGATCGTGGCCGCCGAGGGTGACATCCTCACCGCCACCGAACGCGGCTACGGCAAGCGCACCATGCTCGACGAGTTCCCGAAGAAGGGCCGCGGCACGCAGGGCGTCATCGGCATCCAGTGTTCCGAGCGCAACGGCGCACTGGTCGCGGCCATCCAGGCCACCGAAGCGCACGAGCTGATGCTGATCTCCGATCAGGGCACGCTGGTGCGCACGCGCGTGGCGGAAGTGTCGCAGCTCGGTCGCAACACCCAGGGCGTTACGCTCATTCGCCTGCCTTCCGACGAGAAGCTGGTGAGCGTGGTGCGTCTCGATGCGGAAGCGGAGAACGGCGAAGGCGAGGGTGAAGAAGGCCCTGTCGATGCCGCTCCGGAGGCACCCGCCGACGGCGAGTGATCCTCGCTCGATGGTCAAGAGAAACCCGGCTTCGGCCGGGTTTCTTTTTGCCTGCCGTCAGCCCGGTGTCACCTCGACGGCATCCACGCGCGTGCCGTAGAACGCCAGGTAATCCTTGATCGAGGCCACGGCATCGTATGGATGTTCATACGTCCATACGGCGTTGGTGCCGCGCTCGCCGGCCGAAGGAATGCTGTAGTACGACGCATCGCCCTTGTAGGGGCAGCGGGTTTGATGATTCGTGCGTTCCAGCAGGGACATGTCCACGTCTTCGCGCGGGATGTAATGCACGACGGGATAGTTCGCCTCCTGCAGGCTCAGCGAACGTCGGGTATCGGCTACCACGCGGCCCGCGACGCGCACCACCACGTGATCCTTGCTGGGCGTCACGTCGATCGGATGATCGGGACCGGGGATGCGCTGGGCTTGGCTGGACATGGCATGGCTCCGCTTTCATGGGAAGTGGGAGCACCACGCTACTCGCCCTCGTGAAAAGAAAGAGTGCAGCCGATGTTGCGGCGTGGCTTACCAGCCGAACGAGGAGTACGTCGTACCGTGCAGACCCAGCTCAAGCCCTTGCCGGGTATAGGCAATGAGTTCCTCGGGCAGCGCATGGAGCGGAAACCAGTCGAGGCCATCGTGCTTGGCCGGCTCGCCGATGACCGCATCGCCTTGCCAATGCGTGGCGAGGAAGAACGCGCCCAGCCATTCGCCGCCGTTGTCGCCAGCACGGGCATGCAGCAGATGGATCAGGCGCATGTCATGCGGCTGCGCATCGAGCCCGGTTTCCTCGCGAAGTTCGCGTGCGGCGGATTGCTCCAGCGTCTCGCCGCCATCGTGGCTGCCGGCAGGAAGGCTCCATTGACCGTCCTTCCAGCCGGTGTTCGCTCGCCGCAGGAGCAGCACGTGGTCGCCGCGACGCACGACCACGAAAACGCTGGCGTTCAACGCATGGCGGTGCCGGGTCGGCGTCGCCGCCATCAGGCGAGCGCTTCGAGTATCGCCTCGGCGGTGGACACGCGAAATTCGCCAGGTGCTTCCACCTGCAGCGCTTTCACCACGCCGTTCTCGGCATACAGCGCAAAGCGGCGAGCACGCAGGCCCATGCCGTAGGCGTTGCCATCCAGCTCCAGGCCCATGGCCTTGGTGAAGTTGCCATTGCCATCGGCAAGCATCAGCAGCTCCGGCGGCACGTTTTGCGAGGCCGCCCAGGCTTGCATCACATAGGCGTCGTTCACGGCCAGGCACATCACTTCCACGCCGCGCGCCTGGAACTGTGCGAGGTGCTGCACGTAGCCCGGCAGGTGGCGATTGGAGCAGGTGGGCGTGAATGCACCCGGCACGGCGAACAGCACGACTTTGCGGCCGGCGAACAGGGGGCCGGTGCGGCCTTCTTCGATGCCGTTGCTGACGACGCGGATCTCGACGTCGGGCAAGGTGTCGCCGACCTGGATGCTCATGGGAGGGTGCCTGAGGTATGGGGAGGAGGCGATGCTAGCGCTACGACGGCCGCTTGTCGCCTTGAATCACGCCATTTTCGCACCCATGTGGTCGACCATAGAGAGGGTGGCGAGCATCGCCATGCATCACCCATACGAGTCGGGCGAACCTTGCCGGCCGATGGGCGGAAACCATGATTTCCGCTCCGTCGGTCCGGGCGGATGGATTGCCGGGGAGTGGCAGTGGAATTCAAAGACTATTACGACATCTTGGGCGTGAAGCCGGATGCCAGCGAGGCGGACATCAAGGCCGCCTACCGCAAGCTGGCCAGGAAATATCACCCCGACAAGAACAAAGACGCGGGAGCGGAAGAGAAATTCAAGTCGATCAACGAAGCCAACGAAGTGCTTCGTGACGCGGAAAAACGTCGTGCCTACGACGAGCTGCGCGCCGGCGGCTACCGCGGCGGCGAGCAGTTCCGACCGCCGCCGGGTTGGAACCAGAGCCACGGTTTCGATTTCGGTGGCGATGGCGGCGGTGATTTCAGCGACTTTTTCGAAAGCCTGTTCGGCGGACGCGGTGGGGCCGGCGCCGGCCCGCGCGGTGCGCCGCGCGCACGTCGCGGCGGTGATGTGCATGCGCACGTGCAGATCGACCTGCAGACCGCCTTCGACGGCGGCCGCACGCGCCTGGCGTTGCAGGATGGCAGCGGCGGCGAGCGCGTGCTGGAAGTGAAGATACCGGCCGGCATCCAGCCGGGGCAGGTGATCCGCCTGGCCGGGCAGGGTCACAGTGGTTCGGGCGGCGCTTCCAACGGTGACCTGCTGCTGGAAGTGGGGATTCGTGACGATGCGCGTTTCCGTCTGGACGGCCGAAACGTGCTGCACACCTTGCCCATTGCGCCGTGGGAAGCGGCGCTTGGCGCCACGGTGCCGGTGCCGACGCTGGCTGGCACGGTGGATCTGCGCATTCCCGCAGGCTCGCAATCGGGTCGCAAGCTGCGCCTGAAAGGGCGTGGGCTGCCGGGTGCGCATCCGGGTGATCAACTGGTGGAGCTGTCGATTCGCGCACCATTGGCCGACACCGATGCGCAGAAGAAAGCGTACGAAGCCTTGCGCGAGGAGTTTGGCGACTACGATCCTCGTCGCTGAGCCTGCAATCCAACGAAAAACGGCGCCTGCGGGCGCCGTTTTCTCGTGAAGCCTGCTTCGGCGCTTACGCCGGCAGCAGTTCCTTCAGCGTGATCACCAGTTCTTCTTCCTTGATCGGCTTGGTGACGTAGGCCTTCGCGCCCTGGCGCAGGCCCCACACCTTGTCGGTTTCCTGGTCCTTCGTGGTCACCAGTACCACGGGAATGTGCTGGGTATCCGGATCCTTGCTGATGGTGCGCGTGGCCTGGAAGCCGTTGAGGTTCGGCATCACCACGTCCATCAGGATCAGGTCGGGGCGTTCGCGTCGGGCAGCCTCGACACCAGCAGCGCCATCCTCGGCAGTCAGCGCTTCATGCCCGAGCTTTTCGACGATGCGCTTGATGCCCAACAGCTGCGACGGCGAATCGTCGACGATCAGGATGCGTGCCATAAGGTGGAGTTCCCCTTGTTGTTTCGTTGGATTCTATGACGCTGACGCAACGCTTCCAAGCTGAGCGTAAGCTCAGCTTGCGCTACCCACGCGTACTACGGTACGGCCAAACGAATCTCCCGCCAGCATGCGGGCGAACACGTCGGGCATCTGCTCCAAGGTGACTTCGCGCGTGGCGATGCGCTCAAGGTGCTGCGGCTTCCAGTCGCTGGAGAGTCGTTCCCATACGCGGTCGCGGATGTCGCGCGCCGTGCCGGCCGAGGCAATGCCGAGCAGGCTGGCGCCACGAATGATGAAGGGCATCACGGTGCTTTCGAAACCGATGCCGCCGGCATTGCCGCAGATGGCGACGTTGCCGTAAGGCGCAATCAACGGCAGCAGGCCGGCCAGCATGGTGCCGCCGACGTTGTCCAGCGCACCACCGAAACGGGCCGAATCCATCGGCTTGCCGCTGAAGACAAGCTGGTGGCGATCGATGCACTCGGCGGCGCCCAGGTCGCGCAGGAAATCGAAATGCGCGGCCTTGCCGCTGATCGCATGCACCGCGTAACCGGCGCGCGAGAAGATATCGATGGCCAGCATGCCCACGCCGCCGGTGGCGCCGGTGACGGCGAGCGGGCCGAGCGACGGTGTCTGGCGATTGTCTTCCATCCGCAGCAGGGCGAGTGCAGCCGTAAAGCCGGCCGTACCGATGATCATGCTGTCGCGCAGGCTCAGGCCCTTGGGCAGGCGAATGGTCCACGCCGAGGGCAGGCGGACGTATTCGCCGTAACCGCCATCACGCGTTTCCGACAGGCCGCTGCCGGTGCACAGCACCGCATCGCCTTCCTTGAAGGCGGGGTCGGTGGAGGCGACCACCGTGCCCGACACGTCGATGCCGCCATTGAGCGGGTATTGGCGAAGGATCTTGCCCTTGCCCGTGCCCGCCAGCGCGTCCTTGAAGTTGATCGACGAATAGGCCACCTGCACCAGCACCTCGCCAGGGCTCAGCGCATCGGCGGCGAGGGTCTCGACACCACCGCGATAGCCGGTGGCGTCGTTGTGGATGCGGAAAGCGCGAAAGGCGCCGGGTGTACTCATGGCCAATCCTTAACTCTACGCGTCGCGCCGGGGTCAGGCCTTGACGCTGCTGCGGTCGATCCACTTGGGCGTGTGCACACCCTGGTAGCTGTCCATCCAGTCGAACAGCTGCGTCATGTCCTGTCCGAACCATACACTCTCGCGCTGCTCGGGGCGCACGAAACGTTCGGCCACCATGTGGTCCATCATGGCGCGCAGCTGTGTGTAGTAACCGCGTACGTCCAGAAAAGCGCAGGGATAGCGGTGCAGGCCGAGCTGGGCCCAGGTGAGCATTTCGAACATCTCGTCCATGGTGCCGTAGCCGCCCGGCAGGGCGACGAAAGCGTCGGAGAGCTCGAACATGCGCGTCTTGCGCTGGTGCATGGTGTCCACCACCACCAGCTCGGTGAGGCCGGCATGCGCCACTTCCAGGTCCACCAGTTGGCGCGGAATGACGCCGATCACCTTGCCGCCCGCGGCGAGCACCGCATCGGCCACGGTGCCCATCAGGCCGACCTTGCCGCCGCCATAGACCAGCGCGATGCCGCGACGGGCCATTTCCGTGCCGAAGGCACGGGCTTGTTCGATGTATTCGGGATGATTGCCGCTGCTGGAGCCGCAATAGACGCAAAGGGCGGTAGGCATAGAGCTGGAAAGTAGGGGGAGAAGTGAGAAGTGAGAAGTGAGAAGTGAGAAGTGAGAGTAGAGCGGTTTGGCCGATGTTTTCGGATAACCGTTAACCGTTTCTACAACAAAAAGCCCGCCCATGTTGCCATGAGCGGGCCCATTTAGAGCCGGCGGGCGGTAGAGAAGCGTGTCAAAGCGAGAATGCCATACGGCCCTCTCTCACTTCTCACTCCTCTCCACTCACTCCCGCTCTTAGTTGCCCTTGTGGATGGCGCGCTTGTCGACCGACAGGGCGGCTTCGTGCACGGCTTCCGACAGCGTCGGGTGCGCGTGGACGATGCGGGCCAGGTCTTCGGAGGAGCCCTTGAACTCCATCGCGACCACGCACTCGGCGATCAGCTCGGACACGCCCGGGCCCACCATGTGCACGCCCAGGATGCGGTCGGTTTCGGCATGAGCCAGCATCTTCACCTGGCCGATGGCTTCGTTCATGGCCACGGCGCGGCCGATGGCGGCGAACGGGAAGGTGCCCACCTTGTACGGGATGCCTTCGTCCTTCAGCTGCTTCTCGGTCTTGCCCGCCCAGGCGATTTCCGGCTCGGTGTAGATCACCCACGGCACGGTGTCGAGGTTGATGTGGCCCGCCTTGCCGGCGATCCACTCGGCCACGGCCACGCCTTCCTCGGAACCCTTGTGGGCCAGCATCGGGCCGCGCACGGCGTCGCCGATGGCCCACACGCCGTTCACGCCGGTGTGGTTGTGCTCGTCGACCACGATGCGGCCGCGCTCGTCCAGCTTCACGCCGGTATCGGCGGCCAGCAGGCCGTCGGTGTAGGCGCGGCGGCCCACGGCCACCAGCAGCTTGTCGACGGTGAGCTCGTGCGCGCCGTCCTTGTCTTCATAAGTCAGGGCCACTTCGTTGCCCTTGATCTCGGCCTTGGTGAGCTTGGCGCCGAGCTTGATGTTCAGGCCCAGCTTGCCAAATTCCTTGAAGGCGATCTTGGCGATGTCCGCGTCGGCCACGCTGAGGAAGTCCGGCAGCGCTTCGAGCACGGTCACGTCCGAACCCAGGCGCTTCCACACGCTGCCCAGCTCCAGGCCGATCACGCCGGCGCCGATCACGCCAAGACGCTTCGGCACTTCGGTGAAGTCGAGCGCGCCGGCGTTGTCGACAATGAACTTGTTGTCGAACTTGGCGAACGGCAGCTCGATCGGCACCGAACCGGAAGCGAGGATCACGTTGGTGGCGCTGATGGTCTGCTTGGAACCGTCGTTGCCGGTGATCTCGACGTCGTTGCCCTTGAGCAGCTTGCCCTTGCCGAAGAACGGCGTGACCTTGTTGGCCTTGAACAGCTGGCCGATGCCGCCGGTGAACTGCTTGACGATCTTGTCCTTGCGCCCAATGAAGGTGCCCAGGTCGACCTTGGCGCCTTCCACGGTGATGCCGTGCACCGGCAGGTTGTGCGCGATGTTATAGAACTGCTTGGACGAATCCAGCAGTGCCTTGGACGGAATGCAGCCCACGTTGAGGCAGGTGCCGCCGAGCGCCTGCTTGCCGTCCTTGCCGACAAACGCGTCCACGCAGGCGGTCTTCAGGCCCAGCTGCGCGGCGCGGATCGCGGCCACATAGCCGGCCGGGCCGGCGCCGATGACGATGACGTCGAATTTTTCGCTCATGGTTTTTCCTTACGGTGTGCGCGCTGGGGAAGCACGTCACTTATGAAGCGGGATATGTGTGCGGCGAGCGTGGATTCAACGTCAACGCTCGCCGCCAGAGCTCCGTGCCTGACTGGCTTCTTGGTCAGAGACCAAGAAGCATCCGCTGCGGATTCTCAAGCTGGTTCTTGATATCCACCAGGAACAGCACCGCGTCCTTGCCGTCGATGATGCGATGGTCGTAGGACAGCGCCAGGTACATCATCGGGGCGGCGATCACCTGGCCGTTCTCGACGATGGCGCGCTCCTTGATGGCATGCATGCCCAGGATGGCGCTCTGCGGCGGGTTCACGATCGGCGTGGACAGCAGCGAACCGAAGGTGCCGCCGTTGGTGATGGTGAAGGTGCCGCCCTGCAGGTCGTCCAGACCCAGCTTGCCGTCACGCGCCTTCTTGGCGTAGTCGACGATGCCGCGCTCGACGTCGGCGAAGCTCATGTCCTGCACGTCGCGCAGCACCGGCGTCACCAGGCCCTTGTCGGTGGACACGGCGATGGAGATGTCCTGGTAGCCGTGATAGACGATGTCGTTGCCGTCGACCGAGGCGTTGACCAGCGGATGACGCTTCAGCGCTTCGGCAGCCGCCTTCACGAAGAAGCTCATGAAGCCGAGCTTCACGCCATTGGCCTTTTCGAACGACTCGCCCAGCGCCTTGCGCATCTTCACCACCTCGGCCAGGTTCACTTCGTTGAACGAGGTGAGCATGGCGATGGAGTTCTTCGACTGCATCAGGCGTTCGGCGATGCGGGCGCGCATGCGGGTCATCGGTACGCGCTCTTCCGGACGCGAACCCGGGGTCGGCTTGGCGGCCGGCGCAGCAGCGGCCGGAGCGGCGCCACCCTTGCCGACGTTGAGCAGGTCTTCCTTGGTCACGCGACCGTCGCGGCCGGTGCCGGCGACCTTCGAGGCATCGATGTTCTGTTCGGTGGCCACGCGCAGGCCGGCCGGCGAGAGATCAGCATTGCCGGCGGCAGCCTTGGCCGGAGCGGCAGCAGCCGGCGCGGCGGCGGGGGCCGGAGCAGCAGCGGCCGGAGCCGGTGCAGCGGCAGCAGCGCCTTCCTCGATCACCGCGATGACCTGCTGGCTGGTCACGGTGTCGCCGGACTGGAACTTGATTTCCTTCAGCACGCCGTCGACCGGCGACGGCACTTCGAGCACTACCTTGTCGGTTTCGAGGTCGACCAGGTTTTCGTCGCGCTTCACCGCTTCGCCGGCCTTCTTGTGCCAGGTAGCGATGGTGGCGTCGGAGACGGACTCGGGCAGGACGGGAACCTTGACTTCGATAGACATAAATATCCTTTGATTAGTGCGTTCATCCCTGAACGCGAAGGTCAAAAAGCGGCTATCCCTGGCCGCACTTCTCAAATTTTAGTGCGTCCATCCGTGAACGCCAAAGTCAAAAAGCGGCCATCCATGGCCGACCTATATTTTTTGCGGTCATCCATGACCGCGAAGATCAAAAAGCGGCCATCCATGGCCGCACTCTTCAATGAGAAAACTATTCCGCCGCGTGGTCGGTGCCGATCGGCGCCACCAGTGCCTGCTCCACGAGTGCCGCCTGCTCGGCGACGTGCGTATTGAGGTGACCCGCCGCCGGTGCCGGCGAACGAGCGCGGCCGGCGTACGACAGGCTCTGCTTGCTGTTGACGCAAGCCTGCAGGTGGTGGCGAATCTGGAACCACGCGCCCTGGTTCATCGGCTCTTCCTGGCACCAGATCACTTCCTTGGCGGAAGCATACTTTTCCAGTTCGGCCGTGACCTGCGGACGCGGGAACGGATACAGCTGCTCCACGCGCACGATGGCGACGTCGGTGAGGCCGCGCTTCTCGGCGTCTTCCAGCAGGTCGTAATAGACCTTGCCCGAGCACAGCACCACGCGCTTGACCTTCTTGGCGGCCAGTTCGCGATGTTCCGGAATCACCAGCTGGAAGCTGCCCGTGGCCAGTTCGTCCAGCGAGGACACGGCCAGCTTGTGGCGCAGCAGCGACTTGGGCGTCATCACGATCAGCGGCTTGCGCGTGGGGCGCACCATCTGGCGGCGAATCATGTGGAACGCCTGGGCCGGCGTGGTGGGCACGCACACCTGCATGTTGTCCAGCGCGCACAGCTGCAGGAAGCGCTCCAGGCGGGCCGAGGAATGCTCCGGACCCTGGCCTTCATAGCCATGGGGCAGGAACAGCGCCAGGCCGCACAGGCGGTTCCACTTCGCTTCGCCCGAGCTGATGAACTGGTCGATCACCACCTGCGCGCCGTTGGCGAAGTCGCCGAACTGGCCTTCCCAGATGTGCAAGGTGTACGGGTCGGTGGTGGCGCTGCCGTACTCGAACGCCATGACCGCTTCTTCGCTGAGCAGCGAGTCGATGACTTCCACGTCGGCGCCCGAACGCACGTCGGCCAGCGGCATGTAGGTGTAGCCGGTCTGCTGGTCATGCAGCACGGCATGGCGATGGAAGAACGTGCCGCGACCCACGTCCTGGCCGACCAGGCGCAGGTTGTAGTTCTCGTCGATGAGCGTGGCGTACGCGAGGTTTTCCGCAAAGCCCCAGTCGCCCAGCTGTTCGCCGGCGGCCATCTTGGCGCGGTCTTCGTAGATCTTGGCCACGCGCGACTGCAGCGTAAGGTCCTTGGGCAACTTGAGGATCTGGTTGGCCAGTTCCACCAGGCGCTGCTTCGGATACGCGGTGCTCGTCTCGGTGGAGAGCTTGCCGCCGATGAACTTCTCCCAGTCGACTTCGATGTCCTTGACCAGCGAGGTGGTCAGCTCGGTCATCGGCGCACCGGCTTCGAGGCGGGCGCGGTAGTCGTCGAACATCTTCTGGGCGTCGCCGTCGGCGATCACGCCTTGCTTCACAAGCTCCTGCGCGTAGAGATCACGCGTGGTCGGGCGCTTGCGGATGATCTGGTACATCACCGGCTGCGTGGCGGCCGGCTCGTCCGCTTCGTTGTGGCCGTGGCGGCGGTAGCACACCAGGTCGATCACCACGTCCTTGCGGAACTGCTTGCGGAAGTCGTACGCCAGGCGAGTGGCCTGGATGACGGCTTCCGGGTCGTCGCCGTTCACGTGGAACACCGGCGCGTTGACCATCTTGGCCAGGTCGGTGCAGTACAGCGTGGAGCGGGCGTCCTGCGGGTTGGAGGTGGTGAAGCCCACCTGGTTGTTCACCACGATGTGCAGGCTGCCGCCGATCTTGAAACCGCGCGCCTGGGACATGTTGAACAATTCCATGTTCACGCCCTGGCCGGCCAGCGCCGCGTCGCCGTGCACCAGCACGGCGAGCGACTGCTTGCGCTCGGTGTCGCGGCGACGGACCTGGCGCGAATGCACCGAGCCGGCCACCACCGGGTTGACGATCTCAAGGTGCGACGGGTTGAACGCCAGCGCCACGTGCGTACCGCCGTTGGGCGTCTTGACGTCGGCGGAGAAGCCCATGTGGTACTTCACGTCGCCCGAGTGGGCCGGATCATCCGGATGGTCCCACTTGCCCTCGAATTCGTTGAACAGCGTGCGCGGCGGCTTGCCCAGGATGTTGACCAGCATGTTGAGGCGGCCGCGATGGGCCATGCCGATCACCACTTCCTTGACGCCGTTGTCGCCCGCGGCGCGGACCACGTCGTCCACCATCGGGATCAGGCTGTCGCCGCCTTCCAGCGAGAAACGCTTCTGGCCGACGTACTTGGTGTGCAGGTAGCGCTCCAGGCCTTCGGCCGCGGTGAGCTCGGCGAGCACGCGCTTCTTGCCCGCGGCGTCGAGGCCGGCGGTGCCGTTGGCCTGCTCCAGGCGGGTGTAGATCCAGTTGCGCTGTTCATGGTTGCTGATGTGCATGAACTCGACGCCGAGGGTGTTGGTGTACACCTTCTTCAGTCGGGCAATCAGGTCGCGCAGCTTCATGCGCTGGCCGCCGCCGGCAAAGTTGCCGCAGTCGAACTCGGTATCCAGGTCGGCATCGGACAGACCGTGGAACGAGGGTTCCAGATCCGGCGCCGGCAGCTTCTCGGCCAGGCCGAGCGGGTCGAGGTTCGAGGCCAGGTGGCCGCGCGAACGGTAGGCGGTGAGGATGCGCAGCACGCCGGCTTGCTTGCGGGCGTGGGCGTCGTCGACCGGGCCAGCGGCCACGGCGACACCGTTGCGACGCTGCTTTTGTGCGGCCTCTATACGCGCAATGGCCGCAGAGTGGGGCACGTCCCCCGACTCGCGGCCTTTGAAAGTCTCGAAATACTTGCTCCAGGTAGCCTCGACCGACGAAGGGTCCGCCAACCACGATTCATAGAGCTGTTCAACGTAATCGGCGTTACCGCCGGCGAGTTGGGAGGAGTCGAAAAACTCGCGGATCAGATTTGTGCTCACGTCACCACCGGTGAGGAAAGGAGGCATGCAGCTGCTCCGGCCGGGGTTGGCCGGATGGCTGGGAAAAATCCCGTTAATTATAGCCTTGGGGTGCTGCGACGCGGCAACCCAAAACTCCGACCTTAGATGGGGTCGATCGACGATATTTCGAGTTTCCGGGTACCGACCATCGTCGTAGAGCGCGGATTTGCCCGGCGAACGACGCGTTTGCGCCGATGCGGGCAAGGCCTGCGCCGAGATGCCCGCCGTTCAGCCGGCGGCTAGAGATCGAGCGGCAACCAGACGCTGGCGCGGGCCGAACGCTCCCACACCTCGTTGAAGTGCTGCATCAGCGGCGCCTGCCCGGCGCGGTCGGCCAGCGAAGCGCGGCCGTCGGCGCGGCGAGCGTCGGGCTGGAACAGGTAGCCGCCCTGGTCGGTGAGCAGGTAGGACGAGGCGTAGGCCAGGTCCACTTCTTCGAGCGGTGTGCGCACCAGCACCACGCTGGACAAGCGCTGGGCGAGGGCGACCAGCCGATGGTTGTCGCGCAGCGCATCTTCGGGTGTGTGCACGATCAGCCGGATCTCGGCACCGCGCCCGGACGTGGCGAGGCGTCGAAGCTCGGCCAGTTCCAGTGTGCTGCCGTAGACCTCATCGGAAAGCGCAGGCTGATAGATGGCGATGCGCCGTCGTGCTTCGCTCAGCAGCCGGAGGCGGGCGGCGGCCACTTCGGTGCGATCGCCGGCCGGCAAGGCCGGATTCTCGCCAGCGTTGGGTGCATCCGGGTGGACGTCGCGGTCGCTCATCGGCGGCGCGGCTTGTGGACGATCAGGTGACCGTCGTTGACCAGAGCCAGCAGCAAGGCGAGTTCGGCGTCGGGCAACGACTTGCCCGGAACGAGTTCGCGCGCCGCGCAGAGACGTTCGGCCAGATCCACCGACGTCGGATAGGCATGACCGTTCACGAACAGGGTGGCGCCACGCTTGGCACGCGCCCAGGCCATGCGCGCCCACGGATGGCGCAGCAGAGCGGCGCCGGCGTCGAGCGGCTTGCGCAGGGCGGCCTCGGACAGTTCCTTTTCCGGGGGCACCGGCATCTGGGCGCTGCGGTAGCGGGTGATAAAGCGGCCGAACCAATCAGTCAGCGTGGCTTCGTCCAGTGCCGCCGCAAACGGCAACGCCTGCTTGAGGCGGGCGAGCGCCGCGCGGTCGATTTCGCCGGCGGACTTGGCCGGGGTGAGATCGGGATCGGCGTAGCGCAGTTCATCGGGCAGGCGTTCGGCCAGATAGTCGGCAAGGTCGCCAGTCAGCTCGGCCTGCGATGGCGCGCGCATGCCCACCGAGATGGTGAGGCACGGGCCGGCAAAGGCGATGCCGTCGTGCGGCACGCCGGGCGGCAGGTAAAGCATGTCGCCGGGTTCGAGCATCCATTCGTGGTCGGGCTCGAACACCTGCAGCTGCTTGAGTTCCACGTCGGGGCGGAAACCGGTGGGGGCATCGGGGTTGGTGTCGATCGCCCAATGGCGCTGGCCCAGGCCCTGCAGCAGGAACACGTCGTACTGGTCCACGTGTGGACCCACGCCGCCGCCGGGCTCGGCGTACGAAATCATGATGTCGTCCAGGCGCCAGCTGGGCAGGAAGTTGAAGTCTTCCAGCAGGGCGGCCACGTCCGCGTCCCACTTGTCCACGTCCTGCACCAGCAGGGTCCAGTTCTTGTTGGGCGTGCTGGCGAAATCCTTCTCGGTCAGCGGGCCGGTCTTCACCTTCCAGCGGTCGCGGGTTTCGTCGTGGATGATCAGGCGCGAGAGCGCGGTGTCTTCCATCGCCAGGCCGGCGAGGTCGTTCGGTTCGATCGGCGAGACGAAATCGGGAAACGCCTGGCGAATCAGCAGCGGGCGCTTCTGCCAGTAGTCGCGCAGGAACTGCGCGGGACTCATGCCCAGCGGCTGCTTGGCGCTGCCGCGGACTTCGATGGGGAGGACAGGGGACTTGGTCATCCCGCCATTCTAAGCGAACGCGATGACGGCACCGTTGATCGCCGTCAGTGCAGCAGCGTGTGCGCGATGTTGTTGATGCCGATGCCCAGCACGGCCAGTGCCGCCAGCACGGTGGCGACGCGGGGCGGCATGCGGCGGGCGAGCAGGGCGCTGAGCGGCGCGGCCACCACGCCGCCCACGATCAGGCCTGCCACCGACGCCCCATGCGGAAAGCCCACATGGACAAAGAAACTGATGCTGGCCACCGCGCTCACCACGCACTTGGCCAGGTGCACCGTGCCGATGACCATGCGCGGCCGCACCCCGCGCGCCACCAGCGTGGTCACGGTAAGCGCGCTCCAGCCGCCGCCGGCCACCGCATCGGCAAAACCGGCCGCCAGCCCCAGTGGACGGCTGATGGCGGGTGTTTCCTCATGCAGGCGCTGGCGGCGCAAGGGGCGAAACAGCAGGAACAGGCCCATGCCGATCAGATAAGGCGTCAGGGCCAGCTTCATCCAGGCGGCCGGGACGTGGCTGACCACATAGGCGCCCACCGTGGCGCCTATGGCGCCGGGGATCACCAGTGCCCAGAACAGCCGCTTGATCACGTTGCCGGCCATCAGGTGGCTGGCCCCGGACGCGCCGCAGGTCAGCGTTTCCGCATAGTGGACGCTGGCGCTCGCCATGGCGGGCGGGACGCCCAGGGCCAGCAGCATCGCAGCCGACGTCACGCCATAAGCCATGCCCAGGGCGCCATCGACCAGCTGTGCCAGCACGCCGATGACGGCTGAAGTGAGGAAATCCGTGGGCATGAACCAAAACGCAGTGGAAACGCGGCCAGTCTACGGGGTGGGTCCCTGCCAAGGGAAATAAGCCTGCGGACATATGGTTATGCCAACACGTCCTTTCACATGACATAAAGCGATGACTACTTTGGCTGTCCAGATGTATGGACGTCCAAAGGTGGACAGTGAACGCGGTCGTCGCAACGCAAACCGGTCTGGCTTCCCTTGACGGCGACAAGCTGTCCTCGCTGGAGCGACTCGCTGACGGACTCGGCCCCGCCGAGCTCTACTGGATCGCCGCCTGGAGCGCCGCACGCGCCGACCAGCTGCAGCGGGGCATTCTTCCCGCGCAGCCTGTCAAGGCCGTCGGCGAGCGGCTCACCATTCTCTACGGCAGCCAGACCGGGCAGGCCAAGCGCATCGCCACGCAACTGAGCGCGCGCGCCGAAGCCGCCGGGCTGGCCGTTCGCCTGATGCGCGCCGACGGCTATGCCCAGCGCGATCTTGCGAAGGAAACGCATCTGGTCGTGGTGATCAGCACCCAGGGCGACGCCGAACCGCCGGACGATGCGCGCGGCCTGGTGGAATTCATCCTCGGCAAGCGCGCGCCCAAGTTGCCCGGCCTGCGTTATGCCGTGTTGGGACTGGGCGATTCGAGCTATCCGCAATTCTGTGCGATCGGTCGCCAGCTCGATGATCGCTTCGCCGAACTCGGCGGCACACGCCTTGCGCCCCTGGGCGAAGCGGACGTGGATATCGACGCGGTGGCCACGCCATGGACGGAACGTGCGTTGGAGCAGGCGAGGCAAGCCCTTGGCGCCACGCAGCCGGCAGCACGCGTGGCCACGCTGCAACCGGTGCCGTCGCGCGCCACGCATCATCGGGAACGCCCGTTCGCCGCGCCGGTGCTCGACAACCAGACCATCGTGGCGCGCGATGCCGGCCGCGATATTCGTCACATCGAGCTTTCGCTGGAAGGCTCGGGCCTGCGTTACGAACCCGGCGATGCCGTGGGCGTGTGGCCCGAGAATCCGCCCGCGCTGGTCGATCAATGGCTGAGCCTGCTCAAGCTCGATGGCGAACACGCCGTGCATCACGAGGGCAGGGAACTGCCGTTGCGTCGCTGGCTGACGCACGAGCGCGAACTCACGCGACTGAGCCGGCCGCTGATTGCCGCGGTGGCCGACGTGAGCGGCGACCAGGAGTTGGCAAGCCTGCTTCGTCCCGATCAATCGTCGCGCCTCGCTGCGCTGTTCGCCGATCTGCAACCCATCGACCTGTGGCGCCGTCATCCCACCGCATGGTCGGCGGACGAACTGGTCGCCGCGCTGCGCCCGCAAACGCCGCGCCTGTATTCCATCGCGTCCAGCCAGAAAGCGGTGGGCGACGAAGTGCACCTGACCGTGGCCGTGATCGATTACCAGGCGCATGGCGAACCCCATTGGGGCGCGGCCTCTTCGTTCCTTGGCGCATCTTCGGACGAGCGTGGCGTGCCGGTTTTCATCGAAGAGAACGAACGCTTTCGCCTACCCAGGGACGACAGTCGCGACGTGATCATGATCGGCCCAGGCACAGGCGTGGCGCCGTTCCGTGCCTTCGTGCAGGAGCGCCGCGAAACCGCGGCGCGTGGACGCCACTGGTTGTTCTTTGGCAACCGCTATTTCAGCAGCGAATTCCTCTATCAGATCGAATGGCAGGCAGCGTTGCGCGATGGCTCGCTGGATCGGCTCGACCTGGCGTTCTCGCGCGACGGCGACGCCAAGGTCTACGTGCAGCAACGCATCCGCGAACAGGGGCGCGATCTCTACACATGGCTGCAGGAAGGCGCGCACCTTTACGTGTGCGGCGACGCCAACCACATGGCGAAGGATGTGCATGCCGCGCTGATCGACGTGGCCGTGGCGCACGGCGGCCAGTCGCAAGAGCAAGCAAAGGAATGGCTGTCCGATCTTCTCCAGCAGGGCCGCTACGCCCGCGACGTGTACTGACATGAGCACACCTCTCTCCGATTTCGAACGCATCAAGGCGGCCAGCCGGCAACTTCGCGGCACCATTGTCGAAGGCTTGAGCGATCCCGTCACCAACGCGATAAGCGACGACGACAACAAGCTGCTGAAATTCCACGGCAGCTACCAGCAGGACGATCGCGACCTGCGCGAGGAACGTCGCAAACAGAAGCTGGAGCCCGCCTTCTCCTTCATGTTGCGCGCGCGTCTGCCTTCCGGTGTGGTGACGCCCACGCAGTGGCTGGTATTCGATCGCCTCGCACGCGACTACGCCAACGGCACGCTGCGCATCACCACGCGCCAGACGTTCCAGTGGCACGGCATCATCAAGCGGAAACTCAAGCCCACCATTGCCGCCATCCATGACGCGCTGGCGACCACGATTGCCTCTTGTGGCGATGTGGTGCGCAACGTGGTGAGCACACCCAATCCGGTGGAATCCAGCGCGCATGCGCTCGCCTATGCATGGGCCACGAGGCTGTCGGAAGAACTGTCGCCGCGCACGCGCGCCTATCACGAGATCTGGCTCGACGGCGAACCGCTGGTGGACGAACCCAAGGACGAGGAACCGCTCTACGGTCGCACCTATCTGCCGCGCAAGTTCAAGATCGGCCTGGCCATTCCGCCGCTCAATGACGTGGACGTGTTCGCGCAGGATCTCGGGCTCATCGCCATCATCGAACAGGGCGAGCTGAAGGGCTTCAACGTCGCCATCGGCGGCGGCATGGGCGCCACGCATGGTGATGCGAGCACCTATCCACGGTTGGCCAGCGTCATCGGCTTTGTACCGCCGGAGCGCCTGCTGTCCACGGCCGAAACCATCGTGGCCGTGCAGCGCGACTGGGGCAATCGCAGCGAGCGCAAGCACGCGCGCCTGAAATACACCATCGACCATCGCGGCCTGGACACCTTCAAGTCCGAACTGGAACGGCGCCTGGGTTTTGCGCTGGAACCGGAACGCGATTACCACTTCGACCACAACGGCGATCGCTACGGCTGGATCGAAGGCGACGATGGACGCTGGCATCTCACATTGCAGATCGAATCGGGCCGCCTTGCCGACGTGGGCGAGCGTCGCTGGCTCACCGGTTTGCGCGAGCTGGCCAGCATCCACGAGGGCGATTTCCGCCTCACCTGCAACCAGAACGTGATCGTCGCCAACGTGGCGGCAGAACATCGCGCGCGCATCGACGCCATCGTGGCGGCGCATGGGCTCGACGGCTATCGCACCGACAGCGGCATCCGGCGTCACGCCGTGGCCTGCGTGGCGTTGCCCACTTGCGGCCTGGCCATGGCGGAAAGCGAACGCTATCTGCCGGAATTGCTGCCAAGACTCGAAACGCTGCTGGCATCGCATGGCCTGCGCGACGCGCCCATCCTGCTGCGACTTTCCGGTTGCCCCAACGGTTGCTCGCGCCCGTACCTGGGCGAGATTGCGCTGGTCGGTCGCGGGCCCGGTCGCTACGACTTGCGGCTGGGCGCGGATTTTCGCGGTCAGCGGCTCAACCAGATTCATCGTGAAAACGTGGACGAGCCGGCCATTCTCGAGGCTCTGTCGCCGCTGTTCGCGCGGTACGCGTCGGAACGCGCGACCGACGAAGGCTTCGGTGATTTCCTGGTGCGCACTGGTGTGATCAGCGCCAACACCCGCCGGATTCCCGCGGAGGTCGTGGCATGAAGCAAACGCTGCTCGAGGATGCGCAACACGATGCCCGGGCGCTGAAGGAACTCAATACCTGGCTTGGCCATCTGGAGGCCGAGCAGCGCGTGGTCTGGGCGCTTGCCTATGCGCCGGGCACGCACGTGTTGTCGTCGAGCTTTGGTGCGCAGGCGGCGGTATCGTTGCATCTGCTGACGCGGCAACGGCCCGATCTTCCGGTAGTGCTGGTCGACACCGGTTATCTCTTTCCTGAAACCTATCGCTTCATCGAGGAATTGCGCGATCGCCTTGCCTTGAATGTCCGCGTGTACAGCGCGCTGGAAAGTCCCGCGTGGCTGGAAGCAAGGGAAGGGCGCTTGTGGGAGCAGGGCGTGGCAGGCATCGACCGCTACAACCAACTGCGCAAGGTGGAACCCATGCAGCGCGCGCTGAATGAGCTTCGCGCGGGCTCCTGGTTCGCCGGGTTGCGCCGCAGCCAGGCACGCACGCGCGCCGACATTCCGTTCGCTGAACGTCGCGATGGCCGCTGGAAATTCCATCCCATCGCCGACTGGACCGACCGCGACGTCGGCTTGTACCTGCACAAGCACGGCCTGCCTTACCACCCGCTGTGGGAGCAGGGATACATCTCCATCGGCGATGTGCACACCACGCATCGCTGGGAACCCGGCACCGATATCGACGCGACCCGTTTCTTTGGCCTGAAGCGCGAATGCGGGCTTCACGGTCTGGCTTGACCGAACACCACAAGAACCAATCCGGCGCACGACGCCGGCCACCGCCCCGACAAGAAGAACCACACCATGAGCCACAGTGCCCTCGCGCAGAACGCTGCTGCGCTTCCCGATGATGAAGCTCCCTCGCTGATTGCACCGCACGGCGGCGTGCTGAAGGAGTTGTATCTGCCGGCGGACCAAGCCGCCGTGCTCAAGCAACGCAGCGCGGGCTTGCCGGGCATCGACCTGGATACGCGCCAGCTGTGCGATCTGGAGCTGCTGCTCAACGGCGCGTTCTCGCCCCTGGAAGGGTTTCTCACCCAACGCGATTACGATCGCGTGGTGACTGAATCTCGCCTGGCGGATGGCACGCTGTGGCCCATCCCGATCACGCTGGACGTCAGCGAAGCATCCGCAGAACGCCTGGTGCCAGGCAGCGAAGTCGCGCTGCGCGACGTGCAGGGCGTACCGATCGCGGTGCTGGAAGTGGAGGACATTTATCGACCCGACCGCGTACACGAGGCGCAACAAGTGTTCGGCACCACGGACCGCACGCACCCCGGCGTGGCCGAGTTGCTGGATCGCTATCGTCCGGTGAACCTTGGCGGCCGCGTGCGCGGCATCCAGGCGCCGTCGCACTACGACTTCAGCACGCTGCGGGACACGCCGCGCGGCCTGCGCGACTGGTTCACGTCGCAGGGTTGGTATCGCATCGTCGCGTTCCAGACGCGCAACCCCATGCATCGTGCGCATCGCGAATTGACACTGCGCGCCGCGCAGCAAGTGGGCGCCAAGCTGCTGGTGCAGCCGTCGGTGGGACGCACCAAGCCGGGCGACGTCGACCACTACACGCGCGTGCGCTGCTATCAGGCACTGCTGCCGCAGTACCCGGCGAATAGCGCGCGTCTGTCGCTGCTGCCATTGGCGATGCGCATGGGTGGTCCGCGCGAGGCCCTGTGGCACGCCATCATCCGCAAGAACTATGGGGCGAGCCATTTCATCGTGGGCCGCGATCACGCCGGCCCCGGCAATGACGCCAACGGCAAGCCGTTCTATGGTCCGTTCGATGCGCAGCATCTGCTGGAGCGTCATCAGGACGAACTGGGCATCCGCATCGTGCCGTTCCCGGCCATGGTGTACGTGGCCAACCGCGACGCCTACCTGCCATCGAACGAAGTGCAACCCGACGACGAGGTGCGCGACATCTCGGGAACACAGCTGCGCCGCCACCTGCAGGAAGGCAGCGATATTCCTGCGTGGTTCTCGTTTCCCGAGGTGGTGAAAATCCTGCGTGAGCGGCATCCGGTGCAGGCCTCGCGTGGTTTCGCCCTGTTCTTCACCGGGCTTTCCGGTGCGGGCAAGTCGACGATCGCGCAAGCGGTCGTGGCGCAGTTGCTGGAGCGCACCAGTCGCGCGGTGACCGTGCTGGACGGCGACGAAGTGCGCAAGCATCTCTCACGAGGCCTTGGTTTCTCGCGCGAAGATCGCAATGCCAACGTGACGCGCATTGGCTACGTGGCCAGTGAGATCGTGCGCCACGGCGGCGTGGCGGTGTGCGCTCCGATTGCACCTTATGCGGACGCACGCGCCGAGGCGCGTTCACTGGTGGAGGCGCACGGCGATTTCATCGAGATCCATGTGGCGACGGCGCTGGATGTTTGCGAAGCGCGTGATCGCAAGGGGTTGTATGCGCAGGCGCGCGCGGGGGCGATTACGCATTTCACGGGAATCAGCGATCCGTATGAGGAGCCGCTGCAGCCGGAGTTGCGGATTGACGGGAATGCCGGGGATCCGTTGGTGTTGGCGGGGCATATTGTGTCTCTGCTGGAGCAGAGGGGCTTGTTGCGCGGTTGAGTGTTTGGTCGTCATCCCGGCGAAGGTCGGAGGCGCTTTTCAACAGCCGAAGGTTGGTCATCCAGTGACTTCGCGCTCGGTTGTCGCGATTCGATGACCTGGCTCGCCTGCGGCGGGCTTCCGAACCGCTGCCGCGGTCCGGGTTACTTTCTCTTGCTTGCCCAAGAGAAAGTAACCACCGAGATGGTGGCAATGCCAAAAGAAAAGGCACCCCGGATGACGCGCCTTCCGTCCGTAGGACGGAAGGTACGCGGGCGGGTTACGGGGTTTCGACAGGACATCCATGTCCTGTCGAAAAACTGGCCGCATCCCTGCGGCCACCCTACGGGCTTTCCGCCCGCCGCCCGCCGCTGTCATACGGGGAACCCGTAGAGCGAAGAGTCAAAGCGCTAAGTTGCGATGCTTTCGCGAGCACCCGCCCCCTCTCCCCGGCCCTCTCCCGCAAGGGGAGAGGGAGAAGTGTGATGTAGCGGCAACCATGGACTGCGACGACAACCAAGACCGATGCGAAGCGAGGCTCCGCTTTAAGTCCTCTACGATTCGGGCGCGTTGCGTAGCGCTTCGGAGTACGCGCTATCTGGCCTCCCATGGGTGTCCCGCCACAACCATCCTCAAGCGTTCGGGCTTATCCCAGCACAATGCTGCGAGCCCTTGCTCTGAAGGCCATTCTCTTTGGGTTACTTTTCTCTTGGGCCAGCAAGAGAAAAGTGACTCGAGCGGCGGCAGCCGATCGAAACGCCCGCTGCGTAAGCGGCCTGATCGCGGAAGCGCCGCATAAGAGCGAGCAAAGGATTCGCGATAACCAAGTGCAAAGTCACTGGATGACCAACCTTCGGCTGTTGAAAGCGCCTCCGGCCCTCGCCCCCTTTGGGGGTGCGTCGGGATGACGAGCTAAAAATCAAAAAGGGTATCCGAACGTTCTACCTGCGCGACAACCAACAGGCCGGAGTCGGAACCACCACGTCCAGCGAAACCAAAAACCTCACTGCGCCTCCACCATCGGCTCCACCAACTTCACCGGCACCCGCCGCTCCCGCCAATGCGGCACACCCGGCCACTGTGAAGTACCCGTGCCCCCGGAAGCCAACGCCCGACTCACCGCGCGACGCTCCAGATGCGGCGCAAACACACCAATGAAATCCAGCGCGTATTCGCGCAACACGCTCTCGCGGCGCAACACGATCCACGTGGTGCAGGAAGCAAACAGATTGTCCGCGCCCAGTTCGCGCAGATCGGTGTCGTGATCCGGCTGATAGGCCATCTCGGCCAGCACGCCGATGCCAAGGCCTTCGCGTACGTAAGTCTTGATCAAATCGGCATCGCTTGCCGTCATCACGATCTGCGGATCGAGCCCCGCGCTTTGGAAGGCGCGGATCAACGATGACTCAGGCTTCAGCGACGAGTCGTAGCTGATCAGCGGATGCGCGGCGAGTTGCTCCAGCGTGGGCGCCTGTTTCTGTCGCGCCAGCGGATGGTTCTTGGGCACCACGATGCTGCGGTTCCAGCGGTAAGCGGGCAGGGCGATGCCGTTCGGCGGCGGGGCGCCGGCGGCGGTGCTGACGATGGCCAGGTCGACCTGGCCGCCGTCGAGCAGTGAAATCACATCCGAGTCGCTGACCGGCTGAAGATGCACGCTCACCTGCGGATAGCTGCGGCTCAACACCGCCACCGCCGAAGGCAGCGCGAAGCGCGCCTGCGTGTGCGTGGTGGCGATGCGCAGCGTGCCGCGCGATTCATTGCGCAGGTTGGCCGCGATGGAGCGGATGTTGGCCGCCTCCGCAAGAATGGTGCGTGCGCGTTCGAGCACGTGCGTGCCGGCATGCGTGATGGCGTGCAGGCTGCGTCCCTTGCGATGGAACAGCTGGAAGCCGAGCTCATCTTCGAGCTGTCGCAAGAGCTTGCTCAGGCCGGGCTGCGTGGCGTGCACGCGTTCAGCCGCGAGGGTGATGTTCAGGCCGGCATCAGCGATGGCGACGAGGTAGCGAAGTTGGGTCAGCGTCATGGCTTGGGTTCCACAGGCAATCGAGAGAAGAGGGACTCGGTGTCGCGCTGCGGATACATCGCGCATGCTTTTCCGCCGATGCGCTGCGTTTGCAGGCGGTCGGGGCGGTTTCCAGCCGATGGCGATGATGGTCCATGAATTACCGTAACGGAGAGATCACAATTAGACGTCTATACAGCGGTTGCTGCGTTGCGTCAATACTTCGTCGTGCCGGTAGCTCGAATCGCCTTATAACGGCGGAGCATGTCTGTTGCCGTAGAAATCATTTGTGCGGCCCGGGCGGCGTGCCTAGCGTGGGAGGTCAACACTGCATCTCACGGAGCCTGAGGTTCGATGAAGCTCTACCCCTTGTTCGCCGATCTGTCCGGCCGCCCGGTGCTGGTGGTGGGCGGTGGCGTGGTGGGTGAGCGCAAGGCCGCCGCGTTGCTGGAAGCAGGCGCGCGGGTGACGGTGGGCGCCCTCGATATCACGCCTGCATTGCATGGCTGGGTGGACGCCGGCCGCGTGCAGTGGCTGCGCGGCAGCTTCGAGGATGCGTGGCTCGATGATGTGTGGCTGGTGATTGCGGCCACGTCGAACAGCGAGCTGCATCGCCATATCGCCGTACTCGCCGAGGCGCGGCGTGTTTTCGTGAACGTCGTCGACGACGCGGAGCAATCGAGTTTCCACGTGCCCGCGGTGATCGATCGCTCGCCCGTCACCATCGCCATTTCCAGCGGCGGCCACGCGCCGATGCTGGCGCGGCTGTTGCGTGAACGGCTGGAAGTAGCGATCGATCCGGTCATCGGTTCCGTGGCGACGCTGCTTGCGCAGATGCGTCAACGCATTCGTGCTCGCCTGCCCGATGTGTCGTTGCGGCGTCGCTTTTACGAGCGCGTGTTGCACGGCCCCGTGCAGAGCCTGTTGCGCCGTGGGCAATGGGCGCTGGCCGAAGCGTCCACCGAACGCCTGCTCGACGCTACCGAAGCCGCGCCGACCGGCTCCGTCGTGCTGCTGGGCGCGGGGCCGGGCGATCCGGGCCTGCTCACGCTGCGCGGCTTGCGTGCCCTCAACGAAGCGGATGTGATTCTTCACGACCGCCTGGTGAGCGTGGAAGTGCTTGCGTTGGCGCGGCGCGATGCCGAACGCATCGAAGTGGCCAAGCAGGCGGGCAACCATCACACCACGCAGGCGCAGATCCACGACTTGATGCGGGAGCATGCGGCAGCGGGACGTCGCGTGGTGCGCCTGAAGGGTGGCGATCCGTTCGTGTTCGGACGCGGTGGCGAGGAACTCGAATTCCTGCGCAGCCATGGCATTCCCTATGAAGTGGTGCCCGGCATCACGGCGGCCCTGGCGTGCGCCGCGTATGCCGGCGTGCCGCTCACGCATCGCGACCATGCGCAGTCGGTGCGACTGGTCACGGCGCATTGCCAGAACTCCGTCGATACGCTCGACTGGCCGGCCTTGGCGCAGGAACGCCAGACGCTGGCGGTGTATATGGGCACGAGCGAGCTGCCGCTGATCCGTCAGAAGCTGATCGATCACGGGCGCGCGGCCAGCACGCCGTTCGCGCTGGTGGAAAACGGTTCACGGCCGGAACAGCGGGTGGTGGTCGGCACGCTGGCCAACCTGGTGGAGCAGGCGGAGCGGCATGGCGTGCGGTCGCCGGCGTTGCTCATCATCGGCGAGGTGGCCAGCCTCGCCACGACCTTGTCGTGGTTCGGTAGCCCCCCGTTGGGCATCATCGCCTCGACAGGCCCGGCCTTGGCGAGCGCGGCGGCTTGACACAACCTTTTCCCTTGCGGGTGCACCATCGCGCCCTGTGCCTTTCATCCCTGCCGAGCCCCGGAGCCATTCCATGATCTACGACAGCATCCTCGACACCATTGGCAACACGCCCATCGTGCGCATCCATCGCCTGGCGCCGAAGCATGTGACGCTGTATGCCAAGGTCGAGGCGTTCAACCCGGCGGGTTCGGTGAAGGACCGCCTGGCCTACGCCATCATCATCGACTCCGAACAGCGCGGCGTGCTCAAGCCCGGCCAGACGGTGGTGGAAGCTACCTCGGGCAATACGGGCGTGGCCTTGGCCGCGGTGTGCGCGGCGCGCGGCTATCCCTTTGTGGCGGTGATGACGGAAACCTTCTCCATCGAGCGCCGCAAGTTGATGCGCGCCTACGGCGCCAAGGTGGTGCTGACGCCGGCAGCGGAACGCGGCAGCGGCATGGTGCGCAGGGCCAAGGAGCTGGCCGACAAGCATGGCTGGTTCCTGGCCAGCCAATTCGAAAACCCGGCCAACCCCGCCTATCACCGGAACACCACGGCACCGGAAATCCTGCGCGATTTCGCCGGCAAGCGACTGGATTACTTCGTCACCGGCTGGGGCACCGGCGGCACGCTCACGGGCGTGGGCGAGGTGCTGAAGGTGGCACGTCCGGAAGTGAAGATCATCGCCAGCGAACCCGCTGGCGCGGCCTTGCTCTCGGGCAAGGAATGGCAGCCGCACAAGATCCAGGGTTGGACGCCGGATTTCGTGCCTGCCGTGCTGAACCGCGAGGTGGCGCACCAGATCCTGCCGATCGACGATGTGGTGGCGCGCGATACCTCGCGTGCTCTGGCGCAGAAGGAAGGCATCTTCGTCGGCATCTCCGCGGGCGCGACGTTGGCGGCCGCGCTGCAGGTGGCCAAGGATGCGCCGGAGGGCGCGGTGCTGCTGGCGATGTTGCCGGATACAGGCGAGCGATATCTGTCGACGTTCCTGTTCGAGGGCGTCAACGAAGGTTCTGACGAGGTGGAATGAGGTCTTCTCTCCAACGGGGAGAGGGTTGTGGCATTGCCACCTTCACGGTGGCATTGTCACCTTCACGGTGGCATTGCCACCAGAGGCCAACCTCGCAAAGCCGCTCCCATCGGGGCGGCTTTTGTTTTGCGCCATGGATGAAGAAATCTTCATGACCCCATTTGCCGCCAACCAGCGATAGGAAGATTACGATCGCGCCGATCGGAACCGTTCCATGGAGGCAGGGATATGCAAGGAAATCACGGAATTCGTCGCAGGGGTTGGTGGTTGATCACGTGCTTGGTATTCGCTGCACCCGCGATGGCGGGCGATATGCCGGCACAGGCAGCGTCGGTCGCAGCGGCGCCTTCCGATGCCGACCTGGCCAGGACCGTATGTGTTCCCAGCGAGGAACGCATCCTGCCCGGCGACTTCTTCTACTGCATCGCCGAGCGCTCCTACGGTCACGGTGACGTTGCCGAATCGCAACGCTTCTTCAAGGAAGCGGCCAGTTGGGCGAGCAAGCCGGCCCAATACGTACTGGGTGTAATGGCGCTCAACGGCGACCACCAGCCGGTCGATCGATCACTGGGCATCGCCTGGTTGGCGCTGGCGTCCGAGCGTCCCAACTCCAGCTTCCGGCAGGCCTATGAGGCGGCCTTCCAAGCAGCCACGCCAGACGAACGCGAGCACGCGCAACACTTGCTCAAGACCATGCGCTCCACCTACGGCGACGCCGTCGCAGCCACACGCGCCGAACGTCGCTATGCCGATGGCATGGCGCGCTTCAACAAGGCGGCGGCCCGTGGCGACGGCATTTCCTGCATGGCAGGTGAGCAGAACCTGGGTGCCGATCCCAACGACAACGCCCACTGCATGGCTTCGGAGAAGATGGCCATGGCGATCGACAAGGCGGCCGCAAACGTGTTCGATGGCTGGACCGGCCACGTGACCGTCGGCGATCTTTCCACGGTGGATCATCACTGAGGACTTGATCCGTCCTCGCGCTGCGTTTGCGTATCCATGACGAATCAGCGCATGTCGTTCCTCGTGGGATACCAGCTCGTGAACTTCACCGCCCCCACGAGGGCCGCCACGATGACGATCACGCCGGCCCGGTGAGGGATTTGCGGTGCGTAGAGCAACGCAAGCTCCGCCAGCACCATCAGGGCGAATGCGATGGCCCATGCGCCACTGATCACATAGTTGGTGCGCAAGAACTCCGGCGTGTTCCAGTGCGCCGCGGAAACTTGTTCTTTTGCGTATTGAAGGGTGAAGGGGCGGCGAATCACCATGGACATCAGGACAATCAGCAGCAGTCCACCGTCCACGCACACCCTGACGCCGATGACGGACAGGCTGGAACCTCTGAGTAGCATATAGACGGTTAAACCGCCGAAGAGAATGAAGGTGCCTATCTCTAGGAGCTTCGGCTGTCGTACGGGACTGAGAAGGTCGCGCAACAGCAGTGCGGCGGAAACGGCCGTGCCGGCCGCAAGACTCCACACCGGGCCGACGAAGCGATCAAGAACGGCGAAGACGATGAATGGCGCGAACGCAAGCAGGATACCCATATCTCTACTCCAGATAGCAGGTTGCTCTGTCTTTCCAATATCGCGAATGCTCAATTACTTCGATTCGCCGGGCCTCCGCGCACGCCCAATGCAACGATACAGGCGATACGCGTTCCCGGCGGGAAAACTACAGTGGCAGAGGACGCGTCACTGTGGGAACAACTCGACATGCGTTTCAGCGGTGCGCCCGAAATACACCACGCGACGGCCTAGTATCGATACCAGATACCCGGCGCATCCTGCCGCCCGCACCCTTTCGCAGAAGCCTTGGTAGCTATAGTCCGGTTCATTCCTCTGCGCCCAACGCACCAGTGCTTCGATCTGCAATGGCTCGAACGTCGCGGCGACAGCGCCGGGCTTGCCCGGCATGTCCAGTGTCACGCTGTCGCCGTCAGGCAAATAATACGTCTGGAGGTTTCGTCGATAATCGACCATATAGCCTTCGAAGCCCGCGCCGTGCAACTGGCCGAGGATTTCGGGGAAGCTGATGGTGCCGTCGTGCGCGCCATCCAGGCATTTTTTGGCAACAAGAACCTGATCTGCATGCATGGGCAGACTCCTTACCATCGATGTGATTGGTGTTCCCGGGACGTCAATCCACGGGCGTCGTCTTCAAGCCGCGCCTTTGGGCAAAGGCCTTCAAGATGCGGTCGAGCGACTCGCGCTCATCCGTGGTCAACACGGCGAAGTTCTCGGCGTCGTTCTGGTCGGCGAGTTTGGCCAGCCGGGGAATCTTCCGATGCCCCTCCGGGGTGAGGCAGAGGGAAAGTCCGCGCCTGTCTTCGGGATTGCTTGAACGCTCGACCAGGCCCTTTTCGACCAACCGGTCAGCCAGTTTGCTGATGGCGCCCTTGGTCATTCCCATCTTTTCGGCGAGTGCGGAAGGCGCAACCGCCTCCTCGTCATACATTGCGCGCATGCATGCCCACTCCGCCACGGTGACTCCCTGGTCAGCCACTTTTCGAGCGAACTCCTGCGATACCGCATTGGAGACCATTCGGAGCCAATAACCAGTGTGCGTCGTGAGCTGGGAAACCCGGGGCATGGGCAAGCACCAAATGAAGTTGACTAGTAAACTATATCGATATGGTTTCCTAGTCAACTATATGTTCGGGGATGCCTCGTCATATCGCGGTATGCCGTGTCCGGCAACCGATGGCGGCCTGCCTTGAGCGCCGTTTCAACCGGTCAGCGCGACGCCACCTTGCGCTGGTGCATCTCCCACTCCTCAATCAACTTCCTTCCCACGTCCGCCAGCGCATCGATCGCCGGCAGCAACTCGCGTCCCAGCGAGGTGAGCGAGTACTCCGCCGAGGGCGGCGACGTATCGAGCACGCGGCGCGTCACCAGTCCCCGCGTTTCCAGCTCGCGCAACCGCGCACTCAGCACGCGCGCGGAAATCTTTGGCATGTCGTGGCGCAGTTCGCCGAAGCGGCGGGGCTCGCCGCTGAGCTGCCAGATCACATTGGGCGCCCAGGCACCACGCAGCAATCCCAGCACTTCGCTGAGCGGGCAGGTGGGTGGCGGGCAGACTTTGCTCTTGCGTACGGGCAGGCCCATCAGCGTGTTCCTGGGAGAAGTCCGGTAACTCGGCGGTTACCGGATTTTAGAGGTTACGGGCGGTTAGGTGGTATCCAACAGTAACCATGGTGGCTAGGATCGGTGGCCTTCGCGAGCCCGGATCGCGTCGATCCTGTTCCCCAATGGAGAAACACTATGAAGCTCTATTACGCCGCCGGCGCCTGTTCGCTCTCGCCGCACATCGTTGCTTTGGAAGCGGGCATTCCCGTGGAGCTGGTCAAGGTAGACACCAAGGCCAAGCGCACGGCCAACGGCGAGGATTTCTGGCAGATCAACCCGAAGGGTTACGTGCCGGCACTGCAACTCGACAATGGCGAACTGCTGACGGAAGGCACGGCCATCGTGCAGTACCTGGCCGATCTCAACCCCGAGAGCGGGCTTGCCCCTGCCAACGGTTCCACCGCGCGTTACCGCCTGCAGGAAACGCTGGGCTACATCAACTCGGAGCTGCACAAGACGTACACGCCGCTGTTCAAGCCCGACATGCCGGACGCCGTGCGCGACGAGCGCAAGGACTATCTGCGCAAGCGCTATGCCTTGCTGGAACAGCATCTGGCCAAGCATGACTGGCTGATTGGCGACCAGTTCACCGCCGCCGATGCGTATCTCTTCACCGTGACGAACTGGGCGCAGCACGTGGGCCTGGATCTGTCGGATTTCCCGGCGATCGGCGCGTTCCAGCAGCGCGTGTCGTCGCGACCCAACGTGCAGTCGGCGTTGCGGGCGGAAGGGCTGCTCAAAGCGGCTTGATGTTTGGGAAACGCGCGCCCGGCCAACCAGCGAGCGCGCGTTCCGCATCACGGTTCGATATCGCGCTGGTGGGACATGCGGCGAGGCTCAGGTTCGGGGAGTGATCGCCGCTCCGGTTCGAAGCCAATCGCATCCGCGCGGGGCCGGGTGGCGATGCTTCGCCTGCGGCGCGCAAAGGTCTTGCCCGCCTCGCTCATCAGGTACGTGGGAATACTGACGAGCAGGGAGGCGTGTACGGTCAGCGAGAGGAAAAATCGCGCGGGGTTGTCGACAAGCCGGACGATGGTTGCCGGTTTTCCCGCGACGATGTGCTGCTGGGTAATCGCAACAAACGTCCAGTAAAACGCCCAGAGCCACAGCGCGACCAGAATGATGCTGGAAAGCAGATAGCGGGTTCGCTCCCAGCCCAGCGCAACGCTTGCCGAGGATTCGCACAGGCGCGCCCAACCCGCACCCAGCGAGAGGCCCAGGCCACCGACCGCGGCCATGCCCAAGGTGGTGCCGGCCAGCAGCATCACGAACACCATGCTTGCCCAGAGCGGGCCATCAAGCCCCGTTTTCAGGGCGTAGATCGACACCATCAGTACCGGTGCGGTGGCCCATGCCCAGGGCCAGCAATAGCGCGCCTGTCGATAACGAAAGGCGCTCACGGGTTCGCCGGCCATCCGTTGCGGTCCGAAATGCATGGAGAGGCTCCTTCCTCTGAATGCACCGGATCATGCCGGCCCGGCGGGCCGGCTCACATGTGTCAGATGTCCTTGGCCAACGGCTCGGCCAGGCCGATGTAACCGCCCGGCGTGAGGTCGAGCAGGCGCTGCTTCGCATCGGCGGGTAGATCAAGACCGGTGATGAAGGTGCGCATGGAATCCTTGGTGATGCCCTGGCCGCGCGTCAGCGCCTTGAGCTGTTCGTACGGCTCCGGCAGGCCGTAACGACGCATCACTGTCTGCACGGCTTCGGCCAGCACTTCCCAGCTCGCGTCGAGGTCGGCGGCGAGGCGGTCCGCGTTCACGGTGAGCTTGCCCAGGCCCTTCTTCAGCGACTCCAGCGCCACCATGGTGTGGCCGAACGCGGTGCCGAGCGCGCGCAGCACGGTGGAGTCGGTGAGGTCGCGCTGCCAGCGGCTGATCGGCAGCTTCTCGGCGAAGTGGCCGAGCAGGGCGTTGGCGAGGCCGAAGTTGCCTTCGGCGTTTTCGAAGTCGATCGGGTTGACCTTGTGCGGCATGGTCGAGGAGCCCACTTCACCGGCCTTCAGCGCCTGCTTGAAGTAACCCAGCGAGATGTAGCCCCAGATGTCGCGAGCCAGGTCGATCAGGATGATGTTGGCGCGACGCACGACGTCGCAGTATTCGGCCACGCCGTCATGCGGCTCGATCTGCGTGGTGTATGCGTTGTAGTCCAGGCCCAGGCTTTCCACGAAGCGCTGCGAGAAGCCGCGCCAATCCAGTGCCGGATAGGTGATGGCGTGCGCGTTGTAGTTGCCCACGGCGCCGTTGATCTTGCCGGGGATCTCCACCGCGGCGAGCTGCTTGCGCTGGCGCTCCAGGCGCGCGACGACGTTGGCCAGCTCCTTGCCCAGCGTGCTCGGCGAGGCGGTCTGGCCGTGCGTGCGCGAGAGCATCGGCAGACCGGCGTTGGCATGGGCCAGTTCGCGCAACCTGGCGATGATGCCGTCGAACGCGGGCAGCAGCACCTGGTCGCGCGCATCGCGCAGCATCAGCGCGTAGGAGAGGTTGTTGATGTCTTCACTGGTGCAGGCGAAGTGCACGAATTCCTTGGCCTGGGCGAGCGAAGCGTCGTTACCGATGCGTTCCTTGATGAAGTACTCCACCGCTTTCACGTCGTGGTTGGTGGTGGCTTCGATGGTCTTGATGCGCGCGCCGTCGTCCACGCTGAAGTCGGCGGAGATGCCCTTGAGCCTGGCGACCTGGTCGGCGGTGAACGGCGGCAGTTCCTCGATGCCAGGATCCGCGGCCAGCGCCAGCAGCCACTCGATTTCCACGTGCACGCGGCGGTGCATGAGGCCGAATTCGCTGAAGATCGGGCGCAACGTTTCAACCTTGCTGGCGTAGCGGCCGTCCAGCGGCGACAGGGCGGTCAGGGCATGGGAGGACATCGGGGGTGTTCCGGAGACGGGAAAGAGGGAATTTTACAACAGGGGCGGGGAGGGGCGGGTTTGGGTGGGTGGTTTTGGTTGCTCTCGCATGATGGGAGAGGTTTGGTGTTGGTTCTTGCGTGGCTTGGTTGTCACGTTATGGCGACCTGGCTCGCCTGCGGCGGGCTTCCGTCCTCCTGCCGGAGGCCGGGTCACTTTTCTTTGCTTGCCCAAAGAAAAGTAACCACCGAGATGGTGGCAATGCCAAAAGAAAAGGCACCCCGGATGACGCGCCTTCCGGGCTTTCAGCCCTCCAGGTTTGCGGTCGGGCTCCGGGGTTTTTCGACAGGGCTTCCTGCCCTGGCGAAAAACTGGCCCGCATCCATGCGGGCCACCCTGCGGGCTTCTCCTCCACCCGCCCGCCGCTGTCATACGGGGACCCCACAGAGCCAAGAGCAAAGCCAAAGCCAAAGCCAAAGCCAAAGCCAAAGCGAAGCGAGGCTTCGCTTTAAGTCCTCTCCGCGTCGGCGCGTTGCGGTGTAGCCGCACCGTTGATTAGCGAGATCGTGCCGATCCGGGCTCCCAAACCTTCAAGGCTCGTATCCAACAGAACGCTATGAGCCTTTGGTCTGAAGGCCATTTTCTTTGGGTTACTTTTCTTTTGGGCCAGCAAAAGAAAAGTGACTCGAGCGGCGGCAGCCGATCGAAACGCCCGCCGCGTAGGCGGCACGCAGGCCATATCGCAACAACCGAGCGACCCAAAAACCAAAAACCGGACGATCAACTCCGCGCTGCAAAACGCCTCCAGGTCTCGTTCCTCCCTGTGTGTCCCACAAAGGAAGAGCAAAATAAACAAACACAGCGCCCCTTGGCGGCACCCTAACGCCCCCCGACCTATATTCCCCAAATCCCCCCGAGGAATCGCAAGGACATGAGCCAGTTCCGCATCGAACACGACAGCATGGGCGAGCTGAAGGTGCCCGCCAAGGCGCTCTACGGTGCCCAGACGCAACGCGCCGTCGACAACTTCCCGATTTCCGGCATGCGCCTGCCGCGCTCCTTCATTCGCTCGCTGGGCCTGGTCAAGGCGGCCGCGGCCGATGCCAATTTCCTGCTGGGCCATCTGAAGAAGAATCAGGCGCACGCCATTCGCAAGGCAGCGCTGGCGGTGGCGCAGGGCGAGTACGACGACCAGTTTCCCATCGACGTGTTCCAGACCGGCTCCGGCACCAGCACCAACATGAATGCCAACGAGGTGATTGCGCATCTCGCCAGCAAGGCGGGTGGCAGGATTCACCCGAATGACCACGTGAACTACGGGCAGAGTTCCAACGACGTCATCCCGACTGCCATCCATGTGAGCGCGACGCTCACCACCAGCGAACAGTTGCTGCCGGCGCTCAAGCACCTCAAGCGCACCATCGATCGCCGCGCGCGCGAACTGCGCAACGTGCCCAAGACGGGCCGCACGCATTTGATGGATGCCATGCCGGTGACCTTCGGCCAGGAGCTTTCCGGTTGGGCCGCGCAGATCGGCAGCGCCATCGAGCGCATCGAGGACAGCCTCAAGCGCATGCGTCGCCTGCCGCTCGGCGGTACGGCCGTGGGCACGGGCATCAATGCCGATCCGAAGTTTGGCGCGGCCGTGGCGCGCGAGCTGAAGAAACTCAGCGGCGTGCGTTTCGATTCGGCGGAAAACTTTTTCGAAGGCATGGCCGCGCAGGATGCGGCGGTGGAATTGTCGGGTCAGTTGAAAGCGCTCGCGGTGGCATTGATGAAGATCGCCAACGACCTGCGCTGGATGAATTCCGGTCCGCTCGCCGGCCTGGGCGAGATCGAGTTGCCGGCGCTGCAACCGGGTTCGTCGATCATGCCGGGCAAGGTGAATCCGGTGATCCCGGAGGCCACGGCGATGGTGGCTGCACAAGTGATTGGCAACGACGCGGCCATCACCATCGCCGGCCAGTCCGGCAATTTCCAGCTCAACGTGATGTTGCCGCTGGTGGCGCACAACCTGCTGCAGTCGATCGAGATTCTCTCCAACGTGAGCGTGCTGCTGGCGGACAAGGCCATCGCAGGTTTCAAGGTGAATACGGCGCGGGTGAAGGAAGCGCTGGACAAGAATCCCATCCTCGTCACCGCGCTCAATCCGGTGATTGGCTACGAAAAGGGCGCGGCCACGGCCAAGCAGGCGTACAAGGAAAAGCGTCCAATCCTGGACGTGGCGCTGGAGACCACCGGGCTTTCCAAGAGTGAGCTGCAGAAGCTGCTCGATCCGATGACGCTCACGCGCGGCGGCATTCACGGCGGCGGTGGCGGAGGCGGTTGATCCGCTCGCTCAGGGTGATCGAATGGGAGTGCAGAAGACACTCCCATTCGGTATGACCTTCAGTGCTTGGTGCCCCTGCGGCACTTCTCGACGTTGCTGTCGGTCAATGCCTGGCCATAAGGCTTGAATGCATCGAGCTGGGTGGCCAGCGTGTCCTGCGCGGACTTCATCTCGGCCAGGTCCTCGCAGATCTTGGCGGCGGCCTGCTTGACGTTGGCGGCCGCTTCTTCCACTTTCTGGCTGGTTTCCTGCGCGGAGTCGGCACCGGTCATCTTTCCGGTGACAGCGCCGATTTCCTTGGTGGCCGTGGCGATGCCGGCCTTGCCCGTGGCGATGGCGTCTTCCCGCATCTGCCTGGCGGCGGCGTTGTAGCGCTGCAACAGGGCACGCTGCGCGTCGGTCACCGTGACGTCGTGGCCATCGATGGCCAACTGTCCGTTCTGATCGACCGTGGCATCGGACACACCGGGCGCCTTGATGACCACGCTGCCGTCGTGCAGTGTGATCTGTCCGTTCACCACGTCGGTATCGCCGCCGAAGATCTGGATGTCGCCACCCGAGCCGCTGCATGCGGACGTCAGCGCGGCGAGGGCGAGAATGCAAGGCAGGTAGCGAAAGTACATGTCGGCACTCCAGGACGGGAAAGTTGAAGTGTGCCTCTACATCGGCGGCGAAAAAAGTTTGTCCCGCCTGCACCCCACATCCTTGCGGAAGGCGCAGACGGGGCAAGACCGTCAGCTGTCGTCGCGAACCCGGCGGAACCAGATGGCGCCAGCGATCAGGGCCAGGCCGGCGATCACGCCGATCCACAGGTTGGGCGAGGCGAGCAGGCCATAGGTGTGGGCAGGGGAGAGCACGGCCAGCGGATCGTTGTCGCTCATGTCACCCATGTTCAGCGCGCTGTGCTTGTCGAACACCAGGTTGGAACCCGGGAACACGCTCAGCAGTACACGCTGCACCACGTTGCCCCAGAACCACGCCGTGGGCAGGTTGAACAGGCCCATGATGCCGAACCAGCTGACCAGCAGACCCAGCACCACCGGCACCGCCACCGCCCACAGGAACGGCTTGCTGCGTGCACCGGACGAGCAGAGCATCAGCCAGCCGATGGCGGGCAAGGCCCACAGGGCGTACAGCGGCACATTGCTCAGCAGCGAACCGACGGCGCGCAGCGGATGGCTCAGCGTCAGCAACTGCCACACGTTGATGCCGTGGAAGGAGAGCACGATGGCGAACATGAGCAGCTGCAGCAGGCCGCAGATGATGCTGACCACCACCGCGATGACCGGCGCGACGATGGCGGCGCTGGCAACCTTGGACAACACCGTGTTGGTGTTGGAGATCGGCAGCGACTTCCAGAACAGCACGCTGCGGTCGCGGCGGTCGTCATAGAGCGAACCAAGGCAGTAGAACAGCACCACGATGCCCATCACGATGCCGATCATGCCCATCGAGGAGATCATCGCCACATCCGCGGCGGCGCCCACTTGGGCCAGATCGCCCGCATCGGCATGGCGCATCATCGACTGGATGTCGGCACCGCCGCCGAAGTGCACGCCGTGACGTGCGCTCAGCACCTCGGCCGTGATGATGGCCATCACGTTGAGCACCAGGAAGATGCCGCCCGTGACTATCGGGGCCCACAGGAAGCCACCGCGGTGCTCCCAGAATTCGCGTTTCAGCAACCAGTAGAAGGTTTTCATGCGTAGGTTCCCTTCATGGTGGCGACGAAGAGGTCACTGACGGTGGGCCGGCGGACTTCGCCCATGCTTTCCAGCGTGGCGCGATCGGCGCCGTCGAACAGGAAGATGCTCTTGCCGAACACCTGTCGCTCATCGAGCGGCTTCATGTTGCGGGCGGCGGCAGCCTTGTCCGAGCTCACCATCACTTCGGCGAATCGTTCGCCCACGGTGTCCATGTCGGTGTCCAGCACGATGCGACCATCGCGGATGAACATCAGGTCGGTGAGGATGTTTTCGATCTCCTCCACCTGGTGCGTGGTGACGATGATCGTCTTGTTCTCGTCGAAATAATCTTCCAGCAGGCTCTGGTAGAACTGCTTGCGGTAGAGGATGTCCAGGCCGAGCGTGGGTTCGTCCAGCACCAGCAGGCGGGCGTCGATCGCCATCACCAGCGCCAGGTGCAGCTGCACGATCATGCCCTTGGACATCTGCTTCACACGCTGGTTGGGCGTGAGCTTGGTGCGCGCCAGGAAGGCCTCGCACTTGGCCCGGTTGAAGCGCGGGTGCACGTTGGCCACGAAATCGATGGCCTCGCTGACCCGGATCCAGCGCGGCAGCACCGCCACGTCGGCAATGAAGCACACCTGTTCCATCAGCTGGTCACGCTGCGTGCGCGGGTCGAAGCCCAGCACATTCAGCTGTCCCTTGAAATCGGTGAGGCCGAGAATGGCCTTCAATGCGGTGGTCTTGCCCGCGCCATTGGGACCAATCAGTCCCACGATGCGGCCGGACTCGATGCGGAAGCTCACGTCGTTCAGCGCGTGCGCATTCTTGTAGGTCTTGTTCAGACCGGTGGCCGTCACGACCGCGTTCATGGCTGGCTCCCTTCGTTGCCCGTGGCGCTTTCAGGTGCCTCGCGCAGCAGTGTCTTCAGATCCAGCCCCAGGCGTTGCAGGCGGGCGTAGAGCGCGGGCCATTCCTCCCGCAGGAAGCGCTCTCGTTCGGACCTGAGCAGCGCTTCCCTGGCTCCATCAATGACGAACATGCCCAATCCCCTCCTTTTTTCCACCAGTTGATCGTCGACCAGTTCCTGGTACGCCTTCGAGACGGTCAGCGGATTGATTTGGAAATCCGCGGCAACCTGGCGTACTGACGGCAGCGGGTCGCCCTCGTTCAAGGCGCCGTCCAGAATCATCGCCACCACGCGTTCGCGGAGCTGGCGGTAGATCGGGACGCTGTCGTTCCAGGTAATGGTCATACGGTTATTCCTTGCTGATGCGGCCGAACTTCGTGCTACCGAATGAATAGTAGGGCATGGCCAGCTGACTCCCGAGCACCACGTTGGAGGTGGCCTCAGCCGACAGCAGCGGGGCGGCGCTCGAGGTGGCGACGTTGGCGTCGGCCAGCATGGCGGCGGCGCGCATGTCTTCGGCGGTGGGGCGGACCGTGACCGGAGCCAGGTCGATGACCTTGACGCCGTTGATCTCACTCACGGGGAGACTCTTAACATTGGAGTTGATGGCGGCCAGGCCAGCCGTAGTGAACAGGGCGGCGGCGGTCAGTGCTAGCAGGTTATTCGCTTTCATGGCGTTCTCCTTTAGTGCTCTCGTGGACCGGTGTTGTAGTGAACTATAACACCATATTCGAAGCCGTCAATAGGCGGCGCTGAAATTCGCAACATGACTGATGGCCTATAAGCCTGAACGAGGTCCGGGGCAGGCCGGGGCCCGGAAGCTGGCCCTTATGGTCTGCGCAGCGACCACCGGCGGGCAGGGCCGCTCATCAGCCATCGCAGGTGACAGGCATCACCTGCACGCCCGCGCCGCGGGCACCGTGCTTCAATGGCCTACCGCTGCGCAGAAGGAAGCGCGTTCATGGATGCAGGTCTGGTTGGGCAGGTAGTGGTGATCACGGGAGCAAGCAAAGGCATCGGCCTGGCCTGCGCGATGGCGTTCGCTCGCGAGGGCGCAAAGGTGGTCGGCATCTCGCGCGATCTCGCGCACCTGCATGCCGCGCAACACGACCTGCAACGCGAAGGCCTGCATATGGATGTTGCCGCGGCCGATCTGCGCGAGATCGTTGCCGCGCAGATGGTGATCGATTACATCGAGAACGAATTCGGTCCCATCGACGTGCTAGTCAACTGTGCCGGCGCCGCGCGCCGCACGCCTGTTTCCGATCTCCATGCCGATGCCTTGCACGCGGCGATGCAGGCGAAATACTTCACCTATATGCACGTGATCGATCCGGTGATCCGCCGCATGGCTGCGCGCGGCAAGGGCAGCATCGTCAACGTGGTCGGGCAGGGCGGCAGACAGGTCAGCACGGTGCATATCGGCGGCGGAGCGGCGAATGCAGCGCTCATGCTCGCTTCCGTGGGTTATGCCAATGCGTATGCGTCCAAGGGTGTGCGCGTGAATGTGATCAATCCTGGCCCCACGCGCACGGGTCGTTTGCAGGAAGGCCTGGAAGCGATGGCGCGCGCCAGTGGCCGTTCCGTCGATGAGGTGCTCGCCGACCAGTTGGAGGAAATCCCCATGGGGCGGATGGCCGAGCCGCGGGAGATCGCCAATGTCGCGGTATTCCTTGCTTCGCCGCTTGCCAGCTATGTCACGGGTGCGGTGATTCCCATGGATGGTGGCAAGACCGGTGTGCCTTGATGGCTTTGCCGCAATAGGGGAAGTTTCGGCATCGCGGAGATGAAGACGTAAAGACGTCCATACCGTTTTTGAAGGTGATGCGTTTCATGCCTCGTTTGGACGTGACGCAGCTCGGCTCTGACTCTTGCCAATGTCGCCGGCACTACGGTCTTTCGGACGTATCTGATTGCGAATGACGCTCCCATCTCCGTCGCTCGCACGTTCATGCGCGGCACCAGCACCTCGATTCCCTGCATGACGCTTGTGTCGGCGTGTTTGCCGAAAATGTGCATGCCATCACTATTCACGTTTCTTTTATGCCGGTTTCTTTAATCGTCACGGCCGTATGACGATGTCTTGCTGTGCAAGGCATGAAGCCGGTGGATCGCCATGACTTCATGCGTTGCCCACCTGGGCCACGGAATGCTTGTCGGTGCGCGGTTGGGGTGCAATCAGCGGGGACAGAGCCATTGTCGGCAGGGGCATGGGCGTGGAGACGTGCAGCGTGCGGGGTGCATGGACGTTGCGAATGGGGTTTCCGCGGATCGTGCGGGTTCATTGGTAGAGGCTGGACCGCGGGGAACGAGGCTTGCGTTACCGGCCGGCTCGTTCCCGACGTTCCGTCATTGACCCAAGGCAACTTTGCATGCGGTTACTTCGTCACGTCTGTTGGGGCTTACTTCTGCTGGGCGGCTGGGTGGCGCAGAGTGTCAACGCGTTGCCCGCCGAGGAGCCAGCTCGCGGAACTCAATCACCTGCTGCCCAACCCGCGGCGTCGAGTTCGTCGGCGCCAGCGCAGAGCACGGACGCTACGATATCGACCGGCGCACCCGCCGGCATTGCCCGCGATCTCACGCTGAAGCAAATGGGCGTGTACGGTCCCATCAAGTTGCGTGGACAAGACCCCAACGGCACCTTGAACGTGGCCGTGCGCAACGACGAGGTGGTGACGGGCGCCAGGCTCCGGCTCGTCTACACCTACTCGCCATCGCTCATCTACGCGCTCTCGCACCTCAAGGTGTTCCTCAACGGCGAGGTGGTCGCCACGTTGCCGATGGACAAGGAGCAGGCGGGGCAGATGGTCTCCAAAGAGGTGGTGCTCGATCCGCGCCTGTTCACCGATTTCAACCGCATCGGTGTGCAGATGATCGCGCACTACACGCTGGATCATTGCGAAGACCCGTATCACACCGCGCTGTGGACCGACATCAGCCCCGATACCGTGCTGACGTTGACTACCTCGAGCATCGCGTTGCCCAACAGTCTCGCGCTGTTGCCTGCGCCGTTCTTTGACCGCCGCGACAATCGGCAACTCACTCTGCCGTTCGTTCTGCCGGCGCATGCCGATGCGGCGACACTGCGCGCGGCAGGCGTGGTGTCCTCGTGGTTCGGCGCGTTGGCGGGCTGGCGTGGTGCACGTTTCCCGGTGGCGCAGATGCCGCCGGCCGATGCGCATGCCATCGCCTTCGCGCTGCCCAACGCCATGCCTGAAGGCGTGAAGCTGGACGAGATCAAGGGCCCCACGGTGATCGTGATGGCCAACCCGGCAAGCCCGCCGGAATCGGGTCGCAAATTGCTGGTGCTGGCGGGGCGCGACACGAAGGAATTGCAGGAAGCGGCGAACGCACTGGTGCTTGGCCAGGTTGGCATGTCCGGTGACGAAGCCATCGTGAAATCGGTGGACCTTGGCCCCGAACGTCGTCCTTACGATGCGCCGAACTGGGCGCCGGTGAACCGCCCGGTGAGCTTCAAGGAGCTGGTCACCGATCCGTCGCAGCTCGAGGCGGCGGGTTTCAATCCGCCGCCGATTCGCGTCGACATGCGGCTGCCGCCGGACCTGTTTGCGTGGGCGCGTCACAGCGTGCCGTTGAACGTGCATTACCGATACACGGCGCCGTCCAACTACAACGATTCTGTTCTCAACATCGGCGTGAACGATCAACTGCTGCGCTCGGTGCGATTGCGCCCGGCCGATCCGTCCGGCGTGGAGCGGCAGTTCAATGTGCCGCTGTTGTCGGGCTCGGAAGCACGCGGTGCGGAAGAGATCCGCGTGCCGGCGCTGCGCATCGGCAGCACCAACCAGTTCCAGTTCCAGTTCCACATGGATTCGCAGAAGACGGGGCTGTGCGTATCGGCCGCCACCGATAGCGCACGCGCGGCGGTCGATCCCGATTCCACCATCGACTTCAGCCAGTTCGTGCACTACACGGTGATGCCGAACCTCGCCTTCTTCGCCACCAGCGGATTCCCGTTCACCCGCATGGCTGATCTTGCCGACACCGCGGTGGTGATGCCGGACGCGCCGGACGCGCACGACGAGGAGGCGCTGCTCACCATGCTGGGACAGATGGGACGCTGGAGCGGCTTACCTGCCTTGCGCGTGTCGCTGGTACCAGCCAGCGCGGTGGAATCGGTGCGCGATCGCGACTTGCTGGTGATCGGCACCGGCAGCGCCAGCGAGTTGATGGCGAAGTGGGGCAAGGGCTTGCCCATGCTGATCGAACGCAGCGAGAACGATCTGTCGGTGCGTGAGCCGACGGATCGTCCCAAGGACCAGGGGCCGGTGGCCCGCGCGGCGATGAGCGTCAATGGTCCCACCACGGCCTTTGTCAGCTTCCAGTCGCCGTACACCAAGGGCAGGAGCGTGGTGGCGCTGGCGGCCAATGCATCCGATCGGCTGGGCGATCTGCTCGATGTGCTGGCCGATGATGCCAAGGTGAGCGAAGTGCGCGGCGACCTCACCGTGGTAAGGCAGAAAGTGGTGGTGGGACTCGCCGTGGGCGACACCTACTACGTGGGTCACCTGCCGTGGTACGCGTGGCTGTGGGTACATATTTCCAGGTATCCCGCGCTGATGGCGATCGCGGGGATTCTTGCGGGGCTGTTCGTGGCATTGACGGTGTTCTGGGCGCTGGGTCGGCTCGCCGCGCATCGTCTTGAGCGGTGATGCATGCGTCGAGCATCGATCCCTCTGTTGCGCGTGCTGCTGGTCGCTGCCGTGATGTTCGCATCCGGCAGCGCCATGGCTTCGTCATGTGCCTGGCCCGACTGGGAACATTTCAAGCAGACCACGCTGAGCGCCGATGGCCGCGTCATCGATAGGAGCATGCCGCAGCAGATCACTGTCTCCGAAGGGCAGGCGTATGCACTGTTCTTTGCCCTCGTCGCGAATGACCGGCCCACCTTTGACCGCGTGCTCAACTGGACGCAGAACAATCTCGCGCAAGGCGATCTCACCAGGCATTTGCCCGCATGGCAGTGGGGGCGCCACGAAGCGAAGGGAGACGACAAAGACGCGTCGCCTGCGTGGGGCGTGCTGGACAGCAACCCGGCTTCCGATGCCGACCTCTGGATCGCGTACACACTGCTTGAAGCCGGTCGCCTGTGGCACGAACGCAGCTATACCGCGCTGGGCACGGTGCTCGCGCGCGCCATCGTGGCGCAGGAGACGGCCGTGCTGCCGGGCTTGGGTCGCACCGTTCTGCCCGGTGCCATGGGCTTTCATCCGCAGGACGATATGTGGCGGCTCAATCCCAGCTACGTACCGCTGCAGGTGATGCGTCATCTGGCCAACGCGCTGCCGCAACAAACGGAATGGAAGGCCCTGCTCGACAGTTCGACCAGGCTGGTGACCGATACCGCACCGCATGGCTTCTCGCCGGACTGGGTGATCTATCGACGCGACAAGGGCTTTGGCCCTGACGAACAGACCAAGGCCGAAAGCGCGTACAACGCGATTCGCGTGTACCTGTGGGCGGGCATGCTTGCGACGGATGCGCCGGCACGCTCCTCCGTGTTGAACACATTCGTTCCCTTGGCCGATTTCGTCGCTGCGCATGGCTTTCCACCCGAGCGCGTAGACACTCAAACCGGCACGGCCGGCAGCAACGAAGGCAATGCCGGTTTTTCCGCCGCCGTGGCGCCTTATCTCGCTGCACTGGGGCGCAACGATCTGGCCCAAGCGCAGGCGCAGCGCACCCGTACGCTCGCGGCGCAGTCCGCGCTGGGTTACTACAGCCAAGTGCTGGCGTTGTTCGGTTTTGGCTTTCTCGACGGCCTGTATCGCTTCGATGCGAACGGCGCGCTGGTTCCTGCATGGACGTCGACATGCCCCGCGGTGCGCTGAGCGACGTGTTTGCACCCGCCATCGTGCTGCTGGTAGCCGGCGGCGCGATGCCAGGCATGGTGTTGGCGCAGGCGAACGCGCACGCCTTGAGTCCGCCGATGAAACAACTGCTCGACTCGGCGCGCGTGTGGCAAGCCAAGAATCGGCCGGACATGGCGCGCGGCATCGTGGAAAAAGCCTTGCTGATCGATCCCGTGCAGCCTGAGGCATTGGCCTTGATGGGGCAGGTCGAGCTCAGCTCCAACCGTCCCGTTGAAGCGGCGAAGTTGTTGCAGCAGTTGCAGAAGCTCTATCCCACGCATCCAGCCACGCTGGAACTGGCCGACGCCTACCGCCTTGCCACCACCGACAAGACCACGCTGGCGCAGGCGCGCCTGGCCATGCGCGCAGGTCAGTCCGCCGAAGCGTGGCAGAAGATGCAGGCGTTGTTTCCACGCGGCGCCCCGAGCGGCGTGTTTGCCAGCGACTACTACCGTGCGATGTCCGCGGCAGGGCAACGCGACAGGGCGTTGAACGAATTGCGCGAGCGCGTGCGGCAGAACCCGGATGATCTCGGCCTGGCATTGACGCTGGCGGACATGCTCACGGATCGCGCGTCCACGCGCCTGGAAGGGCTGGACATCATCTATCGCGTGTATCAGCGACAGGACGCCAATCGTCCGCAGGCGCTGGAACTGTGGCGACGCGCGCTCAACAGCGCGGGCAGCGACGACCCCGCGTATTACGTCTGGTACCAGCGTTATCTCAAGGAAGTGCCCGATGACGACAACGCCAAGCAGGCACTCGCCACGCTGGCGAAGAAGGGCGGCGCCACCTATGTGCCACCACCCAAGGGCACGACGCCACCGGTTGAGAGTTCAACCGCATCGTCGGCCCAGTCAGCCACCTCGCGCCAAGGCGAAGCAATGGGCGAACAGGGCCTCATCAAGCTGCGCGAAGGCAAGCACGACGAAGCGCGCGCCTTGTTTGCCCGCGCGCTCAAGCTGGATCCCGACAACGCCGGCAAGTGGCGCAGCCTGATGGCCACCGCTCATTTCTGGGTCACCTTATCCAAGGCCCGCGCCGCCAACGAACAGGGACAGCCGCAGCAAGGCGAGGTGCTGGCCCGCGATGCGTTGCGTCAACAACCGAACCAAAGCGACGCCAGGAAGGTGCTTGCCACCTCGCTGATCGCGCAAAAGAAATGGCCCGAAGCGGAAGCCTTGTTGCGCCCAATGGTGGAAGCCGCGAACCCGGACATCGATGCGCTGGAACTGCTGGCCAAGCTGCTGATCGAAACGCATCGCACGGAAGAAATCACGCCGCTGATCACGCAGGTGGAGCCACGCACCAAGGGTTCCAGCGCTGCGATGGTGTCGCTGCGCGCGCAGCTGCTTTCCATCGAAGCAGACCAGTTGATCGCCGAGGGCAAGGGCGGTGCCGCCGTGTTGAAACTGGAAGAGGCCGTGCGCCTTGTGCCGAAGGACGCCTGGCTGCGCTATACGCTGGCGCGTCAGTACCGCGACCTCGGCCTGCCGGCGTTAGGCCGCTCGGTGATGGAAGACGGACTGCGCAACGCGGCCACGCCGGACATGCGCTACGCCACCGCGCTCTATCTCAACTCGCTGGACGACATCGACGCGGCCAGTGATGTGCTTGCACAGATACCGGCCAGCGAGCGCTCGCAGGGCATGCGCGAACTCGCCATCAATCTCAAGGCGCAGCGTGACCTGCGCGAGGTGCGCCAGTTGGAGGCGCAGGGTCGACGGCAGGAGGCCGGTGCGCTGCTCGATCGCATTGCCATCGACGTGCACGACGATCCACAGATGCTTGCCAGCGTAGGACGCGAATGGATCGCGCTGGGCGATCCCGACAAGGGATTGAAGTTGGTGCGCGACTGGCTGGACGCGCATCCGGACGATCCGGCCATCGGCGTGCGCCTGCGCTACGGCGAATTGCTGGGCGCGGCGAACCGCGACGACGCGTGGCGCGCGTGGATTGCCGATGCGCGTGCGCGCCCAGGCGTCACCGCCGAACAGCAGGCGCAGTTCGATGATCAGTTGCTGCGCCTGTCGATGCGCAAGGCGGCGCGACAGATCGATGCAGGCGATCTCGCCGGCGCAGACCGCACACTGGACGACGTGCCACCGGCCAGTAAGCAGGAGAAGCGCTGGCTGCTCGCGCAGGCGGACCTGCGCGAGGCGCATCGCGACTACCGCGGCGGCGAAGGCTTGGCGCGCAAGGTGCTGGAGGATCATCCCGGCGATGCCGACGCGCGCCTCACCATCGCGCGGATGGAAGAACGCATGGGGCATCGCCAGACGGCGCAAGACATCGTGGATCAGGTGCTGGCCGATACGCCGCCGGACGATATCGATACGCGGCTGGCCATCGCGCGCCGTTATACCGCGATTGGGCGCAACGAACAGGCGCGCGCCGTGGTCGATCCGCTGCGGCAGCAATATCCCGACCGTTCCGACGTGACTATGCAATCGGGCCGCGTCGCGCAAGCGCAGGGTGAGTACAACGATGCTGCGCAGTTCTATCGCACCGCATTGACGCAGGAACAGGGCGAAGGAGAAACGCCGAGTCCGGTCGATGGGCTCACCTCCGCGCAACGTGCTTTGCAAGGGCTGGACGATCGCCGGCAAGGGCAGGTCGCCATCGGCGCCATTCAGTCCAACGAATCGGGCAGCAGCGGCATGTCCCGGCTGCATGCCACCGAGATACCGGTTTATCTGCGCATACCGGATGGCTATACCGATCACTATTTCTTCCACGCCGACACCGTGCTGCTCAACGCCGGCACCTTGCCGGCGGATCAGTTCGATCCGGCGTACAGGTTCGGCAAGATCGCGGCACTCGGCAACGCAGGCCTGCCTCCGTTGGACCAGACGGACAAGGGCGTGGCGCTGGCCGCAGGCTACGACTTCAACGGCGCGGACAACAGCTGGCGCGCCGACATCGGCAGCTCGCCACTGGGCTTCACCGTCAACAACATTCTCGGCGGCTTTCTCTACCGGCACGATTTCTACAGTTCGTCGGTGACGGTGGATGTGTCGCGCCGTCCGATCACCAGCAGCCTGGTGTCGTATGCCGGTGCGCGCGATCCAGTGACCGGTGAAGTCTGGGGCGGTGTGGTGCGCAGTGGTGTCACGGTGCGTGGTGCGCAGGACGTGGGCCGCACCACCTTGTTCGCATCGGTGGGCTTTGGCGTGCTCACCGGCGACAACACCGAGACCAACCATGAGTTCAAGGTGCGCACCGGCATCGACTGGCCGGTGTATGTCGGCATCGACCAGCGCTTCTCCAGCGGCCTGGTAATCAACTACTGGCATTACGCGAACAACCAGCACTTCTACACGTTCGGCAACGGCGGCTACTACAGCCCCGGGCGTTACTTCTCTGCATCCATTCCACTGGACTGGAGCGGGCGCCACGAGCGCTGGGCGTGGGAAGTGGAAGCATCGCTCGGCCACTCCTCCACGAATGAAGACGATGCGCCGTACTTCCCCACGCGCCCCGACCTGCAACAGCAGGCCGTCGCACGCATGGCCGCGGCGGATCTGGGCACGCCGTATTTCGGCACCGGCTCGGGCGGTGGTTTCAGCTACACGGTGGCGGCGGCGCTGGAATACCGGCTCACGCCGCACTGGGTGATCGGCACGCGCTTCAAGCTCGATCGTTCACGCGATTACGCACCCAACCTTGGCACGATCTACCTGCGTTACTTCTTCGATCGGCAGCGGCTGCCGGTGCCGTACCCGCCCGACCCGGTCAGACCGTACTCCTCGTACTGAACCGGTGATCCGAAACCCAGGGACGCACGTTGTGACGAATCTTCCTCCTTCCTCTTCCGAATCCACCGACCGTGCGATACCGCGCGCACGTCTGCGCCTCAACCAGTCGCTCGCCATCGAAGGCCTGCCTTCCTCCTTGTCGGCGCTGGCCACGGGGCAGGTGTATGCGGTGTACGCCAGTCGCTCGCCGGCACGCGATGCGTTGTTCTGGAAGACGGCGGCGAACGCGCTGCTGACGCCGGTGACGGTGATTTCCACGCGTTCGGCCGAAGACGTGACGCAGGCCTTGCGCCAGCACGGCATGGACATCGATCACGCCGGCGCGGTGCATCCCCGATCCAATGTATGCGCATTGCATCTTTCGCCCGATCGGGATGGCTGCGACGCGCTGATGGAATCGCTGCAGGCGCTCTCCGCGCAATGCACCACACCGGCCAGCCAGTTCCTGGTGGAAGGCGTGGCGGCGTGCTTCGCCTGGCAGGATCGCGCCGCGCTGATTCGACAGGGCGCGGCGCTGGCCGGCTGGTGCGCGCAGACGCGGCACACGGTGCTGCTGGTGATGCTGCCGCCGCTGGTGGAGCACAGCGGTGATTTCCGCCCGCTCGCCGATTTCCAGATACAGTTTGCCGGCGCGGCGCAATTGGTGCACGAGCAGGGCGAGTTCCGCTGGGAAGTGGCGTTCTGGCGTGACAACCGCGGCGCGCTTTCGGCGAACGAGTCCATTCCGCTTCGATTCTCCGGTCACGACCACCGGCTGGTGGCCGTGCTCGATGCCGACCAGGAAGGCAGCGAAAGCATTGGCATGCTCGCGCCCGACGAGTCGGTGGTGATGGTGTCCCAAGACGCAGTGGCCCGCGAACGCGTGGTGCCCAAGGGTTGGCAGGTGCTGCCCGACAACGACGCGCTGGTGTCCACGGCCAGCCGCGCGGTGGCTGCTACGGTGATCCTGCATTACGGCATCAACGAAAGCCTGGCGACGCTGGCCAAGCAGGTGAACTTCCTGCGCCGCCAATGCGGCAAGGCGCTGAAGATCCTCATCCGCGAAGACAACGTCAGCATCCGCTACGAATTGCTCATGCTCACACTGGGTGCAAACGGCATCATCGCGCGCAGCATGCCCATGGCGCAGGTGGAGATAGCGGTGGATAGCGTGCAGGGGCAGCTGTTCTCGCGCCCGGTGCCTGACGACTACCACAGCGCGCTGTCGGCCGCGATGCGCGATTCCACCACCGGCTACGTGCCCGCGCATCGCTTCATCCAATTGGTGCGCGAAGCGGTGGAGCGCAGCCGGCCGATTCGCCTGCCCAACGTGCTGCTGCGATTGCCGCTCGAACGCGACGTGGCCGGCATCGATGCACTGCAGGCGTGTCGCATCCGGCGCACTGGCGATATCTGCACGGCCAGTGGCGACAGCCTGTACGTGTTCTTCTTTGCCTGCCATGTGGACAACGCGGGCGAGGCCATGGAAAAGGTGTTCGAGCGGCCGTTGTCCGAACTGTTTCGCGGCGAGCTGCGTTGCGGCGATCGCGAAACCATCTATTCCACGCTCGACGGCCTGGCGGAGGAAATCGCCGAACTGCCGCCGCCCGATTACACCGGTCTGGTTGCGCCGGCCGAACCCGTTGCGCCTCTGATGCCCGCGGCGGTCGCCGAACCGGGGGCGGAAAGTGACGTCACTGGCGACGCAACACCGGGCAGTCTGCCGATGCTTGCCGCATCCGACACGACTGACATAGCGCCAGCCACCACGCGACGTCCCGCGCGCCCGGCATCGCTGCCGCTGAAAGCACAGGGGTGAGGCGATGAACACCTTCTTCGGCTACTTCATCTGGGGCCTGATTCTGGCGGCGCCGCTGTGGTGGTTGTGGTGGCGATTCCGCCTGGGCTCGCTGCTATTGCGTGTGTGGTCGCTGCTGCGCCGCCGCTCCGTGCAGTTGCCGCCGCAGCTGGAAGGGCTGGTGATTCTTGGCAAACGTCAGGGAGGCCGCGGGAGAAAGGCATGAAGACGATTGCCATCATTTCCCCGGTGGGCGGCGCTGGGCGCACGATGCTCACCGCCACGCTTGCAGGCCTACTGAGCGAGCGTCGGCACGCAGCGTTGGCCGTGGAATGTGACCCACGCAACGTGCTCACCTTCTACTGCCGCCTGCGCACGCCGGCACGGCAAGGCCTGGTGTCGCACGTGCTCTCATCCACGGACGACTGGAGCGAGGCTGCGCTGCAAACCGATGATGGCGTGCTCTGGCTGCCATGGGGCGGGGTCCGGAAAGAAGGTCGCGAACCCGATGCCGAAGCTGCCGTCGCGGTGGCGTTGCACGACAAGCACACGTGGTTGCGGGATCTGCTGGCACGCATTGATCTGCCCGGACACAGCGTGGCCCTGGTCGACACGCCAACCTGGCCATCGGTACATGCGGCGCAGGCGGTGACTGCCGCCGATCTGGTGTTGGTGGTTCTTCCGCCCGCACCGTTGGCATGTGCCACGCTGCCGCGCCTGCATGGCGAACTGAAGGCGCTCGGCAAGGAGGCGTTGTACGTGGCCAACGCTGTGTCGCCGGCGTCGCAGTTGCACACCGACATCCTGGCGTTGTTGCGCGATACGCTCGGCACCGCGTTGTCTGCCTATCGCGTGCATGCGGACTCGGGCATTCCCGAAGCGCTGGCGCGCGACGAGAACTTCGTGCACGTCGCGCCGCATTCGCAGGCAGCGCATGACATGCATGGATTGGCCTCGTGGCTTTCCCACTGGATTCGTCACGCCTACCAGCGCACCGCGCCGGCGGCAGGACATTCCGCATGAAGCCGGTCGCGTTCATGCCGAGGTGGTTGGGCATCAAGCGTTCGCTGGCGCAACGGCTGGGAGTGGACGCCGCCGCCGGTCGCGGCGACTGGTTGCTGCGACTGGTCTTCCGCGCGCCGCGACCAGGGCAACGAGATTGGCCTGCTTGGTGGACGGAGCGCCTGGGTCACTACCTGCGTTTCGAGCTGGCCGTGGCAGAAGGCGACAGCGTCGCTACCTGGTTCAAGCGATTGTTCTTCCGGCCGCCGCGTCGGCGCGTGCGGCTGGCGACGAATCTGCGCAGCGCGAGGCATCATCGTGGCGCGCGTCGCCGTTCGATGCTGCTGGGCCGTATCGGTCACTGGCTGGCACCGGCTTACGGCGTGGTCGGCCGGGCAGGGCACGCGGTATCGTCTCGCATACCCACGGTGCCGTGGGCGCGCGTGGGCGAACGCGTGAATGTCTGGTCGTCCGGCCTGGATCGCGTGCCGCACCTGAAGCCCGTCGTCCTGCTGCTGGCTTTCCTGGTGGCCGTGGCGTTCTGGACCACCCCGCTGCCCATTGCCGACCAGTTCCGTCTGTTCTTGGCGGTTTGCGTGGTGATGATCATCGCGCGGCGCATTCCTGGCCGCTGGCCGACGATGTTGATGGTGTCGTTGTCGATCCTGATGACCGGGCGCTACATGTGGTGGCGCATGACGCAGACGTTGAACTTCGCCACGCCCATCGAGGCGATCTTCGGCTACCTGCTGTTCGCGGCCGAGATCTATACGTGGATCGTGCTGTTCTTCGGCTATATCCAGACAGCGTGGCCGTTGAACCGTCAGCCCAAGCCGTTGCCAGAAGACACGGACAGCTGGCCCACGGTGGATGTCTATATTCCGACCTACAACGAGCCGCTCACGGTCGTGAGCCCCGCGGTACTGGCTGCCAAGAGCATGGACTGGCCGCGCGACAAGCTGCGCGTCTACCTGCTGGACGATGGCAGTCGCGAGGAATTCCATCGCTTCGCCAACGAGGTGGGCGTGGGTTATCTCACGCGCGAGGAACACCGTTACGCGAAGGCCGGCAACATCAACCATGCCCTGGCGCTGACGAGTGGCGAGTTCATCGCCATCTTCGATTGCGACCACATTCCCACGCGCTCCTTCCTGCAGACCACCATGGGTGAGTTCATCGCGGACCCCAAGTGCGCGATGGTGCAGACGCCGCATCATTTCTTCTCGCCCGACCCATTCGAGCGCAACTACGACACCTTCCTGCGCATTCCCAACGAAGGCAGCCTGTTCTACGGCCTGATCCAGGATGGCAACGATTTCTGGAATGCCACGTTCTTCTGCGGGTCCTGCGCCGTGATTCGTCGCGCGCCGCTGATGGAAGTGGGCGGCATCGCCATCGAAACCGTCACGGAAGACGCGCACACGTCGCTCAAGATGCATCGACGCGGCTATCGCACGGCCTACCTGCGCATCGTGCAGGCTGCGGGCCTGGCCACGGAAAGCCTGTCGGGACACATCGGCCAGCGCATCCGCTGGGCGCGCGGCATGGCGCAGATCTTCCGCATCGACAATCCATGGCTGCGCAAGGGGCTCACGTTCTTCCAGCGCATCTGCTACAGCAACGCGATGCTGCATTTCTTCTATGGCATACCGCGCCTGATCTTCCTGTTCATGCCGTGCGCGTACCTGTTCTTCGGCCTGCACGTGTTCGGCGCGGATGCGATCTCGGTGATGGCGTATGTGTTGCCTTATCTGTTCGTGTCGGGGCTGGCGAACTCGCGCATCCAGGGGCAATACCGGCACTCGTTCTGGGCCGAGGTCTACGAGTCGGTGCTGGCCTGGTACACCGTGCTGCCCACCACGATTGCCTTCATCAACCCCAAGAAGGGCAAGTTCAACGTCACCGCGAAGGGCGGCCTGATCGAACAGGAGTATCTGGACTGGTCCACCTCCAAGCCGTACGTGTGGTTGCTGGCGGTGAATATCGCAGCGCTGGTGGCCGGCATCGTTCGCATGTTCACCACGCAGCGCGACGAGCCGGCCACCGTGCTGATGAACATGGTGTGGGCCTTGTTCAATGTGGCGATGCTCGGTGCGGCCGTGGGCGTGGCGAAGGAGGCGCGGCAAGTGCGCGTGTCGCATCACGTGCCTCTGTGCGTGCCGGCTACGCTGGTGCTGCCCGACGGCAAGACGCTGGCCTGCCATACGGAAAACTATTCCACTGGCGGCCTGGGCGTGGTGCTGCCCGAGGCGCTGGCGATGGAACGCGGCAGCGCCTTGGGCGTGGCTTTGTCGCGCGGCGATATCGATTACTACTTTCCCGCCGTGGTGGCGCGCAACAGCGGCGTGCACCTTGGCCTGAAGTTCGAGGAGTGGTCGCACGAGAAGGAGACGCAGCTGATCCAGTGCACGTTCGGGCGCGCCGACGCCTGGGTGCGCTGGGAAGAGGAGCTGGTGCCCGATGCGCCGCTGCACAGCTTTGTGGAAGTGATCGAGATGGGCTACCAGGGCGTGCTGCGGTTGTTCGACGCCGGCCTGGATGCCGTCGAGGCTACCGTGATGCGCCGACCGCGCCGGTCGGGTTGATGGAGTAACGCATGGGACTGTGGAACCTCTATTTCATCGCGAAGCTCTACCTCGCTTCGGTGGGCAGCATCCAGCCGGCATGGTGGCTCAATCTGCTGTTCGCATTGGCGCTGTTGGTGCCGCTGCAACGGCGCTGGCAGCGCGTGACGCGGCAAGTGCTGGCGGTGCTGGTGGGCGCCGCACTGCTTTATCACGAATCGAAGCTGCCGCCGTTCGGTTACGTGCTCAAGCAGATTCCCGCGCTCGCCTCGTTCTCGCCGACGTACATGATGGAATTGGCCCGCCGCGTGTTCAAACCGGCGATGGTCTATATCCCGCTGCTGATCGTGGCGATCTACGCCATCGTCAATCGCTGGGTGCGCGTGACCACCTTCGTGCTGCTGGCGCTCATCATCTTCCCGCTGTGGCAGGGCATGGGAACGTTGATTGCCAAGTCCAATTCCGCTGCGACGTACGCGGTGAACCCGAGGGCCGCCGCCGCTACCGCGAATGCGGGTGCGGATAGCTCGACCGGCAGTTACGACGAACAACTGGCTGCCTTCCATCACACGGAAAAGAGCCGGCGCGTGGCGTTCTTCCCCATGAGCACGGACGCTGCCGCGCAGTTCGACATCATCGTCATCCACATCTGCTCGCTATCGTGGGATGACCTTGAGGTCGCCAACATGCGGGATAACCCACTGTTCGGCAAATTCGACTACGTCTTCAAGCATTTCAGCAGCGCGGCCAGTTACAGCGGACCGGCGGCCATTCGCCTGCTGCGTGCATCGTGCGGGCAGGATGCCCACCAGGAGCTCTACAGCTCAGCGCCGCAGGAATGCCATGTGTTTGCCGACCTGGCTGCAGCCGGCTACGACGTGCAGTTCCTGATGAACCACAATGGGCGCTTCGACGATTTCCGCGGCATCGTGGAACGCGAGATCGGCCGACCGGGCATCCAGCCGCAATCGATCGAAGGCCTGCCGCCGTTCATGCGCGAATTCGATGGTTCGTCACTGGTCGACGACTACGATGCGTTGGCCAAGTGGTACCAGGACCGCACCGCGATGGGCGGCGGCCCCATCGCGCTGTACTACAACTCGGTGAGCTTGCACGACGGCAACCGCTTGCCCAACAGCAACCTCACCAGCTTGCAGTCCTATCCCATTCGCCTGACGCGCCTGCTGGGCGATATCGATCGTTTCGTCGATGTCATTGCGCACTCCGGACGCAAGGCCGTGGTGATCTTCGTGCCTGAGCACGGTGCCGCCTTGCGAGGCGATGCGGGACAGATTTCGGGCCTGCGTGAAATCCCCACGCCGCGGATCATCGAAGTTCCCGTTGGGGTGAAACTGGTTGGACTGCCGGCAGGGAAGGAACTCCCGGGCCACGCGCTGTCCATCGACACGCCGACGAGCTATCTCGCACTCGCGCAACTCATGTCCAATCTGGTGGCCAATAGCCCGTTCAAGTCCGACGCGCCGGCGCTCGACCAATATGCGCGCGACCTGCCGCAGACGCGCATGGTGGGCGAGAACGAAAACACCGTCACCATGGGTGTCGCCAACGGTTACGTGACCCACACACCCGATGGCGTGTGGATGGAGGGCAAGTGATGGCTGCGCCGCAGGATCCGCGCGTCCGCATGTCGCCCAGCGATATCGAGACCTATGCAAACTACGTGCAGGGCATCGACCCTGCGCGCTATTACGACAGCCAGGCCAGGGAGGTGTGGTTGGCCGCGATGAAGCGCTGGCCACTGCTTGCCGGCGTGCTTTATCCCGACACGGTTCCGGCCGAGGATCGCTGACGGCTCAGCCGCTCGGCTCGACCTCGATGCGGTCGCGCCCGTTCGCCTTGGCGCGATAGAGCAGGGTGTCCGCGTCGCGCAAGAGTTCGTCAACATGAAGCGTGCTTGCGCTGGCGCGATCGCCGAAGGCAATGCCCACACTGACGGTGAAGCCGAACACCTGTCCGTCGGTGGCCGTGACCTTCGTTCCGCGCAGCCGCTGGCACAATGTCTCGGCCAGCTCCAGCGCCTGTGCACCCACCTGCACGCGCAGGAGGATGACGAATTCCTCGCCACCGAAACGCGCCACGATATCCTCCGAACGCACGGTTTCTCGACACAAGGTGGCGAGTGTCACCAATGCGGTGTCGCCGGTTTCGTGGCCATAGGTATCGTTCACGCGCTTGAAGAAATCGATGTCGATCATCATCAGCGCAACAACTGGATCGGCGCTGCGTTTGTCCGACAGAAGGACATGTGCGCGGCTCTCGAAGGCGCGACGATTGAGCAGGCCGGTGAGCGGATCGGTTTCAGCGATAGTCTGGAGTTCACCGATCAGGCGATTGCGCTCAAGCTCCAATTGATGGCGCTTGAGATCGTTCTCCTTCAGTACGTTCAGCGCGGCGAAGAGATCCAGCACTTCCTTGCCATAGCGCCCACCGGGGAGTTTTGCGGTGCTGTCACCCGACGCCACGGCCAGGATGAATCGCTGCGCATCGTAGAACGGGCGTATCACTTTTTCCCGGAAGCGCCACACCATGACCAGCAATAATGCTGTCAGCGCCACTGCGATGACAGCGCTGACGAGCAGGGCGACCAGGTGCCTGCGCAGACTCTTGTCGATCGTTTCCCCGGCCAGCGCCAGCGCGTCGTCACGAAGCCGGTCGATCGGGCGAACCAGTGGACCGTAGCGGTCCGATAGCTGCATCAGGGTGACGTCGCTGCCGATAGGCCGGGCGGCTTGGTGGCGGAGGTCGTTGAGAAGATCCAGGCCTTCGCCGTAGTAGCGCTGCTCGACTTCGGTGTAATCCTGGAGAAGGTCCGGCGGAAGCACGCGCACGCTCGGCAACAACAATTGCCTTAGCTGTTCGATCTTGCCGATGGTCCCGGCGATGTCGAGCGCTTCCTGCTCGGTCAATGCCCGGCGCCTTACGAGCGCGGGCGCGAACTGCTGCGCAATCAGGCCGGCCTGTTCCCTCAGCACGCCGGAAAGGCGCGCGACGAGCAGATAGCTCTGCACGTCTGCATTTTCACGGATGACGCCGGTGGCACTGGTTTGCGCGATCGACGACAGGCGGGGAATCACGCCGACGATCTGGTTGAAGCCGTCGATGATGTCTTCGTCGGTATGGGTTGGACCTTGCATGGCATCGAGGTGTTGCCGGGCCTCGATGAGCTGGGTTCGCGCGCGCTCCCACGAGGAAACGAGTGTCCCACACTCGTCGCAATCAGGATCGCGCAAGGCAGCGCCCAATTCGTCCATGCGCCTGTCGGTTTCCTGCCGTGCGGAGTGCAACACGTCGAGCCACCGCTGAGTATCGGGATCGCGCAGCATGAGAACCGCCACCGTGGGGCGACGCTCGCTCGACACGTTCGCCATGGCCCGCAGCGCCGCCCTGACGACGCTAAAATCCTTCTGCGCCTCCGTGGCGTCCCGGTAGCCACGCCACTGTTGGGATACCTGCCACAGAAACATCCCCACCACCACCACGTACAGCGCGGTGACGATGTACCGGAAGCGCCGGTTGAGGGAATCGCCGGTGGGTGCCGCCAATGGCATGGATGCGTGCTGCCCCAGAAGTTTGTGCCTGTGGGGAAGGCGCCGTGGCGCCAGTCCGTCCGTCTCGCGGCGGCGGAACGGTGGCACCCGCGTTTCCCCGTTCGATGCGCACAGTTTCAGCGTCCGCTCGTGACGGTCTTGTGGGCGGGGCGGCGTCTCCGCCTGGATCGAGGCACGGTGCATCGCATGGCGCCGCAACGATGTGGCGTTTGTGTCATCGCACATGTTGCGTTTCGGCGGTACATTCGAAGCCACCCCTCCATGTGCTCGAAGGTGCAGATCATGGCTCACGAATTTACGCGGGCGGAAGCCAAGGCCCATGCGTGCTCCTACATCCTGCTCAGCCTGCTTCAACGCATGGACATGAAGGAGCCCGGCCTCATCGACGAACTGCTCGCCGGTGCCGAAGGCGACTTCGAAGCCTCCCGTGCCCAAGGCGATTTGCCGGCCCCGGTGCCGATGATCTTCCGCGAGGCGATGGCCATACTCACGCGTGCCAACGGCTATAAGCGGAACATGGGCATCAGCGCCAACGACGAGTCTTGATCATCCGCGGTGCTGGTCGATGCGTAACGGACAGGGCGTATGAAGCGGCGAAACAAGCGACGCATCCTTCGGACACTGCTCACGGCGACGGCCGTCGGCCTATTGGTTGCCGCCGCTTGCTGGCATCGTTGGAAGCGGCCTGTGGATGAGACGGCAGTCGCGGCAGCGGCGCGCCACGACCGGCAGATCGCCTCTTGCGAGGCGGAACTTCGCCCCAGACTTCAGGGCGAGATCGATGGATGGCGCCTCATCGGCGAGCAGCCCAGCACCCACGGAAAGCAGTTCACGTTCGCCGCCAACTACAACGCGAACGCCGCGCTCTATCACTGCGAGGTGGATTCTTCCGCGATGGTGCTGGCGGTCGAGGGGCCGCAGTAGCTTCAAGAAGCGGGCAGGGACGCCATCAGCGACTTCAGGTTTTGCGGAACGACGCGGATGAGTCCGCCGCGAGGGCTGTCGATGTCTGCGATCAACATGAAGGACACCGCGACGACCAACGGGAGCACCAGCATCAGCACCGGTTCGGATGTCAGCTTGCGCGCCCCGAAACCCACGAGCAGGTTGCAGCCCAGCGCGATGATCCCCATCAGCATCCAGGCGGCGGTGGGTATGCGATTCCACCACGCTGCCTGCGTATAGCCTTCCGAATTGAGCACATCGTTCATGCCGGCCACTGCCAGGGCGGTGATCGGACTGGGTTTCTGATCGGCCGGCGCCTTCAATGCGCTCCATAGACTCGACTGCAGTTCGTTCTTGCGCGCCGTGATCTGGGGAAGCTGGCTGCGGTCGGTGGTCTCGTAAAACCGGATGCGGAGCTGGAGATAGTTCAGAAGCAGAGGTCGCACTTTCGCTGCATCCGCCGGCGGCAGCAGGTCGAGACGCACGTATTCCGTCCCAATGGCGTTTGCCTCGGCCTCTTCGTAATTCTTCCGCTGGTCATAGCGGTTGATGGCCATGGAGAAGCTGAAGCCGATGATCAGCGCCAGCAAGGTCAGCGTGGCGCCTTGCACCACGTTGAAGGCTTCGCGCACATCGGATTCGGCAGGGCGGTGCCATCGCGACAGGCCCACCCCGATGCGGCCGGCGAGCCACAGCGAAACCAGGGATACGACAAACAACACCAACGGATGATCGATCACAAAGCTCATGCCGCGCACTCCCCTCGTTGCTATGGATGGCAACATGCTTCAGCGCAGCTCACGGCTAGGTGAAGCATGGCCAAGCAAGCGGTGAGCCATCTTCGCAGAAGTCTTTGATGCTTCGCCTGCCTCGTGCCCAAACGGCATCGCAGATACAAAGTGGCCTCGACAGGACCAAGGCCGAGCGTTGCTGCGCCTAGTGCCCGCCGGTGACAGGAGTACTTTCACCGGGGCTCCCCGCATTCGCTGGCGCCGACGATTCCGCCGCCGCGCGCTGGGGAGTATCGAGCGGACACCATGTCTTGAGCCGCTTGCCCGCGCGGAACAGATCAATGCATTCACGCATCTCGGCCTTGAAGGCCAGATCAGGCGTGTTCACCGGGCAGCCGGACGACAGCGGATTGCCCGCCTTGTACTCGTCAATACAACTCGATAGCGCCGGCGCCTTGGTCGGATTGGGATTGTCGGCCAGGGATGCTGGCGGCAGGTTGAGGCGTTCGTCGCGATCCATGGATGAGGCGGGCGGCGGCGGTGAGCCGCAAAGCAGGTTGGAAGCTGTACCGCTCTTGCTGGGATCGCAGACGCTTTTGACGACTTCCTTGATGGCATCGCCTATGTGGCGCCCAACTGCGCCACCGGCGGTCTCGTTCGGTGGCGGGAAATATTTTTCGAAACGGGTGGCCTTGTACTGCATCCGGTTGCTGTCGTGCTGCATGATCTGACGATCGTCCGCAGGTTTTGGCGGTTCGGCCTTGGCGTTTGCTGTTGCGGAGGTGGCATCCGTCGTGGACGGCAGTCGCACCGAACCGTCTTTCGCAAACAGACTTGTGGCGGACGGTGCGGCTATGGAGGTCGCCGGCGCAGGCGTCGCTTCATGATCCTGCACGACCATGGCATCACGACGCGGCTTTTCGTGCGCGATTGGGGTGCTGCGGGTAGGCAACGATGGTTGCGGCGGCACCGCCTTTTCGGTCGGAGAAACTGGTGCGGATGGCTGCGCGGCGCGCGCCACGCTGGGATGATCGATCAGACGCACGATCAGCGCTTGACCTCTATCGGTATTCACGACCGCCGGGTGCTTCGACGAGGGCTGCATCTCGAACCACAGTGCCAGTGCGAACAGCACGTGCAGCGCGCTTACCAACATCAGCGTAAGCACCAGCGTTGGGCGCGTCAGCGGCGGTTGTCGCCAACGTCTGCGCCCCAAGGTCTCGCGCGTTTCGCTGTCGAGCCATGCCAAACCGCGCGCACTGTCCCCCTGCTGTCGATGTCGGACCTGTCCGGAACGCTTCATCACACCCCTAAATCACGCCAATGACTGACACGAAACATGCGCGTGCCGTCGGCGCGTGTTGCGACAAGCCTGTTTAGACAGGTTTTTTCAATCAGGGTTCCCTCGATTCCAGGTCAGTCAGAAGGGGAGGGAGAAAAGCAGATTCACTTGGACGCAGTCATTTCTTGCGGACAAAAAAAGCCCGGCGAGTGATCGCCGGGCTTTTTCGTCATTGGTGGAGGTGGCGTCTATCAAATACGCCATGTCATCCAAGGTGTGAAGCCACTATGCGGGAAAGCCTTGACATAGTTGCCCCCATAGTTGCCCCCACTTTGTGTTGGCTACCAAGGGATGATCGTACAAGATATCGATGTGCGAGAACGGATGTTCCCTTATCCATGTCAATAGCAAAATAGTCCGTTTCAGACTGGGTTGAGCATAGATTAATTATCAGGTCCGGGGCACCATATTTCCGCGGCACCAATGCCGCAAATATGAGGCTCTGATGACAACAAAACATGCTCAACCAAATCGCTTTATCCGTCTTCCCGAAGTAATTCATCTCATCGGTCTGTCACGTTCACAGATTTATAAAATGCAGAGCGAAGGTTCTTTTCCTCGCTCGGTACGTCTGTCGGAACGCTCCGTTGCTTGGCACGAATTTGAAGTCCTTCATTGGATGGATCAGCGCCGGCACCTTTTCCCAACGGCCTACGCTAACTGATACATAGTAAATATCGTCGCGAACTTTCTGATCATACAAAACGACGCGACTTCATCGAAATTCAATTTTCACAAGCACTTCTCGGCCAGACCGGCTGCAGATGAGAAAAGTTATACCCTTAGGAAACTAATTTATGATACGAGATTTTGAAACAGAAGAATTTTTAGATATTAAGCACAACCAAGTTGCTGATGTAATTAAGCAGTATGGTCCTTACCGTTTCTTTGTAACGCTGACCTTCCAGCGTCCGGTCGACGATGCTTCCGCACTGAGGCACGGCGAAGTATTCGTCGGCAGACTTCACAAACAATTGTTTGGTCGCTACGGATGGCGTTCGGTTAGGCCGCTGACGGGAGTGGTGCTACTGGAGCGGGAGGATATCAAAAAAAAGAGGCGCTACCCCGGGCTACAAACTGGCGTAGAGCTCCTAGCACCTGTGGACGTCGGTAAGATTCTTTGGGTCCGTGATCGAGGAAATTGCCACTTTCACTTTCTTCTTCGTGATCACCCCGCGTTAGAGCGGAGGCCAGTGAAAGCCCTTAGACGATTCCAGCAAGCAGCCCGCAAGGCCGGGACGAGTTTGAATTACAGCGAAACGGAGAAGCTAGTCAGCAAGAACGGAGTGTATGTTTCGCTGGCTCCGGACAAAGGTGCAATCAATTATGTTAGCAAGGAATCGAGATATTTGAGCTGGTGGAGCGAGGAGCGACTCTTCTTTATTCATCGCTCTCAAGAGGGAGAGTTCGATCTTGTGCCCGGCGCTGTACCACTGAAGCGATGGTGGAATATGCCAACAATTTGATTTACGTACACTGTAAATGCAAGCGCCGTAAATGCGACAGGGTGGGGAGTGCCGGCTCTCTTCAATCGATTAATTATTACACCTTAAAAATAGCACGCAGGTACTCTCCCTGCCTATTTAATGGGGCGGTTCTTTGACAATCAGTTTTCATGACGGCGGTTCCGTCTGAAGGTCGACTTCTAGAGAGCGGAGACCTTTCGCCTTACCTCTTGCTTCCTATGGAGCTCTCTTCGGCTGGCCAGATATTTCTTGAGCCATGCCTCTGGTTGCACCCCTAGTGCTTCGAGGAATTCCGTTAGCTCAACTGGATCCAGCCGCCTTTCACCCCGCTCGACCTTCGAAACGAAGGTCTGTGTGGTTCCAAGAGTTTGGGCTAGTTCGGTTTGGGCAACATCCTCCCCTTCGCGGGTCTCGCGCAGCATCTCGATCAATAGCCTGTAGTCCACGTGGTGTGTCGAGGCCATGGTGCGTGCTCTGTCGTTGACCGACTTGACACGCTAAACACGGTTTTGGAATAGTCCAAAATAGGGTAGTCTATAATGGGCTTTACGAGGTGTTTATGGCCGGCGCGACTGGTGCAGTGATCGTCTTTGACGATGGCAAGAGCTTGAAATGGAGGGACAAATGCGAGGCATGTGGAAACGTCAACAGCACCGTCCATGTGTCTAGCAGCCCTAGCCCCGGCAGTCAGGTCCATCACGGAATGTACCGCTGCGAACGATGCGGGCACTCCTCGCAAATCACGATCTACGGCTGACTCGTCGCCCTTCCCGATTGTCGGACTTCAAGGATTCCCTGATGGATCTACCACCAGATCTTCCCCCTGATCTACCTCCGAATCTTCCGCCACGTCTTCCGCGGCAAGCGGAGAAGAAGTCCTTCCCTTCGACCAGAACAATCGTAATTGTGGCCGTGTGCTTTGCGGCCGTCTTGGTGGGATACCAAGGCATTGCCCACTCACCGCTAGCCGCAGGCAAAGGGTATCAGAAACTCCTTGGCGGTGATGTCCGCGATCGGCCGGCTGCCCAGCCAAGGAAAGATGTCATTCTCCAATCGCAGCATGATGCGGCTTGCGTGGAGCTCCACCCAAGTCGAGGACTGTTTCGCGTGCCATTCTCGGGCCACAACTTCAAAGCTATTGGCCGAGCGCTCTTCGCCAGCTGCTTTAGTAGCCTTCCGTTGCTCACTCGGATCGATGCTGGACGCTAGTAACTTGCGTGCTGCATCGCGCTTATCGCGAGCTTCTGCGAGGCTGGTATCGGGGAAGGTGCCAAGGGACAGTCGCTTCTCTTTACCAGAGTGACGGTACTTCCATCGCCACCACTTTCCTCCAGAAGGCGAGACTTCGAGGTACATGCCCCCGCTATCCCACAAGCGGTAGGTCTTTCCCATCGGCTTGGCTTTGTTGATCGCGACGTTGGTGAGTGGCATGTGGGGGCAACTTTGAATAGTGACATCCGTGTTGCCCCCGATCTTGCCCCCAGTTGCCCCCGGATTTCAAGGAATCTCTCTAGACGTCAGTGGACAAAGAAAAAGGCCGGAACCCTTGCTGTTGCTTGGGATTCCGGCCTTCTTGGAACGTCCGTGGACGTTGAGTTGGTGGAGGTGGCGGGAGTCGAACCCGCGTCCGAAGGCGTTTGACGCCCGGTACTACATGCTTAGCTCGCCGTTAGATCTCATCCCGCGACAGCACAGCGTGCGAAGCGCATCGAAGGACCAGCCTGCTTGATTTAGCCCTTACCGACAGGCGGCAGCTTCGGGCGATCTCGTGATAATGACCCTACATCCACGAGCACGAGCACAAGTGGGTTCGGGGCTAGGCCTTAAGCGGCCAGAGCGTAGTTGTCGTCGTTGGCAACTATAAGTTTGCGGCTGGATTAACGAGGAAAGCTGCCCCCTCGGCATGCACCAAGCTATCTCACTACCCCCGTCGAAGCCATGACACCCCCGGGGAAACTGAAACAGTAGCTGGTCAGTCAGTATATGTAGCCGGAAGGCATTTCTACAAGCTGCATGACGCCGCTATGGTTTACCCCATCACCACCGAAAGGAACGGCCATGGTCCGGATACGTCAGGCGGTGTTGCACGATGCAGGTGTGTTGACGGAATTGCGTTGTGCGTTTCTGGAAGAAGAGCTCAAGCAGCAATTGCCGGACGGCTTTGCCGACCAGTTGCGCGGCTGGATCGAGGAAGCCATGCCCGAAGGCCGCTTGCTGGCCTGGCTGGCCGAGGTGGAAGGGCGCGCGGCCGGTTGCGTGATGGTGCATCCGTATACGCACTTGCCTTCGGCTTATTTCCGTCGCGGCGTGGGCTGGTATGTGCTGAACATGTTCGTGAAGCGCACGCATCGGCGCCAGGGCCTGGCTTCTGCCTTGCTCGCGGCGTTGGGGGCGGCGGCGAGGGCGCAGGACGTTGATTCGCTCAACCTGCACTCCACCGGCGCCGCGCATTGCATCTATGAGCGGTTCGGTTTCGGCACCTCGGTGGATGCCATGAACATGTCGCTGCGCGAGGATGCGGTGGGGCTTTCCGAAGGCGAGCCAGGCTCGTGGCGGAGAATGTCAGGCTAGCTTGTTGTGCGAACGCATGGTGCGCTGCTTTTCGCGCTGCCAGTCGCGTTCCTTTTCCGCATCGCGCTTGTCGTGCGCCTGCTTGCCCTTGGCCAGTCCGATTTCCACCTTCACCTTGTTGCCCTTCCAGTAGAGGGCCATGGGAATGAGGGTGTAGCCCTTGCGCTCGACGGCGCCGATGAGGGTGTCGATCTCTTCTCGATGAAGCAACAGCTTGCGCGTGCGGCGATCGTTGGCCACCACGTGCGTGGAGGCGCTGATCAGCGGCGGAATGGAAGTGCCGACGAGGAAGATCTCGCTCCTCAGCACGACGGCGTAGCTGTCGCCGAAATTGATGCGGCCGGCACGCAGCGACTTCACTTCCCAGCCTTGCAGCTCGAGTCCTGCCTCGAAGCGTTGGTCGATGTGGTACTCGTGGCGCGCGCGTTTGTTCAGCGCAATGGTGCCGCCCGCGTTTTTGTCTTTGTCCTTAGGCTTGGCCATGTCCGTTAAACTTCGGGCTCATTGCCCTGGTGATGGTCCCGTCCGTGGAGGGACTGAAGATGATGCTCAAGAAGAGGCTGAAGTGATCGAGATCCGCCGCAGCGCCCTGGTGCGATATTCGCCGGCCCAGATGTTCGATCTGGTCAATGACGTTGAAGCATACCCAAAGCGCTTCCCCTGGTGTGTCGACGCTCAGGTGCTGGAGCGTGGCGAGGATGTGCTGGTGGCGCGGCTGGATCTCAAGTACATGGGGTTTCGCCAGAGCTTTACCACGCGCAATAGCACCGTGCGTCCCAGCCGTTTGCACATGAGCCTGGTCGATGGTCCGTTCCGCAGCCTGGACGGGCTGTGGGAATTCATCGCGCTGGGCGACGCCGGCTGCAAGGTATCCTTCGCGCTGGATTTCGACTATGCGGGCAAGCTGGGTGGCGCGGCCATCAAGCTGGGTTTCCAGGGGCTGGCGAGCCGCATGGTCGACGATTTCTGCCGCGAGGCGGAGCGCACCTATGGCTGAGCAGGTCACCGTCGAGGTGGTCTTTGCCGAACCCTCGCGACGCTGGCTGCGAAAAGTCACGCTGCCTGCGGGAAGTACCGTGGCGCAGGCCATCGAAGCTTCAGGCATCGCGCGGGAGATTTCAGGACTCGTCGTGGATCCGGCGCGACTGGGAATCTTCTCCCGCAAGGTGACGCCGGATCACGTGGTGGGCGAGGGCGACCGGGTGGAAATCTACCGGCCGCTCACGCTCGATCCAAAAGAAGCACGCCGGCGCCGCGCCCACGAGGGTTGACGCCGGCCGCACGGGCTTAGTGACCGTCGTTGCCGCCGCCACCACCGCCGCCGTTGTCACCACCCTTGTCGCCGCCACCGCCGGTGTTCTTGTCACCCTTGGTTTCGTCGACCGGATAGCTGGCGTGGTACTTCTTGGTGTCGTTGATGAGCTTCTGCGCGTCTTCGGCGAAGAAGTCGCCTTCGGTGCGAACCAGCACATCGTTGTTGAAGGTGAGCTTGAGCGTGTGGACCTTGATGTCGCCACCGCGGTGCTGCTGGGTGGAAACGTAAGCCCACTCGTTCTGGCTGAAGGGCGAATTCACCGACGGCGAACCCATCAGCACCAATACCTGACGCTTGGTCATGCCGGGCTGCAGCTGATCCACGGTCTTCTTGTCGAGCAGGTTGCCCTGTTGCACGTCGGGGGTATAAATGAGACGGCAGCTGGCCAGCGACAGTGCCAGCATGGCAAAACCCAGCGTGCGAATCAGCTTATGCATGCGTGTTGCGTCCGGATCGTAAAGGTGTCGGATGATACACTAACGGCCTCGTGGCGCCGTGTGCGTGGAGTTTGCTATGGAACAGGAAACGAAAGAACTGCGCAAAGCCGGGCTCAAGGTCACCCACCCCCGCATGCGTATTCTCCAGATCTTCGAAGATGAGGAGGCCCACCATCTCACCGCCGAAGACATCTACAAACGCCTGCTCGCCCACCAGGAAGACATCGGACTGGCCACCGTCTACCGGGTGCTGACCCAGTTCGAGGCGGCGGGCATCGTCGTCAAGCACAACTTCGAGGGCGGCCAGGCCGTCTACGAACTGGACCGCGGCAAGCATCATGACCACATGATCGATGTGGACAGCGGAAAGGTCATCGAGTTCGTGAGCGAGGAGATCGAGCGGCTCCAGGCCGAGATCGCCGCCCGCCACGGCTACGTCATCGAAGACCACAGCCTGGTGCTGTACGTGCGCCCCAAGAAAGGCGGCAAGTAAGCGAAATCCTCGCGAAATCCTCGGGCCGGTGACGGAAACGTTGCCGGCCTTTTTCGTGGCCGGAAGGGCGGCATGCAAAACCTTCGCCCATAAAAAAAGCCGCGGGAGGACTCCTGTCCGCCCTGCGGCTTGATCCGTTACCGGATGGCTCCTAGGAGGGCGAGTTGCTCGCGCGTCCCGGTATGGCCACCGATTCCGGCGGAACGGCATCCTGCCGTTCTTCATGCCCACCGTCCCCACGGTTGGCATGGCTCACCATCTTGCGATGGTGGCTCCCCCACATCGATGAATCCAGCGTAACGAACCCTTCACACCTCGGGTATCGGAAAATTTCCTATGTAACGATCCTAAGTGCGAGCTACGTCACCAGTTTGTGTGTTGCTGCGCAACAATATTCGAAGATGAACGCCCTGGGCCTCGGGCCGGACCCTGAACAGGCCGCCCAGTGACGTCACCCGGTCGCGCATGCCTTGCATGCCGCGGCCGCCGCGAGGCATGCGGGCCGGCAGGCCGATGCCGTTGTCCCGGATGTCCAGCAGGGCCAATGCCACGCCCTGGCGCTCGCCGATGCGCAGACGCAGCTGGAAGGTGTCGGCGTGGGCGTGCTTCACGGCGTTGGTGGCGCTTTCCTGCACCAAGCGATAGACCACGGTGCGGGTGTCGTCGTCGAGCAGGCGCGGGTCGCCGTGCAGTTCGGTGCGGTAGGCCACGCCCGCCGCGTTGAGCAGGTCGCGGATCGGGCCCTCGTCCAGCGCGCGCAGCAGGCCGAATTCATCAAGCACGGCGGGGCGAAGATCGTCCAGCAGGCGATGCAGGGCGCGGCGCATGTGGCCCAGGATGGCGTTGATGGAGACGCCGATATCGTCCATGCCGGCCTGCGTCAGGCGCGATTGCGCAAGCTTCAGATGCGTCTGGATGGCAGTGAGGTTCTGTCCCAGTTCGTCGTGCAGTTCCGCAGCCATGTGGCGGCGCTGGTTTTCCTCGGTGCGCAGGTTGCCGCGTGCGGCGTCTCGCAACTGACGGGCGAGATGATCGAGGCGGCGATTCACCGCGGCGAGATAGACGTTCTGTTCTGCCACGCGCTCGCTGCTGCGGCGAAGCGCATCGGTGGCTGAGCCAAGCATCAGCGCGCCGGTGCCCGCCACGGCCAGGAACAGTTCGCCGGCTGCACTGGGAATGCCGTGCCCTGAGAGATGATCGACCAGCGTCATGCCCAGGCTGGAAATCAGCATGGCGAGACTGGCGCCGCGCCAGCCATGCCGAAATGCGAAGAACAGCACGGGCGCCAGCGACAACACGCGAGCGAACTGCGGCTGCGGCGCCGCGTGCGACGAAAGCACCAGCAGGATCGCCAGTGACGGCAGCAGCACCAGCATGCCATCCATCAACAGGCGTCCGAGCGCCCGCTTGTCCAGCCGTGCGCGCAGCATCATCACCAGCAGCGGCACCACCAGCAGCACGCCCACGTAGTTGCCGAGCAGATCCTGGCCCAGGGCCTGCATCATCAGCTCGGTGGTGGGGCTGGCGTGGACCAGCGCGAGCAGCACCGCATCCGTCGCCGTGGTGGCCGCCACCGTAAAGGCGGCCGACAGGAGCAGGCGAGCCACATCTTCGGGGTCGCGCAGGCTGGCGTGCAGGTTGGCGCGACGCATCAGCCAGAGGCAGACGGCAACCACCAGGGGCTCGGGCAGTTCTCCCATAAGGAAGCCCCACCAGCCCATCGGCAGCGGATGGACGGACGCGATCAGCCCGGTCGCTGCGAATTCGGCGCCGAGCAGCCAGGGCCACATGCGCGTGGGCGCAAGCAGCAAAGCGCCAAAACGCAGGCCGTAGGGAAGCATCCAATAGGGTTGTTCGGTGGGCCAGAGCAGCAGCCAGAGCAGCAAATAGCCAATACCCAGAAGCAGGCTGGAACCGGGGAGCGCGGAAGATTTGAGTCGCATGCGGCCGATGTTACATGGCGTCGGGCAGCGGTCCAGACGGCCGTCCGGGCACTTTGACGCCATCGCCCGTGCGCGCTCTTTCGGCCACATGCGCGCAGAGATCGTCAACGGCCTCCGGGACTGCTATACATGCGGCATGTACAGCATTGTCCTGGTCGATGACCATGCCATTGTCCGAGAGGGGTTCAAGCGGCTGATCGAATTGGAACCGGATCTGGAGGTCGTTGCGGAATGCCGCAGCGCCGACGATGCGGTCGAAGCGGTTGGCTCGTGTCGTCCCGATCTCGTGGCACTCGATCTCTCGCTGCCCGATGGCAGCGGGCTGCCGTTGATCGAGCATTTGCGCAGCGTCGCCTCGGATACGCGCATCGTGGTGCTGAGCATGCACGACGGCGAGCCCTACGTATCGGAAGCCTTGCGTCGCGGTGCGAGCGGCTACGTCACCAAGGGCGTGGCGCCGGAGGAACTCGTCGCCGGCTTGCGCGCGGTGATGCAGGGTGAATGTTTTCTCAGTTCGGATTTGCGCAAGCGCCGCGCTGAACGTCCGAGCGAATCGCGCGATCCCATCCATCGGCTCACGGCGCGCGAGCGCGAAGTGTTCCTCTTGCTGGCGGCGGGTCGCGCGCCCAAGCAGGTGGCGGGCGAGCTTGGGATTGGCCAGAAGACGGTCTACATCCATCGCGCGAGCTTGATGGGCAAGTTGGGTGCGGGGTCGGAACTCGATCTCTACCGCATGGCCACCGAGCGCGGGTTGTTGCCACGGAAGAATTGACAGGTTCCTGCGGGACGCGTCACGCCTTGCGTTCCCGTTCGTCATTCCGGCGCAGGCCGGAATCCAGTAGAGAGAGCTTCCGTTTTTCGCGATGGCCTTTACGGGAGTCGCGACGACCTCGCACCACACCACTGGATTCCGGCTTGCGCCGGAATGACGTAGGTGAGGTGGCGGTGAGCTGACGTCACGGACAACGTAGTGAGCGAAGCAGATCCTTAAACCTGCGCCCGCTCCAGCATCTGCTTGGCATGCGCCCGCGTTTCGCGCGTGATCTCCACACCGCCCAGCATGCGCGCGAGTTCATCGCGGCGGCCGTTGGCATCAAGTTTCTCGATGCGCGTGCGGGTGGATTCGCCATCGCTTTCCTTGCTCACGCGAAGATGCGCGTGGCCCTGCGCGGCCACCTGCGGCAGATGCGTGACGCAGAGCACCTGACGGAGTCCGCCGAGTGCGCGCAGCTTTTGGCCGACCACTTCGGCTACCGCGCCGCCGATGCCGGTATCCACTTCGTCGAACACCATGGTGCCGATGGTGTCCTTGCCCAGCGTGGCCACTTCGATGGCGAGGCTGATGCGTGCCAGTTCGCCGCCCGATGCCACCTTGCGCAGTGCGCGCGGCGGTTGGCCGGGATTGGCGCTCACCAGCAGTTCGCAGCGCTCGCGGCCTTGTGCGTCGGGATCGCTTTCGCTAGTCGATTCCAGTTCGATGACGAGGCGACCGCCGCTCATGCCCAGTTCGCCCATCAGCACGCTCACTTCGCCACCCAGGCGTTCGGCGGCCTGCTGGCGAGCGTGGCTGAGCTTGGCGGCATGTTCGTCGTACTGCTGTTGCAGGCGCGCGCGCTGGCTGGCCAGTTTTTCCAGCGCGTCGCCGGCACCTTCCAGTTCGCTGAGTTCGATGCGCAGCGTGGCAGCCTTGTCGTGCAGTTCGGCCACCGGCAGGCGATGGCGACGCGAGAGTTCGTGCAAGCGCGTGAGGTGCGTATCCACTTCGGCATAGCGATCGGGATCGAGATCGACGTCGAGCGCATAGCGACCGAGTCCATCGGCAGCTTCACTGAGCTGGATCGAGGCGTTGTCCAGCAGTTCCAGCAACGGCGCGAGGCGATCGTCCAGCGCGGCGAGCTTGCTCATTTCCAGCTGTGCGCGGCCTAACGCGCGTCGCAACGCGAATTCGCTTTCGCCATCGAGCAGTTCCACCACGCCGCCCGCGCCTTCGGCGAGACGGCCGGCATTGGCCAGGCGCTTGTGGTTGGCTTCCAGTTCGGTGAGTTCGCTGGCGGGCAGTGCCCACTTTTCAAGCTCGCCCAGTTCATGACTCAGCAGTTCGATGCGCTGTTCGCGATCGTCGCCGCCGCTCAGCTTGCGGATGCGGTTGCCCAGCTCGCGCCATTGCTGGGCCAGTTCGCGAACCTGTGCCACCAGGGCTTCGTTGCCGGCGTAGGCATCGAGCAGTTCCATCTGGTGTGCACGGGAGAGCAGCGCCTGGTGTTCGTGCTGGCCGTGGATTTCCACCAGCAGCGTGGCCAGTTCGCCGAGCTGGCTGGCGTTGGCCGGGCGTCCGTTGATCCAGGCGCGTGAGCTGCCTTCGGCGCGGATGACGCGGCGCAGCTGGCAGCTGTCCTCTTCGTCCAGCTCCTCGCGGCGCAGCCATTCGCGGGCTTCAGGCAGGTGGGTCAGGTCGAACTCGGCGGTGAGCTCGGCACGGTCGCTGCCGGCGCGGACCATGCCGCTGTCGGCACGGGCGCCGGCCAGCAGCATCAGGGCATCCACGAGCAGGGACTTGCCCGCACCCGTCTCGCCGCTGACCACGGTAAGACCCGGGCCGAAGGCGATCTCGGCTTCTTCGACGACGGCGAAATGACGAACGTAGAGCGAGGTGAGCATGGGCGAGGGCGTGTTGGAGTCGGGGGATTGTAAGGGGCGGGGCATGGGAAACGGATAGTGGAGGCTCACGCTCTGGCATCCGGTGCATGACCGACCACCCGTTTTTGGCGCCCCCGCCACCAGCCCCGCATCCCCATTTCTTGCAAACTTTCCCGCCAGACCTTATTTCTTTCGTGTCTCACGGATTGCTACAGCATGCCAGCCGCCCATCTCGATGCCCGCGCACGACGCCTCTTGCGCACATTGATCGCCCAGTACCTCGCCGATGGCGAGCCTGTGGGGTCGCGCACGCTGTCGCGTTCGTCCGGCCTGGACGTGAGCCCGGCCACCATCCGCAACATCATGGCGGACCTGGAAGAAGCGGGCTTGGTCGCCTCGCCGCACACCTCGGCGGGCCGCGTGCCCACGCCGCGTGGCCTGCGCCTGTTCGTGGACAGCCTGATCGAGTTGCAGCCGCTGCCGCAGGACGAGATGGCCCGCCTGCGTCGCGAATTGCCGCCGGGCCCCACCACCACGCGCGACCTGCTCGGCAACGTCTCCACGCTGCTTTCGGCCATGACGCGCTTCGCCGGCGTGGTCACGGTGCCGCGCCAGGCGGACTTTCCACTGCGCCACATCGACTTCGTGGCGCTGCCCGACGCACGCGTGCTGGTGATCCTGGTGTTCTCGGACAACCAGGTGCAGAACCGCATCGTGCAGCTGGCCAAGCCGCTGGAAGGCGGCGAGCTGGAGCAGGCTGCCAATTACCTCAATGGCCATTTTGCCGGCCTGCGCCTGGACGACATCCGCGCCCATCTGTTGCGCGAACTCCGCGAGGCTAGCGGCGAACTCAACCGGCTGATGTCCAGCGCAGTAGAACTTGCAGCGGCCTCGTTCGCCCCGCAGAGCGAAAGCGACGACGTGCTGGTGAGCGGCCAGACCAACCTGATGGGTTATTCGGAACTAGCGAACCTTGAGCGCCTGCGCGAGCTGTTCGAGGCCTTCCAGCAGAAGAACGAGCTATTGCAGCTGATGGAAGTGTGCGCCAAGGCCCCTGGCGTAAGGCTCTTCATCGGGGAAGAATCGGGGTTTGCGGCACTGGATGGTTGCAGTGTGGTCACAGCCAGCTATGGTGCACAGGGCCGCGTGCTAGGCGCGGTAGGGGTCATCGGACCCACCCGCATGGCCTACGAGCGGGTGATTCCCGTGGTGCAGGCAACGGCCGGTTTGCTCAGCGACGCCTTGAATCGCGCCGCTACGACCTTATAACGCGCTCGGGAGGCGGGATTTACCCGCAAGTGTTTGACGGTTGGTGCGTAACGCACCGGCCATGGATAAGGCTTGGAGTTATTTATGCAAAGCAACGATCCCACGGCGCCCCACGAGGCGCAGGGCCATGTGGAGGGCACCGTGCCCAACGCCGAACTGGAAGCACTGAAGGGCCGCATCGCCGAACTGGAAGCTGCCAACGTGGAGCTGCGCGATACGGTGCTGCGCGAGAAGGCGGAAATCGAGAACCAGCGTCGTCGCCTGCATCGCGACGTGGAGCAGGCTCGCCGCTTCGCCAACGAGAAGCTGTTGAACGAGCTGCTGCCGGTCTACGACGGCCTGGAGCGCGGCCTGCAGGTGGAAAGCGGCGACGTGGCCAGCGTGCGCGAGGGCATCGCACTCACGCTCAAGTCGCTGCTGAAGATCGCCGAGAACAATGGCCTGGTGCAGATCGATCCGGTGGGCCAGCCGCTGGATCCGGATCGGCATCACGCCGTGAGCATGGTGGAGGCCCCGGGCGCGGCCCCCAACACGGTCGTCAACGTGCTCCAGAAGGGCTACGTGCTAAACGATCGGCTTCTGCGCCCCGCATTGGTGGCGGTCGCCAAGGAATGACACCTGCGCCGGTGGTCGAGGACGCCTGAATGGCGTCCCCTTCCGGCAACGGTGCAAGGCATTGGGGGGTCTTGTCGGCATTGAGATGCCGGGCGCGAAACCCCATCTGAAAACCAGTCGCGGCCGAGGGGTCGCTTAAAGAATTCGGGAGTAGACAACATGGGTAAAATCATCGGTATCGACCTGGGCACGACCAACTCGTGCGTCGCCGTCATGGACGGCACCACCGCCAAGGTCATCGAGAACTCGGAAGGCGATCGCACCACGCCGTCCATCGTGGCCTTCACCAAGGACAACGAAGTCCTGGTGGGCGCGCCGGCCAAGCGCCAGAGCGTGACCAATCCCAAGAACACCTTCTACGCGGTGAAGCGCCTTATCGGCCGCAAGTTCACCGACGCGGAAGTGCAGAAAGACCTGCACATCGTGCCCTACGGCATCATCGCGCACGACAACGGCGACGCCTGGGTGCAGACCTCCGACGGCCGCAAGATGGCGCCGCAGGAGATCTCGGCCAAGGTCCTCATGAAGATGAAGAAGACCGCTGAGGACTATCTCGGCGAGCCCGTCACCGAAGCTGTGATCACGGTGCCGGCGTACTTCAACGACAGCCAGCGCCAGGCCACCAAGGACGCCGGCCGCATCGCGGGCCTGGACGTCAAGCGCATCATCAACGAGCCGACCGCGGCCGCGCTGGCCTATGGCCTGGACAAGAAGGGCGCCGATCGCAAGGTGGCGGTGTATGACCTCGGCGGCGGCACGTTCGACGTGTCCATCATCGAGATCGCCGAAGTGGACGGCGAGAAGCAGTTCGAAGTGCTGGCCACCAACGGCGACACCTTCCTGGGTGGCGAAGACTTCGACATGCGCGTCATCGACTACCTCGTCGAGGAATTCAAGAAAGACCAGGGCATGGACCTGCGCAAGGATCCGCTCGCACTGCAGCGCCTGAAGGACGCCGCCGAGCGCGCGAAGATCGAGCTGTCGTCCAGCCACCAGACCGAAGTGAACCTGCCGTACATCACGGCCGATGCGTCCGGTCCCAAGCACCTCAACATCAAGCTCACCCGCGCCAAGCTCGAAGCGCTGGTGGAAGACCTGATCAAGCGCACCATCGAGCCGTGCCGCACCGCGTTGAACGACGCCGGCCTGCGCGTGTCCGACGTCAGCGAGGTCATCCTCGTCGGCGGCCAGACCCGCATGCCCAAGGTGCAGGAGTCGGTGAAGGACTTCTTCGGCAAGGAGCCGCGCAAGGACGTCAACCCGGATGAAGCCGTCGCCGTGGGCGCCGCGATCCAGGGCGGCGTGCTGGGCGGTACCGTGAAGGACGTGCTGCTGCTCGACGTCACCCCGCTGTCGCTCGGCATCGAGACGATGGGCGGCGTGATGACCAAGCTGATCGAGAAGAACACCACCGTGCCGACCAAGGCCTCGCAGGTGTTCTCCACTGCCGACGACAACCAGAGCGCGGTGACCGTGCATGTGCTGCAGGGCGAGCGTGAGCGTGCCAGCGCCAACAAGTCGCTGGGCAAGTTCGACCTGCAGGGCATCGACCCGGCGCCGCGCGGCATGCCGCAGATCGAAGTGACCTTCGACATCGACGCCAACGGCATCCTGCACGTGTCGGCCAAGGACAAGAAGAGCGGCAAGGAACAGAAGATCGAAATCAAGGCCGGCTCGGGCCTGTCCGAGGAAGAGATCAACCGCATGGTGGCCGACGCCGAGGCCAACAAGGAAGAGGACAAGAAATTCCACGAACTCGTCGGCACGCGCAACAAGGCCGACCAGTTGGTGCACGCCACCCGTAGCGCGCTCAAGGATCACGGCGGCAAGGTGCCGGCCGATCAGCTGAGCACGATCGAGGGCGCACTGTCCGACCTGGAGAAGGTCAAGGACGGCGACGACAAGGGCGCCATCGAATCGAAGATCGAAAAGCTCGAGCAGGTCGCGCAGGCGCTGTACGCAGCGGCCCAGGGCGGTGCTGGCCCGCAGGCTGACGCCGGTGCCCACGCCGGTGCGCAGGGCGGCTCCTCGGCCGGTCAGGACGACGTGGTCGATGCCGAGTTCACTGAAGTCAAGGACGACAAGAAGTAATATGGGCCGGTCGGCGCTGCCGATCTGATGCAGCCCGCGCCCGGGACTCGACACCTAGGCGCGGGCTGTTTTGCTGATAGGACACGGGTCGCCTGATCCGTGTCGCAAGAGAGCGGTCCATGCCGGATGCAACGATGAGCAAGCGTGATTACTACGAAATCCTCGGGGTGGAGCGCACCGTCACCGAGGTCGAACTGAAGAAGTCGTTCCGTCGACTCGCGATGAAGTACCACCCGGATCGCTGTCCGGACGATCCGCATGCGCAGGAGAAATTCAAGGAGGCCAAGGAGGCCTACGAAGTGCTGTCGGACGCGCAGAAGCGCGCGATGTACGACCAGCACGGCCATGCCGCCTTCGAGCACGGCATGGGCGGTCGCGGTGGCGCCGGTGGCTTTGGCGACATGGGCGACATCTTCGGCGATATTTTCGGCGACATCTTCGGCATGGGCGGTGGTGGCGGGCGCGCTCGTTCGCGTCGCGGCTCCGACCTGCGCTACATCATGGAGCTCGATCTTGAGGAAGCCGTGTTCGGCACCGAGAAGAAGATCGAGATCCCCACCCAGGTCAATTGCCATCACTGCAACGGCAGCGGTTCGGCCGACGGCAAGACGGTGACCTGCAAGACCTGCGCGGGCCATGGCCGCGTGCGCATGCAGAACGGCATCTTCTCCATCCAGCAGGCGTGCCCGCATTGCGGCGGCAGCGGCCATGCGATCGAGAAGCCGTGCAAGCAGTGCGATGGCGAAGGCCGTCTGGAGGAAACGCGCGCGCTGTCGGTGAACATTCCCGCGGGCGTCGACAACGGCGATCGCATCCGCCTCACGGGACAGGGCGAAGCCGGCCCGGCCGGCGGCGAAGCGGGCGATCTCTACGTGGAAGTGCGCGTGCGCGAGCACGGCATTTTCCAGCGCGACGGCAACGACCTGCATTGCGAATTGCCGATTCGTTTCGCGCAGGCAGCGCTGGGTGCGGAATTGCAGGTGCCCACGCTGGAAGGCGAAGTGCCGATCAATATTCCGCCGGAAACGCAGACCGGGCAGATATTCCGCCTGCGCGGCCGCGGCGTGAAATCGGTGCGCAGCAGCCGCACGGGCGATCTCATCTGTCGCGTGGTGGTGGAAACGCCGGTGCGCCTCACCAAGCAGCAGCGCGATCTGCTGGAGCAACTCGAGGCCACCTTCGACGATGGCGAGGCAGAGAAGCACACGCCGCGCGCCAAGACCTGGGTCGATGGCGTCAAGCAATTCTGGTCGCGCGTCACCTCGTAAGTTCACACGACACGTGTCGCTGCAAAGCCCCGGCTCAAAGCCGGGGCTTTGTTTTTTGCGCGATTCACGCGGGTTGTGCACGACGACGCCCGCAGGCGGTAGCATCGCCTCTCCCGTGCCAGCCCCGCCCCAGGAAGGAATCCACCGATGACCCAGCCCGTCCGCCTTGCCATCAACGGCGCCACCGGTCGCATGGGGCAGGCCCTGCTCGCACTGGTGAAAGACGATGCGCGTTTCATGCTGGTGGCGGCTATTGCGTCGCCCGGTTCCTCGAAGCTGGGTCAGGCCGTCGGCGCCTGCGAGGGCTCGCTGAGTTTCACGCACGAATGGCCGGCGGCCGATGCGTTGGATGTCGTAGTGGATTTCAGCGGTCCGGCCGGTCTCGCCGAAGCGCTTACGTACTGTGAGTCCAACGGCGTGGCCTTGGTCACGGGCACCACCGGGCTCGATGCCACCTTCGCGCAGCGCCTCAGCGCGTCGGCGGCCCGCATAGCGCTGTTGCGGGCGGCCAATTTCAGCCTTGGCGTGGCGGTGCTGACGCGTTTGCTTCGCCAGGCTGCCGCGGCCTTGCCGGATTGGGACATGGACATCGTCGAGGCGCACCACAACCGCAAGGAAGATGCGCCGTCCGGGACCGCGCTGGCGCTGGGCGAAGCGGCCGCTTCGGCACGCGGCACCTCGCTGCGCGAGAGCGCCGTGTACGCCCGGGAAGGACGCGTTGGACCTCGCGCGCAAGGCACCATTGGTTTCGCCGTGGTGCGCGGCGGCGATATCGTGGGCGAGCACGAAGTGCTGCTGATGGGGCAGGGCGAGCGCCTGGAACTCGTGCATCGCGCGACGGATCGCTCGATCTTCGCCCGCGGTGCACTCGAAGCCGCACACTGGCTCAGCGGCCGCGATGCCGGCGACTACGATCTCGACGCGATGCTGGCGGATCGTTCGTCGCGTTGAACCGTTATGGTGTAGCGCGCGCCGTAATTCAGGCCCGTTCGCTTGCCCGAGGCCCCTCGGGCCTCTAAACTTATTGCGATTGTCATTGGGGAGTAGCCATCCTCACCCCCTTGCAGCCGGTCATCGGTTGCGATTCCAGAGGAATCCGCGTCAACAGACTTGAAGCCTCGGCTTCATGGCGTGGATGGTTCATCGATACCATCGGTATCGACAGCCCGGCGAGACCTTTGGCCACGACGCGCTTACCCGGCCGGGCGAGCTTGCGTCGCTGAGCCAATGGTTTTCTGCTCGCCCGGCCTTGGAAAAAGCATGCTCACTGCACTGTTGTTCCTGCTCTCGGCTGGTGCGATCTATCTCGCCTGCGAATATTTCGTCAACGGCGTGGAGTGGTTCGGCCAGAAGCTCAACCTGGGCGCCACCGCCACAGGCACCATTCTGGCGGCGTTCGGCACGGCATTGCCGGAGAGCGCCGTGACGTTCGTCGCCGTGATCCTCGGCAAGACACCGGAGCAAAAAGACATCGGCGTGGGCGCGGCTCTCGGAGGTCCGCTCGTGCTGGCAACGATTGCGTATGCGGTCGTGGGCGTGGCCTTGTGGATGAATCGTCGACGCCTGCAACGTGCGGACGCCATGGTGCGCGTGGAACACAGGCGATTGGCGCGCGACCAGTCGTGGTTCCTGGCGATCTTCGTGGTGAAGTGCGGGCTGGGCCTGATCGCGTTCGCGTTCAAGCCATGGCTGGGCGTGCTCTTCCTCGCCGCCTACGGCTTGTATGTATGGCGCGAGTTGAAGTCGTCCGACACCGCGCCCGAGGAAGAGGAAATCGAGCCGCTGAAGTTCCAACCGAAGGCGGCCGATCCGTCGGTATGGTGGGTGGTCGCGCAGACCACGCTGGCACTGGTCGTGATTGCGTTTGCCTCGCACACCTTCGTCAAGCAGATCGAGGCCATCGGCATCGCGTTGAACCTCTCGCCGCATCTGGTGGCCCTGGTGCTCAGCCCGGTCGCCACGGAGTTGCCGGAGACGATGAACGCGCTGATCTGGGTGCGCCAGGGCAAGGAGCGCCTCGCGCTGGCCAACATCTCGGGCGCGATGATGATCCAGGCGACCATTCCCAGCTCACTCGCGCTATTCGCCACGCCCTGGCTGTTCGACGCGCCGCTGATGGTGGCGGGCGTGCTCACGGGTATCGCGGTGATCTATCTGTGGTGGATGTTTCGCCGTGGGCGCGTGGACGCACGCTGGCTGGTGCCGGTGGGTGCGCTGTACAGTGTGTTTGCTGCCTACGTGGCGTGGCACTTCTACGGCAGCTGATCGCTGGTGTGGATGGCTTTGCGTTGGCGAAGGCGCCAGATCAACGGATAAAGCATGACGATGAGCAGCGGCATGGAAAGGCCATTCCACGCCGTGAGTCGAAGCGTATGGCGCAGTTGGTTGACGTTTTCGCCCATGTTCCAGGTGAGGGCAAACGTCAGCAATGCAGTCAGGATGGCGACGACAAACAAAGCAGCCACCAACCAGCTCACCGCCACGCCCTCGCGCATGCCGTGCACGAACCGCTGTCGTGCAGGCCATGCCGCCATGACCAACACCAGCAACCCCGCAACGCTGCTTCCGTATTGCAGGAGATTGGCGGCGGAAATCGCGGCGTGGTCAACCCGGAACAAAGGTTGCCCCAGCGCGGGCAGGTAGAGCCCAAGGCCGTAGTTGGCATGAGTGCACGCATCCCACGCCAAGTGGGTGAGCGCACCGACGATCAGCGCAAGCATCACGCGCCATGGCGCCGGCACGGGCGGTTCGTGGCCGTCGACCATGGAAACAGGCACCCACAAGGGCCGCCACAATCGCCAAAGCAACCAGCCTGCCGGCAAGCAAAACAACGGCAGGCTGATGAGGTGGTGGCTGGGTAGCGGCCAGTGCTCGCGCAGCACCGGCAGGAAGTAATGCATGTCCGGCATCATGCTGCCTATGGCCAGGGCGACGAAGACGTCCATGCTGCAATGGCGTCGCAATGGCAGCACGGCCGCTATGTGGCTTACGGTGAACGGCATGGCACATCGGTGAGATCAGCGATGAGTCACTCTATGCGCCGGACACGTTGAGGGCATGGCGGAAAGATAGCGACAAGCTGACAGCACACGAAAGCGTGGCGTTTCTCAGGATTCGCCCAGCTTCGCCAGCTCAGAGCGGGCTGCCTTGAGCCAGGCCTGTTCCTTGCGGCGGTAATAGCCGGGCATCAGTTTGGCCCGGCTGAGCAATGACTCCAGTACACCGCGTGCTTCCGCATGCTTCTGCTGTTTTCGCAGCAGCGCCGCGTAGCGGTAGCGGCCCTCTTCGCCGGGATAGCTGTCGGCGAGCACGCGGTATTCGTCGAGCGCGGCATCGTATTCGCCGAGCTCCTCCAGGCAGCGCGCGTATAGCAGGTGCCCGTCGCTGGAACGGTAGTTGGGGTTGGCCTTGATCAAGGCATCGAGCGTTACTCGCGCCGCGGCGTAGTCCTCGCTGCCCGCCTGTGCGCGCGCCAGGCCGAGCATGAAATCCGGCTCCGTGCTGTATAGGCCGGTCAGCAAGCCTTGGTAGAGCTCACGCGCATTCTCGTAGTCGCCCATGGCGAGGCATTCGGCGGCGAGGTGGCTGCGGTTCTGCACCGTGTCGGCCAGTTCCAGTTTGCGCTGCAATTCGCGGCGTCGACGCTGCGGATCGATGGTCTGCATGGCTTTGCGCGCTACCTGCCGACCGCGCGGATCGTGGCGCATGTCGGGAATCACGGCGACCAGCACGTACACGGCCACGGCCAGGTAGGAGCCGATCAGCAGCAGCCAGATCCAGTAGAGCGGGCGGCCTCTGCGCACGACGTGTACGGCGCAACCGACCTGCAACGCGATGGACAGCAAAAAAACGAACGGCATGTCACTCCTCCGTGATGTTGACGTGCGATGGGGTTGCCGCCTGGCCTGGCGGCGCCGACTCAGTCGGGATGCGAAGCGTTGCGGTCGCGGTCGGCGCCCAGCTTGCGATCCAGCGAGCCGAAAATCTTCTTGAACACCCGGGCGAACTTGCCGCGCTTGGTCTTGCGCAGCTTTTCTTCCTCGCTGGTGAGCCAGGCGACCTGGATCACGCGGCGCTCGCCTTCGAAGGGAAGGTGGCCGTGGAACGAGTTTTCGCAGCGCTTGAACACGGCGAATTCGCCGTACAGCGGCTTGAGTTCGGGCGCGACGATGTCGTCGATGTTGTCCACGCTGCCCAGGAAGCGCAGGCAGCCGTCGCTGGTGTCCGGCCACAGGTTGTTGAGGTAGAGCAGGGCCGTGGCCACCTTGGACTTGCTGTCGGTGTGGATGGTGCCGTGGCGCTTGTTGAGCGACCGGCACAGCGTGATGAGGGTGGGGTACTGGCCCAGGTTGTCGATGCCCAGGCGCTCGCCGATGGCGCGGGCGAACTCGGCCGAACTCAGGCGCGAGACCAGGGCGTTGATCGACGGGCCGCAGTCACTGGCGTCATAAGGGAAGAACCCGGCACTCGCGTAGCGCGGAAAATCGCGCTCCAGCTCGCCTCGTGCCTCGTCTGGCAGCTGACCGTGCGCGATCAGGAACGGAAACGGTTCCGCCCTGATGTCGGTGTCCGGTCGGTCGAGACGGGCGGGGTCGAGCAACGCGGCTGAGTTCATGGACGTCCGAGCATGGATGAGACCGCGCTAGTGTAACGCTCGGGCAGGGCGGCAAAGGGTCTTTCCCGGGGCTGCGTTCAGCTCTTTTGGGTGGACACCAAAGGGGCTTGCACCTATCATTGCGACCCGCCCTGCAACATTCCTCGACTAAGGTCCTCAAGCCTGCTTTGGTGCGGCTTGCGGACCTTGCTGCACCTAAAAGGCGGTCCTCCCATGCCTATTCCTGCTCTGCTTGCCCTCGAAGACGGCAGCGTGTTCCACGGCTACGCCGTTGGCGCGACTGGCGAAACCGTCGGCGAGGTGGTTTTCAACACCGCCATGACCGGCTACCAGGAGATCCTCACCGATCCCTCGTACGCCAAACAGATCGTCACCCTTACGTATCCCCACATAGGTAATACCGGCGTCAACGTCGAGGACGAAGAGTCCGCGTCGGTGCACGCCGCGGGCCTGATCGTGCGTGATGTGCCGCGTCGAGCCAGCAACTGGCGCAGCACCGAGAGCCTTCCCGATTACCTCAAGCGTCACGGCATCGTGGCCCTGGCCGGCATCGATACGCGTCGCCTGACGCGCATCCTGCGCGACAAGGGCGCATTGAACGGCTGCATCGTTGCCGGCGAACAGATCGACGTCGAAGCGGCACTGGCGAAGGCGCGCGCCTTCCCGGGCCTCAACGGCATGGACCTGGCCAAGGAAGTAAGCGTCGGCGAGTCGTACACGTGGAACGAGGGCGTCTACGACCTCGACCGCACCGCGTTCAACCAGCCGGCCCGACGCTTCAAGGTCGTGGCCTACGACTACGGCGTGAAGTACAACATCCTGCGCCTGCTGGCCGAGCAGGGTTGCGACATCACGGTCGTTCCCGCGCAGACGCCGGCTGCCGACGTGCTCGCCATGAAGCCCGACGGCGTGTTCCTCTCCAACGGCCCTGGTGATCCGGCGGCCTGCGACTACGCGGTGGAAGCGACCAAGCAGTTCCTCGACGCGAAGATCCCGCTGTTCGGCATCTGCCTGGGCCACCAGATCATGGGTCTGGCGCTGGGCGCCAAGACGCTGAAGATGAAGTTCGGCCACCACGGCGCGAACCATCCAGTGAAGGATCTGGACGACGGCCGCGTGCTGATCACCTCGCAGAACCACGGCTTCGCGGTCGACCCGGCCACGCTGCCGGCGAACGTGCGCGTCACGCACACCTCGCTGTTCGATGGTTCGCTGCAGGGCTTCGCGCTCACCGATCGCCCGGCGTTCTGCTTCCAGGGTCACCCGGAAGCGAGTCCCGGTCCGCACGAGATGAGCTACCTGTTTGATCGTTTTGCCGCCCTGATGAAGGAGGCCCGCACGCATGGCTAAGCGCACCGATATCAAGAGCATCCTCATCATCGGCGCCGGCCCGATCGTCATCGGTCAGGCTTGCGAGTTCGACTACTCCGGCGCGCAGGCCTGCAAGGCCCTGAAGGAAGAGGGTTACCGCGTCATCCTGGTGAACTCCAACCCCGCCACGATCATGACCGACCCGGAGACGGCCGACGCCGTCTACATCGAGCCGATCAACTGGCAGACGGTGGAGCGCATCATCGCCAAGGAGCGCCCCGACGCGGTGCTGCCGACGATGGGCGGCCAGACCGGCCTCAACTGCGCCCTCGACCTTGCCGACAACGGCGTGCTCGAGAAGTACAACGTCGAACTGATCGGCGCGTCGCGCGAAGCCATCCGCATGGCCGAAGACCGCGAGCTGTTCCGCGTCGCCATGGCCGAGATCGGCCTGGAATGCCCGAAGGCCGAAGTGGTTCGCACCTTCGAGCAGGCGCTGGTGACGCAGGCGAAGGTGGGTTTCCCCACCATCATCCGCCCCAGCTTCACGCTGGGCGGTTCCGGCGGCGGCATCGCGTACAACCGCGAAGAGTTCGAGGAAATCGTCAAGCGTGGTCTCGACCTGTCGCCGGTGGGCGAAGTGCTGGTCGAGGAATCCGTGCTCGGCTGGAAGGAATTCGAGATGGAAGTGGTCCGCGACAAGGCGGACAACTGCATCATCGTGTGCTCGATCGAAAACCTCGATCCGATGGGCGTGCACACCGGCGACTCGATCACCGTCGCGCCGGCGCAGACGCTCACCGACAAGGAATACCAGCGCCTGCGCGATGCTTCCATCGCGGTGCTGCGCAAGATCGGCGTGGATACCGGCGGCTCCAACGTGCAGTTCGGCATCAATGCCGAGAACGGCCGCGTGGTGGTCATCGAGATGAATCCGCGCGTGTCGCGTTCCTCGGCGCTGGCATCCAAGGCCACCGGTTTCCCGATCGCCAAGATCGCGGCGAAGCTGGCCGTCGGCTACACGCTGGACGAACTGAAGAACGACATCACCGGCGGCCTCACGCCAGCGTCGTTCGAGCCGACCATCGACTACGTCGTCACCAAGATTCCGCGCTTCGCCTTCGAGAAGTTCCCGTCGGCCGATGCACGCCTCACCACGCAGATGAAGTCCGTCGGCGAAGTGATGGCGATGGGCCGCACCTTCCACGAATCGCTGCAAAAGGCGCTGCGTGGCCTGGAAATCGGCAAGAACGGTCTCAACCCGACCGGTCTGGATCTCACTTCCGAGGAAGGCATCAACGCGCTCAAGCGCGAGCTGCGTGAGCCGCGTCCGGATCGCGTGTTCCATCTCGCCGATGCATTCCGCGCAGGCCTGTCGCTGGAAGACGTGTATGGCCTCAGCCGCGTCGATCCCTGGTTCCTCGCCGCGTTTGAAGACATCGTGCTCACCGAGAAGGACGTGCAGGCGCAGGGCGTCACCGCGCTCGACGCCGCGCGCATGCGTGAACTCAAGCGCATGGGCTTCTCCGATGCGCGCCTGGCCGAACTGCTCGACACCAACGAAGCGGCCATGCGTCACCTGCGCCGCACGCTGGGCGTGCGCCCGGTGTACAAGCGCGTGGACTCCTGCGCCGCCGAGTTCGCCACCACCACGGCCTACATGTACTCGACCTACGAGGAAGAGTGCGAAGCCAACCCGACCAACCGCGACAAGATCATCGTGCTGGGCGGCGGTCCGAACCGCATCGGCCAGGGCATCGAGTTCGACTACTGCTGCGTGCACGCGGCACTCGCACTGCGCGAGGATGGTTTCGAGACCATCATGGTCAACTGCAACCCCGAAACCGTTTCCACCGACTACGACACCTCCGACCGCCTGTACTTCGAGCCGCTCACGCTTGAAGACGTGCTGGAAATCGTGGACCTGGAAAAGCCCAAGGGCGTGATCGTGCAGTACGGCGGCCAGACGCCGCTCAAGCTCGCGCGCGCACTCGAAGCGGCGGGCGCACCGGTGATCGGCACCTCGCCGGACAGCATCGACCTGGCGGAAGACCGCGAGCGCTTCCAGCAGATGATCGAGAAGATCGGCCTGAAGCAGCCGCCGAACCGCACCGCGCGCACGCCGGAAGAAGCTTTGGCGTCGGCTCGCGAGATCGGCTACCCGCTGGTGGTCCGCCCGAGCTACGTGCTGGGCGGCCGCGCGATGGAAATCGTCTATAGCGATGCGGATCTCTCGCGCTACATCCGCGATGCGGTGCAGGTCTCCAACGATTCGCCGGTGTTGCTGGATCGCTTCCTCGATCACGCCGTTGAAGTGGACGTGGACATCATCGCGGACGCCGAAGGCAATGTGCTCGTCGGCGGCATCATGGAGCATATCGAGGAAGCGGGCGTGCACTCGGGCGACTCGTCCTGCTCGCTGCCGCCGTACTCGTTGACGCCGGAAGTGCAGGACGAAATGCGTCGCCAGGTGACGGCGATGGCGAAGGAACTGAAGGTCATCGGCCTGATGAACACGCAGTTCGCCATCCAGGGCGATACGGTGTTCATCCTCGAAGTGAACCCGCGCGCTTCGCGCACGGTGCCGTTCGTGTCCAAGGCCACGGGTGTGCCGCTCGCCAAGATCGCCGCGCGTGCGATGGCTGGCCGGTCGTTGATCGAGCAGGGCACCACGCGCGAAGTCATTCCGAGCTACTACTCGGTGAAGGAAGCGATCTTCCCGTTCCTGAAGTTCCAGAACGTGGACCCGATCCTCGGCCCCGAAATGCGCTCCACCGGCGAAGTGATGGGCGTGGGCCGCAGCTTCGGCGCCGCCTTCGCACGCGGTCACGATGCAGCCGGCATCAAGACGCCGCCGAAGGGCAAGGTGTTCGTGTCGGTGCGCGATGCCGACAAGGATCGCCTGCTGCCGGTTGCCCGCGAAGTGCTGGAGCGCGGCTTCAGCCTGGTGGCCACCGAAGGCACGGCCAAGTATCTGGCCGAGCACGGCGTGGCCTGCGAGCGCATCAACAAGGTGATCGAAGGCCGTCCGCACATCGTCGACCTGATCAAGAACGGCGAGATCGTCTATATCGTCAACACGACCGAGGGCAAGGCGGCCATCGCCGACTCGTTCTCGATCCGACGCGAGGCCCTGCAGCAGCGCGTCACGTACTCGACCACGGTGGCAGGTGCCCGCGCATTGGTGCATTCGCTGGATTATCACGGCGACGGCTCGGTGCACAGCCTGCAGGAACTGCACAAGGAACTGAAAGCATGAGTCGTGCGCCCATTACCAAGGCAGGCTCGGAGCGTCTTCGCAACGAGCTGGAAAAGCTGAAAGGCACTGATCGGCCGCAGATCATCGCGGCCATCGCCGAAGCACGTGCGCATGGCGACCTGAAAGAGAACGCGGAGTACCACGCTGCACGCGAGCAGCAGAGCTTCATCGAAGGGCGTATCGCCGCGCTGGAAGCCTTGCTGTCCACGGCGGAAGTGATCGACGTCAGTCGCCTGGCGGCGGGTTCGCGCGTGGTGTTCGGCGCAACGGTGGATCTGGAAGACGAAGAAAGCGGCGAAGCCGTGACGTACCAGATCGTTGGTGATCTGGAAGCGGACATCAAGCAGCGTCTGATCGCCGTGTCCTCGCCGATTGCCCGCGCCCTAATCGGCAAGAGCGAAGGCGACAGCTTCGAGTTCACCGCGCCCAATGGTGTGAAGAGCTATGCGATTGTGGGCGTGCGTTACGCCTGACCTGATGAAACATGCTGGAGCGCAGTCTCTGTTCTCCGGCAAAAAAAGGGCCGCACGAGCGGCCCTTTTTTTGGCTTGCAGAAGCGAACTCCTGTGTAGGAGCTCACCTTGACCTTGGCGCTTCGTCGTTCCATGGCGACGGATATGCCCGCCGAGAGCGAAGCCCTCCCGATGTTTCACGGGGCAATAAAAAAGGGCCGCTTTCGCGGCCCTTTTTCACGACACGTCGCAGCTAGGAATTAGCGCTGACGAGCCTTGAAACGCGGGTTGCTCTTGCAGATCACGAACACCTTGCCGCGACGACGCACAACCTTGCAGTCACGGTGCCGCGCCTTGGCGGACTTCAAAGAGGAAAGCACCTTCACGGCCAGCTCCTGAAACTATCGAAAGAAAAAATACAAGACGGCAATCATAAACAGTTTCTTGACGTCGCACAAGTCCTTGGATCGCCTGCCAATTGGCCGTTCACCACCTTGCCGTGCGACCAAAGGTTCAATCGGTTTCGGTCATCGCGCTGAGGAAGCGCCTCACGACCGGCGAGGGTTCGTCGAGTCGGCTGGCGAGGGCCAGAAGCATATAGGCGTCCGGGTCCTCCAGGCGCAGGTACTTCACGCCGGGCAGGCTGACCGAGCGCATGGATGCAGGCACCAGGGCGAGCCCCATGCCGGCGGCCACTAGTACCAGCAGGCCATTGATCTGCTGCGCATGCTGGCGAATCAACGGATGGAAGTTGGCCTTGGCGGCGATCTGGGCCAGGCGGTCGTAGAGGGTAGCGGCCAGTTCGCGTGGTTGGACCACGAAGGCCTCCATAGCCACCTCGCGCAGCCAGATGCTTTCGCGGTCGGCCAGGGGGTGGTTGGCGGGCAGGGCGAGCAGTAGGGGCTCGCGGTCGATCACGTCCAGGCGCAGCAGGCGGGCCATGCCGGGGTGTTCAGGTTCATCGCGCACGAAGCCGACGTCTACCTCGCCCGCCAGCAGCGCGGCGTACTGTTGCTCGGTGTACATCTCGCTGAGGATCAGCCGCACCTGCGGCGCAAAGCTGCGGTAGCGCAGCAGGGTCTGGGGCAGGGCGGGATGGAAGGTCACCGACACCGTGTAGGCGAGGCGCAGTTTGCCGCTGAACCCGGTGGCGGCATCGGCCATCTGTGCGCGGGCCTCTTCGGCCTTGTCCAGGATCTGGCGAGCCTGCTCCAGGAACAGCTTGCCCGGTTCGGTCAGCGACACATTGCGCTTGTTCCGCTCCAGGAGGCGCACACCTAGATCATTCTCAAGCGATTGTATCTGCTGAGAAAGCGGGGGCTGGGAGATATAAAGCCGCTGGGCTGCGCGTGTAAAGCTCAGCTCCTCTGCGACCGTTACAAAGTAACGAAGCTGACGGAAGTCAAACATGGGGAGGGCTTTAAGACGATTTGCGACTAAGTCAGCGCCTAAATATATATTTGTTTCTATAACCCGTCGATCATATTATTCCTTCCGTCCCGCCACCGTCCCCTCCCCCCAGGTGGCGGCGACCCTCGCCCCGCTACGACGCTATCCCCGCGATATCTGGTCTCCTCCCCCCTGACCCATATCGACGCGTCGCCTAGCGGGGCGCTTTCTTTTCAGCACAACGCCCGGCCTAAAGCCGGGCGTTGTCGTTTGTGATCAAGGCCTTGGAGGGAAGGGCGGGGTCAGAGCGTAGCGGCCAGGCGCGTGCCCTGGTCGATAGCGCGCTTGGCATCCAGTTCGGCGGCTACGTCGGCGCCGCCGATGACATGGGCCTTGATGCCGGCCGCGGTCAGGGCGTCGGCCAGGGCGCGATTCGGCTCCTGCCCGGCGCAGATGATCACGTTGTCCACCGGTAGCACCTGCGGCTGTCCATCGACGGTGATGTGCAGTCCTTCATCGTCGAGGCGTTCGTAGCTCACGCCGCCGAGCATGCTGACGCGCTTGGCCTTCAGCGTGGCGCGATGTACCCAGCCGGTGGTCTTGTTTAGGCGTGCGCCGGGGCGCCCCTCCGAACGCTGCAGCAGCCATACCTGGCGAGCGGGCGCTTCCGGCTTGGCAGGTGCGAGGCCGCCGCGCGTATCCAATTGCATGTCCACGCCCCATTCGCGTGTCCAGCGAGCCACGTCGAGCGTGGCCGATGGCGCATGTTCGACCAGAAACTCCGCCACGTCGAAGCCGATGCCGCCGGCGCCGATGATGGCCACGCGCTGTCCCACCGGCTTGTTGTGGGCGAGCACGTCCAGGTAGCTCAGCACCCGCGGATCGTCGCTGCCGGGAAAGTGCACGCGTCGCGGCACGATGCCGGTGGCGACCACGACTTCGTCGTGCCCGTCGGCGGCCAGCGTCGATGCGCTGGCGGCCTGGCCCAGTTTCACGGCGACGCCGGTGTCGTCGAGGCGATGGCGGAAATAGCGCAGCGTCTCGTGGAATTCTTCCTTGCCCGGAATCCGCTTGGCGTAGTTGAACTGGCCACCGATCTCGCTCGACTGATCGATCAAGGTCACCGCATGGCCGCGCTCGGCCAGCGTGCTGGCGCAGGCGAGGCCGGCTGGCCCGGCGCCAACCACGGCAATCTTCTTACGCGCCGTGGCAGGTTCGATGCGCAACTCGGTCTCGTGGCACGCGCGTGGATTGAGCAGGCAACTCGCGCGCTGGTTCTTGAACACGTGATCGAGGCAGGCCTGGTTGCAGGCGATGCAGGTATTGATGCGTTCGCTGCGTCCCGCCTTCGCCTTCACCGCCCAATCGGGATCGGCCAGCAGGGGGCGCGCCATCGACACCATGTCCGCTTCACCGGCGGCGAGAACCTGCTCGGCCACTTCCGGCATGTTGATGCGGTTGGTGGTGATCAAGGGAATCGACACTTCGCCCTTGAGCTTCTTCGTGACCCACGCAAAGCCCGCGCGCGGCACGCTGGTGACGATGGTGGGAACGCGAGCTTCATGCCAGCCGATGCCGGTATTGATGATGCTGGCGCCAGCCGCTTCGATGGCCTTGGCGAGCGTGACGATCTCGTTCCAGTCCTGCCCGTTTTCCACCAGATCGAGCATGGACAGGCGATAGATGATGATGAAATCGCGGCCCACGGCTTCGCGTGTGCGACGCACGATTTCTACGGGAAAACGCATGCGTTTCGTGGCATCGCCGCCCCACTCATCGCTGCGTTGGTTGGTTCGCGCGGTGAGAAACTGGTTAATCAAATAGCCTTCCGAACCCATCACCTCGATGCCGTCGTAGCCGGCGTCCTGGGCGAGCTTGGCGCAGCGCACGAAGTCGCCGATGGTGCGCTCGACACCGCGCGTAGAAAGCGCGCGCGGAGTGAACGGCGTGATGGGCGACTTGATCTTGGACGGTGCCACCGACAGCGGGTGATAACCGTAGCGGCCGGCGTGCAGGATCTGCATGCAGAGCTTGCCGCCCTCGGCATGCACCGCGTGCGTGAGTTTGCGATGTCGCGTCACGTGCCAGGGCATCGTCAGCCGGCCGCCGAACGGCTTCAACCATCCCTGGATGCTGGGCGCGATGCCGCCGGTGACCATCAGGCCGACACCGCCGCGCGCACGCTCGGCGAAATAAGCGGCGAGCTTGTCGTAGTCGCTGGACTTGTCCTCCAGCCCGGTGTGCATCGAGCCCATCAGGATGCGATTGGGCAGGGTGGTATGCCCAAGGTCGAGCGGGGAGAACAGGCGAGGGAAGTTCATGCGGACCGTCGACGAGGTTCAAACGATCGTATGAATGTGCCTGCTTGATGCGTTTGAAAGCAAGGGTCGGTGCAACGGCATCCTTGTCACCGGGCTCAGTTCGTCCTGCGGGCAACGGCCAACGTCGGTGGCCCAGCGGGACCATCGAACGCGCAGGAAGAGGCCAGCCCTCTACTTTTGCCGAGAGCTGCGTGGACGGCGTCGTGGATTGGCATCAGCCCCGAAAGCGGGGCGAATCTCAGCTCAGCAATTCCTGCACGAGCTCGATATAGCGCTGCATCGCTTCGTCTTCGGAAACGCCGCGCAGCTTGGCCCAGGCCTCGTACTTCGCGGTGCCGACGAAGTCGAAGAAGCCCGGCTGGTCGCCGCGCACGTCGCCCTCGGAGCCTTGCTTGTAGAGGGCGTAGAGCTTGAGCAGCGTGTCGTTATCCGGTCGCTGGCCAAGCCGCTGGATATCTTCGGCGGCTTGATCGAATTCGCGACGCAGATCGGTCATGGTGTGAAGTTGCATGGTCTGACGGACTGAAGGAAGGCGAGTGGATATCCCGCGTTCCGTGCGAGGACCAACGCGATAGCATATGCGTTTTCTTCCGTCGCCGTCAGGAGCGCCCATGACCTCGTCCTCGTCCGTCCCCGTTCTCACCATCGACGGACCCTCGGGGTCAGGCAAGGGCACCATCAGTCGCATGGTCGCTGAGAAACTCGGTTGGCGCCTGCTGGACTCCGGCGCGCTGTACCGTGCCGTGGGTTACGCGGCGGGCATGGAGGGGCTGGATCTCTCCGATGCCGAGGCGGTCACGCGCTGCGCCCAGACCACCAAGATCCGCTTCGTGGCCGCCACCGACGGCAGCGACACCCGGGTGATGGTGAACGGGCACGACGCCACCGACGAACTGCGCACCGAAACGGCCGGCGGCGCGGCCTCGGCCATTGCCTCGATTCCTTCGGTGCGTCAGGCACTTGTGGACATGCAGCTGGCTTTCCGCAAGGCCCCGGGTCTGGTGGCCGACGGGCGCGACATGGGCACCGTGATCTTCCCCGAGGCCCCCTTCAAGGTGTTCCTCACCGCCAGCGCCGCCGAACGGGCGAAAAGGCGCTATAAGCAGTTGAAGGAAAAGGGGCTGAGCGTTACACTTGCTACTCTTCAGCGCGAGATCGAAGCGCGCGACGAACGTGATGCCTCACGAACCGTCGCGCCGCTCAAGCCGGCCGCAGATGCGGTTTTTATCGACACCACCGGCATGGGCATCGACGTTGTCGTCGCGAAAGTATTGGCTGTCGTGCGGCCCTGATGGGCTGCAGATAGCCGTTGGTGCCTCTGCCGCGGTAGGGGTTTTGGTCAACGGTGCCCAGGGAGCTTTTTCCCGAAGACACCCATAGCCGGTGGGCCGATAGTCCGTGCGCTTTTCATCCGACGGCGCGTAAGGACTCAAGGCCTTTTCTCATTTCTGGAATCAACATGACTGAAAGTTTTGCCGAACTGTTTGAACAGAGCCAACAGGCTATCTCCAAGCTGAAGCCGGGCGCGATCGTCACGGGCATCGTTGTGGAAATCCGCAACGACGTCGTCGTGATCAACGCTGGCCTCAAGAGCGAAGGCATCGTCCCGATCGAGCAGTTCAAGGACGAGAGCGGAGAGCTGGAAGTGCAGGTCGGCGACGAGGTGAAGGTTGCCCTCGACGCCCTGGAAGACGGTTTCGGCGAGACCAAGCTCTCCCGTGAGAAGGCCAAGCGTTCCATGGTTTGGGACGATCTCGAGCAGGCCTTCGACAAGGAAGAGACCATCACCGGCAAGATCTCCGGCAAGGTCAAGGGTGGTTTCACCGTCGACATCAAGGACGTCCGCGCATTCCTGCCGGGCTCGCTGGTCGATGTGCGTCCGGTCCGCGATCCGGTCTACCTGGAAGGCAAGGACCTCGAGTTCAAGATCATCAAGCTCGACCGCAAGCGCAACAACGTTGTGGTCAGCCGCCGCGCCGTCGTCGAGACCGAGTTCTCCGAAGAGCGCGAGAAGCTGCTTGAGCGCCTCACCGAGGGTGCAGTGGTCAAGGGCACGGTCAAGAACCTCACCGATTACGGCGCGTTCGTGGACCTGGGCGGTATCGACGGCCTGCTGCACATCACCGACATGGCGTGGAAGCGCGTGCGTCATCCGTCCGAAGTCGTCAATGTCGGCGACGAGCTGGACGTCCGCGTGCTGAAGTACGACCGCGAGCGTAACCGCGTGTCGCTGGGCCTCAAGCAGCTGGGCGACGACCCGTGGGTCGCCATCGCTCGCCGCTACCCGGTCGGCAGCCGCCTGTTCGGCAAGGTCTCCAACGTCACCGATTACGGCTGCTTCGTCGAGATCGAGCCGGGCGTGGAAGGCCTGGTCCACGTGTCCGAAATGGACTGGACCAACAAGAACGTCAACCCGGCCAAGGTGGTGCAGGTCGGTGACGAGACCGAAGTGATGGTGCTGGACGTGGATGAAGAGCGTCGCCGCATCTCGCTGGGTATCAAGCAGACCCGCTCGAACCCGTGGGAAGCCTTCGCAGCGATGCACAAGAAGGGCGACAAGGTGTCCGGTCAGATCAAGTCGATCACCGACTTCGGCATCTTCATCGGCCTGGACGGCGGCATCGACGGTCTGGTTCACCTGTCCGACATCTCCTGGCAGGCTTCCGGCGAAGACCTCGTTCGCAACTTCAAGAAGGGCGACGAGATCGAAGCCGTGGTGCTGGCCGTTGATCCGGAGCGCGAGCGCATCTCCCTCGGCATCAAGCAGATGGAGCAGGATCCGTTCGGTCAGTTCATGGCCACCAATCCGCGCGGCACCATCGTCAACGGTACCGTGAAGGAAGTGGACGCTAAGGGCGCCGTGATCGACCTGGGCGAAGGCGTCGAGGGTTACCTCCGCGCCAACGACATCGCCAAGGAGCGCATCGACGATGCCACGCAGCACCTGAAGGTGGGCGACAAGGTCGAAGCCAAGTTCACCGGCATGGACCGTAAGGGCCGCCAGCTGCAGCTGTCGATCCGCGCCAAGGACGAAGAAGAGCTGAGCGATGCCATGGCTGAGTACTCGTCCGCTTCCGGCGGCACGACCAAGCTTGGCGCGCTGCTCAAAGAGCAGCTCAACAAGGCCGACTAAGCACCAAGCAAAGCAGGAATGCGGGGCGGCGACAGCCGCCCCGCGGTTACACGTCACGGACATTGGGGACCCATGACCAAATCCGAATTGATTGAGGCGCTGGCACGGCGTCAGACCCATCTCGCGTTCGCCGACGTGGAGTTGGCGGTCAAGAGCGTGATCGAACAGATGAGCCATGCCTTGTCCAATGGTGAGCGCATCGAGGTGCGAGGCTTCGGCAGCTTTGCGCTGCACTATCGTCCGCCGCGCATGGGACGCAATCCCAAGACCGGCGACGCAGTGGCCCTGCCGGGCAAGCATGTCCCGCATTTCAAGCCGGGCAAGGAATTGCGCGAGCGCGTCAACTTGAACCTGGAGTGATCCCGGCCACGGGCATCGCTTTGGAGTGTTTTGGAAGGCAGGCGGCGCAAGCCGATCCTGCCTTCTTTTTGCGTCATGGTTTTTGCGACCGGGTGGCGCAAGCGCAAGAAAGGGATCTGTCTTCCAGTTTATGAAGAACGGCCGAATGGCCGCCTGTGATGGCCCCCGGCAATCGGGTAAAGTCGCGCTATGCGACTGATCGTTACGCTGATTCTCCTGCTCTTCATCGCGGCCGGCATCGTGCTCGGCGCACTCAACGCCGACCTGGTCGCTTACGACCTGGGCTTCGTGCGTCTTTCCGTGCCCAAGGGAGCGGCGTTGTTGCTGGCGCTGGTGATCGGCTGGCTGCTCGGTGGCCTCACTGCGTGGCTGGGCGTCAGCGCCCGGCAGAGCCGCCTGCGTCGCAAGGCGGCAGGCCAGGCCGGCAAGGCCAAGACCTCTCCGGCTGGTGCATGAGCGCGCTTCTCTACGTACTCATCCTGCTGGTACCCGCAGCATTCGCCAGTGGCTGGTGGACCGCCCGCCGGGCCGGCGTGCGGCGTTCCGGCGCACAGGTGAGCGAGCTTTCCTCGGATTACTTCCGCGGCCTGAACTACCTGCTCAACGAAGAGCAGGACAAGGCCATCGAGGTGTTCCTCAAGCTGGCCGAATACAACCGCGATACGGTTGAAACGCACCTCGCGCTCGGCAACCTGTTTCGTCGCCGCGGCGAGGTGGATCGCGCGATCCGCCTGCACCAGCATCTGGTCTCGCGGCCCGGCCTGTCCGATGCCATGAAGACCGTCGCCTTGCTCGAGCTTGGCGAAGACTACATGCGCGCCGGCCTGCTCGATCGCGCGGAAACCCTTTTTTCCGACCTGGTGGCGATGGACGCGCATGCGCCGTCGGCATTGCGTCATCTCATTGCGATCTACCAGCACGAGCGCGACTGGCACAAGGCCATCGAGCATGCGCGCCGCCTGGAAGCCATGACCGGCGAAGACGAAGCCGGCATGATCGCGCAGTTCTATTGCGAGCTGGCCGAGCAGTCGCGGCAGCATGGCGCACGACAGGAAGCGCGCGAGTACCTGCGCCAGGCCTTCGCCTGCCAGGCCGATTGCGTCCGCGCCTTCATGTTGACTGGACGTCTATACGCGGAAGAGGGCCAGCACGCCGAAGCGGCCAAGGCGTATGAGCATGCCGTGGAAGCGGACATCGCGTTCGTGCCTGAAATCCTGCCGCCGTTGCTCAACAGCTATGCGCGCTCCCAGCAGATGGAGCATGCCGAGCATTTCCTGCGCGACATTCTCGAGCGTTATCACGGCATCTCGCCTGTGCTCGCCCTGACGCGCCTGTATCAACAGCGCGATGGCGAACGCGCGGCCATCGATTTCCTTACCTCCCAGCTTCGCCAGCGCCCTTCGGTGCGCGGACTGATGGCGTTGATCGACGCCACCATGGACAAGATGGAAGGCGAGGCGCGCGAGAATTTCCTGATCCTGCGCGATCTCACTAAGAAGCTCCTGGAAGGGCAGGCCATGTATCGCTGCAGCCGGTGCGGCTTCGGAGCCAAGGCGCATCACTGGCAATGCCCGAGTTGCAAGAACTGGAGCACGATACGTCCCATTCATGGCGTGGCCAACGAATGAGGCGCGGATGAATCCCACTACGCTGGCCATAGGGATGGTGCTGGCCGCGTTGGTGATAGCGATGGTGGTGGTGCGGAGCGCCATCGCCTATGCGCATCGCCGCGGCATGATGGACATGCCGGGGCAACGTCGCTCTCACAGCATCCCCACGCCTCGCGGCGGCGGCATCGGCATCGTCGTGGCCTCGCTGCTGACCATGCCGGTCGCGCTGGCCGTTCTTCCTGGTGCCTTGCCTCTCATCGTCGTGGCCGCGCTTGCAACGAGTTCGGTACTCGTCGCCGCCGTGGGCTGGTGGGACGACCACAGCTCGTTGCCCATCCTGCCGCGCTTCGGCATCCAGTTGCTGTCCGCCGGATTGCTTGCCGCAGCGCTGGCGATGACGGGCATGTCGTGGTGGTGGGTCCCCGTGCTGGTGCTTGCCGGGGGCTGGAGCATCAACCTGCACAACTTCATGGACGGCATCGATGGCCTGCTGGCGCAGCAGGTGATCTTCGTGGTGCTGGGGCTGGCCCTGCTTGCGCATGCCGCGGCTCAGCCGGCGCTGGCCACGGCCTGTACCTGCCTGGCCGCCGCGGCCCTGGGTTTCTGGTACTTCAACCGGCCCCGGGCCCGCATTTTCATGGGAGATGTGGGCAGCGGCACCATGGGTCTGCTGATTTTTGCCCTGACTGCAACGATCTGGCAGGTGGATGGGCACTTACTGTGGCCTGCTTTGATCCTCAGTTCATCTTTTGTAGCGGACGCTACCCTTACCCTGTTGGGACGTATGGTGAGTGGCCGTCGTTGGTACACTGCACATCGTGAACACCTGTACCAGTGGATGGTGCGCAGTGGGTTCACGCATGCCACGGGAGGGGCGTGCTATCTGGCGTGGAACATGTTGGTGGCAGCGCCGCTCGCGCTCCTCGCATGGGCCAGGCCAGGATGGTCGGTACCGGTTTTCATCGGCACCTACCTGATAGCGACCGCCGTTTGGATCTTCATGAAGCGTCGATGTTTGCGGCGCGTTTGGGACAAGGGTCGTCATGTCGCTACGTAAATGGGTCGGTGTCATTCATCCGCGAACGGCCGTGGTGCTCCACGACCTGCTGATGGCTGCGCTGGCGTGGTGGGTGGCCAAGGCCCTTCGCTACGCGATGATCGACAACGCGGCGATCGGCTTCCACGCACTCGAATTCCCGCTCGTCCTGCTGGTGCAGGGCGCCGTGCTGAGCTGGACCGGCCTGTACAAGGGCGTGTGGCGCTTCGCCAGCCTGCCGGATCTCTGGAACATTCTGCGCGCGGCGATCATCGGCGCGCTGGCCATCGCGGCCGTGCTCATCCTCTACAACCGCCTGGCTGACGTGCCGCGTTCGGTGCTGCTGCTGTATCCGGTGGTGCTCTCGGTGCTGCTGGGTACGCCGCGCCTGGCGTACCGGTTCTGGAAGGACAGCCGGGTCGACCTGTTCCAGGCCAAGCCCTCGCAGCGCGTGCTCATCGTCGGTGCGGATCGCGCAGGCGAAGCGCTGTCGCGCGACCTGCACCGCGACAACGGCTTCACCGTGGTCGGCTTCGTTGACGACAAGGAAAGCCTGCGCGGCGCCAGCATCAACGGTCGTCCGGTGCTCGGTCGCATCGACCAGCTTCCCGAACTGGCGCGCGAAGTGGCGGCGCAGATGCTGCTCATCGCCATGCCCGGCGCTTCCACCCAGGAAATGCGTCGGGTGGTGGAGCTGTGCGACCTGAGCGGCCTGCCGTATCGCACGGTCCCCAAGCTGGAAGACGTCGTTTCCGGCCGCGCGCACTTCAACGAAATCAAGGAAGTCGCCATCGAGGACCTGCTCGGCCGCGACGCCGTCGAACTCGATTGGACGGCCATTCGCGTGACGCTCACCGGTCGCCGCGTGCTGGTGACGGGCGGCGGCGGTTCCATCGGTTCGGAGCTTTGTCGCCAGGTGGCGCGCCTCGGTGCGCAGGCGCTGTGCGTGGTCGACAACTGCGAATTCAATCTCTACCGGATCTCGCAGGAACTGCGCGCCGAGTACCCGGAGCTGATCTTCGACGGCGTGTTGGCCGATTGCGGCGATGCCGCCGCGATGCGCAAGCTGTTCAGCGAGTACAAGCCGCAGGTGGTGTTCCACGCCGCGGCCTACAAGCACGTGCCGATGCTGCAGGGCCAGCTGCGCGCCGCGTTCCGCAACAATGTGCTGGCCACGCGCAACGTGGCTGATCTGGCGGACCGCCATCAGGTGGAAGCCTTCGTGCTCATTTCCACCGACAAGGCTGTCAACCCGACCAGCGTGATGGGTGCCTGCAAGCGTCTGGCGGAAATCTGGTGCCAGAACCTCAACGAGCATTCCAATACGCATTTCATCACCGTGCGTTTCGGCAACGTGCTCGATTCGGCCGGCTCCGTGGTGCCGTTGTTCCGCGAGCAGATCCGCAACGGCGGTCCGCTCACCATCACGCACCCGGAAATCTCGCGTTACTTCATGACCATTCCCGAGGCCTGCCAGCTCATCCTGCAGGCGGCCAGCATCGGCAAGGGCGGTGAGATCTTCGCGCTGGACATGGGCGAGCCGATCAAGATTCGCGACCTGGCCGAGCAGATGATCCGCTTGGCCGGCCGCAAGCCGGGCACGGAGATTCCCATCGTCTATACCGGTCTTCGCTCGGGCGAGAAGCTGTTCGAGGAATTGTTCCACCCGCTGGAGAACTACATCGAGACGACGCACGCGAAGATTTTCCTTGCGCAATACCGTCCGGTGAAATGGGATTTGCTCAACACGCAGATGGCCAAGGCAGCGGATGCTGTGGTGGCCTACGACGAGGACATGTTGCGTCAGTGCGTTTCGAACCTGCTGCCATCGTTCCGCTGGAGCGAAACGGTGCAGACGGACAACGTGGTGGCGCTGCGCCGCAATGAATCAGGAGAGAAGTGAGTGAGTAAGCCGTTGCGCAAGGTCGTGTTTCCTGTGGCCGGTCTCGGCACGCGTTTTCTTCCGGCAACCAAGGTGGTGGCCAAGGAAATGCTGCCGGTGCTGGATCGTCCCTTGATCCAGTACGCCGTCGATGAAGCGGTGGATGCTGGCGCAGACACGCTGATTTTCGTCACCAACCGCTATAAGCACGCCATCGCCGACTACTTCGACAAGGCCTACGAACTGGAAGCGAAGCTCCAGGAAAAGGGCAAGGACGAATTGCTTGCGCTGGTGCAGGGCACCTTGCCCAAGCATGTGCGCGCCATCTTCGTGACGCAGCCCGAAGCGCTGGGACTGGGCCATGCGGTGCTCTGCGCCAAGCCGGTGGTGGGCGATGAGCCGTTCGGTGTGGTGCTTCCTGACGACTTGATCTGGAACAAGGGCAAGGGCGCGCTGCGCCAGATGGCCGAACTCGCTGAGTCAGCCAATGCCGGCGTCATCGCGGTGGAAGAAGTGCCGCACAGCGACACCGACAAGTACGGCATCGTCGACGCCACGCGCGTGGACGAGCGCAGCGCCAAGATCCGCCACATGGTGGAAAAGCCCAAGCCGGCAGATGCGCCGTCGAATCTGGCCGTGGTCGGTCGCTACGTGTTGCCGGGCCGCATCTTCCAGTTGCTTGAGCAGACCACGCCCGGCGCGGGCGGCGAAATCCAGCTGACCGACGCCATCGATGCACTGCTCAAGGAGCAGGGCAACGTGTTGGCCTACCGTTTCGAAGGCACGCGTTTCGATTGCGGCAACAAGGCCGGCCTGGTGCGCGCCACCATGCACATGGCCCTGCAGGATCCCAAGCTTGCGCCGGTCGTGCGCGAGATCATCGCCACGCTGTGACCCTTGTCGAGGCACCGGCTCCTGCGGGTGCCTCGAGCGGTTTCAGAAGCGTGCTGTAGGGACATTCCCGAGGGCAACGGATGCCCATGCGTCGCTGACGCAACCATGCCAGAATCCTTGCCGCGCTTTGCCATCTTTGGCGAGCAAGCTGTGCGTGGGGTAAGCCGTTGTTAGCTTGAGTCCGCTTCGCAAGAGGCGGGCCTTCTGGCGCACCCGGCTCCCAGGATCGGCTTGGCCGTCGTTGTATTCATCGGATGAACATCGGGAAGGCACCATGGATCTGCTGCGATTTCTACTGCTGCTGCCCCTGCGCTTGGTGCGCGGGATTCTGGCGGGCCTGGGCCTGATACTGCGTCCGCTCGTTGGAGAGATGAGTTGGTCGGCGCCCACGTGGCTGCCCACCACGGGCGGCTGGATTCGGCGACGTCCCATGCATGCCGCTGGCGTCCTGGTCGCCGCGCTCGTGCTGGCCGGCGCTGGCTGGTTCGGTTGGCAGTGGTACAAGAACCGGCCCAAGCCGGTGGAACCTTCGCGCATCACGCTGACCGCCTCGGCGCCTGCCATCACCGACTACACAAAGCAGCCCATCGTCATCAGTCCGTTGATGGTGAGCTTTTCAGGTTCCGCCGCGCCGATCGAACAGGTCGGCAAGCCGGTGACGGCTGGCATCGCCATGCAGCCCGCGGTGAAAGGGCAGTGGAGCTGGGTCGACGACCGTACGCTGCGCTTCGTTCCCGCCGAAGACTGGCCGGTAGGCAAGCACTACGAGGTGCGCTTCGACGTCGCCAAGGCATTCGCGCAGCAAGTGTTGATGGCCGATGACTACTTCGAGTTCGACACGCCCGCCTTCGAAGCGAAGGCTGAAAACGGCGAGTTCTACCAGGACCCGCAGGACGCCACCGCGAAGAAAACCATCCTGCCGGTTACCTTCAACTATCCGGTCGATACCGCTGATTTCGAGAAGCGCATCGAGGTGGGCCTGGCGCAGCGTGCCGGGCGTGATGTGCCGTTGAAGTACACGGTCACCTACGACCAATACAAGTTGCACGCCTGGATCCACTCGCAGCCGCTTTCCCTGCCGCGCGATCAAAGCGCCGTGGCCTACACCATCGCCAAAGGCGTTCGCAGCACACGCGGTGGCGACGGTACCCCTGCCGAGCTCAAGACGCAGGTGCGCGTGCCGGGTCTCTACAGCCTCACCATCGACAGCATCGAGCCGACGCTGGTCGACAACGAAAAGTACGAACCCGAACAGGTCTTGCTGGTCAACGTCGGTGGCACCGTGCGCGACACGGAACTGGCCGGCCTGATCAAGGCGTGGGTGTTGCCTGCGCGCAAAGCAGGCGAAGACCAGGCGGAAGATGCGCCGCCATATGACTGGAGCGCCGATCAAGTCGGCGAAGCGGAACTGCGCCAGAGCCAGCCGTTGAAGCTGGACTTGGTGTCGACCGAGAACGATTACGAAGCCGTGCAGAGCTTCAAGTTCCACGCATCGCCGGGCCAGCGCGTCTACGTTCGCGTGGACAAGGGCCTGAAGACGTTCGGCGGCTACATCCTCGGCAAGCCGTACACCACCGTCGTCACCGTACCCAACTATCCCAAGCTGCTGCGCTTCATGGCGGATGGCTCGCTGCTCTCGATGTCGGGCAGCAAGCGCATCTCGGTGGTGTCGCGCAATCTGCCCGGCATGCGCGTGGAAATTGGCCGCGTACTGCCGGACCAGCTCCAGCATCTCGTCAGCCTCAACCAGGGCTCGTACGCGCGCCCGGAGCTGAGCTACGCCTTCAGCGAGGATCACATCGTCGAGCGCTTCGAACAGAAGCGCAGCTTCCCGAAGGACGATCCGGCCAAGGCCCATTACGAAGGCCTCGATCTTGGCCAATACCTGAAGGAAGGCAAGCGCGGCGTGTTCCTGCTGCACTTGTCCAGCTACGACGCTGCTGCGGAAAAGAAGCGCGAGGAAGCGCGCAAGGCGGCGGAGAACGAACCGCAAGCCGCGCCGACCAACGATGCGTCGGATGGCGAATCGGACGAGGGCGAAGGCGAGCAGGGCGAGATGTCCGATAGCAGTGACGACGGCAGCGCACCGCCGCCGTCCGATACGCGCATGATCGTGGTCACTGACCTTGGCATGCTGGTGAAGCGTTCGCTCGATGGCAGCCAGGATGTGTTCGTGCAGTCGATTCACTCGGGAGCGCCGGTCGGCGGTGCTTCAGTGTCCGTGCTGGCGGTGAACGGGCAGACGCTGTTCAACGAAACGACGTCGGCCGATGGCGTGGTGCATTTCCCGACGTTCAAGGGCCTGGAGCGCGAAAAGCAGCCGACGCTGTATGTGGTGAAAAAGGGCGACGACCTCTCGTTCCTGCCCATCGGTGGCTACAGCAGCTACGACCGCAAGCTCGACTTCTCCAGATTCGACGTGGGCGGCGAACGCAATGCGACGAACGAGGGGCAGCTGTCGGCCTACCTCTTCTCCGATCGCGGCATCTATCGCCCCGACGACACCTTCCACGTGGGGCTCATCGTGCGCGCGGCCAGTTGGACGCGCAGCGTGGTGGGCGTGCCGCTGCAGGCGGAAATCGTCGATCCGCGTGGCATGACGGTGAAGCAATTGCCGATGTCGATGGATGCCTCCGGTTTCGGCGAGCTCGAATACGCGCCGGCGGAAACGGCGCCCACCGGCACGTGGACGGTGAACCTCTACATCGTCAAGGACGGCAAGGCCGGTGCGCAGATTGGCAGCGCCACCGTGCAGGTGAAGGAGTTCCTGCCCGATCGCATGAAGGTCGAAGCGAAGCTCGCAGGGCAGGTGCCCGAAGGCTGGGTCAAGCCCGACCAGATCAAGGGCATCGTGGACGTGATGAACCTGTTCGGCACGCCGGCGGCCGATCGCCGCGTGGAAGCGTCGCTCACCTTGCGTCCGGCATGGCCGGCCTTCCGCAGCTGGCCCGACTATCACTTCTACGATGTGCGTCGCGCCAAGGAGGGCTACGAAGACAAGCTCCAGGATGGCAAGACCGACGACAAAGGCCATGCCGAATTCGATCTCGACCTGAAGAAATACGCGGACGCCACCTACCAGCTGTACTTCCTGGCCAAGGCCTATGAACCCGAAGGCGGTCGCAGCGTGGCTGCGGCGGCGCAAACGCTGGTGTCGAGCAACGATTGGCTGGTGGGTTACAAGTCGGTCGACAATCTCGATTACATCAACCGTGATGCACCGCGCAGCGTACATCTGGTGGCCATCGATCACACCGCCAAGTCGATGGCGCTGAAGGATCTCAAGGCGCGCCTGATCGAGCGTCGCTACATCTCGGTGCTGACCAAGCAGGATTCGGGCGTCTACAAGTACCAGTCCAAGCTCAAGGAAGTGCCGCTCAACGAGCAGCCGCTGTCGATACCGGCGAACGGCATGGACTACGCCTTGCCGACCGACAAGCCCGGCAACTATGCGCTGGTGATCGTGCGCAGCAGCGACGGCGTGGAAGTGAATCGCGTGGAGTACTCCGTGGCTGGCGCAGCGAATGTGTCGCGCTCGCTGGATCGCAACGCCGAGTTGCAGCTCAACCTGAGCAAGCAGGACTACGCGCCCGGTGAGTCGGTGGATATCGCCATCCGCGCGCCTTACGCGGGCAGCGGCCTGATCACCATCGAGCGTGACAAGGTCTATGCGCACGCGTGGTTCCACGCCGATACCAGCAGCTCCGTGCAGCACATTACCGTGCCGGCGGATTTCGAAGGCAACGGCTATATCAACGTGCAGTACATCCGCGATCCATCGTCGGATGAAATCTTCATGAGCCCACTCAGCTATGGCGTGGTGCCGTTCTCGGTGAACCTGGATGCGCGTCGTAATGCCATCAAGGTGGATTCGCCTGCGCTGGTGAAACCCGGTGACACCGTGACGTTCAAGCTGAGCGCACCGCAGCCCACGCGCGCCGTGGTATTCGCGGTGGACGAGGGCATCCTGCAAGTGGCGCGCTACAAGCTGGGCGATCCGCTGAAGTTCTTCTTCCGCAAGCGCATGCTGGAAGTGGGCACGTCGCAGATTCTCGACCTGATCCTGCCCGACTTCGAAAAGCTGATGGCGATGGCCGCGCCCGGTGGCGACGCCGATGGTGCCATCGGTCGCCAGTTGAACCCGTTCAAGCGCAAGCGCGACAAGCCGGTGGCGTTCTGGTCCGGCATCGTGGACGTGAACGGCGAAAAGGAAGTCACCTATAAGGTGCCGGATTACTTCAACGGCAAGCTTCGCGTGATGGCGGTGGCGGTATCGGCCGATCGTGTGGGCACGTTCGAAGGCGCCACCACCGTGCGCGGCGATTTTGTGCTCTCGCCCAACGTCCCCACGACGCTGGCGCCCGGTGACGAGGTCGAAGTGAGCGTTGGCGTTGCCAACAACCTCACCGGTCTTGGCGGCAAGCAGGTGCCGGTAGCGGTGACATTGAAGACCGGGCCGCAGCTGCAAGTAATGGGTGCGCCGAACCAGAGCCTCAACCTGGGCGAGATGCGCGAAGGCGTCGTCACCTTCCGCGTCAAGGCCACCGACAAGCTCGGCTCGGGCAATTTCAGCTTCACCGCAGCCTATGGCGACAAATCCGCGCATCAAAGCGTGGACGTCTCCGTGCGCCCGGCGTCCGCCTATCGCACCCAGGTCGACGTGGGCCGCGTGGATGCAGGCAGCAAGGCCGATCAGCCGGAACTGCGCCGCCTGTACACCGAATACGCGTCGCGCACCACGGCGTTCTCCAACATCCCCGTGGTGTTGAGCAGCGGGCTGGCGTCGTACCTGGTGAATTTCGAGCACATGTGCAGCGAGCAGATCCTCAGCTCGGCGATGCCGCGACTGGTGCTGTCCAAGTGGCCGCAGGTGAAGGTGTTTGCCGACGCATTGCAGCCGGCGCTGGGCGACAAGAAGCTCACCAACGAGCAGGCGTTGTCGCAGATGCTCGATATCCTGCACTCGCGCCAGAACGGCGAGGGCGGCATTGGCTTGTGGACGGCTACGCCGGATGCCAATCCGTTCGTATCGACTTACGCCATGCACTTCATGATCGAGGCGCGTGACCGCAACATGGACGTTCCCCGCGACATGTTCGACGCGGGCAACAAGTACCTGCACACCTTGGCCAGCGACGACAGCCTCGATGGCATCGACATGCTGCGCCAGCGCGCTTACGCCGTGTATCTGCTGACTCGCCAGGGCAATGTGACCACCAATGATCTGGCGGCCGTGCAGAAGCGCCTGGAAGAAACCGCGCCGAAGGAGTGGAAGAACGACCTGGCAGCCGCTTGGCTGGCGGCTTCCTACCAGTTGCTCAAGCAGGACAAGCCGGCCGCGCAGTTGATCGCCGGCCCGCAGAAGTTGCTCGAGCGTTCGGGTAAGGACAACGACTATACCTATGGCTATTACTACGACGCGTTGACGCGCGACGCGACCACGCTCTACCTGTTGAGCAAGCACTTCCCGGACCGTGCCAAGTCACTGTCGCCGCGTGTGATGGAGAACATCACCTGGCCGATGGAGCAGGGCTGGTACAACACGTTGTCCTCGTCCATGACCTTGCTGGCACTCGATGCGTATGCCACGCAGAACAACCTGGACCTGGACAAGCTGCGCGTCGACGAAGTGCATGCGGACGGCTCGGTCAAGGCCATCTCCGCGCCTCAAGGCAATCTGCTGGTCGCGGGCACCTGGGGAAGCGACGCCAAGCGCCTGCGCTTCACCAACGACAGTGCGTTGGCTGCATGGCGAGTCGTCAGCCAGGGTGGTTATGACCGTGACCAGCCGACCAAGGCGATCAAGGAGAAACTGGAAATCACCCGCGACTACACCGACACCAACGGCAAGGCCATCGACAAGGTGACGGTGGGGCAGGAGATCGACGTGCACGTGAAGATCCGCAGCACCGATGGCAGCGATTACGACGATATCGCCGTCGTCGACCTGCTGCCCGGTGGCTTCGAGCCGGTCATCCAACCGCCGCCGGCCGTGACGGATCAGCAAGAAGACGGCAGTGCGCAGAACGATGCCGGTGGCGACAGCGAGGTCAAAGCCAGCGCCTGGCGTTCACCGATTGGTGTGGGCAAGTCGACCTGGCAACTCGACTACGCCGACATCCGCGAGGACCGGGTGGTGCTCTACGGGGCGGCCACATCGAACGTGGGCGAGTTCGTGTATCGCATCAAGGCTACCAACGCCGGCAAGTTCATCGTGCCGCCGGCCTATGGTGAATCGCTGTACGACCGTCGTGTGCAGGCACGCACGGCCGGTGGTGTGACCTTGGACGTCGTCCGTCAGCCTTGAACGAAAAGGCGCGCCCGCGGCTCGGGCGTGCCTTTCGACCCTTCGCATGAAACTGCCCGCACTGATCATCCGTTGTAGCCGCGCTTTCGCACGCTGGATCGTGCGTTGGCAGAATTGGCTGGTCGGTGCGGCATTGATGGGCGTGGTGCTGGTGGGCCTGCGTGTGTGGCCCCATCGACCGCTCGGCAGTTGGCTGCCGTCATCGACGGCGGTCTACGACGTGCGTGGCCGACTGCTGCGCCTCACGCTGGCCAGCGACCAACGTTATCGCCTCTGGGTGCCGCTCAAGGATGTGTCGCCGTCGCTGGTCGATGGCGTACTGCTGCACGAGGACCGCTGGTATCGCTGGCATCCCGGCTTCAATCCCTACGGCTTGATGCGCGGCGCCTGGGTGACCTACGTGAGTCACGGCAACCGCCAGGGTGGTTCCACCGTCACCATGCAGCTCGCGCGGTTGTTGTGGCGGCTCAATACGCGCACGCCCATGGGCAAGTTGCAGCAGATCGCGCGCGCCGTGCAGTTGGAACTGTTCTATTCGAAGGATCAGATCCTCGAGGCCTATCTCAACTTCGCACCCTATGGCCGCAACGTCGAGGGCGTGGGCGCAGCAAGCCTCGCCTATTTCGACAAGCCCGCCGACGCGCTGAGCCTGCCCGAAGCGTTGACGCTGGCGGTGATTCCACAGGATCCAAGCCGTCGCCTGCAGGCGGGCGCCGATGCACCGGATGTCATCAGTCGCCAGCTCAGCACGTCTCGCAACCGCCTCTACGCCAAATGGAAAACGTTGCACACGGCCGACGCCGGTCTGCAACCTTTGTTCGCGCTGCCGTTGCGTCTGAGGCCGTTGTCCAAGCTGCCATTCGAGGCGCCGCATGCGGTGGATCAGGTGTTGGCGCAGCGCAAGGTTCTTTCGGCCGACACCGACAGCCGAGTCACGACCACGCTCGACCTTGACCTGCAACACGCGCTGGAGCGGCAGGTGGATCGCTATGTGGAACGCAACAGCGGGCGCGGCATCCGCAATGTGGCTGCGCTGCTCGTGGACACGCGCGACATGGGTGTGAAGGCGCTGGTTGGCTCCGCCGATTACGCCAATGCGGATATCCAGGGGCAGGTGAATGGCACGCTTGCCAAGCGCTCGCCGGGTTCCACGCTAAAGCCCTTCATCTACGCGCTGGGTTTCGACCAGGGCGTGCTTCATCCACAGACGGTATTGAGAGACGTGCCGACAGCGTTCGGCCCTTATGCGCCGGAGAATTTCGACGGCCATTTCCTCGGGCCCGTCACGGCCACCGAAGCGCTGGTGCGCAGCCGCAATATTCCCGCGGTGTGGGTGGCGTCGCAGCTCCAGCAGCCATCGTTCTACCAGTTCCTGCGCGATGCGGGCATCAGTCGGCTGGCGAGCGAGAAGCATTATGGGCTCGCGCTGGTACTCGGCGGCGGTGAAGTGACCATGCAAGAGCTGGCGGGCCTGTACGCCATGCTCGCCAATCGCGGTGAATTGCGCCCGCTACGTTTGCTCGCCGGCGATACGCATGGCAATGGCACGCGCCTGCTGAGCGAGGAAGCCACCTTCATGGTGATGGATATGCTGCGCCAGAACCCGCGGCCTGATGAAACCACGGGCGCACAACCCGAACGTTTGCCCGTGTATTGGAAAACCGGCACCTCGTGGGGCTTTCGCGATGCGTGGACGGCGGGCAGCTTCGGGCCCTATGTGCTCGTTGTCTGGGTGGGCAACTTCGACGGCAGCAGCAATCCCGCCTTCGTGGGCGTGGATGCGGCGGCGCCGTTGTTCTTCCAGATGGTGGACGCCTTGCGCGCCGCCCAGCCGCAGATGACCGAACCCGTGCGGCACATGCCCGCGCACCTGCGTCGTGTGGAAATCTGTCTCGCCAGCGGCGACCTTCCGAACCAATGGTGCCCGCAGCGCGGGATGACGTGGTTCATTCCCGGCAAGTCGCCGATCCGCGTGAGCCAGGTGCATCGTCCGGTGGTCATGGATGACGACACCGGCAAACCAGCCTGTCCGCCGTATGCCGGCAAGCGTACGCACGTGGAGGTCTACGAATTCTGGCCGTCGGAACTGCAGCGTGTGTTCGTGCAGGCAGGCATCCCGCGTCGCACGCCACCGCGCAATGACACCTGCGTGCTCACCGGCGTGGACGGCGAGCCGCCTTCGATCACCTCGCCATTGCGCGGCAGCATTTATGCCATGCGCCTGAAGTCGACCGGTCAGGACCGCATCGCCTTCAGCGCCAACGCCGATGCATCGGTGCGCGAGATGTACTGGTTCGTCAACGACGCCTATGTGGGACGCAGCGCACCTGGCGAGTCGATGTTCTGGTTACCTGCCAGTGCAGGCAACTACGAGGTGCGCGTGGTCGACGACCGCGGGCGCAGCGACATCAGGCCGCTGGGCGTGAACGTGGTCGACTGATCGACCCTGCCAAGCGTCATGGCCGAATGGCGCGCCGGGGCTGCGCTATGCTTGCTGGCCTGATCCGCGACAAGCACACGCCCACCGCATGACGTCGTCACCGGCTGCTTCCTATTACCTCGCCACGGCCACCTCGTATGCGCCGTTCGCTCCCTTGCAGGGACAGACGGATACGCGCGTCGCCATCATCGGTGGCGGCTTTGCCGGCCTGCACACGGCGCTCGGCCTGGCGGAGCGCGGCGTGCGCGACGTGGTGTTGCTGGAGCGGGAGAAAGTTGGCTTTGGTGCCTCGGGCCGCAACGGCGGTTTCGTGTTCGGTGGTTATTCGCTGGGCGAGCAAGCACTGCTCGACCAGCGAGGGCAGGATGCCGCCGTCGCCTTGTTTCGCCTCACCACGGAAGCTGTCGCGCGCATTCGCCAACGCGTCTCGCATTACGACATTCCGTGCGACGTGGTGGACGAAGGCGTCATCTGGGCCAACTGGTTCCGCGATCCCGCCGTACTGCGCCAGCGACAGGAATTGCTGGCGCGCCACTACGGCGTGTCATGGGAGTGGTTGCCGCAACACGAGCTGCGCGCCCGCGTGCACACCACGCGCTACTACGACGGCTTGTACGAACGCGATGCGCTGCACCTGCATCCATTGAACTTCGCCATTGGCCTTGCCGGTACCGCAGCCGCGCAGGGCGTGCGCGTGCATGAAGACACCGACGTGTGGCAGTTGCGTCGTGAGGGCACGCGTTGGCGTATCGAAACGGCACAGGGTTCGGTGCACGCCGATCAGGTCGTGTTGGCCTGCGGCGGTTATCTCGCCGGACTGCGCCGCCAGGTGGACCGCGCGATCCTGCCCATCGCCACCTACGTGATGGTCACCGAGCCGTTGGGCGATCGCCTGCACGATTGCCTGGAAACGCGCTCGGCCGTCTACGACTCGCGCTTCGCCTTCGACTACTACCGCCCCTTGCCTGATAGCCGTCTGCTGTGGGGCGGACGCATCTCGGTGCGTGACCGCTCGCCACGTGCGGTTCAACGCCTGCTGCTGCGCGATTTGCTGCGCGTATTCCCCCAGCTGAAAGATGTGCGCGTGGACTACGCGTGGTCGGGCCTGATGAGTTACGCACGTCACCAGATGCCGCAGATCGGCACCAGCGGCGATGGTTTGTGGTGGGCGCAGGCGTTTGGCGGTCACGGTCTGGCGCCGACGTGCGCAGCGGGCGATCTGCTCGCCTCCGCACTGGCGGAAGGCGATGACCGCTGGAAACAATTTGCACCGTACGGCCTGGAACGCACTTATCGGCCGTTTGGGTATCTGGGCGCGCAAGCAAGTTACTGGTGGGAGCAGAGCAAGGACTGGTTCAAGACGAGGGTGGAAGGATGAGCGGCAAAGAGACAAACGCAGTCAACGAAATCAGCTGGGCCGATTTCGAAAAGGTGCTGATCGTTGCCGGCACCGTCACGCGCGTCGAGCCGTTTCCCGAAGCGCGCAAGCCGGCGTGGAAAGTGTGGGTGGATTTCGGCACGTATGGCGAAAAGAAAACCAGCGCGCAGATCGTGAATCTCTATCGCGCTGAGGATCTGCTCGGCCGGCAGATCGTCGGCGTCATCAACTTTCCGGAGAAGCAGATCGGGCCGTATCGCTCGCAATTCCTGCTTACCGGTTTCCACACCGACCAAGGCGTGGTGCTCACCGCCATCGAGCGCCCCGTGCCCAATGGCACGCGCCTGGCCTGATCAACCGGCCTGCAACGCCGGTTGAAGTTGCGGGCGGCGACCGATCATCAGCGCCAGTCCCGCCGCGATCAGGCCGGTCACGCCCGCCACCACGAACGGCTGCAGGTAATCACCACTCTGCGTGCGCAAGGCGCCGGCGAAGAAGGCTGCGCTGGCCGCGCCGATCTGATGCCCCGCAGCCACCCAGCCAAATACCACCGGTGCATCGCGATCGCCGAACGCTTCGGTGGCAAGGCGCAGCGTGGGCGGCACCGTGGCAATCCAGTCGAGGCCGTAGAACATGCCGAACAACGACAGGCTGGCAAACGAAAAATCGGAATAGGGCAGCCAGATCAGCGAGAGTCCGCGCAGGCCGTAGTAAACGAATAGAAGCTTGCGTGGATCGTAGCGATCGGTCAGCCAACCCGAGAGCGTGGTGCCGATCAGGTCGAACGCACCCATCATGGCCAGCAGGCCCGCCGCGCGCACTTCGGGAATGCCGTGATCGCCGCACATCGCGATGAAGTGCGTGCCGATCAGGCCGTTGGTGGTGAAGCCGCAAATGAAGAACGTGGCGAACAGGAACCAAAACGTGCGCTGCTTGGTGGCGGTGGCCAAGGTACCCAGTGCGATGGCGAGCAAGTTGCGACGCGGTGCGCTGTCCACCTCATCTTCGGTCGCGCCATAGGGGCGCAGGCCGATATCGGCGGGCCGCTCCGGCAGCAACCACCAGGCGAGCGGAATCAATAGGGCGCAGCCGGTGGCGACCGTCCACACCACCGGGCGCCAGCCGCCATGTTCGGCGATGGCTGCCAGCGCCGGCAGGAAGGCCAGCGTGCCGGTGGCGGTGCTGGCCGTCAGCAAACCCATCATCAGGCCGCGATGGGTGACGAACCACCGGTTCACCACCGTGGCGCCCAGCACGATGGCCACGCAGCCCGAGCCGATGCCGGAGAACAGTCCCCACGTCACCATCAGGTGCCAGGGCTGCGTCATCCACGCGCTGGCGGAGATCGACACGGTCATCAAGACCAGCGCACCCACCAGGGTGCGGCGTACACCCACGGCCTGCATGAGCGCCGCGGCGAAGGGGCCGACCATGCCGTAAAGGAAGATGCCCAGGGCGGCCGAGAGCGAAATGGTGTCCCGGCTCCAGCCGAAGGCCTTGCCCAGCGGAAGGATCAACACGCCGGGCGCGGCGCGTACGCCGGCGGCGGCCAGCAGGGCGAGAAAGATCACGCCGGCAACGACAAAGGCGTACTTCTGGCCGAAGGGACGGGTGCGCGGTATAGTCATGTTACCGACCGGTACGTTGGGTTCGCGAATCGTACGTACCGATCGGTAACATTGTCAACCCGTGACTTGCCATGCCCGCCAAACGCCCGCCATCCCATCCCGCCGAGCCGGCCGCCGAAGAAAAGCCCAAGGCCGCCGAACGCATTCGCCGCACGGCGCGCGAGTTGTTCTATCGTGAAGGCATCCGAGCCATCGGCGTGGAGGAAATCGTCACACGCGCCGGTGTCACCAAGCCGAGCCTCTATCGCAGCTACGCGTCGAAGGACGAGCTCGCCGCTGAATACCTGCGTGACTACGAAGTCGCGTTCTGGAAGGTGTTCGAGGCGGGTGCCGAAACCCATCCCTCCGACGCACGCGCGCAGTTGATGGCGTACTTCGAAGGCCTGTCGCAGCGTGCCTCGCAAGCGGGTTATCGCGGCTGCGGATTGACCAACGCGGTCGTGGAATATCCCGGTGACGATCACCCGGCGCGCAAGGTTGCCGAGGAGCACAAGCGCAAGTTGCGCACGCGCCTGGTTGAGCTGTCCACCGCGATGGGTGCGAAGAATCCGGCGCTTCTCGCCGACGGCCTGCTGCTGTTGCTGGAGGGCACCTATGCCTCGGGCCAGATGTTCGGATCGCACGGCCCGGCAGAATCGCTGGTCAACATCGCCAATCAGTTGATCGACGCGTCCCTCTCGTAAGCGTCAGCCAGTGCGGCGATGCTGGTTGTCCAGCCAGATGCCAAGGCCTTGCGCGTTGAGTTCCACGTCCATGCCGAGAATCTCCAGCAACTGAGCATGGTCGCCGTGCCAGCCGTGGGCGTGCGCCCGTGACAGGTAGAGATTCGTCAGCGCGGCTTTCATCGCGTCATGGCGTTCTTGGGCAAGCGATGAGGTGGACTGCGCCGACTGGGCGATGAACACCATGGCATCGATCTGCGCGTGCAGATCATTCGCGAGCCTCTCGACGTCCTCGACACGGCCGTAGTGCGTGAGATACATCGCCGCGGGCTTCAGTTCGACCAGCCGCCGGATCGATGCATGCAATGCATCGGGATCGAACTGCACGGGCGATGTTGTCGGCAGGATGAAAGCACCGTTTGCCGTATCGAACTCGCGATAGGACAGCCCGAACGTATCGCCGGTGAAGCACACGTTCGCGCGTTCGTCGTAGACGCTCAGGTGATGGCGCGCGTGACCCGGCGTGTCCAGGCAAAGCAACGGCCGGCCCGAGAGCATGACGACGTGACCATCGGGCGCTTCGACGACGCGCTCGACGGCAATGGGACGCAGGCGACCATACGTCGCTTCCATCACCTCTTCGCCATACACGGCCGAGGCGCCAGCCCACAATTGACTGGGATCGATCATGTGACGCGCGCCGCGTGGATGCACCACGAGACGCGCGTTCGGCAATTGCGCCATGAGTTCGCCGGCACCACCGGCGTGATCGAGATGAACGTGCGTGAGGATCAGCCAATCGACATCAGTGGGTGCAAGACCGGCATCCTTCAGTGCATCGAGCATGCGCGGCACAGCGTGGTTCGTGCCGCAGTCGATATATGCCGCGCGACCGTTCTCCACCAGCAAGTACGCCGCGTCGAAGCGCGGGCGAACGAAGCCCGTATCGATCGTATGGATGCCGTGATTCATCGCCAACCTCGCGCTGTGGAATCAGGCGAGGTTAGCAAGGCCGCCGTGAGGGTTCACTCCCCACCTTGGTCGGGCGGCGCCATTACGCCGCCGAATCGACCAGCACCAGCTCGGCGTCGTCCAGCGCTTTGACGGTGAGTTTCGTTTCGTTGCGGATCGCTGCACCATCGCGCGCATCGAGCTGCACGCCATTGACCTCGATCTGGCCCTTCGCAGGCACGAGATACGCGAAGCGGCTCGCATCGAGTTCATACACGGCGGTTTCGCCGGCCTTCAATGTGGCGCCCAGTACGCGCGCATCGGTGCGTAAGGGTAGGGCATCGGTGTCTTCCTTGAAGCCGCTGGCGAGCGTCACGAAACGGCCGGAGCGGTCACCCATCGGGAACGGCTTGGTGCCCCACGATGGCGCCTTGCCGTGCTGGTCCGGGATGATCCAGATCTGGAAGATCTGCGTGGTCCCCGCTTCCAGGTTGTATTCCGCATGCGTGATACCCGAACCCGCGCTCATCACCTGCACGTCGCCCGCCACAGTGCGGCCTTTGTTGCCAAGGTTGTCCTGATGCGTGATGGCGCCTTCGCGAACATAGGTGATGATTTCCATATCCGCATGCGGATGCGGCGGAAAACCCGTCTGCGGCGCGATGGTGTCGTCGTTCCACACGCGCAACGCGCCCCAGCCCATGCGCGATGGATCGTGGTAGTTGGCGAAGGAGAAGTGATGCTTGGCGTCGAGCCAGCCGTGGTTGGCTCCGCCCAGGCTCTGGAAAGGTCGACGGTCGATCATGCTGCACTCCTGAATGTGGGTAGCGCTCTGCAAGCGCCTTGCGACAAGATAAGTCGCAGCGGCGTAGTTACCAGTCATTGCAAACCGAACGGACTGTTGCCTGAAATACACGTATCGGTTGTCGAGGTTGCCCGACGTCGCGTGGGCCGCGCGCGATGATGTCCCCGCGCAGGGTTCCTCGGGTGTCGCCAGACCTGTACGCGGCACCGTGAAAAAAGTCCTCCCAGACTCTTCACAAATGGCCTCTTTCTGCTATTATTTCTGACTCCGATGCGGGAATAGCTCAGTTGGTAGAGCACGACCTTGCCAAGGTCGGGGTCGCGAGTTCGAGTCTCGTTTCCCGCTCCAGTTTTCAGCAAAACCTCGGCATTCCGGGGTTTTGTTTTTTCAAGCGGATGGTGACCCTTTCAGGTTACGATCCGTGCGCAATGGCCTGGTGGCAGAGTGGTCATGCAGCGGCCTGCAAAGCCGTGTACGCCGGTTCGATTCCGACCCAGGCCTCCATTGCGAACCGACCAAGCCCGCCTCAAGGCGGGCTTTTTCTTGCCTGCGCCACTGCGGGAGCGCAGCGCACGCATGCTAGGATGCGCATCCTTCCGTATTCGGCCCGGATGGCGAAACTGGTAGACGCAAGGGACTTAAAATCCCTCACCCGCAAGGGTATGACGGTTCGATTCCGTCTCCGGGCACCAACGTACGATGTTTCCCCGCTTCGAGGGATGTCATGAGTGGCATCAGATTTCTCGGACCCTACGACAATCGCGTCGCGGCAGAGCTGCCCGAAGGCTTCGTCGTGGGCAGTTGCAAGGGCGATGGAGGAATCGAGCCGGGCGCGCTCATCCACGGTGTTTTTCGGCGCATCGGTGAGCAGCAGTGGTCCGATGATGCGGGACATGTGATGACGGTGATGGTCGAGGATTTCGATCTCGACGCCGTGGGCCTGAGGAATTGGTCAACCGGCATCGAGTAGCTTCGTTAGCACTCCCGTGATGAGCTGCGTAAGGTAATTCCACCAGCTCTCGTAGGGGGTATTTGTGGGAATATTCTTAATTTTCATCAGGTACTTGCATTAGGCCATGGGGCGGCCTATGTTCGTTTGACACACCCAAGGAGGGCGACTGGTGATCAAGGTTGTACTGATTGACGATCACGAGCTGGTGCGTACAGGGTTCAGGATGATCCTGCAGCAGCAGCCGGATATTCAGATCTGCGGCGAGGCAGGAACCGCCGAAGAGGGGCTGCGCTTGATCCGCGCTAAGGCGCCGGACATTGCCCTAGTGGATGTCCATATGCCCGGCATGAGCGGCATCGAGCTTACTGAGCGCGTGTCGCGGTCCAAGCTTCCCACGCACATCATCATCGTCACCGTGGTCGATGACGCACGCTTTCCCAAGCGCCTGCTCGATGCGGGCGCGTTGGGCTATCTCACCAAGGGTTGCACGTCAGACGAATTGCTTGATGCCGTGCGCCAGGTTGCCTCGGGCCGACGTTATCTGGCCCCGGCGGTGGCGCAGCAGCTCGCGCTGGCCACGTTGGATGGCGAAGGCTCACCGTTCGATGCTCTGTCCAGTCGGGAGCTTGAGGTGGCCATGATGCTGGTGCGCGGCAAGGCGCTCACCATGATCGGCGAGCAGCTCAATCTGAGCCCCAAGACCGTCTCGACGTACAAGCAGCGCCTGATGGAGAAGTTGCAGGTCGATCACGTGATCAGCCTCGCGCATTTGATGACCATCCACGGGCTGCTGGATACGCACAACAACCAGGTGGGGAACAATCAACTCAGCGTTTGACGTTCCCTATCGTGGACCACAAAAAAAGCCGGACATGCGTCCGGCTTTTTTTGTGCGACAGCGACGCGTCCTCAACCGTGCGAGGAAGCGTCCTTCTTCACGTCGTCGGCATTTTCTTCGTCGACCGCCTGTGGCGTCGTCGGCTGGACCGCCTGCGCCTGCGACAGCCCGGCATGGGCCAGCAGATCGCCCTGCGTGGGCGATGCCACCGGGGTTGCTTCCTGCTCAGCCGGATGTTCCGCCTTCACCGCCACGTCATTCTCGGCAACGGCCGATGCGGCAGGCTCCGCGGCGGTCGCGGGTGCGAACTCATCGGTGACTGGCTCGACCTTCGGCGACACGTCCAGATGCGCGCGGAAATCAATGGTCGTGCTGCCTTCGTGATGAGCGGGCTCGGACACGACAGGGGTCGCTTCCGGAGCATGCGTCGTGCTGGCGGAAACGTCGGTAGTGGGCGTCACTGCCACGGCGTCGGTGGCCGTGGGAGCCATGACGGCCACACGTTCTTCGTGCGACACCGTCGCGGTGAACGTTTCAACCACGGCTGACGTTTCAACCTGCACGTGCTCGACCACGTTTTCCGCCCCGACGTCCGTCTCCGGAATGGGCGGCAGCGTCGGAAGGTTGAACGAGGTCGGCGCTACGGCGCTCAGCACGTGCTCGGGAGCCTGGATCGGCGCCGACGGCGGCGCTGCGGGAGCGACATCTTCCGCCTTGGTCGCCGCGACATCGGCTGGCGACGAGGGCTGTTCTTCGCGAGCCGCATGTGCGCCGGCCGTGACCGCTGCCGTGGCAGCGATAGCGGTGGCGATCGGTGCGGCCGAGGTCATCGGTGCGGCGGGCTTGGCCGCCTCCGTCCGATCTTCATCGTCGAGATCATCGAGATGCTGGTCGTCGGCCGATTCAGAGCTCTGTGCGCCGGTCTGCGTGCCGTCCTCGTGGCGACGACGACGACGGCCGCCACGACGACCGCGGCGACGACGCGACTGTCCGCCTTCGGCTTCTGCTGCGCCCGCGACGGCCGGAGCCGTATCGGCGGTGATGACTTCGCCGGTGGTCTCGACCGAGGCCACGATGTTCTTGATCAGCTCCGCATCAGGTGCCGTAGCGGGGCGTTCGGCTTGCGGCTGAGCGGCTGCGGGCGCTGCGGCGGCGGCAGTTGCAGCGGGCTGTGCCTGCTGGTTCTGCGGCGGCTGCTGGCGGGGCGGACGTTGCTGCTGTTCCTGGCGCGGTGGCTGCTGCTTGCGTTCGCCCTGGGCCTGCTGCGCTTCCTTCGGCGGCTGCGGCTGGCGCTCCTGCTTGGAAGCCTGCTGCTGACCCTTCTGACCCTGCTGCTGCGGCTGCTGGCGATTGCCCTTGGCCGGTTGCTGGCCCTTCTGGCCCTGCTGCGGCTGGTCACGACGCTGCTGCTGGCGGTTGCCCTGCTGCTGGTCACGCTGAGCGGAGCGCCCACGCTCATCGCGGCGATTGTTGTTGCGGCCCGACGAGGCCGGCTCGGACTTGGGCGCCTGAGCGGGCGCGGTCGGCGCGGCGCTGCTGCGGAACCAGCCAAGCAGGCGCGAAATGACGCCACCTGCCGGAGCCGGCGAGGCGGCAGGCTGGCGAGCGGCCGGTGCCTGCGGTGCCGGGGCGGCAGCGGTTTCCTCGCGAACCGGCGCGGGCGTGGACGGCACGATGCCGCTGACGGCAGGCTGCTCGCTGCTGCCCAAGGCTTGGCCCATCTTCGGCACGGCGGAGGCTTCGACGGCGGTCAGGCGCTCATAGCTGGGCTTGCTGTGCTCGCCCATGTCGGCTTCGCGGATGCGCTGGATCTCGATGTGTGGCGTCTCGAGCTTGTCGTCCGCCACGATGACCACGTGCACCTTGTTGCGCAGCTCGATTTCGACCACGCTGGCGCGCTTCTCGTTGAGCATGAAGTTGGCCACGGTCGGCGGCGCCTGCACCAGCACCTGGCCGGTGTTGTCCTTCATCGCGTGCTCTTCGATGAGACGCAGCGTGGACAGGGCGAGCGACTCGACGCCGCGGATATGGCCATGGCCCTCGCAGCGCGGGCACACGATCTGGGTGGCTTCGCCGAGACTCGGGCGCAGGCGCTGGCGGGACATCTCCAGCAGGCCGAAGCGCGAGATGCGGCCGATCTGCACGCGGGCGCGGTCCAGCTTCAGCGCGTCTTTGAGCCGCTCTTCCACTTCGCGCTGGTGCTTGGGGCTGTCCATGTCGATGAAGTCGATCACGATCAGGCCGCCGGCATCGCGGATGCGCAGCTGGCGGGCGATTTCCACCGCCGCTTCCAGGTTGGTGTTGAACGCGGTTTCTTCGATGTCGCTGCCCTTGGTGGCCTTCGACGAGTTGATGTCGATGGCGGTGAGGGCTTCGGTCTGGTCGACCACGATCGAGCCGCCCGAGGGCAGGCGCACCTGGCGGTCGAACACGCTCTCGATCTGGGTTTCGATCTGGTAGCGCGAGAACAGCGGGGTGTCGTCGCGGTACATCTTGAGTTTGCGCAGGGCGTTGGGCATCACCTGCTGCATGAACTCGCGCGCGTCGTTGTACAGCGACTCCTCGTCGATGAGGATCTCGCCGATGTCACTGCGCAGGTAGTCGCGCAAGGCGCGGATGAACAGCTTGGATTCCTGGTAGATCAGGAACGGGGCCTTCTGTGCCTGGGCGGCGCCGGAGATGGCCTTCCACAGCTGGAGCAGGTAATCGAGATCCCACTGCAGTTCTTCGGCGTCGCGGCCGAGGCCGGCGGTGCGCACGATCAGGCCCACGTCGTCAGGAACGTTGAGATGCTCCAGCGCTTCCTTCAGCGCCTGGCGGTCTTCGCCCTCGATGCGACGCGAGACGCCACCCGCTTTCGGGTTGTTCGGCATCAGCACCATGTAACGGCCGGCGAGACTGATGAAGGTGGTCAGCGCGGCACCCTTGTTGCCTCGCTCTTCCTTCTCTACTTGCACGACCACTTCGTGACCTTCCTTGATGAGGTCGCGAATGTTGGCCTTGTTGGGGTCCAGGCCAGGAGTGAAATACTCCCGGGCCACTTCCTTGAGCGGCAGGAAGCCATGACGTTCCGCGCCGTAGTCGACGAAACAGGCTTCAAGGGACGGTTCCACGCGGGTGATGCGGCCCTTGTAGATATTGGCCTTTTTCTGTTCGCGGGAAGGGATTTCGATGTCGAGATCGTAAAGGGTTTGGCCATCGACGATGGCCACACGCAACTCTTCACGCTGAGTTGCGTTGATCAACATACGTTTCATTGTAATTTTTCCTCGGCTTGCCGCGCGTCGCGTGCCTCGGTGGCGCCAGTCACTTCGGCGGCCTGCCGGGGATCGCGCCGCTGCGGTTAAGCGGCAAATGACGGCATCGTTCTCGGTGCCGGGATGATTCTTAGGCTGCGCCCGCCGCCCCGGGTTCCCTTGGAAACCGGACAAACAGCAACCCGAACCGTTACGATGTAAGGGAGCAGCAACCGGCTGCCAAAGAGGCGACCGGCGCTATCCTCGCCGACGTCACGGGGTGGGCGTCCCGACCCATCCGAACTTCGGCAGGGGCAAGACCAAACGCCGGCCGAGTATCCTATTTCGCCAGGTTTTTTTCAATGCAGACGGTAACTTCCCCCGACGCACCTCAAGGTGTGCGTCAAGTCGAGATCGGACCCGAGCGGGACGGTCAGCGCATCGACAATGCGCTCATGACGCTGCTCAAGGGGGTTCCGAAGAGCATGATCTATCGGATTCTTCGTACGGGACAGGTGCGCGTGAACGGCAAGCGCGCCAAGCCCGATACGCGTCTCGCGGCCGGCGATATGCTGCGCATTCCACCTGTTCGCGTGGCCGAAAAGGCCGAGACGAAGGGGCCGTCGGCGGGGATGGTCTCAGCCATCACTGATTCGATCATTTTCGAAGACAAGCACTTCCTGGCCATCGACAAGGCCACCGGCATCGCCAGTCACGGCGGCAGCGGCGTGAGTCATGGCGCCATCGAGTTGTTGCGTGCGGCACGGCCGAACGAGCATATCGAGCTGGTCCATCGACTCGATCGCGACACCAGTGGCGTTTTGGTGTTCGCCAAGACCCGTGCCGGCCTGACCGGGCTGCAGGCGGCCATCCGCGACGGCTCCGTGGTCAAGCAGTACCTCTGCCTGATGGTGGGCCACCCGAACAAAGCCAAGTTCAGCGTGAACGCGCCGTTGCTCAAATCCGTGCTGCAGGGTGGAGAGCGGATGGTAAGAGTGTCCGATAACGGCAAGCCATCGCTCACGTTTTTCCAGGAAATGGAGCAGTACCCGGGCGGCCGCCTGATGCAGGCGACGCTGGGAACCGGTCGCACGCACCAGATTCGCGTCCATGCCGCTCATATCGGCCACCCGCTCGCGGGCGACCCGAAGTACGGCGACAAGGAAATCAACAAGGCCATGAAGGATCTGGGCCTCAATCGCCTGTTCCTGCATGCCTCGCACATGAGCTTTGAGCTCGATGGGCGTTCGTACAGCTTTTCGGCGCCGATGCCGGACGATCTGAAGGATTTCCTCGACGTTCTGGCCGTAAAGGGCAACAGGATCCGTCGTCTACTGGAAAAAGCGCGCGCTCACCTCGAGTGATCGCAGCAGGTGGCCGGTAAGGCCGCTTTCCACCAGCAGTGCGCAGGCCGCGTGTGCGATGGCGATGGGTACCAGTCGCGGCGCGCGCATGAAACTCCACGCCCACCACAATTCGGCCGCCAGGCACAGCTGCATCAGCGCGCCGTTAGGGGTGTGGAGCAGGCCGAACAAGCCAGCCGTGACCAGGATGATGGCCGCGCGGGGCAGGCCGGTGCGTTCCAGGCGGCCCATCACCAGCGCGAGCATGGCCCACTGCTGCAGCAGGGCCCAGCCGACGTACATGAGGATGTGACGGACATCCAGATGAAGGAGGTGGTGCCCGTCGGCCAAGGTCAGCGCAGCGGCGACGGGCAGGGGAACCAGCGGGTAAACCCAGTCCAGCCAGGTTCGCCCCCACCAGCTCCATTCCACCGGCCGGCGTCGCCATTCGCTTTGGCCACCATAGATGAGCGCGGCCAGAAAGGCGGTGATGCCCGCAACGGAGGGATCAGGTCCCCAGCGCAGCCCGGCGATGAGCCAAAGCGGTCCAAAGGCAATGGCGGCGACTTCGGTCCATGGCCGCACCACGCCAGGGCGTTGCCGGACGGCCAGCCAGACCAGCCACGCCAGATAGAGCCCGCACACGCCGGCATCGAGCCAGGTGGGCATGTGGCTGGCCGTGTCGGTGGGTAGCGCTTGCCCGAAGGGAAGAACGATGGCGGCGGGCCAGTATTGATGTACCCGATCGCGCCACAGGAGCATGGCTTCCGAGGAGGCACCCTCCGGCAGTCGGACCATCGGCGCCCGATAGCGGGCAAGCTCCCGGGAGTCGGGTGTCCACGAGACCGATGATTCGGCGCCGAGCAATCGGATGTCGGCCATCTGCCGGTCGATGGCCGGTGGCAGCGAGGTGCGTTCAAGCGACAAGAGCGTGACCGAGCGCAGGGCCAGCGTGGAGCCGGCCGGTATCGTTACCCGCAGGCGCAACATATAGACCACGACGTCCGGGGCGCGGCAGGGTGCGCCATCGACGGTCCGCCACGACAGGTTGGCCAGATCGATGGATAGCGATGCCGTGTTGCGCGAAACGTTGGCGGCGCGATCGGCCGAACAGGCCGCTCCCGATTCGATCGGCTGATAGATCAACCCAAGCACGCCGTCGCGATTGCCTTGCATATCGATGCGAAGCAACGGCCAGTGCGCAAGGTCGACGGGTGCTGCCAGCGGCAAGCCGACTTCAAACGCTGTGCCGTCGCGGCTGGTGATGACCAGACCAGCGGGCGTGGCCGTCAGATCGGCCGCGCCGAACACGCGGCTGGCGACCAGATCGGACGGGCGCCGCAGCTGCCACTGCCATGGCGACCTGCCGCCGCGCAGGGTCGATACATCATGACTGGCTTGATGAATCAGCTGGCCGCGCGTGATCCAGCCCGACAGCGCCCCCATGCACCACATCAACACCGCCACCGCTGCGAGGAAACCCGCAACGGGAAGCAGGCGCAACGTGGCGCGTGGCACGCTCAACGTTCGAGCAAAACGTCGACGCGCGCCGCGCAGATGATGTCGTTCATCGACAGTCCGCCCACGTCGTGCGTGGACCACAGCACCTGGCAATGGCCGTAACCCGCTTCCAGATCGGGGTGGTGGTCCTCTTGATTGGCCATGAAGCCAACCGCATTGATGAAGCCGAGCGTGTGGTGAAAGTCAGGGAACTTGAAATCCTTGACGATGGCCTTGCCATCGTCGGTGACTTTCCAGCCGGGCAGTGCAGCGAGCAGTTCCTTGAGCTGGGCGGCGTCCAGCGCGTGTTCCTTGCCCTTGCGCGGCGTGCAGTGCTGGCTGGCGAGTTGGCTGAGGTTCATGGCGAAACGTCCGTGGCGAGAGAAAGGTGCGAAGCGTCGAAGCTACGCCCGGAAAAGTCAAAGCCGGGCAGACGAGTCAAATTAGGACTAAAATGGTGCTGTATTGCCGGCCAGGCCGGAGTTTCAGCTGGAGTAGACATGATCGATATTTCAGAACGCGCGCAGCGGCACTTCCTGCGCCTGCTTTCCCAGCAGGGCATCGAAGGCTTGAGCATTCGCCTGCGCGTGACGTCGCCGGGTACGCCGGCGGCCAACTGCGAGCTGGAGTTTGCCGAGCCCGATGAATTGACCGGGCAGGAATGGACCATCGTGTGCGATGGTTTCGATTTCAACGTGGAAGGTGACAGCGCGCCCTGGCTGGAAGGCGCCAGCATCGATTTTGAGCCGAACGCCACGGGCGGCCAGCTCAACATCCGCGCGCCGCGTATCAAGGGCGAGATCCCCGGCGAGGAAGCTGGCCTGATCGAACGTGTTCGCTATGTGCTCGAAGCCGAAGTGAATCCGATGATCGCCTCGCACGGCGGTCGCGTGAGCCTGCTGGAAGTGAATGCCAACGGCGTGGTGATCCTGCAGTTCGGCGGCGGTTGCCATGGCTGCGGCATGGTCGATGTGACGCTCAAGCACGGCATAGAGAAAACGCTGCGCGAACGCGTGCCGGAAATCACCGAGGTGCGCGACGCCACCGACCACAGCGGCGGCAGCAACCCGTACTACAGCAAGAAGGAAGGCCAGTCCGCGCTGGGTTGATCGACAGCCGTCTGGACGTCCAAACGAAAAGGCCCGCATGATGCGGGCCTTTTCTGTTTGCGGCGGTGGCGCTTACTTGTCGCCCTGGATATGACCTTGCAGCGTATCGAGCTTGGTCGGCAGGCTGGAGAAGTAGGCGGCGACATCCTGGATGTCCTGGTCCGACAGCTGCGCCACGAAGCCCTTCATGATGGCGTTGTCGCGCTGGCCCGTCTTGTACTCGTTCAGGGCCTGCTGGAGGTACAGGTTGTACTGGCCGGCCAAGCGCGGGTACTGCGGATCGATCGAGTTGCCGTCGGTGCCGTGGCATGCAAAGCATGCGGCAGCCTTCTGCTTGCCGTTCTCGATGTTGCCCGCGGCCAGCAACTGGGTGGAAGCGAACGCCAAGACGGCGCCGAAGGAAAGCAGGGTGAGTGCACGATGCATGCGTTCGGGTCCTTGGCTTACTTGGCGAGGCTGGACAGGTAGGCGGCGATGTCCTGGATGTCCTGGTCGGACAGACTCTGCGCCTGGGCCATCATGGTCGGATGCTTGCGCTCGCCGGCCTTGTATTCGTGCAGTGCACTGATGATGTATTGCTGGTTCTGGCCGGCGATGCGCGGCACCGGATAGTTCGGATACGCGTTGGCGTAGCCGGGTACACCATGGCAACCATTGCACGTATAGATCAACTTGCGTCCGGCAGCTTTATCACCCTCGGCATGCACGCTGGCAGTGGCGAAAAGAGCTGCGGCCACGGTCAGGCCAAGCAGTTGCAGTCGAGTCATCAGCATCGTCCCCACGATTCCGGCTGGTACATGGTGAAAGTCCGAAGAAGTATAGTCGTAGCGTTCACGAACGGACAACATGTCGCAAGCCACTGATTCCCATCAGTGCAAGGCCTCAAAGTGGTGGGGCAGGCGCATGTGCGGACCGGCGATGCGCAACGACACACGCAAAGGGCAAACCATGAAAGAAAGGCTTGGCAAAGCGGGAAATCGCCGTGGATGGAAGATCGCCTTGGCCGTCGCGATGACGTTTGGCGCGGCATGGAACATCGCCGGGGCGCAGACCGCACCCCCTGCGGCAGATTACCGCATCGTCGGATACGTGGGCGACGCCAAGCCGCTGCCTCATGTGAGCGCGCAGAAGCTCGACGTCATCAACTATGCCTTTGCGCGGGTCGATGCCAAGGGCGACGTGTCGTTCTCGAGCCCCACCGCCGACCAGACGCTCGCCACCTTCACTGGGCTGCGCAAGATCAACCCCAACCTCAAGATCATCGTTTCCATCGGTGGCTGGGGCGCGGACTATTTTTCCGATGTGGCGCTTACGGCTGCTACGCGCGAGCACATGGCCGATAGCGTGGCTGCCTTCATCGAGAAATATGACGTGGACGGCGCGGACCTGGACTGGGAATATCCCACGCTGCCTGGCCCCGGCATCAGCCACCGTCCCGAGGACAAGCGCAATTTCAGCCTCTTGCTGGAAACGCTGCGCGCTCGCCTCGACAAGCTGGGCGCCGCGCACCAGGGCCGCCACTATCTGCTGACCATCGCTGCCGCCGACGGCGAATTCGTGTCGGGCATCGAGCTAGAACGCGTGTCGCGCTCGCTCGACTGGATCAACCTGATGACCTACGACTTCCACAACAGCCTGACGCCGACCACCGGCCATCATGCGGGTTTGCATCTGCCGGACATCGCTCCGTCGGATGATCGTGCGGGCGACAAGGCGGTGGCGCAGTTCCTTGCGGCCGGCGTGCCGGCGAAGAAGCTCAATCTCGGAGCGGCGTTCTACGGGCGTGCATTTGCCGGCGTCGATCCCGCGCACGACGGCTTGCAGCAGAAGTACGCCAAGTACGTGGGCAGTCCGTCGTGGCAGGAGCTGGTGGCCAGCTATATCGACAAGAACGGCTATGTGCGGCACTGGGATGCGAAGGCGCAGGCGCCGTATCTGTGGAATGCGAAGACGCGCACGTTCGTGACTTACGAGGACCCGGAATCGCTGCGCGCGAAGGCTGCCTTCGTGAAGGCTAAGGGGTTGGGTGGGGTCATGTATTGGGAGCAGAGTTTGGATCGGAATGAGGAGTTGCTGGGGGTGCTTGATGAGGCGCTGGGCAAGCACTGACTTTCGCTCACCACCTCAGTGCCATCACTTGCTCGTCATTCCTGCGAACCCCCAAAGGGGGCGAGAGCAGGAATCCAGTGACTTTGCATTTGATTGTCGCGGTGCGCTGGTCGCTATTTTTGCAGCGCTGCTGCCAGCATGCCGCCTACGCGGCGGGCGCTTCGGACGGCTGCCGCCGCCCGAGTCACTTTTCTCTTGCTGGCCCAAGAGAAAAGTAACCCAAAGAGAATGGCCCCAAGAGCTGGCAGCATCGTGTTGAATACGAGCACGAACGGTAGAGGAACGTCGCGTGGGATCTCCATCGGAGGGTACCCCAGGGGCGCGTAGTGACATTGCGCAACGCGCCCGAATCGCTGAGGACTTAAAGCCGCTGTTCGCGGTGCGCATCACCTCTCCCTCTCCCCTTGTGGGAGAGGGCGGGTGCTCGCGGGAACGCTCAGTTAGCGCTTAAAGCAAGCTCTTCACGATATGAATCCCGGCGGTGTACTCGCCGATGATCGTGCCGAAGCTCACCAGGAAGAAGTTGAGCAGGGTGCGGGCGACGCGGTTGCGCCACCAGCCGCGCCAGTGGCCGATGTCGTCGCGCAGTGTTTCGAAATCGGCTACGCGTGGGCGTCGCACCCAGGCTTCCACCATCGCGCTGATGCCGCCTGACGGAATGCCCGGGCGGAACGGCTTGATGGGGGCTGCAATGAATGCGGCGAGCACGCTCAGCGGATGCGCGCCCGCGATGATGGCGCCTATGGCGGAGAAACCGCCGGTGTAGAGCACCCAGTCACGCAACGCGGCCGTGCCCAACGACGGGCTGCGATGGAAGGCGAAGCCGATGGCGACGAACACGGCCAGCACCAGGCCGATCGCAAGCCACTTCGGCCATGCCGCTTTCGGCGGTGCGGCGGAGAGCGTTGCCGCTTCCGCTGCAGGATCGCCTTGCTGGGTGCGCAATTGTTCGCACAAACCCTTGAGGTGGCCCGCGCCAATCACCACCAGCACGCGGCGGCCTTCGCCGAAACTGGCCTGCGTGGCCTGTTCGCGCAGACGCGCTGCCATGTATGCGTCGCGTTCGGCAATCAGTGCGCGATAGAGCGGCGCGGAATTGGTGGCGAACTCGCTGAAGGCGCTTTCCAGCATGTCGCCTTGCTTGAGTTTTTCGATCTCGGCTTCCTGGATGTTCTCGCGTTCGAACACGCTGGCGATCAGGCCGCCCATCAGGCCGAAGCGTTGCCAGAAACCCACGCTGTGCCAGGCGCGGCGCAACGTCGTGCCCACTTCGCGATCCACCAGCCACACGGGAACGCCGCGTTGATCGGCGCCATCCATGCCTGCCTTCATTTCCGCGCCAGGTTGAATGCCGTACTGCTCGGCAAGGCGTTTCTGGAACGACGACAGCACCAGGCTGGCCGCCACCATGCCGGCCTTGCCCTGGCGTATCACCTGGAACAGGTCCATCTGCTTGAACGCATCCGGATCGCGCATGCCCTGCGCGCGGCTGTCGCACAACTCCACGGCAACCGCATCGAAGGTTTCATGCGCCAGCAGCGCTTCCACCGCTTCCACGCTGGTGCGTGATACGTGCGCCGTGCCAAGCACCACGTATTCCACGCCGTCGCGCGTCACGCGCTCGATCGGCTGGTCGTGCAGTACGGCGGGCAGGGAGTCGGCGATATCGGTCTGGCTCATGCGTGGTGTCGGTGTCGCGCAGGCAAAGACTGCATGGAGAGGCATGGGCGCGACGGCGTCGCGCCGTTGTGGGTTTCAGTCGCGGAAGCGCTTGAGCAGATCGCTGTACGCGTCGATGCGGCGATCGCGCAGGAACGGCCAGATGCGGCGAACGTGTTCGCTGCGAGCCATGTCCACCTCGGTGATCAGCAACTCGCGGCCATCGACGCCGGCTTGCGCCAGGAATTCGCCCTGCGGACCAGCGACGAAGCTGGTGCCCCAGAACTGGATGCCGTTGGTCACGCCGGCCTTGTCCGCCTCGAAGCCGGTGCGGTTGCACGACAGCAGCGGCAAGCCGTTGGCGACGGCGTGGCCGCGCTGCACGGTAACCCAGGCTTCGCGCTGGCGATCCTTCTCGGCCTGGTCGTCCTGCGGATCCCAGCCGATGGCGGTGGGATAGAGCAGCAGGTCGGCGCCGGCCAGCGCCATCAGGCGCGCGGCTTCCGGATACCATTGGTCCCAGCACACCAGCACGCCCAAGCGGCCCACGGACGTGTCGATGGGCTCGAAGCCGATGTCGCCCGGCGTGAAGTAGAACTTCTCATAGAACGCCGGATCGTCGGGGATGTGCATCTTGCGGTACTTGCCCGCGATGGCGGCCGACCGGTCGAACACCACGGCCGTGTTGTGATACAGGCCGGTGGCGCGCTTTTCGAACAGCGAGGCGACCACCACCAGCTTCAGCTCCTCGGCCAGCTTGCCGATGCGCGCCGTGCTGTGGCCCGGAATCGTCTCGGCCAGGTCGAACTCGTCCACCGACTCGCGCTGGCAGAAGTACGGTCCGTTGTGCAGTTCCTGCAGCAGCACCAGTTCCACGCCCTGGGCCGCGGCGTCGCGCAGCCCTGCCTCAATGGCGTCGAGATTGGCATCGCGGCTGCCGCGGTCGGTTTCCTGCAGCAGGGCGACTTTGAGGGTCTTGCGGGTCATCGTGGGGTCTCGGAAAAAGGCTGCCGGGGAGCAGATCGCAGAGTCTAACGGATACGGCCGACCGACCCGGTTTCCGGGGCGGGCGACGATTCACCTATATGGTGTGCCTCGGGCCAGTTTCCACCAGCCCGGCGTTCAGACGATGCCGGCCGGCAACTGCATGGTGATGCAGTGCAGGCTGCCGTTCTGCCAGATCAGTGGGCGGCAGGGCACCTGCACCACCTCGCGGCCCGGGTGGGCTTCGCCGATGATGCGCGCCGCCTCGTTGTCGGCGATGTCGCCATAGGCAGGCACCAGCACGGCATCGTTGACGATCAGGTAGTTCGCATAGGAGGCGGCCAGGCGGCGGCCTTCGTCGACGATGGGCTTGGCCCAGGGCAGGGGATAGAGCGTGTACGGCTTGCCCTCGGGCGTGCGCAGCGCGGCGAGTTCCTCGCCCATGCGCTTGAGCTCGTCGTAGTGCGGATCGCTGCTGTCGTCGCACGCCTGGTAGACGATGCGCTCGCCGGGCGCGAAGCGCGCCAGCGTGTCGATGTGCGCATCGGTGTCGTCGCCTTCGAGGTAACCGTAGTCGAGCCACAGCACGCGCTGCGCATGCAGGCTGTCGCTCAGGATTTCAGTCATCTGCTCGCGCGACTGTTCCGGGTGGCGCTGGGTCAGGCAGCGCCAGGTGGTGAGTACGGTGCCCACGCCATCGCTCTCGATGCCGCCGCCTTCCAGTGCCCAGTCGATGCGCTTGTGCTTGGCCTTGCCGAACACGCCTTCCTGCACGAGGCCGGCGATCAGCGCGTCATCCTGCTCGGCGCCGAACTTGCCGCCCCAGCCGGTGAAGCGGAAATCGGTGAGCTGGTACTGGCCGCCGTCGCCACGTAGCGTGATCGGGCCGGAGTCGCGCAGCCACGTGTCGTCGTACGGCAGCTCGACGAAGCGGATCTTGGAAAGATCCACGCCTTCGCCGTTGAGCAACGCCTGCACGCGCAGTCGCAATTCGTTGCCCGCCACCACGATGATCAGCGGCTGGAAGCGCGTCACGGCGGCCGCCAACGCCACATAGGTGGTTTCCACGTCGGCCAGGCGGTCGGCCCAATCGGTGCCGGCGTGCGGCCAGGCGATCAGAACGGCCGATTGCGGCTCCCATTCCGCCGGAAGGCGAAGGCTGTGGTCGATCATCGTAGGCGGTTCTCTAGCAGCGGGGACAGTCGCCAGGCCGCAGGGGCAGGCGATGAAGGGCGCAGAGTGTAAACGATGCGACGTGACAGGGCGGAAAAGAGAACGCGGCCCGTGTTTCCACGAGCCGCGCCGGTAAAACCTTCGCGCCGGTCAGTTGACCGAAGCGGGATTGGTGTTGTTGCCTGCCGGCGTGTTGAGCACGGCGTGGATCACATGGCTCTTCTCGAAATACACGATGAAATTCGCGTAATCCCAGCGGTTGATCACCGGATGCTTGTCGCTGTCGCCGCCACGGGGCGAGAGCTTGCGCTGCGGAGCACCGTACTTCTTCTCCACCTCGGCCATGCTCATGCCGCGGCCGGGCAGGTCCATATCCTTTTCCTGCTGCACGCGGTTGACGAGCAGGCTGTCCGCATGGGCGACCACCGGTGCGCCAAAGCTGGCGGCCAGCAGGGCGATGGACAGGCTGATGCTGAACTTGCTGATTCCGTACTTGTTCACGGTTCCCCTCTCCGCACAAGGCGTTGCCGCGTCGTTGTAGCAGAACTGCATGGCCTTATCCATGCGAATCTGCGGCGATTGCGACGGCGTGGGCATTCGTCGTGAGGATTAGAACGCGCGGGCCGCTATCATGGGCGGCTGCGGGCATGATGCCCGGTCCCACGAGCCTGCCCCGCGCAGGCCGTATAACGGCACTGAACAGGCTTTAGGCTCCCTCCATGATTTCGTTTCGTCGCTTCGCTCTCCGCCGTGGCAGCCGACTGCTGCTTTCCGACATCGACCTGGTCATCCAGACCGGGTGGCGGCTGGGCGTGGTCGGGCGCAATGGCTGCGGCAAGTCCAGCCTGTTCGCCGCCCTGCAGGGCCAGGTGGAAGCCGACGCCGGCGACCTGGACCTGCCGGCCAAGCTGCGCATGGCCTCGGTGGCCCAGGAAACCCCGTCGCTGCCGGACCCGGCCATCGAATATGTGATGGGCGGCGACGAGGAACTGGCCAAGGCATTGCGCGACGAACTCGATGCGCAGGCACGCGGCGACACCGAAGCCATGGCGCGCGCGCACCATCGCATTGAAGAACTGCACGGCTACGACGCGCGAGCCCGCGCCGGCCGTCTGCTGCACGGCCTGGGCTTTGCGGCCGAGACGCACGAGACGCCGGTGAAGGAATTCTCAGGCGGCTGGCGCGTGCGCCTGAACCTGGCCCGCGCGCTGATGGCGCCCTCGGAGCTGTTGTTGCTCGACGAGCCCACCAACCATCTCGATCTCGACGCGGTGCTGTGGCTGGAAGAATGGCTGCGCCGCTACCAGGGCACCTTGCTGGTGATTTCGCATGACCGCGAATTCCTCGATGGCGTGATCACCCACACGCTGCATCTCAACGATGGCGGCGCCAAGCTCTACACCGGTAACTACAGCGCGTTCGAGCGCCTGCGCGCCGAGCAGTTGCGCCAGCAGCAGATTGCGCATGAGCGCGAACAGGCCGAGCGTGCGCATCTGCAATCGTTCGTTGATCGCTTCAAGGCGAAGGCCAGCAAGGCCAAGCAGGCGCAGTCGCGCGTGAAGCGACTGGAGAAACTTGCCGGCACCGAAGCAGTGCGTGCCGAGCGTCCGTTCCGTTTTCAATTTGCCGTACCCGATCGCCTGCCCGATTCGATGGTGCAGATCGAAGACGTCGACGCCGGCTATCCGGGCGAGAACGGCGCCGCGCCGACCACCATCCTGCGCAACGTGCGTTTCCGCCTGGAAGCGGGCGAGCGCATCGGCCTGCTCGGCCCCAACGGCGCCGGCAAATCCACGCTGGTGAAAACGCTGGTGGGCGAATTGCAGCCGCTGGCGGGCGAGCGCAAGTCGCACAAGGACCTGAAGATCGGCTACTTCGCGCAGCACACGGTGGAGAGCCTGCGCGAAGGCGCTTCGCCATTCGATCATCTGCAAGACAAGGCGCCCGGCGTCGCTGCGCAGTCGCTGCGCGACTTCCTGGGCTCGTGGAATTTCGCCGGCGACCGCGCGTTCGAATCGGTCGACGGGTTCTCCGGCGGCGAGCGCGCACGACTCGCGTTGGCGCTGATCGCCTGGGACAAGCCCAATCTCCTGCTGCTCGACGAGCCGACCAACCATCTTGATCTCGACATGCGCGAAGCGCTCGCCTATGCATTGGCCGAGTTCGACGGCGCGCTGGTGCTGGTGTCGCATGACCGCCATCTGCTCGGCATGGTCAGCGACAGTTTCTGGCGCGTGGCCGACGGCAGTGTGGAGGCCTTCGATGGCGACCTCGACGACTACGCGCGCTGGCTGCGCAGCCGCGGCTCGGAAGCGAAGAAGGCTCGCAACAAGGAGAAGGAAGCCAAGCCCGTCGAGCGCGTGGAAACGCCCGATGAGCGCCGCCGCCGCGTAGCTGCCGAGCGTGACAACGACAAGGCCACCCGTCAGCGCGTGAAAAAGATCGAGACGCGCATTGCCACGCTGGAAGGCGAACTGGCTACGCTAGAAACCAAGCTCGCCGATCCGGCCACCTACAACGGCCCCACGGCGGAGATGATGCGACTGGGTCAGCGCCAGGCCGAACTTCGCGGCGAGAAGGAAACGCTCGAAGTCGAGTGGCTGCAACTCTACGAACAGCTTGAGGCATGAGCGCAGCGATGAACGGTCCGGCTCATCACGCCATCGATGTCTGGCTGCCGAACCTCGCCCGATTCGCGCCCGATCATCCATTGCACGGTTTGCTGCGCAAGGCCGATCGCCTGGCCGACGGCGCGCGCGGCTACATGGCGGGCCTTGGTGAACGTTTTGATCTTCGCCACGCGCTGCCTGCCGGCGCCCTCACGCGCGAACTGATCGCGGGCGATGCCGGCAGCGATCCGTGGTTGTGCGCCGATCCTGCCTGGGTGCAGCCCGACCTCAACGGTGCGCGCCTGCTCGCCTGCGGCCAGATGCAGTTGTCGATGGAAGAGGCCCGGGCACTGGCCGAACCCCTGATGTCTTTGTTCGACGAAGCCGGCATGGCGCTGATGGTGTCCTCACCTGACCATTGGCATGTGCGTTTGCCGGCTGATGTTCCTGTGCCTGAATTCGCTGCGCCTGAGCAGGCGCTGGGCGAAGACTTGTACTACCACCTGCCGCAAGGCGCGGAAGGGCGGCGGTGGCGCATCCTGCTCAACGACGTGCAGGTGATCCTGCACCAGCATCCACTCAATGCCGAGCGACGCCAGCGCGGCTTGCCGCCGGTCAATCACCTGTGGCTGTGGGGCGGTGGCGTGCTGCCGGCCTCGGTGCACACGTCGCTCATGGGCGTCATCGGCGACGATCTTTTGCTGACGGCATTGGCTAAGCGCGCGGGCATTCCTGCGGTCGAGCGCACGGCATCGTCCGTATCCTCCGCCGTGCCGGGCATGCTGATCGATCTGCAGGATCTTCCGGTGGACGATATCGCACAGCGCTGGATGCCCAGCCTGCTCGCGCTGGCAAAACAGCACGCGCTCGAACTCGGCTTCGCCAGTGGCGAGCGCTGGCTGCATCGCCCATGGCACCGTCTGCGCTTCTGGCGTGGGAGCGGCGCATGAAGCGCGTGAACCTGCGTCGACGCGTGCCGCAGGGCGTTCCCGATGGTTGGGGAATGGACGTCCATCCGGTGCTACAGCAAGTGTTCGCGGCGCGTGGCGTGTTGTCGCCGCTGGGTGCGGAGTATCGACTGGCGCGCCTGCTCGCGCCACAGCAACTGGGCGGCATCGAGCAGGCCGTCGCCTTGTTGTCGGAAGCGATTCGCGACGATTGGTCCATCCTGGTCGCCGGCGACTACGATTGCGACGGCGCCACCGGCACCGCCGTGGCCGTGCGCGGATTGCGCATGCTGGGTGCTCGCCGCGTCGACTACGCCGTGCCCAATCGTTTCGTGCATGGCTATGGCTTGAGTCCGGCGCTGGTCGAATCGCTGCAGCCCACGCCGCAACTCATCGTTACCGTGGACAACGGCGTGGCGAGCATCGCTGGCGTGGCGGCTGCGCAGGCGCGCGGCATCCGCGTGATCGTCACCGACCATCATCTGCCAGGCGAACAGTTGCCCACCGCTGATGCCATGGTCAATCCCAATCTTGGCGGCGACACGTTCCCCAGCAAGGCGCTGGCGGGCGTGGGCGTGATGTTCTACCTGCTGCTCGCGTTGCGCGCGTCGCTGCGGGAGCAGGGCGTATTTACCGCTGGTAGCGAGCCCGATCTTTCCGTGCTGCTCGACCTGGTGGCGGTGGGCACGGTGGCCGATCTGGTGCCGCTGGATTTCAACAACCGCGTGCTGGTGGAGGCAGGTCTGCGTCGCGTGCGCAGCGGGCGTGGACACGCCGGCGTGGTCGCCCTGGTGGAAGCCAGCCAACGCAGCGTGTCGGCACTGTGCGCGAGTGATCTTGGCTATGCGATTGGTCCGCGCCTCAACGCGGCCGGTCGACTCGAAGACATGCGCATCGGCGTGGAATGCCTGCTGACCGACGACGCGGTGCAAGCCCGTCGTTACGCCGACCTGCTCAGCTCCATCAACCAGGAACGCCGCGAACTGCAGGCCGCCATGGTGGCCGAGGCGGAAGTGATGGTGTCGCGCACGGCGGACATCGATGCCGTGGGCGTGGCCCTGTTCGAACCGAGCTGGCACGCCGGCGTGGTTGGGTTGGTGGCCTCCAAGCTCAAGGAGCGACTGCACCGCCCGGTGATCGCATTTGCGCCGGCCAGTGAAGACATGCCGGACGAACTGCGCGGTTCCGCACGTTCCATTGCCGGTTTTCATATCCGCGATGCGCTGGCGATGATCGACGCGCGTCATCCCGGCCTGATCGCACGCTTCGGTGGTCACGCGATGGCGGCAGGCTTGAGCATGCGTACGGAGGACTATCCGCGCTTTGCCGAAGCCTTCGACGCCATCGCACGCGAATGGTTGGACGACGACCACCTGCAGGCCGTGCAGCATACCGACGGCGAACTGCCGCCCGGTGCGGCAACGCTGGAACTGGCGCGTCAGCTGCGTGCGGCCGGCCCCTGGGGGCAGGCGTTTCCCGAGCCCGTGTTCGACAACGTATTCGAATGCGCGACCTGGCGCGTGATGGGCGAACGCCACCTGCGCTTGAGCCTGCGCGATCCGCGCGATGGTTCCGTGCACGACGCCGTGATGTTCAACGCCTACGAAGGCACGCCGCCGCCTGCCGTGCTGCGTGCCGCATACGAACTGGTCATCAACGACTGGCAGGGCAGGGAGAGCGCTCGCTTGCTGCTGCGCTACATCGAGCCGGTTTGAAAGTTTGCACGACTTGTTGGTGAAGTGCAGGGCGCGGCGGCGCGTTCCTCAGCGCAGGTCCAGGTAACGCAGCAAGGCGTGATTGGGACGCGCCGACAGCGCATGCACGGACGAGGGCGGTGCAACCTTCCACGCATGGCGAACGCGGATGGCGAGTACGGCGGTATGCATGGCCCTGACGTTTCGCCCCAGGTACCTGCACCACGGATGTTCGAGTGCGACCAGGCTGTCTGCGGTTTGGCGGAGTGCTTCGGTGGACGCTTCCGGCAACGCGCGCATGGCGCGGAAGAGAATGGCCGCCAGGTCGTTGGCGCGCTCTTCGTAGTGCGGTGCCACGCTGGCGGTGAACAGCCACCAGTCGCGCGTTTGCGCGGTGGCGATGTCCAGCGCATCGCAGGCATCGCAGTCCAGTTCCGCGAAGCCCACCTCGTTGCCCATCACTTCCATGTGTTCGGCCCGCGCATAACCGAGATAGCCGCCGTCATGATGGAGCGATGCCATGGCGCAGGCGGCGCGCCGCACCAGAATGTCCTTCACGAAGTGACTGTCGATGGCGTCGAGCTGGGCCGCCAGGTTGCTGCCGGTGCCCATAAGCATGGCGCCTTCGGGATCGTCGCTGCCCATCGCCGCGGTGGTTGAGCGGTACGGCACCGATGCGTGCGGACACAACGGTGCCGCGGCGGCTAGCGCATCGCCGAGCCAGGCATGTCCGCGCCGCGTCATGCTTCGGCGCCAGACCTTGTCCAGGATACGTTCGCGAATGCGCTTCAGCGTGTTGCGTGCCGGACGCGTGACGCGCCGGATGAGCGGCTTGCGACGCGGCGCGAGTGACGTGTTCATGGCGACATGCCTTGGGGTTGGGGAGCCGCCGTGGGGACGGCCGATGCATGCATGTTAGGCGTGCGATTCGGGCGACCTTTTCCGTTGCACCGTGGTTTTTTCCGATTCGCACGACGGCGGTGTCGCGTGGACGTCTAAACGTGTTGCGACCGCAGAGCATCGCAGCGCCACTGGCTGGGTGTCTTGCCGGTGAGACGCTTGAATACCGTAGTGAAGTGCGCCTGCGTGTGGAAACCCACTTCGAGAGCGACATCCAGCATGGAGCGTGGCATGTCTGCCATCAGTTGCTTGGCGTGTTCCATGCGGCACAGCAGCAGGTAGTGATGCGGACGAAAGCCAGTGGCGGCACGGAACTGCGCGGCAAAGTGCATCGGCGACAAACCCGCGGCGGCGGCCATGTCGTTCAAGGTGATGTGTTCGGACAGATGCGCCTTCACGTAGGCGTCGACGCGCTGCAGTCTCCAATGCGGGAGCACGGTCTTCTTGACGGCGCAGGCCAGCGGTGCGGCTGCCGCGCGCAGGTGACGGAGGCGATCCACGAACAGTTCCATCACTTGCGCAGCCGATGCCTGTTCGCGGCTTTCGCCATGCATCTCCAGCAGCGTGCGGGCAAGCTGCAACAGCAGGACATCGCAGGCGGGACCGATGGAGAAGCACGCGCGGCTCGCTTCGTCGGCCGACCAGAACAACTGCACCGGCACAGCCACGTACAGCGCACGGCACGTACCCGGGCAATGCACGCTTACTGATTCGCCGGGACGGCTGACGTAGTAGGAGCCGGCATCGCAGGCGCGTTCCTGCAAGGCGTGGGCATCGCTGCGCAGCGAAAGGCGTGCGTCGTCGAGCAACAGCAACACCGCATAAGAGTTCTGCGGCGTGGTGGCTTCCCACGTGATCGGCGTGGGTTCCTCGTGCGTCGAGACGGACGCCCTGGCCTGCATCGTCGAGGGATCGGCCAGCAGGCTCGTCTGCTTCCAGCTGGCGTTGCTGGCGCAGCGGTCCAACAGGGCGCGAGTGGCGGAGTGGGCCTTGGCGGCGAGCGCCTTGTTCAAGCTGCGGGTGGGGGCAACGGTAGACATGACTTCTCCGTTCCAGCCGAGGAAGGGCTGGTTCGAATGAGAGGAATCGAAGGGTCGGGAAGCGCCTGGCAGGCGGATTCCGGAGGAGAGAGGACGAGCGGAAGCGGTGCGGCTAGGGCCTTGCTTGTGCGTTGCAGCAGAGTGTGTGCTTGTGCCGCGTCGAAAGAAAATACTGTTTCGCTATGCGGGCATATCCGGCGGTTATGGCTCGGCGTCCACCCATTCGGCGCCCTTGAACGCGGACTGGCCCGCCTGGCTGCGGAGAAAGCCCAGCAGTTGGGCCTCGATGGCGGCGGCCGCACGCGTCAGCGGTTTGTCGCGCGAAGTGATCAGGCATGCGGTGAGATAGATCGGCGGCTCGATCGGCGTGGTGGCGATGTCCGCATGCCCCGGCATGTCGGTGAAGTCGCCCTTGGGAAGAATGGCGTGGCCTAGCCCGGTTTCGACGGCCGAGAGCACCACGTCGAACAGATCCGATTCGGCTACGGGCTCGACGTGCAGGCCTGCCGCAGCCAGTTCGCGATCAAGCGCCTTGCGCAACACATTGGTGGGCGTGGGAAGCATCAGCGGCAGTTGGGTGATCCTGGCGAGCGACGTGGATTTCTCCGCCTTGCCCTGTTTGCGGCTGGCCAGATAGAGGCGCTGGCGAAACAGCACGTCGCGCGTGAAGCCGGCTTCCGGCGCGTTCTCGAACACGATGGCCAGGTCGATGGCGTTGGAAGCCACTTTGTCGCGCAGTGTCTCGCTGTCGCCGGTGATGAAGCGCAGCGTCACCTTGGGCAAGGTCGCGCGGCAGATCTCCATCATCTTGCCGGTGAGCGCCGGCGCCATGGTGGAGGCCATGCCGAAGCACACCACGCCCTGGATATCGCCCTGCGCCGAACGCACCACGGCGGGAAGATCATCCACCTGCCGGATCAGCTTGATCGCTTCCTGGTAAAGCACCTCGCCGGCCGCGGTGGGCGTGACGCCACGAGCGCTGCGGTGGAGCAGGGTGACGCCGAATTCGTCTTCCAGTTCGGCAATCTGTTTGCTGAGCGCGGGCTGGGCAATATGGATGAGCGCTGCCGCGCGGGAAAAACTTCCCGCTTCCACGATCCTGGCGAAATAGCGCAAATGCCGGAATTGCACGATGGCGCTCCTGTCGATGGCCAAGCACCTCAGCAGGCGCCCTGTGCGAATGCAGGAATTATCGGGGCTGTCACGGGCAGGCGCCACCGTTGGGCAGTACGCCATCGTGCCTTTACGAAACAGCGGACGTTCGGACGGCCGAATCAGCTGCAGGGGAAGAGCTGATCGAAGGGCGGCTCCGAGATGCCGTACACCGCAATGGAGATGCCTTCGCCGTAGTCGCTGTAGTCGGCGATGTGCACGGAGACGGCCTGCAACTTGCCATCATTGCCGACGACGTGAAGCCCCATCAGCACCTGATCGTCTTCACGGCAGGCGATGAAATCCGGCTGCAGGCGGTTGTAGTGCTGGGAGGCCACGAAGTTGCCGAACGCCGTGGCTCTCAGGCGATCACCGGCTTCGAGCATCGACCAGCCGATCAGCAGGTCGCCACTGAACACCCTATACCAGGACATACGTGATCCTCGCGCACGGTGGTTGTCGTGCGTCGATGCGATGGTCGCGCGATGCGCTGGAGAAATTTTCCACGTTCGCAACGCGATTTCTCGAATGCCACGCCTGTGGTGCATGACGTAGTCAGCACGCGATCGTGCCAATCGACAAAACGGTGCGGGCGTTGAAAAGAAGGCACGCGGCGCGCGCCTTAACGTGGCCCCATCTTTCGATAGGGAGCCGTGCCATGGGTCGCATGAAGAAGACATCGCCGTGCCAGCTTTCGCCCTTCAGCGAGCTGGACAATCGCCTCAGCCTGCTGGAATTGCACGGCACAACGCCGGACGACGTGTGGCGGGCGTTCGAATGTCTGCCGCTGGTGCCGTCGCCGTTGGATAGTGCCGCCGACCGTCGCTGTTGGTGGCAGCACCTGTACGCCATTCTGGAGCGCCATGGCCTGGGCGTAGAGCATGCGTCGCGTTCGACCTGATCAAAGGATCGCGTGATCGTTCATTTTGAAAGCGGGTCGTGCGATTCGAAAATCCAGCAGATGATCATTTCGTCACGCTATGCATGCACCCACCGCATTCCTGCGCGAACGTGCATGCAGGGGCCTGGCACACGGATTGGCTGGCCCGCGCGATTTCTCGAGACGATCTGCCCCCATGGGATTTCACCCCGATCCCGGTCGCTCGAAGGATCGCTACTGCATGCATCCGCACCATCGTGCAACGCGCCACGCGCACGTTCGCACCACCGCGGATTTCTCCCCTGACCGTCGGAACGCGACGCAGGAATGCGGGTGGCGTGCTTCCTTTGTGCACGCATGCATCGAATGGCGACATTCGGTGCATGCAGCGCATGATCAGCTGTAGCCAATCAGGCCTTTTTCCGCGGAAGCGAGCATGGCTTCGAACAGGTCTTCCGGCGTGCTGCCGGGCGGCATGCCGGCGAGCAACGGCGTAAGGCGTCCGTCGAGCAACAGCATGGCGAAGCCATGCACGATGGCCCAACCGCCGGTGACGTAACCCAGTTGCGCCAGCGTCGGGCTGGCGTCCTCGATGCCGCGCGTGAGGGCAAGTTGCTGCATCGCTTCGGTGCGCGCTTCGAGGAGCGACGGGCTCTCCATTTGCAGCCGGTCGGACTGGAACATCAACTGGAACAGGGCGGGGTTGGCGCGCGCAAACGCAAGATAGGCGCGGGCGGCATCCCATACCCGACGCTCAGGCGAACTCTTGATGTCCCTCAGTTGCGCGGAGAGGCGCCGCAGACCCATGGCCGCCAGTTCGGTGAGCAGGCCGGGCAGGTCGCCGAAGTGGTAGCCCGGGGCCGCGTGCGACACGCCTGCCTCGCGCGCGGCGGCACGCAAGGTGAGGGCGAGCAGGCCGTCGCGCCGAAGAATGGTCTCGGCCGCGGTGAGAAGGGCGTCACGAAGGGCGCCATGGTGGTACGGGGTCGCTTTCATGAGGCGCATCTTACCACTGTAAAGATTTTTCTTGACAAGGGCTTCCGGCGCTTCTAGCCTATCTAGACAACGTAAAGATTGGCGACCGCCGAGCAGGTCGCACCACCGCTTCCACCATCCCTCGCCAAGGGACGATCCGACCCGAGAAAGCGTCACCGGCCCTTCCGCCGGTGGGGAGACCGACATGCACACCGCGCTGAAATCGCCCGCTATAACCAAGCTACCCGCTACGCCGACCCGTTCAACATGGTCGGGCCCGGCAGTGGACTCGCCCGAGATTGATGTCGTCGCGCCGCGAAACGCGGACGAAGTCACTGTGCTCGTGCTTCGCCAGGGCATGGACACGCCGAACGCGCAGGTCGAACAGACACCGGCGCACACCGTGATGGTGCGCATCTTCCTGGCGCCTTGTTCGCTGTCCGTGCTGTTGGGCACGCAATGGGTGAGCCTGGGCGACATGGTCGAGGGCGGCATGCATGTGAGCCATGCGCAGCAGATCGTGCGCACGGAATGGCATGTTGCGCACGAAGGATTGGTGCTATGCATTCCGGCATCGCGGTGGCGTCATCGTACGAGCGAACAAACATCGCCCACGGCGATGCCGCTGCTCGATGCGTCGGTGGACACAACCTTGCTTCAATTGACCAAGATGCTGCTCAATTCCGCGCAAGGCGAGTCGGACACCGCTTTCTTTCGTCACATGGTAGACGTGATCGAGGCGCGCATCGGCGTGCTGCGTTCGCGCGACACGCCCTTGGCCAGCGCACGCAACACCTTGCCGCGCTGGCGCCTGCACCGTGTGATCGCCTATGTGCGGGAGCACGTGTCCGATGCCATCAGCCTGGCCGACATGGCGTCGGCGGCCGGTATGTCGCCGATGCATTTTGCCGCGCAGTTTCGCGCCGCCACCGGCCTGCGTCCGCATCACTACCTGCTGCAGTGTCGTATCCAGCATGCGAAGACCTTGCTGATGGACGCGTCACGCACGCTCATCGATGTGGCCCTCAGTGCCGGCTTCCGCACGCAGGCGCACTTCACCACGGTGTTCAAGCATTGGGAGCAGGTGACGCCGATGCAATGGCGCCGCAGGCGCCTAGAATATCCCGGCTGATCGATTCCCGCAAAAGAACTTCCCTTCGATGCGAGGCAAGTGAACCATGAACAAGCATGCACTTATTTCAGGTGGCGGCGTGTCCGGTCTGGCGCTGGCGTATTGGCTGACCAACGCGGGCTTTCGCGTCACCGTGGTGGAGCGGTCGCCCGAATGGCGGGCGGGTGGCCAGGCGGTCGACATTCGTGGCGTGGCGCTGGACGTCGTTAAGGCCATGGGCCTGCGCGATGCCATTGCCGACCGACGCACGCGCTTGCGTGGCATGTCGACCGTCGACAGCCAGGGCAACGAGATCGAACGCACCGAGGAGCGCACTTTCAGCGCCGGGCGGCTGGACAGCGCCGACATCGAGATCTTTCGCGACGACCTGTGCCAGCTGCTGATGGACAAGGCCGGCAGCCGCGTCGAATACATATGGGGCGACAGCGTTCGCGCGCTGACGCAGGATGCCGATGGCGTTACCGTGTCGTTCCAGCACGCAGCCGAGTGTCGCTTCGATCTGGTGATCGGTGCCGATGGCGTGTACTCCAACGTACGCAGGCTCGCCTTTCGTCATGAGGATGCATGCGTGAAGCCACTGGGCGTGGTGCTCGCCTTGTTCACCACGCCCAACCTCATCAGCCTCGACCATTGGCAGCTCATCCATCGCGAAGAGAGCCTGGGCTGCGTGATCTATCCCAGCTTCGATCACCAGCAGTTGCGTGTGAGCGTGGGCTTCGGCAGCGAGGGCGTGCAGGTAGGGCGAGACGACGTGGCTGGGCAGAAAGCCGTGGTCGCGGCCAAGTCGGCACATCTTGGCGGCATCTTTCTGCCGCTGATCGACGCCATGCGTGACACCTCGCAGTTCTACTACGGCGAGCTGGCGCAGATACACATGCCGTCGTGGTCGCAGGGCCGCGTCGTGCTGGCGGGTGATGCTGCGCATTGTGCATCGCCATTCTCGGGGCAGGGCACCAGTCTCGCGCTGGTCGGTGCGCTGGTGCTGGCGGGTGAGCTGGGTCGGACGCCGGATGATGTCGCCCGGGCTTTCGCTGCGTACGAGCAGCGCATGCGGCCTTTCGTGGACATCAACCTGGCGCTGGTGGATCTGGAACGGCGTGGGCATGTGCCCGACGACCAGCTCACGCGTGCGAAGAACGGCATCGTGCTCGACGACCTGTTGAACGCTGCCGCCTGATACGAAGCAAAGCCACGTCCGCCCCGGCCGGCGCGGCGTTTTTGTTGCATCGACAGAGCCCACACACGCGAACGCCCGGCACATGGCGACATGTGCCGGGCGTTCGCGTGGATGCCTTTGCCTTAGCGACCGTGCTCGTTGGCGACGTCCGCGGCCAGGCGAAGCTCTTCGTTCGCGTCGCTCAGCAGTTCCTTGGCACGTGCGGCGTGGCCGCCCAGGCGGGAGTCGTTGTCGACCTGCGCATCGCTGACCAGTTGCCACGCCTGCACGATGTGCTCCTGCGCATTGCGCAGGTTGCCGTGGCGGTAACCGATGTCGACATAAGGAGCGCCTTGCTGGGCCATGGTGGCGCAGCCGAAGGTGGAGGCGGCACCCAGGATGATGCCGATGAACAGTGCTTTCTTCATGATGATGAACTCGTGTGGATGGCTGAACGGAGGAATGTCGGCGAACGATTCGCCTTGTCGCCTGGGATGTTCGCGCGGCCGCGCATGGAGGCTGCCGCCTGCGTATCGATGGCCTGCGAGCACAGGTTAGACATCGCGCTTCTCGCCTCCTTTCCTGTCTGCACGCAGCTTTTCCAATTCGCACGAGAAGCCCGCCCTTGATGCGTTCGACACACGACGCGAGCGCACCCACCGTTCGTTTTCGAAAGGCCGCGTGGCAACCGGAAAGCCCGCGCGGGCCGGACACCTCAGCATGTATGGCGACACATCCTTACCGTTGCCGCTGCCATGTTGCAGGAATTCGTCAAGACCACCTTGTTCATCCTTGCCAGCCTGCTGCCGATCATCAATCCGCCGGTGGTGGGTTTCATCGTGCTCAGCATGGCGCCGCATGCCACCGAGATGGAGCGTGCAGAACTGGCGCGCAACATCACGCTCAACAGCGTGATTCTCCTCACCCTCTCGCTGCTGTTGGGTGCCTACGTGCTGGCATTCTTCGGCATTTCGATTCCGGTGCTGCGCGTGGCGGGTGGCATCATCGTTGCCGTAGCCGGCTGGAAGCTGTTGCAGTCGCGCAATGACGACGCGCGTGACCGCGAGGGCATGGAAGGCGGGAGCATGACCTTGCGGATGCAGGCCTTCTACCCGCTGACCTTGCCGCTCACCGTGGGGCCGGGAGCCATCGCCGTGGCCATTGCGCTGGGCACCGGCTCACCCAAGGAAGGGCCGTTGCCCGTACACGTGGCAGGCGTAGGCGTGGCGCTGATCCTGCTGAGTCTTTGCATCTACTTCTGTGTGCGTTACGCCTGTCGACTGCAACGCTTTCTTGGCGACGTGGGCACCCAGGTCGTGATGAGGCTGTTCGCCTTCGTCATCTTTTGCATCGGCGTGCAGATCTTCTGGAGTGGTGTGTCGGGCCTGCTCGACTCCCTGCATGGCGTCGCCTCGCTGATGTCCTGACCATGAGCATCCCTGCACAGCAAAGCGGCGCACTGGCATGGTGGCGAGAGCGCTGGAGAATCCTGGCGGCCAGCCTGATCGCACTCATCGTGGTGGCCATGGTGTCAGTGCGTGAGGCACTGGAATGGCAGGCCCGCAGCGAGCCGCCCATCTTCCTGGTGAAGCTGGATGGCGCCGCCACCCAGCCGGTATCGGGTCGCTTGCTGCTGTTCGCCACGCCTGCGCAGGCGGCGCGAGCAGCGGCGCCCGGCGGCGTGGTGACGTCGGTCGATGCGGATGCCTGGCATCCGACGAAGGCCGCCGTGGCGGCTCGCGAAATCGCGCGGCTGGCGCCCGGGCAAACAGTTGAAATCGATACCGACGCCCTCGCTTTTCCCACCGGCTTTTCGCATCTGCCGCCGGGCGAATACCTGTTGCAGGCGGTGCTCGATCAGGATCACAACTACAACTACAGCGGGCGCGATACGGGCGATCTCATCAGCGCCGTGGTGAGCGTGACGCTTCCCGCCATCACGCCGGCCGTGCTGAAGCTGGTGGCCGTGCATGCGCGCGACGAGCCCTGGTCCCTGCCATGGGAGAGCCCGGCCGTGCGCGCCGATGCGGCCGACGCACGAAGGCACACGGTGAAACTGGAGCGCACGAGTGCGCTGCTGTCGGCATTCTGGGGTCGCGACATCACCATGCGCGGATGGGTGCTGCTTCCGCCGGGTTACGACGCATCGCCCGCACGTCGCTATCCCACGGTGTATGTCACGCACGGTTACGGCGGCGACGAAAACACGTTGGTCGACGACGTGGTCAACGTGCACCTTGCGATGAAGCAGGGCAGCATGCCGCCGATGATCTGGGTATTCCTGGACCAATCCAGTCCCACGGGTACGCATGAGTTTGCCGACTCGGTGAACAACGGGCCCTGGAGCCACGCACTCGTCGATGAACTCATTCCCTATCTCGAAGCGAGCTATCGCATGGACGGTCGGGTGCAGGGCCGCTTTCTCACCGGTCACTCGTCGGGCGGATGGGCCACGCTGTGGTTGCAGACGCATTACCCGACGGTATTCGGCGGCACCTGGTCCACGTCGCCCGATCCGGTGGACTTCCATGACTTTTCCGGCGTCAACCTCTACGCGCCGAAGGTGAACCTCAATCATCGGCCCGATGGCACGCCATGGCCCATCGATCGTGTCCACTTCCATGCGGAAGGCTCCTTCGCGGATGCCGCGCGGCTGGAGCAGGTGCTTGGTCCGTATGGCGGGCAACTGTCGTCCTACGAATGGGTGTTCTCGCCGCGCAATGTCGATGGCACGCCCATGAAGTTGTTCGATCGGGATACGGGCGAGGTCGATCCTCAGGTGCGCGACTACTGGGTGGCGCACTACGATATGGCGCATTACGTGCAAGCCAACTGGCCAGCGCTCAAGGCCAATCTCGACGGCAAGATCCACATTGCGGTGGGCACGGACGACACCTGGTATCTGGATGGCGCCGTGCACAAGTTCAAGCTCGTGCTAGACAGCCTGCATGCACACGCCGATATCCGCTTTCTTCCCAACAAGGCGCACATGGACCTGTACGCACAGGGCAATGACCCGAACGCGCTGCTGAAGCAGATGGCTTGGGAGATGTACGCCGTGGCGCGGCCGGGCCAGCCGGTTCCAGCCACCACCGAGATAGCCGCCCGATGACTACCTCGGCGAGGTACCGCAAGCGTGGTCTCACGCGCCCGCTGCTGCTGGCGGCGATCACGTTTTCCCGTGTCATGTTCGCGGCTCGCGGCGACACGGTTGGTTCAACGATTTCACTCAGGACATGACGTGCCCCGTTCATTCACTTCTCGAAAAGGCATTCACTGGATCGAAGAGGGTCCCGCCGTCGGCGCACCTGTCGTCGTGCTTATCCATGGCCTCGGTGGCGAGGCGCAGTTCTGGGCGGTGGAGCAGAAGGCTCTAGCCGCGAGTTTCAGGGTCCTGGCGGTCGACCTTCGAGGTTCCGGACGGTCTCCCGGTGCGTCGGCTGCGTTCTCCATCGAAGATCTCGCGGATGACATCATCTCGGTACTCGACGATGCCAACGTAGCGTCGGCGCATGTGGTCGGATTCTCCATGGGAGGCGTCGTGGCCCAGGCGCTGGCACTCGCCGCGCCGGACCGCGTCGAGCGTCTTGTCCTGGCTGCCACGTTTGCAGCGACCAATCCCCAGGCGCGTCTCTTCCTCGAGGCGATCGGATGGGTCTATCGGGACGGTGCGTCCGCGAAACAACTTTATGGCCTCGTGTTGCCGTGGTTGTTCTCCATGACCTTCCTGTCCGATCCGCGTTCCTTGCCCTACGTGGCTTATCCGGAAGACCAGGAAGGAGAGCAGTCCCGCGAAGACTGGCTTCGTCTGCTTGACGCGCTTCTTGCATTTGACGGGCGCGAGCGCCTCTCCGGAATAGACGCGCCCACGTTGATCATCTGCGGCGACGAGGACTGTCTAGCGCCGCTTGCCGGCGCAAAGGAACTGGCCGAAGGAATCGAGGGATCGCTACTCAGGATCGTCACAGGGGGACATCTCATGAATATCGAATCCCCCGATGAGTTCGTGGGCCACATCGAGGCCTTTCTGTCGCCGGACGCTTGCCAGGCACTGATCACGTAGAACGCTTCGATGGCGCGCGCAATGCCGCGCGCCCACCGAGACAGCCATCGGGAACGCCGAATTTCAGCACGTATGACTTACCTGCCGCGCGCTTTTAGCTGCGCATCCAGGCGGGGATAGACGCGGCGAACATTGCCTTCATAGACCTTGTGCCGGTCTTCGGCGGCAAGGGGCAAGGCGTCGATGTAGCGGCGCGTGTCGTCAAAGTAGTGGCCGGTGGTGGGGTCGATGCCGCGCACCGCGCCGACCATTTCCGAGCCGAACAGGATGTTGTCGATGTCGATCACGCGGAACAGCAGATCGATGCCCGGTTGGTGATACACGCAGGTATCGAAGTAGACGTTCTTCATCACGTGCTCGCCCAGGGGCGGCTTCTTCAGCATGTCGGCCAGGCCGCGGTAACGTCCCCAGTGATACGGTACTGCGCCGCCGCCGTGCGGGATGATGAAACGCAGGTCGGGAAAATCCTTGAACAGGTCGCCTTCCAGGAACTGCATGAAGGCCGTGGTATCGGCATTGATGTAGTGCGCGCCGGTGGCGTGGAAATTCGCGTTGCAACTGCCGGAGACGTGGATCATCGCCGGCACGTCCAGTTCCACCATCTTTTCGAAGAACGGATACCAGGCGCGATCGGTCAGCGGCGGGCCGTTCCACTGACCGCCCGATGGATCGGGATTGAGGTTGCAGCCCACGAAGCCAAGTTCGTTGACGCAGCGCTCCAGTTCGGCGATGGAATGCGTGAAGGTGATACCGGGCGACTGTGGCAGTTGGCACACGCCGATGAAGGTTTCCGGATACAGCGCGACCACGCGGGCAATCAGGTCGTTGCAATGGCGCGTCCATACCTGGCTGACGGATTCGTCACCCAGATGATGCGCCATGGTGCTGGCGCGCGGCGAGAAGATCGTCATGTCCGCGCCGCGTTCGCGCAACAGGCGCAGCTGGTTGGCTTCGACGCTCTCGCGGATCTCGTCGTCGGAGATGTCGGGATACAGCGGCAGCGGTTGCGACGGATCGTCGTAGTGCTTCAGCTGCGCCGCGCGGAAGTCATCGTGGCTTTTCGGCGCGGTCGTGTAGTGACCATGGCAATCGATGATCAACGGGGCCCGCTCAGACATAGGTGAGCCCTTTCGACGCCAGGCGCTCGCGCATGTCGTAGATGTCCAGACCCAGTTCGCCGGCGGCGAGGCGCAGGCGTTTTTCTTCTTCCTTCGCTTCGCGCTCCTTCGCCTTTCCGAGCGTGAGTGCCGCCGTAGCGCGCGGCACCACGCAGATGCCATCGTCATCGGCAATCACCACGTCGCCCGGATTGACCAGCGCGCCGCCGCACACCACCGGCACGTTGACCGAGCCCAGCGTCTCCTTCACCGTGCCCTGCGCATGGATTGCGCGGCTCCACACGGGAAAGCCCATGGTGGTGAGATCGCGCACGTCGCGCACGCCCGCATCGATGACCAGTCCGCGACAGCCGCGTGCCTTGGCTGAGGTGGCCAGCAGGTCACCGAAGTAGCCGTCTTCGCACGGGCTGGTAGTGGCCGAGATGAGCAGGTCGCCTTCGCGCAACTGCTCGATCGCCACGTGCAGCATCCAGTTGTCGCCCGGCGGCATGAGCACGGTGACCGCCGAGCCCGCGATGCGCGCGCCGCTATAGATCGGTCGCAGGCTGGAATGCATGAGGCCGCTGCGGCCCTGCGCTTCATGCACGGTGGCCACGCCGGCGTGGGCCAGGCCATCAATGACGCTGGCGTCAGCGCGTTCGATACGGGTTACCACGACGGACATAGTCAATCCTCTTCACATCATCAATCGTTGGCCGCGGCCGGCTTGAAGCCCATCAGCACACCGATGTCCACACGCAGGCCAATGGCGTACACGAGCAGGTTCTTCGGCAGCACCGACGTTTTGGGAATGGCCGAGTTGTCCGGATGCACGATGTACTGCAGGCTCGGCATCAGCTCGAATCCCTTGACCAGATGCAGGCTGTAGGTGAGATCGGCCGCCGTCTGATGGCGCGCATTCCAGCCACTGCCGCCCAGCTTGGCGCGCTCTTCGGCAAGAAACGCGCGTTCGGCCGTGGTCAACTCGAACTCGGAAACATTGAGGCCCAGCGTGTCGTACGGACGCGACGCGAACGGACCGGTCATGACGAAGCCGGCATAGATCTGCTGGCGCATGATTTCCTGCTGCTCCAGCTGCTGCACCCAACCGCCAAACACGTTGAAGCTGCGCGGCGAATTCGGATCGGGGCGCCAAATGACCTTGTCGCCCATCAGGTAGATGCCGTCGCGCACGTGATGATCGGTGGCAGCGGTGCCGCCATTGATGCCCAGCGGCTGGCCGCGCGTGTTGAGGTTGATGTCGGTCAAGGGTGCGGTACTCACATACGCGCCGCCCTTCAGCTCGAACGGAAACTGCTCGACTCGCGGGTCGCTCTTCACCCAACCGAATTCCACGGGCACGGTATAGCCGGTGGCATGTTCAATGCCCCAGTTCAGGCCATTGCTCGGTTGCACGGTGGGATTGACCTCGAACGCGCCCACGTCGACATAGGTGTTCTCGGTCGTCTTGTATTTCACGTTGCCGCCCCAGGTGGCCGAAGGCAGCAGGCTGAGGCCGGTTTCGGAAACCAGCATGCGCGGCTCGCCGCAGCTGTTGGCGGACGTGAACTGGCAGTTCACCACCAGGTGGCCGAAGTAAGTGGTGCTGCCCAGGCGGCCGACCTGGATATCCAGGCGATCATCGAGGCCTTTGTACTCGTACGAGAACAAGCCCAAGTGCCAGCGCGTATACGGGTTCTTGTAGATGTATTGCTGCTTGGTATACGTGCCGGTGACGAGCGCATTGAGGCTCAGCCCGTAATCGCGATACACGGTGAAATGGAAGGTCGATCCCGTCCATCCCAGCATCTTGGCCAGATCGAGATCCGCGCCGACGTAGAACTGGCCCACGTTGTGGCTGCCCTGTGCGACGCCGCCCGTGGTGTTCTTGGCGTACTGATCGACCAGGCTGGCGCGAATGTTGATGCCATCGTCGATCAGGCTCTGCGCCCAGTCAGGGCGGGGGAGCGCCGGTTCCTTGTACGTTGCTCTGGGCGTCGTCGAAGCGCCCGACGCGTCCGCGGCGCTGTTGTCCTGCTGCGAGGTCGTGTACGTATCAGCCCAGTTCGCACTCGGGCCACTGTCCGGTGCGTCCTGCGTGGTTTGCGCGTGCAAGGAGGTCACCATCAGTGCGGCGAGGAGACCCAGATACAGCGTTTTTTGTCGAGCGAACAGCCTTTTCATTGACACAAACCTCCCCAACGCGGTGCCGATGGGCTCCGCGGGCAAACGTGGTTTTTTGAGGGCGTGATCGAACGTCTCGTCAGCCCGCTCGTAGTTCTCGTTGAAGCTTGTCGCGGTCGACCGCTTTCTCCCAATGGCCCACCACCACGGTGGCCACGCAATTGCCGACGATGTTCACGAACACGAATGCCGCCGACAGGATGCGATGCACGCCGAGAATCAAGGCGATGCTGCTCACAGGAATGGTCTTGGTTGCCGCCAACGTGAGGGTGAGTACCGCAATGGCCGAGCCGGAGACGCCGGCACCACCCTTGGAAGTCAGCAAGAGAATAAGCAGCAGGCCCAACTGCGCCTGCCAGCCCAGCGCCGTATCGGTGGCCTGCGCCAGGAATACCGTTACCGCGGCGAAATACAGGCAGGTGCCATCGTGATTGAAGCTGTAAGCGGTGGGCAGCACCATGCCGACCACCGATTCGTCCACGCCGAGCCGGCCGAGTTTTTCGGTGAGCTGCGGGAACACGCTTTCCGATGAACTGGTGCCCAGTACCAGCACCAGCTCCTCGCGGAAGTAACGCATCAGGCGGAACAGGCTGAAACCGCATGCGTACGAAATCGGCGCAAGCACGAGCAGCAGAAACACCACGCAAGTCAGCACGAATTCGGCGACCAGCTTGCCCAGTGGCACCAGACTGCCGACGCCGAATTTGGCCGTGGTGAAGGCAATCGCACCAAAGGCGGCGATGGGCGCCAGCTTCATGACCACACGGATGATCCAGAACAGGGTGTCGCGTACCACGTCGACCACGTGCAGCACCGGCTGCGCTTTCTCGCCGAGGCTGGCCAGTCCGCAGGCAAACAGCACCGAGAACAGCAGGATCTGCAGGATGTCGCCCTGACTGAACGCACCGACGGCCGAGGTGGGCACCAGGTTGGTGAGGAACTCGCCAAAGCCATGCGGTGCGGCAGTACCGTGATCCATCGAATCCAGACCGTGCTTGAGCGTAGCCACGTCCACATGCATGCCCACACCGGGCTTGAGCAGGTTGATGGCGACCAGCCCGATCACCAGCGCCACGCTGGTGACCACTTCGAAATACACCATGGCCTTGAGCGCGATGCGGCCGACCTTGCCCAGGTCGCGCACGCTGGCGATGCCGTGGGTGACCGTGCAGAAGATGATCAACCCCACCACCATCTGGATCAGGCGGATGAAGATGTCGCCCAGCGGCTTGAGCGTCGCGCCCACATCCGGCCACAGCACGCCGACCAGCACGCCCAGCACGATGCCGGCCACCACCTGGAAGGTCAGGTCTCGATAGAGCGGTCGCCGTTGCGAAATCATGTGGGCTTGGAGATTAACCGGTCGGGTCATGACGGAACTTAAACTCTCGGCAGAGGCTGCGTCAGCGCTTGGTGTACTTGGCCGTTGGTGATGTCAGGCCGTTTCGCCCGTCAGCAAGGCATGGGCTGGACCCAGCACCTCGTCGAGGCTGAGTTTTCGCGGCAGCAGCGCCTGTTCCACGCAGGCGTCGATGATCCAGGCCAGCGGTGCGCGCAAGGCATCGAAGCCCGACAAGGTCTTGCGAGGCCCGGTTTCGGGCGCAGCCTGTTGGCGTTCGGCCTGCACCAACAATGCGTAGGCGGCGCGTACGGCGGCGGGTTGGCGCTTGCAGATGTCGGCGCTGGCAGCGACCACATGGTTGATCGGCACGAAACCGTGCTGCTGCGCCCAGGCCAGATCCCTGGCCTTCGCTTCGGCGATCACGGGAACGTAGTCATCGCCCTCGGGCAGGTCATTGCCGAAGATCGCTGCATCGATGTCGCCGTCGTGCAGCATCTCGATGAGACCTTTGCCGTGCGCGGGATGCTCGACGAACGACGGATCCTGGTATTGCTCGACGTGCGCAGGGTCATGCGTGACCCAGCGGATGTCGGGCGTGGCCAGTCCGTAGTCTTCGACCAGGTGCGCACGCACCCACATGCCCGTTGTCTGCGTGTACGAACGCACGCCCACGCGCTTGCCGCGCAGCTGCTCGGGTTTCACGTCACCGCGCGGGCGGTACGAAATCAGGCAGCCGCGCTGGAAGCGCGATGCCACCACCACCGGCAACAGCACCACGGGGCGCTTGTACGCAACGGCCTGCAACGCCGTGACGATGGCCAGCTCCGAGATGTCGAACGCTGCCTCACGCACCATCGGCGCAAAGGCCTGGTGGATCGGGTTGATCTCGGTGAAGTCGAGTACCACGTCGTCGCTCTTGAGCGAGCCATCCTTGAGCGGCGTAGCAAGCGGCGTGGTCTTCAACACCGCATGGAGATGCACGGGCTGGTTCATGCTGCCACTCCCGCCAGCGCCGGATAAATGCGTGCCACGGTGCCGCCGAGAATCATCGCCTGCTGCTGCTCGGGAAGGCTGGAGAGTGCCTCGCGTGCGGATGTCAGCAACTGACGAAGCGACCCTTCGGTGGCCGGGAAATTGGAGCCCCAGGCAATGCGTTGCGCGCCGAAGGTGTGCACCAGTTTTTCAAGGAACGCGGCCGGCGTGGAATGTCCTTGCGCGGCGGAAGCGAGCGTGCGGTTGGTCAGTTTGAGATGCACGCCTTCGTACTGCGCCATCTCGAACAGCGCCTGCGCAGCTTGGTACGGCGCGCCATCGTCCAGGTTCGGGCGGGCGCAGTGATCGAGCAGCACGCGCGATTTCGGAAAGCGTTCCATCAACGTACGAAGCGTCGGCAGACCTTGCATGGTCATTTGCAGGCACACGGGAATGCCTTTCTTTTCCGCATGCGCCCAAGCCGGATACGAATCCTTGTGACCCAGCCAATCCGACTGCCCGGGCATGGTGGTGCCGGTGGTGAACAAGCGAAAGCCGTGCAAGCCCTGCGCTTCCCAATGATCGATCCGCTCTACCGCATCGGGCGCCAGCGCATCGATCGAGTACACACCCACCAGGCGATCCGGATAGGCACGCACCGCGTCGACCACATAACGGTTGTCGTGTCCGTACACGGTGGACGCCTGCACCACCACCGCCTTGGCTACGCCGGCATCATCCAGCGCCTTGATGACGCCTTGCACATCCACCGGACGCTCTTGCGACCATTCGGATTGATGACCACCGATGGGGTTCTTCGGGTAGGTGACCGCGTCGGGAGCGATGGCGTGCAGGTGGGAGTCGATAATGTGCATGAGTCGAGCGGATCCAAGGGTTTGCGGTATCAGGCGCCAGCGCGTCTTTCTTGCGTCGCAGCAATCGATAAATCGAGGTGGGTGCCAAATGGATGACTTTTTATGCTGCGTTGCGCAAAGAAAAGTTACCTTAGGACTTTCGACTTTGATATCGACTGTCACAGGGCGTTTCGCCCCTTCGCGTGTCGGGAACGGAAGTTGCGCTAAAACGCTGGTGTTGCCAAATTCGTTTTACTATCCGCCCATAAGTAAATGCTATTGATTGTCCATGGATAAAATTTACGCCCTCAATCTCCGGCACCTGGAAGCGCTCAGCGTGATTTCGCGCGCCGGCAGCATGAGTGCCGCTGCAGAGCAGGTAAGTCTCTCCCAGCCGGCCTTGGCCCAAGCCGTCGGCAAGCTGGAACGCCATCTCGACACGCGCCTGTTCGAGCGCCAGGCCATGGGCATGCGTCCCACCGAGACGGGGCTCGCGTGGATCGTTCGTGTGGAACACGCGCTGCGCTATCTCATCCACGGTGTTCGCCTGGTACGTCGCTCGGCGCGACTCGCGCCGCTGGACCACATCGAGCGGCGCGTGAGCATGGTTCAACTGCGCGCGCTGGTGGCGGTGGAGAACTGCAGCAGTTATGCCGCGGCCGCCGAGCAGATCGGGCTATCGCAACCGGCCGTCCACCGCGCCGTGCGCGAACTGCAGGACGCGCTGGGCGCCGAACTGCTCGTGCGCGCCGGCCGCGCGGTGCGGCCTACGGATCTGGCCAGCCGTTTCGTGCGCTTCGTGCGCTTGATGCTCGCCGAGTTGCGCACCGGGCTGGACGAAATCGCCGCCGGCAAGCACGGCGGCGGCCGCATCAGCATCGGTACGCTGCCGATGGCGCGTGCGGTATTTCTTCCCGACCTGCTGGCTCGATTTGCGCAGGAACATCCCGGCGCATCGATGGAGGTGCGCGAGGCACCCTATGGCGAGTTGCTGATGGCGTTGCGTCATGGCGATATCGACCTGGTGATCGGCGGCGCGATGCGCTACCCGGCGCCTGCCAATGACGTGGACCAGGAAGGCCTGTTCAACGACGAACTCTTCATCGTCGGCAACAGCGAGCATCCGCTGCGCCACAGGAATCGCGTCACCATCGATGATCTGCTCGCCTATCCCTGGGCCGTGCCGGCGCTGGGCGTACCGATGCGGCGCAATTGGGAAACCCTGTTTCGCACGCACGGCGTCGAGCCGCCGACGCCGCGCATCGAATGCGGTTCGGTGCTGGTGACGCGCGGACTCATGCTCAAGGGCGACTGGCTGACGCTGATGTCGCTGGACCAGTTCCTGTTCGAACGCCAGGCCGGCGCACTGGCAGAAATACCCATCGAAGGCGGCGTGTTGCGGCGGCGTATGGCCATGGTCCGCCGCAGCGACTGGCGTCCCACCGCCATGCAGGAACGCTTCGCCGCGATGGCGCGCGAAATGGGTGAAGAACGCACGCGCATGGACGCGGATGCGTCGTTGAACTTGCCCGGTGTCGCCGCCGCCAACGTCGCTCCGCAGTAGTGCGTCGCCAAGCGCACGTTCGCGTCCAGCTCAGATATCGCCCACCGCCAGCGTGAAGCTCTGCAGGAAGTGGAAATCGGGACGACGCAACGCAAAGTCGCGATGGTCCGGATCGCACAGGCGCATCACTTCCTCGTGATCGCTGCTCGCTAGATACGGCTGCAGGCGAGGTCCCCAGGTGCCGCGAAAGATCGCTTCCAGCAGATAGTTCGCGTCCTCGCCGCGCAGCGGCGCGAGGCGTTCGATCATGAAGGTGCGCACGCGCACGTGCCGCAGCCCGGCCTCGCGCAGCAGGCCGGCGATGGCGCGGATGGACGTCAGCTCGCGTTCGTCGAGCTGGTAGCGATCGCGGTAGTACTGGCGCACGGCCTCATTGACCAGGCGTTCCAGCCGCGAATCCCAGGCGAAATACATATCCGGCAACAGCGAGCTCTGGCCGAGCGCAACACGACCGCCCGGTCGAATCAGCCTCATCAGGGACTGGAGACCCGCGATGGGCGAACGGAGATGGTTGATCACATTCACCGACCAGACCAGGTCGACGCTTGCCGGAGCGATCGGCGGATCGACGATGTTGCCTTGAATCAGCAGCGAGCGATCGCCGATGGTATGCGCCGCCCGGATATGTGGCATTGCCAGGTCCATGCCGATGACTTCGCCGCTCGGTCCCACTTCTTCCACCAGCCAACGCAAGGCCTCGCCCGTGCCACAACCGGCGTCGAGCACGCGCATGCCGGGCTGCAAGGCGAGGCTCGCAATAGCCTGGCGAATCTCCGGTTCCGCAAACGCGTTGAACAGCCTGAGCTTGCCGGTGTAGTCGCGCGACGGCGTGTCGCCCAGCAATCCAGAAGCGGTCGTCATTTGCGTCATGGGCTCTCGCATGAAGAGGGTGGGCCGGTGCGAACGGGTACGCCTCAAGCCTGCCTGGAGCCCATGCAACGGCTTGCGGTATGCGGCCATCACACTAGCGGCAATTGGTGACAGGAAATAGTGCCTCGGCGATAAGCGTGGCCTCCCATTCGTCTGATGCCCAGCGCTGCTCGCCGCACCTTCAGGCTCGCTACGTGTTCTTGCCGATCCGCCAGCAGGCCTCGAGAAAAATCCGCCGCTCCCGCTCACCTTCGATTTCCGTGGCGAGGCGCCGGGCAAGAACATCCAGGTCGCCGCCCGCCAGGGTGGCGCGACGTACAAGATGTGCAGCCACGGGACCGATGCGCTTGGCCAGTTCCATCTCCAGCAGTCGCAAATGTGCAGCATCGACGTGGGTGGTTGGACGGGTGGCGTCGGTGGTTGGGCGATCACGCGATGGGCGGTGTTCGTCGACAAGATCGTGGATGGCTAATCTGCCCAGCGAGGTGTCGAGGTAATCGCATAGGCGGTCGATGTGCGGTTCCAGCGGTGGCGGAAACGCATCCATCCAGTGCTGCGTGCTGAGGAAGTATTCGAGGCTCTTGGAAGGCAGCACATTCTCGATACGAAACGGAAGAATCGAGAGCTGCTTGTGCACGGCGCGCTCCACCTCGCGTCGCACCTGGTTCGATTCGTTGCTGCTCCCCGAGAAGACCAGAAGCATCAGCCGTGCGCTGGAAATCGCATCGATGATTTCGGCGGCCCAGTCGGCAGCCGGGGATACGTCGCGCGGCGCAATCCACACGCGGATGCCGCGGGCTTCCAGGCGTTGCACCAGAGCGAAGGCGGTGTCCCGGTCCGGTTGCGAGTAGCTGACGAACAGGTCGTGTGCCATGGCCTAGCCGCCCAGCAATCGCAGCGCCTTGTCCAGGCTCTTGCGCATGCGGTTGAAGGCCGCCGACAAGGCGGCCACTTCCGATCCGCCACCACTGGGAAATTCCGGTGCCGAATGGTCGCCAAGGCTCACTTGGTCGGCGATGCGCGCAATGCGGCGCACGGGACGAATCACCAGCACATAGAGCGAGACATTCACGATCAGCAGCACGCACACAAGCATCGCGGCGATGGCGCCGAGCACGTCGCGCCGCACGCGCGTGGCGCTGGATTCGGCACTGGCGAACGGCACCGAAACGATTTGCGCGCCGACCACCTCGTTGGGCTGCCAGCCAAATCCGTTGTCGCTTCCATAACGTGCCAGCATCGTCGCGGGCGCCGCCGAAGGCAGGCTGTGACAACCCAGGCAGCCGGCATCGACGCGGATCGGGCGGGCCAGGTAGAGGGTTCTTCCCATCGGTGTGTCGCGCGTTCCGCTCACTTCGCGGGCGGTGCTGTCGTTGCGGAAGCGTTGCACGATGTCGGCCTCCCAGTCCGTTGCGCGGTCGCGTGGATTGGTGGGGTTGAGCGTGGCTTCCTTATAGGCGTAGTCGGGATGCTCTTTGTGCAGCGTGAGGAAGTTCTGCGTGGCCGCATAGAACGGCACGCTCTGCGGACGGAACGCGCTGGCCATCTTGTCGTCGAGCAACGGCACGATTTCGGTATCGGTGTAGGAGCGGATCGCGGCCGCGCTGTCGAGCATCAAGCCCGCCTGGGCGAGTACTTCGCGCGTTGCGTTTTCCTGCAGGGTCGATGTGACGACCAGGGAGATCGCGATCATGCCGAGCGCGAATGCGATTAGCAGTATCAGGTTGATCCGCAGCAGCACGCTCGGCCCCTTTGGAGCACGGATCCCCCGAAACCGGCCTCGACGGTATTCACGACGGTTGGCACGCGGCTGGCCTCATGGAGAAGCTCCCCGCATGCCGCCTGGGAAAATCATGACACAAAGCAGCGGGCAAGGGCGGCCCGTCTCCCTGCATGATTTTCCGTCAACGCCGGGGCGTCGCCACCGACGGCCCGCCTGAGCTACTTCAGAATGCCCGTCAGTTGAGGCACCCAGTAATCCTTGGCGATACGCTGGAATCCGGTGTTCGTGGGGTGGATCTCGTTCTCCCACTGACGCCGGTCGGGCAGCGCGTCGCGGGAATCGATCACGCGGACGTTGGGATGCTGCGACGCCAGGATCTGCAATCGGCGATAGAACTGATCGATCAGCCAGCAGGTGATGACGCGCTGATCCTTGATGTCGGTGACGCCCACGGCATCGAGATAGGGTTTCACCCATGGCCCGAGCTTGAAGGGGCCAAGCTTGAAGGCGTCGCCGCTGGGCCAGATGTACGCATACGTGTGCACGAAGATGATGGAATCGCGAGAGTAGAGGTCGCGCAGTTGCACCACTTCGGCCAGATCCTCGATGGCGTACTGGATGGCGCACTGGAAGGTGGACAGGCGAATGTGATCCATTACCTGCGGTGGAATAACGCCCCAGTCGAACGAGCCGGGCGACTGCGGTCGATCCGCCTCCTTGACGAACTCCCGCATCTCGTTGCCCACGATGTCATTGCCGCCGTTCGACAGCAGGATCGCCTTGAACGAATAACTCGCGATCTCGCGCTTGATGCGCGGCAGCCCGATCTTCCACATCGCACTATCCCGGCCGGCCACGCCTTCGTTGAGGAACAAGGTGTTCTTGAAGATGCGCGCGAGCTGCTTGTTCAGATCGGTCGGATGCGGAACGTACTGGAACCAGGAATCGCCGAAGCACAGGGCGCGTGGCACATCGGGATTGTCGTCGACGGCCTTCTGGTACTGGCTGAGCTGGTCGAAGTTGTTCTTGCCGATTCCCATGGTGGTCTCCGTTCTCAGGCGGTGATGAGGTCAAGGCTTGGAACAGGCTCACGGGGCGAGCCAGGTGACGGCGTCTCCGAATTCATCGACGTAGGTCACGTCCCGGTCGATCTCGATGCCGCTAACGATGTCCGGTTCGCTGGTGATTCGCTGCACCAGTTGGTAGCCCCGATGCGGAAGATCAGGCACCTTGCTGCCAGAGCGCCAGTAGTGGCGCGTCTTGAGCTGCCAATAAAGATCGCCACCGTCCAGGCCGCAACTGGCACCTACGTAGACGCCCGATTCATAGCCGGCGCCGGCGACGACATCGAACCAGTGGTTGCAATAGGCGATGACATCGGTGCGATTCACGCCGTGATGCGCGCCTTCCAGGTCGAGCCACACGGTAACGCCCTTGGGCAGTCCCACTTCTTTTGCGTTGGCAACCGCGGCCTCTCCGTACTGCGTCCCTCGGTCGCCCGAAGGAATCCAGCCCTCGCGCATCACATGCTGCACGGCCATCACCGCCAGTCCACCAGCCAACAGTCCCTTGAGCTCGCCGGCCGTGAGGTCATCGCTTGGTTGCGGCGTGGAGCGGGACAGATATCGAATGCAGTATCGATAGCCGCTTCGGCTGAATTCCTTGGCCGCCTTGGCGCTCACGGGAACGGATGCATCGAAACCTAGCAAGCCGGGTGCGGCCTTTTCCACGGAATTAAGGCGCGTTGCCATATCAGCACTCCCTTAATGACAGTGATTTAGGACGGTTTCGTTTCTGCGTCGAACAGCGCGTGACCTGGTTGCGTTGCGCAGGGTCGTATCGCCTCCGTGGGCGAGGCGGCTTGAGGAGAAACATCGTGAACCCCATCGGTTCTTATACGCCGCCTTTCGCAGGGCTCCAATGGGATCACTGTTGAGACGTTTCATGACTGATACAAGGAATTTCAAAATGCGTATTTATACCGAGTCCATTCACAAGTCTGGTCGTCATGCCCAGGGCTGGTGGTGATCGGTCTGGTCAAGAAAGGTCTGCTGCATGGCGGTCGCGTATCATCCCGAGGTCACTCGTGCCCGATAGGGCGATTGTGATCCTCAGCAAGGTCAAAGACGTTCGATAACTTCACCGCGTCACTGCATGAACTCAACTGGAGGTCAGCGTGTCTCGCATGAAACGGATTGCACTTGGATTGGCCATCCCGCTGCTTGTCGGCATGGCATTCTCAACCGGCTCGACGGCGTCCGACGCTGTGACGCAGGCTCCGGCAAATCCGACGGCGGTGTTCGCCACCTCGCCGCGCGATGGATCCCACGATTTCGACTTCCTCATCGGCGACTGGAAGGCCCATGTTCGCCGCTTGCCCGATCGCCTGAACAACTCCAAGGCCTGGGACGTATACGACGGCATTTCCAATCACCACAAGTTGCTCGATACGAATGCCAATTTCGAGCAGTTCGACGTCACCAGTCCGGACAGGAAATTGCACATCAAGGCGCAGACCCTGCGCATGTACAACCCGGAAACGCATCAATGGAGCATCTACGGCCTTGACCTGGACAAGGGTGAACTCGACGCGCCCGTGGTGGGCGAATTCCATGGCAATACCGGCGAGTTCTACAACCACCAGACGTGGAAAGGGCGCGTCGTTCTGGTGCGCTGGATGTGGTTGAACATCTCGCCCAAATCCGCACGCATGGAGCAATCGTTCTCTCCCGATGGCGGCAAGCACTGGGAGGTCAATTGGATCTGTGAGTTATCGCGCTAGAAGCGGGGTGACGCGCACGCTGCCAAAGTGGCTTCCGGCGAAGATGCTCGGCGACCGAGGCAGGCGGGAGCGTCTGCTCCTGGCCTATGGCGCGCGTGATGGAACGAACATGCGCGGCCTAAGCAAGGTCGAGCAGACCCAGCGCCTGTTTCTGCACAAATTTGAGCGTGTCTTCGTCCACGCTGGCTTTGCGAAACACCGCGCTGCCCATGGTCAATGTCATCAGCGTGGCAGCCTGGGCGCGCGCCACCGGCCGCCGGGTGCCGCGCTGCGTGATGAGTTCTTCGAGCAGCGCACACATGCGCTGGATGTGCGCACGCCCAAGTTCAGCCAGCTCCGGCTCGCTGGGGGCCAGCTCCACGATGGCATTCACGCAAAAGCAGCCGCGGTCATCGGGGCGGGTGTCCACCAGGGCTCTTACCACGGCGCGCAGGGCGACATCCGTATCCTCATGTTCATCCGCCAGTGCCTTCATATCGGCATAGAACGCATCGGCATAGCGCCGATAGGCGTGCAGAAGAAGCTCACGCTTTGAGCCAAACGCCGCGTAGAAACTTGATCGACTGAGCTGGGTCGCCTCGGTGAGGTCGTCCAGTGACGTGGCTTCGTAGCCTTTGCGCCAGAACACATCCAGGGCGTCGCCCAGAGCCACCTGTTGATCGAACGATCGAGGCCGACCGGCGCGGGACACGATTTTTGACATGACGTCCTCACCTTGACAGCGTGCGGAAATATTGTGGACCATTCAGTCCAGAATGTGAAATCCCGCTTCGTTCCCCGCCTCGCCGGTGCAATGCCGCGAGGCACTCACGTTGTCTTCCTTTAGAAAATAAGGTCACGAGAATGAAATCTTCGGGTATGTTGATGCGTGCCGGCCTTGCAATGGCCGTGATCCTTGGCTTGGGTGCGGTAGCAGCACCGGTGCAGCAGGCCCAGGCGGCGGCAGCGCAGATCAAGAAGTCCGGTAGTGCGTACTACCGTTTCATGCTGGGCAAGTTCGAAATCACCGCGCTCTCCGATGGCACCACGCCGCTGCCGGTCGACCAGTTGCTGACGCAGACCACGCCCGAGCAGGTGAAGAAGGCGCTGGCGGCGAACTACATCAGCATGCCTTACGAGATGAACTTCAATGCATTCCTGATCAATACCGGCGACAAGCTCGTGCTGATCGATACGGGCGCAGGTGCCATGTTCGGGGCCAACCTGGGCAAGATGGTCGATGCGCTGAAGGCTTCCGGCTATACCCCTGAGCAGGTGGACGAGATCTACATCACCCACATGCATCCCGATCACATTGGCGGCTTGGTGGCGAACGGCAAGGCCGTGTTCCCCAACGCGATCGTGCGCGCCGACAAGCGCGAGGGCGATTTCTGGTTGAGCCAGGCCAACCTGGACAAGGCTGGCAAGGACGACAAGGGTTTCTTCCAGGGTGCGCAGGCTGCGCTCAAGCCCTATGTGGATTCCGGCAAGTACAAGCCGTTCGATGGCACGGCGGAGTTGTTGCCCGGCATCAAGCCCGTGCTTCTGCCCGGCCACACGCCCGGTCACGCGGGTTACATGATCGAGAGTGAAGGCCAGAAGCTGCTGGCCTGGGGTGACGTGATTCACGTGGGCGCCGTGCAGTTTGCCCAGCCCACGGTCACCATCCATTTCGATGCCGACAGCAAGTCCGCCGAGGCAGCCCGTCTGAAGCTGCTTGCCGATGCTGCGAAGCAAGGGTATTGGATCGCCGGCGCGCACTTGTCGTTCCCCGGCGTGGGCCACATCCGCGCTGCGGGCAACAACGGCTATACCTGGATTCCGGCCAGCTATACCGCCATCCACTAAGCGACAGTTGCACGAGGAGCCCGGGGCAAGATCGGTGGCCCCGAGCTTCAGCAGTGGCTCGGCTTGGTTGTGTCAGCGCGTTTCAGGCGCTGCCTGCGGATGTGTCCTGGTATCCAGCCTTCCATTACCGCGATTACGGCGCCCCGGTCTTCGGTGCCTCAACGGCAAGGAAGGGCAGCACATTGCGCAATTTGGCTTTGGCTTGTAACAAGCATGCTTTCACCGTGCACAAAGGTATGCCAGTGATCGTAGCCACGTCGTCCAGGCTATGGCCGATGCCGTAAACCAGCTCGAACACGAGGCGCTGGTCGCAGGTGAGGCGGGACAGGCCATGGGTGATCCGATCCCGCAACTCGGGAACTTCCTCGCCGTTGGTCGAAGATGTTCGATATAGAGTGAGGTTGTCTTCATCGAAAGCTTCGGCCCCACGCCGTCGCAGCGCCTTCATTGCAGCGCGATAGGCAATGCCCATGATCCAGATGGACACCCGTGGTGCCTGTCGAACGTCGGCTGCCTTTTGCCAGATGACCCAGAAAGATTCGTTGATGACCTCATCGATGATCTCTCTGTGCCGAGTCACGCGATACAGGAACACGCAAAGCCTCTCGTGATAGCTGTGATAGAGCGTCGCCAGCGCGGCACGGTCGCCATGGGCGATGCGTTCGAGAAGGCGCCTGTCCGTGGCATCGGTATCCTGCTTTCGGTGGGAACAGGTCTTCAAGGATGACCTCATGCCGGCATTGCAAATATTCAGGGGAATAGAAGCCCTCCGGTGATGTCATCCGGTGAGTCGCTCTACTGATGCGGTGATGGGCTGGGGTGGGGGAGGGAGCCCAGGGCATCTTGAGGCATGCGCGCACTTTCTTGCGATAGCCGTAAAGAAGGCAAAACGTGTTTTTGTGGCGCCCGTCTCATGTCGGACACCTTTTATCTCGTCAGAGCACTTGCTGACGACGGAGACTAGCGTGCAGGCCCATCGGACGATGGCCGGTTATTTGCGTTGCCGAGCCGATGGTCCGCGCGTTCGGTGCTTGTCTGCTGCGCGCTAACCGGACTGCACTAGGGCATCTCGGCCCTGAACAACGCAACCTTTCCGACGCGCCACACGGCAACCTTGGCAAAGTGCTCGGCAAGAGCCGACTGCAGGCTTGCCTGCGTGTCGTGACGGTTTCCAAAAATGCCCTTGCGGTTGTAAAGCTTCATGAGGCGACGACCGATCCAGTTGTGCCTGGCCTCGTCGCCGAGGATCGTCGCGCCATAGAGCACGCCGCCTGGAACCAGGTGAGGACCAAGCGTGGAAAATACTGTGCGTGCCTTTTCGGCCATGTTTCCCGGCAGGCAATGCAGGAGATAGAACAGGGAAATGGAATCGAACCTCTTGTCGCCGAGTGCGCCGCTGGGTTGCAGCACGTCGTCGCGGACCAGCGTGGGCTGCAGATGTGCAATGCGCGAACCGGCGGCCCTCAGGCTGTTGTCATTGAGGTCCAGCAGGGTGACTTTCTGCCCGGGCTTGTCCGAGCTATGCGCAAGGTAGTAGCCCGATCCCACGCCAACATCCAGATGGTTGGCGCTCAAATGCTGCCGGAAAAAAGGCAGCAGCACGGCGTTCGTCGGACACTTCCACGCGTAGTCGTTGGAAAAGCCGAGCACCCAACGGTCGTAGATCTTCAATACGCGATCGCTATAGATGGCCGCGCCGTGTTCGGAATCGGCGGGGTCGGAAAGCTTGTTCATGACTGACATTGCCAAAAAACTACAGTGGGTAGAGTGAGACATTAATATGACAGTAGCGTACACGGCTACTGGCAGATCTGCTCCAACGTGAGTCTCACGCAGTGCACTTCTCAGTTCTTTCGATCACGCGTTGTCTCTGAAGATGGCTATGGCGCTGGCGGAGCGCACGATTCCGTTGCTCGGACTATCCATGCGGACATCGGCTTGCTGTTGTAGCTCACTCAACGGGGTGTCGCCACGCAACTGCTTGGCGCGGGCCTGCCCTCGAAGCGATCGCGCATCCATCCGACGGCCCGCAGTGCGCTGTCGCTGCCGATGAAGCCGTGGTGTACGCCGGGCAGCTCCACGTATTCGACGCGGCTGCCGGCATCGCACAGTCGCTGCACGTAGGCTTGCGTGACCGTGGGTAGCACCAGGCGGTCTGCGGCGCCCTGGGCAATGAAGACGGGAAGGTCGGGCGGCAGGGTGCCCGCCTCGTTCTGCGCGAGCAGCGACTTCCATGGTTCGACATCGGTGATGTCTTTCACGGAAAGGAATTGCTCTTCGAGCGGACGCTGTGAGTAGTGTCGTTCCACCATGTCCAGCGGCGACTCGATGCACTCGTTGGAAAGCGCGTCCACCGCGGGCATGGCGGTAGGTGCGACGACCTGGTCGATGGGAGCGCTAAATACGCGTTGCCACGACCACAAGGTCATCGCGGTGACATTGCGGCCACCATCGGTGTCGGCATCATCGCGGAGCAGCGTTTGCAGGTCCGAAGCGGGCGCGGCGGCGGCGACGCCGACCAGGTTCAGTTCCGGCGCATAGCTCTTGCTCAGCATGCCGGTGAACAATGCCGCCTGGCCACCTTGCGAATGACCCCAGACGGCGTAGCTTGCGCTTGCGTCGGCGCCTGGCAACTGGTGCGCAGCGCGCACGATGTCGATGACTGCGTGCGCTTCGCTGGCGCCGACCAGGTAAGGATGTGGGCCCGCGGTTCCCAGTCCCGGATAATCCGTCGCCGCCACGATGTAACCGTGGCGCACCATGTCGCGCAGACCCATCATGCTCTGGAATACGAAGCGCGCTTCGGAAGGTGCGCAACGCGGTACGACGCCGGTGGTGGGGTGCGCCCAGGCCACCACGGGGCGACCGCCCGCGGGGGCAGTTCCCGGCGGAATGACGATCACGCCCGATACGGCGATGGGCTCGCCATGCACGCCCACGGAACCATAGAGCACGCGATATGCGCTGGCACCCAGCGGCGCGCCGTTCATGGGTTCGAGACGGATGATGGAGCCGGGCGCGCCCATCGCCTGCGCCTCGTCGATGCTGTAGAACGCGGCATCCGCTCGCGCATCCCGCATGCCGACGCCGCTCCACATGGACATGCCGGCTACGCCAAGCACGACTAGCGCGACGGCCGTGGCGATTTTTCCTCGACGGTTCGACATGCTGCTCATCCAACCGTCATCGCCCAGGTGATGAACGCCGTGTTGATCACGGTGAACACCATGCCGAGCAGGAAGAACCCATCGGCCGCGTATTCCAATCGGTGATTGCGCTTGATGCTGCGCGTGCGAAGCGCCCAATAGGAAAGGAACGCAGAGATCAGGTAGACCATCGTGTTGATGGTGAGCAGATCATCGCCCAGCACGTCTTCGCTGCGCAGCGTCACTACGACGCGAAGTATGCCGACCACCGTCAGGCACACGCCGACCATGACGGACGAGGACGTGAAAATGTGCACGCAGATGTCGTCGTCGAGCGCACGACGGCGCGCGCTGCGCTGCTCGCAAGCAGCCACTGCGGAAGGGAGCGTGCGTCGGAACGTGTTCATGGGCGTGGCCGCAAGCGGTAATGGCGGCGCATTGTGGCGACGGAGCGGGCAGGGGCGTTTCCGGTTTGCAGCGGTCCTTTCCAAATCGAACGGCGGGCGCCGGCTTTTTGCCGGGAGTGGACTTGATTCCGGGCATGCATACAATGCAACAATGAATCCATACATTGGAAACGGTCGATGGCCAAGCCTCGCCAACTGAGCTGGAAGCCCCGATTGCCGGCCAATCGCGGTCCCATGTACCTGGCCATCGCCGATGCGATTGGCGAGGACATCGAGGCGGGCACGCTGGCGCCGGGCGACCGCCTGCCGCCCATGCGTGCGCTGGCGGAATGGCTGGGCATCGACTTCACCACGGTCACGCGCGCCTATGCCGAAGCGGCCCGGCGCGAACTGGTGGATGCGGAAGTGGGACGCGGCACCTTCGTGCGCAAACGCCCGCTGCCACCGCCGCGCACCGTCACGGTGGGCGCGGTCGAGATGAGCATGAATCATCCGCCGGAGTTCAACGATCCGGCCTTGCTGGCTTGCATGTGGCGGGGTTTGCGTAGCGTGGAAGAGCGCGGCCAGGATCTGCTGATGCGCTACCAGCCACCGGGCGGCACATCAATCGATCGCGAGATGGGCGCGCGCTGGCTGTCCTCGCGCATGGCGAATGTCACCGCTGATCGCGTGCTGGTGTGCGCCGGTCTGCAAGGTGGCCTGCATTCGGTGTTGAGCATGTTGCTTTCGCCGGGCGACACGCTGGCGGTGGAAGCGTTGACGTATCCCGGCGTGCGCGCGCTCGCTGCACTTCTGCGCATTCGTCTGGTGCCGGTGCCGATGGATGAACACGGCGTGGATCCGGACGCCCTCGATGCAGTCTGCCAGTCCGAAGGTCCGAAGGCCTTCTACTGCATGCCCACGCTGCACAACCCGACCACCACCACCATGCCGTTGGCGCGGCGCGAGGCCGTGGTGGCGGTGATGCAACGCCACAACCTGCCCATCATCGAAGACGACGATTACGGCTCGCTGCCGACTCTGGTGCCCACGCCCTTGGCCGCGCTGGCACCCAATCTCACGTACCACATCGCCGGCCTTTCGAAGTGCCTGTCGCCGTCGCTGGTGGTGGCCTATGTGCTGGCGCCAGATGCATGGTCGGCGGCGCGGCTCACCTCGGTGATGCGCGCCACTTCGGGCACGGTGTCGTCGTTGAGCGCAGCGGTCACCTCACGCTGGATCGAGGACGGTACGGCCGAGCGCGTGGTGCAGGCCATCCGCGCCGAAGCGAAGGAGCGCCTGGCGATTGCCGCGCGCATGTTGCCGAGCTCGCAGCTGGTGATGCCCACCGAAGGTTTTCACGTATGGCTGCGTTTGCCCGAGCCGTGGACCAGCGGCGAATTCGTGGGTGGCTTGCGCCATGCCGGCATGGGCATCGTGGGTCGCGAGGCCTTCAGCGTGGGCAGCTCGCCCGAGGCGGTGCGCATCGCCCTGGGTGCGTCGGCCACGCGCGATCAATTGCGCAACGGGCTGGGCATGGCGGCCGATCTGCTGACGCAGCTGCCGATGATGTCGTCGACCGTCGTATGACCGTCGACGCGAATCCTTAGAACGACGACGCGTGCAAGCTGTGGACGGTGGCGCGGGTGCGCAGCGTCTCGGCGTCGCCTTCTTCCGCGTCGAGCGGATGAAAGTTGTGACGACGCCACAGGTTCGGCGTGGTGCCGGTAAAGCGCTTGAACACCGTGGTGAAGTGCGCCTGCGTGCAGAAGCCCACTTCGAGCGTCACATCGATCAGTGTGTGGCTGCTGGTGGCCAGCAACGTTTTCGCGCGGTCGATGCGGCACTGGAGCAGATAGTCGTGCGGACGCTGGCCCGTGGCCACGCGGAACTGCGCAGCGAAATGCATCGGTGACAAACCTGCGGCCGAGGCCATGTCCGAGAGCGTAACCGCGCCGCCCAGGTTCGCGTTCACGTAGTCGTGCACGCGCTGCAGTCGCCAGCGCGGCAAGGCAATGCGCCGCGGCTGATCGCTGTTCAAATGCGCCTGCGCCAGCAGGTGGAAATAACGGGTGACGATGGGCGCGGCTACGCGCTCGGCGTACTGCCAACCGCACATCTTGTCGTCGGCTGCGAGCAGTGCGCGCGCCAGTTGCTCGATCACGGTGTCCTGCGCCACGTGAGCAGGCGAGGGCGCCGTCATCAGGTGCAACGAATCCGCGGCAACGGCCATGCGACGCACGAAGGCTTCGGACAGATGCAGATGCAGGATGTCGCAAGGCGACTCGAAACGCGCGCGCAACTGCTGGCCCGGTGCGCTCAGGTGGAAACTGCCCGCACGCCATTCGCCGCAATGCACATCGTGCGCATCGGCCGTGAGCGCCAGCTGCGTGGAACGCATGAAGATGCTCGCCACGTAGTAGCCGCGCGGACTCTGCGCGGTATGTTCGCGCGGCGTGGCGCGGTGATCGGACCAATGCGATGCAACCACGGGCCGGCCGGCCTGTTCGAGATCGAGATCCGGCTGGCGCCAGGCCCGTTCGCCATGAACGGCCAGGGCGTGACGGCTCGCGGATGTCGCCGCATGGCGTGAGTGTCGGTGCCTGCCCGAGCTGAGCGGCGCCCTTCCTGCGTAGAGCTGATGCATCTGTCCTTCCTCCCAAGGTGGACAAGCCATCGGAACCCCTGCCTGTCCCGCGTCATTGACTGGATCAATGTTGCGAGAAGTTGCGGATCGTATGCATACAATTTTGGGAAGTCAACTCGAAATTTGGCCTATGCCGGTGCCGTTCAAACGTCTGTTTTGGCTTTGAAATAGCCGGAAAACCCGACCGTTTCAGCGTTGCATACCCGTGAGTATGTGCGGGCAAAGCCTTGAAAATTGTATGCATGCGGCCGGGCGCCTTCGCTCTCAAAGGGGCGATGCCCCCTCGCCGAAACGAGCGGCTGGCTGGCTCAGGCCGCCCCGGCCGAGCCACAAACGGCCACGCGACCGTTCGATTTCGAAAGGAATCCTGCGTAGCCAAAAAAGCGGGTGCGTTCCGGAAAACCCGTGACCCTTGCCGATGGAAGACTGCACGCCATCCGCACTGGCGCCGTCGCCGCTTGTTGTCGCATCGACGGCCAGAGCCTGCGGAATCGCTCACTTCCTCTGGACTTCGACATGATCAACAAGAGCACAACCCATGCGCTGACCGCGATGGCGTGCGCGGTCGCGCTCGCCGTAACCTCGCTGCATGCGACAGCCGACGACGCCGCTTCTGCAACACCGGCGCCGCCTCCGAGTGTGCCGGTCACGGCGCCCATGACGTCCAGTCAGCTTGATTCGCTGGTCGCGCCCATCGCGTTGTATCCCGATGCGCTCGTAGCGCAGTGCCTCAACGCGGCGACGTTTCCCGATCAGGTGTCCATCGCGCAGGATTGGTTGAGCGGGCACGGCAATCTCACCGGCACGGCGTTGTCGTCGGCCGTGAATGCGCAACCGTGGGACCCCAGCGTCAAGGCGCTCACGCAGTTTCCCAGCGTGCTGTCGAACCTGGCGCAGAACCTCTCGTGGACGTCGAGCCTGGGTGAGGCGTATCACAACCAGCCCACGGACGTGATGGTGGCCGTGCAGGCGATGCGCGCCAAGGCGCAGGCGGCCGGCACGCTCAAGTCGACGCCGCAGATCAATGTGGTGCAGCAGTCGCCGCAGACCATCGTGATCCAGCCGGCCAATCCGCAGGTGGTGTACGTGCCGCAATACAACCCGGCCGTGGTGTATGGCGTGCCTTATGTGGTGCCGTACTACCGGCCCGTATTCGTGGCCCCGTCACCGGTGATCACGTTCGGCGGCGGTGTCTTCATCGGTGCGGGTTTCAGCGCCGGGGTCGGCATCGTGGGCGGCGGTGGCGGTTTCCACTGGGGCTTCAATGCATGGAACGTCAACTGGGGCGGCGGTGGCGGCGGCACGGTGATCTACAACCACACCACCTACATCAACAACAACATCTGGCACGGCAACCACTACACGTATAACGGCTACCGTCCGTGGGGCCCGGGCCCGCATGGCCCCTGGCCCTATGGCCCGCACCCGTATGGCCCACCGGCACCGGGCAGCGCCCGCATGCAGCACTACGACAACTATCTGGCGCATCGCTACACCGCCGATGGCGGCGACACCTGGCGCAACGATGGTTACGGCCCGCGCGGCTCCGGTCCGTGGGCGCCCGGCAGCCCGGCCATGCGTCATTACGACAACGAGATGGCCAACCGCTATCCCGCGGACGGCGGCGACACCTGGAGGCGTGGCGGCTACGGACCGATGGGCGCTGCGCGCGAGGGTTTCGGCCCCAACGGCGACGGCTATCGCCATGACGCAGAAGCCGCACCGCGCGACTTCGATCGTGGCGACGACGGACGTTTCAATTCCTTCGCCGGCAATCGCGCGCATTCGGGCTGGAGCGGCAACGGCGCGTCCAGTCGCGCGGAGAGCTTCCGCGGTCACGCCAGCATGGCGCATGCGCGCATGCCGTCCTTCCACGGGGGTGGCGGCCGCCGCCGTTGAGGCGCAGCCATCGCATCACCTCCACTCTTTCATTCGCAGGTAAACCATGATCACCGTACTTTCCCTGTCACGCACGGGCACGCTGGGCTCGCGCATGCTCTGCGGCCTCGCCATGGCCACCGCCGCTGCGCTTGGCCTGATGCAGTCGGGTACTGCGCTGGCGCAGTCCATGCCGCAATACTTCGCCACGCCGGAACAAGCCGGACAAGCCCTGGTTGACGCTGTGCGCGCAGGCGACGATCCGGCGCTGGCATCCATCCTTGGTTCGGACGGCGCCTCGGCGCTGTCCAGCGGCGACACGACCGAGGATGCCGATGCGCAGAAGGCCTTCGTGCGCAAATACGACGTAATGCATCGCTGGGCGACGCTCGCCGATGGCAGTGACATTCTCTACGTCGGCGCCGACAACTACGCCTATCCGTTTCCATTGAAGAAGGACGGCGCCAGCGGTTGGCGTTTCGACGGGCTGGCAGGCACGGACGAGATCCAGGCGCGCCGCATCGGCAGTCACGAGCTGCTCGCCATGGACGCCGCCAATGCCATGGCGTTGGCGGAAGAGGGCTACAAGGAGCGCGAGCATCAGTACACCTCGCGCATCATCAGCAAGCCCGGTACGCACGACGGCCTGTACTGGTCAGCGGCAAAGGACGAACCCGAAAGCCCGCTCGGCAATCTGCGCGATATGCCGGCCTGCGCATCGTGCGCGGACGGCAGCCAGATCTTCGATGGCTATGTGTTCCGCATTCTCGATGCGCGGCAGAGCGGCAAGAGCAGCAGGAGCTATGTCGTCGACGGAAAGATGACCGGTGGCTTCGCCGTGCTGGCCACGCCGGTGACATATGGCGATACCGGCATCATGAGTTTCCTGATCGACCGCGACGGCGTGCTGTACGAAAAGGATCTTGGCGCGGCAACGAGTCAGGCCGCCACGTCCATCAAGGCCTACGACCTGCAGGATGGATGGGCGCCTGCGCAGTGAGCGGAAGCAGGCGGCATGGCTGCAGCGTGCCGCCTGGCGTCTGTTCGAAACGCCGTTCGCGGCAACTATCCATTCGGCGCGTGGCCAATCTGCCGTTGGCCCTTCAACCAGGACGTTACGGCGATCACCGCGGAAAGGCCGACCAGGGCCAGCACGATGCCCAGCAGTCGGCGCAGCGCGGCGGACGCATCGGGCGACCAGCCGTGGTCCTGCACGAAGACCATGATGAACCCCACGCCGAACTGCGTGCCGATGTAGCTGACACGCGCTGAACCCGATTGGATATGCGCTGCAAGCCACACCCCGGCCGCCAGCACCAGCATGCACAGCGCGGGCACATGACCGATGACGGGAAGCAGCGGTGCGGCAATGAGCGCGGCGCAAAAGCAACCCAGCACGCGATTGAGCATGCGCTGCTGTACTTCCATCGTGGCGGTGCCCTGCGACAGTGCCGGCAGCGGCACCAACAGCACGGCGACGATGGAAACCATGGCTTGCGACAGGCTCGGCAACGTATGAAGCCGGTCGATGCCGGCGAGTAGCGCTACCGCTGCCGCGCCATCCAATGCCTGCCAGGCTTTCAGTCGACGCAGGCCGCTTGCGGGCGCAAGCGTCGGTGCTCCTGCGTGCGCAGGCTGCCCTGGTTTTTCCAGCGTGCGTCGCCGCAGCCGTGCAAGACCCTGATAGATGGTGGCGACTGCCAGCGTGGAGCCCACGCCCGTGGCCACGTCGATGATGCGATCGAGCGCCAGCGCTGGCAGGGAAGGCGCGTGCGCCGCTTCGCCAAGCACCATCAACGCCGTTACCGTACCGAGCACCCAACTGTATGCGCGGGGCGATCCGATCATGTTGTAGATGCCGATGCCTGCGATCACCGCCAGTGTGGGCACGATCAGGCCCGCATGTGGCAACAGGAACACGGCCAGCGCAACAGCGGCGGCGGCACCGGCCAGCGTGCCGACCATGCGCTCCAGGCAGCGGCGCAACATCACCGGCAGGTCCGCGCGGAACACCACATAGGCGCTCAGTGCCACCCACCAGCGATCCCTCAGGTCGAGCAGATCGGCCACGCCCACGGCCAGCACGACGGACAGCACCGTCTGCAGGCACAGCGCAGCGCGGTCGCCGTGAAGGCGAACGAGCCGAAGCTCGTCCAGCATGCCTCCGACGACGCCACGCAGGTGCTCGCGCACCGAGATTGCCTTCATGGAGGCATCGCTCCGCTCTTCCGCCGAGCGTCATTGTGATTCAGCGCGAGTGTCTTGCGTAGCCGCGCGAGGGTGCGGCTCAGAATCCCGTGATCACGCAATAGGCCCGCTGATAGATCACATCCACGGATTCGAACGATGACTTGGGTGCGCCGCAATCCGGGCAGCGCCAATCCATCGGCACAAGCGCCCAGGCGGTTCCGGCGGGAATGCCCGATGCAGGGCAACCCCGGGTGGCTTCATAAACCCGCCCGCAGCGGGTGCACAGCACATCGTCGACGTATATGCGACTCATGGACGGCATCTCCCGAACATTCACGTCACGCGGCGAGGCGCCGGTGACCGTTGGCCAGAATGTTCGCGGAGCGCGTGCAGGCAGGTTTTCCTGGCGGCACGTTCCTTGTCGAAACGCACGATGGGTTTCGACGCAATGAGCAAAACAGAGTGATCAGACGACCAGTTTCAACAGCTGCGTCAGGATCACCTTGGCCGGAATCACGCTCAGCCAGATCGGCGCGAACGGCAGCAACGCCGCCACGGCCAGTGACAGCGCGGCCCGCGGATCGAACAGGACGGGCCGCATGGAGTAGACGTTGGCCGTCACGCTGTACAGGTCGGTGGTGGCGGAGAAGTCCGGCTTCTCCAATGACTCCTTGTCGACGACGCTGCCGGGGCCGATCCATTTGTTTTCGAACTGCGTGCCGAGACGGCTGGCCAGTGCGCCGTACTCGAATATCCCGCGTCGCCATGCCATCAACAACATGCGACCGAAAACCATCGGCGGGATGAGAAACAGGACCATCACGATGATCGCCGTGGCGATGGGCGTGGCGGGATGGTCGATGGGGTTCAAGCCCATGTGGAGCACTTCATTGCCGAACGTTCCCGCAATGATGATGCCGATGGCCAACGCGAGTGGCGTGAACATGCGTGGCGAAAACGCCACGAACAGCAATCCGCCCGCTCTGTCGGGGTGGGACGAAACCAGATGCAGCCCCATGTGCGATACCTGGTGGAGAAAACGCGTCCACACGCCGACGCGCCACACCCAGCTGAGCAGAAGACCAAGCAGCAGCGGCAGGCTTATCAGCATGTGCCACCAGGCGGCGAGCGAGCGGCGGGACGACTCCGGTGCGTAGTGCCAGATCGGCAGCGAACTCTGTGAAACGGTGAGCGCGATGGTGATGACGAACGCATACACGATGATCGTCATGGCGGCCGATGGCCACACGCCCAGGCTAAGACGACGCGTGGAGGCGATGGCTTCGTCGAAGCGCTCCCGGTCGGCTTCGTCGATGATGTTGGAGGTGACGAAGTGCCGCGCGGTCAGGTCCAGGCGCGGGAGGATGATGTATTCGGAAAGGATCAGGATGGGTACGGCCAGCAGGAAGCGCGCGTGCACGGCCACATCGGTGAAGAACGCATGCAGCAATTCGCCGTGGCCTGAAAGGAGCGCTTGCAATGCGCAGAGTGCGGCGAGCGGAACCCAGGCAAAGGCCACCGAAATGAGTACGCGTCGAAACGCCTGGGTGCGGTGTTCGGGCTTGATCAGGCGTAACCGTCGCAGCACGGCGACGTGCTTGGGTTCCTCGAAGATGCTGGTGGCCGGTTCCGTCATCGCGCGAGCCGGGACTCAGAAGTGCCAGGTGAAGCTGATCGCCGGTCCGCTCAACTGCATGCGCTTGAGGAACTTGTCGCTGCTGTTCTGCTCGTATTCCACATCGCGATAGTTGAGCGCGACGTCGCCCCAGTGAAAGCCGTAGGCCACGCCGACCATCAACTGATAGGTGCTGTCCGAACTGCCGGCGCCGACGTCGACGTAATAGGGAAAGAACCAGTTGCTGTCCGCAAACGGCGACCAGCGGCCACGGATGCCGATGATGCCGTCGGTGACGTGCGTCTGGTTGTTCAGATGGCCGCTGTCGCTGATGTTGACGCGGCCGCCGGTGCCCGCCAGGTTGAAGTTCCAGTCGAGATTGCCCTTGATCCAGAGATAGCGAATGCCGAACACCAGGTCGATGTAACCCTGTTGCCCGTGCGCCATGGTGTAGAGGCCGGCGAAATTCACCATGCCGCCCTTGATGCCCCAGCGTGTGTCGAGGTTGGCATTGGCATTGATGCGGTCGCCACCGACGTTGGTGAAGCGGCCTTCTTCATTGGTGAACTTCACCCAGTCGAAGTCGCCGTAAAAGCCCCAGTTGCCCTTGCGTATCGTGCCGTCGACCATGAGCGCGCCGCTCAGGTAGTCGAAGATGTTGTTGTCCGACTTCTGCACGACGGTGCCGCCGTTGTTAGGCAGTTCAAAGCGTGTTTCCGCGCTGATGCCAGGTAGCCATCCATACGGCTGGATGCTTCCGTGCCAGTCGCCGTCCCAATAATCCGGTGTATCGGCCTTTGCCATGGGCGCAGCCAGCGCTGCCAGACATGCGATGGCAGCAACGGTACGAGACAAGAGAAAGCCCGGGAACGTGGTGCGGCGCATGGCGGCTGTCCTTGGGAGTGGGCAATAGGACATATGGTCGTGCGCCGCGGGCTTGGGGCACAGCGAACTACTACCTAAGGTCTCGGTGGTAAATCTACGGAATGCGAGCGCTACGCTGTCGCATGGCTGTCCCGCTAGGTAGTTTTACTGAGTGCGCTTCCGAATAAATGCAGTGTCCAAGCCGTCACGCGAAGTATCAAGCTGGTGCGAGCGCGGGAGCTGCATGGGAGCGGCACGATGAAGACGACAAGGCTCGACGGATTTCCAAGGTTCTGCCTGCGGTGCCTCTTGTGCCTGCCCTTGCTGATCGCCGGCCCTGTGGCTGCGCAAAGCGCGCAAGGCGCACAGAGTGCACCGGCTGCGCAGGGCAGCGGGCAGAAGATCTACAACAACCAGCAGCTCGATCAGATGCTCGCGCCTGTGGCGTTGTATCCCGATGCCTTGCTGTCGCAGGTGCTCATGGCCTGCACCTATCCCAGCAGCGTGGCCGAAGCTGCGGCGTGGTCTGCGTCGCACCCGAAGTCGCAGGGCGACGATGCGGTGAAGCAGGTGTCCAGCCAAAGCTGGGATCCCAGCGTGCAATCACTGGTGGCGTTTCCCCAGGTGCTTGCGCAGATGAAGCAGCAGCCCGAATGGGTGCAGAACGTGGGCGATGCGTTTCTTGCCCAGCCGGACGACGTGATGGCGTCGGTGCAACGTCTTCGTGCGCAGGCGCAGAAAGCCGGCAACCTCAAGTCCACCGAGCAGCAGAAGGTAGTGGTGGAGCCGGCGCCCGCGGGAGCGAGCGCGCCCAGCACGACAGTCATCCAGATCGAACCGGCCAATCCGGAAGTGGTGTATGTGCCCACGTACAACCCCACCGTGGTGTACGGCACGTGGGCGTATCCCAGTTATCCGCCGCCCTATTGGCCGCCGCCGCCGGGATATGCGTATCCCATCGCCAGCGGCCTGGCCGCAGGCCTCGCGTTTGGCACCGGCATCGCGATTGCCAATTCGCTGTGGGGTGGTTTCGATTGGGGGCACAACGACGTCAACATCAACGTCAACCGCTACAACAACATCAACGTCAACAACCGCATCAGCGGCAACGGCAATGTGGCGTGGAACCACAATCCAAGCAATCGGCGCGGCACGCCGTATCGTGACCAGGGCAGCCGGCAACGCTATGGACAAGGCGTGGGCGGCGCCAACGAGCGACAGGCGTTCCGCGGCAACGATGCCAACCGTGAGCGCGCGCTGCAAAGCTTCGATCGTTCCACTGGCAACGGTTCATCGATGGCGGCGCGACGTTCGGCGGGCGAATCGGGAGCCGCATTGAATCGTCCCGCTGGTGGCAACCGGCCGGGCGGGCAAGGCGGCGGTGTGGAACGCGGCAATCTCGGCGGCCAGACGCACGGCAACCTGGGCGGCGAGACACGCGCGAATCCCTCATTCGAAAATCGTGGTTCCGGTGGACAGCGCAACAATGCGTTCAGTGGCGGGCAATCGCCGGGCTCGGCGCGCACGCAGATGGATCGTGGACAAGCCAGCCAACGCTCGATGTCCCAATCCCGTGGCGCCGGCGCCGGCGCCGGCCGTCAGATGTCCCGACCTGCGCCCAGCCGGGCAGGTGGCGGATTCCATCGTCGTTGAGGAGCCTGATCATGAATCGCACTCCCAAGATCCGTCGCGTGGTGTTGAGCACGATGCTGTGCGTGAGCTGTGTCTTCTCCGGCATCGTGTTGGCGCAGCAGGCGACCTATCCGTCGGCGGACGAGGCGGCCAACGCGCTGGTGCAGGCCATCCGCAACCATGACCAGCCGGCCCTGGCCAAGGTGCTTGGCAACGATTGGAAAAACTACGTTCCCACCGAAGGCATCGATCAGGACGACGTGGACCTGTTCCTGAAACGCTACGACGAAAGCCATCGCATCGATACGGCCGACGGCAAGGCGCACCTGGATGTGGGCAAGGAGAACTGGGTGTTGCCGCTGCCGATGGTGCAGGGAAAAGGCGGCTGGCATTTCGACATGACGGGCGCGCAACAGGAGATACGCACGCGCCAGATCGGCCAGAACGAGCTGGCCGTGGAACAGGCATTGCTTGCCTACTACGATGCGCAGCGCGACTACGCATCGCAGGATCGCGATGGCGACAAGGTGCTGCAGTACGCGCAGCGCCTGCTCAGTTCGCCCGGCAAACACGACGGCCTGTACTGGCCGGTGACGGGCGATGAAGCGCCCAGTCCGCTGGGGCCGAAATTCGCCAACGTGGTGCCGGGACAGGGGTACTACGGGTATCACTACCGGATACTCACGGCGCAAGGCCCCTCCGCTCCGGGAGGCGCCTACAACTACCTCGTCGGCAAGCGCATGACCAACGGTTTCGCGCTGATTGCATGGCCTGCACAGTATGGCGAAACGGGCGTGATGAGCTTCATGGTCAGCCACGATGGCCAGGTTTTCGAAAAAGACCTCGGCAAGAATGGCGCGACCGTGGCGCAGTCGATGAAGGCGTTCGATCCGGACAGCAGCTGGAAGGAAGTGGACGTTCCTCCCGCCAACTGATCGACGCCGCCATGCTTCATGGCCTCGATGTTCGCGCCGGTCCGGGAGTCGCTTCGCCACGTGCTTTTACCTGGCGCATCGCGGAGTGTCTGTGCTGTGCGCCGCGACGATGATTCGGCAAGGTCGCGTCATCGATGCTTCGCCACGATGCCTGGGCGATGGAGACGTGATGAGGTCGTGCCTCACGATGGCATGCTGGCTCATGGTCGCGGGACTGTGGCTCGGCGGAGCCGAACTGCACGCGCAGACATCGGCGCCAGACCAGAACGCGCCTGATGCGTCGTTATCGCCAGACGGGCCTTCGCCGGCATCGCGGGATGAAAAGAAGACCTCATGGCTGAGCAAGTTCCGCGATCCCAAGGATGGCAGCCTGGATATGTCGCGCTGGCTGCTCCAGCACAAGGGCGCGTTGTTCGTTCCCATCATCATCACCGAGCCTGCCGTGGGCAACGGCGGCGGGTTGGCGGCGGTGTTCTTTCATGCGCCCAAGCAATCGGAAGCATCCAAGGAAAGCGGGCTGCGCATTCCACCCGACATCTATGGCGTCGCCGCCTTCAAGACGGAGAACGGCACGTGGGGTACCGGCCTGGGCGGTTCGTTCCACTTCAAGGACGACACCTGGCGTTACGAAGGTGCAATGGGAAAGATCTACGTCAATCTCGATTACTACACGCAAGGCTTGCTGCTCGCGCCGAAGAAGATCGGCTACAACATCAATGGCATCTTTTCGTATCAACAGGTGGCGCGCCGGCTGGGGCAAACCGATCTCTTCGTCTCGGCGCGGTGGATCTACATGGATTTCGACAGCCGGCTCAACGTGGCCAGCGACGAGCAATATTTCCAGCCCAGGGAATTCGCGCAGCGCGCTTCCGGTGTGGGACTTGGATTGGGCTACGACTCGCGTGACAACACGCTTACGCCATCGAAGGGATGGTTGTGGCAGTTGGAAGCCACCCAGTACGCGCCGGCCTTTGGCAGCGACAACACGTTCCAGAGTTATCGGGCGCACGCGTTCGGCTATTTTCCGTTCGGCCGCGATTGGGTGCTGGGCACGCGCGTGGACTACCGCGCCGTGCGCGGGGACGTGCCGTTTTATCAGCAGCCGTCCATCGACTTGCGCGGCATCGCGTACGGTCGATACCAGGACCAGAACGTGGGCATGCTGGAAGCGGAGTTGCGCTGGAATTTCCTCCCGCGCTGGGCGCTGCTGGGTTTTGGCGGCGCGGGCAGGGCATGGGGGCGACGCCTGGATTTCGGCGACGCGAGTACGCACACGGCCGAAGGCGTGGGCTTTCGCTATCTGATGTCGCGCACGCTGGGTCTCTATGCCGGCCTCGACTGGGCATGGAGCGAAGGCGACCACGCGTACTACATCCAGGTCGGCAGCGCGTGGCGATGAGCGCCGCGAAAGCGCGCGGCGTGCAGCGTTGCCCATCGCGCCACGATGTTCAACCGACGGTGTAGCCCTTGCCCTTCATGCAGGCGCTGTACGCCTGGCCGAGGTTGGCGGCGTTCTGATTCTGCGTCGCGGCCGACGCGGCATTCTGTTGACGGCGTTGTTCGCGCGCCCGCATGCCGCCGGCCACCACGCCTGCAGCGGCGCCCACGCCCGCACCATGCCCCGCATCGTCATTGGCCACACCGCCGATGACGGCGCCGGCAGCCGCGCCGCGTGCCGCGCCGGCCACGCGCTGGCCGCCGCCGACCGCAGGGCCTGTTTGCGGTGGCGGCACTGCCTGGGTGGGTGCATTCGTCTGCGCCCACGACATGCAGGCGTTCTTGTCGGCCTGCTGCTGGTTGGCATCCTGTCCGTTGGCAGGGTAGGTGGCGGGCAGTTGCTGGGCCGATGCGGCAGCAGCGATGAAGGCGAGTGCCCATCCGGTGTTTCGCAGGCTTGAGATGTTCATGTGTGCTCCCTCTGGCAACCTGAGAAAAGCGGGCCGCGCGTGCCGCGCCAGCCCCGTTACGTTGGCGGATGCGATGCCCGCCATGGAATTCGCGGTCTATTGAAGCGGCTCGTCCTCCGCCGCCAAGTCAAGCTCGTAAGGCGCAACCGGAATCAGACCCAGTCGCTCCGCTTCGCGAATGAGCGCGACACCGCTGTGCACACCAAGCAGGTCGAGCAGTGACTGGCGGTGGCTTTCCACCGTGCGCACCGAGATGCCGAGTTCCGCCGCGATTTCGCTGGTCCGCTTGCCCTTGGCCATGGATTCGATCACTTCCCGCTGGCGCCGGGTGAGCCGATGCAGGGACTCAGGCGCGTCGAGCAGCGTGGCCATCAGTTGCGGACTGATGAACTGATTGCCTGCGCAGACCTCCGCCATCGCGTTGAACAGTTCGCTGCTGGGTGATTGCTTGAGCACGTAACCGTTCGCGCCGGCCTGCATGGCTTCGCGCACGATCAAGGGTTCGCTATGGGTGGACAGCACGACCACGGGAATGGCGCTGCCTTGCCGCCGCAATCGCTGCAGTGCCTGCAAGGCACTGAAGGGCGGCATGGCGATGTCGGTGATGACCAGATCCACCTGGCCATCCAGCACGGCATCCACCAGCGCTTCCCCGTCGTGCACCAGGAGAACCGAGCTGGTGCGCTTGGCGAGCAGGCCCGCCAGGCCTTCGGCGACGCAGCGATGCTCGTCCGCCAGCAACACGCGAAGCTTGCGGGTGCTTTTGGAGGCTGCGCGCGCGTTCGCCTTCATACGACGGCGCGCAAGGTGGCTTGCCGCTGCGCATGAAGCGCGCTGGCGGCGACAAAGCCGCGTTGGCGCTCGGCCGAGCCGCCGCACCGGGGCCGAGGACACTTCGGTTTCATGATCGGTCTGATCCCCGCCGAGCCGCTGTTTGTCCTTGGGCCAGCTTGGGCTTTCGACGCCTGCTTGGTAAGCGAACTTTCACTCAAACAGGGCACGTAAATTTACTGAAGATGGCGTGAAATTTCGGGGGCAGCGAAGCTTTTGGCGTCGACTCTCCGCGTCGCGATTCCACCTGCATCGATGCAATAGGCCGGACGCGACATCCAGGGAAAAATGCAGGGCTGGATGGCCTTGCCACGCCATTCGTAGAACTACCTAGGCCATCACGGAGCAATGACGGCCATCGTGGGCAAATGTGCCTTGGCTTCGATGGTCCAGCGACGTGTCGCAAGGGCCGCAGCTGTTGATCACAGCGGGGCGAAAGGATGCACGGAGCAGAGGGGATCATCAGTGGCAAAGCGCCGGTCGGTGCCTTGCCTCAACACGTGACGCGTGGCATAGGCGCAGGCCTGGCTGCGATGGCGGCGCAATGGCTGTCGCTGGCGTTGTGGGATCACACCCTCGATTTTCAGGTGATTTGGCTATCCGGGCCATTGTTGCTGGCCCTGCTGCTGTGTTCGCCCTACAGATACTGGCTTGCCTACGGTGTGGGTTGGGCGACCGGCATGCTGTCACTGTCGCTGCTGATGGGGTTGCCTGCCAAGGGCATCGCCACCGTGACGGTGTGCGTGCTTTTACTCATCAGCGCTGCTGCGTGGGTGCTCAGTCAGCTGCGCAAGGATCAATCGACCGGCAATTTTCTGCAGCTTCTGCTCTTCCTTGTCGTAGCGGTGGTGGCGTTGCCCGTCGCGACAGGCACTGCGGTATTTGGTTTGTCCGCGCTGATTGAATTGCCTTCGTGGCTGTCCAGGGAATGGTGGCATGTGGCGCTGGCCGATTCGCTGGGTTATGTCGTGCTGACGCCGGCCATTCTCAGCCTGCTCAATCCGGGCTCGTCGCTGCGGCGTGACACGCTGCCGGGATGGAACATGCCGCTCATCACGCTGGTCGCATTGGTGCTGCTTTGGGTGGGATGGCGAGAGCTGGGCGGAATCGCCACCATACGTCCGCTGCTGTTGCTGGCGCCGGTGCCGCTGGCGATCTTCGTGGCCTTGCGTGCACAGGTGGTCGGCGCCTGCGCGGTGAATCTCGTCGTCGGAATGATGGCCATCGAGCTCAGCCTGTCGCATGAGGGGCCGTTCGTGCAGCCGGAATCCGAACTCACCACGATCAGCGTGCAGCTATGGATGCTGGCCGTCTCCATCGCGTCGCTTTATCTCGCCGCCTTGGTTGAGCAGCGCCGGGCCACGCAACGGGATCTGGCGATTACCAGCACGGAAGTGCGCGAACTCGCGGGTCGGTTGATCGTGGCGCAGGAAGAGGAGCGTGCACGCATCGCGCGCGATCTGCACGACGACATCAACCAACGCCTCGCGGTGGCGTCGATACGGTTGAGTGCCCTGCGGCGCAAGGTGGACGACACCAACAAGCAGGACGTGAGCCAGCTGCAAAGCGACCTGATCGCTCTGTCAGAGGACGTGCGTCATCTGTCGCACGATCTTCATCCCAGCATGCTGACGCAGACCGGCCTCACCGCGGCGCTGGCAGGGCTGTGCCAAAACCTTCGGCGTCGATGCGGCCCGGTGATCGAGTTGAGGGTGTCGCCGCACGCCAAGGATCTTCCGGAAGACGTGGCGCTCTGCCTTTATCGCGTGACACAGGAAGGCCTTGGCAATGCACTTCGACATGCGGATGCGCAGCGCATCGAAGTGGCGCTCCAGATTGCGCACCACCAGGTGGATCTCACCATCACTGACAACGGCAAGGGATTTGTCACGGAAGGAGAGGGGCGTCGAGGGCTGGGACTCATGAGCATCGACGAACGCACGAAGCTGCTCAGTGGCAGCTGTCGCTTGCAATCAACTCTGGGAAAAGGGACTGAGCTATGCATACGAATTCCGCTAGAAGCCCACGGGCCAACCTGAAGCCCAAGCTCATCATCGCCGACGATCACCGCATGGTGGCCGAGGGCGTGCAGCATATCCTCGATGAGGATTTCGAACTGCTGGATATCGTCGCCGACGGCGATGCGCTGGTCGACGCCGTGCAGCGGCTGCAACCGGATCTTGTCGTTGCGGACATCAACATGCCGCGCTGCAACGGCATGGATGCGCTCAAGCGGCTGCGCCATGCCGGCTTCGATACGCGCTTCGTGTTCCTCACCATGCACATGGAACCGGCGCTGGCCGTGGCGGCGCTGCGCGCGGGTGCGCGGGGATACATCCTGAAGAATTCGGCGGGAGAAGATCTGCGCAATGCGGCGCAGCAGGTGATGGCGGGGGCCACCTATGTCACGCCGGCGCTGGGGGCGCGCTACATCAGTGGCCAGATGACCGACATGCGCAACCTCACCTCCAAGCAGTTGCAGGTGCTGCGTCTGGTCGGCGAAGGGTTGCGCTCCAAGCAGATCGCGTTGCAGCTGGGCCTGTCGGTGCGCACGGTGGAGGCGCACAAGTACACCATGATGCAGGTGCTCGGCGTGCATTCCACGCTGGAGTTGGTGCGGCGCGCGCAGGATCTCGGCTTGCTGTTTTGACACGACGGCACGTCCGCGCACGATGCCGGATACCGTGATGGGTAGTTTTACTTAGCGAGGACGCGTTCTCTTTCGGTGGCGAAAGTTCTTGCATTGGACGATCCTGCGTTCGATGCCCAGTAAATCGCCTGAAACCAGCGTAAAACGCGCCACGCTCGTGCTGGCCGAGGATCACGTGCCGGTCGCCGAGGAGTTGCGTGAATTGCTCGGCGAGGAGTTCGACGTGTTGGCCGTGGTCGCGCATGGCGAAGCCTTGGTGAAGGCAGTGCGTCGTCTTCGCCCGGACGTGGTGGTGACCGATATCAGCATGCCTGGCGTGGATGGCTTGCAGGCGGCGCGCGAACTGCTTGCCGACCGCCCCGATCTGCCGGTGGTTTTCATCACCATGCATGACGATGCCACGTTGGCTCGCACAGCCCTGAGTCTTGGCAAAGGCTATGTGCTGAAGGCCTCGGCAGGAGACGAACTGGTGGATGCGCTGAAGCAGGTGCTGGACGGCCGCTATTTCCTCTCGCCTGCGATGGGTCATCTCAAGGCACTGCTGGACCAGTCGCCATCCAGAGGCTAGTCCCGGTCTTTCGATGTGCCATAGGTGCGTGTCGCCTTGTCGAGGCTTTGCCGCATCGTGGCGAAACCCTCCCATGGATCGGCACGAAGGCGCGCAATCCGCTGCCTGGCGTTTCGCAGGTCGAACGCGTTTCCGCTGGCGCAGCGGCCCAGGTCTTGCCAACGCAGCGGCATCGCCACCGGTGCGCCGGCACGTGCGCGCAGCGAGAGCGACGCCACGCTGGTGGCGCCGCGCGTATTTCGCAGATAGTCGATGAAGATGCGTCCCTTGCGTTCGCTCATCACCGACGTCGCGGTAAATCCGTCGGAACGATCGCTGGCAAGCTGATGTGCGAACGCGCTGCTGAAGCCGCTGGCATCCTCCCAGCGGCAAGCCGAGTGCAGCGGAACGAGCACATGCAGGCCCTTGCCTCCGGTCGTTCGCACGAAGCTCTTGAGGTCGACCTTGGCGAGGCGGTCCCGCAACCAGCGCGCGGCGTCGATCACGTCGTGCCACGCCACGCCCGTGCCGGGATCGAGATCGAACACGAGATAGTCGGGCTCTTCCAATGCATCGGCTTTCGACGCCCATGGATGGAATTCGATTGTTCCGTACTGGACCAGTTCGATGATGGCGCTTGCATCGCCAGGACAAAGGTAGTCGTCGAGGTCGCCGCTTTCCTCGCGCAGTCGAACGTGGCCGACGTGCCGCAATCCGCGCATGGGATGCTTCTGGAAGAAGCCCGGTTGGGCGAGTCCTTCCGGAAAGCGGAACACCGACGTGGGTCGTCCTTCGACGCCAGGCAGGAACCATGGCATGACGGCGTCGTAATAGTGGGCTACGTCCTGCTTGGTGATGTCGTCGTCGGGAAATACGACGCGCTCGGGATGCGTCACCACCACACCGTGGAATTCATTCGTCGCCATGGGCGCTCTCATGTTGATGTTTCGAAATAGCTGCGTGCTTATTCGGTGCGAGCGGCGAGCAGTGCTGTCAGGCGGCCCGGCGTGGCTGCCGGCGTGTCGCCGCGAAGTTCCATCATCTTGCGCTCCGTTTCGCGGATCTGCAGCTCACCGACCGGATGCCGGCGTAGCTGTCCGCGCAGGAGTTCGTTTTCCAGTTCGAGCATGCGATAGAGCTGCAACAATTCCTCGAACGCCTCATGCAAGGGCAGGTGAAATTCTTGCGTGCCGTCCGTCATCGGAAGACTCCATGATCGGGTCTCCGAACTTGACGACGTGACAGTTAACGACGGGTGACGTATCGATGTGATTTCTGCGACCGACGGCACTGGCCTGCCATGGCGTTCATGGATGGCAAGCGCATGTGTATCCATCGTGAAACACATGCGGAGCCACCACTATTCCCATTGTCGTAGTCGTATTCCTACGCGACTTTAGGTGTCGTACCGATAGGATGGAAGGTGTAACAGAGGCATGCTCTTTTAGTCCGTAACGGACAGATCGTCACGCGGGATGCGTACACGATCAGCTGGTGGCAGGAACTCTTTTTCCCCACAGGGTTGGAACATGGTCACCTATTCACTCAAGCAGTCTCCGGACGGTTCGTGGTGCGTGTGCCGTCTCGGCTTTTCCTTGTTCAGTGATCTGCGGCTTGGCAGCGCCATCAAGCTCGCCCGCGAAGTGGCGCGCGATGAACACCTGCGTTCCGGGCGTTCGGTGTGCGTGGAGATGCCGGGTACCGACACTTCCATTCGCCTGGCGCAGTACGCGCGCCCGGCAGCGGTGCTGGAACAGGCCGCGTAAGTCCTTTGTATCCGGGGCGAAGGGGCGCCCTGGGTACGTACATGTTGCATGGCCGCTTGTGTGTCATGGCCGGGCTGGGCAAAGTCGCGGCATCCTTCCGCCCGGGATTCGTCCATGCGCCTGCCGCTACGCTGTTCTTCGATTGCCTTGCTCGCGCTTGCCGCGCTGCCGCTCCAGGCGACCACGTTGCTGGTCAATGCCCACATCCACACGATGGATCCCTCGCGTCCTGAAGCCACGGCGCTGGCTTGGAAGGACGATGGACGCCTACTTGCCGTAGGAGATACGGCTGACCTCAAGAAGCAGTATCCCGACGCCACGATCGAGGACGCCAAGGGTGCCACCGTCATTCCCGGCCTGATCGATGCCCACGGGCACATGCTCGGCCTGGGCATGACGCATATCCAGGTGGATCTGGTCGGCAGCACGTCGCGAGCGGAAGTGGTGTCGCGCCTCAAGGCCGCTGCCGCCAAGCTGCCGCCGGGTACGTGGCTGATCGGTCGCGGCTGGGATCAGAACCGCTGGGCCGACAAGCATTTCCCCAGCGCCTCCGATCTCGATGCAGCGTTTCCCGATCGCCCGGTGTACCTCGAGCGCGTGGATGGTCATGCATCCTGGGCCAACACCGCCGCGATGAAACACGCGACCAAGTCGCTGGATGGCGACTGGCAACCCGAGGGCGGTCGCATCGAGCGCGTCGGCAAGAGGGCGACGGGCGTGCTGGTGGATGGTGCGCAGGCCCTGGTTGGCCAGGCCGTTCCTCCACTGACGCACGAACAGACGCGCGATGCCTACAGGGCGGCGTTCGCGGATGCTGTCGCTGCCGGCCTTACCGGTGTGCACGATCCGGGCGTGAGCCTGGAGGATTTCAAGGTGCTGCAGGAAATGGCCGCAGCCGGTGAAATTCCGCTGCGCCTTTATGAGATGGCCGACGGCAATCACCAGGCACTCGACTGGCTGTGCAGCCAGGGCGGTCACTGGGCCGATGCGAGCGGCCGCCTGCAGATGCGCACCGTGAAGCTCTACATGGACGGCGCGTTGGGTAGCCGCGGCGCGGCCTTGCTGGCTGATTACAGCGACGACCACGGCAACAAGGGCATCTTCGTCACCTCGCCCGAGGCTTATCGCACCGCCGTGGAAAAGGCGTATCGCTGCCACGTGCAGGTGGCCACGCATGCCATCGGTGATCGTGGCAACCGCAACGTGCTCGATACCTATCAGGCCGTGCTGGGCGATCACGCCGACAGCGATCATCGCTGGCGCGTGGAGCACGCACAGATCGTGGCGCTCGACGACATTCCGCGCTTCGCCTCCTTGCATCTGATCGCCTCGATGCAGCCCACGCACGCCACCTCCGACATGCCGTGGGCCGAACAACGTCTCGGTGCGGCGCGCTTGAAGGGGGCCTATGCCTGGCAGCGCTTCATCCAAGAAAAGGTGCCGCTGGCGTTCGGCTCGGATTTCCCGGTGGAGCAGGTCAATCCGATGCTGGGCCTTTATGCGGCCGTGACGCGGCAGGATCTCAACGGACAGCCGCCGGGCGGCTGGTTGCCGGATCAGCGCGTGAGCCGTATCCAGGCGTTGGCCGGTTTCACGCGCGGCGCGGCGTATGCGTCCTTCATGGAAGACCAGGTCGGCGCCTTGAAGCCCGGCATGCGTGCCGACTTCGTGGTGCTCAGTGGCGATCTGCTCACCGTATCGCCGCGGCAGATCGCCGACCTCAAGCCGCTCAGCACCTGGGTGGATGGCAAGGCGGTTTACCGCGCTGAAAAGACAAACGCCGCACCCTGAGGTGCGGCGTCTGCCGGGGACGGTGGAGCGTGATTTAGCTTACGCAGCCTTGCGGGTCGCCACGCCGATGGAGGCATGGGCCGACTTCAGGGCTTCAACCTTGTGGTCTTCGCTGAAGTTGACGCCCTCGGCACGCACGAACTCGATGTCCGTCACGCCGAGGAAGCCGAACAGGGCGCGCAGGTAGGTTTCCTGGAAGTCCATCGGCTGGGCGGCGCTGCCTTCGCTGTAGATGCCGCCACGCGACGAGGCGATGATCACGCGCTTGCCACCGGCCAGGCCTTCCGGACCATTCGCGGTATAGCGGAACGACTTGCCGGCAACGGCGATGCGGTCGATCCAGGCCTTCAGCTGGCTGGGAATCGAGAAGTTGTACATCGGGGCGCCGATCACCACCACGTCGGCGGCCAGGAACTCGTCGATCATCTGGCTGGCCTGCACGGCAACCGGATCGCTGGCGTCGGCCACGGGGGTCCAGTGGGCCAGCGGGTTGGCGACCAGATCGTGGTAGATCACTTCCGCTGCCGGGTTGTTGGCCTTCAGTTCGGCGACGATGGCGGCGGTGAGGCCGCGCGAAACGGAGTGGCTACCCAGGGCGCTTGCGTCGAGATGCAGCAGTTTCATGGTATTTCCTCAGTTGACGGGCCGGACCAACCGGCGACGGAACTAAGGTACTCATCGGACAATCTTCCGATAAGACGGGTAAACTCGAACGTATCGTTCAAAATGGGAAACGACGATGACGGTGTTGGACGGCGCCCTGCAGGACCTCAACGATCTCTACTTCTTTGCCGCGGTGGTTGAGCACGGCGGCTTTTCCTCTGCTGGCCGCGCCTTGGGCATTCCCAAGTCGCGCCTCAGCAAGCGCATCGCACAGTTGGAAGAACGCCTGGGCGTGCGCCTGCTGCAGCGAACCACACGCCGTTTCGTGGTCACGGAAGTGGGCGAACGCTTCTACGGCCATTGCCGCGCGGTGCTGGAAGAGGCGAGGGCGGCTCAGGAGGCAGTGGAAGAAGTGCGCTCCGAGCCGCGCGGGCTGGTGCGCGTCAGTTGCCCGGTGTCGCTGGTGCAGACCGTGGTGGGCCACATGCTGCCGGAATTCCTCGCGCTGCATCCGAAGATGCAGGTGCGCCTGCACGCCACCGACCGACGTGTCGATGTGATCGGCGAAGGCTTCGACGTGGCCATCCGCGTGCGCAGCAAGCTCGATACCGACGCCACGCTGGTGGTGCGCACGTTCGGGCAATCGCGCGTGTTGCTGGTGGCCAGCCCCGACCTGCTCAAGCAATACGGCCATCCCAAGGAACTGAGCGACCTGTCGCAGTTGCCTGCGCTCACCAACCAGGAACACGAGGGAGCGCAGAGCTGGGAATTGCTGGACGGCAACGGCGAGCGCGTGCTGGTGGACATCCAGCCGCGCCTGATCTGTGGCGACTTCAACGCACTGCTGCAGAACTGCAAGGCCGGCATCGGCGTGACGCTGCTGCCGGAATTCGTCTGTGGTCCGGCCATCGAGCGCGGTGAGCTGGAGGTGGTGCTGCCCGAATGGAGCGTGCCGCAAGGCACCATGCACTTTGTCTATCCCAGCCGCCGTGGCCTGTTGCCCGGCGTGCGCGCCTTCGTGGATTTTCTTGCGGAAAAGCTGCCCGATACCGTACGCGAGAAGCACGCGCAGTGCGGCAAATACCTTTGAAGCAGGCACGCAACACGCCTCGTGTTAGCATCATCGTTTAGCCTTCCAGACATCCGGACCATGCAGATCGAGACCAAGCTTCCCAAAGTTGGAACCACCATCTTCAGCGTCATGAGCCAGCTGGCGCTGGACCACAAGGCCGTGAACCTCGGCCAGGGCTTCCCCGATTTCGAACCGCCGCAACCGTTGCGCGACGCCATCACGCGCGCCATGGCCGAAGGCCGCAACCAGTACGCGCCCGGCATCGGTCTGCAGCCGCTCCGTGAGCAGATCGCGCTGAAGACCGAGCGTCTGTATGGCCATAAGCTCGACCCCAACACCGAAGTCACCGTGACCTCGGGCGCGACCGAAGCGCTGTTCGCCGCCATCGCCGCCGTGGTGCGCGCGGGCGACGAAGTGATCGTGTTCGACCCGGCATACGACAGTTACGAGCCGGCCATCGAGCTGCAGGGTGCGCGTGCCGTGCACATCCCGTTGCTGGCGCCCAGTTTCGGCATCGACTGGCAGCGCGTGCGTGACGCGATCACGCCCAGGACGCGCATGATCCTGATCAACAGCCCGCACAACCCGACGGGCGCCGTGCTTTCCGCGGCTGATCTGGACGAGCTGGCGGCGATTGTTCGCGACACCGAGATCGTGGTGCTCTCCGATGAGGTCTACGAACACATCGTCTATGACGGCGCACAGCACGAGAGCGTGCTGCGCCATCCCGAGTTGGCGGCACGCAGCTTCGTGGTGTCGTCGTTCGGCAAGACGTATCACTGCACCGGCTGGAAGCTCGGCTACGCCGTGGCGCCCAAAGCGCTCTCCGCTGAATTCCGCAAGGTGCACCAGTACCTCACGTTCTGCACCTTCCATCCGGCGCAGGTTGCCTTTGCCGAGTTCATGGCGAGCACGCCGGAGCACTATCTGGAACTGCCCGCGTTCTACCAGGAGAAGCGTGATCGCTTCCGCGAGCTGATCAAGCCGTCGCGCTTCAAGCTGCTCGACGTACCGGGCGGCTATTTCCAGCTGGTCGATTACTCCGCCATCAGCGACAAGGACGACGTGGCGTTCTGCGAATGGATGGTGAAGGAAGGTGGCGTGGCGGCCATTCCGCTCACGCCGTTCTACGACAAGGCGCCGGGCACCCATTACCTGCGCCTGTGCTTTGCCAAGAGCGATGCCACGATGGAAGCCGCCGCGGAGCGTCTATGCAAGCTTTGAAGGTCAGCCTGATCCAGGGCGCCACGCGTTGGCACGATGCGCCCGCCAACCGCGAGTATTACGGCGAGCTGGTGCGTCGTGTTGCGGGACAGACCGATCTGGTCGTGCTGCCGGAGACGTTTCTCTCGGGCTTCAGCAACGATACGCGTGCCAGCGCCGACACCATGGAAGGCGAGGGCGTGGCATGGATGCGTGCGCTCGCGCAGGACGTGGGCGCCGTGTTGTGCGGCAGCCTGGCCATCCGCGAAAACGACACGGTCTACAACCGCCTGATCTGGGCGCGGCCGGACGGCAGCTTCGCGCGGTACGACAAGCGTCACCTGTTCCGCATGGCCGGCGAGCACACGCGCTACGGCGGCGGCAACGAGCGGCTCATCGTCGAACTCAAGGGCTGGCGCATTCTTCCGCAGGTCTGCTACGACCTGCGTTTCCCGGTGTGGCTGCGCAATGGTCGCCGTGAAGAAGCCACCGGCGGCATGGATTACGACCTCGCCATCTTCGTGGCCAACTGGCCGGCGCCGCGGCGCCAGCCATGGCGCACGCTGCTGCGCGCGCGTGCCATCGAAAATCTGAGCTATGTGATCGGCCTCAACCGCGTCGGCGTCGACGGCAACGATCTGCCCTATGCCGGCGACAGCGCGGTGCTCGATCCCATCGGCGAACCGCTGGTCGAGCTAGGCCCGCAAGAGCAGGTGGTGACCGTCACCATCGATCCCGCGCCGCTGCTTGCGCATCGCGAGCGTTTCCCGGCGTGGATGGATGCCGACCGCTTCACGCTCGATCCGGGTTGATCCGCTTGCCGCGTGCGGTCAACCCGCATGCGGCTTTGTCGTGGCGTGCGACAACGGCTTTCCTACGTCGAACTGCATGCGCGGGAAGTCGATCGTCCAGTGATCGAACGACTGCAGGATGTCGCCGCCCAGCACGTTCGGCTCCTTGACGTTGCCGGCGTCGCTCAGCGAGATCGTCATCGCCGGCAGCACGGTCTGTTGATCGCCAATGCGCACGCGCACTTGCGGCCACGTTGCCGATTGGCGGGCGCGCGCGCCACCCGCGCCGGCAATATGGTCTTGCCGCGACTTGAGTCCCTTCACCACGTCGGGATGCTCCGATGCGAAACGCGAAGACAGCGACGAGAACGCGCCGCCGCTGTCCAGGTGCATCGCCACGGGCAGATCATTGAGTATCACCTCCACGTAGAGATCGCTGCCCGCCATGCGCAGATTGCCCTCGCCAGGCTTCGATGCGCTGCTATGCGATGGCAACAGCTTGCCGTCGGAAGTGAACTCCAGGCGCTGCAACTGGCGCAGCACCGGAAAGCCGAGGATCGCGTCGATCTGGTAACCGCCAGGCACCGGCATGTTCAGTTGCTGGTCGTCGAGAACCAGAAACGCCACATGGCTCAAAGAGAGTCCGGCGAACGTCAGGTGATCCGCAACGCCGATGCGCGAAGCCACAGCCTGGCGGCTGGCGCTTCCCACGCTGGTCGCGCCCTCGAGCAGACGAAGGCCAAGCTTGTGGGCGGTGGAAAGTGAAACGACGGAAAGATTGGCGCCGGTGTCCAGTACGACCTCCTGCGGCTTGCCATTGATGCGGGCCAGCGAGCGTGGCAGGCCGACCTTGTCTCTTTTCACCGCCTCGGGTTTGGGCGTATAGACGTCTACATGCTGTGCGGTGGCGCTGGCGAGCTGGTCGGCAAGTGTCGCCATTTGGAGCGCGTCGGCGCGCTTGTCTGCCGCCGCACCTTCCGCGGCGAGCGCCTGTTCCCATGCGTGCGCAGCCTCGGCCGCCTTGTGGTAATCGCCAACGGCAAAGCTGGCATCGGCCACGATAGGCCATGCCAGTGCGCGTTGGGCGGGTGTGCGGTTGCCATCGGCCAAATAGCGATCGACGAGCTGTCCTGCTTCGACGGCATCCAGCCTTGCCGCGGCCAACCTGGCGCGGGCGAGCCATGCGAGGCCTGGATCCTCGATGCGGGGAAGCACGCTGGCCAGGTGAAACACCTCACCGCCAGCGGCATCGATCAGGGCGTCTTCAGCCTGCTGGCTCGAAATAGGCGTCGATGTCACCTCGGTGGCTTGGACCGGACAGGCCAGGGCGGCCACCCATGCACAGAGATGAAGCCAGATCAGCGGTCCGCTTTTCATGGTATGGTGCCCGTATGACGAATAAAAATTATCGTAATACAGAAAAAAATGATCATGCAACAGCGCGGCGCATCGTGCAGGCGGCACGTGCGCTGGCTGCGGCCTGCTGGTTGGGGGCCTTGGCCTGTCTGCTGGTCACGGCGCTGGGTATCTGGGCCGATGGCGCTACGCAAGACGCTGCGGTGGTGGCCAGCTTGTCGTCCGATGGCCTTCCGCGCGCGTGGGCAGCGGGCATCGCCGTCGTTCTTGCGCTGGTGACCTGCGCGGCGCTGGTCGAGTTGGCGCGCATGTTGGGGCGCGTGGCGCCCGATGCGCTGTTTTCCACTGCGGTGACGAAACGCTTCCGGCGCTTCGCGTGCCTGCTGATGGTGGCTGCGGCGCTCCGTGTGTTGTTGCCTCCGGCCGTTTCACTCTGGCTGGCGTGGCGATCAGGTGCCGGCGCCGCCCGCCTGGAATTCAGCGGCGACGATCTGCTGTCGTTGTTGCCCGTGGCCGTGTTCTTCTTCGTGGCGCGCCTGTTCGACGAGGCAGCGCGACTCGAAGACGACCAGCGCTCGATCGTGTGAGGTCCTGATGGCGATCGTGGTCCGACTCGATGTCATGCTGGCGATGCGCAAGGTGCGCTCGCGCGAACTCGCCGAGTTCGTTGGTATTACCGAATCCAATCTGTCCTTGCTCAAGTCCGGCCACGTGCGCGGCGTGCGTTTCGAAACGCTGAGCAAGATCTGCGAATTCCTGGCATGCCAGCCGGGCGACCTGTTGGCCTACGTGCCGGACGAGGAAGAACAGAACGATTGAGCGATGGCGACGCATCCTCGCGCAAGGCGAGGATGCGTGCACTCAGAGAATGGACAGCACCGCTTCCGGTGGACGTCCAATCGCGGCCCTGCCATTGGAGACCACGATGGGGCGTTCGATCAGCCGCGGATGGCTCACCATGGCCGCGATGAGCGTGGTGTCGTCGAGTGAAGGATCGTCGAGGCCGAGTTCGGTGTACTCGGCCTCGCCCGTGCGCATCAGCTCGCGCGGCGTCATGCCAAGCATGTCGAGCAACTGCATCAGCTCGGCGCTGCTCGGCGGCGTGTCCAGGTAATTCACGACATCACAGACGACGCCTCGCTCCTCCAGCAACGCCAGCGTGGCGCGCGACTTGGAGCAACGGTTGTTGTGATAGATGCGAACGGACATGGACGCCGGCCTCAGCGATTACCTTGACGGCCGCCGCCGCGATTGCCGCCGCCACCGCCGTGCGGGCGACCGCCGCCACCCTGGGGGCGACCGCCACCGCCTTGCGGACGGCCACCGCCACCTTGCGGGCGATTGCCGCCGCGGCCCTGCGGACGACCACCCGGGGCGCCTTGTCCCGCACCGGGACCACCCTGACCGCTGGGGCGACCACCGGGACGTCCGCCCGGCTTGCCGCCACGGTTGCCACCGGCGCCGGCACCACCGCCGAAACCGCTGTAGGGGTTGCCGCTGCGACCTTCGGCGCCACCGGCACGATTGCCGAACGAGGGCTTGCCGCCACCCGGACGACGATTGCCCGCCGCACCACCACGGGCGGCGCCACCGGCTCCGCCTTCGCGTGATTCACCGGCAAACCAGGTGCGCACCGACGGCAGCTCCTGGCCCGGCGCCACGCCGCGGCGATTCTTGCGCTGACCGCCGCCGCCCGGGCGTTCCGGACGAGCGACGTTGCCGTTCACTTCCCGACCCGGACGGCCACGCTGCTGCTTGCCGCGCACGGGTTCTTCGCGAATGCGGTCGTAAGCGCGCAGCTCGCGCGCCTCGTCCTGGTGCGCACTGCTCCAGCCACCGGCCGCGCCGCGTTCGGGGCGGTACTCGGTGACGTTGCGCGGTGCGCGACGCTGATGCAGCACTGGGCTCAGCGTGAGCACCGGTTGCGGCGCGCCCAGGCCGGTGGTCTTGCGCAGATCCTTGACGGCTTCCTCGCCCAGCGACTCGCAATCGCCACGACGCAGGGCACGCGGCAGCTCCACGCTGCCATAGCGGATACGCTTGAGGCGGCTCACCAGGAAACCCTGGGAATCCCACAGGCGGCGCACTTCGCGATTGCGGCCTTCGCGGATCACCACGCGGAACCAGCTGTGGCTGCCGCCGCGGCTGATCACGGCGATTTCGTCGAAACGGGCCGGGCCGTCTTCCAGCTCCACGCCAGCCTTGAGCTTCTCGATGATTTCATCGGGCACTTCACCATGCACGCGGCACAGGTATTCGCGCTCGAGCCCGCTCTTGGGGTGCATCAGCGCGTTGGCCAGTTCGCCGTCAGTGGTGAGCAGCAGCAGGCCGGTGGTGTTGATGTCCAGGCGACCCACGGCGACCCAGCGCGCACCCTTCAGGCGCGGCAGCTGCTCGAACACGGTGGGGCGGCCTTCGGGATCTTCGCGGGTGGTCACCACGCCTTCGGGCTTGTGATAGACCAGCACTTCGGTTTCGTCGCGGTTGTCGGTGGCGACGACGAACTGCTTGCCGTCGAGCACGACGCGGTCGCCCGCGTGCACGCTCGCGCCGATGGTGGCGGGGGTGCCGTTGAGTTCGACCTCACCGGCCTGGATACGCTGCTCGAGCATGCGGCGCGAGCCGAGGCCGGCATTGGCGAGCACCTTGTGCAGGCGCTCCTCGATGGCGGGTGTGGTTTCGTCGCGCGGGGTGCGCTTGAGGGTCAAAACGGATTTCTGGGGCGCAGTCATGCGCGGTACTCCTCGGTGTCTTGCGTGGCGTCGCCTTGGTCGGCGTCCGCGTGGGTCGCTGCCTCGTCGGCAGTGTCAACATGGGTCTCGGCGTGCAGCGCATCGCCGGGTTCGGAGGAGGCGACTTCCATCGCCTCGGGTGTTTCATGGCCGGGCTCGTCGATGGCATCGGCGGCCTGGCTTTCTTCGTTCTCGGCCAAGGCGTCATGCCCGGCGGGTTCGGTGATGGTGGCGTCGATGTCTTCTTCGCCGGCCACCACCAGGGTTTCGTTTTCTTCGTCCGGATCGATCGGCAGGTCGCGCGCCACGCGGGCGGGCAGCGGCTCCGGCGCGATGCTCATCTGCGGATCTTCCATGTCGCGGATTTCCGACAGCGGCGGCAGCTCATCCAGCGACTTCAAGTTGAAGTAGTCGAGGAAGGCGCGCGTGGTGCCGAACAGCGCGGGCTTGCCGGGTACGTCGCGGTAACCGACCACGCGGATCCACTCGCGCTCTTCCATCGTCTTGATGATGTTGGACGACACCACCACGCCGCGGATCTGCTCGATCTCCGGGCGCGTGATCGGTTGGCGGTAGGCGATCAGTGCCAGTGTTTCCAACAGGGCGCGCGAGTAGCGGCTGGGTCGCTCGGTCCACAGGCGCGAGATCCACGGGTGCACGCTCTGCTTCACCTGGTAGCGAAAGCCCGAGGCGACCTCGTGCAGCTCCACGCCGCGGTTGGCGCAGTCTTCCATCAGCGCTTCGAGGGTCTTGGCGATCTCTTCGCGGCCGACTTCGTCCTCTTCGCCGAACAGTTCCAGCAGTTGAGGAATGGTCATCGGCTGGGTGGATGCCAGCAATGCCGCCTCGACGATGGGTTTGAGTTGCTCGATCTGCATGGCCTCGGATCGGATGCGGATGCTGCGGTGAATGGGGCGGGCTGCGCGGCTTATTCGGCCGCGGTGGCCGGCTCGTCATCGGCATAGCGTTCGGCGGCGGTTTCTTCCGCGCTTCCTGCCCGTGCCCTTACGTAAATCGGTGCCAGCGGTTCTTCCTGCACGATCTCCACCAGCATTTCCTTGGCCAGCTCCAGCATGGCCAGGAAGGTGACCACCACGCCCAGGCGGCCCTCGGTGACATCGAACAGCGTTTCGAAGCGCTGGAAGGTCTGGTCGGTCAGGCGGCCGAGCAGTTCGCCCATGCGCTGTCGCACGCTCAGTGCTTCGCGCTTGATCGCGTGGTGGCCGAACAATTCGGCACGACGCATCACGTCCTTCAGCGCCAGCAGCATCTCTTTCAGGTCGAGCGGCGGCGGCAGCTTGATCACGTTGCGCTCGCCCACGTCCGCGTGGGCCGGCGCCATGTCCCGCTCCATGCGGGGCAGGGCGTCGATGTCTTCCGCGGCCCGCTTGAAGCGCTCGTATTCCTGCAGTCGGCGGACCAGTTCGGCGCGGGGGTCTTCCTCTACGCCTTCCTCGGCCGGCGGCCGGGGCAACAGCAGGCGCGATTTGATCTCGCCGAGGATGGCCGCCATCAGCAGGTATTCGGCGGCCAGTTCCAGGCGCATCACGTCGCGCATCATCTCGATGTAGTCCATGTACTGCCGGGTGATCTCGGCGACAGGGATGTCGAGAATGTCCAGGTTTTGCCGACGGATCAGGTACAGCAAAAGATCTAGCGGCCCTTCGAAGGCCTCGAGGATCACCTCGAGCGCATCCGGCGGGATGTACAGGTCCTGCGGCATCTGCAACATCGGTTCGCCGCGCACGATGGCCAGCGGCATTTCCTGCTGTTGAGGTACCGACGCAAACGCGTCTTGCGGTGCGGCGACCGCCTGAGGCTCGACTGGCTCAGTGCTCATCAATGCATGTCGTTGGGCCGTTCAAGACGGCTTGCTCTGCGTTTAATCACGTTAGGAAACGTTGATCCCACCGGCATTCGGTTGACGAATGTCCCCGCCCGGATCGTGGCCCGCAGGCGCGATCCGTTGAAGCTAACTTGCGCGATGCCTAGCCAGTGCGCATGGCGCCACCGTCGCGGACATGCATGATGAAATCGCGCGTCTGGCGTTTCGATCAGGCTGGCCGTGAGCGACCCTTGAGCGTCTGAAGGCATGTGGGGACCACACGACATGGGACGCGAGCCACAACGTGACGAAACCTGCGTCACTGGCTTCTCAATCGGTCGGCTGAGTGCATCGGGACGGGTGCCGTAGCGGTCGATCTCACCGATCGTGCGCGCACCCTTATGACCCAAGCGGGACCAAGATTAGCCGTTGCAGACGGGCAAGTCCAGTACACCCGATGTGCCCGTACCGGCAAAATACAGGGACATGCTGCCCGATGACCGCGCCATCATCCACGTCGACATGGACGCGTTCTATGCGTCCGTGGAGCAGCGCGACCGTCCCGAGCTGCGCGGCCTGCCGGTCATCGTGGGCGGACTGGGCCCGCGCGGCGTGGTATCCACCTGCAGCTACGAGGCGCGGCCGTTCGGGGTTCGTTCGGCCATGCCCACGGCGCAGGCGCGGCGGCTTTGTCCCGATGGCGTCTACCTGTGGCCCGATATCGCGCGCTATGAGGAGGTCTCCGACCGCGTGTTCGAGGTCTTCCACGAGGTGACGCCGCTGGTCGAGGGCCTGTCGCTGGACGAGGCCTTCCTCGACGTCACTGCCAGCCTGCGCTTGCTGGGATCGATCGAGGCCATCGGGCGGCGCATCAAGGACGCCATCCTGGAACGCACCGGGCTCCATGCCTCCGTAGGGATGAGCTCGAACAAGCTACTGGCGAAGCTGGCCAGCGAGATGTCCAAGCCCAACGGCTTCCATCGCATCAGGGCGGAGCACGCAGCGCTGGAACTGGCGCCCTTGCCGGTGGGGCGCTTGTGGACCGTGGGCAAGGTCACCGAGCAGGCCTTGCACCGGCTGGGCATTCGCACGATGGGGGAATTGGCAGCAAGTGACACGGCGCGTCTGGCGAGTGCGCTAGGACGTCAGGTGGATGCGCTGCAGGCACTCGCCAGGGGTGAAGACGACCGCAGCGTGGAACCTGCCCAGGCCGAGCAATCCATCGGCGCGGAACATACCTACGACGTCGACGTGGCCGAACTCGCCTTGGCCGAGGCCTGGCTGCTGCGCCATTGCGAGCGCATTGCGGCCAGAGCAAGGCAGCGCGGCCTGGAAGGGCGAACCGTTACCGTGAAGCTGCGCGAGCCGCCGTTCGTTACCCATACTCGCCAGGCGCAACTGAGCACGCCCAGTGCATCGGCGAGCGAGCTGTACAAGCTGGCACGAGGCTTGCTTTACGCCTGGTGGAAGTCGCAACAACGGCCACGTTTACGCTTGTTGGGCGTGAGTCTTTCGGGTTTCGCGGCCGAACGTCAGCGAGACCTGTTCGACAGCTCGGCCGAGCGGCGAGTGACCGATCAGGTGCAGGACAGGATCAATTCGCGTTTTGGGTCGGGGAGTTTGGTCCGCGCCGGTGTTTTAAGGACGCGGGAGCAGGATTGAAGTTGCACGGAGACACTCCACATCGAACGATGAGAGTGTTCTTCAGGATGAAGCGGTCGGCGCCCGAGCGTCTGACGTGGGGAGAATGGGCAGGATGAGCAGAGCAGAAGACAAGGCCAGGAACGGCTCCGACCCGGAGCAGTTGCGTCCGGCGCGCATGCGGATCGAGACCACCGTGCTGATGAGCCGGGGCGACGAGTCGCACTCCACGGAGCTGGTGGATATTTCTGCGACCGGCGTGCTGCTGCGCCGCCCGTTGGGCTGGCATGGCGAGCAGGGCCAGAGCTGGATCCTCGACATGATCTTCGGCCATGACCTGCACATCCATCTGGAAGCGCAGGTGGCGCGCATTTCCGATCGCCATCTGGGCTTTGCCTATACCCGTATTCCCGAAGACAAGCAGGTGCCGTTGTGGAACCTGCTGGGCGGGTATGCGGATATCCTGGAGTTGTGGAAGGACTGACGGTCGAGGAGTGAGTTGAGACGAGTGAGAAGCGAGAGCGATCACTCGATACTCATCGCCCACGTAATCCAACAAAAAGCCCGGCACGTCGCCGGGCTTTTTGTTGGTCGGAGTGAGCTCTACTCTCACTTCCCACTCGTCTCAACTCACTCCCGCCTTCTCAGACTTCTTCTCGTCACGCAGTTCGCGACGGAGGATCTTGCCCACGTTGCTCTTGGGCAGCGAGTCGCGGAACTCGATGATCTTGGGGCGCTTGTAGCCGGTCAGATTGTCGTGGCAGAACTTCTTGAGTTCTTCCACGGTGAGCTTCGGGTCCTTGCGCACCACGAACAGCTTCACCACTTCGCCGGAGTGTTCGTCCGGCACGCCGACGGCGGCGACTTCGGCCACGCCTGGATGCTGCATCACCACGTCTTCCACTTCGTTCGGGTACACGTTGAAGCCGGACACGAGGATCATGTCCTTCTTGCGGTCGACGATGTAGACGTAGCCATTCTCGTCCATGCGGGCAATGTCGCCGGTGTGCAGCCAGCCATCGGAACCGAGCACCTTCGCGGTTTCATCCGGACGCTGCCAGTAACCCTTCATCACCTGCGGGCCGCGCACCATCAGTTCGCCCACTTCGCCGATGGCCAGCGGCTGGTTGTCTTCGGACCAGATCGCGATGTCGGTGGAGGGAATCGGCAAGCCGATGGAGCCGTTGTAGTCCTTCAAATCCAGCGGATTGATGCAGGCCGCGGGCGAGGTTTCGGTGAGGCCATAGGCCTCGGCCAGCGTGCAGCCGGTGACCTTCTTCCAGCGCTCGGCGACTGCGCGCTGCACGGCCATGCCGCCGCCCAGCGACAGGTGCAGGCGCGAGAAATCCAATTCGGCAAAACCGGGCGTGTTGAGCAGGCCATTGAACAGCGTGTTGACGCCGGTGAGGGCGGTGAACTTCGACTTCTTCAATTCCTTGACGAAGCCCGGCATGTCGCGCGGATTGGTGATCAGCCAGTTGAGTCCGCCCAGGCGCATGAACACCAGGCCGTTCGCCGTCAGCGAGAAGATGTGATACAGCGGCAGCGCCGTGATGATCACTTCCTCGCCCTGCTTGGCGTTGCTGCCGATCCACGCGCCGGCCTGCAGCATGTTGGCGACCATGTTGCCGTGCGTGAGCATGGCCCCCTTGGCCACGCCGGTGGTGCCGCCCGTGTACTGCAGGAAGGCGATGTCTTCGTGATCCAGCTGCACCTTGGGCAGCGGGTGCGGCGTGCCCTTGGAGAGGGCGTCCGTGAAGCGCACTGCATGCGGCAGCGAGTACGGCGGCACCATCTTCTTGACGTGCTTGAGCACGAAGTTGATCACCGCACCCTTGGCGCCCAGCAAGTCGCCGATGCCGGTGGTGACGATGTGCTCGACGTGCGTTTCGGCCACCACCTGTTGCAGCGTGGCGGCGAAGTTGTCGAGCACCACGATGGCCTTGGCGCCGGCGTCCTCGAGCTGGTGCTTGAGTTCGCGCGCGGTGTACATGGGGTTGGTGTTCACCACCACCAGGCCCGCGCGCAAGGCGCCGAACAAGGCGATGGGGTACTGCAGCACGTTGGGCATCATGATCGCGATGCGATCGCCCTTGCCGAGCTTGAGCTCGCCGGTGAGGTAGCCGGCGAACTGGCGGCTCATCTCGTCGATCTGGCCGTAACTGAGGACCTTGCCGAAGCTGGAAAACGCAGGGCGATGGCGGAAGCGCTCGAAGGCTTCTTCAACGACGGCGGCGAGCGACGCGTACTGGTTGATGTCGATCTGCGCGGGAACGCCTTCCGGGTAATGGGCCAGCCACGGACGCTCAATGCTCATGTTGGATCCAACGCTCCTATATGTATCGGCCCGCCATTGACGTAGGGCAAGATGATGGCGAGGCATTGGAGCATACGCTCGCGTATAGCAGCAAGCCGCGCCGCAACGAGAATTCGCCATGTCTTTGCCACGAAAACTGCTTGTAAATCCACTGTTTTGCGCACTGCTGGCGATCGGCCTGGCGGCCTGTCACCGCACGCCCGACGAAAGTCGGGTGCGCCAAGGCATCGAAACGGCCGAGCGGGCGGCCGAACAGGCGGATGCCTCGTCGCTGGACGCGTTGCTGAGCGAGGATTTCAGCGGCAACAACGGCGAGATGGAGCGCCGGCAAATCCTCGGGTTGCTGCACGCCGCCCGGTTTCGCGGCGAGACGATCCACGCCCTGAGCGGGCCGATTGAGGTGGAGCCTCGCGGCGAGCGTTACATCGCGCGCTTCACCCTCACCCTGACCAGCGGCGGAAAGATGCTGCCCGCGCAGATCGGCGTGTATCAGGTGGAGACGGCGTGGCGGAAGGAAGGGAGCGAGTGGCGCTGTTATTCGGCCACGTGGACGTCCGCGGGGTAAGGTTCCTCCAAAGAAGACGCCGCCCAGCGGCGGCGTCTCCTCCTTACCGAAAGCGGCCTGCAACGAGGATCAGGCGGCTTTCTTTCCGGCCAGCTGGCGCAGCACGTACTGCAGGATGCCGCCGTGACGGAAGAACTCGCGCTCCTTCGGCGTGAGCAGCAACACCTTCACGGTGAACTCCTTCTTCTTGCCGTCGGCGCCCGTTGCGGTGACCTTGGCGGTCTTCGATTCGCCGCCGTTGAGGCCGGTGATGTCGAAGGTTTCCTTGCCGGTCAGGCCCAGCGACTGTGCGTTCTGGCCGTCTTCGAACTGCAGCGGCAGCACGCCCATGCCCACCAAGTTGGAACGGTGGATGCGCTCGAAGCTCTCGGCGATCACCGCCTTCACGCCCAGCAGCAGCGTGCCCTTGGCCGCCCAGTCGCGCGACGAGCCCGTGCCGTATTCCTTGCCGGCCAGCACCACCAGCGGCGTCTTGTCGGCCTTGTACTTCATCGCCGCGTCGTAGATGGCCATCTGCTCGCCGCTCGGCACGTGGAGCGTATAGCCCCCTTCCACGCCATCGAGCATCAGGTTCTTGATGCGGATGTTGGCGAAGGTGCCGCGCACCATCACATCGTCGTTGCCGCGACGCGAGCCGTAGGAGTTGAAGTCCTTCGGTTCCACGCCCTTGCCGATGAGGAAGCGGCCCGCCGGGCTGTCCTTCTTGATCGAGCCGGCCGGCGAGATGTGGTCGGTGGTGATGGAGTCGCCGAACAGGCCGAGCACGCGTGCGCCGTGTACGTCTTCAATGGAGCCCGGGTCCTTGCTCATGCCTTCGAAGTACGGCGGGTTCTTGATGTAGGTGGAGTCGTCCCACTTGTACACGTCGCCATCGGGCGAGGCGATGTGGTTCCAGCGCGTGTCGCCCTTGAACACATCGGCATAGCTCTTCTCGAACATTTCCGGATTGAGCGCGCTGCCCACGATGTCCGAGATTTCCTGGTTGGTCGGCCAGATGTCCTTGAGGTACACCGGCTTGCCGTCGCTGCCGGTGCCCAGTGGATCCTTGCTGAGGTCAATGTCGAGCGTGCCGGCCAGCGCGTAGGCCACCACCAGCGGCGGCGAGGCCAGGTAGTTCATCTTCACTTCCGGATGCACGCGGCCTTCGAAGTTGCGGTTGCCCGACAACACCGACGCCACGGCGAGATCGCCTTCGGCGATGCCCTTGCTGATTTCGGGCGGCAGCGGACCGGAGTTGCCGATGCAGGTGGTGCAGCCATAGCCGACGATGAAGAAGCCGACTTTTTCCAGCTCCTTCAGCAGGCCGGTCTTTTCGAGATAGTCGGTGACCACCTTGGAACCCGGACCGATCGAGGTCTTCACCCACGGCTGTGCCTTCAGGCCTTTGGCCGCGGCCTTCTTCGCCACGAGACCGGCGCCCAGCATCACGCTCGGGTTGGAGGTGTTGGTGCACGAGGTGATGGCGGCGATGACGACGGCGCCATCGCCCAGCTTGAACGACTCGCCGTCCTTGTCCACGCGCACGCCGCTATCGGTGATGTCGTTGGCCGGGTTGCCGATCGCCGCCGAACCGCCTTCGGCGATGAAGGCCGAGGTTTCCTCGGTGCGCGGCTTGCGGTTGGCGGTGAGCGGACCCACGGCGTCATGGAAACTCTTTTGCACGCCTTCCAGCAGCACGCGATCCTGCGGACGCTTGGGGCCCGCGAGCGATGGCTTCACGTCGGCGAGGTTGAGTTCCAGCGTGGTGGTGAAGCGCGGCTCGATGGCGTTTTCGTCGTGCCACAGGCCCTGCGCCTTGGCATAGGCCTCCACCAGCCGGATCTGCTCTTCGCTGCGACCGGACAGGTGCAGGTAATTGAGCGCTTCCTGGTCGATCGGGAAGATGCCGCACGTTGCACCGTATTCCGGCGCCATGTTGCCGATGGTGGCGCGGTCGGCCAGCGCCAGGTGCTTGAGGCCGCTGCCGAAGAACTCCACGAACTTGCCCACCACGCCGAGCTTGCGCAGCATCTGCGTCACGGTGAGTACGAGGTCGGTGGCGGTGACGCCTTCAGAGAGCTTGCCGGTGAGCTTGAAGCCCACCACCTGCGGAATCAGCATCGACGAAGGCTGGCCCAGCATGGCCGCCTCAGCCTCGATGCCGCCCACGCCCCAGCCCAGCACGCCGATGCCATTGATCATGGTGGTGTGCGAGTCGGTGCCGAACACGGTGTCCGGGTAGGCCCAGTCAGTGCCGTCCTTCTTCGCGGTGAACACCACGCGTGCCAGGTGCTCCAGGTTCACCTGATGCACGATGCCGGTGCGCGGCGGCACCACCTTGAAGTTGTCGAACGCCTTCTGGCCCCAGCGCAGGAAGGCATAGCGTTCCTGGTTGCGCTGGAATTCGATCTCGACGTTTTTCTCCAGCGCGGATTCGGAGCCGTAGACATCCACCTGCACGGAGTGGTCGATCACCAGTTCGGCCGGCGCCAATGGATTGATCTGCTTGGCGTCACCGCCGAGCTTCACCACGGCATCGCGCATCGCGGCAAGGTCCACCACGCAGGGCACGCCGGTGAAATCCTGCAAGACCACGCGGGCCGGCATGAAGGCGATTTCGGTATCGGGTTCGGCCTTGGCGTCCCAGTTGGCGATGGCCTCGATTTCCTTCGAGGTCACGTTGACGCCATCCTCGTGGCGCAACAGGTTCTCCAGGAGGATCTTGAGCGAGTAGGGGAGGGTCTTGAGGTCGAAGCGCTGACCGAGCTTGGTCAGGCTGGCGATCTGGTACTGGCTGCCGTTGACAGTGAGGGTGTCGCGGGTGGCGAATGAATCCAGCATGGGGCTAACTCCTGTTGCGTGAGTCTGCGAACGCGCGGACGCGTAACTCGGTGATCCTAGAGCAGGAAACGTGAGGGGAATTTCAAAGCCCTTGATCTCGTCATCTCGTCGTCGCTGGACTGGCGAGCGATGAGGACAGGGACCAGAAATTGCTCCATTTCATGCGCACCATTCAGTTTGGGCCAAAACCCCAGCCCTGCAAGAGACCCGATCGGGCATTCCCGCACATTCGCATTGCAAGATTTCGAACGCTCCCGGAAGCGATGTCTTGCGTTGCGGCGTAAGGGTTCCGGCTGGCAAAATAGCGGGCTGTGATGCCGCCAAAAACGGCATGGCGACAAGGCCTTGCGCCTTGTCGGACGCCGGCAGCGGCCACGCGGAACCTCTCCCCTCGGGCGATTCTCCGCTGCGATGGCGCAAGCCACCGCCCGCTGCCCCTTTGATCGAAGTTCACCGGACGAGACCACATGCTCAACGCCTACCGCCAACATGTTGCCGAGCGCGCCGCGCTGGGTATCCCGCCGCTGCCGCTGTCGCCCCAGCAGACCGCCGAGCTGATCGAGCTGCTGAAGAACCCGCCGGCTGGCGAGGAAGCCTTCCTGGTCGAGTTGATCACCCACCGCGTGCCGGCTGGCGTGGACGACGCGGCCAAGGTCAAGGCCTCGTACCTGGCGGCCGTGGCGTTCGGCACCGAGAAGAACGCGCTGATCTCGCGCGAGAAGGCCACGGAACTGCTGGGCACCATGCTCGGCGGCTACAACATCCATCCGCTGATCGAGTTGCTCGACGACGCGCAGATCGGCACCGTCGCCGCCAACGCGCTCAAGCACACGCTGCTGATGTTCGACGCCTTCCACGACGTCAAGGACAAGGCCGACAAGGGCAATGCCAACGCCAAGGCCGTGCTGCAGAGCTGGGCCGACGCCGAGTGGTTCACCAGCAAGCCGGAAGTACCGGAAAGCCTGACCATCACCGTGTTCAAGGTGCCGGGCGAAACCAACACCGATGATCTGTCGCCGGCACCCGACGCCACCACGCGCCCGGACATCCCGCTGCACGCGCTGGCCATGCTGAAGAACAAGCGCGACGGCGCACCGTTCCAGCCGGAAGAAGACGGCAAGCGCGGCCCCATCGCCTTCATCGAATCGCTGAAGGAAAAGGGTCACCTCGTGGCCTATGTCGGCGACGTCGTCGGCACCGGTTCCAGCCGCAAGTCCGCCACCAACTCGGTGCTGTGGTTCACCGGCGAAGACATCCCCTTCATTCCGAACAAGCGCTTCGGCGGCGTGTGCCTGGGCAGCAAGATCGCCCCGATCTTCTACAACACCATGGAAGATGCCGGCGCACTGCCGATCGAACTCGACGTGTCCAGCATGAACATGGGCGACGTGGTCGAGCTGCGTCCGTACGAAGGCAAGGCACTGAAGAACGGCGAAGTGATCGCCGAGTTCCAGGTGAAGTCCGACGTGCTGTTCGACGAAGTGCGCGCCGGCGGCCGCATTCCGCTGATCGTGGGCCGCGGCCTTACCGCCAAGGCGCGCGAAGCGCTGGGCCTGCCGGTGTCCACGCTGTTCCGCCTGCCGCAGCAGCCGGCCGATACCGGCAAGGGCTTTACGCTGGCGCAGAAGATGGTGGGCCGCGCGGTTGGCCTGCCGGAAGGCCAGGGCGTGCGCCCGGGCACCTACTGCGAACCGAAGATGACCTCGGTGGGTTCGCAGGACACCACCGGCCCGATGACCCGTGACGAACTGAAGGACCTGGCTTGCCTGGGTTTCTCGGCCGACCTCGTCATGCAGTCGTTCTGCCACACTGCCGCTTATCCGAAGCCGGTGGACGTGAAGACCCACCACACGCTGCCGGAATTCATCAGCACGCGTGGCGGCATCTCGCTGCGTCCGGGCGATGGCGTGATCCACTCCTGGCTCAACCGCATGCTGCTGCCCGACACCGTCGGCACCGGCGGCGACAGCCACACGCGTTTCCCGATCGGCATTTCCTTCCCGGCCGGCTCGGGCCTGGTGGCGTTTGCCGCCGCCACTGGCGTGATGCCGCTGGACATGCCCGAATCCGTGCTGGTGCGCTTCAAGGGCGAACTGCAGCCGGGCGTGACCCTGCGTGACCTGGTCAACGCGATTCCGCTGTACGCGATCAAGAGCGGTCTGCTCACCGTCGCCAAGCAGGGCAAGAAGAACATCTTCTCGGGCCGCATCCTGGAAATCGAAGGTCTGCCGAATCTCAAGGTGGAGCAGGCGTTCGAACTGTCCGACGCCTCCGCCGAGCGTTCCGCCGCCGGTTGCACGGTGCACCTCGATAAGGCGCCGATCATCGAATACATCAACAGCAACATCACGCTGCTGAAGTACATGATCGCGCAGGGCTACAAGGATCCGCGCAGCCTGCAGCGCCGCATCGCCGCGATGGAAGCCTGGCTCGCCAACCCGCAGTTGCTGGAGCGTGATGCCGACGCCGAATACGCCGCCGTCATCGAGATCGACCTGGCCGACGTGCACGAGCCCATCGTGGCCTGCCCGAACGACCCGGACGACGTGAAGACGCTCAGCGACGTGGCCGGCGCCACCATCGATGAAGTGTTCATCGGTTCGTGCATGACGAATATTGGTCACTTCCGTGCCGCGTCGAAGCTGCTGGAAGGCAAGCGCGATATCCCGACCAAGCTGTGGGTTGCGCCGCCGACCAAGATGGATCAGCAGCAATTGACCGAGGAAGGCCACTACGGCGTGCTCGGCACCGCCGGCGCCCGCATGGAAATGCCGGGTTGCTCGCTGTGCATGGGCAACCAGGCGCAGGTGCGCGAGGGCGCCACGGTGTTCTCCACTTCCACCCGCAACTTCCCCAACCGTCTGGGCAAGAACTCCAACGTGTACCTGGGTTCGGCCGAGCTGGCCGCGATCTGCTCGCGTCTTGGCCGCATCCCGACCAAGGCGGAGTACATGACGGACATCGGCGTGATCGACGCCAATGGCGAGAAGATCTACAAGTACCTGAACTTCGACCAGATCGCCGACTACCAGGACGTGGCCAACACGGTCATCGCCTGAGAGCGGTAAGTCATCGCAAGGTGGCAAGGGAAGGGCGGCGAAAGCCGCCCTTTCTTTTTGCGTCAGTACCTTTGTTGAAGCTTGGAAATTTTCCTCACCGTCATTCCCGCCTGCGCGGGAATGACGGTCTGAGGCGAACAGGGGCGTCGTCGTTTATGCTTCGCTCCGTCACAGGCCAGGCCAGCACCCAGCGGATGATCTCTTCCCACCTATCGGTAGTCTCGCTTCGCGACCTGATGCTGGTGCAGGCGGTGCGTCGCCATGGCAGCTTCAACAGCGCAGCGCGTGCGATGCACATCAGTCCGTCGGGCCTCTCGCATCAGGTGCAGAAAGTGGAACAGGCGCTAGGCGCGCCGCTGTTCGAGCGCGGTGGTCGTCGCATCGTTCCCACCGCAGGCGGCCAACGTCTGCTGGAGCAGATCGATGCCGTGCTCGCCTCGGCCGAGCATCTTCAGCAAGTCGCGCGTGCTGGCGAGGTGGCATTCGGTGGCGAGCTTCGTCTTGGCGTTCCCGCGTCGCTTGGCCCGTACTTGCTGCCGCATTTGATTGGACCGTTTCCCCAGCATTTCCCCGGCACGCGCCTGAGCCTTTCCGAAGGCAAGCCGCGTGGATTGCTGCGCCGCTTGAACGAAGGCGAGCTTGACGCCGTGCTCGCGCCGCGCGTGCCGCCTGTCAGCGGCGTGGCCATGCGTCCATTGTTCTTCGAACCGTGGGAAGTGATGTTCCGCGCTGACCATGCCTTGGCTGGCAAGCGCAGCGTGGCGATCGAGCAATTGGAAGCGAGCGACGCCACCTTGATGATGGAAAGCCATAGCGAGGACGTGCTCGGTGGTGGACACGTGCAGGACGTGAGCCTGGAAAGCCTCGCCGCGCTGGTGGAACTGCGCGGCGGCTACGCCTTGGTGCCGGCGCTGGCGCACGAACGACTCGCGTCGATGCCGAACGTGGTACTCGCCAAGCTCAAGGGGCAAGCGCCCGGCCGCGAGATTGCGCTCTACTGGCGCGAAGCCACGCCGTGGCACGAAGACCTGCAGAACTTCGCTGCACTGCTGCGGAAGTTGGCGAAGCAGCGGCCGGGCCTGCGATTGGTAGAAGAGGGAAGCTGATCTGCCCGGCTTCCTGATGCTCGTCATCCCAGCGAAAGCTGGGATCCAGAGACTTTGATGTTTTAGCTCACCGTGTAAAGACACTGGATCCCAGCTTTCGCTGGGATGACGACGCTGTGAGGCTGAGGTCAGGCTATAGGGTTCAAAACTCCAACTCCTGCGCCGCACACAAATAATCCACCATCGGCGCCACTCGCTTATACGTATCCACCAACCACGGCAACAACTCCGCCGAACACGCCAGCTTCTCGTCGAACACTTCGCCGCACGCAAAATCCTTGCGCTTGATGTCGTCGATCAACTCATGCGCCGGATCGAACCCACGCGGCGGCCGGCTCAGCGCCTCGCCCCAGAACTCGAAGTGATCGCGGAACGCCTTGCTGCGCGTCGCCTTCTTCCAGGCCTCGGGATTGTCGGCGAGGAATTCGCGGATGCGCTTGAGCGCGTCGGGCTCCGGATGCCACATGCCGCCGCCGGCAAAACACTCGCCCGGCTGGATATGCACGTAGAACGAGGGCGCGGGAATTTCGTGGCGACGCTCGTGGAAGAAGCGCGCACCCTGCCACGGCTTGTACGGCTGCTTGTCGTTGGAAAAACGCGTGTCGCGATAGATGCGGAACAGCGAGCCGCCGTTCTTGCGCGCATCGGCGCGGTAATGCTTGCTGATCTTGCTCAGCGGCGCCTGGATGTCGCCGATCAGCGCAAGGAACGGCTCGCGCACGTTCGTTTCGTAATCGTCCTTGTGCTCCTGGAACCATTCGCGGTTGTTGTTCTTGGCGAGCGCGCGGAGAAAGCGGAAGGTGGCGGGCGAAAAATAGGTCTTGGCCATGGTGTCGGTTGTCAGGCGCTGATGGGGGCAACCTCGGCGGCGAGCATCTCGCCCCAGGCTTGCAGTTGATCGAGGATGTCGCGTTTGCCCTGCTGCGCATCGTCCGCACGCAACGCAGCGATGCGCGCGAAATAGTCGTCCAGGGTGAGGTTCGTCAGTGGCGTGGGCTTGGTCAGGCGATCGCGGCAGAAAGCCTGCCAGCGCGTCTGTTCGTCCAGGCTCAGCGTGTCCGGCCAGTTGCGTGCGCGGTAGCGGAACAGCAGCTCCGGATAACGCGGATCGCGGAAGGGAAATTCTCGCTGCCCCAGTTGCGCCGGCGGCGTGCCGCGGATCTCGGTGAGCAGACGCTTGTCCGCATCGGGAAGAAAGCCGCTGTACAAGGCCAGTTCCGGATCCTGCGGCGGCGGCAGTTCAGCAGCGCGCTGGAACACGCGACGCAGTTTGGCGGCCAAGCCATCGGCGGAAGCGAGCATGTCGCGATGCGCGTGTGCGCGATCCAGGTCCACTTGCAGGCGCTCCAGGTCCACGCCCTTGAGCGTGGAGAGCGGCGCCAGTGCCGGCGCGCGATTGGCGCGCACTGTGCGCAAGGGAATCCGCTCGACGCCTTCGGGCAGGTCGGCACGCGCGGTGAATACGCGGTCGGCGATCTCGTCCTCGTCCAGCGCGAGCAGTTCCGAGGGATCGCTGGCCAGGTCGTAGACGATGATCTCTCCGGGCCGGCTCGGATGCGCGGCCAGCGGCGCCACCACGGCAAGGCAATGGCGACTCGCCGGATAGCGCGACGACACATGCACCACCGGCGTCATCGCCACCACGTCGAGCATCTCGAACACGCGCTGCTTGCGGCGCAGGCTGAAGTACCAGTCCCACAGGCGTGGCTGGCGCACGCGGATGAGGCGCGCCAGATCGATCAGTGCGTACACGTCCGACAAGGCATCGTGCGCGCGTTCCTGCCGCAGGTGGTTGGCCGTGGCCAGGTGTTCCAGCTTGAAGCTCGGCGAGCCGTCCTCGCGCCTTGGCCACTCGATGCCCTCGGGCCGCAGCGCCTGGCACATGCGCACCAGGTCGATGAGGTCCCAGCGTGAGTTGCCGTTCTCCCACTCGCGGCCATAGGGCTCGAACATGTTGCGATAGAACAGCTGGCGGCCGATCTCGTCGTCGAAGCGCAGCGAGTTGTAGCCCACGCCGCAGGTGCCGGGCTGGGCCAGTTGTTCATGCACGCGCGCGGCGAAGTCGGCCTCGATCACGCCCTCGCGCTCGGCCTGCTGCGGGGTGATGCCGGTGATCAGGCAGGCATCGGGGTGAGGTGGCATCTCGCGCGGGGGCTTGCCGAAGAACATCACCGGCTCGCCTACGATGTCCAGCTCCATGGTCGTGCGGATGCCCGCGAACTGGACGGGGCGATCGCGCCATGGATCGGCGCCGAAGGTCTCGTAGTCGTGCCAGAAGAAGGTCTGCATGCAGCGATCATCGCACGGCCTTCATGCGTGCTCCACGCACCCCCGGTGAGGGTTCGGCCTGAGAGCCTTGCCGAAAATTAGGGTTGCGCCCGGCAAGCTGCTGTTAGACTTCGCGTCCAGGAGGGCGCATGAGCCAAGCGAACGAAGACAATCTGATCTGGATCGATCTGGAAATGACCGGGCTCGATACGGACAACGACTCCATCCTCGAGATCGCCACCATCGTCACCGACAAGGACCTTCGCATTCTCGCCGAAGGCCCGGTGTTCGCGATCCGCCATGCGCTGGAGCGGCTGGAAGGCATGGATGCGTGGAATCGCAACCAGCATCGCCGCTCGGGCCTGTGGGACCAGGTGGTCGCCTCGGCCGACGATCATCTCGCCGCCGAGCAGGCCACGCTCGACTTCCTCAAGGATTGGGTGGCCCCCGGCAAGTCGCCGATGTGCGGCAACTCCATCTGCCAGGATCGCCGCTTCCTGCATCGCCAGATGCCGCGCCTGGAGCGCTACTTCCACTACCGCAACCTCGACGTGTCGACCCTGAAGGAACTGGCGCGCCGCTGGGCGCCCGCCATCGGCAAGGGCTTCGCCAAGGAATCTGCGCACACGGCGTTGTCGGACATCCGCGACTCCATCGACGAGTTGCGCTATTACCGCCAGCACATGGGTCCGCTCAGCGGCATGGTCGTCGCCGACGTATGAGGACCATCGGGTCCGTGTCGCTCGGACTGCTCTGGCTGATCTGCGCCAGCGCGGCGCCGGCGGCGCCCGCTGCGCTGCGTGACGGCGACCTGATCTTCCAGACGTCGACCTCGTCGCAGAGCCAGGCCATCCAAGTGGCCACGGGGTCGCGCTGGAGCCACGTGGGCGTGGTGGTGTATCGGCAGGGCAAGCCGTACGTGCTGGAGGCCGAAGGCACGGTGCGTTATACCGAGCTCGATCGCTGGGTGGCGCGTGGGCGCGGCGGGCATTACACCGTGCGCCGCTTGCGGGATGTTCGCCCGCTCCAGTCGACCGTCGCCGAGGCCGGCCTGCAGCGCGAGGCTCGCGCCATGCTGGGCAAGCCCTACGATGCGGCCTTCGCCTGGTCCGACCAGCGCATGTATTGCTCCGAGCTGGTCTGGAAGCTCTACAAGCGGGCTTACGGCATCGAGCTGGCTCCGCTCGCCAGGTTGCGCGATTTCCGCCTGGACAATCCCATCGTTCGCAGCAAGCTGCAGGAGCGCTATCACGGCAAGCCGCCTCTCGATGAGCCGGTGATCGCGCCCAGCGCTTTGTTCGATTCGCCCCAGCTCGTTACCGCCATCGAGGAATGATGATGATTGCGGACCTGTTTGCCACCGTGCTCGACTGCAACGGCCGGCCGCTCACACTCGACCGCCCGCGCGTGGTGGGCATTCTCAACGTCACGCCCGATTCGTTCTCCGATGGCGGCAGCTACGCCTCGCTGGATGATGCCGTGGCGCACGGCCTGCGCATGGTGGAAGAGGGCGCGGACATGCTCGACATCGGCGGCGAGTCGACGCGCCCTGGCGCTGAGGACGTGTTAGTGGAGGAAGAACTTCGCCGCGTCGTGCCGGTCATCGAACAACTGGCGGCGCGCACCAACGTGCCGCTCGCCATCGATACCTCGAAGCCGGAAGTGATGCGCGCCGCGGTGGCCGCAGGCGCGGGCATGGTCAACGATGTCTACGCGCTGCGTCGCGAAGGCGCGTTGGACGCCGTTGCCGAACTCGGCGTGCCGGTGTGCCTGATGCACATGCTGGGCGAGCCGCGCGGCATGCAGGACGATCCGCAGTACGACGATGTGGTGGGCGACGTGCATCGCTTCCTCACCGATCGCCTGTTCGCATGCGAACTGGCCGGCATCGACCGCCGCAAGGTGATGGTCGACCCGGGCTTCGGCTTCGGCAAGAACCTAGAACACAATCTCGCGCTGCTGCGCGCGCTGGAGCGTTTCGCCAGCCTGGGCAGCGGCGTGTACGTGGGCCTGTCGCGCAAGTCGATGATCGGCGCGATGACCGGCAGAAAGATTGCCACGGACCGCTTGGCCGGCTCCATCGCTGCCGCCGTCATCGCGGTGCAGCGTGGCGCGCGCATGGTGCGCGTGCATGATGTGGCGGCCACGGTGGACGCGCTCGCGGTATGGCATGCCGTGCAGGCAGGCGATACACCGGCGCGTCGCGACGACAAACCTTCCGCGCCGCGTTGGCCGGACGACGAATAAACCATACAGACCAGGATGTCGGGCGCACGCATGCGCCGACCCGGTAGGAGCACGACCATGACGCAACGGAAATATTTCGGCACCGACGGTATTCGCGGTCTCGTAGGGCAGTGGCCGATCAGCGCGGACTTCATGCTGCGCCTGGGGCGTGCCCTGGGCGTGGTGCTCGCGCGCAACGGCCGCGCCCGCCCCAAGGTGGTGATCGGCAAGGACACGCGCGTGTCCGGCTACATGTTCGAATCGGCGCTGGAAGCCGGCCTGGTCGCAGCCGGTGCCGACGTATCGCTGCTCGGTCCCATGCCCACGCCGGGCGTTGCCTTCCTCACGCGCTCGCTGCGTGCGGATGCGGGCATCGTGATCAGCGCCTCGCACAACCCGCATCACGACAACGGCATCAAGTTCTTCTCCGCCAACGGCGAGAAGCTGTCCGATGAAGTGGAGCTGGCCATCGAGGAAGAACTCGAGCTGGACTTTGCCACAGTGCCGTCCGAGCAATTGGGCAAGGCCATCCGCATCGCCGATGCGGTGACGCGCTACGCCGAGTTCTGCAAATCCACGGTGTCCGAAGACTTCAACCTGCGCGGCATCAAGATCGTGCTGGACTGCGCGAACGGCGCGACCTACCAGGTGGCGCCGAAGGTGTTTGCCGAGCTGGGCGCGGTGGTCACCACCCTGGGCGACAAGCCCGATGGCTTCAACATCAATCGCGACGTGGGCTCCACGCATCCGCAGTCGTTGCAGCGCGCGGTGGTGGAGCAGGGCGCGGACATCGGCATTGCTTTCGACGGCGATGGCGATCGGCTGCAGCTCGTCGACCGCCACGGCAAGCTGGCCGATGGCGACGACATTCTCTATGTGCTCGCCAACGCCTGGCACGCGCAGGGCCTGCTGCTTGGCCCGGTGGTCGGCACGTTGATGAGCAACTACGGCCTGCAGTTGGCGCTGGCCAAGCTGAACGTGAAGTTGATCCGCGCCAACGTGGGCGACCGTTACGTGCTGCAGCAGCTCAAGGAGCACGGCGGCAACCTGGGCGGCGAAACCTCCGGCCACATCCTGTGCCTGGATCGCGCCACCACCGGCGATGGCATCGTCTCCGCGCTGGCCGTGCTCGAAGCGCTGGCCGGTGCGGACCTGTCCCAGGCGCGCCAGGGATTGCACAAGATGCCCCAGATCATGATCAACGTGCGCGCCGATGGTGCCCGCGAAGCCTTGGGCAGCGAGGCCGTGCGCGCCGCGCTGGCCGAGACCGAGCAGACCCTGGCCGGCCGCGGCCGCGTGGTGCTGCGCGCCTCGGGCACCGAACCGCTGGTGCGTGTGACGGTGGAAGCAGCCGACGAGGCCGAGGTGCGCCAGTTGGCCGAACAGCTCGCAGGTGTCGTAAAATCCGCCGCAGAACGTTCGTGAGCCTGTAAAGCGTTTTTGTTACCCAGGTCGCCAAGGATTGGCCCGACGTGCCCCGCCCCTGCGGTGGCGGACTGACAAGTGGACCGCACGCACAACCTGTGGACAGATCATGAAGAAAGTTCCGACTCTCGACATCCGTCGTTACGGCACCGACCGTGCCGCATTCGTTGCCGAACTGGGCAACGCCTACCGTGAATACGGCTTCTGCTGCATCAGCGGCCACGGCATTCCGCGCGAGCTGATCGACGGCGCCTACGACTCGTTCCAGCGCTTCTTCGCGCTGCCCAACGAAACCAAGATGAAGTACCACGTGGCCGGCAGCGGCGGCGCACGCGGTTACACGCCGTACAAGGTGGAAACGGCCAAGGACAGCAAGTTCGCCGACCTCAAGGAGTTCTGGCACGTCGGCCGCGAAATCCCGCGTGATTCGAAATTCGCCGACGTGATGCCGCCCAATATCTGGCCGGCAGAAATTACGGATTTCAAGCAGAACGGCTACGGCCTGTTCGAAGCACTCGACCAGCTCGGCTCGCGCGTGCTGCGCGCACTGGCTTTGCACATCGACCTGCCGGAACACTTTTTCGACGACAAGATCGACCAGGGCAACTCCATCCTGCGCCCGATTCATTACCCGCCGATCACCGAGGAAAACATTCCGAACGTGCGTGCCGGTGCGCACGAGGACATCAACTTCATCACGCTGCTGGTCGGCGCCAGCGCCGAAGGCCTGGAAGTGCTCACGCGCGAAGGCGAGTGGCTGCCGATCACCACCGAAGGCGACGCCATTGTGGTGAACATCGGCGACATGCTTCAGCGCCTGACAAACCACGTGTATCCGTCCACCTCGCACCGCGTGGTGAACCCGCAGAACGACAACGCCCGCACGCCGCGTTACTCGGTGCCGTACTTCCTGCATCCGAACCCGGACGTGGTGCTCGATCCGCTGCCGCAGACGATCACGCCGGACAACCCGAGCCGCTACAACACCAGCATCACCTCGCATGAGTATCTGCTGGAGCGCTTGCGTGAGATCAAGTTGATCTGACGTTGCGCGTTCCTCCCTCTCCCCTTCGGGGAGAGGGTTGGGGCATTGCCACCTTTACGGTGGCGAGGGGCGGGTGCTCTCGCAGGAACGTTTCTATCTCGCCCTAGACGCGCCCGCATCGCATATAAAAATCCCAGCGCACCTCGCGCACACCTTCTCCCCACGCCGCGCGAAGCTCCGCTTCCACCAGCGCCACCGGATCTTCCCCTTTGTCTTTCATGTAACGCTGCGTTGCCGACCACGAACGCAGATAGGCGAGGAAGTGATCGACCTTCCAGTGTGCCGACATTTCGAACGGCGGCGCCTGGATGTCCGCGAACGGAAACGGAATCGTGCGATAGCCGGCTTCCACCAGCGCGCGCTCCGGTGGCCAGTAGGGGCCGACGAGATCCACATACACGCGGTTCTTCAGTGCCTCGATGGCCGGCGTGATGTGGCAGTCCGCGTATGACCACGCCGCGATCACGCCGCCAGGCTTGAGCACGCGCTGCACTTCCGGATAGAACGCATCGAAATCGAACCAGTGCAGCGCTTGCGCAATGGTCACCAGATCGGCGCTGCCGTCGGGCAGCGAACAATGCTCGGAAGGTTCTGCGCGGTATTCGATGTTTGCGCGCGGCTCGGCGTTGGCGATTTGGCTCGCGCTGGGGTCGCTCGCGAATACACGCGCAAAATGCGCCGCGAGCGACACGCCGGCTTGCCCGTTGCCGCAACCGCAATCCCACGCAAGATCACGCGCAGGCGTCGTCTTCGCGAGCCATTCGAACAACGCATCGGGATAAGAAGGGCGTGCCTCGCGATAGATCGAGGCGTGCCCGGAGAAATGATCCTTGAAGCTCATCGACATCTCCGACAGGTGCTGCGGGAAATGGAACACGCGCAGTATATCGGCGGCGATTGAGCGCAACGCGCCGGATGCGTTGCCTTGTGCGAGGCAACGCATCCCTTGAGGGAAGGATATCGAGTGTTCGCGATGGCCTAGGAAGCTTCGCCGAGATCCCGATAACGCCTCGATTCCTTCGCCGACAGCCACAGCGTGAACCTGTCCGGCAGCAACTTCATCAACGCCTTGATGAAGCGATTCACGCCACCGGTCACATGCACCACGTCGCCGCGCTCCACCGCGTCATGGCCTTCGCGCACCACGTCTTCCGCGCTTTGCCACATGAAGCCGGGCAGGTTGTTCATCAGTTGCCGCGTGCCGGTGACGTCGTGGAATTCCGACCAGGTGAAGCCCGGGCAGAGCGCGCATACGTTCACGCCACGATGGCGGTTCTCCAGCGCCAGCGATTGCGAGAACTTGATCAGGTAAGCCTTGCTCGCCGCGTAAAGCGTATGGCCGACGGAACCCGGCACGTGTCCGGCCAACGAGGCCACGTTGATGATGCGGCCGTAGCCACGTTCGCGCATGCCGGGCAGCAGGCGCCACACCAGTTCGGCCGGTGCCGTCATCAATACGCGGATAAAGGCCTCGTGCACCGGCCAATCCACCGCCTCGAACGTGCCGGGCACACCGTAACCGGCGTTGTTGATCAGCCAGTCCACCCTAAGTCCACGCGCATCCAGCGCCTCACACAATTGGAGTACGGCGGCCGGGTCGGCTAGATCGGCCGGTAGCACCGTCACACTGGCCTTATGCTGGTCGCGTAACTCTTGAGCCAGTGCTTCAAGCCGCTCGACACGCCGGGCAGTGAGCACCAGGTCGTGGCCGCGCGCCGCAAGATCGCGCGCAAAGGCGGCACCGATGCCGGCAGAGGCGCCGGTGACCAGGCTGAGGGGACGGGCTGGTGGCATAAAAGTGGTCTCCTTGTGGTCCGACCGATTTTTTCCGTAACGGCAATGGTTTGTCTTTATTACGTTGCCAGTGGCATGGTCGATCGGTAAGCTTTCGGGTTTATACGCAATGGAATACGCGCATGCGCAAGAAACTCGTCGCCGGCAACTGGAAGATGCATGGTAGCCGCAGCATGGCGACGGCTCTGGTCAGCGACATCGTCGCGGCCCTGCCAACCGCCGTCGACGTGGTGGTGTGTCCGCCGTTCCCGTACCTCGGCGAACTGGCGGGGCAGCATGCCGGTTCGGGCCTTGGCTTCGGCGGCCAGGACGTGAGCGAGCATGACGGGCAGGGCGCGTACACCGGCGAAGTTTCCGCGGCCATGCTGGCGGACGTGGGTGCGCAATGGACCATCGTGGGTCATTCCGAGCGTCGCCAATATCACGGCGAAACCTGCGCGCAGGTGGCGCGCAAATTCGCCGCCGCGCGCGCCGGCGGCCTCACGCCCATTCTCTGCGTGGGTGAAACGCTGGCGCAGCGCCAGGCCGGCGAAACCGAAGAAGTGGTGGCGCGACAGCTCAAGGCCGTGTTGGAAGTGAACGGCATCGGCAGCTTCGACACCGCCGTGATCGCCTATGAACCCATCTGGGCCATTGGCACCGGCCACTCCGCCTCGCCCGAGCAGGCGCAACACGTTCATGCGTTCATCCGTAGCCAACTGGAAAAAGAAGATGCTATGATTGCCCGTCTGACCCGGCTGCTTTACGGCGGCAGCGTCAAAGCGGCGAATGCTGCGGAATTGTTCGCGCAAGCAGACGTGGATGGTGGATTGATCGGGGGCGCCTCGCTGGCATCAGCCGATTTCCTGGGAATCTGCGCTGCGGCGCATTGAGCGCTACGGACTCTTAAACAGAACCATGTTCGTCATCTTCAGCGTCTTCTACATTCTGATCGCCGCGGCGATGATCGTGCTGATCCTGATGCAGCGCGGCGCTGGTGCCGACGCAGGCTCGGGTTTCGGTGGCGGCGCGTCCGCAACCGTGTTCGGTGCACGTGGTTCGGCCAGCTTCCTCACTCGCTCCACGGCGGTGCTGGCAGCGCTGTTCTTCGCGCTCAGCCTTGGCATGGGTATTTACCTGGGCCACAACGGCAAGGCGCAGACCGATAACGGCAGCGACCTGGGTGTGATGTCCGGTCTTGCCAACAAGCCGGCTGCAACGCAAAATGCGCAGCCCGCCGCTCCGGCCAACGCGGAAATCCCGCAGGCCACCAAGCCGGCACAGGGTGACGTTCCCGCTGCCACGGCTCCGGCCAAGTCTTCGGGCGACGTGCCAGCCGCGACGGAACCGGCAAAGAAAAACTAAGCAAGACACCTGCCCAGGTGGCGGAATTGGTAGACGCACTACCTTGAGGTGGTAGCGCCGTAAGGCGTGGGGGTTCGAGTCCCCCCTTGGGCACCAATAACTTGTTTCAGGACGTCTCATTGAGTCCAGAAACTTCAAAGAAACCCGCTATTTAGCGGGTTTTTTTGTGTCTGGAGTGTCCAGGGGCATCCAGGGGCATCCCTTGTAAGCCGGTGGTCTTCGGGGGCATATTTGGGGGCATTCGAGCTCGAATACCCTCTACTCCCTCCATAGATGCCCCCATGCCACTGACCGATACAGCTATCCGGAAAGCTGCGCCGCGCGACAAGCCCTACAAGCTTGCTGATGGTGGGGGCCTCTACCTGGAGGTGATGCCCACCGGCTCCAAATACTGGAGATTGAAATATCGGGTGGACGGCAAGGAGAAAAGGCTGGCTCTGGGGGTCTATCCGGATGTGACGTTGGCCGCCGCCCGAAACGGCAGAGAAGATGCGCGCAGGATGCTCGCTCAAGGGCGTGATCCCAGTGCGGATAAAAAGGCAGCCAAACTGGCCAAGATTGAGGCCATGGCGGTTACGATCGATACGTTTGAAGTCGTCGCTCGAGAGTGGATGGCGCGGCAGGATGTGGCTGAGGTGACAGCCAACAAGACTCGCTGGCTACTCGAGACCTTCCTGTTTCCGGATCTTGGCAGTCGCCCCATCGGAGGAATCAGCGCGCGAGATCTGCTCGATGTGCTGCGCAAGGTTGAAGCTACGGGTAAGTTGGAAACCGCGAAGCGAGCAAAGATCAAAGCTGGGCAAGTGTTTCGTTACGCTGTATTGGAAGGCAAGGTCGACGCTGATCCAACTGCCAGCTTGCGTGGAGCACTGAAACCACCCAAGAACAAGCACCATGCTGCCATCACGGACCCGCTGCGAATGGGGGAGCTGCTCCGTGCGATTGATGGATTTGCGGGCCAGTTCGTGACTTTGGCTGCGTTGAGATTGGCACCACTAGTGTTCGTGCGCCCTGGTGAACTTAGGCAGGCTGAGTGGCGCGAGATCGATCTTGATCAAGCACTTTGGAGAATTCCTGCCGAACGAATGAAAATGAAAGCAGCGCATTTGGTTCCATTGGCACCGCAAGCGGTGGCGATCTTGCGGGAGCTTCACCCGCTGACAGGGATTGGGCGCTATGTATTTCCAGGCTTGCGCACAGGGAATCGCCCTATGTCCGAAAACACCGTAAATGCTGCGCTGCGTCGGCTAGGTTATTCCGGAGAGGAAATGACCGGACATGGTTTTCGCAGCATGGCCGCGACCCGCCTCAATGAAATGGGCTGGAATCCAGATGCCATTGAACGTCAGCTTGCTCATGCCGAAACCAATAAGGTACGCGAGGCATATACCCATGCTGCTCAATACCTGGACGAACGGGTACGCATGATGAAGGCATGGGCTAATTACCTGGACGCGCTGCGCGTATCAGGTGGAGCTGTGTCCTGAATGCGAAAGGAGCCGTGAAGCAAGGTGATGAGGGACAGTTGGCAGGGCTAGGGAAGGGGCATTGCCTTGCGCGTTACGTCACCCACATTCCCAGCGATTACCCAATTCGCTTGCTTGAGCCCAGGCTTTGCGGCTTCGCTATCTTATTTTCCTTCCCGATCCTCTTTTACCCATCTCGCAACGTCTTCGGCGTTCTTGACAACCACATGTTGCGTCGCTGGGTTTTTCGATATCGCGCCGGCGCCTTGTCCTTCAAGCCGAAGGAGGTGCTCTTGAGTGCCAGCCGCTGGATGATGGTGTACGGCCGACTCATGCTCGCGATGCTGGGCCTAATGGGGTTTCAGGCGTACCATCTGGCGTCGCGTCAAAGCACTGTGACGCTCCTGCTGATCGCCAAACTGGTCGAACTGGCAGCCATCTTCGTGGGCATGGGCTGGTTCATTCAGCGCATCTACATTCGCCCCTGGTTGATTCAGCGACGCACGCAGGTCTATCAGCGGAAGCCGTGATTGAGGCAAGCGGCATGCTCACGGGTACTCGATACCATATGCCGCCGTACAGCCATGGCTCCCGCGATCGCGCGCCATCGGTTCTCCTGGGCGGCGGGTGCGGCACTCCGCGATGCTTGAACCCACCGATACATCGCACTGGCGATCCGCCTCAGTGTTTCGCGGCATAAGTATGCCTGGGGTTGTATGCCATCCTCGATGGCGCTCACCTGTGACTGATCGCGGACACCGCTGGTTTCAAGTGGATGATCCATCCGCTCCCCTCGCTTACCGCCATTTGGTAGGCCATCTCCGCCCTCGCCACACCGCACTGGTCACACCTTGCTGGAAACACGTTCGTTCAAACTTGTCTGCCAGTCGACCCTGTCGCAACAACTTTTCCGCCAGAAATAGGGCATGTCCGATGGTGTCGCCGTAATGACGATGGCTAACCTCGGATAGCCATCAAGTCGGCCAGCACTGTATTGCCATGAAGAGCCAGGGCCTGTCGCACCAGATCTGGTGACACATTTGCAGAAAACGACCTAATAGAGTCAAGAAAGGTGGACGGATCTATAGGATGGGTATGATGTCTGCAGTGGCGGGGATGGCCTACTACAAATTTGATCAGGTGGAGACCTTGGTCTTTGCTGGCGGTGGCAACCGTTGCTGGTGGCAGGCGGGACTTCTAACCCAGTTGTTCGACTCGGGCTTCGGGCGTCCGCAAAGGTTCGTTGGGACCAGTGGCGGCGCAGCGGTAGCTGCATCGCTTTTGACGTATGGCGCGCAACATGCGCTGGACACATGCATCACCGCATATGCCAGCAATCCCAGCATCTTCGATTTTTCCCGGCGCCCCAAACTACGTTTTGCGCACACGACGATCTATCCCGCGTGGATTGCGACTTTCCTCAACGCTGAATCGTTCTCCAAGTTCCGCGCATCCACGACAACCCTTACGGTTGCGGTGACGCGGCCAAACAAACTGCTTGGCGTCAGTGGCAGCGCGCTCGCGGGAACGCTCGCATACCTTGTCGAAAAGTACTGGTCCAAGAGCCTGCACCCGAAGCTCCCCAGGTGGCTAGGGCTGCGCCAGGATTTCCTCACGATCTGCGCCGACACATCGATGGATGCCGCACAGACGTTGCTAGTGGCGTCTGCTACGGCGCCGCCAATCATGCCGGCGCTGCGGGTCAATGGAGATTTCGCCTTAGACGGTGGCTTCGTAGACAGCGTGCCCGTGGAAGAGCAAACGCTTGAGCAGCGTCGCAGGACGCTGGTGCTATTGACGCGCCATTACCCGGACTTGCCAATGTTGTTCACCTTGGGCGACAGAACGTACTTGCAGCCGAGCGCGAAAGTGCCCGTATCGACGTGGGACTGCACGGCCAAAACAGATGTGACATGCGCATTCGAGATGGGACGGCGGGATGCTTTGTGCTCCATGCAGTCTGGGCTGCTAATCCAATCGGCTTAAGCGCAGCGTAGGCCCCCAGCCGTGACACATGTTCGTCACGGCTGCTTTGCCGTACCCCGAAAGGGAAAATAGGAGAATTGTTGCGATGTATTGCATATGCTCAAACAAGTCGCTCGACGACATCGTGATCGCTCAGAAAACGAATGCGCTCCCATTCGAGTAGGCCATTGATCAGTTCACCGGCTGCAATGGCGGGTGTGGCTCCTGCATCAGCGAGATCTACGAACTGTTCGACCGCGAGGGGATTCTCGTGCCCGACTCGGCGGCTGTCTAAACTATCCTGGGGAACATCATGCTATTTCCGGAAATTTTCCATCGCCTTGAGCGGGCTCGTTGGAGTTTGGAAACCGACATCCCGTGGGACCAGTTCGACCGCAGCAAGCTAACTGAAAGACATTTGCACGGTATCAAGATGAACGCCATTGCCGAGTGGTCGGCGATGCCAACGGCAGAGATGTTTCTGCGGGACAATCAGCACGACGTGGATTTCTCGGCGTTCATGTCCATCTGGTTCTTCGAGGAGCAGAAGCATAGCCTCACGCTGCTCGAGTACCTGCGTCGCTTCGCGCCGGAGTTCTCCCCGACCGAGGAGGAGCTTGCGGCGGTCCGGTTTGAGTTTGAGCCGGCACCTGCGCTCGAAAGCTTGGCACTTCATTTTTGCGGTGAGATTCGCCTCAATCATTGGTACCGGTGCGCATCCGCCTATCACACAGAGCCCGTCATCAAGCACATTTACACGGTGCTGGCGAATGACGAGGCCCGTCACGCGCGCGTCTATTACGACTATATGCGGCGAGCCATATCGCGTCAGGGCGAAGACGCCTACCGCGCTTTCTCAAAGATCGGCGTCCTGATGACCAACGCGCGTTTGAACCGCGCTATGCACCCGACCAATCTGCACGTCAATCGATCGCTCTATCCGAACGATACGGTCAACGGCCGCATGCCCGACCCGGAGTGGGTGGAGATCTGGCTGAACGATGAGATCTGCTTTGATCGCTCTTGGGAATCGAAGGTTGAGGACGCGATTCTCATGAACCTGTCCTCGGCCTTCGGTGAGTCCTTCGCGACGTCACACGACCTACGCCGCTTCAACAAGAAGCTGAAGTCTCCGGAACTGGAAGCAGCGCACTAATCCATGGCTACGCAATCGGATATCTCCTACCACTACGACGTGGATAATGCCTTCTACGAGCTGTTCCTCGACAAGGCGCACATGGCCTACAGCTGCGGCGTCTGGGACGGGCCACTAACCTTGAGCATGCCCAGCAGCAAAAGTTGGCCCGCATCGCCACCTTCGCTAACGTCGGTGCGACCCACCGCGTCATGGATGTGGGGTGCGGCTGGGGTGGCTTGATCCGCTACGCCCTCGACCAGCGTGGCGCCGCGTCGGCCGTCGGTCTGACTCTGAGCACGGACCAGTTCAACTACATCACACAGGATGCCCGTGAAGACATTGCGGTTGAGCTTCGTTCGTGGGCCGATTACCCGGTGCCTGCGGAGAAGTTCGATGCGGTGATGTCGGTTGGCGCTTTCGAGCATTTCGCGTCTATGGAAGACCGCACACGAAATGAGCACCGGACGATCTACCGCAAGTTCTTCCAGTGGTGCTCCGACATCTCTGTCGACAGCGCGAGCCTCGGGCTTCAGACGATCATCACTAACCGACTGCCCCGCGACTTGAGCGAAGTTCGTGATGTGCGCTTCCTGCTTGAAGACGTATTCAAGGGCTCCGTGCTACCGAGTGTCGATGACGTCCTGATGTCCAGCAGAAGCATCTATGAAGCGATTGAGCTTAGGCGTATTGGCAAGGATTACGCCCGCACGCTTCGTGAGTGGAAGGCCACGCTGATCGAAAACCGCGTCGTCGTCGTTGAGCGCTATGGCGAGAATCTGTTCACGCACTACGACCGCTACTTCGATGCGGCAGAGCGTGGGTTCAGCTCCGGTCTCGTGGACCTTCTGCAAATCTCCTTGCGTAAGAAGGCCGCCGCTCAGACCAGGCTTGCCAAGGTCCGTCAGGGATGATCGCCAGTGCCGCATCGGCGCAAGGGATTTGCGTTTCGCGGATCTTCCGGCCAAAGCCATACGAGGTTGACTTCACGGGGTTTCTTAGCAACACCGTAGTGCTCCGCTGGATGGAGGATATGCGCGTCGAGATGATGCGCGACGTGTTCGCCTCCTTTGGCCATGAGCTACGAGAGAACCTTTCCGTTATCGCAGAAGCGCATGTCAATTATCTCAGGCCGATCACGTACACCGATGTGATTGTAGGACAGCTTGGCATCGCGCTACTCAGCCCCGTGAAGTGGCGCGTCGATTTCACATTTCAACTCGCTGACCGTGCTGTCGAAGCCATCACTGCACACCAGGTTGGAGTCTTTATCGATCCTGAATCCCATAGGCCACGCAAGATTCCATCGCCTCTGGTTGGCGCGATAAGGAATGTTTCCCGGACACCCCCAGCGACGCTCCACAACACCACGCCACTATCGAGGCCGTATGAGTAACGAAGCCATGCAGCAGTCACCCGCTCCTGCCCGGGTGGGATATCAGAAGAACGCCTCCTTGTTGGCGATCAAATTGGCTTTGCGTGTGGTGCGCGCCGTGTCCAGCGAGGCTGCGGCCAAGTTGGCGCTGAAGCTGTTCCTGACGCCACCAAAGCACCGGCCGTCGGCTAAAGAGCAGTCGCTGATCGAAAGAGCTGTGAAGCACAGGCTGGTGGTGGCCGGCAAAGATGTGGCGGTGTACGAATGGGGTGACGGGGAGAAGCTCATTCTCCTTTGTCATGCCTGGGGGGGGGGAGGGGCGGCCAGCTGGGTGCGTTTGTGGCGCCGCCCATCGCGCGTGGCTATCGCGTTATCGCGTTTGATGCACCTGCTCACGGGGCGTCAACAGGAAACCGAACCGATATGGTGGAGTACGCTTCCACGGTGCAGGCCATTGCCAATCAATTCGGGCCGCTATGGGGAATCCTTGGTCACTCGTTCGGGGCGGGCAATGTCGTGTATGCCTCCCACGACTTCGGTGTGCAGGCGCCGAAGATGGTCCTCATCGGTTGCTTCTCGAACGCCGTCTGGGTTACTGAGGCATTCGGAACCCTATTGGGCATCCCAGCAGGTGTCGTGGCCCGCATGCGTGCCCTCCTGGAAGCTGAACACCCCGGAAAGCTCTATTGGGAAAAGTTGTCTATCAGCGGGATGCTGGCCAGTCTCAATAGACCGACGCTGCTCATTCACGACGAAGATGATCAGGAGATCCCATATTGGAATGCAGAGCTTCTCCATAAGGAAAGCCCATCCAAGACGGAGCTCTACTCAACGAGGGGGTTCGGCCACCGCCGCATCGTTCGTAATGACGCGGTAGTCGAGCGTGCCGTTGCGTTTCTGACTGCGGCCTCTGCTTGAACGACAAGGCAGATGCGCCCGCCAATCATGGAAGGACGAGACAATGAATGTCGCTGATCCCGGCGAAATCCTGGTAATGGGCCGCGGCGCTTACGGCCGTCGTGTCTCGTACTTCATCATGACGACGGTTGTCGTCATGTGGGTACCGTGCTCGCTGTTCGTTTCATGTTCATCTCCCCTTGGGACTTGGCTTACGTAGTACCTGTCGCGTTTATCGCGAACGCTATCGGGGTCAACACGGCCTACCACATGTACTTCACGCACGGGGCATTCCAGGCGAAGCCCTCCTTCCGAGTCGTCCTCGCGGTATTCGGAACCATCCTGTGCCAGGACTCTCTGATTCAGTGGGTCGCGAACCACAAGCGACACCACAGACACGTCGACGTCCCGGACCGAGATCCGCATACGCCGTGGCAGTTTGGGGAGAGCAATTGGCGCGTCTATACGGTGGGGCTCTTCTGGGCGTCTGTGGGCTGGAAGTACGCGCGCCGTTCGACTTCCAAGGCGTACTACGCCGGTTCGCTCCTCAAGGACCCCGTCCTGCGATTCTTCGACAAACATTTTGTAGTCGTCTCGTACCTGGGCCTGATGGTGCCCTTTGCAGTGGGCTACGCGTTGGGTGGTTGGCAGACCGGTCTCAAGGGGTTCGCCTATTTCGGGGCGTTTCGCGTGTTCGTTGGGTATGCCTTTACCGAGCTTGTGATCAACGGGTTCTGCCATTGCGTCGGATCCCGCAAGTTCGCGACCAAGGGCCGTGCAACGAATATCTCGTCCCTAGCCATGCTAAGCATGGGAACAACGCTGCACCACAACCATCACGCTTTCCCGCAATCGCTAAGTACCGCGGTTGATGGTGAAATCGACCCGATGCAGTGGATCAATGGGTTCTTCGCTAAGTGCGGTTGGATTAGCAATGTCGTCCACCCGAGCGCGGCCGATATCGCCGCCAAGAAATTGGCTGAAACTACCGGTCCTCGATACGACGGGGCGTTAGGTCGATAGATGTTTCACGCGAAAAGGAATTGCGATGCCCATTGTCAAACCAGTCATCCCAGAGTACCTCTACAGGCCTAGCGCATGGGAAACACTGCTGTATGTGGTCTACGGCCTGGCGCTGTCGCTGATTCCTTGCAACGCCATCGGACTGCTGTTTGAGACCAGCAGTCCGATGGCTTTCAAAATTGTGCTGTCACTACCGTGCATGGTTGTCGCTGGGTACGGTGGGTTTATGCTCGCTGTGGCGGGACATGAAGGCTTTCACTTCACGTTACACGCAAACCGGCGCGTGAGCGGGGCCTTAGGCGTCATGATCAGCTCCCTTGTGCCAGGAGCGTTCGCGGTTGGATTCTTCGCCTCACATTGGGAGCACCATCGGTATACGAACCAACCGTCAGATCCCGATTGCAAGACCTTCAGTAGGTTCCGCACCTTTTTCCAGCGACTGTTCCTCGCTCGACTAGCAGCTAACAGGAATTACCTGCGCTATACCCTTGCCATGGCCGCTGGCCGAGACCTTGGCTTCAAATACAAGCCGCCGTTTAGCCGTTCTGAGATGCAGGCGTTCGCGCTATTCAATGTTGGATGCCAAGTCCTCGTGGTCACATGCTTCTCGCTGTTGGCTTGGGTGCACCCTTATGTGTTCCTCCAATATGTGGCGGTGCCAATGGTGGGAATCATCTTCATCGGTGGCCTATCGCCATATCAGATGCATGCAGGAACGGGAATGGGGCTAGGTTACGATTCCAGGACAAACAGCTCGGTCTTCTGGACCCTGCTCCAGGCTGGCTCCAACTACCACAACGAACATCACCTCTATCCGCGAGTGCCATGTTGGCGGCTGCCGCAGGTGCATCAGATCTTGTTGCGAGAGGATTTCTATAAGGGAGGGGATATGTGCCTTGAGCCTCGCTTTTGGGCAGTCTTCATGCAGGCATCGTCGGCCTATCAGTTGGCTATCACCGTTGAATCCGATAGCGATATTGACGAATTTAACGAGGCATAAGCCGACCGATTAAGTAATGTCCATACCGAAGCCGGAGCGCTCAGCCTGGTGTTTCTGTGCATTCTGGCGCGCCTGTGCAGTACTGTTGGCGCTAGTGTGCAGATTGCTTGGTGCTAGTGCGCAATTGCTTGGTTTTTTCCAGTCACGGCCTTGGCGCTCGTTTTTTTGCATTCGTTCACCCCACGGAACTTACCGAGAGGGAGATCGGTGATGGCTGGATTGTTGGCATGGATGTCGGCCCCCTGCGCCACTTCAGTCAGAGAGGGAACAAGCAGGTGAGAGTCGAGTCATTCCGGTTTACCGTGCAGGGAAGAGGGACATTGGCGAGCGCGTACCCGCGGTTGGTGCCCTTAACGGTAAGCGCATCGCCGTGATCGGCACTGGCGCGCTTGGAGCTCCTCTCGCCATCGAATTGGCACGCAACGGCGCCTCTGAGCTGCGCCTACTTGACCATGACCTAGAGCCTGGCAACAGTATCCGCTGGCCGCTCGGTGCCGCGGTGTGGGGCAAGTACAAGGTCCTGGCTCTAAAACAGTATATCGATCAGCATTACCCCAGCTGCCAGGTGGAGCCGTTCGTGCATCAGCTCGGTGGGACCCAAGAACTGCAGATCGATGATGAGGTACTGGAAAAGATACTTCGCGGCGTCGACCTGATCATCGATGCGTCGGCCTCCCATGGCATCAATCGCCTACTGTGGGATCACGGTCAGCGCGCAGGGCTTCCTTTGGTTCACCTTGGCGCTACTCCCGATGTCACCGGCGGCACCGTCGTGCTGCATACGCCTGACGGAGGCTGTCCGGTGTGCCTCCAATGGCACCGGGAGGAAGCTCAGGCATCCATTCCTTCTCCACCTGGAGCAGATTCGACCGATCTGATCCAGCCGCCCGGTTGTACTGAGCGTACGTTCAAAGATGCCGACTACGACTTGCAAGAACTGTCGCTTCAAGCCATGCGCGTTGCGGTAGGGGTATTGTCTTCGGGCAAAACTCGTAGTGAATCGACGGTCTATACCTTGGCCTTGCGGGATGAGCATGGAGGCGCCATGCCGCCGGCATGGGAGACATCCGCACTTCCTCCTCCTCCTCATTGTCCTTGCATGCACGAGCGAACCCGGAATGAAGATGCCAATAGTGCAGATGAGCCCGAAGTTCCGCAGCATATGTGAGGCCGAAGCATCCACTACATTTTCCCTCGAATCCGGTGGCGTCCTGATGGGGCGCCAGCAAGGGAAAAATTTCTGGCAGGTCGATCATGTCATCGGCCCCGGCCAAAATGCCGTACACGGGCGCTTTCGCTTCATCCCTGATCTACCGTGGCAGCACGAGCAAATTGCAAAGCGCTTTTACGAAACCAATGGCCAGTCCACATACCTCGGTGACTGGCATAAACGCCTGAATGGCACGCCGCAACCTGGGTCGGTGACCTCAGACACTGGCTTGGATTGACTCAGCTGAGGATCCGTCCCTGCAGACTCCAACTGGACGAATCGGAATTTGCCTTGCACGACGTGTCGGCTTGAAGTGGCGGAACTTAGCCATCCGCGTGCAAGTCACGGAAGGCTTAGTCTCAAGGACAAAGGGGTAATCAAGGCGATTATCCAAACCCCAGAGGCCGCGTGCGACGCGCCACTCATGATGATCCTCTGGGCGGGATTCAGCTACTGCGAGTGTCTGAACTTGGTCGAGAACCGACGTCGTGGCCGGGCGATTAAGGGCGATTAGCCGGTGTTATCAGGGGTGCTGGTGCGGGCCGACTGCTTGGATGAGTCGGGCCAAAGGCAGGATCTGACGTTATGTTTTTATCGCTTTGTCGAGAGTCTTCTTTCGATACGATGCGAGCGTGGCGCAAGAAGATCTTTGCTCAGGCACCAATTATCAGTGAGTGATCAAAACTGAGACAATCCGTAAATGGTCCAGTTTGGGCCATTCGGAGGTCGGCGATCGTCGGATCACGAAGTAGGCCGATGATCCTGTTGAGCGTGTCGGCTTGAAATTGCGCTAGATGACATATCGCGCTCGGCAATACGTGCTTCGAGCCAGGCTTCGATCTCTGCCTCGATCCATGCGACCGCGAGGTGGCCCAACTTCACGGGCTTTGGAAACAGCCCGAGTTTGACCTTCGCGTAGATAGTCGAGCGTGCTAGGCCGGTACGTGATCTAACTTCTGTAAGTCGAATAAGACGGTTAGCCATGGAGGGTCCGTAGCGCGGTGTGTTGATAGAAGGCTATCGCGCCCGGAGACTCCCGTATGTCCAATTTATAAGCTTTCAGCGCGCACCTTTGGTGCGGAGGCCACAGGCCAATCGAAGCCAGGTTGGCGATTCAAAAACGAACCGGATGAAGTTATCCGAGATCTGGAGCTCTATGCCTAGGTCTTCAAACACGGCGACGTCAAAACCCGTCAGATCTTTCCCACCAATATCCAGAACGCTCAGTGCCTTGTCTGTGCACTCGGCGAATACATGTCGGAATGCGCCTTCGGAGTCTGGTTTGGTAATGAAAGTTGTCGAACCATCGTGGCGGACGATCTTCGCCAGGCCGACTGCCCAGATTTCAATGAGTAGCACATCATCTTGAAGCGCTGTCTCGCCGTGATCTGCCCTTGGGATGGGTTTCAGAATGTGATTCACAACCATTTCCGCTCGGTAACGGTTGGCGGTGATCAATGTGAGGCGAGGGGGAATTTCTCTTTTTGCGAACAATGGATGGCATCGATACCACGCAACCATCCTTTTCATTCTCACCGATCGTGGTGCTGCAAGCATCAAGCTATCAAGAGTACCGGTAAGGTTCTTGAGTTCCTGATCGAACGCCACGCGGTTGGATAGCTTGCCGTCTGAGCAACGCATCGCGGCGTTCTTCTCATCCAGCTTGCTATCTGATCCAACCCGAATGCTGTGTCGTTCCTCGCAGTACTTAGAGCAAGCCTGATGCGGCGATATTTCCTCTTGTAACAGTGAGGGGGCTGGACACGCGCGAGTGAACAGAAAGCGGTGTCGTTCACGACTTTCCAAGGCCCACCGCGAGGTTTGAAGACTATGTTGGATCCTGTATCGGTGGCTCGGCCTGAAGCAGAGGGCACAAAACTCCCGGCCCGTTGATGTCCTCACCGTGCGGTGGCCACCGATAGTGGACGGCCTGGTGGGTAATAGGCTGTGGCCAAACCACGCGATCTCGAAAAGAAGATCGGTTGTTTGCCGTAACGTGTCTGCCCTCTCAGGGAGGGTATCGTTCTTCACCTCCCAAAGGTCAATGGAGCTCTCCATGACCTTTATAAAATCCGCGGCACCCGCATGCCCTTCGAATAGCACGTCATAAGCGCGGGGCAGCATTAAGACGTGAAACGCCTCCAGCACTACCTTTTTGAAGTCCAATCTCGCCCGTTTGATGACATCGCGCTGCCGAAGTCCAGTTTTGCTCGTCGCACGTGCCGTGAGCCATTCGAAATGCTCGATAGCTACAAGAATAACGCCTGGGTCTGCTTGCCACAAATCAACCAAAGCGTGCCGTAGATGAGAGAGCTGCTCGTCCCACCGCGAAGTCTTCGATGACGCATAACGATTTGCTGCGGCATCTAAGGCTTCGGAGATCTGAAAACGGTCGATGGTGTGTGCCTGCCGATCTGGAGACGATTTTTTTTCAAAAGCTAAGAAATCATCCATACACGTGCTGAGCTCCTGGGTAGACTTTGGACTCCAACCACACGGGGAATTTCGGTGACCGACAAACGCTGCAGCGAAGCAAGTACCTCATTCAAAGATCCTCAACCATTGGTACGTACTAGTACGTTGTACGTACCAAAAGATTCTATAGATAGAAATATCTCTTCGCGTGGCTACGACACTTCTGGCTATTCGAAATGGGACCTTCGTCGCGCGCTTCGCAATGTGCCTGGTAAACGGCATGAAGTGACACTTCAACTTTGGTCGAAGTTACATCCAGACGAGTCAGCCAAGGCGACGAAGCCGATCGCTGACATGGAGGCGTATGTCAATTATTTGACGCACGCGGCGCGAGATGGACAGCTTCGTGTGCCGCCGAAGATAGCTTTTGAGCGTCGCATTGAGGCTCGAAGAAAAAGGCGCCTCGCCTGGGTGGGGCGGCAAGCACGGGCCCGAATTCAAGCCGAGTATGACGCTCGTCTCGCAAATGAGGTTCGCCAACTTCAAGCCTCAAAAGTGGCGGCCGCAAGCAATGGTCACGCGCTTAGCGGCTAGGTGGCTTGCCGCTCGTCCAGCCAGCATGTCCAGCGAGTTGTCGCAGGGCGAAGAGGTATCGCTAAAGCGTTACCTCTTACTTCAAAGCGCGAGGTAACGTAGGGAGTCGTTAATGATGAACGTGCTGAGCCGATCAATTGAGACCGAAAAGGCGTATGCCAAGCGTGGTCGCGAAATTTGTGTCCGGGTATCGAATTTGTATGGCCTTGGTCCTCATGAGCCATTACCGCCAGAGTTGGCCGTCCGCTATTTGATAGATCAAAAGCCGTCTGTATCGAAGTCGACCTGGCGCCAGAATAAGGCAGCGCTAAAGTTCCATCTCGAGGAATTGGCCTGTGGCTCCAGGGACGACATTCGTGCTCGGGAGCTTCAAGGTGCGCTCGAGATCTTATCGAATGAACCGCAGACCGGTGCCATGAGGCGAGGAACGCGCACGTCTGCTATCAAGCAGAAAGGTTGTGGTCGACAAGATTTTGTCAAAATTATTCGCTTTCTTCGCGCGAATATGGACCACTATCGCTGGGCAAAATCCTTGGGAGTATTACTCGGAGCCACCTATCTAACGGGTCTGCGTCCATGTGAGTGGGGCCAGGCTTATTTGGAAGAGCGTGAGGACGGGGTGGTGCTTGTAGTTCGCAATGCCAAGTTCGGGGAGCATCGGGCAGGGCAAATGTTTCGTCGACTGCACTTGTCGCCTGATCAGCCGATTGTGGCCAATGCCGTCCGGGCACTTCTCTCCCATATCCAAGAACGCCCAGGAGGTTTGGCATTCAGTGAGTGGCTTAGGCGGGTGTCGCTTTTCATGACGCGGGCGGGGCGCTCAATACTTGGTCGTCGGAAGCGTTATCCATCGATCTATTCGTTCCGACATCAGTTCGCGGCGGATGCCAAAGCCTCTGGGGTGCCATTGGAAGAGCTAGCAGCTCTAATGGGGCACGCGACTGACGCAACAGCGACGTTTCATTACGCCAGGCGGGCGCAAGGTACGGCAGGGATCCATGTGCGGGCGTCCTCTGTAGATGTCGCAGGGATCCGACGGAAGTTGAGAGCGCACCCGTCGTCCCGTCGTGCCCGGGCGGTCCGCATCTAGGCTTCATACCACTGTGATTAGAGCCGGATTGCCCAGGCTGTGAGCGCTATGCCAGATTTGGCCCAGCAAGGAACCGTAGTCAGAAAGGCTGGGCCAGATTTGGCCCAGCGAGGAAGCGTAGTCGAAAAGGTTGGGCCAGATTTGGCCCAACGAGGAAGCGTAGACGAAAGGGCTGGGCCAGATTTGGCCCAGCGAGGAAGCGTAGGCGAAAAGGCTGGGCCAGATTTGGCCCAGCGAGGAAGCGTAGACGAAAAGGTTGGGCCAGATTTGGCCCAGCGAGGAAGCGTAGGCGAAAAGGCTGGGCCAGATTTAGCCCAACAAGGAAGGGCGGGTGCTGCGGACCCGACTCTTCTATTTTCTATGGCGACGGATGGGATTAAGTCAGCGGCTTTCCACGGCATATGTCACTACGGGTGCGTCTTACTACCCAGTCGATGTTGCTACCGAATCAGTATTTAAGTTCGATGAGCCAAGCAATTGCCGCTCAACATCGGTCAACGTAACGAGATGCTGATCCAAAAGATTCTGTTGCTCGGGGCGTTCAATTGTCGACTCCCCTTAAGCTCACTCCACCCATCACTAGAGGTCTCCGGGCAAACTAGCCCCAAGGAGACCCACGATGCGCAAAAGCAAGTTCACTGAGAGCCAGATCGTCGCGACGTTGAAGCAGGTCGAAGGCGGTCGGCAGGTCAAGGATGTGTGCCGCGAGCTCGGCATTTCTGAGGCGACCTACTACGTGTGGAAGTCCAAGTACGGCGGCATGGGGGCCTCGGATGTGCAGCGCTTGCGGGACATCGAAGCGGAGCACGCCAAGCTCAA
>NZ_JBEPMU010000007.1:0-187428 GCF_040545895.1 Dyella japonica
GACAGCGGCGGGCGGGTGGAGGAAAGCCCGTAGGGTGGCCGCAGGGATGCGGCCAGTTTTTCGACAGGACACGGATGTCCTGTCGAAAAACCCCGAAGCCCGCCCGCGAACCTGGAGGGCCGCAGGCCCGGAAGGCGCGTCATCCGGGGTGCCTTTCTCTTTGGCATTGCCACCATCTCGGTGGTTACTTTCTCTTGGGCAAGCAAGAGAAAGTGACCCGGACCGCGGCAGCGGTTCGGAAGCCCGCCGCAGGCGAGCTAGATCGCGAGAACGCGAAAATCAAGCGATGCGGAAGCAGGGTCCCCCGATTACGCAAGGACCACCATGCAGCGAGGTGCGATAGCACCAACGCCGCGCTTACTTCCCGCGACGCGGCCCCTTGTTCCCGCCACCACTATGCCCATGCGGCCGCGGCTTTCCACCGCCACCACCCGGCTTCTTGAAACCAGGGCGGAAGCCACCCGGACGACGCGGTGCCGAATCGGCAGCGCCACTGTCATCGCCATCCCATTCCTTGATGCGCAGCTGCTGCTGGCTCACCCACACCTTCTGCAGGTGCTGGAACACTTCGGCTGGCATGCCGTCGGGAAGGTCGATCAGGCTGTATTCGCCACGGATGCTCAGGCGACCGATGTGGCCGCTTTCCAGGCCTGCCTCGTTGGCGATGGCGCCGATGATGTTGCCCGGCTTCACGCCGTGCTCATGGCCCACTTCCACGCGATAGGTGCGCTTGCCTTCTTCCGTGTGGTGCGCGCGCACCGGACGCGGGGTGAAATCGCGCGGAGCGGCATCGCGGTCGCGCGGGCGATGCTCACGCTCGCCGCGGTGATCACGATCGCCACGCTCGTGGCCGTGCTCACGGTCGCGGCCGTGCTCGCGCGGCGCGAACTCGCGCTTGGGCGGCGGGGTCAGCAGCAGCGGCTGGTTGCCCTGGGCGATGCGCGCCAGCGCGGCGGCAATCTCCACGGCGGGGATGTTGTGTTCCTGCTCGTACTGTTCGATGAGCTGCTGGAACAGTTCCAGTTCGCCCACGGCGATGGTGTCGCTGATGCGCTGCTTGAACTTGGCGATACGCACGTCGTTCACCGCTTCCACCGTCGGCAGCTTCATCTCTTCGATGGGCTGGCGCGTGGCACGCTCGATGGCGCGCAGCATGCCCTTTTCGCGCGGCGTGACGAACAGGATGGCTTCGCCGCTGCGACCCGCTCGGCCGGTGCGGCCGATGCGGTGCACGTAGCTTTCCGTGTCGTACGGGATGTCGTAGTTCATCACGTGGCTGATGCGTTCCACGTCCAGGCCACGCGCGGCCACGTCGGTGGCCACGAGAATGTCGAGCTTGCCGTCCTTCAGCTGCTGGATCACGCGCTCGCGCTGCTGCTGCGCGATGTCGCCATTGATGGCGGCGGCCGCGAGGCCTCGCGCCTGCAACTTTTCGGCAAGCTCTTCGGTGGCCGACTTGGTGCGCGCGAAGATGATCATCGCGTCGAACGGCTCGGCTTCGAGGATGCGCGTCATCGCGTCGAGCTTGTGCATGCCGCTCACGAACCAGTAGCGCTGGCGGATGTTCGCCGCCGTGGTGGTGGACGACTTGATCGTGACTTCGCGCGGATCCTTCAGGTGGTGCTGCGCGATCTTGCGGATCGGTGCCGGCATGGTGGCGGAGAACAGCGCCACCTGGCGTTCCGGCGGCGTGGCCTGCAGCACTTTCTCCACGTCGTCGATGAAGCCCATGCGCAGCATTTCGTCGGCTTCGTCGAGCACCAGGAACTTCAGCTCCGAGAGATCGAGCGTGCCGCGATCGAGATGGTCGATCACGCGGCCCGGCGTACCCACCACGATCTGCACACCGCGCTTGAGCGAGTGCAGCTGCGGGCCGTAGCTCTGGCCGCCGTAGATCGGCAGCACCTGCAGGCCCGGCATGTAGGTGGCGTAACGCTGGAACGCTTCGGCCACCTGGATGGCCAGTTCGCGCGTCGGCGCGAGTACCAGCGCCTGCGGCTTGCCGGGCTTCAGGTCGATGCGCGAAAGAATGGGCAGCGCGAACGCGGCGGTTTTGCCGGTGCCGGTCTGCGCCTGGCCAAGCACGTCGCGGCCTTCCAGCAGCGGCGGAATGGTGGCGGCCTGGATCGGCGAGGGCGATTCGTAGCCGACGTCGGTGAGTGCGCGCAGCAACTCCGGATGAAGGCCAAGCGCAGCAAAGCCGACGGCTGCCGGCTGGGAATCGGAAGACGGGGAGGACATGGGGAACCTCGACATGGCATGCACGACGGCATGCGGGAGAATGCCGCTATTGTAACAGGCTGGCCCGGCCCCACTGGGATTTTTGTGCCAGCTGATGGCTCAATCGAGAGGATTATTCATGTCTGGACGTCTTGATGGTCGTGTCGCGCTGGTTACCGGCGCGTCGTCGGGTATTGGTGAAGCCACGGCGCTGGGCCTGGCCGAGGCGGGCGCCAAGGTCGCCATTGCAGCGCGCCGGCGCGATAGGCTCGAAGCATTGGCGGCAAAGCTGCAGGCGTTGGGCGCCGACCCCACCGTGCTGGTGGCCGATCTCGCCGACGAGAACGAGGCCAAGCGCATCGTGGCGGAAACCGAGGCGCGCTACGGGCGCCTGGACATCCTGGTGAACAATGCCGGCGTGATGTACCTGGAGCCGGTGGAAGAGGCCGATCTGGGGCGTTGGCGTCGCATGCTGGAACTCAACGTGCTCAGCCTCATCGCATCCACGCAGGCTGCATTGCCCGGCATGCGCCAGCGTCGCGACGGCCACATCGTGAACATCTCGTCGACGGCGGGGCGCGTGGCCAATCCCAATGCTGCGGCGTATTCAGCGACCAAGTTCGGCGTGGTGGCGTTTTCCGAAGCGCTAAGGCGCGAGGTTTACCAGCACAACATCCGCGTCACGGTGATCGAGCCGGGCGTGGTGGAAACCGAATTGCGCGATCACATCGGCCACGCGACGACCAAGGACAACCTCAACGCCTGGGCCGACAGCATGCGCCAGCTTCAATCGGTGGACGTGGCCGATGCCATCGTGTTCTGCGTGTCGCGTCCGGCGCACGTGAACATCAACGAATTGCTGATGCGCCCGACCGACCAGGAACGCTGAGCCAGTCGCACTATCATTGGCGGGTTCAGGTTTGGCAGAAGGAATCACCATGGCAGGGATAGAAACGATCGCCGAGCAGCGTTGCCACGGCGGCGTGCAGGGGTTCTACCGGCATCACTCGGACAACTGCGGCGGACCAATGCGCTTTGCATTGTTCCAGCCGCCGCAAGCGGCGCAGGAAGCCTGCCCGGTGCTGTATTTCCTTGCGGGCCTCACCTGCACCGAGGAGACCGCCACCATCAAGGCTGGCGCCCAGCGTCTCGCGGCGGAGTTGGGCTTGATCCTGGTGATGCCCGATACCAGCCCGCGCCAGACCGGCTTCGACGGCGCGACGGGCGATTGGGAGTTCGGCGAAGGTGCGGGCTTCTATCTCGACGCGACGCAGTCGCCATGGTCGTCGCGTTTCCGCATGCACAGCTACGTGGTCGATGAGTTGCCGGCGCTCGTTGCGCAGCATTTTCCGGCGGACATCGCGCGCAGCGGCATCACCGGTCATTCGATGGGCGGGCACGGCGCGCTCACCATCGCCTTGCGCCATCGCGACAAGTACCGCTCCGTGTCGGCCTTCGCTCCCATCGTCGCGCCGAGCCAGGTGCCGTGGGGACAGAAAGCGTTCCCGCGCTACCTGGGCGACGATACGGCGACCTGGGCGGAATACGACGCCTGCGAACTCGTGCGCCGGCGGACTTTCGACGGCACCATCCTGATCGATCAGGGCGAAGCCGACGGTTTCCTCACCACGCAGCTGAAACCCGAACTGTTCGACCAGGCCTGCGCCGAAGGCGGCCAGGCGCTGCTGTTGCGGCGACACGCGGGTTACGACCACAGCTACTACTTCATCACCAGCTTCATCGACGACCATCTTCGTCATCACGCCGAGGCGCTGGGCCGGCTGTGAACGTGTTCCATCCCATTACTACGCAACGCACCGTGTTGCGTCTGGTGGAAGTGGCCGATGCGTGGAAGCTGCTGCGCTATCGCGAGCACAATCGCGAGCATCTGGCGCCGTGGGAGCCGCTGCGCGACGAGGCGTACTACACGCTCGACCACTGCGTGCAGACGTTGGCCGAATCACGCGAAGCGGTACGGCTGGATCGTGCTTATCCGTTCTTCGCGATGGATTTGTCAGGCCAGGAAATCCTTGCCTGCTTCACCTTCGCCAACGTCGTGCGCGGCGCATTCCAGGCCTGTCATCTGGGTTACAGCGTCGCGTTGCGGCGGCAGGGGCAGGGGCTGATGCAGGAAGTGCTGGAAACGGCGCTTCCCTGGGCGTTCCATAAGTTGGACATGCATCGCGTGATGGCGAACTACATGCCGCGCAACGAACGCAGCGGCCGTTTGCTGGAACGCCTGGGCTTCGAGCGCGAAGGCTACGCCAAGGGCTACCTGCAGATTGCCGGCGTGTGGGAGGACCACGTGCTCACGTCTCGCATCCGCGAGCCGTAGCTGCGACAGGGCAGAACGTTTCAGCCCTTGATGGTCGTTGCCGGCGCGGGCAGTGCGGGACGCACGCAGCGCGTCGGCATCCGCTGGGTGTTGCCGGCGATGATGTCGCAACTCCAGATCAACGGTGCGTTGCCGCCGGTGGCCGAGTTGTCCAATGGCGTGAGCAGGAAGACGGGGTCGGGCGCAGCACCGGTGTTGCGTGTTGCGATGGTGACGCGGCCGCTTTCGGACACGTCGATCTTCGACACATAGGCGTTGAGCGAGGATGCGGCGTTGAAGGTAAGGTCGCCGGGCTTGAGCTGGCTCAGTCCGCCGCGCACGGTGGCGGCTTCCATCACGACCAGTTTCGCCGCTTCGCCCGACTGCAGCGCCTCATCGAGGTGTTCGGCAACGCGGTGATTGCGCCAGGTGGGAATGGCGATGGTGGCGACCACTGCCACGATGGCGAGCAGCGCAAGACCGATCATGACAGGCCGGGAACGTTCGCCTCGCATCTCGTTTCTCCTTTGCCGTGACGATGGTTGGACAAATCTCGTGGCCAGCGAGTGAGAGACTTGTCAAAGCGCTAGGGCGGTCTCACCGCAGCGCGGCGGCCTACACCTTCGCACACTTCATCGACGCCAAGGACCGGCGTCGCAGATCACGGTTCAGGAAACTCGATGATTCAAATATTCGCGAGGCCTCGACGTTTTTGAACGCGAGGCCTCACGATGAGGCTTACGCCTTGGCTGCGGGACGACCGCGGCGCTGGCGCTTGCGGTTGCCTTCGGCCGGACGATCGCCGCCGCCAAAACCATGGCCGGCGTGGCCATGCGGACGATGCGAGCCCTGCGGACGACCGCCCTGCGGGCGAGCCGGACGCGCCTGGCGCTGGCCCTGCACCGGCTTGGGCGCATTGGCATCGGTACGCAACGGATGCGAAGGCTCAAAGCCCGGCACGTCGCTGACGGCAATGTCCTGCTTGAGCAGCTTGCGAATGTCGCGCAGCAGGCCCGACTCGTCGTGGCTCACCAGCGACACGGCCATGCCGTCGGCACCGGCGCGGCCCGTGCGGCCAATGCGATGCACGTAATCTTCGGCAACCATCGGCAGGTCGAAGTTGATCACGATGGGCAACTGGTCGATGTCGATGCCGCGCGCGGCGATATCGGTGGCCACCAGCACGGTCACGCGGCCCGTCTTGAAATCGCTCAGTGCACGCGTGCGCGCGTTCTGGCTCTTGTTGCCGTGGATCGCGGCGGCACGCATGCCGGCAGCGCCCAGGAAGGTCACCAGCTTGTCGGCGCCGTGCTTGGTGCGGCTGAACACCAGCGTCTGGCGGCGGCTGTCCTGCGACAGCACGTGCAGCAGCAGGTCGCGCTTCTTGGCGGCATCCACCGGATGCACGTGATGCGTGACGGTGGTGGCCACGCTATTGGCCGGGGTCACCGACACTTCGCGCGGGTTATGCATGAACTGCATCGCCAGTGCCTTGATCGGGCCCGCGAACGTGGCCGAGAACAGCAGCGTCTGACGCTGCTTGGGCAGCGCGGACAGGATGCGCTTGAGCGCCGGCAGGAAGCCCATGTCGAGCATGCGGTCGGCTTCGTCCAGGATCAGCACTTCCACGCCGGAAAGATCCACCGAGCGCTGCTGCATGTGATCGATCAGGCGGCCCGGCGTGGCGATGACCACGTCCACGCCGCGACGCAGCGCCTGCATCTGCGGGCCCATGCTCACGCCACCAAAGATGGTGGTGCTGCTCACGCGCAGGTACTTGCCGTAGTCACGCAGGTTGTCATGCACCTGCGCCGCCAGTTCACGCGTGGGCGTGAGCACGAGGGCGCGGGGGCGACGGGTCATGGTGGCGCCAGCCGTGGAGAGGTGCTGCAAGAGCGGCAGCGCGAACGCCGCGGTCTTGCCGGTACCGGTCTGGGCGGCGGCGAGCAGGTCGCCACCTTCCAGCACTACGGGAATGGCCGAGGCCTGGATGGGAGTGGGTTCGGCGTAGCCTTGGTCGGCAAGCGCGCGCAACAACGCGGGCGCAAGGCCCAGCGATTCGAAAGTCATGGAAGCTCCAGAGCAACCCGGAGCGTTCGAATCGAACCGCGTTGCAGTATCAAATGGGGGAGGCACGACGGAATGTCGTGACAGGGGAGTATAGCGCAAATATGAATTACCTGCCGGGTTTGCCAATCGATGGCATCGGAAACCCGGCGCGAAGCCTTCCACAGCAAGGCATTTGGCCTATTTGGGCCGCGCTGCCACCAGCAGATAGCTATCGAACAGCGTCTTTCCATGCAGGGAGCGGATGGTGACCGTGAGACCGGCCGTTTCGAGCTGCCTGCGCAGTTCATCGGCGCTGGGATAATGCTGCGCGCCCACGCGCATCCAGCCGCTGGCGCTCAGGAAGAACTCCGAGACACGCGTATAGGCATAACGCCAGCTGCGCTCGCGCAGCACGTTGCGGATCACCAGCAGGCCGCCCGGTGCGAGATGGGCGATGGCGTTGTCCAGCAGCGCGTGCTGGCCGTCGCGGGGCAGGTAGTGCAGCACGTCGAGCAGGGCCACGTGGCCGCGTATCGGTTGTTGTGATGTGCCATCGGTCTGGCGAAGTTGCAGTACGCCATCCAGCCCCGCCTGGCGTAGCGCGCGGTTACCCGCCTCGATCTTGCGCGGATCGCTGTCCACGCCCAGGTAGCGCGTCACGATGCCTCGCGCATGCAGGTACTGGCCAAGCAAGCCAATGCCGCAGCCGATGTCCAGCAGTGGCATCGGCCGATGCTTGATCAGCGCCGCCGTTGCCGCGTAGGCAGGGTCCATCGCCAGCTTGCCCTTCACATAGCGGCGCTGGAGCCAGTGCTCATACGAGTTGGCGATGCGGTACATGGCGGCATCCATGTTCGACATGTGAGCCCACTCCATGGCTGCGTGATGTGAAGGCGAGCATGCATTCAAACATCGGTGAACGCCACTCCCGGCTTGCGCTGCGGCGGCGGTGATGGTTCGCTTGGCGCCCTGCGTGCCGCGCGGGCGGTCACCCTTGGTCTGGATGGAGTTGCACATGTCGCCGTTCGCGCCCTTTCGGGAACTCACCACCACCCAGCGGCATACCGTGCTGGCCAGCTTCCTGGGCTGGACGCTGGATGCCTTCGACTATTTCCTGCTGACCTTCGTGATCGTGGGCGTGGCGCAGGAATTCCACGTCGGCAAGCAAGAGGTGGCGTTCGGCCTGCTGCTCACGCTGGCGGCGCGTCCGCTGGGTGCGCTGCTGTTTGGACGGCTGGCCGATCGTTATGGCCGACGCCCGATCCTGATGCTCGACGTGATTCTGTTTTCGCTGTTCGAGCTGGCCACGGCCTTTTCCACCTCGCTCACCATGCTGCTGGTGCTGCGTTTCCTGTTTGGCGTGGCGATGGGCGGCGAATGGGGCATCGGCGCCTCGCTGGCGATGGAATCGATTCCGCCGAAGGCCCGCGGCGTGGTGTCCGGCCTGCTGCAGAGTGGCTATCCCGTCGGCTTCTTTCTCGGCGCCTTGGTGAACTGGCTGCTGGTGGATCACATCGGCTGGCGCGGTTTGTTTATCGTCGGCGCCTTGCCGGCCTTGCTGGTGCTGTACATCCGCCGCACCGTGCCCGAGTCGGAAGTGTGGCAACAGGAACGCGCGGCCAAGGACAAGAAGGGCCTGCTCGAATCCATGCGCGGCCACTGGAAACTCGCCATCTATCTCATGCTGCTGATGATGGCGTTCAACATGTTCAGCCACGGCTCGCAGGACCTGTACCACACGTTCGAGGAAGAGAGCCTGCACCTGCCCACCGGTTCGGGCACGGCCTTCATGCTGGTGGCGATGCTCAACCTTGGCGCGCTGGTGGGCGGCCTGTTCTTCGGCGCGCTGTCCGAGCGCATTGGGAGGCGCAAGGCCATCATCCTCGCGGCCTTGCTTTCCATTCCGGTGATTCCCTTGTGGATGTACGGCAGCACTTTGCCGCTGCTCGCGCTGGGCGCCTTCCTGATCCAGGTGATGGTGCAGGGCGCCTGGGGCGTGGTGCCCACGCACCTGAACGAACTGGCGCCCGAGGGCATGCGCGGCACACTGCCCGGCTTCGCCTACCAGACCGGCAACCTGCTGGCGGCGGTCACCGCCAACGCCCAGCTGTGGATCGCCAAGCAGCATGGCGGCAGCCTGGCGTTCGCCATGTCCGCCTGGATCGCCGCCGTCGCCGTGCTGCTGGCCGTGCTGGCCTGGGCCGGTCCCGAGGCCCGCGGGGCCCGGTTCGGCCGCCCTCAGCCGGGCACGGGCGAGTAGCCGGGCAGGCTGCTAGAATTCAACGTTTGATCCATCACGAGACACGCAATGAAGGCTGGCAAGGACAAGGTCATCTCGCTCCACTACACGCTGACGGTGGACGGTGAAAAGGTCGAGAGCTCCCTCGACCGCAACGAACCGCTGTGGGTTCTGCTCGGCCACGGCCAGCTGATCCCGGGCCTGGAAAAGGCGCTGGAAGACCACGAGGCAGGTGAGAACCTGCAGGTCGAAGTGGCCCCGGGCGAAGGCTACGGCGAGCGCCAGCCGGGCATGACCCAGCGCGTGCCGAAGAAGTACTTCCAGCAGGCCGCCAAGCTCAAGCCCGGCATGAGCACGGTGCTGGCGCTGAAGGAAGGCGGTCACCGCGTCGTAGTGGTGGAGAAGGTGGGCATGACCACCGTCGACGTGGATCTCAACCACCCGATGGCGGGCAAGACGCTGAATTTCGATGTGACCATCAATGAAGTGCGCGATGGCACCGAGGAAGAGATTGCGCATGGTCATGCGCATCCGCCGGGTGCGGACGCGCACTGACTTGCCTTGGTTCCCTTCTCCGTTGGGGAAGGGGAAGGGGAGTGCCGTGAGGCAAGTTGCAAAAAAGCCGCTCCAAACGGAGCGGCTTTTTTGTTTGTCATTCCTGCGAAAGAAGGAGCTTTTCAACAGCCGAATGGCTGGTCATCCAGTGACTGTTCGCTCGGTTATGGCGCTACCGCGGCCTGGCTCGCCTGCGGCGGGCTTCCGACCTGCTGCAGTCCGCTTTAAGTCCTCTTCGCATCGATGCGTGGCGGTGTAGCCGTACCGCTGATTAGAGAGATCGTGACGTTCCGGGCTCCAAAACCTTCAAAGCTCGTATCCCACAGAACGCTATGAGCCTATCGCTCTAAAGGCCATTTTCTTTGGGTTACTTTTCTTTTGGGCCAGCAAAAGAAAAGTGACTCGAGCGGCGGCAGCCGATCGAAACGCCCGCTGCGTAAGCGGCACGCTGGCGAGATCGCCGCATAAGAGCGAGCAACGGACTCGCGATAACCAAGTGCAAAGTCACTGGATGACCAGCCTTCGGCTGTTGAAAAGCGCCTCCGGCCTCCGCCGGAATGACGAGCAAGAAGGCCTTTGGGTACTGAAAGGCGCCGCGTGCTCTTGCCTCCTTCAGGAATTCGCAGGAATGACGAACTCGGGCAAAACCATCGCACCCGCGCGCTCCGCCTGCGCATCACCAACACACAAACAACAACGGCACCTCACGGTGCCGTTGCCATTCCAACCGTCTGAACCAACATCAGACCAACGTAATCTCCACATCCACATTGCCACGCGTCGCATGCGAATACGGGCAGATGTCACGATGCGCGGTATCCACCAGCTCCTGCGCCACGGCGCGGTCGATGCCCGGCAGATTCACTTCCAGCTTCACTGCGATACCGAAACCCGTCGGCTCGCGCGGACCGATGCCCACATGCGCGGTCACCGAAGCGTCCTTCAACGTCACGTTCTGCTGGCGGGCGACGAAGCGCACGGCGCCTTCGAAGCAGGCCGCATAACCCGCGGCGAACAGCTGTTCCGGATTGCTGCCGTTGCCGCCCGGACCACCGAGGCCCTTGGGCACGACCAACTGCAGATCGAGCACGCCGTCGTCGCTCTTGGCGTGGCCTTCGCGGCCGCCGTGAACGGTGGCGGTAGCGGTGTAGAGAATCTTGCTGATGTTCATGGGTCAGTCCTCGTTTGGGGAGTGTTGGATCAGTTGGGTAAGTCGCTTCAGTTCATCGCGCAGCGATTGCATTTGGTCGAGCGGCAATTGCATGCACTGCGCGAGACATTCGGGGATGCCGCTGGCTTGGTCTCGCAGGGCCAGGCCGGCGTCGGTAAGGCGGATGTCCACTTCGCGCTCGTCTTGCTTGCGGCGCTGGCGGGTGACAAGACCGGCCGCCTGCAGGCGCTTGAGCAGCGGGGTGAGCGTTCCGGAATCGAGTTGCAGGCGCTGGCCCAGTTCGCGGACGGTCAGCCCGTCCTGTTCCCACAGCACCAGCATCACCAGGTACTGCGGATAGGTAAGGCCCAGCGGTTCCAGCAGCGGCCGATACAGACCCGTCACCGAACGTGACGCGGCATACAGCGCAAAGCACAGTTGCTGGTCGAGCAGGAGTTGGTCGGGAGTGGGTTGCCGCTTCATGGGGTAAATCCTAAGCGCAAAATTAAATTGTGTACAATTCAATTTTCTGATCGTGACGATAGACGGAGCCTAAGAGGCCCGCGGGCGTGCGCTGCGTGAAAGAGATTGAGGCAGGCGGGGCCCGCCCGGATCAGTCGAGCAGGCGTTTGCCGAACTCGAAATGATCGCGCCAGTACGGGCCGTCGATGTCGTCAAGCCGCACCGTGCCGCCGCTGTTGGGTGCGTGCACGAAGCGCCCCTTGCCCACGTAGACCCCCACGTGGCTGATGCCGCCCGAGCCACCGAAGAAGACCAGGTCGCCGCTGATCAGGTCGGTCATCTGACGCACCCGCGAGCCGCTCATTTGCGACATTTCGCGGGAGCTGTGGGGCAGGCTCAGGCCGGCCGCGTTGCGATAGATGTAGTCGACCAGCCCGCTGCAATCGAAGCCGCCATCCGGCGTATTGCCACCCCAGCGATACGGCGTACCGACCAGGGCGATGGCGCGAAACAGCACGTCGTTGGCCGTGCCCGTGGCACCCGTGGGCGCACGGGCAGGCAGATTGGCCAGCGACGAGCGGGAATCCTTGTAGGTGGGCTCGGGGCGGCGGCTGTTGCTCGCGCAGGCCGCCAACGAGAGTGCGACGGCAACGAGCAGTAGATGGCGCGCGGTACGCCAGAACGCCAACCGGTGGTCGGAAGGATCGGCGAACTTCAGGCGCATCTCTATCCCCCGTTGCTTGAGACGAGCCCGAGGTTATCAAATCAATAAGTTGGAAGAAAGTTCTCAGTGATTGCTGGAGGTGAAGTCTCCGGCGCTCATGAGTCGGGCTTGTCCACCGTCACGCGGCGCTCGCTGAGCTTGCGGCCTTCGCGGTCGCGGCTGCTGATCTTGTATTCACCGGGCCACAGATAGAGCGTGTTGATGGTGTTGTCGGCAAGCAGCACGTAGCGATCCACGGGAATGGCGTCATCGCTTTCGTTGGCGTAGCGCGCCTCCACCACGCAGGGGAACTGACGCTGGCACATCTCACTGGAAATCACGCGCGTCTGCCGGGCGCCACCCAGTTCCAGCCAGTGCGGCCGGCGCTGGTGGCCGGAGCGCGGGAGGATCACGTCGACGTCGTGGCGATCGGGATCGGACGCCCAGACGCTGCCGTTCTGCCGGCTGAGCAGCACCGACGGCTTGTCCACCGGGAACGCGGCGGACAGATGGTTGTACAGGTCCGTCTTCGGCATCGGGCCGATATCGCGCCAGCGCGTCTGGTCGATGGACAGCGGATCGAAGCCGGTCAGTTCCTTGAGCTGCATGGCCATCGGCTTGATGGTCTTGCCAAGATTGCCGATGGCCTTGTCGATATGCGCATATCCCGCATGCACGAACAAGCGCGCCTTGGGATCGTTCTTGAACACCTGGCGGTAGAGCAGCTGCGCCTGACCGGACTCGCGATCGGCCAGGGCATCGGCTTCCGATTCATAGGCCACCACCTTGAACCCGAGGCGGATGGCTTCGCGAATGATCTGCCCGTACAGCGGCTCGTGCAGGTACTCGCTGCCGCTGGTGGCGACGGGGTAGCCGCGCGACATGAGTTGGGTGTCGTTGTTGACCAGCGCTTCCGCCGCGAAATAAGTGAACCCTTCCGCGCGCAGTTTCGGCAGCAGGCTCAGGGTGAGTTCGCGCGTATGCGCGTCGTGGTGCGCTTCGTTGATCATCACGATGCGCCGGTTGGTGGCCAGCTTGGCGATCTCGGTCGCGGCGTCGGCGGGTACCCAGTCGGCGGCAGCAGGCAGGGTGACCGAGGTCTGCACGCGATTGTCGAACGGAAAGTCGAAGATGGCCTCGTCGTACAGGCCCAGCTCGTCTTCCACGGTGGCCAGCAATTGCTGGTCGATCAGGCGGTCTTCCTTGGTGAGTTGCGGCATCACTTCGCGCAGATACAAGTAGCGCGCCAGGTCGGTCTTGATATGCGCCGTTTCGGAGAAAAGATCGCGATCCACCGCCGTGGCGGACGATGCCGTGGCCGGACGCTCAGGCGTCGGCGCGCTTTGCGCGGGCGCCGGGCGCTTTACCTCCTGTGCCTGCGTGGCCGATGCGCAAACCGCCAGCATGGCCGCGAACACCATCGCGGAACGCCACTGGACCAACATCCTGCTGGACTGCTCTGACGTTCCCATCGCACTAATCCCTCGAGGTTAGGAGCGAGCCGTGGCAACGCTACAATAGCCGGATGGATGCTTCACGCAGTGATGTGCTGATTCTCGGCGGCGGCGTCATCGGCCTGGCCTGTGCCTACTACCTGCTGAAGTCCGGAGCTACCGTGCGCATTTTGGAGCAGGGTACCCCGGGCTGCGGCAGTTCGCACGGCAATTGTGGAACGATCACCCCAAGCCACGCGGCGCCCCTGGCGATGCCGGGCATGCTGGGCGTCGCGTTGCGCTCGATGCTGCGCGCGGACGCGCCGCTCTACCTCAATCCACGCCTGGACGGGCCGCGCTTTCGATGGCTGCTGGGCTTTGCGCGGCGCTGCAACTGGCGCGACTTCGAGCGCGCGGCGCATGCGCGGTCGGCCATCCTGCAACGTTCGCGCGGCTTGCTGGCTGGCCTCGTACGCGATGAACAATTCGACTGCGAGTTTGGCGAAGAAGGCGAGCTCTACGTCTACCGCAACGACAAGGCCTTCCGGGCCGACGAACGCCATCACGCGCAGGTGCTCGATCGCCTCGGCGTGGCGGTGGAACGCCTGCGCGGCGACGAGGTGGAAGCACGCGAGCCCGCCTTGAAACCCGGCGTCGCCGGCGGCCTGTTCCATCCGGGCGATGCGCGGCTGCGGCCGGATCGCTATGCCGCGGAACTCGCGCAACGCGTGTTGGCCATGGGGGGAACGATCGAGTCGGGCGCGCGCATCGACCAGTTCGGCATGCAGGGCGATCGCATCGACCACGTGCGCACCACGCGCGGCGTGTTTCGCGGCGACCGTGTGGTGATGGCGCTGGGCGCGTGGTCGCCACTGGTGGCAAAGCCGCTGGGCCTGCGCCTGCCCATGCAACCGGGCAAGGGTTATTCGATCACCTATTCGCGACCCGCGCTGGCGCCACGCCATGCGCTGGTATTGCGCGAAGCGGCGGTGTGCGTGACCACCTGGGAAAGCGGGTTCCGATTGGGCAGCACCATGGAGTTCTCTGGCTATGCGGAAGGCCTCAATCGCACGCGCCTCGATGCCCTGCGTCGCGGCGCCGCGCAAGGGCTGCACGTGCCCGAGGGACCGGAGCTGAAGGAAGAGTGGTGGGGCTGGCGGCCGATGAGCGTGGACGAAGTGCCCATCATCGGCCCGAGTTCGCTATGGTCCAACCTCATGCTGGCCACGGCGCACGGCATGCTTGGCGTGAGCATGTCGGCGGCCACGGGAGAGCTGGTGGCATCGATGCTGCGTGGTGACACGCCGGCCATCGATCCTGCGCCTTATGCGCCGGCGCGTTTTGGCGTGTGATCTTGACGCGGCCTGCTCGCAGGTTCGCTTAAGTTGAATGGCGCAACCTGGAGAGCGGCATGGCGGAAACGTTTGATCTGATCGTATTGGGTGGTGGCTCGGGTGGATTGGCAACCGCATTCCGCGCCGCCCGTCACGGCGCGCGCGTCGCGTTGCTGGAACCCAATGCGCTAGGCGGCACCTGCGTCAATGTCGGCTGCGTACCCAAGAAGGCACTCTGGTTTGCCGGCCAGCTGGCGCAGGAACAACGGCTGGCAGTCGACTATGGTTTTGCGTCCGCCCCCGGCGCGCTCGACTGGGAACATTTCCGCCAGTTGCGCCAGCATTACATCGATGGCATCCGTCGTCGTTACGCGATGGGCCTGGAAGAGGGCGGCATCCAGGTGTTCACCGAAACGGGGCGGTTCGTGTCCGCCAACACGGTAGCCACCTCCGCCGGGGAAGAATTGCGCGCGCCGCAGATCGTGATTGCCACAGGCGGTCGTCCGCATCGACTGGACATACCCGGCTTTGATCTGGGCATGGTGTCCGATGACATCTTCGAGTTGCGCACCTTGCCCAAGCGCATCGCCGTGATTGGCGCCGGCTACATCGCCATCGAATTCGCGGGACTGCTCAACGCGCTGGGCAGCGAGGTGACGCTGCACGTGCGCAATCGCATGCTCACCAGCTTCGATGCGGAACTGGTCGACGCACTGGAGCAGCACATGTGCGACGCAGGCATCCGCATCACCAACCAGGTGAAAGTGACGGGCCTGCATCGCGATGGCGATAATCTGATGATCGACGACGACGTCAATGGTCCATGCGGTCCGTATGACGCCGTGTTGTGGGCGATCGGCCGTGTACCCAACAGCGATCGGTTGGATCTCGATGCCGCGGGCGTCAACGTCGACGACGGAGGCCACATCGTCACCGACGCGTGGCAGGCCACCAATGTCGAAGGCATCTTCGCGGTCGGCGATGTCACCGAGCGTCCCGAACTCACGCCGGTGGCGGTGGCCGCGGGACGGCGACTGGCCGATCGGCTGTTCGGCGGCAAGCCCGACAGTCGGCTCGACTACGACAATATTCCCAGCGTGGTCTTCGCCGAGCCGCCGCTGGCGATCGTGGGCCTCACCGAAGCGCAGGCGCGCCAATTCCATGGCGACCGGGTGCACGTGCACCGTGCGAAATTCACGCCGATGAAATGGGGTGTGGCCGGGCGAAAGCATCCGACCCTGATGAAGGTCGTCACCGAAGGCGACGACGAGCGCGTGGTGGGTATCCACGTGCTCGGCACAGGCGCAGATGAAATGCTGCAGGGCTTTGCGGTCGCGCTGAAAATGGGCCTGCGCAAGCGGGATCTGGAAGACACCATCGCCATTCATCCGAGTTCGGCCGAAGAACTGGTGTTGATCAACTGAGCGGGCCAACGTCGGCTTTCCCGCGCCACGGTAAACTTCACGCATGACCGCCACCTACACGCTTCATCGCGGCACCGCGCCGTTGCTCATCAGCCTGCCGCACGACGGCAGTTTCATTCCCGATGACATCGCTGCGCGCATGCGTCCGGATGCACGGCGTTCGGTGGATACCGACTGGCATGTGGGGCGCCTCTACGAACCGTTGGCGAAGGCGCTGGGCGCCAGCGTGATTCGCCCGGTGGCATCGCGTTACGTGGTCGATCTCAATCGTCCGGCCGATGGTCACGCGCTGTATCCGGGCAAGCGTGAAACCGGGCTCGTCTCCACCATCGGCTTCGATGGCGAGCCGCTTTACCTGGATGGCGCTGAACCGACTGCGGAAGAAATACAACGTCGGGTAAACGCGTATTGGCGTCCGTACCACGATGCCTTGTCGCAAGAACTTGAACGCCTGCGCGCCGAACACGGCCGCGTCGTGTTGTGGGACGGGCATTCCATCCGCAGTCGCGTGCCCATGTTGTTCGAGGGCCAGTTGCCCGACTTCAATCTTGGCACTGCCGAGGGTGCGAGTTGTTCGGCGGCCTTGCAGCAGAAGCTCAAGGATGTGCTGGAAACCCGGTCGCGCTACAGCTTCGTGGTCAATGGCCGCTTCAAGGGCGGCTACATCACGCGTCATTACGGCCAGCCCGATACGGGCGTGCAGGCGGTGCAACTGGAGCTGTCGCAGATCAACTACATGGACGAAGACAGCTTCGCGTATGCCGAGGCCAGCGCCGTGCAGGTGCAGGAAACCATCGCGCGACTGCTGGCGCTCTGCGTGGCGTAGGCGCAAGAACATTCGACCCTTGTTAGGGTCTTGCAATGTCAAGACGCGCAGCCCGGAAATCTCGCCTGCGCGCGGGAAAAATCCGGTTTCGGGCTGCCATCAAACGTGCGATGTTTTAGTCGTCGCACCGCTCGCATCGGGCTGTTCCGATGGGGGGCGCGGCACGAAACAAGCTCTTTACGTCGAGGCTCACACACATGCGCAAGTTCGCGATCGCTTCCCTGCTCGTAGCGGGTATGGCTTTCACCGGTTCCCTGTTGGCTCAGGACGCAGCCCCGCAGCCTGCGCCTGCTGCTCCCGCGGCGGCCAAGCCCGCGTCGGCCACGCCGGCACCGGCGACCAGCTCGTCGCACAAGCACAAGAAGAACAAGTCCACCAACAACGGCCAGCCCAAGCCCAAGGGCAGCAAGTCCGCCAAGCGTACGGCCAAGTCCACGCTGCCGCAGACCGAAGCCAGCCACTAAGCTGCCTTTGCAAGAAAGCCCCGGCATTCGCATGCCGGGGCTTTTTTCATGCGCGCGTGATGCGTCGTGTCAGCTCTTCAGCGCAGCAATGCACTTCAGTTCGATGGCGATGGGCGTAGGCAAGGCCGTGATGCCCAGCGTGGTGCGGCACGCATCGACGCCTGCGAAATATTCCGCATAGAGTTTGTTGTACGCGGCAAAATCGCGCGCCATGTCGGTGAGAAACACCGTCACATCGACCAGGTCTTCCCAGCGTGCACCGCTGGCCTCGAGCACGGCGCGCACGTTGGCGAACACCTGCCGGCATTGCGCCTCGATGTCGTAGCTCACCAGCTTGCCGTTGTCGTCGTAGACGTTGCCCGGGATGGCATTGCTGCCCGGCGTGCGCGGGCCGACACCGGAGAGAAACAGCAAGTCGCCCACGCGGCGCGCATGCGGATACGCGCCCACCGGCGCCGGCGCCTGATCGGTACGTACGACGTGACTCATCGATTGAACTCGGGGATCGTGCCCAGGCGCTGCATCGCGTGTTCGTACGCGGGCTTCAGCCCCTCGCGCGAGCTCACGTGCATGCCCAGATCGTTCACGTGCCCGTCGAACAGGCTGTAGCACCAGGCGTGCACGGAGAGTTTCTGGCCTCGCTCCCATGCGTCCATCACCATGGTGGTGTGGCACACGTTGACCACCTGTTCCATCGCGTTGAGTTCGCACAGACGCGCGTTGCGCAGGTTCATCAGGTCGATCGAGGTAAGCAGCTGCTTGTGCTTCTGCGCCACGTCGCCGACATGGCGCAGCCAGTTGTCGACCAGGCCAAGGCGGCGATCGTCGAGCACCGCCTGCACGCCGCCGCAACCATAGTGGCCCACCACGAGGATGTGCTCGACCTTGAGCACGTCAACCGCGAACTGGATGGTGCTCAGGCAATTGAGGTCGGTGTGCGACACCACGTTGGCGACATTGCGCTGCACGAAGATGTCGCCGGGCGGCAAGTCCACGATCTGCGTGGCGGGCACGCGCGAATCGGAACAGCCGATCCACAGGTACTTCGGTGCCTGCTGCTGGGCGAGACGTTCGAAGAATCGCGGGTCCTGCTCGACCATGGCGGCGGACCATTGGCGATTGCTGTCGAGCAGATTCTGCAGGGGACTTTTCACGATGGCGCTCTCACGTCAATAACGAATGCAAATGTTCTTGGGCTCGGTGAAGAAGCGCAGCGCTTCCGCGCCGCCTTCGCGGCCGAGGCCCGATTGTTTGGTGCCGCCAAAGGGCGTGCGCAGGTCGCGCAGCAGCCAGCAATTGGTCCACACGATGCCGAAATCCAGTTGGGCGCCGAAGCGGTGCGCGCGCGACAGGTCGCGCGTCCACACCGAGGCGGCGAGGCCATAGCCCGTGCCGTTGGCGATGGCGAGTGCTTCCGCCTCGTCCTCGAACGGAATCAGGCTGACCACGGGTCCGAAGATCTCTTGCTGATTGGTGGTGGCATCGCTGCCCAGGCCTTCGATGATCGTCGGCGCCACGAACCAGCCATCGGCGCAGCGGCCGCCCACGTTCACGGGCTCGCCGCCGCAGAGAATGCTTCCGCCTTCGTCGCGCGCGGTCGCGATGCAGCCCATCACCTTGTCGAAGTGTTCGCGCGACACCAGCGCGCCGAGGTCGCTGCCGCTGTCGTTGGGATCGCCCACGCGCAACGCCTTCACGCGTGCGAGATAACGTTCGCGGAAGCTCTCGTAGATGGATCGCTGCACCAGCAGGCGCGAGCCGCACAGGCAGATTTCGCCCTGATTGGCGAAGCCCGAGCGCACGATGGTGTCGAGGTTGGCGTCGCTCAGGTCGGCGTCTTCGAATACCACGGCGGGATTCTTGCCGCCCAGTTCCAGCGACACCTTCTTGAACTGTGGCGCGGCTACCGCAGCGATCTGCGCACCGGTGCGCGTGCTGCCGGTGAACGAAACCGCCTTCACCGCGGCGTGCTCCACGATGGCCTGCCCCACGGTGGGGCCACGGCCTTGCACGATGTTGAACACGCCCGCCGGAAAGCCGGCCTCGATGCTCAGTTCGCCCAGCAGCGCCGCCGTGCACGGCGTGATTTCCGAGGGTTTGGCCACCACCGTGTTGCCTGCGGCGAGCGCCGGAGCAATCTTCCACGTGAATAGATACAGCGGCAGGTTCCACGGGCTGATGCAGCCGACGACGCCCAGCGGCTGACGCAGCGTGTAATTGATGGCGCCGGTTTCCATGGCGTGCGATTCGCTGCTCCAGCCCATGATGGCGGCGGCGAAGAAGCGCAGGTTGGAAACGGCGCGCGGAATGTCGAGGTTGCGCGCCTGGCTCAGCGGCTTGCCGCTGTCGCGCGATTCCAGCGCCACGAACTCATCCATGCGCGCTTCGACCAGGTTGGCAAGGCGATGCAGCAGGTTCGCGCGCTGTTCGGCCGGCGTCGCAGCCCAGCCGGCGGCGGCGCGGCGCGCGGCGGCCACGGCATCGGCAACATCATCGGACGTGGAGTCGGGACAGTGTGCGAACACCTGGCCGGTGGCCGGTTCGAACACGTCCAGCCAGCGATCAAGACGCGGCGCCTGAAGGCGGCCGTCGATCAGGTTGGCGAGGCGCAAGGTAGGCATCTGCGCAAGCTTAAGGCCTGGGGCCTGCAATTGCACCGGACGCGGCCGTATGCGCGGCGTGACGCCGCGCGACATCGTCAGCTCAGCGAGCGCGTGCGGCCGCCATCCACCGCGATGCTGACGCCGTTGACGTAGGCCGCAGCCGGCGTGCACAGGAAGGCGATCACCGCGGCGACTTCGGCCGCTTCACCGAAACGGCGCGCAGGCACGCTGGCGAGCATGCCCTTGGCGATTTCGTCCTCGCTGCGGCCACTGCGTACCTGGGCGGCGAGCAGGCTGTCCAGGCGCGCCGTGCGCGTGTAGCCGGGCAGCACGTTGTTGACGGTGATGCCGTCGCCGGCCAGCTCGCCGGACAAGGTCTTCGCCCAGCTGGCCACCGCGCCGCGCACGGTGTTGGACACGCCCAGGCCGACGATGGGTTCCTTCACCGAAGTGGAAATGACATTGACGATGCGGCCATAACCGCTCGCGCGCATGCCCGGCAGCAGTGCCTGCACCAGTACCTGGCCCGCGAGCAGGTGCTGGCGGAACGCGGTTTCGAACGCTTCCTCGGTCGCCGTGTGGGCGGGGCCGCCCGGCGGGCCGCCGGTGTTGTTGATCAGGATCTCGAACGGATGCGCCGCCACGATGTCCGCCAGCGCTTCGTGCAGGCGCTCGGTCTGCGCCATGTCCACCGCCACCCAGTCATGTCGCTGGCCGTGTTTGCGCGGCAGCTCGTCCGCAGCCGTTTTGAGGGCATCGGCCGAACGCGAGAGCAGGGTGACGCTGGCGCCCAGCTCGGCGAGCTCGATGGCGCTGGCGCGCCCGATGCCCTGCGAGGCGCCGCACACCAGAGCATGACGTCCGCTCAAATCCAGCTGCATGACACGCTCCTTGAGTGGCGTTGGAATTAGCGGGCGGTGTACTGCACAGCGAGCGCGCCGAACCAGCACAACCATGCCGCCCACAGACTGTAGCGCCAAGTCATTCGCCAGCGCGTGACGGCGTTGTCTTCCAGCGCGGGCAGCACCGGCGAACGCAGCGCCAGCTGAAGGCGCATCCAGGTGCGTATCGCATTGGTGGGCTCGCCGTCGGCCTCGGAGATGATCTTCCACTCGTTCGGATGCCGGCGGCGCAGCAGCGACGCAATGCGGTACTGCGAGCCGAAATGCAGCAGGAAACAGACGATGCCGGCGAGAAGGAGCGAAAGATAGAACTGGAGCATGCCGTGCCTGTGGGTTGGTGACGCACTGCCGACGCGAACTTAGCCCTTGGCCGAAGTGGTCGCCGGCGGCGTAGCGTCGTTGTTGGTGGAATTGGTGGGCGAGGCCGTGGCCTTGGTCGCATCGGACTTGCTGGCATTGTTGCCCAGGCCCGGCAGCGGGATCGCCTCGCGCAGCGTGCTCAGCACGCCATTGCCCTGTTCGGGCTTGGCGCAGATCGCGTTGTTCACGGCGTCCTGGAAGCTCTTGTCCATCATGCCGATCCAGACCGTGCCATCCGGGCCGTGCGGCACCTTGAACGAGCCGGCCGCAGCCATCTTCACCGGCGCTTCGGCCGAGAAGGCGGCAGGCGACTGCTCCCAATAGGTGCTGCTGGACTGCTGCTTGGCCGAGCTGTACAGCACGAGGTAGCGCGCGCGCTTGTCGGTGATGTCCACGCTGCCGAACGCACCGCTGGTGGCGTCGGTCCAGCCCATGTGTTCGCACAGGCCCACGTCCTTGCTGTCGATGGGCTGGAAGGCTTCATCCAGCACCACCACGGTCGGCGCGAACAGGTAGCTGGCGCGCAGCCAGCGCCCATTCAATTCCGACTTCACCGCAACGCGATACGGCACCTGCGATTCACGCGGCAGGCTGAAGCTGAGGAAGTAGCTGCGGTCGCCGTTGAGGTTTGCCACCATGCTGCCCGGGCCGAGCGCGAACTTCTTGGGCTGCCAGGGCAGGGCGTCCTGGTAGGAGAAGTCAGCAAAGGTGGTGCAGCACGGCGTGGCCTGCTGCAGCGCCTGCTTGGCCTGATTGAGTCCGCCGCTGCTGTCTTCGGGCGCACGCAGGTTCGGCGGCACCAGCGCTTTCACGCTGTGGCAACCGCTCACCAGCACGGTGAACGCAAGCAGGGCAGTGGCGATGATCAGTCGAGAGCGCATGGTTGGACCCGTGGATCAGAATTCGGCCGTCCCCGCCGCACGCGGATAGGGAATGGCATCGCGGATGTTGGAAAGGCCGCACACGTAAACGAGCAGGCGTTCGAAGCCGAGGCCAAAGCCTGCGTGCGGCACCGTGCCGTAACGGCGCAGGTCACGGTACCAATCGTAGGTGGCAGGGTCGAGGCCGAATTGCTGCATGCGTCGGTCGAGGTAATCCAGGCGCTCTTCGCGCTGGGCGCCGCCGATGATCTCGCCGATGCCCGGCGCCAGGACGTCCATCGCCGCGACGGTTTTGCCGTCGTCGTTCAAACGCATGTAGAACGCCTTGATCTGCTCGGGGTAGTTCATCACCACCACCGGGCGACCCACGTGCTTCTCGGCGAGATAGCGCTCGTGTTCGGTCTGCAGGTCGATGCCCCAGGCCACCGGGAATTCGAACTTCTGGCCGGACTTCTTGAGGATGTCGACAGCCTCGGTGTAATCGATGCGCTCGAACGGTTCGGCGATAAAGGCTTCCAGACGGCTGATCGCATCGGGCTGCACGCGTTCGGCGAAGAACGCCATGTCGTCCGCGCGCTCTTCCAGCACAGCCTTGAAGATGGCCTTGAGGAAACCTTCGGCGCAATCGGCGTTGGCGTTGAGGTCGGCAAACGCGATTTCCGGTTCCACCATCCAGAACTCGGCCAGGTGGCGCGGCGTGTTGGAGTTCTCAGCGCGGAAGGTGGGGCCGAAGGTGTAGACCTTGCTCATCGCCAGGCAGTAGGCCTCGACGTTGAGCTGGCCGGACACGGTGAGGAAAGCTTCGCGGCCGAAGAAATCCTTGCGGAAATCGATCTTGCCGTCGGGCGTACGCGGCAGGTTGGCCAGGTCCAGCGTGGACAGGCGGAACATGTCGCCCGCGCCTTCGGCATCGGAGGTGGTGATGATGGGCGTGTTGATCCAGAAGAAGCCCTGCTCGGTGAGCCAGCGATGGATCGCCGTCATCATGGTGTGGCGCACGCGCGTCACGGCGCCGAACAGGTTGGTGCGCGGGCGCAGGTGCGCCACTTCGCGCAGGAACTCCATGGTGTGCGGCTTGGGCTGGATCGGATAGGTCAGCGGATCGTCGACGAAGCCGGTGACTTCCACCGTCTCAGCCTGGATCTCGAAGCGCTGGCCCTTGCCCTGCGACGGCACCAGCGTACCGGTCACGATCAGGCCGGCGCCGGTGGTGAGGTGCTTCACCTCGCTTTCGTAGTTGGCCACCTTGTCGGTGACCACGGCCTGGATCGGGTCGAAGCAGGAGCCGTCCGTGACATTGACGAAGGAGAGGCCACCCTTGGAATCGCGGATCGTGCGCACCCAACCGCGCACCGTGACGACGCTGCCGGCAACGATAGAACCGGAGAGAGCCTGCTTGACACTAACCACCGCCATGGATTGAAACTCCTGCTGGGTGCCGCATATCGGCACGTAAGTCGAACGGACCATGATAATGTAGGCATCGTTCAGGTTCGACCCTTCATGTCCGATTTCGGACCATTGGTAGCCCCAAGTAGTTGCAATCCCCATGACGATCACCATCACGCCCGCCGCCAGCGAACGCATGCGCTCCTTCCTTGCCGGTACTCCCGGCGCTGCAGGCGTGCGCTTTGGCGTGAAGAAGACCGGCTGCTCCGGTTTCGGCTACGTGGTCGACATGGCCCAGGCGGTGGGCGAGGGCGACGAGACCATCGATGTGGACGGCGTCACCCTGATTGTCGACGGCAAGAGCCTGCCGCTGATCGACGGTACGGTGATCGACTTCCAGCGCCAGGGCCTCAACGCCAGCTTCGTCTTCCACAACCCCAACGCCACGGGCGAATGCGGTTGCGGGGAGAGTTTCACCGTCGGCTGAGACCGGGCCCGAGCGAGCGTTTGGTCATCCGCTTGCCCCAAATCCCTGAAATCCCTTACACTTCCGCTTCTGTCCACGCCCAAAAGGCGTAGATGGAACCTTGCCTCACCGCATAGTGCGGGAGGCTGCCAGGCCCTAAAAGGCCGCATCCACAAGGAGTTACCACACGATGTCCCTGCGACATTACGAAGTCGTGTTCCTGGTCCACCCTGACCAGAGCGAGCAGGTCCCGGCGATGATCGAGCGCTACAAGGCGCTGATCGAGACCGACGGCGGCAAGATCCACCGCCTGGAAGACTGGGGCCGCCGCCAGCTGGCGTACCCGATCGTGAACCTGGCCAAGGCTCACTACGTCATGCTCAACATCGAAGTGAGCCAGAACGCGCTGAACGAGCTCGAGTCGGGCTTCCGTTTCAACGACGCCGTGCTGCGCCACCTGGTCATCAAGCGTGACGAGGCCGATACCGAGCAGTCCTTCATCCTGAAGTCCAAGGAAAAGGATGACGCCAAGTCCTCGCGCCGCCGCGATGACGATGCGCGTGACGACAACGATCGCGACAGCGACGACTGATCAGGAGCACACACATGTCCAAGTTCTTCCGCCGCCGCAAGTTCTGCCGCTTCACGGCCGAAAACGTCAAAGAGATCGATTACAAGGATCTCAACACGCTGCGCCAGTACGTGACCGAGAACGGCAAGATCGTTCCGTCGCGCATCACCGGCACCAAGGCTCGCTACCAGCGTCAGCTGGCGACCGCCATCAAGCGCGCTCGCTTCCTGGCCCTGTTGCCGTACACCGACAACCACGACGTCTAAGTCGTGGCGTGCGCCGGGTGGCAACGCCCGGCGCATCGTCAACTCTTCGGACAACCGTCCACGGCTGCGCCGGGCCCAACCGGTGCTAACGAAAAGGAATACCCATGGAACTGATTCTTCTCGAGAAAGTCCGCAACCTCGGCAACCTGGGCGACAAGGTCAAGGTCAAGCCGGGTTACGGCCGTAACTACCTGCTGCCGCAGGGCAAGGCCGTGCCGGTCACCGCCGCCAACCTCGAAGCTTTCGAGAAGCGCCGCGCCGAGTACGAAGCCAAGGCTGCCTCGCAGCTGTCCGGCGCCGAAGGCCGCAAGGCCAAGCTGGAAGGCGTGACGGTGACCATCGCCGCCAATGCCAGCCCGGAAGGCAAGCTGTACGGTTCGGTCGGTCCGCGCGAAATCTCCGAGGCCCTCGAGGCCGCCGGTCATGACGTGCACAAGGGCGAAGTGATCCAGGGCGAAGGCCCGATCCGTCATACCGGCGAATTCGACGTGGTGATCGCGCTGCACGCTGACGTGCAGACCCAGATCAAGGTGATCGTGGTCGGCGAAAAGTAAGCCGCCCCATCGCCCGCAAGTCCCAGACGGGCGCCTCCGGGCGCCCGTTTGTTTTTCCGGGTTCGCCGCGTGCTTATCCACAACTAACCACAGCTTATCCACAGAGTTATGGTCTCGTCGCCTGAGATGGCGCCGCGTATGCTCTGTATCCAACGTCCGCCGCCGGCAATGCAGCCAATCGCTGCGAGGAATCGCGATGTCCTTCGTTTCCGATCGTTCCGACCGCCCCGAGCGCCGCGGTCGTTCCGAGCGCAAACCTCCATCCAGCATCGATGCGCTGCGCGTGCCGCCCAATTCGATCGACGCGGAGCAGGCCGTGCTGGGCGGCCTCATGCTGGCGCCGGACTCGCTGGACAAGGTGGCCGACCGCCTCAGCGAACAGGACTTCTACCGCAAGGATCACCGCCTGATCTGGCGCGCCATCACCGAGCTGGCGGGCAAGGGCATGCCGTGCGATGCGGTGACCCTGGGAGACTGGTTCGACGCCAATGGCCTCGCCGACATGGTGGGCGGCGCCTCGTACCTGATCGAACTGGCCAACACCACGCCGAGTGCCGCGAACATTGCCGCCTATGCGGAAATCGTGCGTGAGAAGTCGGTACTGCGTCAGCTGATCGACGCCGGCACCGGCATCACCGAAGACGGCTACCAGCCCGACGGCATGGGCGTGCAGGAAGTGCTGGAGCGCGCCGAGCAGGCGGTCTTCAAGATCGCCGAGTCCGGTGCGCGTGGCAAGAAAGACACGGTGTCGATGCGCGAGGCGGTGAAGGATGCGTTTCGCATTCTCTCCGAGCGCTTCGAGAACAAGGGCCAGCTCACCGGCATCTCCACCGGCTTCTCCGATCTTGATGAACTCACCTCGGGCCTGCAGCCGTCCGACCTGATCATCGTCGCGGCGCGTCCCTCGATGGGCAAGACCGCGTTCTCGGTGAACATCGCCGAATCGGCGGCCATGCGTGGCAAGAAAGCAGTGGCCATTTTCTCGATGGAAATGTCGGCATCGCAGCTGGCCTTCCGTATGATTTCCTCGGTGGGCCGCATCCACGCGCAGCATCTGCGCAATGGCGATTTGGCCGAAGAAGACTGGCCGCGCGTCACCAATGCCATCGCACTGCTTTCCGAGGCGAAGATCTTCATCGACGACACGCCGGGCCTGTCGCCGGTGGAACTGCGTTCGCGTTCGCGTCGACTGCATCGCGAACACGGCGGTCTGGGCCTTATCGTGATCGACTACCTGCAGCTGATGCAGGTGCCGGGCATGAAGGAAAACCGCGCCACGGAAATCTCGGAGATCTCGCGTTCGCTGAAGGGTCTTGCCAAGGAACTCAACTGCCCGGTGATCGCCCTGTCGCAGTTGAACCGCTCGCTGGAACAGCGCGCCGACAAGCGCCCGATGATGTCCGATCTTCGCGAGTCGGGCGCTATCGAGCAGGACGCGGACGTGATCATGTTCATCTACCGCGACGAGTACTACAACAAAGAATCGCCCGATAAGGGCCTGGCCGAAATCATCATCGGCAAGCAGCGTAACGGCCCGACCGACACGGTGAAGCTGACCTTCCTCGGCCACTACACTAAGTTCGAGAACTACGCGCCCGATTCGTTCGTCGGCGCATTCGAATAAGCGACCACGTGGCGCGTACAGGTTTCGTTCCGTTACAGGAACGGTACCTGTACCGCGCCGGTCCTATGCACCAAGTGCACATGAATCCCGTGCGGGATTCACATGCGGCAGCGCAACCTCGTCATCGGTTTTTCGGACGAGGCACTGCACATGTCGCTCATCCTTCTGCTCATCATCGTGTTGCTTTTACTCGGCGCTCTGCCGACCTGGCCGTATAGCCGTGCCTGGGGTTATGGCCCCAGCGGCGGACTCGGCCTGATCCTGATCATCCTCATCGTGTTGCTGGTACTGGGCGTTCTGTGAGGGTGATGCCATGAAACGAACCATGATTCCCGCGTCGCTGATCGTCGCGTGCCTGGCCTTGGCCGGTTGCGGCAGTACCACTCGCGTCGTGCAGAACAACGACACCTGCGGCAAGCAGATGACGGACCTGCAAGATGCGCTGGCCTCCGGAGCGATGACCCAGCACGAGTACGACAAGGCGCGCCGCGTCGCCGTGGAGCGCTGCCAATCCCGCGACAACCACTGAGTTGGGTACGGCTACTGGTGAGGGTAGCCATTGCCCGGGGAATGCCACGGGAGCGCCCCGGGAGTGTCGGGCCGGAAGGTTAGGTTGGGCACATCGGGCCGGATGACCGGACAAGACTGGTAAGCTTCCAGCCGAAGTCCTTAGGCCATCCGGCCCATCTTTTCCGCCCTTCCTCACCGCGCCCATGCGGGCGCCAAGCAGGCATGAGTCGTACTACCGTCGCCACCATCCATCTGGGCGCCTTGCGCCACAACCTGGGCCGCATCAAGCAGATGTCTGCGTCGGCCAAGGTCATGGCCGTCGTCAAGGCGGATGCCTATGGTCACGGTCTCGAACGTGTAGCGCGCGCGCTCGATGGCGACGCCGACGCGTTCGCCGTGGCCGCACTGGGCGATGGCTTGCGCCTGCGCGCAGCAGGACATCGCCAGCGCATCGTGGTGTTGTCCGGTCCGGATCGCGCCAGCGACATCGCCGAGATGCAGCGCTTGAATCTCGATGCGGCCATCCATCACGAAGACCAACTGCAGTGGTTGAAGGAAGCCTCGCCGTCGCGTGGCCCGCTGCGTGTATGGCTGAAGGTGGACAGTGGCATGCATCGACTGGGCTTTGCGCCGGAAGCGGTGGCTTTCGTGCACGGCCAGCTGGCGGCGATGCCGGGCATCGATCCGGAGATCGGCCTGCTCACGCACTTCGCCGAATCGGAAGTGTTCGACGGGAAGGAGACGCCGGCTCAAATCGCCCGCTTCAACGACGCCACGCATGGCCTGCTCGGTCCGCGTTCGTTGTCGAACTCCGCGGCCGTTCTCGGTTGGACCGAGGCGCGCGGCGATTGGGTGCGCACCGGCGGTTTGCTCTATGGGTTGTCCGTGGTCGATGGCAAGACCGGTGCGGACTTCGGCTTTCGTCCGGCCATGACCCTGAGCACGCGCTTGATCGCCGTCAATCGCATCGGCAAGGGCGAGCGCATCGGCTACAACGGCACGTGGACGTGCCCGGAAGACATGCCCGTGGGCGTTGCGGCCGTGGGCTACGGCGATGGTTATCCGCGCAGCGCGGTCGCCGGCACGCCCGTGCTGGTGGGCGATCGCAGCGTGCCTTTGATCGGTCGCGTGTCGATGGATCTAATCACGCTGGATCTTCGCGGTGCGCCCCATGCGAAGGTCGGTGACCGCGTGACGCTGTGGGGCCCGGAGTTGCCCGTGGAGCAGATTGCCGCGCAAGCCGGCACGATCTCCTACGACCTCACCTGCGGCATGACCAGGCGCGTGCTGTTCGTGGAAGACGACGACTGAGCGGATGCTCGTCAGCGCCGTCCTGCGCTTGGCGGGCTGAAGTCGCTCCATCGGCGGCGGGTGAATGTCTCGCGGTATGCGATGCAGGCCCGCTAAGCTTGGCCACTCGTTCGCGCCACCCTTTCAGGAAATCCGCATGGCCAAAGCCAAGACCGCCTATGTCTGCACCGATTGCGGCGCGGAACATTCCAAATGGCAGGGCCAATGCGTGGACTGCGGCGTGTGGAACACGTTGAGCGAAATCGTGCTGCAACCAGCGGTGAAGTCGGCGGGTGCGGCGCGCAGCACCAGCGGTTACGCGGGCGCTGCTGCCGGCTCGCCCAAGGTGACGCCGTTGACGGCGGTTGCCCAGCATGCTGAAACACGCACGCTGACCGGCATCGGCGAACTGGATCGCGTGCTGGGCGGCGGCCTGGTCGATGGCTCGGTCGTCTTGATCGGCGGCGACCCAGGCATCGGCAAATCGACGCTGCTATTGCAGATGCTGGGCACGCTGGGCACCCAGATTCCCAGCGTGTACGTGACGGGTGAGGAATCGCTCGGCCAGGTGGCTTCGCGTGCGCAGCGACTGGACCTGCCGCTGGCGCCGCTGCATGCACTGGCGGAAACCTGCATCGAACGCATCATCGAACAGGCACTCAGCAGCCGTCCGCGCGTGCTCGTGATCGACTCCATCCAGACGATCTGGACCGAACTGCTGACCGCCGCACCGGGTTCGGTGAGCCAGGTGCGCGAATCGGCCGCCAAACTCACGCGCTTCGCCAAGGAAACCGGCACATCGGTGTTCCTGGTAGGACATGTGACGAAAGAGGGCGGCATCGCCGGCCCGCGCGTGCTCGAACACATGGTGGACGCCGTGCTGTATTTCGAAGGCGAATCCGGCAGCCGCTTCCGGGTGCTGCGTGCTTTCAAGAATCGCTTCGGTGCGGTGAACGAGTTGGGCGTGTTCGCGATGTCGGAAAAGGGCTTGCGCGAAGTGCCCAATCCATCGGCAATCTTTCTTTCGGCGCACAGCGGTCCGACGTCCGGTAGCGCGGTGATGGTGACGCGCGAAGGCACGCGCCCCTTGCTGGTGGAAGTGCAGGCGCTGGTGGATCAGTCCTCGCTGGGCAATCCCCGTCGCGTTGCGCTGGGCCTGGAGCAGAACCGCCTGGCCATGCTGTTGGCCGTGTTGCATCGTCATGGCGGCGTGGCCGCGTACGACCAGGACGTGTTCGTCAACGTGGTGGGTGGCATTCGCGTGCAGGAGACTGCGGCTGATCTCCCGGTGCTACTGGCGGTGCTTTCGTCGCTGCGTGATCGGCCGCTGCCGGAGAAGACCATCGCGTTCGGCGAGGTGGGTTTGTCGGGGGAGATTCGGCCGGTGCCCAATGGTGAGGAACGCTTGAAAGAGGCGGCGCACCACGGGTTTCAGAAGGCGATTGTGCCGAAGGCGAATGCGCCCAAGAAGGCGAAGGTGGGGGAGATGGAAATTGTGGCGGTGGAGCGCTTGTCGCAGGCTATCGACGCTTGTCGCTAGTTAGTTTTGCTTACGCTCCCCGCTGAGGAGAGGGTTGGAGGTGAGCGGGTGGGTGCTCGCCTCAGGTTTTCTTTGTTTGTTCTTGCGACATCCTTCGTTACCACTTCACCGTCATCCCGGCGCAGGCCGGGATCCAGTGACTTTGCGCGTGGTTTTCGCGGTGCGTTTGATCGCGTTTGTGCCGCGCTACCGCGACCTGGCCGCTTACGCAGCGGGCGTTTCGATCGGCTGCCGCCGCTCGAGTCACTTTTCTTTTGCTGGCCCAAAAGATCCCACGGGGACTAGCTTCGCGTCGAAAGTAACCCAAAGAAAATGGCCTCAAGAACTCACACTGACTGCGGTATACGAGCCTGGAGGATTTGGAGCCCGGATCGTCACGATCTTCCCAATCCACGGTATGGCTACGTCGCGAGTAAGGCGGTGCTGAGGACTTAAGGCGGGGCTTCGCTTGGTGCGTTACACCGGTGGTAGCGCTGCAAAGTCCGGGTGTTGTTCCGCTCGTTGCGAGAACGCAGCGAGGTGCGGATAAGCTTTTGCATCGATAACGTCGGCCACGACGAGTTGCGTGAAGCCCCAGGCGACGGCGATGGATACGTCCGCTTGCGTCGGCGAGGCTCCGAATAGCCAGCCGTTCACGCCGTGCAGTTCGCGTTCCAGCAGATCGTACGCGGCGTGCAATTGTCCTTGCACGCGGGCGATCCAGCCTTCATCGCGCTTGTCTGGCGTGCGCTTGTCTTCATACACGAGCTGTACGCTCTTTTCGCTGGCGGCCAGGGCGATGCCGGTGAGGCGGAGTGCGCGTTGTCGGTGCGCGGCGTCGGTCGGCATCAGGGCGGGGCGGTCGCTCTTTGTTTGCGCCCAGTCGATGATCAGGCCCGATTCGGTGAGCATGCAGCCATCGTCCAGCACCAGCGTGGGAGCCTTCACCAGCGGGTTGATGCGCTGGAATTCGTCGAAATGCCGGAAGACGGACATCGAGCGATGCTCGAACGGGATGCCGAGCAGGCGCAGCGAGATCGCCGCGCGGCGCACGTAGGGCGAATCGAGCATGCCGATCAGTTCCACGAAAACCTCCGTCAGGAATGGAAGACGACGGTCTTGCTGCCGTTGAGCAATACGCGGTCGTCGAGGTAGAGGCGCAACGTGCGTGCAAGCACGCGGCGTTCGATGTCGCGGCCGATGCGGATCAGGTCTTCCGGCGTGTCGGCGTGGGTGACGCGTTCGATGTCCTGCTCGATGATCGGGCCTTCATCGAGCTCGGCCGTCACGAAGTGTGCGGTGGCGCCAATCAGCTTGACGCCCCGGCGATACGCCTGGTGATAAGGCCGCGCGCCCTTGAAGCCGGGCAGGAACGAATGGTGGATGTTGATGCAGCGACCGGCCAGCTTGCGCGCGAGATCGTTGGAAAGAATCTGCATGTAGCGCGCAAGCACGACCAGGTCCGTGCCCGATTGCTCGATCAATGCCTCCAGCACGCCTTCCTGGTCGGCCCGGCTGTTGCGGTCCACAGGCAGGTAATGGAAGGGGATGCCGTCCAGGTCGATATGGCGATACGTCTCGCGCGGATGGTTGGCGATGACGCCGGCGATATCCATCGGCAGCTCGCCGATGCGCCAGCGATAGAGGATGTCGGCGAGGCAGTGGTCGAACTTCGACACCAGCAGCATCACGCGCCGGCGCTGCGCTCGGTTGCGTAGCGTCCACTGCATGGCCAGGGTTTGGGCGAAGGCGTCGAAGCCTTGCTTCAGCGCATCCAGGTCGCGTTCGGTATCTTCGAACACCAGGCGCATGAAGAAGCGGCCTGTTTCGGCATCGCCAAATTGCTGCGCTTCGATGATGTTGCCGCCCTGTGCGGCGAGGTGATTGGACACCGCCGCCACGATGCCAGCGCGGTCAGGACAGGAGAGTGTCAGGACGAACTGGCCGGGAATGATCATGGCGTGAGATCTATGGCGTGCGATGAAGGATAAGTTCCAGCACCGCCTTGGTGCCGAAGAAGGCAAGCAGCAGCACGCCCATGCCCACCAGCGTGAGATTGACGGCGCTGCGTCCACGCCAACCGCGTCGCCAGCGGCCGATCAGCAGCGTGCCGAACACCAGCCAGGCAATGATCGACAGCACGGTCTTGTGGATCAGGTGCTGCCCGAACAGGTTGTCCACGAACAGGATGCCGGTGAGCAGCGTCAGCGTGAGCAGCAGGAAGCCGGCGCCAATGAGACGGAACAGCAGCGTTTCCGTCAGCGTCAACGGCGGCAGCGCGCGCATCCATGAGCCCACCTGGCGATGGCGCAGCGCGCGTTCCTGCACGGCGAGAAGAATGGCCAGCACGGCGGCGATGGACAGCACGCTGAAGGCGAGCAGCGCCACGGTCACGTGCAGCTTGATTTGCCATTCCAGCGGCAAGGGCGCGGTGGTGGGTGCCGCGAACACATCCAGTGCAAGCAGCAGCGCTGTCAGCGGAAACACGATGACGCCGAGCGCGGCTACCGGCCGCCAGATGTTCACCACCAGCGTGAGCGCGGAAACCACGCACGCCACCAGCGACAGCGAGGAGAAGAAATGCAGGTCCAGCGAACCGCGGTGCACGGTGAGCAGGGTTCCCGCGTGGATCGCCACGGCACCGCCCGCCAGCAACAGCGCGGAGCGGTTCAGCGGCTGTCCGCCACCCAGCAGCGGTCGGGCCAAGGCCGTCGCGGCGGTGAGGTAAAGCACGATGGCGAGCAGGGCAAAGAGGACGATGGCGGCCATAGCGGCCGAGTGTGGCATAGGCCCGGAAGTGGCGGGAGGGGTGAAGCGACGCGGTGTCGGACCCGTCACGCCATGGCTTGGAATCGGCCACAGATGGCCACGCGCGGAGCGCCGCACGACCCGGCGCCAAACCCCGGCTATAATCGCTCTCTTTCCGCCTACCGGCCTGATCCATGTTCGAGTCCCTCAGCCAACGCCTCTCCGCCACCGTCAACCGCCTGCGCGGCCGTGGTCGCCTGACCGAGGAGAACATCCGCGAATCGTTGCGCGAGGTGCGCATTGCTCTGCTGGAGGCCGACGTGGCCCTGCCGGTGGTGCAGGCGCTGATCGAGCGCGTGAAGGTGCGTGCGGTCGGCCAGGAAGTGATGAAGAGCCTGTCACCGGGCCAGGCGCTGGTGAAGGTGGTCAGCGACGAGCTGACGGTGGTGATGGGCACCGCCAATACCGAACTCAATCTTGCCCAGCAACCGCCGGCCGTGGTGCTCATGGCGGGCCTGCAGGGTGCGGGCAAGACCACCACCGTGGCCAAGCTCGCGCGCTTCCTCACCGAGCGCAAAAAGAAGAAGGTGATGGTGGTGAGCTGCGACGTCTATCGTCCGGCCGCCATCGAGCAGTTGCGTACGCTGGCCGAGCAGGTGGGCGTTAAGTTCTTCCCGTCGGAAGCGGGCCAGAACCCGGTCGACATCGCCAAGAACGCCATCGCTGCCGCGCGCCGCGAAGTGGTGGACGTGCTGCTGGTCGACACCGCCGGCCGCCTGCACGTGGACCAGGCGATGATGGCCGAGATCAAGGCGCTGCACGCCGCGATCACGCCCATCGAAACGCTGTTCGTGGTCGACTCCATGACGGGCCAGGACGCGGCCAACACCGCCAAGGCGTTCGCCGAAGCGCTGCCGCTCACCGGCGTGGTGCTCACCAAGACCGACGGTGACGCCCGCGGCGGTGCGGCACTCTCGGTGCGCTATGTCACCGGCCGTCCCATCAAGTTCCTCGGCGCCGGCGAAAAGACCGACGCGCTGGAACCGTTCCATCCCGATCGCGTGGCGCAGCGCATCCTCGGCATGGGCGACGTGCTGTCGCTGGTCGAGGAAGTGGAGCGCAAGGTCGATCAGGAAAAGGCGCAGAAGCTTGCCGAGAAGGTGATCAAGGGCAAGCGCTTCGATCTCAACGACATGCGCGACCAGCTGGAGCAGATGAGCAACATGGGCGGCCTGGCCGGCCTCATGGACAAGCTGCCTGGCGTTTCCGCGCTGCCGGAGAACGTGAAATCCAAGGTCAACGACGGTGAGATCAAGCGCATGGTCGCGATCATCCAGTCGATGACCAAGAAAGAACGCCGTCATCCCGACCTGTTGAATGGCTCCCGTCGTGCCCGCGTGGCGCGCGGTTCGGGCACCCAGCCGGCCGACGTCAATCGTCTGCTCAAGCAGTACATGCAGATGGAAAAGATGATGTCCAAGCTGTCCAAGGGCGGCAGCAAGGGCCTGCTGCGCCAGATGCGCGGTGCCATGAAGGGCATGGGCGGCATGGGCGGCGGTTTTCCCCCGATGCGCTGAGGCTGAACGGTCCGGTCGGTCAATCTGGCCGGATTTGCCTGCCAGCTCTTCCTTTTTCCTCAAAATTCATTAAAATGCTGCGTTCACCGCGCACCGCTGAGTGCGTGCTGCCGGCATCCCGGCAACTCTGGAGCTTTTACTTATGGTCAAGATTCGTCTTTCGCGCGGCGGCGCCAAGGGCCGTCCGTTCTACCACATCGTTGTCACCGACCAGCGCAGCAAGCGCGATGGCCGCAGCATCGAAAACGTGGGTTTCTACAACCCGGTTGCCTCGGGCAAGGACAAGCGCCTTGAGCTGAACGTTGCCCGCGTGCAGGAATGGGTTGGCAAGGGTGCGCAGCTGACCGACAAGGTCGCCGCCCTCGTCAAGGAAGCCGGCAAGCAGCAGGCTGCCTGAGCATGACGGCAGCCGGTCGGCGCGTCCTGGTAGGACGCATCGTCGGGCTATACGGCGTGCAGGGCTGGGTCAAGATTGAATCCTGGACCGAGCCCCGCACGAAGATCTTCACGTACCAACCCTGGCTGCTGAGTTCGGCGCCGGGTGCGGAAACGGAGATCGCGGGAGTGAAGGGTCGTCCGCAGGGCAAGGGGCTCGTCGCCCAGTTCCCTGGCGTGGATGACCGCGACGCGGCAGCAGCATTGGTGGGCCAGGACATTCACGTCTCCCGCGAATTGCTGCCACCTCCCGGCAAGGATGAGTATTACTGGGTCGATCTCGAAGGCCTCGAGGTCGTCACCACGGAAGGCGTGGCACTGGGGCGAGTCAGTCATCTGTTCGCAACCGGCGCCAACGATGTCGTGGTGGTGAAGGACGGCACGCGCGAGCGGCTGGTGCCTTTCATCCAGGGATCTTATGTGCGTTCGGTGGACTTGTCCGGCGGGCGCATGGTGGTGGACTGGGATCCTGAATTCTGAGCGCGCCACGCGCTGCATCAAGGGTTGAGGATCATGCGCATCGATGTCGTCACGTTGTTTCCCGACTTCATGCGTCAGTGCGCCTCCGTTGGCGTGGTGGGGCGGGCCCAGCAGCGTGAGCTGCTGCAGGTGGAAACCTGGAACCCGCGCGATTTCGCCACCGACAATTACCGCACCGTGGACGGCCGCACCTGCGGCGGCGGGCCCGGGATGGTGATGCTGATTCAGCCTTTGCGCGATGCCTTGAAGGCAGTGCGCGAGGCCGCACCGGAGCCGGTGCATGTGGTTTACCTCAGCCCGCAAGGCGCGAGGTTGACGCAGGGTAGGGTGGAAGCGCTGGCCAAGATGCCGCGCATCGCCTTGCTCTGCGGGCGTTACGAAGGTGTGGACGAGCGTCTGCTGGCGCACGAGGTCGACGAAGAGCTTTCTATCGGCGATTATGTGCTGTCCGGCGGTGAGCTTGGCGCCGCGGTGATCATCGATGCCGTGGGCCGCTTGCAGGACGGTGCGTTGAACGACGCGCAGTCGGCGCAGCAGGATTCGTTTTCGGATGGCCTGCTGGATTGCCCGCACTATGCAAAACCGGTGCATGACACACTGGGAGACGTGCCGGAGGTTTTGCTTTCCGGCGATCACGCGGCCATTCGCCGCTGGCGCCTGAAGCAATCACTGGGACGAACCTGGTTGCGACGTCCCGATCTTTTGGCGCAGCGCGCGCTGGATGCAGAATCCCGAGCGCTGTTGGATGAATTCCGCCGCGAGCATGCTCAGCAGACGCGGCACGACGATACGGCCCATTAAGGGCGCAGAAATTAGACAGGTGTTGCCATGAACAAGATCATCGAACAGTTCGAAGCCGAGCAGATCACCCGCCAGCTGCCGGAATTCGGCCCTGGTGACACCGTGGTGGTCAACGTGAAGGTGAAGGAAGGTAACCGCGAGCGCGTCCAGGCGTTCGAGGGTGTCGTCATCGCCAAGCGCAGCCGCGGCCTGCATTCGGCCTTCACCGTGCGCAAGATCTCGCACGGCACCGGCGTGGAGCGCGTGTTCCAGGCGCACAGCCCGGCCATCGACTCGCTGGAAGTGAAGCGCAAGGGCAAGGTTCGCGGCGCGAAGCTGTACTACCTGCGCAACCTGGAAGGCAAGGCTGCCCGCATCAAGGAAGACGTGGCTGCCGTGTCGGCCGCCAAGGCTGCGAAGAAGGCTGCTGCTGCCGAGTAATCGCGGCGCTAGTTCTGGTTCGACGAGACCCCGTGGAGCGATCCGCGGGGTTTTTGTTTGTGTTGGTTGCGCGGGGCGTGTGGATGGGATGTTTGTTGTCCCGATGCAGGCTGAGTCCTGGGTTTTGCTGCGAACTCCCAAAGGAGGTTGGAGCAGGAGGCGTCCTTCGGTAGCCGAAGACCTCCCGGCTCGTCATCCCGGCGAAGGCCGGAGGCGCTTTTCAACAGCCGAAGACCTACTGCTCGTCATTCCTGCGAAGGCAGGAATCCAGTGACTTTGCTCTTGGTTGTCGCGATTCCTTTGCTCGCTCTTATGCGGTGCTACCGCGACCTGGCCGCCTGCGCGGCGGGCGTTTCGATCGGCTGCCGCCGCTCGAGTCACTTTTCTTTTGCTGGCCCAAAAGAAAAGTAACCCAAAGAAAATGGCCTTTAGAGCGATAGGCTCATAGCGTTCTGTGGGATACGAGCCTTGGAGTTTTCGGAGCTCGGAACGACACGATCTCTCTAATCAGCGGTATGGCTACACCGCCACGCGCCGAAGCGAAGAGGGCTTAAAGCGGAGCATCGCTTTCGCATCGGCCTGTGCCTGGCATCGATCTTCAAAGTTATTCCGGTGCACTGCACTTCTCTTTCCATTAGGGAGAGAGTTGGGGCATTGCCACCTTTACAGTGGTGAGGGACGGATGCTCGCGGCAGCGTGGCGAAGTCGAGCTTTTGCTCTTGACTCTACGGGGTCCCCGTATGACAGCGGCGGGCGGGTGGAGGAAAGCCCGTAGGGTGGCCGCATGGATGCGGCCAGTTTTTCGACAGGACAGGGACGTCCTGTCGAAAAACCCCGTAACCCGCACGCGTACCTTCCGTCCAGCGGACGGAAGGCGCGTCATCCGGGGTGCCTTTCTCTTTGGCATTGCCACCATCTCGGTGGTTACTTTCTCTTGGGCAAGCAAGAGAAAGTGACCCGGACCGCGGTAGCGGTTCGGAAGCCCGCGGCAGGCGAGCCAGGTTGCGACATCGCAGCAATCGAGCGATATCTTCATATCCCAAGCAAACAAAAAGCCGCTCCATAGGAGTGGCCACACAAGATAAAGCCCTTCAGCACCACGAAGGTGCCAATGCCACCGTAAAGGTGGTAATGCCCCAGCTCTCTCCCCGCAGGAGAGAGAACCCAAAGCCATCAAGCCAACCGCTGCGGCTCCTGCAGGAAGTTACCCTGCACGAAGTCCACGCCACAGGCGAACAGCAGCGACGTGCTCGCTGCATCCTCGACCCATTCCGCGATGGTCTGCTTCTTGAGCTCGCGCGCCTGGCGGCAGATGTCGGCCACCTTCTTCTGGCTTTCCTGCTGTTGCGGCAGGTCGGCCATGTAGCTGCGGTCGATCTTCAGGTAATCAGCGTTGATGTGGTTGAGCAACTGGAACGAGCTGAGGCCGGAGCCGAACTGTTCGAGTGCGAACTGGCCACCCATCTTCTGCCAGGCCTGGATGAATTCCTGGGCCGGGCGCAGCGCGGTCACCACCTTGCTCTCGGTCATTTCCAGCACGAGCTGGCCATGCTTGAGCGCGGCCTGGCGCAGGCGTTCGCCCAGCCAGGGCAGCAGGTCCTTGTCTTCCAGCGAGCCCGAGGTGAGCTTGACGAAGAAGGTGGTGGGCATGCCCATGCGATCGCGCGTGCGCAGGTGTTCGATGGCCTGGTTCAACACCCAGCGGTCGATGGCCGGGGTGAGGTTGTGCTTTTCGGCGATCGGCATGAAGAAGCCGGGAAGTACTTCGCCCTGCGGGCCGTTGAGGCGCAGCAGGATTTCGGAGAACTCGCCTTCGGCATCCTGCAGGCTGATGGTCTGCTGGTGATACAGCACGAACTCGTTCTGCAGCAGCGCCTGGTTGATCACGCCCTTCCAGTAACGCTCGCGCTCCTCGTCGGCCTTTTCGCGAGCAGCAGGGTCATGCAGGTCGCTGCGGTTGCCGCCCTGGCTCTGTGCGTTGCGCAGTGCCTGGCTGGCCTGGTTGAGCAGCAGTTCGGTATTGGCGTTGCGTTCGCCCAGCAGGCTGCCGCCGATACTGGAGGTGATGGTGAGGGAGCGCGATCCGAGATCGAAGATGCCGCCCGCAATGGCCTGCTGCAAACCGGCGATCCACTGCTTGATGCCTTCGTCGTTGCGTGTATGCAGCAGCACGCCCACGGTGTGCTCGGCCAGCAGGCCGGCGGTGTCCTGGGCGGTGAGCTGGCTTTCGACGCGGTTGGCGAATGCCGCCAGTAGTTCGTCGGCCTTGGCCAGGCCCACGCCGGCCACGATGGTCTGCCAGTTGTCCGGCTCGATCAGCAACAGCGACTGGCCCTTGGTGCCCTGGGTAGCCGCCGCCACGGCTTCGTCGATGCATTCGAGCATGCGGGCGCGGTTGAACAGGCCGGTTACCGGGTCGCGCTGCAGTTGTTCGATGACGTTGGCGTCCACCATCTGGCGGCGGAACACCACCTGCAGGCACGACTCGCCCTCGAAGGTGGCGTGGGCGAATTCCACGCTGGCCTTGAAGGTGCTGGCATCGGCGCGACGCGCCTGCAGTTCGATGGCGCCGCTGGGTTTTTCGCCCTTGGAAAGACCCTTCAGCGTGTTCTTGAATTCATCGGCGTCGTTCGCGCCGATCATGTCCAGCACGGGCAGGCCGAGCAGGTCATCGAACTCGGTGTAGCCGAAGGTATCGAGGTAGGCCTGGTTGGCGCGCACGTGCATGCCTTCGTGCACATAGGCGATGGCGTCGGTGGACGAATCGAGCAGCGCATCGCAGCGGCGCTCCGATTCGCGCAGCGCGGCTTCCAGGCGGCGCAGCTGGCGGCGTGCGTTGAGCGCGTCGAATTCGCGCTGGATCACCGCCATCAGTTGCTTGGGCTGCGGGCGCAAGGCCACGCTGCGGGCGCCGTTGACGAACAGTTCGGTGATGGTGGCGTTGTCCACCTGGCCAACGAGCGCGATCAGCGAGAGATCGCGACCATGCGCGTCGAGCATGCGCGACACTTCGCGCAGTTCGAGCGTGCCCACGGACGGATCGAACAGGACGATGTCCGGCCCCAGTTCGTCGAGTGCGGCGGTGATTTGCTCGGTGCTGGTGGCGCGAGCCGGTCGGACGGCGATGCCGCTGTTGCGCAGCAGGCTGATGATCTGTTCCGCGTCTTCGACTGACTTCTCGATGAAAAGGATCTTTATGACCTGGTCGGTTTTCATGGGCTCGTCGAGCTATCCGTTGTTCGCCGCTGCTGTTGGTACCTGCCGTGACAGCAGGGCGCGTGCCATCCGTGGTTGTAACGGATTCTTCCGGTCACTGCCAGCAGAAATGTTCCGGTAGTGACGCGGCCCACAACTGTGCCGCGGTTCTGTTACACCGGCCGCTTCGAGGCTTCGCCGCCCACTTCGCGGACCAGCTTGGGAACGAGGTAGCCCGGCAGGCGTTGACGGATGGTGTCCACCAGGGCGACGGCCCGGGCGTCGTCCACCTCGAAATGCGCCGCTCCCTGCACGCGATCCAGCTGGTGCAGGTAGTAGGGCAGCACGCCCGCGGCGAATAGCCGCTCAGATAGATCGACCAGCGTATTGGCATCGTCGTTGATCCCACGCAGCAGCACCGACTGGTTGAGCAGCGTGGCGCCGGCTTCGCGCATGCGCGCGCAGGCGTCGTCCACTGCCGTATCGAATTCGTTGGCGTGGTTGGCGTGCAGCACGATCACCTTCTGCAGCGGCAGCTCGCCCAGCCAGCCGCCGAAGGCTTCATCGACGCGCTCGGGCAGTACCACCGGCAGGCGCGTGTGGATGCGCAGGCGGGTCACATGCGGAATCTCGGCCAGCCCACGGGCGAGTTCTTCCAGCTTGGCCGTGGCGAGCGAGAGCGGATCGCCGCCGGAGAGGATCAGCTCGCTGATGGAGCTGTCGCCGCGTACATGGTCCAGCGCCTTGCGCCATTGGCCGGCCGCGGCCATCTCGTCGCCATACGGGAAGTGGCGGCGGAAGCAGTAGCGGCAGTTGATGGCGCAGCTGCCGCTGGCGATCAGCAGGGCCCGGCCTTCGTACTTGTGCAGCACGCCCTGGGCGGACCGGGCGTCCATGTCGCCCACCGCGTCCACGCCGAACCCGGGCACCTCGTCCGTCTCGGCCAACTGGGGCAGGGTCTGCAGGAGTAGTGGGTCCTGCGGATCGCTTTGGCGCATGCGGGCCACGAAACCGCGCGGAACGCGCACCGAAAAACCGGCGTTGTCGGCCGGAAGGCGGCCGGCCAGGTGTCCCAGGTCCACCAGATCAAGCAGTTCACGAGGGTCGGTAACGGCCTCGCGCCATAGCGTGCGCCAGTCAGCGACGGGCGGAGATAGGCGGGCGGCATGGCTTGCGGTTATCATAATGGGTCTTGAATCGGGCTCAGGGCCCGGGAATCCACCTATTCTAGCTGCCTGTCGGCGGCGTCACATCTGGAGTTCAGCATGGCCACCGCCGGTCTCAACGACGTCAAGAAGGGAATGAAGATCCTTCACAACAATGATCCCTGGGTCATTACCGACGCCGATTTCATCAAGCCCGGCAAGGGTCAGGCGTTCACCCGCATCTTCATCCGCAACCTGAAGAACGGCCGCACCAGCGAGTCGACCATGAAGTCCAGCGACAGCTTCGAAGTCGCCGACGTGGTCGATACCGACATGCAGTACCTCTATTCCGATGGCGAGTTCTGGCACTTCATGCAGCAGGAAACCTTCGAACAGCATCAGGCCAACAAGGCTGGCATGGGTGATGCCGTGAAGTGGCTCAAGGGCGAGGAAGAGTGCGTGGTGACGCTGTTCAACGGCGAAATCATCTCGGTGCAGGCACCGAACTTCGTCGAACTGAAGATCACCGAGACCGATCCGGGCGTGCGTGGCGACACCTCGGGCGGTGGCGGCAAGCCGGCTACGCTGGAAACCGGCGCCGTGGTCCGCGTGCCGCTGTTCGTCGGCACCGACGAAGTGATCAAGGTCGACACCCGCACGGGCGAATACGTCAGCCGCGTCGGCAAGTGACGAACTGGCGCGCGGGCGCAGCCCGCGCGCCAGTTCGTCATCCCGGCGAACGCCGGGATCCAGTGAAACACGTAGTGCGAAGCACTCCTTTCGTTTTCGCACTCCGTAAAGCAAAGTCACTGGATTCCAGCTTCCGCTGGAATGACGAGCGAAAAATCGTCATGCCGATAGTGAACCATGGGGCGGCCACCGCGAGGTGATCCGCCCCATGTCGTATCCAATATTGAAAAAGTGAGCCAACGGATGAGCCAGACCGCCCCGCAAACCGTCGACCTCCTGATCGAAGCGCGCTGGGTCGTGCCGGTGGAGCCGCATGCCGTCGTGCTCGAACACCACGCCGTGGCGGTGAATCAAGGCGCCATCGTGGCCCTGCTGCCCATCGCCGATGCACGCACCGCCTATGCACCGCGCGAGCGCGTGGAGCTGGGCGAGCACGTGCTGATCCCGGGCCTCATCAACACGCACACGCACAATCCGATGACGCTGCTGCGCGGCCTCGCCGATGATCTGCCGCTGATGGTATGGCTGCAGAAGCACATCTGGCCGGTGGAAGGCCAGGTGATCGGGCCTGAGTTCGTGCGCGACGGCGTCGAATTGGCGGTGGCGGAAATGATCCGCGGCGGCACCACCTGCGCCAACGAAAACTATTTCTTTCCCGACGTCATTGGCGCCACGTATCGCCGCATGGGTTTCCGCGCCGTGGTGGGTCTGCCGGTGATCGAGTTCCCCACGGCCTGGGCGAAGACGCAAGACGAATATTTCGACCGCGCCATCGAAGTGCACGACAGCTTCCTCGGCGACGCGCTGGTGAGCACCTCGTTCGCGCCGCATGCACCGTACACCGTGTCGGACGAAAGCTTCGAGCGCATCCGCGTGCTGGCCGACCAGCTCGACATCCAGGTGCATCTGCACACGCACGAAACCGCGCATGAAGTGGAAGAGGAAAAGGCCAAGACTGGCCTGCGTCCGTTCCAGCGATTGCAGCAGCTTGGTCTGGTCAACGACCGCCTGATCGCCGTGCACATGACCCAGCTCACCGACGCGGAAATCGAAGCCTGTGCGGAAGCGGGCGTTTCCGTGGTGCATTGCCCCGAATCCAACCTCAAGCTCGCCTCGGGCTTCTGCCCGGCGGAGAAGCTGCGCCGGGCCGGCGTGAACGTGGCACTGGGCACGGATGGCTGCGCATCGAACAACGACCTGGACATGTTCGGCGAAATGCGTACCGCTGCGCTGCTCGCCAAAGCCGTGGCCAATGACGCGGCCGCGTTCGATGCCGCCTATGCACTGCGCGCCGCCACGCTCAATGGTGCACGCGCGATGGGTCTGGAAGATCGCATCGGTTCCATCGAGGCGGGCAAGCAGGCCGATCTGGCCGCCGTTCGCCTGTCCGACCTGGAAACGCAGCCGTTGTTCCACATCGCTTCGCAGCTCGCGTACGCCACGGGCCGTCATCAGGTCACCGACGTGTGGATCAACGGCGTGCGCAAGCTCGCCGGCCGCATCCTCACCGACATCGACACCGATGCCGTGCTCGCCAAGACGCATGCCTGGCGCGAGCGCATCGCCGCCATCGACGCAGGCTGAGATCATCGCGATGAACCGCTATCTCGTGATGGTCATGCGCCGCCCGCATTTCGATCCGGCCGTAGTGCAGGCACACAAGGATTTCCTTGAGGGCCTGCGCGCGGGCGGTCGGCTCGAAATGACCGGTCCGTTCGGCGACAAATCCGGCGGTGCCTATCTCATGCGCGCCGCCGACATGGGCGAAGCGCTTTCCATCGCTCATCAAGACCCGGCCCATACCAGTGGCGGCTGGGACATCACCGTCTACGAATGGGACGCGCGCTAAGCTTCGCTCTCAGTCTTCAAGGATCTCCCGATGCAAGCCGCAACCAATGTCAGTCCCGAGGAAATCGCCCGCTTCGGCAAGCTCGCCGCGCGCTGGTGGGATCCGGATGGCGAATCGCGTCCGCTGCACGACCTCAATCCCGTGCGCGCGGCCTATGTGGCCGACCGGCTGGATCTGCGCGGTGCGCGTGTCGCCGACGTCGGTTGCGGCGGCGGCCTGCTCAGCGAGGCGCTGGCCAAGGCGGGTGCGCGCGTTACCGGCATCGACCTAGGCGAGAAGGTGATCGAGATCGCGCAACTGCACATGCACGAGTCGCGGCTGGAAACGCCTAGCCTCGACATCGACTACCGCGTGCAGTCCTCGGCCCATCTGGCGGCCGCCGAAGCGGAAAGCTTCGACGCTGTGTGCTGCATGGAATTGATCGAGCACGTGCCCGATCCGGCCGCGCTGGTCGGCGACCTGGTACGCATGGTGAAGCCGGGCGGCGTGGTGGTGATGTCCACGCTCAATCGCACGCCGGCTGCGTTCGGCGCCGCCATCCTCGGTGCGGAATACATCACGCGCATGTTGCCGCGCGGCACGCATCATTACGCGCAGTTCCTCAAGCCGTCGGAACTGGGACGACTGATGCGCCATGCCGGGCTCGAAGTCGATGACGTTTCCGGCCTCGGCTACAACCCCATCAGCCGCAAAGCATGGCTGAGCCGCTTCACCGCGGTGAACTATCTGATCAGCGCACGCAAGCCGGCATGACGTCCTTTCCGGAAAACATCCAGGGCGTGCTGTTCGATCTCGACGGCACCTTGCTCGACACTGCTCCCGATCTCTACGGCGCACTGAAGGCACAATGCGAAGAAATGCAGGTGCCCGCGCCGCCGTATGCGATGGTGCGCGAGGTCGTGTCGCGCGGCTCGCGCGCCATTCTGCGTTGCGCGTTTCCTGACGTTGACGATGCGACGCTGGCCGCGCTGGTGCCGCGCTATCTCGAGCTTTACCAGGTGGTGATGGCCGAGCACACGCGCCCGTTCGATGGCGTGGACGAATTGCTCGCGTCGCTGGAATCGCAGGGTATTCGCTGGGGCGTGGTCACCAACAAGCCGGGTTTCCTCACCGACGATCTGCTGGTGCGCATTGGCTGGGCGCCGCGCGCGGCGGCGGTGGTGTCCGGCGATACCTTGCCGGTGAAGAAGCCCGATCCCGCACCGGTACTGCTGGCGTGCGAGCAGGCCGGTCTCGATCCGTCGCGTTGCCTGTTCGTGGGCGACGACAGGCGCGACGTGCTGGCTGGCGCCGCAGCCGGCTTGTACACCGTGGCCGTGCGCTGGGGTTACCTCGATGGTGGCGATCCGTCCGAGTGGAACGCGGACCTGGTGGTCGATCATCCGTCCGATCTCACCGGTCGCCTGAAGGTGACGGCATGAGTGGCACGGCGCTGCAGAGTTACATCGACAAGTGGCTGGCCGTGCAGCCGCAGCAGCGCATTGCCCTGGCGTTCGTCGATCAGAACACCTATCCCGGCCATATCGCGCTGGCGGCGCTGGAGCAGGAACTGCTCGCGGCCGCCTATGGCATTCGCGAACCGCATGTGGCGGCCACCAAGCTCAACTGGTGGGCCGAAGAATTGTCGGGTGCAGCGGCCAGCGGCGGGCGTCATCCGCTGACGCAGGTACTGTTCGACAGCGACCGCGCGCACGAGATTGCCGCCGAGCGCTGGGTCGCGCCGGTGCTTGCCGCCATGGGCCAGTTGGAAGAAGGCACGGCGGCGGATTTTCCCGCACAGATGGCGGCAGGCTCGTTGTTGCACGGGGCCATTGCCGATCTGGAAACGGCGTGGTGGTTTGGCGACAAGGCCGACAGCACGCGCGCGGCGCGCGTGGCCACGCTTTCGCATCTGCTGTATGCGCTGCTGCGCCTGGAAGAAGACGCCGACCGCGACCGCCTCGCGCTGCCCATGTCGCGCCTGGCCAAGTTCGGCCTGAGCCGCAACGAATTGCGCGAAGCCACCGAGGTGCGCAACGACGCCATCCGCGCGCAGCTGGACGATCTGCACGACGCCTGGCGCGAAGCCGAGCGCTTGCCGGGCCCGTTGAGTGCCTTCCGTGGGCTGGAATCGCGCCAGGGGCGTGCCTTGGTCGCCAAGGCGCGCAAGGCAGCCCATCCGCTGGACGTGCTGCGTCAGGGACAAGGCAGGCAGGGTCTGGGCGTGACCTGGCAGGCCTGGCAGGCCGCGCGTGCCTGGCAACGCCAGATCGGTTGAATCAGCCGGCAGGGACGCAGCGTTTCCCGCGCGCCACTATTGCGAGGCGCCGATGGTGCCCCAAAATTGAGGTCTTCAAGGCGGCGAGACCGCCGGTCGGACCCTAGGATTGACCCATGTACACCGAGGAAAACACCGCCCGCCTGCTGCCCGACGTGGCAGTCCACGCCCAGCCGCATCTCGTCGGCGAGCTGGATTGGGTAGGCATGGACGGCATCGAGGTGCCGGTGCGTTTCGATGCCGGCGACGGTGATGTGCAGCGCGCCAGCGCGCGCGTCGGCGCTTTCGTCAACCTGCGCCGTCCGGACAAGCGCGGCATCCACATGTCGCGCCTCTATCTGCAGGTGGAAGAAGCGCTGAGCACGAAGACGCTCGGCACCGACACGCTGCGCGACCTGCTGCGCGGTTTCCTGGAATCGCACAAGGATCTCTCCGATCGCGCCTGCGTCAGCATCCGTTTCGAGCACCTCGTACGCCGTCCCGCCCTGCGCAGCGCAAACAGCGGCTGGCGTTCGTATCCGGTGACCATCGAAGCGAGCATGGTGGGTGACGAGTTTTTGCTCGAGTTCGGCACCGAGATCGTCTATTCGTCCACCTGTCCTGCCTCCGCAGCGCTGTCGCGCCAGTTGATCCAGGACCAGTTCGCCAAGGATTTCGAGGCCGGCAAGCCGGTCGATCACGCCGCCGTGCTGGCATGGCTGGGCAGCGAGAAAGGCATCGTCGCCACGCCGCATGCGCAGCGCAGCGTGGCGCGCCTGCGCGTTCGTCCGGCGCAAGGCGCCGGGTTCAACCTCATCGACCTGATCGATGTCACCGAGCACGCGCTGGGCACGCCGGTGCAGACCGCGGTGAAGCGCGAGGACGAACAGGCTTTCGCGCTCGCCAACGGCAGCAACCTGATGTTCTGCGAGGATGCCGCGCGTCGCATCCAGAAGGCCCTGGATGCCGACAAGGCACTGAGCGATTTCCACATTCGCGTGGAGCATCAGGAAAGCCTCCATCCGCACGACGCCGTGGCCTATGCCAGCAAGGGTGTCGAAGGTGGCTACGGCGGCAAGGGCTGCGCCTGAGCTTCGCTTTAACGGCGGCCTGATAGCATGGCGGAAGCCCGTCGCAGGGCTTTCCCCATGGAGATTCGCATGTCGTTCCGTCTTCCTTTGCTGGCCGTCGCCGTGTTCGCGCTGTCGGCCTGCTCGATGTTCTCGCACCACCACAAGGAAGACGCGCCCGCCGCGACGACTGCACCGGCGGCTCCCGTGCACCAGGCGTTGATGCGCACCCTCGTGGGCGACGTGCGTTACGACTTGCCGCAAGCGGTACCGGCCGATGCCGTGTTGATCGTCACTCTTGTCGATGTCAGCCGCCAGGACGCACCGGCCCGCACGATCTCGGAAGACCGCATCCAGCCCGTGGGCGCGTCGCCGGTGGATTTCATGCTGAGCTACGACCCCGCCGAGTTGAAGGATAGCGTGGATTTCGCCATTGGCGTGCGCCTGCAGCAGGGTGACAAGCTGCTTGCCATCAATGACACGCGAACCAGTGTGCTCGGTCGTTCGGGCGAGAACGGCCCGGTGAGCATCACGCTCAAGGCCATGCCGTAAGCCTTTGATCGTCATTCCGGCGCAGGCCGGAATCCAGTAGCGAACACGTCGAGTCGTCGCGATAGCTTTCGGTCTCGAAAGGCTTCGCGAAAGCCCGGTACAGAAGTCACTGGAATCCGGCCTGCGCCGGAATGACGGTGAGGGGAAATGGCCGCTCGAACTCAATGCCGAGCGCGGTATTCCTAAATCAGCTCAATGCGGACTCGTCCCCTCGATCCCCGGCAACAACATGGGATCCAGCCGCACCTCGAACCAGTTGAAGCCCCAGTGCACGTGCGGCCCGGTCGCGCGACCGGTCATGCCGGTGGCGCCGATCACGTCGCCCTGTTGCACGCGCTGACCGACCTTCACGTCGAGCCGCGAGAGGTGCAGGAAATTCGAGCTGAGACCGTAACCGTGATCGATCAGCACGTGAGATAGAGGTCGGGCTTGGCGAAGGTCACGATGCCATCGGCCGGTGCCTTCACCGGCGTGCCTTCGGGAACGGCGATATCCATGCCCGGATGCGGCGATTTGGGCGTGCCATTGAAGATGCGCTGGCTGCCGAAACGGCCGCTGATGCGACCGGCGACAGGCCAGATGAAGCCGTGCGTGAAACCTTCGCGGTCATCGTCGCGCTTGCGCGCCGCAGCTACTTCCGCCTGCTCGCGCTGGATGCGCGCGGCGACGTCGGGCGGAGGATTCACTGTCTTGGGCGGCACGCCATTGACGCGTTCCATCGGCCATGCGCGCGGGGTCACGGCGATGCGCGTGGTCTCGCGACGCCCGTCGGGCAGGGTGAGTACCACGGTCAGCGGTCCTTTTTCATCACGGCCCGCGCCGAAGGCGAGCGTGCCATCGGCGCCGACGCGCACGGGCTTGCCATTCACCGTGGCGCTGGCGCCTGCCGGCACGGTGGCGATCACCAGGCCACCCTGGGATATGCCTTGCGGCAAGGTGGCCGCCGCCAACGGCAGGGCGGCCACGCACAGAGCGAGCACGGCGCCCGCTCGCGTCATCCATGTCATCGTTTCATCCTTGCCTGTTATCGCGCCGATTCGCGTTATCGAGCGAAGCCGAGCCGCTGGCCGCGCACGCTGGGATCCACGCTGCTGCCGTCCCACACGCGCTGGCCGTTGACGAAGGTCGCCGCGATCGAGGTGTTGAAGGTGTAGCCTTCGAACGGCGTCCAGCCGCACTTGGACAGCACTTCTTCCTTGCGCACGGTATGCGGCTTGTTCGGATCGACCAGCACGAGGTCAGCGGCATAGCCTTCGCGCAGGTAACCACGCTCCTTCACGTCGAACAGCGTGGCCGGCGCATGTGTCACCGCTTCCACCACGCGTTCCAGCGTCAGCTTGCCTTCGAACACGCGCTGCAACGCAGCCTGGAGCGCGTACTGCACCAGCGGCAGGCCGCTCGGCGCCTTGTCGTACAGCTGCTCCTTTTCTTCGAGAAGGTGCGGCGCGTGATCCGTGGCGAGCACGTCGAGGCGGCCTTCGGCCAGCGCCTTGATGATCGCTTCGCGGTCGGCCGAGGTCTTGATGGCCGGGTTGCACTTGATCAGGAAGCCCAGGCGCTCGTAGTCGCGATCGTCGAAGTGCAGGAAGTGCACGCAGGTTTCCGCGGTAATGCGCTTGCCCTTGAGCGGGCCCGGCTCGAACAGCGCCAGCTCGTCGGCGGTGGAGATGTGCAGCACGTGCAGTCGGCTGTTGTGGCGACGGGCCAGTTCGATGGCCAGGCGCGTGGACTTGATGCAGGCCTCGCGCGAGCGGATCAGCGGGTGTTCCCAGGCCGGAATGGCGTCGCCGTACTTCGCGTGCGCCTTGGCCAGGTTCGCATCGATCATCGGGGTGTCTTCACAGTGCGTGATGATCGGCGTGGGCGCGTACTTGAAGATGCCGTCCAGCACCTCGGGGTTGTCCACCAGCATGTTGCCGGTGGAGGCGCCCATGAACACCTTGATGCCTGGTGCGGCGAGCGGGTCGAGGCTCTTGATGGCCTCCAGGTTGTCGTTGCTGGCGCCCATGTAGAAGGCGTAGTTCACGGCCGAGTTTTGCGCACCCAGCGCGTACTTGGCTTCCAGCGTGTCGCGGTCGAGCGCAGGCGGCTTGGTGTTGGGCATCTCCATGAAGCTGGTGATGCCGCCGGTGGCGCAGGCGCGCGATTCGTGGGCAATATCGGCTTTTTGGGTCAGGCCAGGTTCCCGAAAGTGCACCTGGTCGTCGATCATGCCGGGAAACAGCCACAGGCCGCTGGCATCGACCACTTTTTCGCCAGGGCGGGCATCCAGATCGCCGGCGATGGCGTCGATGCGGCCCTGCTTCACGCGTACGTCCGCGTGGAAACGGCGGCCTTCGTTGACCAGTTCGGCGTTCTTGATCAGCCAGTCAGTGGACATGGGGTTCTTCTCCTGGAGTGCGGCAACGACGGAAAGTGAAGTGCTCCGGAACGGGATCTTCACCGCCCTCGCACAATGGCTGACAGCGCAATAGACGCCAGCCGGTGAGTGCGCCACCCTTGATCGGACCGAAGCGCACAACCGCAATCCGTGCATAATCGGAACAGCTGGGATGGAAGCGGCAGCGCTGACCCAGCAGGGGGCTTAGCCAGCGCTTGTAGAAGCCAAGCAGTAAAAGTATCAGTCGGGTCACGACGGTTTGACGCTGCCGAAACAGCTTGCGGCTTGTAGTGTCGCAAGTATTCCAGAAGCACGGTTGCCGGTGTAAGCCGCATGGGCTATAACACCGGGCCGCCAAGGCCAAAATGGTGAAGGGAAATGGCGAAAACGACGCGTAGTGCTTCAGCCACCAAGCCGCAGAAAGGAAAGCCTGCTGGTAAGGTGAAAGACGCCAAGGCCGGCAAGAAGGTTGCCGCCGGGCGGAGTGCGGCTCCGGCCAAGGCCGCTGCTGCGAAGAAACCGGCCGCCAAGAAGGCGCCGGCGAAGAAGGTCGTTGCCGCCAGCAAGCCTGCCGCCAAGAAGGTCGTCGCCAAGGCCCCTGCCAAGAGCGCGGCCAAGAAGGTTGCTCCCAAGCCACAAGCCAAGAAGACGGCGCCGGTGAAAAAGCCGGCGGTCGCCAAGAAAATCGAGAAACCGGTCGCCAAGAAGGTGGCGGCGCCCGCCAAGAAGCAGCCGCCCAAGTCGGTCGCCAAGCCGGTGAAGCCGGCTCCCGCACCGGCCAAGACGGCCGCCAAGGCAGCACCCGCCAAGCCGGTTGCCAGCGCCGCGCCCGCCAAGCAGCCCACGGCTGCCAAGCAGGCGACGCCGGCCCCCAAGGCGGTCGCGGTTCCCCACAAGGAGCCGAGCAAGCCGGTCTCATCGCCCTTCACGGGCAAGGTGGCCAGCGCGACCGCTCGTCATACCCCTATCAAAACTCAGAAAGCCCAGCAGTCCTCGATGAATAAATCTGCAACTCTCGACAATGGCATCACCCGCGAAGACGGTCGCTATGCGCTGCCTTCCACGACTCTGATCGACCTGCCCAAGGGTTATCGCCCCTCGAACAACGACAACGAGGAGTACATGAGCCCCAAGCACCTCGCGTACTTCCGCAACAAGTTGCGTGAGTGGCGCGAGCAGCTGGTGGAAGAGTCGCGCCAGACGATGGAGAACCTGCGTGACGAGGTGCGTGACGTGGGCGATGAGGCCGAGCGCGCCACCCGCGAGACCGAAAACTCGCTGGAACTGCGCACGCGCGACCGCTATCGCAAGCTGATCTCCAAGATCGACAAGGCACTTCGTCGCATCGAAGAAGGCCGTTACGGCTACTGCGAGGAAACCGACGAGGAAATCGGCCTGGAGCGTCTCGACGCCCGCCCGATCGCCACGCTGTCGCTGGATGCCCAGGAACGTCGCGAACATCTGCAGAAGCAGATGGGCGACTGATCCTTCGCCACATGGCGCCTGATCAAGACGAAGCCCCGCCTTGAGCGGGGCTTTGTTTTTGTCGTTTGAGCTTGCCTCTCGGTGCCGAGGCCTCGTCGGCATCCCTGGTTCCGGCTCACGCGCCCGGTTTGGTGCCAGTCAGCGTGTCAGGGCTTCAAGGCCGCCGCTGCATACGCCTTGATCTTCGCCAGCATCGCTGCCAGACCGTTGGAACGCGTGGGCGAGAGGTGCTTCGCCAGGCCGATGGCCTCGATGTAGCGGGGTTCGGTGGCGACGATGTCGCGGGCCGAGCGGTCGGAGTACACGCGCAGTACCAGCGCGATCAGGCCGGACACGATGGCCGAGTCGCTGGTGGCCTGGAAATGCAGGTTGTCCGCATTGCCGCTAGGCACCAGCCACACCATGGACTGGCAGCCGTGCACGCGGTATTCCTCGATCTTCAGCTCTTCCGGGAATGCCGGGAGTTGTTTGCCCAGGTCGATCAGGTACTGGTAGCGCTCGGTCCAGTCGCTGAAGAAGGCAAATTCGTCGACGATTTCTTGTTGCGCCTGTTCGGCGGTGGAGGGGGCGGTGGCATTCATGTGGGGGATTATCGCGCGTTTGCGCTATCGACGCTGGTTGTCGGGGTTCGGCTCCAGGTCGTCATCCCGGCGCAGGCCGGGATCCAATAGCTGTATCGCTCGGTTGTCGCGCTGCTGCGATCTGGCCGCCTACGCGGCGGGCGTTTCGATCGGCTGCCGCCGCTCGAGTCACTTTTCTCTTGCTGGCCCAAGAGAAAAGTAACCCAAAGAGAATGGCCTTCAGAGCAAGAAGGGCTCGCAGCATTGTGCTGGGATAAGCCCGAACGCTTGAGGATGGTTGTGGCGGGACACCCATGGGAGGCCAGATAGCGCGTACTCCGAAGCGCTACGCAACGCGCCCGAATCGCTGAGGACTTAAAGCGGAGCCTCGCTTCGCATCGGCCTTTGCTTTGGCTTCGGTTTTAATAGCGCACCCCGTACGCTGCACTTCTCCTTCTCCCCTGCGGGGAGAAGGTCGGGATGGGGGGGCTCGCGGCTGGACTGCTACGAAGCGGATGGGGAAACGAAGCCCAATCTCACCCCTTCACCACACTCCACCGCGTGCCCTGCGCACCGTCTTCAATGGCCACGCCCATTGCCGTGAGTTCTTCGCGGATGGCGTCGGCGCGCTTGAAGTCCTTGGCGGCGCGGGCGGTGCGGCGTTCTTCCAGCAATGCTTCGACACGCGATGCGTCGACTTCCGTGGCGCCGCCGGCCTGCTTGAACCAGGCTTCGGGATGCTGTTGCAGCAGGCCAAGGACGGCGCCAGCGCCGAGCAGCGTGGCCTTGGCCGTGCGGCGTTCTTCGTCGCTGCCGGCCTGGCGTGCGGCATCGGCTAGCTGGGAGAGCTCCGCGAGCGCCTGCGGCGTATTGAGGTCGTCGCTCAAGGCCGTTTCGACGGTGGCTGGAACGGGCAGGGCATCGATGTCCACCTCGACGTTGACCAGGTCTCGCAGCACACGGTACCAGCCGTCGAGCGTGCTGATGGCCTGCGTGATGGCGGTGTCGGACCAATCCAGCGGCTGGCGGTAGTGGCCGCGCAGCAACAGCAGGCGCAGTGCCTCGGGCGGATGTTCCTTCAGCAGCTCGTGCACCAGCATCACATTGCCCAGCGACTTGGACATCTTGCGGCCGCTGAAGGTGAGCATGCCGTTGTGCAGCCAGTAGCGCGCGAACACCTTGCCGCCGTGCGCGCAGGTGCTCTGGGCAATCTCGTTCTCGTGATGCGGGAACTGCAGGTCCACGCCACCGGCGTGGATGTCGATGGTGTCGCCCAGATGCGCTTCGCTCATCGCCGAGCATTCGATATGCCAGCCCGGGCGGCCGCGGCCCCAGGGGCTGTCCCAGCCAGGCAGTTCGGGTGTGGAGGGCTTCCACAGCACGAAGTCGCCAGGATGCTTCTTGTACGGTGCCACTTCGACGCGGGCGCCGGCGATGAGTTCTTCCGGATCGCGGCCCGACAGTTCGCCATAGGCGGCATACGAATCCACCTCGAACAGCACGTGGCCTTCGGCCGCATAGGCATGCCCGCTGGCGATCAGGCGCTCGATCATCGCAATGATCTGCGGAATATGGTCCGTGGCGTGCGGCTCCACATCCGGTGCGGCAATGCCCAGCGCCGCCATGTCTTCGCGGTACGCCTGGGCGTAGCGGTTGGTGATGCTCTCGATGCCCACGCCCAGCTGCTGGGCCGCGGTATTGATCTTGTCATCCACGTCCGTGATGTTGCGGGCGTAGACCACGTTGGGATAATGACGACGCAGCAGCTTGACCAGCACGTCGAACACCACCGGGCCGCGCGCGTTGCCGATGTGCACGTAGTTGTAGACGGTCGGCCCGCACAGATACATGGTGACCCGGTCGGGGTCGAGCGGGGTGAACGTTTCTACGCGGCGCGTCAGGCTGTTGTGGAGCGAAATCGGCATCGGTCAGAGGGTCCGGACGGTGGGAGCAGGCGCCGGGCGGGCGCAAGCCGGTCGCGCATCTTAACAAGCCGCAGGAAGCTCCGCAGGCGTCCGGGGTCGGCCGGGCCGGTTGGCAACCAGAAGGCTGCCAGATGGATGAATAACGGCCACCGATCGAGCGACTTTAGGAAAAGTTCTAAGCGTCGATTCAGTGTGAATTTGTTGCAATGGATGGTATCTGGCGCAGAGATGCGCCCGACTTGCTTCCTGCGGAGGTCGTAATGACCAAATGGTTGTTCCCGCTGGTGCTGTCCGTGATGACCACTGGCGTGTTTGCGCAGGATGCGCGGTATCAGAATCAAAACGACGACAACACCCACTATGGATGGGCGGATGTGCTGCGCGTCGATCCCGTCTATGGCGTGGCACGCACCGAAGTGCCGCGGCAGGAATGCTATGACCAGCAGGTGGTGCGCCAGGCACCGAGCCAGGGCTCGGCGGCGGGCACGATCCTGGGTGCCGTCGTGGGCGGCGTGCTCGGCAGCACGGTGGGCCACGGCAATGGCCGTACGGCGGCCACGGTCGCCGGTGCGGTGGCTGGCGGCGCCGTGGGCAACAGCGCCACCCAGTCGGGCGGCGGCGAATACGAAACCACCGAAACGCACTGCCGCCAGGTGGCCGCGGTAAGCGAGCAGCGCCGCATCATGGGCTACGACGTGGAATACCGTTATCGGGGCGAGGTGTACCTCTCGCGCCTCAATTACGATCCCGGCGAACGCCTGCGCGTGCGGGTCAGTGTTTCTCCCGCCGATTGAGATTGCCCCAGATCGCCGCCTTCGGGCGGCGACCTGCTATCCAGGCTGCCGTTTGGATCGTTCCTTGTTGCATGGCAGCGAAATTCCCGTCATGATTGAAGTTCAACCACCCGGAACACCCATGTCCGCAGCCGTCTATACCGCCACTGTCCTCACTAGCGCCCGCATGGCCGCTGGGATGACGTCGCGTGCTCGCCGACCGCTGTGCCGCTTTATGGCCGGGTAGGCTGTCGCACGCGTTTCATGTGTATCGACGACAAAACCCGGCTAGCAGCCGGGTTTTTTTGTTTCCGGATTCCGACGATTCGACAAGGGCAATTTTCATCATGACGCTTCGCCACTTTCTGACCACCCAGGATTACAGCCGCGCCGAGATCGACGCGCTGCTCGAGCAGGCCGCCGCTTTCAAGCGCTCCCCGCGCGGACAGCAGCTGGCTGGCAAGTCGGTGGCGCTGATGTTCTTCAATCCCTCGATGCGCACGCGCACCAGTTTCGAACTGGGCGCGTTCCATATGGGCGGCCACGCCATCGTGCTGGCGCCCGGCAAGGACGCGTGGCCCATCGAATTCGAAGTGGGCACCGTGATGGACGGCGATACGGAAGAGCACATCGCCGAAGTCGCCCGCGTGCTGTCGCGCTATGTGGACCTGATCGCCGTGCGCGCTTTCCCGAAGTTCCAGGACTGGTCGGTGGACCGCGAGGACAACGTCATCAAGGCGTTCGCCAAGTACGCCACGGTGCCGGTGATCAACATGGAAACCATCACCCATCCGTGCCAGGAACTGGCGCACGCGATGGCGCTGAAGGAACACCTGGGCAATCTGCAGAACAAGAAGTACGTGCTCACCTGGACGTACCACCCCAAGCCGCTCAACACGGCGGTTGCCAACTCCGCGCTACTGATTGCCACCAAGATGGGCATGGACGTGACCCTGCTGTGCCCCACGCCCGACTACGTGCTCGATGAGCGCTACATGGAGTTCGGCTACCAGAACGCCAAGGAAAACGGCGGCTCGCTGAAGGTGAGCCACAACATCGAGGAAGCCTATCGCGGCGCCGATGTGGTGTATGCCAAGAGCTGGGGCGCGCTGCCGTTCTTCGGCCGCTGGGAGCAGGAAAAGCCGACGCGCGAGGCCAACAAGCACTTCATCGTGGACGAAGCCAAGATGGCGCTGACCAACAACGGTCTCTTCAGCCATTGCCTGCCGCTGCGTCGCAATGTGAAGGCCACCGATGCGGTGATGGATTCGCCCGCCTGCATTGCCATCGACGAAGCCGAGAACCGCCTGCACGTGCAGAAGGCGGTGATGGCCTCGCTGATCGGCCAGCGCTGACCATGTACCAGCCCGCGCACTTCAAGGAGACGGACAGCGCGAAGCTGCACGCACTGATGCGTGCGTATCCGTTCGCCACCGTGGTGGTGCAGGGCGCAGCCGGACTGGATGCCAATCACCTGCCGTTGGAACTGGTCGACGGAAAGCTTCACGGACACGTCGCGCGCGGCAATGAACTGTCGCGCATGGACGGCGCCGAGGTGATGGTGATCTTCCGCGGTCCGGACGGTTATATCAGTCCGAACTGGTATCCCAGCAAGCAGGAAACCCATCGCGAAGTGCCCACCTGGAACTACGCCGTGGTGCATGTGCACGGCCGCCTGCGCGTGATCGAAGACGCCGCGTGGTTGCGCCAGTTGTTGGAGCGCCTCACGGATCGCCACGAAGCCGGCCAGCCGGTTCCGTGGCATGTCTCCGATGCGCCGGAAGAGCACATCGAGAAGATGCTGCGTGTCATCTCCGGGCTGGAAATTTCCATCGACCGCATCGAAGGCAAGTTCAAGTTGAACCAGAACCACCCCGTGGCGAATCGTGCGGGCGTGGTGGTGGGCCTGGGTCAGCGCGCCGGTCGCGGCGATGCCGAGTTGGCCGATCTCATGTCGAAGGAAGAGGGCGCATCGTGAGCCATACGCATCAGCACCACTACAAGGTCGACGTCACCTGGACCGGCAACCAGGGTACCGGCACGAAGACGTATCAGGGTTATGGCCGTGGCCATGAGATCCGCATAGAGGGCAAGCCGATGCTGGAAGGCTCGTCCGATCCGATGTTTCGCGGCGATGCCAGCAAGTACAACCCGGAGGACATGCTGGTCACGGCGCTCTCGACCTGCCACATGCTGTCGTACCTGCATCAGGCGGTGCTCGCGGGCGTGGTGGTGACGGCCTATACCGACAGCGCCGAAGGCAGCATGGAAACCGATGTGCATGGCGGCCACTTCACCGAAGTGGTGCTGCATCCGGTGGTCACCATCACGGCCGACAGCGACCCGGCCAAGGCCCAAGTGGCGCACGATCCTGCGCACCACGGCTGCTTCATTGCCAATTCCGTGAATTTCCCGGTACGCGTGGAACCGCGCATCGTGGTTGAATCGCATTAAACTTCTATCCGTTTAGCCATCCATTTCAGGATCCGCAAGTCATGAGCAAAGACATCGTTCTCGCCTTCTCCGGTGGCCTCGACACCAGCTTTTGCGTGCCTTACCTCAAGGAGCGCGGCTGGGCCGTGCATACCGTGTTTGCCGATACCGGTGGCGTGGACGCCGAAGAGCGCGCCTACATCGAACAGCGCGCCAAGGAGCTGGGCGTGGCCAGCCATGTCACCGTCGACGGCGGCCCGGCGATCTGGAACGGTTTCGTGAAGCCGTTCGTGCAGGCAGGCGAGGCCTACCAGGGCCAGTATCCGCTGCTGGTGTCCGACCGCTACCTGATCGTGGACGCAGCCATCGCGCGCGCCAAGGAGCTTGGCACCAAGGCGATTGCGCACGGTTGCACCGGCATGGGCAACGACCAGGTGCGTTTCGACCTGGCCGTGAAGGCGCTGGGCGATTACCGGATCGTGGCGCCGATCCGCGAGATCCAGAAGGAACACACGCAGACGCGCGCCTACGAGCAGGCGTACCTGGAAGAGCGTGGCTTCGACGTGCGCGCCAAGCAGAAGAGCTACACCATCAACGAGAACCTGCTGGGCGTGACGCTGTCCGGCGGTGAGATCGACCACTGGAAGACGCCGGGCGAGGGCGCGCGCGGCTGGTGCAAGCCGCGCGCCGAATGGCCGTCCGAAAAGCTCACCGTCACGCTCGGTTTCGAGAAGGGCGAGGCGGTGTCGCTCAATGGCGAGAAGCTGCCGGGCGCCAAGTTGCTGGCCAAACTCAACGAGCTGTTTGCACCGTATGGCGTGGGTCGCGGCATGTATACCGGCGACACCACCATCGGCTTGAAGGGCCGCATCGTGTATGAAGCACCGGGCCTGATTTCGTTGCTTGCCGCGCACCGTGCGCTGGAAGAAGCAGTGCTCACCAAGCAGCAGAACCGCTTCAAGCCGGAAGTGGCACGCAAGTGGGTGGAAGTGGTGTACGAAGGCTTCTTCCACGATCCGATCAAGACCGACCTGGAAGCCTACCTGAGCTCCAGCCAGAGCCAGGTCAACGGCGAAGTGGTGCTGGAAACCTCCGGCGCGCAGGTCACCGCCGTGGAAGTGCGCTCGCCACACATCCTCAACGCCAAGGGCGCGACGTACGCGCAATCGGCCGACTGGGGCGTGGAGGAAGCCGAGGGCTTCATCAAGCTGTTCGGCATGAGCAGCACGCTGTGGGCTGAGATCAATCGCTGATTCCTTTTGCTCGTCATTCCCGCGCAGGCGGGAATCCAGCGCCTTAGTGGCGTCACGGCGAAAGTCACTGGATCCCCGCCTGCGCGGGGATGACGATTCAGGAAATCTTGACGCAACCCTTCACCATCCGGATCGCATGAGCGCCCTTCTCGACGACACCCTTCGACATCTCCGCGCACTGGTCAGCTTTGACACGCGCAATCCGCCGCGCGAAATCGGCACGGGCGGCATCTTCGACTACCTGCGCGACAACCTGCCGGGTTTCGACGTCACCGTGACCGACTACGGCGCGGGCGCCGTGACCTTGTATGCCGTGCGCGGTACGCCGAAGGTGTTGTTCAACGTGCATCTGGATACGGTGCCCGACTCGCCGCACTGGACGGCCAGCCCGCATGAGCTGCGCGTGACGGAAGACCGCGCCATCGGCCTGGGCGCATGCGACATCAAGGGCGCTGCAGCCGCACTGGTGGCAGTGGCGAACGTCACCAGCGGCGACATGGCGCTGCTGTTGTCCACCGATGAAGAGGCGAACGATCCGCGTTGCATCGCCGGCTTTCTCAAGGACAAGCCAGCGTACGACGCCATCATCGTGGCCGAACCGACCAAGGGTGAAGCCGTGCTCGCGCATCGCGGCATCCATTCGGTGCAGATGCGTTTCAAGGGCAGTGCGGGCCACGCGTCGGGTGAGCAGAAGCCCAGCGACAGCGCCGTGCACCAGGCCGTGCGCTGGGGCGCAGCGGCGCTCGACTATGTCGAGAAGCAGGCTCATGAGCGCTTTGGCGGGCTGACCGGTTTGCGCTTCAACATCGGTCGCGTCGATGGTGGCATTAAGGCCAACATGATCGCGCCGTCGGCGGAGGTGCGCTTCGGCTTCCGTCCGCTGCCGACCATGGCGCCGAACGAGCTGCTGCACACCTTCCGCACGCTGGTGGAACCGCAGCCGGTGGAGTTCGAGGAACTGTTCCGCGGCGATTCGCTGCCGGCCGGCGACACCGCCACCGCCGAAGCGCGCCGCCTCGCCGCACGCGACTTGGCCGACGAGCTGAACATCCCCATCGGCAACGCCGTGGACTTCTGGACGGAAGCGGCGCTGTTTTCCGCAGCCGGCTACATCAGCTTCGTCTACGGCCCCGGCGACATCGCGCAGGCGCATACCGCCGACGAGTGGGTCTCGCTCGAACAATTGCAGCACTACGCCGACACCATCTACCGCATCATCGATGAAAAGTGCGGCCAGGGAAGGCCGATTTTTGACTCTCGCGATCATGGATGAGCGCAAAGGATAATGATGGAAGCCCACAAGCACACCCGGAAAACCATCGTCCGCCTGCTTTCGAGCATGGGGAGCGCGAAGGAAATCCAGCAATACCTCAAGCGCTTCTCGCAGCTCGACGCCAAGCGCTTCGCCGTGGTGAAGGTCGGTGGCGCGGTGCTGCGCGACGATCTGCCGGCGCTCACCTCGTCGCTCACCTTCCTGCAGCAGGTGGGCCTGACGCCCATCGTGCTGCACGGCGCCGGCCCGCAGCTGGACGAAGAACTTTCGGCCGCCGGCATCGAGAAGCACACGGTGAACGGCTTGCGCGTGACCACGCCCAAGGCGCTGTCCATCGTGCGCAAGGTGTTCCAGGAGCAGAACCTGCGCCTTGTCGAAGCACTGCAGACCATGGATACGCGCGCCACGTCGGTGCCCTCGGGCGTGTTCACGGCCAGCTACCTGGACCGCGACACCTATGGCCTGGTCGGCAAGGTCAGCAGCATCAATCTTGCGCCCATCGAGGCCAGCCTGCGTGCGGGCTCCATTCCGGTGATCGCCAGCCTGGGCGAAACGGACGAGGGCCAGATCCTCAACGTCAACGCCGACTTCGCCGCCAACGAGCTGGTGCGCGTGTTGCAGCCGTACAAGATCGTGTTCCTCACCGGCACGGGTGGCCTGCTCGATGACCAGGGCAAGATCATCGACTCGATCAACCTCAGCACCGAGTTCGAACACCTGATGTCGCAGCCGTGGATCAACGGCGGCATGCGCCTGAAGATCGAGCAGATCGCCGACCTGCTGAACGATCTTCCGCTCACCTCGTCGGTGTCCATCACCAAGCCCTCGGAGCTGGCGAAGGAGCTGTTCACGCACAAGGGCTCGGGCACGCTGGTGCGCCGCGGCGAGAAGGTGAAGCGCTTCGAATCGTGGGAAGGCATCGACCTGGCGCGCATGCGCGAGCTGATCGAGTCCAGCTTCGGCCGCACGCTGGTGCCGGACTACTTCGAGCGCACCAAGCCGTTCCGCGTCTATGTGAGCGAGAACTATCGCACCGCGATGATCCTCACCATGGAAGATGGCCTGCCGTATCTCGACAAGTTTGCCGTGCTGGACGACGCGCAAGGCGAAGGCCTTGGCCGCGCCGTATGGCAGGTGATGCGCGAGGAGAACCCGCAGCTGTTCTGGCGCTCCCGCCACGGCAATACGGTGAATCATTTCTACTATGCCGAATCGGATGGCTGCCTCAAGCAGCCGCGCTGGAAAGTGTTCTGGTACGGACTTGAAGATTTCGACACGATTGCCCGCTGCGTCGCGCATTGCGCGCAGCGCCAGCCGACCCTGGTGGACTGAGACATGAGCACGACCAAACAACGCATCGGCATTGTCGGCGCACGCGGCCATACCGGCGCCGAACTCATCCGCCTGGTGGCAGCGCATCCGGCGCTGGAGTTGGCGTTTGTCTCTTCGCGTGAGCTGGATGGACAGCGTGTCGCCGACAACGTCGACGGCTTCACCGGCGAACTGCGCTATGCCAGCCTCGATGCCGACGCCGTGGCCGCCCAGCGGGCGGACGTCGTCGTGCTCGCGCTCCCCAATGGGAAGGCTGAGCCGTATGTCGAGGCGATCGATAAGGCCAAGCCCGAAACGATCATCGTCGACCTTTCCGCCGATTACCGCTTCAACGAAAAGTGGTACTACGGTCTGCCCGAACTCACCCGCCAGTTGTGGCGCGGCGAAAAGCGCATCAGCAATCCGGGCTGCTACGCCACGGCGATCCAGCTTTCCATCGCGCCGCTGAAGGATCTGTTGGCGGCGCCGCCGGTGAGCTTCGGTGTATCGGGTTATTCGGGGGCAGGCACCACGCCGTCGGACAAGAACAACCCGGAAAAGCTGCGCGACAACCTGATGCCGTATTCGCTCACCGGTCACACGCACGAGAAGGAAGCCAGCCGGCATCTCAACCTGCCAGTGGAATTCATGCCGCACGTGGCGCCGCACTTCCGCGGCCTCACCGTCACCACCAACCTCTACCTTGCCCGTCCCGTGAAGCGCGAGGAGATCGTCCAGCGCTTCAACGGCGCGTACGAGGGCGAGAAGCTGGTGCACGTCGTGGACGAGGCGCCGTGGGTCAGCCATATCGCGCACAAGCATCACGTCGATATCGGCGGGTTTGCGGTATCCAACGACGGCAAGCGCGTGGTTGTGGTGGCGACGCTGGACAACCTGTTGAAGGGTGCGGCGACGCAGGCGATGCAGAACATCAATCGCGCCATTGGCGTGGACGAGTACACCGCGATTCCCGTCTAGACGCGAGGAGTGAGTGAAGAGGAGTGAGTAGTGAGAGTGCCTGTTCTGGCCTTCTCTTTTCTCTCACTTCTAGATCCGTACTTCTCCAAGGATTTTCATATGACCCAACCCCTCTGGCAAAAATCCGACATCAAGATCGACGCGCGCATCATGGCGTTTCTCGCCGGCGACGACGTGCTGCTGGACCGCGAATTCTTCCTGCATGACATCACCGCCAGCAAGGCGCACGTGGAAGGCCTCGCCAATATCGGCGTGGTCAGCGCCGACGAAGCCGCCGCCCTCAAGCGCGAACTCGACACACTGGCCGATGATTTCCGTGCCGGCAGCTTCGTGCTCGACGACCGCTATGAAGATGGTCACTCGGCCATCGAGGCACGCCTTACCGAACGTCTTGGCGACGCAGGCCGCCGCGTGCACACGGGCCGCAGCCGCAACGACCAGATCCTGGTGGCCACGCGCCTGTGGCTGAAGGAACAGTTGGCCGCGCTCGAACAGCATTGCCGCGCCATCGCCCAGGTATGCCTTGATCGAGCGGCCCAGCCGGCCATTCCGCTGCCGGGCTATACGCATCTCCAGCGCGCAGTGGTGTCGTCCACCGGCATGTGGTTTGCGGGCTTCGCCGAAGGTTTCATCGACAACGCGCTGCGCGCGCAGCAGACCGCGTTGCTGATCGACGCCAATCCGCTGGGCACCGCAGCCGGCTACGGCGTGAACCTCAGGCTGGATCGAGAGCACACCACGCAGGCGCTTGGCTTTGCCCGCATGCAGGTATCGCCGATCTACGCGCAGCTCTCGCGCGGAAAGTTTGAAATGGCCGTACTGGAAGCGATCGCCGGCGCGCTGCTGGACGTTCGCCGACTGGCGTGGGATCTCTCGCTGTTCACCACGGCGGAATTCAACTTCGTGAAGCTGCCGTCCGAATACACGACCGGCAGCTCCATCATGCCGAACAAGCGCAACCCGGACGTGGTCGAACTGCTGCGTGCCAGCTACGCTAGCGTGGCGGCGGCGCGCACCGAGATCGAGCAATTGCTTTCGTTGCCTTCCGGCTACCAGCGTGACCTGCAGTTCTCCAAGGGTTCGCTGTTCCACGGCTGCCGTCATGGTCTGGCGGCATTGGAGCTGGTGCCCGACCTGCTGGCCCGCATGGCGTGGAACGAACCGGCCATGCGTGCGGCCATCGAGCCGGCCATGTACGCCACCGACGTGGCCATCGAGCAGGCGGCGGCGGGCGTACCATTCCGCGACGCGTATCGCGCGGCAGCCGATGCCGCGGCGTCGGCAGGCGAGGGACGCACGCCCGAGGGCAGCCTGGCGGCCCGCGTGTCGCCTGGTTCCGGCAATGATTTGCGCCTGGATCTATTGCGCGACAGACTCAGCCATCTGGACGGCTAAACGGAGACCGGCATGGGGACCGTCAGTAAGCGTAGTGCCGAACCTTGCCAGCGCGGCCACGATGGCGATCTCCGCATGCTGATGTTTTTTTCGACCCGTCATCACGTGGATCGCGCCGAAGCACTACAGGGCGCCCGCGTATGACGGAAGGGCAGCGCTCGCATCTCGCCCCTGCGCAGGCGCTGCCCCTCTGGCGACGTGCCGTGCTGAAGGTGGGCAGCAACCTACTGGCTGCCGACGGCGGCGGTTTGACGCCGCGCTATGCCACCGCCCTCGCGCACTTCATGCAGGCGAGCCACGAGGCCGGCAGGCAAGTGGTGCTGGTGTCGTCCGGTGCGGTAGCAGCAGGGCGTGCGCAGTTGCGCGCCCATGCGCCCGGTGGCGGCGACCTTGCGGCACGCCAGGCGCTGGCGGCACTGGGTCAGGCGCCGATGATCGCGTTATGGCAGTCGCTGGTTCCTCGCCCCGTGGCGCAGGTGCTGCTGACCCATGACGACCTGCGCAATCGACGCCGCTACCTCAATGCACGCGCCACGTTGCGCGAGTTGTTGCTGCTGGGCGTGTTGCCGGTGGTGAACGAGAACGACACGGTGGCCGTCGACGAGTTGAAGCTCGGCGACAACGACAACCTCGCAGCCATCGTCGCGGCCTTGGTCGATGCCGATGTGCTGCTGATCGCTTCCGACATCGACGCGCTCTATACCGCCGACCCGCGCCGCGATCCGAACGCCGTTCCGATCGGTCGCGTGGAATCGTTGACCGCCGAGGTGCTGGCCATGGCCGGCGGCAGCGGCAGCGCCGTTGGTACGGGTGGCATGCGCACCAAGCTGGAGGCGGCGTCCAAGGCCGCTGCGGCGGGCATTCCCACGGCACTGTTCAGCGGAAGGAATGATGTGGCCGTCAGTGCCCTCGTGCAGGGCGAACTGCACGGCACGTTCTTCGCGGTAGCCCGCACCCGCATGCAGGCGCGCAAATACTGGCTTCGTCATGCACCGGCGGCCCCGGGACACATCGAGGTGGATGCAGGTGCCGTGCGCGCGCTTGCCAGCGGCAAAGCCTCGTTGTTGCCCGGTGGCGTGCTCACCGTCAGTGGTGAATTCCATCGCGGCGACCTGGTGGAAATCATCGAGGGATCGGGCCGTCCGGTGGCGCGCGGCATCAGCCAGTACGGCGCTGGTGAAGTGAAGCGCCTGGCCGGACGCCACAGCCGCGACATCGACGCGGTGCTGGGTTACAGCTACGGCGCCGAGATCGTGCATCGCGATGATCTGGCCACCATGGCCGACATCGAGGCCATCGGAGATATCGACGCATGAGCGACATCCGTTCGTTGGCGCTGGCCTGTCGCGATGCCGTGCCGCTGCTGGCCACGCTCGATACCTCGGCCAAGCGTGCGTTGCTTCGCGATATGGCCGATTCCCTGCAACGGCGTGTCAACAACGTACTCGCCGCGAACGCCCGTGACATGCAGGAAGCGAAAGACAAGGGCGTGCAGGGCGCCATGCTGGATCGTCTGCGACTGGATGATGCCCGAGTGGCTTCCATCGCCCAAGCTTTGCGCGAGGTGGCTGGGCTGCCCGATCCTGTCGGCGTCGTCACCCGGAGCGAAACGCTCGCCAATGGTGTGCTGGTGGAACGCGTGCGCATTCCGCTCGGCGTGGTGGCGATGATCTACGAAGCGCGCCCCAACGTGACTGCCGATGCCGCGGCACTGTGCCTGATGGCGGGCAATGCGGTGATGCTGCGCGGCGGGTCGGAGGCCATTCATTCCAATCGCGCCATTGCTGCGGCGCTCCATGAGGCACTGCGCGCGCACGGCTTGCCCGAGGCAGCCGTCACGTTGGTGGAGGATCTCAGCCGCGAGGCCATGGTGGCCTTGCTGCAATTGAGCGACATCATCGATCTGGCCATTCCGCGTGGTGGGGAAGGGTTGATCCGCTTCGTGACGGAACATGCGCGCGTGCCGGTGATCAAGCACTACAAGGGTGTGTGCCATCTGTATGTGGATCGCGCCGCCGACCTGGGCTTGGCGTTGAATCTGCTGATCGACGGCAAGACGTCGCGCCCAGGCGTCTGCAACGCGTTGGAAACGCTACTGGTTCATCGCGACGTGGCGGCGAGCTTCCTGCCGCGAGCTGCTGCGGCGCTCGGCGAGCGTGGCGTGGCGTTGCGCGGCGACGAGGCAACGCGGGCGCTGGTGCCCGAAGCAAGCGCCGCCGACGAAGACGACTACGCCGCCGAGTTCCTCGACCTGATCATCGCCATTCGCGTGGTGGATAGCGTCGAAGACGCCATCGCACACATCCGCCGCTACGGCTCCGATCACACCGAGGTCATCGCCACCAGCGATGAGTTGACGGCGCAGCGATTCGTGCAGTCGCTGCGGTCAGCGGTGGTGATGGTCAACGCCTCATCGCGGTTTTCCGACGGCGGCCAGCTGGGGCTGGGTGCGGAGATCGGCATTTCCACCACGCGCCTGCATGCCTACGGGCCCATGGGTGCGGAATCGCTCACCATCGAGCGCTTCGTGGTGCGTGGAGCAGGGCAGGTGCGCCACCCGGAAAGTCGCCTGGATTAAGGGGCACCTGCAACACGAGCGTGATTATTTGGCGGGCGGTATCGGGTGATGGTCGTAACTCATCACGCGCGTGAGCTGCCACTGGCCGTTCTGGTAGCGCCAGATGTGGAAGAACTTGCCCATGCCTTCGCACTTGCCTGTGTCGATCTGGCAGAACTTGTGCGTGCCGATCTCGATGGCGCCGTAATCCTTGATCGGATACACCTCGATGTTGCCCACCCGTTCGCGGCGCACCTTGTGGCAGATGTTGCGACGCGTGGCCTCCACCACGGCGTCGCGCGAGGTCATCAGCCCGCCCTTGTCGTGATAGAACTCCACGTCGGTACTGAAGTATTCGCCGAAGGTCTTCAGGTCGCAGTGGTTGTAGGCGTCGAACACCTTGGTGTCGAGCGACGCAATGGTACGGGTCAATTCATCGCCGCTTGGAATGGCGGCAGGTGTTTCGGCATGTGCCAGGCAAGCGGCGAACGGCAGGGCGATCAGGCAGGTCAGTCGGGCAAGCAGTGCGTTGCGCATGGCCATTCCTTGTCTTGGGTGCGTCCATCATGGGGCAAGCCTGCCCGTTGCGCACGCGTCGCCCGGCGGATGGACGTCCATTCAAGACGCTTGGCGCGACCGTGGCCGTTTCGACATCACGGCCTTGAGCTGATCCAGCAGCATGGCGACCGGGGCTTCCAAGCGCGGCGGCAATGCGCGGTGGATGAGCCAGGCAATCATGTCCATCTGGAAGTCGGTGACGGTGACGAGTTTCAGCTGGCTGCGATAACTGCTGGCGGCAAGCAGGTCGGGCGTGATGACGCCGATGCCGGCACCGCGCGCCACCAAGGAAAGCTGAAGATCGGCGCCGAAGGCCTCCACGCCTACGTTGCAGGGCAGGCCGCGTTCTTCCATGGCTCGCCGCAATGTGGAACGCATGCCGCAACCGTTCTGGCTGAGCACCCACGGGAACGCAGCGAGATCCTTGAGCGTGGCCCGCGCGCGCAGGCCCAGCGAAGGCGCGGCCACGATGCGCAGGGGTTGCCGATCGAACGCGTGCGAGGTCATGTTCACCGGCGGCGGCGTGTGTTCGGAGAGCACCACCGCCGCCGCATCAAGCAGGCCGCTTTCAACCTGCTCCACCAACCCGAGCGACCACGCCGCAAGAATGCGCAGCGCGAGGTTTGGATAGCGCGAGCGCAGCGCGTCGATGGGCGTGGTGAGCGCGCGGTCGGCCAGGAACGGCGGCATGCCCAGACGCAATTCGCCGCCCGGCTCGATATCGGTACGCGCAAAGGCCAGCAGATCGGCTTCCGCGTGCAGCAGGTCGCGGCCCTTCTGGTAGATCTCGCGCCCCGCGGCGGTGGGGCGCAACGGCTTGGACTGCCGGTCCAGCAGCTCCACGCCCAGCAAGGCCTCCAGGCTTTGCACGCGACGTGTCACGCCCGGCTGGGTGAGATGCAGCTGCGTCGCGGCCTGCACGATGGAGCCCGTGTCCACCACGGCAATGAAGGCCCTCACATCTCGCGTATTCATGATTCCATCGTCCGGCATGTCATGCGAGGTACGCATGAAAACTATGATGATTATTCACTGTCATCATGATGATCGGCTATTTAGCATCGCTGGCCTACCGATTGGCAAGGCCTACCCATGCGCTATCCCTCCCGCCACCGCATCGACGCCGTCGCTGACGAGGTGCAGGCCGAGCTGACCACGCCGCTGACGCTGCTGTTCGCGTTTGCCGTGGGCGTGATCATCATCAACCTCACCGCCGCGCAGCCGCTGGCGGGCCCGGTGGCTCGCGCCATGCACCTGCCGTCGTCGCTCACGGGCCTGGTGGCGATGCTGCCGCAGCTGGGTTACGCCGTGGGCATGCTTTTCGTGGTGCCGCTGGCCGACCTGTTCGAAAACCGGCGCCTGACCACCATCACGTTGCTCGCCTGTGCGCTGGCGCTGTGCGCGGCGTCGGTGGCGCAACAGGCATGGTGGTTGTTGCTTGCGGTGTGCGTGGCGGGTGCGACCTCGTGCGCGATCCAGATCCTGGTGCCGCTGGCGGCGGCCATGGCCAAGCCGGAGCATCGCGGCAGCGCCGTAGGCAATGTCATGAGCGGCGTGATGCTGGGCATCCTGCTGTCGCGTCCGTTCGCCAGCCTGGTCGAAGGAACGTGGGGATGGCGCGCCTGTTACGGGTTGCTCGGCGTATTCGATGCGTTGCTCGCCGTGATGTTGTGGTTTGCCTTGCCGCGTCGGCAGCCGCCGGTGCACACGTCTTATCGTGGATTGATCGCGTCGCTGTGGACGCTATGGCGCGATGAACCCGTGCTGCGTCGCTACGCCATTTCGGCAGCCATCGTGATGGCGGCGTTCAGTGCCTTCTGGACTGGCGTTGCGCTGCGTCTGGTGCAGGCGCCGTTTTCGTTGGATAGCCGCAGCCTGGCCTGGTTCGCGCTCGCCGGTGTGGCCGGTACGGTGGTGGCGCCATTGGCGGGAAGGGCAGGCGATCGTGGCTACAGCGTGGTGGGCATGCCTATCGCGCATGTGGTGGCGACGCTGGGCTTCGTGCTGGCGGGCGTGGCTGGCGCGGGCTGGTTCGGCCTCGACATCGCGCGGCATTCGCACGTGGCGCTGGGCTTGCTTGTAGCGGCCGCCATCGTGATCGATGCCGGCGCGGTTGGCGACCAGACACTGGGACGGCGCGCGATCAACATGCTCGATCCGGCCGCGCGCAGCCGACTCAACGGACTCTTCGTCGGCGTGTTCTTCATCGGCGGTGGCGCGGGCGCCGTGGCGGCCGGTAGTGCATGGGCTGCCGCGGGGTGGACGGGCGTATGCGCCGTCGGTCTTGCGCTCTGCGGACTCGCCTTCGTGGTGGATGCAATGGCGCGGCGCGGTGTGAACCGCGCCGTTTGATCAGCCGCGTTGCGCCCAGCGCCGCGTAGCTTCCACGAAGGCCACGCAGTCGGCGTAGCGGTTGTACAGCGGCGTGGGCGAAATACGGATGACGTCGGGCTCGCGCCAGTCGCCGATGACGCCGTGTTCCACCAGGTCGTCGAACAGCGCGCGGCCACGCTCGCGGCCGCCAAGCACGCGAATGGAGAGCTGCGAACCGCGACGCGCGGGATCGCTCGGCGTCACCACTTCCAGCACGTCGCCCAGCTGCGTTTGCACCAGCCATTCCAGATAGCTGGTGAGGCGTAGCGATTTCTCGCGCAGCTTGGACATGCCGGCACGACGGAAGATCTCCAGCGACACGCGCAGCGGCGCGAGCGCGAGAATCGGCGGATTGCTGAGCTGCCAGCCGTCCGCGCCATACGTGGGCACGAATTGCGGACCCATCTGGAAGCGGCTGGTCTTATCGTGGCCCCACCAGCCCGCGAAGCGCGGCAGCGTGGTGCGTGCATGGCGCTCATGCACGAAGGCGCCACCCACCGCGCCCGGACCGCTGTTGAGGTACTTGTAGCTGCACCAGATGGCGAAGTCCGCGCCCACGTCATGCAGTTGCAGCGGCAGATTGCCCACCGCGTGCGCCAGGTCGAAACCCACCATGCAGCCGTGGCGACTGGCCAGTCGCGTGATGGCGGCCAGGTCGAATGCCTGGCCCGTGCGGTACTGCACGCCCGGCAACATCACCAGCGCAATGCGCGAACCGTGTTCGGCCAGCACGCGTTCGACGGCTTCCATCGAGATCGTGCCGTTCGCTTCGTCACCCTGCAGTTCGATCAGCGACGTGGCCGGGTCGTAGCCGTGGAAGCGCACCTGCGATTCCACGGCGTAGCGATCGGTGGGGAACGAACCGGCTTCGATCAGGATGGCGTGACGCTCCGGCGTGGGGCGATAGAAGCTCACCATCATCAGGTGCAGGTTCACGCCCAGCGTATTCATCGCCACCACTTCGGATGGCTGCGCGCCCACCACGGTGGCGAGGTCGTCGCGCACGAACTCGTGGTAATCCATCCATGGCAGGTCGCCGCGGAAGTGGCCTTCCACCGCCTGGTCCGCCCACGAATCGAGTTCGGCGCTCAAGGCTGGCCGCACTGCGCGCGGCTGCAAACCCAGCGAGTTGCCGCAGAAGTAATGGACGTCGCGACCCTCGTGCTTCGGGATCAGGAATTCATCGCGAAAGCCGCGCAGCGGATCGGCGGCATCCTGGGACTGCGCCCAGGCGAGGGTGGCTTCGAACGGAGCGGACATCGGGAATCTCTTGCAGAAGCGTCGTGCCCGCAGCGGGGCACGACGTGGATGACGACTTACTTCAGGCGCGCGGCGATGGCATCGCAGCCCTTGTCGAAGGAGGTACGCCACGCGGCGCCGGCCTGGCCCTGTGCCGGACGCACGCAACGCAACTGGATGGCGTGGTTGTCCTTGAACCAGTAACGCTCGCTGTAGCTGTATGGCGCGCCGTTTTCCTGCGCCGTGTAAACGAAGTTGTCCGGCGCGCCGCCGCTGGCGGCCTGGTAGCCGGTAAGCGCCTTGGCCTTGCCCATGGCGCCGGAAACATATTGCTGGAACTCGCCGGCACTGCCCACCTGCTTCACCGTGATGGTGACGCGGGCCAGGCTGCTGCTGCCGCTGGGCGAGGGGTCGGGTACCTGGAACACGCGTACCTCAGGGTCGCCCTGCGTTTCCATGATGCCCATCCACTGGTCGGGCGTGCTGAAGGTGACGCTGCCGCCGGCCATGCTGACGTCGGCGGCGTGCGCGGCTCCGGTCAGCGCCAGGGCGGCGGCGATGATCATGTTGCGGAAGACGCTCATGCCTTTTCCTGTGCAAGGGTGTGAGGTTCGAAACGGTTGAGCGGCAGCCCCAGCCATTCCAGGGCGGTGCCATGGAAGAGCCGCGCGCGGGCCACGTCGTCGAGCCCGAGTGACTCGATGCCGCTGCCAGGATGCTGTTCCCCCAGCGGGAAAGGATAGTCGGTCCCCAGCATCACGCGCTCGACCCCTGTCACATCCAGGAGATAGCGCAGGGCGGCCGGGTCGTGCACGCAGGAGTCGAAATACAGGCGCTGCAGGTACTCGCGCGGGTTGCGCGGGTTGTCGGTGGCCACCAGGTCCGGGCGCATGCGGAAGCCGTGTTCGATGCGGCCGATGGTCCACGGGAAGCTGCCGCCGCCGTGCGCCAGCATCACGCGCAGCTTGGGCAGGCGTTCCAGCACGCCGCCGAACACCAGGCAGCACGCGGCGCGCGATTGCTCGGCCGGCATGCCCACCAGCCAGGGCAGCCAGTACTTGGGCATGGAAGCCGTGCCCATCATGTCCCACGGGTGGACCATCACCGCTGCGCCCAGATCCGCCGCCGCTTCGAAGAACGGAAACAGCTCGGGGGCATCGAGGTTCCAGTCGTTGCAGTGCGAACCGACCTGCACGCCCTGCAGGCCGAGTTCGTCGATGCAGCGTTCCAGTTCGCGGATGGCCAGATCGGGCGACTGCAACGGCACCGTGCCGATGCCGGCGTAGTGGCGCGGGTAGTCGTTGCAGATGCGCGCCGTCTCGTCGTTCAGATGGCGGTGCAGCTCCAGCGCCTGGTAGCCCGGCGCCCAGTACGAGAAAAGCACCGGCACGGTGGACACCACCTGCACGCTCACATCGAAGCGCGCGTAGTCGTCGATGCGCTGTTGCGGGTCGAACGCCGAGTCCCACACCTCCCTGAAGAACTTGCCGTCCTTGTAGATGCGATGGCGCCCGTCGTTGTGGATCATCACGGGAAAACGCTCGTCGCCGAACTTGGCGGCAAGGTTGGGCCAGTCGCGCGGGAGGATATGGGCGTGCGTGTCGATTTTGAGCATGCCCCGAGTGTAAGTCAGGGGCGGGGTGCCGTCTCGGCGCGGTGCAGCGTAAACCGGCGCCGCTGGCCGCCTGGCTCAGCTATGGCGAGATTCCCCCGGCCGACCCATGAACCGGCGCCACGCCGAACGTGCATCCCGCAACGTTTTACCGGCATCATGGCGGGCGCAACGGCGTCCGTTTGCCATGGGAGGCAACATGAAGTTCCTGGTCATGATCTACAACGACGACACCCTGCTCGAGGCCCTGCCGCCGGGTGAGTTCGACACGATGATGCACGGCTGCTTCGTGCACGCCGACGAATTGCGTGCCGAGGGCTGCCTGCTCGACTCCATGCAGCTCGAATCGCCCGCGCAGGCCAAGTCGCTGCGCATGCGCGACAACAAGATGAGCGTGATGGACGGTCCTTTCGCGGAAGCCAAGGAATACCTCGGCGGCTTCAACCTGATAGAAGCGGCCGACATGGACGAGGCCGTGCGCATCGCTGCGGAATTTCCGTGGGCACGTACCGGCCGCATCGAAGTACGCGCCGTGCGCGACATCGACGCCGTGCGTCGCAGTGTCGGCGCCTGACCCTCGCTGAACCCTTCAGGCCGTTGCCGCGGACTTGCTGTGGCTGCGGCCGGTGATGTGGGCCAGCGTGTTCACATTGTCCACCAGGCGGTCGCTGATGCGCGTGAGCAGTTCGGCGGCCTGGCGGTCCTCGGCCATGTTGAGCAGCGTCGCCAGGGTGCGTTGCAGGCCGCGCAGGTCGGGCAACTGTTCCGGCGTGCGTTGCGCGCGCAACGCGGCGGCGATTTGATGCATGGCCGTGGCGGAGTGATCCACGAACGCGCACATTTCCGCCGTCTCGGGCAGGTCGTGGTGGTCGTCGATAAGCGCTTCCAGGGTCATGGCCGTGCGCGCCAGGCGATTGCTGTTGGCGAACAGCGCATTGGCCAGTTCCAGCAGCGTGGCCGGCGTGGCCGGTTCGGCGCGCATGCGATCGAGTGAAGCCTGTGCGTTGCTGCGTGCCGTGCGCGCGGCGGTGCGTGCCTCACGGCGGCCGTCGCGGCGTTCGGGATGGGCCAGCGCGCTGAGGTAATCGGCGTAGGCGTCGAGCATGTCCGATAGCGCCACGCGTGCACGCGCACGTTCCCAGGTGGGCCACAGCACATAGGCGATCAAGGCCATGCCGCTGCCCAGCGCGGTGTTGATCACGCGATCGAGCACCGCGTCGCTGGAGTTCACGCCCTCGAACGACAGCAGGATCACCACCGTGCCGGTGAGCGCCGCTACCGCCACGCCATAGTGCGCGGTGGCCAGATAGCGAAAGCCCATGCACAGCACCGCCATCAACGCGAGGTGCGCCCACGCATCGTGCGGCGTGAAGTGCAGCAAGGCGGTGGTGAGCACCAGGCCCAGGATGGTGCCGACGACGCGCAGCAGGCCGAAGTTGAAGGTGGCGGCGAAATCCGGACGCAGCACGATGGCCGCCGTCATCGGCAGCCAGTAGCCATGGGGAAGGCCAAGCTCGCGCGACACGAACAACGTGGCGGTGAGCGTGACCGCGCTGCGCACGGCATGGCGGAACGCCACCGAATGCGGCGTGAGGTTGGCGCGCAGCGTGGCGCGCGTCGAGCTGCTGCGCAGCGCCGCCGGCAGGGGCGTTTCCGCGTCCGCTGCGCGCAATTCACCGCGGCTGCCTGCCCAGTTCGCATTACGTACCGCAGCGGCCAACTGGCCGGACAGCGCGTGGATGTGCGTGGCCAGACCGTCGGCATTGCCGCCATCGCCGAGCAAGGCGTTCTCGCTCGCCTGCAATGTCTGCAAGGCGTGTTCCGCCTGCTGCGGCGACTCGGCCGCTTCCAGTGCATCCGCGATGGCGGCCAGCACGCGCGCCGCGTCGCCGCGGAACATCGCATGGATGGTGGGGTTGGCGCGCAGCTCCGCCATGGCGGTGAGTTCGAGGCGGATGCGCTCGGCCAGTTCCAGCAGCACGCCGAAGGCTTCCATCGCACGACCGCGTGCGTGATGCCGCCCCAGCAGCGTGTGTTGCAGCGTGGTCATGGCATCGGTGAGCGCGGGCACGTCGGCGTCGTCGTGTTCCTGCTGGCGCGCGAGCGTCGACAGGCCGCGATACACCGCCGCCAGCGCATGCCGCTCGGGTCGATAGCGTTGCAGCGGCCACGCCGCCACCGAGAACAGCGTCAGCAGGAGTCCGCCGGCGAAGATCAGCGCGGAAGCGCCCAGCGCTTCGTTCAAGGGACGCGGCGTGGCGGCGGTGACCACCAGCAGGATCATGCTGGTCATGCCCACGCGGGCCATGTCGGGACCGAACACCACCAGCAGCCCGCCGAAGAAACCGAACGCCGCCGTGGCGAACAGTATGGGAATCAGCTGGTCGCCAATCAGGAAGCCAATCAGCGACGCCAGGCCCGCGGCGAGCGAGGCCAGCAGCAGGCGCGTCATGCGCTGGCGATACGGACCGGGCTGGTCCGAGAACATGGTATCCAGCGCGCCGGCGCCAATGCCCAGGCCAATGCCGGGATGGCCGGTGGCGATGCCAATGCCAAGCGGCAGGATGACCGCCGCGGTGTTGCGCAAGACCACGCGCACCGGTACGTCCGGCCGCTTGGCGGTGAGCAGGCTGTCGACGACCGTGGCGCGCAGCGAATAACCCGTCGAGGACATGACGCGCAAAGCTCCTTGGCAATACGGTGATTCTGCCTCAGTCCGCCTGAAGCGAATGCGACGGCACGACGCTCAGCCGCCGGATGGCGTGGTGCCGCCCGTCGCACCCAGCTGCCGCGACAGCGCAAACAGGATGCGTAGGTCCTGGTCGTCCAGCGTGTCGCCGTCCATGCCGCGGAAGTGGTGGTGGAACGAGCGCACGGTGGCCGAGCGGTCGTCCAGCGGATAGCCGATCAGGCCGAGTGCCGACCACGGATCGAACCCCGGCGGCGGATCGACCAGCGCCACGCGCGGCCACAGGCCGAAGCCGGCCTGCGCCAGTTGCTGCCACGGGAAGCGCGGGCCGGGATCGTCCTTGCGTCCGGGCGCGAGGTCTTCGTGGCCGATGATCTGCGTGCGCGGAATGCGGAAGCGATCGGTGAGGTCGGCGAGCAGGCGCAGCAGGCTGTCGATCTGCACCTGCGTAAAGGGCGAGTCGCCATCGTTGTCCAGCTCGATGCCGATGGAAGCGGAGTTCACGTCGGTGATCGTGCCCCAGTGTCCCGCGCCCGCATGCCACGCGCGTTCGCTGTCGGCCACCAACTGGTAGATGCGGCCATCGTTGCCGACCAGGTAATGCGAACTCACCGGCCCGCCGCTATTGGCCGTGCGCAGCGTGTGGAGGGCCTGTTCGGCGGAATGCTCGTTGGTGAAGTGAATGACGATGAGCACCGGACGGCGCGCGTCGAAGTTGGGCGAAGGCACCCATTGCGCGATGGGGTTGTGCACCGGCGCCGGCGCGCACGCGGAAAGCGCCAGTACGAGCAGCAGCGGCGTCAGCAGGTGGCGAGCACGAAAGAAACGAGCATGCGGGGCGTGGGGACGCGACACGGCATTCATTCCTGATAATAGAAGCGGTAGCTCAACAAGTTGCCTGATTTTCTCGACTATGTCGCTCTGTCGTACAAAGTGAAGAAAGCACGTTTCGCGGTTTCTTCACCGAATGGGGAGACAAGGATTGCGCTGCGTGCTCCCACACTATATCGAGATCGATCCAGAGAATCTCCGGGGTGGGCCGGAGCAGGCGTGAGCTCGAGGGTCACTGGATCCGCACTGGGCGAGCTCAGATAACCAGGAACGTCGGAGATCGGTCCACCAATGAATGCAGAGCGGTGTTCAATCCTGCCGCCCGCGTTTTCATTAGCTTGGGTACGCCCATGGGTCGGGTCTTGAGGCGCTATGGCCCTGGGCGCGGCACTTCGGTGAGTGCGCTTTAGCGATCATCTACTGAATATCGTCGCCTGCGGCGCGCTGAGCAGGTGCCGAGGAAAGAGGCGCATGTGAGGGCGCATTCTTCATTCCGAAGACGAGACGAAGCACTGGAAACCTCCGTATGCATCCCTCGTAGATCACAACGCATGCACTCATGCTGAGCATCAGGATGACGAAGTACTTCGTCCACGGCGCCCACGAACACTGGATGATGTAGTACCCGATCGCCACGATTACCGTCTGGTGCAGGATGTAAAAGGGATAGCTGGCCTCTCTCGCCCAAACGAGCAACGGGTTCACGAAGGAAAGGTAGCGATAGCCATAGCCCAGAAACACCATCATCCAGAGCCATGTGAAGATGTTGGCTCCGATCCCATCGGCCGCCGATCCGCGAGCGATCACGCCGGTGTTGAACAGCGAGATCAGCAGCGCGAAAGACGCGATCCCTGCGATAAGCGACCATCGTCGAACGTCGGAAAGCCATTTCCAAACGCCGGTCATGGAAGCCATCACGTATCCATAGGCAGTCAGAAGCAGATAGTGATTGAAGATGTACCAATCGCCGACGAGGGCATGGGTTTCCGGGAACAACGGCTTCAGCAGCGCTTCGTTGATGCCAAGGGGAACCCCGAGCAGGCATAGCCATATCCCTGGCACCAGACGCGGCGTATCTCGTTTCCACCACAGCATGGCGGGTAGTAGCAATAGGACGTACAGGTAGAGATACAGGATGAACCACAGGTGATGCCAACTGAAGTCACCCGTCGAGTAGGGGATGAAATTCAGCACTCGTTTTGCATAGAACGCCTGATAGCTACCGAACCATTGCCCCCTGAGCAGTCGTTCGTAGTAGATCTGCGGTGGCACGATAAGGAACATGCCGACGATAAGGGGCAGGAGCAGCTTGATCGTTCGTTCCTTCAGGAATCTTCCGGCGCTGCGTCGTTGCAGCGCGAACCACATGCCCGCGCCAGCAATGACGAACAGCAACGGCATGCGCAGACGGTGGGCAATATCCATCGGCCATTCCAGGGAGGGAATGGTCTGACTGTTGACGATATGCCAGCCCCAGCCGACGAAGATCATTCCCGTGTGAAAGAAGAACAGCACGAAGATGGCGATAACACGCAACCAGTCCAGAAAGTCGTAGCGCTCACGCGCTCCGTCAGCAGCAAGCATGACTCAAGTCTCCTATCTCGTTGACAGGAAGAGCGTGATCGATCGGCGGTCGACTGGCAGCTGATTTGGGGTGGAACGGGACGTCGCCGTGGTGAGGCGGACGTTAGCGCCCCATGCGGGCGAACAAAGCTTCTCGATATCGTCGGCTGAGCCGGAGAATGCGGCCGTTGCGAAGATGGACTTCGTAGTCACCCTTGAAGAGTGAGGTGAGCGAAGCGATACAACTCAGGTTCACTGCTATCGACCTGTGTATTCTCATGAAGCGCAGTTCGCCCAGTTGGGATAGCAGATCCTGCAATGTCCTGCGCAAGAGATAAGTGCGCACAGCGGTGTGTACGTGGACATAGTTGCCGTCAGCTTCAAGCCATTCGATCGATGCAGAGTCGATCAGCTGAAGTCGTTCGTGATCCGGCACGAGCAGGCGCTCGCAGGAGACATCCCGCGACCTCCCAATGGCTACTGCTTTGGCCCCGGACTCATGGGAATGCAGTCTCTCCCGCACACGTTGCACCGTGCGCGCGAATCGATCGCTGTCGTAAGGCTTGAGCAGATAATCGATTGCATTGAGGTCGAATGCTTTCACCGCGTGCTCGTCATAGGCGGTGACGAACACGATCAGCGGCGCACGCGATAGTTCAAGCTGTGCCGCAACCTGTAGCCCGGACAATGCCGGCATCTGGACATCGAGAAAGGCCACTTCCGGGCGGAGTCGTTCGATGCATTGAGCCGCGGACAATCCGTCTTCGGCCGATCCGACCACTTTCATGTCCGGTTGCTCCGCCACCCAGCGTTCGAGCTTTTCGCGGGCGGGTGCCTCGTCGTCGGCAATCACGGCGCGGATCATGGAGTGGTGCCCGCCAGTGGTATGGAAACGCGCGCAGCAACGCCATCGCCTTCCTCATGGACAATCAGGGACGCCGCGTTGCCGTAGACGATGCGCAGTCGGTCCCGGCAGTTGCGCAGTCCCACCCCATCATGATGTCCCGGTGTCAACAGGGAGCCCGAGTTGCTCACGACGATTTCCAGATTCCTGTCTTCACATCGTGCACCGATGTTGATGCGTACACGCGCCACCGTACGTTCGACGCCGTGCTTGAACACATTTTCCAGCAGGGGCTGCAGCAATAAAGCGGGAATGGGAATGTCGAGGAGCGCCGGGTCGACCTGCCATGTCAGCGCTACACGATCCCGGAACCGTTCGCGCATGATGTCTGCATATAGCTCAAGCGTGCGGAGTTCCTGAGCGAGCGACGTCATTTCTCCTTCGCTGGACCGAAGACTGATACGCAGCAAATCGCCAAGCGCCGCCACCAGGCGATCGGCTCGTGCGACGTCGGTATGCATCAGGGCCGATACAGTGTTGAGCGCATTGAACAAGAAATGCGGCCGTAGCTGTCCCTGCAGGTGTGCAAGTTGCGCCGAGGCCAGCGCCCTCTGCATTTCCAGCAAGCGTTGCTGCTGGCGCTGCCATTGCCCATGGGAGTCGATGCCAAACAGGATGCCGAGCCACAATCCTACGAAAATCGTCAGTTTGACGCTCTCATACACGGCGACGAAGCCCCAGCTTGGGTGCTCGTAGGCACGGCCAACGAAGGCGTAAACGCCATGTCGTATGGAGTAAGCCCCCGCGATCCACGTGATGATGATCACTGGCAGCCATCGCAGATAGGTGCCGAACCAGACCAAAGGCCTGTCCAGATACAGCGCATGGCGCTTGCGAATTCGTACAGCGAGCAACAGCCATCCTGTCGCCACCAGTGCGGAACTTCCTTCCCACAAGACAGGCTCCCACCAGCGGGTGAGCGGATTGCGGAAATTCTCCTGGGACGAGACGCTGATCATGAGTAGCCAGAATACGACCCATAGCACGGCCAGGGATCTCGGAGAAAACTTCACGCCGTCATCGCTAGGGAGGCGTGCCGCAGGTGGGCGAGATAGCGCATTCATTGGAGCGAGTGTAGCGGCGACCGCGGCGACCGACATTTTTATGTGGCAAGCGGGACATAGGAGGGGTGAGTCGGCCAGGAGTAGAACATCACTGCGGTTCCTTCTGCGACGCCGCGGTCTTTGGTGCCTGGGCTTGCTTTCATTGCCAGGACAGGAAGAAGCGAAAACCCGGCACCTTGCCACCGCCGGAAACCAAACAAAAAGCGCCGGGTTTCCCCGGCGCTTTCGTGACGAACCTGCGGCAGCGATCAGGCGCGGCCGGCGAACTCGCCGGTCAGCGTGTTCACCCACACCTTCTCTTCGTTGGTGATGTATTCCGGCACCTGGATTTCGATGCCGGTGTTGAGCTTGGCCGGCTTGGTGCGCTTGGTGGCGCTGGCGCCCTTCAGTTCCGGCGCGGTGTCCACCACCGTGAGCGTTACGCTGGTGGGCACCTGTAGGCCGACCGGCGCGTCGTCGATCAGCTGCACGTAGTAGCCCTCGACGCCTTCCACGATATAGCCGGCGTTGTCGCCCACCAGTTCCGACGAGAGCAGGTACTGGGTGTAATCCTCGTTGTCCATGAACACGAACGCTTCGCCGTCCATGTACGAGAAGTTCGCCGCGCGGCGAACCAGGTCCATTTCCTTGAGATCGTCGTCGGCGCGCAGGCTCAGGTCGAACTTGCGGCCGCCTGGGATCGAATACATGGTGAAGCGGAACGTGACGTTGCCGCCACGCGCCGTCGGCGAGCTGCGCTCGATGTCGCGCACCTGGTAGACGGTGCCGTCGTGTTCAACCACGTTGCCTTTCTTGACGTCGGAAGCTTTCATAGGGTCAGGAGTGAGTGAGTAGGAGTGAGGAGTGAGAGAGAGCGGAGAGCGGAGAGCGGAGAGCGGGGAGCATTTCTCACTCCTCACTACTCTCCACTATCTCCTGTTCTTTTACTTGGGCTGCAAACGCACCGCGCCATCGAGGCGGATGGTTTCGCCGTTGATGTAGACATTGCCGAGTATGAAACCCACCGTGTTGGCGAACTCCTCCGGCTTGCCCAGGCGTGACGGGAACGGGATCGAAGCCGACAGCGATTCCTGCACCTGCGGCGGCATGCCATCCACCATCGGCGTCCAGAAGATGCCCGGCGCGATGGTGGCCACGCGGATGCCGAAGCGCGACAGCTCGCGCGCCATCGGCAGTGTCATGCCGACCACGCCGCCCTTGGAGGCCGAATACGCGGCCTGGCCGATCTGGCCTTCGAACGCAGCGACGGACGCGGTGTTGATGATCACGCCGCGCTCGCCGTCTTCGCCGGCGTCGTTGGTCTGCATCAGCGCTGCGCCGGCCTTGGCGACGTTGAAGCTGCCCACCAGGTTCACCATCACCGTGGTGGCGAAGGTGTTGAGCGGCATCGGGCCGTCCTTGCCGAGCATGCGGCCCGCGCCCAGGATGCCGGCGCAGTTCACCACCACGTTCAGGCCGCCCATCGCATCGCGCGCGGCAGCGACGTTGGCGGAGACGCCTTCCTCGGAGGTTACGTCGGTGCGGAAGAAATGCCCCTTCAGTGCCTTGGCGGCTTCCTGGCCCTTGTCCTCGTTCACGTCGAACAGGGACACCTGGCCGCCGTTGGCGACGATGTGCTGTGCCACCGCATGGCCGAGACCGGAGGCGCCGCCGGTGATGATCGCCTTGACCTGATTGAGCTGCATGGAACGTCCTCGGTAATGCCAAAAACGGAATGGTAGCCGAGGACGGGGCCCGGCCGCGCGGGCCTGGGCGAGGGGCGGAATGGCTCAGGCGTTGGCGCGTTGCAACAAGGCGGCCCAGCCACCCGTCTCACGCAGTTCCGCGAACGGCAGCACGCGCCGGGGCGGGTTTTCCGGCGGCTGCAGCTCCAACTGCCACACGCCCACGTCCCACCACGCATCGAGCTTGTAACCCGAGCTGCGCCACACGCCGGCCGGCGTGAAGCCCATGGCCTCATGCATGGTCACGCTGCTGTGGCCGGGCAGGGTGATCACGCCCACCGCCTGGTTGATGCCTTGCAGGCGCATCGCATCGAGCAGCGTGCCGTAGAGCTTGCGGGCGATGCCGCGGCGGCGCGCGTCGGTGTGCACGTAGATGGAGGTTTCGGCGATCCAGTCGTACGCCGCGCGTTCGCGGAAACGGCTGGCGTACGCATAGGCCAGCACGCGGCCGTGTTCCTCCCAGACGATCCACGGGTAATGGCGCAGGCGCGTGAGCATGCGCTCGCGCATCGTATCCACGCCGGGAAGTTCGGTTTCGAATGTTTCCACGCCGTGCAATACCGAGGGCGTGTAGATCTCGTGGACGGCCGTGGCATCGTCGGCATGGGCAATACGGATCATGCGAGAACTTTCTCCATGCAGATGCTGCGCGGGTTGGATGAGTGTTCGCCGAAGGGCGGGCAGCGACGATAACCAGCGCGCTCGTAGAGTTCCAGCGCTTCGGCCTGCGCCGTGCCGGTTTCCAGGCGGACGAGCGTGCCGCCGCTGCGCGCCACTTCCGCCTCCAGCGCCTCAAGCAATTGCTTGCCCAGGCCCAGTCCGCGACATGCCGGCAGCACGTACATGCGCTTCACTTCCACATAGTCGCGATGACGCACGAAGGCGCCGCAGGCCACGGGCTTGCCGTCGACACGCGCGGTGAGGAAGGTCACGTTCGGTTGCTTCAGTTCCGCCAGCGGTACCGGCTGGATGTTGCCGGTGGGATAGAGCTCGGCCAGATAGCCGTCCAGTTGCAACAGCAGCGGCGCTACCTCGGGTGCTTCGGGATCGTCGATCTCGAAGTGCAGGGCAGGGGCCTTCAGCATGATTCGTACTTCCAGTTTCGTCGCTTGCCTTCGGCGAGCCATTCCAGCGTGCTGGCGATGCGTTTCTGCCGCGTGGCCTCGGTTTTCGCCTCGGTGATCCACTCGACGTAGTCGCGTTGCGCGCTGGGTGGAAAGCCCTCGTAGGTCTTGCGGGCGGCTGCGTGCTTCTTCATGGCCAACAACGCGGCGACATCGTCCGGCAGCGTCGGCGCGGGTTTGGGCGCGGCCTTGGGGCGGGCCACCTTCACGCCGCTTTCGTTCAAGGCCTTGGCCTTGCGGATCAGCGCGATGAGCGTCTTCTTCGGCGGCACGTCCTTCAGCGAGCTGAGCTTGCCGAACTGGCCCATGCCGTCTCGCCGGTCGCTGCCCGTCACTTCCTTGTGGCGCCAGAAACCGAACGCGCAATGCTGCTTGAACGCCGCCATCTGGCACATGGGCGAGCCGTTGACGCTGAAGAACGGCATGCTCCACTTGATGCCTTCCTCCACCTCCGGGCAACCCTCGTGCACAAGATCGCGCAGATGTTCGAGGATGGGCTGGGCGAATGGCGGCGCCTCGAGGATGTAGGCATCGATGCGGTGATCGCGGGCCATGACGTGCTCCTACAAATCGCGCAGATAGAACTGGTCGCAACTGAAATGTCCGGTGCCGCCCATGGGTGCACAGATCGCGCGGAAACCATGGCGACGATAGAGCGCTTGCGCCGCATCCATGCCGGTGAGCGTTTCCAGGTAACAGCGATGGAAACCGCGTTCGCGGGCTGCATCGAGGCAGCGCAGCATCATGGCGCTGCCTGCGCCGATGCCGCGTGCCTCGGGCAGGAAATACATCTTGCGCAGCTCGCACACGTCCGCCTCGCCGTTTTCCAGCGGCGCTATGCCGCCGCCGCCGATTACCTTGCCGCCGCGTTCCACCACGAAGTACGCACTGCGTGGACGGGCATAGGCTTCGTACATGGCGTCGACTTCGGCGTCATGAATGGCGAAGCCCGGGCCGTCGGCGCCGAACTCCGGCATCACGGTGCGGATGATGTCGGCGACGGCGGCGTTGTCGCGTGCTTCGATGGGGCGAATCAGAACATCGTTCATGGCGTGGCTTGTGGTGTGCGGAAAATGGAGCCGTCCTTCATGACGAAGACGGGATGCTGGAGATCGTCGATGTGCGTGCTCGGGTCGCCCGTGAACGCGGCGAGGTCGGCCCGCAGGCCCGGGGCGATGCGGCCAAACTTGTCCTGTTGACGCAGGATGCGCGCCGCGACATTGGTGGCAGCGTGCAGGGCCTGCGGCGGCGTCATGCCGTCGCGCACCATGTTGGCCGGCTCGCGCCAGTTGTCGCCGTGCGTGAACACGCCCACGTCGCTGCCGTTGCCGATGGTGACGCCGAGTTTCAACGCCGTGCGGAACGCACGCTCGGCTTCCTTCATGCGTGCGGTGGGTTCGCTCTGTCCTGGTACGTAGTGTTCGAAATATTGCGCGGTGGCTTCCACTGCGGTGAGCGTGGGCTCGTACGCGGTGCCGTGTTGCTTGAGCAGGCGGAACGTTGCTTCGCTGGCGCCGTAGCCATGCTCGATGCTGTCCACGCCCGCTTCCACCGCGAGCTTCACGCCTTCGTCGCTGGAGGCATGCGCGGCCACCGGGCGGCCGGAAAGATGCGCGGTATCCACGATGGCTTTCATTTCGGCGAGCGAAAGCGTGGGCTGCGTACTGCCATCCGTGCCTACGCGGTAATCGGCGTAGAGCTTGATCCAGTCGGCGCCGTGGCCTGCCTGTTCGCGCGTGGCGTGGATGGCTTCGTCCACGCCGCTGATTTCCTGCGCGCCACCGGGCAGGTCGATGTCGGGTCGAAAGCCGCGCGGGCCGGGGCCGTAGCTGTCCGTCGCCACGATGGCGCGCGTGGCCACGAACATGCGCGGGCCGGGAATCATGCCTTCGTCGATGGCGCGCTTGATCGACACGTCCGCGAAGCCGGCGCCTTCGGTGCCCAGGTCGCGCAGCGTGGTGAAGCCGGCCATGAGCGTGGCACGCGCGTGCGCGGCGGCTTCGAGCGTGCGGTAGTCCTGCGGTTCCTTCAGCACCTGGTCGTTCCACAGGGCTTCGTTATACGGGTGCAGGAACACATGGGAGTGCAGGTCGATCAGGCCCGGCGTGAGCGTGGCGCCGGGCAGGGCGATGCGCTGCGCGTTGGCTGGTGCTTTCACGCTATCCACCGGTCCCGCTGCGGCGATGGCGCCGTCATGCACCAGAACGGCCCAGCCGGCGTGGGCGGTATCGCCATCGGCCGTCCATACGCGGTCGGGCACCAGCAGCACGTCGCCCTTGGCTGGCACCGTCGCCGCCGTGGCGCTGGCGACGGTCAGGGCCGTCAGCATGCCGATCCAGGTCTTGCCTTGTTGCCACCGCATCGCGTTCTCCCGCCGTCGATGCGTCCGATTCTAGCGAGGCCCGGCGCCGGGCTGCGAGAGCGGTTCAGGGCGTGCGGTGTCCGGTGCCGGCCAATTGCTGGGCGCAGGCGCCATCGGGCGTCGACACCGAGGTGACGCAGGTGGCGAAATCGTCAGGAAGATGCGACAGCAGCAGCGTGTCGCCCTGGCGCATGGTGAACACGGTGATCGGCGGATCGCAGTTCACGCGGCTGGTGCTGCACGAGCGTTCCAGCACGGTGTAGTGGCACAGGCCGCTGCGGCTGCGCAGGCAGCGGAAGGTGGCCAACTCGGCGGTGATCTGGATCTTGCTGTAGATCTGGTCCACGCCGTTGTCCAGCTCGTGCGTGACCACCGTTTGGGTTCGCTCGCAGCCCGTAAGGGACAGCAACAGGTAGAACAAAAGGATCAGCTTTTCCATGGTGACCTCTTGTGATGCTCGGCAGGTGAGTGACTCCGGGGCTTACATGTTCCGGAACAGCGTCATGAAGGGTTGGCTCACCACCAGCGTCTCGGGTCGCTGCTTGAGGCGCAGCGTGCCCTTGCCGGTGTCGTCGCGCACGATGGAGGCCACCGCGCGCAGGTTGACGATGGTGGAGCGGTGAATCTGCTTGAACACATTCGGATCGAGCATGGCCGCCAGTTCGCGGATAGGCTTGCGCAACAGCGCTTCGCCTTCGGCCGTCATGGCGACGGTGTATTTGCTGTCGGCGCGGAAATAGGCGACGTCGTCCACCATGATCAAGCGCGTCTCGCGTCCCGTGCTGGCGGTGATCCAGGTGAGCGGTTCGCTGCGCGAGCCCGGATGCAGCATCACTTCGCGCAGCAACTGGGACAGCGCGGCGGCATCGGTCGCACGCGGTGCGGCGCGGGTCTGCAGGCGCTGCATGGTGGCGACCAGGCGCGCTTCGGTGATGGGCTTGAGCAGATAGTCCACCGCGCCATGTTCGAACGCATCGATGGCGTACTGGTCGTAGGCGGTGGTGAACACGACTTGCGTTTCGGGGCTTGCCTCGATCGCGGCGGCAGCGACTTCCAGGCCGCTCAAGCCAGGCATGCGGATGTCAAGGAAGGCCACGTCAGGCCGTTGCTCGCTGATCGCTTCGAGCGCGCTTGCGCCGTCGTCGCATTCCGCGACGATCTCCAGTTCCGGCCAGACGCGCGCGAGCAGATCGCGCAGCGCCGTGCGCAGCAGGGTTTCGTCTTCGGCAAGGATGGCAGTGGTCACGACGCGTTGTCCGTGGAGTCGTTGCGCAAGGGAATGGTGATGGTGGCGGCCACGCCTTCCGGCGCGTTGCTGACGACTGAAAGCGATGCCTCGGAGCCGTAGATCAGGCGCAGCCGCTCGCGCACATTCTTCAGGCCGATGCCGGTGCCGCCGGCGGCGTCGTTGAAGCCGCGACCGTCGTCGGCCACCGTGATGGCCACGGTGTCGCCGTCGCGGCGCGCGAGGATCCACACCGTGCCGCCGCCGGGCTTGGGTTCGAGGCCATGCTTGATGGCGTTCTCCACCAGCGTCTGCAGCATCATCGGCGGCATGGCGATGGCGCGCAGCGTATCGGGCACGTCGATCTGCAGCGACAATCGCGGCCCCATGCGCAGTCGCATGATTTCCAGATAGGCGCGGGTGCGTTCCAGCTCGTCGCCCAGCAGCGACAGTGCATCGTCGCGTTGCGGCAGCGAATGGCGCAGGTAATGGATCAGATGCCCGAGCATGTGGTCGGCCTGCAGCGGATCGGTACGCGTGAGGTACTGCGCGCTGGCCAGCGTGTTGTAGAGGAAGTGCGGCTCCACCTGCGCATGAAGCAGGTTCAGGCGTGCCACGGTGCGTTCCTTTTCGCTTTCCGTCTGCGCGGCGCGACGTTGTTCCTGTCGGCGCTTTTCGGCGATGCGGCGGGTCACGGCGCGTGTGATGGCTTCGGCGTTCTCCAGGTTGGTGCCGTCGTCCACGCGGAACCAGTCGGTCCATGCGCCGGCTTCCGGTTCGCAGATCAGGGTGACGCTGCCGGAACCCTCGCGCGGCGTCACCGTGGCGAAGATCTGGTTGCGCACGTGGCCGAACCACAGCGACGGGTCGAGACGTTCGAACGGATTGGTGCCGTAGGCCTTGGGACGCTGCACCTTGGCGCGGATCTGCAGGCTGTCGCGTGCGCTTTCCACGTCCTCGCTGCGCGGCAGTTCGCGGATAGCGGCGTCGAGCAGGTCGAACGCTTCTCCGGCTTCCAGCGGAATCTCGATCTGCCGCCGCTGGCGGTTGCCCATGGTGCTGTCGTCGAGATGGCCGGCGATCAGGCGCACGCGTCGCAGGTGCGTCACCGCGCTGGTCACCACCATCATCAGGATCAGGAAGATGATCAGCACGAACATCGACGCCGTGTCCCTGTAGCGCAGCGGCGGGCTGTTGGCGAGCAGCAGCACCACGAACAGCAGCACGAAGAACCAGAACACGACCAGGCGGGCTACGAAGAACACGCTCTTCATCACGAGGACATCCATGAGTGGGATGCGTCGGAGAATAACCAGCCGGTCTGCCGCTGGCGCGCGTTTTTCGACGGAACCGGCCCTGCGGGCGACGAAACGGCCCGGGGCGGGGATGAAAATCGGCCGTCCAGGCGCCGCGAGGGCGCCGAGGGCTCAGGCCGCGGTGAGCGCGCGCGTCACGCGGCTGGCCGTTTCCTTGTGCAGCTGGCCGGCCAGCCAGGCGCCGGTGGCCACCAGCATGTCCAGCTCGATGCCGGTTTCCATGCCCAGCCCGTGCAGCATGTAGACCACATCTTCGCTGGCCACGTTGCCGGTGGCGCCCTTGGCATACGGACAGCCGCCCGTGCCGGACACGGCGCTGTCGACCACGCGGACGCCTTCTTCCAGACAGGCGAGGATGTTGGCCAACGCCTGCCCGTAGGTATCGTGGAAATGCACGGCGAGTGCAGCGATGGGTACTTCCTGCGCCACGGCCTCCAGCATGGCGCGCGCCTTGGCCGGTGTACCGACGCCGATGGTGTCGCCCAGCGACACTTCATAGCAGCCCACCTCGTGCAGGCGGCGCGCGACGCGCACGACGTCGCTGACCGGCACCTCGCCCTGATACGGACAGCCCAGCACGGTGGAAACATAGCCGCGCACTTTCACGCCGTCTTCCCTGGCGCGCTTCATCACCGGCAGGAAGCGTTCGATGGATTCGTCAATCGACGCGTTGATGTTCTTGCGATTGAACGCTTCGGATGCCGCGGTGAACACGGCGATCTCGCTGACGCCGACAGCGCGCGCGCGTTCGTAGCCCTGTTCGTTCGGCACCAGCACCGGATAGCTCACGCCAGGCACTTTGCGGATGCCCTGGAATACCTCGGCGGCGTCGGCCAGTTGCGGCACCCATTTGGGGCTGACGAAGCTGGTGGCTTCGATGGTCTTGAGGCCGGTGCTGGAGAGGCGATCGATCAACGCGATCTTCACGTCGGCGGGCAGCAGCGTCTTTTCGTTCTGCAGGCCGTCGCGCGCACCGACTTCGACAATGCGGACATGGTTCGTGCTCATGCCGATCAGCATAGCGCGTTACCGCCAGGCACGGCGCAAACGCACCGTTTACGGCAGTCGCTCGGCATGGAACTGCTGGATGAAGGGCAGGTAGAGCGCCTGGGCCTGCGGCGTGGTGAGGCCGGTGAGGGCGCTGCCATGGTCAGTGGACTGCAGGGTGACGACGTGGCGGTCGCCGAACAGCGCAACTGCTTCGGCAGGACCCACTTCGCTCTGGGCGGTGACATGGATGACGAACGCATCGGGCGTGGAAGTCGGCACGAGGATGGGCGCATAAGCCGGGCCGCCGAGCGAGCGAAGGGAATCCGCGTTGGTTCGCAGGGGATCGGTCATGGTGGTCAACAGTTCGATGGCCGATCGCGTGACGGAGCGTTGCATGTCGCGCGTGCGTCGATTGACGTCATCCATGCCCGGCTGCACGCCCGTGTTGGAAGGACGCGTATCGGTCACGGTGATGTCGACCTGCTTGCCGCCGCGGTTGCCGTAGACGGCGTGGATGCTGGTAGGCGTGCAGTCCCACGAACGGAACGGCAGGCCGGCAATGGCGTCCTTGGGAGGCAGCGCCTGCGCGAGGGGATTGTCGGCGCATTTGGCGGTGGATTCGGCCTCTTCCTGCGCCAGCTTCGCCTCGTCGGCCTGAGCGCTTTCCTGTCCGCTTGCCGATGTTTCGTCACCGGCGTGCTTGCCGCACGCGGTGAGTAGCGGGATGGTGATAAGGGTGAGCCACATGGCCGACTGCAACGAGCGAAGACGCGCGAGCATGGATTCTCCCCAGGTCCGGGCAACAGCCCGGGCGATGGGTCAAGCGTCGGGATTGTCTTGTGGACGCGGCGTCAATCCCGCCATTCAATCGGCGAAACGCAGCAGCACCGTATCCGCTTCGACGAAGTCGCCCTGCGTAGCGTGAACGCTGGCGATGCTGCCGCCGCGCGGTGCCTTCAGCGCCAGCTCCATCTTCATCGCTTCCATCACCAGCAGTTCCTGGCCTTCCTCGACGGTGTCGCCGGGCTGGGCTTTCACCAGCACGATGCGGCCAGGCATGGGTGCCACGATCTGGTTGCCGCCAGCGGCTTCCTTCGATGCCCATGCGAACGCGGGCGCACGCTCGAAGGTATGCCGGAAACCTTGTGCGTCATGCACGGTGACGCGCGCCGTGTCGATGCGCACTGGCGCGCGCAGGGCTTCGCCATCGAATCGCGCGCTCAAGGCATCGCCATCGAGACGTGCGCCACTCACGTGGCAGGACGTATCGCCGAAACGAAGCTGGTAGTCGCCGTCATGGCCATGCGCTTCCACTTCGTGGCGCTGGCCGTGCAGTGACAAGGCCACGATGCGCTTGCCCGCGTGGCCCACGCGCCACGCATCGGCGCGCGACCACGGCGAATGCGGATCGCTGACGCTGGAGGTCACGCTGCCCTCGTCGTGCATCAGCGAAGCGACGGCGGCGGCAAACAGCACCTGTGATGCGGGTGCCGCGTCGCCGGCGAGAAACTCATCGAGGTGACGGTCGAGGTAGCCGGTGTCGATGCGGCCTTCGATCACCACGGGATGACGCGAGAGGCGTTCGAGGAACGCGATGTTGGATTTGGGCCCCACGATCTCGCTGGCCTGCAAGGCATCGCGCAGTCGTTGCAAGGCCTGTGGGCGATCGACGTCCCACACGATCAGCTTGGCGATCATCGGGTCGTAGAAGATGGTGACGGTGTCGCCTTCGATCACGCCGCCATCGAGGCGCACGTGGCGCGAGGGCGCAGGCAAACGCAGCTTCACCAGCTTGCCGGAACCGGGCAGGAAATTCTGATCGGGATCTTCCGCGTAAAGGCGCACTTCGATGGCGTGGCCGTGCGCCTTGATCTGCTCCTGCCCGAGCGGCAGCGGCAGGCCCGCGGCCACGCGCAGTTGCCATTCCACCAGGTCCAGGCCCAACGTTTCCTCGGTGACCGGATGTTCCACCTGCAGGCGCGTGTTCATCTCCATGAAGAAGAACTCGCCGTTCTGCGCGACGATGAATTCCACCGTGCCCGCGCCGACGTAGCTCACCGCCCTGGCAGCGGCGACGGCGGCAGCGCCCATGGCCGCGCGGCGCGCATCGTCAAGGAAAGGCGAGGGCGTTTCCTCCAGCACTTTCTGGTAACGACGTTGCGCCGAACATTCGCGCTCGTTGAGGTGGATGACGTTGCCCTGCGTATCGCCGAACACCTGGAACTCGATGTGGCGTGGATGCTCCACGTAGCGTTCGAGGATCACTCGCGTGTCGCCGAACGAACTCGCCGCTTCACGCTGCGCGGACGCCAGCGCATCAGCAAATTCGGCGTCGCTGCGCACGATGCGCATGCCCTTGCCGCCACCACCGGCTGCAGCCTTGATCATCAGCGGGAAACCCGTGCGGCGCGCGTGCTCGGCGAGCACGTCGGCGGCCTGGTCTTCGCCGTGATAGCCGGGCACCAGCGGCACCTGGTGTTGTTCCATCAGCGCCTTGGCGGCGGCTTTCGAACCCATCGCGTCGATGCTTTCCGGGCGCGGGCCGATGAAGGCGATGCCGGCACCGGCGCAGGCGCGCGCAAAGGCCGTGTTCTCGGAAAGAAATCCGTAACCGGGATGGATCGCCTGCGCGCCGCTCTTGCGCGCCACCTCGAGGATGACGTCGCCACGCAGGTACGACTCGGTGGGACGCGGGCCGCCGATGGGCCATGCCTCATCGGCCAGACGCACGTGCTGCGCGTTGGCGTCGGCCTCCGAATACACCGCGATGGTGTGGATCCCCAGGCGCCGGCAGGTGCGGATGACACGGCAGGCGATCTCGCCACGGTTGGCAATGAGTACACGCTCGAACATGCGGCTTCCGGGGATGATGCGAAGCTGCCAAAACTAGCAGATTGCCGCGCCGCCGCCGATGCGCGGCGCAGCATTTTGGCGCGGGCGCAGGTGGCTTATTCCTCGTCCCAGTAGCCCACTTGCATGTCCGTGCGCGTCACCATGCGGAAGCCACGCGGCGAGCCGTCGGCCGCCGGCGGGTATTCGGCGAGAATGCCGATCTTGCCGGTATCGGGGTATTCGCAGATCTCGGGCGATTCCTTGGTGCTCACCGCGAGGTAACGCATCGGGGTGGTGCCGGTGTTGATGATCTGGTGGGCTTTTTCCGGGCCGCCCGGCGGGCAGGCGATCACGTCGCCTGCACGGATCGGGTAGCGTTCCTCACCGATGCGTACGTCGCCGCTGCCTTCGATGATGAAGAACATCTCCTCGTTCACGCGATGGCAATGCAGCGGAAACGCGCGCTTGCCCGGCGGCACGACGGTGATGTTGTAGCCCAGCTTCTTCGCACCGATCTGCGCGGAAAAGCGACCCATGTGTGCCTCGAAACGCTCGGCGGTTTCGCCGCTGGGCCCCATGCCCGGCGGAAACGGCTGCAATTCGACATCGGCGATATTGATGATGGGATACGTCATGGCGTGATCTCCGTGGCGTGGGATTCGCGTGCGGCGTGCATCATTCCGGCGAATGGCAGACGGCTTCGATGTTGTGGCCGTCCGGATCGAGCACGAAGGCGCCGTAGTAGTGCGGGTGATAGTGCGGACGAAGGCCGGGCGCGCCGTTGTCCGTGGCGCCGGCTTCGAGCGCGAGGCGATGAAATGTCCTCACGGCAGACCGATCGGGCGCCGTGAACGCCACGTGCACCGCGCCGTTGGCGTGAGTGTTCTGCGAGGTGTCGATCCAGAACGTGGGCCGGCCGTTCATGCCGAAGCCGGCGTGCGAACCGTCGCCGGTTTGCTCGGCGGTCACTTCCATCAGCAGTTCGCCGCCCAGCGGTGCAAGCACGGTGCGATAGAACTCGCGACTGCGTTCGTAACCGGAAACCAATAATCCAACGTGGTCGATCATCGTTTCGCTCCCCGTGAAGTGTGTGCGATCAGCTCGCCGTGGACCACGCCGCAGGACGCTTGGACAGGAAAGCGCCAAGCCCTTCCTGGCCTTCTTCCGATACACGCAGGCGCGCGATCAACGCCGCGTTCTCGCGATCGATTGCCTCGGCGTGCGTTTCGTGGGCGCCGGCCATGCGCAAGGCCAGTTGCTTGGCTTGTGCCTGCGCTACAGGGCCCGCCTTGGAGAGCAGGGCAAGTGCGGTATCGACGGCGTCATCCAATTGCTCCGCCGGCACGCATTGATGCAACAGGCCAATCTGCAATGCCGTGGGCGCATCGAACAATTCGCCGGTAACGAACAGGCGGCGCGCCTGGCGCAGGCCGATGGCGTGGATCACGTACGGCGATATCACGGCCGGCACGAGGCCGAGTTTCACTTCGGTGAGGCCAAAGCGTGCCGACTCCACGCCGATGGCGATATCGCAGCACGCCACCAGCCCCACGCCGCCGCCGTACGCGGCGCCATTGACGCGTGCGATGGTGGGCTTGGGCAGGTATTGCAGCGTGCGCATGAGCGTGGCGAGGCGCAATGAATCCTCACGGTTCTCTGCTTCGCTGGCGCTGGCCATGCCGCGCATCCAGTTCAGATCGGCTCCGGCGGAAAAGCTGGCGCCTTCGCCGGTGAGCACCACCGCGCGCACCGCGTTGTCCTTGCCGGCCTGCTCCAGTGCGGCGGTGAGTTCCGCGATCAGGCCGTCATCGAAGGCGTTGTGCACCTGCGGGCGATTGAGCGCGATGCGTCGAACGCTGCCCTGGTCGGCGATCTGGATGCTGCGGGTCATGGGAAGCTCCGGCTGGGGAGCGCCATCGTAAACCCAACCATCCCCGGCGGCGCGCGCCGGGGATGCGGTGCTCAGTCCTTGGCAGGAAGCACGAGGAATTCCGCGGCTTGCCGCGCGCAGCCCTTCGAGCGCTCGGCGCTTATCTCGCGCCACCACGGTTCCACGCTCTCGAATCGCGCCGGCTCGATCACTTCGCCCAGGCGTGGCATCACCAGGCCTTCCGGCACGCGGGCCAGCAACACTTCGGCAGGCTCGGCCCATGGATGCATGGCGAGGTTGAAGGTGCCCCAGTGCACCGGCAGGAAACGTCCGCTGCCCAGCTGGCGCCACGCGCTGATGGCGTTGTCGGGGCCCAGGTGCACGCTGCCCCACGAGGGATGGAATGCGCCCACTTCGATCATCACCAGGTCGAACGGACCCAGTCGCTGCCCGATCTCGCTGAAATGCGGCGAGAGGCCGGTGTCGCCGCTGAAGAACACCGAGTGGCGTTCGCCGCGCAACACGAACGACGACCACAGCGTGGCGTTGCGGTCATGCAGGCTGCGGCCGGAGAAGTGATGCGAAGGCGCGGCCGTGAGGGTGAGTCCGCGTGGCAGCGTGTGGCTTTCCCACCAGTCGAGTTCGACGATGCGCTCGGCCGGCACGCCCCACGCTTCCAGATGCACGCCCACGCCAAGCGAGGTGATGAAAGGCACCTGCAGCTTGGCCAGTTCGCGGATGCTCGGATAGTCCAGGTGATCGTAGTGATCGTGCGAGATCAGCACGGCATCCAGCGGCGGCAGTGCCGCGATGTTCACCGGCACCGGCTGGAAGCGCTTGGGGCCCATGAACGAGAACGGCGAGGCGCGTTCGCCCCATACCGGATCGGTAAGCACGCGCACGCCGTCGATTTCCAACAGCACGGTGGAATGGCCGAGCCAAGTGGTGCGCAGCCCGGTATCGACGGGGCGCGTCCAGGCGGCGCGCGGGTCGATGGAGGGCAGCGGTTTGGGCGGCGTGCGTCCTTCGCCGCGGAAGATGAAGTCGACCAGCGAAGGTTTGTCGTCTTCCGCGCGTGGCGTGCTGGAGGGATAGGTGTTGACGAAGCTTTCGCCGCCGTATTGCGCGGACGCTTGCATGCGCTCGAGCCGTAACCCGTTCGCGTGTCGGGCGAATAAAGCCATGTGGACCTCGGTATCGATGGGGTTGGTCATCGCAGGGCGGCCTGCGATGGGCTGCCTGATTGCTATCGGGGCGCCTGCCGTCAGTTCCAAGGCGGCAGCGATGATGGCGGTTCAGCTCCATGTTCTTGCGGTATCCGGAGCACGGCGGCGGCATCAGGTCGCGCTGCAGTCCCTGGATGGCTCATGTACAATGCGAACCATTCTTATTTGAGTTGGTGACCAGTGCGCCTGTCCGATCTTCCGAAAGGGGCTACTGCCGTGGTGGACCGAGTGGACGATGCTCATGCTTCCGACCCGATCGCGCAGCGCCTGCGCGACCTGGGCTTCGTGGCGGGCGAGCCGGTTCGGGTGGTGGCGCAGGGCCCGCTGGGAGCGGATCCCTTGCTGATCCAGATCGGCTCGACGCGCTTCGCGTTGCGCCGTAAAGAGGCGGAGCGCGTACAGGTCAACGCGGAGAACGCTGGATGAGTGCGGGCACGCTGCGCATTGCCCTGGTCGGCAACCCCAACTGCGGCAAGACCGCACTGTTCAACCAGCTCACCGGCGGTCGCCAGAAGGTGGCGAACTACGCGGGCGTGACGGTGGAGCGCAAGGAAGGCCGTTTCACGGCGCCTTCCGGACGCGTGCTGCAACTGCTCGACCTGCCGGGCACGTACAGCTTCGATGCCACCAGTCCCGACGAGCAGATCACGCGCGACGTGCTGGAAGGCAATTATCCGGGCGAGGCCGTGCCGGACCTGATCGTGTGCGTGGCCGACGCCACCAACCTGCGACTGCATTTGCGCTTCGTGCTGGAAGTGAAGCGGCTGGGTCGTCCGGTGGTGCTGGCGCTCAACATGATGGATGCCGCGCGTCGCCGCGGCATCGTCATCGATGTGCCGGAACTGGCGCATCGCCTCGGCATTCCCGTGGTGGAAACCATCGCGGTGAAGCGCGACGGCGTGAAGGCGCTGATTGCCCAGGTGGACGGCGAGATTCCTCAGGCTTCTCCCGCGCAAGCCGATGACGCCGAAAGCCGCGCTGATCTGCACGCACAAGTTCGCGCGCTGATGGCGGCCACCGTAACCATGCCGCGTGCCACGGCAGAGATCGACGACGCGCTCGATCGCTGGGCGCTGCATCCCGTGTTCGGCCTGGCGATTCTCGCCGTGGTGATGTTCCTGGTATTCCAGGCGGTGTATGCCGCCGGCAAGCCGATGACCGACCTGATCGGCGACGGCTTCGGCTGGCTTGGTGAGCACGCCACGTCGTGGATGCCGGCCGGGCCGTTGCAGAGCCTGCTGGTCGATGGCGTGTTCGGTGGCCTGGGTACCGTGATCGGCTTCCTGCCGGAAATCCTGGTGCTGTTCTTCTTCATCCTGGTGCTGGAGGAATCGGGCTACCTGCCACGTGCGGCCTTCCTGCTGGATCGCCTGATGGTGTCGGTGGGCCTCACCGGGCGCTCGTTCATTCCGCTGCTTTCCAGCTTCGCCTGCGCCATCCCCGGCATCATGGGCACGCGGAGCATCACCGATCCGCGCGATCGCCTCTCGACCATCCTGGTGGCGCCGTTGATGACGTGTTCGGCGCGTCTGCCGGTGTACGCATTGCTGATCGGCGCCTTCATTCCCACGCGGCGCGTGTTCGGCATCTTCAACATGCAGGGCCTGGTGTTGTTCGCGCTCTATGCGGCCGGCGTGCTCGGCGCCATGGCCGTGGGCTGGGTGATGAAGAAGATGCGCCGCGATCGCAGCGAGCACGCGCTGCTGATGGAGCTGCCCTCGTATCGCCTGCCCAAGGTGCGCGACGTTGCGCTCGGCCTGTGGGAGCGCGGCACGATTTTCCTCAAGCGACTGACCGGCATCATCCTCGGCCTGACGGTACTGATGTGGTTCCTCTCCACCTTTCCGTCGCCGCCGGCCGGCGCCACCGGCCCGGCCATCGATTACAGCTTTGCCGGCTACATGGGCCGCGGCCTGCAGTTCATCTTCGCGCCGCTGGGCTTCAACTGGCAGATCAGCGTGTCGCTGATTCCCGCGTTCGCTGCGCGCGAAACCGCCGTGGCGGCGCTCGCTACCGTGTATGCGGTGGGCGGTGAGGGTGCCGAGGGTGCGGGCCTGGCGCAGGCGCTGGCGGCCAACTTCTCGCTGGCCAGTGCGTTGTCGTTGCTGGTGTGGTTCGCGTTTGCACCGCAGTGCATGTCCACGCTGGCGGTGATCCGCCGCGAGACCAACTCGTGGCGCAACGTGGGCATCTCGTTCGGTTACATGTTCGTGGTGGCGTACATCGCCTCCTTCCTCACGTACCAGATCACGAGTTGGCTTGTATGAGTAACGGCTTGCTCCTGCAGTACGTGGTCATCGGCGTAATCGTGCTGATCAGCGCGTGGATCACGCTGCGCAAGCTGGCACCAAAGCTGACCAGCCGTTGGCTGGCGTCGCTGGCGCTGCGTCTTGACCGCAAGGACAGTGCATCGTGGCAGCGCTCGCTCGCGCACCGCCTGCAACCCAAGCAGGCCACCGGCAACTGCAGCGATGGCTGCGACACCTGCGGTGCCTGCGGCCCGAAGCCGCCAGCGGCCGCGCGCGACGTGCATCCCCTGGAATTCCGTCCGCGCGGCAAATGACGCGAGTGGCTTACTGACGATCCGACGGTGGCAGATCCATCGGCGGATTGATCTTGCGCATCTGTGGATCGCCCGGCTTCACCGGCGTGAGTATGCCCACCGTCACCGTGCCCGAGAGCAGGTACGACTCGAATTTGGGATCGTAGGGATTATCGCTGGCACGCAGCTGCTGGTAGGCAATGACGCCATCGGTCTGGTGCACGCCCGTGATCTCACCGGCGGTGAAGGCCTGCATGCCGCCGATGCCGACATCGTAGTTGAGGGGCGACTCGTGGCTGTTCCTGCCGGTGGTGCCGCCCACGACGAGATGGGGCGCAGCCGAGCCCACGCGTGAACCCGTGGCGGAAATGAGCACCTCGCGCCAGCGTGCCTTGGCGCGGACCAGCGCCGTGGCATCGCCGTAGGTCGGCAGCAGCTCGCGCCAGATCACGTTCGCCTGCTCGAACTGCTCTGGCGTCAGATGCGCATACAGCAGCTGCTTGGCGTACACGTACTGGGTCTCGTTGCGTTCGGCCGCCAGCGCGAACCAGGCCATCGCACGCGGCAAGTCGACCGGCGAGCCGTGGCCATTGAGATACATCACGCCCAGGTTGTATTCGGCGGGCTTGTAAGCCCATGACGCCGACACCTTGTACATCGCGATGGCGTGCTCGTAATCGTGCTTCTGGTTGGCCAGCGCACCGAGATAGAAAAAGTATTCGCCCGGGCGCCCATCGTCTTCGGGCCGGTTGAACGGATCGGTACGGCTGGTGGGAACGTCCGGCGTCGCCTTGTAGCTCACCACTTTCGGCGGCGGCGACTGCGTGTCGATGGGTATGGTCGGCAGCGTGGTGTCCGTGGCCTGGAGGGCGGGACAGAACGCCCACCCGGCCAGCAACATTGCATACAACGGTAGCTGCATCAGGTGATTTCGCACGGTCATGGCGACACCTCGCATCGTCTGCTTGGGTAAGGCAGCGAAACGAAATTACTCCCAATGCGGGCGCTGGGCAATTGCGAGGGAGCCAGCCGGAAACGGGCCGCCCCGTCGGTTCGTGCGCCGTATCAACGCGACGGCAGTTGTTCGTACCGTGCCAGAAGATGACCGAAGACCGGCCAGAACGCTTGCGGTAAATGGCCGTCCAGACGATCCGCAAGAATGTTCAGGTGGGTGTGCCAGCCGCCGCTGACCCCGGCGACATCCTCCGGCTTGAGTCTGCGGTGCGTCACGGTGAGCCGCACCTGCTCGTTCACGGGAGCGAGTTCGAAGGTGACCTCCGACGGTTCATCCATGCCGCCCCAGCTGATCGCGAGTAACGTCGGTGGCTCGCAGGCGATGACGCGGTGATGCGTGGTCTTGCCATCCGCGAGCGCCTTGAATCGTTCGGGTGGCGAGGTCGGCGTCTGCGACAGGTCGGTGTGATGGAAGTGCAACTGGAAATCGCTGCCCACGCGCTGCTCCATCGCACCGCTGGCCAGCCACTGGCCGCGCTTGTCTGATTCGGTGAGGAACGACCACACGCGTTCGAGTGGGCCAGGCAGCAGGCGTTCGAAGCGCACGGTGTCGGCGGCAAGCAGTTGGCGCGCAGGTGCGCGCTGCAGCTTCTGTTCCAGATTCGCCAGGATGCCGCCCCAGCCTTCCTGCGTGGCGTCCGCCCATTCGGGCAGCACGTCTTCGTGCAGCAGGGTGAGGTCGCAGCCGGTACCGGCCGGGACGATGTCGATGCTGACGCGCGTGGTCGCCGCCGAATACTTGGGCACCGCAAAGGTGAAGACGAGTCGCCGCGGACGATCGATCTCCAGGTACTCGCCGACGTGATCGACATCCTCACCATCGCGCCGATCGGAAAAACAGAAGCGGCCGCCCACGCGTGCGTCGATGTCCACGCGCACCATTTCGCCGTTTGGCGCGGAAAACAGCCAGCGGCCGGCGGTGGCGGGGTCGAGCCATGCGTCGAAGACGCGTTCCGGGCTGGCGTCGAAATGGCGGGTGATGCGCAGGGAGCGGAGAGCGGTGGTCATCGCGGCTTGCCTTCGGTGGGGGCGCCGTCGTCGGCCTTGAGCAGGGCGTCCAGCGCATCGAGTTTGCGGTTCCAGAAGTGCTCGTAGAAACGCAGCCATTCATCGGCGGCGGCGAGCGGGGCGGGCTCCAGGCGGCATACGTGGGTGCGACCCTTGACCAGGCGACGCACCAGTCCGGCGCGCTCCAGCACCTTCACGTGCTTGGAGGCGGCCGCCAGGGACATGGCAAAGGGCGCGGCCAGTTCGCCGATATTGCGGTCGCCCTCGGCCAGGCTGCGCAGCATGGCGCGGCGCGTGGCGTCGGTGAGGGCCTGGAAAACGGTATCCAGTGCGGGCGGCAGATATTCAACCATGTAGTTGAATATCTGCTTCCGGTCAATGAATGTCAACCGTTCGGTTAAATGATGCCTTAGCTATTCTGGGAGGAAGCGAGCGTCGGTCGAGGAGCCGGGCGCAGACGCAGTCGCTCACGTTGACACCACAGGTCTGCTACCCAGGCGGCCAGTGCGGGCAATGCCATCAAGGGTGCCCAGTGGAGCGATATCCAGAGGGCGATGAAAAACATGGTATCGGGCACCGAAGACCAGCGTGACCGTTCCTGCTTGGAAGGCAATGGATTGCGGCCGCGAAAACGGCCATAGGCGAGCGATGCTGCAGGCAAGAGTAGGCACACTGTTACGACAGAGCTGCCGCCAGCCCACCACACGAGAAGCCCGAAGCCGCAAAAACCTGGCACGAAGAGCAGGCGGAGCCACGGGCGCGGCTGCATTGGCTCTTCAGGTTGGCGTTGCCAGAGCAAGAGGGCGACGAAAAGCAGGTAGGCCGCCCAGGTGGCAGTGATAACAAGCGCAGCTATGAGCAGACTGGCTGAGCCCGGTTCGCCATAGGGTTCCTGAAGAACGACGAACCACAGCGCGTCCAGCAAGGCGCCAAGTACCAGCAGGATCGCGCATCGGATGGCACCGATTAGCACGCGCGGACCCGATACGAGATGGCGACTCGCTGCAGCGATGCAGAAGCGCACGAGTTTCGGATCGATAGTTAGCGGAAGTCGGGCCGGGCTGGCGTCGGACAGGCGCCATAGAAATAGGCCAAGCGCCGTGGGTAGGCCTGGCATCAGTGACGCAAGCACGATCCACCACCCGTGAAAGGGGCGCTGTACCCAGCGAAGGTACCGCTCGGCTTTCTTCACTTCGCCAAAGGGCTTCTTGGCATCACGCACGCGCATGGCGAGCTTGGGCGTATTCTCCGCGAGCATCAGCCAACGAATTTCAAGCTGGTTAGGCAGATCTTGCAAAGAAACGCCTCGACTTGCCGCCAATTCCGGAAGCCGGAAATAGTGAAACAGCGTCAAGGCAGAGCCTGCAGGTATCGGTGGTCGTTCGCGCACCACCAGTTCCAGCAGCTCTTGTGCGAGTTGCTCTCGTACCTTCCAGGTCCGCAATGACGGTTGCGCGTGAAGGGCGGCAACGACGGGTTCAGGCGCATGGTCGCGCGCAAAAGCGCAAAACCATCGAAAAACCGTTTCGGCATTGACGTCCGCGGACTCGGTGTTCCATGCAGCCACAGCAGGCTCGAACCTAGCTATCAGCGCATGCCGCTCGTCGAGGCTCTTGCGTAACTGTTGAAGCTGAAATGGATCGAGCCCAGTCAAGGCGTGGTCAAGACCGAAGAATTGAAGCATCGCGTCGAAACCATCAGCGCTGACCGGCGGTTGATCGCGGAACAGCATCCGAACCACCTGCTGTCCAGCTTCCTGCTGAACGCTCAGCGACCACAGCTCGGGCTGTTCGCGTAGCCATAGGGACAGGGTCGCTGCGTCCGTGGTCATGGCGAGATCGCGACACGCGCTCGCAAAGTTTTCGGCGTCGAATGGTGTAGGCGCCTGCACGGCAGCAGCGTGTGCCTCGTCGAAGTGCACGACGTGCCACGCCGGGTCGGTGAGCGGGATGGGCGGAGGCGATATGTCCTTCTCGGCCGTTGCGGCAGGCGGTGTCTGTACGCCAGTCGTTGGTGTGACGTCACGGGGTACATCACGCCTGCAGAATGCGAGTGCCTCCTCGTATCGCTCCCGCAAATGCTGAAAGCCTTCGGGGTCGATATCGGGGCGCGTATCCCTCAGTCGTTTCGCATAGGCGCGCTTTAGTGCATTTTCGTCCGCATTTTCAGGCAGGCCGAACCATGCCAGTGGCGTGATCATGCCTGTGCTTCCAACATGTCGAGCGCCTCGCCCAACTGGCGGCGATGTTCGCGGATGAGGTGATCATCCTGCGTATCAAGCACGCTGCGGAACCTGGCGATCCATTGCTGCAATTGCGCACGTGCGGCGATGTATTCCTCATAAAGTCGTTCGGCACGCGCGAGCATGGCGATATTTTCATGCTTCTCGCGCGGGTGAATCTTGATGCTTGCGAGCGACTGCAAGCGCGAACGTATCTCCGCCGGCGAGAGCAATCCCGGATTCTGTTCAAGCACCAGCTCGTGGCGCTCGTGGGTGGCCAGGATCGTCGCCTCGACCTGCAACACACCATTGATGTCGTAGGTGAAGCGCAAGCTCACCGCATTTTCGTTCGCGCGGCGATGCGGTGTGAGGGGAATCTGCAATTCGCCCAGCTTGATGTTGTGGTTCGCCATGGGGTGTTCACCCTGGTAGACCTCCAACGTGAGCTCGGTCTGATTGTCGCGGAAAGGCTGAAACGTTCCTTCGCGGCTCACCGGCACGGTGCTATTGCGGTGGATGATGGGTGCGAAAAAACCGGCCTGCTCCCGTCCCTGTTCATCGCGGTGCGACACTTTCGTACCGAGTGTGTAGGGACACACATCGGTCAGGATCACTTCATCCAGGCGCTGGTCGCGCGCTTTCAATCCGGCCGAGACGCACGCGCCCAGCGCGATGGCCTCGTCGGGATTCACATGCCGCAGCGGCAGCCGCCCGAACATGCGCGACACCAGCCGCGCGACCAGCGGCATGCGGCTGGCGCCGCCCACCAGCACGATCTCGTCGAGCTGCGTCGGCTGCAGGCGCGCGTCGCGCATGGCGCGTTCCAGCGGCGCGCGCATGCGGTGCACCAGCGGTTCGGCCAGGCGCGCGAAGTGTTCCTCGTCGATCTGCCAGCTCAGCGTTCGTTCGCCCTGCCGCCATTCGACGGCGACGCTGGCATGGCTGCCCAGCTCGCGCTTGGCCTGTTCCAGGCGCCGGCGCAGTTGCCCGCGCTCCTGCGGCGTCAGCGCATCGGCGGACAACTGGTGCTCGGCGCAGAACGCCGTCTGGAGCACGTCGAGGAAATCCTCGCCGCCAAGGAAGTTGTCGCCGGCACTGGCATGCACTTCCACCACGCCGTCGAACATTTCCAGCACCGACACGTCGAAGGTGCCGCCGCCCAGATCGAACACGAGGAAGCGTGAGCCTTCGCGATTTTCCTGCAGGCCGTAGGCGAGGGCGGCAGCGGTGGGTTCGTTGATCAGGCGTTCGACGCGGATGCCGGCCAGTTCGCCGGCGGCGCGCGTGGCTTTGCGTTGCGCATCGGAAAAATACGCAGGCACGCTGATGACGGCCTCGGTCACCTTCTCGCCGGTCGCGGCTTCCGCGTCGGCGATCAGCGAGCGCAGGATCAGCGCCGAGAGTTCCTCGGGCCGGAAGGTGTGCTCGCCAAGGCGCGTTTCGCGCGCCGTGCCCATCCAGCGCTTGAACGTGGCCACGCTGCTCTCGGGATGGCTGACCATGCGGTCGCGCGCGGCGCGGCCCACGATGACGTGGCCTTCGTCGTCGACGCTCACCACGGAGGGGGTGAGGCTTTCTCCCAGTGCGTTGGGAAACAGGCGCGGGCCGTCTTCCCCATAGGTACCAATAAGCGAATGCGTGGTGCCCAAATCGATGCCGACGATCATTCCTGACGCCCCTGAAAATCTGTCCGGAGTGTACACGCGGAATTGACACGCTTGCCCGGGGCTGGCCCAGCACGGCTGAGACGATTCGCGGCTAGAATCCGCCGATCCCACAGGAGCCACCCATGCAGCACACGCCCAACACCGAGACGGCCGTGCCCGACGGCGATCTCTCCGACGTCACCACATCGCCCACGCATGTGCACCACCCGGCAGGCCACAACGTGGCCGACACCCTCGACATCGCCGGGCACGACGAGGTGGATCACGAGACCGCATTGCGCGAGTCCTCGTTGCGCGTTCCGCGCTGAACTCCCCTGGTTGAGCGCTTCGGCTGTATGAACAGGCGAAGCGCCTGTGCTTACATGCGGAACACACCGTAGCGCTGCGGCTCGATCGGGGCGTTGAGCGACGCAGAGATCGCCAGGCCGACTACCCGGCGCGTATCGGCCGGATCGATGATGCCGTCGTCCCACAGGCGCGCGCTGGCGTAGTAGGGGTGGCCCTGGCGTTCGTACTGGTCGCGGATCGGCGCCTTGAACGCTTCCTCGTCCTCCGCGCTCCATGACTTGCCGCTGGCCTCGATGCCGTCGCGGCGCACGGTCGCCAGCACCGAGGCAGCCTGTTCGCCGCCCATCACGCTGATGCGGGCGTTGGGCCACATCCACAGGAAGCGCGCGCCGTAGGCGCGGCCGCACATGGCGTAATTGCCGGCGCCGAAGCTGCCGCCGATCACCACGGTGAACTTGGGCACGTGCGAACAGGCCACGGCGGTGACCATCTTCGCACCGTCCTTGGCGATGCCGGCGTTCTCGTACTTCTTGCCCACCATGAAGCCGGTGATGTTCTGCAGGAACACCAGCGGCACGTTGCGCTGGTTGCACAGCTCGATGAAGTGCGCGCCCTTGAGCGCGGACTCTGAGAACAGGATGCCGTTGTTGGCGATGATGCCCACCGGGTAACCGTGGATATGCGCAAAGCCGCACACCAGCGTCTTGCCGTAGCGCGCCTTGAACTCGTGGAACTCCGAGCCGTCGACGATGCGCGCAATCACCTCGCGGATGTCGAACGGGCGACGGTTGTCCTGCGGAATCACGCCGTACAGTTCCTCAGCCGCGTACAGCGGTTCGGACGGGGCGCGCAGCGCCAATGGCATGTCCTTCTTGCGGTTGAGGCTGGCCACGATGTCGCGCGCGATGGAGAGCGCATGTGCGTCGTTCTCGGCATAGTGGTCCGCCACGCCCGACACGGACGTATGGACGTCCGCGCCGCCCAGCGCCTCGGCGTCCACCACTTCGCCGGTGGCGGCCTTCACCAGCGGCGGGCCGCCCAGGAAGATGGTGCCCTGGTCGCGCACGATGATGGTCTCGTCGCTCATCGCCGGCACATAGGCGCCGCCGGCGGTGCACGAGCCCATCACCACGGCGATCTGCGGAATGCCCAGGCCGGACATGCGCGCCTGGTTGTAGAAGATGCGGCCGAAGTGTTCCTTGTCGGGAAAGACCTCATCCTGCAACGGCAGGAAGGCGCCGCCCGAATCGACCAGGTAGATGCAGGGAAGGCGATTCTCCAGCGCCACTTCCTGCGCACGCAAATGCTTCTTCACCGTGATCGGGAAATAGGTGCCGCCCTTGACGGTGGCATCGTTGGCGACCACCACCACCTCGATGCCGTTGACGCGACCGATGCCGGTGATGATGCCGGCCGCGGGCGCCGCGTCGTCGTACATGCCGTGCGCGGCCAGCGGCGACAGTTCCAGGAAGGGCGAGCCGGGATCGAGCAGGGCGCGGATGCGTTCGCGTGGCAGCAGCTTGCCGCGGGCCGTGTGTTTCTCGCGGGCCTTCTCGCCGCCGCCTTCGGCGCTGCGGGCCAGTTCGCGGTGCAGGTCGTCCACCAGCCCCTTCAGCTGCGCGCTGCTGGCCTGGAAGTCCGTAGCGCGGGGATCGATCTGCGACGCGATGACACTCATGGGCTAAGGCTGCCGTTCGTGGGGAGCGTCGATGATAGCGGCCCGTGATCGAGGGCTAAATCGGCGTCGCAACATATCGAGGCTGTGAAACTGGCAGTCAGAGCCGGTCGCTGCTTTTCACAGGCACAAAAAAACCGGCCTCCAGAGAAGGCCGCCGCTTTTCATAAGCACAAAAAAACCGGCCTCCAGAGAAGGCCGCCGCTTTTCATGAGCACAAAAAACCGGCCTCCAGAGAAGGCCGCTGTTTTTCAAGAGCACAAAAAAACCGGCCGCCAGAGGCGGCCGGTTTTCAGAAGTACACGAGGGTACTTAGTGACCAGCGGTCGAAGCAGCAGCCGGAGCAGCAGCGGTCGAAGCCGGGGTCGGCGCCGGCTGTTCGGCCGGAGCAGCAGCGGTCGAAGCGGGAGCTGCGGCCGGAGCCTGCTCTGCCGGAGCAGCAGCAGCCTTCTGAGCCTGGTCAGCAGCCTGCTGAGCCTGGTCAGCCGACTTCTGAGCGTCCTGCGCGGAATCCTGCGCGCCGTTGCTGCAAGCCGCCAGCAGCGCGACGAGCGCAGAGGCGAGAAGGGTACGCGTGAACTTCATGTTGAATCTCCTTTGCCGTGGAATGCCGTTTGGCGGGCGTATTAATAGCGCTTTCGCGGGAAATGCGCCACATCTTTGTCTGAAACGGCCAAAAACCGGTTAACCCGGCTTTCATCGGCGGCCAATGGATGGCCGCCGACCCATAGCATCAGAGCAGTTCGATGGCCACGGCCGTGGCTTCGCCGCCGCCGATGCACAGCGATGCCACGCCACGCTTGAGACCGCGGGTCTTCAGTGCGTTGAGCAGCGTCACCACCACGCGCGCGCCGCTGGCGCCGATCGGATGGCCAAGCGCGCAGGCGCCGCCATTGACGTTGATCTTGTCGCGCGCAATGTCCAGCTCGCGCATGGCGGCCATGGCCACCACGGCGAAGGCTTCGTTGACTTCGAACAGGTCGACGTCGCTCACCTTCCAGCCGGCCTTCTCCAGCACCTTGTGCAGTGCGCCCACGGGTGCCGTGGTGAACCACTCCGGCTCCTGCGAATGGGTGGCGTGCGCCACGATGCGGGCCAGCGGCTGGAGGCCGCGGCTCTTGGCATCGTCAGCCGACAGCAACACCAGGGCGGCGGCGCCATCGGAAATGCTGGAGGAGCTGGCTGCCGTGATGGTGCCGTTCTCCTTGCGGAAGGCGGGCTTCAGCGAGGAGATCTTGCTGGTGTCCGATCGGCCCGGCTGCTCGTCCGTGTCGACCTTGATGTCGCCCTTGCGGCTGGACACGGTGACCGGAACGATCTCGTCGGCAAACGCACCCTTTTCCTGCGCGGCCTTGGCGCGGTCCACCGATTCCTTCGAGTAGGTGTCCTGCTCTTCGCGGGTGAAATGGTACTTGTCCGCGCACAGTTCGCCGAACACGCCCATGGCCTTGCCGTCGTACGGGTTGGTCAGGCCGTCCCACGCCATGTGGTCCACCAGCGTGCCGTCGCCGTAGCGAATGCCCGAGCGCGCATTGACCATGTGCGGCGCGTTGGTCATCGACTCCATGCCGCCGGCAACCACCACCGAGGCCGAACCGGCCTTGATCAGGTCATGGCCCAGCATGATGGCCTTCATGCCCGAACCGCACACCTTGTTGATGGTGGTGCAACCGGCTGCGACCGGCAGGCCGGCGCCGAGCGAGGCCTGGCGGGCAGGGGCCTGGCCGAGGTTGGCGGGCAGCACGCAGCCCATGATCACTTCGCTTACATCGGTGGGAGCCAGTCCGGACTGCTCCAGCGCGGCGCGAATGGCGGTGGCACCCAGCGTGGGGGTGGGTACGCCGGTGAACTGGCCGAGGAAGGAGCCAATGGCGGTGCGCTTGGCACCGGCGATGACAACGCTGACGTCCGACATGGAGATCTCCGCAAGTACTTGATGGGGCAACGCCCCGGTTTAGTCCATCGATTATCGCAGCCCCCCCTCAACCGGGGCAAACCGGCCGCCTTTGCGCCTACAGCAGGATCTTGGCGGTATTTAGTTGCGATTTCGTTGTGCAAATATGGAGGCGCGCGCGGCCGATGCCAGGGGAGTCGCGCGCGTGGCCGTTATGAAGCGTGCAGTTCAACGGGCGGGGGCCTAATGAATACGGTGATGCGAGGTCTGCGGTACCGCCGTGGTGCGGTATTGGTATGGTTGGCGCTGGGACTCGCTGCCTGCGGGGGAGGCGGCGGAGGCAATACCCGCCCCTCGCCACCGCCGGCACCACCACCGGCTCCGCCGCCGCCACCGTCATCGTCCACGGTGCCTCCGCCGCCGATCGATGCCCAGCTGACGCTCACCAACACCAATGCCGCTCACAGCGCTGGCTATACCGGTGCGGGCGTCACCATCGGCATCGTCGATACCGGCGTCACCTCCACGCATCCAGCCCTGGCCGGGCGCGTGATCCAGGAGCTGACCTACGTCAATCCGACCACCAACAACCTCAAGGTCGATGACGTCAACGGCCACGGTACTTACGTAGCCGAGATCGCGGCGGGCAAACCGTTCGGCCAGTTCGTGGGCGGCATCGCCACCGGCGCGAACATCGTGTCGGCGCGCATCATCAGCGACAGCGCGCCGGACGATAACGGCTCCACGCCGCCGGCGCCGGTCACCTCGTCCGACGCGGTACCGCTGGGCCAGGTCAACGCGGACCTGATCAACAGCGGCGTGAAGGTGATGAACAACTCGTGGGGCGGCATCAGCTGGAGTTCGAGCGACACAGCGACCACGAAGGGTTTCCACGACGCATACAGCCCCTTCATCAACAGCTGGGGCGGCCTCGTGGTGTTTGCCGCGGGCAACGATTCGCAGGTGAATCCCAGCACCATCGCCGCGCTGCCGAGCCTGGCGCCCGACCTGCAGAAGGGCTGGCTCACCGTGGTGGCCACCAACAGCAACGCACCCACGCAACTGGAGAGCTATTCGAACCAGTGCGGCATCGCGATGAACTATTGCCTGGCTGCACCGGGCGACGTGATCGTGAGCGGCAAGAGCGACACCAGCACCGCCAACGAAACCTACTGGATCGTCGAGGGCACCTCATTGTCTGCGCCGCAGGTTTCCGGCGCAGCAGCGCTGGTGTGGCAGGCCTATCCGTACTTCACCAACGACCTGGTGCGTCAGACCTTGCTGGGTACGGCTGACCCTTTGGGCGGCTCGCAACCCAACCCCACGTTCGGCTACGGCGAGCTCGATGTCGGCAAGGCGGTCAATGGACCAGAGCAATTCAACTGGGGCGACGTCACCGTCAGCTTCAGCGGCAGCTCCAGCTGGAACAATCCCATCTCCGGCGCAGGCGGGCTGATCAAGCAAGGCACCGGCACGCTGACGCTGACGCAGCCATCGAGCTTCACCGGATTGACGCAGGTACAGGGCGGCATGTTGGTGGCCAAGTCGCTGGCATCGAGCGTGAGCATCGGCGCGCAGGGCGTGCTGAGCGGCACGCCGTCGATCGGCGGATCGGTGACCAACGCCGGCGTGCTGGCGGTGGCCGGTGCCGATGTCACCGTCGGCGGCAATTACACGCAGCAGGGTGCGGGTCGGCTTGCGGTGTCGCTGGGATCGGTTTTGCGTGTCAACGGCACGGCGGCGCTCACGGGCGGCGACCTTTACGTCACGGGTATCAACCAGGGTTACGCGGCCAATGCGCATACCGATGTGCTGACGGCCAACGCCGGACTCTCGGGCACGTTTTCCTCGCTCAACGTGGCGACGGGTGTGCTGCTTAGCGCGACGTTCGGTTACAGCAGCACCGAGGCCTGGTTGAACGTGAGCCAGGTGCAGGCCTCGGCGGTGACGGGCATGACGTATACGCCGGCATCGTTCGGCGCGGCCCAGCGCATCGACGGCGCGTTCAACCAGATCAACACCCAGATAGGTTCGGGCACGACGGTGACGGGTGGCCCGTTGCCGACATCCTTCATAAACGGCGCAGCGAGCCTGCAGCAGACGGCGACAGTGAGTGCGCTGCAGCAGTCGTTGAGTTCGCTGTCGGGCCAGCTGCATGCCGCAAGCGCGGCTATGACGTTCGATGCCATGGACGCCGGCACGCGCGCGCTGTCCAAGCGCTTCGACCAGTTGGGCGACGTGTATGGCGCAGGCGGGTGGACGCAGACGCTCGGCAGCTACGGCAGCATGAATCGCAGCGGCTACGACAGCGTGGGCTACGACCTCAACGGCTGGATGGTGGGACAGGATCGCCGCCTGGGCGGCAACGGTGTCATCGGCTTTGCGGTCAGCCAGAGCCAGGATCTGGGACGCCTGGACGAATTCGCCGACCAGGGACGCAGCCGAGCCGTGGAAGGCATGCTGTACGGCGGCATCGTGCAGAACCAGTGGTACGCCATGGGCCGGTTGGGCATGGGCTCGTATCGCGAAGACATGCGTCGCCACCTTGAACTGGGCAGCGACGTGGAAAGCGTGGCCAGCAACACCAACGGCACCTACGACATCGCCTATGGCGAAAGCGGCTACCGCATGCAGTGGGGCGGCCTGCACATCACGCCATACGTGAACCTGCAGTACGCCAACATCCGCACTGACGGATTCGACGAACTCGGCGGCGCCGGTTTCGGATTGAAGGCCGATGCGCAGTCCATCGAACGCTGGCAAGGCGGCGCCGGCCTGCGCGCGGGCCGCGACTGGTCGTTCTCCGGTGGCAGCCATCTGAGCGTGCAGGCCCACCTGCTATGGCAACGCGCCTTCAGCATGCGCGGCGATGTGCTCGACGCCAGCTTCGCGGTGCTCAACCAGTGGGCGCCGGTGAGCGGCATCGGCTTGTCGCGTTATGGCGGCGAGGCCGGGCTGAGCCTGGACTGGACGATATCGCGGCGTTCCAGCTTGTCGCTGGGCATGGATCAGTACGTCGCCGAGCATGAGCACGGGAAGATGGATACGCTGGCTTATCGACTCTCGTTCTGAGCTTGCTTTCGCGAGTTATTCAGGTAAGGGCCGGGACATAGCTTGATCGGTCTTCAGTAGTCGCGTTTTCGCGATCTGGCCCTGCGCGGCGGGCGTTTCGATCGGCTGCCGCCGATCGAGTCACTTTTCTTTGCATAGCACTTCTCCTTCTCTCCTACGGGAGAGGAGGATTTGGGCAATGCCACCTTGATGGTGGTGAAGGGCCAATCTTGCGACTGGCGTTAGAAGTACGTCGTTGCTTTTTCGGAAGTGCGATCCATCACGCCTTGCCGTGAAACAGCTCGCGACCGATCAGCATGCGGCGGATCTCGTTGGTGCCTGCACCAATCTCATACAGCTTCGCATCACGTAGCAGGCGACCCGCAGGAAACTCGTTGATGTAGCCGTTGCCGCCCAGCGTCTGGATCGCTTCCAGCGCTACCTTCACCGCGTTCTGCGAGGCATTGAGCAGGCAGGCGGCGGGGTCGATGCGTGACTTCACGTTGTTGTCGAACTGCTGCGCTACCATGTACGCGAAGCCGCGCGAACTCTGCAGCGCGGTGTACATGTCCGCGATCTTCGCCTGCATCACGCCGAAGGTGCCGATGGGCGCGTTGAACTGCTTGCGTTCGCGCACATAGGGCAGGGAAATATCCAGCGCGGCCTGCATCAGGCCGATGGGGCCGCCCGACAGCACCAGACGCTCGGTGTCGAGGCCGCTCATCAGCACGCGCACGCCTTCGTTGACTTCGCCGACGATGTTCTCTTCGGGAATCTCGCAATCCTCGAACACCAGTTCGCAGGTGTTGGAGCCGCGCATGCCAAGCTTGTCGAGTTTCTGCGCCGTGCTGAAACCCTTCATGCCTTTCTCGACGATGAAGGCCGTCATGCAGCGGCTGCCTGCCACGCGCGGCGCGGTGCGCATGTAGACCAGCAGCACGTCGGCATCCGGGCCGTTGGTGATCCACATCTTGGAGCCGTTGGCGACCCACACGTCGCCTTTCTTCTCCGCCTTGCAGCTCATCGAGCCGACCACGTCAGACCCGGCGCCGGGTTCGCTCATCGCCAGCGCACCGACGTACTCGCCCGAGCAAAGCTTGGGAATGTATTTGCGACGCTGCGCTTCGTTGCCGTTGTGGAAGATGTTCTGCACGCACAGGTTGGAATGCGCGCCGTAGGAAAGGCCGACCGAACCGGACGCGCGCGAGATTTCCTCCATCGCCACCAGGTGCGCGAGGAAACCCATGTTGCTGCCGCCGTACTCTTCCGGAATGGTGATGCCGAGCAGGCCCATGTCGCCGAACTTGCGCCACAGGTCGGCCGGGAACAGGTTTTCACGGTCGATGTGGTCGGCGCGAGGAGCGATCTCCTTCTCGGCGAACGCGTGCACGGTGTCGCGCAGCAGATCGATCTCTTCACCCAGCGGGAACGGACGCATGCCTTCAAACTCCACCAATGCAGAAGGCCTCCATGGTACCGCGCAGGCCTTAACAAGCCGTTGCGCGACGCACAAGGCCCGAAAACCGCGGGAGGAAGATCAGGACGCGCTCAGCGCGTTCGCCAGTTCAGCAAGCCGGTGACGTTGAACCAGCATTTGCGAAAGCTGGCCCAGCACGAGCCGGGCCGTGTCGTCATCGGCGCTGGCGATAAACGGTTCCAGCAGCACCGTGTCGTCCGTGGTGGCTTGTGCGGTGAGACCGTTGGCCAGGGCATCACCCAGTTGGGCCAACGCGTTGACGGTGGCGGTGCCCGCGTGCGCCACCGCATCGCGAGCCGCGGGAGACGCAATGACCTGGCGGTTGGCGCCAAGCGCCGAAAGTTGCCCCAGCAGCGCGTGGGCGGCGGAAAGAAAACGCAGCAGCGTTTCCGTGCCGCGTTGATGCTGACCAGGTTCGCGCAACATGTTGGCGAGCACGGCGCTCAGTGCGGCGTTCGCGTTGTGCGCGTCGCGACGGGCGATGCGATAGTCCAGGTCATCGCGGCGTCCCGTGGTGTACTGGGCCAGGATGCGTTCCAGATAGCGCGCGTCGCTGCGCACGGTGTCTGCCAGCACCTCGTCGAAACGACGGCCCTGCCAGTCGGGCAGCACCAGGCGCATGGCCAGCGCCGCAATGGCCGTGCCGATCAAGGTGTCCAGCAGACGCGGCAGCATCACGTCGTAACCGCTGCCCACCTGGTTGAAACACAGCACCACGAACAGCGTGATGGCGGCGGTGGCGATGGTGTAGCGCCGGTGTCGCGCGGCGAAGAACACCACGCCGGAGAACACCACCAACGGCATCTGCCACGGGCCGAACGGCAGCAGCTTGAGCGTGACCCAGCCGAGCACGAGTCCCGCCACCGTGCCTGCCACGCGCTGCATCAGCCGCAGCCGCGTCGCGCCGTAACTCGGTTGGCAGACCAGTAGCGTGGTCAGGAGTATCCAATAGCCGTGCCGTGGATGCATCACGTGCAGCACGACATAGCCCGCCAGCAGCGCCAATGACAAACGCAGCGCGTGGCGGAAGCGGAACGAGCGTGGCGTCAGTTGGATACGAATGCGATCCCAGCCATCGCGCAGCGATTGGGGGCCCGGGTCTTGCAGCAGCCCGGCCTGCCGCCCGCGCCATTCGTGCGGAACCTGGCCCGCCAGTTGCTGTTGGATCGCGCCGATGTTTCGCACCAGGGCGTCGACCGCGCGCAGCAGGTGTGCCGCCGGCGGATGGGATTGTTCGCGCAAGGCGTCCAGCGCACTGCTCAGGTCGGCCATGGTCGCCTCGCTGGTGGCATTCGCGGCCGGCGTGGTGTGCATGCGCAACGCATCGGCACGCTGGCGACAGGTACGCGCTTCCAGCCGCAGCAGATGTTCGCAGCGAAACAACACGTCGCTGTGGAACAGCGCTTCGGCCAGTTCATCGTACGGGTAATGCGCGGAGCTGATGCGTTCGTGGATGTCCTGCGCAATCAGGTACAACTGCAGGCGTTCGGCGGTGGCGCCACGGGGGCGGCGGGCCCCGATGCGGTCGACCAGCACCAGCCGCGTGTCGTTGAGTGCGTCCACCACGCGTTCGTTCTGCATGGCCAGCGACCACTGCATGGCTTCGCGATCCACGCCGTGCACCGGCGTGAACATCGCAGCCTTGCCTTCCAGGTAATCGGCCAGCGCGTCGAACAGCCGCGCCAGCGACAGGCGCACGGCCTGTTGCGGCGCCAGCACGCTCCACAACAGCGACAGCGCGCCATACCACGCTGCGCCGGCCAGCAGCAGCGAAGGCTGATACCACCAGGAGCCGACCTGCGGCTGATCGGCGCCGATCATGGTGTAGACGGCGAGCAGCAGCGTGGCGCCTGCCACGGTCGCGTAGCGCTCGCTGGCGGCGCCCAGCATCACCAGCGCGAAGGTCGATAGCGTCAAGCCGACGGCAAAGACTGCTGGATAGGGAAACAGCCATTGCACCGAGAACGCGGAGATGGCGAAGCAGGCCAGCGTCAGCAGCAACGTGGTGAGGCGGTTGCGCCAGTGGTCCTCGGTTTCGGCGAGCGCGCAGGCAATGATGCCGAGCAGCACCGAAACCACCGCGTCGATGCGGCCGGTGCCGAAACACCATGCCACGGCTCCGCCGAGGGCCAGCAGCACGCGCAGGCATTCGGCGTAGCGATCGGAGCCGCGCAGGCGGCGCCAGCGGTAGGCGAGGGAAGTGAGCATGGTGTGAGCATACGATGGCCGCGTTCCCGTCGGTACGCACGGCTTCGTTATGGCGGCATCCGCAAAAGAAAACGCCGGCCCAGGGCCGGCGTTTTCGTCGAACGAACAAGGTTGCTTACTGACCGCGCATGCGGCCAGCGAAGCGCGGGCCGTGGTGGCCCATGCTCGGCAGCTTGATCTTGCCGATGGCTTCGATGCGCTCTTCAGCCAGGCGATCGGCCGCCTTGTAGGTCGGCACGCCTTCGGTCTTGGAGATCTCGAAGATGCGGCCCAGGTTGTAGTAGATGGTGCGCATCATGCGCATCGCGCGCTCGCGGTTGTAACCGTCGATTTCCAGCGACACGTTCATCACGCCACCGGCGTTCACGGCGTAGTCGGGAGCGTAGAGCACGCCTCGACGCTGCAACTCGTCGCCGATGGCGTCGGTGGCCAGCTGGTTGTTGGCCGCGCCGCAGATGATCTTGGCCTTGATGCGATCAATCGTCTGCTCGTTGAGCGTGCCGCCCAGCGCGCACGGCGAGTACACGTCGGCGTCGACGTCGTAGATCTCGTCCAGGCCCACGGCTTCGCAGCCCAGCTCGTCCACGCAGCGCTGCACGGCATCCTTGTTGATGTCGGTGACGAACACCTTGGCGCCCTGTTCGCGCAGCAGCTTGATGAACTCGCTGCCCACGTGGCCGCAACCCTGCACGGCGTAGCTGTACTTGCCCACGTCTTCGTTGCCGTGACGGACCTGCAGCGCGGCCATCAGGCCCTGCAGCGTGCCGAATGCGGTGAACGGCGACGGGTCGCCCGAACCGCCATGCACCTGGTGCACGCCGGTCACGTATTCGGTTTCACGGAACACGTATTCCATGTCGTTGACGTCGATGCCGACGTCTTCGGCCGTGATGTAGCGACCATTGAGCGAGTTGACGAAGCGGCCGAACGCGCGGAACAGCGCCTCGGACTTGTCCTTGCTCGGATCGCCGATGATCACCGCCTTGCCACCGCCCAGGTTCAGGCCGGCCACGGCGTTCTTGTAGGTCATGCCGCGGGAAAGACGCAGCACGTCGTTCACCGCGTCCTGCTCGCTCTTGTACGGCCACATGCGCAGGCCGCCGAGGGCAGGGCCCAGCACCGTGTTGTGGATCGCGATGATGGCCTTCAGGCCGGCGTCCTTGTTATGGCAGAAGACGACTTCTTCGTGACCCGTTTTGGCGATGGTTTCGAAAATCATTGGAACGGTGACTCCACATTTGGCGATGCCGCGGGGACGGACATCCACAGGATGGAGGCGGGGTTCGATCCAGTGCGGCCCCGCCAGGGCGTACTAACAAAAGCCTTAAAGTCAAAACCCCGACGAGTGGTCGGGGCGGTGAATTTAGTCCGATAGTTTAGTACGTCCCCGGCGGAACGGTTGCTGCGACGCCGCAAGTCGTTGGCGTACGGGGATAAATAGGCCATCCCCGTGCGCCGACGGGCTCAGAACGTCAGCGTGGCGCGCAGCCAGTAGTAACGGCCCATCACGTCGTAAGTCGCTACGTCCGTATTCGAGTTCGTCACATTGTTCTGGTACAGCAGCGGCGGTTGCTTGTCGCCGAGGTTGTCGATGCCCAGGTCCAGCCGCGTGTGCCAGGCGGCGATGTCATAGCCCGCCTGCACATTGTGGTACGCATAGGCGCCCACCTTGCGTACGACGGCCGGTATCGACAGATCCGCAGACAATTGCTGTTCCGCATCTTCACTGCCCACCTGAGTGCGGCCGATGTAGCGGATGCGCCAGCTCGCGCTCCACGGCCCGTGCGTCCAGTTCAGCGTGGCCAGGCCGCGCCAGCGTGGGAAATTGCCGTAGGCGTAAGTGTATTTGCCGGCGTTGTGGATGGTCACCGCGGTCGGGTCTGCCGGATCGGGGTTCACGTCGTAGCGGGCGACGTAGGTGGCATCGAGCCTCGCCGCAAAGCGGCCGAAGCGGGTTTCGTCGAAGCGGTAGGCCACGGTGCCGTCCACGCCCTTGGTGGACAGCGCGCCCAGGTTCACCGTTGGCTCGGCCACGTAATTGATGTTGCCGGTGTCGAAGCGATGGATGAATCCGCAGAACGGGCTGCCCGCATTCGCATAGCACTGGTTGAGCACCGTCTGCGCGGAGATGGCGGTGATGGTGTCGTTGAGGTTGATGCGCCACAGGTCTGCGCTCAGCGACAGCCCCGGCAGCCATTGCGGGTCGTACACCACGCCGTAGTCGAACGACTTGCCCTGTTCCGGCTTGAGCTGCGAACCGGCGGCGACGGCGCCCGACGTCTTGGCGGCAATCTGCGGGTTGGCCTGCTGGTAGCTGCCGTCGGTGGGCACGTTGGCGCAGGCCGAGGCGTGGCCGCCCGTGTAGAAGTTGCAGGGATCGTTGACGGTCGGCGTGTCGTTGGCGATGCCCGAATACAGCTCGTTGATGTTCGGCGCACGAAATACCTGCGATACGGTGCCGCGCAGCAGCAGGTTCTGTATCGGGCGCCATTCCAGCGCCAGCTTGCTGCTGGTGTTGCTGCCCGCCGTGCTGTAGTCGGAATAGCGCGAGCCGATGGTGATGTTCAGCGCCTGCGCCCATGGCTTGTCCGCGAGCAAAGGCAGCAGCGCTTCGGCATAGGCTTCCTTCACGTTGAAGCTGCCCGAGAGCACCGTGGTGCAGAACTCCACCACGCCGCACAGGCCGTTGGCATCGCCCACCGCCAGGGGATCGGCCCAGGACGTCGTGCTCTCCTTGCGATATGACACGCCCGTGGCAAGGCTCACTTCGCCCGCCGGAAGCGCGAACAGATTGCCGTTCGCGTTCGCCTCGAACTGCTTGACGATGTAGTCGTTGGTGGCCGTGGGATTGCGCTGGATGTTGCGCAGCGCGGCGATGGTGGTGGGGTCGTTGACGTTGAAGATATTGATCGGCGTGCAATTGGCGATGGGGTTGCCCGGCGTGCCGCAGGTCACCTTGCCGGTGTTGCCGTCGAGGAACGACGGGCCCACGCCCTGTTGCAGGGCCGCGTAGTCGAGGAAGCCGTTGTTGACCGACTTCTGCCTCACCTTGCCGTAGTTGAGGTTGGCATCCCATTGCCACGAACTGTCGCCGAAGTTGCCGCGTAGCCCCGGCGTGAATTGCAGGTTGTAGGTCTTGTAGGTGTAGGTGCGATAACCCAGCGTGGTGAAGCGCGTGTTGAAGTCGCCGTAGCTGTCGCCGGTGACGCGATCGGTGCCAAAGTTCACGCCGAACGGGTTGTAGTAGCTCCGCGCGGAGACCATGAAGTTGTCGCCGTTGGCGAACACCGGCACCGGCGCGATCTGCGAATCGGACTCCGTCTTCGTGTAGTACAGGTTGGCATAGGCCTCGACGGCATCGGTCAGCTTGTACTTGCCCAGCACGAACACACTGTCGCGCTGCTGCGGCGTCTGCAGGATGTTGTCGCCCTGATAGTTGTAGGTATCCGCATTGGTGTAGCAGTGATAGTCGTTGAGCGAAGTAGTGCCGCCCACGCCGGGATTGAGCGATACCCGCGAGCCGCAGCCGATCCGTCCGGCGACCGAACGCGGCAAGGTGATCGATCCCGCCGGCGTGGCGGAGGAGCCGCTTACGATCACCTGTCCATTGGAGAGGTTGAGGGCGTCGTGCGAAAACGCGCGTGCGCTGGCCGAGACCGCATCGAGACTCTGGTGGTCGATGCCCGCCACGATGCTGCCGCGCTGCCCGGTATGGCCCGCGGTGAGCGAGACGTGGCGGCGGAAGCCATCGCTGTGGCTGCTCTCGCCGAAATCGCCGGATAGCTGCACGCCGTCGAACTTGTCGCGCAGGATGAAATTCACCACGCCGCCGATGGCATCGGAACCGTAGATGGCCGACGCGCCGTCGCTCAGCACTTCCACGCGATCGATCATGTTGGCGGGGATGCTGTTGACGTCGTTGTAGGCCAGGCGCACGCCGTTGACGAGAATCAGCGTGCGCTTGTCGCCCATGCCGCGCAGCGAAATCGTCGCCGCGCCGGTGCCGCCGCCGTTGTTGGTGTTGGCATTGGTGGCGTTGCCTGCAATCGAAGGCAGTTCCTGCACGATGTCGCCCAGTGTGGCCTTGCCGCTGGCGGCGATCTGCGTGCGATCGACGGTGACGACAGGATTGGCTGTTTCCACGTCGACGCGTCGGATACGCGAACCGGTGACGGTGACGCCCTCGAGCGTCCTGGCCTTGTCGGTGCTTGGCACGGCGCCATCGGATGGTGACGCGGCTTCCTGCGCTCGCGCCGCCTGGGGGAGCAGCACAAGGCAAGTAGCGCTTGCGGCCACGATCATGGCAGCGGACAGGGATCGACAAAGACGATGTTTGGCGGGTGGGGCGTAGGTGGGATGCATGGCGTTCCTCGCATGACGTCATCAGCTGGGGGCGGTAGTCCGGGAGCACGTTCTTCGGGCCAAGCGAACCCGTGTCGGGCGATGCCCAACCGATTCGCCTGCCGTTGTGGGAGACGCCGGCGCGCGCGGGCCGGTGTGCTCCATCGCTGCCCGCCACAGCGGCGGCGGGCAGGTTGGCGTTCTCAGCCGCTGCCGATCGCGCCGGTTTCCGATTGCCAGTACACGGAGTAGCGCTCGCCGTGAATTTGATTGAGCGGCACCACGGCGAGCTTGCCGTCGTGCGTGTGTGCTTCGAAGCGCAGGTCCTGCGCCGACGCCACGTTCAACCAGGACATGTCACCGCTGCGGTCCACTGTTACGCGCGGCGCGGGCCATGGCTTGGGTTCGGGCTTGGGCGCTGCATCGTAGCCGCAGTACTGCATGTCGTGTGTCAGGCCCTTGTCGCCCAATCGCGCGGCCAGCACCAGCGGCCCATAAAGCGCAGCCTGCAATCCGTCATCGCCCGGCAAGGTTTCGTAGGTCAGGCGCATGGAAAGGTCCATCTCGACGCGGTCGCCATCGCGCCACTCGCGCTTGAGCGTGAGGTAGCTGCCGGGCGAGGCGAACACATCGAGCGCTTCGCCATTCACACGCACGTGCGCGCCCGGCGCGATCCAGCCGGGAACGCGAAGGTTGAGCGCGAACGTCGCCGGCGCGGCAAGCGTGAAACGCAGCCGTGTGACCGGCTCGCGCGGGAAGGCGGTGTCCTGGCGAAGTCGCAGTTTGTGCTCGGGCCAATCCAGTTCGGAGGGAATGAACAGGTTGACGTAGAGGTCGTTGTCGTCGCGGAAATAGATGCTGTCGTTGAAGCGCGCGAACTCCTCCGCGCCCGAGCCCGTGCAGCACCAGAACGAATCGGTGGGCGAGTTGTAGAACTTGGCCGCGCCGGGTTGCAGCGGGTAGTAGTACAACTTCATGCCGTCGCCGTCCTGGGTGCCCAGGCGCGCGTTGTAAAGCGTGCGTTCGTAGTAGTCGAATGCGCGCGGATCGCCATTCCACGCATACACATGGCGCGTGAGCTTCATCAGGTTGTAGGCCACGCAGCACTCGGCGCTGTACAGGCCGAGCTGGCCCTTGAGATCGCTGGGTGGCGTGTTCCAGAACTCGTCGTTGCTCGATCCGCCCGTGGCGTAGCTACGGTTGCGCGTAACGGTTTCCCAGAAGAACTCCGCGATGCGACGGTAGCGCGGCTCGCCGGTCAGCTCGTAGCGCCGTGCCGCGCCGATCACCTTGGGTATCTGCGTGCTGCTGTGTAGCCCTTGCAGTTCATCGCGATGCGCCGCCAGCGGTTCGAACAGCGAAGGCTGATCGAAGCGATGCGCGGCCTCGCGATAGCGTTCGTTGCCGGTGATGGCGTAGAGCTCGTAGAGCCCGTCGTTCATGCCGCCGTATTCGGTTTTCAGGATGTGCGCCATCTGCGCATCGGAGAACCCGTTGAGCCAGCGCACCGTCCAGTTGCCGATGCCGATGGCCACCTGCAGCGCCTGCGCGTTTCCGGTGTGCTCATACATATCGAGCATGCCGGCGAGGATCTTGTGGACGGTGTAGAACGGCGCCCACACTTTTTCGCCATTGCTCAGCCGGTCGAAGAAGCTGGGAGGAAACGCGCTGAGGTAACCGTTCGGCTGCTGGCAGGCGGCAAGCGCCGCGACCAGTTCATCGCCGCGCTGTTTGAGCTGCACGTCGCCGGTGGTGGCATAGGTGAGCGCGACGGCGGAGAGGTAGTGGCCGCCAGTGAAATGCCCGCGCAGTTCGCAATCGGGTTTTTCCCAGCCGCCGAATGCCTGCGCGGAGGAGGCGATGCCGGCCTGGACGCGGAAACTGTGCGCGAGGCGATCGACGGGTAGCGTGTGCAGGTAGCGCTGGTTGATGGCCGCGGCGCGCGAGAAATCGCTGTCCAGCAAGCGCACCTGGCCCAGCCCGAACGCTTGCATGCGGCGCACGGGCTGTTCGCGCGTGCCCGCGCCTGATGCAGCGGCAGCGGGCGTGGCGGTGTCGGCGACATCGGGTGCCAGGGCCATGGCCTTGGGCAATACCGACAGCGACGCCAATGCAGTCGCGGCGCGCTTGAGGAATCGTCTGCGGTGATCGACGCCTTCAGACATCTGGTCTCCCCGACCGGTTGGAGCATGCCATGCCAATGGCGATGCCTATGATGCGCGTCCCCCGAAGCGCTGTTTCATCCTGCCGTCACACGGGCAGGTCGTCTTGTGTCATTTGCGGGTATCGCATGCGGAATTCTGCATAGTGGTGCGAGGGCGATTTGGACATCGTCGTAAGCGCACATGGCGCGTGCATGCTTCCTACAACAAAGTGGTGCAAACGTTTCATGCCCTCGCCAGGCGGCTGTTGTGACGCCCGTAGGTGAGGTACAGCACGCATCCGATCAACAGCCACGCGATGAAGCGCAGATAGGTGATCGTCGGCAGACCCCAGATCAACCAGCACGAGAAGCCCACGCCGATCAGCGGCACCAACGGCACCAGCGGCGTGCGGAACGGCCGATGCAGCTCTGGCTGACGCCAGCGCAGCACCGCCACGGCGGTGCAGATGACGATGAAGGCGCCGAGCACGCCGATGTTCACCAGCTTGGCCAGTTCATCCAATGGAAACAGCCCTGCAGCCACGGTGGTGACGCCGCCCAGCAACAGGGTCGAGCGATGCGGCGTGCGCCAGCGCGGATGCACGCCGGCGAACCAGCCGGGCAGCAGGCCATCGCGACCCAGGCTGAAACCGATGCGCGCACCAGCCATCAGGTTGGCGAAGATCACGCTGGTGATGCCGCACACCGAGGCCAGCGAGATCACCACCATCGCCCACGGCAGGCCGATGCGGATGAATGCACCAGCCACCGGCGCAGCGTTGTCCAGCGTGGTGTAGGGCACGATGCCGGTGAGCACGAGACAGATGGCGATGTAGAGCACCATGGCGATGCCCAGCGACAGCAGCACCGCGCGAGGCAGGTCGCGCTGAGGGTTGCGCGATTCCTCGGCCGCCGTGGTCAGCATGTCGTAGCCGAACACGGCGAAGAACACCACGGCGGCGCCGGTCACCACGCCATGCATGCCGAACGGCATGAACGGATGCCAGCGCTCGGGTTTCACATAAGCCGCGCCGGCGATCACGATCAGCGCCGCGCCAGCGATCTTGATCGACACGATCAGCGTGTTGAAGCGCGCACCCCATTCCATGCGCACCGCAAGCAGGGCCGTGATGCCCAGCGATATGAGAATGGCCGGCAGGTTCACCACGCAACCGGGCGCCGTGCCCCACGCGCCTCGCGCCCACACCGGCAACGGGATGCCGGCCGCGTCGAGCAGCGCTTGCGCATAACCCGACCAGCCCACCGCGACCACGGCGGCGATGAGTGCGTACTCCAGCAGCAGATCCCAGCCGATGATCCAGCCCGCGAATTCGCCGAGCACGGCATAGCCGTAGGTGTACGCGCTGCCCGAAACGGGAATGAGCCCCGCGAACTCGGCGTAGCACAGTGCCGCCGCCGCGCTGGCGATGCCCGCGATGATGAAGGACACCAGCACGGCCGGCCCCGCCTGCGTCGCTGCCACCGTGCCGGTGAGCACGAAGATGCCCACGCCGATGATGCCGCCCAATCCGATCGCCGTGAGTTGCCACAGCCCCAGCACGCGACGCAGGCCGCTGCCACCCTTGGCGGCTTCGCCCTGCAGTGCATCCACGGACTTGCGCCGCAGCATGTCGTTGATCAGACCCATCGGTTTCTCCCCATGCTGCGTGCTTCGAATCGTGGCGGGAACGTTGCGCGATAGGCGCACCGACCGTTCCCGCGTTTTTCTTGTCGATGTTTCCTGTTGCTGAAAGTGTCCCGCATTACTGCTTGGCGTACGGCGATTTGCCGCCACCGGCGATGAACTTGTCCACTTCCTGCGGCAGCACCGGCAGCGGCACCGAGCCGAGCGACAACACGGTGTCGTGGAATGCGCGCAGGTCGAAGCGCGCGCCCAATGCCTTCTCGGCCTTCGTCCGCGCATCGACGATGGCCAGCTCGCCCAGGTAGTACGAGAGTGCCTGTGCGGGCCAAGCGATATAGCGATCCACTTCCGTCTCGATCTCGTGCTCGCTCAGCGCCGTGTTGTCGCGCATATAGGCTTGCGCCTGTTCGCGCGTCCAGCCCTTGTGATGAATGCCGGTGTCCACCACGAGACGGCAGGCACGCCACATCTGGTAGCTGAGATAGCCGAAGCGGTCGTATGGCGTGTCGTACATGTCCATCTCCACGCCCAGGCGCTCGGAATAGAGCGCCCAGCCTTCGCCATAGGCGGAGATGTACGTGTAACGACGGAAATCCGGCAGCCCTTCGTGTTCGGCGGCGAGCGGCATCTGGAAGGCATGGCCGGGCGCCGATTCGTGCAACGTCAGCGCGGTGAGCGAGTAGAGCGGGCGCGAGGGCAGGTCATAGGTGTTCACGAGGTAGACGCCCGGCCCGCCGCGACCGGCGGTGTAGAACGGCGCCAGATCAGGCGAGACCGGTTCGATGGCGAAACGGTCGCGCGGCAGGCGGCCGATGTAGTTGCCGATCTTGCCGTCCACCCGCTTGGCGATCCACGCCGCGTCCTTGAGCAATTCATCGGGCGTCTTCGGATAGAACTTCGGATCGGTGCGCAGGTAGTGCAGAAATTCGGGGAAGCTGCCGTTGAAGCCGCTGTCGCGTATGGTCTCGTCCATCTCGCCGCGGATGCGCGCCACTTCTTTCAGCCCCAACGCGTGGATGGCATCGGGCGTCATGTCCAGCGTGGTGAATTGGCGTATCTGCGACTGGTAGAACGCCTTGCCGTCCGGCATGGCCTCGGCAGCGAGCGTGGTGCGCGCCTGCTTCATGTAGGTGTTGCGTATGAAGTCCAGCAGCTTGGCGTAGGCGGGAATCACCGATTGCCGGATCGCGTCGCGGCCCTGGGCGCGCAATTGCGCCTGCACGTCGGCTGGAATGGTCGATGGCATCTTGCGGAACGGTGTGTAGAACAGGTTGTCGTCGCCCTTGGCATCGGCCACGTTGGCGATGGATTGGTCGCGTCCCGTCAAGGTCACGCGCGGCACGCTGAAACCGCGAGCCAGGCCTGCACGCATGTTGGCCGTCTGCTCGTCGAAGTAACGCGGAATGTCCTGCAGCTGGCGGATGTAGTGGCGGTAGTCTTCCTCGCTGCGCAAGGTGCGGCGCGCGGTGAAGCCCAGGTTGGTCCAGAACGCCGTATCGCTGTTGAAGGGCATTTCCCAGGTGTGGAAGCGCTCGTCCGCGAGCAGCACTTCGATCTGGTTGCGATAGATCGCGTAGTTGACCGGATCATCGCCCTGCAACTGGCTGGGCGACACGGCGTCGAGCTGCTTGAGCACGTCGGCCCAGTATGTCTCGCGCATGGCCTGGATGCCGGCATCGACCTTGGGCAGGTGATCGGCCAGCGACTTGTTGTGACTGTCCTCGTCGTCCGCGCCCTTGAGCTGCGCTTGTCGCCACGCCCATTCCTTCGTGTAGATCTCGTGGAACCGCGCAGTGGCATCGCCATCGGCACGGGCGGGCCATGCCGTGGCCACGCAGGTCGTGCAGGCGAGGGCGAGGAGGAAACTCTTCATGACGCGGTCCTTGTGATGTCGCGTGGTGGTACTTGGCGAGTACGGAGGTGCCATGCGCTGCGGCGGCCGGCGGCGAGATTCATGCGAAGGGTTGATCGATGGCGGGCGAGGGCGGCGTGAACCAGGTCGCGCCGTCGTCGGTGACGTAGAAATGGTCTTCCAGACGCACGCCAAAGCGGTCCGGCAACACGATCATCGGCTCGTTGCTGGCGCACATGCCCGGCTGCAGCGCGGTGCGGTCGCCGCGCACGAGATACGGCGACTCGTGAATGCTCATGCCGCAGCCATGGCCGGTGCGATGCGGGATGCCCGGAAGGCGGTAATCGGGGCCGAGCCCCGCCTTCTCCACCACGGCTCGCGCAGCGGCATCCACCGATTCACAGCTTGCGCCTGGGCGTATGGCGTCGAAGGCGGCGCGTTGCGCGGCCTGTTCCAGGTCCCAGATGCGCGCCTGTTCGGCGTTCGGACGTCCAAAAATGTAAGTGCGCGTGATGTCGGAGTGGTAACCCTGCACGGTGCATCCGGTATCGATCAGCACCAGTTCGTCTTGCTGCAGGTATTGCTCGCCGGGCACGCCATGCGGATACGCCGTGGCCTGGCCGAACTGCACGATGCAGAAGGTCGACCCGTTGTCGGCACCGAGCGCGCGGTGCGCCTCGTCGATGAAGCGCACAAGTTCCGTTCGGCTGATGCCTTCGCGCATCAAACCGGCAGCGAGGCGGTGCACCTGCAAGGTCATCGCCGTGGCTTGCTTCATCAGTGCCAGTTCGCTCGACGACTTGCACATGCGGCAGCCATCGACGATGGCGCTGGCATCGGACAACGGCTTGCCGCCGAGCACGGCACGCAGCCGTTCGGCGATGACGTAGGCCGCCGCCGGATCGAGCGCCAGGCTGCCAGCGGCGCGCTCGCGCAGCGCATCGGCAACGAGCTGTTGCGGATCGTCGTGTTCTTCCCACAGCCGCACATCGGCCGGAATGCGCAGCACGCGTTCGAGCGAGCCCACCTCGAAGGCAGGGCAGATGACGATGGGCGCACCGCGTGCGGTGAGCAGCATGCCGACCAGGCGTTCGCTCGCGTTCCACGGCACGCCACTGAAATAACGCAGCGACGTGCCCGCGGTGATCAGCAAGGCATCGATACCCTGCGCGTGCATCAGCGCGCGTGCTTGTTCCAGACGCTGCTGGTACTCCTCGGCGCCAATGGGTGCTGCGGTGTCCTGCCAGGGCGCGAGCGTGGCGCGGGCCTGTGCGATGTCGAGACCGCCGATCTGCGTCGCCGTCATCATGCCGATCCGAGATCGTCGTTGCGCCACACGCCATCCACGCAACGCGTGACGCCGCCGGGATTGCGATCGCGCAGTTCAGTCGGCAACTGCTGTTCCGGCACGTTGTCGTAGCAATGCAGCGCGGTGAAACGCGTGATGGCTGCCGGCATGCCCACGGCGGTGAAGCCGGGATGGCCTGTGCTTGGATACGGGCCGCCGTGGTTCATCGCTGGACTCACCGCCACGCCCGTGGGCATGCGGTTGCCGATCAGTCGTCCCACGCGCGGGCGCAGGGCATGTGCCACCGTCGACCATGCCTCTGCATCGCGACCATCGTTGGCGCTGTAGAGCGTGCCGGTGAGGTTGCCTTCGAACGACGACGCCACCTGCGCCATCTGCGACACGTCGCGTACGCGCACCAGAAGGCTCACTGGGCCGAAGGCTTCGGTCTGCAATTTGGGCTGTTGCAGGAACGTCTCGGCACTCACGCTGAGCAGCGTGGGTGCGTAGCGATAGCCGTGCTCGCCGGTGGTGCCGCCCGCGAGCACTTCCGCGCCTGCGGAACGCAGGGTGGCCACGCCTGCTTGCAGATGATCCAGCACGCCGCGCGAAAACAGCACGCTGGGCGCGGCGGCCGCGAAATGCGCCCTCGCCGCGGATACGAATGCATCGCCTGCCGCGTCCCGCGGCACGATCACCACACCGGGATTGGTGCAGAACTGCCCGCTGCCCATGGTGCACGAGGTGAAGAATTCCTGCGCCAATGCCTCGCCACGTTCGGCGAGCGCGCCGGGCAACAGGAACACCGGATTCACGCTGGAAAGTTCCACATAGGCCGGAACGCCCGCAGCATCGGCGGCGGCCTTCAGCGCAAGGCCACCTGCGCGACTGCCGGTGAAGCCGATGGCACCCAGACGGGCATCGCCCGCGAGCCGCGCGCCCACGCCGTAGTCGAAGTGATAGAGCAATTGCACGGCCGCCAGCGGCAGGCCCGACTGCTCCAGCGCCGCGAAGGCGATGCGGGCGAGGCGTTCGCTGGTGGCGGGATGTGACGGATGCGCCTTGGCGATCACCGGATTGCGCGCGGCAATGGCCGAGGCGAAATCGCTGCCGGCGATGGCATTGAAGGCGAACGGAAAGTTGTTCGGTCCGAACACCAGCACCGGTTTCGACAAGGGCGCGCGATGCGTGCGCAAGCCGGCCGCCGTATCGATTACCGGCTGCGTCCACGCATAGCTGCGCACGGCCTTGGCGGCAAGGCGCAGTTGGTTGGTGGTGCGCGGCAACTCCACGTTGGCGAGGCGAGGCTGTTTGGGCAGCGCCGTTTCTGCGTGGGCCACATCCACGAGGGCTTCCGCGTCGGCCTCGATGCCTGCGGCATAGGCATCGAGAAAAGCGGCGATACGTTCGGGCGGCCCGGCGGCGAGTTCGTCCGCCACGGCCGCTGCGGCCTGCAGCGCGGCCTCCACATCCGCCGCGCCACAGAGAGGGAATGCCGGGCCGATGGGAGCGCCCGTGGTGGGATCTTCCGCGCGAAAGGCGCCGAGCAGTTCGCGTGCTTCGCGCCATTCGCCCCCAATCAACAGCGGCTGCGTGGTCATCTCAGATCACCGGCGCATGCGCGATGGCGTGATCGATTACGCGAAGCGCCGCATCACGCTCGGCGCCTTCCATCACCATGCGCGGCGCGCGAACGCGTTCGTTGCCCATGTTCACCTTCTCCTGCACCAGCTTGATCAGCTGGACGAACTTGGGCACGGTGTCCAAACGCAGCAGCGGAAGGAACCAGGCATAGAGTTCGGCCGCGGCATCCGCACCGCCGTCGCGCGCCAGCTCGAACAGCTTCACCGATTCCTTCGGGTAGGCGTTGACCAGGCCGGCGATCCACCCGCGCGCGCCCATCGCCACGCCTTCGACGATGGCGTCGTCCATGCCCACCAGCAATTCAAGGCGCGTGCCCAGCAGGGAACGCAGCGCGGCGAAGCGGCGCACATCGCCCGAGGACTCCTTCACCGCCTGCACGTTGGGGTAGGCGTGGGCGAGTTCGGCGATCTGTTCGGGCGAGAAATCCGTCTTGTAGGCAATCGGGTTGTTGTAGAGCATGCACGGCAGGTCGGTGGCGGTGATCACCGCGCGCAAGTGCGCGCCCATTTCGCGCCAGTCGGTGGAGTACACGTATGGCGGCAACACCATCAGGCCCGAGGCGCCTAGCGCCTTCGCCTCGCGCGCCAGGCGCACGGCTTCATCGGTGGAGAGTGCGGCGATGCCTGGGATCACCGGCGCGCGACCGTCGAGCGCTTTCACCAGCGTGCGGATGATCGCGAGTTTTTCATCGAAGGTAAGCGTGGCCGCTTCACCCAGCGAACCCAGCGGGACGATGCCCGTGCAGCCGCTGTCGATCATGCTGCGCGCATGCTTGGCGAGGAAGTCGTGGTCGACCTGGCCATCGGCGGTGAACGGCGTGGTGATGGCGGGAATGACGCCGCGCCAGATGGAAGCGTTGCTCATGATCAGCTACCTCGATATGCATCATCAGAAGGAAAAGAAGCCAGCCCGGCCAAGGTGGCCAGGCGTGCAGGAAAGAGCGGCGGCCGCGCGCCGTTGCGTGGAAAGCGACCCAGTTCCGCCAGCGCCGTGCCGCAGATGCGCCCCTGGCACGCACCCATGCCGCAACGCGTGGCGAGCTTGGCGGCGCGTGCATCGGCGAAGTCGTCGAGTGCGCCGAGGGTGACGTCTTCGCAGCGGCAGACGGTGGTGCTTGCGTCGGCTAGCGTGCGCAGGCGTGGATCGAGCGCGAAATGCCGGGCGAGCAGGTCGCCGAAACGGCGTTCGCAATCGCGCCGGGGCAGCAAGGCCTGTGCGGCGGACGTCTGGCCGGTGGCCATGTGGCCCGCCATCGCACCCTCGATCTGCGCCACCGCCAGGCCACCCACACCGCAGGATTCGCCGGCGGCATAGACTGCACTCGCGCTGGTGCGCAGCAGTGGGTCCACGTGCACGAATGGGTGCACGCCGCGATAGTCCAGCGAGCAGCCGAGTTGTTGCGCGAGTTCGGTGTTGGGCACGAGTCCGTAACCTACGGCCAGCAGATCGCAATCAATGCTTTGACGACCGTGCGGCGTTTCGATGTCCACGGCGCGCACGTGCTCCTCGCCATGTGCTTCGCAGGCGAATGAGCCGAAGTGATAAGGCACGCCTGCCAGGCGCAAACGCAATGCCGCGGCCTGGGCAGTGCGTGCAGGCCAATGGCGCAATTGCATGGCGAACGCGCGCACGGCATCGGCCGAGGCTTGTTCGTAGATGCCGACGATCTTCGCACCGTGCTTGCGCAGCGTGGCAGCAGACGCAAGCAGCAGCGGACCGCTGCCGGCGACGATCACGCGCTTGCCCGCCACCGGCCAGCCCTGCTTGGTCAACGCCTGCAATCCGCCTGCACCGGTGACACCGGGAAGCGTCCAGCCGGGGAAGGGCAGCAGCAATTCGCGTGCGCCGGTTGCGATGATCAGCGAACCGTACGACAACAGCTGCGTTCCATCGGGCGTTTCCACACGCAGCGAGGATGATTCCACCGTGACGATGCTGTGTTGCGTGAGTACATCGACATGACGCAGCGACGCGATGGCCTTGCGTTCGGCGCGGTGTGGCGCAGCGCGCACGTCGTGTCGCCATACCTGTCCACCGGGTTGCGGCTGCGCATCGATCAGGCCCACGCGCGCACCGTTCGCGGCCGCCGTGCGAGCAGCGGCAAGGCCAGCGGGGCCGGCGCCGGCGACAAGCACGTCGTAGCGCTTATTCATCGGTGATCACCTGCATACCTTCGCGGACGGGCGTCATGCAGGCGCGCAGTTGCGCCACGCCATCGATGCGTACGCGGCACTCGAAGCACACGCCCATGCCGCACAGCGGCGCCCGCGGCTCACAGTTCACGGAGCGGCGAAAGCGCGTGGCGATGGTCGCGATGGCCGCGGCCACGCTCGCACCGCTGGGCACATCCACGGCCTGACCGTTCACGCTGAGTCGCGTGCGTGCATTCATGCCGCCATCCTCTGTGGCGCATAGGGCATGGGATCGATGGCCGGCTGTCGACCCTGGATCAGATCGATCATCAGGCGCGCACTGCCCAGGGCCGTGGTGACGCCGAGGCCCTCGTGGCCGGCGGCAACCCATTGGTCGACGGCGCCGGGAACCGCGCCGAGATACGGACGTCCATCCGGTGTGGTGGGACGAAAGCCGGTCCAGATGCGCAAGGCTTGCAGCGATTGCAGCGCGGGCACGAAGGCGAAGCTGCGCGCGAGCATGCGCTGCACCATCGATGGCGACACCGCGGCGTCGGTGGCACTGAATTCGCGCGAGGAGCCGATGAGGATCTGCCCCGTGGGACGCGGCTGCACGTTGAAGGCCACGCTGCTGTCCGCATCCCCATGCGCGCTGTCGGCGTAGCCCAGTTCCAGCAATTGGTGACGCACGAGGCCGGGATAACGATCAGTGATGACCAGATGCCCCTTGCGCTCGCGCATTGGCAGCATGGGCAATAGGCTGGTTACTGCGACGCCGGTGGCCACCAACACGGGGCCCGACAGTCGCGTCGCATCGTCCAGCAGGGCGCCACCGCTGAGCAACGCACGCACGCGCTGTCCGGCATACAGCCGTGCACCGCGCGCCACGGCGCGACGCACCAGATAGTTGGCGATGCGCGGCGGATAGACAACGGCTTCCTGCGGCACCAGCATGCCGCCTGCGAATCCGGGCGCCAGCGCCGGTTCGAGTGCGTAGAGCGTGGCGGCATCGACAAGGCGTGCGTCGATGCCCGCAGCTTGCAATCGTGTCGCGCGCGCCGATGCAGCGCTCAGTTCGTCGTCGTTGCGTGCCACCCACAACGTACCGCAGCGGCTGAATTCCGCTTCCTTCAATTCGGCAAACGCTTCCCAGTGGTGCAGCGAATAGCGCGCGAGGGCGAGTTCAGCCGGATCGTCGTCCATTGCCACCAGATGTCCCATCGCTGCCGCTGTGGCGCCGCCGCCGATGGGGCCGGGCTCGACGATGGCCACGCGCATGCCCTCGGCGCTGGCCGCATCGGCACAGCTGGCGCCGATGATGCCGGCACCGATCACGATGAGATCGAACGTGGCGGTGGCATTCATTCCGCGCCGCTACCCCACGTGAAGGCGTCTTCCTCGTCGAACAGCAGCGTGCTTCGCGCGACTACATAGGCCGTGCCGGTGATCTGCGGCAGCACGCCGCGCGTGGCCGGTGTGTAGCGCCCCTCGAACACGCTGCCCAGGATGCTTTCCTGTCTCCACGTATCGCCCGGCGCCAGCTTGCCGTCGGCAGCCAGGCAGGCGAGCTTGGCGCTGGTGCCCGTGCCGCAGGGCGAACGGTCGTAGGCCAGGCCGGGGCACAACACGAAGTTCCGGCCGTCCAGTCCGGCGACCGGCGACTTCGTGTTGACTTCGATGTGATCGATCTCGCCGCCATCGGCGCCGGTGATGCCTTGCGCTTCGAGCGCGCAGCGGATGGCTTCGGTATAGGTGGTGAGTGCGCGCTGGTGGTGGATCTCCAGCGGCAGCGGCGTGTCGTTGGTGATGAAGAACCAGTTGCCGCCCCACGCCACGTCGCCGGTGACGGTGCCGTAGCCCGGCACGTCGACGCTCACGTTGCTCGCGTGCCGGTAGCTCTCCACGTTGTCGATGGTGACGCGGCCGTCCTCGTGCAGCAGCGCGCCCACCGTGCCCACCGGCGTGTCGATGCGGTGCCTGCCCGGGCCGATGCGCCCCATGTGCTGCAGGGTGCGCACCACGCCGATGGTGCCGTGGCCGCACATGCCGAGATAGGAAACGTTGTTGAAGAAGATCACGCTGGTGCACGCGCCTTCCGACTGCGGCGGCAGCAGCAGCGCGCCGACCACCGTGCTCGATCCGCGCGGCTCGCAGGCGATGGCGCTGCGCCAGCGGTCGAAGTCGCGGCGAAAGCGTTCGCGCTGCTCCATCAGCGAGCCGCCGCCGAGATCGGGGAAGCCGGCGATCACCACGCGAGTGGGTTCGCCGCCGGTGTGTGAGTCGATCACGTCTATGGTATGCATGGGCCTATGCTCGCCCCGGGCGAGCGTGACGGTCTAGAAATGCTTGCCGCCCGCCGATGCGGAAATCAGCACAATGCAAAGTCGCGTCATCGCCTTATGCTGCAACCGCAGCAAGGACTGGCGCGGCGCAGGGAGTGTCGTTCGAGATGAAGATTTCAGCCGATGATCTGGAGGCGTTGTTCGATGCGTTGCCTGATGTCGTGTTCTTCGTGAAGGACAGCAACGGCCGCTATACGCACGCCAATCTCACGCTGGTGCGTCGGCTGGGACTCAAGCGCCGCGCGGACGTGATCGGGCACGACGTCACGGAACTGTTTCCGATGGCGTTGGGCGGTTCCTACGCCACGCAGGATCATCGCGTGCTGGCGGGTGAGGTGATCGAGAATCAGTTGGAAGTGCATATTTTCCCCAACCGCGAACCGGGCTGGTGCCTGACCTGCAAGCGCCCCTTGCGCATGCGCGATGCGGTACGAGGCATCGTGGGCATCTCGCGTGATCTCGGCAAACCGGATGGTCGCCATCCCACCTATGTGCGCTTGCGTCGCGTGCTGGCCTATCTGCAGGAGCACTACGCCGAAGGCGTCCGCGTGGCGACGCTGGCCGAACTGGCAGACCTTTCGGTGGCGCAGCTCGAGCGACATTTCCGTCGCGTGTTTCAGCTGACGCCGCAGCAGGTGCAGACCAAGCTGCGCATCGAGGCGGCCATGCGGCTGTTGCAGGGGAACGAAAGCATGGCCTCGATCGGGCTAGCCTGCGGCTTCGCCGATCAAAGTGCGTTTGCGCGACAGTTCAAGAGCACGGTGGGCATGACGCCGCGCGATTACCGCGCCATCGCCACAGCGCCTGGGCGCGAGCGCCGCGATACCGTCGCATCACTCACGGCCTGATGCCCAACAAAAAAGCCCCGCTGGTTGCGCCGGCGGGGCCTTGGATGAAACGTGCGGTAGACGCGCGGTTTAGCCGGCGACCCACACACCCACATTGAGATGCCAGCCATCGCCGCGCTGCACATAGTACGGGTGCACATAGTGATAGCCGGGACGCACCGGTTCCCAATGGCCGTGCATGGCCACGTACTTGCGGCCGTTCCAGTGCCAATAACCTCGCGCCCAGACGTAGCCTGGGCGGGGCGCGGGTTCTTCTTCCACCAGCACGGTCGGCGGTGCCTGCGGGGCAATCACTTCAACGTATCCCGGCGCCGGTTGCTCCACGACAACAGGGTGGCGGCGGGGAGCGGGCTGCTCCACCACGCAGCCACTGGCGAGCATGGTGACGGCGGCAAGCGCAGCGAGACGAATCGACGTAGACATCGACATGGATGAGATGGCCTCTGTTGGATGAAGGAAGGTGCGGCGCGGGACAATGACGCGGCTGGCTGAGCGTCACCTTTCTTGCGAGCGGCAATATTTTTCTTTGACGGCAAGTGCTTGCGGTTGCCTGCCAAGCCAGGTGCGATGCGCGCCCGGTCCCCTTGCATAGATGCTTGATGCGGCTGGCTCCGCGGGAGCGGGCGGCACCCTTGCGCCGCCCGCCATGCCGCAGGGAGCTGCGGAATCAGCGGCCCCAATAACCCTGATGGAAGCGCCAGCCGTCACGCGCATGTTCCCAGCGCGACTGGTGGTAGACGTAACCCGGACGGGAACGTACCCAGGTGCCGCCGACCCATACGTGGCGACCGCCGTCCCAGCGCCAGTAACCCGGGGCCCACACATAGCCCGCGCGCGGCGGCGGCACGGCCTCGTAACGCGGCGCCGGCGGCGCGACGCCAATGCCGATGGAGACATCCACACCGGCCGATGCGGTCGGGGCATAGCTCATGGCGCCCGCGCTTGCGATGCCAAGAACAGCGAGCAGGGCGAGTTTGCGGGTAATGCTCAGCATGGTGACGTCTCCTTGGTTGTCGGCCGCACCCCGCGGCCTCGTGTCGGAGAACGGCGTATTTCCTTGCCTTGTTGACCGCCGGGGGCTGACTCGTTCAGGTTCGCGCGGGCTTGTGGCGATTATCCGTTCAGTTTTCTTGACGATAAAAGAACGAACGGTCGTGCTATTTTACCTGGCATGACCACGGCAACCCTCGGCAAACGCGCCGCCACACGCGAACTCATCCTTGATCACGCCTATGACATGGCGCGCCGGGACGGGTTGGAAGGCCTTTCCATCGGCGCGCTCGCACAGGATGTCGGCATGTCAAAGAGCGGCCTGTTCGCCCATTTCGGTTCGCGCGAAGAGCTGCAGCTGGCGGTGCTCGAAACAGGGCAGCTGCGTTTCCTTCAGCGCGTGAAATGGCCTGCGCTGAAACTGCCGCGCGGCTTGTCGCGCGTGCGGGCCATCGTCACGAACTGGGTGGCATGGGCCAACGAATACCAGAGCGGCTGCGTGCTGCTCACCGCCGCCAGCGAATACGACGGTCGCCAAGGTGCGTTGCGCGATGTGGTGATCAAGCAGCAGGCAGGCTGGCGCCAGGAAATGTGCCGCGCCATCGGCCACGCCGTGGAAAACGGCGAACTGCGCGACGACACCGACGCGTCACAGCTCGCCTTTGAAATCTACGCACTCATGCTGGGCCTGCACCACGACGCGGCCCTGTTCGGTTTCGACGAAGCGCGCCGGCACACGCTGGCAGGCTTCGAGCGTCTCGTCACCAGCTATAGCCCGCAGCGGAGGGCTGCGCCATGACCCGTCAAACGACACCCGTTGCCAAACATCATCGCGGACCCGGCGCCATCAAGCTGGGCGTGGTGCGTGCCGGTTTCGCGCTGGGCAGCCGCATTGCGCCCGCCCGTGCGGTGGAGCGCGCGCTGCGCATCTTCATCACGCCGTTTGCCAGCAGTCGCGCGCGTGCGCAGGCCGCTCAGCCGGATGAGGAGATGCAGCGCGGCGAACTGGAGATCAACGGCCATCGCATCGCCACCTACACCTGGGGCGATCCCGCGCGCCAGCCGTATGTGCTGCTCGTGCACGGCTGGTCCAGTTTCGGTTTGCGTTACCTGCCGTGGATCAAGCCGTTGCGCGAGATGGGTTACGCCCTGGTGACGTTCGACCAGCCCGGCCACGGCAACAGCGGCGGGCGTCATTGCACGCTGCCCGATTTCATCGAGACGGTGCGCCACGTCGGGAGCCACTTCGGCAACGCCGCACTCACCATCGCGCACTCGCTGGGCGGCGCTGCCGCCGCGCTGGCACAAGGCGAGGACTGGCACGCTCAGAAACTCATCCTCATCGCGCCAGCAGCCGATCCGGTGGCGGCCACGCATCGCTTCACGCAATTCGTGCGCCTGGGCGAGCACCTGCGCGGTCGCCTGCACGACAACCTGGAAGCCATGACCGGCATCAACATCCACGACCTGCAGGTGCATCGCCACCTGGCATCGCTGGGACAGCCTGCTCTGATCGTGCACGACATGGACGACCACGACGTGCCATGGGCCGAGGGCGAGCGCTACGCCAGGCATTGGCACGGCGCGCGTCTGTTCACCACCCAAGGGCTGGGCCACCACCGTGTGCTCGACGCGCCGGAAGTGATCGACGCATCGCTGGCCTTCCTGCGCGGCGAGAACGTCGGCGAACGTGTGGTGTCGTCGCCGAATTTGCCGTTTGGGCTGGCTTGATCGCCGGGGCGAGGGATGTATGGCGATGGCGCCAACAGCGACCCGCTGAGGAAATTCCCCGCGCCGCAACATGTTCCAAACGCAACCATCCACTAAAATCGGGAGTCCGACGCACCGCAGTCCCCGGAGTCCCCATGAGTTCCCCCGCCCAGCACGTTTCCGCCAGCGCCGCCCATGCGGAGACCCGCCCGTTGCGTTTCGTCACCGCCGCCAGCCTCTTCGACGGCCACGACGCAGCCATCAACATCATGCGCCGCATCATCCAGTCGCAGGGTGCGGAGGTGATCCACCTCGGTCATAACCGTTCCGTGGAAGACGTGGTGCGCGCGGCCTTGCAGGAAGACGCCGATGCCATCGCGCTGTCGTCCTACCAGGGCGGCCATGTCGAGTACTTCAAGTACATGGTCGACATGTTGAAGGAACACCATGCCTCGCACATCCGCGTATTCGGCGGTGGCGGCGGCACCATCACGCCGGAAGAAATCCGCGAGCTGCAGGCGTACGGCGTCGAGCGCATCTATCACCCCAACGACGGCATGAAGCTCGGCCTCACCGAGATGATCGAGGACGTGATGCATCGCACGCGCGCCGCGGCGGTGAAGCGTGCGAAAGACGAACAGTCTTCGCCGGTCACGCCGATGGTGGACATCAGCAACGAGATTGCCGTGGGCCACGTGCTCTCTGCCATCGAAGAAGGCGAGCTGGGCGAAGCCGAGCTTGAGCATCTGCGCAAGCAATGGAAGATGGCCGGCAAGCAGACGCCCGTGCTCGGCGTCACTGGCACCGGCGGCGCGGGTAAATCCTCGGTGGTGGACGAACTGCTGCTGCGTTTCCTGCACGCGTTCCCCGAGATGCGCATCGCCGTGCTTGCGGTGGACCCCACGCGTCGCCGCAGTGGCGGTGCACTGCTGGGCGACCGCATCCGCATGAACTCTTTGCGCAGCCATCGCGTCTACATGCGCTCCATGGCCACGCGTCGCCAGCACGCCGCCACCAGCGCGGTGTTGCGTGACTGCATCGATTTCCTCAAGGCGCAGCCGTACGACCTCGTCATTGTCGAAACGGCCGGCATTGGCCAGAGCGATTCGGAAATCGTCGACCTGGTGGATTTCCCCACCTACGTGATGACCAGCGACTACGGCGCGGCCAGCCAGCTCGAAAAGATCGACATGCTCGACTTCGCCGAGCTGATCGTGCTCAACAAGTTCGACAAGCGCGGGGCGGAAGATGCGCTGCGCGACGTGCGCAAACAGTGGAAGCGCAACCGCACCGCTTTCACGCTCACCGACGAGCAGGTGCCGGTGTATCCGTCGATCGCCAGCCAGTTCAACGATCCGGGCGTCACCTGGATGTTCAGCAACCTGTGCCGTCTGCTGCGCGAAAAGCTCAGCCTGCCCGCCGAGAAATGGACGCCCAACCTCGACACCACGCTGAAGGAACCGCGCGCCACCGTGTTGATCCCGGGCGCACGCGTGCGCTATCTCGCGGAGATCGCCGAGCAAGGCCGTGGCATCAACAAGGAAATCGAGCGCGAAGCCGAATTCGCCAGCAAGGTGCAGCACTACTACGAATCGCTGAAGGAACTGGGCGACGCGCACCTGCCGCGTGAACTGGCGCGCTACGAATCCGAGGCGCTGCACGAGGAAGGCGCCGACCGCACGCTGCTCACGCTGCGCCAGCGCTACAACGCGGCCATCAAGGAACTCAGCCACGAAGCGATCCACCTGCTGCACGACTGGCCCAAGCGCTACAAGTCGGTGACCGACGAGGTCAACGAGTACAAGGTGCGCGACAAGGTGATCCGCGTGGAGAACTACCGCGAATCGCTGAGCCATCAAAAGATCCCGAAGGTGGCGCCGCCCAAGACCAAGGACTGGGGCGACCTGCTGCGCTTCCTGATGCGCGAGAACCTGCCCGGCCACTATCCATACACCGGTGGCGTGTATCCGTATCGCCGCACCGGCGAAGATCCCACCCGCATGTTCGCGGGCGAGGGCACGCCGGAGCGCACCAATCGCCGCTTCCATTACCTGAGCCAGGGCGGCGCAGCCACGCGTCTGTCCACCGCGTTCGACTCGGTCACGCTGTACGGCGAAGACCCGGCACCGCGCCCGGACATCTACGGCAAGATCGGCAACTCCGGCGTGAACATCGCCACGCTGGACGATATGAAGAAGCTGTATTCCGGCTTCGACCTGAGCGCGCCGAGCAGTTCCGTGTCGATGACCATCAACGGTCCGGCGCCGATCATCCTCGCGATGTTCATGAACACTGCCATCGACCAGAACATCGAGAAGCATCTGAAGGAAGATCCGGCGCGCTGGGCTGCAGCAGAGAAGAAGATCGCCTCGATGTTCCCGAACGGTCGCCCGCAATATTCGGGCGATCTGCCGAAGGGCAACGAAGGCCTCGGTCTCGGCCTGCTTGGCATCACCGGCGACCAACTGGTGGACGCGGAAACCTACGCGCGCATCAAGGAAGAAACCCTGCAGACCGTGCGCGGCACCGTGCAGGCGGACATCCTCAAGGAAGACCAGGCGCAGAACACCTGCATCTTCTCCACCGAATTTGCGCTGCGCATGATGGGCGACATCCAGCAGTACTTCGTCGACCACAAGGTGCGCAACTTCTACTCGGTGTCGATCTCCGGCTATCACATCGCCGAGGCGGGCGCGAACCCGATCAGCCAGCTCGCCTTTACGCTGAGCAACGGCTTCACCATCGTGGAGTACTACCTCGCGCGCGGCATGAGCATCGACGATTTCGCGCCGAACTTGTCGTTCTTCTTCTCCAACGGCATGGACCCGGAATACACCGTGATCGGCCGCGTCGCCCGCCGCATCTGGGCGCGCGCCATGCGCGAACGCTACGGCGCCAGCGCGCGCAGCCAGATGATGAAGTACCACATCCAGACCTCCGGCCGTTCGCTGCACGCGCAGGAAATCCAGTTCAACGACATCCGCACCACGCTGCAGGCGCTGTACGCGCTGTTCGACAACTGCAACAGCCTGCACACCAATGCGTACGACGAAGCCATCACCACGCCGACCGAGGAAAGCGTGCGTCGCGCGGTGGCGATCCAGATGATCATCAACAAGGAACTGGGCCTCAACTTCAACGAGAATCCCTGGCAGGGCAGCCACATCGTGGACGCGCTGACCGACATCGTCGAAGAAGCCGTGTACAAGGAGTTCGAGGCGATCAGCGAGCGCGGCGGCGTGCTTGGCGCGATGGACACGATGTACCAGCGCGGCAAGATCCAGGAAGAGTCGATGTACTACGAGCAGAAGAAGCACGACGGCAGCCTGCCGCTGATCGGCGTGAACACCTTCCTGCCGAAGGACCACGGCGGCGAGATCGCCACCGAGATCGAACTCATCCGCTCCACCGAAGGCGAGAAGGGTCAGCAGATCGAAAACGTGCTTGCCTTCGGCAAGGCCCGCAACGCCCTGGCGCCGGAAAGCCTTAAGACGCTGCAGAACACGGCGCGCGATCGCAAGAATGTCTTCGAGCAGCTGATGGAAGCGGTGAAGTACAACTCGCTTGGGCAGATCAGCCACGCCTTGTACGACGTGGGCGGCGAGTATCGTCGCAATATGTAAGCGGAGCGGGCGATGGCAGGCGGTGATCTGTTTGGGCTATCAGGCGATGAAGGCCTGGAGCCGGAGTGCAACTATTTCTTTGCGCTGATGCCGGTAGGAACCGCCCTGCAGCAGATCGGCGAACGGCGTGCCCATGCCGTTCGCGAGGCACAATCACCGCGCCTCGTGCCGGTCGAAGATCATCGCCTGCATCTGACGTTGTGCACGCCCAAGAGCTTGAAGCGGCTGCGCGCTCCTTTCGAAGAGTCGCTCAAGCGCGCGGGTGACGACGTGACCGCCGCGGCATTCGGCCTGCGTCTGGAGGGCTTCGAACGATTCACCGGGGGCTATGGGGAGCTCTGTCTCGTTTTGCGCAGCGACGGGGAAACCGGCACCCGCGCCCAGGCGTTGAAGGACGCCATTGGCGAAGCGCTTTTCAGCCATGGCTTCGGTTGGGACAAAGGCAAGCTGTCGCCTCATGTGACGCTGTACTACGCTGATGATGTGGAGCTGCCCGCACATTCCGGCCAGTCCATCGACTGGCATGTGGACGAGTTCGTGCTGATCCGCAGTCACGTGAGAAAGCATCAGCACGTCGTGATCAAACGATGGCCGCTGGCTGCCGCCGCGTAGGCTGATCCAGCAACGCGTGGGCACGGCCTTTTGGCCTGGCGCTGCGAGTGTTAAGCCGTCCATAAAGTTGACGCGCGGCCCGTGCTAGCCTCCGCTATCCATCGCGCAGGCGTAGCCCATGCTGACCGTCCACCACCTCAACAACTCCCGCTCCCAACGCGTGCTTTGGCTGCTGGAGGAGTTGGAGGTGCCCTACGAGATCCGCAAGTACGAGCGCGATCCCAAGACGATGCTGGCGCCGCCGGAGTTGCGTGCCATCCATCCGCTGGGCAAGTCGCCGGTGGTCGAGGACGAAGGGCAGGTGATCGCGGAGTCGGGGGCGATCATCGAGTACCTGGTCGACCGCTATGACACGGGACTGCTGGCGCCGTTGCCGGGTATGCCGGAGCGCCTGCGTTTCAACTACTGGCTGCACTACGCGGAGGGCTCGGCCATGCCGCCGCTGCTGCTCAAGCTGGTGGCCTCGCGCATTGCCACGGCGCCGATGCCGTTTTTTGCGAAGCCGGTGGCGCGCCGGATTGCGGCCAAGTTGCAGTCGACGTTTGTCGATCCGCAGTTGGCCTTGCACCTCAACTACGTGAACAACGAACTGGCGCAGACCGGTTGGTTCGTGGGCAGCCAATTCAGTGCGGCTGACATCCAGATGAGTTTCCCGATGGAAGCGGCCATGGCGCGCAGTGGTTTGCGCAACAAGCTTCCGCACATCGCCGCTTTCGTCAAACGCGTGCAGCGTCGGCCGGCCTATCAGCGTGCGTTGGAGCGGGGCGGTCCGTACACGCTGGGCTGATGGCATCAGGCGGGCGTTGCTCGCCGTTGCGCTCTTGAAGACAACGCCGGGGGTTTGCGTCTCGCCGAGGGTTGGTTGGCCCCGTCGAGTCGCACGGCGTTGTCTGCAAGAGCGCATCCTCTGCGCCAACGGGCCGCTGATCGCGGCGTCGGGAAATCAGGAAGGTTTGCAACCGGTGCCGCAGGTGCAGGGTTGCTGCCCGCTCACCCGACCTGCGGCTTCCCGGCTGCAAGCCTTCCTGATCTCGCTCAAGCGCATGCGCATCGCCACCATCAACAGGTCTCGCAACGAAAACGTCGATCGCGTCGATCCGCTTACAACGTGAGTTCCTACCAGCGGCCTCGCCGGTTGTCGCGCGCTCTCGCAGGAACGAAGAGACGGCGTTGGCTGAGGCATATCGTCAGGTAGAGCGACGAGAGCGCGAGTCCGCGCCAGATGGCCGCGTCGCTGTCCGGCCGCAGCACCAATTCGACGAGTGAAAGGACGAAGTGCAGCGCCGACAGGATGATGCCGACCGTTCGCCATCCGATGCCGAACGAACGATTCGAGTGAGTCTCCATGCCGCCATTGTCGGCAGTCGCCTCGTAAAGAAGCGATATCGCAAGGCCGAGTGCGCCATATAGAACGCGTAAAAGATCGCTGCGGAATTTTCTCGTGGGGCGCATGGGACCCCGGCGCGAATTCTTGCGACATGGCGTGGCTGACCTCAGAACCTTGTCTCCATGAGGTCATGTCGAACCCTCATAACGGGCGCCTGCGGCCTTGTCATCCAATTGTCATAAACTGACTACAATGTTCGGGCGATCACGCCGACCGGCTGGGGCGGCTGCGTGTGCCGGACATTCCGAACGCTCACGTGGGGAGATACGTATGCGATGCAAACTGGCCGTTGCCCTGGCTCTGGCGGTATCTGCTGCCGGCGCCCATGCCGATAGCGACAGCTTCAACGACATTTTCACCAACGGCCATGTCGATGGTGAGTTGCGCCTTTACAACTTCAACCGAATCTACGACACGCCCACCACGCCGGATGCGCACGCGCTCTCGCTGGCGGCTCTGATCAATGCGCAGACGGGCGCTTTTCTCGGTGGTTTCAGCATAGGCGCATCGTTCGTCACGGCCAATGCGCTCGGTACCAAGGACGACAACCCGGCCAAGATCGATACGTCGCTGATGGGGCCGAACAGCTCGGTGGGTGCGTGGAGCCAGGCCTATCTGCAATACAAGCGAGACTGGTTCCTCTTTCGCGGTGGTTACCAGTACCTCAACACGCCGTGGATGGGCGGCAACGATTCGCGCGTGATTCCTTCGTCGTACAACGCGGCGCTGGTGGACATCACGCCAGTGAAAGACTGGAACATCTACGCCATCCGCACCTTCAGCTGGAAGAGCCGCACCTCCAACGGCATGTACGACGACAACCTGTACTACCCGTCGAAATACAATGGCGATTCCATGTACGGCAACAACGGTGCGCTGCCGCTCACCGCGCCCGAGGCGAACGGCACCTGGGCCGCCGGCACGACGTACGTCCAGGGTGGCCTGAAGGCTGAAGCCTGGTATTACGACTTCCTGCGCTTCGCGCGCATGGGCTACGTCAACGGCAGCTACACGTTCGATACCGGCACGCCGTTCAATCCCTTCATCGCCGTGCAGGGGCTGACTGAAAACAACAGCAGTAGCGACGCCGAGAACATCCTGGTGCAAACCCAGGCGAAACTCGTGGGCGTGGCTGGCGATCGCGTCAAGGCGCAGGCATGGGGCGCGGATGTGGGCACGTCGATCTACGACGGCCGCATCGACTTTTCATACAACAAGCTCGAGGGCGAATCCGGCGCGGTGGGTAATGGCGCGCTGATTTCTCCCTACACCGTGAACTACGCCACCGATCCGCTGTTCACGACGTCGATGATCCGTGGCCTGGTTGAAATCGGTCCGGGCCATGCGTGGAAGGCCCGCGCGCAATACAACTTCTTCGACAAGAAGCTGCAATTGGTTGCCGCATATGCCAAGTACACGTCGCTCGAGCGCGGCGACAGCCATGACCTGTACTTCGACATCATCTACAACATGGACAGCGTGCTCAAAGGATTGCAGTTGCGCGATCGCTGGGAGCGTTCCGTGGGCGGCATTGCCAATCTCAATCCGGGCAATGAGCCGTTTACGTATAACCGCTTGATGATCTCGTACAAGTTCTGATCTTCGGTGCGGTGGCGGCGCGTCGATGCCGCCACCGAGCGCCTCCTTGGTTCTGGCTCTGTCGTCGCGTCTTCACAAGGTCGCGATACATAGGCACTTGACTCTCGATTAACCAAGTGGTTAATTGACGTCCATGGCAAATACTCAAGACACCTTGTCGATCACGTTCGCCGCGCTGGCCGATCCCACGCGACGCGCCATCCTGACCCGTCTGGCCAGGGGCGACGCCACGGTGGGCGAGTTGGGCGAACCGTTCGAGATCTCCGCGCCCGCCATTTCCAAGCACCTGCGCGTGCTGGAGGGCGCGGGGTTGATCGAGCGGGAAGTGGACGCCCGCTGGCGTATTTGCCGTCTCCGGGCCGAACCCATGCACGACGCACACGACTGGCTGGAAGCCTATCGCCGTCATTGGGAAGAGAGCCTGGATCGACTGGTCGAGTTTGTCGAACAGACCCATCGCGCCGATGCGAAGAAGCGTGGCAACGGCGCCCCACGCGTACCGAGGAAAAAGCCATGAGCACCCAAGCCGCAACGTTCGAGCTGGAAATGACCCGCTTCATCCGCGCGCCGCGGGAGAAGGTATTCGATGCATTCACCAACGAGGCTGCGCTCGCCGCGTGGCATTGCCCGCGTGGCCTGCACGTGGGGAGCGCGGCGACCGATGCGCGCGTCGGCGGCCACTACCGCGTCACCATGGTGAAGAAGGATGGCACCGTGCACGGCTCGAGTGGCACGTATCAGGTGATCGAGCGGCCATCGTTCCTCGCCTATACCTGGGCATGGGATGGCGAGGGTGACATTTCGGCACGCACCACGCTCATCGAGGTCACGCTCACGGAGAAAGACGGTGGCACGCAACTGCATATGCGTCACACCGGCTTCCCCGATCCCGCCGTGCGCGACGATCACAACCAGGGTTGGACGTCCGTCTTCAATCGCCTGTCGGACTACCTCGATCCCGATGGTTCGGCCGGCTCCGTGGTCGTGGTGGGCAACCCGATCAGCCCATACGTGCGTGCCGTGCGCATCGCGCTGGCAGAGAAGGGCGTGGCCTACGTACTCAAGCCGGAGGCGCCGCATTCGCCCCAGGTCGATGCGATCCATCCGTTTGGTCGCATCCCGGCCATGTATGACGGCCCACTGCAGTTCTACGAAACGCGCGCCATTCTTCGTTATATCGACGAAGCCTTCGACGGTCCGGATCTGCTGCCGACCAGCGGCGTCACCTCGCGCGCCAGGGCGGAGCAGTGGTACAGCGTGCTGGACGACTACGGCTACGATGCCATCGTCAATCGCTTGATCCTGCAGTACATGTTCCCGGTGGGGCCGGAGCCGGATCGCGCGATCATCGATGCCGCCGTGCCCGATATCGATCGCGTGCTGGCCACGCTGGATGCGGGCTACGGCAAGCGCGACTACCTCGTCGGCAACGCCCCCTGCATCGCGGACTATCTCGCCGCGCCGCTGCTCTACTCGCTGTCGCAGATGCCGGAAGGCCCGGGGTTGCTCGCAAAGTACGCCAACGTGCAGCGTGCGATGAAGGTGATGCAGGCTCGGCCCAGTTTCATCTCGGCGGAGCCCGACCTGGAAGGCAAGGGCGATGCTTCCAACGTCACGCCGCTGCGTAAGGCGAATGCAGCGTAACGAACCGGGATCATGATGACGATGGAGCAACGCATGCCTGCGCGTTGCTCCATCCAGGCCTGGCGCGTGAACTGTTGCGGCAGGTCGGGCTGGCGCCGTTCGCGCACAGGTTAGGTTATCCCGCGTTGTCAGGCGGGCACTTCACTCGCCGCCACCGCCAACCCCGACACCACGCCCAGCGACGGATCGCCATGCACCAGCGGCACCTCGGGAAAACACGCCTGCACGCGCGCCTTCACCTGCGGTGAGCGCGAGGTGCCGCCGGTGAGGAACACGCTGGCGGGCAGGGCAGCGAGGTCGTCGCGCACGGTGGTGAGGGTGCGTTCCAGTTGGCTGAGGAAGGGTTCGATGGCGGCGTCCAGATCGCTGCGCGTGGCGTCCACCACGAGGCCGGGCTCGATGAAATCGAGCGGGGCGCCATAGCGGGTTTCGCTGCTCAGCGTGATCTTCGTGCGTTCGGCCGTCTGATTGAGGCGCGTGGTGGCGCCCAGTTCCTGCAGGGCGCGCAGGCGCGGGCCGTAAGGTGCCGCGACGAGGCGGTAGTTCTGCTTGCGGAACTCGCGCTGCTTGGGCAGGTTGTGCACGCTCGCTGCTTCCACGAACTGATGCTGCGGTATGCGCACGATGTCCTTGCCCATCAGCGGCATGAAGCTGTGCAGGCTGATGCCCACGTCCAGGTCCGTGCCGCCCTTGGGCAGGCCCCAGTTGCGTGCGATGAACGGCGAGTCGTTGCCGCCGAGTTCCGCGTGCGTCACGTCGGTGGTGCCGCCGCCGATGTCCACGATCAACGCGTGCTGTCGGTCGTCGAGGCTCTTGTGGTAGTGCATCGCCGCGGCCGCAGGTTCCTCGAGGAAACTCACGTCGTCGAAGCCCGCTGCCGCCGCTGCCTCGCGCAGGATCTCCATGGCCTGTTCCGAACCGGCCGCGCCCATCGAGCTGCGGAATTCCACCGGTCGCCCGATCACCGCGCCGCGCACGGGTTCGCCGAACTGGCGGCTCGCGGTGAGGCGGATGTGTTCGAGGATGTGCGTGGCGATGTGCACGATGACCTTGCGCACCTGCGGGTCCAGGCGGTAGCCGAACATCGACTTGGGCGATTCGATGAGATTGCCGCCGCCGCTTTCCAGGTAGCCTTCCACCGCATCTTCGCCGAACAGCGCATGCTGGAAGCTGGCCACCGAGGCCGTGGCGGCGCGCGCCTGTTCTTCCATCCACTGGCGACGCACCACGCGCAAGGCATCGCGGCGCAGTTCCTCATCCGAACGCGACACTTCGCTGCCGGCCCCGGCCTGCCGGCGCAGTGCGAGGCGAGCCGAACGCATGTGCGCTTCCATCTGCGCTTCCAGTTCAGGCGTGAGTTCGAAGTCGTTCGGGTCGGGCACCAGCTCGGGAAAGTACACGGCCGTGCGGAACTGCTCCGCGTCGCCGAAGCGTACGAGGGTGAGCTTGCCGCCGATGATGGCCGCGGCGGCCGAATAGCTGGTGCCGAAGTCGATGCCGATGTGCATGAGAGGCTGCGCTTGAGGGCAATCGCTCATTATCTCAGGTCCCGCGCGTGCGCGCCCGTCTCACGTGGCACGAGGCGGTCGGCGTCATCGGGCAAGGACGCGAGCTCGACAGTTTTGGCGCCCAGGAGTACGAGCTGGCGGTGACCGGCACGCGTTGATCGCTTGCGCGATGGTGCCAAGCCATGCGGTGCACGCGCCGCATGGCTGACCTCCGTGACGGCAAAACTTCCTTGATATCCGTGTGCGATAAGGGCGGTACCCGGCGTCGACGCGGCGATCGCACGCACCCAACCCCCGGGTATAGGCACATGCAGTGTCGCGGCCGGGCATCAGCGCGTATCTGCTGACGCCGGCTTCTCGTGCGTCAAAAGAAGTGACGGACGTTGGTTCCAAAGAAGCGTGCTGAAGGGTGCGCCCGGCACCATGAATGCGCCATTCCTCATGCGGCACAGGTCTAGTGTCGTAGGAGTGGGACTACGGTGCGCTCATGATCATTGAGCGCTTGCCTTCAACGCGTCGCCACCAGTCATTCCGGTCGCGATGACTTGGCTGCGTCGGCAAGGGATTGCCGCCCCATGGCGAGTTGCGCCTCGTGCGACAGATGTTGAATGCCGGGGAAGAGCGCGTCAGCGAAAATCTTCATGGTGTCCGGCGGTTCGACGCTCGCATCCATGGCGATCTGCCAGGCGTTGAAGAGGAAGTGCACTTGCGTGTCGAGGCCCAGTTGCTGCGCATGGGCGCACGCGACGTTCATGATGGCGAGCGCGTTTTCGTCGTCATAGGTCACATGCGTCTCTTGCCCACGGTCAGCATGCTTGGCGGCGTTCGGCACCTTGTGCAGGAAGTTCAGGAAGTCCTTGAACTGATCGACGGCGAGTCCATCCTCGGTGAAGGTCTTTCCTTCGGCGACGAGCCCGTCATGCACCTGCCGCATGGCGCTTTGCCCGGGGAACTTCCGCTCGGCCAGGTCCTTCAGGATGAGATGCGCCGGGTGGGCCAGGCTCAGTGTGAAAAGCGCATCTTCGCCGTCGAAGTACATCCGGATGGCCCGGTCGAGCAGGCGAGTGGCCACGACGTGTTTTTCCAGGGTGGTGGGCACGATGCTGTCCCCCTCGCTTGGCTATTCGGAGAGTAACTTTGGCGGTCGCTGGAGCGAATGTATCAGGTGTGCCCGGTGATCAGTTTTCGGTCGTCTTCTGCGGAAAACAGCTGTTTCCAGCGCCGAATGGCTTGAGAATGGTGGCTCCCGGCACCACATCGAGCACAGTTGCGTTGGGGAGCTTCGACGCTGGACGCCGTATGCCGGATGTTCACTCCGTAGAGAAGATGGGGCGTGAATTCATCGCCCGGCACACCAACCCCGCAACGCGCCACTCTCAACTGATGGGAAGGACCAATACATGAGCACGAAAACCGAAACGGCGATCCTGGCTGGCGGCTGCTTCTGGGGCATGCAGGATCTGCTGCGGCGTTATCCGGGCGTGGTGTCCACGCGCGTGGGCTATTCGGGTGGCGATGTGCCCAACGCCACGTATCGCAACCACGGCACGCATGCCGAGGCGATCGAGATCGTGTTTGATCCCAGCGTGATCACGTATCGGCAGATCCTGGAGTTCTTCTTCCAGATCCACGACCCGAGCACGAAGAACCGTCAGGGCAACGACGTGGGCATGAGCTACCGCTCGGCCATCTTCTATCTCAGCGACGAGCAGAAGAAGGTGGCGGAAGACACCATCGCGGACGTCGACGCCTCCGGCCTGTGGCCCGGCAAGGTCGTCACCGAAGTCACGCCCGCCGGCCCGTTCTGGGAGGCCGAACCGGAACACCAGGATTATCTGGAGCGCATTCCCAATGGCTACACCTGCCACTTCCCGCGGCCGGACTGGAAGCTGCCAAAGCGCGCGGCGTAACGAACGCATGACGAAAGGGGCGGCCCATGTGGCCGCCCTTTTTTTCTGCGTCATGAATCGGGAAATTGAATCACCACGTCATTGAGCGGCATCTGCGCCTGACGGTGCTCGACGGTGGCAGCTTTCCACGGTTCGCCCTGCCCGAACAGCTGCGCCTCTGATTCGGGGCCCAGGTAGTCGAAGCGGTCGAACGCATAAGGCACGCCTTCCGAGCCCTCGAACGTGGCGGCGTTGGAGAGCTGGAAATGCAGATGCGGCGCGGCGGAGTTTCCGGATTGGCCCAGCTGCGCGAGCACTTGCCCGCGATGCACATGGTCGCCGGGTTTGACCTTGATGCTTCCGCGCTGCAGGTGCGCGTAGCTCGCGAACGTGCCGGGCGCGATTTCCAGCACCACGTAATTGCCGAACAGGCCGTTGGTGGTGAGTGAGGTGGGCTCGGGTTGCGGGCTCAATGGCGGGTGTTCCTGTTCGCCATCGCGCGTGCTTCGCACCACGCCGTCGGCCACGGCGAGCACATCGGCGCCGTAGCCAATCCAGTCGCCATAGGTGGACTTCTGGATGTCCTTCACGCCGGGGCGCATCACGTGTCCCGCCTCGTCGACGCCCACCAGGTCGAGGGCATAGCGCTGCGGAATGGTGAGCGCGCCATTCACCGCCACCAGGCTGCCCCAATGGTGCGACTGCGCGGCGCCCGGCCCTTCGTGAGCCAGCCAGCGGCCACCGCGCAGCGGCGCGCCGATGGTCAGCGTCTTCGCGTCGCCTACCTGCACAGTGGCGCCGTCGAGCACGGACGTCGCGTGCTTGTCGGCAGCGAATTCGATGCGATGACGCAAGCGATGGGGCACCGGCGAACCGGCTGGCAGCGTCAGCCATACGAAGAAGACGGCGCGCTTGCCGGGCGCGATGGCCACGGGTTTCTGCTCCGCTGGCGCAGGCTTCACGATGGTCGCGAGCGCCTTCGCATCGAGCACCAGCAGCGGCAAGGCGGCATCGTCACCGAACACTTTCAAACCTTGTGGCTTGAGCGCACCGGAGTCGCCATAGAAGTTGGTGACGTGCAGCTCGTAGGCCAGATGTGTCAGGCCGTCGCTGCCCACGAAGGCGCTGGGTGCGAACGGCACGCGCGCTTCCACCGGCGCCCAGGTTTCCTCGGCATATGCCGAAGGCATGAAGGACAAGGCAAACAGAAGCGCCACCGCTGCGTTGCGAATCATTCGTTGGTCATTCCCTGGCAGGCACGTTGAGCGATGCGAGAACCGTTTGCCTGTTGGCTATCGATGCATGCAAACGAGGCCACCAGCTTGCCGGTGACTTGCGCAGGCCGCAATGGGTCATTGGTTCGGAGCCGAATGTGCAGCGCAACCGTCAATCGAAGAAGACGTCGTCTTCAAGCCGCACCAAGAGCTGGGCGCGACACAACGGTCCGCGTTTCAGTCGTTGCTCCACGGCATCGGCCACCGCCTGGCAGTTTGCCGGCGTCACCTCGCATTGGTGGCAACGCAGAAAATCGACGACAAAACCCTGCAGTCCCCACGGAAGGCGGTCGAACGGCGTGACGCCTTCGCGCAGCGGTGTCTGCCTCAGCTTCCTCGCGGTCGTGGCCACGGGCCACCTCTCCTGGTGTTTGCCTTAGGCAAGCAAAAGGCGATCCATCCGCGGTACTCCGCCATTGGCCGATGACACAGCGTGTCCGCGGACACGGCAGCGGACAACTCGGACAGGTCAGGGCGAGTTGGGACGAACCGGCGCGGTGCTGTCGCCAGTGCTGCCATCTTCCGTCGCCGCGGCGGAGACAGCGATGATGGCCGGCGTAGCAGGTGCGATGTGCGCGACGGTGGGGAGCAGCGCCGTGGTTGCCTTGTCCTCGACGATGCCGCTTTCCTGCGAGAGAGATGTGGCCTCCGCCTGACGATTCATCACGATGATGCTGATGCGGCGATTGACCGGGTCGCCGGGATTGGCGCGGTCAAACGGTACTGAAGCGGCCAGCCCCACCACGCGAGCGATCTTGTCTTCGGCGAGGCCACCGGAGAGCAACGCGCGGCGTGCCGCGTTGGCGCGATCGGCGGACAGTTCCCAGTTGCTGTAGTGATGATCGCTCGTGTAAGGCGCGTCATCGGTGTGGCCGGAGAGGCTGATGCGATTGGGCACGCGATTGATGAAGCCCGCGAGCTCTTGCAGGATCGTCGTGGTGTACGGCCGCAACTGCGCGCTGCCCAGGTCGAACATGGGACGGTTCTGCTTGTCCACGATCTGGATGCGCAGGCCTTCGGGCGTGATGTCCAGCAGCAGCTGATCCTTGAACGGCGCAAGTGCCTGGCTCTTCTCGATCGCCGCCTGCAGTTGCTGCATGAGATCTTCCAGCCGCGCGCGCTCCTGCTTGCGCGCTTCTTTTTCGATCTCCTTGGGATCGGTGCTGGCGGCTGCAGCGCCCAGGCGATCATGCCCCGGGCCGCGCGGCATATCCATCGCGCCGCCCATCTTGATCATGCTGGTGCTGGCGCCACCCGGACCCATGCGACCCGGCGGCGCCATCGTGGCGGTGCCTTGCGCCATGCTCGGGTTCTTGAAGTATTCCGAGATGGCCGCGCGTTGCTCGCGCGTGCCTGCGCCGATCAGCCACATGACGAGAAAGAAGGCCATCATCGCGGTGACGAAGTCCGCATAGGCCACTTTCCAGGCACCGCCATGGTGGCCGTGCCCGCGCCGCTTGATGCGGCGTATCACGATGGGTGTGGGCTCGCCTTGCTCGCTCACGTTGCCGCCTTTGCGCGTGGCGACTTGAGGTGATCCTCCAGATCCTGGAAGCCGGGCCGCGTATGCGTGCCCAGCGACTTGCGCGCGAACTCCACTGCCACCTTCGGGTTGTAGCCGCGCAGGTTGGCGAGCAGGGCGATCTTCACGCACTCGAACGCCTTGCCGTCTTCCTGCACGCGGTTCTCCATGGCCGCACCGAGCGGGCCGATGAAGCCGTAGCAAAGCAGGATGCCGAGGAACGTACCCACCAGCGCACCGGCAATGTGCATGCCGATGCGCGAGGTGTCGCCATCGAGCTGGCCCATGGTGGTGACGATGCCGAGCACCGCCGCCACGATGCCGAAGCCAGGCAGCGCATCGGCCAGCTTGGTCACTGCCAGCGCTGGCGCGACGGCCTCGTGGTGATGCGTTTCCAGTTCCACTTCGAGCAGCTGTTCCAGCTCGATGGGATTCATGCTGCCACCCACCATCAGGCGCAGGCAGTCGGTAGTGAACTCGATCAGGTGGTGTTCGCGCTGCAGGCGCGGATACGCGGAGAACAGCGAGCTCGATTGCGGATCCTCGATGTGTTCCTCCAGGCCAAGCAAACCTTCCTTGCGCATCAGGCTGAAGATGTCGTAGAGCATCGAGAGCAGGTCGACGTAATCCTGCTTGTGGTACTTCGGTCCCTTCAGCAAACCCATGGCGTCACGCAAGGCCGCCTTCACCACTTTGGCCGGATTGGCCGAAAGAAATGCACCCACCGCGCCGCCGCCGATGATCAGCAGTTCGTACGGCTGCCACAACGCAAGAATCTGTCCGTGCGACAGCACAAAGCCGCCGAGCACGCACACAAGAACCACCACCGCTCCGATGAGGACCAACATGTTCGCTCCGAGATACGGAGCCAATCACTCCGCGCTCGTTTTTTATCGGCTTGGCGATGGGAAAATTGAGAAAACGCCCTCCCTTGCTGCTGCCTGTCGATATGGCATGCAGGAGGCCATGGATGATTGGTTTACGCGTGGCGCGACAAATGGCATATCGCCATGGCAAACCTTGGCCGTACGGCGTTTGGACATCCGTTTTGGTGGTCATGCCAGGTGGTTTATCGCGGGCTATCAAGTCGCGACGGTTGCAGCCGATAGCATGGGGGTAATCGCGTGCGATGAAATGGCGATGTCTCGCCATCCATGTATCGGCTTACCTCGCGGAGATATGCGCACTGTGCAGGGCGGCAGACAGTCGTGAGTTTCGCCATCGCTCTCGTCAGCGCTTGATCCAGTGTCAGGATCAAGCGTGTTTCTGACGGAGGCGGCTATTCCTTCGTCGGCCAGAGAATAGCCTGCGCAACCACGACATGTTCGCCATTGAACGTGGCGGCGGGTGAGCCGTACAAGCGGTAACCGAGTTCCAGCGCTTCGGAAACGCGTTGGCAGAACGCGGCGTCATCCTTGCCCGTGAGCAGGCGATAGCGCGGCAGGTGGTTCGGTGGTGACGATTCGGTCATGCAACATGCTCCGGGTCGCGAATGAAGGTCGACGGCGTCGCGCAACGATCAACGGCCTTGCATCGATCGCACGCCGATGTACGTGGAAGGCGTCGCTTTGCTCAGTGCGGTTGGGCCAGCCCGAGGCGGCCGGCTTGCGCAACGGCCTCGCCACGCGAGCGGGCATCGAGTTTGCGCAACACCGCGGACACGTGATGCTCCACGGTCTTCTCCGAACGCGCAAGCCGGCCCGCGATTTCCGTGTTCGACAGACCTTGCGTGAGCAGGGCGAGAATCTGCAGTTCGCGCAAGGTCAGGCCGGCGGGGTTCGCGCTGGTGCTCGCGCGCGGGCCGCGTGCCATGCCCCGCACGCCGTTGCGATGGAGCGTGTCGCGACAGCGCTTGATGGTGGCGGAAGCCTCCAGCGCCGACAGCGTGGCCAGTGCTTCGTTGATGCCGTACTCGTCGCCTTCCATCAGTGCCAGCGCACGCTCGTAGGGACAGCCGACGCTTTGCCACGCCAACGCGGCGTCCTGCCATTGGCCGTTGCGCTGGAGCGCATAAGGGGCTTCGATGTCGGCCGTTTCCGGCCAGTCCTCGCCCATCCAGTGACGCCAGAACAACAGTTCACCCAAGGCGCGCGTATCGTGGAGTTCTTCGGCCAACCGACATGTCTGACTGACGATGGGATCGTCGTCCACCTCGTCACCGCGCAGCCACGCGGCCTCGGCGCGCGCGGACGCCACGGGTGCGAGACGCTGCAGTTCGCCTGTGGCGCAGGCCAGTTCGGTCACTTCTTCGAGCAGGTCGTTTCCACCGGGATCGCCGCGGCGCAGGCGAATGCGTGCGAGCACGGTCAAGGCGGGAATGCGCGCCACCGGCGTCACGTCGCAGCGCGTGAGAAGTTGGCTGGCGAGCTGGCCGGCGGCGTCCCAGCGCCCCTGTTCGAAGTCCAGTCGTGTCTGGTACGCCACGACGTATTGCGACCAGGAATCCAGATCGCGTTCGTTGAAGTAAGCCGAGGCCTGGCTGATGTACCACTGTCCTTCGGGATAGTCGCGCGTGGTCACGGCGCTGCTGGTGAGGTTGGCGTACGCGCGGGCCACGTGCTCGCCGTAGCCATGGGCGATGGCGATCTCCAGGCTGCGCTTGAGCATCTCCTTGCCATCGGCGTGACGGCGAACGCAACGCGCGGTGCCCACATTGTTGAGCGCATGCGCCAGCACTTCCGTATTGCCTTGCTTCTCGGCCATCGCGATGGCACGCGTTCCCCACGTTACCGCTTCGGCCGTTCGGCCGGCCAGCATGTGCATCTGCGCACGGTTGCTCAGCGCCCATGCCAGTTCGTCGTCGGCATGGATGGATTCAAGCAACTGCACCGCGAGGTTCCCATACGCGTCCGCTTCGCTGTTGCGCCCGATGAACCAATGCAGGCGCGACAACCAGCGAAGCAGGTGGCCTTCCTGGCGTTTGTCCTCGAGCTTGCGCCAGATCGCCAGCGCCGACTGGCACGATGCAATCGCTGTGTCGATCTGGCTGGTGAGATAGCACTGGTACGCATAACGTTCCAGCAGATCCGCGCGAGCGGCGTCGGGCAGATCGCCGGCATGCGCTAGCGCCTTGCCGTACAGCCACGCGGCATCGCAATGCGCGCCGTGGGCGGCGGCATCGGCGGCCGCCTTGGGTGCGTATTTCATGACGGAAGTGCAATCGCCCGCGCCAGCCGCGTGATGCACCAGTCGCGCCATCGGTATCTTGTCGCCCAGTGATTCGAGATGGCCCAGCAGGCGTGCATGCAATGCGGACGCGACCGGTGCGGGCAGCGCCTGCTCCATCGAGATGCGTGCCAGTTCGTGGCGGTAGGCATAGGTGCCGTCTTGCGCAAACAGCAGCCCGGAGGCGAGCGCGGCGGCCACGTCTTCGTCGCGTGGAGAGAGCAGCGCCTGCACCAGCGATACGTCGATGCGCGCCGGCACGACGGCCGCCAGATCGAGCAGTTCGCGCACGGCGGGTGTCTGTCGTCCCGCGCGCGCCAGCACGGCGTCGCGCACCGATGCAGGCAAGCCTTCCCCCGAGAGTGCCTCGGTGACGAAGAAGGGATTGCCGCCGGTGGCGGCGAACAGGCCTTCCGATGAGCGACCCGTTTGCCGGGCCATGTTCGCCACGGCGGTTTCCGTGAGCGGAAGCAGTGGCACGCGTACGGCGACATCGCTGGGCAGGTCGCCGCACAGCAATCGCAGCGGATGTCTCGCATCGAGTTCGTCGTCGCGATACGTCAGCACCAGCAAGGCACGGACGCGCTCGATGCGGCGGGCCAGGTACTTCACCAGGTCCAGTGTGGCGGCATCGGCCCAATGAAGATCCTCGAGCACGAGCAGGGTCGTACCATCGAGCTCCTGGAGATCCGTCAGCAAGGAGGCGAAGAGTTCCGCGCGGCGACCTTCGCGGCCGAGCAGGTTTCTCGTCCGCGTGGTGAAGGCATCGGCGATGTCGTAGAAGGGCCCCAGCGGGCGGGGCGAGAACAGCGCCTCGCACCCGCCGACCAGCACGCGGCCTTCGCTATGTTCGAAGGCCAGGCATCGCACGAGCGATGTCTTCCCGATGCCCGCCTCGCCATAGACCAGCGCGGTGCGGCCGGTGCCCTGCTGCGCGAGTGCGCGTGCGTCGCGAAGACGCTGCAGGGCATAGTCACGCTCGACCAGTTCCAAACTTCCACCCTCAACGCGTGTCCGACATGTGCCTTGCCCCGGGGAAGGGCGGCAACCTGGCGTCTCAGCGCTCCGTTAGAGGAAGTAACGAAACGGACGCCACGGTGCTCTATAAACCGTTCGGCTCGCCGATGCACGACTGGCTCCCGCCATACTCAAATAGAAATAGGGATTGAGTACGGAGATTTCGGTGATCTGTTCCACCGGCAGATCGTTGCGGCGCGCGACCTGGCGGATGGCTTCGGGCGTGGGCGCGTCGTAGACGCAGTACGTCTTCGTCTTGTCTTCGCTCACGTACGAATGCAGCCAGGTCACGCCTTCTTCGGCGTTGGTGTTCACGATTTCAACGCATTTGGCGGCGCCACTGGCGTTGGTGGGCAGGGAAAGGCCATTCGGGAATTGGCGTTCAACGATATAGCGCGGCATGACAGTCTCCTCGTAGGACGTGGCAGCTCGTGTTTGAACTGCAAGCACAGGCTACGCAGGCGCCTGCGGGGCGACATCGGGGCTTTCCCCCAGTTTGCAGCGTGCGTTCCCTCATTTTTCCGGGGCTTGCATCGAGGGTGTGTTGCAACGATGAAACGGTTGACGGCGTACATGCGCGTGTCGCATCCAACGTTGCGACATGGATTGCATCGATACCTCGGCACAATTGCGGTGGCGCGGCATACGGCGCAGCTTGCCAGTGATTCGCTGCCGCGGCAGTGATCCGTTCGACCAGCCTGACTGGCTGTCATGGGCATAGCTGTCCGATGCAACGACGAGAAGGAGCGCGACCATGTCGCATCATTACGCGGGCCCTGATTTTGGATTTCCACACGGCGATGCCCGTCTCAACCTTACCGATCTGTATGCCTTCCCCAAGCCCGGGAGCACCGACCGATCGATCGTGGTGATGAACGTGCATCCCGGCGTGAGCCTGGTTCCGCCAGGGCCCACCACGGACGAACCGTTCTCGGCCGACGCGATCTACGAACTCAAGATCGATACCGATGGTGATGCGGTCGCCAACATCTCGTACCAGATCCGCTTTTCATCGGCCAAAGGCTGGGCGTTGAACGCCACGCTGACGCGGCTCGAAGGCGCGCAGGCGGCGGGCATGGGCGAAGGCGGCAAAGTCATCATCGATCAGGCGCCGGTGTCCACCGGCCCCAGCGCACGGGTGACGGAAGCGGGTGACCATCGTTTCTTCGCGGGCTGGCGCAGCGATCCGTTCTTCTTCGACACCTTGGGCGCGGTGAACAACCTGCAGTTCACCGGAGCCGATTTCTTCACGAAGGGCGACGTGTGCAGCATCGTGCTCGACATACCCAACGCGGCCTTGGGAACGGGCGCCATGAGCTTGTGGCATCGCACGCTGGAAAAAGTGGATGGGCGTTGGGTGCAGGCCGATCGCGCGGCGCGGCCATCGCAAGGCGTGTTCCTCACGGGCGATGAAAAACCAGCATATCTCACCGGCGAACCCACGGACGATGCGCGCTTCGTGCCGGTGTTCGCCCATTCGCTGGAGCACATTGGTGGCTACTCTCCGGAAGAGGCGAAGCAGGTGGCGGCATCGCTGCTGCCGGACGTGCTTCGCTACGATCCGCGGCAGCCGGCATCGTATCCGGCCAATGGACGGACGCTGACCGACGACGTGATGGATGTGTTCCTTCCCCTGATCACCAACGGCAAGGTACCCACCGACAGGGTGGGCCCACATACGGATCTGCTCGTGGAATTTCCCTATCTGGGTCCGCCGCACCGGATTCGAACCGAAGCGTAGTGCCGGGTTGCGCCACCGATGATTCCACCATCGATGCGGGCTCTTTCGTCGACACGTAAGTAAGAACACGGTGGCCTGCCACGTAGTTCTTCGCATGTACTTCTCGCCATGGGCGATGGAGAGTGGACGGGGTGTGCCACGGAGCGGAAATGCGCATGCGATTTCGAATGCTGCTGTCGGCATGCTGGCTGCTTTCTCTTGCTGCCCGCGCGCAATCGGCGACCGATGGCGGCGCGGGCAACGATTCCGCCGAGCTGGCCCAGAAGCTGTCGAACCCGGTGGCATCGCTGATCAGCGCGCCGTTCCAGTTCAACGACGACAGCAAGATCGGGCCGGACGAGCGTGGCCATCGGCTCACCATGAACGTGCAGCCGGTGGTACCCATTACCATCAGCGACGACTGGAACATGATTTCGCGCACGATCCTTCCGGTAACGTCGCAGGCGGATATTTCACCAGGCTCGGGAAGCCAGTCGGGCATCGGCGACATCACGCAAAGCCTGTTCTTCTCGCCCAACGCACCCGGCCCCGGTGGCATCATCTGGGGCGCGGGTCCGGCCTTCCTGTTGCCGATGGCGACGGACGATCTGCTGGGCGCGAAGAAGTGGGGGCTAGGCCCCACGGTGGTCGTGCTCAAGCAATCGCATGGCTTCACCTATGGCTTTCTCACGAACCAGATATGGTCCGTCGCCAGCGTGAAGAACAACCGCGATCGCGCGCCCTTGAGCAGCCTGTTCCTGCAACCCTTTCTTTCCTACACCACGCCCACGGCATGGACGTATGGCATCAACGCCGAGTCCACCTACGACTGGCACGCGCACCAGGCGGCGGTGCCGGTGAACCTCACGGTGGCCAAGCTCACCAAGGTGGGCAAGGTGCCGGTGAGCTTCACCGCAGGCGTGCGTTATTGGGCAGCCAGCAGCGCGACCAGTCCGCATGGATGGGGTTATCGCGCGGTGATCACGTTGCTGTTTCCGAAATAGATACTTCTTCGACAGCACGGTGCTCGTGCCGCATGTGGATGGCGGGCGCGTGCAGTGTGTGCCTTGCCACGCCTCGCCATCGCTAGCTGCGAAGGCCTCAGAACCGGTCGACGTCGATCACGGCCTTGGCGAATGCCTCCGGCGCTTCCTGTGGCAGGTTGTGGCCGATGCCGCCGGTCACCAGGCGATGCTCGTACTTGCCGGTGAAGCGTTTGGCATAGGCGCCGGGTTCCGGATGCGGCGCGCCGTTGGCATCGCCTTCCAATGTGATGGTGGGCACGCCGATGCTCGGCAAGGCGGCGAGCTTTTTTTCCAGCGCGTCGTACTGCGATTCGCCCTCGGCCAGGCCCAGGCGCCAACGGTAATTGTGGATGGCCACGGCGACCTGGTCGGGGTTGTCCAGCGCCGCGGCGGAGCGCGCGAAGGTGGCGTCGTCGAAGCCCCATTGTGGCGAGGCGAGTTCCCAGATCAGGCGAGCGAAATCGTGCGTGTACTTCGCGTAGCCGGCTTCGCCGCGTTCGGTGGCGAAGTAGAACTGGTACCACCATTGCAGCTCGGCTTTTGGCGGCAGCGGCGCGCGATTCGCTTCCTGGCTCCCGATCAGGTAACCGCTCACCGAGACCAGCGCCTTGCAGCGTTCCGGCCACAGCGCGGCCAGGATGTCGGCGGTGCGTGCGCCCCAGTCGAAGCCGGCGACGACGGCCTTGTCGATCTTCAGTGCATCGAGCAGCGCGATGGCGTCCACAGCGAGTGCGGCCTGCTGGCCGTTGCGCTTGGTGTCTGCCGAGAGGAAGCGCGTGTCGCCATAGCCGCGCAGGTAGGGAATGATCACGCGATAGCCGGCGGCGGCGAGCAGGGGCGCCACGTCCACGAAGCTGTAGATGTCGTACGGCCAGCCATGCAGCAACAACACCGGCTTGCCGTTCGCCGGACCATCTTCGGCGTAGGCCACGTCGAGCACGCCGGCCTTCACGTGCTTGAGCGGCTTGAAGGAGGTATGGCCGCCCACGGCTACGCGTTTCTCGGTGGAAGCTGCCGGTTGGGTCGTCTGGGCGTGGGCTAGCGTCGCCAGGCCGAACGGCGCCACGGCGAGCCCCAGGGCTGTTGCGCCAAGGAAGGAACGGCGCTGCTGGTTGATCGGGTCCGACATGGTGCATCTCCTGGCTGGTGGGTGGACCTCCGTAGAAGACCATTTCGACGTGTCTCCTTTGTGTGGAGACGTCCCGGAATTGAAAGCTCGTGTATCAGCGAATCGGGCGGATACATGACGATACAAATCGTGGTCGGTCCTTCGCGGTCCGCCCTTTTGTTTCCGCCAATGCGCCTCCATAGGAAGGGCGCGACAGGGTGCGTTGGCATTGTTGGCCGACGAGAAGGAGGGGAGATGGCCTGGCTGGATCCGCAGTGGTTTACGCCCGAAGCGCTGGCTGCCGAGTGGCGACGCAAGGATGTGCGCAAGTGGCTGATTGGCGTGATCACCGCCACCGTGGTGCTGATGTTGCTGTGCCAGCCCGAAACCGCGCCCACCGCACTGTTCATCGACTCCGTGGGCATCGACGTGTTTCTCATGCTGTTGGAAGTGCAGCTGTTGGTCGCCCTGGTGCTTTGCCGCGACCAGCTGATGGACTTTCTTCGCACGGCCTACGCATCGGACGGCGCCCTGGGCACCGTGATGCGCAAGACGGTGGCGCTAGGGCGGAATATGCGCGAGGCGATGAGAGGTTCTTTCCGCGAATAAAGCGGCGGCTCGCGCCTGCATCAGGTCGCATCGATGTCCAGCTCGCTGCGACGGGCTCGCTCCACCGCAGTCGTTGCGGAACGTGCATGGATCGCAACGGCTTTTGGCCGTCCAAACAACGCGATCATCCAGCAGCCGAGCAACAAGGCGACCATCAGGCAGCCAACGAATCCCGAATGATTGCCCGTCCACGCCACCGCGCGCCAAGCGGCACCGTGCAAGCCGTATTGTTCCCTGGCCAGGTTGCCGAGTTCGGCCGCGGCCACGGCGAGCGCCGCGATGATCGAGATGCCCGTGACGATCAGGTTGTAGGTCAGTCGTCGGCGCGGCCGTTCGAGCGCCCAGCCATACGCACGCGCCATGATTGCGCCATCCGTGGCATCGGCCAGCGACATGCCCGCGGTGAACAGCACCGCCAGCAGCATGATCGACGCATGCGAGGGCATGCGCAGCGCCGTTTCGGCCGACAGGCCCAGCAGGCCGATCTCGCTGGCGGTGTCGAAACCGAGCCCGAACAGAAAGCCGATTGCCAGCATGTGCCAAGGGCGACGCACGGCCAGCAGCAGCGAGCCAAGGATGGCGGCAAGACATCCGCGTGGCTGCAACGGCGCAACGCTCATTGGTTGCCTGCCTTGCCACGCCCGCATCAGGCCCGACAACGACGCCGCGTTGATGCCGGCGGCCACCAGCAGGAAGGAGATGGAGAAGATCGAGCCGCCAAGCCCGCCCCATGTCGCCAGTCGCGGCAACCACTGGTGCGCCGTGCTGGTCATCATGGCAATCGCCGTGCACGCCGCGATGACCACGGTGGAATGCCCGAGCGCGAACCATAGGCCCACGGTCGCCGGTGCCGACGCATCACGAGCCAGCGAACGGGTCACATTGTCGATGCTGGCGATGTGATCCGCATCGAAGGCGTGGCGCAGGCCGAAGGCATAGGCCAAGGCGCCCGAGCCGAGCAGCATGGGCTCCCGATGTGCTTCCGACAGCGCCCACGCCCAGGCCAGGACGTTGCCGCCTGCAAGCAGTACGAACATCGGCAGCGTTCGAGGGCGTCGTGCATGAACGCGCTCTCGCAACCACGGATCCTTCACGGCGACTCCCTGACGGCCGGTATTCCACGATGGGCCCGAAGGGCAGGTCAGCCGCGTTCACCCGACAGAATGGCGAGCAGGAATTTTTCCACGAGGTATTGCATGCCGTGCGAGACCAGGGCGTCCGCTGTCAGTCCACCGAATTCGGCGATGGGCGTGTGCCGCCGCCATTCCGAAATGCGCGCATCGTCCGGCTCGATCATCCTGGCCAGCCGCACCAGCCGATGCTGTGCAACAACATCAGGCGCATCGCTTGCTCTCGATGGCCCGCTTCTGCCTCGGGCCGCGGGCATGGTGGCAGGGGACGAATGCGGTTTGACGAGATGCATGGTCATCCACCAGCGCGTGTCGATGGCACGACGGAAAGAAATATCCATGACGCGCGTTCACTCTAGATGCCCGGGAGGTGCCGGTCGATTGCACTTGGGTATCGATTTCGCGCTGGAAAACGGCGTGGTGGCCGCCATGGCAGGCGACGATGGTGGCATCTCCACGATGTCATCACGTTTCAACGCGTGCGAAACGTCGACGGGCCACGCTTCCGCCGGAAGCACTATAGGATCGCGTTCGCCCATCACGGGCGAATCCACCATGACGAGTGCTTGCCCATGAGTGACATCGAAACGCGCCTGACGGAGATGGGGCTGACTCTTCCGCCGCCGTTTCCGGTACCCAGCGGATTGACCCTGCCGTTTCAGTTCGTGCAGGTACACGGCACGCGCGTACTGATATCGGGGCACGGGCCGCAAGCCGAGGATGGTTCGATGGCTGGGCCTTTCGGCAAGGTGGGCGCGGAGCTGTCGGTGAGCGAGGGCTATCAGGCGGCACGACTTGTCGCGCTTTCCATGCTGGCCAGTCTCAAGCGCAGCATCGGCGACCTCGATCGCGTAGGCGCCTGGCATCGCGTGTTCGGCATGGTGAACTCGGCGCCTGGATTCATCCAGCAGCCGCAGGTTATCAACGGATTCTCCGATCTCATCCTCGCCTTGTACGGATCGGAGCGCGGTGCGCACACGCGCAGCGCCGTGGGCATGGCCGAGCTTCCGTTCAATATTCCGGTGGAGATCGAAGGCGAGCTTTCGTTGTACCCCTGAGCGGGTTGCATGGCTGCACGCAAGTCCTGTTGTTTCATGGCCGAGACAGTGTCTGGCCGTCCATCTCGCGCAGGTGGTGTCGTAGTGCGCGAAGCGTGTCGCATACGTCCCAGGCCCTAGTGACTTTGCGTGAACGCCGTAGCATGCTGATGCAGCGGTTGAGGCCGCAATGGTTCGAACATCTTGCCCCTCCGCAGCGCACCCGGCCTGCGGTGACTGGTGGGCAATCTCGTGCCCTGTAGGGCCGTAACGTCCCACGCTGTTCGGAGAGGCTCCGATGCCCGCCGCATCGCAGACGTCGCGTACTGCGCGTTTCTTCGTGTTCCTGTTGTTGGCCGTCGCCGGCCTGTTCTACGTGAAGTGGCATCCGTACTATGGGCGCGCCTTCACGGCAGCGGCGCAGCATTCCATCGGCCATTCCATCCTCATGGGCGATGCGGCGAGCGCGCCCGCGCCATCATGGAGTGCTGCGCTCGGCTATGCGCTGGCCTATGGCAAGGCCATCTGGCAGGCGATGGTGCTGGGCCTGTTGCTGGGGTCCGGCGTACAGGCTTTGTTGCCTGCGAACTGGGTGGCGCGCGCGCTCGGCGGTCGTGGCTTCGGCAGCGTGCTGGCCGGTGGCCTGCTGGCCGTGCCGGGCATGATGTGCACCTGTTGCGCGGCGCCGGTGGTGGTGGGGTTGCGCCGTCATCAGGCGGCACCGGGCGCGTCCATCGCGTTCTGGCTGGGCAATACCGTGCTCAATCCCGCGACGCTGGTATTCACCGGTTTCGTGCTCGGCTGGCACTGGACCTTGTTGCGTCTGGCGCTTGGCATACCGATGGTATTTGGCCTGGGCCACCTGGCGAATCGGTTGACCGGGCCGGGCCAGCCCGTCGCGCTGGTGTTGCCGGCATCCGAGCCGGAGCCGCGCTCGTTCGTCGAGGTCATCACGCTGTGGGCGCGCATCTTCGTGCGGATGACGGTTCGATTGATTCCCGAATACATCATCATCGTGCTGCTGCTGGGCGCCACGCGCGCGTGGATGTTTCCCCATATCGGTCCGGAGATCGGCGATCAATGGTTCTGGATCGTCGGGCTGGCGGTGGCCGGCATGCTGTTCGTGATACCGACGGCGGGCGAGGTGCCCATCGTGCAGGCCATGCTGGCGCTGGGGCTGGGTGTTGGGCCCGCTGCCGCGCTGTTGATGACACTGCCGCCGGTAAGCCTGCCGTCGCTGACGATGCTCGGCCGCTCGTTCCCGTTGCGCCTTCTGGTGACGATTGCGCTCTCGGTGGTGGCTTTTGGCGTTCTTGCCGGAGCCATCGCGTCGGCGCTGGGCATGCGCTGACCGTTTCGTCGTATCTTTCCATCACACGCGCCTGCATGCAGGCGTGTGTGATGGAATGCGCCTTCCGTTGCGGCATCAGGCGCAAGAATCCACGAGCGGCGTCACGTCAACCCCATGACTTTGATGCCTGGATTTAACGCCCCATAAGTGAAGCTCACGGGTCCGCGAAGCGATGCGCGGCGAGTGCGCCGGCAGCCGACGATGGCCGTCGGCATGATCAAGGAAAACGAGGAAACATCACCGTGCTCAACCCTGCGTCACTGGTGTTCTTGCTGGACGTCGACAACACCCTGCTCGACAACGATGGCTTTGCCGCCGACCTCACCGCGCGCCTCGATCGCGATTTCGGCGCGATGGAGCGCGAGCGCTACTGGTCCATCTACAACAAGCTGCGCGACTCCTTGGGCTATGCCGACTATCTCGGCACGCTGCAGCAATTCCGCGTGGGCCACGAATACCACCCGGCGCTGCAGTCGCTCGCCTCGTATCTGCTCGAGTATCCCTTCGCCGAACGTCTTTACCCCGGCGCGCTGGATACCCTGGCTCACCTGGGAACGCTGGGCTCCACGGTGATCCTCTCCGATGGCGACATCGTGTTTCAGCCGCGCAAGATCGCCCGGTCGGGCATCGCGCAGGCCGTGGATGGCCGCGTGCTGGTGTACGTACACAAGGAGCGCATGACGGAGGCGATCCAGCGCGCGTTCCCCGCCACGCACTATGTGATGGTCGATGACAAGCCGCAGCTTCTCGCGGCGATGAAGCGGATCTTCGGCGAGCACCTCACCACCATCTTCGTGCGCCAGGGCCACTATGCGCACGAGGCGGAAAGCCTGGTGATCGATCCCGCGCCCGACAAGACCATTGCGCATATCGCCGACCTGGCCAGCTTGTCGCTGTCCGATCTTCCGGCCGGACAGGCCAGCCTGGAACAAGCGTCCTCCATCGCACACGACTAGGCGCAAGCCGGCTCAGCCACGGCACGGTGGCATTGGCCAAGGCGTGGAAGCCATGTTGCGGGCCTGTCATGCCCCGTGTCATATCTTGCGCACAGGCGACGGTGCCACGGGGTGTCCGCGCGACATAGGGAGTGGGGCGATGCGTTGGCGGATCGGCGTTGCGGTGTGTGCCTTGGCTCTTTCGTTGACCGCGCACGCCGCGTCATCGACACCGGCGGTGCCTCTCGCCAGGGCGGCGCAGGATGCCCTGGAAAGCGCGGCCAGCAAGGAAGGGCCCGGCGTGGTGGCGATCATCGCGCAGGGCGACACGGTGCTGTTTCGCGGGGCGGCGGGGCGCGCAAACATCGAGCTGGGTGTGCCGCTCGATACGAACCAGGTGTTTCGTATTGCCTCCGTCACCAAGATGTTCACCGCCGCGACGGTGATAAAGCTGGCCGAACTCGGCAAGCTCTCGCTCGACGATCCGCTATCGAACTATGTGCCTGACATTCCCAACGGCGGCAACATCACGTTGCGCGAGCTGCTGAACCATACGGCGGGCATTTCGGACAAGACCAAGGATCCGCAGCCGGGCTTCATGAAGCGCGACGTGGACACGGCCACGCTCATCGAGGAGATCCGCAAGCGTTCGCCTGCCTTCGCGCCGGGCACGCAATGGGCGTATTCGAATGGCGGATACATCCTGTTGGGCGCCGTGATCGAGAAAGTCACCGGCGGGCCGTGGTACACGGCGACGACGAAGCTGTTGCTGGAACCGGCCGGCCTGAAGCAGATTCGCTACGGCGACAATGCCGCCGTCATTGCAGGGCGCGTCGCCGGCTACACCACCGACAACGCTAACCATCAGGTCGACAACGCGTCATTCATCAGCATGAGCATTCCCGCTGCGGCCGGCGGACTCGTGGCCACGGCCGACGACCTCGTGCGTTGGATGCACGCCTTGGCCCATGGCGGCATCGTGAGCGCCAAGGGCTTCCAGCAGATGATCACGCCGGTACCGGCCAAGCCGGGCGTCGCGCCCGCGCATCGCTACGGCATGGGCATGTATCTGTGGCGGGTGCGCGGCAGCGACATGGTCGGGCATACCGGCCAGATCGACGGGTTTGCGTCGGCCCTGGCGTATCTCCCCAGGCAGGACGTGACGGTGGTGGTCCTGGCCAACGATGACAATTTCGACGCCCGGACGATGAGTCGCCGTCTTGCCGCCATCGCGCTTGGCCAGCCCTATGCCAGGCCCGTGGCCGTGGCGGCCAGCGACGAATCCCTGGCCGCGTTGCAGGGCAGTTATCGCATGGACGACAAGACATCGCAGACGCTGACGGTCAAGGATCATCAGCTCTACGCGCAGCGCACCGGCCATCATGCCGTGCCGTTGCAGCTCACTGCCGACCACCGGCTGTACTTCGTGCCCGACGAGCTGAGCTACTTCGTGCCCGTTCGCGATGCATCGGGCCAGGTGGTGCGGCTCGATTACTTCGAGGGCGGCGACGCGCCGGCGATACCGCTGCCGCGGGTGACCGGGCCAGGCCATTGATGGCCAGATGGCTGCAACGGAATAGTCACAAACGACCCGGGCGCTGGGTCAGCGCGAGCGTGACGATGACGTGATCGAGCCCGCTCCGCAGTGGAGGAAAGCGCATCACGCCGCGGCTTGCACCCGTGTTGTTCGCGCGCGGCGCACTCGCCGAAAAGTCGGGCATGGGGACGTGTGACATCGCAAGAACCTTTCCTTCCGCGCGCGGCCATCTGTGCTACATTTTTCAACAGGCAGCGGGGTGAATTCCGTCGCCACGGAGATTGTCGAGCCAGGTTCACGCCCATCGATCGGGCGGTATGTCCAGCCAGATTTTCCGGGAGCGCAAACGCAATGCCCATGACTCGCCGTGAGTTCATCAAGTTCACCGGCTTGGGGCTGGCAGCATCCAGCCTCGGCGTGCTCGGCTTTGGCGCCTCCGGCGAGGCTCAAGCCGCCGCCGTGCGGCCCTTCAAGCTCACCCATGCCACCGAGACGCGCAACACCTGCACCTATTGTTCGGTGGCCTGCGGCATTCTGATCTACAGCATGGGCGACCGTGCCAAGAATGCCCGCTCCAACATCATCCATATCGAAGGCGATCCGGATCATCCGGTGAATCGCGGCACGCTCTGCCCCAAAGGCTCGGCGCTGCTCGACGTGGTGCATGCGCCCACGCGCCTGAAAGCACCGCGCTATCGACCTCCGGGCGGCACCGAATTCAAGGAAGTCTCCTGGGACTTCGCGCTCGATCGCATCGCCCGCCTGATGAAGGACGATCGCGACAAGAACTTCATCGCGAAGAATGCCAACGGCGATACGGTGAACCGCTGGACCAGCGTCGGCATGCTGGCGGCGTCGGCCTCGTCGACTGAAACGTCCTACCTCACGTGGAAGGCCGTACGCTCGATGGGCATGGTGGTGTTCGACAACCAGGCGCGTGTCTGACACGGACCGACGGTGGCCAGTCTGGCCCCATCATTCGGTCGCGGTGCAATGACCAACACCTGGCAGGACATCAAGAACGCCAACGTCGTCGTCGTGATGGGAGGCAATGCCGCCGAGGCACATCCGTGCGGTTTCAAGTGGGTGATCGAGGCGAAGATCGAGAACGGCGCCAAGCTCGTCGTGGTCGATCCGCGCTTCACGCGCACGGCTTCCGTGGCCGACTATTACGCGCCCATTCGCCCGGGCACTGACATCGCCTTCCTTAACGGCGTGATCCATTACCTGCTGGAGCACGACAAGATCCAGCACGAGTACGTGCGCTCGTACACCAACGCCAGCCTGATCGTGAAGGACGGTTTCGATTTCCAGGATGGCCTGTTCACCGGCTACAACGAGGAAACGCGTACCTACGACAAGTCGACCTGGGATTACGACCTCGACAAGGACGGCTTCGCCAGATCCGACGACACCTGGCAGGACCCGCGCTGCGTCATCAACCTGCTCAAGCACCATGTCTCGCGCTACACGCCGGAAATGGTGTCGCGCATTTGCGGCACGCCGCAGGACAAATTCCTGCACGTGTGCGAGCTGATCGCCAGCACATCCACACCGGACCGGGCGATGACCAGCCTGTTCGCATTGGGCTGGACGCAGCACTCGGTGGGCGCGCAGAACATCCGCAACATGGCGATGGTGCAACTGCTGCTGGGCAACATCGGCGTGGCGGGCGGCGGCATGAATGCCTTGCGCGGGCATTCGAACATCCAGGGTTTGACCGACGTCGGGCTGCTTTCCAACCAGATGCCGGGCTACATGAACCTGCCCACCGACAAGGAAACCAACTTCGACATCTATATGTCGACGCGGCAGTTCAAGCCGCTGCGGCCCGGGCAGATCAGCTACTACCAGAACACCCGCAAGCTGTTCGTGAGCTTCATGAAGGCGTTCTACGGCGACGCCGCCACGCAGGAAAACAACTGGGCGTTCGACTGGCTGCCCAAGCTCGACATCCCGTTGTACGACATCATCAAGGCGTTCGAGATGATGAACAACGACCAGATAACGGGTTACATCTGCCAGGGTTTCAACCCGCTGCAGGCGTTTCCGGATCGCGGCAAGATCCGTCGTGGCCTGAGCAAGCTGAAGTTCCTGGTGACGATGGATCCGCTGGACACCGAAACCTCGCGCTTCTGGCAGGATTTCGGCCCGCAGAACCCGGCCAATTCCGCCCAGATCCAGACCGAGGTGTTCCAGCTTCCCACCACCTGTTTCGCCGAGGAAAACGGCTCGCTGGTCAATTCCGCGCGCTGGCTGCAGTGGCACTGGAAGGCGGCGGATGCACCTGGCGTGGCGATGTCCGACATCTGGATCATGAGCGGCATCTTCCATCGCATCCGCGAGCTCTATCGCAAGGAAGGCGGTGCGTTCCCCGATCCCATCCTCAACGTCACCTGGAAGTACACCGATCCCATCAGCCCCGATCCGGAAGAGCTGGCCAAGGAAATGAATGGCCGCGCGCTGGCCGACCTGACCGATCCCGCCACGAATACAGTGGTGACCAAGGCCGGCACGCTGCTCGATGGCTTTGGGCAGTTGCGCGATGACGGCACCACTTCGTCCGGCTGCTGGATCTTCTCCGGCTGCTTCACGGAGAAGGGCAACCAGATGGCGCGTCGCGACGCCACCGATCCGCGCGAGCAAGGCATTGCGCCGAACTGGGCGTGGGCGTGGCCGGCGAACCGGCGCATTCTCTACAACCGCGCCAGCGCCGATCCGACAGGCAAGCCATGGAATCCGGCCAAGCCGGTGATTTCGTGGAACGGTACGAAGTGGGTGGGCATCGACGTGCCCGATTACACGCCGACGCTGGCGCCCTCGGCCGGCGCCAGCCCCTTCATCATGAACGACGAAGGCCTGGGCCGTTTGTTCGCGCGCAAGCTGATGGCCGAAGGGCCGTTCCCCGAGCACTACGAGCCGCTGGAATCGCCGGTGGAGAATCCGCTGCATCCCAAGGTGCAGAACAACCCGGCAGCGCGCGTGTTCGCCGATGACCGCGCGGCGTTTGGCAGTCCAAAGAACTTCCCGTACGTGGCCACCACGTACCGCCTCACCGAGCACTTCCACTTCTGGACCAAGCACGCGTTGATCAACGCCATCCTGCAGCCGGAGGAATTCGTGGAAGTGGGCGAAGTGCTGGCCAAGGAAAAAGGCATCGTGCAGGGCGGCTGGGTGAAGGTGTCGTCCAAGCGCGGCGAAGTGATCTGCAAGGCCTATGTGACCAAGCGCATCAAGCCGCTGATCGTCGACGGCAAACCGACCCACGTGATCGGCGTGCCACTGCACTGGGGCTTCACCGGGCAGGCCAGGAAAGGCTACGGCGCCAACACGCTTACGCCTTCGGTAGGCGACGCCAATACGCAGACGCCGGAATTCAAGGCGTTCCTCGTCAACATCGAAAAGACCAGCGCACCGGTCGCCGCCTGAGGAAGCCGTCATGTCCGATCTGCAATCGCAAGATTACATCCGGCGCTCCGCCTCCACGATGACGCCGCCCTCGGCACGCAATGCCGAGGAACAGGTGGCCAAGCTCATCGACGTCAGCCGTTGCATCGGCTGCAAGGCCTGCCAGTCGGCGTGCATGGAGTGGAACGACCTGCGGCAGGAGGTGGGTCACTTCGAGGGTTCGTACCAGAACCCCAATGACCTCAGTCCCGACGTGTGGACCCTGATGAAGTTCGCCGAGTACGAGAACGAGCAGGGCAACCTGGAGTGGCTGATCCGCAAGGACGGCTGCATGCATTGCGAAGACCCGGGTTGCCTCAAGGCCTGTCCCGCGCCCGGTGCCATCGTGCAGTACGCCAACGGCATCGTCGATTTCATCAGCGACAAGTGCATCGGTTGCGGCTACTGCGTGAAGGGTTGCCCGTTCGATGTTCCGCGCATCAGCAAGAAGGATCACAAGTCGTACAAGTGCACGCTGTGTTCCGACCGCGTGTCGGTGGGCCTGGAGCCGGCCTGCGTGAAGGCATGCCCCACCGGCGCCATCATGTTCGGCACCAAGGCCGACATGGCGCAGTGGGCCGGCGAGCGCATCGTCGACCTGAAATCGCGCGGCTTCGAGAACGCGGGCCTGTACGACCCGCAGGCCGTTGGCGGCACGCACGTGATGTACGTGCTGCACCACGCCGACAAGCCCTCGCTGTACTCGGGCCTGCCCGATCATCCGCGTATCAGTCCGGCGGTGGAGGCGTGGAAAGGCATCGCCAAGCCGCTGGCCATGGTGGGCATCGCGCTGGCCGCCGTGGTGGGCTTCTTCCACTACGTGGTGAAGGGCCCCAATGAAGTGACCGACGAAGACGAGGCGCGGGGCGAGCGGGTGCTGGAGGAAGAAGCGGAGAAGACGCCATGATCCGTTCCAAGACCGTCATTGTCCGTTACACCACCGCCCAGCGGGTCAACCACTGGATCAACGCCATCGTGTTCACGTTGATGGTGCTGTCGGGTCTTTCGATGTTCCATCCGATCATGTTCTGGCTGTCCAACCTGTTCGGTGGCGGGCAGTGGACGCGGGCATTGCATCCGTGGATGGGCTGCATCCTGATGGCGAGCTACATCGGCATGATCATCCAGTTCTGGCGCGCGAACCTCTGGCGCAAGGAAGACTCGACATGGATGAAGTCGATCCCGGCGGTGGTGGAGGACGATGAGGAACACATTCCCGCCGTGGGCCACAACAACGCGGGCCAGAAGCTGGTGTTCTGGTCGATGACGCTGCTGATTCCCACCTTGTTCCTCACCGGGCTGGTGATCTGGGAAGTGTATTTCGGCGAGGCGACCTCGATCCCCGTGCAGCGCGCGGCCGTGCTGATCCACAGCACCGCGGCGTTCCTCGCCATCATCATCTGGATCGTCCATGTCTATGCGGGCATCTGGGTGCGTCATTCCATGCGCGCGATGATGCAGGGCTACGTGACGCCGGGTTGGGCCTGGCGCCACCATCGCAAGTGGCTGGAGCAACTGGCCGCCGACCCGAATGACAAGACGGCTATCAGGAAGCGTCCATGAGGCAGGGCGAGGCACCACCCGACGCCAAGTGGACCGGCCCGTCGCACGCGGGCGTCAAGGCGCCGGAACCCATCGTGATCGCCGACCCCACGGTTCGCTTCGCGTCCACCGCGCGTCGCCTGTCGAAACTGGCGGACGGGCACCCGATGGAAGCGTGGCTGTATTTCATGGCGACGCTGGCGCAGGCACAGCACACGGTGGCGACGACGCTGGCGCCGGCAGTCGCGCTCAATCAAGTCGACGTGGCGCGCGCCGTCGAAGCGCGTCTGCCACCGCTTGCGGCGGATGGTCACCGTCGCGATGCGTCATGGCGCGACGGGCTCGCCTTGCTGCTCGACAGCATCGACGGCAGGGAATGGCCGCCGGCCGTGCAGGAGGCCATCGAACTATTGCGCAGCAGCGATGCCGCGACGCTGGAGAAACTGGCCGACGCGTTCCTGCGCGGTGGCTTGGGACATGCCGACGCGGGCGTGACGGTGTTCGTGGTGGCGGCGCTGCAGGTTTACTTCAGCGGTTCGGCGGCGCGGCTCGCCGCCAGTGACCTGCGCCTGCTGGAAGAGCGCTCGCTTTGCCCGTGTTGCGGTTCGCCCTCGGTTTCCGGCTTGATCACGGCCACCGGCATCACGCCCGGCACGCGCTATCTGTATTGCTCGCTGTGTTCCACCGCGTGGAATCACGTGCGCGCGGTCTGCGTCACCTGCGGTGGCACGCGCAAGCTATCCGTGCAGGGCATCGAAGACGATGCTGGCGTGGTCAAGGCCGAGACCTGCGGCGAATGCCACACCTACACCAAGCTGCTCTACCAGCTGAAGGACACGCAGGTCGATCCGTATGCGGACGACCTTGCCTCGCTGGGGCTGGATCTCCTCGTTGCCGAGGCCGGCTTCGCCCGTCATGCGCCGAACCCGCTGCTGCTGGTGGGCGATGGTGAGGCGGTGGCCGAGTAGTTCCCCTTCGCGCGAACATCCATCGTGAATGCGACGTGCAGGTCGACAGCACGGCCGCGTGGTTTGCCTTGACCGGCTCTCGTCCGCACCGCAGCATAGGGCACCAACCCGCGTCTTCGTCGCCGCGTGCCCGCATGCATCCACGGGTGTTCGGCGACGTCACTGGATGAGCGCCATGGCTGAACCCGAGGTCGTCTCCCTGCGTCACCTGCCTGCCGTTGCCACCGTGCTGGCGACGGCGGAAGCGGCGCCGTGGCTGGAGCGCTACGGGCGCGTTGCCACCACCGACGCCATTCGCCAGGCCATCGACGAGGCACGCGAGGCCTTGCGCGCCGCTGCCGGCGCTGCTGCTCCCACGGCCGCAGAACTTGCGCAGCGCGCCGGCCGCCTGCTCGAAGCGCGCACGCCGGGTTTGCGTCCCTTGTTCAATCTCACCGGCACCGTGCTTCACACCAACCTAGGCAGGGCGGTGCTGGCCGATGTCGCCATCGACGCCGCAGTGGACGCGATGCGCCACGCGGTCGCTCTCGAATACGACCTCGACGACGGCGTGCGCGGCGAACGCGATGACCACCTGCGCTCGCTGCTGCGCGAACTGACCGGCGCCGAAGACGCCACCGTGGTCAACAACAACGCCGCGGCCGTGCTGCTTTGCCTCAACACCTTCGCGCTGGGACGCGAGGCCGTGGTGTCGCGTGGCGAGCTGATCGAAATCGGCGGCGCCTTCCGCATGCCTGACATCATGGCGCGTGCCGGCGCGCACATGGTGGAAGTAGGCACCACCAATCGCACGCACGCCGCTGATTACCGCAACGCCCTCGGCGAACGCAGCGGCCTCGTGCTCAAGGTGCATACCTCCAATTACCGCATCCAGGGTTTCACGGCGGAAGTCAGCGGACAGGAACTGGCCGCCATTGCCGATGCCGCGGGCGTGCCGCTGTTGAACGATCTGGGTTCCGGCAGCCTGGTGGATCTGTCCCGCTATGGACTGGCCAAGGAACCCACCGTGCGCGAAGCCGTGCGCGACGGTGCGCGCCTGGTCACTTTTTCGGGCGACAAATTGCTGGGCGGGCCGCAGGCGGGCTTCATCGTGGGTGATCGCGCGCTGATCGAACAGATCAACCGCAACCCGCTGAAGCGTGCGCTACGCGTGGACAAGCTGCGCCTTGCCGCGATCGAGGCCACGCTCAATCTTTACCGCGATCCCGATCGTCTTGCCGATCGCCTGCCCACGCTGCGTTTCCTTGCGCGTCGCAAGGCCGACATCCAGGCGCAGGCACATCGTCTGCAAGCCACCGTGGCGGCGCAACTGGGCGACGCCTTCATCGTCGACACGGGCGACTGCCTCAGCCAAGTGGGTTCGGGCGCACTGCCGCTGGACACGCTCGCCAGCGCCGCGCTGGTGATCCGTGCGCGTGACAGCCAGAGCGCACTGGAACATCTCGCCGCCGCATTGCGCGCCTTGTCGCGTCCCATCATCGGGCGCGTGGCCGATGGCGCGCTTCGCCTGGACCTGCGCTGCCTGGCGGAGGCCGACGAAGCTCCGTTCCTGGCGGCGCTGGCACAACTCGACCACGCCACCTTGGCCGCGCGTATTTCATGATCGTTGGCACCGCGGGCCACATCGACCACGGCAAGACGTCGCTGGTGAAGGCATTGACCGGCGTCGCAGGCGATCGACTCAAGGAAGAGAAACGCCGCGGCATCACCATCGACCTGGGCTTCGCCTTTCTGCCGCTCGACGACGGCTCCACGCTCGGCTTCATCGACGTGCCAGGCCATGAGCGCTTCGTGCATACCATGGTGGCCGGTGCCAGCGGCATCGACATCGCGTTGCTGGTGGTGGCCGCCGACGATGGCGTGATGCCACAGACGCGGGAACATCTTGCCATTCTCGATTTGCTGCGCATTGGCCGCGGCTTGATCGCGATCACCAAGGCCGATCTGGCCACGCCGGAACGGTTGGACGAGGTGATCGCGCAGATTCGCGAAGCCGTTGCAGGCACCGTGCTCGATGGCGCGGCCATCCTCCCGGTCTCGTCCGTCACCGGGCTGGGCATCGACGCACTGCGCGAGCGTCTCGTGGCCGAGGCGCATGCGATAAGCGGGCGTGCGGCCGACGATCGCTTTCGCCTGGCCATCGATCGCGTGTTCACCCTCGCCGGTATCGGCGTGGTGGTCACCGGCACGGTGTTGTCCGGCCAAGTGCACGTCAAGGATCAGGTGCTGATCAGTCCGTCGGGATTGCGTGCGCGCGTGCGTTCGGTGCATGCGCAAAACCGCGAGGTGGAAACGGGCAGGGCAGGCGACCGCTGCGCGCTCAACCTGGCCGGTGAAGACATCGGCAAGGAGGCGATCCATCGAGGCGATATGGTGGTCGATCCGTTCCTGCACGCGCCGACCGATCGCATCGATGCGAAGCTGCAGCTGTTGCCTGGCGAGCCGAAGCCGATCGGCCAGTGGTTCCCGGCCCGGTTGCATCATGGCTCCGCCGAAGTCGGCGCGCGCGTGGTGCTGCTCAATGGCGACCAGCTGCAACCTGGCCATGCGATGGACGTCCAATTGGTGCTGGAAAAGCCCATCGCCGCCGCTGCGCTCGACCGTTTCGTGCTGCGTGATGTCTCCGCGCAGCGCACCATCGGTGGCGGGCAGTTTTTCGACCTGCGCGCACCCACGCGCCAACGCCGCACGCCAGCGCGTGAGGCCCAGCGCGCTGCGCTGGCGACCACCGATCCTCGCGAAGCCTTTGCCAGCCTGCTCGACGCGCCGCCGTTCGCATGGGATCTCGCGGCGTTCACGCGCGACCGTGCCTTGTCCGCCAGCAAGCGTGACGACATTGCCGCTGCACTCTCACCCATGGTTTTTCATGCCGATGGGGACATCATCGCGATCAGTCATGCGCACTGGCGATCCTTCGTCGATGGATTGATCGCGCGCCTCGACGCCTTCCACGCGGCCTATCCTGACGTACAAGGCATGGGCCGGGAAAAGCTGCGGGTGTCGCTGCAGCCGAAGTTGCCCGCATCCGCTTTCGCCCTGGCGCTGCAGCATGCAGATGTTGCCGGCCGCGTGGTGCGCGATGGCGCCTTCGTGCGGCTGGCCAGTCACTCCATGCAAATGAGCCCGGAGCGCGAGGCGCTATGGCAGCGCGTTGCGCCGCTGTTGGGTGGCGAGGTGCGCTTCCGTCCGCCGCGCGTGCGCGACGTCGCCGGTGTGCTCGCGCGGCCGGAGCAGGACATCAGGCAGTTGATGGCGTTTGCCGCGCGGCTGGGCCTGGTCGACGAAGTGGCGCACGATCACTTCTTCCTGCGGCCGACCATGCACGAGATGGTGCTGATCGCGGCCGACATCGCGGCGCATGCGGCGGATGGCCGGTTTACCGCGGCACAGTTCCGCGACCGCATCGACAGCGGTCGAAAAGTGGCCATCCAGATACTAGAATTCTTCGACCGGCAAGGCGTCACGCTCAATCGCGGTACGCTGCGTCGTGTACAGGCGCGGTACCTCGATTTGTACGGGCCCGCGCCGTGAAAAGGCTTGAGGAAGAGAATCGTCTCCGGTGGGGCGTCCGGACTTCAAATCCGGGTGAGGCAGATAAGACTGTCTCGGGTGGGTTCGACTCCCATTCTCTTCCGCCATCTCGGCGGCTTCAGGCCACGTCGATGCCAGGCGTGCCTGCGGTGATCTCGCCAATGATGCTTGTACGCGCATAGCCGGCGGCCACGATGGTGGCCTTCAGTGCTTCGGCTTTCTCCGGCGCGCACGCCACCAGCAGGCCACCGGACGTCTGCGGATCGGTCAACAATGCGCGACGCCATTCCGGCAGATCGGCGGGCAGGGTGACGTCATCGCCGTAGCTGTTCCAGTTTCGCTCGGAAGCACCGGTGATGTAGCCGGCCTGTGCCAACGCTTCGGCCTGCGTGAAGAAGGGAATGCGCGATGACTCCAGGCGAATTCGCACGCCGCTGCCGCGCGCCAGTTCCAGGCCATGTCCCAGCAGACCAAAGCCGGTGACGTCGGTGATGGCATGCACTTCCTCGTGCCTGCCCAGTTCGCAGCCGATGCGATTGAGCAGGGTGGTCGAGGCAAGCATTTCCGCATACGCGTCAGGCGGAAGCGCTTGCTTCTTGAACGCCGCCGAGTAAATGCCCACGCCGATGCCTTTGGTGAGGATCAGCGCGTCGCCTGCCTGCGCCGTGGTGTTGCGACGCACGTTGCCCGGCGCGCACAAGCCAATGACCGCAAGCCCGTAGATGGGCTCGGCCGAATCGATCGAATGGCCACCGGCAATCGGAATGCCTGCCTGCGTGCAGATGCATTCACCGCCGGCCAGAATCGCGCGTACGGTTTCCACGTCCAGCTTGTTCAACGGCATGCCGAGTATGGCCAGCGCCATGATCGGCTTGCCGCCCATGGCGTAGACATCCGACAGCGCATTGGTGGCGGCGATGCGTCCGAAATCGTAAGGATCATCCACGACCGGCATGAAGAAGTCGGTGGTCGCGATGATGCAGGTCTTCTCGTCCACCTGCCATACGGCGGCATCGTCGCTGGATTCCGTGCCCACCAGCAGATGGGCAAACGGCATGGATGCAGGCTTGTTGGCCAGCAGCTCCTGCAGCACCGAAGGTGCCAGCTTGCAGCCACAGCCGCCGCCATGGGCAAGGTCGGTCAAACGAACGGAAGTCACGCGCAGTTCTCCCGATGGCACGACGGCCAGGTTCGGCGGAGCATAGCGAAAAGCGAGGCCGGAGATCGTGAGTTGGCCAAACTACCTAATCAGAAGGCGAGCCGCCAAGAGCAACGGGACCACTTTGGATTCATCCATCTATGCTCGGGATGGCCGGTTTGCGTGGCTACGGCGTGGCGCGCATCGGCAGCGTGCCCCGTTTCGTCTTTCTGTTGCGCATGAGCGAAACGCAGGCGAACGTGCTGCGTCCCTATTCGGCATGCATCTCAACGTGGTGCTCAAGAGCTCCAGGGTGTTCAGGGGCAGAAGGTGGCGGATCGTTTCAGGCAGCAGCAGCCCAATCGGGATCTGGTTCCCGATGGCTGGAGGCGAAGGGCTTTCCCGCTTCGCGTGCTCCCGGAGCCCACGTAACGGCGCAGGACACGGGTGCCCTGTTCACACCGCATGTACGCCGTTCAGCCCACAACGAAATCCACACTCAGGCCATACCGAGCCTTGCGGCAGAGTTGGTGTAACCTCAAGGTCTGCAGGTGCGGCAGTGGAGGGCGAACAAATGGCTGCAGAGACCGCCTCTGCTGCGTGGATCGCGTTCGGCACGGTCGAAATCGACACCCTGGGGCATCGTCTGTTTGTCGATGGCGAGGAGGTCGGGCTCGAGCGCAAGGCCTTTGCCGTGTTGGTGCTGTTGGCGCGCGATCCCGGGCGGGTGCTCAGCCGCGACGAGATTCTCGACGTGGTATGGGGGCATAGCCATGTCACGCCCGGCGTGCTCAGCCGCGTCATCGCCATGTTGCGCCATGCGCTCGGCGAGAGCAGCGAAGAAACCCGCTATCAGCATACTGTGCACGGCGTCGGCTTTCGTCTGGATGCCGACGTGCGATTCGCTGCGTCGCGTGAGGAATTGCTGGCGGACATCGTATTGCCGGCGAAGAAAGTTGCACCCGTAACCGTCCTCGCCAGCGATGTCGCCGCGCCGCCGGTCGCAACGACGGAGAGCCCGGCGGCGCTCGTGAAATCTGGCGACGCACATCGATTCGGACGGCGAATTGGCGCCGCGATCGTGGCACTGATCGTGCTCGCGGCCGTGCTGCTTGGCTGGCACTCCCTTGCGCGCCATCCGATGGAGACCGCATCGGCAGCCGACCTGAAATCCATCGCGGTGTTGCCGTTCGAGAATCTCAGTACCGATCAGGGCAACGCGTATTTCGCCAGCGGCATGCAGGACATGATACTCACCGAACTGGTGGGCATCGGTGGGCTCAAGGTGATCTCGCGCACCTCGACCGAGAAGTATCCGAGCCACCCGGAAGACGTGAGAACCATCGCGCGACAGCTGGGTGTGGCAACGCTGCTCGAGGGCACGGTGCAGAAGGTGGGCGACCAGGTGCTGATCAATGTGCAGTTGATCGATGCCGAGAGCGGCAACCATCTCTGGGCGCAAGCCTATACGCGCACGCTGGACAACGTTTTCAATGTGGAAGGTGAGGTTGCGCAGAACGTGGCGCAGGCGCTGAAGGTGCAGCTGACGTCCGCCGAGACCGCGCGCATCGACACGGCGCCCACCTTGAATGCCGCCGCCTATGACCTGTATCTGCAAGCCGGCGTGCATGCCAACCGCGCTTATGACGATCCCGTGCTGTCGTCGACCGAGCTGTCCCTGGCGATCCCGTTGTATCAACAGGCCCTGGACAAGGATCCGCGTTTTGCGCTGGCCGCGGCCGGGTTGGCGCGCGCGCACATGCAGATGTATTTCTTCGGGCCCGATCGCACGAACGCGCGATTGGCCGAAGCGAAGGCAGCGGCCGATCGTGCGCTGGCGCTGCAGCCGAACCTGGGGCAGGCACACTACGCGCTGGGGCTGTATCACTACTGGGGCCATCGCGATTACGCCGCTGCCAGCACCCAGTTGGCATTGGCCCGGCAGGCCTTGCCCAACAGTGCCACGGTTGAATTGCTCATTGCATCGGTCGCTCGGCGTCAGGGACATTGGGATGAAGCGGTGGCGCTGTTTCGTTCGGCCACTGAACTCGATCCCCATAGCGAATTTGCATTCAGCCAACTCGCCGTGACCTATCAGAGCCTGCGTCGTTACGCAGACGCCGAGCGAGCCTATACCTCCGCGCTTGCGGTGAGTCGCAACCCTGCGGGCGAACGCGTATCGCTGGCCTTCAACCAGCTGATGTGGAAAGGCGATGTGGCGCCGCTGCGCGCCGCGCTTGCAGGGCTCACGCCCGGCAGCAATGCGTATGCCGGCAATGTCATGGGCATGTATTTCGAGCGCTCGCTGGCGCGCGATTATGCTGCGGCCGTCAAGGTAGCCGAGTCAGACAAGGTCGAGAATTGGGACGATCCCGACAACATCGTGTTGCCCCGACGCCTGTACGTGGCGTGGGCAATGCAGGCAGCGGGAGAGACGGACAAGGCGACGGCGGTATACAACGAAGTGGCGGAGCGCATGCGCGCCTCCCTCGTCGAGCGGCCGGATGATGCAGACCTTCATCTCGCCCTGGGATTTGCCTATGCCGGGCTCGGCCGCAAAGCCGAGGCGGTCGCCGAAGGCGAGCGTGCCGTGGCCTTGATGCCGATCAGCAAGGACGTGCTCACTGGCGCGGACATGCTTGCGTGCCAGGCGCAGCTGTACACGCGCGTGGGCCAGCCTGACCAAGCCATCGCCCTGATCGAGCGCGTGCTGTCCATGCCTACCGGCGGCATCCTGTCGGGTGCATTGCTCCGCATCGACCCGATCTGGGATCCGCTGCGCGATGACCCGCGTTTCAAGGCGCTGCTGCTGAAGTATCCGAACGGCTGACGCTCAAGAACCACGCGCGTGCGTGGTCGTCGTGGCATGCGATCAAGCGGGCGCGTATCTCAAGCGAATCACGTTCTCGCCCATGGCATCGCTACCCACCAGGCGCAGCGGCGGTCGCGGCCCCGCGAAATAGGGCTTGCCGTGACCAAGCACGACGGGATGAAGATAGATCTGGTACTCGTCGATGAGACCAAGGTCGGTGAGGCTTCGCGCCAGTTCGGGACCGGCCACTTCGATCTCGCCGTCGAGCTCGGCCTTCAGCCGTCGTATCGTCGCTTCGAGATCTTCGGCGACCAGCGTGGCGTTCGGGCCGACCGACGTCAGCGAGCGCGATGCCACCCACTTCGGTTGCCGACGCCACGCCACGGCAAAGTCGCGCTCTTCCGCGCTCCACTGGGCATCGTCGTCGTCCCAATAACGCATGACGTCATACATGCGGCGGCCGTACACGCTGCCCGTCAAGCCGCGCACTTGCGCGATGAAGTGACGAAAGAGCGAGGGACCGGGCGCGAATGCCAGATGATCGACGTAACCATCCAGCGACTGGTTCATACCGAAGACGAGCTTGGCCATGGAACATCTCCATTCCAGAGCGTTGAGAATAGCGCGCACTGTCGTTGTACAGACATGGCCCGTGTTTGAGAATAAAAAAGCGGCCTCCTGTCTCGGCCCGTCCCGAATGACGGTGAGTTTGCGAGTACTGATACGGACTGCCTCCGCCGGGGCCGTCCAATGGGCCAGTTCGGCCTACAATCACCCAATGGAATATCAACTCGTCATCAAGTTCTGGCGCAAGTCTCTGGCCGACGAAGCCTTCCTCGCGGCGATTGAGGGCAAGTTGAAGGAGGCATTGGGCAATGCGGTCGAATTGGAGGGCTACGATGTCAGTCCAAAAGAGATCAATCTTTTCATGCTCGCGTCTGACCCACGACTTTCCTTCCGGCGCGCAAAAGATGTTCTGGAAGGATTGGGCGTTCTGAACGGCGTGTCTGCAGGCTTCCGCGTGGTCGGCGGGAACAGCTTCACATCAGTCTGGCCGCTACGCGCCACTCGCAAGTTCAGACTCCCGTAGTGCTCGTGCCAGTGCCAGTGAAAATCTAGGAATTCGTCTTAAGCGGGGCTGGGATCTTTGCGATGATGCGAAGATGCCTACCAGCAAAGCGTCATGGATTTGCAGCTTGGCGCGACCTTCCGCTCGTGAGGTGCTACTTGGATGTAAGTCCCGGTAACCAGGGCACGATACGCTCCCGACAGACTATGACTATGACCATGACCGAGGAAGTGACATGAGCAAAGGTATGGATTCAAAGAAATCCGAGAAGAAAAAGCCGGCCAAAACCATGAAGGAAAAGAAAGCGGCCAAGCAGGAAAAGAAGCGGAATACGAAGTAGGCGGGCAAGCCTGTCCCGAGACACTCGCTACAGCGTGTTTTGCGAAGGCGGTCGTTCATTCGAGCGCTGGCGTTCGACGGCGCTAACGTCCGCTTCCGACCCGAAGCGGGCGTTGCAGAAGAGCGCTCGTTGGAACGCGGAAAAGGGAGCGTGGAGAGGCAACGGAAATGATATCCGGTAGCCGAAGAACCTTCTGGTGGTATGTCAGGTTCGTCTTCGCATGCCAAGCAGCAGTATTTGCCCTCTGGTTGTTTGTCGCCCTCGCAGCAATGCCGTTTATGGGTAACAGGCTCATTGACCTTCTATTCGAAGGGCGAGGATATCTGTTCCTGCCGCTATATCTGGCGTGCGCACCCGTAGTCTGGAAATATCTTCGCTGAAAGGTCCGCTTCCGACCCGTAGCGGACATGCTAAGAATGTTGACTTTTAATCAGAGTGAAGCGGAAGTCTTTGGGGGGGAGATGCTGAAACGCCTCGTCGCTGTGATTACTTTCATAACTCTGCCGTGCCTCTGTGTGCAGGCCGATCCGGCCAATCAGCCATTCCAGAACGAAGACTTGGCGGTCTTGCGGGCGTCCCTCGACTCTCAGTGCCAAGCCCCTGACGGCTACGTCCTGCTCTCGTCAACAACGGCCGCTCCCAGAGAGGGAGACGACCTAGGTGAAGCCGATGAGTCAGGTGCTTTTGCAGATCTCAAAAGCAGAAATGGCTCGACAACCTCCCTGCCAGAGGACCTCGCCTGCAAGGGGGCTAGGTTGCATCGCGCACAGGAGATCCGACGATTCTTTGATCAGAATCCCACATCAGGGAGCGAGTTATCGTTGGACGAGGCCTGGAAAAAGCTCTTCGAGGCTTTCCCCGGGGCCACCGGTTGGACGTCCGTCAGTCTCCCGGGTTACTCCCCTGACGGAGGTATCGCGATTGTCTATGTGGCCCATCACTGCGGAGCCCTTTGCGGACAGGGAGAGTACGTGTATCTGCGCCATGCGAAAAATCAGTGGAAGGTACTCATGCGCTTTCCCGTTTGGGTTTCGTGAACATGTCCGCTTCCGACTCGGAGCAGACATAATTACCCACATGACTAAAGTCCTTGCCGCTATTGCGCTCTTATTGTTCGTTGCCGCTTGGTTTACGGCCGTAGTCGCCTGGTTTTCCGCCATTGTTTTTGCGGTGAAAGCAGTGCGCCGGACGCAAGATGGAGTTCGGCTTTGGGGACGAGAAACGCTGTGGAATCCAGCAAACGCCCTTCTTAATCCTCAGTTGCTGACGTCCGAGGGATTGGCCTACCGCCGGAAATGCTTCATCGCCATCGGGGTATTTTTCGCGTGTGTTGGCGTCCCTCTATTGGTGGCGGCAATCACAGGTAACCTGAAATGACAGAACGTCCGCTACCGACCCGGAGCAGACATTGGAGATGGATGGGCGATGCTGACCGACAAGAGCAAGCGAACGTGGGCCGCGGCGATTCAGGCCTTTGTTTTAGCTATCGGGGTTTGTGTTTTTCTGATGCTCACTGGCTATCTTCTGCTGGGGCGCGAGCTGATGCGCTTGGTCTCGGGTGCGGTTCCAGTGGTCGCGACAGGCGTGGCGATTAGGTACTTCCTCGATAAGTCGAGGTGAGGAATCATGTGCTGCGCATTGCCGTTAGGTCCGCTCCCGACCCGCAGCGGACCTGTGTGGTGGGGCAATACATGGAGGCTCGCTTGGTTTTCTTTGCACTTACGAAGCAAGGTCTTGTCGAGATGCTCAATCTTGCCAGGGGTAGCAAGACTGCGATTTGGATGAATCCGGGTCTGCTGGACGAACCCGATATCAAACGGCTTCGCGCCGAAGGCTTCGATCTAACGGATTTCGTGCATTGGATTGAACCTGTGAATGAAGTCGCGGTGGCAGGGGCCGTAGAGATCATCAGGGAGCATCATCCCGGCCAGGTTCTATACATCGAACGGATTTGATTTCAGCGTCCGCTTCCGACCCGAAGCAGACATCGCACTGGCCCCATGAGGCCAGGTCATTGCGGGATGATTCGTTGGTAGGCTCGGGGAGGGGTTCCTTCATGAAGCGCATTTTGGCCGCGATTGGGTTAGGCGTGATTGGCTCGATGCTGCTGCTCGCGGCGCCCCTCATCTTGCCGGTCGGATCGGCGACCATTTGGCTGAGTCGGTTGGCGTACGGGCCGGGCAACCAGTTCTTTGGTTGGCTCAGCGAGTACAGTCACGTCGGACCGGGAGAAGGGGCGCATCACGCTGTCGTGCTCGTGATCTCACTGCTGTCCTGGTGGTTGATCGGAGGGGTAGCGGCCTACTTTCTGGTCAGCCAAAGCCGCCACAATTGAAGGAATCCGAAATGTCCGCTTCCGACCCGAAGCGGACCTTTTCTCTGGAAGGGGTCCTTCCCTGAAATCGCGAGGCTGATCAGAAACCTAGGGCGCAAGTCATGATTCCACTGGGCTATTTATACAAGCAGGTTGCCGGTCGCCCTGAGTGGCTGAAAGCTGGGCAAGTGACCGACATCTACTCCGTCAGCGGCTGTGTTTCCAGGTACTTCACGGATTACATCGGCTATTGGAAGCACAACGGATACTGGCTGTTCGATTCGCCAGACATCCTCGCCGAAGTTGCAAAAGATGCTTCGGTGCCTTTGGAGCAACAAAAGCTCTTCTATTACGAAGGGTACGAACTGCAGTACGACGAGGAAACGCAAACATGGTCGGAGTTCCAGCCCGAATCATCGTTTACAACGAATGTTGTTGTCCCCGAAATCAAGAAGCTGGAGGGGTTCGATATCACATCGTTCTCGCTCGGAAATGCACCCGAATGCTCCCCTCTGTCCTGCAACGCGCAGGCCGAGAGGCTGCGTACATCGCGTCATTGCCTGCTTGAAAGCTTTGAGGAGGCGAGGACGTTTATCGAGCAAGATGGCTTTAACGGCTGCGAGCCGGGACCTTACCGCATCATCGCCGTCTACTCCGACGGTGGTGGCAGCGAGGTCTGACTCAGATACTTCACGGTAGGTCCGCTTCCGACCCGGAGCAGACACTGCTGGTGACGCGAATATCTTGTCGTCGGGAACCACGTGGAGACAGGGCAAGATGGAAAGGGTGTTTGTCGTCACGCACAGTCACACGCTTCCAGGCGACATCGAAGATGTGAAGATGATCGGTGTCTACCGCACGCTGGATGCCGCCAAGGCGGCGGTTGCACGCTTGGGGACGCAGTCTGGTTTCTCCAGGCATCCCAACCTCATAGATCCAGATATCACCGACGAAGAGGACGGCTTCTACATCGGTGAGTACGAATTGGACAAAGATCACTGGGCCGAAGGGTTCGTTACCTTGGCCGACGATCGGAATTCATCGGGTTTGTAAGGCTCGCTTTCGACCCCAGACGGGCAACTCGACGTCTGATCTGGCTGCACCAAGCCACCAGCTGGAATTCTGCCTGCGCTCGGCTGCGCGTTTTGGTTCGGAGCTGCGGAGCGGCCGCGTGCGACGTGGCATCACCCGCTTGTAAATCTCCCGTGCGCACCTTACAGTGAACCATATGGTTCACTATCAGGCCCGCCTGGACGCCACGTTTGCCGCGCTCTCCGATGTCACCCGACGCGGGGTGCTGGAGCAGCTCGGGAGTTCTGACGCATCAATCACCGACCTTGCCCAAAGGTTTCACATGACCCTCACGGGCATGAAGAAGCACGTCAGCATCCTGGAGCAGGCGGGGCTCGTGACGACGGAGAAGGTCGGACGCGTACGAACCTGCAAGCTCGGACAGCGCCGGCTAGAAGAAGAGGCCGCCTGGATCGAGCAGCACCGCCAACTGTGGACCGCTCGCTTCGATGCGCTGGACAAGCTCGTCGAGCACTTGAAATCCAAGGAGAAGGCAGATGCCCAACGAAAAAGAAGGTAGTCCCGCCGCCACGAACCGCACCGTCGTGGAACGCATGTCCGACCGCGAACTGGTCGTGAGGCGAACGTTCCATGCTCCCGCGCGCATCGTCTTCGAAGCGTGGAGCAGGCCTGAATTGTTCAAGCAATGGTGGGTTCCGAAGTCGGTGGGCATGACGCTGGTCTCGTGCGACATGGATGTTCGCACCGGAGGCACATATCGCCTCGTGTTCAGCCATCCGGCCTTCGATCAACCGATGGCGTTCTTCGGCACCTACAGAGAAGTAACGCCGCACAGGCGCCTCGTATGGACGAACGAAGATAGCGACCAGGGCGCATTGACCACGGTAACGTTCGAAGAAAATGCCGGCAAGACATTGGTCACCTATCACGAGCTTTACCCGACAGAAGCGGCACTCGACGAAGCCCTCGCCGGTTCGGCGGAAGGCCTGCCCGAACAGTTCGCACAACTGGATGAGTTGCTCGCAGGCAAGTCGTGACCATACCGCGCCTACCGACGCATGGAAGGGATGGCGACGAAACGCACAATCACCGGCCGTGCTGGCCGGTTCGGCGCCGCGTGAGGACGTTATGCTCAGACGCGATTTCCTAAAGAGCGCCCTGGCGACCGCAGTGCTGACTGCGGTTTCTGCCGTTCAAGCCAAGCAGGCTCCCACAAGTTCGAACGAGCATTTCGCCGACGTCAACAGCCAGCATCTCTTTTACAGCGTGCATGGCGCCGGCAAGCCACTCATTCTTCTCCACGGTGGCATCAACCCAGGCAGCTTCGGGGGCAATCTGGCCGAACTGGCCAAACGCCGGCAGGTGATCGCAGTCCATCTCCAGGCACACGGGCGCACACCAGACACCGACAGGCCATTGCCCAGTGAAACGCTGGGCGACGACGTTGCCGCGCTGATCGGCCATCTGAACCTCGGCAAGGCTGACGTGATGGGTTACTCACTGGGCTCCAGCGTCGCATTGCAGGCCGCTATCCGTCATCCGGACGTGATCGACCGGCTTGTGCTCGTGTCTTCGACGATGCGGCAGGACGGCTTTTATCCGGAGGGGGTGGCTGCCTTCAAACAGTTGGAGGCCAACGCCGCCACGTTCGGCCCCGCCGTCAAGTCGTCGCCGTTAGGGAAGGCCTACCCCGATGTCGATTGGATCAACCTCTTCAGGAAGGTCGGTGACATGACCAAGCGTCCCTTCGATTGGAGCGCTGACGTCACGAAACTTCAAGCACGCACACTGCTGGTTTTCGCCGACGCTGACGCCATCCGGCCCGAGCACATGGTCGAGTTCTGGAAGGCGTTGGGAGGCGGCCAGCGCGATGCCGGAATCGATGGCTCCCTGCGGCCCGCAAACCAGCTCGCCATCGTGCCGAACACCACGCACTACACGCTCGCCGTGGATCCGATGTTGCCGGAGGTCGTCGAACGCTTCCTCGGGGCTGGATCAAAGTCAGTGGGCTAGGGGCTCGACGTTGTTTGGCTGGGCTGATGTCGTCCGCCAATCAATCGGATGGCTCGCCTGCAGCCGGCCCCTCAGGTAAATGGGTGATGTTCGCTTCCGACCCATGGCGGACATTGCAAAGATCCCGATGTTGTACCCGATTGAATCGTAGAGTCATATGAATAGTTCGATGCGCATGGCGGTGAACTTGCTGGTTCTTCTGATTGCAACATCAGGTGCCGTGCGGAGCTATGCAAGTGATCTTTCCGGACAGCCTGCGCCTGACAACTACATGGGTCTAAAGAATTCTCCAAAGCTCAGCAGTGTTCCCTATGTGTGGGAACGCACGAAAGGGCGGAAGCACATCGTTGTCATCGGGACATACCACCTGCTCGATCCACGGTCCTCCATGTATCAACGTATGGCGGCCATATTCGAGCGGGTTCGACCGCAATACATTCTTCACGAGAGTACGGCGCCCGATGATCTCGCTACAGAGACGAGAGACCAGGCGATCCGGCGCGGCGCGGATTTGGGTTTTACGGTACAGCTGGCAAGGCAATTAGGTGTACCCACGGAAAGCGGCGATGCACCCGCCCGCGAAGAGATGGCAGAACTGCTGGCGCGTCATTCCGTGAGCGAAGTATTCGTCTATTTGGTTGCCACGCGTCTTGTAGGGAGCTATCGAGATCCAGATCTCCGCGAGGATGCGGCGGAATATCCGTCGTTCTTTAGCGCGCAGGTCGTCGGGAACGGAGTTCCGGTGCAAAAGGGTTGGGAAACATGGGAAGGGTTCTTGCGTGAATATCACCGGGTCACTGGGCATCCGTTGGTTGCGAAGACTTGGGATCCTCAGCTTCTGGATCCGACTGTCGACATGGGGCGTCTCAATGACGTTGCCCGGACTTCAGACGCATTGAGGGACCGCTACCTTCTTGCTTCGATTCGCAGCTCCTTGCAGAAGTACGATCGTGTCATCGCTGTTTTCGGTGAGGCTCACGTGCTTGCGCTGGAGCCTGCTCTGGAAGGGGTTTTCGAGAATGAACATTGACCGGACGACTGCGCCGTACACGACGGCTGGCTCGGCAGAAACGGAAACGCCATGTCGCGAACGGTGATTGCCAGGTCATTTCATGACTGGTCGCCGACCTTGTTCCGACATTTCCGCTTTCATCCGGGCCTGCCCGCTTGACGAGGAAAATTACCTGACTTAAGTTAGGTATATGGATGACGCCATCAAACGTGTTCGTCGTTTCAACAGGGCCGTGACGGCCGCCGTGGGCGCGCTGGACGATTCCTTTCTGGGGCGTGGCCGCCCGCTGGGGTCTGCCCGCGTCATCAATGCGATTGGGCAGGGGCGGACGGACGTCGCGGTGCTCAGGGCATACCTGGGTATCGAAACCAGTTTGATGAGCCGACTCTTGCGCGGCCTCGAGGACGAGGGCCTGGTGGAAACCGTGGTAAGTACGCAGGACGCACGTCGCCGCGTCGTGCATCTGAGCAAAGCCGGGGTGTCGGAATTTCGAGCGTACGAACGGCTTTCCAACGCCCAGGCCAAAGACATGCTCGCACACCACGCAAGACCGGACGAACTGTTGGCTGCCATGGATCTCGTCGCGTCCGTGCTCGGTCGCGACCGCGTCACGATCAACGAAGTGGACCCTCGCGGTGAGCTGGCCACGTACTGCCTCGGTGCCTACTACGAGGAAATCAGCAGCCGCTTCGAACATGGTTTCGACGTGTCGCGTTCGCGCGATCCAGCGGCTGCACAAATGACTCGTCCGCGCGGCGCGTTTCTCGTGGCTTGCTCTGACGATCTTCCCGTTGGCTGCGTGGGGTTGAAGGGAGACGGGCGCGGCGGCGCGGAGATCAAGCGGCTTTGGGTGGCGCCAGCCGCGCGTGGCATGGGACTATCGAAGCGGCTTATGACCGAAGCCGAAGAGATAGCACGGGAGTTGTCCATCAAGACGCTCCGCCTGGATACCAACCGCGCCTTGCCAGAAGCAAAACAGCTCTATCTCAAGACCGGATGGAAAGAGATCGATCGCTTCAACGATGACCCTTATGCGGATAGTTTCTTCGAGAAGCGACTCTGACTTTGGCAGGCTGCCGCTGGACGTGGGAGACTGTTCTGGTGGGCGGGTGGTTTCGGTTCGTTTGGCATGTAACTCGGATCTAGGGAGTGTCCGCTTCCTATCCGAGGGGGACTTGGATCAGGTCATGAAGCGGCCGTGTAGTGCGTTGATCGGCTACCAGTGGCTTTCCTTCGATGCACGCCGCTACGTCACCGGCGATGGAACCACCGTTAGCGGCAGCCGCGACGGTACGCAGTGGTTTGGCTCCCTGGCGGTGGGCTACGAACACCGCACAGCCGGCTGGCTGCTGTCACCCTACGCACGATTGGATCTCGCCCATGCCGATTTGGACGCCTATACCGAGCGTGGCCAGATGGGCGACACGCTGAGCTATCAGCGGCAGACCGTGAAAACCACCACTGGCAACCTCGGTCTGCGCGCACAATGGGCCATCAAGGACGATCACGGCACCTGGCTACCCACGCTGCGTCTGGAGTATGAGCATGACTTCCAGGGCGATAGCATTGCCGTAATGCGTTACGTTGATCTGAGTAACGGCCCGTTCTACCGGGCCTCCTTGCCTGGCCAATCGCAGAATCGCACGTTGTTAGGCGCAGGCATCCATTGGCAATCGCTAAAGGGTTGGTTGCTCCGCTTTGAGTACCAGAACCTGCTGGAGAGCAGCACGCGCGACAATCAATCGATCTTGCTTAGCGTGGAGAAGCACTTCGATCCATAAAGCGATGGCCTTGGAGCGTCCACCTTGAATGAGGGTGGACGCTGCCGGGGAGCATTGCGGATTGTCCGCTTTCGACCCGAGGCGAAACTTGTGTGGTGGCAATTGGAGTGACATGCCTTGCGACTTTTTGCATGGCTACGCGCAGAAAATATGTGGCATCAATAAATTTTACTGCCTCCAACATTTTCGAGGCGCTCTTGGATTTACTTGGAAGCGATTGAAATGATCGCCTTAATTGACGCCTTGCCGTATGCGCGCGCGAGCGTGCTGAAGGCTGTGGATCCCACGCAACCACAGATACGCAGACCTGTTTCGCAGACCAAATCGTGCGCAATCAGGTGACCTCACTTCGAAGGAGCTCATGTCGATGTCGACCCAGATTGACTCTCAAGTTACCGATCCCATAACGCAAACCAACCCTCAGGTCCTTGGAGGCGCGCCAGCCACTGCGCTCGGTAACCTCTATCAGGCCACAGCGCATGCCTTGGGCAACGCCGCGCAGAATGCCGTCAATTGTCAGCAGCAGAACGATATTTTGGTGCAAGCGGCGACGACGCAAGCCGTCATGCAACTGTTGTCGATCGGCAATACAGGTAACGTCGCGTCTCTCGAGGAAAATAAGCCCTCTGCCGCAGCGCAGTCGCTAGAAGACCTGACCGTTGCCTTGGCGAAGATCGAGCGAGTAGTCGAATCCCCGAACAAACTTGGAATTGACAACGCTGGCCCGTGGTCCCATGCGGCACAGGAGATGATGAACACGGTAGCGGGAGCCTTGCGCGAATTTCAGCGAGTGTCACAGGAAACCGGTATGGCCATGGTGAAGCAGGCAGCGATTGCGTCGGTGTTGGTGCACATGATCAACGCACCTGATCAACTGCAGCAATATCAGAAGATCCTTGAATTGATTGATGGGCTATAACGCAGCGATCCTGGCGTGGTTCTTCCTCTAGTGGGCATGAGGGCGGGCGGCTCCGGCGGTCATTTGCTAACGGATAGTGAAGTCGCGGCCTTCATGGAATACGGTGATTCAGGTTTTCGCGCGTGAATGTCCGCTTCCGACCCGAAGCGGACGTAAATCTCCTTCATATTTCTGGAAGGGCCATAAAGCGATGATGTACCGCGACAAGACCATCCCCAAATCGGCCGGCGAGCTTCGGGATCGAATTTCCGACACCATGCTGAGCGCCCCAAGACGCCAGTTTCGAGATGGCTATGACTTTGACGGAGCGTTCTTTGTTATCTGCCGAGGTATCGAGAATCTTCGCAATCGCCTTGGCGACCCCAAGGCTGATCAACTGGTCGAAATGGTGGCTCTCTCGAAAGCGCACTACGAGGCTGGCGATAACAAGCTTGGTGGTGCGCTTATGGAAGACACCAAGATGGTTCTGATGAGCCGTCAACCTTGGGCTTATCCCAAAGAGCGCTATCGCTGGCCTGTTGATGGGTCGCTGCGTGAGATTTCAGAGGCCGACCTGTTGGACAAGGAGTGGGGAACGGACATATCGGTCGCGGAGTAATGTCTGCTTCCGACTGCGACTTCAGACGGTCAACGCAACACACTATAGACGCGCAAGCGGAAGGAGTGTTGCATGGCACCCAGACTTCGGCGGCACATTACTGATAGCG
>NZ_JBEPMU010000008.1:0-116568 GCF_040545895.1 Dyella japonica
GCCGTTTCTGCGTTGGAACATTTCGTTCCGAGTGAGCCGCTCATCTTACATCATCTTTCCGGTCCGTCAACACCTTCAGCGAAGAATTTTTGCTGTCGTTGTTGCCGTGGGAAGAAGCTGCCAGCGGCGGGAGGCGAATAATAGGCAGGCACCCCATCTTTGACAAGCAATTTTTGAAATTATTTTTGATGTTTCGCCTAAGACGTTGTTCTCACGCGAAACATCGTTGATCGACGCATCGCGATGACGTTGCGTCATCGCGATCAACTCATGCTTGCGTCAACAGGACGCGCGCGAAGTTGCGTTTGCCGATCTGCAAAACCCCCTCAAAACCCGGGGAAAACACGCGCTGTGCGTCTTCGACGACTTCCGCATCGATGCGAACGGCGCGTTCCTTGAGTTTGCGATTCGCTTCAGCGTTGCTCGGCGTAAGTCCCGCCGCAGTAAGTAGTGCGGGCAAACGCAGGCCTTCTGCAGGCACCGTAATTTCGGTGAGCGGCAACAAGCTGGTGTCGCCTTCGCCACGCACCACTGCGTGCCAGCCGGCGATCGCTTGTTCTGCTGCCGCCGCGTCATGGAAACGCGTGGCCAGTTCACGTGCCAATTTGATCTTTGCGTCGCGCGGATTGAGCACGCCGCTGACGACCTCTTCCTTCATGCGCGCGATGTCCGCCATCGACGTCTCGAAACTCAACAGTTCGAACCAGCGCCACATCAGGTCGTCGCCGATCTTCAGCGTCTTGGTGACGATGTCGATGGCCGGTTCATTGATGCCGATGTAGTTGCCCAGCGACTTGGACATCTTGTTGACGCCGTCGAGGCCCTCGAGCAGCGGCATGGTGAGCACGATCTGCGGCGGCTGGCCGTGGTGTTCCTGCAGCGCGCGACCCATCAGCAGGTTGAACTTCTGGTCGGTGCCGCCGAGTTCGACGTCGCATTTGAGTGCGACAGAGTCATAACCCTGCACCAGCGGATACAGGAATTCGTGGATGGCAATGGGCTGCTGGCCGGCGAAGCGCTTGGAGAAATCATCTCGCTCGAGCATGCGCGCCACCGTGTGCTGTGCGGCGAGCTTGATCATGTCGGCAGCGGTCATCTGGCCGAACCATTCGGAATTGAAGCGCAGTTCGGTGCGCTCCTTGTCCAGCACCTTGTAGACCTGCTCGGCATAGGTCTCCGCGTTGGCGAGCACGTCTTCGCGTGACAAGGGTTTGCGGGTGACGTTCTTGCCGGTCGGGTCGCCGATCATGCCGGTGAAGTCACCGATGAGGAAAATGACCTGGTGCCCCAGGTCCTGGAACTGGCGCATCTTGTTGAGCAGCACGGTGTGGCCCAGGTGCAGGTCCGGCGCGGTGGGGTCGAAACCGGCCTTGATGCGAAGCGGACGACCGAGCTTCAGGCGTGCGGCCAGCTCTTCCTGCTTGATGATCTCGTCGGCGCCGCGCGCGATGGTGGCCAGCGCCTGCTCAAGCTCGTTCATGTATTCCTCAAATTTTCGTTGTTCGGGGAGCATCGGAAAGCATAGCTTCCCGGGCATTGACGTTAAGTGTGCGTTAACCGGAAAGTTATCGCAACTCATTGATGGAAAAGGCGTTGACGCCCTTTACACAGGGCCGCTATGGTACGCGGCAATTAGAAATGTAGTACCTGGGGAACACCGGGCATGGGTGAGAGAAACGAGACCGCGCGCGCTGCGCGCAAACAGGCTATGCGTCGAAAGGCGCAGAAGCGTCACTCTCATTTTTATGAACGCTGCGCCCACTGGTCCTTTGGTTGCCATGGTGAGGCCGAACCCATCCGTTGGCATCGCGAACGCTGGATTCTCGCCGGCACCGCCCTCCTTATTACTGCCGTTTCCGGCTTCCTGATTCCCGCCTGGGCCAGCGCCATGCGCCCGGACACCATTTCGACGGCGCATGCCGTGCTGCCGCTGGAATTGCCCAAGGCCGCGCCCGTGGCAGCCCAGGCGCCCACGGTGGAAGACTGGCACATTGTGCAGGTGCAGCCGGGCCAGACGTTGTCGGATCTGTTCCAGAGCCAGGGCCTGAGCCTCACCGACGTGCAGCATGTGGTCGACCAGTCGGGCGACGCCAAGGCATTGCATCACATCAGCCCCGGGCAGGAATTCGATTTCCTGCTCGACAACGATGGCAGCCTCAAGGGCATCCGCTTCGACAAGGACGAATCCAACCGCACCACCATGCGCTTCGAAGGCGACAAGGCCACGGTCACGGCACAGGCGCGCGAAGTGGACCATCGCGAGCACGTGGCCCACGGTACCATCGACAGCTCGCTGTTCGCCGCCGGGTCCAAGGCCGGCATGAGCAACGCGATGGTGCTCAAGCTTGCCGAGCTCTTCAAATACGACATCGACTTTGTGCAGGACCTGCGCGAAGGCGACAGCTTTACGGTGATCTACGACGACGTGTACCGCGACGGCGCCTATCTGCATGAAGGCGACATCGTGGCGGCCGAGTTCGTGAACCAGGGCGAGCGCTATACCGCCTACCGCTTCAAGAAGGACGACGGCAGCTACGGCTGGTTCAGCGAGGACGGCCGCCCGATCCAGAAGTCGTTCCTGCGTATCCCGGTGGATTTCACGCGCATCTCCTCGCAGTTCAGCGCGGCACGCATGCATCCGATCCTGGGCCTGATGCGCGCCCATAAGGGCGTGGACTACGCCGCGCCCACCGGCACGCCGATCCACGCAGCGGGCGACGGCGTGATCAAGTTCAAGGGCTGGATGAACGGCTATGGCAATTTCGTGGTCGTGCAGCACAACGGTTCGATCAGCACGGCCTACGGCCACATGTCGAAGTTCGCCAACGAGAAAGTTGGCCAGCATGTGGGCCAGGGCGAAGTGATCGGTTACGTGGGCATGACCGGCCTTGCTACCGGCCCGCATCTTCATTACGAATTCCGCGTCAACAACGTGCAGCGCGATCCGCAGACGGTGACGCTGCCCAAGCCCGAACCGCTGCCGGGCGTACAGCTGGCCAAGTTCAAGTCGCAGGTGGTGCAGCCGCAGCTGGCCCGCCTGAAGACGCTGGACGCCAACATCAAGCTGGCCAAGGCCAGCGGCACCAAACGCAACGACGACTGAGTCCCCGTGGACAACGCTACGGCGCTTTACCTTGGCCTGATCTCGGGCACCAGCGCCGATGGCATCGATGCCGCGCTGGTGCGGTTCGAGCACGACACGCCACAAGTGATCGACGCGCTCACGCATCCATGGCCTGAGGATCTGCGCACGCGCATCCTGGCGGTGGCGCAGGACGAGACGCGGCTCGATCTGGATGCCTATGGACGCCTCGACGTGGCCATCGGCCAATGCTTCGCGCAGGCTGCGCAGCAATTGCTTGGCCGTAATGCAGCGCATGCGCCGGCAGTTCGAGCGATCGGCTCGCACGGACAGACCTTGCGACACCGGCCCGCGGGCGCGTTTCCCTTCACGTTGCAGGTAGGCGACCCTTCGGTAATTGCCGAACACTGTGGCATCGATGTGGTGGCCGATTTCCGCCGGGCCGATGTGGCCGCGGGTGGCCAGGGCGCACCGCTGCTGCCTGCCGTGCACGCAATGCTGCTGGGTCGCGCTGATGGCGTACGCGTGGTGCTCAACCTCGGCGGCATCGCCAACATCACGGTGCTCGATCCGGCCGGGAAGGTGTTTGGCTTCGACACCGGTCCTGCCAACGGGCTGATGGATGCGTGGCATTTGCGCCACCGCGGCGCGGCCTACGACGCGAACGGTGCCTTCGCGGCTTCCGGCCGTGTGGACGACGTGCTGCTCGCCGCCTTGCTGGCCGATCCCTACTTTGCGTTGCCTGCGCCCAAGAGCACGGGGCGCGAGCATTTCCATCTCGCCTGGCTGGAAAGCCACGCAGGCGTAGCAACGCTCTCGCCTGCCGACGTGCAAGCCACGCTGCTGGAGCTTTCGGCGCGCAGCATCGCCGATGCCATCGAACGCCACGCGCCCGAAGCCTTCGACGTACTGGCTTGCGGCGGCGGCGTGCATAACGCCGTGCTGATGCGACGACTGGGCGAACTGTTGGGAACGCGCGAGCTGGCGAGCACGGCCGCTCACGGCGTCGATCCCGACTACCTGGAAGCCACGGCGTTCGCGTGGCTGGCGCGGCAACGTCTGCTGGGGTTGCCCGGCAATCTTCCCGCTGTCACGGGAGCCCGGGGGCCGCGCGTGCTGGGTGCGGTGTATCCCGCACCGCGCTGATCAGAAGCTGTCGTCGCCCAATACGCTGTTGCTCTGGGCCAGCGCGGCCGTGGGTGCGCGCGAAAGCGCCTGCAGCGCTTCCTGGAACGCGGCCTTTTCCTTGGCGTCCCACTGACCGCCGAGCGTGGTCAGGTCGCCCGGATCGAGCATGGTTTCCGCAAACACGTTCGACGAGGCCATGCCGAGGCCATGGCGCAGTGCGTGCAGCACCACGTCATTGATCGACCACTGCCTTTCCTTGGCGAGCGTCTTGATGCGCTCGGCCATGAGGTTGTCGATATGGCGTATGACGAGGTCCGGCACGGACGCTTCCTCCGACAGTCATAAGCCCCCTGTGACTTGATCTTGTCACAGGGTCAAGGGCGAGACTATCGACCGCTTGGCTGATTCACGCCGAAGGTTCTTTCGCGGCGGCGACGTCCCCGGGCCGGTCCTTGCTGAAACGTGGCCACAGATACGCAAAGAGCAGCGTGGCAGGAACGATGGACACCACGGTCAGCATGAAATAACTGCCATAGCCCGTGGCCATGGCGATGCCGCCGGCGAAGAAGCCCAGCACCTTGCCGGGCAGGTTGACCATGGAGCTGAGCAAGGCGTACTGGGTGGCCGTATGGTCGCGGCTGACCAGTGAGGAAAGAAACGCCACGATGGGAGGACCGAGCACGCCGAGGGTGAAATTCTCGACGGAAATCACCACGGTCAGCACGACAAGATTCCCAGGGTGTGCGATCAGCCACAGGTAACCCAGGTTGCTGGCACCGGCCAGCACCATCGACACCCCTAGGCTGCGCCAGGCGCCCCAGCGCGCCACCGCCGCGCCGCCGACGAACACGCCCACGATGCCGATCCATACGCCCCACAGCTTGGTGATCGTGCCGATCTGCGTCTGGGTGAACCCCATGTCCAGGTAGAACGGGCCCATCACGCCGCCTACGGTCGCCTGTTCGGGGATCTTGAACAGCAGGATGAAGAGCAAGGTGATGCTCGCCAACGCCCATCCATAGCGCCGGAAGAAATCCGCGAACGGGTCGATCACGCTCAACTGCATGGCAGCGCGCCAGCTATGCGGCGTTGTTCGCACTACCTCCGGTTCGCGTGCGAACAGCGTGGCCAGTATCGGCACCAGCATCGCCAACGCGAAAACGAAGTAGATCACCGGCCAATCGAGATGGTCGGCAAGAATGAGCGCACCGGCACCCGTGACGATGAGTGCGATGCGGTAGCCCAGCGAGTAGGTCGCCACCAGCGCGCCTTGCGTGGCCGTGGGCGCGATCTCGATGCGATAAGCGTCGACCGCGATGTCCTGCGTGGCACCGAAGAACGCCACGACCAGGGTCGCCGCCACGAACAAGGGCAATTGCGCCGGCGTCAACTTCGCCATGGCAAGCAAGCCGCCCATCACGGCCAGTTGCGCCAGCAAGAGCCAGCTGCGCCGCTGGCCCAGGCGCCCCAGCGCGCCAGGCAGACGCACGTGATCCAACAAGGGCGCCCAGAGGAACTTGAGCGCGTAGAACATCCCCGCGCTCGCGATCATGGTGATTTCCTTCAACACGATGCCGTGCTTTCGCAACCAGATGGCGACGGTGTAGGACACCAGCAGAAACGGCAGGCCCGACGAAAAGCCCAGCAGGAACATCGTCCACGCAGCCGGCTGCGTGAACGCATGCCACACCGACACCTTCGATTTCCTGGCCGGTGCCGCCTCAGTCGGCATAGTCGACCGTATACGGCGCGTGGTCCGAGAAGCGTTCGTCGCGGTAGATGGAACAACGCTTCAGGCGATCGCGCAGACCTGGCGTGACGATCTGGTAGTCGATGCGCCAACCCACGTCGTTAGCGCGCGCGTTGCCGCGGTTGGACCACCAGGTGTAGTCCTCGCCCTTGGGATGCAGCGTACGGTAGCTGTCCACCCAACCGTGCTTGTCGACCAGGTCGTTGAGCCACGCGCGTTCTTCGGGCAGGCAGCCTGAGTTCTTCTGGTTGGATTTCCAGTTCTTGATGTCCAGCTCGCTGCGCACGATGTTCCAGTCGCCGCACAGCACATAGTCGCGGCCGCTCTTCATCCACTCGTCGAAGATGGGCGCGATCCAGTCCATCACCTTGAACTTGAACTGCTGGCGCTCGTCGCCCGACGAGCCGGACGGCACGTACAGCGACACCACGCTGAGCTTGCCGAAGCGCGCCTCGATGTAGCGGCCTTCGTTGTCGAACGGTGCCCAGCCCAGCGCCGTGCGCACTTCGTCGGGTTCGCGCTTGGCGTAGATCGCCACGCCGCTGTAGCCCTTCTTGCTGCTGGCGTCACGATAGAAGCAGTGGTGCCCGTCGGGACGGAACATGGCGTCGGAGAGCTGGTCTTCCTGCGCCTTGGTTTCCTGCAGGCAGACCACATCGGCCTTCTGCTGCCGAAGCCATTCGAAGACGCCCTTGGTGCCGGCGGAACGGATGCCGTTGGCGTTGAGGCTGATGATGCGCATGTCAGGTGCTCGGGATCCAAAGGATGGGCCATCATAGCAACCATGCCTGATCGCCCCGATATCCGCGTCGTGCCCGCCGACGCTGCCCGCTACCCCACGTTGTTGCAGCTGCAGGTGCATGAGCTGCAACGCGATTTCGTGGGGCCCATCGCCGTCTCGCTCGCCGATGCCGCGCAGTGCGAGGGCAGCGAGGCCATGGCCATCCTGTGCGACGACGAGCCGATCGGTTTCTATCGCATCGAGAAACAGGCGCGCAGCATCGCGGACCGGGATTTCGAACGACCCACGCTGGGCCTGCGCTCGTTCTTCATCGACGCACGCTGGCAAGGCCAAGGCCTGGGCACGCGCGCGCTGGCTGCGGTGATGCGTGATCTCGCGCAACGTCACCCAGCGGCGCGCGACGTGGTGCTGACCGTGAACGTCCGCAACACGCCGGCCCTCGCACTGTATCGACGCGCCGGCTTCCGCGAGACCGGCGAGCTGTACCATGGCGGGCGTTCCGGGCCGCAGCACGTGATGCTGGGCGCCCTGCCCCTTTGAACCCGAACCAGAGAAAGCTGCCGTGCACGACTACCAGCGCGATTTCATCGAACTCACCCTGCAGCGCGACGTGCTGCGTTTTGGCGACTTCACGCTGAAGTCCGGCCGCCAGAGTCCCTATTTCTTCAACATGGGCCGCATCGATTCCGGCGCGGCGCTGGCCCAGTTGGGCCGCGCCTACGCAGCGGCCGTGGTCAATTCGGGCATCGAGGTCGACATGCTGTTCGGCCCGGCCTACAAGGGCATCGCCCTCGCCGCCGCCACGGCCATCGCCCTGGCGGACCAGCACGAGCGCGACCTGCCCTGGGCATACAACCGCAAGGAAGCGAAGGATCACGGCGAAGGCGGCGTGCTGGTCGGCGCACCGCTCAAAGGCCGCGTGCTGATCGTGGACGACGTGATGACCGCAGGCACCGCCGTGCGCGAATCGCTGGCGCTGATCCGTGCGCAGGGCGCCACGCCGGCCGGCGTGCTGATCGCGCTCGATCGCCAGGAGCGCGGCCAGGGCGAGATGTCCGCCGCGCAAGAAGTCACCGCCCAGTTTGGTATTCCGGTAATCGCCATCACCAGCCTGGGCGATGTGCTTGCCTATGCCGGGGAGCGCCCGGAGCTCGCGTCCGAACACGCGCGTCTGGTGTCGTACCGGCAACAGTACGGCGTGAACGGCTGACGGGCCGATCGTTGGCGACGTCGGTCACATCGTCACGAGTGACGCCATGCCAACCTCAAGGTGTCACGGTTTCGGCCGCTATACTTCCGCCCACAAGGGGGAATTCATGCGTAAAACTGCTTTTGTCATCGCGTTGCTCGCGCTGGCCACCGTCGTGCACGCCCAGAAGGCGGGGTCCTATCGATATCGGTGGAAGGATGCGACCGGCTTGCCACACTACAGCGACAGCCTTACCTCGGACGCACTGAAGTACGGTTACGACTTGGTCAACGATCGCGGCATCGTCGTCCAGCACGTCGACCGCCAGCTCACGCCGGAAGAGCGTGTGGCTGCGCAGAAGGCCGCCGAACAACAGGCCGTCGTGGACCGTGCCGCCGAACAGCGCAAGCGCAACGACGCACAGATGCTCGCGGCCTACCCGACGGAAACGTCGTTCAAAACGTCTCAGCAGGAAAACCTCGACAGCCTCGACCAGCAGATCGGCACGACCCGCTCCAACCTGCGTAGCCAGGAAAAGGCGCTGACGGATCTTCTGACCCGCGCAGGCGACCTGGAGCGAGCCAAGCAACCGGTGCCCAAGTCCCTCAACGACAGCATCGCCAAGCAGCGCGATGTAGTGGCTCATCAGCGCGATGCACTGGAGCGCCAGCAGAATGCACGCGACGCCCAGGTGCAGAAGAACACGCAGGATCTTATGCACTACCGCGATCTGAAAGCCGCCCAGGCCAAGGAACAGCAAGGCCAGTAATCCGATTTTCAGTTCAAGGAAAAAGCCCCGGCATGTCCGGGGCTTTTTTCAGAACGGCAGCTTGAGCGAGCGGTCGACCGCCAGCAACTGCTCGCGGAAGACTCTCTTGATGCGTGCGAGCGCCGCGTCGTTGTCCGCATCGAATCGCAGCACAAGAATGGGTGTAGTGTTGGAAGGACGCACCAGGCCCCAACCATCGGGCCAGTCCGCGCGCACGCCGTCGATGGTGGTTAGCGTGGCATCACCGAAGGTCGCCTTCTGGCGGAAGGCCTCGATGAAGCGGTAGTGCTCACCTTCGGCCATCTCCACCTTGAGTTCGGGTGTGGAAACGCCCTTGGGACAGGTGGCGAAGATTTCCTCGGGCGTGCGTTCTTCCAGGTCGCCGGCGAGGATTTCCATCAGGCGCGCGCCGGCGTAGATGCCGTCGTCGAAGCCGTACCAGCGTTCCTTGAAGAAGAAGTGGCCGCTCATCTCGCCGGCCAGTTCCGCCCCGGTCTCGCGCATCTTGGCCTTGATCAACGAGTGGCCCGTACGCCACATCATCGGGCTGCCGCCGGCATCGAGGATCACGCCCTTGAGGTGTCCCGTGCACTTCACGTCATAGATCACCGTAGCGCCGGGCTGGCGCGACAGCACGTCGCGCGCGAACAGCATCAGCTGGCGATCGGGAAAGATGATCTCGCCATCCTTCGTCACCACGCCCAAGCGATCACCATCGCCATCGAAGGCCAGACCAAGATCGGCCCCGGTCTGCTTCACCGCGAAGATCAGGTCTTCCAGGTTGTGCGGATCGGACGGATCGGGGTGATGGTTCGGGAACGTACCGTCGACATCGCAGTAGAGCGGAATGACATCGCACCCGATGCCTTCCAGCACCTGCGGCGCCACCGCGCCGGCGATGCCGTTGCCGCTGTCGATGACGACCTTGAGGCGACGCTCGGCCTGCACATCGGAGGTGATGCGGTCGATGTAGTCAGGCACGACGTCGACGTGGCGAAGGTTACCCTTGCCGCCGCGTTCGAGACGTTCACTGACGATGCGCTGGTAAAGGTCCTGGATGGCGCCTTCGGACAAGGTCTCGCCGCCTACTACGATCTTGAAGCCGTTGTAGTCGGGCGGATTATGGCTGCCAGTCACTGCCACGCCGCAGCCGGTATTGAAGCGGTAGGCGGCGTAATAGACCACCGGCGTGGGCACGGCGCCGAGATCGATCACGTCGATACCGGCCTCGCGCAGACCATCGGACAACGCACCCGCCAACTCAGGACCGGAAAGGCGACCATCGCGCCCCACCACGATCTCCCGCAACCCTTTCTCGTGCATCACCGTGCCGATGGCCTGGCCCAGCAGATGCGCCACCTCCTTGGTGAGCGACTTGCCAACGACGCCGCGCACGTCGTACGCGCGGAAGATGGCGGGATCGATCGTGGCGGGTGCGGGCTTGGCCGGCTTGGGCGGCGCGATGCGGGCGGGCGCGACGGGGGTTTCGGGTTCCGGCGGGGTATCGAGCAGGTCGGCCAGCACCGGCTCCGCCAGGTCCTCGCGGGCGCGAAGGCCTCGCGGGCGATTGCGCATCCAGATCAAATAGAGGCCACCGGCAAGACACAGCAAACTCAGGAAGGCGGTCAGCGGCCATACGCGCGGCAGCACGATGAAGGCGGTCGGCAAGGCCGCGAGTATGCTGAACGTGCTGCCATCGACGGGTACGCCGTTGGCTTCGCGTTCGGCCGAATTACTTCCGGAAGCGAGCAAACGCAGATCACCGCGATCGTCGCCCTGGCGAAGTTCCAGTCGTCCGCCACCCGTTGCAATGGACTCGAAACGTTCCTGCACCGGCGCAAACGGCAACGCCGTCCACACCCAGGCCTGCGGGTGCCCTGCCAGTCCCACCGGAATCACGATGGACAACACGCGCGTGCCCTTGGCATCGGGCACGCTTTGCGTCAGCGGTTTGCCGTCGGCGGTCTGCGCCGCCATCAGCTGGGCCGCCTTGCCGTAACCGAACACACGGTAGTTGGCGTGCAGCACTTCATCGAGACTGCCGCTGTACACCTCCACCGCCAGCGCGTGCGGAATGAGCTGGCGAAGTTCGGTGGCGGCCTGCGCGGGATCGGCGACGATGTGGGCAGGGTCCATGGAGTGAACGGCCGCTTCCACATGACCGCGCTCGCTGGCGATCTCCGCGGCAATGACATCGACCGCCTGCTTCTGGGCGCTATGCACGTGCTCGACGACGCTGCCTTCGTCGAAGATCTGCCAGGTCTGCCAGAGACAGAACAGGCCCGCGAGCACCAGCAAGGTACCCGCCGCCAGCGGCAGCAGGCGGCGCCCGTCGATGGATCCGGCAAGGCTTCGGCCGCCGGCGTTGAAGATCTTGGCCATGTCCTGTCCCCGCACAGGCTATCTGGTCGCTTCAAACGCGGGCGCGAGCGCCCGCATCACTCAATTGACACCGGTCGAACCGAATCCGCCTTCGCCCCTCTGCGATGGCGCGAACTCCTGCACCATCTTCAGCCGTGCCTGTGCCACCGGCACCAGCAGCAATTGGGCGATGCGATCGCCCACCGCGATGGTGTACGGCTGCGTGCCGCGATTCCAGCACGAAATCATCAGCGGGCCCTGGTAGTCCGCATCGATCACGCCCACCAGGTTGCCCATCACCAGCCCATGCTTGTGACCAAGACCCGAGCGCGGCACGATCAGCGCGCACCAACCCGGATCACCGATATGGATGGCCATGCCGCTGGGCACCAACGCGCTTTCGCCCGGCTGCAGGGTCAGCGGCGCTTCGATGGCGGCGCGCAGGTCCATGCCGGCGCTGCCGACGGTGGCCGCTTGCGGCAAGGGAATGGAATCACCCAGGCGCGCATCGAGGATCTTCAGCTCGACATCGATCCCGACGCCAGCCGTCACGGGCGCACCGCCCGGTAACGCTCGGCCACCTTGGCCACCAGCTGACGTGCCAGCTCCGTCTTCGAAGCACGCGGCAGTGCGATGGCCCCATCCGGACCGTAAAGCGTAAGAGCGTTGTCGGCGGCCTCGAAGCCGAGGCCACCGCCCACCTGGTTGGCGGCAATCATGTCCAATCCTTTGCGCTTGAGTTTGTCTTGCGCGTATCGCTCCACATCATGCGTTTCCGCGGCGAATCCGACCAAGAAGGGGCGCACGGTTTGCGCAGCCAGCGTGGCGAGGATGTCGGGATTCTCCGCAAGGCGCAGCTCCAGTGGCGCGCCGTCGTGCTTCTTGAGCTTCTGGCTGGCCACTTCGGCCGGGCGATAGTCACCCACCGCGGCGGCGGCGATATAGATGTCCGCACCAGCGGACGCATCCACCACGGCATCGCGCATCTGCTCGGCGCTGCGCACATCGATGCGGCGGACAATGCCCGGCGGCGTCGCCATGCTCACGGGGCCGGCCACGAGCGTCACGTTGGCACCGGCCTGCGCGGCGGCTTCCGCCACGGCGAAACCCATGCGACCCGAACTGCGGTTGCCGATGAAACGCACGGGGTCGATGTCCTCATACGTCGGCCCCGCGCTCACCACGACCTTGAGGCCGCGCAGCACCTGCGCACCGAACGAGGCGATCAGAGCCTCACGCAGCTCCAGGGGTTCAAGCATGCGGCCCGAACCGATGTCACCGCAGGCCTGATCACCCGAGGCAGGACCGAGGATATGCACGCCGCGCTGGCGCAAGATCTCCACGTTGGCCTGCACGGCCGGATGCGCCCACATCTGCTGGTTCATCGCAGGGGCCACATAAAGCGGCGCGGCACTGGCGAGGCAGACGGTGGTGAGCAAGTCGTTCGCCATGCCATGCGCCAGGCGGGCGATCAGGTCGGCGCTGGCGGGCGCGATGATGATGCGTTCGGCCCAACGCGCCAGTTCGATATGACCCATGGCCGCTTCGGCTTCGGCATCCCACAGGCTGGTGCGCACCGGCTGGCCGGAGAGCGCCTGGAACGTCGTCGCGCTTACGAAGTGAGCGGCGTTCTCGGTCATCACCACGCGGACCTCGGCATCGAGGTCGCCCAGGCGACGAACCAGTTCGCACGATTTGTAGGCCGCGATACCGCCGGATACGCCCAGCAGGATGCGGCGTTGGGCAAGACTCATGGTGTTGATGCCTGACGACCGGTTGGTGTCGTAGCTTACCGGAATCATTCATCCCGCTCGGTAAAACGAAGCGGGCGGCTCGGGGCCGCCCGCATGATCCTCAAGCCGTGACGCGGGGATGGAGGATGTCCTCCAGGCCGATGCGGCGCAGCAGCTCCGCCCGAACGCGATCGGCCACGCCGTTGACGATCTCGGCGCCGTCTTCCGACGGATCGATATGCACGCGGAACGGACGCTTGCCGAACGGCTTGCCCACCACCTCGACGATGGCCTGCGCTACGGCTTCCGGATCGACATCCGCGGGCTCCAGCGAGGCCAGGCCCTTGAAGGCGACCTCGCCGAAATCGCCGGTGGGGCCGTCGGCGTAGATCCTGGCGACCGCTTCATCGGCCGGCGCACCGGCATGGGCAAAATGATTGGTGCCCTTGGTGAAGGCGCCAGGCACCACGATGGACGTCTCGATGCCCCAACGCGCCAACTCGCCTGCATAGCTCACCGCCAGCGAATCCATGCCTGCCTTGGCGGCGAAGTACGGCGCCAGGTACGGCGGCGTGCCACCGCGCACGCTGCTGGACGACACCCACACCACCAGTCCACGCCCCTGCTTGCGCAACTGCGGCAGCGCGGCGCGGTTGACGCGCTGCGTGCTCAGCACATTGGTGTCGTAGAGCTGGGCGAACTGTTCCGGCGTAAAGGCTTCGGCGGGGCCGTAGGACATGTGACCCGCATTGTGGACAACCACGTCGAGCCGCTGGTGCTCGCCGATGATCTGCGCGATGGCCGCGTCCACCGACGGCTGCGAGGCCACATCCATCTCGATGGCGCGCAGGTCGACGCCGTATTCCTTGGCGTATTGCTGCATGTCGGTGACGCGCGCTGCATTGCGGCCGGTCGTTTCGCGCATGCCGGCATAAACCGTGTGGCCGGCATGGGCCAGCGCGCGTGCGCTCATCAGGCCAAAGCCGCTCGATGCGCCCGTGATGACGATGACGTACTTCATGATGCGTTCTCCTGAAAGGGTTCGATGCGGGGAAGGACGTTCAGACAATGCCGCCGTTGGCGCGCAGCACCTGGCCGTTGACCCAGCCACCGTCGGGGCCGGCGAGGAAGGACACGACGCCGGCGATGTCATCGGGCGTGCCCAGGCGTTCGAGCGGGGCCATCTTCGCGAGCTGGTCGACCTGCTCCTGCGTCTTGCCCTTGAGGAAGAGGTCGGTGCCGGTGGGGCCTGGCGCCACGGCGTTCACCGTGATGGCGCGGCCACGCAGTTCCTTCGACAACACGTGCGTCATCGATTCCACGGCGGCCTTGGTGGCCACGTACACGCCGTAGGTCGGGAAGTTCAGGCCCACCACGCTGGTGGAGAAATTCACGATGCGGCCACCCTGGCGCAGGCGCTTACCGGCCTCGCGCAGCGTGTTGAAGGTGCCCTTGAGGTTGATGGCGATGGTGCGGTCGAACAGTGCGTCGTCGCTGTCGCTGATCGGCGCCAGCTGCATGATGCCGGCGTTGTTCACCAGCACGTCCACGCCACCGAAGGCGGTTTCGGCCGCATCGAACATGCGGCGCACGGCCGCCGGGTCGGCCACGTCGGCCTGCGCGGTCAGCGCGCGACCACCCGCACCTTCGATCTTGCGCGCCAGCGCTTCGGCCGAGGCCGCATCGCCGGCGTAGTTGATGACCACGGTGAAGCCGTCGCGGGCCAGGCGTTCGGCCACGGCGGCGCCAATGCCACGGGAGGCGCCAGTAACGATGGCGACCTTGGATGCTGTGTTGGCAGACATGGGGAAGATCCTCTGAAGGGGCCGACCGTTGTCGGCGTGAGCAGAGGATGGTCTTTTCTTGGTGGCGGATAATCTGCTTGAATCCGTCATCATCATTCGGACATTCCGAACAATGGACAAGGTCGACGCCATGCGCCTGTTCGCCCGCATCGTGGAGCGCCGCAGCTTCACGCTGGCCGCGCAGGACCTGGAATTGCCGCGCTCCACCGTCACCGAAGTGGTGAAGCGACTGGAAGCCCGGCTGGGCGTGCGCTTGCTGGAACGCACCACCCGGCAGGTACGTCCCACGCTCGATGGCGAGGCCTATTACCAGCGTTGCCTGGGCATCCTTGCCGAGATCGAGGAGGCCGAGGCGGCCTTCATCGGCGCGCGGCCCAGCGGCCCGTTGCGGGTGGACGTGCACAGCGTGCTGGCGCGGCACTTCATGCTGCCGGGCTTGCCCGATTTCCTGGCGCGCTATCCGGAGATCCAACTGCGCATTGGCGAAGGCGACCGTTATGTGGACCTCGTGCGCGAGGGGGTCGATTGCGTGCTGCGCGTTGGCAAACCCACTGACAGCAGCATGATCGGGCGCCAGATCGCCACCCTGGCCGAAGGCACCTACGCCAGTCCCGCCTATCTGGCGCGCCATGGCACGCCGACAACGCCGAACGATCTCGGCGGCCATCAGATGGTGGCCTTCGTGTCCTCAGCCGCCGGCAGCGTGCTGCCACTGGAATTCCAGATGGCTGGCGGCGTGCGCGAACACCTGCTGCCCCATCCCGTGACCGTGGCTGGTGCGGAGATGTATGTCGCCACGGCACGGCTGGGCCTTGGCCTCATCCAGGTGCCGAACTATCGCGTGCAGGACGACCTGGTCCGCGGCACGCTCGTGGAGGTGCTGGCGCGCTTTCCACCCACGCCCTCGCCCGTCTATGTGCTGTATCCGCAGAACCGGCAGCTGTCGCCGCGCGTGCGCGTCTTCATCGACTGGCTGAGCGCCGAGTTCGCGGCACGGCTGCCCGCCACGATCTGACCTGCCCTCGGCACGAACACGCACAAGGGCACCGATGTGCGCCGATGGGCATGTCTCGCATCGGACGGCAGGCTCGTCGGGATGAGCATCCGTGAATGGCCCGAGGGCGAGCGTCCTCGCGAAAAACTCCTGAGCCGCGGCTGCGCGGCGCTGTCCGACGCGGAACTGATCGCGGTGCTGCTGGGCAGCGGCGTTCCCGGCAAGGATGCCATCGCCCTCGGTCGCGAACTGCTGGGTACCGCCGGTGGCCTTGGCGTGCTGCTCGCCGACCCGGCCGGCACCGTTCGCCTGCGTGGCATCGGCCCGGCGAAACGGGCGCGCCTCATGGCGGCACTCGAACTGGCGCGCCGCGCCTTGGCGGAACAACTCGTCGAACGCCCCGCCCTGGGCAACCCGCGCGACAGCGGCAGCTACCTGCGGGCGCAGCTGAAGCATCTGCCGTACGAAGTATTTGGCTGCCTGTTCCTGGACAATCGCCACCGCGTGTTGGCGTTTGAAGAACTTTTCCGCGGCACACTCGATGGCGCCAGCGTCCATCCGCGCGAAGTCGTGCGCGCCTGCCTGCGCCACAACGCGGCGGCGGTCATTTTTGCCCACAACCATCCGTCGGGCGTGGCCGAACCCAGCGCCTCGGACCGCGCCATCACGCGGGATTTGAAGGATGCGCTGCACTTGATCGGCGTCCGCGTGCTCGATCATCTGGTGATCGGCAGCGGCGAACCGGTCTCGATGGCCATGCTGGGGTTGATCTAGCCCCAAAAAACAACGGCGCGGGGGGAGATCCGCGCCGTATGGCCGTCTTGTGGGGAGAAAGGAGAGTCACGGCAGTCTCCTGTCCCCGTCGGCGGGGAGGTGCCTGGGGGACAAGAGGAAGTGTGGCAATGCCGCATGACAGGGTCATGACGTGGATCGAGACAAATGCCGGAGGCGCTCCCGGCAGGCGCGTCCTGTGACTTATGCACATTTGGCCTGAGACGGCACTTTCCGTTCACAATCTCTTGCGGCCCTCATATGTGACGCGTAGCCTGCTGATTCAATTGATTATTTTTTGTGACATGGCGATTTCCAACGGGAAAAGCCAATATCCGCTCGTGCAGCGGCCAAGCTTCCCCACAGACTTATCCACAGACTTCCCCACCGCATCGCAGCACGCTGCCGCACACCCCGGAACCACGGCCGTCAAGGCCTGTGTCTGTTAGGATTGGGGGTTCCATCGCCGTCAGACCCTTACCGTGAAAGAACAGCTGCGCGAACTGCTGCTGCAGGCCATTCGTACCCTGCAGAACGACGCCACCCTGCCTGCCGACCTCGAAGTGCCCAACTTCGTGATCGAACGCACGCGCAGCCGCGATCATGGTGACTTCGCGGCCAACGCGGCGATGCTGCTGGCCAAGCCCGCCCGCGCCAAGCCGCGCGAGTTGGCCGAGAAGCTGGTCGCCGCCCTGCCGGCCAATACGCTGGTGGGCAAGGTGGAGATCGCCGGGCCCGGCTTCATCAACTTCTTCCTCGCGCCGGGCGCCTATCACGCCGAAGTGGGCCGTGTGCTCGTGGACGGCAACGCCTACGGCCGCAGCACCAGCGGCAAGGGCGTAATGGCAGGCGTGGAATTCGTGTCCGCCAACCCGACCGGTCCGCTGCACGTGGGCCACGGCCGCAACGCGGTGCTGGGCGATTGCATCGCGCGCGTGCTCGATGCCACCGGCTGGAACGTGCGGCGCGAGTTCTACTACAACGACGCCGGCGTGCAGATCCACAATCTCGCCGTGTCGACGCAGGCGCGCGCGCGCGGGCTCACGCCGAACGATGCCGGCTGGCCGGAAGACGGCTACCGCGGCGACTACATCGCCGACGTGGCGCAGGCCTACCTCAACGGCGACACCGTTGAAGTGGAAGGGCATGTGGTCGTTGGCGCGAAGGACGCCGAAGATCTGGAAGCCATCCGTCATTTCGCCGTGGCCTACCTGCGCCGCGAGCAGAACCTGGACCTGGCCGCCTTCGGCGTCAGCTTCGACGTGTACTACCTCGAGTCCTCGCTCTACGGCGACGGCAAGGTGGACGAGACCGTGCGCGAGCTGGTTTCCCACGGCCACACCTACGAGGAAGGTGGCGCCTTGTGGCTGCGCTCCACCGACTACGGTGACGACAAGGACCGCGTGATGCGCAAGTCCGACGGCAGCTACACGTACTTCGTGCCGGACGTGGCCTACCACATGACCAAGTGGCAGCGCGGCTACGTCAACGCGGTCACCGTGCTCGGTTCCGATCACCACGGCTCGCTGGCGCGCGTGAAGGCGGGCCTGCAGGCGTTGGACACCGGCATTCCCAAGGGTTACCCGAACTACGTGCTGTACCAGATGGTGACGGTGATGCGTGGCGGCGAAGAGGTGAAACTCTCCAAGCGCGCCGGCAGCTACCTCACCTTGCGCGACCTCATCGAGGAAGCCGGCCGCGACGCCACCCGCTACTTCCTGATCGCCCGCAAGGCCGATTCGCAGCTGGTGTTCGACATCGACCTGGCGCGCTCGCAAAGCAACGACAACCCGGTCTACTACATCCAGTACGCCCACGCCCGCGTGAGCCGCGTGCTGGAAGAACTGGCCGAACGCGGCCTGCCGCCGGTGGACACGCAGGCAGGCGTGGCCCAGCTCTCACGTCTGGACAGCGAACACGAACAAGCCTTGTTCACCGAGCTGTCGCGTTACCCGGAAGTGGTGGAAGCCGCAGCCGCCAATCTGGAACCGCACCTGATCGCGCAATATCTGCGCGAACTCGCGGGCGCGCTTCACAGCTACTATCACGAGCACAAGTGGATCGTGGATGACGCCGAGTTGCGCAATGCGCGCATCACGCTGGCGCTTGCCGTACGCCAGGTCATCCGCAATGGTTTGGATTTGCTGGGACTCAGTGCCCCGGAGAAGATGTAAATGGCAGCACGCAAGGGCAAAGGTCGACAGGCCGTCCGCAACAACAGCGGTGGCATGCCGGGCTGGGGTTGGGCCGTCATCGGCATCCTGATCGGTGCCGTGCTGATGTTTGCCATGCGCGGACATCTGCCGATGGCGCCGCGCGCCAGCGATGGCCCGCAACCCAACGCCCAGGCCACCGCGCAGCGCGGCAGCGATGCCGGCGCCGCCGGCTCGGAATCCACCTCCGCCAATGACATCGCGCCCGCGGCGAAAAAGCCGCAATACGACTTCTACTCCGTGCTGTCGGAGAAGGAAGTGCGTATTCCCGATGCCGTGATCAGCGCGCAGGCCAAGGCCGAGCAGCAGCAGAAACAGCAGGCCGCCCAGCAGGCAGCGCAGGCCGCCGCACAGCAACAGGCCCAGGCCGCCGCGCAGAAGCCGGCGCCTGGTCCGGCCGCGGTGTCCGAAGCCATCACGCCGGCGCCGGAATCGGCAGTGCGTGCACCGGCACCGACCGCGGCGGCCGCCACACCGACGGCCAGCGGTTATCTCCTGCAGGTCGGTGCCTTCCCGAGCCCGTCCGACGCGGAGACGCTGAAGGCCAAGCTCGCCATGCAGGGCTTCGTCGCCAACGTGTCGCCGGTGAGCGTCAACGGCCAGACCTACAACCGCGTGCGCTTGGGCCCGTTCCATTCGGCCACTGAACTGGAATCGGCCAAGCAGCGCTTGTCCTCGGCCGGCATCAATGCGATTGCGTTGAAGGAAGGCAAGTAAGCAAGGCGCCGCTTCACGCGCGCAAGGAAAAAGGCCGTGTCGATGACACGGCCTTTTTTGTTTCAGCGTCCGCGCAGATCGACGCTCATCAGCCTTTTCGCTTGAGCCTGATCAAACCGGAAATGTCATCGTCACCGTAGCCCTGGCTCATGAGTTCGGCATAGTCGGCGAGCGAGCGCTCGATCACGCTGCGATTGGTGCCGGCGCTTTCGGCAATGCGACGCACGATGCCCAGATCCTTGTGCAGCAGGCCCAGCTTGAAGCCCACGCTGAATTCGTTGCGCAGCATGGTGGCGCCGCGCTTTTCGAGGAACCAGTTGCCGGCGGCGCCAGCACCCAGCGTGGGCAGCAAGCGTTCCGGATCCAGGCCCAGCGCCTCGGCCAGCGCGAGGCCTTCGCACACGCCTTGTGCAATGCCAGCCACGAGTACCTGGTTCACCGCCTTGGTCGCCTGGCCCGCGCCGACATCGCCCAGATGCGTGACGCGCAGCGCATACGCTTCCAGCACCGGACGCGCGCGTTCGAGCACGTCGGCGTCGCCACCCACCATCACGGAGAGCTTGCCGTTCTTCGCACCTTCCACGCCACCCGACACCGGTGCATCGAGGAAACGCGCAACGACGGTGGAAAGCTTCGCGGCGGCCTGCTTGGCCGTGTCGGGTGCCACGGTGGAGTGATCCACCACGATTGCGCCCTGCTTCAGATGCGGCATGAGCGCATCGACGGTGGAGAGCACGTCGGCATCGGCGGTGACGCACAACGCGATCACGTCGCACTGCGCGGCGATCTCCGCCAGCGACGGAGCGGCGACGCCAAGTTCCTTCGCCACGGCATCGGCATTGGACTGCGTGCGGCTGGCCACGGCATGGAGCAGGCCATGGGTTTTGAGATGTCCGGCCATCGGCGTGCCCATGGCGCCGAGTCCGATGAATGCTGCCTTGAGACTCATGTGTGTTCCTGGGGTTTCAATCGTCACAGTGTACGTCGTGCGTCACGAAGGGGTGCTCGGCCGAGGGCTTTTCGAACCACTCCGGCTCATCGAGTGTGCACTGCATGTCGTCTCTGCCGCTGGCCCAGTGCTGGCGCATGCTGTCCGCGCTGAACTCGTAATCCTTGTAGTGCCCTTCGTACGGCTTATTGCGATAGATGAGGTGGAACAGGTTGACCAGTGCGCCGCTCGCGTAGATGTCTGCCTGGCGGTAGGCCTGGTGATGACGCTGGTCTTCCGGCACCAGCGCCATCAGGTCATGCAGCACGCGCTGCTGGCGCTGGCGGTTGGCCATGTACTCGGTGATCAGGCGCGTGCGGCTGGAATACTGGATGTCCTTGGCGCGCGTGGTGACTTCGGCCAGGTCGCGCGGCAGTTCACCGCGCGCGCTCCACAGGTCCACCTGGAAGATCAGCGAGTCGCGGCACGAGGCATCGGACAGCACCTTGTACAACGGCGTATTGGAGACCATGCCGCCATCCCAATAGAACTCGCCGTCCACTTCGATGGCCGGAAAACCCGGCGGCAACGCACCGGACGCCATGAAATGCTCGACCCGCAGGTTGCCGCCGGTGTTGTCGAAGTAAGCGAAGTTGCCGGTGCGGATGTTCACCGCACCCACCGACACGCGCATCGAGGTCTTGTGGTTGATGCGGTCGAAATCGACCAGCCGTTCCAGCGTGCCCTTCAGTGGCGAGGTGTCGTACCAGCTGGCCGTGGCGGGCGACGCGCGCCATGGCAGCAGAGGGAACGGACGCGGCGTGAAGAAACCGGGTTGCCCTTCCATCAGCGCGCGCAACGCCGCCAGCCCGCTCAGGCCGTTCTGCCATGGCAATTCCCACGCCCCCGGATCCAGCGGCACCGTGGGCCAGGTGGGCATCAACGGCGGCCGCGTGATCGATTGCCAGAATTCGCGCAATCGCGCGACGCGTTGCTCGGGCGCATTGCCGGCGATGATCGCCGCGTTCAATGCGCCGATGGAAATGCCCGCCACCCAGTTCGGATGCAGGCCGGCCTCGTCCAAGGCCTCGTAAACGCCAGCCTGGTAGGCGCCCAATGCGCCGCCACCCTGCAATACCAGGGCGACGGTTTCGTATTTCTTATGGTGCTGCTTGAGCACATCGCGTGCGGAAGCGTTGGGTGCTTTGCTTTTCTTGCGGACGTCCATACGAATCAGCCTCGACTCACTCGGCCAGATAATCGTGCACCACGGTGCCCAGGTCGAGCGTCAGGTCCGTGATGAAATGCAGGGCCGATACCACTTTGAGCACGGGCAGTTCCGCCACCGGTGCGAGCGCATGCGGATGAAGCTCCAGCGATGCCGGCCCGGTCCACGCGCCCTTGAGTGTCACGTTGGTGGTGAAGTAACGGACCAGTTCGCAGATGCGCGGCGTGCCGTCCACGTGCGGAATGATCTTGAGCAGGAAGTTGGGCGCCGCCAGCGAGTCCAGCACGGCTTGGTGATCGGCCGGCCGGTGCTTGAACCCCATGGTGGCCTTGGCCACGCGCACCTTGCCGTAGTCCAGCGTGCCCACCAGCGTATCGATCTCGGTATCCAGCTGCGGCGTAGCCAGCTTTTTGGGGAAACCCCACAGCTCGCGACCGCCCGCGATCGGCGGGTGGTCGTTCAAGTACATCGAATGCACGTAGCCGCCATGCTGGCCCTGGAAGCTGACCGGAATCACCTGGCCCGATTCGGTGTAGTCACCGAAGCCGGTGGAATCGGGCATGCGGATGAATTCGTACTTCACCAGCGGCTCGCCGATCTCCAGTGGCTCCGGCACCACCTCGCGCAAGGCGTCGGGGTCGGTGCGATAAGTGATGACCAGGAATTCGCGATTGACGAAGCGATAAGGTCCCAGCGGAAACGCTGGACTGGTCAACGGCATGGCGAAGGCATTGGCCTTCACGTCAGCGATCTTCATGGTGGCACTCCCGGCAGGTTGCCCGCGCGGCGCAATCGAGCACGCGTGGTGCGGTATCGATGGGCACGAATGCTTCCCCGCCCGACACCGCCGGGCGGGGCACGTCGATTACTGCATGTACCAGCCGTGGCTCACCACGATGGACTGACCGGTGAGCGCCGCCGACGGGAACGTGGCCAGATACAGCGCCGTCTGCGCGATGTCTTCCACCGTGGTGAACACGCCGTCCACGGTGTCCTTGAGCATCACGTTCTTGATCACCTCGTCTTCGCTGATGCCCAGCTCTTTCGCCTGCTCGGGAATCTGCTTTTCCACCAGCGGCGTGCGCACGAAGCCGGGGCAGATCACGTGCGAGCGCACATTGTGCGCGGCGCCTTCCTTCGCCAGCGTGCGCGCCAGGCCCAGCAGGCCGTGCTTGGCGGTGACATAAGCGGATTTGAGCTTGGATGCCTCGTGCGAATGCACCGAGCCCATGTAGATCACGGTACCGCCGCGATCGCCCTTGTACATGTGCTTGAGCGCAGCCTTGGTGGTGAGGAAGCCGCCATCGAGATGGATGGCCAGCATCTTCTTCCAGTCGGCAAACGCGAACTGCTCGATCGGGTTGATGATCTGCACGCCCGCATTGGAAATGAGGATATCGAGATGGCCAAACTGCGCGACCACCTTGTCGGTGCCCGCATTCACGGCGTCTTCGTTGGTGACATCCATCGCGATGCCGATGGCCTTGCCGCCCGCCGCGTTGATTTCATTCGCAGCCGCATCGGCGGCCTGCTGGTTGATGTCGGCGATGGCGACTGCGGCGCCATTCTTTGCATAAAGCTCGGCAATTGCCTTGCCCAGGCCGCTGGCTGCGCCAGTGATGAGTGCCACCTTGCCGTCGAGACTTGCCATAACCACTCCTGTCGATGGGGAACGGGGGAAAGCAGAAACGGTTGTCAGGTTGAAGCCTGTGTCGTCGTCAACGGCACGGGCTGTCACAGCCTGCCGGTGTGCGGCCATGCGACGAACGGATAACGTCGCGCGCCGCCCTCTCCTGCCTCGTCATTCCGGCGCAGGCCGGAATCCAGTGGCGGCCATGTGCGGTTGTCGCGAAAAGCCCGATGTCGACCTTCGCAAAAATCCAACACCCGGCAACTGGATTCCGGCCTGCGCCGGAATGACGAGCGGAGAGCGACGCGAAGCGGCTGGTCACCGCCTCAGCGCACACCCTCGGAGAGGTAGGTATATCCGGTGAGACCTTCATTCAATGTGACAAACAACTGTTCCGCTGCATCGCCTTCGACACCGGCCGCCGCAATACGTTCGCGATAGCTGCGGCGCAGGACTTCGAGGTCGTAGCCTACGTAGTCGAGCATCAGGTCGGTGGTGTCGCCGCGGCGCTTGTGCGCGAAAACATACGAATCGCCGTCCACGCGCACGTTCACCGCGTCGGTGTCACCGAACAGGTTGTGGATGTCGCCCAGGGTTTCCTGGTACGCGCCGACCATGAAGATGCCGAGGCGATAGCTTTCATCTTCCTTCAGCGCGTGCAGCGGCAGGCTCACGTCCACGCCTTCGGCGTCGACATAGTCGTCGATGCGGCCATCGGAATCGCAGGTGAGGTCGACGATGACGCCACGGCGCGTGGGCTCTTCGTTCAATCGTGCGATCGGCGCGATCGGGAAGATCTGGTCGATGGCCCAGATGTCCGGCACGGATTCGAACACAGAGAAGTTGACGAAGTACTTGTCGACCAGCTTCTCGTCGAGTTCGTCCATCGCCTGGCGATGCGAACGCTCGGCCGGCAACAGGCGCGTGCGGACGGCGTTGGCGATGGCGTAGTACATGTCGTCCAGACGCGCGCGATCTTCCAGATGGAGCTGGCCCAGCGCGTATAGCGCCTGGCCTTCGGCAAGGTGGTGCTGCGCTTCATGGAAGAGTTCAAGCGCGGGGCGCGCGTCCATCTCGTCCCAGGTTTCGCGCAGACGACGCAACACGGCCGGTTCGTGGTCGTGCGCGGCAGGAATATTTCCCTCGGGCACCGGTTCCACTTCGGTCACGTTCACCACCATCACGGCGTGGTGCGCAGTCATCGCACGGCCGGCCTCGGTGATGATGTGCGGGGCCGGCAGGTTTTCTTCGGCCACCGCCTCAGCCAGCGACTGCACGATGGTGGCCGCGTACTGTTCGATCGAATAGTTGATCGAGTTATGGCTGCGCGAGCGCGAGCCTTCGTAGTCCACGCCCAGGCCGCCGCCGACGTCCACGATGTCCAGCGGCACGCCCATGCGCTTCAATTCCACGAAGTAGCGCGTGGCTTCGCGCATGCCGTTGGCGATGTCGCGCACGTTGGAAATCTGCGAGCCCATGTGGAAGTGCTGCAGCTTCAGCGTGTGCTTGAGGTTGGCCTGGTCCAGGCGTTCCACCAGCGTGAGGACTTGGCTAGGCGAGAGGCCGAACTTGCCCTTGTCGCCGCCGGTGTTCTGCCACTTGCCTGCGCCAATGGAGGCCAGGCGCACGCGCACGCCGAGCAGCGGCTCGACGTTGAGCGCCTTGGCTTCGGTGAACACGTGATCAAGCTCGGAAAGTTTTTCGATCACGATGTGCACGCGCAGGCCGAGCTTGCGGCCGATTAGCGCGAGGCGGATGTATTCGCGGTCCTTGTAGCCGTTGCAGATCACGATGCTGCCCGGACGCGCCATCGCCAGCACGGCCATCAGCTCGGGCTTGGAGCCGGCTTCGAGACCGAAGCCATGTTCGCCCGCGGCCACCAGCTCGCCGGCCACGCCGCGCTGCTGGTTCACCTTGATCGGATAGACGGCCGTGTAGCCACCCGCGTAATTCCATTCGCCGATGGCCTTGGCAAACGCCTCCTGCAAACGCTTCAAACGATCCGCGAGGATGTCCGGGAAGCGAACAAGCAGCGGCAGGCGCAGGCCTTCGGCCTTGGCGCGGTCCACGATGGCCGGCAGCGACAGCGCCGGGCCGGTGGCACCCTTGGGACGCATCACGATGTGGCCGGCCTCGCTGATGTCCACGTAGCCATCGCCCCAATGCGGGACGGCGTAGGTATGACGGGCAGCATCGATGTTCCAGTGCTTCGACATGGAGGGTTCCTTGTTTTACGGGTGTAACACCCTGGACATGTCGTCGCAGCGGCGAGCCTTGACGGTAACGCTCTCGTTTGGAGCAGAAGTCAGCCGGGCCGGAAGCCTCGCACGCCGCGGGGCCGCGGCTGACCTGGCGAACCGCGGGCAGATGGGCACGGCGGTTCGGACGGCTATTGTAACGGCCTCTTGTGACAATGTGCCGAAGACTTGGGCCCGGGCCGGCGGCTCCGGAGACCCCGTTCGGCTACAATTCCCGTTCTTTGAACCCATCTTTTCGTCAGGAACATCCCCATGTCGCAGCACCCCAGCTGGTTCACCGAAGCCCACCAGGCCTCCGGCTCCTCCATCGGCTACCGCGTGGAGAAGCTGCTGCACGCCGAGAAAACCCCGTTCCAGACCATCGAGATCTACCAGACCACCGATTGGGGCAACCTGATGGTGATCGACGGCTGCGTGATGCTGACCAGCCGCGACAACTTCCTCTATCACGAGATGATGACGCACCCGGCGCTGTTCACCCATGCGCGCGCCAAGCGCGTGGTGATCATCGGCGGCGGTGACTGCGGCACGCTGCGCGAAGTGCTCAAGCACGAGGAAGTGGAGCACGCGGTGCAGGTGGAAATCGACGAGCGCGTCACGCGCCTGGCCGAGCAGTATTTCCCGGAACTGTGCGATTCCAACAACGATCCGCGCGCCGAGCTGCTGTTCATCGACGGCATCAAGTACATGGCCGAAGCGGAGCCCGAGTCGCTCGACCTGATCATCGTCGATTCGACCGACCCGGTCGGCCCGGCCGAAGGCCTGTTCAACGCCGCCTTCTACGCCAGCTGCTACAAGGCCCTGCGCCACGGCGGCATCCTGGTGCAGCAGTCGGAATCGCCCATCGCCCACCTTGAGCTGATCAAGTCCATGCGTTCGGCCATGCGCACCGCCGGCTTCAGCGCGGTGAAGACGCTGCCGTTCCCGCAGCCGTGCTACCCCACCGGCTGGTGGAGCTGCACCATGGTGCGCAAGGGCGGTGACCTGGCCGGCTTCCGCGAGCGCGGCGCGCTGAGCAAGAACTTCCCTACCCGCTACTACAACGCCGATATCCACAAGGCGGCGCTGGCCCAGCCGGAATTCATGCGCGAAGCGCTGGGCGAGTAAGTCCTACCGGTTCCCCGAACCCGGTGCGGCAGCGCACCGGGTTTTTCGTTTCTGGCCCAGCTCAGAACAGCGTCTGGCGTGCCTTGGGCATCAGCACCAGCACCAGCGTGGCCAGCGGCCCGAACACCAGCGACAGCAGGAACCACAGCAGGCCGCTGCGGTTCTTGCCCTGGGCGAGGCCGGCGTTGATCAAGGCAAGCGTGCCCCAGCCCACGAACCAGGGGGCCGCACGGCCGTCGGCCAAAAAGGAAATATCGTTCACGTGGTCTTCTCCTGTGCTGCGCAGGATGACGTATCACCCCGGGGCGTCGCGAAGCGGCCATGCTAGCAAGGCAGGACGCATTCTCCCGCCCTTGGCGTCCCGCGGATCAGGCGAGCTTAATCCTTGGACGCTATCCTGAGGGTTGGCTTTGGGTAAGGACCCCTCGATGCTTGGACGGCGCCACCTCTTTTTCGCACTGCTGCTGGCCGCCGCTTACGGCCCCGCCTTGGCGGCCAAGACGCCCGCAAAGGCCCCCGCCGGCGCCACGGACGCCCAGCAGACCGCCCGCCGCCAGGCCCTGCTGCAGTACCAGAAAGACCTGGTCAGCGTGATCGCTCCGCAGGCCGATCCCATCCCGTTGATGGGCGCCGCCCTGCTCGCCCGCCCCCTGCAGGACCAGCCGGACTTCAACAGCTTCCATGCCCTGATCGACCGCGCCGCCGCCGCGCAGGGCGCAGGGCCGGAGATCAGCTGGGCCCGGCTGACCGACTGCGACGCCAAGGCCGCGGACTGCCCCAACAGCGACGCGGTGTCCAAACTGGTGCAGCAGGCACCCGACAACGCCGCCGTGTGGCTGCTCAAGCTGGGCCAGGACATCCGCGACGGCAAGAACGACGATGCCCGCGAGGACCTCGCCAAAGCCGCTTCCGCCAAGGTTTACGACGACTACGCCGGCGCCACGCTCAAGGCGCTGGCCACCACCGTGACCCTGCTGCCGCCGCCCACCAATGTGGTTGGTCCGCTCTCGGCCACCAACGGCGCCGACGTGCAGCTCACCCTGGTGTTCGGTCTGGCCGAAGGCCAGCCGCAGCCGGCGCTGCAGGCCACCGCCCGCCTGTGCGAAGACAATGCCGACAAGGCCAGCGTGAAGGCCGATTGCCTGAAGCTGGGCAAGCTTCTGGAGTGGGGTTCCAGCCCGTTGGCCCGTTCGCTGGGCCTGCATCTGCGCGAAGTGCTGGACGAGGATTCCTCGCAGCAGGAGGACGCCAAGCGCCTGCGCCGCAACCTGGTGTGGCAGGTGCAGAGCTTCTCGCAGCTGTCGATGCGCGCCAAAGGCGACAGCACGGTGGCCCAGCATCTGCTGGTGCTCGCCCGCTCCGGCGGCACGCAGATGAGCCTGGTGCTTACCGCACTACACGACTACAACATGCCGGTGGATGCGCCCACTGACTGGGAACCGGGCAAGGCTGGCTGATTCCCGCGGCCTTCGAACGCAACGCATGAGCTGCCCAACGACACTCATGCTTGCGTCGGCGCCCGGGCCATCATGTAGGCTTGGCCCCGGCTTGGACACTGGGGCGGCATCATGCTGACGGTACTGGTAGCAAGCAGCAAAGGCGGTTGCGGCAAGAGCACGCTGGTCACGCAATTGGCCTCGCATTGGGCGCAGGATGGCAAGCACACGGCCATCGTCGACGCCGACCGGCAGCAGTCCGGATTCCGCTGGGCGGCCAACCGCCCCGATACGGTGCCCGGCGTACTGGCCATCGAAGGCGGCCGGCGCTCCATGGAGAAACTCCCTCCCGATACCCAGCGCGTGCTCATCGACACGCCCGCCGGTTCGCAGGAGAAGGACCTGGAGCCTTATCTCGAAAAGGCCGACATCGTGCTGGTGCCGGTGTTGCCGTCAACCTTCGACCTCGATGCCACGTTCGGTTTCCTGGAGGAACTGAAACGCATCAACCGCATCAAGCGGGGAAGGCTGCCGGTGGGCCTGGTGGGCAACCGCCTCAAGCCGTGGACGAATGCCAGTCAGGACGCCATGAACCAGCTGTCCGAGCAGGCACCGTTTCCCGTGGTGGCGCAGTTGCGCGACAGCCAGGCCTATGTGCTGCTGACGGCGCTGGGCAAGGGCATCTTCGATTACGCCTCGGAAAACGTCCGCAGTCATCAGGAAGACTGGAAACACCTGCTGCGCTGGATCAAACGCCAGCACTGAAGGTGCGCTGCGAGTCCGTAACACCAAGGAGTGCTCTGTTCTGTTCGGCGAGGGTGGCATGATGTCCAGCAAGTCGGCGAAGTGGGGGAGCGCGGCATGGCGCAGGCGGGTGGCCTGGGCAAGTCACGCATCGCGACCTGCGAGCCAACGGAAGCGATGACACCGTCACCGCGTAGAACAGAGCATCCCCAGGAGCCCACCATGCATGAACTCATCCTGTTGCGTCACGCCGAAGCCCAACCGGCTCCGGCGGGTGCCGATGACCACAGCCGCCGCCTGAGCGGACGCGGCGAGCAGGAAGCCAAGGCCGCCGGCAAATGGCTGGTATCGCACGGGGTGAAGCCTGACCGCGTGCTGTGCTCGCCTTCCGAACGCACCCGCGCCACGGCCGCACTCGCACTCGCCGCCTACAGCCACGTGCCGGTCACCGAATTCGCCGACGACATTTACGACGCCACGCCGGGCGAACTGCTGGCCCTGCTCGATCAGCACGGCGATGCCGGCACGGTGGTGCTGGTAGGCCATAACCCGGGCATTGAACGCCTGGTGGCCCTGTTGGTGGAGGGTCGTTCCGACGAGTTCCGCGGCATGCCGCCCGCCGGCCTGGCGGTGTTGCATCTCGATGGTGCGCTCGAACCGGGCAACGCCCGCCTGGATGCTTTCTGGTCCCCATGAGTTTGCCGCTTGCCAGTTGCTGCCTCGCGCTGTTGTTGCTCGTCATGCTGCCGGCGCAGGCAGCGGATTACCGCATCGATCCCGCACGCTCCCACGCCGACTTCGGCGTTCGCCTGTTCTGGTTGAGCCAGATCAACGGCCGCTTCGAGGAAATCGACGGCGATGTCACGCTGAGCACCTTGCATGACACCGCCATCGTCGATGCGCGCATCACCGTCGACAGCATCCGCATGGGCTCGGACCGCATCCGTCGCTGGGTACTGGCGCCGGAGTTCTTCGACGCCTCGCGTTTTCCTTCGATCCATTTCATCTCCGATCCCATCTCGCTGGGCATGCTGGAGAAAGGCGGCAACCTCGATGGCACGCTGACGCTGCGCGGCGTCACCAAGCCGGCGCATTTCGAAGTGCTTCCCTCGCACTGCCCGCTCGACTCGCTGCAGGAGTGCGTGATCTCCGTGCGCGGTACCATCCAGCGCAGCGATTTCGGCATGAGCAACCATCGCACGGCCATCTCCGACCAGGTGCAACTGGGCATGATGATCAGCCTCGATTACGCAAGGCGTTCAGCGAACACTGACTGAGTCCCGCCGTCGTCTCCCGTATCATCGCGGCATGCGCCAACGTGGGATCGCCGTCTCCTTTCTGTTTGCAGCGATCCTGATCTTGTCGGGATGCAGCGTGTCGCCCACGCGCATCCGGCGAGCGGATGCTGCGGTCGCTGCAGACATGCAGCGCCAGCTCGATTGCGACCGCGACGATCATTGCGCCATCGACTCGCCCTTGCTTGACGCCGCGCATCAGGCGATCAGCGACTCCACGCCCGATCAGCCCGTGCACGTAGTCACGCTGCTCAACGACAGCGAGGCGGCGATGGTCGCGCGACTCAACCTGATCCGCGCCGCGCAACGCAGCATCGACGTGCAGACCTACATCTGGGACCAGGACGACGCCGGCCAGTTGGTGCTCAACGAGCTGATCAAGGCGGCGCGGCGCGGCGTGAAGGTGCGCATCCTCGCCGACCAGTTGTTCTCCTTCGGCGATCCCGTGCTGCTGGAACGGCTCGCCACGGTGAACCAGAACCTTGAGGTACGCCTCTACAACCCGACGTTCCACGAAGCGCAGACCTCGGTGGTGGAATTCAGCGCCAGCATCGTGTGCTGCTTCATGACCTTCAACCAGCGCATGCACAACAAGCTGCTGCTGGTGGACGACGCCATCGGCATCACCGGCGGCCGCAACTACCAGGACCGCTATTTCGACTGGGACAACGATTTCGACTACGTCGACCGCGACGTGATGGTGGGCGGACCGGCCGCGCGCGACATGGCCACCAGTTTCGAAACGTTCTGGAACCACAAGCGCTCCACGCCGCTCACCCACCTGCGCGACGTCAACCGCTACCTGCTCGACAGCGTCCATCCCGGCCCGCTGCCGGAACCGCGTTACGCGCACCCGGAACGGGTGGCCCGGGTGGTGGAAGAAGCAGCCGATGACGCATGGATCGACGACGTGCTGGTCTCCGACACCCTGCGCACCGGCCGCGTCGACTATTTCAGCGACCTTCCCGCGAAAACGGACGAACCCGGCAAGCGCAGCGCCCACGAGTTCACCACGCACCTGATGCGCATGGTCGGCGCCGCCCAGCACGAAGTAGTGCTGCAGACGCCGTACCTGGTGATGAGCGACCGCGCCAAGGCCATCTTCGAGCGCCTGCATCAGGGCACCTCGCCGCCGCGCATCGTGGTGTCGACCAATTCGCTCGCCTCCACCGATGCGTTCGCGGTGTATGCCCTCTCCTACAAGCACCGCAAGCGCTACCTCAAGGACTACGGTTTCGAAATCTACGAAATGAAACCGCACGCGGTAGGTCCTGCCGAGGACAACGCGGATGCAGCGGCGGACGAAGGTCCCGAACCATCCGTGCAAGGTGGCAAGCAGGTGCATCGTCGCGTGGGTACGGAGCGCGGCCTGCTCGGCAGCCGCGGCAGCGCGCGCCGCAACCGTCCTGCGCCGCTGACCACGCCCGGCCGCCGTTTCGGACTGCATGCCAAGTCCATCGTGGTGGACGACGACTTCGCCATGGTCGGCTCGCACAACTTCGACCCGCGCTCGGACCACTACAACACCGAGGCCGGCGTGATCGTGTACGACGCCCGCTTCGCCAGCGAACTGCGCGACAGCATCTTGCGTGACACGCAGCCGGAGAACGCCTGGGTCATCGCGCCGCGCCAGCAGAGCAGCCTGAGCATGGCCATCGGCGACATCTCCGCGAGCCTGCCCATCTTCGACCTGTGGCCGTATCGCTACGCCACCAGCTACGACCTCAAGGCAGGCTGCACGCCGATGCGGCCCAGCGATCCAGCCTTCCTCAGCTGTTACACACCGGTGGGCGACTTCCCTGATGTCGACGTGTCGCCCAAGCTGATCTATACGCGCCTGATCACCGCCTTCGGTGCGGGCGTGCAAGGCGTGCTTTGAAGCGGTCTAGAGATTCGCGGCAGGCGTGTCGTCGAAGCGCATGACCAACAGGCCGCTCAAGCCATCCGGATGGTCCACGGGAACGGCGAAGCGCCAGTGAGTTGCCGTGCGCAAGGCGCGATCATCAAGGCCCGCGTTGCCGCTGGATTCGGCCACTGCTGCCTGACCCACACGGCCTTCGCCATCGACGGTCAGCCGCAACACCACGCGGCCGCTGGCGAAGGCGACGCGTTGCAGCCATGGCGTCGACAGCGGAGGCATGTCGATCGGCGTGAGCGTGGGCAGGTCTTCTGCTGCGCGGATGGGCGCCATCAGTGTCGGTGCATGGGAAGCCGTTGCAGCGGCGACCGGCTCGCGTGGCGCCGTCGTGTGTGCACGACGACGCACGATCATGCGTACCTTGTCACGACGCGCAGAGGTGTTGTCGGCATGGCCGGTGGGGCCCTGCCAATCGCCAGTCAGCGTGCTCAGCCATGCCGTGCCCGCCACGCCCACGACCAGTGCAAGCAAACTCAGGCTGACGGTGGTGCGAAGGCGAAACATCGGCGACAAACAGCGAGCGGATTCGCTCAGCGTTCGAGAATGGCGGTGACACCCATGCCACCGGCCGTGCAGATGGAAATCAGGCCGCGGCCGGAACCTTTCTGCTCGAGCAGCTTGGCCAGCGTGGCAATAACGCGTGCACCGGTAGCCGCAAACGGATGACCGGTCGCAAGGCTCGAACCGTTGACGTTGAGCTTGGCCGGATCAATGGTGCCCAGCGGCTGATCGAGGCCAAGGCGGTGCTTGCAGTAGTCCGCGCTTTCCCACGCACGCAGCGTGCACAGCACCTGCGCGGCGAAGGCTTCATGGATCTCGTAGAAATCGAAATCCTGCAGCGTGAGTCCATGGCGCGCCAGCATGCGCGGCACGGCCACGGTCGGTGCCATCAGCAGGCCTTCGCCGTGCACGAAATCCACCGCCGCCACTTCCGCATCGCGGAACCATGCCTGCACCTTCAAGCCACGCTGTGTCGCCCATGCTTCCGTGCCCAGCAGCACGGCGGCGGCGCCATCGGAAAGGCCAGTGGAATTGCCGGCGGTGAGCGTGCCGTGGCCCGAGCTCTTGTCGAACGCGGGCTTGAGCGAGGCCAGTTTTTCCAAGGTGCTGTCGGGTCGCAGGAAGCCGTCACGTTTCAAACCGCGGAACGGCACCACCAGGTCTTCGAAGAAGCCGGCGTCATACGCAGCGGCGAGCTTGTGATGGCTGTCCAGCGCCAGCTGGTCCTGCGCCTGCCGCGCGATGTGCCACTCTTTGGCCATCTTCTCGCAGTGGTCGCCCATCGACATGCCGGTGCGCGGCTCGGCCACGCCCGGAAACGCGGGCTTCAGTTCCTTCAGCGAAAAACCGTGCGTGGCGGTGCGCAGCTTCTCCTGCCAGGTCTTGGCGCGGTTGACGGCGAGCAGGCGCTTGCGCAGGCGCTCGCCCAACACAATGGGCACGTCGCTGGTGGTGTCCGAACCGCCGGCGATACCGGCCTCGATCTGCCCGGTGGCGATCTTGTTGGCGATGATGATGGCGTTGTCCAGCGACGTGCCGCAGGCGCGTGCCGTGGTGATCGCCGGCGTGGTGGGTTTGAGACCCGACGACAGCACCGCTTCGCGGGCCAGATTCCACTCCGAGGCGTGCTTGATCACCGCGCCCATGGCCACTTCGCCCAGCTCCACGCCGTGCAGGCCGTAGCGTTCCACCAGCGACCCAAGCACTTTCACCGACATGCCGAAATTGCCGACGTCGGCGTAGGCGGTGTTGTTGCGGCAGAACGGGATACGTACGCCGCCGATCACACCGACGCGCTTGAGCGTGTTTTCCATGGCTGGAACAGTCCGAAAAAGCCGAGTCCTCAAGGCTAACGCGCGGGGCCACCCGGTGAAAGCCCAAAACCCGGCAAATGTTGGAGCCTGTTTAAGGTTTCACCATGGCCCGCGCCGGGCCTGTTTGTCCGCCAGACAAGGAAGAACGCGGGCGTGTATGTCGATACACAACCGAGTGATGACGATGGATGGCGGGCAAACAGGCCCGGCCCGCAGGGTTGTCCATCGGCATGTGGCCAGGCGCCTGGCGCGGCGAAGCGCCTGACTGGTGGTCAGGTCGAGCCGTGGCGGGCGCCTGGCCACATGCCGATGGACAACGCGGGCTATGGTGAAACCTTAAACAGGCTCTAAAATCCGGTTCTTTGCTGTTCGGGTTCGTGATCCGTGGAAGCACAAACGCTCGTCGCCCTCCCTGTGGTCCTCGCGCTGGAGCTCTCCGCCGGTGACACCCCCTCGCACCGCACGCTGAGCCGCGACGAGGCCGCCGAACTGGCCGCCCTGGTCGCCGAGGACCTGCATGCGCTCGTCCCCCAGGTGGCCGAAGCGCGCCTTGCCGTGGCCGGTGCGCTGTTCGACGCGGTGGAGCTGCTGCGCCCCGGTTTCCCCGTATGGGCGACGCTGGATGAACTGGCCCGGCGCGTGCCGCGCGGCCATCTGGAAAACGTGGTGGCCTTCGGCACCCACGAGGGCCACATGCCCGCGCAGCCGCTGGAGCCGGAAGCCGCCTTCGCCGACGGCCCGATGCGCCTGCTGCCGATCTCGCTGCTCGCTCCCGAAGCGCTGGCCGAAAGCCTCTCGGAAAAACTGGAAGTGGAGCTGGTGGGTCGCGGCGAAGCCGGCACCCGCACCGCGGACTGGTTGATGCGCACGCTGGGCGTTCGCCTGGAGCATGCGCGCTACCTCAGTCGCAACGACCTGCTCGCGCTCACCTGCGTGCAATACGAACACGTGAACCTCGCGCCGCTGTGGACCCTGCTCGAGGCCGCGCTGCTCACGCCGTATCGCGAAGAGAGCACGATGAGCGCGCGCGGCCTCGCGCTTCGCTATCACGATGGCAAGGTGGAAGCGCAATCGCCGGCCGACTGGTTGCGCAGCCAGCCAGGCGAACTTAGCCAACGCGCCCACGACTTCGCCGGTGCCGTGTTCGAACTGCGCCAGTACGCCGCGCTGCTCGATGCGCATCACCTGCCGCTGATGCTGTCCAACGGCGAACCCGCCTCGGGCTACTTGCTCGAAACCTTCGGCACCACCGACTCCGCTTATGACGCACCGGCACTCTATGCACACGAGGCGCCGGGCCTTGGCGTGGTGGCGGTGACGCTGGCACAACGCGGCGATGGCGGCCGCGCCCGCGTGCTCGCACACGGTTACCCACTGCATCCCAAGGCACTTGGACCGCTGGTGACGGAGCTGGCTGCACGCCACGGCGTCTCGGCGGATCTGCACGCGCTCGGCTGCATCCTGCTCGATGCCGATGGCCAGCTCGGCGCACCGGCCCAGGCCCTGCACTGACTGTTGACGCGGTCCGGTACACAAAGGAACCGGGACCACCTGCACAGCCGGCCCCACTTGGCGCATGATGCGCTGACAAGGCGCGGGGGGTGCGCCAGCGGGCCGAACTTACGATGCGCCAAACCGATCACGAGTTCGTCCCTGCAGGAGGCGAGGCCCAATGGCCCCGCCATGTCCTGGAAGGCACGCCCGCGCTGATCACCTACGTGGATCGCGAGCGGCGTTTCCGTTTCGCCAATGCCACGCATCGCAGCTGGCTGGGCATCGACCCCGAACGGATGATCGGCCGCACCGTCGACGAAGTGATCGGCGTGTGGAACGTGCAGCATGCCGGGGCCTGCCTCGAGCAGGCGTTGGCCGGCGAGGCCGCGGTGTACGAAGGCGAACTCCTCGCGGGCTCCGCGCGCTGCTACGTGCACGGCAATTTCCAGCCTGACGTGGACGATGAAGGCCACGTGCGCGGCGTGTTCACCGTGTTCATCGACATCACCGCGCGCCATGCGCTGGAATTGCAGCTGCGCGAAAGCGAGCAGCGTTTCTTCGGCGCGTTCCAGCACGCTCCCATCGGCATGGCCCTGGTCACCACCGAAGGCCACATGCTGCGGGTGAACGCCGCGCTGTGCGAGATGCTGGGCTACAGCGAACAGGAACTGCTCGCGCGCGCCCTGCCCGACCTCACCCACATTGACGACCTGCCCGCCTCGCGCGAGCTGTCGCGCTCACTACGGGAGGGCCGGCGCGAAACGTATCAATTGGAGAAGCGCTACATCCATCGCGACGGCCATGTCGTGTACGTGCTGCTCAGCGTGTCGCTGGTGCGATCGATGAAAGGCGAGCCGTATCACGCCATCGCTCAGATCCTCGACATCAGCCAGCGCAAGGCCTACGAGGAAGCACTGTTCCGCGAACGCGAACTGGCCGAGGTGACGCTTCGCTCCATCGGCGACGCCGTCATCACCACCGACCTGCAGCATCGCGTGACCTCGCTCAACCCCATCGCCGAAGCGATGACGGGCTGGAGCCAGGCCGAAGCGGTGGGCAAGCCGATGAGCGAGGTGTTCCGCCTCATCGACAGCCGCACGCGCGAGCCGCTGCACAGCCCGCTGCTCGATGCCATCACGCGCGATGCCATCGTCGAACTGAAGGGCAATGCGGTGCTGCTCCACCGCAACGGCTTCGAAACGCCCATCGAGGATTCGGCCGCTTCCATCCACGATCACGCCGGCAGCGTCATCGGTGGCGTGCTGGTGTTCCACGACGTGAGCGAAACGCGCGCGCTGGCGCTGAAGATGGCGCACCTGGCACAGCACGACACGCTCACCGGCCTGCCCAACCGAAGCCTGCTGCAATCGCGACTGGAACAGGTACTGGCCGCGGCCGTGCGCCGCCACGACGAAGCGGCGCTGCTGCACATCGACATCGATCACTTCAAGCAGATCAACGATGCGCTGGGCCACACGGCCGGCGACGACCTGCTGCGCGCATTCGCCGGCCACCTGCGCCACCATTTACGCAACGAAGACACGGTAAGCCGCATCGGCGGCGACGAGTTCGTGGTGCTGCTGTCGCACGTGGATGGCCGCTCGGGAGCCAGCCAGTTGTGCGAGAAGCTCATGCGCCTGTGGCAGTCCTCGGCGTCCAGCAAGATGGGCGAATTCAACATCAGCTACAGCGTGGGCATCAGCGTCTATCCCGACGATGCGCTCGATGCCGAAGCGATGCTTCGCAACGCCGACATCGCCATGTACGAAGTGAAGATGAAGGGTCGCAACGACTACCGCTTCTTCACTTCGCAGATGAGCGAATTGCCTGCCGCGCGCCTGCGCATCGAACAGGATCTGCGCAAGGCGCTCAAGCGTGGCGACCTGCACCTGCACTACCAGCCCAAGGTCGACGCGCGCACTGGTGCCATCGTCGGCGCCGAGGCGCTGTTGCGCTGGCAGGTGGATGGCCGCGACGTATACATGCCCGACCAGTTCATCCCAGTGGCCGAAGAAAGCGGCCTGATCGTGCCCATCGGCGAATGGGTGATCCGCGAAGCCTGCCGCCAGGCCGGCGCGTGGTATCGCGCGGGCCGACCCATCGTGGTGGCGGTGAACGTGGCCGCGCCGCAATTCCAGCATCCGGGTTTTCACGCCACGCTGAAGACCGCGCTGGAAGAAGCGCAACTGCCGCCGTCGCTGATCGAGCTGGAACTCACCGAGCGCATGGTGATGTCCGCGGGCGACCAGAGCCGGGCGCTCATGCAGGGCATCAAGGACCTGGGCGTGAGCCTGGCGCTCGACGATTTCGGCACCGGCTATTGCAGCCTTTCGTACCTGAAGTATTTCCCCATCGACGCGCTGAAGATCGACCGCACCTTCGTGCGCGACATCGCCACCGACGCGGACAACGCCGCCATCACCGACGCCATCATCACCATGGCGCGCGGACTGGACATGAGCGTGGTGGCCGAAGGCGTGGAAACGCTCGCACAAGCCGAACACCTGCGCCGCGCGGGTTGCTCACTGTTGCAGGGCTTCCTGTTCGGCACCGCGATACCACCGGAACAATTCAGCCGGCAATTGCTGCCGGCCTGACATACATCAGAACTCGGCTTCGTACATGAAGTAGTGGCAACGCTCCATGCCCAGCCCGGCGTAGGTACGCTGCGCGCGCTCGTTTTCCGTTTCCACGTACAGGCGCAAACCCACGGCGCCTGCTTGCGACGCACGCTGCTTGGCGTCTTCGTAGAGTTGTCGGAACACGCCTTCGCGACGCGCCGACTCCACCACATACACGCTCTGGATCCACCAGAAATCGCCAGCGCGCCAGTCGCTCCATTCGTAGGTAACCAGCAGGCAGCCGACGGGTTCGCCAGCACGCTCGGCCACGAGGTAGAAGCCGCGGCGCGGTTCATCGAATACTGCGGTAACGCCGCGTTCGATCACGGTGGGCTCGAGCACCTTTTGTTCGGTTTCCCACGCCATCGACACGTTCCACTGTGAGATATGCGCGATGTCGTCGCGGGCGGCGATGCGGGTGGTGACGCTCATGGTGAGTCTCTCAGGGTTTGGATGGCCGACGTGTGCGCGACGCGCCCAGTTTGCGGGTCAATGTATTGCGGCCCACGCCGAGGGCTGCCGCGGCGTGCTGGCGATGGCCTTCGTGGGCTTCCAGCGCTACCTGCAACAAGGTGTGGTCCAACGCTTCGCGTGCCCGCGTGTGGATATCCACTTCGCCATCGGCCAGGGCCTGCGATACCCATTCACGCAGCGCCTCGGTCCAGCCGCCCGCCGAACTGCTTGCGGTATTCGCGCCAAGGTCGGCCGGGAGAATCTCGTTGCCAGGCGCAATCACGGCCAGGCGACGGCAGAGGTTTTCCAGCTCGCGCACGTTGCCGGGATAGTCGCGCTGCGCCACCGCCTTGAGCGCCGCCTTGGAAAAGCGCTTGGGCGGCAGGCGCAGCTCCTGCGCGGCACTGGCGAGAAAATGCTGGGCGAGCAGCGGGATGTCGTTGCGACGCTGGCGCAGCGGCGGCAGCTCGATGCGCACCACGTCGAGTCGATGCTTGAGGTCCGCGCGAAATTGCCCTGCCGCCACGCGCGCATCCAGATCCTGATGCGTGGCGGCAATGATGCGCACGTTGCCGCGAATGAGTTCGCGTCCACCCACGCGATAGAACTCGCCGCCGGCCAGCACGCGCAGCAGGCGTGTCTGCAAGGCGAGCGGCATGTCGCCAATTTCGTCGAGGAACAAGGTGCCGCCTTCCGCCTGCTCGAAGCGCCCGGCATGTCGACGCGTGGCGCCCGTGAAGGCGCCGGCCTCGTGGCCGAACAGTTCGCTTTCCAGCAGTTCGCTGGGGATGGCCGCCGTGTTGAGCGCGACGAACGGCTTGCCGCGCCGTGCGCTTTCATCGTGCAGCGCGCGCGCCACCAGTTCCTTGCCGGTGCCGGTTTCGCCGGTGATCAACACGTTGAGATCGCTCGCCGCGACGCGGCCGATCAAACGGAACACTTCGCGCATCGCCGGGCTTTCGCCAAGCAAGGCGTGCGTGGGCGCAGGTGCTGTGGCGGGAGCGGCGATCGAAGCGGGCACGTCGGCCAGCGCGCGTTGCACCGCAGCCACCGCCTGGTCGAGATCGAACGGCTTGGCCAGATAATCCACCGCGCCCGCGCGATAGGCCGCCGCCGTGGTAGCGACATCGGTGAACGCGCTCATCACGATCACCGGGCCCACGCCTTGCGCTTTCAGCGCAGCGATGAGCGCCAGGCCGCCTTCGCCCGGCATGCGCACGTCGGTAACCAACAGCGCGGGCGATGCCGAACGCAATGCCTCTCGCACTTCCTCGGCGTCGCCAAACTCGCGTACGGGCAGGCCCGCATCGCGCAGCGCCTCGGCTAGGACGAAGCGAACGCCGCGGTCGTCGTCGGCAATCCAGATCTCGGAGCGTGGCTCAGTCATGCGCGTGCCCCATCGGCAAATACAGTGAGAAGGTGGTTTCGCCGGCGCGTCCCACGTGACGCAGCTCGCCGCCGTGTTCGCGTGCGATCTCGCGTGCCAGCGCGAGGCCCAGGCCGCTGCCATCGGCGCGACCGGAAACCAGCGGTTCGAACAAGGTGTCGCGCAGAGATTCCGGTACGCCCGGACCATCGTCGACCACGTCCACGCGCAAGGCCATGCGCGCCATGCGTTCGCCCAGGCGTACGGCCGGCTCGGCGCGGGTGCGGAAGACCAGCGTCTTCGCACCGGCTTCGATGGCGTTGCGCGCGAGGTTGAGCAGCAACTGCAACAGGCGATCGGCGTCGCCGTAGATATCCGGAAGGCTGGGGTCGTAATCGTGGCGCAACGTCGGCGGCGACGGCTCGGCCAGCAACAGATCACCAAGGCGTTCAAGTTGTTCGTGAATGTTCACATCGCCCAGTTGCGCGGCCGCGCCGCCGTGGCGCAACAGTCGATTGGCCAGTGCAGCCAGGCGGTCGGCTTCAGCAATCACCAGGCCGGCCAGACTGCGCAGCTGTTCGTCCTCGACGCGTCGCTGCAGTAGTTGCGCGGCGCCACGCAAACCCGCGAGCGGGTTCTTCACCTCATGCGCAAAGCCGCGCAGCGTAGCCGAGAGCGGCGTATCCGACACGGCGGTCGGCGCCAGCGCATGCACCTCCAACAGCAACTCGCCACTGGCAAGGCGCTGCATCGACACGTCGACCCGCGCCGTCTCGCCACGCGCCGACGGTATGTCGATGCCACGCAACTGATGCGGCGACGGCTCCCGCAACGCGCGCTCCGCCAACGCCATCCATTCCGGACGATGCAGCAACACGGCCAGCGACTGACCCACGGCACTGCGCGGACCGATATCCAACAACTCCGCCAGCGCCGGATTCACCCACACCAGGCGCAACTGCCCATCCGCCAGCGCCACTCCGGTCGCCAACGGCTCCGCCCACGCCCGAGCTGCCGTATCGTTCATTGCACCATCATGGACAATGCGCCGGTGTGGTGCAATGGTGAATGGCGATTGGCCTAGCCGCCCACAACATGGGTGTTCCCACGTCCATAGTTTGTGCGCGCGTCACAAACTATGGCGTTTAGGGGCTGCACAAACTATGGCATTCGCAATTTTTCCACAAATTTACGTTGGATCAATGAGCTAGAACGCTCTTTTGTGGCGAATGGTGTCGGGAATTTGTGCGCGTATGGCCCAAACTAGACACAGCCAGAAACCGACGGTCGGTCTGCTTTGCTCCGCTGCCCCCCTAGATCGGCCAAATATGAGCCGGCGCGAGAACGCGGATATCCGTTTTCGACCCGCAGCACCCAATGAAGTCGTCCGCGCAAGCCTGCCCCGAAAGGTTAGGGGTCTAGTGTTTCATTGCGCTGATTGTTCGATGGATGCAACATCAGGCTTCCAACCCTAAGCGGCAGTTTCGTGATGAAACCCTAAGGTTTACAGAAAGGGGGGTCTGGGGCTAGCGTGCGGATCGATCCTGCCGGCAGCGCTTGCGATACCTGGGATGTCGCCTTTGGCTCGAAGCGGACGCGCAACTCGTGGCAAGGAGCACTCAGCCGCCGAGCCACCTTGTCACTGATTTGTGACTTGTGGGGCAAACGTTCCTGCGACGGTATATGCGCCAGGCTCAAACGTAGCGATCTCCAAAGCCTCCGTTAAATACGGAATCGCGACAGGATCTCCGCGCATGGCCTGATACGCTTCCATGCTCTGCCATTGGGCATACATCGTGACTTTGGTGCCATCCAGACTGCGGTGCAAAGCGGCAGAAACGAATCCCCTTGCATGGCGCACGGATAGATCAGTTGCTTGAGTCAGAAGATCGATAAGCCTCTGCTGATTGTCTGGACTCACCGTGAACACATTGATGAGAGTCAGCAAACCGCTCTCTTCCGAGATGATTGTCATAGCAATGGCCGCCGTTAGGCGCGTAGTGAGGTTAGCTAAGGATTATGGAGGGATTGATGGGTGCTATGTGATTCTTCGGCGAGCGCAGAACGATCCACCTAGTGGGCCGTTCCTTTAGTTTCCAATTGTTGCTTCTGCCGTTTTTCAAAACATCAAGCGAACTGAGCATCAGCAAGTAGCAATGCGGCTTCAATGCCGCCCTCTAAGATCTTCTCCGCGCGTGACGTATCTGCCACCGCGCGCGCAAACTCGAGTGTCCCCACCATGAGTGCGAAGATGGCTGTCGCACGGCGATGAGCGGCTGCAGAGTCAGGGTTCTCAAGCTGGCCCGCCAACAGCGAAACATAGCGGCTCAGCCCCTGCTCATAGGCCTCCCGAGTTGGCTGAGGCTGCCGTGCGATTTCCGGCAGCAGTGCCGCTGACGGACATCCAATTTCCGGTGCTTTAAGGTGATCCGGGTTCAAATAGCCACGGATGACGGCCTCAAGACTGAGTCCCGCGTGCAGGTCTTCCTCAAGGCGACGTTGCTGGCCGTCGAGCGCCTCGGCTAATGCATCACGAACCAGTTCTTCCTTCGATGCGAAGTGGGTATAGAACGCCCCGTTCGTCAAGCCAGCCTCACTCATAATTCCGGCGATTCCCGCGGCCGACACACCATCGCGGCGAAAACACCTCGAGGCTGTCTCGAGTATCTGGCGCCGTGTCGTTGCCTTTTGACCTTTCTCGTAACGCATCGTTCTTTTCGCTCTTGAGATTTGCCTTCGATTTCAGCTCGCAGCTTCTTCCAGCAAAGCCCTGAGATCGCGATCAAGCTGCAGTGCCACCTCGTCGACTTCGTCACAGCCAAACTGCCCAAAAACGAAGGCAGGTCGGTCGTATTCGAAAGCGACCTGGCCACCCGTATCCTCGCGCAGCAGAACGCGGACCGGTGCGTACAGGCCAGCTGACAAATGGTGGCGGGTCATTTTGGAGGCTGTAAGTGGATTTCCAATATCGTACTGAATGGAACGGCGCTGGAGTCCCGCCACAGCTAGCAGCGCGCCGTGATCACGCTGAGAGAAAATAGACAGTGCGGGACATGCCTCCAGTTCCTGAAGTGCTCGCTTGCTCTCACCGTAGCGGAGAAGGACGAAGATTCCATCATCGATGCGGGGGGCCAAGGATGAGAGCTTCGCTCGAACATTCTCGAAGGGGTTTGCAGAACTGATGGTGACGTGCTCGACCGAAATCGTGCGCACAGAATACGTTGCGTTTGACATGTGGTGATCCTTGCTAGCGCGAGATGGAGTCGGCCCCTCCCGCAATGGAAAGGGGCTCGAGGTTCAGAACGTACCCGCCCGTGCACCCAAAATGGCCTCAACGCGACGAGCTAGGCCCAGCAGGGCGCGGTCGCTTCGCAAAGGGGCATCGAGCTCAAGGCCGATGGGAAGCCTGTCACTCGACAGGCCCATCGGCAGGCTGATACCCGGCAAGCCCACACTGCTTGCGGAAACCGTGTTGGTTGCTAGGGCGAGATAAGTGACGTCTTTGCCCGCGATGGTGAAATTCGTCTGCTGGTCGATCAGTGGTGCCGTGCTGGGCGTGGTCGGCTGCAGAATTGCCGCGGCTCCTTGCGCCACGAATACCTTGTCCAGCCGACGCTGGATTTCCGGACGACTGACCGTTAGCGCTGTTTGATAGGCCTCTTGGGAGATCGCGCCCCCGCCGCCGGGCAACACCATGTGTCCCCAAACGTCGCGTAGCTCGGGCTTGAGGGCCTGATAGATCTCATCAAACGTCGTCGGGATTTGGTGGCGGCGAACAAACTCCGAGACCGCGCCCATCGTTTCGTGGAAGAAGATGCCCCACGTTGCGGAATGGATGAGGGCGCCGTAATCGTCGCCAAGATCCACCTCAATCAGTTCAGCACCCGCGTGCCGAAGCTGTCGGAGTGACTCATGGAAGCGAGCTTCGACTTCCGGATCGACCAGATCGAGGAATTGCCGCGGTGCATAAGCCAGCCGGACGCCCGTCAGGTCACGTCCGCCCTTGAATGACTCCCTGTCCCGTTCGCCGGTCACGACCTGATCAAGCAGCGCGACATCTTCGACGCTGCGTGCAAATGCACCGGTCGTATCGAGCGTATGGGAAATGGGCGCCACACCGGTGCGCGGCCATCGACCCGTCGTCGGCTTGAAGCCCACTACGCCAACAAGGGAAGCCGGCACGCGGATCGAGCCTACGGTGTCACCACCCAAGGAGGCCGGGACAATGCCGGCGCCCACAGAGGCGGCGGAACCGCTCGAAGAGCCTCCGGTCACCCGATCATGCGCGTGTGGATTCTTTACTTGCCCGAAGTCTCCGTTGCTGCCGGTCAAACCGAAGGACATCTCCACGAGGTTGTTCTTGCCGAGTACCAATGCGCCGGCATTCTTAATCGCGCGGACAGCATCTGCATCCTCTTCTGGTACGAAGTGGCGGAGGCCGCCAATCCCTAGGCTCGTTGCCAACCCCTTCGTCAAGTAACTGTCCTTCACGCCGAACGGAACGCCCAAAAGCGGGGCTGCCGAGCCGGCAGCACGCGCCTTATCGGCGTCTCTTGCTGCGGCTAGGACGCCAGCTTCATCAACGCTGATGAATGAGTTGAGTTCGGTCTGCGTTCGCGCCTGCTGCAATAGGGCAGACGTGTAGGCCTCGGAGGTAACTTCGCCGCGGCTGATGGCAGCGGCGGCCTGGGCGAGCCCGAGCATAGCCAGGTCACTCGCCCCTGCCTGCGCAGGGCGGCTGGAGATATCGGTGGCGGCGGTTGTGTCGTTCATAAAAGCCTCGCAAGAGCGGAATGATGTGCCTTTGTCATGGCCGCGCAGGGCGCCACCGCGATGCCATTACGATCATCATATAGCATGATGATCGTAATTCAATAGGTCAAGTTCAGCCCGCAAATAGAGCGCCCAACACGAACGCGCCTTTCAGGCGGTGCCAGAACTCTCTCATGCAGTTATCGCGAACTGCGCATTTCCCGCACAGTTGGTAGCCGTCACGCCTGCTTTTCAGTAGCGGCGAAAGCTCGTGTAGCAGAGGTCGCTGACGCCTCCTCCAAGTTACGATTTATTAATATACCGACAGGTATAGTTATTCCATGTCGAGAGACATCAGTCCCACCGCTTAGCCTGGCTTCCCCTCCTACCTAAGCAGACTAAAGATGGATGACCCAAAGCCCGCAGGCTCCCCCTTGCGGGCTTTTTATTTGCCGATATCAAGAAAGGCGATGTACAGACTATCGAGTTCTGTACGCCCAGCTGCTGCAATTTGGCATGTGATAACCGACTGATTTCAAATGATAGGTACAAACTATGCGCCCTGTTTGTACGCATGGTCTGTGTCGGGGGCTCACTAAACTCACAAACTATGAGACCCCAAAGGGGACGAACTATGAGGTTCTGACCAGATGACGGCAGCCGTCGCTATGCAGGCGCCTGACAAGAGCCGATGCGTTTCGCATCAGCGTCTGACGTCGAAGCCCCGTGAGGTGACGAAGGCGTCCACGTCTGCGGCACGGAAGGGACTGGCATCGCCCCCGACCGAGTGCTTCAGGCAGAACGCGGCCATGGCGAAGGCCAAGGCGTCGCGGTCCGCGGCGCCCTCGAACAGGCGATGGAGCAAGCCCGCGGCGAAGGCGTCGCCGGTGCCGATGCGGTCGACGATGCCCTTGAGTTCATGGGCATCGGTGGTGATGAGCCCATCGCGCGAGGCGCACAAGCCCCGCGCTTCCTGATGATCGGCGCTGTGGTGCACGCGTGCGGTGGATGCCATGCGTCGCAGTCGCGGCCACTCCGTGAATGCGGCATCGGCGGCGGCAGCGAACCGATCGATCGCCTGATCCTGGGAAAAGCGATGGCCAAGCATGAGTGCGATGTCGCGATCGTTGCCGAACAGCACGTTGGCATGCGCCACCATCTCGCGCATCAGTGCCGGAGCCTCGCTGAAGCGCCGCGCCCATAGCCGCTCGCGGATATTGCAGTCGAACGACACGGGAATGCCCGCATCGCTGGCGGCACGCGCGGCGGCAAGCGCGGCATGTGCCGAAGCGTCGCTTACCGCCAGCGTGATGCCGGAAAGATGCAGCCAGCCTGCATGGGCGAGCAGGCGTGGCCAGTCGTACGACGCTGCAGGCGCCGTAGCGAAGGCGGAGCCCGCGCGGTCGTACAGCACGTCACTGGCACGCTGCATGGCGCCTGGCGTGAGGAAGTACAGACCCATGCGTCCCGACGCGTATTGGACGTCCATATCCACGCCGTAACGCCGCAACTCACCGACGCATGCACGTCCCAGCATGCTGTCCGGCAGCGTGCTCACCATGGTGGTCGGATGGCCCAGCAGCGCCAGCGAGCATGCCACGTTGGCCTCGGCGCCACCCACATGCACTTTCAGCGCAGGCGATTGCAGCAGCAGCTCGCCCGTTGGCGGCGAGAGACGCAGCAGCAGCTCGCCGAAGCAAGCGACGCGGCGATCGCCGATGTGGATGGTCGGTTCGGACACGGCCTATTTCCTGCGTTCGATCATCAAGAAATGGCCCCGCCGCTCCAGCGGCAGGGCCATGGTGCCCACATCCTGCACCGCCAGCGTTCAGCGGTGCGTGATGCATGCCTGGATGCGACCCATGTGAGGGCATGGGTGCACCGGGCGGGCCTTACTGGAAGTTGTACGTCGCGCGGATGCCGAAGTAACGCTCAAAGTCACGCGGCAGGTACGACTGCACGGCCAGCTGGTTGGCATAGTTGCTGGTCGAGTTGGTGAGGTTGGAGTAGTAGTGCTTGTCGAACGCGTTGTTGACGAAGCCCATCACTTCCCAGCGACCGCTTTCCTCACGCACGCCGATCGAGAAATTGGCGATGCCGTAGCCGCCCTGCACCGTCATCGGGTCCTGGCTCAGCGAATAGTTCACTTCGCTCTGGTACGTGTACGAGCCATTGACCACGCCGAGCAAGCCGGTGCCACCCAGCGGATGGGTGTAATTGAAGTTGGCGTCGAACTTCCACTTCGGCGCCAGCGGCGGACGTGCGCCGGCCAGGTTCTGGCTCTTCACCGACGTGCCGGTACAACCCTGGGCGACCGTCTGGTTCGGATAGCACTGCGCGAACGGGAAACTGGTGATTTCCGCATCGAGGTAGGTGGCGTTGGCGCCGAACGTCAGGTCCTGGTTGACGTGGTACGAGCTTTCCAGCTCTACGCCGCGCGTGTGCAGCTTGCCCACGTTGGCCAGGCGATAGTTGGTGGTGCCGTCGGACAGCGTCTCGATGCCCTGCGCCTGGAAGTCCTTGTAGCGGGTATCGAACAGCGTGGTGTTCAACGTCAGGTGACGATCCAGGAACTGCATGCGTGCGCCCAGTTCGTAATCCGTCGACGTTTCCGGCTTCACCGGCCCGCCTGCGGCGCGAACCGCGTTGAAACCGGTGGAAAGATCGTAGGTTTCGCCCTTGTGGCCCGAGGCGGTGGTGAAGTACAGCATGAAGTCGTCGGTGACCTGCTGCTGGATGCCCGCCTTGTAGGTGCCGAAGTTGTCGCCGTTGCTGCCGTTGAAGGCGGTCTTGGCGAGGTAGTCGTTGAAGGTGTAGCCGATCTTTTCGTAACTCTCGCGGCCACCCAGTATCAGCGTGGTGCCCGGCCACAGGTCGTACTCGATCTGGCCAAAGCCGGCGTATTGCTTGGAGGACGAAGTGGCATACCAGGACGCGAGCGAGTAATACGGGCCGCGGCCGAAGTTGCGGCTGTAATCCACGTCGGCGTAGAACAGGCCCAGCGTGTAACGGAAGCGGTCATCGCCCGGCGAGAGCAGGCGGAATTCCTGCGTGGTCTGGTGCGAGGCGAAGGTGCCGAACTGGCGGTTGTCCAGCTGCTTCAGGGCCGATTCGTCCTGGTCCAGGCGATCGAACATCTTGTAGCTGTCGTACGAGGTGATCGACATCAGCGTCGGGCCACCGTTGGCGAAGTCATAGGAGACCTTCACCGAGCCGGCCGTGTCGGTGTAGTCCGTGCCCGTGGTGTAGTTGTTCGACACATCCGTGTTGTCCGGGCCGGGCGTGATGCCCGGGGCAAACACCGACGGTGCATAGATGCCGCGCAGGTTGGCGTTCGGCGCCAGCGCAATGAACGGACGACCCGTGGTGGTGTGGCCGTCGATGTAGTCGAAACCGGCCGTGACGTTCCACTGGTCGGTGGGATCCCACACGAGCTTGTTGCGCGTGGACAGCGTGCGACGGCCGTTTACGTCATTGCCGTTGTACTTGTTGGTGACGTTGCCGCCGAAGTTGTCGTAGTTCCAGCTGCTGCGGAAACCAAGATGCTCGGCCAGCGGGCCGGAGAACACCGCCGAGCCACCCATCTCGCCATCGTTGGTGGTCAGCGCACTCACCGATGCGGTCAGTGTGTCGGTCGGCGGCAGCGTAGTGATGTTGATCAGGCCGGCCGAAGCCGACTTGCCGTACAGCGTGCTTTGCGGGCCGCGCAGCACTTCGATCTGCGCGATGTCCGACAGGTCGGTGAACGCACGCGGCTGGAAGGCGATCGGCACATCGTCCACCACCACCGCCACGCTCGGCTCCACGCCGATGGAGAAGGCGAACGTGCCCACGCCACGAATGGTCAGCGAGGCGTTCACCGGATTCTCCGCCGGCTTGATCACCAGCGACGGCGCGACGCGGTTGAGATCGTTGAAGTCACGCACGTCGTAGGCGGCGAGCTGATCGGTGTTGATCACCGCCACGGCCACCGGCACCTTCTGCAGGTTTTCGACGCGCTTCTCGGCCGTCACGGTCACGGCCTGCAGGTCTTTCGTGGCTGCCGGAGCGGCGGTGTTCTGTCCGTTCGTCGTGCCGGACTGCGCCTGGGCCGGCGCGTCGGCGTCGGTATCGGCAGCGAATGCAGGAACGCTGACGAGCACGCCACCGGCCAGAACGGCCGCCACCCATTGGCTCAACATCTTGCGCTTCATAAATTGGCCTCTCCCCGAGAGCCTTATTGGTCAGACCAATGATGGCAACGGTACAACGCGGGAGTCAACCAATTCGGTTATGCAGATTTGCAATTATTTTTATGTGCGAGTGAATGTCCGACAAACTTGTGCGACGCATCAAAAAGGCCGGCAAATCAGCTATTTCAGGATTTTCCGCGCTATACACCGAAACGCAGGAAAATAATGGCGGTTCGGCCACTTCGGATGCTGCTAGGCAGCATGTCCGGAAATAATTGGTCAATCCGAATCGAGCAGTCCCGTGAGCGCCTGAAGGTCGACTTCAGGAGCAACCCACGAGGCCTCAAAGCGACCCTGCGGCCCGAACAGCGCCCTGGCGATGCCACCACGACCTTCGCTCGCCCACAGCGCCGCCAGCGCATCGGCCATCGGGTCATCGACGAGGCGGCCTTCGCCGCGCACGTAGTCGATCCACGCCGCCAGCGCCGTGATCAGCGCGGGACAGCGTTGATTGCGACGACTGTGCCAGTCCAGCGTGGCCAGCCAACGCTGGGGAATCTTCTGCGAGCCGTCCATCGCAATCTGGCGTAGCCGATGCGGAAGCGCGGCATTGGTGAAGCGCTCGATCAACGCGTCGGCGTAGCGCAGCAGATCCATGTCGACCGACGGCAACGTCGGCACGGCTTCCTCGCGCATCAGGCGCGCGATCAATGGCGCAATCTGCGGATCGGCAATGGCCTGGTGCACGTACTCGTGACCGCGCGCGAGGCCAAGATAAGCCAGCGCCGAATGCGCGCCATTGAGCATGCGCAGCTTGGCCGCCTCGTACGCGCGCACGTCACGCACGAATTGCGCGCCGCCGGCTTCCCAGCGCGGACGCGGGCCCGCGAAGCGGTCCTCGATCACCCATTGATGAAAATGCTCGGTGACGACGGCGGCCTCGTCACGCACGCCGATGGTGCGAGCAACATCGGCCCGGTCGGTGTCGGTCGTCATGGGTACGATGCGATCGACCATCGTGGATGGGCACGCGCACTCGGTCTGAAACCAGCGTGCGGTGTCGGCGTCGAGCGACTCGAGATATTCACCCAACGCCGCCGAGAAGCGCTCGCCGTTATGCGGAAGGTTGTCGCAGCTGATCAGCGTGAGGCCGCCCGAGCCTTGCGATCGACGTCGCGCGAGCGCCTTGCCGATGTAGTCGTAGAGACTGCCTTCGCCGCGCGCGAGATAACCCTTCTCGGTCACCGTGAGCGTGACGATGTGCACGCCCGGATCGGCCATGGCATCCACCACGGCGCTTGGATCGCGTGGCGCCACCAGCACACGTCGCACGGCACCGATCAGTCGTGGCGCAGCGGCGTTCGGGCCGCGCTCGTTCAGCGTGTAGAGACCATCCTGCGGCGCGAGCTGGTCGTGCACGTCCGGCGAACGCAACGACACACCCGTGATGCACCAGTTGCCATCGCCGCCATTCATCGCGTCGTCGGTATACACGGCCTGATGCGCGCGATGGAACGCGCCAATGCCCACGTGCACGATGCCGCAAGCCTTCGCGTCGCGATCGTAGTCGGGCCGGTGCACCGAAGGAGCGAGTTGCGCTAGTACATCCCGCGAAAGGCGCTGTGTCACAGGCGATAAGCCTGCTTGGCGAGCTTGCCGGCGAGATCGACGGCCAGCTCGGCCGCCTCCCAGTCTTCGATGCGATGCTCCATCACCAGCTCGGCGAGGAAACCGCAATCAATGCGGCGCGCCAGGTCGTGCCGCGCCGGAATGGAAAGGAAGGCACGCGTGTCGTCGTTGAAGCCGACGGTGTTGTAGAAACCCGCCGTTTCCGTCGTCGCCTTGCGGAACCGGCGCATGCCTTCGGGACTGTCGTGGAACCACCACGCGGGACCCAGCCGCAGCGCGGGATAGTGTCCGGCGAGCGGCGCAAGCTCGCGCGCATAGGTGGATTCGTCCAACGTGAACACGATGATGGTGAGCGACGGCTCGTTGCCATAGCGCGCCAGCAGCGGCTGCAGCGCGCGCACGTATTCGGTGCGCATGGGAATGTCCGCGCCCTTGTCGCGGCCAAAGCGCTCGAACAGCGACGGATTGTGGTTGCGCCAACTACCCGGATGAATCTGCATCACCAGGCCGTCTTCCACGCTCATGCCGGCCATCACGGTCAGCATCTGCGCGCGGAACAGCTCGGCGTCTTCAGGCGTGGGCTTGCCGTTCGTGACGCGGGCGAACAGCGCTGCCGCCTGTGCGTCGGAAAGGTCGGCCGTGGCCGCCGTGGGATGGCCGTGATCCGTCGAAGTGGCACCCATCGCCGCAAAGAACGCACGTCGCTGGCGCAGCGCGGCCAGATAGCCCTGCCAGCTGCGCGCATCCTCGCCCGTCATCTGCGAAAGCAGGTCGAGGTTGCCGAGAAAGCCTTCAAATTCCGGATCGACCACCGGATCAGGACGAAACGCCGTGATCACACGGCCCTGCCATCCACTGTTGCGGATGGCGACGTGATGCTCGAGCGAGTCGATCGGCGATTCCGTGGTCGCCAGCACGTCGATGTTGAATCGCTCGAACAATGCGCGCGGCCGGAAGGCCGGCGTGGCGAGCCTCTCGCCGATGCAATCGAAATAGACGTCCGCCGTGCTGGCATCAAGGCGCACGGTGAGTCCGAACACGTCGGCGAACACCCAGTCCAGCCACGTGCGCGACGGCGTGCCGCGGAACAGATGGTAGTACTCGGCAAAACGACGCCATGCCGCACGCGGATCGACGCTGGCCTTTTCGCCGCGCGGCTTCACGCCCAGCGCTTCCATCGGCACGCCCTGGCTGTAGAGCATGCGCAGCACGTAGTGATCGGGTGTCAGCAGCAGGCTGGTGGCGTCGGCAAAAGGTTCGTCATACGCAAACCAGCGCGGATCGGTGTGCCCGTGTGGGCTGACGATCGGCAGCTTCTCCACCTGTTCGTAGAGCTGGCGGCACAGTTTGCGGGTTGCCGGATCGGCAGGGAAAAACCGGTCCGGATGGACCACCAGGGGACGGGACATGGGCAAGCTCAGATCGAGGCGATGTTGCCGAAACGGCGACGGGTGGAAGCGACGGCCTCGCGCGCCTTCGCAAGCGCCTGCTCTTCGGTCGCGAACAGCAGGTGGTCGATCACGGCCGCGAGATGCGCGCGCATGGCCGCGCGTGCCTTCGCCGGGTCACGCGTGCGCAGGGCCTCGACGATGGCGCTGTGCTCTTCCACCACGGGACGCACGTTGGCCGCGCGCGCCTTGGCGTGCAGCAGCGCGCATTCGGGCGAGGTGGAGCGAAGCCGCCACAGCTCTTCGATGGCATTGACGATGGCGAGGTTGCGCGTGGCACGCGCAATCAGCATGTGGAAATCGCGATCGGCGTTCTCGGTGACGCTGCGGCGCTGGTTCTCGTCCGAGATCTGGCGCACCAGGGCCTCGAGCTCGTCCAGTTCGGCCTCGGTGATGTTGGTGGCAGCCAGCGCCGCGCTTTCGCCTTCGAACAACAGGCGCGCCTCGGTGAGCTCGAAGGCGGTGACGTTGAAGCCCGGCCGGTCATCCACGCCCGGCAGGCGACGCACGTACGCGCCGGAACCCACGCGCACATCGATGAGGCCCTGCACTTCGAGCGCGATCATCGCCTCGCGCACCGCGGGGCGGCTGACCTCGTGCTCGATCGCCAGTTCGCGTTCCGCCGGCAGGCGGTCGCCCACGGCGTACTTGCCGTTGGCCAGTTCCTGGAACAACCGGTGCGCCACGCGCTGGTAGAGCCGCCCGTTCGCCTGCGCAGCCGCGGCGTCGCTGGCGGCGGCCTTCCGGCCCTTCTTGGAAATCGTCATATGGCTCGCTTTCGCCTAATTAGTAAGACCAATATTGTCTAAATTGGCAAGGCAGAATAGTATGCCCAGCAGTATAGCCCCCCACCGCTGAAATGGAATACGCACCCTCCATGAAGATCGAACGTGCCCGCGTGATCGTCACCTGTCCAGGTCGCAATTTCGTGACCCTGAAAATCGAGACGGATCAAGGGGTCAGCGGTATCGGCGATGCTACGCTCAACGGCCGCGAAAAGGCGGTCGTCGCCTATCTGGAAGACCACGTCATCCCCTGCCTCATCGGCAAGGATCCGCGCCGCATCGAGGATATCTGGCAATACCTCTACCGCGGCGCGTACTGGCGTCGCGGCCCGGTGACCATGTCCGCCATTGCCGCCGTGGACACGGCGCTGTGGGACATCAAGGCCAAGATGGCCAACATGCCGCTCTATGACCTGCTTGGCGGCCAGAGCCGCGACCGCGTGCTGGTCTATGGTCATGCCAATGGTGCGGACCTGGCCGAGACCGTGGATGCCGTCGCCCGCTACGTGGACATGGGCTACAAGGCCATCCGCGCGCAGTCGGGCGTGCCCGGCATGAAGGACGTCTACGGCGTGGGCCGCGGCAAGCTGTTCTACGAGCCGGCAGGCGTCGGCCTGCCGCAGGAAACGCAGTGGAACACGCCCAAGTACCTGCGCTTCGTGCCCACGCTGTTCGACAAGCTGCGCGAGAAGTTCGGCCTCGACGTCCAGTTGCTGCACGACGCGCACCATCGCCTGACGCCCAACGAGGCGGCGCAGCTGGGCAAGTCGCTGGAGCCCTATGGGCTGTTCTGGCTGGAGGACGCCACGCCGGCCGAGAACCAGGAAGCCTTCCGCCTGATCCGCCAGCACACCACCACGCCGCTGGCGGTGGGAGAGATCTTCAACACCATCTGGGACTGCAAGGACCTGATCCAGAACCAGTTGATCGACTACATCCGCACCACCGTGGTGCGCGCCGGCGGCATCACGCACCTGCGCCGCATCGCCGACCTGGCCTCGCTTTACCAGGTGCGCACCGGCAGCCACGGCGCCACCGACCTGTCGCCGGTGACCATGGGCGCCGCGCTGCATTTCGATACGTGGGTGCCCAATTTCGGTATCCAGGAATACATGCGCCACTCGCCGGAAACCGATGCCGTGTTCCCGCACGCCTATCGTTTCGAGGACGGTTACCTGTACCCGGGCGATGCCGTGGGCCACGGCGTGGACATCGACGAGAAGGAAGCGGCCAAGTATCCGTACGAACCCGCCTATCTCCCGGTCGCGCGCCTGGAAGACGGCACCATGTGGAACTGGTAAGCGCTTCTTTCCAACGCTTTTCCCTCGGCCGTCACGTGATGCGTGGCGGCCTTTTTTATGCGCGGCGTGTGCCGATGGTCGCGTTGACAGCAGGAACACCATACCGGAGTATTGGTCAAACCAATATTTCAGAAACAGGATGACCGGTGATGCAGCGGAATCGTGGCCGACACGCTCTTGCCCTTGCCTGCCTCATCGGCCTCATGACGTCCGCCGCATGCTCCGGCGCCAGTGCCGCGGGCTCGTCCGGCTCCGAGGGCCACTCCGTGCAAACACTGGCCTCGGGTTGGCACTTCCGTTTCGGTGGTGACGCGGCTGGCGTCACCGGCAACACCTACGACGATCGCGCCTGGAACGAAGTCAGCCTGCCGCACACCTGGAACCGCGTGGGCGAATACGGCCTCACGCCCTCGCCCGCCATGAACAACGCCCACGGCATCGGCTGGTATCGCCTGCATGTGGACGTGCCCAAGGTGGCGCCGGGACATCACCTGTTCCTGCAGTTCGATGCCGTGGGCAACGTGGCCGACGTGTGGGTCAACGGCGAGCACGTGGGCCAGCACCGGGGCGCCTTCTCGCGCTTCCGCTTCGACATCACGCGTTTCGTGAAGCCGGGTGTGTCCAACCTCATCGTCGTGAAGGCCGACAACAGCAAGCCGGACATCGGCGCCTCGACCGAGAACGTGATTCCGTTGGGCGGCGACTTCTTCGTCAACGGCGGTATCTACCGCCAGGCGTCGCTGATCGACACCGACAGTGCGCAGATCGACCTGCTCGACCACGGCGGTCCCGGCGTCTACGTGAGCACGCCCAACGTCACGGCAGACGAAGCCAAGGTGTCGGTGCTCACGAAACTGCGCAACTTCGCTCCATCGCAGCGCGATCTCAGCGTTGTCACCACCATTCGCGATGACGCGAAGCATGCGGTTGCCACGGACAGTACATCGGTGAAACTGGGCGGCGCGTCCATGCAAGACGTGCCCCGCATGCTGACGCTCGCGCATCCGCGCCTGTGGAATGGCCTGAAGGATCCGTACCTCTACACGGTGACGGTGGAGCTGCGCGACCACGGCAACGTGATCGATCGCGTGGAGCAGCCGCTGGGCGTGCGCACGTTCCACTTCGACGCCAACACCGGCTTCAGTCTCAACGGGCAGACGCTGCCGCTGCATGGCGCCTCGCGTCATCAGGACCGCCTCGGCAAGGGTTGGGCGATCTCGCCGCAGGATCACGCCGAAGACCTGGCCATCATGGCGGAGATGGGCGTCAACACCATTCGCGGCGCGCACTACCAGCACGCACAGGAGTGGTACGACGACGCGGACAAGGCTGGCATGGTCATGTGGGCCGAAGTGCCCTTCGTGCATCAGTCGTCGTTCACTAATTCGGCACCCAAACAGGCGCTGATCGACAACGGCAAGGAACAGCTCACCGAGCTGATCCGCCAGAACTACAACCATCCGTCCATCGTGGTGTGGTCGATCGGCAACGAGACGGACATCCGTCCGGTGCAGCTCAAGCTCAAGGTGCCTGCGCAATCGCTGACGATGCTCAAGGTGCTCAACACGCTGGCCAAGCAGGAAGATCCCTCGCGCGCCACCGGCTATGCCGACTGCTGCGAAGACGCCATCCCCGGCCAGCCCGTGCTGAGCAACGTGGCCGACCTCACCGGCTACAACCGCTATTTCGGCTGGTACTACGGCAAGCCCGAAGACCTCGGCACATTCCTGGACACGATGCACGCACGCTATCCGTCCATGCCCATCGGCGTGAGCGAGTACGGTGCCGGCGGCGGGCTCACGCAGCACACCGACAATCCGCTGGGTGGGCCGGTCAATGTGTTTGGACGTCCGCATCCGGAGGAATACGAAAGCTGGGTGCACGAGCAATCGTGGAAGGCGATGGCTGCGCGTCCTTACCTCTCCGGCGTATGGATCTGGAACATGTTCGACTTCCCTTCCGACCTGCGCGAGGAAGGCGACGCGATCTATCTCAACGACAAAGGCTTGGTTAGCTTCGACCGCAAGGTGAAGAAGGACGTCTTCTACTTCTACAAGGCGCAGTGGTCCAACGAGCCGACGCTCTACATCACCAGCCGGCGCTACGTGGATCGTGCATACCCCGTGACGGACGTGCGCGTGTACAGCAACGCCGAACGTGCCACGCTCAGCGTCAATGGCCAGGCGCGCGGTGAAGCGCTCTGCCCCGAGCACATCTGCGTGTGGCAGAACGTGGCGCTCAAGGCGGGCGACAATCAAGTCATCGTGAATGCCTCGATCCAGGGCCATGCGCTTTCCGATTCGGTGACGTGGCACGCGCCCGATGCAGCGAACGGCGTGCGCATCAAGGCCGGCAGTCTCACGGGAGTCACCACGGCCGACGGGCAACGCTTTGGTTCGGACACGTTCTTTGTCGGCGGCGAAGGCAAGGTGCTCAACCCGTTCCGCCGCGGCGCCCAGGAGGAAGGTCCTGACGTGGCGGTGAAGACCATCACCGGTGCGAAGGAGTCGGCGCTCTACGCCGCGTATCGCGAAGGCCGCTTCCAGTACCGCGTACCGATGCCCAACGGACGCTGGCTGGTGACGCTGCATTTCGCCGAGCCGGATGCATCGCTCGCTGCGACGCGCACGTTCTCGGTCAAGGCGGGCGATGCCGATGTGCTCGCGCACTTCAATCCCGCATCGGCGGCCGGTGGCGCGCTGAAAACGGTGACGCGCCAGTTCCCCGTGGTGGTGAAGAACGGCATGCTCGTGCTCGACTTCGTGCCCGAAGGCGGCCCCGCGCTGGTTTCCGCCATTGTCGTCACGCCGGGCTGAGATCGCCGGTCTTCATTGCTGCGCCAGCCGTAGCGCGAGGTGTCTTTGATGTTCACGCACGGCCGCCGCTGGTGGATCATTGGCCTGGTTACCATTGGCACAGTCCTCAACTATCTCGCGCGCTCGACGTTGTCGGTGGCCGCGCCGACACTCAAGTCGGCATTCGCGATGTCCACGCGCGAATACAGCTGGGTGGTGGCGACGTTCCAGGGCGCGTATACGGTGATGCAGCCGGTCGCCGGCTGGGTGCTCGATCACGTGGGTTTGCGCCTGGGCTTTGCGCTCTTCGCCATCGGCTGGTCGCTCGCCAACTGTGCGCACGCACTGGCCACCGGCTGGGGCAGCCTCGCCTTCTTCCGCGGCCTGCTCGGCGCCACGGAGGCAGCGGCCATTCCCAGCGGCCTGAAGGCGGTGTCGGAGTGGTTTCCACCGAAAGAGCGCACGGTGGCCACCGGCTGGTTCAACATCGGTTCGTCGCTGGGCGCGATGATCGCGCCGCCACTGGTGATCTTCTGCATCCTGCATTGGGGCTGGCAGGCGGCCTTCGTTGTCACCGGCAGCGTGGGCCTGCTGTGGGCGGCGCTGTGGTACGTGGGCTATCGCAAGCCGGAGCATGACCGCCGCCTCGACCCGACTGAACGTGCTTACATTCTCGCCGGACGAGAAGAAGCACCCGCCGCCAAGGGCGCGGATGCATGGCACGCCGTGCTGGCGACGCGCGAGTTCTGGAGCATCGCGCTGCCGCGCTTTCTCGCCGAACCGGCATGGCAGACGTTCAACTTCTTCATTCCGCTGTACCTGTCGGAAGTGCGCCACATGGAGCTCACGCAGATGGCGGCGTTTGCGTGGCTGCCGTTCCTCGCGGCCGATGCCGGCTCGCTGTGCGGCGGTTATCTCGCACCCTGGCTCATGCGCCGCTTTGGCGCCTCGCTGCTCACCTCGCGCAAGCTGGTGATGACGCTGGGCACATCGCTGATGTTCGGGCCTGCCTGCATCGGCCTTGCCGACAGCGCCGGCGTGGCCATCGCCCTGTTCTGCGTGGGCGGATTCGCGCACCAGATGCTGTCCGGTGCGCTCATGACGCTCTCGGCTGATGTTTTCGACAGCCGCGTGGTCGCCACGGCCACCGGCATGGCCGGCTCGGCCGCGTGGATCGGCGGCCTGGCGTTCTCCCTCATCGTGGGTGCCGTGGCTGATACCGTGGGTTATCACCCGCTGTTTGCCAGCCTTGCCGTGCTCGATGTGCTGGCTGCCGTGGCTCTGTGGGTACTGTTGCGAAAGCGGCCTGCATCGCACGCCTGAGCGTCACCGCCATGGCGGACTTCTCCGGCGGCAACATGGACGAACTATAGTTCCGCCATTCCTCCACCTGCTGCCCCGCCATGGCCGACACTTTTCCCGCATGGATACGCATGGCCCGGTCGAGTGGGGCCGCGCTGATACAGCCGTTGGTGGAAGCCGTGGTGACCATGCTGGCGGTGCTGGCCACGCTGCTCTGCACGCTCAAGCTGTCGCCGGGCAGCGGTCCGGCGGTGTTGGCGGTGGTGTTGAGCCTGTCGTTGTCGCGCAGCCATATGGACCGCGATCTGCGTGGACGACTGGAAGCGGTGGTGGTCTTGCCGCTGGTGGGTTTCGTGGCGATGGGCGTGGGCTTGTTGCTGCGTGACACGCCGTGGATCGGTGCGCTGGCCTTTGTCGTCGGCATATTCCTGTCGATCTGGTTGCGCGGGTTCGGCTCGATGGCGCGACGTGCAGGGCATTTGATCGCGCTGCCTTTCGTCACGCTGCTCACCGTGCCGCACGTCCACGCCTCGCCCGGCGGCGCTCTACCGCCCGTGCTGGTGCCGGTGGCGGTGGCGCTGCTGTCATTGCTGTGGGTGACGATGTTTCATCTGCTCGCGCGTCGACTGCGTTTGTTGCCGCCGGTGGAAACGCTGGAACACGCACCCGCCACACCAGCGCAGGAAGGCGGCATGCGCCCGACTGCCAGCACACGCATGGCCATCCAGATGGCGGTGGCGCTCGCGTTGTCGTTTGTCGTCGGTTACCTGTGCTTTGCGGAACGCTGGGCGTGGATCGTGCTCACGGCCTTCATCGTGAACAGCGGCAACCGCGGGCGGCTTGATGTCGCTTACAAGTGCGGCCTGCGCGTGTTGGGCGCGGCGGCGGGCACGGTGTTGGCGATGACGCTGACGATACACACCGGTGCAAGTCCTGCGATGACGGGCGTGCTGATTCTCATCGCGCTGTTCTTCGGCGTGTGGCTGCGCCCGCTGGGTTACGCGTGGTGGGCCTTGTTCGTGACGCTCGCGCTCGCGCTGTTGCAGGGCTTTGAACCGCAGCCGCCAGCCATGCTGCTGTGGCTGCGACTGGAAGAGATCGTCATTGGGGCGATGATTGGCCTGGCCTCGGCTTGGTGCGTGTTGCCCGTGCGCTCCACCGACGTGCTGCGTCGCCGATTGGCCGATGCGCTGGCGGCCATGGCCGAAGCGATGGACCCAGCCACCGCGGAACGCCTGCCCGCACGCGTGGCCAGGGCATTGGACGAACTCGACGACATGGCCGCGCCATTCCGCGCCGCGCGGCGATTGACGCAGCGCTTCCGCGCCCTGCAACCGGCCGATTGGGTAGACACCTTGCTTGCATGCCGCGCGCCGGCCATCGATGTGATTGCGCGTGGCGAAACCCCAGGCCGCGTGCGCCAGGCCATCGGCGCGGCGCGCAAGTCGCTGCGCCGGCCCGACACGCTGCTGCCGGCATTGCAGCAATTGCGTCAGACGCTCGACGGCTGATCACTCGCCGGCGGGCAGATTCCGCACGGCTGACAGCACGGAGACGCCGTGCTCGTCGAACGCTTCCACCGCCACCACGTAGTTCACGCCCTTGTTCAACGAGTGCAGCACCAATCGCGTCGGCTGGTCGGCGAAGCGTTGATAGGTGGAGTGCAGGCGATCGGCGGCGAGCCCCCAGCGCACGTTGTAGCCCACCGCACCGGGCACGGGCGTCCAGACAATGTCGGCATCGCGTGTATCGCTCAGTCGTTTGGCGGATACCAATCGGGGCGCCGATGGCAATGCACCGTCGGCGTTGCCGAACACACGCAGGTCCGCGATGGCCAAGGTGTGCGCGCCCACATGCTTGTGCACGTAACGCACATAGCGCACGCGTGCCGGCTGATCGAGTTCGACATAGGCGTTGGCGCGGTCACGCGTTTCACGCGACAGGTCGGCCAGCGTGCTCCAGTGCGTGCCGTCGCGCGATCCTTCCAGCACGAACTGCGTCACGAGGTCGGGCGCGTCGCCGTAACGGCCGGATTGATAGTCCGCGAAATTCACCTGCACCGCGCGCACAGTGCGTTCGCCGCCCAGATCCACGGTGAGCGTCTGGCCGGCTGTGTTGCTGGCAGCCACCCAGAACGTGCGCGGGTTTTCGTCCGTGGCGGCGGAGGCGGGATGATCGCGCAGCGACGATGACGCCATGGCCTTCTTGCGATACGAGAGCAACATCCAGCCCGTGAAGGTGTCTTCGCCTTCCTTCAAGGCGTGATCGGGCATGCGGTGCGGGAAATCGCCGAAGCGCGTGTCGATCCACATTTGGCCGTCCGAATGAAATCCGGCCGGATACAGGCCGATGCGTCGTTCGAAGGTCCAGTTGGCGCCGATCCACGACGTGCCAGTGTTCCAGACATTGCCGTGTGCGTCTTCGAAGGTGGAGCCGTGGCCCACGCCCGTGACGAAGCCGCCGGGCTTCTCGCCCACCGGGTTGTACGGCGCATAGCGGAACGGGCCAAGCGGCGCGTCGCCCACCACCACGCCGGTGCCGTACACGTTGTATTCGGTGCCCGGCGCGGCGTACTGCAGGTAGTAGCGGTTGCCATGGCGATTCATCCACGCGCCTTCGAGAAAAGGCTTGGTGGTGTTGTCGGTGTGGTCCTCGCCGAAACGCTCCCAGCCGTGCTCGGCAGGGTTCAATTGAAGCAAGGGCTGCGGCCGCGTGACGAACGCGAGGCGCTTGCCCTCGCCTTCGCCCGCGTCGGCAAACTTCATGTCCAGCTGCGCACCGTACAGCGGATGCACGTTGGACGAATCCCAATACAGGTAGACCTTGCCGTCGTCGTCCTGGAACAGCGCGGGGTCCCACGGACCGGGCGGCAGCTCGCCGGGTTTCATGGCCCATTCGCCCGCGCTCGACACCGCGCCAGGGATCGGCGGCAGCAGGCGTGTCCAGAATTGCCAGCGGCCGTGTGCCGGATCGGTGGAAAACATCAACGGCCGCGGCTCGGTGGCAGACTGCATGAGGAACAGCTTGCCGTCGGCCACCAGCGTGGCCGGTGCCACTTCGCTGTCGAACGGCCAGTGGTCGGGCTGCACGAAATCCCAGTGCACGAGGTCGGTGGAATGCCAGTAACCGTCGGCCAGCGTCTGGAACAGGTAGTAGGCATCGCCGTAGCGCACCACCGCCGGATCGGCGCCGGTGCGATAGGAAATGCCCTCGTTCATCTGCTCGAAGTTGTAGCGGTAGTCGATGTCGAGGGGGTTAGCCCACGTTTGCGGCGTAGCCGTGGCGGTTGAAACGGCGCCGATGGCCATCAGCGCCATGCAGCAAACACAACCGTGCCGGAGTGACACAAAGGCCTTACGAATCAGGCGTGACATAGGCTCGCTTGCCATGTTGCGGCGCAGCGGCGCCGGATTCTGTGAACTTCCCATATTGATCACGCGACCCGGTCTGTAAGAGACTCCGTGACCATCCGCGTAAACGTTTACATCGTAGCCGCCCATACACGGCCGGCCAACCCATCCCCTGTTGATCGAAGGAATCGTCATGACTACCCCGTCGCCGCTCCGCCGCCTTGCCCTGCGCACCTGCGCAGCGGCCTGTCTTGCCCTGCTCGGCTCGGTACACGCGGCGCCCGCCGGGAACGATTCCGTGCAGTTGCAGGTGGACGCCAGCGCCAAGGGCACGCCGCTGCCGCACTTCTGGGAAAACATGTTCGGCTCCGGCCGCGCCGTGCTCGCGCTGCGCGACGATTACCGCAAGGACCTGGAAGCGGTGAAGGGCGCCACCGGCTTCACCTATATCCGCTTCCACGGCATCTTCGATCGCGATATGGGCGTGGCCTATCGCGATGCGCAGGGCAAGCTGCAATTCAACTTCAGCTATGTGGACCAGGTGTACGACGGCCTGCTCGCGCGCGGCGTGAAGCCGTTCGTGGAACTGGGCTTCATGCCGCCGGAAATGAGCACCCAGCCCGATAGCCATCACGACTTCTGGTATCACCCCAACGTGATGCCGCCGAAGGACCCGGCCGAGTGGGACGCACTGGTGCGCGCCTTCCTGCAGCACGAGATCGAGCGCTACGGCATTGACGAAGTCTCCAGCTGGTACTTCGAGGTGTGGAACGAGCCGAACCTTGCTTTCTGGGGCGGCAAGCCGGAACAGCCCACCTATTACGACCTGTACGACCGTTCGGCGCGCGTGGTGAAGTCGGTGGACAAGCGCCTGCGCGTGGGCGGCCCGGCCACCGCGCAGGCGGCGTGGCTGCCTGATTTCCTCAAGCACGTGAAGCAGAGCGGCGCGCCGATCGATTTCGTCAGCACGCATGTCTACGGCGACGACACCGCCGACAACGTGTTCAAGACCAACGAAAACATTCCGCGTCGCGACATGGTGTGCCGTTCGGTCGAGAAGTCGCACAAGGAAATCGCCGCCTCGCCGTTCCCGAAGCTGCCGCTGATCTACAGCGAGTACAACGCCTCGTACGCCAACCTGCCCAACGTCACCGACACGGTCTACATGGGCCCGTGGATGGCCAACACCATTCGCGAATGCGCGGGCAAGGTGGACATGATGAGCTACTGGTCGTTCTCCGACGTGTTCGATGAGCAGGGCGTGGTGAAGACGCCGTTCTACGGCGGTTTCGGCCTGATCGCTGCCGACCGCATCGAGAAGCCGGCCTTCAACGCCTTCGCCATGCTGCACAAGCTGGGCGACACGCAGCTGCCGCTGAAGACCGACAGCGCACTCGCCACGCGCCGCGCGGATGGCACCGTGGTGCTCGCGCTGTGGAACTACACCAAGCCGCTGGGCGATACCGCCGACTACACGCCGGGCGTGCCGACGGGCGCGAGCAAGCACTTCGAGGTGGATCTGAAGCACCTGGGCAACGCCACGCAGGCCACCGTGTGGCGCCTGGACCAGGATCACGGCAACGCCGTGGCGGCCTTCGACAAGATGGGCCGCCCTGCAACCCCGAGCCGCGAACAGATCACTCAGCTACGTGAGGCAGGCAAGCTCGCCGCTCCGGAACAGGCCGCTCTGCAGAACGGTCGCCTGAGCATCGATATCCCGCCGCAGGGTCTGGTGGTCGTGGAACTGCACTGACCACCAACAAGCGTGTGACGCCGCCATCCCCTCGTGGCGGCGTCGCACGCGGCTTTTCCGCGTCGAGAACGCAATGACCTCTGGCATTGGCGCCTCGTAGCCGCTGGATCAAAGCTCGCGCTGCTATCCACCGTGGATCCCTCCCATGCGATTGCGGCGCGGCATCCTTCTCGCAGTGCTTTCCCTGCTGCTTGCTCACGCGGCCCACGCGCAGCGGGCACCGGTGCATCAGTCATTCGATCTGCGTGTGCCGTGGGCACCGGAACCGGTCGTGGTCGCGGGCAAGGTGTCGCTGGTGTATGAGCTGCATCTCACCAATGAAGCGCAGGAGACGCTCACGCTCCAGCGCATCGAGGTGATCGACGAGCAGCAGCATGTGCTTGCCGCTCTGGCAGGCGGCGAACTGACCGCTGCCATCGGCAGGGCCGACCGTGCGAAAGGCGACGACCGCGTCCGCATGGCGCCAGGCATCACGGCCGTGGCGTATCTCTCCGTTCCGCTTGCTGCTTCGAGCAGCGTGCATCTGCGGCATCGTATCGTCTATGCCGGCGAAGCGGGGCAAGACAGCATCGTCGAAGCCGGCAACGTCACGCCATCCCATCGTGCCGCATTGCAACTCGGTCCACCGTTGCGCGGCGGTCCATGGGTGGCGATCTACGATGCGCGCTGGGAACGTGGCCATCGCCGCGTGCTCTACACCACCGATGGCAGCGTCAAGCTACCGGGACGATTCGCCATCGACTGGATCCTGCTCGGCCCGCACGGCGGCTTCGCCAAAGGGAAAGGTGAAACGCCGCAACAGTGGTTCGGCGACGGCGCCGAGGTGATCGCCGTCGCCGACGCCACCGTGGCATCGACAGGTGAAGGCATCGCCGAACCGGCGACGCTCGCCGAAGGCGCCGCGCACAAGGTGCCGCTGGAGAATGCCGCCGGCAATTATGTGGCGCTGGATCTGGGCGATGGACGCTACGCGTTCTACGAACATCTCAAGCCCGGCAGCATTCGCGTGAAAACAGGCCAGCACGTGCAGCGCGGCGACGTGATCGGGCAGCTGGGTTTTACCGGCGAGTCCACCGGGCCGCATCTGCACTTTCACGTGAGCGATGCGAACGCGCCGCTCGCTGCCGAAGGATTGCCGTATGCGCTGAAGTCGTTCCGCACTCTCGGCGCCTATGCATCCATCGAGGATTTCGCCCAGGGCAAGCCGTGGACGCCGGCGCGGCCGCCATCGACCGGCGAAGGGTTCCCCGCGCCGCTTTCCGTGGTGGATTTCGGCCATAGCCCTTGACGTTATGTCTTAGGGCTCGTCCCCCTATCTCTCGTCGAGACTCATTCCCCTCACCGTCATTCCCGCGAAAGCGGGAATCCAGTGCCTTTCTATAACGTGTAAAGACGCTGGATTCCCGCTTTCGCGGGAATGACGGTGAGGGGCAGATGGTTGCCACCCGAATTCGAACAGGCTCCTAGAGGCCTGCGGGGAGCGGCCACGTCGTGAGCCATGGGTCCGTGGTGGTGGTGTCCCGTACATCCATGTGAAGACCCTTGCCGTCTGCCGTGACCTCGACATGACGGTCACCTGCGAAATGCATCCACGCCGGACGTGCGGCCAAGCGTTGCTGCAAGGACGAGCCGTGATCGTGCGCCTCCCGCAGCCAGAGCATCAAGGCTCCCATGCGAAGGCTTGCCGCGACATCCTGTTGGCGCGCGAGGCACGGATCGAATGCAGGCCCGGGAATGCGCGACAGGATGGTGCCCGCGCTATTGGAAACGAGGTCGAAGATATCGAAGCCCGGCGGAGCGGTCGCCAATGCAACGCGTTCGTCCGACAGCAATCTCTGCGGCAGCGACGCGTTGCATAGGGCAGCGTAACGCGGCGCCAACATGCGTTGCGTCGCCTTGGCATTCAAGCTCAGGTTGTCGTACCAATGTTCTTGCTTTCCGAACAGCTCGGGCGATCCCACCAAGGCAAATTCCGAGCGAATACTCGGACACAGATCGATATCCGCCTCGGTTACCGGTACAAACGCCGCCGCGCAGGATGCCGGCAAAGGTGCATCGGCCGGAAACGCCCCCAACAGCTGCACGAACAGTTGCACGGCGCCACGCAACCGCGCCGCGAAAATCAGCGTGCTGACAAGCGTGTTGCTGTGAGCATGCAGTCGACGCATGGTCGTTACCTGCGTGCACGCGGCGTCCATCGCTTGAGATGTATGCCCGTCGAGAAAGTTCGCTGCGATGGCGGTATGCCACAGCCCCATCGATGCACCGAAGGACGGCATCGGCACCGCGGGACCCAAGGGCATATCTGTCCATAGGTAGTCGAAGCCACTGAGCGCTTCATCGCGCGCTAGTCGCTGCGGGTGGCGTGCGAGCACCTGGTTCACTTCATCGCGCTGCGCCCGCACTTTGCCCAGGCAATCGGCTTCGCGCGGCTTGCACAGCAACTCTCCATCTGCCCGGGAGATTTTCGGCAGGACGGGGAAGTCAGCTTGCGGATTGGGGATGGGGTAGGTGCTGCCGATTCCCGGCTTGAAGTTCGCCTCCCACGCAAGCACGCGCTGATGATCTTTCGCATACGCCGCATCGAGTTGGTCGGCCGGCACATCGAAGTCCGCGAACCACAACCATGGATACGCATTGCGGCCCTGCGGCGGTTTGCCATCGATCTGCAGCGCAACCAGCGCCTTGGCCTGCTCCGGCGTCGGTGGACGCAGTCGTCCCCACGCAAACGCAACTACCACGGCAACGATCAATCCAACGATCGCCCACAGCACTCCCTTCAGCGCGCGATGCATGCCTGTTCCCCTTATGTCCCTGCATGCATTCTAGCCACGGAAAAAACGAAGGGCGCCGTAGCGCCCATCGTCCCTCTCCCCATTTCGCAACAACTCGCGATCAGAGCGCGTAGTACATCTGGAATTCCAGCGGGTGCGTGCTGGCGCGGTAACGCGTCACTTCCTGCATCTTCAGCGCGATGTACGCATCGATGAAGTCGTCGGTGAACACGCCGCCGGCCTTGAGGAAGTCGCGGTCCTTGTCGAGCGCATTGAGCGCTTCGTCGAGGCTGGCGCACACCTGCGGGATGTTCTTCTCTTCTTCCGGCGGCAGGTCGTACAGATCCTTGTCGGCCGGCGCACCCGGGTCGATCTTGTTGATGATGCCGTCGAGGCCGGCCATCATCAGCGCGGTGAACACCAGGTAGCCCGAGTTCATCGGATCGGGGAAGCGCACTTCGATGCGGCGGCCCTTCGGGCTCGACACGTACGGAATGCGGCAGCTGGCCGAACGGTTGCGGGCCGAATAGGCCAGCATCACCGGCGCTTCGAAGCCCGGCACCAGGCGCTTGTAGCTGTTGGTGGTGGAGTTGGCGAAGGCGTTGATGGCCTTGGCGTGCTTGAAGATGCCGCCGATGTACCACAGCGCCGTCTGCGACAGGCCGCCGTACAGATCGCCTGCGAACAGGTTGTTGCCGTCCTTCGCCAGCGACTGGTGCACGTGCATGCCGCTGCCGTTGTCGCCCACGATGGGCTTGGGCATGAAGGTGACGGTCTTGCCGTTCTGGTGGGCGACGTTCTTGATGACGTACTTCATGGTCATCAGTTCATCGGCCTTCTTTACCAGCGTGTTGAACTTCACGCCGATCTCGCACTGGCCCGCGTTCGCCACTTCGTGGTGGTGCACTTCAACGACCTGGCCCAGCGATTCGAGCACCTTGCACATGTCGGCGCGCAGGTCGCCCAGCGAGTCGACCGGGCTGACCGGGAAATAGCCGCCCTTCACGCCCGGACGGTGACCGGTGTTGTTGTCTTCGTACTTGTAGCGCGAGCTCCACGCGGCTTCTTCGGAGCCGATTTCGTAGAACACGCGGCCCATGTCGTTCTGCCAGCGCACGGAATCGAAGATGAAGAATTCCGGCTCCGGACCGAAGAACGCCGTGTCGGCGATGCCGGTGGACTTCAGGAACGCCTCACCGCGCTTGGCGATGGAGCGCGGGTCGCGGCCGTAGGCCTGCATGGTCGACGGCTCGAGCACGTCGCAGTGGATGACCATCTGCGTGTGCTGGCTGAACGGGTCGAGGTAGGCGGTGTCCGGATCCGGCATCAGGATCATGTCGGACTCGTTGATGCCCTTCCAGCCGGCGATCGACGAACCGTCGAACATCTTGCCGTCCTCGAACGTGCCCTCGTCGATGGCGTGGGCCGGGAACGTCACGTGGTGGTGCTTGCCGAGCATGTCGGCAAAGCGGAAGTCGACGAATTCGACCTCGTGTTCCTGGATCAGATCGAGCACTTTCTGGACGGGGGACGACATGGACAACCTCGACGGGCGAAAAGGTGAGAAATCGACAGGCGTCTGAGCAAGGCGCGTGCCAAGGACAAGCTTCTTTCTATATCAATGGGTTAATCAGTTTAGCGGAGCGTGGCGCAGTGATGTTGCACGATGATGAATCATCGATACGCACCATTATGGTGCAGTTGTTATCCATCCTCGGATCCTCCTTTCCCGCCAACAACCGTTCCCAGGGGGAAGACCTAACCGACCCAACGCGCCTCAAAAACGCTACGCCAGTCCCTTAAGCTATGCCGCTTCGCGCCGGTATGGAACCGGGGCGTCCTTTTGCGCTGGAGTTTTCGTGAGCGACCTCATCAACGTCATCCTGCTCGGCATCATCGAGGGCATCACCGAGTTCCTGCCCATCTCCAGCACGGGCCACCTGTTGATCGCCGAGAAGTTCGGCCTGGGCCAGCGCTCGGACCTGTTCAACGTGGGCATCCAGGCCGGCGCGATCCTCGCGGTGACCTTCATCTACTGGGGCCGCATCTGGAAGCTGTTCACGCAGTGGCGCGATCCGGCCAACCGCGACTACCTCGCCAAGTTGTTCGTGGCCTTCATGATCACGGCCGTGCTCGGCTTCATTGCGGTGAAGCTCGGCTTCAAGCTGCCCGAGGCGGTGACGCCGGTGGCATGGGCGCTGGTGATCGGCGGCGTGTGGATGATCGCGGCCGAACGCCTCGCCGCCCGCCAGCCCGACCGCACGCAGGTGACGTGGCGCGTGGCCATCCTGGTCGGCATCGCGCAGATGATCGCCGGCATTTTCCCCGGCACCTCGCGCTCGGCCGCCACGATCTTCACGGCCATGCTGTTTGGCACCAGCAACCGCGCGGCGGCGACGGAGTTCGCCTTCCTCGTCGGCATTCCCACCATGTATGCCGCCACCGGTTACGAGCTGTTGAAAGTGTTGAAGGAAGGCGGCGCGCACCATGAGGACTGGAGCGCCTTCGGCGTGGGCTTCGTGGTCTCGGCCATCGTCGCCTTCGTGGCGGTGAAGTGGCTGCTCGGCTATATCCGCAGCCACCGCTTCACGCCGTTCGCGATCTACCGCATCGTGCTGGGCATCGCGCTGCTGCTGTTCATTCCCGCGGGCGCCTGAGCAAAGCGTGCGAGGATGACGTCGGCACACTGACCTCCTCCTCGCATGAGCGCCACGCGTTACCGACTGCTGGATCTTTCCATCGACGTCACGCGCCAGCGCGTGATGCGTGATGGTGCACCGCTTGATGTCCAGGGCTTGTCGTTCCAACTGCTCGCATGCCTGCTGCGGCACGGCGTGGACGTGGTGGATTTCGACACGCTGATCGCCGAAGTCTGGGCGCCTGCCATCGTCAACGAGGAAACCGTGACGCAGCGCGTGAAGTTGCTGCGTCAGGCGCTGGGCGACGATGGCCGCGCGCCGCGTTATATCCGCTCCGTGCGCGGACGCGGCTACCAGCTGTGCGAGATGCCGGTGTTCGAAGAACAGGCCGCGCCGGTGTCGGCTCGCGCTCCACGCCGATGGATCGCCGCCGCCATCCTCCTCATCGCACTCGCGGCGATTGGAGTCGGCTGGTGGTACATGCCCCAGCGCATCCACAAGCCATCCGCCGCGCAGGAGCTGGTGCAGCGTGCGAGCTACTACGCCGGCATCGGGCAGCGCGACAACAACGAACGCGCCATCGCGCTTTATCAGCAGGCGCTCGTATCGACGCCGCAGGATACCGATGCGCGCATCGGCCTGAGCCGTGCGTACAGCGCACGCGTGTGTCTCTACAACTTTCCTTACCAATGGGCGCAGGAAGCGCAGATGCTCGCTGACGATGCCGTCGCTACCGAATCCTCGCGCGCATCGGCGTGGTCGGCGCTGGGCTATGCGCGCGATTGCCTGGGCGATATCGATGCGGCCATCGAGGCGTACCAGAAAGCCTTGACGCTCGATTCAGGCGACGATGCCACGCGTGCCTCCGTTGCCTATCTTTACCAGGAACGCGGCCGCATCGACGAGGCGCTGCATGCCAACCTGGACATGCGCGGCGATGCCTCGCGCGTGCGCTTCCGTGAAGTGCAGATGGCCCGCGAGATGGCCTTGCTGGGTTTCGACGACGAGGCCGCCACGCGCCTGGCACGTAGCTTCCAGCTCTATCCCGACAATGTGTTTTCCAACATCGCGTGGCCGCGCCACCTGTTCCTGCACGGCCGCCTGGTGGAAGCGCAGCAGGCGCTGGACGAAGCGCTGACGCGCAACACGCCACACGTGGAGCTGTATGTATTGCAGGGCGAACTCGCTCTGCTGCGCAACGATCGCGATACGGCGCTTGCCGCCTTCGCCCACGCGCGGCAGCTTCGCCCGCAGATGGGATTGCCCGGCACGCTGGCAGGGCTTTACGACAAAGACACGCCCAGCGCCGACTGGCTCGCTTCGCGTATTGCCGCCGTGCGTGACGAGGCGGCGCACCATACGCTGTATCCCGGCGAATGGCTCGAACTGGCCATACTGCTCGAGGCTCACGGCCAACGCGATGCCGCGCTCGATGCCGTGCAGACGGCCGTGAAGCAGGGCTATAGCGATGCGGCCTATCTGCAGGTATCGCCCTTGCTCAAGCCGCTGTCTTCCAATCCGCGCTACGCGGCGACGGTCGACATGATCAACCGCCGCGTGGCCGAACAGCGCCAGCGCGTGCTGGCGGCGACGTGGTGTCCGCCAGCACTGCGACAGGTGTCGCGCTAAGGCAACGCTTTCAATACGTAGTCGCGAAAGATGGCCTGCGACTGCTGGTGCGCATTGCGCTGGTTGAAGGCGGTGCTGGTGATCACGGCGACCAGTTGCTGCGATGGCATGACGAACACGTAGTTGCCGCCGTTGCCGGACATGGCCCACGTCACCTGATCGCTGCCGTGCACGGGGAAGCGGAAGCACCACCACAGGTAACCGTAGTCGGCATCGTCGCGTGCCTGCGCATGCGCCGTGAGCATCTGCTTGATCCATGCGGCCGAGATCACCTGGCGCCCCTGCCAGCGCCCGCCATCGAGTGCCAGTTCGCCGAGTTTCGCCAGGTCACGGCTGCGGTAACGCGTGCCGCCACCGCCCATGCCGATACCCAGCGGCGACTGGTTCCACTGCACGGTAGTGATACCCAAGGGCTTCTCCAACACGTCCGCGGCGAACGCGGCCAAGCCTCGATGCGTCGCGCGCTCCACCACTGCGCCAGCCACGAATGCGCCCGCCGTGCAGTACGAGAATGCGCGGCCATACGGACTGTCCTTGGGCTTGGCCATCCACGGCGCGAAACCCTTGATGGGCAGGTCCAGCGCAAATTGCAGCCAGTCCTCGGTGACGTACATGCGCTCCTCGTTGCCGGAGGAAAATTCGTTGTCGTCGTTGCATTCCCATAGCGAACTCATGGTGAGCAGGTCTTCGAGCGTGATCGCCTGCTTGCGCGTGTCGGCGTGCTGCAGCGGCCGCTTGTCGGGGAAGAAGTCGTACACGAGCGCCTGCACGCTGGGGATCAGGCCGCGGTCGATGGCCGCGCCGACCAGCAAGGCCGTCACGCTCTTGCTGGCGGAACGCACGTCGTTCAACCGCGACGCGTCGCCGCCATTGAAATAGCCCTCGTAGACCAGTTTGCCGTGCTGGGCGACGACGACGCTGCTGATGCCTTTGACGCTGCCGTCGGCAAGCTTCGCCTCCATGGCCGCGAGCGATGCCATATCCCAATGCGCGGCGCGGGCATCGACAACCGCCCAGCCATCATCGCGGGAAGTCGGCGGCTGGTAGTCGGCGGCGGCAAGGGAAGGTGCGGCCAGCATCAGCGCCAGCAGCCATCGGGGAAAACGTGTCGACATGGTTGAGCTCCGTGGGAAGACCGAGCCCAGCCCAACAGGACGCCGAATGAAGCGCCTGAAATGCGTATGAAGAATTATGAAAGTGCGCTACGGCGCCGTTGGAGCAGCAAGTGGGAGCGCACGCCAGCGCTCCCACTTGTACGGTCAGGCGCTCAGCCGCTCCGGCACCGCGGCCATCACCGGCTTCTTGTGCTTGCCCGGCTCGCTGCTCTGCTCGAACACTTCGCGCACCCACTCGATGAAGGCCTGCACGCGTGCCGAGAGGTGCTTCTTCTGTGGGTACACAATCCATACCGGTTTGCCGGTGGAGGTGGTGTCGGTCATCACCAGTTCGAGCTTGCCGAAGTCCAGCATGCAGGCCGCGATGACGTGCGGCGCCTGGGTGATGCCCAGCCCTGCGACCACGGCCTGGATCACCGACTCGGCGTCGTTGATCAGCAGATGCCCATCGATATCCACCGCCACCTGCCCGCTGGGCGTTTCGAAGTACCACTGGCGCGGGCGACCGTTGGGCAGCACGTAGTTGATGCAGCGGTGATGCTTCAGGTCTTCAATGCTCTGCGGCGCGCCATGCTTGGCCAGGTAATCCGGCGAGGCGATCATCACGTTGCGCAGATAGCCGATCTTGCGGGCGATCAGGCTGGAATCCTCCAGCGGGCCCATGCGCACGGCGCAGTCGATGCCTTCCTCGTTGAGGTCGTACGGGTAATCGCACATCGACAGTTCCAGACGGATGTCCGGGTAGCGCTGCTCGAATTCCGCCAGTCTGGGGATGATCACCGTACGCCCCACCGCAGCCGGCACGCCGATGCGCAGCTTGCCCGTGGGCTTGCGGTTGGCGTAGCCGAGCGCCTCGGTTGCCTCGGTGAGATCGGCAAGGATCTCCTTGCAACGTGCGTGGAACGAGGCCCCATCATCGGTCAAACGCAGCGAACGGGTGGAACGGAACAGCAGACGCGCGCCCAGCTGCTCTTCCAGTCGCGACACGGCGCGGCTGACGCCGGATGGAGTCATGCCCAGTTGGGCGGCCGCGGCAGCAAAGCTCTTGGCTTCGACCACGCGGACAAACGCTGAGATTGCGGCAAAGTCTTCCATAAGCTGGATTCTCACCCCATTCGTGACTGGCAGTCACTATTGCGTTGCATCAAAAAGCATTTATTGAACCAGATAGTACACCTAATCTCTCGCTCCTGATCGTCGGGGTACCCCGCCTTCGACGAGTTGATCTTGGGAGCGCGACATGAATAAACGATGGATCCTCGCCATTCTTGCCCTCGCGGCGGTGGGTGGCAGCTGGGCCTTGCTTGGCCATAGCGGCGATACCCACGCCCAGGCTGGCCCGCCGCCGGCCCCCGCCGTCACCGTGGCCCAGGTACTGGTGCGCCCGGTGGACGACGCCGACGAATTCACCGGCCGCCTGCAGGCGGTGGACACCATCCAGCTGCGGCCCCGCGTGAGCGGATATGTGGACTCGGTGCACTTCAAGGAAGGGGCGATCGTGCGAAAAGGCGATCTTCTTTTCCGCATCGATCCCCGCCCCTACCAGGCCGAAGTGGATCGCCTGAACGCCAATCTCGGCCAGGCCAAGGCCGAGCAGGTGCTGGCGCAGTCCAATGCCGAGCGCGCCCAGCGCCTGCTCGACCAGCACGCCATTTCCAAGGAAGAGGCCGACCGCCAGCAGACCGCGGCGCAAAGCGCCAAGGCCCAGGTGGCGTCGACCGATGCCGCGCTCGACAGCGCCAAGCTCAACCTCGGCTTCACCGAGGTGCGCGCGCCGATCGATGGCCGCGTGAGCAACGCGCTGGTAACCCCGGGCAACCTGGTGACCAGCAATGACGTGCTGACCAGCGTAGTGAGCGTGGACCCGATCTATGCCTACTTCGACGTCGACGAACACAGCTACCTGAAGTTCGATCGCCAGCGCCGCGAGCACGGCGCCTCGCCGCAGATCTCGATGGCGCTGGCCGATGAAAAAGGGTTTCCGCACACCGGCCGCGTTGACTTCGTCGACAACCAGCTTCGCGCCGGCAGCGGCACGATCCGCCTGCGCGCGGTCTTCGACAACGCCGACGCCAGCTACACGCCGGGTCTCTACGTCCGCATCCAGCTTCGCAGCGACAGCCGCCAGCCGCGTGCCCTGGTCGACGACCGCGCCGTGGGCGCCGACCTCGGCAACAAGTACGTGTACGTGGTCGACAAGGACCGCAAGGTGGAATACCGCCGCGTGGTCACCGGCCCGCTACTGGACGGCCTGCGCGTGGTTACCGAAGGTCTGGACGCCAAGGACGTCGTGATCGTCAACGGCATCCAGCATGTGCGCCCGGGCGTGGAAGTGAACCCGACCAAGGTGGCGATGGAAACACGCAGCCTGGATCCGAGCAAGCAGGTGGCGATGGCGGGCAGTGCGTCGGGCAAGAACGCGGCGCAGCAGAAGTAACCCGTCTCTGATCGTCATTCCCGCGAAGGCGGGGATGACGAGTCAGAAAGGTGATTGGCAAGAAATGACATGACGCCCCCTCTCCGTTGAGAGAGGGCCAGGGCCGCTTTGCCTCCGCATCACGCGAACAGAGCGCCGAAAGTCCCCGCCTCGCGCGGGAATGGTGCCAGCGAGCAACCAGGACGAATGCAATGAAAATCGCACAATTCTTTGTGGACAGGCCGATTCTGGCCGGCGTCCTCTCCGTGCTGATCGTCATCGCGGGCAGCATTGCGCTGTTCAAGCTGCCGATCAGCGAATACCCCGAAGTCGTGCCGCCCACCGTGGTCGTGCGTGCTTCGTATCCCGGCGCCAACCCCAAGGTGATCGCCGAAACCGTCGCCACGCCGCTGGAGGAACAGATCAACGGCGTGGAAGGCATGCTCTACACCAGCTCGCAGTCCACCAGCGACGGCGCGATGACGCTCACCGTCACCTTCGCGCTGGGCACGGACCTGGACAACGCGCAGGTGCAGGTGCAGAACCGCGTGTCGCAGGCGCTGCCGCGCCTGCCCGAGGAAGTGCAGCGTCTTGGCGTGACCACGCAGAAGAGCTCGCCCGACCTCACCATGGTGGTGCACCTGATCTCGCCGGATCAGCGCTACGACATGCTGTACCTGTCCAACTATGCGCGCCTGCACATCAAGGATCAGCTCGCCCGCCTCGATGGCGTCGGCGACGTGCAGATCTTCGGTGCTGGCGAATACAGCATGCGCGTATGGCTCGACCCGCAACGGCTGGCCTCGCGCCAACTCACCACGGGCGACGTGGTGCATGCGATCCAGGAGCAGAACATCACCGTAGCCGCCGGTGCGCTCAATGCGCCCCCGGGCCCGACCAACTCCGCCTTCCAGCTCAACATCAACACGCAGGGCCGACTGATCACCGAGGAAGACTTCCTCAACATCATCGTGCGCAAAGATGCCGACGGCTCGTTCACGCACCTGCGTGACGTGGCCCGCGTGGAACTGGGTTCCAACAACTACGCGCTGCGCAGCCTGCTCAACAACCAGCCGGCCGTGGCACTGCCGATCTTCCAGCGCCCGGGTTCCAACGCCATCCAGATCTCCGACGAAGTCCGCGCCTTGATGGTGGACCTGAAGAAGGATTTCCCGCAGGGCGTCGACTACCAGATCGTCTATGACCCGACGGTCTTCGTGCGCGGCTCGATCGAAGCGGTGGTGCATACGCTGTTCGAAGCCATCGCCCTGGTGGTGCTGGTGGTGATCCTGTTCCTGCAGACGTGGCGTGCGTCGATCATCCCGCTGGTCGCCGTGCCGGTGTCGCTGATCGGTACCTTCGCCGTGATGCTGATGGCAGGCTTCTCGCTCAATGCGCTGTCGCTGTTCGGCCTGGTGCTGGCCATCGGCATCGTGGTGGACGACGCCATCGTGGTGGTCGAGAACGTCGAGCGACACATCGAGCACGGCCTGTCGCCGAAGGAAGCGACGCGCAAGGCGATGAACGAAGTGACCGGACCCATCGTGGCCACGGCGCTGGTGCTGTGCGCGGTGTTCGTGCCGGCAGCGTTCATCAGCGGCCTGACCGGCCAGTTCTACCGCCAGTTCGCGCTGACCATCGCCATCTCCACGGTGATCTCGGCCTTCAACTCGCTCACGCTCAGCCCCGCACTCGCTGCGTTGCTGCTGAAGGATCGCGATGCACCGAAGGACAAGCTGAGTCAGTGGATCGATCGCGGCTTCGGCTGGCTGTTCCGTCCGTTCAACCGCCTGTTCATCAGTGGCGCGAACCGTTACGTGGGTGGCGTGAAACGCATCCTGCGTTCGGGTTCCATCGCGCTGATCATCTACGGCGGCCTGGTGTTGCTCGGCCTGTTCGGCTTCGCCCACGTGCCGACCGGTTTCGTGCCGCCGCAGGACAAGCAGTACCTGGTGTCGTTCGCGCAGCTGCCGGATGCCGCCTCGCTTGATCGTTCCGAAGACGTGATCCGCCGCATGAGCGACATCGCGCTCAAGCAGCCGGGCGTGGAGAGCGCGGTGGCGTTCCCGGGCCTGTCGATCAACGGTTTCACCAACAGCACCAACTCCGGCATCGTGTTCGTGACGCTCAAGCCGTTCGAGGAACGTCGCGATGCCTCGCTGTCGGCCGGTGCCATCACGGCCGCGCTGCAGCAGAAGTACGCGGGCATCCAGGATGCATACATCGCAATCTTCCCACCGCCGCCGGTGAATGGCCTGGGCACGATCGGTGGTTTCCGCCTGCAGGTGGAAGATCGTTCCGATGCGGGCTTCGAGGAGTTGTACAAGCAGACGCAGGGCTTGATCCAGGCAAGCACCAAGGTGCCGACGCTGGCGGGCCTGTTCTCCAGCTACCAGGTGAGCGTGCCGCAGATCGACGCCGATGTTGACCGCGAGAAGGCCAAGGCCGAAGGCGTGGACCTGGCCGACGTGTACCAGACCATGCAGGCCTACCTCGGTTCGCTCTACGTCAACGACTTCAACCGCTTTGGTCGCACGTATCAGGTGAACGTGTCCGCTGAGCCGGGCTTCCGTCACGAGCCGCAGGACATCCTGGGTCTCAAGACGCGCAGCTCCACCGGCGAGATGATTCCGCTGGGCTCGTTCCTCACCGTGAACCAGACCGTCGGCCCGGATCGCGTGCAGCACTACAACGGTTATCCGACTGCCGAAATCAACGGCGGACCGGCACCGGGCTTCAGCAGTGGCCAGGCACAGGCGGCGATTGAAAAGCTCGCCAAGGACAACCTGCCCAACGGCATGACGTTCGAATGGACCGAGCTGACGTACCAGCAGATCCTTGCCGGCAATACCGCGGTGCTGGTGTTCCCCTTGTGCGTGCTGCTGGTGTTCCTGGTGCTCGCTTCGCTGTACGAAAGCCTATTGCTGCCGCTGGCGGTGATCCTGATCGTGCCGATGGTGCTGCTGTCTGCCATCTCCGGCGTGTGGCTGTCCGGCGGCGACAACAACATCTTCACCCAGATCGGCCTGATCGTTCTCGTTGGCCTGGCGTGCAAGAACGCGATCCTGATCGTGGAGTTCGCCCGCGAAGCGCAAATCATCGAAGGCATGGACCGCACGCAGGCCGTGCTGGAAGCGGCTCGCCTGCGACTGCGCCCGATCCTGATGACCTCGTTCGCTTTCATCATGGGCGTGGTGCCGCTGGTGACCTCGCACGGTGCGGGTGCGGAGATGCGTCACGCGATGGGCGTGGCGGTGTTCAGCGGCATGCTGGGCGTCACCTTCTTCGGCCTGATCTTTACGCCGCTGTTCTATGTGCTGGTGCGCGGCTGGGGCGAACGCATGAGCGAACGCCGCCGCGCCCGCAAGGCCGCCCGCCTCGCGCAGGGCAGCAACCTCATCGAGGAGCATTGATATGTCTTTCTTCAAGAACCTCAGGACGTCGCTACTCCCTCTCTCCACTGGGGAGAGGGCCGGAGTGAAGGGCCGCGCCAGCGACACGCTCGGCTCGGGCGTTGGCCACATGGACTTCGCCATCGCGGACGATTGCGCCTGCGAACCCGCATCTCGCCGCAGCACGGCCAAGAAAGTCACCGCCATCGCCGCCGCGATCATGCTGTCCGGTTGCGTCAGTGTTGGCCCTGACTACCACGCGCCGCAGGAAAAGCCGGTGGCGTTGCAAGGCGTCAACGCGCAGGAATCCACGCAGACCTTCCAGGCGCAATGGTGGAAGCAGTTCAACGACCCCACGCTGGAGGCACTCATCCAGCGCGCGGCGGCGAACAGCCCCGACCTGAAGATCGCCTATGCGCGCCTGCGTGAATCGCGCGCCTTGCTCGGCGTGGCGAAGTCGCAGCAGATACCCGATGTGGAAACCGTCGCCAACTACTCGCGTGCTCGCGAGCAGCAGCCCGGCTTCACCGACCAGCGCACCACCATCACCAGCTACCAGGCCGGTTTCGATGCGAGCTGGGAAATCGATCTGTTCGGCGGCGTGCGCCGTTCGGTGGAAGCTGCACGCGCGGACGCCGGTGCCAGCGAAGCCTCGCTGCAGGATGCGCAGGTCACCTTGTTCGCGGAAGTCGCGCGCTACTACTTCGACCTGCGTGGCGTGCAGCTGCGCATCGACGTGGCCAATCGCGACATCGAAAACCAGCGCGAATCGCTGCGCCTGATCCACGCGCGTTCCGATATCGGCACGGGCTCTGAGCAGGACGTGGCAAGCGCGACCGCGCGACTGAACTTCGTGGAAGCGCAGTTGCCCACGCTGCAGACGATGGCGCAGAACGACACCTCGCGTCTTGCCGTGCTGCTGGGCGAGCGCCCAGGCGAACTGGATATCGATGTCTCGCCGAAGGGCTTCAAGCCGATCGACGTGACGCTGGATATCGGCAACGCCGGTGATGTGCTGCAACGCCGTCCGGACATCCGTATCGCCGAACGCGAACTGGCCGCCGCCAATGCGCGCATCGGCGTGGCCAAGGCCGATTACTACCCGCATATCCAGCTGGGCGGTTTCCTGGGCTTCCTCGCCGGCAAGAGCAACGACTTCGGCGGTGCGCAATCGCGCGCGTGGTCCATCGCGCCGAGCATCTCCTGGTCGGGCCTCAACGTGCAGCGCGTGCGTTCCAACGTGAAGGCCAGCGAAGCGCGTTCCGATGCCGCGCTGGCGAGCTATCAGCGCACCGTGCTGCAGGCGGTGGAAGATGTGGACAACGCCATCGTCGGTTACAACCTGCAACGCGAACGCGTGCTCAAGCTGCAGGACCAAGTGACCAACAGCCGTCACGCGGCCGACCTGGCGCGCATCCGCTACAACGAAGGCGCGGCCGACTTCCTGCTGCTGCTCGACGCCGAGCGCACGCAGCTGGAAGCGGAAGATGCGCTGGCCGATGCGCAGGCCGCGATCAACCTGCGCGCCGTGTCGGTGTACAAGGCGTTGGGCGGTGGCTGGCAGGCGTGTGCCACCGAGCGTTGCGACCAGCTGGCCGCCACGCCATGAACGCGGTGGCGTTTCCGGGGAGGCCTTCACGACGTCGCGCGGCGACGGCCGACCCGGAGCCGTCACAACGCGTGGCGCTGGTCAGCGGCGCCAATCGCGGGCTGGGCTTCGAAATATCGCGCCAGCTCGCTGCCGAAGGCGTCACCGTGCTGATGGGCGCGCGTCGCCCGCTCGCCGGCGAAAAGGCCGCGCGGCAATTGCGACGTGAAGGCGGCACGGTGATCTCGGTGCCGCTGGATGTCACCTCAACCGAGAGCGTGCGTGAACTGGCCGCGCGCATCGAAGGCGAATACGGTCGGCTGGATATCCTGATCAACAACGCCGGCGCGTATTTCGATGTCGATAACCAGGCATCGTCCGTGGATCTGGGCCTGGTGCGGCAGGCGCTGGAAACCAACCTGCTTGGCGCGTGGCAACTCAGCGAGGCGATGCTGCCGCTGATGCAACGGCATGGCTACGGCCGCATCGTGAATGTGTCCAGCGGATGCGGCGCCATCGACAGCGACGGCACCAGCTGCCCCGCGTATCGCGTCTCCAAGGCCGCGCTCAACAGCCACACGCGCATGCTCGCAGCGGAACTGGCCGGCAGCGGCATCCTCGTCAATGCGGTGTGTCCCGGCTGGGTCGCCACCGACATGGGCGGCCACGGCGGTCGCCCCGTCGCCGAGGGCGCATCCGGCATCGTGTGGGCCGCGATGCTGCCGTCGCGCCCCGCCCTCAACGGCCTTTTCTTCCGGGACAAGCAGCGCATCGACTGGTAGTGGCTTCCGCCGTCCGGCCACGGCGGCATGCCGCTCGTGGCACCGGTGCGACCGGTCGTCACAAAAGTAGCGACGCTGCATGACTTCCGCACTACGTTTTGGACGGTTTCCCGTTCAAGCACGTGCCGGAGCAAGCATCATGTGGCAGCAGATGATTTGCGTGGTTCTCATCGCGATATCGCCGCTGATTCCCTCGCCGTCGATCGATCAGCCCCTCACCACACCCACCGTGTTCGTTCCCGGCGGCGATGTGAGCGCTGCCGACGACGCCTCGCCCGCATTCACGCCCAACGGCGAGACGGTGTATTTCATGCGCGGCACCGACAAGGGCACCGTGATCGTGACGTCGCATCGCGTCGATGGTGGCTGGTCCGCGCCTGTTGCCGCACCGTTCTCCGGTCAGTGGCGCGATGGCGATCCGGCGATGGCGCCCGATGGTTCGTTCCTGGTGTTCGCTTCCAATCGACCCGCCTTGAAGGACGGGCCGGCGATCGATGCCGTGCGCAAAGGCCAGCGAGTGGTGGGTCAAGGCATGAATCTTTGGCGCGTCGACCGCCAGGGCAACGGCTGGAGCGAGCCCGTACGCCTGCCCGATATCGTCAACACATGCACCAGCACTTTCGCGCCGAGCATCGCGGCCGATCACAGCATCTACTACATCGGTTGCGCGCCCGATGGGGTGCTGCGTCCGCTGCGCACGGTGTATGAGAAGGGTCAGTACCAGGCACCCTATGTGGTGGCGGTGGGCGACAAGGACGCGCAGATCCGCGATGTCGCCATCGCACCCGACCGTTCCTTCATGGTCTTCAGCATCAAGCACGATCCGAAGCAGCCCTACCGCCTGGCCATTTCCTTTCACACGGCCGACAACTGGAGCGAGCCGCAGGATCTCGGCGACATGGTGAACGGCGGCACGCACAGCATGGGTTCTCAACTGGGCTGCGACCATCGCACGCTGTATTTCTCCAGCGACCGCGCCTTGCCCGCTTCCCTGTCGACGAACGCGAACGGGGACCGCATGTGGAAAGTGTCGCTGGCGCCGTGGCTGGCCCGGCTCGGCGATCGCCTGGTGGCGGTGGCATCGTCCTGCGTCGCGGGTTGAGCCTGTGTTGAGCCACGCCTGGCCGCCGATGTCTTCAGGCACTGTCGCCGCGAGGCGCGTGCGCCCACACTACGCGGGTTCATGGCGGCAACGCACGCCTGCGAGGTTCCGGTGTCCGACCTGATGACCGCGCCACGTTGGAAGATCTGGGGGCTGGTGTTTGCCTTCTGGACGCTGCTGGCACTGTCCTATACGGTCAGCTCGGTGATCTCGATGATCAGCGAAGGCGAGGCCTATACCTGGATTCGCCCGTTCACCTGGAACTTCACCAACGCGTATCTGTGGATGCTGCTCACACCGGTGGTGGGTTGGCTCGGCGCACAGGGCGGTGGTGGCGGATGGAGTCGTTTCTGGGCCGTGCACGCGCCAAGCAGCATCGTGCTGGCCGCGCTCCAGGTGATGCTGATGCTTGGCATCTACTGGACGTTGTGCGGACCACCCGCCTCGCGGCCCAACATCGGCTTCGTCGCGTTCGCGCGCATGCAGTTCGCCTATAACTTCCACCTGAGCTGGCTCACCTATGGTGTGATGCTGGTGGTGTTGCGCGCCATCGATTCGCAGCGCCGCCTGCGCGACGAGCGCCTGCGCAACTCGCAGCTGGAAACGCAGCTGGTGCAGTCGCAGCTGCAAACCTTGCGCGTGCAGCTGCAGCCGCATTTCCTGTTCAACACGCTCAACGCGATTTCCGCGCTGGCCTTGGCCAATCCGGTACAGGCGCGGCAGATGATTGCGCGACTGAGCGACTTCCTCCGCCTCACGCTGGAGGAACGCCATGCGCAACAGGTGCCGTTGTCGCGCGAGGTGGAGTTCCTCACCTGCTATCTCGGCATCCAGCAGGTGCGCTTTCAGGATCGTCTCACCACGCACATCGACGTATCCGCCGACACCCTGCGCGCCCTGGTGCCCAACATGATCCTGCAACCGCTGGTGGAGAACGCGTTGCGCCATGGCCTGCTCGAGAAGACCGAACGCGGCACCCTGCACATCGTGACGCGGCGCGATGGCGACAACCTACTGCTGCGCGTGGACGATGACGGCATCGGCCTGCCGCCTGAAGGCCCCAAGGACGGGCTGGGCCTGGGCAACACGCGCACGCGCCTGGACATGTTGTTCGGTGCCGACGCCAGCCTCGAACTGCAACGCAAGGCGGAAGGCGGCACGCGCGTGGAACTTCGCTTTCCGTTCCGGGAGTGCGCCGCATGAGCGCGTCACCGATCCGCACGCTGCTGGTCGACGATGAAGTGCTGGCGCGACTGGCGATACGACAGGCGCTGGCATCGCACAGCGACGTGGCCATCGTCGGCGAATGCGGCAACGCGCACGAAGCGCGGCAGGCCATCGAAGCGCTGGAGCCGGACCTGATGTTCCTGGACATCCGCATGCCCGGCATGGACGGCTTCAAGCTGCTGCACAGCATGAAGCGCGATACCTTGCCGATGGTGGTGTTCGCCACCGCATTCGGCCAGCACGCCCTGCGCGCCTTCGACGTCAACGCCATCGACTACGTGCTCAAGCCCATCGACCAGGAACGCTTCGACCAGGCCATGGCGCGCGTGCGGCGTCATTGGCAGGGCTTGCATGCCACGCCTGTCGCTGCGCCTGCCAGCGGTGCAGCGGCCAGTCCACCCTCGCCTTACCTGCAACGCCTGAGCGTGCAACAGGGCGAACACATCCGCGTGATCGCCGCCAGCGACATCGACTGGATACGCGCCGATGGCAACTACGTGCACATCCACGCGGGCAACGCGACCTATCTTCATCGCGAATCGTTGCGTCACCTGCTGGCGGTGCTCGATCCCGGCAGTTTCCTGCGCATCCATCGCGGCATCGTGGTGAACGTGGAACGCATCCGCGAAGTGCATCCGCTGTTCCAGGGCAGCGCCGAAGTGGTGCTGCAGGATGGCACGCGGCTGAACCTCAGCCGTCGCTTCCGCATGCACGCGCGTCGCGCGCTGGGCATGGCCTGACCGTCGACGCATCCGCGACAACCGCTCGTCATCGCGCGCATACCGCCGGTCACAAACCCACTGCAGAAGGACAACCGAAGCCTCACGTTGTGGGAACTCACCGTCCCCACTCCTGAAGGAGCATCGTGCATGTCATCGAAGCCGTTCGTGCTGGCCGCGTCCATCGTTCTTGCGTTGTTCTCCGCTCATGTCGCCGCCGGCGAACTGGTCGGGCCGGGCATCATTTCCACGGCCTTGCAGGAAACGTCGGCTGCCGTGACACCCGATGGCGGCACGCTGTATTTCATGCGTTCGGATTTCGCCGAGAAGGACGACACCATTCTGGTTTCGCACCGGCAAGGCGATCACTGGGGCTCGCCGCAGGTCGCTTCGTTTTCCGGCCAGTGGCACGACTCCGAACCCGCGCTCTCGCCGGGCGGCAAACGCCTGTACTTCGTCTCCAATCGACCGGTGCGCGACGGCGACGTGCCCGTCATGGCGGACATGGGCGGGCAGACCTTCGCTGGCACCAACCTGTGGTACGTGGAACAACAGCGCGACGGCAACTGGGGCAAGCCGGTTCATGTCGACGGTGCGCTCAACGACGGCGCGATGATCTACAACCCGTCGGTGGCCTCCAACGGCGACCTCTATTTCTCCGCGCATCGCGACGATTCGGGCAAGGCTTACCAGATCTATGTCGCACGCCGCACGGCAAAGGGTTACGCCAAGCCCGAGCGTGTGGCCCTGGGCGATGTGGATCACAACCGCATGGATCCCTGCGTCGATCCCGAGCAGCGCTTCCTGATCTACGCTGGCAACGAAGGCGATTCGATGGGCAGCGCCGATCTCTATATCGCGTTCCGCGAACCCGATGGCCGCTGGGGCAAACCCGTCCACCTGCCTGGCGACGTCAACAGCAGCGCGCTGGAAAATGCACCGTCACTGGGTCCGCGCTTCGGCGAGCTTTATGTATCGAGCGGCCGCGAGAATGCAGTGACGTTTCCCAAGAAGCTGGACGATATCGCCTCGCTCCAGCATCGGCTGGAAGAGCCGCTCAATGGCTCGCGCAATCTGTGGCTGTTCGACATCAGCGATGTGCTGAAGGCGCACGGCATCGATCAATGAGCCGTTGATGCCGCCGCGTTGGTCAACCATCCGCCAACCGCCTGGCGTACGCTGGCCAGCGATGCGACGTCCGCCGCCCACTGATGGGACATGTCGGGCAGTTGGCGGAGCTGCAACCGCGAGGACTGCTGGCGATAGAACGGCTGCAGTCCTTCATATAATTCGGAGGCGGCGCGCGCATCGATCACCGCATCGTTCGTGCCTTGCAGGAAGAGCAGCGAAGGATGGTGTCGAGCGATGTCGGCGGTGTGTGTGATGGCATCCGTCTGCTTTGCCAGTTCGCGCGAGGCGGGCGACCATGCATACGTCTGTTTCGTCGCCTGTTCGTACGCCTGCACCGATGCGCTCAAACCCGTGGACGTGTTGATGAGCACGGCGGCATCGATCTTCACCTTGCCTTGCGACAACGCGTAAAGCGCCGCTGCGCCACCGGCCGAGAAACCGACCAGGCGAATCGACCCGTCGTGTGGCATGCACGCGTTGCTCTTCAACGCCGCGACGACAGCCGGCAGCTCATCGGCCGCGCCGGCGACCACGGGCTTGAACAGCTCAAGCCCCACATCCTCACTCTGGCGCCGCGCGAGTTCCTTGGTGCCACCGGCCGGTGCGCGTGCGCCGAACAACGGCAGGCCGAGGTACACCTTCACGGCATCGACATCGTCCAGCGGCAGCGCATCCATCATCGCGTCTTCGCTGGCCGGCGGGCCAAAGCCATGCCAGAGGATGATCGGCGGCTTTGCGACGTGCGCGGGTGTGCGCAGGATGGCGGGCACGCCGGCCAGCGTCGTGCGGGTGATGGTTGGATCGTCATGCTTGCCCGCGGCACAGAGTGCGCGAGTGTCGGCAGCGAATGCGCTGGAACAACCGCCCGCAAAAAGCAGCAGCACGGCACCGATCCGCATCGTCAATGAAAGCCGCATGGCAGCACTCATTCGGGAAGTTGTGTCGCTGCGACGCTACAACGGCTTGCGGTAGACAATAAACCCTGACTTCTCGGCTAGGTTGTCGTAGAGCTTCATGGCCGTGGCATTGGTTTCGTGCGTCTGCCAATACACGCGCGACGCGCCGGCCTCGCGCGCCTTCGCATAAACGGCTTCGATCAACGCACGCCCCACGCCCATGCCACGGGCCTGCGGAACGGTGAAAAGATCCTGCAGATAGCAGCTGTCGACGACACTGATGGTGCTGCGATGGAACAGGTAGTGCGTGAGCCCCAGCAGCTGGCCCTCGCTTTCGGCCACCAGCGCATGCACAGGTTCGGCCGGATCGAGAAACCGCGACCACGTGGAGAGCGTGATGTCATCTGGCAGTTCGGTAGCGCCGCTGCGTCCGTAGAACGCGTTGTAGCCATCCCATAGAGGTTTCCACGGGTGGAAGTCGCGCTCGGTCACGTCGCGGATGACGAACGATGCGCCCACGTCGACGCTCAGCGCTGCACCATGCGCGCAAACCAGCGCCAGCCACGCACGCGCTCGGCCACTAGTTTGGCGCTGGTAAGCATGGGCACGGCGAGCAACGCACCGGGAATGCCCCACAGCCAACCCCAGATCAGCAGCCACAGCAGGATCGCGATGGGGCTCAGGCGCATGCGATGACCCTGGATCAGCGGCGTGACCACATTGCCTTCGAATGCCGTGATGCCGGCGAAGGTGAGCGCCGGCAGCAAGGCCGCGCCCGGCTCGTTGAAGTTGAGCAGGCCCACCACGGCGAGCACCGCAGTAGTACTGATGGCGCCTACGTAGGGAATGAAATTGGCCAGCATCGCCACCGTGCCCCACAGCAGCGGATCGGGCATGTGATACAGCCACAACATGCCCGCCGTCACTCCACCCAGGCCGAAGTTGATCAGCGTGGCGGTGAGGATGTAACGCGACACTTCGTACTGGATGCCGCGCACCACGTGGACCGCGTGCCGCTTGTAGCCGAAGCTGGGCGACGCCTGGACCAATCGTCGAAGCATCAGGTCGCCGTACACCAGGAAGAAGAACACCAGCAGCACTACGGTGAGTACGCCAGCCAAGACTTTCGGTGCGCTGGAAATGACGTCCCATGCCGTGATTGACAAGGGCGGCTGCGCCGAGCCCTGCACGCGCGAGGTGCTGCCGGTGAGGCCTTGCGTGGCGCGATTCGCCGCTTCCAGCGGCTGCATGAAGGTGCGCAACTTCGGGATGAAGCTGCGGATGGCGGTGGGTGCTTCGTGCACCCAACCCATCGCGGGCTGCGTGAGCGCACCCACGCCGGCGCCGATGGCCGCCATCAGGCCGATCATCAGCACGCTCGCCGCCAGCCAGCGCGGAATGCCGATGTGCGAGCAGCGCGCCACGATGGGATTGAGCGCCAGGCCAATGAAGGAGGCGAGCACCAGCGGTATCAGCAACTGCTTGGTGATGGTCACCGTGTACATCAGCGCCAGCGCCAGAAACATGTTGAGCACGATGCGGATGCCGCGCAGGTTCCGCCGCGCGCTCTGCGTGCGCTGCACGTGCATGAGCTGCGTACGCGGTTCGCGGCTGGGCACCATCGCCTCGACGGGTACCGGGCTTTGCGCCGCGTCACCGGCGGCAACGGGCGGAGGCGATGACATCGGCGTGTTCATGTGAAGTCGCTGGTGTCCGGCCTGACGTGATCCGGCATGAGGTCGTCGGCCTGTTGCGAGAACTCGGCCACCAGCCGCATGGCCTGCCCCACGACTTCCGCCGCGGTGCCGCTCAACAAGGCGCCCAGCCCCGGCACGCGCAGCGGATGCACGTTGAGCTGTCCCAGCACGAAGCCCGCGCCCGCTGCCATGCCCACCGTGGTGAGCGGATGGCGCTGTCCGCGTTCAAGTAGCGCCTGCGCGGGCACGGCCAGTTCCTCACGCGCCGCCTGCGCGCGGTCTTTCGCTTCGCGCACCGCATGCATTTGCTGGATGAGGCTCATGGCACGTCCTCCGGGCGGATGTCGCCCTGCGGGTCGGGACGACGCAAGGTCTCTCGCATCATCGCATTCCATTCGCCCCGCGTCGCCGGCAACGTCATCCAGTGCATGCAGCGGCGGAACAGCAGCATCGCACCGGCGAGAAACAGCAGCTCCACCAGGGACAGCGCCGCCAGTGCCCAGGCCCAGGAGCCAAACCACTGTGCCAGCAGCCAGCCGATCAGGCCCAGCAGCGTCAGGCCCAGGCCCACGGCGGCCACGGTGGCAACCAGTCCCGCGATCAGGAGCCAGTGGACGGCGCTGCGCGCCAGGCCCAGTTCGGCCGACAGCAGCTTCAGTTGTGCCCCGAACAGCTGGCGGAACGCACGGCCCAGACGGCCGATGTCATCCAGCAGGCCGGGTGGTGGCGCAGGAGGTGGCGTCTCGTCGGGCGAGGCGGGCGCGTCGTCGCGTCCGGTCTGGTCCATCCCCTGTCCTCGGGTTATCGGTTAGCGACGCAGTATGCGACCAAGCAGCCAGCCGGCGCCAAGGGCGATGGCCACGGACTGCACGGGTTTCTCGCGGACATAGTCGCGTGCGCGCTCAAGCCACTCGTCGGCGCGATCCACCGCCTCGTCGTAGACCTCGCGACCACGCTGGCGATATTCGTCGGCCTTCTCGGTGGCACGCGTGGCAGTGTCGGCCGCCTTGTCGGTGGCGCGATGCAGGCCTTCCTCGACCTTGTCGGCCGCGCGGTCCACGGCTTCCTTGGTATTCGTCACGGCGCTGGTGGTGGCCTGCTTGATGCGCTCGGCGCGTTCCTCGATGCGCTCGGCCGCAGTGTTTTCCTCGTGCGCCTGGACTTGCTTGTTCATGACGTTCTCCGTTGAAGCGGACATGCAGTGGTATCGATCGGTCCGGCCAGACGCATCGGGGCGGGCGGCCCCGATGCGTCGTCGCTCAGCTTGCGCGCCTGAAGAAGGCGATGATCGCCAAAATCAGGAAAACGATAAACAGGATCTTCGCAATACTGGCAGCCGTGCCTGCGATGCCGGTGAAACCGAACAAGGCAGCAATGATGGCGATGACCAGGAATACCAGGGCGTAGTGCAGCATGGGGCGATCCTCTCAGCGGACATGACATCGTCCTGCCGACCATTCACCCACAGCCCATGCCTTGCGAGCGTGAAAAAGAGCTCAGGTCGGGTCGGCCTTTGGTCGCCGTTCACGCTCGCGAGCCCGGTGTTCAGGACGCTGCGGGGTTGATCGTATACGTGCCCATGATCTCCGCCTCGGCCAGCACATGGCCGTCCATCGCCGCGCGCAGTTCGTTGACGGTGAAACCATCGGCAAGCTTGAGGCTTTCCACGTCCAGCGCATAAAGGCGGAAGTGGTAGTGATGCACGATGGAATCGTTCCACGGCGGGCACGGGCCGTCGTAGCCGAGATATTCGCCGCGCATGTCCGCGTCGCCCGCGAACCAGCCGGTGTAGTCGTTCAAGCCCTGCACGCTGCCGGGCGGACCGTACGGCGCACGCTTGCCGCGCGGCACGATGCCGTCGCTGCAGGCACCTTCGGCCAGTTCGCCGCATTCCACCGGAATGTTCGCCATCAGCCAGTGCACGAATTCCACGCGCGGCAGATCGGCCGGTACGGTGCGGCCTGCCTGGTTCACGTCGTCCGGCTTGCTGGGCACGTCGAAGTCGAATACGGCGAGCACGAACGAACGCGTGGCATGCGGTGCGTCTTTCCACGCCAGATGCGGGCTGAGGTTGTCCGACAGTGCGAAGGGCTCGCCGCGTTTGCCGAAAGCCAGTTGCACAGGCATCGCCTGGCCATGTTCGAAACTATCGCTGCGCAGTTGCAAGGTCGTTCTCCGAATGAAAGCAGATGATGGGAATAGCGTCGCCGTGACAGCGCCGCATCAGGGTTTTTCGTAGGTGACGCGATACACCGCGCCGGCCAGGTCGTCGCTCACCAGCAGGCTGCCATCGGGCAGCGGCTGCACATCGGCGGGGCGGCCCCAGGCTTTTTCGTCTTGCTCGAATCCTTCCAGCAGCGGCTCGTAGGCGGTGACCTTGTCGCCGTTCAAATGCACGGTCATCACGCGATAGCCGGATTTCACGGTGCGATTCCACGAGCCGTGTTCGGCAACGATGATCGCGCCCTTGTAGCTGGCGGGGAACTGCGAACCTTCGTAGAAGCGCAAGCCAAGCGCGGCGACGTGATCACCCAGCTTGTAGACGGGCGGCGTGTAATCCTTGCAGTTCTTGCCCTGGCCAAACTCCGAATCGAGCGTGTCGCCCTGGTGGCAGTAGGGATAGCCGAAGTGCTCGCCCACATGCGAGAGGCGATTCAATTCGTCGCTGGGCATGTCGTCGCCCATCAGGTCGCGACCGTTGTCAGTGAACCACAGTTGCTTGGTCCTGGGCTGCCAGTCGAAGCCGACGGTGTTGCGAATGCCGAAGGCGACATCTTCCAGGCCGCTGCCATCGGCGTTCATGCGCGTGAGCTTGGCGTAGTCCTTGCCCTTGTCGCAGATGTTGCACGGTGCGCCGATCGGCACATAGAGCTTGCCATCGGGGCCAAACGCGATGAATTTCCAGCCGTGGTGCGTTTCGGTGGGAAACTTGTCGTAGATCACTTCGGGCTTCGGCGGATCGGCGAGATGGTTCTCGATGTCGCGCAGCACGAGGATCTTGCTCACCGCCGAGATGTACAGGTCGCCGTTCTTGAACGCCACGCCCACCGGCAGCTGCAGGCCGCTGGCGATCACGCGCACCTTGTCGGCGTGGCCATCACCCCTGCTGTCGGTTAGCGCATAGACCTTGCCGGCGCTGTTGGAACCGACGAATACCGTGCCCTTGGCGCCCAGGGCGATTTCGCGCGCGTTCGGCACCTGGTCCGAATAGACGGCAACATGGAATCCCTTGGGCAAGGTGAGTTTGTCCAGTTGCGGCGCCGCCATCGCGACATGCGCAGCAAACAAACCGAACAAACCCAGCATCAACTTGCGCATGGACGGCACTCCGGGTGGAGTTCTAAAGCCTAACGCCATCGCAGCGACGGGGGAAAGCGTCACGGCACATCAGGCAGCATGTATTCAAGATCGTATGAATGCACGCCGTTGGCGATACTGATGCTGAGCTGGCCCGAGATGCCTGCCAGACCATCGGTGCCCGAATCCGGCACGATGGTGACCGACAGCTGCGGCGTGCCGCGATGCATGGTGCCGGAGTGTTGCAGCGCGAAACTGCCGTGGCGCCCGTGCACGCTGCCTTGAACCCGCTCCATCGCCACGTAACCGGCGGAGCCATCGACGGCGGTACCGACGGCAAGCATCTGTCCTTGGCCGCGCGCCTGCATCTCGCCGTGGAAGTGCTTGGCGATCGCCATGCGGCCAACACTGGGATCGCCCACACCTTCCTGCGGCGCTTGCGGCGTGATCTTTACGTCGAACGTGCCCTTGGCATGTGCCATGTCCGGGTTCTCCGTCTGAAGGCGATGCTGACGCGGATGATGCGGCGCCGTTATGACAACCACCGCATGCTCGGCGCCCGCCGAAGCGGTGTCAACGCGGACACGCCACGCGGCCGTCAGGCGGAGGCGATCGCGTTGAAGCGCGCGGCGATGTAGTCGTCGGTGAAGCTGGTCATGTCCCAGCCGCGGATATAGCCGCAATGGCCGCCGTAGGGCGAGATGTCCAGCTCCACGTTCGCGGGCAGGTCCAGTTTCTCGAAGGCGGCCACGGGAATGACGGGATCATCGCGCGCGGTGAGGATGGTGCACGGCACATGCATGCCTTCCAGTGCGCGACCGGCCACCGAATAGCCGTCCAGATACGCTTCAAGCGAACCGAAGTCGGTGTGACGCGCCACCAGCGAGGCGGTGAGCCCGCGCAGGTTCTGCTTGAGTTCGGCCAGTTCGAAATACTGGTGCTGCGGGAACGCGGCCTGCTTGGCCTGCAGCGAACGCCGCCACTTGTGCATGAAATACGCCTGATAGAACCACGGCGCCTGCGCTTCCAGCGAGAACAGGCCTTCGCCCGGATCGATGATCGGGCACACCGCCAGTGCGTAGCTCAACGGCAGTCCCGCCGCCGGCGCCTGCATGGCCGCGCGCAGCGCAAAGTTGCCGCCGAGCGAGAAACCCGCCAGCGCCATCGGCCTCGAGGGAAAACGTTGCGCGATGTCGCTCAGCGCGTACAGCACCTCGTCGATGCGGCACGAATGGAACAGCGCTTCGTTGAGATGATGGCTGTCGCCGTGATCGCGGAAGTTGAGGCGAAATACATCCCAACCATCCGCGAGCAAGCGGCTGCCGGTCTGCAACACGTAGGTGGAATCGACGCTGCCTTCCCAGCCGTGGAACAACACGGCCAATCCGCGCGACTGCGACTGCGCCGTCTGCATGGTGTAGGCGCCGGTGAGGCGCACGCCGTCGCCGCCGTTCACCACCATCGGCTGGGAATTCTGCAGCACGGTCTGCGCCGCCTTGGGCAACAGCAACCGGCGCACGCCGCTGGAGGACAGCATGGTCTGGATATGCCCGCTGCGCAGCGGCCACGGCGGCAGAAAATCCTTTCCCAGGGGAAGCGTCATGCGTGGCTTTCGTTGTTCTGCTTGTCGTCCAACGCCTGCGCAATGCGCTCGCGCGACGTCTCCGCCATGCGGCGGCGCGCGTCCGGCGTGGCCGCCACGGGTTCGAGGAAATGCACCTCGGCATCCAGCGGCGCCTCACCCAGCAGGCGCAGGAAGTTCTGCATGAAGTTCTCGTGCTCGCGGAAACCGGCGTCCACTACGCGACGACCATCGCGCGCAAAGCGCAACGCCACCGGTTGCACCGGCACCTCGGCATCGAGCGCGGCCTGGAAGATGCGCGCATGGAACACGCGCAATACGCCGTTGTGGCCGGTGCCGCCTTCCGGGAACACCGCCACGGAACGCCCGCCACGCAGGCGATCGACCATCACCTGCATCACCGCCGCCAGCGAATGGTTGCTGCCGCGGCGATGGAAGATGGTGCCGCCCGCTGACGCCAGCCAGCCCACCAGCGGCCAGCTGGCGATTTCCGCCTTGGCCACGAAGCAGGCGGCGCGCTGGCTGTGCAGCAGCTCGATGTCGATCCACGAGGTGTGGTTGGCCACGAACAGCACCGGGTCGGCCAACGGCTTGCCGACGCGCACGGAGCGCAGCCCGAAAATGCGCAGCAGGGCGGTGGACCACCAGCGGATGGTGCGATGCGCAAAAGGCTCGCGACCATCCTTCATCACCGCATCGCGGCGCCAGGTGAGCACCAGCGAACACAGCAGCACGCCAAGCACCACGTGCAAAAGGAGCAGCGGCACACGCCAGAAGTAGCGCAGCGGTCGCATCAGGTCTCGGCGGGCGGGAGCGGAGAGGGATTGGCTGTTCATCAGTCCGGTTAGTTTACCGTTAGTCGGCCCCTGCGTCCCCGCGTCGCAGCATGGTTTTCGTCTCAATGTTCCAGCTGGGTCAGGGGGAGCGCGGACGAGCGCTTCACGGTCCGCAGCACGAAGCTGGAATTGACGTCGGCCACGCCTGAGGCGTTCAGCAGGCGATCGAGCAGGAAGCGGGAAAAATCCTGCAGGTCGGCCACGAAAACGTGCAACAGGTAATCCATGTCGCCGGTCAGCGCATAACAGGACACCACTTCGGGCCAGCCGTTCACCAGCTCGGAAAAGCGCTCGACCACGACGCTTTCATGCTTGCTGAGCTGCACGCGGACGAACGCCTGCAACCCGAGCCCCACGGCCTGCGGGTCCACCTGGGCGGTGTAGCCGGTGAGGACGCCGTCGCTCTCCAGCTTCTGCAGGCGGCGCAGGCAGGCCGAAGGAGAGAGGCTGACCCGCTCGGCCAGCTCGGCATTGGTGATGCGACCGTCGGACTGGAGGACGGCCAGAATTCGCAGGTCGGTGCGGTCCAGAGTAACCATGGCAATAAATCTCCATAGATACGAATAGGGGAGCACGATTATTGCGCAATCGAGCTGAATCAATGCAACAAAACAAGCATCGTGCGCGGCAATCGCCCTATGCTGAGCCATCCAAGCAGGTTGGCCTTGTTGCCAGGAGTAGCTCATGAACAGCACACCCCGCCGCGTCGAACATCACCAGACCGACCGAGGCTATGTGCCGGTGTATGCCACGGGCGTGGTCGAGCAGCCCTGGGCGGACTACTCCGCTACCGACCACCAAGTGTGGGACACGCTTTACAAGCGCCAGCGCGACCTGCTGCCCGGCCGCGCCTGCCAGGAATTCCTCGAAGGCGTGGAGCGGTTCGGCCTAGGCGACGGCGGTATCCCGAAGTTCGCCGACCTCAACAAGGTGCTGGGCGCCACCACTGGTTGGGAACTGGTGGCAGTGGAAGGCCTGCTGCCGGACGAGGTGTTCTTCGACCACCTGGCGCATCGCCGCTTCCCGGTGAGCTGGTGGATCCGCAAGCCCGACCAGCTCGACTACCTGAGCGAGCCCGATCTCTTTCATGACCTGTTCGGCCACGTGCCGCTGCTGCTCAACCCGGTGTTCGCCGACTACATGCAGGCCTACGGCAAGGGCGGCATGAAGGCCTTCGCCATCGGCCCCGAGGCGCTGATGAACCTCACGCGCCTGTACTGGTACACGGTGGAGTTCGGCCTGATCAACACCAAGGAAGGCATGCGCATCTACGGCGCCGGCATCGTCAGTTCGAAGGGCGAGTCGATCTACTCGCTGGACTCGGCCTCGCCCAACCGCATCGGCTTTGGCCTGGAGCGCGTGATGAGCACGCGCTACCGCATCGACACCTTCCAGCAGACCTACTTCGTCATCGACAGCTTTGAGCAGTTATTCGAGGCCACGCGTCCGGACTTCACGCCGATCTATGCCAAGCTGCGCGAGGAACCCGCGCATGCGGCAGGCGACGTGTTGGCCAGCGACCGCGTGTTCACGCGCGGCAATCGTGAAGGCTGGGCGACCAACGCCGATACCTGATCCGTTTTCGTTCGACTGCCACGCAAGGCCCGCCCAAAGGCGGGCCTTCGTTTTTCAGTGGCCAGCTGCGCGGACGATGGCTTCTCACTCAGGAACGCCAGGGCTTCGGCCACGAACGGCGCCGACTGCGCGCCGAACACAGGCAGATGATCGCCCTGCGGCACGATCCATAGCGCCGAACCGGGAATCGCGGCATACATTTCCACCGGCAGCGCCACCGGGAAGAACGCGTCGCGGTCGCCATGGACGATGAGCGTTCGCGCTCGAATCGCTCCCAACGTGGCCGGTGAGAACGTCATATCGTCGTAGCTCTCGGCAAAACGCGCGAACTCCTTCACCAGTTCCTGCACCTGTGGCTCGCCGCGTGCCGCACATCGCTGATAGCCGGCCAGTACAGGCGGCGGCAGGTCGGCCGGCGAATTGAGCTTGCGCTGGATCGCGCGCGCCTGATCCGTAAAGCGCGGCGTGGCGCTGACCAGCACCATCGCCTCGACACGCCCGGGTTGCAATGTCGCGACATGCAGCAGCGTCATGCCACCGGAGCTGAAGCCGATGGCCTTGAAACGTTGGATGTGCAGTGCGTCCATCAGTGCCAGCACGTCCTGCGCTGACTGGCGATGCGTAAACACGTTGGACGGATTGGTGGATTGGCCATGCCCGCGCATATCGATCGCGATGCGCCGGTACGCGCCCAACGATGCGTCGAACGGCGCGAAGATGGCACCGCACGCGCCGAAAGGATGCAGCAACACGAGCGGCTCGCCCGAACCACTGACGGTGTAGTGCAGGGACACGCCATTGATGCTCGCTGCGTGATCGCCGGGCGACAACATGTCCGCTGCGTTTGCGCATGGCGCGGTCGCGAACAGTGCGACCGCATATAGAAATGCCGAACACAGAGACTTCATCACCACCTCTCCCACATGTGGAAAGCGTTTGCGCAGCTTAGGCGCGCGCCCCGGTGCGTCCATATCTCCTACGGCGTACCGCGCCTATGTGACCGTTGCGAACACATGCGCTGCGTCCGAATGCCCTAGACGCGGATGACCTAGATCAAGGGCGCGCAACGCCTTCCTAACGACCATGACGTCGCCCCCAACGAAAACACGATGGAACAACGTCATGAAAGTCCTGCTTCCCCTCGCTCTCGTTGCCACGCTTGGCGCGATAGCCACACCGGCTGCCCATGCGGATGACAACAACTGGGTCGTGCGTTTTGGCGTGCATGCGGTGGCCCCGAAGGACAATCCCGGCTCGCTGGCCGGCGCCCAGTCCAGCATCAGCAGCAGCACTCGCCCTACCGCCAGCCTCGAATACCTGTTCACGCCAAACTGGGGTCTGGATCTGCTGGCGGCGTGGCCGTTCCAGCACGATGTGAAGCTGGCGGGTCTAGGCAAGGTCGCGCAGACCAAGGAACTGCCGCCGACCTTGGGCATCAATTATCACTTCATGCCCGACAGCGTGTGGTCGCCCTTCGTGGGCGTGGGTGTGAACTACACCAACTTCTTCGACACCAAGAGCGCCGGCGCACTCAAGGGTGCGAGCGTCAGCATCGCCAACAGCTGGGGCGTCGCCGCACGCGTGGGCTTTGACCTGCGCATCACCGACCGGTGGCTTGCCACTGCCGATGTGCGCTGGATCAACATCGACAGCGACGTAAAGGTCAATGGTACGAGAGTAGGCAAGGCAGCCGTTGACCCGATCGCCTTTGGCCTGAGCCTCGGCTACCGCTTCTGAGGGGAGACCAGTCGGCACGGAAGCCGCGCGGGCCCTTCGCGAGAAGGGCCCATTTTTATGCGCGTACGCGAGGCTGGTGTCAGCCGCGTTTCCACTCATCAACGGTGAGCACCTGCGCGATGCGCTTGCCGTCCCAGCGATACATCAGGTGCTGCGCCTGCACGCAAGGCGCCACGCGGTCGGGATAGAACACCGCGACACATTCGCCGCCAGCGTGACGCACGCTGTCGTAGACCAGGCCATCGGAACCTTCGTTGCGCAGCTTGCGCGCCAGGGCGATGCCTGCGGCGTAGTCGTCGGGGTCGTGCTGTGCTTTCCATCCGCCGCGCAGGTCGTGCAGCTTTGCCTGGATGCTGGTGCTGTAGCAGCGCATCTCGATGTCGCATGGTGATTCAGCCGTGGCGGCGAGGAACAGCTCGCGGTGATACACCGTCTCTTCCACGGCGGTGGCCACGCTGTGCGCGGCGTAGAACACGCCCCAGCTGCCATCGGAAAACCGACTGCCTTCGGGGTTCAAATGCGTGAACGCCGCCATCACCGGCGTGGTGCCAGGGCCGCTGACGCGTCGATCCGGCGGCACCATGTGCAGGTCGCCTATCTCGTCCCGCAGACGCGGATTGGTCATCGCCTCGATGGCGTACAGCGCATCCAGATCGCCGGGTTCGGCAATACGGTCGAACACGCCGATGGGTGGAAACCGGCTGGGCACGATGCGATAAGCATGACTCCAGCGGATGCGTTTGAGCGGTGGAATGTCGGCCATGACGTGGATCTCTCACGCGTGTCGCCAGAGGGGGAAAGTATGCCGGCAGCATGTATCGCCGGTTGCGACGTGGCGCGCAAGGCGGTTTCGCCGCGCGGTCGCAGGAGGCGCGACGGCGCCGTGCGCCCGGGCCGCGCACGATGATTCAAGCGGTATGACTCAGCCGCGCTGCGCGTCGAGGTATTCGCGCACCACGTAGAGATCGGCGACGTTGCCCGAGAGCATGCGTTCCAGCGCCGACTGGCCACCGAACAAGGTGGCGCGGTTCGCCCGATGCACCCAGCCGTCCGCCTGGTCGGGATCGGGAAAGAGAATCTGCAGATCCTTGAAGATGCCCAGCAGATAGCTGATGCGCTCCAGCGTGTCGCGCCCCAGCGTGCCGGCCTGCAGGCGCTTCCACTTGTAGAACGTGGATTCCGGTGGATCGCCCAGCAGGCGGCGCTGGTCGTTGATGCGCAGGTTCCAGCGCTCGGCGATGTTGAAGAAGGCGCGCAGCGCGGGACCGCCGAGATCGGCAACGGGATGGGTTTCAGGCTGGAGATGAGCCGCCATGGTTCAACTCTCCCAGTGAAGTTACGAGGAAATTTACTCCACTGATGCATTTTTCGCCAGTGGCCGGTCATCTGCCGTTCGGCCAGTACAGGGCCGATACCCGCCGCCGCATACTCGCCCCCCATCGGAGGACCCGCCATGCGCAAGCAAGCCGTTATCGCTGCTGCCCTATTGTCGCTCTACGCCCTCGGTGCGAACGCGGAAGTGAAGGAAGCCGCGCCCGACCACCTGCTGATCCAGGACAGCCGCACCATCCATGCGCCGTCGGACAAGCTCTATGCCGCGCTGACTGACGTCGCCAAGTGGTGGAACCGCGAGCACACCTACTCCGGCGACGCCACGCACCTGAGCCTCAAGGCCGAGGCCGGCGGCTGCTTCTGCGAGCGCTGGGGCAACCAGAGCGTGGTGCATGGACGCGTGATCTGGGCCGCGCCCGGCCACCTGCTTCGCCTCGACGCCGCATTGGGACCGCTGCAGTCCCTGGCCGTGCAGGGCGTCATGACTTTCACGCTCAAACCCGCGCCGGAAGGCACGGCGCTGCAGCTGGAATATCGGGTCAACGGCTCAAGCGTCAGCGGTCTCGACAAGATCGCGCCCATGGCCAACGGCATGCTGATGGAGCAGTTGCAGCGGCTGCAGAGCTACGCGGAAACGGGCAAGGTCGCGCCGGCGAAACCCTGACCAACGCCCTGAAAGCAACGACCCCGGCCAGGCCGGGGTCGCGTGGGCGCCTTACCTCTTGGCGTCCTTGCCCTTCGCGCAATCGCAGCCGAAGTCCGGCTCCGGACCGCCGTCGGCAATGAAGCGTTCGATGCGCTTTTCCAGCACCGGGAGCGGCACGGAGCCGATCTGCAGCACGGTGTCGTGGAAGTGGCGGATGTCGAACTTGGCACCGAGCGCCTGCTCAGCCTTCTGGCGCAGTTCCAGGATCTTCAGGTAACCGAGCTCGTACGACAGCGCCTGGCCCGGCCAGCTGATGTAGCGATCCACTTCGTTGGCGATTTCGCGATCCGAGAGCGCGGTGTTCTGCGTCATGAAGTCGATCGCCTGCTGGCGCGTCCAGCCGAGGTGATGAATGCCGGTATCGACCACCAGGCGGCAGGCGCGCCACATCTGGTAGGTGAGATAACCGAAGCGGTCGTAGGGCGTCTTGTAGATGCCCATCTCGTTGCCGAGGTATTCCGAGTACAGGCCCCAGCCTTCGCCGTAGGCGGAGATGTAGCCCTCGCGGCGGAAGTCCGGCTGGCCGTGCTGTTCGGCCGCCAGCGCCAATTGCAGCGAATGGCCGGGCGCCGATTCGTGCAGCGTCAACGCGGGCATGTTGTAGAGCGGGCGCGACGGCAGATCGTAGGTGTTCACCAGGTACGTACCCGCGCCGCCGCGGCCGGAGGTGTAGTACGGCGCGATATCGGCCGGCACCGGCACGATGGCGAAGCGCTGGCGCGGCAGGCGGCCGAATTCCTTGCCCAGCTGCGCGTCCACCTGCTTGGCCACCCAGGCAGTGCGCATCAGCAGTTCATCGGGCGTCTTGGCGTAGAACTGCGGGTCGGTGCGCAGGAAATGCAGGAAGTCGGCGAAGCTTCCCTTGAAGCCCGTCTCCTGCATGGTCTTGACCATCTCGGCGTGGATCTTCGCCACCTGTTCCTGGCCCACCTTGTGGATGGTGTCCGGGTCGAGGTCGAGCGTGGTGTATTCGATGATCTGCTGGCGATAGAACGCCTTGCCGTCGGGCATGGCTTCGGCGGCCAGCGTGGTGCGCGCCTTGGGTTCGTATTCGTTGTGGAAGAAGGTGAGCAGGTCGGCGTAGGCCGGGATCACCTTGGTGCTGATGGCCTGCCTGGCCGCGTCGCGCAGTTTGGCGGCATCGGCGGCCGGCACGCTGGCGGGCATTTTCTCGAACGGCTTGTAGAAGCTGCTCTGCGTCGGGTCCTTCAGTTCGGAGACCGAGCTGATGGAGGCATCGCGCCCCTTGAGCACGTCGTGCGGCACGGTGAAGCCGCGTGCCAGGCCGTCGCGCATGTTGGCGATCTGCTGCTGGAAGTACGCGGGCACTTCGTTGAGGCGATCGATGTAGCGCTGGTAGTCCTGCGTGGTGTGCAGCTTGTCGCCATCCAGCACGTAGCCCAGCTCGCTCCAGAAGGCCGAGTCGCTGTTGAACGGCATCTGCCACTGCTTGAACTTCTGCGCGGCGAGCAGATTGTTGATCTGCGCCCGATACACGGCGTAGTTCACCTGCGCTTCGGGCGACAGCTGCTTCACGTCGATGCCGTCGAGGTCGTTGGACACCTTCTGCCAGTAGTCCAGGCGCTTCTGCTGGTTGGCGGCGTCCACGTTGTCCAGGCGCGAGCCGTTCGGCTGCGCCTCGCCCGAGCTGGCGATGCCGGACTGGCCGTTGCGCCAGGTCCATTCCTGCTCGTAGATCTGCTTGAAGCGTGCATCGGCATTGGTATCGGCCCATGCCGGTGCAGCCAGTGCAAGCGTGGTGGCCGCGGCCAGCCAGGTGGTGCGTAGAGCTTTCTTCACTGCGGATTTCCCTTTACCGATGAGGTCGTAAGCGGCGGAGCCGACACGGCATCCTCCACGCTCCAATCGTCCAGCGCCTGTGGCGGAAGCTGGGGTAGCGCCATGCGCAACAGGGCGTCGCGCGCGTCGTCCTTCAATCGTGCCACGCGCAGCTCGATGCCACGAGCGGCCAGCCAGGCGGCGAAATCGCCAAGGGATTCCAGCGAGGTGCCGTCCAGATCGGGACTTTCCTCCAGGCTGAGCACCACGCGGCCCAGCCCCTGCCCGGCCTCCACGCGATGGCGGGCCTGCGCCAGCATTGGTTCCGCATTGGCAAAGAACAGCGGCTCTTCCGGCCGCACGATCAGCATGCCGGGCACCTGCAACGCGTCCGGGTGCTGCGCCACGTCGACGAAGTCATGCCCCTCCGCCAGTCGCCCCAGCACGCCGAGCCGAGGCGTGGCGAGCTGGCGCAGCAACATCACCAGGCTGAAGGCGATGGCGAACAGCAAACCGTTGAGGATGCCCAGCGACAGCACCGCCACCACCGCCGCCAACAACACCAGGCGGTCGCGATGCCAGCGGAAATACGGCGCGAACACCGACACGCGCAGCGACTTGCTCACCGCATGTATCACGATGGCCGCCAGCACCGGCTGCGGAATGCGTTCGATCCCGCGCAACGCGAGCAGTACAAGCACGAGCACGCTCGCTGCACCCACCAAGCCAGCAAGACGCGACCGCGCACCGGAAGCCTCATTCGCCGACGTGCCCGAATAACCCGCGCCCACCGGCATGCCATGCAAGGCGCCCGAGATCACATTGGCGACGCCGAGCACCAGCAGATCCCGATTCGAGTTCACCGCGTCGCCGTGCTTGAGCGCAAAGCCACGGATGGAGCTGTACGACTCGGCGTAAAGGATCAACAACAACGCCGCGGCCAGCTCGACGCTGGGCAACCACTGATCGCTATGCGGCCACGCCGGCCAGCCGAGATCGGCCGCCAACTGGATGGGGCCCGTCAGCGCTACGCCATGTGCCGCCAGCCAGCCCGACATCGCCACGCCCAGCGCAATGGCCACCAGGCTGCCGGGCAAACGCCGCAGGTACTCGCAGGCAAACAGCAGCAACAACGCCACCACGCCGGCGCCTAGCGCCGCCGCGTTCACCTGCGGCAGCACCCGCGCCAGTTGCGCGAGCAGCAGCGGCGCGAAATCGCCATGCACATTGGCCACACCCATCAGATGCGGCAGCTGCTTGAGCGCGATCACGCAGGCCAGACCAAAGGTGTAGCCACGCAAGACGGGACGCGCGATCAGATGCGAAAGCCCACCCAGCCGCAACGCACCCGCGATCAGAAAGCAGACGCCGCCGAGCAGCACCAACGTGCCCGCCAGCGCCACCCGCGAGACGTTGTCACCGCCTGACAGCGCCAATGTTCCCGCCGCCAGCACCGCCGCCGATGACGAGGTGGCCGACACGATGGCATAGCGGCTGCGCCCCAACAGCCCATAGGTCGCCAAACCCACGAACAAGGCGATGACGCCCGCCTGCGGCGGCAGGTTGGCGATGCCCGAGTAGGCGACGGCTTCGGGAATCAGCAGGCCGGCTACCGAGAGGCCGGCAATCAGATCGAGGTGCCAGGTGGGGGGCGCTTTGGCGACGACGGGGGGAGTTGTCGTGGGCATGGGGCGCCGCTCCTGCGTGGATGTTGGGGAGGGTAGCTGATTGGTGGTGTTGCTTTGGGGTTGTGGTGGGGGCGTTGCTGTCGCGCTTATGCAGCGCTGTCGCGATCTGGCCGCCTGCGCGGCGGGCGTTTCGATCGGCTGCCGCCGCTCGAGTCACTTTTCTTTTGCTGGCCCAAAAGAAAAGTAACCCAAAGAAAATGGCCTTTAGAGCGATAGGCTCATAGCGTTCTGTCGGATACGAGCCTTGACGACTTCGAGGCCCGGATCATCACGATCTCTCTAATCGACGGTACGTCTACGCCGCAACGCGCCGAGGCGAAGAGGGCTTAAAGCAGGATGTCGCTGCGCTACCCCATGGCTACGATCGTTGGATCTTCGCCAAGCACTGCACTTCTCCCTCTCCCCTCGTGGGAGAGGGCTGGGGCATTGCCACCTTTACGGTGGAGAGGGGGCGGGTGCTCGCGAAATCGTTGCTACTCGAGCTTTGGCTTTCGCCATTGCTTCTGCTCTTGGCTCTGTGGGGTCCCCGTATGACAGCGGCGGGCGGGTGGAGGAAAGCCCGCAGGGTGGCCGCAGGGATGCGGCCAGTTTTTCGACAGGACAGGGACGTCCTGTCGAAAAACCCCGTAACCCGACCGCGAACCTGAAGGGCTGAAGCCCGGTAGGCGCGTCATCCGGGGTGCTCTTTCTTTTGGCATTGCCACCATCTCGGTGGTTACTTTTCTTTGAGCAAGCAAAGAAAAGTGACCCGGCCTCCGGCAGGAGGACAGAAGCCCGCCGCAGGCGAACCCGGTCGCGATATCGCAACAACCGAAGACTGACGAAACTGGATCCCGGCCTGCGCCGGGACGGAAAGTTATTTCTTGCGATCCGAAATAGTCAATGTATATCAGCGGCTTAGGCGCCATCTTTGGCCACCGCCACGAGTCGTACGTACGCAGGTACGTAAAAGATTTTTGAAGGGATTCGGCTGTCGACAGACACCGGGCCGCATCGAGCGCTATCGACGGATGCCGTTTCATGCACGTGGCAAGTCACCCCAGGAAAAAAGCACCCGGGAGGGGTGAGTACCCCGGGGCTTCTCCTCAGCCACATGCCCTGATCATCGTCGAGGCAAGACGTCCTGAGCCCCTGATGCGTGAAGGTTCCCTGGACGCGCCCTTCTTCTATCCAACGGATGGTGACCTGTCAAATCGGTCGGCGCTCATTAAGCCAGCGCCCAAGCATCCAGACGACGACCGCACTGCCGGATGTCGGCCCATGGATACTCTCAACGATCATCCGGCCATCCGCGAGCTGTTCGCGCGGTTGCACATCGTGCGGGCGAAGCACATCGACACGGTTCGCGGCGGCGCGAAGGCGAAAGAGGTGGGCGATGTGCGGATTCCGGTCACTCAGCGCGTACCACTGCTGCAGTAGATGAATCCGCAACATGGTCGACATCGCCATCGGCGGCCGACCCCGTCGGCCTTCGCTGGGATAGTGCGGCTCGATCAGGGCCAGTAGGGTCGCCCATGGCACGACTCGTTCCATCTCACCCAAGAACTGTTTGCGGCGCGTGGGCTTCTTCTTGGCTTCGAAATTTAACGAGGCGAACGAGCGCTGTTTCATCGGGGTGAACCGGTCAGGGCGATGGTGCATCTTGGTCCATGCTGAAGCGGTCGTCTTTAGGACACGTCCCATGTGTTCGCGTTAGGTCAAGGCGTACAACGTGAGCTGATAAATCGGATATTTCCTGTGACTGACAGCCGTCCGTGCGCCCGCATGATGACGATAGGCCTAGTGATCGTGGCCATCGGTGCCGTCGTTAAAGCCGGCGTGGCCCCGTCCACTTACCCCGTGGCTACGGTCGGTTTCAACTACACCGAGAAGCCGATCTACTGGTTCGGTGTCATCACGGCCGAGGGCCAGTGTGGTAATGACGCTGGGGGTAAGCGACCCGGCACGGTGTACCTGCTCGGTAATGGCATCACCCATGGTTGCATGGTGCGCTCCGGTGAGACGGCGACGGTCAAATGGGAGTTTGATCAACCGTACTCGGACGTTTTGAAGAAGGTCCCGATGGAGTCGCACCAAGTGACTGTCACCATTCCACAGCCCGAGACGCGTGATTCCGGCTATCTGCAGGTCCATTTCCTGTCAGGCAATCGTGTGGTGCTGGATTGGCGTGACAACTTCGCTGACAGCCGGGTCGATCCTGTGAGCGGAAAAATTATTGACTTGCACGACGCATACATCGATCCAGACACTGGTCGACCAACACCTTTCAAGCATTGACCGATGAGCCGACGCGATCCGGCTACTGGCGCAGTCTCATTGGACTTCGCGGCTTGTCTACCGCGGAATTAATCAGAGGCTCCCTAGGCGACGGCGCCCCTATGGACGAAGCCCGTTTTTTGGACGCCCGCGCGCCCCCTATGGCATGTCCGCTCGGGGCAAACGTGGGTGATTCCCGCTCCTTCCCGGAAAGGTAGGCACCTTCCCGGAAAGGCAGAGTCATTATCTGTCCTTTCCCGGAAAAGCAGAGTCATTACCGGAAAGGTCGATTAATGCCGGGGAGCTCCCGGTCATTCTGCTTTATAGCTTTTAGCTTTTAGTCTATTAAAAACCACTAGCTGGACGCTGACGCGCCCAGCGGGGGTGTTCAGGTTGCCATAGCCACCCCAGCCGACCCCAGCCCCCGGTGACCTGGTGAATGCCCCCACAGCGGCAAGCGTCCTACAGGGCGCGTCGAGGCGAGCCGATGAGTGGTGGTGTGCCTGGGGGGGGCGATGGCCCGGCGCGCGGTGCCTAGGGCTCTCTGAGCAGCCACAGCGGCCCTCGGCCAGCCCACCGTCGAGGGAGTGGCCGGCCATTCGCCACATCGTTGACATGGGGAAACAATCGATCCCGAGCCGCCCCGAACGACCTCATTGTGTCGCAGGGCGGTCCGATGGGGCGGTCGTAACCGCATCTGACCACGGGGTAGGAAAAATTCCTAGATGGCCTGGTTTTAACTTCCTATTGACGAAGCGTTCATCGGTCGTTGGCATCCATTCATCATCACTTCTCCTTAACAACCGTCGCAGGCCGCATTCGACTGTCAGTACTTTGCACCTAAGTAAAATATTTTCTGCGGGGTCAAAAAATAACGCTCAACTTATCTCAACAAATGACAAGCAAAATTCATTTTTCTCTTAATAATTCGCCTCTTGCAAAACCCCAAAGATGGGGTAGTTTCGGCCACCCGAAAAAAACCACTGAGATAATTCCGTGATTACCCGTCGCGCCCTTCTTGCTCGCTATGGCAATAACCGCAATATCGCGGCCCTAGCGCGCGTCTCGGAATCGGCCGTTCGCTGCTGGCCGCTGGATCAGGCCATCCCCAGCGATAAGCAGATGATCTTTGCGTTCTTCATCGATCCGGCGTACTGGCAAAACACGCTGGCGCACTACAGCCATCTGTTCTTTCCGTTCCGGGGAATTCGCGATGGTCGGATCGATCCGCGCTTCCTGCCGCATCCGCCGCTGGGATCGTGAGCCATGCCCCGGCAAGCCTCGTTGTGGCCACCCGGCGATGCCGCGCGTTGGCGTGATGAAGGCATGGCGCGTGCCCAGGCTCATGCCGACGACCTCATCCCTGGCTGGCAGACGTTCGCGCTCGACGCCCTGCGCCGTTATGCACGCCAGCTGGCCAAGGAAGGCCGGACGTCCTTCCAAACCGAAGAGCTACGGCTCTTTGCCGAAACGCAGTGCGACTGCCCCCGCCCGCCCGACCCGCGTGCCTGGGGGCCGTTCATCCGAGGACTGGCCTGCCGCTCCATGCCCGTGCTGGTGAAGCTAGGCAGCGCCAATACACAGAACCCCAAAGGTCATCGCCACCCCGCGTCGATCTGGGGCTTTACGCGATTTCCGATGCCATGAAGCGCCGTCACGCCGTGGGGCGCGCGCGGCGTCCCGATGAGCGTCTGGCCGACGCGACCACCGACAAAGGGCACGATCATGCAGAACCATGATGTCAATCCCTTGCTCGACCTGCCCACACGCCACGCCCGTGGCATCGAATGGGTACGCGTCACGCCGGCGATCGCGCATCACTGGCTGGCGTTCAACACGACCAATCGCCACGTCACGCAACACAAGGTGCAGCAGTTCCAGCTCGATATGGAACGCGGCACTTGGCTCAATGACGGGGCGCCGATCCGCTTTGCCCCGAACAAACTGCTCGATGGTCAGCACCGCCTGATGGCGATGCTCCAGGCCGGCACGACCTTGCCCATGGTGGTCATCTATGGGCTCGATGAACAGATGCAGGTCAACATGGATACCGGACGGGGACGCTCCCCCGTCGATGTCTTCACCATCGAGGGGTTGGATCGCTGGCAGGCCACGGTCCTGGGGACGGCCATTCATGCCTTGATCTCGGCCAGTCGTGACGTGCCTATTTCCAGCACCGTGCGCTATGTCAATCGCGAGGTGCGGGATTTCTATCTGGAACATATCGCGGCCATTCAGCGCACCCTGCGCGTCTTGCACGACTTGCCGCGCAAGCCCACGCCGTTGCCCTGGGCACGCGCCGCCGTGGGTCACTATCTGTTTGCGAAGAAAGACCACGAGCTGGCCGATGGGTTTTTCAGAGGCGTCTATGAAGGCTACCAGCTGGGGCCGACCCAACCGGTCTTGCATCTGCGCAATCGCTTGCTCAACGACGCGATCACCAAGACACGACGTAGCGTGTTCGACGACTACTTCTGCCTCATTCGCGCCTGGAATGCCACGCGGCGGGGGACGCCATGGCGGAGCGGCCACGCGATGTATCCGGGCACGGACACGAACCTACCGGAGATCGTGTAATGGATGTCCATCCCTACTGCGCCATCTTGCCCGACATGCTCCCCGGGGAATACGCGGCGCTGCTGAACGACATCAAGGTCCATGGTTTGCGTGATCCGATCATGACCTACAACAACACCATCCTGGACGGCCGTCATCGCTGGCGCGCGTGCGAGGAGCTGCAACTGACCCCGCGCGTGGTGCCGTTCGTGGGCGATGACGCCGCCGCCTTGGCCTGGGTGAAGTCGCGCAACATGCGCCGCCATCTCCATGCCACCCAGCGCGCCTGGGTGGCGCGGGCATTCCTGGAACAGGAGACGCTCATGGCGAAGATGCGGCAATGCGCTGGCTTGCGTCAGGGCCAGCATGCGCCCGTGGGGGAATTTGTGCCCGGACGGGAAAAGGAACAAGGACGCGCCCGCGATCGAGCCGGGGCGGCCATGGGCGTGTCAGGCCGCCTCGTGACACAAGCGGCCACGATTGCCAAAACGGCCGCCCCCTGCTTAGCCGAGGCGATCAAGTCCGGCCTGATCCACATGCCCGAAGCCTTTGTGCTCGCCAAGCTCAGTCCCAAGACGCAACAGCGCTTAGTGGCGATGGCGGACCCCGCGGGTCGCAAACACGCGACGGCCTGCGCGCTCAACCGGATGCGAGGTAAACGTCGCGGACCACGGTGCGCCGACGAACTGCTACCCAGCACCCCCTTTGCCCGCGCCTTTCTCAATCAGGTGGAACGGGCGGGCATCTACACCAAGGAACAAGGCTGCCCGGATACCGCGACGGCGATTGCTCGCCTTCGGGCGGAAATCGATTGGAGCAGCGCCGCGCAACGGGGTCAGTTCGCCCGGTGCGAATACACCGCGACGATTATGTGGGCCTTGTGCGAAGAGCGGAACCGGCGCGTCGAGGTGGCGTGATGAGTCTCTTGCGGACCCGCAACGTGAAAGCGGGCTTCTGGTGCAATGAGGAGCTGGGGCCCTTGGCGGACGCGATTCGTCTGCTCGCGATTGGGTTGATGCAACTGGCCGATCGCGACGGCCGTTTGGAGGATCGCCCCCGGCGCATTCAGCACGCGCTCTATGGCTATCACCCGCAGGTGACGGTGCACGATGTGATGGCCTGGATCGACGCCCTCGAAGCCATTGGCTTCGTGCGCCGGTACACGGTGGACGGCCGGGCCTGTTTGCTGGTGGTGAACTTCCGCAAGCACCAGCACATTCATGCCAAGGAGGCGGCGAGCGTCCTGCCGCCTCCGCCGATCGACGCCCGGGAGGCGTCGATCGCGATGCCACGGGCCGATGCCGCCCCGGCCGGTGGCGACGACGATCACGCGGCCGCCGGCGAGGCGAGTGCCAACGTCGCGTGTGACGATAGGGACAGGCCACTGCGGGCGTCGGTGGCGGCGGCGGGCGTGCCCGCCGGCCCGGCCCCGACCGTCGTGGCGACGGCCCTCCGCATCCGGCCCAAGGGCAAGCCACCGCCCGCGAACGAACCGTCGGTGCATGACGTCGTCGCGCTCTACAACCGCACGTTTCCCGAATTGCGGCGCTGCGATGTGTTAACCACGCTTCGCGTGGCGCTGATCAGACAACGCACCACCGATCATCTCCCCACGATCGATCACTGGCGACGCTATTTCACGCATGTGCGTCGTTGCCCCTTTTTGATGGGGAAGGAGGCGCCGGGCTATGGACGGTCCCAACCGTTTCGCGCCGATCTGGAATGGCTGACCCGACCGGGCAATTTCGCCAAGGTCGCGGAGGACAAGTATGGCGACTAAATACGATCACGAGGACGCGCATCGCGCGTGCGCCGGACCGGTGTACTGCAGCGTCCCCGGCTGCCGGACGCATGTCGGGGGCGGTCGCTACGTTCGCAGTGTGGCCGATCTCCAGTTCACCACTCACCACGGTCAGCGCATCACGCTGTGTGGCCGGCATTACCTCGACGGGCTCGACACCTGCGGTCACTCCGTCATGGCGCAATTACGCCGCGATGCCGATTCGCTCGTGGCGCACTTTGAGGCCGCGCATCCGGCGGCCTTCTCATGGCATCCCCGCACCCCGGAGGTGAAGCATGCAACGTGAAGTGAAGTATGAGGGCATTCAGCCGACGGTCTGCAGTGGCTGCCAGCGACCGCCGCACGTGTACGACGACCGGGGCCAGTACTTCGTCGAGTGCGCCCGCTGCCACGTCATCACGGCGAGGTTCGCGACACCTGCCGAGGCCGTGACCGCCTGGAACACGAACGCACGTCGTCGCCGGCAGGTGCGCGCATGAACCGGAGCGATGTCACGCCCGTCCCGATCACCCGCCGTGGGTTTTCATCGGGCGGTTCAACGATGTCCCGCCACCGACCTTTCCGAGGTGATCGTCATGACTGAACAGGCGTTGATGGTGTCGATGGAGACCCTTCCCGATGGCGTCGAGGGGTTGGTGAAACGGGCCGAGTTGATTCAAGAGGCCGTGTCGCGCGTGATGACGGAAGGGGTGCACTACGATGTGATCCCCAACACGACGAACAAAGCGCTCCTGCAAAAGGGGGCGCATAAATTGGCGTTGCTGTTTCGCTTCACCTGGCGATTTGAACTGCAAGCGCTCCCGCTCTGGGGCGAGCACCGCGAAGTGCGCGCGAAGTGCATTCTGCTGTATCAGGGGCAGCCGGTCGCGGAAAAAGAGGCGCTGTGCACCACGCTGGAAACGAAGTATCGCTACCGCAGCGAAAACACCGGCGCCGAGGTGCCCCGGGATTATTGGACACGCGGCAAACCGGCCGAGCTGCTGGGTGGCGAGGATTTCATGCCGCGCAAATGCGACGGGCGATGGCTGATCTTTCATCAGGTGCCCTACCGCAACGTGCCGGATCACTACAACACGGTGCACCAGATGGCGCAGAAACGCGCGTTCGTGTCCGTCATCCTGGCCGCCACGGCCGCCAGCGATGCCTTTGATCCCGAGCCCGGTGACGATGACTCGATCGCGCGCACCACGCACAAGCAACGCCAGGCGCGCCGCGCGCCGCTCGACCCCCGCGCCGAAAGTAGCGATCGCAAGCAGGGGTTGATGGCCGATTTGGAAGAGGCGGCCTTGCAGAACGACGTCGCCCTCTTGGAGGCGTGGCAGGCGTTGAGTGAAGCCGATCGGGTGCTGGTGGGCAAGGATTTCGGCACGTTGATGCAGCGCGCGAAGGCGATGTCGTGAACGCCGCGGCGGGGAGAGAGAAGCCATGGGAGAACCCGCCGTGATGCCGGCATGCGAGCCTGCCGCGAGCGCGCCGACCGGCTTGTCACGCGCGCACGAAGCGGCCCTGTATGAAGCCAGCCGCCGTGTCTCGTCGTGGGCGGTGATGTGGCTGGAGTGCGGCTGGATCAAAGACGAATGCCGGCGCGATGTGCTCGCCTGGCTGGAGGCGATTCCCGAGCCCTGGTGGCGTCGCTTCCGCATCGATGATGCGAAGGAACGTCCCGCCCGCCGACGGCCGAGCCGCGCATGACCCCGGCCATGGCACCGGGGCCGGTCCGCCCGTCGCTCGTCGTGACGACGGGCGACGCACGCCCACCACGGTATCGGGCCCCACCATGCCTGTCGTGACCGAACTGGAACATCGCTTGCGCGAATGGGCCGACGAGTACGCCGGCTCGCGTTATGAGCATGTGGGATGGCCCCGGTCGTCCTCGATGGATGCCTTGATCAAATACCACGGCCGTCCACCGCAAGGACTGCACCCCAAAGCGATCGTGGGCACGGCGGCCGATGAGGTGGAGGGCGCCGTGCGGGAGTTGGCCAGCCCGCGCATTGGCGGCGCGCGCCAAGCCCTGGTCCTGCGCAATTGGTACTGGATGAAGGAGGCGGCCATGGAACATCGCCTGCAAGCGCTCCGAGCGCATCGATTGCATATCTCCGAGCGCGGCTACCGACTGTTCTTGCAAAACGGGCGGTTCTACGTCGCCGGTTTGCTGGATGTGGCGATGCAACCGGGGGATCTGTGCATCGATCCGGAGGAAGCCGCGTCGTATCGGGTGCCCTTATTGACGGTACCGAAAAAGTGAGGTAGATATGCGAGCGTTCCATGCTGACTGTCCAGCATGAACACCTCCTTCCAGCCCGCCATGTTTGGCGGGTTTTTTTATGCGCGAAGGGGTGTCGCGTGAGGCACCATGCCCGCCGCCTTCTCGGTGCGTTCCAACCTGAAAAACCTGCAGGCATCGCTGCATGCGCTGGCGTATAAGCAACTGCCTTTCGCCACCGCCCAGGCCTTGAATACCCTGGCCCAACGGGTGCAGGTGGCGGAAACCGGTCAGCTCAAAGCCACCTTCCGACACCCCAAGCCCTTCACGGTGAACTCGGTTGCGCGGCGAGGCGCGACGAAACGGACGCTGACGGCCACGGTCTTCATCCGACCCATCGCCGCCGCCTACCTGACGCCCTACGAGGAAGGCGGCGTGCATGTACTGGCGGGCCGCGCCTTGCTCAACCCCAAGAACATCCCGCGGGATCGCTACGGTCAGTTGCCACGCACCCTGCTGAAACGCCTGAAGGCACGGCCCGACATCTTTATCGGTGCCGTGAAAACCACGCATGGCATCGTCAACGGCGTCTGGCAGCGTCCCCTTCGACGCGCGCCTGCGACGGTGCGTAGCCACTCACGCACGACCGGCGCGATGGCACGGGGTGCCAATCGATCCGGCACGCTGAAGCTACTGATCCGGTTTGGCGATGCGTTGCCGGTCACGCAGCGCCTGCATTTTGGATCGACGGCCCAGAAAGTCATCGACCGAGGATTCGACGCAGCCTTCCGCGAGGCCATGGCTCACGCCGTGGCCAGCGCCCGCTGACGGGGCGCGGCGGGGTCCTACCGGGAGAGGTCGTCATCGTGGGCATTGCGCGCCGCGATGTACGGCTAGCTGTGGCGGTTTGAAATTTGGGTAACAGGTAACGCGTGGGGGTAACACATGACCATGGTGAACCAGACCGAATTTGCCCGCCTACATGGCGTCAGCAAGAAGACCGTCACACTCTGGAAAGCGCGAGAATGGTTGTTTTTCTAAGGGAAAAATGTGGATGTCCACAAATCCAACGCGATGTTGAATATGTGTCGACGCGACGAAACATCCGTGGGCCAGCCGGGCAAAAAAGGGGTAACGAAAAGTCAGAAAGCGTTACCCGTTACCTCCCAAGGTAACGATGAGGTAACGATTGAAGCCCATGCCGATGAAACGCCCGAACAAGCCGCCGAACGCATCACGTTGCGCCACGCGCCCTACAGTTTGAACGAGGCACGGCGCATCAAAGAAAACTACCTGGCGTTGTTGAATCCGCTGCAGTACGACCGTGAATCGGGGGCGGTCGTGCTGATTGATGATGTCACCCGACAACTGGGGGCATCCTACGCCAAGGTGCGCACGCGTTTGTTGGCGATCCCGGCGGAGCATGCCCCTCAGATGCATCGATTGAAGACGGTGGCCGAGGTCAAAGACACCTTGCTGGAACTGATCACCGAAGCGATGTTCGACAGCCGCCAACATGACGTCACGCACGATATCGCCGGTCTGGCCACCGGTGGTGGCTCGCTTCGCGATCGCAACAGTCCAGTGCAAAGGTGGCGCGCACCTTCTCATGATTGTCGCAGCGAAACTCGAAGCCATCGGAGCACCACCGTTGGTCGCTTACCGGGACGGCGACACGCCCTTCGTGACGACGCGAGGGCGGGGATGGCAGGCGGGCTCGTGCGAGCAGCAGCCCATGGGTGCGCATTACCCGATAGATGCGTTTGACGTTCACGGGTGGCAAGCCGCTCGCTTCGCGTTGACGACGAACGCGTGCCCAGGCACGGCGATAGCCATAGCTGGGCACGTCGACGATCGCGCCGCGGATCTCTTCGACCAGTGGCGCATCGTTACCGGGTCGCGTCGATCGGCCAAGCGACCACCGCGTTTCATCTGCGCGCGCATCCTGTTCGGATGGTGACCTAGGCGGATCCACTGGAAAAATGCCCGTCCAGGCGCATCCGCTATTGGAAAGTGCTGGTAGTCCTGCGACGAATTTCTGTCTGCTTTTAGGGCGTGTCTGATAGATCTGCCGACCACCCAGGCGTTAGGGTGGAAGCTGACAAGTCTGCAACATAGATGCTGTCGACATGGCGGCCCAAAGCCTCTTATGAGGCCGCACGATGTATGGGCGCGGATCGTTGCAGGGCTACGGCCGTCAGGGCGTGAGAATCGTATCGCGCCGATAAGCCGGTGTTTGGCAGGGGATGGGTTGGCTTTTTTTAAAGCCACCAATTTAGATCGATCTAAATCGTAACGAGCCGCGTTTGGTTCGCACCGGGGAGAAGCGGTAGGGTGTCCATGGATCACGGTCTGTCCATTCGCCAGCGGGCCTACGGCGAGACCTTCGCGGCATCACCGCGTATCTGGCGAGCCGCCCTCCTGTTGGATCTAGCTGCCGGAGGCACCGGCGACGCCATTGCCCAGACGGCACCCCCGCCCGCCGACGAGGTCAACCCGCTGATCGGCAGTCTGCATGGCGGCAATACGTTCCCTGGCGTCGTGATGCCGTTCGGCATGTTGCAGCGGAGTCCCGAGAACACCCGAGGCAAGCACACGCACACGGCCTCATCCAGCGGTTATCAGTATGACGCGCTCCGGATTCGCAGCTTCAGCCTGACCCATCTTTCCGGTGCGGGCTGTCGGGATGCGAGCGGCGATGTGCCGTTTATGCCAGTGACGACGGCCGTGACGAGTTCGCCATCGGCTGACGCCACGGACAGCATCTACGCCAGCGATTTCTCCCAGGCCAACGAACACGCGCGGGCAGGCGACTACCGCGTACGGCTGGCCAATGGCGTGCGGGTCGAGTTTGGTGCGGCGACGCGCAGCGGCTTGGCGAGCTTCCGTTTTCCCGTAGGCAAGCCGGCGAACCTGCTGATCCGTGCGTCGGACGCTGAAGTCGGCAGCAGCGACTCCCATCGCCGTGCATATCGGTCGTCGATTAGCCACGTCCCTATCCGCCATACACCCATGAGACGAACCGCATGTCGGCGCCGTAGACGCAACACAGCCGACGATCGCGGAGTCGTCGCGACACTAAGGAGAATGCTGCATGAAGTTCGGAGAACATAAGCTGTGCACGTCGGTACGCCTGGCGCTATCGCTGGGTATGTTGGCAGTAGGCACTTACGGCACGGCCGCTTTCGCACAGGACACGCAAACTAGCGGCACCGCTCCCGACGCGGCCAAGAGCAAGACGCTTGAAACGGTCACCGTGACCGGTTCGTTGATCCGCCGTGTGGACGTCGAGACGTCCAGCCCGGTCGTCACCGTTGATCGTGCCCAGATCCAGGCCACGGGCAAAATGACGCTGGGTGACCTCGTGCAGCAACTGCCGGCGATGACTGGCGGCAATATCAACCCCCAGGTCAATAACGGCGGCGGCAGTGGCAGTTCGAGCATCAACCTGCGCGGTCTGGGCTCCCATCGCACCTTGATCCTGATCGATGGCCAGCGCCTACTCAGCAAAGATCCCAACGCGATTCCGGCCGATGCGATCGAGCGCATCGAAGTGCTGCCGACCGGCGCCTCGGCAACGTACGGTTCGGATGCCATCGGCGGCGTGGTCAACTTCATCCTGCGCAAGAACTACCAGGGTGCGACGTTCACGGCCAACATCGGCCAGTCCGACCGCAACGACGGTGAGCAGAGCGGCTATACGTTCTCCTTCGGCCAGACGTCCGATAAGGGCAGCCTCATGGCCGGCCTCAACTACACCAAGCAGGACGGCGTGCTGCAGGCCGATCGTGCCTTTTCCAAGAATGCACTGACCCTGACGGGCAGCCATGTGGTCCGCGGCGGTTCGCCCAACACGCCGGTGGGTCGCATCCAGTTGCCTGATCAACTGGCGGCGCAGTTCGGCTGTCCCTACGTATCGTTGAGCCCAGGTGGCAATAGCCAGGCGGTCAACACTTCCAACTATCACTGCTATACCCCCGCCGATCGCTACAACTACGCATCGGTCAATCTGCTGATGACGCCCCAGGAGCGCACCGGCGGCTTTGTCTTTGGCGACTATCACCTGGGCGATCATGTCACCGCCTATGTGGACGCGGTCTATCAGAAGACGTCGTCCAGTTCCCAGTTGGCGCCCGCCGTCTACAGCGCGCCGGGGGCGACGATTGCGGCCGGCAACGCGTTCAATCCGTTCGGCACCGACTTTGGCAGCGCCGGCAACACGTTCAACTCGCGCCTAACCTCGAATGGCAACCGCACGGCCATGTACGGCAGGACCGACGCCCAGATCAATACCGGCTTCAGGGGTGACTTCACCGTCTGGGATAAGAAATGGAATTGGGATCTCGGCTACAACTATGGCCACCAGAGCATCGTCAAGGCTACCGGTGGCCTGGTTGACCAGACCCAGCTGTATACCGGCGCCTCTACCATCGGTGCGGATGGCTTCGCGACCAGTCCCAATTGCCCCAGCGTGGTGGCCTGCCAATTCAACCCGTTCGACATCCATGCTCCCGGCTCTGTCGCAGCGATTCAGGCGGCCAGCGTGACGGCGCCTTCCAACCAGTACTCGATTGAGAAAACCTGGCATGCCGGTGTCAGCGGCGAGCTGTTCAACTTGCCTGCGGGCGCTGTGCAGTTGGCCCTAGGCGCGGAGTATCGCACCGAATACGCACGATCCATTCCCGCTCCGCAGCTGCTACTTGATCCCGCGACCGGCAACTGCGTGCTGGGCAGTCAGTGCATCAGCGCCGTGCAGGGTGGCTACAACACCAAGGAAATCTACGCCGAGACGTTTATTCCTATCCTCTCGGGCATGCCCGGTGCGCAGTCGCTGAACCTGACCATAGGTAGCCGCTATTCGCGCATCCAGACGTTTGGCAGCACGAACAACTTCAAGTTCGCGCTAGAGTGGCGACCGATCGAAGACCTGTTGCTGCGCGGCACGATGGAAGACGTTTTCCGCGCGCCGAATTTGTCGGAACTCTACGACTCGGGTTCCGATACGCCGATGATCCACGCCGATCCGTGTAACGGCTTCACCGGTGCGCCGGCCGGGTCGCCGCTGGCCCTGGCCTGCCAGTACGTACCGACCAATGGCTCATTCATCAATAACAACGCCGGAACAGCCACCCAGGCGCCCAGCCAGGCAGGTACGGTCGTGCAAGGCGCCCGTGTCGCCGGTTTCCCGATCAAGCCCGAGCACGGCACGTCGTATGACTTCGGTTTGGTGTACAGCCCCTCGTATGTGCCCGGTCTATCGACCACCATCGACTTCTGGCGTGTAACTCTCAACGACACAATCACCACGGTGGGCCTGCAGAGCCTGCTCAACCTGTGCGCGGCGGGCTCGACTGTCTACTGCCAATACATCCATCGCGCTCCCGATGGCCCGAATGCGGGTCAATTGCTGCAATCCACGGTGGAGCCGATTGGCAACCTGGGCAGCCTGAGCACCAGCGGCATCGACTGGTCGGCGAACTACAAGTTGCCGCAGTTCGCTTTCGGCCAGGTCAACGTGGGCATCAATGCCACCTATCTGACGTATTTCACGCAGGAGACCGCCCCGGGTGTGGCGGGTAATGTCACCTATCAAAACGCAGGTCGCCTCCTGCCGGCCGGCTCGGCCCAGGAGTCCGCCTGTCCGGACAGCACGGGGGTCTGCTTGTTCCCGCGCTGGCGCGCACAGGGCTTCGTGGATTGGCAGGCGGGCGGTTGGAGCGCCCAGTGGCGCATGCGCTGGCTTAGCCGTTTCTCCAACGGCGGTCCCGCAGGATCCATCTACGACACCTTCCCGGCCGGTAGTGTCGGCGGACCGGGCGTGATCCTGCGCTATGGTTCGACGTTCTACAACGACGTCTCGCTCGGCTACAACATCGCGCCGATCAATACGCGTTTGGACTTTGGCGTGAACAACGTGTTCGACAAGCAGCCACCGCTGCTGTACGCGAACAACACCATCAACGCCAATACCGACCCGAGCAACTTCGACCTGATGGGCCGCTACTTCTGGGCCCGCGTCACGGTCAAGTTCTAATGCGTTGACCATTGGCCTCAGGCTTTAAGGGCCGTGTGAATGACTCACACGGCCTCTTTTTCAGCATGCACTCGGCTATCGCATTGCCCTTGGGCGATGATAGTAAGGTGGGCGAGGGCGCGATGGAGCGCTTTGCCTTCCAGACTGAAAACGGGGCACCTGCTCCCTCTGCTGTCGCCAGACAGGAGCAGGTTGCCTTTCTCCGTCAATGCCAGTTGGCAGCGATCACCGGGCGCAATACATCTGCGTAGTCGGGCGGCAGATAAGTTTCGTTAGCCGCCGGCTGGGTAAACGATGCCATGGCGGAGACCAGTGCATTGACTTGACCACTGAGCAGCGTGCTGCCGTCGGCGGTCTTGAACTGTTCGATCTGATAGCCCGCTCCGCCGTACCAGTTCTTGACCGTCGTGCTGTCCTGGGTGCCGACAATACTGACCTCCAGATCCGCGCCCACGCGGCGGAACCACAACTGATCGGCCGTGATGTCTTGACCGAACAATAGGGTGTCCGTTGCGCCGTTATAGGTGCTGGTCTCCACGATGGTGTCCTTACCATCGCCCAGGTTGAACAGGTAGGTGTCCGAGCCATAGCTGCCGTACATCACGTCGTCGCCGGTGCCGCCAACGAAGACGTTGTTGTTGGCGTTGTAGGCCACCCTCAGGGTGTCGTTGCCCGCTCCGCCTTCCAGGCGGTTGCTGCCCGCACCGGCATCCATCACATCATCGCCCTCACCACCGAGCATGATGTCGTTGCCGGCCCAGCCGTTGAGGGTGTCATTGCCGGCACCGCCTTGCGACACGTAACCACGCTGGCGAAGATCATCCAGCGTCCACACCGTGCCGTCGGCAAAGGTCACCTGCTCGATCAGACGATCCGTGGCCTCGCCGCTGCTGCTCGCGATGCTGCCGAACCAGTTCTTGACGGCGACCTCGTCCTGGCCGTTGACGTGGGCAAACACCAGGTCCATGCCGCGCTTGGTGGCCACGATGTCGCTGGCCTTGATGCCTTCGCCGAAGGCCAGCACATCGATCGCCCCGGCATACGTGCTCGTCTCGATGATGGTGTCTTTGCCATCGCCGAGATTGAACACATAGGTATCCGAGCCGTAGCTGCCGTACATCGTGTCGTCACCGGTGCCGCCAACAAACACGTTGTTGTTGGCGTTGTAGGCCACCCTCAGGGTGTCGTTGCCCGCTCCGCCTTCCAGGCGGTTGCTGCCCGCACCGGCATCCATCACATCATC
>NZ_JBEPMU010000009.1:0-102477 GCF_040545895.1 Dyella japonica
ACGAGATTGCCCAGGGGCTGGGCATTTCCGTACGCACGGTGGAATCGCATCGGCACGCACTGATGACCCTGTTCCAGGCGCACAGCACGATCACCTTGCTGCGCGAAGCCGAACGGCGAGGGATGCTTCCGCTTCAGCCCGCGTGGCACCGAGGGGGAGCGTGAACAAGGCATCGCCATCAAGCTGCCGTTGGTCGCGCATCCACCTAAGCAGTACCCAGATCCCAGATGCCTTTCGGGATAACGCCTCGCCGGAAGCATACGTGGATCAGTCAAAAGTTACGGGACGCAGTCATCCGGACGGGAATTCACACATGACGAGAACGATTCCATTGGTGGACCAGCAGGGGCGCGCCTTTGAAGCCCGCATCGACATCCGTCATGAGAATTACGGTGTGGCTTGGAGCGCACGCTGCTGGGATAGCGGTTATCCCGTTGGCATGGTCACCGGCCAATCCGCCTCGGAGGCCGAGGTGGATACTGACGTGAGGGCAAGCGTTAGGGCCGCGGGCATCCATGGCCTTCGCAGGGACCACTAGGGATGCGCCCGCTCGCATAGACACCTGATGGTGTCTATGGAGGATCGGAAAATCTATGACCAACGAGTGTTTCATCGACCAGCTGAGGGGCGAAGCGGTCAAGCAGGTCAGCGAGCGTGGCTACCTCGCGGCCGAGGTGGCCGAATGGCGCGGTGTGCATGAGTCGGCACGGTAACTGCCGGAATGACTCCGTGGCGGAGACGTTCTTCCGCCGCCGATGGCGTGAGCGCGTGGTCGCGTCTATAACGTTCGCGAGGAGGCGCGCAGCGACATGCTCTGTTCGACTACATCGAGGCTTTCTACAGCCGGCAACGCCGCCAGGGACATCTGGCCGGCCTCGCGCCAATGGTGCTCGAGGCGGCCAAATCAACATCCAGCAGCTAACCGCCGACAGCAGCGAGAGCAGTCCACAACACCTCGGCGGAACGCGATGTCACTGGTAGCTCATCGTCACCACGGCCGCCGACTCGACCGTGCCCACGGTCACTAAGGTGCCTGCTGGGTGCCAGTAGGCCACCCTGAGTGGCAAGGTCGCCAGGGTTCCACTAACAGGCACCGTTCGCGCACTGTTTACGCCGTTGGCTCCAATCGTTTGGCCATCTGCCGATTGCAGCTCGATCGCCATGCCGGTGGCGGTCCCTGTGTTTTGGTAGCGCAGCGGATCGCTGATATCTGGCGTACCGCTGAACGTGAACGTTGCCTTCGAAAGGTCGGCCGTACACTGGGACACGGTCAACTGGAACGGCTTGAAACCCACGGCGCCGCTGGCTGGAACAGCCGTTAACGGGATGGGATCGAGAACGACCACGCTGTCAACGTCTGAAATGGACCACTGACAGGTACCGGAAACAATCTGGCCGGATAAATTGAAGGCGGTCTGCGCATGCAGGCCGCCGCACAGACTACTGAAAGCGAATGACGCGGCCAGTAGCCAATAAGGGGGCTTCATCGTGAGGCATTCCTGATTCAGTGATGGCCGTCGTTAGCGGTGGTCTCAAACATGTGGTCAACCAACGGCGCGAGGCCTGCCCCGCGCGCTCGATCAGTTGTAAGTGAATTGCGCGGTAATCGGCGTCTGCATCTTGCCTGGTGTTACCGACGCCGACGTCTGATAGAACCGGGCCTTGATGTAGTACGTATTGCCGACAGTGGCCAGCGTCCAGTTGGTCATGCCGGTATTGGGCACCAGGCGAGCCGGTGTGCCTGATGCCGTGGAAAGGTCGATGGCCACACCGGAGATATTGCCTTGGCCCGACACGGGAATTGCCTTGAAGAGTTGACTATTCGTCGCATCGGGGGTGCCATTGAACACCATGTGGATGGTGTTGATGTCCGCAGTACAGCCCGAGGCCGCCACGGGAATGTCGCTGGTCCACGGTGCGGTGTAGCCCATGCCGGTAAACGTCCATGCGCCGTAGGTGCCCAGGTCGGTATCCGGAATGGTGAAGCTGCACGTGCCCTGCTGGATAGTACCGGTGACATTGAAGGTCACCGACTGGGCGCCTACCGCCGATGCCATCGCGAGCAGTCCGGCGGCCATCCCGCCTTTGATGAGATTCGTCTTCATGCTGGCCGACTCAGTTGTAGGTAAATTGAACGGTGATAGGCGTCTTCGTCACCCCAGGTGTTACTGCCGACGTCTGCGAAAATCGAGCACTAATAGGGTAGGAGGTGGAACCGACACCCAACTGCCAGTCGATCGTCCCGTTTGGCGTGATGCGTGCCGTACCAGTCGAGAGCTCAATAGCGACGCCGGCAATATTGCCCTGACCGGCTACCGGCACCACCTTGAACAGCTGATTGTTCGTACTATCCGGCGTGCCGGTGAATTTCATATGGATGGTAGTGATGTCCGGTGTGCAGTTTGGTGCCGCCACGGTGCTCCAGACCCAGTATGTCTGGTAGCTGCCGGTAAAGGCCGCGGCTGGATACGTACCCAGATCAATATCCGGGATTGAGACTGCGCATGTACTGGTCACGAATTGGCCGGTAAAACGGATGGTCAGGTCGGATGCCCGGCCGCTCGCCATCGAACCAGCCAGCAGCACGGCCACACAGAAGCGTCGAAGAGTCATCGCGGCAGGCTCAAAGATAGGTCAGCGTGACGGTAGCCTGGCCATTGGCCTGGCCAGCAGTCGGCGTGCTCGTTGTCTGGTAATAGCGCGCCTGCAGGGTGAGTTGACGGTTGCTCCCAGTGGTCGAAGAAAGATTGGACAAAGACGATGGAGCGATTTTTGTGTTGTATTGAAGCGGATTGCCTTTGCCGTCGCCCATCTGAATGCCGATACCCGTCGCGCCGCCCGACTGAAGAGCCATCACGCCCGGGCTGCCCGACACAATGGACGTCGTCGGCGTCACGGAGTACTGAATCGAGTTGTTTGCCAACGAGTACCTAGTGGTGGTGGTCGGCGTGGTGGTCGTGTTAACGAACTGCCAACTCTGGCCAAAGAATGCCGGGCAGTTGTTCAGTGCGATGGGGACATTGATCCACTGGCCGATGGGGCCCACGCCCTTGAGTTCGGTCGTGTAATGCGTACCCAGGTCTACGGTCACGTCCGGCGTCGTGCAGGTGCCTGCCACGACGACGAGTGAGCCCGTGGCCGCCGCCGTGAATACCGGGGTGAAGTTGCCTGAAGATAGGCCTTGCTGAACCGTGGGAATCGATGTTGGGGTCAACGGGCCTGCGCCAAGGGGGCCGCTGGTCCTGACGAAACTGACCTCGACGGACTGCACAGTACTACCACCGTTGCCCCCAACTGGGCTGAAAGTATAGGTGCTGGCAGACGCGAAGGTTCCGGGATCGAAATTCGACTTGGGAAGGCCAAAAGGGCCACCGGCATTAGCTGACCAAAAATAAACGCCTATTCCAGAAACGCTGGTTTTATATAGCTTGGCCCCCAGTGGTGGCGTCCAGGAGCTATCTACGTTGAGCGTTCCGCCCAAATTGAATTGCCAGCTGTAGGCACCGGCACCACAGTTAAGTTGCATGGTTGGGTCGGCCCGATAGGACGCGCGATAGAGCTCGGTGCCTACAGGTACGTCCCGCCCGACCGTTATGGTGCCGGTCAAAGAAATAGAGCCATTGGTCGGAGTGGCTGGAGTGATGCGCGTACAATTCGCCCACACTGGCGCCGCGCCGACTATGAAGAGCCACAGCAGCAAGCCAAGTCTGGTGACAATGCCTCGGCGGCGAGGGTGTGATGCGATTTTAAAGGTCATTAGGATGCTCCTCGCACACGCGGCTCCGGGCCGCCAAGAGCGATTGACGGAAAGAACGCGGTACCGCCGTAGGCCCGCAGGGGCGACTGGCGATGCCATAGCGCGGACGTATGCGACGGCGCTTGATCGGTCGGCGCGGCGCTGATGCCGCCGGGCTGGCAAGGCGCCTGCAGATTTTCGTAGTCGTCCGACTTGGCCGGCTTCCTCGGCAGGTTGACCTGGATGCGGCAGCTGTCTGCCGGATCGTCACTCCAGCGCACGGTCACCACCCCCGATTGCGTGAGCCCGTTGACAAACAGACGGCCGGCCTGACCGGCGACACCGATGTTATTGCCTTGTTCGTCGAACACCTCCGCGCCGAACGGAACGGGACGGCCATCATGCAGGGCTGTATCGATAATCAGGGCACGCCCACTGACGGTGTCGTAATTCACCCGTACCACGGTGCCCGCACGCGGTGCGATGTCGTGGGAGGTGCTCTTGAACGTCACCCCGGCACCGGCGCCCTTGGGGTCGAGGGTGATGGTATTGAGTTCGTAAGGCGTCAGGTAAGGCACCAGCGCGTAACCATTGGTATCCACCGTGGCCCCCTGTGAGTTCTGCACCGTCGCGCCACGCGCCCCCGGTGCGTAGACGAGCCCCACGGTATCGCCCAGCGGCGGACCCCATGTGGCACCATCGCGGTGGAACACCACGCCACCCGACATGCCCCCGCCCAGCTGACGGTAGCCGGTGCCGTCGTTGAAGCCGCCGGCGAAGCGCGCAAAGCTGGCGTTGTACTGACCATTGAGGCTGACGGCGCTGTTGCCGTCGCCATGGGATAGCGAGGCGCCGTAATTGAAGCGGTTACTGTCACCGGCGGTGCCCGACAGCGACATCTGTTCGTTGGCGCCAGCCTGTTGCGAGTGGCTGTACAACGCATTGAGCGTCGGTGAATGCGCTGCCTTGCTCAGCGGCATGGTCATGCTGAAGAAAATGCGTGTGTCGCGCTGGGTCAGGCTGTTGTTTGGCAATAGGCCCGTCGTCTGGCCAGGAATGCTATTGAGCAGGCCGCCCACCGTGGACTGTTGCACGCTGTCACGGGTACGTTGAGCCGACAGGCTATAGCTGATATCACGCCACTGGTTGCTGTAGCCGGCGGAGAAATCGACCTGCCTACCCCGGTAATTCCAAAAGTTTCGCGCAGAACCGGTGATGAAAAGCTGGCCCGCGTGACTGCCCAGCGTCTGATTGACACTCAGATCAAGCCGGCTCTTGTCACGCTGCACGAAATTGGGACCGAACCCGCGCGCGGCCGCGTCACGCATGGCCACAGCACTCTGCAAGTCCACATAGCCACTGGTGGAATAGCGGTAGGCGGACACTGCGAAATTGGTCCCCGTATCGATGATGTTCTTGTTGTAGCCCAGGCGTGCGCTGATACCTTGGCTAGCAGACTGGCCTGGTGTCGAATTACGAGCCTGCGTGATGTCGGCAGAAAACGCACCGATGTCGGTATTGAATGCACTGCCGATCAAGGCAGCGCGGTACCCCGTAGCCAACGTCGCACCGCCATAAGCGGTGATCAAATTTGTGAGGCCGCGCTGATAGGTGCCCTGGACAACCCTGGGCTGATCGATGAAGTTGAGTTCATCGACTTTGCCCGCCGTGATACTCCAGCGCGATAGACCCGGGCGCAGCGACTGCGTCACCGCGGAGTAGGGAACGGAGAACTCCTTGATGCGGCCATCGGCTTCGGTCACGACGACGCTGAGATCACCGCCGTACCCGGTGGGATAGAGATCATCGATGACGAATGGACCGGGCGCCACATTGGCCTCATAGATGACGTAGCCACGCTGACGAATGGTGACCTTGGCATTGGTATCGGCCAAGCCGTGCACGATGGGCGCATAGCCGCGTAGCGACTGCGGCAGCATACGGTCGTCGCTGTACACGCGCGCGCCACGCACGCGCACGCTGTCGAACAGATCGCCTGGCGTAAACGTGTCACCCACCACCATCTGGGCGCGCCACGACAGGATGTCGTGCTGCGCATAGGTGGAAGCATTTTGATAATGGCTGTGGCCATCGCCGCTAACTGACAGGGAGCTAAGCTGATAGGCATGCCACGAGCCAAGATTGAGGCTGGCATTGAGGCCAAGGTAGCCGGTAGTCTGGGTGCTGCCATGGTTTTGCGTGCTATAGGCGTTGGCGTTGTAGCCGACGACCACGGCATTGATGCCCGGGTCCCATTGCGAGGGGTCCACATAGCCGCGCGCGGAACGCTGCAGATAGATCTGCGGCACCGACAACGACAAACTCTGGGTGGCGGCGTCGAAATCGACAGTGGCACCCGGGATGTAATCGCCAAGCGTGCCGCAGAACTTTCCATCGGGAAGGGGCTTTTTCGCCGGATTTGCTGCTAGGTCGGCAATTACCTTCTGCAGATCGATACCGTAGCGCTTGAGCGCAGCCGCGTCGAAACAGGGTTGCGAGTTGTCTGCGCCCGGTACGCTGGCGTACACGATGTCATCGTGCGCACGCCATTGTTTGTTCACGGTGATATCGCCACGGTACACACCCGGTGCGACATAGCCGCTCTTTTCAAAACGGGACAGATCGACCTTCGGCGCCATGCCGCTCGGAAAAAAACCAGCATCGAAACCGACGACGCCGTTTGATGGATCGGCCGATGGTGCGGCGGCATGCGCCCGCCCTGCCAGCAAGGCGGCAATCAACAGGCCCAGCAAATGGGGGCGAGGACACTCGAAAGCATTGCGTGACTTCGGTTTGGCGGGGCGCAAAGACATCCAGTCGATCTCTTAATAACGTATAGCGTGGCCTACCTCCCCTTGAGGCGAGTGAAGGACGAATAGAAGCCGGGACACGAGTGCGGGGCTCAGCCCGAGAGGGGCACTACCATCGGGGATAGCGCGCCGTAGTCGGTAATGACAGAGAACTCCACCTTGACATCGCCCGAGGGGCGCGCTGTGACATCCTTCAAAGGGAACGTGGTGGTGCCGCCAGGCGCCACCATGCCACCGCCCTGATCACCCATGCTCGTTTCGCCCGACTTGATGCCGACATGGGCAAAGTTCACGTAATAGGGCGTGGGGTTATTGACCTGGAGCGATAGACTCTTGCTATTGGCGTTGGGCAACAATTTCCAGGCAAGCTTGCCGGGTGCCGTTGCGACATCCCCCGGCAGACCGGCAGGACGGAAAAACAGCTTAATGCGCGTACGGAACGCAAACTGCAGCAGGTTGCGATCGTCACCGGGAGCTGGTGAGGGAGGCACTTCGAGCACATTGACCCAAAACAGACTTTCCTTGTCGGTGGGTAGCGGCTCTTTCATGTACAGAACGCGTACCGCCTGGCTTTTGCCTTGATCCAGGCGGAAGATCGGCGGCGTAATGGTAAAGGGGACTTTAGTCGTGTCAGGCGTCGACCTCTCGTCGCCGTTATCTAGCCATATCTGCACGAGCGCAGGCTTGGAGCCCTCATTCGAGAGCTTGACGGTGACTTCCTTTTCCTGGGCGGGATAGACCACACGCGTGCCGCCGATGACCACGCTGGCCTCGCTGCGCGCGGCGAAAACCCCGGCGACGGCAAACAAGCCTGCCATGGCATAGCGCAGTACGTTAGACATATAACACCTCGGAAGAATTCAGAGGCCCCAACGCCGGAAGCCGGCGCTGGGGCCTGATGATGCAGTAGCTAGATCAGTTGTAGGTCACGGCATAGACGACGCTGGTGTCCACCAGGCCCGGGGTCGCCGCGGCGGTGGCAAAGTACTGCGCACTCAGGTCAATGGTGGCCGTGTTGTTGACGATAGCCGGGCTCTGCACAGCGTTCGCCGGATCGTTCAGGACGATGGCGGTGCCTGTATTGTCGAGCACCTGCACCTGAGTGTTGCCGGCCTGGCCCACCAGGGCGTTCTTCAAGTTACCGGTGGTCGGGTCGACCTGCGGGCTGGAAGGCAGGAACGACATCGTCGCGACCTTGCCGTCCTGGCACGAGCCCTGGTTCGGACCACCAACGATGATCTGGAACGGCTTTTTGCCCGTCATGGAGCCGGCGCTCGGCAGCGCACTCACGGGAACCGGATCCAGGGCCACAATGAAATTGCCCTGGCCACCGTCAGTGCCCGCACCGCCGGTGATGGTGCAGGTTTCATCGGTCACCGCACCGGTGAAACGGATGGTACCGCCGTTCGAAGCCGGAGCCGCTGCGGCGGAGCCGGCAACGAGACCCAGGACAACGGCAAACGTGGACACAAGCTTGTTCTGCTTCATTTATTAAGTTCCTTCAGGAGTATTTTGATGCCCACCAATCGTGGCGAGGGAGCCTCACTATCGGCGTTATTGCATCAACCAATGGCGAGGGATGGGCGCGAAAGGCATTTCGACGACCAGAGCGTATGCTCAATCTCCTTTTGCAATTTAGGATCGGAGAAGCAATGGCGATATAGGACTCGACTCAATATTCGAAGGAATTTTTGAGCAGCGCGTTATGCAGCGACAAATGAGCCTAAGCGACGAGTTTTCACCGGAAAATAAACCTGAAAGAAGACCGGCATTCCAAGCTGATATGTCGCTTTCCCGTCATCTCACTTCACGCATAACTTGAGGTCTCCGGGCAAACCAGCGCCAAGGAGACCTATGATGTGCAAGAGCAAATTCACTTGAGAGCCAGAACGGTACGACGCTTAAACAGCGCTGAAGGCGGCCGGCACGTCAAGGAGGTATGCCGCGAGCTCGGCATTGCGGAGGCGACGTGCTACGCGTTGAAGTTCAAGCACGGCGGCATGCAAGCCTCAGGCGTGCAGCGGTTGCGCCGCATTGAAGCGGGCCACGCCAAGCTCAAGCGGATGTATGCCGAACTGGCGATGGAAAACCATGCACTGAAGGATCTCATCCCAAAGACGCTCTCGACCCGGCGCATAAGCGCCCCCCTGCCGCGGTTGATGAGTCAACACGGCTGGAGTCAGTGTCGGGCTTGCATGGCGATCGGCATGTCCCGATCGATGGTGCGTTATCGACGGCGAGCGGATCGAGACGACGAAGTCATCGCGCCTCTGTCAAGTTAGCTGAGTGCTTTTCCCGAGCGCGGTTTCGACAAGCTAGCGGATTCGACGCCGTGGCCTGGCGTGAAATCACATCAGGGTGTGGCGCGTGTATTGCGGATGCAGCTCAATCGACACCGGCCTGGCAAGAAGCGCGTGCCGAATCGACACCTTCGGCAATGGGTCGCCGACGAGCAGATCAACGACAGCTGGTCGATCGACTTCATGTCCGATGCGTTAGCTATCGCCGCGGCGTGCTCGATAGGTACATGTTTCGCATCCTCAACGAGGTGCACGAGCACATAGAACCGTGATTAGCCGGCTATAACCGCGAGATTCCCCACGACAGCTTCGTGGACGCACGCCCGCCGAATTTCGCAAGAGGTGTGCCGCGTGACCGGATGAAGGCTGGCGCATCTGGTGCACCCCTAACAGGGAACACGATGCACGGCGCAGCATGATTCGCTAGCCATTGACTATCTATAAAAATAATTGCTGCTCATATATATGAGGATGGGCAGAATTAGCCCGAATGTATTCCGGTCACCAGACGACTTTGACACCGGCCCGGCCACCGAAGCGATGGCCATTGTTGCCGTCGATCCCCTGATTGTAGTCAGCGGATATGAAGACCGACGTATTACGGGCCACTTTCGCCGACACGCCCAAGCCGAATTGCGCCCAGGAACCGCCCAGGTCCGTATCCATGGCCACGGCATCCAACCCGTCGAGCGCGGAGAATGTCGTGGTCGCCTTCGCATCGAACCCATGCCAGACATTGACTCGCGCCCAGGTGCTCAGCGTGTGGTCATCGTCCATCGTCCAGTTCCGCGTTGCTCGGGCGCCCACCCGGCCATACAGCGCGTTGGAGTCGTCGTACATCACCCGGCCGAAGCTATCGGCATCATTGCCCAGGCTGATACGTTGATAGACCAGTTGCGCCTGTGGCTCGATCACCCAATCGAGCCCCAAGGGGACCGGGTAGCCGCCTTCGATCGAGCCCGCGAAACCCCAGCCACTCGGATTGAGGGTTTGTCCGAGATCCGACCTGGCCCGGATCTGGCCATAACGTGTGCCCTGCACTACCGCATCAGCATACCAACCTGACGCGCCCTTGCGGGTCCAATAAGCTCCCAGCGAATAGCCATCCATCGAGACCGTGCCCGCATCCCCGCCGAGCACCGCCTGGACGGTGCTGTTGGTGTGTCCGAACGCTACATAGAAACCGGCGATGTCACGCGTACCGCTGTCATTCTGGGTCCGGTACAGATCGACGCCGCTCTGGAACCCCACCGTGTCGGCGTCATAGGACGGGCCGTGATCAACAAAGGCAGCGAAGCGTCCCAGGGCACCGCCATAGTCGTAGCGGACGTTGCCGGTCGATCCGAATATTCGACCCCATCCCGCCTTTGCAGGTTCGGCCAGACCGGCATCGGCGAAATCCTCGCCATTGCGATCATGATACGTGCCGAGCATCGCCAGTCCTAGACTGTTGACCAGTGCAGGTACTGCCATGTCCAGCGGGACCTCGACACGGTAATCCGGACGATCCACCTCGGGTACTTCCGGTGGCACGACCGGCGGCGGTTCGGTCGGCGGTACGATCGGAGGCTCCACGGGAAGGTCGACCGTGTTGCGCAGATACCAGTTCTGATCGTTGGGATTGCCGCCGACCGCGGGATCGCCGCCTTGCTTCAGCAGGTATTCGTAGGCGCCCACGGCGACTCGGTTGCCAAGGACGAAGGAACCCGCCGCAGTGGTCGCGCCATTGAGCGTGCTCACCACTTGGATACCGTCGTCCACTATCAGCGCGCCATCGCCCTGATAGTGGACCGTCAGCGTTGTGAGGCCCGACGCGCGGGCAGCACCTTGCCTGCCATCGACAACCAGCATGTCCGAGCCTGTATTGAGCACCGTGTCGATGATCAGCTGTCCGTTCTGGCCCACATAGTTGCCGACGATGGTCAGCCGATCTATCGCGCCCGAGGCGCCGTTGGTCAAATCGATGATGCCCGCGTTGTTCACGTTGGCCGGGGCGTTTGCCTGGGTCGACTGGATCATCGGGAACACGCCGGCACCGGCGTTCAGTCGACTGGTGGCATCGACGTTGACGGTCGATCCGCCCAGGCTCAGGTTATCGGCAAGGGCGAAATTCGTGCCCTTGTTCAAGTTGATGATTTCCCAACTTGGCCCGAGGTTCACTCCTTTCACCAGGTTGTCCGCGGCAAACGAACCTCCCCTGTAGGTGATGCCTTCCAGCGTCAACGCATCGCCCGCACCGGTGCCGCCGTCCAAGTGATAGGTGCCCGAGAGATCAACACCCGCGACCCTCAGGCTGTTACTGCCGCCATTACCCATCTCGATGCTGCCGTTGAGGCTGCCGCCGGTCCAGACGGCGGTGTTGGAGCCGCCCACCGCCTGGACGACGCCGGTGACGGCACCGCCCGCGAGATTGATCGCGTCGCTGCCGGCACTGCCGAGGATGGCGGTGCGCGTGACGTCGGGTGCGATGATCGTACCCTGGTTGGTGAAGCTCGTGCCGGTGCCATTGGCGAGGTCCACGACCGGCGCGACCGTGCTCGATGACGTCAGCACGCCGGTGTTGAGACTACTGCTCGCGGTGCCGGCGACCAGCGCGGCGCCGGCAGCAGCATCGTTCATGTGCACACTGGCGGCTGTCGTTACCGCGCCGCTGGTGCGGGCCATGATGCCCGTGGCGCCTGCCGCATTGCCGTTGATGATGTAGCCTGCGCCGAGGTCAAGGTTTCCGGTCGTGGCAGCCCCGGCCGCCGTCTGGAAGGCAAAACCGGTACCCGCACCCGAGGCGTTCACCGTCACGGTGGATGCCGGATCGAGCGACGTCGCCGTGCGGATACCGGCCCCGCTGCCTACATTGATCGTGGTGTTGGCAAGCGTGATCGCGGCGATCTCCGCCGCGTTCTCGATGCCGTTGCCGGCACCCAGGCTGGTCAGCGTCGCGCCGGTAGCGTTTAGACCGGTCGCGCCAGAGCCGACGAGGACCGTGTGCGCCGTGCCATTGGACACCAACGCACCACCCAGAACCCCGCCGCCGCCATCGTGCACATGTAGCGCCGCGACACCGTCGCTAGCCGTCAGGGTCGCGCTGTTGCGGACGAGGGAGTTGACGCCTTCCATGTCGATGCCGGTGCCGTTGGCCACGGTGATGGCTGCCTGGTTGTTCAGCACCCCACCCGACAGGACACGCACGCCGATAGCGCCCGCGCCCGTCATGGCGATCGCGCCCTGATTCACGAGAGTGGCCTGGTTCTGGCTGATGAAGGCTAGCGCACCCGGACCGGTCAACGTCATAGCGGCTTGATTGGTTAGCGTGGTCGCCGGATCTAACGCGCCGACCGCCGCGCCGGTCAGGTCATGTTTCTGGCCATCCGCCATACCGACCACGGCGTTGGCGCCCGGCAGTGTCACCGCCGTGCCGGCTGCGATGCTGCCCGTGGCGCCACCTTCGACGATGAGACCACGCGCGCCGGCGCCCGCGATGTTCAAAGCGCTGCCGTCCAGGGTCGCCCGGGCGCCGGGACCGGTCGAAACCACCGCCGCCGCCCCCTGCCCCGAGGCCGTGAGCGCCGTGGAAGTCGTCAGCGTCGCACCGTCCTCGATGCGAAACAGCGTGGCGCGTGTGGCACTTGCGTCGAGTGCCGTGGCGGAGCTGGCGACTGCAGAGCTTGCGCCTAGCGCGTGGAAGGCGATCTGGTCGGTGTTGCCGAACACCGGCGTGGCCGTGCCAGCGACCGTCACCAGTCCGCCGCCCAGCGCCTCCGCACCGATCGCACCCACGCCGGTAAGGTTCAGTGTCGAGCCCGTCTGCATGTTGGCCGTCGCCAGCGGCCCCTGCGCCACCACGCCACGTGTACGGTCGGCCGTGCTTCCGCCGTTCACGGTGATGGTGCCGCTGTTGTTGAGGGTGGTGGCCAACCCACCGGCAGGCCCATTTGCATCGATACCGATGCCACCATTGGTGATCGAGATAGCAGCCGTGTTACTCCCTGTCGCGCCCGTCTCCACCAGGATGCCGGTGGTGTGAGCGCCCGTGAAGGTGAGGTTGCCGGAGTTGGTCAGCTTGCCTTGGTTGCGCGCGATGTAACCGGTGACATTGTCTAGCGCCGAGCTCAGGGTGGCCGTGGACATGAGCGAGGTCGTCGGATCCGGAACGCCGATTGGGGCACCGGTGAGGTCGAACTTCTGGCCGTCGACGATGCCTGCGATGGAGCCGATGCCGGTCTGGTTGATGGTCGCCGTGCCCGCAATAGTACCGACGGCACCACCTTCGACCAGGACGCCGGTGGCGTTCGGGCCCGAAAGGTTGAGGGTCATGTTCCCGGAACTGAAAGTACTCGGCGCGCCGGTGATGTCGAAGGCCGTCGCCCCCTGCCCGGAAGCAGTGAACACGGAGCCGCCGGTGCCGCCACTGAAGACGCCGCCACTGTCGATGCGGAACAGCACCGAGTTTGTGGTGCTAACGTCCTGTGCCGCCGTGCCGGTGTTGTTGATGGTGGACCCGGCGCCGAAGATGAAATAGCCGATCTGGTTGGAGCCGCTAAGAAAATGGACGGTACCGGCGCCGGTGATGTTGACGTGCCCCCCGGAGCGCGCATGCACACCGATGGCGCCGGCGCCGCTGAGATTGACGCCACCGCTGAGGGTCGCGGTAGCACTGGCACCCTCCGCCCAGATGCCGTAGTTACGAAGACCCGTCGAACCCACGCCACCGGCCACATTGATCGTTCCTGACGAGGTCACGGCTGTGATGCCGGTAGCCAGGAGCTTGATGCCAATGCCATTAACGCCGTTGACGTTGATCGTGCCGGAATTGGTGACATTCGAGCTGTTGAGGAGGCTCATGCCGTCGTTCTCGGTCGGCGCCGCACTTGCCGCACCATTGACATTGATGACACCGCTGTTGATCACCCCGGTGTTGGATGCGCTCACCAGGATACCGCTACTGCCCTGGGTCAGAGTTCCGATCGTAATGGTGCCGGCATTGGTTGCAGTCCCCGTATTCAATACCGTCATACCTGATAGCGGGGTCACGTTGTTCACGATATCCGGAACCACCGCGCCACTTGCATATTGCGGCTGGCGTCCAAGATAGATCAGGCCGCCGGCAAGGTTGGTGAACTGCGCGCCCGTCGATAGGTTCACGCCGTCGGTACGCGTGTTCGCTCCACTCAAGGTTGGATCAACGGCACTGACGCCGACATTGATGGTTCCAGCGTTGGTTCCGGCAGCGCTGGAAATAAGTTGAATGCCCATGCTGCCCTGGCCGCCAACGTTGATGACAGCACCGGCATTGCTGGCGAAGGTTGCGCCTGCGCCGGTCGCAAAGCCCCCCGTATTGGCATTCAGCGTATTCGGCACGGGCGGGTCTACAGCACCGGTCAAGCCACTCAGAAAGCCTGCATTGAGTACGCCATTGTTGATTCCGTGACTGCCGGCCTGAATGACCATGCCGCCCTGAACGTCGGCCGTACCGCCCCGCTGGCTCGAAAGCTGGCCGTTGTTGATGATCGTGCCGCCATTCGTAGCGAGCATGCCACCGCTGGTAATGGGCGTCGTGTTGAAATTACTGACGGAGATGACATCCAGTCTTGCACCAGCTGCGATGATGCCCTGCGCGTTGGCGCCGTCGGCCTGAATAACGGCCCGCACGCCAACAGGCTGATAGGTTTCATCGGGCAGAGGCGGACCATTGGTATAGGTGATGGGGGTCGCCGCAGAGGTATATGCCCGTGCAAATTCGGTGTCGTACTGGGTCGGGTTCAATGCGCCAGTCTGCAACTGTGCAATCAGGAAGCTGTTGTATGCCTGCAGGTCGGCCGCGCTATTGACCGTGTGGCTGCTGCCGTCGAACGACGTGAACGTGCCCCGATAACTATAGAAAGCAAAAGGGGCTGATTGCACCGGACCGGGTCCTACTGCGTTGATCGCACCTTGCGTTTGTCCCATATAGACCCGGTTAGAGCCCTGCCAGATTATCGTGCTGGTAGCGGTGCCGGTGCCATCGGCATAGAACAAAGAAGTCTGTTTCGCCATGCCCATATTGATGTTGTTGGCCGCCGAGTCCGTCGACGCTGCCAAACTACCAATTTGGACATTCAGCGCACCGCCAGTCGCATCCACCTCGCCGATGCGGGTATTGATGTACTGACGCCCATTGGTGGGACCGTTAACTGAAACGGCATAGGGGCTTGCGATGGATGTCGCGTTGGTGTCAATGATGTTGGTATTGGCATAGACCGCAACCGTCCGAGTGCCGCCCGTAATCGGGTCGGGCACGGTTACGATCTGGGCCTTGGTGCCGGTGTTGATCACCAGCGAGGCGGGATTGGTGGGGTTGGCGTGCGGATCGGTAGTCAGCCCGTTGGCAAACAAAGTCGGAAGCGACTGTGTCATAGCACCCGTGATGCCCGGGGTGATCTGCGTTGCCGAGCCCTGCAGCGTCACTGTTGCGCCATTCGACACCACGGTCGAGCCTGCCAAGTTGTCATTTTGCGTCGGATCGAAAGCGGGCAGGAACACCGTCTGAGCGGCAGCACCATCGACCAGGCTCATGGTCGTAGCGATCGCCATCGCCAGTGCCGCGAGCTTGCCGCTTCGAGCATCTCCTGTGCATCTTTCGACGGCTTTCGGTACCAGGCTCCGGTTCTGGACTTCAGCATTCCGGACGAGAGAAAGAATCGTGTTCATCAGGAGTTATCCTTGAATGACGGGTCCTAAAACCCATTCGAGCCACGATTGTTCGAAAGTAACGCTGCTCCGTACCAGAGTAAGTGGCAGGGAGCCACGGCGCGGTGCCATCTGTTAGGTAACGCACTAAGCAAAGAATATTTATTGTGTCGAACGTGCCCGCCCCCGAAGGTCTACTACGCACGACGTCCGATCATCCGCGATCCAGGCCAGCCGGATTAGCGCTGTGGCAAATGTCGGCAACTCTATTGACGAATATGATCTGGATGTTGGCGCGACCCAACGCTGGATGCACAACACTAAGCACCTCGACGGGTGCCGCATGCCGTGCCTCGCCCCTCGCGCTCCAGCCATTGTCCTCCTCAAAACGAGTTTCCGACAGTAGATGCTGAGTCGAATCCACGGCGCGGAACGAGGTTGGCCCGGTAATCGATGTCAACGATACGTCAAAGAAGAACGCCACTGCCTCTCCGACGTGTAACTCCATCAGAACGACAACGTTGGAATGCAAGCGCATGTCGAGCAGTTTGGGCAGGTAAGCAGCCACAGAGAAGAGCTGCGGCATCTGGCGAGCAAGCAAGAGCGCGGCATCAAGTTGCGGTGCGATGGTGGACTAAGAATCTCACGCTCAATGCGGTCCAGGCCATGAAGAGCGTCTAAATCAGGGTTAGCTCAGTCCGCTCGTTTGCATCTCGTGTTTTGCCAGTCTGGAAACCAGCCGCACAAGGTTCCGAATCATTACGCAATGAGTCGCTTGCGGATTCTGTGGGCAGTGGGATGCGCTTGGCACGAAAAACGCCCCCTCACCTACCGCACCCAGGGGCTGAAAGTGCGGCAGGGAGGGGCCGGTTCCCCACAACTCAAACACAGACATCTCAGCTCAAGGGGGTGAAAACTGAGTGGCCTGCCGAAGCAGGATCACGGATGCTCGGCGTCGAAGTAATAGGATTCTCCCTATTTTTACGTCGAAAGGCGGGACCAGCGCTGCACAGCGGCACATGAGCCCGGACGAGCGCGCCTCCAAGGGACAGTCAGCCTGGCGGCTTCCAAGAAATCGAGGCTGCGTGATCGTCAAAGGAATGATCATCAATGGGGATGAAGGACGAACAAGTTGCGGCGATCATTGATGACGCGGTACTTCACTCGGGTTCTTTGGGGAAGTACCGTGCGGACCTTCTTACAAAGTCGCGCTCCTTTTCGACGCGCCGCAGCTGGGCACGCAGGCGAAGAATCTCGCTCTTTTCGTCATTCAACTCAGCGGCCTGTTGCTCCGTCTTGTCGGGCTTCATCGCCCTGACCCACTGATACAGGCTGTAGGTGGAAACGCCCAACCGGACGGCCACTTCGGCAACGGAGTGACCGCGACCGACCACTTGTCGGACAGCGTCTTCTTTGAATTCCACGGTAGACCACTGAGTGCTCATGGGGCTTCCTCCTATGCTCAAATCATAGGCTGAAAGCCCCGTTATCTCCGGGGCAGTCCCGCTTTCCGGAATGTCGCGCAACGAAGAAGTGGGACGAGTCAACAGCGCGCCAGCTTTACCCCATGAGAAAGACCGCGCCCCCTGATCAACACGGGCTATTGGAACTAGCAGAGTACGCGCCTGCAGCGCTACGTTCCGATTCACCCATCGTTTTCAGCGGTCTTTCCGGCCCATCCAGGCTGAAGCGCTTGGTGCGATCACCACCTCCCTCTTTTGGAGTAAAGCTCATGTCTGTTCCTAGCAGCGATATGCTCACTTTTTTTGCCCCTGCTAGCTCCCTAGCGGGATTCTGTGTCAACCAGGCCATTCGAAGTACCTGCTCGCTGGAGAATTTGTTTTTGGACCAGGTATGGCAAGCGTATGTTGCCAAGAGCATGGCGAACGCCCACCCGACGGCGGTGGAGTTCAACAACTTGATCTATGTTTTTTGGGCGACCCCTGCGTCCGACACGTCATCGGTGCAATACGCGACATACAACGGAACTACATGGTCCAGCCCCCAGGACTTTACGGGCCCTTCAACCCAACTGTCACCCTCCGCCGTCGTGTTCAACGGAGAGATCTATTTGTTCTATCAGGGGGCCAACATCGATGCGGTCACGAACCCGACTAACAACGGGATGCTCTACTACACTACCTACGGCAGCTCACAATCGCTGTATATCAATGAGGGGATCACGGGTTGTCCAGCGGCCATCGTGTTCAACAATGCAATATGGGTCTTCTTCCAGATCGGTACAAATGGTGGCCAGATCGGATTCGTGACCTCGTCGGATGGAAGCACCTGGTCGGGAATTACCCTGCTGTCCGACCCCTCGAACGTAGCCTCATCACCCACAGTCACTGTCCTTCCCTCCGCTAACAGCCCTTATGTGTTCTATGTGAACAATGTGTCCTCGGGATATGGCAACTTGGGTCTGATCTCGCTCAATGCCACGGGCGGCGAGGGGTTGAACATACCCAGCATCAGCCCGCAAGGGGTTGCACTTCGTGCAGCCCCATCACCCCTACCATATGCCTTCTACGACAGCACGAGCAGCACCATGTACGTATTCTATAAAGATGCCAGTCTCGGGACGGCCTACATCACCAGTACCGACGGAGGCAGCAACTGGTCCATTCCCGTGGGAATCAACACCTCGGGAATCAATACTTCGGGGCAAAATTCCGGCTTCCCCGCCGTGGCGACGGTCGGCGATCAGATCTATTGCGTGATGAACTACCAAAATCAGGTTTGGTACACCACCCTGATCCCGGACAGCTCAACGCCGGGGTACTCGGGTCGCGGCATGGCCACCGTGCCGAACGTCGGCCACGGGAACAATGGGCCGCTCGGGATAGCGGGGGCTCCCACTGTGTTCTACGCCAACGACACCCTGTTCTGCGTCTACTCAGCTGGAAGTAACGTCTATGTCCTTCCAGGCACGACGACGGATGGCTGGGGGGCGAATACGGTTGCCGCGAGTAACGGGTTTGTTAGTACGCCGGCATGCGGAGTGGCGTTCAACGGCCTGCTCTATTGCTTCTATACGAACAACAACGGAAATCTTGCATACACCACCTCGTCGGATAACGGGACCTCTTGGTCCAGCGAAAACGGCCTCACTGCCTGCTTATGGTGTGGCCCATCGGCGGTGGCCACCGCCGATATGCTGTATGTGTTTCATTCCTCCAACAGCAACAACGGTAACCTGTGGCTGTCGACCTGGAACACGTCCGGCCAATACAATGGGGATGCCAATGTCAGCGACATCTTGGCCCCGGGCTACACCTTCAATTCGTACAACCAGCCCTGTGCGTTTATCTTTAACGGACAGATCTACGTGGCTCTTGTTCCCAAAGAGAACAACACGATCATTATTGTTCCGTACCCCAACCCGAACTCCTCCTATGTGACCATCGAGGTTCCCAATGGAATGGGTCCTTGCACCTCTGTTGCGGTGACGGATTTGAACGGTTTGCTTTACCTCTTCTGGGGCAACGGCGGCCAGGTTTACTACATGAGCGTCGACAGTCCGATGGACCAGGAAGCGTGGCAGCTGGCGGAACAGAACCCCGTGCTCATGGGATATAGCTCCTTGCCCACGGTGCCTCCGCCGCAGGGCATGACGGCCCCCACGGCGCTGGCCCTCCAGTGCATGGCTTCTTTTGCGGACAACGGCCTAGTGTGATCCTAGGAACCACCGGCAGGCGGGGTTGAATCATCCATGTTCTGTCATCGAGGGGCGCCCGGAGACCGGACCTCCTAAGGGAGGCAACAGAAAGTCCTGCTTGACCTGGGGAAATCCAGAACGGGGGGAGTCCAGGGGGGGAGTCGGCCGCCCACAAGGCGGCCGACTCATTTTGGAGATGGCCGTTGAAGCCACCGCGCATTTCGTCCCCTGAGATGACCCTAGTTTGATGGACACCTTTGAAAGGGGACTGGACTGCCCCGGAGATCACGGCACTTCCGGCCTATGATTGCCATACGCACACACTCCTGACAGCGGTCGTTTCTTGCAAGCCATCCCATCAGGCTACGTGAAGCGTGGCCTGATGGGCCTTGAAGAGCACACTCAATCCGCCGCCGGTTTGACAGGTTCCTTGAGAGTTGGTGCGCTTGGGGAGACGGGAGCGGCCTCATCCCGCAACAGCGTGCGTGGTAGCGCGAAGTTACTGAAGATGCGCTGTGTGAATGGGTTGTTGGCTTTCTCGGCGGTCACGCGGTAGCGCATCGCGCCACCATCATCCGCGGTAAAGCTTAGATCGACTGTGGTGGGCGTAGTGCCGGTGAGCTGGGCTCGGCTCAGCAGACGGAACATGGACCAGGGGCCGCGGAACACGAGGCTGCTGCTGTTGCCGCTGCTGTTGACCAGGGTCACGCGACTATCGGTGCTGGTCCCCAGGCCGTTTGGCCATATCAAGCCCACGCTGTTGCTGGGACCGTGATCGTAGGAGATCAGCTGACCTTCGATACCGAGCACACTACTGCGGCGATTCGGCGTCAGGCCAAGCGGCGTCACGTTGAACTGCACGCTGAGCGCGCCGCGATTATTGAAGAACGCATCGCGGATGCGATTGGCCGCTTCAAGCTGGGTCAGCACATCGGTGCGTACCAGATAGCCACCGCGCCGCTCGGAGTACAACGCATCAAGGTTGTCCTCCAGGAACACCTTCAGGTACTTGTCGCGAAACTGTTGCAGCCTACCCTGGGGCCCGAAGAACGCTTCGAAATCCTCCTGCGAGGCATCCGAGGCGCTGGCCGGATTGAACGGGTAGCGCCCCGCCAGGTGTTCGCTATAGAAGCTGTACACATCGGTATCCCAGCGACGCTCCAGCTCGCGAAGCGCTTCAATCAGCAGGACCTGCGAGGATTCGTCGGCGATCTTCTTCACCTGTCCGTTCAACGGCTCCGGCAATCCGGCCGCCATGCGCTGCAAGATCCCGATGGGGTCCTGTCCCTTCAATGCAAAGCGATCCAGCATCATGGCTAGCGCCGCCTTGCCGTGATCGGGGCTGTCCTGCACGCTTTTCACCACATCGCGGACATTGCCGACAGCGGCCATGGTTTCATCCAGGTACGACGGCTTGTCGCCCTTGGCCACCAGCAGGTCGGTCAACGGAGCAAATGATCGGGCGACATCTGCAGCCAACTGGCGGTTCGCTGCCTCGTTGGCGGACGTGGGCGCCTTGACCTTGCCGTCGGCCGGCGTCGCCGGATTGAGCTGGGTATTGTCCCGCACCGTTTCCACCAGACGGCGCATCGGCGCCGCTGGGCTGGTGAGGCTTTCGAGGACCGCCACCGCCTCTCCAATGTCGTTGAAGTCCACGATGTCGAGCTTGTTGATGCCCTGACGCCAGTTTGCCATGTAGTCCGCGGCGTAAATGGTGCGCACCCGGCCCGCCAACGCCTGTTTGTCGGCGTCGGAGTAATCGATATGGTTGCGCTGGCCCAGCGTCCACTCGTCGATTATGGCCAGTTCGGTCACGTCCTGGCTGCGTGGTTCGAAGTAGTCGTGGAAGCCCCGGGCGGTGAGCAGCGCGTCGATCTGCGTGCCCGACACCTTGGCGTCGTCCGTCGTGCGAGTCCGATACACGATATCGAACGCCGGGCCGATCTCGCGGCGCAAGTCCAGCGGAGCATGCAGGGTTTCGTCCGCCTGTTGCTGCATGGTCATGTAGACGCGTTGCGGCATCGGGATCTGGCGCAGATCCTGCTGCACCTCCGTCACACGTTCGCGATACTGGGGTAGATCAGCGTCGGCATATTTCATGGCGTAGTCCAGGTGACGCATCAGGTCATTCTGCGTGGCGCCATCGCCGGGGAACGCCTTCTGCCAGTATTTGGCCATCCATTCTTCCACGATCGGCGCGCGGCGATTCAGGCGATCCTCGATCATCCGGTACACACGCAACGCGGCAAGTTCCTCGTTGCTGTTGCCAGGCGCATGGTTCATGGCATCGATAACGCCGCCGGCCAGTGCCGGAAGGAATCGCCGGGAAAGCAATTGCAAGTAGGCCTCGTCCACCTTGGGACCGATCTTGCGGCCCTGGTACAGACCCATGTCGGACATCACCGGCCAGGCGTTGCGATAATCACCATACACCGTCACCGCATCGCGGATCCGGTCCAGCGGCACCAGCAGGTTTTGTCCGGTGGGATCAGATGCGGTATCGACATGCTTGCCGCTGAAGTCCCGACTCTTGGCCAGCACGTTCAATGCCAGGTCGCGATTGAGCGTGTAGTAGTGGTACCAACCCGCCGTGATCAGCAGGCCTCCCAGCATGGCCACCCCCAGGTTGATCAGCAGCGCACGTTTCTTGTCAGCAATGACCTTGACGTTATCGCCGGCCAGCCCCGCCTCGGGGTAGATCACGCGCTGGAAAATATGCTGGGCAAAGTAAACCGTGCCACGCCCTGCCGACTGCGCCTTCGATACCACCGTTTCCAGATGGAACGCCTCGGCTGCTGCATCCACGAACGCATTATTCAGCAGCCCCTCCTGATAGACGGAAGAGAAGTACACGCCGCGCGGCAGTGCGGGCGCACCCGAGCGATCGCTGCCCAGCACGTCGGACAGGAAGCGAAGCAGGATGGGCAGCAGACCATCCAATTCGCGTGTAAGCGAGAACAAACCCTCGCGCTGCTCTCGTTCGAACGGCTCGCTTAGCGCATCGAACACCTGCTCGTTGACGCGGGCCACCATGGCGCCGTAGCGCTGGGATAGTTCTTCCATCCAGGCGTCGAAGTCCTTTACCGAGTCCAGCGTAAAGGTGAAACCGAAAATGTCCTCGCGCTTCGCGCGCGGCAGGCGCGAGAAAAACGTCCCGAAACCGTCGAGCTGATCGGCCTTGCTCAACACCACGTAAATGGGTGGACGCGTGCCCAGATGGGCACCCAGTTCGCTCAGGCGTGAGCGAAGAAGTGTGGCCTGCGCCTTGCGGTCGCTGGGCTTTTGATTGAGCAGCGCGATGAGGTCGATCACCAGCACCACGCCGTTCAGCGGGCGGCGGCTGCGGTTGCGGCCAAGCCAACCGATCAGGTGCTTCCACAAGCGCCTCTGCAAACCATCTGGCAGCTCTCGCTTGCCAGGTTTGTCCATGGCTTGCGTGCCCTCCGCTGTATTTGCCTCGGTAGCGGCAAGCTGGGCGCTCTCCTTCTCCAGGGCGAGATCATCCGCCTGGCTGATGATCTCGCCCGGCAAATCGATCAACACCGCCTGATCGCCCATCCACCAGTCGATGGCATAGGCCAGATCCGGATCGGCGTTACGGCCGCGCTGGGCCTTGGTGGTGCCCGTGAGATAGAAGTTCTGGTCGGAGCGATTGATGAAGCTCGTCTTGCCCGCGTCCTCGGTGCCCAGCACTATGTACCAAGGCAGCTTGTACAAGCCCTGGCGACCTGTCTGGCTCCCCTTCAGCACGGACAGGCTTTGATCGAGCCAGCGCTCTTGGGCCTCTACATACTTCAGGCCCTCGTCACGCTCAAGCGTGATCTTGTGATTTGCCTCCACTTCAAATGCTTTGTTGCGCTTGCGCAGAACCAAAGCCCAGGCCAGCGTGGGTACGATCAGCAGCAGCACGGTAAGCAAGACACGCACGGACAATGGAGCCAGCGGCTTCTTGTCGTGCCATTGCCAAAGGGGCCCGAGCCACCAAATGGCGATCAGGAGGAAAAAGACACCGAGGAGCAGCAGCATCGGTGTCGCTTGTTTGACGTGACGAAGCAGAGCAACGCCCCCGCTCCTGATAAAAGGCCAAATAGTCATGGTGATGTTGCTCCTTGATGCTTGCGTCCTTGCTCGCTCGCGACCTGTAACGGCAACTGGCGGGCCAAATGCTCATAGAGAGCGGGCTCCCAATGCTCGGCCGACGTGCTTTGCATGGCGCGGATAACGCTGGCGTAGAGGTCGTCTGCCAGCCACGTCAGCCCACGCGAAGCGAGCAGATCGGCGGCGATGACGGTGGCGTAGCAGCGCTGGCGTGGGGCGCTGTAGGTGGTCTGAAGGCCTTGCAGGCGACGCAGTACGACTTCGACGCCTTCGTTGTCGAGCTGCGTGACCAGCTCGTCGCGCAGATTGCCGTATTCCTGCAGGTTGGCGGCTTTTGCCGAGTCGGTGGCGCCACTGAGCCAGTTCAGAGTTTCACTATCGACGAAGGGCCGACCATCGTTGAAGCACAGCTCGGTCAGCGTGGGTATGCGTCGCACGAAGCGTTCGGTAGCGAGACGGATGGCGTCGGCCACTTCTTTCATTTCCAGTCGGGCCGCGATGCCGGCGGCGAGAAAGCTGCCGCGTATCCAGTACGGCGAGGACGCCACGCTCTTTTCCACGCGCTGCAATAGCACCGGGCTTACGACGTTGTTGCGCAGCGCCTCTTGATAGGTCTGAGCAATGTCAGCGGGCACGCCCATCAATTCGGTGCGCTGCTCACGACGTGCGGGCGGCGCGGCATGCAGATGGGCCCACAAGGCAAAGCGCCGCAGCTGGTAGCCGGCGGGGTCGTAGGCGTCCTGTTGGTTGATGAAATCGGCAACGGCGAGCAGGGAGCGGCGGTTGTCACGCTCTTCGCCCAGCTTGAGGTTGCTGGGTACGGTGAAGAACGCCTCGCTGATGGCCGTTCCGCCGGTTTGTCCCGGGGTGGGCGTGGGCGTGGCGGGCGCAGCTTCGGGAAAGCGCGCGGCGTCGGCTTGTTGCTGAAGTTTCGCTTCCAACTTCGCCAGCAAGGCGGCGTCGATCTGCGCCCCGGCGGCGTCTGCCTGTAGGCGATCCAGCGCCTGTTGTGCGGTCGCCTGCTGCTCCTTACTGAAGCTATGCGGATCAAGGGCTGGGAGCGCTTGCGTAAGGCGCTCTATCAGCAGGGCGACCATTTTGCGTTTGGCGAGATAGCCGGTAGCGCCGGGCTTGGGATAACTGGTTTCCCAATAGCGATTGACCAGGCCTGCCAGCACACTGATGGCCTCCGCCCATTGACGCCAGTTGCGCACACGCAGTCGCGCCGTCACCAGGTGACCGGCGACACGGAAGTGTTTGCATTGGCTGCCTAGGTATTGGCGCGAGGCTTCGTCGATGTAAGGCCAGTCCATGCGTGACTCATTCAAGCCGCCCAGCTTGATCATTTCCTGATCGATGCCCTGATAGGTTTCGTCTTCCTCGTCGAAATGGCCGGCGGGCTGCTGCGCGTCGATGGGCGCGAACAGGGCATCGAGATCCAGGGGAGCAAAGTCGATCACCAGTGACACGCCTCCCGCTGTTGACCGATGAGCTCGTGCAGATCGCTTGCGTCGAAGATCAAGCCGTCGAGTGGTGCATAGTCGCTTTCGGTTTGGAGCCGTCTGCCGCTGGGCAAGCGCTTGAGCGTGTCGATGGCGACCAGGCCGCGACCCGCATCGGCGATATTGCCCACGTCCAGCACTTGCCATGGCATGGCATCGGCGACGGGCGCATCGTCCATCCGCAGACGCATGCGTATGCGGTTGTGGGGGATGGACTGCGCCGTAATGAACTGGAGGCGCGTGATGCCGGACAGGCAGCTGATGGCCAGCAGTGGACGCGGCGTGCCGCCGCCCAGTGCCGGTGCGGAGATGACCATTTGCACGGCGCCGTTATCGCCTTCGCGTGAGCTTGAAAGCAAGAAGCGATGGTCGTCGGCCTTGCGCTGCGCTTCGTTGCTCTGGACCAACCTGGCGATGCGGGGCGTCGCAACGGTGCCTGCTTCCGCGGCGGTCGGCGGGGTGGCAGTGGATGCGGTGGCGGGCAAGGAGAGCGGGGTATGCGCCACGGTGTCGAAGCACGTCAGTCGCTCCACCGCGGACGCGATTTTCGTGCAGTCCGGTGTCTGGGGGGCGGCCGACTGGCTGGGGGCGTTGTCGCCGCGGCCGCACGCGGCCAGACCCAGCACGAGCAAGCACGGAATAAGTGATTTCATAGGGAATCCGTCTCCCGGTCCAGGTTCCATTTGCGGCATTTATAGGCCAGGGTGCGTTTGGGAATGCCCAGGCTCTGCGCGGCCTGACTGCGTGATCCGTTGAGCTGCCGGAGGCGGTCGCCGATCATCAAGCGTTCGAAGGTGTCCATGGCTTCGGTCAGATTGTGCATCGATAGAAGATCTTGCAGCGGGGCGCCGTCGCGCGTTGTCCGCATGTCAGCAGGCGTCGTCAGGGCCTGCATGGTCTCGACATGGATCGGCTTGCCTTGCCCGGTGCGCTCTGCGGCGGCAAGTACGAGATTGCGAAGTTCGCGCACGTTGCCGGGAAGGGTCTGGTTGCGTAGCCATGCCAATGCGGCGTCGGAAAACCCGGCAACGTGGGCGTGGCGCGCACGGTTGTGCTGAAGCAGCACATGCGTGGCGATGGCGGGGATGTCCTCGGCGCGCTCGCGCAGCGGCGTCAGGTGCAGCGATTGCTGCCGGATGCGGTAATAGAGGTCCTCACGGAACTGGCCTTCGCGAATGCGGCGCGACAAGGGCTGATGCGTGGCGCAGATAAGCCGGAAATCCGACTCGCGCTCCTTGGTGGCGCCAACGGGGCGATATTTCTTCTCGTTGAGGACGCGTAGCAGCGTCCCCTGCAAGGCGAGCGGCATGTCGCCGATTTCATCGAGAAACAGCGTGCCGCCATGGGCTTCCGCGACGAGTCCCGAGCGCGCCTGCGTGGCGCCCGTGAAAGCGCCGCGTGTGCTGCCGAACAATTCGGCTTCGATCAACTCGTTGGGAATGGCCGCGCAGTTGACGGGAACGAACGGACCGCCTCGCGCCGATGCCTGATGGATCAGCCAGGCGGCGTGATCCTTGCCTGTGCCGGTTTCGCCCGTGATAAGTATGGAGAGGGTGGAGTCGGCCAGTCGCAGCATCTCCTCGCGGATATGCCGGGTGACCGCGCTTTCGCCGACAAATTCAGAGGCGAGCAAACGCTCGGCGCGATGGTCGCCGCGATCGGCTTCTCGTTTGCGGTGCACCGTGCGCTCGTAGCGGATGCTCTGTTCGGTGCTGACCAGGTCGCTCAGGCGCGCGAACAGGCGTTCGTGCGTGTCCAGCAGTGCTTGCCAGAGCGGGGCCGCTTGCAATGCAAGCAACGCGCCGGAGACGCCGAAGAACACGAGTACGCCTGTCATTTCCTGGCGAGTATTCTTAAGCGGGAGCGCCAAAAGTGCCTGCGTGGATGGCCAGTGCGCGCGCAGGGCGTCAAAGCTCTCGCCAACGCTGACCAGACGGTTGATATCGTCTACCTGACATGGTCTCGCCGAGCTCAAGCAATAGACCACAGGGTTGTCCAGTTCACTGGTGTCGAGCACGGGCAGCGCCACGCTGGAGGGCACGCTGGCCAGAGGAAGCAGGCAGTCACCGGCGAGGTTGCGCCGGTAGCAGCAAGCCCCCTGCCATCTCCAGATGGGAACGATGTCGTCCAGAAAGGCCTGAGATAAGGCCTCTGGCTGCGTCGCCATAGCCATGGCACGGACGAGCTGGGCAACGGCAACGGCGTCCATGCGCTGCCCCTAATCCAGCGAAGCCGCAAAGGCAGCGCCGTTCCACGCCAGCAGCGGGCGCCCAAAGGCTTGGCCGGAGGCCATACGCTGCAGGACGGCGAGCGACAGCGGCGGTAGCAGCTCACCGTCGATGCAGGCATCCAACATGCGCGCACCGTTCTCATGACGCGTACAGCGCGTACGCAGCTCGTCGGTCGCACTGGCATCCACGACCAAGGTGGCGCCATAGCGTGTCGCGAACTGGGCGATCAGGCGCTGTATGCGGGTATCGATGATTTCGCCGAGAACGTTGTCGTCCAGGTAGCGATAGGGAACGACTTGCATGCGCGCGAGCAGGGCCGGCTTGAAGAAACGCATGATGCGCGAGCGTAGTGTGTCTTCATCCAGATCGCAGAGCGGACTATCCTGCTGGTCAAAACCGAGGTTGGAGGTGAGGAAGAACAGAATGTTCTTGCAATCGATCAAGCGGCCTTCGCCATCGGCGAGCTCACCTTTGTCAAAGGCCTGATAGAAGATGTTGAGTACCTCGGGGTGGGCTTTTTCAACCTCGTCCAGCAACACCACGGAGTAAGGGCGCTGGCGGATGGCCTCGGTAAGCAGGCCACCTTCGCCGTAACCGACATAACCGGGCGGCGCGCCGAGCAGGCGCGACACGGTGTGCTTTTCCTGGTACTCGGACATGTTGATGGTGGTGAGGAACTGCTTGCCCCCAAACAGCACGTCGGCGAGCGCCAGCGCGGTTTCCGTTTTGCCGACGCCACTGGGCCCGACGAGAAGAAAGGCGCCGAGCGGCGTACCGGGCCGCCGCAGATCGGCCATGGCCGTCAGCAGATGCTTATGGACGCGTTCGATAGCGGTGTCCTGTCCCTTGACGCGCTCCCTCAGCAACGCGGGCAAGGCGCTCAAACGCGCCATGCGATCACTGGTCATGGTGTTGGCGGGGATGCCCGTCCAGTCGGCAACGACCTGTGCGATCTGCTCCCGCCCCACATCGGGAAAGAGAAAAGCACCCTCGCGCTGAAGTTCTGCCAGTTGCGCCACTTTGGCGCTTAACGCGCCACGCGTGGCGCTCTCGTCATGAGCGCCGGCGAGCTCGTCGCCCTCGCCCGACGGCTGGCGCAGGGCGATGATCTCGTCAACTAGTTGCTTCTGCCGTTCCCAGTCGTGGCGGATCTTCCGGATTTGCTCGCCGATCTGGTCGCGCCGGGCTTCCAAGTCGTTGATGCGCTGCATTTCGATGGAACGACCGTAGCGAGCATCGCGCTGGAGAAGATCCATTTCGGCGACTATCTGCAGCTGCTCGTGTTCCAGAGACGACAGCCGACGCGGCGGTTCGGCCAGCGCCGTGGCAACACGGGCGCAGGCGGTGTCGAGTACGTCGATGGCCTTGTCCGGTAGCTGGCGTCCCGCCAAATAGCGGGCGGACAGTGTGGCCGCCGCCTGCAGCGCTTCATCCGCAATGATGACGTTGTGCGCCTGCTCATAGACCGTACGCAGGCCACGCAGAATGTGCACGGCCTGCTCCTGGCTGGGCTCATCCAGCTTGACCAGTTGGAAGCGCCGCGACAGGGCCGGATCTTTCTCGAAGTACTTTTTGTATTCCGACCAGGTGGTGGCGGCGATGGTGCGCAGCTCGCCGCGCGCGAGCGCCGGCTTGAGCAGGTTGGCCGCATCGCTGCCACCGGCGGCATTGCCAGCGCCGATGAGGGTGTGGGCCTCGTCGATAAAAAGAATGATGGAATGCGCCGACGACTTGACCTCGTCGATGACGGCTTTGAGCCGCTTCTCAAATTCGCCCTTGATGGCCGCGCCGGCCTGCAAGGCGCCGAGATCCAGCCCCCACAGGGCAACCTGTCGCAACGGTTCGGGTACGCGCGCTTGCACGATGCGCAAAGCGAGGCCCTCCACCACCGCGCTTTTTCCCACACCGGCGTCGCCCACCACGATGGGATTGTTTTTACGGCGACGGGACAGGATGTCGATCATCAGATCGATCTCGCTATCACGACAGAGCACTGGGTCGATACGGCCTTCGCGGGCCTGCGCCGTGAAATCATGACCGTACTTGGAAAGTACGGAATCCGCTTCGTCGATCGGCTGTGCCACATGTGTCGTCGATGCATCCGGTGATTCAGCCGAGCTGGCGAGCAGCGTGGCGAATTGTTTGCGGAGCGATTCCCGGTTGATGCCATCCAGCAGGTGTATGGCGGCAAGCGGCAGATAGCGGGCGGGGTTGAGCAGCGCCGCGAGCAACAGGGTGCCGCTGCGAATCATGTATTGCCCGAGCTCCAGCGAACCGAGCATCCACGCCTCCTGAAGCAGCTCCACGAGCAACGGGGAGAACGCTGGATACTGATCGCTGCCACCGCCCTGCTCCGGGAACGCGCTGGACAAGGCCTGTCGCGTGACGTCAACGTCCAGCCCGGCCTGGCGAAGCACAAGGCGAATATCGCTCAGGGGGTTGTCCAAAAGTTTGAACAACAGATGCGGCACCATCACTTCTGCGCCACGCTGGCTGATGCAAAGGCTGGCCGCCTCTTCAAGGCCATGCCGACACGTGGGGTTCAGCCGCTCGATAAGTGCCGGTAGATCAATTCTGATCATGCAGTTAAGACTCGTCCATTGATGTCTCGCTCACTCGCCCTTTTGAGTGCTGCCTTCGGACCGCACCGCAGCGGCGCAGCCGCTCGTGGGCATGCGCATTGGTTTTGTGTCCAACGAACTAGCTGAGCACTTTGGTCGATGCACATCCATAGGACAAAACTCATTTCGGCGCAGGATTTTCGCGTAACACCTGGCCATGGTCCGCCAGGCAATTCCCCTGGTGTTTTTAGGGCTCGTCTGATTGCTCAGCGCCACGTGCATTGGGTAGCGTGGTCTGCTGGAGCTCTATCGTTGTACTTCTTATTCGAGATGCTCGCGAACACGGATAGTCCTCATGCCAGCGTTGCTTTTTCGCCCTCCGAAAGGGCGGCGCTTTGCGCTCTTGGATGGGCAGGCACGACAACCGTGCGAATAACGGCTATAGAGGTGCTGAATCGTTTCTTTTGCAGTATCCACATGGAGTTGTTATGGCTAAGAAAGCAGGATCTGTCGCACCGCAGGAACGCATCAACATCAAGTACGTGCCCGCCACGGGGGACCAGCAGGCAGAGATGGAGCTGCCTCTGAAGCTTCTGGTTACCGGCGATTTCAAGGGCCATGGTGAGCAGAAAGCCCTGGAAGATCGCCAAGCCGTCCGGATCGATAAGGACACGTTCGACAGCGTGATGGCCGAAGCCAAGCTCAACCTCAAGATGGAAGTGCCTTCCGCGCTGGGCGATGGCGCCGAAGACGATACGCTCCATGTCGACCTGCAATTCAAGTCGATGAAGGACTTCAGCCCCGATGCCATCGCCAAGCAGGTTCCGGAACTGAGCAAGTTGCTGGATCTTCGCGAGGCTTTGGTGGCGCTCAAGGGGCCGCTCGGCAATGTGCCGGCGTTCCGCAAGCAACTGCAAACGCTGCTTTCCGACGAACAGGCGCGTGCCAAGTTGGCCAGCGAGCTCGACCTGGTCCTGCACCAGCCCACCAAATCCTGAGCGGTATCGGCCCGATCACTGAATCGTCTCGTACCGCATGACATTGCGTCGTTAAGGAAAACCCATGGCACAGAAGAACACCGCGGCCGCCACGGCCACCCCTGTTTCGTCCACGTCTGGTCTGCTGGACCAGATCATGGCGCAGACCCGCATTGAACCCAACCATGAAGGCTACGCCGTCGCCGAGCGTGGCGTGGCTGCCTTTATTGCGGAAATGCTGAAGACCGAAGAGCGCGAGCAGCCGGTGAACAAGCAGCTGGTCGACCAGATGATTGCCCAGGTCGATCGCAAGCTCAGCCAGCAGATGGATGCCATCCTTCACCAACCCGCACTTCAGGAACTGGAGTCGGCGTGGCGTTGCCTTCAGCTTCTGGTGGATCGCACCGATTTCCGCGAAAACATCAACATCGAGGTTCTCCACGTCACCAAGGACGAGCTGCTGGAGGATTTTGAAGGGTCCGCCGATATCACGCGCAGCGGCCTTTACAAGCATGTCTACACGGCCGGCTATGGTCAGTTCGGCGGCCAGCCCACTGCCAGCATCATCGGCAACTACACATTCGGCCCGTCCGCGCCCGACATCAAGCTGCTGAGCTACGTCGCTTCCGTGGGCGCGATGGCGCATGCGCCGTTCATCTCGGCGGCGGGCCCGGAGTTCTTCAACCTGAGCAACTTCCAGGACCTGCCCAACCTCAAGGAAGTGAAGGACATCTTCGAGGGGCCGCGCTTTACCAAATGGCGTGGCCTGCGCGAGTCCGAGGACGCGCGCTATCTCGGCCTGACCATGCCGCGCTTCCTGCTGCGCCAGCCGTACGACCCGCTCGAGAACCCGACCCGCAATTTTGTCTACCGCGAAGCCATTGACGGCGACCACGATAACTACCTGTGGGGCAACACGGCCTTCCTGATGGCCAGCCGCATCACGGAAAGCTTTGCCAAGTATCGTTGGTGTCCGAACATCATCGGCCCGCAATCCGGCGGCGCGGTGGACGATCTGCCCGTCCATCTGTATGAGTCGCTAGGCCAGTTGCAGGCCAAGATTCCAACGGAAGTGCTGGTGTCGGACCGCAAGGAGTTCGAGCTTTCCGAAGAGGGCTTCATCCCCCTCACCATGCGCAAGGACAGCGACAACGCGGCCTTCTTCTCCGCCAATTCGGTACAGAAGCCAAAGGTATTCGCCAAGACTGCGGAAGGACAGCAGGCGCAGACCAATTACAAGCTGGGCACGCAGCTGCCGTACATGTTCATCATCAATCGCCTGGCGCACTACATCAAGGTGTTGCAGCGCGAGCAGATCGGCAGCTGGAAGGAGCGTCAGGATCTGGAGCGCGAGCTCAACGGCTGGCTCAAGCAGTACATCGCAGACCAGGAGAATCCGTCCTCCGACGTACGTAGCCGCCGCCCGCTGCGCGCTGCTCACATCGAGGTGCAGGACGTCGCTGGCAACCCGGGCTGGTATCAGGTCTCGATGGCGGTGCGTCCGCACTTCAAGTACATGGGCGCCAACTTCGAGCTGTCGCTGGTGGGCCGGCTCGACCGCGAATAAGAGGACAGCGCCATGCCGAGGTCACCGGGACGGGGAAGTCTGTGGGAAAGGCTGGAACCGGATGCACTGCCTCAGCGTATGCGAACCCGGCAGCAGATGGCGGCCGAACGGATTCGTGCCATCAAGCATCATCTGCAATGGCTGCTCAACACCCGTCAGGGCTGCTCCCAGAGCAGCCCTGATCTGGGGTTGAGCGACTTCAATGATGCCGCTATCGGAAGCACGGACCTGGCGTTACGCGTTCGTCACGATATCGAACGCCTGGTGGCCAGGTATGAACCACGCGTGCTGGTGATAGGCGTACGGGCCTGCCCCGATCCTGACCAGCCGTTGGACCTCCATTTCCGTCTGGACTGCCTGGTTCGCGTTCACAACGCCGATGAGCAGGTCGAAATCGATCTGCTCATCCGTCATCAGGATCAGTCGGCACGCGTCGCCTAGCTAAAAGGAAAGCACAACCCCATGTCGTTACGACACAAGTTTCGCGAAGAAATGGACTATCTTCGCCGGCTTGGCCGCGAATTTGCCAAGGACAATCCGCAGCTGGCGCGATTCCTGGGTGACGAATCGGCCGATCCGGACGTCGAGCGTTTGCTCGAGGGCTTTGCTTTTCTCACGGCCAAACTGCGTCTTAAGATCGAAGATGATTTTCCCGAGCTGACGCATTCGTTGCTGCAACTGTTATGGCCAAACTATCTGAGGCCGCTGCCTAGCGCCACGATCGTGCGTTTCGACCCGGTGGACCGGGCCATCACGCAGCGACAGGAGATTCCTAAGGGAACGCGCATGCTGTCCCGGCCCGTGGATGGCGTGCAATGCGAATTCCGTACCTGTACGGATGTCGTGCTATACCCGTTTTGCCTTCGCGAGGTCAGCGATGCGCACACCCGCGAGAAGTCGATCGTGCGCATTGACCTGTCGACGACCACAGACAATGCGCTCCATACGTTCGACTGTGACCAGCTGGACTTCCATTTGAGCGGCGACGACGTCACTTCCAGGACGGTCTACCTCTGGTTGGCCAAGTACCTGGATGAAATCCACCTGGTGATAGATGGCGAGGTCCGCAAGATCGCGCCCCAGCAGGTGACGTTTCCGGGATTCCATCCCGAGGAGGCGCTGCTTCCTTATCCGCGTAATGTCTTTGACGGTTATCGGATCCTGCAGGAGTACTTCATTTTCCCGCGGCGATTTCACTTCTTCAGTCTCAAGGCGCTTCGTTCGACATGGCCCGCCAAGCCCGCTGCCGACATTCGCCTCGAGTTTCATTTCTCGCGACCGATGCCGGCCGATATTCGGCTGCGTACCAGCGACGTCTCGCTGTACTGCGCGCCGGCCGTCAATCTTTTCGCCCGCGATGCCGAGCCGATTCAGCTGGATGGCCAGGCCGTCGATCAGCGCCTGGTCCCCTCCTCTGGTCACAACCGCGAGGCCTACGAGATTTTCAGTGTCGATGCCGCCGAGAGCTATCAGCGACAAGCCAATGGCCAGCAGGGACATCGGCTGCGGACCTTTCATGCGTTTGAGTCGCTGCAGCACGAGATCGAGCACGCACAGGGGCGAACGGCGCTTTACTACCGCACGCGTATCGAGCAGGCGGTGAACGATGATGGCCTGGTCCATCGGATTGCCTTCGTCCGTGCCGATGAGACCGCCTATATCGGCCAGAGTGAAACGGTATCCCTGTCACTGACCTGCACCAATCGCGACTTGCCGTTGGCGCTTGGCGTGGGCGACATCTGCCTGACGACGCAGACCACGCCCACGTATGCGAGCTTCAGCAACATCACGCCGCCGACGCCCGCCTATCGCCCCGTGCTAGATGGGGAGCTGCTGTGGACCCTGATCTCCAATCTTTCGCTCAATTACCTGTCCTTGCTGTCGGCGGAGCCGTTGAAGGCGGTTGTTCGCGCATATGACTTCGCCGCGCTGCATGACATCCAGCATGCGCGCGCGACGCGCAAGCGCCTGGCCGGCGTGCAGGAAGCGGTGACGCGGCCTGCCGATGTGCTGATGAAGGGATTGCCCATACGCGGACTCAGGACGGAGCTTAAGCTCGATCAGTCGGCGTTTCCCTGCGAGGGCGACCTGTATCTCTTCGGTACGGTGTTGAGCCACTTCTTCGCGCTGTACGCCAGCATCAATTCGTTTCATCAACTCGACGTCATCAACGTCAGCAACAACGAAAGCTATCAATGGCCATGGCAGATCGGCAAGCAACCACAGATCTAGCCGACATGCTGCTGGCCAAGGCGAAGAATCATGACTTCTTTCGCCTGCTGGAGCAGCTGCACGGCTTGCATAGCGATGATCTTGAGGCGATCGATGCGGTCGAGCCGGAGCATCAGCGCATCCGTCTGAGCAGTTATGCCGGCCTGGGTTTTCCTGCGTCGGACATCATCCTTGCCGAACGCATGCCGGCGGACGCGCGCAGCGACTACCGGGTACAGGCCAGCTTCTTTGGCCTGCACGGCCCCGACTCTCCCTTGCCGAGCTATTACCTGGATCGCCTTGCCTACGAATATGGCCAAGGTGTGGGCGTCCGCCCGGCGTTTCTTGATTTCTTCAATCACCGCCTGCTGACGCTGCTGCATCAGGCATGGCGAAAGTATCGCTACTACGTTCGCTTTCAGCAGGAGGCCAAGGACGGCTTTTCGCGTTACGTCTTCGCCCTGATTGGCCTCAATGACGAGGAGTTGCGTGGGGCTACCCCCATTCCGTGGAGCCGCCTGCTCAGCTATGCCGGCCTGATCGCCAGTCGCAGCCGTTCGCCCTCCGTGGTGGCCGGCATCATTGCGCATTGCTTCGACCTGACCGCCGTCCGCATCCAGGAGTTTGAGCAACGGTACATGGACGTTCCGGAAACGCAACGCCTCTCCCTGGGGAAGCGCAACGGCATGTTGGGCGACAGCTTCGTGATCGGTGGCCGAGTTCGCACCCGGCACAGCAAGTTCACCATCGTTATTCCCGACCTGGATCAGGTGCGCTTTCGCCAGTTTCTTCCAAGCGGCGAAAACTTCGACCGTCTGCGCAAGCTGATCGACTTTCTGCTTCGCGACCCCTCCGCCTATGACCTGGAGCTGGGGCTGCGCCAGGAGGAAGTGCCGCCCTTCAACCTTGGCAAACGCAACGGCAGCCATCTTGGCTGGACCAGCTTTGTGGATCAAAAGGGCCTGCGCAAGTCATCCCGTGTTCGTATCAAGGTGCGCCTATGACCGTTACCGCTGTTCCGCGCCACGTGACGCTCGTGGTCAGCAACCCTCAGGCTCTTCAGCATGGCAGTACGCCACGACATCGTTTTGACCGCACGGGCGGCACGATCGGTAGTCGTGCCGCCAATTGGATTCTCGCGGATCGTCAGGATCGTATTGAACCCATCCATTGCGAAATCTGCGTGGAAGACGGTCACTTCTGTGCGGTGGATAGGTCAGGCCAGACGCATATCAATGGCGCTCACGCCCCCATCGGGCGAGGTGTTGGCGTGCGCCTTAGCGAAGGCGACACGCTGCTCGTCGGTCCTTATGTGCTGAGCGTACATCTTCATGACAACGACGATGCGCCGAGTGATCCGTCGACCTCCAGCGTGGATGAGCTATTCGGCGAACAAGGGAGCGATCTGCTCGACCCAGCCGACGAGACGTCTCGGGCATCGGCGATGCGGCCCCCCGTGCACGAGGGGTTGGCTGCTTTTCAGGCGTTGTCGACGCCGGATGCTGGTCGTTTGGACCTCGATCCTCTCCACGCCTTGGATGCCGCCGAAAGCAAAGCGGTACCGCCAACACCTGATCCGCTCGATCCCATCCATTACGGCCTGTCGCCAGCCAAACCACAGGCGGACCTGAGCGCCACTCGCTTCGAGGCAGTGTCCGGTGCGCCCCCTATTCATTTCGGAGAAATGCCCATGAACCAACAACGTATGGATGCGACAAAGGCCCAACACTGGATATCTGCGCAGCAGTCGAATGGCGGCGATCCACGCCAATGGGTGGCGCCCCTCTTCGAGGGGCTCGGTGTGTCGCTGAGTACGGTGGACGCTCAGACGGCCTACCGGCTGTTGCTGGAATGCGGCCAGGCGCTGCAGGCAACCCTGCAGGGACTCACTGCGCTGTACCGTGTGACCGCGGGGAGTGATGAGCGGCTGGCGCTACTTGGTCGGACGTTGCAGCCCATCGAGGACAATCCACTGCGGCTCAGTCTGAGTTACGAAGATACCGCGCGCGCGCTCTTCGGCAACGAACGCAGCGTCGTACACCTGTCGGCCAAGGCGGCGATGGAAGAGAGTCTGGCGCAGGTACGGCGTCATCAAGAGGCTATCGTGCAGGGCATCAGCGCCGGCCTGGATGCGCTGCTTCGCTCCTTCTCGCCGGACGCGTTGTTGCAGCGTTTCCAGCGCTATCAACCTGATCCGGCGCCGGCGCCCGACACGGACGACTGGGCATGGCGGATGTACACGCACTATTTCAACGAGCTGGCCTCTTCGCGGCAGATGGGTTTCGAAAAGCTGTTCTGGGAAGTGTTTGAACAAGCCTACGATCATGCGCTTCGCGCGGAGGCGCAATGAGGCTGTATCGCGCCTCCGCGCTGTTGCTGGCCGCCATGAGCGCGGCCAGCTGCAGCATGTTTCATCGAAAAGACGCCGATGCGCCGACCCAGGTGGCGCTGAGCCTCTACGCGGCGCCGAACGTCAACCCCAACCCCGATGCCCTGCCACCGGATACCTCCGCCCCTGTCATGCAGACGCCGGAGATGGCCGCGGTGACGGTCAATACCCAGACGAACGAAGGCCCTTACCTCGTCAATCTGAGCGGCACCAGCAAGGCGGAGCTGGCGGACAAGATGAAGGCGTTGCTCGATTATCTGCAAGCGCCGGAAGACGGTAAACCTGCGCCACAGACGTCGTTGAAGGTGACGCAGGCCCCGGATACGCCGGGCGTGGCGAGTCGTGCAACGCCGGCGGCAACAACAGCCACCGCTACCGCCGCGGTAGCCTCGGCTGTCCGTAGCTCGGCCGCAACGACGGCCACCGTTGCCCCTTACGTCCCCGGCGTGCCCGCAGGCATCGGCAAGATCGCCTCGGGCGTGGCGAGTATCTCCCCCGCTACCGCTCCCGCCGTTTCTGCACCATCGCCAAAAGCGGACGCCACTGCGCCGAAAGCGGCAGCACTGGGCATGCCTAGCGACGTGATGCAGGCAACGCAGGTGCCTGTTCCGCTGCGCTCCAGTAACGAGACGCACACCAGAGCCCCCGCCCTTGGACAGTACGCCGATGGCCCATCCGGCCTGTCCTCCACCCAGGCAAGCGCATACACCGCCATGGCGGGCACGCCGATTGCCTTCAAGATCCTGCAGCTGAAGGACGATTCGGTTTTTCTGAATGCCGATCACGATCTGCTGCTCAAGGATCTGAAGAAGACGCTGGGAAGTACCTACGTTGATGACGACGACTACGTGCTCCAGCCGGGCCAGTTCAAATACGTCGAGTTCAAGAAGATCGACAAGAACACCCGCTATATCGCCGTTTTCGCCAGCTTCCATGACCAGACCAGCGCGGTCTGGAAGCAAGTCGTGCGCGTCGAATCGGGCGGCTACAAATATTCGCTGCTGGTGATGTTTCAGAACATGGACGTCGGCATGGTCGATGAGAGCTATCGCCAGCCGCCAAGGAAGAAATCATGACGACAAGAAATCCGGTCATCTGGAGTGAGGGGCTGTTCGTCAAACCCCAGCACTTCCAGCAACAGCAGCGTGCGCTGGAATACCATGCCAATCAGCGCATCAACGGCATTAGTGAGCACCTTTACGGCTTCAGCGAGCTTGAGATCAACCAGGAGTACTTGAGTTTCGGCAAGATCGCCATCGTGCGTGCACGCGGCGTCATGCCCGACGGCAGCGTGTTCGATATCCCCAACGATCACGCGTCGCCCGTGCCGCTGGCCATCACCGATGCCTCCACGGCCAACCAGGTGGTTTATCTCACGCTGCCGTTGAGATCCGAGGGCGTGCTCGAAATCCAATGGCCCGATACCTATGCCTGTACACGTTACGCAGCGCGTACCGAAGAGGTCAAGGATACGCATAGCCAGGAAGGCGATTACGTCTCGATGGATGTCGCATCCCTCAACCTTCAGCTCACCTTGGAGCGCGACGACCGTAGTGCGTTCACCGGTATCGCGCTGTGCCGCATTCTGGATCGACGCCCGGACGGTAGCCTGATTCTGGACGAGGCATTTTATCCCACCAGTCTGTCGCTCAACGCGGTTCCGCCACTCCAGCGATTCCTTGGCGAAACGGCCGGCCTGATGCGCGAGCGTGCCAAAAACATCGCCGAGCGCATTGGCTCTCCGGGGCAATCGGGCGTGGCCGATGTCACCGACTTCAATCTGCTGCAGGTGCTCAACCGGCTGCATCCCTACTTTCTGCATTTATCCCGATTGCGCCACCTGCATCCAGAGCAACTGTATGTTGCCTTCAGCCAGGCATGCGGCGAACTGGTGACCTTCACCGACGAAGGCCGGCTCCCCCAAGAGTACCCGGCTTACCAGCATGACAGCCTGCGGGTATCGTTTCGCATGCTGGAAGAAACCCTGCGTCGTTCGCTCAGCACGGTGCTGCAGCCGCGCGCAGTCTCGTTGCCGATCGTGCGACAGCAATACGGCCTGCTTACCGCGGCGGTGCAGGATCGCGGCTTGCTGGCCAGCGCGGACTTCATTCTGGCCGTGCGCGCGCGCATGCCACTGGACAAGCTACGCCAGCAGTTCGTGCAGCAAGCGAAGATGGCGTCGATGGAGAAACTGAACGAACTCGTCAGTCTCCAGTTGCCGGGAATTCCGCTTAGCCCCCTGCCGGTGGCACCCCGTCATCTGCCATTCCATGCTGGCTTTACCTACTTCCAACTCGATCGCACGCACCCGAGCTGGCAGATGATGCGCGACACCGCTGGCTTCGGCTTCCACATTGCCGGCGATTTCCCCGAGCTCGAACTGCAATTCTGGGCCATCCGGAGCGAATGACATGACCGCCTCGAACACCGCACGCCATCGCGGCAGCTTTCTGCGTGCCACACCTCCTGCTGAGATCGCTCGGAAGCGGTATCTTAGCTATGAAACCATCAGTTCTATCGACAACGATGAGGACTTGGGCTTTTCGCTGCGGGGCCATGGCTACAACCCACTGGTGGATGCAGCCTTCCCGCTGTTTGGCCTGGTAATCCGTCTGCGACAGATGGATGAGTGCGAGGATGTCAAAACCTTGTATAGCGACGTACGCGACCAGATTGCCTCGATCGACGAAGAAGTACGCAAGCAGAGCTACGATGGCGCCACGCAACTTGCCTACCGCTATGCCTTGTGCTCGTTCGTCGACGAGGCCGTCATGCAGACGTCCTGGGGCTCCCACTCGCCATGGGCGGAACGCTCCCTGCTTAGCCACTATCACCAGGAAACGTGGGGCGGCGAGAAGTTCTTTACCGTCCTGTCACGCATGTTGATGGATCCGAAAAGGTACCGCGACGTGCTCGAGCTCAAGTACCTGTGCCTTTGTTTGGGATTCAAGGGAAAATACGGCGTACAGCACAACCAAGCCGAAGCCCTTCAGGGAATTATCCGGAAACTGCACGACGTGCTTCGCGACATGCGAGGAGAGACGCCCGAGCAGTTGACGGATGCGCAGGACCATGTCGCCGCCCGTCGCTACAACGTGGGTCGACAGCTGCCTTGGTGGACGCCCTGGCTGGCGGTGCTTGGCGCGCTGATCGTGGTTTACGGGCTGTATGCGATGAACCTTGATCACACGACAAACGAGGTGCTTCGCTCGCTGGACACCATGCTCAAGCGATAGATGAGGAAAACCCGCGGGCATCGCCGAACGCTCCATGCAAGTCTTGGAGAAACGGGGTGGCGGGCAATCCATTGCCCGATCGGGCAATCCATTGCTCGCTTCATTCTCAATAAAATCAATCGCCTGGAGATTGGTGGGCAATCCATTGCCCGATTCCCCCTTGAAAATCGGCCTTTTTTGCATTGGCTGCTCAAGCACCTGTTGCGAGGTGCCATAAGCTCTCTCGTAATGCCTTGATATAGCGTCACTTTGCCAGCTGCTCGACGCGTTGGCACAGCGATTGCCTATAGACCCCTGCCATCTCCACGGATGGCCCTCTCGGTCCACGCGGCCGTTCTCTCACGACAAAGGACTTTGTCATGCCAACACCCGCTTATATCAGCATCACCGGCAAGACCCAGGGCAATATCACCAAGGGCGCCTTCACCGCCGACTCCGTCGGCAACGTCTACGTGGAAGGCCACGAGGACCAGATCCTGGTCCAGGAAATCGAACACCGCGTCACCACCCCGACCGATCCGCAGAGCGGCCAGCCCTCCGGCCAGCGCGTGCACAAGCCGTTCGTGTTCACCTGCGCACTCAACAAGGCCGTACCGCTGATGTACCAGTCGCTGGCCTCCGGCGAAATGCTGCCCACCGTCGAAGTGCAGTGGTTCCGCACGTCGGTCGACGGCAAGCAGGAGCACTTCTTCACCACCCAGCTCGAAGACGCCACCATCGTGGACATCAACACCGTGCTGCCGCATGCGCAGGACACGACGAAGTCCGAGTTCACCCAGCTGATCAAGGTGGCCATGGCCTACCGCAAGATCACCTGGACCCACACCATCGCCGGCACCGAAGCCTCGGACGACTGGCGCAAGCCGATGGAAGGCTGAGCGTAAGCGATCGCCACGACCCGCCCTGCGGCGGGTCGTGGTGTCCTCAGGTTCAAGAGCCATCGAACGCCGTGTATCGGCACGCAAGGAAGCACCATGCCGCGTCAGTCGGATCTACGTTTTACCTTCGCCGCCACGCCCAGCGGCAACACCCAGCCGCCTGCGTTCGATGTCGTGAGCTTCGAGCTGCGCGAAGCGCTCTCCGAACCGTTCGTGCTGACGCTGGACTTAGCCAGCGCCGATCCGGCCGTGGACTTCGGCGCCGTGCTCGACCAGCCCTACCTGTTCACTCTATGGCGCGATGAGGAAGCGGTGCGCTACGTGCATGGCGTGGTGTCCTCCTTCGAGCAAGGCACCACCGGCCACCGTCGCACCCGCTACCGCGCCGTGGTGGAGCCGCTGCTGGCCCGTGCCGGCCTGCGCTCGGACTGGCGCATCTTCCAGCAGCAAACGGTGCCGCAGATCCTGCAAACCGTGCTCAAGCGCTCCGGCATCCTCGATACCGAGCAGGCGCTCACCCAGGAACACCTGCCGCGTGAGTACTGCGTGCAGCCCGGCGAGACCGACCTGGACTTCTTCCAGCGCCTGAGCGCGGAGGAAGGCCTGTACTACGCCTTCGACCACACCGCCCAGGGCCACCGGCTGGTCCAGGGCGACCTGCTCTATACCCACGGCGTCATCCAAGGCGGCCCGGTGACCTACAACGCCACCCCCGGCGGTGATCAAGCCGAGCCCTGCCTGCGATCCTTCCGCTATACCGAGCAAGTAAGAACGGCCTCGCAAACGCAGAAGGACTACACCTTCAAACACCCGCAGTACGGTCAAAGCCATACCAGCGATGGCAACAACCTCGACCATCAGGCACGCGACTACGAGCGCTACGACTACCCGGGGCGCTATAAGCGGGACGAAGCGGGCAAACCGTTCACGCAGACGCGCCTGCTGGCGCTGCGGCGGGATGCGCGACTCGCCACCGTCGAAGGCGATGATGCGCGATTAGTTCCCGGTTTCGCCTTCGACCTGGACGGCCATCCGCGCGAGGACTGGAACACCGGCTGGCGCACCGTGCGCATGGTGCACACCGGCACCCAAAGCACCAGCCAGGAAGAAGACGCCGCCGACGCTACGGTTGGCACGCACTACCACTTCGAAGCCCAGATCATCCCCGATCGCGTCGAGTGGAAAGCACCGCTCTATCCCAAGCCGCGCATCGATGGGCCGCAGATGGCCACCGTGGTCGGCCCCAAGAACGAAGAAATCTTCACGGACAACTACGGCCGCGTGAAGGTCCAGTTTCCGTGGGATCGCGAAGGCCAAAACGACGAACACAGCTCCTGCTGGATGCGCGTGAGCCAAAATTGGGCCGGTGCTGCCTGGGGCCATATGGCCATCCCGCGCATCGGGCAGGAAGTCATCGTCAGCTACGTCGATGGCGATCCAGACCAGCCGATCATTACGGGGCGTACGTACCCGGCCACCAACCCACCGCCGTACGACTTGCCGCGCCACAAGACGCGCATGACCATCAAAAGCCAGACCCACAAGGGCAAGGGCTTCAACGAACTGCGCTTCGAGGACGAGAAGGACCAGGAGGAAATCTACGTCCACGCGCAGAAAGACCAGAACATCGTCGTCAACCACGACGAAACCACGCGGGTCGGCCACGACCGCAAGGAAAACGTCGAGCACGACGAAACCATCAGCATCGGCCATGACCGCACCGAAAGTGTGGGCAACGACGAGCAGGTGACCATCGGCAAGGACCGCCGTCACCAGATCGGCCAGGATGCGGTCCTCACCATCGAGCGGAACCACACGATCAGCGTCGGCAAGGATCGCGTCGAAACCGTCGGCAATCACCGCAAGGACCAGACCACCGCCAATCACCTCATCGATGTGGGCGGCCATGTGGAGCAGACTGTGCAAGGCCATCACAAGCTCACGGCCGGCCAGAGCATCGAACGGCAGACGCAGCGGTATCAATTGCAGACCAGCGACCGCATTGTCATCCACGGGCCGGGCGGCACCATCACCATCGATGGCGGCGGCGTCACTCTGGAAGGGGTGCAAATCAAGCTGAAAGGTCCGATACAACAGTCGGGTGGCGGTGCCAACGGGTCGGCGTTTCACGCCTCGGTCGTTGAAGGCTTACTGGCCGACTGCACGGAAAAGAACCGATGAATGCCGGCATCGTTCAAGCCTTTGTCGATGATAAGCGTACCGCCGCTGATTACCTTTACGTGTTACTGGACCCTTTGGCCGAGTGCGGCGATGCACACTCCTTAGGGGTCGCTGCGCTCACGGAGCGTTTGGGCGACGATGCCATCGTACGCGTGCCGCGTGCGGACCTTGCCCACGACCCCGAGACCTTCCCTGCACTTGTCATGCTGGCTGCACCGGGTGTTGTCCCCGATGCCGATCTGTTGGCCGCGTTACACGCTTACGCCATGAGCGATGTCGACTACCGTAAGCGGTACGTCTGCGGCTGGCTCACGAGCCCCATGCCACCAGCGTCGATGGCCGCGCATCTGGCATCGCTTTGTCAATTCGCACCACAACCCAGCACGGAAAGGTTTATCCCCATTTTCGAGCCCCCCCGACTTGAACTACTGGCCGCCACCGTGCGCGGCGGGCTGGACGCATGGTTATGGCCCGTTCGCCACTGGCTCTATCCCAGTAGTTGGGGAAGTTTCGCCTTGTTCAACGGGAGTAACCACGCATCGACGGACTGGCCGGCGAGGGTGTACGACGTGCAACGCGAGGCGCCCACGGTGAGCCACGTACTGGCGGCGTGGCGCCGCGCTCAGCGCGATCGCCTGTCGTACGCACCCCGTCGCTGGCATGGCGATACCGTGCTGCCTCCACAAGCCGCCTCCGAAGCGTTCCGTATGATTCGCGATGCACGCAAGCGGGGGCTAAGGGATACGCAAGACATCGTGGTGTTATCGCTGCACCGCTTGGTCATCCACCCCAACTTACCCGAACACCCAAAGGTCCGCGACGCCATCAGGCAGACTGCTCGTGGCGAAGCCCCGTTATCCACCCTTTTCGATAGCTACGACGACCACGCATGGGCACGCATCGCCGCGTACCTCGACGCGCACAGGGATGAGCTATGAGCACCAGCCAGACACTAAGCACCGTTGCCGCGGAAACCAGCCCGCTGCCTCCGGGCGCATGCCGCGCCTGTGAACGCAAGGGCCTGCCCATCCTTCCGCTGCGGCAAGCCGTGCTGCCTGCCCACAAGGGCTTGGCCCAACACGGCACGCTGACAAACCCGGCTGTGCAGTCGTCTTTGCGCACGCTGCGTGAGGGTTACGTCTATGTGTTGCTCGATCAGAAACAATGGCAGGCCTACCAGGTCACCCCCGAGGGTTACCTACGCCAGTTCAATCCCTACGAAATGCCGCGCGCCAAGCCGCAGCCGCTGTCCAAGGCCTGCCTCACCGCCGGCCATGATCTGCGCGCCTCGTTTCTGAACATCGACACCCGCGCGCATAAGCAAGCGTGGATCGCCTTCGCGCAAGATCCGTGGCCGGCGTCCGTGCTCGATGCCTACAAGAGTGGCAAAACCCCGCGCGCCGATTATCGCCAGCGCTTTACCGTGGTCGACCTTGCCGCCCTCAAAGCGGACCCCGCGAAGACCCAGGCGCTCGCGCTGGAACATGCCCATCCGCTGGCCGGTCAGGTGGCCGAATACACCAGCGGCATCGACGATTTCGGCAGCATCCACGGCTGGTATCCACGCCAGCCACATGCACAGGCTATGCGCGACTACTTGCGCATCCTTGAAAAGCAGTACGGACTCACCAACGGCGTCGCCGGCATCATCCTGCCAGACCCGGTCGGTGTGGTGCGTGAGTTGAACAATCTGCGTCTCGCGCAAAGTACGCAACTGCAACGCTGGGCGGAAGGCCCCAAGAACCGCTACCAACACCTCACCTCACAGTGCTTGCTCGGCATTCGCACCTTGCTCGCCAAACGTGCGGATGATGCCGTCCCGGACAGCCCTACGCCCCTGCTCGATATCATGCCCAGCGAATCAGGCACGCCCCCGGTCTTTGGTGACCCAGCCAAGGAGCGTGCCGATGCTGTGCGCTATCAAACCGAGCAGACGATCGGGCGACTAGAAGGACGCTATAGCGAGTCCGCACGCAAAAGCTTCCAGGACGCTTACGACAAGGCTGTCGCCAACGCCCAAAAGATCATCGACGCTCACGCCAAGGATTGGGCCGCCGTCATTATCGCCAGCCCCGACTGGCGCCGCATTGTCGAACTGGACTATGCCGACGCGACACCGCGCTCCTTGTCGTGCCGCCTTCAAATGGTGTCGGACTGTCTAGCTGGCGGTATCACTGATGCACCACCGCCGCCTGCCAAGCCTGGTGAGAAAACGAGCGGCGAAGTGCTTGGCCCTAGTGGCAAGGTATGGCAGCAATTGTTGAGCGACCCCAAAAGCCCGGCGTACATCGCCCTACAAGGTCAACACACGGACCTCATCACAGCATTAACACCGTTGTTTGGCGCAGGCGCCATGCCCAATGATGCCGGCAAGAAATATTACGACACGCTCAAAGGCGTAGTGGGCAGTGAAGGCATCGCCAATTGGCGCGAGCATGTCACCGTCACAGCGGCCGATCACCTGATGGCCGCCATGCACGATGCGGCCAACCGGTTAGATAAGCAGTTGAGTGCCGGCGTCAAAGCGGCGCTGGACGCGCTCCATCAGGGCAGCGCATGGCTTTACGGCGGCGCACAGTGGACGCAGGTCAACGTGCAGTTGGCCATTGGCGAGTGCTTCGACATCCTTTCCGAGAACCTGCACGGCATGGTCGACTCGGCTAAGCAAGGCGCAGGGCGTCGCGTGCGCGCCATGGTGTTCAGCGGGCTGCTGGCCATTCCAAATCCTGTCGTGCGCAAAACGGTCATCCACGTCACCCTATGGGTCAGGGGTAGCGCCGAAGAAGTCCACAAGCAATGGCAATCCCTTGGTCAGGGCGCCAAAGCCGAAGCGAATGCCGTGTGGCGCGAGGTGTCGGCCGGCGCCAAGAACCTCGCGCCCGATGTCGCTCAAGTCATGAAGGGCTTTAAAGTCAGCGCCAGCGCAGCGCGCTCGTTTGCATCGCGCAGTTTTGCGAGCATGAAAAGCCTGTCCGTAGGCGGAGTGGATGGCGGCCTGTCACTCATCAGCCTGTATTTCCTGCAAGACAGCCTGAAAAGCAGCCTGGCTGACCTGGACACCAAGGTCGGCGCACGCCACCCCGAGGCTGTGGCGGCGTTCTATGGCGCGTCCGTGGGCATGATGGGCGGTGCGGCGGAAGTGGCAGGCCAAACGATCAAGGTGCCGGCCGAGGCTGTGAAAGCATTTGTGCTGCGCGCGGGAGCAGCGGACGCGCCTGCGCTGACGAAAGTGGTGGGGCTGGGAATGACCTTGGTGAAGGCGGGTGGCGTGATTGCGGCGGTGGGGGGGATTGCGGATGGGGCGGCGAATATCAGTGCTGTGGTACGAGTCGCAAAGGTTGGAGATGGATGGGCTGCTGGTGCTTATGCCGTAGCAGGTTTTCTTTCATTGGGGGGCGTATGGTTTAGTTCCATTGGAGCGCTTGAAGCCGGCGTCCTCTTCGGGCCACTAGGTATCGGTATTGCCTTAGGACTCGCAGCGTTCACGCTGGTTCAGGTCGCAAAAAGCAACGAATCTGATGCATTGGAACTTTGGGCGCGGCACAGTTGTTTCGGTAGCGATCCCAAGCATCGAAAGTGGGGGCTAACCGATAAGGACGGCAAGCCGGTCGAGGTAACAGACATTGCCGCGATCATGGACAGCGCCATCGCAGCCTTAAATGCCGCCGTGCTCGGCATGGATGTTGCGCTGGGCTTCGATAGTGCCAAACGTCTGATGGATAGCACCGCGCTTGCGACAGCAGACGTCGAAGTGCTTAAAAATACCGGCGGTATCGAATCCGGTACGGCGTTGAATTACCGAATCGTGCTGCCGGGATTCGATCCCAACTTGTCGCGCTATCGCTTTACGCTAGAGGTAAGCCGATTCGGGTTGCGCAAGGATGGCAGGCGTGAGCCAACCATCATCAAGCAAACGCTCGCCTCAGGGCAGGTTAACGATGAAGGCAGTATCGCCGAGCCAACCGCTATCCCGCGACCAGACTACACACTTCAAGAAGAAAAGAAGCCCACGGGTAAGGTGCCCGTTCTGAGCGGTAGCTATTGGCTTGATGCACACAATGGGTTTAAGGCAGCTACGCTGATCATTAGCTATTGGCCGGACAAAACAGATAAGAATGGCGTCGCAATCGTCGAGCTGACGGAGCTGGCGTAATGACGTCGCCCAAGCTCAATCCACCATGTGCGGGTTGGCAACAAGACCTTCCCGGGCCGAACGAGCCATTGGCCGAAGCACCTACGCTGCTTTGGTTGACGCCAACGTGCCTTGATAATGTTTATATGCAGCTATCTCGTAACACGTTAAGTGTCCGAGGTTTTTTGCTCGTTGGAGCATCGATGATGGCTCTCACCACTATCGCCTATGTCGCATTTGCCGTTTGGCTGCCACTTTCCATGGAAATGCTTGGGGATAGCTTGGCGGAAATCGCACTTTATGTGTCGATTCAAATCGTGATGACCGCATTTGGCGTGTGGTCTACGCTGGTCTTTTATCGCATAGACGCCTCCCCACCCCGAGACCTTCCGCTTCGTTTTAACCGCCTTCGCCGCAAGGTCTACGTCTACGGCTTTCACTCGGTTTGGTGGAACCCGTTTACGCGCTGGTACGTCACCACCGCCAGTTACCATTGGGACGATTTGCGTGCCGAGAAATGGAAGGTGCGCGGCGCCACCGCCAATGGCGCTTTGATCATCAAGGAGGGCGTGTCTATCGCCGTGGTCAAGCCCGGCACCAACGAAGTGATTGAGCGCTTCGACCTGAGTACACGCGCTGCCAATACCAGCAACGTGTGGGCTTACGTTTGTCATTACATGCAGCATGGCAGGGAGGGGCTCAACCCCAGCGAAGCCGAGCCACGTGATATGAACGACGTGCCGCCTTACAACCTCGCGCTACGCCTGGCGCCTAAGGTCGAGTGGCCCGCTGAGATGGATATCGAATCACGCAGTGCGCCGTGACCATGCCCGACCTTGACTATGCCAACGACGCGCCGACCACTTGAGAATGATGTTGCAATCGTCGAGCTGACGGAGTTGGCATGATGGTTGCGCCCAAGCTACACCCGCCATGCAAGGGATGGCAACGCGACTTGGCGGGACCCAACGAATCCGTTGAGGAAGGGCCGGAGCTGCTGTGGGCTGCGCCCAACTATGTGGACGAAGTCTACATGGAGCTATCGCGGAGGCGTCTCGTGCCATCGCGAAGCATGCTATTTTTGTTTGGATGCGGTGCGTGCATTGCTGTGATACTAGCGCTATCAACACTGGCCGAAGTGGTCAGTGATGTGGCGAGAACGGGCTTTCGTGAAGAGAGCGCCCTGATCTTTCCATTTCTCGCCCTTGCACTAACTGCAGGCGTGTCCGTCGCCCTGCTATGCCTCCGCACGGCGCTTACCCTGCCGCCCGATCAACCGATCCGCTTCAATCGTGCGCGCCGCAAGGTATACGTTTATCAGGTTCAAATGACTCAGAACCCCTATGAGCGTTGGCCCACCACAACCCGTAGTTACAACTGGGACGACCTGCGTGCAGAGGCTTGGAAACAACGGGGCGCGACACTAAACGGCGCTGCAGTATTCAGCGAAGGCGTTTCGCTGGCGGTGGTAAGGTCAGGCACCAACGAAGTCATTGAGCGCTTCCGTTTGGCTGGCTCCGTGCAAACGGCCATCTGGGCCTATATCTGCACATATATGCAGAAGGGGCCGCAGACGTTGAAGCCAAGCGATTACGCACCTATGGATGCTAACGACATCAGTAATGACCCCATCCTGCGCTGGGCGCCAAAAATCGAGTGGCCTGATGGCATGGATGCTGAGTCGCGTAGCGCGCCATGACACGATTACGCAATCGTCATGTCAACCACCATCGCCCGACCCGACTACACGTTGCAAGAAGAACGTAAACCATCCGCCGCATCTCCCGTGCTAAGCGGAAGCTACTGGCTGGACGCTGTGAATGGCATTCGATCCGTCACGCTCACCATCACCTACTGGCCGGATAAAACGGATGAAAGTGGCCTTGCCGCTGTCGAACTGACGGAGTTGGCGTAATGATGTCGCCCAAGCTCAATCCACCTTGCTCCGGCTGGCAGCAGGACCTTCCTGGGCCCAATGAGCCATTGGCCGAAGCACCTACGCTGCTTTGGTTGGTGCCAACGCACCTCAATGAAATATTCATGGAGTTGCCACGCAATACATTGAGTGTGCGTGGGCTGATGGTCTGGTTTGCGTGGCTCATGGGAGCCATCACTTTCGGCTATGTCGCATTTGCCGTATGGCTGCCACTTTCCATGGAAATGCTAGGGGATAGCCTTGCTGAAATCGCACTTTATGTGTCGATTCAAATCGTGATGACGGTATTTTGCGTGTGGTCTACGCTGCTCTTTTATCGCATAGACGCCTCCCCACCCCGAGACCTTCCGCTTCGTTTCAACCGCCTTCGCCGCAAGGTTTACGTCTACGGGTTCCACTCGGTTTGGTGGAACCCGTTTACACGCTGGTACGTCACCACCGCCAGTTACGATTGGGACGACTTGCGTGGCGAAAAATGGAAGGTACGCGGCGCCACCGCCAATGGTGGTTTGATCATCAAGGAAGGCGTGTCTATCGCGGTGGTCAAGCCCGGCACCAACGAAGTGATCGAGCGCTTCGACCTGAGTACACGCGCTGCCAATACCAGCAACGTGTGGGCTTACGTTTGTCATTACATGCAGCATGGCAGGGAGGGGCTCAGCCCCAGCGAAGCCGAGCCACGTGATATGAACGACGTGCCGCCTTACAACCTCGCGCTACGCCTGGCGCCTAAGGTCGAGTGGCCCGCTGAGATGGATATCGAATCACGCAGTGCGCCGATCTAAGTGAGAAAACACAGACTGTTCCGATGAATTGCCCTATCCATAAGCCGCTTCGACACCTATGCGTTGTTCTTCGGCCTATGACAACGGCGTGTACGGCACACCTCAATGCAACTAGGTAGGAGTTTTTGTATGCCCGCCATCGTTCTTATCGGCAACCGCCATGCCTGCCCCATCCACGGTGACGGCACCGTTACCACCGGCACGGCTGGCGTCACCGTCAACGGCCGCGCGGCCGCATGCATTGGCGACCACATCAGTTGCGGTGCCGTTATCACCACCGGCTCATCGTCCACGTTCGGTGGGCAAGGCATTGCCTATGTGGGGTGCCAGACCAGTCACGGCGGCACCTTGGTGGAAGGCGATGACAGCTGGCAGCTTGACTGATTGCACGCCATCGCAGGCGCCGCACCCTGTGATGGATCGGATCCCTGGTGCACACGCGTACACCGAACAGGTGCAAACGGCTTCGCAAACGCAGAAGGATTACACCTTCAAGCATCCGCAGTACGGCCAAGCCCAGCGCAGCGAGGGCGTCAACCTCGATCACCAGGCACGCGACTACGAACGCTACGACTACCCCGGCCGCTACAAACAAGACGAAGCCGGCAAGCCCTTTACCCAGACGCGCCTGCTGGCGCTGCGGCGGGATGCGCGGCTCGCCACCGTCGAAGGCGATGACGCGCGATTAGTTCCCGGTCTCGCCTTCGACCTGGACGGCCATCCGCGCGAGGATTGGAACACCGGCTGGCGCACCGTGCGCATGGTGCACACCGGCACCCAAAGCACCAGCCAGGAGGAAGACAGCGCCGACGCCACGGCCGGCACGCACTACCACTACGAAGCCCAGATCATCCCCGATCGCGTCGAGTGGAAAGCATCGCTCTATCCCAAGCCGCGCATCGATGGGCCGCAGATGGCCACCGTCGTCGGTCCCAAGAACGAAGAAATCTTCACGGACAACTACGGCCGTGTGAAGGTGCAGTTTCCGTGGGATCGCGAGGGCCAGAACGACGAGCACAGCTCGTGCTGGATACGGGTGAGTCAAAATTGGGCCGGTACCGCCTGGGGCCATATGGCGATCCCGCGCATCGGCCACGAAGTGATCGTCAGCTATGTGGATGGCGACTGCGACCAGCCGATTATCACGGGCCGTACGTACCCGGCCACCAACCCGCCGCCCTACGACTTGCCGCGCCATAAGACGCGCATGACCATCAAAAGCCAGACCCACAAGGGCAAGGGCTTCAACGAACTGCGCTTCGAGGACGAGAAGGACCAGGAGGAAATCTACGTCCACGCGCAGAAAGACCAGAACATCGTCGTCAATCACGACGAAACCACGCAGATCGGCCACGACCGCAAAGAAAACGTCGAGCACGACGAAACCATCAGCATCGGCCATGACCGCACTGAGACGGTGGGCAACGATGAGCAGGTGACCATCGGCAAGGATCGCCGTCACCAGATCGGCCAGGATGCCTTTCTCACCATCGAGCGGAACCACACCGTCAGTATCGGCAAGGATCGTGTCGAAACGGTGGGCAATCACCGGAAAGACCAGACCGCCGCCAACCACCTCATCGATGTGGGCGGCCATGTCGAACAGACGGTGCAGGGTCACCACAAACTCAGCGCGGGGCAAAGCATCGAGCGGCAGACGCAGCGGTATCAGTTGCAGTCCAGCGACCGCATTGTCATCCAGGGACCGGGTGGTGCCATCACCATCGACAGCAGCGGCGTCACCATCGAAGGCAGCATCATCAAGCTCAAGGGGCCGGTTCAGTCACAGGCGGCTGGCGCCGGCAATCCTTTTGCGATGAAGGGAACGCCGTCTTCCGGGAAACCGCTTGATCGGTTATGCGGCAGACAAGCGGATGGAAGTTGTCCGCTACCGGATTGCTCCTGCCAAAAGGGGCGTGTGGGATGACGACTGTTAGCGATACCGCTAACGCGGGCGTACCCGTCATGCTTGGGGCAAATCCATCCATAAAGGATCTTCCGAACACCTCCTTCACCTATCTGTTGCTGCATACACGGGTGCTGGAGGATTGGGCGTACCAACCCTCCCCACCGGATGCTTCGGAGCTGTCGGCAACGGCTCCCGGCGTGGTTGACCTGGTGCGCGCCGTCAGTCCACTCGCCATGCGACGCTGGCTATGGGATGGCTTAACGGAAGAGCCAGAGCGAGGACCGCTACTGGTCGACGCCACCGGCGACACCCCGCTACTGGAACATGCGTTGGCCCACTGGGCGCCCGTCGCCGGTGTGCTGTTTATCGGTGCGGCATGCGCCATGGACAGCATGCATCAGCATCTACAGAGTCTCACACACTTCACGATGCCGGATCAGGGGCAAGCCCAGTTTGGATTTATGCCCAGTCACCTGTCCGCCTGGCTGAACGCGCTCGACGCTCAGCATCGTCACGCATGGCTTGGACCCATGAGCCCCTTGCTGTGGCGAGAGAATCGAGGTCCGGCGCATCGTTGGTATCGCCTTGAGCAAACCACACCGGGTGCCACGCAAACCCGCCTCGACTGGCTGCAACTGCGCGCCGATGAACTGGCGGCTTTTGACCACCATGTGCGCGAACATTTCATCGCGGGCCTCGCCAGCGAACTGCTTGCTCTGCCGACCTACGGCATGCTGAGCACAGCGGAGGCCCAAAGCCATGTGCGGGAAACACTGGCCGAAGCCGCCAAGCTCAACATCAATGCCGATGAGGATTTCCGCGCTTGCGTTCTCCTGCTCGCGCGTCATCCCGCATTGCAGGCCGACCCTACGGCGCAAGCCCTGCTTAACGACCTCAGCCAATCGCCCGCCGCGCGCCTGCGCGCCGTGGCGGCCCTGGTGAACGAAAAGGACCTCCTATGACTAGCTCCATGGCCGGTGGCGCCACCTCTTCCCCGTCGTGCAGCTCGCGCATCCCCATCGTTCCGGTGCGTTATGCCGTGCTGCCTGGCGATCCGGGGGCAAAGCCTTATGCCTATGCGGCTTCGGGCTACGCCCTGGATCAAGGTTTGCCAACGCTTAAAGAAGCCACGTACACGTTACGCGCCCTGCGGCCCGGCTATGTTTACGTGTACATGAGCGGCCCTCAAGGCGAAAAGCTGGTTATCCACGAGTACGACGGTCAAGGCAAATACCGCGAACTCACGTATACCGGACTGGAGAACTACCACAAACGCGACGCCTATCATGAAGGCGGTGCGTCCTACTGGGTTTGGGCCGATACCTGCCCCGATACCGCCAAGGACGTGTGGATCGGCTACAGCACCCATTTGTGGACCAATGCCATCACCACCAAAGTGATGGCCAATAAATCGTGGCGCCAGCGCTTGATGCAGCCGCTGGATATGCACGAGCTGACCAATGGCGAAAAGAAACCATCCTCCCAGAAGCACGTGCTGCCAGCCTCGGCACTGAGCACCTGGGTGGAGGATTACAAGCCCAAGGCGCAGCGTGTGCCCCTGGCATGGAGCGCCTGCTTCAGCCAGGACGAGCTGCCCCTGCAAGTCATTCTGGCTCAGGCCGCCAATTACCCCAGCACCCAGCCGCGCGTGCCGGTGGCGGTGGCGCTATACGACGCAGAAGGGCTCACGCTTGAGCTTGGGCTGACCGTGGCAGCCCGGCGGCACCAGGCACTGGATCTGAAAAACGCCCTGCTCGCACCCACGGCCAAGAGCGATAGCGCCGGATTGCCCGCGTGCATGCGGCTGGACGTGGAGAAAGTGCAGCCGGCGAGTGCCGACTTTCTACGCAAAAATACCGTCGCCCTGCTGCTCGACCAGACCCTGCGCGGCATGTACAAAGGCGGCAACACCCCAACCAGCCGCGACCCCGATGCGCTTGCCAAGCTGCGCGGCGAAAGCAGCCGCGCGCAGCCTGCCGGGCGGCGCGCTTCCAGCGACAGCGAACGGACGTACGACGTACTTACCGACAACGAGTTGTCACCGGATGGCGCGCGCTTCGCCAAGCGGATAGACGAGGCCGCGTACAAAAAATTCCTGGCCGAGCGCGACGCGGCGGACCAACAGCTCAAGGGGCTGCTCGAGCGTCTGGCGGCGGCGTGCGCCAACCAGGATGCATGGTTAGCCACCGCCGAAATCGCCAACCTGGAGAAGCCCTACAGTCTGGCCGCCGCCTTCTCTTCCTACGATCGCGAGCACAAGGTTTCAGCCCAGGGGCTGGAGCAAACCATCGCCCTGTGCATCCACAACATGGGCAACTGTCTGTTGGGCCAGGATGGCAAAGACCCGCGCTACAAGCGCCTGGAAAACTGGGTAGACGACAAGGGCAGTCCCATCTACATGGGCTTGGCCGCCTACAACCCGTTCAAGCTGGCGATTGAGCAGCTCAAGCAGAAAGACGACGTCAAAGGGACGCTGTTGAGCGCCAGTGCCACCGTCATCAACGAGTTGCGCGCGAAATTCGAAGACGTTAGTGGCGCCACTGACCTGATCGCCGAAACGACCACTACGGTACTCATGAAGCGGTTGAAGGGCCAAACGCGCTGGGACAAGAGCCGCAACCTGCGCCAACGGGTTCAGGCCGCCGCGACCGAAGCCGAGATGCAAGACGTCCTGGGACTACTGGCCGCGCGGTACGGCGTTACCGACCATCTCCCCGCCGCCGAGGCCAAATTCACCAACGAAGTACAAGCCCTTATTGACTCGGGCATGGCACGCGCCGTGGAGAACAAGAAAACGGTTCAAGTGGCGACCAGCTCGCGTACGGTCACGTTGACCGAAACCAAAACCGTCGTCGTTCGCCCCACCCTGGCCGGCTGGGGCAAGACCGGCACCCTGGGGGCACTCAACTTCGCCGTGCTGTATTTCAACTACGTCAATTTGATGAGCACCTATAAGGACATCACCAGCCACTACAGCAACGAGAACGCGACCAACCTCGCCTCAGCCATTTTCGGCACGATGGGCTCGCTGGGTGCGGCCATGGTCAGTGTGCGCGTGGTCCAGGTGGGCATCTTGTCTACGATAGCGACTCGCCTGCCGGGCGTTGGCTATCAGCTGGCTGTAAAGAGTTTTCTCAGTAGTGTTGCCTTTACTCGCGCGATGGGATATCCGGCAATTGCGCTGGGACTACTGACAGATGGCATGAAAGCCTCGCGCCTGGGGCGAGGAGGCAATGTGGAAGCTGCTGGCTACACCGCTGGCGGCGGTCTTGCCATGGCTATAGGTGGCTTTGCCTTGACCGAGGGCCTGATTGGCTTTGCCGGTGGCGTTGCCTGGATTCCAGTAGTGGGCTGGGGCGCAGCCGCCGTAGCTCTCGTCGGAGCCGCGCTGATTGGCACCGCCTTGTGGCTGTACGGCAAGGCCGATGCGGCAAACAACCGTCCGATGGAACTGTGGGTCACGCGCAGCGTATTCGGCAACCGCATGGGCGATGACAGCAGCCGAAACGAAGCCGACTACCGACCCCGAACCTTTGTCAATCTCAGCGAAGAGCTGCAGGGTTGGTACCAGGCGTGTTTCGGGCCCGTGCTGCTCAATGCGGAAGCCGCCAAGCAACTGGGTTGGACTGGAGTGGACTCCACCTTTGAGCACAACTGGCTCGAAGCCAATGCCGCCGAGTTCACCGTGTTGTTGCCCGGCTACATCCTGGGTCAAAGCTTGTGGGACTACGAGATAAGCGTGCCGCCTCGCCCTGGCGAGCGTCTGCCGCTCGCCGTCTACCGCGACGCCGTGCCAAATCAGCGCATCACGCCTCATGGCTTGCTCGTGCACTACCGCCGTGCCATCACCACCGGCAATAACCTGCAATTACGTTTGACCTATCGTCCCAATCAGGGCCTGAGCGAGGCGGCGGAAGTCGCGGCCAGCTTTGTGTTTGGCGGCTGATCAAGGAGGCGAAGCATGGCAACACCACAAACGATCTGGACACCGCAATCGCCGGCCACCGGTGCTAAGCCAAGGATTGGAGATCAGTACGTTGGTATGGGGCGACAGGTGCTTTGCCTGCGTCGGCCTTATCTAGAAGTATCTGTGCTGATGGCGAAGATGCTTATAGCATCGATCATTGGTATGACAGTTTTTTTTTCGTACCTGCAATGGACGTTACCGGCGCGCCCACCAGAATTTGGCCCACCTGACGCCTGGGACGCTTGGCTTAAATTTTTTTTCTACTTCGGACCAGCCATTTGCTTTGGCCCCTTTCTCACGTTAAACCTTCGCCGCCTAAAGATGTCCCATATCTACTTCAATCGATACACCCAGCATGTGTATGGTAAAGAGGGTGCACAGTCGTACGAGGGTGATTGGAAAGGCATTCATGCCAGCCCGACATCCTTCGTGGATGCCAGCAACGTCGGCGCTGTCACGCGTTTTCGCCTGGAAATGCTAGTACCCGGCGTGCGCCCCATGCCGCCGCACCGCTTCTGGCAAAAGCGCCTTCCTCCAGGCATGTTTCTCGTACGCCTGATGAGCAATGCCGACGCGGATCCGCGTACCGAATTTGTCGCCGAGGTCTGGGAGTACATCCGCACCTTCATGGCCCACGGCCCTGACACGCTACCCATTCCCGCCGAGCCCAACTGGTGGATGCTGCCGCTGCACCGCGTGGTGCTTACACCGCGCGAGGCGTGGCGCCATTACGCGCCCTGGTTCACCGGCGAGCCCGGTGAGCATCAAGGCAAAAGCTGGTTTAACCTTCCGTTCTGGGCACTGCTGTTTCCGCTCACCCTGTCGACATCGCTGTGCTGGTGGGCCTTTTGCTGCGTCGTGGGCATTCGGCCTCTGCTGCCACCGCCGGAAGCGATGGAAGGCGAGAGCGGGCCCTTGGTCACCATCGAGATGGCGCAACAGGGCATGCGGCCCTAGCCACTGAATGGATATGGCCCCCACCTGGGATTACCACAGGTTCGACACAAGCATCGCGGCGTTCACCGTGTTGTTGTCCGGCTATTCCGCATCGTTCCAAAGACTCCGCACCTGATGCCGCCGAATCTCGCTGATGTATTGCAAGTACAGAACCGACGCTGACGGGCAACTCGCCAACGAGACACCCCTAGCGATGACATTTCCAAACTGGAGACATTCATGCCCTCCATTGTTCTCGTCGGTCACCGCCACTCCTGCCCCATTCACGGTGACGGCACCGTTACCACCGGCACGGCTGGCGTCACCGTCAACGGCCGTGCGGCCGCGTGTATCGGCGACCACGTCAGTTGTGGCGCCGTTATCACCACCGGCGCATCGTCCACGTTCGGCGGGCAAGGCATCGCCTATGTAGGATGCCAGACCAGTCACAGCGGCACGTTGATGGCATGTACGTGGGTGGCTCCACGCCCACCAGTCGCAACCCGAACCAGCTCGCTGCGTTGCGCGGTGAATCGCACAGCGCTCTATCGGCCACCGAAAGCGAGCTGCAGTACGAAGTACTTACCGACAAGAACTTGTCCCCCGGTGGCGCGCGCTTGGCTAAACGTATCGACATGGCCAAGTACAAGGCTTTTCTCGCCGAGCGCGACAAGGCCGACCAGCAATTGAGGCAGCTATTACAACGCATGGATGCCGCCTGCGCTAACCACGATGCATGGCTGGCTACAGCCGAGGCGGCCCACGCGGAGGAGTCACACGCCATTGCCGCTGCCCTCACCGCGTATGATCGTGACCACATCATCGCAGCCCAGGGACTCGAGCAGTCAATTGCCCTGCTCATGCACGGTATGGGCTACCCCTTGCCCGGACGTCACGACAAAGACCCGCGCTTCGCTCGCCTCCAGACCTGGGTGACTAATGCCAACAGTCCACTGGCCATGGCCGTGGCCGCTTACAACCCATTCAAGGACAGGGCTGACGCTGTCGGCAATCTGATTGGCGCTACCGATGTCCTTATCGAAGAGCTCCACGGTCGCTTTCCCGCCAAAACCAACGCCACCGACCTGATTACCCAGGACGTGTCTACCGCCGTACTCAAGAAAATGAACGGCAAGACCCGATGGGATGCCAACAAAACCCTGCGACAGCAGGTGGCCGCCGCCGCCAAGGATGCCGAAGCAGAAAAAGTCATCGGGCTATTGAATGCACGTTATGGCATCACCAGAAAAATACCCGCCCCCAACACGCCGGAGGCCAAGTTTACCGATGAAGTGCAAGCCTTCATCCGCTCTGGCATGGCCGAGGTCAAGAAAAGCAGTACGATCGAAGTGGTCGGCACGCGTACCGTCACCGTGCTAGAGACCACCACGACGCGCGTGGTGCCCAGCATCAAGTCACTGGGCGTCACAACCGGAGGTGGCGCATTCAATGTCCTGATGTTGCACTACAACCTGATCAACTTGCAGTCGGCCTGGAACGATCTGCAAACGACTCCCGACACTCAGCGGAAGGCGAACTTCGGCTCGGCGATCTTTGGCATCATGGCCGCTATCGCTGCTACGGCGGTCAGTGCGCGCACACTGTATATCGCCGCTGCCGCGCGTATGGCGGTCAATCTGTCCGGCGCGAGTTTCGGTGTCGGTATAGCGGGCTTTCTGGCCAGCAAGTTGTTTGCGCGATCGCTCGGCTATCCAGGAATTCTCCTTGCAGTAGCCGCCGACGTGATTAAGGGTAATAAGCAGTCCGACGCAGGAAACGAGGAAGTTGGGGCCTATACAAGGAGGGGCGGAATCGCTATTGGCGTGGGTAGTGCTTTCATGCTTGAAGGTGGCATCGCACTCGGCACCGCCATGTCGACTGTCTTTGGTGCAGCCGCGGCCGAAGCCACCGTACCCGTGGTGGGCTGGCTCGGAGCGGTTGTCACCATCCTGGTGGGAATGGCGGTGGTGGGTGTGGGCGTCTGGCTGCAATCCAGGGCAGCAGAGCAAAAGCATTCACCGCTGGAACTGTGGGCCGCGCGCAGCCTGTTCGGCACCCGCCAGAATGACGGCGAAGACCATGCCGGCATCTCGCTCGATGCGCAGAAGCGCCTGCCCGGCTACTCGGGGCCACGCGACGAAGTGCAAGGTTGGTACGAAGGTTATTTCGCTCCACTGGCGCTGGACGCAGACCAAGCCAAGTCGATCGGCTTGCCAGGCATAACCACCGACTGGCATGGTCACTGGCTCGACGCAGACACGGTGGAATTTGCGGTATTGCTACCTGGGTTTGTCCTAGGTCAGAGCACATGGAGCGGTGGCCTTAGTAGTGTGGGGACGACCGTGCCCGGTGCATTGAGGCCCGTGATCGTCTACGCCAATAAGCCTACTTGCCACGTCACGCCGCAGGGTCTGGTGTTGCATGTGCGGCGCACGATCAATTCTGGCGATGAAAAGAACATGGCCTTCTACCTCACTTACTTCCCCAACCAGGGTTTCGATCCCGGCGCCAAGGTGGAAGCAAGCATTGAGCTGATAGGTTAAGGAGAGTCGCCATGCCCGCCATCGACATGATCTGGAAGGCCAGGGAGACATCGAAGACACCACCTTTGATTGGCGATCAGTACATCGCGATGGGTAAACAGGTGTTGTGCTTGCGCAATCCCATGCCGGCGGATTCGGCGTTTATGGGGAAGATGTACGTCGTATGCAACACAATGTTTGTTCTTTTTTTCATTTGCTACTTATGGCCAGAGCTACTTGGCGGAAAAGACTCGGCTTGGAGCACCTTGTGGGATGTTTTGGCCTTCTATTTCATCATGGGGCTATTTGTCGCCTGGCGCACCTACCTCATCCGCAGCCAGTCCAACTTTGTCTTCAATCGCGAAACGCAGAAGGTCTATTACCGCAAACGTAAACACCTTTACGTCGGCGAATGGCGCAATGTGCAAGCCGGTATGGTCACGCAAACGGAGTGGTCTGGCGCTTCGTTCAGCACATCGTATGGGCTGATCATCTGCGCCTTCGATAACACTCCAGACAACCCCAGTAAGTCCGACACGCTTCACAACAAGATCGTAGCGTTGCCGGTGCGCTCCATCGTGATCGACAGCAACGAGCCCAATGACCCGCGTGTGGACTTTGTGGGGCAGGTGTGGTCTTACATCCAGCACTTCATGGCGCACGGCCCCGAAGGGCTGCCGGTACCCCAGGAGCCTCACTGGTGGCACGTGCCACACAACCGCATCTGCCTGACGCCGGTCCAGGCCTGGCGTCACTACGCCCCATGGTGTAGTGGCGAGCCTGGCGAGCGGCAGGGCAAAAAGTGGTGGCTGCTGCCGTTTTGGCTGATCACCTTCCCATACAACCTGTTTGCCGCATTGTGCTGGTGGATCACCTGCAAACTATTCCGTGTAAAGCCGATGGCCATACCGCCGGAGGCGATGGAGGGTGAAACGGGGCCACTAGTGACGCTAGAGATGGCGAGTCAGGGTATCAAGCCATAAGCGGACACGTACTCAGAGGAAAGTAGGCATTCAACTGACCGACTAATATGTCATGGGCCAAAGCCAGGGGGATGGCAGGCTTGCCGTGCCACCTCGACCTGGCGAGCGCTTGCCCCTCGCCCAGTACGAGCCGACGGAGTTACGCGTCACTCCCTACGGCCTACTGCTGTACTACAACCAGACGATCCGCTTGGGCAGCAGCGTGACGTTGGATCTAACCTATCACCCTAATCAGGGTCTGGACGAGCAAGCGAAAGTCACCGCTAGCTTGAGTCTTTCTAGTTAGCAAGGAAGCACAAATGGCTGGAACGCGAGCACAAACAATTTGGACACTCGCATCACCCGTCACCGGGGTAACGCCATGTATCGGCAACCAGTTTATTTCTATGGGGCGAAAAGTTCTTGGCCTACGCCGACCTTATGTCGAGGTATCTGTGCTAACGGCACAGATGTATATGGTCACATTGATTGGCTTGGCGCTGTACTTCGCTGGGGACATATGGGCGACGGCTCCATTGCCCCCCGATTTCGCCCCCCCGAAACGATTGGCTGGATGCCCTCCCCGATTTATTTGGAATTGGTGGTATCTCTCTCCTCATTGCCATACGCCTACGCCGCCTGAAGATGTCGCACATCTACTTCAATCGGCACACGCAACACGTGTACAGCCAGGAAGGCGGCTATCTGTGGGAAGGCGATTGGCGAGGTGTACAGGCGAGCCCGACATCTTTCGTGGACGCCAGCAACGTCGGCGCCGTCATGCGCTTTAGCTTGAACGTGCTGGTGCCCAAGGTCGGCCCCATGCCACCGCATCGGTTCTGGCAGAAACGCCTGCCGCCCGGCATGTTCCAGGTACGCCTTATGAGCAACCAGCAAGTCGGTCCGCGCGCCGAGTACGTGGCGCAGGTGTGGGAGTACATCCGCACCTTCATGGCTCACGGGCCAGACAAGCTGCCCATGCCCGCAGAACCGAACTGGTGGATGCTACCGTTCTACCAAGTGGTGCTGACCCCGCGCCGAGCGCGGCAGCACTATGTGCCGTGGCGCACGGGCGAACCGGGCGAGCGGCAGGGCAAAAAGAACTGGCTATTGCCCCTATGAGCGGTGTTGTTTCCCCTCACCCTGTGGGTATCGCTGTGCTGGTGGGTGCTGTGTTGCCTATTGAACATCCACCCACCGGCACCGCCGGCGGAAGCACTGCAAGGCGAGACTGGCCCTATGGTCACCATCGAGATGGCGCAGAAGGGCATACGGCCCTAGCCACAAAATGGATGGCCGTACCCGATGACGCCAATCTCGCTGACGTATCGTGATTACAGAACTGACGCTGACGGGCAACTCGCCAATGAGGCACGTCTAGCGATGACATTTCCAAACTGGAGACTTTTATGCCTGCCATCGTTCTTGTCGGCCATCGCCATTCCTGCCCCATCCACGGCGACGGCACCGTCACCACCGGTATCAGCGGTGTCACGGTCAACGGGCGGGCTGCCGCGTGCATCGGCGACCACATCAGTTGCGGCGCCGTTATCACCACCGGCTCATCGTCCACGTTTGGTGGGCAAGGCATTGCGTATGTCGGATGCAAATCCAGCCACGGCGGCACGTTGGTGGAAGGCGATGAAAGCTGGCAGCTCGACTGATCGCACGTCATCGCAGGCACCGCGCCCAAGGTGCATGGGGTTCCTGGTGCACACGCCACGCAAGGGGGCGAAGGTAGTTGCGTGACCGAGCACCTAGGCGTTGTTGCGCCTCTATAGATAGCTGACGCCAATAACCGTTAGACCTCACACGAAAGGCAGCTCCCGCGCCACGCAACGCCTCCCGAGCTATGCGCGAGACGCCCCCGGACGGACATGGCATGCGCCGCATGCGAAGGTCCCACGTCGGCGGCTGCGAGCCATCCAATTCGTCCGCCGACGCCTTGCTTCATTGCAAGTGCAATGGCGCGCGCCGAAAGGGCGCCCACCCAGACGAACCGCTGACCACAACCAACGGCGGAAAGTTGATCATGGGTATGGTCGAGCATACGACGGCCGCACATCCTTCCGCGCCCAACGGCATCACCCATTCCACCAATCCACTCGGCCGTCCGCTCTGGACTCTCGCTGGCCAAGGACAGCGCCAAGTTCCGCTCCGCCCGCATCGCCGGGCTGTGCATGGGCATCCAGGCGGTGACGCGCATCCTGGCCAATAGCGACACCCTCCGCGTGATCCTGTCGAAATGCGACGAGATGGAACCCGGTAACGGTCCTTGGATAGCAAGGTCACCGAGGGCATGTTCGCCGCGCTCTATTTCCTCAGTGAACAAGCGGAACTCCCCTGCAAGTTGTCCTTGGACAAACTGGGCTTCGAATAGGATTGGATGCTTGCAAGAGAGTGAAGCTAGGATCGAGCCCGCATTGTCACGTACCTCCCTGATTTCTACCTCGCGCTGCTGCGTTCGAAATGATGAAAACCATCAGGCCATTGCACGCCAACGCGAAAAGACGCGGGCGGCTTGAGTCATTTCTCGCAAGCCGCCTACAGGGGTTGCGAAAAACTCAACCTGAGCCTGTTCTGCGCCTGTCGGGATCGACGGGCCGTGCTTGCGTCAGAAAGGATGCAGTTGCTCATGCCCCGCCAGTCCGATCTTCATTTCACCTTCGCCTCCGCCCCGGCGGCATCGCCCAGCCCCCTGCGTTCGATGTCGTGAGCTTCGAGTTGCGCGAAGCCCTCTCCGAACCGTTCGCGTTGTCGCTGGACTTAGCCAGCGCCGATCCAGCCATCGACTTCGGTGCCGTGCTCGACCAGCCCTACCTGTTCACCCTGTGGCGCGACGACGAAGCCGTGCGTTACGTGCACGGCGTGGTGTCGTCCTTCGAACAAGGCACCACCGGCCATCGCCGCACCCGCTACCGCGCCGTGGTGGAGCCCCTGCTGGCCCGCGCGGGCCTGCGCTCGGACTGGCGCATCTTCCAGCAACAGACCGTGCCGCAGGTCAGGAAGACATCGGGCTTCCGCCCGCTGGCCACCAACCAAGCTTGCTCAATTTTTCAATTATTATCATTGCGCGTGTAGCCGAGGTGTCGGATCAAGGCGCGTTCCGCGCCCCCCAACGCCTCTTTACAGGTGGTATCGGCCCATTCATAGGGCGCCTTCCAAGCCTTTCGGTAGGCATGCCATGTAACGCCTAAACTTCGAGCACGAGCCAAATCCGAAAGCGGCACCACTCCATCGCCATGGCACACGGGGCAAGTGACGTGGATGCGATGATTAGTATGCTGCCCCGACCCATGGCAGTGAGCGCAAATCGCAGGAGCGGTGATCTCACGAAGGACGCTGTGGACAAGATTTCGATACGTAGCGCGCGGGGATGGCCATTTACGTTCGTTGGCGAGCTCCATGGCAGCTCTGTATTGGGCCAACGCGAGCGTGACCGCTCTTGAATTGGCTCTTGCAGTGACAAGCTCCACCTCAGCCATCGTATACGCGAAGCGCGCACCGATAGCATTCATGGTACGGGCCTTGCACTCCTCCATGAGTCGATGAAGGACCCTCTGCTCGATGTCCTTGAACGAGGAGTCCGATTGATCCGGCCAATATAGGTAACAAAACAGCTCACGGGCGAACTTATCCTTGATCATGCCCAATGCAGCGGCTATGTCTTGAGGTGAGAACTCCGGCCGCACCTGAGCAACGATTCCCCACGAGATAGAGCGTGGTCCCAATCGGGCCATTAGTGTTCGACTGTCCATAGCCCCTGCCCATTAGCCTTGCGCAAATGATCAATGCGAAATCAAAGACTCGATAGCATGGGCAGGCGGTAGGCGCCCGGCCCTCCTGGTCCCAGAAGGCTCCGCATTACGGGTCAAATCCCCTTGCTATACGGCGCCATTGGAAGAGCGTTTATCTCGATATATATCGCGACTTTTTTTCAATCGCTTTGGAAGCGCTTTCAGCGAAACTTCGCCAATGCAGGACCGGCAAAGCCGACCAATCAAAAGGTCCCAATGGATTCAATATGCAGCGACACAAATTCGCAGCTTGCCGACTCTGACCTAGTTGACACGACACGCCAATTCTTTCCCCAGCGAGTCAAATAGACTCAACAACACAGACTTGGATCGACTTGAGACGAACACTGGACAACGCGCTTCGTACCCGCATTGGAAAATGCTAGCTGTATATCTTCGTACGCTTCCAGTACGAAATGGTGTTAATGAGCTCAACACTCGCTACAGCAGCTGACGCGTGGCATGCAGCTTGCCTAGTCACGTCAACTGCATCTTAATGAATCAGAGAAGCTGCCGATCAACGGCTTAGAGCTGACCCACTCGTCGTATGAATCTGCGGTTCGTCGGATATTGATGATATCGGCCTTGCGTTTGCCAAGTCGCCATGCCTCATATCGTTAGCGACCGGTGCCGTCGCGGATGAGATCAAGGCATGGCAGGAACAAGCGAAAGAGGAACGCTATGCGCCGGGCGATGCGACCAGCCGTGCGTAGGCAGCAGCAAGCTTGCTGTCGTAACGATTTTTTGCATATCCCGGTCCGTTATATGCGGAGGCGAAAGCTTGCCAATTCCGGGCCCGCAATGCTGCCAGAAAACGCGGCTGAGCGATGAACTGGGCAAACGCTGTCAACTGTGAATCGGCACCACTCTTATGTGCATCGACAAAGGCCTCGACATCGCTAAACCCACACAGCGCATGGTTGAATCCCATCAGTTGGAACATGCCCCAACTGGCCGACTGAAGCGCGACATCACGATCCAAAGCGATGGCGGTGTTCAGTCGTGTCCATTCGCCAACGGCAGATCCGGCGTACTTTGATTTATCCCAATGCGGATAGCTCACGTTGGGTGCAATGGCATCGAATCGGCCGTCGGTTTGACGATGAAAGATGTGCCCTTCAAACAGCACCTTGGGTAGATCCGAGGGCGGAGGGAGGAATCCCGCACCCGACGACTCCACCTCGGCAATCGCTTGCAAGCAAGCCACTTCCACTCCTAGGGTGGCGGCGGAATTGGCCCAAGCTTGATCAGAAATGGTGCGGTTCATGTCAGTCTCCAGAGTGTTGGCTATAAAACCGGCGTAGGTCTGCGCGCCCGTCCGACAATGCGCGGACGTGACGGGGAGAAAGAACGTGGTGGCCGTGACGATGTCGATGATTTTGATCAGCGACCGTTCCAGGGGGGCCTTCAGAGATGGATGGCTCCCAGCGATTCCGGCAAGAGCCGGTGAGTGGTCGGGTCGGTTGCTGGCAATAGTCACTGCCTTACCGATCAGCATGCGTTTCGCTCAGCGAAGCGTGACGTTTCGTCACCACTTCGCTGCGATTGCGTCTTCGACTATGGGATGTCGTCGGTCGCAGGGATCCTCGGAGTCCCTGACGTGCTCGTCGTTGCTGGTACAGCGGGAACGCGAGAGGTGCTTCCCGGGGATAGCGTGGTCGCCCCCGGGGGCGACAAAATGCTGAACTGGGCCGGCGGCAGATATACGGTCTTATCCGGCAAGTTGAATTGGTAGCGGTGAAATAGTGTCAAGCACATCAGCCCACATCCCAGCGCCGCGAGCACAATGCCAGGGGATGAGGTATTCAGGGCTAGCTTGATGCCATGACCTTCCCCGCTCAACGTCGACTCGGGTGTTCGCAGTTGTCCCAGCACGAAGATCGCACCAACCAGGCACAAGACCATGCCGGTCAGAAACCCCAAATGGAGCAATGAGGCTTGACGCAGAATCACCGCGTTCAAGCTCTTGGTTCGGTCGATGAGGGTTTCGTGCTCCAAAGCAAGGAGGCCGTCCCAATGCAGCGCATCCGCGCTTGCCGTAGAACTCGCCTTCTCGGAGGCCGCAATCATCGATGGACCAACGATCGGATCGACCTTAAGCTCAAGGTACATTAAATGAAGTTGCAGGAAGCTACTCACAAAGAAGAGAAAGCCCATCACGGCGATGGATCGCGTAATAAACGGAAGGAGCTTTAACTGCCAACTCAGATCAGGTTGTTCTGAGGGCACAGATAGCGCGTTCATGTCTTCCTCACAAATGAAAAGGTCGGTGCGCCACAGCGGCCTCGGCCATAGAGGTCACAGGCTGCTCGGGATACGAAGCCCGTTTTCGACGCCACTGGCGTCGCGACTAAATATTTTTCGGTCAAGGCTTCTAGCCACTTTTCTCAAGAAAACATCGTCGCCAAAGAGCGCCGCATAGTGCCGACTGAACCGACCCTTCGAAAGCTATGCGTCAGGATTAGCGGCGCTGCATCGACGATGCACAGCCCACGCATCTCACGGCATCTCTCTGTACAGGTGCTTCTGGTAATACGGCGTCCTACGGCCGTAGCACCATGCATCGAGTAAGGGCAAAGGCTGACCGTCCGGCGGGGATCATTGTCGTTGGCCATCATTACTGGGCAGGAACGCATCGCGAATAACGCGCCGCACGCGCAATCACGAGCCCGCTAGCGATCTCGCTTTCTCAGGAGGCACATGTGTGCGTGTTGTAGAACGGTGCGACGTCATGGTGCTTCGATGAAATCGGCGATGCATTGTCCGTTGCCTCTTTGACTCCCACGGTAGGAAATCTATCCTTGTAGACTCGTACGACTCAAGTACCAGCAAGTCCGTTGTGCTGACCCAGACGACACTCCACTGATAACCAGGTGCGCCTTTGATTCAATTAGGAACCCTGATAGGGAGGGTGCCGGAATCCCATAAAATTCCGACGTCGGCTCAGACGCTACCATCCAACGGCGACGCCCTCAACTTTCGAGCAGGACGTTGATTTGGAGTCCAATCTACCGTGACAGCTCACGGCTTTGACGTCGCCAGCAGCGTGCTCGTATGGCACACGGTCAAGAACACCAAAGGCACGATTACTTCGGTCAAACTCGTCGAACTAAACACGGCTCGCCGCCGGTGTGGAGATCGTGCCCACTCGCGATCATCCGCAGCTGATCGATGCGCCGGCGAAAAACTTGCGCGAAAAGCTCCTGAAACAGCTCCTTATCGTCGCTTTGGTCTCTTAGCTGAGCTTGTGGATTTGCGACATCACGGCGCGTAAGCTACTGACGAAGCGTTGTTCGATGGCCACTAGCGGTTCGAAGCAGCGATTCATGGTCACCGAGACCGACCACTGTAAACGCCGCCCATTGCCAGGCCACCTCGCGCCAAGCCAGGCGACGTCCAACCATAGTCATACGCAATAGCGAGAGCCACATCCACTGACCGAGGTGTGCGATGGCGAAGATCGTATGATCAATCACCCCTGCGAACGCTAATTAGAGGACGCGCGGCAAGCATGGCACTCTCACGGAGAAATCAGACCACGCTCCTCCCAGAGCCACTCGGTAAGCTGTGCCTTTCGCCACGCAAGTCGGCATATTTCGGAAAAAGGATCGCACAAGTAGCTCGCGACATCGGACACATTACAGTGCTTGTAAATCCCGAAAGTGAGGTCTTTGTTTTGGCGGATGCAGATGCTGTCCTAGCCGTTCGCGGATATACCGATTGGTTGGTGGGTTGTTATACGAGCGCCGTAGAAGCCGCTGAGATCACCGAAGACTTGCGCATGCGCTTGATTGAGCTTCGTAGACCCTCTGCATGAATTCGTCCAAGAGCGATGCTATGCACTCAATCTCATCGCCGAGGCAAAGCACAGGCTGACCTTAGGCGACTTGCTACTGGCCGAGGCGTCAGGTGCTCATCAGGGATCGATGTGTATAATTCATAGCTAGGTCGCCTTCAATCAGCGTCTTCATTGCGGTGTCTCACATGCCCATGATGCCGCCGTCCTATAGGCGCTCATCGGAGGGGTATGCATGCGGATCAGTCACGGTCAGGCATTTCCTTTCGGCCGCTATTGGATCGTGGTGGATGCCCAAACTGTGTCGCGGCCATCTATGACAGGCTGGATAGGTCGGTGGGAGGTGTATCGTGGCAGGCCTCACAGCAACAAGGTGCCCTTGCGCACCGGTGAAACGGATGTCGAGGCTAGCAAAGACCTCGCAGACATCCTTGGCAGAGCGTTCGCAATCATGATTACCGAGAGCATGGCGCCCTTCCATGCCAAGAAAAAAGCCTCTAATTCATTCGTCGAGCATACGGCGATACCGAAATGATTGCGGCTCATGTTGGCTGCCGACCAATTGTGCGAATGGGCTATCGTCGCCCCTTTCGACGATGGAAACTAATGATCCGTACCGTAGTGCTTCAGAAGCATTGGATGTCCACACACCCTTGCGACGTGCTCAACCTGTGCGACATTGAACAGCCGCTGGGAGATCTCAAGCGGACGCCGACCGCCGAAGCATATATTCAGATCGTGCTGACTCGACGCTACTCCCACCTTTGAGTAGCACAGCGATTTGGTGCCATCAAGAAACTGCCGTGAGAACGGATTTTCGAAAACACGTTTCATGGTGTCGCTTCGGGCAGTAACACTAACCAGAACGTTCAATAGAGGGAGCCAGCGAACGACGGATCCCTCCACCGATTGTCGACGCAGACTATGGGGCATCCGATCATCACAAAACCTGTTATTCCAAAGAATCGATGCAAGCGCTTAACTCTCAAGTTCGCCGTAGCCACCCTGGCGACATCGGTTCCGAGGCTTCAGGCCTCATAGCAAGGCTGGCTGATGTCCTAAATCCCAGAACACTCCACCGCTCACCAGTATGCTTTAAGCTGCACGCCAATCTGATCCACATTAGCTGTAGGTGAGTGACTGTCATACTGGCGAGAGACATATGGCTCAAGACGCCAGTGGCGCGTAGCCTCGATCTCTATACCTGCTGTGTATATCTGCCGATTCCATGCGTTATATCGCGTGTCATAGAGCGTTTCGGCTCTGATGTAGGGAACAATAGTCTTGCCGTTGCCCCCTCGCATCTCCTTCTCGACAACGAGCCGAAAGCGGTAGCGCTTAGAAAATGACCCGCCAATATCACGAAAATCAACCCGTAACCTACTGACAATCCAGACCCGATAGAGCGTCGACAGTCTTGCCTGAGCTGTCCCCTCAACGACACCTCGGCGCTCGGTTGGGCCATGACCTTCGTCATCGGGACTGCCATAAACCTCATAGCCGACCCGCATCCATAGGTAGCGATCATGCTCCCAGTCGTCCGTGCGCAAATGTCGTCGGAAGATCGGTGTAAGCGTGATGTCAAAATTCGCTCCGGCTTCTGTTTGCGTGACGCCGTTTGGCCGGACGATCGTCACTTGACTATTCAGATATAGCCTCGAGACCTCGGATAGCTTCAGGAACGAGTCGACCTCGGGTAGAAATTCATATTCACGGGCATTGAGCCGGGATGAAAAAGGCAAGACAACAGCCGCAAGAAGCAATAGCGCTCGCGTGCGCTTCAAATGCTCTGAAGGTACCCCCCCAGCAATGCAATAGTCGTCGGACACTAGACATCCATAACGGGTCAAATGCGAAGGGCATTGAACACAGCGAAAATGTAAGGATTTGTTTCCGTTTTCTTTGTAGCGCGGATACCGGTACCGGCCCTTACATCTCGATACGGAACCTAAGCGATGATATTGGAATCATCGTCTACGGCTAAGCTGGATGCAATTAGCTGACGCTCGTTTCAGTTCGAACACCAAAGGTGTTGTGCCACAAAAGACCATGCGCCCAGTAGTTTTACGTACACGACTATCGGCAGTTCTACGGCCGACGCCCCCCCGTTTTTGAGTAGCACGGCGATTTGGAGTCCAATCCCCCAACCGACGGAGATTGGACGTGAAGAAGCGTTTTACCGAAGAACAGATCATCGGCTTCTTGAAACAAGTGGCTACCGGCACGACGGCCAGCCACGCCTGGTGGCGACAGCTGGCGAACATCGCCGATTCGGCAATCGGCGGCTGCACATCCTCGTCGAGCGTGAAGATTTCGTCGCCAACCACAGGCGAGTGCGCCGCCTATACTGCGAAGCTCGCATCGCGGCACGTAAGCGCCACAAACGTGAAGGTGTGACCGTCGAGCCTCGGCCGCTGCAGATCCCTAACCACCTCTGGCCAATGGATTGAGGTTTGCGATCAAGGAATCCGTTGCAACCCATCACTGAGCGATATGCTCCGAACCTTGGACTCTGCGAGATGGCTCTGGTTAAGCCTGGGGAAAGTCAAGGCGAGCTCTCTGATGACAATGTGATCTGGCGACGGCGAAGGGCGCCATAGGTACGTCTCTTCGGCCAATACCAGGGGAGCATGGCCGAATGGAGCCCACCCAATGATCCCATCTTAAGGGCTCAGTTATTGGACGATGCGCGTCGAGTGCTTCAGCCGCGCGATGTTTGAACCGTGCTCTCCGCTGTGCGGCTGCGTCGTAATAGCCATGCCAATACGGGTGGCGTCACCATGGCGGTCAGCAGCGACATGGCGACGATGATCGCATAAATGCGATCGGTGAATACGCCGGCGGTCAGGCCGAGGCTGGCGATGACTACGCCCACCTCGCCTCGCGGCACCATACCGAAGCCGACGATGGCGGCACTGCGCTTGCCGAGCGATAGCGCTCCGAAAAAGCCACCGATAAACTTGGAGACGATGGCGATCAGGGTCACTACTAGCAGCATGATCCCGGTTTCGACATTGGCGAGCTGATGCAAGTCGATCTTGCTGCCGGTGATGACGAAGAAGAACGGCGTAAGCAGCGAAAGCAGCGGCTGAGTCTGCTTTTCCAGCGTGTGTTGTTGACGTGTTTCGGAGGCGATCATGCCGGCAAGGAAGGCACCGATGATGGCAGCCAAGCCGAAGCGGGTGGAGATATAAGCCAGGCCCAGGCATAGCGCCAGCACGATGGCCAGCGCCGAGTGAGGGTTCTGCGGCTTGTCCAGCCAGCCAGAATTCCAACGCATCACGCGCGCACCACCGATGCCAACCACCAGGATGAAGCCTATCGCGCCTATCAGCACTGACAGCAAGTGGATAGGGTCGAAGCCTCCACCACCCTGCAGGGACACCACCACACCGAGCAGCAGCATGGCGAGAATATCGTCAATGACCGCCGCGCCAAGAATCACCTTGCTCTCGACGCGTTGCAGCGCACCCAGCTCCTGCAAGACGCGGGCTGTAATACCTGCCGATGTGGCCACAAAAGCCGCGGCGACGAACAAGGAACGGCCCCAGTCGAAGCTGCTGCCATGCGCCCAAAGCCCCCCCATGCCAAACGGCACCAATACGCCGAGCACGCCCACCAGGAAGGCCACCTTGCCGACCTTCTTCAAATCCTCCAGTCGCGTTTCCAGACCGACCGAGAACAACAGCAAGACCACGCCGATCTCTGCGAGCACGTCGAGTGGCGTACCTGCTGCAACCTGGTCGGGGACGATCCAACCAAGTACCGAAGGGCCGACCACACAGCCAGCTGCAATCTCACCCACCACGCCCGGGAGTTTCAGCCGTTGCGCGATCTCGCTACCAATCTGGGCGACGATGAAGACGATGAAAAGAGTAAGCAGGATGTCGCTCGCGTGATGCATGCGGGAAGCTCGGCAGCGGGGTGCAGCCCTGAATGTACATGATTGAGCCCAATCGCGCCGCTCAATTGGTATTGAGCATCTCCCGCAATAGACAATCACCTAGCCGACTGAAAGCCGGCTCATCCGTCGCAGTACGGAGGATATTACCGATGCCGATTTGATCTCGACGAGCAATAACCAGAGCCCCCTCCAAACGTATGCCTGTCGCACCACCTATCGAACCATGCGTGCGCGGGCCAGGACCAAATCAAAGCGAAACGCTCGGTTCTCGTGCTGGAATGACCGTCCGATCATCACCATACGCCCTAGTGTCCATCCTACGTGTCGCTACACGCCGATGGTAACGTCATGGATCGATGGTGGCCACGCTACCCAACGCCTCTCCACGCCATCACGGATTGCCGCCATCAACGCGCGCCCACCCGGGGATACGCCGATGTACAAATCATCCCGATGCGTTCCGGTGACGCGAGTGCCAGTCAGCGGGCTCAACTCTTGGACGTACTTCAGTAGATGAAGTCGCCCCGCAACCTCCAGGGGAATCTCGTCCACGGTGCCAAAATCGATCTTGAACAAATAATCAACGTCGGCCTGACTCAACGTCGTCATGTCATGCATGTCGCACCCCCTAAGGGTGGTTTGACGCGAGGCGTAGCCAGATGCGTCGGTGCTCTGGCAACAGATGTTAGGTCGCAACTACCCGACATCTGTTTTGATAATGTGCCACGACAAGCCCTTAATTTGACTCCATAACCGGATCGAGGGCGTGGGCCCTCCTGCAGTGGCACAACTGCACAGGCAAAAGCTATTGCTCCCGCTGGGCCAAAAGGATCTTCGCGAGGAGCCTAATTCCCTTAGGGCCACTGAGAAAGCCGGTGCTGGTATACAACCACTGGCGCCGGCATCCAAGTGCATAAAGCACAGGTGGATATGCCGATATCTGCCGATCTTCAGACGCCATGGTCCGCTGGCCCCCGCGTGATGAAAAATCTCCTGATATGCCCGTAGTGAACATGGGGTGCACTGCGGCATGCACCGCGCCTAAAACAACACAGATACCCATAGAACATCCGAGCAGTACTTATTGGATCCCAAGTTGCCCACAGCAATCCAACAGAGAGGGGGCGGCGTAGCTGCGGTACATGGCTTGATGCTTAAGGGCCATCTTCGCGCCCCATTGTCTTGCGCTTGCGATCGGCATTGAGCGTATTGCCCTGGACGTCGAGCGCAGGCCACTCATCGGCAAATAGTGATCGAAGATTGTGGACTGATATAACAGGACTACTGCGACAGAGAGATGTGTCTACGTATATTTGCTTACCCAGAACTCCGTAAAAAGACACTTGGAAAAAAATAATGCCAATCCCATTATGGCAGTAATCTAACCCAACGGCTCCCGCCATGGCTGTTCAACATTTTTCACGGGGATCCCGTACGGCTCTCCTTGTGAGCGCTGCTATCGCAGTCTCTTTCGTTGTACGGCCTGCGAACGCGGACACTCCTGATCCCTGGGACGGCAACTGGCATGGAAGTATCACTCCGTATGCCTGGTTGCCGGGCGTAAAGGCCACGACGCGCTTCTCACTGCCCAGCGGCTCTCAGGTGGTAACCAAATCCAACAAAGACATTCTAAATAACCTGAGCGGGGCTTTCATGCTAGAAGGAATCCTACGCAAGGGACGCTGGGGCCTATACGGCGATGTGGACTGGGTCGACTTTACTAACCAAAAAGGACGCATCACATCTATAGGCGGTGATCGCATTGGAGCCGGCGCCGATCTCAACACACGCTGGGGACTGAAAGGAGGCATGGTGACTCTGGCCGGCTTATATACCATTGGACACAGCTCCCAGGGTTACGTCGACCTACTTTTGGGTATGCGCTACCTTTGGACCAAAGGCAATCTCAACTGGAACTTTGGATTAACAGGCAACGGTGGCCGGGTCGACATCCAAGACAGCGGACATCTCCACAATCAAATGCATGTTACTGACGCCATCATCGGAGTCCGCGGCCATTGGACACCATTCCCTGACCGCCATTGGTATATGCCTTACTACATTGATGTAGGCACCGGCGACTCTGATAGTACTTATCAGTTAACGGCCGGTGTGGGCTACGCATTTCACTGGGGAGACATTGCGCTCGTCTACCGCCAGATCAAGTACAGGCAAGATGATAATAGTAAGTTTCTTCGAGACATTGAGCTGGACGGCCCAGCCATCAACTTCACTTGGAACTTCTGAATCTCTCGTTGACGAGCTGAGGCGCAACGCAGAGGGAGCGAGTGTGTGGACTGCCCGCCTCCAGGGCGGGGCCTTGCTGAGCTCGAGACGTGCCTGCAACTGGAGGCACGCCTCGCCACCTTTCACTCGACAGATGAGCGTGTCCCATCATCTGCCTACGTTCGTTGAAAGGTTTTGTTGGTGAATCTAAGCATCGACCAGCGCGAATCGCTTCTGAGAGCCACACAATTCACAGACGACGAGGAAGCTAAGATGCCCCTGAAACTGACCGGCAACCCGGCCACCGCATTGCTCGCAAGGGGCGCCAGTGATGTCGATATGGGGCGTCGTAGCTGAAGGTGCCTCCATCTTGCGCAGGTAGTCCGTCACGCACTCGCGAAAGCCAATGTCCCCGGAGCCTCCGAGCAGGTCGCTGAAGAAGATATGGCTTAGCGTGGATCGGACAAACCCCTTAGGCCGACGGAACGGCTTGTCGTTGTACTTTCCAGCCTTGCAGTTCTCCGTATGCATCTCGATGTTTCTTGGGATACAGTTAATGGCATGCGGGAGTCCTTTGCATTCGGCCGTACGCGTAAAGGCGGCCGCATTCTCCACTGACATGTAGATGAGCTTGAACACCCTCTCGGCCGACAGTGACCTCAGAGCGGACTCGATGACGTCCACGGCGCGTCGCCGCGGTAGCCGCTGGTAATCGAGACTGACGGTAGTCATACGCCCCTCAAGAAACTCGAAGCATTCGGCCCGCGCTATGTCGATCCAGATGGACGTCAGTTCCGCGATGTTTCCCGAAAGCCGTGAACGAAGCGTCGTCATGACCGGCCTGCATTGATTGGTCCAGATGCGAAGTTAGTTTACGCGGCGAGTCGCAGGTTGGGTTGAGTTCTCTGGATCAGGTTCGCTTCCGGTGCGGGTGGCCGATAGCTCAGTGCGCTGTGCGGCCGGATGGTGTTGTAGTGATGTCGCCATTGCTCGATGACGACCTGGGCTTCGCGCAGGGTGTAGAAGATCTCGCCGTTGAGCAGTTCGTCGCGGAACTTGCCGTTGAAGGATTCGCAGTAGCCGTTCTCCCACGGACTCCCCGGCTCGATGTAAAGGGTCTGCGCGCCCACTGCGGCGAGCCAGCGACGCAGGTTCTTCGCCACCATTTCCGGCCCGTAGTACATATCGAAGCATGATTCCGTGGGCAGCCACCGTCGGCCAGCCACAACCGGCCGCGCTTGGGCTGCTTGACCGGCACCTTCAGTCCCTCGCGCTTCCAGATGCGTTCGACTCGCGATCGGCTCAGCGACCAGCCGCGCGCCATCAGCAAGGCATGAATGCGCCGGTAGCCATAGCGGCCGTATTGCGCCGCCAGATCGACCATGGCAGAGGTGAGCGGCGCTTCGTCAGCGCGTGGTTGCGGGGCATAGCGCACCCAAGAGCGGGACAGATGCAGCGCCCGGCAGATCCGCCGTTCGGAATGCCGCAGGTGACCACGAACATGGGCCACGGCTTGCCGACGGCGGGCCGGGCTCAGAAGTTTCCCTTGCTGACCTCGCGCAGGATCTGGTTGTCGATGATGGCGTCCGACAACGCCCGCCGCAGCCGGGAATTCTCATGCTCCAGATCCTTCTGGCGTTTGGCCTGATCGATCTTCAGGCCGCCGTATTCCTTGCGCCATCGAAAGAACGTCTGCTCACGTATATCCGGCCTCTAACTGCAGCACCGCTTTGCGGTGCTGGAACATGATGGGCTAGTCGCTCGCCGGCTGCCAATCGCTTTCTCGCGCTTTTTTCGCACTTGGACATTTCAGGATTTTGCCAGCGCCGGTTCGCCCTCGCGTGGGTGGCTTCGCAATCGTGGATAAGGATGCTTTCGGACGTCGTCTCACTCAGGCGGCCGCCAGCGCTGGTTGGCAGCCAGTGTCGTGACGCAACAAGGCCAAGGCCAGGCGCGCCGCCCTGTTTGCCGGTGCCACGCAGGCCACGTTGGGATCCGCTCATTGGGCCAAACGTGTGGGCCATTGGCTCAACCGATCACCCTTGGTCGGGGCTGTTCGCAATGCCGAGTGTGCGCCGTGGATCAGTAGGCCGTGAGTGTAGGCATCACCGCGTTTGCTGATGCCTAGCAGGCGATCCATGCCGCCGGAGCTGTGCAGTCGAGGTGTCAGCTTCAGCGAAGCGGCCATCTGCCAGCTATTGGCACATTGCTTGGCGTCACCCACAGCAACGATCAGCGCCGTGGCCACCATGGTGCTGACGCCACGCAGTTGCTACAGTCGATGCGCCTCCGGACCGGCTTGCGCCAGGTCGGCGATCGTGCAGCCCAGTTCGCTGATGCGCTCCTTCCCCGCGTGGAGCAGCTGGGTACGCAGACGCAGAATCTCGCCTTAGCCTCAGCCAGCATGACGACTTGCTGCACGCTCTTGACTGGCCTCACCGTCTTGACCAGGACCGTCACGCTCACCCATCTCGACTCGCGAGCTGTATGTTCAACTTCAATACCCAGAGCGATTCTGGAGTTTGCGCTGCGCTCACTTTCGTTCGACGGGAACGTGCCGCGGCGTGTGCGGCACAAAGAGCGCACAGTGATCTATTTCTTGAATGCCTGTCACCGGGGCTACCACCACAATCGGCTATCCGGGGAATTCAAACATCAGCGCCTGAATCCAAAGCGTCTTTGAGAGAAGCTTGTGATGCCGGCACCAAGCCATGGACGATGGCGTATTTAAATATTTCGGCATCACTTGTCAGGTCTAGCTTCTTCATTGCCGACGATTTTTGAGCGCTTATTGTTTTGGGGCTACGGCCAACGCGAACACCAATCTCCTTAAGAGACATACCTTCGGCAAACATACGAAGCACTTCACTTTCTCTCTTACTGAGCGTGGGAGCCGCCTCCGTTACCTGGCGCCCTGCGGATTGCGCCAATAACTTGACCACTCTGGGTGACAGATAGGTATCGTTGGCGTAGGCAGCCCGAATCGCCGGTTCTAGACAAGCGAGGCTGTCGACCTTGCTGACAATCACCGACACCCTGATGTCAATGACACTTTGAAGCAGCGACGGACTCTCGACACCTGTGAAAAGGGCAAGCTTGATCTGAGGAAATCGTCGCTGCAAAAAACGAAGCAATGCGATTCCATCGCCAAAACGCCCATGAGGCATTGAAAAATCGGTGAGGACCACATCGACGAGCTGACTACCAAGGAGACGAACTAATTCCGTAGAATCACGGACAAGTCCAGCGATTGTCATGCCCTGCGCGCCCGCCAATAACTCCCCCATGCCGGCCAGTAGCACGGGATGGTCATCGAGGATAGCTACTTTAATACTCAAAAAATCGCCCCGCGAGCTCATCACGGGCTCCTTTGTCGTGGAGAAGACAGGCTAGTTCAACTTCACAGCCATGGGTGTATATTATCGCCCAGAAGACACGTCAAAACATAGCTTTACGGCCATAGGAGGGTCCATGGATAGCTCCCGCATTTTGGTCGCCGTTGCTGATGACCATCCGGTGATTCGCATGGGGATCGAGGCAACTTTGGCAGGGTTTCCCATGCTGCATCTGGTGGGGGCTTGTCACAATTCGACCGAGTTGATCGCATTGCTCGACAGCAAGCGTTGCGATGTTTTAGTAACTGACTACGCCATGCCTGGGGGAGAGTATGGTGATGGCCTGGAGCTTCTCAGCTTTCTCAAGGAACGTTATCCATCGCTTGCCATTGTGGTCATGACGGGCATAGACCGCTCAACGATCGTTCAGGCCTTACTGGCCCTGGGACTGGAAAATATTCTCAGCAAACTTGATGACATGAACCACTTACCCGCCGCGATCCAGGCAGCTCATGTACGGCGACGCTATCTATCGCCTGCGCTTACGGCCGCATCGTCGACCAGCCGCCCACGCCATACAGTCGCCAAACTTTCGCCCCGCGAATTGGAGGTGTTGCTTCTGTATATTGGCGGCGCGAGCATCAAAGACATCGCCAGCTTCTTCCAGACGAGCAAGCAAACGGTTAGCACGCAAAAGGTTAATGGAATGGCCAAGCTGGGAATTGAAAAAGATGCCGACCTGTTCAAACACGCAGCGGAACTTGGACTTGTAGGCCGCACTCTCGGACCTGAAAGAGGCGGCAAAGCCTGAGAGAAGGCTTGCCGCGCAGGTGCGAATTATCCCCGCTTCCATGCGAATCCCTGCGTTGGATCTGCGAACCAAAATATCACACGCGCCCTCAGCGGCCGCCCGCATGATTCATGCCCTCATGAGTCGACCTCATGCGCGCATCTAGTTTGCTCCGCCGGTGCGAAAGGTGGTGCGCCGAATGATCGCTGTTAGTGCAGGGTATTATGTTTGCGTCGGCTCTTAGTCAAGCTCTGGACTATCACCAAGGCGCAGGCCCACCGACTCACCACACCGGGAGAGTTCGGAGCGCATCTCGGAGGACATATCTCTGCGGGCAGCCGCCCCAGAACTGCAGGCCCATCGCTGCCTAAATCGACTCCTCTTTCAACTCAAGCTCGTAACGGAGCAGGACAGCATCAAGTGCCAAAGAAAGATCATGAAGATCCCTCTGAAGATGGTGAATTCCGCAATCCTCAAGCGATGCCTCTACCTTAGAGCATTGCGTGGCGACATCAACCTCACCCATCATAAGAAGAACCCCTTTGAAAGCGTGCGTGACGTGTACCAACTCGACGACATCACCCCGCTCCAAAGCATCAGTGAAACTTCGGTAATCACGCCTTCCGCTCTCCACAAAGGCATGCCGTATCCTTTGCGAGTATTTATGTCGCAAGCCGGTGGGCTCTTCCACCGATGTCGCAGCGTCCCGGCGCGCTTGCATAGCTGGGTTTGGCGGCGGGCCTAGATGGCGTTGCAATGCTCCATCCAGCAACTCAAGACCCAGCGGTTTGAACAGCAATTCGTCAATGCCGGAGGCTTTGCAACGTGCCTTTTCACTAATTAGCGCGGTGGCCGTTATCGCAAGGATGGGCACATCTACATTTTGAGCCCGCAAAGCCATGGCGAGCTCATATCCGTTCATTTCAGGCATATTGATATCCGTCAATACCGCAACATAGGTGCCCGGCTTCCACTTATGTAAAGCGGCTGCACCATCAGCGGCGACATCGACAGCAAAACCAAGCTCCTTCAACTGCTGCTCGATTAGTTCACGATTAACTGGATTGTCTTCGACTAGCAAGATTGTGCCGCGCTCATTGCTTCCCCAGAAAGGCCGGAGATTTGCAGAGCGCGGGGCAATTGGTACTGCTTGTATGGCGGCCAGAAGCATCTGGCTTGTATAGCAGGAGACATATATCCCATCCTGCCGAGCCTCTGGAATCAATGGACCATCCGTACAAGCATGAATGATCCTTTCATGACTCATACGTAGTCGAGCCTCCTCAGGGGCTGCCCAAGATCCCGCCTCCCCAAAGATGATTAGATGCCCGGCGCCGTTGGGCATCGCCACCGGGCGCGCCAAAACCGTTACTTCTGCACCCCAGCATCTCAATAGTTCGCCGATCTCAGCTCGCCACTCTGGCGCCTCCGATAGCAACGTGACCCGTCGACCCTCTAGAGGCCTCTGCTCATCGCACCGGCAGTGAACTGGCACCAATGGCAGCTCGAAGGTAAATATGCTCCCCACGCCCATGGCACTTTCAACACTAATACTCCCACCAAGCATGTTCGCCAGTTGGCCGCATAACGCCAAACCCAGACCACTGCCCCCGTAGCGACGGGAAATACTCACATCAGCTTGAGAGAACGGCTCGAACAGTTGCGCGACCTGGTCACCACTCATCCCGATACCCGAATCAGCGACGCGGAAACACAGATGGGCCTCAGTGTGCCTCCCCTGTGAAACCGACAGGACAATTTTCCCGGATTGCGTGAACTTGACGGCGTTGCTTAGCAAATTATTGATAATTTGCCGAATGCGATGGACGTCCGATGCATAGAATTGTTGCAGAGAAGAATCGATCGAGTAATAGATATTCACTCCTTTTCGAAGGGCTTCTGGAGCAAAGAGTAGTGCCGCCTGTTCCACTACCGAACGAAGGTCAAACGTAACAAGTTCGATTTCTAACTGGCCTGCCTCGATCTTCGAAAAATCCAACACGTCGCTAATAGTTACAAGCAAGGCATCAGCGCTTAAGCGGATGCGGTTTAGATGCTCCTTCTGCGCCTGCTCCAGCTTGGATCGGCTCAACAATTCCAAGTGCCCAAGCACCCCGTTGAGCGGAGTGCGAATCTCATGGCTCATGGTCGCCACGAAGGCCGTTTTCGCTCGACTCGCAGACTCTGCTGCTAACCGAGCCTCTTCGGAGTCGGACCGGGCCTTTCGAAGACTTCTTTCGAGCTCCGCTTGCGCCGACACATCTCGTATAGCACAGACCCAAACCGATTTGCTCCTGTAAGAGGAGAGAACCATCGCCACCCGAAAATGACGTCCACCCTCACCAGCATGAATCCAGTCGAACTCCTGCGAAGTCGCTGGAAGGTGCGTATTAGCTCGATCGACCAGTTGTTCGTAGAGCCCCGGCACTGCATCCGCGCAAGACTCCAGAGCCATACGGCGAGCTAGGTCATTTTCGACTATAGGGACGCCGTGGCTGGTATCTAGCAAGGACAAACCGACGGGCGAGGTGTCAATGATGATGCGACTTAGCTCCTCGCTTCTATAAACGAGTAAGGCGGTCGCCATAGCCGGCCCCAGGACTCGTCTATCAAGCCACCATATAAGCGCCCATATCAGCGAGAGGATCGTAAACGCTGTGCCAGTTACTAGCGCTACATACTTACCTGTCACCGCAAAAACATCGCCCCATGAATACAGATACACGAGATTCCAGTCCACAAGCTGCAAACCGCCGAGCAGCAAAAAGTTTCTCCCGAACCGCATTCGCGTAGGCGCATCGACATCTGTGGACATATGAATAGACGAGATCATTTGATGCTCGGCAGCCGATAGCGCCCTACTCGTACGTACGATTTCACCGCGGGACGTCAGGATCGCAAAGACACCACCATCAGCTTCGCCAGATACAAACTTTAGATTGTCGACAGGCTCAAAGACTACTCGGCGGAAGTATGGAACATGACCGGCGATTAATAGCTGTGTGCCAGCAAGTGAAGGCTTACGATCCAATGGGTCGATACCGTAGTAGAAGAACTGCCTCGTCACTGCATCATGTGCGTAGGCACCAATCGGCGGTAGCCTCCAGCGAGCTTCTTCGGCGCGAAACATCGCGAAGATCTGATCGCGAGTGGTAACGTTCAGCGCCCGCATAAGCTCCGATTCGTCGAGAACGCCAGTGACCACCAACAGTGATCCGGACGGATCGTAACCATAGGCGAATATCGGTTCGGAGTATTCCGCTGGTGTAATAACGGTGGCTGTGTGCGCTGAGATATCCTCGAACATACCGAGGTACGCGGCCAGCCGATCTGGCGGCATCGCAGCAGTTCCGCGCCCAAGTATCAGCCACGGAATTGAAATTCTACCCTCGGCACGAACCACCAGCTTCTCGCCCTGCTTATTGAATCTACCCCTCAGAGGGGTTCCTGCTTCAATGAGCATCCTTTGCCGGTTCGACCAAACCGATTCACTTCGGGCGACAGTCTGAGCATAAGCCCGCGCTCGATAGGTAAGCGCGTATTTTAGAGAGCTACCTTCGTCGTGGAAGGCATTAATTTGTTCCGTGTGAAACTTTTGGATTGCGAGCCAAACGAGAAGGAATCCTGCAAACAGGATGATCGAGGTCAGGAGTAAGCCGCCGCCAAACAGGAGGCGTCGTTGATATTGGCGCAACTCGACAATTTGATGGACGCGGGGACCATCGTCCGTCGACGTTGGATTATCGTGGTCCATGTAGCCTCCTCCATCACCCTCCGCACAGCGGAGGGAACACATCGGCCGACTAATTATTCACCTGCCTTGTCGACCATGGACTCCGGCGATGCAGCCAGTACAACTTCTGCGACGCACAAAGCAACAATCGAAAAACCTATCTTCTTTGGGCTAGTTTGGCATTCGTCACGTACGATGATCTTATGCCGAATTCATGCTAACCATCCATCCTCCATACCCGGGACTGAAAGAGGCGATCCAGAGCAAATACCGTGGCGTACGCGAAAAGCGTCGGCAGATGCCCGCAGGCTGTGGCCTGCTCGCAGAGAACTATTCAATTTCGCAAAGTACACCAGACAGTGAGAGATTGTGTGATCAGCCGCGGTGGCAGACTATTGGCGGCATCAGATGGTCTCGGTTCCTTGGCCCAAGGAAAAGTTTCGCCGCAGTAGCCACATATGCTGAGGTGCTGGAGAGTCTCGAACAGAACTCATGTACTCATCCGTCTGGGCTTTCGCTACTTTATTTCGCACGCTTGATCGATAGAGCAGTCCAGCCCACCGATGCAACTGGCCCTCCAGAAGAAGACCGAAGTAGTGCATGCTCATAAAGTGGCTTGTCACTCGCGGAACAGAGCTTGTATAAGACGTCGCGCTGCTAGCTCAAGCTCACTGATCGTCCGGCCCAATGCATACAACGGGGTCACTTTCACCCTCCATACGTGGATAACGCCAGCTAGTTGTTTTCGGCTGCTGTCAGCTTGATCAACTTCGCGCGTGTCTTGACGCAAAGAAAACTATTTTCTGAAGAAATCTTCCCAATGGCCAGCATTAGCTGATCGGTCGTCGCTGTCTTGTCGACAATACCGTGTGCACCGGCAGCGAGCGTGTCCTTTATCAACCTTGGGCTGCCCAACATAGTCAACGCCAAAACCAGCAAATTCGGCCGAAACTCACGGATGCGTCTGAGCATTGCCAAACCGTCTTCTGACTCGGGACTATCATCGACCTGAAAATCAACGATGAGTAGGTCACACTCTACCTGCGATAAAGTGGCGATTAGCTCCTTGTCGCTAGTTGCCTCGCCAACGATATGAATCTGGCTCCCCTCTGCTTGCAACATAGCCCTTAGACCTATCAGAACGATAGGATGTTCGTCAGCAATCACAATACGCATTTCGTGCCCCAGCAAGCGAAACCGGTGCCACAAACGAGCACCTGGAAAACCGACCGAGCACAGGAGATCGCTCGGCTTGGTGAACACACGCAACCGCCTGGCTGCAAACTCTTTAAGGTCTAAGATTGTTTGAACTGAAGAGGGGTTGATTATGACAGCTGCCCCACCACTTACCGGTCAGAAGTTGTACGCTGAGTGCTGATCAGAATTTCCACGCGCCGATTCGGCGCCAGGCAGGTAATAAGGCTTGGCTTACTGGTACCACCTACGCAATCTTTCACTGGATCGGCCCGACCGCGCCCTTCGGTGCTGAACAGAGATGCATCGATACCATGTGCGATCAGGTAGTCGCGTACCGAATTCGCACGCTTCTCAGAGAGCGCCTGATTGTAACCATCGCTACCCAGGCGATCGGTATAGCCGACAACCTGAATGTGTTTGATGTCCCTATCATACTGACGAACCTTGGCAGCAAACTGGTCCAGCTCGGCACGTCCATTGCCCAGAATGTCGGCCACAGATGAATGGTCGAAGGCAAATAGCGCATCAGCCGAGAAACTATAGCGCTCAGCCGGCATGGTCGCTGCAGCACTGATGACTGACGAAGATACCGGGGCTACCTGGGCTACCTGCTGAAACTGTGCGCACGACTCAGGAGCCCAGTAGAAACTCTGCGCAACCTTGTTATCGTCAAAGAACACCTTGAACTGGCAGGTGACAACTTTATTGCTACCGGCAGGCACTCTGAAATTAAATACGTAGTTCCATTCGCGCACACCCCAAACACCTTCGCTGAAATGGGGGAAGCCAATGAGATCGGAAATTTGCTGCTTGCTCATACCCGCACGAAGCCGAGCAAGGCTATTGGTATCCGGGAACGTGCCACCCTTATGCATCGGGGTGATGTCGGAGATCTTTGGCCAGACAAGGCTGTCAGCAGCTTGACCATCCTTGTGCACATTGCGACTTACATTGCCACAGGCACTAAGGGCGAACACGGACGCCAGTAGCAGCGGCGCCACCTTAACCAATGTGAAGTTGATACGCATGATATTGGACCTTGAAAATCGTTTTATCGGTTAGACCGGGAAGTTTGAAAGAATTGACGGCACTCCCTCCGTCCGAAGGCGGAGGGAGTGCCGTCAGTCGATTACCAGACCATACCGGCACCGACACCCACACCCACGCCACCCTGCTGCGAACCCGTGGCGCTAGCCTTGAAGATGTAGCGGCCGCTCTCGGTGATCGTGGAGACGCCAATCGAGATCGCACTCTGCCCCTGGTAGGTACCAATACCCACGCCTGCGGAGCTCTGGTTCGGCTGGTAAGCCTGGGGCAGGTTTGCTGCCGCCAACGCAGCGGCCGTACCGGCATAAGCCTTCTTGCCCATCTGGTTGATCTGGTTGTCGGTGTAGTTCTTCGCCCAGTTCTGCGTGTTATTGATAGCGTCGTTCAACTGACCCACGTTCACCGCATCTGTAGTCGCCGAGCCGGCTTGCACATTGTGGATCGTCGTGGGGCTGCCACCGGAATTCATCGTCACGGAGTTGTAGTTAGGACTGCCATCAACATTGGTGTCGTATTGCACACTGCCGGTCTGCACGGCTTTCAGCTGGCTCACATTCACCGCGTCCGTATTTTGCGTACCGGCGGCCACGTTGGTGATCTGGCGTTCACTGCCAGCTGCGCCGACGGACACCGAGTTCGCGCGATCGGCCACCGAGTTATTGCCGATAGCCACACTATTGTCGGCCACCGCCTGCGAGCCATTACCCACTGCCAGACTATTGTCGCCTGAAGCCACAGCGTTGGCTCCGCCCGCCGCGGAGTTCGCACCCGTGGTCGACGGCGGCGGTGTCGCCTGGTCTGTGTTGGTACGGAACATACCGGCCTGTCCCTGGTTGATATTCGTGATATCGCCGGCGATGTTGCTGAGCGTGTCCTCCACGTTAGTGACACGACCGTCCAGCTTATTCACCGCCTGATTGGTCGCATACAGCTGCGAACCATTGACCGCGTCAGTACTACCAGCGGAAACCTCACCCGCCGCCACGTTAGTAACGGTGCGCTTCTGGTCGTCTGAGCCGACACTCACCGTGCCCGTCGGCGTAGCGCCGGCAAAGCTGTATTGGTCGCCAGCAATCGTTGTGCCCGCCGTACCGTTGACCGGGCCCGTGGTGGAACCTGCGCCCAGTGCCACACTGTTATCGGTCGAGGCTACCGCGCCGTTACCGACAGCCACAGCGTTGGCGCCCGAACTCACCGCCGCCGGGCCCACAGCGACCGAATTGGCACCCGTTGCCTGCGAATCGGGCAGTGTAGAGTTGGCATGGAAGTACATAATGCCGCCACCACCGGCGATGTTGTTGACCGTGCTGTTAAGAACATCGACAGCCTGGTTCGTTGCGTACAGCTGCGAACCGTTCACCGCATCGGTGCTGTCACTCGACAGCTGACCGGCGGCCACGTTGGTGATCTGACGCTCGTTGTCCTTGCTGCCCACCGAGACCACGGAGATCGGGGCCGTACCGGCGAAGGTGTAGGCCGTACCTGCGATGGTGGCGCCGGTCGTGGCATGTGCCAGATCCGTCAACGAGTTGGCGCCCAGCGCCACATCATTGGGGTTGGTCGAGACCGCACCCGTACCAATAGCAACGGAATCAACACCGGTCGCTTGCGAGTCTGTACCTGTCGAATTGGCGTGGAAGTACTTCGTACCGGTGCTGTAGATGTTGTTGATCTGATTACCCAGGTTCGTCACGTTGTTGTTCGTCGTGGTCAGCTGCGAGTAGTTCACCGCGTCGCTGGGCGCCGAGCCGTCCGCCACATTGGTGATCTTGGTGCCGCCCGACTGGGTCGCCGGATCATAGGGATTGCTGCCGGCACCCAACGTGATCGTGTTGTGCGTGCTGTCGTCATACATCACGGCGTTGGCGGTCGAGGCCTGGAGCTGGCTGACGTTCACCGCATCGGTGGCGTCCGTGCCGGCCGTGACGCCGGTGATCTTGCCACTGTTGTTGGCATTGATCGTTACGCCGCCAAAGGTCGGCGCGTCGGCCATCTGCAGCTGGATACCTCCCGTCACTGGGTCGATTACGGTCTGGAGGTTGCCACCGGAATAGGTGCCAGCCGTGGTGGCCTCGCCTGTGATGGCCAGCGTGTCTCCCAGGTCACGGTGCACGGCGCCCGTGTTACCCGTGAAGTTCAGGCCCTTGGTCGTCAAATCGCTACTTTGCTGCGTGAGCTGCGAGTAGTTCACCGCGTCGCTGGGCGCCGAGCCGTCCGCCACATTGGTGATCTTGGTGCCGCCCACCTTCGTCACCGGATTGTAGGCGCCGCCACCCAGCGTGATCGTGTTGTGCGTGCTGTCGTCATACATCACCGCGGACGCGCTCAGACTGCCGACCGCCTGATTGGTCGCATACAGCTGCGAACCGTTCACCGCATCGGTGCTGTCGTCCAACAGCTGGCCAGCGGCCACGTTGGTGACCTGACGCTCCTTGCCCTTGCTGCCTACGCTAACCACGGACGTCGGGTTTACACCGGCGAAAGTGTAAGTTGTACCGGCAATGGTCGCACTGCCTGTAGGATGCGCCACGTCCGTCATCGAGCCCGCACCCAACGCCACGTCGTTGGCGTTCGTCGACACCGCGTTCGTTCCCAGCGCGAGAGAGTTCAGCTGGCCTGCGACGGCCCCCAAGCCAATCGCGGCACTGGTGGTACCCGAGGCCTGCGCACCGGCGCCCACGGCAACGCTGCTGTTGCTCGCAGTCGCGGAAAAACCCAGCGCCGTGGCTTGAAGGCCCGCAACGCTGTTTTGCCCGAGAGCCACGCCCTGAGCGTCAGTCACCGTGCTGGCTTTACCGATGGCAATCGACGACTGATTCATTGCAGTCGCGTCTTCGCCAACCGCAATGCCGCCTTTCGTATCGGCCATGGCATTCCTGCCGATCGCCACGCCACCAATGCCCAGAGCCTGCGCATTGGCACCGACAACCGTGGCGCCATCCTGGGCAGCTACCGAACCCTCGCCAACCGCCGTGCTCCAATTGCCGGCCGCCACCGTACCCATGCCAATCGCAACCGCGTCCTCGCCGCTTGCCGCAGCGCTGTCACCCATGGCAACCGCGCTCGTGTTCGTTGCTTGTGCGTTGTAGCCGGAGGCAACTGCCTTCGCTGCGCTCGCTAGGGCAGTATTGCCCAATGCGGTCGCCGACCCGCCATATGCATTGGAAAAACCACCGGCGCTAAAATTCCATGCTGTGGGGGAGGCGTTATTTGTATTATCTCCCAGAGTACCTGCATGGGCGCCCCGGCCGATGGCCACGTCGCCGGCCGAATAAGCCTTGGCTTGATTTCCCAGGGCGGTACTCCACTCTGCCTGGGCTTCGGCGGAGTACCCGAGGGCAACCGTGGCTCCGCCAGAGGCAATCGCAGCATTGCCGATCGCCACTGCGCTCTGGTGGCCAGTGGCTTGTGCCACTGCACCGATAGCAAGATTGCCACCGTTATCCGTAGGTCCATAAGTGGTTGCAAGCGCATTCGAGCCCAACGCAAAGTTCAGCCCTCTACCGCTGCTAACCGCGTGGTCGCCAATGGCGACCCCCCCCCCTGTCGAGGTCGCCTGAGCGTAATAGCCCATAGCAAGGGAGGTCGGGCCGCTGGCGTTTGCATAGGCCCCAAATGCGCTGCTGTAGTCCACGCCAGCCGTAGCCCATGCACCCACGGCGGTGCTTTCAGTGCCATTTGCTTGCGCGTGAACGCCCCCTGCGAAAGAAGAAATGCCGGAAGCATTCGCAGCGACACCAATGGCCGTGGCGGATGTTTGGGTGGCTTGGGCATTCGTACCAATGGCAGTGGCGTTATTCGCGTTAGCATTAGCTTGGAAGCCAAATGCATTCCCGCCTCCAGGGGAGTTCGCCGTTGCTTGAACGCCTATAGCAATATTGTTTGCGTTATTGCTATCGGCACCAGCGGCGGCGCCGCCTGCAACATAGGCAAAGGCCCCCGAGCTCATGCCCATGGAGAGCACGGAGCCGACAGCGATCCGCTTTACAAGGTCATGGCGCGAGGTCTTTTTGCCTTGCGCCGAGGTGTGCTCGCCCACCGCCACCATGGCGTTCAAGCGGGGATTCCAGACCAGTCGATAGATTTTGTTCACAATAGTTCTCCGTACCGGGCACACAGCCCGGCATTGGTTTCAGTTCAAGGGGGGAAAGAGAGACTTAAGGTGCGGCGATGGATTGCTGAATCAGCGGGCGCTCCACGGAGGCGCCAGACTGGGGCAGCTCACGGCTATAGAGCCGAGCTGCCGCTGATGCATCGCGCTGCACGTATTGCAAATAGCCGCCGGCAAAGAAGGCCGCTTCCGTTCGCGAATCACGCCTTTGCAGCGAACCGGCTGGCGTCGAGGCCTCAATGGCGGCAAATACCGTGTCGACATCGCCCTGGCCCGCGTAGAGGCGGAGCAATGCCTGTTGTTGAGCGTTGGCAGGACGCAGGCCCGTCACCGCCTTGGCCAGGCGATTGCGAAGTGCGGCAGTGTCTTCACTGCTGAAGGTACGTGCGTCCAGCCACAGCTGCCATAGTTGCGCATAACCGGCAACATACGCATCGGCGCTACCAGACAACCCCGCAAATGCCTTGCGGGCATCATCAAAGCGGCCCAACACCGCAAAATTTACCGCCGACGGCACCGCCATGGCATTCTCCATCGCCGTGCCGTGCAGCGCGTCATAGCGCTGGCGAGCCTGCTGTGGCCGACCCGAGGCGTCATCAACCAGCGCCTGTTCGAACGTCACGCGAAGGTCGCCCGGGGCCACGCGAAAAGCCTGCTCAAGATAAGGCTGGGCGGACTGCGTATCGCCAGCCAAGTAATACTGATGTGCCTGGTCGACCAGGCGGCCCGCCAAGTCAAGACACGCCGTCGAAGTTACATGAGAGATTTTGGCTGCGGCGGCGCAGGAAACAGGGGTGTTGTCTGCAACAACATCCGCATACGCACCACGCGCAAGAGCCAAAGCACCCCATACGGCAAGCGCAAACATTACCGGGACACGATGATGTACAAAAGATTGGAAACGGGCACTCATAACTAGCACTCTCGAAAAGGGAAGCGGGCACGCAGCCGTATCGATCTCAATGAAGTACTTCGTTGATGCCGTCATAGAAGGACTCAACGCGACACAGGCTGACCATCACTCCCGGTCACCGACGCGCCGGATCAGTCAAATTGCTGATCGAAGATCGTTGACATCCACCTTCCTGGTAGCGGGAAAGTTGCGAGAGCATCTAGCTGACGGGGGAGTCCGTTGCCCGCGCCTTCGCTCTCGACACTGCTAATTTGAAGCGCCTGCCGCATCAAAACTATCGGACAGCGCCTAAGTGAGCGACTATTTGAGGGGCGCAACGTTCGGCAAAGGCGTCCGGAAGTACTTTCGAATTCAGTAATGTGCCTGGAGCGAGCCGAGGGACGGGTCGGTTGATCGTTATGAAACGAAAGCGGTGAGTGCAGGACTATCGAATCGGACGGCACCGGTCTTGGTGAGGTTGACCTGGGCACGGCTAAACCCGCTGAAACGGCACGGACAGCGCAATACCGGTCTACGACTACTACGCTTGAGCTGACGATAGCCCAGGCCTTTGAACACCGAGATGATCCATGCCACGCGAGCATGGCGGTTCCCGGCAGGCGTTAACTCAAGTGTTTGAATGCCGTCAAGTACAGCAGACATCCGACCGAGGAGGCGGATTCGTGTTTCGTCCTAATCGATGATCATCCCGTCGATGATCAACCAACCCCGATTTCCTGCTGGCCATCAGGCTCACCTTCCCTTGGAAACGCGCCCGTCCAGGCTCAACCGACACTGCATGGCGCTGAGATGATTTTTAGCGCAGATATTCAGACAAGTCCGATGTCGCTTGAAGGGATCTGCGAGCACACTGAGCTCTTCGTTCGCCGCTCCTTGGGGAGGAGCGGCGGAGAGCAGGACGATGTGAAACATAGGCATCGGGCGCCTTTACCTGGGCCACGTCGCAAGCCCTCTTACGCCGCGACGCATCCTGGCACTGTCGTGAGACGTTGCATGCCGATGAAATTGTATGAGTAGCGACGTAGAGGCCCAAGGAATGGGCCTGTCGGCATACCTTCAACTTAGTGGCTGCTGATGTGCGGAACCGGTTGCGCTGGTTAACCATTCCCAGATGGCGCGATGACTCTCGCTTTCTTAGTGATCTATCCCATGGCGAGCCTATTTGGGCCAGCTCCCGGGGCGCTGCCCCGGCTTCGAGATAAACCGAACTACCTGCTGGTAGTTGCCGACTAATCGGAGAGTCTGCTGATTTTCTGGCCCTGAACGCCCAAGCCAGCCATTAGCCCCTGCTGTCCGAAGATGAATACATAGACGTCGGAATTGAGATTGTCCGTGGTCAAGGACTTCGCCATACCGGAATCCACGACTACCACGCTTGGCCCCACGCCCACCGACCAACCACCCGACTTATTGAGATAGTCGAGCGAGTAGTTGTTAGTGAGAAACATCACCTGGGAAAACTTCTGCGCACCGGCCTGAAGGCCGAATGACGCCGCTGAAATATTGTACTTGGCGGTGACTTTTCCATGCTCGATCAACACACCATTTCCGCTTAACCCGCCAACCATAAGGCCGGCTTTGACAATACTCGGAAAGATGAGGATAGCCCTGGCTCTTCCTGCGAGTGCTTTGGCCTTTGGCTCACTCACGTACAACGCGTTTAGCGCGGCGAAACTGTCGCGATCAAGCGACGGGTCATTCGAGCCTGATGCCTCCGAAGCATGGGCGCTGCCAGAGAAAAAAGCCCCCTCCCCCAAGGAGCACACGATGATCATGGCTAGGAAGGGAATGAGTTTAGAAAATCGCATCTGCTTGAACATGGCGTTGACTCCCTAGGCAATGTACGCAGCAAAAGCACTTTGACTCCTTATAGAACAACGGACAATCGTATTTCTACCTATGCGGCCAGCCCGTCATCCCTGCCATGCCACGCATTTCTGCTATCCAAAAACCGCATGGCAAGACGAGCAAACGGCCTCATCACAGCGGCATTCCTAGAGGCATTTTACGTTTGCGATGTCGTAAGCACGACCGATGAAAAAGAGGAAGTCGCTGCATCACACTGATCTGTTGTTCCCCGCGGTGGTGATCGGCCAGGCGACAAGGTGGCACTTTCGATTTCAACTGAGCCCGCACGATATCGAGAAGTTGCTGTTCGAACATGGCGTGGTCATCAGCTGCGGAACGATCCGGCACTGGTGTGACAGGTTTGGCGCAGGCAACGCTTCTCGCCGCTGACCCTGAGGCGGCCGCCCCTGAGGCGCCGCGCAAGATCGTCACCGACCAGCTGCGAAGCTGCCCGGCCGGGCCAGGAGCGAGATCGCGGCACTCGCCCCGAGAAAGCCAACAAGCCGTTCACGCAGCGCATTTTCGGTAGCTTCGCCCTGCCGCATACACTCTTGCTGGGTGAGACTACGCCGGGCTCCCCAAGCGGACAAATGCGCCTGCCTGCCACAGCGAGTCAGTGACCCGGCACCAGGGCAAGGAGAAGGAAGCCAATTTGGAAATCAGCGATGAATGTGCATGACCAGGCGCCGAAGGCTAATATCAAAGCGCCTGCCGAACTCGCAGGCGGCTGCCCGACAAAAGGGTGGCTCATCGCAACCTCCTGCCGCCGGACCTAAAACTCGGCTCGATTTTTGGCGAAATCCAATAGTTAGGGGTACACATTTCCGGTGCGCCCTGACTCCTTGCCATGTTACTTGCCGGAACTCGCTACCGTGAGCTCCACGCGACGATTTTTCGCCCGGCCTTCCTCCGTCTCATTGGAAGCAACGGGATCGTTCTCGCCGAAGCCATGAGCCGAAACAAGATCCGGCTTGACGCCCTGCGAGATCATGAACTGCATAACGTTGTCAGCTCGCTTTTGAGACAGTATGAGATTGGTCGTGATGCCCTGTTTCATCAATTCCGCACCTATTGGCGTGCTATCTGTGTAGCCATTCACGTTGATCTTGTTTTTCTGATGAGGTGCCAGGATTGCAGCCACCTTGGCAATACTCGTCTTAGCCTCAGGTGACATCTCCCATCCGCCCGAGGGAAATAGCAACTGACTGTTGACCGAGACCTTGATCGCGTCTTGCATTCGCGTGATGCTCACATCGCGGGACGAGATCTCGGAGTTCATGCTCTGATTGAGCTGCTGGTACTGTGCCTCGAGTTCAGCATTCTTTTGTTGTGATGCATCATATTTCTGCTGCGACACACAACCCGCCATCAGCACCGCTATACCTAATACGCACAGTGTCCGAAATTTCGTCATGGGGATTTCCCTCTGGTCGAGAAAGTTTCGCGGAGGCAATATCGGTTCCGAAAGAAATTTGCGGTCCGGCTCGATAATCTTCGCCGACACACTGTGAAGAAAGCAGCTATGAAATCACCTCAAGGGGAAAAGGAGCTACAGTTCCAGTAATCCCGCCGTTCGGTCAGTCGGTGGCAACCGCTCACTGTCGAGGCTGCGGCGGAGCAAGCTCGTATAGAGGCAGTCCGGCCAATTGCCCCCCCTGGCCCGGCTGCGAGGTGGCGGAGCACCGCATTTCTCCAATATGCATCGCGCTGAAGTAGTGCAGCACTACGCAGATGCGTCAAGGATCGTTTGGCGCATCGTTCTCGGCCATAGTGGGAAATGTGCAGGCATGCACGAGAGCTACGCGCCGCCCATTCCAGTAAATGGCGAGACGTATTACATACATGTAATTACGTAATAGAAGACGGTAGGGATTCGGTAAAGATTTCGGCTAAAGTTATGATTGACGGGGTTCTACCCCTGCTTGGGCCGTTTTCGTGATGGGTACCTCGCAAGTCAATACGAAAGCGAGGAAAACGCCCTGCCTGGGCGCATCCGCGATGACGCGACGTGCGATATCGACTTGCGTCGGTGTTCATCCGTGTACGTCGTACCGTTGGCGACGGAGGGGGTGCTTGGTCATCCGTAGGCGCGCGCAGTTCGGGCACCAGGTTTTCTGGTACAGAATATTGCTCGGCACCGCTTGCCACACGTGCCCCCGCTGGCATTGCCACGTCAACTTGGTGGCGGTGTTGACATAGGTATCACTGAGACAGTGGCCACCGTGATGGGCCGCGGCAACCTGCATGGTCTCGATCGTCAGCGCGTGCCGCCGGCCTGCGCAGCGCCGGCACCACACCCCGGCAACCACCAGCGCCCCGAGGGTATGCCACGTATGGTCGTTTGCGCACTGGAAACGGTATTTAACGTTGACGCCTTGATACGTATCGGCCAAACACCGGCCGCCGTGCGCCGCCGCAGCGGCCTGCAGCCGTTCTAGCCCGTATACATCCCGGCGCGCCAGTCCTCGTTGGTGATTGGCGCACCGCCGGCACCAGGCGCCCTGCAGCACACGATGGCCCCGTGCTCGCCAGCGGTGACCCGCGGCACAGACCCACGCATAGTCTGCTCGCCCGCCGCAATAGGTGGTATCCAGGCAGCGGCCGCCGTGCGCTGCGGCCGCCTGCCGCAGTCGCTCTAGCCCATCGCTCAAGGTCCGGCGCGCGGACTCTCGGCATCGAGCGCACACCGGACAGCCGCTGCCAGACCTCAGCACGTTGAGCCGGGTCGTCCAGGCATGACCGTGGGCACACACGAATCGATGGCGCTGAGTCAGACCATGCAAGGTGGTTTCGTCGCACGTGATGCCGCGGCGGTGTAGCTGGCCCAGTAACTGGGCCTTACGGGCCAACCATGCGCACTCGATGCACGCCAAGGTGCCACGTCGCACGGGGCCCACGCCTCGGCTCAGTTCGTGCCCTTGGGCACAGCGGAACCGGTACCTCGCAGCAGCACCTTTCCATGCCGGTGTGACCAGGGTGAACCCCAAGCGTTGCGCGGTCACGCGAAGTTCCCGAAGTGCACCCAAGCCACTCCGCTCAAGGAACGCCGGCTCCCGTGATGAGCCAGTGTTAACACCGTTGATCGTGCCGTCGCGCTCCATCCACCCTCACCGATCACCACTGGCGGTGCCGCCTGCCCGTAGCCAAATGGGCGAAACGCGATATCTGCGTTCCCGCAAGCCCGCGATCAATACGTCCTTGCCCGGCGAGTGCGCGGCACCCACGAGAACCAACACGCGCCCTTGGTCAAGCATTGCCGATATCCGCGCCATCCACCGCGTGTTACACCGGTGGATCATCACCTCGTGGTATGTGTCGACATCGATGCTGCTAGCCACGAGCGACGGGGCCAGCAGGTCGACCATTTGATCTCGCTCCGAGGTTCATCGCCTACACCAGGCGTTCGACCAGCATTCGTACCTCGGAAGAAAGAGTGAAGTGGGTGCTTTGCGCTTCCGTGACAGTGGATGGTAGAGGGCGTTGGCGCATCGCTTCCGCATCGGCTTCGAGATTGACTGCCGGGACGTGGTGAATCGAGGTCGCCTCTCAATGATGATGTGCTCACGCGAGACCGACTCGACATCGACAGACTCGTACGTATCGTAGACCACGTTGGTCGCACCTGCCGTTGGCTGATGCGGGACGACGCGTCGAACGCGGTCAAGCCTGGCATCGTCCAGGCGAATAGGTGCCCGTGTATCGAAGGGTAAGTTCGCTTTCACGGGAGCGTAGCTACCTTCGCAAGGAACCCCACTGCCAAAGCGGTGCGTCGCTGGGCCAGGACTAATTCAAGGCCCTGTTCGGAAAATACCAGCATCCTCAGTCCGCCCTCGGGCAGACAAAGTGCCATCTCGCGCTGGTGGTTCAGGGGTACGCATTGTCGAATGGAATGCAGGCCGACACTCCCCACGATACGCACCACATCCGACGCAATGAACCAGCGGCGAGCAGCCGAGCTCACCATCCGAACGGGATGCGTGTGCAAGTGAAACGCCATCGTCGCTTTAGGCGCCACCTTATCGTTACCGGCTATTACTCCACACTCATTCATACTGACTCATTGATCAGATGCCTATGACTACTAGTGCTTCCGAAAACCATAGATACGTCGATATGCACGAATGCTGGGCCGATCAGAGGCTATGGCATCGTATGGTCCTGGATATTCAACACTCGCAGGATGAGCCGACCGAAAAACAGTAGTACCGCATCCACGGTCACCGTGATCGGCGAAGCCAGCAGTCGCTGCCCATGGGGATGCCCAGCCCCTCCCATGCGCCAGCCAGCGACAAAGGCACTGACGACGTCGAGCACGATACCCAGCAGCAGACCAATGCCGCCACCCTTCATCCATTTGCCGGCGACCGGCTACCGCACGGATCACGATCCCGACCAGGGCGCCGTTCTCTATAGTCGACATCCTGTGTCAGCGGCGACGACAAATGTCCGATTACAGTGCGGCGTCCTTGAGCTTCTTCAGCGCGCGGATCTTGAGCTTCACCGTAGCCGGCTTGGCGGCGAACCACTGCTCTTCCTTGGTGAAGGGATTGATGCCCTTGCGCTTGGGTTTCGCGGGCACCTGCACGGCCGTGATCTTCAGCACACCAGGCATGGTGAACTGACCGACGCCATTCTTATGCACTGATGCCTGGGCCGTTTCCGCCAGGGCGCTGAGCACGGCACGGACGTCCTTGGCCGCGAGACTCGTTTCGGCGGCAATGTGCGCAACCAGGGCAGTCTTGCTGAACACCTCCTTGACCGGTGTCAGGAGGCGGGCGTTAGGAAGGGCGGGTTTTCTAGTCGAGGCTTTATTTGTCATGGCGTTTTCTCCATGGATGGGTAAAGCGTGGTTTGGCATGGCGACGGGGGTGCTAAGAATGGAAAAGCGCATCGCTCTCGTTTGGCGGTACACGGCGCTCGATCAACTCCTCATGAAGCACCGCAACTTCACGCGGCACTTGAATAGTAAGACGTACTAGGCCGTCGACCACGGACATCACTGTGACGATGATGGCATCGCCGATCATGATCTCTTCACCGGGTTGTTGGATGAGTTCTAGCATCAGCGAAGCGGCACCGTTTCCGTCGCGTGTGTCGTCGTGCTCACGCTGTCGCATCAACGACGTGCATTGGCGTCCGTAACAGGAGGAGATACTGGACTCTGATGCAAGTTCGAACCTAAGGAAGCCCCGATTTATTTGACAAGGATCATCGATTCTTTCGCTCGGTCGAAGATGGCAATGGATCGATTTATCCGAATTGGAGTAAGCGCGTTGGCTCTTGCCAGAGCGATTCGTACCGATTGCATCGCTAGATAGAACCGGTCACATTACGGCCGGACTGATATATACGAGCACAGTTTGCCATCAGCAGCCAGGCACTCATAGCGAGCAATGCTGATCAAGCATAGGTAACCAACTTAGATGGTTTCCTGGTGATGTGGGTGCACAGCTTTGGCGGGTGCCATGCACCACGATGTTCTTTCCCATCACGTCGATCATGCCGTGCTCCCTAAGCTGTTTGATTACGCGCCCAACCATCTCGCGGGAGCAGCCAACGATGCGACTCACTTCCTGGCGCGAGACGCGGATCTGCGTGCCCGCCGGGTGGGTCATTGCATCTGGCTCATGGCAAAGGTCAAGCAGTGTCCTGCAGATGCGGTTTGTCACGTCCATAAAGACTATGCGATGAGCCTGGCGGGAGGTACGCAGCAGGCGGTTAGCGAGCTGGGAGCCGAGCGCGAACAGGAGTTTCGGACATTCCTCGCGCAACGGACCCTCCATCAGTTGGAACAGGCGCTCGTAGCTGATCTCAGCCATCTCGCAGGCAGTGCGAGTACGGACGATTGACTCGCACTGAGTATGCTCAACGAACAACCCCATTTCACCAATGAACTGCCCTCTGCTGACATAAGCCAATATGAGCTCATTGCCCTTTTCGTCCTCCGTGCACACGGCGAGGGAGCCGTCGACGACGTAATACAGTCTATTGGCCGCATCGGCCGGTCGGACGATGACTGTCTTGCTCGGATAACGGCGACGCTGGCAAAGAGACAGAAAACGATCCATCATGATGGGATCAGGAGCGAAGTGCACTGGTGCCTTGGAAAGCTCAAAAGCTTTTTGTAACTGATATTTAAGTTGCATTCGAACGACTCTTCATTTCATTGTGACATCAACGCCGGATTTGGCGAGCTTTCGCTAGCGTCCATAAGCAATCTCTTCACAATTCGTCCGAAGCGAGATAAGCACCAGTGCATCGCCCACTGACTTCATAAGTCGGAGTCGTCAGTCACGCGATAAGTGCTATCAAGCTCCATGACGCCCAAAAGAACTTGGGCAGAGGGTCCTTGAGAAATACCTGCTTTATCAAGCCGCATCGTACACTTGGGCAAGTAGGCGAGATATCGGACATGCCCTAAAGATGGGCGCCATCCTCTATCGGCATGATCTGCTTTTCGTCGCTGGATGCCTCCTCGTCATGAAGCAGCGCTCGCTTGTATCGTTGAGTTTCGACGCCAAAAAGAAACCGATCCGGCGCGGGCGGCTCCTTGGCATGATGCATCGCATAGTGCCTGAACCGACCTACTGGTGCTGATCAAACCACACCATCACCGCGATGGTCGGCGAGATCGCCCGCCGATGGTCATGTCGATCAAATTGCGTGTTCACCTCATACAGAAAACGGTATCCGCTGGGTGACCAGGCAATGGAGGTTGCCCTCTATGAGATCGCAGTCCATGCGTTGATTCGCTGATCTTGAACTGAGCGAGGATGCGATTCCCGACGATGAGACAAACCTGTTGTGGAACGCGATCCAATCATCGACCACACCGCTGGTGTCCAGCGATTGACCTGTTCGCCCATCATGTTATTGATCGGCATCAACACCCGAGCACGTGCTCGCCCCGTCTACAGCCCCCAAACATGACCAAGTACTTGCCGAGTTGAACGACTACTCCTGCGCTCCGTGCCGCAGGATTCCTGCAGCGCGAGCTGCCATGCGCGACAACGACAAGATGCGGTCCTGAGCAACAGAAGCCCGCATAAGCTGATGATGTTGACGTCATGCCCGTCATAGGACAGAAGCGATCCTCTCTCAGCTCATCTCTCGCATGGCTTTGTCATCTAGGGCCCGGATCAAAGATGGCTTATTTCGGCCATTGATGCGATCTCGTCAATGCACCTGAACGCCGGGCCAAGACTACACAGATGGATACCATGTGGTCGCGATAGAAACTCCGCTGCAGAGCGCAACAATCTTGGAAGATATAGGACCTTCCGACAGCACAAACAGTGTCGTGCCATCTCCTCCAATCCATGCTGCAAATTGTCGATCCAATCCAAGATAACTTTTTCGCTTGATGACGGCCCACTGCCTTCTTGTCGCATATCCGTTTGATGGGCAATATCCGAGAGGCGTAACAGCTCTCACCGCCCCTCCTCATCATGGACGATAAATAGGTTTGCGATGGGAAATATGTCTTGGTCAAGAGCTCCCCAAAAAAACCCGGCGCCCTAAGGGGAGAGAAGGGGCACCGGGCGCTACGAAACATTTGCGGTGATTTACACCCTCACCCGTACAGGACAGGTGAATTCCCAACATCAAAGCCAGGGCCGAATGCCTGGAATACGCAAACTGTTCGAGTGGAACGACTGAACCCTCAGAAGCGTATGAACCCAGGAACATAACCCCTTGTCACATGCCTGGCTTATAAAGCCATAGTCGACCGCAACCGCGAAGACCGCGTCGGCGGGTCGTGGCTTGTTCGCGACGAAATGCAACCAGCGGCTCGCGGATCAGAGCAGTGTTCGCCGGCCGTTTCGTTACCAAAGCTGGCGGGAGCACTGAATGGCACCGGCGACTGATGATGACATCGTAGCCAGGTCGCCGATGTCTATCCCGACCATCACTCTGTGCACTCGCTTCCATGACCACATGATCGCTAGCAGTATAAAAAAGACGGAGCCGTATGAACTATGCACACGACTTCGCACGCTTTAAGCCAATGCGAAATCGACTCGCGTATGAATCTAGATGGCATTGATGCCGAGGCTTATCTGTCCAAAGCGCGCGAAACATGAGCCTGCACGAAGAAAGCCATTCGAGGCCAGTTGGTCATCGATCAGATGATCATCGATTCGGATGAAACACGAATCCGTACCCTCTAACAGGTGCATGCCGCACTCAAGCCGCTCACTGGTCAAACGCCGTTGATCTATTCGGTGGACTCTAGGCCGCATGCATCACCCCGCGGCGGCACACGGGCGTTCATAACGACATAGTCGATTCTTTCGTCAAGGAAGGCGTTCAACTTCGCCACCTCTCGCAATAAAGCTTTCGTAACTTTCGTAGTGGCGTCTTTTCGCGACGCGCTTCCCAAGCCGCGCCCAACGAATTTCGGCATACATCTGATCCATGGCTTGATGGATCGGGCGTAATTTTCTGCCTTCTTGGGGTGCAGTTGCACGCGTCTTTGCGGGTGGCACTTTCATGTTTATCGAATTCACAGCTCGAATCTTGTATGCGTCAATACGCCCCCCCGGGTGTATTTGCTGCGCCCGTAGGGCGCTCGCGCTCTTGCCGCCACAGCTCTTGGGCCGGCTCGTGGCCTCTGTAGTGCGTGACAATGGGCCACGGAACACCCACGCCAAACCTAAAGCAACGACCATCGGCTGCACGCCCAGGCCAGACTCTTTGGTTGTCTTTGGGACCATGCCTATCGTGCCCTGGAATAACGGTTCGACTGGGGACCTTCGCCCCACAGGAGCGATTGTCGTCAAGCGACCTCTGCAAATGAATAACATAGCTGTATAGATCGCCGTCGACCATCAGACAAAGCTCATTTATGGATGATTGCAGAGAGGCGAGGTCAATCGCTCGAAGGGTCGCCGGGCAGTTGCCTTGGTCCGTCCCGTACCTTCCAATTCCGAAATGAGCCTGAAGCAAGCCGAGGGATCGGGTCGGTTGATCGTTAGGAAAATGGTGAATCCGGGAGTATCAAATCAGGCGGTATCGGCCTTGGCGAGGTCGGCAGCGCCTTCGTAGAGTGGGCGGGTTTCGATAGATTGCGATGCAGGATGGCCTTGGGCTCCTTTCGTACCTGGCGTACCTCCCCGGATCAGTCAGGCCACGCGCCTGCTGTAACGGGCTGTCCAGCGTTATGCCTTGTGCAGAAGGCGGACGAAGGTTGCAAGGCTGGCCAGCTTTTCGAGTGACATTTTGATTGCCTCCTGAGATGTATCCGCCGCAGATGGCTTGGCTTTCGCGGATCGGGAGCTTCGATGCCGAACAGGTAGGGCAATGCAGTTGAGGAAAAGATTGAAATGGTCTTCGCAGAACGCGTTGAAGTGCTCGGCTCGACAGCTCAGCGGAGCACTTGCACCCCTAGCCAAGGGCGATTCGTACAACTACGGCGACGCCCGTTTTCAGTAGCGCAGGGGCGTCAACTACATGGCAGAGATATATAGAAGGCCGCAGTTCAAGGAGTGCCCCCCCCTTAGTTGGGGCGGCAATGCCAGGCGAACGGAATAGACGCACAAGGGGCGGCTAAGAATGATATGAACAAGCCAACCGTCCAGACGTACTCGGCGTACCGGCATGGCTACTCATGCCCGGCCGAGCCGATAGGTCGACATGAAGTCGCCACTGGCGTCATTTTGAGGGTCATTTCCTCGATCACAGATCCAGCTCTCCCGCCATGGCAAGCAATCGTCGCCGAGTCACACATAGACTGAACAGCGCAACAGCATCCACAGCTACGCCGTGTTTTTTTGTCAAGCCATTGACGCGCGCCGCCTGGCAGCCAAACTGCCGCCTAATCACCTGGAACGGATGTTCCAACTTCGCACGTACCGCCCCCGTCAGGTAATCAACGTACTTCGTCACCGCCTTTCAGTTCGTCGTCCGCCATCGCCTTGATCGCGCCTCGCTTGACCACGACGTGCCAGCGCAGGTGCCCTTCTCTTCAGTGCAGCACACTCGTCAGTACCGGTGTGGCTCGCATCAGCCCAAACACCGGGCTCTTCGCCGTACAGCATCTTTTCCGTTTTGGTGACGTCCGCGAGGTTGGCGGGCGTCGTTGTCACTGTGTGCACCGGCCACGATTCGACATCCCCACCGATGTGCGCCCTCATCCCGAAGCACCACTACCTCCCCGTTGTCGTCTGATGTCTGTCTGGATCGCGTGCTTTGCCGCTGCTCTTTGTCGGCGACGGAACATGAATGATCGTGACATCCACTACCGCACTTTGAAACAACAACAGACCTCGCCGGGCCGGATCACTGTTGAACACTTCGACATCATCTCCTCCAGGCCCTGCCGCTTCAGTAGGTGCCTGAAGCGGAGCATGGTTTCTCGTCGGGCATCACATCGAGCAACGACAACTGCACAAACTGGCGCAACGGTTCGATCCAGTACAGCGCCTCCTCCATCGTCGGATCGCCGTAACCAAACCAACACCGCATCAAATGGACACTCATCATTGTCCGCGGGTACAGGCGGTGACCGCGACCAGGCTTTGGGTAGTGGGGCTCGATCAAGCTCAGCAAGGCCGGTCCATCTCCGACAGGAACGCTTCACGCCGGATTGGTAGCGCTTGCCCGCGCACTCGGCATGGAGAATGTCAACTGCGCCATCGAAGCTCATACCTATCAGAAAGTCCGGCCTCTGAACTCAGTGACGAGAACAAAAATTTTCCAGTATCTATCGATGACTCAGACGCGCCCCAGATTCGCAGTCGAGGGTAGCGTTCATTAACCAGAAAAATTGAGGCGAGTCCTATAATTTCTTCCGGTCGATGGCAATACCCTTCAGACTCCAAATCTCTCTAAGCGAGTTACAGATCGAACAAGGACACAACGTAATGAAAGAGATCGCAAAGCCTTTTGTCGAACGGTTGCTTTATGAATTCAGCGCCTTAAGCAAGGAGCAGCAAGATCAATTTCTTGTCGGCGTCGACAATTACATTTTCGCCTCACCTGTTCAACGCAAGGGACTCCGTGAGAGGTGGCAACGACGCCTGCCGCCAAAGGACTTTCTGGCCAATGAGTAAATGTGTCAGGCGGGTATAAAAGGGAAGTTCATTGCTAACGACAGAGACCGTCATGCTAGCTAACGGTCTAGCTCAGGGCATCGAGCAGATGCTATGAATGACTGCTCATTCCCGACAAATCTGGCCCAGCACACCTCACTCATTGCCAGATGTGGCGTATCTCGCCCCACCTGTACATTCACCGCTGCCCTACCACCGCACTTTGATGCCGAGCGAGGCCTCCATCGAGGACTTCACCCTGGCATCGCCGCCGATATTCCACAGGTAACCGGCCTCCCCGTAGAAGCTCACTTCGGGCGTCAACGTCAATGTCATGCCCACTGCCGTTTCGCCCGCGCTGTAATCACTTCCGCTGCTTATGGCGGTGGTTCCCGTCGGACCGATGAAGGTGGCAATGTCATCGCCGGTGTTCGAGCGATACACGTTCACGCGCCCATAGGGTTGCAGCAGTCCCGAGCCGATGGCGAGATCGCCCTTGACGCGTACGCCCAGGCGAGCGATCCAACCACTGGCCGCCTCTTGTTGTACGCGCGCACCACTGAGCATGAGGTCGTCGATGCTGTTGTGCTGATAGGCCAC
>NZ_JBEPMU010000010.1:0-39743 GCF_040545895.1 Dyella japonica
TCTACGGGGAGGCCGGTTACCTGTGGAATATCGGCGGCGATGCCAGGGTGAAGTCCTCGATGGAGGCCTCGCTCGGCATCAAAGTGCGGTGGTAGTTCAGACGCTGCGCGTCGTCGAAATCGGGCAGTCCGTACAGGCGTCTTGCTCCGCCGGAGAGAGTGCTGTAGGTCAACAGAAACTAGAGGCTACAACCTCTATCTCGTCGAAGAAATTCTGATGATAGGTGTGCCGGTGTTAATGGACGACGGCGATTATCTCTCAGTGTCCGGTTTAAAGGGCTTTACCGCGGGAGCATGGGTGCTCGGGCTTGCGAAGCAAGAGGGGTGACTGCGCACGACGTTGTAAGAAGGCCGTGGGTTTGGCCGCGATATCGAGTGAATCAAAATGCGCACAACTATTCTAGTCGTCGCGTCCCTCAAGACGACGTAGCGCCTCGACCGTGCGTGCCGCCGCGTCACGGATTACCTCGGCCACATACCCAGCGTTCTTCGGCGTCAGATCGAATTGCAGCACCAGGCCCTGCCAGACAGGTCAGAGTTTCCAGGTGCATCGCGGCGTTCTCAACCTATCAGCACTTCTTCGGTGGTCACTGATTACCAGGGCCGATAGGCCGGTAAGTTCCGCGACGGACTGCTCAACGGCGATACCGTCTACGCCCCGCGCAAAGCCCGATGGTAGCTCTTTTGCGGTCTAGTTGAGCGGTCATTTGATCACACGCACATCGTACTTCGCGATGCACTACCGCCTCGAAGCCGCACGTCCACGGTTGGATATGAATACAGCCGACGCCGTGTGCGGCTGGGAACTGTTACCGCGATTGCGGCCCTATCCCAAATAGGTTCGGACGCGCTGGCCTCGGTTAGTTATGCGTGGTTCTGACCCGCCCGCATCTTCGCCTCACAACAGAGGGTACTGGTACTGGCAACGTACGAACCTTGGGCGATAGCGTTCTAACCAGGGCTCATCCCCAGTTCACGCGTAGGCACTTCGCTCGCCATCGATGAGGACGCCTCCACGCAAGTGGATTGTTGACATGAAGCGGGGATGCATGTGGCCCCAATAGCAGAACGCCAGGACTATCCGTTTGCGCGGGCAGTGCCCGTTACGCTTCTCTGTCGCATCAGATTCACCGTGTACAGGCATTGAGCCACCGCCACCGTTTCATCGCATCCTTGAGGAGATGTAGCTATGTCACTTCCTAATGATCCGCTCAATGCTAGTCAGAGCAGTCAAGCCATCGGTGCCTCGTTGATATCGGTAGCTGGTGGACTGATTGAAAGGGCGGGTGGATTGCAGGGCCTCGTGGCCATGTTGCAACAGCAGGGCCTGGGCAAAGCAGTGCAGTCGTGGGTCAGCATCGGCGCTAACAAGGCGGTGTCCAGTAGGCAACTGGGTCAGGCGTTGCAGAAGGGCGGTCTGGGTTCGGTCATCCAGGAGGCCGCAGGCAAAGTGGGCGTCGACCCGAACCAGTTGCTAGGCCAGCTTTCACAGGTGTTACCCCATGTCGTCGATCACTTGACACCGAAGGGTGAGGTGCCTGCTCAAGGACAGAGTGGTCTGGATTTGAGTTCGCTCGGAGCGTTGGCCGACAAGCTACTAGGCAGCAAGCCTGCTTGAGCACAAGGAGCGATCTGGAACGTGGAGGCCAAATATCGCCGGTGCCGCGCGATATCACGTGATCGCTATGGCAAGTTCGATCCAAAGCGCCTACCGAAAGGCGAGGTGCATCCGCCCCTGTCGGCATGTCGGTAACCGCCCGTATCAGGAGGCCGATGGCCTGTTCATCGGAAAACTGTCTATGGAATTGAACTTTACCCTCATAGATGACCAGAACGAACCTATTGAGGTGTTCTGTCAAATTTTCGAGCGTGGCGCATCGCGGTATTGGCGTGCGTGGCTCTACGGCTCAGTATCCCTGCGCGAAACCCTTGAAGGACGTGCTGCCGATGAACGAGCCATCCCCGGTCAGGTACAAGCAGAAATCTTGCTGAGGGGCATCCGTGCGTCAGATTGATTGCCGGCCATGCTCTGTTTGATTAGGGATACAGCCAGTTCTTGGCATTGCTCCGGAAGCCTTCGATGCCGTTGTTGTGATCGTGTCCGACGGGCGGTCCCTTCTCTTTGCGAATCATCACGTGTCCGTCGTGTAGCTTCAACGTTGCGCAGGCTTGCTATTCGTCGGTGTAGTACAGCGCGCCTTCGCGGGTCTGAGCGTCGATCTGTTGCATGACCGACACCCTGTCATGAGCCGGGATTGGCATCGCCTAGACCTCGCCGTTGCGCTTGATGATCCCGAACGCGATCGCCTTGCCCACCGCGCCCAGCGGCGTTTGCCTTTTCGAGCGCCGCCGGAGGTTGTTTCGTCAAATTCCAGGGCGCCATCGAACGGCTCACGCAGGTGCTCGACATGAACACAGCAGGCTCGCAGCAGACAATAGAGCCGCTCCCGTGCCGCGCCACTGTCCGGGCTGCGGAAACGCTGCCGATAAGAGAGGGCGCCCAGCATAAACAGTTTCAGCAGTTGTTGCCTGACCGAGTGATGTGGCCACACCAAATCCCATGCACACGTCCAGCTGATGAAATTGTGTCGCCTCTATGTTGGCGTATCTGCTCTTCCAGGCGTAGTTAGGTCGGTTCGCTGATGTCATGCTTGCGACAGGTCTCCATCATCTTTTCGTCTGCATCGAACTCTTTGAAGATTCGGACGATTTGTCCTTCGATAAACTTCGGCTTCTTCATATAGAGCTTCTTTGGGCGGAGGCTCTACTTCCAGCTGGATCGAATCAGCGAGGATGCCTCAAGGATTCATATGCATCCAAATGTTCCAAGTCGTTTTGAATCCTGAGCTCATCATTATCGATCCCGCCGGGCGATGAGTCGGGTTGGAAAAAAGGACCGATTTAGGCCAAATTCTATGGCTATCATCGCTCACATAGAGATACTTGCGCAGGCAATAACAAGGTTCGAGAGAGCGCAGCGGAAATCTGTGTCTTGGATCACGTCGCCTGAGATATCGGCGGCAAGCTTACAACACAGTGTCCGTTGAGGTTTTTAATGAACGCTTATTCGTCCGATATGTCTGCATGCCTCACTAGCATCTTGGGGGAGGGGCGCTTAGTTGCCTACTTTCAACCCAAGTTCACATTGTGTGGGCGATTGATAGGCGTAGAAGCACTTGCTCGGTGGCGCATTCACGACGGCAGGATTGTGCCTCCTGGGGATTTTCTACCAGCCGTCGCAGAGCTGGGACTAATGCGGCATCTAACTGTGGAGATGATGTCACAGGCGACTGATGCCGTCGCATCATGGCAAAGAAATCAAGGAAAACAGCTCACGGTTTCTATCAACTTGACGCCGGGATGTATTGTTGACCCGTCTGTTCTGGATCAGTTGAGGCGCATGTCCGCCAATCATGGTATATCGCCTCAGCAGGTTGTGATTGAGGTTTTAGAGGATGCGCTCGATCAGCCAGCCGAGGAATTTCTTCTCGCGCTTGATAACTTTCGCAGGCGTGGGTTTCGTATATCCATCGATGACTTTGGAACGGGTTCGGCGGGACTCCGTCGGCTGATAGATTTCGATGCTCATGAAATTAAGATACCAGGATACTTCACGCAAGGTGTAAAAGCCGATCAGAGGAAGGCGGACTTGATTCTCTGCATTATTTCCCTAGCGGAGCAATTGAACATGGATACCGTACTGGAGGGAATTCAGGACCAAGAGGACCTCGCTTGGCTCAAACGAATTAGGTCGTCACGCGTACTAGTGCAGGGATTTGCTCTTGGCCATCCAATGTCAGTCGAGCATTTTTTGCGCGTTGAGCCGCTGGCCGCCTGAGTTTGTGAGGAGGCTTAGGTATTTGGAACAGCTTCAGTGCCTGGGCTACCCGGCGCGAAGTAAAGCGTCTGAGCATCGAAGGCTGCAAGCCAGCGACGTAATTCTTTCGCATCATCTCCTGTCCATTGTCTGAGCGCAGCTACGCTGGTACGGGGCTGGCGTGTTGGGGGGGGGGATGCTCGCATCGCCTAAGAGTTTGACGAGTTCGGCTTCGCCAGGAAGATTTTTGGCGTGTATGCCCAGCTGTGAGCGGCACTTGGCAAGGACTTCCATCAGTCCTCCGATGTCGCCGACCATATACAAGTCGTTGGCCGGCAGTCCATCGTGTGCGTATTGCGCGATATGCTCGATGCGGTTCGCGCCTGCCATCCATGAAAGCGGCCATCGTGTGGACAACACCTCAGCAGAGTCATCTTATGTCTCGCCCTACCGAATACCATGTAATCAAGACAATGACGGGCTGGGCGATATACAGAAACGATACCTTAGTCGATCGAAGCGGATCGATCAGTAGCGCCACAGCCAACGCGTACGCGCTCGCAAAATGTGCGGAAAACATCGAAGGGCACGCTGTGGCCGCAGTGATCGCATCATTCGAAGCGTTGCCACCCAGTCTGTCATGCCCCTCGCTTGGCTTGGTTTACAGGCTATCCTTCGGGGGGCGATCAACACCCCGCCAGTACGCCGTCCGCGACTAGCCTGCAGAAGTTCCCCGACATGTTGCAGCGGAAGTGATTACAGCGCGGGCGAAAGGAGGTGGGTATGACGCTGATGCCCGAAGTGAGCTTCTACGGGGAGATCGGTTACCTGTGGAACATCGGTAGCGATGCCAGAGTGAAGTCCTTCTGCAGGCATCTAGACTTATCTACAGTTGGAGAACCTTCTCCGGCTTCCTTCCATGGGTCAGTTTTGGACTGCCCCGGAGATGACGGCACTTCCAGCCTATGATTTGAGCATAGGAGGAAGGCCCATGAGCAGTCAGCGGTTTACCCCGGAATTCAAAGAAGAAGCGGTCCGACAAGTGGTCGGCCGCGGCCACTCGGTCGCCGAAGTGGCCGCCCGTCTTGGTGTTTCGACCCACAGCCTGTATCAATGGGTCAAAGCGGTAAAACCCGACAAGTCCGAACAGCAGGCCACTGAACTGACAGAGGCGAAGAGCGAAATTCTTCGCCTGCGCGCCCAGCTGCGTCGCGTGGAAGAGGAGCGCGACATTTTAAAAAAGGCCGCACGGTACTTCGCCAAAGAACCCGAGTGAAGTACCGCTTCATCAACGACCACCGCCATGTGTTTCGCGTGGCTCCGATGTGTCGAATGCTGGAGGTGACACGCGGTGGCTTCTATCAGTGGCTGGACAAGCCGGAGTCCGATCGCGCCATTGAGGATCGGCGCTTGCTTGGACTGATTCGCGATTCGTACGATGCCAGTGGTGGTGTCTACGGTGCGCGGCGCGTGCTTGGCGATTTGCGCGAGGCTGGCGAGGTATGTGGCAAGCATCGCGTGGAGAAGATCATGCATGCCCAGAAGATCAAGGCAATTCGCGGCTACAAGGCGCCTCGTCGTATCGTCGGACGTCCGTCACTCATCGCTCCCAATCGCCTGCAGCGGCAGTTCACCGTCGATCAGCCCGACCAGGCCTGGGTCACCGACATCACCTATCTACGCACCTGGCAGGGTTGGCTTTATCTGGCGGTCGTCATCGATCTGCATTCGCGCAAGGTCATCGGTTGGTCGATGAAGCCGACGCTGGCCCGCGAAGGGGGGCTGGACGCGTTGCTGATGGCGATCTGGCGGCGCAAACCCACGAAAGCGGTGATCGTACACTCCGACCAAGGCTCACAGTACGGTAGTGATGACTGGCAACGTTTCTGCCGTGCCCACGGTCTGCAACCGAGCATGAGCCGGCGCGGCAACTGCTGGGATAATGCCGTGGCCGAATCGTTCTTCAGCAGCCTGAAAAAGGAGCGCATCCGCAAGCGCGTGTACAAAACCCGCGATTTGGCCCGTGCGGACGTCTTCGACTACATCGAGGTCTTCTACAATCGAACCCGCCGCCACAGCCACCTCGGCGGCATCAGTCCCGAGGCCTTTGAGAAGGCCTCACTGTGAGGCTGGTGGGTGCCGTCAATCCCGGGGCAGTCCATTTTTGGTCAGAAGCAGCAGTATCGTGGTCACACGTTTCTTTCGCGAGAGCCTCAATCAATACGCGAATAGGACTAGTGCATGACTTCCTGTCGCCCTGCTGCTGGGAAGCAGCCAGAACCACCTATAGGGCAGATCACTACGTAGGTCATGCGCTGATTGCAACCTGAGACGCCAATGGTGTATTCGGCGCGCTCCGTGCCGTTAAAACGAAACGATTGTGCGATTGGCTCAATCGTTTCTCGCGATAGCATTTGCCCTGTAGCCGCTGGGCAATTCAATTCGAACTGGCCACGGCGCGTTGCCAAGGCGACGGCTTCCGGTTGCATCTGGTCGATAAACGGGGTAGACGCACAACCCGCCGTAACCATCGTGGCTATCAGCGGAAGCATTCGTGATCGCATGGATGACATAGTGGCAGTCCTCAAGTTTGTAGGAGGGTTCGTTGAAGCAGTACCGTCGCCGGCCTGGTCTTCTACCTTGGCTTTCAAAGCTAGGCTATGCGCCTGGCGACTGCGTTTGGTCATCCTTGAGTTCCTTTTCGCTATGACCAACTCAGGCCAAGTAGCTCACCTTAACCACCTATCCGAATTTCCGAGGCCACTTCTCATAGCACGTTAGCCGACGGCGGCCGGAAATTGCCACAGCATTTCTACCGGGAATCGAGTCCGTATAATTGCGTAGGCTATTGCGCTTTGTCAGTGGAACTACTGCCTAGGAAGGCTGATGGAGGGTACCCCATGACGTAGCCAGACCTAGTCGCCGACCAATGTCTTGGGATTTGCTAAAGCAGCCTCGATCTACGGTGCGTGATGCATAACTGTTGTCCCTCCCAATGCATGCTGCGAGTGGCCATAATTGCCGTTTGGACGGCTAGATAGGCGCAACGGAAATGCCACCACACACCGCCGCCGTTGCAGGCTACTAGCTAGCAACGGTGCCCTCCGAACACCTGTTCACCATGTGCCCGGCTCATACAAAGAGGGCACTCTAAGAAATGTCTGATATCTATAGGCGCGGTTCGATGCTGGAATGAAACACTCTTTCAGCCCAAGCCTTCCTACGAATGCGCTGCCTTCTATAGGGATGGATCTTGGGCTTCGTAAGGCTCCGGTTGTCGACTGGTTTGTATGTTCATCATGCTGAGTGACCGCTGGTTGGAGCGGAACACTCTGAGCACCGCTCCGACTCACAGATCGAATTGCGCAGATATTCGCGAGGCACGCTGAGTTGCCCTACGTTATGAACACCGCGTCTCGTACCCGACATTTCTACCGTTGTCTGGCCGTGGCGGCATTAGCAGTGGGCACGCCTCTAATGGCTGCTCTGATTCTCCAAAAGGGGGCGGCCGGTACCGATGGTGAGCATGTCTTGGCTCCACTGAGGCACGCGTCGCGTGTGATGCTGGATTCGCCAACGGGTGTTGCTTTAGACGATGCGGGGAACGTCTATATCGTGGATATGGCGAATCTCCGTGTCCGTAGGGTTGACGCGATCAGTGGTGCCATCAGGACGGTTGCAGGTACGGGGGGCGACTGGTTTAGCGTAGACAACATCCAGGGGTCATCCGCCAGCCTCCAGTGGCCATATGGCGTGGCCACTGACTTACTTGGGCATCTCTATATCGCAGAAAACGAAGGTAATCGAGTGCGTCAGATCGATCTCTCGACTGGCAAAATTCGCACTGTAGCCGGCCGTGGTTTGGGGCCGGGCTCTTTTTCCGGTGACGGTGACGACGCCAGAAAGGCCGATTTGAATGCTCCTGAGTCGCTCACGGCTGACGCGCACGGAAATGTGTATATCGCCGACACGTTCAACAAACGCATTCGGAAATTAGATGCCATCGCGGAAACCCTGAATACCGTTGCCACGTTCAATGATCCGCCATCCGGTGTGACTGTGGATGAGGCGAATCAATTGTGGGTGACCGCCGGCAACAGCGTTACGAAGATTGAGCTGACCACAGGCCGCGCCGGTATTGTTGCTGGCACTGGTGAACAGGGTTATAGCGGTGACGGTGGAGATGCCCGCAAGGCGAAGTTGCATGAGCCTCGAGGCGTTGTGGTGGATCATGCTGGCAATCTGTATATCACGGACACCTTTAATAACCGCATCCGCAAGGTCGATGGAACCACCGGGATCATTTCCACCATCGCCGGGGGTGGGTGGCTCGACTGCGAGAACTCATGCCCTGCTACGAAAGCCCGGCTTGATGCACCGACGGGAAATCCTGCGATCGACAAGCAAGGCGACGTTTATTTTTCTGACACGGGTCATCATCGCGTCCGAGTGATTTCTGCACGTACAGGGATGCTCATGACGGTGGTAGGCAACGGTCAGCAGGGCTTCGGCGGTGATGAGTACGCCAGCAGAAGCCCATGACTAGCACTGGTAGGCGAGATCGTTTCAGCCTGCTAGCCTGTTGAAACAAAGATGCCCTTAAGCTGATCCCTCTCCCTTCCTTGGACAACCTAGGGCTTCTTTTGCTCAATCTGGCGGCGCCGCCGGCTTATTGATGTCGACGCTCAGTTCAAGCCGTGAATCGTTCTGCATTGAGATCAATACCCACCGCCTTCACAGGTCTTCTAAAATCGAAGGAGCGCTAATCTGGGTGATATTTACTGAAAATGGGTGGTGTCCGATAGCTTTCTCCAGGCACATGCGCAATTCTGGCATTGCAGCGATTTGATCCTGAGTTATTCCAGTTGAATTGCCTGTGTTACATGTAGTTGCTAGACCCGGCTGCCCACCTATCGCACAACACCTAGGCAGTGGTGCGATAGGTGTGGCAGCTTTTTTTTAAGGTATCGGCAAGTGGGGGCGGTGCGGGACGAGCTGAACGGGAGGATCAATCATCGACAACTGCCTGCTTCCGGGTCCTCTTTTTCCTTCCACAAGAGCCGAACGGATGCCTGGCAGTATCGCTGTCTCAAACACTTTGCTTTCAATGGCCATCGCATTGTGCTCTTGGTTACCAGCTGACTATACGATGACTGGCAACGCTTCTGTCGCGCACATGACTTGCAGCCGAGCATGAGTCGACACGGCAACTGCTGGAATAGTGCGATGGCCGAATCGTTCTTCAGCAGCCTGAAGAAGGAGCGCATCCAAAACCCGTGATTTGGCCCGCGCTGATGTCTTTGACTACATCGAGATCTTCTATAATTGAGCCCGCCGCCACAGTCATCTCGGCGGCATCAGTCCCGAGGTCTTTGAGAAGGCCTCAAAGTGAGGCTGGTCGGTGTCATAAATTTCGGGGCAGCCCAATAAACACTATCAGGTGTCTACGGAACCGGGGAGCATACCAGGGCCATGTGGCTCCATTAGGCTCTGCAAATATGCGACCGCTTCATCCTCGGGAAAGAAACCCAGTACGTCGGCCACGTCAATTCCATACTCGCGTCGCAATTGGTCAAACTCGTGTTTAGCGCGCAACTGTGGATCTTGCTGCTCGGCCAAGCGAAGCTCCGCCGCTCGCTCAAGGTTGGTCAGCTCCTCCTTCAAGCGACGATCCAGTTCGTCGATGGCAGACCTTGATAGTTTGCTGGAATAGTTCATAAGCATATTCTCGCACAATTCGCTGCCCCACCATTACGTTCGGTGCTGATGGCGGAGTGCTATGGCAAGCAACTGGTGGCGTAGCTGATGCTGGCGAATCACCTAACGAGATGCCAAATCAAATTGTCCCTAGACGGTCTCACAAAAGGGGCGTGAGGTAGCATATCGGAGGCCTTGGCTTGCTCTCCAAGGAACTGGCTTCCCCGGGACGCTACCTGAGGCCACTGATTGACCGTTGCTTCCATACTGCTGCAGCCATCTGAGAACACAGCCCTATTTTTGCCAGGGGGATCCGCAGCAGTTCCGTTCATGAGCTTCAGGCGTGGACCGTAGACATCGAGACACCGACGATTGAGTCAAACTTTAGGCCACAGCATAAAGGCGAGCCAATTTGCAACCAGTGGAATGAGATCAGCACGCAAAGCCGAAACGAGCCTTCAAATGATCAAACAGTTTCCTCTGGCGCCATGGTAATCAGATTTTTCTGCAGAGGTTCCATTCAGCCGAAGTGGAATCTGACCTTATTGCGACCAGCAGTTGGCCGTCTGGTCGGTACCGTCTTCGTCAAAGGCTTGGTGGGTCGCGCTGGACACGATGAACTCGGCACATTGGGTATCGTTTGCCTGTGGCGAGTTCGGTGCATAGGTGGCGGTGAGCGTGTAGTCGTGCTGAGGTGTACCTGGCGTACCGCTGAAAGTGATGGCGACGTTGTAGTACTTGTTGGGCGATAAATTGTCTGACATGGAAAGTGTCCCGCAGCCGTTGCCCGTTGCAGTTACTTGGCTATAGTCAAAAGTCTGCGCATAGCAGCGTTCAAGGATGCCTTGAGTCATTGAGAGTGCCGCTGTGGCATCAGTCCGGCGGCTGCGCTGGATGTAGCGTGTATAGCTGCTCATCGCCCACGTGCAAAGAATGGCGAGGATAGCAATCGTAATCATCAGTTCGATCAGGCTAAAGCCGGCAGCTGTCTTGGGCGTGGAATTCATTGGCATGACGTTTTGCTATCGTTGAAGGAGGTCGGGTTGCTGTGCGTATAGGGCGATCAACGAACGTTCTTTGGGGAAAGAAACAGTGTCAGCGCTTGTTTGACATGCAGGCGGCGATGCCGTCGTTTAAGCAAAGCCAAAAATGGAAGTGTGTAAGTGCGCCCCGGCGACGCGGCTACGGGCGCTCATCATGCACCTGCTGAATCACGACTGATACTGAGCGTGAGATCGTGGCCGCAGTCAAGCTGAGATGAAGCATAGAAGCAGAAAATAACGCGCCATTTCATATGTCTCATCTTCATTGAACTTGCCACCAACCGACACGCGCTGGCTGGAAGCCCAGCGTAGAGACCGTCTTCAGACCTTTAGCCGTGCTGATAACGTTGACGTCAGTGCCCGAGGCCGACTGCATGCTTGCAGGTTGCGAGCTGTAGCCGTCGGAGGCCAGAACGCCGGCAAGCACGGTGGGTGCACCGTTGACCGTGGCACTTCCGATTCCGGTGCCTCCATTTGGCAAGCCGATCGATGCCGTAGGCATCGGTCCACCCGTGCGGAAATTCACATTCATGAAGTACGAATAGGGTTGTGCGCAGGCGCTGGCTGGTGGGGTATTGGTGTTGAGCTTGACGCCGCCCCCATCTATCGACAGCGGGGTGAACGACCGGGTGCCGTTGCCTATCGGCGACAGGTCGAAATACCAGCCTTCTTTTGGTGTCACTGTGAGTGTGGTCGGTGGCGGCGCGGGATTGCTGACCGTGAGCGGGGCATAGGTTAGGTTGACCGGATTATTGGTCAACGTGAGCGCGTTGACGTTGGTGCCGGAGAAATTGGCAGTCACCACACTCACAGTTTGCTGCGCCAGATTGGCGCGGGTATAGGGTAGTGTTGGTGCGGTGCCGGCCGGATAGCTGCTCAGGCTGCTCGTATTGTCCCATACGCCGTAGATGGTCTGAACATCGGTATTAGTCAAGTCAGCCTGCGTCAGCAGCGCGCCGGTGCCCACGAAGGCCATGATTCCGAGCTGCTGCGGGAAGTTAGGATTGGGTGTTAGGGCCGGTGCGGTGGTGATCGGCTGCGCGTTGTTGGCGCTGTCGCGAGCCTGGAACAGCAAGGTGACCGTCCAGTTGGCGGGATTGCTGTTGCTCATGTTGATGGTCCACAGGTTGCCCTGCAAATCGCCAGCGTAAGCCATGTCCTGGGGGACTCCCGCAACGCCGCTGGAATTGGCCGCGGCAATGCTCGAAAGCCCATTGGGCTGTGAACTGTTGCAGGCGCCGGACACGGCTGCGCACAAATCGATCTTGGCCAATACGGCGCCCGTCGTTGCATTTACCGCGTAGAAAAACGGAGTGCTTCTGGCGCTGTTGTAGCCATTACCGAACAGCACGGCGAAGCCTTTGACCAGGCTGGAGTTGCTGGCGTCTGTCACGGCTACGGCATTGGAGCGAACCACAACGGGCGTGCTGTAACTCAGTCCCATGTCCGTGTCGGTAAGCTCCCATAGCACCGAACTGGCCACGGCATTGTCGGTCGTGAAGCTATTGGGATTGGTGACATCGAGAGCGTAGATGCTGCGGCCACCGGCATTTTCACCACCTACCAACAAGGTATGCCATTTGCCATCTGAGGAAAGCAGCACATCCGCAACTTGCGGGGAGCCATCCACGAAGAACAGATGATGCGAGAGGTAATAGGGGTCGGCTAGTTCGTAGAGATTGGAAAAGACGCCACCGGTGCCGCCGTAGGGAATATATCCCATCACTTCTTGGCCGCTGGATGCGTCGACACCATGCAACATGCCGTCGTTCGCGCCGAAGTACAACATGCTGCGGCGGCCCTTCACAGTGCTGCTGCTCGCGAACGTTGCGTAGGAAGCATCAGGGTAGGGGCCGCCGGCGGGGCCTACGAAAACGGGGGCACTGTCCACGATATCGCCTAGCAGGTGCGTACGGTTGCGCAGTGGGCCACCATTTGACTGTTCCCGCGAGTGATCGCCGCGAATGTAGTTGAGTATATCCGTGGCGTTGTTGCCGTTTTTCGCCAATGCCGTCTGCAGGTTCGCCGAGAGATTGCTCAGGCTGAAACCGACCGCCGTCGGCACGACTGGACTGGAAGACGATGACTGGTAGTAGGGGTCCCAGGTCGCGATATGACGGCCCGCCATGCCCATGCTGTCCAGTTGCTGCCGCGCGCTCCAGCGGGCGGTGCTACTGATGGTGGCAGAGGTGTCGATGGCATATGCCTTCAGGTCGCCGGTCCAGGCATTGTCGGCTATGCTGCCGGGCACGAAGGTGGCCTGATAGACCTGCGAACTGGTATTGAGGCTGGTGGAGTTTGCGGCGGCCGCGCTGGACGACGAGCTTTGGCTGGCGATATTGGCCAGGATGTTCTGCAGGTCGGCCACTAGCGTCCCTGGATCAGTTGCGGGGAAATAGCGAGTGCCGCCGGTGATTTGGGCCGCGGCTGCGTCAGTACCGCCCGCTATCGACATGGCGGTCAGTGTGGCCGCGGCCTGAGGGTTCTTGGTGGGGTCGACGCCCGCGCCAAGGCCGACGACGTACGTTGCGACGCCAGCAGCGTTCAGGGCTTTGATACTGACGATGGTATCGATCAGCGCCTGGTCGTTGGTGGCGCCGGTATTGAGCGAGCCATCCGCGTTGAACGTGGCCGTCATGCCATAGCCGGCTGCGGCGTCACTGCCTACCGGCGGCCAAAATTTACCTGCCAGGTCCTCGGTTGGCAGACCATCGGTAATCAACACGACGTATTGCTTGGGGGGCGTACAGTTCTGGCCAATGGCGGGGAGGCTGCTGGCAAGTGTCGTTCCGGCGCTGGTAAGCAAACCAGCCAGTGCGGATTGCCCCGCCAGTGCTTTGATCTCGCTGGAGTTGGGGTTATTTGTCTCGGGGGCCAGCGCGGCGCTGAAAGAGCCGATCGCGGCGGCAACGCTGGCTGCAGTCGGTGTCTGTCCTGCGGTGACAATGGCGCTTCCGCCCGAGGTGACGATCCTGCCGGCACCGCCGGTTACAGCATCGAGCGCGCCATAGCCGAAACCTCGCTGGACATACATGACCTGATCGGAGAAGGGGACATAACCGGCATTGGTCGGGGTTGTCGAGCGGATCCCGTTGGTCGGCAAGGCGCTTGCGTATGTCGAAAGGACAGAGCCGCTGTTGTACTGGGCCAGGGAGTAGTACGTATAAGGATTGGTGGGCGTGCGGGTTCCATAGGTGACGGACACGCTTGGGAAAACGTTTGGCGCGTATAGCACGTCATTGATATTGGGATCATCGCTCGAAGCCGAGATGATCATGTAATGACTGTTGGACAGCGTGGTCGCATCGAACAGCGTGCCGGCGATGCTTCCGCAATTGGCCTGGACTGTTGTCGAGGCCGACGTGTAATTGAAGCACGGGTTGGCGACGTATCGCACGTTGGCGGGCACGGTATTGGTAAAGGTGAAGCCGCCTGTCGCCGACATGTGGTACACCCATGTTGTATACAGCGATGTGCCGGTCGTCGCGTATGCCATCAGACCGAAGTCAGTACTGGGTATGTATTGATTGATGACTGCCTGGATGCTCGCCTTTGCCACGTTCAGACGGCTGGGACTGTTGTCGTAAAGCGTGCCGCCGCTGCTGACGGTGTAAGGGGCGCTGCCAGCCGATCCAGCGTTGAGCGGAGGAGTAAATCCCGCGGGAATGGTGAAGTTGATCAACGAGCTGGAGTTCGTCAGCGTCGCGACGTCGCTCCCCAGCGAGCCCGAGCCCGTCATGATCGCGCCCGACAGGTTGCCATCCATTGATTCGGAGTTACCGATGGCGATCAATACCTGCGGATGCGTGGGTTGCACGACGGTCAGCGGCACCTGTGAAATCGCAAGGGATGGCGGTGCGGGGGCCGCGCCTGCAGTTTCCACCGGCAGGCTCATGCCGCCGATCAGCAGCGTAGCCAAGACGCTGCTTGAAGCGAGATGCCACGAGCGAACAGCTTGGCGAGATGGCTTGCGCATGCTTGAGTAGTCCGTCATATCAGCGCTTCTGTAGTTGGGTCTGCAACATCACAACGCTCTGTCCGTCAGGGCCGACCACTCTTGCGGTGATGCGGAACACGCTGACATCAGTGCTATAGCCGGGGGGGCGCACGGATGGCAGCTTCTCGACCATGAACTTGCATTCCTTGACGGTCGTGTTGGAGCACACTTCCAGGGTGGATGGAAGTGCTGCCCAGGCCTTGGGGTTTTGCCAAGGCAGCATGGTGCCGATGTATTGCGTGGCATCGAACAGATATTGGCCGGTCGCCGTATAGGGAGTGGGCGCTGACTGATATGCGCCGGGGTCCGTCAGAATCGTGCCTGCCAGCAGCTGATTGGTCGTATTGCGAAGCGCCGCTTCCGCGGCTTGCATAGCGATCTGGTTGACTGCAGCATTGCTGGCAATGCGGGTTTGTGTCTTGATCTGCTCGGTGATGACCAACGAGGCGATGATCAGCATCAGCAGCATGACCAGCACGACCGGAAGTACGATGCCTTGCTGCCGGTATCGGTCGGGGCAGGCAGGAACGGCATTCATAGCGTGGTATTCCGCGTGTTGACGGTCATGAAGAAGGTGTGACGCAGACGGGAGTCGGCTGGCACGCTGAATGTCTTGTCGAACAGCGTATAATTCATCGGGCCATTGGGTATTTGTGCAGAACCCAGATTTCCTTCGATCAGGAAGCCCAGTTTGATGCTGGTAACTGCCCCCCAGCCGCCGAGACTTGGGACCTGGCTGGCGTTGACATAGCGCGTGGCTTGGCCTGCGTTGCCGATGCCATACCGTACCTGCATATTGCTGACGCCCGGGATCACCTCGGCCATGTCCCACGATGCGCTTGATGGATTGCCGGTCATGATGCCTTGCCAAAGCGCATTCTGACTGCCATCGCCCTTGGCGATGAAGAGCGCAGTCTGCTGGATCGGAACGAGTTGTGAACCCGAAGCAAATATCAGTGCGCCATTGGGTCCGGTGGTGAATGAAACCGTGTTGCTGCCAGAGTTGATCGCCGTGGCCATGAAGATGGCGTTTTTGCTGCAGTCTGAAACGGCGATCATCTGAGGTGCCGCCGGCAGCGTGCTGATGTCATTGACACTCAGTGAGCCCGTGTTGAAGGCGGTGACGCCGACGGGTGACGCATCCGATTGCGCACCAATGAGCACCAAGACGTCACTGCCTTGGGATACCCCGCTCGACGCAAAAGATGCATCCAGGCTGGGAGTCCAGTGGCTGGCCGTGGTGTCGTTGTTCGCACCTGTGATGATTTGCGGGGGTACGATCGATGCCTCATAACCTTGCACCGCGCTGCTGGTGTCATAGGTGAGTGGCGTTCTCGGGTTTGCGACATAAGCAGTTGCACTTGTACCCCCCAGGGCGCCGCATCCGAGAAAACCAGCTCCCCGGATCACCGGTGTGATGATGGCAGATAACGCGTTGTCCGCATTCTGGATCAAGGCCTGCGACGACGCATTGCTATATACCTGACGTTGAGCCACAAAAATGACGATGGCACCGGCAGACACGATCAGTCCTAACATCATGGCGAGCATCAGTTCGATCAGACCGAAGCCAGCCTGCCGTGCCTTCGCGAGATCTGGCTTCATAGTGCGGTAACGATGGTATAGGTGGCGTTGGCGGGAGACGTCGTCTTGGTACCGGCAAAGGTTGCCTGCGCTGGCTGGTCGTTCCACGAGATGTTGACGGTAATCGTTGTGGTGCTATTAGTCCCCTGGCTGATGGCTACAGAACCGAGGCCGCTGGGAAGGCTGGTTTGCAACGAAGTTTTCCATTGCCAGAGATCGAACGCTGCCATTTGTTGGGCGGTGCAGGCCGACGCGGTGCAGTCAGGCGAGGGTGCGCCGCTGGGTGGGGTCAGTGCGGCGATGTACGGATTCGACGAGGTCGGATTGTTGGCAGTGGCTGCATTCGCGCGCATGCGGTCCACAATGTCGTATGCACGCGTAATCGCCTGTTGCCTGGCGTAGCTGGAGCTTGCGCTGCGTGAAACGGCCAACAATGTTCCGGCCACGCCGAGCATTCCGATCGATAGGACCAGCACTGCGACCAGTACTTCGATCAGACCGAAGCCTTGGTTGAATCTATTTGTGTTCATGGGTTCAGGTAGGGCAGGTGAGAGCGTCACCGTTGGGTGCAATCCCAGACTTGGGCGACGCTTGAATGTAGCCCATGCGATTGACGAGAACTGCTCGCGCACCGGTGGCACCGCGCGCATCGCAAACCACAATCAACTCATAGCCGGCGGTTGTCATATTTTTCACTAAGCCTTGGCCGGTAAACTGAAGGGAGGTGCTGCCCTTTACGGTGCGGAGGTTAGGCACCGACATGGTGGGGACTAGTGCGTGGCTGGCGAGTGTAACGGTGGATGCGCCTGCGGGAATGGTGACGACTTGCCAGCCGTCAACCCAACTACCGTCAGTGCAACCCGTGCCCGAAGTGCCGGCGCATAGGCTAGTGGGTTGATTGAAGCTGAGTGCTTGATTGCGCGCGTAGTGCAGTGATGTGACCAATCCATCGACGATGCTGTCACGGCGCACGTTCTGCAGAAATGTATGAAAACTGGGAATGGCGACGAGAGTGAGAATGACAATAACGGAAAGCGTCACCATCATTTCGATCAGCGTAAAGCCATTCACAGGCGTGTCATGGCTTCGTAATGCTCTCATCGATTGCGGTTCCGGCGGCAGGTCATGAATGCCAAGAAATCTCCTGAATTACGGCCAGGGTGAGTTTCTTTGGCTTGGTCGCGACTTACGGGCAAATCACCCAGTCGATATCTGATGATCTTGAAAACAGTTACATCAGCACTCGATGCTTCGCTAAGAAATATTTAAGCGAAGTATGCTTTGGTGGTACGAGCACATCTATAGGACTGGCCCTAAACACAGTCATTTCGGCGCGCCTCAGAATGCATTGTTACCTGGCCTTCAAGTACGACCCATTGACTATCCGATATTTTATGCAAGGGGAGTTGAGTGCGAGATGAGGTGGCTTTGTCTCGCTTAGGAGTTGCTCGTCGAACCGATGAGCGGGAAAGCCGCTATGGATGGTCAGATCGGCGAGACGTGAGTTGCGCGATATGAAGTTGGGCATGGCCAGGATCGGTTCGGCCAATTGCCAAAGAACCGGCTTGCCGCCGTCGGTACCCACGCGCTCTACTTCGTGCCACAGTAGTCCTTGGAGGAGCGGCTACGGTAATGGCAACTTTCGCGATGAACTGCCCAACAGGGATATCTTCTACACCCTGCGCGGAGCCCAGATTGCCATCGAGCAATGGCGCTAGCACTACAGCACCCGACGACCACACAATGCCTTGACTACAGACCGCCTGCGCCCGAAGCGATTTTGATCCAGAGACCTCAACCCAATTTGCGACTTGCCCGGTAAATCAACTTCGTGCCTGCGTCAGTTAATGCTGGCCAGTCAACTCCCGAGAAAGCGTCTTCTGAGTTTCAGTCATGTTCTGGAGCCGCGCATCGCTGGCTGGAGTTTTTCCATAAGGAGTGCCATCTCTCGTGTTTGTGCATCAATTCGGCGTACCAAGGTGCGATGAAGCGTTGCCTTTTCAGCTTGGTCGGCGAGAGTCTGCTTCTGGCGGCATGCTGCCTGTCTTAGATGATCGAGCGCATGCTGAAGCTGAGCTATTTCTTTCTCTAGCCATTCGTACGTTGCGTATGCGTCTTCGTCGCTCCCTAGGCCTAGGTTCGTCGCGATAGCACCTGCTGTACCATTCAACTTAATGCTGGATGCTGCCGCCACGGGCAACGCTGGGGCAGCCTTGCTCAAGGAGGGGGCAGATATAATAGGGGGATCGCGCCGCGGCGTTGGGCTTCCGCGCAAGCGATGACGATATTCGCGCTGAACTCTCTGTCCATCGTCGTCCAGGGTTACGCGCAGATACAAATTGTCTTTGAGCAACGCTCTTTTACTTATCAATCGAATGAAATATTGACCGCCGCTCTCATGTCGCAGCGTCGACGTTAGAGGAACCGGATCGCCGGACCTTACCGTAGGATCGGGGTCTCCCATGTCGCTTAATGTGCAATAGCTGGCCACGCGCAGCGCCGCCAACTTATTCCCAACAGCATTCAAGAGCGGGATGTCAACAAGCAAAGCTTGGCCAAATGACGAGCGCAGCCACAATTGCCCCAGCCCAATTGCTGGCCGCTCGGTGGCGCGCCCTCCTAGAAGGGCGACAAAATCAACGAACTTGTTCATTTCGGCGATACCTCTTGAATCGTGAGTTGCCCATTTTTTTATACGGTCGGCGGTTTACACCGTACAACTGTTCGTTGTGCCGAATCGTCGATGACCTGCCACGCAGTTCACCACTTCGCTGCTGCATAGCGATCTACGAGTGCCTCGCATGCGCCAACGAAACCAACCAAAGTTATCCGATTCATTACTAACCAGCATTGGATCAGATTTGTAGACCGGTAAGAATTTTGAGGAGAGTCTCAGACTCGTAGCAGCCAATCTCCCAAAGCCCGTCGTGAACTTTTACTTTTGAGGGGGGGCGCCGCATGACACGAATCGTATGACTTGCCATTAAGAGGCTTTCATCGCTCTCATTCCACGCGCCATAAGACTCATCATAGACAAGCAGAACTCCTCCGGCTGAGTCATCGCGACGCGCCAACAGTTCTAGAGGACTTGATGCCGCCAAGACTCGGCAACCCCATCCGAGTAGAACGTTCTCTATGTCGTAAAGCCAGTCGGGGACTGACGAAAGAAGCATAATTTTCCGACCAATTAGGGGCCCAATTCTTCTATTTCCGTTCTTTTCAAAACGAAGCGATGGCTGGAACACAAAGGCGCTTCCAACCCCGAGTCTGCTATAAGCAGATAACTCGCATTCAAGAGTTGAGCATAGTTCCCGGCAGCGATCTAACCCGCTTTCTTTGTCGATCACTGTGCCCTGAGCAGCTAGACGATCGGATATCGTAGACCGGGCTTGAGGCGACATGCCCGTACCGGAGTCAATGACAATAAATCGAACGACGGATTTTGGAAAAATGTCGCTTGATACACGAGTTACGTGGAGCGCAACTCGACCACGCACCGTGAAGCGAATAGCATTGGACAGGAGGCGGCGCAGAATCTCCCCTATGCAATGACTATCGTCATGGCTAATTAGTCCACGCAACGACGGATCTATGCGAAAATGGAAGCCGATATGTTTTGCATTGGCCTCCGGGGCAAGCTCTAAGAACACCTGCTCAACAATCGATCGCATTTCAAGTGATCTCGCTGTTGCGGGAAACAACATGGTCCTTCTGTCCTCGTTGACGATCGTATGCCTTGACAGCCTGGGAAGGGCGGTCGTAGCTGATTGCACATCGCTCATGCAGGCTTACACGACTATGCGGTTGCGCAGGGATAATGAAGGGTGTCCGCTTGGGCGCGTAGTTTGCTAGTTAGAGTTAGCCATACCCGATCAATAATGCTTGCTTGCTTGGCTGCCGCAGGTTTGACCCTGCCATCCACAATATGTCGCGCGAGAGAGGCAAGCTTCATCTCCTCGCCCCGCCCCCCATGAGGCGACAATAACAACGCATTTCCAGAGCAATGGGAGTACCAAGCCAGCTTTCGCCTATGCGTAGTCTTACCGTCATCGCCCACGAATTCGAATTGGCTACCGAAGGGAAGCTGGCTTAGCCAGTCGAGTACCTGCGTTTCTTTCGTTGACAACTTCTGTTGATCTGGCGTTGCTGAGGGCGGCTGGCTCTCAAGCGTTTCTTGCGTGGCTATTGATTGGGGGCGAGCGGCTTCGTCAGCCTTGTTCGCAAATGTGGTGTCACACATGGCTGGTTGCAGATCTCTGAGAACCTCTTCCGCCTGATCGGAGGCCTCCTGTTCCTGCATGCCAACCGATGTCAGCGCGGACACGACACGCTCCCGTAGAAATGTAGCGTTTGAAATCTTTTTTAGGCCAACGAGTTGATCGGTCGCGTGCATCTTCTCCTTGAAGTCATAACTATCCTCGCCGTATCGAAGCAAGGTTATAGCTAATGCATTGGCCCACGCACCCGTTAGAAATACACGGACTCGCTCGCTGACAAACACGCGATCAGTCCGCTCATTGATCAAGTCGCCAACACTGCGACGAGCAATCTCTATACGCTCTCGTCCTTCAGCGGATCCAATACGTCGGCGCTCAGACGTCCTTGCACGGTGATCAAGTTTGACCAAGTGATGCTCAATATCCGCCAAAAGACTTGTATAGAGCCCCGAAGATGGCTGCTCCCGGCGTGCCCGCTCAACTAGCAAATTTAGCTTGAATGCCAAGGAGCGATCGGCGTCATTTTCGCTATGATCAAGCCACTCTTCTGCCACCTGGGCCACTCTATTTAGGAGCTTGCAGGCAGGGTGGTTGCGGTCATCCAGAAATCCTGGGTCCGCTAAGGCTAAGCGCAGGAGCGGTAACTGCAGACCATGTAGAAGCGAAAACGCATGGCTTCCTTTGTTGAGATACTTCTTCATCTCGTCAATGAGCAACGTAACCAGATCTAGGACGTCGTTCTGATCATCAGTGAGATGGATATCCCTTACGCTTCCACCACTAGTATTCATCGCCGAAACCAGTTTCTCCTTCAAACTGGTAGATGTAGGCTCCACACTTTCATAGAGCCATGCTGGCCCGCTGGCGTCCAATGCCGATAGGGCTTGTTGGAGGTCTTCGTTTCGCAGGTATCGCCCAACCATATCGCGTCGAACGTCAGACTCGATACGACCTTTACGGGCCCGGTGCGACCGAAGTAGAGTAAGCAAACTCACCTCGGGACCCGGAAATGCTTGGGTTCTAGGTGACGATCCTTCTGAGCCGGCACATCTATCCTGGCGCAGGATGGCGCCCTCTGACGCGAGAGCCCCTTGACGTAGCTTGGATCCCATTGGCCGCCTTGTCGTCTGCGCACCCTGTGACCTAATCTCCTGATTGCGAAGATATTGATTGATATCTTCATAAAGCTGCGGGAGTGCCAGGCCAACGGCGGCAGCGAAATGCTCAATCAGCAAGAGGTGATGCTCAAAGGCCAGCCCGATCAAGAGGCCTGCCTCAGCGAAGGCGTTTAGTACGCCCTCCGGTCCGATTGGCAGCATCTCACCTTCGAGCGGAGGTGTGTTAAATACCCACGCAAGTCGATGGCCCAGTTCATATAGAACGGCACAGTTCTGCTTTTCGTATCGCGCCGCCAGCCTCTTGATCAGAACCACTCTTTCATGGTCAGAGTGACTAAGAAGCTCCATGGTGTCATGCGTCTGCGTGCTTTCTTCTTGTGTCCTGAGTCCAGACAGTCGCAGCCACAGGTTCTGGAGAAGGCTCCTCGATAGCGAGTCGCAGTGAAAGCTGATCTTCTGAAGACCTTCGCCTGCCAGGGCCCCTTCGAATAAATAGCGATCACATTTAGTGAGATCGGCGAGATCCCTTTTAAAGCTATCCGTGGATGCGCACAGTGGGCCTTCGAGGCGGCTCGCGCACATAGCCTGGACGTGCTCAATCAAGTGACTTGGTGACAGCGCATGCACTGATTCTGGAGGAAAATTTGACCCGACATCAAAGGATGAGTGCGGCTTCCGTAGCGAGATCATAGTGCTGGATGTACCTAGCATGACGGTGGGACGTTAGATCCAAGTCTATGGCTGACATGAGCCCATAAGAATCGGACAAAGCCCAAAAAACTCGCGGCACCGAGGCCCCCGGCCTGACGGTTGTGTCACTGTGGCAAGTGATGTTCTCCGTGCTTGTCCGACGGAGCCGCGACGGCCACCGTCAGAATCCGTTCACGCGAATCGGAGCTGTTTTGTGCAGCGTTTATGCTGAACAGGCACCTGCGAAGGCTCCTGCGTGCGTAGCGCAGAAGACTGCTCACTAAAACGAGCGTTTTAGTGGGCGAATCCCACATCGTATGGGACGCAGGTCTTGAATGCCCCTGAGCGCGCGTGTCGTTCACCAGCTCAGAGAACGAAGCCAAATCGGTGATTTGACTACCACCGTCACCAGCCTGCCGGCAGATTCAATCGTTCGTCGCAACACCTTTGGTCAAGGAGGTGTTTATGGGACGAGGGGCGGGTTGGATATCCGAACAGTTGCCACGCAGGCTCATGTTCGCTGGCAGCCTCGCCGAAGCGGGTTGACGTCCAATTGGCTTCCGTACTTGGTGCGGGCGGACGTATTCGCCATGAAAGATTGTTGCAGCGAACTACTGACTGCCTCCAAGTAGAACTACGTAATTGCCCAGGTGGGGCGACGGTGCTGAAATAGGCCGGGTTGATGAACGTTTTAGTAGGCTAGCAAATGTACTTAGGCCATAAGTTTTGGGCCGCTGGGGCAGGATCATGAAAGCGCATAGCGATGCGCAAGCATTCCTGCCATTTGAGGTCATTCGCCACGAGCGGTCAACCACGCCTCCCGCAGTCGTGCATCGGTCGTGTTGTTTGGAGTTCTATCAAATTGCGCACCAGTAATGCAGCACGCACCGGCTAACGCTACTGTTCCGATGGTGGCGGATGGCGCGACCGTAGCGATAATTCCAGTTCGTTGCCAGAACTGAAAGAACGGATTCGATATCAGCACCTGAGCAAATCAGTGGCGGTGGTCAAGGCGAAAAGTGATCGGTACAACAATCCGCGTGGTACGTTGCTAGTTCTAGGCCGCGTAACCTGAAGTAGTGGTGGCGTCGATCAGGGCGTCTATTGAACAAGCCGCTCTGTGAGAGGGGGTATCAAAAGTATCTGTGTGGCCGCAAGACAAATCTCGATGGTCCGCCATGAACCCAAAATTTTTCACGAAAGATTTGGCAAGCCTGACTTGGCGGCTGATAATCGCAGACGGGCATCGGTGCGTGGCTGAAGGTATATCCGGAATTTTGCTGCCTCATGTGAAATCGGTCGACATAGCTCACGATGGATCAAGCCTTGTTGAGAAGGTGATGGTGGGACCTGTCGATCTTGTCATTTCCGATATAGCTATGCCCATCCTCAGTGGATTGGATGCCCTCCGTAGAATTCGTGAACTCGGATCTAGCGTACCGTTCCTTGTGTTATCGGCGATGGACGATCCAAAGATGGTCCGCGAAGCCATGAGGCTGGGTAGCAGCGGCTACGTCGTAAAGCAATCTTCCTGCGAAGAGTTATACGCAGCAATTCTCGCTGTCATGGGTGGGAAGCTGTACGTAACTCCACGTCTAGTCATTGAAACCATCGACGTCGGGGTGCCTGTGCACCAACTATCGCGCCGACAAAGGCAGGTGATCGATCACCTCGCGGGTGGTCTTCGTACTGTGGAAATCGCTGAGTTGCTTCATATATCTCCACGCACGGTGGAGAATCACAGACAAGCGTTGCTGGATATGTTTGGCGTTCACAACAGCATTTCGCTCCTTCGCGAGGCGGAGAGGCAGGGCGTCATAAGGCCGATAGCTACAAGACCGGTGGAAGACTCACACATGGCTCGTTCTTGCGGTATGAAAGAGCCAAAAAATAGCTTGTTTGGTCGCGTGGCATCAGCACGAACCTGGGAGTGACGGACATGAAGCTACGCAGATTCTTCGGCATGACGCTTGTCGTCCTGGCCGGATGTTCCACGGTGAGTGTCGACAATTAGCGGAGGGATACGTCGTTCGTCGGCCCTGCTCTGTCGAATGTTTTGGTACTTGATATCACATGATGCCAGGCGGCAGCACGGCGATTGCCTTGCCGACCACGGTGAGGCGGTGCCCATACGTCGTATGCTGCGCGGTGCCGGTGTTTCGCCGCGTATACCTTCACCTTTCCCTCACGAGACCGTGCAATGCGGCCTCGATTTCTTACGGCAAGCTCATGGTGACCGGCGCCCCGTAATTTTGCTTAGTGCCACTAGGTAGTGTCCCGAATTGTCAATGCCTGCCAAATCCGCGACCGTAATCATCGGCGCGTAGTGTCAACGCGCCCAGGCCGGGCGCAGGGCCGAATGGGGCGCCCATCATGAGTTGTCGTCCGAGTGCAGGCTTGCCACCTGCGATCGCGATGGCATCGATCCATGGGGAGATGCTTGGATGCACGCCGCAACTCATCCTGGCCGTGCCAAGGCATTCGCGCGAAAGATCGGGGCGGTTCGCTGGGCCGCGTTCTGCTTGTTTGGCATGCTCGTATGGGCCAATGCCTGCGCGGCAGCAGGCGATCCGTTGCCATCCTGGAACGACGGAACCACCAAGCAACAGATCGAGAGCTTCGTCAAAAAGCTCACCGCCACCGGTTCGCCCGATTTCGTGGAGCCGTCCAAACGTATCGCCGTGTTCGACAACGACGGCACACTGTGGGCGGAGCAACCGGTTTATTTCGAATTCTTCTTCGCGCTGGACCAGGTGAAGGCCCTGTCGCCCCAGCACCCGGAATGGAAGACCACCGAGCCGTTCAAGTCCGCGTTGGCAGGCGACATGAAAGGCCTCGCCGCTACAGGCGAGAAGGGCGTGCTTGAACTGGTGGCCGCCACGCACTCGGGCATGACCACCGACGAGTTCGCGCGCAACGTGAACCAGTGGGTATCCACGGCGAAGCATCCCAAAACGCATCGCGTGTTCACGGAGATGGTGTACCAGCCGATGCTGGAGCTGTTGCACTACCTGCGCGACAACGGCTTCAAGACCTACATCGTCTCCGGTGGTGGCCAGGATTTCATGCGCGCCTGGGTTCCCGCTGTGTACGGCGTCCCGCCGGAACAGATCGTCGGTAGCCAGGGCGAACTGAAGTACGAGCTGCAGAACGGTACGCCCGTGCTGATCAAGTTGCCCAAGGTCGCGCTGATCGACGATGGCCCGGGCAAGCCCGTGGGCATCCAGCGCTTCCTCGGCGTCAAACCCATCTTCGCCTTCGGCAACTCCGATGGCGACCAGCAGATGCTGGAGTGGACGGCCGCGGGCGATGGTGCTCGCTTCACGGGTCTGGTCCATCACACCGACGCGGCGCGTGAGTGGGCGTACGACCGCCAATCCAAGGTCGGCAAGCTCGACAAGGCACTGGATGAGGCCACGGCCAAGGGCTGGACCGTAGTGGACATGAAGAAGGACTGGAAAGTGATCTACCCCGCTGAAAAGCAGTAACGCTTGACGACGGTGCAGCGCCCTGGGCGCCGTTGCGGAATGAATGATGTGATCCATGTTGGCTGCCCGGTGCAGTCGTGCACATTAGGAGGTCCCCATGTTTCGCCCGTGGCAGCGCAGCACCTTACTCAAGTCACTGACGACAGTAGTGACGACGGCTTTGTTCGTCGTGGCCGCTGTCACCATCCAACCACCTGCCGCCAAGGCACAACCACCGGCGCAGGACCAGCAGCAGGATCAGGGGAACACCGGCAAGCCGAACATCCTCGTCATCTTTGGTGATGACGTCGGCGTCGCCAATCTCAGTGCCTACACGATGGGACTGGTGGGCTATCGCACACCCAACATCGATCGCATTGCCCGTGAAGGCATGATCTTCACCGACTACTACGCCGAGAACAGCTGTACCGCCGGGCGCTCGACCTTCATCACGGGCGAAAACGTACTGCGCACGGGTATGTCGAAGGTCGGCATTCCGGGTGCACCAGTGGGTCTCCAGGACGGCAACATCACCATCGCCCAGGTACTGAAGGGCATGGGCTACGGCACGGCGCAGTTCGGCAAGAACCATCTGGGCGACCAGGATCGTTTCCTGCCGACCAAGCACGGTTTCGACGAATTCTTTGGCAACCTCTATCACCTCAACGCCGAGGAAGAGCCGGAGCGTCCGTACTGGCCCAAGGACAATCCGGATTTCCTCAAGTCTTATAACCCACGCGGCGTCATACACAGCTATGCCGACGGCAAGATCGAGGACAGCGGCCCGCTGACCGTCAAGCGTATGCAGACCATCGACGACGAGACCACTGGCGCGGCGATCTCCTATATCCAGAAGCAGGCCAAGGCAGGCCAGCCGTTCTTCACCTGGATGAATTTCACGCGCATGCACATCTTTACTCATGTGCGGCCGGAATTCGAAGGCAAGGCGGGCCTCGGGGCTGGCGAGATGTACGCCGACGGCATGTGGGAAATGGACCAGAACGTGGGCAAGTTGCTCAAGGCGCTGGACGACGCCGGTATTGCGAAGAACACCATCGTGATTTTCACCACGGATAACGGCCCGAATTTCTTCACTTGGCCCGACGCCGCCAACACGCCGTTCCGTAGCGAGAAGGATTCCAATTGGGAAGGCGCGTTTCGCGTACCGGCGATGATCCGCTGGCCCGGCCATATCCGTGCCAACACCGTCAGCAATACGCTGATCTCCGGCCTTGACTGGTTCCCGACGCTGGTGGCTGCAGCGGGCGATGACGACATCACCAATAAATTGGCAAAGGGCGCCAGTTTCGGCGGCAAGAGTTTCAAAGTGCATCTGGACGGCTACAACTTCCTTCCCTATCTCACCGGGAAGACGAATGTCGGCCCACGTACCGAATTCTTCTACTTCAACGACGATGCCGCCGTGGTCGCCGTACGGTTCGACATGAAGAATCCGGGGGCAAGCGTGCCTACCGCGTGGAAGGTGGTGTTCTGCGAACAGAAGGCCGTCGGCGGCATGCAGATATGGATGGAACCCTTCGATTGCCTGCGCACGCCCAAGCTGTACAACTTGCGCATGGACCCTTACGAGCGGGCGGATATCGGTCCCACCACGGGTTACTACCTGTGGGAGGCGCAAAACGCCTATCTGGTCTTCGAAGGCAACCGTCGCGTATTCAACATGCTCGCGACGTACAAAGACTTCCCGCCGAGCCAGACGCCGGCTTCGTTCTCCATCGACCATGCCGAAGAGGCCTTGAGGCGTCAGCTGGAGCAAAAGCAGGGGCATTGAGCGGGGATGTCGGATGCGGGCGGCTCTCAGTCGCCCGCATCCCATCGCAGTCTTCGTCTTGCGTTGCCGAGCCGCATAGTGGCGCGCCGAATCCTTCCCATGCTCCGGCGACGTCCACCCGCATGCGCGTTCCATGCCTGCCATGAAGCCTCCCCACGTCGGAAAACATGCCTTTGTGGCGACGCGCGGCCTTTCCCCGATGGGAGTCGTGCTTGCAATGCTGCTGTTCGGCTCGGGTGCGGCATCGCTGGTTTATCAGCTGCTGTGGATCAAACAGCTGTCCCTGGTCGTTGGCGTGGAGGTCTATGCCGTCACCATGGCGGTCAGCGCGTTTTTCGCTGGGCTGGCGCTGGGTGGCGCTTGGTTGGGACGCAAGGCCGACGAATTGCAACGCCCGCTGCGGCTCTACGCTTTATTGGAGGGAGCCGTCGCTGTCCTGGCGGTGATCGCGACGTTCTTGTTGGCGCACAGCGCAGCCGCCTTCGCGGTGCTTGAGCGGCAGGTGGGCTGGCTCGCCTGGGTACTTCCTTTCGTGCTGGTCGGCGCGCCGGCTGTCGCGATGGGTGGCACGCTTCCCGTGTTGGTGCGCGCGGCGACGCGCGGCAGCGTCGCCGCTACGGGTGGCCGTCTCTATGCGGCCAATACCGCAGGCGCGGTCGCTGGCGTGCTGGCTGCGCCGTTTCTGTTGCTGCCGGCGCTGGGCGTGCAGGGATCCGCCTGGACGGCGGCGTCGGTCAATGGTCTGGTAGCGCTGACTGCCCTGTGGCTGGACCGGCACCTTGCATCGCAGGTACCGATCGCGCCCGCGCAGAGCATGGCGCCGTCGTGGACGGGTCGGCTCGCGCTGGTGCTCTATGCCATCGCTGGAGGTATCGCCCTGGGCTACGAAGTGGTGTGGTCGCAGACGGTGGTGCAATTCATGAGCACGCGCGCGTTCGCCTTCGCCATGATGCTGGCCGTGTACCTGCTGGGACTGATGGCGGGCAGCGCGATTTATGCGCGCTTTGCCGATCGGGTTCGCGATGGCTGGCTGGCGTTTGGCCTGTTGATTGCGCTCGCCGGTTTCGCCGCGCTGCTGCAGGTCAGCTGGCTGGGCGACTGGTTACCCGCATTGCAGAGCGCGTCGGCGAACCTCGTGATGTCACTGACCGACAGCCGGCTTGCTGCGATGTGTGCGCGTTTCGCCATCGCCGCCATCGCCATCGTGCTGTTGCCAACGCTGTTGTTGGGGGCGGCGTTTCCGGCGGTGCTGCGCCTGTGCGGACATGCCGGGCGCAGTGGGCGCAGTGTCGGTGCGGCGCTTGCACTCAATACACTCGGCGGCATCGCTGGCACAGTGGTCACCGGCTTCGTGCTGGTGCCTGCATTTGGTCTCGTGCGTTCGCTGGCTTTGCTCGCCATCGCCGCCGCGGTCGTGGGACTGGTGGCAGTCTTTGCAGGGACCGTGCAACGACCGCGAAATCGTTGGGCAGTGGTGGCGGTGGCCATCGTGTCGCTGGCGTTGGCTGCGTTCACGCCGCCGCAGAAGTTCGCCAACCTGTTGGCGCAAGCGCGTGGCGGCGAGCTGAGCTACTACGAAGAAAGTCGCGGCGGCACGGTCGCCGTGCTGGCGCAGGGGCAGGGCGACAACCGCTTCCATCGTCTCTACATCCAGGGCGTATCCAATTCCGGCGACACCTTGCCGTCGCTGCGCTACATGCGCCTGCAGGCGCTGTTGCCCTTGATCATCCATCGCGGCGAACCGCGATCGGCCCTGGTGATCGGATTTGGCACGGGCATCACCGCGGGTGCGCTGTCGCAGTATCCGGGTCTGACTACGCGCGTATGCGCCGAGCTGTTGCCGGCGGTGGTGCGCGCTGTCTCGCAGTTCCAGGGTAATTACCATGCAGGCAGCGATGCGAGGTTGGACATCCGCTTGCGCGACGGTCGACGCGAGCTGCTTGCCAGCGCGCAAACCTACGACATGATTACGCTGGAACCGCCGCCACCCTCGGCCGCAGGCGTGGTGAATCTGTACTCGCGCGATTTCTACCAGTTGGCCGCCAAGCGGCTGGCGCCGGGCGGCGTGGTCGCCCAGTGGTGGCCCATCCCCACCCAGAACGATGAAGACTCCCGTGCGATGGTGCGGGCGTTCCTCGATGCATTTCCTCATGCAACCTTGTGGACGACCGAGCTGCACGAAATGCTGCTGGTGGGCTCGAACGATCCGATCGAACTCAATGCAACGCAGATCGAGCAACGCTTCAACCAGCCATCGGTCGCCAAGGCGTTGGGCGAGGTGGGCATCGCATCGCCGGCGGCCTTGCTGGCCACCTGGATGGGCGATGGCGACAGCCTGGAACGCTACGCCGGCCACGTTGCGGCCGTGACGGACGATCGCCCCAGCATCGAATACGCCACCTGGGTGCGCCGCGACGAGATCGTTCGCGTGCTGCCCGAACTGGTGGCGCTGCGCAGCGAGCCCACGCTGCATGGTGCACGCCCCGAATTGGTCGCGGCCATGCATCAGCAGCGAGACGTGCTCTTCACCTTCTACGCCGCAGGCTTGGCCGCGTATCAGGGTGACCGCGAGCATGCGTCCGAGGCGCTGGGCATGGTGCTGCAGGCGGATGGCCAAAACCCGTACTACCGCTGGATCGCCGGTGGCGATCGCTGATACCCGAGCCAGAGAGCCGCGAGCAAGCATGAACGCGAAAGAGGCCATGACCACGCTGCAGACACAGATGCAGCAATCCATCATCGGGCAGCGCGACTTGATCCGCCAGATGATCGTTGGCTTGCTCGCCAATGGGCATCTGCTGCTGGAAAGCCTGCCGGGCCTCGCCAAAACGCGCGCCGTCAAAAGCATGGCAAAGAATCTGGATACCCAGATGCGCCGCATCCAGTTCACCCCCGACCTGCTGCCCTCCGACATCACCGGCACCGAAGTGCTGCATCAGCAGGATGGCCAGAACATCTTTCAGTTCCAGCCCGGCCCGATCTTCGGCAATGTCATCCTGGCCGACGAGATCAACCGTGCACCGGCAAAAGTGCAGGCCGCCTTGCTGGAGGCGATGGAGGAGCGACAGATCACGGTCGCGGGTACCACCCACGCGATGCCCGAGCTGTTTATCGTGATGGCCACGCAGAACCCGATCGAGCAGGAGGGGACTTATCCCTTGCCCGAAGCGCAGCTCGACCGCTTCCTGTTGAAGGTGCTGGTCGACTATCCGGACAAGGACAGCGAAATCCAGGTGCTCGAACTGGTGCGCAGCGAAGAAGTGGCCGCATCTGCCAAGGCTGCGGAAGCGCAGACCACACGCATCGAGCCCGCCAGCGTGTTCGAGGCGCGCGGCGAGATTCATGGCATCCATGTCGCGCCTGCGATCGAGCAGTACATCATGGCGCTGGTCGATGCCACGCGTCACCCGGCCAACTACGACAAGACGTTGGCCACGTGGATCCAGATCGGCGCCAGTCCACGCGGTGGTATTGCGCTGGAGCGCACCTCGCGCGTCAACGCATGGCTGGAAGGGCGTGCCCATGTAACGCCCGACGACGTGCGCGCCATGGTCCACCCGGTACTTCGCCATCGCCTCATTCTTTCCTACGATGCCAGCGCCGAAGGCATTCATGCCGATCAGGTGATCGACAAGATTCTGGAGCTGGTGGCGGTACCGGCCTGAGCGTGCGGCCATGGCAGAGATAGCCGCCAGCGACGTCGGAACGGTCTATGTCACGCCCGGGCATCTGGCACGCATGGAGTACGACGCGCGCCGCCTCAATGCCACGCCGCATCGCCCGCATCACAGCATTCTCGCGGGCAGGCATGCATCGCGCCTGCGTGGCCGCGGACTCAATTTCGAAGAGATTCGCGCGTACGTGCCCGGCGACGATCTTCGTCATCTCGACTGGAAGGCGTCATCGCGCCTGGGTCGCGCCCTGGTGCGCTCGTACACAGAGGAGCGGGATCGCCCTGCGCTGTTCGTGGTCGACCAGCGCATATCGATGTTCTACGGCACCCGCCGCGCGATGAAGTCCGTGGTGGCGGCGGAAGTCGCGGCGCTGGCAGCGTGGATGTCGTTCCAGGCGGGCGACTGCGCGGGCGCCGTGTTGTTCGATGACAGCGAAATCCACAGCATCCGCGCCCATCGCAGCCGGGCGCGGGTACAAGCCGTGCTGGGCGCGTTGGCGCGTTGCAATCAGGCGTTGCGCGCCGACAGTCCCATCCGCGCCAACGCGGGACAACTCGATGCCGCGCTGCGGTCCGCGCTGCATCTGGCGACGCACGACTACCTGGTATGCATCATCAGCGACTTCTTCGGTGCAGACGAGCAAACGCTGCAGCTCGTGCGCGAACTGGCCACGCACAACGACGTCATCGCCGTGCTGGTATTCGATCCGTCGGCGCGGTCGGTGCCGGATCGTGGCAAGATCGTGGTGACCGAGGGCGAGCTGCAGGTGGAGCTGGATTTTGGTCGCAAGACCATCCGCGAACCGCTCGGCACCATGTTCGACCAGCGCCTGGCGCAGACGGTGGATCTCGTGCAGCGCTGCGGCGTGCCGATGCTGGCCATTGATACCGAACAGCCCACGCTGTTGCAGGTGGCGCGGATGCTCGGTCACTTCGCACAGCGGCGGAGTTGAACGTCGTGATGCTGCCCGCCGCCAAAACGCCGATGGTGTCCATCGCCGATCTCAAGGACATTCCGGCGCCGCCGCCGGTTTCCTACATGCCGCAGACGGCAGGCTGGTGGGTGATTGCCGGAGTCATCCTGCTTGGCCTGCTCGTGCTTGCCTTTCTCGCGTGGCGCAAGTGGATGCGCAATCGCTACCGGCGTGAGGCACGGGCCGAACTGGCGGCCATTGAAAACGCCGTTGCTGACCCCGCACGACGCGCCGATGCATTGGCTTCCATTCCTGCCCTGGTCAAGCGCACGGTGCTTGCGTGGGCACCGCGGCAGCAGGTGGGGCCCATGAGTGGCGATGCATGGCTGAGCTATCTCGATGGCACCTACGCCGAAGGCGGTTTCGTGCAAGGGCCGGGGCGCGCACTCGACAGGCTTGCTTACGGCGATGGCGCCATCGGCAACGACGAACTTGCGTCGCTGATGTCCTTGTTGCACCGCTGGATCGACAACCATGTTGCAGCTTGAATACCCCTGGCTGCTGATCCTGCTTCCGTTGCCCTTGCTGGTGTGGTGGCTGTTGCCGCCCTACGGCGAGCGAACGAAGGCCATCCGCGTACCGTTCTTCGATGACCTGGCGAAGGCCACGGGGCAGACGCCAAAGCGTGGCGCGGTGATCCTGCGCGGCAACTGGCTACGCCGCATCCTGGCGCCCGTATGCTGGGTGCTCGTGGTGTTGGCACTGGCGGGACCGCAGCGGTTGGAGCCGCCGATCGAACGCACCGAGTCGGCGCGCGACCTGCTGCTCGCGATCGATCTATCCGGTTCCATGGCGACACCTGACTTTCTCGATGCGCAGGGGCAGCGCATCGATCGCCTGAGCGCGGTGAAGGGCGTGGTAGACGACTTCATCGGCCATCGCGCCACGGATCGCATCGGGCTCATTGTGTTCGGCACGAATGCGTTTCCGCAGGCGCCGCTTACGCTGGACCATGTGGCCGTGCGCGAGTTGCTGGACGAATTGCGCGTGGGCATGGCTGGCGAGCAGACGGCCATCGGTGATGCCGTGGGCGTGGCCGTGAAGATGACGGCGAGTTCGAAACAGCGCGAGCGCGTGTTGATCCTGCTCACCGACGGCAACGATACCGCCGGCCGCATTCCGGCGGAAAAAGCTGCGGAAATCGCCAAGGCCAGCCACATCGTCATCCACACCATCGGCATCGGTGACCCGGACGCCAAGGGCGAGAACCGCGTGGATCTGGCTGCGCTCCAGCGCATCGCCGCCGCGACCGGCGGGCGAAGTTTTCGCGGCGAAAATCGCCAGCAGCTGGCGGGCATCTACGCCTTGCTCGATCGCGTTACGCCCAGCAGGGTCAAGCATTCCGTCTACCGGCCCAAGCTCAAGCTGTATTACCTCCCGTTGGGCGTGGCCTTGCTGCTCATGATCGTCTACCACCTGCTGATGCTGGGCGTGCTAGCGCCGCTCACGCGCAGGCGTGCGACGTCATCGCTGGCGCCTGAGACACCGGGGCGCTGAGCGATGGAACAGGGCTTCCATTTCATTCGCCCGCTGTGGCTACTGCTGCTGCCGCTCGGTCCGCTGCTGCTGTGGTGGTGGCAGCGGCGCAACGACCCGCTGCAGCGCTGGAAAGGCATGATCGCGCCGCATCTGCTGGCGCATCTGGTGGTTGGTGACAGCGAGCATTGGCGTGCGCGCCCCATCCATCTCGTGTGTGCCGTCATCGTGATCGGCAGCATCGCGTGTGCCGGCCCCACGTGGGAACTGGAATCGCCGCCGTTTGCGGAAGATCGCGCGCCCATGATGGTGGCGATGGATCTGTCGCCCGCGATGAACGCCATGGACGTGTCGCCCACGCGGCTGGAGCGCTCTAAGCAGAAGGTGCGCGATTTGATGGCTTTGCGTGTGGGCGGCCGCACGGGCCTCATCGTGTATACCAACACCGCACACATGGTGCTGCCGCCCACGGACGACGCGGCGCTGATGGAGATGTTTCTCTCCGCGCTGAGCACCGACCTGCTGCCCGGCAAGGGCCAGAACGCCGCCGCCGCGTTGGCGCTGGCCGACCGCTTGCTCAATGCGGAAAGCGATCCGGGCACCATCGTGTTCTTCACCAGCGGCTTCGACGATGCGCAGATTCCGGCGTTCGTCGCGCATCACCAGCGTTCGCGGCAGCAAGTGTTGATGCTTGCCGTAGGCACCACCAAGGGAGGGTCGCTGCGCACACCTTCCGGTGCCATGCAAACCGGGCAGGACGGCTCGCCCATCGAGGCGAAGCTCGACGACCGTGCATTGGAACGGCTCGCCTCGCAGGCGCATATCCCGCTGAGCAGCGTCACCACGAGCGATGACGACATGCAGTGGGTGCAACGCGAAGCCTTGCATCACCTGCAGATCATGAATGACAAATCGTCCGTGCACTGGAAGGAATACGGCTATTACCTGTGCTATCCACTCGTTCTGATCGCGTTGTTCTGGTTTCGACGCGGCTGGGTGGTGCGATGGGTGTTCGTGCTGGGCTTCGTTGGCATGGGTGCGTTGCCGTCGACGGCTTCGGCAGCCGACTGGCACGTGGCCGATTGGTTCTTTACAGCCGATCAGCAAGGACGTTGGTACTACGAGCATCGCGACTTCGAGCAGGCCGCGCAGCATTTCCAGGACCCCTATTGGAAAGGCCTGGCGCTCTATCAGCATGGAAGTTGGGAGGACGCGCAGAAGATTTTCGAGACGCTGCCGGGAGCCGACGCGAAGTTCATGTCCGGTAACAGCTATGCGCACCAGTTCGAATACGAGGAGGCCAAGGATGCCTACAACGACGCGCTGCGCATGCGCCATCCCTTTCCTGAGGCGGAAGCCAATCTTCAGTTGATGGCAAAACTGATCAGGCAACGCGCGGAGGTACCGCCAGAGAAACAGGATGAGGAGACGCGCCCCGACCAGATCAAGCAGGACAAGGAAGGCAAGAAGGGCAATGACACCACGACGGTGCAGGGCAAGCGACTCACGCCACTGCCGGCGGATGTGTGGATGCGCAACCTCAGCGTGTCGCCGGCGGATTTCCTGCGCACCAAGTTCAGCATCGAAAGCGGCCAGCCACCCGCCGCGCCGGCCGCTGCATCGACCAGTGAAGGAGCACAGCCATGAAAGCCTGGCTGGCGTGTTGCCTTTGTTGGGTCGCCATCGTGGCCCACGCCGACCAAGCCGCAACACGCCCGCCGCCGGTGCAGGTTCGCGTGCACGCGGAGCCGTCCAACACACTGATGCAGGGCGAGACGGCGCGTATCGCAGTGGATGTGCTGACGCCGGATTTCTTCACCGATGCTCCGGTGCTTCCGGAGCTGCACGTGGATGGCGCGTATCTGTCGCTTTCCGACGAGACGCCCGGCCACCTGGTGGAGACCGTGAACGGCGAGACGTGGTCAGGCGTGTCGCGCACGTATCTCATCACACCCTTGATGTCGGGCGACGTGGAGATTCCCTCGTTCCAGATCACCGCACACCTGGGCGCAGAACGCACGCCGGTCAACGTACAGACCCAGCCGCTTTCGCTCAAGGTGCGGGCATTGATATTGCCTGCGGGCGTCACCGAGGCGCTCATCGCCAGTTCGGTAAAGATCACGCAGACCATCACGCCACAGGACGGTGGGCTGCACGTGGGCGACACCGTGACGCGCCGCATCGAAATCACCGCCGATGGCGCGCCAGCGATGATGCTGCCGCCCACGGTATTCGCGCCTGTCGACGGGCTCACGTTGTATGCCGCCTCGCCCGTCACGCGTGATGCAGTCGACAATCATGGCGGCTTCGTCGGCGGCGACCGCGTGGATACCGCCAGCTACGTGATCGAGCATCGCGGCCACTACAGCTTGCCGCCCGTCACCGTGCGCTGGATGGACAGCCGCACGCGCCAATGGCGCGAGAGCACGGTCGCCGAAGTCCGCTTCCACGCCTGGTGGGGATCGCCGGATAAACCACGCTTTGCCTTGCCCCAGCGCGGTTTCATGCCACGCATGGTCGGCTGGCTGTCGAGCGACGCCGGCCTGGCCGTGCTGTTGCTGATCGTGCTGGCGTGGCTCGCGTGGCGCTTCCGCGATATGGGCGAGCGTTGGTGGCATCGATGGCAGGCGTGGCGATATCGCCGGCGTCACTCCGAGGCCGCTGCGTTCCGTGCGGTCAGGCGCCAACGCCACGAGACTTCCGCAGCAACGATGGCCGCGACGGTGGATGCCTGGATCCGTCGTGCGGCCGACGACGGCGCACCAGCGAGCGTCAGCGCATGGGCGTCTCGCTACGGCGACGCCGCACTGCACGGGCAGTGGTCCGGCTTGCAGGATGCGTTGTACGGGCAGGGTGCATCGGCGTGGTCGGCGTCGTCGTTGATCGATGCCCTGGCAAGTGCGCGGGAACGGTGGAAACACAGTCGGCGCCGCTGGCGACATCGGGCGGCCCTGCCGCCATTGAATCCGTTCTCGTGACCCGGCTGCCGTCGACGGACGGAGACACTTTCACGGCTTCATCGCCCGCGCCGGCTACCATGCCCGCGCAGCCGGTGGAAAACAGCGTCCCAGGAAGGGACGCACACAACACATACCGTAGGCATCGGGGAGAAACGGATGGGGCGTTCCAAAAGGAGCCACGGCAAGCGCTCTGGCAAGGCGGCGTCTTCTCGCCCGGCGCCGGCCGCGGCAGCGCCTTCGTCCAAGGAACCTCATCGCCGGCTTTGGTGGATGCCGCTGGGCCTGGCCGTGCTGGTGCTCGTGTTGCTGGGGATCTGGTGGCTGCGCGTGCCTTCGCCCGGCGTCGCGACCACGCCGGTGGCATCAGTAGCCACCGCGCCCACGCCTGCAACGCCGGAGCGGCTTGCGGCGCATTACGTGGGCGCGCAAGCCTGCGCATCGTGCCATGCGAAGGAAACGCAGGCCTGGCAGGCATCTCATCATGCACTCGCGATGCAGGTAGCCGACGACAAGACAGTCGCGGGCCGGTTCGATGGTGGCGCCCTGAAGCAGGATGGTTCCATCGCCAGCTTCTTCAAGCGTGATCACGCCTACTTCGTGAAGACCGACGGGCCTGATGGCAAGCCCGGCGAATTCGAAGTGAAGTACACCTTCGGCGTCTATCCACTGCAGCAGTATCTGGTGGCGTTTCCCGATGGGCGACTGCAGGCATTGCGAGCTGCGTGGGATGCGCGCCCCGCGGGGGAAGGCGGACAGCGCTGGTTCAACCTCTATCCCGGTGAGCACATCGATGCGCGCGACACGCTGCATTGGACGCGACTGAACCAGAACTGGAACTACATGTGCGCGGACTGCCACTCCACCAGCGTGCAGCGCAACTACGATCTGGCCAGCAACACCTTCAAGACCCGCTGGAACGAGATCAACGTGGCGTGCGAGGCGTGCCATGGGCCCGGCTCGCGCCACGTGGAGTGGTCCAATGCCAGCGATGCAACCAAGAAGGCCGATCCGTCGATGGGCTTGAGCATCTCACTCGACGAACGCAAAGGCGTGCACTGGATTCCCAACCCGGTATCTGGCAATCCCGCGCGCAGTGCGCCGCTGGCGACGCATCGCGAAGTGGAAACCTGCGCGGTCTGTCATTCGCGGCGTAGCATCATCGCCAGGAACACAGCGCCTACGGGTCGCCTGATGGATACGCACGATCCGGTGCTGCTCACGGAAGGCCGCTATCACGCGGACGGCCAGCAGTTGGACGAGGTGTACGTGTATGCCTCGTTCCTGCAGAGCAAAATGTACGCGAAGGGCGTCACCTGCAGCGACTGCCACGATCCTCACTCCGGCAAGACGCGTGCGCAGGGCAATGCGTTGTGCGAGAGCTGCCACACGCCGGCGGTCTACGACACCACCGCACATCACATGCACAAGGAGGGCAGCGCCGGTTCGCAATGCGTGGCCTGCCACATGCCTTCCAAGAACTACATGGTGATCAACGCGCGGCCGGATCATTCCATCCGCGTGCCGCGTCCCGACCTCACCGTGCAGTACGGCGTGCCCAACGCGTGCGCCAACTGCCACGCGGACCAGGGCGCGCCGTGGGCGGCCGATGCCATCGCGAAGGCGCACGGTCCCGATCGCAAGGGCTATCAGCATTTCGTGGAGGCACTGGACGCCGCGCGTCGCGGCAAGCCTGGCGCCGCGTCCCTGTTGACCACGCTGGCGGGTGACGTCAGCTCACCGATGATGGCGCGTGCCACGGCTGTCGACGCATTGCAGCACTACGCGAGCCCGGATGTCGTGCCGGCGATCCAGGCCGCGCTGGGCGACACCGATCCGCTGATGCGCGAAGCGGCGCTGGATGCACTGCTCGCCTTCCCTCCGGAAGTGCGCGGGCCGATGGCCGCTGCGTTGGCAGACGACCCGGTGTTGGCGGTTCGCGTCAAGGCCGGTCGTGTATTGGCCGGCGTGCCGGATGCACCGCTCGATGCGGCGCAGCGCGCTGCACGCGATCGCGCCTTCGCGACCTACCAGGAAGCGCAGGCCGCCATCGCTGATCGGCCGGAGTCGCATTTCGACCTGGGGATCGTCTATGTGGAGCGCGGCGATACCGCCGCCGCGGAGCAGGCCTTTCGCCAGTCCTTGAAGCTGCAGCCGGATTTCGTGCCTGCCTATGTGAATCTCGCGGACATGTTCCGCGCAATGGGCCGCGAGGACGATGCGGCCAAGGTCATCGACGAAGGGCTGCGCGCCGTGCCTGATAGCGCCGGCCTGCTGCACGCGAAAGGTCTCGCGCTCGTCCGGCGGAACCAGACATCGCAGACGTTGGGGTGGCTGGAGCGCGCGCATCGGGCGGATCCCGCCAATCCGCGTTTCGCCTATGTCTACGGCGTGGCGCTGAACTCCGCGGGCAAGGGCGAGCAGGCGCGCAAGGTGTGGGAAGCGAGCTTGGCGACGTCGCCCTACGATCCGTCGCTGCTGTTCGCGCTGGCAGAGGCCGAGCGTGACGCCGGCAACATGGCCAGGGCGCGCGAGTACGCCGAGCGTCTGGTGGCGGTGGCGCCACGTTCACGCGAGGCACACCAATTGCTGAAAAGCCTGGGCGCAGACAACGCGCCCACCTTCCACTGACAGGGCCGTGCGATGCTGGACTCGGTTAAGTAACGCTAGGCTTTGGAGCCCGTGGGTGATCGTAGCCGCTCTGGCAGCCAGTAGTTGGACATAGGTGGCGGGCGTCAGCCCGCCGACCATTTTGTTGGGTCGCTCCTCGTGGTATTTCCGACGCTAGGTTTCGATAACGGTGCGTGCATGGGCCAAGCCGGTGAAGCAGTGTGCGTTTAGGCATTCGTCACGCAATCGCTCGTTGAGGGATTCGATATACGCGCGCTGATGTTTTCGCTGAGGCCGCATAGCAGGCGATCGCCGAATCAATTGGGATGGGCGCTTTCGCGAGATTGGTAACCGTGCCCCCACGCGCCTGACGGACCGTCGGCAACCAATAGCGACAAGTGCGTGTGGCTAGTCCGCGTATGCCCGTTAGGGATGCGCGCGACCAGCAGCGGCGCCTGGGCGATGCCTGTTTACGCCCCCTCAGTGTCACGCGGGCTGAAACGGAAGCATCCCTCGCCGTTCGGCTTCGCGCAGCAGGGTGATCGTGCTGTGCGCCTGGAACAGGGTCATCAGTGCGTGCCGATGCGATTCCACCGTGCGTACGGAAATGCCCAGCCCCTGGGCAATCTCGT
>NZ_JBEPMU010000011.1:0-18628 GCF_040545895.1 Dyella japonica
ATCGCATCGGCACGCACTGATGACCCTGTTCCAGGCGCACAGCACGATCACCCTGCTGCGCGAAGCCGAACGGCGAGGGATGCTTCCGTTTCAGCTCGCGTGGCACTGAGGGGGAGCATGAACAGAGCATCGCTCCATCAAGGCGCCGCTGGTCGCGCACGCCTAAGGGACCTACGCGGACGGCCCGTACTTGTCGTCACGGTAGCAGCGAAGCTGACGAGTTGCATGATGTTCACTGGGTTCCTCACAAGGATGGATGGAAAAGGGCAATTCTTAAGAGGGATGCCGACCACCGGAACCAACGTCGCCCGCCTGAACTATGTGATTGGGTAGGTCCGAATAGGGACGATCACGACGAGCAGCGAGGCGACGCGGACTCAGCGAGGACGTCAGCGGCGCGCGCCAAGTAGATAGCGGAAACCAGCCCACCCACGAGACCGCCGGCCAACGGCACCAACCAGAACAGCCACAGTTGGTTGATCGCCCAGCCGCCCTGGAAAAGCGCCACGCCCGTGCTACGTGCCGGATTGACCGACGTGTTGGTGATGGGAATGCTGATCAGGTGAATCAGGGTCAAGCTGAGGCCAATGGCCAGCGGTGCGAAGCCGGATAGTGCGCGTGAGTCCGTCGCGCCGTGAATCACCATGAGGAAGAACGCGGTCAGGACAAATTCCGCCAAGGCGCACGCCAGCAGCCCGTAGCCGCCGGGTGAGTGATCGGCGTAACCGTTCGCGGCAAAACCCGCGTGGGGGTCAAAGCCGGCCTTGCCACTGGCGATGGCATACAACACCAGCGCACCGGCGATGCCGCCGCCCACCTGAATGAGCATATACGGCAGCACGTCCTTGGCAGGGAAGCGGCCGCCGGCACACAACCCTAAGGTCACGGCGGGGTTGAAATGCCCGCCGGAGATATGGCCGACCGCATAGGCCATGGTCAGCACAGTCAAACCAAACGCAAGTGCGACACCGACAAAGCCAATGCCCATGCCTGGGAAGGCGGCCGCCAGTACGGCACTGCCGCAACCACCGAACACTAACCAGAACGTTCCAAAAAACTCGGCACTCAGCCGCTTACCCATACTCACGCTACGACTCCTTGTTGTTGGATGGCGCGACCGATGACATCGATCCGCTGCAAGACGTGATGCGGTGTCATCGGCTCGGGCGCTTCTTACAGCGCCGCGTCCTTTAGCTTCTTCAACGCACGGATCTTCAGCTTCACCGTGGCGGGCTTGGCGGCGAACCACTGCGCCTCCTTGGTGAACGGGTTGACACCCTTGCGTCTGGGCTTGGCCGGCACCTGCACAGCGGTGATCTTCAGCAGGCCCGGTACGGTGAACTGGCCGACGCCTTTCTTATGCACCGAAGCCTGTGCTGCTTGGGCAAGCGTGTTGAGTACGGCGCGCACGTCTTTCGCGGTGACCTCGGCGTGTTCCGCAAGATGAGCGACCAGGGCCGACTTGCTCAGGGCCTCTTTGATCGGACGCGCGGGTGGCGCGGTCTTGGTCGCGGAATGGGTGCGGGGGGCTTTCTTCTTGGCTTTGGCCATAGCGTCTTCTCGGACGTGGTGGAGGGAAATTCAGGGTGTCTCGCGTAACGGGGCATCGGGAGCCAACAACACTTTCTTGCGCGGCTTGACTGTCACCGCAATGGAGCAAGGCGTCGCGCGAGGCGGCGACGACTTCGGTGTGGGGGTCCAAAATTCTTTGCGCAGCACCTTTACGTGGCGCGGTGCGTCGATGCCGATCTGGACCGTGTGCCCGCCCTTCACCGCCACCACCGTGACGATGATGTCATCGCCAATCATGATGCGTTCCCCAGGGGAGCGATGCAGTGGAAGCCAACCATGTCCGACCCGCTTCGATGTAGTCAACATGTCGATCGATCCGCACTCCAGCCGTCGTTCTGAAGCCCCCGCACCTGATCGCAAACTAAGACACAAGATGCCCGTGGCTTTGTTCGGATTGCTCGATCACTTCGGTGAGAAAACTAGCGATGGCGCGCTGCGCCCGTCGTCCGGACCTAGGTGAATAACAGAGTCGAGCATTCGTATCTTCGCCTGCTTCAGGGTTATCGAATGCATGGTGAGTCTGACTGTAGAGCTCGAAGCGCACGTCATTACCTGCCTTATCCATATCCGAAACGACTGCCACAATTGTCGCCATGGGAGAGACTTGATCCTGCGTGCCCTGCAACACCAGCACAGGCGCGCGAATGAAGGCATTCATCCCCGGCGCCGCGGTTTTCAACAGCGCAGAGCACAGAATGATTCCGCTGATGATGGCGCCGCTTCGACCATAATCGAGGGCAATCATCCCGCCTGCGCTGTAGCCAAGGCAGAGTATCGGTGTGCCCTCGGGAACCACTTTCCGAAGTTGCGATATGCACGCAGCAAGCGCGCCCACACCTTCCTCGCGATGCTCTACCAACCGCTGCACCATCGGACCGACTTGATCGGGGCTGCTGGGAGTAAAACCATCACCGTAGAGGTCTGCAATCACCACCGTACAGCCCAACTCGACCAGGAAACGCGCATGGTCACGCGCCAACGGGCTTAGCCCGCGCCAGTCAGGAAGCAACACACAGGCGGCCTTTGGTGCAGTCTCTGAGCCCGTTAGCAGTAATCCGAAATAGCTGCGCGTACCGGAAGCGTAGTTGAACGCCGCCTCATGAATCGCTTTCATCAGATGCTGTCCGTGTCTGGGTGCGTTGAGTTATGTTTGCCTCGTTCCTCGGTTTTCACCGGCGGCATCATCGCTATCGATCATCCGGTCGCTTTGAACTGCCAAGGGTGAGCGGGTCCCCAACGCTCCCTTTCTAGGGAAGTCACCGCGCACCTGAGTGTGCTCGGGAGGATAAGGGCTTGGCTATGAGACGTGTCCTAAAGACGATCACACCTGTTTGGACCAGAGAGATAAGCAATAGGTGTGCACGGACATAGGTAACAGGTTTCGCTGAGAGCGGAGCGGCCTCATTAAGGAAGGCATGATCCATAGCCCATCGAACGGCGACATCGAGTTCACTGTGCCGCCGTTCGATGAAATCATGAAACGCACCCTGGGTGATATGCCGACGCATGGAGTGTGGATCCCCGCCGCGCGCTTGCCGCCCCCTTCTTAGGTGGCGTTTCGGCCGGCGTCCGATAGCAGCGAGCGCCCATACCCGCCGTCAGGCAACCGGTTGGGCGCCGATTCATCGCGCCGTCACATCGGATGTCGCCTTAATCACCAACGGTTCCGCCAGATGCGGTATTCACGCGTGACAACCTCGGCATACGAACGGCTCCTCACCGTGGGCGAGCACCGGTGCGTTGTCATCTTTTCGCCGGTGCCGCACGGGACCGCTTCAGTCGAGGTGAGGGTGCGTTTGCCGGACGGTCGCTGCCTGCCCGTGCCTGGTGGGGCGGTGACCGTCGGCCGGGGGATCGTGGCGGCCATTCGTGTCGCCGCAGGCGCTCTGGCAGAAAGCGGACGGGCGCACTAATACTTCGAGAAGATTTCCCTGTGGCCGGCCGCGTCAACCAACCGTAATCGCCTCTGGCCCACCGATTCGACCTTGTACGTGTTCTCAAATGCGCTGGCGCTATGGTTGCCCAGTGAGGCGCCCGTCAGTGTCAATGTGTCGTTGTCCAGTCGCCACGTCCCGTAAAGCAGCGTGGCCATGTTGATCGAGCTCACTGAGCCGTCCTCGCGCAGCAAGAAGCCCTGCACCTGGCCGGCTGTGCCGGGCACGGGCTCCACCCAATCGCCAATGAGAGCGCTACGTGTGACGGCGGCCCCGGACAGCACCATATCGCCTTTCCACACGTTGAGTTTGAGCATGCCGACCAGCGCGGCGAGCGCGCCCGCCAAGGCCAATCCAGCCAACCCTCCATAGAGCTTTTTCATCACCATATCCTCCGCGCTCATCCGTACGGCGATGCACTCGCCAAGGGTAGAGAACGCCATGGCGAAAACGCTTGCGCCCGATAAGATAACCGGGACGAGACTCTCTCTACGCGAAGAGCTTGCGACACGTCCAACACTGATGGTTAACGAACAGCCGCTCTACGCGCAGGTGAAGAAAGCTTATGGCGTGCAAGAAGCGCATCGCACATCGGCTCCGCGTCAAGGACCGCTTCCGGACTCTATGTCAATCGTTCGCTTCGTTCTCCCCCCCCAAGAGCTTCGCTGCGAGGTCCGGTTGCAGGCGGGTTCCAGTCAGGCTGAACATCGATTTCGGTTCGGCTTGAATACGACACCGGCGCTGATCACTCCGCTGGTGTGAGCGGGCAGCAACCGGTAAAGCGCACCTCAGCTGAGTTGGTTAGGGTGCAGCAGCTACCGATGAGCGCCAGCCCAGCGGCTAAACCGCTTCTTCACGTCCAATCTCTTTCGGTCGGAGATTGGGCTCCAATCGTTGCGCTACTCAAAGATCGGAGGCATCGCTCCCGCTCCCACCAAACCCATGTCATGGCATGGGCTTAGTAGGCATGTCTTTATAACCGCCGCCATCGCCATGGTCGTGCTGCGCGCGAATGGCCGAATAGTGCCAGGAATGGGCCCTGATACCCCCTTCCTACCCGACCACGTTCGGGTTTTCGCCAAACAACCCCGAGGTCAACATGTACAGAAGGTGATCCATATGCAATGAGACATTCGCGAAATCCGAGAGATGTCCGATTGAACGAGCCTGAATCTCCAGAAACGAAATCGCTTCCTCCCGAGCATGCGGCAGCAGCAACTTAAACATATCTAGGCCTGGATTGGAGGCCACCAGAGAACGAATGCATATTTGCATGGCAATCGTCTGGCCAAGTAAGGCGGCTCGTTCTTCCTGCGTCAATGAGGACATGGATCAGAATCCGAGGGGCAACACCATCAACGCGCACCGCAGGCAGACGCGACCTTGCTGTTCCAATCGTCCTGGAACGTCGTCACTTTCGGCTGGAGCTGATCGATGACCATGGTGTGCAGATCGTTGGGGGAGTTGCCGCTCCTGGCAGCCGCATCAACGTCCTTTAGCACAGAAATGACCGCGTCCAGATCCTTGATCATGACATCGTTGGCTTCTTTGGCTTTTGAATTGGTCACCGATTTGGTGGCAGCACGGAATTCGTCGGCGGCCGCTTCGAAGGTCTTGAGCGTATTGGTCGGATCAGCCGACGTTTTCTGGATAACGGAGTTCATCTTCGAAAACAGCGTGGCGCCAGCCGTACCCATAATCTGGCAAGCTTGTGCGCTGCTTTGCGAACTACTGCAGGCGCTCAATGTCAGGGCGGCAAAACTGCAGGCAACAGCCAAAGAAATAAAGCGGGTTTTGATCGTCGTCATGAGGGATTCTTCAGCAAAGGACGGCTTAGGCGTCAAACGGGTAGGTGTTGTAGAGCGAATGCGCGGTTTCAAGGCTGGCGCCCAGCTCGCTGATCAGGAAGTCGCAGTCATCGGAATAGCCAATGATGCGGCCAAGCACAAAGGCGATGCCGTAGCTTCGCCAATTGTCATAAGTGGCTTCGGCCAGCAGACGAGCCTTTTCCAGTACGGCAAATGCTTCGGCCTCGTCGAAAAAGCCGGCTTCGAAACCCATGCGGGCATTGAAAGCGGCGCGTTCGATGTCCCATGCACGCAATGTGCCGATCTTTGCATGGATATCGCGCATGCTCGTGAGGCTATCACCGAGTGGACCCACGGCTTCAATGAGGCCCGCTTCAGCAGCACGCAGCGCCTCTGCGTCATCCTCGCCAAACGCCTCGACCAGCATCTCTTGGATGGCTTCGTCGTCAGCATCGCCCTGGGCGGCTGCGTGGATGGCGACTATGGCCGGATCCATGCCCAGGTGCTGCCCATCACTCAGCAATATCCCGATAGTTTGACGCAGATCATCGGCATCGGAAACGTTCCATGCCGACTGCAGTGTGCTGATCACCATCTCGGCGCCAATGCCCAGCGAAAGCTCGCGCGGTTCAAGGCAAGAGTTCAGTGTAAGAAGCATGCCAGCGCACAAATGGCGCTCCTTTTCCGGTGGGAAAATCGACTCAGCAGGCTCGTTCGCTCCCCCTTGCATCGCATTCAACGAATCGAGGATATTCTTTAGGTCAAACATACAATCTGTCCTCCGGCAACAACTCCATGAAACCTCTTCATCACTTGCGGTGAGTGGACTGCAATGGGAAGGGTGCATCTATGCTCGCTTCCAGCGTCGACACGCCCGTGTACGTCGTCACCGAACCAAGACCCGGGCAGCCGTCGGTGGCAGCCAAATCGACCAAATCGGTGTCAACCGTCTTGGACACGCCTTAATTCGTATTGATTGGCTCTTCGCGCAGCGCGCCAAGAATGCCGTTGTGCGCCGCGTACACCGGCACGCCCTTGGCGCGCGCGGCATCGATCACGCCAGCTGGGTGACGCCGCCGGATTGGGCGTGGAGCAAACGGCCTGCGGGCTTGACTTCATAGGTTTCTCAACCCGGTAGGGCGAGGTTGCCGTGGTCATCAAACACGAAGTACGGGTTGAATGCGAATTCCCACAGATGGCCGTCGGGATCGGCCAGGTAGCCCGAATAGCCGCCCCAGAATGCTTCCTGCGGTGTCTTCAGTTCGCGAGCACCGGCGGCAACCGCCGTGGCGAACCAGTCGTCCACTTCCTGCCTGGAACGGGCATTGCGTGCCAGCGTGACGGCGGCGAACCCGGTGGGCAGGTCTTCGGCCTGCGCATCTTCAGCCAAGGCCGCGCGTCCATACAGAGCAAGCACGCCCGCACCACTCTTCAGGAACACGATGTTCTCGTTGCTGGCGGACGAGGCCTTCCAGCCCCAGGCTTCGTAGAACTGGCGTGAACGCGGCAGGTCGCTGACGCCAAGCGTGACAATGTGGATCCGGGGTTGGGACATGGCGTTAGAAAGGCAGTCTCTGCAAAACTGATCGAGAGTGTGCTCCGGCGGCAAGAGCACGACTATAGGACGTGCCCTAGAGACGATCCTCTCAGCGCGGGCGAAAATGCGTCATCGCCCTGGCTGATTCATCCCGATGAAACAGCACTCGTTTGCCTCCCTCAACGTTGATGTCCAGAAAGCAGACGCGGCGGGCAGTCTTCCTGGCTCAGAGGGACAGGGTCGTGCCGTGGACGGCGCTGCTGGCCTTGATCGAGCCGCACTATCTGTAGGAGGGCTGGCCGGGACGACGGCCTCTCCCTTACACGGTCCTCTTGCGTGTGCATCTGATGCAGCAGTGATACGCGCTCAGCGCCCCCAGTGATGGAGGACGCGCTTTACGAGATCGAATCGATGCGCCGTTTCGCTGGCATCGAGTTTAATGAGGACGCTATTTCGGACGAATCGACGATCCAGCACTTTCGCCGTTGCCTGGAAGATCACGATCTGGCATCAAAGATGCTCGACATCGTTAACCAGCATTTGACCAGGCACGGCGTGCTCCTACGTGAAGGGGCCATTATCGATGCAACCATCATGAATGCACCGAACTTGATCAAGAACCGCGATAAGACCCGCGATCCCGAGAAGCGTCATAGGCGTAAAGGCGAGCAGTGTTTCTTCAGCATGAAAGCCCATTTCGATATCGACGTCGAATCGGGTCTAATGCATACCGCCACGACCACGCCGGTGGAGCGTCCCTTTCCATTGCCGTGTCAGGGACACCCGAGCATGCTTGGTATGTCCGCTCCGACCGGAAGTGGACCTTCTCACATGCAATCACATGGAGGAACCGATGGGTTATTTGGAGCTTGCTTTCTTTCTTGCCGGACTGGGCGCCGTTCTGGTCGGTTACCGTCGGCACAAGCGAAATCTTCTACTACTCGGGGCCATTCTTTGGCTTCTTTCGGGAGGCCTCGGTGATTTCTGTCGGGGTTTCGCTAAGGGTCTTGCCACGTCGCGACAGGCAACGAGCCAGGTAAAACAAACCACCCCCACTTTCCACCCAAAACAGACAGCCCCAGTTAGATCGACGGCGCCAGCAGCTGAGACGATGAGAAGTTGAGTAGGCCTGAAGACAGCCTTCGCTAAGCTCATTACTGGCTGATCAAGAATGTTTGGGGGGGGCATGTCAGATCGACCGCAGTCGTTCTTCAAGTACATGACGGCAGCTACCGCGAGGATAGTCTTGGATGATGGTCGACTACGTTGGTCACGTCCGTCTCGTTTCAACGATCCATTCGATATGCAGGTCAATCTACAGATTCGTTTTGATCGAAGCCGGGTCATCAACGCCACGCTTGGAAAAATGTGGGAACGAGTTCTAGGACGTGCCCCGGCACCCAAGAACGAGCTCGGGCTGTTGCTTCGCGCGACCGCTCCCATCCACCTACAGCGCGGGCGTGAGGCTTTTCTCGCGTGCCAGGAGCCCGGAATCCTCAAATCCATCGAAGGATTGCCGAGAATTCTAGGTGACCTTAACGATCAACTACAGGCAGCCCTGGCGACTACAAAAATCATTTGTCTAAGTGCGCGCAAGGATAGTGTTCTGATGTGGTCGCACTATGCCGAAAGCCATGGCGGCATAGCCTTGGAATTTCGCGTTCCGGATGGTGTAGATAGCCCATACAAGATAGCGCGCCCCGTTAACTACTGCGACGAAGTGCCTTGTCTATTCACAGAGGATGAGCTGTCGGATTTTCTATCCGGAGGGATCGATCTCACGCACGAAATCGCTGATCGAATTCTCTATGCCAAGGCCATGCCCTGGCGATACGAGGAGGAGTGGCGCATCGCAACGGGTGACGGCCGCAAACCCATGGCGGAATTCGAAGACGTTGAGTTCTTTCGTGAAGAGTTGTGCGCCGTGTATTTCGGTTGCAGGGCAGTAGACCAGGACCGGGCGGCCATCACTGAGCTTGTTCGTGCGCGTTATCCATGGGCCGACATCTGGCAGTGCCGCCGTAGCCTGGATGCTTGGGCCCTGGCTTTTGAGCGCCTACCGGTTTGACAGGCCACCATCCTTTGGATAGAAGAGGGGCGCGTCCAGGGAACCTTCACGCATCAGGGACTCAGGACGTCTTGCCTTGACTATGACCAGGGCATGTGGCTGAGGAAAAGCCCCGGGGTATTCACCCCCTTTGTTGATCCCGGGTGCTTTTTTTCCTTGGGTGACTGCCAAGGGCATGAAGCGGCATCCGTCGATAGTATTCGGTACAGCCCTGTACCCGCCGCCAGCTGAACCCATTCAAAAATCTTTTACGTACCCTGGTACGTATGCGTGGAGCCGACATCACCCAAGTCGCCCTGTTCAGTTACCGCACTACGCAACCTACCTTGGCTTGCTCGCCCGGCAGCGGACGCGTACGTAATCCGCCCACCACGTACCTTTATCGTCACACATCACTGGGCGCAACTCCTCCAACAGTGCTGCGATGAATGCCGGACGCTCGTCGTCGCTAACCTCCATGATAAAGGGCTGTGCAAACGTGGACAGCCAGTCGCCCGCATCGCCAGGAAGCGCTGTGCGGCGCGGAACCAGCGCAAGGAAGTCCACGATGAAACCCCGCTTCTTCAGCAAGGCGTTGTAGCGCTCCGGCGTGGGGAAAAACCACGGACGAGGAATGCGCAGCCCGCGTGCGGCTAATGCCGCTTCCAATGCGCCGGCGATGGTCGCAATGTTGCCGTGCCCGCCGAACTCGGCCACGAATCGGCCGCCCGGCTTCAACGCTTTCCAGATGCCGTCGATCACCTGCTCCGCCTTCGGCATCCAGTGAAGTGCGGCATTGCTGAAGACGGCATCGAACGGCTGGTCAAAGGCAAGCATCTGGCCATCCATCACCTCGGCATCCAGGCCGCGCGCACGAGCGGCCTCGACCATCGGTAGGCTGCTATCGACACCCAGCACGTCGCAGCCTCTGCCCGCGATTTTCAACGTGAGCGCACCATCGCCGCAACCCAGGTCGAGAATGCGCTCGCCTTCCGCCGCTTGTAGCAGGTCAAGGACCGGCGTACCCAGATCGGAAACGAAGCGCCCATGGCGTTCATAGGCGACGGGATCCCACTGTTGGTCGGTTTTGCAGGTCATGCGTTGTGGCCCTTAAGTCGGACGAAAAAACGCTCAACGCCCGTAGAGGGCTTGCATCGATGCACTACCCAGCGTCGTGCCATGAATCATGAAACCGATCAGCGCGGGTGACGCATCCCTCGGGGCGTCCAAGTGGTCGACCTTCAGCGCGTACACCGTGACGACGTAGCGATGGGGCCTGTCTCCCGGGGGTGGGCACGCACCACCGAATGCGGCGGTACCGTAGTCGGACCGCACCTGCACCGCGCCGGCGGGAAGCATTTGGCCGTTCACACTGCCGGCGCCTTCTGGGAGGCTGTGTGTGCTGGCGGGCAGATCGATCACCACCCAGTGCCACCAGCCCGAGCCCGTCGGCGCATCCGGGTCGTACACCGTGACGGCGAAGCTCCGCGTTCCCTTCGGTGCACCCTTCCAAGCCAGTGCTGGGGAAAGGTTTCGACCGGCGCAACCGAAACCATTGAACACCTGCGTCTGTTTCAACGTGGCGCAATTCTCGAAGGAATCGCTCGACACAGTGAAATCAGACGCGTTGGCCGACAGGGAGCAAGCCAAACAGGCAAGAAGAGCGCTCGTGCGCGGAAAAAACATGATTCACCTCGGGGTCTCGAATCAGGCCCCGATCATCCCGCAACCATCCACAAGCAATTAGCCCGATTCCGTCAGCGGCTGCATGGATTCCTTCAAGCGCGCGCGAACCACCGAAGGAAGCACGCCCCAATGCTGCTGGAAGGCTGCGGTGAACCGGCTGTGCGAATCCCAGCCACAACGACGAGCCACCTCGCTCACCGGCAGACCCTGGGTCTGCAGCATGCCCAATGCCGCCTCAAGCCGTACCTCGCGAATCAACGCGCCGAGGGTCGTATTGCCCGATTCCAATCGTCGGCGCAGGGTCGATTCGCTGAGATGGAAGACGTCCGCCACGGATGCCACACTCCATTCACCATCCGGACGCTGCGAAACCAGCCTGCGCACCCTGTCCTGCCAACTCAACGCATGCCCCGAGGTGAATCGCCAGCCGCGCACGGCGAGGAGGATCAAGACCTCCATGATCCTGTGACGCAGCAAGGCATCGGTGACGGGTGTGTTCGTCGGCGGCGGCAGTGTCCGCCGCATGGCGTCCATCAGCTCGTCATCGACGCGGGTGACATGGGCGGACATGACGGGTGTCGCCGCCCCGGCGACAGAGAACGTGTCGAAATCACTGAGGATGGCATCATCGAACGCCAGCGCGAGCGCCTCATAACGGTGCTGCCCTTCGGGATCGTTGACCACGTCCCACTGAGTTCCATGCCCAACCAGCACGCCTTCCCGAGGTCGTGCCGCAACCCTGCGGTCGTCTGCGTGCAGGCACTTGCGGCCGCCGAGCACCACCACGAAGAGGTTGCGGCGCATGGTCAGGGTGCGGATCCGGTAACGCTGGGTCGCCACGATTCGAGCGCCGTACTGGAGTTTCATGCCGCCTCTATGGTCAACCGTAGTTGACCTTGCCGCCCTGGGAACGCGGTCAGGGACCGCGTGAACGCGGAATATAGCATCGCTGTCGGTGGCACCAGGAGGACGGCTCGCCGATATTGAGTAAGCCCCGACAGGGACCCGGTGTTCGGCCTAGTCTTGCGCCGCTGGTGCCACACGTCGATGAGGCGCAGCGGCGGCCGACCGGTTTGACAGGTCACCATCCGTTGGATAGAACAAGGGCGCGTCCAGGGAACCTTCACGCATCAGGGACTCAGGACGTAACGAGCACCTAAGAAAAGTCCGCTTCCGACTTCGGATTCAGCCGGTGGCTGCAACACACATAAGACGCGCCCCCGACCTATAGATACGCCGTCAAGCATACGGGTTGCATCGCAAGCAGGCAGGCGTGGAAACGCTGCAGAAGCATCCAGCGAAGACCCGTTGGTCTTTTGAGGGATCAAGTGCAACCTTTATGTCTGGCAGTCTTTACGCACTTGGTGCCGTTGGGCGCCCTGTAAACCCCGTTTCCATTCTTGGTTTTTGACTCGCCACCCCTAGTTGTTTGGGTGGTGGTTACGCCGTTTTGATTCTTCTCTGCTACTGCAGCGTTGCCAGTCCGGGGATTGTACGCGACAGCGCTATTGCCGTTGCCACTTCTGACTGCCGTCGCCCCTACTGATTGCCCAGTGGTAACTGTGTTGATATTGCCTGTATTCGGGTTGATGGCCACCGCTTTCTGGCCATTGTCGCAGACGACTCTGCCACGTGGACCGGTGGCGCAATCAGCGGCAAATGCTTCTGATGCGATCAGTAGGCATACGAGTGCAAGTATGGTTCCCATGAGAATCTCCCAGCAGCCCTCCTGCTTGTGCACGGTATCAAACTCGGGATGACGTGCCCGTTAGCTTCAACTTGACGCCATAAAAGTACTTTCGCCTAGGCCCAAAGGCGCCGCCTAAGTATCGCTGTTCGTCGAGACGCCCCTCTCTGAACGACTCCAGGAAGATCGAACCCATGTGCAATTACAGGAGCGTACGGCGCTCGGGTAAGGAAGGCGGCTAGTTGCGGATTCCGGTCGGACCAGAACATGGTGTCACTCCTAACCAGGACCCGATTGGGCGTTGCCGGTTGCTGACAGGCGGATGTTGCTGGCATTTTTGTTGGGTCCGCTTACGACCCAAAGCGCCCTTTCGGGACGGCTTGCCAAGTGCATGAAACGGCATCCGTCGATAATCTTCGGTACAGCCCTGTACCCACCGCCAGCCGAACCCTTTCAAAAATCTTTTACGTACCTCCGTACGTACGACTCGTGGTGGACGCCAAAGATAGCGCACAGGTCGTTGATATCGGATCGCAAGAAATAACTTGCCGTCCCGGCGTAGAACGTCGCCTCGCTGATCCCCATCTGTCGGCAGACATCGGCTACCGGTGTGCCGGACTCCGCTAGCCGCAAGCAGTAGGTGACCTGCTCTTCGGTAAATCGCGACTTCTTCATCGCCCCTCCTCCGACCCTCCCGGGTCTGGGTGAAGCGACCCTACCTCTACTTTTCACCTGTGTCGAAAAAACGAACCCATGTCAGACCTTGTCGTGCCCCCACAGGAAGGCCGCCCTTCCTATCGCACCCACAGGGGGTGAGGTGCGATAGGAGGGCGACCAGGTTCCCCACATCATCAAACACAGACGTTTCAACCAAAGGGGGGCGTTGAAACGCTGCGACTCAACAATCCATCACCTATTCGAGCAAATCTATAGGACGATGCTTAACGGGTTCGATCATGTATGGACTGAGCACATGGGTAACAGGTGTGCACGGACATGGGTTACACATTTACACGGTGATGTATCGCTCTTTCAAGTTCAGCCACATGAAGCTGCTGTGGCAGAGGTACATATCTATCCGGCTGCCGATGGTCGGATGCTGCCGTAACGCGCCCAGGTGGCCAAACAGGAGCCCAGGGACACGCACACCGGAGCCGTGTACGGAGATCCAGCCATAGCGATCCGGCCGCACGATGCGATCGTCGGTGCTATAGACCTCGTGCACCGGCGGCGACCTGTCAGGAAACGGCCCCGTGCTGGGTCGGTAGCGCTCGATGGGTCGCCATATCAAGCGCTTGGTGTGCGTGCTCGTAGTTGTAGACCTGACGCCAGGCATCAAAGGCCTGCTACGCGCCTTCCATCGACGCGAATCCCCGTCAGGCGAGTACCTCCTCCTTAAACGATCGATGGAAGCGGTCATCCTTGCCATCGGTTTGCGGGTGATACGGGCGGCTGTGGCTGATGCGAACGCCAAGTGGGATCAGCCAGAGCGTGAGCGGCGTGAAACCGTGATCGCCACGACTGTCGGAGCCAAAGGGTGCACGGCTGTACTTAGCGGCGCATCGGACGACTGCGCGCACCCAGGACGACGTTGTATCCCGAGTGATCATCGAGGACCGTGAGCGGATAGCAACGGCCGCTTGAAACGGCGATGCCGCCCCTGACATCCATCTGCCACAGCGCATTCGGCTCGGAATGTTCGAAGCGCTAACGATGTGATGGCGGTGCCAGGCTCGCCTCCCCGAGCAGCCCATACCGGCAGGATTGCCGTGACCGTGCGAAGTGCCGGCACATCGACTATGCCCAGTGAAACCAGTTCGCCATCGAGGTCGTTGAGCACTTCCGCCGGTGCCTGCGTGGGCCGCATCAGCAGCGCGGCGGCGTCACCGGCAAACACCTCGACGTAGCAGGTATGGCGAGGAAAATGTGGACAGAGCTGTTTCAGCAAACGGCGCTGCCCCTTGCCACTGAATGAAGGGCTCCATCATGGGCGGCCCATGGATGCGAGGGGTAGCAGCTATGGCATGACGATGGGCAAACCCGTGTGGGCGACACGGATCGCTGGCACCTGGCCATACGCTTTAGCCATCGTGGGTTCGTCGCATGAAGCAATCAGCTGAAACCACGAACCGATCCATAGGCCTGATACAAATAGACATCCGATCCAGCCAATGCATCAGGCGAAAGGTCACGGCGGCAGCGGTCAATTGATCCAGTTTCAACGGCGGATTGATCGTAGCAATGGCGCTGGCATAGGTCACTTGCACCTAAAAAATTGCACCCACGAACTGTCGGGATTTTGGCGTTGAATGATCGAACCCGGCACCGCACGGCGCTACCAGCCAATTACTTTCATGGAAAATTGGCATGCAACTCTTGCTGGCGACCGTCAGAGTTACTGTCAGCACATCGCGACTGTTTTGCGGTCTCCGCAAACGTCTCGTAGCGGTGATCATCGGTTTCAACCAAATCTATACAGCGACAATGGCGCGATCCATCAAGGCACGACGCCTTCATCCTCCTGCACTTCGCGGTTGAATCCATCCCCTGAGCATCTTGCAGCAATGGGCTACCGCATCAAGCTAGCAAGCGTGGGTTTTCGACCAAACAATCACTTGGACGATTCGAAACGACACGAACAGATAAGCAATGCATAGTGCAATCTGCCATGCGAAGCGCCACCGCAACGCTGTCAGCTTTCGCAGCCCATCCATAAAGTTGAGCACAATGAGGGCGCAGCCAACACCCGCGACGACGTACCCGAGGGCCAGAGGGTTAAGCATGCCCACGAGGAGGGAGGGTTGGACGTGGTCGGCCGTTTCGAGGCCAGCGGCCACAATGATCGTAGCAACCACAGCATTCCTGGCGTGATCAAACATTTCCTTCAAACCACCACGATCGAAGAGGGCCTGCACAACAGAATTCGAAGTGGCTCCCATAGCGCTCTCCTGCGGTGAGTTTAGGTATGCAGGACCTTATATTCGCTTTGGTTCGAAAGCAAAACATCGGACTTCCGAAATGAACCCGTTATCAGGTCACGGCATAGTCTTGCGCATCACCCATTTTTCCGTCTCTTCGCCCACTGGTACCCACAGCCACGGAATGATCATGGATAAGACACCCCTTGTGGCTCCCATCTTTACATTGAAGCCAAGCGACCACCTTACAACATCCGCATCCGAACCAGCGTCGGCGAACGGTACTCCTCACGATCAGCGTGCTGGCATCTGTGCCTGAGACTGTCATCATGCCGCCGCGGTTGTCGAGATTCGTTGTGTTGAGCGTGCATGGGTAGCGCTGAGTGTTGCGTTCTGGCGACCGATGCCGCCGGCATGAACCGTAGCGGCGCTCGTAGTCATCGTCGTGCCTGGGGACGGATACGCCGCGAAAGAAAAGCCTCGGGGTTGGATCCGGTCAACATCAAACCGTTCTATCGGACGATGAGGGGCCTCGGCCTACTGCTTCAGCGCTTCCGGCCACCATCACCATCATCGCGCCACCGCCAAGGCCGCGCGGCCGTTTCGGCCAGCGATCAGCGTTGATGCTCCGATGGCTTCGAGTTTCGGTGCGACAACCATGAAACCGGACGCGCTACCTTTGCGTTGGACGGCTGTGATCGGGACGCGATGCGCTGGGAGGCGACGATGGGAGGCCAGGTCGTGCACGACATCATGTTGGCGGCCTCGAATACCGCTTCGGCGATCAGTTGCCCGATCGGCCGATCCAATGGTTCACGGACAATGACAGCCCATACATCGCTCACCGAACACGCACCCTCACCAGAGAGATCCGCCTTGAGCCGTTGACCACACCGGTGTGCAATCCGCGAAGTAGCGGCACAACTGAGAGCGTCGTGTGCACCATGAAGCGCGACGGCAGCACCTTCATGCCCAAGCCCGACACATCAACGGCTGCTCAGCACTTGGTGTTGGCCCTCAAGCACAACAACGAGCACCATCCCCATAGCGCTCTGAACTACCGTTATTCACGGGAATTTAGGCGCCGGAGAACCAGCCACCGAGGCCTGAGTCTGTCACCGCGAATGCGGAGAGCACTCCCCTGCCGCATCTGTAGCGCTGGCTATGGGCGACCTACTTCGGAAACAAAAGTGTGACAACAAAGCGATAGCCCCATCCATGAGGACTGGTTGCACTGTTCGCGACCCAATACCGCACGTTGCCGGTGAAGCTAATGGGTAGCTTCCCGAGCCGGGTGAGTTTGGCGACCGAGACGTTCAATGGCACCGCGGCCTGGTGGGCATGCCAGTCGTATGTCGACTCGGCATTCATAGCGAAGGTCCAAGCCCTGGGTGTCGTGTACGACAGGAACGGCTGAAGGAACAGGCTGCTGAGCGGCCCCCTCGCTTGATAGTTCTTCACGCTGGCAACGGACCATATCTGATTGGTCAAGAAACCGTAGGTGAATCCGTTCGACTGTCTGAGCACAACGAGAGTCGGGCCAAGCCCCCACTTCTTGGCGCCGAGCAGATCGTCGGTGGCCGTCGGTAGCAAAAAAGCCGGCCCAACGCCCCAGATCACACCGTTCGACGCGGGCTTCTTAGGCGAGAAGAACAGACTTTGCGTGATGTCGCCGAGTCCGGACTGATGGCCATCGCTGGGCGCGATGTCCGTCTGACTAATGACCGGCAGAATCGTACGAGAAATGATGTTCCAGTCATCGTTGATGGATACAGGGATGACCGGCTGGAGATTCAGAGTTAATCGATGGCCGCGCTCGGCGGCCCCGATCTGACTGTCATCGTTGAACTGAAGCGGCACGCTGATGAGCGAGGCAATGGGGTTCGACAACTTCTTCGCTAGATCGGCCGCATCGCCACCGGCACCAGCTTCCGATTGGGCGTGGGCACGCGCAGCAGTCACCGCCACCAACATCGGCAGAAGGCGGAGCAAGGTCTTCTTCACGGGTCAGCCCTCCAATCTGCTGGCAAGGTCGTCGAGATCGGGCGGCGAGTCGGCGGCCTTCCGTCGGACCAAAAAGTCGGAAGTAAGCGCAGCAACTCCCGTCGTGGCTCTCCCCGTCAGCTGGCGCTATGGGTGACGCATCGCCGAACACCTGTGCACGTTAGCTGACGGCGACCCGCCGTCGCCACAGTGCATCTACTGAGACTAGCGTCCGTACAATTGCCCAGGTCGCACATGGCCTACGCCTCCCGGGCGAGAGAGTGGGCCAACGCCTGTGCCAGATAAGGCCCGCAACGCGTCCGTCACCGACGGATATCGTCTAGCTCGTAGTCGATCGCAAGGGGGCCGCGGGGCTGCCTTGGCGACGAGCGTCCCGACTGTAGATAGTAGGCGCGCATCGTGCGCGCGTCGGAAACGTGCTCATCTTCTTTTGCGTCCGACTTAGCGCACCGAGTAGCCGGCCAGACGCCAAACGCGGTCAGCATCCTGATGGAATGAGACCAGCTCACGCACGGGTTGCTTGGTCTTGCTGAACTGGGTGTTGAAGTGGACGCTGATGTACATGCCGGCAGGAATGCTCTGGCTGCCATTGGATTGACTGTGCGTCACCACCGTTACCGTGCGCGAGATGACGGTGCCGAGTGACTGGCGGTCTTTGGTAATTTGTTTCACGAAAGCGTCGCGCGTGCTGACGCTTTTGGCCACGGCGGATGCGGCATCCCAAACCTCGCCGGTCTTGTTCTTGTCGACCTTTTGCGCCACCGCGATGGCGGCCGCGATCATCTCCTGATCCTGTTTGACCGACTGCACATTCTGCTCCGAGGTGGGAAGGGGCGCAGTTGGGGTGGCGTGTTGTGCGTGAGCAGTCACCAGCAACATGAGTAGGAAGATGCAAAGCAAGGTCTTCGCAAACATCGTGGAACCCCCTCGGCTATCGTACGGGACGGGTGCGCTGAGCGGCTGTCAGGGCAGATATCGGCGGAGCGGCTCTCCGGCCGAGATCGTGCCGCTAGTCATCACCATGGCGCGCCTGTGGGTGTGGATGAAGTGTGATCGGAGTCTGGATTGCAATGGAACAGCGAACCGGCATCAGAGTGTCGGCGCTGGCAGGCAACGTCCCATGGCCATCGACAGCCGTGGAAGGGCTGTTCGTTTTGCGTGAGATGCCATGCCCCTACCATGCGTAGGTCAGCCCGACATTGGCCAGCCCGCCGGTGTGGTCGCCACCGGCGGCGGCGTTGACCGCCCACTGGTAGCCGAGCTGGCCGTAAAGACTCACATGGGCGCCGAGCGTCGCCGTCACCCCGGTGGCCAGCTCCAGGCGGGTCGAGCCGTTGCGTAGCGGCACCTGATCGCTCCCGGCATACGTGGTCGTTGCCTGCCCGCCCCAGTCGCGCCAGAGGTTGACGCGCCCATACGGCTGCCACACGTCCCC
>NZ_JBEPMU010000012.1:0-16105 GCF_040545895.1 Dyella japonica
CCACCCGATCGCGATGGACGAAGGCCTGCGCTTTGCTATCCGCGAAGGTGGCCGCACCGTCGGCGCCGGCGTGGTGGCCAAGGTCATCAAGTAAGCTGTACACTGGGAAGTCGCCCGCTCTGCGGGCTGCAAGGATCCAAGGTGGAGCGGTTTGATCGCCCCACCCCTGGAAAGGCGCCCAAGAGGCGCCACCTTGTGGCAGCAAGGCGAGCGACTTCACCCATTTTCTAAATACGCCAGTAGCTCAATTGGCAGAGCAGCGGTCTCCAAAACCGCAGGTTGGGGGTTCGAGTCCCTCCTGGCGTGCCATCTTCCCGAGGATCCACGACGGATGGTGGATGGCATACGGACCGTAATGCGGTCGATGCCTCTCTCATCCGATCACGTCGCATGAATACGAAGGCAGAATCGACCAAGGGCGCCAGTGGCGCCGATATCGCCAAGCTGGTGCTGGCCGTGATCGTGCTGGCAGCCGGCATTTTTGCGTATTCGTGGTTCGGTAGTGACGGTTCCGTCCCGCAGTCGGTGCGACTGCTGGGCGTGGTCGTTGCGCTGGTCCTGTCGCTGGCCATTGGTGCTTTCACGGCGCCGGGTCGACGCGTGCGCGCCTTCCTTGGCGAGTCGCAGTTTGAACTGCGCAAGGTGGTCTGGCCCACCCGCGACGAGACGCTCAAGACGACCGGTATCATCATGGTGGTCGTGGTGGTTCTTTCGCTCCTGTTGGGCCTGATCGATCTGATTCTGAAGTCGGTCGTGCTCGACTGGCTGCTCAAGCTTGGTACGTGAGGTGATGGCATGAGCAAGCGTTGGTATGTGGTGCACGCCTATTCGGGCTTCGAAAACCAGGTGAAGCGTTCGCTCGATGAGCGGATCCGTCGCGCTGGCATGGAAGAAAGGTTCGGCGAAGTGTTGGTGCCGACCGAAGAGGTCATCGAGATGCGCAGCGGCCAGAAGCGCCGCAGCGAGCGCAAGTTCTTCCCCGGTTACGTGCTCGTGCAGATCGAGACGGACACCGAGGGCAAGGCGCCGCGCATCGACGACGAATGCTGGCACTTGGTCAAGGAAACGCCCAAGGTGATGGGTTTTATCGGCGGAACGGCCGATCGCCCGCTGCCGATTCGCGATTCCGAGGCCGATGCCATTCTCAGCCGCGTCCGCGAAGGCGTGGAGAAGCCCAAGCCGAAGGTGTTGTTCGAGCCGGGCGAGATGGTTCGCGTTACCGATGGCCCCTTCAACGACTTCAACGGCGTGGTCGAGGAAGTCAACTACGAAAAGAGCCGCCTGCGCGTTGCGGTGCTCATTTTTGGGCGCTCGACCCCGGTCGAGCTGGAGTTTGGCCAGGTCGAGAAGGCCTGATCGGCTCCTGGGCGGGTCTCGGCATGGGGCTTGCTTAAAACTTGATCAGTCTCTAAACTACGCGGTTCACGCCGGGGTCTTTTGGCTCGGCGTGTCCGTGTTTCTGAGGTTCGCGGGATGGCGGGCCTTCCTCTTTCAGGGAACGACAACACTGCGAGGAGCCGCAAGGCGCTTGAACTCGCGAGGAAAATCCAATGGCAAAGAAAGTAACTGGCTATATCAAGCTGCAGGTCAAGGCCGGTCAGGCCAATCCGTCGCCGCCGGTGGGTCCTGCCCTCGGTCAGCGCGGCCTGAACATCATGGAATTCTGCAAGGCGTTCAATGCCGCCACGCAGAAGATGGAGCCGGGTCTCCCGATCCCCGTGATCATCACGGCGTACTCCGACCGTAGCTTCACCTTCATCACCAAGACCCCGCCGGCCTCGATCCTGATCAAGAAGGTCACGGGTGTCGCCAAGGGCTCGTCCAAGCCGAACACCGACAAGGTCGGCAAGATCACCCGCAAGCAGCTGGAAGACGTTGCGAAGCAGAAAGAGCCGGATCTCACGGCTGCTGATCTCGACGCCGCGGTGCGCACCATTGCCGGTAGCGCCCGCAGCATGGGCCTTGTGGTGGAGGGTTAAGACATGGCAAAGCTCACGAAGCGTATGAAGGCGGCCCAGGCCGCAGTGCAGCCGGGCAAGCTCTATGGCCTGGAAGAAGCCCTGAACATCGTCAAGAACAACGCCAAGGCGAAGTTCGCCGAGTCCGTGGACGTCTCCGTCCGCCTCGGCATCGACGCCAAGAAGTCCGACCAGGGTGTGCGTGGCTCCTCGCTGCTGCCGCACGGCACCGGCAAGACCGTCAAGGTCGCCGTGTTCGTGCCGGCCGGTGAGAAGGCCGAGGCTGCCAAGGCCGCCGGTGCCGACGCCGTCGGTATGGACGACCTGGCCGAGCGCATGCAGGCAGGCGATCTCGACTTCGGTCGCGTCATCGCCACCCCGGACGCGATGCGCGTGGTCGGTAAGCTCGGTCAGCTGCTCGGTCCCCGTGGCCTGATGCCGAACCCGAAGGACGGCTCGGTCACCGCCGACGTCGCCACGGCCGTCAAGAACGCCAAGGCCGGTCAGGTGAAGTTCCGCAACGACAAGGCGGGCATCATCCACGCCACCATCGGCAAGGCCAGCTTCGACGCTGCCCAGCTCGCGGACAACCTCAACGCGCTGGTCAACGATCTGCTGAAGGCCAAGCCGTCGACCGCCAAGGGCCAGTACCTGCAGAAGGTCGCCCTGTCGTCCACCATGGGCGTGGGTGTGCCGGTCGAAGTGTCGACCCTGTCGGTGTCGACCAAGTAAGAGTTCAAGTCCCGCGCCGGTCAAGCCGGTGCGGGCACGTTTTTGAGGGCAGCCGAGGCTTTGAAGCCAACGCCGCCGTCAAAGACCGCAGGTGCGATCAGCGCGCGACGACGACGAGCAGGGAGCTCGTGTTGGCAAGGAAACGCCGTCGTTGCAAGCGGGTTCGCTTAATCGGATTCCCCGCGAATCTGGCCTGCGCAGATGGTGCTGCCCCTTCTGGAATCTTAGATTTTCTAGGAATGTTTTCTGGAAAGGCCACCACCCCCGGGATCGTTTCGATCCCCGACGTCACGGATGGCGTCGCTCAGGACCGCAAGCGGCAGGAGTCGCAAGCGGATTTAAAAGTGGAGGAGTGATATGGCTCTGAATCTCTCTCAGAAGCAAGAAGTAGTCGCCGAACTGGCAGAAGTTGCCGCGAAGGCTCACTCCTTGGTCGCTGCCGAGTACGCGGGCACCACGGTCGAACAAATGACCGCGATGCGCAAGAAGGCCCGTGAATCCGGCGTGTTCCTGAAGGTTGTCAAGAACACGCTCGCTTCGCGCGCCGTGGTGGGTACCGAGTTCGAGGTCGTCAAGGACGTCCTGACCGGTCCGCTGCTGTACGCGTTCTCGACGGAAGAACCCGGTGCTGCCGGTCGTCTGATCAAGGAATTCGCCAAGACCAACGACAAGCTGAAGGCCAAGGTCGTCTCCGTGGAAGGCAAGCTGCTGCCGGCTGCCCACGTGGACGTGCTGGCCTCGCTGCCGACCCGCGAAGAAGCGCTGGCCATGCTGGCCCGCGTGCTCGCCGAGCCCGCTGCGATGTTCGCCCGCGCCGTCAAGGCCGTGGCCGACAAGCAGGGTGGTGGCGAAGTCGCCGCGGAAGCCACGGCTGAAGCCTAAGTTCGACGCTTATCTAAATCGAATCAATTTCCAGAGGTAAATCAAAATGTCCCTGACTAACGATCAGATCGTTGAAGCCGTTGCCGCCAAGTCGCTCATGGAAGTGATGGAGCTGGTGAAGGCCATCGAAGAAAAGTTCGGCGTGTCCGCCGCTGCCCCGGTGATGGTTGCTGCCGGCCCGGCCGCTGGTGCCGCCGCTGCTGAAGAGCAGACCGAGTTCGACGTCATCCTGAAGAGCGCCGGCGACAAGAAGGTTGACGTGATCAAGGCCGTCCGCGCCATCACGGGCCTGGGCCTGAAGGAAGCGAAGGACCTGACCGAAGCCGGTGGCGTCGTGAAGGAAGCCGCTTCGAAGGAAGACGCTGCGAAGTTCAAGAAGGACCTCGAAGCTGCAGGCGCCACGGTCGAACTGAAGTAATTGGCGCTCTTGCGCGCCGTCAGTTTGATCTAGCGTCAAGCAAGCCTGGGGGCGTAAGCCCCCGGGCTTTGCCTGTTGCAAATGGCCGGCATCTCGCGATGCGGGCCTGTAACGACAAAGTGTCATCTTTTCTGGTTCGTGTTTTACCCGTCGGGAAGACAGTACTGAAAGGCCTGCAGACCATCGCCGACCTTTGACTCATGCCTTTTTGACGCATCGATGAGCAGGGCAGCACAACCTGTTCGTCGACGGCAGACACAGCTTTCACAATTCAGCCGGTGTGTGCACCACCGGCGTCACTGCGAACCGAGGCGGTACCCACCATGACCTACTCGTTTACCGAGAAGAAGCGCATCCGCAAGGATTTCGGCAAGCGTCCCCCTGTATTGGGCGTGCCGAACCTGCTGACCATCCAGACCGATTCCTATCGCGAGTTTCTGCAGGAGCACGTCGCTCCCAAGCAGCGCGACGAAAAGGGTCTCCACGCCGCGCTGAAGTCAGTGTTCCCGATCGTTAGCTATTCGGGCAACGCCGCGCTTGAGTATGTCGACTATCGTTTGGGCGAGCCGCCGTTCGATGAACGCGAATGCCGCAACCGCGGCATGACCTTCGGCGCGCCCCTGCGCGTCACCGTGCGCCTGGTCATCTATGACAAGGACAGCCCGGCATCGAAGAAGGCCGTGAAATACGTGAAGGAGCAGGAAGTCTACATGGGCGAAATTCCGCTCATGACCGACACCGGCACCTTCATCATCAACGGCACCGAGCGCGTCATCGTTTCGCAGCTGCACCGTTCGCCGGGCGTGTTCTTCGACCACGACCGCGGCAAGACGCATAGCTCGGGCAAGCTGCTGTTCTCGGCTCGCGTGATTCCTTACCGTGGTTCGTGGCTCGACTTCGAGTTCGATCCGAAGGATGCGCTGTTCACCCGTATCGACCGTCGCCGCAAGCTGCCGGTGACCGTGCTGCTGCGCGCGCTCGGCTACAACAACGAAGAGATGCTCGGCATCTTCTTCGAGCACAACGTGTTCCACCTGGGCAAGAAGGGCGGCACCACGCTGGAGCTCGTCGCCGAGCGTCTGCGCGGCGAAACGCTGACCTTCGACCTGGCCATTGGTGACAAGGTGCTGGTGGAAGCCGGCAAGCGCATCACCGCGCGTCATGTGCGCCAGCTCGCCGCCGAAAACATCACGGCGCTGGAAGTGCCGGACGACTACCCGGTTGGCCGCATCCTGGCCATCGACGTGGTCGATCCGAAGACCGGCGAACTGTTGGCCCAGGCCAACGACGAAATCACCGCCGAGCAGCTGGAGAACTTCCGCAAGGCCGGTATCGAAGTCGTGCCGACGCTGTACGTCAACGACCTGGATCGCGGTGCGTACATTTCGCACACGCTGCGCATCGACAACACCAAGACGCCGCTCGAGGCGCTGGTGGAAATCTATCGCATGATGCGTCCGGGCGAGCCGCCGACCAAGGACGCCGCGCAGAACCTGTTCTACAACCTGTTCTTCACCTTCGACCGCTACGACCTCTCGGGCGTGGGTCGCATGAAGTTCAACCGTCGCGTCGGCCGTCAGGAGATCGTCGGTCCGGGCGTGCTGTACGACAAGAAGTACTTCCAGGACCGCAAGGAAGAGGAAGCCCAGGCGCTCGTCGCCTCGCAGGGCGACCAGTCCGACATCCTCGACGTGCTCAAGGTGCTCATCGACATCAAGAACGGTCATGGCACCGTTGACGATATCGATCACCTGGGCAACCGTCGCGTGCGTTCGGTCGGTGAAATGGCGGAGAACACCTTCCGCATCGGTCTGGTGCGCGTCGAGCGCGCCGTGCGCGAGCGCCTGTCGCTGGCCGAGTCCGAAGGCCTGACCCCGCAGGAACTGATCAACGCCAAGCCGGTGGCGGCGGCGGTGAAGGAGTTCTTCGGTTCGTCGCAGCTCTCGCAGTTCATGGACCAGAACAACCCGTTGTCCGAAGTGACGCACAAGCGTCGCGTCTCGGCACTGGGCCCAGGCGGCCTCACGCGTGAGCGTGCAGGCTTCGAAGTGCGCGACGTGCATCCGACCCATTACGGCCGCGTCTGCACCATCGAAACGCCGGAAGGTCCGAACATTGGCCTGATCAACTCGCTCGCCGTGTACGCGCGCACCAACCAGTACGGCTTCCTCGAGACGCCGTACCGCAAGGTCGTGGGCGGCAAGGTGACCGACCAGGTGGATTACCTGTCGGCCATCGAAGAGGGCGACCACGTCATTGCGCAGGCGAACTCGCCGCTCAAGGACGGCGCGTTCATCGAAGACTTCGTGTCCTGCCGTTTCCGCGGCGAGTCCGAGCTGCGTCCGGCGGCTGAAGTCGACTACATGGACGTCTCGCCGATGCAGACCGTGTCGGTCGCTGCCGCACTCGTGCCGTTCCTCGAGCACGATGACGCGAACCGCGCACTGATGGGCGCGAACATGCAGCGTCAGGCCGTGCCGACCCTGCGTTCGCAGACCCCGCTGGTGGGTACCGGCATCGAGCGCGCCGTGGCGCGTGACTCGGGCGTCATCGTCACCGCCAAGCGCGGCGGCGTGATCGACCAGGTCGATGCGGCCCGTATCGTGGTGCGCGTGAACGAGAAGGAAGTCGGCGACAACGACGCCGGCGTCGATATCTACACGCTGACCAAGTACACCCGTTCCAACCAGAACACCAACCTCAACCAGCGTCCGCTGGTGAACGTGGGTGACATCGTGGCGAAGGGCGACACGCTGGCCGACGGTTCGTCGACCGACCTGGGCGAGCTCGCGCTCGGCCAGAACATGCTGATCGCCTTCATGCCGTGGAACGGCTACAACTTCGAAGACTCGATCCTGCTCTCCGAGCGCGTCGTGCAGGAAGACCGCTATACCTCGATCCACATCGAGGAGCTGTCGTGCATCGCGCGTGACACCAAGCTGGGCGCCGAGGAAATCACCGCCGACATCCCGAACGTGGGTGAGCAGGCGCTGGCTCGCCTCGACGAGTCCGGCATCGTGTACATCGGTGCGGAAGTGAAGGCCGGCGACATCATGGTCGGCAAGGTCACGCCCAAGGGCGAAAGCCAGCTCACGCCGGAAGAGAAGCTGCTGCGCGCGATCTTCGGCGAGAAGGCGTCCGACGTGAAGGACAGCTCGCTGCGCGTGCCGCCGGGCATGGACGGCACCGTCATCGACGTGCAGGTCTTCACCCGCGACGGCATCGAGAAGGACAAGCGCGCCAAGCAGATCGAGGAAATGGAAATCAAGCGTATCCGCAAGGACCTTGATGACCAGTTCCGCATCCTCGAAGGCGCGATCTACAACCGCATGCGCACCCAGCTCGTCGGCAAGACCGCGATGAGCGGTCCGGGTGGCCTCAAGCGTGGCGCCGAAATCACTGACGCTTACCTGGACGGCCTGAAGAAGGACGACTGGTTCAAGGTCAACGTCAAGGAAGAGGACGTCACCGAGTTCCTCGAGCGCGCGGCCGACCAGATCAAGCGTCACAAGGAAGAGTTCGACAAGCGCTTCAAGGAGAAGCAGGGCAAGATCACCCAGGGTGATGATCTCGCTCCGGGCGTGCTCAAGATGGTCAAGGTGTTCCTGGCCGTGAAGCGCCGCATCCAGCCGGGCGACAAGATGGCCGGTCGCCACGGTAACAAGGGTGTGGTGTCCAACGTGGTGCCGGTGGAAGACATGCCGTTCTCCGTCGACGGTACGTCGGTGGACATCGTGCTGAACCCGCTGGGCGTGCCGTCGCGTATGAACATCGGTCAGATTCTGGAAGTGCATCTGGGCTGGGCCGCCAAGGGCCTGGGCAAGAAGATCCAGAAGATGCTCGAAGCGCAGGCCAAGGTGGCGCAGATCCGCGAGTTCCTCGACCAGGTGTACAACCACCACGTCGCGGGCGCCGTGCAGCATGTCGACCTGAAGTCGCTGACCGACGAGGAAATCCTCGCGCTGGCCAACAACCTGCAGGAAGGCGTGCCGATGGCCACGCCGGTGTTCGACGGTGCCGAGGAAACCGAGATCAAGGCGATGCTCAGGCTCGCCGATCTGCCGGAATCGGGCCAGACCACGCTGTACGACGGCCGCACCGGCGAGGCGTTCGATCGCCCGGTCACCGTGGGCTACATGCACTACCTGAAGCTCAACCACCTGGTCGACGACAAGATGCATGCGCGTTCGACCGGTCCGTACTCGCTCGTCACGCAGCAGCCGCTGGGTGGCAAGGCGCAGTTCGGCGGTCAGCGCTTCGGCGAAATGGAAGTCTGGGCACTGGAAGCCTACGGCGCGGCTTACACCCTGCAGGAAATGCTGACGGTGAAGTCCGATGACGTGCAGGGCCGTAACCAGATGTACAAGAACATTGTCGACGGCAACCACGAGATGGCGGCGGGCATGCCGGAATCCTTCAACGTGTTGGTGAAGGAAATCCGCTCGCTCGGTATCGATATTGATCTGGAAGAAGTGAAGTGAGTTGAGGCGGAGACGAGGAACGCACCGTCGTTCCTCGGTCTCCCGATTCCTGATTCTCCATTACCTATTCCCGATCTTCGGAGACATCCATGAAAGACTTGCTCAATCTGTTCAACCAGCAGCGCACTGCGCCTGACTTCGATGCGATCAAGATCGCCCTGGCTTCGCCAGAGCTGATCCGCTCGTGGTCGTACGGCGAAGTGAAGAAGCCGGAGACAATCAACTACCGCACCTTCAAGCCCGAGCGTGACGGCCTGTTCTGCGCCGCGATCTTCGGTCCGGTGAAGGATTACGAGTGCCTGTGCGGCAAGTACAAGCGCATGAAGCACCGCGGCGTGGTGTGCGAAAAGTGCGGCACGGAAGTGACGCTGGCCAAGGTGCGCCGCGAGCGCATGGGTCACATCGAACTTGCTTCGCCGACCGCGCACATCTGGTTCCTCAAGTCGCTGCCCTCGCGCATCGGCCTGATGCTGGACATGACGCTGCGCGACATCGAGCGCATCCTGTACTTCGAAGCCTTCGTGGTGATCGATCCAGGTTTGACCGCGCTCGAGCGCGGCCAGCTGCTCAGCGAAGACCAGTACCTGGAAGCCGTGGAAGAACACGGCGACGAGTTCGACGCCCGCATGGGTGCCGAGGCCGTCTACGAGCTGCTCAAGTCCCTGGATCTTCCGGGCGAAGTCGTGCGCCTGAAGGAGGAGATTGGCTCGACCAATTCCGAGACCAAGCTCAAGCGCCTCACCAAGCGCGTCAAGCTGATCGAAGCCTTCCTCGAATCCGGCAACAAGCCGGAGTGGATGGTGCTGACCGTGCTGCCGGTGCTGCCGCCGGACCTGCGTCCGCTGGTGCCGCTCGATGGTGGCCGTTTCGCCACGTCCGATCTCAACGATCTGTACCGCCGCGTCATCAACCGCAACAACCGCCTGCGTCGCCTGCTCGAACTCAATGCGCCCGACATCATCGTGCGCAACGAAAAGCGCATGCTGCAGGAATCGGTCGATGCGCTGCTCGACAACGGCCGCCGCGGTCGCGCCATCACCGGCACGAACAAGCGCGCGCTGAAGTCGCTGGCCGACATGATCAAGGGCAAGCAGGGTCGCTTCCGCCAGAACCTGCTCGGCAAGCGCGTGGACTACTCCGGTCGTTCGGTGATCGTGGTCGGTCCGACGCTGCGCCTGCATCAGTGCGGTCTGCCCAAGAAGATGGCGCTCGAGCTGTTCAAGCCCTTCATCTTCGCCAAGCTGCAGGCTCGTGGTGAAGCCACCACCATCAAGGCCGCCAAGAAGCTCGTCGAGCGCGAGGAAGGCCAGGTGTGGGACATCCTCGAAGAGGTGATCCGCGAGCATCCCGTGCTGCTCAACCGCGCGCCGACGCTGCATCGTCTGGGCATCCAGGCGTTCGAGCCGAAGCTGATCGAAGGCAAGGCCATCCAGTTGCATCCGCTCGTGTGTACGGCGTTCAACGCCGACTTCGACGGTGACCAGATGGCTGTGCACGTGCCGCTGTCGATCGAGGCGCAGCTCGAAGCGCGCGCCCTGATGATGGCGACCAACAACATCCTGTCGCCCGCCAATGGCGAGCCCATCATCGTTCCGACGCAGGACGTGGTGCTGGGCCTGTACTACATGACCCGCGAGCTGGTGAACGCGAAGGGCACCGGCATGGTGTTCTCCGGCATCGGCGAAGTGCGTCGTGCATACGACAACCGCGCCGTGCAACTGCACGCCAAGATCAAGGTGCGCATCAAGCAGGTGCACATCGATGAAGAAGGCGGCCGCACCGAGCAGACCTCGATCGTGGACACGACCGTGGGTCGCGCGCTGCTCCTCGAAATCATGCCGGAAGGCCTGCCGTTCGCGCTGGCCAACACCGAGCTGACCAAGAAGAACATCTCGCGCCTGATCAACCAGTGCTATCGCCGCCTGGGCCTGAAGGACACGGTGATCTTCGGCGACCAGCTGATGTACACCGGCTTCCGCTTCGCCACGCGTGCGGGCATCTCGATCGGCATCGATGACATGATCATCCCCGACGAGAAGAAGCCGATCCTGGAAGAGGCCGAGAAGGAAGTGGTCGAGATCCAGGAGCAGTACCAGTCGGGTCTCGTGACCGCCGGCGAGCGCTACAACAAGGTCGTCGACATCTGGTCGCGCACCAACGAACTCGTCGCCAAGGCGATGATCGACGGTATCGGTACCGAGAAGGTGACCGATGCCGAAGGCAAGACGGTCAACCAGAAGTCCATGAACTCGCTGTACATCATGGCCGACTCGGGCGCTCGTGGTTCGGTGGCGCAGATTCGTCAGCTGGCCGGTATGCGCGGCCTCATGGCCCGTCCGGACGGCTCGATCATCGAGACGCCCATCAAGGCGAATTTCCGCGAAGGCCTGAACGTTCTGCAGTACTTCAACTCCACCCACGGTGCTCGTAAGGGTCTCGCGGATACGGCGTTGAAGACGGCTAACTCCGGTTACCTGACCCGTCGTCTCGTCGACGTGGCGCAGGACGTGGTCATCACGTTCGACGACTGCGGTACCGACAATGGCGTGACCATGCAGCCGATCGTGGAAGGCGGCGACGTGGTCGAGCCGTTGCGCGACCGCGTGCTCGGTCGTGTGGCGCTGGAAGACGTCTACGGCCCGGGCGAAGACAACGAGCCGCTGGTCACCCGCGACACCTTGCTGGACGAAGCCCTGGTCGAGAAGCTCGACAAGGCCGGCGTGCAGTCGGTCAAGGTGCGCTCGCCCATCACCTGCGCCGCCGATCATGGCGTGTGCGCCCTGTGCTACGGCCGCGACCTGGCCCGTGGTCACCTGGTGAACATGGGTGAGGCCGTGGGTGTCGTGGCTGCGCAGTCGATCGGCGAGCCGGGTACCCAGCTGACCATGCGTACCTTCCATATCGGTGGTGCGGCTTCCCGTGCTGCTGCCGTGGACAACGTGACGGTGAAGACCACCGGCACGCTGAAGTTCAACAACCTGAAGACCGTGCACCACAACCAGGGTCACCTGGTGGCGGTGTCGCGTTCGGGCGAAGTGAGCGTCATCGACGCCAACGGCCGCGAGCGTGAGCGCTACAAGGTGCCTTACGGCGCCACCATCGCCGTCAAGGACGGCGACCCGGTCAAGGCTGGCCAGGCTGTGGCCAACTGGGATCCGCATACCCATCCGATCGTCTCGGAAGTGGCCGGTACCGTGCGCTTCATCGACTTCATCGATGGCATCACGGTGCAGAGCCAGACCGACGAACTGACCGGCCTGGAGTCGGCGGTGGTGACCGATCCGAAGCGCCGTGGTACGGCCGCCAAGGATCTGCGCCCGATCGTGCGTCTGGAAGATGCCAAGGGTCGCGAGCTGAAGTTGCCGGGCACCGACGTGCCGGCGCAGTACATGCTCCCGGCCGGCGCCATCGTGTCGATCCAGAACGGTGCGCAGGTGGGTGTGGGTGACGTGGTGGCACGTATCCCGCAGGAAACCTCCAAGACCCGCGACATTACGGGTGGTCTGCCGCGCGTGGCTGACTTGTTCGAAGCACGCAAGCCCAAGGAACCGGCGATCCTCGCCGAGCGCTCGGGCGTGATCAGCTTCGGCAAGGACACCAAGGGCAAGCAGCGCCTGATCATCAAGGACGTGGACGGCAACGAGCACGAAGAGCTGATTCCCAAGTGGCGTCAGGTCATCGTGTTCGAAGGCGAACACGTGGAGAAGGGCGAAACCATCGTGGACGGCGAGCCCAGTCCGCACGACATCCTGCGCCTGCTGGGGGTCGAGCCGCTGGCCGCTTACCTGGTCAAGGAAATCCAGGACGTCTACCGCCTGCAGGGCGTGAAGATCAACGACAAGCACATCGAAGCGATCATTCGCCAGATGCTGCGCAAGGTTGAGATCACCGATCCGGGCGAGAGCCACTACCTGCGCGGTGAGCAGGTCGAGCGTGTTCGCATCAACGGCGAAAACGATCGTGCCATCCACCGTGGTGAGCGTCCGGCGGAATTCCAGTCGGTGCTGCTCGGTATCACCAAGGCCTCGCTGGCCACGGAATCCTTCATCTCGGCAGCTTCCTTCCAGGAAACGACCCGAGTGTTGACGGAAGCCGCGGTCCGTGGCACGCGCGATACCTTGCGTGGCTTGAAGGAAAATGTTATTGTCGGCCGTCTTATTCCGGCAGGTACGGGTCTGGCGTATCACGCATCGCGTCATCGCCAGGGCGGTCTGACCGCTTCGGAGCTTGAAACTCTCTCCGGCTCCGCTTCGTCGGCTTCCTTCGCAGAAGCCACCACCGGTAGCGACATTGGTGTGGAGTAAGCCCCTTCAGGGCTTTACTCGCTGACATACGAAAAGAGGCGCAAGGAGTGCGCCTCGTGTTCGGGCCATGGCCGGCAGGGCGTCAGCTTGTCTGTGACAGGCTGCCCATGTTAAATTCCCGCTTCTTGGCAGACCGAGCCGGTTCGGTCTGCCTTTATGTTTCTCAGGAACAGCTTCAATGACGACAGTCAACCAGTTGGTTCGCAAATCCCGCAGCCCGAAGACCTACAAGAGTGCTTCGCCGGCTTTGCAGAACAGCCCGCAGCGTCGTGGCGTCTGCACGCGCGTCTACACCACCACCCCCAAGAAGCCGAACTCGGCGCTGCGTAAGGTTGCCAAGGTGCGCCTCACGAACGGCTACGAAGTCATCAGCTACATCGGTGGCGAAGGTCACAACCTGCAGGAGCACTCGGTGGTCCTGATCCGCGGCGGTCGCGTCAAGGATCTGCCGGGTGTGCGTTACCACACGGTGCGCGGCAGTCTCGACTGCGCCGGCGTCACCAAGCGCCGTCAGTCGCGCTCCAAGTACGGCGCCAAGCGCCCGAAGTCCTGATCTTTAGGAATTAACTATGTCGCGTAAAGGTTCACATCCCGCCCGTCTGATCCTGCCGGATCCCAAGCACGGCAGCCAGCTGATCGCTCGCTTCATCAACATGGTGATGAAGAGCGGCAAGAAGTCGGTCGCAGAAAGCATCGTCTACGGTGCGCTGGCCCATCTCGGTGAGAAGAATGCCGAGCCGGTGCAGCTCGTCGAGAAGGCGCTGAACAACATCGCTCCGGCGGTTGAGGTGAAGTCCCGCCGAGTCGGCGGCGCCACCTACCAGGTGCCGGTTGAAGTGCGTCCGGGTCGCCGTATGGCGCTCGCCATGCGCTGGGCCATCGACTCCGCCCGCAAGCGCGGCGAGACCTCGATGCCGCGCAAGCTGGCCGCCGAGCTGCTCGAGGCTTCCGAGAATCGCGGTGGCGCGATCAAGAAGCGCGAAGAGACGCATCGCATGGCAGAGGCCAACAAGGCCTTCTCGCATTACCGCTGGTAAGCAGTACAGCTAGAACTTTCAGAGGTTAAGACCGTGGCACGCACCACTCCTATCGAGCGCTACCGCAACTTCGGCATCATGGCCCACATCGATGCCGGCAAGACCACCACCACGGAGCGCATCCTGTTCTACACCGGCGTCAGTCACAAGATTGGCGAGGTGCACGACGGTGCGGCAACGATGGACTGGATGGAGCAGGAGCAGGAGCGCGGCATCACCATTACGTCGGCGGCAACGACGGCGTTCTGGAAGGGCATGGATCGTTCCTTGCCCGAGCACCGCTTCAACATCATCGACACCCCAGGCCACGTGGACTTCACCATCGAGGTGGAGCGTTCGTTGCGCGTGCTCGACGGCGCGGTGTTCGTGCTGTGCGCGGTGGGTGGTGTGCAGCCGCAGTCTGAAACCGTCTGGCGTCAGGCCAACAAGTACAAGGTGCCGCGCCTCGCGTTCGTCAACAAGATGGACCGCACTGGCGCGAACTTCTACAAGGTGGTCGACCAGCTGAAGGCTCGCCTGGGTGCCAACCCGGTCCCGATGCAGGTGCCGATCGGTGCCGAGGACAACTTCGAGGGCGTGGTCGACCTGCTCAAGATGAAGTCCATCATCTGGGACATGGAATCCCAGGGCATGAAGTTCGAATACGCCGACATCCCGGCCAACCTCGCGGACAAGGCTGCTGAAGCCCGTTCGTACATGGTCGAGTCGGCTGCCGAAGCGTCCGAAGAGCTGATGAACAAGTACCTGGAAGAGGGTGACCTCACCGAGGAAGAGATCATCGGTGGCCTGCGCGCGCGCACGCTGTCCAGCGAAATCATCCCGGTCTTCTGCGGTACCGCGTTCAAGAACAAGGGCGTGCAGGCCATGCTCGACGCCGTGGTCAACCTGCTGCCGTCGCCGATCGATCGTCCGCCGGTGGCTGGCGTGGACGAAGACGAGAAGGAAGCGACCCGCAAGGCTGACGACACCGCCCCGTTCTCGGCGCTGGCGTTCAAGATCATGACCGACCCGTTCGTGGGTTCGCTCACGTTCTTCCGCGTCTACTCGGGCACGCTCAACGCGGGCGACCAGGTGTACAACCCGGTCAAGTCCAAGAAGGAGCGCATCGGCCGCATCCTGCAGATGCACGCCAACGAGCGTCAGGAACTGAAGGAAGTCCGCGCCGGCGATATCGCCGCCGCAGTCGGCCTGAAGGACGTGACGACCGGTGACACGCTGTGCTCGCAGGATCACATCATCACCCTGGAGCGCATGACGTTCCCGGAGCCGGTGATCTCGATGGCGGTGGAGCCGAAGACCAAGTCGGACCAGGAGAAGATGGGTATCGCCCTCGGCCGTCTGGCTGCGGAAGATCCGTCGTTCCGCGTTCGTACGGACGAAGAGTCGGGCCAGACGATCATCTCGGGCATGGGCGAGCTTCACCTGGACATCCTGGTGGACCGCATGAAGCGCGAGTTCAACGTCGAAGCCAACGTCGGCAAGCCGCAGGTGGCTTACCGCGAAACGATCCGCTCGTCGGACGTGAAGTCCGATTACAAGCACGCCAAGCAGTCCGGTGGTAAGGGTCAGTACGGTCACGTTGTGATCGAGCTGTCGCCGATGACCGAAGAAGACCGCAAGCTCCCGACCGTCAAGGATGATTTCCTCTTCATCAATGACATCACGGGCGGCGTGATTCCGAAGGAATTCATCCCGTCGGTCGAAAAGGGCCTGCGCGAAACCATCACCAGCGGTCCGCTCGCGGGCTTCCCGGTGGTGAACGTGAAGGTCAAGCTGGTCTTTGGTTCGTACCACGACGTCGACTCGTCCGAAATGGCGTTCAAGCTCGCCGCTTCGATGGCGTTCAAGCAGGGCTTCGCCAAGGCGTCGCCGGTGCTGCTCGAGCCGATCATGAAGGTCGAAGTCGTGACGCCGGAAGACTACGTCGGTGACGTCATGGGCGATCTGAGCCGTCGTCGCGGCCTGCTTCAGGGCCAGGACGACACGCCGTCGGGCAAGACCATCAATGCGATGGTCCCGCTGGGTGAGATGTTCGGTTATGCGACGACCATTCGCTCGCTGACCCAGGGTCGCGCCACCTTTACGATGGAGTTCGACCACTACGCTGAAGCGCCGAACAACATCGCTGAGCAGGTCATGAAGAAGGCCTGATAAGGCCTTCTTCCTCCAACTACCGTTCTTTTTTAGAGGTTTTAGTCATGGCAAAGGGTAAATTCGAACGCACCAAGCCGCACGTCAACGTCGGCACGATTGGTCACGTGGACCACGGCAAGACGACGCTGACGGCAGCACT
>NZ_JBEPMU010000013.1:0-14279 GCF_040545895.1 Dyella japonica
GTGGTGCCGCCGTGGAGGGCCTCGATCACCGGGATGCCGTTGCCGGTGGTGACGATGCCCGGCCCGCCGGCGTTGGTCACGGCCAGCGTGGTGGTACCGCTGGCAGTACCGCCGTCGATCACCAGCCGGTCGGACGGGGAGCCGTCCGCGCCGAGATAGGTGTCGATGGCCAGGGTGCCGCCCTGGCCGGTGTAGTTCGTAGTCGTCAGCCGGGTGCCGGGGTCGCCGGCGGTGCGCACGAGCCCCGCGTTGGTGAGGCCGGCCACCGTCTGGTCCGCGCCGCGCAGGTCCAGCGTGCCGGCCGGCTGCACGACAAAGCGGGAGGCCGGGCTGAAGACATGGGCGGCGCCGGCAGCGAGGGTCCCGGCGGCCACCGTCGTGCGGCCGGTATAGGTGCTGGCGGCGGTCAGCACGGTCGTGCCGGAGCCGCGCTGGTCGACCGCGCCCACACCGCTGATCACGCCTTCGAAGGTCAGCGTGTCCGCGTGGTCGAAGGCCAGCGTGCCGTTGTCGATCACCTCGCCCACGAGCGAGCCCGTGCTCCCGCCGTTGCCCAGTTGCAGCGTGCCCGCCGCAATCGTCGTGCCGCCGGTGTAGGTGTTCGCGCCGGTCAACGACCAGGTCGTGGTACCGGACACGATCAGCGCCGTTGCGTCGCCACTGTCGCTTAAACTCGCCGCCAGGGTATTGGTGCCAGGGGCGCTCCCGGTCAGTGTCAGGCTGCGCGGACCGCTCCCGCTGAAGGCGATCGCCCCGGTATTGGTCCAGTTGAGGACCGTGGATGTATCGATGGTGCCTCCCGCTGGCCCCAGCGTGAACAGACGATCGGTGCTCACGCTGCCGGTTCCGGAAACTTGCAGGGTGCCGCCGTTCAGTACCAGGTTGCCCGCTGCATTGGTCGATGCACCGATGCCGCTCGCCACCCCGCCATTGGCCAGCGATGGCACGCTTAACACGCCCCCGGTGATCGTGGTGATGCCCGTGTAGGTGTTGGCGCCATTCAACACCAGCGTGCCGGCATTGGTTTTGGTGAGCCCCCCGCCACCCGCGATCACCCCCGTGCTGGTCAACGTCGTGCCCGCGGCCACGTCAAAGGCACCACCGCCGGCGTTGAGTGTGACGCCGCGCCCCGTGGTAAAGCTGGCCGTCGCCGCCAGCGTGCCGCCATCGAGGCTCAACGCGCCGGTGGCCGCGCCGAGGTTGGCGTCGCTTGCGACCTGCAGTGTGCCCCCGTCGATGGCCGTGCCGCCGGTGTAGCTGTTGGCACCGGTCAGTACCAGCGTCCCCAGGTCGGTCTTGTCGATCCCTCCTGCGCCGGTCAGCGCCGAGGCAACGGTGGCCACATAGCCCGCGCCCGATGCCGTGCCATCGCCCACGCGCAACAGGTTGCTGCCAGTGGCCAGCGTGATCGGTCCGCCCTGCACCACATAGCCGCTGGTGGCGAACTGCATGCCTCCGGAAACCACCGCTCCCAGACTGTTGTCCACCGTGACCGCGCCGGGCGCGGCCGCGAAGATCGCCAGGGTTCCCGCCGCATAGGGCGCGTTGACGGCACCGCTGACGTCGGTCCAGTTGTCGTTGCCGGCGGCAGCCTGCCACACGCCGTTGCCGCCATCGACCAAGCCGTTGTTGCGGGGCGCGCCGCCCCCATCCCAGAAGTCGAGCACCAGGCCGGTCGTATTGATCAGGTTGACCTGACCCGCCACGGAGGTTTGCACAATGTTCGTGCTGCCGGCCGGCTGAGTGCCCAGCGCCAGGCCCTCGTTGGTGAGCGTGCCGCCATAGCTGATCATGCGGTACAGGCCGGTGCCGTAGGTGCCGCCGGCGGATGTGCTGATGTTGAGCGTGCCAGCCAGCGTCAGGTTGCCACCCACCACCGTGAGGTCATTGAGCGGACCGCCGGGGACGTTGGCCTGGCCCAGTTCATAGTCCAGCACCGAGGCGGGGGCCAGCGCCAGGTTGCCGTTGATGGTCAGGGTGCCGGGCGAGTTGCCAGGGGCCAGGATGCCGTCGGCGATCGACACGCTGCCGCCAAGGGTGCCGGTGCCCCCAAGGGTCCCCCCGCCGGACACCGTCAACGTGCTGGCCGCGTTGCCCAGCGTGCCGTTGACCCACAGGGCCCCGTGGGTGACGCTGGTGCTGCCCGAGAAGGCCCCGCTGTTGCCGCTCAGCGTGGTGATCCCGCTGCCGATCTGCGAGAGGGTGCCGCTGCCCGTGATCGTCCCGGCGACGGTCAGGGCGTTGCTACGGTTGAACGCCAGCGCGCCGTTGTCGGTGATGTTGCCGACCAGGCTGCCCGTGGTGCCGCCATTGCCTAGCTGCAGCGTGCCGTTGCTGATCGTGGTGCCACCGGTGTAGGTGTTGGTGCCCGTCAGCACCAGCGTGCCGGTGTCGGCCTTGGCCAGGGCGCCGCTGCCCGCCATCACACCGGTCTGCGTCAGTATCGTGCCGCTGGCAACGTCGATCGTGCCGCCGCCGGCATTGAGCGTCGTCGCACGCCCCGAGGTGAATGTCGCGGTCGTGGCCAGCGTGCCGCCGTTGAAGCTCAACGCACCGGTGGCCGCGCCAAGGTTGGCGTCGCTGGCAACCTGCAGCGTGCCGCTGTTGATCGCAGTGCCGCCGGTGTAGGTGTTGGCGCCGGTCAACACCCAGGTCCCTGCGCCGGATTTGGTCAGCGCCGTCGCGTTAACGCCATAATTGCCCAAGCTCGCCGCCAGGGTATTGGCGCCAGTGTTGCTCCCGGTCAACGTCAGGGTGCGTACACCGCCAAAGGCAATGGTGATCGCCCCGGTGTTGGTCCAGTTGAGCGCCCCCGTCCCGGACGCATCGAGGGTGCCGCCCGATACTCCCAGCGTGAACAGCCGATCGGTGTCCGCAGCAGCTCCGGTATATAGCAAGACACCGCCGTTCAGCACCAGGTTGGTCCCTGCATTGGTCGACGCACCGATACTGCTCACCGCCCCGCCATTGCCCAGCGACGACACGCTCAACACGCCCGCGGTAACAGTGGTAGTGCCCGTGTAAGTGTTAGCGCCGCTCAGCACAAGGGTGCCGCTACCGGCCTGGTTGACACTGCCGCCGCCGAAGATCACGCCACCATAAGTCACGTTATCACTGCGCTTGAACGTCAGCGTGCCGTTGTCTTTGATATCGCCAACGACGCTGCCCGTCATGCCGCCATTGCCCAGCTGCAGTTTCCCATTGGCGTTGATCGTCGTGCCGCCACTGTAGGTGTTGTCGCCGGTTAGGATGGCAGTGCCAATGCTGATCTGATACACCGCGCCGGTGCCGCTGATTACGCCCGGAACGGTGACGATAGTGGCGCTATTGAATAGCAACTGGCCGTTATCTATCACATCGCCGGTGCCCAGCGAGCCATTGAAGCCGCTGCCGATCTGCAGTGTCGCCCCCGTCGTGATCGTCGTTAGGCCGGAATAGGTGTTGTTGTTCCCGCTCAACAACCAGCTACCGGACACGGTCAGCGCCGTTGCGCCACCACTGTCGCCTAAACTCGCCGCCAGCGTACTAGAGCCGTTCCCGGCCAGTGTCAGGGTGCGCGGACCGCTCCCGCTGAAGGCGATCGCCCCAGTATTGGTCCAGTTGACCTGGGTCGAAGCCGAGATGGTGCCTCCCGCTGGCCCCAGCGTGAACAGACGATCGGTGCTCACGCTGCCGGTTCCGGAAACTTGCAGGGTGCCGCCGTTCAGTACCAGGTTGCCCGCTGCATTGGTCGATGCACCGATGCCGCTCGCCACCCCGCCATTGGCCAGCGATGGCACGCTTAACACGCCCCCGGTGATCGTGGTGATGCCCGTGTAGGTGTTGGCGCCATTCAACACCAGCGTGCCGGCATTGGTTTTGGTGAGCCCCCCGCCACCCGCGATCACCCCCGTGCTGGTCAACGCCGTGCCCGCGGCCACGTCAAAGGCACCACCGCCGGCGTTGAGTGTGACGCCGCGCCCCGTGGTAAAGCTGGCCGTCGCCGCCAGCGTGCCGCCATCGAGGCTCAACGCGCCGGTGGCCGCGCCGAGGTTGGCGTCGCTTGCGACCTGCAGTGTGCCGCCGTTGATGGCCGTGCCGCCGGTGTAGCTGTTGGCGCCGGAAAGGGTCAGGGTCCCGGCACCGTTCTTGACCATGCCCGTCGAGCCGACGAGTGTGGAGGCGATGGTGGCGTTGGCATTGGCGGTGATCGTTGAACTGCCGGTCAGGGAAAGGGTATTGCCGCTCAAGGTGTATACGCCGCTGCCTGGTGCATTGAACACCAGGCCGCCGACAGTGATCGGCGTCGTCAGCGTCAGCGTGCCCGCCGCGCCGTTGTTGTTGCCGATGATGGCGATGTCGCCCGCGGCGTTGTTCCAGGTCTGGTCGGTGATGTTGTTGTTCCAGCGGGCGGTACTGATATCCCAGGTCCCGCTACCATCGGTCGCCGTATTGGTGGTGGTGGCAATGCCGCTGGCGTCCCAGATCCGGTTCGCTGCGCGAGCAAACGTCGTACACAGCGTTGCAGCCATCAGGGCTAGGACAGAAAACGCGACGCGTGGGGCATCGTGGCCGCCCCCAGGCCGATCACAGCGTGGAGAAGACACCGGGGTGCGAAAGCATCGAGATGATTTTTTCACCGTGACGTCCTTTCACCCATGTCCGTTTTCGCCAGCGGGAGAGCGCTCTACCCTGACCGGCTTCGCCGCTGCGGCGAAGCCCGGTCGAGGGGCGGTCGACCAAGCGGGTAGCCATGGAGGCCCAAGCTCACTTTGTAACTACTTGGGCAACTAGGGCGACCCGACTGCGTGGCACCGCCACGGCCACTGCGGCCAACCTGCGGAGTCACCGAGCGGCCTCAGAGGAACCTCGACCGCTGGCCTCTTGATCATCACCTAGTGCTCTTTCATGCATTTTTCCGCTCGATAGATCCCCGGGCTTCAGTCAGCTGGCTTCGTGCCAAAAGCCTCGACACACCACCGCCCGCCCAGGAAGGGAAGTTTGCAGAGCCGCCGTTATCGCTTGAAACTGGAATGACGCCCTGAATGACGGCAACGCGGGTCGTGCCAACATGTCCCCAGCCCCTCCGGACGATGAACCATGTTGCTCATCAGCACTCCGCGGCTTGGCTTTGCAGGTGAGTCGTTCCCCTGCGGTGTGCGATTAGCCATAGTCCGCACATCAACCGCTTCCAGACTGGTGTGCAGTGATCGGGCCCACTAAAACGTTCGTTTTAGCGAGCGAGTGGTCTGCGCGTCACGCAACCCCCTAGCGTGCGCATCCATATATCTTGCGCAAAACGGCGTCTGATTCGCGTGAACGGATTCTGATGAACGGATTCTGCCGGCTGCCGTCGGCTCGGTCGGACAATCGAGGACGAAAAATCGCGTGCCATGCGTTTCCGGTAGCGGTCGGCGGCCGACATAGGCCGATCCCGTCGCGCCCGTGATCGTTCCGTGGTCATGGGCGGTGAGCAACATCGACCATGCGCAAGCAAGCTGCGGCAATAGTAGTTGCGTGAACCACACCCAGATCGCAACGATGTTTAGCGATCCAACGCGCGGCACTCATGCAGGCCATGGTCCGCGCCGGTGCGTAGAGATGCGCGTGTCGCCTTCCCTTCATCTCACCCACGCATAACTTGAGGTCTCCGGGCAAATTGAAGATTTTCAGGATGCCTTGATAGGCATCGCGATTGTCTTCTGGCCGATGCGCCAAATGCTAGATCGATGTGTCGTGACGCAAGATGCGCTATACGGCGAAGAGTGGCGCGCACGTATATTTAGGACTTGTCTCATAGACGGGCACTCACACCACGACTAGCGTCCAGCAAACCTGCGCCTGTCGGGATCGACAGGCCGTGCTTGCGTCAGAAAGGATGCAGTCGCTCATGCCCCGCCAGTCCGATCTTCGTTTCACCTTCGCCGCCACGCCCAGCGGCAACACCCCGCCGCCTGCGTTCGATGTCGTGAGTTTCGAGCTGCGCGAAGCGCTCTCCGAGCCGTTCGTGCTGACGCTGGACTTAGCCAGCGCCGATCCGGCCGTGGACTTCGGCGCCGTGCTCGACCAGCCCTACCTGTTCACTCTATGGCGCGATGAGGAAGCGGTGCGCTACGTGCATGGCGTGGTGTCCTCCTTCGAGCAAGGCACCACCGGCCATCGTCGCACCCGCTACCGCGCCGTGGTGGAGCCCCTGCTGGCCCGCGCCGGCCTTCGCTCGGACTGGCGCATCTTCCAGCAGCAAACGGTGCCGCAGATCCTGCAGACCGTGCTCAAGCGCTCCGGCATCCTCGATGCCGAACAGGCGCTCACCAAGGAACACCTGCCGCGCGAGTACTGCGTGCAGCCCGGCGAGACCGATTTGGACTTCTTCCAGCGCCTGAGCGCGGAGGAAGGCCTGTACTACGCCTTCGACCACACCGCCCAAGGCCATCGCCTGGTCCAGGGCGACCTGCTTTACACCCACGGCGTCATCCAAGGCGGGCCGGTGACCTACAACGCCACGCCCGGTGGCGATCAAGCCGAACCGTGCCTGCGATCCTTCCGCTATACCGAGCAAGTAAGAACGGCTTCGCAAACGCAGAAGGACTACACCTTCAAGCATCCGCAGTACGGCCAAGCCCAGCGCAGCGAGGGCGTCAACCTCGATCATCAGGCACGCGACTACGAACGCTACGACTACCCCGGGCGCTACAAACAAGACGAAGCGGGCAAGCCCTTTACCCAGACCCGCCTGCTGGCGCTGCGACGGGATGCGCGGCTCGCCGAGGTGATCGGCGATGACCCTCGGCTGCAACCCGGTCTCGCGTTCGACCTGGACGGCCATCCCCGGGAGGACTGGAACACCGGCTGGCGCACCGTGCGCATGCGGCACACCGGCACCCAAAGCACCAGTCAAGAAGAAGACGCCGCCGAGGCCACCACTGGCACCCACTACCACTTCGAAGCCCAGATCATCCCCGATCGCGTCGAGTGGAAAGCGCCGCCCTATCCCAAGCCGCGTATCGATGGGCCGCAGATGGCCACCGTGGTCGGCCCCAAGAACGAAGAGATTTTCACGGACAACTACGGCCGCGTGAAGGTCCAGTTTCCGTGGGATCGCGAGGGCCAGAACGACGAACACAGCTCCTGCTGGATGCGCGTGAGCCAAAACTGGGCCGGCGCCGCCTGGGGTCATATGGCCATCCCGCGCATCGGCCACGAAGTCATCGTCAGCTATGTGGACGGCGACTGCGATCAGCCGATTATCACCGGCCGCACGTATCCAGCCACCAATCCGCCGCCGTACGAGCTGCCGCGCTACAAGACGCGCATGACCATCAAAAGCCAGACCCACAAGGGCAAGGGCTTCAACGAACTGCGCTTCGAGGACGAGAAGGACCAGGAGGAAATCTACGTCCACGCGCAGAAAGACCAGAACATCGTCGTCAATCACGACGAAACCACGCAGATCGGCCACGACCGCAAGGAAAACGTCGAGCACGACGAAACCATTGGCATCGGGCACGACCGCACCGAGACGGTGGGCAACGACGAGCAGGTGACCATCGGCAAGGATCGCCGTCACCAGATCGGCCAGGATGCCTTTCTCACCATCGAGCGGAACCACACCGTCAGCATCGGCAAAGACAAGACCGAAACCGTCGGCAACCACCGCAAGGACCAGACCACCGCCAATCACCTGATTGATGTGGGCGGCCACGTCGAGCAGACGGTGCAGGGTCACCACAAACTCAGCGCGGGCCAAAGCATCGAGCGGCAGACGCAGCGCTATCTGTTGCAGGCCGGCGAGCGTGTGGTGATTCGTGGCCCCGGTGGCACCATCACCTTGGACGATAGCGGTGTCACGTTGGAAGGGGTCCTCATTCACTTCAAGGGACCTGTCACGCAGGACAACAAGGGTGCCGGCCATGCCCTGTCCATGGGCGGCACGCCCAAGGAAAGCACGCTCGGCGCCTTGGCGCCGTTCCTGCCTTTCTCACGTTGACTACAAGGACGCTTCGATGAGTCAGAAAGTTGGTGATCTCCCGTTGGCCTTGCGGTACCCGTTCAAGAAAAAGGACGAAACCGAACCCAAAGACGAAACGGCTTACGTACAGGCCCTCACGTTCACGGACGGCGGAAACTATCCCCTCGGCGCCAATGGCTTCTGGCACGGCGGCATCCATTTCACACCCACCATGATGGCGAGCAGCCTGTCGTTGCGTGCCTTCACCAATGCCGATGGCATTCGATGCATGGGCGACGGGCGCGTCATTGCGTACCGGCTGGATGCGCGCACTCCCACCACCGCCACGCAGAACGTGGCGGGAGGCACGATCCAGGCGCCCTTTGCCACTAGCTTTACGTTGGTCGAGCATCACCATGCCTGGCCGGATGCCAGCAACGTACTGGTCTTCTACAGCCTTTACATGCATCTGGCGGACCTGCCTGGTTACAACCGGCATCAGGTGAAGATGCCCTACTGGGGCCAACTTTTCGCCGTGCCGTCGCCCACGGCGCAGCAGCCGTTACCGGCGGAGCAAGCAGCGCCAAAATCCCCAAAACACCACGCATCGCACCATGGGACGCCGGCACCATCCACGGAGCCAAGGCTACGCGGGTGGCCCGTCTACCACGGGGGCCCCACGGTCAAGCCGCCGCATAAGAATGCTGTCGTCGCGCTGTTGCCCGCCGGCATGCAACTGGTGATCAGCCACACCGAAGGCGACTGGGGACGCATCGACGACGTGTTCCCGGCCCCCGCACCCGCTGCCCTCACGGCGCCCGCCAGTTCGGGCATCGACACGCCAGCCACCACAGCGTTGTCACCCGCCGTCGGTGGTAGCGCGCCAGGGCTGGCCGGTCTGCGAGGTTCCTGGGTCAAGCTTAAAGCGAGCGACTCATTTGTCCTTACGCCCTTGGAGCTGCCGCCGTGTGACCGCGTGATCGTGCCCACTGATCCACCAGCCATCCGCGCCGGCGACCTCATTGGTTATCCGGGGGACTACCAGTTTTTGGACCATGGCAGCGCCACGCCCTTGTTGCATCTGGAAGTATTCGCTGACGGCAGCACATGGCCCGTGTTCGTGCAAAAGAGCCGCAACGCCGCAAGCGCCCCCGGTGTTGCCAAGCCGCTGCTTTACGTGCAACCTGGCGCGGCCATCAAGCAACTTGCCACACGCGACCCTGATAGCACGCCCCTGGCAACGGGCAGCGTGCTTACCATGCTCGATAGCGACAGCAACGACCTTTACGTCAAAGCACAACGGCAAGGCACGCTCAGTTGGGTGACGCCGACTCAGTTCAACGCGCTGCCGGCGGCACGCAAAGCGGAGAGGACATCCTTTCGGCGCCATGGCGGTGTCGTCGTCACCCGTGCCGTCGACAACACCAACGACGATATCGGCCTGCTAGACAAAGCTAGCGCCTCTTCAGTGGTGTGGCTTCCCCGCGTGCAGTGGAACAGCCTGCCGACCATAAATAACCAGTACGCCGTGGCCATCCCTTTGCCCAGCGTGTGGAGCGGCGAGGCAAGCCCGGACACGGTCATGCCACCCGCCAATCCGCCGGCTAGCGTCGCCTCGGCGCGTATCCTACCCATTCCACTGCTGATCAACGCTAACGGACCGCGGCAGGGCACCGCCGCGCACCGTCGCATCGACAACATCGCCTACTGGTTCAGCCCGGACTGGTCCGCGGCTAGTGCGCAGGGCCGCACGACCATGGCCGGCTGGATCGCCGAAAACGACAGCAAGGTCAGCCGCGTCTCGCCGCACGCATGGCCCGCCTTTGACAACGTGGAAGAACAAAGCCACGTGTCCGGCGCTGCCGTGGCCAACGCCGGACATCCGCGCGGCCCGGAAGATACCGACCTTGCACGCGCCGATTACGCCGACCTCACCCCGCAAATGCAGGCCATTTACACGCTGCTCTTGGGCGACCCCAACGCACAGGAAAGCGCCCATCTTGCCCACTTGCAACAAGCCGTGCGCCAGCCTTGGTTGCAAAACCAATTGATGCGCTTGGTGGTGCGTCACGAAAGTGAGTGGTACGCCGATGACGCCATGAGCAAATGGACCGCGCTCGATCCGCTCTACAACGCCCATCCGCTGTGGGCGAAAGAAAAGGAACGCATCAAGAAACTGCTGTGGTGGAAAGATGTGGCCGACAAGGTGCAGGGGTTCCCCGAATCGCCGAAGGTGTGGCATTTCCATCCCATCGGGCTTATCACCAATTTGCAGTGTTGGTGTGGGTGTTGCGAGGGGAAAGTATTTTTTACCCAGAACGGGAATGGCCTGCACGGCGGTACACACTTAGGCAGGCTGCCAATGGAACATTACCCGCTCTGGGACGCCCTGCAGGCGAGCTATCGCCTACAGGCGAACGACAGACGTGTGCTTGAGGCGGTATGTGCCAATGAAGGTAACTTTGACGCCGTGCAGGCATATGACAACGCCATAGTCACCGCTGGTGCGTGTCAGAAAATCATCTCGATTTTGCCTAGCAATCAAGGTAACCCTTTTGGCCGCTGGGCAGGCAGAGGTGGCGGTGAACTTCCTGTACAGGTTTGGTCCTTCAAGCAGGACAACCCCATGCTGTATGAGGAACTGTTTGAAGCTTGTGGCTGGACCGTCGTCAAGACGGGGCTGCGCAATGAGGGCGCAACCCACGTGATGTACTACTCCGACGCCGAGCTGACCCGCGGACAGGCAATGACTGGGCAGGAGCTGTTCAATCTATTACGCCTGGGCTTTACCAGCCATCGTGAAATGCGTGCATCGAAACCGCTCTCCGCTTTACTACACGCAGTGGCCCATCCCAAGTATCAGGAGCGCCAAGTCGTCGATATCACCGAACGCCTACCGGTAGCACTGGGCCTCACTGCATTAAGCTACGCTGCTACCGGTGCGACACACGAGATCCCCATTGGCGCGTACATGCGGTCCAACCTGGGCAAAGCCACGGTCCTCGACCAGCATGTCAATGCACCTGGCTGGGTAGGAAGCGATTTCAGGGATGCGCTCAATCGCTTCATCTCCAAGCATCCTCATGCCACCGATCCTGATGGCACCGAATGGGGGCAGAACCGTGCCGCCTACGAGTACGCAATTCTTGAGGACTACGGTAATAGCCGGCGCATGGCGAAGGTCGATGGGCAGAGCATTGCGCCACGTCGTTACAGAGCGCTCAAAGATAAGTTGGGGATGCCATGAAACACTTTCCGTGGACCACTGTGTTCTACCTCGCCGTTGCTGTGAGTAGTCCTATTTCTTGCGCGAAAGATTCACAGCCACCAGAGGGAAGGACATTGTTTGATCGCAGCCGATACGGCGGCGGAATCCTGTACGCCCATCCCATGTACAAAAATGATTCTCTGAATTGGCTTGAAATGTATTGGGTGAGCAAGGACGGGGGGTATCTTCGCCTACTGTATGACATGCCGACAACCACGCATTTTGAAGGGCCGGGAAACTACTCACCTAGCGGGCGCTTTTACATGTATGCCCAGCGCGATTTGACGGGACCCGCTGGACCTACTCCACAGGTCTGTGGATTTATTGATTTGTCCAATGGCTGCATCGGCGGAGCCATGGATGCCACCTGTGAAGGCCATTGGGATAGTACGCGCGACGATTGGGTCCAGTCAGACGGAAGCAAGATTTCCGCCGAAGAAATGCTTGGCGAGCCAAATGCCGCACAAAATTTCCTTGAAGCTTTGAAATACCCGGCGCAAGACGGCGGCACCGTTTATCAAATCAATGATCGTGAAATGTTTGAGCACGATGGAGGAATTCAAAACCTCCTACGGTGCAACGCCCTCAGCCCTGAAACGATTGATGCCTATCAAAGCATTCTAGGCATCTTCAAAAAGCATCGGTCCCCCAAGGCGCGCAACTATCTGCAAAAGGCCATCGATGACTACACGAAGAAGCATCCATCTTCTGAAACGTCGCCCTAGCCGTGTTGACGCCCATTGGCAAAGAAGACTTCAGGCGCGAAGTTCCACTTGCTCGGTGTGCGCGACAGGGGTATGGAAATCTCATCAAGCGCCTGGGGAGGCCTTGACGATGCGTCTGTCTATCATTTTTGCGGCTGGACTCATGGTCGTGGCGACGCAAGCACTCGCGCAGGCTGCACGACCCAAGCAGCCTAACAACTGGCTGCTCAAGGGCCCGGAGGGGGCGGGCCAAATTCTTCTTACCGAGCCAACCCACTTGCCGAAGGAAAATGGATGGCTATGGAAAAACATGTACTGGATAGATGCCAAAGGCAAAAAGCATCTATTGCTTCGCAATAAAGCCATCAATGGTGGTTACGACAACACGTCGGCAAGTCGCAGGTATTACTTGTACTCGCTGGTTGGCGAAGCCGCAAACGACCGGGCACAGTGCGGCTTTGTTGATTTGTCTAACGGCTGCCTTGGGGACCACATGGATGGTACTTGCGAAGGTAGCTGGGACGAACACAACGATATCCGAGTTCAATTCGACGGAAGCACCAGTCCGCCTGCCATCAACGAAGATGACTACGCAAATAGCCTATTGAATAATCAATTAGTAGAAGATAGATACAATTCTGGGATAAAAACAGACGATCAAACCTATTTTAACGATCCATTTTCAAATATAGAAAACATGCTTCGATGCAACCCAATTACTGAAGACAATCGCGATGCCTATCAAGGCATCCTGAAAGTCTTCAAAAAGAAGGCACCCAAAGCCGGCGCCTATTTGCAAAAGGCCATTAACGACTACACGAAGAAGAACCCACCCATCGCGACGTCACCGTAGTAATGGATATCTGCTCGTCAACGTGAAAACGACAGCAAGGTCAGCCGCATCTCGCCGCACGCATGGCCCGCCTTTGACAACGTGGAAGAACAAAGCCACGTGTCCGGCGCTGCCGTGGCCAACGCCGGACATCCGCGCGGCCCGGAAGATACCGACCTTGCACGCGCCGATTACGCCGACCTCACCCCGCAAATGCAGGCCATTTACACGCTGCTCTTGGGCGACCCCAACGCACAGGAAAGCGCCCATCTTGCCCACTTGCAACAAGCCGTGCGCCAGCCTTGGTTGCAAAACCAATTGATGCGCTTGGTGGTGCGTCACGAAAGTGAGTGGTACGCCGATGACGCCATGAGCAAATGGACCGCGCTCGATCCGCTCTACAACGCCCATCCGCTGTGGGCGAAAGAAAAGGAACGCATCAAGAAACTGCTGTGGTGGAAAGATGTGACCGGCAAGGCGCAGGGCTTTCCGGTATTGCCCACGGTGTGGCCAGGCAAATGGCCGATGCGCCAAATGCTAGATCGATGTGTCGTGACGCAAGGTGCGCTATACGGCGAAGAATGGCGCGCACGTATATTTAGGGCTTGTCTCATAGACGGGCATTCACACCACGACTAGCGTCCAGCAAACCTGCGCCTGTCGGGATCGACAGGCCGTGCTTGCGTCAGAAAGGATGCAGTCGCTCATGCCCCGCCAGTCCGATCTTCGTTTCACCTTCGCCGCCGCCCCCGGCGGCACCGCCCTGCCCCCTGCGTTCGATGTCGTGAGCTTCGAGCTGCGCGAAGCGCTCTCCGAGCCGTTCCGCTTGGTACTCGATCTCTCCAGCACCGATCCGGCCGTCGACTTCGGCGCCGTGCTCGACCAGCCCTACCTGTTTACCCTATGGCGCGACGACGAAGCCGTGCGTTACGTGCACGGCGTGGTGTCCTCCTTCGAGCAAGGCACCACCGGCCATCGCTGCACCCGCTACCGCGCTGTGGTGGAGCCCCTGCTGGCCCGTGCCGGCCTTCGCTCGGACTGGCGCATCTTCCAGCAACAAACGGTGCCGCAGATCCTGCAGACCGTGCTCAAGCGCTCCGGCATCCTCGATACCGAGCAGGCGCTCACCAAGGAACACCTGCCGCGCGAGTACTGCGTGCAGCCCGGCGAGACCGACCTGGACTTCTTCCAGCGCCTGAGCGCGGAGGAAGGCCTGTACTACGCCTTCGACCACACTGCCCAGGGCCACCGGCTGGTCCAGAGCGACTTGCTGTACACCCACGGCGTGATCGCGGGCGGCCCGGTGGCCTACAACGCCACGCCCGGTGGCGACCAAGCCGAGCCGTGTCTGTGGTCGTTCCGCTATACCGAGCAAGTAAGAACAGCTTCGCAAACGCAGAAGGACTACACCTTCAAACATCCGCAGTACGGTCAAAGCCATACCAGCGATGGTAACAACCTCGACCATCAGGCACGCGACTACGAGCGCTACGACTACCCGGGGCGCTATAAGCGGGACGAAGCGGGCAAACCGTTCACGCAGACGCG
>NZ_JBEPMU010000014.1:0-11866 GCF_040545895.1 Dyella japonica
GTACCTGCGAGCCCCGGCGGCGAAGCTCGCGCAACGCGTCCAGGCCCTGGAGTTGGGGCATGGTGATATCGCTCACGATCACGTCGACCTCACCGTGGAGGGCATGCGCAAGGAGCGAGGCATGCTCGTGCACGATCACCACGCGGCGGGTCAGCGGAGCCAGCCCCTTGGCCAGCCCTTCGGCCACGCAACGATGTTCGTCTGCCAGCAGGAGGCGTGGCTTACGGGTCGTTGGGCGCGGGCGGTCGGTGACGGTTCTCATCGCTCAAGTGTGGCGCGACCCGACAAGGTATGGCACGCACGCGTGCGGCCGATACATCGATGTGTCTATAATGTTATCCATTGCTCCCCCGAGCAGGATCGGCGTATCGCGGGTCAACGCCTGCGCGGCACCGTGTCTAGCGCCGTGCGTGCCCCAAACATCGGCGAATTGTTCGGCGGCCAGTCGCAGAACTTCTCCACCATCACCGACCCGTGCTCCGTGAAGCAGTTGAAGAATGCGCCGAACCAGGCCGTGCGTACCGCCAACTGCGCGGCGCTGGGCATTCCTGCCGGCTGGACCGCCACCAATAGCGCCACGATCGCCGGTATTTCGGGCGGCAATCCGGATCTGAAGCCGGAACAGGGGCGCACCTGGACCGGTGGTATCGTCCTGACGCCTGAGTTCCTCCCCGGTTTCGGACTGACCGCCGACTACTGGAACATCAAGCTGACCAACGCCATTAGCGCACCCAGCGGAACCGATATCGCCAACCACTGCGTTGACTCCACCACCGGCATCAACAACGTGTATTGCGCCAATGCCCTGCGTGGTCCGGATCACGAGTTGAACTTCATCAACTCGATCAACCAGAACATCTCCTTGCTCAGCACCTCGGGCGTGGACCTGGGCGCTTACTACTCGCACGCTATCGGTGCGGGCAAGCTTACCTTCAATCTGGACGTGACCAAGGTCATCGCCTTCACCGAGCACCCGTTCCAGGATGATCCGACCAACACGGTGCAGGACAATGGCACGCTGGGTTTCCCGAGGTGGAAGGGCGTGCTGCGCACGTCCTACGCGATGAACCACTGGCTGATCAACTGGAACATGCGCTACTTCTCCTCGATGCTGCGCGTGAGCAACGAGAGCTATGCGTCCAACCCGTACCAGCTGACGCCGATCAGGGCGGGGGCTGGCTTCTTCAACGATGTGAAGGCCGGTTATACGTTCGGCAAGAGCGGCTGGCAGGGCTATGTCGGCATCACCAACGTGTTCGACCGCGATCCGCCGGTCAACATCTTCGGCAATACCTTCGGTGGCGGTCTCTACGATGCCATCGGTCGCGCCTACTACGCCGGTTTCAACTACAACTTCTAAGCCAGTGTGGCCGCCCAGCGACGGGAGGCGAAAGGGCCGGCGCAAGCCGGCCCTTTTTTTGTGCACGGCATCCATGCAACTGAAGCGGTGCCAAAGGCCTTTGTGCACGACGTCTTTGATGTGCTATCGCCGACTGATCGTGGGGTAGCCTTGGGTGAGCACTCCAATGCGCGGGCACTGAGCGTGCTCACGATGATCAACCATCCAGCCTACATGTCCGGTGCCGCGCGCCTGGGTGAGCGTGCCGATCGTGGTGACGCAGACTTCAGCGGTAGGCCAGCACCTGTCAACGATGCCCACGCACACCTGTTCACCCTCTCCCGGTCCAAACAAGATCGACCCCATTAAGCATCGTCTTATTGATTTGCTTTAATAGGTGAGGGATGGTTAAGTCGCAGCGTTTCAACGACTCCTTTGGTTGAAACGTCTGTGTTTGAGACGTGGAAGCCTGGCCGCCCTCCTATCGCACCTCCCTCCAGTAGGCGCGATAGGAAGGGCGGCCTTTTTTGTGGGGCATGACAAGGTCAAAAGGCGAGCGCATTTTGAGTCACGTCCTATTCCCTTGGACTCGCTATCAGCGCTACCTATGAATCAGCCAAGGCGGCGAGTCGGGGAAGGCGTTGGAGACAGGACGTTCGCTGTTCAGACAGGAAGTCATCCAAGCCCGTCACGAGGACTGGCTGGGTTCCATCATCGTCGCGGCACCGCTGTCGCGTTGGGTGATCACCGGCATGGCGGTGGCGCTTGCCATGACGCTGTTGCTGTTTCTCTTCTTCGGTCAGTACACGCGTCGCGAAACGGTGACCGGTCAGCTCCTGCCGAGTGCGGGACTGCTCACGATCACGGCGCCCAACGCGGGCACGCTCCGCCATCTGTCGGTGAAGGAGGGGCAAACCGTCAAGGCCGGCGATGCCCTGCTGGAACTGACCAGTGAACAAAACAGCGCCGCGCTGGGGGATACCCACGAGCTCGTCGGGCAACAGCTCGATGCCCAGCGCTCCGGCTTGCAGGCGGATCTGATCACGCAAGCCAGCGTGTCCGAGCAACAACGCGGCGCACTGCAAACCAAGATCACCTTGCTGCGGTCCCAGCTGACCCAGATCGACGGGCAGTTAGCCATTCAACAACACCAAGTCACCAGCAATCAGCAACTGTTGGATCGTATCCGGCCGCTCGCCGCCAAGGGCTACGTGTCGGTGATACAGATTCAGCAGCAGGAAACCGCCGTGCTCGATGCGCAGGCGCAGTACAAGACGCTGGTCCGCCAACAACTGGATACGCGCCAGCAACTGGAGGCCACCCAGCAGCAGTTGGCCCAGCTGCCCTTGGATGCCGCCAGCAAGCGCAACGACACCGAACGCCAGCTGGCCACCGTCCAGCAGTCCATCGCGCAGAACGAAGCGCAGCGCGCCGTGGTGCTGCGCGCGCCGCACGATGGTGTGGTGTCCACGGTGTTGTTGAAGGAAGGCCAGATGGCCACGGCAGGGCAGTCGCTGTTGTCCATCCTGCCCTCGGGCTCGCAGTTGCAGGCGCAACTGCTCGTGCCCAGTCGCGCCATCGGCTTCATCGAGCCGGGGCATCGGGTGGTGCTGCGCTACCAGGCGTTTCCTTATCAAAAGTTCGGTCAGCACTACGGCACGGTGAGCGAGATCTCCCGTAGCGCGCTCACGCCTGCCGAGGCCAGCGCCTTAACGGGCCAACAGGTCCAGGAGCCGCTGTACCGCATCGAGGTCACGCTGGATCGGCAACAGGTACTGGCGTACGGCACCACCGAACCGGTCAAGCCGGGCATGACGTTGGACGCCGATATCCTGATGGAGAAGCGGCGTTTGATCGAATGGGTGTTTGAACCGTTGTACGGCATCGGGCATCGTCTGCTGGGAGCGAGCCCCCATGGCTGACGGTACGGCGAACCCGGCGAGCGAGCGTCGGCCGAGCATTCGTGCGGCGCTGCAATGGGGATGGTCGCGTCCCTTGCCGATGATGCTGCAGACCGAAGCGGCGGAATGTGGTCTGGCCTGTCTGGCCATGGTGGCAAGTTATCACGGCCACGATGTCGACCTGGCGGGGTTGCGTCGCCGCTTCTCCACGTCGCTCAAAGGCGTGACCCTGGCCGGCGTCATGACCATGGCGGGGCAACTCGGCCTGGCCTGCCGCCCTCTGAAACTGGGGTTGGAGCATTTGGTGCAGCTCAAATGCCCCTGTCTGCTGCACTGGGACCTCACGCATTTTGTGGTCCTCAAAGCGGTCACCCGCGACGGTGTGGTGGTGCATGACCCGGCACAGGGCGTGCGTCGGCTGAGTCTGCGGGAGGTGTCCGAGCACTTCACGGGAGTCGCCCTGGAGTTGAGCCCGTCCGCTGACTTCGCGCCGATCACCGAGCGTCAGACTGTCTCGCTGCGCGCACTGACCGGTCGCGTCCGTGGTTTGGTGCCTGCGCTCGTCCAGATACTGCTGTTGGCGCTCGCCTTGGAGGTGCTGGCGCTCGCCACGCCCTTCTATCTGCAATGGGTGCTGGATCAGGTGCTGGTATCGGCCGATCACGACCTGCTCACCCTCCTGGGGCTGGGCTTCCTGGGCATCACGCTATTTTCGTCGCTGATCACCGCCGCACGGTCGTGGGCCGTCACCTGGCTGGGCGCCACCCTCAATGTGCAGTGGGCCAGCAATCTGTTTAGCCACCTCATGCGCCTGCCGCTGGACTGGTTCGAAAAGCGCCATGTGGGCGATGTGGTCTCCCGCTTCGGCTCGATCCAGACGATCCAGCGCACCCTCACCACGCAGTTTGTCGGCTCGTTGTTGGATGGCGTGATGTCGCTGGTGACATTGGTCGTCATGGGCTTTTACAGCATCAGCTTGACGTGCCTGGTGACGGGGCTGTTCGTGGTCTATGGGCTGGCGCGCTGGGCGTTCTTTCACCCGCTGCGCCGCGCCAACGAAGAGCAGATCGTCTATGCCGCGCGTCAGCAAAGCGAACTGCTGGAATCGATCCGAGGCGCCATGCCGATCAAGCTGGCGAACAAGCAAGAGGAGCGGCTGAGCCGCTATGCCAACGCGACGGTGGCCACCACCAATCGCGACATCGGCATTCAGCGGCTCACTATCGCCTTCACGCTGGGCAATCAGTTGATGTTCGGCATGGGCCGCGTGGCTCTGATTTGGTTGGCGGCCAGGCTCGCACTGGATAACCAGTTCTCGGCGGGCATGTTGATTGCGTTCATAGCTTACGCAGACCAATTCAACAGTCGCGCGGCTGGTTTGATAGACAAGGCCGTAGACTTTCGCATGCTGCGACTGCATGCCGAGCGCATTGCGGATATCGCACTAAGTACACCAGAGGCAACGAGGCAGGCTGCGTGGCAAGGCCCGCCACCGGAGGCGCGCCTTGAACTGTGTAACGTCAGCTTCCGATACGGCGACAACGAGCCGTGGGTGATCAAGGATTGCAGTTTGCGTCTCAATCCGGGCGAGTCCATCGCGATTACTGGCCCGAGCGGCTGCGGCAAAACCACGTTGGCGAAGATCATCTTGGGTCTGTTGGAGCCGGTTGAAGGCGAGGTACGTTTCGGTGGCATCGACATACGTAAGCTTGGCAGCAACACCTATCGCCAATGGGTTAGTGCGGTGATGCAAGAGGACCAGCTCTTTGCCGGCTCCATTGCCGACAACATCGCATTCTTCGATCCAATGGTGTCGATGGAAAAGGTTGTAGTGGCCGCACAGCTTGCGGCCATTCACGAAGACATCATGGCGATGCCGATGGGCTACCAAAGCCTTGTTGGCGACATGGGGGCCGCGCTTTCCGGCGGTCAACGCCAGCGCGTGATTCTCGCTCGAGCACTCTATCGAGAACCAAAATTAATGGTGCTTGATGAAGCGACCAGTCATTTGGACGTGCAGCGCGAGCAAGCAGTCAATACGTCCGTGAAGTCTCTAAATATGACGCGCATCGTTATTGCTCATCGCCCGGAAACTATCGCCGCCGCAGATAGAACTGTGGAGCTTAGAGAAAGTAGGTCTACAACGATTTAAAAGCACGATCTCATCGCCGATAAAGGGCGAACGCTAGCATGAGGGGCGCTTTCCCATGCAACTTAGGAGTAATAAACGATGCAGGAACTCAGTATGCAGGATGTGAACGAAGTGTCGGGTGCAGGCCTTTCCTTCTCTGAAGGTGGCGCAGCCATCATCGCTCTTGGCCTCTGCGGCACGGTTGCGACAGGTGGCTTTGGACTGCTCGTCGGTGGTGCCTGCCTCCTGGTTGGCTACTACCAGAACTAAGCCGTTCCAGAAAAGAGGTGCCCGTTCTCGGGCATCTCCCTGAACAACTACCTGTGAGCAACAAATGACCTGGCGTACTGACAGCGCATTTCCAAGAGCAAATGGCAAGTGGGCCTTTTGGCGACCCCCATTTGGAAAAGTAACTAGTGGCCAGGCCGAAGTCATAAAGGCCACTCGCCAGTGGAACCCATGGGATTCCATTCTGGTTTCCTCGCCAAGCTCCACGCACCTCCTTCCCCCGGTTTGCATTCCTGATTTAACAGTGACCACTCAAAAGAGGATGCTGCTGCAATACAAGCTGCTCCTTGGCTTGGTCGCTGCGATGCTCTTTGCCTCGTTTCTGTTCTACCTACATAAGCCAGTGCCCTATTTTATCAGGACATCGTTGGCAATGGTGGTGACATTACTATTCATTGCGGCACAGTATTTCATAGTATTCAGAACGCTGCCGGTGCTTCAGAGCACTGCGCGCTTCATTTCTTGGATGCATCTCCAAAGGACCTATGTGGTTCCTACTGTCATCTTTGTCATGATGGTGAGCGGATTGCTTGAGCTTGCCGGCATTCATGAGGCAGGTGGGTTCGAATCGTTCATATTGAAATACGGGCTGGTGTTCGACAAAGCGAAGATTGAACCCTGGCGATATTTTATCGGTCCGTTCTTTCATTCTGGCTTGCCCCATTGGGCTGGAAATACGGTTGCATTGGTGATTGCGGCCAGCATTACGTCTGTCATTTCAAAGCGAGCGACGACCCTTTGGGTGTTCTTGATTGGACTGATAATTCCCGTCTTCGTTGTCAGTTGCCTTCCAGCTAGTGCTCGCCTTGATGCGTTCGGTGGGGTTTCGGGTGGCATTCTATCGCTGTTTGGATGGCTGGCCGGGACAGCGCTGCGGTATCACAAGTGGTTTCCTCGGAACTTTTGGTTGATAGCCGTTCTATTTGCGTGGTTTCTGATTGTTCTTTCCGGTTTATTGAATCCAAGCACTAATGACGTGGTTCATGTGATCGGCTGGTTCCTTGGTGCGATTGTTGGGGGCGCGGGGATTGGCTTCTCCGTCACTGCCAGCAAACGTACTTACCACCCCTGTGGCTGGTTGCCTCCTCCTGTAAACCAGACTTGAAGTGGCCGCCACGGTTCATGAACGTGGTGGCCATTTCTAGCAGAAGCATTTCTTTGAGTTGCTGTGCGTAGCACAGCAACTTTTTATTTCCTTCGTGCAGTAGTTAGATGCGCAAACATGGCAGAGTTTCAATGCGATGCGGTAACTTTGTTCCTTCCTCTCCCTATCCTTGATTGTTGTCGGTTATCTACTATGGAATGCTTGGGAGAAGGATTACGCCCTTCAGCCGCAATCTGCGATAGCCGGCAGTGCGAACGAGAAAACAGCTATATCGGCAATCAGTAGGGCAGGTGCCGCCGCATTATCCCTCCCTCCCTCGGTTGAGCTAGGTACTACGAGCGAATCATCGGCGCAGTTGGTCACGCTGAGCACCGATCTGCTGCGCCTTACCGTAGATACCCGTAGCGGCAACGTAGTACGTTCGGAACTGCTTAAGTACCCGTTGGTACCGTGGACCAAGAAGGATTCTGACCCGACACCGGTGCGCCTGCTTAGTGATGAACGCGCGGACTACTTCGTTGCGCAGAGCGGTCTGGTGAGCACCCAAGGCAATGCGCCCCATCATCGCGCCATGTTCCATGCCTCGCGCACCAGCTACGCGCTGGCCCAGAATCAGGATGAATTAAAGGTGGACCTCAACTGGGCCGGTGCAGATGGGCTCAGGGTAACCAAGACCTATGTCTTGAGGCGTGGAAGCTACGTGGTTAACGTCAATCAGAAGATCGATAATGACGGTAGCGTCGCTTGGCAGGGCAATGCCTGCGAGCAACTACAGCGCGCGGCGCCTACACAACAGAAAACCTGGTGGCAAAATTTCAGCGATCCAGCCTCGCACAGCTTCTATGGCGCGGCGTGGTACAGCCCGGAAGACAAGCTTACCACCTTACCGTTCGCCGATTTCCAGAAGAATCCGCTCAATCACACCATCACGGGTGGCTGGGCGTCGATGCTGCAGCACTACTTCTTCGTGGCGTGGATTCCGTCCGTGCAAGACGCCAACGTCTACAGCACCAGTGTGATTAATCCAGAAGCCGCGCAGCCGACGTACCTGATTCGTGCGATCCTTCGCTCAATGTGGCGTCTGGCCAGAGCCTCATCACTGCGTCGCGCTTATACGTGGGTCCGAAACTGCAGGGAACGCTGGAACAAGTGGCGCCGGGTCTCGATCTTACCACCAACTACGGCTGGCTCACGATCGTGGCGCAGCCGCTGCACTGGCTACTGTCGCAGTTGCACGCAATCAGCGGCAACTGGGGCGTGGCGATTATCCTGCTTGTGCTGCTGCTGAAGGGCGCGCTGTGGAAGCTTACCGCCGCGCAGTTCCGCTCCGGCGCCAAAATGCGCAAGCTGCAGCCACGTGTTGCCGCTCTGAAGGAGCGTTACGGCGACGAAAAGATGAAGATGCAGCAGGCCATGATGGAGCTGTACAAGAAGGAGAAGGTCAACCCGATATCGGGTTGTATGCCGATTCTCGTCACATTCCCTGTATTCATCGGCTTGATGCGCGTCCTTTCTGAAAGCCTGGAACTACGACAAGCCTCGTTCATTGGGTGGATTCGTGATCTTTCTGCACCTGACCCATTCTTTGTACTTCCTTTGCTCTATGTGCTGATCATGTCGGCCACACAATGGCTATCGCCCGCGCCTATAGGCATGGACCCGGCGCAGCAGAAGATGATGAAAATAATGCCGTTGCTGTTCGCGGTCATGTTTGCCTTCTTTCCAGCAGGCACAGTGCTCTACTGGATCGTCAACGGAGGTGTATCGCTGCTCCAGCAATGGCTAATCACCAGGTACGAAAAATAAAATATGTTAGTTATACAAAATACGATATGTCGCGTTTGCCGTCATTGTTGTTGCCTAGCCTGGGAGCTACTCGGGAAATGGGAGTGAGGGAGCAGTTCCTCCTCATTTCGCACGCTCTGGAAATCCGATGATCGGGTAGCTGTCGTGGTCGCCGGCTCAGCTGATGTCGATCCACGGCGGCATGACGGGCACGCGCTCTAGGGCATGAATGCGAGTGTCCGATCCGTCGCAGCCTCACCTAAGACTAACAAGATCGCCGGGCTCTCAGGCCGGGCGCCCACCCTCACGGAGAATGAAGTGATCAAGAAGAAATTGCTGGTAGTTGCCATGGCGATGGTGGGTATTAGTCCCACATTTGCAGCAACGAGTAACGCTCAAATCGCGCGTGCTACTTTGAACAATGGGCTCCGTGTCGTGGTGGTAAGAAATGCATTGGCGCCGGTGGTGACCACGCAAGTGAACTATCTCGTCGGATCGGATGAAGCGCCGCCGAATGCCCCTGGCACAGCGCATGCCCTCGAAAACATGATGTTTCGTGGAAGCCCGGATCTATCCAAGGACCAGTTGGCGGCGATTGCGGCCAACATGGGCGGTGCGTTCAACGCGCAGACTATGCAAGGAAGCACGCAGTACTTCTTCGTGACGCCCTCGCAGGATTTAGATGTGGCACTGCATTTGGAGTCCCAGCGCATGCGTGGCATCAATGCCTCCGATGCCGAATGGGGCAAGGAGCGCGGTGCGATCAAGGAAGAGGTTGCACGCGACCTATCCAGCCCTGATTTCAAGTTTTACACGGAGATGTTAGGCGAGATGTTCGCTGGCACGCCGTACGCTCATTCACCGCTTGGAACGAAAGAATCTTTCGATCAAACGACGGCGGCGTCCATCAAGCAGTTTCACGACCAATGGTACGCCCACAATAACGCGGTGATGGTCATCGTTGGCGATGTCGACCCCGATGCGACACTGGCGAAGGTCAAGGCGGAATTCGGGGACATTCCGCAAAAGACTTTGCCCACCCGACCGGTGTTTCATTTTGACCTAGTAAAGGCCAAGACCGTGTCGTTACCGACCGATAGCCCGTACGGTTCGGTGTACTTGGCGTATCGCCTGCCCGGTGCGCAATCCAAGGACTACGCCACGGCAGTGGTGATGGCGGGCGCCTTGGGCTCGCAGCGTGCGGAACTCTTTGGTATGGGCATGGAGGGCAAGGCCCTCTTTGGCGGGTTTGCGATGAACCCCATGCCCGAGGCGGGCATTGGTCTGGCGGTTGGTATCTTCCCTGCCGGTGGCGACGCCAAGCCAGTGCTGAAGCGGATGCAGGACATTCTCATGGAGGCTGCCCAGAAGGGCATCGACCCGGCCTTGGTGGATGCTGCAAAGCGCAAGGCACTCGCAGATATGGAAACGAGCAAGAATTCCGTCGCAGGGCTTGCCAATGCCTGGTCCAGCGCTTTGGTTGTCAGTGGTGTGGAGTCGCCCGACGCCTTGGCGCGGGCGATCCGGGCGGTGACGCCCACCCAGGTGAACGCCATGGCAAAGGCGACGTTCGATCCTGCTCAGGCCATCACTGCCGTGCTGACGCCGGAAAAAAGCGGCCACCCAAGTCAGGCTAAGGGGATGATGGGTGCAGAGAGCTTTGCCAATGCGCCTGACAAAGCCGTGGCGCTGCCACCCTGGGCGGAGCAGGCGTTTGCCAAGTTGGAATTGCCCCAGTCCATGCTGCATCCCGCGTCCTACACGCTTCCCAATGGGCTGAAGCTCATTGTTCAGCCTGAATCGGTCAGCGATGTGGTTCAGGTCATAGGCCGGGTGCAGACGAACGCGGATATGCAAGCGGCCCCTGGACAGGATGGCGTCGATGCAGTGCTCAACGGCCTGTTCGCATTTGGCACCGAGCGACTTAATCGCCTGCAGTTCCAACAAGCCCTTGACATGATCAGTGCGCGGGAGGCGGCGGGTAAGACATTCTCCCTCAGCGTCCCGTCGACACACTTTGCCGATGGCATGGCCTTGCTGGCCGAGAATCAACTCCACCCCGCTCTTCCCGAACAGGCGTTTTCGCTCATTCAACGTCAGCAGGCGGGGCTTTGGGCGGGCGTGATCCAGTCCCCCGCTTTTCTTGATGAATTAGGTCTTTATAAGGCGCTGTTGCCCGCACACGACCCTCAATTGCGCTACGCCACGCCGGAAAGCGTGATGGGGCTGCGCTATGAGCAATTGAAGGCTTACTACCACCAGACCTTCCGGCCGGACATGACCACCTTGGTGGTGGTGGGCAATGTGGCACCGGAGCAGGTCAAGGCGGTGGTTGAAAAGACCTTCGGCCAGTGGCGGGCGCAGGCGGAGAAACCCGACGCGGACTATCCCGCTGTACCAGGGAACAAGCCGGCCGACCTGCACACACCCGATGCCAGCACCGTGCAAGACAGTGTGCGAATGGCGCAGATGATCGACGTTACATACAACGATCCCGCTCGCTATGCACTGACCCTCGGCAATCAGGTTCTGGGAGGCGGGTTCTACGCGTCTCGGTTGTATCGGGATCTGCGCGATACCACGGGGTTGGTATATACGGTGGACAGCACGTTTGATCTGGACAAGCGCCGTGGGCGCTACACCGTCTCGTTTGGTGCCGATCCAAGCAAGGTGCGCGAAGCACATGCCATTGTTCTTCGAGACATTCAGCAAATGCAGAGCGCACCCGCGTCGACGTCCGACTTGCAACGCGCCAAAGGTTTGCTGATTCGCCGGGCGTCGTTGGGCGAATCAAGCTTCGACAGCATCGGTAAACAGCTGCTGACCTACGCAGAGCGTGGCCAGCCTCTGGATGAAACGATGGTGGCGGCCAAGCACTATCTGGAGCTCTCAGCATCCGAAGTGCAGCAAGCCTACGCCAAGCATATTCGTTTGGACGGGTTCATCACGGCCGTCAAGGGGCCTACGCCCGCTCAGTGATCGACGGTGATACCGGTGGCCTCGCTGCAGGTAGCGGCGAGGCCCGCCGGAGTCAGGTGTGGTAATGTTGACTCCCCTTAAGCTCACTCCACCCATCACTAGAGGTCTCCGGGCAAACTAGCCCCATGGAGACCCCAAATGCGCAAGAGCAAGTTCACTGAGAGCCAGATCGTCACGACGTTGAAGTAGGTCTAAGGCGGCCGGCAGGTAAAGGATGTGCGCCGCGAGCTCGGCATTTCCGAAGCGACCTACTACGTGTGGAAGTCCAAGTACGGCGGCATGGGGGCCTCGGATGTGCAGCGCTTGCGGGACATCGAAGCGGAGCACGCCAAGCTCAA
>NZ_JBEPMU010000015.1:0-10329 GCF_040545895.1 Dyella japonica
ACCCGCCTGGAGCTGGCCACCGGGGTGACGGCGACGCTCGGCGCCCATGTGAGTCTTTACGGCCAGCTCGGCTACCAGTGGGCGGTCAACGCCGCTGCCGGTGGCGACCACACCGGTGGGCTGGCCAATGTCGGGCTGACATACGCATGGTAGGAGGAGCACCCCGTGACAGGCAGTGTTGCTACTGCCCGAAAATCGACCAGAGCGCCAAGGTCTTTTCATGCCCTTTTGGGTCTTTCCGAGTCCTGTGCCTCTACCCATCGACCGCAATGACGAAAAAGCATGACCACGTCACGGCCTGGATTGCATGCGTGCCCTGAGGTCGGAAAATGCTTGATCAGCGGCATTGACCCGGATGAGTCCCTGGCGGGGAAACTCGATATCAACGATCACATACACCGTCAGCGACAGGGTGGCCGTGAAAACCACGGTGTGAAGCCAGCTTCGATCGCTATTGAGTGATGTGTCGTAGCCGACCAACAAGGCGGCAAGCACACAGAGGCCGGCGAGCATTAGATAGATGGCCAGCGGGGGATGGGCTCGGGTCGCCATCGTTCTTGTCGCGGTGATATCGATCAGCGCGTTCAATGCGGGAAGCAAGAGTAGCGCGGCGTGCGGATCCGCGTCCGCCCGATGACATGCCGCCAAGGCTTGGCGCCATATCTCCCGTTGCAGGGCTGCCGTCTCATCGAGCCTGGCCGTCGTGGCGCCCTTGTCGTCGACATCACGATAGACAACCAAGCGCGTTTCCAGGTACCGACGAAACAGGCCTCTCATCTGAGGCTGCGTGTCCGTGGGCAATAAGTCGATGCGCATATAGGCCGTGTCCACCGCATTGACCTCCGCGGAGATCAAATGTCGGCGGTCATCGAACCGACTCGATGCACCGGAAAACGTGAAGGCAATGAGCAACCCAAGAAGCCCGAAAACAGCGGCCTCTGCTGCGTCGATCCCCTTACTCAGGCCTTCGGGATGGCGCGCAATTCTGGCCGACCCGATACGACGCCCTATCTCGGCGGACAGCAACATGCCTCCAAACAAACCAACCATGGAGAGAGTGGCGGACAGTTCAAATTCCATGATCCCTCCCGACCGGCAGGTGCCATCGGATGTAGTGTGCCGCCCCTGATGCACGCAACATCCATGGTACGCCCCCGCTGCCCAACCATCCAATACGTACACCCAGGCGAGCCGGCCTCAATATTTGAAGGGAGTTATCAAGGCGTGCGGCTACATTAGCCGCACGACGACGACCGCCAGAGCGTTCGATGACGGCCTGCGCTTCTCTAGGCGTGTAGAAGATATCGCTGCTTAATGCAGACTCTCGCCATGAGTGGTCAATGGGCGCGCGACCTCGATACAGACCTGGCGGCGATCAAGACGTGGAGTGCCACGCATCTCGTGACGCTGATAGCGCTGGAGGAGTTAGGAGAATTGGGTGTCACCACGCTGCCGGAAAAGTACGAACCCATGGATTGACTTGGCACGACGCCCCATTTTGGATGGTCATAGTCCTGGCGTCGTGCCTGAGCAGCGTGTCGTTTCACGACCAAAGCGAGGTGCCGAATGCAGATGTCTTTAACGGCGGGTTTGGAAGTTTGGCGGCTACGAGTGTTTTTGGTGGTGCTGGAAGTTACGGAAAGACTCGGCTGAGACACGCTTGGACTAGCTTTGGTCTTTCCGGACCGGTATACGGTGTCGATGTATCCGCTGGTGTATTCATTGGGGCTAGTGTAGTGACGTCATTCGAGAAAAAGTCGCGCGGATGTCCCGGAAGTTCAGGTGTTCGAATTAGGCCTTCAGGACATAAATCTACGCCTTGTATGAGCGGCGCTTAGGTTTAAGGCTGTAGTCAGCATAATCTTATGGCTGCAGGATTAATCGTGCAGGCACCCCGGTCAATGGATGCAGCCTTCGATCCAATGTTGTGGGTTGTATCATTTCTTGTGGCACTCATCTTTTTTTCCGCAAATGGTGAGGGATCGGCGGCGAGAGACAGCAGTCCTCCCCTTTGCGAAGGGGGCACGCAGCTTGTTGCGCGCTTTGTGCTTCCTTGTCTTGTAGGCAGAGTGCCACGGTGCCGGATCGCATCTTACCGGTTGGCTTTTGGAGGTTGGAACGCAGTCCCGAAGAACGGGGGAGTATCTCGTGTCACAAAGCTATGCTCAGGCGGGATTGCTAGTGAAGCAGAGAATCAAGAGTTCGGAGTGGCAGAACAGGTGGCGGCAGAACAGGCGTTGCAGCACCATCCTGATAAGGGCTTGATCAGGAAGCGACACTGAGGCACCAATCGAGCACGGCCGCGGCAGCGCGCCAATACGGTCAACCCAAGCAAAGCCAGAACTGGACGGCAGTGTCGTGAGTAATGAGGGTGATTGGGTAAGACCTGGCGAGGCTTACAGGACTTGTCGCGTTTGGCGCAAGGATGCCCGCCATGAGAAGCCGAGAGCCCTGTGAAATACGCCTTATCTTGCTTGATGATGGCGAGCGCCTGCGTGTGGTCGAGCGTGTCTAGCGTCCTATGGTTACCCGGTCTGTGGTCGTCGCAATCGGTTGCGCAGCCTCGGCAAGGATGAAGACAGGTTTCTGGTCGTTTCCAACATTCGGCGCGCAAGCAAAGGCGCGTTAACCTGTGACAAATCTCGCACCATCGAGCCACTCGGGGCTGAACCAGCCATTGATCACAGATCTAGCGTGGCGCCGTTTCTACAGTCGGTTGTCTTCCGAGGCGTGATTAGTACATCGCCCCGAATGTCGCCGAATCATTGCATCCATTTCGTCGAGCGAAAACGGTTTGATAAGCACATCATCGATGCCTGCCGACGCAATGTCCTCTTTCGCAACGGTATGCGCGGTGACGGCAACAATGGGGACCCGCACACCTTGCGTGCGAAGACGTCTGGCTAATTCATAGCCGTCGATCACCGGCATTGAGAGATCTGTGAATATAAGGTCGTAGGACTCGTTGTCGATTTTCCTTAGCGCTACTTCTCCATTTTCAGCAAATTCGACGGCGCAGCCGAGGATCTGGAACTGTTCCGCATAGAGCGTTTGAATGAACGTATGGTCTTCCACGACAAGAAGCCTTGCCGGCCGCGAAGATCTACCAGACTCGCGATTGCTCGTGGGCGCTGGCGAAGGCTCTTTTAGAGGGCGGCCCAGCAGAGCGATATCTACTGCGGTTTGGAGCGCATCAATGGTATAGCACGACACTCCGATGCGCTTGCCATCAACGTTTGGGTGTTGAGACCCGTCCTCGGTTGCTCGAATGATCCAAGCTGTACGGGCCATTATGGCTGTTTCTTCTCCGGCACTCCACGGGCGGCCGCCATCGAAAACAAGTAAGGGGGTAGAAGAATCGGATAGCTCCTGCATGCTTTGAACGGCGAGCACGCTGACGCCCCACGCCTGGAGGTGAGGGACGATTGATGCTTGCCATGCTGGCTCGTTCGTCGCAAAGGCTATGCGCGGGAGATCGGCATAACGCTGGCTTGACACCTTCTGATCGTCAGTCGCGGGCAAAGGCAGGGATATGGTGAAAGTACTGCCCATACCGGGCGTACTGTTGAGCGAGATAGTGCCGCCCATGAGCGCCGTGAGGCGCTTACATAGCGCAAGCCCGAGTCCAGTACCTCCGAAGCGACGTGTGATCGAAGTGTCGGCCTGCCTAAATGGTTGGAACAATCGATTCTGTACTGTCGTTGAAATACCGATGCCCGTATCGTGCACGTGAAATTCCAACAGCGAGGTATTCGTCCTCAAGGTAACTTGGTGCAGCTCCATGGTTACAGAACCGGCCTCTGTAAATTTGATTGCGTTGCCCAAGAGGTTGACCAAAATCTGTCGAATCCTAACGGAATCGCCGACGTAGCAGCGCGAAAGCGTGGGTGGGATCGCGTAGACGAGCGAGAGCCCTTTTTTACGCGCACTAGGCGCGAACATCGCCATTAGATGCTCGACGAGTTCAACGATGTCAAAGGAAGCTGCTTCCAGGCGCAATTGTCCAGACTCCACCTTGGAGAAGTCCAAAACGCTGTCGATGAGTTCAAGCAGGGTGCGGGACGACGCATCGATGATACGTAGACGATCGCCTTCCTGCCCTGATAGACGTGATCGCCCAAGGAGCTCGAGATGGCCAAGAATGGTCGTTAGCGGCGTCCGGATTTCATGGGTCATGATCGCCAGAAAGTCGGACTTTGCCCGGGCGATGTCTTCCGCGGCTTCCTTCGCTATGCGAATAGCCTGTTCGGCCTGCCTTTGCACGGTAACGTCTTCGAGCGTGGCTAGAAGCAGCGTCTTCCCGTGATGACGCATATTTGTGACGCGCACGACGGCGTCCCATATCTCGCCGTCGGGCCGCTGGTGACGCCATTCGTAGCTGAGAAATGCTTGCTGGTGTGGCGTGGACCGTCTCCTTGCCGTCAACGCGGTAAGCGACTCGGTTCCATCGCTCTGGAACGGGGCTGACACGTCAATAGCGGTCTTTCCTAGGACCTCGCTTTTGCTGCCGTAGCCAAAGATGTCTATGGCTGCTGGGTTGCAGTCAATAAATTCCCTGCTTATCGGATCAATAACGATCATGGGAACGTGAGAGGACTCAAACAGGACCTTTTGATATGCCTCGCTGTCACGCAGCGCGCGCTCAGCCGCCCGACGTTCGGAAATATCGCTGGCGATCGTGCAAACCCCGTAAGGTTTGCCTGCTTCATCGACCAGACGAAATTTGGCTACTTCAAAAGGAAGAACTTCTCCGCCGAGGACAGGGACCTCATACTCCACGTGCTGGGCTTCGGGTACGGAAAGAACATGCTTATCCATTTGACGAAGATTTTCAGCAATATGTAATGGTAGATGGTCGAAATCGGTCTTTCCGACCAAAGCATGGCCTCTCCGACTGAAGGTGCGATCACAGGCACGGTTGGTCAGCAGGTATCGTCCCTCTGTGTCCTTGACTGAGACGACGGATGGGTAGCCATCAAGCACGTCTTGTAGAAGTTTATGAGCCTGACGTTGGTCCGTGATGTCCTGGTAATAGCCATTGATGATGACTGCGCCGTCGGGCGTGGTATGTGTTCCATGCGCTACGGAGAGCACGATGTGAGTTTTGCCATCGAAGGAGACTCGCGTTGTGACCTGGGCAGCGGCTTCCTTTTCGCCTGATCGAACCCGCGCAATCAAGGTAGCTAGCGTCGAACGGGCCATCGCGGTGTCTTCGCAATGCTCATAGCGGAAACGGAGCGTCGGGTCCTTCATAAGATCGGTCGACGGAACTCCCAGAATATTCTTGACGCTGCGGGCGACAAACAAATATTCGCGGCTTCCGTCTGGAAATACCCGCATCTGAAACACCGCGAGCGGCAAGGAATTTGACATATCTTGCAGCCGGTTGAGCTGCATACGGACCTCAGACGACATGTCACGTAGATTGTGTTGCATACGTGCAAGCGCGCGCAGGAGTCGAGCGACCTCGGACGCCCCAGTTATCGAGATAGCGGCATCCACGTTGCCGCCCGCCATGTTCTCCGTAACGTCAATTGCGCGATGGAGAGGCACTATGAATGATCTAAGAAAGTCGAGTACTACAATCAGGGTAATGAGCCATCCAAGTCCAATCGTGCCGAACGCAACTACCCGAGACTTCGCGTAGGAGTGCTGCGCTGAAGCATATTCATCGCTAGCCAGGCGTACATGAAGATGGAGCAGATCGGTCGTGTCTTCGCGGGTGGCATCAAGTAAGCCATTAAGTGGAAGCATCTTCGCTAACGCCAGGCCAGCAACATGACCGTTGTGCCTATACTCGTGGATCATTCGTTGAAGAGCATCGTCCAGCGTACTGATATCGCGTTCTGCCTTTTGAATCCGCTGGCTTTCGTCCTGGGGCAAGTGGCTACCTAGGTAGCGCTCCCAGGATGTGATTCTCTCTGCCCTAAGCCCATCGAGTTCTTCCAGTGATGCGGCGGCATCGGTCGAGGAGTCTCCTAGCACCTTCTCGTTGAGAAGGCTTTGTATCTGTTGTGCGCTATCGAGTACATCGCCAAGGTGCACCATGGCAACGACGTGATCTTCATAAATGCCCCGCAGGCGATCATTACCGGTGGCCATGCTGTAGTAGCCAATACCGCCGGCGGCTATAGCAACGCAAAAGACGGCCACATGGCTCAATAGGCGGGACCGTATATTGAACTTGTCCACAGATGCTCCGGCTTCGTACCCTTTCAACAGGAACGAGAGTGTCAAGCGGTGCATCGAGCGCATATCGGACCAGGCCTAATTGTGGTCGCGTTGTAGGGTTTTATCCCGGACGATGTAGGCTTTTGGCGTCACGAAGTACTTTCGCGAAGGAAGCGCAGTGTGATCTTTAGATTTAATCTGCGTCGCAGCGGCTATGCGATCCAAGGCGCATCTTGGGCGTCCCATTCAGCAGACGCTTGCGCTGAGCTTGCCCGTTCCCGGTGTCGAGGCTCTCTGTGGTGGGCGAGCGCTGTTTCATAGGCTATAGGGCTGGCCGATCACCGTGCTCTCCCTGAGTAGTGCTCCTGTTTTTAGGTGGCGCCGGATCCTTTTGGGATCAGCCTTGGTACTCGTGACATCTGAAGCAGATGCATTTCTCTTTGTAGCATTTGGATGTCAGTCGACTCCGCAGGTTTATCAGCCTTCTTGGCTACCCGGGCTTGCGCAGCGAGTCGCAGCGAGTTAGCTGCTCCGGCGTCCAACCACTTGACCATATCGAGACGAGGTTCTCGCTTCGGGTTTACCGCTCAGTGCATCGCTAGCAATGCGATAGCGCCGCCGCGTTGACAGACCCTTGGCGGCCATCGGTGGCCGGATGAAAGAAGCATCTGACTGGTGTTAAGGACGAACTGGCCCGAGCGGTGAAGCTCTTGGGTTAGTGGCAACCTGCCGTTTGACGCTACGAACACGGTAGCGGTTAGAACATGGGGGATGTCAGGTAGGCGTCTATACGGTTGCCGACGGCGTAGGGGTTGCCACACTAAGTATGTGGCTTGCGTCTTCTATCGATGGATATTCGTAGATTTACGTATCCTTGGTTCTGTGCAGTGACTTTGCTTTTAGCAAAGTCTTTTCAATTTTGGGGACATTGCCCGCTTTAAATGTGATCGCGTACGTACTTATTGAAAGCTTCACGTTATCGAGGATCTCGCGTATCTGAAGCACTATAGAAAGTCACCGATTGTACGCGGGCGGAATATGCGTCTTCAGCTTGCCAATTCGGATTCGCGCATCTTCCGGTCAACGAGGAAGTTCCAGTACTGGGCCACAGGTTAGTAGGGCAGTACGACATGCCCGGAGGCGCCGGATGAATAGGACTAGTCGCAGTTTCCAGAGTGCAACGAAGGGCGGCCGAGCAACGGCTTTAGGAGCAGCACTCGTTCGCCGTGATGTCCATCTACTAGAGCACGATCGGCTTGTGACATCCCTGTTAGCAACTTTGGGCTTGACACTCTTCTGCGCGGGCGTGACGCCTGCCGCGGCTGCGACGCAAAACTGGGATATCAACGGCAACACGGCAGGCCTCGGCGGTACGGGCATGTGGGACACCGCCAGCGCCTTCTGGAACAGTAGTGCGACCGGCACGGGCGGCACTGTGTCCGCCTGGAACAACGCCAATCTCGATGATGCCGTCTTTGCGGGGACGGCCGGCACGGTCACGCTCGGCGCCCCAATCACGGCTCATAACCTCACCTTCGGGACGACAGGTTACACGCTGACTGGCAACACCCTGACCCTGGGCGGAGCGACGCCGACCGTTACAACCAATACCGGCGTTTCCACGACCATCAGCTCTGTCCTAGCTGGCGCGGCGGGCCTGACCAAGGCTGGCGCCGGCACCTTGACGCTCAGCGGCGCCAATACCTTCAGCGGCGGCGTCAATGTCACGGGCGGCATCCTCAGCGTCAACGGCAATGGTGCGCTCGGCGACGTCAGCAACGGCATCGTGATGGCCAACGGCACCCAACTCAATGTGACCCCGAACTTCTTAGCAGCCGCGCGAGTGGTCACGCTCACCAGCGGCAGCGTCACCCTGACGGGTCGAGGTGCGGGTTCTGCCCGATTCACCGGCGCGGGTGGGCTCGTTGTGCAATCGCAAGTCAATCTGACCAACAACGCCAACAACTATACGGGCCAGACCCAGTTCGGTGGCCCGGGGGGAAGCTATTCGTTCTCCTCCATCGCCGATCTGGGCGTGACCAGCGCCCTGGGTGCACCCACCACCGTGGCCAACGGTACCGTTGTCGTAGTCCCTACGTCGGGCATCGCGACGGTGAACTACACCGGCACGGGCAGCAGTTCCAACCGCAACTGGGTATGGCAGTTTCCTGCTGCAGGTGCGGTAACGCTTACCAGTGCGGGTAGCGGCAGCTTGACGCTGACCGGCAACATCACGATGGCGGGCACGGGAAATCAAAACGCAACCTTTAATGCCACGGGGGCGAACCTGGCGTTGCTTGGCGTGATCAGTGACGCCACCACGCTGGAAAACGTGACCTTTAGCGGCTCCGCCGGGCGGAGCATTACGCTCGGTGGCGCCAATACCTGGCAAGGAGTTGTCAATGTTTCGGGCGCGACGGTGCTTGCTCCCGTGCTCGCAAATTTGGGTAGTGCCAGCTCCTTTGGTACCGCCGCCGGCAGCACAGGTTCCATCAACGTCCTCTCCGGTGGCACAGTGAGTTATATCGGTACGGGCGCCAGCACGAACCGTATTTGGACCATCAACAATGGCACGCTCAGCAACGCCGGCTCAGGTGCCTTGTCTGTCAGTGGCGCTATGACGATCACCGGTACCGCGACACTGGGTGGCAGCTTTAACGGCGCGGCCAACAACGCATCCGGCGTCATCTCTGGAGTCGGTACGCTCACCGTCAATAGTGCAGGCACGTGGGTTCTCACCGGCACCAACACCTATACGGGCGGCACCGCGATCAACGCCGGTGTCCTACAAATCCTGAATGACGCCAATTTGGGCAATGCGGCGGGCGGTCTAAGTTTCAATGGCGGTACGTTGCAAACGGCGGCCGCTCTGACCACGAATCGCACGACGACGCTGAACGCTGGCGAAGGAACCGTCGATACCAACGGGTTCGATGTCACCTTCGGCGGACAGGCCTCGGGTGTTGGCGCGCTGACCAAGGCAGGCACGGGGACGCTGATTCTGAGCCAAGCGAATACCTATGCCGGCGGCACGACGATTTCCGGGGGCACACTGCAAATCGGCAACAACAACTTCACGGGCAGCATCGTTGGTGACGTCATTGACAACGGTACGTTGGCTTTCGCGCGCACAAACTTCATCACCTTCAGTGGTGTCATTAGTGGTGCCGGAGACGTGCGGAAGAGTTCGGGAGGTACGTTGATCCTGAGCGGTGACAACAGCTATTTCGGAGGTACGGAACTCGATGCCGGTACCCTGCAGGTGCAGCACGATCATGCTTTGGGCTCGGGAGACCTCGCCATGGAGGCAGGTACGACGCTCGATTTTGGTGGCACCCATACGCTAACCAATGCCATAACGCTCACGGGCAGTTCCACTATAAATGTCGACACGGGGTTGACCGGTACGCTGCAGGGCGTCAGCGCCGACGGTGCGACCACTGGTGCATTAACCAAGGTGGGTGCAGGCACACTGATCCTAGGCGCCGACAATACTTACACCGGCGGGACCACCATCAGTGCCGGCGCGCTGCAACTGGGCAATGGCGGCACGAGCGGCAGCATCGTTGGCGATGTGACGGACAATGGCGCGCTGGCGTTCGACCGATCGGACACGTCGAGCTTCGGCGGCCTCATCTCGGGCAGTGGCGTGGTCAACCAGATCGGTGCCGGCACCACCGTGCTGATGGGCGTCAATACTTACACGGGCGGCACCGCGATCAACGCCGGCACCCTGCAAGTCTCGGACGACGCGAACTTGGGTGATGCAACAGGCGGCCTCAGTTTCGATGGTGGCACGCTGCAAACGACGGCGGCGCTGACCACCAATCGCGCGACGACGTTGAATGCCGGTGGTGGCATCGTCGACACGAATGGGTTTGATGTCACGTTCGGTGGCGTCACTTCCGGTGTTGGCGGGCTGACCAAGGCCGGGGCGGGGACTTTGACGCTGACGGGAAACAACACGTATACGGGGCTGACGACGATCAGCGCCGGCGCGCTGCAACTGGGCAATGGCGGCACCACGGGCAGCATCGCCAGTGACGTGGCCGACAACGGCGCTCTGGTCTTCAATCGCTCCGATGCCCTCAGTTACGGTGGGGCGATCTCGGGCGCCGGCACCATCGCGCAGATCGGCAGTGGCATCACCACGCTCGG
>NZ_JBEPMU010000016.1:0-5596 GCF_040545895.1 Dyella japonica
CTTCGAGGACGAGAAGGACCAGGAGGAAATCTACGTCCACGCGCAGAAAGACCAGAACATCGTCGTCAACCACGACGAAACCACGCGGGTCGGCCGCGACCGCAAGGAAAACGTCGAGCACGACGAAACCATCGGCATCGGGCACGACCGCATCGAGAGCGTGGGCAACGATGAGCAGGTGACCATCGGCAAGGATCGCCGTCACCAGATCGGGCAGGACGATGCGCTTCGCATCGAACGCAACCGCACCATCAGCGTCGGCAAGGATCGCATCGAGACCGTCGGCAACCACCGCAAGGACCAGACCACCGCCAATCACCTCATCGATGTGGGCGGCCATGTGGAGCAGACCGTGCAGGGCCATCACAAGCTCAGCGCGGGACAGCGCATCGAACGGCAGACGCAGCGATATCAGCTTCAGGCGGGAGAACGCGCGGTTTTCCGTGGCCCTGGCGGCGCCATCACCCTCGACGACAGCGGCATCACCATTGAAGGCATCACCATCAAGCTCAAAGGGCCCGTGCAACAAGGCGGTGCCGGCGCCCGCAACGTGTTCGCAGTCGATGGCCATCCCAATGCCGGCGACGGCTCCGATGTCGGCACGCTCCATCTCGATCACCGGTACCACGACGACGAAGGGCTCAAGGGCGCGACGTACACGCTCACCCTGCCCGACGGCAGCCAACGCACCGGCCAACTGGATGCCAACGGCCAAGCCACCGTGCCCGGCGTGTCGGGCGGCAGCGCCTGGGTGCAGTACAGCCCCGCCGGTTTCGACTACGCGCGACGCGATCAGCAGCCGATGCCTCAACACAACCCCGATCCGAGCGGAACGTTCGAAGCCCGCATCGATCGCTACACCGCCCTGCAAGCCAAAGATGACGAGGACCACGCATGAATGCCGTTGCAGAGGACACCACCCCCGCCCCGGGCGGGATGAGCTGGGCCGGCTTCAAAGCCATGGCGGTGGAAAGCGGCCAGTGGATCTGGGGAACCGCACAAGGCGCCTTCAACACCAAGGCCACCGTCTCGCAGATCATCGTGGACGCGATCATCGGCATGGTGCCACTGCTTGGCGACGCCACCGCCGTGCGCGACCTCATCGCCGTCTCCATCGGCCTGATCGATGAGCCCAAGAAGCGCGACGACAAATGGGAATGGGTGTTGCTTGTCGTGCTGTTGCTGGCACTCATACCCGTGCTCGGTGGCGTGGCCAAAGGCGTCGGCCGGCTCATCGTCGATGCCGCGCGCACCAGCGCCAAAACCGAAAAGCTCGCCAAAGACATCGTGGAAGTGCTCAACCGTATCGGTCACGGTAACGCCGAGCAGTGGTTGTTGAAACTGCGTTTTGCCGACTACCAGGCAAAGATCGCCGATGCGCTCAATCGCTTCACCGGTGCGATGATTGATGGGATAACCGCCATCCGAAAACGCATAAGCATGCCGCCATCCATGGCCAATCGTCTGGATCGCCTGAAGAGCGGCATGGCATGGCTCAAAGGCGAAGGCGCCAAGCGCATACCGGACGCCATCAAGGAACTGGACCAGAAACTACGCGAGATACAGGCGTATATCCGCAGCGGCGGCGAAACCACCAGCCGTGTAGCGCGCTACGAAGTGGCGGCGGGGGAAAAAGCGCACACCTATACCGATGAGCGGCGGTTGCTGGAAGATGGACCGTTGCCGAAACGCTCGGTGCGGGGCGGGTGGGAGCAGAATCCAGCTGACGCCAGCGATCCCAAAGCATGGGCCTCCTACTACACCCCCAAACCAGAAGAGGGATATCCAAACTTAGCGCAGATCAACGAGCACACAGTAGATGACGAAGGACGCATCAAGGCCATTGCAGCCAATAGTGGGCGGATGACCAATCGCCGCTTGGCCAAAAACGAAATGATCTCAAGAGCGTTTGGCCCTGAGGGGACTACGCGCGGCGTCCCGGTTGGTCCGACCTGGCCTGATGGGCGCTGGTGGTGGGTGGGTGACCCTCCGGCGAACGCGGAGATATGGCGCGTGAACGGCGCCATTTTGGACGAGTGGAATCGTAATGGTTACATCGTTATCGGACAGATCGTCAGCGATGAAGGCCCGAAGGTGGTCACGGGTACCATTGCCGAACAAACGGGTAAGGAATTGGCTGATCAATACTTCCAGGGCGGCGCTTCGCAAGCCTATTTCGAAGTGAATGAAGCATCGGCAAAAAAACTGCGTGAAATCGGGAACGAGGTAATGCGCACGGAAAAACCACAATCGTGGATCGACCCGGTTTCTGGTATTTCCTTCGAGGTCAAGCCGACCGGCTGGGAAAACGTCAACGGTGTCTATGGCTATTCGAAAATCGCGGGGGAAGGAAGGGTGCAAACGCAAAAATTGCAGCCGCGTGAGCAAAGCGGCAAGGTGCCGGAGCGAAACCCATGAGCGTATTGCCGACAGACGTGCTGCTACCCAACGAGCGGGAGCGTCAGCAGATTTTCTACTGGCTCCAGCGCATCAGCTCCTATACCGCTTGGAGTCGCATCCTCGGTTACTACCATGCATGGGCCAAGGTCACAGAGAAGAGCGTGCAAGCTGCCAGTGAGCGCGGTTGGAGCCAAAAGAGCAGCGTTTCCGAATCCGACTTGGTGATGATCCTCAAAGGTCTGGCGCACTGCGAAGAGGGGGTGCGTCGGCTGCGTCAGGGGGACAAACGGGTGTTTAAGTACGATGCCAACGGCGAGTTTGTGATGGCACGCAGCGCGCTGTCGGTCTGGAGCACGAAGCAGTATCGCGTCTATACCCGGGACACCAGTATCGATACGGACCACACGCCATACTGGCCGGAGTTTGAGTACGCATTTGAGCAACTGATTGGCGCTTGGAGGGAGTGCGCGACAGAGGTAATCGAGCCTGAACGTCTCGATGCCCCTTCCCCGACGATCTATGGCGTATGGCTGCAAGAATGGCTGCCTAAGATGACTTTCCCCAGGATGTTGCCGGAGGTGCCCGATCCTGCGAAGCACACACTCATCGCCACCGGCAAAATCACGCCATGCTCGGGTATCTGGGAGCCAGTGGAAGTGCCAAAACCCAAGGGATTTCATCTGTTCGGCAATGCACCGCCACCGGAAGGACCGCTACCGATGGTCGGTTGCATGGCCTATTTACATGGCGGGTCGCCTGCTCCCCGTGCAAAGCAGGAAACTGAAACGGAGAGCCTACGCGCAGATGTCACCTGGCGTTTGCTCTGGCGCGACGACCGCTACGAAGACGGCACCGTTCCCGAGGAAGAAAGTACGTATGTCTTCCTCAAACCCGACCCCTCGCTTGCCGCACCGGAACCGGAAGAACTGCGTGGTGGTATGCGCGTATGGTCCGACACGCCATGCCCGTATCCCGGTGTGTGGCAATGTTTAGACAAACCGCTTGGGCCGCAAACGGTAGCGTTCGGTGTGCCCATGCCGCGCGTGCAAGGGGAACGCGTGCTGTGGCGACTGATGAAGGCGGTGTGAGTTGAGTAGCGCTTATCCCTCTGGAGTGATGCTACCCACGGAGCAGGAGCGCCAGCGGATTTTCTATTGGCTCAAGCGCATCAGCTCCTACACCGCGTGGAACCGTATTCTGGGTTACTACCGCATATGGGCCAAGGCGACGGAAAGGAGCTTGCAGAAAGCGAGTGAGCGTGGGTGGCTGCGTCAGCGCGCCGCAAATGGGCGAATCATTGGCGGCGTGCGCACCGGGCAGCGCATTAGCGACGGTATCGATGACTACTACGACGAGTACACGGGGAGCGAAATCGGCGAAAGCACGTTGATCTCCGTCCTTAAGGGGATGGCCCATTGTGAAGAAGGTGTGCGCCGTTTGCGTCTTGGTGACAAGCGGGTATTCAAGTACGACGTTAACGGTGAGTTCGTCATGGCATATCGACCGCAATTCCACTGGGTTAGAAGGCAGAGCCTGCTGGAAATCCGTGAAATTGTTGTGGATGCCGACCATACGCCGTACTGGGATGAGTTCAATTATACATTGACGCAACTGAGTGAGGCATGGGGGGAGTGCTCGTCAAAAATTATAGAAAGGGAGGACCTCAATGCCCCTTCCTCGACGATCTATGGCGTATGGCTGCAAGAATGGCTGCCTAAGATGACTTTCCCCAAGGTGCTGCCGGAGGTGCCCGATCCTGCGAAGCACACACTCATCGCCACCGGTAAAATAACGCCATGCTCGGGTATCTGGGAGCCGGTGGAAGTGCCAAAATCCAAGGGGTTTCATCTGTTCGGCAATGCACCGCCACCGGAAGGACCGCTACCGATTATCGGTTGCATGGCCTATTTACATGGCGGGTCGCCTGCTCCCCGTGCAAAGCAGGAAACTGAAACGGAGAGCCTACGCGCAGATGTCATCTGGCGTTTGCTTTGGCGCGACGACCGCTACGAAGACGGCACCGTTCCCGAGGAAGAAAGCGCATACGTCTTCCTCAAGCCCGATCCCTCGAGCGCTGCACCGGAACCGGAGGAACTGCGAGGTGGTCTGCGTGTATGGTCAGACACGCCATGCCCGTATCCCGGTGTGTGGCAATGTTTGGACAAGCCGCTTGGGCCGCAAACGGTAGCGTTCGGTGTGCCCATGCCGCGCGTGCAAGGGGAACGTGTACTGTGGCGACTGATGAGGGCGGTGTGAGTTGAGTGGCGCTTACCCTCACCGTACCGGCGATATGGGGCTCGGGCCCAGTACCGGCCGGCATGCCGCCGGAGCTCCTGGCGCACTACGAGGTAAAGCCCCTGGGCCGCACCAGCGATGCCCTCATCGTTTCTCTGAGCGAAAGTCGAAGCACGCTGACACGGACCACCCGTGATGCCAGCGGCAAGACGTTGGGCACCGCCACGAAGAGCAGCTACGACCTTTACGACCGGGCAACGGCGCAGTATCCCGGCTGCCCCAGCGCCGGCTACGAACTGCGGCGTTTCGGCCGTGTGCTCGGCCCCGAGGCGCTCGCCGCCAGCGACCAGTACCGGGGCCACATCCCGCATCTACGCAAGATCAAGCTCCATGGCAGCGAGGTCTATATCGACCTCAACGTGTCCGGCGTGCAGGTCTACAGCGATGCGGATTTCCCCGAGTGGCAGGGCTGGACCTTCATCGACGACGACACCGACGGCAACAGCCGGTGTGATTCGGCCCGAATGCTCGATCTGATCCTCGCGCAACTGCCGCCCCCCCGGCCGGGCTACCCGCCGACGCGCTCGCCCATCGCCAGGCGATGCCGCCGGAGGCACGCGCACGCGACGAGCAACGCGACCGCCTATTGCGCGCCTACCTGGGCTGCAACGATCGGGCGGTGCGCGAGCGGCTCAAGCGCTGCGTGGTGAAGATGCCCACCGAGTGGGCGCGCGATGACTTCGATACGCGCTGAGGCTGGGTCAAGAACGCGCAAGGCGACCTGCCGGCCAACGTGCTGCTATCGCCCTGCCTCGCCCCACCCACACCGTTGATCGCATCAGGCCACGGCATGGCGCATGCCACCACCAGGAGAGCCTGCCCTTTCACATCACGTTCGCGTTCGGCGCTATCCAATCCCATCCGGCTCGCGCGTTGACCCGCGATACGCCCACCCTGCTCG
>NZ_JBEPMU010000017.1:0-5258 GCF_040545895.1 Dyella japonica
GAGTGGGTCAGTGACAGGCTGACGATGCCGAGATCGTCCAGCGTAAACAGCTCATTGGCCTGCGAGATACCATCGCCATTGAGATCGCGCCATACGCGTAACGAGCCAAAGGCAGCATCGTTTGCGTCGATCACACCATCACCGTTGTCGTCCAGATCGGCCAGCGCATCGAAGCCGTTCGCGGCGAACTGCCCACTCCGAAGCAGGGTTTGATCGCCGAACAGCTCGCGCCCGCTGTCGATCAGGCCATTGCCGTTCAGGTCGCGCACCAGCAGACCATCGTTGCCGGCCACCCAGCCCGAGGCGGTGCGAATGCCGTCCCCGTTGTGATCGAACAATACGCCGGTCCAATTGTCCTCTGCGCGCGTGCTGACCTTGCCGTCGCCATCGAGATCGAGCGCCAGGGGATCGTAGCGTTGGATACGGTAGGTATTACCTTGGACGATGGCATTCGCCGCAAGTTCGAGTTGCGAAAGAAATATATTAAAAGCGTCGGATAGCGAGCTCTTCAGTTTTGCCAGTTGCTCACGCAAATCACTGCCGATGTGATCGAGAGCGCCAGGCAAATCACCAGAGACGACATCACCCCAGCGGTTGTCTGTGAGTAAGACACCGGGTGCGCCGTCTTCCCAGAAATTACTAATGCTATGGGCCGATAGCGTCGCAGAAAACTTCTCCCATGCACCCTCCACACCGTAATTGGAATAGGCAGCGGCTTCAGCGTCACTCATGTACATGAGATCGCGGCCGACCTGGCGTGATAACTGCGACACTGGGTCAAAGGCGTCGCGATGATTCGTGACCAGATCTAACGCGATATCTAGGTTCATCTCCAAGTTTTGAGCGACGTTGTACGCGCCATAGGAGTTGAAGGTGTCCGCGTGAACGCCATACGCAATCGCTGAGAGCTGCGCGAGCGCACCCCCTAAGGAATGTCCCGTCACACTGATGCTTGGATTGTCGTTCCTCGCTGCGTATTCGGCAGCCCACTGCATGGTGGCAGAAGCCTCAGGCCACTGGGTCGGAGGCTCTCCAAGTCCCATCGGAACATCCGCCAGAATGTCATGGATATCCGATGGTTCGGTGCCTGCATGGGATACAACGAGCTCGCCCGTATCCAGATTCTTAAACACCGCCCCAGAATAGCCATCCACGGAAAGGCCCGAAACATGGAGCACTTCGTAGCGTGCGCCGCCCCCTTGGACGATCTGCTGTACTGCAAGATCGTGATAAACCAGGGAAGATAGAAAAGCGTAATCCGACGTCGGAATGGTCATGGCACAGTCCTTTGTTAGCGTACAGAGATAATGATTTTCGTCCAGCCAGGCACACTGCCTCTCATGCACTGGTTCACTCCGGGCCGCTTTAAATCGCAAAACCATTCAAAGTGATATCCAGAGTAAAACGCCAAAGAGGACATGCCGCCAGTGATAGCGACTTGCCCATCTGTTCCTAATAGCCGCACGCTGACATCCATCACGTTCCAAGGGCACGGGCCCGCATTTTCGTAACGATCAAGGTAGATAGGGAATATATTGGCCTCGCTTTGAATGGTAATGCTGGCGTGCGGGTAGTCACGCCCGCGACGACCGGCCACCTTGGGTGCGAGACATTCCTTTGCAGGGTTGCCATATCGCGCAGTCACAACCGCAGGAACGGGCGTACCATCCTCGGTAGTGATAGATACGACCTGCCTGTCCTTGGGAGTGGCGTTGAGCGGTGGCTCCGGCCAGTCTTTCGACTTATACGAACACGCTGCGATAACTACTATGAAGACCGAGGTCACATAGCGATTTTTTCTTAAATAACCCATCAGCTGCCTCCTGCAAGACGACTCATAAATCGCTCAGAAATTTCAATGCCACCGGACAATCTTTCAAGCATGATTCGGTGGATTGGCGGTCATTACGCCATGTGCTTCATAACTTAGATGCCCATACATTCCTGGCGGATCGCCAGATGCCTCGTCACTCTCGGCGATGACGATCTGATGCTGATGGAAGTGAAAGTCTAAGTACGATGACGTCATGACCCCTTCCCTTGGCAAGTCGTTAGTGCGTTGCCGATGAATTTCAAGACGGCGGTGGCGTCATCGCGCCGCTGGGTGGCGTCTCTATGAGCCCTGGAAATAATGTAGAGAGAGACGCTAAAAAGTTTTGAGCGGGAGATTGCATTGACTCTGCCTCCACCATTATAAGAGTTGTAGAAAGTAACCTGATAGCCGTCCATCTCTTCCGTCTTGCCATAAGAGGCGATATCGGTAAGTGCAATGTCCCGAATGGCCTCATTGTCGTAAGCATGAAGTGCTATGAGGTAATTTCCGGTTCCGACGACAGGAGGGCTGTCGCTATGTTCGCCGCTCGTGATGTCTTCTATCTGATTGAATTCAACGGTTAGAAAGGTTGCCCGCTGTGGGATGGAAACATACGTACTCTTGGGAAACTGAAAGCAATAAACCGTTTTTCCGGATTCACTCAGAAGCTTTACCGGACCTTGGTTTGCTGAGCTCGCGGTAGGGACCTTGGCTCTGTGGTCCATCACGCCATGGTTGCCCGATTCGCCACCGCGATCACAACCTGTTGCGGTGACGACCATGCACAGCATCATGGCCAGACGATTTGCTTTGAAGGATGGCAAGGCGACACTCCTCTCTACGTTCAACCGCTTAAATTTAGGTTTGGGGTTCGTCGCTTGTGGTGCTTACGAGCCCATGGATGCGTCCTAAGATCCCCATCCTCATGACCAGAAGGGATATTGGCGAGCACACAACCACCGCGTTGTTCGTCATCAACGCTCCCTCAACGACTCATCGATTCCTTGTCGAATGGGATCGAGCAGATAGTCGATGACCCGACGCTGGCTGGTATGGGTCTCCGCGTTGAGCGTCCTACCTGGCGTAAGGTGGGCGAGGGCGCGATGGAACGCTTTGCCTTCCAGACTGAAAACGGGGCACCTGCTCCCTCTGCTGTCGCCAGACAGGAGCAGGTTGCCTTTCTCCGTCAATGCCAGTTGGCAGCGATCACCGGGCGCAATACATCTGCGTAGTCGGGCGGCAGATAAGTTTCGTTAGCCGCCGGCTGGGTAAACGATGCCATGGCGGAGACCAGTGCATTGACTTGACCACTGAGCAGCGTGCTGCCGTCGGCGGTCTTGAACTGTTCGATCTGATAGCCCGCTCCGCCGTACCAGTTCTTGACCGTCGTGCTGTCCTGGGTGCCGACAATACTGACCTCCAGATCCGCGCCCACGCGACGGAACCACAACCGATCGGCCGTGATGTCTTGACCGAACAATAGGGTGTCCGTTGCGCCGTTATAGGCGCCGGTCTCCACGATGGTGTCCTTACCATCGCCCAGGTTGAACACGTAGGTGTCCGAGCCATAGCTGCCGTACATCACGTCGTCGCCCGTGCCACCGACGAAGACGTTGTTGTTGGCGTCGTAGGCCACCTTCAAGGTGTCGTTGCCGGCACCACCTTCCAAGCGATTGCTGCCGGTGCCGCCATCGAGCACATCGTCGCCGGCGCCACCGAGCAGGGTGTCGTTGCCTTCCCAGCCCATCAGGGTGTCATTGCCATCGCCACCGACCAGCAGGTCGCTGCCGATCCAGCCCGACAGGGTGTCGTTGGCGCTGGTCCCGATCTGCACCAGCATCTGCTGATGCAGATCGCTCAGGCCCCAACTGGTGCCATCGGCAAAGGTCACCCGCTCGATCAGCGCACCAGCGTTCCCCGTGCTGCTGCTGTTGGCGGTGCTAAACCAGTTGCGGATCGCCAGCTCGTCCTGACCGTTGGCGTGGACAAACACCAGATCCCTATCGCGACGGATGATCTGCAGGTCGCTCGCCCGAATGCCATCGCCGAAGGCCACCGTGTCGACCGCACCGTTGTAGTAACTGGTCTCCACGATGGTGTCCTTACCATCGCCCAGGTTGAACACGTAGGTGTCCGAGCCATAGCTGCCGTACATCACGTCGTCGCCCGTGCCACCGACGAAGACGTTGTTGTTGGCGTCGTAGGCCACCTTCAAGGTGTCGTTGCCGGCACCACCTTCCAAGCGATTGCTGCCAGTGCCGCCATCGAGCACATCGTCGCCGGCGCCACCGAGCAGGGTGTCGTTGCCTTCCCAACCCAGCAGGGTGTCGTTGCCGTCGCCACCGACCAACAAGTCGCTGCCGGTCCAGCCCGACAGGGTGTCGTTGGCGCTGGTCCCGACCTGCACCAGCATCTGCTGATGCAGATCGCTCAGGCCCCAACTGGTGCCATCGGCAAAGGTCACCCGCTCGATGAGTGCACCGGCGTTCTCCGTGCTGCTGCTGTTGGCGGTGCTAAACCAGTTGCGAATCGTCAGCTCGTCCTGGCCGTTGGCGTGGACAAACACCAGATCCCTGCCGCGACGGATGATCTGCAGGTCGCTCGCCCGAATGCCTTCGCCGAAGGCCACCGTGTCGACCGCACCGTTGTAGTAACTGGTCTCCACGATGGTGTCCTTGCCATCGCCCAGGTTGAACACGTAGGTGTCCGAGCCATAGCTGCCGTACATCACGTCGTCGCCCGTGCCGCCAACAAACACGTTGTTGTTGGCGTCGTAGGCCACCTTCAAGGTGTCGTTGCCGACACCGCCTTCCAAGCGATTGCTGCCGGTGCCGCCATCGAGCACATCGTCGCCGGCGCCACCGAGCAGGGTGTCGTTGCCTTCCCAACCCATCAGGGTGTCATTGCCATCGCCACCGACCAGCAGGTCGCTGCCGATCCAGCCCGACAGGGTGTCGTTGGCGCTGGTCCCGACCTGCACCAGCATCTGCTGATGCAGGTCGCTCAGGCCCCAGCTGGTGCCATCGGCAAAGGTCACCCGCTCGATGAGTGCACCGGCGTTCTCCGTGCTGCTGCTGTTGGCGGTGCTAAACCAGTTGCGGATGGCCAGCTCGTCCTGACCGTTGGCGTGGACAAACACCAGATCCCTATCGCGACGGATGATCTGCAGGTCGCTCGCCCGAATGCCATCGCCGAAGGCCACTGTGTCGACCGCACCGTTGTAGTAACTGGTCTCCACGATGGTGTCCTTGCCATCGCCCAGGTTGAACACGTAGGTGTCCGAGCCATAGCTGCCGTACATCACGTCGTCGCCGGTGCCGCCAACAAACACGTTGTTGTTGGCGTCGTAAGCCACCTTCAAGGTGTCGTTGCCGGCACCGCCTTCCAAGCGATTGCTGCCGGTGCCACCGTCGAGCACATCGTCGCCGGCGCCACCGAGCAGGGT
>NZ_JBEPMU010000018.1:0-4303 GCF_040545895.1 Dyella japonica
CCGAGCGTGGTGATGCCACTGCCGATCTGCGCGATGGTGCCGGCGCCCGAGATCGCCCCACCGTAACTGAGGGCATCGGAGCGATTGAAGACCAGCGCGCCGTTGTCGGCCACGTCACTGGCGATGCTGCCCGTGGTGCCGCCATTGCCCAGTTGCAGCGTGCCGGCGCTGATCGTGGTGCCACCCGTGTACGTGTTATCGCTCGTCAACACGGTGGTGCCGGCACCGATCTGATTGACCACGCCACTGCCCGAGATCACGCCGCCGAAGCTCGACGTGTCCGATCGGTCGAACGCCAGCGCGCCATTGTCCGTCACATCGCCAACGATACTGCCGCTCGTGCCGCCATTGCCCAGTTGCAGCGTGCCGCCCGAGATGGTCGTGCCTCCGGTGTAGGTGCTGTCGCCGGTCAGGACCGTATAGCCCGCAATCTGGTTGACGGCACCGGCACCGCTGATCGCTGGCCCGAACGCATAGGTGCCGGTCATATCGGTATGGTTGAAATTAACGACACCCATGCCGGCGCCAAAGCTGACCGTTGTGGCATTGAGGGCGCCAGGCCCGGTGGCGGCCACACCGGCGACAGCCCCCACGTTCAGGGTACCTCTGGAGCCAGCACTCGAGGCGATGAAAACTTGCGGGGCCGACACTTGGCCGCTATCGGCGATGGTCAAGGCCCCATCGCCACCATTACCCACGATAAGGGAGCCGCTGTTGGTCCACCTCGAGCCGGAGCCCGTGACCGTAACGGTGCTTATACCTCCGGCCTGCTGGCCTATGGACGCCGCCGTATTACTGACACCGACGCCGACATCACTGACGACGCCGCCGTCGGCGATGGTCAATGCGCCGCTACCCAAATTCCCAACGGTCAAGGTCGCCGTGCTGTTCCACTGGGAACCCGGTCCGGTCACATTGGCCGTGCCGACACCACCCCCGACCTGACCGAGGATACCGCCGTAGCTGGTCACCACGCCGCCATCGGTCACGGTCAACGTGCCGTTGCCACTCTGTCCGACGCTCAACGCCCCCGAGCTGTTCCACTGTGACCCAGGCCCCGTCACAGTCATCGTGCCGGCGCCAGTGGCGATCATTCCAACGTAATTGGCGGCGCCATAGCTGGTCACCACGCCGCCATCGGCCACGGTCAACGTGCCGTTGCCGGCATACCCGACGGACACATTTCTAGAGCTGTTCCACTGGGATCCCGCCCCCGTCACACTCGCTGTTCCGACGCTGCCCACCAAATTACCGAGGTAAGCGGCGAGATTGTTGGTCACCACGCCACCCATGGATATGTCCAGCGCGCCCACACCGCTATTGCCGACAGTCAGAGTGCCGGGAATACTCCAGGATGCGCTTGGATTGGGCGTCTCGACGGGACTGACATCACCGCTGATCGCGACCGACTGGGCATGCACTCCCGCGTTCCCCGCACACGCAACCACCAGGGACACGCCAACCAGCGCACTCCGGGTGGTCAGTGCCGCCGTGGTCAGACATTTTCTCAGCCGCCGCCTCGGGATCCCCACCGCGCCATGTCCACCGGCTCCGGTGAGATCCCACAGCGACCAACGCACGGCGCCAGCGATGGGCCCTAAGCCCATCCCCATCTCCCCTCGCGGCCCGGGGCGGGCTGTCGGCGCCGGCGCCCCGCGGCCAAGTGATAGGTCGACGTGAGCGAGCGGTGTATGAGTCATAGGGAGGTCATCGGCTGAAGAAGTCTCCACTCCAGCATCGAATCGGTCCTGCTGCTATCGGACGCGCCCTAATGTTACAGCTGCGTTAAAAGCCAGAGGCTGGTGAACGGCGGTGACGTTGCTAGGGTGGTCGCATTGAATCGGGACCCCGTTCGGCATGCCCTGTCTTCATCGCAATCTAGTCACTGGCATTCTCGAATGCTCGTGGTGCAAAGGCGTGGCACAACGCCAGTTGCCCGGCGCGGGTCTTCCGCAGCTGATGGGCCTTGCAGGTAAACTAAAATCGTACGCAAAGCGCCTCTTTGACTATCCCGAGCTTGATCCGCTGAACGCTCAGGACACGGCGGAAGCCTTGCGGGAGCCTGTGCAGAAGGAAGGTGTCGAATTCACCGATGAGGCCATTGACGAGATTCGTCGCATCACCCAGGGTTACGCATATTTTCTGCATGCCTGGGTTTACCAGGCATGGAACTTGGCCACTGCGTCACCGATCAAGCTTGATGTCGTGCATAGAGCCACATGACGCCCAATCGAGCGGCTCGATAATAGCTTTTTCCGTGTTCGGCTGGACCGCACGAGGCCGCGTGAGAGGACCTATATGCGCGCGCTTGCTGAACTTTGTCCTTGCCGTCAGCGCTCCGGCAAGGTGGCCGATCTGATCGGCCGTCAATATTCAGAGTGTGGCGCCGTTGCGGAGCGGTCTCATGAAGAAGGGCATGATCTATAGCCCATCGCACGGCGACACCGAGTTCACCGTACCGCTGTTCGATGAATTCATGAAACGGACCATGGGAGATATGTCGAAGCATGGAATGTGGGCCCCCGCTGCGCGCTCCTTGCCGTCCCTTCTTACGTGGTGTTTCGGCCGGCGTCCGATAGCAGCGGGCGCCCATACCCGCCGTCAGGCAACCGGTTGGGCGCCGATTCATCGCGCCGTCACATCGGATGTCGCCTTAATCACCAGCGGTTCCGCCAGATGCGGTATTCACGCGTGACAACCTCGGCATACGAACGCCTCCTCACCGTGGGCGAGCACCGGTGCGTTGTCATCTTTTCGCCGGTGCCGCACGGGACCGCTTCAGTCGAGGTGAGGGTGCGTTTGCCGGACGGTCGCTGCCTGCCCGTGCCTGGTGGGGCGGTGACCGTCGGCCGGGGGATCGTAGCGGCCATTCGTGTCGCCGCAGGCGCTCTGGCAGAAAGCGGACGGGCGCACTAATACTTCGAGAAGATTTCCATGTGGCCCGCCGCATCGACCAGCCGTAATCGCCCCTGGCCCACCGATTCGACCTTGTACGTATTCTCAAATGCGCTGGCGCTATGGTTGCCCAGTGAGGCGCCCGTCAGTGTCAACGTGTCGTTGTCCAGTCGCGACGTCCTGTAAAGCAGCGCGGCCATGTTGATCGAGCTCACTGAGCCGTCCTCGCGCAGCAAGAAGCCCTGCACCTGGCCGGCCATGCTGGGCACGGGCTCCACCCAATCGCCAATGAGCGTGGTACGGGTGACGGCGACCCCGGAAGCACCAAAACGACCAATGCCCAATGCGCCCATGAGCTGTATTGACCGTTTTCCGCATTGCATCCCAATCAGTGCGCATCAACCTCAGTGCTCTTCCAAGCGTCGAGTGCTTGGATTTGCTTGAGCCATCGCTGAAGATTTGGCAGATCAGTTACCGGAAGTTTGGCTCGGAGTTGATCAGCGAGCGGCGCGGCAATGGCGAAATCTGCGATCGAAAGGCCGGAACCGCTAATCCACTCGCGATCGGTGAGGTGGTTGTCAAGGATCGTCGCGGCTTCGATGAGGAGTCGCTCTCCGCGGGCCACTTCAGCTGAATCGGCGGGACCGATTCCAGCCTGTGCCTTGATCGAGTTTTCCCAGTTTAGGATGCCGATACCTGGCATGAAGTATTGTCCGCACCAAAAGAGCCAACGGTTCACGTCTGCGCGAGCCGTGGGGTCGATTGGATATAGCGTCTGGCCAAGTGAAATATCTGCCAAATACTGCATGATTGCGTAGGATTCCCATAGCACGAACCCCTCGTGTTCAAGCACCGGAACTCGGTGATTCGGGTTCAGTTTCAAGAATTCCGGTGAGTTCTGCTCTCCCTTGAACAGGTCAATGGGCACGAGGTCGACTTTGATGCTGAGCTGGTGCGCCACCATCAGGACTCGGCGGCTGCAAGTTGAGATGGGATTGTAGTAAAGACGCACGATTCAGATCCCTATATCAATGGTTGAGGCGGTCATTCTCATGCGCCCCAGTGACAGATTCTGTCAGCAGTGAATCGCTAGGACGGCAGATGACCGGACGACTTTTGCTGACGGGTGTCAAATTCGCGCCTTTCCTTGCCTGCATGAACGGAACATGGAGCACGGACGACCGAGCCCCAAAGGTAGCCTTGGTCGCTGCAGAGCCACCATCGCTGATCGCCGCAGACGGGTCCATGAGACTTGCCTTAATTTTCGTGGTGTCAGGGCCAAGCGTTCGTGCCTCGGAAGAGAGCGCAGAGTGGATGTGTCGACTCCCCTCAGATCAGTGCCACGAATAACTAGAGGTGGCCGGATCGTTCTGGACACGGAATTCGGCGGGCGTCAGCCCGCCGAGGC
>NZ_JBEPMU010000019.1:0-3537 GCF_040545895.1 Dyella japonica
TGCCGTTGTCGATCACCTCGCCCACGAGCGAGCCCGTGCTCCCGCCGTTGCCCAGTTGCAGCGTGCCCGCCGCAATCGTCGTGCCGCCGGTGTAGCTGTTGGCACCGGTGAGCACCAGGGTGCCCAGATCATCCTTCACGAGTGGCGTCGCACCGCCGAGCACGGCGTCGATGGTGGCGGTATAGCCCGCGCCGTCCGTGGTCCCGTCGCCCACACGGATGATCGCCGCCGGGCCGGTGAGGACGATGGCGTCGCCATTGATCACATAGCCGCCGATCGCAAACTGCATGCCCGAGGCGCGCACCGGTCCCTCGCTGGTGTCGACCGTGACCGTGCCGGGCTGCCCCTCAAATTCGGCGAACGCGCCATCGCTGAAGGGGGCATTGAGCGTGCCGTCCAGACTGGTCCAGTTGTCGTTGCCGCTACCGCTTTGCCAGGTGCCGTTGCCGCCGTTGATGACGCCGTTGTTCTTCGGTCCGGTCGCGCCGTCCCAGAAGCGCAGCGAGATCCCATTGGTGTTGACCAGGTTGACCTGGCCGGCCACCGACGTCTGCACGAACAGACTGGGTAGCGGTACCGCACCGAGGGCCAATCCGCTGCCGGACAGCGCGCCGCCATAATCAAAGAGCCGGTAGACGCCCGGATCGAACGCGCCGCCGGGCGTCGCGGTGACGGTCAGCATGCCGGCCAGCGCCAGGTTGCCGCCAATGCGGGTCAGGTCGTTGAAAGGGCCGCCGGGGACGTTGGCCTGCCCGAAGCGGTAGTCCAACAGCGAGCCGCTGCCCAGGGCGAGGTGGCCGTTGACGGTAAGCGTGCCGGGGGCGGACCCCGGCGCGCCCGGCGCCAGGGTCGCGCCGCTGGCGACATTCACATCGCCGCCAAGGGTGCCGCTGCCGCCGAGCGTGGCGCCGGAGGCGACGCTGGTCAGCCCGGTCGCGCCTGACTGGTTGCCGTCGATGTACAACGCGCCGCCCGACACCGTGGTGGTGCCGGTGTAGGTGTTGGCGCCGCTCAAGGTTTGCGTGCCAGTTCCGATCTTGACGAGTGAACCCGTGCCGGAAATCACTCCGGCGAAAGTCGCGCCGGTGCCATTGTTGGTGCCGAGCGTGAGGGTCTGTGCACCCAGCGCCACGGTGGCCGTGCCGTCGCCGCCCAGGCTCTGGACTGAGGCATCCGACGCGCTCGTGCCGTACACCGCAGCCAGATTCAGCCGGGTGCTGTTGCTCAGATTGAGGGCCGTGTTCTGCAGGGCGAGGGCCGCGCCAGCACCGATACTGAGCGCACCGCCCGAGGCGTTGATCGCGCCGGTGAAGCTGCCCGCTCCCGTACGCAGCGTCAGCCCGGTCGTGGCGCTGCCCGTATTGGTCAGGTTGATGGTGCCCGAGCCAGTCAGACCAGGCGCCGCCCCGTCAATGAACAACTGGTTGTTAGCACCGTCGTTCGTGACATTGATGGCGACGGTGCCGTTGATGGTGACGCTGCCGAACACGTCAAAGCCGCTGTTGGTCTTGTCTAGCGTCGAGCCATCGTTCAGCGCGAGCGAGAAGCCGGCGGGGTGGCTAATCGCGGTACTTCCCACCAGCTCGAACGTGGCGCCGCTGTTCACGGTGGTGGCCGAACGATAGGCGGTTGCGTTGTTCAACACGAGCCTGCCACCGTCAACAGTGGTCGCGCCGGTATAATTGATGTTGGGGCCAGTCAGGGTCTGCGTGCCCGTTCCGCTCTTGGTGAGTGCGAGCGTGATCGACGTGTCAGAGGTGTTGCTGTTGCGCATGAACCCGTTGTACGAGTCGTTTCCGCTGCCGGTGAGCACTAATGTGCTGTTGGCAACGCCGCCCTGGCTTTCGCGTCCTTCGACGACGCCCGAACCCGAACTGTTGACGATGCCCAGGACGGACTGCGTCGTACCGAGCAGTTGCCAGTAAGCATAGTTGCCGCCCGGCGTTGCATTGAACGACACGACCGCGTTCGTCATCTGGTTGTTGCTCTTGTTCTGCAGGACTGCATCACCCGCGGCCGCCGAGCCGACCGTCACATCCGAGGTCGCCACCGATGCGCCAGCAGCGAGAACCAGAGTTCCGACCGTGGCGTTAAACCCCCCGTTGTTAGCGATGACCAGAGGGCCGATAAAGGTGTTGACGCCACCCAGGGTGAGCGTCGCGTTGCCGCCGCTTGTTCTCAAGCCGGCAGTCCCGGCGATCACCGAGTTGATGGCCCCGCTACCCGTGATGGTCGGCGTCGCACCGGCGAGGGTCAGCGTGCCGCCGCTGAGCGTGTAGCCCGCGGTCGAGAAGGTCAGATTGTGCGCGGTGATGGGCACGCCGAGCGTGACCGTACCGGCCGTCCCTTGGAAAAGAGCGTCGTCAAGATTGGCGTTGTTCCAGACGGTCGTGCCGGCGTTCCAGGATGCATTGGTGGTATTCCACGTTCCGCTACCACCGGAGGCTCCGCCAGGATTCCAGGTGAGTTCGGCAGCCGACAATGGCGTGCGCATCTCCACGAGAAAAAGCACGGCGATGACATGACGACTCCAGCCCCAATGAGCGGATTTCTCCGGTGCTTGGCGAGATAAGATTTGCATCCTCGCCGCGACGAGACGCGCCACTTTGCTGAAAAAAACAAGAAGCGTGCTCTTGTTCACCGAAGCGCTCCCGCGTGGCCCGGCAGATGGACGAATCATCCAAAACGAGAATCATCGCTATCGAGCAGTTTTCCGGCTCCGCCACCGAAGGGTTTCGTTTTCAGGCTAACGAACGACATGCATCCAGTGGTATCGGGATGGCAACAAACCATGACTGATGCCCGATGGTTCGGCGCGGCAGGATAAGTGGTGCCCCTCATCATCCGCATATCAGCCGCTTCCAGGTTGGCGTGCGGTGATTGAGCCCACCAAAACATTCGTTTTAGCGAGCGGGTGGTTTGCGCGTCACGCACCGCAGACCCCTAGCGTACGTGCCTGTTCGATATAAACGTTGCACAAAGCAGCGTCTGATTCGCGTGAACGGATTCCGGTGGCGGTTGCAGCGGCGCCGTCGGAATAGGCACGGCGCACGCCATCGAGGGGCGCCAAGGCCTGTGTCGGCCTAGGGAGCACCAGCACCAGCCGCTCGGGCAACGTCCGGCGCTTAGAATGAGGGGACTCGTCCCTGTGGATTCCTCTCCGGCACGCCGCCGACACATCAGCCGTGTCGTCCACTCGACGAGCAACCCTTGGGCGTCGTCATCGAGCCACCGCAACGGGACACCGATGCCTTCGACACCCAAGGTGGCGAGATCCCATGTGCGCAGTCACGGAAAGGCCGTCGCCGCCCGGCGGCCCCCATGGCTGAAAACCGGCCCAGTATCATCCGCATCGGCCACGTGCATCAAGGCGACCCGCGCGGCAGCCTCGCCCCATCCACACCGTTGCTCGCATCAGGCCAGGGCATGGCGCATGCCACCGCCAGGAGAGCCTGCCCTTTCACATCACGTTCGCGTTCGGCGCTATCCAATCCCATCCGGCTCGCGCGTTGACCCGCGATACGCCCACCCTGCTCG
>NZ_JBEPMU010000020.1:0-3238 GCF_040545895.1 Dyella japonica
GTTGAGGCAATTAAGCGAACGCGTTGTTTGGACATTCGATGATTATCACCTCGTAAGTGATAGTGATCGGCCCTGAGGCGACTTGGGGTTATATGGTCAAGCGACCAAGCGTATACGGTGGATGCCTTGGCAGTCAGAGGCGATGAAGGACGTGGCAGCCTGCGAAAAGTGTCGGGGAGCTGGCAACAAGCTTTGATCCGGCAATGTCCGAATGGGGAAACCCACTCCGCAAGGAGTACTGCATGATGAATACATAGTCATGCAGAGCGAACCCGGGGAACTGAAATATCTAAGTACCCGGAGGAAAAGAAATCAACCGAGATTCCGTCAGTAGCGACGAGCGAACGCGGACTAGCCCAAAAGCATCATGTGTTTTAGTCGAACGGTTTGGAAAGGCCGGCCATAGCGGGTGATAGCCCCGTAGACGAAAGGGCATGTGGTGTGAAATTGAGTAAGGCGGGGCACGAGAAACCCTGTCTGAACATGGGGGGACCATCCTCCAAGGCTAAATACTCCTGACTGACCGATAGCGAACTAGTACCGTGAGGGAAAGGCGAAAAGAACCCCGGAGAGGGGAGTGAAATAGACCCTGAAACCGTATACGTACAAGCAGTGGAAGCCCGCAAGGGTGACTGCGTACCTTTTGTATAATGGGTCAGCGACTTACTGTCAGTGGCAAGCTTAACCGTATAGGGGAGGCGAAGGGAAACCGAGTCTGAATAGGGCGCATAGTCTCTGGCAGTAGACCCGAAACCGAGTGATCTATCCTTGGCCAGGTTGAAGGTGCGGTAACACGCACTGGAGGACCGAACCCACATCTGTTGCAATAGATGGGGATGAGCTGAGGATAGGAGTGAAAGGCTAAACAAACTCGGAGATAGCTGGTTCTCCTCGAAAGCTATTTAGGTAGCGCCTCGTATGAATCTTCCTGGGGGTAGAGCACTGTTATGGCTAGCGGGCCATCGCGGCTTAGTAAACCATGGCAAACTCCGAATACCAGGACAGAATGTACGGGAGACACACGGCGGGTGCTAACGTCCGTCGTGAAAAGGGAAACAACCCAGACCCGCAGCTAAGGTCCCCAAGTTATCGCTAAGTGGAAAACGATGTGGAAAGGCATAGACAGCCAGGAGGTTGGCTTAGAAGCAGCCACCCTTTAAAGAAAGCGTAATAGCTCACTGGTCGAGTCGGTCTGCGCGGAAGATTTAACGGGGCTAAGCGATACACCGAAGCTCGGGGTGCACACTTTGTGTGCGCGGTAGAGGAGCGTTCCGTAAGCCTGTGAAGGTGAGTTGAGAAGCTTGCTGGAGGTATCGGAAGTGCGAATGCTGACATGAGTAACGATAATGGGGGTGAAAAGCCCCCACGCCGAAAGCCCAAGGTTTCCTCGCGCAACGTTCATCGGCGCAGGGTGAGTCGGCCCCTAAGGCGAGGCAGAAATGCGTAGTCGATGGGAAGCTGGTTAATATTCCAGCACTTGTCTGTAGTGCGATGTGGGGACGGAGAAAGTTAGGTCTACCGGGCGTTGGTTGTCCCGGGGAAAGGCGGTAGGCATGAAGCGTAGGCAAATCCGCGCTTCTTTATGCCGAGCACCGAGACGAGCCCTATTGGGCGAAGTGACTGATACTACGCTTCCAGGAAAAGCCACTAAGCTTCAGCTACAGAGAAACCGTACCGTAAACCGACACTGGTAGGCAGGGTGAGAATCCCAAGGCGCTTGAGAGAACTCGGGTGAAGGAACTAGGCAAAATGGCACCGTAACTTCGGGAGAAGGTGCGCCCTCCGGCGTGGTCACGTGCGTGACTGAGCGCTAGAGGGTCGCAGTAACCTGGCCGCTGCGACTGTTTATCAAAAACACAGCACTCTGCAAACACGAAAGTGGACGTATAGGGTGTGACGCCTGCCCGGTGCTGGAAGGTTAATTGATGGGGTCAGCCGCAAGGCGAAGCTCTTGATCGAAGCCCCAGTAAACGGCGGCCGTAACTATAACGGTCCTAAGGTAGCGAAATTCCTTGTCGGGTAAGTTCCGACCTGCACGAATGGCGTAACGACAGCGGCGCTGTCTCCACCCGAGACTCAGTGAAATTGAAATCGCTGTGAAGATGCAGCGTTCCCGCGGCAAGACGGAAAGACCCCGTGAACCTTTACTACAGCTTCACACTGAACGTTGAGTTCTTCTGTGTAGGATAGGTGGGAGGCTATGAAACCGAGACGCTAGTTTCGGTGGAGCCATCCTTGAAATACCACCCTGAAGTGCTTGACGTTCTAACCTAGGTCCGTAATCCGGATCAGGGACCGTGTGTGGTGGGTAGTTTGACTGGGGCGGTCTCCTCCCAAAGAGTAACGGAGGAGCACGAAGGTACGCTCAGCGCGGTCGGACATCGCGCACTGTGTGCAAAGGCATAAGCGTGCTTGACTGCGAGATCGACGGATCAAGCAGGTACGAAAGTAGGTCTTAGTGATCCGGTGGTTCTGTATGGAAGGGCCATCGCTCAACGGATAAAAGGTACTCCGGGGATAACAGGCTGATACCGCCCAAGAGTTCATATCGACGGCGGTGTTTGGCACCTCGATGTCGGCTCATCACATCCTGGGGCTGTAGCCGGTCCCAAGGGTATGGCTGTTCGCCATTTAAAGTGGTACGCGAGCTGGGTTCAGAACGTCGTGAGACAGTTCGGTCCCTATCTGTCGTGGGCGTTGGAGATTTGAGAGGGGCTGCTCCTAGTACGAGAGGACCGGAGTGGACGTTCCGCTGGTGTTCGGGTTGTCATGCCCATGGCATTGCCCGGTAGCTACGAACGGAAGCGATAACCGCTGAAAGCATCTAAGCGGGAAGCGCGCCTCAAGATGAGATCTCCCGAGACTTCGAGTCTCCTTAAGGCACCATCAAGACTAGGTGGTTGATAGGCGCGGTGTGGAAGTGCAGCAATGCATTGAGCTTACGCGTACTAATGAGCCGTGAGGCTTGACCATATAACCCCAAGACGCTTCGCAGACATCATCGTCTCGACGAAACATCTGATCCGAATTTCACCAGACGCTTGTCACTCGTTTACCCCTTTGCCGGACTGGCGCATCGCTGCGCTGTCCGCACCTCTTCCCTGGCGGCTATAGCGCTGTGGCCCCACCCGATCCCATCCCGAACTCGGAAGTGAAACGCAGCTGCGCCGATGGTAGTGTGAATCCTCATGCAAGAGTAGGTCACCGCCAGGGGCTTTATCCCTCAAACGCCTTCCCA
>NZ_JBEPMU010000021.1:0-2607 GCF_040545895.1 Dyella japonica
GCGACCTACTACGTGTGGAAGTCCAAGTACGGCGGCATGGGGGCCTCGGATGTGCAGCGCTTGCGGGACATCGAAGCGGAGCACGCCAAGCTCAAGCGAATGTATGCCGAACTAGCGATGGAGAACCACGCGCTGAAGGATCTGATCGCAAAAAAGCTGTAGACCCGGCGCACAAGCGCCCGCTTCTGGCCTGGTTGATGAGTCAGCACGGCTGGAGCGAGCGTCGGGCTTGCATGGCGATCGGCCTGTCACGATCGACGGTGTGCTATCGGCGGCGACCGGACCGAGACGACGAAGTCATCGCGCTATTGGCGGAACGCTTTCCCGAGCGTGGCTTCGACAAGCCGTTCCCGTTGATTCGGTGCCGCGGCCTGGTGTGGAACCACAAGAGGGTATGGCGCGTGTATTGCCTGATGCAGCTCAATCGTCGTCGGCGCGGCAAGAAGCGCATGCCCAACCGGCACCCGCTGCCGTTGGTCGCTGGCGAACACATCAACGGCAGTTGGTCGATCGACTTCATGTCCGACGCGTTGTGGGATGGCCGGCGCTTTCGCACGTTCAATGTCATCGACGACTTCAGCCGCGAAGCGCTAGCCATCGATGAACCTGCCGGCGACTCGCGTCATCCGCACGCTGGAGCGCATCGCGGCGTGACGAGGCTATCCGGCTTAGTTGCGCCTGGACAACGTACTAACTGTGTAGTCAAGCGCGACGTGAGGGCGAACGATGCCAAGACGCCGTGAGGCACCTTTGTTGACTCCGTCACCTGCACGCACGAAGCAATCCGTGGGCTTCCACGTGACAAGGGATCCCTTGATCTGACCATAGTGAACACGAGGTCCATGCGGTGGCATGGCCTCGACCGTACCTAAAACAGCATAGGGTCCCCGTGGAAGGTCCGAGCATTATCTACAGGATCCTAAGTGGTCCCGACGGCCCAACTGAGAGGGATCGATCCACGGGGTAAAGCGTCTTCGGCGTAGCAGCGATACATGGTTTGATGCTTAATCAGGGCATAGGCCACACGGGCCATCTTGGCGACCACGGCGGTCATTGCTTTGCGCTTGCGATCGGCATTGAGCGGATCGCTCTGGATGTAGCGTGCGTACTTCTCGCGGAAGCTGTTTTCTCGCATACGCACGGCAATACTTGCGGCGAACCAAAAAGCAAAGCGTAGGCGGGCGTTGCCTCGCTTAGAGAGCTTCTCGTGTCCCTTGAACTGCCCCGATTGTGCGGTGGCCAAGTCGAGACCGCAGTATTTGAGGAACTGACGATGATGAGCAAAGCGACGTAGATCGCCGCTCTCGGCCAGAATGGTCAGCGCCAGGATCGGCCCCACACCAGGCAACGAACGCAATGCTTCGTAGTCGGCGCGTCCCTGAAGGAGAGCGTGCGCATGCTCGGAGAGAGCATCGCACTGTTCGATCAATGCTTGGTAGCGACGTAGCTGTAGACGAAACGTCTCGATCTCGGTGCTGTCCGTGGCGATGGGCAGGCCGATACTCGATTGCGCACGTTCATAGAGTTCGCGTAGCCAGGCGCGCTTGTTGACCTTGCGACCCACCGCTTCCCAGGCTTCGCGCTGGAAGTCCTCAAAATCCAGTATGCGTATGGATGCCGCGGTGGGGAACAGCAACAAGAAGCGCGCAAACCAATCGGCATGGCTGCTGGAGAAGAAGCGCTCCACTTCTGGGAAATACAGTGGCAAATAGTGGGTCAACAGACTGTGTTGTAACCGCGTTCGCGCCAGACTGATCTGGTGGTGCGTTTTGGATAGTTCCTGCAGACCATGATGACCCGCCAAAAGTGGATCGACATAGCGCTGGGTGATGCCCTGCTTGAGCAAAGCCAGGATGACGCCAGCGTCCTTGGGATCGTTCTTGTCCCAGGAGTTGAACATGGCCTCACGGTAACGGGCACCGGCAACGGACGACACCAAGCACACCTCCATGCCATAAGAAAGCAGCCGGTAGGCCAAGGTGCGGTGATAATCACCCGTGGGCTCCATAGCCACACGAACCGGCGATGGGAGCGTCCTCAATAGATCGACCAGACGCTGGTGATCTTCCAGCGTGCTGGCCATGCGGAAACGCTGCTGCTTACCGCCAGGTGTTTCGATCAGGACGGCATGGTGGTGTTTGGCGATATCGATCGCCACCCATGTCGCGGCGGACGTAGTATCGGGCCGGGTAGTCATCGTCGGCATGCTCCTGCGGTGTGTGAGAACCCTCAGGATCCTCTCGCCGACGGTGGCTGCCCACGGAATCATGCTTCGATATGTACTATGGCCCGGAATTTGTTGCCCTAGTCCTGGCCGAATGGGCGGAGCGCAAAAGCATCGTCTTGGACTTCATCGAGCCTGGCCGCCCGATGCAGAACGGCTTCATCGAACGCTTCAACGGCAGCTATCGGCGTGGCGTGCTTGACATGCATGTGTTCCGCACCCTCAACGAGGTGCGTGAGCACACGGAGCAGTGGCTCGCCGACGACAACCGCGAGATTCCCCATGACAGCCTCGGCGGGCTGACGCCCGCCGAATTCCGTGTCCAGAACGATCCGGCCACCTCTAGTTATTCGTGGCACTGATCTGAGGGGAGTCGACACATC
>NZ_JBEPMU010000022.1:0-2492 GCF_040545895.1 Dyella japonica
CTGGTCTTCAATCGCTCCGATGCCCTCAGTTACGGTGGGGCGATCTCGGGCGCCGGCACCATCGCGCAGATCGGCAGTGGCATCACCACGCTCGGCGGCGACAGCAGCACCTTCTCGGGCAGCACCAGCGTCACCAACGGCACCTTAGAGGTCAACGGAGCGCTAGGCAATGCCAGCAGCACCATGACCGTTTCCAACGGCGGCGCGCTCAAGGGCAATGGCACGATCGGTGGTAACGTGGCGATCAGTGACGGCATCCTCGCGCCCGGCAATTCGCCCGGCACGCTGACCATCGGTGGCGACCTGTCACTCACTGCTGCCTCGGTACTCAATTACGAGTTTGGACAGGCGGGTGTCGTGGGCGGTCCGCTCAACGATCTGACGGTGGTCGGTGGCAACCTGACGTTGGCCGGCACGCTCAACGTCAGTACGTCGGCCGGCGGTAGCTTTGGCCCCGGTCTTTACCGTGTGATCAGCTACGGCGGCACCCTCACCGACAACGGCCTCGTGCTTGGCACGCAGCCCGCCGGCAGCATGGATCTCGTGCAAACCGCCGTTGCTGGACAGGTCAACCTGATCAACCGGGCGGGACTCACGCTGAACTTCTGGGATGGCGCTACGACGCCGCGCAACAACGGTGTGGTCGATGGCGGCACCGGTGTCTGGCAGTCTTCGGCAGGCAACGACAACTGGACCAACATCACCGGGATTATCAACGCACCCTACGCAGACGGCACGGTCGCGATCTTCGCCGGCTCGCCCGGTACCGTCACCGTCGACAACAGCCTGGGTGCGGTGGTGTCCGGCGGCATGCAGTTCGCCACCAACGGCTATGTGCTGCAGGGGCAGCCGATCACCTTGGCTGCCGGCAGCAACACGCTGCGCGTCGGTGATGGCACGGCACCGGGTGCAGGCTACGTGGCCACCATCGCGACGGCACTGACCGGCCTGGGCGGCATCGACAAGACCGACCTGGGCACGCTGATTCTGTCCGGCGATAACAGCTATACCGGCGGTACGACTATCAGCGCGGGCGCGTTGCAGCTCGGCAACGGCGGCACGACCGGTTCCATCCTGGGCGACGTGACCGACAACGGCACACTGGCGTTCGATCGCTCCGACGACATCACCTACGGCACCGTTATCTCGGGCACCGGCGCGGTTACCAAGCTAGGCAGCAACACCCTGACCCTGACCGCGGCAAGCACGTATACCGGCGCCACCACCGTTGCCGCCGGCACGCTGCGCGCCGGTGCGGCGAACATGTTCGACGCGGCGTCGGCCCACACGGTGGCGCCAGGCGCGACCCTCGATACCGCCGGCTTCGCTCAAAGCGTGGCGGGCCTGACCAACAGCGGCACGGTCAATGTGGCGGGTGCTACCGCCGGCAACACGCTCACGGTCAGCGGCGCCTATGTAGGTAACGCGGGCACCCTGACATTGGGCACGGCGCTGGCCGGCAACACCAGCGTGAGCGACCAACTGGTGCTCAACGGACCGGCGGCCAGTGCCAGCGGCAACACCACCCTTCGGATCACCAACCTGGGCGGCCTGGGTGCGCTCACCACGGGCGACGGCATCCAACTGGTCGACGCGATCAATGGCGCCACCAGCACCGCCCAAACGAGCAAGAACGCCTTCAGCCTGTCGGGTGGGCACGTCGACGCGGGCGCTTTCGAGTACCGCCTCTATGCGGCCGATGCGCAAGGGGCCGGCGAGAACTGGTATCTGCGCTCCACCACGACACAGGCGGTGCAACCACCCAGTCCTCCGTCCGTGCCGCCGTCTGCGCCGCCGCCGAGCCAGCCTACCGTCCAGGTGCCGACCTACCGCGTGGAAGTGCCGCTGCTGGCCGCGCTGCCGGCGCAACTGAGGCGCGCTGATCTGGCGATGCTGGGCAACCTGCAGCGCCGTATCGGCGACGAAGCGCCGGCCGGATCGACCGACGCCGTGGATGCCAGCGAGCACCGGACCTGGGCTCGCGTGGTGTATGCCGACGTCGGCGCCACGCAGCCGGGCATCGCGCAGGCACGGGCCGATGGGAGTGTCAGCGGCCTGCAAGTGGGCACCGACCTGTGGGTCAACGATGCCTGGCATGCCGGTGTCTACCTGGGCTACCTCAACGGCAGCAGCGACGTGACCGGCAATGCGCGCGGCGAGATCGCGCCGGTAGGCAGCGACCGTCTACGCGCCCACTACCTTGGCGCGTATGCAACCTGGATGGATATGAGCGGCTGGTACGTGGATGGCGTGCTGCAGGGGGTGAGCCAACGCTATGACGTTCGCCCCAACATCACCCGCGCTGTCTCGGGCAAAGGCGACGGCTTCATGGCCTCGGTGGAGGCCGGCAAGGCGTATGCGCTGGTCGATCGCTGGAGCGTCGAGCCGCAGGTGCAAGTGGCCTATCAGCACAACAGCATCGACGACCTCATGCTCAGTGGTGCGCGCGTACAACAAGAGGCGGCCAGTGGTTGGATCGCTCGCCTGGGCGT
>NZ_JBEPMU010000023.1:0-2268 GCF_040545895.1 Dyella japonica
CAGCAAAAATTCTTCGCTGAAGGTGTTGACGGACCGGAAAGATGATGTAAGATGAGCGGCTCACTCGGAACGAAATGTTCCAACGCAGAAACGGCAACGTGCTGCAAGTGATTGAGATCTTTGACAGTGTGCGCAGGTGACTTGTGTGGGCGTCTTGCGACGGACGATTGAATGTCCAATTAATGCAAGCGTCTAACCTAAGAGTCAATTCAAAAGCTTGACGTTTATGGTTAGGACATACGCTTCAGAAAGATAGATCAACTTCGGTTGGTCGAAAACTTAAGTGAAGAGTTTGATCCTGGCTCAGATTGAACGCTGGCGGCATGCCTAACACATGCAAGTCGAACGGCAGCACAGCAGTAGCAATACTGTGGGTGGCGAGTGGCGGACGGGTGAGTAATGCATCGGGATCTACCCAAACGTGGGGGATAACGTAGGGAAACTTACGCTAATACCGCATACGTCCTAAGGGAGAAAGCGGGGGACCGAAAGGCCTCGCGCGGTTGGACGAACCGATGTGCGATTAGCTAGTTGGTAGGGTAATGGCCTACCAAGGCGACGATCGCTAGCTGGTCTGAGAGGATGATCAGCCACACTGGAACTGAGACACGGTCCAGACTCCTACGGGAGGCAGCAGTGGGGAATATTGGACAATGGGCGCAAGCCTGATCCAGCAATGCCGCGTGTGTGAAGAAGGCCTTCGGGTTGTAAAGCACTTTTATCAGGAGCGAAATACTACTGGCTAATAACCGGTGGGGCTGACGGTACCTGAGGAATAAGCACCGGCTAACTTCGTGCCAGCAGCCGCGGTAATACGAAGGGTGCAAGCGTTAATCGGAATTACTGGGCGTAAAGCGTGCGTAGGCGGTGAGTTAAGTCTGTTGTGAAATCCCCGGGCTCAACCTGGGAATGGCAATGGATACTGGCTCGCTAGAGTGTGATAGAGGATGGTGGAATTCCCGGTGTAGCGGTGAAATGCGTAGAGATCGGGAGGAACATCAGTGGCGAAGGCGGCCATCTGGATCAACACTGACGCTGAGGCACGAAAGCGTGGGGAGCAAACAGGATTAGATACCCTGGTAGTCCACGCCCTAAACGATGCGAACTGGATGTTGGTCTCAACTCGGAGATCAGTGTCGAAGCTAACGCGTTAAGTTCGCCGCCTGGGGAGTACGGTCGCAAGACTGAAACTCAAAGGAATTGACGGGGGCCCGCACAAGCGGTGGAGTATGTGGTTTAATTCGATGCAACGCGAAGAACCTTACCTGGCCTTGACATGTCTGGAATCCTGCAGAGATGCGGGAGTGCCTTCGGGAATCAGAACACAGGTGCTGCATGGCTGTCGTCAGCTCGTGTCGTGAGATGTTGGGTTAAGTCCCGCAACGAGCGCAACCCTTGTCCTTAGTTGCCAGCACGTAATGGTGGGAACTCTAAGGAGACTGCCGGTGACAAACCGGAGGAAGGTGGGGATGACGTCAAGTCATCATGGCCCTTACGGCCAGGGCTACACACGTACTACAATGGTCGGTACAGAGGGTTGCAATACCGCGAGGTGGAGCCAATCCCAGAAAGCCGATCCCAGTCCGGATTGGAGTCTGCAACTCGACTCCATGAAGTCGGAATCGCTAGTAATCGCAGATCAGCTATGCTGCGGTGAATACGTTCCCGGGCCTTGTACACACCGCCCGTCACACCATGGGAGTGAGTTGCTCCAGAAGCCGTTAGTCTAACCGCAAGGGGGACGACGACCACGGAGTGGTTCATGACTGGGGTGAAGTCGTAACAAGGTAGCCGTATCGGAAGGTGCGGCTGGATCACCTCCTTTCGAGAACGACATCCTTCTTCCCCGCAAGACGTCCACACAAGACACCTGCATTTTTACGCGACATTCGTGCCGCGGACAGCGACCATCGCGCTTCGTAGCTTTGCTGCTACGGAACGTGCTTCGCTTTTCGCCGCTCGAAGATAGGTTCCCGGGTCTGTAGCTCAGGTGGTTAGAGCGCACCCCTGATAAGGGTGAGGCCGGTGGTTCGAGTCCTCCCAGACCCACCACTGAATCACTTGGGGCCATAGCTCAGCTGGGAGAGCACCTGCTTTGCAAGCAGGGGGTCGTCAGTTCGATCCTGACTGGCTCCACCATTGTCGACGTAAGAATGGCAGCGCACACATAAAGATTTAGAAACGAGGCGGCACTGTGGCCGTTCTTGTGTTCTTTGAAAATGTAAACGAGTGACAAGCGTCTTGGTTCGAAACCGAATCGAGATGTGT
>NZ_JBEPMU010000024.1:0-1226 GCF_040545895.1 Dyella japonica
TGCGACTTCAGCTGGTCACTGCAACACATTGCTGGAATCGTTCTGCCGGCGTTTCGAAGTTCAACGTCTGCCGAGGCCGCTCGTTCAGTCGCCGAGCAACGGCATCAAGCTTCGCCTGAGAATACACCGACACGTCGGTGCCTTTGGGAAAGTACTGGCGAAGTAGGCCGTTCGTGTTCTCGTTCGAGCCACGTTGCCACGGATGCTGCGGATCGCAGAAGTAGACCTGAATATCGGTCGCCAAGGTAAAACGCCGGTGGTCGGCCATCTCCTTACCGCGATCCCATGTCAGTGATTTGTAGAGTTCGCGGGGTAGTTTGTGTGCGTGCTTGATCAGGGCATCGATAACTGTTTGCGTATCCCGGCCATCGACCTTCACCAGCATGACGTAGCGCGTGTGACGCTCCACAAGCGTGGCGATCTGACTGTTATGGCTTCCCATCAACAGATCGCCTTCCCAGTGACCGGGCAAAGCGCGGTCTTCGACGTCGGCGGGTCGCTCGCGGATCGAGACCATGTCGGTGAGCTGTCCGTGGTTCGCCGTCTTCTGCGTGTGATGGCGGGAGCGGCGCATCGCGCGCGTATGGCGCAAGTGCGCCAGGAGCTCCTTTTTTAAGGCTCCGCGGGCCTGAATGAAGAGGCTGCGATAGATGGTCTCGTGCGACACCTGATGCTCCTCTTGGCCGCCCGATCGCTGCTTGAGCCAGCCCGCAATTTGCACCGGCGACCACTGGAGTTGCAACTTGTCGGCGACCAGTCGGGCCAGCACTCGATGCTTACGGAGCTTGCAGACCTTCGGGCGACGTGCGCGATCCCAGGCCCGCTGATCGGCGTGGCTGGCACGGTAACCATCACGCCCACCATTGCGCTCCACCTCCCGACTGATGGTGGACGGTGCGCGGCCAAGCTGCGCTGCGATCTGGCGCAGTGATTGCCCCAAAGCCACCTGCCGCGAGATCTCTTCTCGCTCAGCCAGCGTCAGGGCACGCGGTGAGCGGCGCCTCGGCACTGGCCGAATGCCGCCGGCTTGGGCAATCACTCGGCGTATCGAGGAATGCCTGCGGCCCAGCCATCGGGCGATCTGGTGGAGCGACTCTCCGCGCCGCCATCGCTCCCACAGCAGGGTCTTCTCGCTATCAGTAATGTGCCGCCGAAGTCTGGGTGCCATGCAACACTCCTTCCGCTTGCGCGTCTATAGTGTGTTGCGTTGACCGTCTGAAGTCGCA
>NZ_JBEPMU010000025.1:0-1172 GCF_040545895.1 Dyella japonica
AGCGGCACCTGATCGCTCCCGGCATACGTGGTCGTTGCCTGCCCGCCCCAGTCGCGCCAGAGGTTGACGCGCCCATACGGCTGCCACACGTCCCCGTTCGCGCGCTGGATCGTCCACTGCCCCCGCAGCCCGAGCCGGCCCGTCAGGCCCGAGGTCCCGCCAAGGGCGACCTCCCCCAGGCCGTCGTGGGCCGCGTTCATGCCCACGTGCTGCCACAGCAGCTGGGCCTGCGGCTCCAGCACAAAGCGCGGGCCCAGCGGCAACGCGATCGGATAGCCCCCCTCCAGGGAGGTGAGGAACCCCGCCCCCGTGACCGGCAGCCGGGCGAACGGCGTCGACGCATGGCCGCTGTAATGCGTGCCCTGCACCACGTAGTCGAGGTACCACCCGCTCGGGCCGTAGTGGGTCCAGTACGCCCCGCCCGCATAGGCCTCGAGCTGCAGCGTACCGGTGCGGTCCAGGGCATAGCCGGTGGCCGCGGCGTTGGTGACCAGCCCTTTCACGTCCACGTGGCTGGTGGCATAGGCGACGTAAAAACCCGACGCGTCCCGCGGCGCCGGGATCAGGCTATCCCGCCACAGATCGATCCCGACCTGAAAGCCCCCCAGTGAGCCGCGCGCGCGCGCATCGGTGTAGGTCTGGTAGCGGTTGTCGATCTGCTGCCCGAACAGGCGACCCCAGCCCCACGACGGGTCGGTCCCGTCGCCGGCGCGGCTCAGCGTGTCGCCGAGGCGCTCATGCAGGGTGCCCAGCAGGGCCGTCCCCATCTGACGGGCCACGGGCTGCACCACGCTGTAGCTGGCCAGCTCCGGTCCGATGATCGGGTACTGGCCCGGCGGCAGCACGGCCGGCGGCGGATCGGACGGCAGGACCGGACTTTCCGGCGTCCCCGGAGTCAGCGGCGGCTGCCCGGGGACGCCCGGCGGTTCGCCCGGAATGCTGGGCACGCCGGGGACGGTGAACTGCGAACGCAGGAACCAGTCGTCCGGCAGGGTGCCGCCGAGGCCGCCGCGGAACAGGCGATAGTCGAAGGCGCCGCCACGCGCTTCACCGGCCAGCGTGAAGGCGTTCGCGGCCGTGGTGCCGCCGTGGAGGGCCTCGATCACCGGGATGCCGTTGCCGGTGGTGACGATGCCCGGCCCGCCGGCGTTGGTCACGGCCAGCGTGGTGGT
>NZ_JBEPMU010000026.1:0-1049 GCF_040545895.1 Dyella japonica
TCGCTGGCCTTGATGCCTTCGCCGAAGGCCAGCACATCGATCGCCCCGGCATACGTGCTCGTCTCGATGATGGTGTCTTTGCCATCGCCGAGATTAAACACATAGGTATCCGAGCCGTAGCTACCGTACATCGTGTCGTCACCGGTGCCGCCAACAAACACGTTGTTGTTGGCGTTGTAGGCCACCTTCATCACATCGTTGCCGGCACCGCCAAGTAGCACGTTGTTACCCGTACCGCCATCCAGCGTGTCGTCGCCGTCGCCGCCATACATCACATCGTTGCCATCACCGCCGTTAATGACATCATTGCCATGGCCGCCGAGCAATATGTCGTCGCCATTGCCGCCCTTAAGGGTGTCGTTGCCATCGCCTCCGATCAGAATGCTTTTTTGCGCACCACTGGTGAGCACGTCAGTGCCCGAGGTGCCAATTCGCAGAAGAAAATCGCCCAGCATGACATTCGTAGAGAACGTCGCTGCCACAACATCCCATTGTCCAGACTGATCCAACTGATCGGCCAGGAACGGCAAACAAGTCACGTAGATCGACGCGTCGTTCGCTAGGGACGGAATAAAAGTCACCAGATCGAGGAAGTCCACCATAGCCTGCGCACTATGGCTTGCCGATACTTGCTCCAGCCTATTGAGTACGGGTGAGATATCCAGCGCGATGCCATTGGCATCGAGGCGCAAAGCGATTGCATCGACGTAGGGTTTGAGACGCGTCTGCAGCGCCAGTTGCTGATACGCCCCCGTGGCGAACGTGTCGTAGACCTTAAGGTATGCAGAGACGTTGGCGTCGCCCCACCAAAGATCGCCGGTCGGTACCTCACCGAGCAGGACCTGTGCGATGCGGATCTTGCGCGTGATCTCATCATCAAGCGTCGTGGTCGCCTGGCTGACCGCCTGGCCGGGCGTCAACAGGATCACGTTATCGGAGTCCGCGCTTTCCGTAGCACCGGAGGCATGCAGCGTGAGTCCCTGATCGCTCCACCATGGGCTGGTCTTGGCCCAGGCCAGGAGCAGATCCCCAAGCAACGCCTGTTGTGC
>NZ_JBEPMU010000027.1:0-1018 GCF_040545895.1 Dyella japonica
CTTACTTGATGACCTTGGCCACCACGCCGGCGCCGACGGTGCGGCCACCTTCGCGGATAGCAAAGCGCAGGCCTTCGTCCATCGCGATCGGGTGGATCAGGCTGACCACCATCTTCACGTTGTCGCCCGGCATCACCATTTCCACGCCTTCCGGCAACTGGCAAGCGCCGGTCACGTCGGTCGTGCGGAAGTAGAACTGCGGACGGTAGCCCTTGAAGAACGGGGTATGACGGCCGCCTTCGTCCTTCGACAGCACGTACACCTCAGCTTCGAAGTCCGTGTGCGGGGTGATCGTGCCCGGCTTGGCCAGCACCTGACCGCGCTCCACGTCGTCGCGCTTCAGACCGCGCAGCAGCAGACCGGCGTTGTCGCCTGCCTGGCCCTGGTCCAGCAGCTTGCGGAACATTTCCACGCCCGTGACGGTGGTCTTCTGGGTCGGGCGGATGCCCACCACTTCCACTTCGTCACCGACCTTGATGATGCCGCGCTCGATACGACCGGTCACCACGGTGCCGCGGCCCGAGATCGAGAACACGTCTTCCACCGGCATCAGGAACGGCTTGTCGATCGCACGCACCGGCTCGGGGATGTAGCTGTCCAGCGCATCCACCAGGGCCACGATGGCCGGCACGCCGATTTCCGACTGGTCGCCTTCCAGCGCCTTCAGGGCCGAGCCCTTGATGATCGGGGTGTCGTCGCCCGGGAAGTCGTACTTGGAGAGCAGTTCACGCACTTCCATTTCGACCAGCTCGAGCAGCTCGGCGTCGTCCACCATGTCGGCCTTGTTCAGGAACACGACGATGTAGGGCACGCCCACCTGGCGCGACAGCAGGATGTGTTCGCGCGTCTGCGGCATCGGGCCGTCGGCGGCCGAGCACACCAGGATCGCGCCGTCCATCTGCGCCGCACCGGTGATCATGTTCTTGACGTAGTCAGCATGGCCCGGGCAGTCCACGTGGGCGTAGTGACGGGTCGGCGATTCGTATTCGACGTGGGCGGTCGAAATCGTGATGCCACG